>NZ_QMIK01000010.1 GCF_003316845.1 Cognataquiflexum aquatile | reverse complement strand
AGTGCCGATCAAGTCGGCACTACACAAGGTAAACATCCAAGTGAACGATCACTGTATGCTTCCTCTCCGGTATCGTAAAGGTAAAAAAAATTAAAATAATCTTGATTTTAAAGATAGTACCTACACCTGGGCGGGGGAGAATATAATTGTATTGAGCAGTTTTCTCAAACCATCCTATACATCACATACGCCCCCACCAATCCCTTTTCCGGATGGCGGTAGGCTTCGGGGATTTCTCCGATAATATCGAATCCCAGGGATTGCCAAAGCTTGACGGCAGCTTGGTTGGTACTTATTACAAAGTTGAACTGCATGGCGAGATACCCGGCTTTTTTGGCTTCTGCCAAAGCAAAAAGTCCCATCTTTCTGCCGATGCCTTTGCCGCTTTCTTTTTCATCGACCATAAATCCTGCATTGCAGACATGGTTTCCCAAACCGGGTTGGTTTGGTTTCAGAAAAAAAGTTCCTACGATTTTACCGTCCATTTCTGCCACAAAAGTGCTTTTGTCCGTACCCATCCAATACTCCATCATTTCCTGTTCCGAGCTATCTAGCGAAAACACGTAAGTGCCTCCTTTGCGGATAATTGGCCGGATGATTTCCCAAAGGGATTTGTGGTCTGTTAGCTTGGCTAGTCTGAAATCTAGATTTGGAAATGCGTCCATCATAAATTGATTTTTTCTTGAAGGTTTTTAGGAATTTTCTTTCCTAGGATAAATATATGCTTTGGCGGAGAATGCATTGTTTGTTGTTTATGTGTTTCTGCAATGTTGCACTTCCTTGGCTAATCCCTAAATTCCACCCATAAAACCGAATTCCATTTGTTCGAGGTGGGTGGGACGACGGCGGACCGGGCCGGCAGAGGCCTTGTGCGCGGATAGGATTCCGCCGTCTTGGCTTTTTTGGCTACTTTTTTTGCCAAGAAAAAAAGTGGCTGTAAAAATAGGGAAGCAATTTAGGGTATGCTTAAGAATATTTTTAAGGTTAATTTTTAATTTGAATTCGTATGGATGCTCTCATAAAATAACTTTTGCAATTCCATCCAGATACCTGTATTTTCCGCTTTTCCATGAATTGAATGATCTCCAAACCTTCAAACCTTCGAACTGAAATCCTGGCAGGAACGAGCACTTTCCTTGCGGCTTTCTACATCATCATCGTCAATCCGGCCATCTTGGCCGAGGCAGGCATGCCTTTTTCGGGTACGTTGACAGCAACGGTTTTGGTGTCTGCTTTCGGCAGTCTGATGATGGGATTGTATGCCCGCAACCCGATCGTCGTTGCACCCGGTATGGGAATCAACGCCTTCTTTACCTACACGGCCGTCAAAGGTTATGGCCTGACATATGAAGAAGCTTTGGGTGCGGTATTTTGGTCAGGAGTGATCTTTCTGTTGCTTTCAGTTTTCAAAACCCGGGAGAAAATCATCGCATCCATTCCTGTTGCGCTGAGACATGCGGTATCGGCAGGCATCGGGTTATTTATCTGCTTTATCGGATTTCAAAATGCCCACTTTATCGTGGACAATACAGCTACACTCGTAGGGATGGCCGCTTTCAAGGATCCCATCAGCCTAACATTTATGACAGGTTTATTGGTGACAGGCGCTTTGATCAGCCGCAAGGTTTCGGGAGCGATAATTTACGGGATTATCTTTACGACCCTTTTGGCTTGGCCGATCGGCAGGTGGTGGGGAGATGCTTCTGCTGTCAATTTCGGAGTGGCCACCATGGTCAATTATACTGGTTTGTTTGCTTTGCCGGACTTTAGTCTGATAGGAAAAGCTGACATTTTAGGTTCGCTCCGATATGCCTATCTGCCGGTGATATTTGTATTTACCTTCACGATTCTATTTGATGGGATTTCCACATTTGTGGGTTTGGCGGAAGCTTCGGGACTGAAAGATCCTGATGGCAGTCCGAGAAATATGCGCAAGTCTTTGCTGACAGATTCGATGGCAACGCTTTTTGCCGGTTTGGTGGGAAGCAGTTCGGGAACAGCCTACATCGAATCCGCGGTCGGGATAGAAGAAGGAGGAAGAACAGGGGCCACGGCGGTGACTGCCGGACTGCTGTTTTTGCCTTTTATGTTTTTCTCGCCGTTACTGTCTATCATTCCATCCATCGCAAGTTCCATAGCTTTGGTCTTGGTGGGATCTTTTATGGTGATGCCGCTGACCAAAATCAACTGGCGAAATCCGAATGAGGCGATTCCTTCTTTTCTCACAATTACTTTGATTCCGTTTACTTACAGCCTTTCTGTGGGGATCTCATTTGGCTTTATCAGTTGGACTATTTTGAAGTTATTGACCGGCAAAAAATCCGAAATCAACCCCATCCTTTTCGTCATCACCCTCCTTTCTATTTTCTTTCTTTGGCTATGAAAAAGTTATTACTCCTATTACTGATTGTTGTTTTTTCCTTTTCTGCTTCTGCCCAACGGATTGCGCTGATGGGCGCTTTGGATCAGGAGATCGCCATTTTGCTCGATTCCATGCAGGGACAAAAGAAAGTCAGTAGGGGTGGAATTGATTTTTACAAAGGAAAACTGAAAGGCAAGAAGGTTGTCATCCTCAAAGCCGGTGTGGGCAAAGTCAATTCTGCTTACAGCACGGCCGTGCTTACCGAGAATTTTAAAATTTCAACGCTGATTTTTACCGGAGTGGCAGGTGGATTGGATCCTGAAGCATTGCCTGGAGATTTGGTGATCGGAGAAAAGTTGGTTCAATATGACTTCGGGAAAGTGGATTCTTTGGGATTTTCTGTTTCGCCATTCAGGAAATTAAGCGGGGGCGCGCATGATGAATTGTTCATTGATTCCGACAAGGATTTGCTACGGATAAGCGAAAGTGCAGTGCAAAACGTGGTTTTTGTTCCGATTGCCAACAGGCAGCCAAAGGTTTTCAGCGGGGTGATTGCAACAGGAGATATTTTTGTCAGCAGCAACGAAAAGGCAAAATGGCTTTATGAAGAATTTGATGCTTTGGCAACCGAGATGGAAGGGGCGGCAGTGGCGCATATCTGTAGGACATTGGATATTCCCTTTATTGTCATCCGAAGTTGCAGCGACAATGCCAACAACCACGCCCGCATGAATTTCAACCAATTTGTAGGTCCTGCATCAGAGAATTCGGCAAGGTTGGTTTTGGCTATTTTGGGGGAAATGGAGTAGAGTAGGTAGCGAAACAGGGTATTAAAAAATTGTCCAAAGACCACGGTCGACGGTCCACCAACAGCATTTGGACTTCAATCCATGATTTCATTTGATTGGTTTTGATAAGTATTAATACCATGATTAATATTCTCCAGTCCAAAATATCAAATGCTGCTAACATCGGTCATCCGTCATCGGTCATCGGTCAATTTTTCTCCAATCAAAACCCAAAAATTACCTTCCTGAAATTTATCTGGCAGCAAGTGAAAATTATTGCTAAGTTGTTCAATCTTAAACCCTATTGAACGATAAAAAAATCAATTTTCATGAAGAACAGAAGGGAATTTCTCCTCAAATCCGCCATCGGTGCAACCGGCTTGGTATTGGCGCCAACTTGGCTGCAAGGTGCTCCGGCATTGATCAAGTCATACAACAAACCCGATTCCAAAATCAACGGCGTGCAGATTGGCTGCATCACGTATTCTTTTCGCTCCATGCCTGACCAAAGCCTTGAAGCAAATATCCGCTACATCAAGGAATCCGGTATCAGCGCCGTGGAAATGATGGGAGAACCTGTGGAGTACTTTGCAGGGATGCCACAACCGACATTCAACAGGATGAGGGGTTTTCAGTTGGGCGGCAAACAGAGAAGGGGGGAAGAGTTGACTGAAAGTGAAAAGGCCGAATTGGCTGATATCAGACAGCAATCTGAGGCTTATGCCAAAGTTGCCTCCGATTGGAGAACAAAAACTGATTTTAAGAAATTTGAGCAGGCAGGGAAATTGTTCAAAGAAGCGGGAATTACACTTTATGCCTTCAAACCAAATGCTTTTGGTGTTAATAATTCTGATTTGGAAGTGGCGTATGGCATGAAGGCAGCCAAAATCCTCGGTGCCGATCACGTGACATTGGAGCATCCTTCTGACGACGCGCAGACTTTGAGGTTAGGAAAATTGGGAGATACCAACAAAATGAAAGTGGGTTACCACGGCCATGAGCAACAGACTTTTGGTTTTTGGGATACAGCTTTGTCCCAAAGCAGCAGCAACGGATTGAATTTTGATGCAGGTCACTACATCGCAGCAGGGCACACAGATATGATGGAACTGATCCAAAAACAGCAGGGAAGAATCTGGAGCATGCATGTGAAGGACCGGCAAATACCCGCAAACGGAAAAGGCAACCTCCCTTGGGGTACAGGGAACACACCAATCGCTGACATCCTCCAAATGATTCGGGACAAGAAATACAAATTTCCCGCCACCATAGAATTGGAATACCAGGTTCCCGAAGGTTCGGATGCTGTCAAGGAAGTGCAGAAATGCCTGGAGTTCTGCAGAAAAGCATTGGCATAAGAGATGATGCGGTTCTCCACAATTGTCAGCGCACAACCATTTAAGAAATTTTCCAATTTCAAAAACCCATTAAACCATGATAAAATTCTACAAGATAAATTACCGATTAAATACGGTTATTGGACTGGCCATTTTGCTCAGCCTGATTTCCTGTAAAAAATCTGAAGACGCCTCTGTCAAGCCAGAGGACAACCGGTTTACCAAAGTCGTCCTTACCGAAGGCATGGACGAGCCGATGGAAATGACTTTCCTCCCCCAAAACAAAATCCTGTTGGTCGAGAGAAAGGGCGGTGTCAAGATTTTTGATGAGAAAACCGGGGAGATGAAGCTCATCGCCACCATTCCTGTAAATACCAAATACACCAACAAAGAAGGCAGAGTAAGGGAAGCGGAAGAGGGATTGATGGGCGTGATTGCACATCCTGATTTTGCCAAAAACTCCTGGATCTACATGTATTTCGCAGACCCTGCGGAAGCCAAACATGTCCTTGCAAGGTGGGAATTGCATGGCGATTCCCTGTATGCCGATACCAAAAAAGTAATCTTGGAAGTTCCGACCCAACGGGAGGAATGTTGCCATACCGGTGGGGGGATGGTTTTTGACAAGGAAGGAAACCTATTTCTTACTGTAGGTAATAACACCGTCAATCCACGAGTTGGATCCTCCAACCTTGACGAGCGTCCCGGAATGGAGAGTTCAGATGACCAACGCGCTCCTGGCAATACCAATGACCTGAGGGGAAAAATCCTTCGGATTCATCCTGAAGATGATGGAACCTATACGATTCCGGAGGGAAATTTATTTCCGGTAGGAACAGAAAAAACCAGACCGGAAATCTATACCATGGGCCACAGGAACCCATGGAGACCAACTTTGGACAGTGAAACAGGGTATCTTTATTGGGGAGAAGTAGGACCTGATGCCTCCATCGATTCTATTTGGGGGCCAAAAGGATACGATGAATTCAATCAGGCCAAAGGTCCGGGATTTTTCGGTTGGCCATATTTTATCGGAAACAACCAACCCTACAACAAACATGACCTTGCGACCAATACCTATGGAGCCCCATTTGATGTGAATAGCCCGGTCAATGAATCGGTAAACAATACCGGTCTCAAGAATTTGCCCACACCTGTAGTGCCTGCGATGATCTGGTATCCTTACGGGGTTTCGGAGGAGTTCCCCATATTGGGAAGCTCGGGTAGAAGCGCTACGGGCGGGCCTGTTTTCCGCAAGGCTGATTTCAAAAAAGAAGCGCCTTTTGTATTTCCTGCTTATTATGAAGGTAAGTGGCTGATCGTGGATTTTATGCGGGGATGGATCATGGCGGTGACCATGGATGAAAATGGAGACTACAAATCCATGGAGCGATTCCTACTCAAAGAAACTTTCAGCTCGGCGATAGATATGGATTTTGGTCCGGATGGCGCATTATATGTCTTGGAATACGGTAGCGCCTGGTTTCGTGGCAATGCCAATTCCCGTATTGTCAAAATCGAATACAACGCTGGCAACCGCAAACCAAATGTCAGTGCTTCGTCGGATAAATATGCCGGTGGAGTTCCCCTGACTGCCAAATTCTCCGCTGAGGGGACTTCCGATTACGATGATTATGATCAGGGCAAACTGGGTTTTGAGTGGAGTTTGACTTCCGCCAATGGATTCAAGCAGGTTTTGAAAGATCAAAATCCGGAATTTACCTTCACAGAAGCAGGGACATACCAAGTGTTGCTTACCGTCACCGATACCAAGGGAGAGAAAAATTCATCCACTTTCGAAATCGTTGCAGGGAATGAACCTCCTGTTGTTTCGATTGATTTTGGGGGATTGAATAAAACCTTCTATTTCGGGGAAAAGGAATTTGAATATACTATTCAGGTTGAGGACAAAGAAGATGGGACATCCGCTGAAGGAAAGATCAAGGCCGAAGAAGTCGCTGTGACTTTTGATTATGTTCCGGCAGGTTTTGACCCGATAGAGATCGCTTCCAAGCAAAGTGGCGCTGAGAACATGGCGATTTTAAATATTGGCAAAAACCTGATTGAAGGGAGCGACTGCAAATCCTGTCACCAATATGACAAAACTTCCATCGGTCCGAGCTACACCGCGGTGGCGGCTAGGTATCCCAAAACAGAAGAAAACACCAAATTGCTCATCGGGAAGATCATCAATGGAGGCAGTGGCGTATGGGGTGAACACGGGATGAGTGCCCATCCGCAGTTATCTGAGGCAGATGCACGGAGAATGGTGGATTTTATTCTCAGTATGAATGAAACCAAACCGACAGTGGCTTCTTTGCCACTCAGCGGAAAAGTCACACCTGTGGTTCCTGAAGGGGAAAATGGTCAGGGAGGGTATCTCTTGAGGGCATCCTATGCTGATAAAGGTGCAGGAAATGTGGGTTCTCTCTCCGGGGTGGATTACATCGCTTTGCGAAATCCTTTCCTTGACCCACAACTTTCAGATATCCGAAAAGGGGTGAATCTGATGACTACGCCAAGAGTCAACTTCTTTATGGTGGGTGACCAATCGCATATTGGGTTTAAAGGGTTGGACTTGACAGGTGTCAAGCAGATCGACCTTTATGTTGAGGTAAGCCCGCGGGCAGATGCCATTGGAGGTTCGGTGGAGGTCAGGGTTGGCTCGCCGACAGGTCAGCTGATCGGACAGAGTGAAGCTATCGTTCCAAAAGAGGCTGAATTCCGAAGACCTCCCGAAGGAGTCAATCCTGTCGAGTGGAGAAGGCAAAATGCCACCAAAGCCCAGGTTGTGGTGAATCCTACAGCTGGAAAACAGGATGTGTATTTCATCTTCAAAAATCCAAAAGCCAACGGTGAAGAAATCCTGATGAGTATCTCTGAGATTGAGTTTAGGGATAAATAAATATTGTCGACAGACCACAGTCAATAGACCATAGCTGCTTAAATTGAACTTCGGTCCAGCTTCCCTTGGTTGAAGATTGAAGTTGGAAATTGATGATTAATATTTCCTTCAGAAAATGAAAGTAAAAAAAAGCAGAGGCCTTTGAAGGTCTCTGCTTTTTGTTTGAAAGAATAGAAAATATTGGTCTTTTTCGGTCGAATAGATATAAAACAAAAGCGGGAAAAATTCTTTCGAACTTTTCCCGCTTCACAACCTGAAGACCGTAATCTTCAAATCATGTCAAGCTGCAGTTATTGTGACTTTTCCCCCAGTTGCCCGGGTTCATAACCTTAGGTTTTCCGACTCTGATTCCGCCACCTTTCGACTTTGGTCCATGATTCCAAGACTTCTGCGGTTGCCCTTCTCAGACTTTCTACGTTGCCGTTTTCAGCCCCTTCATCTTTTCATCTTGAGTTTTTGACCCTAGTCTGAAATTTTACCTTCAGCCTTTTATCTCTCACTTGATAGAATCAAATTTATGCCTCAAATAATTGATTTCCAATAAATTAATAAATAATTTCTGCACAATTTTTCCACTGGAAAAAAGCTTAAATCACAAAGTTATCCACATCTGCATTTCGCTTAACTAAAAACAACCTAAAACCATCTTTTTTCGTAAGGATCTTTATGTTCCTTAACCCCTGTTTTTATGAAAAGGCACCTTCTTCTTTTGGTTTTTATCTTGGTTGCAAATTTTAGTTTTTCCCAAAGTAAAGTCACGCTTAAAGGGTACGTCATACGGCCGTTTGGGGAATATGCTGTCGGAGATACCGTCACCGTATGGGGTACCAGGAAGAACATCAACACCGGTGCGGTTCAATACTATATCAGGTCCTCATTTGGGGAATACCGGTATTTCAATGAGGACAGGATTTCCCTTCTTGGCAACGACCTTGATTTTTGGGAAAAGGTGTGGATGGAAAACAGGGCTGAAACCATCAATAAAAAAGGTTGGGAAAGAGGGCTCAGGCAGGAACTGATAGAAGATGCCATGGATTATTATTCTCAAGCCCTGGCTAACAACATGGTTTTGCAGGATGACATGCTCTATGATTATATCTATCAATTGATCTATTCGATCCATCCGCTTTCCATGCTGAAAGACAGGACTTCGGATTTTAGCCTGGTCATTTTAAACTCCACGGAGCATATCGCATTTTCATTTGACAACGGCATGATTGTGCTGACCACAGGCCTGATTGCGAGTACAGATTCGGAAAATGAACTCAATCTAATTTTGGCCCAATGCATAGCCCATGCTGTCCTCGAGCATAATCTCGTCAACCTCAACGAAGTTGTTCGAGCGGAGCGCCGGGCAAGGATTTGGGGAACAGTAGCAACTTTGGCTGCAGCTACTGCTATGGCTGTGGATGAGGTCAATAATGGGGTTTTGCATGACTACTCCTTGGCTACAGATTTCGGGATGTCTGTGTATTTCCTTTCCTCCCAAGTCTTGGATAACCTGGGCGCTGGTTATTCTTCCGAACAGCAATTGATGGCCAAAAGGATTGCTTCCCAATTTATGGATGAACATCCGCAGGTTAATTTTTTGGATGACCAACAGTACCTGAATACCATCGCAAGTGCTATTTCCATTACCGCATGGCAGGAATACCATCTGAAGAATTACAGCTATGCCCAATTGCTTGCCTTGAAGCTAGCAGATGCGAGGTTGGCTTCTGATATTGATTACCTCCTTCTTAGTAGGATTCAAAGGAGAAAATCCAATGAAATGGAATCCAACCAATTGGCTTTGGATTACCTTCATATAGCAAGGAAAATGGCATTGGATCCACTACCGGAATTGGATAAGGAAGAGGGTTTGGTGTATGCGAGGCTTCAGCAACATGAAAAATCCAAAGCTGCTTATTTGAAATACCGGGATAGCTTGTTGGAGATGAAGGAGCAGGGAAAAAATGTGGATGCTGAACTCAGGATGATCAACCAATACCTGCAGAGGAACCTAGGTCAAGATGCCGCGGCGATGTTGAAACCAACTTTGGATCTCGATTGAGAGGCAAAGTTTAAAAAGGATTGATCCTAATTATTTGGAAAAACTACCAAATGTAGGTTGCAAAAAAATGAGGATGGCTTAAAAGCAAAAGCGGGAAGAAATTCTTTCGAACTTTTCCCGCTTCATCACCTGAAGACCGTAATCTTCAAATCATGCAAGCTACAGTTATTGTGACTTTTCCCTCAGTTGCCCAAGTTCATAACCTTAGATTTTCAAACTCTGATTTCTCAGCCTTTTGGCTTTGATCCATGATTTCAAGACTTCTGTGGTTGCCCTTTTCAGACTTTCTACGTTGCCGTTTTCAGCCCCTTTATCTTTTCATCTCGAGTTTTTGACCCTAGTCTGAAATTTTACTTTCAGCCTTTTATCTCTCACTTGATAGAATCAAATTTATGTCTCAAATATTTGATTTCCAATAAATTAATAAAGAATTTCTACACAATTTTTCCACTGGAAAAAAGCTTAAATCACAAAGTTATCCACAATTAAGGATCCGGAATTCCCGGAAAGCATTGAAACTCAAAATTGGACCCCAATCCATTTGATCGTAGGCTCCCTTTCTTGGAGGCGACATTGATTTTCCTTTCGGTTTTTAATATCTTGAACTTCCCAAATGACCGTTCCATGAAAACCACCCTTTACTTTCTTGTATTCCTTGTCCTGAATTTTGCGCCCGAAGCCTTTTCACAGGAAAAACCTTTGAAAATCATCATGATCGGTGCCCATCCGGATGACTGCGATATCAAAGGGGGAGGAACCGCAGCCCTATTTGTACAAATGGGGCATCAGGTGAAGTTTGTCTCTGTGACCAACGGAGATGCTGGGCACATGAAAGAGGGCGGCGGGATGTTGGCCAAAAGAAGAATGGCCGAAGCAAAAGAGGCAGGCCGGAGGTTGGGAGTCACTTATGATGTTTTGGACCACCACGACGGTGAATTGCTCGCCACCTTACCGATCAGGTTGGAAATCATCCGCCTCATCCGTGATTGGGATGCAGATGTGGTCATTTCACACCGGTCCAATGATTACCATCCGGACCACCGCTACACTGCCATTTTGGTTCAGGATGCGGCGTACATGGTCGGTGTTCCCAATATTGCCCCTGATACGCCACCTCTTCGAAAAAACCCTGTTTTCCTTTATTTCCAGGACAATTTCCAAAAACCGTATCCATTTAAAGCAGACATAGCAGTCGACATTACCTCTGTTTTGGATAAAAAAATAGATGCGATGGATGCCCATGAATCTCAGTTTTATGAGTGGCTGCCATGGATCGGGAATTATGCTGCAGAAGTACCTACGGACAAAGGGGAAAGAAAAGCATGGTTAAAAAGCAAGCGCACCGTTGCTCCAAATGCGGCTGTCAATGAAGCTTTGAAGACTTGGTACGGAGAGTCCAAGGCCATGCAGATCAAGTATGCCGAAGCCTTTGAAATATGTGAATATGGTAGCCAGCCCTCCAAAGAGGAAGTTAAAAGGCTTTTTCCGATGCTAAAATAAAGCAGGGAGGGTTATTATTTCCCCGTTCCTACCTTTTCTAGGGTGATTTCTTTCAGGTCAAGTAATGCCCCATTTGCAAATTGGTCTAGAGATTTGAAGATTACTTTCTGATTGCCTGAACTCAACTTTATTTTGCCAATGGAAACTTTCTTGAAAGTTTCCCATGAACCTGATTTCTCTACTTTTCCCAGAATGGATTCATTCCCTGCTGACAGAATAAATTGCTTCCCCGCCTCTTCATCGGAAACAGACCATTCCATCCACACTTCATAGGTTCCCTCGGGGATGTCGACTTCCCACACTACACTGTCTTTGGCAGTAAACCATCCAAAAGCCCTCCAATCCGGCATGTATTTGATGTCGGGACCTATTGCTCTTCCCTTTTCAGCGGTCAACCTTAACTTGCCATTAGCCGAACTCCTGATGAGTTCAGGGATGTTTGTGGTGTCTGAAGTTGCAAGACGGGTATCGAGAACATATTTTGCCACTGTTCCGATGGGAGCGATCCAGATCCCGTTGGCCGGGTCCGTGGCATATTCTGAAAGTTTTCTCAACATGCTTAAATATGTGGTCTGATTTCCCGCATTGGCAGTTTCATGTCCAGCCAAAACCAACCATTGTCCATTTTTTCGAGCCGATTCAATCAATGGCAAGATTTCATCAAAATCCTTGTTGTCCATTTCCATTCCGGTCAGCTGAGCCATATCTGCATAGAATGGATCAGAAGGTGCTTCATCCATCCAGCTTCTTCCGGCAAGAAACATTTCAGAAATCAGGGGAACAAAGGATTGGGTATAAATACCTTTCCCAACGAAGGTTTGGCCACACGGATACGCATAAACTGTTGGCCTTACACCAAGTAATTCCTCAATTTCTATATTGGCCTGAAGCAATTCAGCTTTCATTCTGTCTAAAGTATAATTTTCCAATGCCCTTTCCCGGGACCAGACAAAATTTCCGCTGCAGGGATGCTGTATGGAATGATTTCCCATTTCATGGCCCGCAGCCACGGCTTTTTGCCAACCTTCCAAATCCTGTTTTAGGCTATTTGGCAATACAAAAAATGTGGCCTTTACTCCGTACTCATTCAAAAGCGGAATGCCCAGGCTTGTGTTTGTGGCCCGTTCATCATCAAAACTCAGGCTCAGCGCCATTTTTTTTCCTTTAGGCCAAGGGAAAGATTGGTTTTGTGAAAAGGCCGCACTACCAAAAAGGAAAAGCAAAAGAAACAGGGTGAAAATCGGTGGTTTTTTCATTTTGGGTTGGATTTAATTTTAAGAATAAAGGCCAGCAAATCCGCCATTTGCTGTGGGTTGATGGCTTCTTCCAGACCTGGGGGCATGGCCGAAATGTCCATAACATTTAGACTCTTGATGTCACTGCGTGAAATGTTTCTCTCCGTTCCGCCTGCTATCCGAAGGAGAATTGCATTGGGTGTTTCGGATCCGATGATGCCTTGCAAAACCTCTCCATTTTGCATTTCGATGGACCATAGGTCATAGCCATCCGCTATGGACAGGTTGGGGAATAGGATATCACTCAATATGTTTTCGGCTCTCCTGTTTTTAAGACTTGCGAGGTTAGGACCAAAATCACGACCCATATCTTCCCCCATTTTGTGACATGATGCACAATTGTTGTCAAAGATGATTTTGCCTTTTTCGAAGGTTCCATGTGATGTGAGTGCTGGTTGATACTTTTGCAATAATTCTTCCCCCTTGCTTTCATCTTTATTTATCAACAGGCGTGCTTTTGTCTTTATGGATTCATTGGAATGATTCATCAGTTGGACACTTCGTCTCCAGCCAAGATTAGAAGCCTGAACTGTTCCCTCCTCAATAGCTCCGAGCAATAATTTCATTCTTGTTTCATTTGACATCAGGGCATTGATGGCCTCCTCTCTGATTTCAGGAGTCAGGGTGGACCATTGGCTCAAAACAATTGGCGCTACCATGTCATCCGGAATATGGCTGAGCGTTTTTATGGTAGCTACCTGTACGGGCTTTGGTTCAGTAGGCTGAATTAGTCGTTTTAAGGATTCCTGATAGGGCTGTGGGTTTTGTAACGAAAGGAATTCGATCGCCAAGACCCTTTCATCATCTGGCAAGGTTTTATTTTCTAAGATCATTTTGCCATGCTCCATCCAAATTTTAGACTCCTCATTTATTGAGAGACCAATTACTTTCAGCAGTTGGAGGGAAGCTTGTCGAACAGTAATGGAGGGATTTTCGAAACAAGATTTGGCAAGCATGCTTTCTGCTGGTTTGAGGGAAGAGTCCGATGCTTTCTTACTCTGAATCCCTTGCGCCAATCCTCTCAGCAGTGGAGCATGCCAATCCTTACAATCTCTCGGTTTTGAGGTTGCTTTTTGAATCAAATTTAGGATAATGGGATAATCAAGACTGGCACCTGTCATCGCACTCAACCGCTGCAATAGCGTGGTATATCCAGGATTATCAGGTTGAAAACCTTCCAAAACAGAAACCATTAACTTGCTACTCTCCTCAAATGGGGCAGATAATGCTGCAACCTGCATCCATGGATCTTCCAGGTTTCCAAAAAGCAAATCCTGCCGGGCTTTTGCTGCTTCAGGACTATCCAAAAACCCAAGCGTACAAAGCAATTGAAACCTGACTTTGGGATCCTTGTCATCTTTCATTTTGGGTAAATACTCCTTCAATTCTGGAGCAGCATTCAAATGCAATTCAGCTAGTTTGATGGCATTTTCCCGTACGCCGGGTTCAGGGTTTTTCAAAGCACTTAGAATTGAGACGGGGCTAAGCTTGCCCAATCCTTCCAAAGTCCACAATGCATGAACACTTCCTTTGGGGGAATTTTGATTTTCAGCCAATAAAGTTAAGCTCTCGGTTATCTCCTTTGATTTCTTATCCAAAAGGAGCCGCTGCGCATTTCTTCTCCACCAGATATTGGGGTCATTAAGTTTTTCTACAAGCTGTTCTGCAGAGAAATCCCCCAATTTGATGTTGTTTGACCAGTTGAGTGGTTTGGTACCCTTTGGCGTAATCCTATAAATTCTTCCTTTATCTGTTCCATTATACAATGCGCCTGATTTGATGACTTCTTCCGCCATCCACTCCGGATGTTCGATGATCTGCCTGTAATAGTCCACCACATAGAGTGCCCCATCAGGTCCGACATACATGTTTACCGGCCGAAACCAAGAATCAGTAGAAGCCAGGAATTCCTTTTCAGCATGCTGTCTTCGGGCAGTGAACACCGTTCCTTTTTCCTCCAAAATATCTATATGGATGATATTACTTACGGGTTCGGCTACAAATACAGCTTGGTCATACTCTGAGGGAAATGAGGCGCCTAAGTAGGCCGTTATTCCACAGGCAGAAGTGATGACCCCAATATCCGTCAACAGCTGGTGTTCAGGGTTTTTTGTTATGGGAAAGACCTCAGCTGCATTGCCATGGTCGGAAATGGATTGGGTGGTTTCCGGTACATTGAGGAAGGGGTTTCGGTCAAGGTATTTTGCAGCCATCACATCCTGGATAATATGGTTGCTGTTGTTTACTACAAAGCGATGGCCCCAATTATCGAAAGTATGCCCAAATTGTGTCCTGCTGGCCAAAGCTTCCAATTGATGTGAATCAGGCAGGAAACGTACACTCCTGCCCCCTGCATTTTGAATAAGTTTTGGGCCGTCGGGTTGGGAAGGAAAATAAACTTCTGATCCCCTGTCACCAAATTCCGCCTCGTAAGTCTTTGTAGTTACCGCTTGTTCATGACCCAAATAGATCCAATTGTCCAATCCAAGCCTGGGACTATTGACGTTGTGTTGAGGATTGGAAACCGCAAATCCTGTCAACATTATCTCTTTAACATCAGCTTTTCCATCACCATCTCTGTCCTCGAGATAATAGACATGGGGAGGATCGGTTACGATTACCCCATTTTTCCATCTCATTATTCCTGTAGGCAGCATCAGACCTTCTGCAAAGACAATGCTTTGGTCCATCATTCCGTCTCCGTCAGTGTCAGATAGTAATTTGATCTTGCCGGTACCACTTTTATCCAAAGGGTAGCCATGCATTTCAACGACATAAAGCCTTCCAAATTCATCAATTTCCATGTCCACCGGATCCGAAATCAAAGGCTCACCGGCGATGAGCTCAATCTGAAATCCATCCTCCAATTCGAAAGTGGAGAGCGCATTTTCTAATGACCTTTCTTCTCCTTGATTTTTTTCGTTGCGACAGGACTGAAAGGTAATTAGGAGAAGAAAACAAAGGAAAACCGGGAGTTTTAATAGGTTCATTCTTGCTGATTTTTTGACATCCTTAGCTGATTAGCTGATCAAACCAATGTAGTAATTGTAAAGGTTATTTCAAATGTGAATTACTTACCCTTCACAAGGCTCTTTTGGGGGGAAGATTAGAGATAGAATTAATTAAAATCTTCAGCTTAAAAAGTTTGGTCCCAATAAACAAAAGCAAGATTTCAGGCATTTTCTTTTGAAAAAATTTAATTTTTGTAACTTGAAAAGGTATAGAAAAAGCACCTCAACTCCTCCTATTTATCAAATTATGAAACAAAAGTTCTCCTTTCTTCTGGTGGCGGCCACGACATATTTGTTTGGCTGTAATCCTCGCACTCCAAACCAAGAAAGTCTTTCGGAAACACAAGACTTCAAGGTACCCACTTTCAAACTGATAGAAACAGACACTTTCTTCTTCAATAATTTTGTCGACTGCAATATGGCCGAAGTGTGGGTAGGGGACACACTCAGGATTTTTCCCGGCAAATACGGAGAGGATCCTGTGTGGGGATTTGCTGAAGACCTAAAGTTTGCGAGCGGGTCCAATGCCGATGAAGTATTCAGTACTCCGGCAGCCGAATATATTGCCCCCAAATTGCCTGTCAATGCCCCTGTCGGAGAACCGGGTCTGCATGGGGCAGTATGGTTTGAGACGGTCTATCAGGATGAAAAAGATCCGAGCGGAAGGACCTTGTACGCTATCTACCACAATGAAAATTATCCTGAAACTCTCCCTTACAATGAAGCAACCGAAGAAGGATATATCGACAAGGACTGGCCCTTGGGTCTGACTGAAAGAATCACTCCTGCGGCAGTTTGTAGGATTGGAGTCATGAAATCTACGGACGGTGGATGGAGTTGGGAAAATAAAGGGCTCTTTCTCGAAGACAAGCAGCCCCGAATGATTTTGAAACCACACAATATTTCCAAGACCTTTGCCGGTGGAGTCGGTGATCCATCTGCTGTGGCGGTTGGCGAATATTTGTACCTTTTTTATGGAGAATATGGCTATCCTGGAGCTTACGATGCTGCTTCCTATGATCCCATCAAAGAATGGAGTGGGCAATGCATCAGTATCGCCCGAATCCGGATTGACGAACTCGATGACCCGCAGGGGAAAGCCAAAAGATGGGATGGGCAAGGTTTCAATGCGGATTGGGATGGAATCGGAAAACCGGTTGCCTCTCTTCAAATGTCCAAAGAAAACGGTGGCGGTCCGGCATCCTCCCCAACAGGTGGATTCCATTGGGGACCATCTGTCAGTTGGAATACTTACCTGGAATGTTGGGTAATGATGATGGGAAAAGTGGAGGGACAATCATGGGTTGGTGATGAGCTTTACATTTCGTTCAATCCCCACAAGGAATTGGGAGAGGGGAATAATTCCCAAGCTTGGACAAAACCTCAAAAGCTTCTGGAAAAACCCGGACATGTGCTTTGGTACCCTTCGCTGCAACCCCTGAATACCCCTGATGACATTGCCAACAAATACACGAGTCTGCGGCTTGGGAAGCAGGCAAGGTTGTTTTTCAAATATTCTGATCTCGGGAAATACATGTCGGAATATATCGTCGAGTTTGAAAAATAAGCCAAAATGCCATATACCAAATCGAAGATATCTTTTGTGTTAATTTTATTATTAACCACATCATTTGCCGGATATCCTCAATCCAAGAAACCGAATATCCTTTTTTTATTTGCAGATGACCAGCGGGCGGATGCCCTTGGCATCAGTGGCAATCCTTATATCCAAACTCCCAACATTGACCAATTGGCAAGGGAAGGAAGTCGATTTACAAACGCCTATGTAATGGGGGGACACCATGGTGCGATCTGCGCCCCAAGCCGGGCGATGCTCTTGAGTGGAAAAAGTCTTTTTCAAGTTTATGACCGGCTCAATGGGGTCAATACCATGCCGATGGATTTTTCAAAAGCAGGCTATACAACTTTTGGTACAGGCAAATGGCACAATGAAAAAGAGGCCTTTGAGGCGACTTTTCAGCAAGCTAAAAATGTCTTTCTGGGCGGTATGGCAGACCATTATGCCATTGCGCTTAGGGACTTTGATGAAAATGGGAAACTGGGAGATCCTCAAATCAAAGGATTTTCCACGGAGGTTTTTACAGAAGGAGCCATTGAATTCATCCAAAACCATGCAAAAAACGACGCAGGGAAGCCTTTCTTTTGCTATGTAGCATTCACAGTCCCCCACGATCCCTATTCGCCTGCTCCGAAATTCATCAACTATTATCCTGACGGAAGCCTGCCACTTCCGGGAAATTATATGGGACTTCACCCTTTTCAGTTTGATCAATTGAACGTCCGTGATGAAAACCTGACTGGCTGGCCACGAAAGCCTGAAGTGATTCAGATGATTCTCTCTGACTATTATGGATTGATCACCCACTTGGATCAGCAGATCGGGAAAATTATTTCTGTTTTGAAAGATAATGGGCAATACGATAACACGATCATTGTCTATGCTGCTGACAATGGTCTGGCTGCCGGAAGCCATGGCCTGCTTGGGAAGCAAAACCTGTACGAGCACAGTACCAAAGTCCCCCTGATCATCAAAGGACCCGGCATACCCGAAGGAAAGGAATTCGATGCGCTTACGTATCTGTTTGATTTGTATCCAACTTTGTCTCAACTGGCAGGATTGCCAAATCCCAAGGAAGTCACAGGCAAAAGTTTGGTTCCGATTCTTCAGGGAAAAGAAACCCAAGTCAGAGGGTCACTTTTTACAGCTTACAGAAATACGGTTCGGGCAGTTCGGGAAGGAGATTGGAAGCTGATCCGCTACCCTGAGCGGGATTATACACAATTATTTAATTTGAAAAGAGATCCACTGGAGTTAAATAATTTAGCTTATGAGGATGATTATGTAGAAAAGAGAGAAGCGCTTTTGAAGCTGATGAAACTTTGGCAAAAAGAAACCGGTGACACCACTGAGTTAACAGCCAAAGTCATCAAGCCTATGGAATACGATCCTAAATCAATCTTAAGGCAACCTGATCAATGGCAGCCTGATTATACTTTAAAGCGATATTTTGAAAAAAACCATTAAAATTATTCAAACCGGACTATTCTTATCCCTGCTATTTCTTGGGATTTGGAGTCAAGGATTCTCTCAAGAAAATATCGTTTTTGAAGGAGGAAAAGAAGGTCACAAGATCTACAGGATTCCAGCCATCATCGACCTTCCAAATGGGGATTTTTTAGCTTTTGCCGAAGGCCGGGTCAACGGTTCTGATGATTTTGGAGATGTCAATCTGGTATTGAAAAGGAGTGAAGATGGAGGAATGACCTGGTCAGCCCTACAAATGCTGGTGGATTATGACAAATTGCAGGCAGGAAATCCAGCGCCCGTGGTGGATTTGCATGATCCTGCTTATCCTGATGGAGTGGTTTATCTTTTTTACAACACTGGAAACAACCATGAATATGATATCCGCATGAACAGGGGAGTAAGGGAAGTTTGGATGATGAAATCTTTGGACTTGGGAAGAAGTTGGCAAGAGCCTGTCAATATCACGAGGCAAGTTCACCGTCCAAACAATCCAACATTCAATGCAGCATATGAATCAAAAGAAGATTGGAGGCATTATGCGAATACTCCCGGGCATGCTTTTCAGTTTCAAAAAGGGAAATACAAAGGAAGGATTTACGTGGCCGCCAACCATTCAGTAGGACCGCCGCAGGAGGATTTTATGGAATACCGGGCACATGGATTTTTCTCGGATGATCATGGCAAGACCTTCCAATTGTCTGAGTCCATTGAAATTCCCGGTTCGAATGAGGCTATCGCTGCAGAACTTTCAGGCGACAGGATGATCATGAGCGTCAGAAATCAACGGGGCGATATCAGAAGCAGGATCTTGGCCTATTCTTCTGATGGAGGCAAAACCTGGGATGAAGCCTATTTCGAAGAAGCGCTTCCCGATCCTGTCTGCCAAGGTTCCATCCTTCCGATAGGTGAAAGAAATGGGAAAACCATTTTGGCCCATTCCAATGCTGCAGATCCCAAAGACAGGAATAACCTTACGCTCAAGATCAGTTTTGACGAAGGAAAAACCTGGGAAAAATCAATACTAATTGACCGAACCGATGATCCAAATAAACAGGCTTGGACTGCATACAGTGATTTGGTCAGGGTGAATGATAAGAATGTAGGAGTACTATACGAACAGGATAATTACACAAAGATTATCTTCAAAAAGATCAAATGGAAGGATTGAATTATTAATCCCTCTTCAAATATTTTAATTCGACTTTATTATTTAAACCGAAAAAATGAAAAACAGAGTCCAGGAATTGGTAGAAAAGTTACACCTCAAAGCGCATCCTGAGGGAGGCTATTATTCCGAAACATACCGATCAGGCTTGGATACTGCAGGTGCTGAGCGGTCTTTGGCGACATGCATTTACTTTTTGATGACATCGGACAATGTCTCCAAATTCCACACCATCGCGGGGGATGAAATTTGGTTTTACCATGAAGGCAGTCCGCTTACGGTGCATATTCTTTCTGCAAAGGGCTATGAAAAACTCTTGGTAGGCCCAATTGATAATGAAGGCCACCGACCGCAGCAATTGGTTCCTCCAGGAGTGATTTTTGGATCTACGGTAGAACAGCCGGATTCTTATTCCCTTGTCTCCTGTATGGTCGCTCCGGGCTTTGATTTTCGGGATTTTAGGTTGTACAGTGCCGACGAACTCCTAGCCAAATGGCCGGAAGCAAAGGAGATTATTGAGAGGTTGACTTGAAACAAATTGACCTTTTGAACAGAACTCTAAATGGGTTTTTTATGATTTCTGTATTTTAATAAATCTCCACCCAAGACAAATAACGAAGGCATGGTTTGAATATGATCTTGAGACTTGCATTTGGAGGTTTTATTTTACAGATTTATAAAATTAAGATATCATCAATTGGGTTCTATGAATGTTTTCTTCTTGTATGATTTACCGCTAGGAATTTCTTTCCTTATTTTCACCGGAATTTTTGCTACAATCTCTATCCTTTCTGTTTTAGCGCTCAGACCCATTATAAAGAGGAACTGGGGAGGACGTTCATTCAATGACGAGATTTCCTATTTTTTATCTACCATAGGTGTCTTTTACGGGATCATGTTTGGTCTGCAAGCAGCAGCGGTATGGAAGAGCTACCAAGATGTATCGGATAGAGTAAGTAATGAATCTTCCGCTATTGCTGCCTTGTATCGAGATGTATCTGAATTTCCTAAGGAATCGGCCGATCAATTAAAACAAAAGCTAGGAGATTATACCTATTATGTGATTCACTATGCTTGGCCATTGCATCGCCAAGGGATTGTAAAAACAAAAGGAACCCATTATTTGAACTTGTTTCAAAAATCTTTGTACGAAATGGAGCCTACCACTCCTGCGGATATTGCCTTGTATTCAGAGGCGATCAAACAATTTAATAACCTTATTGAGTTGCGAAGAGCTCGGATGACCAGCGTCAGTACAGGAATCCCTATGGTGCTCTGGATTTTTTTTATAAGTGGGGCATTGATTACAATTGTTCTTGCTTCGCTTTTTTACATTGATAATTTAAAATTGCACATCCTATTAAATTCATTAATTGGACTAACATTAGGTTCGGTTATGTTTATTATGGTTATGATGGACCGTCCATTTAGGGGTGAACTTGCGATCGGTCCTGATTCTTACGAATCTGTATATTCAGATTTGATGGTGGGTCATGTGCCTCAAATGGAGGAGTAATAGATGAGAACAGTTTTTTTTTTCTACCCGGGGAGTGATTTTCGGATCTACGGTTGAGCAACTGGATTCCTACTCCCTTGTTTCCTGTATGGTCGCTCCGGGTTTTGATTTTCGGGATTTTAGGTTGTACCGTGCCGACGAACTCCTAGCCAAATGGCCGGAAGCAAAGGAGATTATTGAGAGGTTGACTTGAAAGTGATCAGAACTATCATACAACCGGGTTCAATGGGCTGTTTATTTCTTTTCCGATTTCTGCCCCGGGGCACCAGGTATTCCAATCGTTGATTTGGTTTTTATTTTCAGGATTTTTAAGTTTTGAAGTTGCATCCATGTAAATGACCGTCATGACTTTCCTCATTCGGTCCGTTTGGTTGGCACCGGCGCGGTGAAAAACCCAACCCGAATGGAAACTTACTTCACCCAAGTCAAACGGCTCGATGACATGTTTGAAATTATTGATGCGCAGGTTCTCTTTGATTTTTGACTCTGATTCATCCCCAATTTCTAATTCCCTTCCTGTGATGATCTGATGGCTTTTTGCTGAAAATTCCAAAGGCCCCATTTCCATAGGTGTTTCCTGTAGCGGAATCCAAGCTGTAATGGTTTTATCGGTGTCGATCGGCCAATAATACTGGTCAGCATGCCATGGCGTGATCCCTCCTCCGGATTCTTTAAACAATGCCTGATCGTGGTAGATCCGGACTTTTTCGCAACCCATCAGGTCTGCGGCAATCTGACCCAATCTTTTGCTCAGGACCAATTTGGCAACCTCTTTGTTTTCTGTCCAAAGGTTGAAAATCTGTAAAAATGCCTTGCTATAAGTATCTCTTTTTTCAATGGGTTTGGTTTGTGCATTCAGCCTGTCGACTTCTGAAGAAATGACGCTGTTGAAATAGTCGATTTCATCTTTACCAAGCACATTCTTGAGTTTGATATATCTGTTCTCTTGGTAGAAAGCTTTTGCTTCGTCACTGATAAGGTAGGTTTCTTGTAGTTTTGGGAAGTTCATAGGATTGTATTTTTTTTCAAAATTAGTTTCCCTATTAGAATTTGAATTTTCCAATCTTATTCAATCATTTGCCTATATTGCACTATATTGAATATTTAATATAATGATCATAATAATATAAGTCAATGAAGCCAGAGCTTGAGCATATTTCAGAAGTCAATAAGGGTCAATCGTTTCAATTTCTCCAACTGACGATGCCCGCATTTCCCCATATCTGGCATTACCATCCTGAGATTGAACTCACCTTTATACAAAACGGGCGGGGAATCCGGTATGTCGGTGACGACATCAGTACATTTGAAAAAGGGGATTTGGTGCTGTTGGGTGAAAACCTTCCCCACACTTGGGTGACCCAAGGGGAAAATACAGGCGAGACTCAAAAAGCTTTTGTCTTTCAATTTCCGATTTCCCTTGTAGGTGCATTTCCTGAGTTGAGGCAGGTTTCCGATTTCCTTAAAGAAGCCAAATCGGGATTTGTCTTTCCGGATATCGATCCTGAAGTCATTGCGCTGATCTGCGGATTTGGCAAATTGTCACCCCACAGACAACTTTTTTCTTTGTTTGATATTTTGGATCAACTTTCTTCCCAACCTAGGATGTCACTTTCTGCGGGTTCAAGCCACAGCTTGGCTTCCATCGAAAAAGAGCAAAGTAGGATGGACCGGATCAAACGGTTTCTTCACGAAAACTCTCAAAACCAATTGCGTCTTGGTGATGTAGCCGACTTGATGCACATGACACCGACTTATTTTTGCCGTTGGTTTAAGCAGGGGACAGGACATACATTGATTACTTACCTGAACAAACTCCGGATTGAAAATGCAACAAGGTATTTGGTCAGTACGGATAGCAATGTCTCCGAAATAGCTTTCTTAACCGGATTTGAGCATGCCACCCATTTTAACAGAATTTTTAGAAAGGAAAAAAACATTTCTCCTCAAGGCTATAGGCAGCAGTTTAGGAAGTGATTGAATCGAAGTACTTTTACGGGGAATGATTCCGGTTTAACCCCTCGCATCTATGATAATTTCGAATCCCGAAAAATCCTGATCAAAAATCCATGTTCTTTTTATTCTCTTTTCGATAATTTTCATTTTTTAAAATTGAAAATCTCCTTTTTTTCTACAAATTAAACGCTCAGGCACCTTGCCCAAAAAAACCGATATACCATGAACCCGATTATTTCCTTTTTCAAAATAAATAGAATCAGCATTGGATTGACGGTATGGGTTTTGGGTTTGTTTATGCATGAATCATTTGCCCAAAGTACCACTTTCCCAAAAATCGGCGCATGTGCCGGATTTAAGGATGGGGAAATTTTAGCCAATTCCGGGTTCTCCTTTATCGAAGAAAATGTGCAGTCTTTTCTTGTTCCGACCAAAAGTGAGGAAGAGTTTGACCAAATTTTGCAAGCATCCAAATCGTCTCCCTTGCCCATCCAAGCATTTATCATTTTCCTTCCCGGGAGCTTAAAAAGTGTGGGTCCCAATGCCGTCCACGAGGAGATTGTGGACTATGCCGAGGTGGTTTTTCGCCGTGCACAAAAAGCAGGAGGGAAGTTGGTGGTCTTTGGAAGCAGTGGATCGAGATCTATTCCAGAAGGTTTTTCAAGAGAAGAAGCTACCGCTCAAATGATTGCTTTGGGAAAACTCCTCGGACCAATCGCCGCCAAGTATGATATCACCGTGGTGTTGGAATCACTCAATACCAAAGAATGTGATTTTATCAACAGCCTCAGTGAAGCCGGGGAGATCGTCAAAGCTGTCAACCATCCCAATTACAGGTTGCTTGCGGACATCTACCATATGAAAATGGAGGGCGAAGGACCCGAAAGCATCCTGAATTATGGCCATCTCATCAAACATGTCCACGTGGCTGAGAAAGAAGGCAGGGCCGTTCCCGGAACCCACGGAGAGGATTTGAGCCTATATTACCAGGCTTTACAATTGTCAGGTTATGAGGGTTCGGTTTCTTTGGAAAGCCGATGGGAAAACATGGAAAATCAGGCGGCCAAAGCCATTGAAACGATAAAAAAGCAGTGGTAAATAATATAATGTCAAAATTTTAAATGGATTTGTTAGATTAATCATCCGTTTTGAATTTCAGCATTATTTCCAGGCTTTAAGAAGAAAAACCTTTTGCGTGGTTTTTTTTCTTTTTGACAAAACTTACCCTATGAAAAAACGCCCATTTAAATTGCAACTATACCCGATTCCAAACTTCCAGTTAACATGAAAAAACCCAAAAAAGAATCTTCTGACCAATCACGGCGGAATTTTATAAAAAACGCAGCCATAGCTTCTTCCATCTTTATTGTTCCGCGTCACGTCTTGGGAGGCGTTGGATTTACAGCTCCAAGTGACCAATTGAACCTCGCTGCTATCGGTGCCGGTGGCAAAGGAGCAAGCGACATTTTCAATGCCTCCGTGAATGGACGCGAAAGGGTCGTGGCTTTGTGTGATGTTGATTTTTCAGGTTCTGCCAAAAAATCTACAGAGAATTTTCCCAAAGCAAAACTCTATGCGGATTACAGGGAAATGCTGGAAAAAGAAAAAGACATCGATGCCGTGACCATTTCCACTCCTGACCATGTGCATGGCCCTGCGGCTGCTTTTGCCATGGCAAGGGGTAAACATGTGTATGTGCAAAAGCCAATGACACATAACATCCGGGAAGCAAGAATGCTGACCGAAATGGCAAGGACCAACAAGATTGTCACCCAAATGGGCAATCAGGGTGCCTCCAATCCCCTGCTTGACATGGTCAAAAAATGGGTTGATTCTGGGAAATTAGGAAAAATTTCCAAAGTTCAGATCTGGACCAACAGGCCGGTTTGGCCTCAGGGAGGACCTTTTCCTGCCTCTGATCCAAGCTCAAAGCCTAGCGCCCTCAATTGGGATCTTTGGCTGGGACCTGCACCTGAGATTCCATTCACTCCCAACTTACACCCATTCAACTGGCGCGGATGGTGGGATTATGGTACAGGAGCCTTGGGAGATGTGGGATGCCATTTGATCGATATTCCATTCAGGACCCTTGGACTTCATTATCCAAAAGATGCGGAATGCAGTGTAGGGTCGGTTTTCTCCAAAATGTGGACACCGGATTACAATCCTGAAGGCTGTCCTGCATCCTCTTTTATCACTTTACATTTTGCTGCTACTGCCAAAAGCCAATCTCCTATCGAAATGACCTGGAGTGACGGCGGCATCAGACCTTCGCACCCTGATATCATTCCTGCAGACCACGATATCGGCGGTGCAAACAGTGCCAATGGCGTCATGATTATCGGTGAGAAGGGAATCATCACCACCAACATCAACGACAGTTCTCCGCTGATGCCAAAGTTGTATATGAATGATGGTACAACAGAATTTGGGCCGGACAGGTTGGAAAATCAGGAACCGGAATATGGCCACCAACGCAAGTGGGTAGATGCCATCAAAGCTGGATTTGGAAGTGCCGAACACAAGGGGTTAACTTCCTCTTTTGATTATGCTGGACCGATGACCGAGACGGTTCTGATGGGAAATCTTGCCATCCGAAGCTACATGCTGAGAAGAGAAAACAGCAAAGGTCAGATGGAATTTTATGGCAGAAGGAAATTGCTTTGGGATGGGGAGAACATGAGAATCACCAATCTTGAAGAAGCCAATCAATTTGTCGGCAGAACATACAGAAAAGGTTTTGAGGTATAGCACCTCAATTCCTTTTTTGTTTTAATTTAAACCTATCCAACCCATAACCAGCCATGTTGACCCTACTGATTATTCTATTTTCATTGGCGCTCATCCTGATAGCCATTGTCAAGTATGATATCCATCCTTTTTTAGCGCTTTTTGTCGGTGCCATCCTCTATGGATTATTATCCGGGATGCCGGTGGATCTGATTCTCAAGTCCATAACAGATGGTTTTGGGGGAGTCTTGGGAAGCATAGGCTTGCTGATATTATTGGGTGTGATTATGGGTACTTTTCTGGAAAAAACAGGAGGGGCTCTTGTGATTGCCGAGAAGGTTTTATCCTGGATAGGAGAAAAATCAGTAACCATGGCAATGATGCTGAGTGGCTATATCCTTTCCATTCCGGTTTTTGGAGACAGTACATTTATCATGCTGAATCCCATCAGCAAATCCCTTTCACTCAAGGCTAAAGTCCCTTATGCGGCAACAACCATTGCCCTGGCTTTAGGAGCAACAGCCAGCCATTCACTTGTGCCACCGACGCCCGGACCGATTGCTACCGCGGGTATTCTGGAGGCTGATTTGGGGATGATTATCTTTTGGGGATTGATTGTGAGTTTGATTTCATTGGTTCCGAGTTACTATTTTGTCAAGAAAACCTGTATGAAAATTCCGCTCGAACCAAAGGTTGCTGAGGTGGAAGTTGAAATTGGAAAATTAAAAAGGCCTTCTGCTTTTTCCTCCTTTTTACCTGTTTTGGTGCCCTTGCTTCTGATCATTTTGGCTTCAATTGCCAAGTATCCGACTCTTCCTTTTGGCGAGAATATGTTTACTACAGTCATTCTGTTTGTTGGTAGTCCGGTGATTGCCCTATTAATCGGTGCATTTTTATCTTTCACTTTGCCCCCCAAATTCGACAAGAAATTCTTGTCTTCGACAGGTTGGATCGGCGAATCTATGTTGGTCGCAGCCCCTGTCATTTTGATAACAGGTGCCGGTGGGGTTTTTGGCAAAATGCTTCAAAACTCCGGTATCGGGGACATGGTCAGTTCCAATATGAGCAGCGCCAATTGGGGAATTTTTCTTCCTTTCTTGATTGCTTTTGCCCTGAAAACTGCTCAAGGCTCCTCTACTGTGGCGATGATTACAACAGCTTCGATCATTGCTCCGCTTTTGGGAAGTTTGGGCTTGGATTCGGAGACAATGCGGGTGTTTGCAGCTTTGTCCATCGGTGCAGGAGCCATTGCGATTTCCCATGCCAATGACAGTTTCTTTTGGGCAGTTACCCAATTGTCAGGGCTTTCGATCAAACAGGGAAATCAAACGCATAGTCTGGGAACGCTCATCATGTCGGTTACTGCGATTTCGGTGATTTACCTGATTACGCTTTTTGTTTGAAAATAGTAATTGAGTTATTGGGTACGTTCCTCAAAAATTATATTGTTCGTCAAATTAAAGCGACATCCTAATGACAGAAAATCAAATTGAAAATGGCTTTTGGTTATGGGACAAAAAGAATGGGTTTCCGCCAGACAGTATTACTTATCCATCACAATTTAGCGGACAGACGAAACTAAATATTGCTTGTACCCAGCGTAACGAACTGACACCAACACAACAAAAAAAATTAATTAAAGAATGGGCTGACTTTCTACCAACTTGTAAGAACATCGAATTACTTTGGTTTACTACAACGACACCTCAAACTATTTTTGACAGTGCTTGCTTATTACAAAATCTTGTTGGGCTGAATATAAAAAACAGCAACATCAAATCGTTAGACAATTTATCAAAGCTGAAAAACTTAAAGTATTTAAGAATTGGGGACTCTTCAAAAATAGAAAGTATTGAGCCATTACAAAACTTGACAAGCCTTGAGGTTTTGGTAATTGAAAATTTCAAAAACATATCAGACTTCTCTTTGCTCAAAGTACTGACAAATCTAAAATTCTTGACAATCGAAGGCGGAATGTATAAAAAGCAAAATGTTGACAGCTTCAAATTTTTAGCTGCCTTAAAAAACTTAATTTATTTAAGTACCACAATGATTAACTCGACAAACAAAAGTGTTGAAACAGTATTTAAACTTAAAAACCTTAAAACACTTAATTGGGCATTTGACATTACAAAACCTGAAATGGAAAAATTAAAGCAAGAGTTACCTAACCTTAAATACTTGCCACTCAGACACGTTGAAAGTAACTTAAACAAAATAAAATCATTATTCGGGTGACAGAAAAAACGAAAGCACAACAGCAGTTCATCGATTAGGTTTTGTGCAAAACTGAACATTTGTACTTCGATTTCCACCGCTCCACCAAGCTGAGAACCGATTTTGCTCCAAAATATATTATTCATTAAAAACCCTTATCCAAACCAAATTCGGTTTGGATTTAATTTTTCTAATTCCTAATTCTTCATTAACGTGCTGTCCAACCACCATCGACGGTCAGCATCGAACCTACCATATACGTTCCGGCATCACTTGCCAACAATAAGGCTGCACCCTGGATTTCTTTCAAATGGCCCCATCTTCCCAAGGCAGTGGCTCCTACCACAAATTTCTTTCCCTCCTCGGTATCTGCAATGGGCAAATTCATTTCTGTGAGAAATGGCCCTGGACAGATAGCATTGACCGTGATATTGAAAGGGGCCAATTCCAATGCCAAGGCGCGGGTCATTTGCACGACTGCACCTTTGCTTGAGGCATACGGGGTCCTGTTTGCAAGCCCTACCAATCCGAGCGTACTCGCCATGTTGATGATGCTGCCTTTGCCGGCTTTTTTCATAAATGGAGTCACAGCCCTGTTACATAACCATGTTCCGGTGACGTTTACATCCATTACTTTTTTGAAATCCTCCTCACTCAGTTCGTCAATTGCGCCACGGATATTGATCCCGGCGCTGTTGATCAGAATATCTATCCTGCCAAAAGCATCCATAGCGGCATTGGCCATGGCTTCTGTCTGCTCCTTGGAGGAAACATCAGCCGAAAAAGAAATGGCTTTGATGCCATAGGCTTTTTCCAGTTCCAAGGCTGACTCAGCTCCGACAGCCCCGTCTCGACTGACCAACATAACATTGGCACCTGCTGAAGCCAAACCTGCTGCCATGGCCAAACCGAGCCCTTTGGACCCTCCAGTGATGATGGCGGCTTTGCCACTCAGGTCAAAAAGTTTGATTCCGGGTAATTCACTGACTGAAGTATTCATATTTTTATCTTAAATGAATGTTGATTAATTTTTATTCCAATTTATTTGCCAAGCCCTAATTCGCTCTTGCTGTACCAGAGACTGGCGAGGACATTTGCTTCCTCAAAATCAAGCCGCTGCTCGGGTTCTAGGTTACGTGTATAAGGCAACTCACCCGAAAAGGATTTTTCCCTTACCATTTTGAGAATTCCGGCAAGTTCAGGACCCGATATGTTATCAAAGGTGGCCCAATATTCCTCTTCCAGACAAGGGATTTCCAAAGGGTCTCTTGTGATCATTTCCAGATTGAAAGTAATGTTGGGGTTATATTTCCTGCAAAGATCAATTCCTTTTTTGAGGTCGACTATCCCTTCTCCAAGCGGAACCTCAGACAGTAAAAAGCCTTTGGAATAGGATTTGACGCCCATATCCTTGATGTGGGTGGAAAATGAATAAGGAGCCAAAAGGCCGATGACATCTTCCGATTTTTCAAGAAGTGAATAATTGTTTCCAAAATCCAAAGTCACCCCGATCCATTCGCTGTCCATTCCTTTGATGATTTCGACCAATTCAGCCGCGCGCCAGTCTTTGTGGTTTTCGACTGCCAGTTTCATTTTATGCTTTCTTACTATGGGTTCTGCCAATTGAAGCGAAAGGATAGATTTTGCTTTGAAATCAAGAAATTCAGTGTCTGTTTTGAAATTTTCATACCTCCGGCCACTGAGGCATACGGTCCTCAGGATTGTCGCCCCTGCTTCCTTTGCTGTCAAGACTTCTTTCTCAAAATTGTCAATATCATCCTTTGATTTTGGTAAGCCGATGCTTCCTTCCAAGTACATTCCAAGGTTTTCTCTTTGGTCCCTGACTTTTTTGGCAAAATCCGAAGTCCAGTTATTGACGCCAACTTGTACGCCCCCGGCACCGATCTGGTGGCAGTGTTTGATGAGTTGGAGGGCATTTTCAAAACCGGGATATTTTTCACTCGGGACTTTCGAATTCCACCTTGCGCCATAGGAATGGACTACGATACCCATCGAAACCCCTTCAAAATTCATGGAAAAAGAAGTCAATGGAAAAGCCATCGCCAATGCTGCCAATCCTGTTTTTTGAATGAAATTCCTTCTTTCAGGGGAAAAGGGGGATGTGTAATTATCGGAGGATCTCATATTGGCGGAATGGGTTTTTAGGTAGGTTTGAGGACAGACAAGGAGTCGGTATGCTTGATTAGTTCCGGGGCGGTCCATGGATACACCCTTCCCTGCGAGGTATGCCGGGTAGAGGAAACAGTTCTGCCGCTAATGGCAGGAGCTTGGTTTCCCCATTCATTTCGGATATAGGTCAATATCGCTGCAATGGAAGCGTCATCCATGGTCGAATGGGCGGGCATGACGGGAAGGATTTCCGGAGCGTCATATTTTTTACCTGTTACTTCCAAAGGACCTTCCATGCCATGAAGGAGGATGAGTGAAAGCCGGATTTCATCACCGATCACCCATTCCGAAGCCGCCAACGGCGGTCCCATTCTGTTGACTCCGGCGCCGTCCGAACCGTGACACCCGGCACAGGTTACCAGGTATTTTTGCCTGCCCATCGCAAACTGCTGCATCCCTTTTTCATCAAGAGAATTGGATGACATTTCTAACACTTTTGGTGTATAGCCAGGCCAAGAAAACATGGATTTCAGCATCTCAACTCTTGCAGGTTCGATTTTAAGGTCAGTTCTTTTAAAGATTGGAGGTTCTTTTTTCAAAGTCAAAGGTCCTTTTGCTCTACTATTTGCAGCTTGGATGGCCATTCCGGTAAGGACGACCTGCTGTTTCCAATCCGAATCCTTAGGAGAATCATCCAATATTGTCAGCAGGCTTTCCAGTTCTTTTGGATCTCTTTTCTTGACAATGGAAACAGTCAGCATTTCCAGAAAAATTTCTTTGGAAGGATCTGTTATCTTCCAATTTTCAGATATCCATAACTTATCCAAGAAATCAAATTCTCGGTTACCAAGACTACTCATGACCGCATCCCTGACCAAGGCATTGTCCCCAAAACGGAAAATCACATTCTCCAATATTTCCGAAGCATCTTCCTGATTCAAGGCATAAGCACTCAAAGCCATTTGCAGAGAAACTTCAACAGGAGCATCCTTTATTTTGGATGATAATGATTGCCCGAGTTTGGTCTGAATATTATTCTCTTGGAGAGCAAAGTTTTCCAAAAGCCGCATGGATGTATTTTGCATCAAAAGAGATGGATCATCAAGTAAGTCGAAAAGCAAGTCTGTTGCTATCAAACCCAAACCTTCCAAAGTCCAAAGTCCGTGGAACCTGCCCAATTCGGTTTTTCCGTTTCGGACCAAGTCTTCCAAATCCGATTTTATGGATACATCCTCCCGCTCGACCAACAGTCTTTGGGCCATGTCCCGGTGCCAACCATCAGGATGGGAAAGTCGCTTGATTAGCTCTTGGGAGCTTTCTTTGGAAAGTTTTGGATTTGGGGAAGGTTCCCAATCTTCCGGAACTATCCTCCAGATTCTGCCCAGATGAACCGGAAAAACCAAGTCTCGCTTCAAGGTCTGCTCTCTCAAATAGGGGGTCACATAAGATCCATGTTGCACCATTCCCCTATACATGTCAGCAATATACATTGCGCCATCCGGTCCAATAGTTGAATTAACAGGCCTGAAGCGCTCATCCGTGGAGGCCAAAAATTCTTTACCCGGGTTTGGGTCATAAGCTTCCAAAAGGAGATCTTTTTGGATGATAACGTTCCTTTTTACAAGGTTTCCTGCATTTTCACAGACAAAAGCATTACCATAATATTCCTTTGGAAATAATGTGCTCCTGAATACGAGAGGAGAGCATGCTGATGTAAATTCAAGAAGTTTTCCTTCTTCATCCAAAGTACCGGGGATATAACCCCTGTTCACAGCTAGATTTGGCCTTATCGGAAATATCCGTCGGTCTATCGTTAGGCCGTGATCAATGCCCGTAGAAGGAGAGTGGTTTTTGTTTCGGGAAAGGTAATTGGCAGGAACAAGGTCGGCATGCAGTTGGGACCAATTGTAATTGTAAAACAACCTTCCCTGATCGTCATGGCTGACACCCCATTGACCCCGGGCTTCGGTGCTGTCGCGGACCCATTCTCCGCCTAGGTTTTTGTACCGCAACTTTGACTTCACATTGTAATACCAGTTGTCAATATTCCTCAAAAGGCCATTATCGGAATGCTCGGGAATGCCGTTTTGGGAATATGTAGAGTCCAAAAGTACTTTTGAATCCGCTTTGAGGTCACCATCTGTGTCTTTTGTGATCCAAAGGGAATTGTTCTCGGCGACTAGGGCACCACCTTTTATAAGTCCCAAAGCCCTTGGCATGATGAGACTGTCAAGGTAGATTGTGCTTTTGTCCATCATTCCGTCGCCATCTTCGTCCTCCAAAACAGAAATTCTACCGAGAGGTTGCTGCTCTTCAGTACCATCTATGTCGGTCATGAATCCCCTCATTTCGACAACCCAAAGCCTGCCATCTTCATCGAATGTCAGGGCTATCGGATCCTGCACCATGGGTTCAGCCGCTACCAACTGGATTTTGAATCCCTTTTCAATTTCAAAAGTCTCGAGTTCTTCTTGGGGTGATTTTGGCGGAGAGGAATCTGCCGGAATAGGAGCCTTCTTTTCTGAGCAACGGCCCAGAATCAACAGTGAAAACAGGATTAAAAATTTCCGGATAATAGGCATGAACGGGTTTATTGCTAATCGGACCAAAATTTGATTTCCAGTCAATTAAGTCCCTGAAAATCAAAATGCAGCTCAAACCCAAATTGCAATTTATTCCCCTGATACACAAGCATCTTTTATAGCGACTGAAAAAAATCTGACGGTTGGTAAAAAATGGAACCAATCAAGGAAGGACCTACTTTTTTCCGGACTTTGAATTCAGCTTACAAGCTGTTTTTATCTATCAAACACTCCACATTGGGATGCATCCAAAGGAATGATGCGGGACATTGTGTTGATATTTTTCTGTCAAAAATCTGTTTGATGGCTTCCTGTTTGCCTTTGCCTGTGATGAGAAATATTATTTTTCTTGTCTCAAGAATATCCTTCATGCCCACACACAATCCATAAGCCGGTTCCGGACCTTGTGACAATGCCGGGTCATGCTGTATGGTAGAAGGTGCCAAGGTGGCTTTATGAAAATATGGCTGCAAAAAATCAGCAGGTTCATTGAAAGCAATGTGGGCGTTTTTTCCCAATCCCAAAATACAAATGTCAAAGGGCCCTTGATCGCTGATAAAGTTTTGCATTCTCGTGCACTCGGCCGCTACCGATTCGGGTGCAGCATCAAATCCAACATACCTTTCAGCCGGGATTTCCAAAGGTTCCAAGACATGTTTTTTGATGTAGGATTCACAGGAATCAGGATGGGAGAGCGGAATGATTCCCCACTCGTCCATTTTGACGACGCGCATCCGGTCAAAGAGGGATTTATTTTTCGCCATTTCGGCGTACATTCCCGTAGGAGAATTTCCCGTAGCGGCACAAAACAAAAGGTCTCTTTTTAGCTGAACTTCATCCATGACAAGTTTTGCAGCATATTGGCTTAGGGAATCGTAATTTTCAAGATAGGTGATTTTCATAATCCAAATCTATCAAAACCATCAATGAAATCAGAAAATCCGGGCAGGTAATTGCCCATGATGGTTTCCTCTATTTTGATTTAATGTATGTACACAATTATGTCAGTAGATTGGCTATCCATTTAAATTTTTGTCTGCAGACTGAAATATCCGGTACATCGGTCTTCCGACTTCCGTCTTCCGTCTCCATGAAGAAGAATATAGCGTTACTGGCAAAGAAGCGTTTATCCATGTTTGATTTTACCATTCAGGTATAAATTCTGGCAAAATTGCTTCAATTGGATATATTTGTATAGATGGTCAAAATCCATTGTCTGATTTGGATTCCTGTTTTTGATCTTCACAGAAATCCGTTCAAGGCCTTGCTTTCTGCTTCAAATCCAACCCAAAAATCCCATGAAAACCCATGTATTCCTGCTTTCTCTCCTGGTGCTTTTTGTTTCTGAAAAAGCTACAAGCCAATCCGGATTGGTCAGGCTGACACCTGTCAGTTACTCGGAAGTGACGATCACAGATGCTTTTTGGAAACCAAAACTGGAAAAAGTAGCTTCCACCGCCTTGCAGGTTTGTATCCAACAAACGGAGGTGGAGACCGGACGGATCCGCAATTTTGAAAAAGCTGCAAGAAAATCCGGGGAGTCCCATGAAGGGATTTACTATGATGACAGTGATGTCTACAAGGCCTTGGAGGCCATTGCCTATTCCCTCAAAAACCAATCTGATCCTGCACTTGAAGCCAAGGCGGACGAATGGATCGATAAGATCGCTGCAGCTCAGGAGGCTGACGGCTACATTAGCACCTTTTATTCTTTGACGGGATTGGAAAATAGGTGGCAAAATATGGACATGCACGAGGATTATTGTGCCGGTCATCTGATAGAAGCTGGCGTAGCTTATTACCAAAGCACAGGAAAGAGAAAACTCCTGGATGTCGGTATCAGGATGGCAGACCATATTGATAAGACTTTCAGACAGGCAAACAGACCTTGGGTCTCAGGCCATCAGGAGATCGAACTGGCTTTGGTCAAATTGTACAAGTTGACCGAAGAGGAAAGGTACCTCGAACTTTCGGATTGGTTTTTGGACCAAAGGGGCCGTGGCCATGGAGTAGGAGGGATCTGGGAAAACAAGCATTGGGGGCCCAAATATGCCCAAGATGACGTGCCTGTCAAGGAACAAAAAGAAATCACTGGACATGCCGTCCGGGCTATGTATCTCTACACCGGTGCCGCAGATGTTGCCGCAGCAAAAAATGACGACGGGTACATGAATGCCATGAAAACCGTGTGGGAAGATGTGGTCTACCGCAACATGTACATCACAGGAGGCATTGGTTCCTCAGGCAGCAATGAAGGTTTTTCAGTCGATTATGACCTGCCAAACGAAAGGGCTTACAGTGAAACCTGCGCCTCAGTAGGAATGGTTTTCTGGAATCAGCGCATGAATTCCTTGGAAGGGGACTCCAAATACATCGATGTCCTGGAGAGGAGCCTTTACAATGCAGCTTTGGACGGTTTGAGCCTACAGGGCGACAGGTTTTTTTATGGAAACCCCCTTGCTTCCAATGGGCAACATTCCCGCAGGGCATGGTTTGGAACAGCTTGCTGTCCTTCGAATATTTCCCGCTTGGTGGCTTCTGTCGGTGACTATATCTATGCTACTTCGGAAGATGGTATTTGGGTTAACTTATTTATCGGAAGTCAGACCAATATCCAAATGGGAAAGGTAAATGTGCCGGTCGAAATCAAAACCAATTTCCCAATGGATGGGGTGGTGAACATCGCCATGAATCCTGAGAAAAAAACCACCTTCAGCCTCAATTTAAGGTTGCCCGGATGGGCAAAAGAACAGCCGGTACCTGGGGATTTGTATCGATTCGAAGGTACAGCCAAAGAAAAATTCACCGTGACACTCAACGGCAAGCCTGTGGAATACACCCAGGAAAATGGATACATCACCATATCAAGAAAATGGAGCAAAGGTGACATTGTCCAATATTCGTTGCCGATGGAAATCAGGAAAATAAAATCAAGAAATGAAGTGGAAGCCAATCGGGACAGGATTGCTTTGCAAAGAGGACCTTTGGTTTATTGTGTGGAGGGTGCTGATAATGCCGGAAGGGCTTGGAACATTGTGGTTCCGGCGAATACCGAATTTCAGGAAGTAGAATATCAGGTTCTGAATGAAAGGGTGATGGCCATTCAGGCAAATGTGCCGGTGGTGACCGTTTCGGAGGATGGGTCCACTGTAAAAACTGAAACCAAGAGCATCACCGCCATTCCTTATTACACTTGGGCCAACCGTGGAGCAAGTGAAATGCAGGTTTGGCTACCGACCAAAGTGAAAGAACTGAAGGTGAATTATTGAGAAAGCATTATTGCCATTTAACAATAGAATTTTCTTCCTTTCCTAAATCCAAAATGAAAAAAAGAACCTTCCTCAAAAACTCTTCTCTCCTCGTTGGAGGGGTATTGATCCAACCGATACTATCCTGTTCCCCTCAAAAACCTACTGAAACGATGACCTCCGAAACCTTGAAAAACTGGGCTGAAAATTTTGAGTTCAGCACGACCAATGTTCATTATCCCAAAACCGTGGAAGAAGTACAGGCCTTGGTTAAAAAATGTGAGAAACTGAGGGTATTGGGTTCGAGGCATTCTTTCAACAGGATTGCTGACAGCAACGATAACCTCATTTCATTCCAAAATCTGAACAAAATCATTTCCTTGGACACGGAAAAAAACCAAGTGACGGTAGAAGGTGGCATCAAGTACGGGGAACTCTGCGCCTACCTCCATCAAAACGGATATGCCCTCCATAACCTCGCCTCTCTTCCGCATATCTCTGTTGCCGGAACGATAGCCACAGCCACCCATGGTTCGGGGGTGGATAACGGCAACCTTTCCACAGGTGTTGTAGCTATCGAGTTTGTCAACGCCAAAGGTGAGTTGGTTCAGCTTTCAAAGGAAAAAGATCCGGATTTTTTTGGTGCCGTAGTTGGATTGGGAGGATTTGGCCCTGTGACCAAAGTGACTTTGGACCTGCTTCCCACTTTTGAGGTCGCTCAGGTCGTGTACATGGATATGCCAATGACCGCCCTGAAGGAGAATTTCCAAGAAATCATGGCTTCGGGGTATAGTGTGAGTTTTTTTCTTGATTGGAAAAGTGACAATGTCAACGAAGTCTGGATAAAGAGAAAAGTTGTCCCGGGCGAGACGTTGGATTTTCCGGAGGAGTTTTACGGTGCCAAACAGGCAAAAGTACATATGCATCCTGTGCAGGAAATGTCTGCCGAAAGCTGTTCTGAGCAATTGGCTATTCCCGGTCCATGGTATGAGCGCTTGCCACATTTCAAAATGGAATTTCAGCCAAGTGCAGGCAAGGAACTCCAATCAGAATATTTTGTACCAATGGCAAATGGCTACGAAGCGCTGATGGCGGTGAAGGAAATGGCAGATCAAATCTCTTCTCACCTTTTCATCTCCGAAATCAGAAGTATCAAAGCGGATGAATTGTGGATGAGTACCTGCTACCAAAGGGATTCCATCGCGGTTCATACCACTTGGAAACAAGAAATTCCTGAAGTCATGGCACTTTTACCTAAGATGGAAGCCAAGTTGGAACCGTTTAGTCCAAGACCACACTGGGCGAAGTTATTCACCATTTCCTCCCAAAAACTCCAAGAGCGGTATCCAAAAATGGAGGAATTCAAATCCCTTCTCGCCAAACACGACCCCGAAGGAAAATTCCGAAACGGGTTTTTAGATGAACATCTTTATGGCATGTAGAATGGTAAAAAGTTAAATTAGTTTTTAGGGCAGATTATACCACTGTTTAGGAAAAAAGAGGGATTCCCATCTGAGAATCCCTCTTTTTGATTGTTCAAGATTTATCCTTTTTGCCAAGAGCATATTGGACCGGCAGCCTCATTCGGGATCTGACTATTTTACCGTCTTTTTTTCCGGGAGTCCAGTTTGGCGAAGCTTTGACTACCCTCAGGGCCTCTTCGTCACAGCCTCCCCCGATTCCTCTGAGAATCTCCGCATTACTTACAGAACCATCTTTATTGATAATAAAAGTGATGTACACAGTCCCTTCAATCCCTTTGTCTTTGGCCAAGGTTGGATACTTGAGATTGTCTTTCATGAAGTTGCCCCAAGCTTCAATTCCACCTGGAAATTCGGGAACTTCATCCACCACATCAAAGACTTCATCGGATGAACTTTGTGGGGAATTCTCTCCCATCGGAATGTCCATGGTTTTTGAAAAAGCGGAATCTTTGGAGCTTTTGCAGGAGATGACAAATACCATCATGGACAGTAGAATGATGGCCAACAGGAAATTGTTTGTACTTTTTGATCTTGATGCGCTGGTGTTCATTTAGGGAAGGTGTTTGATTGGTTAAATTGATTTTACAAAAGGTGATTTATTGAAATGGTTTATGGACTTTAGGCGATTACTTCTTTGTCCCCAAGTTTGAATTGGATCGGAACCCGCATCCTGACATTGACGATATGTCCCCGCTGTTTGCCCGGTGTCCAGTTTGGTGATTCTTTGATGATGCGCAAAGCCTCCTCGTCACAGCCGGCTCCGATACCTCGGAGCAACTCTGCATTTTTGATTGATCCATCTTTCCTGATTTCAAAGACCACATACACAGTTCCCTCGATTCCCATTTCCCTGGCTTTTTCAGGATATTTGAGGTTGTTTCCCAAGAATTCTACCCAAGCTTCCATCCCTCCCGGAAACGTCGGGGATTCTTCTACAACATCAAATACCTCATCACTTTGAATGGTTTTGCTGGTGACTTCGCCATTTTCCAATACTACTTTCTCGTCATATCCTTGAAAGTCACAGGAAAAAAATACGATCATCAGTCCCATTAGCGGGAGGGCAGTGAGAAGCCTGCTTTTGTAATTTGGGTTAAAATTGTTTGCTTTCATCTTGTGGTTAGTTTATATGGTTGATTTATTTTGATTATCTGGTATGCTTTTTCGATAAGGATTTAACCCAACTGAAACCTGATCGGTATCCTCATCCTGACGTTGACCAATCTTCCCCTTTGTTTTCCCGGGGTCCATTTTGGAGACTCTCCTATCACTCGTATCGCTTCCTCATCGCAGCCACCGCCGATTCCCCTCAACAATTCGATATTGTGCACACTGCCATCGGTTCTTATTTCAAACACGGCGTAGACAGTTCCCTCGATTCCCATACTTCGGGCCTGCTTGGGATATTTGAGGTTCTTTCTCAAGAAATCATTCCATGCTTCCATCCCTCCGGGAAACTCCGGTGACTCTTCCACGACATCGAAAACTTCATCTGCACTTAAAATTTCGACTATTGGATCATCATTTTTTGGTGGGGCAAACTCCATTGTCATGGGGATATCCATGTTTTCGGAAAAGGAATTCTCGGAGGTCTTGTCACAGGCAAAAACAAAAACCATCAATCCCAAAAGCGGCAGTGCAAGCAAAAACCTTCCTTTATGTACCAACCCGGATTTGTTGGCATTCATCATCAGGATTCTTTTTTTGAGCTGAAACTGGTTGAAGTTGTTCACAAACTGCTGTTCTTTTTTGGTAACAGTCAGGTTAAAAAGCAACTGTGCATATTCCTTTTTGGGATGGACATTGGTCACTTTGGTGTCCGCCTGAAATTCATGGACTTCATGGATACTGGATTCAAAGGCTTTGATAAGCGGGTGAAACCAGAAAATCGCTTTGCTTACCTGCACAAAAATCAGATCCAATGTATGGAGCTTGGAGGCATGTTCCGATTCGTGAAGAATGATCAATTCCTGTGCTTTATTTCCTGCCTGATATGCCGGCAAAAGGATGAAGCTAAAGAAGGATGATGGTGGAAATTTTGGGTTTACGACGATAGTCAATCCATTGTGGCGGAATTTTTCTGAGGACCTGATCAAACTGAAAGTTTTGATAATCCCTGTTGCCAACCGTGTGGCAGTCCAAAGGAATCCGGCACCATAAAGAAAGATTGCCGCATATATCAGAATGGATTTTGCTGATATCCCTTCCTCAGGAGTCAGGGCAAATTCCGGCAAGTAATAGGAAAATACCTCAGGATTTAAACCCGAAACTGAACTTTGGTTGAGTTCAAAGGAAAGTAGAGGGAGTACCAATGCCGATGCCAAGGAACCCAAAAGGTATGCCCTGTTCCATCCAAAAAACGTAAGTTTGGAAAGAAACACAATGTAGAAGGCGTATAGCAAGAGCAGGATAATGCTGCCTTCCAAGAGGTAGTTGAATAATGTGGTCATGGCTGAGAGGAGTTACCCATGTTGTCGATCAATTTTTGAAGTTCTTCCATATCTTTTTCAGATAACCCTTTTTCCTTTACCATAAAGGACAATACATTCTCTACCGAGCCATCAAAATAGTCTTCCACCAATTCATTGAAGCTGTTTTTGCGGTAGTCAGATTGGGAAACCGTTGGAAAATATTCGAGTATTTTGCCGTAGGATTTGTGGTCGAGAAATCCTTTTTTTTCAAGTAGCTTGATGTTGGAGGCGAGTGTCGTGTAGGGAGGCTTAGGTTCGGGCAGTTCATTCAGAACATCCCTTACCAAAGCTCGCTTCAGCTTCCAGAATATCCGCATCAGCGTCTCTTCGTATTTTGTCAATGTTTCCATAAAATAAATGTAAAAGAAAGATTTTAGACTTCCTACGAAAAATTCGTAATTCTACGAAAAAAACATTTTTAAACCATTCCTCCTATTAGAAATTCCTTTTATTTCCTCCCAAAAACCCTGCAGGACAGTGAGATATACATCATGTTTCGGATTGATTTATGTCATGTTTTTTTGGGGTTTGATGTGGTAATATCGTGCATCAATAAACAAAAAACCTATGGATCAAACTTCCAGATTTACCTCATTGCAAACAGGCAGCCTGGTGCTGCTTCGCTTGCTGATCGGTTGGCACTTTTTGTACGAAGGTGTCATTAAATTATACAGTCCCTCCTGGACTGCTAAAGGATACTTGCTCAGTGCGAGTTATATGGAGTCTTTTTTCAGATGGATGGCCAGCGAGACCATCATTCCTGTCATCGATACGCTCAATATCGGCGCTCTGCTTTTGGTAGGATTTAGCCTTATCATCGGTGTCAAGACCAATTGGGCCTGTATCATCGGAATTGGCTTGTTGTTGCTGTACTATTTGGCACATCCGCCATTTCCCGGATATCCTCAGGGACCAAGCGAGGGAAGCTATTGGCTGGTCAACAAAAACCTCATTGAGGCCGCGGCGCTCTTTGTGATCTATTTATTCCCTACCCAATATGCCTTCGGTTTGGCTAAGCTTTTTGCCAAGCAGAAGACAGTATCCACTAACCCAATAAACTGAAGCACATGGCAACTGACAAGAATTTATTCAAAGGCTTTTCCCGAAGGGAATGGCTCAAAATACTCGGAGGTATTCCGATTTTTGGTGCAGTATGGACAGCAGGTTTCAGGTCTAATGAAAAGGCATTGAGCGAGCGTAATCTTTTGCTCGAAACCCTCAATATCAAAGCTTCAGCACCTCCCGCTTCAGGCCCTATGACCGGGGAACCGCTACGGGTCGGCCTGATTGGGTTTGGGATAAGAGGCGAGCAACTGATGCGGTCTTTGGGTTTTGCAACCACAGAATGGATCGATGACATGGTCAAATCCGCTGCAGAAAATCCTGATGACAAACGATTGGCAGAATTTCAGGCACAAGAAAGCCTCAACGTCAAGCTGACTGCAATCTGCGATATTTTTGACGTGAGGGCAGAAAAGGCGTTAAAATCATTCAATACAGAAGAGAATCCCTGCAAGCGCTACAAGACACATTTGGAATTATTCAACAGCGGTGAGGTGGATGCAGTCATCATTGCGACACCGGACCATTGGCATGCACCGATGGCCATTGCCGCCATTGAGGCCGGCCTACATGTATATGTTGAAAAACCCATGACCCATACCATTCAGGAAACCTATGACCTGAGGGAAGCTTGCCGTAAAAACCCGGATATCAAATTTGCGGTCGGACATCAGCATCGTCAAACCCAGAGTTTTCTGACTGCACAGGATGCCATTGCCAAAAATACCTTAGGCCATGTGTCTTTGGTCGTGACGGCTACCAACAGAAATGACGACAACGGTGCCTGGCAATATGACATCCATCCGGATGCTTCAACCGAGACAATTGATTGGAACGCCTTCTTAGGCACCGCTCCCCAAATCCCATTCAATGCTGAACATTTTTTCCGATGGAGAAAATGGTGGGCTTATGGTTCAGGTTTGTCAGGGGATTTATTGACCCATGATTATGATAGGATCAATTGTGTTTTGAAAATGGGAATTCCCAAATACATCACAGGTTCAGGAGGGGTTTACACCCACAGGGACGGAAGAAATGTTCCTGATGTGATGCAAATCAACATGGATTTTCCGGAATTCAGTACCGGTACGAGTCAGACCCCCGGCAAAGAAAAAGGGATGACCTTGGTCTACAGTGCTACTTTGGGCAATCAGTTTGATAGGGGCACGGTATTGATGGGACATGATGCTTCCATGGAGTTGGGAAATATGGTCACGATCTATGCCGATCCTAGGTCCACCAAGTACAAAGACCTGATCAAAGAAAACAGGGTAGATCCATCCGTTCCGATCTACCAATATGACCCAAGTGCCAATGGCGTAGATGCGGTCACTTCAGCCACAGCCAAATATTTTGCCAACAAGGGTTTACTATGGACCTACCGAGACGGCAAAAGAGTGGACTCTACATTCCTTCACCTCAGAGAATGGATGAGCTGTGTCCGTAACGGCGGTGAACCCAGCTGTGGAATCACTGAGGGATTTGAAGAAGCCATCACAGCGCATATGGGCGGCCTATCTTACAAAATCGGCAGACGCATAGAATGGGATGCCGAGAATGAACAAATCATCGCCCTTCCCGGAGAAAACCTCGATGAAATCCTTCTCAACAATGACGATGTTTTCATTTCTTGAAAAACGGGATAATTTGGATTAAACAAAAAAAGGGTTTCCGTTAATGGAAACCCTTTTTTTCTTAAATATTTTCAAATTCAATCTAAGCAAAAGGCTTATCAATCGCTGGACTCGGAGCGCTGAAGAACTTGGGGCCTGAGGCAGACATGTAAAAACAATCCTCCACCCTGACGCCAAACTCACCCACGATGTAGATCCCGGGCTCATTGCTGAAACACATTCCTTCCTGAAGCGGGGTTTTGTTGCCACGCACCAGATTGGTCCATTCGTGGACATCAAGGCCGATCCCGTGCCCAAGCCGGTGGCTAAAATATTTGTAATCAGGACCAAATCCACCTTTGCTGACAATTCCCCTTGCCACAGCATCCATTTGCTCACAGGTAGTCCCCTGTTGTGCGGCAAGCTCGATTGCTTTTTGCTGAGCCTCCCTTGCGATATTCCATACCTCAGTATGTCTGGCTGTTGGTTTTCCAAAAACAATCGTTCGGCTGATGTCTGAGGTATAGCCTTCTATCTTGCAGCCGCCGTCGGCCAAAATAAGGTCGCCTTCTTTGAGTTTCTGTGGGGTGCTGCTTCCATGTGGGAAAGCGGACCATTCCCCAAAATTAGCACCTATGGAGCCTTTTGCGCCCAAAGCCAGATGCGCCTCAGTGGCAACCCGGCTGAAATCCGCTTGGGTCATGCCTTCATAAAGCGAATCAAAAAGTACTTTGTAGGCAGCAAGCGTGATGTCATTGGCTTTTTGCATAAGCGCAATTTCAGCGGGTGATTTAAACATCCTGCACCCCGCTGTGATAGGATCCGCAAGGACAAAATTCAGCCTTCCACTTTCCTTTTTGATGCCATCATAAAGAAAAAACCTCGAACGCTCTTCAATTCCGACGGTCTGATTGGGAGTGCCTTTGTCCTTCAAGATTCCCGCAACCACCTGATAAGGGCTTTCATGCTCTTCCCAAGTGCGTATGTCGGAACCGAATTTTACCAATTCTGTTACTTTGTCTTCTTCAAACTTTGGACAGACATAAGCAATTTCTCCTTTGGCAGGAATCACGGCTGCCACCATCCTTTCGGAGAGAAAAAAGTCGAAATCCAGAAAATACGCCATGCTGGTCCCTGGTTCGAGAAACAGCGCATCTACTTTGTTTGCTATCATCAGACTTTGTGCTTTGGCTATCCTGCCCAACCTTTCCTCACGACTGATGGGAACAATGTCCGCGGTCATGGGCTTTAACCCTTTCAAAGCCTTTGGAAGGTCTTTTTCCTGGCTGTTTGCAAAACTTAATGAAGGAATAGCCAGGCCGGGGGCCAATGAGGCGAGTTTGAGGAAATTGCGTCTGTTGAATGTCATATGGATGAGGCTAATAAATTCTTACTAAAATAGGCTTTGATTGTTGAATATTGCAATCAAGTTGGATCAAATAAATGATCGCCTTTTGGGACTCGAGCCATTTTTTAGCTCCGACACCAACAATCGATTGAATTTCGGTTTAATTTAAGCCTTCCAAAAAAACCTATTATGCTTCGACTTATTGAAAACTCCAAAAGGTTTGCAACCAAATGCGCCATTGTGGACCAATTTGATTCATATTCTTTTCAAGACCTTTTGGACAGAAGTGAAGTGATTGCATTGCATCTCCTGCAGGGAAAAGAGGACCTTGGCCAAATGCGGATTGCCTTTATGATAGCGCCGGGGTTTGATTATGTGGCGGTGCAATGGGGCATTTGGCGGGCAGGAGGCATAGCGGTACCGCTTTGTGTCACTTATCCTTTGCCTTCCCTCCAATATGTGGTGGAAGATACGGTTGCGGAAATGATCATTTGTGGACCGGAATATGAAGATATCCTGTCTCCTTTTTCTATGATGCCCAACATCCGATTTATCAGGATGTCAGGTTTATCTAAAAATGAATCGGGTGAATTGCCTGAAATAGAAAACCAAAGAGGTGCGATGATTCTCTATACCAGCGGGACGACTAGTCTTCCCAAGGGAGTCCTGACCACCCATGCGAATATCGAAGCGCAGGTTAGTACCTTGGTAGATGCCTGGCAATGGAGTTCTTCGGATTACACCCTTTCGATCCTGCCCCTGCACCATGTACACGGTATTATCAACGTCAATTCCTGTGCGCTTTGGTCCGGAGCAACGGTTCAATTTTTACCAAATTTTGATGCCAAAAAGGTTTTTGAAATTTTCATGGAAGGCAAGGTCAATGTTTTTATGGCGGTTCCCACCATCTATTTCAAGTTGATCGCTTACTATGAAAACCTCTCTCAGACTGAGCAAATGAACGTTACGGAAAGATTGAAGGAATTCAGGCTGATGGTATCGGGTTCGGCGGCGTTGCCGGTATCAGTGATGGAGAAGTGGCACGGAATCTCGGGACATTACCTGCTCGAAAGGTACGGCATGACCGAAATCGGCATGGCCATCAGCAATCCCTACGAGGGTACACGGCGTGCGGGCTATATCGGAATGCCTCTCAAGGGAGTGGAGGTCAGACTATGTGATGAGGCCGACAGGGTAATTCCATCGGACCAACCCGGTGAAATCCAGGTCATGGGCGGCAATGTTTTCAAGGAATATTGGGGAAAACCAGAAGCAACAGCAAAAGCATTCACATCAGACGGTTGGTTCAAAACCGGAGATATCGCCGTCGTGGAGGAAGGGTATTTCAAGATTCTCGGAAGGGATTCTGTTGACATCATCAAATCCGGAGGATACAAAATCTCCGCTTTGGAAATCGAGGAAGTTCTTCGGAAATATCCGGGTGTCAAGGATTGTGGGGTCATAGGAATTCCGGATGAGGAATGGGGGGAATTGGTAGCCGCGGCTTTGGTGGCAGAAAAGAATATAGATGTCAATGTCCTGAATGCTTGGATAAGGGAAAGGATGCCTGCCTACAAAACCCCACGAAAGTTCCTAGTGGTGGAAGATTTACCGCGAAATGCAATGGGCAAAGTCACCAAAAATGAATTGAAAAAACTGTTTTAATCTGAAAACATGAAAATAATTTACGGAGTCGCCCTTTTGGCACTTTCCTACCTGATCGGGCAGTGGTTGGGGGAGTTTTTTGGAAACCTGCTCGGCATCAATGCCAATGTCGGGGGAGTAGGATTTGCGATGATCATCTTGAAGGTCTTGAAGGAATGGTTTATCAAAAACCGTTGGATGAGTCCTGATATAGATTCCGGCATAGACTTTTGGAACAAAATGTATATCCCCGTGGTCATTGCGATGGCGGCAAGCCTCAATGTCAAATCCGCAGTTTCGACAGGTACTTTGGCCATTGTTGCCGGGGCGGTTCCGGTGGTTGTTTCTTTTTTTGTTTTTCCCTTGATTCTCAAAAATTTTCACAAAAACTGAGATGGATATATTCCTGAATTTGGTGGAAAAAAACGGCCTTATTTTGGGCTTTTTGGTGATTGGGATCATTGTGGCCTTTTCTGAGCTTTTTTCCAAAAAAGTATTGAACTCCAAAATTCCGGGATCGGCCATCTCCATTTTCTTGGGCTTGGTTCTCGGGTATGTGGGCGGAGTATTTACCGGGGGAGAAAAAGGGTTGTCAGACATTGCCATTTTCAAGGGAGTCGGGATCTTGGGCGGCGCCATGTTCCGTGACTTTGCCATCGTCGCCACAGCGGCAGGGGCAAGTTTTTTTTTGGTGCGCAAAGCCGGTTTTTTGGGCATGATTTCTTTGATTTTTGGTATTGGGCTTTTCTTTTTGATGGGTGTTCTACTCGCCTATGCTTGGGGATATCGGGATGCTGCGAGCCTTTGCACGATCGGTGCCGGTGCTTGTACTTATATCGTGGGCCCGGTGACGGGTGCTGCTGTGGGTGCGAGTTCGGAGGTGATTGCGCTGAGCATTGCTGCAGGCGTGGTCAAGACGATCGCGGTAACCATCATTACGCCAATTGCTGCCAATAAAATAGGCCTGAACAGCCCGGAATCAGCTATGGCATTTGGAGGATTGATGGGAACATCTAGTGGTGTGGCTGCCGGATTAGCGGCAACAGATCCCAAGTTGGTGCCTTATGGAGCAGTGACTGCGACTTTCTACACGGGATTGGGTTGCCTGATCTGTCCTTCGGTGTTCTATATTTTGTTGGAAATGATTTTTTGAAAAGATAATTAAAAGATGATAATCAAAGAAGTTTCTATAGACCAAATTCTCCCCATCCGCCAACAGGTCATGTGGCCTGATAAGCCCATTGATTTTGTCCGGGTTCCGGAAGATGAAAACGGGATCCACTTTGGGTTGTTTGTGGAGGAGAATCTGATTTCGGTGGTTTCGGTTTTTATCCACGGGCAGGAAGCCCAATTCAGGAAGTTTGCCACCTTGGAACAGTTTCAGGGAAAAGGATATGGATCAAAACTCCTTCAGTACATTTTTGATTTTTTGGAAGAAAAAAACACGAACCGAATCTGGTGCAATGCAAGGATTTCAAAAGCAGCTTATTATCAAAAATTCGGAATGACCACCACCGCAGCCACTTTTGAAAAAGAAGGGATGGAATATGTGGTGATGGAAAGAGTTTTTGAAATGCACGGTTTTTGATTTTACACCCAAAAAATTTTCGCTGATTTTTGATTTTTTTTACCAAAAAACAGTGGATGTCGATTCATTTTCCGCAACCGTTATAGATCGGTTAAAAAGCGGGATTTGGGTTTGGTACTTCCTCAAAAAACGCTGTCTAAGTGCTGTTTAGCCATTTCATCGTTTTTCATTGGATGAATTTTTAGAAGATTATTTTTCTATTTTAGATTTCCCAAAATGGGGTTTCCCCATTTAAGGATAAAAACAGAATTTACCTGACCCAATTAACCTTCCCTGCATGAGCAAACCACGGCTTTCCTTTCAACAGATCATCAATATGAATGTCGGCTTTTTTGGCATTCAATACAGCTTTGGATTGCAGCAGAGTGCAGTCAACCCGATTTATGACATGCTTGGCGCACAACCGCATGAAATCCCCATCCTGAACCTTGCCGGACCGATGACCGGATTGCTGATCCAACCCATTATCGGCGCTTTGAGTGACAGGACTTGGAGTCCAAGATTTGGCAGGAGAAAGCCTTTCTTCTTCATAGGCGCAGTTTTTTGCAGTATCTGTCTTTTTTTATATCCATTCAGCAGTTCTCTTTGGATGGCAGCAGGCTTGCTTTGGGTCTTGGATGCAGCCAACAATACCGCGATGGAACCTTACCGTGCCTTGATTGCTGACAAACTTCCCGAAGAACAGTATGCCACAGGTTTTCTTTCCCAAAGTTTCTTTACCGGATTGGGGATAACCCTCGCCAATATTTCGCTATTTATCTTTCAGATGTACATTCCGGGAACTGCCGGTTCTCTCCCGGTTTGGGTGTATGCCTCCTTCTTTTTAGGTTCAATTTGTTCGATTACTTCGGTGGGATGGAGTATTTACAAAACCCCCGAGATTCCACCGACTGAGCAGGAATTGCTGGTTTTGAACGAGAAAAACAAAGGACTACCTCATCCTGCCATCCAGTTTTTTCTTTCTCTGATTACCTCATTGGTGGTGTATATTCTCTTTGCCTTGCTGTTGGTTCCTTCGATTTTTGACAGGACTTTGATTCCTCGGTTGATTACTTCGATGGAGAAAAACAAATATTCCCGAGTTCTTTTTGGCGAAAACCTGGAAATCATCCACTCCGTCGTCGATATGCCTTCGGTGATGTGGAAACTTGCATTGGTGTACCTTTTCCAATGGTATGCACTCTTTGTCTATTGGCAGAATGCCGCCAAAAGTATCGCCCAATCAGTATGGAAAACTTCTCCTGCTGAGGATATGAAACTTTTTGAAGAAGCAGTGGGATGGACCGGTCTGGTCAATGGCTGGTATAATGTCGTCACTTTTATGTCTGCTTTCGCCTTGGTTGGCGTAGCCAAAAAATTTGGTCCCCGCAAAGTCCATTTCATCTGTCTGATTCTGGCGGGACTTGGCTTGCTGGCTTTTCCCCATATCGAAAACAAATATGCATTGCTTGTTCCCATGACAGGATTTGGGATCGCTTGGGCGAGCATGATGGGAATTCCTTACCTGCTTGTAGTCAATGAAATTCCCAAAGAACGATATGGAGTCTACATGGGCATTATCAATATGATGATTGTAATCCCGATGATCCTGCAGACCTTGAGTTTTGGATTTATATCCAAATATATCCTCAGCAACAATCCCGGGTTTGCCATCACTTTTGCCGGGGCATTGTTGCTTTTGGCAGCATTGGCCACTTTGAGAATCAAAGAAACCCATGATATCGATACCGCATCAGCCCCGATGGGAGGCGGACATTGATACAGATGCTGTTTTCAATTACTTATTCAAAAAGAAAAAAATACCCTTTTCCATGGCCACAGACCATTCATTGACAGACTTCATCCGAAATATTCTTTCCGCCAACGAGCTTAAATTATCCATCAAAGACAAAGCTTTTATTGCGCGGCTGAATGCAGGAATGGCTTCCATCACCCACTTATACTATCAGATTTACAGTACCCATCCTAAAAAAGATGAACTCTTTGAGCAATTGATAGCGACTCTGGTGAGGGCCTATCAATCCCGGGAAAAAGACCTTCGCAAAAGGGATGAAGAAAAAGCCAAGAAAGATCATTGGTTTTTGAGTAATGAATTGGTGGGCATGAGTCTCTATGTGGACCGTTTTGCGGGGAATCTGCCGCAGCTAAAAACCAAACTTCCCTACCTGGAGGAACTCGGAGTAAACTTCCTGCACCTGATGCCGCTATTTGAAAGCCCTGAAGGAGAAAGTGATGGTGGATATGCTGTTTCGGATTTCCGAAAGGTGGATAAGAAGTTTGGTACATTGGAGGATTTGATTGGGTTAAGAAAAGAAATGCAGCAAAAGGGGATGTACATGATGCTGGACATTGTCCTCAACCATACTTCCCACAGGCATGAATGGGCCGAAAAAGCCAAATCCGGAGATCCTTATTTTCAGGATTTCTTTTACATGTTTGACAACAGGTGGATTCCTAATCAATATGAGGAAAAGATGCCTGAGATTTTCCCCGAAGCAGCACCCGGCAATTTTACCTATGTGGAAGAATGCCAAAAATGGGTCATGACGGTTTTTCATAATTACCAATGGGATCTCAATTACATGAATCCTCTGGTATTTAGGGAAATGTTGGACAACGTCCTGTTTTATGCCAACCTCGGCGTGGATGTGCTGCGGGTAGACGCACCGGCATTTATCTGGAAAGAAACAGGAACCACTTCTCAAAATCTCCCTCAGGTACATACACTGCTACAGTTGATCAAGGAATGCGTCCTCGTGGCCGCTCCCGGAATGGCGATATTGGGAGAAGCCATTGTCGCACCAAAGGAAATCATCAAATACTTTGGGACAGGTGATTACACTGCAAAGGAATGTGATTTTGCCTACAACGCTACCCATATGGCGTTGCAATGGGACATGCTTGCCACCGGCGAAACCGACGTGATGCTTGCCGCCCAACATGCGATTTTGGAAAAGCCATTTGGAACCTCCTGGATTTCTTATACCCGATGTCACGATGATATCGGGATGGGTTATGAAGATTATATGATTGAAATGACCGGTAAAACACCCTTCAGGCACCGCAGGTATTTGATGGATTATTATTCCGGAAACCTTCCCGGCACCCCGGCTAGAGGAGCACTATTTTCTTTCAATCCCAAAACCGGTGATGCGAGAATCAGCGGCACTTTGGCTTCTTTGTGTGGGCTTGAAAAATCACTGTATGAAAATGATTCCCACGGGCAAGACATTTCCATCCAAAAAATCATCCTGATGCAGGCGCATTCCCTATTTCTTGGCGGCATGCCAATGCTGTACTACGGAGATGAAATAGGGTATACCAATGATTACAGTTTCAGTGATGATCCGGGAAAAAGCTACGACAACAGGTGGCTGCACAGGCCTTTGATTGATTGGGGAAAAGCAAAAAGAAGAAATGAAGAAGGAACGGTCGAAAACAGGATTTTCTCCCAAATGAAGGCATTGATCAAAATCCGGAAGAACCTGCCTGTGATCGGAGATTACAAAAACCTAACTTGGATATCGCCGCACAACACCCACATCGCGGCTTTTTTAAGATCTTTTGAAGGAAAGTCATTTTATGGGGTTTTCAATTTCAGCGACAAATACCAAAACCTGACTTGGTATGCATTTAGAGAAAAGGGAGATTCACCTGAATCACTTTTCGATCATTGGTCTCAAAAAGAAATCAATGTAGGTCCTGACCATGAGTACCTTTGGCTTGAGCCTTATCAGTTTTGTTTGTTGGAGTCAAGACAGTAGGGGTGGGATTTTGTGATTTAGGTTTTTTGCAATTGTATTTGTTTAAAAGTAGTGAAACAGTATAAGGGAGTCTGAAAAATTCCGCTGATCAAAAATCAATACTTTCGGGTTTTTTAAAATAATATATTGCTTACAAATGATAGGTGAGAATATCTTTCTTATTCATTTCAAGCCTATTTGATAAACCTAATTTCAGACCTTACTTTGAATCCGTACCTGAAGCAATCAAAAACCCGATCCAAGGTTTTGGTTTTCATCCTTACCTCGATTTTCATTTTATTCTTTTCTTCCCTTGAAGCACAGCAGGGAGGCAAAGGTAAGGTGACAGGGATAATCACAGATGCCAATTCAGGAAATCCCCTTTCTTTTGCCACAGTAGCCATTTACAAAAGTCCCGAGCAACTGGTCGAAGGGAATATTACGGATGACAAAGGCGAATTCACCATTGATATTCCTTTTGGAACATACTATGCTTTGATTGAATTTATGGGTTTTGAGCCATTCAAAAGCCCAGAGTTTCAGGTTTCAAAAGAGCAGCCGGTATACCGTTTTGAATCTCTGAAGCTCAGTCCGACCATGAGCAACCTATCTGAGGTGGTGGTGGAAGGTGAGAAGGCTTTTATGGAGCTTGCTTTGGACAAAAGGGTATTCAACGTCGGTGAGGATCTGGCTAATGCCGGTCGGACGACAGCCGATATCCTGATGAACCTGCCTTCGGTGTCGGTAGATACGGAAGGAAATGTCAGCCTGAGAGGATCCGGAAATGTGCGGATCCTGATCGATGGGAAGCCTTCTGGTTTGGTCAGTTTCAAAGGCAGCCGTGGTCTGCAGCAACTACCGGCGAGTATGGTCGAAAGCGTCGAGGTCATCACCAATCCCTCAGCAAAATACGAAGCAGAAGGGATGGCAGGAGTGATCAATATCATTCTGAAAAAAGACAACAACCAAGGCTTCAACGGCTCATTTGAAGCTACAGTGGGCGATCCGCTCAATCTTGGATTGGCTGCCAACCTGAATTACAGGCACAAGAAAATCAATTGGTTTGTCAATTATGGCTTGGCCAAAAGAAGACAGCCGCGCAACGGGACCTTATTTCAGGAAGCTTTTGGAGGAGATACTCTTTTCATTTCTGACCAATCCACCACTGGTGTAGTCAACAGCCTCAACAACAATATCCGGGCGGGATTGGATTACTATTTCAATGAAAAAAGCATCCTGACAGGTTCGTATCTGTGGAGGAGAAGTGATGCGCACAGGATCACCGATATCAGGTATGACGATTACATTTTTTCCAAAGACAACCTCCAGAGCTACAGCAAAAGAAGGCAGGACGAGACCGAAATGGAACCCAATTCGGAGATCATCGTGAGCTACAAGCGCTCTTTTGAGCAGAAAGGTCACGAGTTTGTGGCAGCCTTTACTTATTTGGATTATTGGGAAAATTCCGATCAGTTGTTTACCGAGGACACTTTTTCTCCCGAGGGAGTGATGGACCCAAGCCAATCTTTGGTACAGACTTCGGTCAATGATGAGTTTGAAAAGCAATACCTCATTCAGATCGATTACACCAAACCGATTGGTACTGGCGGCGGAAAATTTGAGACAGGATTGAGGAGCAGTTTTAGGAATATGGAAAATGATTTTCTCGTGCAGGAGAAAAATGAAAACGGTGATTTTTTTCCAATTCCCGGGCTTGACAATATCTTTCTCTATGAAGAAAATATCCATGCCATCTACGGCATCTTGGGAAACAAATCCAACAAATTCAGCTATCAGGGAGGTTTGCGTGCGGAATTGACAGATGTGACGACCACTTTGGTCAAAACCAACGAAGTCAACCCGAGGAATTATATCAACTTATTCCCATCCGCGCACCTGACTTACAATGTCAATAAGGAAAACGCAATGCAGATTAGCTACAGCAGGAGGGTGAGAAGACCTGTTTACAATGACCTGAGTCCATTTGTGACTTTTTCAGATGCAAGAAATTTCTTCAGCGGAAATCCAGACCTGGAACCGGAATTTACAGACGCATTTGAACTCGGTCACATCAAGTATTTTGAGAAAGGATCACTATTTTCAACCATGTACTACCGGGATACCAAAGACAAAATCGACAGGATCAGGACAGTCGATAACCAGGGAAATGCCATTACCATCACAGAAAACCTCAATTCCGAAAGGGCTTACGGGATTGAATTCACGACTGATTATGCCATTTTCCCTTGGTGGAAAGCGGACATCAATTTTAACTTTTTCTATGCCAAAATAGACGGGAGCAACATTCAAGATGACTTTGTAGCCACGACTGTTTCTTGGTATGCCAGACAAAATTCCCGTTTCATCTTTGGAAAAGGGTACGATATCCAATTAAGGGCCAATTACCAAGCAAATCAAAAAACGGCTCAGGGGGAGCGAAAGTCAATCTTCTTTATGGATTTGTCAGGAAGCAAGGATGTCCTGAAAGGAAGGGGAAAGTTGATTTTGACGATTGCAGATATTCTAAACTCCCGTAGAGACAGGTTTATCACCGAAGGGGAGGGTTTTGTGACGGTGGGTGATTTCCAGAATGTGGTCCGGCAGGTCAATCTGACCTTAAATTATAGAATCAAATAGGTCAAATCTTCTTTGTCCTTTTTTCCAGTTTTCCGATTTTTTCCTGAAACTGTATCTCCAATTCATCGATAAATGTCAAAGGATTGTCGTAGGTTTTGAGGACGTGGTATAGGTAATTTGCTTCCAGAGATTGAAGCTTCCTAGCCAAACTCTCCTTTTTGGTCTTCAATGCCTCTAACCTGATTTTGGGATTTACAGCTACTATTTCTGTCAAATTGCTTGTTTCGCCGGAATTTCCCAAAATATTGATTCGGTAAAAGTTGAGCAGCTGTTCCAGATCCCCATTTTTATAAATATTATTGAGTTGGGCGGTAAGGTCAGTGGCTGTTTTGACAGCATCTTCTTCCTCGCTTGGCCCAAGTTTGTCGGGGTGTACCTGTACGATGGCTTCTTTGTAGAGGCGCCTCAATTCCTGCTTTTCATCTTCGCTTGATTCGGGAGTAAATTTCTTGGCAGGTTTTGGTGAAAGTACCTGGACAGGTTCCTTATAATTTTTCCCCCGCTTCTTTTGCTCCAGCCTTTTTGCTTTTTTCAATTGTTGCTTTTCCTTCATTTTTTCATTGAGGGATACCAATCTGGAAATCAGCAAACCAAGCTTTTGGCGGAGGGTATTTTCGAAGGTGGAGATTTCCCCTCCGATGATGCTGATGTTCTCTTCCAGAACGGAAATTTCCGCCAATAATTTTTGGATGGAATCCTTATTTGGAACAGAGTTTTTTTTGGTTAATTCACCCATGCTTTTTTGGAGAGAAATTGTAAAAGTAGCATTTCGTCTTTCGGGAATTTGAGTAATTTTTTTGTAAAAAAATCTGAAACGACTTTAGGTTGAAAAAAAAATTATTTTTTTTCAAAAATTTTTTTAGACCGAAATCTTTCCAAATCAAGAATTTGGGAAAAAGTCCAAAATCTGGTTTTAGCACTTTTTTGGAATTCGTCACAAGTACTTTGTACTTTATGCTCCTACTGCTCAAAAAGGGCATTTTGCCTAAAAATAATTTGAACGATTTCCTTTTTTCATAGTCCTTTTTTGATAAAATTTCCATAAATAAGATTCTTGTAAAAATATTATTATTTCCAAACTATATATGTACTTTAGCCCAACAAATGATAATCTTGTCATTTATTGGCAAATCACCCGAAGCGCCGATAGTGGGAAATTAGCCTAAAGCCCCTAGTAAAAACTCGACCTAACTCTATCTAAATCGCCTAAAGCGAAGTTTGTTTTTCTTAATTAATTTCTACTTAAAATAGATTGTTCATGAAGCAATTTTGCAAACAATCTGTATTGCTTGTCATCCTGTTTATTTCATGGTTTCAACTGCAAGCATCAGCAGATTTTTTTCATTCTTCCGCAGGGACTTCCGATTTTTCAACAAAATCCGGACCAGGAACCGATGTGCTTTCCGGTACCACTATACACAGTGCGGAAAGTAAAGGGAATTTCGATGCAGTAGCAGGACTTGAAGTATTCAAGGTTTCCAATGTCATCATTGTACAGGCTGGTGGAGAAATTTTATACACCGTAAGTGTATTCAACGGCGGCCCTGACGCGGCTACCAATGTGACTGTGACAGACGTGCTTCCGGTAGGGACTTCTTTTGTGTCTGCTACCAATGGTGGTGTTTTCCAAACAGGGACTGTGACCTGGCAATTTCCAACCATTGCCGCCGGACAGACAGAAGTACTGACTGTTAGAGTTCTGGTAAATCTTGGAGTGGTAGAAGGAACAAAACTCACCAACGTAGCACAGGCATCAAGTCCGGATGACCCTGCTTCACCTAAGACCTCTAACAATGCCGATGTAACCGTCCTCAAAGGAATCATGCCAATATTGGGCATCACCAAGATAGCTGATAAATCAAGGGTTCGATTGGGAGATGATATCACTTACACGATTTCGGTTTCCAATACCGGAAATGCCTTTGCCACAGGGGTAAACATATCAGATGTACTGCCGGCAGGAACCACGTTTGTATCTACCGACAGAGGAGGAACCCATTCCAATGGCACAGTCAATTGGTCCATAGGGCTTCTTTCTCCTGGTCAGACTCTGGTAATTCAGCTGGTAGTTCGGGTCACCGGAAGTTTTGTAGGTGGTGAAGTTATTACCAATACAGCAACTGTTGTTAGTCCTTCGGATCCGTCTACACCAAAAATTTCAACTCCAAGTCAGGTCATTGTCGAAGAAGTCAAACCTGAAATGGCAATCACAAAGAAGGCAAATGCCCCTACGGTGTTTGCCGGAGAATTAATCTCCTATACCATTCAAGTTACCAACTCCGGAACAGCTCCTGCTACCAATGTGACCGTGACAGACCAATTGCCTACCGGAACATTTTTTATCTCTGCGGACAATTCTGTAACCCATAATGCCGGGCTTGTGACCTGGACATTGGGAACTATCAATCCGGGAGTGACCCGAACCATAAACCTTGTGGTTCAGGTTGGGTTGACCGTACCAAACGGAACAGTCATCATCAATGGCGTGTCAGTACAAAGCCCGAGTATTGCTGCACCTGTGCTAAACGCTCCTGATCCAGATAATGAGGTAACAGTAGTTTCATTGCCGGAACTGACGGTTTCCAAATTGGCAGCGGCTCCAAAAGTCAATCCTGGAAACGATATCACTTATACAATTACAGTTTCTAACCTTGGTACTGCCAACGCCACGAATGTAACCGTGACAGATGTCCTGCCTACAGGGACTACTTTTGTGAGTGCCAGTAATGGTGGTGCCCATGCCAATGGGACCGTGACTTGGACAATTGCAAGTCTACCAATCGGAGAACAGGAAGATTTGGTTCTTGTAGTCAAAACTGCCACAAACCTTACCGACGGTACCCAGCTTTCTAATGTTGCTTCTGCGGTTAGTGCTCAGGATCCGACAAATATTGTCAGTTCCCCTCCAAGTATTGTCACGGTAGAAGTCATTGCTCCTGTTCTTGGTATCACCAAACTTCCGGGTGCCTTTACCGCAAATGCAGGGGAAAACATCACCTATACCATCACGATCAATAATACAGGAAATGCACCGGCAAACAACCTGATCGTTACAGATCCCCTTCCTGCAAATACGACTTTCGTATCAGCAGACAACGGAGGAACATTTGCCTCAAATCTGGTTACATGGAATTTGGGTGCATTGCAGGCAGGAAATTCGATTAACCTTGTGTTGGTAGTAAAAGCAGATCCAAGTACTCCTGCAGGCACTAGGATTAGAAACATTGCAACAGCCAATAGCCCAGGAAACCTTGCAGGACCTGTCTTAAGCAGCAATAGTCCGACTTTGGAAGTAGTAATTCAGAATTTATCCAATTTAGTAATTTCCAAAGCCGCAGACAGGCCTACCATCCGTTCAGGACAAAACATCATATATACGATTAATGTAATCAATAACGGCCCAAGTGATGCCCTTGCTGTGGTGGTAAACGATGCCCTTCCGGCTGAGACCACTTTTGTCAGTGCTACTAACAGTGGAGTCTTTGCCAATGGAAATGTCAGTTGGTTGATTGGTACCATTAAATCCGGAGAGCAGGTTAGCCTTCAGGTGACCGTAACGTCCTCAGCAGCTTTGGTTGATGGGAATGTGATCACCAATGTGGCCACAGTGGTCAGTCCATCTGACCCGGCAAGCCCAAAAACCTCTCCACCAAGTTTGGTCACAATAGACAACAGCTCTCCTATCCTTGAAATCAATAAAACACCGAATGCTACGGCTGTCAATGCAGGAGAAGAAATAGTATATACCATCAACGTCAGCAATACCGGAAATGCTCCTGCTACCAATGTGACAGTCACTGACCAATTACCTGCGGGGACTACTTTTGTCGCAACAGGGAATGGGGGCACACATGCGGCAGGAACAGTGACTTGGCTATTGGGGACAATTGCGCCGGGTGATTCCATCACATTGGTATTGGCAGTGAAAGTCGGGGAGGATGTCTTGGCGGGAACCAAAATCAAAAACATCGCCATCGCAAACAGCCCGGATGATTTTAATGATCCGGTGGAAAGCAGTCCAGATCCGAGCTTGGAAGTTAACATTACCACTCTGGCAAATTTGACCATCACGAAGTTATCTTCTGCCCCAGAAGTATTGGCAGGCGGAGAAATCGTCTATACCATTTCAGTGACCAATAATGGTCCAAGTACCGCACGAAACGTGGCAGTGACCGATGTGCTACCTGTCGAAACGACATTCGTCAGTGCAGACAATGGAGGAACCCATGCTTCAGGAACAGTTTCATGGACAATTCCTACGATCAACTCAGGTCAAAAAACTGATTTAACATTGACCGTAAAAGCGCTTGAAAGCTTGGTCGATGGGCAGGTTATCAGCAATGTCGCTACTGCGACTTCCCCTACAGATCCTACAGGCCCTAAGGTTTCTGCTCCGAGTTTGGTCACGATAAACAATTCTTTGGAAGATACCGAGGTGGCTGTGACCAAAGAAGCATCTGTTGCCTCAGCATCACCGGGTGAGATAATTGAGTACTCCATCGTAATTACCAATAATGGTGAATTCGATGCAAAAAATATAGTAGTTACCGATACTCTTCCTGAAGGGCTGATCCCTATGGAAGCTTCCAATCTAGGGGTGATCGTAGACAATATCGTTACTTGGAATATCCCTATTGTTCCGCCGGATCAATCGCTCACTTTGACCATCTCCGTGATGGTGACCCTGGAAGAAGGTTCTGTTGTCAATGAAGTATTGGTGGAAGGCACCAACTTTGATGACGTGGAAGCTGCTTCCCCTGCACTCACAGTCAATCAGGTAGACCTGAAGCTGACCAAAGAAGTTTCAGCCAACATTGTCGCCAAGGGAAGTACTTTCAAATACAAACTTACTGTTGAAAACCTGAGTGACACCAAGGCTACTGTGGTCATCCTCAGCGATACATTGCCTGCGGGTGTCCAATACAAAAGTGCAACGGCCTCCATCGGAGAGGTAAGTTTTGATATCGCAGAAAATGCCGTCATCCTTGAAATCGATGAAATCCTTCCGGGTGACATCATCACTTTGGAGATAGAAGTCACTGCGGAGTCCATCGCTGATATCACCAATATCGCCCAGGTGGTTTCCAATGAGAAAGACTCCAATCCTGTGGACAATACCGCCACGGTTTCACATCGACAGATGGAGTTTTCGATTCCAAATGCTTTCTCACCAAATGGTGATGGCATCAATGAGGAATGGATAGTCAAAGGTCTTTTGGATATATATCCAAACAACAGACTCGTCATCGTCAACCGTTGGGGTGTTGAAATATTCAGAGCAAGCAATTACCAGAATGATTGGAATGGGCAAGGAGTGGGTGAAGGGACTTACTTCTACCAATTGACCCTAACCACACAAGATGGCCAAGAGGAAGTGTTCACCGGTTATCTGACCGTAATCAAGTAGAATTATGAAAAAATTATCCATTCTATTTTTCTTTGGGCTGCTGCTTTCCCAAGATCTTTTTGGTCAGCAGGTACCTCAGTTTAGCCAATACATGTTCAACCCACTGTTTATCAATCCTGCATATACGGGATACAAGGAGCAGCTTTACCTTCAGACCTATTACCGAAAGCAATGGACAGGCGTCGAAGGAAGCCCGGAGACATTTGCCATAGGTGCCGACGGGTATTTGCCTGAGTCCAGGATCGGAGTTGGGCTAGTAGGTGTTTCGGACAAAATCGGTGCACAGCGTACCAATGCTGTCTATGGTAATATTGCTTACCACCTCCATATTGCACAGTCAAGTTATCTGAGTTTTGGGATGGGAATAGGACTGATCAATTCGATGATTGACGGATTGGCACTATCCACCAGCAATCCCAATGACCCTAGCATCCCGGCAGTAAAAAACCAAATTTCTTATCCGGATCTCAAATTGGGAATGTTCTATTACGATGACAGCAAATTTTTTGGAATTGCGATAGACAATATGATCTCCCCTAGGAACCAATCTGAAAACACAGATATCTTTGTGGAACCAAGAACGCATTTTTACCTTACAGGTGGTGGATTAGTAGAATTATCTCCTGATATTGCGCTCCGCCCAACTTTCATGATGATTGAGGATTTCAATGCCCCTGCAAGGCTTGACTTGACTGCATCCATGGTTTATAAGGAAAAATTGTGGTTCGGAACCACTTATAGGACTGCCTTGGATTACGCCAACAGGGCAACTTCTGACAATTTGAAAAAAGGAACAGCCGTAGTTTTATTATTTGAGTTTTTTGTTAAAAACGGACTCAGGGTAGGCTACGCATACGATCATAATATTTCAGGCTTTGATGTCAGGAATTTCTCCACACACGATATCTCTATCGGGTACATGTTTGCCCCAAACCGTGTCAGGGTAGTCTCTCCTAGACATTTTTAAATACCAATACAATGAATAAACGATACATACACCTCCTATTTTTAGTCCCGATCATGGTTGGGACCTCCTGCTCTTCATACAACAGTAGTATCAAAAGGGCTAACCAACAGCTGGAATTATTCAATTTCAAGGATGCTTCTTATGAATTTGGAGAAGCTTGGGAAAAAAAGGAAGACAGTGAAACTGCCCGCGGTCTTGCCTATTCCAATTACAAAATGCGGGACTTTGGCAAAGCAGCGGCATGGTACAGGTTTTTGGAAGACAAAGACGAACTGACTACAGAGGATTCCTACCAATATGCCGAATCACTGATCGCCAATTCCAAATTTGACGAGTCTGCCAAGATCCTCGACAAGATGATCCTCAAAGACGGTGAAGTAAGCAAACAACCAAAATGGATGATGCTGAGGAAATCCGCAGGTGAGGCAAAAGAGATTTTGAACACCCCAACAAAATACCAGATCAAACCTCTGAAATCCCTGAATACAACCTATTCGGAATTTGGTCTTACAATAGACGAAGGAGTGATTTTCTTCAGTTCGGATAGGCTGTCTGACAAAAAAGGAGCAGTTGGACTGACTGATAACCAAAGGTATGGCTGGACCGGCAATGGCTTCCTTACAGTATATGAAGCCAATTTGAATAAAACCAACGATGACCTGGAGAATATCGCTTCTTCCAAAGTTTTCCAAAACGAAAACCATATCGGCCCGATCCATAAGTCGGGTAGCATGATGTTTTATACCGTGACCGAAGCGGGAAACGAAACCAACAAGCGGGAAGGAAGGAAGTTTGGATTGACCCTATACCCTGAAATACTATACAAGGAAAAGAAGGCAGACGGAACATTTACTGAAGCCAAGTCGCTTAGCATCAATTCCAATTTGAAATATGGTGTCGCTGATCCTTTCTGGGATGAAAGCAAAAAGAGATTGTACTTCTCCTCCAATATGCCCGGCGGATTTGGAGGAAGTGATATTTATTATCAGGATTATTTGGGAAATGACAAATGGTCCAATGCTGTCAACCTAGGAAAAGATATCAATACCTTTGGCAATGACAGATCGCCTTTTATTTATGATGACATCTTTTACTTTTCTTCCGAAGGATTGGGAGGATTGGGAGGATTGGATATTTATAAGTCAAGTATGGTAGAGACTTCATTTTCTACTCCCGAAAACCTCGGTGTCCCTTTCAATTCGAATAAAGATGATTTCTTCTTTTTCAAAGACAAATCACGAAATGGGCAGGTTTTCCTAACCTCAGATAGGAATGGAAGTGTGGGGTTGGATGATATCTATTTCGTAGAGGAATTGGAAGAGGAGTTCTTTACAGTCACAGGAGTTGTCAAAGACAAAGAAACAGGAGTTCCGATCGAAAATACCGTAGTGACACTTACCGACGCAGCTTCAGGAGTCAATACCTCTGTGGTGAGTGATGATGAAGGAAGGTTCACGTTCTTTTTGCCACTCAACAATACTTACACAATTGAAACCGTAACTTCAGGCTATTTCAATCAGGTGAAAGAAGGGTTTTCTACAAAGCCAAACCAAAACAACAAACTGGATCTGAATGTATTTTCCGAGAAAGTATCCTTCGACAAAGGCATCAGGATTTTTGATATCTATTATGATTACAACAGTGCTGACATCAGGTCTGACGCTTCCGTAGAGCTGAGGAAAATCATTGAAGTGATGCGGGATAATCCGCAGTTCAGACTTCAGATGTATTCCCATACTGATTCCAGGGGCAAGGCAGAATACAATGTGAAGCTATCTGAAACAAGAGGCCTTTCAGTGTTGAATTACCTCAATACCGAAGGGATTGTTTCCCGTAGGGTGAGGTCAGAGGGAATGGGAGAATCAAGGTTGGTCAATGACTGTGTGGATGTAGTGGAGTGTGATGAAGAAGAGCACCAAAGAAACAGAAGGACAGAATTTGTCATCATGAACCTCGCTTCTTTCGAAAAGAACCTTCCTTATGAATCTTTCAAATTTGAAGATCCGGACCAAAAAGAAAGGATTGAGACCCTTGCTGTTCCTGAACTCCAAGCTGTACCGGTCAATGTAGAAGTGGTCGTTTCTGAAGTGGAGGATGAGGAAATTGATCCTACGATCAATGGGGCATTTACTGTCACGCCGTCCAATAACTTCAACCATTATATCATTATCGAAAGCTGGCAGACAGAGTATATGGCAAGTTTGAGAGCTAAGGAACTTTCCGGCACTTACAAAGTCAACGTGGTGCCTCCAACAGACGGAACTTCCAATTACAGACTTTCAGTGGCTGTGTATCCAAGCATGGAAGAAGCCGCAAGGAATGTAAACAGATTCAGAAAAGAATTCAATGACGAAACGATCTGGATTTTGGCTTATTGACGAGGAAATAATTCCATCCTAAGCATTATCTAAAAAAATAATTTCCCGCAGTTCCCGGATCTAAAAATTGGATTTTGGAACTGCGGGATTTTTTTTTGGAAGGGGACGTATTCGCCATCCTTCATTGATAGCATAGTTGGCCTTTTTGCAGAAATCACTTTTTAAAAGTTTGCAAATTTTGACATTCTTGCAATATCACTTAATAACTTTTCAAATGATTTGTCACTCCAAAATCTAGAGTGCATATAGCCATGAAGGACACTATTTCTATTATCGTCTGAATCAAATTTGGTTGAAAATGAAAAATAACCCTTTAATTCTTCTAAAAGACTTAAGAATTCTTGGCTTTTGTCTTTATTTTCTTCAAGGGCTAGATTTATTAAATTAACACCAACTTTCCGTTTTTTCGGTGTTCCATCCTCCCTTAAAATTTCAATTCCATATTCACTAGTAGTTGTTCTAATTAATTCTTCTAAATATGAATATGCAAATGGTGTTAATACTGAATATGAATTTGGGAAAGACGTATAAATATCCTTTGCAACCTGCCAGTCAGGTGACCAATTCCAAAAATGCGAATATTGGATAATCTCTTCAAATAACTCAGGTATATTCATTTTACTTATTTTAAATATTCAATGGAACATATTTTATTTATTTTAATCGAAACCATTTTGACTTTTTGTTAACCGGAAATAGAAATTTTAAAAAATAAAAAGGTGTAATTTCAAATTACACCTTGTCCTACCATTAAATTTTAACTACACTCAGAGGGGTCTGAATCTTTCCTACTTTACTACCTCAAACATATCCTTTAATCATGTGAACCGAGTATAGTATTTAACTTAATCGCTGTAGGACAGGCACGCTTTCGACATATTATCTAGTTTTTCTACTCCTTTGCCAGCTGTAATTCTATTCGTTCTCATCATTAATTTCATCTTCGATATCACGGTTATCTAACTCCCTTTCCTCGCAAATATTTGGTAATAACCATTTTGATAGATTAATTAAAAATTTATGTTCGGACTCAGTGACAGCAGCTCTCTCAGGGTGACTAACTTTTTTTCTAATTTCATTTAGTAATGAAAACCAATGAGTTGCTTTTTCTTTTTGACTATTACCATAAGTTGTTCCTTTGTAAACCTCCTTATTTGGATCAGAATATATATCTTTAAATAAAGACCAATTTGCAGTTATGATTTTTAAATAATCAAGAAGATATACAAAATGCCAATGGGGTTCAGTACTTCCCTTTTCTATAGCTTCAGCAGCAGATCTTTTTTGGGTTTCTTTAGGCACTCCATCATACCACCAACGATCGTTAAATTCATTTTTCAATTCACTAAATAAATTATCTCGTATAGCTAATTGAATTTTGTCAACAATTAATTTTGATTCATTGTTGAATTTCCCTGAGTTATCCCTAACCCATTCTGATAATCCTTTGGGTTCAAAATTTTTAAATCTTTCATTTATCGTTTTCTGAAATTCACGAATAACATTTTCTCTTCCTACATTACCTGTACCAGCATTTCTAAAATCTTTTATTTTTTGGTTATTTAAGGCATTTATTAATTCTGTTATTGGAGCTAAATATTTAATTGTCAAATCTGCTAATTCTTTTGCATCGGTAAGTTGAGCTTCCAATTCTTCATTTTGTCTTAAATGATTCAAAATTGTATCACTTATTCTGACAATAGCCATTATTCCGACATTCATTGAAATAAACCCCCCTTCATTATTTCCTCTTTGCCAAATTTCAAGATTTTCATTTTTAACGTAGGAAAAAATGAATTTGAAATATTGATATGACTTATTCAACATTTCAGAGTAATTGTCAACCCATAAATGTCCTGTTGATACCAATTTGTTTTTTTGAGTTCTAGCAAAGAAATTTGACTTGTTGAAACCATAGGAAATGATATAATCAAGTGTTACACAAGTTAGATCGCTTTTTTTACTTTCTCCGACTATGACCCTTCTATACAAGGGACTATCATCTCTTTCTCCCAGCCTTTGTAATAATTTTGACTGTACAGCAAATATTGCATCGTTATAAATGGGTGAACCCCATTTCAAATCAGCCATAATTGTTGTTAATAAGTTTTTAGAAACACTTTTTTGTTTGTGATTTATATCAACAAACATTTTGACTTGAGATTCAATAGGGAGATTTTCAAAAGCGACAACGGGTATGCTGTTTTTATACTTCCATTCGGTATTTGAATAACCATAGAGTCTGTGTTGACCATCAATAATAAACGCCGATTGGTAATTTTTAGGAAGGTGTAAAACGCATAAATCGGAAATTTCACTGTCATGTGTAGCTTTTATCGGATCAGAATAAAGAGGGTTTTCTTTGTGTGTAACAACATTAATAATTACTGAATTAGGAAAAAATCCGTTGTTATTTAAATATAACTCTATTTCTTTTAATCTTGATTTTGAAACCATCCGCTGATATGCACCCTCTGATTCCTCGGATGTTACAGTACTATGCAAGATATATGATAACTTCAATAATGTGTCAGGTTCAATTGAAAATGAATAAAACGTGTGCCCTCCCATTTTCCCTTTTATCGCAGGAACTTTGTTTTTAAGTTCAGGTATTTCCTGATTTTTAAAAATTCGACCCAAAAATTGATATTTTGCTGCTTGGCTGAGATAAGCCGTTAACTGTTCGAAATAGTTTATATCGTCTTGGTTAAAATATTCAATTTGATGTTCATTCAACCTTTTTCTATCGTTGTCATTAATTATTATGTTATTGGTTGCGAGAATAAATTTAATCTTCCTTCTACTACCAAAATATTCTTTTAAAAATGAATAACTACCTCTTTTTATAGTTTCAAAATCATTAATTACTGATTGCAAAGATTTGGTTTTTAATTCAACTGAGCTTTTACATTCAATTACAAGGATAGATTCTTTATCAGCAGCAAAAACATCAATTTGTCTTCCGGGTATATTTTTATCTTTTGTGTATGGTAATTTTAAATTCGAGTTTGCATTTAAGGTTTCAAACCCCATGTTTGCTAAGATTGACCAAACTTTATCTTCAAATAGTATATCATGATCCTTATTTTTTTTTATTCTTGAAGTAGTTGCATTATCTCGAATAAGTTCCCAACCATCTTGAAAATATTTTGCTTTAAGTTCTTGATCAATTGACTTTACAATATAATTTTTATTTTTTTTAGCAAGGATAGTCTTGATGTCAGGGCCCTCAGCTAACGAATTTTTAAAATTTTCAATTTCATAAGTAATTATATCTTCCATATTTTAAATTATTCTGACTATTTCAGGATTAAGTACAATCTAATCTTTTTCAAGATAATTATAACTTCGTTAGGAGAAGAAATCAACTTTTTTTAGGTACAGAGAATGCCCGCTAACTATTTTAACCACGCGCTCAATTTTACACTGAATATTTAAATGATAGGCCCTTTGGCGGTATTTCAAATATCTAAACATAAAACTAATATTCTAAATATCCAATCCGTCCATTTGGTTTTTTATTTGGGTTTATATAAAGTCTTGTAAAAGTCAGGTATGAGAGATCAAGAGCCTTTGAAGAATAATCACAGATTTTTGCCAAAATAAAAAAAGCCAGGTTCTTACCTGACTTTCAATTCTTCTTTTTAGCATTTTCAATTTCTTATCCCAATCAAAACCAAACAAGCCCTGCAGTTCAAGAGAAGCTGCTTTTCAGCAGACAGGTGGTGACTTTTATCTGATCCCAAAGTTTTTGGCAGAGTTGTGTGTCGAAAGAATATCTGCGGTGATTTGAGAGGAAAAACATTGGATTAATGTTCATATTTCTAATCGATTAGCGGTGTTGGCTTGTTGTCCAGTTATTAAATGTCATTTCAAATTTGATTTCTTTTGTTCCGTGTGTTCCAACTTCTTTCCAACCTGCTTTTCTGTAGAATTTTTCTGCTCTCGTGTCAAAACCTGTTCCTAACCAAACTTTTTCTTTTGTCTGGGTAAAATACCAATCCAACATTGTCTTGTGTAATATTTGTCCAATTCCTTTTCTCTCAAATTTAGGGTCTAAAAATAAAGCCCAAATGTTATTCTCTTTCAAGTCAACTATTGCAAATCCAACAATTTGTTTCTCAATTTCACAAACCCAACCTTTCCCTCTTACTGTAATAAATACTTCACAATCCTTGTCTGTCACTAAATCAGGATTAGACAAAGTATTTTCTTTGACAGAATTTCTTACGATTTGGATCTGTTTTATGTCATTAATCCTAGCTTCTCTAATATTCATTATTTAATTTTTCTGGCAGTCGGTTCATTTAAATTACCCAATAATTATCTTTTCAATTAGTCTATCAAGATATAAGCAAGATAAAAAAAACCTTAAGTTCAAGTGAATCCACAGTCGACGGTGGACTGTGGTCTGTCAAACTATCCCTCAATCATCCACCAAAGTGAATATCATCTGACGGAATTTCCAGCCTGTTTCCTCGCTGATTTGTTGGGTTTGTTTCATGAGGATGCCGATGATTTTTTCCTCGGGATCGGCAAAATATTGGGTGTTGAAATAGCCTCCCCAATCGAATGTTCCCACACTTCCTGCACCTCCTTCGGCGATTCCTTTCTCATTGACCACACCAAAAGCCAACCCGTAATGCTTTCCTCCGCCCCAAAGATTTCCGGTCTGATTTTGCATCATGGTTTCGATGGTAGTTCGGCTAAGGATTCTGACACCATTGAGTTCTCCACCATTGAGATACATCTGAAGGAAAGTGGCGTAATCTTTGGCAGTGCTGGAAAGTCCAGCCCCTCCCGAGAAGAATCTTTTTGCTCCGGTAATGGGGTAATTGGGATCATAGAAAGTGGTCGGAAAACCTTCCCATTTGCCATTTGCTTTGCGGTGGATGGTAACCAATCTTGAAGCTTTTGCCTCAGGAAGGTAAAACCAGGTATCCTGCATGCCCAAAGGCTCAAATAATCGCTCTCTCAAAAACTGATCGAATGGCTTGCCTGACACGATTTCGACCAAATATCCCAATACATCCAATCCTTCGGAATAAGTGAATTTTTCTCCCGGATTGTGATGGAGTGGCAGTTTGGCCAACTTCTTCACATTATCCCCGATGCTGATATTTTCTGTCGTGTAGAGGTCTATGATCCCGGCTTTGTTGTAAATCATCCGCATCCTCTCGTCTCCATCGATCACGCCATAGCCCAAACCTGAAGTATGGGTCAACAGGTGGCGGATGGTGATTTCCTTATTGGCGGCAACAGCCGTGTAGGAAGTGTCGCCAAAGCGGAAATTCTGCAAAACCTGAGGGTTTTTGAATTCAGGGATAAATTTCGATATCGGATCGTCCAACCTGAATTTCCCTTCTTCCCACAGCATCATGACAGCTGTTGAGGTGATGGCTTTTGTCTGGGACGCGATCCTGAAAATCGCATCTTTTTGCATTGCCTTGCCGGATTCCACATCTGCAAATCCTTTCGCCGAGTGATAGACGATTTTACCGTTGCGGACGATAAGCGCTACCAAACCGGGCAATTCTTCATTTTTGATGGACTCCTCCAACATGGCATCTAATTTCTTTAACCGCTCGGGAGAAATCCCCACACTTTGCGCTGCAGCCTCAGATAGAGGAGGAGATTTTTTGATGGAAGTGGTTTGGGCTATTCCAAGTATGCACACAAACTGGAATACAAAAACAAAAATGATTTTTTTGATCAATGAGGTCATTTGGATTTAGTGTTTAAGGGTATAATTATTTGTTTTGGTCAAAGGGCAGATTCAGTTTTCCAAGAGGGAATATACTCTTTGTTTAAAGTTTCCTCCTATAATTTCGTCTACGCCAAGTGTTTGTTTCATGATTATGCCTATCAGGTTTTCTTTCGGATCGGCAAAATACTGGGTATTGAAAGCACCTCCCCATTGAAAAGTCCCGACACTTCCAGATCCACCTATTGAAATCGTTTTTTCGGAAGCGACCGCAAAGGCAAGACCATGATATATTCCTTCATCTCCACTTAAATCGACCGATTGGTGAGCCATCATGGTCTCAATTGTTTTCCTGCTCAAAATCCGAACACCGTTATATTCTCCTCCATTAAGGTACATCTGTAAAAAAATAGCATAATCCATGGAAGTACTACTTAATCCTCCCCCTCCGGAAAAGAGGCTTTTTGAACCTGAAATGGGATAAGATGTGTCCCACATAAATCCTTTAGGCGTTGTGATCCAAGAGCCATTCTCAGAAAAATAAAGATTCACCAATCTAGGGGCTAAGTTCTCAGGCAGGTAAAACCAGGAATCCTTCATCCCCAAAGGTGAAAAAATACGATCCCTGAAAAATCTGTCCAATGGCATCCCTGAAACAATTTCCACCAAATACCCCAAAACGTCAATGCTCATAGAATAAATAAATTTCTCGCCCGGATTCTGATGAAGAGGTAGTTTTGCTAATTTCTTAATGTTTATCTCATTCGTCATACCCTTGGTATCAAAAGCATCAACGATTCCTGCTTTTTGATAAATCATCCTCATCCGCTCATCCTGATCGATACCACCATAACCTATCCCTGCACTATGTGTCAACAAATGTCTTATCGTGATATCCTGATTTGCAGGTACTGTACTAAAGCTAGTGTCAGCATAATGAAAACCTTTAAGAACCTGCGGGTTTTTGAATTCAGGGATAAACTTAGAAATCGGATCGTCCAACCTGAATTTTCCTTCTTCCCAAAGCATCATGACCGCAGTGGAGGTGATGGCTTTTGTCTGGGAGGCAATTCTAAAAATCGCATCTTTCTGCATGGGTTTGCCGGATTCAACATCTGCAAAGCCTTTTGCAGAGTGGTACACGATTTTACCGTTACGGACGATGAGCGCTACTAATCCAGGCAATTCTTCATTTTTGATGGATTCCTCCAACATCGCATCCAATTTCTTTAACCTTTCGGGAGAAATGCCCACGTTTTGGGCTGCAGCTTCGGAAAGGGGAGGAGATTTTTTGATGGAAGTGGTTTGGGCCAATAAGCTTGAACTGACCAAAAAGCAGATCAAGAATTGGAAGATTGATCTTGGGTTGATGTTCATAGGGACGGGATTGGAAATGAATTTTTAAGATAATCAAAAAGTCTATTTTATGCTGTCAATGATATTTGTACGGTCGTTTATTTTGGTTTTTTATTCAAAAAAATAGTCGAACCGATGATCATCTTTGAAATCCTGTTTCCTGGTCGGCGAATTCTTCTTGAAAGAATTAATTTGAAAGTAAAGAGGAAAGGGAAAAAAAACTTAGGGGAATTTTTTATAAACATCTTTTCTATGGAGAAACCTTGTTAGGATGAGATTTCCATTTTCAAAGAAAAGCCCGAGTCTATAATCACCCATCCTAATTCTATATGCGGTTTTATGACCCTTTAATTTTTTAAGGTTATTGATAGAATCAAATGATTTTATCTCTTCCAAAAGATTGATTATTTCAATCACTTCCAGTTTGATGTCATCATTTTTGAGTTTTTCAACATCCTTTAAAAAAGATTTTTCAAAAAGTAAATTCATTTTTTGCCTAAAGCTTTTAAAACCTCTGATTTAGAAACATAATCGCCTTTTTTTTCTTTAACCATCATGTCCAAAAGTGAAATGTCCTCAGCTTCTTCCAAATCAATCTCGACAGATTCATAGCCAAGTTTTTGAAGTAATTCTTTCAAAAATGCCTTTTCTTTTTCGGTTCCGGGATTAATGACTAAGTGACTCATGGTTTTTATAAATCTAAAATGGAAATGAACATCAATTTAATACCGATAAGCAAATAACAAAACTATTCAGTTCCAATTTTGCTATTTTCAATCTTGAATCCACTTGAAAATCTCCATTCATCAATTACCCAAAATTGAAAGAGCATGTTGCTAAATTTTAAGACATTGTCGGTTTTTCTGATTTTACTGAATAATCTCTTTTCCAATGAAGAGACCCACATCCGCATCAACCAACTAGGTTACCTGCCTTCCGATACCAAAGTTGCGGTCGTTTTCAGTAAGAATACTGTCAAAGAAAACTTCCAACTTATCAACCAAGCCACAGGAAAAGTAGCTTTGGAAATCAAGCCCGAAAGACTCCAAACCAACGAATGGGGAGGTTTCCTGTATTGGGAAGCTGATTTTTCCCAAGTCACCGAACCCGGAGCCTATTTTCTCCAAGGGAAAAAAAGCAAAAGCCAATCATCGGTTTTTCCGATCGGAGAGGAGGCCTACACCGGACAACAGGAATCTCTATTAGAATTTATGCGGCAGCAGCGATGTGGTTACAATCCCACTTTGGACATGGTCTGCCATGCAAAAGACGGACGGACATTTTTTGGCCCGAAGGCAGATAGCACCTATGTGGACCTGAGTGGCGGTTGGCACGATGCCGGCGACCAACTCAAGTACCTCATCACTTCCAGCTATGCGACTGCGCACATGCTGATGGCGTATGAACTGTACCCTGACAGGTTTGAGGACAAGGTAAATGCCTTGGGACAATCCGGTCCAAACGGAATTGCAGACGTATTGGACGAAGCTAAGTGGGGCCTTGATTGGATTCTAAAAATGCATCCGGCACCTGACCAACTTTTCCATCAGGTAGCTGACGACAGGGACCACAGGGGTTTTAAGATTCCAAACAAAGACAATGCGGATTATGGTTGGGGTGCCAATTCCTACCGGGCAGCATACTTTGCTACAGGAAAGCCACAGGGCCTGATGAAGTACCAAAGTGAAGCAACCGGAGTGGCCAACCTTGCCGGAAGAAGTGCTGCGGCTTTGGCTTTGGCGTCAAGGATCTGGGAAAAGGATTTGAAAGATCCGGAGTTTGCCGGGACATGTCGGAAAGCGGCCATTTCACTCTACCAAATGGGCAGGAAGCAGGAAGGCTACCAACAGGGGAACTCCTACGGTGCGCCTTACCGCTACAATGAAGAAACATGGGCGGATGACATGGAGTGGGCGGCTGCCGAATTGTATAAAACCACCAAGGACAAAAACTACCTGGAACAAGCCAAAAAATATGCTGTACTGAGCAACACATCTGACAGTTGGACGGTCAAAGATTCTGCTTCCCATTACCAGTTGTATCCCTTTATCAACATGGGACATTTTGCACTTCATGGCGTTGTGGATGCTGATTTCAAAAAAACTTTGGAGGGATATTACTTTGACGGAATCAAATATACATTGAAGCGGGCGCAGCAAAACCCTTTTCACGTGGGAGTTCCTTTCATTTGGTGCAGCAATAATCTCTTGACAAGCTTGGCCACACAGGTGATATTGTATGAGAAAATGAGCGGTGACAAGCAGTTTGAGCCCTTTTTGAATGCGCAGCGGGATTGGCTTTTTGGTAGAAATCCTTGGGGAACATCCATGTTTACCAAAATGCCTGAACGAGGAGAATATCCTGTGGAGGTGCATACAGCGCCCTTTGTGCTGTTGGGTATGCAGGTGCCCGGAGGTTTGGTGGATGGACCGGTCTATACTTCGATTTACAACAATCTGCTTGGTTTGAGGCTTTTGAAACCGGATGTTTTTGCCCAATTCCAAAATGAACATGTCGTCTACCATGACGATGTGGGCGATTACAGCACCAACGAACCCACGATGGACGGCACCGCCGGGTCGATTTTGATGATGACACATTTTAGTAAGGGAAAGTGAGATTCGAAGGAGAAAATTGTCAGTGGGGACACTGACAATGGCGATAAAAAGTAAACCAATCCAGAAATATAAAAAGCCCCAAATCGGGGCTTTTTCTATAGTTATACGGGTTTACAAAACGACTAAAGCATTTAAATGATATTAGTGGATATTGGGATACGATTTGATATTACTTCAATTTATTAACCAAATAACCAAATAACCAAATAACCAATAACCATTAACCAAATAACCATTTTTCAAATTGATTTACTGAATCCAAACTTCCTTTCCTCTTTTTCCTGCATCCTGAGGTCAAAAACCATGCATACGTTTCGGACAAATGGAAGTCCTGTAGCCAGGATTTTGATTCCCTTGGCGTCAAATTCGATGATTCCCTCTTCAGCAAATGTTTTGAGTTTGTCCCAATTCCTCTTTCCCAATACAGAATAGTAACAGAAGTTCCAATCGGCCTCATGGTTGCAGATTAGTTTCAAAATCAGGTTTCTGGTTTCGATATCTTCCTTTGACATCATGTGTCCTTTGCTGATGGCAAAATGTCCCAAGCTGATTTGTTCTTTGTAAAGGTCAATTTCCTTGGTGTTTTGGGCGTAAGCATAATACACATCGGAAATGGAACTGTTGCCTAAGCCCAACAATATCTTTGACGGCGAGGTGGTATACCCCATGAAGTTACGGTGGAGGGTTTTGTTTTTCTTGGCGATATAAAGCGGATCATTTTCCAAGGCAAAATGGTCCATCCCAACCTCCAGGTATCCCATTTCTGTGAGGATTTGTTTTCCTTTTTCGTAGAGATTCCTTTTTTCTGATTCCTTGGGGAGAAATTGCTCAAAACTTTTTTGGGCAGGAAATGCCGATGGCAGGTGGGCATAGCTATAAAAGGCAATGCGGTCCGGTTTGAGTTCGGCGACTTTCTCAAAAGTAGCGCTGATCGTCTCGGCTGTCTGATGTGGCAAGCCATAGATCAGATCAAAATTCACCGAGGTATATCCGATTTCCCGTGCCACATCGGTGGCTTCCTTGACCCGCTCAAAGGGCTGAATGCGGTGGATTGCTTTTTGGACTTCTTCATTGAAATCCTGAATGCCGTAACTCACCCTTCGGAAACCAAGATCAAACAAAGTCTGCAAATGCCCACGTGTGGTATTGTTGGGATGTCCTTCAAAACTGAATTCGGCATCGGGCATGACTTCCGAACTCCCGATGATTATTCCCAACATTTCTTCCAATGAATCAGGGGAAAAAAATGTGGGTGTTCCCCCACCAAGATGGATTCCGGCAAGTTTGGGTTTTGTATCTAATATTTTCAGATAAGCATCCCACTCATTCATGATTGTAGTGATGTAGGGCGTTTCTACAGCGTGGTTTTTGGTGATCCTTTTGTTGCAGCCGCAATAGGTGCAGAGGCTTTCGCAGTAAGGAAGATGGATATAAAGGGTGATTCCTTCCGATTCCCCAAAGTCCTCATAGGCCTTTTTGACTAAACTGATCCAACCCCGTTCATTGAGGTCGTCGGCCCAAAGAGGTACTGTCGGATAGGACGTATAGCGTGGTGCAGGAACGTTATATTTTTGAAGAAGTCGTGGTGAGATTGCTGTCATTGCTACAAATATTTCCCACAAATTTCACTTTTTAGGCTGCGGATTTTCATGACCAATACTGCTGGAGAAGATGATAAAAGTCATGGTTTTTCTTTTTTTGGAAATGGTTCTTAGAAATTATCCTTCTCATTTTTGTTCAAAGAGACTGACATATTTCACTTTGATATTATATAAAAATATTGGAGACATATTTTCACGCCAATCCCGAAAGGGATTAAATACCATCAGGTTATTTACCCCGGATGAAATCCGGCGGCAAAAGAAATCTTCAAGAAAGCCAACAACCCTGATAGGGGTTGAATTAGATATCAAATAAATCTGTAAACCATTTTGAATTTTCCCCTATATCCTTTTTTCAAAAAATCAAATCCTACCCGAAAGAAAAGGATGGACATTAAACCTTAATTTGATATTTTTAAGATCAACCAACAGTCCAAACTCATGAAAACCCATTCCACTGATTCTTCACGAAGGAAATTTTTAGCAAAATCCGCGACACTTGCAGCAGGTTCTGTTTTTCTCAATGGCATTGCAGAAGCACTCACCCTTCATGACAACCCGGCCGCAAAAATGAAAATTGCACTTGTCGGCTTGGGAGTTCGGGGAGCCAATATGTTTGGAAGGGACGTGCAAAATGTCTACAAGGATCAGATCGAGTTTGTGGGCCTTTGCGATAACAATCCCGGTCGTTTGGAATTTGGAAAGAATTACCTTGGAGTGGCGTGTCCACTGTTTACCGATTTTGACCAAATGCTTGTTGAGCGCAAACCTGACGTAGTCATCGTCACCACCATGGATTCGACCCACCACATCTTTATCATCAAGGCTTTGGAAGCAGGGATCAATGTCATCACTGAAAAACCAATGACTACAGATGAAGACAAGTGTCAGGCTATCCTTGACGCCGAGCGCAAATCAGGCAAGAAAGTCATCGTCACGTTCAATTACCGCTATTCACCCCACCGTCAACGGATCTATGAAATTCTCCGCAATGGCGAAATCGGTGACATCACCTCCGTGGATTTTCATTGGTACCTGAATACCTCCCACGGGGCAGATTATTTCCGCAGGTGGCACGGGTACAAAGCCAAAGGAGGAACACTGCTTGTCCACAAATCCACGCACCACTTTGACCTGCTCAATTGGTGGTTGGACTCAGATCCGGAGGAAGTTTTTGCTTATGGTGCATTGGAATTTTATGGGAAAAACGGTCCTTTCCGAAGCACCAATTGCCGTCCCTGTCCGCACAAATCCAAATGTGATTTTTATTGGGACATCACAAAAAGCAAGCACATGGTGGACCTTTATGTCAACAATGAACACCACGATGGTTACCTGCGAGACGGCTGTGTTTTCAGGGAAGACATTGATATTTATGATAAAATGGCGGTTCAGATCCGATATATGAACGGTGTGCAGGTGAGTTACTCGCTGACAACATATTCACCCTATGAAGGTTACCGGATTGCCTTTAACGGTACCAAAGGCCGCGTAGAGGCTTGGATCAAAGAAAGCCAACCTTGGGAGGAAAAGGAGGAGGACGAAATCCGCCTGACCAAAAACTTTGGAGAAACAGAATTGATCATAATTCCGCACGGAGGCGGAGGTCATGGAGGCGGAGATACCCGGCTCAAGGACAAACTTTTCCTAGATCCCAACATGGCCGATCCTTACCGACAATCCGCCGGAACCCGTGACGGGGCCATGTCCATTCTTGTCGGCATCGCCGCCCGCAATTCCATCGAATCCGGCAAACCAATCAAAGTCGCCGACCTGACAGATATTGAATTGAAAAAAAGCGGGAGGGGGAGATAGAGGAAAGGGACGGAAGTCGGAAGTCGGAAGTAGAGTGGTTTAGAGAATGGGATCGAGAATCCAATAGAGGATTCGAGATATGATTGTCATTTTTGAACCCCGAAGGGGTGATAGTTTTATAGAAAAAGATTATTATTTAACCAACAAAACCCCGAAGGGGTGACATGCTATATGCCTGGAACATTTTCCCAAATCTATATTCAATATGTTTTTGCCGTTAAAGGGAGGGAAAACCAATTGCTAAATCCTTGGCGAGAGGAAGTGTTTAAATACATAGCAGGAATAATAAAAGGCAAAAACCATAAACCCATAATTGTAAATGGGGTAACTGACCACGTTCCTGTTTTTGTTGGACTCAAACCTGCGATGTCAATATCCGATCTTATCAGGGATGTTAAAAAATAATTCTTCCAACTTCATCAATGAAAATAAATTTGTTAAAGGGAAGTTCGAATGGCAGGAAGGATATGGTGCATTTTCTTATTCCCATTCCCAATTGGATAATGTTTATCAATATATTTTAAACCAAGAAGAGCATCACAGGAAAACTTCCTTTAAACAGGAATACATTTCATATTTGAAGAAGTTTGAAATTGAATATGAAGAAAAATATTTGTTCGATTGGATTCATTGAAATCATGTCACCCCTTCGGGGTTTTTGCCTATGTGATCTTGGTTTTCTATAATCTTGACACCCCTTCGGGGTTGGTCAAATCTTGATTTTCACTAAACTCTCGAATCCCTTATCTATTCACTCTTTCACCCTCCCATCCATATCTTCTCTGTCTTTTTCAGGGAATAGGGGGAATTTGACGGGTTTGTTGTCGCGGGTTGAGCGGTAGATGGCGGTGAAAAGCTCCACTGTTTTGCGCCCTTCTTTGCCTGTAATTAGGGGTTCTCGTCCTGCACTAAGCGCATCCAAAAATTCCTCAATCTGTTTTTCAATATAATGGACAGTGGGATCGATGCTGTTGAATATCTCTGTGTCTTCTTTGGTCCATTGTTCGATAAGGTGTTCTTCTCCCGGAACTGTCCATAGGTCATTGACCGGTGGCCCTGCTATGCCGGAAACACCTGCGATAAACATGGCGCCGGCTTCAGGCGTCACCCCAACAGAAGCACCGTTACTGCCGTGAATCTGTACTTTGGTATGGATTCCCGGTTTTTGGCAATTGCTGAGGAAGATGCTTCCCAGACCGCCGTTTTTGAATTTGACGATTGCCAAAGCGGTGTCTTCCACTTCGATATAAGGATGGGTCATATTGGCCCAAGTGCCATATACTTCATCGATTTCTCCCATCAGCCATACAAGCAAATCAAGTTGATGCGGTGCCTGATTGACCATCACGCCGCCGCCTTCATGTTCCCATGAACCTCTCCAAGGATCGGATTTGTAGTATTTTTCATCTCTCCAACTCAGCATGTTGATGGTTCCGAGGATGGGCCTGCCGATTTTCCCATCGTCAATGGCTTTTTTCAACCTGATGACCGGCTCATAGAATCTCCTTTGGCTGATCGTCCCAAGTTTCTTGTTGTATTTTTTACCCGCAGCAATCATCACATCACAGTCCTCCAAGGTTGAAGCCAAGGGTTTTTCGACGATCACATGTGCGCCTGCCGCCATGGCTTCGAGGGTGGGGTCAAGGTGATTTGGATGTGGCGTGCAGACCATGACGAGATCGAGTTTTTCCTTTTCTACCATCTCAGTGATATTGTCATAGGCATTGACGCCATATTCCGAAGCAAAAGATTTTGCTTTGTCCAAAGTCCTGCTGTAGACTGCCGCAAAATCCGATGTTGGCAGGTGCTTCAAAGCTTTGGCGTGGAGGTGGGCTACTTTGCCACAGCCGATGATTCCGGTTCTATACATGTTGGTTAGGTTAGGGTTGAAGGATTACTTTGTTCAGTCCTGGTTCTTTGGCATACAGTCTTCTGAACCAATCTGCACCATCTTCCAATGGGGCTGTAGCACTCAGTAAGGAGTCCACATCGACGAGTCCTTTTTCGATCAATTCGAGTACAATGCCGTATTCTCCCGCGATGGCACAACTGCCCTGCAAACGGACTTCCCGGGTGACAACTGCCTGAAGCGGGATTTCTACTTTTGGAGAAATATTGCCCACCAAAGTCACTGTGGCTGCTTTTCTTACATTTTCAATCGCCATCTTGATCGTCGCACTGACACCGACCGCTTCGAAAGCGACATCTGCGCCTCGATTGTGGGTGAGTGCCAAAATGGCTTCGTGGATATTGGAATCTGTTGCAGAATTGAAAGTATGGTCTGCGCCGAATTTTTTGGCAAGGGCCAATTTTTGGTCATCGATGTCAATGGCGATGATGGTACCTGCATTGGAAAGTTTGAGTAACTGTACCAAAAATAGCCCGATCATACCTGTACCGACTACCAAAACAGTGTCACGGAGATTGATGGGAGTGAGGTCGATCGCATGGGCTGCGACAGCTACTGACTCCACCATGGCCGCCTGCTCAAAAGTCACCGAATCCGGCAAATGGTAAAGGATATGCTCGGGTACAACAACATATTCCGCAAAAGCGCCATGCCTTTTATATTCCTTGGGAGAAACGCCAAGAACCATCCGGCTATCACTGAGGTTGTATTTTCCTTTGAGTGTGTACCAATCGTCAAGGTCATAGACTGTGGAGTCGAAGGTGACCCGGTCGCCGACCTTGTAGTTTTTGATCGAAGAACCGACTTCGACAATTACTCCGGATGCCTCGTGGCCCATGATCAGAGGTGGATTTCTCCTCCCCGAACTCCCGTCAAAACCGTGGATATCACTTCCGCAGATCCCGCAGGCCTTGACCCTGACCAAAACCTCATTGGGTTTATATTCCGGTTCGGGCATGTCTTTATACACCAGATTATTGTAGGATTCCAGTACCAGTGCTTTCATATTCAGGGGCAAAGAGTTAGAAATTAAAAATAAGGGAAATTTTGAAGAAAAGGGAAAGCTTCTGGTCGAATGGAACAATTAGATGCGGAAAGGATTCCGATCCATTCTATTTTTATCATTTGCTGATATTCTCAGGCCAAAAAGCTATTGGCTTTACAGCCGGAATATTTGCTTTACCTGTACAATAAAAAATGAACGTTGATAGCTGGAACAATATCAATAAGTATCCAATATCAATTAATATCCGATAGCTTTGATTTGGAATTTTACATGGAAAGTGGCAAAATTACGGTCAAACCAAAAAGTAAAGAATCCCAAAAAAGAATATGCCTAATTATTTCCAATCTCAAACTTTCACCGGTTCAGATTTTGAATCCAAATTTTTCATCAAAGGGGAATATGAGTCGTGTATTTTTAAGAGCTGTGATTTAGCAAATACAGACTTGTCAGGTTCGGTTTTTATTGAGTGCGAATTTTTGGGCTGCAACCTGAGTATGGCAAATCTTTTCAAAACAGCCTTTAGAGAGGTCATATTCAAAGACTGCAAGTTATTGGGTTTGCGTTTTGACAAATGTGAAATCATAGGTTTGGTATTGGGGTTTGAGAACTGTGTTTTGGACCATGCTTCATTTTTCAGGACAAAGCTTCAGAAGACGGTTTTTAAAAATTGCAGGTTGAAGGAATCTGACTTTTCAGAAGCGGATTTTAGTGCATCCATTTTTGACGGTTCTGATCTTTCAGGAGCGGTTTTTGACAATACCGTTTTGGAAAAAGCTGACTTCCGGCTTGCTTCTAATTTCAATATTGATCCCGAGAGAAACCGGATCAAAAAAGCAAAGTTTGCCCTTGACGGACTTCCGGGATTATTGGGAAAATATGGGATTGAAATTAGCTAGTTCAGGCATAGTTCAAGTCTTTGGACTTGGACTGACACAATTAAGTCTCCAGACTTGGACTACCTATTTTAAATTTTTTTCGAAAAAGCAGTCCGAAGACTGCATTGAAATGGTCCAAGACCAAGTCTTGAACCACGGACACACTAGTTCAAGTCTTGAGACTTGGACAACCAATTTCTGATTTTTTTACCGCAAGGGACACGAAGGTTTCGCAATGGTCGCAAAAGGGGATTGAAGAAAATTTACCACAAAGTGACCAGAGAACTCAGAGAAAGACTGTGAAAAGAAAATGGATCGAGCGGCAGATTCATTCATAATTATGAATTCATCATTTATTTTCCTCTGCGTCTTTGCGTGATACTAAATCCCTAAAATCACATTTCCTTAAACTCCACCTTGCTGATGATATCCAAGGTCACGTGCAGCATCACTGCAGCCACGATAAATATCCCCATACTGACTCCAACCATGGCATAGATAAATTGACTTGAAATGATAAATCCAAAAAGTCCAGCTGCCAGTGAAGGCAAAATCCCAAATAAAAACACCCCGCCGATAATAACCGGTTTGATGAGTTTGCGGTCCCAACCTTCTTCAAATCCCACCTGCGTCGTCAGTGTAATCGCAAAGCCCGTTAGATAAAACGCCACCATGCAGTAAGGAAACAGCAACATCAATCCCCAATTTAGGTCTGCTATCAGCACCGTGGGGATGATCATAATTACTGCAAAAATCAAAGTCTGATAAATGTCCAACTTGATCATGTTCCAAAATTTGGAAGGCCAAGAAGCCGGAATCAAGATGAAAAAGGGTTTTTTCAAATCCCCAATACTCGTCCTGCCCATTCCTGCCATAAAATAGAATCCCACCATCATGATCAAATAGCCATAAATGATCTTGTGCGAAAACCAATCAAAATTGGACAAGATGGCCATAATGATGGCAATGGCTGTAAATCCCAAACCATACAATCCAAAAAGTGGGTGGAAATCCTGTCTCGAACTGTGGACGTAATTTCTCCAGTACAACGCCGTAGCGCCGGTTCCAAAGTCCTTAAGTTCCAATTTTTTGTTGACATTTAGGCTTCCGGTAGACTCTGATGCATTCTGTTTGCCCTTTGCTTTTTCTTTTACCTCCTCATTGGATTGGGTGGAATCGAGGACATCTTCATAATAATACCCGGCATGGGTCAGTACCAACTGTACAATAATCAAAAATGAAAGAAGATAAACGCCGATGAAGCCCATTGAAATCCAAACATTCTCATGGCTTACAAAAGTGATAATCCCCCGACTCCAGCCGACAAGAGGAAAGAAATCAAACCAAGGCGACCCGATCCATCCAAACATTCCCTGCCAAAATTTCTCAGCCATCATACCCGGAATCAAAATCATCAAAAAGAGGATAATGCCAAGTGCAAAAACTCCACTTTTGATGTATCCTAATATATTGTACTTGGTGTTGAGGGTATAGATCAGAAATTTGATTGGGGAAAGAATAAAAAAGAACAGGGTCACGCCGATCGACATTAAAGCCAAATTCCAGAAGTTGAGGTCAAAGACATCATTGAGCTGCGCGGTACTGTAGATGACAAACAGGAATGAACCTCCCAATGAAGGGATAATGGATCGAATCATGTAATACATCAATAATTTCTGGGGTGAAACGGGCGAGGTAAAAAGGAGATTTACATCAGCCATACTGAAAAAACTGATGTTTTTCTTGGTAGCCCGATAAAGTTGAAACATCAGGAATGCCAAAGCCAATAGGGTAATTCCACCGGCAATATTCTGAACCGCAAAGTCCACCTCTTCAATTTGACCGGCAGCATCCTGGATGTTTCCGATTTCATCTGTGCTGATTTCGGTCTTTTTACCGGTTCTCCGGAAATAGAAAAAACTGAAATAGCCCAACACAAATATGTAAGGCAAAAGCCTCAGGGGATTTCTGAGGATCAGTTTGATATTGTTGACCAGAATAAAAAGGTCTTTACGGATTAGAAGTTTGAACTCATTCATCTTTGGTCAATTCTAAAAAGAGGTCTTCTAAACTTGAATCGCCGGCACTGCTAAAGGCTGTCTTGAGATTGGATATGGTATCGTTGCCGATGATATTGCCGTCTTTCATGATCATGATCCGATCTGCGATGGTTTCCACACTATCGATGAGATGTGTACTGACCAAAATTGTTTTTCCCTGGTCTTTGAGCTCCTTGAATATTTTTTTGGTGTTTTTGATGGCTTTTGGATCAAGTCCGATCATTGGTTCATCAAAAAACAGCAACTGTGGATCAGGAAGTAAGGCACAACAGATGGAAACTTTTTGGCGCATACCTTTTGACAAATCGCGGCCAAGCTTGTCCGCCTTGTCAGTCAGGTCATAGATTTCCATCAGTTCGGCTGCTTTGTCTTTCCAATCCTTGATGCCATAAGCCTGGGCGATAAACTGCAGGTGTTCTTTGACAGTAAGCAGGTCATAGACATGGGGTGTTTCGGGGATATAGGAGAAATATTTTTTTGCCGCTACAGAAAGATGGTCATGGCCGGCGATCTGAATCTCACCTGCGGTTTTGCGAAGCAGACCCACGATACATTTCATCGTGGTACTTTTGCCGGCGCCGTTTGGACCCAAAAGTCCGACGACTTCCCCGCCTTGTAATGAAAAGCTGATGTTGTTGACGGCATTTTGCTTGCCGTATTTTTTGATTAATCCCGAAACCTCAAGCATGATGGCGTACGTAAAAGTTTTTGATCTTCGGCAAATGTAACGCCTTCAGCGGATTTTGGTTTAGCCCTTGACGATAAACGTGGATTTTCTTACATTAACCAACATAATTCAAGACCACATGAAAAAAATTATCATTGCACTTTTAATGGTACTCAGTGTGAATCTGGCTTTTGCACAGCAAGAAGACAGGTTTAGAGTAGGAATGGATTTTGGCTTTTCTGTTCCAAAAGCAGGGGGCGGGGGAGGTTTGGTATACCTCGAACCGAAGTATAACATCTCAGAAAAGATGAATATCGGATTGAGATTTGGGGGAGTAGCTATGGCTAGGGACGTGGTTTACAACACAGGCAACGAAACCGTCAAAGGTGAGTTTTCAGCCAATGGGTCGTTTGCTCTGACTTTTGACTATTATTTCAACCAAGAGGGAAGTAATTTTGCGCCATTTGTAGGTGCAGGGGTAGGAAGGGCAATTTTCTCCAACTTGGCTATTGAGGATCCAATCGGCGATGGAGATGAAATTGGAGAACTGTCTGCCAAATCCGCAACCTTTGGAATGATCAGGGCAGGTTTTGAGGCTAACAAGTTCCGGTTTTCTTTAGATTATAATTTTATGCCGGTCAGCGATATTGTAGACTTGAACAATAATGTGATCGGAGAAACGGAAAACAGCTACTTTGGAATTTCGCTTGGGTTTTTTGTAGGTGGAGGTAGGTGGAGGAATTCATCTTTCTGACTTAAAAATCAAAATCGCATTGGCTTAGAGGGACCAATGCGATTTTTTATGCTTTCCTGAATTTTTTTTCCTTTCTCAATAAGATCCTCAAAATCCTTTTTTGAATGTTTTTTGATTTTTCATTTTAGACTGTTATATAATCAGGTCAGAAAATCAATCCCCATTTGAGAACCAAGCTATTGAACACATATTCTTCTTTGCGTACCGAAATGAATCCCGGAGGAAGAGAAGCGTCTCTAAAAGATGAAAAACCGATTTCTTTTGATCCCTCATAAAAGTTTGCTTCCTGCCTTTTGTATCCAATACTCAAGACAGATGCATGTTTCCCTTTTTTTGATTGGCGTCGGATTCCTATGCTCGGGTTCAAAAACAAACCTCCTTCATACCAGGATTCTGTCCATTCGGTTTCCTCTCTTTTTTCCAACATGGCTGAGGAAGCCCCCAAGTCCATTCCTGCAAAAAGACTATGTCTTTTTCCTTTGTCCATGAAACCTCTCCAGCCTAAGCCCAATGGCATCAGGGTGAGATTAGGATAGGTATCCACTCCCACCAAAAATCCCGTGGCATGGTATTTATTGATCCACACTCCATTCAATGTTTGGAATGAAAAATTGACCCTCGTCGTGTATCCTTCAAAATCCGCCTTCACTTTTCCCAATGAAGCTCCCACTTCTGTTTGGCTGAAAAAGGTTTTTTCTTGGGAATAGGCTTCTCCCAAAAAAGAATAAATGATCAGAGTTATTAACAGTATTTTCTTCATTGTCTACTTTTTGAAAGGAAATCTAACCCTCCAAGGATTTTGAACACTTGGAGGTTTTTTATAAATCAAACAATTACAGGATTTTTGACCTGAATGCAGCTCAATGGTTTGAGTACAGAGGGAGTGGAATAATCAAACTGGCAAACGCCGTCCGGCCCGATTACAATCAAAGATTTTGGTCCTGGAATGATATCCACAGATTTCATGGATTTTAGGAATTCCAATTGGTTTTTGTCAATATTCATCACGTCCGCGACATTGAAGCTTTTGAGTCCGTGCTCCCCTTCTGCGACATAAAGAAAATCCCCTGCAAGGCCCAAACCGTGAGGATTCAGCATCTCATAGGCTTTCAATAGCTTTGGATTGTAAGGGTCTTTGATGTCCAAAACCTGCAATTCATTTACTCCCTGTCGGCAGAATACGCCATTGCGGAGCGTTACAAAGGCATAATCTTCATTCACCACAACAGGATCGCATGCCGTGAAATGGGAATATTCAGCCATTTTTTTCGGATCGGAAGGAATGCTTGCATCATAGATATGCATGCCGGTGTTGGATCCGATAAAGAGTTTTTCCTGAAAAGGAAAAATGGTTTCGATTCCCCATCCTAACTCAATGTTTTTGATAAAAGTGGGATCATCTTCTTTGGTGACGTCAAAAACCCTCAAACTATATTGGTCCACGGCATATAAATGTCCGCTCATCAATGTGAATCTCGCCATGGAACCACCCTGACCATAGCTTTGTCCGCCACCTTTTCTGCCGCTGTCATTGGCCATTGCCAAAAACTCAGGTCTTCCCCACCATCCTCCCCAACCCCACATCCTGTCCGATTCGCTCGTCAGAACAGTGTCTTTCCAAGTGATGATTTGTCCTGTATCAAAATTGGTATACATGCTTTTGAAGACATCCTCATCCCTCCCCACCATTTTGATGCTCCTTATATCACTGATATCGAAAGACAAGAGGTCCACATAATTGTCCGCATATAGGATGTCGCTGTTGACTGCAAGGTCCACATTGCCGGGTATATTGATGAAATTGAGATTCTTTGGTGCAGCCGGATCGGAATTGTCCAATATATGGATTCCTTTTTGGGGCTCATTGATCAAAAGGTAATCTCCATAAATATAAATCTTACCCGGATTATCCAATTCTTTCCCGGGTTCTATGATGATGTCTGCCTCCCTTACAGTACTCATTTGGAGATAAACCGGAATGGTGGTTTTGTAAGTGTAAGTGTTGGTGACCTCATCATGACAGGATGGCAACACCAAAAACATCATGAATGCCAAGATCAGATGTAGAGGTTTGCCGAGAGTGGAATGGTTATTTTTTTTCATGATTGTAAAATAATTGGTTGTAGGATTGAAACAATTAGTCAAATGGCTGTATTCCCCTGACGACCGATGCCGTAATTGTGCTACAGGGAGCGTAAAAAAATTGTAGAAATTTTCATTTTCAATAAAAAAGTTGGTATTCGGACCTATAAACAAATTGATATTTTGTAGCTCACCCTGTCATTTCCCCATTCCTACTCCAGCTTTTTACTCAATTTCCTTTCAAAATTTTCAAGGAGTTTGATGTACTTTTTGGCAATTTTTTCTGCAAACTCGCCCTGAAAATCCTCTGTATAAAGAGGGTTAAACTTGATCCTTTCGATGATCATATCGAGCCAACCCTTGCCGTCGTCGATCAGTTCTTCATTAAAAGCCTCTACCGTAGCGTCTCTTGAACCTGAAAAAGGATGTTGCCGGCCTTGTTTTTTGAAGAATTCCCCAATGGTTTTCAAGGCAAGTTCATGCGTCAGCTCAAAAGTGCGGATGACCTTTTTTTGCATTTTTGGATCCAAAGGGGCGGTTTTATATAGCCGTACAACTTCTTGCAGTTCATCAAGAGCATCCTTGTAGTCGTCAAAGCATTTTTCGCAGGAGGGAGGAGCTATTTTCATAAGTAGTTTGGTGTCTTTTTGGGATTGCAATCCATCCTCTAGATGTGGATTGCGAAACCTTAATTTAGGAAAATTATCTCACATTATAGGACTGCATGAAAGGTTGTCCGCTTGGAGTAAATCCCTCGAGTCTTAACCTTCCGCTGAATTTTTCTAGGTACAGGCCAACTTCCTCGGGATTTGTGGCAGGTTCACCATTGATCATGGTGATCACAAAACCGTTGTTCAATCCAAGATCTCTCAAATATCCACGCGAAATCCCGGTGATCTTGATGCCATAATTGATATCGAATTTGTCTTTTTCTATGGTATTGACGGACTCCAACCTTGCGCCAAGCAAATTGGAAGCGTAAAATTCTCTCTTGATGACTCCGGTGGTCCCTTCCAGATTTTGAAGTGTGAGGGTTGCAGTCTTGAGTTCATTTCCCCGCTTGAACTGTATACGCACTTTGTCTCCGGGTTTGTAATAGGAAAGTACTTCTTCAAAACTTCCTTTGCCTGTGATGTCAATATTTTCAATCCAGGTCACCACATCGTTTTTTTGCATACCGGCTTTTTCTGCTGCGCCTTCCCTTACCACATGGGTCACGATGACGCCATCCAAGGATGGTAATTTCATGTCCTCGGCGAGTTCGGGAGTGACTTCCACTACTTCCAAACCGGGAATGGCTTTCTGGACTTCACCGTATTTGATCAGGTCATTGGCGATTTTCATCGCAATATCCACCGGAACAGCAAATCCATATCCTGTATAAGAACCCGTCCTGGAAAGAATAGCCGTATTGATGCCCACCAATTCCCCGTTGATATTGACCAAAGCACCACCGGAATTGCCCGGGTTGATAGGTGCATCTGTTTGGATAAATGACTCCAATGGAAATTCACCTCCCAAAATATTGATCTGCCTTTCCTTGGCAGAGACAATACCGGCAGTGACGGTGGAGGTCAGATTGAATGGATTTCCTACGGCAATCACCCATTCGCCGATTTTCAAGGTGCGGCTTGTTCCCAATTGAATAGCTGGAAGATTGGCTGCTTCAATTTTCAGGACCGCGATGTCCGTATTCTTATCTGTTCCGATCAATTTGGCAGGATAGGTTCGTTTTTGGTGGACGATTTCGATGGTTTCGGCACGGTCGATGACATGGTTATTGGTAATGATATATCCGTCAGCGCTGATAATGACCCCGGATCCGGTACTGACCCGTTGGGTAGGCTCAGTTCCAAAAAAATAATCAAACATACTGTAGCGTCTTTGGTCCGTACCGGAAAAGTTCTTGATAAAAACTACAGAAGGCGTGCTTTTTTCTGAAGCTTCGACAAAGGAGATTGGGGCATTTAGAGGGGTTCCGACAGAATTATTGACCTGATAGGGGACGCTCCTTGGCATTTCCGTAACCGTATTTTCGGGAAATTCCTCCCTTGGGTTGAATTCATGAAAAGCCCATGCGCCCATCAGACCGGCTGAAAAGGCCAATATCAATGTCTTCGCATTTTTGATCATAACATCCATAACGAATTGCTGTAATTTTGGGTTAGTCCTTTTTTGAAAACAAATAATACCAATACCTATTTATGTGCCAAATTTAGCCCTTTTCAAAAAGACTGGGAATTTTGAAGGAAAAGTCCATTAACCTTGTAATTTTGTCATGTCTATAAGGGAATTTATCAGACAGATAGACTTTGTCCCTTGCTAATGCAAAATGAATTAATGTCAGGAAAAAAGAATGTAGCCATCCTTGGCTCTACCGGAAGTATAGGTACCCAGACCCTCGAGGTCATTAGATCACATCCCGAGAAATTTCAAGTAGAAGTCCTGACTGCCCAGAATAACGCAGATTTATTGATCCGTCAGGCCATAGATTTTCAGCCCAATTGTGTTGTGATAGCCAATGAGAGTCTCTATGAAAAAGTAAGGGACGTTTTGCTTCCTTTGGGTATCAAAGTTTTTGCAGGGGAAAAAGCATTGTCTGATGTGGTCACTATGGAGTCTATAGACATAGTCCTGACTGCATTAGTGGGATATTCCGGTTTGATCCCTACCATGAAAGCAATTGAGGCAGGGAAAGCAATTGCCCTTGCCAACAAAGAGACTTTGGTAGTAGCGGGGGAATTGGTAACCAAATTGGCACGTGAAAAAGGTGTGAACATTTATCCCGTAGATTCCGAACATTCCGCTATTTTTCAATGTTTGGTAGGTGAATTTCATAATCCAATAGAAAAAATTATCCTAACTGCGTCGGGAGGACCATTTCGGGGGAAAGATAGGGAGTTTCTGGGATCTGTGACCAAAGCTCAGGCATTAAAGCATCCCAATTGGGATATGGGAGCAAAAATTACCATTGATTCTGCTTCTTTGATGAACAAAGGACTTGAGGTAATTGAAGCCAAATGGTTGTTTGGACTGTCCAAAGAGCAGATAGAAGTTGTAGTCCATCCTCAATCCATCATCCATTCTTTGATACAGTTTGAGGACGGAAGTATCAAAGCACAACTTGGACTACCTGATATGCGTATCCCTATTCAGTTTGCCTTAAGCTACCCAGACAGGTTAAAGGCAGATTTTCCTAGGTTTGATTTTGCCAGATATCCAAACCTGACTTTCGAGCAACCTGATATAGAAACTTTCCGCAATTTAGGTTTGGCTTACGAGGCACTTGCAAAAGGGGGGAATTCACCTTGTATCTTAAATGCTGCCAATGAAATCGTTGTGGCTGCATTTTTGAGGGAGGATATCGGATTTCTCGAAATGTCTGACATTATCGCTGAAGCAATGGCCAAGGCAGATTTTGTCAATAACCCGACATTGGAAGATTACATCAATACGGACAAAATGTCCCGTATCATCACTCAAGAATTAATAAAGAGTAAAGTATAATGGATACACTGATCATGGTAGCCCAATTAATATTGGGGTTGTCAATTTTAGTAGGCCTGCACGAGTTGGGCCACTTACTTACCGCCAAAATGTTTGGCATGAGGGTGGAGAAATTCTCCATTGGATTCCCTCCAAAAATCATCGGATTCAAATGGGGTGAAACAGAATATTCCATTGGAGCGATTCCATTGGGAGGTTTTGTCAAAATCTCCGGTATGGTCGATGAATCCATGGACACAGAACAGCTTTCATCGGAACCTCAGCCTTGGGAGTTTCGCTCCAAACCGGCATGGCAGCGCTTGATCGTCATGCTTGGCGGTATCATCGTCAATGTAATCACAGGGATTATCATTTTTGTGGTTTTGGTATACCAAAGAGGGGAAACCTACTATTCAAGGGATCAAGTTATCCAAAACGGAATCGTTGCCTTGGAAATCGGAAAGCAGATCGGGTTTCAAGATGGAGACAAGATTTTGGATATCAATGGATTGCCATACGAAAGCATCAATGAATTAAGTGGTGGAGAAGCCTTATTGAGCAGCGGGGGTTTTTATACCGTTGACCGTGGAGGTGAGATCATCAAGATTGAAATACCAAGAGGGTTTATCAATTCTTTCAACAGCGAGCAGGCCATGTCCAGCTTCATCAATATCAGGGTTCCTTTTGATGTGAAGGAAGTTTCTCCAAACAGCACTGCGGAAAAAATCGGATTGAAAGCCGGTGACAAAATCGTTGGTGTCAATGGCTCACAGATTGCATATTTCAATGATTTGCAAAGTTCCCTTGCTGACCTGAAAGGCAAAGAAGCCACTTTGTTGGTAGAAAGAAATGGCGAAACTTTAGAAAAATCTGCCCAAATTTCTGAGGAAGGAACCATCGGCATAGCTGTAAATCCTCTGCTTGAACCCGTCGTCAAAAAATATGGAATCGCAGAATCCATCACCAAGGGTACGCAGCGTGCATTTGGAGTGGTAATTGTCAATGCCAAAGCCTTGGGAAAAATGTTTACCGGCGAAGTATCTGCCAAAAATGTGAGCGGACCCATCGGAATGGCAAAGATTTATGGCAATAATTGGGATTGGGTCAAATTCTGGAGTATTACCGGATTGATTTCTATGATCCTGGCATTTATGAACCTGTTACCGATTCCGGCACTTGATGGAGGACATGTGATGTTTTTGCTATATGAAATGGTTTCAGGTCAGGCGCCATCTGACAAGTTTTTAGAAAATGCACAGAAAGTAGGTATGGTACTTCTGCTTGCACTGATGGTATTCGCCATTGGAAATGATATCCTGAAGTTGTTTACGGGGCCATAATCAGGAAAAAACCGAGATATGAAAGGGGAAGGAAATTATTTTCTTCCCCTTATTTTTTAATATTATTTTTTTGGGTATCATTGTTCGGTTAATCACCCTAAAGCCCATTTATGAAAATTAATGTTACTTTGATTTTGCTTCTGGCAATCAGCCTGATTTTATTTTCCCAATTTTCTTTTGCCCAGTCAGAGGATTATATCCTTACACTGGATGGCACCAAAGTTTATGGGAAAATTGAGAGGAAATTCGACTACGAATCTTATGACATAATCCGCTTTTCAAAACCCGGAGAAAAGTCAAAAACTTTGTCTCCGAAGGATATTTCAGGATTTGGTTTTGATAATGGTTGGCTTTATGTAGTCAAAAAACTGACCGAAGAAAGGGAAGCGGAATTTGTTCAGGTATTGATTTCAGGCAAATTAACTTTGATCCGGAGCAGAAATATTTTTTATATCGACAACGGTACAGAAGTAGTGGAACTGGTGGCACGCTACGAGCAGGAGGAGATTAAAGGAAGAGAATTCACTGAACTCAAAAGACCCTATATCGGCACCCTGAATATGCTGATGGCGGGAGATTGTACCAATGAATTGTATCAGGACATCTTCAATTTGAAATATGAGGAATACGATTTCATTTCTATTTTGTCCAAATACCATCTTTGCGAAAACCTCCCTTTCGAACTCCATTTCAAAAAAGAACCATTTACCAGGGTTTCTCCTGTGGTTTCGGCTGGGATTTCTTCCATAGTCTTGACACCGGCAACCATTACAGGCAACAGAAAGGACGCTTTTGAAACAAGTATTTTTCCCATTTTTCAGATTGGAGTCAAAGCCCATCAGTTCAGAAAATGGCCCCGATTATCAATGGATGTGGCAATTGCCTATATGAATCAGGACAATACGGTGATTTCGGAATATGTTTCCTCGGAACAGTACATGACTGCCACAGAAACATACACTGCAAGAGCGATTATGGTACCTGTTACCATCAACTATACCTGGATTAGGCTAGGAAAGGTCGATTCCTATATTGGATTGGGAGTGGTTTCCAATTACAATAAGATCGAAAGTGAATTTTCAATCATTGACCAGACATTGAATTCCAACGGTATCACAACACTCTATGAGGAGCCATTAACAGATATCAAAAGGAGATTTGTCAGTCCTCTCGCAAAGGTCGGCAGTGTCATCAACCTGAGTAAAACCATTGGGTTGGTAGCAGAATTTCAAGTGACCCAAAACCCGGAAGTGATGAGCGTCAGTCTTCCCTTCAATGTGGTTATCTATGACAGATTGGTCAGTTCATTTCTTATCGGATTACGTTTTTAAATTGGAAAAATTATGAAAACAAGAATTATAGCAGTGTTGGTTTTGACGGTCTCATTGATGTATTCCTGTCAAAAGGAAGAAGATGTCAAGCCTGCCACCAATCCGAGGTTCAGTGTGGCTTTTATCCAGGAATTGGATGGTGAGGGAGTTCAGTTTGCTGCAAATGTGTTTGATTTTGGTTCTGATGAAATCCTGGAATATGGCTTTGTGTACAGTCCAACTTCTGTTCCGAAGGTGGAAAAAGATGATGTCGTAAGCCAAAAAGGTAAACCTTCTGCTTCTTTTGAGCTTAAGGGTACACACTCAATGAAACTTGGTGAAAAGTATTGGGTCGCTGCATTTATAAAAACCTCCAAAGGAATTGTTTATTCCAAAGTAATTGATTTTGTGAGTAAAGGGTCTTTGGGATTTTTGTTTTCGGAAATAGTAGCACCTCCAACAGTTTTTTTTGGAGATACTCTTGAAGTCAGAGGCAGTAACTTTAGTAAAATACCCGGGAACTATAGAGTTACAGTTCAAGGAGTGCCTGCAAAAGTTCTTGAGGTGTCGGGATTGGGTTTCAAGTTTGTTTTACCGGATATATTTCCAATTGGTGAAAAACAAGTTACACAAGGTTTGTATGTCTTCGAAATATCAGTTGCCGGAAAAGTTTTGGAATTGGAATATCCCTTGAATTTTCGGCAAGCAAATTTTAAAATTGATCCAAACCAAGTCGTCAATTATGAGGATACACTGGTGATTGAAGGATCTTACCTTTCTTCAGAATCAATTGAGGTAAAGTATTTTGCGGAAAACGGGAATGAGTATAAGCTCCCCGTAGTGGATTTTTCATCATCAAAAATCAGATTTAGGCCTTTAGCAAAATTTCAGGAGTCCAATCCAGAAATTAAGGTAACTATCAGAGGGAAAAAATATATTCTGTCAAACTCCTTTAAATTGAAAGCACCTGAAGTTGATTCAGGGCAGGCTTTTTTGAGAAAAACCTTTGAATGGACTTCATTAAAAGGGAAAAATTTCAATATTCATTATCCAGAATGGAATAGTTTGAGTTTTGGGGGTTTAGATTTGAATTATGAAATCCTTAATGTTAGCCCAACAAATTTGACATTTAGGGTATTGGCGGGAAACGATCTATATATTCCTAGAAACATTGAGGTTTATCCAAACAATTCGGGGAAGAATTCCATTAATTCTGTTAAGCTAACTTTCACAGACCCTGTTCTTCCTTTTTTAAACGCTGAAGGAATATTCAAAGAAGATTATGGCATTGGCGGAGGAGTCCCTATGGGGGATTACGGTTATTTTTTCAGGGTAAATTCAATTTACAAATTTACTCCTGGAACAAGAAAAATGGAACTGATTGTAGAAAATAAAAACTCTGACGCATTATTGGCTAATATTTTTACACTCAAATCTCCCAATGGAAAAATTTATTCCGGTGGCCATGCAGATAATGTGTTTTTCTATCAGTCCAGTCCGGAGATGTTTGAATTTGACCCTAGTAACAATACTCTGGTAAAGCTCCCAAAAATTCCTTCAGATGTAATTCAACCTCTAAGTGTATACGCTACTAACAAATACCTTTACTATGAAGGAGGTTTTAAAATTACCCCTGCTCAAGGTTATGTTGAAGTGAATGAAAGATGGAGGTACGAATTTTCTACAAAGACATGGAAAAAATTAGCAAGTCAAACTGAGATAAAAGATTATTCATTAAGACTCAAATCTTTTTGGTATAAGGGGAAGCTCTATCAAATCGGTGTGGAAAATCGAGAAGAAAATTTTATAGTTTTGCAAGAGTTTGACCAGCTTAAGGAAACTTGGGTGACTGTAGCCAGTTTTTCTAATCAGGATCCGATTGAATCTGAAGTAATCCCTATAATAGGCAATGAGGCTTTTTTATTTACCCCAACCCGGGTAATTAAAATCAACCTAGATTCTTTTTCTGAATCAGTTGTCCAAAATATAGGTGAAGAACATTCTATGCTATGGTTTAGCACTATGTCGGTTCTTGGAATTAATGGGAAGATCTATTCAACAAACATAGGATTCCAGGTGTTGGAACTGGACCCGGCCTATTTCACTTACTAGTTGATCAAAAAAGTTATTATTTGGTTTGTGCTATTGAAGTTTAATTTGGAGAGTGTTCCGAATTAATTCGCATTATTCACAGGATATTTATACAAACATTAACCTGCCATTTTGTACTAAAAATATCCTTGGCATATTCATTGATTTTATTTGAAGAACCTTCTTAAATTGAAGGTTCTTCTTTATTTTATTATTTACTTGACAGCTTGTCTGTCATATTGTCCTTTATGAAGAATTTTGAAAACCAATTATATCAATCGATGATAACAGGTGATTATGCCGGCGAAGGCGACTTGATACAACTGATCGCTGACGACGAAGATGAAAGTCTGCAGCAGCCGGAGAATTTTTCCACTGATATCCCGATCCTTTCTGTCCGCAATACAGTTCTTTTTCCGGGGGTAGTCATACCGATTACCGTCGGAAGGCAACGTTCCATCAAGCTTGTTAAAAAAGCCCAAAAAGGAGACAAACTCATAGGGGTCTGTGCCCAGATCAATGCCCAAAACGACGACCCTGCTTGGGACGACATATACCATGTAGGTACTCTGGCAAAGATTATCAAAATGATCATTCTTCCCGATGGCAATACCACCATCATCATCCAAGGCAAAAAGAGATTCCGCATCACGGAAACCGTGACAGAGGATCCATACTTTATGGCCAAAGTGGAATATTTGGAGGAGAATTTTCCAAAAAACAGTAAAAAAATCAAGGCCCTTGAAGAATCCCTGAAGGACTCCGCTGCCAAGATTTTGCATCTCAATCCCGAGATTCCAAGAGAAGCCCAAGTGGCACTCGATAATATAGACAATACTGCTTTTCTTACCCATTTTCTTTCTTCCAACATCAATGCTCCGGTAGAAGCCAAGCAAAAACTGTTGGAAATCAATGATGGGGTGGAAAGGGCTACGTTATTGTTGGAATTTATGATGAAGGATATTCAGATGCTCGAACTCAAAAGCGAGATTCAGAAGAAAGTCCATACAGATATAGACCAACAGCAGCGGGATTATTTTCTCCGACAGCAGATGAAAGTTCTTCAAACTGAATTGGGTGAAGAAGGGCCTGAAAAAGAAGTCGAAGAGCTCCGCTCAAAAGGGCTTTTGAAAAAATGGCCTAAGGAAGTTGCCAGGCATTTTGAAAAAGAACTTGACAAAATCCTGAGAATCAATCCATCTGCAGCAGAATATCCTATTGCACTGAATTATGCCGAAACCTTGGTCGAACTTCCATGGAATGAAATTACCGAAGACAACTTTGACCTCAAAAGAGCCAAGGCCATTTTGGACAAAGACCACCACGGTATTGAAAAAGTCAAGGACAGGATCATCGAATACCTAGCGGTATTAAAGCTTAAAAAAGACCTCAAGGGACCGATTTTGTGCCTTTATGGACCTCCGGGAGTTGGTAAAACTTCTTTGGGGAAATCAATCGCGACGGCACTCGGGAGAAAATATATCCGGATGTCTCTAGGCGGATTGCATGATGAAGCGGAAATCCGCGGACATAGAAAAACCTATGTTGGCGCTATGCCGGGAAAAATTATTCAGAACATGAAAAAAGTCAAATATTCCAATCCTGTTTACGTATTGGATGAAATTGACAAATTAAGTTCAGATTTCAGGGGAGATCCATCTTCTGCTTTTTTGGAAGTTTTGGATCCGGAGCAAAACAGCACTTTCGTTGACAATTACTTGGAAGTAGAGTATGACCTTTCCAAAGTTTTATTTATTGCCACAGCCAACTCATTGGATACCATTCAGCCTGCCCTTAGGGACAGAATGGAGATTATTGAAGTGACAGGTTATACCTTGGAAGAAAAAATTGAGATTGCCAAAAAGCACCTCATTCCCAAGCAAAGACAGGAACATGGTCTGAAGGCAAAGGATATCGCATTTGATAGGGCCGCAATAGCTAAAATCATCGAAGACTACACAAGAGAATCCGGAGTAAGAAATCTCGAAAGAGCAATCGGAAAAGTGGTCAGGAACCTCGCAAAATCCATTGCGATGGAAGAGGAATATGACAAAAAAGTCACTCCTGAGATGGTTAGAAAAATATTGGGAGGTGAATTTTTTGATAAAGAAATGTATCAGGACAACAGCACTGCCGGTGTGGTAACTGGATTGGCCTGGACATCCGTGGGTGGAGAAATTCTCTTTGTTGAAACTTCTTTGAGTAAAGGAAAAGGCAAACTGACGCTTTCCGGTCAATTGGGTGAGGTGATGAAAGAATCTGCAATGACTGCGCTTTCCTACCTTAAATCCAAAGCAGATAAATTGGGAATTGATGACAGGCTGTTTGATTATTACGACCTGCACATCCACGTTCCGGCCGGGGCAGTTCCAAAAGACGGCCCTTCTGCAGGAATTACAATGCTGACTGCCATAGCCTCGATTTTTACCCAAAGGAAAGTAAAAGCCAAGATCGCCATGACGGGAGAAATCACCCTCCGTGGCAAAGTGATGCCTGTAGGTGGAATCAAAGAAAAAATACTTGCAGCAAAAAGAGCCGGAATCAAAGAAATCATCCTTTGTAAAAACAACAAAAGAGATATCGATGAAATCGACAAGGAGTATATCAAAGGTGTGGAATTCCACTTTGTCGACAAAGTGGAAGAAGTGTTGGAAATAGCCTTGATGAAGTCCAAAGTGGATGATCCTATGGTCTTTTCTTTTCCAAAAGAATCTGAAAACAGCCGTCAAATAGCCTAAAAGAAATGTAAGCAAAGGCTGTTTGGCCGAAATTAAGTAAAACCTTTTTTGGTGGATAAGCTTCATGTCAATTCCCCAAAAATCAAGCGTTCTTCCTATTCAGGAATGTTTTGCGGTGTACCCGGTGGGTCAAATGTTTTGAGAAAATCCACCTTAATAAATGAATGGAGAACGTTTTAACGTCAACAATATGAGAAATGATTTTAGTGATTTGACCCCAAAACAGATTGTCACGGAGCTTGATAAATATATCATCGGTCAACATGACGCCAAAAGGAATGTGGCCATAGCCCTTCGCAATAGAATCAGGAGAATGAATGTGAAAGGAGATATCCAAAAAGATATTGTTCCCAATAACATCCTTCTCATCGGATCTACCGGGGTGGGAAAGACAGAAATAGCACGAAGATTGGCGAAAATCGCAAATGCCCCTTTCACTAAGGTGGAGGCTTCCAAGTTTACAGAGGTAGGATATGTGGGTAGGGATGTGGAAAGTATGGTCCGGGACCTTGTAGAGCAGTCTGTACATTTGGTCAGGGAAAAGAAAAATGAAGAAGTCAAAGGTAAAGCAGCAGATGCAGTAGATGAAGCAATCTTGGACATCCTGATCCCACCTGTAAAAACAGCAGGATTTGTACGCCCTTCCACCACGGCATCCATCGATTTCACTCCGGACCATGCACCGGACGATGAGTTGAATGAAAGGACCCGAGACAGGTTTCGGGAAAAACTCAAAAACGGAGAATTGGAAGACCGCAAGGTGGAGATCAATGTCAAGCAAAGTCCGCCTGTAGGTATAGGAATGATCGGTAACGGCATGATGGATGATGCCAGTATGGCTGGAATCCAGGATATGATCAGCGGCATGATGCCAAAAAAAACCAAGAAAAGAAAGGTTACGATAGCCGAAGCACGAAAGATCCTAATGGAAGAGGAAACCTCAAAGTTGGTGGATTTTGACGAGGTAAAAGAGGAAGCCCTTCGGTTAGCTGAAAACAATGGAATCATTTTCATCGATGAAATAGATAAGATCGCTTCAAAAAGTGGTAAAGGTGGATCAGGACCTGATGTCAGCCGCGAAGGTGTGCAGCGTGATTTGCTACCCATAGTAGAAGGAAGCGCTGTCAATACCAAATATGGGATCATCAATACAGACCATGTCCTGTTTATTGCGGCCGGGGCATTCCATGTTGCCAAACCATCCGATTTGATTCCCGAACTTCAAGGAAGATTTCCAATTAGAGTTGAATTAAACAGCTTGACAGAGGATGATTTCTATAGGATATTAAAAGAGCCGAAAAATGCTTTGACCAAGCAATACCAAGCGTTGTTTGAGTCAGAGGAAGTCTATCTTGATTTCAATGATGACGCCATCCGTGAGATTGCCAAACTGGCTTTTCAGATCAATGAGGAGGTGGAAAACATCGGAGCAAGGAGGTTACATACTGTCATGAGTCATTTGCTTAATGATTTCCTTTTTGAAGTACCTGATACCATAGAGGCAAATTCAAAAATCATGATCACCCAAGAAATGGTGCAGGAAAGATTGACTTCTTTGGTAAAGAACAGGGATCTTTCACAATATATTCTATAATCGGGATTTAGCTAACCCATATTTTAACTCCAGACTTCAGCAGGATAAATCCTTGAAGTCTGGAGTTATGTTTTATGGGCTTTAATAATGTTTTATATTTGATTATGTCTGCAACATCACTTTTTATCATTACAGGTACAAGCAAAGGAATCGGCAAGGCTTTGGTCGGCCTGGTACTTCAGAAAAGCCAAATCAAGGTCATTGGAATTTCTAGATCAAAATCAGAAGTGAAACATCCAAATTACCTTCACATAGCTTGTGACTTGGGAAAAATGGAGGAGATCGAAGATAAGCTGAATGAAATTTTTCCAGAAGGAAAATTTGAACGTATTGTTTTGATAAACAATGCAGGGGTGATCGGGGAAATCGCACATTTGGGTAAGTCATCCAATCAAAGCATCCGTCAAATATTTGCGATCAATTCCATTGCGCCTGCCATTTTGATGAATGCTTTCGTAAAAAAGTATGCACAATCTAAGGAAGCGAAAAAAATTGTCGTGAATATTAGCTCTGGGGCAGCCACCAAGGCAATAGATGGCTGGTCAGGTTATTCGGCTTCCAAAGCTGCCTTGAATATGCTGACCCAAACAGCACAAAATGAGTCAGAACTCGATCAAAACGGAATCAGATTTTTTGCAGTCGCGCCGGGAGTGGTGGATACAGCTATGCAGCAAGAAATCAGGAATTCCTCCTCCAAAGATTTTTCTTCCTTGGGGAATTTTATTGGTCTAAAGGAAAATAATCAATTGAGTAGTCCTGAATATGCTGCGGAAAAAATAATGTATTTAATAGAAAATCAAGAAAAATTTAATGAGGTGATCCAAGACGTTAGGAAGTTTTAAACAATTCTAAAACCCCAGGTCAATCTTTTTTTGGATAGTCAAAAAACCATATTTTGGCATTTTTGGCGCTTATTTCCTCCCATGTTTTCACATCAAACTTAAACCCAAACTGACCCGCAGTTGGAAGATTGTCAATTTCCCCCCCAAGCTTCCAGATCAGGTCATTCAATCCCGGATTGTGGCCAAACAAGAATAGCGCTTTGACACTTTCATCTGTTTTTTTTATCTCTGATAGAATTTGTGAGACGGAACCATGATAAAGGTCTTTGATGAAATCAATCTTTTTGGTTGGGAAATCAAGCTGTTCGGCGGTGATGATCGCTGTTGCTTTTGCCCTTACGGCGTCAGAGGAGATGATGGCATCTGGAAAAATGTTTTCTTTTTTCAACCTCTTCGCCATCTTGGGAGCGTCCTTTAAACCTCTTTCAGCAAGAGGTCTGTCATGGTCGTTTAAGAAGGGCTCATCCCAAGAAGATTTGGCATGCCTGATAATTACAAGCTTTTTCATAAGGGCAATTTAGCAAAATAAATTTTTGTTTTGTCAACTAGTATATTTACATTTAAAGGACATTTAACCACAAAATTTTAAAATTTATCATGCTTACCGGAACAGTAAAATTCTACAACGATGCAAAAGGATTCGGTTTTATCGTTGATGACGAGTCTCAAAATGACGTTTTTGTCCATGCCACAGGCTTGGTGGACAAAGTAGCCCAAAATGACAAAGTAACCTATGATGTTAAGGACGGTAAAAAAGGACTTAATGCTATTAATGTAAAAAAGTTATAGTAGTAGCTTTGCTTTGAAGTGTAAAAAAAGGTCCGAAACTTAAGTTTCGGACCTTTTTTTATGCACTTGTTGGAGTTACCTTTTTGAGTTTTGTCCTTTCGAATACAGATATGGATTCAAATTTCTCATCAATATCCACTCCTGACAGGTAATCATTGATCAATTCACGCAATTCCTGAAAAGAAAGGTTGTGAAGAATCTTTCCGTTTTTGGCCAATGATACCTGACCTGTTTCTTCGGAAATTATCAAAACCAAAGTATCCGTAGCCTCAGACATCCCAATTCCCGCCCGGTGTCTGAGACCAAACTGGGCCGGGACTTCGCGTTCAGTCACAGGAAGAATGCACCTTGCGGCTTTTACTTTTCCATTGTAAATGATCACAGCGCCGTCGTGAAGCGGACTGTATTTATTGAATATGGAGATCAGCAATCGTTTTGAAATCTGTGCATCGAGGATATCCCCGCTCTCTGCATAAAATTTCAATTCAGTATTGCTGGATAAGACCATCAAAGCACCTGTATTTGTACCGGACAGACTTTTTGAAGCTTCGATTATTGGATTGATATTGAATGCATTGCTTTCCCGTTTTTTCCAAAAAAGCAATTCCTGAAAGAAATTTTCATTGGATAAGAAAGAGGAACGGCCGATAATGAGAAGGAATTTCCGGATCTCGGGAGCGAAGATAATGATCGCTGCAATGACACCGACTCCCATGAATTGGCCAAGGATAATGGAAAGAAGCTCCATTCTCAAAGCACTTACCATGAGGTAAATCAAATAAATGGAAAGGAATCCAAGAAAAATTTTGATGGCTACACTGCCTCTCAACAATTTATAAACCTGATAAATAAGGATACTCACCAAGGTGATATCGATGATATTCACGATGGATATTTCTAAAAATCCTATTTTGAAAAGTAATGTCAAGGGTAAATTTCTTTATATAATTTTATTGTTTCTTTTGCCTCTTTCACGTCATGTACTCTCAAAATGTTTGCTCCGTTAATAAGCGCGGCCATGTGGAGTGCTGTGGTCCCGTTTAACGATTCCTCGGCAGAAACTCCAAGTTTTTTGGAAATCATTGATTTTCTTGAGACCCCAACCAAGATTGGTGCTTGAATTGTTTTAAAATAAGCCAAATTTTTGAGAATCCAATAGTTTTGTTCCAAAGTTTTAGAAAATCCAAATCCAGGATCAATCAATACATCTTTAATGCCAGCTTTCCTGCATAGGTTCAGTTTTTTAGAAAAATAATGCATAATTTCTGTTAAAATATTTTGGTATCCTGAATTTTGCTGCATCGTCTTTGGAGTGCCTTTCATATGCATGGCGATATAGGGTACATTTAGCTTTCCGACTTTTTCTATCATCAAAGGATCAAGTTCTCCGGCGGAAATATCATTGACAAAATCTGCGCCTGCAGCAACTGCCTCTTCGGCAACTTTTGACCTGAAAGTATCTATTGAAATCAGGATGTCGGGAAATTCCCTTTTGATTTTTCCGATCGTAGAAATGGTTCTTTTCAATTCTTCGTCAATTGAAATATCCTCAGCCATTGGCCTGCTTGAGTAGCCTCCGATATCTAAAATGTCTGCTCCCTCCGAAATCATTTTTTCAGAAACGTTCAAAAAACCTTCATTGGAGAATGTAACCCTGCTTTTTTCAAAAAATGAATCCGGAGTGAGGTTTATTATTCCCATTACCCAAAGTCTATCCAAAACCAATAGCTTTCCTTTGGAACAGAATGTTATTTTTGTGGGAAATAATATATCTTCGGAGGCGGAAGTTGGTTGAGGATCAGAAATCATTAAAATTGAAAATACATTGAAAACGCAAACAGTCAGCGAATATAATCAAGTTATCGCCCATTGTAAAGAACTCTTTAAGAAGAAAACCCAGGATTATGGGACTGCGTGGAGAATCCTCAGACTTCCTTCTATTACCGATCAGATTTTCATCAAAGCGCAACGGATAAGATCCATTCAAGAAAAAGGCAACCAAAAAGTCAACGACCCGATTGTTGATGAGTTTGTAGGCATTATAAATTATTGTCTTATTGCCCTAATTCAGATCTCATACCAAAACGATTCTAGATTGGAAATTCCTTATGCCGAGCTTGAGCCTGTGTACGATAAATGGGCGGAGTCTACAAGAAGCTTGTTGGAAAACAAGAACCATGATTATGGTGAAGCTTGGAGGGATATGAGAGTATCTTCCATGACAGACATCATCTTGATGAAACTTTTCCGAGTCAAACAAATCGAGGATAATCAGGGAATGACGCTGGTCTCGGAAGGCATAGAAGCCAATTATCAAGATATGATTAATTATGCTGTTTTCTGTTTGATAAAATTGAATTACCATGTTTAAGCAAACCATGTTATATATCGTCAGGCTCTTGGTTGGAGGCCTATTTATTTTTTCCGGTCTGATCAAAGTAAATGATCCTGTAGGTACGGCTATTAAATTGGAAGAATATTTTGATGTTTTTTCAAATGAAATCGCTTCATTCTTTTATTTATTCAAAGATTATGCTCTTCCGATAGCAGTCTTCCTTGTGGTTGCAGAAGTAGTCTTGGGAGTGATGTTGATCCTGGGAGTAAGGCTAAGATTTACGGTTTGGGCTCTTGGAATCATGATTTTGTTTTTCACTTTCCTGACTTTTTACTCGGCATATTTCAATAAAGTCACTGATTGCGGTTGTTTTGGCGATGCAATCAAATTGACACCTTGGGAGTCATTTACAAAAGATGTGATCTTATTGGTTTTGATAGGGATTCTATTTCTTTTCAAAAAAGACCTTTCCAATGACGGTCCTTCATGGGCAAAGTGGACAGTTCGTGGCAGCTTGGTCATTTCTTTGATATTGGCAATAACAGCAATCCGCAACTTGCCATTTATCGATTTTAGAGCCTATAAAGAGGGTGTGGATATTACAACAGCGATGAAGCCTTCTGCACCTTTGCAATATAATTACATCATGAAAAAAGATGGACTAGAAGTGGTATTGGACCAATATCCTACAGACGAATCCTACGAATTTGTGGATATGGTCTTGGTCAATGAAGATGCCCTACCCAAGATTTCAGATTTTGCCGTATGGAATGACGAAGGTGATTTTACAGAAGGAATTTTGACCGGGAATAAGGCTGTGATTTTTGTGACTTATATGGGAAAAATGAATACTGCTCACCTCGAAACAATTGATGCCATGGTTCAGGGGCTTCAGGGGAGTGAGATTTCCCCCATTCTTGTTGCGGCATCTTCGGTGGAGGAAATCGAGGCCTTGATTTCTGACAGAAAATGGAACATAGAAGGTTATCAGGGTGATGCCACTGTAATCAAAACCATCATGCGTTCAAACCCCGGTGTCATGCTTATCCAAGATGGAGTGGTATTGAAGAAATACCATTACCGGAATACTCCAAGTCCAGAGGAAGTGAAATCACTTTTTGTAAGATGAAATCCCCTTTGAAGATTGTTTTGGTCGGATTGCCGGGTTCAGGAAAATCCACTTTCGGAAGGCAGATAGCCAAAGAACTCAACTTCATATTCATCGATTTAGATCATTTGATTGAAAGAGAGACCGGAAAAAAAATCAAAGACATTTTTGGTTCCGAGGGTGAAGGTAAATTCAGGGAATTAGAAACATTTTACCTCGAGAAAACGCTCGATGGTCATGATGGATTTGTTTTATCTACTGGAGGGGGCACTCCTTGTTTCAACAACAACATGGATACGATCAACAAAAAAGGAGTTTCAGTTTATTTAGATGTCTCTTTAGAGGAAATCAATAAAAGATTGCTCAAAGACCAAACAGGAAAAAGACCAATGTTTGCAGGTTTGGAGGTTGGGGAAATCACATTAAAATTAAAAAACCTTCTTTTGCAACGTGAATATTTTTATCTCCAGTCAAAAATAAAACTCAGTGGAGAGGATATTTCCACTGAGCATTTGATGTCGGCATTGATGGGTTTTTTTAGAAATTAAAACCGAATGTCATCGTTCCGGTGGTGATATTGTTACGTATCTCAGTAAATGGTCCAATGTTGAAACCACCTTCTTCCACCGGGAATGAATTGTAAAGCTGTCTAAAGTTGGTAGAGGACAATGCGAAATCAAAATACATCGCTTTTAACCTTACCCCAAATCCTCCCGAAAACTGCTGTGTGCTCCTGTCAAAATTGCTGTTTACAAAAGGATCTCCATAAAAACCGTATCCTCCTCTCAATCTCCAAATATCAAATCTGAATTCTCCACCGACCCTATAATTTAATGTTTGTCCATATAAAGACCTGATTTGTTGATTATCGGCAGTCGCATTAAAATCTCTGGAGTTGATTGTACTTTTGCTATAATCAAGATAATCTATATCAGCTGAAATGAAACCGCTTTTCCCGATAAACAATGTCGCTCCTCCACTCAATCTCAAAGGGGTGTTGAGGTTATAGTTCCCTATCGTAATTGGCGTTTGCGCTTCTTCTGTTCCAAGGGTAATATTTTCTTCTTCAAAGAAAAAGTTGTCAAAGTTGTTGACCATTCTTGCCTCATATTCTTCATTGAAGTTATACCAAGTAGGTGATTGGAAGTTCACCCCCAGGTTTAATTGGTCAATAGGCTTGAAAATTACTCCCAGATTGATATTGGCTCCAAATCCACTCATAGAAAGTCGCTCATCGATAGTGGAGTTCAGTAATGGCTCATCGAAAAATTCTTCTCTATAATTTTTTCTTTGGTTATAAATTACTGAAGAAAGTCCCAATCCAGCACCTACAAAGAATTTGTTTAGGAAGTTGGCGCCATAAGAAACTGATGTTTGGCTTATTCTTCCTTCTGAGGTTACTGTCTCATTTTGGAATGGAAAGCCCAGGACAAAGGAATCATATTGGGTAGGATTGTTGATTGGGTTCCCGTTTGGATCCGTGGTAATGGGATTAATTAAAAATGTTTGGTAAGCCAAACCGGTGAGGCCAAAGTTTTCTATCTGACTTTCGGGAATACCATTTGCTTGCTGAAGGAAAAAATCAATTATAGAAACATCCCCTTCAATGTCTGAGAAATAGCCAAACTGAGTGTTAAAGTGGTTCATTCTGTTAAAACTGATACCAAACGACCCGCCTTTGAATGCGCTTGTGTTTAGGGCTCCTTGCCTGGGATTGCTGATTACCAAACTGAGGTTTGGAATAGAAAAATTTCCTGTTCTATCATTTTGGATTTGACCCAAATAATTGGATTCTGTATTCCAAGTCCCAAAAGATGGTGAAAAACTAAATTCAGACCTTCTGAAAAACCCAAGTCCGGCAGGATTGGTATGGATATTCGAAATATCACCACCCAACGACATTTGGGCACCGCCTAAACCAATTATTCTCGCAGATCCAGTTGATCTAAACTGGCTAAACCTTAAAGCATCTTCATAATATCCAAACTGAGCAAATACTGACGAAGAGCCTAAAAAAATCAAAAAAAATCCAAGCAATGAATGTTTTGTCGAAATCATATATGAAATATAGAAATTTGACTTATAGTTTTTAAGAAAGAGGATAAATTTTCAATCACAAAGTCTCTATAAAAAAAGGGGAATTACCTTCCCCCTCTTCCTCCTCTAGATCCTCCGGAGCTCATACCACCTCCACGGCTTGCTCCTCCCATACTTCCTCCTCCCATGCTTCCTCCGCTACTCCTGCTAGGAGAACTGAAAGAAGGTGATGAACTTCTGCTTGGAGCTGACATGCTTCCGCCCCTTGATGGGGTAGACATGCTACCACCTCTTGATGGTGTAGATGTCCTGTTATTATTCATTGTGTTTCCTCCTCTGTTGTAAGAAGGATTTGCACCTCTGTTTGTATTGGTAGTGCCCCTATTATTGAAACTAGGAGAGGTTGAAGAGCCTCTGTTTACAGTTCCATTAGATACACCTGAATTTCCTCTTGAATTATAAGTTGGCCTTGCATTATCAATACCGGTTCGGTTGGTAGGTCTTGTTGCAGCTGCTGAACCAACATTTCTGTTACCTGCTGCAGCTGAATTTGCAACCCTGCTTCTTGAACTGTTATAATAATCATTTTGTGATCTGCCGAAGTCTCTTCCTGCTGTTCTATTACTTGCACCTACTGATCTGTCAGGGCTCACAGCATCTCTTCTCGCTGATCTTGCGGTAGATGGATAATTAGTTCCAGGTCTATTTCCACCTGATGCCATTCCGGAATCTCTACCTGGTCTGCCACCCCTTACAACCTGACGGCCATTATCACCACCCCATCCTGGAGCACCCCAGCAACATCCTGGCATTCCCCAGCCCGGCATTCCCCAACCCCACATTCCGCCACCCATCCAAGGGTTCATCCAGGGATTCATCCATGGGTTACCCCACATTCCACCCATTCCCCATCCGATACCCATGTTCCAACCCCACATGGAGTTCCATCCCATTCCCCACATTGGCATTCCCCATCCCATTCCCATTCCCCACATAGGAGCACCGAAACCCATACCAAAACCAACATTTACATTCAGTCCACTATTGAAACCTGCACCGTTTACACCGGCACCGGAACCATAGAAGTTATTGTAAACATTCACGTTTGGATTTGATTCTTGCACTTCATTGTCATCAAAATAAACTTCTCCCGTATTAGGAGTTGCAGTTTGGGATTGATATTTGGCAATGTATTCTGGATTAACATTCCTCGCAGAGAAATTTTCCTGTTCAAATTCAGCTGGATTTACAGTGCTTAACTGATTGAAATTTTGGGGATTGTTATTCGAAACTGCAAACTGAGTGGCAACCTTGACATCAGAAGCCATAAAGTAAAGATCGTCGGTTTCCCTACCTCTTGTAGCCGTTTGACTTGTGCTGCAAGAAGAGAGCATAAGTACTGTACCCGCTCCTAGGATCAATATTTTGTTATAGTTTTTCATTTGTTTGGTTTTTACTATTTACCGTTATATACGAGTCATATAAGAGAGGGTTATCATTTTTTGGATTATATTTGCCCCCTACAGTAATTAGCGAAGATAATTAGATTTTTGAAATCAAAAAACACTATGAGTAAAGGATTGCCAAAAAGGAGTGAAGACTATTCTTCGTGGTACAATGAATTGGTAAAGCGGGCCGATCTGGCCGAAAATTCGCCGGTAAGGGGTTGTATGGTGATCAAGCCATATGGCTATTCGATCTGGGAAAAAATGCAGGCGGAACTTGATAGGATGTTTAAGGAAACAGGGCATGTGAATGCATATTTTCCTCTTTTTATCCCAAAATCTTACCTTTCTAAAGAAGCCAGCCACATTGAAGGATTCGCTAAAGAATGTGCGGTAGTGACCCATTACCGACTCAAAAATTCTGAAGACGGAAAAAGTGTGATCGTCGATCCTGAAGCAAAGCTTGAAGAGGAATTGATCGTCAGGCCCACATCCGAAACTGTCATCTGGAGTACATACAAAAACTGGATCCAATCTTACCGTGACCTGCCTCTTCTTGTTAACCAGTGGGCAAATGTCGTCCGGTGGGAGATGAGAACTCGTTTGTTTTTAAGGACAACTGAGTTTTTGTGGCAAGAAGGACATACTGCCCATGCTACCAAGCAAGAGGCCATCGATGAAACTGTTCAAATGATGAACGTGTATGCTGAATTTGCAGAAACTTTTATGGCACTCCCTGTTGTAAAAGGGATTAAAAGCGCCAACGAAAGATTTGCTGGTGCTGAAGACACATATTGCATAGAAGCGTTGATGCAGGACGGAAAGGCTCTTCAGGCCGGAACCTCCCATTTTCTAGGACAGAATTTTGCAAAAGCTTTTGATGTCAAATTCGCCACCAAAGAAGGTGGGCTGGAATATGTATGGGGGACTTCTTGGGGTGCCAGTACCCGCTTGATGGGGGCATTGATCATGGCCCATTCTGATGACAATGGCTTGGTGCTTCCTCCAAAGCTTGCACCAAATCAGGTAGTTATCGTGCCGATTTATAAAGGAGAAGAAGAACTCATCAGGATTAGCGTAAAGGCAAAAGAAATTATAGCCAAGCTGAAAAGGAAAGGGATTTCTGTACATTTTGATAACAGGGATACCCATAAGCCGGGGTGGAAATTTGCTGAGTATGAACTCAAAGGTGTTCCATTAAGGATAGCTATGGGTCCAAGGGATCTGGAAAACAATACCATTGAATTGGCAAGACGTGACACCCTGACCAAAGAAACAGTCAACCTCGGAGAAATAATCCTGGAAGATCATATCAGCAACCTACTGGACGAAATTCAGGAAAGCATTTATAAAAAAGCCTTCAATTTCAGAGAAGAAATGACCACAGAGGTCAATTCATGGACTGATTTTGAAGAATTATTGGAGTCTAAAGGGGGTTTTCTTTCTGCGCATTGGGATGGTACTCCTGAAACAGAAGAGAAAATCAAAGAACTTACCAAGGCAACAATCAGGTGTATTCCAATTGGCAGGAAAGAAGAGGAAGGGAAATGTATCCTTACAGGCAATCCTTCGAAAGGCCGCGTTTACTTCGCAAGAGCTTATTAAATTCTCATTTACTATTCATATGCCTTCTCTATTTTGGGAAGGCATTTTTTTTGACTTAATTATTATGTTCAGTTTTTTCCCAAACAAAAAACTGACTAATTTCATGAAAAATAAATAAAATGGTCTGGTTTATCTTGAGTACGCTTCTATTGATCGGATTGATCCTGGTGATCGCGGAGATCCTCTTTGTTCCGGGTACTACCATTGTCGGGATTATCGGTGTTTTGGTGACAGCAGTCGGAATCTATTATGCCTTTGTTACTTTTGAAAAGCAAGTTGCCGGAATGGTTTTAGTAGCAGCACTTGTTTTGAATTTTGGCGCCCTTATTTATGGTTTTAGGACGGGTGCCTGGAAGAAATTTGCATTGAAAAGTGCCATCAAAAGCCGTGCATTTGATGACCGGCTCAAAGGATTGGATGTCGGAATGAAAGGAATTGCAGTTTCTGATATCAAGCCCATTGGCAAAGCAGAAATTGGTGAGGGGATTTATGAGGTTAAATCCGAATCAGGGTTTATTTCTGTGGGCACTACTGTTTTTATTACTAAATTGGAAAACAATACAATTATAATTAAATCATAGTTTATGGACATGTCTAACTCGGCTATTATTTTGTTTACAGCCTTTGCCGCGCTGATTTTACTATTTGTGTTTTTGTATTTTATCCCAGTTAATCTTTGGATTACCGCCATCTTTTCAAATGTGAAAGTCGGAATCGGAGAATTGATCGGAATGAGAATCAGAAAGGTGCCCCCCGGAGTGATCGTCAACTCCCTAATTACCGCTACCAAAGCTGGACTTGACTTGACAACCAATGATCTGGAAACCCACTACCTTGCCGGTGGAAATGTTCCAAACGTTATACGGGCATTGATTTCGGCAGACAAAGCAAATATTACCTTGAGTTTCAAGCAAGCCACTGCCATTGACCTGGCAGGAAGAGATGTATTTGAGGCGGTTCAGATTTCTGTAAATCCCAAGGTCATCAATACACCAAATGTTGCAGCGGTTGCAGCTGATGGTATCCAGTTGATAGCTAAAGCAAGGGTGACGGTAAGAGCTAATATTGCCCAGCTTGTCGGTGGAGCAGGAGAAGAGACCATCTTGGCAAGAGTAGGAGAGGGAATTGTTACTTCAATCGGTTCATCTTTGAACCATAAGAGCGTATTGGAAAACCCTGATAAAATCTCAAAATTGGTTCTTCAAAGAGGACTTGATGCTGGTACTGCATTTGAAATTCTTTCTATCGATATTGCAGATATTGATGTAGGGACCAACATCGGTGCAAAACTTCAGATAGATCAGGCTTCTGCCGATCTTAAAGTAGCAGAAGCCAAGGCGGAAGAAAGAAGGGCCATGGCTGTTGCTCTTGAGCAGGAAATGAAAGCTAGGACGGTCGAAATGAGAGCTCTTGTAATAGCTGCTGAGGCGGAAATCCCGAAAGCTATTTCAGAAGCATTCAGAAGCGGAAATCTAGGAGTCATGGATTATTATAAAATGGAAAATATCAAGTCCGATACCGAAATGAGGGCCTCCATCGCCGGCACAGATGTTGCAAGTGGTACCGAAGGGGGTAGAGGGAAACAAGGAGATAAGAAATAAATCCAAATACAAAAAAAAGACTGACTCGATTTAAATTCAGGTCAGTCTTTTTTTTTATGCTTATTGATAAAGGAATCAGGCGCCTTTCTTCTTTTTTATATTAATGTTTTCGATAGGTTCGGCCGGCGCAAATTGATAGTCGTCTTCTGCCAGGATTTGATTATTGCCGCTATCAAATACAATACTTTTGTAATAGACCGGTAAAACATAATCTCCATTCTCATCCAAGATGCCATACTTATCGCCTAATCTGACAAGAATTTTATTCAAATCCTCTCTTCTCAATTCTTGGAATTTGGGTTCTACAATTTCTTTTCCCTCGGGCGAAATCAAACCAAACTTATCCTCATTTTCGGAAATGTAATAATTGTCAGCAGCTAAAGAAATCCTGTCATAAGTTTTTTCCAGGATTGGTTTTCCATCCTTCCCAATCAGTAAGTGCTTTCCTTCCTGTTTAACAATTGCCTTGCCTTTGTGGAAAAAAGAGACTTGCTCATAGTCAGCTCCTGTGATTTCTGTTCCTTGGTTGTTGATAAATCCCCATTTTTCATCCTGTCTAAAGGCAGCAATACCCTCTTTAAATGTCCCAACTTCGTCATATTGGTTTCCAACTATCCAATTCCCGGAATTATCGATAAACCCAAATTTTCCGGATTTTTTGGCAGGAAATAAACCTTCACTCCCGGGAAGAATCAAATCGACCTCAAGTACTGGCGGCACTTCCCAACCTTTCGGTCCAAGCAATCCTGTTTTATTATCCCTCAAAAGAACATTGTAATGTTTTTCTCCGACATCGGTGACTTTTTCCATCCCAACCTGATCCAATAGAATCCCGTCATTATCCATCACCCTGCGCAATTTTCCATGGATATACTCAAGGAGCATTCCGTCTTCAAGAGTAATTTTATGGTAGGATGTATATTTGATATCTGCTCGCTCCTCTAAGCATCTGACCAACATGTATTGATTTCCATCAAGGGCATAAAAATAGTCACCCTCGAGGTAAACCATATGGTCTATGATTGGCTCTAAGATGTAATTTCCCTGCCTGTTGATCAACCCATATCCTGAGCTTTCTTTTGATTTCAGGAAATTCATATTCACTTCTTGAAGCTCGTCATATATTTTTTGGGGGTTGTCCGATAGTGGAAGATAATACCCATCAGGATTTTTCGCGATCACCTGCCCGTTTAAGGCAAGTTTGGCCTCCTGAAACGTTCCTATTGCCGTTATCTTCCGGGTCGAATGGTCATATACCCAAAACTGATTTCCTTTTCTTGCTAATATTCTGGTGTAAAAAACTTCGATTTCGTCAAATTCAGGAGCAAAAATCTCCTCTCCGTATTCATGAAAAGCACCTTTACCTTGTGGGCCTTGGACTACTATCCAAGGCTGGTCATAGTTGTATACCGATAATGCTTTGAGATCAACAAATGGCTTATATTCTTTGCTCAGCAGCTTAAGTTCATTGTTGGCTGAACTGATTCTGACTGTTTCTCCCAAAATACTGATGTGGTCGAATTCGATCCTAGATTTTAACCTGAGATTTTGATCATAAACCTCATAGGTTTGAGATATTGCCTGTTTGGCAGTGAGTATTTCAAAAATCAAATACAGGGAAAATATCCAATAAATTTTAACCTTCATAAATCTTTAAATTGACGAAGGTAAAATAAAGAGATTGAATCCGTAATTCAAGTATGTGGAAGATTATTCTATGCCTTTTTTTCTTGATCTTTTTCAAGATCAAATAAATCAGACAATATGTCAATCATCTTATCCGCATCATCCCTTTGGCAGGCTGCACGAAGTTGGACCACAGGGACTTTAAGGATTTTTTGCATCATGCTTTTTGTGATTTTGTCGATGATGGCTATCTGCGCTTCATCAGCATTTTTCAAAAACCTCTCCATCTCTTCTTGACGGATTTGCTCCAATGCATTTTTAAGCTTATTGATGGTCGGGGAAACCATCATCTCTTTCTTCCAGTTAAAAAAGTCTTCAATACTTTCATTGATTATTCTTTCAACCTGCGGAATAGACGCAAGTCTTTTTTCAAGGGTTTCGGTGGCCTTGCTTCGGATATTATCCACATTATAAAGCATGACTCCCGGGATTTCCTCCAGGTTTGTTTCTATACTTCGGGGTACAGAAAGGTCAACAAAAAGTTTATAGCTATGGATTTCCATTTTGGACACCAATGATTTGGTGATAAATGGCTCAGATTTCATGATGGAAGAGACGATAACATCTGCTTCTTTCATCGCTTCAAAGCAATTTTCGAAAGGAATAACCTCAAATCCCATCTCATCTGCCAAAGCCTTGGCTCTTTCAAAAGTCCTGTTTGTGATGGTAACTTTTGCATCGGGGATATGCACCATGTTTTTGGCTACATCTTCTCCGATTTCACCAACTCCTATGAGCAAAACCCTGGGCTGGTATGTGTTGGAGGTGAGTTCTTCGATCAGTTCAACCGCTGCGTATGAAATAGAAGCTGCACCGTCTCTAAATGCAGTTTCCTGAACAAGTCTTTTGCTGGTAAAAAAAATCATATGCATCAATCTATGCAGGAATGGTCCGGCCATATCCAAGTCTGCTGAAGCCTGATAGGCTCTTTTCACTTGATTGGATATTTGCATGTCGCCCACTACTTGGGCCTCAAGTCCCATGGAAACCCTAAAAAGATGGTCGATGGCATCTCTATCATCGTTATGGATTTTGAAGTAGTCCATATAATCAACCACATTGGTCAAGCCTTTTTCAAGTCCAATGAGCTTGATAATTTCTTCATTCAAATCGATTTCGTGTGAGTAATATACTTCCGTCCTGTTGCAGGTAGAAAGAATGAGCGTGTCAGTAATGCTGAAAAAATCTTTCAGTTTCAATAAAAGAGAATGAATGGAGCCCTCATCAAGTGCGATGACCTCCCGTATTTCGACAGGGGCACTTTTATGGGATAAACTGATGGCTCTAAACGTTTTTTGCATTTTGATACTTTTCTGTCACAAATTTAATTCAGATTAGATAGCAAAGAATAATTTCTCTTTACTTCCGTTTAATTTAAATTCGGTCTAAATAAAACAGGCAAAACTTAAATTTTTGGTTTTCAATTTCAAATTTCGTAATAATTGTAAAATAATTCCAATCGTATTATTTTATCGGAGATAGATGCGATTTATCGGTTGCGATGGAGTTATGGTTTTTAATAATAATTCCGGATGGCTAAAATTTATTTTTTTCTGAAATCGTATTTTGGATTCTCCAAAAGGGAATCTAGAGGTTTCGTTTTGGTAATTCCGGCCCTTATTGTTCTCTATTTGATTCCGTTGGGCTATGATTGGCTGGTTCGAAAGAAAAACGAAGAGCATTATTCGGCTTATTCCCATAAGATTGACAGTTTGGTCTTGGCCGGTTGGAAACCTTCTCAAAATAACTATCAAAGTCAATCAATAGGTTCCAAATCAGATACGGTCAAAAGAGCAAACGCTTATCAAAAACCCAAAAGTCCGCAGCTGAATAAAATGTCATTCTCAGAAGCTGACTCTGTTGTACTTCAAATAGTTCCGGGGATAGGGCAGACCATGGCCGGAAGAGTAGTAAAGTTCAGGGATAATATTGGGGGCTTACATAGCAAGGATCAACTTTTGGAGGTTTACGGCATGACTCCTGAGGTTTTGGAAAGGGTCTTTGATTATTTTTATTTTGAACCCGGTGTCAAAAACAAAATCCCCATCAATCAAGCTGATGTCAACACTCTGGCTAAACATCCTTATATCAATTACGGGTCTGCCAAAGTCATCATTGCTTTCCGTGAACAACATGGACCTTATCAGTCTTCGGATGATTTGCTCAAAATCAAAATCTTCAATGCTGAATGGGTGGATAGGCTCAAACCTTACCTGGAATTTTGATGATGTTTGAACTCATATGTTAAAAGACTTTTTTCCCACCAACAAAGGTTCCTGAGATTTTGATCTCACGGAGTTCGTTTTCGGGAGCTGTCATGATGTCTTTTTCCAAAACCACAAAGTCAGCGAGTTTTCCCGGTTCAATACTTCCTTTTAGGTTTTCCTCAAAGTTTGCAAATGCTGCCCAAATGGTCATACCCTTAAGTGCATGTTCCCGGGTGATTTTGTTTTCAGGTTGAAATCCGTCATCAGGCCAGTTTTTGGCGTCTTTTCTGACAACACCAGAATGAAAGCCATACAGAGGATTGATGTGTTCTACAGGGAAATCACTACCTAGTGCCAGCATGCCATTTTGGTCCAGGAGGTCTTTGTATGCATATGCTGTTTTGATCCGGAAAGGACCGAGCCTTTGGCCGGCCCAATACATATCAGAAGTGGCGTGAGTAGGTTGGACGGAAGGAATGATGCTATACTTGGCAAATTTCGGCATGTCTTCTTTGCTCACTACCTGGGCATGCTCGATTCTCCACCTGAGATCATTTTTGCCTTTGAGATATTTGGCATAGATGTCCAAGAGTGTCCTATTTGCAGAATCACCAATACAATGGGTATTCATTTGGAAGCCGTTTTCGTACATTTTTTTAGCCAACTCATCAAATTCCTCAGGGTTTTTGAGAAGAAATCCATAATTGTCAGCGTGGTCATGGTAAGGCTTTAGGAGTGCGGCACCTCTGGAGCCCAAAGCCCCATCTCCATATATTTTAAAACTCCTGACTGTGAGGTTGTCGTCTTGATAAATCCCCGTTTTGAAATAATGGGCCATATTGGCTTCTGTAGGATTTACCATGGCATATACACGCATTTTTAATGTATTGTCTTTTTGCATTTCAGAGATAAGGTCGATTGTTTCCTTCTCCAGACCCGCATCTACTACTGTGGTCAGACCGACTGCAAAACAATTTTCCTGAGCTCCGAGCAATGCAATCCTGGACTCCTCCTTACTCGCATTAGGCACCTTATATGAAACCAGATCAATCGCATTGTCAATCAAAACCCCTGAAGGCTTGTTTCCTATAAGTATAACTTTTCCTCCGATCATGGAAGTTTGGGCAGTAACGCCTCCCAGATCCAAAGCCTTTTGGTTGACCAGGGCAGCATGTCCGTCAATCCGGGTAAGAAGGACCGGCTTGTCAGGGAATAGGGAATCCAATTTGGCTTTGGTTGGAAATTCTTTTGATTCCCATAGGTTCTGATCCCAACCTCTTCCCAATATCCACGCCGCATCAGGATTTTTTTCAGCATGAACCCTAACCCTTTCCACCAGTTCTGCTTCTGATTCGGCTCCAAGTAGATCAGCCACTTGCAATCCTAATCCATACCTGTAAAAATGAGAATGGGAATCTATGAATCCAGGATATACTGGTTTGCCTTGCAAGTCAATAACTTCTTCGGATTCATATTTGGAAAATATCGCGTTTTCATTGCCCACTGCCACAAAACGGTTATCCTTGATTGCAAATGCATTTGCTATCGAAAAACCTTCATCAACGGTATAGATGGTTCCGTTATGTACGATGAGGTCAACTTTCTCCTTTGTGGTGCAGGAAAAGTAGAAAATGGTTGAAAACAGAAGTGAAAAGAAAATAAATTTCTTCATTTTAGACGGTTTGGTTGATGTTTCTAACAAGAAAGCGGACATATTTGCGAAATGATGGCGGATAGGTATGGATTTATGCAGTTTTCCCTCAATTTTCCTGAATTTGAATTCAAAATTCAGGAGTCCGAGGGTAAATTAAGCATTTTCGATTCCCTTCGAAAGAAATATTTGATATTGACCCCTGAAGAATGGGTCAGACAGCATATGGTTTCTTTTTTGGTCCAACACCGAAACTATCCAAAAGGACTTTTCTCTTTGGAGAAAGAAGTGGTTTATAATTCCCTTCAGAAAAGATTTGATATTTTGGTTTTGGACAGAGTCGGAAATCCGTTCCTTTTGATCGAATGCAAAGCCCCTGAAGTAAGATTGTCTAAAAAAACAGTCGAACAGGTAGCAGTCTATAATAAAACCATAGGTGCTTCTTACATGGGAATAAGCAACGGCAGACAGCATTTATTCTTGAAATATAATTCTGATGTTAATAATTATGATCAAATATCCGATTTACCTCAATTTCAACCATAATTAATGTGATATATGTCATGTTATCTGTTATATTTATGAAATAAGTTTGTTCAGCGGTATTAACCTTTTGATATGAAAACTATAGAAAAAAGCACTCCATGTGAGCTTTGCATGAGTAGGAAATTTTCACTCTTTTCTAATCTCACTGAGCCCCATTTATGCCATTTATCTGATCACAAAAATTTTATTACCCATAAAAAGGGTCAGATATTGTTTTATGAAGGAACCAAGCCTCTTGGAGTTTTCTGCATCAATGATGGAGTGGTAAAGGTTTTCAAAACTGCGTCCAATGGAAAAGAGCAGATTATCAGACTTGCCAAAAAAGGTGATTTTTTAGGATATGCTTCCCTCTTGGGTGAAGAATCATATTCCAATTCAGCTACCATCGTGGAAGATGCCAAAATATGTTTTGTTCCAAGAGAGTCTTTCCTGAAAGTGCTGTCCGAAGACACTGAGTTCCACAGAAGGGTTACTAAAGCACTTTGCCATGACCTCGGTATCATGGAAGACAAACTCACCGATGCTACCCAAAAATCAATCAGGGAAAGGCTTGCATTTACTTTGCTAAAACTCAGTGAAACTTATGGGATCGACGGAAAAGAAGGAGAGAAGATTGACATCGTCCTGACAAGGGAGGAAATAGCAGGGTTGGTTGGAACAGCTACAGAAACAGTAATCAGACTTCTTTCGGAATTCAAAAAGGACGAACTGATTGATTTTGAAGGAAAGAAAATCCTTGTTCTTGATAAAAGGGGACTGGCTAGGCTGTCTGACTTCTATGGCTGAAATTCCTTTTTCTCAGTAAAAAATAATCCAACGGACCAATTCAAATTGAAAAATTGATTTTTTGTGGGGCCAAACAATCATTTCTGATTATTTTTTGTTTGGAAGATTGAACCCCCATGAACAATTCGAATTATGTTCATTAATAAGCCCAAATTCATGCTAATCCGTATTCCTTTTATTTTCCTCCTGGTATTTTTGATACAATCACCTACTTTCAGCCAAAGTTTGGCTTATAAAACCATGCTAAGCGGGATATATGAAAAGGATTTTCCTTTGGTGTATTTAGACCAAGATGAAATTCTTGGCAAGTCTGTTTTACTCGACACCAGAGAAAAAGAAGAGTATGAAGTGAGCCATATCAAAGGAGCGAGATGGGTTGGTTTTGATACTTTTTCAATGGAAAGCGTCAGGGATATCCCAAAAGACCAGCCAATAGTGGTTTACTGTTCTGTCGGTGCAAGAAGTCAGGATATAGGGAAAAAACTCAAATCCGCAGGATACAAGAAGGTATACAACCTTTATGGAGGGATTTTTCATTGGATGAATGAAGAGCAGCCGGTTTACAAAGACGAAAAGACAACAAACAGAATTCATACCTACAACCGAGCGTGGAGTATCTGGGTAAATAAAGGAGAAAAAGTATTCTGATGTCCTCTTTTGACCCTGTTGGGATATAAGTAAGAAAAGACCCTTTCCTACTTTAAAATTATCTCCCTATTTTTATTCGCTTAATTAAAATCACGACTATGAAAATTCTGGAAGTCAACAGTCCAGCACTTGAAAAAGAATTTTTGGAAATGGCCGTGAGGCTATATAAAAATGAGGAAAACTGGATTAGGCCTCTAGATAAAGACATACAGGGTTTGTTTGAGCCCGAAACAAATAAGCTGTTTAAGCAAGGAGGAAAGGCCAAGCGTTGGTTGGTACAGGATCAAAAAGGAAAATCTGTTGGAAGGATTGCAGCTTTTATCCATCCCAAATGGAAAGAAAAACAACCTACAGGCGGAGTCGGCTTCTTTGAGTCCATAGATGATAGCAAAGTTGCTTTCCTGTTATTTGACACAGCAAAATCCTGGCTCCAGAAAGAAGGGGTCGAAGCCATGGATGGACCGGTCAATTTTGGTGAAAGGGATAAATGGTGGGGCTTATTGGTGAAGGGTTTTTCCCCTCCCAATTACAACATGCCTTGGAACTTTCACTATTATCAGAAATTCTTCGAAGATTATGGTTTTCAGCTGTATTTCAGGCAATACACCTACATGCGGCCTGTTCAGGGTGGGAACTTTGACGCAAAAATGGTGGAAAGAGCCAACAAAGTCTTGGCTGATCCTGATTTTTCATTTCGATATATGAAAGGAAAAGAGCTTTCCGAAAAAGCTCCGCAATATTTTATGGAAGTGTATAACAGGGCTTGGGCAAAGCATATGGGAAAAAGCCTTACCATCAGGGAGACCCAATTGATGTTTGCTAAATTAAAACCGATACGTGACCCAAGGTTGCTATACTTTGGTTTTTATAAAGGGGAACCTGTTTCATTTTTTATTAATATTCCCGAGATCAACCAAATATTCAAATATGTAAACGGGAAGTTGGATCTGATTGGCAAACTCAAATTCCTTTGGTATAAAACCTTTCATCCACCCAATAAAATGTTGGGTTTGGTCTTTGGTGTTGTGCCGGAGTTTCAGGGAAAAGGTGTAGACAGCGCCATGATTATGGCATATAATGAAATATTTGCCCGCCATGATTCTTTTCCCTACAAAACCATCGAAATGAATTGGATCGGAGATTTTAATCCTAAAATGATGCGTGTCTGCGAGCAGCTCAATGCAGAAATATACAAAACCCATCATACCTACAGATATCTGTTTGACAGATCCATACCTTTTGAGAGGCATAAAATTTTTGAATGACCGGATGGTCTTCCAAGTAGGGGGATTTATTTACTGAACAAAACATCTAATTGATAAAAACAAAATACATGAAAAAGTACGATGTAACGGGCATCGGTAATGCCCTTGTAGATATAGAATTCAGGGTTTCTGACCAGTTTTTCTTAGACAACCATGTTGAAAAAGGCCTGATGACCTTGGTGGACGAAGACCGTCAAAACTCCCTGATGCAAGTCATCAATACAGAAGAAGCGAAAAAACAATGCGGAGGTTCGGCTGCAAACTCCGTCATTGCAGTAAGCCAATTTGGGGGAAAGGCTTTCTATTGTTGTAAAGTCGCCAATGACCAACTTGGACATTTTTATCTAGAGGATTTGAAAAACTCCGGAGTGGACAACAGCTTGGAAGGAAAAGTCCCTGAGGACGGAATTACAGGCAAATGTCTCGTCATGGTCACCGAAGACTCCGAAAGGACGATGAATACATTTTTGGGAATCACCCAGAATTTTTCAGTCCAAGACCTGAATGAATGGGCCATCAAAGATTCCAAATACTTATTTATAGAAGGGTATCTTGTGACTTCTCCTAACGGGAAAGAAGCCATGGTAAATGCAAAGAAAATTGCAGAAGCCGCTGGCACAAAAGTAGCACTGACATTTTCGGATCCGGCTATGGTGAAGTATTTCAAGTCCGGATTTGATGATGTCATCGGACCAAGTGTTGACTTGTTATTTGCCAATGAAGAAGAGGCAATGTTGTTTACTGCTAAAGATACCCTTGCAGAAGCCAGGGAGGAATTGAAAAAGGCAGCAAAGCATTTTGTAATCACCCAGGGAAAAAACGGCGCGATGATTTGGGATGGGGACACCTTTATAGACATTGAGCCTTACAGGACCGTGGCCATCGACAGCAATGGGGCAGGAGATATGTTTGCCGGAGCATTTATGTATGGTATTACCAATGGTCACAGCTATGCTTCGAGTGGAAAATTAGCATCTATGGCAAGTTCCAAAATCGTCAGTCAGTTTGGGCCAAGGTTGAAATGGCATGAAGCTAAGGAAATACTCGGCAGGCTAACTCCTTGATTCCAACATATGATTTACGGATTCCGGGATTTAGCTGAAAATAATTAGTTATAGATTTGTTCAGTTATTGGCTTTGTTATATTTTTCGCAGATATAACTTAACAATTTCCTCACCGGTATCCAATTTTATTCTTTTATCCATTTTTGATAAACAAAATTGATTTAAAAAAGTAAAACTTACATGAACCAAAAACTAAATCCGAGTATATGAGAAAGTTTACCTTTATGCTGTTTATGGGAGTCTTTTTGACACTTTCAGCAATAGCCCAAAACAAAATCGATTTCAAGGAATTTACCTTGGACAATGGGTTGAATGTGATTATGCATCAGGATAACAGCACGCCGATCGTCGCGGTATCTGTTTTGTATCATGTTGGGTCAAAAAATGAAAATCCTGACAGAACAGGATTCGCACACTTTTTTGAGCACCTCCTGTTTGAAGGAACAGAAAACATCGGCAGAGGAGAATACATGAACAAAATCCAATCTATCGGAGGAACGCTCAATGCCTTTACCTCAAACGATATGACTTATTACTACGAGATTGTTCCTTCCAATCAATTGGAAACTGCACTTTACATGGAATCAGAGAGGATGCTTCATCCAAAGATAGACCAAATCGGGGTGGACACTCAAAGGGAAGTGATCAAGGAAGAAAAAAGACAATCTTACGATAACCGTCCCTACGGAACAATCCTTCCTGAGACGATGAAAAGATCATTTGTTAAGCATCCTTACATGTCACCGGTGATTGGTTCTATGGCCCACTTAGATTCTGCCAAATTGGAAGAATTTATGGCTTTTCATGAGGCTTATTATGTCCCTAGAAATTCCACTTTGACAATTGCAGGAGACATTGATTACGGACAGGCAGAAAAATGGGTCAGGGATTATTTTGGAGAAATCCCGTCAGGACCATCAGAATTTTATCGACCTAATATTATTGAACCTAAAAAAACCACAGAAACCCGAGATGTCATTTATGACAATATCCAGATCCCGGCTGTGATTCAATCTTACAACCTTCCGCCAAAAAACCATCCGGATTCATACGCCCTCTCTATGCTTTCGACCTACTTGGCTGGAGGTAATTCTTCTCTGATGACCAAAGAACTTGTCGACAAACAGCAAAAAGCCCTTGGTGTTGCTGCCATTCCTTTGGACCTCGAAGATGGCGGAGTGTTTTTGATGTATGGTATTGCCAATATGGGTGTAGATCCCAAGGCTTTGGAAACAGAGATGGATCTAATCTTAGCCAAAGTTCAAAAAGAAGGTATCTCCGATAAGGATTTTCAAAAATTGAAAAATATCATTGAGAATAACCTGGTAACAAAAAACAGTTCGATGGAAGGAATTGCCCAAAATTTGGCTGAATCTAAAGTGTTTTATGGAAAAACAGATTATATCAACCAAGAAATGGAGTATTACTCTAAAGTGACGCCCGAGGACTTGAAGAGAGTGGCCAATCAGTACCTTTCTTTAGACGGAAGGGTGGTATTGTACTACCTGCCAAAATCAGCCCAAGTCCCTGAATCTCCGGCAGGAGCTTCAATTAAGGAAAACAAAAATTGATAGAAGATTTAATCCCAGTCACTTTTATCCATCAATATCAAAAACATGAAAAATTTAATCCTATATATTCTATTGGCCTTTGTCGTTCAGACGGGCTTTGCACAGATTGACAGGAGTACCTATCCTGAACCCGGTCCGGCGCGAGAAATCAAACTTGGAAATGCTGATTCTTTTACCCTACCAAACGGACTCAAGGTATTTGTTGTCGAAAACCGAAAATTGCCAAGAGTAGCATTTTCTTTGGTTTTGGAGAGAGATCCGATATTTGAAGGAGACAAGGCAGGTATGCTCAGCATGGTAGGTCAGATGATGACCGGTGGAACCGCCACCAGGACCAAAGACCAACTGGATGAGGAGATTGATTTTATTGGAGCTTCTTTGGAAGCAAGTGCTAGTTCAATCTATGCCGCTTCCTTGAAAAAGCATCAAGAGAAGGTTCTCGAGTTGATGACAGATGTACTTTACAATCCTGTATTTCCGCAAGAGGAACTTGATAAGCTGAAAAAGCAAATGATTTCAGGGTTGGCAGCAAGCAAGGATGATCCAAACGCCATTTCGGGAAGGCTGACATCAACATTAAATTTTGGAGCAAGCCATCCTTATGGAGAATCTGAAACTGAGGCTACTGTCAAAAATATCACCGTTGAGGATATCAAATCCTATTATGGCATTTATTTCAAGCCAAACATCGCTTACCTGGCCATCGTCGGGGATATCAACAAAAAAGAAGCTGAAGCTTTGGTCAAGAAGTATTTTAGCAAATGGCAAAAAGGCACCGTTCCGACCCATTCCTATGACAAACCAACCTCTCCGGCAAAGAACACCGTAGCATTGGTGGACAGATCAGCCTCCGTTCAATCTGTGGTAGATGTCACTTATCCTTTGGAAATGAACCTCAGCAACCCTGACTATTTGGCTTCAAGGATGTTGAATTATATACTTGGAGGTGGTTCTTCTTCAAGACTGTTCATGAACCTGAGGGAGAAAAAAGGGTATACCTATGGCGCTTATTCCTCAATCGGTGCAGATAAGCTGATCACAAGTTTTTCGGCAAATGCAAGCGTTAAGCAAACTGCAACAGACTCAGCCATCACCGAGATTATCTATGAGATCAGAAATTTGAGAGACAATGGCATCACAGAAGAGGAATTAATCAATGCCAAAGCAAACCTAAGTGGCTCTTTTGGGAGGTCATTGGAAAGCCCTTCAACCATTGCCAATTTTGCTATCAACACCGAGAGATATAAGCTCCCGCAAGATTTCTATGCCACTTACCTTCAAAAATTGAATGCAATGACTGTCGCTGATATCAATGCAGCAGCCAAGAAATTCCTGAAGCCTGACAACATGTACATTACTGTAGTCGGAAACGGTGCTGCGATTGAGAAAAGCCTGCTCGCTTTTGGTGAAGTGAAAAGATTCACCAATATGGCGGAGCCTGAAAAGCAGATAGTGATGAACTCCGAAATGACAGCTGATCAAGTCATTAAAAACTACCTTTCAGCAATAGGCGGCGAAAGCAATGCGAGGGCCATCAAGACCTCCAAAATGGAATCTGTTGCAGAAATTCAGGGAATGAAACTGAATTTTGTAGCCGTCTATGATGAGCCTAAGGGAGCATTTTCCCAAAAAGTGATGATGATGGGAAATGTGGCTTCCAATACAGTAATCAAGGATGGAAAAGGTTCGGTCTCTGCCATGGGACAATCCAACCAATTGACAGACGAACAGTATGAAGCTGCCAAAATGAGTATGTATATTTTCCCTGAATTGCATTACGAAGAATTAGGTTATTCAATGGTTTTGGAAGGAATCAAAGATGTAGAAGGGGAGAATGCTTACAAAATCATCGTCTCAAACCCAACCGGTTCCAAGCAGATCAACTATTATAGTGTGGAGACAGGTCTGAAAATCAAAACAGAAAGTGCCGAGGCCGGCGACATGTTTTACAGTGGTTACGAAGAAGTAGATGGTGTAAAATATCCAATGATGATGTTGTTGAAATCTCCGATGATTCCAATGCCTTTGGAAACCAAAATTGAAAAAATCGAATTCAATGTTTCAATCTCGGAAGACGATATGAAATAAAGTAAAAAGAGGGATTGAGTCCCTCTTTTTTTTGTTTAAATTTCAAAAATTAAAATCATAAATAATGAAAAAAATATTTGTTGCAGCACTCGCATTGGGGATTATTTTGACAGGATCCAATGCCAAAGCATATATGGCTGATAAAGCAGTATTGGCAGCCACCAACCTTGTTGAAAACGATCCCACAACTATCATTGATAATTATATCAAAGCGGTCGGAGGAAAAGCCAACGTATCGAAAATCAAGAATTCAGTCTTAGTGATGGAAGCTGATTTTCAAGGAAATGCCATTGTTATCCGCGGGATTTCCGACCAGGAAAACGGAAGGATGCTACAGGAAACATCTGTAATGGGTAATGTTGCCCAAAAAACAGTACTTGCCAACGGAAAAGGAAAAATGTCAGGTATGGGACAGGAACAGGAACTCACTGAGGAAATGGTATCCGTGTTGAAAGCCCAGACTTATGTATTTCCTGAGATGCACTACATAGATTTAGGGTATGTTTTGGAAGCACAGGGAACTGAAAAAATCGATGAAGAAGATGCCTACAAATTGATCATTACTGCACCAAACGGGATGAAGACAGTAGAGTATTATTCAGTTTCTTCAGGGTTGAAATTGAGAACAAGTTCGGATGCTACAGGTGAAATTTCCTACTTGGATTATACGGAGATCGAAGGCGTAAAAGTCCCTACCAAGCTTGCAATCAAAAATCCAATGCTGCCCGTTACCCTTGAAGCAAAGATGATTTCTTTGAAATTCAACCAAGTGCTTTCTGACGAAGATTTCAAATAAATCCAGAACGGCGTAAATATACAAAAGGGCTTCCATATTTATGGAAGCCCTTTTTTTTACTGACCTATCTTTTTTTCCATTTCATTTTTTTTGGAAAATTCACCAAATGGAAGTCCAAAACATGAGCGAAAAAAAAATGCTTACTCAATCCATAAAGACCGTCATGCCCCAATAAGTCCATGGAGACTCGATCTGTGGTCTCCATTTGTCTGCAGTATGAATTTTGGGAAATACATTTTCTGACACTTTGGGAGTATAATAGGAATGGTTCTTCCTAACCTTTCAATTTTGAGATGGACTTGATTACCGCTTGTAATAATAGAATCAGGATCCAGAATCCGGTCATTTTTCATAAGAATGTTGTATGCCTCAGCATTCGGATGAAGTTGGGTGATGATGCCCGATTCTTCTTTTCGGATTCCAAAGAAATGAAGCAGGTCATTGTTTTCGAAATTTTCTAGGAGTTCGATTTTTATAATAGTCAACAAGGATTTCAAAAAGGGAAGCAAGTCGTTTTTACCCCAAACAAAATCCCGGAAGAAGTCTGTCATCGATTCTTTTTCTTTTGTATGAGACACCACCAATTTTTCAAAATCCCCAAGTCCATAACCGATCTGAGTTTTTCCGAATTTCTCCCACATATCTTTCATTACTTTGGCAAGCGAAGAGCCTGACTTCCGCAACATCAGATCCATACAAAGTGAAAGTAAAGCGCCGCGGTTGTATATACTGACTTTCTTTTCAGGGATTCCACCTTTATAGCCATCTAGCCACAGGTCAAAACTTGATTCAACAATGGATTGATTTTGCCATCCGAAGCTATCAAACTCACGTTGAATCTGTTTTTGGAGAATCAGGAGGTATTCTTCCAATTTCAAATATCCTGATTTAAGCAAATAATAATCTCCCATATAGGTAGTGACTCCTTCCATGACCAAGCCTTCCTCCAAATACACTTCCTTTGAAAGATCATAGGGAAGAATGCCTTTTGGCCTTATCCGGCAGACATTCCAAAAGTGGTAGAGTTCATGGGAACTTACCCCAATGAGTTCATCTAATTCGGATTTTTCTGATAATGCGTGGGCGGGTCCAAAGGTAATGACTGTAGAATAGGCGTGTTCGACACCGTGATAATGCGTATATGGCAACAGCTGAAAAATAAAATGGTAATCTTCAGCCGGGAATTCTCCAAAATCTTCGATTTGCTTTTCAGAAAAGGAATGAAATACAGCAATCAGGTTTTCAATTTGAAAATGAATTTCCCCCTGAACCCAAATATGAAATGTCGAACTATTTAAGGAATAGGAAAAATGTTTCAATTCTGCACTAGCCAATAAAGTACTGTCCATCAAATGTTGAAAAGACGCAGATTCCCATTTATTTATCCCCGTTTTTTTAAGTGCAGTTGCAACTTTATAATCACTTGGTAATTCAATGGAAATGCTTATTTCTTCATTTTTCCTCGGCAAAATTTCAAAAGTGAAATTACTGAAGTTGAGATACAATTGTTGGTCATCAGACCAACAACCACCGGCGTCCATTTGATTACAATAAAACTCATAATTGATGAAATATTGTCCGGACTCGGTAGCCGTAAATTCCCAAAGGTCTTTGTCCGATTTTTTCCAAGCAATTTCCGATCCGTTAGCACGTACTTCAAAAGCCCTTATTTTTTGCGCATAGTTGGCCAACTCATACCTTCCGGGCCTCCAGGATGGCAATTGGAGACTGATTGTTTCCTTTTCGTGGCAGGAAATTTCCAGTTGGATTTGTATAAATTGGGAAGTGAGTGATTTCCTCAAAATCGAATAATGCATTGGCCAAATTCTTTGGTTTCAAAACAAAAGTAAATCTACGGTTTGTAAATAAAAAAAGGTTATCTATCTTTGCAGTCCTTTAAAGGGAAACCTTCAGGAATTCAACAAGCAAAGCACAAAATATTAAATAGATAGCGTCATGAAAAGAACATTTCAGCCTTCTCGAAGAAAAAGAAGAAACAAGCATGGATTCAAACTTAGAATGTCCACTGCTAACGGTAGGAGAGTATTGAAATCCAGAAGAGCAAAAGGAAGACACAAACTTACAGTATCTTCTGAAAAGACTTTGAAGAAGTAATTTTGAGCATTTAGTTTCGTATGTTTAATACGTAAATCAAAATGCAATGAATTCCGGACTTCACAAGAATGAAAGATTGCATTCTAAAAAGTTAATAAAGGAACTTTTTGACAAAGGTTCCTCTTTTTTTTTATATCCCTTTAAGGTAATGGTTTTGGAAATCAATTTTGATATTCCAGAAACTAATCAGGTATTGTTTTCCGTTTCAAAGAAGAAGCTCAAAAAGGCTGTCGATAGGAACCTGATCAAACGTAGGATGAGAGAGGCCTACAGACTTAACAAGCAAATTCTTGGGGAAATGGCTGAGGGTAAAAAAATAATCGGCCTTATTTACGTTTCTTCAGAAATTGTTACATTTCAGGTCATCGAGACCAAAATCAAAAAAATTCTTACCACTATTAAGGAAAAGCCACATTCCGCCAAAGACAATCCATGAACAAAAACTTCAAAAAACCGATCATCCTCATTCTTTCAGCAATTTTGACAGCGGGTCTGCTGTTTTCTTTTGTTGACAAAAATGACAAGTTATTTGCCATTGCAAAAAACCTGGACATTTTCGCATCCCTGATCAGGGAATTGGATTCCTATTATGTCGATGAAATCAATGCGGAGGAGTTGGTAACAATCGGAATCAACGCTATGCTCGAAGAGTTGGACCCATATACTGAATTCATTCCAGAAGAGAACTCAGATGATTTTAGACTGATGACTACCGGAGAATATGCCGGTGTAGGTGCATTGATCGGAAACAGGACCGGGTCAAACATGATTTTGATGCCTTATAAAGGTTTTCCTGCACAATTTGCAGGATTAAGGATCGGCGATGAGATTTTGAAAGTGGATACTGTAGATGTTGTCAATAGTCTTACTTCTGATATTTCTAAATTATTGAAAGGTCCTGCCAATACCAATGTCTTTGTTCAGGTAAAAAGAGGCACTGATACCATTTCAGTGAATTTGACTAGAAAGAAAATCGTCATCAGTAACGTTCCGTTTTATGGCAAGCTCGATGACCAAACAGGGTATATCAAACTTTCGGATTTCACTACCAATGCTGCTTCGGATGTCAGAAATGCACTGGTTGATCTGAAATCCCAAGGAATTACCCGCCTTGTTTTGGACGTTAGAGACAATCCCGGAGGAATTTTGAAAGAAGCGGTGGATATCGTCAATCTATTTATCCCCAAAGGAAAAGAAGTGGTAAGGACAATTGGTAAACTTGAAAATGTAAACTCTGTTTATAAAACCACCAAACCTCCAGTTGACAAGGATATTCCGATGGTTGTTTTGATCAATGAAAGAAGTGCCTCAGCAGCAGAAATAGTGGCCGGAGCTCTTCAGGATTATGACAGGGCGGTTTTGGTCGGAAGAAGGACCTTTGGCAAAGGCTTGGTGCAGACTACTGTCCCCCTTTCCTACAACTCCCAAGTAAAAATTACAACAGCGAAGTACTATATCCCAAGTGGGAGATGTATCCAAGCCATTGATTACAGCCAAGAAAACAGGGATGAGAATGGGAATTCCATTTCAATTCCCGATTCTCTCAGGAAAGAATTTAGAACAAAAAACGGCCGAATTGTACTTGATGGAGCGGGTATCGAACCTGATGAGAAAACAGAAACCAAGTCATATGCGCCTATTACATACAGTTTGGTGGCGAGGAACCTTGTTTTCGAATATGGCAACAAGTTTTTCTTAGAAAATGAAATGATTGCCAATCCCAGGGATTTTGTGGTGACGGATGAAATCTATGCTGACTTTGTAGCTTCTTTGGAAGGTAAAGATTACGATTACACCACCTATGTAGAAAAAACACTTGAAGATCTGGAAAAATACGCCTTGAAGGAGAAATTTTTTGATGATATCAAGCCGACGATTGATGACCTTAAGAAAAAAGTAAGCCATAACAAAGAGCAGGACTTAGTCACCTTCAAATTTGAAATTAAAGAAGCGTTGAGAGAAGAATTGGTCTCTCGATACTATTTTCAACAGGGAATAATTGAAGCTTCTCTTGTAAATGATGACGATGTCAAAACCGCCTTGGGTATCCTTTCCAGTCCTGTTGAAATCAATAGGGTTTTAACAGCCTCAGCAAAATAGAAAGACCAAAATATGGCATTAATTCTTTCCATTGAGTCTGCTACTTCCATTTCTTCGGTTGCATTGCATAGGGAAGGAAAGTTGTTGATGTTATCTGAACAAGACCAGGAAAATGCGCATGCCAGACAGTTGATGCTTTTGATTGAGGGAATGTTTAAGGAGTCAGGTCTGAAAACGTCTGATCTTGCGGCTGTAGCAATTTCATCAGGCCCCGGTTCTTATACAGGTTTACGCATTGGCGTGTCAGTAGCAAAGGGCTTGGCCTTTGGACATGATTTACCGTTGATTGCGGTAGATACATTGAGAGCATTGGCTTCTCAGGCTTTTGGATTATGCGGGGAAAATGATTTTGTGATTCCGTTGTTGGATGCAAGAAGAATGGAGGTTTACACCAGTGTGTTTGGGACTATGGGGAAAATGATTGAATCATCGCACCCTCTTGAAATAGATGTAAATCCTTTTTTTAAGTATTTGGAAAGAGGAAAAGTTTTTTTTCTTGGAGATGGATTAGAAAAGCTGAAAGGTGTACTTGATCATGTTAACGCAGTTTACCTTTCCAACTCAAATTCCGCAGATTCAGTAGGTCAATTGGCTTACCAAAAGTACCTTGATAAGGCATTTGAAGACATTGCCTATTTTGAGCCGAACTACTTAAAAGAATTTCGAGTTTTAGCCTCAAAAAAGAACCCACTTCTAATATGAGCGAAATAGTAAACAGGGTTGCGTCGAGCCCTATCATTACCATAGACCTTGAGACTTTTTACAGACTGGAAGAAAGAGTCGGTTTCGACCTCAAAGAGTTTCTCTTTCAGGAATTGGTTTTGAGGGAAAAAGAATTTAGGGCAGATCTGAATAAAATAGATTGGGATCAATATAAAGGAAAATTGGTGGCTATATTCTGTTCAGCAGATGCCATTGTGCCAAATTGGGCATTTATGTTGGTAGGAACTTATCTATCAAAAGCTGGGGTTGAATTTGTGATTGGAGGAATGGATGACTTGGAACAATATCTCTTTGAAAAAGCAATCTCACAAGTCAATCCTCGGGACTATGAAAATAGACCTGTCGTCATCAAGGGATGTAGTAAATACCCAGTGCCATTATATGCTTATGGGAGAATTCAGTCCATAATCCAACCCTACGCAAAATCAATTATGTATGGAGAACCTTGCAGTACGGTACCTTTATATAAGGCACCAAAGTAAAAACATTCTTCTTGTATACAGATACTTAGGTTACATATGCAGTTTTTTTAACATCACAGTTTGGTAATATTCATTCAGTCTGCTAAGTTTGCAATCCGATTACGCCGAAGATCAACCTAAAGAGGTTTTTATAAGGTGTATAAATGCATAACCAACAATTAGTTAAAAAATAAATTTATTCTTTTTTTGATTAGATTTTTGCAAGTTCAAATTTATATCCCGATATTTGCACTCGCTTTCAAGACAAGGGTCTTACACTACTGCTAAAAAGGGCAGTAAAAGTTCATTGAAGTACTGGAGAAATAACACAAAATACCATTTGTATTATATATAAATGGAAACAATAGGGCTAGGAAACGAATCAGCAGTGATGCTGAAAAAAAAACTATACAATGGAGAGTTTGATCCTGGCTCAGGATGAACGCTAGCGGCAGGCCTAATACATGCAAGTCGGGCGGCAAGTTGAGGAGTA
>NZ_QMIK01000009.1 GCF_003316845.1 Cognataquiflexum aquatile | reverse complement strand
CTATTCAGATTCGAAGAGGAAAAAATAAAGGTGTGATCCCTACACCGCAGTATCAGCATTGCTGTACTTAATTTGCAAATCAGGCTACACCTTTATTCTGTTTTTTGGTTCAGTTTAAAGATATGAGATTGTATCTACACCTTTTTATTTAGTAGAATTTGTAATTCCAATTCCACACTGGTTCAACCCTTTTAGGGTTGTTGCCTCCCATCCTTATATCATTTACCCCCGGTTTTACCGGGGGTAAATGAAAAGTTTGATCCCTTCAGGATCATTTTTTCTATTCTCTGATATTTAAGAATTCAAAGGCAGAAACTGAACCACTTTGCTCCTTCTTGAGATCCTAAAACTGACCCCGAACGGGGTCAAACCTCTCAATACCTGTCTGCCGAGGCAGAGCCACGGGCAGCTGCCCGTGGATCAAAGCATCCAAGAATATCCTCATGACCCCGAAGGGTGTCGAACTATTTTTGTCCAGTGGGGTACTTCCGAAGTGGGAGGGGGTACTTCCGAAGTACCCCCCTCCCACTTCAAAATAGACTGCAGTACTCTTTTTATAGAGTGAAGTCATCTTTTTGTAGAGAGGAGTCATCTTTTTATAGACTTCAGTACTCTTTTTATAGACCGCAGTATACTTTTTGGTGACTTCAGTACTCTTTTAGTATACTTCAGTTGTCTTTTTATAGACTGCAGTCGTCTTTTTGTAGAGAGGAGTCATCTTTTTATAGACTGCTGTATACTTTTTGTAGACTGCAGAAGAAAATGAATTGGGTAAAGGGATCAAAAAGCAAACCCAAGCAGTCGAAAAACAAAAAATCCGGGTATCGCTACCCGGACCATTCAAATAAAGGGTTTATGCCATTTGGGTTACTCAGCGACTTTGTCTCTTTTGCCATTGTTTGCAAACCTTTTGCTGAGGTCATCTGCAATTGTCTTGGCATTGGGTACATTCATTTTAACAGCCATTTTAACCGATTTGTAATATTTGAGAGATGCATCATAGACCTCCGATCCCGACAGCATGACGGTATCACTGAGATTGCTGTCAAGTTGCTGCACGATTCTGAAGATTGGCAGCAGTCCTGTCACAACATCCCAATCTTTCTTCATTTCGGCAATCTGAATGTAAGCAGGTAGAAATTGAGGGTCAGTTACCGCATAATCCATGACCTTGGCTACAAAAGGCTCTGAGCCGTCTCCCATTTTGGGCAGCTTCTTCCTGTCCTCAGGAGTCAGGGCTATGAGATAAGGGGCAAGTGTGGTTTGGATAAGCGCAAGGGCATCTCTCACCACTGTCAGATCCGCTTCCGGGATCTGGATCGAAATTGAATTGTCTAGACTCATTTGAAATTGTTTGGGGGTTAAACATTTATTTGAAACTAAACTAAGCATATTCAAACAAACCATTGTTATTTTTAGTCCATTGTGTACCAACTTAAACGTTTCATTTTTTTTGAAACGGCTACAGGGTATTTAAAGGGGTTTTTGAGTGATTGATACTTAGACTTCATTCCTTGACGAGATAGGAATTCAACTCTTTTATAGGAAACACGCCCCACCAAGGTGTATTTTAGCGCCTGATGCTGCGACTGGGTGGAATTACAAATTCCACCCTTTTATCCTTCCATCTACGATAGCCATCGGGATGCAATTAGAAGATATATCAAATCACAAATAGTCTACCTCAATTAAACCTTTCATACCAGAATAATTTCGTGCACTTGAATATAAATAGTCCTCAGGCTTTTCCACAATGCATAACCTTACTGGGTTTTCAAGGATATAGTTCATCCAGACAAGAAAAGGAGAGTTGAAATCGGTCTATTCACTGAATATGGACCATAGAAATATGATGATTGCCTGAAAACAATACAACTAATTTTATTAATTTTAGAGGGACTGTAAATGAAATGACCTAAAAAACAAAAGGGACTTTTTTCACAGTCCTCGGTTACTAGCAACGTCCAAAACCGGAATTTTCTCGAAAACAATAGCAAAAAGTGAAGTATGAAATATTCACTGAACAAAAATTGATACTATTTACAAGTGATTAGAAACCAATAATTCAAATTCTATGAACAATCTCAGTGTAAAAGTCCATTTGCATAAGCTGATGTTTCTGACTTTAGCAAGCATTGTCAGCATGACCATTCCTTCGAATTGTCAGACTTTACAAGACATAGGAAGCAGTATTCAATCGGCCCCGCCTGTAACCATTTACACTGCCAAGGAAATTATCACGATGAATCCTGCCAAGCCAAAAGCAGAAGCTGTTGCCGTGGTCAATGGTAGAATTCTTGCTGTTGGTACACATGAAGAATTGGGAAAATTGATAGGAGATCAACCAACAAGGCTTGACAAAACTTTCAACGATAAAGTAATCATACCGGGATTTATTGCACAGCACGATCACCCTGTACTAGCTGCACTGACAATGGCCTCTGAGGTGTTATCTATTGAAGATTGGTCTTTGCCGGGAGTTACAAAAACCGCAGTCAAAGATAAAAACGATTTCATGAAACGGCTGGCGGAAGCCGAGAAACTAATGGAAGATCCCGATGAACCATTGGTCACATGGGGGTATCATCCAAGCTTTTATGGGCCACTTACCAAAGCCGATCTGGATAAGATCAGCTTAACCAGGCCTGTTCTTGCTTGGCTGAGAAGTTGCCATGAGATTGTGTTGAATACAAAGGCACTTAACAATTGTGCAATAGATGAGAGTTTAATAAAAACTTGGGAAGAAACGCCTAAAAAACAATCAAATCTTGCTGAAGGGCGTTTCTGGGAGCAAGGTATGTTCGCTGTGGCCCCTAAAATTGCCAACATATTGGCAACACCTGAAAAACTTGAAACCGGTCTGAAAATCATGAGAGATTATATGCATTCGAAAGGTATAACGTTTGGCAATGAACCGGGTGGAATACTTGTGAAACAACTACAGGACGCAGTTAACACCGTGATGTCGGGTAATGATATGCCTTTCAGTTGGAGTTTTATTGCAGATGGTAAAACGCTTTGCGACAAGTATAAGGATGACGCGCAGGTATTGGAAGAAGCAGGTAAATTAGAAACCTGGTACTATGGCAAAACTTCGCTTGCTAAAAATCAGATAAAACTTTTTTCTGATGGCGCAATTTATTCTCAACTCATGCAAGTTAGAGACCCATATCTCGACCATCACCATGGAGAATGGATGACCGATAAGGATGTTTTTGAAAGAGCATTTCGGATTTTCTGGGATGCAGGTTATCAAATCCATATTCATGTAAACGGTGATGCGGGATTAGACCGGGTGCTCAACACTCTGGAAATAAATTTACGGAGAAATCCCCGTTTCGATCACCGGACTGTTATTGTTCATTTTGCAGTAAGCCAAAAAGACCAGGTTGATCGATTGGCCAAGCTAGGTTGTATTGTTAGTGGCAACCCCTATTATACCGCTGCTTTGGCTGATAATTACAGCAAGAATGGGTTAGGTCCTGAACGAGCAGACAACATGGTGCGCATGGGAGATGTAGAAAGAGCCGGAGTCTCCTTTTCATATCATAGTGATATGCCTATGGCACCGGCAGATCCTCTTTACCTGATGTGGTGTGGTGTCAACCGTCTTACGGCGAGTGGAAGGGTGGCTGCACCTGACCAAATAGTATCTCGTGAAGGAGCATTAAAGGCCGTTACAATTGAGGCTGCCTATTCATTAAAAATGGAAGATCAGATAGGATCCATTGAACCGGGAAAACTGGCAAACTTTACCATACTGTCCGAAAATCCTGTTACTTGTGAACCCTTAAAAATAAAAGACATAAAAGTTTGGGGCACTGTTGTAGAGGGTAAAAAACAGCCCGTAGGTAATAAATATTTAAAAAGTGAATTGGGGTATAGTGCCACCTACGGATCAGATTCGTTTTCTTTTGCTGCTTTTAATCATATTCAGCGAATTGTTACTGGGCATGACCATGACCACTGAAAATTTATGAAAGCCAAATGCAGGTAACAATGTGAATAAATCCCCTTTCTAGATGTAGTATACCGTCTGATGGTTGGACCGGGTAAATTAAGTCCAGCAGTCGTAAGCATTTACACTTTTTTTCTTAGGAACTTGAAGATTCCATTTCACTCAAATTCAACCCCTCCAGGGTTGTTGCCATCTATCATCTTTTATCTTTCCCCCGGTTTTACCGGGGGCTCCGCCACAGCGGACAAGTATTGAGAAGTTTGATCCCTTCAGGATCATTTTTTCTATTCTCTGATATTTAAGAATTCAAAGGCAGAAACTGGACTACTTTGCTTCTTCTTGAGATCCTAAAACTGACCCCGAACGGGGTCAAACCTCTCAATAGCCACGGGCTGCTGCCCGTGGATCAAAGCATCCAAGAATATCCTAATGACCCCGAAGGGTGTCGAACTATTTTTGTCCAGTGGGGTACTTCTGAAGTGGAGGGGGCTACTTCCGAAGTACCCCCTCCCACTTTATATACTCACTCACTCACCTTTTTACCTACCCAGTTCACCTTTTTGGAGAACTCACTGACCTTTTTGGTGAACTCACTCACCTTTTTGCTGAACTCGGTTACCTTTTTGGTGAACTGGTTCGCCTTGGAGATGAACACTCTCGCCTTTTTGGTGAACTCTCTCACCTCGGAGGTGAACTCGGTTACCTTTTTGGTGAACTGGTTCGCCTTGGAGATGAACTCTCTCGCCTTTTTGGTGAACTCTCTCGCCTTTTTGGTGAACTCTCTCGCCTCGGAGGTGAACTCACTCGCCTATTTGCCGAACTCGGTTACCTTTTTGGTGAACTGAGTAGGTTCAGAAGTGGGTAGTAGAAATCAAAGAAACTAGCAATCGCATATTCCGCAAAGTCTAGATTGAGGTTGACGGATGATTAGGGACTATAGGGTACTCCAGATTGGATTTTTTTCCTTCAAAACCCCTGAATCCAAGCCTTTTAAATCCTAAAAGCACTCATTTCTAAAAAATGCGGCCAATCCAATCCTCCTCTCTTGCAGAACTGAAAAAAATTTTTGAAATTCCTGCTAGAACCATAAAACACTCTCTATGAAAAAAACATTTTTATTCCCGACTTTGGCCATTCTTGGTCTTTTGTTTATCCAAGGTACTACCAAATCAGTATCCGAAACCGAAGCCGAACTCCATGCATTGGCACCTGACATGCCCGCCAATGTGAAAGCAGTAGTAGAACAGAAGTGCTACGGCTGCCACAATGCAGCCTCCAAAAACGAAAAAGGAAAAGCCAAGCTGGATTGGGATGCTTTTGAGGCGACCAAGAAGTCCAAGCAAATGGCCACCATGGCAAAGATCAACGAGACATTGACAAAAGGGGAAATGCCTCCTGCGAAGTTCCTCGAAAACAAGCCTGAGGGCAAGTTGTCTGAGTCCGACCTTGCGACTTTGATGGAATGGAGTGCAGGCAAAAAGAAATCCAAATAATGAAACTTTGGCAATATATCTTGGGCGGCGTGGCCGTGGTATTTGTGGGGATACAGTTTGTACCCAATGAACTGCCTGCTGTCGAAACAGACAATCCCGGCGACATCGTACTCAACGGCTTGGCAAGCGAAGAAATTTCAACCATGCTGAAAACTTCCTGTTACTCCTGCCACAGCAATGAGACGGTCTATCCATGGTATTCTTATGTGGCGCCCTCCTCTTGGTTGGTGGCCAAGGATGTGCGGGAAGCTCGGGAGGAAGTCAACTTCTCTACCTGGCAGGAATATGAAATGATGGATAAGCTTGGCATCCTGGATGACATCGCCATTGAGGTAAAAGAAGGCCGCATGCCGATGGAAATCTACACGTTGATGCATCCTTCGGGCAAGCTTGACGATGCGCAGCGTGCCAAGATCGTGACTTGGGCAGAGGAGACGATGGATATCGTGGCTGAGGAGGAGGATGAAGAGGAATAGGAATTACAATCTTCTGATTAAAACAATAAAACCACCTGATCGGTGGTTTTTTTTATTCAGTTTTAAACTAGCTTGAAATAAAAACATCGGCTTACAAACCTATTTTTATCCTGGTTTTGGATATGGATAAAATCATAAATGATCCCACCTAAATTAGGTTTAAAGAATTTCTTTAGGTTTAGAAAAAAATAAAAGTCCCTATTACAGCTACTTTTTTTCTTGACAAAAAAAGTAGCCCAAAAAGTCAAGACGGCAGAATCCTATCCGCACACAAGGCCTGTGCCGGCCCGGTCCGCCGTCATTCCTCCCCACTTCGAAAAAATTAGATTTTGTAGTAAGTAGAAAATTTTTAAGATAGGTTTGATCAAAACTTTTGTTCAAGTAAAAACTTAAATTCAGCTTGAACAACATAAAAAAACCACCGATCTCTCGGTGGATTTTTTTATGCTATCATAAGCTTGAGTTCGCCTTTGCGTTTGATGATTTTGAGTTCAAAGTACTCATTGATAAAAAACTTGCAGTGGTTTTCTGACCATTCTGCCCTCGATTCTGTATCAAAAAGTAGGGTCATACGAAGCATTGTTTTTACATATTGCTCGTTATATCCGAGTTCGTGAACCCAATCCAAGAGCTGTCTTGACCAATCTTCCTGAAACTTTTCTAAATGTGTCCTTCCGTCAAAAAGCAGTTCCAATTGGTTGTCCCTGTTCTTGAACCGGTAAATCCCGCAAAGTTGCCTATAAATCATCCTGAGCCTGTCCTTGGGATATTCGTAGGTATCGAGGATTTTGGCAAAGGTTTCATCCATCAGCATCAATGGATTGTAAAGTTGGGTGTAGGATTTTTTGAGTTCAAAAACCATCACTTCAAGCATCTGCTCTTCCAAAATGGATTGGGCCTGTCTTAAAATGTAATTTTTGTCAAGGGGAAATAACTTTTGAATCATTTGGCTATCAAATCTTTCGCAAATTAGGCTTTTGCTTTCAGAAATTAAAGATTTTGTTCTGAAAAAACGGTTTCCACAGCACTTTGTACCAAATCAGACTCAAATCCCCTCCCGATCAGGTACTGTTGGATTTTATACTTTTTCTTAAACTGATCGGGATCTTTGACAAACCCTGATTTTTTTTCTACCAAGCCGAGAAGCATTTGCCAATACTCTTCCGGATCGATTTCCTTCAAGCCGGATTTGATGCAGTTGGGGCTGACTTTACGGAGTTTGAGTTCTTGGGTGATCTTGTTTCTCCCCCACTTTTTCAGGTTAAACTTTCCCCTGACAAAAGCCTGTGCAAAGCGCTCTTCATTCAAAAACCCCTCTTCGATCAGGTGTGAGATCAATTCCTCTGCCTGATCTCCAATGAGTCCTTTTTCGGCCAGTTTGGTCCTTACCTCCTCCTGACAGCGCTCTTGGTAAGCGCAATAAGCCGCGATTTTCACCTTGGCTTCGGCCAATGACCAATACTTTCTGGGCTGATCGGGATTATATTCTTTTCGTGGGTAGGACATTTTATGTAATTTTAGCCCAAAGTAACTTTTGAAGTTATTTTTTTCAAATCTAACCATCAAACCGAAGAAACCATGCGCAAAAAAATTGTAGCCGGAAACTGGAAAATGAACCTCAACCTGGAAGAAGGCCAAAAACTGACTTCTGAAATCGTCAATATGCTGAAGGATGAAAACATCAAAGATGTCATCGCAGTCCTCAACCCTCCTTTTGTACACCTTTATCCCGTCAAAAAACTGATCGGAGATACACCAAACCTTTTTCTTGGTTCTCAGAATTGCTCCGACAAAGCTTCGGGTGCTTTTACAGGGGAAACTTCCGCCGGCATGTTGGCTTCCTTCGGCGCTACCTATGTCATCATCGGACACAGCGAGAGAAGGGAATACTTCAAAGAATCAAACCAATTGCTTACCGAAAAAACCAAACAGGCACTTGCCAATGGACTGACTCCGATCTTCTGCTGCGGCGAACCATTGGAAATCCGTGAAGCCGGTACCCATGAAGCTTATGTGAAACAGCAACTGACAGAAAGTTTGTTTGGGTTTTCTCCTGAAGAAATGTCTAAAATCGTCATAGCTTACGAACCCATCTGGGCCATCGGAACAGGTAGGACAGCTTCTTCTGATCAGGCACAGGAAATGCACGCGGCTTTGAGAAGCCATTTGGCAAGCAAATTCGGTAAAGAGTTGGCGGACAATACCTCTATCCTATATGGCGGTTCTGCAAATCCGGGAAATGCCAAAGACCTTTTCTCCAAACCTGATGTGGATGGAGGATTGATCGGTGGGGCATCGCTGAAGTCAAGGGATTTTGTGGAGATTGTGAAGTCGTTTTAAGGTAGGAAGTTGGGAAGTTGGAAGTGAGAAGTGGGAGGTACGAGGTGAGAAGTACGAGGTGGTATTGACCAATCCTTATTTGAATTCCTCGGGAATTATCCACAAAAGGCAGTGGAGACACTGCCAAGGGCGAGGGAATGACATTAATGTTAAATATTCCGGCCTCGGCAAGCTCGGCCACCTCGGTTGGTTAGGATAAGGGGAGAGGAGGGAAAAGCGGCTTCGCCGCTTTTCCCTCCTCTCCCTTGAAAATCCCAATAACCGATCCCTGAGCTTGCCGAAGGGGTAAATTACTATTAGTCAATGGTAACGCATTGAAGAGTCTCAAAAATTAAAGAGATTCTTCACCCCGGTAAGCTGCGATTCAGAATGAAGCCACCCCAACCTTCAATCCTTTCCGGATTCTTTTCTACCAAATGAAATTAATTTGACAAATCAGCATGACAATCAAAGCGGCAGTGTCTCCACTGCCACTTATGCATAATGCAAAAAACAATACAAATGGACTATTTAGAATTTAAGATTTCCTGCACGGAACCATTCAGAGAGATCCTTATCGCAGAGCTTTCTGAAGTCGGCTTTGACTCGTTTTTGGAGACGGATGAAGGGATCGACGCCTACATTCAGGAGGATTTGATAGACAGGGAAGCCTATCAGGAAATCATCGACAGGTATAAAGAGGCCGGTAAGATTGAAGTTAAGGAAGGCAAGATGCCCAAAGTCAATTGGAATGAAGAGTGGGAAAAGCACTATGACCCGATCTTTGTCGGTGATCAGGTGTATGTGAGGGCTTCCTTTCACGAACCCAGACCTGAGTTCAAATATGAAATCCACATCAATCCCAAAATGTCTTTTGGCACGGGACACCACGCCACCACTTTTCTGATGCTGTCCCATCAGCTTACCCTAGATCATTCCGGCAAAAGGGTATTGGATATCGGAGCAGGTACGGGCATCTTGGCGATCATGGCGCATAAGCTTGAGGCAGCGGAGATTGAAGCATTTGACATTGACGAATGGTGCGTGGAAAACGGCAATGAAAATTTTGACCTGAACGGAATGTCCAAAGTCAGGATGGGAAAAGGAACAGTCCGCGAAGTAAATCCTCAGGGTGAATTCGACATTGTACTTGCCAATATCAATAAAAATGTCCTCTTGGACGAAATGGAAGTTTATTCCGGTCTTGTGAAAAAAGGAGGAAAACTTCTGCTGAGCGGATTCTATGAGCATGACATTGCAGACATCCAAAGCAGGGCTTCTTCCTTTGGTCTTTCACTTTTGGCACAAAAAACCAAAGACAATTGGGCAGCTTTAATTCTTGAGAAAATATGACCGAGTTGCTCATTTATGCCATACTATTTCTAGCCTTGATCGGCCATATTCTTTTTGCTTCCAAAATGTACAGAGTTGTCCAAGCAGATAATTCTTTGGGAATGAAAGAGAAAAACGATTGGAAACTGAAAGCTTTGGTTTTCCCAGCATATTACTTTGGAAGATACAAAGACCGCAACAACAGTGTGAAATAAACCCCCTCCAAAATCTTGATCTAAGAAATAAACCCTCTAAGACCTTGATCATAGAGGGTTTTTACTTTGAAGAAAATTACATTTTATGTAGGTACGCATTGTGGCCACAGATTACTAGGATTGAAAATCCATTGTAGTTGCTATGGACTGTCGACTGTGGACTCTGCTTTTCAGCTTTCAGTCACTTCTTCATTAGGGGTAAATGGATTGGTCTGACGGATCATTCCCGAAGGCAACTCCCCTTCAGTGGAAGCCACAGCGACACAGACCACCGCATCTCCAGTGATATTGACCACAGTCCTGAACATATCCAAAATTCTATCCGGAGCGATGATCAGGGCAATTCCCGCACCCGGTACACCGATTGCTTCCAATACAATGATCAACATGATCAATCCCGCGCCAGGCACACCTGCAGAACCAATTGCTGCCAAAGTTGCGGTCAACACTATGGTCAACTGTTGGGAAATCGAAAGGTCCATCCCCAGCGCTTGTGCAATAAATACGGCTGCTACGGCTTGGTAAAGACTTGTTCCATTCATATTGACGGTTGCACCTAATGGAAGGACAAAACTGCTTATTTGTTCAGAAACACCCATTTCCTCTTCTACAATTTTCATGGTTACCGGCAAAGTAGCATTGCTTGAAGAGGTTGAAAATCCCAACAACATGGCAGGTCTGAAAGCTTTTAGAAAAGTGATGAAAGGAATCTTGGTAAATGATTTCAAAATCATTGAATACACCCCAAAAATCACCAGGAATAATCCTCCTAATACCACCAAGGTATATTTTAATAGAGCAAGAAGTAACTCCACTGCCGAATCCGGGTCATCCCCTGCTATTTCAATAATCAGGGAAGCCATCAATGCGAAAACACCATAAGGAGCAATCAACATTATATACTCCACGATTTTGATGATCACATCATTGAAGGCATCAAAAAAACTGGTGAAATTATTGGCTTTTTCTTTTGGAATCTGAAGCAATGCTATCCCAACGATAATAGCAAAAAAGACCACCTGAAGCATACTCCCATTGTTGGTTGCGGCAAGGAAAATATTATCCGGTACAATATCAATAAGTGGCTGGAGTGGCCCTTGGCTGTTGACTTTTTCAGCTTGTTCGGCACGAGAACCAGCAGCGCCATCATAAAGGGACATCAAGCTGTCTCTTGTAGATTGGGGAAGACTTTCGCCAGGTTTAAAGATATTGACCAACAACAATCCTATAGAAACAGCAATGATGGTGGTAACCAAATATGCGGAAAGGGTTTTTCCCCCTATTCTTGATAATTTGGAAACATCTCCAAGATTTGAAACACCAATCACCAATGAAGCAAATACCAAAGGCATTGCGATCATTTTTAGGGAATTGATAAATACAGTTCCTATAGGTTTGACAAAATTGAGAATGATATAGGGATCAAAACCGAATTTGACAATCACCAATCCGACAACAAGTCCAAGAACCAATCCTATGATAATCTGGGTGTGCAAGGGTATTTTTTTCAACATACTAAGTTGGGTTTATATTATAATTTGTTTGTTCGGCTGATCAAAAGATAATCAGCCAATACCAAGGCGGCCATCGCCTCGACTATGGGAACTGCCCTAGGAACTACGCAAGGGTCATGTCTGCCTTTGCCCGACACTGTCACGGAATCTCCTGACTCATTGACCGATTCTTGGTCCTGCATGATGGTTGCAACGGGTTTGAAAGCCACATTGAAATATATATCTTCTCCATTAGAAATACCGCCTTGGATGCCACCGGAATTATTGGTTCTAGTCCTGACCCGGTCACCGTCCTGATAATAAGCATCATTATGGTCCGATCCCCGCATCTTCACGCCTTCAAATCCGCTTCCATATTCAAATCCCTTCACGGCATTGATGCTCAGCATGGCTTTGCCCAACTCTGCATGTAGCCTGTCAAAAACAGGTTCACCCAATCCTGGAGGAACGCCTTGGGCCACACAAGAGACTATCCCGCCTACAGTATCCCTGCTCTTTCTGACCTCATCGATGTATTCGATCATCTTTTCAGCCATAACAGGATCCGGACAGCGGACGATATTTTCCTCGGTTTGGGCAAGATCAAGTTCTTGGTAAGTCTTTCCAACATTCATATCCCCAACTTGACTAACGTAGGCTTGAACTGAAATCCCATAGTGTTTCAAAAGCATTTTGGCAATCGCACCACCGGCTACCCGCGCTGCCGTTTCCCTGGCGCTGCTTCGGCCTCCACCGCGGTAATCACGGATGCTGTACTTTTCAAAGTAGGTATAGTCCGCATGGGAAGGTCTGAATTTATCAGCTATATGGCTATAATCTTTACTCTTTTGGTCGGTATTCATGATGACCAAACCGATCGGCGTACCTGTGGCCTTTCCTTCAAACACCCCTGAGAGAATCTGAAATTCGTCTTCTTCTTTCCTTTGGGTGGTGATTTTGGATTGGCCGGGCTTCCTTCGCTGCATTTCATTTCGGATAAATTCCTCATCGATCAGCAAGCCTGCCGGGCAGCCTTCTATCACCACTCCCAAACCCAATCCGTGAGATTCGCCGAATGTACTTATTCTAAATATCCTCCCAAATGAATTACCCATGTGCTTTTCTAGTAATCAAGACGGTAAGCAGAATGACTGAACCGACCAATAATAAATTGATAAAAACTGAAAAATAGTACTTATATCTCTGGTTTGAAAGCTCATTGTTTTCAACATCAATCAGGTCATAAATCCCTCCCAAGCGCTGGTTGGAAATTGCCTGGTTGACTTTGGACTCCCCTGTCACATTGAGGATGGCCTTGGGTCTCAAGGTATCGTATTTTTCCAAAGCAGGATTGAAATAAATCCATTCAAAATAATCCCCGAGAATGATTCTCCCCGGTTCATTGATGGTGAGGTAATAGCTGAATTCTTTGAGGCCTGTGATCTTTCCATTGCCTCTGTTGATCTGCTGACGGACATTGGGGTCGAAAGTATTTAGCAGATGAATCTGATTTGTCTTTGGAGTGGCTATTGCATTGATGTTTCCCTCACCGCTTATCCCAAAATTATACGTAATCCCTTCTCCTGTCAAGGCATCGAAATCTGTGATGTTTTCCCTCAATTGGAAACTACCCACACTGACTTCATTCCGGAGAGGATGTGGAGGCAAAGGTTTGATCTTGATTTTTTTAGAAGAAGAGGTAAATGTTTTGAAATCCTCCAGCCTGTTACTGCCAAAGAAAGTCGGGTTTTTGGCCACTTTGTATTTGACCATTTCCCATGAAATAGGCGGAATCGTGATTTCTCCTTCTGAGAATGGGAAAAAAGTCGCTTCATATACTTTGTACTTGATCCAGCTTTTGTCATTGAAAGTTACCCTTTCAGGCTGGATGTTGGTGATATTGAAATTCTCCTCCCAAGCATTTGCAGGTTTCATCTTTTTGAGGATGGCGTCCAACTGCTTGCCTGGTTCATAAAATTGAAATGAAGCCTGATTGGTTTCTGATATGTAAAATGCCAAGCTGACATTGAATCCTTCCCCTACAAAAATCTCCTCTTTGTCTACCGAAGAAGCAAAAAAGGCATCATCCTCGACTTCAATGAATTCGGGTTCTTCCCTTGTCCCCCCGAATACATCGCTGAAAGGATCCGATTGGTTTGGCTGTCGCTGTGCTGCCCGTGCGTCGACAACGGTGACGGATTTTCCGGGAGAGGCGTAGTCGTTTCCATTTATTTTGATGCTAAACTTTCCAATGGTAACAACACCTTTTTTGGTCGGTTTATAATATTGGATAATGCTGCTGGTACTACTGACCTGCCCGTTGATGACATTCATGGAAGAAGATTGGGAAAGGCCCTGTTTTTGAAATCCGGCTATTTCCGGGAACTCATCATAGGATTTGATCTTGTCATTTGCAATGGTCACTTTGATGCTGAAGGTCTCGTTGAGTGCTATTTCATCCGGCCCCAATTCGATGGCCACTTCCTGGGCGAAAGCGCCCAAAGAAATAAAAAGAAACAAACATACAAGAATAGCGCTGACTGTCGTTTTACTCATGTTGATATGACTACTAATGGTTTGCAAATTAGCTTTATATTTTAAACGCAACAAACCTAATTACATGTCGTATTAACAAACAATCTGTTTAATCATTACTTATAAATTCTTTGAAATATGCTGGAATACGTGAAAATCATCTTGATGAAAGTCAGTTTTGACAGAAGATTGTTTGAGAAGGAGTTGCGCAAGGCCCTAAACCTGCTGATGCCGACCGAGATACAGGAATTTAAGGATTGGTGTTACAGGAAGTTTTCAGGAAAATACGAACCTGTCCTTGATAAATATTTCATTAGCCTTGCAGGTTAAAGCAAAAAGCCCCGAGTTTGGGGCTTTTTTTTTCATTCTATCATTTTCAAAAGTTCCTGAAGTTCCAAATCCGAAATATTCTCCTTCTCAGATTTATCATACACTGTAAGTAAATAAACATCTTCCTTAACAAAAATTACATGCAGAATGACTCTTGCACCACCTGATTTGCCCTTCCCTTTAGATTTTATGGCGAGTCGGATTTTGAAACAATCATTTCCTAAAGGAGTCCCCTGTATCGGGTCATTTTCCAGGGATTCAATCAAATCAAAAAGTTCTTCTTTGAAAGAAGGGAATTTTCGGGAAAGCCGTTTGGCCTGCCTGTCAAAGTGGGGGATAGTTTTTACGCTATAACTCATTTAACAAGTCTTTTGCATTACGGGCTTTTAATTTTCCTTTTTTGATCAGATTCATTTCTTCCACTGCTATTTGGATACCCTGCAAAATCTCGTCTTTTGATTGATCACCAAGCACTTCTTCTTCCAATCCTTTAAATTTTGATTTTAGCAATTCCCATTCCTGAATGGGGATAAATACGCCTGTGGTTTTGCCTCTGTTGTCTGAAATATATTGCAGGTTCATAATCAAGCTGGTTTTGGTAGGAGAAAGTACAAAGATATTCAAAAACTTAAAAAGGGAGAAATCATAACAATACCGGATGCCTTGCAAAAGGCTTCTTCCTATCAAACAAATACCTGTACGTGACCAAGGTCCGAAAGTGTTTTCCCCCGAGATTTTTTGAAATATTCAGCATTTTGGGATTGAAGTCTCCCTGCCAATACAGCTCCAGTTTTTTATAGGAAGTGGTGGATTTGATGACTTTTTCGGCCTCCACGATCATGTAATAATCAAGACCCGTGCCTTGGAACTCCGGCACCACACCGAACACCAAACCCACGAAATTCTCATTTTTCCCAAAGGTTTTGATGAGAAAAAATTTCAGTTTTGAAAACCAATCAAACTTTCCGTCAAGATGTTTGATGATCTGATTGATGTCCGGAAGGTTGATCCACATCACCACAGGTTCATCTTTGTGATAGACAAACCAGATCAGTTTTCCATCCAAGACAGGTTTGATGGTTTTGAACAATTTTAATGCCTGTTCCGGTGAGATATCCTTGTTACCCTGATGCTTTGCCCAAGCCTTGTTGTACACGGTACTCAGGTCTTTGGCATATTTTTCCAAATTGTCTTTTTTGAGGTACTCCGCCCTGAAGTCCGGGTTTCCATAAAACTTTTCATGCGCCTCATAAAACTTCGGATCCAACTGATGCGCTTCTTGCGCCACTGAAAGACTCCAGCAAATCTGATTGTAAAAATTCTGGAAACCGTACGCTTCAAATAACTTTTGGTAATAAGGCGGATTGTAATTCATGTTGTAGATCGGCGGATGAAATCCATCCACCAACAATCCCCACCACTTGTCCCTGTCACCAAGGTTGATCGGCCCGTCCATTGCCTGCATTCCTCTTGACTTCAACCAGTTTTTGGCAGTATCAAAAAGAAAGTCTGCAGCCTTTTGGTCATCTATGCAATCAAAAAATCCGAATCCACCAACAGGGACATCATCCCCTTTGTTGGTGTATCTTTTATTGACAAAAGCGGCAATCCTGCCTATAAGCTTACCCTGATCGTCTTTCAGCACCCATCGTATGGCTTCGGATTTTGCCAAAAGTTTGTTCCTCTTTGGATCAAAAACTGACATCACATCGACATCCAATGGTCTGATCCAATTGGGATAAGGTATGTTGATCAGGACATGAGCTTCCAAAAAATCCCTTTCCAGTATTCCGGAATTGACTTCAAAAATCTTCATAGCATCATTTTGATTACTCAAAATTAACCTATTTGATTTCTTAAAAACTGATTTTTGACATTGTTTTCAAGAAAGTAACTCTTTGATCATTTCTGAAAATCAATATTCCTTAAAAAGCCATTAAATTTTGTCCTCTTGACCGCCGACTTCGAAAAAACCTTGCTGAAGGTTTCTTCTGTGATTTCTATTATCCCATAGGGAATTGATGTTTCTTAGATTCCCAAACTATCTTTATTTATTTCTTTTTTGATTATAAAAAATTAGTTTTATTTACCGGGATTTTATTTCATTTCTGGTTCATTCAATGAAAATAAAGGCCTTTAATCCCATCACCCCATGGCAATAGTAACCGGACGTTATTTCTTTTTTTTAGTAACGATTATGTTCTTTTCATTGAACGCTGAAGCACAAATAATAAAAAGAAGTGATTACATCATACTTTATGACAGTATACATATAGATGGGTACATTCCACGGATCCCATCTGGTGAAAACAATTCGATACTATTTCAAAAAGTCAAAAATGGAACAGATGAAATCTATACAGTTCAGGATGTTTCAGAATTTCAATTCAAAGACAGGAAGTTTTTTAGGAAGAACATTGGTAATCCACGTGAGATGTGGGTTTTTTTAGAACTCATACCCACAGAAAACCAGGACTTAGAATTGTATAGACTTAACGGTAAAAATGAGTTTTTCTATCTGGAAAATAGAAGCACAGGAAAACTCTATGCAGTAAATGGTCAGGCCACTGAGGCCTTTTCTTCCATAAACAAAGAAGCTACCAATCCTCTGGCAAGTCTGGAGAAGCAGTCAGTCGGATCGATCACATCTTTACTAAATGCCTCTGGTCAGGTCACAGACTCAGTCACTGTTTCAAAACCGATTTATATAGAGCCTTTTATCGGAATGGGAATGGGGTCTGCAGGGTTCGTTATTGAACCTATCAAAACATCGACAAGCATGACGGGTCTTGTTATGACAGGAGGTATATCGGCGGAAACCTTTGTAAACAAAAGGCGCAATATGTCTTTTTCGCTTTCTCCGCAGCTGTTTGGTTTTAGTGCTTCCGAGTTTCAGAAAATAGATTTGCAAAATGGGCAGAAGTACGAAACGGACCTCAGCATTTCCTTGATTGCTTTGCAGTTACCGGTGGCAATAAAATATTATTTTGATATCAGACCCCAAAAATTCCGGATTTACATAGAAATGGGGTATTCCTTTTCCCATACTTTAAATCAAAAGTCATATCAATTTGGAGCTTGGAAAAAGGACAATGAAATCACTTTTCATTCCAATCAACTTGTTCTGGCAGACAATTATCAAGGAATTCATTTTGGTATGGGAGCGAATCTCATTCAGACCGGCGGAAAGATTTGGACAATTGGTTTAAAGAGCAGTATCCAAAGTGGAAATATAAGTAATGCAAGTTTGAACATGTACTTTATTACCCTAGGCCTCAAATTTTGATCTTTATGAAATATACCATCAGGCTTATTGTTGTTCTACTCGTATCCCTTCTCCAAGGATGCACCATTGATAGTAATATTTCCGAAAGGGATTATCCTGTAATCAAAAGTCTTGGAATCAAAGACCTGGATGAAACAGGAGTGGACATTGATTTTATGATCATTCAAAAACCATCCGTAACAATTGATACTTATGGCATTCAATACCGGAAAATAGGAAAGGGTTCCCCTAACATACCGGAGTATTTTTTTTATGAGGAAGTAGCAGGAAAACCTCTAAGAAATCCAATTACCATCAGGCTTCAATATGACCTGGAACCAGGTGTCGACTATTTTGCACGACCCTTTGTCCGGTCAGGATCCCAGATGATTTTTGGTGAATCATTTAATTTTTCCAGTCTTGGAGTCAAAGGCCCGGAAATAACCTCCGTCTCTGAATCCCAGCTCTCCCAATACCACACATTGACCATTGCCGGAAATTATTTCAGTAGAAAACCAGAGAACAATATTCTCGATTTTGGAGGTATTGAGGAGTATTTTAATATCAAAATCATGGAAGCGACACCCACAAAACTTGTGGTAGAACTGTTGAAAAATTTCAACACCATTCCGGATTTGGACAGAAAGTTTAATCTAAAAATAACGGTAAACGGGAAATCCGGAGTTCTTAATGACGCTTTTGAAGTCATTATCCCGAAAATTCTGAAGGTGGAGCCCTCAGAACTTTTTGTAAATGATACAATCAAAATGGATTTAAATTTCTCAAATGAATCAGGTTTACAGTTCACAATGATCGATCAGGCCGGAACATCCTATCTATTGCCTACAACTCCCTCGGAAGGGTTTATTGCTAAAGGAGCAGTTCCAAACCTTCCACCTGGCAAATACAAAGTTAAGGTAGGCACTTCTGGTTTTGATGAATACACCTTCCCGCAAGAGATCACCATAAAAAATTCATGGGCATTCGGGTTTGAAAATATCCCATTGGTTGATCCGAATAAGTATTCCTTTATATCCGCCGGCAATCAGATAGTAACATACAATTACACCCCGTTTTTTGATCTTTATTCTTTTGACCTTAACAATCCTAATCCATTAAAATTTGGGGATTTCCCTGAAAATGGTAGAGAAAGGGAAAGGTATGCATTACATTATTCCAAAATTGATGGCAAAATTTATTTTGGTCTTGGTGCCAGACTTCCAACCTTGGATCAACCGCGTGTTTTATATACTGATTTTTATAGGTATGACATTCTTTCCAAGAAACAGGAAAAATTAACAGACCTACCTGAAGGCCTGACGGCAGTCCAATGGACTTTTGATTATCTGGGAAAAGTGGCCATAGCTTTTCTGTTCAGACCAAATTTCCATTTCTTCAATACTGCTCAAAATACATGGGAAGACACAGGGGTGGAAGTGCCGTTTGATCTCCAGGATGCAGTCGCTGTAACTTCAAAAGGAGGAAAGATCTATTTCCTTAGAGTAACTTCAAATTTCCAAACTTTGTATTTACTTTCCCTTCAAATAGGACAATCGCCTGTTTTGATATCTCAGATTCCTATTTCAGGATTGAATACAAGTTGGGAGATAACAGAATTTGAAAACAGCATTTACTTTGGAAGTGGTACCAGTAATATATTTGAATATAACATAGCTGAGGATAACGTCTTGAGACTTCAGAGTATATATTCATCACCCAATCAAAAAGCAAAGTTTTACCAGATCGGATCGCATCTTTATTATGGCTTGCCCAGTTATGCTGGAATCGGAGAAAATCGATTATTCAAATTATTACGTTAAATTCAATCCTTTTTCATTTGTTACCCATAAATTTAATATTCCTCCTCAATCCCTCCAGCTTTGTCCTCTTGACAGCCGACTTCGAAAAAACCTTGCTGAAGGTTTCTTCTGTGATTTCTTCCCAATCCCGATTGGTCATTTCCTCCAATTCAGGTTTGGGTTCAAAAAGCGGTTCTTGGTGGGGTTTTGAAAATCTGTTCCAGGGACATACATCCTGACAGATGTCGCAACCGAAAACCCAATTTTCCATTTTGCCTTTGAAAGCAGCAGGGATATTTTCTTTGAGCTCAATTGTCAGGTAAGAAATGCATTTGGATCCATCCACGACACCGGGTTGGACAATGGCCTCTGTCGGACAGGCATCGATACATTTGGTACAGGTACCGCAATAATCCTTCAACATCGGGGGGTCCGGTGTTACTTCGAGGTCGATGACCAATTCTGCCAAGAAAAAGAAACTGCCCATTTCCTTGTTGAGCAAGAGGCTGTTTTTTCCCAACCAACCCAAACCTGATTTTTGGGCCCACTGACGCTCCATCACAGGTGCCGAATCCACAAAGGCCCTTCCTCCAATCTCTCCGATTTCTTGCCGCAAGTTTTCAAGAAGTACTTTTAGCTTGTCTTTGATGACATGGTGGTAATCCTGCCCATAAGCGTATTTAGCTATTTTGTAGGCTTTATCTTCTTGGAATAATTCCTTTTTTGGAAAATAATTGTAGCCAAGGCTGACCACGGTTTTGGCTCCCTCGACGAGTTTGGTCGGATCAAGTCTTTTGTCAAAATGGTTGGCCATATACGCCATCTCACCTTGGTAATTTTGGTTGAGCCAAGCTTCGAGTTTGGGGGCTTCCTCTTTTAAAAATCCAGCTTTGGCAATGCCGCAAAAATCAAAGCCCAGGTTTTTGGCCTGGGTCTTTATGATTTGGCTGTATTTTTCTTGGAGTTTCACGATAGTTTAAAATCCGACTCGCAAAAGGAAGTCAATGCAATTATTCAAATAAACTTCCGCTGCTTGACCCAAAGTTCGGTTTGAGATTCAGGTGCTTATATGCAAGTTCAGTCGCCATTCTTCCTCGCGCGGTTCTCTTGAGGTAGCCTTCTTGGATCAAAAATGGCTCATATACTTCCTCTATTGTCTCTGCCTCTTCACTGCAGGCTGTGGCGATGGTGGAAAGTCCGACCGGACCTCCTTTGAATTTCTCGATGATGGTCAGGAGTATCCTGTTGTCCATTTCGTCAAGGCCATTTTCATCCACATCCAGGGCCTTCAAGGCTATTTTTGCGATTTCTAAAGTGATTGTTCCGTTTCCTTTGATCTCGGCAAAGTCTCTCGTCCTGCGCAAAAGCATATTGGCAATCCTTGGTGTTCCGCGGCTTCTTCTCGCGATTTCATAAGCTGCGACAGCATCGATGGGCGTTTGGAGTATACCCGCTGACCGCTCCACAATATCTGTTAGCAATTTGGCATCGTAATATTCCAATCGAGAATTGATCCCAAATCTTGCGCGAAGGGGTGAAGTCAATAATCCCGATCTTGTGGTTGCACCAATCAGGGTAAAGGGATTGAGTGAAATCTGAACTGACCGGGCATTTGGGCCTGAATCCAACATGATGTCAATCCTGAAATCCTCCATGGCGGAATAAAGGTATTCCTCCACAATAGGATTGAGTCTGTGGATCTCATCTATAAAAAGTACGTCTCCTTCGTCAAGGTTGGTCAACAAACCTGCCAAATCGGAAGGCTTGTCCAACACCGGACCGGAGGTAATTTTGATACCTGACTCCAGTTCGTTGGCAATGATGTAGCTCAATGTAGTTTTGCCTAAGCCCGGAGGGCCATGAAGAAGTACATGGTCCAAAGGTTCATTTCTTCGTTTTGCTGCCAAAACAAAAACCTTGAGATTTTCGACAATCTTGAATTGGCCGGTAAAGTCATCAAAACTCAAAGGCCTCAAAGCCTTCTCAATTTCCTTGTCAGATGAATTCAGTTTTTCTTTGTCCCCACTCAGGTAATCTTCTCTCATAGCGCAACAATCAGCATTTACAAATATAGAAAATTAGCCCAAGGCAAAAAGTTAAAAATAAGCTCCAGACCTTTTTGCAACAAAATTGCAAATAATTGCAATTTTGGAACTTAATTTGGAAAATTACCCTTAACTTTCGAAAAATTGCTCTTTTATATGCGAAGCAACGCCAATAAGAACATTATCTATTCCATCATCCTGCTGCTATTGGTGGCCATAGTCTACCTTTACCGTCAAAACCAACAAAAACCAGTTGAGGAAATTGAAGAAAAAGTGACGGGTAAGGTCACCCTGAATGGCAACACGATGGGCACTACTTACAATATCACTTATCTTGACCCAAGTGAAAGGGATTTTCAGGTAAGTATAGATTCCTTGCTGGTGGTTTTCAACCAATCGCTTTCTACCTACGTCCCTGATTCTGAGCTAAGCAAATTCAATCAGGGAGATACATTGTTTTTTGGATTGCCATATTTCCTTCCTGTTCTCCAAAGCAGCAAAGCAGTATACGAAACCACCGGAGGCGCCTTCGACCCGACTGTGGGTCCTTTGGTCAATCTTTGGGGATTTGGTCCTACCGGGCCACAACTGAAGGACAGTGTGAATATCGATGAGATGTTGGATTTGATCGGTTTTAATAAGATCACCTTCGATTCGGCAAGTGTCATAAAAACAAAACCGGGCATGTATCTTGACTTCAGTGCTATCGCCAAAGGATATGGCGTAGATGTGGTCGCGGAATTTTTGAAGGGCAAAGGAATAGAAAACCTACTTGTAGAAATCGGCGGCGAATTGGTAGCGAGAGGAATGAATGAAAAAGGGGAACTGTGGAAAGTGGGGATCAACCGTCCCGAGGAACTCGGTAGGGCTGATGACCTATACAGCATCGTGGCTTTGGACAATAAAGCAATGGCTACCTCCGGTAATTACAGAAATTATTATGAATCCGGGGGAATCAAAATTTCCCACACGATCAATCCTGCCACAGGAAGACCCGTTAACCATAATTTATTGAGCGCCACAGTGATGGCAGGTGACTGCATGACTGCAGACGCCTATGCCACAGCCATGATGGTGATGGGAACAGACAAGGCCATTGAACTCCAAAAAATCCAAAATTTATTTGAAATATTTCTGATCTATAGCGATTCAACAGGACAATTGAAATCCTATGCAAGTGAAGGGATCAAGCCGTTTCTCTCCTTTCCACAGGATTAATTTCCTTAATATATGTAGCCTGAATCAATCTTGGTATCATGCACTCCCAATATCAAAACTTTAAACTGAAATTGGATACAGGCTATTTCAACCCGACAAAAGATGACATTTAACTTCCTTGTTTTATTCTTTACTGCCTTGTTTGCAGGTGGACTGGCCTATTTGATCCCGAGTTGGGAAGAGAGATATTTCAAATTGGTTCTTGTTTTTGCAGGATCATACCTTTTTGCGATCACAGTACTTCACATCCTTCCGGAACTTTTTGTAGAATCTTCAGACCCGACCAAAATGGGATTTTACATTTTACTTGGGTTTTTATTACAACAGATTCTGGCGCTATTGTCGACAGGGGTAGAGCATGGCCACATCCATCATCCTGATCATCAGCACCATGGAATGCAGGTTGGTATCTGGACCATCATGATCGGCTTGTTTTTACATGCCTTTTTGGAGGGAACATTGCTGACAGAAGACGGAACTTTGGCAGGCCATCTACATGACCATGATGACCATGCAGGGCACAGTCACCATCATGGTAGCAATAATTTGTTGTTGGGCATTCTATTACACAAAGGACCGGAGGCATTTGCTTTGGTGGCGGTGTTGATGGCAAGTCTTAAAAAAAGATGGGTCTTTGCGCTTTTGGTGGTTTTTGCATTTGCATCTCCCTTGGGCATGGTCCTGAGCAATTATATGTATGAAAGCAATATCCTGGGAAGGGAAGGTTTAAATGTGTTTTATGGTATGGTGGCCGGAGGATTTCTCCATATTTCCACGACCATATTTTTTGAAAGCAGTCCTGACCACCGATTTTACCTAAACAAAGTATTGATCAGCATCCTGGCTTTTGGATTGGCGGTTTTGCTGGAAATGATGGTTTGAGGTTTTGGTTAAGGCGAATTTCCCTCGGTTTTTTTGTTCAAGATTGAATTTGATAGGTTGGGCGGATGCTAAGTGAGTCCTAATTGTTATATTTTAGCCTGATTGATTGAAGGAATTATGCGGATGGGAAAATGACTATCCCATGCTTCACCTATCAAGAAAAATCCGGTATAAAATTTCCATGGTGAAACCCTCTGTTAGACTTTTTGCTTTGTCAATCCTGACCTTGTGCTTTTTTAAGGTTCAGGCGCAGGATTCATTGAGGACGGAATCCTACTCCGCCCTGGATGAAGCCAATGAGGCGGATCTTTCTTACAAACCTATTGCTTTCAAGTTGAATCCTTCAGGCTCGAGGTATATCAGATTTATGATCTGGAACCAGATTTGGATGCGGGTCACAGAAAACAATCCCGGAACCTTGGGAGTCGATGGATTGCCAAGGAAGCAAACCGCAGATATCGGAATCCGGAGGGCAAGGATTTTGACCTATGCGCAGGTCACGCCAAAAGTTCTTCTTTTAGCCCATTTTGGGATCAATAACCAGACTTTTGTAAATGGCGGTGTGCCAGGTGGCGGCAACTCAGGCAACGCCGGAGGTATCCCCATCATCACAAATCCCATCACAGGCGCATCAACGGCAGACGGTGCTTCAGCCAAAAAACCACAATTATTTTTCCACGATGTCTGGACGGAATTTAAAGTGACCAAGGAGGTTTTTCTCGGCGCAGGCCTCCATTATTGGAATGGGATTTCCAGATTGAGCAGTCAGGGAACTTTGAATCTGCTGACTCTGGATGCTCCGATTTTCAATTGGCCTTTGATAGAGTTGACAGACCAGTTTGCACGTCAGTTTGGTGTCTATGCCAAAGGTCAGGTGGGAAAATGGGATTACCGTCTTGCGGTGAACAAACCTTTTTCTGTAGGGAACGGAGGAACATTTGATGAAATAAATAACCGACCTATTGCGGCCAATACCCCAAATGACAATTGGGCAACACAGGGATATATCGCTTATCAGTTTTTTGAAAAGGAAAACAACAAGCTTCCGTTTTTTGTGGGCTCTTATCTCGGCACCAAAAAAGTGTTCAATATCGGAGGGGGTTGGCACCACCATCCTGAGGCTACGAGCTCCAAAAACCAAGACGGAACTTTCAACAAACATGACATCGCCCTTTGGAGTATTGACAGCTTTTTGGATCTTCCCATCAATCCTGAAAAAGGAACTGCACTGACTGCCTATGCGGTATATTACCACTATGACTTTGGCCCAAATTATCTCCGAAACATCGGAATCATGAACGTGGGTTTTGGCCCCGGCACAAGTCAAAATGGCCCCGGAAATGCACAACCTACCATAGGTTCAGGCAATATTTTCTATTTCCAAACAGGCTATCTTTTACCCGAAAACATTTTTGGCGGCAAGACCAAGCTTCAGCCTTTTGGAACTCTGACTCATAAAAACTTTGAATTCTTTGAAGAAGGAAGCTGGCAATATGACCTTGGTGTAAATTACTTTCTCAACGGTCACCAAGCCAAACTTTCCTTCCAATATAGCAACCGTCCGATATTCGAAAATTACCGCAAAACAGGATCAGCAGGTGAATTCATTCTTCAAACCCATATTTTCATTTAAAATAAACACCAAAAACCCCATGGCCGACAACAAGCAAAAAATGAAAGCATATTGGAAAAAGAACCTCATGACCCTCCTTTTTCTGCTCCTGATTTGGTTTACAGTTTCCTTTGGATTTGGAATCCTCCTGGTCGAACAACTGAATAATTTCAAAATCGGAGGATTCAAACTTGGTTTCTGGTTTGCCCAACAAGGCTCCATCTATGTTTTTGTAATCCTGATATTTGTCTATGTCTACCGCATGAATAAGCTGGACAAGGAATTTGATGTTAACGAAGAATAAACCAACCCCAAAACCCACTTTACCATGGACATAATTACCTGGACCTATATCCTTGTCGGACTTTCATTTGCACTCTATATTGGTATCGCTATCTGGACACGGGCAGGCTCTACCAAAGAATTTTATGTGGCCGGAGGCGGTGTTTCACCTTTAGCTAACGGCATGGCTACAGCGGCAGACTGGATGTCAGCCGCATCATTTATATCTATGGCGGGCATCATTTCCTTTTCAGGATATGACGGGTCGGTGTACCTGATGGGCTGGACCGGAGGTTATGTGTTGCTTGCTCTGCTTTTGGCTCCTTACTTGCGGAAATTTGGAAAATTTACCGTCCCGGATTTTGTGGGAGACCGGTACTATTCCAATAAAGCTAGGGTAGTAGCAGTAATTTGTGCCCTATTCATTTCATTTACATATGTAGCAGGTCAGATGCGTGGCGTGGGCATTGTTTTTTCCCGTTACCTTGAGGTTGACATCAATACTGGAGTAATCATTGGGATGTGCATTGTTTTTTTCTATTCTGTTTTGGGGGGTATGAAAGGAATCACATATACGCAGGTCGCCCAGTATTGTGTATTGATTTTCGCTTATATGGTTCCCGCTATTTTCGTTTCCATGCAATTGACAGGAAATCCCATACCACAGCTCGGACTCGGTGGGACTGTCGCTGATGGTACACACTTGTTGGACAAGTTGGACGGTGTATTGACAGATTTGGGATTCGCAGCCTATACCTCCGGGAGAAAAGGGATGGTAGATATGTTTGCCATCACGCTCGCGTTAATGGTTGGCACCGCAGGGCTTCCGCATGTGATTGTAAGATTTTTTACAGTGCCAAGGGTCAAAGACGCTCGGTTATCTGCCGGTTACGCCTTGGTTTTCATCGCAATTCTATACACAACAGCTCCGGCGGTAGCGGCATTTGGTATCTACAATGCGATCGATACTGTCGCTGAAAAACCCGTGGACCAACTTCCTGAATGGGTTGGCAACTGGCAAAAAACCAACCTCATCGTCGTGGAAGACAAAAATGGGGATGGAATTGTACAATATTTGGCAGACAAGGAAGCCAATGAACTGACCATCGACAAGGACATCATGGTCTTGGCGAATCCCGAGATTGCCCAACTTCCAAACTGGGTAGTGGGTTTGGTAGCCTCTGGCGCCATGGCTGCGGCATTATCTACGGCCGCAGGGCTTTTGCTTGTAATTTCTACCTCTATTTCCAGAGATTTATTTAGAACTTTCAGACCTGAAATGTCTGAGAAAAAAGAACTGAGAATAGCACGAATTGCAGCAGGAGGTGCTGTTGTATTGGCAGGATATTTTGGTGTGAACCCTCCGGGATTTGTGGCAGAGGTGGTTGCTTTCGCTTTTGGTTTGGCAGCAGCTTCGTTTTTCCCGGTGATCATCATGGGCATTTTCTCAACCAAAATCAACAAAGAAGGAGCCATCTCAGGGATGGTTTTGGGTCTGGTTTTCACCCTGGCTTATATCATTTATTTCAAATTCCTAAGTCCGGAAATGAATAATGCAGAAAATTGGTGGTTTGGAATTTCGCCAGAAGGGATTGGATCGGTAGGCATGTTACTCAATTTTGTGGCCTGTTATGTCGTTTCAAAATTCACTCCTGCCCCTCCACAGCATGTACAGGATATGATCCAGGAAATAAGAATCCCAAGAGGCGCAGGCGGGGCGGTGGACCATTGATTTTGGTTTGACCTCCAAATCTAAATACAGCAGATTGAATGAATTTGATGAAACTCAGAAAAGTTGGGCGGGGTTACTTTCTTTGGATTAACTTGGGGGAAATTAGAATTTTGATTTTCTCCATTGCTTTGAAAGTAGGAATCCAATCTGATTTTCAATCAAAAAATACAATAACCTAAAAACATATAACCATGAGTGATAGAATACATACCCTCAGCGGGTACTTCTATGAATACCAAAAGTCAGTCACAGAACCGGAAAGTTTCTGGGCAAGAATCGCGGACTCTTTCCACTGGAAAAAAAGATGGGACAAAGTTCTGAAATGGGATTTTGAAGGACCAAATGTCAGGTGGTTTGTCAATGGTAAATTGAATATCACTGAAAATATATTTGAGAAAAACCTCTTTGCTTACGGAGACAGGACGGCCATTATCTGGGAACCAAGTGAACCGGGCGAGGATGTCAGAAAGATTTCCTACAAAGAATTGTACCATTCGGTATGTCAATTTTCCAATGCGCTCAAATCCAAAGGTATCCAAAAAGGCGACCGGGTGATCATCTATATGCCGATGATTCCCGAGGCTGCCATTGCGATGCTTGCCTGTGCAAGGATAGGTGCGATCCACTCCGTTGTTTTTGCGGGATTCAGTGCCAATGCCCTTACAGACCGGATTATTGACAGCGGAGCAAAAGCTATTTTGACCTCTGACGGAAACTACCGCGGCAACAAAAAAATCGGCATCAAAGCCATCGTCGACGAGGCTTTGGAAAAATCTGCTGTAGAAACAGTCATCGTCTGTCAGCGTACTGGGCAAGATGTGACGATGAAGGCAGGTAGGGACTATTGGTGGCACGAGGTCATTGTCGGAGAAAAGGACAGCAATGTGGCCGAAGAAATGGACAGCGAGGATCCGTTGTTTATTTTATACACTTCCGGATCAACAGGCAAGCCAAAAGGGGTAGTCCACAGCACTGCTGGCTATATGGTTTACACCAAATACACTTTTGAAAACGTATTCCAATATTCACCTGGAGATGTGTATTGGTGTACCGCAGATATCGGTTGGATCACTGGGCACTCCTATATTGTCTACGGCCCCTTATTGGCCGGTGCGACTACACTGATGTTTGAAGGCGTGCCGACCTATCCCGATCCGGGAAGGTTTTGGGCCGTGATTGAAAAGCACAAAGTCAACCAATTTTACACTGCTCCTACAGCAATCCGGGCATTGCAGGCCTATGGGACCGACCCCATAGCTCCCTACAACTTGGACTCATTAAAGGTCTTGGGCTCCGTTGGTGAACCTATCAATGAGGAAGCTTGGAGGTGGTATTACAACCATATCGGCCAATCAAGATGTCCGATCGTGGATACCTGGTGGCAGACAGAGACCGGCGGGATATTGGTTTCGCCGATTGCAGGCATCACGCCTACCAAACCTGCTTTTGCGACTTTGCCCCTACCCGGAATCCAACTTGCAATCGTAGATCCTGAGGGAAATGAGCTGACCGGTAATTCAGTAGAGGGAAATCTTTGTGTCAAATACCCTTGGCCATCCATGATCCGAACCCTGTGGGGAGACCATGCGCGCTGCAAAGAGACCTATTTTTCCACTTACAAAGGCATGTACTTTACCGGTGATGGGGTCAAAAGAGACCATGACGGGTATTACCGCATCTTGGGCCGTGTCGACGATGTGATCAACGTATCCGGTCACAGGATGGGAACTGCAGAAGTCGAAAATGCCATCAACGAACATCCATTGGTCATCGAATCAGCAGTGGTCGGTTATCCACACGAAGTCAAAGGACAGGGAATCTATGCCTATGTCATCTGCGATATGGCCCACCGTACTGAAGAAAACCTCATCAACGAAATCAAAGAAACCGTCAGCAAAATCATCGGCCCAATCGCCAAACCTGACAAAATTCAGATTGTATCAGGATTGCCAAAAACCCGATCGGGCAAAATCATGCGCAGGATTCTCAGAAAAGTGGCCGAAGGAAGCACGGACAATATGGGAGATACCTCCACGCTACTCGATCCGGATGTGGTGACTAAGATTATTGAAGGAAGAAAATGAAATAAGACTTGAGATATGAGACTTAAGAAATGAGATTTGATCCAAGGGAGAATAAATCTTTCTCCTAAAAACAAGAATTCACAAATTACAACAGATTTAGTCTCACGTCTTGTGTCTCACATCTTGTATCTAAAATAAATGGCCAACGTCATCGTCAACCGCGTCAAGGAATTCCTGAAAAGGTTTCCTCCCTTCACTTTTCTCAATGAAGCATCATTGGGATTGGTGGCAAAGGGCGTTGAGGTCAAATACTATGCACAGGGTGAGCAGCTTTTTAGACAAGGTGATCCGGCTCAGGATTTCTTTTTTGTCCTGAAGGAAGGCTCAGTCCAGCTTTCAGAAAATAAAGATGGACAAGAAAGGGTGGTCGAAGTCTGTGATGAAGGAGATGTCTTCGGGGTATTGGCTTTGCTGGGAAAAAGACCCTATATCCTGACAGCCAAGGCCCGGGAGGACAGTTTGTTGTATGCCATACCGGTGTCTATTTTTGAAAAAATACTGAATGAAAATAGTAGGGTAAGTCTTTATTTTGCTGCCGGATTTGCTTCCGGACAGGTGGTCGTCCGCAGCGACCTTTCCCAATCCCAAAAGGCAAGAAGGGATTTTACAGAACTGTCCAAAGACAATGGCCTGATGATCTTCAGCGGGCAGTCGGACCTTAATTATTCCACCGATGTCCTGACTTGTATGAAAGGAACCACCATCCTGATTGCAGTTGAAAAGATGGCAGCCAAAGGTGTTGGGTCCATCGTGATTGTGGATCAAAATCAATTTCCCCTCGGGATCATTACTGACAAAGACATCCGAAACAGGCTTGTGGCCCATCAAAAAAGCTATGATACGCCTGTGGAAAAATTGATGACTTCACCAGTGATGACTAAAAGCAAGGAAGCAGGATTTTCTGACCTGTACCTTACAATGATCAAAAACAGGCTTCACCACCTTATTTTCACCGAAGATGGGACCCTCAAAAGTAAGGTTACGGGCATCCTTTCTGACCATGATATTCTGCTTTCGCAAGGCAACAGTCCGGCGGTTTTGATCAATGCCCTGATGAATACTTGGGAGATATCCGAAATTGCCAAAATCCGCAACCGCGCGGAAAGCCTTTTGAAATATTATTTGGAAAATGAAGTAGCGATGGATTTTGTGGCAAACATCATTTCTGAAATCAACGACATCATCATCCAACGTGCTGTCCAATTGGCCATCAATAAACACAGTCCAAACAATCCCAAAGCTTCCAAAGTGAAATTCTGCTTTTTGTCCATGGGAAGTGAAGGCCGGGAAGAACAACTTCTCCGAACAGACCTGGATAATGCCATCGTTTTTGAGGATGTGCCAATAGAAATTGCAGAAGATACCCAAGCCTACATGTTGTTGATCGCCCAAGAAGTAATGGAAACATTGTTTATTTGTGGGTTTCAGGCGTGCCCTGCCAATATGATGGCTAACAATCCCAAGTGGTGTCAGCCTTTGTCCCAATGGAAACACTACTTCTCAGATTGGATACTCAGTCCCAATCAACAGGCATTGTTAAACGCCACCATATTTTTTGACTATCGGCCTGTTTTTGGCCATAAGAAATTAGCCGAAGAACTTACCGAACATATCTATCATGAAATTGCCGATAAGTCTATTTTCCTAAATTTCCTGGCCAAAAATGCCTTACTCAATCCTCCTCCCTTGGGTTTTTTCAGGAATTTCTTGGTGGAAAAGTCAGGAGAGCAAAAAGACAAATTTGACATCAAGCTCCGGGCAATGATGCCTTTGGCTGATATGGCAAGGCTATTGGTTCTCAGTCACCGCGTCGTCGGGATCAACAATACATTCAAAAGGTTTGAAAAACTGTCGGAATTGGAGCCAAATTATACCGATCTCCTTCTCGAGGCCGGTAAAGCCTATGAAATCCTCATGCGGATGCGGGCCATCGAGGGATTGAAATCAGGAAACTCGGGAAGGTACATTCATCCCGAAGATCTGGGGAAACTGCAGCGTCAATTGCTTAAAAATACTTTTGCTCCAATAGATGAGCTTCAGAAAATCATGCGGATCCGTTTTCAATTGGATTTTTTCACAAGTTGATATGGGATGGCTTGATTTTATATTGGGGAAAAAAACACCAAAATCTTCTTTCGTAGAAGCTTACGAATCAGGTTTTGAAAAAAAAATCTCAGACGTTCGGCCAATTTCCGAACTTCTTTTTGTGGTCTTGGATACCGAGACCACAGGCTTTAACCCAAAAAACGACCATATCATTTCTTTTGGAGCCATCAAACTCAAAGGGTTCAGCATGCCGGTAGCTTCGGGTATTGAAAGGTATCTTGATACACCTGTTCAAAACCGGGAGTCGGTCAAAGTCCATGAAATATTATATCCGATCGAAACCTCTCCTTTAAAGGATTTTGGAAAGGATATGTTGAATTATATAGGTTCGGATATCATTGTGGGGCATCATATCGGTTTTGACCTGGCCATGTTGGAAAAAACATTACAGCCTTTTGGGTTTAAAAAGTTTTTGAACCCGGTGATTGATACAAAATACCTGGCGATGCGCCTGGAGAAAGGCCCGCACTTTGACCAAAGTACCGCGATCAAAGAAGAATATGCCCTAGATGCAGTATGTACCAGGTACGGAATAGAACTGGATGACAGGCATACCGCAGCCGGTGATGCCTTCCTGACAGCACAGCTGCTGATGAAACTTCTAAAAATTGCCGCGACAAAAGGGATAAAGGATTTTGGGGGATTGATTAGGTAGAGAAAGTATGGTTATGTGGAATCTTGACAGCTTGAAAAACTGAATAAAAAAATGAATCACAAAATCCTGAAGTTCAGGAACTGTCATCAGGTCCTCTAATAAGGAAAAAGTTCCGGATTCGACTGTCTGAGTTTGTAACATCTAAATGCAGTTATAGGTTGGTCAATTACAGCCGCAGCCAAATACATGGTTATTTCAGGTAAAAATTTAGCGTTTAATAATGCAGTTTAAATTTTCTCATCACCATAGTATCTCCTGCAGTTCCGGATATCATCGACATCTCCTCTTTCAAATACCCGCTCGATCACGAAATTGGCTTTGGCATCATAGTCAAGCTTTTCGAAATCCACATCCCAAAAGATCCGCTTATGAAATATGGGTTTGGGTTTTTCTGACATAATATTTGAAATGATTATTTATTACAATCCAATTTAAAGTTAAAATCGGAATTATTCATCTATGAAAATTCAACCAAAAAGTGGAATTCTGATTGTATCATGTCTCGTGTCTCATGTCTTGAATCTATTTTAATTCCTTCAATTTCACTTCCATCTGCCCTGTTGACCTGAGGTAGATCCTTACTTCTTCCTCCGTATTGTAGATTCCTTCCACATCCAAAGTTGGATTTTTGACCTGAAAGGTCGCAAAGCCGGTCTCTAATTTTCCCTGCTTTTCCAGTTCTTTCCTTGCCTCACCCAGAAAATCACCGACAGGATAGTTTGCCAGTTTCCTGATCTGATTCATGATTTTCCGCTTCTTCAGCCTGATACCGATATTTGCCATGCCATTGTCTGATTTGACATCAAACTCAGCTTCATCAAACCGGAGTGATTCAGTTGCAGCGTCGAAGACAGGCTTTCCTGCAAAATACATTTTGCCTTTGATATCCTTTTTTCCCTTTCGGATACCGGTAAAATCCATGGACAACAAAGTCTTGTCTCCGTATTTTTGCGTTTTGAGATCGGTGGGGACCATCTCCGTCTTGCTGTCAATTTTGATTATTTTGCCTGACATTTCCTTGTTCAGGTAGCCATCCAAATCCTCATAGCGTAGGATCAGGGGAAGAATCAATTCAAGTTCGTTTTCTTTATTTTCATTTACATCAATATTGGGCAAAGGAGATTTTGGGACTATTGGTTTCGAACCGACTTTAGACATCATCTCTCCTTCCAATCCAACATAAAGCTTCAACTTTTGATCTGTCGTAATCTCTTCTGTCAATTTCAACTTGCTTGGAATACTGTAAAAATGGACTTCCAAACCTTGCTGTGTAATTGTATAAGGCTCAGAAAAAATATCCCAGGTCTCTTGTGCCATACTTTTGAAATCAAAACGGCTGAGATTGGAAGCCGAAAGCTGATTATCTAGCACAGTTTTAAGCTGGCTTTTGACCACCTGATCCAAGTCGATCTCAAAACCCAACAGGTTATATTTCATGGAGCGGCCCCAGTTTTCTATTTCAAGGTTTTTGATGCCAAGTTCCCAATTGCTTCCGATTTCAGGGTCAAAGCTGATTTCGGGACTGATATTTTCATTAAAGGGGAAGTTTGTCGACAATATCTGCCCAAAAACCTTCTTTTCAATCTTCAGGTCTCCTTTGAGGTTCATGGGAATTTTGACCCGAAGCGTATTGTTTTCCAAGCCTGTCAGCACAATTTTGCCGGTTCTGGTCACATCGATGTCGGTGGTAAGTCCGCTGCCGATGGGCAATCCATTTTCTGCAAACAACTTGCTGTTCCAATCTTTGTTGAGGTTATTTTCAATAAAAGAAAGTGGAATCTCTATAGGCACATTGGCCTTGGAGATGGCTTGCGGAAGTTCAATCCCGGAAGAAGCCGGCGGGCGGTCAGGCTTGATGGTCTTACAGGAAGAGAATGTGATGAGTAAAATGAATATGGGAAGTATGTATTTTGAAAACATAAATAAATTTCAAGTGGAATTTTAATGAAAACGGGCGTTTCTTAATAAATCACATTAAGCAATAACCTTGCCCTTGAGGAATTGATCTTTTGAACCGAAAGGTAGCTAAAGTGGGGATTTTGAAGGAACTAATTTGGGATGAAATTACTTTAGGGTTTGAAAGTTTAATAAAATTTAAGACATGGATTGGAATATACTGGAAAACTTATCCCAATTGGATGAGATCAAGCAAAAAAGCGGAGAAAAACCCGTGTTGATTTTCAAACATTCAACCAGGTGTTCTGTCAGCGGTATGGCTTGGGACAGGTTGAAGAGGAACTGGAAAAAAGAAGATTCAGAAAAAGTCACTCCTTACTTTTTGGATTTGATCCGTCACCGTGATGTCTCCAATCAGATCGAAAAGGAATTCAGCGTCTACCATGAATCCCCCCAGGTCATTATTGTCAAATCAGGAAAAGCGGTCTATGACAACAGCCACATGGGTATCAACTATGCGGATATTATGGGGAGGGTATAATTCAGAAGTGCTTTTTGAATTTGACCAAATAATTAATTTTTTGATGTTTTGATATTCATGGATACTGGATACTTTTTGATATTAAGGATATCAGTTCAGCTATTTATTAGTAAGGGATTGGATGGGTTTTAAATATCCTAATATCCAGTATCATTTAGTATCATTTTGGAAATGTGCCAAAATCCCCCTGACGATCAGGAATTGGGCGATGATGTACGTACCCATCACAATCACGCCTGATTCGGGAAAGGGTTGGTAAAATCGATTGATGGCCAAAACCCCATCGGAAACCATAAAAAAAACGCCACCAATAAAAACCTGCCAAAAACTCACCGCATTGGTCTTGCCAAACCGTTCTCTTGCAGTGGTCACCATCAATACAATGACGATCAGGTAGATCACTACCGGCACTTTAATGCTTCCCAACCCGGGATTGATGAGAAAATATACAAATGAAGCGGCAATATAAATCGGGAGATTGATGAACAAGAGCCTCAAAAAATCAACTTTTCCGATAGCAAAGGGATTGGTTTGGGCCATTTTGAAACCAATGATATAACAAATGTGCGCCATTAGGAACGCGCCCAAACCATAAAGGAAGAAATCCGGAAACATCAACAGCACATCACCCATCCAAGAAAAAATCAAAGCTGCGCTCATGCTTTTTCTTAAAATGGTTCCTTTGATTGCTTTACTTGAAAAAATAAAAAATCCCCACAGTGCAATTAATATCAATGGCTTGGTAAATATCCTGTTAGAATCTTCTCCATTTGCGGTAAAAACAACGTCAATAATTCCCGCAAAAAGGAATAAATAAAGCCAAAGCATGTTCTTATTTTTCATAGAAACCAGATTTTTTCATCGTTAAATATAGCCAAGTTATTCACTTTTATTCTGCCAATGATCACAAAAGCATCACTGAATCTCAGGGTAATATTTTTTTAACATTAGGATTTTAGGCCAAATTCCAATCCTGCAAAATTGACGTGAACTGCATCAATTTGCAACGAAATACAAAAAGTTGGTTAAAAATAAAACCTCCTTTGGATTTTAATGTTAGGGATATGTTAAGTAAACTTGTGAAAATTTGTTAAAACTTAACAATTTCAAAAAAAAATCCTTGCCCTTCTCCCATACATTTGTATCGGAAAAATAACCAGCTCCGAATTTTATAATTTCAATTTTCCACAAAAAACAAAAATTATGAGGCAAACATTACTAAAAAGTTTATTTGCGGTCATCATGCTTGTATTCGCTACAGGTATTGCTTACTCGCAAGGGGTATCCACCTCCAGTATGTCTGGTAGGGTAGTAGACAACAGCGGGGAAACCCTTCCCGGTGCCAATGTCGTGGCCACACACATGCCTTCAGGAACAAGGTATGGTGCAGTGACCAATATTGAAGGTCGATACACCATTCCCGGTATGAGGGTCGGTGGACCTTACTCGGTTACAGTATCTTTTATCGGTTTTGAAACCCAGACTGTTGAGGGTGTATTCTTGAGTTTGGGTATTGCTGCCAACGTCAACGTCACCATGCTTGGTGATGGGGAAGAATTGGCAGAAGTAGTCGTTACAGGTGACAAAAACGCAGTATTCAGCTCAGATAGAACAGGAGCGACTACCGCCATCGGCAACGAAACAATCAACAAATTGCCAACAATTTCCCGTAGAATCGGTGACTTTACCAGATTGACACCACAGTCCAACGGAACTTCTTTTGCCGGTCAGGACAACAGGTTGAACAACATCACAGTCGATGGTTCTTACTTCAACAACTCTTTTGGTCTTGGCGGTCAGCCAGGTGACAGGACAGGAGTATCTCCGATTTCATTGGATGCGATCGACCAGATTTCTGTCAATGTGGCTCCATATGACGTGAGACAAGGTAACTTCACCGGTGCAGGTGTCAATACAGTAACAAGAAGCGGTACAAACACATTTACCGGTTCTGCTTATTATTTCTGGAGAGGCAGCGACAATGTCGGTACCCAAGCCGGAGCCAATACTTTCAATCCGGGCGAATTCAAATACAGACAGGTAGGTTTTAGATTGGGCGGTCCAATCATTAAAAATAAATTGTTCTTCTTTGCCTCTTTTGAAGATGACAAGCAGACTACTCCGGGAACAAACTTCACAGCGAACACCGGAAGTGAAGCTATTACCGGTAACAAAACAAGGGTTTTGGCTTCTGATATGAATACCTTGAGCTCCTATTTGAGGAATAACTTCGGTTATGAAACAGGACCTTATCAAGATTATGACCACTCCACAATTGCTACCAAGTTTTTGGCTAAAGTTGATTACAACATCAACGACAAAAACAAGTTGAGCGTAAGATACAACCATTTGGATTCCTCTACAGATGTATTGGCATCGAACTCTTCCTCCCTAGGTTTTGGAGGTAGAAATGGAAACCTGAATGCACTTAACTTTCAAAATACAAATTATATAATTAACGAAAATATCCGATCAATCGTAGCTGAATTGAACACCAGAATTTCTCCTACTATGACCAACAATTTGATTGTGGGTTATACTTATCAGGATGAAAGCAGGGGTTCAAGAGGTGATTTCTTCCCAATGGTGGATATTTTGAAAGATGGCGCTACATATACCACTTTTGGTTTTGAGCCATTTACTCCTAACAATGAATTGAGGTACAAAACTTTCCAGATCCAGGACAACCTTCAGATCTTCAAAGGTAAGCATACCATCACCACAGGTTTTAGCTTCGAAAGATATGAGTCTGAAAACGTATTCTTCCCAGGTTCTCAGTCAGCTTATACTTATAACTCTTTGGACGAATTTTACGCAGATGCCAATGCCTATTTAGCAGGTACTCCAAGCCCGTCCAATCTAAGAAGGTTTGAAGTGAGGTATTCCAATATCCCCGGTCAGGTAAAACCTGTTCAGCCATTGAAAGTAAGCTATGCCGGTATCTATGGACAGGATGAAATCCAGGTCAACAAAGATTTCTTGGTTACAGTTGGTTTGAGAATTGACGTTCCGTTCTTTGCTGAGACCGGTTTCAGAAACCAAGAAGTGGAAGGATTTAACTTCCGTAACCCAGCTGGAGAGACAGTGCAGTTCAGAACAGACAAACTTCCTGATGCCAATATCCTATGGTCACCAAGAGTCGGTTTCAATTATGACTTGAGTCAAGGCGCAAGAACTACACAAGTAAGGGGCGGTACCGGGATTTTCACAGGTCGCCCTGCCTATGTGTGGATTTCTAACCAGATCGGAAATAACGGTATTTTGACAGGTTTCGAAAGATTAAATGGTACTCCGACAGCACCATTGACTTCAAGAGGGTTTAATCCGGATCCAGATGCTTACAAGCCAAGTTCCGTATCAGGTGCCCCTGCTGCCAACTATGAATTGGCTTTGACGGAATCTACTTTCAAATTCCCTCAGGTATGGAGATCCAATATTGCCATTGACCACAGACTTCCAGGAGGAATCATCGCAACGGCTGAATTCCTTTATAACAAGGATGTAAACGGTGTAGCTTATTATAATGCGAATCAAGAAAATCCAAACGCGGCCTTTACAGGTCCGGATCCAAGACCAAGATGGATTCCTGATTCAAGACCAAACACAGATCCCAACAGAGATCCATTTACCAACAGGATCAATAACAAGATCGATAACGCAGTTACGCTTTCCAACCAGGCAATTGGTAACTCTTGGGTAGCATCTATTTCCTTGGAAAGACCATTTGCCAACGGATTATACCTGAAAGCATTCTATAGCTACGGTGAAGCCAAGAATACTATCGATCCAGGTTCCATCGCCTTTGGATCATGGGTCAACAACCAACACCAAAGTGATCCTAACAACCCGGGATTGGGATTCTCAGCAAACTCCATGGGCCACAGAGTAGTGGGTGTTGTGAATTATTCTGTTGATTTGTTCTCTTTCGGAACTACTTCTTTCTCCCTATTCTGGGAAGGCAGAACGATCGGAAATGCGAGCTATGTCTATGGCGGTGACTTCAACGGTGACGGTGGTTTCTCCAATGACTTGCTTTATATCCCGGCAGATGCTACTGAAACCCAATTCCAACAATTCACTTCTTCAGGAAGAACTTTCACTCCGGCTGAGCAGTCTGCTGCATGGGAAGCATTCATCAACCAAGACAAATACCTTAGCGCAAATAGAGGCAGCATCGCCGAAAGGGGAGCTGTATTCCTTCCAATGGTGTACAGGGCAGACTTCAGCGGTTCGCAGACCTTATTGACTACTTCTAAGAAGCAGGCTCTTGAGTTCAGGGTTGATATCTTGAACGTAGGTAACTTGTTGAATTCTGATTGGGGTGTAGGTCAGTTTATGACTTCAACTTCTCCGCTTGTACCTGCAGGTGTAGATGCCAACAACAGACCTCAGTTTAGATTCAGAAACTTAGGAAATACTTTGATCACTGATTCCTTCAGCCCATCTGCCGGTGCAGGTGATGTTTGGAGATTGCAGTTTGGTTTGAGATTTACTTTCTAATCAAACCATCATATCAAAAATCAAGAGGCATCCTTTTCGGGATGCCTCTTTTTGTTTAAGTTGACTTCAAATTCAAAAACCATGAACAAGTACCGAAATAGCTTTTTTCAATTCTCTTTTTTGTGGATATTAATCTTCCTTGCTGCAGGAAACCATCCTGTTTTTGCCCAGGAAAAAACACACCTTCTCACCTACACCCAAGTCAAAGGGAAAGTCACCTCAAACGGCAATCAGCTAAAAAACATCGTGGTATCTGACGGAAAAGACATAGTCATGACCAATGAAAAAGGGGAGTTTGAATTTACCACCGACCAGGAATTTGTATTTATCTCCTACCCTTCCGGATATGCTTTTGACTTATTGGATAACGGTTCGGTGGATTTTTTCAGAAGAGTTGATCTGGCCAAAGCCACCAACACCATTCTTTTTGAGCTGAAGCCAAACCCAAACGATGAATCCGACCACCACTTCATTGCCATCGCTGATCCGCAGGTGCAGACCGAGGAAGAAGCCAACCAATTTATCACCGAATCGTGTGCTGATCTCAGCAAAAAGAAAGTGGCACTCAACGATCCAAACCTGTTTGGCGTCGGTGTCGGAGATTTGGTTTTTGACAAGTTTGAATTGTACGAGCAATACAATCAAGGCATCAAATCTACCGGAATTCCGTTCTTTCAGGTGTTGGGCAACCATGACATCAACCTGAATGCAAGGTCAAACGAGAGCAGTCAAGAACCATTTACAAGTCAGTTTGGCCCTGCCTATTATTCCTTCAACAGGGGAAAAACCCACTATGTCGTCCTGAATGATGTGTACTTTTTGGGAAGCAAACAATACTACGGCTACCTCCCCGAGACCCAATTAGCTTGGTTGGAGAAGGATCTGGCTTTGGTCCCAAAAGACAATCCACTTGTCATTTTCCTTCATATTCCGAGTTTTTCGCAGATCGTAGCCCATAATCCCGGCCGTGATATCAACAAAGAGTCGGTCATCAACAGGGAAGCTTTGTACAAGATTTTGGAAGGCCATGAAGCACATCTGATTTCGGGACATGTGCATTGGAATGAAAACACAGTAAATGGAAATATTTTTGAGCACAACACCGCCGCCATTAGCGGGGCATGGTGGTCAGGAATCTGCTATGACGGCACGCCAAAAGGCTACGGCGTCTACCGCTCTGATGAAGGGGATTTGTCTTGGCATTACCAAAGTGTGGGTGAAAACCCGGATTTCCAGTTCCGTATTTACCGTCCGGGAACCCACCCGGATTTCCCCAATGATTACATGGTCAATATCTGGAATTGGGATCCTGAATGGAAGGTCAATGTGTATGAAAACGGAAACAGAACTGTCCAACCTGTACAGGTCATCGCCTCAGATCCATTGGCAATGGAAATCTATGCACCGGGAAAACCCAAAAAGCAGCCTTGGATCTCCCCCCAAAAGAATGGCCATATGTTTGTTTTTAGGCCAAATAACCCCAGTTCAAAAGTGGAGGTGGAGGTGATCGACAGATTTGGAAACCAATATAAAAAAGGCCTTGACTGATTCGAAAACCTGAATTTTTAGCATTAGATTTAAAGAATAAATTCTTCCAAAATGACCGGTTTAGCATCTCTTGATTTCATCAAAAAGGAACTCATTTCTTTAGAAAAAACCATGGCCACCGATGTTGTCCATAAATCCAGTATCATCACAAGCCTACACAAAGACCAAAAAGAAGCTGCCAAAAATCTGGTGGAATACCTGAGTGTCAGAAACAGAGATCTCCGTATTCTTCAGGACGCACTTCATGTTCATGGCTTGTCATCACTTGCAAGCAGCGAAAGCCATATCAGGAGGCAGGTTCAGGCGATTTTGGAGGTATTGGGAGAAACTTTTCCCACAGACCATATTGATATCTGCGATTTTTCATTCAGCAAAAAGAAAATCGATGAAAAAAGCCATTTACTGTTTGGCCACAAAACCATTCCCAGCATTCCCTCTTTAATGGTAACATTTGATTCCGGATTTGCGGATAGCTATGCTTTGATCAAAAGCTTACTCGAAAACGGGATGAATGTCGCCCGGATCAACTGCGCCCACGATGATGAGGCTACTTGGTCCAAAATGATCAACAAACTCCGAAAAGCAAGCAAGAGAACAGGCATAGACTGCAAAGTATACATGGACCTTGCTGGACCCAAAATCAGAACTGTCTTACTTGGCAAAGGAAAAGACAAGGGAAAAGTCAAGGTGAAAGAAGGCGAACTGATTTGGCTGGCCGAAGAAGCCAAAGGCTTTGGACAGGATGATGTCGTCATCAGCCCCAATGTTCCGGGAATTATCGGGTTTTTGAAAAAAGGAGACCGCGTGTATATCGATGATGGTGTCATCAGGGCAACCGTAGAAAAAACCAAATCAGGCAAAGCCGCAATCAGGATTACCCGGATCTCTTCTGAAAAAAGCCAAATCAAAGCGGAGAAAGGAATCAACTTTCCAGATACCTTGATACAGATTCCTTCCCTGACAGATTTTGACAAAGCCTGCCTCCCCTTTATCTGCGAAAATGCGGATCTGGTGGGCTATTCTTTTGTCAGGACTGCTGCAGATATCAGCCACCTCCAAAAGGAACTCAAGGCCATTTCAGAACATCCTCCCTTGATGATTATCAAAATAGAAACGCCGGAAGCAGTCAGCAACCTTCCTTCTTTGCTTATGGAAGGAATGAAACAAAAAGCTTTTGGGGTGATGATTGCCCGTGGTGATCTGGCTGTGGAGATTGGTTTTGAAAGAATGGGAGAGATTCAGGAAGAAATCCTATGGATCTGTGAGGCTGCCCATGTGCCGGTGGTTTGGGCCACCCAAGTGCTCGAAAGCCTCAACAAATCCGGTATGGCCACCCGCTCAGAAATCACCGATGCCGGTCAGGCGGCTAATGCAGAATGCGTCATGATCAACAAAGGAGACCATACCATCGAAGTCATGGAAACGCTCAAAGACATCCTGCAACGAAGCGCCGAGCACAGGGTGAAAAAGCGATTCCGCTTCCGTCAGCTCAAAATTGCGGAGCGGTTTCTGAAGTCCTGATTTTCCAATGAAATATTTGCCAGTTAAAATTATTTGAACTTCCTCTTTGTCTGCACCCATCTGCGGGAAACTTAGCATAATTTATTTCCCGCAGATTTCACAGAACAACGCAGAAAAATTTAGGCTTTGATAAAATTAACTCCTAGCCGTCTATCGTCCAGGAAGACTTTGAATGTTCAGTCAAAAATCTACTTTACAGTCCACGCCAATCTGCGTTATCTGCGGGAGACTTAGAAAAATTATTTTCTCGCTGATTTAGCAGAACTACGCAGAAAAAAATTTTGGCTCAAAGACATATCTGCGCCAATCTGCGTTATCTGCGGGAGAAATTGAAAGCTTCAGTTTTTACTTTCTATTCCGAAATTTTCGATTTACTTTTTAAACGGCAGACAGGTTTCCTCACTATTTATTTACTTTGAAATCAGTACCTCCTACAATTAACCATACCAAATTGAATTCAAATACCCAAAAATGGCTGATTCCAATCCTGTTCCTTTTGATTGGAACAAGCTACAGCTGTACCAAAAAAGAGGAATCATCTAAAACTTTTTCCGGTCAAGATAAACCGGAGGAAAGTAGATTTTCCCAAAAAGTCATAGCAGAAGGTCTCGAAGAACCCTTACAGCTTGAATTTGACAAGCAGGGATTTGTCTATTGGATCGAAAGAGCGGGACATGTCAAAAGGATCAACGAGTCGGGAGGAAACATCGAAATCCTCGGAACGATCCCCACGATTGTGGGAGAATCTCCAGGCATGATCGGGATTTTGCTGGACAAGGACTTTGAAAATACCCGACATGTATTTCTCTATTTTTCTCCTGAATCAGAAAAAGGAAATACCATGCGGCTCTCAAGATTTACCTTGGAAACTGACAATACCATAGACTTGAGTTCTGAAAAAAATGTCTTGGAAATTCCTTGGGAGCAACCGGATGGCAGCCATTTTGGAGGAGGGATGACCTGGGACAAGGAGGGCAATCTTTACCTTTCTGTTGGCGGAGATTCTGCCCCAACGCAATATTCTCCTTTGCCTTTTACCAATGAAGGGGGAAGAGGCGAAGACGAAGGCAGAACTTCAGGCAATACAAATGACTTTCGAGGTAAGATTTTGCGGATTAAACCCAAGCCTGATGGGACTTACACCATTCCCCAAGGAAACCTTTTTCCGGTCGGAACTGCCAATACCTTGCCTGAAATCTACGTCATGGGCAACAGGAATCCTTGGAGGCTTTCTATTGATTCCCAAACCGGTTACCTGCATTGGGGGGAAGTCGGACCTGATGCCGGTGTAGATTCAGAGGAATTTGGGCCGATGGGATATGATGAATTCAATGTTGCCAAAAAAGCTGGAAACTTTGGTTGGCCCTATGTCATCGGAAAAAATCTACCTTATAAAAGTTATGATTACCTAAGCAAAACCTTTGGTGACTTCCACAATCCTGATTCCTTGGTAAACACTTCGCCCAACAATACCGGCTTGAAAGTCCTTCCTCCTGCCCAACCGGCATTGGTTGCTTATCCGTACCGGGTTTCGGAAGAATGGCCGATTTTGGGAAGTGCAGCGCGGTCAGCAGTCGGCGGACCAATCTTTCGTAAATCTGATTTTTCGAATGAAGCCAAAAGAGTTTTCCCGGATTATTATGAAGGGAAATGGCTGATCACCGATTATGTCAGGAACTGGATTATGGTAGTGACAATGGATGAAGATAGGAACAATGTCACGTCCATCGAGCGTTTTTTACCTGCCGAAAAACTCATCCATTCCCAACCCTTGGATATGGATTTTGGGCCAAATGGGGATTTGTACATCTTGGAATATGGTACAGGTACGAAAGGGTGGATTTCCAGGATTGAATTCAATGCAGGAAATAGAGGACCGATTGCGGAGGCTAAATCGACAGAAAAATCAGGCGCTACACCTTTTGAAATCCAACTTTCCTCGGAAGGAAGCCGGGATGACGATGGGGATAAGCTGGATTTTGAATGGAAGATTGAGGGTGGAGAAACAATAGTATTGAATGATGCCAATCCCAAAATAACCCTTGACAAGCCGGGAAAATACAAAGTCTCTTTAACTGTAAAAGACCCATCACGAGCTTCTGACACTCATTCTTTTGAAGTTGTTGCAGGGAATAAACAACCGGAAGTGAAGATCGAAATTACATCAGGCAATAAGTCATTCTACTTTCAGGATGAAAAAATCAGCTACCAAGTTCAGGTCATCGATCAGGAAGACGGGACGCTTGCAGGCGGAAAGATAAATCCCGAGGCAGTCACGGTTACTGTGGAATACATTCCTTCCGGAATCGACTTTGGGCAACTGAGGAAGTTGAAAGAAGAAGGAAATCTCCAACCTGAAACCGTCCTGCGACACCTCCATGCAAAAGCATTGATCATCAAAAATAACTGCACTGCCTGTCATCAGGAAGAAGTAAAATTGGTTGGCCCATCATTCCTAGATGTGGCTAAGAGATACAAAGACAACACTGAAGTATATCAGATCCTTTCAAAAAGCATCATCGAAGGAGGCAGCGGCAAATGGGGAGAAATCCACATGCCACCACAACCAAACCTAAGCGCCAACGATACCAAACAGATCATTGATTACATCCTTGACCTTGCTTCCGCGGAAAAAGGAAACCCCAAACTTCCTATTCACGGTGATTTTTCTACAAAAGCAATTCCCACAAAAATCGGTGACGGTCGCTTGTCCAAATTCTATCCGACTACATTTGAAATGGGTTCCTACGTCTTTTTGGCCCATTATTCTGACCAAGGTTCTGGACAGGTAAGCGGTCTAAACCTCAAGAGTGAAGATTTCGCTTTGCTTCGGTATCCGTTGATGGGACCTGAAAAAGCAGATGTTTTCTCAGAAACAGGAATTTCATACACGCCATCGACAGATGATCCGGGTTTTATTTTCACTGGTAAAGGAGGGTATATCGGTTTCAAAAATATAGACCTGACAGGAATCAATCAGATCAGCATTGGAGCCATCACAAGGTTTTGGCATTGGTCACACTTCATCGGAGGCAATATTGAATTGAGATTGGGTTCACCGGAAGGGACTTTGGTCGGCCAAGTTCAAAATGTACCACCTGCGCCTCAGGGAGAAAAAGGGCCTTTCTTTGGTGATGCAACGGGCAAGCCTACGGTCATCGATGTGTCTAAAATTGATGGCGTCCATAACCTGTATATCCTTGTCAAAAATCCAAGTGCCAAGGAAAGCGATGCTTTGGTAATCATGACAGGGATTGAGTTTAAGAGGTGATTGGGTAAGTCCACAGTCGATAGTCAACAGTCCACAGATGCAGCTTTTGAACTTCAAGGCTAGTTTGATTTAGGGAGGAAAATGAAAATAAAGTCCATAGTCCATGGTCGACAGTCCACGGATGCGGCATTTGGACTTCAAGGCTTGTTTGATTTGGGTCGGAAATGGGATTTGAAATTAGAATTTATGAGGATCGTTAACTTTAGAAAATTGTTTTTACTTAAAGTGATCTGCGGTGTGGTGGCATTTCTATTTTCTGTGGAAAGCAATGCCCAAGTATCACAAATTCAAGAAGGTTTTGTTCCTATTTTCAACGGGAAGGATTTGGAGGGTTGGCACATCAGCCGAACAAATCACCACGGTACCAAGGGTAATTTTTTTGTAGAAGACGAAGCCATTGTCATGAAGCAATTTCCCTACGGTCAGGGAGGAATCATTTTGACGGACAAAAAATACCGAGATTTTGAATTGACTCTAGAATTTAAAGGGCATGTGGGAACCAACGGGGGAATTTTCTTCCGTTCGAGCGAAAGCGGTTCGGGTTATCAGATGGAACTGTCCGGAGACGGGGAACCAGGAACTGCCAACCTTATTGGCGAAATGCTTCGTGTTGCGACTGGTGCCGAAGCAAAGGACTTGGAAAAAGTCTGGAAGAAAGGGGATTGGAATAGCTTCCGTCTTCGGGTTGTTGGGCAAAAGCCAAAAATGACACTTTGGGTAAATGAGGTTCTGATGTGGGAAGTACAGGCAGAGCGGAATGACCTGATTGCAGATGCTACTTCGGGGATGATCGCTTTCCAGTTGCATTGGAGTGCGACGTTGATGCCTGTTCCGGGTGGACGCTGTTGTGATTTCTCCTGGAAACCGGATGCTGCACATGCTTATCGGAATATTTTGATTAAAGAGCTTTAAAAAATCGAATTTGATTACTCACCTTAATGATATTAGGATATTGAGATATTAGGATATTTTTCTTAATCCAACCCCAATTTTCCTCAAACCTTTTCCAAAACAATATGAAGAATTTATTGATTTCATTTTTAGCTTTTTTCATATCCACAGCGGATCTCTTTTCCCAACAAAAAGAAAAGGAAAGCTACAAAAATCCAATAGGGATGGAGTTTGTGTTGATTCAACCGGGAACCATGACTGTGGGAAAGATCGAACTTACGTGTCCTACATTTCCTGATACCCGAGATGTGCCTGACAGCGAAAAGTGGACCGAGGCGGATTTCAAACTTTGCCAAGAAATGGCCAAAAGGGATTCTAGAGATGGATTTTTGGTCAGCATTTCCAAACCCTTTTACATCGGAAAGTATGAGGTAACCCAAAGCCAATGGAAAAAAGTAATGGGTACCAATCCTTCCCATTTTCAGGGAGAAAAAGTTGCGGGAGACTCGGACCTGCATCCTGTGGAAAACGTGACTTGGGAAGATGCAAAGAGCTTTATTCAAAAACTGAATGAGATGGATCCTGCTTATTCTTATCGGTTACCGACCGAGTTTGAATGGGAATATGCTGCCCGTGCAGGTGCGGAGGAATTGCTTTCTTGGTCAGAAACAGGCAAACAGGCTTGGATCCAAAAATCGGACAAAGGCACAACCAATTCCGTCGGGCAGATGAAAGCGAATCCTTGGGGTTTGCATGACATGTTGGGAAATGTGTGGGAATGGTTAGAAGACTTATATAATGAGGACGTTTTTGCCCATCCCGTTCCTCCGGTTTCAGGGGAAGTCCATGTGCTGAAAGGGGGAAGTTTTATTTCTGACGTGACCAATGCCACTTATTTTTTCCATGGAGGCGGGCCGGGAAATGGATATGATGTAGGATTTAGGGTGGTAAGGGAAGTAAAATAGATATTGATGGATACTTGATATTGGGATATTGGAATTGATCACTGAAGATGATTTATGACGGGGAAGGATCCTTTGCTTTTTTCCGCCTCAGTCAGTGTCTTCACTGACTGAAATTTTAAATTCAAACTGCCAATAGCGTAGAAAATTTGCTCCCGCATCCTGACGCAGAAAAACGATTGAATTTAGAAGACCTCATTCAACTTTGATATGTCTCTGTTAGATGGAAGTGAGTAGAGACACTCACTTTGGAAACCCAAATTGTAAATTGGGACAAGACAATTGGAAATTTTGAGAAGTAAAAAAAAATATGGTATATAGTCCCTATGAAACTGAAATACTCCTTCTTCATTTTCCTTCTGCTTACGATCATCGCTTTTTGGATGATGCGGCGTCACCAATTTCAATTTGAAGCTGCCACAGGATTGAAATTCAATGTGATGGAATTTGAGCTCCCGGGAAGTCCAGAAAAGCTGAATGAGTTGATTGAAACCTGGGGCGAACCTGAACAAAAGGCATTTGTCCTGAAGCAACTGCAGTTGGATTACTTCTTTATGTCAACCTTGTTTCCCACCATTTTTATCCTTTGTCTGTGGGCTAGGAAAAATTTCCAGGTATTGGAATTGAAAAATCATTCTCCGGATAGGTTTACATTCCCCAAAAACTTGCTGCTTATTCTAGCGACTTTACAGGTTTTGGCCCTGATTTTCGATATCAGCGAAAACATCAGGCTGACACAGTGGATCCAACAGGGATTTGTCGGGAATATGGTCCTGTTTGAAACCCTTGTGAAAATGAAGTTTGTCTTTGCCGCGGCAGGATTTCTGTCTGCACTGTTTTTTTTGGGGTATGAAATGGTCGTTTCTAAGAAAAAGAGGTCATAAAAAAAGGCAGCTCCTTTATGGTTCTGCCTTTTTTTGGATCGGTATCCTAATAATTTATTTTTTATATGGGATACTGTTTAATAGGTGTTCTGCTGCTGCGATGAGTTCTTCTTCCCTAGTATCCTTGTCTATTTCGATCCAAGGTGCATAGTCAGTACTTGTTTTTTCAAACATGACATCTTTATACTTAAGGTATTTTTTGAGAATTTTTGGGGAGTCCTTGATCCAGTTTTCGGTTTTCCACCTTGTCAGTGGTGATTTCTTCAATTCATTGTACCGTCCTGACTGCTCATCGGGACTGACGGTAAAATAAAATTTGACCAGAATTATCCCTGAATCGACCATCATTTTATCAAAATTATTGACCTGATCCATGAATTTCCCATACTCGTCTTCAGTACACATTCCGAGGATGGGCTCAAAAAGCGCTCTATTGTACCAGCTTCTGTCCCACAAAACTATCTCGCCGGCCTGCGGCAATTTCTCCACAAACTTTTTAAAGTAATACCCGTTCTCCCCGGACTCGTGCTTGTGGGGCAAATTAACTTCCACCCTGAAATGCCTTGGATTATTATGGGAAAAAATCTTCCGGATCACCGTACTTTTCTCTGAGGAATCTCCGCCGTGAAACAAAACAACTACCTTTTTGTCATTTTCAATAACCCAAAGCTGCAGCCTGACCAACTCCGATTGGATTTCCCTCAATTTGAGTTCATGGCGGGTCGCTTTCAACACTTTTTCCAGGTTGATTTTTTTATTGGCCAACAAATGTTTGATGCCTATTTTAGAGTTCAACACCTCTACATCTTCTTTAGAAAGTACCATGGTCATTACAGGTCAAATTTTTTGTTCTTACGGAAATATTTAAAAATCACATTTGGGTCATTCTTCAGGTTGGCTTTGGTTTTTCCCTTTCCCGGATATTTAAACCTTGACAATACATACCGCAGACTTTCCAGCCTCGCCTCCTCTTTGTCGTTGGTTTCCACTACTACCCACGGGCAATAGGAAGTATGGGTCTCTGTAAACATGATGTCTTTGAACTCTGTGAATTTGTCCCAAAGTTCCTGGCCTTTGAGATCCACCGGACTGAATTTCCATTCTTTGAGCGGGTTTCCAAGTCTTCCATCAAAGCGCTTCTGCTGCTCATCTCTTGTGATATCAAACCAAAATTTGATCACCGTAATGCCATCTTCGTAGAGCATGTGTTCAAAATTAGGAACCTGCTTCATGAAGGTTTCATATTGCTTATCGGTGCAAAAACCCATCACAGGCTCCACCACTGCTCTGTTGTACCAACTTCTGTCAAAAAATTTGATCTGACCGCTGTTGGGAAGTTCCTCGATATACCGCTGGAAATACCACTGTCCCCGTTCCACATCCGTAGGTTTGCTGAGTGCCACGACACCGCTGGTATTGGGATTAAGATATTCTACAAAGCGCTTGATCGACCCTCCTTTTCCGGCTGCATCTCTTCCTTCAAAAATCACTGCGACACGGAGTTTTTTCTTCTCAATATGCTCCTGAAGCAGGGAAAGCTCTGTCTGTAGCAGCTTGAGTTCCTCTTCGTATTTTGCCCGTTTGATGGATTTCTTCAAGTTAATCCCTTCAATTTTAGACAAGGCTACCAGTTCCTTCCTGGTTTTAATATTTTCTAATTGCTCGGCTGAAAACATGAAATATTCGGTTTAATATTTAATTAAAAGTTAGAAAATTACAATCACTTAACAAAGTACATACTGCTATTCCTTTCGCCAAAGGTACTTTTGGGAGGAGAAAAGTTTTTTCTTTTTATTTTTCAATTCAAAGGTGACCTTTCACGACCCTTATCTATTCCACGACCAACCACGTGTACCCATCTGCCGGAATATCCACCCTGAGGGTAACTTCCTGTTTTTGATTGAGGGCATAGGAGTTTTTATTTTTACCCTCCACACTGATACTCGCTTTATCATTCAACCCGGTGTAGTAAAGCGGGACCACCAAATCTTTGGACATCGCTTGATTGGTAGGATTGAACAACATCACGAGAGCCTTTTCTCTCCCTTGTGGATCTACATGCATCCACCCGTCCCAATCCCTTCCGTCAGCTCGGCGGAGTCGGATGATGTCGGCGTTGAGGATATCTCTGTATTTCTTGTACCAATCGATCACCGAGAGGACCACCGCTTTGGTTTCCTCGGTGTCATACAGTCTCGGCCCCCGGTAGCAAGCCTGCACCCCTGCTCCGTAATATTGCATCATCAGTTGCCTATAATCCTCAAGATGCTCGCTAAGCGGCTCCAATACCGCATCGGCACCTCCTCCGTGATAGGCAGTCAAGGGTACAAAACCCCAGCCCATCGAAGGCGTCTTTTCCCAGGTCCCATCATGAATATTCTGCCTATTTAGGATTTTTTGTCTTTCTCTTGGCAGGGAAAAATTCACCTCCCGATAGCCCAAAGCGATCTTGTGCGTCCCATCCAAAAAGTACCAATCAGGTGCATTGATATAGATTCCCCGGGCATTCATCCATTGGTAAAGCCCCTTTTGGAGATTGATCTGTACCCACTGCGAATCATGCAGACCCTCGTGACCCGGATGGGAAGTGGAAGCACAGACATCCCCGGGATAAGGTCCGTCATTTTCGAAAATATCGAAACCGGTGTTTTCAAAGAAAAATCGGAGTTTGTAAAGATAATCAAGACCCCACTGGCTTGCCATACAGGGTGCATTTCCAAAAAAAGCACCGCCGGGTTTGCCTGTAATCGGACTGATGACGTCATGTTCATCGCTTATTTTACGGGAGCTAAAAAGCGAATAGCCTCCGATTTTGATTCCTTTGCCATGGGCATAATCTGCAAGGTCTTTCCATCGGGAGATATTTTCAGGAGAAATATCCTCCATGTTGATATGGCTCCCAAAACTCAGAATCAAAGCTTCATATCCTGTAGCTACACATTGGTCGATGGCAGTCCTGACTTCCTCGTCGTTTTTGCTCACCAAATGCATGAAAATCGGATTCTGCAAAGTCCAAGGAGCCAAAGCACGGTACATTTTCCTTCTTGCCAGACCATTTCTTTCCCTGTCATAACTGTCCAAAACCAATTCATACGTACGGATTGACTGGAAATTTTCTCCCGGCTTCAGGTCGATTCCAATTCCTTTTTCGGGATAGACTTCAAGGATGCTGGGTGTCCGCAATTCATAATTGACTTGGGAAGTGTAGCTGGAATCCGGCTTCCAATGTGTCGCCTGACTGCTGAGCTCGGCGTGCATGGCGTTGTTAAAGGCAAAGTTGTTTTCGATATAAAGTTGGTGGGGCTTCTTCATCTTTTCCGTATTTCCGACCACCGCGGATTCTTCCTCCACGATTCCGAGGATTTCATTGACCACCTGATCTATTTGGATGCTTTCCTTTCCGGTATTTTCAAGGGTGAGGTATTTGCCCATCAAAGGAAGGTCATCGAATAGCTCATAATGGACTTTCAAAATGAGGTTTTCAAAATCCGGATGGATATAGGAAAAGCTAACTTTTTTGCCAGAAGCATCTTTTTTATGGCCTGTCCAAAAAACAGTTTTGGTAGGAAAATGGGTGGTGATTTCTCCGATTTCGTAAGATTGGTATTGGAAATCTTTAGGAGAGGATTTCATGTCGTCCAACCATTCTTTGCGAAAAAATCCCCGCTCCTCCTGACCCCTAAGGCCACCGATATGGTAGGTTTTGCCCTTCAGGATAATCCGGGCTTCAGGCATGACGGTCCTGAGCATTTGCTCGCCTGTCATCAGGTTAGTAAAATCAAAGCAAGCCAGATTGGGTGACAGGATGAAACTTCTGCGTATCAGGCCGTTGTCCATCTGGATTTCTTTGCCTTCCAATAAAGTGATTTCTGCTTTTCGATTTTTGCCGTCCACCAGCCAATCCGAAAAGGGAAAGTCTTGCTGTTCTGTTTTAAAAGCAAAAAGAAGGGCAAGCAGTAAACAAATTCCAAAAATCGAAAATGTAGATCGTATCAATGGGCGCATTGGGTCTTTGGCTTTGTTGTTGTCAACAAGATAAAAAAATGTGAGAAAATCGCATCATCTTTCAAATCAAATCCATACAATCAGGCCTGCTAAATAAACTCCGAACACGCCCAATTTCAAAGAGAGAGAAAAGACCTATTGGATTGACTCGAGAAAATCCACCAATTTCTGAGAATCTTGGTATTGATTGACACGTTTTATCAGGACAAAATCCTGATCCAACAACACCATCAAAGGTGGGGCGAAAGGGTTGTTTTTTTGCCCATTGAACAACAACGCTAGGTCATGCATCGGGTTCCTGCTAGTCTTCAGCTGCCGATTGGAAAACACCCTCCCATCAAAGACCACATCCCCGGCGTATTCGGCATCAAACTTCACGGCGTAGAAACGCTTGGAAAGGTGTTGGACAACAGCGGGCTTAATGAAAACCTCTGCCTCCATCTTGCGGCAGTAGGTACACCAATCGGTATGAAAATAAAGAAACACGGGCTTTGGGTTGACGCGCAAGGAGTCTTCCAACTGCTCAAAGGTCAACCAAAAGTCCGTTTTCAATCCCTGGGCTGGGCAATTCCAGCTCAGAAAAAGGATTATCACTATGGCTGTGATTGTTTTCATCGATGGAAATGCCCGATCTTGATACCCATGAAGAAGGTTCTTGGCCTTAGCGGACCATAAATGAATCCAGCATCACGGGTAGGGCCGGTGTCAAACTCGCGCTGATAGCTGTCAAAGATATTTTGCACACCTCCGCTAAACTCCAAGTTGAATTTGCCCTTGGTCTCGATCAGGTATGCAAATCTGAGATTCACGTCGTAAAACGCCGGCGTATTGACAAGCTCGATAAACTCCACGTCATTGACGATCAATGGTACCACCATGGAGCCGGTGTACAATCCTGTCAAATCAACTGAAAGCTTTTTGTTGGGTGTCCAGCTACCGCCAAGGAAACCATAAGTATTTGGTGTTCTGATAAATTCCGAGACGCTGACTTGCGGGAATTCCGTACTTCCATCTTCGGGTTCAAAGAGCACTTCGTCCTCGTTGTACATTGCGCGCTGTATCGTCCCCCCAGCTTGGAAAGAGAAAAACCGCGAAGGTGAGAAATTGTACTCTAAGTTGACCCCAGACACTGTCGCACCACTACCGTTTCGTTTTTCTTCCAGGAAAGAACCGTTTTCCTGCTGCCCAAGGCTTACTCGCTGGAATTGATTGTTGAGTCGGGTATAAAAGCCTTCTATCAAGAAGTTGCTCTGGACGAGGCCGGTATTTTTTCCAAAATTCAACGAAGCAGTGAAGGCATCGGATGTTTCCATTTGCAAGTCTTCCGCCAAGATGACGAACTTCTGTTCACCACTAACCGAAGAAATGTGTAAGTCCTCGTCAAATGCCTGAGGGGCCCTGAAGCCTCTCGCATAACCTCCCCGAAGCTGTGCACCCGGCATCAGGTCGTACAATAGCGTAAATCGGGGACTAAGCACTCCATTATTGAAGTCAACTGCGCGGTTGATATCGCCAAGCAAGTAGACACCATCCACAGTCACCACATCGTATCTCGTTCCCATGAAAAGCGTCAACTTATCAGCTGCCTTCCATTCAAATTGTCCGTAAAACCCAAGGGTATTGACTTGTTGATCTATCAATTTTTCGTAACCTGTGATCTCGTCCTGTACCGAATTCCCCTGATACTCGATTCCACCTACAAACACGTTTCTGCCTTTAAAATTGTGGGTAAACTGACTTCCCAATACGCCAGCCAAATCATTGGTCAATCCATAGGCGCTAGCTGCTGCCACGCTGTCGGCCAAGGTTCTACCTCCTCCCAAGCCTCCATAGAAGCTTCGCCTTACTCCCGATAGTAAGCTTCCATAGGTAGATATTTTTGTCCTTCGATCCTTGCTGAACTGATCATAAGTCAATCCTACGTTGAGGATATTGTGGTCCAGCTGCTCTGCAATGTCGGTCATGTGAGGAGGCAGCGACAGCTGATCTCCTCCCCTGCGAAACTCATCGATTGCATTGAGATCGAGCGTAATTTTGCTGAGTTCTGTAGGTTTGTAAAATGCCTTTGCGCCAAAAGTCAGGTTGTTCAACTGCACGATTTCCGTAAATCCATCCCCGTCAGCGTCAAAACCTCCCCTGTCTCTTTTCATTCCATAAAAGGTCACGCCGCTCTTGAGGTCTTCGCTCGCAACGGATCCGTTGAAGCTGAGTGTATTGTCTGGAATCTCTCCCCGCATCAATCCGAAGTTGGAGCCAATTTGCCAAGTGTTTTCCACAGGTTCTTTTGTGATGATATTTACTGTGCCGGCAATCGCATTGGAGCCAAAGAGGGCAGAGCCCCCACTCCTGACCACTTCGACGCGTTCGATCATATTGGCGGGAATCATTTCCAAGCCATAAACGCCGGTCAGCGAACTGAATATTGGCCTGCTATTGACCAAAATCTGGGAATAGGGACCATCCAATCCGTTCATCCGCAATTGGGTGAAACCGCAGTTTTGACAATTATTTTCCACTCTGATGCCTGGCTGGAAACTCAAGCCCTCTACCATTGAAACAGATTGGGTGGCATTCAATATTTTGGACCCAATGACAGACACCACACTCGGCGCATCTTCTCTGTTGAGTTCATATCGGCTACTGCTGACCACAATTTCATTGAGACCTATTCTGTCTTCATTGATTTCTTTGTTGAGCTCGGTGGTTTTACCGGCTTCGACCGTGACATCTAACACCGTCGTGGCAAAACCTATTGCCCTGATCTGAACCTTATATTTTCCTGCCGGAATATCTGCGATGCTAAACTTCCCATCAAAATCAGAAATAGCACCAAATCCGGTGTTCTGAACCATTATTGTCGCTTGCACAAGTGGCCCTTCAGCACTTGTCAAAAACCCTTGGATTTTACCTGCTTGTTGCGCCATCGAAGGGCTGCATACAAGAAAAAGGATATATATAATTAGTATGTTTCTTTTCATATTGGTTTTAATTGACATGATGTTCTTGCGGGTTTAGCACCCCAGTTTTAGAACAATCATGATAAATGAAAGTAAAAGGCAAAGTGATTGACTTTGTTTTTAGTAACAATAATGTCTAGGTGTTAGAATTATTGGAGTATTTAAAAAATTCAAATTAAAACCGGCGGCCCTCTTCCATGATGAAAGGGTTTAACTTTGCTTTCGTAAGAAATAAAGAAATCGGCAAAGGAATCATGGCATTCATCATAAAAAAGACTTATTTCAAAGTTAAAAAATTCCAGCTCCAGTATGGGAGAATGGTAAATTAAGTCATAAAGCTCATATTCTTTTTTTGAATGGGTATCCTTTTTCTTGTTACCCTCGCCCTCTAAGCTGAGATTGTAAGGGTGAGCGTGAAGCGCAACAAGATGGCCATTATACCAATGAGAATGTAAAAAAAAGATACTGTTGAAAAGCGACAAAAAGTAGATCAGGATTATGATACCAAATCCTACTTTTCGAATATGTGAAATTATGCTTTTCAAATTTTGAGGTTTAATTTTTTTTAACTGATTATTCTTTATTTTGTTTAAACTGATTTTTAAACTACGGAAGATCGGATTTTTGGTTATTCCAAAATTTACACACTCATTTTTATCAATTGGATGCAAAGCTTAACAAAATGAAACAAAGTTGCAAATTAATCCATAAATTATAGTAGCTACTTAGTTTCAATTTTCATTGCCATTGTATCAAAGAAATTCCCAGTCTAATTATGAATTATTGTCCATACTTTAACAGAATCGCCAATTGTCCTGCGTGGTAAGCGGTATGGGTGGTGATTCTGCCCAAGGACTCTGCTTTTGTCTTCTTCCCAAATTCCTTGGTTTCGATGATAGCCTCCCAGTCTTCCTGGCTTACAATGGCTATCTCCAATTGTCTTCCGGCCTCTTCCACCAATGCCAATAATGGTTCCAAATCAGTCCATTCTCCTGTATCTCTTCCGGCTTTGAGCGTTTGGGCATCTACTTTTACCGCCAAATTTCCGAATACATTTTTGGCAAAAAGCAACTCCACTTCCGCCATATGCCGGATCAGGAAGCCGGCAGAATTTGGACTGCCTCCAAGTCTTTTGGATAAATCTTCCTGCTTGATATTGGCCAGCTGATTGGTAAACCTGGTGCGGCCTTCTTTCCATAGTTGAATGAATTCTCTCATACCCCAAGGTACAAATTTTGATCAGAAAGTTGGATCGGTAAAACATTCATCGTAATATTGCAATGTATATAAGTGATATATGCTTTGCGATATAAATAGAAATATGCCTTCGGCAATCTAATTTTCCACATCAGTGCTGAATTAGAGAGAATTAACCTAATATTTCAATTTTATTTCCACTGTATTTCAATCTATTTCTAAATAGTTTAATCTCTCGCCTCTAAAAGTCTAAAAAATGGGTGTTACCAAAACAGATTTATTCACTGAACAGCAAAATGAACTGGCAAAAGTTGCCAAAGTTCTGGCTCATCCGGCGAGGATCGCAATCCTCCAATACCTTATCCAATCCAATACCTGCATCAACGGGGACTTGGTACAGGAATTGGGTTTGGCACAGGCGACTATTTCCCAGCATCTCCGCGAACTCAAAGAAACCGGTATCATCAGAGGAAGCATTGAGGGCGTTTCAGTCAATTATTGCATCGATCCTATCCGTTGGTCCGAAATCCAAAATCTGTTCGAGACCTTGTTTTCAGGTTTTCCAAAAATAACGGATTGCTGCTAATCCTTTGAGGTTTTTGAAACCTCGAAGGATTAAGCTCTATTTTAATATTTAAAACCTTCGAGGTCGAAAAGACCTCAAAGGTTACCCCTTTAAAATCAAACATTCAATAAAAATTTGGCGCCTTTGCGTCTTTGCGAGAAATCCATATGAAAACTTCAGAATTTACCCAAATCCTTAGAGAAAACCCTGAGAAATCCCTTTTCTTCGAATACCAAGCAGGACAATATGTCCGCACTGACTACCACATCACCGAAATCAAAAATGTCTCCTACGACACGGTGGATTGTGGTGGCATCCGCAACGAATGGAATGAAGTCCATATCCAACTCTGGGAAAATGGAATCCCTGAACCGGACCATGCGGTCGATACAAGCAAAGCCCTGAAGATATTTGACGTAGTCCAAAAAGTCAGACCGACTTTCGAGGATAGGGAGATCAAATTTGAATATGGAAACAGCTCCTTTCCTACAGCCGTGCTTCCTGTCCACAATATCAAAGAAGCAGGAAACAGCCTCATTGTCCAACTGACTGCAGACCAAACAACTTGCAAAGCCAAAGACAGAGCTACAACCCCGGAAGAAAAAGCTGCAGCCTGTTGCGGTCCGGCTGCCAAACCAAAGGTCCGTGTTTCGTTGGCTGCGCTAGAAGCAAGCGCTTGTGCACCGGGATCGGGATGTTGCTAAGTATTGAACAAAGTACCAAGTACGATGTACCAAGTAAAGGTGCCTTTTTGGTACTTTGTACTTGGTACATGGTACCTTAATTAAATATTTATGAACCTATACCCAACCCTCCAAGCCACCATTGAAAAGGCCAAAAGCCTTGAAATACCTGATGACCGGATTCCTATCCTGCAGGATTTTATCGCCTATATCCAAAAGAAAGTCGACGCAGACCAGGCTATCAATCTGAACTTTATCTGTACCCACAATTCCCGCCGGAGTCAATTTTCCCAGATTTGGGCAAAGACTGCAGCCGAGTATTTTGGCATTGAGATCAATTCATTTTCGGGTGGAGTGGAAGTCACTGCTTTCAACGAAAGGGCGGTAGCCTCCATCAAAAGATCAGGCTTCAAGGTCACCCAAAAGGGCGTCGAAAATCCAAAATTCTTTGTCTTCTATTCAGATGATGCCGATCCGATCATCACTTTCTCAAAGCTTTACGATGATCCGGCAAATGCTCCAAAAGGATTTGCTGCCATCATGACTTGCTCGCATGCAGATGAAAACTGTCCCTTTATCCCTGGTGCAGAAGCCCGGATTCCGGTGAGGTACGAAGATCCTAAAGCTTTTGATGGAACTTCCGAGGAAGGTATTCGCTATGACGAGCGCAGTCTTCAGATTGCTTCGGAGATGTTTTATGTTTTCGAAAAAGTTAAATGAAATATACTTTAGTGAAATACATGGAAATATGTTTGAATTGAAATAAATAGATATATGCTTCGCGAAATATGATAGAAATAGGTCGGGAGTTCATCTCGCAGCATATTTCAACTTTATTTCCACCTTATTTCCCCTTATGAAATTTGCTGCGCGATATAATGTTGATATAGGCTGGAGTTCTAAAGCAAAATATTTCAACTTTATTTCAACAATATTTCAACCTTATTTCCCCTTATGAAATATGCTGCGCGAGATAATGTTGATATAGGCTGGAGAGCGTTACAGCAAAGTATTTCAATTTTATATCTACAATATTTCAACTTTATTTCCCCTTATGAAATATACTTCGCGATATAATATCGATATAGGCTGGAGTTTTAAAGCAAAATATTTCAACCTTATATCTACTATATTTCAACCTTATTTCTAATTGGCAGAAACCACTTTCTCAATAACCTATTAACCAATAACTTAATAACCAATCACCAATGACCACCGAAAAAAAAGAAATTGCATTTTTTGAAAGATACCTGAGTGTGTGGGTTGGGCTTTGCATCTTGGCGGGAGTGGGGATCGGACATTTTGCAGGGGACAGCATGTCCTACCTAAGCCGAATGGAAATCTACAATGTCAACATTCCCATCGCCATCCTGATCTGGATGATGATCTATCCCATGATGCTTCAGATTGACTTCAGCAGCATCAAAGGCGTCGGAAAAGCTCCAAAAGGATTGATTCTGACTGTAGTCATCAATTGGCTGATCAAACCTTTTACCATGGCATTTTTCGCCTGGATCTTTTTTGACCAGATTTTCTCGGCATTTATAGAACCTGACTTGGCTGGAGAATATATCGCCGGAGCAATATTATTGGGTGCTGCCCCTTGTACTGCAATGGTTTTTGTCTGGTCTTACCTGACCGATGGCGATCCCAATTATACCTTGGTACAAGTCTCAGTCAATGATTTGATCATTTTGGTGGCTTTTGTTCCTTTGGTGGGGTTCCTTTTGGGAATTACCGATGTGACTATTCCCTATGAAACTTTGGTTTCCTCAGTAGTCATATTTGTCGTAATTCCATTGGTAGCCGGGATCATTACCAACAAGATTTTGGTAGGAAAATATGGAGAAGATTGGTTCAAGACTGTTTTTCTGCCCAAGCTAAAACCTGTCAGCATTATCGCATTGCTTTTGACTTTGGTATTGTTGTTTGCTTTTCAAGGGCCAAATATTCTGAATAATCCAATGATCATTGTCCTGATTGCTATTCCGCTGATCATTCAAACATATTTTATCTTTTTCATCACCTGGTTTGGCGGAAGAAAACTCAAATTACCTCACGCCATCTGCTCTCCTGCAGCCATGATCGGAGCAAGTAATTTCTTCGAGTTGGCGGTAGCTGTGGCTATAGCCTTGTTTGGATTGGAAAGTCCTGCGGCACTGGTGACAGTAGTCGGCGTATTGACAGAAGTGCCGGTGATGCTGAGTCTGGTGGCTTTGGCGAATAAGTGGAAGTATTGAAGCGAGATTTGGTTATCTACTTTTTAGATTTTCATTTCTTTCCGAAATTAAATCGCACTTTATAGTTGACATTGATAAATAAAGGAAAATCATTGTCTGCTCCATAAGCTGAAATACTGGCTGCATTTCTAACATTAGGATTTTTTGTTTTCCACTCAGCTTCAAGTTCAATCATCAGGCCTATCCGCTGGTATTTATTGTGGAAAACAAAAGAATTAGGGTTTTCAGGATCAGTGAAATTATCTTCGAAAAGAATTGATTGTCCACCTAACTGAAGAGATGGGCCGGCGGCAAAAGCCAATTTAAATCCGGAATCACGCTGGAGGATATCATATTTAAGCATGGGAGTAAAAAAAATACCGGAAGATTGGTCCTTACTTTTTTGACCCGGGAAGACTTCTTTATTTTCCAGATTTCCGAGAGATTGATAAAATGAAATTCCGGCATTCAGAGAAGTTCTTTTCCCTAACCTATAATTGATCTCATTGGTCATATTCAAACCCCAAAGCATGTTGCTTCTATCAACAGAAAAGCCGCCTCCGATCGAGTATTGTATTTTCGGTTTTTCTACCTGGGCTAAAGAGATTGTGGGTGCAAAACCCAAAAAGAAAAGGATAAGAAATAGTTGGTTTGTTTTCATGTTTAAAGAATTTTAGAGTTTGAATTTCAAATATCTAAAAGCCTTTTTTAATTAAAAACTATTTTAATTTATTTTAACTAAATAAATGTTAAAACACTGATTTTCAATTAACAAAAGTGTTTTTCTCGTTGATCTATCCTTTTCTAAACTTTGGAAAAGGTTAGTAAAAAATAATCGTCTTGTTTCTATAAGCCAATATTTTTCTTTCAAGGTGGTATTTGATGGCTTTGGAAAGAACCACTTTTTCTACATCCTGACCGATCTGCACCAAGTCTGCCGGGGAGTTATGGTGGCGAACACGGGCCACTTCCTGTTCGATGATCGGACCTGCATCCAATTCTTCGGTAACATAATGTGCCGTCGCGCCGATGATTTTGACACCACGCTCATAGGCGGCATGGTAAGGTTTGGCACCGACAAATGCCGGTAAAAATGAATGGTGGATGTTGATGATTTTGTTGGGATAATTCCTGATAAAATCCTCGCTCAAGATCTGCATGTATCTCGCCAAGACCACAAAATCAGTTCTGTAATGATTCAGCAATTCCAATTGCTTTTCTTCCACATCCATCCTGTTTGCCTTGTCCACGGCAAAATAATGAAAAGGAATACCAAAAGCCTCTACCACCTTTTTGTGATCGGCATGGTTGGAAATCACTACAGGAATGTCTACTTCAAATTGGCCTGAATAGTGTCTGCTCAATATATCGATCAGGCAATGGGAAAGCTTGGATACAAAAACTGCCATCCTTGGCTTTCGGAAATTGAAAAACAATTCAAATTCCATGTCAAACTTTTTCCCGACTTTGGCTTCAAAAATAGGTTCGATTTCTTCTCTTTTCAGTCCAAAACTTTCTAATTCCCAAGATACTCTCATAAAAAACATCCCGACTTCACCGTCCACATGTTGGTCTATCTCAAGGATATTTCCCTGATAAGAATATAAAAATTCAGAAACGCTTGCTACGATGCCTTTCTGATCTTTGCATTGAATAATCAAAATTGCTTTTTTCATTTTTTGCGAGTGTGTATAGTTTATCAATCCAATAATGCCTCAACATCTTCCTTGCTGAGGCTTTTAATAAAGCTTTCTTCTGTGCTGATCAGTTCTCCTGCGAGTGCCATCTTTCTTTCCTGCAAAGCCATAATTTTTTCCTCCACGGTATTTCGGCTGATGAATTTATAGATGATGACTTTGTTTTCTTGACCGATTCGGTGTGCCCTGTCTATGGCTTGGGCTTCTACGGCAGGATTCCACCAAGGGTCAAGCAAAAATACATATTCGGCCTTGGTCAGGTTCAATCCGACACCTCCCGCTTTTAATGAGATCAGGAAAATTTTGACTTCATTGTTTTGCTGGAAAGACTCCACTTGTGCTTGCCTGTCTTTGGTAGTACCATCTAGGTATGCATATTTGATGTTCTCTTTTTCCAGGTATTCTTTGACGATGGCGAGGTGTCTAACAAACTGACTAAATACCAGGACTTTGTGGCCTTCACTGACTGTGGACTCAATCATGTGCGTCACATCCTCCATCTTGCCCGAATCGCCTGTGTAGTTTTTATCGGTCAATCTTGGATGGTTGGCCAATTGCCTCAGTTGGGTTAATCCCCTCAGCAAAGCAAATTGCTGGTTTTTCATACCTGCAACGGACATTTCTTTGACGATCTGATCCCGGTAATACCCTTTTACCTCTTCATAGGCTTTTTCCTGTTCAGGCGTCATCGTCGAATATTTCACGTTGATGACTTTTTCAGGTAGATCGGTTGCCACCTGGCTTTTTAACCTTCGGAGGATAAATGGCTTGATCATCGCATGCAGTTTGGCAGCTTTGTCTTGGTCATTTTTCTTTTCAATCGGCAATAAAAACTGCTTTTTGAACATGTTCTGATTTCCCAAAAGGCCTCTGTTGATAAAGTTCATTTGGGACCAAAGGTCCATGGTTCCATTTTCAACCGGTGTTCCTGTCAGGATCAACCGTTGCCTGCAGGTCAATTCATTTACTGCTTTGGCGATGATGCTACTTGGGTTTTTGATGGCTTGGGATTCGTCCAAGATGACATAATTGAAATAGAATCCCTTGAGCATATCCACATCCATCCTTGTGATTCCATAGGAAGTAAGGACCAGATCATATTTTGCAAAACGGCTAATGTCCTTGATCCTTTGGCTACCGGTGTAAGTAAGGATTTTCAGTTTTGGAGTAAACTTTCTTGCTTCTAATTCCCAGTTGTAAATAAGAGAAGTCGGCATGACAAGTAAAGTAGTGGCATTAGGATTTTGCTCTTTTTCATGTGCCAAAAGGGCCAAAGTCTGTACGGTTTTTCCCAATCCCATGTCATCAGCCAAGCAGCCGCCAAACCGGAACTCGTTCAGAAAACGCATCCAGTTATACCCTGCTTTTTGGTATGGTCTGAGAATCCCTTTGAAAGTCACCGGCAAGTCGTAATCCTCTATTTGACTGAAATTCCGTAATTTCTCAAGTTTCTGACTCAGTTTGAGTTGGAGGAGGTTGCTGTTTTGGAGCTCCTGTGCCAGGGCAATGTGGTGTTTTTTGAGCACAAGGGACTGTTGATCCGCATTGGCATCCTGCTCTTCCATAAATGCGAACATTTCGGAATAATTGACAAACCAGGAGTTAGGAATTACCGCAATTTCCCCGTTGGGAAGTTCAAACTCGGTTTTTCCCTGAAGCAAAAGTCTCCTGATTTTATGAAAGGGAATCTCATAAGTCCCAAACCTGATGACAGCATGGACATCAAACCAGTCTATGTTTTCTTTGACTTCAACTGAAATAATGGCATGACCGATAAAGTACCTTTTGCCTTTTTGGGTCGGCGCCTGTTGGATCCGGATGCCCATTTCCTCCAGATTGTCCTTGTAGGCATTGATCCATCCAAAAGCCTTGGACTTACAGATCGAATACCGGGCATTCTTGACCGGCAAGCCAAGATCTTTCAGGTAATCGCCATAGGACTTTTCCTTTTCGAGGTCTCTGATGACTTTGTGAAAAATGTAATTGTCTCCGATATGTTCCAATTCCACGTTATTGGAGGCTTTTTCTTCAGATCGGAAAGCATAATCCCCATATTGGAACTGAAGGTCAAAAACTATTTTATCTTCCTCTTCCTCCTCCAACTTGTTTCCAAAAAGGTCTGACTTGGGATTGGAGGGAAGGTCGCTCAGACTCAATACAGGTTTTGGCATGGACCTTTCAACTTTGATATCAAAGCCTTTGGCATAGACATCAAAAGAAGCAACTAGCTGTGTGATGAATTTTTTGTAATACTGGTCTTCGACCTTTCTGGGGATTACAATAAATTTTTTATTTAGAAAGGGTTGGAGTTTCTTGCCGTCCACCCCTTTTTTAAAGCTGTATAAATTGTAGTCAACAACCAACCACGCCGGTTCGTGACAGATGATATAGCCATTGCGGTATTGCCATTCCAATGGTACATCCCGGTATTTGATGGTGGGGAAATAATGTGTATTGTCCTCATTTCGCCTGAAATGAAACAGCACAGCAGCCTTTTCCGGCATGATGTTGATTTCTCTCCAGATCGGATTGCCATCGTTTCCCATTTCAAAAAACCGCTTTCCTTTCAGATTTTCCAGGACCTTGGCCCTCAAACTTTCAAGTTTATGTTCGATCAATTCCTGGACAACTTTATTTTCTGTCTTTGGATCGTAAATCTTCCTGAGGTATTCCTTTGGTTTGAGCTTCTTGGTGTCGAATTTCTTGACAATGGCCTCTTGCTGCATGTCGTCCATCCATTTGATCAACTTGAAATCTGTCTCATCAAGACCAGAAGAAAACTCGGGTGCATTGACATGGGAAATATTCTGATGGGCAAACGAAAGCCTTCCTTTTTCATCAAGCTGAATTACAAAGGACTCGAATAACAGTCCGAGAAATTCGTGGCTGAATAAAGAATATATGATTTGAAAAGGTTTTTCTGGGGATACTTGCATAAGGCTAAAATCAACCAACGGAACAAATCCGTCAATTAAAACAGTTTTTTCCAATTAGACTAGCTCGAAAAATACGGAATAATATTCAGTATAAAAATAATTGGGTTTAAGTTTTGGGTAATGCTTATTCTGATTTGGATATCCTTCCTAAAGTTGAAATATTAGCATTATGATCCATTTATTTCAGCCTCACGAAATTAGCCCATGAAACAATTTTTAGAAATTTTTACTTTCATCCATATAGTTTTTGGATCCGCTGCTTTGCTATCCGGAATATTGGCCATCATCTTCCAAAAAGGTGGCAAATTTCATAATGCCTCAGGCAAAGTCTATTATTGGTCGATGATCGGGATCGGCATAACGGCTTTTTCTATAGCCATTCCAAAAGGAAACCTTTTTCTACTGATGGTTGGTGGATTTAGCACATACATGACCTTGACAGGTTATCGGTTTTTACAGTTTCGCAGAAATTCTAAATTGAAATTCGGGTTTTGGGATTATGTTTTTATAGCAGTGGGATTTCTTACTATCCTGATTCCAGCCGTGTATTTAATCCAACTTGATTGGGGAAAAATAGGTGGAATTATACCCGTTTTTTTGGTTTTCAGTGTTATTCTAATCTCTATGCTGACTTCTGACCTATTCCACTCCAAGAAGTTGTCTTCCTATCCCAAAGGATGGTTCCTCAACAGGCATATCAGCAGGATGATGGGAGCCTTCATTGCGACAGTGACTGCTTTTTTGGTACAAAACTGGCAAACAGATCCCATCTTTATTGCCTGGTTGTTACCCACTGTGATTTTTGTGCCTTTGATCATCTACTTTACCAAGAAATTCAAAGTCACTTCAAAGCAATTAAAACCTCAAATGCCCACCCAAAATTCCTTATTTTGAAATGCGGGAAATAAATTGAAATTTGGTCCAATGGGTAAAGCTCAAAGTATTTTATTATGACAGGGCCAACGCTAACCAGGCAGCTTGGTTTGATGGGCCTAGTGGCTACCGGAGTATGTTCCATGCTTGGCGCGTCAATCAATGTCGTGCCATTTATGATTCAGCGGCATGTTCCGGGAATCGGACCTTATGTCTTGCCTGCATTTATTTTTGCTGCGATTCCTGCACTATTGGCTGCTTTTGCTTATAGCCTTCTCGCCACAGCCATGCCAAGGGCGGGGGGAAGTTACGTCTATGCCAGTCGGGGACTCAATCCTTATTTGGGTTTTGTGGCGAGTTTTTCCCAATGGTTTGGACTCTCCATCGTCATCGGTGTGGTCGCCTATGTGACAGTCCCTTTCCTGAGGGATATTGCTGTGGCACTGGATTGGACTTCATTGGCAACATTATTAGAAAACGGGATTATCCGAGTGACTTTGGCTTTGGGTTTGGTATGGCTCTTTGTATGGGTCAATATCAGAGGCGCAAGTCTGTACGAAAAGACGATTATTCCTCTGATGATCCTGATGTTTATCATGGGCGGAGTAGTGATCGTGGCCGGATTTTCATTTACACAAATAGATTTTGCGCAATCCCTACAGGAAAGAGAGGGAAGGGTAATTTCGCCTTCTATTGGGACAGAATTCCATTTACCAACTTTCCTATCGGCAGGAGCCTTGTTGTTTGCAAGCTTTATTGGATTTGACAGCATTGCGCAGGCAGGAGGAGAAGCAAAAAACCCAACCAAAAGACTCCCCTTGGCGATTGCCTTGACCATCCTGATAGTAGGCGGTTACTATATGCTTTTCACAAGCGCTGTTTATCATGCCATCCCATGGTCTTTTGTAGCTGAAGAAGCTTCGCAAAAAGACATCACAGCACCGGGTTTGATGGGCTATTTACTTCCATCAGGATTGACAGTAGTGATTGTCGCCGGAGCAGCGATTGCTTTGATCAATGACCTGCCTGCCATGTTGCTGTCAGTTTCAAGGTTGATGTTTGCCTGGGCAGAGGACGGTATTTTTCCAAAATATTTCACCAAAATCCATCCCCGTTTTCATACACCTTATGCTGCGGTAATCCTCAGCGGAGTCATGGCAAGTGTTGGGATAGTGGGAAGTCATTTTGCCGGAGATTTCTTTTTGGGTATCGATATCATGGTCACTTCCATGATGGTAAATTTTCTGCTGATGTGCGTGACTTTATTGACCATCGACAAAGTAAATCCCACATTGGCTTCGGATATCAAAATCATCAAAAACAGGAAAATACGCATGGCTTTGGGTTGGGCGGGGACATTGGTTCTGGTCTTTTTCCTGGCGATTCACACCTGGAAAGACCTCAACAGCAGCACAGAAGCCTGGTATTTCCATTCAACTCCGATTTGGCTGATTGTGATGGGTCTGGCTTCCCTGATATTCTTTTTTAAATTTAATCAATTGAAAAACAAAGGCATAGACACCAAATCCCTATTTGAAAAATTACCCTGACATGAACAAGACGAATGATTTATATACCGAATTGGCTCCTGATCTTACTATTTCAAAAGTATTGACCGGACTTTGGCAGATCGCCGATATGGAAAAGGATGGCAATATTCTTGACCCGAATGTCACCTCTCTAGCCATGGCGCCATATGTGGAAGCCGGGCTGACTACCTTTGACATGGCAGACCATTATGGTTCGGCAGAAATCATCGCCGGTACTTTCAAAAACAAACACCAGTTAGGCAAAAAAGCAACCCTATTGACCAAGTGGGTTCCCAAACCGGGCAAATCAAGCTTTGAAGAAACAAGAGCCGCGATCCAGATTTCCCTTAACCGACTTCAGACAAAACAGATTGATCTGATGCAGTTCCATGCCTGGAGTTACCCTGACCCGACTTGGCTGGACCAACTGTTTTGGCTTAAAGAATTGAAGGCGGAAGGATTGATCAAGCATATCGGGCTGACCAATTTTGATTCGGCACACTTGAGGATAGCTTGCGCATCGGGGATCCCGATTGTATCCAACCAGATTTGTCATTCGCTGATCGACCAAAGGGCTTCGGGAGAAATGACAAAAGTCTGTCAGGAATACGGGGTGAAAATTCTCGCCTTCGGGACCTTGGCAGGAGGTTTTTTATCAGAAAAATGGTTGGGAAAAACGGAACCGCTTTTGGAAAACGAGGCTACATGGTCTCAGATGAAGTACAAAAGATTTATCGATGCGGCAGGAGGTTGGGCAAAATTTCAAAATCTATTGAAGTCCGTTTCCAGAATAGCTGAAAAACACCAAGTTTCCATTGCCAATGTGGCCACCAAATTCATCCTCGAGCAGCCTCAGGTAGGTGGAGTCATCATCGGTGCCAGATTGGGACAAAGTGCCCATGTGGAGGAAACAATGAAACTATTTTCCTTTTCGCTATCAGAAAAAGACAAAGCCACTATTCAAGAGGCACAATCGATATTGACTCCGATTCCCGGAGATTGTGGAGATGAGTATAGGAAACCTCCCTTTCTCACTGCTTCAGGCGACCTCAGTCATCATCTTGATTCCTTTCCTAAACCATATGAAGTCAAAGCCGGTGCCAACGGCAGCGTACAGGTATTTAGCGGGACAGTTTGGGAGGGAATGGCCGGTTATAGCCGTGCTACCAGACGCGGAAACCGGATTTCTGTTTCCGGCACCACTGCCACCCATGGGCATCGCATGATCGGCGGAAATGATGCAGGCGCACAGGCGCATTTTGTATTGGACAAAATCGAAGCAGCAATCACTTCCTTCGGCGGAAAAATGGAAGATGTGATCCGTACCAGAATTTTTGTAAACAATATCAATGATTGGGAACCTGTAGCAAGGGCCCACGGTCAGCGGTTTGCAGGCATCCAGCCCGCCAATACTTTGGTTGAGGCAAAATTGGTCGGAGAAGGATATTTGGTGGAGATAGAGGCAGAGGCGGAAGTTGGTAGTTAATTTCCCGCCAAGACGCAAAGGCGCAGGAAGAGAAACAAAATAAACACCATTATCCTGCTTCTCCTAAAGCAGGATAAATTTTGAAACTGTATATTGAAAAGCCGTTATGTAATGTCTTTGAAACAAAATCCGTTGATTTAAATTCTTAAATTTTAAAAAATTACCCTATGAAAAAATTACACTTTCCCCTGATGTTTTTCATTTTTTCAACAGGTTTTGCCCAAGAAGCCGAAAAGCAAACTCCAATTCCCGATCCATTGGTTTTTGAGACTTCCCATCAAGGGACATTTCATGGGAAAGCTATCAGCTACAAGGCCATCTCTGGGGAGACATTTCTCAAAAACAGTGAAGGTGAACCTGTTGCGGCACTTTGGTCTACTTCCTATATCAAACCCGAAACCGATTCCGGCAAGCGGCCCGTCACCTTTATTTTCAATGGTGGCCCGGGTTCAGCCTCTGTTTGGCTGCATATGGGAGTCTTTGGTCCCAAAATAGTCAAGGTGGATTCTGATGCAAAAACTGATGATGGGGCAGCACCTTTTGACCTTGTCAATAATGAATTGGCTTTGTTGGACATTACAGACTTGGTGTTTATTGATCCTGTGGGGACAGGGTTTAGTAAGGTAATTGGCAAAGGCAAGGTAGGAGATTTTTGGGGATTGACGGAAGATGCCAAGTCTATAGCGCAGTTTATCCGCCTTTGGATCACCAAGCATCAAAGATGGCAATCCCCAAAATACATTGCAGGGGAAAGTTATGGTACCACTAGGGCTTCTGCTGTCACAGCAGCTTTGGAGAGTGGTGGTCAGGCTGTGGCTTTGAATGGTCTGATCTTGATATCGCAGGCATTGGATTATCAGGGTTCAACTTCAATGCATGACAATATTGCATCCTATTTCACCTATTTTCCCACCATGGCTGCCACTGCTTGGTACCATGGCAAAGCCGGTCAGGGCAAAAAACTGGAAGATTTTGTAACGGAAGCACGGGCATTTGCCTATAATGAATATTTGCCGGCATTGTACAAAGGCAACCAATCTACATTCGAGGAGAAAGAGAAAATTGCTCAAAGAATATCCTACTTTTTGGGACTGGAAAAGGAATATGTCCTTCTTTCCGACAACAGAATCCTCACAGGTAGATTCAAGAAAGAATTGCTTAGAAAAGATGGGAAAACCATAGGGACTTTAGATGGCAGATATCTTGGGGAAGAAGGCGACCAAACTGCAGCCTCACCGACCTTGGGCGATCCTTCTAGCTATGGCATTGATGCGGCTTACACTGCTGCCCTGCAGGATTATTTCGCCAAAACATTGCAAATCAAAGTGGACCGGCCTTACCTGACCTCCAACGGCAGTATTGGTGGCAAATGGAATTGGAGACCCGTTCCTGAGGGTTCTTATTGGGAACCTTCCTATGTCAATGTCGCCCGAAGTCTCGGCGAATCCATGCGCCGCAATAAAGACCTAAAAGTCATGGTGGCCAATGGATATTATGACCTGATCACACCTTTTTTGGATGCAGAATACACCTTTGCACGACATGATATCCCGATAGAAAGGGTGCAAATGTTTTATTACGAAGGAGGCCACATGATGTACAACCACCGACCGGATTTTGAAAAACTGGTGAAAGATATCAGGGGATTTATGGGGAAATAAAAAAGAGCTTAATGGAAGTTAGGAGTATTGCTACCCTAATGGAAACTCAATAGCATGGTATTTCCATTCCTAATTTGTAAATTTAAGTCAAATTGAATAAAAATGAAAAAGGAAAAAATAATTGAAACCATCAATGAATTGCCTCAAGAATTTGAATTAGATGATTTGATTGAAAGGCTTATTGTAATTGAAAAGATTGAGAAAGGCCTGGTTCAATTGGAAAAGAATGAAACAAAAAGTCATGAAGAGGTAAAAGAATTGGTGAAGACATGGCAAAAATAAAATGGACTAATTTAGCCATAGATGACCTTAAAAATATTAATGACTATTATTTTGAGGATTCACCAAAAATACGCTGAAAGAATAATTGACAAAATAATTTTGAAAGTAGATTTATTAATCACCAACCCAAAAATAGGTAGAAAAGTACCTGAGTTTGATAAAGAGTTTTTAAGAGAATTGATTGAAGGAAATTATTGAATTATCTATCGCTTAGATTCTGAAATTCAAATTTCAATTGTTAGGATTCACCATTCTTCAAAAGAGTTGAAAAATATATAGCTTTTAAATTTGAGGTTTTATTGCCCTGTTTTATGCATTGACATATAGATTTTTATGACTGACTACAACATCCAAAACATCCCTAAATCCTATTTTGCGATTGATCAAGCCACAAAGGACCTTGGCTTTACCATGCCATCAGAAATGCTGACTTGTTCGCTGTTGAGAACGTTGGCGGCAACAAAACCTTCGGGAAAATTCCTTGAACTCGGAACTGGAACAGGGCTGTCCACTTCTTGGATTTTGGACGGTATGGATCCAAACAGCACTTTGGTTTCGATCGACAATGATGCTTCCGTTTTGAATATTGCGAAAACACATTTGGGAAAAGACTCCCGTTTGGCACTTGTCCTTTCCGATGGGGAGGATTGGGTTCTCGGTAATTTAGAAAAGCGCTTTGATTACATTTTTGCCGATACTTGGCACGGAAAATACCTGCTACTGGAAGAAGTTTTGGATATGCTCAATCCCGGAGGGCTATATGTCGTGGACGACATGCTTCCCCAACCCAACTGGCCTGAAGGCCATGCAGAAAAAGCCATCCAATTTGTCAAAAAGCTTGATCAAAGAACCGACTTGACACTGACTAAATTGGTTTGGGCGACAGGAATTATCATCGGAGTGAAGGTTGAGTGAAGGAGGGAAATTACCCGTCTTTCCTGTTTTTTTATTACCATACGAAACCATTTTTCGTTTTTTCGCATTTACAAACCTGACAGTTTCAATCAAAAATAACCTTTATGGAAAAGCCGGATTTCAATATCACCGAAGTCAATAAAATAATCCGTGGACGCAGGTCCATGTTTTTTGCCCAATTCAAAGAAAATGACCCTGTGGATGACGCCGTCATCGAGGAAATATTGGAAAATGCGACTTGGGCGCCTACCCACAAATTGACGGAACCGTGGAGTTTCATCGTATTTGCAGGAGAGGGAAGACAGAAATTTGCTGATTATCAATCTGAGTTATACAAAGAAAGAACAACCAAAAACGGCACTTTCAACGAAGCTGCCTACATGAGGTTCAAAGAAAACCCTTTGAAAGCTTCCCATATCATTGCCATCAAAATGAAACATGATCTCAAAGCAGGACTTCCTGTGATGGAAGAAATAGCAGCGGTGGCTATGGCGGTTCAGAACATGTACCTTTCGGCCTCTGCCCATGGTTTGGCAGCGTTTTGGGGGACAGGAGGGCCAACATTTTGGCCTGAAGCGAAGCCTTGGTTTGGCCTGGAAGAAGAGGACATGCTGATGGGATTTTTCTACATTGCGAAGCCTGCCACCGAAAACTGGCCGATGGGAAAAAGAAAACCTGCGACAGAAAAAACTGATTGGGTAAGGTAAAAAAATACTAAAAGGTAAGAGGTAAAAAGTAAGAGGTAGTGAACCTTTAACCTCTTACCTTTTACTAATTTAACCTTTTTAAATAGAATCACATTCCCCTGTATCTTGGTGGCTCAATTCCATTAGCCCGGATATAAGAAATGGCAGCTCCCCGGTGGTGGGTACAATGATCATCGATCAAGGAAATCACTTCTCTTCTGGAAGCCTTTGACCCAAAAATTTCAATCTTTTCATCAAGGGCGGGAGACCCAAGGTTTTTGAAAGTCTTGGTACCATAATCATAACATTTTTCAACAAAGGCTCTGAGTTCTGCTTTGGTGGCGGGTTTGGCATCAATTGCAAATCCCGGATCTGTACCGTTTAGAAATCTTTGGCTGATCCCCGCAATGGCAGAGGAAAGATGGGTAACCTGCTCATTGAAACTCATCCCGGCTGCTTCGGGCTTATAGTCATACAGGTTATCCGGCATTTTATCCACCACTTCTAAGGTGAATTGCTTACTATTTTCCCATTTTCTTAAAAATTCCTCCATGGTGGTTTGGGCGAAGGAAACGGTTTGAATGGAAAAAAATGCCATCAAAACCGTAGCAATTACGAGTACTCTGTTTTGTGTTTTCATATTACTTGGCTAGTTAAGTTTAGTATAAATATCCGTTATACTCCCCTCATTTCAAACCATTTTGATAAATTTGAAACATGACAAAAAAAAATTATATCCCGTTGATTTTACTTTTTATTCTCGGAAGTTGTGGTTCAGATTACCTTCCCAAACCCAAAGGTTACAACCGTATTGACCTCCCCGAAAGAGAATTCACTACATTAAAAAATGAGGTGCCTTACTCGTTTGAACATTCTGTGCATGCTAAGGTGGAGCCTGATTCTTTTAACCTTACCGAAAAATCATGGATCAACTTGAATTATGAATCTTTAGGCGGAAAAGTCCACTTGACCTATTTAGCCTTGGATACTGATGGCAAAGACATCAAAACAGTAGTCAATGACGCCATCAACCTTACCGCAAAGCATCAGATCAAAGCCTATGGCATAGAAGAATCTATGATGGTAACTCCAAAGGGATATACCGTTGTCGTAGCCGAGCTATCAGGCGAAGTACCTACCCAATTTCAGTTTTTCGTCACCGATTCCACAAAGAATTTTCTGAGGGGGGCTTTGTATTTCAACACAGCGATGAAAAATGATTCGCTCGCACCTGCTATAGAATATATCAAAGTGGACATGATCCATTTGATCAATACGCTTGAGTTCAAAAAATAAAACCATCCAAATCTCTTCAGAAATTGGATGGTTTTATGATAGGGGTTCGGGTGTTTTAGAAAGTCAGTTTCTTCCAGCTTTTGATAATAATGGCCCCTCCTATAGTGGCAACGACAGTTGCGATAATGGCAGGTAAAATATTTCCGTATATCCAGAAACCTACTGCAAACAAAGCCGCATAGACCATCACAGACCCGACCAACATCAAGCCAATCTCCATTGGTAGCTGTCCCTGCTCCTGTTTTTCATTTGGATACCTATCCAATAGTTTTTTCCACCCAAAAGAAGCAGGTCTTACTTTTCTATAGAATGACAATAAGATTTCATCATTTTCAGGCTTGGTAAATAATGTGACCAATACCCACCCAACAGTTGTTATTCCTACGCCATAGAGTAATTTGAGATAGGCTTGATTTTCCGGGATCAAAATCCATCCCACTTTTGGATTAATCACCTCAAAGAATATGGCTACAATGAAAGAAATAAACATCGCGAAAATCTCTGTGTAAGCATTGATCCTCCACCAAAACCAGCGAAGGATAAAAATCAATCCTGTGCCTGCACCTATTTGAAGTAGGATATTAAATGCTTCCAAAGCATTGCTTAGCGCCAAAGCAAGGATAGCTGCAAAGACCATTAACAAAACTGTAGAAACTCTTCCCACCATTACTAGTTCCTTATCTGTCGCATTGGGTTTTAAAAAGCGGAGGTAAAAATCATTCACCACATAAGAAGAACCCCAATTAAGGTGGGTCGAAAGTGTGGACATTACGGCTGCAATTAGAGAAGCCAAAACAAGCCCAATCAATCCTGTCGGAAGGAAAGTCAACATGGCAGAATAAGCCAAGTCATCACCCAATTTGTCTGCAGGAATATTTGGAAAAGCCACACCCAAATCAGAAATCTGGGGGAAAATAATCAGTGATGCAAGTGCAACAATTATCCACGGCCAAGGTCTCAAGGCATAGTGGGCAATGTTGAAAAACAAGGTTGCGCCGATTGCATTCTTCTCATCTTTGGCAGAAAGCATCCTTTGGGCAATATACCCGCCACCTCCAGGTTCTGCACCAGGATACCAGGTGGCCCACCACTGAATGGCAAGAGGCATGATCAGCAAAGGAATAATGAGGTTCCAATCATTGAAATCAGGTAGGAAATCAAGCTTATCAGACACATTAGGATGGGATAGGAGGTTGTTCAATGACCCGATTTCAGGCATGTCCAGGATATAAATGGCAGCACCGATTGATCCGGCCATTGCTACAAAAAACTGAAAGAAATCAGTCAATAGCACACCCTTCAATCCTCCTAAAGAGCTGTAAATCACCGTCACCACAGAAGCAAGAAGCAAGGTCTCAATGGGACTCAACCCTAGCATTACACCCCCAATTTTGATGGCAGCAAGTGAAACAGTCGCCATAATCACAACATTAAAAAACACTCCCAAATACAATGCGCGGAAAGCACGGAGGAAAGCTGCGGGCTTGCCACTATACCGCATTTCATAAAATTCTAGGTCAGTGGTCAGTTCAGACCTTCTCCAAAGTTTGGCATAAACAAACACCGTCAGCATGCCTGTCAGCAAGAATGCCCACCATACCCAGTTGCCGGAAACACCCTGCTTCCTCACAATATCGGTAACAAGATTTGGGGTATCTGCTGAGAAGGTGGTTGCAACCATCGAAACCCCTAGCAACCACCACGGCATGTTTCTTCCCGATAGGAAGAATTCCTTGGCAGAAGTTCCGGCAGATTTGGCTGAAAACACGCCAATCAACATTGAAATAATAAAAAAGGCAGCGATGATTGCCCAGTCAATAAAGGAAATATTCATAGGGAATTGGGTTAGAGTTGCTTGTAATTAAGCTGAGTTTATTGATTTTTTTAATTTACTACTCCAAACTTCTTTAATAAATTTCACTAATGTAAATAATATCTCAAGATTTGCAAAAGGTAGGATATTCAATGTTAAAAAAAACCGTTTAGACCAAATTATAGGTGAGTTTCCCCAAAATGGAAAACGACAGGAAAAGGAAATAATCGCGATATGTAGCAGGTAGATTTTTAACAGTTTACTCTGAGCTGTGTGTGGCCATTTTTCACAAACTTCAATTTCCAATAGCATATTGGAAAGAAAAGAATTTTCTGCCGAATTGATTCCAAAAACTTACTTTTGCAGCTGAACTTGATTTTAAGATATGACCTCTTTTTCTTGGTTACCAACTCTCAATAAAAAATACAGTTTGGAAATCCAACCTTCCCAAATCCGCCCATTTGGGGATGGGCATATCCACCAGACTTTTTTGATTGAGACCAAAAATGAAAAACTCATCCTCCAACAGTTCAACAACCAGGTCTTCAAATTTCCTGAAAGGATTTCTCATAATCAGTCTTTGCTGATAGACCAAATTGACAGTAAGGACCTGCCTTATATTTTACCTTTGCCGATCCCAAATTTGGCCGGGGAATTGTTTACGCTAATTGAAGGGACGTTTTTTAGGATTTCTCCATTTGTATCAGGCAAATGCGTCAATGAGATCGAAAATCCACATCAGGCCTATCTTGCTGCAAAGGCATTCGCCCAGTTTATAAAAGCAGGAATCCACATTCCGGCATCAGAGTTTCAGGAAGCCATTCCGGGATTTCATGACCTGGAACTCCGATACAACCAATTGTTAGAGGCGTTGAAAAACACCAAAAGAATTATGAGCGGAGAATTAAAGGAACTGGTCGAATTCTATTTGGGACAAAAGGACTTGGTGGATCAATATCTCAGTTGGAAAGAAAAATTACCCTTGAGATTGACCCACAGCGATACCAAAATCAATAACCTGATTTTTGCGGATGACTTTTCCAAAGTCAATGCAGTCATTGACCTTGATACCTTGATGGCGGGATATGTCTATTATGACTTTGGAGATTTGGTGAGGACAGTAGCTTGTACGGAAGGCGAAAGTTCGAAGGATTGGGAAAAAATCAAAGTAGAAAACGCCAAATACAATGCCCTATTGGAAGGATTCTTGGAAGTGGGCAATGGAGTATTTACAGAAGATGAAATCAAATCCCTTCCATTTGGAGGACTGATGATGACCTGCATTATGGGATTTAGGTTTCTGGCGGATTATCTGAATGGAAATATCTATTACACCATTCACTATGAAGAACAAAACCTCCACCGGGCTAAAAATCAGATGTGTTTGTTAATGGATTTGAGGGGAGAATTACATAAGGTTTCATTTTGATGATTTGCATTCTTTTTCCAATCGAATGAAATCATCCTAACCTTTCTTTCCTGAAAGGTTATCTTCTCCCAAACTCCGCTTTTGCCTCTTCTAAGAAACTGACAAAATTCAGGATATTGGTGTCATAGGCTTTGGGTTTGACAAGCAATTCCTCATTATGGTCCAAGATCACATAATAGGGCTGGGCATTGTTGTTAAACTTCGTGATCTGAAAATCAGCGTTTTGCTTGCCAATGGTTTTTTTCTCCTTTCCATCATAATCAGACACATACCATTCGGCTTCCGGCAGTTCATACCGCTCATCGATATACAAAGCCACCATCACAAAATCTTCCTTCAGCCTTTGCAAAACCTGAGGATCTGACCAAACGCGTGCTTCCATTTCCCGACAGTTGACACAGCCGTGGCCTGTAAAATCTATAAACAAGGGTTTTCCCTGCTTCTGTGCGGCCGCTAAAGCCTGTTTGTAATCAAAATACCCTTGGATGCCATGAGGGAAATGCAGGAAATCGGCATATTTCGGAATTTCTCCCAATTGATTGTCTGTAGTGACCGCGCCTGCCCTACTTTCCATCACATTGAAGTCATGGGTTGCCATGGGGGGAAGGTAGCCACTCAGGGCTTTCAACGGAGCTCCCCAAAGTCCTGGAATCAGATAGACCACAAATACGAAAGTAGCTATTGCCAGCATTAACCTTGGAACACCGATAAAGTCCATCGGTGAATCGTGCTTGGTCCTGATTTTGCCCAAAAGATACAATCCCAAAAGGAAGAAAATCACTATCCAAATTGCGATATAAATGTCCCTGTCGAGCAATCCCCAATGGTAAACCTGATCAGCAACGGAAAGAAATTTAAAGGCTAAAGCCAATTCCAAAAATCCCAATACCACCTTTACGGAATTCAGCCAACCACCGGATTTAGGCAGGGAATTGAGCCATTCAGGGAATACTGCAAACAAGGTAAATGGGATAGCGAAAGCGAGCGAAAATGCAAACATCCCCGCTATCGGGGTAATGAAATCCCCGCCTGCAGCCTTGATCAAAATGGAACCTACAATCGGTCCTGTACAAGAAAACGAAACCAACACCAAGGTAAACGCCATAAAGAAAATCCCTGCCATTCCACCTTTGTCCGCTTTGGCATCGATTTTATTCACAAAACTGCTCGGCAAGGTAATCTCAAACATGCCCAAGAAAGCAAATGCAAAGAAGATGAAAATAAGAAAGAAGAAAACATTGGGAAGCCAATGGGTTGAAAGCCAATTGGCAAATTCTGGTCCCTGGACCGCCGCAACCGCCGTCCCGGCAATGGTATAAATAGCGATAATTGATAAGCCATAAATCCCGGCATTGCGGATTCCTGAAATCCTGGATTTGGATCTTCCTGTAAAGAAAGTGACTGTCATCGGAATCATCGGAAACACACAAGGTGTCAGCAACGCCGCCAAACCTGCCAAAAAAGCAACAAACATAAAACCCAGCAGTCCGCCCTTGCTACCTTCATCTTCAATGTCCACAAAAGACCTTTCTTGGTTTCCGTCGATGACTTCCGCTTTTTCCTGAACGGGTTCAGTTGCTGAAACCGAAGAATCAGGCTCAGATTTTTCAAGATTGGAGTTGTCAGTGGGAGATTCAGTAGGAGTTGGTGTTAAATTGGCTGACCCCTGCGCAGTGGCTTTGATCGTAAAATCTTCCTCATAAAGGATACATTGCCCGGTCACATCCGAGCACATTTGGTATTCTACCGTTCCCTTGATTTCTACATTCGGCTCGGAGATCGTAATCTTCTGGCGAAATTCCCCTGCAATTGAAAAATAAGTGATATCTGCCTCCCAAACTTCATCAAATTTCTTCTTCGGATTGATCGGTTTCAGCTTTTCGGTGGCCGAAATCCCTTTTGATCCTTCCAGGCTTAGGCTGGTCAGTACCGGACCTGCATTCTCATCAAAGTCATTGGAATAGATATACCAATTTCTAGGAATTGATGCTTTCAACACAATTTCTGCTTCACCGCCGACTTTGAAGTCCGGATTGGCCAGTTGGATATTCCACTTTGGTGGTGACACCACTTGGCCAAAAGAGGTTAGGCTTAGGAGAAATAGGAAGAAAAAAAGCAGTGAAGGTTTGAAGTATTTTGACATTGCGGTATGATGTAGGCGAATCTGTTTGATAAAGGTGGTTTGCGGCAAAATAGTTCAGTAATAAAGGGCACAGTATACTCTCACAAAGGCACGAAGACACAAATTGTATATTGCTTTTTGTCTTAGTGTCTTTGTGGGGAACTTTTATTTGGAGGCTTGCTCTTTGAAATGTTTGAAAAACAAAGCAATCGTCTCTATTCCCATAAAATAATTCTTGAGTCCATAATGCTCATTGGGAGAATGCAAAGCATCGGTATCCAAACCGAATCCCAACAATATCGGATCAAGTCCCATTACTTTTTGAAATAAGGCGCAAATCGGGATTGATCCTCCTTCTCTTGTCGGAATGGCTTTTTTGCCAAAGGCTTCCATAATCGCACCTTCTGCTGCCCTATAGCCGGGTGAATCTGTCGGCACCACTGCTGCTGCCCCACCGTGATGGGAGATGACTTTTACTTTAACCGATGCCGGAGCGATGGATTTGAAATGGTCTTCAAACATTTGGGCGATTTCCTTATGGTCTTGGTCAGGAACAAGCCTCATGGATATTTTTGCAAATGCTTTGGAAGGAAGTACTGTCTTCGCACCTTCTCCGGTATACCCCCCCCAAATGCCGTTGACATCTAATGTCGGTCGGATTCCGACCCTCTCGATGGTGGTATATCCTTTTTCACCCGAAACTTCCGCGATATCGAGCTTCTTTTTATAATCCTTCAGGTCAAATGGCGCTTTGTTCAATTCCTCCCGGTAAGCAGCGGAATATTCCTCTACTTTGTCATAAAATCCCGGTATGGTGATGTGGTTGTTTTCATCGTGAAGGGAGGCAATCATTTTGCAAAGCGTATTGATCGGATTGGCTACAGCACCTCCAAAAGTTCCGGAATGGAGGTCTTTGTTTGGGCCAGTCACCTCGACCTGCATGTAAGCCAATCCCCTCAAACCTACAGTCACAGAGGGATCCTCAATAGAAATCATGTGCGTATCCGACACAATGACCACGTCTGCTTTGAGTCTTTCGAGGTTTTCTTTGACAAAAATATCCAGGTTTTCAGAACCTACTTCTTCTTCACCTTCGATCATGAATTTGATATTGCAGTGCAAAGCATTGTTGGCCATCATGGCTTCAAAAGCCTTCACATGCATGTAAAACTGACCTTTGTCGTCTGCAGATCCCCGGGCAAAAATAGCCCCATCAGGATGTCTTTCGGTCTTCTTGATGACAGGTTCAAAAGGCGGAGAATCCCACAATTCATAAGGATCTGCAGGCTGCACATCATAATGGCCATATACCAATACCGTCGGTAAAGCAGGATCAATGATCTTTTCGCCATAGACAATCGGATAACCGGCGGTCTGACAGATTTCAGCTTTGTCTGCACCGGCTTTGATCAGACTTTCTTTGACAAAGTCAGCGGCTGCAAAAACATCGTTTTTAAATTTGGGATCGGCGCTCACGGATGGGATGCGCAAAAGGTCTAAAAGTTCGTTCAGGAACCTGTCCTGATTTTCTTGGATATACTGTTTAACTGACATATTTGGGGTTTTTAGGTCCCGCAAAGACGCAAAGTGGGAAAGCAATTTAATATGTCGCCATTCATTTTTGCTTTATTTCGAGGCAATGGAATGGTGCTTTCTTAGGTTACAATCCTCTGCAAGAACCGTATTTTGAGTGGGGCAAAATTACGTTTTAAATAAGGAATTGCCTATTTTACCAAAAACTTTTATCTATGAAAGCCATCCTTTGTACCCATCACGGACTTCCTGAAACTTTGACCTATTCTGATATCAATGATCCTGTTTTGGAAGAAAAAGAAGTTCTCATCCGAGTTAAAGCCTGTGCGGTCAATTTTCCTGATGTTTTGCTGATTCAGGACAAATACCAGTTTAAGCCTACACTGCCCTTCTCACCCGGTGGCGAGGTTTCGGGTATAATCGAAAAAACAGGAGCTGGTGTCAAACACCTCAAAGAAGGACAAAGGGTGTTGGCACTTTGTGGTTGGGGTGGTTTTGCCGAAAAAGTAAAAGTTGGAGTAGACCGTGTTTTCCCTATTCCACCCCAAATGGATTACATGACCGCAGCTTCTACCCTTTACACTTTTGGCACGGCTTATCATGCATTGAAGGACAGGGCAAATATCCAACCCGGAGAAACGCTTTTGGTTCTTGGCGCCTCCGGAGGGGTAGGATTGGCAGCTGTGGAGCTCGGAAAATTAATGGGAGCTACAATAATCGCTGCAGCTTCCACTGCTGAGAAATTGGCTGTTTGCAAAGAAAAAGGAGCTTACCACTTGATCAATTACGAAAGCGAAGACATCAAGGAAAGAATCAAATCAATCACTGATGGAAAGGGTGTAGATGTGGTATTGGATGTAGTGGGAGGAAAATATGCAGAACCGGCCTTGCGGGGAATGGCGTGGAAAGGCAGATACCTCGTGGTCGGATTTGCGGCCGGGGATATTCCCAAATTGCCATTTAATTTGGCTTTGCTCAAAGGTTGTGATATCATGGGCGTTTTTTGGGGAAGATTTTCCACTGAAGACCCAAAACAAAACCAGCAAAATATCATGGACTTAGTAGGCATGATCCAAACCGGTAAAATCAGCCAACATATTTACAAAGTGTACTCTTTGGAAGAAGCACCACAGGCTTTGCAGGACATGATGGACAGAAAGGTAGTGGGAAAAGCGATGGTTGTTATTGAAGAGGCAAAAGAGGAAAGCAAAGAAGCGAGAGACGAGAAGCGAGAAACGAGAGATGGCAGTATCAAGTATCAAGATGCAAGTATCAAGTCGAACGAGGAGAAATCTTCCGAAGTGGTCGACCGAGTGTATAGGAGTGTGGAAGATTTGAAAAAGCAAGTTGGAAAATCATTGGGAACAAGTAGTTGGACAACAGTTTCCCAAGAAGTGATTCAGAAGTTTGCCGAAGCCACAGAGGATTTTCAATGGATCCACATCGATACCGAGAAAGCAGCAGCCTTATTGCCGGGAGGGAAAAATCTGGCCCACGGATACCTGACTTTGTCACTTGTCCCCAAATTGATATATGAAATCCTGCCTTTGGAAGGTGTCCAAATGGCGCTGAATTATGGTGTAAACAAGGTCAGGTTTCCTTCCCCAGTCTATTCCGGCGATCAAATCCGGTTGAAAGCAACGTTGACCAATCTGGAAGAAAGTCCTGATGGAAACACGAAGCTTTTTATCCAAGCCGAAATGGAATCTAACCATGCCGAAAAACCTGTCTGTGTGGCCGAATTGATTACCTTGGTGAGGTTTTGAAAAAGGAAAGATTAAATAGGTCACCTTGTTTCAAGACTGCTATTCTTTACTAACTTTGATTACAGCTCATCACCTGCACCCTATGTTCAAAGTAATCATCATTGACGACGAGTTCCATGCCCAAGAGGTGGTAGAATTGCTCCTAAAGAAATATTTCCCCAATAAATTTTCAATTGAAGCAAAATGTTGCTCGGTGGAGGAAGGAATAAAACAGATCAATAGTATAAAACCTGAACTTGTCTTTCTGGACGTCCAAATGCCGGAAAAAAACGGCTTCTCTTTATTGGATCATTTTGGAAAAAAAACGGATTTTGAAGTAATTTTTTCTACTGCCCATAGAGAGTATGCTTTTGAGGCTATAAAACATCAGGCTTTAGATTACTTACTCAAACCTATTGACCCGGTGGAATTCGTAGAAACCATTGCGAAATTTGAAGAAAAATGGGAAGGAAAGAAGGTAAAAAATGTGAAAGAAAAAATGGAATCAGTAAATATCCTGAGTTTTACTACCCAAGATGGAATATACTTCATGGACTATGATGACATTTTGTATTGTAAAAGCGAACAGAGTTATACCAAAATCTTTAAAGCTGATGGGACCGATCTTTTGGTTTCAAAAAAGTTAGCTTGGATTGAAAATAAACTACCGAAAAATCAATTTTTCAGGATTCATCATTCATTTTTAGTAAACGTCAAAAAAATTGACAGATACGATAAAAAAAACAACTTCTTATTCTTGAAAAACGGACATCATCTTTCTGTTTCTTTTCGAAGATCTTCAGACTTAATCAGACATTTTGCCTAGATTTTATTTCCTAAAAACCCTCCTCTCATTTTTGTTGCCTTTCTTGGTAACCGCCCAAACGGTGCCTTCTAAAAACTATTCCACTTTGGAAGGTTTATCCAATAATGCTATCAAATCTTTATTCTTAGATTCTAGGGGATTGCTTTGGATAGGAACAGAAAATGGCGTTTCGCTTCTTCAGAGTGGCAAAATAAGCAATTTTTATGAGTCGGATGGTCTTGCATTTAACTCTTGTTGGGCCATTAATGAAGACCAAAATGGAAACATTTGGTTTGGTAGTTATGGTGGAGGCATCAGTAAGTTTGACGGCTCCAAATTTATTCCCATAGGAATTCCAAAGGGTCTGTCTGATGGCAGAATTCGGCATTTTTTCCCTTATAAAAATAAAATTTTTATCGGCACTGAAAATGGTCTGTCGATAATCGACATCGATACCCATCAGGTTATAGGGATTCAGGAAAGTACTTCTGACAATACTCAAAGTTATATTTCCGGCTTTTTCCTTCATAAAAATTACCTGTATTACGGTACCTATGGGATTGGAGTTTACCGGTTAAATCCCGACGAAGAATATCCCAAAATTGAAAAAATATCTGACCACAAGTTGATTTATGCCATGGCCAAAATGGAAAATGTGGTGTTTGCTTCAAATAAAGGGTTTTTGGATGTCTTTTCAACACCTGAACAGCTAATTGCAGGTGAAGGGAAAAAATCAATTGGCCAATCTGTCATCTGGGACACAGCACAAGATAAGCACAGGAATACTTATTTAGCTGCATGGGGCATTTTTACCCAAGATGGTGGGATTTTCAGATTGAAAGATGGGAAAATAGAGGATTTATCCGAAGGCTTTGATATTTCCTCCAAAGAAATTCTTGCGTTGGCTTACGATTCTATTGATCATGAATTGTATGTAGGCACTCAGGATAAGGGTTTATATGAAATCCAATTGGAACCTGGTATTGGATATGAGCAATTTGGAGGAAAAGAGGTCCTTGGTTTCGCTTTTGTGGAAGGAAAAAAAATAATCCTACATCACCGAGGACTCACTTTTTTTGACAATAAGGGAAACATTGAAAAAGAACTTGAAAAGGATATTTTCAAGAAAAGTTCCAGTGAATATGTAGGCAAAAACAGACATAACCTTCCTCTTCACGAAGATGATTTTTTTGAAATGGATTTTGATATTCAAGCTTCCCAAATAGTTTTTTATGACCTTCAACTGCAAGGAAAACACTTGTGGGTAAACTCCAATATTGGAATTTACCAACTTGACTTGGAAGGAAATATTCTTATTTACATTCCGGTTCACAGTTATGAAATTGGATTTACCCCTGATGGAAAACTTATAGAAACCAATCCCTACGGCGGTGTCAGAATATATGAGGATCCAGCAAAAATGGAATACCGGTATTATTCTCCCTCAGATCAAAATACACCTGTGCAAGTTTCCAAAATCATCCAAAATGGAGACAAAACGTACTTTTCTTCGGTGTTTAAAGGAATCTACCATTATGACAAAAATGAATTTTTATCCTACTTAGCCTCTAGTATATGGAAGGAAGAAAAATTCAAGCAAATCCATTTTTCCTCTTCCGGGCAACTTGTCATTGCTTCTGAATTTGATGAGGTATTCATAGCCGATTCCTACCCGGAATTCAAAATCAAGGAAATTATCCCAAAGGAAAAACTCGTTGGAAAAAATGTCCTTTTCTTGGAGTCATATGCTGATAACATTTTTATAGGAACAGAAAAAGGGCTAAATGTTTATAGAAATGGAATAATACGCTTCTTTGATGAAGAACAGGGTTTGCATAAAAAGCTTTTTAAGACTGCAAAAGTGAATGGGAATCACCTCTTCATTGGAACTTATGAAGGATATTATCAACTAGACTTACCCAATTTACTTAGGGAATATCTACCCCAACTTGACTTGAAAGTCAGTGAGATCAGAGTCAATCAACAAAAGATGGATAAAGAGGAGTTTTCATGGTTTGCCTATCAAAGCAATTCATTGGAATTAGCCCATAACCAAAACACCGTCATGCTGGGTTTTTTGGTGACCGGACATCAGTTTCCTAACAAACTCCAATATCGGTACCGCCTCACACCAAACGAGGAATGGAGTGCTTCCCAATCGGAAAATACCATTGTACTTCCTTATTTAAAAGCCGGCGTTTTTCCCATTGAAGTAGAAGTATATGACCTTCATTCGGGTAAATCGGCCATTTATCCTCTCCTTCGTCTTCAAATTCACCCACCATTTTATCTTGAAATTTGGTTTTTGCTTTTGACTTTCATTGTTCTTTCATGTTTTGTTTATTGGTTGATACGGTTGAGGATCCAACGTACGCGAAAGGAGGCCACTTTAAAACAGCGCTTGGCAGAGACGAAATTACAGGCACTTATCAGTCAGATGAATCCTCATTTTATTTTCAACGCCATTAATTCTATACAATATTTTGTTCTCAAGAACGACACAGACAGCGCTATCCGGTTTTTAGGTGGATTCTCCAAATTGATGCGGACTACTTTGGACAATAGTACCAAGAGTTTTATCAGGTTATCGGAAGAAATCCAATATCTAAAATCTTACATGGACATCGAAAACGAACGCATAGGAAATCGAATCACTTGCCAGATCACTTTTGACCAATCTATTAATCCTGAAAGCGTGGAGGTTCCTCCGATGCTTTTTCAGCCTTTGGTTGAAAATGTTTTTGTTCATGCCTTTGATTCCAAGCACCCTAATCCCACATTACATGTTCATTTCCAAATGGCAGGGGATAATTTGCTATCTGCAGAAATCACCGATAATGGTCGTGGAATATTGGATGGAAACCAAAAACAGTTTCATGAATCCAAGGGAATGAAGCTGGTAAGGGAAAGAATCTCGCTGATTTATTTCGGAGAAGGAGACCCGGTGCAGGTAGATTCCCAAAAAGACAATGGCACTAGGATCCGCTTGCTTTTTCCATTCAAACAAACCAATTGACATATTTCCAAAAAGCATGTACACTGATAAGGCAAATGCCAACACTTATAAATTACGAAGTCCCTTGATCTGCAAAAACAATATTTTTGGATAATGTGTATCCTGAGCGACCAGAACCTCCTTAATCACTCGACTTTATAGGCCCTTGCTGGCCTTTTATTATTCTATTAGGGAAGTATAATTCGACAGTTTACCCTCAAAATGGGACACTTTTAGTGAATTAAACGACAGTTATAGATTAGAAAAAAAGCAATAAAATGACTTTTATAAATTTGATTTAAACCATTAGATATGGCACTTTTCAAAATCACCGTCAAGCAACCAATGTACCGCAACGGCATCAAGCTCGAGAAAGGAATGTCTGTTGAAGTGGTGATGGTTCACCCCGCTTATTATCCCATCACTTATAACAACGGACAAGCCGTTGTCGATGCCTTTATGCGGATCTACGGCATCGACCTCAGGAAAGTGAATGCCGTGAATTCAGCGCATTTGGATGTGGTGAGGGTGAGGTAAATAATCTTAAAAAAAATATGATAATGAATACTGATTGTCCTAATTGTGGCTCTGAATCAGCTTTCCATAATGGAGTATGCCATGAATGTCCTGACTGTGGTCATGAATGGGATTGCATTAAGGAAGAGAATAAAGATTGAATAAATTTTCTTGGTTTTTCAAACTACCTAAATTAAATATTCAAAGTTAAAGCTTGATTGAAATGGGGAAATATGATTGGTTTTTATATGGATTCTTTGGAATAATTATAGGATTATTTTCCAGAAAGGGATATGGCTTTTGGAAAAAAGAAGATGGGGATAAAGTTTTTAAGAAAAAACTAGGAGTATTAGGTCCCTCAGGAAGTGGCAAAACCCATTTTTTAAGATACCTTAAAGATGGATCAATTTCTACCAAATATGTCCCAACTCCATTAATGAAAGAGGAAATAAAAAGTATTGAGCTGATTAAGAACGGTAAAACCTTGATTTTAGAAAGGACTGAGGATTTGCCTGGAGATGATATTTCCATTGAATTATATTATGGAGAGTTTATAAAATCTTGCTCACACATTTTTTTTCTTTTCAATTGTAACGATTTCATTAGGGAAAGTAACTATAGAAACCACACTATTGGAATGATTAAGTTTGTTTTAAAGAGGAATAAGCCAATAGTTTTTTTAGGAACGCACATTGATGTTTTTCAGGGCATAAATGGAAATGAAAGTGAAAGAAAAAACGCACAGGGCAAGATTATAAAATATTTATCTGATAAAATTCCGGTAGATAAATTTAAACACTTTGAGGTAATAAATATGAAACAAATAAATGAACTGGAAATTATTAAAGAAAATCTCTTTAAATGAAATGAATATGGAAAGTCTCATATTTATTCAAGCAGAAAAATTTGGCGAAAAAAATTATTTATTAGTCGGCAACAAGCTTATCGACAATAAAAAACTGATTATAAATCACCTATCTAATCGTTTAATGTTTAAAAATAAGTTTGATTTTACATTGAAGAAAAGTGATGTTCCATATACAGAGATAATTAAAAAAGTCCCATTTGGTTATTTAATTATTGGCCAACTAAATGAAAAAGACACAAATGGGAGAAATATGATCTTTAATTGCTTTTATAACGGAAATTTGAATGATGTAGGGGATTATTTAATTGAGAACTTTGAGCAAATAAGTAAAACTATAAACCTTGATAGCTTACAAATAATTAAAAATACTATTCTTAATCAAAAAAGAATCAATAAAATTTTATTGGCTTTTTTGGTTCTATTAATTGGATTCAGTATTACTAAACTCATTTTAAGATTATGAATGACCAAAATGAAAATCCAAAAGCGCTTTTGATTTTAGACGAAACTGATGTGATTTCCATTAAATGGGAAAAAGATTATGATCTTAATCTAGATGTAAAAATTATCAGTAAGGAAGAGCAAAAATTACTGCCATATAAGTTTGAAGAAAGACCAAAAATGGGTCAAGTTTATATTCAACATCCATTTATAAATGATTTGTACCTAAATCCTGATATAAATCCTCATGAAATTCAAAGGTTAAAACTTGGAAATTTGTCCCAACTAAGTGCCATTCTCGGAGCAAAATCTTTTAAAACTATTTTGATAAATAAAAAAGAGGGGATTAAAGAAAAATCAATATCAGGAGTAGTAAGTACCCCTATAAATTCGTTAGAGGTTGGTGGTGTTGATAGAGTTGGTAACATACTGGACAGTTATTATGAATTAGAGAATGAGTTCGAAGGGAATTCACCAAACTATCAAAATGCGATTAATTTCTCAGTCCAATCAGGTTTAGTAAAAGATAAATCTATACTTCAATTAATTGAAAAAAGAAATCCAATTTATGGGAACTTGTTAAAAATGGAAAAGGTAAAGATTAATTTATCCCAAGAAATAAATAAATCTTTTGAATTTGGAGCTAGTTTAAAGGCTATGGCAGGGAAATTAAACGTAAAAGTAAATTACGCCTCGAAAGATATTAATAGAGAGATAGTTGAATTGCTGATTGAGATTGAGTTTTGAATTCAGAAATATGGAAAAAATAATAAGATCATTATCTGATTACACTAATTGGGTAAATGAATACTACAAAAAACAAGGTGAAGATAGAAAACATCATTTTTTTAGAGGCCTTTCTTCAGACAAATACAATCTTCTACCATCTGTTTTAAGGGATGATCAGCTAAATGAAAAAGAAGTAATTTTAGACTTTAAGCAATTTTCTTACCCAAAATACTCAAATTTCAGTTTTATTGATGATTTAGATAAGATTCTTGTAGATATGAGACACTATGAGTTACCTACAAGATTAATTGATTGGAGTTTAGCCCCCTTGACTTCTTTATTCTTTGCATGCAAATATAAGCCAGAAGAAAATGGCAAAATATTTATACTAAATCCTTGGAGATTATGGGAAAAACTTGTCAACAATAAAAACACACCAGAAATTCACCAAATTCATATTATATCTAGGGCTTTATTGGGAAAAGGTTGGGATTTTGGAACGATAAAAAAATTCATTGGAGAAAAATACTTTTTCAATGATCTTTCAGAAGAAAGTTTAGTTCTTCCGTTTCCATATATTTCAGTTTTTTCTAATGAAAGAATATCAAGTCAGAAAGGTTGTTTTACAATTCAAGGATCCAACAAAAATGAGCTTGAAACCACCTTGTCAGGTTTGGAAGTATTGCATTCCGTGATTATTGATAAATCTTGTAAAGACCAAATTACCCAAGAATTGAATAATTTTTTTATCAATGATTTTTCATTTTATCCTGATACTGTTGGAATGAAATATGTTTTTGATAAATATAAAAGTTTATTCAATAGGTTTTAATATGCTTCCACCCCACCGCCCCTACCTCCGCTTTGATATTGACAAAATCTTTAACATCGTAAAAGCTACTATGCATCAGGAAGCAGTAAAAATAGGTAATGGAAATGCCTTGTACCAAGACTGCTATACGGGCAAAACACTGAATGGTGGAGATCCTTATGATTACGAGCATATTTATGGTTCGGAGTGGGTGCATTCGGCTTACAAGCATCTCCTGACCGACGAGCAAATCGCCTTAGTAGTCAACTGCCCCGAAAATGTAGCTGTTACCCTCCGCACCATCAACCAATCAAAAGGCAAAACCGATCCTGTGGTTTGGATTGCTAATCCGAGGAATATGGAAAATCATCAAATAGACCTGAAGCTTGCATTAGCCAATATCAAAAACGCAAAAGAAGGAATTGAGAAAAAAGTAAAGGAATTGATAAGGTAAGCTTAATCAAATTAAATTTTTTTGTACTTCATTTTTACAGTGGAAACAAGTTATACTTCGGCCAAGCTTTCTAAAACGAAGGAGTGTAGATAATTTGATTAAATTTATCTCCATGATGCTTAGAATCCTTCCCCTATTCCTTTTCCTTATTTCATTTCAAAACCGCGCCCAAGAAAAACCCTGGATGCTAGGCCCTTTTCTCCGCTCTGAAAATCCCCAACCCATCATTTCTCCTTCTAATGAGACTTCCTTTCAGGATCCGATGTCCGGTAGATTGGTCAAATGGGAATCCATGGCTACGTTCAATCCGGCGGCAATCCTCAAGGATGGAAAAATCCACATCCTCTATCGTGCGGAAGAAAAACTCGGTGAAAAGGAAATTGGTGGCCATACTTCACGTCTCGGCTTGGCAATCACAGAAGATGGGGAATCTTACAAAAGACAGCCTGAGCCTATTTTTTTTCCTACCAATGACAACCAAAAGGAATTTGAATGGACCGGGGGCACAGAAGACCCGAGGATCGTGCAGACCGAGGACGGACTATATGTTTTGACTTATACCCAATGGAACAGGGAATTTCCACGCTTAGCAGTGGCGACGTCCAAAGACCTGAAGACATGGGAAAAACACGGGCCGATTTTCAGGGAATTCAAAGATGGCAAATACCACAACCGTGAAACCAAATCAGGTGCCATCGTCACCGAACTCAAAAGCGGCAAACTTGTAGCTGCCAAAATCCATGGAAAGTATTGGATGTACTTTGGTGTGCCGCATATCTGGTTGGCGAGTTCGGAGGATTTGGTTCATTGGGAACCGATTGAAGGATCTGATGGAAATATAGCCCCTGTTTTGAGTCCGAGATTGGGGTACTTTGACTCATGGCTGGTAGAAGCAGGTCCTCCACCGGTGCTGACCAAAGACGGCATCGTAGTCCTCTACAATGCAGGCAACCAAAAAGACATCGGTGTCAAAGAATTGGGGAACAGGGTTTATACCGCAGGACAGGCCTTGTTTGACAAAAATGAGCCATGGAAGTTGCTCGATCGGACAGAAAAGCCATTCCTAAAACCCGAATTTCCATTTGAAAAATCCGGGCAGTATGTCGATGGAACTACATTTGTGGAGGGCTTGGTATATTTCAAAAATCAGTGGTTTCTCTATTATGGCACTGCCGATTCGATGGTGGGAGTGGTTGTGTCTAAGGATAAATAAATAGAACTTAAAAAGCCTTATAACCTTTCTACAATTTCCCAAATTTGGATTTGGCCTTATGAATTTTTAAATTTAATTACTTTAGAATGTTATGGACACGAAATCACTTCAAGCCAAAATAGAAAATCTGACTCCTGACTTGCAGAAAGAAGTAGAGATTTTTCTGGAAAATCTTCTGAAAAAGAAAAAGGACAAAAAAAAACTGAAACCAATCTTTGGCTCAGCCCGAGGTGAAATCACAATTTCTTCGGATTTTGATGAACCAATACAGGATTTTAATGAATATATGTAATGGATTTAATCTTAGATACCCATACACTACTTTGGTTTTTGAATGGCGACGAAAAATTACCACTGAGGATAAGGCATCTTATTGAATCTGAAGAAAACACCAAGTATTTGAGTATTGCCTCAATATGGGAGATTGGAATAAAAATGAGTTTAGGTAAATTAATTTTTCCCAAGGGTCTTGAAAAACTTGTTTCATTGGTTGTTGAAAATGGGTTTTTGATCCTTCCCATTACAACTCAAAACATTATCTCGGTTTCCAACTTAGAATTTATCCATAGAGACCCATTTGATAGAATCATCGTTTCTCAAGCCAAGGATAATAATTTTCAAATATTGACTTTTGACCAAAACATTTCCAAATATCCCGTAAATACAGTTTGGTAAAGAAAAGTTCATGTCTTTTTCCTCTTTGGAATTTAACCCAGATTATGCGCGCTAAAGGATTTGTTCATCCCAAAAAATTTCTCCTTATACATCTTTGCGCTAGGGAATAAGGTTTTCATCTCCGAATAGGTCAATAACCTGATTTCATCCAAGTATTGCTGTGCTTCATTTGGATTCCATTTATTTCCCCTGCTCAGCTTTGTTTTGGTCAATAGGAACAATGTCAGGTTCTTGGGTAAATACTGGACAAAAGGTAGGGCATAATGCGCTTCCATGAAAAAATGCCTGTTTGGGGTCTGTACAAAATATTTCTTACCGACCCGCATGGCTTCTTTCGCCATTTTCTGCTGATTTTCCCAAGTGTAGAGGTGTTCAATTACCGAATTGGAAAAAACAAGGTCAAAACTTCCGTCTGCAAACTGCGATAAATCGGTGGCATCTCCTGCCATACTGCTCAATCCCTTGATTTGGACTTCCTCTGCACTGAGGTTGAGCATTATGATTTCAACTTTGCCTGATTTTAACAAATCCAGGTCTTTCCAAAAATGTACCATGCCTCCTATGTCCAAAATTTTAACAGGAAATTTCCCCTCAAAATTTGTCTGGAGAAGGTTTTCAAAGTACTGAAAACGCTGCTTTCTAAATCTATTTCCTAAAGAATTGGGATTATCAGAAGAAGCCAATAAGGCTTTAAAATCCATCATATTAAAATATCCATCTGCTTCTTGGGCAAAGCTATTTATTTTAATAAATTAATTACACCAAAAGTACGAGCTCAATCATAATCTTTTTTACTTTTGCCAATAATTTCAATGATTTGCAAACGCTTTGATATAAATCCGGAACTATTGAAACCATTTTAGTTGAATTAGCCGTATTTATGTGAAAGATTATTGTTTTTTATGAAAAACCGTTTTTACAAATATTTTCCTTGGCTTTTTGTTCTGGGAGACATATTGACAGTTTCATTCTCATTTTTTATCTCCAACAAGGTCTTTCAACCATTTGAAGAGTTCAAAGGGCTTGATTTTCCTACTTTCCCTGCCTTTATCATGATCTGGATGGTAATCACCATCCTGAAGGAAGATTTCAAAATCGGCAGAACCAATGAAGCGGATCAGACTTTCAAAAAACTTATAGGTTCGCTAGCCTGGTTTTTGGTGATCATTTCCATGATCTGGATGCCATTTCATGACAACTCCCTCAGGTTGCTTTCTTTCTTATCTTTAGCGGCAAGCTTATTGGTATTTCTTGGGATCTATAGGGTCGGCGTACATCTGATCTTAAGGAAATACAGGGAGACAGGTTATAACTACAGAAGAGCAGTCATCTTGGGAACAGGAGGTACAAGCGACCAACTTGCGCAGGTGTTCAGGTTAAGAAGAGATTTCGGGATCAAGTTTTTGGGATATTATGACGACAAAGACGGATCAGGCCAGACCAGAGGAAATATCGAAAAGTTTTTTGAGGAAGCCATCAACCTGAACATAGACCAAATATACATCAGTGAGCACCTTGAAGAGAAAAAAGTAAGGAAGATCATCAATTTTGCAGACGAGCATTACATCAAAGTCAAAGTAATCCCCGGAGGATCACTCCAATTGGAAAAGAACCTCTCTTTTTCCAAATACGGGGACTTCTTTGTCATCAATGTCAATGAAATCCCATTGGACAATGCCTTCAACAGGATGTTCAAAAGGGCATTTGATATTGTTTTTTCAGCTTTTGTGTTGGTTTTTATTCTCAGTTGGCTGATTCCTTTAGTAGGCTTGTTGATCAAGTTGGAGTCCAAGGGGCCGATTTTCTTTATCCAAGAAAGGAACGGCGAAAACAACAAGGTTTTCATCTGTCTCAAATTCAGGTCCATGACACCAAACGACTATGCCGATACCAAACAGGCTGTCAAAAATGATCCAAGAATCACAAGAATAGGTTCCTTTCTGAGAATGACTTCTTTGGATGAAATGCCCCAGTTTATCAACGTCTTGCTTGGTGATATGTCCATTGTCGGTCCAAGACCCCATACCATTCCTATGAATCGGGTCTTTAAAACCCAGATTGAAAAATATAATAGCCGCCATAAAATCAAACCTGGAATAACAGGACTTGCACAGGTCAAAGGCTATCGCGGGGAGATTGAAAATCCACACCAGATCCGGTCAAGAGTCAAACTTGATTATTTTTATATCCAAAACTGGTCGATCCTATTCGATCTCAAAATCTGCATCCTGACAGTATATGAACTGATCGTAAACAGGGAAAATGCTTATTAAGCATTATTATCAAGTAGATAGAATCAAAAAAACAGATAAAAAAAACCCAAGCCTCAAAAGCTTGGGTTTCAGTTTTTAAAGTCTGGAAATATTGATTAAATCAAATCCTGAATAAGGCATCAAAAAAGCCCATGGTTTCACCCTTCTTCTTAAATATCAGCATAGGGATTTCATTGTTGACCTCTACCAACTTCTCCGCAACACTGCCAAGTAACACAGCCGCGGATGCAGTCCGGCCTCTACTTCCCATCAAAATCAAATCCATCCCTTCTTCCTTGGCCTTTTCGATGATCAGTTGACCTGGTTCTCCTTTATTGGACAATACAAAAAGACAGTCATACTCAGGATGGTGGTGCTTTTTGATAAATTTTTCATAGTCTTTTCTTGAATTCTCCTCCATGATTTCGGTAAATTCCTCAAAGGTTTTGCCTGTTTTATGGTAGCCTGTTGGCACTTCAAAAAGATGTAAAGCAAAGATCTTTGCATCAAATTCTTCTGCAGCTTTTTGGGCAAAATTAATGGTCATATTGGTATGCTCCGAAAAGTCCATTGGAATCAAAATCTTTTTGGGAACCTTCATTTCGACCCTTTCAGGAAGAAATAAAACAGAACAGGGAGCCTTTTGGGCCATCGTTTTGGCCAGGGAGCCACTTCCCTTGAGGGTGATCTTTCTTCCCATAATAATGAGATCGACATCCTTCAGTTTTGCCCACCTCAGAAAAGTAGTCATTGGATTCCCCTCTTCAGCAAAAACTTCTATTTCCACGTTTTCGGGGAATTGGTTTTGCTTGATGATGGTCATGATCTCCGCCTCTATGGCTTCATCGGCAGGAGCAACCAAATCGGGAAATTTTTCTCTGATTTCCTCCGGTAGGGATAGGTTTTTGGAAACATGGATAAAATAAAGTTTTTTGATACCCAAGATCTCGGATAATACCCCCATTTTGGAAATCAGAATATCATCCATTTCCGTGAGGTCCATTCCGACCATTGCCTTTTCAAAATTCTCCATAGTTTGCTGCTATTTACCCGCTCAATTTACAATTTTAAAATTTTCTTTTGAAAAATCCCCATTACAATTTATCCGAATCTCCGATTTAATCTGATCCTCCTTTTCTAAATGATTTATATTTGTGTTAAATGGCAAAATCTATAGGTAAATATTTCATCGCAATTGTACCCGAAGGTGAAATCCAACAAAATGCTACGGAATTGAAACTGATGCTGAAGGAAAATTTCAACCTCAAATATGCCCTTAAATCCCCGGCACATATCACGCTTAAGATGCCGTTCAATTGGAATGAATCGAAAGAGGATAAGTTAAATGGACACCTAAAAAGCTTTTTTGATAAGGTCAAACCTTTTGACCTGAGGTATTCTGGATTTGACCGTTTTGGAAGAAGGGTTATTTTTATCAAGACAAAAGAGGAGCCTGCACTGTTTTCTATTCAGCTCGCACTTTCCAAATATTGCAAAACAGAACTCAAACTAGTAGAAGAACTCAGCGACATGGCCTACCATCCCCACATGACTTTGGCTTTCAAGGACCTGAAAGCAACACAATTTGACGCCTATTGGGATTTTATCAAAAAGCAAAAATTCGATGCCAAGCAAGAAGTCAAAGACATTGCCCTACTCAAAAGAATTGAAGGCAGGTGGGTAGTGGTGAGTAGGTTTCAGCTAAATGGTGCAGGCAATTCCGCTACTGCTTAAGGTTTTTCTTTCAACCCTTTCTACCCCTCTTCAATTTCTCAAAAACTTCCAGATACTGATCGGTGACATGGTCCCAATTGTACTTTTGGGTCAGGCCTTCCCGGGCGGTAATCCGGAGACGATCAAGGTCATCGGGGCTTTTTTCGGCTTTGGAAATCAGGGCAGAAACTGATTCAGGGCTTTTGGAAAAATACCAACCGTGCTTGCCGTTTTGGAGCATCTCCTGATTGAAAGCGGTGTCCAAAGCCAAAATTGCACAGCCATATCCCAATGCCTTCAACATCGCAGGGTTTGTGCCTCCATACTCATGCCCGTGAAAATAAGCGTAGCAATTATGGTACAGTGCCTTTAACTCTTCCGGGTCAGTGACATATCCTGTAAACAAAAGCCTTTCATCCTGCATTGATTTGAGTCCCTCGGCATAGGCGTCCTGATAAGGAACATCGCCCACGATAACCAGTTTCCTTTTGCTGTCAGATTGGACAAATCCTGAGATAATCAGGTCGGCATTGTTGTCAGGAACCAACCTCCCCACTATCAGGTAATAGCCTTCCTTTTTCAGGTTCCATTTTAGGAGTTTGGCAGGATCCGAATTCACTGATGGATTGGCACCATAGGCGATGACTTCGGATTCTGTCTTGAAAAGCTCCAGGTAGATTCTTCTCATTTCATCTGAATCGTTGATGATTTGATCATAAAATCTCGTAGCCATCTTGGATGCCCAAAAGAAATATTTCGATCCAAAACCTTTCCATTTAGGACGGAGCCATTCGAGTCCATCGACATTGATGGCAGTCGGTTTCCGGAAGATTCTGGAAATCAATCCAAAAGGGCCATTGGCACTGTTGACCACAAAAATCACATCCACATCCGAAAAGCAGGCGTGGATCATCGAAAAAAAGGAATGCGTCAACTGCGTCAGGCTTTTGGTTTCTACCGCAGGCATATAGATCAGCTTGATCCCATTTACTTCGGCAGGCTTTTCTTTGAAGAGGGAACGGTGACAATACACCCTGACATCTACACCTCTTTTTTGGAGCCGCTCTCCCAATTCCTTGACCATGGTATCATAGCCACCATAGACATAAGGATATCCCTTGGCTCCCAAAATACATACCTTCAGCGTTTTGTTTTCTTTAGCCATTTTCAAAAAGTCTGATAAAATTTCTCTGAAAAGCCTCAGGGGAAAATTTCTCCAATACCCTTGATCTTCCTTTTTCGCCCATTTCTTTTCTTAATTCCTCATTTTCGACCAAAGCAGAAATTGATGCTGCGGCTGATTCGGCATCATCCCACGGGATCAACAAGCCCGTTTCACCTTCCAAAATCATTTCATTTGCCCCACCATGGGCGGTTGCCACAACAGGCTTGCCCGAGGCCATCGCCTCCAAGATAACCGTGGGAAATGGGTCAGGAAGAATGGAGGGTAAAACAAAAATATCCAATGCTTTCAAAATCTCCGGGATATCCTTACGAAAACCCAAATAACTAACCTGGTCTTGCAAACCGGTTTTTTGGATTTTTTCTTTCATCTCATCCACCAAATGTTCTGTTCCGGGATAGGAATCCCCAACCAGTACAAAATGGATATCGCCATGTTTCTGAACCAATAAACTGGCAATATCCAGAAAGTATCCTTGCCCTTTCCAGTGGTTGATCCGTCCGATCATTCCGATCAGAACCTTTGGTCCAATACCAGGAAGCTCATTTCTACTATCTGCTTTACATTCTACATAAGGTTTGTAATCAATACCGTTGTGTACCAAAACCAGCTTGGATTCTTCGACTTTTCCTTTCCAATTGTCCCAAACAGCCTGAGAAACCACCACTACTTTATCGGCATTCCTTTTGATGATTTTTCCCATCAGCCAGACAAACCATCCCGGAGAAATCAAAATCTCATGGAGGTGCCAAATGTGTTTAACCCCTTTTATGCGTGCCAAAAAAGCCCCAACCAAAACAGCAGTAGTATTGGAATAAATATGTGTAATGCGGTTTTCGAACATCAATGTTTCCAAGAAAGACTTGGCTTTCAGGATTGTTTTGATCCTGTTAAGCAAACCTGATGGGTTGAAATATTTCCTGCGCAATATTCCAAGTTTGTGAATATGGACCGTCGCACCCAAATTTTGTAATTCCTGCATCAATGGCCCTTCTTCAGAAAGAACAACTATCACCCCATAACCTACCCTCTTCAGTGCACGGACAGATTCCAGTAATATTCTGCTCGCCCCATAAAGGTCCGATGAACCGTGAAGCACCAAAACATTTTTTTCGGTAGGAGAATGGTTTTCTGCCATCAAAATTCCCTTTTGAACATATAGGAAGCTCCCAAAAACCCGGTGTGGTCAGTCAATTCCACATGGATGGAATTGGAATATTTTGAAAAAAGTCGGAACAATGCCTGTGGGTCATAGCTGTTCATCTGCATCATAGGCTCAGCTTCCAGTTTTCGGTTTTTGAGGCTTGAATACACAAAGTTATACAGAGAATAATGCGCCCTCAGGAAATAATGGTAATACTTGATTTTCGGCCAATTATTCCCATATGTGGCCTGAATCTGCATGATTCCTCCGATTTCAAGCCTTTCCAAAAGCTGTTGGATGATCGCCATCCCGATCTCGGTATCAATGTGTTGTAAGACGATATAAGAATTGATAAAATCAAACTTGCCTGTATTGGGTAATGTTTTCCCTTCAGAAAGCAAGAATTCCACATTTTCCGCTCCCATTTCGATGGCGTGGGATTTTGCTTTTTCAAGGATCTCCGGTGAAACGTCAATGCCTACGGTCCTGTTTTTTGTGACAAAAGAAAAAGGTATTGCCAAACGCCCTACTCCACAACCGAAATCAAGAATCGCAGCTTCGGATAAATCAGAGTCATAAATCGTTTTGATTCTATTCAATGTCTCAGAGACATAGGTCTCCCCGGTAGCAAAAAACTCAGACAAACCTTTATCCGTGATTTTGTCAGACTTGTATTTTGGATCAGAAAGTACCCCATAGTATGGGTCTTCCTTTCCGAATTTTTTCCAGGTTTCTACCGTGTTGGTCTTCATTTACTTTCTGCTTTTGATGATCCTTGCGGGATTTCCGGCCACGATGCTGTAGGGAGGCACATCCTTGGTGACGATGCTCCCGGCTGCGACAACTGAACCTTTTCCCACAGTCACTCCCGCTAGGATTACTGAGTTGGCAGCTAACCAACAATCGTCTTCAATTTTAACAAAAGAGCGGGTCACTCCCTGCTCGATCATTGGTAGGGTTGTTTCAGAAAAATTATGGTTTTCTGAATAGATGCTTACCCGTGGGGACATCATGACATTATCCCCAATCTCAATATAACCCGAGCAGCCGATGTAGGCATAAGGACCAATGCTGCTGTTGTTTCCGACTTTCAGTCCAACTCCGGCTTCTCCTCCATAGAGATTGGTCGGTCTGATGATGGCGTAACTCCCAATGGTGACCTTGTCTCCAAAAACCAATCCTTTTTGGGAAAGCCCGTTAATCTCGCAGTGATCTTGAGCGATGAAATTTTTGCCGGCATGGATAAAAGACGCTTGTCGGATGGTGACACCCTTACCTATCAGAAACAGCCCTTTGGCTGCTCCAAACCTCCACTGTACCAACATCCCCCTGACCATCCAGATCCCCATTCTAACCAGAACCCCCAAAGTGGAAAACGAGTCCCATTCCGATCCAAAGCGGTCGCTGAGGTCAATACCTGTGAGTTTTGAGGTGGTTTTGCCTAGGAAATTACCCATTCAGAATTTCTTTAAATGCCTGCTCCAAAGATAGGAAAAACTTCTCCGTGGAAAATTCCTTCAATCTGATTCTCCCTTTTTCGCCCAATTCCATTCTGAGCTCAGGATCATCCACCAAAAGCTTCATGGACTGAAAAAGTGCTTCTGAATCATTTTTTCCCAAAACCAAAGCAGCATCTCCTGCAACTTCCATCAACGCTCCTTGTCTGGAAATGATAACGGGCAAGCCAAAAGAAAAAGCCTCCAAAACAGGCAATCCAAAACCTTCATTTGCGGAAGGGAAAACATATCCCAAGGCGTTTTGGAAGTAGTTTGCCAGCTTTTCTTGTGCAACATATCCGGTAAAATCGACTCTATCAATCAATCCCAAAGAAGCCACCAAACCAGTCAAATAATCATAATCATCCAAAGTTTCGCGCGGCCCTCTTTGACCCACAAAGACCAAACGGATATCTTCATAACCGCTCCGCTGTACCAGTCTGTCAAAGGCAGTGATGAGCATACCGAGGTTTTTCCTTTTCTCCAAAACACCCACATGAAGAAAATACCTTGACGAAATAATCGGCTTCTCTTCAGACGGGACTTCCTCCGACGATAGCCCGGAGGCGGGGTACACCACACGGATAGGCAGGGATTTAAAAAGAGGCAATTCTTGAAGCCTCATTTTGGAAAAGTGTGTAATCGTAATGATTTCTCCATTATTCCTTAATCCTTTTTCCAAAAAATAAAGGTAATATTTCAACCAAAGTCTTTGGTAATGGTCAGGAGAATCCCAAAAGAAAGTGTCGTGGAGTACGGAAATTTTTTTTCCCCTAGACCAAATTGGACTCATTATGTCAGGGCAAAAAACCAGATCAGTCTTGTAATAATAGGATAGAATAGGAAGAATAAATTGCTTTCTGAGGAAATAAAGAAGCTGAAACAGGATGTTTTTCCATTTGGCGGTTTTTCCCCGAAAGAACTTATTTTGTTTTAATTTTTGAAAATCCGGACTGATGACATAGTCAAATTCTCTGTTCGGGTTTTTGAGAATCTCTTCACAAAGTGTCACCATGTACGTTCTGATCCCTGTCTGCGCCACATAGAGGTAAAATACATCGACCAATACTTTTGGCTTATGCTTTCCCATACTTGATTTTGGAATATTCATTCATTGTATATCCTATCACCCACCATGAGACCCAACTTATGTATAAATACATCTCAGCATTTGCTGTAAACAAAGGCAACAATAGGCCTGTTTTGACAGCGGCACCTGTAAAAGCCAATCTTGCAGACATCACGTTATCAGTAAGTCTAAACACCCTGATAGACCGCGTAATGGAATATCCCAAAAGAAGGATGTATAAAAACATCCCCAAAAATCCCAACTGCACTCCATATATCAGGAATTGGTTTTCCCCTCCTACCCGCACTTCGTCAGTAACACTTCCCGAATTGCCACTCATGGCCAAACCGACTCCGAATGGATTTTCTATCATCGACTCCAAAGCGGTTATCCACTCCAAAACATGGCCAACACTGGAAGCATTCTGAAATGTCAGGGTATCGATCACAAAGAAATAGAAATCTTCTGAAGCAAAGAAAATCACAAAAACCACAAAAGTAAGGACTAAACCAAGTCCGAAAAGGATCAGTTTATGTAGCTTAAATATCAGGGCAATAAAAAAAATCATAATAAAAAAAGCACCGAAAGCTGCCCGGGAACTCGAAAAAAAAAGGCTTGCCATCGTGCAGATCATGACCAGGATGTAAGGAAATGAATCTTCCTTTTTAGAGGTCAAAAACCAGATTAGGCCTGCTGCAAAACCCATGAGCACGGAACTTGCAAGCTCTAAAGGATCTGAAAAGAAAGATGCCAAGCGTTTGGTTACCGCCTGAGTTTCGAATGTCCAAGAAAGACCGAAATTACCTGAAGGTTCTATGTTGTTTATGACATTATTAAAAACTGCATACCCTGTAAAGCTTTGCAAATGTGTGTCTAAAGCTACTTCAATCAGGTTGACTCCAAAGCCCGCCAAGGAAATAATGAATATAATTTTAAAAAACAATCCTACTTCTTCGTCATTGAAAATTGTGTTCCTTCCAAGAAAATAAATCAAGGAAGGGATAATCATTCCTTTGAAATAAAACAGTTTACTCAGAAAGTCACCTTCTCCAACCGGTGCAAAAAGAAAGAAGGTACCCAATAGCATTAATCCCAAAAAAAGTTTGTCAACAAGAACCAGTTTAAAGGGATAATCAAAAATGTTTTTTTGATAAAGGATAAATATCAAAACAGCGATGATGACTATCAGGTCTTTTAAAAACTGTAAGCTTTTTACCAAAACGACCGATTCTGTAGATAGGTAGGTTACACTGAGGTAAACCGTATAAATGGGAAAATATGCCAGAAGAAAAAAGATGACATACTCCCATTTCCCTTTCAACACAAATTTTCTCAGCGCCCAAAATAATGTGAATACCAGCAGAATGGAAAGACATATAAAAATTACAAAATGCATCTGGAAGGTATTTTATTCAGGATCGGGATTACAAAGTTCTTAATTCAGGTCAAAATAAAAAATCAAAGCAAATACCGTTTCTATAGTTTATTTGGTGCAAACAATCCATTGATTGATTTTAAAGAAGTTTTGTACAATTCTTGAAAGTTTATTTTTAAGGGGCATTTTATATCTGATCAGGTTGGCATATTTATCACCAAGTGAATAGGAATAATGTAGTCTCTTGGTGAATCCTTGCTCTTCCGTGATTTTGGCCAATAGGTCAAATGGGAAAATGAAAGTGTGTTCCAATCCATCAACAATCCTAGGCACCTTCAGGGTCAAGTGATTGAACCATTTATAACTCCTATATAATAAGCTTGACATATTCGGGGTGCCTATCGCAAGTGTACCTCCCGGTTTGAGGATCCTTTTCATTTCAATAAGGTAGCCTTTTGGATCCAATACATGTTCAATGACATGGCTGATATGGATAAAATCAAAATGGTTGCTTGGGAATTTGGCTTCGGATAAATCCCCTTTAAATACCTTGACTGGAAATTTTTCTTGTACAAATTCAATAGCACCTTGGTCATATTCGGTAGCGTACAGCTCAAATCCCAAGCGGTGGGCATATGCCAAGCCCATTCCAAGACCACAGCCTACATCCAAAAATTTTCCTGTGTTTTCATAAATACTGAAATGAGGTGCTATTTTAAAAATTTGCGCTTTATCCAACTTACTTATTTTGTTGATTTCTTCTTTGATGATGTTTTTAAAATCAAGGCTTTGGTAAATGTCTTTTTCATAATAGTCATTATAATATTTTACCAAATCAGTAGAATCTGCCATCGGGTTAGCGAAAATCAACCCACAGGCTTTGCATCTTGCCCGGGAAATGTGAGGACCAAATCTTTGAAGGTCCATAGCATCTCCCACTATATTGATTGATGAACAGATAGGGCAATTTTTATGGATGATCATTTTAAAATAGTAAATAGTCAACAAACCACAGACGAAAGTCCATTGGTGAATATTTGTAGGGCATTATTTGACAAATAGGCCGTCATATTGTCCCTTCAAGATGTTTCTTGCTTTTTTGAACCTTCCTTTCAATGCCAAATAAAGGACAAATGCTGTATTTCGGAAAGATTGATACAGCAAACTTAATACAAAGGACAATAGATTTGCATGTTTTCGGATCAGGAATAGGTGGTTTCTGGTTCTATAATAGTGAATGATGGGAGGAATTATGCCTTCTTTTGTTTTCTCTTTTTTGGATGAGCCACCTGCGACATGGTAGATTTTAGATTGGGGAAGATACCTCAACCTATACCCAAGTTTCTTGAATCTAAATGACAAGTCCACATCTTCATAGTAAGCAAAAAACCTGTCATCAAACATTCCCACCTTTCGGATCGAAACTGATCTGAGCAGAATTGCACAGCCTGTGATCCAATGTATATCCTTTTCCTCATCAAATTGGCCTTCATCAATTTTGCCGATACCGACGGACCAAGTCAGCTCCAACCATTTGAAATATCCCCCTCCAGCATTCCAGATTCTATTTCGCTCAGTTTCAAACATGATCTTTGGTTGGGCAGCTCCATAGCTAGGATTTTGATCCAAATAATCAACCAAAGGCTGAAGGAAATCCGGTTCTACGACAGTGTCGTTGTTAAGTAAAAGTACATATTCTAAGAAATTGTCCAATGCCCACTGGATTCCTAAATTATTTCCTCCGGTAAATCCAAGATTGGTTGAACTCTGAATCAATTCTATTTCGGGAAATTCATTTTTCAGCATGCTACCAGAATCATCCTCAGAATGATTGTCGACCAAAACTATTAAAAAATCAGGATGGTTGACTTTACGTAGCGATTCAAGACAGGCTTTGGTAAGTAAGTAGCCATTCCAATTGATAATGATTACTGCAACTCTTGCTTTGGAAATGGTGTTCATAGAAAAAAGATAGTTTCAACGGTATCGGTTTGCTGTGCTGGTTTGGTGATTCATTAAATTCAAATTTAAGGTTTTCTGTTGGGACTTCTAACTCTGATTCCTCCCATATTCAAGCATTTCAGGATTGTATCCAATCAATATTTAACTTTTCCATTTCCCCACATGGCAATGCGAGGCCAATCAAGTTTGATCCCTTTGGAATTGGTTTCCACCAAAACAGCCCTAATTATTTCCTCTATTACTAATCGCTTTTAAAAGAAATTTAGAATCAATTTTTTGTTGTAAATCCAGTTCAAAGTACAGCATATCAGAAAAGCAACAATTTCTGTAATCACTAAGGCAAAGCACAAACCAATTGCCCCAAATTGATTTGTAAGAAAGATGGAGGTAGAAAGCATAAAGATTCCCATCATCCAGGAAGATTTGAATAAAAGGTTGTTTTGGCCTTTGGCTAGGAAAATAACCACATTTATGATATTCAGCGAGGCCAAAAAAGGAATAAATGCCAAAACCCTCAGGTAAGAAACGGATTCAGCTAACTCCTTTTTGGATAGCACTTGGATGATAAATGGAGCTAAAGCAAATACCACAAGGGAAACTGTCAAACCGATTGCTAAGGACAATAAACTGACCTTTTTTAAATAGCCTGAAAACTTGTTTAAATCCACCTGAAATAATTTAGTGGCATTGGGATAAACAGAATGGATTACCACAGAAGGGAACATCCTCAAGACCATCGATATCCTTTCTGCAAGGCTAAACATCCCCAACACCTCCGATACTGAAAAGAAACTCAATATAATTAATCCTCCATTGACCGAAATATGTGCAGTAATGTTAGCCAAAAAAAGCAATCCATTATCCTTGAGGGAAGTGAAAAGCTGGACAAACTTTGGCTTGTAAAACCTGATTTCCAGCATGAAATGAATGTAGAGAAGCAGCAGGATGTTGATCCCCAATCCCGACGCTCCCATGATGAAATTCACCCATTTGGCAGAATCAGGCTTATGTATAAAAAGCACGATCCCCATCAAGTATAGCAACTTGCTGAATACGTTGGCGATGGAAATCAATTTCATTTTTTCCATTCCCTGAAAAAACCACAGCGGAAGTGTAGCCTCAGAAAACAAAAGCAATACTGAAAAGAGCAATATCCACTGATACTCTCTGAACATGTTCAATCCAAAAATAGCTACCACAATGCCCAAAGTGGCCAACAATGCCATCAATACTTTGCTGAAAACAATGTTGGAGACAAGATGGGAAAGCATCTCTTTGTCGTTTTGATGCAGGGCGACTTCCCGTGGGCCGCTGAGGTTATACCCAAATCCCACCATGATATTTGCAAGGATAATAACTGAAAGAGAAAGGTTGACCAATCCAAACCCATCCACACCGATGGACTGTATCAACAGCGGCATAGAGATCAGCGTGATCACAATATTGGAAGCCTGAATGGTAATCAAAAAAATAAAGTTCTGTATCGATTTGTTCTTGAACAGGCCTGTAAAAGTATGGGAAGTGATTTTTTCTATCATATCGGGACATGATAAAAATTCAACTTCCCTCGATATGAAGGCGGTATAATTGCCTGAAATACAAGAAAAGTAAAGCCGCAAAGCCCATCAGAACAGCACCATAAACCATTCCTTTGAGGAGTTTTATCCGGGTACTTTTCAATGGATATCTTGGCGAATCGATAATTTGTATCAATGGAGAATTGTTGCGGTGGTTGACTTTGGCGATTTCCAGGTTTTTGGTTATTTCCGCAAAAACAGCCGATGCAGCCTGTATATCCACCTGCTTTCTGCGGCTGCCCACTGTTGCACTTTGCACAAGTGAATTGGGGAAAGGAATCCTGTCTGCCATGGTTGCATATTCCAACAGGTTTTCATCCAACACAGCCCTTACACTGTCAGCCTGCATCTGAAGGATGGCAAGGTTTTCGGCTGTCTTTTTTGTTTTGGTTTCCAGGTAAAAGCTATTGACGTTGGCAACCATTGACTCGTTGAAAACTTTTGAAAACAGCTCATCCTTAGAACTTACTGTGACATAAATGATACTCAGCTTTCGGTTGGGCTTTTCGACAGAAAGGTGTTTTTCTCTTATCAGCTTTGATATTTCTTTGACCACAGAATCCTGTGTTATAGTAAAATTCTCCCTAGGAATGGAAAAATTAAGACTTGCCAGATCCACCTTATTTTTCCATTTTTTATCAAGCTCGTTGAATTCAATATACTTGTCGATCAGGAGTTTTTTGTCGTCAAAAGGGCTCAGAAGAGTCTTGCCCAACATGTTGTCGGATTTGTAGAGCTCCATGATATTTTCACCTTGGAAAATCCCGGAAGGACCACTCATCGAACCCAAGTTGATGCCCAAAAGTGATGCGATCCCCGAAACCTGTCCCATTCCTCCCATGTCCGATTCTTCCAAAACGAAAGTCGTCTCTGCATGGTAAACAGGCTTCTTGAAGATAGATACCAATGCACCCGCTACAATCCCAATAATTGCTGCCAAAAGGAATATTTTCCACTTACTGATAAAGAAGAAAATCCATCCTTTGAAGTTGAGAATAACTTCTTTGAGCGTAATCTTATCATCCAAAATATGTTGCTGTCCATTCATATTATCATGGATTGAGTTGGGTAAGAACCAATGCAAGGGTCGCGAGCGCTGTTGCAATTCCGACGATTTCTCCGGGTCTGACAGGAACCCTTGGACCTTTAGTCGGTACGATCACTTCTGCACCCGGGGCTACTGTTGGATAGGACCTGATTCCGACAAAACTCTTGGTTCTCGCCACTTCTCCATTGGCATAGACCACATAAGTTCTCTTCCTATTGGCACGGATATCAAATCCCCCAGCCCTGTTGATATAGAATTTTGTTCCTTTATCCTTTTCATACCGGACTGTGGCAGGGTAGACCACATCTCCCCTCAACCTGACAGTCTGAAGTTGTCTAGGAATGGAAATCACGTCTCCTTCTTCGAGAATGAGGTCCTTGTCAGATCCCGGATTCTTCAAAATTTCTTCCAAATCTATAGCAACAGCTTCTGTTTGTCTAATTTTGAGTGGAGCCAAATCAGCCTTGTTTTCAGAAATTCCTGTGATGGCTTCTCTTTTTGATTGGGCGGCAACCGCACCTTCAGAAGTTCCAAGATCCACATTCCCGATTTCCTGATATAACCTCTCCAACAACAATTCCTGCGATTCGGTATTGTTTGGATCCTTTTGGAGTTTTTGCTGTAAGTCCTGCAGGTTTCTCTGCCTTCTGAGCTGCTCAGATTCTGTATCAAAAAATTCTGTTCTTCTGATCAAGGTAGCGCCTTTGGTATAGGCATAAGGAGTCAATCCTCCGGCTCTTTTGATCACATCTGAGATCCTTTCTTCTGCAGTCTGTACTGAAAATATACCGGGCGAATTCACTTGTCCTTCTATCTGGATCTGTTTGCTAAGTGTAAAATTCGGCTTTCTCCTCACTACAACATTGTCATATGGCTGAAGGAAGACAGGATTTTCTTGAATATCAAGACCGATGTTTATTTTAATTGGAACCAAATCCGAAAAAGTGCCCGAATCTGAGGTAGCCGACCTGCGTGCAATTTCGACGTCTGAAGTGTTTGCGGATTCCCTTAATCCTCCTGCCAAAATAATGAGGTCTTCAGCAGTCATCTGTTTTGAAAAAGGGTAAGTTCCGGGGTTTTTGACCTCCCCGCTTACCTGCACATAAAACTCTTCCTGAAGGTCATAGATACTAGATACCCTGACGACATCTTCTCTTTGAAGTGGAATGTCAGGTGCAGTTCCTTCAAGTACTCCACGCAAATTGACTGTTATCACCTCGGTGGTAAGGTCATCGTATGTCCTCAGGATGCTTGCTCTTTCCAAATAGGCTTCTCCGCGAACGCCGTCCGCATTTTTGATTACCTGAGAAAGGGTCAGCCCTTCTGTAAGGGAGAAATTCCCTTCTCTAAAAACTGCTCCTTTGACTTGAACTCTGTTTGTAAACCTGTCCAAAACCTTGGTCACGGTATATTGATCACCACCTTTGACAGTGAAAATGGAAAATTGCTCATTGAATATATCCGAAACCGCTTTTTCTTTTCCTGTGATGCGGATGACGTTGATCCTGTTTTTGAAAGCCAGATCAGTAAAACCCCCGGCATATTTCAACAGGTCTGCAAATGTTTCCCCTTCTTTTACTTCAAAGATTTTAGGCCTCTTTACTTCACCAAGCACACTTACTCTGGAAAGAAACGGATCAACCATGACCACATCCTGGTCTTTCAACTGGAAGTTGAGATTGGCGTTGCCATTGACCAAAAAATCATAAATATCAACTTTCGAGACAATTTTACCATCCCGGATAATTTTCACCTCGCGCATGGTACCATTGTCACTAGGTCCTCCAGCAGCATAGAGCGCATTGAAAACCGTACTGAAAGCACTCAGCGTAAATGTTCCCGGCAATCTCAACTCTCCTACCAAATGCACTTTAATCGTCCTGACATTGCCAAGGGTGACCTGCATAAATGTATTGGGATTGCTTCCAGACATCCCTGTATAAAAATTAGAGAGTCTGTTTTTGATGATAATTGCTGCATCTTCGATACTTTTTCCTGATAGACCAACGGGCCCTACATTGTCAAGGAGAATGAATCCGTCCGAGCTGACAGTTGCTTCATAGTATTTTTCGGATTGACCATATACATCTATGTAAATCAGATCACCCGGTCCCAGGATATAATTCTTGGGTGTGGCAATGTTCAGATTGGGTTCGAAACTCAACCTTCTTTTTTTATTGTAAAAAATATCCAATCCAAAATAAGGCGACGACTCATCAGCAACTGAACCCATGTCCTCCTGTTCTTTAAATAAGCCACTTGTGATTTCATTCAGGTCGCCTTGTTTTCTTGGTTCTCTTTTGGATGAAGTGGCTGAGGGACTTCCCCCAGTGCCTGAAACATCCAATTTTTCAATCCGGTTTTTCAATTTTTCCAACTCCGCTTCCGAAACACCCCGGAGTCTAGCCATCTGGATCAATTCAGACTCTGACAAGCCGGCTTCACTAGCCCTGCGGATAAGTTCCTGGATCTGGGCATCAGACAGATCATCCACTTTGATGGCACTGAGATCGGACATGGATTGGGCATGGGTGACATTTATATTGAAAAATATCAAGGAAAGCACAATGAAAAATATCCCTAAAGCTTTTTTTAGAAATAATTTTGGCTGAAAATACATAAGGTTTTGGTGTGTCATTTGGTTGGCAACCTGGATATACTCTTTGATTAATGTCGTATAAACCTAGGGCGTTTTCTATTCAAAATAGGAGAAAATCTGTGTAAATATAGTTATTCCAAGCAGTAAAGAAATATCAGAGCAATTAAATTAGGCCTATTCCGCTTACTCTGTGCAGTTTTTGCAGATGTCAATCTGGGACCTGTCCTCTAACAATTGTTTCCGGAATTTTGAATAGGTCTCATTTTTCCAGATTTCTTTGAAACTGCTTTCTCCGATTTTCCCCATCACATGTTGTCCATCTTTGTCAAAACAACATGGTAACATCCTTCCATCCCAAGTGAATACTGCCCCTTGCCACATACGCCAGCACTTGTTTTCAATTTCCTTTTTGAGCTTCCAGGTACCGTCAATCTTTGGTATATAACGGGAATACCTGTGGTCGCTTGGAATCAGCGGAGACCCATTTTCAAAATCATAGATTTGGGTCGTCTTCAGCTGCAATTCATCCACTCCCACTTCTATAGCCCAATCTTTCAGGGCAGGAATCTGATGTTCGTTTTTGCCGGTGACGAGAAACTGAAGGACAATTCTTGGGAAAAGTTGTTTTGTTTCTTTCCTTTTTTGAACAAGAAGCGAAAGCCCTTTCTTAACTTTTTCAAGGTTTCCCCCAATCCTATAATCTTCATAGATTTCCTGCGTGATGCCGTCCATGGATACGATCAGTTGCTTCAGGCCTGAAGCAAGAATCGACGCCACATTTTTTTCATTCAGGTAATGCGCATTGGTAGAAGAGGAAGTGAAAACCCCTTTTTTATCAGCATAAGAAACCATATCCAAAAACTTTGGATGAAGGAAGGGCTCTCCCTGAAAATAAATATGGAGATAGGTGAGATAGTCCTTTGATTGGTCTATGATATTTTGGAAAAGCCGCTCTTCTATCATTCCTGTCGGCCTAGAAAAACTCCTTAGCCCGCTCGGGCATTCCGGACAGCGGAGGTTACAGCTTGTCGTGGGTTCAATAGACAGCGTAGTCGGATAGCCCCATATTTTAGGTTTTCCAAGTAACCTGCTGATTTGGAAGGAAGAAAAAAGCAAAAGGTAATTGCTGAGTTTTTTGAAACTCATGTATTTCAATAATGCCTTTCCAATTACCAATTTGTTTTCCACGGATTGAAATAACCAAAAAATAACGAGCAAATAAAAAGTGCCGGCGGTTACCGACACTTTTTCACTTTATTTACTCCTTATTAAATTTCTTTTTTTCAGAAGGGCAAACAGATATTAATTGATATTCGATAATGATTGATATTTCAGGGAGGTAGAAACCAAGTTTAGATTTTTTGAAGAATCCTTGTTTGGTCAATAACTCATAGTCACTTAAAAATTTCATCGGTCTGAAAAAGCAACAGGGTTTGAAGTTCAAAATCCCGATCTGTGGACTACGGACAGTGAACTATTTACTGCATTTATTGCGGCAACATAACCTTATCGATCACATGGATTACTCCATTGGTGGCGTGAATATTCAGCGCTTCAGCCACAAGACCGGCATCATTTATTTTCAAATCTGAAAGATTAACGGTGAGGTTTTTGCCTGTCAGTAAAGTTGGCAATGAAGCCCCTTGTCTCAAATCCTGAGAAAAAGCTCTTGCGGGAACGACATGGTATTGCAAAACAGCGGTCAATGTCTCCAATGGAATTTCATCAACACTTGTAACTCCCAAAGCAGCATAAAGATTACGGAAAGCAGCATCTGTTGGTGCGAAGACAGTGAGGTCATCATCAAAACCACCTTGAAAAGCTCCTGCTAAATTTGCTCGTACCAGTGCTGCTACCAATTGCGTAAACTCCGGTTGCGCAGCAGTAGTGGAAGCGATGGCAATCTGGGCAATGCTCTGTGTTGGAGGAGTAATGACATTGTCCAAAACGTGTATTATTCCGTTGGATGCCATAACATCAGTGGCGGTAATTTTTGTATTACCATTGATCCATATTTCATTGTTTGGCGCAATGCTCACATAAAAAGGATCTCCCGAAACTGAAGTTACTTTACCTGCAGATACGGAAGAAGCTGGAACTAATGCTCCAACAACGTGATAAGTCAATGTTTCACCCAAAGCATCGGAAGCCAATAATTGGGTTGCAGTTAAACCATTTGCAGTTAGAAATCTATTGAACGCGTCGTTTGTCGGTGCAAAAACCGTAAACGGGCCTGTTCCGGAAAGCGTTGGTACCAATCCTGCTGTCTGTACGGCAGAGACGAGCGTAGAAAAATTAGAGTTCGAAGCCGCTACTTCGACAACATTTGGATCCGGAGTAGGGGTCTCATCCTCATTGCAGGAGGAGAAAAGCACCAATGTCATTGACATCAATGCTATGGTCAATAAGGACCATTTTGATCTGATAGTTTTCATAAATTTTGTTGGTTAAGTGTTAAATTGAATAGTCTTAAAACACCATGATACAACCAATGTTATGCATGTTTACACCAACAACTTAATTTTGTAGACCAATAGAAAAATATTGTAACTAAACTCAATAACATAAATTTATTTAGTTGTTACTTTGCCAAAAAAAATCAAGCAATAATTTTAAGATTCCTTGTAGATTTGGCCAAATTCTATTCCCGCATGGCATTCTTATGAAAAACCAAATTCTCTTATCTGCAATTTTGAGTCTAGTCACAATTTTTTCATCCTGCAAAAAGGAAACAGAGGAATGCCAATTGGACGAAGATATCCTCAATACGGACTTAGAATTGAGGATTGTAAGGTTGGAAAATGATTTCTTTTCTGCAAAAACATCCGAAGAATTCTCCTACCTTTTTGAAAACCACCCATACTTCGCAGAAAAATATTTATTGACGTCCAACTATCCCTCCAAAGAGGATTTGGCTGCTGAACTGCTCGCTACCCATCAGGATACGCTGATGCGTGAACTTTACGATGAAGTAATGATTCACTACCCTGACGTCACAGTTTTGGAAAAAGACCTGAGCAATGCCTTCAAATATATCAAGCACTATTTTCCGGAATTCAAGGTGCCAAAGGTCTATACTTTTGTCAGCGGCTTTAGCTCTGATCTTTATATTGACGAAGAAATGATCGTAATCGGCTTGGATTATTTCCTTCCTGCGGACCATCGTTTTCAGGCCCCGGATTTACCGGATTATATTGCAAAAAGGTATGAGGCTAAATACATCGTGCCTATGATTGTGACAGCGATTTCTTCGGTTTATAATAAAACTGATTTGAAGCAAAATTCACTTGTAGCCGAAATGATCTACTATGGCAAGGCCTATCATTTTACCAAAGCAATCCTGCCATGCACTCCTGATGAATTTATCATCGGCTATTCAAGTGAAGAAGTGGCGGCATGCTTTGACAATGAAGTTTTGATTTGGTCCTACTTTGTGGAAAATGACCTGCTATTCGAAACCAATCCTTTTGAAATCAGAAAATATACAGGTGAAGCCCCATCCACCGTCGAAATCAGTCCTGACGCTCCGGGACGCGTCGGAAGATGGCTTGGATGGAATATTGTGGATGACTACCAGTTCAACAATAATGTCCCGCTGAAGGAATTGATGGAGGAATCCGACACAGAAAAAATCTTCAAGCTGTCAGGATATAAACCTCGTCCCTAAAATCCTTTCCGAATCTATCAGGATCGAGGACTGCCAAAAGCCGCTGCACGGCCAACTCTTTGGAAAAATATTTCTCTGCCAATTCACGGGAATTTTTTTGGGTTTCCTGAAGCAGTTTCGGATTTGAAGCCATTTTTTCCAACTTTTCAAAAGCATCTTCGGGATTTTCAGGATTGAAATAAATTCCCAAATTATACTCTTTTACCAATTGGTACACCCAACCTTTATGGTTCACGATGATTCCCTTTCCTGCTGCCAAGGCATCAAAAAATTTATTGGGACTGTTTGTTTTCAGTACAGGAAGGTGGGCAAAGGTGACCATTGCCAAGTCCGAAACCGACAAGAGCTGACGGACTTCCTCCTTGCTCCCAAAGGGGAAATAGAAAAAATTGTGAAGCCCCAAGTTCTTTGCCTTGCGTAGCAAATCTTCAGACTTGGCGCCTTTTCCCATTACGGCAAACTGGTAATCCCTACCTTTTTCTTGTGCCTTTTTGGCCAAAATCAGCATTTCATCGACAGCATTGACCTGACCGATAGCGCCTGCATAAACAATGGTAAAGGTCGGTTGGAGGCCAAATTTTTGGAGAAATGATTCCTTTTTCTCTATGGGATGGAAAAACTCAGTGTCCGCAAAATTGGGTATCAGGTGGATTTTGCAGGTGTCACACTTTTCACGGATGGAATTGGCGATGCCGGGAGAAAGGGCTATCACCTTAAAAGCATGCCTGTAAATCTTGGATTCGAGGCTGTAGAGAATTTTCTTCAAGACAGGATTTTGGATGACGCCCACCTGTATCGGAGCATCCGGCCAAAGATCCCTGACTTCAAAAAAGAAAGGTATGGCCAGCTTCTTTTTGGCCCACAATCCAATCCATCCGGTAGTCAATGGAGTCGATGTAATGTATAAAAAATCAGGTCGCGGCAATTTGAGCAGAAGCTTTTTTGCCTGGTCCACAAAAGCCGAAAACGCCCAAATTCTCTTCAAAAACCCATATTCCTGACGGTAGGACACGGGAAGGTAATGTACCTTGATGCCGTCAATGAGCTTGAAATCATAATAGTTTTCAGAGTGCGATGTAATCATCTCCACCTCGATACCAGCTTCTACCAAGCCTTTGGCCAAGTGGTATGAGCGGGTTCCCCCTCCCTGAGAAGGCGTGACAAAATACTGATGGATATAAATGATTTTCATTTCGAAAACTTATTCAGCCAACCTGCAAGGATAAACATGTTCCAAACCAATAGAAAATGTCTCTTTTCTGCCTTTTCTGGCTGCGCTACAAATTTAAGCATTTCAGGTGGAAAACATTCCCCCCAGTCTGCTGATAGCTGTCGGATGGGTCCAAAAACCCATTCCCTAAAATCATTTTCCTCCATCCATTCTTGTAGAGGCAAACCAAATCCCAGTTTCTTCCGGTCTGCAATCTGCCCCAGGCCACGTTTCCTCAATGATTCCTTGATAAAGACTTTTCCTTTGCTTTTCAATAATTCATCCTCTGTCTGAGAAAGGGCAAATTCCAGTAACTCAGAATATAAATAAGGTGCACGTCCTTCTATCCCATGGGCCATACAGGCATTGTCATGAATTTTGAGAATGTCATTGACCAAGTAGAAAGTCCTGTCCCAATCCAAAGCATTTTTAAAATCAAATTCGCTTTTGGGATACCAAGGTCTGAAAATTCCTAGATATGCTTCAGGGATTTTCTCCAAAGCGGCCATTTGGATAAATGTGTCCTCAGGATTTTTGGAGATGCTTTGAATCAATTTTTTCAGATACCCGGGAAATGGGAAATCTGAAAAGGTGGCAATCTGCATCAACAATGTGGGATGGTTCAGATAATGTATAAACGCCCGATGCCTGTTGTATCCGGCAAAAAGCTCATCCGCACCCGCACCTGAGATCAGGACTTTGACTTCTTCTTTGGCCTCCTTGGCTACCAACCAGGTCAAAAACCCTGCGCTGTCTCCGATAGGTTGGTCCATGGATTGGATGTAGGCATCCCAATTTTCCATGACCGTTGCTTTATTCACCCGGATTTCTCTGTTTTCGGAAGGATATTGTTGGTTAAAAATCCTGACAAAATGGGGGTCTCTGTATTTGCCTTGTAGCCTACTTTCCAAAGCCACCGTGTAGGTTGGTAATTTTTGCCCGGTGAGTTCATACGCAACTGTATATAGAAGACTGCTGTCTGCACCACCGCTGAGCACCATTCCGACAGGCCTTTCAGCAGAAAAACTTTTGGAAACAGCTTCTTTTAGTGTTTCTTCAAATTTATTTTGGGAGGTTTCATGTTCTTGGTTTGGTTCCAAAACCATTTTCTCTCTTTGGCTAATATGCCCATCGAAATCCAGAATGATAATTTCTCCTGGCAAGACCTGCTTGACCTCCTCAAAAAATGACCGGTCCGGCATACTGTGCCTATAGTAGAAAAAAGGTAGAAATTGGGTTTTGTCGATTTTGGGTTTGTTTTTCATTCCTGCCAAAATCCCTTTGGTCTCTGAGGAAAATATCCAGGAATTTCCATTATGGTGAAAATAAAGAGGCTTCTCTCCCGAAATATCCCGGCTGACCAAAATCTCCTTTTTGCCTTGATCAGCGAAGACAAATGCAAACATGCCTTTGAGTTGTTGGATTCCTTCTTTGCCAAAAGCCTTCAACCAATGTAACAAAATGATAGAATCTGAACCTGTATCCAAATGGTATCCCCGATTGACCAGGATTCTTTTCAATTCGGGATGGTTATAGAGTTCGCCATTGAAGACCAAAACCGCCGATCGGTCTTCAGACCAAAGCGGTTGGTTGGAGTCATCGCTGAGATCCTGGATTTTTAACCTGTTGGCCGCAAAAAATATACCCTCTTCTACTTTGCAGAAACCCGAAAAATCCGGTCCACGATGTTCAGTGGCATGCATCATCTTTTGGATGGCGGCTAGGCCATCGGATTCAGGTTGGATGAGTGCATGGATTCCACACATTTATTTTTTCTTTTTAGGGGGAAGGAAATCCTTATTCAAAATCGCTTCTTTGTTTTTCTCAAAATACCTGCAAAGATGGGTGATATTGCACTCCAAACATTTGGGAATTCTCGCCAGGCAAACATACCGGCCATGCAAAATCAACCAATGATGGGCAATGTGGACGTATTTCTTTGGGATATTTTTGATCAACTGCTTTTCCACTTCTAGCGGCGTCTTTGCATTTTGATTGACCAAACCCAAGCGCTTAGAAACCCTGAAAACATGGGTGTCCACAGCCATATTGGGCTGATTCCAAACGACAGAAGTGATGACATTGGCTGTTTTGCGGCCTACACCGGGAAGCTTGACGAGCTCGTCCACAGTGGAAGGAACTTCACCGCCAAATTCGGCTGTGAGCATTTTCCCAAGTCCAATAAGGTGTTTGGTCTTGTTATTTGGATAAGAAATGCTGCGGATATAAGGGAAGAGTGTATCAAAATCGGTGGCCGCCAAATGTGCCGGGCTGGGAAAATCCCGGAAAATCGCCGGAGTCGTCATGTTGACACGCTTGTCGGTACACTGCGCACTCAGAACTACAGAGACCAAAAGCTGATAGGGATTCTCGAAGACGAGTTCTGTCTCAGCTATCGGCATATGTTGGGCAAAATGGTCTATGACTGCAGCGTATCTTTCTTTTCGAAGCATGGATTAATTTGTGATTTGGATATTTGAATTATTGATACTCGTGGATATTGAAAATAGATATTGGTAGATACTGGATATTAATTGATATTTTGAATCGCCAAATAGTGTGATTTACATTTTAGAATTCTAAATCGGACATTACCAATAACCATTAACTTAATAACCATATCCCCATTTTTACAACAAGTAATCCTTACTTTCGTTGTTTCACAGATCAAATAAATAAAAAATTATGGTAAGGAGTTCAGTTTTGAGATTTGCCGGCAGTCTTTTTTTAGGGATTTTTATACTCTTTTCCTGCGTCGAAAAGGATGATCCGCAACCGGAATTAAATCCAGATGTTGCTGCGGAACTGTTGAACACACCATATGGTACCAATGAAAGGCAGGTGATGGATGTTTTTTTGCCGGCAAACAGAAGTACAGGCAGCACCAAAGTTTTTGTGTGGATCCACGGTGGCGGATGGGTAGATGGCACCAAGGATGAGTTTGTTCAGTTCAAACCCTGGCTGGAAGCCGTGCAGGACGACTATGCTTATGTTGCGGTCAATTACAGGCTTTTCAACATATCGACCGGCGCAAACAAATTTCCCTCCCAAGAAGAAGACATCAAAAATGCTATTGCTTACATCCAGTCCCAATTGTCGACATGGGATGTCAGCGATGAAATCATCCTTGCCGGAGGAAGTGCCGGAGGACATTTGGCATTGTTGCACAGCTACAAAAACAACCAAAATGGTCTGGTCAAAGCTGTTGTCGCTTTCTTTCCGCCTACAGAACTTGTCAGTTTCTACGGTTTCAACCTATTTACCCAACTGCTCTTTGACAATTTACTTGGAGGAAATCCTACTGCCAAACCGGTGATTTATGCCGATTCAAGCCCTTTGGGATTCGTCACGCCCAATTCCGTCCCGACGGTCTTTTTTCATGGGAATATCGACACCGTCGTCCCCATTTCTCAAAGTGAAATTCTAGAAAATGCCCTGGTTGCCAAGAATGTCCTACACTTGGTGGAATATATTCAAGGGCAGGGACACGGCTTCACCCCGGCGACCAATCAAGACTTGATTGGGAAAGCACAGGTGTTTTTGGATGGGGTTTTGGACTGAGGTTGATATAAAACTGAGTTAAGAACTTTATATTTAATTATCTATTGAAAAAGAAATGCCTTCCGATCAAAAATTTGTAGACTTCGTCATCGACCAAATCAAAAATGCAGGTGAAATCTCTTCCAAAAAAGTGTTTGGAGAATATGGGGTTTATGCCGATGGAAAATTATTTGGTCTGATTTGCGACAATAAACTTTTTATCAAACCCACAGAATCCGGAAGGAAATTTATCGAAACTGTGGTGGAAGCACCACCTTATGAAGGAGCAAAACCAAGTTTTCTAATTGAAGACAAAATCGAAGATGGAGAATGGTTAAGTAAATTGGTCCGGATTTCCCTGAAGGAATTACCTGATCCAAAACCAAAAAAGTAATAATCTTTACCTAGAATAATAAATCAAATACATAAAAAAACCTGAAAGCTTTTCGCCTTCAGGTTACCTTTTTTCTGTTCGATAGGTTTAGACTTTTTCGAGACCGGTAGAATTGGCTTTCCGAAGAATGCTCTTTACTACTTTTTCCGAAGGTGTAAGAATGAGTTGATTCAATTGGTCAAGCGTGCTCAGCATGTCTAAATAGTCCTGCATCAAGTGATCATCACTGCGCAGGGCCTGCACAACCAACTCATTTTCACCCTCACTCATTTCCTGATAGATATATCTTAACAGGTCATTTGGGGTAAAAGATTTTGTCATAGGCAACGTTTAATTGTTTTAGTTTTTTCCTCATGTTTATCAATGCATACCGCATCCTTCCAAGCGCCGTATTGATACTGACACCTGTCTGTTCTGCGATTTCCTGAAAACTCAAATCCATATAGTGCCTCATAATGAGCACCTGTTTTTGGGATTCGGGAAGTTCATCGATCAGTCTTCTTACCAACTCCACGGTATCTTCCTTGACTTTGACATCTTCGATGGTTTCCTCAGCAAATCTCAGCGTATTGAAGACATCCATCCCATCTTCCATCACGATGGTGGGATAGCGCTTCCGTTTTCTGAAGAAATCAATGGCTAAATTGTGCGCGATGCGCATCAACCATGGCTGAAATTTTCCCTCTTCGTTATAACCGTCAGCACTAAGGGTGTGAACCACTTTTACAAATACGTCCTGTAGTAAATCCTCGGCTACGCCTTGGTCTTTGACTATCAGGTAAATGGTGGTATAAACCCTCGATTTGTATTTATTTACTAACTTTTCAAATGCTGCCTCGCTTCCACTTCTGTACTGCGCGATCAACTCGGCATCTTTAGGACTTGTCCTTTCATTCATACAAATTGACTTTAAAATAACGTAGAGGTTTATGCCATAGTATATATTAGAGGGTGAAACAATTAAATTATTGTAACCAAATGTAAAGAATCACTTTGTTCGATGCAACACTTACAGGATTTTTTTATTTGAAAATTTCACAAAAATCAGTCAATATGAAACAATTTGCACTTTACTGTCAAAAAACTGAAATTTAATTCGGGAATAGAGCAGATGATCCACAAAAAATTCTCTCGCTTGGATATTTCTTAAACGCATATACTCCCGGGTTTAGTATAATGTTGCAAATCTCGGGCCTGATTTTACCGGGAATTACAAAAAAGAGGAAATTAAGGTTACAGGTTGGGGTGAAAGCTGTATTTACCTATTGAAATTTATTAACTTCGGTTTTTCAATACTAACAAAAAATTATGGAAATAATCGGAAAAGTAGTTCAAATTATGCCCGAGGCAAGCGGGTCCTCCGCCAAAGGGACTTGGAGAAAAAGAGAATATATCGTAGAACAACCGGGACAATACCCAAAGAAAGTGTGCGTAGTCATCTGGGGTGACAGCATTGATCAGTTTGCCCTCAAAGTGGGTGACGAGGTCACCGCTTCCGTTGACATAGAAAGTAGAGAATATAACGGCAGGTGGTATACTGATGTGAAAGTATGGAAAGTAGAAAAAGGCGGTGCCCAAAAACCAAAGGAAGCAGCCACAGCCAAATCCATACCTGACGTCACTACTTTTTCTGACGAACGCGGAGATGACGTATTGCCTTTTTAAAGGTATTTTACTTACTTGGATTGCATATAATTTGTCTCAAAGCAGAATTTTGGGACAAATTTTTTTTATCTAAAAATGTCAACATTAACCAAAATGCCATGTGGGAAGACGATGACGAAAATGATTCCTGGGATGGAAGTGATGAGGAAGAGTTCCAGAAAGAAAAGGACAGAATCAACAACCATCCCCTCAAAATCAAAGGGATGGAGATTTACAAGCTGACAAATGCCTTGGTAGGCTCACTTGACGAAGCAAGAGCTGAACTCTACGGCAGTCTGATGATGGAAAGTGCCATGATTATACCGGCCAAATTTTCCGGTGCCGAAGGTGTCAATGATTATATCCTCAAAATGGAGAACGCCACCATCATGAAAATCCATGCCCGGAGTCTCCATTCGATGACCTATCAGTTGGCTTTGGAGGGAACGCATGCGGAAGAACACCTACAACTTTTGCGGGATGCGATCCAAGAGTACAAGGAAATGTTTGTCGTATGGGTGAAGGGATTTGCGTCCGCAGAAAAATACGATGATGGATGGGGACTTTTTGTTGATTAGTGTAGGCTTTGACCAAATCTGAATCCAAGATACGCCCCGCCAATCATCAGGACCAAGGTGATTCCACCCACCAACAAAACCACGCCTAGTGGCATTTCCCAATTTTCGGAGCCGATCTTGAAGCGGATAATTTTTTGGAGATTCATGATTCAAAGAAAATGTAAAAATTTCCTATTTCAATAACCAAGAAAATAAAAAAGCGGGTTTACATAAACCCGCTCTTTCAATCAAACTAGTAAACTTTAATTTATAAGCCAATAGTTTTTACGCATGTTTCCAGCCTTTTGTTTCAATTTCTTCGGCAGACTTTTCTACTTTTTCTTTTAGTGATTCCTTAAAAGCCAGTAAGTTCTTGGATATTTCTTCAGAAAACGCGCCAATCATAGAAGCAGCCAAAATCCCTGCATTCCTACCGCCGTTCAGTGCGACCGTGGCCACGGGAATCCCCGAAGGCATCTGCAGGATGGAAAGGATGCTGTCCCATCCATCAATGGAATTGGAGGACTTCACCGGAACTCCGATCACCGGCAGAGTAGTCAAAGAAGCGACCATTCCTGGCAGATGTGCTGCGCCACCCGCTCCCGCGATGATGACTTTGAGTCCTCTTTCTTTCGCACTCTTTGCATAATCCACCATCCTGTCAGGGGTGCGGTGGGCGGACACGACAGTCAGTTCATAACCTACCCCAAGTTCTTCCAATACCAAAGCTGCTTCCGACATGATGGGCAAATCAGACTTGCTTCCCATAATAATCCCTACCTGTATATCCATAATTTAGGCTTTTACCTTGATCAGTTCTTTTATTTCCAAAGCTCTCTTTTTCAATATTTCAATCTCATTGTCCAAGATCGTGACATGGCCCATTTTCCTAAAAGGCTTGGTCGTTTTCTTGCCATAAAGATGCACATAAACCCCTTTTTGGGACAAGGCCTCATCCAATCCTTCGACATAGGCATCGCCGGTATATCCTTCTTCCCCGAGCAGGTTGACCATCACGGCAGGACATCGGGTGTCCGTATTGCCCAATGGCATGTCCATCACGGCCCTGAAATGCTGCTCAAATTGGGAAGTGAAATTAGCCTCAATCGTATGGTGCCCGCTGTTGTGAGGGCGAGGCGCTATTTCATTGACAAGGATTTCTCCCGATTTGGTGACAAACATCTCCACTGCCAATATTCCGATCATTCCCAATTCTTCGATGACTTGTATGGCTATCTTTTTTGCTTTTTGTTCAATATCATCACTGACCTGCGCAGGGGAAAATAAAAACTCTACCAAATTGGCGGTGGGGTGAAATGCACACTCAACAGCCGGAAATGCTATAGTCTCCCCATTTTTATTTTTTGCTACGATGACGGCGATTTCTTTGTCAAAGTCAATCAACTTTTCCAGTAATCCCGGAGCTTCAAATGCCTTTTCCAAATCACCTTCATTCCTTAGAATCTGCACTCCTCGACCATCATAGCCTTCTCTGCCAAGTTTGTTGACGGCAGGAAGAAAAGATGCATTTCTGATCACATCCGCCTTGTCCTCAGTCAAAATAAAATCAGCAGTGGGAATCCCTTTTCCTTTGTAAAACTGTTTCTGTAGCCTTTTGTCCTGGATCATTTTGATGATATGAGGCTGCGGAAATACTTCCTTGCCCTCGTCGGCCAATTTTTGAAGGGCCTCGGTATTGACATTTTCGATCTCGATCGTGATGATATCACAATCCTGACCAAATGCATACACCGTCTCAAAATCATTCAGACTGCCTTTTACAAATTTCTGGCAAATGGATTTGCAGGGAGCATTGGAATCAGGATCCAAGATATGGATGTCGATATTATAGCTGATGGCGGATTGGATGACCATGCGGCCAAGTTGACCTCCACCTAATATTCCTAAGGTTTTTTGCTGATAATTCTGTTGCACGTATGGACTGTTGAAGGATCAAAAATAAGTTAAAATTGCGGGTATCCGAAATCAGAAAAGACCAAAATAGAAAAAGCCCTCGGGTGAGGGCTAAACTTACTAAGCATGAATAAAGAGGTTAAACTGACCTGCCTCCGATCAACCGAAGGAGTACCGCAACAATTGCCAATACAAGAAGAACATGGATCAAACCCCCCGCGCTGTACACAAAGAATCCAAAGATCCATCCGATGATCAAAATCACCGCAATCAAATACAACAGTGAGCTCATGGTTTTTTTGGTCTAGGTAAATAATTGATTTATAACCAAATAAACCAACTATCATGCCATAACCTTAATTGCTAGAATTTGATACCTATCAATTCCATCAGTTTGTGGGCATTGAAACTTGGGCATGGACCTTCTTTTAGCTTGTAGTCAAAATGGATCTTGTCGTCCATAATTTCACTGTGAAAACTTTTGTTTACCAAATATTCCAGGTTGTTCTGAAGTTGGCTGAGTTCAATGTCATGGGTAGAAATTATCCCTTTACAGTTGCTTGCGGCGAGCTGTCTGATCAATGCTTCACTTCCCATAATCCTATCGGCAGTGTTGGTTCCTTTGAGGATTTCGTCCAATAAGAAAAAAACTGTATCCCCTTCTTCGGCTTTGGATAAAAGCTGTTTGATCCGCGCGAGTTCTGCATAAAAAGAACTGACACTCTCTCCAAGGTTGTCAGAATTTCGCATGCTTGTAAACAACTGAAAAGGCCCGAGGATAAAAGATTCAGCCATTGGTCCCAAGCCCACATTGGCCATGACCATATTGATCCCCAATGTCCGCATGAAGGTGGTTTTGCCCGACATATTAGACCCGGTCAGCAGGATTGTCTTGGTATTTTCAAGAAGGGAAAAATCATTGCCCACGGCCTTTTCTTTGGCGATCAATGGGTGTTTGAGGTTTGTTACTTCAATGGTTTTTTCTCTAGACCATGTTGGCAAGGAAGTATTTTGTTCTTCATATGTAAATGCCCCCAAGGAAACCAAAGCCTGCCAGGTATCAAAAACTTCCTCCCAAGCTGCAATATGGCTTCCGAATTTTTTCCGCCAGATTTCTGCTCTCCAAAGAAGAAAAAAGTCAATCCAAAAAATCATGTTGAAAATTACAAACATCAGGTTGATCCTGTTTTGGATCATAAAGGTCTTTTGTTCCAAAGATTTCAACACTTCGGAAGCTACAAAATTTTCGTTTTTAATGGGCTCTTTCAGGGAGTGAAGATAGGGATCAGCAAAGTCAGATTTTTCTATCAGGGAAGCCCACTTTCCAAAAGTCTTGATGTCTCCCTGATTTGGAAAAACTTTGGATGCTTCCTGAAGAGGTTTGAAAACCAATGTCAGGGAAATGATACCCAAAACGATCCATGCCCCAATCCACACAGGAGGAATCATTCCCACTGCTGCCAAAAAAAGCAGGATACTTCCACCTATCGGCCCAAGTACCAAGGGTAAATAGTAAAAAGACCGCCAGCTTTCAGGTTGCCTGAGCCAGGTATAAAATCCTACTTTGGACTTTTCTTCTTTGATAAATGCCCTGCCGGTCGCTTCAAAATCAGAAACAAACTTAGGATGCCGGCTCAGTTCCCGGACTGCACCGGACCTTTGGGTGGCGAGTTCAGGATTCATTTGGGACTGAAGCCAAGAGGCCAACTTTGTTTTTCCTCCCTTATTGACGGTGTGGTTGAGCAATTGGAACAAAGAATGGCTTCCAAAAATATCAAGGTCACTGGAAAAAGGATGGGCTTTGTCAATGAATTCGGCTCCGGCATCAAATCCCTGAAGGCTTCGAGAGGATCTTTTCACTTTCTCCTCTTCCATTTTGACCAATTCGGTCAAAAAAGCAGTTTCATCCCGGTTTTGATTGAACAATAAAATCAGATAGATAAACCCTGCCAAAGACAGTAAAAACAGCAATAGAAATAAAGGCCTGTCCGTAACGCCAACAATAAAAGCTGCAGCCATCACAAAAAAAACTGACAACCTGACCAAAGAAAGCATGATCCCTTTTCTTTTTGCTTTGGCAAGCAAACCCAAAATATCCTGCGAAACGTATGCAATATCCATGGCCTAAAGATACCAAAAGAATCTCCTTGGGTTAAAAATTTATATTTGCAATATTGTTGCATTTAAGATGAAAATCTCTACCTTTGAACCATATTATTCTTGTAGTGTTCTCTTCATTAGAATAATGGTGGTTGACAGACGACTCCGGTAACCCCGGAGTCTTCTTACATTTAGAGCACAAAAACAGGATGATGAAAAAATTGATGATTGTGGCTTTGGTCATTTTGGTGGTCGGGGCAAGTGCGCAGCAAAAGCCTTTGGATATGTGGGGCATGTTTACCAAAACAAGGTTTGTGGAAAAGCTAAACAGGGAATTTGGGATGTATTTCCTCTATCCCATCTTTCCGGATGAGCTCAAAGCCATGGAAGGAAAAGAGGTTTCTGTCACCGGATTCTATATTCCTCTGGACATGTCCACTTCCAATTATGCGGTTTTGTCCAAATTCCCCAATGCAGAATGTTTCTTCTGTGGTGGTGCCGGTCCGGAAAGCATCGTGGTAGCATACCTCAAGAAAAAACCTACCAAAAGAATCAATGTGGACGAAATCATCACCATCAAAGGAAAACTTAAACTCAACGATTCGGATATCGACGAATTGAATTTCATCCTTTTGGATGCGGAAATAACTAACTGATATGAAGAAAAAATTGCCTGTCACAGTGCTTAGCGGATTTTTAGGCGCCGGAAAAACCACCTTGCTCAACCATATCCTCCACAACAAAGAAGGACTCAAAGTAGCCGTCATCGTCAATGACATGAGTGAAGTAAACGTGGATGCACAGCTTGTGAGGCAAGAAAATACCCTTTCCCGAACCGAGGAGAAACTTGTCGAAATGAGCAACGGCTGCATCTGTTGCACACTCAGGGAAGATCTCATGATCGAAGTCGAGCGTCTTGCCAAGGAAAACAAGTTTGATTATCTGTTGATAGAAAGTACCGGGATATCAGAACCGCTGCCTGTTGCCCAGACTTTCAGCTTTGTGGATGATGAGAAAGGAATTGACCTGTCACGCTTCAGTCAGCTTGACACCATGGTGACTGTGGTGGATGTGTTTAATTTTTTTAGGGATTTTGGGAGTTCTGAAACGGTATTTTCCAAAAACCTCAATGACGATGAGGAGGACCAGCGCTCTATTGTCAATTTATTGACCGATCAGATTGAGTTTGCAAATGTCATCCTTATCAACAAGGCTGACTTGGTAGCAAAAGCCCAAGTGGAAGAATTAAAGGCTATCATCCAAAAACTTAACCCTTCTGCCAAAATCCTCATTACCGACCATAGCAAAATTGATCCGAAGGAAATCCTCAATACCGGATTGTTTGATTTTGAGGAAGCATCACAGTCTGCAGGATGGCAGGCAGAGCTTGAAAAAAGCCATCATACTCCCGAAACAGAAGAATATGGGATTTCCTCCTTTGTTTTCAGAGACAAAAGACCTTTTCACCCCCAACGGTTTTGGACTTATATCACCGAAACATGGCCTTCGGGAATCATCCGCAGCAAAGGACTTTTTTATATCGCCTCAAGAAAAGACCAAGCCATCTCCTGGTCGCAGGCAGGCGGTTCGGTCAAAGCAGATCCTGTTGGTGTTTGGTGGGCAAGTATGCCATATAAAGAAAGAATGATGTACCCTTCCTATGTGGAAAACAGGGACTATATCGACTCCAAATGGGACAAAAACTTCGGAGACCGAATGAATGAACTCGTCATCATCGGTCAGGATCTTGACAAGGACCAGATTGATAAGGAACTTGAAGCATGCTTGTTAGACGCTTACGAATTAGCGGATTTTCTGAATGGAGAAACATTCAAGGATAACTGGCCGATATAGGTTAAAAATATGGGAAGGAAAAAGCCGGATAACGAACAAAAAGTACAAAAAGAGACTTTGGCTGACGAATGGGATTTTTCAGAGGGTTTTGGTGGTATACCAGAAAATGTATCTCTTACCAAGAATATTGGATGTGCCTCAAATTCAGGACATAAGAACAAAAAAACCGAAAAAAAATCCTCTTCAACTGAATAACCAATTGATTTTTTTTACGTTACTTTCATCACAAAACTTAATCCCCATGAAAGTAAATCACCCACAAATCCCTACTTTCCTGTTTGCCCTAGGAATAATCTTTTTGATGTTTTCCTGCGAAGAAACAGAAGAACTATTGCCTCAGCAAGACACAGCTGTCTTGAACGAAGGCGCACAGGTTAATGCCGCTTTTGATGAAGCAGACTTTTTTACCTTGTCTGCGATGCAAAGCAACGGTCTAGGTTTGAGAACTCAACTCGGCCTGGAAAGCGATTACTGTTCGACTACAAAAGTTGATTTTTATCCAAACAACAAGTCAATTGTTATCAACTTTGGCGAAGGATGTACGAGCCCCAAAGGAATCAAACGAAAAGGAAAGATCATGGTGTATTTTTCTGCGTTGTCCTTTGAGTCAGGAACAGAAATCACCTTGGCATTTGATGGCTATGAAGTCAATGGGCTCAAAATCCAGGGTCGCCGAAAACTTATTCACCGTGGCTTCAACGCCGAAGGTAAATTTTTCTTATTCGAAACTGTAATCTCTGATGGCAAAGTAACCTGGCCTGATGGAACTTTTGCCACTCTAGAAGGTGAATACCTTAAAAAATTGTATTTACCTAACGAAGAACGTGGCTTCAAATTGGAAGTAACCGGAGGTGCCGGTGGAGTGACCAGACTCGGTGTACCGTTTATGTCTCTGATAGATCAAAAATTGGTATTCAACCAGGAATGTACTGATAAGGGAAATTGGATTCCATCCTCCGGTATAGTTGACCTGACATTAAACACGGAATCTAAATTCCGCATCAATTATGGGGATGGCGAATGTGATAAAACCGGTTCGGTAACACACGACGGCAAGACAGTTCCTGTAAAATTTGATTGATGTATTGATTGTCGAAAGTGAATAGTACATAGACAATAGAAATAAAAAAAGACCGGAAATTCCGGTCTTTTTTTATTTCTGTCCTTCGGGATAAAAATGATAGACATCCCGTTGCGGATGAGGAACACCAATATTGTTTGATTCAAATGCTTCTTTGATCGCCTCCAAATTTTCCCAATATACCGGCCACAAATCTTCCGTATTGGCCCAAGACCTGATGGTAAGGTCCAAGGAATTTTCCCCAAAATTGTTAAAGTGAACCACAGGTTCGGGTTCTTTGTGGACTCTTTCATCCTTATTCAACACCTCAAGAATAATTTTTCGTGCTTTCTTGATATCGGTTCCGTAAGCGATACCCACTTTCATATCTACCCTTCTTGTGGATTTTTCGGAATAATTGATGATCAGGTTATTGGCCAAAATCCCATTGGGAAGTGTAACCAACTTGTTGTCAAAATTTTTGATTTTGGTATACAGGATGTCGATACTCTCCACTTCTCCGGTAGTTCCCTGTGCCTCTACAGTGTCTCCCACTTTGAATGGCTTGAACATCAGGATCAATACTCCCCCTGCAAAATTGGAGAGCGAACCCTGCAAAGCGAGACCTACAGCCAAACCTGCCGCACCAAGAATAGCCACAAAAGAGGTCATCTCGACTCCCATCGTAGTAGCAATGCTGATCAGCAACAATATCCACAGGATGGCTTTTGCAAAACTCTTCAGGAAAGTCGCAAGTGAAGGGTCCACCTCTGACTTTTCAAATGCTTTGCCCATGATCTTTTGGACCAAACCGATCAAATATCTGCCTATCAGGTAAATGATGACTCCAAGTATCAGCTTTGGCCCAACTTTGAACGCCAGATCTACAGCCTGCTGTTTGATCAAATCCAATGTCTTTAAATCAATTCCATACTCTTCCATGCGTCATTCAATTTTATTTTTTAATATGATTTTAGGTGCAAATTTAGGAGAATCTGCAAATTACCCGCCACCTGAAAGCCCAATTCCACTGGATATTGAATGCTCCCATTCCTGCTTTTTGTAAAACACGCTTGATGTCTTTTCTTGAAAAACCCCTCAAAACCGAGAGTGGTCCGTCGTTTTGGACCATAGGGGACTTGGAAAACAGTCTGGTCAGCAACTTGATGCTGTAATATGCTAAGGGGTGACGGTGAAGGTCATTGACGATGATGCCCAAAGAAGCTCCCTTTTTGAAAACCTTCATCAGCACAATTAGTTCCTCATCGGTAAAATGATGCGTAAAAAGTGTGCAGGTAAAAACATCCACTTTGATGTTTTCAAACTCCCTGTCAAACACATTCTGAGTCAAAAAACTGACATTATTATAATTTTTTAAATTCTCTTTTGCCATTCCTATCGTATGGTCATTGGCATCAATTCCTACAAACTGGCAGTCATATCCATTCTTTGAAGCCCAATCTGCCATGACACGAAGCATATCGCCGCCACCACAACCGATATCGGCGATGGTATAATTGCGGTCTTTGTCACGGTCCAAAAGAATCTCCAGTCCTGAAGTAGTTACATAGTTGCCGCCCAAAAAACGGTTAATGGTCCGGAGCTCCCGCAAGGTCTGCTTCAGGACTTCTCCGCCGACTTCCAGGTCATCCATAATCTCTTTGTCGTAGCAGCGCTGATCAAACTTTCCCATTATTTCTCCAACAAAAGTGTCTCCAAAGTCAATCCGGGGCCAAATCCCATTGCCAAAATATCTCCCTTGGATTCCGGATCTAGGAGCCATTTTTTCAAAACAAATAAAATTGTTGCCGAAGACATGTTTCCAAAAGCTTTCAAAATTTCATGGGAGTGTAAATTCTGTTCAGGTGTGATTTGGAAGGCATTTTCCACTTTCTGTAAAATCTGTTTTCCGCCCGGATGAATTGCAAAATTTTTGATTTTTGACAGTTGAAAAACTTCCTCTAAGTAGCCAAGAATCTCATTCAATCCTTTGTGCAACAGGTCAGGAACATATTTGCTCAGTCTCATTTCGAAACCAAAATCCCCTATAGACCAAGCCATGTCGCTTTCTCCTTCTTTGAAAACCCGGCTGTGGTATTTTTTGATCTTCAATCCGACCGGTTGGCGTCTCACCAATGCCGCCGCAGCGCCATCACCGAAAATGGCATTTGCCAAAAGATTGTCCTCCGTATAATCTTTCTGAAAATGGATGGTACAAAGCTCAATTGCGAGTACAAGCACCTTGGCACCGGGATCGCTGTCACAGATGCGGTCTGCCAACTTGATGGCATTGAAAGCTGCATAGCAACCCATAAAATGGATGGCATACCGCTCCACGTCATTTCGGAAACCGAGTTCGTGGATAATCTCCAGGTCCAGGCCCGGCGCAAACATGCCTGTGCAGGAGACCAAAATCAAATGTGTGATTTCCTTGGCTTGGATATGGGTTTTGGAAAGGCAATCATCAACGGCCCTTGTTGCAAGAGTCAAAGCGGATTTTTCAAAAAGTCCCATCCTCATTTTGGTGGAGGGAAAGGGTTTCAATTCCTTGTTTTTTGGAAAAAAGCTGAATTTTTCGGGATTGACAAAATTGAAGTCTTCAATCACGCTGAATCTATTTTCTATTCCCGTTTGCCGGTATACAAAATTTAATTTCCTTGATTCCTGAGTATCCAAGCCATGGGCCATTTTCATAAATTCCCCGATCTGAAATTGGGGAACAGGATTTCCTGGGTTGGCTGTGCCAATGCTTACGATGTGGTTGTTCATTAAATTTAAGTTACACTTATTTTTTCTAACTTGGGATACCTGAAAGATAACCATCCCTTACCCTAAAAGTTAAAAATCTAAATTTATTTATGTTTAAACTATCAAGTTGGAAACACCTCAGAATTCCATTTTCCTTCTATCTCCTTCCGATATTCATTTTTGCTCTGGCTTTTACCCCCAACCACAATCCCGAAAGGATGCTGATTGTACTGGTAGCTTTGCACTTGTTTCTTTACCCTTCGAGCAATGGTTACAATTCTTATTTTGACAAGGACGAAAAAAGCATCGGCGGTCTGCGCAACCCGCCCAAAGTCACCAAAGGGCTTTATTTTCTTTCTTTGGCGTTTTTTTTGGTTTCCCTGGCGCTTGGTTTGATGATCAATTGGCAATTCAGCAGCATAATGCTCGTGTATAGCCTTGTGTCCATGGCTTACAGCCATCCCTCCATCAGACTCAAAAAGTATGCCTATGTAAGTTGGGTGGTAGCAGGGTTCTTTCAGGGATGCTTCACTTTCTGCATGGCTTATGCGGGATTGAGTGATTTTGGCTGGGAGGTATTTACCAAAAGCCACGTCTTGATTCCGGGCTTGCTGTCCAGTCTGATGCTGTGGGGTTCTTATCCCCTGACCCAAGTCTATCAACACGAAGAAGATTTCAAAAGAGGGGATATCACGCTGAGTCTGAAACTGGGCAAAAAAGGAACGTTTGTTTTTTCAAGCGTCTGGTTTTTGGTGACGGGTATCTGCTTCAGCTGGTTTTTCCTAAGCAGGAATCAGGAAAGCGCCTTTTATGGATTCCTGGGCGCCATGCTTCCGGTGATTTTGTTTTTTCTGGTCTGGTTTTCTTTTGTGCAGAAGGATGAACAAAAATACACCAATTATACCTGGACCATGTGGATGAACAGGATATCTGCCATCGCCCTGAATATCTTTTTTGCCTGGTATTTCTTAGAGAATACCCAGATTTTGCAGGCTATAAGTTAATTTCAAGTTTAAAATCAAAAAGGTACATTGGTTTTAAGATCAATATCTTCAATATCCTAATATCAAACAATATCGATTTGAATAAAGAAAGACAGTTGGTTAACTAGTGTCATTCCAAACATCCAAAGCTTTGATTTAAAATCTTTCCCCATGTGTCCTTTTCATAATCTCCTTTGCCAAAAAAGTGGAGTTTTTGATCAGTCCTACTGAAAATTCTGAAACTGCTTTTGACCCAAAAAGCCACTGCACTTTTCTGCCGATCCACAATCTGGTTTTAAAAATACGGTCCCATTGGCTGCGGTATTGGCTTTCAATCTGAATTCTTTCCTTGTTAAGAAGAATGGCTTCAGCAGCCAATTTGCCTGTATGGATCGCGATCGCCATTCCATTGCCGCAGAGCGGAGTAATCAATCCTGCTGCATCTCCGACCATCAGGATATGTTCTTCTACCGGCTGCTTGGGTGAAAAATTGATCTCGTTGATGACTTCCGGTTTGTCAAAAAGGAACTCACTGTTTTGAAAGATTTGCCTGAGATGGGGATTTTTGTGGAGTACCTCTTTTTCCATTTCAGGAATGCTTCCATAATGTCGGAGCTGCTCTTTGGAACCCAAATAACAAAGATTAAAAATCCCTTTTTCCACTTGGTTGAGGCCACAATATCCCCCCTCAAAATTATGCAGGGCGACAGTATTCGGGTCAAAGTCCGTTTTGACGTGGTATTTGACTCCGATAAACGGACTCCGCTGATGCATAAAAGGCCTGTCCATGGCTTTGTCCACTTTGGACCTTTTGCCAAAAGCGCCAATGACATGGTTGGCTGACAGGGAATTGCCTTTATTGAGTTTGAGAAAAAACCTGTTTTCTTTTGGCTTAAATCCAACCTCCTCCACCTGCGTCTGGAGCATGAATTTTACCCCTGCAGCTGATGCTTTTTGGTACAAAAACAAATCAAACGCATACCTGCTGATACCAAATCCTCCAAGGTCCAAGGGCATATTGGCCACGTTTCCCTTGATGGAACTCAATTGAAACTTACTGATATCAGAAGGACCTATTTCCTTTGGAAAAAGATCTTCCATAAGCAAAAAATCTTTGACCTCATTGGAGATATATTCTCCGCAGACACGGTGAAAGGGGTAAGACTTTTTTTCTATGAGCAAAATCTCCCTTCCGTTTTTCGCCAATTGGTGTGCAGCAATCAATCCCCCCAAGCCTCCACCAATGATGATAATGTCTGAATGCTGCATAAAACCGTCGCGCCTTTTAAATGGAATGAACTGCCGTTTATCAAATTTCGGCCTTTGAATTTAAGAAAAGCCCTGAATTACGGGTTAATTTCAAAAGTTAATTATCAAGTCAACTACATAACACATGAAGAAGTTTACCCAAATGTATTTACGAAAGGGATTGACTTTTTTTCTTTTGATGGGAATGGTCTTCGTCGGTGACGAGGCATTTGCCCAAAAGAAAAAGAAAAAAGATTCCAAAAACGCCCCTGCGGCGGCTGCTCCTGCTCCGGCAAGACCGGCACCACCGAAGGCAGGACCAAAACCTTACGCCGAAGTCATTACCGACAAAGCAAAGTCAAAAGACGGATTGTTTAAAGTCCACGAATTGGACGGTAAGTATTTTTATGAAATCCCCGATACCCTTCTCGGAAGAGAAATGCTCATCGTAACGACCATTGCCAAGACCGCAGACGGGATCGGCTATGGAGGCGAAAGGACAAATACTTTGCTCGTCAGATGGGACCAAAACGGAGACAACGTACTCCTGAAAGTGGTTTCTTACAGCAACATTGCTGCTGATTCTTTGCCGATTTTTACTGCAGTAAAAAGCTCCAACCTGGAACCTATCCTCCAAAAATTTGATATCAAGTCAAAAGCAACCGACAAAAATGGTGTGGTCATCGAGGTGACAGACCTGTTTTCAAAAGACGTGCAAGCTATAGGTTTACCGAAAAGCAACAGGACAGAATACAAAGTCACCCGATTGGATAATGAACGCTCCTACATCGAGCGCATCACACCATATCCGATCAATATCGAAGCGCGGTATGTGATGACTTATGTGGCAACCGAACCTCCTTCTAATGCAAGCACTGGATTGATTACCGTGGAGATGAACTCTTCCATGGTACTGTTACCAAAAGACCCCATGATGCAACGTCTTTCGGACAGACGTGTGGGGTGGTTTAGCCGCTCGGTGGTGGACTACGGCCTCGATCAGCAAAAGGCTGCCAGAAGGACTTTCCTTGACCGTTGGAGATTGGAAGTGAAGGAAGAAGATTATGAGAAATTCAAGCGAGGTGAATTGGTCGAGCCAAAGAAACCGATTGTGTTTTATATCGATCCTGCCACGCCTGAAAGATGGAGACCATACCTGAAGCAGGGAATCGAAGATTGGAAGAAGGCTTTTGAAGAAGCAGGATTCAAAAACGCCATTCTTGCCAAAGACGCGCCTACCAAAGAAGAAGATCCTGATTGGAGTCCTGAGGACGCGAGGTATTCTGTCATCAGATATTTTGCTTCAGATATCCAAAATGCATACGGTCCCCATGTGTCAGATCCACGCTCGGGAGAGATCATTGAATCAGATATCGGTTGGTACCACAATGTGATGAACCTGCTTAGAAACTGGTTCTTTATCCAAACCGCCGCAGTCAATCCTGAAGCCCGAGGTGTCAACTTCAGGGAAGAAGTTATGGGCAGGTTGATCCGATTTGTGTCCTCCCACGAGGTGGGACATACTTTGGGTCTTCCACATAATTTTGCTTCATCACATGCTTATCCGGTGGATTCTTTGCGGTCAGCTACTTTCACCAAAGAATTTGGAACGGCACCCTCCATCATGGATTATGCGAGATTCAACTATATAGCGCAGCCCGGAGATGCCAACGTCAGCCTGATGCCGGACGTAGGTCCTTATGACAAGTACTCCATTGCTTGGGGATACAGACCGATCTTGGAAGCCAAAACTCCTGAAGAAGAGCAACCGACTCTGGACAAATGGATTTTGGCCAAGCAGGGAGATCCTGTTTACAGATTTGGCCGTCAGGGCAACAACTATGATCCAAGCAGCCAAAGTGAAGACTTGGGTGATGACGCCATGAAAGCTTCCGATTACGGAATCAAGAACCTTAAAATCATACTTCCAAACCTGATGAAATGGACTGCTGAAGCAGACAAACCATTCAAAGATTACAGCGACCTCAACGAAATGTATGGTCAGGTGATCGGTCAGTACAACAGGTACATGGGCCACATCCGAACCAATGTCGGCGGGGTATATGAATTCTACAAATCATCAGGTCAAGGTGATGCCGTCTATGTCCATACCGACAAGACAAAGCAGAAACGTGCCGTTCAGTTTATCAACAAAGAATTGTTTGCCACGCCTACATGGCTGATGGATGAAAAAATCATCGAAAGAACAGGTGATTTCGGAGCATTGGAAAGAATCCGCGGAGTGCAAGTCACCACTTTGAACGGAATCCTGGAATGGGGTCGACTTGGAAGAATGATCGAAAACGAAGCCCTAAACGGTAAAAATGCCTATACCATGGTGGAGCTGTTTGATGACCTGCGTGGAGGAATTTGGAGCGAGTTGCCTTCCGGAAAAACAATCGATGTCCACAGAAGGAGTCTTCAGAGAGCGCATATTGAGCGCTTGGAATTGTTGCTTACAGGAAACGAACCAAATCTTCCTGCACAGTTCAGGGCTTTTGTCGGGCCGCAGATCAACGCTTCCCAATCTGACATCAGACCGATGGCAAGGGGTGAACTGAAAACCTTGCAAAGACAGATCACTGCAGCCATTCCAAGAACTTCCGACAAAGTATCCAAACTCCATTTGGAGGATGCTTTGGAACGAATCAATAAAATCCTGGATCCAAAATAATAGGCAATCTGGATTGGAATGGCGTCATCCTGAATCTGAGGAACGAAGATGAAGGATCTCCATTCTTTTGTGAGATGCTTCACTACGTTCAGCATGACGGATTCGTAAATTCATCACTCGTTCTAAAGTCGGGTAATATTTTGAAATGTAAAACCAAAAAGGCCAAGCTGAACAAGTTTGGCCTTTTTTTGTGTTATGGTCCTAAGTCCCTATTTTTACCCAAACATATTTTAAAACGATGTCCAACAGCCCTCTTCAACTCCTTCAGGAACACAGTTTGCGGATTACCAATTGTAGACAGGAAGTTTTAAAGACTTTTTTGGAGAGGCAGGTAGCGCTTTCCCATTCCGATCTCGAGGAGGTTTTGAAAAAAGACTTTGACAGGGTGACGATTTATAGGACTTTGAAGACTTTTTTGGACAATGACCTCGTCCATAAAGTCCTTGATGACAGCGGGGCTACCAAGTATGCTTTGTGTTCACATTCCCACGCCGGAGAGCACCGTCACGACCACGAGCATGTTCATTTCAAATGCGAAAAGTGTGGAAGGACAATTTGTATCGAAGAAGTGAGCTTGCCAAAAATCAGCCTGCCCGAAGGATATATCAAAAAAGAAGTAAGCTTATTGGTTCAAGGAGTTTGCGATAAGTGCAACTGAGTCAAACCTCCATGGGTTCTCTCGGCGCTTTCTTTGTAGGAGAATCTGTAGGCCAAATCACCCCTGGAGGCAAATCGATTTTTGGCGGGGTAAAATCCTCCACACCCCCATCACCATCGTCGCTGCTGTCTGAATTTCGCCCAATGTTGGATTTGGTCATGGTAGCCACAAAATAAATCAGCACCACATAGGCGACTCCGCAAAGAACCAAATCAACTATCAAGCTACTCATATTCAGAGAAATTTCAATCAATTTACTACAAAACCTTGTAGAAATCAATCAATTAACTAATCAAAGACAAGATTGATTTAAGAATTTTTAAAAAAATCAATTGGTTTCCTGTTTAGCTTGTGAAATAAGGGATATCATTAGATATTTGCGCACGAAAAAAATGAAGTAATGATAGTCAAAACAAAAAAATATCAATTAGAAACAGGAACCTATATCAAGTTGGGATTGACCAATATCCTCAAGGAACAATGGTGGGTGGTATTGATCGCCATCGCCATAGGTTGCGGTTATTTTTGGATTGCATCTTGGTGGTGGATCAGCATGGCAATACTTGCCTATGTATTATATTGGCTTTTCTGGGTAATCCAGTTTGCAGGTGTCACCCAAATGGAACAGAACAAGGTCATCTTTGAAAAAATGTCCTATGAGATTGACAGCAGGCAGATATTGATGAAACTCAACGTCCAACAGGGGATGCCCATCAAATGGGACCTGATCAAAAAGGTGGACCTGACCAAAGATGCGTATATCCTGACCATGTCCAAAGCCCAATTCATATACCTTCCTTTCAAGATCTTCAACACGGAGAATGAAAGGAAATTTTTGGAAGCCATCCTCAGAAGAAAAGGATTTCTTCCTGAACAGCCTGCGGGCAAAATAGCCACGCCGGAAGTGAAAAAGTAAAAAGACCATAGTCCATGGGCAACAGTCCACAGCTGCTACAATTGGACTTCAATCCAAGATTCTATTTGGTTACTTTCTAGGAAGCGAACTTATAAAAAAACAAAAAAGGCCTGATTCGAATTGAATCAGGCCTTTTTGTTAAGTCAACGATTGATCGTCCATGGTCTATGGTCTATTGACCATTAACCTTTTCAAAGGTATTTAAATAAATCAAAACGTCCAATCACACTATTACATCTTCGGCAAAATCACCGTGTCTATCACGTGAACCACACCATTGGAAGCTTCGATGTCAGCAACGGTAACAGTAGCATTGTTGACCATGGCTTTTCCGTCTTTTAAAGTAATGGTTACTTCAGAACCTTGGGCAGTTTTGGCTTTCATTCCGTTTTTCAGGTCTTTGGAATAGACTTTTCCCGGAACTACGTGGTAAGTCAATACCGCTACCAATTGGGCTTTGTTTTCAGGCTTCAAAAGATTCTCTACCGTTCCTGCAGGAAGTTTGGCAAAAGCATCATTGGTAGGCGCGAAAACAGTAAAAGGACCATCACCCTTCAGGACACCGACCAAGTCACCGGCTTTGACAGCGGCTACCAAGGTGGAAAGGAATTCGGTCTGAACCGCAAGATCAACGATATCTGCTTCCGGGTTCAAAGTGGCATTTTTGTTCAAAGTGAAGGATGATGTCAAAAAGAATGTGAACAACATCGCAATGGCAAATAATTTTTTCATGGTAACAATAGTTTTGGTTAGGCAATATAAAGTCCAAAGCCTATCCTATTGTTTTTCAAATACTTGTGAAATTTTGTTAAGGGATTTTGACGTACAGCATACGACCGTTTGTTTACAAAAAATGGCTGTTTAAAGAAATGATTTATTTGGACGGTATCAAATCGTTGCTCCCGCAGATTGCGCTGACTGGCGCTGAAAAATGTTTCAAAGAATGCTAGGCATAATATTTTGATTTTAATTCGCTTACTGTTAATTCTTTTTCGTTGCTAATTATTCTGATATGTCTCCCTCCAATTTGAAATACAAAGTCGGTAAAAATCATTTTCTCTACTGGGGAAAGATTGGATAATTCATTGTCCAACGGATGACAAACCACTTTTAATGATCTTGTTCTCAATTGTATTGTAGAACATACTCGATTTAATAATTCTGCCGCAAAATTCTCTGCAACGATCGTATCTGCAATTAATAGTCTCGAAGTGGAAAATTTCCTTTCAGAGAACTCTGAAGCAGTCCGCCCATTTTCTAGATTTATAACTTTAATATAGTCTCGAGAAACAATTATATAAACTGGAATTGGAGGACGAAGTTTATGGATAATCCAAAGCCCTAAATCGTAGAAATCTTTAAATAAATTCATTTAGTCAATTTAATCTAGTGGTGGGTTTTTAAGATTAATCCTGAATTATAAATCACTTCTCTATTTATAATTATTTTTTGAGAGGAAATGGTATCTCTATCTCTAAATATCTCATTAGTTTATAATATATCAAACCTTCACTTCGGACTTTTTACTAATCCTTAATCACAATTATTTCCAAAATCCAGATTATTCGGTTAAGCTTTAATTATTTTGCAGGATGCAGATCAGACTTATCGCCGTCGGCAAAACAGACCATGCCGCCATTCAGACGCTATTGGAGGAATACAGCAAGCGCTTGGGGTTTTATATCAAGTTCGAGTTGGAAATCATCCCCGATCTAAAAAACTCCAAAAACCTCAGTGAAGCTTCCCAAAAGGAAAAAGAAGGAGAACTGATCCTGAAAAAAGTACAGACTTCAGATGAGTTGGTGTTGCTCGATGAACAGGGAAAGCAATACTCATCCGTGGATTTTTCGGACTATCTCCAAAAGAAAATGAATGCAGGTTTGAAGCAGTTGATATTTGTCATCGGCGGGCCTTATGGATTTTCAGAAGAAGTCTACCAAAGGGCAAACGGCAAAATCTCACTTTCCAAAATGACCTTTTCCCACCAAATGGTCAGGGTATTTTTTGTGGAGCAACTGTATCGGGCTTTTACGATCCTGAAGAATGAACCTTATCACCATCAATGAGATGTGAGACAAGAGATATGAGACGTGAGATTGGGGCAGGGGGATAAGAAGCGAGACTTAAGACATGAGACGTAAGACATAAGATTAAAGAAATTGGGAAATGACGATTGGTGTAGCGTCATCTTGAATCCGAGGTACGATCCCGACAGCTGTACGGGAGAAAGATCCCAAAATAAAAGAGACTCTTCGCTACACTCAGAGGGGCGTCATAGATTGAATCGGACATCAAGCCATCAAATAACCTCCATTTTCGCAACCTTAACCTTCTTTAAATCCCCGGAATCATCCGTCCAAGCAAACCAAAGGGTATTTCCGTTTTTGGTCATTTGGGGAAAACCACTGCTTCTTTTGTCGGATGAGGTAGCCACCTGGATCGGATTGCCCAATTTGCCGGAGGAATCAACTGACCTGACAAGAATCTTCCCCTCTTCCATCCAACACACCATCGCTTTGTCTTGGGCTATCATTTCGATGTCCACCCGTCCAAGGGTTTGCCCAAGATCGATTTTGGTGGGCGTTTCAAATGACTTTCCATTGTCATCGGAAAAGGAAACTTTCACTTCAGGATTGTCCTTTGCACCTGTGTACCACGCCACAGCAACCTGATTTTCCATTGCAGAGACTCTTGGCCCATTGACAGGACAGGCGGCTATTTCCCACAGGTCCATATAAACCGGTGCCGTTTCCTTCCAATTTCCGTTTTCAAATTTCGCAATCCCCAAATCCCTGATTTCTGTTTCGGACCTGTCTCTGAAGATCACCACCGGACCTTCCTCGGTCATGGCCGAGGTCGTCTGACAGCAGTCACAAACCCTTTTGTCCAATTCCCATTCATCTATTTTATTCCCGTCAGTATCCAATACACCGGCCCTGACCGTCATCTGACCATGGTGACCGTGGTCATGGCTATGGTCGTGGCCTCCACCTCCGGTGTTCCTCCCATCCAACCAACTGACGAGCATATTTTCTCCCCATGGAACCATGGAAAAAAAGCCGTGTTCTGTTTGGGTCTTGTCATCGTGCAGGACAAAGGGCTCAGACCATTGCTTCCCATCTTTGGAAATAGTGATCCGGACATCATAGGCAAAGGTTCCCTCTCCGCTTTTTTGCAAAAATGCGGCGACCAACGTCCCGTCAGCAAAAGCTGACATCTGTGGATAATCCGCCCAGTTTACAAACCAATCTGTTCCTTGGGCAATGGTGGTTTCAGGGGAAAAGGTTTCGCCTTCCAACTTGGAAAATTTAAAAATATTGATGGAATCAGATTTTTCTATCCAAGAAAGATAGGTTTCGCCTTGGGGAGAAGTGAAAAGATATGGTTCTTCGATATGGGCATTTTCAGAAGAAAATTCTTCCACTATTTCAACTGAAGGCGCATTGGTTTCCTGCTTTTTTTCACCACAAGAAAAAAGGGCTGTCCCCAAGAGGAAGCCCAATACAATTATTTGATTGCCGATTTTTTTGATCATTTTTAGTCTGTTACCACCATTTTGAAACCTTCCCCATGGATCGTAATGATCTGTACTTTGGGATCGTCTTTGAGGATTTTCCTGATTTTGCTGAGGTACACATCCATGCTTCGCGCATTGAAATAAGAATCATCTCCCCAAATCTGCTTCAGGGCATGGCTTCTGTTTACCAGTTTGTTGATTTCTGAAGCCAACAACCTGATCAGTTCATTTTCCTTGGAAGTGAGCTTGTGGATACCCGAGGGACCATTGATATATTGCTCATCATAGTGGAGCTCAAATTCTCCGAATTTATAGAGCTTCAAAGTATGGACTTCCTCCGATTTTTGTGTTCTACGAAGAATCGCCCCGATCCGGAGGAGCAATTCCTCCATACTGAACGGCTTGGTGATGTAATCATCCGCTCCGATTTTCAATCCTTCGATGATGTCTTCTTTGAGGTTTTTGGCAGTCAGGTAGATGATCGGCAAGTCTTCCTGCACTTTCTTGATCTCTTTGCCGAGGGTAAAACCGTCTTTCTTTGGCATCATGATATCCAGGATGGCAAGGCTGTATTTGTCCTTTTTGAACTTAGACCAACCTTCCTCTCCGTCACGGCAAAGAGTGGTCTCATAGCCTTTCATGGTCAGGTATTCCTGCAGGATGTCCCCTAGATTCGGATCATCTTCTACTACTAATAGTTTTGGTTTGCTCATGGTGTCTTGGGGAGTTTGATGGTAAATATACTTCCTTTTCCTGGTTCACTGCTTACTGATATTTCACCCTTATGGGCTTCAATGATGGTTTTGACATAGGACAGTCCTAATCCAAAGCCTTTTACATCGTGGACATTGCCTGTGGGAACCCTGTAGAATTTATCGAAAATTTTCTTGGTCACCTCTTTCGACATGCCTATGCCATTGTCCTGAATGGATACGAAAGCAAAACCGTTTTGGTCCCAAGCCTTGATATGGATAATTGGACTTTCTTTGCTGTATTTGTTTGCGTTGTCGAGCAGGTTATTGAGAATATGCAACAAATGGAAGGGATCTGACATCAGATTTGGGTCTGACATCACATTCTCTAATGTGATCTTTCCTCCTCGATTTTCTACCTGAAGTTCAAACTGGGATTTGGCATTTATCAAAATTTCCGTGAGGTCAACATATTCCAGTTTCAAGCGGAACTCCTTTTTCTCCAAAGTAGCTGCCTGCAAGACTTTCTCCACCTGACCTCCCAATCTTTTGTTTTCCTCCTTGATGATACTCAGGTATCTCTTTCGGAAAGATTCCTGGTTCAACAATTCAGGATCTTGCAAAGCTTCCACCGCGAGACTGACGGTTGCGATGGGAGTTTTGAACTCATGGGTCATGTTGTTGATAAAATCATTCTTGATTTCCGAGAGGTTTTTTTGTCGGATTATGACCCTGATGGCATAGACAAAGCAAAAAATCACTACTCCTATAAAAAGCACCGAACTCAAGACAGGAAGCCATATCTGTCTGAAAACATAGGCTCTTTTGTTTGGAAAGTGGATGAAAAGGAAGTTTTCCTGCGGAATAATATCTCCGGGGAATAATCTCGCCTGCATTTTTGAATTGACCAAAGAAAATGAATCAACCGTTGCTGTCACCGGAAAAAGCTTTCCTTTCTCATTGATTATCCCCAATTCGAAAGGCTGTTCAATCCCTTTTTCTTGAAGGTTATTTTTTAGGATCTGTTTGACCTGACCGGTATCCATTCTTGAAAGAATATCCTTTTCACCGATCAGTTCCTCCCAGGCCTTGTTCATCAAGGCGATTTTTTGGTTGGCAATCCTGATTTTTTCAAGAAAATCCATCGGGATATTGTATTCTTCGACAAAATCAGGGTCGGGCGCAAACCCAAATCTACTCCTGTACAATTTTTCAGACTGGTCAAGGTAATTGAGCTGACGTTCCCTTTCCTGAAGCAAAATCTCCATTTCGTCAGGGGTAAACATGGAGGAGGCGATTTCGGGTGTAAGCGTGGTAAAGAAGTTGTCGAGATCGGCAAGAACAGTTTTGTCAATTCCACGGGATTCGATCAACCTTCTGAAACTTTGACTGATCTGGGGGATCGGCTCTTTGAGCAAGGTGTCCGTGACGGAAGCTCTTCTCCTGCCCGAAATGGGTCTTTGCCTGATCTGAACCACAATAGGTTCTATTTGGTTGACGAGCGACTGCTGAAGTATAGTGTCCTGCACCAGATAGCTGAGAAAAACATCGCTGGTTTCATCTTTCTCGATCTGGGCTACAGTAGCGGCCAATGATTGATAAACTGCCTGTTCAAATCTTTCTTCGTTGATCCGGAGCGCATTTCTGATCCAATAGTATTGAAAGCCCACCAAACCAAGACTGGCGATGGACATCAGGACTATGATCAGTTTCATTTGGGAACTCGACATGATGCAAATTTATTCCTTATTGGATGGCAAGGGTGGGGCTTAACATTATTTAACGGAGTAAATTATTCAACTTGTTTCAATTGAGGAAGATCCAGAGACCCGATTTTCAATCTTTTTTATTGTGGTTCTATCCTTATCTTTGGGGCTTAAAATTAGTTTCATGGAAGTTAAAGACCAGCAATACCAGATTAATGGAGTTTCTTTGATCGGTTTGGCAAAAGAATATGGTACACCTTTATATGTATATGATGGGGAGAAAATTTTGGAAAAGGTAAAACTCATTCAAAAATCCTTTGCGGGAGTCAACCTCAAAATCAAATACGCGACCAAAGCACTTTCCAATATCAATATCCTGAAATTGATGAAAAAAGCAGGTACTGGTGTAGATGCTGTTTCCATTGAAGAAGTGAAACTTTGCCAACATGCGGGATTTGAACCGCATGAAATCATGTATACGCCTAACAGTGTTTCTTTTGAAGAAATCCAGGAAGCGGTTGCGCTTGGGGTAATGATCAACATTGACAATATTCCGATGTTGGAACATTTTGGCACTTTCTATGGCAATAAAGTACCGCTTTGCATCCGTCTGAATCCGCATATCCTTGCAGGCGGCAATGCCAAAATATCCGTGGGCCATATTGACAGCAAGTTTGGAATCTCGATTCTCCAGCTGAAGCATGTGCTCAAAGTCGTCGAAGCCCACGACCTCAACATTATAGGATTGCATATCCATACCGGTTCCGACATTTTGGATGCTGAGGTTTTCCTGAGAGGAGCCAATATTGTTTTTGATGCAGCAAGAGAATTTAAAGGACTCAAATTCCTTGATTTTGGTGGAGGATTTAAAGTCGCCTACAAGCCGGACGACATATCTACCGATATCGAAGAAGTCGGTGCCAAAGTATCTCAGGCTTTCAAATCTTTCTGCAAAGAATACGGAACTGAATTGGAGATTTGGTTTGAACCGGGAAAATTTCTCGTGTCAGAATCAGGGTATCTTTTGGCCAAAGTCAATGTGGTGAAGCCAACGCCAGCTTCCACATTTGTCGGTGTGGATACAGGTCTCAACCACCTGATCCGTCCTATGATGTACGATGCCTACCATGGGGTGGTGAATATTTCCAAACTTGAGGGACCCGAAAGAATATACACCATCGTCGGGTATATCTGCGAGACTGATACCATCGCCGCTGACAGAAAACTGAAAGAGGTACAAGAAGGTGATATTCTCGCCATAAAAAATGCCGGAGCTTATGGCTACAGCATGTCTTCTAATTACAATTCAAGGCTCCGTCCTGCCGAGGTTTTGATCCTCAATGGCAAAGCTCACCTTATCCGAGAAAGAGAAACTTTTGACGATATTCTGAAACATCAAGTGGATATAGGTTTATAAAAAAATTGATTCTATAAAAATCTAAACCCGGCTACTGAAAGCCGGGTTTTTTCATTTTTGAAGGGGTGAATTGAAATTATTTTTGACATTTTTTCAACCATCGACCTACACTTCATCACCTGAAAAAAGCAGGTCCGCTCCCGGTTTTTGAAATTGATATGGGATTTGCCTTTTTTTGAGTTTTTCTGATTTATTGCCTGAACCTAAGGGTGTTGGTTTTTTAGTATATAATTTCCTTAATTATATCAAATCACCCAAACACAGAGATATCATTTTGTTTTATTCAAAAAACATAAAATAATATTTCTATTTGCCAAAAACAGATTTTTGCTTTTCAACCACAAAAACCCACGGTCAAAGAGCGCTGTTTTGGCAAAAACCCAAGTGCAAGATGAATTGGCAAAAAAGACTCTTCAAAACCCTGGTATTCCTGATTTTTCTTCAGGGTTGGAGTCATTTTGCCTTGTCACAGGGGATGAATCTCGAGCAGCTATACAGCAAAATCCGCAGACCAATTGTGTTGGATGCTACCGTATTCAGAACCATGAATCAAACCGGGACACCCAACCCAGGAGACATGAGCGTCACCGTAAGCGGTCAGTTGGCACTCTGTACCCATGCCGATAGAGGCCACATCCTACTTGATGTTTCAGGCGGTGTTCCTCCGTATACTTTTGTCTGGAACAATTTACAAACCGTCCAAAACAGGTACAGTTTACTTTCCGGGACCTATACTGTTTGGATAAAGGATAGTGCCGGCCATGAAATCAAAGAGAAAATTGTGGTTCAGCCACCATTTCCATTGATCATTGAAATGACCCAAACCAAAGATGCCTCCTGCAACAACGGCGATGGCGAAGCAAAGATTAACATCAAAATGGGCAGGGGCGAACCCTATAAAATCGAATGGAGCCATGGCTTGACAGATGTTCTTCATGCCAAAGACTTATCACCGGGAACTTACTCCGTGAAAGTCTCTGACCAATACAACTGTAACCAAACACTCTATTTTGAAATCAAATCAAACAGTGAGGCGATTCAGCTGAAAGAAGAAGTAACACACATATCCTGCTCCAATGAGCCCAAAGGAAGTATCTCAGTGACGCCTTCGGGAGGCAAAAGCCCTTTTCAATTTCTTTGGTCAAATGGAAAAACCACCGACAACATCACTGACTTGGAAGCAGGGGAATATGCATTGACCGTAACAGATGCCAACGGATGCAGTATTTCCAAGAGTTATACCATCAAATCCGCGGAGCCTATGGCAGTCACAGCAGAAATTTCGGCTGTATTACTTTGTGCCGATGCAGAGACAGGTGAGATTTCGCTCGATATTCAAGGTGGGATAGCGCCATTTACCTTCTTATGGAACAATGGATCCAAAGAAAAAGATCTCGAAAATGTACCATCCGGAGAGTACAGTGTCACAATTACAGACAACTCAGGATGTTCTATTGAGAAAACATTCACCCTAACAGGTCCCGAAAAGCTAACTGCAAAAATTGAAACCACCGTTGATATCAACTGTGAGACCAATGAGGCCAAAGGTGTGGCGTGGGTCAGCATCAAAGGTGGGAAAGCACCTTACCAAATCACTTGGCTTAATGTCAACAAAAATACCCAGGAGATCGAGTTTTTGACCGAAAGAGAACTTTCAGTGGAAGTGACTGATGCCAACGGCTGCAAAATCATAGAAAAGATTTTTGTCGACTACAGCAATATTGCCTCCAAAGACAGGCTTGGCTTTGATGTCAAAAAACTTCAATTGGATACCGAAGAAGAAATATTGGTCGATGACGAATTGAAATTTGAAAGTAAAATTTCCGAGGACTTTATTGCCTGGGAGTGGAATTTTGGAGACGGGACTGTTTCAACAGATAAAGATCCTGTCCATATATTCAAGATGCCGGGCGAATTTGAAGTTGTATTGAAAGCCTATGATGTTTTTGGATGCTCTTCTGTTCAGAAAGAGGAGGTCAAAGTCAACCAAGTCAATGAATACCTGATGATGCCGAATGCCTTTACCCCAAACAGTGACGGATTAAACGACCTTTTCAAACCTGAAACAAAAGGAATCAGCGGATATAGAATGGATATTTTTAACAAATGGGGGGAAATGATTTTTTCGAATGCAGTCCAAAATACCGAGGGATGGAATGGGCAATTGAATGGTCAATTGTTACCTTCCGGCAATTATGTGTACAAAGTCAGCTTCCAGACTCCTAAAGGGGAAGTGATCGAAAAAGCAGGAACCGTTACCCTTATCAGAGAAAACAAAATGGTAGCAAATGGTGTATGGTAATCAGTCCGTACACCTTTTATGTCCAAAACACTGCGCTTGATTCTTGGCGATCAACTGAACATCAATCACTCTTGGTTTAGCGAAATACATCCTGACACCTTCTACGTCATGATGGAAATGAAGCAGGAAACAGGCTATGTCCGTCACCATATCCAAAAAGTGGTCGGATTCTTTTTGGCCATGAGGAATTTTGCTGAAGCCATCCAATCTCAAGGTCACCAAGTAATCTATTGGAAGCTCGACCAACCTGACAATACCCAAAGCCTTCCTGGAAATCTTCATTTCTTGATTGAAAAACATGATATCGGTAGATTTGAATATCTTTTGCCGGATGAATACCGGCTCGATCGGCAGTTGGCAGATTTCTGCAAATCCCTTTCAATTCCCTCCCGGCATTTTGATTCGGAACATTTTTTAACCTCAAGAGAATTTTTGGCTGAATTCTTCAATGGGAAAAAGACATTTTTGATGGAAACTTTTTACCGGGAAATGAGGAAAAAGTATGATGTCCTTATGGATGAAAAAGAGCCTTTGACCGGTAAGTGGAACTATGACCAAGACAACCGCAACAAATTTCGTGACCCATTGCTTCTCAAAGCGCCCAAGGTATTTCCAAAAAATGCAAGTGAAATTGTCGGGGTAATCCATACAATGGAAGTGGAGACGATCGGTTCTATAGATGAGAAAAACCTCGAATGGCCTGTTACAAGGGAGGAAAGCCTTCAAGTTCTCGATTATTTCTGTGAAAAACTCTTGGACAGTTTTGGCGAATACCAAGACTCAATGTACACAGGAGATGCATTTTTATTTCATAGCAGGCTCAGTTTCAGTTTGAATACCAAAATGCTTTCCCCGCTTGAAGTGGTGGAAAAAGTAGAGCAGTATTGGTTTGCAAATCAGGACAGGATCAACATCGCCCAAGTCGAAGGATTTATCCGGCAAATAATCGGGTGGAGGGAATATATGCGCGGAGTCTACTGGGCCAAAATGCCTGAGTATGCGACTTTGAATTTCTTTGAGCACGAAAGAAAATTGCCTGAATTCTTTTGGACCGGTAAGACCAAAATGAATTGCCTGAAACACAGCATCGGACAGTCTTTGGAAAAGTCTTATGCACACCATATCCAAAGATTGATGGTAACCGGAAACTTTGCGCTCTTGGCTGGAATAGATCCTAATGAAGTGGATGCCTGGTATTTGGGGATCTACATTGATGCTATCGAATGGGTAGAAATCACCAATACGCGAGGCATGAGTCAGTTTGCAGATGGAGGTATCGTGGGTACCAAGCCTTATGTGTCTTCGGCTAATTACATTGATAAGATGAGTGACTACTGTAAGGGATGCCATTATGACAAAAATCTCAAAACAGGAGAAAACGCATGTCCATTCAACAGCCTTTATTGGCATTTCTACGATAGAAATGAAGACAAATTAGCCAATAACCCAAGAATCGGAATGGCCTACAAGACCTGGGAAAAGATGAAAGACAAATCCAAAATCCTGGAGCAGGCAGAAAAATATCTGGAGAATCTTGATGATTTATAATTAGAGAAGTGAAAATTATTTGATCCTATTAAAACGTTTCATTATCTCCATTACCTCTTCTTTTGGCAAAGCCTTTACTTCTCTCCCCTCTTTTCCTGTCATGTCTTCCGCCGCAAAAAGTGAATTAATGATAGCTTCTTCTGTTGCTTCGATGGTGGCAAGAAAAAGTGCACTCATGTCATCATTCTGCAGGTAAGTGGGTTTTTGGAGTTCAAGGGATGGGGAATTATGAGAAATCAAGTTGCCGGGATAATTGGAAAAAGCGATCACATAATCTCCCGAACCATTGGAGGCGATTCCTCCTGTTTTGGCTAATCCCATCATGGCCCTTTGTGCGATTCTTTTCAGGTTCCTTTCATTGACAGGTGCATCGGTTGCCACGACGATCATGCAGGATCCGTCAACAGAAGACATATGGTCCATAAAACTGTATTTGCCTAATTCCACCCCTATCGGAACACCGTCAATCTGCAATACCCCACCGAAATTGGTTTGCACCAAAACCCCAACCGTGTATCCGCCCAATGATTCGGGCAATTTCCGAGAGGAAGTTCCGATCCCGCCTTTGAATCCAAAACATACGGTACCCGTTCCTGCCCCGACATTTCCCTCCAAAACTTTATCTTCTTTGGCATTTTTAACGGCTGCAAGCACATCTTCCGTTTTCACATGTCTTCCCCGGATGTCATTAAGGTATCCATCATTGGTCTCCCCGACGACTGCATTCACCGATTGTACATTTTCATTTCCGGGTTGCGACAAAGTATATGCTACCACTCCTTCGATCCCAGCTGCTACACCCAAGGTATTGGTCAGGATGATGGGGGATTCCATATTTCCCAATTCTTCGATTTGGGTAGTTCCTGCAAGTTTGCCAAATCCATTTCCCACAAATACAGCCGCAGGAACTTTTGATTGGAACAGATAACCCTGATGGGGAATGATGGCCGTAACACCTGTCCTTACATTTTCTCCATTGAATAGTGTGATTTCTCCGACTTTCACCCCTGCCACATCTGTGATGGCGTTTTGTGGACCGGTTTGGATCACACCTATTAGGATTCCCAAATCACGGGGTCTTGATTGTCCAAAGGCGAGTGATTGTGACATCATATATATAAGGAGAAGGGAGGTCGAAATTCTATTTTTCAAAATACAGGATTTTAGGATTTGTCATATTCAATCAAAGCCATTTCAGGATTCCTTTGACCAGTTTCTTTTTGACCAAAGTAAAAGGAGGAAACAAGGGATTGACAGCGGCTGATCCTACTCGCTGCTTCAGGACGGCTTTTTCATTGCTGAATGCCAAGAACCCAAAATGTCCGTGAGATTTGCCAATGCCGCTGTTATTGACACCGCCGAAGGGAAGTTCCCGGTGAAGAAAATGTACGGCACAGTCATTGGCTAATGCCGCCCCTGAGGAAGTCTCATTGAAAATAGCATTGATTTTTTCGTCATTCTTGGAGAACACATAAAAAGCCAGGGGCTTGGGTTGTTGGTTGACTATCATGATCGCGTCATCTAGATTGTCATAAGTCACCACGGGAAGAATCGGTCCAAAGATTTCCTCTTGGAGGACTTTCATTTCCCAAGTGACATGGGAAAGAATGGTGGGTTCAATGTAGTTTTCCTGACCGTTTGAGTTACCACCAAATTCGATTTTTGCTCCTTTCAAATTGGCATCGGAAAGAATATGCTGTATCCTTTTAAAATGGCTTTCATTCACAATTCTGGAATAGTCCTTTGAACCCTCAATTCCATTTTTATTTGAGCCATACATTTTTTCAATGCTTTTTTTCATTTCTTCGACAAAGGCATCTTTCAACCTCTCCGGGATCAAAATATAATCCGGGGCTATGCAGGTCTGCCCACAATTGAGGAATTTGTTAGCCGTGATTTTATCAGCAGTATCCTTAAGGTCGGCATCATCCAAAATCAACACAGGTGATTTTCCCCCCAATTCCAGTGTAACGGAGGTAAGATGCTCAGCAGCGGCCTTCATGACGATTTTGCCTACTCCGGGGCTTCCTGTAAAGAAAATATGGTCGAAGGGTTTGGACAAAAGTATCTGTGAGACTTCTACCCCTCCTTCAATGACAGCCACGGTATGGGTGTCAAAAATTTCAGCCATCATTCTCCTTAGCAAAGCGGAGGTATGGGGTGTCATTTCAGAAGGTTTGACGATGGTCGGACAACCTGCGGCAATCGCAGAAACCAAGGGACCTACGGCTAAGTTGAAAGCGTAATTCCAAGGAGCTAGGATGAGGCTTACACCTTTTGGTTCGTATTGTATATAGGCTTTGGTACCCAAAAAAATCAGCGGCGCTCCAACTTTTTTTGGTTTCATCCAATGTTCAAGATGCTTGATGGCATGGTTGATTTCTATCAATACAGGGAAAATCTCCGTCACATCTATTTCCGGATAAGGCTTTTGGTAATCAGCATGGACGGCTTTTCGGATATCTTCCTGGTTTTTATTGATCCAATCCAGCAGTCTTTTCAAAAGTGCAATGCGGAGGAAGGCTGATCCTTTTCGAAGCTTTATTGCCTCTTGTTTTTGAAGCAGGAAAATACCTTCAATTTGGGATTCTAGAAAATCAAGTTCTTGGGTCTTTTGCATGGTTCAATGTTTTTAACTTCCATCAAGTTCAGTCAAGCAATCCGAAAAAACAAATCTTTTTTGGCTGCGTACAATAGGCTTAAAGTTTAAATGATCATGCAATGGAGCTTGGAAAGGATTATTCCTCAATTCATTTTGGGAGATAATCACAGACTGGAGATAATTAAAAAGTACCTCCAGCAATTGAAAAAAGAAAAATTGACAAAAGTCAAAAGGGGTTGAAAAACCCCTTTTTTTTGCTTGAAGGCCAATAATTGCACCTTCCCCTTAAATTACTTTTTAACATATAAATGCAAAAAAATGCATTTTGTAAAATATTTTTTGAAAATCATTAGGAAATGAAAATCAATTAATTGTATTTTTACAGCAGTTAAATGATAATAACATCACCCTTGTATATCATCTAACCACCCAAGGCTTTATTCTATCTCAACTGCCTACCGATTTTGTTCATTTAATATCTCGCTATGATGACTCTAATTACTCTCGCAAAGAAAGAAAACCGCAACAGTTTGCCCTTTCTACTCACATTATCCTTTATCCTGTTTGGTCTTTGTCTTTCAGAAGGTTATGCCCAAAAAGCCTTTTTATTAGATGAATTCGTAAAGGAAGCAGGAGAAAAAAACACCGACTATCTTAAAACCCTGGTTTTTGACCATGTTCCGAGCATCATCATCAAGGATTCAAATATCAAAATTGTGGGGGAAGGCTTCCCTCAAAAAGTCTCTGTAGATTTCAGAAGCATTGCGGCCCTGGAGTCAGAAAACGATATTTTTCGAACTGTAAAACTTTTACAGATAAATCTTGGCAGCACTTCAGAAAAATCTGCCTTGAGAATCAACCTGGAAGACTTGAAGAGTTTTTCAAATATTGCCTACATTTTTATCAACTCCGAAATTCCCATGACTCAGGCGGAAGCCGAAATGATGGTAACCGGATTTGAAGAAGGTGATATCATTCTTTTGTATCAGGTCAATTCTAATTTTTAATCCTAAAACTGAAAAATCATGAAAACACTTTTCTCATTTTCATCCCAAAAACTCCTTTTAGCTAACCTGTATTTGGTTTTGTTATTTGTAGTTTTCATAGGCAAGATCTCAGCACAAACTGACAACAGGGTTCCATTTAAACATAGAGTAGGAAATCCTGCACCTGAAAACAATATTTTTAAATTAAGGGGTGATTTCACCATCATTGGAAATACCAACCTTACCCTTGCAGATCCTACCGAAATCGACAATTCGGGAAACGAAATGATCTATGTAGATGTTGACAACAATCCAAACACTGTCAATTCCTCTTCATCCACTTTGGTTTTTTCGGGGGAAAACAATGCAGACCCAAATTGTTCCGAAATAATTTATGCTGGCCTTTATTGGTCAGGTAGAGCTAATCCGGATTTGGGGATGAATTTTGATGTCATTTCTAGATTTGAGGATGGTTCACCGGTAACTGTAACCAATCAGGTTCAGATAGCAAATCACAACGCTTCAATTGCAAATTCTTTTTATGCGATGACAATTAGCCGGGTTGGCGCAGAAGGTAACCGTTCTCCGAGATATACTTTTACCTCAAGAAAAGGGGGAAATACCTATCAGTTTGAATTTTCAAATAACAATAACAATCCTGCCCGCTACAGAATCGGAACCAGTGGCGCAATGATTATTCTAACCAATCAAACAGTGACAACTGACGGAAATATCCGCACTGTTACGTTTGATCCAATTACAATAACTGAAGGCAATGTTACATTAAAGGTTGATAGGTTACAGAGAATTGTTTCAAGAACGGAAGAAGTTGCGGCATATCGTACTGTAGAAAATTTTGCAAGGATCACAGCTGATGGCGTTTTTGTGCCCGAAGTACCTGTATATCTTAACCTTGACAAAAGAAAAGTAAAGTTCAAAGGCCCAGCTTCCTCTGACTACCAAGAAATTACAGCTTCCGCAAATAATATCCTTTATCCATCAGGTGAATTGAATGATATGTATGTGGGATATGCTGATGTAACCCAACTTGTCAAAAGTCAGGGACTTGGAGAATATACCATTGCAGATATGGCACTTACAGATGGTTTTGGAAGTAGTATTGGATACTTTGGCCATTGGGGAATAGTTGTGGTCTATGAAAACTCCAAAATGAAATGGAGAGACATAACAGTATTCGATGGCTATTCTTTTATAAGGACAAGAGGTGATTCTGTCGCTGTTAATGGAGAACTTCTGATTGATGGATTCAATGCAGTACCAAACGGCCAAGTGAATTTGAAACTTGGAGTAATGGCAGGGGAAGGGGAAAGAGGATTAAGTGGCGATTACTTTGAAATCCGAAATGCATCCAATACGGAGTGGGTTAGGTTGAAACATGCCCTTAATGAAACAAATAACTTCTTTAATTCCTCAATCTACACTCCGGTAAGTGATAACAACGGTAATTTGGTTGCAAACCCAAGAAATCCTGCTTTGGACAACAACACCGGGATCGACATCGCGATGTGGAATGTACCTAATCCGGATAATTCAATCATTGCAAATGGGCAGACCTCCACTACTTTTAGATATGGGTCCAATATTGATATCTATAATATTTACTCTATCGCTTTTTCTGTAGATGCGTATGTTCCTGACATCCAAGGTTTGAATCAGGTGGTATCCATAAATGGAGTTCCTGCAACTGAAAATCCTAGTGTACAGCCAGGCCAAGAAATTGAATATTCCCTAGACATCAGAAATCTCGGAACTGAAGGAATTGAAAATGGAAAAATAATCATACCTATTCCATTCACATCTACTTTTGTCAGTGCCAATTTTGAGGCATTCTTTACCCCCAACACCATTAAAGCGCCATACTTTGACCCTAATTTGGGAGCAACAGGTTCTATCGTTTGGGAGTTGGGAGAATTGCCTTTGCAGGAAGATATCACTGCTATCTTGGCAAAGTTGACTTATAAGTTAAAAGTAACCCAGGATTGTTTGATTCTTTCAAATCCTAATTGCGATGCCTTCATTTCCGTAGGAGGAGCTATTTCAGGAAAAGGCAAAGTATCCAAAAGCGATTTTACAGGGATCCAGCTTACCCAAGGGTTTTTGGATGGTGCTTGTGAAGGTGAACCTATCCAAACCCCTCTTGTAATCTCTATCTTAGGGGGTGCAGAATGGGCTGAGGCAAATTGTGGAGAGGTGGACTTGTTCAGTACTTTCAACTTCTGTAATATCAATCCTGAAGAGGGAATAGCGGTAGATGCCATCGCCATTTCATTTCCAAAAGGAATCAGGTTCTTTGATGGTATCGATCCAAACAATTCCACAGAATTTACAAGTTCAAATCCATTCCCTGCATCCACAGGAACATACTACGGAATTCCGGTTAATTCAAGTAATTGCATTTTCGAATTTAAAATTGAGGTTTCCATCATTACCACCAACCCAACCATTGCGGAAGGCGCAGCTTATGATTTTTGCCAAGGCCAAGAAATTCCTGATTTGAATACCTTAATTCTTCCAAGTAATCTTGGTGAAGCGGATCAATATCAAGTTTTCTTCTTTACACAAGCTGAAGGAGGCGAAGCTTCTACCGGATTTAAGGTTGATGCCAACGTGACCGGAACTATCCAAGTATGGGTTGCACAAGGTGATTCGGCTGATTGTATCGGACCAAGGTCACTGGTTACCTTAAATGTCAACTCCTGTAATGTAGATTCTATTTCAGTTACCAAATCAACCAATACCGAAACCTATACAGAAGTTGGCCAGGTTATCCCTTACATTATAACGGTCACCAATACCGGAAATACAACTTTGACAAACGTCACTGTGGTAGATCCACTTACTGGCCTGAATGAAACCATTGCAAGCCTCGCTCCCGGACAGACTGTGTCATTCGAAACTACCTATACGGTGAAAGTCGAGGACCTTGTTGCAGGTACCATTTTGAACACTGTCTTAGTAAAAGCTACGGGGTCTGATGGGGAAGAGGTAAATTCCACTGATTCGGTAACTGTGGCAGGATCAAAAAACAAGATCATTGCCAATGACGATGAGTTTGGAACACATGCATTGGATTTTGGTGGAGTTCTAGGCAATATTCTGACCAACGACTTGCTCAATGGCCAGCCTGTAACTCCTGAAAATATTAACTTCGAATTCATTGAACTGGACGGAATCATCGGCCTCTTGACCACAGGAGAAGGTGAATTGAGCCTGATACCTGGTGTCAATGAGGCAAGGGAATACACTTTAAAGTATGTGTTGAGAGAATCGCTGAACCCTACCAATAGCGATGAGGCATTTGTAACCTTTAGATTGGTCAATTCAGAAGTGGATATGAACATCACCAAAACTTCAAATGAGGTTGAAATTTTTGAAGGAGATGAATTCGAATACCAGATTGATGTTACCAATTTAAGCACATTCAATGCTACCAATGTTGTGGTAATCGATGACCTTCCAAATGGAGTTACTTATGTCAGCACAAGGTTTAATTCCTCTTCAAACGACATCAAAGTAACCACAGATATTACAGGAAAGAAACTTACCTACACCATTCCGTTCTTCCCTGCGAATTCTAAATTGACGATCTATGTCAAGGTAAAAGCAGATGCCCTTGTCAACGGAACTCCTCTGAATATTGTCAACAGGGTAATGTTGTCCTCAGATGAGGAGGATATCAATCCGGATGACAATGCCGCAGAAGATACCAATCAGGTAAACGCCCTCTTTATCCCAAATGTCATCACACCAAACAATGATGGAAAAAATGACAGATTCATCATCAGAGGATCCCAAAAATTTGCTCAGAGAGAAATCGTAATCCTAAACAGATTTGGTGACCATCTGTACGAAAACAGTAATTATGACAATGACTGGAACGCAGAAGGGATAGTGGCAGGTACTTACTTCTTTGTCTTCAGAGGAACTGATTCGGAAGGAAAAGTACACGAATTCAAAGGTTGGATCCAGGTTATCAAAAAGTAAATCTCGCAAATCATGAAAAGGAATTATAAAATATATGGACTCTTTCTGCTGATGGCCATGATGGCATATCATACAGGAAACGGGCAGCAGCTGCCACAGTTCAGCCAATATATTTTTAATGGCTTACATATCAATCCGGGATATGCAGGATATAAAAACCAGGGATATATCCAAAGTACTTATAGAAACCAATGGGTCAACCTCGAAGGCGCACCGCGCACCTTTACCGTTACCGCAGACTTAAGTGCCAATGAGGGGATGATGGGATTTGGAGTATCTGTTCTTTCAGATCAGATCGGACCTACCAGAACAACCACAGGATTACTAACCTACTCCTACCGAATCCAGACAGGGAAAGAATCCTTCCTTGCACTTGGTGCGAGCGCAGGGGTATCAGAGTACCAACTCGACGGTGATATGCTCAATCCCATCGACCAAGATGATGTTGAAATCCCCTCAGGAATCAATAACCTCTACAGTCCAAACATGAATGTCGGTTTGTTCTTTCACAATACCAGATTTTATGCAGGATTGAGCGCATTCAATATGATTGGGAAAAAAACATTGGAAAGAGAGGATATTTCCCTTTCTCTTCATGACCTCCATTTCTTCCTGACTGCAGGTGCCATGGTTCCGATTACGGATGCGATTGAGTTCAAACCTTCCTTCCTAATCAAGCAAGTAAAAGGGTCACCGACAAATGTTGACCTCAACGGCATGTTCCTGTTCTATGACAGACTCTGGCTTGGAGCCTCATACAGGACCAACATGCATATTTGGAATGATAACCTCGAAAGTAACATCAGCAGAAGAAATGCTATGGCTTTCATAGTGGAAGTCTTTGCCTCTGATAAAGTTAGATTTGGATATGCTTACGATCAAAGTTTAAATGCCCTTCAAAATTCAAGGAACAATTCTCATGAGTTTTCTGTAGGATTTTATTTGTCCCCAAGAAAAGTCACAATGAAAAATCCAAGATGGTTCTGATCATGAGAAAACAAATTTACTTTCTGTTCTTGATTTTTCTGGTCGGCACTTTTCCTATTCAATCTTTTGCCCAAAACAGGCTTTTGCGCTATGCAGACAAGCAAAAAGAACTGGAAAATTACCAGCATGCAGCTGAAACTTACGAACAGGCTTATAACAGAACCCCAAAAATATCCACAGCAAGAAGTGCTGCTGAAGCTTACAGCCAAGTGCAGGATTATGAAAAATCCTTTGATTGGTGGGAAAAAGTAATCACCAATGAGGAAGCTGAAAGGGCAGATTATTCGCAATACCTGACTGCTGCCATGAAAGTCGGCAAAGCGGACCAGATTGATGAGATGTTAAAGGGATCTTCTTTTGATGAAAATGACTTTCCGGAATTGGACTTTGACCTGATAAGAGCCATGTCCGCCAAAAAGGCCAATGTCAAATTGGTACCCGCCAAAGGAATCAATACCGACGGTTCTGATTTTGGGTTGAAAACCGATAATGAAGGAAATAAATATTTCTCAAGTGATAGGGGAAATATCATGCCTACAGACAAAAAAGGTGTCAGGTTGGACGCAAAAAGCAATCTATACAGCACGGAGAAAAGCAGCTTCAATGACAGGGCTTTCTTCGGAATCTATAAATTTGACAAGGACAGTACGCTTTCAAAATTGACCTCTGACTTACCTGACGCACTCCACATCAGCGATCCATGCTTGATGGAAAGTCAGCAAATCATATTCTATTCTGTATTTAGAGATGTCAATAAAATCAAAGGCAGCAGGGAGTATTCCCTCAATTCGGAGATTTTCTACAGTAAGATCAGGCCTGATGGGACATTGTCTGATTCAAAGCCTTTTCCCATCAACAGCATTACCGAATACGGGGTCATGAATCCCTTCGTGGATGAACAAAATAAAAGAATCTACTTTTCTTCCGATAAACCAGGAGGAAAAGGTGGATTTGACATCTATTATGTCACTTACGATGAAGAATTGAAATTCGGAGAACCGGTAAACCTTGGAACCAATATCAATACCGCAAAAAACGAGAGGTATCCTTCAGTCAATGGGTCAACATTCTATTTCTCTTCCAATGGACTACCGGGATTAGGTGGAATGGATATTTTCAAAGCGGAAATTTCTCCTTCGGGCTTCAAGAATGTCCAAAATTTGGGATCTCCTTACAATTCCCCAAGAGATGATTTTGGTTATCTCGTGACCAAAGAAGGAAAAAGATATTTGAGTTCGGACAGGACCGGAGGCATGGGATTGGATGACATTTACCTGATCGAGGATCTTTTCAAAAGATTGATAGCTAGGGTGATTGACTGTGATGACAACATCATCAGCGAAGAATTTACCACCACGCTGACGAAAAAAGAAGGCGCGGTAGGAATAGCCTCACTCAGAAACACCAAAGGAGAAATTTTGGCAGATCTCGAACCTGAAAGTAATTTTAATCTTAAAATCAGTAAAAAAGGATATTTTAGCATCCAGGATAGCACACTTTCTACCATAGGTCTTCAGGATGATATTTTGGAAAGAGAATATAAACTTGTCCGAATCCCTTATAATTTACCTGTCTTGGTGGACATTGTTTACTACGATTTGGACAAAGCTCAAATTAGAAATGACGCCGAACCGGTCTTAAATAAAATTGCGGAGTTGATGGTAAAATATGATTTCCTTGACTTGGCAGTTGCTTCCCACACGGATACAAGGGCATCTGTGGAATACAATAGAATTTTGAGTGAAAAACGTGCTAGGGCAGTCAAAGACCATCTTTCCAAATTTGGCATCTCAGAAAACAGGGTTCGGATTGATTGGTTTGGCAAGGAAAAATTGGCCAATGACTGTGGCGATGGCGTGCCTTGTCCTGAGACAAAGCATCAGTTGAACAGAAGAAGTGAATTGGTATTGGAAGCTTTCAGCGATCCCAACAGGGAATATGATTTGCCTGCTTCATTGTTTGGAAAAGATCTGTGTGATGAGAACGCCCTTTTCGAGGAAATCCAAAATGAAATGAATTCAATCCCTGCAGTTTACTTTGATTTTGACAAATCAACGATCAGGGCAGTCCATGAGAAGGATTTGGAGAGGGTAACACTGATGATGAAAAAACTGAAAAACCTCCAGCTCTATCTCTCAGGTCACACTGACCAAAGAGGAAATGAGGATTACAACATGAAGTTAGCAGAAAGAAGAGCAAAAGCGGTATTGGAATACCTTGTGCAGAGAGGAGTGGAAGCCAATAGGATAGAATACAAATGGTTTGGTAAATCACAGCCCATCAATGACTGCGGAACAATACCATGTACTGAAAATATGCACCAACTGAATAGAAGAACAGAACTTCGGTTGAAGTGAAAAAATGATTGAAGACTTTATTTTTTAAACTTGCGAGATAGATAAGTAAAAATGGCCTCCTTCTGGGAGGTCCTTTTTTTTTCTTTCAATTGAACTAAGATTAATAGACGAAGAAAATCTTTCCATGGTTTTTTTCTCCAAATCAACATAGGAAAGCATGGAGTCCTTCGGCCCTGAATGCCTTGATACGTTCTTACTTGGTTGGATGGTTATTATCAAACCTCCACTTTTGAAGCCACAAGGGATTTGCCTTTTACAAAAAGTTAGCCAAAAGTGATTTTGACCGACCCATAAAAAAACCAAGAAGTAAAAACTTCTTGGTCCTCAATGGTTGATATATCGATTCTCAGATTAACGATTAACCTTGGCTACCATCTTTTGGTTTGCATCTACATAAGGTATCGCAGCAATCTGTCTCATACTCTCAGTCTTTACTTGCTCAAAAGCCATTCTATTTTCCTGAGATATTGGTTCAGATGGCGGGATTTTCTCTTTCAACCAATCTTCCTGCTTTCCGTTTTTCCAAAATCTAAAACAAAGATGTGGCCCCGTAGCCAAGCCGGTGCTACCTACATATCCGATTACCTGACCCTGCTTCACTCTTGATCCTGATTTCATTCCCTTCGCAATTTTGGACATGTGAAGGTATTGAGTAGTGTAGGTACCGTTGTGTTTGATTTTTACAAAGTTGCCATTTGCACTAGTATATCTTGCCTCAACGACCGTTCCGTCTCCCACAGACCTGATTTCTGTTCCGGTTGGGGCTGCGTAGTCTGTACCTAGGTGGGCTTTATATCTTTTTTGAACCGGGTGAAACCTGTTCAGATTATATCGTGAACTTATTCTTGAATATTTCAAAGGATCCCTCAAAAAAGCTTTTTTGAAACTGTTTCCATCCTGGTCAAAAAACGTTCTTTCGCCATTTTGCTCAAAAGGGATGGCGTGATAAGGAACTCCCATGTGTTCAAAATAAGCAACTTCTATATCACCAATGCCGATCACGTTACCTTCTACTACCTTCTCAGAATAAGAAACTTTAAACTTGTCACCTTTTTGAAGTCTTTGAAAATCCACTGCCCAACCATATAAATCCGCAAATTGGTCAATCAGATCAGGGCCGATTCCAATCTCAGTCATATTTACATAAAGATTGCTGCTGATGGTCCCTCCTATTTCTACTTTTCGGATTTCAACAGGTTTTTCTTCTTTGTACACTTCCCCCTCGTCTAATTTGAAAACGACAAACTCGGCAGGGTTAGGTTCGTAAATAAAAAACTGAGCCAGGGAAGTGTCTTTGGATGTGAGTACAGTAAATTTTTTGTTAAAAGAAATTTTCCTTACATCAAAAATATCTTTTGACTTTCGGGCGATTTCGTCGATGATTTGGTAAGGAACATTGAATGGCGCAAGTATGGTTGAAAGCGTTTCGTTCCTGCCGACAACACCTTCCACTACATCCAATTCATTGACGTTGATGCCATAAAGGATTTGGTCTTCCTTCTTCTGTTCTACGACTTCAATTTTATCTTCGGCTAGATCTGTTTCCTTGTGGTTAAAGAAAAACACAGTGCCAAAAACAAGCAAGGCAGAGACAGTAAAAGTTAATTTTTTATTCATGTGAGAGGGGGTGAAACATTCAATTATTCCAAAGAAATTTAAATTTGGTTCAAAATCCAAATTATTTACAACTTTTCACGTCATAATTAACATTCCGTACCAAAGCTTCAACGTGGAGTACAATTTGGTATTTCATATAATTGACATTTTTTTGTTTTTCATCTCCCTGATATTGTAGAAAATCCAACCAAACATCAGTTTTTTTGCCAAATAAAAAGTTTTTTCAAACTTCTTCCTCATTTTAGAATTGTCCCCAAGCTTTGTTTATCTTTGTCCACTTCAAAAAATACCATTCATTATCATGCTTAGAACACATACTTGCGGAGAATTAAGGATACAAGATGTACATCAAAAAGTAAGCCTTTCGGGTTGGGTGCAGCGGGTCAGGAATAAAGGAGGCTTGATATGGGTAGACTTAAGAGACCGATATGGGGTAACCCAACTGATTTTTGAAGAGGGATCTTCTGACAAATCGCTTTTGGAAAAAGCCGCTTCCTTGGGAAGGGAATTTGTGGTATTGGCAAAAGGAACTGTTCTGGAAAGAACTTCCAAAAATGACAAAATGAGTACCGGGGATATTGAAATCAAGGTGGAATCCCTCGAGATTTTGAACCCATCCAAAGTTCCACCCTTTATCATCGAGGATGAAACAGACGGAGGCGATGAATTGAGAATGAAATACCGATACCTTGACTTACGCAGAAATGTAGTGAGGGAAAAACTCCAACTCCGCCACCGCATGATGCAGGAGACGAGGAAATATATGGATGCTCAGGATTTTATTGAAGTGGAAACTCCTGTTTTGATCAAATCCACTCCCGAAGGTGCAAGGGATTTTGTTGTTCCAAGCCGAGTCAATCCGGGAGAATTTTATGCTTTGCCACAATCTCCTCAGACTTTCAAGCAGCTCTTGATGGTCAGTGGTTTTGACAGGTATTTTCAGATTGTCAAATGTTTCAGAGACGAGGATTTGCGGGCAGACAGACAGCCTGAGTTTACACAGATTGACTGCGAAATGTCTTTTGTAAGTCAGGAAGATATCCTGAATACTTTTGAAGGCTTGACAAAACATCTTTTCGCAAATGTGAAAGGTGTAAAACTGGAAGAAGTCAAAAGAATGACCTACGCGGAAGCAATGAGTGGTTATGGCAATGACAAACCGGATTTGAGGTTTGATATGAAATTTGTAGAACTCAATGACGTTGCTCAGGGAAAAGGTTTTTCCATTTTTGATCAGGCAGAGCTTGTGGTCGGAATCTGTGCCAAAGGCGCAGGCGAATACACCAGAAAGCAACTTGATGAATTAACCAATTGGGTCAAAAGACCACAGATCGGAGCCAAAGGATTGGTTTATGCCAAATGCAACGAAGACGGAACTTTCAAGTCAACTGTAGATAAATTCTATTCCAATGAGAATCTGAAAGCTTGGGCCGAAAAGATGGGTGCTGAGGCAGGAGACTTGATTTTGGTTTTAAGTGGCGATGCAAAATCCACAAGAAAACAGATGTCAGAACTCAGGTTGAAAATGGGTGAAGAACTCGGATTGAGAGATAGAAATGTGTTCAAGCCACTTTGGGTGGTTGACTTTCCATTGCTCGAATGGGATGAGGAGACAAATAGATTCCATGCCATGCACCATCCATTTACTTCTCCAAAAAAAGAAGATATTCCGCTTTTGGAAACTGATCCTGGTTCTGTGCGGGCAAATGCCTATGACCTTGTCATCAATGGTGTCGAAATCGGAGGCGGATCAATCCGAATCCATGACAGGTCGACACAGCAACTGATGTTCAAGCATCTTGGTTTTTCGGATGCAGAAGCGCAGAAACAATTTGGATTTTTGATGGAAGCATTTGAGTTTGGAGCACCTCCGCACGGGGGGATTGCCTTTGGATTTGACAGGCTTTGCGCCATTTTTGGTGGATCTGATTCCATCCGGGATTATATCGCTTTCCCGAAAAACAACTCCGGAAGGGATGTCATGATCGACACGCCAAGCACCATATCTGATGAACAGCTGACAGAACTCTCGATCAAAGTCGCTTTGGCCGAGAAAAAATAAAACTCGAAAAATCCCGGTTGAAAGATCGGGATTTTTCTTTTAGTGTAATTTGTGGAGTAGGGTTATATACGATTACAAGCACCTAAGATTTTGTAGTAGTATCCCTTCTTTTTTCTGAAGTCCAATATTTCTACCTTTGTGAAAATGCAAAACCCAATAAAGCATGAACTTCACCATATCATTTCAGGAAAGGGCCAAGTTAGGTTTGGAACAACTATCCAAACAGTCTCCAGTTACCTTGGAGATGGCACGCCTTCAGGCCCAAAAACTGAAATCCCAAAGCACGTCCGGGAACAAGAAACAGAAAAACTAGAAAGGTTTATTTTTGAAAAAGACCTTTGGATTCCAGAGATTGATTTTTCCCGTTTTGTTAGTCAGGGTGCTGAACAGAGGGTATTTTTACAAGATTCTGAATATGTCCTAAAGTTAAATGACGGAATTTATTTCAGTTCTTGGAAAGAATACTTTACCAACTTACTTCTCCATAATTTTTTCTTTCCGGATACTGCTTATGAATTAATCGGATTTATCAAGGAAAGCCAAAGACTTTACGCAGTTGTCAGACAGTCATATGTTTCAATCACTGAAAATACTGATTTAGAAAAGGTAAAAATTTTTATGGAATCTAATGATTTTGTTTGTACCCGTAATAACGATTACTTTAATCCCAAATTGGGAATCATTTTGGAGGATTTGCATGATGAAAATGTGTTAACCAGAAATGGTATCCTATATTTTATCGATACAGTCTTTTATTTGGATGAAGGGTTTTGGTTTGAAAAATAAATTGGGTATCGGCAAAAACGGGTTGCTGTATGAAGGAATTAATTTTGACTTCTCCTGCTTTAAAAATCCCATTCTAAAGGAACCAAATCCCCATTTAACATTAATTTTTTCCACTCACAATTTAACCCATCAACAGCTTAAACTTTTTGACTTACTCCCATGTCTAAGCTTAGATTTTAAAACTATTCCCCATGAAGATTTCTACTTTCAAAATATTTTTCATTTGCTTATTTTTTGCTTATTCCTTTGATTCCCAAGCCCAAAGACCGGAAGGAAGAACTCAGGACCTCATCCTGAAGGGCCGAGTTATCGAAGGTGCTACAAAAGAACCGATGATCGGTGCCAATGTGGTGATCAAGACAATAACAGATTCTGTTTTAGTCAATACAGTCACCGGGGTAGACGGAACTTTTGAAATCAGCCGTCCAAGAATCCCTTCAGTGCTGATCGAGGTAACATTTTTAGGATTCGTCAAAATCAGCAAAACCCACAACAGAGGTGACGGTTTGGATTTGGGTACTTTGGTCTTACTAGAGGACAGCAAACTTCTCAAAGAGGTATTGATCGAAGGACAGGTAGTCGTAGGTGAGGCCAAAGGCGACACAACTTCTTTCAATGCCAATGCATTCAAAACAAGGGAAAACGGTGATGCAGAAGAACTAGTCAGAAAACTTCCCGGAGTCACCATCCAAAACGGTGAAATCCAAGCCAAAGGCGAGCAGGTACAAAAAGTCTTGGTGGATGGTCGTGAATTTTTTGGGAGTGATCCATTCCTGGCTTTGCGAAATCTACCTGCAGATGTCATTGACCGAGTGGAGATATTGGACCAAAGGTCAGACCAGTCGAGGCTTACAGGATTTGATGACGGCAATTATTCACGGACCATCAATATCGTGACCAGACCAGACAAAAACACAGGGCAATTTGGGAGGTTGTACGCGGGTGCCGGCACACAGGACAGGTATGCTGCGGGAGGCAATTTCAATTACTTCAAAGGAAATAAAAGGATCTCTATTATTGGATTGTTCAATAACATCAACCAACAAAACTTCTCTTCCCAAGACCTTGTGGGCGTCAGCAGTGCGAGTCAGGGTGGAGGTAACCGTGGAGGTGGTGGCGGAGGCGGCGGAGGTCGTCCCGGGGGTCAAGGTTGGGGTGGCGGAAACAACAACTTCCTCGTAGGCCAGGATCAGGGAATCATCACCACAAACAGTGTGGGTTTGAATTACAGTGATAAATTCGGCAAAAAAATCAATTTTACAGGAAGCTATTTCTTCAATTCCACCAAAAACAATTTATTCAAACTTACCAATAGGGAAACAATTTTGTCTGAGACAACGAGTCAATTTTACGAGGAAAGCTTGCTCAATACCATCACAAACAATAACCACCGAGTCAATGGCAGGATAGAATATGATATCAATCCCAAAAATGCCATCATCATTACTCCCTCCCTTAATTTCCAGAGCAATACCACATACAACGACCGTGATGGGCTCAACCTTTCAGAAACTTTTGATCCTTTGAGTAGCTCCAGAACAAAATCTGATGCCACTACTGACGGTTATAATCTTGCCAACAATTTTGTCTACAGGTACAAGTTTGACAAGAAAGGCAGGACAATTTCCACCACTGTCTATACTGCTTGGACCAAAAGAGACCAGCTTTCAGACCTCATTGCTGCCAATAGGGATTTTATCAGAGATATCCGCGATACCATCAACCAGGAAACTTTTGGGCTTTCCGATGGCTTCAATTACCGTGCAACCCTCCAATTCACGGAACCGGTCACAGAAAAATCGCTATTGACCATGTCTTACCAAGTGGGCAACAACAAAACCACTTCTGACCAAAAGACCTTCAGCTTGATACCGGAATCAGGCATTATGGTTTTGGATACCGCCTTGAGTAACCAGTTCAACAACAAATTCATTGTCCAAAGACCAAGTATCGGATACAGCTATAACCTCAAGTCATGGAATATCAATGCCAATTTGGATTACCAATATGCTGTGCAGGACAATGAAAGCTTCTTTCCGAGGGAAGAACTTTTCAACCGCTCCTTCAGCAATTTTCTTCCGGGCTTGAACGCCAATTATAGAAACCAGGAAAAAGGAACTTCCTTCAGGTTGAGGTATAGGACCAACACCCAAGAACCAAATGTGAACCAGCTCCAAAATGTCATCAACAACCAAAACCCCTTGCAGCTTTCTGTCGGTAATCCTAACCTTGGTCAGTCCTTCAGCCATAATGCCTTTATCAATTATTCCAAAATCAACATAGCCAAATCAAAAACCTTCTTCACTTTCCTTTCTTTGAACCTCACAGAAGACTTTATCGGTACGAATACTTTTGTGGCGCAGACTGACACTTTGATCAACAACCAAGTCCTCTTAAAACCAGGCGGGCAGATCAGCCGTCCGGAGAATTTTTCAGGTAACTTCAGGTCCCGATTATTTGTCACCTACGGCACCCCTATTAAGAGCTGGAAGTCACAGTTCAATCTGAATTCATCTGTTTCTTACAACAGAACCCCCGGGATGATCAATGGACAAAAAAACGCGAATGACAACATTGATTTGAGCCAAGGTTTGACCCTGACGAGCAATATCAGCAAAGACTTAGATTTCTCTGTCTCTACGACGGGGATTTATACCATCGTCAACAGTAGCTTGCAATCCACCTTGGACCAGAATTACTACATCCAATCTTCCAATTTCAGGTTCTACTATTCTCCCAACAATGGGAAATTATTCATCTCCAATGTCGTGAACAATTCCCTCTACAGGGGACTTTCCCCGGCTTTGGATCAGTCAGTTTGGCTGTGGAATATTGAAGCGGGATACAGGTTTATGAAAGACAACAAAGCAGAATTGAAATTGACTGTATTTGATTTACTCAACCAGAACAATGCCATTGGCAGGACGGTTTCGGATGTGGCTATTGAGGATACGTACACTAGGGTCTTGACTAGATATGGCTTGATTACATTTTCTTACAATATCGGGAACTTCAAACCTCAGGCCGCCAATCCTAACCAAGGTATGCCGGGAATGCCGGGTGGCGGAAGGACTTGGTAAAAAAGAATAAGAGACCTTAATAGAGCCTCTTTTTCTTTTTTATATTTTATGTTAACACAGTTAATTCCCAATGCTTTTCAACTTTTTGAAAAGCATATTTTTTTGTTGGAAAGTAGACAAATAATGAGAGTATGATCAATCAGGATTTTGACTTCCAAAAAAAGTGCATTTCCCATCATTTGTTTTAGATTTGTGACTCTGAAAAATTGAACAAAACATGCATCAGGAAAAAATAGAAGCCATCAAATCCGCCATCTCTGCAGCCGAAGCCGGTAACGAGGAGGAGTTGGAGGCTTACAGGATGAAATTCATCAGCAAGAAAAGTGTGGTTGGGGAGCTTTTTGCCGAAATGAGAAATATTCCAAATGAACAAAAAAAGGAATATGGGCAATTGGTCAATGAAGTCAAGCAAATGGCTGATGAGAAATTTCAGGAGCTGATCGATCAGGTTAACCAAGTCAAGAAACAAACCAAGTCCTTTGATCAGGACCTGACTTTACCTGCCACCAATATTGCTGCAGGCGGGATCCATCCTTTGACAGCCACCAGACAGCGGATCATCGAGATATTCGAAAGAATCGGGTTTAACCTTTCTGAAGGACCTGAGATAGAAGACGATTGGCATAATTTTACGGCGTTGAATTTTCCCGAAAACCATCCGGCCAGGGAAATGCAGGATACATTTTTCTTGGAAAAAAATCCTGACGTGGCCTTAAGAACACACACTTCTTCCGTTCAGGTTCGTGTCATGGAAAACCAAAAACCACCTATCAGGACGCTTTCACCGGGAAGGGTTTACAGGAACGAGGCAATTTCTGCACGCGCTCACTGTATTTTTCATCAGGTGGAAGGATTATATGTGGATGAAAATGTGGGTTTCGCTGACTTGAAAAACACACTTTACCATTTTGCCAAAGAGATGTTTGGCAAGGAAACCAAAGTACGGTTCAGACCATCTTTCTTTCCTTTTACCGAACCAAGCGCGGAGATTGATATCAGTTGCCTGATTTGCGGTGGCAAAGGATGCAATGTCTGCAAAGGGTCAGGATGGGTTGAAATCGGCGGTTCGGGAATGGTGGATCCCAATGTTCTTGAAAATTGTGGCATTGATTCCAAAAAATATACTGGCTTTGCCTTCGGAATGGGAATAGAGCGCATCGCGATGCTCAAATACCAGATCAAAGACCTACGGTTATTTACTGAAAATGATGTGAGATTTCTCCGGCAATTCCGGCCAATGCTTTAGAAAAAGCGCTTTCCGACAAAACGGGGAGCGCTTTTTAATTGGATAATATTCTGAAAGATTCAAGGTAAGTTGCTGCTTCACGGACAAGCTGAAGGTTTTTGCCTGCCCCATTGCCCAAAACGACAAGGTCTGCACCGGATTCGAAAGCTGTCCGGATTTTTTCTACAGAATTGAGCCCCCCACCGACCATCAGAGGGGATTTGATTTTTTTCTTCACAGCCTTGATGAGTTCAGAAGATACCGGATGGGGCGCCCCACTTCCTGCATCAAGATAAAAATATTGCAATCCTAAAAAATGCCCCGCCAATGCCGTCGCCACCGCCAATTCGGGATGGTGGTTTGGAAGCGGAATCGTCTGGCTGATATAATGCACACTTGTGGTTTGCCCGCCATCCACCAGCATATAGCCTGTAGGAAGCACTTCGACTTGGCTTTTGTCCAAAATCGGGGCCACACTTACATGCTGTCCGATCAGCAAATCCGGGTTTCGACCAGAAATCAGAGAAAGAAAAAGAATAGCATCTGCCAAAGGTGAAAACTGAAGGGAGTTTCCAGGGAAAATCACTACAGGAATTTGCTCGGTAATACTTTTGATAAATCTGATGATTTCGCCAACTGTATTTTGTTGGATCAGACTGCCTCCCAAAAAGAAAAAATCTATTTTAAGCTCAACCGCTTCTCTGACTTGTTCTTCAAAAAGCAATGGCGAATGGATATCGTCTGGATCAATAAGCCAGGCAAGCCCTTTGCGGCCTGAATCTGTCAATTCCCTGAGCTTCAGGCTTACTTTATTTTGCATCCTCCCCAGATTTGATTTTCGGTTCGTTAAGCCTATTCATCAATTGGTCTCTCCCATAACTGACCGCAATCGGAATGAGAGCAGCACCTATCCTTTCCATAAAACCTGGCTGGGTTTTTTGGGTAAGCTTGGTTTTGATTTCTTCATCCAGAAGCCCTTCCCTTTCCAAGGTTTCGAGTACCTTTTTTGTCTTTTTGTTCTTTTTGCTACTTAAGACCCTATAGGCCGCGTAAGCCACCACAGCACCCGCCAAGACAGCCCCGCCGATTTTGATATAGTCTTCAGATTCTTTTTTTGCAATGTCCAATTGCATTTTGAGGGTCTGTTCAAGTTCCTCAGCTTTTCGGCTCAAGTCATTCTTCATTGTCTATCCTCTTTTTTGCTCTGAAAACAAAGGCCTTGATCACCTCCTGAAAGCCCCTGACGAGTGTCCTTGAGTCTTTGAGGAAGTAGAGTAAAACCAATACAAGTACATAAATCAAGGCCACATACATAAAGCCTTTGAAAGGGGAACGCATCAGGTCGCTCAAGTAAAAAGCAAAAGAAAAACTTGCAAAAAACAGCACCAATACCGAAACAGTACCCATGACTATCAGCAAAAATAACCGGGCCAGGAAAGTAGAAATCTGCTCGTTGATTTCATCTTTGACAAGTTGCACCCTCACATCAATGAGTTGCTTGATCGTTTGTATGATTTCAGAAACATTCAGCATAATTGGTATTTTTGGAAGCTCAAATAGATTTTTTAATTATTTACAATATACGTTAAAAAGTACATTTCAGAAACTTTCAGCTGATTCTGATGCCTCACTTCCTTCATAATATTTGAATCTCAAAACCGCCTCCAATGCCTTTTGGATAGCTTGGTTGATCGGCATTTGATCGGAAGTCAACTGAAAGTCAATGTTGTACAGGCGCGAATAGGCGTCGCTGCTCAAAGGAACAGACATCTCTTCATTTATAGCAAGGGAGGCAGCTTCGTATTGTTCTTTTTTGGCTTCTTTAATTTTCTTACAGGTAATGATCTCTTTTTTGTCTTCCTTATTTTTACGTGCGGAGGAACCAAAAAGCCTGCATATCATTCCTCTGTTTTGATAATCAGAACAAAATCCCATGGCAGCATCCGTAGAGGTTGCCTTATAAATGATACAATAATCCTGCCCATTCTTGGACTCCAAGAGTTCCAAGGCCTTCTCAGCTTTTCCTTTTTCAAATAAATCGAAGGCCAAGGGCAAAAACTCCAAAACGGAAGCGCTTACTTTTGGATTGGAGCAGCAAAACCCGCAACCCGAAATACAGCCTATCTGACTGGCATCGATAAAATCCTTGATTTGGGCATCCAATTCTTCAAATACCTTTCTCACTTCCTGTGACTTCTGTTGAAGATTCATGTTCCCGATTTTTAAAGCCTGCGAAAGTAAAAAGAGTTATGTATCAAAACAATAGCATTCAACGAATCATTCCTGAGTTTTGGGTTTAATGCAATTATTGGAGCTTGTTTTCTATTCCAATCCATTAAATCTTATATTTAATCGCCTAATTTGGTAACCGGGCGGAACAACTTTAATGAAAAGTAATGAGCAGCAGATTTGACAATTTTGAGGAAAAGAGAGAAGAAAAAATCCGAAAAGCCTTTAAAGAGCGTGATTGGAACGAAATAAAAAGCGCGGATTCATGGGCTATTTTTAAGGTAATCGCTGAGTTTGTCGAAGGCTTTGAAAAACTGTCCAAAATAGGTCCCTGCGTATCAGTATTCGGGTCGGCGAGAACTCCGTCAGATAATCCATACTATATCATGGCAGAAGAAATATCCGCTAAACTCGTACGCCATGGCTATGGTGTGATCACGGGTGGCGGACCCGGAATCATGGAAGCGGCCAACAAAGGTGCGAGTTCTGAAAACGGAAAGTCTGTCGGGCTATGCATCAAACTTCCTTTTGAGGCCAAAGGAAACATCTACATAGATCCTGATAAAATGATCATGTTTGATTATTTCTTTGTCAGAAAAGTCATGTTTACAAAATATTCACAGGGATTTGTCGTACTACCTGGAGGGTTTGGAACATTGGATGAGCTTTTCGAGGCATTCACCCTGATCCAAACCATCAAAATAGGGAGGTTTCCCATCGTCCTGGTAGGGAGGGCATTTTGGGAAGGTCTTATAGATTGGATCAAAAATACCCTGCTTGAAAAATACAAGTACATCAGTGAAGAAGACCTCAACTTATTTTATCTGGTCGATGATGCTTCAGAAGCCGTGAAAGTCATCGATGATTTTTACAGCAAATATTTACTCACCCCGAATTATTGATTTTGAGACGCTACCATCTTTTTATTATCTACACGCTGATTGGAGGACTTCTGGCCTGGAATCTTTTTCTGCAGTTTGGAAAAAAACCAGAAAATCCAAATACCGAGGAAGTACTTGTCCGGTCGGCTGAAGGAGAGCAGTTTAGGATCAGCATTCCCGAGGCAAAAGCCAGGATCTTTGAAATTCCCAAAAAACTGACTTTCGCTGATGAACCTGTTCCAATGGAACAAGCAGACGTTTTGGAACGGTTTGAAAGGGAGATTTACGTCAATGTTTATTGGCAGTCCAATATGATCCTCCTGATGAAAAGAGCCGATAAATACCTGCCGACTATTGAAAAAATCCTGCAGGAACAAGGGGTCCCCGATGATTTCAAATACCTTGCCATGACCGAATCGGGGTTGATGAATGTGGCTTCCCAAGCCGGCGCGAGGGGGTTTTGGCAGATCATGCCCGGAACTGCCAAAGATTACAAACTGGAAGTGAGTGATGATGTGGATGAAAGATACCACCTCGAAAAATCAACTTTGGTAGCCTGCAAATACCTGAAGTCTGCCTACAGCAAATTTGGAAACTGGACTTCTGTCGCTGCAAGCTACAATATCGGAATCACCGGAATCAGAAAAAGAAAGGAAGAACAAAACCAAAGCAATTATTACAACCTCTACCTCGTGGAAGAGACAAGCAGGTATCTTTTCAGGATCTTGGCCTTCAAAGAAATCTTTGAAAATCCGGGGAAATATGGATTTGAACTGACGGAAAAAGACAAGTATAAGCTACCGCTTTTGCGGGAATTGAAAGTAACCCAATCTATAAATAGCTTGGCCAATTGGGCTATCCAACATAACAGCACTTATAAAGATTTGAAAATCCATAACCCCTGGCTCCGGTCGCAAAAACTCAAAATCGAAAAAAACCAGGATTATATCATTAAGTTACCGATCAATTGATTTTTTGAAGTAACAAGCGTATTGATTGCTATTTTTTCAATAACTTAACTCAGATTATTTACCGGATATGAAAAAACTTTTGATTGCTTTTTTGGCCCTGATCGTCATTGGTTTTTTTGCTTTTAAAAGCATTCCTACGGTAGTTAATAAATACCTCAACAGCAATGCCGACCGGCTGATCTCCAATATGATTACCCGAACGAGCAGCTTTGGAGAACATGAAGTTACTTTTGGGGAGATCCTGGTCAATTACGACTATTCGGGCACTTATCTCAAAATAAAAAATATCCGCGTCACTCCATCCGAAAGCCTGGGAAAAGACATGATTGCGGTCAACCTTACAGTGGACCATGTGGACTTGACAGGTTTCAAGTGGTTCCCCTTTTTATTCCGAAATACGATTACCGTAGATTCGGCATTATTGGACAATATCAAAATCATTTCCTCTACTCCTCCTTGGGATTCACTTTTTGCCGAACCTAGAAAACCAAAGAAAAAAACCGGAAAAGACTATGACTTGATTAAAGTCAAAAACTTCAAGTTGAATGATTTTTCGGTGGAAATAAAAAACAATGTGTATGACTCCGTGAGGATTTCACTTGTAAACATGGATGTCAATGCCAAGGAATTCAGGTTGACAAAAGAGGACATTGAGAACCCCAAGTCACTTTTTGAAGTGGAAATGATCCATGGCAGCATAGAAAAAGCGCAATTCCATTTTGACAAGTTCCGCCAGTCCACACTGGTCGAGGACATTGTTTTTGACACCAAAACAAAAAAAATGACCTTTGGCTATATAGGCCTCCACAATAAAATGGACCGATATGCCTACACAGCACTTTTTCCTGACCGTCAAAGTTGGATTGACATCAGCAAGACAAAAATGGAACTGGCCGGAGTCAATTTTGGAAATTACTTCAAAAACGGCATTGTGGAAATTGATACACTTACTGCCAACGGTCTACATTTGGAGCTTTTTGTGGACAAAAGGAAAAAAGAGGACCTCAAAAAAAGGCCTCAAATGATTCATCAAACCATGGAAAACCTCAAGCAGATCATCCATATTGAGCATCTATTCATCAATGATTCTTACATAAAAATCGAAGAAAGACCGGACAATGCTGCGCCCCGATCCGCCTTTTTGTATTTTTCGGATATCGATGCCCACATTACAAACGTCTCCAATTTTATAGAACGGAGAGGAAAAAACAGGATGCTTGAAATGGATCTTTCTGCCAAGCTGATGGGTGAAGGTCCCCTCACGGCAAATGTCAAGTTCGACCTGGAAAAACCTGATGGCAGATTTACTTTGAAGGGAACACTCGGAAAAATCAAACTCAGTTCTCTCAATACCATGATAGAACCTGAGGCAAAAGTAGGCCTGAAATCAGGAACCATCAACAGGCTGGATTTTAATATCCTTGCCAATGACTATGATGGTTCGGGAGAGCTCATCATCAGGTATGAAAATCTTGAAGTGGAGCTGCTGAACAAGAATTATGAGGCCGATGAAAAGGTGCTTAGAAAGATCGGAGCTTATTTAGCCAATAGAATTGTCATCAAATCCAACAATCCCAACAAAAAAGGAGAAGTCCAAAAAGGGAACGTGTACTTCATCAGGGAAACCCACAAATCCATGTTTGCTTACTGGTGGAAGTTGATTTTCTCTGGCATAAAATCCACCATAACAGGCGAAAGCATGGAAGAAATGAAGAAGAAAGCCTTGGAGCAAAAATCTTCACAGAGCACTTCCGCTGCGACTGCAAATAATTCAACACAAAAAAAGAAGGATCCTAAAGCCTCAAAAAAACTTGAAAGACAAGAAAAAAAGCAGGAAAGAAAAAACAACAGGGAAGAGAAAAAAGCAGCGAAAAAAGACAGCACCCTGACAAACTGATCCAAAAAAATTGGCCCATTCCGTACTTCCAAAACAAAATCCTGATACCAATATTTTTTAATAAACCTTAATCCTTTATTAAGGTTTTTATGATGGGATTCAACTGGGAATCCCCCCCATTAATTCGTACTTTTGCGAGCTGGAATAAAATGCAAAATCCCTCCATGTCAGAACTGTCAGTAGAGAAAAAAGAAGAATTTATCGAAATTTTTGGAGCACGGGAACACAACCTGAAAAACATCGACATCAATATTCCGAGGAATAAATTGGTAGTGATCACGGGATTGAGTGGGAGTGGCAAAAGTTCACTTGCCTTTGATACCATCTATGCGGAGGGGCAAAGGCGGTATATGGAAAGCTTCTCAGCTTATGCCCGTTCTTTCCTGGGTGGCATGGAGAGACCTGATGTGGATAAAATCAACGGCCTGTCCCCGGTCATTTCAATCGAACAAAAGACAACTTCCAAAAACCCAAGGTCAACAGTAGGCACTGTCACTGAGATTTATGATTTTATGAGACTGCTTTATGCCAGGGCAGGAGAAGCATATTCCTACCTGACTGGACAGAAAATGATTCGTCAGACCGAAGACCAGATCATCGAGCAGTTGTTTGACAAATTCAAAAACCAAAAACTGTACATCCTCGCCCCTATTGTAAAAGGTCGAAAAGGACATTACCGAGAACTTTTTGAACAGATCCGAAAAATGGGTTTTTCCAAAGTCCGTGTAGACGGAGTGGTCATGGATGTGGTGCCAAAGATGCAGGTAGACCGGTACAAAATCCATGATATCGAAATCGTCATAGACAGGATTGTCGCAGAGGAAGAAGACAGATTCCGCATCAGCCAATCCCTAAAAACCGGACTTCAACATGGCAAAGGCGTCATCATGCTCCGGGATGAAAAAGGAGACATCCACCATTTTTCCAAGTTCTTGATGGATCCCGTCACAGGATTGTCCTACGATGAACCTGCCCCAAACAGCTTTTCCTTCAACAGTCCTTATGGGGCATGCCCTACCTGCAATGGCCTGGGGGTCATCGAAGAAATTACCATTGAGAATATCATTCCTGACCGGAGCCTGAGCATCAGCAGGGGAGGAATCGCCCCCTTGGGGGAATACCGGGATGTCTGGATTTTCAAAAAAGTGGAAGCCATCCTGAAGCATTACAAATGCAGCATTACCACACCGATAGAAAACCTTCCCGAGGAAGTCATAGATACTTTGCTCTATGGGGACAAAATCGAGGTGGCTGTAGAATCGGTCAAATATCCCGGTACGGAATGGAATACCACCTTTGAAGGAATTGTAAACTTCCTTCAAAAGCAACAAGAAGGCGGGACCGAGAAAATATTGGATTGGGTAAACGAATTTACTACTTCCAAAACCTGCCCTGACTGTAACGGGTACAGGCTAAAGAAAGAAGCCCTTCATTTCAAGATTGATGAAAAGCACATCGGCGAGCTTTCCATGATGGATATCACCGCTTTGGGGAGTTGGTTTGATGGATTGGAAAGCAGGATGTCGGAAAGGCAACAGATAATCGGCAAGGAGGTTTTGAAAGAAATCAGGAAGAGAATCGGATTCCTTTTGGATATTGGCCTGGATTACCTTTCATTAAACAGGCCTTTGAAAACCCTTTCAGGGGGAGAGGCACAGCGTATCCGCCTTGCCACACAGATCGGCACCCAATTGGTAGGGGTTTTGTATATTTTGGATGAACCGAGCATCGGGCTTCACCAAAGAGACAATGTCAAATTGATCAAGGCACTTCAGGACCTCCGTGATTTGGGCAACTCTGTCCTCGTCGTGGAGCATGACAAAGACATGATGCTGCTTTCAGACTATGTGGTGGACATCGGGCCAGGTGCAGGGAGGCATGGCGGTCAAATCGTAGCAGCAGGTACACCGGATGAGTTTTTGAAAATAAGAAGCGTTACGGGTAAATACCTCACCGGTGAGCTATCCATCAAAGTGCCTTCTGAAAGAAGAAAGGGTAGCGGCAACTTTCTGGAACTGAAAGGTGCCAAAGGCAATAACCTTAAAAATGTAACGCTCAAAATTCCTTTGGGAACCATGGCCTGTATCACGGGAGTTTCGGGTAGCGGAAAAAGTTCTTTGATCCATGAGACCTTGTTCCCGATATTGAACCAACATTTTTACAATTCAAAAAAGGAACCCTTGGCATACGATTCAGTCGATGGACTGAAGCACCTTGACAAAGTCATAGAAGTAGACCAATCTCCGATAGGCAGGACGCCGAGATCCAATCCTGCCACTTATACAGGAGTTTTTTCTGATATCAGAACCTTATTTACAGAACTGCCCGAGTCCAAAATCAGGGGATACAAGCCCGGAAGGTTCAGCTTCAATGTCAAAGGAGGAAGATGCGAAGATTGCGAAGGTGCAGGCATGAAGCTGATTGAAATGGACTTCCTGCCTGACGTCCATATCCCCTGTGAAACATGTAAAGGCAAGCGTTATAACAGGGAAACTCTGGAAGTAAGATTCAAAGGAAAATCCATCTCGGACGTTCTCGACATGACCGTGGAGCTGGCCGTGGAATTTTTTGAAAACCAGCCAAAAATCCTGAGACGAATCCAGACACTCAATGACGTCGGACTTGGATACATTACCTTGGGTCAACATGCGACCACACTTTCCGGAGGAGAAGCCCAGCGGGTCAAGTTGGCTACAGAGCTATCCAAAAAAGATACCGGGAAGACATTCTACATCTTGGATGAGCCTACGACGGGACTTCATTTTCAAGACATCGAACATTTATTGGAGGTATTGAACAGGCTCGTGGAAAAAGGGAATACCGTTCTCATCATTGAGCATAACATGGATGTCATCAAAATGGCAGACTACGTGGTAGACATCGGTTTGGAAGGGGGTGAAAAAGGAGGGAACATCATCGCTGAAGGAACTCCCGAAAAAATCGCACAGAATAATAAGAGCTTCACAGCAAAATTTCTGAGGGAAGAATTGAACTGATAGAAGCATATGACCTCCAAAGGCCTTGATTTTACCTATCAATAAAAAACAATGAATGCATAAAGCGGTCATGTCTATATTTGATCTAAGGCCATGAATAGGACGAGATTATATTGGTTATTTCAGATTTTGGGTTGGTCAGGATATGCTTTGATCAACCTTTTCTTTGTGTCTTTGGACCGGAGAATCACTCCTGTACAGATAGGTGCATACTCTTCCCTGGCAGCGTTTTACTTTTTGTCAACGCATGCTTTCCGGTACGCGATCAAAAAATACGGTTGGCTCAATTTCGAATTCCCCAAGTTACTTTCCAATACCCTCCTCACATTGGGCTTGTTGAGTATATTGAATACCATTGCGCAGATCATCATTAGCTGGGTATTTGGGACACTCAATCCGGAAACTGAATTCAGGTTGATATTGATTTCGGGAAATATCTTTGTCAGTTTTCTTTTCTATTCGCTTTGGAGCATGGTGTATTTCCTTTTCCATTTTCTGGATAGCTATAACCAATCACTGAAATACCAGGCAAAAATCAACGAAATACAGCTCAACCATCTCAAAAGCCAGCTGAATCCTCATTTTATATTCAATGCCTTGAATAGTGTAAGGGCATTGGTGGACGAAGATCCGGCCAAAGCAAAACTAGCCATTACCCAACTTTCCAATATTCTGAGGTTTTCACTCATGATGGATAAAAAGCGGACCATCGACTTTGAAAATGAAATCAATACTGTAAAGGATTACCTAAACTTGGAGACCATCAGGTTTGAAGAAAGACTTCAGGTCAAATACAATATCGAACCTTCGGCCTTTGATTATAAAATCCCTCCCATGATGTTGCAGACGATCGTCGAAAACGCAATCAAACACGGGATTTCAAACAGGGTCAAAGGTGGCTTGGTCGAGATCAATTGCAAAGAGGGAATAACCGATGACTTGATCATCCAAGTCAAAAACAGCGGCCAACTAAAAAATAACGGAGTAGGCAGAAAAAAAGAAAGAGAAGGCCATGGCATCAACAATACCGTGCAGCGGTTGAAGCTGATTTACGGTGACAGGGCCTCGTTTAAGATATTCAATTCAGAGAGTGATTTTGTAATTACCGAAATAAAAATTCCAAAACAAAACCCTACATTAGGTTAAAAATTCAATAAGATGAGAGCACTTGTAATAGACGACGAAAGACTGGCAAGGAAAGAACTGATCAACTTGCTTTCCCAATATGACCAAGTTGAGATAGTCGGCGAAGCCAATAACGTGGATGATGCCAAAGAAAAAATCGAAACACTTGCCCCGGATGTAGTTTTTCTCGATATCCAGATGCCTGAAAAAACAGGATTTGATTTATTGGAAGAATTAGACAACGTTCCCCATGTGATATTTACCACTGCATACGACGAATATGCGATCAAAGCATTTCAGGTCAATGCCCTGGATTATCTATTGAAACCCATCGAACCAAAACGATTAGGCGAAGCCATCGAGCGCTTATTGAAAAAATTGAATGAAAACCAGGACAAATCAGAAGAAGCAGGTGCTTTTGCAGGGAGAAAACTCACCTTGGATGACCAGGTATTTGTCAAGGACGGGGACCGGTGTTGGTTTGTAAAGTTATCCAATGTGAGGCTTTTTGAATCAGACGGCAATTACATCAAAGTTTATTTTGATAATTTTAAGCCAATGATCCACAAGTCACTCAATGCTTTGGATGAAAGACTGAGTGAAAAATCATTTTTCAGAGCAAGCAGAAAACATATCATCAACCTCAGTTGGGTAGAGGCGATAGAGCCTTGGTTCAACGGCGGATTGGTAGTCACCCTCAAAGGCGGCGACAGGATAGAGGTCAGCAGAAGACAGGCAGCAAGATTCAAGGATATGATGAGCTTATAAAAATGATGAATGGATTATTGGAGAAATTTGAAATAAATATTGATTGTGAAAACTATAATTTGTAAATAGTCACTCATATTATTTTCACCAACATTAAAATCCATTTAATAACAATTATACCGTATTATTTCCCGAAAAAAATATATGAAAGAGGAAAGAATTCTGATCGTCGAAGATGATGTAAACATAGCCGAAAACATTGAAGAGATTTTAGAACTTTTAGGTTACGTCAACATTGACATCGCAAACTCCGCCAACCAAGCCATTAAAGTCGTCAAAAAATACAGACCTGATTTGGTATTTATGGATATCAAACTCAAGGGAGACAAAGACGGTATCGAATTGGGAGAAATCATCAAGCAGATGGTGGACGCCCCTTTGGTTTATGTGACTTCTTACAGTGATCCTACCATCATTGAAAGGGCCAAAAGAATCAATCCTGCAGGCTTTATCGTAAAACCGTTCAACACCAATGACATCCATGCCATTGTAGAAATTGTTCTTTATAATAAAAGGACAAAGCCTGCAGCTGAGGCTGTCACTGTAAGAACCAAGGACGAAAGCCCTTACCTCGTGGCAGATGCTGTATTTATCAAGGCAGACAATGCTTATGAAAGAGTTCCCTATGAGGAAATCTATTATGTGGAAGCCAATGGAAATATGGTTACCATATACACCAAAGCACGGAATTTTACCATCAGAAAATCAATGAAGGATATGGAAGAAAAGCTTCCGCCTCATCTTTTCCTGAGGGTCCAAAAGTCATTTATTGTGCAGCTTGCACAAATTGAAAGCTTCAACACCAAAGACATCAACCTGAAAATGGGTGCTGTGGTACAAGTAGGAAGACAATATTACAACAGCTTCCTTGCTAAACTGAATACAATTACTGAAAGTTAATTTTTCAGGAAAAAGAAAAAAGGTGAGCATGACTCACCTTTTTTTTTTCAAAAAACCAAACAATCAACTAAACTATCTTTCAAGGTAAAATTCGTGGCTTCCTGAAGCTGTCACAAATAGCCCTTTTTCAAAAGATTCTTTAAATTTTTTCTTTATTTCTTCTCTTTCTCCATAAAATTCCGCGACTACCTCACCATATTTATTGATAATGGTGATGGTTGGAAGCTCTTTCAGATCAGAAAGATCCAATTCAAATTCTTGGATAACATTCTCCTGAACTTCTCCCAATCCCAGGTTATATTCCATTGGGATTACCTCGTTGATTTGCTCAACTTTCGCCTCAGCCTTTGCGGCCCACAAGATTGTCAATGCCATCATTAATCCTAAAAAGGCACAAACTGTTTTTTGAGTTAAAATAGTTGGTTTCATTTTCTTTAATTTTTATTGTACTGTGTAAGGTTTGTTTTCTTTTCCTGTGTTCATTGCTACAGGTATTAGCTCTATGCCAAATTCTGATCCCAATTTTATAATATATTGAAAATCAATATTTTGTATATGTTGAAGCAAAATTAAGGTGTACGCGAGCGAACACATGATTTTCTTTTCCGATACAATTGGATAACACAAAAAGAATAAAATTTGGTTGCATAAAAACAGTAAAAAAATAAAAAAACCGATAGAATTCGAAATATTCTATCGGTTTATCAAAAATTCATTATTGATTACAGAAGATCATTTGCCAAATTCGCTAATTCCGATCTTTCTCCCTTTTCTAACTTGATATGGGCATATAATGGATGGTCTTTTACCCGATCTATCAAATAAGATAAACCATTGCTCTGACTATCGAGATAAGGGGTGTCAATCTGGAAGATATCTCCCGTGAAAATGATCTTGGTATTTTCACCCGCCCGGCTGATAATTGTCTTTATTTCATGTGGTGTGAGGTTTTGTGCTTCATCCACGATAAAGAAAATATTGGAAAGTGACCTTCCCCGGATATAAGCCAAAGGTTGGATGACCAATTTCTCCTGATTTACCAATTCTGTGATTTTTTGGAATTCTTTATCGGACTCCTTGAATTGGTTTTGGATAAACTTCAGGTTGTCCCAAAGGGGCTCCATGTAAGGATTCAGCTTGGATTTGATGTCTCCCGGAAGGTAGCCGATATCCTTATTGCTCAAAGGGACAATGGGTCTTGCCAGGAAAATCTGCTTATAATCCCTTCTTTGCTCCAATGCCCCGGCTAGCGCCAAAAGCGTTTTTCCCGTTCCCGCCACACCTTGGATGGAGACAAGTTTGATCCTTGGATTCAGGATGGCATGCAAAGCAAAAGCCTGCTCGGCATTTTTTGGCTTGATGTTATATGCGAGTTTCTTATCTACCCTTTCGAGCATGTTATCATCGGAATTGTAGTAGGCCAACACCGAGTTTTTCTCGCTTTTGAGGATATAGAAAGCATTGGCTTTTCTTTTTTTATTTCCCAAAACATGCTTGGCCTCGACGGAATGATTTTCATACAGCCTGTTGATAATATCCGGTTCTATGCCCTCAAGGTAATATTTTCCGGTATTTTCAAGTTCTGAGAGGTTTTTGATTTTACCGGTTTCGTAATCTTCCGCATGGATGTCAAGGGACTTTGCTTTGAGCCGGAGGTTGATGTCTTTGCTGACAAGGATAACCTTCCTGCCCTTCTCCATTTGTTGGCAATGAAGCGCGGCATTCAGGATTTTGTGGTCGTTTTTTTCTTCACCAAAAATCAGGTTTGCATTGATATTATTATCGGGATTCATCAATACCCGAAAATACCCTTTGGTCTTCCCATTTAGTGGAGTCCAATTGTGGATCATGTTATCTTTGGCTAACCCGTCGAGCAGCCTGATAAATTCACGGGCCTCATAGTTTTTGGTATCATTTCCCTTTTTGAACTGATCGAGCTCCTCCAATACAGTAATCGGGATGACCACATCATGCTCCGCAAAGTTCATGATCGAGTTGTGTGCGTATAGGATCACCGAAGTATCCAACACAAAGATTTTGCGGTCTTTATCGGATTTAGCTCTAGGCATAGGTTAATAATTTACTAGGTTTTTGTTAGTAAAAAGATAGAGAAATAAAAAATAGATTACCATTGTATCAATAGAAAATAAGATTGTTAACAAAAAGGAAAATCTTAGACTGTTGATTTTCAGGGGGAAAAGTTTGTAGAACAGTGCAAAAGATAATATGACTATTCATGCTGTCCTCCCATCCAAAAAACCCTATTGGTTTTTACCCATAATCTGAATAAAAACTCAATTAGAAAGCTTTTTCAAAACCTCCATTAAGGGATGAATATCAATTAATGTGTTTATATGCTTTCTTATTAGTAAGGGATTACTTTCAGAATGGTCTCGTCCGCGATAATTATCGGGATCGACCACCGGAATATATTGATGTTGGGGGGTTGGGGG
>NZ_QMIK01000008.1 GCF_003316845.1 Cognataquiflexum aquatile | reverse complement strand
AGGGGGGTGGTAGAAATGCGGCAAAGCCGCATTTCTACCACCCCCCTACAATAACAAAAAATTCCGGTGGTCGATCCCGATAATTATCGCGGACGAGACCATTCTTTAAGCAATCCTATACTGGTAAGAAGGAAGATATACATAAAAACAAAAAAACCGCTAGGCAAAACCTAGCGGCTAATTAATAACTATTACCCAATCATTTAACTATTTATCAATTGTTTGTTCCGCCGGTGGCTGCACCGCTATTGCCGTCTCCACCTTCTTTAAGGTCGTCATTGGTCACTCCTCTTTTCTTTTTCCTAGAAGGTCCGTCAACTGACAGTTTTCCTATTCTATAGTTGAAGTTGATCTTGAAGTTCATGTTTTTCAAACCGACTGTACTCTGTTGCATGATTGTTGGCGTGAACAGCTCATTGTCGATGGTAAATACTTTGGTAAAGAAGTTTTCAGCACCAAAACCGATTGAACCTCTTTTTTCATTGAATGATTTGTTGAAGTTCAAACCATATACTCCGAATCCGCCTGAAGTTCCCTGCAATTCAACCCTTCTTCCTCTTTGGAAAGTGAAAGCCTGTACCTGCCAATCTTTTGGTAATGTATAGTTTGCAAATATTCTTCCGCTGAATACAAAACCGTCATTGGATGCTGCATACAAGGGATCGGTCAGACCGTTATCCAATTGTGCGAAATATCCTTCCACACTACCGTTGACAGAAAACTTGCCTGAAAGGTTGACATTGGCAAATACCGACAATCCATAAGCTTTTTCCTGTCCGATGTTTTCATAGGTTGTGAAAATGATATCGTCCTGTCTCACCGTCCTTACAGGCTGGATAGAACCTGTTGTATTTCTGAAGTAGGTAGTGAAATTCAAGTTTGAACCTTTGAAGAAGGTACTATATGACATTTCATAATTGTCTGTCAATTCCGGCTCCAACAACGGGTTACCTTGGGAAACCTGCTGCGGGTTGGCGGCATTGATGTTGGGATTCAGGAAATTCAAAGATGGTCTCTGCACCCTTCTGTTGTAGGCTGCTTTGATCATATTTCCTTTTTCCAATTTTCTGCTCAGGTTCAAACTTGGAACCCACACGCCAAAAGAAGGAATCTCACCGTCAAGTTCTGAGTTAGAGAAATCCGCAGCAATGCTGGTATATTCATACCTCATACCTCCTTTGAAGGCATATTTCTTAAGGAAATTAGTGGTGTAAGACGCATAAGCCGCAGTCACATTCTGGTCATAGCTAAATTCGTTGGAGAAATTCACATCATCCACTTGTACAAATTCACCATCTGCACCTTCGGCTGTGAAATAAGCGAAGTCACTGACAGCTTTTCTCAGGATATTTTTTGCTCCGTATTCCAGAATCTGATTTTCCGCCAAAGGAGTTACATAATCCAACTGAAGGGTAAATTCACGGTTGATACCTGAGTTAAGGTTTTTGATCCTGCTCGATATGTTTTCAAAATTGCTATCGTATTCGCTGTTGATGAAATCGTTGGTCAGGTTATTCTGGCTGAACAAACCGGAGATACTGAATTCCTTACCTTTTTTCTCGTAAGACTTGGTGTAGTTGAAGTTCAGGTCAATGTTGTTTGAAAGGTTGTCTGTATTGACATCTCTCAACAATGAACTTTGCAACACCTCATCCAAATAAGTATCTGTCAACAGACCATCCTGTCTGTTTCTCATATTTCGTACTCCGTAACTTACTGAAGCGGTCAAGAAGTTGTATTTGTTGATTTCATAATCCCAACCCAAATTATACCTGCCAAAAAGCATGTTGCTTCTGGTGTCGGCGTATTGGGAAATGTTACGGGTAGTTCCATCGGCATTGGTGATGTATTGTTGGTTCTCAAAAAAGCCAAGGATATTGTATCCTGACCTACCAAAACCTCCCAATGTCCAGGACATTTTCTTTTGCTTCAAACTTGCATTCAATCCAAGGTTAGAACCTCTATATCCCACGCTGCTGTTGATGTTTAATGAAGCGCCCTGAATGTTGTTTTTCTTGGTGATGATATTGATGACACCACCTGTACCCTCTGCATCATATTTGGCAGATGGGGAAGTGATTACTTCTACAGATTTGATTTCTTCAGCAGGAATCTGCTTCAATGCCTCAGCCACGTTGGTCGCTACTATGGCTGACTGCTTTCCGTTTAACAATACCAAGATACTTGAACTTCCTCTCATAGAAACGTTTCCGTCCATATCCACTGACAGCATCGGAACCCTTCTCAATACATCAGCAGCATCGCCACCGACAAGCGTTTTGTCATTTTCTGCATTGTAGATGGTCCTGTCAACCTTCTCCTCGATCAGGTCACGCTGTCCCATGACAGTGACTTCCTGAAGGGCAACAGCTTCCTGTTCCAATGAAAGAGACCCAAGATCAAATGACGTTTTTTCATCCGTCACTTCAAGTGGACCCGAGGTAATGGCCTGAAAACCCATAAAAGTTACCTGGACGATATAGTTTCCTTTTTTGAAACCGGAGATAATGAATACCCCGTCAAAATCGGCAACAGCGCCGGCCACATTCTGCTGTGTTACGGCATCTACCAAAGAAACTGCAGCATAAGCTACAGGCTGGTTGTTGGATTTGTCAAGAACCTTACCTGATATTTTATATTCAGGCTTTGATCCTTGGGCATGTCCTTGAGAGACATTGATTCCTATGGTAAGGAGAAGTACAAATAATAGTTGGATTGCAGTTTTCATCACTTTAAAATTTTGTGGTTGTCTTTTGGACAGATTACTCAACAAAGGAATATCTGATTGAAATCAAAAAAAAATCAAATAGATAGGGAGTGGAAATGCATCGACCAAAGGCATGGAAAGCCTGATAAGTCCATTTATTTACTCATTTTTGGCACTTAACCTCCAAATCTCCCATTTGGGCGACTAAATGGCCTGATTGGTAGATTGTTGTGGTTTAACCGCAAAACTTTCGATTAGTTTACATCACATTTACATAATATCTGTATCATGCCTGAGATCACTATCAAAAAAAGTCTGCCTATTCTCATCCATATCTTGGGCTGGAGTCTATTTGGATCAGTCATCTTTTTGCTTTCTCCGCTAAGTTCAGAGGTTGAGCGTCCCAATGAATATTGGATCAAGCAAGTATTACAGTTTGCATCCCTTATTCTAACCTTCTATTTCAATTTTTTCTACCTGATCCCCAATGTGCTGTTCAAAAACAAAACTTCCCTGTATTTAATTTTGAATCTTCTTGGTGGATTATTTTATGTGGTCATTTTCATTTTATATGATCAGTACACCAACATGCCGGAATTGATGCACAAAGCTTTTAGGCCGGGCGTGCCCTATGTAGCCAACAGAAGTTTCTTTAACCGCTATGATTTGTTCAATTTTATAATTTTCAGTATGTCAGTAGGAATCAGTACCAGTATCGGTGCGGTCCAAAAATGGCAGTCTGACGAAAAAGTGAGATTGGAACTCCAACAGCAACAGATCAATTCCGAATTATCCTATCTCAAAGCACAGATCAACCCACACTTCTTTTTCAATACACTCAACAATATATACGCCCTTACCAATATCGATGTGGAAAAGGCCAAAACGGCGTTGTTGAAACTGAGCAGGATGATGCGGTATGTACTCTATGAAACCGAAAAAAACCAAACCCTTCTGACCAAGGAAAATGAGTTTATCAAGGATTTTATCGAGTTGATGAAACTGAGGCTGACCGGCAAAGTAAAATTAGACCTTCAGATTCCTGAAAAAATCGAAGAAGCTGAAATCGCACCCATGCTGCTGTTACCATTTATTGAAAACTGCTTCAAACACGGCATCAGCTCCCAAAAAGAAAGCAATATTCTTATTTCACTTTCAAGGGAGAAAAACTACCTTGTACTGCATACTGAAAATACGATTTTCAAATCAACAGAGAATACGCCTGAAGGAAGTGCTAGCGGAATCGGGATGACCAATACCATCAGAAGACTTGACCTTCTCTATCCTGGCAAATACAAACTGGATATCGACCAAGAAAACGCCGAAAACCAATTTAAGATCACTCTGAAAATAGACCTGTCATGACCATCAAATGTATTGCGGTAGATGATGAGCCCTTGGCCTTGGATTTGGTTGCCAAATTCATAGAACAAACCTCATTTCTCAGCCTGCAATCCAAGTTTGACAATGCCATCCAGGCTTTGGGTTATGTCAACCAACATGAGGTGGACCTGATTTTTTTGGACATCCAGATGCCGGACCTTTCAGGAATGGAATTGGCCAGGATCCTCGACGGAAAAACCGCTTCCAAAAAACCCAAAATAATTTTTACCACGGCCTACAACCAGTTTGCAGTCGAAGGATACAAAGTAGATGCATTGGATTATCTGCTCAAACCCTTCAGTTATGAGGAGTTTTTGAAAGCAGCCACCAAGGCGTATCAGTTTTTTGAAAACCAAAGCAAAAACACAGTCACCAAAGCAGAACCGGGAAAACAGCTGGATTATATTTTCCTCAAAGTAGAATACCAACTCGTCAAAGTGATGCTCAAAGACATCACCCATATCGAAGCCTACAAGGACTATGTCAAGGTACATTTGAAAGACAAGCCAAATCCCCTACTCTCCCTCACTAGCATGAAAAGTATGGAGGAACTTTTGGCATCCGACAACTTCATGCGCGTACACCGTTCATTTATCATCAACCTCGACCATATTGACTCGGTATCACGGAATGTCATCCACATCGGACATGCCCAGATTGTCGTCAGCGAAAATTACAAAGATGCCTTTATGGAATTTTTGGGTAAGTGGATTGGGTGAGGGGATGGTTATTTGGTTGATGGTTATTTGGTTGTAATTGTTGTAGTGGTTGTAATTGTTGTCAGGTTGTCATTGTTATCGAGTTGTCAAGTTGTCAAGTTCGGGTTGTCAAGATATCGGAGAATTGGAGTAGTGGTTAATGGTTATTTGGTTAAAGACTAGTGGGTTATTTGGTTAACTGATACCAGGTCGGAAATGAAACCTTGATCTTCTACCTTTGAATCTTGGTACTTGGTACTTAATACTTGGTACTCAGTTCTCGTTTCTTGATTCTTGATACTTGATACTTAAAAAAATCCCCATGGAAGAAATCCACGAAAAATTCATGAAAATGGCCATTGACTTGTCCCGGTCAGGAATGGTGCAGGGAAAAGGTGGTCCTTTTGGATGTGTTATTGTAAAAGACGGGAAGGTAGTCGGTCAGGGATGTAATTCCGTCTTGGACACCAATGACCCTACTGCCCATGCGGAAGTGGTCGCCATCAGGGATGCCTGCAAAAACCTGGGAAGTTTTCAATTGGAAGGCTGTTACCTCTATACTTCCTGTGAACCTTGCCCTATGTGCCTTGGAGCCATTTATTGGGCGAGACCGGAGAGGGTATTTTTTGCCAATACCAAGAAGGATGCTGCCGCAATAGGCTTCGATGACCAGTTTATTTATGAGGAATTGGAGTTGCCTCTTAATAAAAGGAAAATCCCTTTTTCCCAACTTTCTAAGGAAGCAGCCAAAAAGGTTTTCAAGGAATGGGAATTGCTTGACAACAAATCACTGTATTAAAAATCCCTCCCCTTTTCTAAACCAAATCCGGTTTTTGATTATTCTAATTTTTTTTAAAATATGGTATAAACGTGATCAATATCACTGTTTCCATTTTTTCAGGTTACTACTTTTATAATATAAAAAACGAAAATATCCATGGCACACTATCAGATATTGATCATAGGAGGAGGAACTGCCGGAATAACTGTCGCAGCACAGCTTCGAAACAAAGATAAAAACCTTCAGGTAGCCATTCTCGAACCTTCCGAAAAACATTATTACCAGCCTGCCTGGACCTTGGTGGGAGCGGGAACATACAAATTTGAAGACACGGAAAGGTCAGAAGCCAGGTATATTCCCAAAGGAGTTACTTGGGTCAAAGACAAGGCTACCGAGTTGATACCGGAAAAAAACATGGTGAAAACAGTTAAATCCGGAGACCTTACCTACGATTTTTTGGTTTTGGCACCGGGTCTGATCATGGCTCCCGAATTGTTGCCCGGACTATCTGAAGTGATGGACAAAGGCGTCGTTTGCAGCAACTATACCAATCCAAAACATACTTGGGAAGTTCTGCAGAATTTTAAAGGCGGCAATGCGGTTTTTACCCAGCCTACCACTCCCATCAAATGCGGAGGAGCACCACAAAAAATCATGTACATGGCTGAGGAATATTTCAGGAGATCCGGTGTCCGGGACAAGACCAAGGTGATTTTTGCGACACCGGGCACAGTAATTTTTGGGGTTGAGGTCTATGCCAAAACATTGAATAAAATCATTGCCGACAGGGATATCATCCTCAAGACATTTTATGCCCCGGTCAAAATTGACGGCGCCAAACAAGAAATCACTTTCAAATATATCAAGGGCGACTTTGATGAATATTCCAAAAAACTAGATGCCAGAATCATGGAAAAAATGGGTGGAGAAACCGAAATCACCATCCATTACGACATGCTTCACCTTGCACCACCTCAGCAGGCTCCGGATTTTGTGCGGAACTCCCCCATCTCCATGAAAGAAGGCCCGGGCAAAGGTTGGGTGGATGTGGACATCAACACACTTCAGCACCTGAGATTTCCAAATGTCTTTTCCTTGGGTGATGTAGCTGCCTTGCCGACTGCCAAAACCGGTGCTGCCGTGAGAAAGCAAGCTCCTGTGGTGGTGGGCAATTTAATTCACCTGATAAAGACAAATAAAGTAGGAGGAATGAAATACGAGGGTTATTCTTCTTGCCCTTTGGTAACGGGCTACAGCAAAATGGTATTGGCAGAATTCAAATATGACAACGTCAGAGACAGTGACCCGCTCATCTCCACTTTTGTAGATACCAGCAAAGAGCAATACAGCATGTGGCTGCTCAAAAAATATGTACTCCCAAGAATGTATTGGGACATGATGCTCAGAGGAAGAGCCTGATAGGGATGGCCCGGAGAGACACCGGGCCATTTTATTTTTCAGAAACGCCGTCCCTTCAGGTTTGCTTTCACATAAATTCCACTTCTTATTTTTCAAAAGTTGCCTAACTTCCCGAGCGAATTTTAAAATGAATGCTCAGAACAGGATTATTGCTTTTGATTTTATTTCAATTCAATACGGCCTTTGGTCAGATACTTTCAGTCCGGGAGTCAGGTTCGGATATCCCGATGGAATTTGTCACTATCGCTTCCCCAAAAGCAAAACTCATGGTACATACCAATGCTCAGGGTGAGGCCGATATAAGCACTTTCAAGGGTCAGGAAAAAATTGACATCCGGATTTTTGGCTATATCCCGGTTTCCAAAAGCTACCGCCAACTTGAAAGTGAAGGTTTTCAGGTTTTTCTAGAACACTCGGAAATAACACTGCAACAAGCAGTAGTGTCCGCTACCAAATGGAGTCAATCCCGTCAGGAAATTCCTGCAAGAATTACAACCATTACGACCGAAGAAAGAAATCTCCTCAATCCCCAAACGGCAGCCGACTTATTGGGTATTTCGGGTGAGGTCTTTGTTCAAAAAAGCCAACAGGGAGGCGGAAGTCCGATGATTAGGGGTTTTTCGACCAACCGCCTTTTATACACCGTCGATGGTGTCAGGATGAATACCGCCATTTTCAGAAGCGGTAACCTCCACAATGTCATCTCCTTGGATCCATTTGCTACGGAAAGTACGGAAGTCTTTTTTGGTCCGGGATCCATCATCTATGGCTCTGATGCAATCGGGGCAGTGATGAGTTTCCAAACACTGCAGACCCAAATCGCTGAAAGAAAATACCTTTCAGGCAATGTTACCCTCCGGACCAGCACGGCCAACAGCGAAAAAACAGGGCATATCCACCTGAAATATGGGAATAAAAAATGGGCCGGGGTCACCAGTATAAGTAGCCATAATTTTGACGACCTCAAGATGGGAAGCAATGGTCCCGAGGAATTTTTGCGGCCAACTTATGTGGTCACCGAAAACAACCAAGACCTTTTGGTTGAAAATCCCAATCCCAAAATCCAGGTTCCTTCAGGCTACAACCAACTCAACCTGATGCAAAAAATCAGATTCGCTCCCAATCAAAAATGGGATTTTCAATATGGATTCCATTATTCGGAAACTTCCACGTTTTCCAGGTATGACAGGTTGATCCGGTTTAGGCCAAATGGCCAACCCCGCAGTGCGGAATGGAAATATGGGCCCCAATCTTGGATGATGAACCACCTGAAGATTTCACACACTTCTGACTCCAAAGCCTTTGATCAGGTTACCTTGAATCTTGCCCTCCAAAAATTCGGAGAAAGCAGGATTGACCGGAACTTCAACGATCCTATCCGGCGAACAAGAACCGAAGAGGTCATGGCATATTCTGCCAACCTTGATTTTCTGAAGACCTTCCCAAAAAATGCCAAGCTTTTTTACGGCCTGGAACTGATTCAAAATGATGTTCTATCGACCGGGCAGGATGAAAATATCCGTTCCGGGGAAATTTCGGTAGGGCCTGCGAGGTATCCCGATGCGACATGGAAATCTTATGCGGCCTATGGTTCCTACCAAAAGAAACTCACTACAAAATCACTCATTCAGGCAGGTCTGAGGTATAATTACTTTGGACTGAAAGCCGACTTCAGTAACAACATGGATTTTTATCCCTTTCCTTTTGAACAAAGCAACAACAGGGAAGGTGCGCTCACGGCAAACACAGGTTGGGTGTATACGCCTGCACCGGATTGGACAGTACATGTCAATGCCTCCACAGGATTCCGGGCACCGAATGTAGACGATATTGGAAAAGTTTTTGACTCTGAGCCGGGAACAGTCATGGTGCCGAATCCTGACTTGGAAGCCGAGTACGCCTATAATTTGGAGTTAAACATAGGAAAAGTTTTTGGGGATTGGATGATGATCGACCTCACCGGATATTATACCCATTTGGACAATGCCTTGGTAAGAAGGGCGTACACCCTCAACGGCATGGACAGTATCCTTTACGACGGCGAAATGAGCAAAGTATTGGCTTTGCAAAATGCGGCTTTCGTCCGAATCCTTGGGTTACAGGCAGCTTTGGAAATCAAATTACCGATGAATCTGACCTTTTCCTCAAGATTAAATCTCCAAAAAGGAACAGAAGAAACCGATGATGGAAGCCAAAGTCCCACCCGACATGCCCCGCCGACTTTTGGCGTAAGCCGGTTGGAATACCGAAAGGAAAAACTGACTGTTCAGCTATTTTCTGAATATTCCGGTGGGTTTTCTTTCGAACAACTTCCCCTTGAAGAAAGGGGGAAACCCGAATTATATGCCATCGACGCCAATGGAAACCCATATAGTCCTTCTTGGGCAACGTTGAACCTTAAAGGAATGTACCAAGCCCATAAGCACCTGACCATCAGTGCCGGATTTGAAAACATCACCGACATCAGGTTTAGGACTTACAGCTCCGGAATTGCTGCTCCGGGCAGGAATTTTATACTGAGTCTGATGGCCAATTTCTGAGGATAACTCCCAAATCCGTGACTCAAATCACGAAATAATAACAAGATAAACCGTAGCTTAACAGAAAAAAATCATGCGAACTTCCCTCACATTGCTCCTTTTGATGGTATTTACTGCCATTGCCTCCGCGCAGGTTGTCTCCACGGCTGAGCATAAAATCTTATTTCAACTGACAGACGGTGAACAGGAAGTTCATAAGAAATTTATAAGACAGCTCAATAACGTCCTCACTGCAGCTCCCAACGCAAAAATCGAAGTGGTCACCCATGGAATGGGTATAGATTTGCTCAGCAAAACGAATAATCCTTTTGAAAGTGATCTGCAAAAATTGGTGGACAAAGGAGTGGTCTTTGTTATCTGCGAAAACACTTTGAAGCAAAGGGAAATGAAAAAAGAGCAGTTTTTGCCCTTGGCGGGATTTGTCCCTGCTGCCATCATCGAACTTGTCATGAAGCAGGAAGCCGGTTGGATTTATATCAAGGCAGGGGGATAAGAGAGAAGGCCATATCAAGGTCAATTAGTCCTCAGTCCATAGTCCACAGACGACAGCAGGCTCAACCGAACTTCAGTCCGGGTTTTAATGATTTGAGCCATTCAGAATATTAATATGTACCAAGGTTTAATTATCGGGGAGAATTGATTCCTTACTACCTTTTTCTTTTTTTCTTACTATTCAAAAAACTTGGATAATTTTGTGGAAACAATTTCCAATGCTTGAATCCATTGAAATTTATGCAACTGAGATTGGACCGGTCAAAGCCGCCTTGCTTGCGACTTTGTTTACCTGGTTTTTGACTGCCTTAGGCGCATCTTTAGTCTTTTTTTTCAAAACCATCAACAGAGCGGTTTTTGACACCATGCTTGGATTTACGGGAGGGGTGATGATTGCGGCGAGTTTTTGGTCACTTTTAGCGCCGAGCATCAAACATTCCGAAAAAATGTATCCGACTATGCCTTGGTTGCCGGCTGCGATCGGTTTCCTTTTGGGCGGTTTTTTCATATTTGGGTTGGACAAGCTCATGCCCCACCTCCACATCAACTTCAACAAAGAAGAGACCGAAGGTGTCGCCACCAAATGGCACAAGTCTACTTTGCTGCTTTTGGCGATTACGCTGCACAATATCCCTGAGGGATTGGCAGTAGGAATTCTTTTTGGCGCAGCTGCCAACGGCATGGAAGGGGCGAGTATCTCTGCAGCAGTGGCTTTGGCTATCGGTATTGGCATCCAAAATTTTCCTGAGGGCTTGGCTGTCGCTGCACCCTTGAGAAGACAGGGAGTAAGCCGGAGAAAAAGCTTTTGGTACGGACAGTTATCCGCTGTCGTAGAACCTGTTGCCGGTGTCTTGGGTGCTGTTGCGGTCATCCACATGCAGAATGTATTGCCTTATGCGCTTTCCTTTGCTGCCGGCGCGATGATCTATGTTGTAGTCGAAGAGGTTATTCCCGAAACACAGCGCGACAAGTACACTGATTTGGCAGTGTTGGGATTCATGTTGGGATTTACCGTCATGATGATTTTGGATGTGGCTTTGGGGTAGCGTTTTTGTTTGTTTTGCTACTTGGTTTAAGATTAACCGGCGAAATCGAAAATGCAACCGGTGGAAGCAAACTAGAAATATTTTTTTTCTTTTCCCCAATCTTCTATGTCAAAATGAAAAGGTAACGTTTGAAATTAGCCAGACTTTGGAATTTACAGTATTTTCGGATGCGTCAAAGAAAACGTCCTGCTGTGACAGGAAATACCTTCCCTCAAAGCGAAACATCAAATTAGAGGCTGGAGTGACATTGAGAGTAAGTCCTGTACTGAATGTTTGGAATTCTGCAGCTGAGGTGATCGGGGTAATCTGAATGGCATTTGGATCGGAAAAATATTCAACCCGCCCAGATAAGGATATTTGATCCGTAAATGTGTGCCGGGCAATAAAATTGTATTGCCACCAGAGACTGCTTGAGGTAGGCCTGTTTTGAAAAGTTTTTTGTAAACCTACATAAGCACTGCTTGTGAAACTCCATTTGGCGCCGTCATTATAAATCCAATATACATCTGTAAAATACCTCATCCTGTTATCAGGATTGATTTCAGAGCGCTCGTCCCCAATGTAGGTATTCCAGTTAAACAGGTTTTTGTCATTTGGCCGGTATTCCAATTGGGTTCCGAGGGACTTGCCACTATTCAGGTCCTGGGTCTGCTGCCAACCATTGAGTAGATATAGGTAGGCGGTCACCTTACTATTGAGGGGAACTGTAACCTTTCCCCCAGTCACATAATACGGCACATATTCCGGTGCAAAACTTCGGGTGTACATGAGGTGGTCCCGGCTTATGGCGCTTTCATTGGTGTAAGGCGAGCCTAGGACACCAAAATCAATCCAGATATCTTTTTTCTTAAAGGGTTTATACCCTATTGAACCTTCCAAGATATTCTTGAGTGTACCTGGTTCTGCAGCATTGTTGGCATTGATGAAAGTACCAAATCCAGGAACAAACCGCCCACGAATTCTATCAGATTGATACCGGATATCAACAAAGGCCAAGTTGATAGTGGCCTCGTTGTGTCTGTTCATAGAAACAAAATAAGGGACATTGCCCTCTACAGGTCTGCTAAAATCATATCCATAATATGAATCGATATATGCTCCAAAGGTAAGATTCCCGATCTTCTCACCGGAGGTGGTATCCATGAGACCCGTGTTTGTCACCTGGGCTTGTACGGAAAACATAGTGCAAAAAAATCCAAAAATGATAAGTAAATTCTTCATGTGAATCTTTTTTTGAATTTATCCCAAGCTACTTCAAGGTTCAATATAAATATTTTTTCATGGGCAAAAAGGCCTAAAAATTGTATCGCCGTCAAGTATTTTTCCAAAATGTTCCAAAACTGTTTTATCTATTGGGTAGCTGTAAATACGCACGTCATGTGGTAAGTGAAAAAAAATAACCAAAAGGGGATTACTGGTTTTACCGATTTAGAGGCCTAAAAAATACGCTAGGGTAAAGTAAATATTTTTTGAACCATATGGTTGTCAATTGTTAAATAGCCTTAAATCAGGGTTTTGGAGTAGCATCTGACTTTTTGACTTCCTATTTTTAGTCTTTCACATTATTGACCAACAAATTTTCCCCTGCCATGAAATCCTCTACCACAGAAAAAAAAACTATCCTGACTGAATGGCGAAATGCCATAGTCTTTGCAGTTGTATTCGCCACTTTTTTCCGTTGGTCCCTGGCGGAAGCATTTGTAATCCCGACCAGCTCAATGGAAAATTCCCTCTTGGTCGGTGATTATATCCTCGTGAGCAAAGTCCATTACGGTCCAAGGACACCTACCACGCCTTTGCAGGTACCCTTAACCCATCAGAAAATTTGGGGAACAGAAATTCCCTCATACCTGGATTGGATCCAACTCCCCACTTTTCGCTTTCCGGGAATGAGAGGGGTACAGAGAGGCGAAACAGTAGTATTCAACGCTCCCAAAGACCTGCTTGAACCCACAGAAAGGCCAATGGACCTCATGACTTATCTGGTCAAGCGCTGTGTGGCCATCTCCGGTGATGTGCTTGAAATCCGGGACAAACAGATTTTTGTCAATGGAAAAGCGATACCCAATCCTCCCGGTATGAAATTCCGCTATGAAATGTTGACCGAATATCCGCTTCAATCCCACCAAGTAGAGGCATTCGGTTTGGACAGCGAAGATTATTGGTTCCTCGGATATACTAAAGAAAATACACCTGTCTACAGCCTGTTGCTGACCGCGGAACAGTTGGAAAAAATAGAATCAGCTCCCTTCAATATTTCCATTCACCCACCTTCAGACACCCAATCAGGTTTGGAATTATTCCCCTCCTCCATGGCCAATCTATGGACCAAAGACAATTACGGCCCGGTGACAGTACCGAAAAAAGGAATGCAAATACCAATCAATGCAACGACTTTGGACCTTTATGGGGAATTGATCGAGAAGTATGAAGGTGAGGATAAAGTGGAAATATCGGCCGGGAAGTTGGAAATCGGAGGGAAAACAATGGCCCAATACACCTTCAATCAGGATTATTACTTTATGATGGGAGACAGCAGGGACAATTCTATAGACTCCAGATATTGGGGATTTGCCCCAGAGGATCATATCGTCGGCAAACCGGTCATGGTCTTGTTTTCAAAAAATGTAGAAGCGACAGGTTTGAATCGGATCAGATGGGAAAGGATATTTATGGGAATTGAATGAGGAAGTCCAATTTTGGAAAGCAAGAACGATTTGGATTCTTGGAAAGGGTGGAATTTTTAATTCCACCCTTTTTTCGATTAATGGAATTGGGATTCAATTTGGCTATCCAAATAATAGCAGAAACTGATGAAAATAAAAAGAAGGCCTATTAACAAATTCGCTTAAAGCAGAAACTACTTTCGACAAATAGCCCCGAAGTGGGCAAAATATTAATAGCCCCGTGCAAGGTGCTATTCTAATTTTTATACTTTCAACAATTTCCATGCACCGCAGCTCGGGGTTATAAAAATGTGGTGTAATTGGTTTTTGGGTGCAAAATTTTAAAGTGTGGAATTGGGTTTCCACCAAAAACAGGGAAGGCTGATAATTCAATTTACTTTGAATTATTCCAATCCGGAGTTTAGGTATTTTTTAGGAAACAAACCTAGAATCGAGACCAATCTGTAACCTACTAAAATTTGATGGTTTCTAAATTTCAATCATTCCACCATATTTTTTCCGTTTTCTTTTCTTGTCACTTTTTGTCTTGAAACAAAAAGTAACCAATCCCGATAATTATCGGGACAAGAAATTTTAATCCTCCCCCACACAGTGCCACGCCGGCCCGGAAAAATTTCTTCCTGCCCGCAAGTGTTCCATTGTAAGTTTTCTTTAAAGTAGAAAATACTCCACTTCGCCATCGGGATGAAATTGGACCATTTATCCAAACACTCAAAGAAAAGATGGTTCCAGATCTATCGAATTACAAATTCTACTAATTAAAAGGTATAGTAACAATCTTCACCTAGCTGAGTGTGATTTTAACTACCTCGCCTTTTTGAATCAAAGCACTCTTGGCCGTTCCATCTCGGTGATACCCCTCCGATCTTTTCAAAATATAAATCTGGGTCAGTCGATTGAATGAGACATATAAGCCTTTTACCTTTTAAAAGCCATTCCCTTGATTGAATTGAAATGATGTCAAGCAGTCCGGTTGCAAAATCCCTATCAGTCTCTGCTAAAAAATCGAATTTCCGAAAAACAATCACAAGTCCTTTTTTAGAAATAGAATACATGTCACGTAAACAGTCATTAAATGCATTTAGGTTTTCTCCGTAGTAATCTGGAAAGTTTAACTTTTCCTTGATTTCTTTATGCGCCTTCAAGACACTCCACTTGCATGCGTTCATATCATAAATCTTATATTTCTCATTCTCAAACCATTCTAAGTCGACTTCAAGAATTTCAATTTTATGATACATTGAGATTCCACCATCACGGAGTATTTGAAAATCTAAGCTATGGTCTTTCATTTTTTGTATTCCAATTTATTCTAGAATGAAATTTTGGGTTGATAAAGATTTATAAATCTTCCCTAACTAGGTGAAATATAGCGATTGATGGTGGACTGGGTGAATTTGTAATTCCATACTTTTATCCATCCCAATTTGCAATTGAATTTAAAAGAAAAAGCTCTAATGGAAAGGTAATTCCTGACTATTGGAATTACAAATTCTACTAAATAAAAAGGTAAAGAAACAATCTTCACCTAGCTGTAGCTAAACCCAAAACACCTCTTACATTTTATTTGTAGATTTGGCTATACCGCAATCGGGAAGCCATTATGAAACAACAAATCTTATCAGCGATATTATTTTTAATTCCTTTCATTGCCATTTCCCAAACAGACAAGTATCACAGTTCATTTAAGGAGGATTTTTCGGATTCTACTTCTATCCACTTTAGATATGGCTCAACCGGAAATAAATCAGAATTCAAATATAAGCTAGGAGTAAATTCTCCTTTAGAACCTGGTACCAAAATCCTTTCCTTCAAAATCGATCCAAAGGACAGTGCAGGCGCAGGTCGTGGACCGGAAATCATCTCAAAGGACTTCACTCATTTTGGGACTTACTCCGCCCGGCTGAAAGTTCCTGAGGCAAAGTCCATTCAACCCAATGTCGGTGCAGTTGTCGGTTATTTCACCTACGATGTAGATAGCGCTCCAGGTTTGAGTGAGATTGACTTTGAGTGGCTGCTTGCGGATCCCACGATCATATATGTCGGCACATGGACCGGACAATCCGGTGCGCTGAGGAGAGTTGGCCGCATCATCAATCTTGCCAAAGGAATCGTTTATGAAACCATTTACAGAGAAACTGATACAGGCTTTAGGACGCCATTATCAGGAATCCAAAATCAGCCTGCAACCATTGAAGCCATTGAGGATTATGACGCTTCGGCAAAATTTTATACTTATGGTTTTGATTGGTATGAAGACCGCATCACTTGGTGGATGGTCCATCCTGTCAGTGGGGAGAAATTAGTGTTATGGGATTATCACGGCACTACCATAGGAATACCTCAACACCGTACCAAGTACAGAATGAACTTTTGGCATACCAAAGATTGGTCTGTGGAAACCAATCCTAATTCTCTTGAAAAACCTATTCGTCCATATGAACTGGAGGTAGATTGGATGTCTTATGAGCCTTTTAAAGATGGTTCAAAATAACTCTGACCATTTACGGGGAATTAGGTTGCGTATAGCTACCATCTACTCCCAGCGAAAGCAGCCAAAAACACCTCTTACATTTTATTTGTAGATTTGGCTATACCGCTAATCAGGAAGCCATTAATATTAAAACCTATAAACAGCCTACTATGCGACACTTTCATTTAAACCCAAAAATCAATCCTACAATGAAATCATTTTTCCCGATTTTTCTCTTTGCCATTATTTCGATGACAAGCGTGGTCTCCGCACAAACCATCTCCAAAGAGGAAATCCTATTCCTTACCTCAGCATGGCAAGGGGAGCGGTTTCCGGATGGTAGACCAAAAATTCCTGATAACCTTTTGGAGCGGGCAAAACACATCATGGTGGACGATGCATGGACTGTCCTGAAAAATGAAGGCTATCTCAACCAATATGAGGGAGGTTGGAAAACTGTCAACGAAAATATAATGACCGGAAGGGCAGTGACCGCCATGTATATGCCAAGCCGTCCGGATGTAGAAAAAAACATCAAAGCCCGTGGAGCAACCCAAGGTAGAAAAGGAAATACCAACGCTTGGCCCATCGATATCCTTACAAAAGGTGATTTGTACGTGGCAGATGCTTATGGGAAAATCAGCGGAGGAAGTATCATGGGTGCAACCCTTGCAAACTCTATATTAAGTAAATCAGGCAATGGCGTTGTCTTTGATGGGGCTGCGAGGGATTTGCAGGAAATCAGAAACATCAAAGGATTCAATGCTTTCGTCCGTGATTTTCATCCATCATTTACAGAGGAAATGGTCCTGATGGGACTCAATACGCCCATCAGAATTGGAGGGGCTATCGTTCTTCCCGGTGATTTGGTGATCGCTACCATTGAAGGCGTGCTGTTTGTTCCCGCCCATATGGCGGAGCAGGTGGTCAGCACAGCCGAGTTTGTTATCCGCAAAGACCAATTCGGATTCGAGATGGTAAGGGAAGGTGTCTACAGCACAGGCGAAATCGACAGCCAATGGACTCCAGAAATCAAAGCTGCATTTCTGACTTGGCTAAAAAAACATCCGGAACTCGGAACCATGACTGCCGCAGAATTGGATCAGATGATGAGTAAGAGGACTTGGTGATTGAAAGGATATTGGAAAGGATATTAATGGATATTAATGGATATTTCAAAAAGATATTAGTGGATATTGGAAAAGGATATTAATGGATATTATAAATGGATATTAATGGATATTGAAAAAGGATATTGGTTGATATTTCAAAAAGTTAATAATGGAAATTATAAATGGATATTAATGGATATTGGAAATGATATTGGCACTCGGATTGAAAATCCATTGCAGTGGCTCCGCCTCGGCGGACAAGTGTGGACTGTCGACTGTGGACTATAGACTTACTGACCTATGAAAAAAATGACTTATCTCTTTATCTGCATGATTTTGACCTTCGGAAATGGGATTGCCCAAAACTTGGAAAAACAAGCCCCTCAAGGCTTTGATGTAGTCAGAAATGACATTCCAAAAGGAAAAATCGATACCATCAGCTATAATTCCAAGACTGTTGGGGTCACACGAAGGGCAATCATTTATACCCCTCCCTCCTACTCCAAAAGCAAAAAATACCCTGTGCTGTACCTGCTCCATGGAATCGGTGGAGATGAAAAAGAATGGCTTACCCACGGACAGCCGCAGGTTATCCTTGACAATATGTATGCGGACGGAAAGCTTGAACCAATGATCGTGGTCATGCCAAACGGCCGCGCCATGAAGGATGACAGGGCTACCGGCAATATCATGGCACCGGACAAAGTCGAAGCTTTTGCGACTTTTGAAAAGGATTTGTTGATTGACCTGATTCCATTTATCGAAAAAAAATATCCTGTTCTCAAAGACCGGGAAAACCGCGCTATTGCAGGGTTGTCCATGGGAGGCGGTCAATCCCTGAATTTTGGACTTGGCAATCTTGACAAATTCGCTTGGGTAGGCGGATTCTCCTCTGCCCCCAATACCAAAGAGCCATCAGTTCTCGTCCCCGATCCCCAAGACGCCAAAGACAAACTGAAATTGCTCTTTATATCCTGCGGTGATGCGGACAATCTCATCCGATTCAGTGAGAGAACCCATGAATACTTGGTTGAAAAGGACGTGCCGCACATCTACTATATTGAGCCGGGAGTCCATGATTTTAAAGTGTGGAAAAATGGATTGTATATGTTTTCGAAGCTTTTGTTCAAGCCGGTAGACCAGTCTGTTTTTAACAATTACAGCATTTTGGGAACTCCTGCTTCCACCAATGTCCGGAATGCAAAATTTCCCCAAATCCTGCCTGACAGCAGGGCAATCTTTAGAATCAAAGCCCCTGAAGCCAATCTCGTCCAACTTGACCTTGGCAAAAAGTATGACATGGTCAAAGGTGCAGAAGGCATCTGGGAAGTGACCACCGAACCCCTTGGGCAGGGATTTCATTACTATTCCCTGATCATTGATGGTGTGGCAATAGCCGATCCGGCAAGTGAAACTTTTTATGGAATGGGAAGAAAAGCAAGCGGGATTGAAGTGCCATTTAAAGGAGACGACTATTATGCATTGAAAGAAGTACCGCATGGTGAGGTACGGAGGGTGAGGTATTTTTCCAATGCCTTACGTCAGTGGAGACAGTTTTACCTTTACACTCCTCCCGGATACGATACCCAAACAAATGAGAAATTTCCGGTACTGTACATTTTGCATGGCGGTGGTGAAGACGAACGGGGTTGGGCATCGCAGGGAAAAACAGACCTGATTTTGGATAACCTTATCGCTGAAAAAAAAGCCAAACCCATGTTGGTAGTGATGCCTGACGGCAATATGCCAATGGCAGCTTTTAATGAAAATGGTCTGAAAATGTTTGAAAGGGAATTGAAAGAAAGCATTATACCTTTTGTGGAAAAGAATTACAGGGTCTTGGCGGGTGCTCAAAACCGTGCTTTGGCAGGTCTTTCCATGGGAGGCATTCAGACCTTGTATGCAGGAGTACAGAATACGGATATGTTTGCCTATCTCGGAGTTTTCAGTTCGGGTTGGATCCAATCAAGGCAAACAGAAATCTCCGATGGACAATATGCCTTTATGAAAACTAATGCAGCCAAGATCAATGACAACCTCAGACAATTCTGGATTTCCATGGGTGGAAAGGAAGATATTGCTTATGAAAACTGTAAAGTGATGATGGCGAAATTTGACGAAATGGGCATCAAATACACCTATCGTGACTATCCGGGTGGACATACCTGGCCGGTTTGGAGAAATGACCTCTACACTTTTGCTCCGTTGCTTTTTCAGGAATAGAGGAGGAAAAGTTCGACTCCTTTGGAGTCGGTTGTTTATAGAAAAATGAATGATCTATAAATATCCAACCCCTAAGGGGTTGAATCAAAAGACCAACCTAAACGCTAATGGATAAGTAGCATTTTGGAATCTAATTAGCAACTCTAAAAATCCCCAGCAGCCCACAATGAAAAAGCATATAGAAATAAATGCCATCATACTGAAAGAACCGGGTCATCTGGAGAAAATACAGACAACCTTGATTACTGAACTCAAGCCCGACGAGGTGCTTTTGAAAGTTCATCGGATCGGGATTTGCGGTACAGACCTCCACGCTTTCAGGGGCAAACAGCCTTTTTTTTCTTATCCAAGGATTTTGGGACATGAACTCGGTGTCGAAGTTTTGGAAATTGGATCCGGTGTCACTGATTTGAAAATCGGAGACAGGTGCGCGGTAGAACCTTATTTCAACAGCACGCAAGACCAGGCTGTCCGGCGGGGCAAAACCAACTGTGGAGAAAACCTTTCCGTGTTTGGCGTTCATGAAGATGGTGGGATGCGGGAATTCATTGTTTTGCCTGCCAGATACCTTCATAAATCCGGTAAACTCAGCTATGAACAACTGGCACTGATCGAAACTTTGAGCATCGGATTCCATGCCATCAAGCGGGCGGATGTCAGGGAGGATGATAAAGTATTGGTGATCGGTGCCGGACCAATAGGCCTTGCTACCATCCAATTTGCAAAAATCAGTAAAGCCAAAACAGTGGTAATGGACATCAATCAGGAAAGACTTGACTTTTGCAAAACCAACCTCAAAGTGGATGGAATTGTAAATGCCAAGTCCGACAAAGTCATTGAGGATCTAAGAACAGTCTTTGACGGTGACTTACCGACAGTCGTTTTGGACGCTACAGGCAATCACCAATCCATGAAAAGTACCTTTGATTATGTGGCTTTTGGTGGCAAAATCGTATTCATCGGTCTTTTCCAAGGTGATTTTACATTTTTTGATCCGCTTTTTCATAGGAAAGAAATCACCTTGATGGCAAGCAGGAATTCACTTGGAAAGGATTTTGACGAAATTATTAGCCTGGTAGAAAAAGGCATTCTGGACACCGGGCCTTGGGTCACCCATCGGGTTTCCTTTCAGGACCTTCCCGAAAAATTTGAGTCTTTTTTGGATCCAATGAATGGCGTGATCAAGGCGATGGTGGAATTGAAATAACAGAAAATACGCCCTGTCAAGTTTTGGCTCGGACCTTTTAGGATCGGCTTAAATCCTGTCATTTTCTTTTTTTTCCATAGGAAATTGCCCAAAGCAATTGAGGAGTTTGACCACTTTTTGGTATTTAATCAAAAAAACTCGATTCGGTTTGGGATTCTGTCATTCCTCCGGATTGCCTCAATGGGCGACTGCCTTCAGTCCTACAATGGACCCGATCAAAGTGATCAGAAAAAATATCCGAAGAAAAGTAGCGGGTTCTTTGAAAACAAATATCCCAACGAGAACCGTTCCCACTGCCCCAATCCCGGTCCAGACCGCATAGGCTGTACCGATTGGCAGCGTTTGCGTGGCTTTGATCAAAAGCCCCATGCTGATAACCAACGCGATAACAAAACCGCCATACCATAAGTACATTTCATTTCCTGAGGTGCCTTTGGCTTTTCCCAAACAGAAAGCAAATGCTACTTCGAATAATCCTGCAATGATTAATATGATCCAACTCATCTGTTTTTGTTTTTGTGCAAAGTTCGTCAATAGATGGTCGGAAAAATTATCTTCGAGGCAAAATCACCCTTTCTCCCCCAAAATAGCGGCAGGCTTGATGACTGTCTTTCTCCGAAGCCCATACGCATCGATGGCATATTTGCGAATATGTTCCTCCATCTCTTCCACCGAATCAGTCAGTAAAAACAATTCCAAATCTTCCTTATTGATCGTGCCATACTCGGCCAAGTGCTGGACATACGCATACAGGTCATGGTGAAAATCCCTGCACATCAGCACAACCGGAAACCTGCGCATGACTTTGGTCTGTATCAGGGTCAAGGCTTCGAAGAATTCATCTAATGTCCCAAATCCCCCCGGCATAACCACAAAGGCAAAACTGTACTTGGAAAGCAGCACCTTCCTCACAAAAAAGAAGTTAAAATCCATCCACTTGTCGAGGTAAGGATTTGGCCTTTGCTCGAAAGGCAGTATGATATTGCAACCTATGGATTTGCCTCCGACATTTTTTGCTCCCCGATTAGCGGCTTCCATAATGCCGGGACCCCCGCCTGTCATGACTGTAAATCCCAATTTGCTGACACTTTCCCCCACCCTGACGGCGAGCTTGTAGAATTTGTCATCTTCTTCAAATCTTGCCGACCCAAAAACAGTGACACAGGGCCCCACGAAGTGCAGCATCCTAAATCCCCTGATAAATTCCATCATCACTTTGATGACAAATTTAAAATCCTTCCACCTGGTCTGGGGTCCTGCATAAAAATCCTCTTCTTCGGGATTGACTAAGGGTGAAAACCCTTTAACATCTTCTTTGATCATGGGGCAAACATATTTGCAATTGTGAAAATTGACTTGGGAAATTTATGGTTCCCTTTGCAGTAAAAAAAATTTATGCAAAAAGGATTATGCCTTTTCTCTTAGGAGCATGACTTTTCTCCAATACCTAGACAGCATGAATTAAAAAGGATAAGATTTGGGGTGAAACAAATATGAGCGGAGAAAGAAAAAATGAAGAATTCAGAATGAGAAATTATAAATTAAATTCAGTAGCAGCTTGTGATTGGTTTTTATTGCCACCTGCTTTAGCTGGTGGTTTAAGGAATAGAAAGAGGAATTTGGGCTTTAGCCGAAAAGAATGAATAACTCAGAATGTGGAATGTTTGTGGAGACACAAACATTGGCGGTGCAAAAGATCCTGAAAGGATCAAAATATTTTATTTACCCCGAGTGATCCCGATAAGTATCGGGAGAAACTCGGGGATAAAGCAAAAAAAGGCGAAATTAATTTCAGTAGCAGCGTGTGATAGGTTTTGATTGCCACCTGCTTTAGCTGGTGGCTTAATGAAAACCATTGGTGTTTTAGGTTATAGCCGAAAAGAATGAATAATTCAGAATTTGGAATGTTTGTGGAGACACAAACATTGGCGGTGCAAAAGATCCTGAAAAGGATCAAAATATTTTACTTAAACTTATAACCCACATTAAAAACGATACCGTAGTCAAAATTGGTATTGCTTCCTTCCAATGCCTGATTGTCATAACTGGCGTAAAATTGAAGCCCTAAATCCAGGTTTTTGATCACTTCCCAATTGATCCTCGTCTCCCCGTCAAATCTTTTTCTTCCGTTCTGGTTCAATCCCAAGAATGCTTTAGGAAAAACTGTAAAGGAAAGGTTGGGCGCAGCATAATGGAAATAATCCAACTTAAATTGGAGTGGAATCTCATAAAGATTGCCGGATGAGCTGCCTTCCAAGCTTCTTTCCTGATTGATTACTGCTCCTGAACTCAACGTTCCCTGAAGGTTGCTTTTGAATAAAAACCTCCGTCCAAACCCAACTGCCTGTTGGATACGGCTTGCCAATCCCAACTCTATGTTTCTTTGATAATTCAATCCCAATCCTGCCACAAGCACCGAATTCAGATTATAATAACCGCCCAAACCCACAGATTCACGGTCGCGTGTTTTTACTCCCTGGTTATTGGTAAAAATAAATGAACCCACAAATTCCACCTGGTATTTTTGTTCTGTAAATCTTAAATTCCAATCAATATTGGTCCTTCCGATGTCACTTGACTTGGTATAGGAATAACCGAGGGACACAGTTCCCTTGATTTTTTTGATGAATTTTTTCTCTAAGGAAACAAGGTTGAAAATGTTGACGATGGGATAGGGCTTTGATACCAACCCATCATCCACAATCACTTCTCCATAATTTGTGGAAGGTTTCAAAACGCCATAATACACGGCTTGGTCTATGGTCTGAATCCGATAAGTGGCTATGCCTGCCTTGATGGTTTTGATTTTATGGTATTTAATATTCTGGACAGAAAGGTCCATGTCATCAAATTGGATGATGCCGAGACTGATACTGTTCAGTTTCCCGACCATGATCTGCCCATTTCGGAGAAAAAGTGTATCTTTTTCCTGTGCCAAGGCCTTGAAGGAGATGGCGAACAGTTGACAACATATAAAAACAAAAAAAAACCTCCGATTCATGCTTTAAATTATAAATTAATTCATTCAAATAAAGTTGATTTAAAGTTAATTTAAGGAAAATTGAAAAGGAATCTTACTGAAAATAAATCATGATTTCAATTTGAAATAAAGCAAAAAACCATGAACAGACGCAAATTCTCCAAAGTCACCTCTCTAACCCTCTTTGGATCGGGATTATTGGCTGCTTTTCCCTCCATAGGATCCGATCTCCAAGCCAAAAGTAAACTACGGCTTGGTGGTCCGATCTTCGAAAAATTTGACTCGCCTGAAAGTTGGGTGGCGGCTGTGAAAAACACCGGCTATAGAGCGGCTTATTGCCCTGTTGGATTGGATGCCGGTAAGGATGACATCAAAGCCTACAAAAAAGCAGCCGACAAAGCGGAAATACTCATTGCGGAAGTGGGTGCTTGGTCCAATCCCATCAGCCCTGACAAAAAAACCGCCAAAGAAGCTTTTGAAAAATGTGTGGCCTCCCTTGACCTTGCCGATCAGATCGAAGCCAAATGCTGCGTCAACATCGCCGGATCGAGGGACGCCGAAATATGGGCAGGACCACATCAAGAAAATTTTTCGGACGATACTTTTGACATGATTGTGGAGACGACCCGAAAAATCATCGATGAAGTCAAGCCAAAAAACACCTTCTATACCTTGGAGGCTATGCCCTGGATTTTTCCAGAGTCAGCAGATGCTTACCTGAGGCTGATCAAGGCCATTGACCGGAAAGCTTTTGCGGTGCATCTCGATCCTGTCAATATGGTGGTCAGTCCTGCTGTCTTTTTCCGCAACGGAGACCTGATCAAAGACTGTTTCAAAAAGCTTGGCCCTCATATAAAAAGCTGTCACGCCAAAGATCTGATTCTAAAAAAACAGACTTTCATGCCCCAATTCGACGAGGTGCAGCCCGGTCTTGGTCAGATGGATTATAGGGTATTCCTCAGCGAACTGAGCAAATTCCCGGAAGTTCCCCTGATGATGGAGCACCTGCAAACTGCTGAGCAATACAAATCCGGCGCAGAATATATCTGGAAAGTGGAACAAGAAATCAGGTAGCTTGGGCTTCTCTCTGATAGGAATAATTTAATATTTGGAAGGGGAAGATGACTATTTCTCCCACTTCCCCAATTTTCTGATCAGGGAGCGGTTTTCTTCCTGCAATTGTTCGATTTTGCCCAAAAGCCCCATCACAACCTCCACTCCTTCAGGACTGAGGTCAAGGTCTTTGTACAGCCTCACGAGTTGTTCCACTCGGCTAAGAGCCTCCTCTTCCAGAAAAAATCCGGCTTCCTCTTCGACGATTTGTACCAACCCAAGTTCTTGAAAGGTGAAAATCAACCCGGATTCAATGCCATGGTATTGGCAGAAAGTATGGATGCTGATTTGGTTAGTTGGTATCATGGTTTGTGAGTTTGGCTAGTTGTTCGAAAAGTGATTTTTCCTGCTCCGTGATGTTTTTTGGGATTTCTACCTTGTAAGTCACATAAAGGTCTCCAAACTTTCCTTCTTCCTTGTAAACGGGAAAACCTTTGCCTTTGAGTCGGACTTTGGTGTCGCTTTGGGTTCCGGGGCTGAGTTTGAGTTTGACTTTTCCATCCATGGTAGGCACGGTGATCTCCCCTCCCAAGATCGCTGTGTATAGGTCCACATTGACTTTGACATACAAATCATTCCCTTCACGGACAAAGCCGGTATCGTTCTTGATCACAAACTTGACATACAGGTCTCCCGATGGTCCACCGTTCATTCCTTCACCTCCATAGCCACGGATCTTAATGGACTGTCCGTCTTCCACTCCTGCCGGGATAGTCAAGCGGATATTTTTCCCATTCACTGTCAATGTTTGCTTTTGGGTCTGGTAGACATCCGAGAGCCTGAGGTGGAGTTCGGCTTTGTAATCCGCTCCCTTATATTTTAGATTTTCCTTACCCGAACCTTGGAAGCCACCGCCTCCTCCAAACATAGAACTGAAAAAATCCGAAAAGTCTTCTTCTGTATAATGTCCTGAATATGCCTTGCTGCTTGCCTGTCCCCTTGGGCGGGACTGTCTCTGACCTGCTTTTTCAAACTCCTCGGCATGCTTCCAATCCTTTCCGTATTGGTCGTATTTTTTTCTTTTCTCCGGATCACTGAGTACCTCATTGGCCTCGTTGACCTGTTTAAATTTGGCTTCGGCACTTTTGTCATCGGGATTGAGATCGGGGTGATATTTCCTTGCAAGCTTCCTGTAGGCTTTTTTGATATCCTCAGGACTTGCATTTTTATCAATCTCCAAGATTTTGTAATAATCTATAAATTCCATTTTCTTTTTAATCTATGACTTCAATCAGATGTTTGCCGATTTTGACAGTTCCATTATGCTCCAGTTTTTTGAGCAACCTTCCCACTACTTCGCGGGAAGAATTCAATTCATGGGCAATTTGCTGCTGTGTGGCTTTGATGGTTTTGGAATGGTTGGCTTCGACGGATTTGCGTAGGTAGGCAAGCAGCCTTTCATCCATTTGGTGAAAAGCGATTTCTTCCACGACTTTGAGGAGCTCTTCGAACCTGTCCTGATAGCTGTCCATGACAAAGTAGTACCAGGATTTGTACTTGAACATCCATTCGTCGAGTTTTTTGATGGGAAGGGTGATGGCAATCGTGTCCTCTACGGGTATAGCTTTGATCTTCGAATACCCTTCCCGCTCCGAGCATATCAGCGTAATGGCGCATGCTTCGCCTTCTTTGAGGAAATACAGGAAAATCTCATGGTCATTTTCATCTTCCCTGAAAACTTTCACAGTCCCTTGGACTAACAGGGGAATAAGCTCGATCCGCTGTCCGATATCCATCATCAATTCTCCTTCCGGAAATAGGACCAACTGTCCTTCTTTGGCTATTTCTTCAAACAATTCTTTTTCAAATTGAGAAAAATTGGCAGCCAACAGTCCCTTCAAGTCACCTTTTGCACCCATCATAATTTCAATTTTTCAAGATTGATTTGCTCTTATCCTTCCGGATTTGCATATGTAATTTAACCCTTTCTCCTCCAAAAAAATACAAAAAAGGAACATTTAAATGGCCTGCTATCGAGAAAAAAAATACCTCATTTTTGAAAAAGAGTGCCGTCGAGAAAGAGCGTAAAAAATTAGATTACAATCTCCTCCAAATGTAATTTTTGATACAGTTCTTAAAATCCAATTGGAGTAGTTTTACAGATTGAAATAATGTTGATTATTATTTTTTCAACTTTCAATGGATTTGATTTGAGAAAAGACTAAATTTCAGGCTTGATTTTGAAAATAATGTTAAAGAACTCCGATTCTAGCTTCGCCTTCAGAAAAAGCTCATTGCAGCCTTTTCTGTTTGCGATGTTTTTGGTAATCGGATTTCATTTAACGGCTAATTTTGACATCAGCCTTTCTGAAAAAGAAGGTACTTTTTATGAAATAAACAATACCAAGGTTTCCACTCCCTGTGTTTCATTTCAAAACCTCCATTTTGCAGACCTCGCCACTTTTGAGAAAGAAGAAAAAGAGGAAAAAACAGAATCTGAATCTGAATCACACTTTGACCTTACCCTAGGGAGCAATAGATTTCTCTCGGTGGGCAGCTTTTTTCTGATTTCAGGGGCTGCAGGTCAATCTTTAAAAATTCCTTCCCTCGAAGGAAAAGCCCCGCTTTACATTTTATTCCATAGTCTCCGAGTACATTTAGCATAAGTTTTTTGACCCGCTAAGGCCATTTATCAGGGCAACACTTTATACCTGCCCCCAATACCTTTCTATTTTATTACCCATCTAAATTCAGACAAATGACGCCACACGTGTCATCTGACCTCAATCATGTCATTCATGAATTGGGTCATTTCCTTCCTGCGCAAGCTCCTTTAAAGGATTTTGTGCACCACAATACCTTACATGCCTTTCAGCACCTTCCTTTTCACAAGGCATTGCAGGCTGCGGCAGAAAACTTTGGATACAAGACTTACCTTTCTGTGGAATCATTCAGGGACTTGTATGCCAAAAACAAAATCAATGACTTCATTCTTGACAGGGTTATCCTTGAGCAAAAAGGCCAAAAAGAATCGGCCAAATGGAAAGAGGCTATGGTCCACAAAGACTGTAAAAACCAGCCTGAAGCCATCGTAGGCAGGTTGAGAAAAGTCTGGAAGAGCCACCACCATGTCAACCTGGACAAAGAAACGCATTCGGCGCTTTTCAGGTTGCTGGGAAGCTATCTGGATCAAGGCATCGCCATCTGGAAGTTTCCGGTACCCTCCAAGGGATTTGTCTCTGCCATCCGAAACCTCGAATCCAATAGTTTTACCAATATTTTCAAAACCAACAGGGCCAAAAATCTGCTTTTCGACCCCAAAACCAGTTTGGATCAGTTGCTTGATCTTTTGGTGGGAAGCAAAGCCTATTTCAGACAATACCTCTTTGACCAGCAGTTTGCCCATCCGGGTTGGTCAGGCATGGTATCGGTGTTGGAACACCAGCCACAGAGCCTGTTGGACAAAAAAACTATCAGTCTCCATGACTTGATCTTTGTGGAATGCCTCTTGGAAATAGATGCACTCGACAGAAGATTGGGTGAAAATTGGGATCCATTGGCCAAGCATCTACCTGAGGACCTGACTCCGATTCTGGAAAAACCGGAAGAAAAAGAATACTACGAGGTCCTCAGACTTTGGCAGGAAGCTTTTGAATGGACTTATTTTGACCAGGTTATACGCGGACTTCAACTCAGTCATGAAAAGGATTTCAGGAAAGAAGGCACATCTTTCCAGGCGATCTTTTGTATTGATGACAGGTGTTGCTCCATCAGAAGGTATATCGAGCGTTTTGCTCCGGACTGTCAGACATTTGGCACTGCGGGTTTTTTCAACATCCCGTTTTTCTTCCAGCCCGAGCACAGCAAGTTTATGACCAAAGTGTGTCCTGCACCGGTCACTCCCAACCATATCATCCGTGAATCAGAGGCCAAACTCAGACATGAGAAAGACTCCCATTTCAGCAAGCACACCAAGGGGATATTTGGCGGATGGGCGATTTCCCAGACCATGGGATTTTGGTCGGCAATAAAAATGGCCAAAAATATCCTGTGGCCGGGCCCGACTCCCGCGATGGTGTCATCCTTCAGCCATATGGATCCCAAAGGAAAACTGAGTATCGAATGTAAATCCACGGATCAAAAGTACCATGGGCTGCAGGTGGGTTTTACGCTGGAAGAAATGACAAACAGTCTGGAAGGAATGCTCAAAGGCATCGGACTTGTCAAAGACTTTGCTCCATTGGTATACATCTTTGGACACGGAGCCAGCTCGGTCAACAATACCCACTATGCAGGGTACGATTGTGGCGCCTGCAGCGGACGCTCGGGTTCAGTCAATGCAAGAGTAGGCGCCTATTTTGGCAACCATCCCAAGGTCAGAAAAGCTTTGGAAGAACGTGGGATTATCATTCCTAACAGTACCCAATTTGTAGGAGGATTACATGACACCACCCGGGACGAAATGGAATTTTATGACACCGAGGTGCTGACTGAAGCCAATCTGCTCCGCCATACCCATAACCTTCAGACATTTGAAATCGCCCTTGATTACAATTCCAAAGAAAGGTCAAGGAGATTTGATACGGTGGATTCTACCCAAGAAGCTGCCAAGGTCCGCGAGAAGGTAAAACTCAGGGCATTGTCGCTTTTCGAGCCTAGACCTGAATGGAACCATGCTACGAATGCACTCTGTGTCATTGGAAAAAGGGAGTCCAACAAACATTTGTTCTTGGACAAAAGGGCCTTCCTCAATTCCTATGACTATGGCATCGATCCTGAAGGAAAATACCTGCTGAATATTGTCAAAGCCGTGGCACCGGTTTGTGGCGGGATCAACCTCGAATATTATTTCTCCAGGGTGGACAACCAAAGGCTCGGTGCAGGAAGCAAACTTCCCCATAATGTCATGGGGCTGATCGGTGTCGCTAACGGCATGGACGGCGACCTTAGACCGGGATTACCAAGGCAGATGATCAATATCCATGATCCCCTCCGTATCCTCATAACAGTAGAGCATTACCCCGAAACGGTGCTCAAAACCATCAAAACCCATGATGCTACCTACGAATGGTTTGCCAATGATTGGGTGAGATTGGTTGCTATCCATCCCGAAACCAAAGAAGCCTTACTGTTCAAAGGAGGGGAATTTGTCCCTTACAAGCCATTGACAAAGCAAATCGAAAAGGTCCAAAATCTGGACGCACTATTGGTTTCGTCTTCTGAAAATTTACCTGTCTACCTGCTGAACTAATTATGGAAAACCAAATCATCATCAGCAGCTTTGTGGTCATTCCCTTTTTGGGATTTCTGCTTTCCCTGTTACTTCCTGAGAAAAACGAATCTTCTCTATCGAGGTTGGCTATCGTGACGATCAGCCTTCAGTTGGCTTCTATTTTGGGATATATAGGTTATTGGCTCATTGTCCTCCGGGGACAGCCTGTTAATATCTCAGAATTTGCCTTATACAGCCATCATGACTACGAGTTCCTGATAGACTTCTATTTTGATAAAGTCACTGCTGTTTACCTCTTTGTTGGGGCATTTGTGACTTTCCTCATTACCAGATATAGCAGGTATTACCTGCACTTGGAGGAAGGATACAAGCGCTTCTTCAACTCCATCCTTTTCTTCTACCTCGCCTACAATTTGACCATTCTTGCAGGCAATTTTGAGACGCTGTTCATCGGTTGGGAGATGTTGGGAATATCTTCTTTCCTGTTGATTGCATTTTACCGCAACAGGTATCTGCCGGTCAGAAATGCAGTGAGGGTATTTTCCATTTACAGGATCGGGGATATCGGGATCATTTTGGCGATGTGGGCAAGCCATCATTTATGGCATGAAAACATCACCTTCCTCAAGCTGAACAATGAACAGCTTGTGCTCGAACATCTCTCCCAACATGGCGGAATTGGTTTGTTCATCGCATTGGGTATCCTCGTTGCGGCAGCTGCCAAGTCCGCCCAACTTCCGTTTTCTTCCTGGCTTCCCCGGGCGATGGAAGGACCTACCCCTTCGAGTGCGATTTTCTATGGGTCGCTATCGGTACACTTTGGTGTGTTTTTGCTGCTCAGGACATTCCCTTTTTGGGAGCACCAAATCACCGTCAGGATCTTGATCGGCCTTCTTGGATTGGCTACCGCCTTGGTAGCATATCCCATTGCCAGGGTGCAGTCTTCCATCAAGTCGCAGATTGCCTATGCATCCATCGCACAGATAGGCATCATGTTTATTGAAGTTGCTTTGGGGCTGCAAGTATTGGCGCTGATCCACTTTGCCGGTAATGCCTTCCTAAGAACCTATCAGCTGCTCGTATCCCCCTCGGTGGTCAGCTACATGATAAGGGATCAGTTTTACCATTTCAAACCAAAAGAAGTGAGTGTCGAAGACACCTTTCCAAAACGGTTGGAATACAGTCTTTATATCCTTTCTCTGAAAGAATGGAACCTGGACACCTTTATGAACAAATGGGTGTTTTCGCCCATCAAAAAAATCGGACACAGGCTTGATTTCCTCACACCAAGGAATCTACTACTTTATTTTCTCCCCATGTATGCAATAGGAATGTATCTGTATTTCCATCAGGAGTACATTCCCGTAGAAATTAAGGAATTTATCCCTGGGGTATTGGCCTTTGTTGGGATGATGATGGTATTCAAGGCATTTTCTGAAAGAAATTACCCAAGGCTGTCGTGGATGCTCGTCATCGCCAACCATTTCATGATTGCACTTGCTGTATCATTCAACGAGACTTTCGATTACAGTCAGACCTTGATATACCTCAGCGGGGTGGCCTTTTTTGGAATCATCGGATACTTTCTGTTAGAAAACCTGAGGAAAAAAGAACCGGATCACTTCGATATGAACCAATACTACGGTCACGTCTATGAGTATCCAAGACAGGCACTGTTCTTCCTCATTGCAACCTTGGGATTGATGGCTTTTCCGATCTCACCCACCTTCATCGGGGTAGATTTGATCTTTAGCCATATCCATGAAGACCAATACTTCCTTGCCTTCTTTGACTCGGTGAGTTTCATCATCGGTGGCATCGCCCTGATTCGGATATACTCCCGCCTATACCTAGGCCCACACATTAAAAATTACCACGAAAATGCACTCAAATCATCTTAAGCCATGTCTAAACTAACACACAAATTTCAAATCCCTTTGACCGGTATCGCCGGACTCAAACAAAACTGGAGAGCAGACCTCACTTCTGGTTTTCTTGTATTTCTTATCGCATTGCCACTTTGTCTCGGCATATCGATGGCTTCCGGTTTTCCCCCAGTAGCGGGGATATTTACCGCGATCATCGGCGGCTTGGTCGTGACATTCCTTGGTGGTTCACAACTGACCATCAAAGGTCCAGCAGCGGGTCTCATCATCATTGCCCTCGGTGCAGTCACCGAACTCGGACAGGGTGATGCAATGCTTGGGTACAAACTCACCCTGGCAGTAGTAGTGGTCGCCGGAATATTACAGGTCATCTTCGGATGGGTAAAGTCCGGTGTTCTCGCAGATTTCTTCCCATCAGCAGCGGTCCATGGGATGTTGGCAGCGATAGGGATTATTATCATAGCCAAGCAGTTGTTTACCATGATCGGTGTAAAGCCTGAGGCAAGTGAAACTTTGGAATTGTTTGCAGAACTCCCACATGCCTTTAGTGAGCTGAATCCGGAAATTGCACTGATTGGGTTTATTAGTTTGCTCATCCTGTTTACATTTCCTTTGCTCAAAAACAAATACCTCAAGATGGTACCGGCCCCTTTGCTTGTCATCCTAGTAGCCATACCGATCGGCAGGTATTTTGACTTGGAGCATGAGCACAGTTACCTGTTTTTGGATGGACATGAATATACCATCGGACCAAAGTTCCTGGTGACCTTGCCTGACAACCTGCTTTCTGCCATCACCTTCCCGGATTTCTCCCAAGTGTATTCGATGGTATCGATAAAGTACATCATCATGTTTGCTTTGGTGGGCAGTCTTGAATCTCTTTTGAGTTCTAAGGCTATTGATGGATTGGATCCATTCAAAAGAAAGTCCAACATGAACAGAGATTTGGTTGGTGTGGGAATTGGAAATACCCTGGCAGGATTTATCGGTGGCCTTCCCATGATTTCGGAAATCGTCCGAAGCTCGGCCAATATCAACAATGGAGGTAAAACTTCCTGGTCAAACTTCTTCCACGGCATGTTTCTCCTGATCTTTGTTGCTTTTTTCCCAATGCTGATCCATCAGATCCCATTGGCTGCCCTGGCGGCAATGTTGGTCTATACCGGTTTCAAATTGGCTGCTCCAAGGTCATTCTACAGTACCTACAAAATCGGCAAGGAACAGCTTGCAGTCTTTTTGATTACAATCATTTTTACACTTGCCACCGACTTACTGATCGGTATTGGGGTGGGTATCCTGACCAAATTTATCATCCACCTGGCCAATGGACTTCCGATAAAATACATTTTCAAGCCATTGTTTACGGTATCGCTCAATGAGGATGTCTATACGGTGGATGTTTTTCACTCAGCGGTATTCAGTAATTATATCAAATTGAAAAAATCATTGGATGCGCTTCCGAGGGAAAAAAGCATCCGCATAGATTTTACCAATTCCAACCTGGTTGACCATACCGTATTGGAAAACCTCCACCACTATCAGCATGATTATGAACATGAAGGCGGTAAGTTTCAACTTTGCGGGATGGACCATTTGAAGAAAAATTCAGACCACCACTTGTCAGGCAGGAAACTCAAAACAAGAAAAAGTCATGATAAAGCCGTTCACTGATTCTTTAACTGAATATATCAAAAGTATCCGAACCAAAACCCTGATCATTGCCTGCAATGACTGGAAAGCCGAATCTTACCTGAGATCCAATTCTAACCTGACACTTCTTTCGGTGTTTGGACTCAACCTTGAATCGGCCGGGGAATACACGATGCAGGAGATCGCAACGGCCATAAAAACCTTCCAATACAAGCAGATAATCCTATTGGCAGACCATCCTTGTCAAATCCAGGAACAGGTTATCCAGGATTTTGTAGAAAACAAGGAAACTTATGGCTTTGCAAAGGTGCTCGCCCAAACCAAGATCGTCTTGGAAAATGACAGGTTAAAATATTCCGATAGCCTGTTTACTGCAATGGTTTACTTGAGGTACCAATTCAATTACCTTGAAAACTACCTGAAGGATTATTTCTTTCAGGAATTGAGAGCAATTCCTCCGATAAAAGGAATTGTCTTCAAAAACAATTATAAGGTGTATGAATTGGAAGGGTTTGAATTAAACAACTGAAGGAAAAATACATCCATTTCAACCGTACTTCCTTTGCGAAGATGATCCGATTTTCTATTCGGAAGAATTTTGATTTCAGTAAATCTAAATTGAAAAAGGTTAGGTGATTTTTTAGTTTTATGAATCGGTTTTTGAATTACTACTGAGGCTGCTGCAAGCATTGTGGCAGCTTCTTTTATTTTCTCCCTGTATATTTTAATTGAAAATTGTTATTCAGAATTTTCAACATGGAGGACATGAAAAATCCGGTGGATAACAGGTGCCAAGAAAACAGCAGTGATGCTCAAAAACGCAATCCCGCTGTAAAGGGCATAGAAAGAAGAAAACCATTTGGCTTCATCAGTGGTCATTTCTGCCACCGGTCCCATTCCTGTGAGAATCATAGAAGACATATAAAAACTATCAAGCCAATCCAACCCTCCAAAAAACCTATAACCCATAATTCCAATCCCAAGAGAAAACAGGACTAAGCCAATGACAAAAACAAAATATTTTACCTGTCTTTTCAAAAAGGCCAAATTGGAAATGACTTTTTCGCTTTTGTGTTCAAGTCTCATTCTTAAATTGCGGGTAAAGGTTATTTATTATTGATTTTCTTCATCAGGTCCTCCAGATAGTCGGTTTGGAGTTCTTGTATTTCCAATAGTTTTCTGCTTTGATGGACGAGTAAATGGTCAATTTTTTCACTTAGCAATTTGATCTCGAGCTCAGCTTTCAGGTTGATTTTGTAGTCGTGTTCGCTTCTTTGCCGGTCTTTTTGCTCTTGCCTGTTTTGGCTCATCATGATGATTGGCGCCTGGATGGCAGCAAGGCAGGACAGGATCAGATTGAGAAGGATAAAAGGAAATGGATCAAAAGGCCTTGTGGCCAAAACCCAGATATTGACCATCATCCAAATCATGATAAAGGAAAAGAAAACGATTATAAATGTCCAGCTTCCTCCAAATGTCGCAATCTTATCTGCCAATCTTTGTCCAAGGGTAAGAGGAGGATCGGTTTCATCATGGATATTTTCTGAGAGGATGGAATTGTTCTTGATTGCATCCATCACAGACCGGTCCAACATGACCATTTCCCCTTTTTCCTCGGAAATCAAGGATGTCATAAAATGGCGCCGGTATTTGTTCAACTCTTCCAGTGAAAGGTAGCTGTCCATCCCAAAACCGGGATGTTCGGCTTGGATCAGATTGAAAAGCCCCTCCCTCAGGTCATGCCCTCGGACGGATTCGGCTCCTTTAATTTTTTGGTTGCTGATATAACTCGTTACTTCCATAGTAAACAGTCAGATTTTTTTATTGAATTTAGACATTAGGGGGTTGAATTTGCCTGATTCCTGCCCATTATTTCAAAAATCAGAAAAAGAATTGCAAATGAAAAGCAAACAGGCCGTAAGGAACTTGCCTTAGGTATTCCATCCTCCGAATTTACCAAATGTAGCAGAGGGTATGATATGGGGTAATTTCCTTTTTAAATAAAAAAGGGGGCAGATCTTGATCCGCACCCTTTTCCTTTATGATAATCTGAAATGCTATTTTTTTATTGGCCTTGCCCCAAAGAGAATCCTTGGACTCCGTCAAAGTAATAGAGGTTCTCGGTTTTGATCACATCTATATCTAACAGTGAAGCACTATTCAATAGCTCTATGATAGCCGCCTTAGCCATGGACCCACCGTCTTTTGGTTTGAATCTACATCTCCAATGGTCTGTGCAGAAGGTCTCCTCAAATCCCTCCGGCCAAACCTTAATTCCCCTGTTGGTGATCATGGAAAGTTTGATATCTGCAAAATTCATTTTCTGAACCATACCTGCCAACTCATCTGCATCCGTGCCGTTCCAATGCACAAAAATATCTACTCCCACCAATTCCTTTTTGGCAGGCTGTCTTTTCTTATATTTTGGCAAGACCATCGGGATGTTTTTGTCATAATGGACCGCCGGGAATACCTGTGGTTTTTGACCCAATCTGGCCACTACCGCCTGGGCAAATTCCTTCGTTCCCACTTTTAATTTACTTACCCCTTCTTTGTAGATATCGTAGGTGTGGATGCCGTCTTCTATGGTTTTGAGCCATGCATTCTGAACTTTCTCTGCCACATCCGACTGTCCTATATGATTGAGCATCATGATTGCACCCTGAAGCAGACCGGAAGGATTGGCCACATTTTGCCCTGCCCTGCGGGGAGCCGATCCGTGAATCGCCTCAAACATCGCACATTCCTCTCCGATGTTTGCCGATCCGGCAAGTCCTACAGATCCGGCGATCTGAGCTGCAACATCAGACAATACATCTCCATAAAGGTTTGGCATGACCAACACGTCAAATGCTTCCGGGCTATCGGCTAACTTGGCCGCACCGATATCGATGATCCAATGTTCGTTTTCAATTTCAGGATACTCTTTTGCGATTTCATCAAAAACTTTGTGAAAAAGCCCATCCGTCTGCTTCATGATATTGTCTTTGGTGAAGCAGGTCACTTTCTTCCTGTTCTGCTGCCTGGCATATTCAAAAGCGTACCTGACAATTTTTTCACAACCGGGCCTGCTGATAAGTTTGAGGCATTGGATGACCTCATCTGTCTGCTGATGCTCTATACCTGCATACAGATCTTCCTCATTTTCGCGCACGATCACCACATCCATGACAGGGTGCTTGGTCGCCACAAAGGGATGTAGACTCCTGCAAGGCCTCACGTTAGAGTACAATCCTAAAAATTTCCTTGTAGTCACATTAAGACTTTTGTAGCCTCCTCCCTGTGGGGTTGTAATCGGAGCCTTCAAAAAAACCTTATTTCTCCTGATGATATCCCAAGAGGAATTTGCTATCCCTGAGGTATTGCCGGAAAGGTAAACCTTTTCACCCACCTCAATTTCTTCAATTTCGATTTTGGCACCCGCCGAAAGGATAATTTCAAGGGTAGCGTCCATTATTTCGGGACCTATACCATCGCCTTTTGCAATTGTGATTTTTTTCATGATGAGGATATGTTTTTTACAATCCAAAATTGGAGCAATAAATACATAAATAAAAGTTTATGTTTTTAATATTTATTATTAATATTTTTTATATAAAAATAACCTTTACACTTTATTTTCGGGTTAATATTCCAATTAGGGAAATCAATTTTTGACGCTAAAAAAGTAGGTTTCGAAAAGGGTGATAGAAAAGGATTTATTACTTAAGCAATCCTGAGGGGCAGCATATTTATAAAAAAAAACAGGATGAATTGGGCACAATATTATACTCCAGAAAAAGTATTCAGGGTCTTGGCAAGAAAATCATCTGCAGCTTTTGATTACCAATAAAAAAAGCCGTTCCGAAATAATGCTTCCGGAACGGCTGTGATTCTGATTTAAACCAATTCAATCGAACATATGGCTTTTATTGGGATCACGAGACCGGATTTGAGCATCAAATGCTCATCGGTAACGGCGATGACAGAACATTCAATAGAAAAGATCTCGTCCTTTTCATTTTTGATACATACTTTGACTGTCTGGTGTTCGATGAAATGGAGAAGCATAGCTCTCAAAAGCTGAAACTTTCTTTCATCTTTTTGTGCAGTATCAGGAAGTACTTCTGTTTTGGCAAATTTGGATACGCCAAATTCAGCCATATCAATATGGGATATAGATTTCATACTTGGAAGGATTGATGTGTGAATTTACTTTTTACTGTGCCATCAGGCAGGTACAAAAAAGTAAATCCTATATCCTCAGATTGCGGTAAAAAACGGGCAGGTCTTTCTCAAGGAAAAAATTGCAAACCAGAGATGTTTTGAGAAATGTGAACTTCCTTAAATTTTTATAGGAAACAATCAAAAAGTAATTGGAATTATCTGTGGGTATCTTTTCCTCGTCGATAATCTCGCCGTACCCATGCCCTCTTTCAATCAGTCCCTCTTGAGAAAGATATCCCTGCCAATCTGAAACTGTGGAAGAGTTATCACTTTCTTTCTCTAAAAAATCAAAGTTATCCCCATGGGTGATTTCTGACCCATTATGACTTGACGTAAGAAAGATGAAGGAACAAAGAAGAGACAGTATTCCCAATCCTTGGAATGTTTTTTTCATTACCCAGATAAGGTTAAAAGTTAATAATTTTAATTGTCTCTTTTGCGGTTGGAATGAATTTAATTATAGAAGGAAGATATATTACAGGAGATCGATCCACAAATGAATAAAAGGTTCCGCACAGGGGCGCACAGAATTTTGAACCTGCTTGTTTTTGGCGGAATGCCTAATTCCCGATTGAAATTTCCTCGGCTAAAAACCAGAACCGTCTAGTTTGCCTTTATCCCCGAGTGGCGTTCCTTCCTCGGGGTTATTATTATTTGATCCCTTCATGATCATTCGTCGAAAAGTGTCAATTAACTAAGGAAATGTGCTTCTGAATTTTTGATTGCTTTTCGCTTTTGCCGCAAATGGTTGTGCTTTAACAAACATTATTCGTTATAAAATATTCCTTCCTTTTTGGCTAAAGCCCAAAAACAATTGCTACCCATCAACCCACCAGCTTAAGCAGGAGGAAATTAAAATCAAGGGAAAAATGGTTTCGCCAAAAACTATTTTAAAAACTTCTCTTTTCTTTAACTAGCTGAAGGTATACCACTACCACAAAAGCCGCTATTCCACCAAACAAAAAAACATATTCCGCACCAAAAGAATACCAAATCAGACCTGCAAATGAACTGGCAAACAGGATTCCGACACTTTGAAATGCAGTGAAAGTACCAATCGCAGTGGCCGTTTGGGAAGGATCGCTGATGTTGCTGATCCATGCTTTTGCGATTCCTTCAGTACTTGCTGCAAAGATGCCATAAAAAAAGAAAAGAAAAACAAACATCCATTGATGTTCAAAAAATGCAAAGCCAATGTAAACAAAAGCAAAAACAAGAAGACCTGAAGTGAACACTTTTTTCATCCCCCATTTATCTGCAAGACTTCCCAAAGGGTATGAAAATACGGCATAGACTAAATTGTAAAACACATAAATTCCAATCACAAAAGTATCCCCATATCCTGCCTCTTTGACTTTGAGTAGTAAAAACACATCAGAGCTGTTGAACAAAGTAAAAAACAACAACCCTGCAACCAATTTTTTGTAAGCAGCAGGGCTTTCTTTCCAATATTTGACAAATTCTAAAATCCGGATTTTTTTGACTGGTTTGGCTTCTATGACCTTCTTTTCTTTGATCAGAAAGGTCAACCCAATAGCCAAAATCCCCGGAAAAAATGCGAGAATAAACAGCATCTTGTAATCCTCAGGCCAAATGGAGAGATAAATCAATGCAAGCAAGGGACCAGCCACAGCTCCCGTAGTGTCCATAGCCCTATGAAAACCAAAAACACGTCCTTTGGTTTCGGGAGTAGCTTCATCCGAGAGTAAAGCATCCCTTGCACCTGTACGGACTCCTTTGCCTAAACGGTCCAAAGTCCTGGCAAAGAAAACCCATACGGGAAAAGCAAAAAGAACGAGAAGTGGTTTGGATAAGGCACTCAGGGCATAGCCAAAACGGACAAATGGCAAGCGCTTTCCGGTATTGTCACTCATTTTCCCAAAATACCCCTTGCTAAGTCCTGCAAGCCCCTCTGCAAAACCCTCCAAAACCCCAATCAATATGATAGAAAAACCTATGGTTTTGAGGTAAATTGGCATTACCGGATAGAGCATTTCACTAGCCACATCTGTAAATAGACTGACTAATGAAAGAACGATCACATTGCGGGAAAGTATTTCTTTTTTCATGTCTTAATCATGACCAATTTCTCTCTTTTCAAAATTATTTTTTTACCCTGTTTCTTGACAGTGATACTGTTTCGTTTTGCTTTCAATCTTTTCACCAGCTAAAGCAGGTGGAAATTAAAAAAAAGGACGCGCAGGGGAGTTTGTGTCATTATTCATTTTAAATTCTTAACTCTGAATTTCCGACTTCCTTTTTCCTTTTAAAAAACTTCCACACTTCTATCCAAAATACCCCGACAGAAGAAATCAGCAATGAAAAGAGCAACAAATTGAAATTTACAGGCTCAAAATCAAAAACCTTCATAAAGGCCGGAACAGTCAAAATCATAACCAACAATCCAAATGAAATTCCCAATACGATGGGGATAAGTTTGTTGGGATAAGTCAGCGTCTTGAATACCGAAAAATAGAAAGATCTATTGACCAAAGTCAGGAAGATATTGCTGAATACCAAAGTGGTGAAAATCAAGGTCCGGACTGTAGTTTCAGGCTGACCGGAATCCATCAGGTAAAACCCAAAACCCAAGCATGCCCCTGTGATAGCCAATCCCTGAACCACACTCAAAGAAAGTTCTGCCCAGGAAAAGAAAGTTTGGGACATCTTGCGCGGAGATTTGGTCATGGAATCAGGTTCGATGGGTTCATTCTCAAAGACAATTGAACAGGTCGGTCCCATAATCAATTCGAGAAAAATGACATGGATAGGTGTAAAGATCAAAGTAAATTCCCAACCCAAAACCAAAGGCAGCAGGACAATCAGTATGATGGGTATATGGATAGAAATGATGTATTGAATGGCTTTTTTGAGGTTTTCATAGATCCTCCTTCCCAAAGCAACCGCCTCGGTCATGTGTCCAAGGTCATCATCCATCAGCACAAGTGCCGCGGCTGACTTGGCCACTTCACTGCCCCGCTTGCCCATCGCAATGCCAATATGGGCTGCTTTGAGTGCAGGGCCATCATTGACACCATCCCCGGTCATGGCGACGATCTCCCCGTTTTGTTTGAGGGCTTCGACTACTTTGAGTTTGGCTTCAGGAAACATCCTTGCAAAGACGTGGACCTCTTTGGACTTTTGCTTAAGAACAGATTCCTCCATCGCCATCACTTCATCTCCGGTCATGATGGACCCATCTGATTTCAAACCCACCTGAACAGCTATCGCCGCTGAGGTTTGGGGATAATCTCCAGTAATCATTTTTACTTCGATTCCTGCCTTATAAAATGAATTTAGGACTTTCTGAATATTTTTCTTTGGCGGATCATAAAATGCCACCAAACCCAAAAACTCAAAGTCGAATTCCTGTTGGGTTTTGGGATATGCCTGAATTGAAGGGTCTGCTTTGCCTATAGCCAAGACCCGAAAACCTTTTTGGGTAAACTCCTCTAATCGTGCAGCCACCACCTTAGAATCAGCCTCCGACAAATGGCTTTGCCCAAGGACTCCCTCTACACTTCCTTTGACGGCGATTATCTTTTCACCATTTCCCTTCTGAAAAATATGCGTCATGATCGGTGGCTTTCCTCCAAGTGGGTATTCATGAAGCATTTTTGCCGCTTTCCTTTCATCCCTTGGCGCCATCTTTTCATAAAAAGCATGGATGGATTTTTCCATTGGATCAAAAGGAAGAATCTCTGATGCCCAAAGTGCATATTCCAATGTCTCGTTGAATACCGGACTGTCTTTTGCAAAATCCTGCAGCGCGCCCGATTTTATATCAAAGACTGCTTTGAGTTCCATCCTGTTTTCAGTCAGCGTTCCGGTCTTGTCGGTACAAATGACGGTAGCGGCACCGAGGGTTTCGACTGTATACGGGCTGCGGGTAATCACCTTGCTTTTGTAAAGCCGATAAGCACCCAATGCCATAAAAGTGCTGAAGGCGACGGGGATTTCTTCAGGCAAAATCGACATCGCCAAAGTCAGCCCCTGAAGTAAGGCATTCAAAATATCTCTTGAAATGTAATAATTGATGCCCCAAACCAACAGAAAAGCAATGGCACCAAATGTGACCATTGATTTCACAAAGCTCTTGATTTGAGTCTGTAGAGGGGTTTTGGTCTGCTCGATTTCCCCAAGACTGGTGCCGATTTTTCCCAGTTCTGTTTTTCTCCCGATTGCCCGCACCTCGGCGACACAGTTGCCGGTGTCCACCATTGTTCCCTGAAAAATTATGGGGGATTCCGAAAGGTGGTCTTTGGACAGTGAAAGAGACTCACCTGTCAGGATACTTTCATTGACCGAAAAATCATGCGCTTCGATGATCTTGGCGTCAGCAGGAACCAAGTTGCCGTCCTCGACCAGGATCAGGTCTTTGACAACGATTTCCTCGGTGGGAATGCTGATGACTTTCCCGTTGCGGTAAACTTTGGCTTGGGGGCTTGAAAGTTTCTTGAGGGCATTGACTGCATTGCGGCTTTTGTTTTCCTGAAAAATGGAAATGCCTGAAACCAATCCGATGGCCACCAACATGATGAACCCTTCCGTGGTTTCTCCCAGAATGAAGTAAACGGAAGCCGCAACGAGTAAAATAACGAACAAAGGCTCTTTGATGATTTCCAGCAAAATTCCCCAAATGGGATTTTTGGTTTCTTCTACCAAAACATTACTTCCATAAGCTTTTCGGTTTGCAATCACTTCATGATCACTGAGTCCTTTGTATTCCATAAGATCTAAAAATGTATGAGAATTCTAATTTAAACATTAATGGCCTATTACCGCAGGGTAATTTTTCTTTTACTGAAAAGGAAAAGAAGGTTTTGGAAAGGGGAGCAAAAGAAAGAGATTTACCTCAGAGCACACAGAGGGCACAGAGAAAAATATCAGAAACGAGGAATAATTTTTGACCCCGAATGGGGTCAAATTTTTACTTACCCCGGGTTGCTCCCGATCGCTATAGTGGACCGGGGATCGAGTGCGATCAAGGTCAGGCCAACTCTGAAGGAGTTGAATATTGTATCAAAATGCCCGACGAATTGAATTTCCTGATTTGACCTTCCATGTTTTTGGCGAAAGGCTTGATTCTCTCTTCATATTTTCCTCTGCCAAAATCCGGACTCGCTGGTCTCTTTCCTTATCCCCGGGTTGCGTTCCTTACCCAGTGTAAATAAAATATTTTGATCCCTTTGGGATCTTTCCTCCTCCAAAGTTTGTGTCTCCTAACATTTTACTTCATCCCTCATCCATTTTACTTCATCCTTTATTCCGTTGGAGCAGTAAAACCCTCCCGGATTTCAGGATGCCTGATTTCCCCTCCTGTTGACCCTGTCTGAAAAGCAAAAAACAAAACCACTACGGTAAATACCAAAACCACTGTCGCCAATAAATTAGAGAACTTTTTCTTCCTCCAATTAGCCCAGAAACCGATCAATGACAAAATGCCTAGGCCATAAGAAAAGTATGCAAAAGTCTCAGCAGTCTCTTCATGGTTTTCGATCACGCTTTCTTCGATGCCCGGAAGGTTTTCGATCACTTCTTCCGCATCCTCTCCTGTTCCGAAAGCAGGAAAGGTAAACAATGCCCCAAAAACAAATATGGCCAAAGCGGTTCTCTTGAGGATTTCTGACCGGAAAACAAAGGCTGCAATCATGACCAAAAACCCGATGATGGGAACAATGATCGGAAAATGGTTCAAAATAAGATGAAGATGTGCATTATTCATGATGGTGTGGATTTAGAATTTTTATTAAATAGATTTAGACAATTGTACTTTAAACTGGACCACAAAATAACTCTAGGAAGGATGCTAAAATGGCCGTGGCATCTGTCTTCCGTCATCGGTCTTCCCTGCCTACCGGTCAGGCAGGCGTCCTGTTTGCAGTGAATTTTGTCTACTTTCAAGAAAGAGTGTAACCATATAGTTTTATTTTATCAATTGAAAACCTCCTTTGGAGAGGAATAATGTACCTGGTTTGAATGCATTTTCAGACAAAATTTCGATCATCTGACCATCTTGCAAGCCTACCTCGATTTTGGTTTTTTTGAGATAAAAGAGGTCATTTTCTTGGTGGCTCAGCTCCAGGACATAATTTACCTCATCCGAATTGATCACAGCGGAGATGGGCAATGCTGCTTTTCCTGCACTTTTGACTCCGATTTTGGCTTCGATAAACATCCCCGGTACGAGAAGATTTCCTTCTTTTTCATTGTCCAAATGGACATGGATATTGAGCATCCTCTTCTCATTGATGGATTGGCCTATGAGGAAAATTTTCCCTTCAAACTCCCTGCTTTTGTTATCAGGTAAGTAGAAAGTGACCGGCTGTCCCATCTCCAAAGCGATGGCATCCTGCTCAAAAACATTGAGCTCGATGTGAAGATGGTCTTTGTTGATGATGGTCAGGGCGATATCAGAAGGATTCAGGTAAGTGCCCTGATTGACTTTGATAGATTCTATATAACCCGATATGGGTGCATAGATAGCGGCTCTTGACGTGATTTTGGAAGCGTCCAATTGGGTCGTGGAGATATTGACCAATTGGAGTTTCTTCCTGAGGCTTTCAGTTTTGGCCAAAGTACTTTTGTAATCGGACTCTGCTTTCGCAAAATTCTTTTGAGAGGAAATGTTTTCGGCATTTAGGGTTTTTTGGCGCTCATAGTCCGACTTGAGGTAAGAAAGCTGGCTGACTGCATCGAGGTAATCCTGCTGCATCTGCACAAATTCAGGATTTTCGATGACAAAGAGCACTTGTCCCTTTTGGATTTTTTGACCTACCAGCAAATCAAACTGAACGATATTTCCTCCAAAATAAGAACTGACATCAAAGCGGCCTTCGGCAGGGATATTGACCTTGCCATTGGTCAGGATAAAATCAGAAAAGGAATGGTCGGAAAGTGAGTCCCATTCCATTTCGGCTTTGTCAAACTGAGACTGCGTGATGATGATTTCGTTGGCATCCATTTCCTCGGGGATCACAATGGATTGTTCTTTGTCCGGACCACAGGCAAAAACTACCGCAGTCAAGGCAAAAAGAAGGAATATGTAGGGAAGATTTTTCATGATTCAGGGATTGATAAGGTAATTGATTTCCAAAACAGTCATGTTGTAACCTTGGAGATTGAGCAGGTAATCGACCTCTATGTTCCGGGAGTTTTCGATCAGCAACACATATTGGAAGAAGTCGATTTCTCCGCCTTTGTAAGCCTGATTTCCTTGAGCAATGAGCTGTTTGCTGAGCTGCTGTCCTTCTTCTGTGTAAAAGGAAATTGCTTCCTGGAATTTCTGCAGTTCTATTTCCAGCTGCTTTCTCTTGTTGACGAGTTGAAAGGTGTAGTTTTCGGAAGCATAGTTGGTTTGCGCCAATTCATACTTGGTTGAATTGATTTTTGCCTTTTGGGCACCAAACCATAGCGGAATGGAAACTCCCACCTGTACTCCGGGATAAATCCTCGCATTGGGTCCGGTATTGGTCCCACGAAAAACCTCGCCGTAGAGATCCGGCCAAAGTCGTTGTCTTTCCAAGGTGACATTTTCTTGCCTGAGGGCGATGGACTGCTGATAGAATTGGATCCCGGGGTGAGTTTCCAAATCCCAATTTTGGACCGGCAAAGGCAATAAATCCTGATCGGGGATTTCATATTCCCGTTCCAATTGGATCAATTGATCGAGCATCACATAAGCTTGGTTTTTGCTTTCTGCCGTTTGTGCCAATCTTACTGCAAGCTCTCTCATTTTGCTCCTTGCCGTTAATTTCTCCAGGTAATTGGTTTCTCCAAGTTCATACCGCCTGTTGGCAGCAATAGAAAACTGCTGGTAAAGGCTATCGAGGAAGCGGTAATTGTCCTCCAATTTTTGGAGGTAAACAATGGTATAATAAGTCTGTGAAACCTCCTTGATGATCTGGTTTTGCGTCAGCAGGTATTGCTGTTGCTCTACCATCCCCATGTTTTCAAATACCTTTCTCTGACTTCCGTAGACAGTAGGAAACAGCATGCTTTGGCTGATTCCGAATACTGTGTTGGAATACCCGTTTTCGGCAATGTCATTTTGGTCATGACGGTAAAAGACTTGTGTTTTGTCAAGGTTGAAACCCATAGGAATCATGGCCTTGGTGGCTTCTACTTTCTGCTGGGCGGATTTTAATCCAAGGTTATTTTGCAAAGCCGAATCTATGGCAGAAGTAATATTGATCGACTCTTTTTGAGCAAAAGCGCTAAATGGAAATACCCACATGAGGCCAACCAAAAGGAGAATAAATTTATGGTAGGAGTTCATGGTTTTTTTTGTTTGAATGAAACATGGTGTACAATACAGGGAGGACAATCATGGTCAATAATGTCGCTGAAATCAATCCGCCTACTACGACCGTAGCCAAAGGCCGCTGCACTTCCGCACCTGCTGAAGTGGAAATTGCCATTGGCAAAAATCCCATTGCAGCCGCCGCGGCAGTCAATAAGACAGGCCGCAGCCTCTCTTTGGTCCCTCTCAAAATCAGGGATTTCAGGTCCCCATCGTGTTCATTTTGGAGTTCTTTGAAATGCTCGATCAGGACGATGCCATTGAGTACCGCAATTCCAAAGAGTGCGATGAATCCTACTCCCGCCGATATACTGAAGGGCATGCCTCTAAAATAGAGCAGCAGAATCCCTCCCACTGCAGAAAAAGGAATGGCAGTGTAGATCATTAAGGCTTCCTTGATCGAAGAAAGAGCAAAAAACAAAAGCAGGAATATCAACGCCAAGGCAATGGGAACGGCAATAATCAGCCTGGCTTTTGCCATGTTGAGGTTTTCAAATTGTCCTCCATAATCAATGTAATAGCCATCCGGAAGCTCGACCTTGGATTGGATGATGGCCTGGATATCTGTCACCACAGACTGCAAATCCCTGTTTCGGACATTGACCCCGATGACGACCCTTCTTCTTGATCCGTCCCTGGAAATCTTTGCAGGACCTTTGTCCAGGTAAATTTCCGCGAACTCACTGAGTGGCAAAGAACTGCCATCCGGAAGGTTCACGGAAGCCTGACGGATATTGTCCAGGTCCTTTCGGAATTCACCTGCAAACCTGATCACCAGGTCAAATTGCTTTTCCCCTTCAAATACAGTCCCTGCGGCCTTTCCTGCAAATCCCATCGTAACGATGTCATTCAAGGTGCTGATGTTGATGCCATATTTGGCAATTTTCTCCCGGTCATACCTGATCTTCATCTGAGGAAGGCCTGCTGTCTTTTCCACAATAATGTCTGCCGCGCCTTCGACATCGTGGATGGCGGCTTCTATTTCTTTGGCTTTTTGGTTGAGGATATTCAGGTCTTCGCCAAAAACTTTGATCGCCAAATCAGCCCTTACTCCGGTAATCAGTTCGTTGAACCGCATTTCTATGGGTTGGGTAAACTCAAACTCCAAGCCTGCAATGACCGAAAGCGAATCCTTAAAAGCATCCGCCAAACCATCTTTGGTAGAGACTGTGGTCCACTCTTTTGGTGGCTTTAATGTCACGATAATGTCACTTTCCTCCATGGACATTGGATCTGTGGGGATTTCGGCAGCGCCAATACGGCTGACGACCTGGTCCACTTCAGGAAATCCGAGAAGTATTTTTTCAATCTCGGTGGTAGTAGCAATGGTATTGCTCAAGGTAGTTCCTGTCTTGAGAACAGGTTGGATAACAAAATCCCCTTCATCCAAAGTGGGGATAAACTCCGCACCCATGCGGGAGAAAATCCCAAATGAGACAACCAACAATGCGGCTGCCAAAGCCAAAACTGTCTTTTTTCTGTCTAGCGCCCACTCGATGGAGGGTTGATAAAGGCTATTAATCCAATCTATCAGCCTGCTGGTGATATTCCTTTTATTTGGGTCAGTGGCTTTGAGAAAAAGAGAGGAGACCACGGGAACATAGGTCAATCCCAAAATCATGGTTCCCAACAAGGCGAAGCTGAAAACCTGCGCCATCGGGCCAAACATTTTTCCCTCCACTCCGGAAAGAGACAGAATGGGGATAAAAACAATGATGATGATGATCTGACCAAAAACAGCCGAATGCATCATTTTGGAAGCACTTTCTATAGCAATCTTGTCTTTTTGGATTCTGGTTTCTTCCTTGGAAAGTCCCAATAATATTCCATACTTGGCAGTAAGCTGAAAGGCTATAAACTCCACGATAATCACCGCACCGTCGATGATGATACCAAAGTCGATCGCACCAAGGCTCATCAGATTGGCATCAACCCCAAATAGGTACATGAGTGACAGTGCAAAAAGCAGACTCAAAGGAATGACCGAAGATACCACCAAGCCGGAACGTAAATTTCCAAGCAACAGCACCACAACAAATACCACAATCAAACAGCCCAAAATCAGGTTTTCAGCAATGGTGAACGTCGTCTTGCCGATCAAATCACTGCGGTCCAGAAAGCCATTGACCACAATTCCTTCCGGAAGCGTGGGACTTATCTGTTCCAATTTTGCTTTGACGCGCTCAATGGTCGCTTTGGAATCAGCCCCTTTGAGCATCATTACCTGACCAAGGACTTTTTCTCCCTGACCGTTAGCAGTGATGGCGCCAAACCTATTGGCATGGCCAAAGCCGACTTTTGCAAGGTCCCGGACGTAGATGGGAGTACCGTTTCGGCTGTCCACTACAATCATTCCGATTTCTTCCAGAGTCTTTACCTGACCTTCTGCCCGGATAAAAAAGGATTCATTTGTTTTTTCAATATAGCCACCCCCTGCGATGGCATTGTTTTCTTCCAATGCTTTGAAAACCTGGAGAAGGTCGATGTTCATGGCTTTGAGCCGCTCGGGACTGACAGCCACTTCATATTGCTTCAAGAATCCTCCCCAAGTATTGACTTCCACCACACCTGAGATACCGGAAAGCTGTCTCTTGACTACCCAATCCTGAATCGTCCTCAAGTCAGTCAGGCTGTACCTGTCCTCATACCCAGGCTTGACATCGATGATGTATTGGAATATCTCTCCCAGACCAGTGGAAATTGGACCCATAAATGGCTGACCAAATCCTGCGGGAATGTTTTGCTCGGCTGTTTTGATTTTTTCGGCAATCAGCTGACGGGGCAGGTAGGTGCCTATTTTGTCTTCAAAAACAATGGTCACCACCGAAAGCCCGAATTTGGAAACCGACCGGATTTCTTTGACTCCCGGCAGGTTGACCATTTCCAATTCAATAGGATAGGTCAGGTATTTTTCCACGTCTTCGGTAGAAAGGTTTCTGGAGGTGGTGATAACCTGAACCTGGTTATTGGTCACATCAGGAACCGCACCTATAGGAATCTGTGACAAAGAATAGAAGCCAAAGCCTATAAGACCCAAGATGAATAGAAAAACAATGATCTTGTTTCCTACACTCCAACGGATGATTTTATCTAGCATGGTTTCAAAATTTTAATTAAAATGGCGATGGATTAAGGATAAAATTCCACATGAAAAGAGATGGTGATCAGGTCATCGGTTTTCACCAACATAAAGCTTGGTCGCTCCACTTTGTATTCTTCCAGGGAAACAGGAAATTCACCTTCTACGACGATCCCGTTTTGCTGCTTATTGAATTTCCCCTTAAACTGAATCGGCTTGGTGATACCATGAAAAGTGAGGTTCCCTTTTACATCCAAATCCTCCTTGTTTTGAGTGATCGAAGTACTCACAAACTGGACTTTGGGATATTTCAAGGATTCCAATACTTCCAAAGCGTGGGAGTCTCGGCTCGAATTTTCACTGTCAAAACCTGCAACCAATGCACTCACGGCAACTTTTTCTACTTTTTGCGCCAAATCATCCAAGACAACCACCGCATTGACGTCCTTGTTGACGCCGGTCCAATCATGGAGGGAATGGTGGGCGCTGTAGGAAATCGACGATGCTTCTTTTTTGGATTTCATGCTGACAGAGGGCATGACCGCGGCGATACCCAAGGCAAGACCAACTATCATTAGGGAGATTTTCATAGGTATATTTTTAAAATTTCATGACGATGGTGGCTCCTGCAAATGCTCCAAAAGCCGTAAATGCTGCTGCTTTGTGGATTTTGGCATATTTGGGATCTTCAGCTTTTTCGGCCAACATATTGGTCGCAACCATGGCGGTAAAGTGGATTGATGCCAGGATTTTGTGTGCTTTGATGGAATTGAGGCCCTTGACTTGCTTGGAAATCAATGGTGGTGGTGAAAAGAGAGACAAGGCAGCACCCGTAAAGTATCCGATGTTGACCGCGGCAGCGAGGCTTTCGTGGGCATCCTTGAGTTGGGTTTCCCCATTGTACAGCTTCCCTCCGACAATGCCTTGGGCGATCATTCCTGCCAGGGTCGCATAGCCTAGAATCTGATGAGTTACCAGCATTGTTCTCCGGATTTTAAGTTCCTTCATTCTGTTTTCCTCATTGAGCGGCATGATGCCGGTTCTTCTCATGAGTCCTCTTTCGCCCCAAAATATCCTTTGTGTAAACATGATTTTGTCAGGAAGCAATTGAACCGGTTCTTCCACCTCTGCATCCAAAGTCAGGAGAAGACTGTCCACATCCTGGGCAAACCCGGAAGAAAAAATGGCTAAGAAAAGGGTGATGATCGAAATTATTTTTTTCATGGTGTACAGAGTAAAAACCTTTGATGACTCAAATGTATCTCCGACAACCTTTGGCCTTTCTTAGGGATTTCTTAAGGTTTGCTTAAAAAGTTGAATGGTTATCCTATTATTTGCCAAGTGCCAAAAATTCTACCACAAACAGAACTGAAGACCGAAGTGTCTTACATATCCATTCAATTTTTGCTTCTGATTAATTGAGGGGTATTGTAAATATTTTGATATGAGTATGCGCTATCCTGCCACAAAATAGATAAAAGTGAGATGAAGGAAAATTGTTGTAGGCTATGGACTATCGACCACAATCTATGGTCTACTAAATCAAACCTTATCAGGAAAAATAAGTCGTATCGCGGTTCCCTGACCTTTTTCACTTTCCAATGAAATGTATATCCCAAGGTGGTCACACAATTTTTTAACAATAGAAAGTCCCAATCCTGAGCCTTGTATTTTGCCAAGCTCTTGGGAATTTTCACGAAAAAACGGATTGAATATTTTGGATTGCGCCTCTTTTTCAATTCCGATTCCATGGTCCTTTACTTCCAGGATTCCTGTAGAATTTTCAATCCAAATGGTAACCGAAATCTCCGTATGGTTTTCAGAATATTTCAGGGCATTCTGGATGAGATTTGTCAATATGATAAAAAGTGATTTTTCATTGGAAAAAACATATAGTGGTTCCTTGGATTGATTTGTAAACCGGATTTTCCTACCCTCACTTTTCCGGATGGATTCAGTGACTTCGAGGGTGATACTTTCCAGGTCGATTTCATGGATATCCCAGGCATCTTTTTGGACCCTTGCCAAGGCCAACAATTGGTCAATGATGCTTTCTAATTTTTCGATTTCGTCAAGACCATTTTTGATTTTGGAAACATACTCTTCCTCACTTCGCGGTTTTCGGATCAAAACCTCAAAGTTTCCTTTGAGGACAGAAAGCGGGGTCCGGAGTTCATGGGAAGCATCTGAGGTGAACTGCTGCTCTCTTTTCATCGCATTTTCCAACCTTTCCAACAAATCATTGATCGCGACAGTGAGTGCTTTAATTTCATCGTTGTTGACAGGTAGCTGTATCCGCTCATTGAGGTTTTTCTGGGAAATCATTTTTGCCCTTTTGGTAATCTTATCCACAGGCTGAATGCTTTTCCCGGCCAAAATCCTCATGGTCAAAAAAAGCGAAAACAAAATAAGCGGATACAATACAAAAAGGATTGTCCGGAGGTTATTGAGCAAGTTTCTTGATTCTTCAAAAGAAGTAGCGACCAAAAGGTAGCCTTCAATCTTTTCCTCGTGCTTGAGCGCAATCTGCATTTGCCGCAATTCCTGATTGCCCATAAACTGATTATACCCATTGTCCTGGGAAGAATGACCATTAATGAAACCAAGCCTCAGGTTTCCAAGGTTGGGGGATTTGTCCAGCTGATTTCCTTCTTTGTCTACAATTTCGATAAAAATGGGATGGAACTGGATTTCCTTGTGTTCTTCTTCCTCCCATTCGTCTTTGTGAGAAAACCGGATACTCCCATCGATAATCGTGATCTGATCCTGATGAACTTTTGTCTCCAAAGCCAAATCCTTGTCAATAGTCCTGAGCAGGGTCCATTTGGCTACCCCAAAAATCAATAGAAAAGCAACCAACACGATCAGCGATGATGCGCCGGAGAGATAAATGGAAAGCCGGATTTTGTAGGGTAAATTCATATTTCCTGAGCAATGTAGCCGACTCCCCTGATGGTCTGCAGGTAGTTGTCTTCTTTGGTGAGTCCGAGTTTCTTTCTGATGGAATTTATAAAAACATCGATCACTCCGGTATCATATTCAAAATGGATATCCCAAACGCTTTCGATGATTCGGCTTCTTCTGCATACTTTGCCTTTGTTTCTGATGAGGTATTCTAGGAGCGCAAACTCCTTTTGGGTAAGAATGATTTCCTTTCCATCTTTCTCCACCCGGTGATTTTCGGTATAAAGGACAATCGGCCCAAGGGTAAAATTCACCTGCTCTCCGGATTTGGTCCGTAGCTGCACCCGGATCCTGGCGAGTAGTTCTTCAAAATGAAAAGGTTTTCTGATATAATCATTTGCACCTGCCTGCAGGGCAAAAACCGCTTCATCTGCGGTGTCTTTTGCCGTGAGAAATATCACGGGAGTATCCGAAAAGGATTTTCTGAAAGTCCGGGTAATTTCAATCCCACTCAGTCCGGGCAGCATCCAATCTATCAATAGAAGGTCATAATCTCCGGTCAACGCCAATTCCAAACCAAGTTTTCCTTCCTCAGCGACATCAACAGCATAGGATTCCTCTTCCAGACCTTGCTTCAAAAATCCCGAAATGCCGGGCTCATCTTCAATTACCAAAATCCTCATTTTTCTACAGGTTTTCTTTTTTCACAAATTACAAATTCTACCCTTTTCTCCACCAACAACAAGTAGAAGAAATCAGCTCAATAAAACAAAACCCAACCATCCATTTCCTTTGAGTTTCCAAATCCCTTTCCTGCCTCTTTGATGATTTCAAGATGAAGGTGGTTTTTCTTTACCATCAAAACAGCATTTTTGGGAAGTTTTTTGACCAGCCAATCCGGTTGTTCCTGGAGGTTGATGAGGTTGGCTTTCCAGTCTTCGTTTTTTTGGAATTGGGTTTCCCTGTTCAAATCCTCGGCACCGTCAAACAGTGAGATGATATTTTTATCGGTCAAAAATGCCATTGAGGGCGACCTGTAGTTATAGATCAGGATATTTTCCATATCTGGTAAATCCTGTTGGATAAAAGCAGCAATGTTTTTTCTGTCATTGACCATACCGGGATTATTCCCCATAAAATAGGTGGACGCAGCGGTAATCCCCATGAAAAACAAAAATGCTGTCAATATGGCCCTGTCCATGGACTTGATTGCGATGAGACGCATGGAAACCAATAGTGAAGCAGTGACAACTAGGATAAAGAAAAATTTGTAACTCAGGGTAATCTTTGGCTCAAAAAGAGGACTGACAGCTAAGGCTGAAATGACCAGAATTTGGAAAACGAACTGAATTTTGTCCCAAATCATTTGGCTCCGATCAGGCAATCCCATCCACACAGACGTAGCGGCCAAAGCTATGGCGGGATATATCGGGAGGATATAGAGGACAAGTTTGGACTGACTCAGGGAGAAAAAAAACAAGGGAATAAATATCCATGCCAACAGCATGAGGCTTTGGGGATTTCTTTTTTGGATAATTTTTTTGGTCCCTGAAAGGATTACCAAAACCCAAGGAAAAGCCGTCGCCACCACAATGACAAAATAAAACCAAAAAGGCTGACTCCGGCTAAAAGTATTGGTGGAGAACCTTTGGAGCGTATGTTTGAATACAAAATAATCCAGAAACTGACGATCCTCCAAGTAAAGGAAAACAAACCAACTTAATCCAATAAAAAGGAAAATAGAAATCCCCAACAAATGGATCCAAGGTTTTCCAAAAGCTGTTTTCTGGTAGAATTTCTGAAATATCAATACCGAAATCGGAACAATCAATACCACAGGACCCTTTGTCAAAAACCCCAAACCCAACATCAGGTAGAAAATCAGGAGGTATCTGTTTTTGGGGTTTTTGAGATACGATAACCAAGCATACATGGCTGCCAACACAAAAACTGCCAAATACCCATCCGTCGTCAAAGCCCTGCCTGATATTATCAATATGGGGAAAGAGGCGAAAAGCAGACTTGCAAAAAAAGCAGATTTCTTGTCCGGAAGTAAAATCTTTCCAATTTGGTAAACCAACCAAACCTGAATCAGAATCGCGATTTGTAAAAAAAATCTGGCCGACCACGACGATACACCGAATAATTTGTAGGCAGCAACAGTGATCCAATAAGTCATTGGGGGTTTATGGTAATGGTAGATTCCCATCAAAGTAGGATGGATATAATCACCGGAATCGATCATTTCCTTAGGTATTTGCGCATACCTTGCTTCACTGCTCTCCGTTACCTCCCAATTGCCAAGGTTGAAATACAGCACCATTCCCAAAAAAATCATAAGGGCAGGAAACCGGTATTTTTCAAATTTTGAAACCAAAGAAATCTTTCTGTCGAAATAAGGCTTGAAATGAAGGAAAACATTTCGGGAATAAGCGAGTAGACCAAAAGCCTGACCTATAAATAAGACTGCATCCTGTCTCAAAACAGCATAAACAGCCACCATCACGGCACCTAAAATACTGATGTACCAAAAAGAAACCGGGAAAGCAGATTCTTTGAGTTTTTCTGAATACAACCATTGAACCACAAACCTGGAGGTAAAAATCAGCTGGCCGATGGTTCCCCAAGTCAATAATAATCCTTCAATTTCAGGGTTGGCAATAAATTTTTCCCAGTTGTAATTCACCCCAAAAATCAGAAACAGTAATAAAACAGGTGGTAGCAAAAAGGCCAATAACCTGATGGAATAAGGCAAAATTTTCCATTCTCCTTTGATTTGAAGATTTCGGATATAGACCAGATATCCGACAAATTGACCACCCACGATGACGATGTCGCTGCGGATAAAGCCATAAAGAATCAAAAGGAAGGAGGCCAATAAGCTCAATTGCCAAAACAAAGCAGGAGACTCGACTTTATGGGACTTTTCGGATTGAAGCAACTGTACTACAAATCTTCCGGCGAAGAGGCCTTGGGCAACCAAACCCAAACCAAGCACCAAAAAATTATTCATGGTACACTTCTGATTTGAAGGTCCTTGATTCTTTGACGGAGTAGGTAATCCTTCTTTGCTTGAGCCTAAAAACCAAAAACAGGTCCAACAGGGGCTGAATCATCCTATTAAATGCATTGAACTTGGATTTCCCTTCTTTTCTGGGGAAATGACGGATTGGAATCACTTTTACACTTCCTCCATAAATCTGCGTCAGGGCAGGAAAAAACCTATGGTATCCATTGAAATAAGGAAGACTCAATACAAATTCTCTTTTGAAGATTTTCAATGGACAGCCGGTATCCTTCATGCCGTCTTTCAAAAAACCATCCCTAATCCAATTAGCGAATGAAGAGGACAACTTTTTGCCCATGCTGTCTTTTCTATTCTGACGCTCTCCTGTGATCAAATCATAATTCTCAAGGAAAAGCTCGAATTTGAGAAAATCCAAAGGGGTGGTTTGAAGGTCTCCATCGAGATAACCGACCCATTTTGTGGTGGAATAATCGAATCCTGCTTTGATTGCTGCACTTAGCCCTTTGTTTTTATCAAAAGAAACAAAACCAAATCCCTCATCCCGGTCACATATTTCTTTGATCAGCGAAAGGCTATCGTCCACAGAACCATCATCCACGAAAAGAGCAAAAACCGGAAATTGGGAATTTCTCCGGTAATGGTCTATTTCTGACCATATCCGATGGATATTTCCTTCTTCATTGAATACGGGTATGATTAATGTAAGCCCATCCATCTTTAAAAATTTTTTTTCCCAGAAACTATAGGACAAAATTCGGGCTACAAACTTAAGATTGGCTTAAGGAAAACTTAAATAGCACTTAAAAAGTTTAAACAGTTTTTATTTTGAAGAAAGAAAGAAGGGGCTTCAAGGTTACTCTTCTTTTTTTCCGGAAGTTGAAAAAACTGTTGCGGATCAGTAGACAAGATGGTGGCAGGACAATCATTGGCAACATAAATAATTGAAACCTCAAATGATGCCCATTTACTGGTATTTACCATTTATTTATGTGTTGGATACCTATTTTGAGGAATTTTATGTGGTCTGCTTCAAATTTCACCTGAAATACAGAAAATTATATCTCAATTTCTTAATGTCGGGTATTTATAACGATGGGCAATAAATAAAAATATTGAAAAATGAAAAAAAGGTTTATTTTTAAACCATATTTTTGAAATTTTTTGTAAAATATTAAAAAACAGGTTAAAAATTTAGGCATAAAAAAAGGAGTCTCTGTAAAAGACTCCAAGTGTGGGTTTATTTGTAACTGACTACAGCCGTATAAACTTTGGTAAATGGTAAACTTTTAAAGTTTTTTCGCTACCAAAATTTTTTAAACTTAACAAAAGCATATCAAAAGACCATAAAAACCATAAAATATTTTTTAACAATTTTTGAATATCCAAAGGATGTTTGGTTATTTCTTTGTTAACTGAAAAACCTTCGGCGTAACACCAAATTCACTTTTGAATGCCCGGATAAAGTAAGTGATATTGTTGAAACCGGACATGAAACATACTTCCTGGATCTGATAATTTGCAATTTGTAGATAGTGTTTGGCAAGTTTGAGTCTTTCCTTCAGGATATACTCCATGGGGGAAAGGCCGAGTTCTGTTTTGAAAGTTCTAGAAAAATGGGCCTTACTCATACAGGCCTTTGCACTGAGTTCATCCAAATTTAGATTTTCACGGATATTGGTCTTGATAAAATCAATGACAAATGCCATTCTGTTGGAGGAAGACAGTGTTTTGTAAGTCTTTTCCAACATGTCCCTCGCTTGTGTCTGCGTAAGGCGGATCAATAATTCCTTGAGGGCAAAAGAGGCAATCAAATCTTTCTCTTTGGACCTTTCCTTTACCCCTATTCTGATAAATCTGTTAATAATTTCTGAAAGGTCTTGGGTATTGATCAGGTGAAAATAAGAAAGGTCTAAACCCCAATCTTTGGTGACTTCTTTGTTGGGAAGCCTTTCATTGAGGAGGTTGAAGGTATTCTCTATCATTTCTTTGGAAATTGACAGGGCAATACATTGTGTAGGGTTGTCAAATTTTGCCTCAGGAAAGTCAATCTTCATCATTTCATTGGGAGGAACAATCACGGATTCACCCGGCAGGTAATCAAATCCCGGTTTTTCGAAGAGATGCATGACCTTTTTTCCCTTGAGCATAGTAGTCAATACCAAATCTCCGAAACTGAGGTTGACATTCTTTGCTTCTTGGTGGGTTTCAAAAATATTGAGTTCGCAGTTGTCCAAAGTGTAGGTAGTCCTGTTTTCCACAAGGGTTTTCAGGTCTTTTTCCTTTCTCCAAGGCACACCGGCGATAAAGTTATTTTGCATTTTGGGTATTTTGGGTAATGTTAAAGTTAGTAATTAAGAATGATTTACAAAAGCAATCATTCCATACAACGACAGAATTGGATATGTCTTGTCTCTTCTTTTGATGATCTATTTGTTTAGATAAATCAAAATGATCAATCCAAGTGGATGACTTGATTGAATTGGTGGATTTTTTGGAAAAAATATGGAGGAAATTTGAATAAATCCAAAATAATCTAAATCATGACAACATTGACCTTATCCGAGGCAAAGCCGGTAGAGCGGCCTCACATCAAAGAAAAGTATGACCACTTTATCGGTGGAAAGTGGGTAGCACCTTCTTCGGGAGAATATTTCGACAACATTTCCCCGATCGATGGCAAGGTTTTTTCAAAAGCTGCAAGAGGCAACAAAGCCGATATCGAAAAAGCATTGGACGCAGCACATGCTGCTTTTCCCTCTTGGTCCAAAACTTCAGTAGCTGTAAGAAGCAAATTATTGAATAAAATAGCCGATGTCATCGAAGAGAATCTTGAGATGTTGGCAAGGATAGAAACAATAGACAACGGAAAAGCACTCAGGGAAACAAGGGCAGCGGATTTGCCGCTTGTGATTGACCATTTCAGGTATTTTGCAGGCGTGATCAGGGCTGACGAAAGCACCATCTCCGAACATGACGAGCATACTGTCAGCATCGCGCTTCATGAACCGCTTGGCGTCGTGGCACAGATCATTCCATGGAATTTTCCTCTCTTGATGGCGACATGGAAAATCGCCCCTGCACTTGCTGCCGGTTGCTGCACGGTCGTGAAGCCTGCCGAACAAACCCCAACAAGCATCATGGTCCTTATGGAACTGATCGGGGATATATTGCCCCCGGGAGTATTGAATGTCGTAACCGGATTTGGAGTAGAGGCAGGGAAACCTCTTGCTTCTTCAAATAGAGTTGCCAAAGTTTCCTTCACAGGAGAGACGACCACAGGTCGGTTGATCATGCAATATGCTTCCGAAAATCTTGTTCCTGTCACCATGGAGCTTGGCGGAAAATCGCCCAATATCTTTATGAAATCAGTGGCTGATGCCGATGATGATTTCTTTGACAAAGCCGTGGAAGGCGCTGTTTTGTTTGCCTTGAACCAAGGTGAAGTCTGTACCTGCCCTTCCAGAATTCTGGTCCATGAGGACATCTATGATGTGTTTATGGAAAGGGTGATCGCCCGCACCAAAGCCATCAAAATGGGACATCCTCTCGCTGAAGATACCATGATGGGCGCGCAGGCTTCAAATGATCAGTTCGAAAAAATCCTATCCTATCTAGATATCGGAAAGCAGGAAGGTGCAGAAGCACTTTGTGGTGGTGACAAAGCGTCACTGAATTCGGGATTGGAAAACGGCTACTATATCCAGCCGACGATTTTCAAGGGCCATAACAAAATGAGGATTTTCCAGGAGGAAATTTTCGGGCCCGTGGTCTCCGTGACTACTTTCAAAACGACAGAGGAAGCTATTGCCATCGCCAATGACACCATGTATGGATTGGGTGCAGGACTTTGGTCTCGAGATGCCCATGAATTGTATCAGGTACCAAGAGCGATACTTGCAGGACGGGTTTGGGTGAATTGCTACCATGCTTATCCGGCACATGCACCATTTGGAGGGTACAAAAAATCAGGTTTTGGAAGAGAGAACCACTTGATGATGCTCAACCATTACCGTCAGACCAAAAACATGCTGATTTCTTACGATAAGAAAAAACTCGGCTTCTTTTAAAAAGATGTGAGACATGAGATTTGAGACGTGAGATTTGAGACGTGAGACGTGAGATTTGAGATTTGAGAGGTTTCCTTTGAATGGAGGAAACTTCTCATTTTTTACAAAAAATAATTATTATAGATAATTATGTGGTTCCTTGCCGCCAGCCATATAAGACTCGGATCGAAGTGCATTTGTAGCGGCTGTGGACTGTGGACCGTCGTCTATGGTCAAAGTAGCTTTAAAAATAAAACCAAAAAACCATGACACAAGCGACCAACCTACCAAGAGTCTTGATCACAGAAGCGGCAATGGATGTGGTAGATACTTTGAGAAAACGCTTTGGAACAGACTTGATGTTTCACCAAAGCGGAGGCTGCTGTGACGGTTCATCGCCGATGTGCTTCGAAAAGGGTGATTTTAAAGTTGGTACCAATGACATTTGGATGGGAAAAGTCTATGGCTGCGATTTTTTTATGAGTGCCGACCAATTTGAATACTGGAAGCATACCGAACTTACCTTGGACGTGACACCGGGAAGAGGCAGCAGTTTTTCGATTGAAATACCCATGGGAATCCGTTTTTTGATCAGGTCAAGGCTGTTCACCATGGAAGAATTTGAAAACCTAATCCTGACCAAAACCGGGGAGGAGGTTTTGGAGGAAAACTGACCGGCTGAAAAAATACCTTTCGCCTGTAATTTATTTTTTTTAATTCTGATTTCATACTACTAACCCTATAAAACTCGGATCGAAGATCCATTGGCCAGGCTATGGTCTGTCAACCGTGGACTTTTCAGATTAACCGTAGCTTTTTTATTAAATTTCGAGTTAGCGGCTAAGCAGCGGATAATCATATTTCATTTTTTGCTTATCTTAATAGCCAAACCACCTATACCCATGAAGCAGGCACTTGTTGCATTTATAAGCCTTTTTTTAATCTATTGGATTGCAACGATGGTCGTACCGGGAATTATAGAAAAAGACGGGAATCCTGTCAAATCCCTCCCACCCTACAAAGTCTCACCCGAAGCTTTGGCACTTTTCAATTCCTTCGAGTTTGTCGCAGACCTGCATTGCGATGCTTTGCTTTGGGGAAGAGACTTGACCAAGAAGTCTGAACATGGACATGTGGATTTCCCGAGAATGCAGGAAGGGAATGTAGCAATGCAGGTATTTACCGTTGTCTCCAAATCTCCCAAAGGACAAAATATGGAAGCCAACACTTCCGATGCCACCGACAACATCACCCTACTCAATATCGCCCAAGGCAGGCCTGTATCCAACTGGTTTAGCCTGATGAAGCGGACGCTATACCAATCTGCCTTACTACAGGAATTTTCTGATGGTTTCGATGGGCAATTCCTGGTCATCAAGTCAAAAGAGGATGTTCAGCAACTTGCAGAATCCAGAAAAACAGACAAAAACATCATTGGGGGGCTATTGGGAATCGAAGGAGGTCATGCCCTGGAAGGAAAAATAGAAAACCTGGACAAAGCTTATGAGGCAGGAGTCAGGCTTATCGGGCCATCCCACTTTTTTGACAATGAACTCGGTGGCTCTGCGCATGGTATGAGTGGGGAAGGCCTGACCGATTTTGGCATAGCCGTAGTCAAAAGGATGAATGAACTGAACATGATCATTGATTTGGCACATGCTTCGCCAAAGATGTTTGACGATGTATTGGCTCTTTCTACCAAGCCGGTGATGGTTTCCCATACCGGTATCCGGGCAGTACTCAATTCTCCCCGAAATCTTTCCGATGATCAGATCCGAAGGCTGGCAGCCAAGGGAGGGATTATCGGAATTGCCTTTTTTGACATGGCCGTAGGAGAAGATGAAATCAAAGGAATCGTGGCCTGCATGAAGCGAGTCAAAAACCTTGTCGGAATCGAGCATGTGGCCCTTGGGTCGGATTATGACGGCAGTGTGGGTGTGCCTTTTGATATCACAGGCCTGCCCATCATCGTCGAGGCCCTGATGAAAGAGGGTTTTTCTGATGACGAAATCAAAGCCATCATGGGAGAGAATGTGAAAAGATTTTTGATGGAAAACCTGTAATTTTCATTGCTTTTGGTCAATGTCTGAGAAAGAAAAAATCCATGAATGGATGTTGTTTGAAACAATATGATGCAAGAAGCCAAAATTCATAAGGAAATCAGTTTTGCAGGAAACATCCAAAATTACCTCCGTGAATTTGTCTACGGAGGAATCGATGGCGCGGTGACAACTTTTGCTGTGGTCGCAGGTGCCGTTGGGGCGGATCTGGATGCTTCGATCATCATCATTTTGGGATTTGCCAATCTCCTTGCCGATGGATTTTCGATGTCTGTTGGCGCTTACCTTTCCGCAAAATCAGAAAAAGAAAATTATAATAAGCACCGCAATATTGAATATTGGGAAGTCGAAAATATCCCTGACAAAGAAAGGCAGGAAATCGTCGAGATATACCAAGCAAAAGGTTTTGAGGGTGAATTGCTGGAGAAAGTGGTCGACGTCATCGTGTCTGACAAAGACAGGTGGGTAAATGAGATGATGAAAGATGAACTCAACATGATGGAGGATTCCAAAAGCCCTTTCAAAATCGGATTGGCCACTCTTGCCTCCTTCATTTTGATAGGACTTATCCCTTTGATAGTTTATGTATATGATTTGATTTGGAAAACTGATATTGACCTCTTTTTCTGGACAAGTTTATTTACGGGTCTGGCATTCTTGGTCGTGGGTTGGCTGAAGAGTTTTGTCAATCAGACCAACACGCTCAAAAGTATTTCAGAAACATTGTTATTGGGCTTTCTTGCTGCATTGGTGGCTTATTTTGTAGGTGACTTTTTGGAATCAATTCTCACAAAATTTTAAATGGAAACAATCGATCAGGTAATCTTACGCATGGACCAAATTGTCGCTGAGTGCAGGTCCAAAAGCAGCAGGATAGGATATTTTGCCATTTTGTACCGACAGGTTACCATCCGGATCAAAAACGGAATCCTCAACTCAGAATTTGAGGACAATCCAAGAATGGAAAAACTCGACGTGATGTTTGCAAAACGGTTTATTGATGCTTATGATGCTTTTCAGTCAGGCCAAAAACCTACCGCAAGTTGGGCGCATGCATTTGAGGCAGCCAATTCTACCAAACACCTCGTCCTCCAGCATCTTCTTCTCGGAATCAATGCCCACATCAACCTTGATCTGGGAATTGCTGCGGTGGAAACCATAGACGGACATGACCTAACATCCCTTCAAAACGATTTCAACAAAATCAATGCTGTGCTGGCAGAATTGGTAGATGGTGTCAAGGATAACATAGGTTTTATTTCTCCGTTTTTCAAAACCTTGATCCGGTTTGCGAAAGGTAAAGAAGAAATCCTGGTAAACTTCAGCATCAAACTCGCCCGGGACGGTGCCTGGAAATTTGCCGGGAAATACCAAGCTGCCGCTGACAAAATCGAAGCTATACAGAAAAGGGACAAAGCCATCACCTTATTGGCCAAAGGCCTAATCAATCCCGGAATCAAGCTTAGGCTGTGGGTTTGGCTGATAGGATTGGCCGAGTGGAAAGCAGTTCCTGAAATTATGGACCAACTGGACAAAGCCTCCAAAACTTCTATTTCGGTCACTTAAAACCTGCTTTGGTGTAAATCTGAAAACATTTTAAACAGAGACAGGTAAAAGAATTAGTTTAGAGATTCAATCTATGAAAATCAGCCACATACTAATTTGGATTACCCTGTTGTTTTTATTTCCCTTAACCATTTTTGGGCAAACCTTGCTATCAGGTCATGTTTACGACCAAAAAACAAACCAACCCATTCCTTTTGTAAATATTCAGGTAAAAGGAAAAGAACGAAAGGGGACGACAACAGATGTGAGGGGTTTGTTTAGACTGGATCCGTTTGTAGACAATGAGGTTTTGATCATTTCTCATGTCGGATATTTTCCACAAGAAATTACCCTCCAAGCACTAAAATCAAGGCCGGATATTTTTTTGGTTCCAATGGCTGTTGAATTAGGCGAGGTACAAATCCTTGCCGGTGAAAATCCTGCCTTACCTATCATCCGAAAAGCAATTGCCAACAAAGACCTGAATAATCCTGACAAACTTGATTCATATCGATTTACCAGCTACAACAAAATGGTCATGACTTTGGATGGACTTAACGAACAGCCTGAAGTGGATGATACCACAGTAAATTTTCTCAAAGGAGGGCACATTTTTATGACTGAAAGCTTCTCCGAGGTGGTATTCAAAAAGCCGGGAAAAAGGAACGAAACGGTCAAAGCTTCCAAAATGTCCGGCATAGAAAACCCGCTAGTGGCCATGGCTTCAAGCAGTTTTCAGCCTTTTTCATTTTACACAGACCATATCAAAATCCTTGAAGTCCCTTATGTCAATCCACTTTCCAATGACGGATTGAGAAAATACGATTACTTCCTCGAAGACAGTATCCAAAATGAAATCGGCACTTCATACATCATCAGCTACCAACCCATAGAAGGCAAAGTCTACCAATTGGGTAAAGGACTGATGTACATTTCCTCTTTGCAATATGCCTTGGAAAATATGGTCATCAAACCATCAGACCCAGATACAAACCTACTTTTTGAATTGCAACAAAAGAACCGTTGGGATGGCAAAAATTGGTTTCCTGAGCAACTGAACAGTATCTACCTAGCACCGGAAATGGAATTTGAGGGGAAAGCTTTTAAAATTACGAATCAGACTTTCCTCTCCGATGTACAAATTAATGAGCTCGATCGGAGTACGAAGTTCGGACCGATTGCACTCAACTTTGCCATTCAAAATGACCTTTATGATTGGGGAAATCTCCGTTTGGATTCCCTTACTTCCCGGGAGTATCTCACCTATGTAAGGTTTGATAATATGCCCGAAAAAGACAAAAGACGTCTCAATATGGCCTCCAAGCTATTGACCCAACTGAGCTCGGGAAGAATTCCATTGGGCCCTGTTGATCTGATTCCAAACAGGGTATTGAGATTCAATAGGTTTGAGAGTGTGGGATTAGGGTTGGGCCTTTCTTCCAATGAAACCCTGTCAGATGTTGTTAGATTTGAAGGATATTTCAGGTATGGATTCCGAGACAAAGGCTGGAAATATGGAGCGGGAACTGAACTCAGGTTGGATAAAAAATATGACTCCAAATTACTTTTTTACTACAGCCAAGACATCTCCGAACCGGGAAAAACGCTGTTGCCCAAAACAAATTCCTTCAGTTCTACAGGTAACATCTTCAGAAATTTCCTTGCAGACCGCATGGATGAAGTGGAACGATACTCTGTAGAATTTTCCCAAATGCCCTTAAAGGGCGTCAAATTGGGCTTTTTCGGATCAGTTGAAAATAGGGCTAATGTATTGAATTATGCTACAGGAGTTCCTTCGGATGATTTTCCGAGAGTATTCACGGCAACGGAAACAGGCATCGACTTTCGTTTTGTTGGGGGAGAAAGTGTGTCGAGAATCGGAAACAACCTGGTATCATGGACAATGTCCTATCCTGTCGTCAGCTTGCGGGCGTCCAAAGCCATTCCGGATGCGATTGGGGGAAATGTGGATTTTTGGAACACTGAGTTCAAATTCCAACACCAATGGAGTTCCGGAAATTCTCTGAATCAATTCCACCTTTCGGCACATGGCATTTGGGGAGATAACCTGCCGATTTCCTACCTCAACACAGGTTATGGTATCAATGTCGGACAAAGGAATGCTTTGGACTTTGCCTTATCGTTTCCGGGATATTTACAGACCATGTTTCTGTATGAATTCCTTTCTGACAGGAGTATGCATGCGAGCTATTCACATCAGACAGGTCCTTTGTTTTACAAAAAAGCAGGAAAGGCTATTTTTGCCCCGCAACTCAAATTTCACCAAAGCTTTGCCATCGGTAGTTTGAGTAATCCAGAGTTTTATGATTTTGTCGATTTCAAAACCATGGAAAAAGGATATCTCGAATCGGGCATTGAATTAAACAACATACTCAAACAAAAATCAGGACTTCAATACCGGGGATGGGGACTCGGTGCTTTTTACCGATATGGACCTTATGCAAATCCGACATTTAAAGAAAACCTGACCATCACTTTGTCTATTACTGCTTCATTTTGATGTGAATAATTACAATAATCCATAAAGATTTGATCAAGAACTATGTGTTATATATGAACAACGTGGTAAATTTTTCCTTACGAAAGTTGAAATAATCATTGGATAAAAGGATTTGAGGGATTTGATTTTTGAGGTTTTTAAACTTTACCATATAGACACATAGTCCACATAGCTTTTAATGCAATTAAAAAAAGGATTTGCTCAAACTCTATGTGATCTATATAAACTATGTGGTAAATTTCTCTTAACGAACGTTGGAAAGATCAATGGATAAAAGGTTTTAATCTATTTTTAAAACTCCTTACTCTTCCTTTTAGACACATAGTCCACATAGCTTTTAAATGAAATTAAAAAAGGATTTGATCAAGATCTTTGTGGTCTATTTGAACTATGTGGTAAATTTTTCCTTAGAATGTTATTGAGTTACCAGCAAAGAAGTGGGTAACGATAAACGCATTCAAATCACACCCTTACCCCATTTGCTGTTCTGAATACCTGAATATTCTGTTCGCTTTTTTCCCGGGTTTTGACAGTTTGTTCATTGGCATATACCTGAACCCTCAATTCTGCCAAGTCCAACAATTCGTCATAAGGTCCTCTAGGAGATATCAATTTGACAAAAATCGGTGCGGTCTCCACTGCCACAAAAAGCAGCATGATCATGATATTGGCCCAAAACATGGCATTGCTCTCTTTAGTCAAAATCTCCAAAGAATCCAATCTCGCTGCCAATCCATCAAATCCGTCGATATTGGGTTGGATCTTGTCAAACTCCGCTTGCCTCAAAGCAGTCAGTTTTTTGATTTCAGAATCCAAAGTATCCATCCTAACCTGATGGCCGGCACGAAGTGCTTCCAAGTCTTTTTGCGCTACGTCAAGTTGCTGTTCTTTTTTCTTGGCATTGCTCCCCAATCCCACTATCCCGCTGGTTCCGTCGGTTTTGGTACCGAAGCGCTCGAAATCATATTCCTGCTGGACTTTGTCTCTGAAAGCTGTCGCATCAGCAACTTCTGATTTCAAACTGTCTTTCTTGGCTTCCAATCCATTGATTTCAGAAAATCCAGCTTTCAAAGCTTCCTTGCTTTGGGCGATCATGGCAGTTTTTTTCTCATCCAATTTCCTGTTGATTTCCCTTTCGAAAATCTTAAGCTCCAATGGTCTGGATATAACAATAGCTAACAGCACTGCGAAAACCAATCTCGGAATGGCCATTTTCCATTCTGCCCAAGCATTGTTGCGCTTGCGCATACTTGCCACGATAAACCTGTCCAAGTTGAAAATCATCAAACCCCAAACCAACCCAAACCCGATAGCGTACCAGGGAGATTCAAATACCGTATAGAGCGCATATCCCGCAGAAATCGCTGCCAAAAGTCCTGTAAAAAATACAGTTCCGCCGATGCCGACATATTTGTGTGTTTCGGTCGGGGTTTTGGTCAACAGGGGCGCATACGCACCGGAACAGAACCAAAAGAATTTGGTGATTTTATTCATAATCGGATGGGATTGCTTGGAATACAAAACTGCTAACAAAAAACGAACTAGAACCTGCGAAAGTATGGAGTTTTTGGTTTCACTTGATAAAAATGGGATGGAATCAGGGAAATAAGGTTTAGAAACAAGATTTGGGTAAAAAAATCTCTCAAACCACGGGGAGGTAATGGCTTCCATTATTCTGTCCGAATCTGGAAAACTTTAGAAAAGTGTTCATTTTTTGTCCGAAATTGGCACATCATAACTTTCAAGCAATTATTCAAAACACAGAATATGAAAAATCCTTTTGGTACAAAGATCCTTCTGCTAGTATTCTTTTTCACCTCCAGTTTGCAAAATCTCCAAGCACAGGAAAATAGATTCGCAGGTGAAGTCGCTGCTTTGGTAGCGAAATACGCAGATCTCCCAACTTATAGAGGCGGAATTGTCTTTACCGGAAGCTCCAGTATCCGCTTTTGGAAAACATTGGAAAAAGACTTTCCAAAATCGAAAATCGTCAATACCGGATTTGGAGGATCGCAGACCGATGACCTTTTGCTTTACCTTGATGAACTGGTCATCAATTTTGAACCCAAAAAAATCTTTATCTATGTGGGAGAGAATGACATCAATGCCGGCAAACCTGTCAGGCAGGTGCTCAGCGAATATGCAGTACTGATGGAAAGAGTAAGCACAAAATTTCCGGAAACAGAATTTTATTTTATCGGAACCAAGCCAAGTCCAAGTCGTTGGGAGAAAAGAGGTCAAATGATGGCCCTCAATGAGGAAGTCAGGATGCTGGCCCAAAACAAGGAAAAGGTAACTTACATCGATGTTTGGACACCAATGCTTGACAAGTCCGGAAGTCCAAAAGAAGAATTATTTGTCGAAGACCGTCTCCACATGAATGCCAAAGGCTACAAAATCTGGAAGAAAGCGGTGAAGGGGCACTTGAGGTAGTTGGTTATTTGGTTATTGGTTAATGGTTATTTGGTTAACTGTTGCCAAGCTCAATCCCTGAACAAAGTCGAAGAGTTTCATTTTAGATTCTAGTCTTGTTTCTTGGTACTTTGTACTTGGTTCTTAGTACAAAGTTCTCGCTTATTGTCTCTCGCTTCTGTCTCAAATCTCAAGTCTCACATCTCACATCTCATTTCTCACATCTCACATCTCAACCATGTCCAAATCCATCAACCTCGGAATCCAGATCGTCCCAAAAAGCAAAACCCTTGACAGTTATGCTTTGGTGGACAAAGCCATTGAAGTCATCCAAAAATCAGGCGTCAAATATGAAGTCACCCCATTTGAAACTGTCATGGAAGGCCCTCAAGACAAACTGATGGCGATAGCTTTGGAAGCGCAAGAGGCCGTATTGGCAGCCGGTGCGGATGAAGTATTGGTATATTACCGGATGCAGGTCAGAAAAGCGGCTGATGTAACCATGGAAGAAAAAACGGCTAAATTCAAGTAGGAAAGCAGGATTTTACGACCTGAAACCTACACTATCAAATATTGGCAAACCACCGGATTTGACTTTTTATTCTTGAACTTTAAACTTTTTTATTTTTTTGATTTTAGAAAAAAATCAACCGATATTCCACGCCAACATCTTTCAAAATGCGCACAATAATGAACCGGATTTTTATTTGTTTTCTTTGTCTGATACTCTTTTCATATGAAGTAGCTGCACAAATCAAAATAGTCAATTACGATATTCTTACCAATGAAATCAATGGCAACATGCCGATGCCTTCTGAGGATATTTTCTTTGTAAAAGGCACTTTGCCTAAGAATATTGAACTGGTAGAAGTCAGGGTGCTGAGGGGAGGAAAATCCTCCAACATAGAAAAAACCTATTCCTGGGAAAAACCATTTAATTTTGAAATTTCCCAATTTGAATTATTCGTCTCTGACCCATTGAGAAGTAATGAAAATTACCTCTTTAAGTTCAACTTTTTCAAAAAAGCAGAACCTGTCCAGCTTGAAGCCATAAAAAGATCCATCAACAATAACCTTGAATCCTACATCAGGGCCAATCTTGAAGTTTCCTCCAAAGGTATCCGAGCCAACCACCCAAACCAGGTCATGATGGCCCAGATGGATCAGATCGTGATCGATGCCTTGGAAGATTACCGGCATTATTTAGGAAAAGAATTCAAAGGATTTAGCGGAATATTCCGCCAAAAACTGGAACAGAGAGACCGCCTGAAGCTGAGGAAAGCAAGGTTTAACATCACCGGCAAAACCAAAGAAGACAACGACAAAGCGGTGTATGCCAACCAATACATCAATGAACTTATTGCAGCAGCCCAAAACGAATCGGATCAATTTGTAGACAACAGCTTGCTGACCTTGGTCGAAATCAGGAGGATAGATAGTTTCCCGACTGAAAAGAAACCTTCAACCTTGCCTTTGAATTTTGGATATGCGACTATTCCTTTCAAAAGGTACTTGCCCGATACCCAATATCTACATGGGTTTTACACGGGAGTTTCCTTTCCTTTGGGCAACAGAACATTCACCAAGTTCCTTGGGAATACCTCCTTTTCTGCAGGTGTATTTATCCAAAACTTTGAGACAAAACAAGGAGACAAAATCACCGGACAATTTATTGGGGTACCGATGTATGCCGGTCTTGGCTATAAATTTTTTAGGATTATGCGGTTCAATGTTGGGGCTGTTTTGGTCAACCACGAAGAAATCAATACCGGAATCAGCCACGATTATGTGCAGTTCTTTACAGGAATCAGCTTGGAATTTAACCTTTGGATGGGACTCAATAAATTACGGTAAGGATGAAAAAAAGAACCGTTCTTTTTTTACTTGGCCTCATTTGCATTTTTGAGAGAGCATATTCCCAGCAAAAGGAATTTCAGTGGAGAATCGGGGCAAGCGGCGGATTCACGAATTATTATGGTGACCTCACTCCTTACAGGCTCGACGGGCTGCATAATTGGGATGCAAACAGGCATTTGTTTTACTTTAATGAAAACTATGCTGACCGGCCTTCCTATAAGATATTTTTGGAGAAGCAGCTGAATCAGACCATTGGACTCATGCTGAACTTTGGTAATTACCATTTTGGGATGAGTGACAGGTATATCCAACGTGACGGGGATCTGTACCTAGAGAACCCCAACTTTGCCCGGGGATTGAATTTTCAAAACCATACCCGTGATCTTGGGCTTTCATTTGTTTTCAAATCAGACAATGACAGGCTACTTTCTGCCAATTCATTGATTGCCCCCTATTTTACTCTCGGATTGGGATATATCCATTTTGAGGTAAAAGGAGATCTTTTGGATGGTGACGGCCAACGCTATGACCAGAATTTACCTGGAATAATCCATGATGGGATTTATGAGACAAACCTTCCGGATTGGAATACCGAGTTGATCAATGGCTACGACCTTGATTCATGGCATGCTAATTTTGGATTGGGATTCCGTGTCCGATTGGGACAAAAGATGGAATTTTTTGCCCAAAGTGATTTTCTACACACTTTCACTGATTTCCTTGACGATGTCAGCGGCAGGTACAGGATGAAATATGACAATGATTTTCAGGCTTATGCAGCCAAACCGGGGACAAATGTAATTGATCCTGAAAGCCCCTATCGCGGCCATCCTGACGGTGCCAAGGATTGGATCATTTACCATGGGATCGGTTTGAAATTCAATTTCGGGGCAAGCAAAAAGACTTTTAAAGCACCAAGACTGAGCTCTTATCATCCATATAGTCCTATAAACCAAAAAGAAACCTCAAAATTTCAACCGGAAAACAAACTTGATTCATTGCCTGAAAGACAAGTCAAAATCACCAATAATTTTAATTATACTTTCCAATTGATCGAAGCAGAAAGGTTGGACAGTTTGGCTTATGCCACCAAAATCCTGGCATTCGAGCAGGAAATCCAAAAAAGAGAAACCCGGATCATTGAAGGAAAAACAACAGAAAGAAGGCTTTTGGATCTTTCCCGGACTTTTGACAGCCAATATGAAAACCTTGAGAAGGATTCTAGGCTGGATCCAAAAGAAAAGCAGGATTTATTGCTTGCTTCAGAAAAAGCCAGATTCAATATCAGATACAGTATGGACAGCCTTTACCGCAGGCAGCAGGAACTTTTTCAGGAAATTGACTCGATAGCAGAGCTCAAAAGAAATCTTCCTTTGGAGCAAAGGGTTTTGGTTTTCCCAAATATGGATAGTGTTTTTCAAAGGCAGGTCGCAGTTTCAGATTCTGTTTTCCGTGAGTCAGCCTTGAGTTCGGAAAAAAAGGATCTTGCTTCTTCATCCACAAAAACCAATACACAGGAAAACGGGGAAAACACCGATAACCAGGCAGCCCCGATGTCCATGGCAGCATCAAATCAAGAAACTCTCTCTGAGGCAAGAAGGATCCAAGTGGAAGAGGAAAACAAATACCTGAAGTCCGAGCGGGACAGGATTTTGAGGGAGTATAGTGACTACCAAAAAGCCAATAAACCCAAAAAGCAAAAACCCCAATACATTGAAAATACACGTACCATCCAAAAAGAAACAAGCCAAAATGTCCCTGCCCAAGAGGATGGACAAAGACGAAAAAGATGGTGGTGGCCTTTTGCTGCGGCTGGAGGAGTAGCCACGGTGGTGGCTTTGTCAGACAACAGAGATAATGACAATACTCCCATCGACTCGGCAGCGGTTGCACAGGCATTTCTCCAAAACCAAGAAGCAATCTTGGCAATTTCTTCCGCCATGATTGGGGTGGATTTACGCGGAATAACTTCGGAGGGAGATTCAGCATCAATGGCTTTAGAAATCCCCGTTGACTCGCTATCCAATGAAGAACCCAAAGTACCGCTATTCAAATCCAAGGAAATCGTCTATTTTAAGCTGAATCAAAGAATCCCTGATGCCTCAGAAACCGAAAAATTAAGCCGCTTGGGACAGTTTATGAAAAACAATGAAGGGTATCTTCTGGTGGTAACAGGGTTTGCAGACAATACCGGAAATGTGAATTTCAACCTGAGGCTGGCGGAAGAACGTGTAAATTCCGTGGCAGATTTTCTGAAAAATGAATTTGGGTTGGAAGATGAGCAACTCCGACTGGAAACCGGAGGTCAGGTCATCCGAGGAACTCGTCAAACTGCCAACGAACTTGACCGAAGAGTGGAAGTCAGGTTGGAGAGGAAGTGATTGGGTGAAAGGTCAATTGGTTATTTGGTTATCAATGTGTGGTGGTTGTAATTGTTTTAATTGTTGTCTGTTGCGCGTTGTCAGGTTGTAATTTTGTTGGTGGAATATAGAGGTTTGGCAGTAATGGTTCTAATTGTTGTAGTAGTTGTAATTGTTGTCTGCTTCGCGTTGTCAGGTTTTCAAGTTGTTAATGATGCTGAAACTGCCACCTGCCACCTTGTACTTAGTTCCAAAAATTCTTGTTTCTACTTTCCTTCTTGATACTTGATACTAAAATCTTGATACTTCCTACTTTCTTTCTTCAAATAGCGAATATTTCAATTTTTCCCTCAGCAGTTGCAGGGCTTTGACTCCTTTTGGGGAATTGCCCTTGCCATTGAGCGGTGGACTCCAGACTGCAACTGAAAACTTGTTGGGCATCACGGCGACGATTCCACCTCCGACACCGCTTTTGCCGGGCAGACCAACACGAAAAGCAAACTCCCCCGACTCGTCGTAAAAGCCGCAAGTCAACATCAGCGCATTGATCCTTTGTGTATCAATCGGGCTGAGGATTTCCTTTTTGGCATAAATTGAATATCCATGATTGGCCAAAAAGGAGAACGATCTTGCCAAGTCCGCACAACACAATTCGATGGCACATTGGCCACAATAGGTCCTGATGACTTCTTGGATGTCATTTTCGAAGTTGTTATAAGCTTTTAAAAAATAGGCCAAAGCTGTATTCCTCTCTGAATGGGCGATCTCCGAGTTCATCACCGATTCATCGATTTGGACGCAGGTTCTTCCCACAATTTCATTGATGAAAGCGTGGATTTCACCTAAGGGATTTTTGTGCAAAGTGCTGAGCGCATCGGTGATGACCAAAGCCCCGGCATTGATAAAGGGGTTTCTCGGGATTCCTTTTTCGAATTCCAATTGGGCAATGGAATTGAATGGATTGCCGCTTGGTTCGACATTGACCCTGGACCAAAGTTTATCTTTGAAGACATGGGCGACCATGGTCAGGGTCAGGACTTTGGAAATACTTTGGATAGAAAAAGGGATCTCAAAATCCCCCGCTCCATACACTTTCCCCTCCAGATCCACCAAGGCAATCCCAAAATAATCGGGATTGACTTTTGCCAATTCGGGGATATAGTCAGCGACTTTTCCTCCTAAATCCTGGTCCTTTAATTCGTGATAAATGTCGTCAATGATTGCATGGTAGTTCATGGCTCAATTTGCTTATTTAATTTGGCACCCAACACTTTCAAGGGGATTTTGTAGGTAATTTCAAACATATGTCCGTCGATGACGCTCTCGACCTGAAAACTCCCCGACTGCCCTTTGCCTGTCCATTCGTAATTAAAGGTAACTGCCGGATTCAGCATAAACGCCCTGGAAACCTGAAATATCAAAAAGGAAGATTTCAAAAACTGAAGTTCTCCATGAATTCCCGCTTTGAAGAAAAACCTGCTTCTTTGCTTGTCTGCTTCCCAAGTGTAAACCAACCTATCGGAAGCAGGCACATCGCCTTGCCAATAATAAACTCCCCTGCCGGATTCGTTGTTTTTACCGAGAGGAATAGCAATCCAGTTTACTGCGAAATTCGCCCCAAACCTGAATTTTTCCTTTTCTCCGACAGGAATATTGAAACGGATACCGATGGGGACGATGAGGCTGTTTATCCCACTTGGTGAATAAACATAATGGTCCAATTCAGTGATGTAGAAAAAATCATCCGGGCTGTGGTAGATAAAATTCAGGCCGATCTCATAGCTGAGGTTTGATTTGCGGTAGCCATAATTTAAGCCATGCGTCCCACTCCAATTGGAATAGGAACTTTCCACTTTGTCAGGTTCTGACTCGATCCGCCAACCGCCATTGTAAAACAAATAACCCCCATCTTCCCTGCTCATCTTTTGGTATTGTTCCTGTCGGTGCCACCGTGCTACACGCCTGTGGTCTTCAGACATATATTGGGCCTCCACTTCCCATGAAAACAAGAAAAGAGTCAAGGATAAAAAATGAAAAACTATGCTCTTTGGCTTCATAACAGAACTCCTTTTAACTTCTCATGAGACCTTCAAAATCTAAAATTATTTGGTTGCTGAAAAAAGATTCAATGGCAATTTGTAGGCAATTTCTACTATATAACCATCTATTTTTAGCTCATCTGTAAAGCCTCCCTTTTGCCCCTGATATTCCCATTCATAGGTGATTGTCCTTAACGGACTTAAAGTTATTGCCTTGGAAAACTGGAGATTAAGAAAAGAAGACTTGAATACCTGAAACTCCGCATACAACCCTGCTTTAAAAAACCCGGATATCTTAGGCCTGTCCCAATAATACTTATACTCCACATAATTATCCCGATCGTTAAAATAATCGAAATATTGGATGTCTTTTCCCAGTTGGTCCCAGGTTCTTGTTTGATAAAGAAGAATATTGAGAGAACCCATGGCCCCAAATCTAAATTTTTTGGATGGACCTGTTGGTACATCATACTTTAAAACAAGTGGAAGGAATATGGAATTGTAATTCCCAAAAGTTCTGAAATTTTCACCCGCCTCTTCGAGAAAATAGCTGCCTCTATGGTCATGCCATATAAAACCCAGACCTGTTTCAAAAGAAGCATTGTTTAACCGATAACCATAATTTACACCAACTACACCATTGAATTCTCCATTACCACCGGTGAAAATATCATTGCCTTCGGAATTCTCATGTTTTCGAAGTCCACCCTGAAAAAGCACATAGGCACCATCTGACACACTGGCTTTTTGCCGCAATTCTTTTCTCTCCATTCTAGTCGATAGCAGTTCTTCCTCATAATACCGCTGCGAAAAACCATCCAAAACAAAACTTAAAAAGATCAATCCAATAATACCAATTCTTAATTTCATTAACAGGCAGTTAAAAATTAAAACATGCTATAATAACTGACAATATGTTGGATTATTTTAGTCCTTCAAAATTAAAAACATCATTATTTGAATCTTAATTCTTGCTTTTAATTTGGCGCCGTAACCATTCAAGGGGATTTTGTATGCGGTTATTTATTTCTTAAACAACACATTCAACGGAAACTTATACCCCAATTCCAGCTTAAAACCATTCAGCGTGCCTGAACTCTCAAAGTTCACAGGCTGACCATTCACTTCTCCTGTCACATCCATCAGGCCTACTTTTGGACTGCCAAAATTCTGCGAAACTTTGAAATTCAATAAACTTGAATTGAAGATAGGGACTTCGGCAAATATGCCCGCATTGAAAAATATTGCGCCTTTTGGATCAGAAGGATTTGTTCTTAGATTAAGGTAGTATTCCCCATCAGGTCCTGACCCACCGATACCTCCAACTAGGAATCCTTCTCCATAGGTACCTAAAGTGTAGAATGCAGTGAAAGTGGGCCCAAATCGAAGCTTATTTTTATCACCAACCTGAAAGTCATATTTGAGAGTCAAAGGAACAGTATTTACCACAAAGCTTTTGTTGAGATTCATGTTAACATTTGTTCCTGCAACAGATACATTAGTACGGGTATTAAATAGTGCATACCCAGTTTCCACGCTCAAAGCATTGAATCTGTAGCCTGCCGCAAAAATACTTCCTCCCGAAATATGTGAAAACTCAAGATTGGGCTCTCTTTCAGACTTTGGCCTAAAGCGGAGAAATCCTGAAACCATCACATACGGACCACTTTTCCAGGCTAGATCTCTTTTTTCATCTTTTCGGTCAGGACGGTTTGACCGGAATTGTTCCCTGCTGCTTTTATTGCCAAAATTGATCCCGTAACCTACGAAAAGCCCTGTATAGGATCCTTTCCTACCTATTTCCGTTTTGTAATTTGAAGAAGGAAATTCTCTGTCAAGCGAATTCAATTCACTTAATCCTTGGTGATGTTTAAGACCAAATATAAAATAATTCATCCTCTTGGTATATAATTTTATTCCGGTTTCAAGCCTGAAGTTTGCTGCAAAAGCTGTTTCTTCTGAACCAAAGACAATACCGGAACCTTGCTGGGGAAAATCATAATAATTATTGACTGTGACCCCGATAGAGGGTTGAACAAAAAGTGCATATTTTTCTTTTTCCCATGTGTACCTTGTACCTATACTATAATTCCCGAAAAAATCTGAGAACCTCCAATTGACCATCGGATTGGTGTCAGGAAAATTAGGATAAAAAACTATCGTTTGAGAATTTCTAATATACTCAGCCTGTAACGACAATTGCCATGGACCTTTGATTCTGTAAAGGAAATTAGCTCCAAGATGGTAATCGAATGGAGTAGAAACGCTATACTCCGGGGACTGCGGACTGACAGAAATAGCATTATGAGACTTTTGCGGTCCGCCATAAAGTTCCAAGTTGAGTTTTCCCTGTCCGTAAGAATTTTGGAAGATGAAGGACACAAGCAGGATAGGTAGGTAAAAGTAAATTTTTCTCATATCAAGTGAATTTTTTATTAATCCAAAGGTAGTTGGTTTCAACTAACCCTCTCTAAGTCAAATTCAAAATTTTGTTAAAAAGTTAGTTAATCAATGTTAAACTCCCCTAGTCATGGAACTCAAAGAATTGTATGCATAATTTTCTTATGTATATAATTTTCTTTTATATTCGCTTTCTATCCTGATTACGATACTCACATGTCAAACAATAACCTGATCAAAGGAAGTCTACAAACCATAATCCTCAAACTGCTCGAGGAAAATGACCGGATGTATGGCTATGAGATTACCCAAAAAGTCAAGGAATTGACCGCCGGGGAAATCAAAATCACAGAAGGCGCCCTCTACCCTGCCCTTCACAAGTTGGAAGCTGATGGATTGTTGACCACCGAAATCGAGCAGGTCGATAACCGGGTCAGGAAATACTATAGCCTGACCAAAGACGGTCAAAAGGAAGTGGACAACAAAATGGCCGAGTTGCAAGGATTTGTCGAAAACCTCCAAAGAATCCTTAATCCCACCTGGAATCCGGGATTGACATAACCTTTGAGGTTTTTGGAATCTCGAAGGTTGATTGATTGAAAATGTAACCTTTGAGGTTTTTGGAACCTCGAAGGTTACAGTAAAAATTCAGCCTTTCCAAGGCAATAAAAAATTATCCATGATTAAATAAACCTTCGAGGTCTTGAAGACCTCAAAGGTTGTCCGAAGAGAAATGCGAAACCTGACTGCCATAGAATTGCAATCCATCAAAAGCGCCATCGTCCGAAAAGAAATCTCTTCGGCTGAAATCCTCATGGAAGTCTATGACCATTATGTCAGCCACCTGCAGGAATTTAAGGAAGTTGATTTTGATGATCAATTGGCAGAACTCGAGGAAAAATTCACTTATGGATATTGCCATTCCTTGCAGGCAAATCTTCAGAAAAACCTCAGAAAAGACATTTCTAAAAGCCAATGGCTAATCATAAAAAACTACTTCTGCTTTTCAAAACTGATATACAGCCTTGGACTTTTGTTGATATTGTTCACTGTCTCAATGAACCTCAGGTCTGAAGATCAATACTTTTTGATGATGTATGTCCCGATAATTTTATTGGCGGTTTTCTCCATTTTTGTGCTATTCAATTGGCGAAAAAGAACACGGATCGCAAAAAGCGTTTTCGCAGAACAGAAAGACATCATCAAATCCTATTTATCCGAAGCCTTGGTCTTACGGATTACTTTGCCGGTTCTCATTCTCAATGGATTGCTTCAAATGTCAAAGATATTCTTGAACATTCATGAAATTCCTTTTGCGTTCCTTCCACAGATCAGTTTGGTTCTTACAATAGGTCTTATGTTTTATGGGATTTCCCTTTTCGAAGTATGGAAAATAAAATCCAAAACATCTCTGATATGAAACTCTCCAAACCCCAAATCGAAAAGATAAACCAATCCATCCAAACGGGGATTTATTACCAAGACATTCGATCGGAATTGGTGGACCACTTGGCATCAGCCGTCGAGCAGGAAATGGAAGAAGGTGAGATTTCCTTCGAGTTGGCTTTGGATCAACAGCTCGCAAAGTTGAATCTAGACAGGTTCCAAAGACAGGTTTTGATCAGTCATCATTCTTCCGCATTCAAAAAATTATTTGCCGGTTGGCTTAATCCGGAAAATTTTGGTTTGGCCTTGCTTGCATTTTGCGTGACCTATTTCCTGATCCATATTGGTTCCATAGAAGCAGGTCACACGTATTCTACATTCCTGATTGTCATGATCACTGTAAATACGGCACCTTTTTTTTATAGACTTTTTACAAAGCCCATGCGCAATTGCAGTGAGTTTATGTCCGTCATCAACAGCATGTTTTTTCTGTACGTATGCATGTCATTTTCTTTTGACTTGTTACTTGAATTCTCTGCTATTCCAAAGCAAATTTTCATGCCGGCTTTTATGGGGATCTTAGCCGGGCAATTGATCATCGGGATCAGGTTGGTAAACCATACTTATGAAAAATTGAAACTTGCCAAACAATGAAACTCAGCAAACCCCAAATCGAGCAACTCAAAACCCTGATTTCCAAAAAAGGATATTCTGAAATCGATGTCAAGTATGAAATCCTGGACCATGTGGCATGGACCTTTGTCAACCATTTTTCAATCATTCAATCTCCACAACCTTAAAACATTTCAACCTTTTTAACCTTCCAACCCTTCCTAATTTTTCAATCTTCAAATTTTCCAATCTTCCAATTCTAATTGAACAACCTTCCAACTTTTTTAACCTTCCAAACTTTCCAACTTTATCTTTTCATTTCCTTTTTGAAGTGCATCAAGAGTAAACCAAATATTCTTCCTACCTTTGCACCCTAATTCAATTTTACAATGCTTAATATTCGGAATATCGCGATTATCGCACACGTTGACCACGGCAAAACCACCCTGGTGGACAAGATCATACACGTTTCCAAAATCTTCCGTGAAAACCAACAGTTTGACGACCTGATCCTGGACAGCAATGACCTGGAAAGGGAAAGAGGAATCACCATCCTTTCCAAAAACGTTTCCGTAAGGTACAAAGACCACAAGATCAACATCATTGACACCCCGGGTCACGCCGACTTCGGTGGTGAAGTAGAAAGGGTACTGAAAATGGCCGACGGGGTAATCCTTTTGGTCGATGCTTTTGAAGGACCGATGCCGCAAACCCGATTTGTATTGGGCAAAGCATTGGCACTTGGACTGACTCCGATCGTCGTAGTCAACAAAGTAGACAAAGAAAACTGCCGTCCTGACGAAGTGCATGAGGCTGTATTTGACCTGATGTTCAACTTGGACGCTACCGAAGAGCAACTGGAATTCCAGACGCTATACGGTTCGGCAAAACAAAACTGGATGGGTCCTGATTGGAAAAACCCAACTGACTCTATCCTTCCTCTATTGGATGCCATCATCGAACATATCCCTGCGCCGAAAATCGACGAAGGAACATTACAGATGCAGATCACTTCTCTGGATTATTCCAGTTTTGTGGGACGTATTGCTATTGGCAGGGTAAAAAGAGGCTCCATCAAGGAAGGCGCTCAATTATCCCTTTGCAAAGCAGACGGTGTCATCAAAAAAGTGAAAGTAAAAGAATTGCAGGTATTTGAAGGACTTGGAAGGGTTAGGGTAACAGAAGTACTTGCAGGAGATATCTGCGCAGTCACTGGCATCGAAGATTTCGAAATCGGAGATACTTTGGCAGATCTCGAAAAGCCTGAAGCATTGGTAAGGATCTCTATCGACGAGCCTACCATGAACATGCTCTTCACGATCAACAACTCTCCGTTTTTTGGCAAAGAAGGCAAGTTTGTAACTTCACGCCACTTAAGAGACAGGTTGTTCAAAGAAACTGAGAAAAACCTCGCACTTCGCGTGGAAAATACAGACAGTGAAGATAAATTTTTGGTCTATGGCCGTGGTATCCTCCACTTGTCCATCCTGATCGAAACCATGAGGAGAGAAGGCTATGAACTTCAGGTTGGTCAGCCACAAGTTATCTTCAAAGAAATAGACGGAGTCAAATGCGAACCAATCGAAACATTGGTAGTAGATGTTCCGGAAACAACTTCAGGAAAAGTAATTGAACTTGCTACGCAAAGAAAAGGTGAGCTCCTGATTATGGAACCTAAGGGTGATTTGCAGCATCTTGAATTCAAAATTCCTTCAAGAGGATTGATCGGATTGAGAAACAACATGCTGACCGCAACTCAGGGTGAAGCCATCATGAACCATAACTTTTCTGCCTATGAGCCATTCAAAGGCCCGATCCCAGGACGTATCAACGGTTCGTTGATCTCTATGGAAGGTGGACAGTGTACGGCTTACGCGATTGATAAATTGCAGGACAGGGGAAATTTCTTTGTAGATCCAGGAGACGAACTTTACATGGGTCAGGTTATCGGAGAGCATTCCCGTGACAATGACATCGTGGTCAATGTGCAGAAAGGTAAGAAACTGACCAACATGCGTGCATCCGGTTCTGATGACAACGTGAGGATCGTTCCTGCCAAAAAATTCTCCCTAGAGGAGGCCATGGAATATATCCAAAAGGATGAATACCTTGAAATCACTCCAAAATCCATCCGTATGAGAAAAATCTATCTGGATGAGAATGAAAGAGGAAGAATGGCGAAGAAAGATTCTTAAGAAGTAGGAAGTACGAAGTTGGAAGTTGGAAGTACGAAGCTTCCGTCATTCTGAACGAGCTTAAGTAAATCCTCTCATTAAGGAAAAGCTAATTGCGAAGTGAAGAATATCCCTATTGAGTTGGGAAATACGATGTGAAAAGTAAAAGGTACTTAAAACTTGAAAATAAATGAAAATCCCCTGAGCGAAAGCTTAGGGGATTTTTTTATGGGATTTCAAACTTGTGAAATGATGGGTTTTGGAAAAATCGCAAAGTGTTGTTTAGTAAACCATACTTTTGTTGTGTACTAAACAACAAAAAAAACCGGAACATCTCTGCCCGGTTTTTTTGATTATTAATCCGCAAGACCTACCTACATCAAGGTGACAAGGCAAAGCTGTTTCAGATTCTCGCTTCTTGTGTCTCGCTTCTCGGCTCTTTTTTCTCGCTTCTCGTTTCTCGCTTCTCGCTTCTCCCTTACTCTCCCTGCGCCAGACTATAAGCCCTGACTCCATCAAAAGCATACAAATGCTCTGTCTTGATAAAGTCAAACCCCAAGGCCTCGATTTGGGAAAGCAAATCCAAAACCTGCTTGTGGGTGATTACCGACTGACCCGCAGTCTGGAACCTGCATCTCCAATGGTCGGTGCAGAATGTTTCCCGCATTCCTCCCGGATATACTTTGATCCCCCTGTTGGTTATCAATTGGAGAACGAGTCCGTCAGCGTTTGCTTTTCTTAACTTCTCCCCGATGACATCCGGGTTTCTTCCTTCCGTGTCCCAATCCACAAAAACATCCACACCAATCAGTTCTTTCTTCGATTTGGTGACAGGACTCAACTTTATTTGCATCGGAGCAGTGGCGGATTTATCGAAAACCGCAGGAATAAGGCTTGAAGGCATTTGCCCCAATCTTTCGATGATTGCTTTTGCAAATTCGTTTGTGCCGACTTTTTTGGAGGAAAGTGTCGGTTGGTAGATATCTCCGGTATGGATACCATCTTCAAGCGTCTTCATCCAAGCGTTGGAGATTTTCTCAGCAATGTCCGGTTGTCCGATATGGACAAGCATCATGATCGCGCCATTGAGCAAACCTGACGGGTTGGCGATATCCATACCTGCGATGTCAGGCGCCGAACCGTGGATCGCCTCAAACATGGCAACTTCTTCTCCCACATTGGCCGAACCGCCCAATCCCACCGAACCTGTGACCTGCGCGGCGACATCCGAAATGATATCTCCATAAAGGTTCAATGTCACAATCACATCGAAAATCTCCGGTCTTTCTGCAATCAATGCTGTCCCGATATCGATGATTTTGTGATCAGTCTGAATCTCAGGATATTCCTTGGCTACTTCCAAAAAAGTCTTGTGAAACAAGCCGTCTGCCAACTTCATGATATTGTCTTTGGTCATGCAGGTCACTTTCTTGCGTCCATATTTCCTGGCATATTCAAAGGCATAGCGGATGATTTTTTCAGAACCCGGTTTTGAAATCAATTTCAAACATTGGTACACCTCTTGGGTCTGTCTGTGTTCAATTCCCGCATATAGGTCTTCCTCATTTTCACGGATGATGACAAGGTCAGTTTTTGGGAAATAGGTTTTCACAAAAGGAGAAAATGCTTTGCAAGGCCTGACATTGGCAAATAATCCAAAGGATTTTCGGGTAGTCACATTCAGACTTTTGAATCCTCCACCCTGTGGGGTAGTGATCGGAGATTTCAAAAATACTTTTGTCTTTCTCAAAGAGTCAAAAGCGCCGGGCTCCATTCCTGAACTGATTCCCTTCAGGTAAACCTGTTCACCGATTTCAATCACCTCATATTCCAACTGCGCGCCTGCTGCTTCGAGGATTTCGAGCGTAGCTTTCATGATCTCCGGACCTATTCCATCTCCGTAAGCTACGGTGATCTTTGTTTTTGCTGACATATATAAAAAGAATTAGTTTAGTTTTGAATTACCCTGCAAAAATAGGAAAATAAGCCGAAAGGCTCGGTTGACTTTCCATAAATTACCATAATACCAACCATAAACAGCTACCGTGCCCAAGTAATAATTCCTCGACCAATCACCGGTACTCAAGGTATTTTCCGGCCAAAGCTTGGGGAATGAATACCATGCTTGTATATTTGATATCCACATCTACCTTTAATCATGCCTGACAGCAAGAATATTCTCTCTGAAGAAAAACTTGGCATTCTGTATTTGACCATCAACAGGGAAACCAAACTGAATGCACTCAACTTTGCTACTTTGACTGAAATCAGGGAAATCTTCACGGAAGTTTCCGACAACAAAGACATCAAAGCCGTCATCATCACAGGTTCAGGCGAAAAAGCATTTATCGCCGGAGCAGATATCAGTGAGATTGCGGATCTGAACGAACTGAATGCAAGGAAATTTGCGGAGAACGGTCAGGAAATATTCAGCATGATAGAGAATTGCCACAAGCCTGTCATCGCCGTCGTCAACGGTTTTGCTTTGGGTGGCGGATGCGAATTGGCTATGGCCTGTCACATGCGCGTGGCTGTAGCCTCTGCCAAATTTGGACAGCCGGAAGTCAATCTTGGAATCATCCCCGGATATGGCGGGACTCAAAGACTGACCTACCTGATCGGAAGGGGAAAAGCCAATGAACTCATGATGACCGGAGACATGATCGGTGCAGACGAAGCCAAAGCCCTTGGCCTGGTCAATCATGTCCTTCCAACCAAGGAAGATGCCATGGCGAAAGCCGAAGAAATCATCAAAAAAATAATGAGTAAAGCGCCACTTGCCATCGGCATGATTGTGGACTGCGTCAATTCGGTCTTTGTACCTGATGAGGACGGCTACCAAACAGAAGCCAACAGCTTTGCCAGATGTGTCAAGTCAGGTGACTATAAGGAAGGCACTTCCGCTTTCCTCGAAAAAAGAAAACCGGTTTTCAAAGGGGCTTAATTCCCCTTTTTCTTTTTTACAATGAGCCAACTGAAAAAACTTGCAGGACAAACCGCCATCTATGGCATCAGCAGCATCCTAGCCAAGACCATCAATTTTTTACTTCTTCCGATTTATATCACCTACTTAAATAAGGAGGCTATAGGGTCATTTACAGCAATTTATGCCTACATAGCCTTTCTGAATATCATTTTTACTTATGGAATGGAAACGACCTATTTCCGATACGCCACTGGAAAGGGACTCGACGCACAAAAAGTATTCGCACAAATCCAATCTCTCCTGATTACAACTTCCATTTCAATGGGAGCAATCATCTATTTCTCGGCGCCGGCTTTGGCAAGTTGGCTGGGATACGAAGGGCAGGAATACCTCTTCCGTTGGATGGCTTGGATTTTGGCCATAGATGCCATCTTGGCTTTGCCTTATGCGAAGTTGCGAAAAGAAAACAAAGCGCTTCAATTTGCCCTGACCAAGCTTGGCAATATTTTACTGAATGTGGGATTCAATATTTTCTTCATCGTATTCTGTTTTCATGTGTGGAATGGAGAACTGCTGCCTTCCCTGCAGCCTTTTGTCAATACCATTTACAATTCTGACTGGGGCGTAGAATACATCTTACTCTCAAACCTTTTGGCTAATGCCCTGGTGATTCCGGTTTTATTCAGGCTTTCTGGAAAGTTCGTTTTTGGGATGGACAAAAAAATCCTGCAACCCATGTGGCATTATGCAGTTCCCTTACTTTTAATGGGACTGGCGGGGGTGACCAATGAGGTTTTTTCAAGGGGATTGTTTGAATATGTATTGCCGGAGAATTTCTATGAAGGCCTTTCACAAAGGGAAGCTGGGGGAATATTTGGGGCAAATTTCAAGTTGGCCATTTTCATGAACCTGATCATCCAGGCTTTCAAACACGCAGCCGAACCCTTCTTTTTTAACCAATCTAAAGACAAAAATAGTCCTGCTCTTTTTGCAAGGGTGATGCATGCTTTTGTGATTTTCTGTTCGCTTTTGATGGTGATGGTTTCTGTCAATCTGGACCTGCTTGGCAGTTTTTTTCTCCGTGGGGAAGGCTACAGCGAAGCGTTATATATCGTCCCGGTTTTATTGTTGGGATATCTTTTCTTGGGGATTTATTTCAATCTCAGTATTTGGTTTAAGTTGACCGATCAGACCAAATTCAGTTTTTACATCACCGCTATCGGGGCGCTGGTGACAGTCATTGTGATTTTTGTTTTTGTTCCGATTCTCGGTTATATGGGGGCCGCGTTGAGCACCTTGTTGAGTTACTTGATTATGGCAGTTGTTTGTTACTTTTTTGGGCAGAAATATTTCCCGATTCCTTACCAAACAGGAAAAGATTCCTTTTACCTCGTATTTGCTTTTGGATTGAGCTATCTGGGATTTTTCTTGGAAATAGAGCAGGCTGTCCTTCAATTTATTACAAGAAATAGCCTTGTGATTGTTTTTGTTCTCGTAGTTTTGTGGCTTGAAAAAGAGGAACTCCGAAAGTTCTCCAATCAATTGAAAAAAAGAAAACCATGAAAATCAAGGTAATCAACCAATCCAAACACCCATTACCGGAATATCAGACTCCTTTGGCTGCAGGCCTTGACCTCAGGGCAAACCTCGACGAACCGGTTTCATTGGGGCCTTTGGAGAGAAAGCTGATTGGTACAGGGCTCTTTATTGAGTTGCCTGCCGGATTTGAAGCCCAGATCAGGCCGCGAAGTGGATTGGCTTTCAAATATGGGCTTTCAGTCCTCAATACTCCCGGTACAGTCGATGCAGATTACCGAGGTGAGGTCAAGGTTTTGTTGGTAAACCTTTCGAATGAAACTTTCGTGGTGCAGGATGGGGAGCGGATTGCACAGATGGTCATCGCCAAGCATGAACAGATTCAATGGGATTCGGTAGACAACCTGTCGGAAACCGAACGTGGCGCAGGTGGTTACGGCAGCACAGGCAAAGCTTAAGGGATTTCCAAATGGTGGGTTGGATAGCCAAATCAACAGCCGCAAAATTTGAACCCAACCAAAAAGAACAAAAAGGTACTATGTTTGCGTTAAGTAGGTGATCGTGTAGAGCAAATGAAAAAATACTGCAAATATTCCACATCACTTCTTCGCATCCGCGTCAAAATCAATAAAATCAAAATCGAAATAAAACCCTCCCTGTGACTATACAGTTCAAAAAAATATTGAGTGTTTCGCTGTTGCTGCTGATCAGCTTTGGCGCATTTTCCCAAGAAAAACTTTCAAAAAAGGAAAGAAAAAAACAATTAAACGAAGCGCAGGCCTCCAGACTTTTTATCGACGGACAGCGGTATTTGATGCAGGAAGACTTTGACAGAGCCTATTTTTATTTTCAGAAAGCAAGAGAACTAAGTCCCGACCAACCTGCCATCAATTTTAAAATTGCTGAAATCCTGCTACGTGCCAACCAAGTGGACAAGGCTTTGGAATTTGGGATGAAGGCCGTTGAATTGGACCCGGACAACAAGTATTACAACCTGGTCATGGCAGAGGTTTATTCCAAGCAGAACCAACCCAAAAAGGCCGCTGCGATTTTGGAGAAGCTGATGGCAAATACCGAAGAAAACCAAAATTACATCCTTGACCTTGCATCCCTGTATTTGGCAGGAAATGAATTTGACAAAGCATTGGAAGCATTGACTGCCGCGGAAGAATACTACGGCATGGCTCCGCAAATCACGCTTCAAAAACAAAAAATCTTTCTCAGGAAAAATGACCTCAACAGCGCCATCAAGGAAGGGGAAAAACTGATTGATTCCCAACCGGGCAATTCTCTGTACGTTATCAACCTTGTCGAAATTCTCTTTAACAACGGAAAAACCGATGAGGCCATTCAACATGTAGAAAAATCACTAGCTGCCTATCCCAATCAGCCTGACCTGCAGATGGCTGCCTATGCACTTTACAAAGACAAAGGCGAAATAGACAAAGCCGAAGAACTGATAAAATCTGCCTTTGCGAATCCTGATTTGGAAGGGCAGGTTAAAGCCCAGGCATTTGCCGGCATCCTTCAGGAGCCAAAATCGGCCAGAAGAGATGATCTTATCGAAAATCTCTCAGCAAGTATGCTTGCCAATCACCCCAATGATGCAGACATCCTGACCATCTTGGGAGACAAAAAATTGTTTGAAGGGGACAGAGAAGGGGCTTTGGAACTGTACAAACAGTCTCTCAGCATCAATCCCGCAAACGCCCAGGTTTTGCAGGGCGTCATCACGACCATGTTTGAAATGGGGAAAGAGTTTAGCGAAATCGAGGAGCTGACTTCCACGGCTGTGGGGGAATTTCCAGACAAAGCTGAATTCTGGTTTTTTGACGGAACTGCCAAGCTTGCCGTCAAAAAAGGAGAGGAAGCAGAAACTTCTTTGAATAAAGCGCTTGAAATCAACAATGGCAAAAACCCCCAATTGGATCTTTTGATCAATGGACAGTTGGGAGATGCTTATCATTTGACCGGAAAAACCGAAAAAGCCTTTGAAGCTTATGAAGCTGTTTTGAAAGTAAGACCAGATGATGAGCATGTCCTGAACAATTATGCTTACTATCTTTCCCTTGCTAAAAAAGACCTGGAAAAAGCAAAAAAAATGTCAGAGCAGTTAGTGAAAAAGTTTCCAAAAAACGCCACTTACCTTGACACCCATGCATGGGTTTTGTTTCAATTGAAAGATTATGAAGGGGCCAAAACTTATATGGAACTGGCTTTGAAATACGAAGAAACTCCAAGCGGAGTGATGTTGGAACATTATGGCGACATTCTTTTCCATTTGGGAAACAGCAACGAGGCGATTGCTTATTGGAAAAAAGCAGAGGGAGGGGAAGAAACTTCGGAATTTCTGTTGAAAAAAATCAAGGACAAAAAATATTATGATTAAGGGGTCAATCACTTTTTTGATTATTGCGGCAATTTTTCTTGCCGGATGTGCAAAAAAACCCATTCTCTACACTTCAGATGAAATCATGGAGGAGTTTCGCCCTACCATTTTTGAATTTGAGTATATCAGTGCCAAAGGAAGAATTGTGTTGGAAGAATCAAATGGCAAAGTGACCAAGGGAACCATCAGCCTGAGAGCAAAAAAAGACAGTGTGGTATGGTTTAGCATCACGCCGGGATTGGGTGTGGAAGCGATCCGGGGAATGGTGACCGAAGAAAAAATGCGGATCAAGGACCGTATCAACGGAGAAGACATCAATATCAGTTTTGTGGAAATGCTTGATAGGTACGGACTGAAATTAGACCTGCCACTCATGCAAAATCTCCTTTTTGCCAATGTCCCGCAGGAGTTCAGTTATAGAGACAGGTTGCTGCGGGCCGGAAAATACTTCGAACTGACCCAGATCAGGGATGGTGTCAGGTACCATTCGCGGGTCAGCACCTCCCATGGCAAAGTGGTGGAGCTTACCAGCAACACTTTGGACGATAAGGGGTCATTTATGGCAAGTTATCCTACCTTTGAGGAAGTCAATGGTCAGCCCTTTCCAAACAAGATGTTGTTGAAACTCTCGTTCAACTCACCTGAAGGCGTTCAAAACGCCATCATCCATCTGGAGTTTAGCCGTATTGATTACTTGACTGAGCCCGTTTCCTTTCCATTTCATTTTTAATCGATGAAAATTAAGATTGCAATTATCCTGTTTTTGTGTGTAGCACTCGGATTTCCCAATGGGGAAGCCATTGCCCAAACCAAAAAAACACGGGAACAATTGGAAAAGGAAAAAGCAGATATCCAAAAGCGCCTTTCCGAGTTTGACCAGATATTGAAGAAAACTTCAGAGACAAAAAAAACATCTGTGGGCCAACTCAATGCTGTCAATAAAAAACTGCAGACCAGAATCACCTTCATCAGGACCCTCAGCAACGAAGTCACGCTCATCAATAGAGAAATCAAAGAAACGGAAAGCTCGATCAGTTCTTTGGAGTCAGATCTCAAAAACCTCAAGGAAGAGTATGCAGGCATGGTCTATACTTCCTCCAAATTGAATTCGGGCCTGACGATGACTGCTTTTATATTTAGCTCCACTACTTTCAAGCAATTCTATATGAGGTTGAAATACCTCAAACAATATTCGGACGCCCGGAAAAAGCAGGTGGCTCTGATCACCGAAAAAACCACCGAGCTTGCTTACCAAAAAAACCTTTTGGAAGACAAGAAAAAGGAAAAGCAGGTAGTATTGACCAAAGAACAGGAACAAAAGCAGAAGCTGGATAAGGAAAAAAGACAACAGCAGGGAATAGTCAACAACCTTTCCAAGCAGGAACAGGATTTGAGGAAAAAAATCGCGGCCGCAAAAAAACAACAGGAAAACCTCAACAGCATGATCAAAAGGATCATTGAAGAGGAAATAAGGCTTGCAGAAGCCGATGCAAAAAAGAAAAACAGCACAGCAACCAAATCTTCCGGCAGCAGTATTCCGTTGACACCGGAGGCAGCGGCATTGTCAAGTTCCTTTGCAGGCAACCGAGGCAAACTGCCATGGCCTGTGGAAACCGGATTTGTTACCAAAAGATACGGAACTCATCCACACCCGACATTGAAGGGAATCACAGAAGACAATGACGGAGTAGACATTCAGACCACACCAAATTCCAACGTCAGGGCAGTGTTTGATGGAGAAGTCACCAAAATATTTACCCTTCCGGGATATGGCGGTACGATCGTGGTAAAACATGGCGAATACTACACCATGTACAGCAAGCTGAAAGTGGTATCGGTCAAATCCGGTGACAAAGTAAAAGCCAAACAAGTACTTGGACAGGTGTACACAAACAAGGAAGGGATAGCAGAAGTCCACTTCGAAACATGGAAAGGTCTTCAGCCCATGGACCCATCATCTTGGCTAGCGGGTCGATAAAACAATTAAATCGTATATTTATAAAAAAAGCGGTATATGGGAGCATCTTTCCTTTGTGTAAGAATGGCACTCTTATATCTTTGTACCATATAAATCTAAAACAATACCATTATGACTACATTGGGTTTCTTGCAAAACATGGGCGGAGGTTCTATTATTTTGATAATAGTCGTTATACTTCTGCTATTTGGAGCTAAAAGAATCCCTGAATTGGCACGCGGACTAGGAAGAGGAATCAGAGAGTTCAAAGATGCCACCAAGGAGATTCAGGACGATCTTGAAGAAGGTCTAAAAGAAAAAAAGAAAAAAGAATAATCAGATTCAAAGAGTAAAACACCTTGGAAAAATTCCTTTCATTTGACGACATTACCAAGTCGCTTGAAAATAGGGAAACCGATTGTAAAGCGATTGTAAATTATTATCTACAAAATATCCAAACGAAGGCGCACCTCAACGCCTTCGTTGAAGTTTATAAGGATTCCGCATTGGCACAGGCTGCCAAAGTGGATGAGAAAATCGCTTCAGGAAAAGCCGGTAGACTTGCCGGCATGGTGGTTGGCATCAAAGACGTCTTGGTCTACAAAGACCACGAATCCAACGCCTCGAGCAAAATCCTCAAAGGATTTAAATCTCAATTTACCGCAACAGCTGTCCAGCGATTGATCGACGAAGATGCCATCATTATCGGCAGACTCAACTGCGATGAATTCGGAATGGGCAGTTCGAACGAAAATTCAGCCCACGGGAAAGTCCTGAATGCAGCAGATGAAACACGGGTTCCCGGCGGTTCATCCGGTGGTTCTGCTGTAGCCGTGCAGGCTAACCTATGTACCGTTTCTTTGGGAACTGACACAGGAGGTTCCGTCAGACAGCCGGCAGCTTTTACCGGACTTGTCGGTATCAAACCTACCTATTCCAGAGTTTCCCGTTGGGGCCTGATAGCCTATGCCTCTTCTTTTGATACGATCGGTGTTCTGTCACGCAATGTGCGGGACAATGCACTCGTCATGGAAATCATGGCAGGGACTGACAATTTTGACAGCACCGCTTCCAAGAAACCTGTTCCCCACTATTCGGAACTGTTACATTTTGGAAAAAGGGCAAAAATTGCCTTCATCACAGAAACAATCGAATCAGAAGCCTTACAGCCCGAGATCAAAGCAAATACCCTGGCAGTTTTAAAAAAATTAAAGGAAGAAGGACACCAAGTAGAAGAAGTCCATTTTCCACTGCTTAAATATACCCTTCCGACTTACTATATTCTGACCACTGCCGAGGCAAGCTCAAACTTATCCAGATTTGACGGGGTAAAATATGGCCACAGAAGTCCAAATGCCCATAATCTGGAAAGTATGTACAAGCTGACCAGATCAGAAGGATTTGGGGATGAGGTAAAAAGGAGAATAATGTTAGGGACTTTTGTCCTCAGCGCAAGCTATTATGATGCCTATTTTACCAAAGCTCAGAAGGTCAGGAGATTAATAAAAGAATATACTGAAGAGGTTTTAAATAAATTTGATTATATTATTATGCCAACAACGCCTTCGACGGCGTTTAAGTTTGGAGAACATAGGAATGACCCTGTTGCCATGTACTTGGAAGATCTATTCACTGTTCAGGCTTCTGTCTCAGGAGTTCCGGCACTATCCCTTCCAAATGGTACAGACAGCAAGGGCTTACCTATCGGGATCCAGATCATGGCAAATTCATTCAAAGAGGCTGAATTATACGCTTTTGGCAATTATCTGATGGAACTTAATAGTAATTAACTCAAAATTACCCGCCCAATGAAAAATCTATCTATCTCCTTAATCCCCACTTTTCTACTTTTTCTTCTTCTTTACCCGGTTGCATTCAGTCAGGAACTTTACAGTCTCAATAATGCTACAATTGAGGAAAAAACAATTGTTCCCATTTACCATTTTGAACATATTCCGGATTTCACTTACAATGAGGTTGCGAAAAAAATTAGCGCAATGGAGACAGACATGCCCTTTGAACTGAATGAGAGGGTTTTTGCTTTTATCAACTACTTTGTAGTCAGAAACAGGGAATATACCAAAATGGTCATCCAAAGAAAGGACATCTATTTCCCAATGTTTGAGGAAGCGCTTTTGGACCATGATATGCCTGAGGACATCAAATACCTGTCAATCATAGAATCAGGTCTCAATCCTTCAGCAAAATCCCGGGTTGGAGCTTTGGGATTATGGCAGTTTATGCCCGCCACCGGAAAGATGTACGGATTGGATTACAACAAAGACGTAGACTTGAGAATGGATCCGGAATTGTCCTCAGACGCTGCAGCCAAATACCTCAAATCCCTTTACCGTATGTTTGGTGATTGGGAATTGGCCTTGGCAGCTTACAATTGTGGCCCCGGCAATGTCAGGAAAGCCATCAGAAAATCAGGAGGTAAGAAGACTTTTTGGGGAGTTTATGATTTCCTGCCAAAAGAAACCAGAAGTTACGTACCTCAGTTTCAAGCCATGATGTATGTCATGAGGTATGCTGAGGACCACAACCTGATCTTGGAACAACCCACCTACCCTATTGCCTACGAGAAGATCAGATTCAACCAAGAATTGGATTTGGAGCAACTTGCAGCCCTTTCCGGTATTTGTATTGATGACTTGGAACACCTTAATCCGGCCATTCAAAACAGGATTATTCCTGCTTCAAACCAATCCATGGCTGTCAATGTACCGAAATCGAAAGTAGCTTACATTACTGAAAACAAAGAACAGTTTGCTGATGCAGTCAAATTGACTTCAGAAAAATCTGTAGCACTCAGGGCAAATGCAATCACCACCACGAATACACCCAAGCCTGCTGTGGCAGCCACAACAAACAAAGTCCCGGCAAACCAAAACAAAATCACCTATGTGGTGAAGTCAGGTGATGTACTCGGGTCAATTGCCCAAAAGCATGGTACAACTGTCACTAACCTCAAAAATTGGAACAACCTCAGGTCAAATACGATCAAGACGGGCCAAAAATTAACCATCTACAAAAAAGAAAGTTCCTTTGACTCCAACCTTGCTTCAGCTGCCGCCTCACCCGCACAAGCACCGCAGTTTTATACAGTCCAGCCGGGAGATTCCCTTTGGATCATTTCAAAGAAATTCAACGGAATAACCATCGATCAGATCAAAAAACTCAACAACCTCAATTCTAATCAAATCAAACCAGGACAAAAATTAAAAATCGGTTAACCTATTTGATTAGTAAAATTTTTTTCTGGGTATTCTTATTCCTAAATTGTACTTATAATTAAAACTATTATGGAAAATTATAAAAAAACAGCACTATCAGTGCTTTTAATCATTGCCTCTATGGTATTTTGGAGCTGTGAGGAAGGCGAAGGCTCGTCCTCCACCAAACCAAAGGCAAGAGGTGCAATCGGGGAAATCGTTTTGGTTATTGATTCCGTCAAATGGAACGGTGAAGTGGGCGATGCCCTCAAAGAGGTTTTTCAATCAGACGTGCCAGGTCTTATTAGAGGAGAAAGCATGTTTGATATCCGAAAAATCGACCCAAGTGCCATGTCCCGGATATTTAAATCCTCTACAAATATAATTTACGTAACCACCTTTGATGACAAAAGAATTGCCAGCCAAAACATCAATTCGGTTTTTAGCAAAGAAGCAAAAGACAAGGCCGCCAATGATCCGAATCTTTATTTGTTAAGAAATGAGGATGAATTTGCCCAAGGTCAGGAAGTGATTTACCTATTTGGAAACAATGAGGAAGAGCTTATCTCCAACCTGAAAAAAAACAAAGGAAAACTTCAAAATCTTTTCCAGGTTAGGGAAAGAGAAAGATTAGAAAAGCTTTTAATGGCAAGAAAAAGCTCTGAAGCAACGGTTTTTGCAGAAAAACTTGGTTTGAATATCAATGTACCGGCATCTTATCAGGTAGTGAAATCAGAAGATAACTTTCTGTGGCTCAGACAACCCACTCCTACCACCCAAAGACCGGATATCAGCCTGTTTTTCTATTCAACGGATTATACTTCAGAACTTCAGGTTTTCCCCGACTCTCTTATCGCCCTAAGAGATAAAATTACCAAAACGCACATCTTTGGGGATCCCAATAACCCAAACTCCCATCTTGTAATTGAAAAAGTAGACCCTTCTCCGATTTTCAAGAATTTCTTGATCAATGATAATTACAGCATTGAAATCAGGGGAGGATGGAAAACCAATAACCTCAGCATGGGCGGGTCATTTTTGGCCTATGTGATAGTGGATTCCAAGAGAGGCAAGCTTTACTATATGGAAGGATTTGTCTATTATCCAAATGAAGCCCACCGCGAATCAATCCGAGAAATAGAAACAATATTATTGGCCACTGACCTACTTGCAGAAAAAGAACAGGCGAGCTGATACATTATAACAATAAACCTTTATGGCTATTAAAATCAGAAAACAAGACGCTTTAAATTACCATTCTCAGGGGAAACCCGGAAAAATCGAAGTAGTACCCACCAAGCCGCTTTCAAGCCAGTTGGATCTGGCACTTGCCTATTCTCCGGGAGTGGCAGAACCCTGTCTGGAAATAGCCGACAACAAAGAAAGTGTTTATAAATATACTGCAAAAGGTAACTTGGTCGCTGTCATTTCCAACGGTACAGCCGTACTTGGATTGGGAAATATAGGACCTGAAGCATCCAAACCTGTGATGGAGGGAAAAGGTGTCCTTTTCAAAAAATTTGCAGGAATTGATGTTTTTGATATCGAAATCGCGGAAACTGATCCTGAAAAATTAATCCACATCATCAAATCCCTTGAGCCTACTTTCGGCGGCGTCAACCTCGAAGACATCAAAGCCCCGGAGTGCTTTGTGATCGAACAGACACTCAAAAGGGAAATGAATATCCCGGTCATGCATGATGACCAACACGGTACAGCCATCATATCCGGTGCAGCTTTGTTGAATGCCTTGGAAGTAGTGGACAAGAAAATCGGAGAAATCCAATTGGTAGTGAATGGAGCAGGTGCTTCAGCCATTGCCTGTACCAGATTTTACATGAATCTTGGTGTAAAACCCGAGAATATTGTCATGTGTGATAGAAAAGGAGTAATCAGAAAGGACAGACCTGATTTGGATGCGACCAAAATTGAATTTGCTACATCTAAGGATTTGCACACACTGACGGAAGCAATGACCGGAGCAGATGTATTTCTAGGTTTATCTTCGGCCAATTCTGTACATCCAGAGCAAATCCTGCTCATGGCAGAACATCCCATAGTTTTTGCTTTGGCCAATCCAGATCCTGAGATTGCTTACGACCTGGCAATGGCCACTCGAGATGATATTATCATGGCAACCGGAAGGTCAGATTATCCAAATCAGGTGAATAACGTACTTGGCTTTCCATATATTTTCCGTGGTGCGCTCGATGTCAGGGCCACCTCGATCAATGAGGAAATGAAACTTGCAGCCTCAAAGGCGATTGCAGCTTTGGCCAAAGAACCTGTTCCTGATATCGTGAACCGCGCATATGGTGACAATAAAATCACATTTGGAAAAACCTATCTGATACCAAAACCATTAGATCCAAGGTTGATTACTACCATCGCCCCTGCGGTCGCAAAAGCAGCCATGGATTCAGGTGTTGCAAAAACACTGATCACGGATTGGGAAGCCTATAACCTTGAGCTTCAAGAAAGAATAGGAATTGACCAAAGACTCATGCTCAGAGTGGTAACAAGGGCGAAGAAAAACCCAAAGCGCGTCGTTTTTGCAGAGGCTGACAATGTCAAAATCCTCAAAGCATCACAGCTGTTGAGAGACGAGCGCGTCGCTATTCCTATTTTACTGGGAAATAAAGAGAAAATCGACTCCCTCATTGAGGAACATAATTTGGATCTGACAGGCGTGACCATCATCGATCCTTATATGGACGAAGAAAAACTCAAGCTTTTTGGAAATATCCTTTACGAAAAAAGAAAAAGAAAAGGTCTGACTCCGGCAGAATGTATCCGTCTGATGAAAGACCGAAATTATTACGGTGCCATGATGGTCGAGGTAGGTGAAGCCGATGCATTGATTTCTGGTCTGACCAAAGATTACCCAAAAACCATCCTCCCTGCACTGCAGGTAATCGGAGTCAAACCGGATGTCAACAGGGTAGCGGGAATGTACATCATGAATACCTCCAAAGGGCCATTCTTCTTTTCTGATACCACGGTCAATGTAAACCCCACCGCCGAGCAATTGGTAGAAATAGTGGGATTGACAGCAAGCGGCGTCAGGTTTTTCAACATAGAGCCAAAAGTAGCAATGCTATCCTATTCCAATTTCGGATCGGCAAAAGGTGACGTGGCCTCCAAAACTTCCATTGCGACAGCTATGGCCAAAGCAAGGTATCCGGAACTTGTCATTGAAGGAGAAATGCAGGCCAACGTTGCCGTGAATGAAGAAATCCAAAAAGAAACCTATCCTTTCAGTTCATTGATCGGACACAAAGTAAACACGCTGATCTTCCCTGACCTGAGTTCAGGCAATATTGCCTACAAACTGCTTTCGGAACTTGGAAATGCAGAGGCAATCGGACCGGTCCTGTTGGGTATGAACAAACCTGTTCATATATTACAGCTTGGAAGTTCTATCAGGGATATTATCAACATGGTAGCTATCGCTGTGGTAGATGCCCAAACAAAGGATTAAAGCATGATTGCATATCTAAAAGGGAAGCTGACCTACAAAGACCCTACATTTGTCATAGTCGATATTTCCGGTGTTGGATATCAGGTCAGGATTTCACTTCAGACCTATTCAAAAATCAAAGATGAGGAGCAAATTATGCTCCTCACTTATTTAAGCATCAAAGAAGATGGCCATACGCTGTATGGATTTAGCCATGATTCTGAGAAAAAACTGTTCCTTAACCTAATTTCGATTTCGGGCGTCGGGCCCAATACCGCCCTGATGATTTTATCATCTTTGACCTCAGAAGAACTCGAAAGTGCCATTGTAAATGAGGATGCGCGTACCATCCAAAATGTCAAAGGTGTCGGGACAAAAACAGCCCAGAGAATAATCCTGGAATTGAAGGATAAGATCAAAAAAGAATCGGTTGGGGATGCTATCATTCCGACAAGCTCCTTTTCAAAAACCAACAATAAAACAAAAGAAGAGGCGTTACAAGCCTTGCTGACATTAGGGTTTACCAAGGCTGTTGCAGAAAAAAACATTGCGACAGTTTTGAAAAAAACCGGTCCGGAAATTTCTTTGGAAGAATTAATTAAAGCATCTTTAAAAAACCCGTAATCATCACAAACCCGACTGCCTTTTGTATCCGCAATTTTTTTCAAAAAAAAGCGCAACATCCTTTTTGAAACCAATAGGTCTTCTCATTCTGGTCTATTGTTTATTGTTTTTTGGTAGTTTACAGGCTCAGGAAACAAGGACAGACAGTGTTCAGACCAGACCTGACAGCATTCAGAGCAGAATTGATTCTTTGAATAAAAGGAGAATGCTCCCTTCATTTTTGCTTTGGCAAAATATGAGGACCAATCCCCTATATCCAACCCAGAATCCCTACCTGCCAAAATACTCCCCTTTTTACCAAACCGGCCCCATCCAACCCAACATTCAGGTGGAAATGGACTCCATCCCAAGATATAGGATCCAAGATCAGATGGATTCTACGGACACAGATCCAGGAGAGTTATACGATTTTGATGAATTTTCAAAAATACAGGAATTCAGGGTCAGACAGGAATATTGGAGAAGCAGGTCCAAAGGATTAGACGGGGAAAGTCCTGTCAGCGGCAGAAATCTGATTCCGCCCATTACCACTAGCCCAAGTCTTGACAGGATTTTTGGCGGCAGTGACATCAATATTGTTCCGACAGGTTTTGTGGATTTGGATTTAGGTGCCATTTTCAGAAGAATTGACAACCCCTCCATTCCCGTCAGACAGCAGCAAAACGGGAATTTCAATTTCAACCAACAGATCCAAATGGCCGTCAACGGTACATTGGGCCAAAAATTAAAGATCGGAGCAAACTTCGATTCCAACAATTCCTTTGACTTTCAGAACCAACTCAAAGCAGAATACACCGGATTCAAGGAGGACATCATCAAATCCATTGAAATTGGGAACGTCAGCATGCCTGTCCAAAACAGCCTGATTCAGGGAGCGCAAAACCTGTTTGGTGTCAAAACCCAGCTTCAATTCGGAAAACTCTTCGTCACCGGAGTAGCTTCCACCCAAAGGGGAAGACGGGATGAACTTGTCATTGAAGCCGGAGGACAGGGAAGGCAATTTGAAGTGCAAGGCTCTTCCTATGATGAAAACCGCCACTTTTTTCTCGCACATTTCTTTAGGGAAAATTACGAAAGATGGCTGAGAGGTCTGCCGCAGATTCTTTCAGGACTCAACATTACAAGGGTGGAAGTTTACATCATGAACCGCGCCCAAAACACGGAAACCCTGAGGAATTTTACTTCTTTCATCGACCTTGGCGAAGGCTCGAGGATTTACAAACCCGAGAATCCCAACATCGGACCAGGAACCCCGGGCGCACCGGCATACAACCAAGCCAACTTGCTTTTTGATAAACTCAACGGAAATCCTGCTTTCAGGCCTTTTGACACCGGTTCAGGAGCCATCGAATCCAGCTTGGGACTTACGCGGGGCATAGATTTCGAACAGGTCAACGGTGCCAGAAAACTTGCCCCGACAGAATACCATTTCAACCGGGAACTCGGCTATATCTCGCTTTCCAGAAGGCTTCAAAACGACGAGGTCTTGGCGGTTTCTTTTGAATATACCTACAACGGACAGGTCTATAAGGTCGGTGAATTGTCAGAAGATTATCAAAACCGCCCCATCAGCGACCTCATTTTCCTAAAAATGCTTAGGCCTGCCAGGATCAACATCAAGATTCCGACTTGGGACCTGATGATGAAAAACATCTATAACCTCAATGCCAACCAAATCCAGCAGGACGGTTTTCAACTTCAGGTGATCTATCGGGATGACCGGACGGGACTCGATAACCCCACCCTTTTGGAAGGGGAAAATGTCAAAAACAGACCATTGATCAGATTGACAGGACTTGATAACCTCAACCCCCAAAATGATCCTGCTCCCGACGGAAACTTTGACTTTATTCCCGGCATCACCATTTTCCCGGAACGGGGATTATTGGTCTTCCCTGTCTTAGAGCCATTTGGACAGACGCTGCGAAGTCAGTTTTTGCCCAATGAAGCGAACCTTGCCAATAAATATGTCTTTGACACGCTCTACCGGACTACCCTTGCCGATGCAGAATTGGTCACCAGATATGACAAATTTTTTATCAAAGGAAGACTCACTGCCGGTTCAGCCTCAGAAATCCTTTTGCCGGGATTGAATATTTCCCCCGGTTCGGTGATCGTGATGGCTGGAAACATCCCTTTGGCGGAAGGGGTTGATTTTACAGTTGATTACAATTTTGGACGGGTCAATATCATCAATGAAGGGATCCTCCAATCAGGAAAAAGAATTTCCATCAGTTTTGAAAAAGCGGATTTGGTTTCCTTCCAGACGCGGAGTTTGTTGGGAACAAGGCTTGACTATATCCTCAATGACAAATTCAATATCGGAGGTACCTTCTTATACCTAAACGAGCGGCCAAATATCACCAGGATAGCCATAGGAAATGAAACACTCAGGAACAGCATGTGGGGATTGGATGCCAATTTCAGCGATGAATCCCGGTTTTTGACCAAATTGGCGGATGCCCTTCCCTTTACCGATACCAAGGAAAAATCTTTGATTCAGGTCAGTGGGGAATTTGCGCAGCTTCTACCGGGTACTTCCAACCAGGTTTTGGGCGAACCTACCAACTACATCGATGACTTCGAGACAGCCATTACCCCATATGGTCTTGGTGGATCGGCAGCACAGACCTGGCACCTGGCGGCTACTCCAAAAACTGACAACAACCTTTTTGACTTGAGTCCCATCACTCCTGACAGATTGGGCAATGCCTACCGCCGGGCAAAAGTAGCTTGGTACAATATTGACAATATCTTCTATAGAGAAGGGGGCGCGGATGTACCTGCCAATATCAACCAAGAGGACCGTATCAACCATTATGTCAGAAGGGTATTGCCCCAGGAAATCTTCCAAAACAGGGACAGGGATGTCATTGTGGTGCCTGAACCACTTTTTGAACTTGCCTATTTCCCAAGCGAAAGGGGACTGTACAACTACAATCCCAACCTGAACACTCAAGGATTTCTTCCAAATCCAAGACAGAATTATGGCGGTGTGACCAGACCGATTACGACTGAAGTCGATTTTGACAGGACCAATATTGAATTCTTGGAATTCTGGATGCTTGATCCATTTATTGAAGGAGAAAACGGGCGGGTTTTGGACGGAAATTTCAACCAAAACAATACTACCGGTGGAAAATTGATATTCAACTTAGGTGAGGTATCTGAAGATGTCATCAAAGACGGACGGCATGGTTTTGAAAATGGCCTCCCTGCTGACGGAAATCCGGACAATGCCAACGTCACCGAATGGGGTAAAATCACCCAACAACAATTCCTGATTCCCGCTTTTGACAACTCCCCCGAATCCAGGGTGAACCAAGACGTAGGAATGGATGGATTAAGAAATGAAGAAGAAGAAGATTTTTTCAGGACCCGTTTCATTGACAGGTTAAACGTCAGTCCACCTGCATTGCAGGCGATCAAAAATGACCCTTCGGCTGATAATTTCCAATATTATTTGGGGGAAGAACTTGACAATAACAATATCAAAATCCTGGAAAGGTATAAGAAATTCAACGGAATGGATGGGAACACACCCATTTCCAATAACAGCAACTTGTCATTTGTACCTGCAGGGTCCAACATTCCTGACAACGAAGACCTGAACAATGACAACACCGTCAATGAATTGGAAGCCTACTACGAATATGAAATTGACCTCAGACCAGGGGAAATGGAAGTGGGCAAAAACTACATTGTAGACAAAGTTACCTCCAGCCAAAGCGGGGATCAGGTCGATTGGTATTTATTCAGAATTCCGGTAAGGACTCCCGACAGGGTTCAGGGAGACATCTCCGGCTTCAAGTCCATCAGGTATATGAGAACCTACCTGACAGATTTCGAGCAGCCTGTCGTCCTCCGTATGGCAAACTTCCGCTTGGTAGCAAGTCAATGGCGTGTGTTTTTAGAATCGTTGTATGAAAGGGGATTCTTTGAAGTTCCCGAACCGGACAACTCCAACTTCAGCGTGGATGTAGTCAATATTGAAGACAACGGACAGGGAAGCGCCACCCAAAGCCCCTATGTTTTGCCGCCGGGTATCGTCAGGGACCGGGATAACCTCGCTTCTGTCGAAAGGGTATTGAATGAGCAATCCATCCGCCTTTGCGTGGAAGACCTCCAGGCAAAGGATGCCCGTGCAGTTTTCAAGAATGCCAATTCTTTGGACATGGTCCAGTTTGAGCGGATGAAAATGTTTATCCACGCAGACAGTGAAGATGCCCAGGATGGTGAATTGACAGCTTTTTTGAGGTTGGGTACGGATTATACAGACAACTACTACGAAATCGAAGTTCCCCTCAATATCACCCCAAAAGGCACCAGAGATCCCTTACAGATCTGGCCGCAGGAAAATGAAATCGATATTGCCATCAATGAAATAGTGGGTGTCAAAATAGAAAGGGATAACAGTCGGGTACCTTTAAACCTTGCCTTTTCCCAAAATATCAGGCAATACAAAGTGACGGTGGTGGGACGGCCTGAATTGAGTCTGGTTCAGGGCTTGATGATCGGGATCAGAAATCCCGGAAGCGGAAGCGGTGCCTCGAAGTCCATCTGTATATGGGCAAATGAATTGAGGCTGACAGGCTACAAGCAATCTTCCGGATGGGCTGCCAATGCAAGGCTCAATGCCCAGATTGCCGATGTGGCTACGATTTCGACTTCAGTGAGGCACAATACTTTTGGTTTTGGGGGCTTGGAGACAAGACTTTCCCAAAGGGCAGTAACTTCCGCCACCCTGTATGACGTGTCGGCCAATGTGAACCTTCACAAAATCCTACCGGAAGGATTGAATGTATCCATCCCGATGTATATCAGTTTTGAGAATGCAGTTACAAAGCCCCAGTTTGACCCATTGAACCCTGACGTACTCTTTGACCTTGCCCTGCAAAAATTCCAGAACGATTCCGAGAGAGAAATTTATACAGACCAGGTTTTGGACCAAATGAGCAGAAGAAACATCGGTTTTACCAATGTCCGCAAAAATAAAAATCCCAATCAGGAAAAAAACCGCGTCTATGACCTGAGCAACTTCTCGTTTTCATATGCCCATGGTTCTGTCAGGCAAAGCAACATCAATACAGAAAGCTACCTTTTTGAAACGTACCTCGGCAATATTGCTTATGTGTACCAGCCAAAACCTGTTGTACTTGAACCATTCAAAAATTCAAGTTGGGTAGGCGGAGAGAAATTCAGCCTCATCAGGGATATGAATTTCAACTTTGTACCGACTTCCTTTGCCGCAAGGATAGATGTGGACAGGAGGTTTTTGCGTACCCAATACAGGAACGACCAACTGACCATCGATGGAGTAGATCCGTTCTTCCAAAAAAGTTTCTTCCTCAACCAGACTTATAACCTCAACTGGGACCTCACCAAAAACCTCAGGGTAGATTACCTCAGCAGGATAATGGCGGTGGTCGACGAACCGGACGGGGACATTGACACCGAATCAAAGAGAGATTCTCTGCGCAACAACATCCGGAATTTTGGCAGAACAACCAATTACAACCACCAAGTCAATGTCAATTACAAATTGCCTTTGGATAAGGTCGGTGCATTGGATTGGATAGGGATGGATTACAAATACGCCGCCACCTATTCATGGCTGACCGGTGCCATCGGACAGCGGGATACCTTGGGTAATGTCATCCAAAACACAAGAGACAGGTCTATGGTAGGTAAACTGGATTTTGTCAAACTGTATAATAAGAGTGCCAAATACAGGGCATTGAATGCTCCAAAGCGGCCAAGTATTCCCGGGAGAACAAATGTCAGCGCAGAGGATACCATCGGTACACCTTTCACCAGAAAAACGATTCAATTCCTCACCATGATCAAGGATGTCAATTTTAGGTATTCTGTGGTGGAGGGGACATTTTTGCCCGGATATATGCCAGAGACAGGATTATTGGGAATGGACAGGAGTTTCATGAACCCGGGATTGGGATTCATTTTTGGAAGTCAGGATCCGAATATCCGCTTGAGCCTTGCGGAGCAAAACCTGATGGCGCCAAGTACACAAATGACGCAGTTATTCAGACAAAACCAGACCAAAAACCTTCAGGTAACAGGCTTGGTAGTGCCGTTCAAAGATTTCAACATCACCTTGGAGGCCAGGAAAAGAGAAACGGGAGATTATACAGAAATCTTCAGAAACTCCCCCGATAATCCTGGACAATTCGGTTCCCTGAGTCCAAACAGATCCGGTGCATACAGCATCACCTATTCCATTATCAGGACCACTTTAGCCAGGGATGACCAAAATAACAACTCCCCTCTCTTTACCGATTTTGAACAAAACAGAAGCATCATCCAGTCCAGGCTCAATGCACTGAATCCCGGCGGAGAGTATTCCATCAATGGTCAGGATGTCTTGACCCTGTCATTCCTTTCGGCATATTCAGGAAAGGATCCCAATACCATCGAACTGAATCCATTCCCTAAAATCCCCATACCAAACTGGAGAGTGGATTACAAGGGTCTGAGCCAGATACCTGCTCTGAAGGAATATTTCTCCAGCATCAGCCTGACCCATGCCTATACCTCCACCTACGATGTGAGCAATTTTTCAAACTCACTCTTGTATAACAAAGGTTTGGAACTGTACAACAGCATCCGGAATTTTCCCGGTGCCAACCTCACCAACGAATTCGGTGAATATATCCCCATCTTCATATTGAACCAAGTGGTACTTTCAGAGCGGTTTGCCCCGCTGATCGGTGTCAACCTCCTCACCAAGGACCGTCTCAACATCGTGATGGAATATAATTCTGAAAGAAACCTCGGCTTGAATTTTTCCAATGCACAGGTTACAGAACAATCAAGCCGGGATTTTGGACTTGACTTGGGATACACCAAAGCAGGTGTGAAAATACCGTTCAAAATCAAAGGACGTCAAGAGATTTTGGAAAATGACCTGCAGTTCAGGCTGAGCACCAAAGTTGTGGACACCAGACAGGTTCAGCGAAAAATCGAAGGAGAAAGCACAGTCACAAACGGAAACCTGAATATCCAGATCCGCCCGACTATTGGATATATCGTGAGCAAAAGTCTGAATATTACCCTTTATTTTGACCGTACCATCAACGACCCAAGAGTCACCACTGCCTTCCGTAGAAGCTCCACAGCCTTTGGCGGACAATTGCGATTTAATTTAGCACAATAGGTTTTTACATTTGTCGAAACCTTGTATTTTTGGACACTTTAAAATTAAAACCGATATGAATTTTCCAAAGGAGCTCAAGTACACAAAAGACCACGAATGGGTCAAAATTGAAAATGACATCGCTGTCATCGGCATTACAGAATTTGCACAAAGGGAACTTGGGGACATCGTGTACGTCGAAGTGGAAACAGTCGGTGAAACCATCGCAGCAGGTGAAGTTTTTGGTACTGTCGAAGCTGTGAAAACTGTATCAGATCTTTTTATGCCCTTGGAAGGTGAAATCATTGAATTCAACGAAGAGTTGGAATCCTCCCCTGAGTTGGTAAATGATTCCCCTTACGAATCAGGTTGGATGATCAAGGTGAAGTTCTCCGGTGAAGTCCCTTCTGACCTGTTGTCGTTTGAAGAATATTCCGAACTCGTAGGAGGATAAACCCTATCGGAAATCAACACCTGAATACAGTCCTTGAGGAAGTTTAAAATCTACATTTTATTTTCCCCCTCACGGGATTGAAGAAATAATTAGGCTAATTGGTTCAATAATTTTATGCAAGGCAATTTGAACTCTTGTAAAAATTAAAATAAATGGCTAAAATTGTTATCTCTTACATTGTAAAAAATTATTAACCTAATAAATCAACAACCATGGAAGCTAAAAAGACGCCACAAGCGGATTTATCCAAAAAATCAGGAATGTTCCTGAATCTTGGATTATTCATTAGCGTCGGGTTATGCCTTGTTGCTTTTGAATACAAATCCTATGACGATAGGAATTTGAAAGACCTTGGCGAAGTAACCGATGAATTTGAAGAACTGTTGGATATTCCAATTACAGAACAGCCACCACCACCGCCACCGCCAATCGAGCAGCCGGTCATCCAGGAAATTCCTGATGAAGTGGAAATCGAAGAAAAAATAGAAGTTAACTTCGATGTGGACGTACAGGAAGAAACAGTAATCAAGGAAGTGGTCATCGCTGATGCTCCTGTAGTGGAGAAGGCGGACGAGATCTTTGACGTGGTTGAAAATTCTCCGGAATTTCCGGGAGGTATGGAAGCATGGAACGAATACCTGCGTAAAAACCTGAAATACCCAACCCAAGCAAGAAGGATGGGAATCGAAGGTACAGTATATGTGGTGTTCGTTGTGAATACTGACGGATCTGTACAGGACGTTGAACTTCTCAGAGGTATCGGTGGAGGTTGTGACGAAGAAGCACTAAGAGTTGTCACAGGAGCTCCAAAATGGTCTCCGGGCAAGCAAAGAGGTCGCCCGGTAAGGGTTAGGATGAGACTTCCGATAAGATTCAAACTTGGATAAAATACATAAGGGGCCGCAAGCCCCTTATTTTTTTGTATGAATGCCATCTTTCCACTATCCAAATTTAAGGATTGAATTCCAATTGCAGCGGCAGTGGACTGTCGTCCGTCGACTGTGGTCGATTTTTTTTAACATTCTTTAATATTGAAATTATAGTTAAATAGACGGATTAGTGCTCAACTCTTTTTAAATTCATGGACACCAAAACATACGACCATGGAAACCAAGAAAAACCCTTCTTCAGATCTTGACCAAAAAAGAGGTTATTTCCTCAATATTGGTCTTTGTATCAGTTTGTCTTTGCTGCTGTTTGCTTTTGAATGGAAAACAGAAATAATGCACCACAGGATTTTTGATGAGACCGACATTCTTTTTGGGGAAGAAAATATCCCGGAAGTGCCCCTCACCTACCAAACACCGCCTCCACCAAAAATCATCAATCCCATCATCGAAATCGTCCCTGATAATATTGACATCCCGGACAGCGAAATCCTTATTGATTTGGGTACCGAAACCACTCCGGATATTGAACTGGAGGGACCACCTGTGGTGGAACCGGTAGACGTCTTGCTTGACTTTTCGGAGGTGATGCCCCAACCTGTGGGAGGCATGGAATCATGGAACGCATACCTATCCAAAAACATGAAATACCCGACTCAGGCAAGGCGCATGGGAGTGGAAGGAACGGTTTATGTGTCTTTTGTGGTAAACAAATACGGCAAAATTGAAGACGTAGAGGTAATCCGGGGAATCGGGGCAGGTTGTGATGAGGAAGCCATCAGGGTAATCCAAGAAGCCGAGAATTGGATTCCGGGAAGAAACGGCGGACTGCCTGTAAAAGTCAAAATGCGGGTTCCGATCCGGTTCAGGTTACAATAAAAAAAGGGCCTTTTGGCCCTTTTTTACAATATATTCAGACTCTGCTCTTTTATTTTTTCCAATTCATCCTTCATCACCACCACACTTCTTTGGATCATGGCGTCATTGGCTTTGGAACCGATGGTATTGATTTCCCTGCCGATTTCCTGTCCGATAAAGCCCAATTTTTTTCCTTGGCTGTCTCCCGCCGTGAGATTTTTTTCAAAATAATCCAAATGGGATTCCAACCTGACGATTTCTTCGGTAATGTCAATTTTTTCAAAATAGTAGATCAGTTCCTGCTCGAGCCGGTTTTGGTCAAAACTGTTTTCCTCCATCCAATCCCTAAAATTCCCTTTAATTCTTTCTCTGATCCTGTTTTTTCTTTCAGGGTCTTGGGTTTTGACCGTTTCCAAACCCTCCCTGATGACACCCAGATTCTCCAAAAACTTACCTTCCAAGGTATTGCCTTCATCTTTTCTGAATGCATCGCAATGCCTCAGTGCTTTCTCAATGGTCTTTTTTACGATTTCCCATTCATCTGTGTCCGTCTTCTTTTCTACGTTGGAGTTGAGCACCTGTGGAGACTGTAGCGCCAACTTAAACAAATCCGAGTTATCCGTCTGAACCTTCTGGGCAAGGCTTTGATAGGTCTTGTAATAGGATAAAAATAAATCTTCATTGACCGCTACAGGCATTTCTTCAAGCGATTTGTAAGAGAAATCAAGGTTCAGGTTCACCTTTCCTCTTTCCAGAACGGCACTGACCAGGTTTCTTATTTCAAGTTCTTTGTCCGAAAACTGCTTAGGTGACCTGATCGAAAGGTCTAAAAATTTGGAATTCAGTGTTTTTACCTCGACGCTGACAACATAATTGTCATCTTCAAAACCGGCCAAACCATAGCCTGTCATGGACTTTATCATAATTTTCGCTTGTGATTAGAAATTGTATCCCAAGGTAATGTAAAATTTCAACTCTTCGGTTTGGTAATTTCGGATTGGTCTGGCAACATCAAATTTGAAATAATAATTGAGCAACACAGTTCTCAAGCCTGCGCCATAGCTTTGCAGCCAAGGGTTGTTGAAGTTGTTGAGTGTGATCAAAAAAGGCGAACCCGGGGTGGTGATGACCTCTGTATTCTGGTCATTGATCCTTTCCCAAGGTGCCGCATCATTCCACGCCGAACCTACATCATAGAAGGCTACCATCTGGAAATTCTTCACAAAGTTGGAGGTGATGTTTCCCCTTGACAAATAGGAAAACAATGGAATCCTAAGCTCGGTAGTGAAGGTAACGACGTTTCTTCCCCTAATTTCATCAAATAGGTATCCCCTGAGGTCTACAAATTCTGTAAATAAAATATTGGAATTTTCTAAACCCTGATCGTTTCTTACCGGCGATGATTCCGGTCTGTTGCTTGGTGGCTGGTAGAATTCATTAAACAGCCAGTTGTCCATCCCTCCCACCAAATAATTTTGCGGGTTATTCCCAAAATAGGATCCTCCAAAAAGCCTTGTGGCCAATATGAGGTTCTTGTGAATGACCTGATAATTTCTAAAATCCAGGTAAAAATTAGTGAAGGACCTAGAGGCATTGTTCAGACCTTGGTAATGGACTATTCCCACTTTTGCTTTTCCTCCTTTTTGGGTATACAATCCCATTTGTTGTGTTTTATCATACACAAATTCAAACCTTCCGCCTCCATAGGTGACATCAAATCTATTTTGATCCGGGTCCTGACCAAATATGATGGAGTCAGGATTGAGGTTAAAATATTGGGTCTTTGCCAACAAAGGTGCGATAGTGACTCTGGAGTGGACATTAAATGGATAGGAGAATCCCAATTCTGTTTTGTTCAGGACATAAAGTTGGGAAGTGAAGTCCCCTTGGTCAGGAGGCAGGATTTTGATTGTCCTTCTATCGTACCTCAGGCTGACATCAATCCTTTGCTTCAGGTATTCATATTCGAAGAAAACATCGCTCCCTGATCTAAAGTCCAGCGGGAACATCAAGCCCCCTTTGAAATTATGGTTATCAAGAATGTCCGTCATCCTACCCGACAAGGCCAATCCAAAACCCCTTATCGGATCCACTACCCAATCAGTACTGAGATTGGAGGTAATAAACTGCGGTGTCATCCTGGCAGGACCGGTAATTCTTTTTTGAAGACTTTGCTTCCTGAAATTTTCAAGCATATTTCCCCTGGTGGACTGACCGGTTTGTGCGACCGGAGCGGCAGCTTTGGGTACTGTATCAAACGCGTAATTTTCAGTATCTATGCCGCCTTTTTTCTCAAATCTTAGCCTGTCGGTGTTGATGCTTCCTGTCAAACTCTTGGGTGCGGGGATCGAATCTTTAGCTGCCTGCTGTTGCTTTTGGTCACTGGTTGGAGGTGTGGTCAACATCAGGTCTTCTAACCGGATATTCAGGACTGAATCTCTTTTTACTGTAGGCTGCTCCGCCCTACGGGTAAGTTCCTGGGGTTGCTTTTTGGTTACCCCATCGATTTCAGACCTTCTTGACGATATCCTTTCTGAAAGGGTTTTGGCCTGAGAAAGCTGAATTCTCGGAGTACTTGGGGTAAACTGATCAATGTTGGAATAGGATTCTATCACCAACCGGCTCTGATTACCATCCCTGTAAGAATAGGCGATTTTGTTTAATCTGGATGAATAATCAAATGCCTCCAGACTCTTGTTGAATGCAGTCATCTGGCTTGCAATGGTATTGGAAACAGTGAGCCGCATCAGGTTCATGATCCCACTCTGATCACTTAAGAAGAGTACGTTGTTGCTGTTCAGAATCCTCGGCCTGATGTTTTTGTTATTGAGATTGGTGAGTTTGGTTACTTTCAAAGAATCCCAAAGATCGACTTGGAACAGGTTAAAGTAATCAGGCAGGAGTTTTACGTCAGGCGTTCTTGTCAGGACCGAATCAGGCAGCGCTGTAAAATTGGAACTGTAGATGATCGTGGAATCATTCAAAAATACCGGGCTGATATTGTCAAAAACATCATTGGTGATTCTTTTTCCCACTCCCCTCACATTGAGGGAATAGACATCTGTTTTGCCATTGGCAATGGAAGAAAGTACCATACTCTTTCCTGTGGAATTGAAATCCAAACTGAGTACCTGGGTAATATTTCTTAGAAAAATCTTATCCTGACTGGACCCATCTATTGCCCTTGACCTCAATGTCGTGGTTCCCCTCTTGAAAGTGGCTATGGCCAGATTGAGGGTATCCTTCCAGGCAATAATCGGAACAGTAAGATTGGCGGGCTGGTCTGCAGATACTGCACCACCTGATAAAATGGTCATTTCCCTGCCATCAGCCAGATTCCTAACCTGCACCTTGTATTTTCCTCCGCTGTTGATGACATAGGCTAGATGCTTGGCATCAGGACTGAATTTGATGTCATTGATAATGCCGAGGTAAGATTCCGATGTTTCGGTGATTTCATTGGAAGCATTGATGTCTTTGAAAGTATTGAAAACCTGCTGGTTTGTATTGACATAGAATTGTTTCCATTGGTCCTGAAAAACCCTATAATTTACGCCTATGGTGTTGGCAATACTGTTTTCTTCATTCCTGTTGATTCTTGACAGGTTGAGGATACTGGAAATGTAGCGTCTGCCGTATTTTTCAACAATAAAATTCCATATCGATTGTCCGACAAGTCCTGCCTCCCTGCTTTTGAGTTTATGGAGTTTGGTGCTTTTTTCTTCTTTGAAATAATGCCTTACAAAATCATCCATTTCCATACTCCAGCCATGGGCAAGGTACATGGCCACGCCATCGATATACCAGTCAGGAAAGCTGTTGATCAGATTGGATTGGAAAGCGTCGGCTATCGTGGACCCATAGAGCATCTCCTCAATGATTACCTTGGAAGTGGTATAGATCAGTTCTTTTTTGAAAGCCTCCCAAGATCCGGGATAAGCTACTTCTCCTATTAATTTGCTGAAAAAAGTCTGTCCATCGATGGTAAATTCATCTTTATTCAGGTCAACATTGCTTTGGAGGATTTCTTCGGGAGAGTTATAAATAAAAATTTTAGGTTTGGTATAAGCCACATACCCTATCAATTGGGTCAGCCTTTCAAATTCACTCTCAAGGTAATCAATAGCCATTTTGGCATTGTTCATGCCGCCATCATAATAATAAACCTCGAAGTTATTGGAACTATAGTAATACCACTCAATATTTTTGTGTTGGACTCGGTTTTTACCGAATTTCTCCCCATTAAACTGCGCTAAAGACAGCAATGGGAGCTGCAAAAAGAAGATTGATAAGACTAAGAATACGATCTTATTTTTCATCTAACCTGATTCACTTGGGTTTTAAATATACTTAAAAATTTGAATTATGTTTTTTTAATCCGATTAATGTTCACTTCTTTTTCAGGTTGATGGCCATATAAAAGCATTTCGGCCATCATATTGCTGTAATACGGAATCAAAGATACGCCTTTCGCCCCGAAACCATTGAAAATATAAACGCCCGGAAAGTCAGGATGTTCACCTAAAAACGGTTTTCGGTCTTTTGTTGCCGGACGGATGCCAAATCGGTGGCTTTGGATAGACAAAACCTTTGCGGGAACAAGCTTCTCTAGTTTTTCCAACAATTCATTTTTGGCATTTTCGGTGGGCCCTTGATCCATGTCATGCCAGGTGTAAGTTGACCCCACCCTTTGGTTTCCATTGGGAAGTGTGATTCTGAAGACCCCCCGATTGATGATTTCGTCAGGATGGAAACGCTGGATGATATCCAATATTTCCCCCTTTACCGGTGCAAAAGGCAAATTTGAAAAATAACAGCTTTTCATCGCCCCAAGGCCATTGCAATACACGATGCCTTTGGCTGAAATGCCCTTATAAGAAACTCCTGACTTTCCGATTTCAAGGCTTTCCTCCTCAAATACGGATTCAAGCAAAGCATTCTTTTTGGTCAAATATTCGGAATAGGCAGTCAAGAGTGTATTGATATCGACATAACCGGAGTTTTTCAGAAGAATCCCGCCAAAGGGATTGGTGACTTCAGGGTATAATTCTTTGGAGAATATCCTTTCAAAATAAGGTTCAAATCCGGGATCGCCTGTTTTTCCCATCCATTCATTTTGCTCCTCAATATTTAAAAAGGGGCGGTAGATGTTCTTTTTGTAGAGGAATTTGGTGTCAAGAAGCTCCTCAAGTTCGGTATAAAGAGGTTCTATTTCAGGAAAAAGCAGGTCTGCATTCCAGGACTTTACCATTTTTTTGCCGGTGATGGGATTATACAATCCGGCAGCGATGCGGCTGCTTTGATTGCCCCCGGGAAGGTCTATGACCATCACTTTCTGCCCAAGTGCCAATAATCTATGTGACAATACCGTACCGGCCAATCCCTGACCAACCAGTAAAAAATCAACTTCCATGGTCAAAATTAGTTTCTTTATTCGTTATTTTGAGTTGGTTTAAAAAAGATTTCTGATGCTACAGATCAAAACGTTCACATTCAATCCTTTTTCCGAAAACACCTACGTTCTTTTCGACGAAACCAAAGAGGCGACAATATTTGATGCGGGCTGTTTTGAGAAAAAAGAAAAGGAAACCCTCGCCAACTTCATCCAAGCCGAAGGCTTAAAAGTCACCCTATTGGTCAATACGCATTGCCACATCGACCATGTTTTGGGAAATGCCTTCGTAAAGAACACCTACAAAGTGCCCTTTTTGATTCACCGAAATGAAGTTCCGGTTCTCACATCCGTAAAGGTCTATGCGCCCAACTATGGCTTTGCGGGGTATCAGGAAGCAGAACCCGATGCATTTATAGATGAAAAACAAAAACTGACGATCGGTAACCAGACACTCGATATTCTTTTTGTACCCGGTCATGCACCAGGACATTTGGTTTTTTACCACCAACCGACAGGAATATGCATCGCCGGAGATACGCTCTTTCAGGGAAGTATCGGGCGGACCGACCTTCCGGGGGGCGACCATCAGACACTTCTCAGCTCGATCAAAAGAGAAATGTTCAACTTGCCGGAGGAAACTACCGTATATCCCGGTCATGGCCCTGCAACAAGCATCGGAGAAGAAAAAGAAAACAACCCTTTTGTAGGCAAGCGCGCCAGATACTAGATGATCAAACAACATATACCAAACGCCCTGACTTCCTTAAACCTTGCTGCCGGCATGGCGGGGATTCTTTTTGTGCTCGACGGCCAACTTGAGTTTGGTGCGTATATGGTATTTCTGGCGGCCGTATTCGATTTTTTGGATGGCTTTGTAGCTAGGATATTAAAGGTAAGCAGTGAAATCGGAAAGCAACTTGACTCCTTGGCGGATATGGTCACCTTTGGCGTTTTGCCCGCTTTCATATTGTTTTCGATGATCGAATACCAAACAGAGAATCAATATTTACCCTATGTGGCCTTTTTGGTAGGGATCTTTTCTGCCCTCAGACTGGCAAAATTCAACATAGATGTCCGCCAATCGGATCGGTTTATCGGAGTTCCAACTCCTGCAAATGCCCTTTTGATCAGCACACTTCCTTTTTTGGCAGAAGAATCCGAATTCTTTGGAGGCCTTTTGTCCAACCCATTTGTGCTTGTAGGAATCGGAGTGGTGATGTCATTTTTGCTTGTGGCAGAACTCCCTCTCATTGCCCTAAAATTCAAAGATTTTTCCTTTAGCAAGAATATTTTCAGGTATCTAGTCATTGCATTTTCCCTTATCTCTCTCATTATCTTTGGGATAGCTGGTATTCCATTTGCAATTATTGTGTATATTGCGCTCTCATTTATTGAGGCATTAATCACCCGGAATGCTTAGCAGTCGATTTAAATTTATTTATAAAGCAGGAATGGTAGTTTTACTATTCCTTTTTTGCTTTGAATCCATTGGCCAAACCAACCCAAGCTATTATAAATTTCCTGTTGTAGAATCTGGAGTCTACAAAGTTACCAACACCCTAATAAAAAGCCTTGGCTTTGAGGATAGCGAAGATGTGGCTGTGTTTGGCTTCCCGGGAATGTTGCCACAAAAACTCGATAGCCTGCAACTCACGCTTCAGGAAATTCCTTCCAAAACCATTGGAAATGACATTTATTTCTTTGTCAATGGCCCCCACCAGATTCTTGCCACTGAAGAAAATCTGAATTATCAGCACCATATTTATTCTGATACGCTTTATTACCTGATAGGAAAAAAAATCAAAGGCAATCAAGTCCTTGGGGATGAAATCCCATCCGGCAACGCCACAAGCGGTGGAAGACTATTCCATGTCCAAGCTAAAAAATGGGAGGATGCCAACATACTGAACTCCGGGAGAGATTGGTATTCCAACCCGCTTTTCGTCGGACAATCATCTACCTTTTCATTTGATATTCCAAGTGGACCGGAAGGTTCACCCATTTTGCAGATCTGCTTGATGGCCCAATCGCTGAGTGAAAGTACCTTCAGGATCAACACCAACGGTCAAAACATCGGACAGAGCGTCATTCCGCCTATCCCAAATACCACCTACGGGATCAAGGGCAGAGTAAAAACAGAAAAACTTTCCCTTGCTCGGCCCACCGCGTCTGCTGTCGACTTTCGGGTAATCTTTCAGACCGGTGATGTCAACGGGACGGGATATTTGGATTATGCCGTTTTGGCTACACCCTATTCCCTTTCCTCTCTTGGGACAGGTGTATATTTTAATTTGGAGGAAGGAAAAACATTTGAGTTTCAACCTTCCAAAACCATATGGAAAATCAACGATGCCTATGACGTATCTGAAGTGGTTGGAAAGGTCTTTTTGGACAAGGGAGAAAAAGTGGCCGTTTTTGAACCAAGCCAAGTTAAATCTGTCACTGATTTCTCCTTGGCAAACACCGGTTTGAGAGTGGACAGCACAGAACCCCAATTACTCATTGTCACCCACAGGTCCTTGCTTTCGCAGGCACAGCGGCTTTCTTCCCACAAAAACCAAAGAGGAATACAGAGCACTGTGGTCGTATTGGAAGATATCTATGACAGCTTCGGTTATGGAAATCCGGATGTGACAGCCATCCGAAACATGATCGCATCCAATTTTCATCTATCGGGGAAATTGAAAAATGTCCTTTTCTTTGGCAAAGGCACTTACGATTACAAATCCAAACAGGGAGGAAGGCCAAATTTGGTACCCACCTACAGTTCACGAAGCAGCCTAAATCCATTGACCACCTACAGTTCCGATGATTTCTTTGGGTTCTTGGGTTGGGGTCAGGGGCAATGGGAAGAAACCAACGCCGGCGACGAGCAATTACAAATCGGGGTAGGAAGGATTCCTGCCATTTCTGTACCCGAAGCACGGGAAATGGTTGACAAGATTATTGCTTACGAAAATGGAAATGACAACCGTGGTGAGTGGAAAAGAAATCTTGCTTTCTTCACAGATGATGCCGATAACAATATCCACCTGAGAGATGCGGAAGTCCATTCCAAATACCTGTCAGAAAATCATCCCGAATACCAGATCAAAAAAATCTACCTTGACCGCTACGAGCAACTCAGGTCAGGAAATGCCCAAAGCTCTCCTGCAGCCAAGTCAGCCTTAAAGTCGACTATAGAAGATGGCGTTTTGATCCTCAACTATATCGGCCATGGGAATGAAACCACCCTGACTGCAGAAAGGGTGTTTACTGTTTCAGACATTTACGATTGGCCTGAAAACCCACTGCTTCCTTTGATTGTGACCGCAACCTGTGAGTTTGGGCGACATGACAGTCCTTTCATCCGATCCGGCGCAGAGGAATTTCTTTTTGCAGAAAAGAAAGGAGCAATCGGCCTGCTGACTACCGGTAGGCCTGTTTTCAGCAGTGTCAATTTTGCCCTCAACACCGCTTTTGTTGAGGAGGTATTTGAAAAAGACAACGGTGAAACAAGGGATTTGGGGGAAATTTTCAGGCTGACAAAAAACAACAGCCTCAATGGACCCTTCAACAGGAACTTTTCACTTCTCGGTGATCCTTCTTTAAAATTGGCCGTGCCCGAGCTGACCACCCAAACTGACCGGATTTGGGATGTTGTTTTGGAAACAGAAACGGATACGCTGAGGGCCATGCAGCAGGTTCAGATCAAAGGAAAAATCATAGATCCGCTGACAGGGGCCATGTTGCCGACAAGCAATGGCGTCTTTGACATCCAGATCACAGACAAAGCCCAAACCCTCAAGTCACTTGGCGATGAGAGTTCGCCCGCGGATTTTCTGGAGGAGGTGAATGTCCTGTTCAGAGGTAAAGGTGAAGTCAAAGAAGGGGCATTTACAGCCAATGTATTTGTTCCCAGAAATATTGATAACAAAGTGGGATTCGGTAACATCAGGCTGTTTTCAAGCTTGAATGAAGGCGGAGATGAAGCCATCGGTGCCATCCAAATCCCGATTGGCGGCACGGCAAACTACACTTCTGCAGACAATCAGGGTCCAAGCATTGGTTTGTTTTATGGGCAGGAAAAAACAGATGCAGGCCAATCATTCCCGTTTTCGAACCTTCCCCTTTCCATCCAGTTACAAGACCAAAGCGGAATCAACATTTCTTCTCAGGTAAATGGTCAGGATATTGAGTTGGTCATCAACAACCAAGACCCGATCATTCTCAATCAAAATTTCAAGGCGGCAAACAACGGCTTTGAACAGGGAGAAATCAACACATTGTTGGCTGATCTCAGGGAAGGTAAAAACACCGTTACTGTATCTGCATGGGATAATGTGGGAAACCGTTCTGAAGTCACCCAGGAAATCGAAATCAAGGGGTCTTTGGAATTAAAGATCTTAGAGTATGGGACTTACCCAAATCCGGCTACGGAAAGCAGTAAATTTAGAGTCGCACATAATAGGTCAAATGAGACTATCAACCTTGAATTGAAAATTTATTCTATTTACGGCAGTGAAATATTTTCATTAAAGCGCCGTTATGTAGAAGCCGATTTTTTACTGGATGGAATCGAATGGAATTTTTTCCGTTCAACAACCAAATATCCCGTAAAAGGAACTTATATTTACACCCTAATGCTCATTTCAGAAAAAGACAATTCTTCTGAAACCAAGAGCGGAAAAATCATTATTCAATGAAAATACAGATAAAACCCCTTATCACCCTCTCGATTTTTTCAGGGATAATCCTGTTTACATTACCAGTATTGGGACAGAATTCAACCATTGTGTCAGGACAGGACCCAAACAGACGGGTAATCACCACAGCAGTTCCTTTTTTGAATTTTGCACCCGACAGCAGACATTCTGCCATGGGAGATGCAGGTGTGGCCACAAGTCCTGATGCATTTTCGGCACATTGGAACGCCGGAAAATTATCCTTTATCGACACCGATATGGGAGTTTCACTTTCTTATTCTCCTTGGTTGGGAAGATTGGTCAATGACATGTCATTGAGTTACCTGACTTTCTACCGCAAAATCGATGACAAATCCGCATGGGGATTTGACTTGAGGTATTTCAATATGGGTGATATCCAATTGACAGACGGCAGAGGAAATGAATTGGGAGAATTTACGCCAAGAGACATCGCATTCGGAGGTACTTATTCGAGAAAATTATCAGATAAACTTGGTTTGGGTATATCCGCCAGGTTTATCCATTCCAACTTATCAGGAAATATCTCCTCTGCAGGTGGTGCTGAAAGTAGACCCGGAGTCACTATCGGAACGGATGTGGGATTGTACTACAGGACAGAAGTTCTTTCGGGAAATAAAACCGGAGAATTCTCTTGGGGTGTTTCCATCAACAACATCGGGCCAAAAATCACTTATAACAGTGCCGATGATCTGGATTTTATCCCAACCAACTTCCGAATCGGTACTGCCTACCTGATGAATCTCAATGAAATGAATTCATTGACTTTCACTTTGGATTTCAACAAGCTGATGGTGCCTTCTCCACCGGTTTTGAAAAGAGATGAAAATGGAGTCTTGGTGACTGACGACAATGGTGATTTCATCATTGAAAGAGGTAGGGACCCAAATAGACCTTTGATCAATGGAATGTTCACGTCATTCGTTGATGCTCCTGATGGATTCAGCGAAGAATTGCAGGAAGTGATGATTTCCTTCGGTATGGAATATAAGTATAACAATGTATTTGCATTGAGGACAGGATATTTCTACGAAAACCCAAACAAAGGTGGCAGAAGATATTTTACCATGGGTTTTGGGATTGATTACAACAAACTTGGTTTTGATTTCTCTTATCTAGTCCCTCAGGTACAAAACCATCCTTTGGCCGAAACTTTGAGATTGTCTTTAACTTATACCATTGCAGGAAGAGAATAATGCTGGACAGATCCAAAGCACCTGAGTTTAAAATACCCTCATCAATAGAATTTCCCACACCAATACAAAGGACTCTTCCAAACGGAGTCCATTTGTATTTTATACCCACCCCTGAAATCGACGCTGTCAAGCTCGAAATCAGTTCGACGATCAACGAGACCTCCAACAGCAAATTATTGGTTCCTTATTTTGCCCTGGAAATGGTCACGGAAGGCACCCTGACGAAAGATGCCGCAACCTTGGATGATTTTTTTGATACTTATGCCTCTGAAGTGGAAACAGAGTCGGGATTTGAAAATCATGGACTTTCCATTCTAACTACGAAGAAACACTTTGACAAAGTTTTGCCTGTCTATAGGGAATTACTCACCGAGGCCATATTCCCCGATAAAGAACTCACCAAGCGAAAAAAACAAAAGGCGCTGAGTATCCATATCAACAGGGACAAAAACAGCCACAGGGCATCTCAATTATTCAGAAAAGCACTGTTCGGTGAAAACCACCCCTTCGGTCAGATTACAGAAGAAAAAGACGTGGATTTGGTTTACCGGGAGGACTTAATAGAATTTTATAAAAAAGACCTTTGGACAAATTCTGAAATATTCCTTACCGGAAATCTGGATGATTCACAGCTAGAAAATATCATCCGGGAGATCGGAAATATTCCCGTGGCATTTTTTCAAAATCCAACCACAGGATTTCCAAATCAAAAACACCAAAGGGTAGCTGAAGAAAAAGAAAAATCAGTCCAAAGCAGTATTAGAATCGGTTGTCACCTGATCCCAAAAAACCATCCCGATTATTTCAAATTGAACCTGATGAATACCATCTTGGGTGGGTACTTTGGAAGCCGGCTGATCAAAAACATCCGGGAAGACAAAGGCCACACCTATGGCATCTACAGCAGTATCGGCGGATTGAAAAATGCGGACTATTGGGTAGTGATGGCGGATGTGATCAAAGAACACGATGAAGCGGTGATCGATGAAGTATATATGGAAATAGATAAGTTAAAAAACGAACCTGTTTCTGCCCACGAACTTGAAGTCGTGAGGAATTATATGATTGGCAAGCTTTTGTCCCAATTCAGCTCCGGATTTGAACTGATCGGAAGGTTCAAATCCATCCACCAAGCGGGATTGGATTTTGGCTTTTATCAACAAAACCTGGATTACATCCTCCATGCAAAACCCGAAGATGTCATGGAAGTGGCCAACAAATACCTTCACCGGGAAAAAATGGTAGAAGTTATCGTGGGTTGATTTTTTTAAAAAGAAGGTAGAGACCCGAAATATCCATTTTCATATTTGCCCATGAATTGTACATGGAAAATTTCAATCCTTTGGCTCCTAGTTCCCGTGCCAATGAAATAAAACCGCGGGCAGTTTCAAAATTAGCCGACAAAAGGGCATGCTTGGTTTCGAAAAGGATCCGCCTGAGCAATGCTTTATCCTCTTTGGGCCTCCGGTTCATCTTTTTGATCTTTTGGCAGACTTTCAAAGTTGAAGGCAACATCTCGGATTTTTTTGGAAGATATTGACCTGCGGAAAAAGACTTGGAATGGATCCTTTTTTTGATCCCGATATGGTTAGAATATACAAACTGATAATCCCTAGCCAATCTGACCATGATGTCAAAATCCTCATAGGAAAGGCTTTCATCATATCCCCCCACTTTGGTGAAGATGGATGAATCAAAAACCAATGACACCGACGAAACCGGGTTTCTTTCTACTATGCTGCTGTAAATATCCCCGATTTTAACTTTCTGGTTGAGGTGGCCATCTGCTGTCCTCTTATAGAAGGTTCTTTTTTTACCGTTTGGAAATTCCATCAACACGTCTGAAAAACAGCAAGCAGCACCAATTGACTGTTGAAGTTTCTGTACAGAGGAGGAAATATGGCCCGGCAAAATGACATCATCACCTGACAGGTCGATGAGATACTTGCCTTTGCTTTTCAAAAAAATCTCGTTGAAAGATTGACAATAAGGCATGGTTTCGTCCCTAAAAAAAGTTGAAACTTTGAATGAAGGTTTATGGGTCTCTAGCCAATCGAGGATCAACTGCTTGGTTTTGTCCTTACTTCCATTGTCAATGATAAAAACCTCAAGATTGGGATAACCCTGGCTTAGGAGGCTGTTCAAAGTCTCCACGATGAATGGGCTTTGATTGAAAGCAGTCAGGATTACAGTGACTAAAGGTTTGGATTCCATGGCTAATTAGTATTTGGAATATTTCCGATACATTATTTACTCAGAATCTTCAAAGGATTGCAAAAAAGCAGGTTTTCAGTAAAAGATACTTTTTCTAATTGGCAATAGTTTGGGAATTTAAAGCGAAATTTTTTTGAAAGGAATCAAATTCCTCTCTTTGCCGGATGTAATCCTCTTCGGAAAACTGCCTGTCAGAAATCCCCAACAAAACCGCACCTTTGCCAAATGTAAATTCCGTCCAAACCATCGAAGGCACAAAGAGCGCTTTGGAGGGAGAGTCCAATTCAAAAGAAAACTTTTCTCCGGCGAGATTTTCAAGCAAAGCGGTGACACGACCCGACAAACAGACTAGCACCTGCAATTCCTCACGGTGCGCATGTATTCCTCTTGTTACATCCTCGGTTATGCGGTCAAGCCAAAACAATCTCTTCACTGCAAATGGGATGCTTGTGGGCTCTTCCATGAAATGAAGCTGTCCATTTTCATTCTTATTTGGCTTTAAGAATATCAATTCCGGTTTTGACAAATCCTTCATATGGTATGCTAAAATACCACTTAAACTTGAATAGATTTTTATTTGTAGGTTAATTTGTCGGAAAGGTTTTATTTCAGCCTGAGCTTTAAAAGAAGTCATTGAACCTGTCATTCTCATATCCACTTCCCTGATCTATTTTGAATAGTAGCACATCATACCTCACCTTAGCAACTGTATCAGAAGGTCTTTTCAAAGAAAAAGGCAGCAAATTTTTGGCTTTTGCCTATCCGGTCAAAACCGAACAGGAAATAAAGGGGATTTTGGAAGGGCTTCGCAAAAAGTATTTCGATGCCAGGCACCATTGTTATGCTTACATGTTGGGTAAAAACAAAGATGTTTTTCGTACCAATGACGACGGCGAACCAAACCATTCCGCAGGCGACCCGATTCTCGGACAGATCCGGTCCCATTCCCTAACCAATGTCCTGATCGTGGTGGTGCGGTATTTTGGGGGAACAAAGCTTGGGGTGGGAGGTTTGATCAATGCCTACAAAACCGCCGCCGCAGAGGCGATTTTAAACAATAAAGTCATCGAAACGGAGGACCAAAAGGAGCTGACCCTTCACTTTGGTTATCAGGAAATGAATCAGGTCATGAAATTGGTAAAAGAATATGATCTGGTAATTGCCGCTCAGAAATTTGACAATATCTGTGAAATCACCTTATCTGTACCCGATGGAATCTGGGAAATGGTGATTGCAAAAGCAAAGAATTTGGAGGGAGTGATTATGGTTGGGGATTGAGAAATGGCTCCAAGTAACCCTGGTAATGTAATTTTTTGTAAATCTCCCGGCATATCCAAGCGTCAGTCGCTGCGTAGAGCAACTGCTTTTCGGTAAGGGTCTGCGCTTCCCAATTTGACACCTGTTCTGATTTGGATATCCTCACATTCAAAACCATGGCGGCGAGGTTCCTGACTCCTACATTTTGGAAACCGACTTTTTTCAATTCTTCATTGAGGTCAAAGAAATTTTCGGGCAAGAAACCCTCCCTGATTTTTTTCAATGCCTTCAGGTCATCATGGACGGCGGCACCAACTTTGACGATATGTTTTGCCTCAAGCAATTCTTTGAGGATTCCGGGCATCCCGATTTGATTCAACCTGATCAAAAACGCGACATCTTCGGTAGCCAATTGAAGCAAGGCCACCTGATGTTGGGTCCCTTTGGTAAATGAAGGCCTCGTTTCTGTATCAAATCCCACCAATTCGTGTCGGCTGATTTCATCGATTACTTCATTTATTTGTTCCTTTTTGTCCACCAATACGATATCACCCTCAAACTGTCCAAGAGGTAAATCGTTGATTTCAATTTTTGAGATTTTCATCGGTATCATGCTACCAACTCCTTTCTTATCTCCTTCATTTCTTCTTCACTATAATAGTTTATTCCCAATTTCAGGTAACCGAATAGCACGGTCATAATCGGGCTGATGATGTTGAAAAAACAATACGGGGCATAAGCCAATGTCGCAACTCCGAGCACCGAAGCTTGGGTGGCCCCGCATGTATTCCAAGGGATCAATACAGATGTAACAGTCGCACTGTCCTCTAAAGTTCTACTAAGATTTTCAGGTTTTAGTCCGCGCTTTCTATAGACGTTGGCGTACATCCTTCCGGGCACCAAAATCGCCAGGTATTGGTCCGAGGTGGTGACATTGAAAAACACACAAGTCGCTGCTGTAGAGGCAATCAAGGAACCTACGGAGTGAACTTTCCTGATGACGGCTTCGGCCAATACTTTGAGCATGCCGCTTTCTTCCATAATTCCGCCAAAAGCCATGGCACATACGATCAGCCAAATGGTGTTCAACATCCCCGACATTCCCCGGGTGATCAATAACTCATTAACAACCTCATTGGTCGTGACCACACTTACACTACCATATAAAGCAATCATGACAGCTTTGAATGATTGGTAAGCATATCCAAATTCCGAACTTCCCGCAATCATTTCAATAATCTGAGGTTGGAAAATGATGGCAAACAATCCCCCAAGAATGGCTCCGGCCAACAAGGCGGGAACCGCAGAAACTTTCTTCACAATCATGACAATGACTACTATCGGTACAATGAAAAGCCATCCCGAAATATTGAATTGTCCCAAAATAACTGCTGAAATGTCCTTCACCTGATCAACTGAGCCTTGTGCACCGGAAAAAATCCCGATAACTCCAAATATAATCAGGGTAAGTGTCATGGTGGGAGCAGTCGTCTTGGTCATGTGCCTGATGTGGGTAAACAAATCCGTGCCTGCCATTGCCGGAGCAAGGTTAGTCGTATCGGAAAGCGGTGACATTTTATCCCCAAAATATGCTCCTGAGATAATAGCCCCACCGATAATCCCTTCTTCAAAACCAAGCGCTTTGCCGATTCCCAACAATGCCACCCCGACTGTGGCCACTGTCGTCCAGCTACTTCCGGTTGCCATCGAAACAACCGAACAGACGATGCATGCGGCCAGTAAAAATATGGTCGGATTCAGGACCTGTAATCCGTAATAAATCATCGCCGGGACAATTCCGCTTATCATCCATGTTCCGGCCAAAGCTCCGATCAATAACAAGATCAATATGCTCGACATGGCAGAAGAGATGCTCTTGACAATCCCATCCTGCAAAGTTTCCCATCTGTATTTCAAGCGGTAAACGGCCATCAAAGCAGCAATGGTAGCAGAAAAAATGAGTACCATTTGGTTTGAACCTGAAAGGGCATCCGTCCCAAAAATCCAGATATTGATGACCAACAAAACAATTAAGAAAGCAATAGGAAACAGGGCTTCTAGGACAGAGGGCTTTTTGTGTTTTGTTATCATTAATGTTTTATAAAATTATAAAAAACTGAAATTAAGAATTTTTTGGAAAATTACACCTCTGCCAGCATGTTTACCAACTCTTCAGCTGTTTGCCAGCCAATCGCGACCCCCATTCCGCCCAACCTGACAGCGACTCCAACATTTTTTCCCACCATTTCCACAATTGGTTTTTTGTTTTTACCAAAGGCCATGATTCCCGTCCACCATAGATCTATTTCAATATCGGTATCAGGAAGAATGATTCCATGAAGGATATCCAGTAAGTATTCTTTGATTTTGGGATTGACTTCCATGGAAAGGGTGTTTTCTCCCTCAAAGTCAATATTCCTTCCACCTCCCAATAGGATTCTATCCTCCACTTTTCTGAAATAGACATACCCTTTGTCAAAATGGAATGTTCCCGAAAGGGGAATTTCCTTGAGAATCGGTTTGGTGACCATCACCAGTCCCCTACCCGGCTGAATGTCCAATCCGGGTAACAAAAGGTTTGTAAATGCATTGGTACAAACGGCTATTTTGTCGGCATGGAAGTCTATATCTTCTTGTTCGGTTGGGTTTTGGACAAAAACCGTTTTCCTTTCCACGTCAATTTTCGAAACCTTTGACCCGGTCAGTATTTTAATATTCAGCTCCTGACATTTTTCCCAAAGGGACAACAGAAATTTTCCGGAGTCCAATTCTCCCTCAAATTTATTCCTGATTACTGCCTGCACTTTGCCTGAAAATCCGAATGGTGTGATATCCTCCATTTGTTCAAAAACCGCTTCATTGAAAACCGGATCAAGCAATTGGTTGATTTTATCAAGGGATTGCAAGGCATACATTTCCTTTTCGGTCAGAAGTTCCAATCCGCCCGTGGGCAAATAACCGAGTCGCTCATCTCCAAAAAATTCCCTGATGGATAATAGTCCTCGATACCTTTTTTCGACCAATTGTAGGACTTCCGATTCCGACATGCAGTTGAGGTCATCGAGGATTTCGGTCAAACTGCCAAAACAGGCAAAACCTGCATTTCTGGAGCTTGCCCCACTTGGGAAAATTCCCCTTTCCAAAACAAGTACTTTGGATTCAGGAAACTTGATTTTGAACTGAATGGAGGTCGACAATCCGACAATTCCTCCACCGATGACGATCAAATCATAGTTGACAAAATGTTTCTTTTCCCAATAGCTCAACATTATTTTAGAATCAAAGAAGATATTTAAAGGCTATTTATTAATTTAATGCAGATTATCCAAAACCGAGTACCACTCCCCACCCAAATACCATGAGAAAAATTGATGACCTGCTATTGGAATATGGCCAAAGCCACCAGAATGAAACCAATAAAACGATCCATTGGATATGTGTTCCGGCTATTTTTTTCAGCATTGTGGGATTGATTTACAGTATTCCTTCCGGATCCCTTGAGGCGCTGATGCCTTTTTTGGGTGATTTTGCCAATTGGGCTACGCTGGCGCTGGTTATTGTCTTGTTTTATTATGTTTCTTTGTCTCCTCCATTGGCTTTGGGCATGTTTTTTTTCTCGGCATTGTGCCTCGCCGTCGCCAATCTGATCGATTTGGTTTCTCCTGTTCCCCTGTGGGCAGTCAGTATCGCCATTTTTATTGTGGCTTGGATATTCCAGTTTTATGGACATAAAATCGAAGGAAAAAAACCTTCTTTCTTCAAGGATGTACAGTTTCTGATGATTGGTCCGGCATGGCTGATGCACTTCATTTACAAAAAACTTGGACTTGCCTATTGATGGGTGAAGCACTCATTCTCAGGATGGTGAAATAGTCATTCCAAACCAATTCCCTACTTTTTATCATTTTGTTTCGGCCTAATAAAATTTCTTTCAGGAATTTTCTATGGTTTTAAGTTGTATTTTGTGAAACAGTAAAATCCTTCAAAGCTTAAAAACATGCTTCATTTTATTTTTGCAGAAGTTGAACTACCCATGCTTTCTGATATAGTGTGGATTTTTGGTTTGGCCACTTTGGTGATTTTGCTCTTTATGAGGTTCAAAATCCCAACTATCATCGGATTTTTATTTACAGGAGCAATAGCAGGACCTTATGGCCTGTCTTTGGTCACCGCCTCCACGACAGTTGAGGCACTTTCCGAAATCGGCGTTATCCTGCTTTTGTTTGTAATCGGCATGGAGTTTTCTCTAAAAAGTCTCCTTTCCATCAAAAAAGCGGTATTTATCGGTGGGTCACTCCAGGTGTTTATTACGATTTTGGTCACGACTTTGATCACTCACTTTTTTGGATTTGATTGGAATGTGTCCGTTTTTCTCGGGTTTCTCATTTCACTGAGTTCCACTGCCATCGTCCTCAAACTCCTTCAGGAAGGCGGGCAAGTCAATACTATTTCGGGACGTACCACTTTGGCGATCCTGATTTTCCAAGATGTAGTGATCGTTCCATTGATGCTTTTCATTCCGATGCTAGCGGGTGAGACGGACAATATTGCCCTTTCATTGCTTCTGTTGGCCGGAAAAGGGATTGCGGTAATCATCCTGACATTCCTGAGCGCCAAATACCTGATTCCTTCCCTCCTCTTTCGCATAGCCAAAACAAGAAACGAAGAACTCTTCCTTCTCAGCATTATTGTCATCTGTTTTGCTGTGGCTTACCTGACTTCTTTATTGGGACTTTCCCTGGGTTTGGGTGCGTTTTTGGCCGGACTGATCATCAGCGAATCCGACTACAGCCACCATGCTACCGGCAAAATCCTCCCGTTTAGAGAAGTGTTTTTGAGCTTTTTCTTTGTATCCGTGGGAATGCTCTTCGACATTGGATTCCTGTTTTCCAATATCCTGCTCATTTTGGGATTGACAGCTTTGACCTTTTTGGTCAAATTCATCATTGTGGCTATTTCTGTGAGGTCCATCGGACAGGGCTTTAAAGAAGCTTTTATTGTGGGTTTTTCGATCTTTCAGATCGGTGAATTTTCTTTGCTTTTGGCGAAAGAAGGAATGAAGTATGAACTGATGGACCCGACCACTTACCAGTTTTTCCTTGCCATTTCCATTTTGACAATGGCGATCACTCCATTTTTTCTGAAGAAAAGGGAATCCCTTTCCAAATCTATACTTGCCTTGTCCCTGCCAAGCAAGCTCAATGAAAAATTCGGGAATGAGGATGTGCCCAAAAACCTGCCTATGGAAACCGGCCTCAAAGACCACCTTGTTATCATCGGTTTTGGACTCAACGGCCACAACCTTGCCAAAGCAGCAAAGTCAGCCAATATCCCTTATGTAATCATCGAAATGAATCCCGTCACGGTGCGAAAGGAAGCCGCCAATGGCGAACCGATCTTCTTTGGGGATGCCTCCAATGAATCCGTGCTTGAACATGTCAATATCCACAAGGCCAGGGTCGCCGTCATCGCCATATCAAGTGCGGCTGCGACCAAAAGGATAATATCCAACATCCGGTATATGACCACCCATCCCTACATCATCGTCAGGACCAGGTATGTCAATGAAATGGAGGAAAACCACAAACTCGGCGCCGATGAAGTGATCCCCGAGGAATTCGAAACCTCTATCGAAATATTCACCAGGGTATTGGGCAAATACCTTGTGTCAAGGCATGACATTGAAAGTTTTACAGAAGAAGTCCGCTCTTTCAATTATGAGATGTTCAGAAAACCCTCAGATGCTGCTAAAGGACGACTGAAGATAGCCCTTCCGGAGATCAACCTAGTGGGATTTAAAGTTGAGAAAGATTCAGGACCATTCATCAACAAACCTCTCAAAGAAGCCAAAATCAGGGAATTGTTGGGCATAAACATTGTTGCAGTCAAGCGCGGGGATACCACCATGTCCAACATCAGCGGTACGATGAAACTCAAACTCGGCGACTTGGTTTATGTGGTAGGGAATTCTGAAGCTTTGCTTGCCTTCGAAAAAGAAGTTGAAATTGATTGAGAATGTGGAGTGGAGATCCTCAGAGAGGTCAGTTAGGCATCTTGCTTTAGATAATTGACAAAAGACCGATGTCCGATGACCGAAGTAACCCGCTGGGGTTATTGGAGAAAATCAATGGCTTTTAATTTCTCCATTGACTGTTGGTTTTTGTAGCTGTGGATATTGTCAATGATGGATTTTTTCTCCCTTGCGGTCAAGCGCCAATTCAATGAAGCCCGGAGAATTTCCTGTTGCTTTGGATTAAACACCCCTTCCTGATCCGCCAATCCCCTTTCTTTCAGATACTGCAAGGTGGAATATTCAAACTCAATCCTTTCCAAAAGGAAGGGCATGGATTCCTTCATCCTGTTGTAGGTGACTTCATTGTTGAGGGTCTGCACATTGTCCCAATTGATATAAATATTTTTGATCGGGGTAAATAGCTTTTCAAACAATGTAGGAGGCTGTTTTTGTTGGATTTCTGAAAATTTTTCTGAATCCCTGATGGTAATCAAGAGCACGCCTGAGGTATTTTCATTGATCCAATCCTGAAAAACATACATAAACCGAAGGGCATCCTGCACGCCAAAATTGTCTGACAATCCCGAATCCATCGTCTCCATCCTTGGGCTAGACGGCAACTGTACGTTTGGAGTGATAAATGGAAAAGTCGCGCCCATCCTCAAAGCACTGATAAACCGCAGTTGGTCGGCCCCGTGATGGGCAAAAAACCGCTGAAAATCTATCCCTTGACTCTTCTCCTCCACGCCATCTGACCTGTCCAAAGATATCCCCATATAGGCCATCGGAGATGGAGCTATGTACAATTTCCTCCCATCATTGGTAATCAATGGCGTGACAGGAAGCATGGGGATCTTACTTTCAAATTCAGGGATCCTGTACGCCGCTATCGGCTTTTCCATGATTCCTTTGGTATTGATGTTGAATTGGTTTTCGAAGGCATACCCCCGGTCTTTGAGGTACTTTCGGTTATTGTAATGGAAAGACTGGTTTCTGATCAGGAGGTCATTGACCAATAAAGTGAAAATGATCGGATTGAGGTTGTCAGCGGAGATCTGATCGAGGTATTTGGGATCAAACAAATCCAGTTTTTGATCCGCAGCCCTGAGATACAATTCCCTGAAAAACGCTGCTCCTACTACCCCGCCCGACGCGCCGCTGACCATTTGGGTATGTTTGAAAAATTGGTTATCACTAGCTTTCTCCACTTCCTGCAAAACCCGTACAGTCCACAAAGCGGCCCGCTGTCCTCCCCCGCTCGTGGCAACAAAAACCATTTTTGGCTTTGACCCTACGGGAAACTTGGATTTCCAATTTTCCAAAATCTTCAAGGCATATTGTTTGTCTTTTGCCACACTGTCCGGATGGAGCAGCATATTGAGATGGTCCATATCGTAGACCGCAGGACTTGAGTCGTAATCCATCCCAAAAGCAGTGTGCGGTCTGTTGAGAATCCGGCTGCCCGACAAAATATTGAACAGCAAGATGCCGCCGATCACAATGGGAGTCGACCAATCTCTCAGCCAAAATGCCAAGGCGCCTACCACCATCGTCAAAATCGAAAAAAGCAAAATACTGCTTGCCGCAGCGGGGATCTGAAGAAATGGATTTTCCCTAAACAAACCCAAAATCAAAATCAGACCGATCAATGCAATCTGAATCAGAACCATATTGAGGTGGTTTTGGTCAAAGACACGGAGCAGCTGATGGGTCTCAAATCTTGATAAATCCTGCCTCACCTGCCTAAATCTCAGGTTGATATCCAGAAAATCCACCACCTTGTCTTTGGATTTTTGACTTTCCTTGATCCTTCTGAGCATATTGGCCCGTGGGATTTTAGTTTTGCGGAGTCTTTTTTCCACACTGTCAGCAAAAAGTTTGAAAAAGTCTTTATTGGTAAGTGCAAAATAAACGAATATCAAGGTGTAGGTAGTCAATGTGCCGGCTGCAAATCCCAAGAAATAAACCAGGATGATCCAATTGTTCTCATGCTCATTGTCAAACTGAAAAGTAATGAATGCCACAAGGTATAGGATATAAAAAATCAGAGGAATGATTGAATTGTTGACACAATAATGGATAAAAGGTCGTGGGACGACCGCCAGGAATTTAAATTTGGAGCCATCAAGGATATAGGTCGTCATATGGAATGACATGGTGAAGATAGCAAGCGTCACTCCCACCAGAAAAAACCCCTGCCAGGAAACCTGATTCAAATACTCAGGATCAAGAAAAAGAAAGGGAATTCCCAAAACCGTTCCCAACTTCTGCAAAATAATCAGCGCCAACATAACCCACAGTGCCACCAGAAAAAGGTTCTTTTTCAGATGCAAAATCAACAGCTGGATCGGAAAACTATAGATGATTTTGTCCCACATTGGTGAATTGTTCTGTCAAAATATAAGGGAATTTTATGATTATCCGCTACTTTGCCACTCACTGAAAATTAAGGTTCAATGTTCGGATAATCAGTCCATAGTCCACGGTCGACAGTCCACACCTGTCCGCCGTGGCGGAGCCACTACAATGGAACTTCAATCCGAGTTTTTATATGGTTTGTGGCAATAAAGCGTACATACAAAGAGAATTTTAATTGAATTCTAAATCGACATTTTTCATTGTGGCTTTTGCCAATATGACTTACCTTCGCTTCCTGAATTTGAAAAATTGAATTATGAGAACCTGGTTTTTGTGTAAAGTAAAATATGCCAAAGAAACTGAGCAAGGCCTGCTCAAGAATGTTTCCGAGCAATATCTGGTAGATGCTGTGTCATTTACAGAGGCTGAGGCGAGGATTTATGACATGCTTGGATCTGTTATCCGTGGAGACTTTCAGGTGACCAATATCAGCAAAAGCAATCTGGTAGACGTGTTTTTCTATGAGGATATCGACATTTGGCACAAATGCAAAATCACCTATATCGTAGCTGATGGCGACAGCGGCAAGGAAAAGAAAGTGACGCAGTTCATGATTGTCACGGCGCATGATGTAAAGGAAGCCTACGAAAGGATCTTTGAAAGTCTGAACAACATGCTCGTTTCTTTCCGGGTGACGGAGGTGACCGAAAGTCCGATTGTCGAAGTTTTCCCTTATGAAAAAGACGAGGAACTGAATCCACCGATTCCCGAAAATCTAAAACCACTTCGGGAGGTTCAGGCAGAACTGAGAGAATATGAAGAAAAGGACGAATAGTCCTTTTTTTTATGCCCTCAATTGATTCGCTATCACAAAACTGATCAATTCCTCCACGGGTATTCCTGCCCTTTCTGAAGCATCGGCAATATCTTCCCTGCTGACTTGGGCAGCGAAGGTTTTGTCCTTTAGCCTTTTTTTGACACCGCTGACTTCCATTCCCTCATAGCCCTGTGGCCGCATCAGGGAGTAGGCATGGACAAAACCTGACAATTCATCAAAGGCATAAAGCATCTTTTCCATCTCGGTCACGGGCTCTACACCAAAATACCTCGGTCCATGGCAAGCGATGGTCCGGATAATCCGTGGATCGATATTCCTTGACTCCAATTCTTCTATGATTTTGCGGCAATGCTGATCAGGCCATTGGTCCCAATCGGCATCATGAAGCAATCCGGCCAAATGCCACATGTGCTGCATGGATTCGTCATTTCCCTTTGCCGCAGCATAGGCTTTCATCAGATGTCCCACCTGCTTCATGTGAAAAAGCAGCTTGTCGTTTTTGACCCAAAGGCTCAACAGTTCCATCGCTTCCTCTAATGTCATTACTTGTCCAAGGTTCGATTCAGAACCAAATTCTGTGCGATTCAATAAATAAATAGATTCCATATTTTGGGTCAGTTTCCGGATAAAAACAATTTTTTTGCTTTTTATATTAGTTTATATGTAATTTGTATAATGAATATGCGTTTTCGTTATTCAACTCAACCTATAATCCTTTCTATCTCATGAAAAATTTTTTTAAGCATTCAGATTACTTTTATTTTATCCACCTGGATAGGGATGCTAATATATTGGATAGCAATGAACATCTTAAAAAAGAAACGGGCTTTTTGAAAACCCAAGCCTCCGGATCTTCCTTTTCGGAATTGGTTTATTATAAGGACTTTTCAAATTTTCAGTTTCTGTTGGAAAAATGTCTGAAGGAAGGTGAAAGGAAATTTACACAGGAAATGAGAAAGATAAAACCGGATGGGTCGGCTTTTGGCTGGACCAAATGGGAGTTTACCATCACCTCAGGTCCTGACGGAAAAATCGACATCACCGGAATAGGACACAATTCCGACAATGTCAACGAAAAATCGGTGCATTTCCCCGACAGCATCAATGATATACATGCAAAAAATTCCCTGATGGAGGGATTGCTTGAAGAAAACCTGATCGGATTTTGGATTTGGGATATAGCACAGCAATCAGATCAGCTGAGCCTTTCTCTGAATGAGATTTTTGGATACAGTGCTATCCAAAAAACCAAAGGCCAAAAGAATGTGAAATGGAAAAAACATGTTCACCCTTCTGACCGGTCCAAAGTGGAAGGAAATCTAAAGGAGCATTTTGCGAGTCATGGCCAGCTTCCGTTCCACTGTGAGTTCAGGATCAAGAATCTCCATAAAAAAGACATTTGGGTCCTAGGATATGGCAAAGTACTGCAGTGGAGTCCTGAAGGCGAACCCTTGGTCATGGCGGGCTGTTTCTTTGACATCTCCGAAAGGAAAAAAACAGAATCCCTTTTCCGGCAACAAAGCCAATACCTGACGACGGTGACTTTCAACCAAACACACCTGATGCGCGCCAAACTGGCCAATATCATTGGGATTTTGGAAATTATCGACCCCAAAAAACCCTCTATGGAAACATTGCATTTTCTCAAAATGATCAAAACCGAAGCCAGAAAGCTGGACGAGGAACTGAGGAAAAGCATCTCCGCCTCGAGCAGCCTGCAGATTACCCCACCCCAATCCGAAAATCAGGCATTGATGATTTAGTGGTTTTTTTTTATGGATTAATCTGAAATACCTTATTTCTCCCTACTGGTCGGCAGTTCTATCATTTTAACTTCACAATCCCGATTATTGGATTTTTCTCTTCAATTGTTTTGTCTTCAAATTCAAATTTTTTGATATAGTAAAAAAGGTCTTCCTTTAAATCCAATGGCCTTAAAAACACAGGATCTCCCTCCTCGTCGATCAGACCTTCACTCAGGTTATATCCTGTATTGGTTTTCTTGTTGTATAAAAACAAAAAATGCTTCCAATCCTGATCATATTCCAAAATATAATAGGATGTGGAATTAACTATATTTAATAGCACTAGAGTTTGAAAACCGCTTGCATCAAGTGTCTGTGGTCTTTCAAAATTAAAGCGTATTGCTGGATGCATTTTTTCATCCTTTATCTGATACAAAGTATCTCTAATCAGATTTTCGGGTGTAAGGACTGGCATAAACAAAAATAACCCATCTTCTATGTATGATAACCAATATCTAAAAGCGCTTCCTCCTACCTGTAGGTGATCCAATAAAACAGTCCTCACTGGAATTGTGTCCAACATTTGAAAGGAAGAGTTTAACTCATAAAGATTGGATTGATTACCAAATTTTTCTCCTAAAGCCACTCCCACTTCTTCAGATACTATAAAAATTCTTCCATTTAAAATTTTCAAATACTGAATTGGGTATCCCAATTTCCTTTCTTCAACAAATTCGAAATCTTTGTTATAAACAATAATTTTGTTGTAGGCCGACACATAGATGTTTCCGGTTTTTTCGTCAATCTCCATACATGTAACTCGAGTGTACTCCTCCGGCCCCTCTCCTTGTCTGCCCAATATTTGAAGGAAAATCCCATTTAAATCAAAAATCAAAATCCTATTCGGATCTACTACAAATATTCTTTCATTATATAGTTTGACATCCTTAATGAATCCCAGTAACACATTGTCTTTTGTTTCCAACTGTATTTTACTGATAGACATTGATACATTCGCCAAGGAAAGCGGAATATCAGTTTTATTTGGAATTTGGATAGTTACCAATTGCGAGGTTGGACTTTTACTACAACCTAAGAATAATAACGCCAAAAAAATTGGAAGGATTGATTGTTTCATTTTACATTTCATAAAAGAGGAGCTAAATAATGGAGCACCGAATGGTACTCCATTAATCAAGATTTTAGATTCGAATACATTATTAAACTCCTGTACAAGTACCCCAGCCTACATTATAAACCCTAGGGCAGATCTCGGATGCGTCTCCTCCATCCCAGACAGTAATTGGGGGATAATTGCCACATCTACAAACCCATGCCCCATACCCCCCAGTAATCTTCTTCATTTGACTTCTTTGAAGCACTTCATCTGACGAGAGCCTCAGTATTTCTAAACTTAACTTTTTCATGTTTTTTAAATTTATAAGTTATTTATAACTCCTGACATTAAGGTCACCAAGAGAATGTGACCATTCATCGCGATAGAATATGTTTGATAACCATGAAATTGAATCAATCAATAAGGGATCATGGTCTGGTTCTCTTTAGATTTTAATGTAATCTCGATACAGTCTCTTGACAAGATTTATCAGTATGGATTAATTCAACTAAGGTACTTTTACAGAGTCCAGAAATACAGCACTCTAAGTTCTTTTTTTAAAAATCTTTTGGGGTACCATCACTCTTGGACAAAAATCCAAAAAAGAGCTTTATTCGCTTCTTGAAAAAACATGTTCACCCCTCTGACCGGTCCAAAGTGGAAGGAAATCTGAATGAGCATTTTGCGAGCAATGGCAAGCTTCCGTTCCACTGTGAGTTTAGGATCAAGAATCTCCATAAAAAAGACATTTGGGTCTTGGGATATGGCAAAGTGCTGCAGTGGAGTCCTGAGGGCGAACCCTTGGTCATGGCGGGCTGTTTCTTTGACATCTCCGAAAGGAAAAAAACAGAATCCCTTTTCCGGCAACAAAGCCAATACCTGACGACGGTGACTTTCAACCAAACACACCTGATGCGCGCCAAACTGGCCAATATCATCGGGATTTTGGAAATCATCGATCCCAAAAAACCCTCTATGGAAACATTGCACTTTCTCAAAATGATCAAAACCGAAGCCAGAAAACTGGACGAGGAATTGAGGAAAAGCATCTCCGCCTCGAGCAGCCTGCAGATTACCCCACCCCAATCCGAAAACCAGGTATTGATGATTTAGAGGTTTTTTTTAAGGATTAATCTGAAATACCTTCTTTCTCCCTACTGGTCGGCATTTCCATCATTTTAACTTCACAATACCGATTACCGGATTTTTCTCTTCAATCGTTTTGTCTTCAAATTCAAATTTTTTGATATAGTAAAAAAGGTCTTCCTTCAAGTCCAATGGCCTCAAAAACACTGGATCTCCTTCATCATCAATCAACCCTCCTCTCAGATTATATCCTCTCTTTTTTTTCTTGTCATATAAATACATAAACCGTTTGTAATCCTGATCATATTCTAAAATATAATAGGAAGGGGAATTAAATATGTTTAATAGGGCTAGTGTTTGCACACCCCATTTGTCAAATGACTGTGGCCTCTCAAAATGGAACTTGACAGCAGGCATTACCACATTGTCCTTGACCTGATACAAAGTATCCCGAATCATGTTTTCAGGTGTAAGTACTGGCATAAACATAAAAAGTCCTTCCTTAATATCGGACAACCAATATCTAAACCCATATCCTCCAACACGGATTTGATCCAAAATAACCGTCTTAAAGGGAATGGTATCTGATATCTCTAAATCATGATTAAGCTTGTAAATGTTGGTTTGGTTAGCAATTTCATCCCCAAACTCCACACCAATTTCTTCTGAAACTACCCATAAACTACCTTCCAAAATTTTTAAATAGCCAATTGGATAACCTAACTTTCTTTCTTCAATAAGCATATTGTCCGGACCATAAATCAAAAGCTTATTATATGCTGAAACATAGATCAGACCAGAGGCTTCATCAATATCCATGGAAGTAACGCTTTTGTACTCCCCAGGGCCCTCTCCCTGTCTACCTAATTGTTGAACAAAATTCCCCTCCAAATCAAAAATTGAAATACTCTTGATATCTGAAATAAATATCTTGCCCCGATGTATCTTCACTTCAAAAATATGCCCTAAAAAAACTCCGTTTTTGGTTTCTAATTGAATTCTAGCTTCTTCTTGAGACATTTCAGACAGAAGCACAGGCGCAGATGCACTGTTGGGTATTGGTATGGTCACCAGGCCAGAATCAGGGCTTTCCTTACAACCTACCATGACTAAACTTATAATTAAATAAGTGCAAATTTTTTGTGATATTTTTTTCTTTAGCATGGTTTCATAATTTTTTTTTTTGCCGTAAACCATCCTCTTAAATACCCTCCAGCAGTCTTCTTTATCTCACTTCTTCTCAAAACATCATCAGAAGTGAGCCTATGGATAAAGTTTCAATCCGAAATCGTCAGCACCACAAATCCCATCTCATCATTGATATTCTCATAAATCCAGATTTTACCATCCTTGGCAAAATGTCTGGGGAATTTCCCCGAAAAAGGTTTAGATGGTTTTTTTGTCAATTGGGGGACTAAAATTTCACCTATAAGGTTTAAGTCTTTATCCAATGCTGTCAGATAAATATTCGATTTGATGTTTTCTTCTACTTTTGATTCAGATGGAATCTCCTGAAAAGAAAAGCGGTAAAAGACCTGATTTTTTTCATCCCAAAAAGGAGGTAAAAAATTGATTTCCTGATGAAGTTTTGTGTATTCAGTCTCTACACTTTCCTCCGTCTCATGCTCTAATTTATAGGAATTCACTTTTTCATTTGCTGTAAGTTGGCTGCTGTAGGTTTTCATAAAAAGAGAATCCAATTCGGTATCATGCCACATTAGCGAACTCGTAATTTGATTGGATAGAATCACCTTTGAACCAAATTTTTCTATTTTCACTCCAATTCCGAAACCCAGGCTACTTTTTCCCATCCACAAGGTCAATCTATAATTATTCAATTTTTCAAAAGTCTGTAGTTCCTTCCTTGAAATCTCATACTCCCCCAAATCAAGTATTCCTAAGGCAGATCCACTATCCTTAATCTTTTCAATTAATACAAACATACGCTTGGCTTCAATATCAAGCACAGGACTTGATTGTATCATCTCCCCACTTTCCACAAAGTTTCCCCCTAAAGAAAAATTCTCATAATGTACGGTACTGAGTTTTTTACCATCTAAAGAAAAAAGAGTTGCCCTATCCATTCCACCAAAAATCAGTTGATTTAGGTTTTGCATCCTTATGCTACCTACGCTTGATCCTGTTCCGTTTGGCCCTTCTTTCTCAAATGGGATCTTATCCTCAAGCCGGAGGTCGTCGAGGTTGATTTTCTCAAGGGTATGGTCATGTGCATTAAAATTAAAAAGGTATTTATCGTCCATACTTTTATCTGCACTAAATAAATCATGCTCCAAAAAAATGATTTCATCTCCAGGATCAATGACAACTGTATCCAGAGAAAATTGACGGTCAGAAAAATACCCATGACCGGTATTGTCGTTTTTTTCAGAACAGGAGATAAACAAAACAAGGGCTAAAATGGAACAGTACCGCATATCTTTAATTCTTTTAAACTTTAAAATCACATCGGTTACTATAATTGATTTTTGATTGTTGAAATCCTACTTCAAAGTCATTTGATACCGATAGAAGACATTGTAATCCAATTCCGTTTTTGAAGTAGGCTTTACATATAAAATATCGTTGGCATCCATAAAATGCACCACACCAGGAACAGGGAGTTCTGAAATTGCTCCTTGGTTGCCATTTTTATCTGTCAGGATATATTTGACTTTATAATGCTTCTGCAGCGTTTCCCAATATTCAGGATCACTTTGGAAATCCTCTCCTTTTGCCCGAAATGAATCATAGATATCCTGAGGCACTTCAGTGTAAAATTCTACCAAAAAGTAATTCCCCCCGCTAATCAGTTGTGTGAATTGCGGATATAAAAAATATTCATTTTTGACATCAAAAATTAAATTCTCATTTCGCTCCGGGTGAAAAAGTGAAATTTGAGATACAGGTGAAATACCGGTGTCATCTAAATCATAAAAAAACAACTCATTGCCAACACTTGGAAGCACGGCAACTTTTTGATCGGTTTTAGAAACCTGCACATAGGAACTTTTGAATCCCACCCACTTTTGCTCCAATCTTGGCTTCCATGTTTCAGGATATAAGTTGATCCTAGTTAAACCTTCAGAATCCACATCATAGATATAACCTATTTCTGCCTTTTCATAAATCAGCGGATTTTCAGATTTTTCGGCTAAAAGCTGTTCGTCAAGCATATTCAGCTCCTGACCTAAAATCAAGGATTTGCCATCTTTTTCAAAAATTGAAAAACTTCTATTGGAATTATACATGGAAATAAAACTTAAACCTTTTGAAAGAGGTGGACTTTGGGCTATTTTTCTAAGGTCCCGATCAAAAAAGTTAAACTTATTCTCTGAAGACATTTCCTTTAATACGATTCCCTCCTTCCAAAATGCTACTTCCAAGGGCGTTTCCACTTGATTCGGACCTTCCCCTTTTGGTTCAAAACGTGAAATTATTTTTCCCTCCAGGTCTGTAATGATTAACTCCTCCATCTGTCTCTCATTGAAAAGGAGTTGCCCTGTATTCTCATTTTTGTCAGCAAGGTAAAGTTCAGATAGAGATTCTACTACCAGAGAATCCAAAAATTCAAATTCAACTTTTCCTTCAGTTGAAGTGATTTCATTACTTTTTTGTCCTGTTCCACAGGCACTAAGAGTAAGTATTAATAGAAAGTACAGGCGATTTTTGAACATGGAAATTGTCTTTTTATTTAGATGTTATTTTATTTTAAGAAAATGAAGGTATTAAATACTTAGGTCATTAAGATGCTAACCAAATTCTATTGTTCAATATCAATGACAATAAATCCCAACTCATCTGAGAAATTATGAGCTACCCAAAGCCTCCCGTCTTTGGCAAAATACTTGAATCGGTTATCGGTCAACTCCTTGATTTCCTTTTCAGAGATCAGATTAAAATCTGAATCAAAAACTGACAGAAATATGGTGGTCTGTTTCATTTCAGGGATTAAGGTTTTTATCCGCACAACTAACTCTTATTAAATGTATAATTTAATCTTCTTCCCTACAAATACGGTTAAATGACCAACTCCACATTTATCAAAAAATTGAATTGTTGTACTACCTGAAAACCAAACAATCTTCTAAACTCCCTGTTGCCCCTTCCCTAAACAAACTAATCTCTCCGTAAAAAATGGATTCACGGAATTAAAAACTTTTTTGAAAAAATATTAATATAACTCTGGTGAAATATGGTAGAAATATGCTTCGCGAAATATTTTGAAATAAGCCCTTGGCGAAATACTTTGAAATATGCTGCGCGAAATATCTTGAAATAGCTATGAGATATAGGCTATGCGATATAGATGGAAATAGGCCTCAAGTAATGCGTTCAGTTGCGAGTAGGACAAAGCCTCAAGACTTAAATTATTTCAATTGTATTTCAACTTTATTTCAATTGTATTTCAACCTTATTTCTAGAATATATCAATTAACCGGAATAAAAGTCTCCGTCACCTCCCCACAACTTAGCATCGCTTCTCCGAAATATGGGTTTTTGATTTCCTTTTCTCCACTCAGCCAAAACGCCCCTTTGTCTTTGAAGGCCATCGGGCAGTATTGCTTGTAGACGGTATTTTCCTCCACACCAAAATAAGCCACGGCCGAAATCAGGTTGTCCGAGAGTGTTTCGAAATGGGAACGCTGCACTTCCACGTCTTTGGTGCTTTGGATTTTGTCCAGACTTCCTTGGATCGGTTTCAATAATCCCATCCATACATCGTGTGATTTTTCATCCAAAAGCCCCATTTCTACCTTGGTCAAAGAGGCCTTGGATTTGGATACCGCCGATTGGGCGGAAGCAACATCGGAAGCTGTAAGGGCATTTTTGATGGTAAAATAGCTTTTTACAAATGCGGTAAGTTGTTTACGGAATTGCTCGGGGACGTCCTGATTCTGTGAAACAGCTTTGGCCTCAGGCCTCAGCATCATGCTGTATTTTCCGGAGAGTTGGGCAGCGGCATCGATCGCAAAAACCCCGTTGCTGACTACCTCATCTCCATCGCTGATGCCGGAGGTCACCATATAATCGTCACCCGAGCGCGCACCCAAAGTCACTTCGCGCATTTCAAAAGCCGGGGACTCGCTGTTGCCCACCTGCACATATACCACTGACCGCGGACCTGTCCATAGGATGGCAGACTTAGGAACCATCAGGCCCGACTTGGCTGTAGCGGACGTTTTGATCGTGGCACTGACAAACATCTCGGGCTTCAGCTGCATGCCTGTATTGACAGCTTCCGCACGGATTCCGACTGTCCTTGTTTCGGGATTCAAAGTCGGATCAATAAAAGTTACCTTTCCTGTGAATTCCTTTCCCGGGTAAGCGGCTGCCTGGAAAGTGATGTTATCACCCTTTTTGATTCCGGCCAGGTCAGATTCATACGCATCCATGATTACCCAAACCTGACTCAAATCCATGAGTTCAAACAGGACAGAACCCCTGCTGACAAATTCTCCCAAGGAGACATTCCTTGCACTCACAATACCCGAAGCGTCGGCATAGACGTCAAACTGCGTCTGAACGGCGCGGCTCTTTTCGATCTCTGCAATCTGCCCTTCTGAGATTTTCCAAAGGCGCAGTTTTTCCTTGGCAGCTTCGTACAATGCCGGTTGACGGTCTTTGATCTTGGCCACTTCCAACAGTTCTTTTTGGGCATTGACCAGATCCGGAGAATAGATGGTGGCTAATTTTTGGCCTTTGGTCACTTCCTGACCGGTAAAATTGACAAAAAGCTTGTCTATCCTTCCTGCAAAATTGGAAGTGAGGCTTTTGATCCTTTGCTCATCGGGCTGGATTTTGCCGGACAGTTGCAGTCTCGAAGCGGAAGACCCAGAGGTGACTTTGGTCGTCATGACGTTGGAAAGCGCCATGGCTTCGGGAGTCATTTCCAATTGGTATTCGTTGGTAGAACCGCTGAGTTGTGACAGCGGCACAAGGTCCATGCCGCAGATCGGGCATTTGCCGGGTTCGTTTTGTCGGATATGGGGATGCATAGGAGACACCCAGATTGTTTCCCCGTCGGAGGCAAGCGCTTCCTGATTTTCCGGTACAGGCTCTCCTCCACCTCTGATAATCCACCCGAAAATCCCTCCAAAGAGGAGACAACCTAAGATGATGATGACGATATTTTTTCTTGTATTCATGGCGTATATGATTCAATGTTCATTTTTATTTTTGCGCTTTTTTTAAAGCAACCTTTTATTCGTTTTCAAACAGGACGGAAGACGGAAGTCGGAAGACCGATGACCGATGTCGGATGACCGATGTCGGATGTCCGAAGTCGGAAGTTGGAAGACAGAAGACGGAAGTCGGATGACCGATGACCGAAGTCGGATGTCCGATGACCGATGTCGGATGTCGGATGACCGATGACCCATGACCGATGTCGGATGACCGATGTGGTTAACTTTTTAACAAGTAAGCCTCTTGTTTTGGAATTAATATCCATAAATATCTAGTATCAATTAATATCTGATTGAGCTTCTTTAAAGCCCATAATTCTACACTTAGAGATTGAACCTTACCCTCCTTTAATAACCTGTAAGGACTTCAAGCCTTGCGTAATTCAATTGCTGCTCGATCTGGGTATTGAGCAATTCCAGCCTGAAGTCCAGGAGTTCTCTTTGGATACTCAGAATCTCCTCAAACGAACTTCCGTCAGTTGCATAAGAGGTCACGGAAAGTTCCATCGTCTGTTCGGTCAGTTCAATCTGCTCTTCCAGCAAATCAAGTTTTCTCTGCGAATCTTTGAGCAGCGCAATGGCACTTTCAAATTCAGTGACCAAACTGTTTTGAAGATCTTCTTTTTGTTTGATGGCGGATTCTCTCCAATAAATCGCCTCCGTTTCCATCGACTTGTATTTTTTTCTGTAAATGGGTAGGGTCACCGTTCCCATAACCATAAACATGTTGTTGCCCATTCCGGATGGCATATATTCCATTCCATCCATTCCTCCGATCATTCCTGATTCAGGTCTTGGGGAAAAAACCATGTAATTCAAACCCGCACCCAACATCGGTCTTCCTTCCAGTTTGGCCATTTGGGCTTGTTTCCAATAGGCCTCACTTTCTTTTTCCAGCATCAGCACCATGGGATTGTTGGTCAGAATTCCTTCCAACATCAGTTCTTCCAATCCGGCAATGTTGATCGGCTCAAACTTCTCGGAAAGGTTGATTTTTTCAGTTTGTTCGACTCCCAAAAGTTGGTTGAATTTGGCGATCAAAGGTTTTTTGTTGACTTCCATCTGGATCAGTTCGCTTTGGAGGGCTTTGATCTGAACCTGGAGTCTGAGTACATCCGTCAATTTACCTGAACTGCCGGTGGCGCCCATGGCATTCATTCCTGAGGATGGACTGGATGGGGTTGTACCTGCAGCAGGACTGCCTCCTCCCATTCCCATGCCATCGGAAGAACTTCCGGAAGATTGGATCTGGACAGGTTTCCTGACGGCCGAACTTACCGATGACACCGCTTCGGAGGTATTTCCTCCCTGATACCGGATGATGGCCAACCGCTCCAGACTTTTCAGGATTTCTAGATTGGATTGGGTGATGGCAATGGTGTTTTCAAGTTGCTGCAATTGGAAATACGTCTCCTTCACCTGCAGCATCAACCTATTTCTTTCCTCTTTGAAAGCCTCGTACCTTGCCTCAGCCATCAAAGTGGCTTCATCCTTTTGGGTTTTGAGCATGCCAAACCATGGAAACATCTGCATGACAGAAGCTTCCGCCCTTTGGTTACCCATGAGCAATTCCATCGGTCTGAGAAAATACCCGACATTCAATTCCGGATCCGGCAATGAATTGGCCTGATTTACCTTCTCCAAAGAAGCTTCGTAGCCTTTAAAAGAAGCCCTTATCCCAGGGTTGTTTTCAATTGCTATTTCTAGGTAGTTATCTAGGGTTTGGGAATTTGAATGAAATAAGGTTGAAATAAGTAGAAATAAGGTTGAAATAGGTTTTAGCATCAGACCTTTATATCCTATTCTGACATTTTTGAATTGGTTCGATATTGGTTGAAATAAAGTAGAAATAAATAGAAATAAAGTTGAAATAGGTTTTAGCATCAGACCATTTTTTCTAATAATTACATCATTTTTTGATTTGGTTATTGATTGAAATAAGGTAGAAATAAATAGAAATAAGGTTGAAATAGGTTTTGGTATCAGACCATTTTTTCTAATAATTACATCATTTTTTGATTTGGTTATTGGTTGAAATAAAGTAGAAATAAATTGAAATAAGGTTAAAATAGGTTTTAGCTTCAGACCATTTTTTCTAATAATTACATCATTTTTTGATTTGGATACTGATTGAAATAAGGTAGAAATAGATAGAAATAAGGTTGAAATAGGTTTTAGCACCAATCCATTTTCTTTTTTAATAACATTTTTGATTTGATTAGAAATAGATAGAAATACGATTGATATAGGGTTGAAAAATTTTGAAATAGTAAAACCTGAGCCGTTACCACAATATCTAAATGGAAAATGATTAAAGCCTTTCATTGGTACCTCCTTTCTTTGATTCGTAAGATTTTGTTATTGTATTATTCAATTTGATTTGGAGGGGTTTATGGATTATGCAGATTTCATCCCATTCTTCAGAGGTAACTATTCCTCTTTCCAAACCCAAATCAAGCCAGTGGTCTTTTCCCTCTGATAAAGAGGCCCTAGATATAAAATAAAAGCGAACCTTTTCTAAATAATGAAATCGCCCATATCCCTCTGCAATGTTGGCTCCAACCGAATCCACAGATTCGAGCATCTGATCTCCCCAAACCTTTTTTTCTTGGTAAGAAAGTCTGCTATATATCCTCCAAGCAATCGATGAAAGTTTCCTAGCCAATTGATAAATCTCCAAATCTTTTAGAGGTATAAAACTTTTCTTTTCTTCCATATTTCATCTATTCAGAATATTTCAACCTTATTTTGCAAAGCATATTTCTACTTTATTTCACGAAGTATATTTCGCCAAAGGCATATTTCAACTCTATTTCGCGAAGCATATATCCACCTTATTTCGCCAAAGGCATATTTCACGAAGTATATTTCAACTTTATTTCGCCAAAGGCTTATTTCGCAAAGCATATTTCCACCCTATTTCACGAAGTATATTTCAACCTTATTTCCTTATACTTCCCATATAGAACCGGAACTATAAATAGTGAAATCAGCGCCACCGCCATCCCTCCAAATGCCGGAATGGCCATCGGGATCATGATGTCGGATCCCCGGCCGGAGCTGGTCAATACAGGCAACAAGGCCAATAATGTCGTAGCGGTAGTCATCAGACATGGCCTCACTCTTTTCAAGCCGGCCTCCAATACTGCCTTTCGGATTTCAGGAACTGTTGTTGGATTGATTTTTTCAAAACTCTGCGTAAGGTAGGTCCCCATCACTACTCCGTCATCTGTTGCAATCCCAAACAGGGCAATAAAACCAACCCATACCGCCACACTGAGATTGACAGTCCCCATTTGGAACAAGTCCCGCATGTTGGTTCCGAGGAAATTGAAGTCAAAAAACCAATTCTGACCGTATAACCACAGCATCATAAATCCTCCGGAAAAAGCCATCGCAATGGCAGAGAAAACCATCAGCGTCAACATGGTCGACCTAAACTGGAAATAAAGGATCAGGAAAATGGCTGCAAGACACAACGGAATGACCAAGGCAAGGCGCTTTTCGGCCCGGATCTGATTTTCATAACTGCCGGAAAAAACATATGAAACCCCGGCAGGAACCACAAGCTCACCGGTTCTTACTTTTTCATCCAGCAGGTTTTTGGCACTTTCGACCACATTGACTTCTGCATAACCATCCCTTTTGTCAAACATCACATAGCCTACCAAAAAGGTATTTTCTCCCCTGATCATCATCGGACCGGGGCGGTAGGTGATTTCTGCAATTTGACCCAATGGAATCTGAGCTCCGGTAGGGCTATTGACCGGAATTTTCTTTAACACCTCGGGGTCATCTCGGTACTCCCTTGCATATCTCGCACGGATGGCATAGCGCTCCCGTCCTTCGACCGTCGTACTTAGGGCCATTCCACCGATCGCCACCTCAATAAACTCCTGCACATCGGCGACATTCAGTCCATATCTCCCCAAAGCCACCCTGTCCAAGTCCACTTCCAGGTAGGGCTTGCCCAATGACCGGTCTGCAAAAACTGCTTCCGCTTTGACTGAAGGAACTTCCTGAAGCAGCTTTTCGAGTTCCAAGCTGAAATTCTCTATCGTCTCCAAATCAGGTCCATAGACCTTCATGCCCATAGGTGCCCGCATTCCGGTCTGCAACATCACCAACCTTGTTTCGATGGGCTGGAGTTTTGGGGCTGAGGTAACGCCGGGAATACCGGAGGTTCTGAGTTGAATCTCATCCCATATATCATCTGGCGATTGGATTTGATCCCGCCACTGGCGGAAATATTGGCCGCTTTTCTCATCCAGGATCAGGTGCTTTTGGATTTCCTTGACAATGGATTTGGTTCTATTTTCTTCCAAATAATTGAAATCTTCATCCCAGATTTTGCCCGTGACACGGTCATACCAATGGTCTTTCCCTTCAACATTTATTTGGAAAAAACCATCCTTATCGGTCTTGAATCTTAATTTTTGGGCATCTTGATCCTGGAGGTATTCGGTTTTGTAGTTGATGATATTCTCATACATCGACATCGGTGCAGGGTCAAGCGGACTTTCGGCCCTCCCTGCTTTGCCGACAACCATCTCCACTTCAGGAATCGCCTGAACCAACATATCCAATTGCTTTACGATCTGCATGTTGGCCTCCACCCCGGAATGGGGCATGGACGTTGGCATGAGCAAAAATGATCCTTCATTCAAAGCCGGCATAAATTCCTTTCCCATCCCCGGAAAAGTATGCGTCATCCCCGACCAAAGCGAAGATGTCCTGATATTCCATCCGATTTTATCAAATCCAATGGCAGAGAATTCAAAAATCTTCCCAAATCCCAACCAGATATTGGCCCCAAGGAAAATAATGAAGGCAGGTATCACAAGAAATGTTTTCGTGTTTTCTTGGCACCATTTCAAAATCGGGGCATAAAAACGGATGAAAAGTGAAAACCCGCCAAGGTTTAGCCCAATCACCAACCCGATGAAAATAAAATTGACAAAAACGGACTGACTTAGTCCCAATGGCCGCCACATTTCCGCCAACAAAACGGAAACTGCCACCACTGCAATGGCCATCGAAGCCCATTCTTTGTATTTTCCCTGCTGTGTTTTTTCAGGAAAATAGGAATGAACAAGGTTATTGATGGCAAAGGCAATCAATACCAATCCCGCCCAAGCAAAGAAAAAGAGCAGGACAAAGCCCAACAGAAGCAAGGCAAAATTGAGTATGTTTTTGTATGACTTGGATTTGACATTGGTGCCAAAAACCCAATGGGCAAAAGCCGGCATGAATACCAAGGTAAAAATCAAGGAAGCAACCAAAGCAAAAGTCTTGGTGTAGGCCAATGGCCCAAAGAGCTTTCCTTCAGCCGCCTGCAGGGTAAATACAGGCAAAAAGCTCACGATGGTAGTCATCACCGCTGTGACTATCGCCGAGGCAACTTCCGTGGTCGCTTCGTAAATGACCTGAAGTTTGGTCTTTTGACCGCCTGATTCTTCGATGTGTCTGAGAATGTTTTCATTCAGGATAATCCCGAGATCGACCATGGTCCCGATCGCAATGGCGATTCCTGATAGCGCTACGATATTGGCATCCACCTCAAAATACTTCATCATAATGAAGCACATCAATACCGCCAAAGGCAATAAAGCGGAAATAAGAAGCGAAGCTCTCAGGTTGAAAACCATCACCATGATCACAATGATCGTGATGAGTATCTGCAGGACAATGGCTTCGTTGAGGGTATAAAGCGTCTCTTTGATCAGACCTGAACGGTCATAAAAAGGCACAATGGTGACTTTGGAAACTGTCCCGTCGGCCAAGGTTTTGCTTGGCAATCCCGGAGTGATTTCTTCGATTTTGGCTTTTACAGCGTCGATTACCTGAAGTGGATTATCGCCATATCGGGCCACAACCACACCCCCTACTGCTTCAGCGCCGCCTTTATCCAAGATCGCCCTTTCTGCCCTACTTGCCGGACCAATGTTAACCTTCGCAATGTCCTTGATCCTAAGGGGGACGTTGTTGCTTACCTTCACTACCGCCAATTCGATGTCTTCCAAGGATTTGACATATCCCAATCCACGGACGATGTACTCCACTTGGTTGATTTCCATGGTATTGGCACCGATATCCAGGTTGGATTGCTTGATGGCATTCATCACTTCCATCATGGTGACATTGTGGGCTTTCAAAGCCACCGGATCCAGGTCAACCTGATATTCTTTGACATGTCCGCCAATGGTAGCGACCTCGGCCACACCTGCTGTCCCGGCAAGTCCATACTTTACATAAAAATCCTGAATACTTCTCAGTTCATTCAAATCCCAACCTCCGACAGGATTTCCCTTTTCGTCCCGTCCTTCCAAAGTGTAAAAATAAACCTGACCCAAACCTGTGGCATCCGGTCCCAACTTGGGCTGCACACTTTCAGGCAATAATCCTGAAGGCAGGGAGTTGAGCTTCTCCAATATCCTTGATCGGCTCCAATAGAATTCGATATCTTCTTCAAAAATGATGTAGATAGAAGAAAACCCAAACATGGAAGTGCTTCGGATAGTCTTCACACCTGGCATACCCAAAAGGGAAGTGGTCAGAGGATATGTAATCTGATCCTCCACATCTTGGGGCGAGCGTCCCATCCATTCGGTAAAAACAATCTGTTGGTTTTCTCCGATATCAGGAATCGCATCCACAGGAACAGGGTCATTGGGAAGGAAACCGGTATTCCAGTTGAACGGAGCGACGACAATTCCCCAAAGGACTATGAGTACCAAAAGGATCACCGTGACCAGTTTGTTTTCAAGAAAGAATTTGATGATACTGTTTAACATGATCTTTATTTTGTAAAGGATGCTGTAATGAAATTCGGTTTGAAGAAAAGGTTGAAGTTCCTGAAAGCCAACAATTTAGTAAGACATTTTAGGAATAACCCAATTCAGAAAACACTTATCTTATTCAAAGGGAATCGAAATGCAGGAAAGGGAGAAGTCAAAAACCTGGAAACAGACGAAAAATCGTTTCAAAACAGGAAATCTCCAAAAAGAGATCAGATCAAAAAAACTTGATTGGTAATGAAAATAGGAGTTTTTGGGAGAAATGGCGGAGAAGAATCCGCAAATTCTAAAATAGTTTCTTCAATGAATTTGCTGCTGATAAATTCAAAAAATCCAACTTCGATAACCGAGAGTAAATTTAATTCAGGATGAAAATTCAAAATGTCTATTTGCTGCTCGTCGGTATTTGGGAGCTCTAAATTGGATACATCATCACAACATCCAGGCATGGGTTCCTGAGATGCGCAGCAGGATTTTGATTCCCCATAAAGATTGATCAACTGAAAATCATCTCCACAAAAATGCATGGAATAGCCCAAACCTGCGTTGAAAAACACATAGAAAACAAGGAGTGCTATTTTGATAAATTGCTTCACAGGAGAGATTTACGGTTCAAAGGTAATCAGGTTTTACAATTTAAAGTTATAAAATTTTTGATAGGATTAATACCTCGGAAGCAGTGGAGCACTTTTATCGGCTCTACTTTAGAAAATCGAGAATTCAATATGACTGTTTTGCTTATTGGAGTAAGCAATTTTTAATACTTTTTGCTTATTGTGGTAAGCAATTCATACTCCACGAAAATCAAATCCAATCAAAATTCTCTTTCATAATCCTGTTTTTCTCTTCTTTGATATACTCAAGATAGGACTCAGCGACCGGGGAGAATTTTTTATTTTTGAGATAAATGAGATTCCAATTCGTCACGATCGGAAGCCCATCCACCGGTATGATCTTTAAATCGCCGTTTTTGAGTTCGTTTTTGATCCCGATAAGCGGCATGATCGAGCAACCCAAACCTGCAATGACTGCCTGTTTGACAGCTTCATTGGAGGTCAGTTCGAGTTTTTTGGTTACAGGGACGTTGTTACTTCGGAGATACCGCTCCATCGTCAGTCGTGTACCTGATCCTACTTCTCTGTAAATCAATGTTAAATGTTCGAAAATCTGTTTTCCTGAGGCAGGACCCGGAATTTCAAAATCTTTTCCAGCAACCAAAAGCAGTTTGTTTTCCATCAATTCAACAGTTTCAATCTGAAGTGCCTCAGGCAAAATGGAAACAAGCGCAAAATCAATTTCATTTTCGTCCAAACTGTTGACCACCATGGCTTTGTTGGTCACGTCGAGTTTGAGTTCAATACCCGGATTTTTTCGGATAAAGTCGCCTAGAAAATACGGCATCACATATTTTCCGGTTGAAACCACAGAGATTTTCAATCTCCCTGTAAGTTGGCCTTTAAATGCCATCGTCTTGTAATTTATGGCATTGACCTGATCGACTATCCGCTCGGCGGCAATGGCTATTTCCTTACCAAAGTCCGTCACATAAAGCTTCCTTCCGACCACTTCGGTCAAAGGAATTTCAAATTGATCTTGAAAATTCTTGAGCTGAATAGAAACCGCCGGCTGGGTAAGATGGAGTTCCTCTGCTGCTTTGGTGATGCTTTCGGTCTGAGAAACCTTAAGAAAAACCTGTAATTGGTGGAGTGTATAATGCATAAATTATTTTAATGTATTTTATTATAAATATAAATAAAAATATATGATATATACTCGGGATTTTTGCAAAAGGTTTCAAAAATTCAAAAAGAAATATGTCAAAAAAACTCTTTTTACTCTGCCCGCTGATTCACGGGGAGATTTATCTAAAAGAAAGGTTTGGGAATGAATCATTTTTTTTGACTGCATTGGGTTCTGTTTTTGACTTCCACAACATGGCTTATGCTGACTCTCTGATCCACCTTCTTCTCCAAGAGGACATCACCGAAATCTTTCATGTCCATGATATTGAATCCCCGTTTCTCAGGTCGGTTGTGGACGATGAAGTTACTTTTGGATCCGGTCAAAATCAATTTTTATCCTCCATATTTAAAGAAAACCACAGTGAAATCGTCCAAGAGCCGAATAAAATCGCTTCACTTGCACTATTCCACATGAAGCATCAAGCCAACCTGATTCTTCAGCATCCAAGATTATCCTCCCTCATCATAGAAAACAAAATTGCCTTGCAGGGCCTTCTTTCCCAAATATCGAAAAGAAAATCAATTCAATTTGATCTAACAATGGCATTTCAGAAGTTATGAATCTTCAATTATTGATTGACAATTTCACCAATCCCGCATTGTTGTTTTTTGTTTTGGGGATCATCGCAGTCAGGGTCAAAAGTGATCTTGAAATCCCCCAAAATTCCTCCAAATTTATCTCCCTATACCTATTATTTGCCATTGGATTCAAGGGTGGGCAAGAACTTGCCCACTCGGAGTTCAATATGGGTATAGTTTGGGCTGTCCTATTTGGGATTACTGCCGCAAGTCTGATCCCGCTTTATACTTTTTTTATTTTGAAAAGGAAACTGAGTATCGAAAACTCCGGCGCAATTGCGGCTGCTTACGGGTCGGTTTCGGCAGTGACATTTGTGACCGCGGTATCATTTCTTGAAATCCAACAACAGCCTTTTAGCGGACATATGGTTGCGATTATGGCCTTGATGGAAGCGCCTGCTATTATTATAGGCGTCCTTTTGGTAAAATCCTTTGGTGAAACCAATGCCATGAAAATGCGGAAAGTAGTGAGTCATTCCTTTACCAACGGTTCTGTTTTGCTCATTTTGGGGAGTCTTGTGATCGGTTTTTTGGCAAGTGAAAAGGAAGCAGAAGGAATCAAGCCATTCACCACCGATATTTTCAAAGGTTTCTTGTCGATTTTCCTTTTGGATATGGGGATTACAAGCGGAAAAAAATTAAAGGACTTTTTTGACTCAGGAAAATTTACTGCGGTGTTTGCGGTGTTGGTTCCCCTGATCAACGGTTGTTTGGTAGCTTACCTGAGCGGATTTATTACCGCTGAAATCGGAGACAGGTTCATGTTTGCCATTTTGGCTGCATCTGCCTCTTACATCGCCGTTCCCGCTGCCATGAAAATCGCCGTTCCAAAAGCCAATCCGGGAATTTTCCTCCCGATGGCCTTGGCAATTACTTTTCCATTCAACATCACTTTAGGATTTCCTTTGTACTATATGGTGGCTTGCCTGTAATTATTAAAAAAAATCATTGCAGATGTTTGGGCTATTCTTAGTTTTAGATAACTTCGCCTGTCACCCTAAGTTTATCTATCTCATGAAAAAATCAATCCAAAAAAGCAGCACGCTATTACTATGTCTTTTTTTCAGTTTCCAAACCCATGCTCAGATCGAATTTGACATCCAGGAAGCAGCAAAAGCCTACTACAGTGCCAAAATGTGCGATGATTACCAGACACTTTTGGGATTTACATATCCTGACGTAGTCGAAAAAGCAGGAGGATCGGAAAACGTCATCAAAGCCTTGGAACTGATCCATGAAACCCAAAGGAAAAAGGGGTTTGTGTTGCAGGAATTCAAAAGTAAACCACATACCCAATTGACAGAAACCGGTGAGGAAACCCATGCCATCGTGCCTGTAACTACGGTTTCGAAAGTTCCCGGAGGCAAGGTCATTACTGAAGGCCATATCATTGTCGTCGGAACAGAAAAAAATACCAGGTGGTATATCATTGAAACCACTTCCCTTGATGACGGAAATGTCAATAAGGTTTTGGCAAGTTGGGACAATACCATGCTGATTCCTTTCAAGAAAGCACCGGTTTTTAGGGAGGATAAGTAATTGAATAAAACAAAAAACACCCAATTCAGGGTGTTTTTTGCTTTTACATGTTCCTAATTTTCCACTTTGCTTTCAGATAGCCCCAAATCACTTTGGGGCTCATCCTTTTTTTCCTCTTGAGGCTTCCATCATGTCCCACAATTCTTGGGGGATGGCGTCTAAGTTATTGAATTCACCTGCTCCCATCAGCCATTCTCCTCCATCGATGGTGATGACTTCGCCATTGACATAGGATGAAAAATCCGAAACGAGATAAGCGGCAATATTGGCAAGCTCCTGATGGTCTCCTACCCTTCCGACAGGTACTTTTTTGGCAGGGTCAAATTTCTTTACCAAATCTCCCGGAAGCAACCTACTCCAAGCTCCTTCTGTAGGAAATGGCCCCGGTGCAATGGCATTGGATCTGATTTTGTATTTTGCCCATTCCACTGCAAGAGATCGGGTCATCGCCAAAACCCCTGCTTTTGCAGCAGCACTTGGGACTACATATCCCGATCCTGTCCAAGCATAGGTGGTTACAATATTCAGGAATGTTCCGGCCTGCTTTTCTTTGATCCAATATTTTCCCGCTGTCAAAGTCACATTGGAAGTTCCTTTGAGCACAATATCAAGGACAGTGTTGAAAGCATTGGAAGAAAGTCTTTCGGTGGGACTGATGAAATTGCCGGCGGCATTGTTGAGCACAACATCCACTTTTCCGAAATGGGCGACAGCGTCAGCCCACATTTTTTCGACCTGATCGATTTCTCTCACATCACATGCTAGTGGCAGGACTTTTCCGCCAGTAGCGGATTCCATTTCTTTGGCAGTGTTTTGGAGAACATCCAATTTTCTGCTTGTAATAATAAGGTTGGCTCCGAGTTTCAAAAAATAAAGCCCCATGGATTTTCCAAGGCCTGTACCGCCTCCGGTCACGAGGATGGTTTTTCCTTTCAAAGCGCCATCTTTAAGCATTCCTTCTGTATAAGACATATTATTTTGGGATTAATGACCGTTGAAGATAGGGAATTGTACCTCTATAAAAAAGAGCTACGCCCTTCTTCCTCCCATCATTTTGTAAACAAAACAATGGAGTTAGCTTTGCAAAAAATCCTGTCCAATGAAAAACGCCGGCTTTTTTCTAGTCCTTTTGATTCTGATGACTTCTTGCTTTGGGGATATTGACAAGGACATCCAAACAGACCTCCAATTTGAGGGAAATGAGATTTTCAACATCTCTCTTTCTCTCGAAGAATCCCTTATTTTCCCTTTTCATTCCATCGACTATTTCCGTCTTTCGGAGAGCCTTGCGATACCGGGTTGTCCTGATGTCACCATTGACGAAAACAATAAGAAAGTGACCTTGGCCTTTTCGGTGAAGAAAGAATGTGTCAACAGTCTTTATGTGCCAAGATCCGGAAAAATCCATTTACACTATATTTCCAAAACTGTATTGGAATCCATCGTCAAAGTTGAATATGAGGATTATACTGTCAGGGGAATGAAAATCGAAGGAACCAGGGATTTTAAGAAAGTAAACAGTCTGCTCAATCCAAACAGGAGAACAGAATCTTTCCAAGATCTTTTTGTCATAGATGGAAATAACTCCTCTTCCCGAATAAACGGGGATTTTACCCACGAATTGGGAATACAAAATGGAATATTGACAGGTTTTTCAAGTACAGGTGGATTGGAAGGGAGAAATATTGCAGGAAGGCCAATCAAAATGACACAATCAACCGCAAAAAATTATTTTGTAGACTGCATCGAGGATGGGTTCCTGCTACCCACCCAAGGAGCTGAAAACTGGCAAATATTCAGAAACGAAACCCAAGCTACCAACCACAGAATGGTCTATACTTTAGAAAATCAATGTAATTCTATTGCCACCATTACTTTGGAAGATGGCCGTTTGATGGTTTTCAGACTCACCGAATGAGTTTCTTTTTTTGACTTTTAGCCCATGATTACTCCGATAGCAAAATAAAAAGCCTTCAGAATCTCTCCTGAAGGCTTTTTTATAAAATTTCGAAACAAATCAATACCTATAATATTCAGGTTTGAACGGCCCATTTTCGGTTACACCGATGTAAGCTGCCTGATCTGCGGATAAAACATCAAGTTCCACACCCAATTTGGATAAGTGCAAAGCTGCTACTTTTTCGTCAAGATGCTTTGGCAATACATAGACACCCGGCTCATACTGATCTGTATTCATCCAAAGTTCGAGTTGCGCCAAAGTCTGATTGCTGAATGAATTGGACATCACAAAAGAAGGATGACCTGTTGCACAGCCAAGGTTCACCAATCTTCCTTCAGCAAGGATGAGGATCTCTTTTCCTTCCAAAGTGTAAAGATCCACCTGTGGTTTGATGACATCTTTGGTATGACCATAGTTTTTGTTCAACCAAGCCATGTCGATTTCATTGTCAAAGTGGCCGATGTTACAAACAATGGCTTTGTCTTTCATTGAAAGAAAATGTTCTTTCGTAATGATGTCCTTATTGCCTGTAGCAGTGACTACGATATCAGCCTCCTTCACAGCATCTGCCATTTTCTTCACGGCAAAACCGTCCATTGCAGCCTGCAAAGCACATATCGGATCGATTTCAGTGACGATCACCCTTGCTCCGGCACCTTTCAGTGAAGCCGCAGAACCTTTTCCAACATCACCATAACCTGCTACTACAGCGACTTTTCCTGCCATCATGATGTCAGTTGCCCTTCTGATAGCATCTACCAAAGATTCCTTGCAGCCATATTTGTTGTCAAACTTGGACTTGGTAACAGAATCGTTGACATTGATTGCAGGCATGGGAAGGGTACCGTTCTTCATTCTTTCATAAAGCCTGTGGACCCCAGTGGTGGTTTCTTCAGAAAGTCCTTTGATTCCGGCTACCAATTCAGGATAGTTGTCCAATACCATGTTGGTAAGGTCACCACCGTCATCCAGGATCATATTCAATGGTTTTTTATCTTCGCCGAAGAAAATGGTCTGCTCAATGCACCAATCAAATTCCTCAGCAGTCATGCCTTTCCAGGCATAAACAGAAATCCCCGCTGCGGCGATTGCAGCAGCGGCATGGTCCTGGGTCGAAAAAATATTGCAGGAAGACCAAGTAACCTCAGCGCCCAAGGCGGTCAAAGTCTCGATCAAAACCGCTGTCTGAATAGTCATGTGCAGACATCCCGCGATTCTAGCGCCTTTCAAAGGCTGAGAAGGGCCATATTCTTCTCTGATGGCCATCAAGCCGGGCATTTCGGCTTCCGCCAATTTAATTTCTTTTCTTCCCCAAGCTGCAAGGGAAATGTCTTTCACCTTGAACTGGACAAATTTTTCTGATTTGATTTCAGACATAGTATGATTATTTAATGAATTGAATTTCAATTTGAAAATGCAAAGTTAGGGTTTTTTGTGCCCAAAATAAAATTTGCCTGCTACAAGAAAACGACTTCTTTCAGTCCGTAACAGCAAACCATCCCATTCCTTTTTTCAATTGCTAATTTCCCGTACTCGTCGATTCCGGTAATCTTCCCCTCAAATACTCCGCCGTCATCATAGGAAAACCATTCTCCCAACCTGTATAAATTTGCCAGGTAATCTGACTTGATTTTATTTAACTCACCTCTTTTCAAGGACATGTACCTCTTTTCGATTTTTGCAATCAACAACTTGAAAATCTCCCACCTGTCCTGCTGTTGACCTGCGAGCAGCACAAGCGAAGTTACTCTTGGTAATTTGAATTCCGTTTGGTTGATGTTCAAACCTACCCCGACAACTGCATGTTCTATCCCTTTTTGGTTGATGATATTTTCAATCAAAATCCCTCCTAATTTTCCATCAGTCTGATGGACAATGTCATTTGGCCACTTGATTTTCAGATCAGCGGCATAGTCAGAAAGCAACTCAACCACTGCCAAACTGATAATCATATTGAGGAAAAATTGTTCGGAAGGCGCGAGGAAATTAGGTTGGAGCAAAAGTGAGAAGGTGAGATTCTGTCCACTATCAGATTGCCATGTACTGCCTCTCTGTCCCCTTCCCTTGGTTTGGTGGTCAGTAATGACGATACTGCCCTCCGCTATTTCCCGCCTGCGTAATCTTTCAAGGGCTTCATCATTGGTTGAGTGACACTCTGTCAGGTAAATCACATCTTTACCAAGAAATACGGTATTGGCAAGGATTTTATACATCTCAAATTAGCTAATTTGGAAAGCAATGAAGAAATTTGTTGGCTCTTCACCTTTAGAAAATTTTATTTGCAAAATTACTTTAAATAAATGATGACAGCAGAAGCGCTGAGCAAAATAATCGTAAAGGGAATGCAGGAAAAAAAGGCTTCCAATATTGTAGTGATGGATTTAAGAGGTGTAAAGAATGCTTTCACTGATTTTTTTGTTGTCTGCTCAGGGAACTCTGATACACAAATCGAAGCAATTTCCGACTCAGTGGAAGAAGTCACCCAAAATTTCAAAGAAAAACCTTGGAGGAATGAGGGAAGACAAAATAAACAGTGGATATTGATGGATTATGTCAATGTAGTGGCTCATATATTTCTCAAAGAACAAAGAGAATTCTACGGTCTGGAAGAATTGTGGGGAGATGCCAAAGTCAAAAGAATAGATTCTTGAGAGTAGTTTGAACCTTAAGTATCTAAAATCGTTTTACAAAAAGTTTGAAACAAAAAATAATGGCTGATATCAAGAAGAGTAAAAATTTCATGCCCAAGGCACCTGACAAGCCTAATTTTCAGCTTTGGCTGATTGTTACTGCTGTGATTGTGCTTGTAGGGATCACCTGGTTCAACCAGAGAAATACAGTAATCAACATTACAAAAAGCCGGTTTGAAGACATCTATCTAGCCAGTGACGTGGCCAAGGTTATGATCATCAGAAACCAAAACAGGATCGATGTGACCCTGAAGGAAACCGCGCTTCAAAATGAAAAATACAAAAGCGAGCTTGAGGCAAATAGCCCGTTCTTTAATCCCACAGGTCCTCATTATTCAATAGAAGTGGCCAGTGCGGAAAAATTCGAAAAGGATTTTGAAGAATTGGAAAGCAAGGTGCCTGAAGCACAACGCATAGGATACAGTGTAAAAAATGAAGAAAGCTGGTCCAACTGGTTCGGTAGCTTTGGCTTCTTGATCATTCTTTTTGTGTTCTTCTGGATCATGATGAGAAGGATGTCAGGACCAAGTGGTCCGGGCGGACAGATATTCAATGTGGGGAAATCAAAAGCCCAACTTTTCGATGCTGAAAACAAAGTCAAAATCACTTTTGACAACGTGGCAGGATTGGATGAAGCAAAAGAAGAAATTCAGGAAATTGTAGAATTCCTTAAAAACCCGGGAAAATTTACCAAACTAGGCGGTAAAATCCCAAAAGGTGCATTGCTGGTAGGACCTCCGGGAACAGGTAAAACTTTGTTGGCCAAAGCCGTAGCCGGTGAGGCAGGTGTGCCATTCTTTACCCTGTCAGGTTCTGACTTTGTGGAGATGTTTGTCGGTGTAGGTGCAGCAAGGGTAAGGGATTTGTTTAAGCAAGCCAAAGAAAAAGCACCTTGTATCATCTTCATTGATGAAATAGACGCCATCGGTAGATCGAGAGGAAAAGGCCAAATGCCGGGGTCCAATGACGAAAGAGAAAATACGCTAAACTCACTCCTTGTTGAAATGGATGGTTTTGGTACTGACTCGGGCGTAATCGTCCTAGCTGCGACCAACAGACCTGACGTGTTGGACAGTGCACTATTGAGACCTGGAAGATTTGACAGACAGATCAGTATAGACAAGCCGGATATTGTGGGAAGGGAAGCTATTTTCAAAGTTCACCTTGCCCCTATCAAAACCGGTGATGACATCGATCCTAAAAAACTTGCCGCCCAAACACCGGGTTTTGCAGGTGCTGAAATCGCAAACGTATGTAATGAAGCCGCTCTAATCGCAGCGAGAAGAAGCAAGACAGCGGTAGATATGCAGGACTTCCAAGATGCCATTGACAGAGTCATCGGTGGTCTTGAAAAGAAAAATAAAATTATTTCTCCTGAGGAAAAGAAAATTGTTGCCTACCATGAAGCCGGTCACGCTGTGGCTGGATGGTTTTTGGAACATGCAGATCCATTGGTCAAAGTAAGTATTGTACCCCGGGGAATCGCGGCATTGGGTTATGCCCAATACCTTCCAAAAGAGCAGTTCCTTTATCAGACTGAGCAATTGATAGATGAAATGTGTATGACCCTCGGTGGCAGGGCAGCGGAAGAAATCATCTTCAGCAAAATCTCCACAGGAGCCTTGAGCGACTTGGAGAGGGTTACCAAAATGGCTTATTCTATGGTATCTGTGTATGGCATGAATGACAAGATTGGTAACGTTTCGTTCTATGACAGCAAATCCGCTGATTACAGAATGACCAAGCCGTATTCAGAAACCACCGCCGAAACCATCGATGAGGAAGTTAGGAAGTTGGTGGCTTCAGCCTATGAGCGTACCAAAACGTTGCTTCGTGGCAAAAAAGAGGAACTTGAAACATTGGCCAAAGAGTTACTTGAAAAAGAAATTCTCTTCCAATCTGATTTGGAAAACCTGATCGGAAAAAGGCCATTTGCAAAGGAAACTACCTATGAGGCTTATACCAAAAAGGTAGATAAAAAGGATCCTGCTGCACCAAAGGTGGAGGAAAACGGAAATGGCAAAGCAGAACATACCGAAGAAAAAGAGCCTGTCAAAGTGAAAGAAACAGAGGATTAATCTTCATTAAATCTTATTTAAAAGCCTCCAATTTGGAGGCTTTTTTATTTTCCTGTTACCTTTACCGCATTCTTACAATCACATGAATCTTAGACTTCAAGAAAAAAAGATTTTTTTTGCATCTGATTTCCATTTGGGTGCACCTGATGAAAAAAGCAGCCGTGACCGGGAAAAAAAAATTGTCAGTTGGCTCAATGAAATCCAAGATGACGCAGCGGCAATATTTTTGGTTGGTGATATTTTTGATTTTTGGTTTGAATATGATCAGGTGATCCCAAAAGGCTTCATCAGATTTTTGGGTAAAATCGCCGATCTCAGAGAAAAAAACATTCCTATCTTCTTTTTTACCGGGAACCATGATCTTTGGATGAAGGACTACTTTACCAAAGAACTCGGTATTCCGGTTTTCCAGCATCCCATAGAAGTAACTGTTGAAAAGTATAAATTTCTAGTTGGTCACGGGGATGGGCTTGGACCGGGTGACAACTCTTACAAAGTGCTTAAGAAGATTTTTACCAATCCTGTCTGTCAGTGGGCATTCAAATGGCTTCATCCTGATATTGGGATGCGCATTGCCAATAAATGGTCAAGCAACAGCAGAATCACCAACATTGCCAAAAACGAAAATGACTTCAAAGGAGACGACGAATGGCTTTGGGCCTATTGCAAACAGGTGGAGCAAAGCAAGCATTTTGACTACTATGTATTCGGACACAGGCACTTGCCTTTGAATTTGCCTGTAGGTAACAAGGCCCGATACTATAACTTGGGCGAATGGGTAACCCATTTCACTTATGGTGTATTTGACGGAAAAGAATTTGAAATCAAAAAGTACGGCGTTTGAAACTTAGGCTGCTCATATTATCCCTCCTTTTGCTTCTTGGGCAAAATTCCTTTTCTCAGGAGAAGGATTGGGGAGATTATAAAGAAATCAACTTTCCAAGGATAGATAAAGTATCCATGGACAATCAAGGATTCATTTTTTTGACTGATCCGGAAGGGAATCTGTACCAATACAGCAAATCAGGAAATGTCATCAATAATTTTTCTCCACACAGGCAAGGCCGCGTAAGTCAATTGGAAGCGGCTTGGACTATCAATATTTTTACTTTTTCCTCTGACCTGCAGGAATACAGGATTTTGGACAGGTTTATCAATCCTGTGGCAGAAAACAGAATTCCTTTAAACCTGATTATCCTTGCCAAAGTTGCCACCATCGGAAACAACAATATCATTTGGGTATTTGATGAGGCCGACCTTTCCCTGAAGCAATTTGATTATATGAGAAATGAAGTGGTCCAACATCAGCCTTTAAACCTGATCCTTGACCGGTCTTCTCTGGAAATAACTGACATAAGGGAATATCAAAACCTGTTGTTCTTAAATATCAAAAACGAGGGGATTTTTATCCTTGACAATCAGGGGAATCTGATTAAAAAACTAAAAGCCTATCCGGCGAAAAATTTTGGCTTTTGGAAAAACACCATCAACTTCATTGAAAAAGAAGAAATCACCTCTTTGGACTTTCAATCGGAAAAACAAGAAACTTTCCCGTTACCGGATGATTTCAAAGCATTTGGGATTTTTGTAAACCAGCAATTGGTATTACTTTTTGATTCAAGCAAAATCCGGATTTATCAAAAACAAAATACGCCACTCAAAGGAAAATAAAAAAAGGAAAGCATAAGACCAGAATCTTACGCTTTCCCTTTATATGAATTTAACCAGGAATTAACCGATTTCTACCAAAGTAATATCAAAAATAAGGTCCTCACCTGCAAGTGGATGGTTGGCATCCAATACGATTTTTTCCTCATCTACGTGGACCACTTTCACGGGAACGGGCTGACCCGCCTGATTCTGAAGGGAAAGTTCCATCCCGATTTCAGGCTTGATATCTGCAGGAACCTGATCCATAGGGATATCGATCATCATGTCCTCTCTTTTTTCGCCATATGCCTCAATAGAAGGAATGGTGACAATTTTCATCTCTCCGATGGCCATTCCGTATACGGCGGCATCAAATCCTTTGATCATATTTCCATCTCCGAGTACAAAACCCAAAGGCTCTCTGTTGGATGAAGAATCGAATACGGTTCCGTCTGTAAGTCTTCCAGTGTAATGTACTTTTACAGCGTTTCCTTTGGTTGCAACTGACATAATTATATCGTTTTTTTTAGAATCGTCAAAGGTAAGACTTTTTGTAAGGGATCAAAAACCAAATTGGGTAAGAGGCGGACAGTGTCCGATATTGTGATACATGTGTTCACATTTGGACATAAAGTCTCTATATTTACTGTCCTGAGTCATGGGAATGGTGGTTTTGATTGATGGCATCATTTTCTCATTAAAGTTTTTAAGAAATAATCCAAACAACATGGAAAACCAACCACTAGGAAAAATCCTGATCATAGATGACAATGAAGATTTGCTCTTTGCAGCGAAAATGTTTCTTAAAAAACATGCAAAGGAAGTGACCATTGAAAAAGATCCGCGACGTATCCCCTTTTTGGTCAATAACAATTCCTTTGATGTAATCCTGTTGGATATGAACTTCACGGATGATACCACTTCAGGCAAAGAGGGATTTCATTGGCTCAAGCAGATCAAAGAAATCGATCCAAAAGCTGTCGTGATTTTAATTACGGCATTTGGTGATGTGGAGATGGCAGTAAAAGCGCTCAAAGAAGGGGCTACGGATTTTATCCTAAAACCTTGGCAGAATGAAAAACTCCTTGCCACTCTGACTGCAGCATCCCGGTTAAAGGAAAGTTACAATCAGGTCGAAAAACTTTCCACCAAACAAAAACAGCTTCAGTCCGAACTCAAAAAGCCTTATTCAGATATCATCGGAGCAAGTGCCTCGATGAAAAATATATTCTCTATCATTGACAAAGTAGCGCAGACAGATGCCAATATTTTGATCTTGGGAGAAAACGGCACAGGAAAGGAATTGATCGCGAGGGCAATCCACGACAGGTCCAACAGGAAGGACGAGATTTTTGTGGGGGTGGACATGGGATCGATTACGGAAACACTTTTTGAAAGTGAGCTTTTTGGACATAAACGAGGAGCTTTTACAGACGCCAAAGACGATAGGGCAGGCAGGTTTGAAATCGCAGACAACGGAACACTTTTCTTGGATGAAATCGGAAACCTCAGCATGCCCCTGCAATCAAAACTTTTGACAGTATTGCAGCGAAGAGAGGTGACGAGGATTGGTTCCAATAAGGCCGTACCCATTGATATCAGACTGATTTGCGCTACCAATATGCCGGTACATGAGATGGTGATGGACAATACTTTCCGGCAGGATTTATTGTACAGGATCAATACCGTAGAGATTTTCCTTCCGCCACTCCGTGAAAGACAGGATGATATCCCTACCCTTGCCAACCATTTCCTGAAATCCTATTCGCACAAATACCGCAAAGACTTCAAGGGTTTTACACCCGCAGGTCTTCAGCTATTGCAGAAATACAATTGGCCGGGAAATATCCGTGAGCTACAGCATGCCATCGAAAGGGCCATCATCATGGCAGAGGGAGATATGCTGGACAGCAGGGATTTCTTTTTTCTCTCTGCCAAACCCACCAATGAAAAAATTGCCGCCACGGCTACTTATAACCTTGACGAAATGGAAAAAAGCACCATTCAGAGAGCCATTGACAAAAACGGTGGCAATATCTCCAAAGCCGCAAAAGAGCTTGGGCTTACCCGGGCTTCTTTGTACAGAAGATTAGAAAAATATGGATTATAAAGTCGGTCTGCTTGGGAGAATTATCCTCTTGGCGGTTTCTTTGTTTTTGCTTTCCTACTTCATCCTCAATGGAGCCGGAGTTTTTGCCATTTCCCTTTTTATAATTTTGGTTTTGGCCCAAATTATTTTCCTGTTGGGGTATGCCGAAAGTTCCTTCAAAAAAGTCCGTCAGTTTCTCAACAACATCAAACAGGACAACTATTCCAATGTCTATCCTGTCAAGTTTGACGGGACAGACACCGATGACCTACACATAGAATTCAACGCCATCCTCGCCAAACTGAAGGAAGACCAAGCAGAGAAAGAAGCCAACTACCAATATTTCCGCTCCGTCTTTCAGCACCTTAGTATAGGATTGATCACTTTTGATGAGGAGGGAAAAGTCCAGATTGTCAACACTGCTGCCAAAAGAATGCTCAGCATACAGCAATTGGGGAACATCGCTGAGGTTGAAAAAATCAACAAAGAACTCCATATCGCCATCCATACTTTAAGGACGGGAGGAAGCGAGCTGATCAAAATCGCCCATCCTGATGGGATCATGCAGTTGTCAGTATATGTGATCGAGCTTGTCCTGAGGGATGTTAAATTCAAATTGGTATCCCTGCAGAATATCCAAAGTGAACTCGAAGAAAAGGAAATGGAAGCTTGGCAAAACCTCGTCCGCGTCCTGACCCATGAAATCATGAACAGCATCGCTCCGATTTCTTCCTTGGCCTCCACAGTAAAAGGGGACATAGAATCCAAAATCGACGCCAACGCCCCTATTGAAGCAAGCGACTTGGAGGATTACCTGATGGCCATCTCCACGATCGAAAAGCGAAGTGAAGGCATGATCAATTTTGTCAGTGATTTCAGAAGTCTTGCCCATATCCCGACACCAAAATTTCAGGCTATTCGCTTGAAACTTCTTTTTGACCAGTTGGAAGTGTTGCTTCAAAACCAATTCGATGCCAACCAAATCCAATTCATTAAGCGTGTGGAACCACAGGATTTGATTCTGTTCGGAGATCAGACATTGATCGAACAGGTGCTGATCAACCTGATACAAAATGCCATTCAGGCTGTGGAAGATACAGTGACCAGGATAGTGAGTCTGAAGGCCTTCATCGATGAATCCGGAAAAATCATCATTGAAATCAGTGACAGCGGAAAAGGGATCGAAGAAGAAGCTTTGGGAAAAATTTTCATTCCATTTTTTACCACAAAAAAGAAAGGCTCAGGTATCGGTCTGAGCCTTTCAAAGCAGATTATGCGCAGGCATAAAGGCAATATCCAAGTCAAGTCCAAGCTTGGGGAAGGGTCTACTTTTAAGCTGATTTTTAATGCATGATGAAATCAATTTTTAAATTTTTATCACTTTCATTAGGGATTTTAACCTCCAATTAACTTTGCTTTTACATTCAAAGCGCTTATAGTCAAAATCATATCATTTTCATAACATCCTTTTCACACCTAGTTTATAAGCGGTTTTTAGATTTGGGAAAAACAAATCCATTTGAAAACCAATTTTAAAACTATCGTCATCTCGGATGTGCATCTCGGCACTAAGGGATCTAAGGCCAAGGAGGTGGCACGGTTTCTCAAGCAATATACTTGTGAAAACCTCATCCTCAACGGAGACATTATCGACGGCTGGCAGCTCAGAAAGTCCGGCTCATGGAAAAGAAAACATACGCGTTTTTTTAACAGAATGCTCAAAATGATGGAAGAAGACCATACCAAGGTCTATTACCTGAGAGGCAATCATGATGATTTTTTGGACCAAATCCTTCCTCTTCAGATTGGAAATCTTTCGATTCAGGCGGACATGATTTATGAAAGCTGCGGAAAGAAATATTTTATCACGCACGGGGATATTTTTGACAGTGTCACGACCAACCTGCGGTGGATTGCCTATCTCGGAGATGTGGGCTACACTTTCCTTCTTTGGCTCAACAGGCTGGTCAATTACCACAGGAGAAAAAGAGGAATGCCTTACTTTTCTTTAAGTCAATATATCAAGGGAAAGGTCAAAACTGCCGTGGCCTACGTCGATCAATATGAAGAAGAGTTGGCAAAAATGGCCAAATCCAAAGGTTGTGACGGGATCATCTGCGGCCATATCCACAAAGCCGAAAACAGAACCATCGATGGCATCACCTACCTCAATTCCGGGGATTGGGTGGAGACCATGAGTGCATTGGCAGAGGACCACGATGGCAATTGGCAGTTGATTTTCTACAATGAGATTGATTTCAAAGTTAAAACAGAACCATCATTGCCTGTGATGGAAGTAATCCCAGAATTGAAATTCGTGGCCTTCAATAAGTTTGAAAATGACCTCAAGATTCCCAATTTCTTCTAAATTGAAATTCTTATTCATCATCCAAGGGGAAGGCCGCGGCCATATGACGCAGGCGATTTCCATGACGCAGATTCTGAGTGAAATGGGCCATGAGGTCTGCGCAGTCTGTATTGGGAAAAGTAATAGGAGAGCAATCCCAGAATTTGTTTCAAGGAATATCCATGCTCCGCTCTATCTTTTTGACAGCCCAAACTTCGTGACAGACAAATCACAAAAGTCTATCCATCTAGGAAAAACCATTTGGAGAAACCTGTTAAAATTTAGGACTTTTAAAAATAGCCTTGAGCAAATTGACCAATTGGTAAAAAAACACCAACCGGATGTCATTTTGAATTTCTATGATATCCTTGGCGGAGTATACAATGCGCTTTACAGACCTGATTGTCAGTTTTGGGTGATCGGTCACCAATATCTGATCCATCATCCCGAGTTCCCGTTTGCCCCGGGACAGCCACTCCAAAAACTGCTTTTCAAGATCAATACCCATATCACTTCACTCGGTGCGGATTTGCTTTTGGCACTTTCATTCAGACCTATGCCGGCACATCAAATCCACAATCTCCATGTGCTACCACCTTTATTGAGAAAAGAGGTCAGAAATCTAAACCCCACCCAAGGCGACTTTTTCCTGGCCTATATGGTCAATCCCGGGTATGCAGAGGAAGTGATTTCAGAAGCCAAAAACAATCCTGAAATCCAAATTGAAGCCTTTTGGGATAAGAAAGACGAACCGATTTCCCAAAAGCCCTTGCCCAATCTGACCATTCACATGGTGGATGACAAATTGTTTTTGGAAAAAATGGCAACCTGCAAAGGATTATTGTCCACAGCAGGATTTGAGTCAGTGTGCGAAGCTATGTATTTGGGAAAGCAAGTCTTGATGGTTCCTGTCAAAGGCCAATATGAACAGGCCTGCAATGCCATTGATGCCCAAATATCTGGAGCGGGGTTGATTGGTGAAAAATTTGATTTCAAAAAATTGGATGCCTATCTAAAAGCAGTAACTCCTTCGACGACCACGGACAAAGAATGGATAGATAGTTTTCAATTTATTTTTCATGATTTCCTGAGACATTCTCTACAAAATAAGAAAGAGGTTTTCTTGATTGATTTCACAGAGGAAATTCCTGCCCTTTAACTTCCTGCAAAAACTCTGTTGTCCTGGAATGGAGGTGAATTTTTCATTGCCTGATTTTTTTTTGACCAACAAAGAAAATTGACCCTATTTAATTCCTTGAAAAAGTTTGATTTAAAACGATTGCGGTAAAAAAACTTCCAGAAATAGTCCTTCATAATCGGTTTTCCTGAACCAAGAAACCCAAAAATTGGTAAATTCGGTTCTGGCAATTTGGAAATCGCATCAATGAATATAGAAAAATTAAGGCTTGAGGAAGACCGGGAAGGCAAAAAGAAGTGGAAAAAATGGGGACCATATCTTACTGAAAGGCAGTGGGGCACAGTGAGGGAAGATTACAGTCCCAATGGTGCCGCCTGGGACAACGTTACCCACGATGAAGCCCGGAGCAAAGCCTACCGATGGGGAGAAGAAGGAATTGGTGGTATTTCGGACAACAAACAGAATCTTTGTATCGCATGGGCTTTTTGGAACGGGAAAGATCCAATCATTAAAGAGCGCCTATTTGGTCTTACCGGACCGCAGGGAAACCACGGTGAGGATGTAAAGGAACTCTATTATTACCTGGATTCCACCCCTACGCACAGCTACATGAAAATGCTGTACAAGTATCCCCAAAATGAATTCCCCTATTCCCATATTAAGGAAGAAAACAAAAAAAGAACAAAAACTGACCCTGAATTTGAACTGATCGATACAGGGATTTTTGATAATGATGCCTATTTTGATATTTTTCTAGAATATGCCAAAAGGGATCCTGAGGATATTTCAGGGTTTGCTACGATCCATAACAGAGGCAAAGAAGATGCTGAAATATGGGTAATGCCCACCTTTTGGTTTAGAAAAACTTGGCACACCGGACATGAACCTTTTATGCCCAAGCTTTCCAAAACAGAGGAAAATGGCATTAAGGCATTTTCACCCAACAATGGAAACTATTTTATAAGCTTTGAGGGAAATCCTGAAATCAAGTTTTGTGACAACGAGACCAACCGGGAGCGGCTGTACCACATTCCCAACGATAAAAAGTACCTGAAAGACGCCATCAACGATTATGTGGTGCACAGGTATTCGCAATATTTGAACCCCTCAAATTACGGAACCAAGGCCGCCGCAATATATAAAATGACCATCCCGGCAGGCGGTTCAAGCGTGGTGAAGTTTAGGATGATGCACCAAAAATCAACCGCGGCAACTGAACTTTGTGACGAAATCCTGAAAGAGAGAAAAAATGATGCCGATGAATTCTATGCAGATATACAGCATCGGGTAAAGGATGAGGACATGAGGTCCATACAGCGGCAGGCTTATGCAGGCATGATGTGGGGCAAGCAGTTTTACTATTACAATGTAGAACGATGGCTGGAAGGAGATGCAGGCCGGTACGTCCCGCCAAAAGAGAGAAAAAAGGGCCGAAACAGTGACTGGAGGCATTTATACAATCAGGACATCATATCCATGCCGGACAAGTGGGAATATCCATGGTATGCCGTGTGGGATTCTGCTTTTCACTGTATCCCGCTTTCGAGGATCGATCCGGATTTTGCCAAAGATCAGCTCTTGTTGTTTTTGAATGAATCCTACATGCATCCCAATGGACAGATTCCTGCGTACGAGTGGAATTTCAGCGATGTCAATCCGCCCGTCCATGCCTATGCAGTCCAAAGGGTCTATCAAATCGATAAAAAGATGATGGGAGGCAAAGGAGATCAGGAGTTTTTGGAAAGGGCATTCCACAAATTAATGATCAACTTTACCTGGTGGGTCAATCAAAAAGACAGTGATGGTAAAAATATTTTCGAAGGAGGATTTCTAGGGCTTGATAATATCTCCGTTATCGACAGGTCGCATGCCCACCATTACAAAGGGAAATTGGAACAGGCGGATGCGACCTCTTGGATGGCGATGTTTTCGTTGAACATGATGCGGATTTCACTTGATCTCTGCGAATTCAACAAGACCTACCAATTCACCGCCATGAAGTTTCTGGAGCACTTTCTCCATATCGCAGGTGCGATGAACAACATTTCGGAGGAAAATATCAGTCTTTGGAATGAAGAGGAAAATTTCTTCTTTGACATTTTCCACCTCCCCGGCAAAGAGCCGAAAGTCATGAAGCTCAAATCAATCGTTGGTATCATTCCCTTGTTTGCGGTGGAATCTATCCGGGTCGACATGTTTGACAGTTTGCCGGAATTCAAAGAAAGGCTTGACTTTTTCCTCAAGGAAAAACCAAAACTCGCAGCTTTGGTATCTAGTTGGATCCAACCTGGTTTTGAAAAAAGAAGGCTATTTGCCTTGCTTAGGGGGCACAGGATGAAAAGTATTCTGAACAAAATGCTCGATCCACAGGAGTTTTTGAGTGATTATGGCGTACGTTCATTATCTAAGTTTCATCTCAAAAAACCATACAGTGTAAGGTTAAACGGAGACCAACTGACGGTCAGGTACACACCCGGAGAATCCGATTCCTTGATGTTTGGAGGCAATTCCAACTGGAGAGGACCGATCTGGTTTCCGATCAACCACCTTATTATTGAGTCCCTGCGCAAGTTCGACTATTACTATGGGGGCGAATTTTCCATCGAATACCCTACAGGCTCGGGAAATTATATGACAATGGACCTAATCGCCAAGGAACTATCCCTTCGGTGCATCAAAATTTTCCTGAAAGACAAAGATGGAAACCGACCCGTCTATGGACATTACAAAAAGATGCAGGAGGATCCCCATTTCAAAGACCATATCCTATTCTATGAATATTTTCACGGAGACAATGGCCGGGGAATCGGTGCTTCCCATCAGACCGGATGGACAGGCCTAGTGGCAGAAATGATTTATAAATATTATAAACCGGCAACAAAAACCCCAGAAGATGTTGATTCCATTTTTAGAATCTGACAGATTAGAGGCCGGATGTGACGAAGTGGGCCGGGGTTGTCTCTGTGGACCTGTAGTAGCCGCCGCAGTGATATTGCCTCCGGATTTTGCAAATGAGCTAGTCAATGATTCAAAAAAACTGACAAAATCCAACCGCCAAAATCTTGTTTCTGAGATAAAATCATCAGCCATTTCCTGGGCTATTGCCGAGGCAAGCGTGGAGGAAATTGACCGGATCAATATCCTACATGCTTCTTTTTTGGCCATGAGCCGGGCGGTGCAGATGTTGGATACCAAGCCCCAACATTTATTGATTGATGGCAACAGGTTTAAATCCCACCTTGAAATACCATTCACCTGTATCATCCAAGGAGACGGCAAATTTGCAAGCATTGCGGCCGCTTCAATCCTTGCCAAGGTCTACCGCGATGAAATGATGGAGCGGTATGCTGATGAATACCCGGGATATGGCTGGGAAAAAAATGCAGGATATCCCACAGTAATCCACCGTGAAGGGATTATCAGATTAGGATTGACACCTCTTCATAGAAGGTCTTTCAGGCATTTACCGGATCAATTGACTTTGGATATTTAGAACCTCATCAACATGTATCCCTGAGGAACGTAGGTTGTAAGGGTAGTCAACATCGATAAGGCTATTTCTGTCCCTTCCCACATATCGGTTGTCTTCATATTTCTCGCAATCAATGATTGCCCACAGACATAAAATTCCACCCCCGCTTCTTTCAATGCCTCAAAAACAGGCAAATTGGGATTTTTTACACCATTTCTTTTTTGGTATTCCTCGTCGTTTAGCATGCTGAAGATCGCTCCTCCATGGACAGCCACCTTGACTTTAATATTTTCCTTTGGGACACCTGCAATTCCGTGAAGGTTGACCATACGGGCGATATTGTCCACCATCCTGTTGATTTGCTTTGGATCGTCAGCAGCTGAAACAAGGTCAATAATGATTTTATATTCCGCCTTGGGATCGGGTCTTTCTGTCGCTTCAGGGATTTCATATATTCCACCAAAACCTTTTACAATCGGAAATTGTGGTGTTTGGCAATATGCAGAAATTGACAATGCTACCAGGAAAAGGGTGGCTAGGAACGTTTTTGCAGCTCGGAACATAATTTTGGAATGGTTAATTCTGAAAAAATACACAAAAAACAATCCGTCTCAAACTTCTATTTTTCGGATAACATACCTCGGAAGACCATCCATGGTTTCAATGCCCAACACAATAAATTTATTGTCCTTCCAATGGTAGTATCAGATTAATCCCAACCGTCCAAAATTAATGCTTTGACTCAGGAACTTGGCGCCGGACTTTCTTCAGTTTTTCCTTGGGGCCTTGGTACAAAACGGGGGACACGCACCTGATAGGATTTATATTCAGGATATTTGGAAGCGCTGATTTCTTCGCTAAAATTGGAACTTCCCTGAAACAAGATCAATAAAAGGAGGCACCCAACTACGGACCAATTGAGCCACTGACCGGATGAAGCTACTGAGAAAAAGTAAAAAGAAACCCAAAACCCCTGTTCCCCGAGGTAATTGGGATGTCTCGAAATAGCCCAAAGCCCTTTGTCCAAAAATCCTTTTGCAAAATCACCCCTCAACAACTTCCCTTCCTTTATCAGCCTCCATTTTTCAGTTTGATACTTCCATTGCTGTTCATCGGCGGCAGTTTCTAGGGCCAAGAAAAACAAGGCGATTCCGGCAATAAAATAGTCCCAAAGGCCTGTTCCGCCGTCATCAAACTGCATCGCCACAAGCATGGGCAGGGTAAACAACAAAATCAATACGTTTTGGTAGCCTGAAATGAAAAAGAGATTGAATAAAGTCCATTTCCATTTGGGCTGGAATTCAGGCTTTTTGCGCAAAATCTCCCAACGGTAGTCTTCTTCCCCTTCCCAAAACTTCCATCTATAAGCGCCTTTTCTGGCAAAATTATAAGTAAGTCTTGTACCCCAAGCACTTACAAGTACTGCGAGCAAAACCATCCTCGGTGAAAAATCTCCGAAATAGGCCATTACCCAAGCGTAAATGATAGGCAAAATACTCCAATACTTATCCACCTGACTATTGTTGTTGGTAAGTTCACCTACCAAAAAACAATAGGCAACAGAAGCCCCACAAATTTTGATCAATACCCAAAGTGCCTCCCACTCACGATCTCCCAAAGGGATTCCGAACAAATAAGTAAAAACAGGTACAACAAGTAGGGTGAAAATCAGAAGAATCGCCGTTTGGAGAATTTTCATAGAAAAGGATTTTCCTTTCAAAATAAGAATTAATCCAAAAAATAAAAATTGAGATCTCCTTCGAAATCTAATTGGAAGAACGGTTATAAATGAAAAAAGCCCAGGAAAAATTAAGATTCGTATTTGCTAAAAAATCTCAAGTTCATCTAGGTCTCTAAGAAAGCCCATCTGAATTTTATTCCATGTGGTGAAACCATTTAACATTTCGTTCACATTTATTTCCAAAAAAATTACCAGAAACAGTTTTTTTTAACTAGTTTCTACATCAAAACCGATGCGATGAAAACGTCATACTCAAAGTTCTCCGGATTGTTCATCCTTTTTGTCTCACTTTTCGAAATAGCTCAAGGACAATCTATTAGCTCATTTACCTTGATAGATGGAAAGACGGATCCCTACAGTATTGTGCAAGCAGAGGATTTTTCTAACCAGACCGGTATTCAGCTTAGCAATTCCGGTGCAGCCGTGGGTTATGTAAACAATGGCGACTATATCCAATTCGATAATGTGGCTTTTGGACGAGGTCCTTTGTCAGGTCAGATTATTGCTTCAAGTAATACAACGGGAGGAACCGTAGAATTTAGAATTGGCAACCCAAATGGCATCCTAATGGCTACGGCTAAAATTCCCAATACCGGTGGCTGGACAAAATTTCAACAATTTGATATTGAAGTAGTCGATCCGGAAAGCTTCAAGAATGGGTCAGTTTATCTAGGAGATGAATCTCTTTATCTGGTTTTTAGGGGAGGTTCAGGGTTCCTTCTTGATGTGGATAATTTTATTTTTGAGGATTCGGATGTAATCATTGAGGATCTCATATTTACGAACTGTCCTACAACAGCCTTAACAGTAGGAGATACCATTGATCTTGATGTACTTATTACGCCTTCAAACACTACAAACCAGTTTGTTGCTTTCGTTGCAAGCGATGGGACTAGTGTAAATTATCTCAGTGGCGAGTTTATAGCAAAGGCCCCTGGAGAAATCCAAGTCACAGCAACGAGCTTTAGTGACGGTTCAGTATACGACGTCTGCACCATCACCATAAAGGAAAAAGCTACTTCCTTTGATCCCTATAGCATTGTGCAAGCTGAGGATTTTTCTACTCAGAGCGGTATTCAGCTTAGCAATTCCGGTGCGGCGGTGGGGTATGTGAATAATGGCGATTATATCCAATTCGACAAGGTGACATTTGGACGGGGTCCTCTTTCTGGTAAGATTTTCGCCTCTAGCAATACTACGGGAGGAACTGTAGAATTTAGAATTGGCAGTCCTCAAGGAAACTTGATTGCTACGGCTAAAATTCAAAATACCGGTGGTTGGAAAAGCTTTCAGCCATTTGATATTGAGGTAATTGAACCGAAAAGCTATGTAGAGGGAAACGCATACTTAGGAGATAAGTCACTATATCTTGTTTTTAAGGGAGGCTCAGGATATCTTTTAGATGTTGACAATTTCATTTTTGAAGATTCGGATGTGGTCATTCAAGACCTTAGCTTTATTAATTGCCCCACAGGACCACTGACTGTGGGTGATACTATTGATCTGGATGTACTGATAACTCCATCCAATACCACAAACCAGACGATAGCATTTACCGCAAGTGATGGATCAAGCGTAAATTATCTCAGTGGAGAGTTCATAGCAAGGGCGCCGGGGGAAATCACAGTTACAGCTTCCAGTTTTAGTAATGGTTTAGTATTCGCGGTTTGTACTATCACTATTAAAGAAAAATCTGATCCTTTTGATCCCTACAGTATTATCCAAGCGGAGGATTATTCTATGCAGAGTGGCATTCAGCTTAGCAATTCCGGTGCCGCCGTGGGTTATGTGAATAATGGCGATTACATCCAATTCGACAATGTAACTTTTGGACGAGGTCCTTTGTCAGGTCAGATGATCGCTTCCAGTAATACTACCGGAGGAAATGTGGAATTTCGAATTGGCAGTCCTCAAGGAAACTTGATTGCGACGGCTGAAATTCAAAATACCGGTGGTTGGACAAAATTTGATTCATTTGACATTGAAGTGGTCGATTTCGAAAGCTACAAAGATGGGTCAGTTTATCTGGGAGATAAGTCTCTATATATGGTTTTTAAAGGGGGCTCAGGATTTCTTTTAGATGTTGATAGGTTTATTTTCGAGGAAATAGTAGGAGTAATTCAAGACCTTCAATTTGAACATGAACTTCTTATCTTCCCAAATCCAGCGACCACTGTTTTAAATATTTCTGATGAAAATTTTAAGGATGAAAATCTGTATGACGTACACATCTTGACAATGGATGGGATAAAAATGATGTCTCAGAAAGTGAGTAAAAATATGAAAGAATTGAATATACGTGGATTATCTCCCGGAACTTACCTGGTGATTTTTGAGGGTTCTAATCAATTTAAACAGCAACTTCTACGTGTGAAGTAAATTGAGTCATTTAGAAATATGGCTTCATCAATTAAAGGCCTTCAAAAGAGTCCATAAAAAAAGCCCCGGATGAGATCCGAGGCTATGTGCGCACGAGAAGATTCGAACTTCCACACCCGTAAAGGCACCACCCCCTCAAAGTGGCGTGTCTACCAATTTCACCACGTGCGCGTTTTTTGAGGTCTGCAAAAGTAGAAAGGTTTGCTATTCCCTGCAAGGGTTAATTTAACTTTTAAAGGGTTTTTAGCTAAAATTTCAACCACCAATTCCCTTCAAATTGAAATTAATGGTAGATTTTCTTTTCCGCTGCCAATAAGGTATTGTAAAGCAAAGAAGCAATGGTCATCGGGCCTACTCCACCTGGAACAGGAGTGATGGCAGAAGCTTTTTGGGCAACTTCATCGTATTTGACATCTCCGATCAACTTAAAACCGGATTTCTTGGAGGAATCAACTACTCGATGGATTCCCACATCAATCACAACAGCGCCATCTTTGACCATGTCGGCAGTGACAAATTCAGGCTTTCCTAAAGCTACAATCAGGATATCCGCGGTTTTGGCGATTTCATGGAGGTTCTTGGTGCGGCTGTGGGTAAGCGTGACCGTACAATTCCCCGGATATTCATTTCTCGCCATAAGGATACTCATCGGTGAACCTACAATATGGCTTCTGCCAATGACGACACAGTGTTTGCCAGCAGTTTCAATTTTGTATCTTTTCAAAAGCTCCACGATACCATAAGGCGTCGCTGCTACATAAGCCGGCCATCCCAAAGCCATCCTTCCTACATTCGAGGGTGTAAAGCCATCTACGTCTTTTTCCGGTCTGATTTTATCCGTTACTTTTTCTACAGAAATATGCTTGGGTAAGGGCAACTGCACAATCAAACCGTCAATTTCGGGATTTTGGTTGATGTCCTCCACCACTTTGAGCAATTCAATTTCGGTGACATTTTCATCCAATCTCACCAATGTTGATTGAAATCCAACCTGCTCGCAGGACTTGACTTTTGCCCCCACATAGGTTTGGCTGGCCCCGTCACTGCCCACAAGGATCGCTGCCAAATGAGGGATTTTTCCTCCTTCATTCTTTATTTCTGCCACCCTTTGGGCGATTTCCCCTTTGATTTCCTCAGAGGTTTTTTTACCATCAATTATTATTGCCATGTGTAAGTACGAAATATGAAGTACGAAGTACGAGGAAAAATTCCCTCTTAACGTAAATAGCACTTCTGGTTGAATTTTATTATCGGACTTTTTTTATTGAGGAAACTACTATAGCAATTATCTCATTTACCTCTTGAATAAGACGGATAATTTCAATTTTAATGTTTTCTAGCCTATTTACTTCACTTATCAATTCAAGAAAAAAGTGGCTTTCGTCGGCTTCTTCCTCTACTATCTTTAATTTATTGATAAAATCTGCAGTAGATTTAGCCCTTTGACTAGCCCTATAATTGGCAGCAACAGAACTCGAACACCTCAATAATTGATTTACATAATTATTGAATTCTCTATTGTTGGGTAATTTGGAACACAAATACCAAACATCTATAGCAAATTGTTTGGTTCTGGCTAGAAGTGGTTGAGTCATTATAGAAATTGGAGAGGTAACTAAAATAACTCCTAGATTTCTAAATGTCAACTTGGTTTATATAAATTTTATTTCTTTAACCAAAATGAACGTTTGGGTTCTTTCCCGTACTTCCAACTTCGTACTTCGTACTTCTATCAATCAAGTTTCAGTACTGCCATAAACGCTTCCTGCGGGATTTCGACGTTGCCGACTTGCCTCATGCGTTTCTTACCTTTTTTCTGTTTTTCGAGAAGCTTACGCTTACGCGAAATATCACCTCCATAACACTTAGCCAATACGTTTTTACGCATGGCTTTTACAGTTTCTCTCGCAATGATTTTGGCCCCGATCGCAGCTTGGATAGCAATCTCAAACATCTGTCTCGGTACCAATTCTCTCAGTTTTTCACAAAGTCTTCTACCCCACTCATATGCCTTGTCTCTATGGACAATGGCTGATAATGCATCGACGATTTCACCGTTGAGCATGACATCCAAGCGTACCATGTGGGATTGTTTGAATCCGATCATTTCATAATCCAAAGAAGCGTATCCTCTCGAAATGGTTTTGAGCCTGTCAAAGAAGTCAAATACAATCTCTGCCAAAGGCATGTCAAAAGAAAGTTCAACACGGTCGGAAGTCAGGTAAACCTGATTTTTGATTATGCCTCTTTTGTCCATACAAAGTTGGATCACCGGTCCGACAAATTCTGCCGCCGTGATGATGATTGCCTTGACATAGGGTTCCTCTATATGCTTGAAAAGCGTGGGATCCGGCATGTCGGAAGGTGCATTGATCAGTTTGTATTCGTTGTTGTTCATCAGGGCTTTGAACTGAACGGACGGAACGGTTGTGATCACCGTCATGTCAAATTCACGCTCCAAGCGTTCCTGAATGATCTCCATATGAAGCATTCCCAAGAAACCGCAACGGAAACCAAATCCCAAAGCTGCAGAAGTCTCTGGTTCCCAAACAAGGGAAGCATCATTGAGTTGGAGCTTCTCCATAGAAGCCCTCAATTCCTCAAATTCCGTTGTTTCGACGGGATAAATCCCGGCAAAAACCATTGGCTTTACGTTTTCAAAACCTTTGATGGATTCAGCACAAGGATTCTTGACGTGTGTGATCGTGTCACCGACTTTTACCTCTTTTGCTACTTTGATCCCGGAAATCAGGTATCCCACATTTCCGGCATACATGGTTTGTTGCGGAATCTGATTGATCCCCAAAATCCCTATTTCATCGGCAAAATACTCTTTGCCTGTATTGACAAATTTGATTTTATCGCCTTTATTGATGGTACCGTTAAAAATCCGGAATATTACCTCCACTCCTCGGAATGAGTTGTAGACCGAATCGAAAATCATTGCCTGAAGGGGTGAATCAATATTTCCTTTTGGAGCAGGGATTCTTTCCACTACCGCATTGAGGATATCTTCGATTCCAATACCTTCTTTGCCCGAAGCCAAGACGATATCTTCCCTATCGCAGCCTATGAGTTCAATAACTTCATCTGCCACGACTTCCGGATCTGCGCCCGGGAGATCGATCTTGTTCAAAACCGGGATGATTTCGAGGTCATGTCCGATAGCCAAATAAAGGTTGGAAATGGTCTGGGCTTCAATTCCCTGAGAAGCATCTACAATCAACAGCGCACCTTCACAGGCGGCGATTGAACGGGAAACTTCATATGAAAAATCGACGTGTCCGGGAGTATCGATCAGGTTGAGGATATATTCCTCACCTTTGTAATTATACTTCATCTGGATCGCATGAGACTTGATGGTGATCCCGCGCTCACGCTCGAGGTCCATATTGTCCAACAACTGATCCTGCATCTCTCTGTCACTCACCGTATTGGTGAACTGAAGGAGACGGTCTGCCAATGTACTCTTCCCATGGTCAATATGGGCAATTATACAGAAATTCCTAATTCTTTGCATATCCATTCTGGGCGCAAAAATAGATAAAATTGTGGGTAAAATTGGTATAGACTCAAACTATCCAAAAGAAAATCAATTTATCTCGAGGTAACAGTCTTCGTCTTGATTTAAAAACTCAAGAACCAATTCTATGTTTGAAATTAATTTTTGAATAATTACTTGGGTAGACAGGTTACCAAATTTTAATCGGATTACTTTAGGCGGACATCCATTTAGCACGCTCAAAAAATAAAAATCTGAATCTTTTGTAAGGATGGAATAATTAATCTTTTTATAGAATGATCTGACTTCTGCATTTATTACAAAAAACCGACCTTTCTTATTTTCTTTGCATCATCATCATAAAACCGAAAAATGAGAGCTGTAGCGGAAAAGAAAAAAGCCCAAAACATTCCTGAATACATAATTTATATGTACCAAATGGAGGATTTGCTACGGGCCTATAATTTCGATTTGGATGATGTCCGGCAATATGTAATCTCACACTATCCAATTTCGGAAGCGGAAAAAACAGAAGCTGCAGTTTGGTTTGCTGATTTGGCCTTTGAGATGAAAAATGCGAAAGTCGAAGAAACCGGCCACCTGGCCCAGACTCAGGAATTGGTTGATCAGCTTGCCTCGATCCATTGGTCTCTACTCAAAACAGACAGGGACTATTTTGACCTTTACCAAAATGCAAAACCACATTTGATCCGTCTTCTCCTTGAAGCCGGAGAAAATGCCCCAAAACATGAAATCCAAATTGCATTGAATGCCATCTACGGACAGTTATTGGCAAGGCTGAGAAGCAGGGATGTTCCTCCCGACATTCTGGAAGCTACAGATACTTTTGGTGATATTCTCAGCTACTTAAATTGGGTTTACTTCAGCCGGGAAGAAGGAAAAACCAGACAAAACTGATTTTCATTCCAAATATTCATACACACTTTTGTAGCAGCCGTTGGCATCGATATAATCAAAAAACGAATTGTAAAAAGGATGAATACTCAATGTGGAACTGTCCCCGACTACGACAAGTTTTCTTTTGGCTCTGGTCAGTGCCACATTCATCCTTCTGGTATCTGCCAAAAAGCCGATTTCTCCTTTAGCATTTGAGCGTACCAGACTGATGACGATGATATCCCTTTCCTGCCCCTGGAAACCATCAATGGAATCTATTGTCAGCAGCTCTGAGAAAGAGCGCAGGTTTGGGAATTCGTAGCTTTCAAAAACCAGTTCATTGAATCTCCTGACCTGGGCGCGGTAGGGTGCGATAAGCCCGATATTCCATTGGTTGGTTTTGAGCTCCGCAATCCCGATTCTTTTGATGAGATTTTCCAAGAAACCTAAAGAAAACCGCGCTTCTTCCAGATTGAAGGTGCTGAGAGATTCTTCTTCCTTTTGTTCTGTAAATCCACTGCCCGCGGTATCAATATATTCCAGCACAGGTTCTTCGGCTGCCAGATAATGCTGCAAAGTATTGTCAGCTGCCCTTAACCCGTTATGGTAAAAATATTTGCTCGAAAAACCCATGATCAGTTGCGGCATTCTATATTGGACGCTTAGCATTCTGGAGGCACCAGGTTTTCTTTTGATCACCTTCTCAAAAAGTGTTTCACTCAATCCGTTTTTGGCGGCTTCATAAGATTTGATCGTAGGCGGTAGCTGACAATGGTCTCCTGCCATCACGACTTTTGCGGCTTTTTGGATGGGAATCCATGTTGCCGCTTCTAATCCCTGAGCAGCTTCATCTATGAATACAATCGGAAAACTCATCCCTTTCAAAGCGGAATTGGCCGCGCCGACCAAGGTACAGGCAACTACCTGTGTATCCTGAAAAATATCATAGACAATATAATCCTGTAGACTTTCTGCTTCATCCTTGCAGCGGTTGGCTTCATCAAACATCCGGCGTCTTTCCATCCTATCTTCAGGCCCAAAAGTACGTTTTCGTTTCTGTCCTGACTTCCTGAAGTCGTCTGCTGCCTTTTTGATTCTCTTGAGGTCCTTATAGCTATCGTGCATCGCTATCTTGGCATCCAATGTCTGGGACAGGATATGGTCTTCTACTCTTGCCGGATGTCCTATCCGCAGGGTTTTTATTTTGTATTCCAGTAATTTTTCTACCAGATAATCTACAGCAGAATTGCTCGGTGCACATACCAAAACCTGCCTGTATTCCTCCAATGCCTGAGCGATAGCCGCAACCAAGGTGGTCGTCTTGCCTGTCCCCGGAGGGCCATGGATGATAGCAATATCCTTGGAGGATTTTACCAAATCCAAAGCTTCGTTTTGACTTGAATTGAGATAGGGAAAATGTACAGAAACGGAAGACATAAGTGTGGGTATTTTTTCTCCCAACAAAATTTGTTTCAACTCACCCAATCGGCCTTTTTCTGATTTGATCACTGCTTTCATGGCAGATTCCATCTCCCGGTAACTCGCTTCATCAAAAAGCAGATCAATGCCCAATTTGCCCTGATGCATCCACTCTGGAACTTCCTCAGACTGCAATGTCACTGTCATGGATTCTCTTTTTACCTGATTGATCACGCCATTGATCCGATGGGATTGGGATTGGAATTGACCTTGGTTGGAAAAAACAGAGACAGACTTACCAGATTGAAACATATGCGGAGTAGCAGTGTCAAATCTTTCAAATTCGATGATAAGCCGCTCACCAAAACCAATTTTTGATTTTTTTAACTGAACAGGATACCAGCATACGCCTTCATCCTTTTTGTCTGAAATTGAGGTATATAAAAACTTTTTCTTGTACTGATCCAAGTCTTCTTCCCATTCCTGTTTTAAAAGTTTTAAAGAATTCCCCAATTCTTCCTGAATATTTCCCATCTATTATTACATTTAAAACCGAAAATAACTGATAATCTATCTCACCAACCAACACTCTAAACATTAAATCGTGAATTTTCTAGCACACGCCTATTTGTCCTTTGGGGATCCTAAAGTCCTGGTCGGAAACTTTATTGGGGATTTTGTCCGAGGGGACATCGATAACATGTATGACAAAGACATTGTTGTAGGCATCAAACTGCATTGGAGTATAGATAAATTCACTGATTCACATCCTGTGGTAAAAGAAGCTCAAGCCATATTGAGACCCGAATATGGGAGATATTCCATGGTAATTACAGATATGTATTTTGATTATTTTTTGGGAAGGTATTGGAAAAACTACCACCATATACCACTGGACCAATTTGCAGAAGAAGTTTATAATACAATTGATGAATACGGAGATTCATTGCCTGAGAAATTTTTACAGACTTTTGGGTATATGAAATATTACAATTGGCTCGCAGGATATGGAGAACTGGACGGTATCAGGAGAGCAATGACAGGAATGGCTAAAAGGGCTAAATTCAATTCAAAAATGGAAACTGCCCATGTTTTCCTTGATCAGCACCATGAATACCTGAAAGTTCATTTTGGTGATTTTTTTGAAGATATAGTGTCCCACTCCAAGAAGACACTCAAGGAATTGCGCAACCCATGATTCACTGTAGACCAAAAGCGAGTACCTATTTCGTACTTGGGCTGATTGTTTTGGCACAGGTTTTCGGACTCATATACACGCTTAATCATTTTGCGACCAAAAGAACCTACCCTACTTTTATCTATCTGTCGCTGACAGTATTTCTCACCTTGGTGATCCTTTTGATATTGGTAAAAATGATGGCAGGCTTCAAAATCATTTCTTTTGGCAAAGATCAAATCATTACAACACTTCCCTTGAGACGGAAAAGTACCACCTACAACTTGCCTCAAGTGCTGGCTTGGGAAGAAGAGTCGGTGATTACCAACAAAAGAGAATTCAAGCAGTTGACGCTTGTATTTGAGGACAAAAACTCCTTCACCATCAGCAACCATGAGCACCTCAACTACAATGAATTTTCGATTTACCTCCACAAAAAACTTTTGAAGAAAAAAATAAAAGATCGTAAAAAGCCTTAAAACCAGACTGCCAAGGATCCTGTCAAGGCAAAATTACGCTGGCTGAATCCTGCGTCAGGAAGAGAAAAAATCGCATCAGGACTGATAAATTTTCTAGCCTTAACTCTAAGCAATGCTGCTTTGCTGATGCTATAATCCATATTTGCAGAAAATCCTGACACTTTAATCCCCTCACTCAGGATGATGGCATTGGGATCTGAATAGAATTCAGCCCTTCCTGCCAGCTCAAACTTATTCCCAAGTTCCCTTTTCAAGGATGCTATCAGCCAAACCCGTGAATCACAACCATCCCTCAACGTTTGCTGGATTCCATAATCGGCCCCAAGGATTGCGGTCCATTGGTTTTTCTCGTACATGGCATAAAAATTATTGAAAAACCTATTGAGTCGGACCGGATTAGGATTTTCATTTCCAAAATAATTGGAATAATTGATGGTAAAATCTTCTGTTGGTATGAACTTTATCCCCCCACCAATACCCAAAGACTTGTTTTCTTCATCTCTGACAATGTTTTGCCAGCCATTGGTCAACCAAAGTTGGATTTCCCACTTTGGATTGGGGTTAAATGTAAATTTACCACCTGTGAAGAAATAGGGGGAGTTTTCGGCCAATAGACTCCGTGTCAAATTGGAACAATCCCTTCCGTACCATGATTCAAATCCAATATAGGAAGGCATGACTCCAACGTCAAACCATAACTTTTCATGAAGTCTAATACCCAATGAGGCCTCATTCAGGTATTGGGCCCATTTTGGTTCTCCGGAGAGGTTGTATTTGGGCGTAAGTTCCCGCCATCAACGCGAGGTTTCTCCTGATCAGTTCACTTTGATAAGTAGCTTTTAGGACGGCGAGGTTGATGCTGATTTCATCATGTCTTTTGAAATTATATAAAAAGTCCGGCCTGAGATTGTCTTCCGGCCGGTCCAAATAATAGCTGAAATAAGCCCCCAGATATCCGGAGAAAACCAGGTTCTTCTGCTGTCCTCTTGGGCTGAGAGTTTTCCGATCAAAAAGAAAAGTAAGATGACCGATCTTTTCATGGTGGAAAAAGAAAACCCGGATGTTTCCAACCGGGCTGTGAATTATCTTTTTGTTCTGAAATTCAAGTCGTAAAGTTCAACGCTATCCTGGATGATTTTATAGGCTTCTTCTTTTCCCAAAAAATCTTCTACTATGACTTCCTTGTTTTCAAGTTTTTTGTAATCCTCAAAAAACCTATGGACCTCCTTCATCAAATGGGGAGGAAGCTCATCGATGTCATTGATGTAATTCACAGATTGGTCTTCAGAAGCAACTGCAATGATTTTATCATCTGCTTCACCACCATCCACCATCCTCATGACTCCGATTACTTTTGCTTTGACCAAAGTCATGGAAGGAATGTCGATCTGGGAAATAATCAAAATATCCAGGGGATCTTTATCATCACAGAAAGTTTGAGGAATAAAACCATAATTAGCCGGGTAATGCACGGCCGAAAACAAAACTCTGTCCAATAAAAGCATACCGGTTTTTTTATCCAACTCGTATTTGCCTTTGCTGCCTTTGGGGATTTCAATTATGCCCATTACAAATTCTGGGGCTTCTTTGCCAATATTGACGTCATGCCAAGGATTGATCATATCTAAAAACTTTTTGGTTTGTAAAATTGAAATAGAGAACAAAGAAAAGCGAAAATCACTTGTAATCAAACATAAATGAACCTGATTCCGACAAGGAAAGGAACCATTGGAAGGAAAAAATCAAGCGTTCCTGTTTGCTAAGCTCAACCGGGAATAAGGCTCGGCAACAATACTTTAACTTTTGTCCCCACATCGACAGTAGAATCCAACTGTATCTTGCCTCCCATTTGGATTACAGATTCCTTGACCATGTATAGGCCAAGGCCTGAACCAACATTTTTTTGCGTTGCTCTTTGGAACAAATTAAACACCTCATTAATCAGCTTATCTTCAATTCCAACCCCGTTGTCTTCGACAATTATCGTTGCAATATTTTCTGACACACTGATAGTCACTTTTATTGATTTATCAGGGAAATCTTCTTTTTGGAAGACTACTGCATTATGGAATAGGTTATTTAAAATTACCCGGATTTTGGAATCATCAGAGTTAAAGGCAGTGTTTTGGCTGACGTCAATCCTGATGTCAATCCCTTCCAGATTCCACTTCTGTTTGTAGATTTCAAGCTGCTGCGAAACGACTTCCTTAAAATCAATTTCGATGACTTTGTTTTCGATTTTTGTAGACCGATAGAAGTCTAGCATTTTATAGATAAAATCATCCAATTTGTCAGTGGCGGTATCTATCAACTCAAAATATTCCAAAACCGAGGGGTCTTTAGCCTCCATTTTGGCGAGTTTGGACACACCCGATATGCTCATCAGAGGACCTCTCAATTCATGTGAAAGCGAATAGACAAACTGATTCATCTCAGAATGGATTTTCTGAAGTCTTTCATTCTTATCCTTGAGTTCTTTTCTGGCAAAATAGATATCCCCTGCAGTAGTGATGGCATTTTTTATCTGCTCGATATTCCAAGGTTTGTCTATAAACCGGTATACCTGACCCCTGTTGATCGCATCTATGACATCGGCAATGTCCGAATAGCCTGTGAGTAAAATCCTGACTGGTTCGGGGTTGATTTTCATCAGTTTTTCAAAAAACTCCACCCCGTCCAATCCGGGCATTCTTTGGTCGGCAATCACCACATGAAGTTCTTCTGTTTCTGCTATTTTCAGTCCTTCAAATGCATCAATGGCAGTAATGACTTTAAAGTCCCTCCTCAAACTCGCCTTGAAGGAGTTCAGGTTATTGTCTTCATCATCGATATAGAGTACTTTAATCTTGTCAGTCATGCTGCTGGGTATTTTGATATATTGGAAGGGTAATGATAAAATTGGTTCCTTTGCCTTGTGCCGTACGAACTTCGAGTGTTCCCTTATGGTTTTCGATGATGGTATAGACAATTGAAAGACCCAAACCTGTACCTTTCCCTACTGCTTTGGTTGTAAAAAAGGGTTCAAATATCCGCTGTTTGACATGGGGCGGCATTCCATACCCGTTATCCTCTATTTCTATTCTTATTTTTTCTCCGACATGGATTGTTCGTATCGTAATTTTCGGATCTGTAATTTTATCCAGATTTTCTACCAAAGCATGGATAGCATTGGTAATGATATTCATAAATACCTGGTTGAGTTTGCCCGGCAGGCATTCAATAATGGGGATATTTCCAAACTCCCGATACATCTGTATTTTGCCTGACATGGAGCTGTTGAGCAAGATCAACGTACTGTTGATCCCATCATGGATATCGACCCTCTTGACATCCTGCTCATCTACCCTAGAAAACAACCGTAAGCCTTTGACAATTTCAACCGTTCTCTTTGCCCCTTCTTCCATACCCCTCAAAAGTTGGTCTATTTCTTTGAGAATATAATCGAATTCAATGTCATCTTCTACCTGTTGCAAAGCTTTTTTGGAAGAATCGGTAAACTCCAGCTTTCCTTTTTCGCGGTAGGCGTTGACTATTTCCAACAAATCATGGATATCTCTTTTGAGTGGGGAAATGTTAGAACTTACAAAGTTGATCGGATTATTGATTTCGTGGGCTATCCCCGCAGTCAATTGTCCCAATGAAGCCATTTTTTCTTGGTTGACCAATTGTGTCTGCGTATTTTGGAGATTGTGAAGCGTAAGTTCAAGCTCTTCAGTCCTTTGTTTCACCTTTTCTTCCAAAAATTCATTTTGTTCAATTATCCGGCTTTCGTGCTCCTCCAGCAATTTGAGTTTTTCATTCTGCTCTTTTTCGTTCTCTCTTTTTTGGTCATTGATTCTATCTGCCAAAGCAAATGACAAAAGGATAACTCCTAAAGTAGCACCAAAAGGCATCATGTAGAAGTATGTTGGAGAAAAGGGCATCAATCCCATTTGGGTCAAAACAAATATTAAAATGCCTGCCATAAACACTGACCAGGCAATCAGGAAATACCTCGCAGGTTTAAACCCTTTCTGAAGAATGAAAACAGACATCATAAACACATAGGGTATTACGATAGCCTGCGTCACCAAAAAAACAGCATACATCGCCGTCAAAAACCCAAAAACAGTTCCGGTCAGGATGATGATATAGACAACATAGATTACCTGAATTCCGGTATTCAATTTTGGAAGATAAACTTTTGTTCTGAGAAAAGACTGTACAAACCAAAGTGCGACCATACTTCCCAAAACAGAAAAGAGGACGTTTGACCTTAGATTCATCCAAATCCAGTTGGGCCATATCAATTCCTGGGTAAATCCCAATATGGAAGACTGGCCTAACCAAACCAAAAGGATGTAGGCGACATAAATCAGATAGGTCTTGTCATTAAGTGAAAAATAAAGAAACAGGTTGTAAAAAAATAGCCCGAAGAAAACCCCGGTAAAAATTCCAAAAAGGATGTTTTCAAAATTTAGCTGGTAATTAATGGCTTCCATAGCCCCAATACTTGCAGAAATTATCCTTTTATCGGAGCTTTTTATTTTGAGAAATACCTCATCTGTACCTCCCGTGGTGGTTGCAAGGTCAAATATAATTTTCCGGGAAGGGACTAACCGGTCATACAAATCATGTGTTCTTCCGCTTTCTTGGCTTAGCCTCACTTTACCGTCCCTTACCAAATAAAAATACACCTCATCCAAATTTGGGTTATTGATGACAAGGTATTTTTTTACACTCGGGTCTCCCTTGGATTCCACTTTAAACCTTACCCAAACCGCCTGTTCACCAAGACCGAAGTTGGGATTTTTGGAAAATATCGGCTTGAAGTTGGCGTCGGAAATCACGTCTTGGATATTAAGGTCATTTCCTGTCTCCAATAGGAACTCATAATTGAAAACATCCTGCATGGGGGACTCACTATCCAATTGGAGCACCGGAGTAGACAAAAAAAGAAAAATATTGAGAAAATAAACTAACATAAAATTAAGATTGGAGTGGGTAAAAGCGGATCAGCTCCAAAATAATTATTTTTTACAAATTGTAACCTAAGGTTTGTGAAATGAAAATCAGGGTGTGTCCAATTCGGATCATATTCCCCAGCAAAACAAACAGAATTTGTAGATACAGAAGTATTTGAAAATGACTTCACAATCTGAACAGCCATCAAAACAATTTTATTTGAATGGAAAGACAACCCGAATAAAGAACCGCAATCATTCATGGAATGAATCAAATCAAACCACTGTCTCAAACAAATTTTTTGGTACATCTTTTGGTAGAAAAACCAAAAGGATGGGAAATTCAACCCCCTAAACAAAATTTCAATGCGGTAGAATAAATCAAGCGATGAAGCCAATCTCATGTAGAGGCAGTAAGGGTGGATACCAGCGATAAAGTTATGTTATTGATCCAATAATCATAATAGAAATGTAAAAAAAATTATAAAAAAGGAATTTTATACTGAGATTTAGCCAATTCCTTCCTCAAGGAAAAATTTTTTTAAGTAAAATTATCATTAAGTTGAATATATACTTAAACTTGTACCTAAAGTATCACTACTAGTAAAATCAAATGTCCGAATCACCCAGAGAAAAAATCAGGATACTATATGTAGATGATGAAGAAAATAACCTTCAGGCATTCAAAGCTACATTTAGAAGAGATTATAAAATCCACCTTGCACTTTCTGCCGAGGAAGGCAGGGAGATTTTGAATTCTAATGAGGTGGATATCATCATCACTGACCAAAGGATGCCTGATGAAACCGGTGTTGATTTTTTGGCTTCCATCATTCCGGATCATCCTGATCCGATAAGAATCCTACTGACGGGTTATACTGATATCCAGGCCGTAATTGATGCCATCAATAAAAGCCAGGTCTACCACTACCTGACCAAACCGTGGGAGGAAGATTATATGAGGACAGTCATCAAAAATGCTTTTGAACTGTTTTCTCTAAGAAAAGAAAACAGAAAACTCATGGAAGACCTTGTTGAGACCAACAAAAACCTTGAGTTGATGCTCCACCAAAAATAGTATCAATACCGGGCTGCAAGGAGCAGCAAAAGCTCTTTGTGTGTCATGGAAAATTTCCTCGCCAGATAGGCGTTTGTCAGGCTTCCCCTATAAGTATACACCCCTTTCATAAACCATTTATAATTAAAAATCATTTCCTCTGCCCCTCCCAGGTCAGCCATGTGGAGTAATATGGGCGTGAAAATGTTGCTCAATGCACAGGAAGCTGTCCTTGAAACCCTCGATGCGATATTGGGTACGCAATAATGGATAACGCCATGTTTGACAAATGTAGGGACATCGTGCGAAGTCATTTCGGAGGTTTCAATGCAGCCACCCTGATCTATAGACACATCAATGATGACGCTTCCTTCCATCATCGCCGCGACCATTTCCTCACTTACTACTATTTTGTTTCGGCCTTTTTCGGCACGGAGTGCACCTATGACCACATCAGCTTCCTTGATGGCATTTCCCAGGGTATAATTATCTATCGTTGAGGTGAATACCTGTTGACCGAGCAGGTGCTTGATCCTCCGTAGTTTATAAATATGATTGTCAAAAACTTTGATGCTGGCACCCAATCCCAATGCTGTCCTAGCGGCATATTCTGCCACAGTTCCTGCACCGACGATGACCACCTGGGTAGGAGGAACTCCCGTGACGCCTCCCATTATCAATCCTTTCCCGTTGTTGACGCTACTTAAGTATTCGGCAGCTATCAGCATGACTGTACTTCCTGCTATTTCACTCATAGCCCTCACCACAGGCATCCCCCCTACTTTATCCTCCAGATTTTCGTAAGAAACGGCTGTGATCCTTTTTTTATTCAGTGCGTGGATAAAGTCTGCATTCTGCTTTCCAAGTTGAAGGGCAGAAATCAGACAGGAACCTGAGCGCATGGAATTTATTTCTTCCTCTGTGGGTGGCTCGACTTTAATGATAACTTCTGCATCAAAAGCCTCCTTGGCAGTGTAGACTACCTTTGCACCGGCATCTGAATATTCTTTGTCGGTAAATTTTGATTCCTTGCCAGCGTTTGTTTCCACCAAGACCCGCTGTCCGTTATTGACAAGAAGTGCTACCGCATCAGGTGTCAGAACAACTCTTTTTTCTTGGGCAGCCGTCTCCAAGGGCAATCCAATCAACAATGAATTCTGTGAATTCTTCACTTTTAAAACTGCTTCTTTGGGATAAATCCCAACCTCTTCCCTAATTTCAACCATTTGTTTGCCCATTAATAACCCTTTTTAAGGTGATATTTCTTCCTTCCTTTTCATCCACCTCGATCAGGACATGGATAAAATCATCAGGAATGTATCCTGCGATTTTTTCAGCCCATTCTATCCAACAATGCCTGCCACTTTCCAAATATTCGTCCAGCCCAATTTCCAAAACTTCCTCCGGATCTTCGATTCTATAAAAATCAAAGTGGTAAAAAACCTCTCCCTTAGCGTTTTGATATTCATTGACAAGCGAAAAAGTAGGGCTATTCACCCTGTCCTTCACTCCCAATATTCCTGCAATTTCCCTAATGAGTGTGGTTTTTCCTGCGCCAAGATCCCCTTTGAAAATCCAAATTTTGTCAAACTTGCCAAAGTCTATGATCTTTTGCGCTGCGGCATGAATCTCTCTAATACTGGGACAATAATACTTTTCCAAATTTAATTAAATATTCTTTGGTTCGAGTCGGACAATTGGAACAATCATTTCTTCTAGGGATACTCCCCCGTGTTGGAAAGTATCTTTGTAGTAATTTACGTAATAATTGTAATTGTTTGGGTACGCAAAGAAATAATCTTCTACTGTAAAAACATAACCGGTGGAAACATTGAACCTCGGAAGTTTGGCGTCTTCAGGCCGGGAGATTTCAAATACTTTGCCGCTTTCAAAGTTAAGGTTTTTGCCCTGCTTGTATCGGAGGTTGGTGGTTACGTTTTTGTCTCCGATGATTTTATAGGGCCTGCTGACTCTCTTTGTACCGTGGTCGGTGGAGATGATGACTTCTGCCTTGGCAGCGTGGATTTTTTTGAAAAGGTCGAATAAAGTGGAGTGTTCAAACCAGCTTTTGGTCAATGACCTGTAGGCGGATTCATCCGGCGCAAGTTCTCTGACCATTTTGATATCTGTACGGGCATGAGACATCATGTCCACAAAATTGTAGACGAGGACATTCAGGTCGTTGTTCAATAGTTGGTGAAAATGGTCCAACGCTGCTTTGCCTTGATAAACCTGAAGGATCTTATTATAGCTGAACTTGATATTCAACTTGTTTCGGTGGAGATTTTCAGACAAAAAATCTTCCTCATGGTTATTTTTTCCTTCGTCGGTATCTTCTCCTTCCCACAGTTCGGGATGAAATCTCGCCATATCAGAAGGCATCAATCCGCTGAATAGTGCATTTCTCGCAAATGCCGTAGTAGTAGGGAGTATACTGAAATAAGTACTTTCCTCCAAGGTGTTGAAGTATTCGGAAATGAGCGGCTTGATCACTTCCCATTGGTCAAGTCTCAGGTTGTCAATCACCACAAAAAAGAGCGGCTTTCCCGGTTTGATATAAGGGAATACTTTTTCTGCCATCAAACGGTGGGATAAGATAGGCTTATCGGATTTGGGATCATTGATCCAGTCGATATAATTGTTTTTGATAAATTTGGCAAAAGCGGCATTGGCCTCGGTTTTTTGGGTATCAAGGACATCCTGCATTCCTTTGGTTTCGGTCCCGTCAATCTCCATTTCCCAATAAGTCAGTCTTTTGTAAATATCTGTCCATTCCTGATGGGTAGAGGCCTCACCGCAGGCCGTGCTGATATTCATAAAATCCTGCCTATAGGAAAGATTCGTTTTTTCAGTGATCAGCTGCTTGTTTTGCAATATCTTTTTTACCGAAAGGAGAATTTGGTTTGGGTTGATAGGCTTGATGAGGTAATCTGCGATTTTTCCTCCAATGGCATCATCCATGATATGTTCCTCTTCACTTTTGGTAATCATGACGACCGGAACCTGAGGTTTGAGCATTTTGATTTGTTGCAAAGTTTCCAATCCGGTCATTCCTGGCATCATTTCATCCAAAAAAATCACATCGTAATTATACTTCTCCACCATTTCAATGGCATCTACACCGCTGTTGACGGTAGATATTTCATAGCCTCTCTGCTGTAAAAATAAAATATGTGGCTTAAGAAGATCGATCTCGTCGTCAGCCCATAGGATTTTGAACCTTTGCATAAAATTTGGTTTACTTCTTTTAAATTTATAATTACTTTTGAGACCTATCAAATGTCTGCGACATTGAAACGTCATAAAATTCTGAATGATCCTGTTTATGGATTTATTACCATACCCAGTGAATTGATTTTTAGCATTATTGACCACCCCTACTTCCAGAGGTTACGTCGTATCAAGCAACTAGGTTTGACAGATTATGTCTACCCGGGTGCACTCCACACGAGATTTCACCATGCTATCGGCGCCATGCACCTGATGAGCATTACTTTGGACAACCTCAGACATAAAGGTATCGAAATAAGTGAGGAAGAATACGAAGCAGGACTGATTGCTATTTTATTACACGATATTGGCCACGGCCCGTTTTCCCATGCTTTGGAATTCAGCATACTTCAAAACATCCCCCATGAAGCCCTTTCCCTCCTTGTCATCCAATTGCTCAATAAAGAATTGAACAACAGGCTGGACTTGGCCATAAAAATATTTAAAGGAGAATATGAAAGGAAGTTTTTCAACCAATTGGTATCGAGTCAGCTTGACATAGACAGGCTTGATTACCTTCAAAGGGATTGTTTTTTTACAGGTGTGTCAGAAGGCGCCATCGGTGCTGACCGGATTATCAAAATGATGGACATTAAAGATGACCGGTTGGTAATCGAAGAAAAGGGAATTTACAGTATTGAAAATTTCCTGAGTGCCCGCAGGCTGATGTATTGGCAGGTATACCTCCACAAGACCACCGTGAGTGCAGAAAAAATGATGATCAGCCTCATCAACCGAGCAAAATACCTCATGCAAAACGGACAAAACCTGGTCACCACTGATGAGCTATCTTATTTCCTAAAGGGGAATTTTACCTTGAATGACTTTGAAACCAAAGAAGACTCCTTAAAAAACTTTCTTGCCTTGGATGATTTTGACATTTGGGGGGGCATCAAGCTTTGGAAAAATCATGAGGATTACATTCTCAAAAACTTATCACGAATGTTTTTGGAAAGAAATCTCTTTAAAATAAATCTTAGAAATGATGAATTTTCAAATTCTGAAATTGAGGAGGAAAAAATGAAGCTTCTCCAAAAGCTCCAAATACCCGAACATGACCTTTCCTATTTCTTTAACCATGGGGTCTTGAGCAATCATGCCTATCTGAATACGGAGCAGATTTTCATTTTGACCAAAAAAGGAAACATCATTGATGTAGCCATAGCGGCAGACCTCCCCAATATAAAGGCAATGAGTAAAATTGTGAAAAAACACTACATCTGTCACGCCAAAAATTTAACTTTGTAAGCTCTAAACCCAATTTATGGAATTTTCTCTAGCTCAAATTGCTCAATTAATTGGCGGAAAAGTAGAAGGCGACAGCACCTTGAAGGTTAGCCGCCTGGATAAGATTCAAGATGGTTTGCCGGGAGGCATAAGCTTCTTGTCAAATGAAAAATACGAATCTTTCATCTATGACACAAAAGCCACAGCGGTCATCGTTTCGGAGAATTTTGAACCCCAAAAGCCGTTGAGCACCAATCTCATCAGGGTAAAAAATGCCTACGAAGGATTTACGTTGCTTCTTGAAGCCTATGCCATGATGCTACAATCCTCCAAATCAGGCAAAGAGGAACCTTCATTTTTTGACGAGTCAAGCACAACGGGTGAAAATTATTACAGAGGGGCATTTTCCTATGTGGGAAAAAACTGCATCATCGGCAATTCTGTCAAAATCTATCCACAAGCTTACATAGGCAATAATGTAAAAATCGGAAACAATACCATCATCCATGCCGGGGTCAAAATCTATGACAATACGAAGATCGGTGATAATTGTGAAATCCATCCAGGTGCTGTGATCGGAGGTGACGGTTTCGGATTTGCACCTTTGCCGGATGGCAGCTATAAAAAAATCCCCCAATTGGGAAATGTGGTCATCGAGGACAATGTCAGCATCGGTACCAATACCACAGTTGATTGCGCCACGATGGGTTCTACTTTGATTAAAAAAGGAGCAAAAATTGACAACCTTGTCCAAATCGCTCATAATGTTATCATTGGTGAAAACACGGTAATTGCAGCCCAAACGGGTATTTCCGGCTCTACCGAAATAGGGAAAAACTGTGTGATTGCAGGAAAAGCCGGGATAGTAGGGCATATAAAAATCGCTGATAACACGACTGTGGGCGCTAATACGGGTGTTTCCAAAAATATAACAAAGTCAGGACAGACTCTTTTTGGTTATGTGGGATACGATATCAAAGATTTCTTAAAATCTTACAGTCTTTTTAAAAAACTGCCTGAACTAAACGACAGAATCAAAGAACTCGAAAAAAAACCATAAATTTACGCTTCGTAAAATGAAGGAGATTAATAGGATCGGATGAGAGTCAAACAGCATACCATAAAAAAACAAGTTACCGTCTCGGGAGTAGGTCTCCATACAGGGGTAATATCAAACATGACTTTTTTACCGGCCCCGCCGAATCATGGATTCAAATTCCAAAGAATTGACCTGCCCGGAATGCCGATTGTGGATGCAGACGTTGACAATGTCGTGGATATTTCAAGGGGCACGACCTTGGAGCAAAATGGCGCCAGGGTATTTACAGTCGAACATGTTCTGGCATCACTTGTCGGATTGGAAATCGATAATGTAATGATCCAATTGGATGGCCCTGAGCCTCCTATCATGGATGGATCTTCGATCCAGTTTATTGAAGTATTGGAGGATGTAGGCCTTGAAGAGCAAAATGCCCTCCGCAGATTTTTTGAAGTCCCTGAAAGTATCACCTACAGAGAACCATCAAGGGAAGTGGAAATGGCCGCTTTGCCTCTGGATGATTACCGTGTCACGGTAATGGTGGATTACAACTCTCCAGTTTTGGGAAGTCAACATGCATCAATCACCAACATCAGTCAATTCAAAACCGAAATTGCTTCTTGCAGGACTTTTTGTTTTTTACATGAATTGGAAATGCTTTACAACCAAAACCTTATCAAAGGCGGAGACTTGAACAATGCCATCGTGGTCGTTGATAGGGTGGTGGAAGAAAAAGAATTGGAGCATCTTGCTAAGATGTTCAACAAGAAAAAGGTTGAAGTACGTAAGGAAGGAATTCTCAATAATGTAGAATTGCGCTACAAGAATGAACCTGCAAGGCATAAGTTGTTGGACGTGGTGGGAGATTTGGCTTTGGTGGGCAGACCATTGAAAGCACAGATTTTGGCTGCCAGACCTGGGCATGCCGCAAACGTCGCATTTGCTAAAAAAATAAAAAGAGCAATGGAAAAAGCGGGTTCGGTCCATATCCCTCATTATGACCCGAAGCTTCCCCCTGTCATGGATATCAATCAGATCAGCAATATTCTGCCTCACCGATATCCCTTTCAGCTATTGGATAAAATAATTTACCTTGATGATACTGTGGTAGCAGGGGTAAAGAATGTGACCATAAATGAGCCGTTCTTTATGGGTCATTTTCCAAACAATCCTGTTATGCCGGGTGTTCTTCAAGTGGAAGCAATGGCCCAGACAGGAGGGATTTTGGTGTTGAGCACCGTAGATGATCCCGAAAAATACTGGACCTATTTTTTAGGAATTGAAAGCTGCAAGTTCCGAAAAATGGTACTCCCGGGAGACACATTGGTCTTCAAATGCGAGTTGCTTGCTCCGATCAGGAGAGGAATTGCAAAAATGAAAGGAGAAGCTTTTGTGGGTAACACCCTTGTTTGCGAAGCAATAATGACAGCAAGTATAGTCCGAAAAGAATCATGATCAGTCCTCTATCATATATACACGAAAAAGCCATCCTTGGAAAGGACGTGCAAATCGACCCTTTTACCATGATTCACGAAAATGTGGAAATCGGTGAAGGAACGTGGATCGGATCGAATGTTACCATTTATTCAGGTGCTAAAATCGGCAAAAACTGCAAAATTTTTCCAGGTGCTGTGATCGCCGCTATTCCTCAGGACCTTAAGTTCCAGGGAGAGGATTCAACCGTTGAAATCGGGGAAAATACAACCATCAGAGAATGTGTGACTATCAGTAGGGGTACTATTGATAAAAGAACCACCAAAGTGGGAAGCAACTGCTTATTGATGGCTTATGTACATATTGCCCATGATTGCATTGTAGGGAATAACGTGATCATAGCCAATGCAGTACAGGTTGCAGGACATGTATCGATAGATGATTGGGCCATCGTAGGAGGCAGCAGCGCCATCCACCAATTTGTTAAAGTCGGCATGCACTCCATGATTTCGGGAGGATCACTCGTACGCAAGGATGTTCCTCCATTTACCAAAGCTGCCCGCGAACCTCTCAGTTATGCCGGCGTCAACAGCCTGGGATTGAGAAGAAGAGGCTATTCCAGCGAAACCATCAGCCATATCCAAGAAGTATACCGCTACTTATTCTTAAATTCTCTGAACAACAGCAGGGCACTTGAGGAAATTGAAATCAACCTTCCTGCCACCAAAGAACGGGATGAAATCATCAACTTTATCAGGTCCTCAGAAAGAGGGGTGATGAAAGGGTACATCAGTTGATTTACAATGGAACTGAAGCTGGACCAGGTATCCAAAAGATACCAGTATGAATGGATTTTTAAAAACATCACTCTTCATATTCCGGCCCTTTCCCATTGGGCAATTACAGGTAGTAACGGTTCGGGAAAATCCACTTTATTGAAATGCCTTTCGGGAATAAACCCGGTCACCCATGGATCTATTTCCTATTTTTCAGAAGGAAAAGAAATAGAGGGCAATGAGATTTTTAAGTCCCTCGTCATCAGCGCGCCTTATATGGAACTTCCCGAAGAGTTTACTTTACGGGAGTTACTTCAGTTCCATTTCAAGTTCAAAAGACCCGCTGACAATATCTCTCTCGACGCAATGATGGATATCATGTATCTCAAGGCGCATGAAAACAAACCCATATCCCAGTTTTCTTCAGGAATGAAGCAAAGATTAAAGCTGGGTCTGTGTTTTTTTTCTGCCAGTAAATTGGTCTTTTTGGATGAACCTACCTCCAACCTTGATGAGCAGGGAATAGTTTGGTATCTGCAGTTAGTAAAAGAATTTTCGAAGAACAAAACACTTTTTATATGCTCTAATGACCCAAAAGAATACACTTTTTGCCACCATGTGATCAAGATGGAGGATTTTAAGAATAAACAAAACCTTTGATTATTAGACTGATTTATTAATTTTACAAAAATTTACTCACCTACGTATTATGCAACAAAAATTATTAAACTTCCTACTAGTAGGATTAGTGGCCTTTGGAATGTTTTCCTGCGGGGAAGACGCCCCAACACCGCCAAGCAAAACCCCTGAAGAATTGGCAATTGAAGAACTCACAAGCGGATCCTCACAGATTTGGACAATTGCAGGTGGGGGATCTGTAATTAGAGATGGCAGGTCAGAAACCAATATCTATCAGACCTTTGAGTTGACCCTTGCTGCCAATTCATCCAGTAAAACTTATGTGACAATTAACAACAATGACCTTTTCGACGCAAATGGAAATTGGTCTTTTGTAACTGGTGGACTTGACAAGCTTTTGTTTACAGGATCGAAGCCGGCTGCCAATACTGAGATTTCATGGACAAGAACAGGGGACAACTTGGTGTTAAGATTCAGTATCGTAGCACCGGGAGCCCGTCAATTGGGAACAGCTGCTGTATTGGGAAACTATGTATTTACGCTTAAGAAGAAAGCATAAAAAATATTCTCCTGAAATTCAAAAGGGCATTCCAAAAATATTTGGAATGCCCTTTTTTTATGCCTTTAACGTAATTAAGGTCACTCCCGCCCCGCCTCTATCGGCATGTTCGTCCTCAAGTTTGGCCACCTGATTCATATTTCTCAAAAGATTGCGGGTAATCTCCTTCAAAATCCCATTTCCCTTGCCGTGAACTATCCTTAAGTCTTTGAGCCCAAGCATATAGCCATCATCCACAAAAGCCTGAACCAACGGGAGAATTTCTTCGCCTCTCAAGCCACGGATATCAAGATTGGGGGAAAATTCAAGCATTTTGGCGTTGGTATCAAATCCCGTTCTTTTGGCAAAGGTTTTCTTTTCCTTTTTGGCCTCTGAGAGTGAAATCTTTTGAAGTCGGTTAATCTTGACATTGGACTTCAGATCACCGATGCTGATTTCTGCTTCCTTTTTCTTCAAAGCCAAAACCTGCGCAATAGCGCCATTGTCTATCAATCTCACATAATCACCTACCTGAATATCTCCCTCCACATCCTTGACTTCGGGAATGAATACCGCCTTTTTTTCAGGCTTGATTTTGACTTTCAGGTCCTCGATTTCTGTCCTTAGCTGCTTGGTGATTTCTTTGTCACCCTTGCTTTTTTTGATATCAGAAATGGTGTTTTCAATCTTTTTATTGACCTCATCCAAAAGCGTTTTGGCTTCGGCCTTTGCTTCTTGAATGAATTTCTTCTTATTCTGATCGATATTGTCTTTGAGTTCTGTGTATTCTTTGACTTTCAGATCCAGAACCCTTTCTTTCTTCTTGTTTTCATTGACTAGCTGCTCGTAGTTGGCAAGTTGATTTTCCAGCTTGGTAAGCATCTTGTCATATTTGACACGGTCTTCTCCGATATGCATTTTGGCATAGTCGATGATTTCCTTCGAAATGCCGATTTTAGAAGCAATCTCCAAGGCGAAAGAACTTCCCGGCTTACCCAAATCCAATTGATACAAAGGTTCAAGTTTCTCTACATCATAGCGCATCGCCCCGTTTACCAAACCTTGGTTTTTGGAGGCGACTTGCTTCAGGTTACCGTAGTGCGTGGTCAAGACTCCATATGCTCCTGTTTTATTCAGAGCCAACAGAATCCCTTCCGCAATGGCACCACCGAATTGCGGTTCGGTACCTGTTCCGAATTCATCAATAAATAGAATGGTCTTCTTGTCGGCAAACTCAGTGAAAAACTTCATGCTCATCAAGTGCGAGCTATAGGTACTGAGGTCATTCTCAATATTCTGCTCATCGCCGATATCGATGAAAAAATTATCGAATAGCGAGCAAGTGGAATGTCCGTCCATAGGAACCAACAATCCGCATTGCAGCATGTATTGGACCATTGCTACGGTTTTCAAAGTGACCGATTTGCCCCCTGCATTTGGTCCGGAAATCACCAACAACCTCCTGTTGTGGTCCAATGTGATGTTGAGCGGAACGATTTTTTTGTGCTGCTGCTTCAATGCAAACTCCAGCAAGGGGTGTCTTGCATTGCTCCATTCCAATTGTCTTTCTTTTTTTAGAATAGGCCTGGAGGAGTGGGTTTTGATCGCAAATCTGGCTTTGGCCCGGATGAAATCCACCATGCCCAGGAAATGATATGCTCGCCTGAGTTCAGGAATACTTGGCCTCACCGTATCGGTGAGCTTGGTCAGGATCTTTTGGATTTCCCTTTTTTCCATGTACTCCAAATCCTTCAACTCATTATTGATATCCAAAACCTCCGCGGGCTCGAGATAGACTGTCTGCCCGGTAGCTGATTCATCATGGATAAACCCCTTGATTTTTCTTTTGCTTTCAGCCAAAACCGGAATCACCATCCTGCCGCCACGGATTGTGACAGAAGCATCTTCGGGAGTCAGTCCTTTGGCTTTTGCATCCCTAAAAATCCTGTCCAAAACCTTTCTCAACCGGTTTTCTTCATACAAAATCTGCGACCGGATCAGGGAAAGTTCTTGTGAGGCGTTGTTACGAATTTTTCCTTTTTCATCGATTATCCGCTCTATGGCTTTGAGGATCGTATTGTCCAATGCCACCAATCCAAGCAAATTAAAGAGGTTGGGATAGGTTTCTTCATGATCTCTGAAAAATTCAAGACAACGGCTCAAGGTAAAAAGGGAGAGCCTCATTTCGTGAAACTCTTCTTCGTAAAGGAAGCTACCTTCGATTTTAGCTTTCTCGAGGTAGGGATAGATATTGGTGAAATTAGAGGAAGGAAATAATTCCCCTGATTCGATGATTGCCTTAAACTCGGCTGTTTGATCTAGAAGTTTTCCGACCAGGTTGGGGTCTTTCGAATACCCCATTTTATCCACAAAATCCATCCCAAGGGGTCCGGTGCATGCTTCTTTTAACAATTCCCGGATTTTGGTAAAATTGATTTTCTCTTCGAGATTTTTAGGGTAAATCATGGGTTGGGATTTGGGGTTCTTGCTTTTTCAACTACATGAAGGGAATCGATCGTCCTTGCATAAATCCTGTCCATCGTCTTTATGTCCAGCATGTAGTATTCCAAGCTCTTTTTGAAAACAGTATCAGCGATATCATGTTTTAAAAAAACCTCATTTTCAAAATAGGGGTATAATAACCTTGAAGAATCATAATGAATCGGAAATGATGAAACCATTCCCTCGGCCAGATGGATATCAATGAGCACTTCCACCATTTTATCTTCGGACAGGATGCCTTCGGGGATTTCTTGCTTGCTGCAGGCAATTCCCACAAAAAGCATCAACAAAAGAAAGATTTTATTTTTCACAGACCAAAAATAATCAATTCCGACAATGAACAAGAAAATTGATTGGTTTACCTTACGTCCGATGATCACATATCGTTTTTTAATTCAATTATCAACCTTAATTTAGGCCTTTGAAAAATCAGCCATGAACGAACTGCTCAAAAAACTCAGAAGGTACGAGATTATGATCCGGAAGGTGGTCAACAACCAGCTTCAAGGTGACTATCAATCCATCTTCAAAGGCGCGGGATTGGAATTTGATGACCTGAGACCCTACCAATACGGAGATGATTTCAGGACGATAGAGTGGAAAGTATCCGCTAAAGGCCATGGTACCTTTGTCAAAACCTTTAGGGAAGACAAAGACCAATCGGTTTATTTCCTCATTGACATCAGCGGATCGCAGGATATCGGGCAGGAAGGAAAAAAGAAAATAGATATCGGAAAAGAGATTGCCGGCGTTCTGACTTTGGCCGCCGTATTTGAAGGAAGCCAGGTCGGATTGATTTCTTATTCGGACCAAAAAGAAAAAATCATCCTGCCGGGAAAAGGTCCGAAGCAAGGAGTGAAAATCATACAGGGAATCTTTGGGCACAAAAACATTTCCCAAAAAACCAACCTGACAGAAATGTTCAACTTTGCGCTGAACCTGATCAAGAAAAGAAGCATTGTGATCGTGATTTCGGATTTCATCGATGAGGGATATGAGAGACCATTCAAGGCTTTGGCGCAAAGACATGATCTCGTAGCCGTCCAGGTGACAGATCCGCGGGAATCAGCACTGCCAACACTTGGTATCATTCCAGTATATGACAAAGAGGAAGGCCGGACGACTTGGGTAAATACTGCTTTTGGAAGCTTTTCTAAAAAAATTGCAGATACATTTACTTCCGAAAGGGAGCATCTCAAAACAATCTGCAAGAAAAACCAGATCAATTATCTGGGAATCAGCACCAAGGACGACATCGTGATTCCTTTGATAGAATTATTCAAAAACCGTAACCGGACAATGAAACGTGGGTAAAGTATTATTCTTCCTTTGCATCATCAGCTACTTTCTGATACCTCAGCAGGCCCATTCACAGGACCTTGAGGTGGAAGGCTATTTTATGCAGGATTCGGCCATGCTTGGCGAAAGGGTCGGGTATGTCCTCAAGGCAAAATCAAAACCGGGAGTAAATATTGTTTTCCCGGACTCTACACATAATTACTCTCCATTTGTCCTCTTGGAGAAAAAATCCTTCATTTCCTCCACGCAGGAGGATGTCACTGTTGATTCGGTGGTTTACTATGTAAGCAATTTTTCTCTTGATCCTGTTGCCAAACTCGCTCTTCCGGTATATGAAGTATTCAGATTTGACAGTTTGGTTCATATGCCGTTGGAAGCAGGCTTGTCATTGAAACTGACCATTGACCCGCTTCCCGAAGAGCTGGCGTTCAAGGACAACAACGTCTACCAACCCATTCCTACAGAATTCAACATGCTGGTATTGCTCCTGATTTTGGGAGTCATTGCAGTATTGGCAATAATCGTATTGGTTATTTTCGGTAAAAAAATCAAAAGAAAATGGGATAATTGGCGGGAAAAGCAAAAGTACAAGCGCTTTGTCAAAAGGTGGAATGCCGCAGAAACCGCGTTTGCAGCCACTCCGGATATGGCACAAGCAGATGAACTCCTTGGTCTTTGGAAGACCTACATGGAACACCTCAACAACGAGCCGTTCAGAGAGTGGACCACGACGGAGATTTCAGAATTCCTCGACAACAAGGAAATCATCAAGGATTTTAGAGCCATCGAAATGGTAATCTATGCCGGCAAAGAAGGAAAAGACATCACCGAAACCTGCAACAACCTGAAAGATATCTGCACAGATTCTTTCAAGAAAAAGATAACCGAACAAGATGAATCCAAATAATATCGCTGACTTTTTTTCTTGGTTCTGGTTTTTGCCTGAGACCTTCAAGACTTTTGAATGGGAAAATCTATGGGCGCTGCACCTCATTTGGATCGCTCCATTGATTTTGGTTTTGAGAAAGTTTGTGAAATTTCTCAAAAATCCCGTTCTCGAGCTTTCATTGCCGGGTACAGTTTCGCAAAACAATCCATGGACTTACCTTCGGTTGATTCCCGGGCTGATGTTTATCCTTGCTGTTTGGATGATTGTCATTGCCTTGGCACGTCCTCAGAAAAGCAACGAGCGTGTCGAGCAGTCCACAGAGGGGATTGACATCATGATCGTGATGGATATTTCAGAATCCATGGACCTGCAGGATTTCAAACCCAACAGACTTGAAGCCGCCAAAGAAACGGCGATTGACTTTATCAACGGACGTTTTGGAGACAGGATCGGGATGGTGATATTTTCGGGAGAGGCCTATTCTCTTGCACCCTTGACTACGGATTATGCCTTGCTGACTGACTTGGTCAAGGACATATCCTTCAATATGATGGACGCCAAAGGTACTGCCATCGGGTCAGCTTTGGCTGCCGGGACCAACAGGATGCGGGAATCCGAGTCCAAAAGTAAGGTCATGATCCTTCTGAGTGACGGCGAGAGCAATGCCGGAAACGTAGATCCACTTTTTGCTGCGCAATTGGCTGCGGCAATGGATATCAAAATTTACACCATTGCGGTAGGCAAAGACGGCATGGTTCCCTATGGCGTGGACTTCTTTGGCAGACCGCAGATGGTGGAGAGCTACCTGGATGAATCTACCCTTCGGGAAATCGCCGGAATCGGCAACGGGGAGTTTTTCAGGGCTTCAGATGACAATGCCTTGGAGCAGATTTTTGACCAGATCAATACCATGGAAAAGGCAGAAATTCTCGAATCAAGGTACAAAGAAACTACGGATTACTACAGGGTATATCTCTTTTGGGGAATCCTGTTGTTCCTAGCTTGGCTTGGACTGAAGAGTACTTTCTTCAATAATTTTTTGCTGGATTAATAAAAAACTCAAACACCCACCTTCTCCTTCCAATCTTCCAATCTCCTGTCCATCACCTTGAACCATAAAGGTGGAAACAAAGCCAAAATAATCATGGCCGAATATCCCTGTGGCAATTGGGGACTTTCGTCATAATGATTCAAAACCTGATAGCGCTTGTACGCAAAGGCATGATGGTCAGAATGCCGCTGTAGCTGGAACAATAAAAAATTAGAGACCAAATGACTCGCATTCCAAGAGTGCAAAGGAGTTACTTTTTCATACCTGCCGTTTGGCAATTGCTTTCTCGCCATCCCATAATGCTCGATGTAATTTACCAATTCCAATAAACTGAATCCAAAGAAACTTTGTGCAAAAAACAAAACCGGAACTTCCCACACAAACCTGTCTTGCATGAATGAAAACCCAATAGTAAAAACCCCCACAAATGCCAATGGAAGCAGGGTGAACCGGATCATCTGATTTTGGCTTGACCATACCGGAAGTCCCTTTTTGTGAAGTCTTTCCTTTTCCAATTCAAGGGCACTCAAATACCCATCTTTGACAGACCTCCACCAAAAGCTATAAAAAGTCTCCCCAAACCTGCTCGTAGCAGGGTCTTCCGGAGTTGCTACCCGAACATGATGTCCCCTGTTGTGTTCAATGATAAAGTGCATGTAGCAGACAGTCATCAATAAAACCTTGGCATAAAACTGCTCCAAGGCTTCGGCTTTGTGGCCCAACTCATGCGCTACAGTAATTCCTATTCCTCCGGTTACTAAGGCCAAACCGGTGGAAAAAGCCAACCACTCAGCAAAAGACAAAGGATTATTTGCCACAGCATAAAAACCCCAAACCAAAACCCCAAGCTGAACATATACCCAAATGAATGTCACCAAGCGATAGAACCTTTCTTTGGAAACATCGGAGATTTCATTTTCGGGAATATTGGTCCTGTCGGTTCTGATGAGAAAATCCAGAAAAGGCACCAAAATAAAAACAAATGCATGGATCAGAAGCAAATTCCACCCACCCAAATAAAAACCTCCAATCAACAAGACAGGCAGGATAAAGGCTGCGTAAAACCCGATTTTTTTAAGGTGCTTCATAGCTTGAAGTTAGGAAATGGGAATTGAAAAAAAAACAGCATAGAATTATCCGCTACTTTGCCACTAGACAGAAAAGGGGCAACCAAAATCAGGCATAGTCAATAAGTCCATAGACAATAGTCCATAGCCACCGCGATGAAACTTCAATCCGAGTTTTATATAGCTAATGGCCAGAAAGTGGATACCCACAGAACAGCATCAACCATTCTTATTTACTATTGCCAAGAATCACCTTTACATGTATTGTTCGCGATGATTCAACTTGAATTGTAATTCTATATAAATCTTATTGGGAGATTGGAATTGCCCGGAACATCCCTGCCCGACGACAGGCGAGGGTCTTCCGACTTCGTCCCGATAGCTATCGGGATCCGTCCCAATTGTAATAGAATATTTGGTATTTGGCAAAGAAGCGGATAACCATATTTTTCTATTCAGAAAAGATATCTTTTGTCAAATCCTCAAACAGAATGTAGGTAGCATAGAAAGTAATCGGGATGGTGACCAATAACCCCAACCCTAGCGTGAGAATACCCAACAAATTGATAATGATTAAGATCAATGTGAAAACAAAAAATTTCCACCACCTCACAGTGATCAATTTTCTGCTTTCTTCCAATGCTGTCCAAAAATCAAAACCGCCAAACAAAGCCATCAAAACCGCAAAGCTATATCCTACTGCGAGGTAAATTCCCGGAATCAAAAATGCAAACAATCCCAGAGCCACCAAAATTTGTCCAATAAGCCATATAGAAAAAATCGGCATATAAAAACTGAAGCCCTTGAAGAAATCCGGATAGATTACCGGTAATCCCAAACTGATCCTATTGGCCGCTAAATAGAATCCCGAATAGAGCGGAGGTGCCAAAAACAGTGCAAAAACAAAGGCAAATTTATCCAGGTACACAACTGCCATCAACTGCAAAGAAATGATGAGCATGGTATATGCCACGCTCAAAACCGGCTGCTTGAGAAACATTTTCCAAGCCCTTTGAAATATGTCATTGAAATCGAAATCGTAGCCTGTAACCCTAAGTTGTTCTAATTTTTTTTTACTCATTTATAAGAAAAGAGATATGAGACGTGAGACATGAGATTTGAGATTTGAGAAAAATTCGAAGCTCGGTATGAAAGGATTATTCAATTATTTAAATCCATTTATCATCATGAAACCGATACAAATAACCCAATAGCCAATTAACCATTATTTTGTCATTGCTTCCAAGATATCATGTTTGGTGACAATATGGATCTGATGGTTATCATCTCTTACCAAAACTGCCTTCTCTTTATCCAACATCGAACTCAACACATCCAAGGTGCTGTCCAAAGCCACAAATTTCATAGATGCTTCCATCACATCGGCGACCGTTGCGTCTTTCAATTCCGGATTCTCAATAATTTTGGTCAAAAGTTTACTGTCTGTAAGGCAACCGACCACGTGACCATCTTCCAAAACAGGGATCTGGGAAACGCTTTTTCCGTTCATCAGGTGGATGGCATCTTTGACTTTGTCATTTTTGTGGGAAACTACCAATTGGTAACTGCCATTTCTGGCACTGATGATATCTCGGGCTGTTCCAAAAGTTTTGTTTTCAAGAAAGCCGTGGTTTCTCATCCAATCGTCATTGTAGATTTTGCCGAGATACCTCGTCCCATGGTCAGGAAGGATGATTACCATGCGGTCTCCCTCTTTCAGGTTTTCTTTGGCATATTCCAAAGCGCCATGGACCGCAGACCCACAAGACCATCCAACAAAAAGTCCTTCTTCCCGTGACAGTCTTCTTGTCATGACGGCCGCATCTTTATCAGTCACTTTGATAAAGTGATCAATCAGTGAAAAATCAACATTTTTTGGCAAAATATCCTCACCAATCCCTTCAGTCAGGTAAGGGTAAATTTCATTTTCGTCGAAGATTCCTGTTTCTTTATATTTTTTGAATACCGAACCATAGGTATCAATTCCCACGGTGATGATGTCAGGATTTTGTTCTTTCAGGTATTTTGCCGTACCACACATAGATCCTCCCGTTCCCACCCCGGCAGCATAATGGGTAATTTTTCCTTCTGTATCGCGCCAGATTTCGGGACCTGTGGTCTCGTAATGAGCTAACGAATTGGATAAGTTATCGTATTGGTTAGGATAAAAAGAGTTGGGAATATCCTGATTCAGTTTTTTGGCCACAGAATAATAGGACCTTGGGTCATCCGGAGTCACATTCGTCGGACATACGATCACTTCTGCACCAACTGCTTTGAGGATATCGATTTTCTCTTTGGACTGCTTGTCAGCCATTGTAAAAATGCACCTGTACCCTTTGGCAATGGCGGCCAAAGCCAAACCCATTCCGGTATTCCCACTTGTTCCTTCTATGATTGTCCCTCCCGGTTTCAAAAATCCGGCTTCTTCCGCATCTTCGACCATCTTGATGGCCATCCTGTCTTTCATCGAGTTTCCCGGATTGAAATATTCAACTTTGACGAGAATCTCTCCCTTGATGCCTTTGTTCAGCCTGTTCAACCTTACCATTGGTGTATTTCCAATGGTTTCAATAATGGAATTATAAATCATAAAATTTGGGTTATAAAGCCCGAATTTACGAATATTTTTAAACCTCAGGCATTTCTAATTGAGGTATCCAAATTTTATTTCGAAAGGGTTGTCACGCCGTCAGGACGCTTTGGCAACAGGCTCGACTTGTGCGGCATATTCGTCCACCAAGGCGACTGCACCATGAATGGCAGTTTCATCCAGATCAGAAATCAAAATTTTAAGGTTCTGACTCACTGAGGGATATTTGAATGTAGCAATATTGGCCATCATACTTTCCTGAAAATATGGAAAAGCCTTTCGGATCGAACCTCCCAAAACTATGGCCTGAGGTGCTAAAGTGTACAGGATATTTTTGATCAGTTCACCTAAATGGTGTCCAAATTCCGCATAAGCCCTGATTGCTTCAGGATCGCCTTCTTTGGCTTTTTTGGACAAAGTTTTGGCTTTCGAGCCATATTTGGCATTAAAAAATTTGCTGCTGCAATAAAACTCAAAGTCCTGATCGAGGTAAGGTGCTGAGCACCATTCTCCTGCCGCACAATTGAATCCACAATACAAATGGCCGTTGGCAATGATTCCTGCCCCAAGGCCGGTACCGAGAGTAATTCCCACCACATGCTTGTAAACTCCCGCTGCCCCAAATTTGTATTCGCCCAAGGCAAAGCAATTGGCGTCATTATTTATATACACCGGTTTTGAAAATCTTTGTTCCAAAAAATCCCTTAGATGTACCCTCCTGAAGGAAGGGATGTTCTCAAGGTTGAGCACAAGTCCCAGATCTGTGTTGATCAATCCCGGAATCCCTATTCCAATGGCATAAAAATCATGATGGCTGTAAGAAGAAATCAATTCCGCGATTGTTTCCAGGATAAAATCCTGGCTTTCCTGAGAGGGAGTAGCAATGGTGCGGATATCTATCAATTCAGAACCAACAAGAACTCCTGCTTTGATGTTGGTGCCTCCAATGTCAAGTCCAAGAATAGGTTTTTCGGTTTTCAGCATAGGTCTAAGGTTTTTAAGCTTTAAACAGAAAAAGAAGAATGATTCATTCATTCTCCTTTTTCCAAAATATTGGTTTGCTAGCGATTAATCAAGCATACCCTCAATGGACTTTTCAAGTTCCCGGGCATGGGCCAAAAACTCTTCCACATTCATATCTTTGAAAAAGATCAGCCCATGACTGGATCTGACTTTTGCTGTTTCATGAAGGTAAAAATAATTTTTCCCCAAAAGTAGCTGAATATCGTCAAGTTGTCCAACCCATGTACGCTTGGCAACAGTAGAAAATTTACCGTTGTGTGAGTAACTCGGGAAAGAAGCATTCACTTGGCTGAGGTAACAGTTGGAGAAAGAATCTTCCATCACCGACATGTCGCCCAAGGAAACCGGCACGATTACATTTGCTTCATGCGGCTCAAATTTGAACCACACATTTCTATAGCCGATGATTCTCAACTTGCTCAGGTCTTTTTCCTCACCCCATTGTCTGACAGCCTCTGCAGTGGCTTGAAGGACTTTATAGTGCGTGTCAGGACCCGAACCTTCAGGATCAAGGGTCAGACTGATTTTGGTCGGATTGACCTTTCTGAACAATTCAACAATCGGAATAACGTCCCTTTTTTTGTCAGGCTGCTCTGTAAAAATGTCGCCGGTGTAGAATCCCAATCTCAAATGGTGCACGTTTTTCACCTGAACTCCAAAATGAGCCCAAACAAGTTCCTCTTCAAATTCCCTGATCATTCCTTTGAGTTTCTGGATTTTGGCCGGATTTTTTTCTCCGTCATAGGAATTCCTGAGGATACTGATGATGTCGTTGATGGTTTCTCTCAACTTGGCCGCCGACTTGACTTCAAACACATCGACTACAGCACGCACTACCCTGTGGCAAAGTCCCCTGATCCTTTCATCCAAATCCTCCGAAGCCACATTGGTCAGAAAATGGTAGACATCTTTATCAGTTTTCAGTTTGTAACCAACATCAAAGAAATCCTCAAATTTGACCATCTGGATTTTTCCTTCATCCAAAAGTTTTTTGGTCTGGAGAAGGGTATCGATCACAAAAGTATTGGTGACCGCTGTAAATCCTGATGTCAAGACAGAGAAGTGTGCCTCATTGCTGTATTCATGCAATTGGTTGGTGATATGAGGCAAAATACCCAATGAGATATCATCATGGTGAGGTCCTGTATGGAGCAAAACTTCATCCCGCTCCTGCGTGATGCCACGGGTAAGTTTGGCAATGGTACTTTCCATTACCTGATTGACCGTTTCCTCGGACAATCCCGGAATCATGGCGGTATATTTATCGGCTTTCAGGTCCTCCATTTTGAGACGGTGACCATATTTCTTGATTTTTTTACAAAGGTCAACGATGGCCCTTTCTGTTTTTTCCCAAGTCCATTCGCCTTGACGGTAATAGGCGTCCACAGAATCCGTCAACTTTACCGCCGCCCCTTTGGTAAGATAAAAGCGTCCGTTTTTCAGTTTTTGTAGTACTGTGGCCGGGTAGACATTGTCCAATGGAGTCTCCAGGGAATCTTTGACAATCTGTGCTTTAGCTTCACCGGCAGCAATGATGATCCCAACTGCATCGGGATTGAACACAATCGTATCCAGACCAATGGTGATGACCAGCCTATTGGCCGATACTTCTATCCCTCCCAAATCCCCTGCTGCTACCGCTTGGGTTTCAAAGTTGGTTTCTGTCAGCCTTGTCGTCGAAAAAAGATGCGAACCGCGGGTATTGAAGGCAATGTGGCCATCCGGCCCGATGCCGCCCAAAAAGAATCCGATTCCGCCTGCATCCCTGATTTTCTGCTCATATTGCCCACACCAATGGTCGATTTTGTAAATCGATTCTTGTTGGATTTTTTCTAAGTTGTTTATCGGGTCACGGAATCTCAAGGAAAGATCCACTTTCAGATCAGGGAAAACTTCCTTGAAATGTTTCCCTCCGGCTAAAGGAATCTCATCCGAATTGATCAGGATTGCCTTTTCTTTGCTCAGACCGAAACCTTCGAGGTAAAATTTATTGACGTAGTCAAAAAAACTGTTTTTCTGCTTGGAAGAAATCGGATAAAACTCATCTATCTGCACAAAAGTCAAATCCTTGAGATAAGGTTTTTTGACGGCCCCAAGTCCATGTTTTTCTCTGGTTTCTTTTCCCTTTTTGGTGTCCCAATTCTCCAAAAGGTATTGTGTCCATTTGATGAAATATTCCGGGGTTTTGCCTGTTGGCAAACTGATGACTCCCTTGGGATTTTCAGAAACCCATTCCAAAAATCTACACGCAGTGATAAGCCCTAATTTTGGGAAATTATCCACCAAAAGATAGGGAATCAGCGTACTTATCTTATCGACACCGGATTCTCTTTGGAAAGCTTTTTCTACTTCTGAAAGCGGGTATTTGCTAAGCATAGGACTGTTTTTTTGTTTCGGACTTTTTAGAAATATATGACAAATGGAGTGACGCAATTTTTTCAATTACCAAACTAAACAAACCAATTTAAATTTGGCATCAATTCATTCGCGAAGAATAAATATTTAGGCTTGCTCGGATTACCTTCTGTATTCAACTTAATTTAATTAAATACAGCCGGGAAATTATTTATGCAAAAATAAAAAAACTTTTACGTTAAATCATAGACTTTTATAAAAATTTTAAAAAAGATATTCAAATTTTGCTAAAATATATTTTTAGTAAATTCAATCTTGATTTTCAATTGAAATTCTTTGATCACCTTGAATATTTCCACCAAAGTCACCATCTGCACTTTGGTCAGCTCATCGGTACTGACGTGGTTGGTCGGATTGCTTTTGTTTTCCATAAGCTGTAACGACTGCTTTTCCAACCTGATCCCCATTAGGTAATAGTAGGCATGGGAAATCTCCTTTGCTTCCTTGTCGGTAAAAATCTTTTGCTCCTCGAGCATCCTGATCCTGTCTCCTGTATTGGTCTCAAAAATCCTGTATTTCAAAGCAAATATGCGGACAAGGTCCACGATAGGCGTCATGGTTTTTTTGATGTTGAAATGTTTCTCCCCATCAATCTTGTAGGTTTTTATGTTTTTGAAAAAAGTCAGTGGCGGCTCAAACTGAAGTGCATTGGTCCCCATATTGATAAAAAACTTCTCGGAAGGATTTTCAAGCTGTTGGTCCATAAATTTCCTCAAATCCTCCAACAATCCAAATTCCCCATAAATCGGCCTGCAGTCGAAGAAAGTCGAATACTTCATGACAGTTTCGGGAGTGGATTCCTGAATCCAGCTTTCATAATTCCGCTTCCAATGGGAAAGAGAATGCGTCCATTTTGGGTTTTTGGCCATAAATCCACCTTTGCAAAATACAAATCCGACCTGATCCAAGGCAAAAGAAACCCTTTCGGCAAAATCCAAAAAGTATTCCCTGACCATTTCGCGGTGTTCATTGGCCTTGTCTTCATAGATGATGGCGTTGTCCTGATCTGTTTTGAGGGTTTGTTCCGCCCGCCCCTCGCTGCCAAGCACAAAAAAAACAAACTTGGCCGGGGGTTCTCCTATTTCCCTGATGGTATTTTCGATGATCCTCAGGGCGATCGTGTCCGCCACGGTGGTAATAATCTGATTGACGATCTGTGATTTGAGCCCTTTATCGATCAGCTGATGGATAATTTGAGGAACTTGCTCCCACTTTTCCTTCAGTTCTTCCGTATCCATAGACTGCTTCACAGATTGGATAAAAACAAAAGGGCCCTGCGCCTGCTCTGATAGGATTTTATTTCGGCTGATCCAGCCGACAAATGTTTCTTTGTTTTTGACCAAAAGGTATCTCGTCTTGGTCCGGAACATCATCAAAAGCGCTTCATACAGGAAAGCTGAATCATGAATGTAAACGATATTCCTGTCCATGATTTCTCCCACAGGGGTATCAAAAGAAAGCTTATCGGCGATAATCCTGTCCCGGAGCGTGATATCAGTGACAAATCCAATAATTTCATTGGGAGAATCTCCAATAAAAAAGCAGGAAATCTTATCTCTAGCCATCAAGCGGGCAACTTCAAAAACAGGGGTATGGACCGGACAAACCGATAAATTACGGAAATGGAGGTCTCCGACTTTTTTGGTGTAGATGTGGTCAATATTATTTTCAGCTGTGGTTATCATTCCTTCCCAAACTCTTCATGGTGAAAATAATTAAATTTCTTAATTTCGGCTATGATAATTATTGTAACAGGTGTTTCGGGAAGCGGAAAAACAACTTTAGGTTCCCTATTGGCCAAGAAACTTCGGCTGCCTTTTTTTGATGCAGATGACTTTCATCCCAAAGCCAATGTGGAAAAGATGACACAGGGAATTCCCCTGACCGACCACGACCGACAGCCTTGGCTCGAGCACCTTGCTGATAATATCAAAACATGGGAATCAGCTGGCGGCGGAATCCTCGCCTGTTCGGCACTGCGAGAACACTACAGGCAAATTCTCCAAGTAGTCCCTTCGATAGTATGGCTGCACCTCATTGGCAGCAAAGATATTTTGACCGAAAGGCTTTCCTTGCGAAAAGGCCACTATATGAATCCCGGCCTATTGGATTCCCAATTGGAAACTTGGGAGGAACCCGAATATGGACATCGGATTGATATCTCAAAAACTCCTGAAGAAATGGTTGGGGAAATTCTTAAAATAGAAGAAATCAAGATGCCATCACTTCACTTTGGCGTCATAGGCATGGGAGTAATGGGCAAAAGCCTTGCTCTCAACCTTGCTGACAACGGAATCCCGACGGCAGTGTACAACAGGCATGTCGAAGGAAAAGAGGAAAAAATCGCTTCCACATTTGCAACAGAAAATTCGGATCTTCCACTTCTGAAAGGTTTTGATGAATTGGAGGAATTTATTTCTTCCCTCGAAAAACCCAAGAAAATCCTCCTGATGATCCCTGCCGGCAATGCGATAGATATGCAGATCTCGCAATTACTTCCGATGCTTGAGCCGGGAGACATCATCATTGACGGGGGAAATTCATTTTTTGAAGATTCGAAAAGAAGGTACGAAGAGCTAAATTCCAAAGGCTTCCATTTTATTCCGATGGGAGTTTCCGGAGGGGAAGAAGGAGCTAGAAAAGGACCGTCTTTGATGCCAAGCGGAAATCAGGAAGCTTATGACTTGGTATCCCCTTACCTCAAAAAAATAGCCGCCAAAGACAATAACGGCGCCCCATGTGTCAGCTTTATCGGCAATTCGGGTGCGGGACATTTTATCAAAATGGTCCATAACAGCATCGAATACGGTGAAATGCAGACTTTGGCAGAAACTGTCCACCTGATGAAGTTTGGCCTGAAACTCTCCTATCCCGAAATTTCAAGAACACTGAAATCCTGGACCAATGAAGGTCTGAAAAGTTACCTGCTCGAAATCACCGCCGACATCCTGCTTGCCAAGGAAGGGAAAAACTTCCTGCTCGATCAGGTGTTGGACAAAGCCGGACAAAAGGGAACAGGCTCTTGGTCCTTGACCACCGCATTGAAATACAATGTCGCTTATAGCCCACTTTCGGAAGCTGTCACCGCTAGGATGCTGTCCGGCAACAAAGACGAGCGGGAAGAATTGGCTACTTTTTTCGGTCATCGATTCGGAGCTTTTGGAGAAGACAAGGTCATTCTGATTGAGAAAATCAAAAACGCTTACGCCCTCACCCGCATCATCAACCACGAAGTAGGATTTGAATTGATGAATCAGGTCTCCCTGACAGAAAACTGGAACCTCAATATGAGTGAGATATCACGGATTTGGACCAATGGATGTATTATCCGTTCGACGCTGATGGAAAACATGGTTGCTTTGTACAAGGAAAACAGTTCGCTGCTGAAAGCCAAACAGATGAAAACCAAGATCAAAGAACTCCGGTATGACCTCTCTTACATCGTTGGCTTGGGGCTACAGCACAATTATTCCTTGCCGGTCATGTCAGCGGCCATCAATTACTTCTACGGAAGGATTACTGCTGATTCATCAGCCAATCTGATTCAGGCACAAAGGGATTACTTTGGTGCCCACACTTATCAGCGTAGAGACGATCCCAATGGGCCATTCCATCATTCGGATTGGAAAGGAAGTATCCCCAAGGGGGGAAGTATGGAGATTGGATATTAGGGATATGGTTAAGGGTTAATGGGTTATTTGGTTAATGGATCAGACCATAGACCATAGTCGATAGTCAATGGCAATGAACCTAAAACATGTAACCGATTCCTCAAAATGGTGAAAGCAGGAGTTAATATCAAAAAGTATCTTAATATCCACCAATATCTTTTTCTCATAAAACCATGAAAAACATCCTTAAATATTTCCTGACCCTTTGTTTGACCTTATTGGTATTCCTCCAGTCAAAAGCACAGGAATTTATAGTCACCAATGTCCATGTCATCAGCATGCGAAATGACAAGGTTCTCAAAGACCAATTTATCCATATCAAGGGTGATAAGATCGTCGGTATATTTCCCAAAAAGGACTTGAGCAAGTTTGAGAAAATGGAAAAGATCGACGGCAAAGGTGCTTATGCTTTTCCGGGTTTGGCAGAAATGCATTCTCATATCCCTGTAACCGAAAATGGCGATTTTTCATATATGCAGGACGTCATGTGGCTGTACTTAGCAAATGGAATCCTCAATGTCCGCGGGATGATCGGCCATGATTCCCACCTTGAACTCAAAAAGAAAATAGCTTCCGGTGAAATTACCGGACCGAGGATTTTTGCAGCAGGACAATCGCTCAACGGCAATTCTGTCGCAGACCCTGAAAGCGGTGCCAAAATGGTCCGTGACCAAAAAGCGGCAGGTTTTGACCACCTCAAATTACACCCTGGATTGGATATGCCCAAGTTCCTCGCCATTGCCAATACCGCCAAGGAAGTGGATATCAAATTTGGCGGACACATTTCCCTGGACGTCGGCTTGGTCAACTCCCTGAACAATGGTTATCGTTCTGTAGAACACATGGATGGCTATATCGAGGCTTTGGTCGCTGACAAGTCCAAACTTGATCCACAAGTAGCCGGATCCTTCAGCATGCTCGCCGTGAAATATGCGGACATGTCAAAAATTCCTGATCTTGTAAAGTTATCTGTGGAGAAAAAAGCTTGGATCGCACCCACGCTGACTTTGTTTGAGCGCTTCTTTGGATACATTCCGGCTGATGAGTTTCGCCTGGAATCAGACATGAAATACATGCCCGGCCTGCAGGTACAGCAGTGGGTCAACCAAAAGAAACTCCTCGAAAACCAAGGGATGCTCAAGGAAGAAAATGTCAAACCCTATCTTGAATTCAGAAAGACGATGCTGATGGCCCTGCACCGTGGCGGCGTGCCGATGGTCATGGCTTCAGATTCTCCACAGGTATTTAACGTTCCCGGATTTTCTATCCACAATGAAATCTCTTCCATGCAGGATGCCGGGATGAATCCTTATGAAATCCTAAAAACCGGATCTGTTAACGTGGCAAAGTATTTTGAAAGGGAGGGGCAATTTGGCGTGATTGCAACCGGTGCCTCAGCGGATTTTGTATTGGTAGAAGGAAATCCATTGGAAAATCTGTCCAACCTCAAAAACGTCCAAGGTGTCATGGTCCGTGGCGAGTGGATTCCAAAAAATGTCCTCCAACAGGAATTGAATAGGATAGAGACAAAGAATTTGAGGAAGTGAAAAAAAAGTCCATAGTCCATAGTCAACAGTCCATGCCTGTCCGCCGTGGCGGAGCCGCTGAATTTGAAGTTCAAACCAAATGAGCAACAGATACTTAAAAGAAAATAGAAATAAATAGAACTACAATTTTTTGATAAGATGGCATATTGTATTTTTATTCAAAAATTATTTTAAAATGAAAGTTACTGTAATCTTACCTAACGAATTGATCAAAGAAGCTTTGGAATATACCAAAGCAGAGACCATTACAGAAGCTTTGAAAATGGTTTTAAAAGGTTACATTTCAAGCCAAAAGCTAAAAAATTTGAGCCTTTCTATTCTCCAGGAGCCACTTGAATTTAATTACTCAGCAAAAGAATTACGTAAGAAAAATAACTTGTGATAGCTTTTGTATTTAATACGTTTGATTGAAAACCGCAATCAACCCTAATGGGAATTTTTTTCCGAAGGAAATTAGTGATCCATTATGGATCCACAGGCCTCGGTGCCACCGGTTGGGTCAAAACCCTGCAGTCATCATTGAAAGGTCTTTGGATCTGAAAAAGATCCAAGTCTTCTACGGAGAGATTGATCTTCGTTTCAGAAACCCCCGCAGCAAAAAAATGTCCCAATACCGTCTCTTCAGGATTGGTGAGGCAAACCATATTGCCCCTGATGTTCGCCGGAGGAGGGTCAAACACACTTCCTGTCAGGGTCATTTGTTGATTGATCAGTCTCAAAAACCTGTAGGTATCTTCCGAAATAGCCATCTGCTCAAAATCAAACCTGTATTTGTATGATAACCGGAAACCGTTATCCTCAATGAAACCTGCTATCTGTCCGGTATTCAATCCGTTGAAATTACTGTCCTCTGCCAGAAAAAGCGCCTTGATCAGGTTGGAATCAGCGATATCACAAAATTTACAACAAGGCTTAGGTTGAAATGGATCCGTGGGTAGGCTAAAAGGAGGTCGGTAATATTCCGGAAAAGTTTGAACAGAAGAAATGGGATTTTTCACCCTCCAATAATAATAATTCTGCATATCTGATGGGTCATTAAAAAATGCAACCAATTGCAAACCTGATCTCGGTTGTAACCTGTTTTCAGTAGGAATAATAATTGATCGATAACTGAGAGAATCAATAATGGGAACAGGATGCAATTTGGAAGGGAAAGAAATGTATTCGGACCCTTCTGAGGTAACTATTCTAAGTGAGTAAGAATTTCCTGTTGTTGCCCTGAAGCCGTCAGGTGTTTCATAAATACCTTGGCTGGTTTCTTTCAAAAAGGTAACAAGCCCTGTTTCAGTTTCTTTTACGGCTACAGTGGCCAAAATAACAGGCCTGATAAAATCCACAAAAACACTTCCGTAAGTAGCTGTCCGGGTGATTTTGATGGTATGTGGCCCGGGACCATTGGTGATGTGGCCTTCCACACTCAGCATACTCTCACCCTCAGGCACCTCTACAGCATAAGGCTCGATACAGGCAGTCAGGAGGATCAATGATAGGTATATCCAGTTTCTCATGGTTCAAAAATTAAAAACCGTCAGGATCAAATTCCCAAAATTCCATGCTGCCATTTATGGCCAAAGGCTGGTCAGTAGATCTTAATAAGTAAAACAAACCGTCTTGGGCAAAAAACCCGAGGTTGTTACCGAGAAATACCCCGGGGAAATTGATTTTTCTTTTCCACCTGAGCTGTATCAAATCCAATTCCCAAATTTCAACCTCCTGCTTATAAAACCCGATGATTGCACGGTCTCCTGAAACCGACGCTGTCCCAAATCCATTGATGTTTGCTCCCGGAAAAGTCCCGATAATATTTCTTTCTCCTGTTTCGGGATCCAATTCATAGAGTTCTTTCCGTTCGGTAATGAAATAGAACTTATCCTTATAAACATAATGTGGCAAGTTATTCTGAATAGGGAAGGGAAAATCAATTCCAATTTTCCAACTATCCGTTTCAGGAGTATATTCAAATAAAGATGTTTCAAATTCCTTGAGACTCCCACCCAAAACATAAATCCTTCCATTGCTTTCAAAGGCTATACTATTAATAGATTTAAAAGGTAAATCTGCTTTTCTAATTAGCCCGTTTCCATCCCAAAACCAAAAAGCCTTGTTAAAGGTATATTGATTGTTGCTGCGAATGGACTCCGAACCTCCTCCAAAATATCCGCTAACCCCAAAACCGTAAAGATGGGGTTTGATTCCTAAATCTAGCTTTTCCCAATTATCAGTAATTGGATCAAACTCCCAATAGTCGGAATTGATAACGAATTCAGATTTTTGTCCTGAACCGACATAAACTTTTCCATTGGCCTGAAAACTCACTGAATTACTAAGCCTGAAAGTTTCTGGAAAATTGATAGGGCGGAATTTCCCAACCATATATTCAAAAGGAATATCAAAAACCAATTCTACCCCATTGCTGATAACTTTGATAAAAGGAGAAGGATTATTCTGGATGGGCGGAATGGTAACTCTTAGCAAAGATTCCAAAACAATTTCCTGAATGGCCGCTTCAGTATCATCAAAAAACACCCTCGTATCAGCCCCTAAGTTCAACCCCAATATTTCAATTATTTGCCCTGGAGATGCGTATTGAGGTGAAAAAGAATATATTCCCGGACTCAAAGAATTCAATTGGATGACATTGCCGAAGGAGAAATCTCCACCTGATTGAGTAAAAGATTTTACATAATATATCCGGCCGGGAGCAAGACTTCTGATTTCACCTATAAACCTACCGGGACCATTTCTGACACCTAGAGAAACCACCGAAGGATCTGAAAATTCCTGTTTTGTATCCACCCAAAACCCGTGGTCATCCACTTGAAGTTTTTCATTCGTAATCAATCTCCCTACCAACTTGGCACTCTCTCCGCTGATATCCAATGGGTTCTCTGTAAGTAAGGCAAAGGTGGGAACATTTTCTTTTTCATTGCATGAAAGCAACAATACCACCAAAACCAATAGGGGAAAACCTCTTACCATGATGAAAGAATTATTTCAAAGTTTAATAATTATCAGAAATTTAAAAATAGTCAAAATAATTTAAACTACAACCTTGTTTTTCTTAAATAAATTTTAGACATTTAGTTTGGTTGGGAGTTAACTTTAAAACTTAAAAAACATGAAAAACACGCAATTTTTATCTGTATTATGTTTTTGTATAATCCTTTTTACAAATGTTGAATTTACAAAAGCGGAAAAGGTTATGGATCCAAGTCTAACAAATTTGGAAGGTTATTTTGGTACAATTAAAAACCAAAATTTATACATGGATTTAGCTTGTAAATTTTCTGCAATTTTCACCGAGGTGGAAAAGGTAGATGTATTTAATACAAGTGAAACAGGATATTACTACCAAGTTTCAGGTTTCAAAAATGGCTTTCGTGTTTTGGAATATCTAAAAATTAATCCTGATGATTTAATTTTTGAAACCTATTCTTATATTAATTTTGAAAACATTGCAGGTGATTTGAGTTCAACTCAATTTTGTTATGAACCATTCAACCATGACAGTCCAAATTGTCAGCCTGCCAATGGATGTACCTATATTCCATACCCAACTAATTGTAGAACATTTATTTGTGGGGTTTTGGATTATATAGGTGGTTTACCATATTGCCATATTACCTGAAAATGTATCTTCCCAACCAATTTCACTTAAATCCCCTTGGATGTGATTCCAAGGGGATTTTTGATGTTCAATAAGGTCTAGGATTTTTACTTCACCAAACCCAATTCCTTCCCTACTTCTATAAAAGCAGCAATGGCTTGGTCCAAATGCGCCCTTTCGTGTCCGGCAGAAATCTGCACCCTGATCCTTGCCTGACCTTTTGGCACCACAGGAAAATAAAACCCGATAACATAGATTCCTTTCTCCAAAAGCTTCTCTGCCATTTTTTGGGACAGCACCGCATCATACAGCATGATCGGGACGATGGCATGTTCTCCCGGTTTGATATCAAAACCTGCAGCAGTCATCTTTTCCCTGAAGTATTTGGTGTTCACTTCGAGTTTATCCCTGAGTTCGGTGGTCTCTGACAACAGGTCAAAAACCGCAATCGAAGCACCTGTGATGGATGGGGCCAAGGTATTGGAAAAAAGATAAGGTCTGGAACGCTGACGCAGCAGTTCGATGATTTCCTTCCTGCCGGAAGTAAAGCCTCCCGAAGCACCGCCAAGGGCTTTGCCCAATGTCCCGGTGATGATGTCGATTTTCCCCATCACATTGCAGTATTCATGGACGCCACGGCCTGTTTTGCCCATAAAACCCGTAGAATGACATTCGTCAGACATGACCACGGCATGGTATTTCTCTGCCAAGGCGACGATTTTGTCCAATTGGGCGATGGTGCCGTCCATAGAAAAAACGCCGTCTGTGACGATGACTTTATTTTGGGCACCTTTGACATCTGCATCTTTGAGTTGGGCTTCGAGGTCTTCCATGTCGTTGTGGTTGTATCGGAAGCGCATCGCTTTGCAAAGCCTGACGCCATCGATGATCGAAGCGTGGTTGAGCGCATCAGAAATGATCGCATCCTCAGCACCAAAGAGCGGTTCGAAAACTCCCCCATTGGCATCAAAAGCCGCGGCATACAAAATTGTATCTTCGGTACCCAAAAACTTGGAGATTTTGGCCTCCAATTCCTTGTGGATATCCTGTGTACCGCAGATAAACCTCACGGAGGACATGCCAAAACCATGGGAATCGATGGCGTTTTTAGCTGCTTCGATAACTTTTGGATGGGAAGAAAGGCCCAAATAATTGTTGGCACAGAAGTTCAACACCTTTTTGCCTCCGGCAATGGTAATCTCTGCAGCTTGGGGAGAAGTAATGATTCGTTCTTTTTTGAACAGGCCTGCCGCTTCGATTTCCTGTAACTCTTTCTCTAATTTGGGTTTCAAAGTATCGTACATAATATTTTGTATTGGGGGTTTTAAAAGAAAAAAACACTCGTACAATTAAAGTGAAATACATTCATCGAAATCACTATTTTTGTCGCTTTAAGTCCCAAATATAATTAAAAATCCCAAGGGCTTTTCCGGAGCACCGATAAGGAATATTTTAAAAATGGAAAGAATTTTGATCATTGGCGCAGCTGGACAATTGGGTTCGGAACTGACGCAGGCCATAGCCAACATCTACGGTGGAGACAATGTCATCGCCACAGACATCAATCCCAAAGCTTTGGAAAAGTTCGAAAACTGCAGGACTGCGGTCTTGGATGTGATGGACAAAGAGGCTTTGAAAGATTTGGTCAAAGACCAAAATGTGAAGCAGATTTACCATTTGGCAGCAGTGCTTTCCGCCACAGGCGAGAAGATGCCTCTTTTTGCATGGAATCTCAATATGGAAAGCTTGCTTTTTGTATTGGAACTTGCCAAAGAAGAAAAACTGGATAAAATCTATTGGCCATCTTCCATCGCTGTTTTTGGTCCAAATACCCCAAAAGTCAACACACCGCAATATTGTGTCAAGGAACCCAATACGGTCTATGGCATTTCGAAGCAAGCCGGAGAAAGGTGGTGTGAGTATTACTTTCAGAAATACGGAGTAGACGTAAGAAGCCTGCGCTATCCGGGACTTATTGGCTATAAGTCACTTCCCGGCGGTGGGACGACAGATTATGCGGTTGACATCTACCACAAAGCAATTGCAGGGGAGCATTTTGTGTCTTTTCTCAAAGAAGATTCTTATCTGCCGATGATGTATATGCCCGATGCGATCAAGGCCACTTTGGACCTGATGCATGCGCCAAAAGAGCAGGTGAAAATCCGGTCGAGCTATAACCTTTCGGCGATGAGTTTTTCTCCAAAAGAAATTTTTGAAAGCATCAAAGTTCATTATCCTCAGTTCAGCATCAGTTACAAACCCGATTTCAGACAGGAAATAGCAGATTCTTGGCCGGATAGTATTGACGATAGTTGCGCAAGAAAAGATTGGGGTTGGCAACATGACTACAGTCTGGAAAAAATGACCGCCGATATCCTGAAGCATCTTCCTTCTTATTCGTTTTGATTTTACGAAGGTTCAAATTAGTTGAATTTCAGGAAGCACCGAAAATTGTTTTAATGGAAAAAGACCCCAAAGGGGTCTAATTTTTAATTACCCCGGGTAAAACCCGGGGATGGGAAATGACCAAAATAAGCGCCAACCCTGAAAGGGTTGAATGTTTGGAATCAGAAATAATGGCAAAAATTTTTGACTTGAACTTCCCTGTTTTTGGAGGAAGGCTTTCTGTTGACTTTACATCCTTTCGACCAAAAACCGGTGACGCTTTCTCTCTTTTTTCCCCGGGTTGCGTTCCTTACCCGGGGCTATTAATATTTGATCCCGATGGGATCATTTTTCAAAAAAATCTTAAACAAATCAGAAACTCGGTTCGAAGCGAAACAATATCTCAATATCAAAAAGTATCAACCAATATCGAATGATAGGAGAAGACGACTTTTATTTATTCATTTTGACCCATACTAATAATTGCATTCCCCCTTCCAACAAAAGACATTTTGATAAGGTGACTAAAAATCATTAATTTGGTTGCAGTAGCTTATCCAAAATGCCAACAAAGAATTTACCCGCTCTCCTTTCTGTTTTGCTCTTCCTTTTGGTGGGAACCATCTTGTTTTTCAAAGAACCAAAAAGAGTGGATTTCAGTACAGATGTCAAACCCATCCTAAACAAGCATTGTATTTCCTGTCATGGAGGCGTCAAAAAAAACGGCGGCTTCAGCGTACTTTTTGAGGAGGAAGCATTTGCGGTTACCGAATCAGGACAACCGGCCATCATTCCCGGCCGACCCGGCCAAAGTGAAATCATCAGAAGACTTTATGAATCTGATCCCGAAATGCGAATGCCGTATCACAGACCCGCATTGTCACCGGAAGAAATCGAAACCCTCAAAAATTGGATTCATCAAGGCGCTGCTTGGGGCAAACATTGGGCTTATGTTCCTGTACGAGAACCAAAAATCCCTGAAGCTTCAAAAAAACCATTTGCCTCAATTCTTGGAAAATCCCCTATTTCAACCATTGACCATTTTGTATTCCAAAAACAGATTGAAAATGGACTATCTCCATCGCCAGAGGAAGAATCTTTGCGGCTTTTGAGAAGGTTGGCTTTGGATATCACAGGATTGCCCCCATCAGAAAAATTAGTAGCAGATTGGAATGGCGGTAAATTAACCTATGACCAAGCTGTCGACCAACTCCTCTCCTTGCCTTCCTATGGTGAAAAATGGGCAACTTGGTGGCTCGACATGGCCCGGTATGCAGATACTAAGGGCTATGAACGGGATGTCTCCCGCACCATGTGGCCCTATCGGGATTGGGTCATCAAGTCACTCAATGACGACATGCCATTTGACCGGTTTACGGTGGAACAACTCGCCGGGGACCTTTTGCCAAATCCAACTGAAGATCAGTTGATCGCTACGGCTTTTCACCGCAACACAATGAACAATGACGAGGGCGGTACGGAGGATGAGGAATTTCGGGTTGCGGCGGTATTGGATCGTGTCAATACCACTTTTGAGGTTTGGCAAAGTACCACCATGGCCTGTGTGCAATGTCACAGCCATCCTTATGACCCTTTCAAGCATGAGGAATATTTTCAGATCAAAGCATTTTTCAATAATTCGCGGGACGAGGACACCCACGATGAGGAACCAAAACTGAGACTTTACTCCGAGGAAGAAAAAGCTCAGGTTCAAAAAATCAAAACCTGGGTGGACCAAAACAGCAACAACGAGGAAGCTTTGGCCAAGGCCAATTTCCTAACCTACCTTGAACCCAAGTACCACGCCCATCTTTGCGAGGATTTTGTCGATGCCGAACTGATCGATACCAAATGGCTTGGCATGTGGCACAACGGGACGACCTACCTCCGCAATGTAGATACCCAAAACTCCGATCAGCTCCTGCTGAATTATTGGGCAGATATAGACGGCACCAAAATGGAAATCCGAAAAGGCGGGCCCGAAGGTGAAATCCTGAGCGAATTTACCATCGATAAAACGGAAGGCCGGATTACAAGGGCTATTCCATTTAAAGAAATAAAAGGGAAGACGGACTTGTTTATAACTGCTTCCAACCCAAAAGCAAAACCACAACAGTCTACTTCGGCGATTGTGTGGTTTGCGTTTATAAAATCACTTCCCGGAAAGAACCAACCGGAATACCTCAGCATCGAACAGCAGTGGAAGGACTTGTTAGCTACCAAACCTGTGACGCTACCCATCATGATCGAAAATCCGGATTTCATGAAGAGAAAAACCAATGTTTTTGAAAGGGGGAATTGGATGTTGCTCGGAGAAGAAGTCTCTCCAAAAACACCAGAAGGGTTGAACAACTGGAATCCTGAATGGCCTAAAAACAGGTTGGGATTAGCTTTTTGGATGGTAGACAAAGAGAATCCCCTGACAGCCAGGACCTTGGTCAACAGGGTATGGGCACAAATATTCGGACGTGGATTGGTCAATACCTTGGAGGATATGGGAACCCAATCGGATATGCCTTCCCACCCTGAGTTATTGGATCATTTGGCTTGGAAGCTGATGCACGAATATGATTGGAGCATCAAATCCCTGATCAAGGAAATTCTGATTTCCCATACCTACAGGCAAAGCTCCAAAATCAGTCCCGAACTCCATCAAAAAGATCCTGAAAACAGGTGGTATGCAAGAGGGCCGAGATTTAGGCTGAGTGCCGAGCAAGTCCGTGACCAAGCCTTGGCAGTATCAGGTCTGATCAGTAATAAAATGTATGGCATAGGCGTCATGCCACATCAACCTGATGGAATTTGGCAAACAGTGTATAATGGAGAATCCTGGATAACAAGTGAAGGCGAAGACCAATACAGACGGTCGGTTTATACCTTTTTGAAAAGAACCAGTCCATATCCTTCGTTTATCAGTTTTGACGCCGGCAGCAGGGAAGTCTGCATTAGCAAACGGATCGTGACCAATACTCCGCTTCAGGCATTGGCGACTTTGAATGATCCGGTGTATATCGAGGCCGCTTTGAAACTTGGGGAAAAAATGTCCCAAGAAACCAATAAAGATCCGGGGACTGTCATTGCAGAAACCTATGAAAAAATGATGTTGGTGACAATTTCTGAATCCAAGAAGAAAAGCCTTTTGAACCTGTATCAAGAAGCATTGACCAATTACAGATCCAAACCTGAGGAACTGAAAGAATTTTTACAAGACAAAAAAGTCGAAGGGAATCCGGAATTGGCAGCTTATACTTTGGTAGCCAATGCCATGTTGAACCTGGACGAATTTCTAACCAAATCCTGAAATGAAAAGGCTGGAAAACCTATTGACCGAGCTTCACCGCACGCAACTTGAAAAACAAACAAGGCGTCACTTTCTGTTGGACTGCGTCAGCAAAATGGGCGGTCTGGCCTTGGCACCCTTGCTATTTGGCTGCGAGACAAATCCCGGCGTGCCCAAAGTTCAGGGACTTCAACTTTCAGACAGGGATTTGAATCCCCTTTCTCCCTTGCCTCCTCCTTATTTTGCGAAAGCAAAATCGGTTATTTACCTGCATATGGCGGGTTCACCATCGCAGTTGGAGCTTTTTGATTTCAAACCTGAACTTGTCAAATATAACAACCAACCTTGTCCGGAATCTCTTTTGGAAGGAAGGAAATTCGCATTTATCCGTGGTGTGCCCAATCTCCTTGGTCCCCAATCCAACTTTGCCCAACATGGCGAATCCGGCGCTTGGGTGTCTGATTACTTACCGCATTTTTCAAAAGTAGTAGATGAAGTCGCTTTTTTAAAAGCCGTTCACACCGATCAATTTAACCATGGTCCTGCCCAACTCTTTATGCAAACAGGAAGTCCGAGATTGGGAAGACCGAGTTTAGGGAGTTGGGTTACCTATGGCCTCGGAACAGAAAATCAGAATTTACCGGGTTTTGTTGTCCTGACATCCGGCGGAAAAACCCCTGATGCAGGGAAAAGCGTTTGGGGCAGCGGGTTTTTGCCCTCAGTTTACCAAGGAGTCCAATGTCGGTCCAAAGGCGATCCGGTTCTTTATCTTGAAGACCCGAAAGGAATCAACCGTGACCTCAAAAAGACATTGATCTCCTCCATCAACGAAGTGAACAAAGCCGAATTTGAAGCATTTGGCGACCCGGAAACTTTGGCCCGAATCAACCAATACGAGATGGCATATAGGATGCAGATCGAGGTTCCCAATGTGATGAACATCAACGACGAACCTGAATATATCCATCAACTATATGGTACAAAACCTGGAGAAGAGGCCTTTGCTAATAACTGCCTTCTCGCCAGAAAATTGGTAGAGAAAGGGGTTCGCTTTGTTCAGTTGTATGATTGGGGATGGGACAGCCATGGAACGGACCATGACACGGCAATTGATTTGGGATTAAGAAACAAATGCAATGAAATCGACCGGCCGATTGCTGCGCTTTTGCTTGACCTCAAGCAAAGAGGATTATTGGAAGATACTTTGGTGGTGTGGGGAGGTGAATTCGGGAGGACGCCGATGCAGGAAAACAGAGAAGGAAAGACCATGGGATTCAAAGGAAGAGACCACCACGTAGACGCTTTTACGATGTGGATGGCCGGTGCAGGGATCAAAAACGGATCAAGTTATGGCCAAACGGATGATTTTGGGTTTTCGGGTGTAGAAGGAAAAGTTTCGGTTCATGATGTCCACGCCACGATATTGCAGGTTTTGGGATTTGACCACGAAAAATTCACATACGATTTTCAGGGAAGGCCTTTTCGACTGACAGATGTGGAAGGTGAAATCATCAGAGACATTTTAGCCTAAACGAAACCAATGCCGCTATTCATTCTCCCACTGATCGGACGCTTCCACCCTTTGATAGTCCATTTGCCAATTGGGTTCATTTTGTTTGCCCTGATCTTGATGTATTATCCCAGAAAGGATAAAAACCTGCTTTTGCCCACGGTACAGTTTGCTTTGCTATTGAGCACCCTGACGGCGTTTTTTGCTTGTATCACCGGAATTATTCTCTACAATCAGGAAGGTTATGCTTTTGACACGGTTCAAAACCATTTGATTTTGGGCATTCTCACCGCACTGACTTGCTTATCCCTTTTTCTACTTGTCAAAAAACATCAAACCCTATCGGATCCAAAAATCCATGCTGGTTCAGCAATACTTTTTCTTTGCCTGACATTTACCGGGCATCTCGGAGGCAATCTGACCCACGGAGAAACTTACCTGACGGAGGTTTTGCCGGAAGGGATTCAGGAAACTTTCGGATGGAAAATAGAGGAGCAGTTTGAGCCACTTTCCCTTAATGGGGAAGCATGGGAGGAGGCTTTGTTCTATGAAGATGTAGTCCAACCCATTTTGAATCAAAACTGCCGCAGTTGCCATAATGAGAAGAACAGCAAGGGCGATTTGATCCTGACTTCCAAAGAAAGCTTGTTGGAAGGCGGAAAAAATGGAGAAGTAATCTTCCATAAAACTCCCATGGAAAGCGAATTGATTAAGCGAATGCTTCTCCCATTAGATCATGAAGACCATATGCCCCCAAAGGAGAAAAGGCAGCCCGTAGAAGCCGAGGTGGAATTGATAAAAGCTTGGCTACTTACTGGTGCATCTTTTGGAGAGACACTCGGCCAATCGGGAATTTCAATGGATTTGGTTTCTACTTTTTTCGAAAAAAATGAAGCCTCGATTTATCCTGAAGTCCAGCTCGAGCCATTGGAGGAGGATGTTTTGAAGGAATTGAAAGGAAAAGGTTTTTTTATCGAAAAGTTGAGCGTAACATCTCCATTACTAAAAGTCAGTACCATCAATTTCCCTGAGGCCGATAATCAGGACTTGGAATCTTTGGAACCTATTCTTGTCTATATCACCATTCTTGATTTAAGTCTTTCGAATGTTACCGATGATGTTATTCCTCTTGTAGGAAAAATGGAAAACCTTACAATTCTCAAACTGAATGAGACAAAAATTGAAGGTCAAAGTTTTGAAATGCTTAAGGGAAATACCCACTTGATTCAGTTGCATTTGACCAAATCAATGGTCAATGGGGACAATCTAGAGAAGCTGGATTCACATCCGAGCCTTCAAAAAGTTTTTGCCTATGAAACCCCTTTGGCCAAAGAGATCAAGGTTGAAAAATTAAAGGAATTGAGTTTTAAGGTGGAGTTGGGAAATTTTGAATTGCCTTCCCTGCCAACAGATCAAGTGAAATATTAGCAGGAAAGACAAATTCTAGATTTTTTTCAAGATGGCTTCCGGTTCAAAACCCAAAATCAAATCTCCGTTTGGAAACTCAACTATCGGTCTTTTGATCATGCTGCTTTTTAATTTTAGCATTTCAAAAGCGGAGTCCTCCTTTTCCAAAGTGACTTTTTCTTCTTCAGACAGCTTTTTATAAGTAGTCCCTTTTTTGTTGACCAGGGATTCCATTCCTACTTTATTGGCAAACTTCCCGAGCAAAGCTTTATCAGGCGCCTGTTTTTTGTAATCAATGAACTCGTAACCAATTCCTTTTTCCTCCAAAAAATTGAAGGTCTTTTTCATGGTGTCACAGTTTTTGATCCCGTATATTTTTAAGGTCATTTTGGTAGATTTTGCAATAGAAAATTTATCCCTAGAGGCTTTCCTTGAGGGATTCCTCATTGGCTTGGATGATCCTTTCGATCAATTCATCGCTCAACGCAGTGGAAAGGAATAAACTTTCATATTGAGATGGAGCGAGGTAGATACCTCTTTTGAGCATCCCTTGAAAGTATTTTCCAAAGCGGACAGTGTCAGATTTTTTGGCAGATTCAAAATCGAAGACTTCCTGATCGGTAAAAAACAGGCTGTACATACTTCCTAAATGGTTGATCGTATAATTCAGGCCTAGTTTGTCCAAAGAAGTTTGAAATCCTTTTACCAATTTATCCCCGATATTGTTTATCGTGGTATAAACCTCAGGATTTTGGTTAAGGTGTTTGAGCATTGTCAGACCCGCAGCCATGGCAATGGGATTGCCGGAAAGTGTTCCTGCCTGATAGACAGGACCTGCTGGGGAGACAAACTCCATGATTTCCTTCTTCCCACCATAAGCCCCGACAGGAAGACCGCCTCCAATGATTTTTCCAAGTGTGGTCATATCGGGTGTCACCCCAAAAAGTTCTTGAGCACCGCCTTTTGCAAGCCTGAATCCCGTCATGACTTCGTCAAAGATCAGGACAATTCCTTCCCTATTACAGATTTTTCTTATTCCTTGGAGATAACCCTCTTTTGGTAGAACAAGTCCCATATTGCCTGGAACAGGCTCCAAAATCAAAGCTGCAATTTCCCCTTTATTGGCCGCAACAAGCTTTTCGATGGCTTCAAGGTCATTGTATGGGGCAAGGAGGGTGTCTTTTGCTGTACCTTTGGTCACTCCCGGTGAATCCGGATTGCCCATTGTAATCGCACCCGAGCCTGCAGAAATCAAAAAAGAATCTCCATGCCCATGGTAATGGCCTTCCATTTTGATGAACTTGTCTCTTCCTGTATATCCCCTCGCTACCCTGATAGCGGACATGGTGGCTTCCGTGCCGGAATTCACCATTCTGACCTTTTCGACAGAGGGTACCATGCTTGCAATCAACTCCGCAATTTCAACTTCTTTTGCTGTAGGTGCCCCATAAGATGTACCAAATTCTAAGGCCCTGACAATGGCTTCTTTAATCATAGGATGGTTATGACCAAGAATCATCGGGCCCCAGCTATTGATTAGCTCGATGTAGGCATTATCATCTTCGTCATAGATAAATGCACCATCAGCTCTTTTGATAAAAATCGGATCTCCACCTACCGCCCTGAACGCACGAACGGGAGAATTGACTCCTCCCGGTATATATCTTTTGGCCTTTTCAAACAAGGCCTTACTATGGGTAATCTGCATGTATTTGTTCTTTAATTAACCTCTAATTTTCCATTATTCAATCTTAACACAGGAACGTATCGGTTGTTATTGGAATCTCTAAAATCAAAACCATAAGTAATTTTCCCTTGGCTAAAGCCGTTTTTGTTCAGGTTACTTCTAAAATCAAATCCTTCAGCGGGGCTTATCGTCTGCGCTATCCAATAGGCAAGTTCATAGCCCAAGTGCATATTTAGAGAAGGGAATTTCCCATATTCCTCATTGAAACCGGTTCTGAAACTTTCAAGGTTAGCGTTGCTAAAATCAATGGAATTATTTCCCAAAAAGACAAAATTCTGGGTTTCCAGCATTTCATAACTGGCAAAATTAAAATAAAGCCAACTGTCCATCACAATCACAGGCACCTGAAGGTTTTTGGATTCCATATACCCAAATGTAGCTTGCGCAATATTGGGATCATCTGAAAGAATTATGACAGCATCTGTTTTTGAAAGAAGGTCTCTATCAAGTTGGATATTGTCAAAAAACTGGTTGATATTTTTTGGAGAAATCAACGTTTTGGCAACGGTTTTATATCCCTGACCACCGCTTTCCTCTACAATTTTACTTGCAAGTTGCTCATCTCGGGAAGCACCGGAATAGGCTATTGCCAGTCTTTTTCCCTGGATGTTGGTTTTCAAAAAATTCATCAGGCCATTGCTTAAAGATGCGATGGCTGGCCTGAACAAATATGCAAAATCATTGCCTTGGATTTTATCATCCAAATTGGAAAGAGGATTGATAAATGGGATGTTGTTTTTCTGTGAAAACTGTAAAACGATTTCAGTTTCTTCAGGGTAAATAGGTCCGATTATAACATCTGCCTTAAGCAGGAATTCATCCCCCAAAATATTTTGCAGCCTGGCATTGTCTCTTTGGGTATCATAAGTTCTGACATTGATGCTATGCCCATTGGCCATCAATTCATCAAGGGCAAAATGGATTCCCTGATACAATTCCAAGATAAAATTCCCTTGGGAAATGGCTTTGACATCATTGCCTCCTGAATAATTGAAGGGCAACAAAATGGCAATTTCGAGTACTTGAAGGTTTTTATTATTTTGATTTGGGACAGTGATTGATTGATCAATATTACTCAACTGCTGCAGGACAGCCTTTTCATCAGCTGACATGATTGATTGCTTTTCAAGCTGTTCTCTCAATGCAATCAGATAGCCTTTGTTGTTTTGGAATTTGCTCAAGTTAGCAAGCAAAAAACTGACAGAAACACTTTTCAAATATTTCAGGCTGGCACGCTCGCCAATAGCAAAGATTTCAGGATTTTTGATCAAAGATAGTTCCTGTAAGGCCTCTATATTTTTTGATTCTTCAAAATAGATCAATGCAAGGAGGTATTTGGCTTCGTCTTGTTTTTCCCATGCTTTATTATCTGCCAAGGGCTTTATGACAGATTTGGCCAGCTCACCTTGTTTGTTTTGAAAAGCAGCTTTACCAAAATGATATTGGGCATAAAAAGCCAATCTCCCATATTTAGATTCCTCCATATATGGTCGCATCAACTCCATGGCTTCAGCATAATTCCCGTAAACGATTAAAGTTTTACCTCTTTTATAGGCTGCTAAATTATCTTGGGGAAATGCATTAGAAGAAAAAGTAAAAACAAAGACCAATAAAAAGAAATAAGTTCTCATATGGGGATAATCTTAATTCAGCGATATTTTATATTCTCAAATCAAAGGCCAAGTTAATCCATTTCCGAGCAAAAGAAAAGTAAAAAATGGTTTCAGGGATGGTTATCAAAGGGTATTTATAAAAGTCTTCTCAAAAGTGTTTTTCATATTCATTTTCGTTTGAATTAGTTGGAAAGCAATTACCTTAAAACCAAAAAGACCCTCAGGTATGAACTGAGGGTCTGAATAATGTGGCGGCGGCCTACTCTCCCGGGTGTAACCCCAGTACCATCGGCGCTGCAGGGCTTAACTTCTCTGTTCGGGATGGGAAGA
>NZ_QMIK01000007.1 GCF_003316845.1 Cognataquiflexum aquatile | reverse complement strand
GATTTAGGCGGCCCAGCGCAGGGGTCCCACCTCTTCCCATCCCGAACAGAGAAGTTAAGCCCTGCAGCGCCGATGGTACTGGGGTTACACCCGGGAGAGTAGGCCGCCGCCACATTATTCAGACCCTTAGTTCATACCTGAGGGTCTTTTTGGTTTTAGGACCCACAAGGATAACAAAGTCTGGTTAAACAGAGATAGAAGATATTGAAAAAAGTGTCAAGTGTTTTCTTCCAAGCCAGCTAAGTAATTGGCAACCATTTTTAAAGTACCATAATCGAACTTGGCGGGAAATTCTTGGCGAACAAGTACAATATCCCCATTTTTGGATTGGATAAGGTCCCCGATTTCCTCGATCTCCTTTTGAGATAAATGCGAATGGATTGAGACTTTTCCCTCTGCAATACCCTTGGCTAAATGTCCACGAATAGTTGATTCCGCCAATCCTCGCTCTGAAGCAATTTCTGAAATTGATTTTCCGCTTTGACTCAGCTCATAGGTAATTTCGTACGTTTCCCCTTTTTCTCTTTTGAGTTTCGCCTCCCCTTTTTCCTTCTTTTTCCTACCTGTTTTGTTCGCTGCAAATTTGGGATTTTCCTTTGCTGCCTGTCTTGCTTCCTGGGCCAGTGCAAGCCGAAGGTCGATGAGTTCTTGTGAAACTTTGTCCATTTTGCCGATTTCCTCCCCATTGAAAATGGCAGGTACTAAAAAAGTCACTTTCTTGACCTCGGTCAGTTTCTTAAAAACCATTAATTCTACTTCTGAAATCCCTTCCAGATAACTTTTACTCCTGGTAAACCTTTCAACCTCCCCTGCATGGATCAATATATTTTTGAGGCTTGACTCAAGTAATTTGGAATAATATTGGCTTCCTTTTTCCAATCGTTCAAGTAGCTTTTCTTCCTCGTTTGATTGGAGAATCTGTAACAATTGCCGCTGAAATTTGTAGGTATTTTCACCTTCTTGAAGAAAACCCTCATAAATCAGAGGAATTGCTTTTTGCATTTCTGCATCTTCAAATTCCATAGTGCCTCCAAAATCTTTTGAAAAAGTTTGGAGTGAATTGATGATCTCTCCAAAATCAAACGTACTTTCCAAAAGCCTCGCCATGTACCTCCTTTGGTGAAGGCTCAGTAGCCTTTCCAAAGGTTCCTGGTCTTGTGTAGTCTGGGTGAAATTGACCACATCCCGGTCACTGTTGATGACATGAGATTGGATGCGGGTACGCAAGGTAAGCCCATCCAAACCGCGCAACCTACTCAATGCCACATACACTTGGCCAGGAGTAAAAGCCTGTCCTACATCAATGATGGCCCGGTCAAAGGTCAACCCCTGGCTTTTATGTACAGTCACAGCCCAAGCAAGTTTGATAGGATACTGCTCAAAAGTCCCGATCACATCCTCTTCTAGCTCCTTGGTTTCCTCATTGATGATGTACTTTTTGTTTTCCCAAACTTCTTTTCGAAGCTTATATTCTATCGAACTGTCTGCCAAACGGACCATTATTTCGTCTCCGTCGATGGTTTTTACAGTTGCCATTTTCCCATTAAAATATTCTGAAAAACCACTCGTATCATTTTTGATAAACATGATCTGGGCACCTTCTTTTAGCTCCAGAACCTTAGGGATGGGATAAAGGCTTTCCGGGAAATCCTTATCAATCACCGCCTCAAAAGTATGGGATTTGGTTTTGAGTGCTGCCAATTCCTTTTGGTTGTGTTCTTCAGCTTTATAATTGTGTGTGGTGATGATAATAGTGTCTCGTAAGTTTTTGATTTCCTCCTCTGTTTTATAAAAGGTGTTCAAAAAAGAGATATCTGCTGCGGTGGCTTCGTTGTCGCGGAGATGATTCAGAATCGTGATGAATTTCTCGTCCTTTTGTCGGAAGATTTTGTCCAATTCCAAATAAACCATTCCTGATTGGCGAATCGCTTGGGATTCAAAAAAATGCATGCTTTTGTAAAATTTGTTGAGGACCTGCCATTCGTAGTCCTTCACAATAGGGGGCAATTGAAACAAATCCCCGATCATCAGGACCTGAACCCCGCCAAAAGGCTCTTCAAAATTTCTTTTTACACTGCGCATCCGGTAATCAATCGCATCGAGAATATCCGCCCTCAGCATACTGACCTCATCGATGATGATCAGATCCACAGCTTTCAGGACCTTTTTTCTCGCCATATTCAAAGGATGTCTTCTACCTAAAGTAAATTGGGTGAAGAAATTGCCATTGCTGCTGAAGTTCCCCTCAGGTTCACGGGTAGGGAGAAATGTCCCAAAAGGAAGTAAAAACTGGGAATGTATGGTGACTCCTTTGGCATGTAATGCAGCAATTCCGGTAGGCGCCAGGATCACAAAACGCTTGTGGGTAAGGTCAGCAAGCTTTCTGAGGAATGTGGTTTTGCCTGTTCCAGCTTTTCCTGTCAAAAAAATCGGGCTATTGGTGCTATTCACAAAGTGTGCCGCCAACTCCAACCTGTCTGTAATCTGAGTTTCCATATGGCTAAAATTAAGAACAAAAAACCTATAGCACCCGGGAATAAACGTTTAAGTTCGCAAAGTTTTTAAAAAAATGTAACTTTGTTTCCGATAGATAGTTGTCATACTAACTATTGAAATACTAAGTAAACCCGATAGGTCAATTCTGGAATTAATGAATGGTTGTCTGTTAAACCAGGTTCTGTATTTTATTCCATAAGAATAATTACCATCAAAATTTCTTCATTAAAAAAATCAGAATGTCAAAAAGTATATTGGTTACGGGAGGAACAAAAGGAATCGGCCGCGCTATCATTGAGAAGTTTGGGGCAGAAGGTTTTGATGTTTTTACCTGTTCACGTCATTTAATAGATTTGGAGAATTTGAAGGGTGATTTTGAATCCCAATTTCCCAATCAGAATATCCATATTTTTTCTGCAGACCTTTCCAAAAAGGAAGAAGTACATGCATTTTCCGAATTTGTAAAAAAGATAACATTCCCGGATGTCATCATTAATAACACCGGTGTTTTTTATCCAGGTTCTATTCATTCTGAACCGGATGGTAATTTTGAACTGATGATGCAGACCAATCTTTTCTCTGCCTATTACCTGACTAAGGCATTTACTTCAGAAATGATGGCCAGGAAATCAGGACATATCTTTTCGATCGGTTCTATAGCAGGCTTGACCGCTTATGCCAACGGCGGGAGCTATGCGATTTCCAAATGGGCACTGTTGGGTTTTACAAAATGCCTAAGAGAAGAATTAAAAAATTATAACATCAAAGTAACCTCGGTTTTGCCTGGCGCTACCTATACCGCAAGTTGGGAAGGAGTGGATATTCCTGAAGAGCGGTTTATGAAATCAGCCGATGTTGCCGAATCAGTATGGGCGGCTTATAACCTTTCGCCCTATTCTGTTGTTGAAGAAATAGTGATCAGACCCCAATTAGGAGACTTATGACCGGTATGGAACCCAAATCAGTGTTGGAAAAAATCAAATATTGTAATAGCCTGACGGAATATTCTAGAAGGAAAACCATCCCTGTCAAAGTAGGTGATGTGGTCATCGGGGGAGACAATCCCATTGTAGTGCAGTCCATGACAACTGTCGATACCATGGATACCCTAGGCTCGGTGGAGCAAAGCATCCGTATGATCGAAAGTGGGTGTCAACTTATCAGAATCACTGCACCTAGCATAAAGGAGGCTGAAAATCTCCAAAACATCAAAAACGAACTTAAGAAAAGGGGTTACAATACGCCCTTGGTCGCTGATATTCATTTTACCCCCAATGCAGCCGAAATCGCTGCAAAAATCGTGGAAAAAGTGCGGATCAATCCGGGAAACTATGCCGATAAAAAGAAATTTGAGGTCATAGAATATACTGACGAAAGCTATCAAGAAGAATTGGACCGCATCAGGGAAAGATTTCTTCCTTTGGTCAAAATCTGTAAAGAATACGGAACCGCCATGCGCATAGGAACCAACCACGGTTCGCTTTCCGACAGGATTATGAGCCGTTATGGCGACACTCCTCTCGGAATGGTAGAATCTGCTTTGGAGTTTTTGAGGATTTGTGAAGATGAGAATTACCATGACATTGTCATTTCGATGAAATCTTCCAATACCCAAGTCATGGTGCAGGCTTACAGGTTATTGGTGCAGAAGTTGGATGAAGGTGGATTTAAGCCATATCCCCTGCATTTGGGAGTGACCGAGGCGGGAGATGGGGAAGACGGAAGAATCAAGTCTGCTGTAGGGATTGGAACTTTGTTGGAAGATGGATTAGGAGATACCGTGCGCGTTTCATTGACAGAAGATCCGGAGTTTGAAGCACCCGTTGCAAAGTCTTTGGTGGACCGATACGTCGAGAGGAAAGGTCATACACCGATTGAGGAGCTTCATCATTTTCCCATCACACCTTTTGAGCACAATAAAAGAGATACGATTGAGGTTTTTAATTTTGGCGGCAGCAATGTTCCTAGGGTGATTGCAGATATTTCTGCAGTAGCCAACATCACTGAAAAGGAAATGAAGAACATCGGCCACTTCTATTTGCCTGAGTTGGACAAATGGAAAATGAACGACCAGGGTGCCGATTACGTGTTTTCAGGTGACCATCCGATTCCTTTCATGCTGCCTAACGGTATGAAGGAGATCCAATATTTCAACCATTGGCTACATTCAGAAGATCAGGTCAATAAGTTTCCTGCTTTTACATTGCCTGAATTTAAGATAGCGACAAACTTCCATTATGGATTGAATTTTCTGATGCTTTCAGACTTAGAAGTATATGAAGCTCTTCCGTTTTTGGAAGGAAGAAAAGACGTCGTCGTGATTTTGCAGAGTGACAATGCACATAAAATGGCTGCTCTCCGTCGGGCTTTTATTTCCCTGATGGAAAACCATTGCTTGGCTCCGGTGGTTGTAATGGTAAATTATCCCGTACAGGACTCAGACAAAACCATGCTTTATGCAGCTACGGATGTAGGAGGATTGTTGGTCGATGGATTGGGAGAGGGTATCATGTTGGGAATCGGAGCTTATGAAGGCCGTGAAAGAGAGCAGATTTTGGCACAGATCAAATTGCATAATTCTGTTGGCTTTGGTGTGCTACAAGCTGCAAGAACCAGGATGTCCAAGACGGAATATATTTCCTGTCCTTCCTGTGGAAGAACTTTATTCGACCTTCAGGAAACGACAGCCATGATCCGCAAAAGAACAGACCACCTTAAAGGAGTCAAAATCGGTATCATGGGATGTATAGTCAACGGGCCTGGTGAAATGGCAGATGCTGACTTTGGATATGTCGGTTCGGGAAAAGGTAAAATCACCTTATACAAAGGGAAAGAGGTAGTAAAAAAATCTGTTCCTTCCGAAAGGGCTGTGGACGAACTGATCGAAATCATCCGAAAAGACGGAATGTGGATCGAACCGGAGGTTTGATTCAGTGGTCAGAAAACAGTGTTCAGTCTCAGTGTTCAGTCCGTAATCCATTGAGATTTTGAGATATGTTTTGAAAAATCAATTTCACGTAGTGGACAGTCGACTGTGGTCTGTTGACTTATTTAAAAATAGTTGCATCAATACGATTGGATTCACGCCATTAACTCAATAACCAATTTCTAAAAACCATAAATATGTCAAACAGCAGATTAAAGGAATTTTTTAAAGTTGGAGAAGTAGGCCATTATTTTATCCGGGTTTTTCAGAAACCTGATCCAAACAAACCATCCAATTTTAACCTTAGGATGATGCATGGCATCAATAAGATTTCTATCCTGATGTTTTTGGCCGCCATCATCGTTTATATTTTTAAACGCTGCACTTAAACCAATCTGCCATTTTTTCCTTTTACTTCTTCCTCATTACTTTTTACCTTTAACCAAATAACCAATAACCGATCAACCACTACCCCCCTACTTCCCATGACCATTACCTTTTTTAGGGAATATTGCCTGTCCAAATCCGGAGTTTCCGAGGATACGCCTTTCGATGAAAACACCCTTTGCTTCAAGGTAGGCGGAAAGATTTTTGCCATCATTGACATTGAGCTTTTTGAAAGTGTCAACCTCAAATGTGATCCTGAAAGAGCTGCTGAACTCCGGGAAAAATACCGTGGAATTGTGCCCGGATACCATATGAACAAGAAGCATTGGAATACGGTAATGTTTGATGGGTCAGTTTCGGATAAGCTGATTTTGGAATTGGTGGATCATTCCTATGATTTGATTTTGAATAGCTTGCCAAAGAAAACCAGAGAAAGTATCCAAATGCCATGAGCTACCTCAAGATCGATTCCATCCAAAAAAGCTTTCAGGAAGGGCTGCCTGTAATCAAAAATTTTTCTTTAGAAATCTCAAAAGGCCAAATCATTTCCTTGGTTGGAGAAAGCGGTTCAGGTAAAAGTACCTTGCTGAGAATCATTGCCGGTCTGGAAAGCCGGAATGAAGGTGAAGTATTTCTTAACGAAGTCAGAGTTCAAAATCCAAAAGAGCAGCTAGTACCCGGAATAGACGAAATCCAATTGGTCTACCAGGACTATCACCTCTATCCCAAATCTAATGTTGAGGAGAATATCTTGAGACCTTTGTTGCTTTTTGATAAAAAATACAAGGAAAGCAGGCTGGAAATGCTGTTGGAAATGTTGGGTTTGAAGGCGTTCAGAGACAAATTACCAAGGCATCTTTCAGGAGGACAGCAGCAGAAAGTAGCAATTGGAAGGGCTTTGAGTGTGGAGCCGCAGGTGTTGTTGTTGGATGAACCGTTTTCAAGTTTGGATACCATACAGCGGCGGGAATTGATCATGGAACTGAAGATCATGTTTCAAAATCTTGGAGTCACGGTACTTTTTGTAACCCATGACTTGGATGATGCTTTGCAGATGACCAATGATTTGGTGATCATACAAAAGGGAAAACTAATCCAAAAAGGCCACCCTGAGGAGATTTTTTCCAAACCAAAAAACCTCTACGCAGCAAAGCTTTTCAGTCATTTGAATCCCCTTCCCAATAAAGAAAAAACCTATATCCGGCCTTCAGATGTTCAATTATTCAAGACAAGCGGTATTCCTGCCAGAATTATAGAGAGGCAATATCTGGTGCATTATAACCAGTTGATGGTAAAACTGACTAATGGAACAGTCTGGAAAATTGAGGATAAAAAAAGGGTTTTTGCAGTAGGAGAAAAAGTATTTTTGAAATGGGAGGAAGGAAAAGAGATTGCGTTTTAGCCTATAATTTCTTGTCTTTTAATATTTTTATAAAATCTTCAGGGCTAAGATTAATTTGCTTTAGGATGCTACGAATTAGTGGTCTTGAAACGTCAACTCCCTTATGATGTGGTATCGTAGTATATCTTCCATCAGGATGGCGGTAGAAAACGTGACTTCCTTTTTGTCTTACAATTTGAAATCCCAATGAAATAAGGAGTTTCTCGAAGGTCAAAGAATCAATTATGGGAAGTTTACTCATACAGAAACTGAAAAATGCTGAACACCTATAAATTCTGGAAGGCTTTCAATTTCCTCGGTACTCATTTCTTCCAAACACAATTCAATAACTTCTTTTAGATTGACCTGCAGTTCATCGAGAGTTTTTGCCTGAGTATGGGCTCCCGGGAGATTTGGAACTATCCCTATATAAAGGTCGGATTCTTTGTCTTTTTCAATTTGTGCAGTGAATTGGTACGATTTCATAGAAGAACAGTTTTGAGTTTAAAATAAGTGATTTTTCTTAAATTATCCTGAATAATAATCAACAGATTGATTAAGAAAATAATCATTACCAAAGTTTTAAACTTTGGTAATGATCCATTTTTAACATAACTCAATGCTGATGTCCGTGGTCTCCGTGGACATGACCGTGGTCAAGTTCTTCAGGAGTTGCTTCCCTCACCTCAAATACTTCCCCATCAAAATGGAGGTCAAAACCTACCAAAGGATGGTTGAAGTCCAATAAAATTTCTGACCCAAGATCCTTCAATACTTTTGCCTGCATGGGATAGCCGTTTTCATCCACAAGGGGAAGAAAATTTCCTTCTTCCAACATCTCCGGCTCGAATCCTGCCGCGGCTGAAAACTGGTCTTTGGGCAATGCCATGATCATTTCATCATCAGGTTCACCGTAAGCATCTTGGGCAGAGATGGTAAAGTTGAAACTTTCACCTTGGCTTTTTCCGGCCAACAGTTCTTCAAATTTTTCCGGTAATCCACTAAACCCAAAGATGAAGTAAAAAGGATCTTCATTGTCTCTGACTTCCACACTGAATGGAACTGACTCTATTTCGTCTTCTTCTTTGCTGACTTTAAGTTCGTAGGTCAGCCCTACCACTGCGTTTTTTACTATTTCCATGATAAAGGATTTAATTTCAATTTTAACTTACTTGATGGCGCCATTGATCATGACGGCCAATATGCTGAGCATGCTGAGGACGAAACATCCAAAAACCCATCCCCATTTTTGCTTGTATGTCAACAGAATGGAAGCAATGAATATCAAGCCGAAAACCATTCCAAATACAAACAGGACTTTGAGATACATTTCCTCCGAAGCATGGAAATAAGGAACTTCCGCTTTTTCTACCGGTTGCAGTACCAAATCTTCGCCAAGCATCTTGTAACCTATCCATTCCCTCCAATAGGAATAAGCGAATATTCCGGAGGAAGCGATGGCAGCAAATGAGACGAAGAACCGGTTCATGGGGAAATAGTTAATGGTTATTGAGTTATTTGGTTTTTAGATATTGGAAATCCGGTATGTGGTTATCTTGGTTATTTTCTTCGATTTCTTTGAAACTTTCCAATCTTCCAATTTTTCAATTTTCTCAAATCACAATATTCACAATTTTACCCGGCACGACAATCACTTTTTTAGGGGCGTTGCCTTCGGTCCATTTCAGCACTGTTTCGTCTTTCAAAGCCGCCTCTTCGATTTCTTCTTTGGTCAAAGAAAGTGGAAGCATGAGCTTTGCCCGCATTTTTCCATTGATGGAAACAGGATATTCGTGGCTGTTTTCCACCAAGAATTCTTCTTTGAATTCAGGGAAAGAAGCAAATATGATCGATTCGGAATGGCCCAACAGTGTCCAAAGTTCCTCTGCAATATGCGGCGCATAAGGAGAAACTATTACTGCCAAAGGCTCAAGGATTTCTCTTTTATTGCATTTCAAGGCAGAGAGTTCATTTACACAAATCATAAATGACGCCACTGAAGTATTGAAGGAATAATTCTCCAGATCCTCCTGTGTCTTTTTGATGGTTTTGTGAAGGGTTTTGAGTTCTTCTTTGCCGGCCTTTTCTTCGGAAACGCTGAATTCCCCGTTGGTATCGTGGTACAACCTCCAAAGCTTTTTCAGGAATTTGGATACGCCGTCAATGCCATTGGTATTCCAGGGTTTGAATTGCTCCAAAGGTCCAAGGAACATTTCATACAATCTCAAGGTGTCAGCACCATATCTTTCGATGATGTCGTCAGGATTGACCACGTTGTATTTGGACTTGGACATTTTCTCCACCTCTGCACCGCAGATATATTTCCCGTCTTCCAATACAAATTCAGCGTCCTTCAGGTCAGGCCTCCATGCTTTGAATTTCTCAATGTTCAGTTGGTCATTGTTTACAATATTTACATCGACATGCATGGCAGAAGTATCATATTGATCTTTGAAACCATGGCTTACAAAGGTGTTTGTTCCTTTTACCCTATACACAAAGTTGGATCTTCCCTGAATCATTCCCTGATTGATCATCTTTTGGAATGGCTCTTCGATGCTTACTGCACCGATATCGTATAGGAATTTGGTCCAAAATCTAGAATATAACAGGTGGCCTGTTGCGTGTTCTGCACCACCGATATACAAATCCACCGAACCCCAATACTGTTCTTTTTCTTTGGATACAAATTCCCCGGTATTTCCCGGGTCCATATACCTGAAAAAATACCAGCTTGAACCCGCCCATCCTGGCATAGTGCTCATTTCCAATGGAAATTCTCCCTCAGCAGTTTTGTATGTCCAGTCTTTTGCCCTGCCAAGTGGTGGTTCGCCATCTTCAGTAGGCAAATATTTATCCACCTCAGGCAAAACCAAAGGCAGGTCTTTTTCATCCATCAGGTAAGGCAGACCATCTTTGAAATAAACAGGTAGTGGTTCACCCCAATAGCGCTGACGCGTAAAGATGGCATCACGCATCCTATATTGGATTTTGCCGTTTCCGATTTTCTTTTCTTCCAGGAATTCGATGGCCTTGTTCATCGCCTCCTTCATTTCCATATTGGAGATGAATCCTGAGTTGATGATGGTTCCACCTTTTCCGGGAAATGAACCGTTTTCCATACTTCCGGCAATTACTTGCCTGATCTCTAATCCAAAGTGTTTTGCAAAGTTGTAATCCCGCTCATCATGGGAAGGCACAGCCATGACTGCCCCGGTGCCATATCCTGCCAAAACATAATCGGCAACCCAGATTTGGATTTCTTCTCCGTTGAAAGGATTGATGGCATAAGATCCGGTAAATGCCCCGGAGATGGTTTTGACATCTGACATCCTGTCTCTTTCGGAGCGGTTTTTTGCAGTCTCGATGTAGGCTTCGGCGGTATTCCTTTGGTCCTCGGTGATCAGTTCGCCGACATAATCATGCTCAGGAGCCAATGCCAAATATGTTACACCATAGATGGTGTCTATCCTCGTAGTAAATACTTTGATCAGTTTATCCTGTCCTTTGACCTGAAAAACCATCTCTGCACCGATGGATTTTCCAATCCAGTTTCGCTGCATTTCCTTGATGGGTTCGGACCATTCTACTGTTTCCAATCCTTGAAGCAATCTGTCTGCATAGGCTGTAATCCGCATGCTCCACTGCATCATTTTTTTGCGCTCGACAGGATGGCCTCCTCTTTCGGAGAAACCGTCTTTGACTTCGTCATTGGAAAGGACTGTACCCAAGGCTGCGCACCAGTTGACGGAGGTCTCCGCGAGAAAAGTCAAGCGGTATTTTAACAGGATTTCCTGTTGTTCTTTTTCATTGAAATTGTTCCAATCAGAAGCAGAAAACTCGGGTGTATCTTCATCGCAAACCGCATGGACATTGGCGTTTCCTTCCACAGAAAACTTTTCTACCAATGAAGCAATGTTCAGGGCTTTGTTATCAACCTTATCATAATAGCTGTTGAACAGCTGCATAAAAATCCACTGCGTCCACTTGTAATAGCTCGGGTCAGAAGTCCTGACTTCTTTGTCCCAATCAAATGCAAAACCGATATTTTTCAGCTGTTCTGTATAACGGCGGATATTTTGCTCGGTGGTAATGGCGGGATGTTGTCCGGTTTGAATGGCATATTGCTCCGCAGGAAGACCAAATGAATCATATCCCATCGGATGAAGGACATTGTATCCCTGTAATCTCTTGAATCTCGTAATGATATCAGAGGCGATGTATCCAAGTGGATGACCGACATGCAAGCCCGCCCCGGAAGGATAGGGGAACATATCCAAGGAATAAAACTTCGGTTTTGTCGGATCAACTTGGGCATTGAAAATCTGGTTTTGCTCCCAGTAGGTTTGCCACTTTTTTTCTATTTCCTGAAAATTGTAATCAGCCATTATGGAATAATTGCGTTGCTTTTTGAGAATTGCTTGCAAAAATAGGAAAAATCACGGGAATAGGCTGACATTCCCTTATTTGCTTTGATCGATAAATCAAAATGAAATCGCTCAAAGCAAACACCCAAACTTGAAGATGAACTTAATCTCGAGGTCCAGATTTAAAAAGATTACTATTATCCCTTAAAAAATTATGGAAATACTCCATGATGCCAATAAAATGATAATTCAATACACATCTTGGCAGGAGACTGAATGGCCGATACATCGGTCTTCGGTCCTGTTTGTATTAGAATATTGGTTTATGGGCAAAGAAGTGGATAACCATTTAAAAAAATCTCAAATCTTTTCATTACCAGAACCTGAAGCTCTTTTCATTGACCCTGTTTCTGAAAATCCAGTTGTCCCATATATCAGGTGCAAGGTAAATCTCCAAGCCCACATTCAACGTCAAGAAACCATCAAAGCGCTCATCCAATCCTGAACCTCTTCGGATTCTACCACCGTTATCAATGATTTTTTGGACGTCGGGTTCACCATTTTCTTTATAAAAATCAGGATTCCTAACCGCTAAGCGAAGTCTGTCGGGCCTCGGTCCGTCACCGTTCACCCCATAATCAGTAATGAGGTCTTGGTAAAAATCCTTGATGTTATATGCACTGATGTCATCCAAATAATCCGTAAAGGTCCATCTGTAATTCATCTCCACTGTCAGATCTGTCCAGACATTCAATTTATATTTCATGCCTATTCCCGTAGGAAGAACAAAAATGTATTTGTCGTAGGGGTTATTTTCCAACTGAAGAGGACGGAGATCTACCCAAGTGCCGTTTAATTCCGCTGTTGGATCATTGCTTGATACACCAACACCCGCAAAGGTGTAAAAATTGATAAAGCTTCTGGTGATGTTGTATACATTGACAGGCTTAAGGTGGAATTCCCCCACCAAACTTGCTTCCCAGTTTCTAGCCCTGAAACTTAGATTCCTTGGATTCCGGTAACTCCTTGGATCTGCAGGAATGTCCGATCCGGAAATCTGGTAATAGGTAAATTCAGCCCTTGCCCTGATGAATGTACCAAGGGTTCGCCTTACAGCAAAATTAGCATTCCAATCCGGCTGAATACCCTCGCTGTATTTCCAAAGAGAATATAACTCTCCAAAATATTGGGTGGGTCCTGCCGACACAGCCACCGACCAAGGCGCATCAAACCTGTACCTATAGAAGCTTTGTGAATGCGCAGCAAAGGATATCAGGGTGACAAAAAGTGTAAAGAATATTTTTTTCATACTATTGAAAAGGGAACTAATTGGGGTCTGGGTGCGGGACAAACACACACTTCGCAGGTGTAAATAAATACAAAAAGAATTAATAATTCAATGTTTTTTCAGCAGAGTCTACCAAGATATCTGCCTGATTTACAGTATTTTTTTATCTTGACAAAAATGCTTTTTTTCAATATTGTAGGTTGTTTCTCAAAAAAATATTTTCAACCCCAATAAATTGATTTTGGAATGGAAAACTAAACTACTCTCATTTGTTGATTTTAATCAGCATCGAATGCATATTTTTTTAAAGATTGGCTTTATTTTGGTTAATTTTGAACCATGAGTAAGCAAAAGGAAGAATTAGAGCACCGACTCAAACTCCGGAATATCAAACTTTCTGATTATGATGATATCCGTGAAATCATGGTTACCATCTACAAGGACCAAGGAGGTGCATGGTCAAGACAAGAATTGAAAAACCAGATCCGAGCATTTCCTGAAGGTCAGATCTGTATCGAAGACAATGGCAAAGTAGTGGCGGCAGCCCTGAGTCTTGTAGTGGATTATACCAAATTCGGTGACAACCATACCTACGACCAAATTACCGGTTTTGGTAAGTTTGACACACATGACAATGACGGGGATACCCTATATGGAACTGACGTGTTTGTCCATCAGGAATACCGTGGGATGCGATTGGGGAGGAGGCTTTATGATGCGAGAAAAGAGCTTTGCGAAAACCTGAACCTGAGATCTATCATTGCGGGAGGAAGAATCCCCGGATACTCCAAATATGCCGATCAGATGACACCAAGGAAATATATTGACTTGGTCAAAAGCAAAGAAATCTTTGATCCCGTACTTTCCTTTCAGTTGGCCAATGAATTTCACGTCCGAAAAGTAATCACCAAATACCTTCCCGAAGATACCGATTCAAGAGCCTATGCCACGCTTTTGGAATGGATCAATATTTATTATGAGAAGGATGAAAAACTGATAGGAAACAAAAAATCAATTGTACGCCTAGGATTGGTCCAATGGAAAATGCGTCGCTTCAACAACGTCGATGACCTGATGCAGCAAGTTGAATTCTTTGTGGATACCATCTCCGGCTACAAGTCAGATTTTTGCCTGTTTCCCGAATTTTTCAATGCGCCCTTATTGGCCGAATTTAATGATATGGACGCCTCTGAGGCGATCCGTAATGTAGCTGACTATACTGACGAAATCATCAGCAGAATGAGGGACTTGGCCCTTTCCTACAATGTGAACATCATCGCGGGAAGCATGCCTGAGTATGACGGCAAGAAACTCAGAAATGTGAGTTACCTCTGCAGGAGAGACGGCACAACCGACAAGCAATATAAGCTACACATCACACCTGACGAACAAGCCTACTGGGGTTTACAGGGTGGAAATGGGATCAAAGTATTTGATACAGATGCCGGGAAAATAGGGATTTTGATCTGTTATGATGTGGAGTTTCCTGAGTTGGGAAGGATTTTGGCCGAACAGGAAATGGACATTTTGTTTGTCCCGTTTTGGACAGATACAAAAAATGCCTACCTCAGGGTAAATACCTGCGCCAAAGCAAGAGCAGTCGAAAATGAATGTTATGTAGCGATTACGGGATCTGTCGGAAACCTGCCAAGGGTGGAAAATATGGATATTCAATATTCCCAAGCGGCGATTTATTCACCTTCGGATTTCTCTTTTCCCCACGATGCTACGGTTGCGCAAGCTTCTGAAAATGCCGAAACAACCATTGTAGCAGATGTTGACCTGGATCTATTGACCAAGCAAAGGAAAGCAGGAAGCGTGAGAAACCTTGACCAAAGAAGACTTGACCTTTACTCCATTCAGTGGAAGAAAAAGAAATAAAATGCAGAAATACCTTTCAGGAATTACGGAAGAAATCACCCGTAAAGCAGAAAAAATAAAATTGCTCATCACTGATGTGGATGGCGTTTTGACAGATGGAGGGATCATTTATGATGACAACGGCGTGGAATACAAACGCTTCAATGTCAAGGATGGGTTTATCGTCTCGCATCTCCGTAAAAGTGGAATCCTCGTCGGTGCTATTACCGGAAGGAATTCCAAAGTGGTAGAAAACAGGTGCGAGGAACTTAACTTTGACTTCCATTACCATGGTGTGCGTGACAAAGCGCAAAAATTGGAAGAGATCTTAGAAGTATTGGACCTTATGGTCGAAGAGGTGGCCTACATCGGAGACGACCTGATTGACCTGCCTCTGATTAGGAAGGTTGGATTCTCGGCGTGCCCCGCAGACGCATTGCCCTATATAAGTGCCCATGTTGATTTTGTATCCAGCCTCAATGGCGGCCAAGGCGTTTTCCGGGAAGTGTCCGACTTAATTTTACAATCAAAAGGACAGTTGTCCGACATCATAGACAAATATCTCAAACCATAATATGGAGAAATTTACCCAACCAATGAGGATTACCGAAGACATCGTCTTGGGAACCGGCAAACCTGTTTTGTTTGCAGGTCCATGCGCTGTCGAAAGCTTCGATATCTGTATGGAGATAGGAAGTTCTGTAAAAGAATATGCCGACAAACTCGGTTTTTCCTACGTTTTCAAAGCTTCCTTTGATAAGGCAAACAGGACATCTTCATCTTCATTCCGTAGTATCGGAATGGACAAGTCATTGGAAGTTCTTCAGAGAGTCGGAAAAGCACTTAACGTTCCTTTGGTCACAGACATTCATGAAAGTTATCAGGCTGCAGAAGTGGCAGAAGTGGTGGATGTGCTTCAAATTCCTGCATTTCTTTGCAGACAGACAGATTTATTGCTTGCAGCCGGTCAGACTGGCAAAGCGGTAAAAATCAAGAGAGGCCAGTTTATGGCGCCTGAGGACATGCAATATGCTGTCACCAAGGTGCGGTCAACAGGCAATGAGAATGTATGTCTTACAGAGCGCGGATTTACTCTTGGTTACCATAATCTTGTGGTAGATATGAGGGCACTGCCGATAATGAGGCAATTTGCTCCTGTGGTTTTTGACATTACACATAGCGTTCAGCAGCCTGGAGGAATGGGAGGCACAAGTGGCGGACAGAGGGAATTTGCCCCGTTTTTGGCGAGGGCAGCGGCTGCGGCAGGAGTTGATGGTTTTTTTATAGAGACGCATCCTGAGCCGGCCAAAGCACTCAGCGACGGACCAAACCTCATCCCTTTGAACAGGATGAAAGATTTCCTGACCATGTTGAAAGAGACTTGGGAACTTGGTCAGAAGTATCAGGATTTTTCAGTCAAATAGAAGCTTAATTTTCCCTAAACGATAAATCAAAAACAAATGAGAAGGTTTTTATTGGGTTTTTTTACATGCATTTTGCATGTCTCTCTTTTTGCGCAGCAAGCCCCGGTCGAAAACGGAATTGATTCTTTTATCAGGCAATACCTAGAAAGCAACAGTCCGGATGAAAGACCAAAGATCGGTGAAAATGAGCTTTTCAGTTCGGTCGTGATCCACAAGTTTTATGGAGAAAGGAATTTTGAACCGGCCTGGGTCAAAAACCATATCCTTCCTGAAATTGCCTATGAAATGCGCTATGAAATTGCGCAGTCAAAGTTTGATGGACTTAATCCTGATGATTATCATTTTCAGGCCATCAATGCTTATTTTGACCGCTTTGAGGCTGCAAAAAAATCAGGTGAGCAATTGAAATCCATGGAACTCGCTGCGGTCGAGGTGTTGCTGACGGATGCCTACATTATGTTATCTTCCCATCTTTTTTTAGGAAAAGTGGACCCCGAGAGCTTAAAAACCACATGGAGTATCCGACGGAATGTACCTGAGCTGATGATTGACCGTCAGCTTGGGGCTGCTATCCAATCCGGAAGCCTTAGATCAAGTATTGAGGGTTATTACCCTGCCTTTAGCATTTATAAGAAAATGAGGGATGGGCTAAGGCAGCTATTTGAAGAACAAAAACGATTCGAAAAGGAGCCTATTGCTACTTGGAAAAATCTGAAAATAGACAAATCTCTCAAACCGGGTGATGGCCATAATCAATTGGCTGAAATCAGGGAAAGACTTTATTTTTGGGGCTTTTTAAAGCCATATCAGCCGGTAGACGATAAGGTTTATGACAGCCTGATGATGGATGGAATTAAAATGATCCAAAAGCGATTTGGCATGGAACCTGACGGAGTTATCGGGCAAGGAACAATTCAGGCACTCAACCAAAAACCAAATGACATGATTGCCACGGCTTCAGTCAATCTTGAGCGATTGCGGTGGCTTCCCGATACAATCAAGGATATTGAATTGATTTTGGTCAACACAGCAAATTTTCAACTTGATTTTATTCAAAAATTGGACACAGTACTGACTTCAAAAGTGATTGTAGGCAAAAGCTACCATTCTACACCACAGTTCAGTGCCCTGATGTCTTACATCGTTTTTAGCCCGACTTGGACAGTTCCTACCTCCATAACCCGAAATGAGATCGTCCCCAAGATCAAAAAAGATCCCCGGTACCTATCTAGAAACAACATGAAGCTGTTGAATTCATCAGGGGGGACCATTGATCCTGCTTCTATTGACTGGAATAGGGTCAGTGCCAAATCATTTCCATACACAGTCCGACAAGAGCCTGGTGAAAACAATTCACTCGGTCTTGTAAAGTTTATGTTTCCAAACAAAAACAGCGTCTATATCCATGATACCCCTTCCAGAAGTTTGTTTGAAAGGGAGGATAGGGCATTGAGCCATGGCTGTATCCGGATTCAAAGGCCATTTGATTTTGCGAAAATCTTGTTGTCACATGATCCTGCATGGACGGATGAAAAAATCAATTCTGCCATGCATCAGACAAAAGAACAGACAGTCAATCTCAACAGGAAGATTCCAGTCGCCATCATTTACCTGACGTATTGGTCAGATTCCAGAGGAAACATTTATTTCAGGAATGATATTTATGATAGGGATGGAGAAATTTATACCGCCCTCAAAGAAAATCGGATCAAAAAATCAGGTATTTAAGAAAGCCGATTTGTCCAAATATTCTTTGTCTTTGCCGTAAATAAATAAGAGTGATCGTTCCTTGATCATATCGATCACCTCATCGGCGATTTCATTGGGAAGAGCCGGACAACCCAAGCTTCTGCCTAATCTACCGGTTTGTCTGATAAAGTTTTCATGAGCATAATCAGCACCGTGAATGACAATGGCACGTTCTCTCGCTTTGTCATTGAACCCTTTTTCGAGACCGTCAAGCCTCAAAGAATATCCATGCTTGCCTTGGTATGTTTCTCCGGTTAAGAAGAAACCGAGACTGCTCATGTAGGAAGAACTCACATTTGAAAACTGCTTTGCCATCAGGTCACCTGAATTTCTTCCGTGCGAAACATGGCCGTAGTGGAGGATTAGACCATCTTTCATATCGATGATCCACATTCTTTTTTCGGAGGAAGGCAAAGAAAAATCAATTACCGTGAGTGGCTTTCCATCTGTTATCTTGCCTTCTTCCTGCATCTTCAAATATCCTTTGATGCCGTATGACAAAATTTCACGTTCTGGGATTTTGAATTCCAAATTGGCAGAATTTGAACTGACAAGCTCAATAAAACTATTTTCGAAAGAAAGTTCTTTGAGGATAGAGGAGGGTGAACTGTTGACAAAGAAATAAGTGGAAATGGAGCTGCCTAGCAATAGAATGAGAACGAGGGTGAGTTTCCGCATTGTATTTGTTTGATAGTATGGGAATTACAAATGAAAATATCTAACGCCATAAACGCAAACCAAGTGCCATAAAATTCCATTTATCTGATATATTTTTTAATCCTTAATTTTAACTAAAACAGCAATTGATTTATGGAACTGTTTTCATCCCTATAAATGTTAGAAAGCATGATTTATTATTCATGGGAAAATATTCGTAAAAATTACAGATATTCCTGTCTGATAATCAATCGTTTGAAATTTTTGTTTAATTTTTGTTTGAATTCTTTAAACAAAAATTAATAAACTCCTGTTTGATAAATAATGAAAGTAGCAGTATATAGAAAAGAGCATTTCAACGCAGCACACAGGTTACACAACCCTGATTGGTCAACAGAAGAAAACGAGCGTGTTTTTGGAAAGTGCAACAACCCCAATTTTCACGGTCACAATTACGAGTTGATCGTAAAGCTTTTGGGACCTATCGATCCCGGAACAGGTTATGTGTATGACATGAAAATATTAAGTGATTTAATCAAATTACAGGTACTGGATAAATTTGATCATAAAAATTTAAACTTGGATACAGATGAATTCAAAAATCTCAACCCATCAGCGGAAAATATCGCTGTGGTTATTTGGAATATTTTAAGGAAAAAAATCGACACAAAATACGACTTAACGATTCGGCTATATGAAACAGAAAGAAACTTTGTTGAATACGATGGGAATTAATTTTTCTCAATCTTATGACGAAATGGGGGATGAACATATCGGGACTTCCCACGATACTCCACTGAGAGAAGATGCTTTCGAGATGGATGATGAGCTCAAAATGGAGCTTATTGAAAAGCATTTCAGAGAAATTATGCATGTTTTGGGACTTGACCTGACTGATGACAGTCTTAAAGGAACCCCAAAAAGAGTGGCCAAAATGTATATCAAAGAAATTTTCAGTGGTCTTGATCCCAAAAACAAGCCGGTTGTAAAGCTTTTTGAAAACAAATACAAGTACAATGAAATGTTGGTGGAGAAGGACATTACCTTCCATTCCAACTGTGAGCACCATTTCGTCCCGATTATCGGAAAGGCACACGTTGCCTATATCTCAAACGGTACTGTAATCGGACTTTCCAAGATCAACAGAATAGTACAGTACTTTGCCAAAAGACCTCAGGTGCAGGAAAGGTTGACGATGCAGATCGGCAATGAGTTGAAAGAAATGCTCGGAACAGACGACGTAGCCATCATCATAGATGCTCATCACATGTGTGTTTCCAGTAGAGGAATTCAGGATGTGAACAGCGCCACAGTGACCTCGTTTTACAGTGGAAAATTTGAGAAAGATGAACATTCAAGAAATGAATTCATGAAATATATCAGTATGAAATAATTTAAATTGGAAACTGAACCAAATCAAACCGGGATATCCATCCCGGTTTTTTTTATATCCTGAAGTTTTAAAACAATTTTTTTCCGAATCGATTTTATAATAAAACGAATTATGAACCATAAGAACATTGTCATCATAGGCGGTAACTCGGGTATCGGCAGGTCAATTATTGAAAAATTAAATGTTTTGGGAGCGAATGTTTTTCCTTACCACAGGTCAGGAGAAGGGGAGTCACACCTCGATGTCACCCAAAAATTTGATTCAATTGCCGGACTTCCGGAAGTGATTGATGGACTTGTCTATTGTCCGGGCACTATCAGTCTGAAGCCTTTCCACCGATTTTCTATTGAAGATTTTCAAAGAGATTATGAAGTCAATGTTTTGGGTGCTGTGAAAGTATTGCAAGCTTGTGTGAAAGGCTTAAAAAAATCAGAATCAGCTTCTGTAGTCCTTTTCAGTACTGTTGCAGTGCAGGTAGGCCTTGGATTCCATTCCTCCATTTCCAGTGCCAAAGGTGCAGTCGAAGGTTTGGCAAAATCTCTGGCAGCAGAATGGGCAACCAATAAAATCAGGGTAAATGTGGTGGCCCCCTCCCTGACAGACACACCTTTGGCATCGGCGCTATTGGGCAATGATGATAAGAAAGAAGCTTCAAACAAAAGACATCCTTTGGGCAGGTATGGTCAGCCCGAGGATATTGCCGGTGCTGCGGTTTTTTTACTTTCCCAAGACGCGGCTTGGATGACCGGTCAGGTTTTGCACCTTGACGGAGGGATGTCTTCGGTCAAAGGAATGTAATTTCAAAGATTTCAAACAATTATAAAAGATTATTGTATTAGAGTTGGGTATTCTCCCTGATTAAAAAAGTATTAAATATTATGAGGACTCCACCAGAATCATTTTTGATTTTCAAGGAAGAACTGGAAAAGGCCAGACTGGAAAAGGAAAGGCTAAAGAAAGAGTATGAAGGCAAATTGGGGGATATGAACAGAGAGCTTTCCAGATTGAAAGAGCAGATTCATTCCCAGCAAGAACTGATCAAGACAACTTTGGAATATGCCATCCGTCTTGAAGAAAATCTTGGTAGCTTCAAGGAAGAAGTTACAAATGGTAAAAACATGAAAAACCGGTCGTTTCACTAAAAATAATCCCTGACACCATCATGAATATCACTGCCAATACCATCGATCTCAACAACTTCGGGCTTATTTTTGAAGAAAAGTACGCCAAGGTATACGCCAATCAAGAAAAGGGAATGATCATCTGTGAGTTATTGACAGACTATATTCCCATTGATGATTTCAAAACCACCTTTATCCATATCACCAGAATCATAGAAAAAGGAAAGTTCAGAAAATTCATTTTTGATAAAAGATCTCTCCGTGCTTTTCACCAGCCTAGTATGGAATGGTACTTCCTTCACTGGAAAAATAAAATGCTTGAGCTCGGCGTAGACCAGCACCGCAAAATCCTTCCGGAAGAAAAATGGTTTGAAAAAATGGTCATGATCGCCAAAGACCAAATCATGAAAAATAACCCGGATAATATTATCCACCTTTTGGATATCAAATATTGTAATTCAATAGAAGAAGCCATCTTGATATGATGAAGCATTTCGATAAGGCTTCCATTTTGGAGGCTGAATCGTCTTTTAGAAGGGATTTTATCAATTGCCTCTCAGGGTACAAAAGCCTGAATCTCATTGGTACTAAAAGCCAGAATGGAGTCACCAATCTTTCTCCTTTTTCCCAGGTTTTTCATATCGGAGCCAGCCCTCCTTTGGTGGGGATTTTGTTCAGACCTCATTCAGTCGAAAGGCATACCCTCGAAAATATCCTTGAAACAGGGTATTTTACCCTCAATCATGTAACAGAAGATTTCTACCGGGAAGCCCACCAATCGGCGGCAAGGTATTCAGGTTCAGAATTCGAAGCCACAGGATTGAAAGAAGAATACCTAGAAGATTTTTTTGCCCCATTTGTAGCCAAAAGTCCGGTGAAAGTAGGGTGCAAGTTGGTAGAAACCCAAACACTCCAATTCAACGGTACAGAACTTCTCATAGGTGCTATTGAGCATGTTTGGGTGGAGGAAAAAGGTCTGAGATCTGACGGTTCACTGGATTTGAATGTATTGGGGACCGTTACGGTTACAGGTTTGGATGAGTACCATGTAGGAAAAAAAATCGCAAGATTGAGTTATCCAAAGCCGGGAAAAGAACTTGAGGAGATTTAGGATAAGGATGAGGGATGAAATCAAAAGGATAAATTTTTTGGGGTTAAGTTAAAAAAAACAAAAGGATGAATCTGCTTGAATTGACACCATCAGGATTGTATTGTCCTCAAGCGGATATTTTTATTGATCCTTGGATACCTGTTGACAAGGCAGTCATCACCCATGCCCACTCTGACCATGCCCGATGGGGAATGAAGCATTATCTTTCGCATCATCATTCCAGTGAAGTGATGAAACTCCGTCTCGGTCAGGAGATTTCTTTGGAAACCATCGAATATGGAGAAACATTGGACATCAATGGGGTGATGCTGTCTCTTCATCCTTCAGGTCATATCCCAGGCTCTTCCCAAGTCAGGCTGGAATACAAAGGAAAAACCGTTGTCATTTCCGGGGATTATAAGACTGAAGATGATGGTCTTTCCCAGGTTTTTGAGCCGGTCAGGTGTCATGAGTTTGTGTCGGAATGTACCTTCGGCATGCCAATCTATAAGTGGCAGTCCCAAAAAGAAATCTTCAGCGATATCAATGCTTGGTGGAGGCAAAATTCTGCTGATGGGAGGAATTCAGTGCTTTTTGCATATTCTTTGGGAAAGGCCCAAAGAATCATCAACCATCTTGACTTGTCAATTGGTGAAGTTTTTGCCCATGGGGCCATTTGGAATACCAATCAGGCACTGATCGCCAACGGCGTCAAAGTCACAGACATCCCAAAAGTCACTGCCGAAATTCCCAAAAGTAGGTTCAAAGGAGTCATGGTTATTGCCCCGCCCTCGGCTATGGGTTCTCCATGGATGAAGCAATTTTCTCCCTACCAAACAGGAATCTGCTCGGGTTGGATGAATATCAGAGGGGCGCGAAGGCGGAGGGCAGCTGATATCGGCTTTGTACTTTCTGACCATGCAGATTGGGAGGGATTGATCACTGCGATCAAAGCCACTGAGGCTGAGAAAGTTTACCTTACCCATGGCAGCACTGCGGTTTTTGGAAGGTATTTAGAAGAAGTGGAGAAAATCCACGCGGTAGAATTGAAGACTTTGTTTGAAGGGGAAAACAGCAATTTGGAGGATTCTTAGCCTATCTTTTTTAACTTATGGAAAAAATTCAAATCCATGAGAGCTTTAATCCCGCTTTTCCTATTTGTTTCCGTTTTTGGATGTTCCCCCCAGGGATCCGATGAGGGTAAAATCTATACCGTCAACGGAGAAATTTCACCTTCCGAAATGGGTCTTACTTTGATTCATGAGCATATTTTGGTGGACTTTATCGGAGCAGATTCTACGGGATACCACCGTTGGGACAAGGATTCCGTGGTGCAAAAGGTTTTGCCTTTTTTGGAGGAAATAAAAGAAAGAGGTGTCAAAACCTTGGTTGAATGTACGCCATCTTATTTGGGTAAAGATCCTGTTTTACTCCAAAAGCTTACGGAAGCTACAGGCATTCAGTTTATTACCAATACCGGCTACTATGGTGCTGTGGAAGGCAAATACCTACCGGCACATGCCTTTACCGAATCTGCTGAGCAATTAGCGAAAAGATGGGTTAAAGAATTTCAGGAAGGAATAGAAGACACTGGCGTTAAACCGGGATTTATCAAAATCTCAGTCAATAGCGGTGCTCCGCTTTTAGAGATGGATAAAAAACTGGTCAGGGCAGCAGCCATTACCCACAGGGAAACAGGGCTTTTTATCGTATCCCATACCGGAACTTGGGAAACAGCCAATGCCGAAATCGATGTATTGAAAGAAGAAAAGATTGACCTTTCCCATTTTGTATGGGTACATGCACAGGCAGAGAAAGACTTTGAGAATTATAAGAAAGCCGCTGAAGAGGGAGTTTGGATCAGCTTAGATGGCATCGCTTGGGATATTCCCGGCCATTTGGAGAGGATTGTATATTGTAAAGAAAATGGGCTTTTGGACCATGTGCTACTTTCGCATGATGCGGGATGGTACAGCCCAGGCGAACCTGATGGGGGTGATTTTAAAGGCTTCACGGCTTTGTTCGATGAGTTGATTCCTATGCTTAAGGAAAAGGGATTTACCCAATCCGAGTTGGATTTGATGTTGATCCAAAATCCGGGTAAAGCATTTTCGATTAGAAATGATGGAGATTAGGGTTAATCTGCCTAATGAGATCATCCTTCTTCCTGCTTCTGGAGAAGCAGGATATCCAAATAACCCAATAACCATTAGCTCTACTATTTTCCAATCTTTCAATTTTCAATTACAAAATAATCTTCTGAAAATATTTCCCTTTCCTTTTTCCAATATCCCTCCCCTGTGTACCTTTGCGCATGGCAGAACAAATCCTCATCCTAGACTTTGGTTCCCAATACACACAACTCATCGCCCGCAGGGTGAGGGAACTCAATGTATATTGCGAAATCCACCCCTTCAATAAAATTCCTGAAATCACCCCCGACATCAAAGGAGTAATCCTTTCCGGCAGCCCATGCTCAGTCAGAGATGCCGGATCCCCTGATTTAGACCTTGATAGACTTCGCGGTAAACTGCCGCTTTTGGGAGTTTGCTACGGCGCCCAGCTCCTTGCAAACAAATATGGAGGAGAAGTCCTTCCTTCAGAAATACGGGAATATGGCCGCGCCAATCTCGATGACATTGACCTTCATTATGGCCTTCTCAAGGAAATGACCCACGGTTCGCAGGTATGGATGTCCCACGGTGACACCATCAAATCGCTTCCAAGTGGATTTGATGTCATCGCAAGTACCGCTTCTGTGAAAGTAGCTGCATTCAAAGTTCAGGGGGAAGAAACCTACGGCATCCAATTCCATCCTGAGGTAACACATTCCTTGGAGGGAAAAAATCTGCTCAGGAATTTTGTGGTCAACATTTGTGGATGTGCGCAGGATTGGACTTCTGATACTTTTATTGACACGACTATCGCTCAACTGAAAGCCAAAATCGGATCCGACAATGTTGTCATGGGCCTTTCCGGTGGGGTAGATTCCTCAGTGGCTGCCACATTGATCCATCGTGCTATTGGCAAAAACCTGTACTGTGTTTTTGTGGACAATGGACTGCTCCGTAAAAATGAATATGAAGAAGTTCTGGAATCCTATAAAACCCTTGGGTTGAATGTAATCGGTGTTGATGCCAAGCAAAGATTTTATGATGCCTTGGCGGGATTGAGTGATCCTGAAGCCAAGAGAAAAGCAATTGGACGTGCATTTATTGAGGTTTTTGATGACGAAGCCCACAAGATTGAGGGTGTCAAATGGCTTGGACAAGGTACCATCTATCCTGATGTGATCGAATCAGTATCCGTCAAAGGACCCTCTGCCACCATCAAATCCCACCACAATGTGGGTGGCTTGCCAGACTTTATGAAGCTTTCGGTAGTGGAACCATTAAACACTCTGTTCAAAGATGAGGTGCGGGAAGTAGGCAGGGCTTTGGATATTCCTGAAACCATCATAGGCAGACATCCTTTTCCGGGACCCGGACTTGCCATCAGGATTTTGGGTGATATTACAGCGGAGAAAGTCAAGACCCTTCAGGAAGTGGATTATATTTTTATCCAAGGACTTAAAGATTCAGGATTGTACAATCAGGTTTGGCAGGCCGGAGCGATCCTGCTCCCGATCCAATCTGTAGGAGTGATGGGAGATGAACGTACCTATGAAAAGGTCGTGGCGCTGAGAGCTGTAGGCTCTGTGGACGGCATGACAGCAGATTGGATCCATTTGCCTTATGAGTTTCTCGGGAAAATGTCCAATGAAATTATCAACCGTGTCAAAGGCGTCAACCGCGTAGTCTATGACATTTCTTCCAAGCCGCCGGCTACGATTGAGTGGGAATAAATAAAGCAACATAATCCATTAATGAAAGAAGGGACATGTCAAGGTGTTCCTTCTTTTTGCTTTTTCGGCATTTTCATTCAAATAAGATTTTAAATATTACCTAGATTCAGTTAATTTGAAGGATGACAATTTCTTTAAGACCAAGATTTTTTCATTTGTAAACCACAGCACATTTTGAGTTATGAGAAAAAGACAAATCATTGTTACAGCATTTTTGATCCTTAGCATCATCGTGATTTTGCTGTCTGGTGTCCGCCACCATCATTGGCTTGTGTCTTTTTGCCTGATTTTGATGTTTGTTTTTTATGGAAGAGAACATTACAAATTGGTAACTAGGGGTGTTGGAGGGGAATTATTTTTGAGAAGGCAAAAAAAGAGTTTCAAAAAATGGACATTGACTCTTGCAGTCGGCGGTACAATATTGTTTTTTATTGGAGTTCCCATACCAAAATGGTCTTTGGTCCTCTTTTGGTTGATCGTGCTGTATGAGTGTTTTTTATTCCTTTTGGTCAAAAACCTCAATCCCATTACCTTGGTATTGGATGGTTACCAATTGAAATTTCGGGGAGTCATCAATTCCCACCGCAACATCTCAGGATTGACCAAAATTGACCACGGTACCTCGGGCGGGTTGCGGTTTTCCTTCAAAGATGAAAACGACATTCAGATCAAAAAGACAGATTACCTGGATTCGGATATTTTTCAGTTGATAGAAATCTGCAAAGAGCGGACCAAGGAAGACCTTGTACTCTCCGAGAATCTGATCGGGCTGGATTTGAGATAACTTGAGAAGAGGCATAATGAAAACATAATCAGGATAACTGACTTAAGCCCGCAGAAGTGTGCTACTTTTGTGGCAGCAAATGAAAATCAAAGAATTAAAGTACTCAGAAAATTTTTGTGAGGAAAACATCTGGCATTTATGCCAAAATCCCGAACTCGAGGGCTTCACCAAGAAGGTGCTTATCATCTCCAACAGCAACAGAAATTGCTCTTTCCGGTTTCAAAAATCCCCCAATGGTGATGAATTGGTATGGTGGGATTACCATGTGATTTTGCTCGCCACCAAACCCGAATTGCAGTTGATTTATGATTTTGATTCCACCCTAGAGTTTCCGTCTTCTCTAAAAAATTACTTGGAAGCTACTTTTCATACTGAACATATTCAAGAGGACAAAGATCTTCCCGGTTTCAAATCAATCGCATCTGAAGATTTTATCCACTCCTTTATTTCTGACAGGGGACATATGAAAGATGAACAAGGAAATTGGCTGTCATCTCCTCCCAAATGGCCGACTATCGGTAACAACGGCAATCTTCCTTTGCCCGATCTTCTGGATTTTAGCGAAACAAGCAAAGAGCGGATCTTTAGTCTTGTAGATATGCATGCGCTTGTCAATGGTATTTCTAATTAAATTTTGCAGTAAATCGCATTCCCTTGATATTGGACTGTGATTATTTTTTTGTGATTTTTTGATCATAATATTTGCCTGCTTAAGTTTATCCCAAGCCAAACCCCAAATCAAAACTCTCAGATATGAAATCCTCAGCCTTATTTTTATTGATCATTTTCATTTTTTCTTCCTGTCAGGAACAAAAAGTGAACAGCCATCAGAAGCACCTCGGCAGTATGGCGGCCATGGCCGAAATGGTCGCTGCGGACGTCAAGCCTATTGCCCTGAGCGAACCGATGGAATCAGCTGAGATCGATGCCATTTGGGCGGAAGCGTCGGAGATTGCTGAAAAATATGGCGTGGAAGTATTCAGAGAAACTGAGCTGATCAAAACCATGCTGTTTCCTGAGTCCGTAGCTGACGGAAAAGAAGTCTTGGTTTTTCACAAGCCAAATGCTTTGGAAGCCTACCTTGATTTGAAAAAAACCATTGCTGAAGGTAAAAACAGTGTTGATGAAGCACGCCGATTTGGGAGATTGTTGGGATATCCCAATCAGCATATCAATACACTATTGGCCAAAAATACTGAGTTCAAGTCTTTGCCTGATTTTGATATTCAGGGAACCAATGTTTTTCTGTATTACAAAGATTTGGCTACTGCCAAGGACTTTTATCATCAGACATTGGGGATGGAAATTGTGTCAGATTATGGTTTTGCGGCCACAGTCCGCATCTCCCATGATGCCTTCCTGACTTTGGTGGATGAATCAAAAGGGATGCATAAAGCTTCCGAACCAAAGACTGTTGCCATTGCTTTGCTGACTGACCAACTCCCTGAATGGTACGCCTACCTGCAGGGAAAAAATGTCCCCATCAAATACACATACAAACCCAAAGAAAACAATGCCCATGACGGTTTTGTGGCCATCGATCCGGAAGGTTACCTGCTGGAATTCGAAATGTTCAAGCAACACGAAGAGAACGAATTGCTGATTCCCCAAATGAGAAAATACCCTGCCTTACCGACCGTTTCGGAAGGTGTGGCAGCGGGATTGGGTTTTTATGGAGCGGTGACTTGGACCTATTACAAAGATATGCTTCAAGCGGAGAAGTTTTATGAGGAAATCATGGGACTGCGGTTGATCGTCGATCAGGGTTGGGCCAAAGTATATCAAGTATCTGAGACAGGCTATTTAGGACTCGTGGACGAACGTCGTGGCATGCATACCTTTTCTGAGAGCAAAGCCGTGAATGTGTCTTTTTTGCTTGGGGATGTGTCAGGTTGGTTTGATTATATCAAGAAAAGCAATTCCTTTCCTTTGAGACAGGATAGCCTTGAAGTAGGTCCTGAAGGAAAATACAAAGGATTTGTAGGTTTTGATCCCGGCGGATATTACCTCGAGTTTGACCAGTTCTTCCCACATTCTGATAATGAAAGGTTGTTGGAGTTATTGGGGAATAAGAAGGATTGACTTCATTTTGCAAATATTTAGAAAGGGGAATGACGTTTGGTCCTCCGTCATTCTGAACCGCAGCCTGCGAAGGTGAAGAATCTCCTTTACTTGGGACACTTCACTGCGTTCAGTGGGACGACTCAGAGATAACCGATCTTATCTGTTTGATTTATTCGGAAAAGTCAGGGTTTTTGCCATTCCAAGAGGGCCCACTATCTTGCCTTTTTGAAAAGACACCTCATCCTCAACCTGATTTTCCTTTCATTTTTTGGAATATTATTGCAGTTTTGCACAAATAATAACCTTTATGGCCGTACTGCTCCAATCGCTCAGGTTAATTGATTCACACAGGATCCATCCCCCAAAAAATTTCATTTTTACCGGTTCTGAAATCCTCGAAGACAAAGGCGATTCCGGAATGAAAATCAAAGAATCCATCGACTGTTCGGCTTTCTTTGCTTCCAAAGGATGGACTGATTTGAGGTGTATGTCCGGCGAACCAGGAGAAGAATACCACGAGTCTTTGGAGAGCTTGGGGGATTTGTTGGCCGCAAGTGGTTTTACCAAAGCCGTCCTGATGCCCAATACAAAGCCGGCTATCCAAACAAAAAACGAGATCCAGTTTGTCCAATCTAAAGCAAAGCATTGGTTGTCAGATTTGGTCATTCAGGCAGCTGCCACCAAAGATTGCAAAGGAGAAGATTTTACGGATATTCTTGATTTACACCATGAAGGAGCCTTTGTGTTCGGAGACGGAACCCATCCCATTTCCAATCCTGATCGGTTACTGAAGATTTTACAATACCTACAGAAGTTTGATGGGCTACTTTTTGACCAGACCTATGATCCATACCTAGCCCTTTTTGGTCAGATGCACGAAGGCATTACTTCGACAAGATTGGGGATGAAAGGAATTCCAAACTTGTCTGAAGAAATAGCCGTACACCGCAACCTTGAAATCCTCAAATATGCCGGAGGAAGGCTTCACATGCAGACCATCAGCAGCAAAGGATCTGTGGACAAAATCCGACAAGCCAAAAAAGAAGGTCTGAAAGTCACCGCGGATGTTTCCCTTTACCAATTGCTGTTCTCGGATGAGGACATGGTCACTTTCGATACCAACCTGAAAGTTATGCCTCCCTTTAGAGGAAAAGAGGACAGGGATGCCCTGATAGAAGGACTGAAAGACGGTACCCTTGACGCCATTGTTTCCAACCATCAGCCGCAGGATTTTGATTCCAAGTTTATGGAATTTGATTTGGCAGCATTTGGAATGTCAGGTCTGCAGACTTTTCTGCCGGGAATGGCGAAGTTGGCGAGCGAACTCACTTGGCCTCTATTGATCGCCAAAGTCACCGAAGGACCTTCCAAAGTTCTTGGCTTGGATACTTCCAAAATGGAAAACTTGACCATTTTTGACCCTGAGGAAAACTGGGTTTTTGACCAAAAATCAAATAAATCACTTTCTGCCAATATGCCTTGGTTCAATACCACCTTGAAGGGGAAAGTAAAATTTGTCATCAACAAAGGCCGTTTTGTCATAATCTAGATGAAGCGGTATCTCGGATCAACTTACCTGTTTGGATTGATAGGGGGCGTATTTTGTGTCCTCGCATTTTTATTGTTTAAGTGGATCGGCTTCGATGCCACCAACCTCAGCATGCTGTTTGGCTATGTGCTGATTCCCATTTTTGTGTTTTTGGGAATCCGGTATTTTAGAAATGACATCAATGGCGGTGAACTTTCATTTGCCCATGGGATGACCATAGGATTTCTGATTTATACCATGATTGCGGTCGTGGCGGGTTTGGGAATTTGGCTTGTCTTGTCTTTGAGTCCGGAATTTTTCCAGGAAATCAAAGCTGCAAAAGTCGCTGTCATGGACACCAACAAAGACCTGATCGTAGGGCAGTTGGGACAGGAATCATTTGACTTTACCTATGAAAAAATAAAGGCAATGACCGCGTTGGACATTGCTTTGAATGATTTTATATGGAAAATCCTTCCCGGATTATTCTTTACAATCATTATTTCTATAATTTTAAGGAGAACAAAATTTTAACTCTATGGAAAATCAAGAATCACCATTTAAAGCAGGACTCAATTCAGGTTTGATATTGGGTATCATTTCAGTTGTAATTACCTACATCCTTTACTTTATCGATCCCACCTTGTTGGTGGCGTGGTATGTAGGCATCGGGATTTTGGTATTGTATTTTGGACTGATCATCTACTTTGGCGGTCAATATAGAGCCTCTATCGGTGGATTTATGACCTTCGGAACTGCTTTTAATTTTGCATTCGCAGCCATGGTCGTTTCCGGGATAATCAGTATGCTTGGCAGTCTGTTGCTTTATAATGTTGTTGATCCGGCACTTCCGGGCGTGTTGATAGAAAGTCAGATGGAAACCCAAATGGCCATGTTGGAGAGGTTTGGTGCTGCAGATGCCATGACTTCTGAGCAGTTAGACGAAATCCGATCAGGCCTTGAAAATGGCTACACAATTACCGGACAAATTAAAGCATTTGGTTTTCTGTTGATTGCCTATGCGATTTTAGCTTTGATCCTTGGAGCAATATTGAAGAAAAGAGACAAGTCTCTGGACTATTGATACATACCTCTGAAGCCGTTGGAATTTAGTTCCAATGGCTTCAGGGATTATATTAAGGAATACCCAACTTTATGGTCTGGTTTCCTTTACCAAATTGATTTTCGAAAAACCAAAATGACTCAAATCTCCGTCGTCATACCTGTTTACAATGAACAGGAGTCCCTTGCCGAATTACATAACTGGATCTGCCGGGTCATGGAAGGGCACAGCTTTTCTTATGAAATCATATTTATCAATGATGGCAGCAATGATGGTTCATGGAAGGAAATCCAAAAACTCGCCAACCTCAATCCCTTTGTAAAAGGCATCAGTTTCGGTAGGAATTACGGCAAATCTGCGGCTTTAGACATGGGCTTCAGCAGGGCTGAGGGAGAAGTGGTCATTACTTTGGATGCTGACTTGCAGGACAGTCCCGATGAGATTCCGGAACTGTACGACATGATCGTCAAAGACGGTTTTGAGATCGTATCGGGGTGGAAAAAGAAAAGGCATGACCCCATCAGCAAGACGATACCGTCAAGATTTTTTAATTGGGTGACCCGCGTGATTTCGGGGATCAAACTGCATGATTTCAACTGCGGTCTGAAGGCCTACGACAAGAAAGTCGTCAAAAATATCCACCTCTACGGAGAAATGCACCGCTATATTCCCTTGATCGGAAAATGGGCAGGCTTTTCCAAAATCGGTGAAAAAGTCGTCGAACACCGGCCAAGAAAATACGGCTATACCAAATTTGGTTGGGAAAGATTCCTGAACGGCTTCCTCGACTTGATTTCCGTTTCCTTTGTCAACAGGTACAAAAAGCGCCCCATGCATTTTTTTGGTACTTTGGGTTCGGTCTCCTTTTTGGCGGGTTTCTTCATCACAGGTTGGCTGATTTTTCAAAAGATCTATGGACTTTACCGGGGAACAGCCGTCAGGGAAATCACCGATCAACCCTTATTCTTTTTGGCATTGGTGGCTTTGATTGTGGGTGTTCAGTTGTTTCTAACAGGATTCCTTGCCGAGATGATGACCTCCCACAGCAGCCGAAAATCCGATTACAACATTGACTCCGAACTGAATTTCAAGGATTGATGGTTTTTTCGGTAATCATACCGGTGTATAACCGCCCCGATGAAATCAGGGAATTACTTCAAAGTCTGACTACACAGACCTTCACAGACTTTGAGGTGATTATCGTGGATGATGGATCTGATAATCCCTGCAAGCTTGTCGCAGAATCCTTCAGAGAAGAACTCCAAGTACTTTATTTTTGGATTGAAAATATTGCCCAAGGCTTTGCCAGGAACTTCGGGATGAACCTTGCAAAAGGCGATTATTTTGTGCTTTTTGATTCCGATTGCATCATTCCTTCTCAATATTTTGAGGTTTTGGATAAAGCCATCAAAACCCGAAAGCTCGATGCCCATGGTGGCCCGGATGCTGCGGAGGAGGGTTTTTCCAACTTCCAAAAAGCCATCAACTACAGCATGACCTCCCTTTTGACTACAGGAGGAATCCGGGGAAAATTAAAAGATCCATCCAAGTACCAAGCCCGTGGATTCAATATGGGCCTATCCAAAAAGGCATTTGAGGCGACCAAAGGTTTTGTCGACCCAAACAGAGGAGAGGATATCGAGCTGAGTATTCGGCTCAAAAAGTCAGGTTTCAGGCTGGAATTGGTGGAGGAAGCTTTTGTATACCACAAAAGAAAAAATACCTGGCAGAGCTTTTTTAGGCAGAGCTTTTCCTTTGGCCAAAACCGGATCAATGTCAGCCGTTACCATCGGGATGCGGTGAAGTTGGTGCATCTGATGCCGGCGGTTTTTTTGGTTGGATGGGTAATGGTTATTGGGTTGATGGTTATTGGTTATTGGATTCCCGCCTTCTCGTTTTTCTTGACAGCAGGGTTCTTGGTTTATGGGCTATGGATTTTAGCTGTCTTCGTTCATTCTACTTTCATAAACAAATCACCTTGGGTAGGATTGCTTTCTGTTTTTACCGCTTTTGGGCAGCTGAGCAGCTATGGCGCAGGATTGGTGACTGAATGGGTGAAGAAGGTTTTTGGGGGCTAAAATTCAATCAACTTTTTATACTCAAATAGTCAGGAAGACTGGTTGGATTTTTAGGGTATTAGTTTTATGTTTAGGTAATTGAAAAATAGACGTAACAGCGGCGTGAAGCATTCCAATTTAGAGTGATAGACGCCACTGTGACGTGGAGAGAATCGTTATCATCAAGCCAAAATAATGAATGAAGATTAAAGCCAAATTCAAATTATCGAGTACTATTATCCTTAGCCTAGGAGTTATTGGGTTCTCGATATTGGGGTTTTACTTTTTAAAACCTATGTTCAATCATAGATATGTTCAATTAGTTGATTTGTCATTTTTTCTATTTTCAGCTTCAGTTACCATATCAGTTTTATACTACCTTCTTAAAAATGAGGTAATTACCGTAGATAATAGCAACCTAAAACAAGAATCATTTTTTGGTGCCATAAAAAAAGAGTATCCGATATCCGAATTGAATTCATACACAGCAATTAGAAAGGAAAATAAATACTTACAATGGGAAGATTTGGATTTGTATTTCAAAACCGGAAAAGCTCGAATCACCTCCTCCAATCTTAGATTGGAAACTTATTACAAGCTCAAGGATCAATTAACTAACGGATTAATAGAAAATAATAGTGAGAAAGCGAGATGGGAGAATAGACATTTAAGACGTTTTGGAATCGGATTTATAGTCTTTTGGATTGTATTCTCGTTGATTTTCATTAAACAAGATAAGCATGGAAACATAATTGTTGATTCAGAAAATACAACCCAAGTTTCAGGAATGTTGCAAAACAAACCATCAATAAAATCAGGTAGAAAAAATAGTAAATCAATAGAAATTTATTTAGTGGAATACCCGAATTTCAAATTCAAATTGAATAGGCCAGAATTAGAAGCACTTAATGCAGATCAATTCCTTAGCAGCGTAAATGAGGGTGATCCTATATCTATTACTCTTTGGAAAGACACTTACAGCAAAAAAATTATAGAATCCGAGGAATTAACATTTACTGACAAGCATTTAAACTACCATCAAATAGATATTTTAGGTCTGGTTAAAAATGGAATAGAATTTATGCCTAAAGAAAAGGTAAATCAAGTTCGAAGTAAATTCCATACAAAGGGAAATTTTTATGGTCTTATGACTTTTGCTGTTTTTGGAGTTGGCGTAGGTATATATTTGATAACTTTAAGCAAGAAGGCCAGATGATAACATGTGATATGAGATCAGACTTGCTATCGCTGCGTCCGTTCCATATCACTGAGACGTTAGCCCTCAACAATTTCCAATTGACAATTTTTCAAATTCGTTTTCTTGGACGTCGAGTCCTGATTGGCTGAGGTGCTTGGCGTATTTCCGAATGGACAAGAAATAACATTTTTCGTATCATAAGCGAATCTAATCGTATAAAATCGTATCATTTTGGGCTAACCGTTTTATATCAAGGATCTTTGGATTCAATTCCTGCATTCATTTTTTAAGTGGGAAGGCTAGCTTTATTATTCAAAACCAGGCCATAATCCCTCACCAATCATTTTTTTTCATCCTTCCTCCCTCACCCTTCACCCTTTACTCCCTTTTCTACAATAAAAAATAACCTCATTCTTCGGCAAGGCATGTTTCAAGACAATTGCAGGATCGAGGGTTTTGACAAAGAGGTTTTCTTGGACATCGAGTTCTGATAGGCTGAGGCGCATGGCGTAGTCATGCCCATATTTGCGGACGTGGTCCCTTTGGCCGAAGAGCCTTTCACGCTCGGCGGCATCGGTGATGGTTTTGTCCTCGATGGTCTCGGGAATGTCATAGACAGGGGATTGGATGATTCCCCAACCGGTAGGTTTGAGCACGCGGTTGATCTCGCTGCATGCCAGGATATCGTCGTCGACATGTTCCATGACGTGGTTACAGAATACGACATCAAAAGTATTGGCCTCAAAAGGGATCTGATGGACATCCATTTTGACTTTGGCCAAAGGAGACTCAATATCTGCGGTGATGTAATCCAGGTTTTTCATGGCCTCCATCCGGTCAATAAAGCAAAGCTCAGGAGCGATATGAAGGACTTTGAGTTTATCTGTAAAGAAGTTGGTCTCCTGCTGCAAAAAAAGCCACATCAGCCTATGCCTTTCCAAAGCAAGGCAGTTTGGGCAAAGTGCATTGTCCCGTCCTTTTCTTCCATAAGGCAAAAACTTCCGAAAAGAATGGTCACATACATTGCAGGTAACCTGATTTCCTTGATAAAAGACCGCCATAATCCGCAGGAAAAAATGGGAAACTAGCTGTAAATATTTCCTTGGAATGTATCGGATAATAAAACTGATCAATGACTTCATATCAGGGTTTGGTCGGTTTTTGGGGAGGTAAAAACCCCAATGAGCGCGCAATTTATCAAATCCATTTCAATTTTTCGGTTTTCAGTTTCCAGTCGGGCACGATAATTAGAAATTACTTTAATGGTTTTATAACCTGCTTATTGGGCTGATTTTGACTCATTTTTGGCTAACTTTGATTAGACCAAAATAACTGCGACCATGCAAAGAAAGTATATATACACAGGCATCGGGGTATTTGCCGCTCTGATTGTCATATACCTGCTTTTTTTTTCCTCCGGCAAAGAGGGGAACTTCGAAATATTGACTGACGTAAAAAAGGGTCAATTTAAAGTAGAAATCACCTCCTCGGGAGAATTGCAGGCGCTGAATTCCGTAGAAATCCTTGGTCCCATCGAGGCAAGGAGATACAGGATAGGAAACTTCACTATCGAAACTATGGTGGATGAAGGCACGGTGGTGAAAAAAGGAGACTTTATCGCATCCCTTGACAAGACAGAACTTTTTGGAAGAATGGAGGACCGCCGCTTGGACCTCGAGCAGACCATGGCCACCTTCGAGCAGACACAGTTGGATACCTCCTTGGTGCTGAGGTTGGAAAGGGACAATCTGATCAACCTCGAATATGAAGTAGGCGCCAAAAAACTGGTTTTGGACCAGTCTCAATATGAACCGCCGGCCATTATCAAGCAAAATGAATACAACTACCAAAAAGCCATCAGAGACCTACAACAAGCGAAAGAAAGGTATAGGATTAAGACCCTTCAGGAAAAAGCCCGTATGGTGGAGGTCTCCGCCAGATTGAGAGAGTCTCAGCTTGAAGTTTCCCAAATGCAGGCTGCTTTGGAGAAATTCACCGTCACCGCTCCCCAAAACGGGATGGTGATTTATTACCAAGGTAGGGGAGGAAAAGTCAAAGAAGGTTCTCAGATCAGTTCTTGGGATCCTGTAGTAGCCACACTTCCTGACCTCAGCACGATGCAAAGCATCACTTACATCAATGAAGTCGATATCAGAAAAGTCAAAGTCGGCCAATCTGTGTTAATCGGTTTGGATGCTTTTCCCGACAAAAAATTGACAGGGAAGGTCATACAGGTCGCCAATGTGGGACAACAAAGGCCAAATTCTGATGCCAAGGTTTTCGAAGTTTTGGTCAGGGTCAATGAAAGTGACGACCTGCTACGGCCCGCGATGACAACAAGCAATTCTATCTTGATAGAGGAAAAAAGTGATGTGGTCTATGTGCCTTTGGAAGCCATCAATGTCGAAAGCGACAGTATCAATTATGTCTACCTCAAAAACGGTAAAAAGCAGGAAGTAAAACTCGGCCTTGCCAATTCCAATGATGTAATCGTCGAAATGGGATTGGAAGAAGGGCAGGATGTGTTCCTTTCCACTCCCGAATGGTCCCAAAATACAAGTATCAGTTTATTGGCAGAATTGAATGGGAAAAGGAACCTTAAAGTCGAGGAGCCAATTTCCGCACCGGATTCTTCGATGAAAACCGGATATCAAGTCAGGCCTGTCAATAATTAAGATACATTTATGAATATCCTTTTCGACCGAAATGAAAGATTAAAGGCCAATTTCCACATTGCGTTAGAAGCCGTCCTTGCCAATAAATTAAGGTCCCTGCTGACGGCTTTGGGGATTATTTTTGGAGTTGCGGCGGTGATTGCGATGCTTGCCATCGGCAACGGCGCCCAACAGGAAATTCTCGAGCAAATCAGGCTGGTCGGTGTCAACAATATTGTCATAGCTCCTGTGGTCAATCAAGTCGAAGAAAATCTGGCAGAAGAATCAGACTTGGAAGAGGAAAAAGGGAAGTTTTCACCCGGACTGAAACTTTCCGACGTCGAATCCATCATGAAGACCATTCCAGGAATCAAAAACATCAGTCCTGAAATCGTATTGGAAACCAACCTCGTCAAAAGCGGAATCAGGCGCTCAGCCAAGTTGGTTGGAGTCACCCCTGCCTATTTTGAAGTCTTGGATTTCAAACTTCGGGAAGGAAAAATGTTTACGGAATCCAATCTTCTCCTCGGTGCGCCTGTCTGTATCATTGGAAGGTCGGTTCAGACCAAATTTTTTTCAAAGGAAAACCCAATCGGAAAGATGATCAAAAGCGGAAACCAATGGCTCGAAGTCATCGGCGTGATGGAAGAGAGGTTGGTGTCCGAGCAGAGTATTTCCAAGTTGGGTATTCGTGATTTCAACATGGATGTCTATGTTCCTATCCAAACGATGCTGATCAGGTTCAAAAACAGGGATTTGGTGACAGGAGCGGCAGTTTCGGTTGGGGAGCAGGTGACGGCCAACCCGGACCCAAATTATCATCAGATAGACAAAATAGTGGTGCAGGTGGAAGAAAGCGAATCACTCAATCCCACAGCCGAGGTGATTTCCAAGTTGTTGGAAAGGAGACATATGACCGTGGTGGACTTTGAGATTACGATTCCTGAGCTCTTGCTCAAGCAACAGCAGCGTACCCAAAACATCTTTAATATTGTTCTTGGGGCAATTGCAGGGATATCACTTTTGGTGGGAGGTATAGGAATAATGAACATTATGTTGGCCTCAGTCATGGAGAGGATTAAAGAAATAGGATTAAGGCTTTCGTTAGGTGCAAAAAAATCCGATATTGTCAATCAGTTTCTGTTTGAAGCCGTCATGATCAGTATCACAGGAGGGATTATAGGGGTAATATTGGGTATTTTATTGGCCCATCTGGTATCTACCTTTGGGGATTTTCCGACCATCATTACCCTTCCTTCGATATTGCTTTCTTTTGGCGTCGCAGCGACCGTCGGTTTGGTTTTTGGAATCGCTCCGGCAAGAAAAGCAGCAATGCAGGACCCTATAACTTCTTTAAGGTATGAGTAAACAGTATTATTGGAGTATTTTATTTGTTTGGTTGGTTGTTTTACCCTTCCAATCTTTTTCTCAAGAAAAAATAACTTTCACCCTCGAGGACATGGTAGCGAGGGCAAAGGCGAGATCTCCTGCATCTCTCCGGGCACAAACCCGTAAAGAAAACAGGTATTGGAATTACCGCTTTTACCAATCCAATTACAATCCTCAGCTGAGACTGAGTGGAACGATTCCCGGATTTTCACAGGCATTCAACAATGTCACCCAACCTGATGGAACCATCGAGTTCAGGGAAGTAAGGCAAAACTTTATGGATCTCGAATTGGGTATCGAGCAGGAGATAGCCGCAACAGGTGGGAATATTTCGGTCAATTCATCCACGACCAAGTTTGACAACTTCCTCGCTCCCGCAGGAAGTCCTCAGACCCAATGGAGTGGAATTCCGGTCAATGTGCGTTTGTCCCAGCCGTTTTTCGCTTATAATCCTTTGAAATGGGACAGAAAAATCGAACCGCTGATCTACGAAGAAAGCAAGCGTGGGTACGTGGAAGAAATGGAACAGATCGGTATGACGGTGACAGAGCTGTTTTTTGATTTTCTGATTTCCCAAGTCAATCTGGAGATCGCCACCAAAAACCTTGTCAATACGCAGGAAATCCTCAAAATAGAGCAGGGAAGGTATAATATCGGAACCACATACGAAGACAAATTGCTTCAGGTAGAGCTGCAAGTGTTACAGGCAAGACAGGATTTGGCACAGGCTAACCTTGACTTGGAGGCCAACAGCCTTCGGCTCAAATCTTATATTGGGCTCAATGATGCCGAGGAAATAAGCTTGATTCCTCCGCAAATCGTACCCGACCTGACCATCGATGTGGAGGAAGCCATCGAATTTGCTTTTCTCAACAGGGCCGATGCCATGGGGTTTGACAGAAGAAAACTGGAAGCACAGGCCGGCTTGGCAGAAGCAAGAGGCGAAAGATTCAATGTCCTGATGAATGCAAGTTATGGTCTTAACAATGCGGGATTGACGTGGGGTGATATCTATATCGATCCAAACAGGCAGGTATTGCTCAACCTTGGATTCTCTATCCCTATTTTGGATTGGGGAAGAAATAAAGCGAGAATGGGGCAGGCAGAGGCCAACAAGCAATTGGTGGAATATACCGTCGAGCAGGACATCATCAATTTTGAGCAGGAGATTTTTACCAAAGTCAAAAACTTTGACATGATGCATGACCGTCTCGAAATCACCAAACTTTCCGATCAGGTAGCGGACAAACGCTATGAGATTTCTTTGAGAAGGTATCAAAACGGAAATGTGACCATCACCGACCTGAATATTGCGCAGCAGGAAAAAGACCAAAATCGAAGAGCCTATATCCAGTCTTTGAGGGATTATTGGACAGCCTTTTATGAAATGCGACAGTTGACATTGTATGATTTTGAATACAAGCAGCTGCTATATAATCCTGATGCGGAGGAGGATTAAAAAAAGACCCGGAACCTATTCAGATTCCGGGTCTTTTTTTATCTGTGATGGAAGCCTTCCTGACTTCTTGAGCGCCTCATAGATGATCCATTCCAGCTGTCCATTGGCGCTGCGGAACTCATCTTCCGCCCACTTCTCGACAGCCTTCATGAGATTTTCATCTATTCTTAAGGCGAATGGTTTTTTAGCTGCCATGGTTTTTGGATTTGTAAACTTTAAACATGGCAATGGCTTTTTTGGCCTCCTCAGGTTTGTGTGTGCCAAGTAGAAATTTTTTGTCCTTTGTTTCCACCTTGATACCAAACCTCCCTCCGGTATTGTAAGCCCAGGAATCAAAATTGTACCTGATACCCCAACCTCCATATTCCCATAGAGAGTTGTATTCTTTCAGTTCCATGGATTCTATCTCCTTGAAGTTGTATTTCCTTTTCCATATAAATGGGAAATAGCTAAAAGACAAGGAATAGGAATCTATCGTTGTCTTGAGAGTCAGGGCAAGAAATAATGTAAAGACAAGACCAATGATTCCCATGGGGATCAGGATATCTGAATATTTTATTTCTTCAAGACTAAAAGCACTAAAAAAAACGATTCCAGCCACAAAAACCAATAGCATCCAAATCCACAATTGAGTGAATCTCTGGGTTTCTTTGAAAATTAAGTTGGTCATGGTAAGAAAGGTTTATTTGATAGAAGGAATATTCCATTGTTCAATCACGGTCTTTGCCAAAATTGGTTTCCTGGTACTGAACACGTATTTCTTTCCGCCTGATTCCAGTTCAATCACATGTTCAGTGGAAAAGATATAAGCCTTTGTGCTTTTGGAAAGTTTGGTACCAAGGCCTCCAAATTCCAACATGCCATCCAGTTTTCTGACATTGCCAGAATCGATCGCCTCTTTTGGGAGGAATTTCCATTTGTTTACAAATGGGAAACTCTTGTATTGGAGGCCGTTTTCGTCAATTCTGATATTAAGTGACATATTGAGAATAAAGAGAGTTGTCAAAGAAAGGAAACCTATAAAGAAAAGCACAGGAATGTAGCCGTCTTCTCCGAATTTGCCTGTCCACCAAAGGACTACAAACAGGATAATTGTAGGAACCTCCAGCATTAGGATTACATAGATGATAAAGGTATCCTTTAAGCTTTGGCTTTCATTGAGTACCATTTTTTATTGGTTCAAAGTCCCAACATTCAGAACCGGACTAGCACTTCTGTCCGAGCAGAGGACCACCATCAGGTTGCTGACCATGGCTGCTTTTTTGGATTCTTCAAAATCGATGATGCCTTTGATTTTGAGGTCTTCCAATGCCATTTCGACCATGCCCACTGCGCCGTCCACGATCATTCTTCTTGCAGCGACTATGGCTGTGGCCTGTTGTCTCTGTAGCATGGCGGAGGCGATTTCGGAAGCATAAGCGAGGTGAGAAATCCTTGCCTCGATGACTTTGATCCCGGCGGATTGCAGCCTGTCCGATATTTCGGCTTCAAGGGAATGGTTGACTTCCTCTACCCCTGACCGGAGTGTGATTTCTGCATGTTGGTGCTCAAAATCATCGTAAGGATAAAGTCCCGCCATTTTTCTGACCGCAGCATCTGTCTGTAAGTGGACGAAATTTTCATAATCTTCTACTTCAAAGGAGGCCTTGAAGGTATTCTCCACCTGCCAGACGACGATCGTGCCTACCATGACGGGGTTACCGATTTTGTCATTCACTTTCAGCGGTTTGTTCTCAAAGTTTTTGACACGGAGAGAGATTCTCTTTTTGGTCATAAATGGGTTTACCCAAAAGAAACCGGTGTCCTTCACCGTGCCTTTATAAGCACCGAATAAGACAAGTACCATCGCCATGTTAGGCTGGAGTGTAAAAAACCCTGCCGTGATCATGATAAAGGCAAACCCGAGGATTGCCCCCAAAAGATGCCATTCATTGATAAATGAAAATGCTGTGGCCGGAATCAGTGCGATGACCACCAAAACCATCAAGTAGCCGGAAATAGGTTTAGTTATTTTTTCCATATTGTTATGATATTAAAATGATATCAATGCAATATACTTTCTTTGATTTAAAAAGTTGCAAAAAGAATGAAATTTTTTCGACTAATCTGTTATTTTTGGATTATGTTCAAAAGTCCCTTTTCCCAAATTCTAGTTTTTGTCGGTTTCATAGCCCTGTTTTCCTGTGGAGAAAGGGCTTCTGATGAAATATATTCAGGGAAGCTTGAGGAATTGGCTATAGAGGATTGGATTTTCTATAAAGATATTCAAACCCCTAACATCCAATATTTGAAAACCATTCCCGACAAAGATGATGTGGTAATTTTGACTTCGGGACTTTCAGACAATAGTGGAATGGTAATTAAATTTTATGATATCCTGACTTCAAAAAAAACACATCAAATAAAAATCCCCTATGAAGGCCCCCAATCTATTAAAGGTGGAATGGGAGGGAGGATTTTGGTGTGTGATATGAACACTATTTTATTATTTGGGAGAACTGGGAGGTTGGGTTTTTATGATACTTTGGGCCATAAAACCAAGGAGATTGGAATTGACTCAATTTTAAAGGAGGACATAATTGATTTTGATAACTTCATGAATGGAAGCGTTATGCTCATGTCAAGTGAAAACTGGCTCCAGGTAAACCAAAATCCCTCAAAAACAACCTTCGACAACAGTTCAAGGCTATGGAAAGCAGATTTTCCTGTTGAATTCAAAAACTGGTTTACCCAAATCAATCTCAAAACCGGTGAGATAAGACATTCTGATTTTAAAATACCATCAGGATATGAATCTTTTAAAGGTGACGCGTTTGCTACAAATCTGATCGGTGCTTTAGATTCAAAAAGAGGTTATTACTATTTTTCCTGGCCATATTCTGATGTTGTCTACAAGCTGAATAATTTAAGCCTTGAAGAAGAATTCATCCCAGAAACAAAGGTTAACTTTACCTACATCCCCGGAAAGGAAACTCCTTGGGGTGAAGGATTTACGGTTTTTGCGGCCCCAAAAGAGGCCTCATCCCATATTTTCCTGCTTTACGATCCCTATAATGATTTATTGGTAAGAGCATCTAAAACCCATGAATCAGGGGAAGGGGAAACCAAATTTGAAAGAACCAAACACTATGTATTGTCTTTTTACTCTGGAGATTGGGAACCCCTTGGAGAATATTTCTTTGACTTTGAAGGTGAATTGGATCTGGAAAACTGGTTTTTAACCGGAGGGAGATTATTTATCAATAAACCCGAACAACCCAATGAAGACCAATACGAGTTTTATAGATTGGATCTCAGCAAAATCAAAAAACCCTGACCGGGATATTCCGCTCAGGGTCTAAATTCTAAATTTTCTACTTTCTCTCCTCTCGCTTCTCAGGTAAGCATCGCACCATCTACTTGGATGACTTGTCCTGAGATATACGAACTCATATCCGAAGCTAGGAAGACGCAGGCATTGGCAACTTCTTCCGGTTGGCCGCCCCGCTTCATCGGAATACCGTCTCTCCAGCCTTGGACAGTTTTCTCATCCAATACCGCTGTCATTTCCGTTTCGATAAATCCTGGTGCCACGGCATTTGCCCTGATATTTCTTGAACCCAATTCCAAAGCTACAGATTTGGTAAAGCCGATAATCCCGGATTTGGAGGCCGCATAATTGGCCTGACCAGCATTGCCTTTGATGCCGACGACGGAGGTGATATTGATGATGGAACCTGACTTGGCTTTCATCATTGGACGCGTTGCCGCTTTGACGGTATTAAAGCAGGATTTGAGGTTAACTCCGATGACTTCATCCCAAGCTTCCTCGGTCATTCTCATCAGGAGATTGTCGCGTGTGATACCGGCATTGTTGACCAAAATGTCTAAAGTGCCGAATTCAGCCACCACGCCGTTGACAAGTTCCTCGGCAGCTTTGAAGTCAGAGGCATCCGAACGGTACCCTTTTGCTTTGATCCCAAAGGCTGTCAATTCTGCCTCAAGTGCCTGTCCTTTATCTACACTTGAAAGGTAAGTGAAGGCCACATTGGCACCTTCTTGGGCGATTCTTACAGCTATTGCTTTACCGATTCCTTTGGATGCCCCGGTGATCAGAGCTGTTTTTCCGCTTAATAATCCCATGTTATTTTCTTTGGTTGGTTTCTGTTAAAAACCCAAAAATAAGGAATTTTTATTATAGGATTATTACTCACGCAGAGACGCGAAGACGCAAAAGGGGAAAAAGGAGGTATTTTCAAAAAAGGGGAATTTTTACAAAAGTTTAGGTTTGGTTAATTTCAAATTCCAATTATTGATCTTCCAATCCGTTGACTATTCTTCGGATTCCATCTTTGATCAAGTTTTCATTGAAATTGATCAATAAGCCAAGTTTCAGATTTGTCAATTTCAAGTAGGTCAAAACTTGTTTATAATGCTTTTTTGAGATTTCCTCCACAGATTTTAACTCTACCAAAACTTTTTCTTCTACGATTAAATCCGCCCTAAAACCCTGCTCAAAAACCAATCCATCCCATATCACATCAATGGGTATTTCTTTTTGGACTTTCAGACCTTTTTTGACCAATTCATAGAAGAGAATATTCTCATAGACGCTTTCATAAAGCCCCGGACCCAATTGGCTGTGGATTTTATAACAAGCATCTACAACTTCTCTTGATATCTCATTTTCTTTCATATTGCCTTTGCTTTTCCCGACATCCAAAAATTAGCTTATTATTTTGCAAAGTTCAGCGTCCTTGGTCCAACTTAGTCGACTATTTGAATGTGGTTTACACTCATATTTAACCTCCTTTTATTTTTCTCTGCGGCTCTGCGTGATGCAAATGATGTCTTTGTTTGATTTTTTTCTCAGCCTAAAAGCCCTATTTTTGCGAAGCTTATTTTAATATTAACCAGTAAGAATATGTCTTCAACAAAATATGATGTGATTGTTTTGGGTTCCGGTCCGGGTGGGTATGTAGCGGCGATCCGCGCTTCTCAGTTGGGTCTGAAAACTGCCATAGTGGAAGCCGCCGAGTTAGGTGGTATATGTCTGAACTGGGGTTGTATTCCTACCAAAGCTCTGATCAAAAGTGCGCAGGTTTTCGAATACATCAGCCATTCTGAAGATTATGGCATCAAGGTTAAAGGTGCTGAAGTGGATTTCCCAAGCATGGTAAAAAGAAGCCGTGATGTAGCAGCCGGAATGTCCAAAGGAGTTCAGTTTTTGCTTAAGAAGAATAAAATAGACCAGATTTTAGGTTGGGGCAAAGTACAGCCCGGCAAAAAAATCGAAGTCGCAGACAGCGAAGGTAAAAAAACCGTCTATGCCGCAGACCATATCATCATAGCGACAGGCGGCCGTGCAAGAGAACTTCCCGCAGTGAAGATTGACAACGATAAAATCATCGGTTACCGCAAGGCAATGGTCTTGGAAAAGAAACCTGCTAAAATGGTTGTTGTCGGTTCAGGTGCGATAGGCGTCGAGTTTGCTTACGTCTACAGTTCTATCGGCACTGAGGTGACGATCGTGGAGTTTTTGGACAGGATCGTACCCAATGAAGATGAGGAAGTATCCAAAGCATTGGAAAAAATATATAAGAAAAACGGCATCAAAATCATGACCTCCACGGAGGTGACTGCGGTTGACACCAAAGGCAATGGATGCAAAGTGACTGTCAAGGATAAAAAAGGAGCAGAAACAGTCATCGAATGCGACGTGGTACTGTCCGCTGTCGGAGTAGTGTCCAATGTCGAAAATATCGGATTGGAGGATGTTGGGATTTTGGTGGAAAGAGGAAAAATCAAAGTTGACGAATTCTACAAAACCAATATGCCCGGTTACTATGCCATCGGTGATGTGACCACAGGACCTGCTTTGGCACACGTTGCTTCAGCCGAGGGAATCATCTGCGTAGAAAAAATCGCCAACCACCATCCTGAACCGCTTGATTATAACAATATCCCCGGATGTACTTATTGTATTCCTGAGATTGCTTCTGTAGGATATACCGAGGCCAAAGCAAAAGAAGCAGGCTATGAAGTGAAAGTCGGCAAGTTCCCTTTCTCCGCATCAGGCAAAGCTTCTGCTGCAGGCGCCAAGGACGGGTTTGTGAAATTGGTGTTTGATGCCAAATACGGAGAGCTTCTTGGCGCTCACATGATCGGAGCCAATGTGACTGAAATGATTGCTGAAATTGTCGCCATCCGCAAATTGGAGACAACAGGCATGGACTTGATCAAGACGGTCCACCCGCATCCAACGATGTCAGAAGCCATCATGGAAGCCGCTGCACAAGCTTACGGTGAAGTAATCCACCTTTAATTCAGATTGCTTTTATAAGAATAAACGAAGCCCGGAAGTCTTTCCGGGTTTTTGTTTTTTATCCCAAATCTTATTTAAATTGAACCAACCATGGAACTCCAAATATCCACACCTGCCCTTCTTTTTTCGGCGATTACCCTGATGATGCTCGCTTTTACCAACAGGTTTTTGGCCGTTGCGAGTTTGATTAGGGGACTTCATAAAAAATTTCTGGAAAACCCCGATCAGGAAATTATCATTGAACAGATTCATAATCTCAAGCGCCGTCTCAGCATGATCAAATACATGCAGTTATGCGGGGTATTGAGTTTTTTCCTCTGTGTGATATGTATGTACCTCATATTTATGGAAATCCAACCGGCTGCTGATTATGTGTTTATTGCCAGTATGCTGACATTGCTGATTTCTTTGGGCATATCTTTGTTAGAGATTTTTATCTCAAATCAAGCCCTTGAACTGGAGTTACAGGATATGGAAAATATATTTGAAAAACGGAAAAGCAGTCTGGATTTTTGGTTCAAAAAAGACAAAAACGAGGATTGATGAAGTTGTAATATTATTGAAATACAATAGAAATATGGATTGATCGTGTAAGACTATTTCGCCGAAGGCGTATTTCCACCTTATTTCGCGTAGCATATTTCTTTTAATATTTCGCTGCAGGCATATTCCCATTTATTTCACGAAGCATATCTCCACTTTAATTCTTTTAAAATGATTATAGACTTACGTTCAGATACCCTCACCAAGCCTACCCAAGGCATGTTGGAAGCCATGTGGTCAGCACAAGTTGGCGATGATGTATTTGGTGAAGATCCGACTGTCAATGCCTTGGAGCAGAAGTTGGCTGACATGTTTGGCATGGAAGCGGGACTTTTTTGCCCTTCCGGTACCATGACCAATCAGATTGCAATCCGTCTCCATACACGGCCACAGACCGAGCTGATCTGCCACAAATATTCCCATATCTACCTCTATGAAGGAGGAGGCATCATGTCCAATTCCCATGCTTCGGTAAAACTTTTGGACGGGGAATATGGAAAAATCAGTCCTTCTGACATCGCTGATGCCATCAATCCTGATGATGTCCATGCTCCCGAGACTATCTTGGTTTCTCTCGAAAACACCATGAACAAAGGCGGCGGCAGTATTTATACAATAGATGAAGTCAAAGCCATCCGGGCCATTTGTGATCGGCATGGTTTGAAGCTTCACCTTGATGGGGCAAGGATTTTCAATGCTTTGGTAGTCACCGGGGAAAGTCCCAAAGCTTGGGGAGCGATGTTCGATACCATTTCTGTTTGCCTGAGCAAAGGATTGGGTTGTCCGGTGGGTTCTGTCCTTCTAGGATCAAAAGAAGACATCAAGCGTGCCAGAAAAGTCAGAAAATCTTTTGGTGGCGGAATGAGGCAGGCGGGTTTTTTAGCGGCTGCGGGAATCTATGCCCTCGATCACCAAATCAAAAGATTGACCGACGACCATGACAGGGCAAAGAAATTAGGAGAGGTCCTGGAGCAACATCCTTTGGTATCGGAAGTTTTTCCCGTCGTCACCAATATCGTCATCGCAAGATTGAAGGGCATCACTCCGGCCGAAATCCTTCAAAAATTGGATGCTGTAGGCATCAAAGCTGTCCGCTTTGGCAAAGACCAAATCAGGTTTGTTACCCACTTGGATTTCGGGGACGAGGGATTGGAAGAGTTTGGGGGGAGAATCAGGGAAATAAGATAGAAATATGCTTTGCGAAATAGATAGAAATAATTTGAGCAGAAATAGTGGGAGATTTTGCCGTTTCAGTAATGGTACCTGTACTGTAAAATAAAAAGAGATTCGTTTTCTACTCAAAATAAAATCGCAGGTTTGAATTGAATTCCCGAAAACATATCAACTCCCAAAAAACAACGAAACAAAAAAAGCCCGCATTTCTGCGAGCTTCTCTGTACCCAGAGCCGGAGTCGAACCGGCACGAGTGTAACCTCATTGGTGTTTGAGACCAACGCGTCTACCAATTCCGCCATCTGGGCATTTCAATCATTACCCGTCCCTTGCTGAACGGGATGCAAATATGAGTAAAGATTTTTTTTCCTGCAACACCTTTCAGGGCAGTTCTTGGATTTTTTTGGAACTGAAAGCAACAGGTTTTTCTGCAAAAAGGGTTTTGGTAAACGACCACACAGTTTTAAACAGCTCGGAATCACGGTATTGATTCAGGGACTCTTCACTTTGCCAATGACTGTAGGTCATGAAAATATTTTTGTTGTTCTCGTCTTGCCACAGTTCCAGATGGCTACAGCCCGGAAAATTTCTGATTTTTTGTTTGTTGGCTTCAAAATTTTCCAAAAAAGCTTTGACAGCTTCCTCCCTAAAGGTCATCCTTACCACTCGGACCAGCATCTTATTCCGCTTCAAAATTGATAAAAACAGGACTGTCATGTCTCAATCCCAACAAATCCGCCCCATGTCCATGGTTGATGCCGATTTCCAGGAGTTCGATGCTGTTGAAGAAAGCAAAGCAATCACCTGCGTCTACATTGTCATAGGTTTTGTTCAGCCTGTTGATTCTTTCCCTACCAAATTCCACGTTGTATTTACCGGGATTGAGTTTGTCAAAAACCTCTTTTGGAATATTGGTAATCAGGTTGCCATAGTTATCGATACGGATGACGTGGCCTATTATCTGTTTTTTGGTGGCTTTGAATTGCCTTGGGATCATTTTTTTGATCTGCATCAGCGGACCGCCAAAATCATGGATCGCAGCACCGGAGGCCACTTTGGCAGCGATGGGTGCAAGGATATCTTTGACAGGGAATGTACTTTCTTTGATATGCACTTCGGAGAAAAGAACACAAATCCCCGGATCATAATCGGATAGCAGGCTGAGGACTCCGTTGTTTGGTCCCAGGAAAATATGTTCTTCCAACTTGATCCCTATATAACCCTCTGTGCTGGCGCTTGTGCTGTTCATGGCCACCAGGTGAACAGTGCCTTTTGGAAAATCTCTATAGATTGCTTTCAGGACAAAAGCAGCATGTGCAATGTCGTATATGTCGACTTTGTGCGTGATGTCGACAATATTCAATTGTGGGTTGATGGATAACATCTTGGCCTTTACAGCCGGCACATAGTAGTCGGCGTCTCCAAAATCTGAGGTGAATGTTATCAATGCCATGGAAGCAAGTCTGTTAAAATTTTGTACTTTTGTACAGGTGTGAACAAAATTAGGAATTTTATGCTTACACCCTCTATAGACTTCACAATTCAAGGAAATTAGATTGGTAGAAAAAATAATCACTCTGGAAAACATCCCGCTACTGGACTTTTTAGGCTCAGAAAACGAGAACATCCGCCGCATTGCTGATGCTTTTCCCCAAAGCAAAATAGTATCCCGAGGCAATGAAATCCGTATTCAGGGACGTGCCCCGGAGATTCTCCGAATCAATGATTTGATCAATATGCTTCTGCAGCATTTTCATAGGTTTGGTCATGTGACCCCGGACAATGTAAAAGAATATATTGCTTTGGAAGGTCAGCCTTTCGAAGAAAATGAAAAGAATGACGTCATTCTCTACGGTAACAAGGGGCTTGTCGTCAAGCCCAAATCTCCCAACCAACGCAAACTTGTAGAGTCAGCTTCTAAAAACGACCTTGTGTTTGCATTGGGTCCTGCCGGTACAGGTAAGACCTACATCGCCGTTGCGCTGGCAGTCAGGGCATTGAAAAACAGAGAAGTCAAAAGAATCATCATCACCCGCCCGGCTGTGGAGGCAGGTGAAAATCTGGGATTCCTTCCTGGAGACTTACAGGAAAAACTGGATCCCTATTTAAGACCGATTTATGATGCTTTGGCCGACATGGTTCCGGCGGAGAAGCTCAAATATTACCAGGAAACAAGAGTCATTGAAATCGCTCCCCTTGCCTACATGAGAGGAAGGACGCTGCATGATGCTTTTGTCCTGTTGGATGAGGCGCAGAATACGACAAGTGAGCAGATCAAAATGTTCCTGACCCGGATGGGGCCCAATTCCAAGGTTATCATTACAGGTGACCAGACACAGGTCGACCTTCCCACCAAAAAGAAATCCGGACTCACTGAAGTATTACATATCCTCAAAGATGTCAAAGGAATCGGCGTTGTAAGCCTGAGTGGAAAGGATGTTATCCGCCATAAATTAGTCAAATCGATCATTGAAGCATACGAAAAAGATGAATCCCAAAGAGACGAAAGAAGAGAAGCAAATCTCCGTAGAAAAAGTAGTGACGAAGGAGCAGCTTAAAACAGTTTTTGGCATCCGAGAAGAAGTTTTTGTCATCGAGCAGGAAGTGGATCCTGCTGAGGAATATGACGAGTTTGAGGATACTTCCATTCATTTTTTGGCAAAATCAAAAGGAGAACCTGCCGGAACTGCAAGATGGAGATTCACTGACAAAGGCGTGAAACTTGAGCGCTTTGCAGTATTGAAACCTATGCGCGGAAAAGGAGTGGGCTTTGCTCTGGTCGATGCAGTGGTACAGGATATCAAACTTCACCCGGATTCAAAAGGCAAAAAACTATACTTACATGCCCAATTGGACGCCATGCCGCTATATGCGAAATTTGGATTTCAGAAAGTTGGCGACATGTTTGAGGAGTGTAATATCAAACATTTTAAAATGGAATTATACCTTTGATATTTGAAAGAATAAATTGTACCATAAACCGACGCTATTGATATGAAAAAATTAATGTTTGTTATTATTTGTTTTGCCTTTTTTCAGGCCAATTCTTTTGCCCAATCTTTGGAAGATCCAAAAGGAGAAATCAGACTCAATTTTCTAAACACCATTTTGATGGGCACAGTTGAAATCGGTTATGAGGCCTTTTTGAAACATGACCAATCCCTTGGAATTGAATTGCATTTGAATGACAGGTTCGGGTACAGTGGGCAAAAAGATGGAAGAGATTTTGAAACAACTTCGGTTTTGGTTTCTTATAACTTCTATTTTGCAGGGGATGATAATGGGAAAATGTACATTTCACCTTTTTTGAAATATCGTTTTGGAGATTTTAAAGAAATCATCGATAATGCAACGGCAGTGACCAATATGAACAGTGGCGCAATCGGCTTAATTGCGGGTTACAGGTGGAATTTCAACAATTTTGCTTTTGGTCCCTTCGGTTCTTTGAACAGACAGTTTTCACAAGAAGTGCAAAACCGTTTTTCTGCAGTAGAAGTAAATGCCGGTTTTAACGTCGGTTACCGTTTCTAAAAAATATTAAACGTTTAAATTAGGGGCAAAGGAGTCAGAAATGACTCCTTTTTCTTTTTTTGTTTTTAAATTCCGAGAAACAATTTTCCCATGCATTTTTCGGAGTTTCCATTTTTGCGATATGCTCTTTTCTTTATCCTCGGGATAGTTTTTTATCCTGTAAACCAAATAGGGATTTGGGCTTTAATTGGGATTGGTGGGGCTTGCGGTTTGATTTACCTTTTTATAGTTTTTGTCAATGACCATCATGGAAGGTATAAATTCATAATCATCCTTCCGTTTTTGGCTTATGCCCAATTATTCGTGGCGGGGTATTTTTTCACATACCACAGAGACATCCTAAATGACCCAAATCACCTTTTGAATTCCAACAAAGATATCAAGGCATATCTCGGAACAGTAATCAGCAATGACGAACCAAAGCCTAATTCGAAAGCAAACAGGATCAATGTCAAAAAGGTATTTGACGGGAAAGTTTGGGAAGAAAAACAGGGAGAAGTTTTGATTTACCACCGCTCAGCTCAGGGACTTTCTTCCGGAGATTTGTTACTGATTTCGGGCAGTCCCCAAAAAATCCAGGGACCAACCAATCCATTTGAATTTGATTACCAGAAATTCATGCAAAACCAACAGATTTCCCACCAGCATTTTATAGGAGATAAGTTTGAGAAATTGGGTGAACTAAACGAAAATCCGGTTGAGACTTTCTTTATCGGTATCAGATCAGTGATACTTGATGGCATGGACAGTCTGATCCATGATAGGGAAGCGAATCAGGTTGCAAAAGCGATTTTGTTGGGACAAAAGAAAGATATGGACACTTCGATTTCTGATGCCTACGTCACCACGGGGGCCATGCATATTTTGGCTGTTTCTGGATTGCATGTCGGGATTGTGTATGGATTTTTCTTTTTGTTTATAAAACCCTATCGGCTCAAAGTCAAAAAAAGGATCATTTATCTCAGCATAATTATTTTATTGATTTGGGGATATGCGCTTTTGACGGGAATGTCGCCTTCAGTCATGCGGGCTGCGACGATGTTTTCATTGATGGCTCTGGCACAGATGAAATCCCGCAACCCTTCTATTTTCAATGCCATTGCCTTGTCTGCAGTGATTTTGTTGGTGTATGACCCCTTCTTAATCTATGCTGCGGGTTTTCAGTTGTCATACTTGGCACTTATAGGGATTTTGGTGATCCAACCATTGATCGTCCCCCTTTGGAGTCCGAAAAACCGTATAGCGGATTATATATGGCAGATTACGGCGGTGAGTTTTGCAGCCCAATTAGCCACTTTTCCGATATCGGCTTACTACTTTCATGTCTTTCCGACATACTTCGCGATTGCCAATGTCGTAGCTATTCCGGGCGCTTTTTTGATGATGGCTTTTGGGGTTCCTTTTATGGTTTTGGTCAAAGTTCCCTATGTCTCTTTGGCGTTGGGCTGGATTACCGAAAAATTAATTGTTTTGGTCAATTCGCTGATTTTTTGGTTTCAGGAACTGCCCGGATCGAGGATTTCAGATATTTTTTTTTCAGAAGTTTTCATTTGGGTTTATTGGTTGATTTTGGCAATGTTCATTTTGCTTTGGCTATATCCTGGAAGAATATTAGTCTATTCCTTAATGGTTCTTTTAGGCATAATTGGGATTTTCCGGGCTGTTATTAATTTTTTTCCAATGGAGAAAAAAGAAATCATCATTTATGCTGCCGGAAAGGGATTTGCTATTGATTATCAAATTAAAGAATCCCTTTTTTGGTTTGACCAAGCTTTAGAGCAAGACATAAGCTATAAAGTTAACCCAAATAGAATTGCATCTTCCGCCAAATCCAGATTTCCAATGGTTGCCTTTGAAACCCAAAATGGACTAGAAATCCCCCTTGCCGGGCTAAATCAAAATCTAATTTTTCAAAAGAATTCTATTCGCTTGCCCGATGACATCAATGATTTTACAGTTTATAGGTGGAATGAAATAAAATGGGAAACATTGCCCAAAACAGATTCTATACCAATAGGCGGTCATTCATATAAAATTATAATAAACTAAGCGTAATCTTGGAAGAGCAAAGGGAGTCGGCTATCTTTCAATACTCGATTTTATTTCTATTTACCAATTTCCAACCTCTATGGACAAGCCTATAATTTCCCTTATCAAAGACAGGATAGGTTACATTATCCTCAACAGACCCGAGAAAAGAAATGCTTTAAACGGCGAAATGATTTCTTATCTTGATGCTGCACTGACGGATTTTGAAAGGGATGATGCTGTCAAGGTAATTGTTATCAAAGCCGAAGGAAAAGTCTTTTGTTCAGGTGCAGACCTTGCGGCACTACATGCTCTTCAGTTTAATTCTTTCGAAGAAAACCTGATTGACAGCCGTGGCCTTAAAGACCTTTTTCACAAAATTTATACTTTTCCCAAGGTCATCATTGCGCAGATTCAGGGACATGCCTTGGCTGGAGGATGTGGCTTGGCAAGTATCTGTGATTTTTCATTTGCTGTTTCCGAAGCAAAATTTGGTTATACAGAAGTCAAAATCGGATTTATTCCCGCTATTGTCATGGTTTTTCTCCTTCGGAAACTCGGTGAAGGCAAAGCCAAGCAGCTGCTGCTGGAAGGAGACTTGATTTCTGCTACCTATGCCCAATCCATGGGACTGATCAACAGGGTGGTCGAAGCCGCTGAATTGGAAGAAAAGGTCTATGGTTTTGCACAAAAACTGATTGAACAAAACTCGGGTGAAGCCATGTCGCTTACCAAAGAAATGATTGGAAGGGTGCAGGAAAGGACTTTGGAAGAGGCTTTGGAATATGCAGCTTCTATGAATGCCAAGGCTAGAGGAACAGATGATTGCAAAAAAGGCGTCACCGCATTTTTGAACAAAGAGCAAATCAAATGGTAAATTGAGAGAAAAGGCTTTCCATATTCTCAGTACGGTTTTTGGATACAGTGACTTCCGTCCTGTTCAGTTGGAGATCGTGCTTTCTGTTTTGGAAGGAAAGGATACACTTGCACTTTTGCCCACCGGTGGGGGAAAATCCATTTGTTTCCAGGTTCCGGCCCTGACGATGGACGGAATCTGCGTGGTGGTGAGCCCGCTGATTGCATTGATGAAAGATCAGGTGGACAACCTTCGGAAAAAGGGGGTTTTGGCTGCAGCGATTTATTCAGGGATGGGAAAAAGAGAGATCGATACCGTATTGGACAACTGCATTTACGGCAATTACAAGTTCCTTTACGTTTCCCCGGAGCGGCTCAAAACCGAGATTTTTATTGAGCGCTTCAAAAAAATGAAAGTCAATCTGATCGCTGTTGATGAAGCGCATTGCATCTCACAATGGGGATATGATTTCAGACCGCCTTATTTGGAGATTGCGCTGATCCGGGAATTTCACCCGAATGTTCCATGTCTTGCCCTGACTGCTTCCGCTACTTTGAAAGTAAAGGCAGACATCATCGAGAAGTTGGAGCTCAAAAAACCATCGGTCTTTGTCCGTTCTTTTTCCCGCAAAAACCTCAGCTATTCGGTCAGATTAGTAGAAAACAAACTGGAAAAAGCCATTGAGATTCTGAATAAAATCCCCGGCTCGGCCATTATCTATGTCAGAAACCGGAAAGGCACCAAGGATATCGCCAATGTGCTCAATCAGATGGGGATTTCGGCAAGTTTTTACCATGCCGGCCTAGACAATGAGACGAGAGACAAGCGGCAAAATGAATGGAAGAAAAACCAAATCCGGGTCATTGTCGCCACCAATGCTTTTGGGATGGGTATCGACAAGCCGGATGTCAGGTCAGTCATCCATATGGACCTGCCCGAAAACCTGGAAAACTACTATCAGGAAGCTGGCCGTGCAGGGCGGGACGAACACAAAGCTTATGGGGTTTTGCTCACCAATGAGCAGGACATGATGGTCTTGGAAGAGCGTGCCGCAATGGCATATCCTCCGATTGATTTCTTGAAGAAAGTATACCAAAGTCTGGCAAATCAATACCGGATTGCGGTGGGAAGCGGGTTTATGGTCAGTTATGATTTTGACATGTCTTCCTTTACGTCGACATATGGGCTTGATTTGCTGACAACATACAATGCCCTCAAAGTACTGCAGGAGGAAGGATTTTTGGAGCTGAATGAAGGATTTTATTCACCTTCGACTATTCATTTTTTGGTTGACCAAAGCAAACTATACGAATTTCAGATCGCCAATGCCAAATTGGACCCGTTGATCAAAGTCTTGATGCGGACCTATGGCGGGGAACTTTTTGTCGAATACCTCAAAATCCAAGAATCCAAAGTGGCAAAAAACGCCAAGATGGAAGAGTCCGACCTGATCAAACAACTCGAATACCTGGATCAGGTGGGGATTTTGGCTTACCATCCCAGAAAAGACAAACCCCAAATCACTTTTCTGACAGCGAGGTTTGATGCCGGAAAACTTCCCTTGAATGCCAAAAGAATTGAAGAAAGGAGGCAAAACGCCATTTCCAAAGCTAAATCGATGGTAGGCTATATCAAGAACGTTTTCCTCTGCCGGGCAAATCAGATATCCTCTTATTTTGGGGAAGAGGGAGATGACTTTTGCGGAATTTGCGATGTCTGTCTGGAAAACCGGAAGCACCATGACACCGATGCGGAAAGAGTCAGGAAAAAGATTATTCAAACTTTAAGTGGAGGAACCTTGTTTTCTCTTCATCAAATCCATGAAATCCCCGGCCTGAAAAACGATCCTTTTACAGTCAGGATTTTGAGAGAACTCGAGGAGGAAGGATTGATCATGACAGAACCAAACGGCACCTATAAAATCAAACACTGATGGCCTCATTTATTGATGATATTTTGGGAAAATTATTTCCTAAAAAATCAGCTCCCATGAACGTGAAAGAGAATTTTTCCCAATCCGAAGGGGAAAAGGACATGGTTGCACATTGGATGGAATCAGAGGAGGGGATGGCGACGCTGAAGATCATCAATAAAAATTACCATTTCAAAAAGTCAGGAATCACGGGTTCCCCTGAGGTGCATATCCTCAATTCTCCATATGCCAATGGATTTGCAGTTTCTTTTGAAACCCCGTTGGACGAAAAAACTTTTTCCCATCTTTTCTTTGCTTTTGGCAGACGAATGTTAGATTTGGGATATCATCGTGTAAGTCTGGACAGAAAAATGGAGGAAATTCAGGAAAATGTCAGGACTACTGAAAAACAGTATTTCAAGCCACCCCTGAGTAGCACTGATTTTTCCCAAAAGATTGACCAGATGTTTGGCAATGTGAGCATCGAAAAGGTCAATATCAACGATAAACCCAGCTTCCTCAAAGTTTTGGTCACGGTCTATTCAGACCACTTGTATCAAAACGCTAAGCCCTTTGACCAGTTTATCGACGATTTATTTCAAACCTACCCTTAGTATGGACCGAAAATCACTTAGAGAAAACCTTGAAAATTATAGAACACCCTTTGAAGATGAATCCTCTTTTGTGGGTGATTTCATCGAACTGACTTTTGATGACAATGCATTTGTCAGGGAAAGACTGGAGGGACATTTTACCGGATCAGCTTGGATTGTCAATAAGAGAAGGACACATACGCTGTTGACTTTGCACCGGAAACTTAACAAATGGCTCCAACTCGGAGGCCATGCGGATGGGCATGAAAACCTTCTCGAGGTGGCCATGGCCGAAGCACAGGAAGAAAGCGGGTTGACTTCTTTGAGGATTGTGGATTCAAGGATTTTTGACATCGACAGGCACACGATTCCGCAGAGAGGCGATGTTCCTGAGCATTTCCATTATGATGTGCGGTTTTTGTTTGAGGCTGAAATGAACGAGCCTTTGCAGATTTCGGAAGAAAGTAAAGATCTTGCCTGGATACAGTTTGATGCAGTCGAAGATATGGTCGGTCCCAATCCGTCAATTTTGAGGATGTTGGAAAAAACCTCCAAATCAGAAATTTTGATGTGAACCATCAAAGAATCAACGCCATGAACAAATATAAACCGGAGGATGTACTGTCCTCTTTTTCTTTTTCAGTCCCGATTCAGGTCCGTTTTTCGGATATCGATGGCTATATGCACGTCAACAACGGGATCTATTTCAATTATTTTGAGCATGCCCGGGCAGAATTTTTATTCAGGGTCTGCGAATGGGATATTTTTAAAGTAGGTACTGTAGTTGCCAATATTAATATTGACTATCGGACTCCCATCCATGCCGAAGACAGGACCGAGGTCTATGTAAAATGTACCGGAATCGGGAATACTTCATTTGTTCTGGAGCAGGTATTGATGGGGAAATCAAAAGACGGCGGGGATAAAATCTTTGCCCAAGCTTCCACCACCATGGTGTTTGTGGACATGGAGACCATGCGGCCGGTACCGGTACCCAAAGACTATGCTGTAAAATTGTTGGGAGAATCTTCCAAAGAGGCATAATTCTTTATCTTTGCCCAAAATTAAACTACCGTGAAAAAAAATCTCCTTTGGCTGATGGCCATCATCTCGTTTTGGTCCTGTAGTCCTTCCGAGCAAGAGCTCTTTGATGAGGGAATCAAAATGATGGAAACCGAGCAATATGACAAAGCCATTGAGTTCTTTGACCGGACCATCGAAAAAAATCCTACAAATACCACCGCACTGAATGCAAAAGGTGTTGCCCTTTTCCAACAAAGTAAATTTGATGAAGCCATAGCCTCTTTTTCTGCTTCAATTGATGTGGATTCCACTTCTTACAAACCGTACTTCAACAGGGGCAATGCCTATTTGGAGAAAAAATCCTACAAAGAAGCCCTGTTGGATTACAATACTGCCAATGGACTCGATCCAAAACAAAACGACATTTACTACAACAGAGGGCTTGCCTTATTGGCTTTGGAACAATATGAAGATGCCATCTTCGATTTTGATGTGGCGCTTCAGGCGGATCCGAAAAATGCCTTGGCACAATTCAATAAAGCCAAAGCCCAATTGGGCAACAATGACCCTGTCTCAGCCATCAACTCACTGATCAATACCGTCAACCTTGACAAGCAAAACGGAGCGGCCTATTACCTTTTGGGTGTGACGCAGATGAGTGCTTTCGGTCAGAAAGAAGACGGTTGCGCCAATCTCAAGCTTGCCTTGAGTTTAGGATATGCGGAGGCAAAAACCTGGATAGACGATTTTTGTAAGTAATAATGGCCACAATCGGTAAGGACATATCAAAAGCAAAAACCCTGCTCGAGCAAGGGCATTTGGTCGGAATCCCAACCGAAACGGTATATGGATTGGCCGGCAATGCCCTCAATCCTGACGCTGTGGCCATGATTTTTGCAACCAAAAACCGACCGGATTTTGATCCTTTGATCTTGCATACTTCCGCCACGGAACGGGTCCATGATTTTGTCAAAGAAATCCCTTTCCCTTTGGATCTGTTGGCATCGAAATTTTGGCCGGGGCCACTGACTTTGCTTCTGAAAAAAAGGGAAATTGTACCTGACTTGGTTACAAGCGGGTTGGATACCGTGGCAGTAAGGGTGCCGAGTCATCCACTGACCAACGAGCTATTGTCAGAATTGGATTTTCCTTTGGCAGCGCCGAGTGCCAATCCCTTTGGCTACATCAGTCCTACCAAAGCAAGCCATGTCAATGACCAATTGGGAGACAAAATAGCCTATATCCTTGACGGAGGAGACTGTGAAGTCGGACTGGAAAGTACCATCGTGGGATTGGAGGAAGGGGAAGTGACCGTCTACCGTTTGGGAGGATTGGACCTGAATGCCATCCGTGAAGTGGTTGGCGAAGTGAAAGTAATGACGCATTCGACCTCCAATCCAAAGTCACCGGGTATGCTCAAGAGCCATTATTCCCCAACAAAACCATTTATTCTTGGTAAATTAGAAGATCTTGTTTTGGAATATTCCAAAAAAGGAATTCCATTCGCGATTTTATCTTTCTATCAAAAATTTCCATCCCTAGATCAATCCAAACAAATCCAATTGAGCCAAACAAAGGATTTGAATGAGGCAGCAAAAAATCTATTTGCAGCCATGCGGGCTTTGGATACCATGGATGTTTCCGTAATTTTATCAGAGCTTTTGCCTGAGGAAGGATTGGGTAGGGCGATCAATGACAGACTGCGGAGAGCGGCTGTTCAGTAGGCAGGTTTCAGTGGGCAGTTTTCAGTGGTCAGTTTACAGTATTCAGTAGGCAGGGATCAGAATTCAGTGGTAAGTTTTACAGTTAGAAGTGGTAAGTTGGCAGAGATCAGTTTTCAGTGTCAGAATTATTTTCTTCATTCGATGAAAGGTCAAAAAACCAAAATTACTTCCCACTTCTTACTTCTAACTTCCTACTTCCCACTTCTAACTTTCTTTAATCTTCAAAACCTTTTAAACAACAATAAACATGAACAACAGAATCAAAAGTGTGGACAATCTTGATTTTAAGGGTAAAAAAGCCCTTGTCAGGGTAGATTTTAATGTCCCTTTGGATGAGCACCAAAATGTAACAGACGATACCCGGATCAGTGCGGCCATTCCCACGATCGAGAAAATATTAAAGGACGGCGGTTCAGTGATCCTGATGTCGCATCTTGGAAGGCCAAAAGATGGTCCTGTGGAGAAATATTCTCTAAAACATGTCATCAACAATCTCCAAAAATTATTGGGGCAATCTGTGAAATTTGCGCCGGATTGTATCGGAGAGGAAGCCAAAAACCTGGCTGCAGGCTTGAAACCGGGGGAAGTGCTTTTGCTTGAAAATCTCAGGTTTTACAAAGAAGAAGAAAAAGGAGATGAAGCTTTTGCAGAAAAGCTTTCAAAATTGGGTGATGTGTATGTGAATGATGCCTTTGGCACCGCCCACCGTGCACATGCTTCCACGGCTGTGATTGCCAAATTTTTCAATACCAAAGCTGCCGGTTACCTGATGATTTCAGAGCTTGATAATTCTGACAAAGTCCTTGAAAACCCAGAGAGACCTTATACTGCCATCATGGGTGGAGCGAAGATTTCTGACAAAATTTTGATTATCGAGAGGTTATTGGACAAAGTCGACAACTTAATCATCGGCGGCGGAATGTCCTATACTTTTTCCAAGGCCAAAGGTGGAAAAATCGGAGATTCTCTCTGCGAGCCTGACAAGTTGGACTATGTGTTGGAGTTGATGAAAAAGGCAGAGCAAAAAGGGGTGAAAATCATTCTTCCATTGGATACGGTTACTTCTAAGGCTTTTGCCAATGATGCCGAACAGGGTTTGGCCAAAGCAGGAGAAATTCCTGACAATTGGATGGGATTGGATATCGGACCAGAGACAAGAAAATTATTCGGAGATGTCATCAAATCTTCCAAAACCATTCTTTGGAATGGCCCGATGGGTGTTTTTGAAATGAGCAGCTTCCTTCATGGAACAGTATCTGTTGCACAAGCTATCGCTGATGCTACCGAAGCAGGGGCATTTTCCCTTATCGGTGGCGGTGATTCGGCCGCAGCTGTCAACAAATTCGGTTTTGGAGATAAAGTTTCTTACGTGTCTACGGGAGGAGGTGCTTTGCTAGAACACATGGAAGGCAAAGTATTGCCGGGTGTGGCAGCTTTGATGCCTTGATAAAAGCTAATAGAAAGTAAGTGAAAAGATTACGAAAAAAGGCCGACAATTGTCGGCCTTTTTTCTTTCAGACCTTTACCCACAAAAATCATTCGAGAAAGAATAATCTAATCCTCCTTGCGTTTTGATACAAAATTGTAATTTTGGCCTTTATTGTTAAATCTTCACCCATGAAAAAAATCTTTTTTGCATCCATCCTTATCCTGGGATTGGGAAGTTGTATATCCGATATCGAAGAAATCTCAGGAACCTGTACCGTACTTCTAAAAGATGGAACAACCATCGAAATGAGTCAGGACATCAGGCAGAATACAAGAACAGGGACCATAACCTACCGTGACGGAGAGGGTAGATTAAAGTCAGTTTTCAAGGAAGACTATGAGACTTTTGATTGTGGTTCTTGATTTCTGTGGTTTGGAGATTTATTTTTTCTGATACTTTTCCGTACGGGAGTCTTTGATTACCCCTTTCCAGTTTAATCCAAAAGCAAAATTGTATGTATTGCCTGCCTCATCCACATGGCAATCCATATCATGCGCCACATCTTCAAATTGGCTCTCGACGGTCTCCATATTGGCAGGCATCTGTACCGGCAATAATCCGCTTGGTTCTGCAGCACCGGATAAAATATCCAAAATTGCCTGATCCTGAACATTGAAGTGCAACACGATTCCCTGAACCTCTTTTTCAAATTCTGAAAAAACCATCGGGTTAGAGGCCGAAATGATGGTTATTACAGGTTTTCCGTTCATGGCTTTTTTGGTATCCATGACGTTTTGAAGGTCTTTCAGATTGGAGGCTGTGATGGTTTTGTTTTTATATGACCTGTTGGTGACCTGAGGCGCAAGTACTGGATCTCCTGCCGCAATGCTTTGTTCTCGGGCAGTAGCAGCCGTGTAAGTGCCGTATTGAAGACTGATGGGGACATAACCATTGCCTCCGTTTATTCTGTCAGCAGGGTCATATCCTGTTCCTGATTCGGGATTGCTGACAAAGACCAAGGAAAAATCTGCTTCTTCGGGATTTTCGGTAACCTGAAAGTATTTTTTGGCGATTTCAAGGTTCACTGCATCTACCCATTTTTCTTCCGATTTGATTCCCCACCAATTGGTAGTGGAAGGAATAAATTTTTTAGGGATATAGACTTTGCTGTTTTTGGCGATAGGAAGGACGTTTTCTTTATTTTTCAACATGACCACGGACTTGACTTGCGCCTGAAATCCTTCTTCCATAAATGCCGGATTACCGACAGTTTCCTTGGTATGGGCGATTTCGAGGTAAGGGTTTTCAAATAAGCCTGTCTGGAAAATATTCCTCAACAACCTCACCGCTGACTTTTCAAATCTTGCCCTCATCCATTCTTCACCATGTTCTTTAACGCCTAACTGGTAGGCTTCCAAGACAGGTTTGATGTCATTGTTGCCGCCAAACTGATCGGCACCCGCCATGATTACCCAGTAATGTCTTTCGGCAATGCTGGCAGTTTCCATTCCCCATGGTTTTCCTGCGAAGACTTCCACATTGTCTCTTTCATTGCCTGTCACTCCCCAATCGGTACAGACGACGCCTTCATACCCATATTTTCCTCTCAACAAATCAGTAATGAGGTAATCGCTGTAGGCATTGGCTACATTTTCTCCGTTTTTACTGTCCTGCCCATAAGAAATGGTATAATAGGGCATGACTGCTGAAGCGGATTTGGTTTTTCCGCTCAGTTTAAATGCGCCTTCTGTGAAGGGTACCAAATGTTCTTCGAAGTTGTTTCCGGGATACACCGCAAACTTTCCGTAAGCAAAATGTCCATCTCTTCCTCCTTCTTCAGGTCCGCCGCTTGGCCAGTGTTTGACCATGGCATTGACACTTTGAAAGCCCCAACCTCCGGAGATTTCATATTCAGGTGCAGAAGACTGAAATCCGTCTACATATCCCCGTGCCATGTCCGCGGATAGTCTTGAATCCTCTCCGAAAGTCCCTTTCAATCTGTTCCACCTTGGTTCGGTACCGAGGTCTATCTGCGGAGAAAGTGCTGTCGTCAATCCCAAAGCCCGGTATTCTATGGAAGCAACTTCTCCAAACCTTTGCACCAAAGCCGGATCAAAAGTCGCTGCCAATCCAAGGGCCTCAGGCCACATGGAAATATTGCCTCCTGCGCCGGCATTGTATTCCGTACTCGCGATTGGGCTGTGTCTTGGGTCTGAACTGTTATTGGTCGGAATTCCGAAACCCAAACCTTCGACATAAGCTTGGGCATTGTTGTTCCATTGGGCAGCTACTTCAGGGCTTTCTACCCTTGTGATCAGTACATGCCTGAGATTGTCTTCAGTCAAAAACTTCTTTTGCTGGTCTGAAAGCGAGGAAGAAGGCATGCCGCTCTCAGAAAGTGCTTTTCCTTCGTATGTACCTGCACCAAATCCCACTGGTGCAGCAGGGATGGCTTGGTGAGAACTGTAAAGCATCAGTCCTGCAATCTGTTCGACTGACAATTTGGTGGCCAAGTCAGTTGCCCTATCCTCAAAGGAAAGCCTCCAGTCTTCGTATTTGTCAAGTTCTCCGTTCTTGTTAAGGTCCTTGAATTTCAACCCTTTTTCATCAAGAATATTGACACCCGAAGATTTTGAATAACCGAGTTTTGCACCTTTTGATTGGGTGAGGATGGTGATATTTCCATCTAATTGGGTTTCTTCCACCACATTTTTTTCGCAGGACATCAACATGGCTGCTATCGCAAACATGGGGATGGTTTTTTTGGTTATTTGTTTCATTGTCAGCGTATTTATATCCAAATGTATTTCAAAATGTAAAAAATACATAATGAAATTTTTGCACCTCAATTTAATTAATTAATATTTGCTTTTGGTTCAATGAATTCAACCAATCTTACGGCCAAATGCCCACTTAAATGATTCATTTGCAAGCTCATTGAGAATCTCCTTATATTTCCAAATATTTCCAAAAAACAATAACCTATGTTAACCCTTAATTCCTTGAAAAGAAGTTTATTTCTTCTAGTGATGGTCTTGGTGGTTTTTTCGTCCTGCAATAAAAGAAGCGGAAAACCAAAAGTCCTTGTATTTAGTAAAACAGCCGGATTTTATCATGAATCCATCGTGGATGGGGTAGCTGCTATCCAAAAGCTTGGTGCAGAAAACGAATTTGACGTGGACACCACGACCAATGCGGAAATGTTTACAGAGGAGAACCTGAAACAATATTCAGCTGTCATTTGGTTAAGTACAACGGGTGACGTGCTCAACCATTATCAGGAGGCAGATTTCGAGAGATATATCCAAGCAGGTGGAGGATATGTAGGAATCCACGCAGCAGCGGATACAGAATATGAGTGGGGATGGTATAGTAGACTTGCCGGCGCTAATTTTTCTTATCATCCCGGCATAGGTGACCCACATCCAAATGTTCAGGATGGTAAATTGAATGTTACGGATAGGAATCATTCTACCACCCGTTTTTTACCGGAGATTTGGAACAGAAGGGACGAATGGTATCATTTCAAAAAAATGAATCCTGACGTCAATGTTTTGATGGACATCGATGAGTCTAGCTACTTGCAGACCAAACCGATGGGATTCCATCCGATGGCTTGGTACCATGAATTTGATGGTGGAAGGGCATTCTACACCGCAGGGGGCCACACCAAAGAATCTTATACTGAAGAACTTTTCCTAAAACATGTTCTTGAAGGAATCAAATATGCTATCGGAGAAAACAAAGAGTTGGATTATTCCAAAGCAAAGACACAAAGGGTGCCTGAGGAAAACAGGTTTGAAAAGATCAACCTTGTAGTCGGTGAATTTACCGAACCTACCGAAATGACCATTTTGCCCAATCTTGACATCTTGATAGCACAAAGAAGAGGTGAGGTCATGCTGTACAAAAACGGTGATTCCACAGTACGAGAGATTGCCAAGCTGGATGTGTATTGGAAAACAAGCACTCCGGGAGTAAATGCCGAGGAAGGTTTGATGGGCATTCAGAAGGATCCCAATTTTGCTACAAACAATTACATTTTCATGTTTTACAGCCCTACCGACAAGGAAGTCAACAGACTTTCTAGGTTCAAATTTGAAAATGACAAGCTGGATTTGGCTTCTGAAAAAATCATTTTGGAATTGTATTCCCAAAGAAATATATGCTGCCATACCGGTGGTTCCATTGCTTTTGACAAGGATGGCTTGCTTTACCTTTCGACAGGTGACAACTCCACGCCTTTTGACCAAAAAGACAGCAAATTTGTCAACAGAGGCTTTGCACCTTTGGACAACAGAGATGGTTTTGAGCAATATGATGCTAGGAGAAGCTCGGGAAATGCCAATGACTTGAGAGGAAAGATTTTGAGGATCAAGGTAAATGAAGATGGCAGCTACGAGATTCCGGAAGGCAATTTATATCCAAAAGGAACAGAAGGCACAAGACCTGAAATCTATGTTCAGGGAAACAGAAACCCTTATAGAATTTCCGTCGATCAAAAAACAGGATTCCTCTATTGGGGAGAAGTAGGCCCTGATGCTGCAAATGACAGCTTGGCCACAAGAGGACCAAGAGGCTATGACGAAGTCAATCAGGCAAGAAAAGCAGGCAATTTTGGTTGGCCGTATTTTGTGGGCAACAATTACCCTTACCTTGAATTCGACTATGCTACCGGAACTCCCGGAGCGCCTTTTGATCCAGAGAAGCCGGCCAATAACTCCAAAAACAATACCGGGGTGAAAGTGGTAGCGCCGATGTCGCCTGCTTTCATTTGGTATCCTTATGGAGTTTCTCCTGAGTTTCCACAGGTGGGCACAGGCGGTAGAAATGCCATGGCAGGTCCTGTCTATTACTCAGACATGTATCCTGCCGAGACAAGATATCCTTCCTACTACGACGGGAAGTTCTTTATGTACGATTGGGTGAGGGGTTGGATCAAGGTGGTGACTATGTTGCCAAACGGCGACTTTGACAAAATGGAGCCCTTTATGTCCAAAACCAAATTCAATGCCCTGATCGATTTGGAAGTCGGTCCTGATGGCAAATTCTATGTGTTGGAATATGGAAATGGTTGGTTTACCAAAAATGCGGATTCAGGACTTTCGAGAATCGATTTCAATGCCGGAAACAGAACTCCTGTTGTCCAGTCCATTTCAGTCGATAAAAAATCCGGTTCAATTCCTTTTACTGCAACATTTACAGTAGAGGCCACTGACCCTGAAAATGACCCTATGAGTTTTGTATGGGATCTTGGAAACGGTGAGACAGTAACTACTTCCGAGCCAAAACTGACACATACTTTCAATGCTGTTGGGGATTATGATGTGCAGGCAACTGTAAGTGATCCTGCCAAGTTGAGTGCAAAAAGTACCATTGCATCTGTTTATGCAGGAAATATCGCTCCGATAGTTAACATTGAAATAAATGGTAACCAGACTTTCTATTTCCCTGGCAAAAAAGTGGCGTATACCGTAACGGTATCCGATCCTGATGATGCAGAAGCAGGCAAGGATCTTTCCACATTATATTTATCAGCAGATTATATCTCAGGATTGGACCAGGCAGAGGCGGCCAAAGGTCACCTGATCATGACGGATGCCATGACTGGAAAAAGTATCATCAGCTCCCTGACTTGCAAGACTTGTCACAAAGAAGATGAAGCTTCAATTGGCCCTGCTTATGTTGATGTGGCAAGAAAATACAGAAGAAACCCTGAAGCTGCCACGGCTTACCTTGTCAACAAAATTCAAAAAGGCGGAGGCGGAGTTTGGGGTGAAACAGTGATGCCTGCAAATCCAACATTAAAGAATGATGACGCCAAAAAAGTGGTTGCCTATATTCTTTCCCTTGGCCGCAGAGATGCTGTTGAAACGCCATCTTTACCGGCTACAGGTTCCGTTGACCCTACAGTAGGAAAAACCCTGAGTGATAACGGTGTGTTTGTCCTTTCGGGAAGCTTTACAGATAAGGGTGCAGAAGGTGTCAAACCTTTGACAGGAAACAGTGCAGTGACCCTCCGAAATCCAAAAATGGGAATGGATCAGGCTACAAATCTGGTTGATTTCTCTACCATGAATTTTGGCGGAATGATATTGATGATGATCCCTGACAAGGAAGCATCTTTTGCCTTACAGGGGATTGACCTGACTGATGTAGCCTCTATCCAAGTATTGGGAGGTGGTCAGGAACCTAGTAAAGAAGGTTTTGTCATTGAAGTCAGATTGGATTCACCTTCAGGTAAGAAAATCGGCGAAACCAAGTTGATGACTTATCCAGGTGGTCCGGGAGGACGTGCAGGAGGAATGGCAAACATCGCCATTGAACCAATCACGGATGGCAAAAAGCATGATGTTTATTTTGTAACCAGACCGGCAGTGGCAGGAGAACCTATGGCGATCTTGGTTTCAGCCGAATTCAAAGCAAAGTAAGGGTCAAACCAAAAGAGAATTAAAAAGTACACTTGATTTATAGCCAAAAGAAATGCCCCAAGAAGATCAATCGATTTTCTTGGGGCATTTTTATTTATTTTCGGGTTGCAAATGATGCTGCTCTTTCGAACTAATCCAATACCCTCAAAAGCAATAGCTATAAAAATTAACAAGTATCCATCAATATCTTTTTGAATCGGGATTAAGGTTGTATAGAGAGGTGCTTTGCGTAAAATTAATTTACCGAATACAACTTTTTTACTTCAAAGGAGAGAAAGGAAGAGGCTTAAGGTATACCGAGGTTATCTTTTCGACTATTTTTCCGTTTTGCTCTGAAGCATCACGGACTACAATCCAAGAAGGATCTTTTCCGAATTTCTCAAAAGATGCTTTGCCTGCTTTTTCATTTTTATGAGCCAAAAGATAAACCAATTTGGTCTGTACAGCAGGATCTTTTTCGACAGTGTACCAATACATGACATTGATCATGCCGTGTTTTTGGAACAGTTCACGGGTATAATCCCTAAATCTCGCATGGATTGCATCCACTTTTCCCGGCATCATGGTATACGTCCTCAATTCAAAAACCCTTTCTCCTTCGTAATCATCGCGGATAATTTCCGGTGTCAGGTCAGGAGCATTTTCCATAAATACCTGTTCAACTTTCGCTACCAAAGGACCATTTGCTTCTGAGGCCTTGGCAGCGGCTTGCCACTCGGGACTGTTGGCAAATTTATTCCACAATACATCCCTTGATTCTTTGTTGGGATAGGCAAGAATGAAGGTTAGGGTATTGTTGGTTTCGTCCGTCGGAATGAAATAGGCAATGTTTTCAATTCCGTTCTTTTCAAACAACTTTAGGGTATGATCTTGAAATCTTTTGATCAGATCAGGTCTTTTCCCTTCATGGGCAGTGTAAGTCCTCATTTCAAAATACCGGGTATCCTGAGCATGGATCAGATTGGGAATCAGGCCGCAAAGGACCAAAATAATAATTGAAAACTTTTTCATAAGGAATTATAATTTAATTGGACTGTAATTTTAGATTTTGTTTTTCCAGCCAAAATAGGCTGATACGGAAAGGATTGCTGCAATGATAAGCAAGCCAAATGTTTCTCTAGCTTCTTCGGATTTCAGGGTTTTCATGGTCAGGTCCTTGTTTTCCAGTTCATAATTGACCCACTCGGATACCGAAGTCGGATAGAAATAAACCGCTCCGACGATGCAGGCTACAATAATTATTCCCAAAGGAATTAATGGATGTTTTCCCATTATGGCAAGTCCGCTAAATATAGCTGCAAGTATATAGACGGATACCCATATTTGAGGATCGGGGTCGTTGACTTGCCAATAGGCAAAAAGCAGGAATACAATCGACCAGAAAATGAAGAAGTATTTTGGGAAATTTTTCATGGTATGGTGGGTTTTGTTTACAATTTAGGAATTAAAATGGAGGGCTTGGAAAAGTTTTTTGCAGAAATTTGAATCAATTTTGGTTTATAATATAAATTACTTTATATTTGAAATTCAAATAAACACTTACGCTATGAAAATAGGAGTTTTTATTACCATAATGGTTATGGCTTCAATGTCAGTATATGGACAGATTTCCTCTCAAGAGGCCATAAAGAAACTTTCCTTCATAGAAGGAAAATGGGAGGGAAAAGCTAGTGTAACCACCGGACCGGGTCAGACCATGCAATTGAATCAACATGAAAATGTAGAGTTGAAATTGGGAGGGAAAATACTTTCTGTCGAAGGAAAGGGATATAATGAAGACAAACTTGAATTCAATGCCTTTGCGATCATTACTTTTGATGAAGCCAAACAGGAATATGAAATGCTGAGTTGGCTGGCTTCAGGACAAAAGACCAAAGCCTATGTAACCGTGCACGATGACAAAAATTGGGAATGGGGTTTTGATGTTCCGCAGGGAAAAGTTCGGTATTTTGTTACTTTAAATGAAAAAGGTCAATGGTCAGAGAAAGGGGAATTTTCTCCCAATGGGAAAACGTGGTATCCGAGTTTCAACATGCTTTTAGATAAAAAATAATATATCGAAAATGGAAAATACCGAAAAGTGGGATGAGGCTGAAAGTATTCAGTTGATCCGGACGATGATCGAATCCACCAAATACAAAATCTATTCGGACAGGTTTATATATCTCCTTTGGGGGTATTCGGTACTTGGATGCGCACTGATTCATTATTTATTGGAATTTGTGATTGGATTTCAAAATCCTTCTTTGGTTTGGCTGGCAATGCCGTTGGTTTCCGGTGCGCATTTTGTTTTTATAAACAAAAGAAAGACAGCATCCACCGGACCAACATTTACAGGCAGGGTAATGGCAGGGATTTGGACAGGAATGTTTTTCGCCATTATTGCCTTGTTGATCGGTTCTTTTAGAATCGGATGGGATTCCACGTATCCATTTTTTATGTTGTTGTATGGATTAGCCGGTTATACCACTGGAGTTACTTTGCAATATAAATACCTCGTTTGGGGAGCCTTGGCAAGCATGATCTGTGGGGTAATGGCTTTTTTTCAACCTTTTCAATATCAGTTGTTGCTCTTAATGGTCGCTATTGTTGTGAGTTATATATTGCCTGCCCATTTGATGGGGAGTTTAAAAAAATAATTTATGTTCAAAGATTTGGATCCCCTTCTCCATAGTCAATTGAGGTTGGCGATTGTGTCATTGCTGATGGCTGTGGAAGAGGCGGAGTTTAATTTTATTAAAGAAAAAACCAATTCAACTGCCGGCAACCTGAGTGTTCAGCTTACCAAACTCAAGGATGCAGGCTATATTGAGATAAGTAAATCCTACAGGGATAATTTTCCACTGACCACATGCAAAATAACCGAAAACGGGAGAGTAGCATTTGACCATTATGTGAGCGCTTTGGAGGGATATATCAAACTGAGAGATTCTCAATGAAAAGAAATCACAATCTGAACACTTCCTCCAAAGGAACACTAATCGGGGAATTGTCAGGATTGGAAACAGAAATATCGGCCATGTATTTCCACCATTTTTGTACCAAATGATGGTTACCGAGTTCTTGGGAATTGCCCTTACCGGTTATTTTTTGAAAGGCAAATAGGGTGGATGTTTCTCTGTCCAAAAAAATGAAATATTCAGAAATTCCCGAATCCTCGAGTAGTTTTTTCAGTTCGGGCCATATTTCATCATGTCTCCGCTTGTATTCTTCTTCCATGCCGGGACGGATAGACATCTTGAAGGCAAATGAGCGTTGTTCTGTTTTCATTCTCGAGATTTCCATATTTTTGGGTTTCGGGAAGTATTGAAAACTGCCCTGACGATAACCGTTTGGTTCTTTTCATCGACCGAGTAATGAATCATGTAAGGGAATCTTTTGAGGGGTAAACATCGGGTCTCATCATATCGGATCTGAAAAAATTGGGTGTTTTCAAGAACTTCAAAACAATGATCCAGTTCTTCCTCAAATTTATATCCTAAGCCTGGTGCTTGTAAATCGTAATAATTGACAGCTTCTTGAATGTCCTGCAGAGCAGCAGGTTCAATTACAACTTCAAATCCCATCGGAATCAGCGATGTGATCAAGCATTTTTTTTGCTTTCTTCCAAGGGATTAAGTTTTCCGGCTTGGAATTCCTAATCCGCTCCCTTACGATCTCTTTGTGTTCCTCTGGAATGTCATATTCCATCTCAGCTTCCAAACCCAATTGTTCAAAAAGCTCCATATAGAACTCAAACTTTTCTTCCGGGATTTTTAAAGTGATCTCTCTCATGTTCCTGCATTTATAATAACTCTAATTTAAAAAAAAAACTCCAATCTCAAACCAATACCCTTTCTAGTCTCTTTGCACTATAGGTTCTAAAGAAGGATTTGAAAAGCAAGAAAAGAAGGTTTGAAAATTAAAACCTAAATCTTCCCACAAAAGACCAAAGACTTAGAGATATTTCTTTAAATAAATTAAAATTCACTATTTAGGAAAATCAATTCAGGGCATTTAAGAAATTCAGAATTTTGGAATTTTAAACTCCATAATACCTGGTTCAGAATCGGTAGTTATTCCATAGAGTTTGGTCATGTCCTCTGTTACTGCAAGACTTTTTATGGAGTTGCTTAAGTTTAATTTAGCTTTTAATTTTCCTTCCAATGAAAAAATGTATACAGTTTTAGCAATCTCAGAGTTGGATTGAATTTGAGTTTCACTAAATCCTCCAAAAAGGGCAAAAATTGTATTTTCAGTTAAAACAATGTCTCTAAAGAAATATGGACTTGTAAGATCCCAGTAAACTGATTGACCTGTGGGTTCAGCTACCAAATCAAATTTTGTATGTTCTTTAGGGTCCAAATAAATTGACTCAAAGTTTCCGGTTTTTCGGGAAAAAATTTCAATTTTATTTGAAAATAAACTTGCAATTGCAAAATGTGATTTAGTGATATTGGTTCCGAACCAACCCATATTGATTTGAGCTAAGTTATAATTATCCAAATCTTTTCGTTCAGAGAAATTTTCAAGTACGCCATAAGAGGCTATAGAATCTCCATTTATATTGAATTCTACCATTCTAGAAGGAGAATCTACAAGTATACCAACAAATGTGGAGTCGGTAAATCTCAAAACTGAATATGCCTTAAAGAAATCGTTTTTTTGTTTCATTTGGTCTGAAGCCAATTCTATTTTTTTGAAAGAAAATCGACTTATTTTTTTATCTATAGAACTATAAACAAAAAATATAGAGTCAGATTTATCAAATTCAACTGAAGATGCATCAGAAATTTCACCGGGACCAAATCCGATTTTTCCTATAGAATATAAAAATTTTTGTTCATTGAGGTCAATCAAATGAATAGGTGGAGTAGAGTTTTCCATCGAAGGACTCTCCAATACAATCAAATGATTTAATTTTAATCTTACTTTATCAGGGTTGATTAATTCAGGATAAATTTTCTTTTCTCCAATCAAGTCAAATACTGGAGTTTTTTCTTCTTTGCTAGAACAAGAAAACAAAATTAAGAAAAACAGGATAAAGGTTTGTTTATTTAACATATTGCTATTTTTTTAATTAAAACAAAAAACTTTGCACCAGAATATTCTGATGCAAAGTATGTGGCATTGTGTTAGGCTACTGGACAGCAAGGAGGCAAACCCTTGATATCCTTTGGATGAAACATGCCAGTTCGGTCAAAGCAACCAATGGAATTAGCTTTAAGGCAATCTGCTGCATTTGAAATAAATGGCAATCCAAAAGTAAGCCCAATTACAAGAGATAAAAAAAGAATTCTTTTAAACTGATTTTTTTTCATAGTTGTGAAATTAAAGTTAAACATGATTGAATTAACTAAAAATAACAATACTATATATATATATATAATTATGATAGGCTTTATAATTACATGAACGGTAAATTATTTTTTATGATGCTAATTGTTATTTTTTTTGGTAAAATTATTTGGAAACATTTTTTTTAATGGATATTTAATAACCAGTCTATGGTATGATGTCTTTGTTTTGGTATTAGGTATTCTGTTTGCTAATCATCGAAAAACAGTTTTCAATTCTTAAATCAAAAAAATTAAGACTCCAATCTCAAACCAATACCACCCTCAGACTCTTTGCTTTATAGTGATTCTGAAATAAAAGTATAAAATCAAATCGAGCAAGAAGAATTAACAGGCTTCCAGATAACTCTTTCATTTGATAATTGACTGCCATCAATTTCAGATTCCGGACCTACTACACCCAAAAAAGAACCTTCGCAATTATATGCTGTCACAACTGAATTGCAAAAGGGACAACAGTTTTTCATTAGAAAAATAGTTTCTTCATTGTATTCGGCTACCGTAATGTAAAAATATTTATTCAATTCAGATTGTCCAGAAGATGCTATTCTTTCAGCCAGCCAGGCCAATTCTTTAACAGGGTCTTTTACACCGCAAACCTCAAATGTGGGTTCTTCGGCTTTTTCTTGGCAAGAAAATGATGCAAAGAAAATCGATAAAATTAGGAAGGATAACTTTTTCATCTTTTCTGTAATTAAGACATGAATGAAATGTAGAATTAAAGCGCTAAAAATCTATAACTGCTTTTTCCTTTACGTTAATTCTATTTTTAAGTTTTATCTCCGGTACATTTATGGCACTAGTCTCATTTCTCGTTTCTATATTACTACCACCCTCAGACTCTTTGCTCCATGTGCGCCGATGACGAGTGATTGCTCGATGTCGGCAGTCTTTGAAGGTCCGGCGATAAACAGTCCAAATCCTGATTCCTGCAAGCCGATCCTGTCATAAGCCTGATGCATGTTGGCCACCAAATGGGCAGAATCCAACACAATCACCAAATGCTCTGTGATGAAAGGAAGCGCTCGCAAACCCATATCCTGATCTTCCAACCATATAGCACCGTTTTCTGCCACCCCAAATTGTCCCCGTATAATGGCAAGATTCAGGTCATTGAGTTGATGGGCATCTTCAGTGATTTTGATATTGGTGAAGGAAGAAAAATCTTCAATATGGGAATAGACTTTTTCGAAAACCCCTGAAGCCAACAATTTTAAAAACTCCTCTTTTGAGATGACTTCGCCTTTGTTGGCTTGGATGGAAGCTATAAACCTCGCTTTCAAATCTCCCTCAAATTCGAATTCAGGGATAGTGGGAAGGTTCTTTGCTTCCAAAGGACCAGCCTTGATTTTGGACAATATCAGATCCCTGCTGCTCATTTTCGGTTCTTTTTATACCAGTCTTTGAATGATTCTTTTGGCAACTCAGGCAAGTCCCGTTGCTTTCCCCAAGTATTCAGACCTGAATAGGTAATGCTGTCGGGCAGGATTTTCAAAGCGCCACGCATCAAATTCCCGCTGAGATTATAGGCAAAAGGAACCGCAAAAACCCCATTGGCAATCTTCATCGCCAGGCTTTTAGCCCTGTCAGGCTGTGCTTTGGTGATTTCTTGACGCCACTCATAGAGTTGCTCGTGGATGTTGATCTTCACCGGACAGATGTCGGTGCAGCTGCCGCAAAGGGTGGAGGCAAAAGGCAGTGAACTGTGTTTTTGTAAATCGATACCGGGGGAAAGGATAGACCCAATCGGGCCGGGAACAGTGCTTTCATAGCTGAAACCCCCACTCCTTCGATAAATCGGGCACGTATTCATACAGGCCCCACAGCGGATGCATTTGAGTGAATTTTTGAATTTTGGCCTTGCCAATTGGGCAGTCCGGCCATTGTCGACCAAAACGATATGGATTTCTTTTCCCGGAGATGGACTTCTGAAATGGGAAGTGTAATTGGTGACGCTTTGTCCTGTCGCCGATCTTGCGAGCAGACGGAGAAATACCCCCAAATGTGCCCGCTTCGGGATGATTTTTTCTATTCCCATACAGGCGATGTGCACATCGGCAAGGTGGACACCCATGTCGGCATTGCCTTCATTGGTGCAGACAACAAACTCTCCTGTCTCGGCTACCCCAAAGTTCACCCCTGTAATCGCCACTTTTGAAGAAAGGAATTTTTCTCTCAAATTTATTCTTGCCGCGTGGGTGAGGTAATCCGGATCTTCGTTTCCTTTTTCGGTATGGAGTTTTTCGTGAAAAATCTCAGAAATATCCCTTTTCTTCAAATGGATTGCCGGCAATACTATATGACTTGGGGCCTGATTAAGGAACTGTACGATGCGCTCACCAAGGTCCGTATCCACGACTTCGATGCCGTTTTTTTCCAGATAGGGATTCAGGTGGCATTCTTCTGTCAGGATGGATTTGCTTTTGACGATGGCTTTGCAGCGTTTTTCCTGCAGGATTCCAAGGACAATCCGGTTATGTTCTTCTGCATCTTTTGCCCAATGGACATGGATGTTGTTGGCTTTTGCATTTTTTTCAAATTCCTCCAGATAACTGCCCAAATTGGCCAATACATTGTCTTTGATCAGGGAGGCAAGGTCCCGGAGGTTTTCCCATTCGGGGACGGATTTGCTGATTTTATCCCGCTTGTCCCGGACAAACCACAGGGTTTCATCATGCCATTTGGACTTGGCCTGATCCTGCAAAAATTCCGCTGCCTGTATGGGATGGCTCATGAGAAGGCTTCGTTTAGGATTTCGGCGATATGCTTAAACTGGATCGGATTTCCGTTTCGTTTGGCGATTCCCTGCAAATGCATGATACAGGACATGTCGCCTCCGGTCAGGATTTCAACATGTTGTGCTTGGTGGTCGGCCAACCTGTCTTTGCCCATTTGGATGGAAAGGGCTTCTTCGCTTACCGCAAATGTGCCTCCAAAACCACAGCATTCATCTTTCCTTTCCAATTCCACCCATTCCAATCCTTCCAGATTGGACATCAATTGCTTCGCTTTGTTGAAAGGAGTTTGGTGTAATTCACTTGAGGACGAAAGCCTCAAACCCCGTTGCCCATGACAGGAGGCATGGAAGCCGACTCTGTGGGGAAAGCTTCCTTTGATGTTCCCAATTTTCAATATATCAGTCAAAAACTCCGTCAGTTCAAAAGTCTTGTCATGAAGTTCGGATTGTTCTTTTTCCATTCCTGAGATGGCAGGCGCATGTTCTTTGACGTGCAGGATACAGCTACCTGATGGGGCCACGACGTAATCAAAGTCTTTGAAAATCCTGATAAAATGCTTGGTCGTGGCAATTGTATCCCGTTCATACCCCGCATTGGCCATGGGCTGCCCGCAACAGGTCTGACCCATAGGGTATGTCACCTTGCAACCCAATTTCTCCAGCAATTCCAAAGTCGCAATCGCCACATTGGGATAAAACTGATCAACGTAGCAGGGGATGAAGAGGCCTATATGTTTTTTATTCTCGGGCATTTTTTCAATTCGATACTTAGGAAAGATATTTATTGATCCCGATAGCTATCGGGATAGATATTGATGGATACTAACCTGATATACTCAAGCAAATTGGAGATTTAGCCATGAGGGAAATTTGAACCTCACCAATATCCAAAAATAACCACAAGTATCCACCAATATCACCAAAAACAAACATGGAAACTGAGTTTAAATTTTGAATTCTCAATCTCAAAAAGTCTGATTAATAAAATATCCTGTAGTGTAGGGTTTTTAGATATAAGAATGGTTTGAAAGTGGGATTTCCTTTTCCCCTAATCGAAAAAATACGCCTAATTTTTCGATTACAATCTAAATATTAGGCCTAAAATTTCGATGGCAACCCCAAAAATAGTTGAAATGTCTGTCCGAAATCTTTCTCAGAAAAAATAACCTAAACTTATTTTAGATCGTTATACAACTTATCCAAACACTTTTCAACCATTTATTTTCCCAAGACCATGGCAACAATAACCCAAAAACTATCGCTGGCATTTGTTTTTTCTTTATCAATGCTCTTTTTGCCAACAGATTCATTTTCCCAATACCAATTAGAGAAAGTGGAAGAGTTTAAAATCAACTCCTTGCTACCGGTTGTAATCGTGGATTATCATCCTGAAAGCAAGCTTTACCTGGGGTACATTTCCGATTCTAAAGGGACGAGGATAGTCCTGATAGACGAACAAGGAGATTTTATCATCAATAAAGTTTTGGTAGGAGAAGGACCTAATCAATCCTCGGCTGCATTTAATGCCATGGCTTTTACAGAAGAAGGTGACATTTGGCTTCAGACTCCTTATCAGCTTTTTCTATATGACCAAAAGTTAAATGTCAAAAACAAGATCCGCTATCTGTCGGGTACAAAAATGCATATTTATGGGAGAATGGAATTTTTTCCCTATTTCTACCAAAATCAATCCCAATCAAGTTTGTCATTTATCACCACTCCCTCAGGTACAAATTCTACCAGGCCTGATAGGGAAAACAGTTCTGATTTGATTGAAATTTATGAGGTAGAGAAAGAGGAGTTGTACAAAATGTCCCCCGCCATAGGTCCATGAATAAGAAATTCGATAAATCGACAATAAATAATCTTCATTCAATTATTTACAAAATTGACCCAAAGAAAAAGAAGCTTTTTTTGACAACGAATTTGGACAATGAAATCACTATTTATGATTTGACTTCCCGGAAGTTGGAGTCAAGAATAAAGATTAACCATGGTGAGTTCAATATGCTCAACAAGAGTCTGATTACAGAGAGTGATTTCCAAGGTTATGGAAGAACCAGTTTAAGTCCTAAAAACAGCAAATTATTCCTGCTTGATGGTGGAATGATTGTTCTCGATTATATCCGGGGAATAGAATATGGTACTTATGAAAGTAAGAAAGCGGACGATCCTACTTATCATCATTTTCAAGATCCTGCGTACCACAGACTCATTTTGTTTGATGGGACAAAGCAAATAAGCGCTGATATTCCACTTCCAACAAATGGAAAAGTAACCATGGCTTTACCTGGCAACAGACTTTTGATCCAATTGATCAATCCTGATGTGGAAGAGGACTTTATCCGGTATGGGATTTATAAGGTGGTTGAATCAAATAATTATTTGTTAAAGCATCTGACTTTTTAAGTTCAGATGTTTTAAAAATCTGATTTCAACTTCACAACGTCTTCCTCACTGTCATCTTAAATGGATTTTTGGAGACTTTTTCGGTGGTTTTTCCCAAAATCAGTTCTGCAATCCTTTTTCCCATATGCTCAAAATCCGTGGAGATCGTCGTGATGCCATCCGCCAAAATCTCTTTTAGCGGCGTGTCATTATAAGAAATCAACCCCACTGCTTTTCCCAATTCCAAACCTTGTTCCCGGCATTTCTTGACGACATTCACCAGGTCCGTCTCCGCCAATGTGATATAGACATCGCCTTCGTACAGTGGTTCGGCGTCGATACCGTCCAAGATTACATTGTCAAAATTGTAGTAGAAGCAGAATTTCTTAAACCCATCCACAATTTCAGGTGGATACATTAGTCCCCGCGGATAGACGAGTTTGAGTTTTTGGTATTTTTTCAGGTGCTCGATCCCATCTTCCAAGGCGTGGAAAATATCCTTTTCAAAATCCTGATACACACCGGGAAATTCATTTTCGTGGCCTTTGACAGCCCGGTCCATAATCAGCAGTTTGTTTTCGGGAAACTGCCGTGCAATGTCATAAGAGTCCATCAGGTGGGAATCTTCATCATAAAAATGTGGAGCAAGCACATAGTAATGGTATTTTCCCATATTCCTTTCGAGCAGTTCCTGCACCATCGACTTGTTGTAATGATGGACATGGATGTCCACGGTGGCTTTATCCCCAAGGGTTTCCAAGACCGAATAGTAGATGATTTTCTTATAGGAACTGAGCTTGTTGAATAGGAGCAGGACTTTGAGTTTGTTGGAAGTATTGGTCGAACTCACATAAAAGCCTTTCCCTTTGACCGAAGTGATGATGCCACGGTCTTTGAGTTCGTTGTATGCTTTTTCTACAGTATCCCTCGAAAGCAAGAAATCAAAGCTCATCTCGTTGATCGAAGAGATCCGCTCTCCGATCTTCAGCCTGCCGCTTTCGATATCTTCCAAGATCAGGTTGACTACCTGCTGGTACTTCGGGGTTTTGGACCCGTTGTTGATTTTGTCCATTTTGTCGAACATCGTCGTTTTTGGGTTATTTTGGAGTAAATGTGAATTCATTTCAGCCTCTTTGCAAATGGCTCATTATCCTAATTCAGACGGGACGGAAGACGGAAGACCGAAGACGGAAGTACCGTAAATACCGAATCCCTACCTTAAACTGAAATTCATTTGTTCGAGGCGGGGAGGACGATCCCGTACTTACGGGAGGCCGGCACAGGCCTTGTGCGCTGAAAGGATTCCGCCGTCTATTCCTGAAGTTTTCGAGATTAATAATTTTGTGCCAGATACAATGCTTAAATCTTGCTTTAACATTTTCTTGTCCGGTTTTTCTGTCTTCCGTCTTCTGTCTTCCGTCCCATTTGAAAAAGAAAATAATCATTACTCGCAAAGCAGCACTTCACTATACCCCTTTTATCGTGGGAAAGAAGCTGCGAATCCGCCATCCACATTCAGCATATTTCCTGTGGTTTTGTTGAGCATGCCACTCACAAAGACAAAGGCCGCCATGGCAATATCCTCTGTCCTCACTTCTTCCTTCAAAAGTGTCCTGCTTGCGTAGAATTTTGGTAAATCCTCTAAAGGAACCCCGTAAGCTTTGGACCTGTCTTCTGCCCATCCGCTCTGCCAAATCGACGAATTTTCGATCACGGCATCGGGATTGATGGAGTTGACGCGGATTTTGTAATCACCCAATTCGGCTGCCATCAATCTGGTGAGGTGGAGTTGGGCGGCTTTGGCAGAACCATAACCGGCGTTTTTTGGACCCGCTACCAACCCGTTTTTGCTGACAATGTTGATGATATCTCCGCCTTTGTTTTGTTTTTTCAGCACATCAAAGGCCATTTGGGAGACGATGAATTGGCCTTTGACCAAGATGTCATACAACCTGTCCCACTCTTCCAGGGAATGCTCTTCCAATGAACGGCTGATGCTGATGCCGGCATTGTTGACCACAATATCCAAACCGCCATAGTTGAGGCAGATTTCCCGGATACATGCTTTCAAAGTTTCAGGTTTGGTCACATCAAGGTACACCCCGATGACATTGTCTTTGGTAAATTTTTTCTCAAACTCAGCCACAGAAGCAGCGAGTTTGGTGCTGTCAATGTCAGTCAAAACGACACAGGCACCTTCTTTTGCATATTTTTCGGCGATGGCTTTTCCGATACCTCCTGCACTTCCGGTGACCAAAGCCACTTTTCTTGACAGTGGTTTTTCGGCAGGCATCCTTTGGAGTTTGGCTTCCTCGAGCAACCAATACTCAATATTGAAAGCTTCCTGCAAAGGCAGCGACACATAAGTCGATATCGCCTCGGCGCCTTTCATGACGTTGATGGCATTGATATAAAACTCCGCTGCAACCCGTGCTGTATGCTTGTTTTTAGCAAAAGTAAACATCCCGATTCCCGGCCATATGATGACTACAGGATTGGCATCCCGAATGGCAGGACTGTTTGGATGCTTGTGGTCTTGGTAGTATTTGGCATAATTGGCCCGATATCCTTCAAATTGGCTGTTCAGTTTTTCAACCAGGCTTTTGTCAGTCAGGTCTTCCTCCGGTGCCAAATTCAAAACCAAAGGGCAGATTTTGGTACGGAGAAAATGATCCGGGCAACTTGTACCCATCGCCGCAAGTGGTTCGACATCTTCGCTGTTGATGAATTCCATCACAGCAGGGGCATCGGTAAAATGTCCGACCATCAAGCCTTCCGAAGAACAGAGACCACGGAGTGTAGGAGCAAGTTTCGCAGCCTGATCCCGTCTTTGGGTTTCGTCCAAGGAAGTTGTAGTCTTGGTGCCACCAAAAACAGGCCTGCCCTTTCCATAATTTGCGTGGAGGTATTGGCTGCAGGTTTCTATCACTTCAAGGCTGTTGATATAGGATTCGTAGCTTGTTTCACCCCAGGTAAAAAGTCCATGCTGACCGAGGACAATTCCCCGGAGGTTTGGGTTTTTTGTAATGGCTTCTTCGAGTTTCAGGCCGAGGTCAAACCCCGGTCTTTGCCAGGGAACCCAAGCAATGCTTCCGCCAAATAAGTCCTGAATGATTTTCTCACCATCCTTTGCGGCCGCGATAGCGATCAGTGCATCCGGATGCAAATGGTCAATATGGGTGTAGGGCAAAAAGGAATGCAGAGGCGTATCAATTGAAGGCGCTTTGGAATTCAGGTCGTAGATGCAGTGGTTGAAAAGCTCCACCATTTCATCTTCGAATTCCAGGCCACGGTATATTTTTTTCAGGGAATGCAGTCTGTCAAGGTACAGGCCAGCCAAGCCGCCTTTGGTCAAAGTTCCGATATCTCCGCCGGAACCTTTCACCCACATCACAGGGACGTCATTGCCGGTCAGCGGGTCTTTTTCAATGGTTTTGCAACTTGTATTTCCGCCGCCATAGTTGGTGATTCTCAGGTCAGCGCCCAAAATATTGGACCTGTAGATGAGCATGGCCACTTCATCATGCTTCAGTTGGTCTGCTTTGGCATCATCCCAGAGGTAGCTGACGTGCTCAAATTTCTTGCTGTTGTTTCCCATTTTTGTTTCAATTTTGATAGGTTAAAATTGATTGTTTGGAGCTGTTAATGTGTCCTGTACTATCTTGGAAATTATGTCAAAGGTAGGAAGAATGGAGCTAAAAGCCGGTTTCAAATTCCTTGATCCGTAGAATGTCCTGTTTCAATTTGCTTAGGTCCAATGCGAGTAAAGCCCCCAATGCAGATGCCCTTGGCTGGTTACTGAGGTATATTTTTTTGTTTGGATAAAGGAGTTGAAGGAAAGCCAAAAAGGTTTTGTTCTTGGTAAATCCTCCCGTGAGGATGATATCCGTGACTTCGCTTTTGCCTAACACCAAATCCGTGCTGCATTGCTGCCATTTGGCCAGATCGAGCATCAGTTGCAGGCAGGCTTCTTCGGCATTTGTAAATTCATCCAAAGGATTTTCACGTCCTTCCCATTTGATTTTTGGTCCGGAACCTTGGAAGCTGATAGGACTGAACACGTCTTTTTTGTTTGCTGCGAAAAGGGAAATGATCCGTTTTTGGGAGAACTCCAGTTTTTGAAGGCTTTCGACAGGATCCCCAAAATGGGAGGCAATCCTGTTGATTTGCATTTCGTATTCCTTTCCAAGGAAAATCCGCGATCCTTTTACTTTCCTTCCATCAGGCTGCAAGAAACTCAGACAGTCGCTTTCCAATTCCTCGGAACTCAATGTTTGCTGATCAAATGGATTCAGGGAAATGCTCCAGGTTCCTGTTGAAATCAGGATAAAAGGCCGGTCCATCAAACGGATGTAAGGAAGCAAAGCAGCAGAACTGTCATGCATCCCAAAACCTATTTTCACATTTTGGCCAAAGAGATTTTTGTCAACTCCGGTTTCGGTAGGAAATGGGGGCAGGATTTTTTCAATCCGGGATTTTTTCACCCAATGGGCAAAATCCTTTTTCTCAAAATCCCAAAAACAGGTGTGACAACCTACTCCGGTATAGTCATTCCATTTTTCTCCGGTCAATAGAAAAGAAAAGTACTGGGGAAGGTGGAAGCTGGAACGGATATTTTTGAAAAGTTCCGGTTTTTCATGCTTCAGCCAATAAAGCTGGAATCCGCTGTTGAGCATCCTCAAAGCCGGACTTGCGGTTTTTTGGAGGAGATTTTCTTCTTCCGCCAAGAACTTTTCCCAAATGGATTCAGGTACAGGTTTCAGGTAATTGTAGAAAGGCGTACAGACCTTTCCTTCTTTATCGACATGTACCAAACTGGCGCCATAAGCCGAAAAGTTGATTCCTATGACCTGGTATTTTGGATTCTTAAGGAAATTTTCTGTCACCTCCAAAACCCAATTGCTGACCTTCATCAAGTCATCGCAGGGAAAACCATCATCGTCTTGGATCTCTGCCACGTGCATGCTCGACTCTTCGAGAATTACAAAGTCCGGGTTGTAGAGGATCGCTTTTTTGTTGGTTTTCCCAATATCAAAGATCAGATAGGCTTCCATAAAGTTTCCGTCAGGGATAATTCTAACCCATTGAAAAGAGATCCAACAGGTTATTTTGGGTTTGAGGTTTTCGGTTAATTTTCTCCCAATATGGCAAGAAAAGGAGGCAATTTAAACTCGAATTATTTAAAATTTTGCATTTTTGTTTGGTGCGGACAGTGCAGGATAGCGACTGGATTTTTATTCTTTTACTTACTAGATTAACCCGATCTTATGAGCCCACAAACCCAAAATACCGGCCCGGCAGTGAATGAATACGAGCGAGAACCTGTTCCCGCTTCCGCACAGAAAGGTTGGCGGAGTTTCCTTGGAATGTATGCCGGAGAACATACCGCCGGAACGGAATTTGTCATCGGGCCGCTCTTTGTTGCGCACGGCGTCGGTGCTTTTGATTTTTTTGCGGGATTGATTTTGGGAAATATCTTGGCAGTATTGAGTTGGGGACTGATGACGGCGCCGATAGCGACTTCCAAAAGAATGACGCTTTATTACCAATTGGAGAGGATTTGTGGGTACAAGATGGTGTCGATCTACAATGTGGTGAATGCGCTGATGTTTTGCTTCTTGGCGGGATCAATGATTGCAGTGTCAGCGACAGCAGTTGGCATTCCTTTTAACCTGACCATGCCGACGCTCACAACCTGGTTACCCACATCTTTAGGGTGGGTTTTGGTGGTATTGGTGATCGGTTTTTTGACCACTTTGGTAGCGATCAAAGGGTATAACCAAGTCGCAAGATTTGCGAATGTGGCGGCACCTTGGATGATTTTGATTTTTTTGTCTGCAGCTTTAGCGATTTTGCCGGAACTTGGAGTTACGCGCTTTTCGGAGTTTTGGGCTGTTGCCAATAAAGTGATCTGGACGGGTATTCCTTTGGAGGGCGTGAGCAAGTTTTCCTTTTGGCATGTGCTGTTCTTTGCCTGGTTTTGCAATATGGCAATGCACATCGGAATGTCTGACCTGACGATTCTCCGCTATGCAAAATCCTGGAAATATGGATTTCTTTCATTTTCAGGGATGTTTATAGGCCATTTCATTGCATGGATTTCTTCTGGAATTCTATATGCAGCATTTCTTCAAAGCAGCAATTTTTCCACTGAATTTGCACCCGGACCGATAGCCTATGGTGCCGCTGGTGTGGCGGGTGCTGTTTGCGTAGTGGTTGCAGGTTGGTCCACTGCCAATCCTACGATCTACCGTGCAGGACTGGCTTTGCAGGGTGTTTTTCCAAAAATGAAAACCTGGAAAGTGACCGCTTGGGTCGGTGCGGTAACAACTATAGCGGCATGCTTTCCGGCTTTGGTGATGAAGCTCTTGGACTTTGTAGCCTTGTATGGCTTGGTATTGATGCCGATGGGAGCGGTGATATTTGCGGATTTTTACCTTTCTCCCAAATTCGGAATTCAGCAGGAGATGGCTTACAATAGAAACATCTCCTTTTCAAATGCCACTTTCTTTACCTGGCTGATTACTTTGGCCGTCTGTCTGGGTTTGAATCTGGGATTCGGAATCGACATTTTCTTCCTTGGTTTACCCGGATGGTTTATCGCCGTATTCACATTTTTGATTTTATCCAAAACATTATACCCAAAAGGAAAGGAGGCGCTCGTATGAAAATCCTATTGATCATCATTTCTTACATCGGTTTGGCCTTGTCCATCATACCATCGGTATTGGTATTTTTGGGTAAAATTGACATGCAGACCAATACGACCCTGATGGCTGTTGGGATGGTTTTGTGGTTTGGGACTTCGCCTTTTTGGATCAACAGTAAAACGGACAAAGACAATGCGGCTGACAACTGAAAATATACAGGAATCGAATTCCAAATATGTAGCCCTTCATCAGAAGTCCTTTGCTGCTTTGTCTTCGCAATTGGAACATGAAGGGATTTCAATCGAGAAAATACTTTCGAAGATCCGCAGTTTTCAGATAGCGGTGCCAAGTTGGGCCTTGGGTGCCGGAGGAACGAGATTTGGAAGATTTGGGATTGGGGGAGAACCGAGGTCATTGGAGGAAAAAATCGAAGACATCGGCCTTTTGGCCAAACTCACCAAAAGTACAGATGCTGTTTCCCTGCACATTCCTTGGGACATCCCATCGGATTATGCCGCAATCATGCAGCTTGCCAAAAGCCACAACATCGGTTTTGATGCCGTCAATTCCAATACCTTTCAGGATTATGGGCAGGAGAAAAGCTACAAATTCGGTTCCCTGAGTCACAATGACCCAAAGGTCAGAGAACAGGCAGTTGCCCATAACAAACAAGTTATTGAAGTTGGGGGAAAGTTGGGTAGCAAAGGACTGACAGTTTGGTTGGCCGATGGAAGTAATTTTCCCGGTCAGCAAAGTTTCCGTAGGGCTTTGGACAATACATTTGAATCCCTCCAAAAAATCTATGCTTCAATGCCCGAAGACTGGAAACTGCTGCTGGAGTACAAGCCTTACGAACCGAATTTTTACAGTACGGTGATTCCGGATTGGGGCACTTCGCATTTGCTGTGCAGGCAGTTGGGAGACCGCGCCAAAGTCCTTGTCGATCTTGGACACCACCTTCCAAATACCAATATCGAGCAAATTGTGGGGATTTTATTGGGGCAAAATCAGTTGGCGGGATTCCATTTCAACGATTCCAAGTTTGGTGACGATGACCTGACGACAGGCAGTATCAAACCTTATCAGTTGTTTTTGATTTTCCTTGAACTTGTGGCAGGTGCTGAAGACAGTTGTCAGACTTGGGAAAGTATCTCTTGGATGATCGATGCGAGCCACAATACCAAAGATCCCTTGGAAGACCTGATGCAGACTTTGGAGGCGATCAAGATTGCCTATGCCAAATCCTTATTGGTGGATCGGGTGAAACTTAACGAGCACCAAATCAATGGGGATGTCGTTATGGCGCAGGAAATCCTGCAAAAAGCTTTCTTGACAGATGTGAGGCCATTATTGAAAGAAGCCCGGTTGCAATCAGGCGGGGCTTTGGAACCCATTTCCATTTACAGACAACATGAAATCCGAAAGCAGCTGATCCAAAAAAGGGGAGAGAATACGAGGGCGACGGGGTTGTAGGTTTTTGCGTTTGGATGTAATTGTTATCCCAACGGCCCATTCAGCGTCCTCACTGACTTTTCGAAAGTTCACTTTACAACATTGTCAGTGGAGACACTGACAATGGCGGTGAAATGAAGGCGAGGCGCACTTTGCGAAACCTTTGCGCTCATTGCGGTTAATTTCTCAAATATCTCAATTGCCAAATACCGATTTCAAAATCAGATCCTGGATTTCGATGGGAGAGAGCTTTGCTTTGGAATTCAATGCAGGATCTTGGCTGATAAATACAGGATGGTCTAAGCTGTCTTTTGGAATGGCACCGTGCGACCCTTTGACCAAAGTAGCATCCAAAGGAATGATGTCCATCAAATACCGGAAACCAAGTTTTTTCTTCAGGATTTTGAGCCCAATAGTTGCTTTGAGCATTTTGATTTTTGGGTCGGCAAACATCTCGACAGGATCATATCCCGGCTTGCGGTGGATATCCACGCAACGTGCATAGTCCGGGGCTATGGCATCATCCAACCAAAAATAATAGGTAAACCAGGAATCTTTGTCAGCGACTGCCACCAATTCCCCTGATCTTTCATGGTCAAGGTGAAAGGCTTTTTTGCCTGCTTCATCCAAGACGGATTCAATGCCAGGAATACTTTCCAACAATGATTTGACTGCCGGAATATCCTTTTTGTCTTTGACATAAATATGTGCCAATTGGTGGTCGGACACGGCAAAAGCCTTCGATGTCCCGGCGTCCAAAGTCTCCAATCCCAATTCATTTTTGACTGAGATGTAACCTTTTTCTCTCAAAATCCTGTTGATGTGGATCGGTTGATTGACTGAAGTGATGCCGTATTCAGACAGCAAAATCACCTTGGCACCCTGTTTTTCATAGTAACCGATTAGGTCTTTGGCAACTTCATCTATCTCAGTCAGTTCTTTTCCGATTTTGGAAAAATCAATGCCGCATTGTTGCAGCTTATAATCCAAATGGGGTAAATAGATCAGCGTCAGCGTTGGATTGTGCCACTCGTCCACTTTTTTGGATGCTTCCGCAATCCATTTGGTTGAAGAAATATTTGCATTGGGTCCCCAAAAGGAAAAAAGCGGAAACTGTCCCAATTCGTTTTGTAATCTGTCTCTCAGGTCCATCGGATGGCTGTGGCAGTCAGGTAATTTTAGGCCGTTGGCCGGATAAAGCGGCCTTGGGGTTACCTGATAATCCGCATTGGAGTACATGTTGTACCACCAAAACATATTGGAAACGGTGAACTCAGGATTGATTTTTTTGGCAACATCCCATATTTTTTCAGATTGGACCAAGTTGTTAGATTGTCTCCAAAACTTGATTTCGCATTCATCCCTGAAATACCAACCGTTACCGACGATGCCGTTTTCGGAAGGCCATTTTCCTGTAAGGTAGACTGATTGCGCCGAACAGGTAACTGCGGGCAGGACCGGTTCGATGGTGGCGCTTTGACCTTTGGCGATCCAATCTCTCAAAAATGGGGTATGCTCGCCGATCACCCGACCGGACAAAGCGACGATATCTATGACTACTGTTTTTTTCATGGATTGCTGCTGTTTTGTATGACCCACTGCAGTTCCCGGATGATCGATCCTCCGAGATCAAGGTTGATGCTTTCCGGCAATACTTCCCAAGTGTATGTTTCCACTTCGAGGTGATTGCAGACAGGGTCATTGGCGATGTAATCTAACACATCAAGGATGTCTTGTTGCGTGGAGGCGATTTTCCCATAGTCCGCTAGGAAAACCGGGACATGGTAATGGATTCTCCATTCTTCCGAAACTGTATTTTCCAAGGTTTCCATGGCCTCCGGCAAATCATTGAAAGAAACCAAACTGCTGTCGGAGTTTCGGGCTACGACTTGGTGCAGGTATGTTGACTCTGCAAAAGGGCTAAGCAGGGATTCTAATTCTTTCCTTGTAGATTGGTCCTTGGGGATATTTACCTTCAAAGCCGCACTGATCTGTATTTTGCCGATTTTGATTCCTGCTGATCGGAATGCCTTAAATATTTCAGAAGGTTTTTCATAAACTACCGCAAAATGACAGACGTCATAGCAGATCCGAATATGTTCTTTGAGACAGGACTCTGCCTCTTGGGAAGAGATTCCAAGTTTATCGGTCAGGTATTTTCCACCAACAGGAACCAGCCAATTTTGATAGAAATCAAGCACTTCCTGTGTGTTTTCCAGAATTCCATCTGGTTCCGGTTCGATGTCAAGGTGAAGGAGTTTGCCTGAATTTTTATGGATTAAATATAGCTTTTCAGCAATTTTTGCAAGGTTCAGCGTGGAAGTTTGAATCGCTTTATCCAACTGAAACTGGTCTTTATACCAATGTCTGTAGGATAGCGGAGAAGTGGATATGCCGCCATCCATGCCTTCGGGAATGAGCGCTGCAAGGATATCGAAAAGTCGGTCTGTGTAAGCCCATCTCTCCCGAGTCGTCCAATCAGGTTGATGGACTTCGTCTTTGACGACCTGATTATGAAAACCCCCGTAAGGAAATCCATTGAAAGTAAATACGTAACAGTCGTTTGCTGCTAACCAAGCTTTGAATTCCTCCAGGTTTTCGGTTTTTGCCAATTCTAGGCTAGCCTCATGGGATGAACGGAGTCCGATCCCAAAAGCTGCGTTTGGAGAAACCTCAGCTTTTATCCTTGGGATGTATTCTTTGAGGTTTTGAAAAGTTGCCTCCCAGCTTTCTCCCGGATGGATATTGGTGCAATAGGTTAGGTGGTGACCGTTTTTAAACATGGGTTTATAGAATTAATCAAATTAAACCCAAAAATCAGGAGCGGGCAACAAGATTTTCTTGGTGAAACAATTTAAGCTGATCAATGGATTTCAGAATCAGCTCATTGTCCATTTGGTGGACTTCAACTCCTTTGCCCATAGATTCCAACAAAGTAATGGTGAGTTCACCGCCAAGATGCTCTCTGAACTCCTCCAAGCCTTTCAGCAAAGCCTGACCCGACAATTCCGGATGGTAGATTTCAAAACCCAAGGTTTTGATCAGATTTATGATCCGCATCAGATCACCTTGACTGATCATTCCTTTGAGATAAGAATAGGTACTGTCCAAAGCAATTCCAATTGCAACGGCTTCACCATGCCTGACCTGATAGTGGGTAAGGTGCTCCAGTTTATGAGCTGCCCAATGTCCAAAATCCAAAGGTCTCGCCGAACCCGTTTCGAAAGGATCTTTGCCCGCGATATGGTTCATGTGCATTTGGGCACATCTGATGATCAGTTCCTGCATAGGCTCCATTACCCTGTTTGCGAGCGGAGAGGCATGTTTTTCCAACCACTCAAAAAAGCTCAAATCTTTGATCAGAGCGACTTTGATTGCCTCTGAAATTCCCGATCTCCAATCCCTGTCATCCAATGTTATGAGGAAATTAAAATCATTGATGACTGCAAAAGGAGGAGCAAAAGTGCCTAAGTAATTTTTCTTTCCGTAGGAATTGATGCCGTTTTTGACGCCTACTCCGGAATCATTTTGCGAAAGCACAGTGGTCGGAATCCGGATATGTCTGATTCCCCTGTGGGAAATGGCTGCCGCAAAACCCACCATATCCAACACCGCTCCGCCCCCGATTCCCACGATATAGGAATGTCTGTCAATTCCGTAAATGCTTGTGGCATCCACGATTCTTTTGAAAATAGTTTCGTCATTTTTGGATATTTCCCCACCGGGGACTACCACAGGTTCCGTACTGAGCAAAAACTTGTTTTCATAGGCCTTTGCGTAATCATTGATATCGTTGAGGAGATTGGGAAAAGCATCCGCCACACCGCTGTCCACCACAAAAAATGCTTTTGCTTTTTTTCCGTTGTCCAGAAAATCGGCAAGCATCGGGTTGTTGACATTAAAAATTCCTTCCAAAAAACAAACCTGATACCGAAACGGCACGGAGAAGGCTTGTTCAATAATCTTTTCCATTTTTATAAACTTAAATTATCAAAGTCTCTATTCAATCTCAAATATGGCCTTTTTGTTTTCTTAATCTGCAACTGAATATGATTGCAAAAAATTTCAAGTGACGGCGAATTTTTTGGCAAGGTAAATTGAAATGGGCAATAACAATAATACAATTATACCAAATTGCCATCCGGCAAATGCAGCTGCAAGGGAAGCATTGAGGATAATCAGAGAAATTACCCCTGCCTTGACAGCCTTTCCTATCAGTTGGGGGATTTGTTCACGGATAGCCTTGATCAAAGGAGGGAATATCATGTAGGCAAAAAGTGCGATGAATGGAATGACATGAAAAAAACGATTCCCTTGCAGAATACTTAAAACAGCAATAGAAAGTATGATGAAAACGTACATCAAAAAACCACCTTTCAGGGCTCTTCTGTTTTTACCATGGACTTCCCCACGACTGATCATGGTGATCGCAGCCACAAAAATCAGCGGTATAAATCCCAAATACCAATAGCTCTGAAGCATGACGGGGAAGGCGCTGATTCCCAAAAGCAGGTTTCCCGCACGGCAAAGGCCCATGTTGATGGGGCCAAAAATAAACTGATGCTTGCCCCAATAATCATACAAGACCGCCAAAACAGCGACAGTCAAAGCAATCAATGCGCTGAGAGTACTGACATTCCAAGCGGCAATAATTCCCATCAAAAGCAACAGAAAAGCCATCAAAGCGGCTTTTTCCTTGGAAACTCTTCCGCTGGGAATCGGTCTTTCAGGTCTTTCTTTTGCATCCAATTCAGCATCAAACACATCATTGAATGCCACACCGCCGCCGTACAATCCGATGGTGGAAAGTGTCAGCCAAAGAAGGTTATGGAAAACGGGCGAGTCTATCAACTTGGTTTGGTCAGCAAAAATAACCAAGGCTCCGCCTGCTATGGCGAAGCCTGCCCAAATATCAGCAATGGCAGTGACGATGTTTGCGGGGCGGGTGAGTTGAAGGTATGCTTTGATTTTTGACATGCTTAATTCTCCACAATGTCAGATCCTTCGACTCTTGGGGTCTGTCCGCCTCTAAGGACCGAGTTGCCAAATTGCCTTTCTCTTTGGTCGATTGGTTCGGGTTTGAGCCAATCCATTTCATCCATCTGTCCACTTTGGGAATAGGCTGTCAGGGCGTTTTGGTAGCAAGTCATTCGGATATGTTCTTCAGGAATTCCCATTTTGCGCATTAAAGCGGCTGTTTTTGGAACCGCCAAAGGGTCACTGATGCCCCAATCTGCGGCACTGTCTACAATAATCCTTTCGGGACCATAATGCTTTACTATCTCGGCCATCCGCTCACTTCCCATTTTGGTGTGTGGATAAATGGTAAATGCTGCCCAATAACCCCTGTCCAAAACCTCTTTGACGGTTTCTTCATTGTTGTGGTCCACGATGACCATGCTTGGTGGAAGGCCGTGTTCTTCACTGACATCCATGCTGCGGTAAGTTCCTTTTTTCTTATCCCTATGTGGGGTATGGATCAGAACAGGGAGATTCACTTCCTTGGCCAATTCAAGTTGAAGGCGGTAAAAACGGTCCTCAGCTTCCGTTTGGTCATCGTAGCCAATTTCACCGATGGCCACCACGCCTTCTTTGCCTACATACAACGGCAACAATTCCATTACTTCCTCGGCCAAAGGCACATTGTTGGCTTCTTTGGAATTCAGCCCCATCGTGCAATAATGGACGATGCCGAATTGCTTGGCGCGGAACCGCTCCCAACCAACCAATGTGCTGAAATAATCTTTGAAGCTTCCCACCTCAGTTCGTGGCTGACCCAACCAAAAAGCCGGTTCGATGATCGCCACGATACCTGCTTTGCGCATGGCTTCGTAGTCATCAGTAGTCCTGGAAACAACATGAATATGGGGATCTATAAACATTTCCATTGTGTGATATTTTTATGTGGGTAAACTATACTATTTATTTTAAATGGTCCATAGTCAACAGTCTATAGTCCATTGTAAGTTATATTGAACTCCAAAACCTGTTAGGAATATCTATTTGAAGCCTATTTCGGCAGCGTTTCCTGAAATTCCTTTCCGATTGATTCCCAAGTAATTCCTCCGGTTTCGATGGCTTCTTTGATGACATGGTTTTCATCAAGCAGGTTCCTTGCTTTGTCAAAACTGCTTTTGCTGCAAGCCAAAAGCGCGGCCTTTTCCTGAAGCATGTCGCCGGTCTGTAACACTACCTCTATGTCTTTTATGTTTTCTTCATTGATAAAAGGCCCGACAAAACGCCAAAGCTCAGGCATCACCTTACGCCCTGCTGCCCATCTTTCATGGGCAAAGTCGATAAGGATATTGGCAAGTTGAGGATTGGCCCTTTCATCCGCTCCCTCGATTTGGTATAAAGGACGGAGTAGGAAAATGGACTTGATCACCATCTGATTCCAAGCCCTTTCATCAAAATTAGCGGCAGGATATGGATTGTTCAGCGCAATGGCATCAAAGATAGAACTGATGTTGGTTCTGAGACCTTCGATGGCGCGGTCCCTCATTTCTTTTTGGAAAGGCATCAAAGGAATGGCGGCATAAAGGGACTGCTGTTCGTGCATGTCGCCGGTTTCAAACAGTTTATTCATCGCCGTCACCCAAGAGGTCGGGTCTCTTTCTTCAAAGTGAAGCAAAAGGTAAGTTCTTGCTGTCTGCAGTTGGTCCCAAGTATCGGGACGGAAACCTTGAAACAGGGTATTTGCCTCGGTTTTTTGACTTTCCGAAGGCTGTAAAAGGTATTTTTTGAAATACCTCGAAGCCTGACCAAAGGCCATATAAAACTTCAGATAAGAAGATTCATTTTGGATTTTTTCCTTTTGAAGCAAAAGCCACTCAATGGATTTTGGATCGGATTCTTGTTTTAACAGTTCAAAAAGAAAGGCTTTGGCTTTATCTAAATCTATAATTTTGTCCATGGTTTAGACTGTTATTTGGGTCAAATAAATCAGCATTTTAAAGTTAATGGTTTTTTTGAAAATATGGACGAGATCGATTTTGAAGGGTAAAATCCGACTTTGTACTATTTACAAAATTTCACTTGTTTTTTTCTCAGACAGATCTGAGCCTTAGAAAAAGTGGTCTTTTTGCCGAGATTTAAGCCATTTTAATATGATATAAATGAGGATTTAACTAAGGTGAGGATTTCCGATTTGGGACTGACACAAAAATATGATTAAAATCATAACTCGTTTTTTGCAGAATTTGGACAAACTCCATGTTTAACATTTTGGTGAAAATATGCTTTACACTTTTCCAAAGGAATAAATGTATTGAACCACACTTTTCCAAAGGAAAAAATGTGAATCATCACACTTTTCCTAAGGAAAGCTTATTCTTTGGGTTAAAGTTTTTGTCAGAATCCGCCAATTTTACCTTCCCCCAGGAGGACAATATTTCTTCAGATAGTCAGTATACAGCGTAGAAAGGTGGAGGAAAGTCCCTTGTCCTTCTGATATGCTGTGTGACCTGTTGGGGTAGGGCATAACCTGAAATTGCTTGTTGTGTTTGATCAGTTCATTGATGAGCATTTCGGCGTTTTGGTAATGGACATTGTCATCGGCAGTACCATGGATGTAAAGCAGATTGCCCTGCAGGTTTTTGGCATGGGATAGCGGTGAACCGTTTACAAAGTCTTCAAGATTTTCCTGAGGCAATCCCATGTACCTTTCCTGATAAATATTATCATAAGTGAGCTGAAAGGCCACAGCAGCGATGGAAATGCCGGTTTTGTAAATTTCAGGATATTGAAACATCAGGTTAAGTGTCGCAGTGCCTCCGCCGCTCCAACCCCAAACAGCGATCCTCTCGGGATCCACAAATGACCATTTTAGGATTTCCTTAGCACCTAATGCTTGGTCTCGGATATTGATGTCACCGATTTTTCTATAAATGGATTTGCGCCATGCTCTGCCCTTTGGGGCAGGAGTTCCGCGGTTGTCAAGAGAGATATAGATATACCCGTCTTGCCTCATGTCCCCTTTGTAGAGACTGTTTCTAGATGACCCGAATCCGTCGGCGACCGTCGCACCCCAAGGTTCAGAATAAACATAAAATACCACTGGATACTTTTTGGAAGTATCGAAGTTTGCCGGTTTTACCATCCAACCGTCCATCTCGACACCTTCTTCAGTGGTGATTTTGAAAAATTCGGTTGTTTTTTCCACTTGAGCTGAAGTGAATTTTGCTGCGATACTTTCTTTTTCATTCAAAGCCTGATGTTTTGGCAGGCTGATCATTTCGCCCAAAGGTCTGGTGTAGTGGTTTGAAAAACGGTGTTGCGCAAATTTTGCTGTTGGAGAAAGATTGTAGCTGTGTGTTCCCGGAAACCCTTCCGGAGTGACCATTTCCAATTTGCCTTTGCCATCTAGTCTACTGCGGTAAAGGTATTTTTGGGTGGCATTGTCAGGAGAGGCGATGAAATAGACAAAACCGCTTTTTTCATCATAGGCCTTCATTGAAATCACGTCATAATTTCCCGGTGTGACCAAAAGCTCTTTTTTCCCATCTGTGCTGATTCTGTATAGTTGCTTCCAACCTCCCTTTTCACTGGTCCAAAGAAATTCTTTGCCACCGGCAAGCCAATGTACCGGATGCTTGAAATCGATATCATAAGTATCGTCACCCGGGCTCATGACATCTACCCAAGCAGGGTCGGTTTCAGTCTGAATAAGCGTGACTTTTCCAGTTGCGGCATCACAACGCAGGATTTTGCTTTCGTTTTGTTTACGGTTCAGCTGCTGCACGAGAAATTCATTGGTACCGGGAATAAACTCCAACCTGACGAGATAATGTTGCCTTGGGTCACCTTGGATATCCATCCATTTGGTTTTGGCGGTAGCAATATCAATCACGCCGATCCGAGCTGCTGAAGGGCTTTCACCGACTTTTGGATACTCTACAGGAATGATCCTGGAATACACCGAGTCGGTATTATTGATCATGTAATAATCCCTTGTTCCTTCTGCATCCAATTGCCAAAATGCGATCGACTTGCTGTCAGGACTCCAACGGAAACCGTCACGGCACGCAAATTCTTCCTCATATACCCAATCAAAAGTTCCGTTGATGAATTTCCTGTTTCCGTCTTTGGTAAGTGGGGTGATGTTCTGTGTTGCAAGGTCTTCCAAGTAGATGTTGTATTCACTGACGTAGGCTGCTTTGGTGCCGTCAGGGGATATTTTGGCAAACATGAGCGAAGATTCGGGCCTCGATTTGCCCAATTGTTTTAGGCTGTTGTTCTTCAAATCCAAAACCCAATAATCCCCGCGTGTGTTGATTCTCCAAACCTGTTTGGAATTGGTGAAAATAAGCAGCTTGGAATTGTCACCCGAAAATGCATACAAGTCCAATTCAAGCGGATCACTTTTTCCTGAAGGAGTCAGTTGTTTTTTGCTGATGAGCACTTTCCTGTCGTTTGCCGGCAAGGTGTATTGGACTATCTCGTTCTGTTCGACGCTGAAATAAGCCGTGCCATCATTTGACCATTTGATATCACCTTGTTGGGCTTGTGCATAGGAAATGAAAAGACAAACAAAGAAAACCAAGAACAGCTTCAGGGTATGATAGGGTTTCATAGGGATTGGTTAAATTTTAAAAGAAAAGGATATGGCAGATTTTTAGATTTCAAAGAATTTTGTTTTTGCAGAAGCGTTTTTAAAGCACAGGCTGCACCAATAATCTTCTTCGATCAACAAGCTTTTGGTATACCAAGTATCAGTGTTGCTTGGCAATTTAGTAAAATCCTGGAGTGTATTCAATTCATTTAGGTTATCCATCAATCCGGTTCCTTCCGCTTTTAAAATGGATTCTTTGATAGTCCATATTTTGAAAAATTGATTGACCGGTTGATTTGATTTTTGGATAAAATCAATTTCATCAGGATGAAAAGACATTTCCAAAATGGACTTATAATCAAAATCAGGATTTATTCCTTCTATATCAATGCCACAGGGATTGTTGGAAAAAATAAATACGAGCCAATCACCTGAATGCGAGGTATTGAAATGGATGTTTTCTTGATTTCTGATTTTGGGTTTGTTGAATTCATTCACCTCAAATTCCACCGATTTGGGTTCACGTCCGAGATAGTGGCCGCAAAGAATTTTTTTCATAACGGAGCTGACAAGAAAACTGTATTTGTCCTGTTCTCTCACAAATCTTTCTGATTTTTTTAATTCTTCCCCGGTTAATAATCCTGTATGCCGCTGGATTTTCTCAAAGTTATTAGCTATCCCAATCCGGATTATATGAAGCTCATCCAAAAGCGGAGAGGCTGCGAATTTTTCCCAAATGGGATTGGTTTCTTGCCAATCAATGGATTTATCGAGGATCATGAAACAGTTTTTTCATCAAGGACCTTTTGAATTTTTTCAGCCATTTCTTTTAAGATTTCCGGTTTTTTGAAAATATTATCGTGATGGCCTGAGACATGTACTACATGGACTTTTTCAACGAAAGGAAGCCATCCGTAGTATTTTGGTTCTTCGACATAAAAGCCCTGAGTTTTTGCGCGGAATAGATGAAGTGGGCCATTGTAAGGACCTAGTCTGTATTTATTTAAGATATCAGCATTATTCTTTGCAATTCTGTTCAGAACACTTTTGGAGTCACCCAAATATTTTGGATCGGGTTTTAGTTTCATTTTGACAAGGAGTTTGTCTCTTTTTCTTTGAAAGGACCTTGATTTCTTTTCAAAATAACCTTGGGGTTCATGCAAGACAAAGTTAATCTCATTGAGAATTATTTTTGATCTGAGTTTTATTTTATCAAAAGTTGAAAGTTTCTCATAGGAGTCCAAAGATGATGTATCAAACAAAATGAGCTTTCCGACTTGTTTTCCCATTGAACGAAGCTGTCTCGCCATTTCGTAAGCCACATATCCACCAAAGGAATAGCCTGAAATATTGTAAGGGCCGTGTGGATTCTGATCGATCATCAGGGAAATGTAATAAGAAGCCATTTCTTCAAGGGACTTATTTGGGGTCTCTATGCCATCCAAACCTTTTGGCTGAAATCCATAAATGGGCTGGTCGTCTTCAATATATTTTGCCAGACTATAATAAATTGAAACTGTCGATCCTACCCCGTGGACAATATACAAAGGAGGTTTATTGCCTGAAGGTTTTATTGGAACGAGGGAATTCCAACCGGTCTGATTTTGATTGATGTTTTCAAGGGCCTTTGCCAGTTCCAGAATATTCGGATGTTTGAATATTTGGTTGATGGCGAGTTTTGAACCAATTTCTTTTTCCAGAGCTGCCATTACTTTCACAGCAAGGAGGGAATGTCCTCCCAATTCAAAAAAATCTGCCTCTATATCTATTATTTCTTTTTTCAATGCGCTGCACCAAATTTTAGAAATTGTTTTTTCAAGATTTGTTGTTGGCGTTTTTTTCTCATTGATTTTTTCTATAGGCTTAGGAAGATTTTTTTTGTCTATTTTATTATTTGCTGTCAAGGGTAGATGTTCCAAAAGAACGATGTTACCTGGCACCATAAAATTGGGCAAAATCTCATGTAATCTTTCCTTTACTTGGTAAATCCAGTTCTCTCGGTTTATTGTTTGAAGGGGTTCTTGGCATACAACGTATCCTACCAATTGTTTTTGTCCGGGCAGGTCTTCCCTCAATATCACTGCTGATTCTTTTACTCCGTCGATACTGTTGATGGTCGATTCGATTTCGCCGAGCTCGATTCGGTATCCCCTGATTTTGACCTGGTCATCAATCCTTCCCAAATATTCAATGTTGCCATCCGGTAGCCATCGGGCGAGGTCGCCTGTGCGGTACATTTTTGCACCTTTGATAGTGGTGAATGGATTATTGACAAATTTTTCAGAAGTAAGGTCAGGGAGATTCAAATATCCTCTGCTCAAAGTTTGACCGCCAATGCAAAGTTCTCCTGTGACATTGATTGGATTTAATTGATTGTCCTTATTGATGATGTATATGTTCAAATAATCTATTGGTTTTCCAATAGTCACTTTTTCAGTAGGCGACTGAATTTTTGCCACAGAAGCCCAAACTGTGCATTCTGTAGGGCCGTATTCATTGTAAAGGGAAGCGTTCCCTGATTTTTCAAAATGGAGTTTTACCAATGATTCATCAAGATTTTCTCCTGCGACTATGACATTGGAAAGTTTTGCTTTTGCCAATAGATCCTCCTCCAACAAGAACCTGTAATAAGAAGGGACGCAGAGGATGGATTCAGTATCGTGAAGGAGTTCTTTGATATGGTGAGGATTTTTTATCAGTTCACTTTTGCAAAGAATCAGTTTTCCTCCTGTAGTAAGGGTTCCAAAGATTACTGCCACCGAGGAATCAAATGCGAATGAGGGGATCAATAGAACCGCTCCGGTTTCCTTATAATAGGATTGTCTGGCCAATGTGGACGCCGCTAAACCCTTGTGTTCAATCATCACACCCTTAGGTTTTCCGGTGGAACCGGAAGTGTATATGATATAGGCCAAATGATTTTGTTGGATGTCTATTGGAATAAATTCTTCTGACATCTTTTCAATTTCTGGCCATTCTTCATCTAAGATGATTAATTCTCCCAGGTTTTGAAGCCTTGTTTTTAAGTCAGACGTCGTTATTATAAAGTTTGCCTGGGTATCAGTATAGACATACTCAATTCTTTCATCCGGGTATGTGGGATCAATCGGTACATAGCCGCCACCCGCTTTCAAAATCCCCAATATACCGACGATCATTTCAAGAGAACGGTCGAGGCAAATCGGGACCAAGCTTTCAGGTCGAAGATTTTTCTTAAGGAGGAAGTTGGCAAGCTGGTTGGACCTCTTATTCAATGCGCTGTAAGTGAGTTTCTTGCCTTCAAATTCCACCGCAATGGCTTCAGGTGATTTTTCAACTTGCTCCTCAAACATATTTAGAATTGTTATTTGAGGGGGAAGATCCTGGACTTTGGAATTAAAGGATTCAATCAATTCTTTTTCTTCTGGTGAAGAAAGGATTTTTAAATTTCCAACTTCCTCATTTGGGTTTTCAAGGATTGATTTTAATAAATGGATATAATGACCCGCGAAATGCGCAATCGTTTCATGTTTGTAAAGGTCTGTATTGTATTCTGCTATCCCTTCTATGCCGGTTTCAGTCTCCGTAAGGTCAATAGTCATGTCAAATTTTGAGGTGAAATGCTCATAAGGCTTTTCTGAAACCACGGCATCTTCCAAGTGAACCTCATTTTGTGGAACATTCTGTAAAACAAATAAAACCTGAAAAACAGGATTTCGGCTTAAGTCTCTTTCTTGCCCGAGTGATTCCACCACCATTTCAAAGGGGACTTTTTGGTTTTCAAAAGCCTCAAGGGTGGTGTTGCGGATATCTTTGAGGACATCAGAAAAGGCCATATTTCCCCCTATACTGGTTCTTAGCGCCAAAGTATTGACAAAAAGCCCTGTTAAATCTTCTATTTCGTGACTTTCTCTTCCTGCAATAGGTGTTCCGACGCAGATATCCTCCTGACCGCTATATCTGTAAAGTAAGGTTTTAAATGCGGCAAGCAAAGTCATAAAAAGTGTGGATTGGTGATTTTTTCCTAATTCTTTGAGTTGGGAAACCAAAACACTATCTATCGCAAAGCGAAAGTTATTGCCTTTATTACTATGCATTGCAGGCCTTACAAAATCTGTTGGAAGCTGTAGAGGGGCTACGTTTTTAAGTTTGTTTTTCCAATAGTCAATCTTAGTACGAAATGAATCACTATTGAGGAAGTTTTTTTGCCAGATGGCAAAGTCAATATACTGCAGTGGAAGTGGAGGCAGCGGTATCGGCTTTCCGTTGGTAATGGCTTGATAGCATTTCGATAGTTCTTTTCTCAGGATGTTTGCGGACCATCCGTCAGACGCTATATGGTGCAGTGTGATTACCAAACAATACTCGTTGCCGGCTAATGTGATGATACAGGCCCTCATCATATGGTCCCTGGTGAGGTCGAAAGGTATCCTGATCAGTCCTGTAACTTCACTGTCAAGGAGTCCCGAATCAGGTAAATCCATTATTTCAAGCTTCCAGAGATCTTTTCCGAGCACGTACTGACAATCGTTGCCGTCCTTTTCCCTGATCACGGTCCTGAGGACTTCGTGGCGGTTGACAATAGTTCTGAGCGCTTCCTCCAAGGCTGGTATGTTGAGCTTTCCCCGGATGTTAAGGATCAGTGGAATGTGGTACTGAATACTTCCTTCTAATTGATGGATAAACCAAAGGCTCATCTGATTATGGGAAAGGGGAATAATTTCAGTTCTTTCTCTTAATGTTTTGACTATATCTTCCTTATCATCAATTTCTTTGGTGGACAGGATTTCTGTGAATTGTTTCAAAGTGGAGTTAGAAAATAGATCTCGGATAGAAAGTACCTGTCCAGTTTCTTGCCTCAAAGCTACAATAACCCTCATGGCCATGAGGGAATGGCCCCCAAGTTCAAAAAAATCATTATTGAGCCCCACTTTCTCAACTCCCAGTATTTTCCTCCAAACTTCAGACACCTTTTTTTGTAGGTCTGTTTTGGGGGCTTCATATTTTATGGTTTCATTGGATTCTGCTACTGGTTCAGGTAGGGCTTTTCTATTTATTTTCCCATTGAAAGTCAAAGGGAAAGCATCCAGTTCCATCCAAGTATGAGGGACCATGTATTCTGGAAGTTTTCCATTGAGGAAAGAAATGACCTCATCCTTGTCAAAATGACTTTTACAAATCACGTAGCCTATTAGCCTATTGATTCCAAAGTTATCCTGTTTTACTGCAACGACTGCTTGTTTAATCCCTTTGTGTTGCTGAAGTAAAGTTTCAATCTCCCCAAGTTCGATTCGGTGGCCTCTGATTTTGACTTGATCATCAATCCTGCCCAGATACTCAATATTGCCATCGGGCAACCATTTAGCAAGGTCTCCTGTTCGGTAGAATCTAGCCTCTTTATTTTCGCTAAAGGTGTCACGAACAAACTTTTCGGAGGTAAGTTCAGGCCTGTTGAGGTAACCTCTTCCAACACCATCCCCTCCAATACAGAGCTCACCCGGAATCCCTATTGGATTGGGTTGATCTCCAGAACCAAGAATATAGATAGAAGTGTTGGCAATAGGCTTACCAATAGTCACTTTTCTGGAAGGGTCCATTTTCTTTAAAGTAGACCAAATAGTGGTTTCCGTCGGACCATATAAATTCCAAAGCGTTCCTAAAGAAGACAAAGCATTTTTTGTATCCGCCTTTAGCGCTTCTCCGCCCACCAGCATTTTAATCCCTGTTGGGTTTTTCCATCCACTTTCAAGAAGCAATTGCCATCCTGACGGCGTGGCTTGCATGTGAGTAGGTGCTTTTTCTTCAATTAACTGTGCAAGTTTATAGCCATCAAGGGTAGTTTCTTTATCAGCTAAGATTACGCAGCCTCCCTGAAAAAGCGGAAGAAACAGTTCAAGATAAAAAATATCGAAACTATAGGTGGTGACCGATAGAATACTGGAAGAAGGATTGAAATCTACATCCTTGGACATGCTGAAAAGGAAGTTGACCAGATTTCTGTGTTCAACCATCACGCCTTTAGGTTTTCCTGTAGATCCTGAGGTATATATGATATCAAAGAGATTTTCAGGATTAGGTGAGGGGAGTGGCTTGTTAGAAGACATTAAGGAAATACCCTCTTGTTCTCGGTCTAAAAATAGTTTTTTGTGGTTTGAGACTTTGTCTGAAGTATTGGAAATGCATATAACAAAATCAGCCCCGGTATCTTCCAACATGTAATCAATCCTTTCTACAGGTAGCGAAGGGTCGATAGGAACCAATGCGCCGCCGGCCTTTAGAATTCCTAGAATCCCAATGACCATCCCAATGGATCGATCTATACAAAGAGGTACGGGATTTTCTGACTTGACACCTTTAAATATCAGGTAGTTGGCGAATTGGTTGGCTCTTTCGTCAAGTTCTTTATAATTAATATTTTGGCCACCGGCGACAACAGCAATCTTGTTTGGTGACTGCTTCGCTATTTTCTCAAATAGACTTACAATTGTTTCATTTTTGGGGTAACTGGATTTTGTATTATTGAATTTTCTTAAAACAAGATCATCTTCTTCAAGTCCTATCATTTTTAACTTATCAATCCTGATAGATGGATTATTAGAAATTGAATACAATAAGATCTTGTAATGGCCAACCATCCTTTCTATGGTCTCTTTCAAGAATAGGTCTGTACTGAATTCTACCATTCCATCAAGGCCATTCTCTGCTTCTGTTAATTCAAAAGCAAAGTCAAATCTTGAAGTTGAATGATTATAATTGAATGAAGACCATTTGGTGTCTTCCGTTTGAAATCTGGTATCATTGGCGCTATGGAGGGCAAACAACACCTGGAAAACAGGGTTTTTGCTCAGATCCCTTTTGATTTCAAGAGATTCCACCATTTGCTCAAAAGGTATTTCACTGTTGTCAAAAGCATCAAGCGTATTGGTTTGCACCTGTTTGAGCAATTCATCGAATCTCATTTTTCCCTCAACAGCATTTCGTAAAGGAATACTATTGACAAAAAAACCTATCAGATTCTCAAGATTCTGATAATTCCTTCCTGCGACTGGTGTACCGACACATATATCTTCCTGCCCGGTGTACCTGTACATCAACACTTTGAATGCTGAAATAAGTGTCATGAACAGTGTCGCATTGAATTGTAATCCTATTCTATTTAGATCGGATATCAATTCTTTGGTGATTGAAAACCGAACGGTCCCACCGTTTCTGCTTATTTCGGAAGGCCTGCTAAAATCTGTTGGAAGCTGAAGAGGAACGACGTTTTTGAGTTTGGCTTTCCAATAGTCAATCTTGGGCTGTATTGAATCACTGTTCAGGAAATTTCTTTGCCAGATGGCATAGTCAATATACTGTATGGAAAGTGGAGACAGGATTATTGGCAGTCCTTTGGTGATGGTCTGATAGCATTCGGTGAGTTCTTTTCTCAGGATGTTTGCAGACCATCCGTCAGATGCAATGTGGTGCATGGTGATTACCAGACAATAATCGCCTTTGGTTTTTGTGATCAAGCATGCCCTCATCATGTGGTCATGGGTGAGGTCGAAAGGAGTTCTTATCAGTCCTGAAATTTCATTGTCAAGGAGTTCAGGATCAGATAAATCTATTCTGTCCAGCTTCCAAAGGTCTTCTCCAAGCGCCTTTTGCCAATAGTTGCCATCCTTTTCGGTGACGACAGTGCGGAGGGCTTCGTGACGGTTGACAATGGTTTTGAGGGCTTTTTCTATGGCCGAAATATCTAGGTTTCCGTTAATGTTGAGGATCTGGGGAATATGATACTGTATACTTCCTTCCAGCTGGTGGATGAACCACAGACTTTGCTGATTGTAAGAAAGGGGAATGTTTTCAGGCCTTGCCACGGGATGAGGAACATTACTTGAGACTTCCCCTCTTCTAGACTGGAGGATGAGGGCAAGTTGTGCGACCGTGGGAGCAGAGAAAAGCTCACGAATGGAAAGTTCTGCCCCCAAATCTTTTCTGACTGCTGCCAGGGTACGCATTGCAAGAAGGGAATGTCCTCCAAGAGCAAAAAAATCATCATGGATTCCAACCCTGTCCAACCCTAGAAGTTTTTGCCAGAGAGTGGCAAGCTGTTTTTCGAGGTCATTTTTTGGTTCAGCATATCCGGCAGTCACCCTATCAGCGGAACCGACATCGGGCAGTGCCTTTCGGTCGATTTTTCCGCTGAAGGTGAGGGGGAGTTTTTCGAGCTGAAGCCAAAGGGCGGGGACCATGTATTCAGGGAGTTTTGACCTGAGGAATGCACTGACGGATTCTTTGTCGAAATCGCCGTCGCAGACCACATACCCCACGAGCCTTTTGTCACCTTGCCCGTATTCTTTTGCCATGACCACGGCCTGCTTCACGGTGGGGTGGAGGAGCAGGACGGATTCGATTTCACCGAGCTCGATTCGGTATCCCCTGATTTTGACCTGGTCATCCATCCTGCCGAGGTATTCGATGTTTCCTTCGGGTAGCCACCTGGCGAGGTCACCTGTACGGTACATCCTATCACCTGGGACATTGCTGAATGGGTTGTGAAGGAATTTTTGAGAGGTAAGATCTGGCTTGTTGAGGTAACCTCGTCCGACACCTTTTCCACCTATGCAGAGTTCACCGGGAATCCCGATAGGGTTTACCCCGCCTTCAGGACCAAGGATGTATACAGATGTATTGTCGATGGGCTTTCCGATGCTTACCTTTTCACCCACCTCCATTTTTTTGAATGTTGATGTTATTGTAGTCTCTGTTGGTCCATAAAGGTTCCAAAGCTTTCCTGTTTGGGCGAGAAGATTTTTCGTTTCTTCCAAAAGAGCTTCACCTCCTGTAGTCATTATAATTCCTTCCGGATTGTTCCATCCCGAACTGAGGAGTAATTGCCAACCGGAAGGCGTAGCCTGCATGTGGGTAGGACGAACTTCTTCCAGTTTTTTGGAAAGGCTGAATCCGTCCATGGCAATTTCCTTTTTTACCAAAAAAACAGACCCTCCATTTATCAGGGGTACAAAAAGTTCCAGGCAAAATGCATCAAAAATGAAAGTAGTTACCGATAGCTGACGCGAAGAGGAATCATACACTACAATTTTTGTTAAGCTAATCGAAAAGTTGATGAGGTTTTCATGGTCCACCATAGCACCTTTTGGCTTTCCTGTGGATCCGGAAGTGTAGATGATATATGCAAGATTTTTAGGTAGGAGCGAAAGCGGAAGTTTACCAGAAGGCATCCTGAGAACCGCCTCCATTTCCTGGTCCATGATGACAAGATTTACCTTATCGCTGAAATTGTGGGCTGTTTCAGAAGAACAAATGACAAAATCCGCTTTGGTATCTTCAATCATATAATCAATCCGGTCCTTTGGAAAGGCAGGATCGATGGGGACATAGGCCCCACCTGATTTGAGGATTCCAAAAAGCCCTATGATCATTTCCAGAGACCGGTCCATACAGATCGGAACAGGACTTTCAGGTTTGAGTCCGTTTTTGATTAAAAAATGGGCTAGCTGGTTTGATTTGGCATCCAATTGACTGTAAGAAAGCTCGTTTCCTTCAAATTCAACAGCTACCGCATTTGGGTTGTTTATTACCTGTTGTTCAAATAAATCCAAAATTGTTTTTGTGTCCGATAATGGGGATTCAGTATCGTTGAAGGATTTCAGCAGTAAATCTTCTTCTTTAGGAATAATATTTAAGAGACCTAAGTTTAAGGTTGGATTGGATTGTACAGATTCAAGAAGCGTAAAAAAATGGGAGGCCATCCTCTGAATTGTTTCGAAGCAATACATTTCAGTGTCAAAGGTGATCGTAGCCTCGATAGTATCGTCATTTTCCACAAAGCCAAAAAACAGCGTAGAATTGAATTCCTGAAGTTTTATTGCTACTCGGTGGTTGGATTCATGGTTTTCCTTATTTTTTTGATAATCAAAAATGACGGGAAAAAGTAAACTCAAATCCTTTTCGTTCTTTTTTCCTAATAAGGAAATTATCTGATCAACAGAGATTTGATTGTAGGAATTGGCTTCAGCTAAACCGATCTCTAATTTTTGAACCAACTCATCAAATTGCATGCTGCCATCTATTTTGGAACGAATAGGCAGGATATCCAAAAATTCGTTTTGTTCATTTCCCCCATTTGGTCGGAAAAGCCCCGATTTTTTGATGGTTGTACCAATACAAAAATCATTTTGGCTACTATACCTGTAAAGCAAAACTTTCAGGGCTGCAAAAAGGACTAAAGACGATGAGGGGGTTTTTTCAGAAAAAGAGGCCTTGATATCATGGAGTAGAGCCTTATCTAAAAAAAAGTTAAGCGTGTTATTCTCTTTTCCTTTTGTCAAAGAATTTGAAGGATCCTTTGGCAGTTGTAACTCTTTGATGCCCTCAAGCTTTTTAATCCAATAACCATTGATTGATTGCGAAAATCCTGTCGCTGATTGGTTATTTAGCGATTTTGTTACTGACATAACTAAGTTAATTTGGGTATAAAAAATAGTATAATTATTATTTGAGAATCTAGTATTTGTATTTTGGGAATACAAGCATTATCGAAAAAATATTATACCAATCATTAAGAAAAATTATGGATTTTTAGAAACCATTAATTTAACTTTAATTCCTTATCGTATCTTCACCGTTCAAAATCCATAAATCCAAATTTCAAAATTATGAAAAACACCAGAATCTATTTCTTTGCATTAACCTTGATGTTGTTTTTGGCAGCTTCAGTGCAGTCTCATGCCCAATTACAGTCTCCTTCAGCCAGCCCCGCGGCATTTGTATCTCAAAATGTTGGTTTTACAAAAATCAGCATTGACTATTCCTCTCCAGCTGTAAAAGGAAGGAAGATTTTTGGAGAGTTGGAAAAGTATGGAGTAACATGGAGAGCAGGTGCCAATGCTACAACCATCATTGAATTTAGCACAGGAGTAAGCGTTGGAGGTAAAAATCTGCGTGCCGGAAAATATTCCATTTTCATCACACCAATGGCTTCTGGCGAGTGGACTGTTCACCTTAACGGTAAAGCCAATTCAGTTTTTACCTACATGAAAGACGGCAAAATCGACGAGGAAGCAATGGCAAAAGATGATGCAGTTGCTATCAAAGTAACACCAGTAATGACAGCGGATTCTCAGGAAAGACTTTCTTACGCCATCTCTGCAGAAAACAACAAAGTGGCCAAGGTGACTATGGCGTGGGAAAAAGTAAGACTGTCATTTATGGTTGACACTCAGGTGGACCAAAAAATGGAAGGCTTTAAAGGAGCTTTCTGATTATTCCCATTACATCAAACGGAAAACAAAAAAACCTCCTTTTTGGAGGTTTTTTTTTATGCTCTTTTGGTTTACTTCTCTGTCCATTTAACTCCGGTATCTTTCCAACTTTTTGAGGCTGCGGAGTCAAGTACTGCCTGACAGACTTTTTGGGTTTCGTAGGCATCTTTGAAAGTCGGTGAGCAGGGTTTCCCGGTTTCTAAGCTTTGGAAAAAATCCGCTGCATGATGGATGAAAGAATGCTCATACCCGATGCTAGTTCCGGGAATCCACCACCTTTTCATGTAAGGCTGTTCTCCTTCAGTAATGTGGATTTTTCTCCATCCCCTGACATGAGGATCATCTTTATGGTCAAAATATTCCAGCCAGTTCATGTCGTGTAAATCCCACCTGATCGAGGCATGTTCTCCGTTTATTTCAAAGGTATAAAGGGCTTTGTGCCCCCTTGCATACCTGGTAGCTTCAAAAAGCCCGAGAGATCCATTGTCAAAGTGGCAATGAAAAATACATGCATCGTCAATGCCGACTTTCTGAACCTGTCCGCTTCCCTGATGAACCCTTTCTTTGACGAAAGTTTCGGTCATGGCTGACACATCTTTGATGCCGCCGTTAAGCCACATGGCCGTATCGATGCAATGCGCCAAAAGGTCTCCAGTCACCCCCGAACCTGCAGCGTCTACATCCAATCTCCAGAGCCCATCTCCACCTTGTGGCAGTTCGGGATTGATTGTCCAGTCCTGGAGGAAATTGGCCCGGTAATGGAATATTTTCCCCAGTTTTCCCGAGTCGACGATTTGCTTGGCTAAAGTCACGGCCGGGACTTTTCTATAATTATACCAAACAGTATTTGCTATACCTGCCTTTTCTACGGCTTTGACCATTTTTTCACCTTCCTCCAAGGTTTTGGAGAGCGGTTTTTCGCAAAGGATCATCTTTCCTGCAGCAGCTGCCGCAATGGCTATTTCGGCATGAAAAGCATTGGGTGTACATATATCCACAGCATCAATGTCATCTCTTGCAATGATTTTCTTCCAATCTGTTTCGTATGAGGCATAGCCCCACTGTTCAGCAAAGGCCTTGACCTTATCTTCCCTCCTTGCGCATACAGCTTGCAATACTGGCAGGTATTCAAATTCAGGAAAAAAGTCAGGGATGCGCTTATAGGCGTTGGTGTGAATTCTACCCATCAAGCCCGTTCCTATGAGTCCGATTCTTATATGTTTTTTGCTCATGTGTTATTCTGGTTTTCTATTTGAAAATTTTAAAATTGGAAGATTCAAAGGGTTAGAAAGTTTAAAAATTTCAAGGTTCAAAAGTTGGAAAGAATTTCAAATCCTCCTTAATACTTCCCACTTCAAACTTCTTACTTCCAACCTTTTACCTCTTACCTTTTACTTCATACTTCCCACTTCGTACTTCCCACTTCCTCCTTACCCAACCCATCCATGTGCATTGCGCACTTCGATCATTTTGGCAAGGATGTCGTTCCAAGTCTGCTGCTTGCCCATCACGGCATTGGGAAACATACAGCCATCCCAACAAATATGCTGGAAGGCTTTGGTCAGTTCTCCATCTGCATTTCGCAGCCAATGGCCTGCGTCTCTAGCAATATCAAGTTTGCCATTTGGATCATTAGCAAGGCAATGTCTGCCTGTTTTGTCATGCGAACCCGAACCGAAAACTGTCCCGTCATTTTGGGCCACATGGAAATCAATGGTCCAAGGACGGAGTGCTTTTGTCAATTTTTTGAATGCTTCATCCAATGTCTCCCGGTCATTCCAGTCAAAGTTCTTTGGAAGAATCCTGTCATCCGGGCTGTTGTAACCCAACATGTAAAGGAAAGTATGGGACATATCTGCCTGAAATCCGATGTTGGGTCTGTTGGTCTGGTCAAGAGTATCCACCATCGCCCTCCAGCTGTGCATGCCTCCCCAGCAGATTTCACCTTCGGCAGCGAGCTTTTCTCCAAAATCCGCAGCCACATCACAAGCTTCTCTGAATGTCTGTGCAATCAGTTTGGTATTGTTGATCGGGTCTTTGGCCCAGTTTTCAACACTGCTAGCCGAATCAATCCTTACTATTCCGTAAGGTCTCACACCAAGGTCTTTGAGTTTTTGACCGAAAACACATGATTTGCGGACCATTTCCACAAACAGCGCCCGGTCTTCCTTACTTCCCATAGCAGGCCCACCCCAGATCGGCGCAACAAGGCTTCCGATGTTCAGGTTGAGTTTCTGCACTTTTTCTGCCAATCTCTTGATACCGTCATCGGACATATCCAGATCAATATGTGGATCAAAAAGCCCGATATCAATACCGTCAAACTTTACTCCATTGACTTCTGCGGCGGCGGTATATTGCAGCATGTCTTCAAATGAAATGATTGGCTCTGAGTCGGGGCCTTTCCCCACAATACCCGGCCAAGTCGCATTGTGTAGTTTTGGATAGTTATTTTGGGACATGGTATTTTGGTTATTTGTTAATGGTTATTGGATGGATTATTGTTATTCGGTTAATGGGTATTTTGCTAGAAGGTTAATGGTTATTTGGTTAATTGATTAACTGATTTCGAAATCAGAGCTTTTCTCGCTTCTCGGCTCTAATATCTCGCCTCTTTTTACTAGATACTTATACTTTTTTACGTCACCCTGAACGTAGTGAAGGGTCTCCACTATAAATGAGATTCTTCACCTTCGCAGGCTACGGTTCAGAATGACGTAACCAAAATTCAATTTCTAATTTTCAAATCCGGATTGTCAGGACCGAAATGCTTCAACATGACAATGGGATCGGTTTTTGAATGATTTGTGATTTTGACACCAGCCATCGCAGCTTTTTCGCTGACGAAATATTCGTCATGGGTCAACTGTCCAAACCGGATCAGGGCTGGTGTTTCGATATCCCAAGCCCCCATTTTTCCATGGCCCTGCATCATGATCATGCCGTAAGCGGCATTGTCGGTGATGGTTACAGTCTGACCCGGGAAAACGGTTAGTTCTTTGGCACTGTAATCGTGAGAGCGATAGCAAATCCAAGACTCATGGTATCCTGCAGCATGCATTTTCTCCATATCATGCACGGGCTTTGGTTCCATGTAGTGGTTGTCCATCAGGTTTGGATTGACATTCAAATCCCAATTGATCATCTCCAAAAGCAGCTCATAATCTCCGATTCGGTCTTTTGGAGTGGCATTCCATAGGAGTTCATCCGGAATGATGGCCTCATTGACCAAGGACTGGTACATGGCAAAAATATCTGAAGCTTTTTGTGGTTCGTAAGTACACAAACTTCCCGGTGCATGGAGCATTCCGGGGGGTACATCCCAACCTGTTCCGGGTTGTAGTCTGAATGCCTGAGAATAATTGGTGATCTTGTTGTCGCCCTTGTTGAAGTTTTTCAAACAGTCAAGGATGGTTTCCTTGGATGTCCCCGGGGCAATTCCGAAGAAAGTATAGGGAAAATCCCCGCCGTGGTTATTCACCTGCGGTGGAAAATAGTAAGCTTCAGGCTTTCCGTTTTGTCCGGTCAGTGCACCGAATTCATCACTCGGATGGATATGGTGAGGAAGCGGGCCCATATTGTCAAAAAACTTGGAATACATCGGCCACGATTTGTATTTGTTCCATAACCTGTCACCGATGATTTGGGCCCCGATGTCGGCTATGGCATCTTTCAACAAGAAAAGCTCGGTTTTGCCACCGTCTTCAAAAGCGATATGGCTGAGACCTTCATTTTTACTTGTTAAGGGGCCGTTTTGGGCAGGAGTCGTCGAAGAAAACCAACGCTCGTCAATTCCTCCCCGGGCTCCCCCAAGTGCATAATAATCGTCAGGATGAAGTTTGATTCGCCTTCCCGGAACACAAAAAGAACGCGGCACCCATGTTGGGGTCAATCTCAGAATTCCTTCTCCTTGGTCTAATGCTTTTTTTGCCAAACTCATTGTTGTTATTGGTTAATGGGTTGTGTTGATTGATAAATAAGCTTAATATATTTCTATCTGATATTAATTGATATTTGATATTAATGGATATTATTTAAGGAATGGAGGTTTGTGTGTTTGTCATTTCATGTTTTTTAGCTTCCCCTGATTAATTCTGCAATCTCATTATCTCTTGACAAAACCCTTATCTCCAGGTCATAGACTCTTTTTTCTTTGGGTTCCAAAAGAATCAAAGTACCGTTTTTTCTTGCACCACTTTGGCCGATAGGTGGGTTGGTAGCCGGCTCTAGTGCAGTCACATATTCACCTTTTCCCCAATGTTGCCAGTTGATCAGCCAAGGAAGCTGGTTCTTGTTGAAGGTAAGAGAAAGACCGATTCCAAGTTTTTGGTTGACAAATCCGCAGGTGCTTTTCCCGTTTTCATCGGCTTTGGGATCAATAAAGGCTACATCTTCGCCAAAACCCGCATGGGCATCCATCGGAGCTGGGCATTTTTTGAAGTTGTTTTTTGGGTTGAAAATCCTGTTGTTCGGATCTTTGTCCATGGAATTCCATTTTCCTTCCCAAACGATTTCTGTTCCTTCATCTATCAGCGGCCAACCGCAATTCAAATGATAGAGCAACATGTGAGGTGCCGGCGTATTGCCAAGGTTGGTGATTTCATCCCTGACCTTGATAACAGGCTCGCCCAATATTCCTGAAATGGTTCTTTTCATCTCCAATGAAGGACCAAAGCAAGTTGTCTCCCGGATGATGCCGGTAATACTCATTTCCATGTTTCCATTAAGTGGATCAGGTTGAATGATGGATGTGATTTCTGCCGGGATATTACTTGCATTTCCATGTAATCCTCTATTTCCAAATTCATCGGATTCGGGACCGCCAACATGTGAAAGCCCACAGGTGGTCAACAATCCTCCTCCAAATGTCCTCAGCCAATCAATCCCTTTGTTTGAAAACGGTTGAGGTGAAGTGATACCTGCATGGCTGATCCAAGCCAGGCTGTGTGCATTGAAGAAGGCATCGGCAATGTCCATTCCTCTGTCAAGTACCACTTTGTATCTCAGGCCTGTTCCGGTATTGATCCAGGCGATCCGAACTCCCTTACCCAATCCATTGTCCAAAACGGATGTTTCAATCCCTCCCAACTGCATGGGGTTGGAGATTTTGTCTTTCCAATTGGACTGCTTCAGCTCGTTCAAATCACTCATAAATCCTGTAAAATATTCAAAATTCAATTTATCATCTGAAATCTATGTCGGTATCCTGTTCTGTCAGGCATGAAATTTATCTCCCTTAAAATTAGCTATTTAAAACTATCAAAAAAGCCAAGTTTAACTTTTTCCAGGCATGAAAATTCCGGATTTTCAGAATATTCCAATAGTTATTCCAGTGTATTTTAACCTACAGAAATGATGAACCAAAAAGTACATAAGACATTTTGTAAATTTTTATCCATTCATAAAATTCTCCTGCGTATTATCAATTACTTTCCAATCCAAATGGAGATTTCAGTACATTGAAGAAGCTTTAAACCTAAAAAAACCATGAAAATCAACACATCACTTCCGATCCTCCTTGGGATTATTTGCTTCTTTTTCGCTTCGGAGCTTTTAGCCCAAAGCAGTAAAAGAGATTATTACGAATTGAAGATTTATCACATAGATAGCAAAAACCAGGAAAGCCAGATTGACAATTACCTGCAAAATGCCCTGTTGCCCGCTTTGCATAGAAATGGAATCGAAAAAGTCGGGGTTTTCAAACCGATTGCGACCCCACCCGATGCCGGTAAAAAAATATATGTATGGATTCCGTATAAGTCCTTGAAGCAATATGTGGGCCTTCAATCCAAATTGGATAAGGATGCTGCCTATCTAGTCGCGGGAAAGGACTATATCAATGCGCCTCACAATAATCCCCCATACAAAAGAATAGAAACTGCGTTTTTGCAGGCTTTTTCGGGAATGGCAAGGTTCATGGAATCAAAAGTAGAGGGGCCAAAAAAAGACAGAATTTACGAATTGAGAAGTTATGAGGCTGCGACCGAAAGATTGTATAGACAGAAAGTAAAAATGTTCAATGAGGGAGAAATAGATATTTTCTTCAAATTGGATTTCAATCCTGTATTTTTTGCCGAGACTTTGGCCGGTGCCCAAATGCCAAATCTGATGTACATGACCACATTTACCAATATGGAATCAAGGGATGCGCATTGGAAAGCATTTGGAACAGATCCTGATTGGGACAGGATGAAAGTGATGGAGGAATACCAAAATACGGTTTCCAAAAATGATACCCGACTTCTTTACCCGACTGACTATTCGGACATCTAGAATTCGATAGTGGTGAAAGAAAAAGGTCCAACATGTTTTATCATATTGGACCTTTTTTAATTTTATAAAAATCATGCAAGTAAAATGATAAATCAGCTTAAATCATGGCAGAAGACCAAAATGTCCGGTACATCGGACTTCCGACTTCCGTCCTGTCTGAAGAGAAATATTGGGTTTCTTTCAAAGAAGCGGATGACTATGAAACTTAAAGCTCCTTCAATTGGATATTCCGGAATTTGACCTGCATCGGAGGACCGACATGGACCTGAATTCCCAATAACCCCTTCATACTTCTGTTGACAGTGTCTTCATCCACCACTTCACTGATCAGCACGCCGTTGACAAAGTGCTTCATCACATTACCTTGGACCACAAGATGGATCATATTCCAATCTTCGCTTTTGATCAATGTCCTCAGGGAATCCGCATCTCCCAATTCTCCAGTAACGCGAAGGCCTTTCCAGGCATTTCTCTCAATATTACCCTGTAATTCACCTGCCGGAGTTTGGGGGTCGATGGTGGTTTTTTGCCCGATATAGGCCAAAGTGGTACGCTTTCTTTCTTCGTAGTTTTGACCCGTGTAGGCATTTTTGCCATCAATATCCGCCTGATAGCCGCGCAATGCAAAAGGAAGCTCTGTGAATCTTTCACTCCTGTAATTGATACCGGAATTGCCGTCCTTGGTGATATTGACTTCAAGTTTGAGTTCAAAATCCGCCGGTTCACCGCCTTGCCAAATCAAAAAGGAATTTGCGTCAAGAATGGTCTCAGGCGTAATTTCACCTACAATATTACCGTCCTCTACCCGCCAATAAGTGGAATCGCCTTCCCATCCTGAGAGACTTTTTCCATCAAAGATGGAGACGAATCCGGTAGGTTCAGGAGCTGCACTTGGCGGGACAATACCCGTTTCCCCGCTTTTCATTTCTGTATTGTGTACGGGATTGTTGCATCCTGCCAACCCGATTAAAACAAGGGTCATCATTGGAAAAGTATTTTGCCAAAAGGCTGACTTTTTCATTTGGTTTTTAGATTAAATATGGAAAATATCACTTGTTATTTATACACTTCATGGTCGGCATTTCCGCCCGAGATCAGGTAAGCCACCAAGTCTTTCAACTCTTCCTCATTGAGTCTATTGATCATCCCCGGCATCATGACGGAGACTTCAGAGAGTTTTTTGCTCTTGACATCTTTTTTGGCGATTTCCCTGATCATATCCGGAGCAAATGGGTTTTGGGAAATGAAATATTTGTCCGCATCCTCATCAGTCAGTTTACCCAAAACCGAGCTTCCATCAGCCATATAGAAAATGGTGGCGGCATATTGGTCTGAGATGGTATTGTTGGGATTGATGGTCGCATCGAGAATGTCTTTTGCAGAAAACCTCGTGCCTAACTGTGTGAGATCGGGACCGATTATTCCACCTTCACCTTTCATCGTGTGGCAGGATTGACATAAAGTAGCAGCGTACATGGCTTTTCCTTTTACCAAATCCCTTCCTTTAAGATTCGCCATCAACGGCAATGCTTCCTCTACAGTCCATCTTCTTCCCGGACCGACAGGCTGTACATCGCTGACGATAAGGTCATTGCCACTCCCGGTCAGCAAGGAAGCCCCGGACATTTCATTGTATTTATCAAAATCAGATTTGGGCACATGTGTCAAAGCCATTTTTCTGGCCCTGTCCACAAATCCAACATAGCTTACGCCTCCTTTGTATTGGAAGGCATCATGGATCCAGGTGAAATATTCCTCACGCAATTCCGGTGTCCATCCGACTTTGGCATTTCCCAAAACCGTAGCCAAATAGGATTGTTGGGCAGGAGGGACACTTGAGAGCATCTCTGCGATGTCCAATCCGTATTGGGGATTTCTCAAGATCAAATCCGAAGAAGAAGTAAATGTCTTCTGATAATCCGCATCGTCTTTGGCGGTTTTCAACAAAGCAATGCTTTTTGAAACGGCGTCAGGGGCATCGATATAGACCAAGACTTTACTCAAGGCCCTGTCAAGGTGATTGTCATTTGAAGGGAAATTAGGATTCAGGTAAGCCACTAGCTGAGATTTCAAATCTCCTGTAGGAACGCCTTGCCTGAACAGCGTCAGTTCAAAGGCACGGATCAGGTTTTGCTTATCTGTATTGCTCAGACTCCCATAATCTACACCCATCATTGCCTGAAGCATCTGTGGCTGCTGGGATTTGTCAGCATGTCTTGCCATGGCAATCATGGCTTGGGTCAGGATTTTTGGATCTTTTTCAGCCAATGCTTTGTCTTTCCATTCGCTGATTGGCTGGTGTTCCAAAGCGACCCTTGCAGCATATTGTATAAACCTGTCTTCGTCCTTCAGGTAAGGCCAAACAAAATCCACCGCACCTGCTTTTGGCCCGCCCGTATGGAATTCTTCCAGTTTTCTTCTGGTTTGATGCGCTTCGGGAATTTCCGAAGATGTGCTTGATACTTCGGTATTTTCATCCCCTGCGTAATACACTCGGTATACATCAGACTCCAACCTTCGTCCTCCGGTCATAAAATACATCGCTCCGTCGGGGCCGATGGCGCCATCGGTCAATGCCAGCGGTGAACCTGAAATAAATTCCTCTGCTGTGGCCGAATAAGTAGCACCTGATGGGGTCAAGGTGACCGCATAAATGATCCCAAAACTCCAATCGAAAGCATACAGTGCTTTTTGGTATTTCTCAGGAAATTTTGCACCTGTTCCAAACATCACGTTGGTGGGTGATCCTTGTCCGATATTCAATGTAGCAGGTAGGTTATCAGGATAATTGGGCGACCATTTTTGGTTTCCTGTTCTCCAGCCAAACTCACTTCCACTTGTGACATGGCAGATTCGGGTGGGTCGGTACCAAGGCATTCCAAAGTCCCATTCCATGTCCGAATCATAGGTAAACAATTCTCCGGATTCATTGAAAGCAATGTCGTAGGCATTTCTGAAACCCACGCTGAAGAGCTCCCAATTTTTCCCTTCAGGATCGATTTGAGCAATCCATCCTCCGGGTGCCATGCGGCTGTTGGCATGTCCACGGGGATCTTTGATCACCGGAAATACATTGTCTTCATTCCAAACCCTTGGGATTCTGTAGGCATTCATTTCAGGCACATCGACATGGTTTCCTGCTACAATAAATATCGACTTCTTGTCAGGTGACAAAATCATGCTGTGCGGACCATGTTCTCCGGGTTCGCCCTGAAGCGATTTAATCAAGGTAATCTGTTCGTATTGGTCATCGCCGTCCAGATCCTGAAGTCTGTAAAGGCCTGTTCCTTTTTCAAATTCCTCGTTGGCATTGTGGTTGACGGTGACATAAAGGCTATTAAAGGCAAAAAGAACACCCTGAGCAAAACCCATCCCGATCTTGTCATCCGGTCCGGTGCCTATTTTCAGTTTTTCCACTTTAGGAGCCAAAGAGTCCGAACCGATCGCAGGGATTTCCAGACGGTAAAGAGATCCGTATTGGTCTGTGACGACCATTCGGCCTTTGTCATCGAAGGTCATTCCGACCCAAGAGCCCTGCCCATGTTCTCCTGGGCTATAAAGATGTTCGGCCTTGAAACCTTCAGGAAGCTTTAATTTGGCGACTTTGGGATGGAGGGGTTTACTTTCTTCTTCTGTTCCTTTGCCACAGGAAAAGAGAATTCCCGTGACCAAAAAAAGGCTGAGGAATTTTAAGGTTAATTTGGTGGAGGACATATTTTTTTTGGTTTGAAATTGTTCGGTTGATGGTTTGTTTGATTGGGTTTTATGGTAATAGAAATTTCATTTCAAGTTAACTCAAATAGATTTTCAAGTGAAACCGTTCATGGATATACTTTTTGAAGCTTTTGGTATGACTAACCCTTTAGCAATCGCATTTCCACTTTTCCGTGTCCGTCCGGCGTGGTATAGAAAGGCCGCTGCTCGATGATATAATTCGTGTCAGGAGCAATGCCTAATGCATGGTAAACCGTTTGGTGGAGGTCATTTATTTTGATGGGATTTTCTATGGTTTTGCAGGGACGCTCATCGGCAGTTTTGCCAAAAACATGACCTCTTTTGATTCCTCCTCCAAACATCAATACCGAGCATCCATCGGTAAAATGCCGATGCATGCCATAATTTTTCATGTCTTCGATGATTTCCGGAACTTCTACCTGATCCAAGACTTTCAGGTCAGGCCTGCCTTCAGTAAGCATATCCCTGCTGAATTCACTCGCGACGATCACCATCGTGCGTTCCAGTCTACCGCTTTCATCCAGGTCTTTGATCAATTGAGCTATCGGTGCATCGATCATTTTCTTCATGTCTTTCAATCGGGTATGGCCATTGTCATGGGTATCCCAACCGAAAAAAGGTTCGTATTCCGTCGTCACGCTGATAAATCTCGCTCCCTGATCGACCAGTCTTTTTGCCAATAGACATCCCAATCCAAACCTTCCTGTATTGTATCTGTCGTAGCTTTCCTTTGGTTCCTGAGTCAGGTCAAAAGCCTTGGCCTCGGGAGAATTCAAAAGCATATAAGCCTGTTCCATGGATCTTTTGAGGGATTCCTTTTGGTAATCACTGCCAAATTCCCCCATCGCACTTTCCTTGATCAGGTTTTCATAAAGTTGGTTTCGGGACTCAAACCTTTTGGTAGACATTCCCACCGGCGGTCTTACACTTTCCAGACCTGATGTAGGATCAGGAATCAAAAATGGTCCAAACTCACTCCCAAGAAATCCTGCACTGTGAAATGCCTTTAGCTCTTCTCCTTCCCCGACAGTAAATCTTTGACCGATATTGATAAATGGGGGAATGACAGGATTGAGCGGACCCAATTCTTTGGCAATCCACGATCCGAGATGGGGCACGACCACCGATTGCGGCGGTTCGTAGCAGGTATGCCAATGGTATTGGTGGCGTGTATGTAGAATATGTCCGAGGTCTGCAGCGACATAGGAGCGGATCAGGGTTCCTTTGTCCATGATTTTTCCGATGGATTCCAGTCCTTCGGAAAAATGGATACCGTCCAAAACTGTCGGCACTGAAGGGAAAGTACTGAGTACTTCACTTGATTGCATGCCTTTTCGGAATGGCGTATGTTTTTTGGGATCGAAGGTTTCGGTATGGGCCATTCCTCCGGCCATAAAAAGCAAAATGACCGTGTCCGCCGTAGCGGGAATGGAGATTTTTGAATTACAAGAGGACATCAAACCTGCAAAAGGAGCACCGGCAGCCATGGCGGCGATGGCGGCTGCGCTGGTTTTTTTCAAAAAATCCCTTCTGTTCAGGTCCTTTCTCATTGTTTCCTTTTCCTTTTAATAAATAAGCTGAAATTCAGGCAACAATACAATTGCCCAAAAGAAATCCTGTATCTGACCCACATCCGGAGAGTTTCCCAAAGCCGCTAAGGCGATTTCACTTTCTTTTTTGCTTGGTTTTCGGAGCAAAGCTTTGTTGTAAACCTCTTCAATAATGATGGGTCCGTAATTGTATTTTTCTTTCCACTGCGCTGCACCTTTTTGCAAAACAGTGTTGAGTCGCTCGCCATTGGTCAATTCCAAAGCCTGTAACAAACTCGCCTGTGAATCACGGTTGGTGGAGACAATTTCCCGGTTTGGCCTTCCCAAAGCGGTGAGAAAGCTGTTGTTGGCGACAAGGGAAGCCCGGGTAAAGTGGATATTGGAACTTTGCTCCGTAAGAAGTTGACTTGGATTGTATTTGAGGTCTTTTTCTTCAAAAACAGGACTGAAAACCTGACTGACTGCATCTGAAAATTGCTCGGCGGTCATTCTCCGCCTCACCATCCCGTTGAAAGTATAATCGGCGGCAACCAAAAGGTCGGCACTTTTCACCCCGGATGATTGCGATTGGTAGATTTTGGAAGTGCCGATCAGGAAGATCAATTCCTTCAGGTCATAGTTTTTTTCTACAAAATCCGATGCGAGCCAATCCAAAAGGTCCTGACTCCAAGGTTCATTGTCCATTTCGTCCACGGGCTCGACCATGCCGCGGCCCATCATCTGTTTCCAGATACGGTTGACAATGGTACGGTACATCCTACCATTGGCCGGTTGGACGAGGTATTCTGATAACTGCCTCAATTTTTCTGAGCGGGTGGCGCTGCTGTCCATCTCGCCAAGTTCTTCCCAAAGGATCCTGGTACTTGCTAATTTTCCGATAGGTTTTTCACACCTGCTGACTTCCAAAGTAGAATCGGCAAAAATATTGGCAAAAGCATAGGCTTCTTCCAATTTCCAGTCGCTGATAAAGCTGTCGTGGCATGAGGCGCATTTGAGGTTGAGTCCCAAGATTACCTGACCCACATTTTGGGCGGCCTGCATCTCAGTTCGTTGGCTTGCATTGACTGTTCCTCTCCACCTGATTCCCTCAATAAATCCTTTGGAAGCGTCGGTCGGATTCAATAATTCTTTTACAAAAACATTATAGGGTTTGTTGCTTTGCAGGGATTTGTAGAGCCAATCGGTGATATTGTAGCGGCCATTGGTGATGTATCCGGTTCCGGTGTAGTCATTTCGCAGGGCATCATTCCAAAACGTCAGCCAATGAGTGGCATAATCATCATTTCGGTCAAGCAGTTTCCGAAGCCAAACAGCTCTTTTGTCAGGATTGGAATCCTTGGTAAACAATTCCAATTCTTCAGGGCTCGGAACCAATCCAACCACATCTAGATAAATTCTGCGGAGGTAAGTCCTGTCATCGACTGCAGTCTGCCAAGTGAGGTTGTTTTCTTCGAAATAAGCATTCACCCAAAGGTCGATGGGATTTTCAAGTCCGGTAGATTGTGGTGGTAATACCGGTTTTCTCGGTGCCAATTCCGCTACCCGATAGACGCTTTTTTGCTCAGCACCATCAGGCCACGGTGCGCCTTTTTCTATCCAAAAACCGATCAGGTCAATTTCCTCCTTGCTCAAATGCTTTCCTTTGGAAGGCATGACATCTTTGTGGTTTTTTGGCAAGTTGATCCTGCGGAAGAGCTCACTTTCATCAGGATTTCCGGGTGAAATAACAGCACCGGATTCTCCTCCTTGAAAGACAAATTCCCTTTCATCCAACCTCAGCTCGCCTTCGGTCTTTGCGCCGCTGTGGCATTTGTAACAGTTATGCGCCAAGACAGTCCGGACTTCCCCGATCAACTGCATTTCCTTTTCAGGACTTAATCCTGATGCACCGCTTTCGTAAGCAGCCAAGTCAAAACTGCCGGAATCATAAGAATTGCTGTTGTTCCAAGGGAAAGTTTCAGTCAAAAAATCCTCGCCATGTGTCAAGGATGCTCCAAAATGTCCCGAAAATCCGACTCCAAATGCGGCTATAAATAGCACTGCGCGGTAAGCTTTTATTTTTCCGGTTTGTTTTTTCTTTCCAACCTGATTCAAAAAGTAAAGTACAGCTACACTAAAAACCGCAGATCCAATTCCTAACCATCGGTGTAGGTCTAACAGGTCACCTTCCACAGCATCATTGGTGGCCAGCAAAAGCCCAAAGACAGCCGCTATCAAGACGGATATAGCACCTGCCAAAACCATTAGGTTGATGCCGGGCCGTAATTTGGATTGGAATTTACCAATCGTAAAGAATTCAAGAAAAGCGCCAAACAGCAGCAGGGCAATAGGAAAATGCACCACCATAGGATGGAGCCTCCCCAAAAACTGCCAAAGCCAAAAGCCTTCTGAAATCATCTTAAAATTTAACGGAATAGATTTGATTAATAAATCGTAATCCTAATTTTCTTCTCTTTTGGATAAAAATCCATCCTGTACCTTCACGTTTCTCTTTTTCGGCAGAACATTCAAAATAGCTTTTTGCCGACTGCCAATTCCCGTTTGCTATTTGAATTCCCTGTGTATACCTTAAAGGGAAATTCCCCAACCGGGTTCAGGCCTGTAAACAGGATATGACAGGATAGAATACCGGGAAATAAAAAAAACTTTTATCATTCCAAAAAACCACCAATTCCCGGGAGTACCATCTTGGGCAATATGTATAAAGAAAAGCACATATGATAAACCCAATCAAAAACAACGGCAAAAGATTGTTACAAATCACCTTGATTTTGTTAGTCTCCACCATTTTTTACCAATGCAAAAAATCCGATTCACTTGATTTTAACAAAGGCTCCCACATTATCCTGATTGGTAACAACCTTGCCTCGAGGATGATGGAATACGGGCAGTTTGAGACAGAAATGCATGTGCGTTATCCTGATAGTTTGCTGTATATCCGCAATATGGGAGACGGGGGAGATACGCCGGGATTCAGACCGCATTCAGGCAGGGAGTCTCCTTGGGCATTTCCCGGAGCAGAAGAATTCCAGACTGAATATGCCAATAAATCAGGTTCTGAGGGTCATTTTGAATCTCCTGATGAGTGGCTTACCAGACATCAGGCTGATGTGATCCTGGCGTTTTTTGGATATAATGAGTCCTTTCAGGGTGTAGATGGACTTGACAATTATAAAGGCGAACTAGATGCATTTATCAAGCATACCCTCAAGCAACAATACAATGGGAAAGCTGCCCCCAAACTTGCCATCATTTCTCCCATTGCTTTTGAGGACCTTTCGGATATTCGGGATTTGCCGAATGGCAAAAAGGAAAATGAAAACCTAGCGCTGTATACCCAAGCGATGAAGGAGGTTTCTGAAAAGAATATAGTCCTTTTTGTGGACGCATTTACTCCCTCACAGGAATGGTATGATTCGAGTGCAGAACCTTTGACCATTGACGGTTCTCAGTTGAATGAAGAAGGATATAAGAAACTAGCCGTGCTGCTTGCCGATGTTGTTTTTGGGGATGATAATCCAAAAGCGGAAGAACACCGCACTTTGATCCATGATATGGTGATGGAGAAAAACTGGTTGTGGCACAATGACTACAAAATCCCCAACGGGGTCCATGTTTTTGGTCGCCGGTACGCGCCGTTTGGCCCGGATAATTATCCCGCAGAATTGGAAAAAATCCGTCAGATGACTGCCATCCGTGATGAGGCAATCTGGAAAGCAGCAAAAGGCGAGAAAATGGATCTGGCCGCAGCAGACAAAAATACCAGGACATTGCCTCCTGTAGAGACGAATTACAATCCCGAACAAAACGGAAGTACAGAATACCTCTACGGTCAGGATGCTTTGGACAAACTTACTGTTCCTGAAGGTTACAAAATCGAGATGTTTGCTTCGGAAGTGGAATTCCCTGACTTGGCCAATCCTGTGCAGATGAGCTTTGACAACAAAGGCAGACTGTGGGTAGCCACGGTTCCGAGTTACCCGCATTACAGGCCTGGAGATGCACGTCCAAATGACAAGCTCATTATCTTGGAAGATACCAATAGTGATGGTAAAGCGGACAAGCAAATCATTTTTGCCGACGGATTGCATCTACCGATGGGTTTTGAGATTGCTCCTGAGGGGGTATATATTTCCCAGGGAACCAACCTCAAAATCCTGATTGACACAGATGGGGATGACAAAGCCGACAAGATTGAAACACTTTTGAGCGGATTTGATGACCACGATACGCACCACGTGATTTCGGCTTTCGCGGCAGATCCGTCAGGATCCATTTACATGGCTGAGGGAGTCTTTTTGCATACCAATGTCGAAACTTCCTATGGTCCTGTCAGGGCGACAAATGGCGGATTTTACAGATTCAATCCTGCCAGAAGCCATCTTGAGCGTACCGCACAGTTGTCGATACCGAATCCCTGGGGAATTGCTTTTGACGATTGGGGGCAAAATTTCTTTGCCGAAACTTCAGGTCCTGATGTGAGGTGGATGATGCCGGGATCGGTATTGCCGAGGTATGGTGAAGCTACCCACAAATCTGAAAATCTGATTGAAGAAGCCCATAAAGTCCGCCCGACTTCAGGATTGGAATTCGTCTCCAGCAGACACTTCCCGGAGGAAGTACAGGGAGATATGCTGATCGCCAATACCATTGGATTTTTGGGGATGAAGCAACATCAGGTCATGGACGAAGGGACCGGTTTTATCACCAAATTCCGGCAGGATATTGTGAAAGGATCTGACCGTAATTTCCGTCCTGTGGACATGGAGTTTGCTCCTGACGGTTCACTTTATTTTATCGATTGGCACAATGTCCTGATCGGACACATGCAGCACAATGCCCGTGATCCGCTCCGTGACCACGTACATGGCCGGGTATATAGGATCACGTATCCATCCCGTCCTTTGGTTACTCCTGCGAAAGTTTATGGCGCATCCATTCCAGAATTGCTGGACAATCTGAAGCTGCCGGAATTCAGGACGCGTTACCGCACCCGCCGTGAACTCAGAGGAAGGGATCCCAAAGAAGTGCTTCCTGCCATTGAAGCTTGGGTATCAAAGCTGGATAAAAATGATCCCAATTATGAACATTATCTTTTGGAAGGATTGTGGGTGAGTTGGGGATTGAACAAGGTCGATCAAAAATTGCTCAAGCAAATGTTAAAGGCAAAGGATTTCAGGGCGAGAGCAGCTGCTGTGAGGGTACTTCGCTACTCAGGACATCAGGTAAATGATCAGGCCAGTTTGCTAATGGAAGCCGTCAAGGATGAGAATAGCAGAGTGCGCTTGGAAGCTATCGTGGCAGCATCTTGGTTGCCAAGGGAAAAGGGACTGCCGATATTGGCGGAAGCAGAAAAAATGCCTTTGGACAAATGGTCCATTCACGCACATGAAGCTGCAGTAGCCCATATCAATGGACTTTCAGTGAGAGAGAAAAAAGAGGAAACCATCAAGTCCAAGTTGACCGGCAGCGACCTCGAACTGTATAATATGGGCAAAGAAATCTATGCGAGAGACGGATTTTGCAGTACCTGTCACCAAAATGACGGACGTGGACTTTCCGCTTCTTTGTTTCCGCCTCTCGTGGGTACACCTTGGGTATTGGGAAGTGAGGAGCGCTTGATCAAAATTGTGCTGAAAGGATTGATGGGACCGATCACAGTATCGGGTAGGGAATATCCGGGTCAGGTTCCGATGACACCATATGAAGGGATGCTCAATGACAATGAAATCGCAGCGGTTTTGACTTACGTGAGAAACTCATTTGGCAATGAAGCTCCGCCCATAAGGCCTGATCAGGTAAAAGAAGTCAGGGCCAAGGTTGCTGACAAAAAGGGATTCTATTCTCCTGCCGAATTGCTAAAAGATCATCCGATGGAGAAATAGGAAGTTTGGAAGTGGGAAGATTGGAAGTTGGGAAGTGGGAAGTCAGGAAGATTGGAAGGTGGAATTGAAAAGAAGCAAAAAGCGATAGACAAGACCTTTGAGGTTTACTTGAACCTCGAAGGTCTTTTTTAGAAACCCGCGAGAAGATTGATCCATACCAAAATCAGTTAACCAAATAACCAAATAACCCATTAAGCCATTAACCCAATAACCATTTATTAATCCAACTTCATTGCCTTACCCTTTGGTTTTGACATAGGTTATTTTCCGAGACACAAAATGAATAGACCCAAAATTTTATTTCAATGCCTCTTCCTTTTACTTGTTGTTTTTGGTTGTAAACAAGCGAAGGAAAATCAGAATACAGATTCTGTACAAGGATTTATTCTTTCAGAATCCGATCTCCCTGACTTTGAAAAGGACATTGACCATAAAGGGCTTCTTACCGCATTGGGCGATAGGCATGACGAATCCATAAGGACCGGGGAGCATATTTACAATAATATCTGCTTCAATTGTCATGGAAATCCTGACCAGGTAGGATCGATTCCTACGGCATTCAAATTTTGGGAAGACACCTTCAAAGTGGGGAAAGATCCATATTCGATCTATCAGACCCTTACCCGAGGATATGGATCGATGCCTCCTCAAGTCAATTTGACTCCGGTAGAAAAGTATGACATCATCAATTATTTGAGAGAAACTTTTTTGCAAAAAGAAAACCCCGATCAATTCTTCGAAATCGATTCAGCGTATTTGGCCGGCTTGCCAACCGGGACAAACACAGGTCCTGCGCCTAAAGAATTCAAGCCTTGGGCAGAAATGGACTATGGGAATTTTTTGATCAATACCTATGAATTGGTCGGACGGAATGCCCCGGAAAGGGAACGATCCTCAGGTCCATCACCTCTTCCGGATGAAAATTTTTCCAAAAGCAATTTTGCCTATAAAGGAATAGCCATAAGACTGGATCAGGGAAAAGGTGGAGTAGCAGCCGGCAATGCCTGGATGATGTTTGACCATGACCTGATGAGAATTGCAGGAGCCTGGACAGGTGAAGGATTTATTGATTGGGAAGCGATTCTATTTAATGGAAGTCACAATATCTCACCGCGAACGGTAGGGGACCTTCACTTTCAAAACCCCGTTTCTCCCGGTTGGGCAGATCCCAATACAGGTACATTTGCCGACCCAAGGTTCACAGCCAGGGACAAAAGGAAATTTGGACCGTTGCCACGGGAGTGGGCGCATTACAAAGGGCTTTATCAGTATCAAGATCGGGTGATTGTTTCTTATACCGTTGGAAATGCTAAAGTTTTGGAAACTTTTGGATTGGAAACATTGGATAACCAACCTGTTTTCACCCGAACTTTAAACATTTCTCCCTCTGAAAAACCTTTGAAAATGAGAATTGCCCCAAGCGGGACATCCGTTGCACTCGTGGGTGAAGGTGCTGTTTTGAAAAATGAGGGAGGGTTTACCGTCATGGAACTTGTTCCTTCTTCATCTTTGAAGGTTAAAATCCTGATCACCGCACCCGGAATGAAAGGACTTCAGCAGTATTCAAAAACTTCGGCACCACCGGAGGACTTAAATCCACTGATCAAAGGCGGTCCTGCCCGTTATCCCCAAAAATTGACCACAGAAATCCTCAAAGGAGAGCAGGAAGGTCCTTTTCAGGTGGACATTATGAATCCGCCTTTTGACAGTCCATGGAAGAATCAATTCAGGTTGAGCGGACTGGACTTTTTCAAAGACTCTAACAAAGGGGTGATTTGTTCTACCGATGGAGATGTTTGGCTGGTGGAGGGCTTTACAAAAAATACGGGAAAACTTTCATGGCAACGAATAGCCTCAGGCATGTTTCAGCCTTTGGGGATAAAAGTAATCAATGAGGAAATTTTCATTACCTGCAGGGATCAGATTGTCCGTCTTCATGATTTCAACGGAGACAGGGAAACCGACTTTTATGAAAGTTTCAACAATGACCATATGGTCACGGACCATTTTCATGAATTTGCCATGGGACTTCAGGCGGATAAAGCAGGGAACCTTTATTACGCAAAAAGTGCCCGGCATGCCAGGGAAGCATTGGTGCCTCAGCACGGAACCCTGATCAAAGTAAGTGCAGACGGACTCCGGACCGAGATCATTGCTACCGGTTTTAGGGCTGCAAACGGAGTTTGTCTCAATCCTGACGGGACATTTATAGTCACTGACCAGGAAGGTCATTGGAATCCCATGAACCGGATCAATTGGGTGAAAAAAGGCGGTTTTTATGGAAATATGTTTGGATATAATCCACCCGCCGACAGCACTGAAAAGGGAATGGAATTGCCATTGGTCTGGGTAGATAGAGAAAGAGACCAATCACCGTCCGAGCTTTTGTGGGTAAATAGCAAAAAGTGGGGAGCCCTGAACGGGAAGCTTCTCAACTTCTCCTATGGCTATGGAAAAGTCTTTGTCGTCCCCTATGAAACATTAGGGGAGCAAGTTCAGGGAGGTATCTTTGAACTGCCGATACCTAGATTTTCTACCGGCGTGATGCGTGGGAGATTCAATCCTGGCGATGAGCAACTGTACCTCTGTGGCTTGTCGGCATGGGGTTCCACCCAGCCACAGTTGGGAGGGCTTTACCGCATCAGAAAAGTAGATCAGCCAATGGTAATTCCTGTAGGAATAAAAGCTACTACCCAAGGGATTGAGCTAAGCTTTACAGATGAATTGGATGTCCGAAGTGTTGCTGATACTGCCCACTACACGGTGAAAACCTGGGATCTATTGCGATCAAGAAAATATGGCTCAAAACACTACAATGAACAAACATTGTCAGTCACAAAAGCGGAATTGGGAAAAGATAAAAGATCCATCAAGCTTACCATACCCCTGATCAAGCCCACTTGGGGAATGGAGATTCAATATCGGGTCAAAGATGACGATGGGAAAGAGCTAGAAGGATTGATTCAGAATACAATCCATCAATTAGGGGGAAATTAACATCAATTATAAAAATGCGTTAGTCTACCCTCGTTTTTTTCAAAACTATTTTTTGATTGGAATTACCTGTTTTTTTATTAACTGAAGCTCTAATCCCATTTTTTAGTCAAGGCATTGAGGCTTGAGCGCAAAAAACTTTCTAAAAAAATAGTAAGTCAATAGTTATGTGTTTAACTTACCTTAAAAATAAGGACTCAGATATTGTTATTAACATATAGATTATGATAAAAGTAACTTTCATTTTTTCTCTCCTCTTCATGTTATCATTAAATCTTCAGGCTCAAGATAATGGTAAAGAGTTTTTGATAAAAGAATACTTAAAACAAAGTGAAAAACAGAAAAAGACCGGAATTAGATTTTTGGTTGTTGGAGCCGGTATGATGGGAGTAGGTATTATTGCGCTTGGTGTCAGCAGCGCATCTTCTGATTCAGGTGATGGAATTGGACCCTATCTATTTTATGTTGGTGTTCCTATCGCAATTATTGGAGTTCCTATAATTATAAGTTCCGCTTCAAAAGCTAGAAAAGCTGCCCATTTGAGTTTGGGTACCCAAACTGTCCGTGGTCTCACCCTTCCGCAAACACAAAAAGTATACCCTGCACTTACCTTTACTGTTAACCTTAATTCTTCGAACTGATGAAAACATTTTTTCTGGCAGTAATTTTATTGGGAATATCTTTTTATTCTCCTGCCCAATCTAATTCCGTACTGACTACACCCCAAGAACTATCAGAATTAAGTGATTCGCAATTTAAGGCAGGATTGATCTTAGTAGGAGGTGGTACAACCTTAGCAGTTACTTCTTTGGTAATCCCAGTAAAATATGACGATTTTGATGGTTCAAGTAACCAAAGATTAAGATCATTCTTAACAGTTACAGGATTATTATCAATTATGACCAGTGTACCATTGTTTCTAAGTTCAGGCTCAAATGCTAGGATGGCAGCACAACTTTCTCTTCAAAATCAGGCAGTTTATCAACCGATTTTCCTTCCTGGACAACCAAGAGATATTCCGGCATTGACACTGAGAATACCATTATAAATATTCGAGTGGAAAATCAGTTGAAGATTTACTTCCATTCTAAAGAAAAAATGTTTGTATAATGGCAGCGACCAAAACAAAACTCCTTATTCTATTATTTATTTTGGCGATAAGCTGTGGAAGAAATAATGAAACTGATGTCAAGGTTATTAGTGAAATTTTTCCAGAATTGATTGATAGTCTAGGGATTTCGGCCTTTAATTTCCCTCCACCTCCCCTCCCTCCACTTTTTGATAAAGAATTAAACATTATAGGAATTGACACAATAGCAGCAAATAAAATTTTAGAAAAGTATGAGCAGCAATTGGATAGCATTAATTTGATAGACAAAAGGTTACTTCTTGGGCTAGTTGATTCAAATTTACCGATTGACTTTAACGATTTGAGACAAATAGAATTTTTTGATAGCTTATTGATAAATGAAATAGTAGAAAATAATCAAGAAGTTGATAAACCTAGGTCCACTTGGGGTTTAAACCAATTTAATGTACCCGAAAATTATCAGTTAATTCTTGAATCTGATCTAAATAGGGAATATCCAAATACATGGGAAATAACTGATAGAAAGTTTGGTGGAATTCTAGCTTTTTCAAAAGTATATTTTGATGAAGAAAAAAAATATGGGGTTTTAATAGTTAATTATTACCCATTTAAAATGGAAGGTATTAGTTATTTTGTAATTATTGAATATTTAGAAAGTAAATGGAAGTTAAATAAAATGATAATAAACTGGATAACTTAAGCACATACGCTTTCGAACATCTTCTAGTATACAGTTTGAGTTACAGAGTGAATATGAATATTATTATCTTTTTTTATTTAGGTGAAAGTTTGAAGCAAACATCACCAAAAACCCACCTTCTTTAAGCTCAATCAGGTACCTCTCCAGGAGAATTTCACCACCATACATCGAACTAGGAATAACCTGTACAGTTGTAAAAAGGAAAACCCCACTTATTTTTTAGATCAACACCCCTCAACAATTCTTATAAAAATATTTCTGCGTCAGCCGCGCTTCAATTTCTTTGGCTGTCTTGGTGATGGACAATCCTCCGAGATTGGTACATCTCAGGGTGTTTGGGATACTTTTTCCCACTTCATACATGGTCTCAATGACTTCATCCAGAGGGATTAAATGGTCATAATCTGCCAAGGCCATATTGGCACAGGAAAGCGCATTGGAGGCGGCCATCACATTTCTGTTGAGGCAGGGAGCTTCTACCCTGTTACCAATCGGGTCACAAATCATTCCCAAAGAACTCTGTAAAGCCATCGAAGCCGCAGAAATGCTTTGATTGATGTTGCCTCCGGCCAAATGGACAATCGCAGCAGCTGCCATCGTCGCACCGGAACCACACTCGGCCTGACAGCCTCCCACTTCTGCTGCGAAGGTGGAATGCGCTGCAATAAATACTCCGATCAAACCTGCGATCATCAAGGCTTTGACGGTTTCCTCATCAGAAAGTCCCAACGTATCTGCTACTCCCAATACTGCTCCGGGCATAGCGCCACATGAACCCGCAGTTGGTGCCGCCACGATTACTCCCATGGAACTCTTGACCTCCATGATGGCGGACACATACATGATAATCCGGTTCAAAACATTCCCGTCAATCAGTTTTTTGTCCTCCATCATGGACTTGAATTTTACCGATTGGGGACCCAAGATTCTATCCTCAAAGGAAGTTCCTTTGAGTCCGGTTTCTACCGCATTTTTGAGAATGATCCGGATTTCGTTCATTTTGGAAAGGACTTCCACAGAGGTAATGTTGCCCCGGATACTTTCATACCGCACAGCCAATTCCCATAAACTCAAATTCTTGTCCCGATTGTAAGCCAGCATTTCATCACAGGTAATGAAAGGGACTGTTTGGTTGGTTCTGGTAAGTACAGGCAAAACAGGCTTTATCTGTTTGACTTGAGAAACTCCCTCAATGGTCTTTATTTCTTCAATCAGCGTTTCATCCAAAAAGCTTTGGGATTTTAACGCTAAAAAATCCCCTTCTTCCGTGTGAATTTCCATCTCTCCGAGGATGTCGGATTGCTGAAGGTAGCTTTTGAGCTTTTGTTTGTCTTTGGAATAAAACAAGGAAACAAAACAATCACCTGCCAAGGAAACCTTTGCCCCATCGATTTCGATGACTTCAATCATCCCTCCGCCGGTTGAAATGGCAATAACCTGATGGGTCTCCCAAGGATTGTGCAAGGTGATTTTATAGGTATTTGGATGCTCTGCCTGTATGTCTTTGATGTCTATTTTAACCTTGATCCCGGCAGCACCGATGTGCATTTCAGAATTGACCAAACGCTCATCATAGGCTTCCCAACCCAAAAAACCACCAAATAAGCCCATATCCGAACCTTGTTCTTTGTGCGTGGTAGCCAAAGAACCGTTAGGGTCAAAATCTATCTGGATTTCTGAAATCCTGCCATCCATCAGGTCATGGCAAATCCTCCCGATTCTCAGCGAAGCAGCACAATGGGAACTGGATGGGCCTCTCATGACAGGGCCGATGACGTCATTAAATATGCTGGGATAGTTCATGATACTTTCTGTTTTCTACTTAAATATAAAACTTAAACCTTTGAAAATTGTCATTCCCCAAATTCTTTAAACCAATTTATTGCATTTGGTAAAATTAAATTCCTCGAAATGAAATACCTCCGGCATTTAGCCCGACCGGGTTGCAGTTTTTTCATTGCAGGTTTGTGGTTCAAACCAATCCGTTAATCTGAAGAAAAGAATGTAAGCTGACCATTCATGGAGTGGGTGGAGGGATTTTATCATTGGTTTTTGAATTGCTAAAATGTAATTTCTATCTTGGATGGGAACTGATTTTTGGTCAAAGAAAAAAGTATGCAAACCACCTTTTCGAAAGAAACATATATAGAAAGAAGAAACCGGTTAAAGAAAATGATTGGCTCCGGAGTCCTCCTTTTTTTGGGAAATGAAGAAAGCAGTGTCAATTTCAAAGACAACTGGTATCCATTTAGACAGGATAGTACTTTCCTTTATTTTTTTGGACTGGATATGCCGGGTCTCACTGCTGTCATTGATATTGATCAGGATATTGAAATCCTCTATGGGGATAATTTGACTGTTGAAGAAACGGTGTGGCAAGGTTCCCATCCTCCTTTGTCAGATTTGGCAAACGAGGTTGGAATGAGTTACACCAAATCAAAAAGTGAGATAGGTAGTTTTTTGACATCTGGCAGAGATCAGCGAATCCATTTCCTTCCTCCCTATAGGCCTGAAAATCTTCAAAAACTAGCCGTTTGGCTTAAAAAGAACCATCAAGAGATTCATTCCCTTGTCTCGGTAGAGTTTATCAAAGCAGTTGTTTCGCTAAGGTCTATCAAGTCTGAGGAGGAAATCCGGGAGTTGACCAAAGCGGTGAACATCAGCGTAAAAATGCACCAAAAATTAATGTCAGCTGCCAAACCCGGAATGAAGGAATTCGAACTCTTGGGCTTGGTGACCGGTGAAGCGATTTCCTCAGGTGGAAGTTTATCTTTTCCGCCTATCATTACCATTGACGGACAGATTCTACACAATCACAATTATTCCAATACCCTGGTCAAAGGAAAAATGCTTTTGGGGGATTTTGGTGCTGAATCAGCTTCCCATTATGCAGGCGACATTACACGGACCATTCCTGTGGGATCAAGATTTTCTGATGGGCAAAGGGAAATCTATCGGATTATACTGAATGCCTATCACGCCGCAGTTGCTGCCTTAAAACCGGGAGTAATGTTCAAGGAAATTCACCTTTTGGCCTGTAGAAAACTCGCAGAAGGTCTTAAAGAACTTGGGATCATGAAGGGCAACTTGGATGAAGCAGTAAATCAGGGAGCTCACGCCTTGTTTTTCCAATGTGGTTTGGGACACATGTTGGGTATGGATGTGCACGATATGGAGGACTTGGGAGAGGAATATGTAGGATATACAGATGAACTGAAAAAAAGCAGTCAATTTGGTCTGAGGTCTCTCCGCTTGGGCAAAGAACTGGAGAAGGGTTATTGTGTCACGATCGAACCGGGAATCTATTTTATCCCAAAGCTGATCGATCAATGGCAGGCAGAAAATCTGCACAGTAATTTTATTGATTATGAAAAGCTTGCTCATTTCAGGGATTTTGGCGGGATCAGGGTGGAAGATGGGTTTGTGATTACAGACACCGGTTCCAGGATTTTGGGAGAACCATTACCAATAGAAATCATGGATGTTGAAAATATCAGAGCAAAAGCAATCCAATAACCCAATAACCCATTAACCAATAACCAATAACCCAATAACCATGAAAAAACTCGCCACAATAATATTCCTCTGCTTCCTGATTTTCCCATCAGTAGCCCAAACCCAAGATCATCAAAAACTTATCGACCTGGACCTTGGATGGGAAAAAGCCCTTTTGGAATCTGATGTTGATTTTTTGTCCAACCTACTGGCTGTCGATTTTGTGTGGGTTCACAACCATGCAAGTCTTATTGATGGACGGGAAGCGGTCGTGGCCAAGGCCAAGCGGATTCAATCTGGTCAGCCGAATGATACAAGAGGAAGGGTTTCCCGTGACCATAAGGTGGTGGTTTTGGGAAATACCGCCGTGGTGAGTGGCTATACGGTAGTGGACCGAGGACCAAGTCCGGTCACCTACCACTTTATGCGGACCTATGTCAAAGAAAAGGGTCAGTACAAGCTTTTGGCCAACCATACCATGGCAATCCCTGATGAGGAATTGAAGGGCAAGTGAGGTGTTAACTTAAAATAACCGCGCCACGTCCGTGTCTTCACGGACGTTTAACGATTTTTTTGATTGGTAGTGAGTTGGTTTTTAACAAATTGGGAATACGTAAATACGATATAGAAATGAACTTTGAACTTTTAATAGATACAATTTCCAAAACCCATAGCCACTTTCAGCAGCAGGCGCTCAAAGCTGTTAATGTATCGCTGACTTTAAGAAATTGGCTGATCGGGTACTATATTGTAGAGTTCGAGCAAAAGGGAGAGGATAGGGCATCTTATGGCACTGAACTGCTCAAGAAGTTATCACTTGAAATCAAAATAAAGGGGTTAGTGTCTGCTGAACTCTCGCGCTGTCGGCAGTTTTATTTTTGCTATCCGCAAATTCTTGGGTCAATGACCCAAGAATTCAATAATCTTTTACCATTTCAAATTCTTGGGTCACTGACCCCAAAATCTCAAATAGAAAAATCATTGCCAATTTTGAGGTCACCGACCTCCGAATCTAAATATGCTGTAAGCCAAATAAATGGGAGTGTATTGGTAAGTAAAATGTCCTTCACACATTTTGTGGAATTGATCAAAATTCAAGATAATTTAAAGCGGACATTCTACGAACTCGAATGCATCAAAGGCACTTGGAGCGTCCGAGAACTCAAACGCCAAATTAACAGCCTGTATTACGAACGAAGTGGAATGAGCATCAAGCCTGAAATGCTCAGCCAAATCACCCAACAAAAGGCAGAAGTCGCCAATCCTTCAGATATAGTGAAATCTGTCTATGCATTTGAATTTTTGGGATTGAAGGCTAAAGATGCGGTGGAGGAAAATGATTTGGAATCAGCCTTGCTTGACCATTTACAGGATTTTATGATGGAAATGGGACATGGTTTTTGCCTGGAGGCCCGACAAAAGAAAATCCTGATCGGAGATGAGTATTTTTTTATTGACTTGGTATTTTACCACCGCATCCTCAAATGTCATGTTTTGGTAGAGCTAAAAGTCGAGGACTTTAACCATCACAATATCGGGCAACTCAATACTTATGTAAACTATTACAAAGCCAACGTAATGCAAAGTGATGATAATCCCACAGTTGGGATATTATTGGTCACCAACAAAAACACTGCGTTGGTAGAGTTCGCCACCACAGGCATGGACAACAAATTATTCGTTTCCAAATACCTACTGGAATTGCCCAAAAAGGAAATACTTGAAGCATTTATTACCAATGAATTACAAAAATGGAACAGTTAGTCGCTTTAAAATCATCAAAACCCCAAAAATAAAACCATGCAAAAACTACCATTCAAATTCGGTGCTGAGGTGTATACCTGGTATATGAACAACAACGGAGAAACCTACAAAGACCAGTTGGGACATATGATCGAGATCATAGCCAAGGCAGGTTTTACCGGAATCCAACCTATTTTTTCCTGGATGGGCAAATTGTCGGATCCGGTTTTGTTGGAAGAAAAACTCAAAGAACAGGGCATTGAACTGGCCGCGGTAGCCTTGGCTTTGGACTGGAACGGTAAAGAAGAAACTGAGGAAGAGCGGAAGGTCGCAGACAATGCGATCGATTTGCTGCAGCGTTTTCCAGGCTCGGTCCTTTGTACGGTTCAGATTCCAACCGGCAGACATGATATCGTGCAGCGAAGAAAAAGCCTTACAGATATCGTGAACAGGGTTTCCCGAAGGGCCAAAGAAAAAGGAGTCGAAAGCAGTTTCCACCCAAATTCCCCCCATACCTCCATCACGAGGACAGAGGACGATTACAAAGTCATCCTGGAGGGACTTGACCTGTCTGCCACAGGTTGGTGTCCTGACGTCGGCCACATCATCAACGGCGGCATGGATCCCCTTGCCAAAATGAAAGAATACCAATCCATCATCAACCATGTGCATTACAAAGATTGGGATGGAAATCCGGAGTTTGCCCTGATGGGAAAAGGAAAAGTCGACCTGATCGGAATCACGCAGTGGCTCAAGGAAATCGGTTATGCAGGTTGGATCATCTGTGAGGACGAGGGAAAAGAAGCCTTGGAAGATCCTGATTTTGTCACTTTGCACGACGGAAAATGGATCCAGGAAACGCTTGTTCCGAGTTTGAAGATTTGAGATATGAGACGTGAGATATGAGATGCTAGAAACGAGAAGGAGAAGCGAGACTGGGAAAATGTCGGATGACCGATGTTGACGAAGATAAAAGTAGGGGTAAAGGTGTGTGGACCAAGAAGCGAGAAATTTGACACAAGACACAAGACATAAGATTCAAGACGGGAAGCCAAATTCTGAATATTATGGCAATCCAAAAACATTGATAAAAGCACAAACAATTAGACTAGTCTTGTCTGCCAACCACTAGAACAACTAGAACCATTACAACCCTTAACCATTAACAAATAACCAATAACCATTCTTTAAAAAATGCCAACCATAACCACCAACGGAACCAACATCTACTTTGAAGAAAAGGGCTCGGGAGAACCGCTGCTCCTGATCATGGGAATCACTGCCCCGGGAAGCGTCTGGGAAAAACATGTTGCCCATTGGGCAAAATCCTTTCGCTGTATCCTCGTGGACAACAGGGGAGTCGGCAAATCCGACAAGCCTGCAGGTCCATATACTTCCCTTCAGATGGCGCAGGACTGCATCGGCGTGTTGGATCACTTGGGTTTGGGTGCGGTCAAAGTAGCCGGCGTATCCATGGGCAGCATCATCGCCCAACAGATGGCGATCCATTTTCCTACAAGGGTCAAAGCCATGGTGCTGATGTGTCCTTGGGCACGTTGTGACAATTCTGCCAAGGCGATTTTCCAACACATGAAGGACTGCAAAGCAAGATTGAAACCTGAAGAATTCAGCGTTTATATCCAGTTATTGATTTTTTCCAAGCAATCATGGGACAATGAGGAATTTCATGCGGGTCTGTTGGAAGACAGGAAAAATGCCGCTTTGGATCCGAATCCTCAACCGCTGATCGGATTGGAAGGACAGGCTGCTGCTTGTGTGACACATGATGTACTTTCGGATTTGGCAAAAGTGAATTGCCCGGTTTTAGTCTTGGGTGGTGAAGAGGATATTTTTACGCCTGTATGGATGACCAAGGAAGTAGCCGCTGCAATTCCTAATTCGGTATTGCATATCTATGAGAAAAGTGGCCATGCTTTCCATTGGGAAAACCTGGAGGAATTTAATGACAGGGTTGATCAATGGTTGAAGAATCCAAATGGATCCATCCAGGTTTAATTTCTCAACTCCTTTTCTTTATTCTCAAATTTTCTCCTCATTTCCATTAATCTGCCATTGAATTTAGGGTTCAAGGCAAGGTTATTCTTTTCTAAGGGATCTGATTTCAAATCATATAATTCCTCATGCTGAGGATCATTGATGTAACGGAAATATTTCCAGTCCTCGGTCCTAAGGCCTTCACTTGGCGGTATAATATCCACCTGCCAAAGGTGTTCACAAATAAAATCCTCCCGACCCAAATTAGGACTGTTTTCTTCTAAAAATCCGGCTAAACTTAGACCTTGCCAAGAATTTGGTTTATCAAGCCCGGCAAGGTCAAAAATGGTCGGTGCTATATCAATATTCAAAACCAGGTCTTTTACTTTTCGGGCTTGGACAGATCGGGGATCATAAATGATCATCGGAACCCTAAGGGAATTATCATACATCAACCACTTTCCGGCCAGTTGGCGCTCTCCCAAAAAATAGCCGTTGTCACTCATAAAAATGATAACTGTATTTTTATCCTTTCCCTGTTTTGATAACTCTTTCCTTATCAACCCGATTTCATGATCAATTTCAGAAATCATCCTAAAGTATCCCTTCATACTCCTTTGGTATTTTTCCTTTGTGTCGAATCTCCAATGCCAACGTTTACGGTTTTCACCTTCCCGAACATAGGGAGGTAGCGCATCAAGATATTCCTGATCACTTAAAGGAGGCTCGGGAAAATATTGTGATGCATACAAAGAATCAAATTCCTTCTCCCAAAAATATTGCTCCTCTGCCGGATCATGGGCATGCGGGGCACTGAAACTTAAAGAAAGCATAAATGGTTTTTCTTTGGGTGCTTGGCGGATAAACTCAATCGCTTTTTGGCCCGTATAGCGGGTCAAATGAACCGTATCCATACCAAGTGTTTTAAAGAAATAGCCCCTTCTATCTTTGTAGCGATCCAATCGGTCGTAATTCTCGCCAATATCAAATAGCTCCTCGAAACCAGAATAATTGACACCGAATTTTCCGAAAAAGCCGGTGTTGTAACCGCTATTTCTCATCAAAGCAGGATAGGATTGATCAATAAATGGCTGCTTGATTTCCCCTTGTCCAAAAGTATACCCATGTGTTCTTTCATAAGTTCCTGTTAAAATGCTGGCCCTACTCGCCGCACAGATAGGAGTGGTTACAAAGGCATTTTCAAAAAATATCCCTTCCGAGGCAAGTCGGTCGATTTCAGGGGTAAAGATCAATTGGTTACCCGCAAATCCCAAAGCATCCCATCTTTGATCATCTGTGAGGATGAAAATGATATTGGGCCGGTCATCTTGAGAAAAACCAAGGAGATCTAAGCTTAGAATAATAGAGATGGTTAAAATCAGAATTCTTCCCATATTTTTTTGGGTAATTGTGAAATTACCAAAGTCTAGTCATTGCATAACAAATACCTACAGCCCATGCTTTTCTCCCATTTCCCTGATAAATCGATATCCACTTTCAGCCATTTCCCAAGGTTCTGAAAACTGCCTCCATACCCCAATGGCATTGGCAAAATCAGGATCGTTCCTTGTGAATCCTTCGATAGTCAGCCATCCTTTGTACTTGATAGCAGCCAAAGCGGCAAAAGTCTCATCCCAAGGCACATGCCCGGAACCCGGCGTGCCACGGTCGTTTTCACTGATGTGGAAGTGGGCAAGGTAAGGTGCGATGCGGTGTATGGCTTCTCCCAGTTTTTTCTCCTCCATATTGGCATGATGGGTGTCAAACATCGCCTTGACATTGGGGTGGTTGACGATTTTCAGCAGGTGAAAAAGCTGCTCCATGGTATTGCAGAGGTAGCATTCAAACCTGTTGAGCGCCTCAGGCGTCAGCAGGATTCCTGCCTGTGCGGCATAATCTCCCGCCTGATGGAGGATTTCAGCACTGCGCGCATACTCGATATCCTGAGGGGCGGCTTTGGAAAAAGTAGCAAAAGCAGAATGGAAAGGGCCACAAAGCACCTGCGAACCCAAATCATGCGAACGGTCAATAGTCCACTTGATTTTTTCAAGGCCCTTTTGGCGGACATCGTTATCCGGACTGACGAGGTTTTCTTCCGGACTGAGCACAAAAACCGTAGTGACCTCCAAGCCAATATTTTTGCAATGCTCTCCGATTCTTTTGTAGGCAGGGATATCGTCAGAGCCAACAAAAAACTCAGCACCATCATAGCCGATCTTTTTCAGCCTGTCCAAAATTGGTTTGAGGTCATCAGACATCGCTGCCGACCAAGCCAAAACATTAAATCCGATTTTATTCATGGGTTAATAGGGTTTTGCTAAAAATAAGAAATTCAAATTACTTCTATATGAAAAAAATCAACTAAAAAGCCTATATTTAATTTCAGTTCCCAAAACAACCCAAATACAAATGCTTCGGTTTTTGATTATTGCAATCGGACTTTTACAATTAGCTTTTTCACTTAAAGCTCAAGAATCTGACAGCCTCACGATGGAGCAAAAACCATTCAATCAGGGCTTGATTCTTTCTTTGCCGCAGGCTATACAGAGTCAGATACCGGGACTCTTGGTCTCAAGACCGGGATCAAATCCCAATGGTAACTTTGATATGATTTACCGTGGTTACCATACTTTTCTTGGTAGGATGCAGCCGATGTTGATGTTGGACGGAATGCCCGGTTTGGCTTGGCACATGGTAGATCCTTTTTTGATAGATTCGATGAGTGTTCGCAGAGGGAGCCAATTGGCACAAATGGGTTTACAAGCTGCCGCCGGAGTGTTTGATGCTGCAATTTCCAATAATGGGAAGGAAGGGCTTTCAGTAACCTTTCTTCAAAATGTCAGCATGGAAAATTACCAAAGACCTTATGGCAACCTGAATGCACAGGAATATAGGAATCAGGCGCCGCCGGGAACATTTTTTGGAAACAGTGATACGGATTGGTTGGAAGCGTTGACACAAACTGCTTGGTCAACCAATACCGGTCTGAAACTCGGTTACCGGACGGGAAATTTGAATTCCAAAGTAATCCTCAGTCATCGCAATGTGGCAGGTATCCAAAAGGAGACCGGCTTCCAACAATTAAGTATTTATGGTGCCCTTGATTATTCTTTTTTGAAAAATAAGGTCAAAGCAGGAGTCTCGGCTTTGGTTGTTGATAGGGATTCTGAAATAGGTAATTCTGATTTTTTCCAGGCAGCGGTGGGAATGAATCCGACTTTTGCATTGGATCAACCAGTCAATTCCTTCAATAGGTATGGAGGAAATCCATGGCTTCGAATGACTGCGGATCAAAATACTTTGGATTCAAAAATGGAAATGGTACAGGCAAATATTACTGCCAATCCTTTTCCCCAATGGACAATCAGTGGAAGAATAGGCAAAGTCGGTTTAACAAAAGATCAGTTTCAATTTGATGGTATCATTGGATTGAGCAATAATGCGGGAACCTTTCAGAGGAATAAAACAAGAAAGGATGACCGTACTTACATGGAGTTTTCATCCGATTATTTGATTCAAATCAACGACTTTACTTTCAATCCGGGTATTCGTTTATCCTCCCAAAAGATTTCCTATGACCAAACAGGCACCAATCTAATCAGGCCATTTGAACCTGAGAATACTGTCGTGGTGCAAACACTGAATCCTCAAATCGGTAAATATACGCTGAATGCCTTGGGTTTTTTCTTGCAGTCCAATTGGAAACAAAGATTGTACTTTGACTTCCTCTACCAACCTGAAATTTCTTCCAATTTGGGGGAAAATGCAGGATGGGGGCAGTTTTTTGGACTGGATCTGAAATACCGTCTCAGTCAAAAATTTCAGATTTTTACATCCTATTCCCATACCGGTTTGATTCCTGATCGCACTGGTTTGAGCAAAACAATTTTACAGGTGGAACCTTTTGTTAATTTCACCCATTATGCCAACCCAGATTTGAAGTGGGAAGACACCCATCAATTGGAAATAGGAGGGAGTGGTTCCTTTTTCCAGAATAAGCTATCTGGGGAATTGAGGTTTTTTACAAGCAGGTCTTCTGATTTTATCAATCTGATGCGGGCATATGATTGGGATTATACAGATGGGAATTCCTATTATCCCAATACTTACCAGAATTTTGGGGAAATCAGAAACAGAGGGATGGAATGGGTTCTCGGTTTGAATTCGGTTAAAATCGGAATGGTAATCTATCAAAGCAGTCTTAATGCCACCTTTCTCAAATCAGAATGGAAAGACTTGGATGCTGAATTCACAAGCTTGGAAGGATATGACATAGGGGTCACCAGGGCTGTTGGAGGAGGCCCACATTACCAATATAGCACCCTGAGGACAGGCGAGCCAATCGGGACAGGCAGGGCGCTTGAGTTTTTGGGAATAGACCGCAGTACAGGAAAATGGATACTGCAACAGGACAATAACCAACAGGATTGGATGAATGATTATGTGCCTCAAGGTCAGACTGTACCCAAATGGTGGATGGGTTGGAACCATCAGCTGCAATGGAAAAAATGGCATTTGGACGCATTTTTTAGGGGAGTTTTTGGGCATATCAATGCCAATGAAACCAACTTGATGTACGGTGGAGTGACGTTTTTCAACCAAAATGTACTCCGTTCATTTCAGAACCTTAAGGATCAAGGCCTGACAGAATTTAACAGGTTCAGTAGTTACTTTATCGAAAAATCCGGATTCTTTTCCCTTCATTACCTTTCTGTTTCAAGGGATTTGAATTTTTTGATCAAAAATAAAAAAGTGTCAAGCAGAATTTCCCTGATCGCAAATAACCTGTTTTTCATCACTTCGTATTCAGCTGCAGATCCTGAGGCGAGACTTAACGCTAAGTCGGTATGGCTAGCGGATGAGCATATTGAATACAATGACAACTTTTATTCCTCTGGAATTGATGGTGCTTCTACCTGGCTGCCTTTGAGGGCTTTTACACTTTCCTATCAGGTGAGTTTTTAGAAAAGATCTCTCCTTCGTTGAGATGACAAGGAAAAGCCTTTTCGAAAAGTTTATGGTTTTTGCAGTTTCATCTTCCATTTCTTGCCAATTGGGTCTAGAATCTCATGTCCCAAATCTCCTGTCTATTTTTATTTGAAATCTTCCACTTTCATTCCTTTTCTGAATGTTCCAAAACCAAACATGGTCGGTTCGTATTTGCCGACGATGGAAACGTTCAGGTCAGGCGTGATTTGGTCCGACATATCCAATCCCCAAAAAACCGCATTCACGATCAGTCTCCTCAGGTCGTCGCTTTGCAAATCAACCGAAGCGCCCATCGTGGTAGCGAATGCTTTTCCTTTTTTGCCTCCCTCTACCTGATAATCTTTGGTCCAAGCCATAGGCATCACGGATTTTTCCCAGATCAAAGGCGTATCGGGAGTCATGCCTTTGGTGGGTTGGCCATAGACGAGCACTTGCGCATCTTGGGTCAGGTTCTTGACAGTATACACATCAGACGCCGCCCAAATATCATTGACTCCACGAAGGATAGGATGGTTTGCAAGTTGGGCAGGACCGTCGATCAGCGCACGGGCGCCTTCTTTGGCATGTTCGCCATGGTGGGCAACCCATGTTTCACCGAGGATTTTCTGCCCGAATCCTCCTTCCCAACCGGCGCTTTTGTTTCTCCAATCATACTTGGCATAGGGACTGTTTTTGTTTTTTTCGTAGTGGAAAGCATGGGTAGCAGTCCGCATTCCGATGATCGGTTTGCCTGCCATAATGAAGTCGTGGAAATATTTGGTCTGCTCATCAGGCAATTCTCGGAATCTGGTAAGCAAAATCATCAGATCGGCTTTTGCCAGGTGTTCCAATCCGGGTATGTTGTTTTGGTAAGAAGGGACGATATTGCCGGTTTCCGGTTCGATCGGAAACAACACCGTGCATGTAAATCCATAATGTTCCGCCAATAACTTGCCCAACATGGGCATCCCTTCCTCAGAGCGGTATTCATCATCGCCGCTGACAAGAACGATATGTTTTCCTTTGCCGGGACCTGATTTTCCTTCAAACTGCAACCAGGTTTTACCCTGCTGTGCCTGACAGCTGATGGAAAATATCAGGAAAAAGCCAAGGCTTAAGAATAAATATTTAGAAAAATACTTTTGGGAAACCACAATTTGAGTTGACATAGGGTTATTTGGTTTTATGGAAATTTCAGGATCTTTTCACTTTCCAAAAGATACTTTGAAAGTGGGTTTGAAAAAAGAAAAATTTGATGGGAATTATAAATGATTTTGAAAATTCCAGGCTTCATTAATTTGAGATTGTTCATCTAAGATTTAATTTGATTCAATAATATTCCTAAATTTTAACATGGAAATCGAAAGAAGAGACAATGAAATCGTAATTAGGGTTGATGAGGGAACAGACCTTACAGGTATACAGCGGCTTTTAGATTTTATCAAATTCCGTGAGATAACCTCAAAAAGTAAAGCGACTCAGCAACAAATCGATGATTTGGCTAAACAGGCAAAATCCTCTTGGTGGGAAGAAAATAAAAGGCGATACATTAAGTGATAGTTGTAGTTGATACAAATATCGTATTCAGCTGTATCTTAAGCCCAAATGGTGCTATTAGTGATTTACTTTTGAACTCTTCTGAACTGTTTGATTTTTTTGCCCCAACAATAATTATGGATGAACTAGACCGTCACCACAATAAATTAGTTGGGTTATCTGGATATAATGAAGATGAAATAGATTTTTTGAAATTAATGATTCTAAAGAAGATCGAATAATTCGATCTTGATCTCGTATCAAAAGAATCTTGGCTTAAAGCGGGTGAATTGACAAAAAACATTGATGTCTTTGATACTCCGTTTATTGCCTTATGCTTAGAACTCAAATCTCCCCTTTGGACTGGTGATCAAAAACTCAAAAGGGGATTGGAAAAAATGAATATTGATTGGATCCTTGGAACCGAACAGATTAAAATGATTAGAGATAAATAGTTATTGCATTGGCACTCTCAAACTCCTCATGGGTAAGAAATTTTCAATGATAATGACCTACCCAATCAATAGAAACCTTTGTTTTTTAGCTACAAACAATTGTTCACCGGCGATATTTAATCCCTAAGCCTCAAATGATGCAAATCAATTTGTCATCATTAAACCTGGAGTCCTTATCCAATCAGAAGTTACAGATGATTGGCTTGATGCTTGGGTCAAGCTGTCCTCGCCTAAATGGCTTCAGCCTCGCATCCGGCTTATTGAGGTCTTTGGGCATAAACAACGCGTTTTCATATATCTTGACCATTCTTTCTTTTTGGTCAAAAGTAAAATTGTCAACGCTGTTGATATAATCCATAAAATTGGTGGAAATGAAAGGAGCATTTAAACAGTTTGTCCTGTTGTTGCTGAATCTTAAAGATGGATTAGATGGTAGGGTATGGGAAGGGGTATCATCACAAAAATCCCCTGTCTGACAATCCTGAAAGGTATGATACAGCCCAAGATAATGGCCCAATTCATGCGCCAATACATTGTCATCCCTGTATTGTCCGTTAAAGAGTCTGAAATCAAGAGCCACCATAATTGGGTAAAACAATTCTGTGTCAGGTGTCAATATTGGTGAAAGTCCACCGACAACAGGACTTGTCAAAAACGGCAGGTAAGCGTAACCTGCTGCACCCATGCTATTGAGGTCTTCTACAAACACGTTGATATATTGGGTTGGATCCCAGATACTGTTGAACTTCAATCCCAATAATTCAGGGTCCTGTGCATCTTGGTATATTTTATCAGTAAAAATCCTGTTGATACCTTTTGTATTCATGGGTGTGCCATCGGGATTTCTGTCGGCCAACTTGAACCTGAAACCTGCATCTACAGCATTCAAATTCCTTCGAAAAGAAGACCGGACACCACCACCGAAAGCAAGGTTTGCCATGTTTATTTGGGTCTCTATTTGAAGCGGTGTTGGATTAAAGACATTGGAAAAGACATGAAATACTACCTGAAATTCTTTAATCGGATAGGAAATATCTGAGCGCGAATTGATTTTGAGAATATTGCTGTTTACCCCGAAAACAGAGGCCTGCACTTCAATCAGCCCTGTTTGCTCTATCGCAATACCTGTCAGTTTGTTGGTGTTTAAATTCCCTGCTTTTAAGGATAAATTTCTTCTGATTTGTTCTTGCACACCCGGTATTTCTCCATTGGGGCCAAATGCCCGGAGCGTAAAATCGTAGGTTCCATTGTTGGCCAAGGTAAATTCATTTCTGGTCTCATTTGAAAAATCCAAAACCAGTTCTGAAATATAATCTCCTTCTACCACCTCGATTTCAACCTCGTTGCTGAAGGTATTTTCTCTTGTTGGGAACATGACCCGAAGCTTATATTTCCCGGGTCGGGCAAGATCAAGTTTAGGTTCTTTGATCACCGAATCACCAAGATAGATCTCATAAGGAACATCAATGTTGTTTAAAAAAGGCCTGTTGTCCCTGTCAAAAAAGCTTACGGTCAGGTTAAGATCTTCTTGGAGATTTTCCGCAAAAAATATGGTTTTGGAAGAGATCAGTTGGATTCTGTTGATCTGATTGAGGTAAAATGAATTTTCAGACTCCCTGTCAGTCACACAGGAATTGAAGATTAACAGTACCCAAAAACTGTAGAGTAAGTGGATCTTTTTCATTAGTATACAAGTATGAGTTGGACCTGATTGATGCTGTTGGGGACAACAGGATTATTTACAAAATCATTGAGGGACTGATAATACCGAAACTCTATCAGCCTTTTTCCAAGATATGCCCCCGCACCAAAGGAGAGACCATACTGGAGTTTGTTGATTTCGACATTGAAGTTATTGACGGGATTTCCGTTTAAAGTCGTGCTTTGGGAGCTGTTCAGGATATATTTTGCAAAACCTCCCACCGACAGCGTCCCTTTGTATTTTCCTCCATAGGTCAATACCAAAGGAATTGCATCCAATCCGAAAGACACATTGCTAAATGAGGTGATTGCTTCGATATCCGGATTGATGGAGTTGTTATTGATGTTTTGGTATTCCAGATAAGGCTCAAGTCTGATGCGGTTGTATTCGCTCATTTTCCAGTCAAAGACCATTCCCAAAGCCGCCCCGATTTTATAATCAGATGCCACCTGTCCAAAAGACAAATCACCATAATCAAAAAAATTGAGAGAAGGAGAAAACCGGATTCCCATTTTCATTTCACGTGTTTTCTCAGGAATGCTGTCATTCTGACTTTCAGCTTTTGCCTCGAATCCTGACATGACAAGGCATATCATGAAAAGAAGAAGTGAAAAAGGTTTTTTCATTGGGGGACATTTCATATTGGCGAATTTCATTCATGCTTTGTTTTTAAATTCATCAGGTCCGTAATTTATTTCGAAGCATATTCCGGAATACCAAACCAAACAAATCTTATAAAAACCCTAAACTATTGAATCCGATTTAAAATTCCGCTTTGATAGCTGGTTTAGTTTAAAAAATGTTGGATATGAATGATAAAAAGTCTGAAAAGGTATGTTTTTTACCTCATTTTTAATTTGGGGAAAGTGGTCTTATTTTTATTATCCTTATCTTAAAAAATCAAAATATTCCCAAAATATCCATGCGGCAAAGATCATTCTTCCTCATTGCTTTTACTTTCTTGTTTTCTGTAAATCATATTTTGGTTGCACAGTCAGCACTTACTTTCGAAGAACCCATCAAGCAGCGGCTTTTTGTCCTCACAGACATCACCAATGAACCGGACGACCAACAGTCCTTAGTACGGTTGCTGGTTTATTCCAATGAATATGATATCGAGGGAATCGTGGCTACCACTTCTACCCATTTGCGAAACGGAATCCGAAAAGACAAAATCGAAGAATTGGTGCGCAACTATGGAAAGGTCAAATCAAATCTCGACAAACATGCCTCAGGATTTCCAACGATGGACTATCTGCTCAGCGTGACGACTCAGCACCTTCCCTTGTTTAGCATGGAAGGGGTCGGGGAAGGCAAAGATTCTCCAGGTTCGGAAATGCTGATCAAAGCCGTGGACAAAGCCGATGACAGGCCGCTATGGGTTTCTGTTTGGGGTGGGGCAAATTGTCTGGCGCAGGCACTTTGGAAAGTAAAAAACACCAGGTCAGAAGCTGAGGTCGCAAAATTTGTTTCCAAACTCCGGGTTTACGCTATCTCTGATCAGGATTTTGCTGGTCCTTGGGTCAGGAATAATTTTTCTGGAATCTTTTATATCGTGGATGCAAGTGCGGGAGACAATTGGAGGGAATATTACAAAGCCACCTGGACAGGAATAGCAGGGGACCGTTGGTACAAAAATGCCCCAATGGTTGATTTTGAGTTGGTCGACAATCCATGGTTGAATGCCAATATCAAGGAAAACCACGGTCCTTTGGGAGCCAATTACCTTGATGTGATTTATATCATGGAAGGGGATACGCCATCTTTTTTTGGTTTGATCAATAACGGTTTGGGATGGTACAAAAGCCCTACTTATGGCGGCTGGGCCGGGCGATATGAATGGTGGCAGTCTTATGGAGAAAAGGATAAAATTTGGACATCATCGATCAATACCCAAGATGAAATCACTTTGGCCGATGGCAGGAAGGAAGCATCCAATCAGGCGACAATCTGGAGGTGGAGAAAAGCCTATCAGCATGATTTCGCGGCAAGAATGGACTGGAATATCGCTGATGATTATAAAAAAGCCAACCACAATCCTGTCATTGTACTCAATGGGAACAAAGGAAAAGCTTTGGCTTTTGGTAAGTTTGAAAAAGGAAAAACAGTAAAGCTTTCTGCAAAGGGAAGCATGGATCCCGACGGAGACCAAATCAGGTACAAGTGGTGGATATACAAGGAAGCAGGCGCTTATACAGGAGATATGGAACTCTTCGATCCGCATGCCATGGACATTGAATTTGTCATGCCTGAATTGGGTGATGGCCAAACCTTGCATATTATCCTCGAAGTTGAGGATTCAGGTAGCCCTTCTTTGGTATCTTATAGAAGAGTGGTGTTGGGGAATTGAGAGAGTTGAAAACAAACTTTTATAAAATTGCCTTTAGCCGTAGAATATTCATTATAAATTGCATCCTTCAAAAATATCCCAAATCATGAAATTCCTTTTCCTTTTTTGCTTTTGTCTGATGTCTTCTTTGCTTTTCTCCCAAACCGAAATGCCTTTATATGAGGGACCGATTCCCAATTCCAAGGACGTGCCCAATGTAGAAACTTCTGAGGTGAGGGATGATGGAATTTTGATCATCAGCAAAGTAACCGTCCCCACACTGACTGCTTATCTTCCGTCCAAAGAAACGGCAACAGGAAAAGCCATCATCATTTGTCCCGGTGGCGGATATTGGTTGTTGGCGGCAGGGCATGAAGGCCATGATGTGGCAAAGGAATTTGCCAAAAGGGGAGTGGCTGCTTTTGTGCTGAAATACAGGTTGCCAAATGGATTGGCCATGGAGGACAAAAGCATCGGGCCACTTCAGGATGCACAGCGCGCTATCCAAATGGTTCGGGAAAATGCAGCCAAATGGAATGTAAAACCAGATCAGATTGGAATCATGGGCTTCTCGGCAGGTGGTCATTTGGCTTCTACTGCCGGCACACATTTCAAACGGGAAGTAATCGAAAACCCAAAGAAAACCAGTCTGAGGCCGGATTTTATGGTCTTGGTGTATCCTGTGATTACCTTTGATAAAGAAGTAGGGCACAGTGGTTCTTCCAAAAACCTGATCGGGGAAAAACCGCCACAAGGTATGATCGACCTTTATTCCAATGACAAGCAAGTTACCGCCGAAACGCCTCCCACCTACCTTGTCCATGCTAAAGACGATCCTGTCAAAATTGAAAACTCTTACCTTTTTGAAGCGGCGTTGAAGCAAAAAAATGTTCCCGTTTCCCATACCTACTTCGAAAAAGGGGGACACGGTTATGGCATGATCAATCCCACTTCCGAAGTCCGTTGGATGGATGATGTCGAAAAATGGATGAAGGCCTTATAAAGGCCTTTTTTGATTTCTTTCCCATAATCTCCCATTTTTAAACCAAGGTTATTAGAAAACCATGTTTAATTTCTAACTTTTGAAAAATACCAAAACCCAAACCACTATGAAAAAAATTTTCACATTACTCTTTTTGATCTGTACAGTTTCACCATCCATTGCCCAGATCAATGCGAAGTTGATGCGGTATATGGATGTCTCGGATTCCCAGATTGCATTTGTATTTGGTGGAGATATCTGGACAGTTCCCAAAGCGGGAGGCATGGCCACCCAATTGACTAGTTCTCCCGGAGAAGAATCATGGCCGAGATTTTCCCCTGATGGGAAATCCATCGCATTTTCAGCGAGCTATAATGGCAATCTTGACGTGTTCATGATGCCGGTTACCGGTGGCATACCAACCAGGGTTACGTACAAGTCCTTCCCTGACCGCATGATTGACTGGCATCCTGATGGGAAGCAGTTGCTTTTCGGTTCCACAGGTGAACTGGGTGGAAGAAGGTTGTTAAACCAGTTTTTTCTAGTCAATAAAGAAGGTGGTTTTCCTGAGAAGTTGCCTTTGCCCTATGGAGAATTGGCGAGTTTTTCTCCTGATGGAAAGCAATTGGCTTACATTACCAAAATCACTGAAAATTATCCTTTCAAAAGAATCCGCAGCGGCAACAACTCCGATATCCTGATCTATGACATGGCTTCCAAAAAGGTCGAAAATGTCACCAACAGGATAGCCATTGATGGCAAACCGGCCTGGTCGGGAACCACGGTTTATTTTCTTTCGGATGAAAACCCCGACATGAGACTGAATATCTGGGCTTATGACACCAAGTCCAAAGCCATGTCGCAGCTTACCAATTTCAAAGATTTTGATATTTCCTACCTTTCAGCAAGTGAAAAGGAACTGGTTTTTGAAATGGGCGGCGACCTTTACCTGATGGACCTTGCTACCAAAAACTACAAAAAAGTAGATGTCCACGTAGTCAGTGACCTATCTGTTGAAATGGCTCAACAAAAAGATGTGAGCAAAAACATCGCCAATATGACCGTTTCACCGGATGCCAAAAGGGTTGTTTTTCAGGCAAGAGGCGAGCTGTTCAATGTCCCTTCGAAGGAAGGTTTCACCCTCAACATGACCCAATCAAGCGGTGCTTTGGACCACAGCCCTGCTTGGTCTCCTGATGGCAAATCAGTTGCCTATTGGAGCGACCGATCAGGGGAAAATGAAATATACCTTCAAAATACCCAAGGAAATCAGGAAGCCAAAAAACTTACCGACCGAAAAGGTGGATTTGGATACACCTTGCATTGGTCTCCTGATAGCAAAAAATTAGCGTTCATAGATGAAAAGCATGATATCTCCATAGTAGATGCCGTGTCGGGTCAGGTCAAAAAAGCCGGCAATACCCATTGGGTCATCGGACATGGTGGAGCGCCCGGTTTTCCGATCTCTTGGTCTCCTGATTCTAAATATGTTACTTTCCCGATTGGCCTTGAAAATGCCAATACGGCCATTTTCATCTACGATGTAGAAGGAAACAAATTGACTCAGGCGACTTCAGGGTATTATTCAGATGATTCTCCGACATTTAGCAAGGACGGAAAATACCTTTTTTTCCAGACCAACCGGAATATGGATCCTGTTTACTCAGCTTTGGGTGACGGTACATGGGTGTATCCCAATGCAACCCAAATCGGTGCAATCAGCCTGAACAAATCTGTGGCTTCTCTTTTGGCTCCAAAAAATGACACCATTACAATTGCCGCGGACAAGAAGCCTGACGAAAAGAAACCCGAAGAAAAGAAGGCCAATGGCGTTCAGGTATCCATTGATTTTGATGGTTTGGAGTCTAGGGTGGTAATCCTTCCTGTCAAGCCGGGGAATTTTGGAAAGATGACAGCCATCGACGACAAATTGGTTTTCATGCGGTACCCAAGGACCGGATCGGGAGACAATGGTTCGACTTTGATGTATTATGATATCAAGGAGAGGGAGGAAAAAACCATTTTGGATAAGGTGAACAACTATGTTGTCTCTGCTGACGGCAAATCCATTTTGATTTCTAGCAATGGTCAGTTTGGAATCATTGTAGCAAATGCAGCACAAAAAATGGAGAAGCCTATCCCAACCACCGGTCTTGTCATGAATTGGGTGGCGAGGGAAGAATGGAATCAGATTTTCAATGATACCTGGAGACGATACAGGGATTTCTTCTACGATCCCAATATGCAGGGTGTGGATTGGGAGGATATGAGGAAACGTTATGGAGCTTTGATCAAAGATGCCAGAACACGTTGGGACATTACCAATATCCAATCCAACATGCAGGCAGAACTTGCCGCAGGCCATACCTATACCAATGGCGGTGATGTAGAATCAGTGACGCCATTGATGACGGGATTTCTTGGAATCGAGTGGGCAAAAGACGGAGACCGATATAAAATAAAGAGGATTGTAAAACCTGCTGCGTGGAATACCGAAGTCAGGTCGCCTTTTGACAGATCAGGCGTGGAGGTGAAGGAAGGGGATTTTATCCTTGCTGTCAATGGCATCAAGCTCGATCCCAACAAAGATCCTTATGCGGCATTTGAAGGTTTGAGCGGAAAGACTGTTTCCTTGACAGTGGGGCAGAAAAACGGCAATTCGGAATCAAGCAGAGACGTGGTCATCACCTGTCTTTCGCCGGGCGAAGAGTCAAACCTCAGATACCTAGAATGGCTTGAGAATAACAGAAAACTTGTCGAAAAGCTTTCTGATGGACAGCTTGGCTATGTCTACATGTCCAATACTTCCGGTGACGGTCAGCGGGAATTGGTCAGTATGTATTATGGCCAATTGGACAAAAAAGGATTTATCATCGACGAAAGATTCAATGGCGGCGGGCAATTGGCAGACAGATTTTTGGAATTGCTCCAAAGACCGGTGGTCTACAACCTGCATTGGAGACATGGCCGTGACCATACCAACCCTATCAAAGCCAATACCGGACCGATGGGTATGTTGATCAACGGTTGGGCCGGATCCGGCGGTGATGGACTTCCTTGGGCTTTCAAGGTGTTGAAGGCAGGACCGATTGTCGGAGAAAATACACTCGGGATTTTGGTTGGACCGGCTACAGGACATCAGTTGATAGACGGTGGAGGAATCACCGTTCCGGATGCAAGACTCTATGACAATGCAGGACATTGGTTTTGGGAAGGTGAAGGTGTAAGCCCGGATATCGTCGTGTGGGATGACCCTAACCTGATGATGCAGGGAAGAGATCCTCAGATGGAAAGAGTAGTTCAAGAAGTATTGAAACTCATTCCTACCAATCCATCTACCATGACTCCGGCTCCGGCATATGAAGACAGGACGGCGAAAGGAATGAAGAAGAAGTAAGATTAAAATACTCATCAATTGGGATTTTAATTGAGGGTTGCTGCTTGTGAAGACACAAGCAGGAGAATGGAAGTAATATTAAAATTACCATCCCAATTCCGGCAAGATCCACCCTTGCCGGAATTGGGATTTTTTTTACAGCAGGGTTTTCTTTCCTGATTGGTAAGGATTTTTGGATTATTGGCAAATAATCATTTAACCCTAATTTTTTTTCCAATAAATTCAAATCAATAATCCAAAAATTGATTTTAATATGTTGTCAGAAGAAGAAAAAGAGCTTATCAGATTAAGGGAAACTTGCCGGTTTGAAGTCAGGGAAAAACTTCAAAATGAAGCTGACAAAAAGATAGGATGGGGGAAAGTGATCTATTTTTTCAACAGCAAACTCGGTCTTTGGATATTGTCTGCTGTTTTTCTCTCCGGTGGGGTGGTGGCCTATGATGATTATAAAGAGAAAAAGGAAGACAAAAAATCCCGAACCGAATTGGTGGAAAAACTTGATTTGGAGATCAGCTACAAGTTCAATCGGGTGATATATTTTATCGATGAACTTAGCGATAAAAAAGGTGAAAATTCCCAGATTCTAGTCACTGCGAGTATAGACGATGTACGTGAAATCGCCTTGGGTTTGGATAAATCTTCAGGGAAAAAGGGAGATTTCCTCAATGGGGATTTTCAGAACTGGAGCCTTTTGGCGCTGATGGTAGAGCTCAGAAGGCAACTGTTGAAATCAGGGATTAGGGATGCAGAATTGGATCAGGTAATTACCCGCATGACTGATCTTCCCGCGTTTTTTGAAGGCAAGAATATTGACTATGCCAATATTCCTGCGATCAAAAAACTGATCAGGGAAAATCTGATTTTATCGAGATGGGAAAATCAGGGTTTTTCTTTATAATAATCAAACCAGCTTAAGATCGCTGCCACTTTGCCCCACACCTGGGAGTAGTCAAACGGTGAATAGTGGACTGGGTGGGATATGTTATTCCACCCTTTTATCCTTCCAATTTGTAATTGGAATTTTGGCTTTACAAAACAATTTTAAGTTATTGTTGAAAAGGTAGAATTACAAATTCAAAATCATAAAAAGGCGTAGTTACAAACTACGCCAAGAGGGCAAAATCAAGGCTTCGCTTTATAATAATCAAACCAACTCAATATCGCTGCCACTTTACTCATCAGCATACTTGGCTTGTCTACCAATCCATGGGAAGCATTGGGGATTCTGACCATGGCGGTTTCGACTTCTTCTAACTTCAATGCTGCATAGTATTGCTCGGATTCTCCGATTGGGGTTCTGAAATCTGATTCTCCTGTCAGCAACATAGTCGGGGTTTTGACATTGCCGACCAAGGAAATCGGAGAGCGCTTCATATAATTTTCGGTTTCTTCCCAAGGTTTTCCCGGGAACCAATACTTGGTAAAGAACGCCGGATTATCAGCATAGAGGGCATGGCTATACCAATTGATGACAGGCTTGGCAACTACTGCAGCTTTAAAACGGTCTGTTTTTCCAATAATCCAAGCGGTCAGCACTCCGCCGCCACTTCCTCCTGTGACAAAAAGATTTTTGGTATCGATGTAGCCTTTGGCAATTACCGCATCTACGCCCGACATCAAGTCATCATAGTCGTTGCTCGGGTAATTGTGGTGGATGAGGTTCCCAAATTCTTCTCCATATCCGGTGCTTCCTCTTGGATTGGTATAGAGCACGACATAACCTGCAGCAGCCATCGCCTGCAATTCATAAGTGAATGATTTGCCATACATCGTGAATGGACCTCCGTGGATTTCGAGGATCATCGGGTATTTTTTGTTAGGGTCAAAATCAGGTGGCGTGATGATCCATCCCTGAACTTTCCTTTTGTCAAAAGACGATTCCCACCAGATTTCTTCTACACTTCCTATTTTTCTTGAGTGGAATAAATCCTCATTGACTCTTGTGAGCCTGTTGGTATTTCCATCTCCCCAAGTACCCAAATCCGCAGGATGCTCTGTTCCTCCCGAAGTATAGGCGAATCTGTTGTTGGCAGATACTGTAAATTGGCCGACAACGTATGGCCTTCCTAAATCTAAGCCACCAAGTCCCTCGGTAATGGTTCTTACTTTTCCAGTCAAGGCAACATGGCCTATTTTGATATTTCCATGTTCGCCATATTGGAAATAGATTCCCCTGCTGTTTCCTTCCCAAATGATGTTTTCAATATCTCGGTCAAGATCCCCACCTAGCATTTTGGAATCTGTTCCGTCGGCGTTCATTACATAGAGTTTGGTCACTTGATATCCCTGAAACCTGTCATCAAATCCCAAATAGGCGATTTTGCTGCCATCAGGAGACAGTACAGGATTAGAATCCGGACCAAATCTTTTGGTCAAAGGATTGATTTTTCCGTCAGCCAAGGTGAGTTGGTAAACTTCTGAATTCAATGGTTCGAGCTCGTGCTTTTCGTGGAGGTTTGCAGAAAAGATGAGCGACTTTCCGTCTTTGGACCAAATTGGATTTCCATGGTTCAATTCAGAAAAAGTGAGTTGGGTAGGTTTTCCGCCGTCGATTCCCAAAGTAAAAATCTGTGTGTTCCCGCTTTTTAAGTAGCCCGCACCATCGCTCCTGTAAACCATCTGATCGATGTAAATCGGCGCATCGTTCCATTTTGCTCCCTCAGGTTTGGTGGGGATTTTAAGCAATGTTGACTTGTTTTCTTTTGGGACAAACATGGAAAACGCCAGTTGTTTGTCGTCCCCGGACCATGACACTTCTCCAGGTGCAATTGCCGAATTGGTCAATGCAACGGTTTCTTTTGTATCCAGCCACATCAGGAAAAGCTTTGTTTTCTCATCCTGCATGTTGGATTTGAATACAATCTTGCTGCCGTCATGTGACCATCTCGGCATAAAATCCCGCTGATTGCCTTGGGTCAGCGGCCTGTTTTGACTTCCGTCAAAATTGACCATCCAGAGATTGGAGAGATCATTGTCAGTCATGACATCCTTGAAATTGCGGACATAAATGATCTTGCTACCATCCGGTGAAATCTGCGGATCGGATACATATTCCAGATCAAAAAGGTCCAAAAGTGTCAGGTTGGACTTTGTCTGTCCAAAAGTCTCAAAGGAAAAAAGGAGTAATAAAATGGGTAAGAAGCTTATTATGCGTTTCATAACGGATGTTTGGCTGATAGATGACATTTTGATTTTATTGAAATTGAATATAAGATAATGCATTCCCATTTAAATGCCTAAAATGAAATATCTAAGTGGAAATTCATGAATAGAAGGAAGGTACAGGATTCTATTTGCTCATAAAATTTGCAGATTTCAAGGTATATTACTTCGACAAACCAAAATGACCATGAATCAAAAATCAACTTTCAAACCAAACCTGCATTTCCATTTTGGGATGCTGCTTCTGCTCTGCTTTAGCATTTCTGTTGAATCTTTTTCCCAGATCCCAAGGCAATTCCTCGAAATCTCTGTAGTCCCTGACAGGGAAGATTGGACCTATAAAACAGGTCAGAACGTGGAGTTTTCTGTTTCTGTCACCCAATCAGGCCGACCGGTAGCTGTAGAAAATGTCCGCTATGTAGTCAAAGAAGAAAAAATGGAACCGATCAAAGAAGGCTCTTTGAAACTGAAAGATGGAAAGGCAACCATCGAAAAATTCACCATGAAGAATCCCGGATTCCTCAGGTGTGAAGTATTTGCGACCATTGATGGAAAGGAATACAGAGGAATCGGAACCGCAGGATTTGAACCTGAAAATATCAAACCTACCGTCAAAATGCCAAAGGATTTTGAGGAGTTTTGGAATACAGGAAAATCTGAACTTGCCAAAATCCCGATGGATGCCAAGATGATCCACCAACCTGAAAGAAGCACAGACCAAGTGGATGTATATCATGTCAATTTTCAAAATGTGCGAAACAGCCGAATCTATGGCGTCTTGACTGTACCCAAAGGCGGCGCTAAATATCCTGCTATTTTGTTGGTCCCCGGTGCAGGCATCAGGCCTTACTTCGGTGACGCCAACAAATCTGTCCGTGGCGCGATTACCTTGCAGATCGGAATTCACGGAATTCCGATTGACATGAATCAGGAAGTTTACAACAACCTTGGTTCTGCGGCCTTAAATGGTTATCCGACTTTTAACATCTGGGACAAAGACCTTTACTATTACAAGAGGGTTTATTTAGGATGTATCCGTGCCGTTGACTTTTTGGTTTCCTTACCGGAGTATGACGGCAAAAATCTAGGCATCCAAGGCGGAAGTCAGGGTGGCGCGTTGTCGATCATTACAGCCGCTTTGGATCCGCGGATCAAATACCTCACTGCCATGTATCCGGCGATGAGTGACATGACAGGATATCTCGAAGGAAGGGCAGGAGGTTGGCCCCATGTTTTTGCAGGTAATAATTTACAGAAATTCAACAAACCCGAAGTCATCGAAACCATCGGTTATTATGACGTGGTCAATTTTGCAAGGATTCTCAAAACCCCCGGATTTTACACTTGGGGATACAATGATGACACTTGTCCACCGACTTCTTACTATTCAGCTTTCAATGAAATCAAGGCTTCGAAAGATGTGTTTGTCGTACCTGAGACAGGCCATTGGACTTATCCTGAGCAAGGCAAAAAAGCAGACGACTGGATTTTTGGAAAGTTTGGAAAATGAGTTTTCGACTGCAAAAAGTAATTACACATAAATACTCCCGCAGCTGTTTCGGTTTCATAAAAGAAAGATTCAATGAGATCGAGATAGATGCGGGAGGATATTTTACTCAAAATAATAAAACTGATGTTTCTTGAGAGAAACATCAGAGGCTTGGTTTGGAGGGTCAAAGTCAGTCAAAGTGGACTACAGACCGATATTGAATGGATGGACTATTTGATTTTTTCCGCCTCTAATTCTTTCAAATCACTTTCTTCAATGACTTTGCCCAAGTCTAATCCTCCTCGGAAGACGAGCATTCCTCCGGCAAGACCCATCGGAAGATTTTTATTTTGAATGCCCTGTGTCAACAGGTATGTACCTGAAAATAGCATCACGGCAGGCTCAACGGTTTTGAGGCTTTTTTTGGCGATTCTAAATATTGAATTCAATAGCTGTGACATGACTTTTATATTTGTGCAGTCCGTTTTTCTGAGACTGCGGTTAAACATTCACTAATTTAATCACAAAACAGTTACAATTCATGTTACCCAATGTTTTGTTAAGGACTGAAAATATTTCCGGGCGAAATTGGTTAAACCCAATCTTTTCCTCAAATAATTAACTTTTACCTAGGTTGCAAAAACCATGCATTTTTTAGTAATCCCAAGGGATAACGGCTATTTTTAATCTAAACCAAGTGCTTTTGGGAATTAATTGTATTTTTAGTGTTTCAATTTAGAATCTGAATGAGCAAATCCGATTACAGTAACCTTTCCAAAGAACAACTTCTTGAAATGATCCACCACTTGGACAGAAGCAGGAAGTATGGATTGGTATGGGAGGAAGAAAAGGAACCTGAAAAAGTGGTTGCTGAAATTCAGGATAAAATTCCGGTATTGCAGGAAATCCAAGACAGGGAGATTTTCAACAGTGCCAGTCAACCTACCCATCTGCTGATCGAAGGCGACAATTTTCACTCACTTACAGTTTTAAATCAGACCCATCAGGGCAAGATTGACCTCATTTACATTGATCCGCCGTACAATACCGGAAAGGAAAATGAATTCCTATACAATGACCGGTATGTGGACATCAATGACGGGTATCGACACAGTAAGTGGCTGTCCTTTATGTGGAAGCGGCTCAATCTTGCAAAAAACCTTCTGAAAACTTCAGGAGCTATTTTTATTTCCATCGATGACAATGAGATTGCGCAGCTGAAGTTGCTCTGTCAGGAAATTTTTGGGGAGGAAAATTTTGTAGCCCAATTTGTCAGAAAGAATAAAGCAGGTTCCGGACATGACAGCGGTCAGGTCGCAGTGGAGTTTGACTACATGCTTTGCTTCGCAAAAAATAAAGCCGAATTGAAGTTTGCTAAGGAGAGGCTCGATGTAGAAAGTGACAAGAAGTATAGGCTTTCGGACGCACATGTGGAGTTTAGGGGGAAATATTACCTCCGTGATTTGGATTATCGAGGGTCGTATAGTGAAAGCATGGATTATGTGATTACCGCGCCCGATGGAACAGAGATGCTTTCGGGAGGAAAATTTGGGAAGCCCAACACTTGGAGGTGGAATCAGGACAAATTGAAATGGGGAATTGAAAACGACTTTATTGTATTCAAAAAAACCAACAAGCAATGGAAAGTCTATATCAAACAGTACCAATTTGTCGACAACCTGAACAGGCGACGTGAGCGGCAGCTTCCCTACCGGGCTTTGATCCAGTTTTTGAATTCGGAAGGAAGTCAGGAACTGAATGAAGTGGTGGCGCAAAGTATTTTCAAATTCCCCAAACCGATAGGCTTGATCAGGTTTTGTATCGATTTGTTTGAATCCAAAGAAATCACCGTGCTGGACTTTTTTGCCGGATCGGGGACGACCGGGCATGCAGTTTTGAAGGCCAACGAAGCGGATAGCGGCAAAAGACAGTTCGTCCTCTGTACCAACAATGAGAACAATATCTGCGAAGAAGTGACCTATACGCGTGTTTCTAAGGTGATCCAAGGCTATCAGGGACCCAAAAAACTTCATGCTCCGATTGCACAGAATCTTAAATATTTTAAAACTGGATTTTTGGAGAAAGCAAAAGAAAACCACCAGGAAGAAAGTCCCATTTTTAAATCTTGAGAAAACAGAAATGGTCAGTTTCGAGCATATCCTTCACCTTCCTCTGACCGAATCAGAAATCCTCGAATCGATCCAAAAAGCAATTGAAAATACCAATATCTCGGAATTGGACAACCTCCGTTTCCGTCATCCAAACATCCAGTTTGATTGCATGATCAGAGGATATTTGGGCGAGTTTGCGATCCAGAAATGGCTCAAAGAAAATGGGATTGAGGTAGAAAGGACGAATCTGATATTGGAGGACGATCAGGTAGACATAGACTTTGTATACAAAGGCAAGAATATTGAACTCAAGACTTCCTTGGTTCCCGATGCGGACCAAACAGTCAAAAATGCCCTTCTAAACCGAGATATCAAACTGATCAGAAGGGAAGAGAAAATCGAAAACCTTAGAGGGGATATTCACTTGCAGGTTTTTTTTAACCAAAGGAGAAAAGCAAAAGACGATTGGTTAAAGGCTTTAAAGGTTGATTTGGGCCTTATAGATCCTAAATTCCTGTATGATGCTTTTTGTGCCAAGAGATACAAGTCGGACTTGTTTTTTGTAGGTTGGATTGATAAAATTACTTTGGTGAAAAGGATAAATCTTATGGGAGAAAGAGAAAGGACTTGGACTTTTCAGAAGTCAAAGCGGGAGTTTTGGTCCTGTAGGATTCTGGAATCAAACAAACCTGCTGAACTGGTCCATTTCTTAAAATCTATTTGATTTAGATCCTCCAGATTTCTTTGTAAACGCACTTTATTTTCCCCAACTTTAACCAAAATCTTTGATCATGAATAGATTCATTTTCGGCTTTATTGCGGCACTTTTGGTACTTGGCAGTATCTGGTATTTTGTAGGAAAAAGGGAAAACAAAGACGAGATCCTCGCCAACTCGGCCATGATTCAGCAACAAATCCAAAATGTTGGAAAACTGATTGTGACAGAAGGGTACTTTTCACAGGTATTTACTTTCAAAAATTCACAGAATCTTTTTTTGGATATCGTCACTTCGGACAAAAAAGCCTTGGTTGTGGCAAACGCCAAAGCGACGGTTGAGTATGACCTGAGACAGTTGGAAACGAGGATTGATGAGGACAACAAGACGGTGGTAATCACCAAAATCCCGGAACCCGTCATCAATATCTATCCTGAAATCGAATATTACGACGTGACACAGGATTACTTCAATAAATTTGAAGCCAATGATTACAATAAAATCAAGAACACTGTGACTGCCCAATTCCGCAAGAAAATAGAATCCTCAGGCCTCAAGGACAATGCCCAAGAGAGACTGATGAGCGAGTTGGTCAATATCTACGTACTCACCAAATCCATGGGCTGGACGCTGATGTACAATGAAGTCATCATTGAGAACCCGGAGCAAATGAAAAATTTGAAACGCTAAGGGTTTTTACCTAAACACCACCGTAGCGAAATCCGAACCATGAAACTTCAATTATCCCTTTTCTTTTTTTTTCTAATTCTGTTCATTGGGCTGATTTCCTGCGGCCCATCCAAGGAAAAAACTATTGAACCCACAGAAACCGCCAAACCAAACATTATTTTTATACTCGCCGATGACCTTGGCTATGGAGACTTGGGGGTAACAGGGCAAACAAAAATCGAAACCCCAAATATCGATAAGCTTGCAGGGGATGGAATGCTGTTTACCAATCACTATTCCGGGGCAACTGTTTGCGCGCCTTCGCGGTCCGCTTTGATGACAGGATTGCATACCGGACATACTCCGATCAGGGGGAATTTTGAAGTACAACCTGAAGGGCAATATCCGATGCCTGATAGCATCATGACCATTCCAAAAATGATGAAAAAGGCAGGCTACGCAACCGGAGCATTTGGCAAGTGGGGATTGGGTTTTATAGGAACCTCGGGTGATCCCAACAATCAAGGTTTCGACAGGTTTTTTGGGTACAATTGTCAACGCTATGCCCACCGCTACTATCCTGAATACCTTTGGGACAACAATCAAAAGGTGATGCTCTCAGGGAATGACTGGACCAACAAAACCACCTTTGCGCCAGAAGTCATCCATCAAGAATCCTTAAAATTTATCGAAAACAATAAAGACAAGCCATTCTTTATGTTCGTGCCCATGGTGACACCACATGCCGAGTTGGCGACATCCGACACTGTCTTATTAAAAAAGTATAGAGAGAAGTTTGGGGATGAAAAACCGTATCTAGCCCCCAAAGGACATGATTATGGTCCGGATATCATTATTCCCGGATATCAGTCAGTGGAATATCCCCGTGCGGTTTATGCTTCTATGGTGGAGCAATTGGACAGGCAAGTCGGGGAGATAATCCAAAAACTCGAAGAACTCGGATTGACCGAAAACACCATCATCATTTTTGCTTCAGACAACGGACCACATCAGGAAGGTGGCAACGACCCCGATTTTTTCCAAAGCAATGCAGGGAGAAGGGGGTACAAAAGAGATTTGTATGAAGGAGGAATCCGGACTTCACTGATTGTGAAGTGGCTTGGAAAAACCAAGCCAGGGACACAGACAGACCATGTTTCAGCTTTTTGGGATTTCTTACCCACTTTTGCCGAGATCATTGGGGAAAAAATCGAAAGCAAAATTGACGGGATTTCATTTGTCCCCACCTTAAAAGGCGAGTCAGGCCAAATACAGCATGAATACCTCTATTGGGAATTTGTCGAATTGGGAGGAAGGCAGGCCATCCGAAAAGGAGACTGGAAAGCAGTCAGGCTGAATGTCAAAAAAGACAGGAATGCTCCCATTGAACTGTACAACCTTAAAGATGATCCCTCAGAATCCCGAAATGTGGCAACTTCTAATCCTGAATTGGTCAAAGAAATGGCCAAGCTTTTTGAGTCGACACATGTTCCCAATCCTGTTTTTAAGTTGTTTGAATAAAAAAACCTTCGGCTTTTGACCGAAGGTTCTTATTATTTAATAACCAATTAACCATCCCGAGCTATCGGGACCAATTAACCAATAGTAATTCTTTTGAAAACAGATACAGTCAAACCTTTGCTCACACCGTCAAGGTATTGCGCAATGGTCTTGGAGTTGTCTTTTACAAATGCCTGGCTAAGCAAAGTGCTTTCTTTGTAGAACTTCTGCAATTTACCCAAAGCGATTTTTTCTAACATTTCTTCAGGCTTGCCTTCTTGTCTTGCTTGGTCTTTGCCGATTTCGATTTCTCTTTCGACAGTAGATGCGTCTACACCATCTTTGTCAACAGCCACAGGATTCATCGCTGCAATTTGCATAGCTACGTCTTTTCCTGCTTCTTCGACGTCAGCACCTTTGGTGTTTACCAAAGAAACCAATACGCCCAATTTGCCATTGGAGTGGATGTAAGGAACTACTGTTTCACCTTTGATGACTTCGTAGTGGGAGATTTCGATTTTCTCACCGATTTTTCCTGTCATTTCGATGATCTTGTCCTGAACAGTGATTGACTCATATGGGAGGGCAAGAATTTCAGCTGTTGAAGCGCAATGATTGCTCGTTGCGATAGTCAACAATTCATTTGCAAAGGTTACGAATCCTTCGTTTTTGGCCACAAAGTCAGTTTCGCAAGTCAATGAAAGCAAAGTACCGACAGTTCCGTCAGCACTTACATGAGTGACGATAGTTCCTTCTTTGGTTTCTCTGTCAGCTCTTGAAGCTGAAACTTTCTGACCTTTTTTTCTAAGGATGTCAATCGCTTTTTCGAAATCACCTTCAGCTTCGGTAAGGGCTTTTTTGCAGTCCATCATACCGGCACCTGTCATTTGTCTCAGTTTGTTTACTTCTTGTGCAGTAATAGCCATTGTTATTGTCTTTTATTTATTTAAGAATTTCTTATTAAACAAAAAATTGAACACAGGGCGGTACCTTATGTTCAATTTTTGTAATCAGTATATCAAAGTGGATTACTCTTGTGTCTCTGCGTCGACAGCTTTTTTTGCTTCTTCCTCTTCGGTAAGTTTAGCATCTTCTTTGTCTCTTTTCCTCTCGGAAAGACCTTCTTCGATAGCTGTACCAAACGCTTTGATCAACAAAGAGATGGATTTGTATGCATCGTCATTGGCAGGGATTGGAAACTCTACCTCATTTGGGTTCGAGTTGGTATCTACCAAAGCGAAAACAGGGATACCAAGCTTTTGTGCTTCTGCGATCGCAATGTGTTCTCTTTTGATGTCTACTATAAAAAGAGCCGCAGGAAGTCTGGTAAGGTCAGCTATACCTCCCAAAACACTTTCCATTTTCTCTCTCTGTCTTGTGATCATCAAACGCTCTTTTTTCGCAAGGTTGGTGTAAGCGTCTTCTTTCATCATTTTATCGATGGTAGACATTTTTTTCAACGACTTGCGGATAGTAGCGAAGTTAGTCAGCATACCGCCCAACCACCTTTCAGTGACGTAAGGCATGTTAAGTCTGCGTGCTTCTTCAGCCACTAAGTCTTTCGCCTGCTTTTTAGTAGCGACGAACATTACTTTTTTTCCTGAGCGTACGATCTGCTTGATTGCGTTGGATGCTTCTTCGAGGCAAACAAGCGTTTTGTTTAGGTCAATGATATGGATACCGTTCTTCTCCATGAAGATATACGGGGCCATTCTTGGATCCCACTTTCTCGTCAAGTGTCCAAAATGAACACCAGCATCCAGTAAGTCTTTATATTCTATTTGTGCCATTAATAAATATAGTTACGATATAAAATTCAAAGAATTCCTGATTAACGTTTGGAGAACTGGAATCTCCTTCTTGCTTTTCTACGTCCCGGCTTCTTACGCTCGACCATTCTTGGATCTCTGGTAAGGAAACCTTCTTTTTTCAAAGCTGATCTGTGTTCGGCATCGAATTCGCAAAGCGCTCTGGATATTGCCATCCTTGCAGCTTCAGCTTGTCCTGTAATACCACCACCATCTAAATTGATTTTGATGTCATAAGAACCTGAAACACCTACTAGTGCCAAAGGCTGCTTAACGATGATCTGGTGAAGTTCGAATGGGAAATAAGTTTCAATCGTCCTGTCGTTTACAGTGATTTCACCTTTTCCTGGTTGCATGTAGATTCTGGCGACTGATGTCTTCCTTCTACCTATTGTGTTGATAATTTCCATGTATCCGAGGATTAGAATTTGAGTTCTTTTGGTTGCTGGGCAGCATGTGGATGCTCAGGACCATTGTAAACGAACAGATTTCTGTACAATTGGCTTCCAAGTCTGGTCTTTGGAAGCATACCTCTGACAGCTTTTTCTACCAATATTGAAGAAGATTTCGCCTTCAACAATTTTGGGGTAGAAATACGCTGCCCACCTGGGTAGCCTGTATGGCGAACATAGACTTTTTCGTCCATTTTTCTGCCGGTCAGCCTTACCTTGTCTGCATTGATGACAATCACGTTGTCTCCGCAGTCTACATGAGGGGTGTAGTAAGGCTTGTGCTTACCCCTCAAGATTTTTGCAACCTCACTCGCAAATCTACCTAATACTGCAGCCTGGGCATCCACTACCACCCAGTTCTTCTCTACAGTAGCAGCATTCGCTGATTTGGTCTTGTAGCTTAATGTATCCACTGTGTAAATGTTTAATTATTAGCTTGTTAAATATACTTCACCCTCAAAAAGGGACACAAAGATAGAAGTAATTTCTTTTTATTGCAAAAGAAACAAATTTATTGCCCACATTTTCTTTGAGTTAGGCGTTTTTCTCCAATTGTTTGATCAATACATCAAAGTCTTTTGGGTAAGGTGCGACTACTTCAATCCTTTCTTCCTTGGTTCCTTTGAATCCAATTGAATAGGCATGGAGCGATACCCGCTGCATGATTGGCAATTCATCTGTGCCTTTCTTGAGGTTAAACCGCCTCTTAAGTGCGGAAAGATACACCGGCTTGCCACCATAAGTTTCATCGCCGCATATCGGGGATCTCAGATAGGCAAGGTGAATCCTGATTTGATGCAGTCTTCCGGTTATCGGTTTGCACTCGATTAGCGAATGGGCATAATAAGTTTTGATTGTATTGAAAATGGTCTGGGCCGGTTTGCCGTCCTTGGTCAATTTTGCAATACCCTTATTGTTTGCGTGGATTTTTTTGTCCACCATTACCTCTTTGTATTCGTGAATGCCTTCCACCACAGCGTGGTAGACTTTATTTACTTTCCTGTCTTCAAACTGGATCGCAATATTCCGATAAGCTTCGGGATTTTTGGCGATGACCAAGCAACCTGAGGTTTCCTTGTCGAGTCTGTGGCATACCTGTGCATCCGGGATATACTGTTTGGCAAGATCGAGGATGTTTTGCGCCTCGTGCCGGTCGTCCAATGTCGACAAATAGGGAAGTTTATTGATGACAAGGTAATCCTCGCTTTCAAACAGAATAAGGTCCTTAAAATCAATTTTTTTCATGCTTATCTTCTCCTAACAGGGGCGCAAAATTAGAGAATTAATATCAGTGCAAAAAATTTTGTCAGAATATTGTTGACAGACTTCACCAAACTGATTCCTGATTTAATTTAGAAATACAATATTTTCTAATATGATTCAGCTTAATATACTTCGGTGAATATATACTAAGATCTAATAACTTTACAATCTGAAATCATCCTATTGAATTAATCATGGATACAACTTTTCAAAATCTCCACCTTCGTACGGTCAATGTCATGCGCTATGTGATGCCGCTGCGTGAAGGAGGTTCATTGCCTGCCTTGGCGGAAGCCGACGATGGGTTTGATTACGTGCTCAAGTTCCGGGGCGCAGGTCAGCGGGAAAAGGCCCTGATATCAGAATTGTTGGGTGGGGAAATCGCAAGAATGCTTGGGCTAAAAGTTCCGGAATTGGTGTTTGCTTATCTAGATGAGGCCTTTGGAAGGTCTGAGGGGGATGAAGAAATACAGGATTTGCTCAAAGGCAGTCAGGGGCTGAATCTTGGGCTTCACTTTTTATCCAAAGCACTGACTTTCGATCCCGGAGCTTCCAAAGTCGATGGATTGCTGGCTTCCAAGATTGTATGGCTTGATGCGTTGATTACTAATGTGGACCGGACTTTCCGCAATACCAATATGCTGATCTGGAAGCGCGAACTTTGGTTGATTGACCATGGGGCGGCATTTTTGTTCCACCATTCTTGGGACAATTGGGAGAGACATGCCACCGGACCTTTTCCTTCGATCAAAGACCATGTGCTTTTGCCGTACGCGGATAGGCTAGAGGAAGTGAATAGGGAATTCCGAAAGAAACTTAAAATGGATCAGGTTAATACCTTGATTGAAGTTCTTCCTGATGATTGGCTTTTGGCCTCCAGAGATGTGGAGACGGCTGATGAGGCAAGGTCAGTGTATAAACAATTCCTTTCACTCAGATTGGAACATTCGGATTTATTTGTAAAAGAAGCGCAAGATGCAAGGCAAACACTTATATGAGTATGCGGTCATCCGTGTAGTGCCACGGGTGGAGCGTGAGGAGTTTGTCAATGTGGGCGTAATTCTATGTTCTAAAAAAGAGAAATTCCTAGAAAGCAAAATACATCTAGAAGAAGGAAAGTTGTTGGCTTTGGATCCTGAAGTGGATTTGGAATTGCTACGCGATTATTTGGACTCATTTACCAAAATTTGTGAGGGAACAAAATCCGGTAGTCCTATAGCTGAGATGGATCCTGCTTCAAGATTCAGGTGGCTGACAGCGCAGCGGAGTTCCATGATACAGACCTCAAGGCCGCATGGCGGGCTTTCGGATGATTTGAATAAAACGTTGGATGAACTTTTTGCCCAATTTGTAGCCTGACCAAGAGATCAGGTATTTAGACAAACAAGGAATTCAGGGTTTTTAGGACAGTATTTACCGGAGCTTTTTCTAGTGGCAATTCAAAACTGAATATGGAGCCTTTGCCCAAAGTACTGCTGACAGATATCTTGCTTTTATGCCCTTCCAGGATATGTTTGACGATTGCGAGTCCGAGTCCGGTGCCGCCTCGTTCGCGGGACCTGCTTTTTTCCACTCTGTAAAATCTTTCAAAAATTCGTTTCAGGTCTTCCGGAGGAATTCCTTTGCCGTTGTCTTTGACATCAACTGTTACATGGGTTTTGTGGGTTTTGAGGTGTACTTCCACCTCGCCGCCGTCATTATTGTATTTAAGGGCATTGGAAATGAGGTTTTGGCAAACCCGGAAGATTTTCTCTTTATCTGCGACCGTTTTGAAGGATTTTTCTTTGTCATAAAAGAACCGGATCAACATGTCCCGCTTTGCCGCTTTATGCTCCAAGTCCTCGATGACTTCATGGATCAAATCCTTTAAATCGAAAGTTTCAAAATGGAATTTGACCACACCGCTTTCCATTTGGTTGAGAGTGAGAAGATCCTGGACAAGTTTGTCCAACGCATTGAGGCTTTTTGCAGCCCGCTTGAGAAACTTCAGCCTGACGGATTTGTCATCCACAGCGCCATCGAGCAGGGTATGTATGTAACCCTGTGCCGCAAAAATCGGAGTTTTCAATTCATGCGAAATGTCGGCAATGAATTCTCGTCTGAAAACAGCATTCTTTTGCAGAGCTTCGATTTCTTTATTCTTCGTCTGGGCGTAGGTATTGATCGAGGTGTTTATTTTTCTCAAGGGAGAAATAGACAACTTATCGGATTTTTCTGGGATGTTGGAGTAGTCCTTCTTTTGGATTTTTTCCAAGACATTGTAGATGCCGCTGATTTCTTTGAACACCAAAAACTCTAGGGTGATGTTCGTCAATATGTACGAGGCTGAAAAAGAAATACTCCCAGCCACAATCAAAACAGTGGGACTCGCATCATCCAATAGTAATAAAAATGCGATTGTCAGGGCAGAAATTGCCAAAGCCAAAATCAATGAAATACCCCTCGATGTGGTGAGCATACTTAATTCAATTCGAATTTATAACCCACTCCTTTCACAGTGGTGATGTAATCTTCCCCAATTTTTTCACGGACTTTTCTGATGTGGACATCGACAGTTCTTGCCAATACAAATACATCTGTTCCCCAGATATTCTGCAATAAATCATCTCTACTGAAAACTATATTTGGGTTTTTGGCTAGAAAATAAAGGAGTTCAAATTCTTTTTTGGGAAGGGTGATGGTTTTGCCGTTTTTATCTATTGTATAGCTTGTCCTGTCAATGATAAGGTCTTTGATTTTAATTTGGGCGACTTCATTTTCTTTTTTGGATTCCCTTCTGAAGAGTGCCGCAATCCTACTCATGAGCGCTCTTGGTTTGATCGGCTTGGTGATGTAATCATCAGCACCGACATCAAAAGCAGCTACTTCAGAATATTCTTCAGCTCTTGCGGTAAGAAATATGATAAATGTTCCTTTGAGTTCTGGGATATCTCTGATTTGACGGCATGTTTCTACGCCGTCTTGATTTGGCATCATGATGTCAAGCAGAATGACGTCCGGATGAAATTTGGCAGCAATTTTTACGGCTTTTATACCATCCTCCGCGGATTCGACATCATATCCTTCTTTTTTGAGGTTGTATGTTAGAATATCTACGATGTCTGGTTCATCGTCAACGACCAGTATTTTGACTTTTTGTTTGTCACTCATGGTAAAATAGCGGGTTATATTTGCGCTAATGTGATGCTAATTTATAAAAAGCCATTACAAAAAAATGTTTTAATGATGTCAAAGGCACCAAACACAACATAAAATTTTTATTCAGCCGTCTAATGTTATTTAAATATTAAATAGCCATTAATCAATTGTTACGCAAATTTTTGGCTTCCATGATTTCCATATCCAAAGATCCGATCATCAACTTTGCTTTTATCCTCAGCGGGATTTTATTTTTGTCCCCAGACACCCATACAGTGACGGGCTGATCTCCTCTGAATAATTTGTTTTTAGGAATTTCGGGCACTAGGACATAAGATTCAAACTTCCCTATGCTTGTTTCTATCCATTCCTTTTTCTTGAATATTAATTTTACGTTATATATCTCTTTGTCAAAGAAACCCACAAGGTGAATGGTGTCGCCGGGTTTGTATTTTTTAAAATCTATCGTTCTTAAGTAGTAAAATCCACTAACTATATCCTGGACCTGCGCTGGGATCTTATAATCTTTCGTGTCGATGACATTTTGGTTATCCCTGTCGTATAACTTCACATGGGCATTTTTCTTTTTATGGTCAAAGTTGACCCTTTCATGTTTGCGGTACCGTCCTTCTTCGATATGTCGGTAAGAATGGTAGGGGATTATTTTGGTTGTATCCAAATAGCTGCCCCAGTTGTCATTTACATAGAAAAGCTTGAAAACCCCCAAAGTTTGACCAAAAACATCGATTTTGTAAGTGGGTATTTCATTGATAGTTGAAATTTCGGGATTGACCACCATCCTTGCTTCTGCTGCATCAAAGAAACCATAAGTAACCTTAAACAGCAGTTCTTCACCTTTTTGAAAAGCAGTATTTTTTTGAGCAAAACCAGAATACCATCCCAAAAGAAAAAATATTGAGACAATTACTGACTTTTTAAACCGTTTTTTCATTAATTTTTCTGTTCTACCAAAAGGTTTTCAATTCTTATTTCAATATTAGCGATATATTTAATAATACGGATTCTTGGTGCCACAAAGTATAAATACGTAATCCTTTTTTGAAGTGTTCGGTCTCCAATTATCAACCAATAATTTAACAAATTCAAATCAAAGTTTTGAAAATATTCAAATATGAGCGTAAACACTGAAAAATTAAAAGCACTTCAGCTTACCATAGACAAGCTAGAAAAAACCTACGGCAAAGGTACTGTCATGAAATTGAGTGACAACAAGGTACAGGATATTCCGGCTATTTCCACCGGTTCTTTGGGCTTGGACATGGCTTTGGGTATCGGTGGAATCCCACGCGGAAGGGTAACAGAAATATACGGTCCTGAATCTTCGGGTAAAACAACCCTGACCCTTCACTGCATCGCTGAAGCTCAAAAAGCCGGAGGTCTTGCCGCATTCATTGATGCTGAACATGCATTTGATAAAAGTTATGCCGAAAAGCTCGGGATCGATACCGAGAACTTGCTGATTTCCCAACCTGATAACGGCGAGCAGGCATTGGAGATTGCAGAGCACTTGATCCGTTCAGGAGCCATTGATATCATCGTGATTGACTCTGTTGCTGCTTTGGTGCCAAAGGGCGAACTGGAAGGTGAAATGGGTGACAGCAAAATGGGGCTTCAGGCAAGATTGATGTCGCAGGCATTGAGAAAATTGACCGGAGCGATCAATAAAACAGGTTGTGCTTGTGTATTCATCAACCAATTGAGGGACAAAATAGGTGTGATGTTTGGCAATCCTGAAACCACTACCGGTGGTAACGCCCTAAAATTCTATGCTTCTGTCAGACTTGACATCCGAAGAATCGGACAGATCAAAGAAGGTGCGGACAATATTTTGGGAAATAGAACAAAGGTGAAAGTCGTAAAAAACAAAGTTGCACCACCTTTCAAAGTAGTGGAATTTGACATCATGTATGGTCAGGGGATTTCCAAAGTAGGTGAAATCATTGATATCGGTGTTGAATTTGAAATCATCAAGAAAGCAGGTTCTTGGTTCTCTTATGAAGGAAACAAATTGGGACAGGGAAGAGATTCAGTAAAAGCGATTTTGCTGGACAATCCCGAGCTGATGGAAGAACTCGAAAAGAAAATTAAGGAGAAAGCCGGTTTGGGAGTTGTCGCTTTGAAAGAGGAAAAAGGAGAAGAATAGTCCAAGGGGTTTCATCCTCTTGATTTGTCGCATAAATAAGCCCCCATAAAATTAAATTTTATGGGGGCTTTTATTTTTTTTAGTCACCTAATTTAGGTTGCCCTGATGGCTTCTACAGGATCGAGCCTTGCTGCAAGTGTGGCAGGGACTATTCCGGATACAACTCCAATTATGGAAGAAATTCCCAATCCGAGGACTATATTCTTAAATGACAATACCAATTCCAACGATCCCAACTGAATAAAAGTCAAACCATAGACGATTATGATTCCTGCAAATCCACCAATCAAACTCAAGAAAATGGCCTCAAATAGAAACTGAAAAAGAATGAAATAATTTTTTGCGCCAAGGGATTTTTGGATACCGATGATGTTGGTCCTTTCCTTTACGGATACAAACATGATATTGGCAATCCCGAAACCGCCCACCAAGATTGAAAACCCTCCGATCACCCATCCAGCCGCACTGATGACGTCAAATATAGATCCGATAGTGTTCATGATAAACTCCGATTTGTTAAGAGAAAAATTATCTTCCTCTGTAGGCTTCAAACCTCTTTTGGCTCTCAAAGACCCAATGATTTCATTTTCTAATGCCACCATTCCGATATCGCTATCCATTCCTTTGAAAGCAATACTTGGTTCAATTCCATTTTTACCTACAAAAAACAATTTCGTAAAACTGCCATAAGGTATCATGACCGCTTCGTCTTTTGAGGCAATTTCAAACAAACCTTCGCCTTCTAATTCAAAAAGGCCAATTACAACGAATTTTGCGCCTTTGATTTTGACTTCTTTTCCTATGGGGTCCGAATTTGGAAATAAAGTATTCGCCACTTTTTCGCCGATTATGGCAACGTTTCTGGAACCATTTATTTCTGATTCTGTAAAAAATCTCCCTGATTGCACAGGTACTTCATAGACATCCTTATAAGTATATGAAACCCCGCTCAAATTAGTTCCTTTGTAAGAATTACTTCCAAATTGGACTGTGGTGTTGGCGCCTGCTGAAAAGGACACAGCTTCCGCATTTCTCAATTTATCTTTGAGGAATACATATTCCGAGTAGGTGCTATATGGTCTCCTAAAGTACTTCCACCAAGGATAATCCGGTCCTCCCACAAATTGGAATCTGTTGACTGTAACTACATTGCTTCCCAAAAAGCTGAAACTTGACTTGATGTTTTTTTCAAGAGAATCTACCAAAGTAAATACGGCAATGATGGCAAAAATCCCCACTGTCACCCCCAAAAGAGAAAGAATGGTTCTTGTCAAGTTGGATTTGAGGGCCTGCATCGCAAACCTCAAGCTTTCCCAGGTTAATTTTAGAAATATCACGTCTTAGAAGTTGTTTTAAAAGTAATTGGCAATATAAGTAGATTTCGGGATTTTTATTTTTATCTTTGCGGTTTTTAAATCTAAAATTAAGACCAAGCAATTAGCATATCATATTCATAACCTATGAAGTTATCAGACTTTAAATTCGACGTCCCCAAAAAATTAATTTCTTTATATCCCACTCCCAATAGAGACGAATCCCGTCTCATGGTGGTCCATAGAAAAACCGGTCTGATTGAGCACCGTATTTTCAAAGATATCATTGAATACTTTGGAGACGGTGACGTATTTGTCATGAATGATACCAAAGTTTTCCCTGCAAGGTTGTACGGAAACAAAGAAAAAACAGGTGCAAAAATTGAGGTTTTTCTTTTGAGAGAGCTTAACCAAGATTTGAGGCTGTGGGACGTGTTGGTTGACCCGGCGAGAAAAATCAGGGTAGGCAACAAGCTTTATTTTGGTGACAGTGACTTGGTAGCTGAGGTTATTGACAATACCACTTCTCGTGGAAGAACCATCAGATTCTTATTTGACGGTTCTGATGAGGAATTCTACAAAACCATTGACACCCTTGGAGAAACCCCCATCCTAAAGGAATTCATCGAGAGAAAAGTCGAAGCCGAGGACAGAGAAAGATACCAGACCATTTTTGCAAAGCATGTAGGCGCTGTAGCAGCACCGACGGCAGGTCTTCATTTTACTCCACATTTGCTAAAAAGATTGGAATTAAAAGGTGTGGAAGTTTGTCCAATTACCCTACATGTAGGATTGGGAACGTTCAGACAGGTTGATGTCGAAGACCTTACCAAGCACAAAATGGATTCTGAAAATTATGATATCCCTCAAAAGACTGTTGATTTGGTCAATGAAGCTTTGGATAACAAAAAGAGGGTTGTTGCAGTAGGCACTACTACGTTGAAAACCGTGGAATCTTCTGTAACTGCCAATAACCGGTTGAAAGTCAGCAGCGGTTGGACGGATAAGTTTATCATTCCTCCCTATGATTTCAAAATCGCCAATTCATTGATCACCAATTTCCATTTGCCAGAATCTACTTTGTTGATGACGGCATCTGCATTTGGAGGATATGATTTGGTGATGAAGGCCTATAAAGAAGCAATCAAAGAAAAATATCGGTTTTTCTCCTATGGAGATGCCATGTTGATTCTCTAAAATAAAAAAAGGCTCCTGAGAGCCTTTTTTTATTTATTATGATTTTTTCATCTTGCGTGAATTATGGAAAAGAAATCAGCTTCAATTTTTGACCATCCGTCCCTTTGATGAACAAGTTCGCCATCATTGTAGCAGGAGGCAGCGGTACCCGGATGGGCGCGCCGGTCCCCAAGCAATATTTAGAGGTAGGGGGAAAACCTATCCTTATGCATACCCTGGAGGTTTTTCACAATACCTTGCCAGACATCCGATTGATCTTGGTAATTCCTGAAAAGGACTTTGGATATTGGGCTGATCTGTGCGGTCAACATCAATTTGAAATCCCCCATTCGGTTGTGAATGGAGGTAACAGCCGGTTCCAGTCTGTAAAAAATGGATTAGAATCCATATTTCAAGAAGAAGGGATAGTTGCTATTCATGACGGCGTCAGACCATTTGTAAATCCTTCAGTGATTAGGGAAAGTTTTGAAGTTGCCAACAAATCCGGTTCTGCCATAGCTGTAGTCGCACTGAAAGATTCCCTCCGAAAATTGACGGATGATGGAAAGTCTTTTTTTCAGGAAAGGCAGAATTTCAGATTGGTGCAGACACCGCAGACTTTTTTGCTGTCAAAAATCAGAAAGGCATTTGAAGTGACAGAATTGTACCATTTTACCGATGATGCCACAGTCTATGAGCATCAGGGATGGCAGGTGGAATTGATTTCGGGAAATCCGGAAAACATAAAAATAACCAGTCCTGAGGATATGGCATACGCCGACTTTTTGATCCAAAGGAAGAATAAGTAAATTCCGTTTACCTACCGATTTCCTTCATTCACCGAGAAACCGGAGGTGATAGCCTATTACAATGCCCATATTTTTACCCCATGATATAGCTTTGTCATCATCAAATCAATAAATAAAATTATCTCAATCATGGCAAAGAATAAATTTTCCTCCAAAAACAATGACCTGACAGCAGGCATTATCATTCTCGCGATCGGCGGGGTGTTGTTATTGAAAGCAATTGGCTTTTGGTTCCCTTCATGGGTGTTTTCATGGCCGATGATTTTCATCGCTATCGGTGTAGTCAGCCTTATCAAACATAACTTCCAAAGTGGCTTCGGAGTATTTATGTTGTTGTTTGGCTCATTCTTCTTAGTCAAAAAAGAACTTGGAATTCCCAACGAAATCCAGCCTTTCCTGATTCCGATAGGATTGATCATACTCGGGATTTTCTTGATTCTCAAGAGAAATAATGATAGGAACAGATTCACTGAGGATTTCTTCAAAACATATAATAAGTCAGATAAGCCACTCGGAACTACCTCCGATCAGTCCACCGCCACCTTTGCCAAGCCACAGGGAATCCCATATACCGATAATGGAGACACCATCAATGCCCAGGCTCTATTTACAGGAATCCAAAAAAGAGTTTTGTCCAAAAACTTTCAGGGTGGGAAAGTTTCCGCGATTTTCGGAGGAACCGATATTGATTTTTCCCAGGCAGACCTCGCCGATGGGGCGATCATCAATGTGGAAGTGGCATTTGGCGGAGTCAAATTGGTGGTGCCGCCACATTGGGACCTCCAGATCAATGTCACCAATATCTTTGCGGGAATTGAGGATAAAAGAATGTATCCGCAAACTCCTAACGACGGAACCAAAGTTTTGAGAATATATGGATCTATCATTTTTGGTGGCTTGGAGATCAAATCTTTCTAATCAAGCTATCTGATGCTGAGAAATCTAATTTCGCGCAATAATTTTGATTGGTTGAAAGCCTTGGCCGCTGTCCTACTTTGGATAGTGGCTTTGGCTTACCTGATTACTTTTTATGGATTTCCATTAAAACCTGCCCTCATAGACGCCTCGATCCATTCCGTATTGGTTTTATTCGGGTTTTGGTTGATGGAAAATATATTCAAATATTACCTCCCCAGAAATTCCCAGGTATGGATGGTCGTGAACCTTGGATGGATGCTCGCAGCGGCTTTGGTATTTGCAGGGAATTATCTGCTCAGAATTTTTATGGCAGATGAACCGGAATATCAAAATTTTGCAAATCATATCATGCTACTCAAAGGTTTGGTAGCATTCATCTTATTTGTTTCTTGGGCAGCTCTTTTGGTATTCAATGCTAAAATCGAGGACCAGCTCAAAACCAAAGAGCGTCAGGAAATAATAAATCAGATGGCAAAAGATGCTGAACTTTATCATTTGAGACAGCAGCTTCAGCCCCATTTTTTATTTAATAGCCTGAATTCCATCAGTTCTTTGATCAAAAGCCAGCCGGAGAAAGCCAGGGAAATGGTGCTGCAGTTGGCAGAATTTCTCAGAGGGACTATCAAAAAAGATGACCAAAACTGGCTAACTGTGGCAGAAGAAAAGGATTACCTTAACCTGTATCTTGATATTGAAAAAGTTAGGTTTGGTCATAGATTAAGGGTTGAATTTCAGATCGGTGAACCTGCATTGGCAGCAAAAGTCCCACCCTTGATGATACAACCGCTACTTGAAAACTCAATCAAGCATGGTTTATATGGGGTAACAGGCGAAGTTTTGATCACCATAAACTTTGAGATCAAAAATAATTACCTGAATGTGTCTTTGACAAACCCTTTTGACCTTGAAGCAGGACAGGCAAAAGGTACAGGATTTGGCCTTGATGCTGTCAAAAGGAGGTTATATTTGATGTTTGGAAGAAATGACCTGTTGGAAACTAGAGTAGAAGAAAAGGTATTTGCTGTCAACTTAAAAATCCCTCAAAGGAATGATTAAAGTCCTGATAATCGATGATGAGCCATTGGCAACTGAATTGGTCAAGGAATATCTGGCCGATTTTCCCCAGTTTGAAATTCAAAAAGTCTGTCATGATGGCTTTGAAGGCTTGAAAGCCATTCAGGAACACAAGCCTGACCTGATTTTTTTGGATATTCAGATGCCCAAACTTACCGGATTTGAATTGTTGGAATTACTGGACCATCCGCCCGCAGTGATTTTTACCACCGCCTTTGATGCCTTTGCGCTCAAGGCCTTTGATGCACATGCTGTGGATTATTTGCTCAAGCCATTTTCCAAAACCCGTTTTGCTAAGGCATTGGAAAAATTCCTACTACAGGGAAACAATTCAGAATCTATCAACGCCTTCAAAAATGAAGCTGGGGTAAATCAGGAATCTGCCAGCCGGGTGGTATTGAAGGTAAAAAATGAAATCAAAATCATTCCCGTTCAGGATATCAAATACCTTGAAGCCAATGATGATTATGTGAATATTTATACCAAAGAGGGCAAATTTCTTAAAAACAAAACGCTTTCTTTCTATGAAAAAACTTTGGAACCCTCTCAGTTTGTAAGGGTACACAGGTCCTATCTTGTCAATATCTCAGAGATCACCAAGATCGAACCCTACGAAAAGGAAGGATACCTGCTGAAACTTAAGGGCGGCGAAGGCATTCCTGTAAGCAAATCTGGACTCCCAAAACTCAAGGCTGTTTTGGGTTTATAAAAAAAGCCCAAAAATTGGGCTTTTTTAATATTCGTCTTCATTAAAGAAGAAATCATCTTTTGTCGGATAATCGGGCCATATCTCTTCGATATTTTCGTAAGGCTCGCCGTCATCCTCTAATTCTTGGAGGTTTTCAACAACTTCCAGAGGAGCACCTGAACGGATTGCATAATCAATCAATTCGTCTTTGGTTGCAGGCCATGGCGCGTCTTCAAGATATGACGCAAGTTCTAGTGTCCAATACATAGTGTGAGGTTTAAATGATTACAGCCTTAGCGGTCTGCAAAAATAGAAATTGTTTTAAATTTTCAATGTTAACTTATTATTTATTTGAAAGTTCTTTGAGAATGAAAGTTTTCACATCAATTTTTCTTTTGAATGTGCCGATTTTTCTTCTCATCATGACTTCAAAATCTTCTTCATTTGTTCTGAAATTCTCCGCATTGTCCTTTACCGTTGCCAACTCACTTTCATCCCTATGGATTAGATCGCGTAAGATTGCTGATTTAATTTTTTTCTGCTCTACCCTGTCTCTTTGATTGAAGTCCTCATACTTGGATAAAGCCAACCTTTCCAAAAACAATTTTTCAAAAACAATCTCTGAAAAGAAGGTAAAGGAACGCATGATCAGATTGGCTTCTTTCGGCTTTCGCTGTGGGAGTTTTTTCCATTCTGCCTGCAATCTCTTTGCAGACGAGACCCCATCGGGATTTGTTTCAGCATAGGCCAGTTTTTTCATTTCATCCGTCATGGACTCCATTTTTTTCATCAGCTCCCAGGGCTTCATCTGTGGACCAGTTTCCATGGTCCTGCGAAACCTGCTGAAAATCCTGTTGTTCAGTTTGGAAAACTCATCCCAAAGTGGTTGACGCTTTTCGGCCGGCACCCTTCCTGCAGCTTTCCATTCTTTTTGGATTCTTTTGGATATTTCAAATGCCCTTTTGGCATCGGGATTGTCAAATGCGGCTCGGGCTTCAAGGACAAGTCGTTCGTATATCTTGATGTTGACTTCTGCCTGTACGGCCATGTCCTCAAAAAAGTTTTTTCTATTATCAAAAAACTTATCGATCGCTTTATTAAATAATTCTTCTATTTCCTCCTCAAATTCCTTTTCAACAGGACCTGTTTTGATCCAACGCATTTTCAGGTTTTTGAATTCTTCTGCAGTTTCTTTCCACTCTGTGCTGTTCTTTAAAGCTTCTGCTTCCAAAATCAAGCCACGTTTGATTTCGAGATTTTTCTCCCTGTTTTTCTTGATGATGTCTTCAAGGTATACTTGCTGCTGCTCTAAGTCATCAATGAGAGGGACAAAATCGCCCAAAGCATCATATTCCAGCAAAGAATCTTTTAAATGGATCAATTTCATTAGAAAAGAACCCTTGTTTTGGTTCTCTTCAATGTCTCTTTTGAGTTGTCCTATTTTTTCTTTTAAGGTTGAAAACCTGTCTTCAAAGTATTTGATAGTAGACGCCTCGTCTTCTTTTACTTCTCCAATCACCCGATCCGGCTGATTCAAAAATTTCCTGAGATAAACCTTGTTATCTTTAATGTACCCGTAGGGATGCTCCATTTCGATTTAATAGGTTGGTTTGTGGTATGGTTATTCTAAGTTTCTGCAAATTAATTAATTCAAAATCATTTATCCTAAGAAAGACCTTTTTTTGCCATCTTTGTCCATCATCGTTTACAAATCAATCAAATATTAAATATGAGTGCAGAAAAAATCATATTTTCTATGGCGGGGGTGTCAAAAATTTACCCCCCACAGAAAAAAGTTTTGAAGGATATATACCTTTCTTTTTTTTATGGAGCTAAAATCGGTGTCTTGGGTCTCAACGGATCCGGGAAAAGTTCCCTTTTGAAAATCATTGCCGGAGTTGACAAGGAGTTTTTGGGTGAAGTAGTTTGGTCTCCGGGATATACCGTCGGGATGCTGGAACAAGAACCCAAACTCGACCCTACCAAAACCGTCAAAGATATCGTGGAAGAAGCAGTAGCTTCCACCGTTGCGCTCCTCAAGGAATTTGAAGAGATCAATGAAAAATTTATGGATCCCGGTCTTATGGATGACCCGGATGCAATGGACAAGCTGATCACCAAACAAGGTGAAGTACAGGAAAAACTCGATGCAGCCAACGCTTGGGAATTGGACACCATGTTAGAGAAAGCGATGGATGCCCTACGCCTTCCACCAAGTGATGCCATTATAGGGAACCTTTCGGGAGGAGAAAAAAGAAGGGTAGCACTTTGCAGACTCTTACTCATGGAACCGGATGTGTTGCTTCTCGATGAACCTACCAACCACCTCGATGCTGAGTCGGTACTTTGGCTTGAGCTGCATTTACAGCAATATAAAGGAACCGTTATCGCAGTCACGCACGACAGGTATTTCTTGGACAACGTTGCCGGATGGATTTTGGAACTCGACAGGGGGGAAGGGATTCCTTGGAAAGGAAACTATTCCTCTTGGCTGGATCAAAAACAAAACCGTCTGAAACAAGAAGAAAAGACCGAGTCCAAAAGGCAGAAAACCTTGGAGCGTGAACTTGAATGGATCCGTATGACTCCAAAAGCCCGACAGGCAAAGGGAAAAGCCAGGCTCAGCGCTTATGACAAACTCATCAGCGAAGAGGGAAGAGAGAAAGAAGCGAAGCTAGAATTGTATATCCCGCCGGGTCCAAGATTAGGGGCAAAAGTTCTGGAGGTCAATGGTGTGTCCAAGGCCTATGGGGATAAATTATTGTTCGAAAATTTATCCTTCAACTTACCTCAGGGAGGAATTGTAGGGATCATCGGTCCAAACGGAGCAGGTAAATCCACACTTTTCAAATTAATCACCGGTCAAGAAAAGGCCGATGCGGGGAATTTTGAGGTGGGAGAAACCGTGAAACTTGCCTATGTCGATCAAGAACATGACAGACTTGATCCAAACAAATCGGTTTATGAAACCATATCAGAAGGAAATGAGATCATCAAACTTGGCAACAAAGAAATGAATGCCCGGGCATATGTAGGCAAGTTTAACTTTGTAGGATCCGATCAGGAGAAAAAAGTAGGCATTCTCTCCGGTGGAGAAAGAAACCGGGTACACTTGGCCATTACATTAAAAGAAGGTGGAAACCTGCTACTTCTCGATGAACCGACAAATGATTTGGATGTAAATACCCTTAGGGCACTCGAAGAGGCTTTGGAAAATTTCGGTGGTTGTGCAGTAGTCATTTCCCACGACAGGTGGTTTTTGGACAGGATATGTACTCATATTCTTGCTTTTGAAGGGGATTCACAAGTGTATTGGTTTGAAGGAAATTTCTCCGATTACGAGGAAAACAAGAAAAAGCGTCTAGGCGATGTGGCTCCTAAAAGGATTAAGTATAAGAAATTAAAGTAAGATTTAAGCTTAAATTAATATTGAAACCTCCAACCTGAGATAGCGGGTTGGAGGTATTTTTTATGGCATGATTTTACTCCGAGTCAGGTTTTTATTTGATTAAAATACTGAATATGAGTTGTTTATATAAAGCTTGTATTTCAAATACAAGCTTTTGATTCTTTAACCATTTCTCTGAACAAACCAATCAATAAATTCTTTAATCCTAGTTCCCAAATAGTATGGTAGATTCATCAAATAATATGGTTTGCCTCCAGGGGTTTTGGTTTCCTCAGTTTTGAATTCTCCCCCATAAATCCTGACGGCGAATGGATGGTTGCTTGCGTCGATAAATTGGTGCAAAGACCTCAGTGATCCTGTCGGACCTGACTTAATCTCAATAGGAATAACTTTATTTTTATGGGTAAAAACCAGATCTACTTCGGCACTCGATTGGTTCTTTTCGCGCACCCAGAAGTTTGGTTTTTTATCTGAAATGGATTGGGTTGATATCAATTCTTGAGTTACCAAATGCGGAACCAAGGCGCCTTTGTAGGCACTGCTTAAATCATCCATTCCTAGAAGCTGGCTTTGAATGCCAATTGTGTAGTTGGTAAGGCCGGTATCCAAAATTTGGATTCTGGGTGATTTTTTGACATCATACTGAATTGGTGGAACCACATCTGTTGTAGGATAAATCAGCCTCAATACTCTAGCATCTTCCAATATTCTGAAGCATTCACCAACTTCCCTTGATTTGTAAGTAGAATTTCCAAAACCTTGAAATTTCACCCTTTGATCCATCGCCAAAGGCGCAATATCCATGATATGTTTGATGATCTTTCTCTCAGTATCATTGGAAGTATATTTCTCAACATCGTTTTTATAGGTTCCCCAAATGCTTTCGTAAATTTGTGGTAAACTGGCAAGATTTGTTTTTTGGATTTCGGTTTTGATTATCTCAGGCATTCCTCCAATAATTGCATATCGATGAAATAGCTCCATCAAAACTTTATGGGCAAAGGGCTTAATTGGAACTTGGTAAAATTGTTCCAAAGCGGCGGAATGACCGAGCGCTTCAAGATATTCCGGAAAGTTCATGGGATGAAGGTAGAGGAATTCCACCCGTCCAACAGGAAAGCTTTTTACTTCTTTCATGGCAAACTCCAATAAAGATCCTGCTGCAATGACATGGAGTTCAGGCATTTCTTCATAAAAATACCTGAGTAATTGGATGGCTTTAGGAGACTCCTGAATTTCATCCAAAAATAGAAGTGTCTTTCCTAAGTTTGCAGCATTGATATTGTTGCTTAGAAAAAGAGCTTCTTGGATACTTTTTACATCGTTTAAATCTTCAAAAAAAGATTTATCTACTTGTTTTTCAAGATTTAGAAGTATTGAATTTGGGTAGGTTTTTGCGAAATCTTTTACCAAAGTGGTCTTGCCAACCTGCCTTGCACCGCGAATGATCAAGGGTTTTCTTTGCTTGTTATTTTTCCAATATTCTAAATGTTTGAATATCTGCCTATTGAAACTCATATTTATCGGATTATGACACAAAGTAAGGGTAAAATATTGGTTTCATTGTAACAAAGTAAGGGCAATTTTCATTTTTTATGTAACAAAATAAGGGTAAATTCTTTCATTTCTTGTAACAGAGTAAGGGCAAGTTAATCAAATAACACCTTTTGTCTTAATAATTTGATTTAACAGACAGTATAAATTCAAGATGGATTTTTTTTCAATACCCCAATCAGGTTGTATCTTTTTTAATGAATCCGCAATCATTCATTTCGTTTTTTGTTTATTTGTTTTCGATTTCCAAACACCAGCATGATGAGGACATTGTTATTGAGGCCGGGAGCCGAAGAATTGAATTATGAAATCAGGGGCATTGTCAAAAAAGCCCGTCAGGTAGAAGCTTTGGGTTATGAGATCACATGGGAAAATATCGGTGATCCTATCCAAAAACATAATATCGTCCCCTCTTGGATGAAAGAAATAGTGTCTGACCTTGTAAGCCAAGACAGCACGTATGGGTATGCGGATTCCAAAGGTGTTCTAGAAACGAGAAAGTTTTTGGCAGGATTGAACAACCAAAAAGGAGGATCTCAGATCACAGCTGAAGATATTTTATTTTTTAACGGACTCGGGGATGCCATCGCCAAAGTCTATCAGTTCCTAACACCGACCGCCAGGATCATCGGGCCTTCACCAGCCTACAGCACACATAGTTCGGCGGAAGCAGCGCATGCCAATACAGCACCCATTACGTATACTTTGGATCCCAATAACCAATGGCTTCCGGACATGGAGGACCTTTATAACAAGGTAAAATACAATCCTTCCATCGTTGGGATTTTGATCATCAATCCTGACAATCCTACAGGAATGGTTTATCCTAAAGAGGTTTTGGAAGGTTTTGTCAAAATTGCCAAGGAATTCAAATTGCTGTTGATTGCAGATGAAATCTACCAGAATATCACCTATAATGGCGTGAAAGCCGTAGCACTCTCGGAAGTAATCGGGGATTTGCCGGGAATCTCCCTGAAAGGTATTTCCAAAGAATTCCCGTGGCCGGGTTCGAGATGCGGATGGATGGAATTTTACAACAGAAATGCTTCCAAGGAATTCGCAAAGTTTTGTCAGACTTTGGAAAATGCAAAAATGATAGAAGTGTGTTCGACAATACTTCCACAGTTATCCATTCCAAAAATCATGAGTCATCCTGCATACTTTGAATACAGGCAGGAGGCCAATGAAAAAATCGGCAGAAGAAGCCGCATCATGGAAGAGATATTGGGGCAAATTCCCGGAATCAAATTCAATCCAACAAAGGGCGCATTTTACAATACTGTGGTATTTGATGAGACTTTTTTGGACGGAAAGCAGTTTTTGCCTATCAATAATCCAAAGCTACAGGAGTTGTTGGACGGCTGGCTAAAGGAGGAAAATATGCCTTTGGATAAGCGATTTGTATATTATCTTTTGGCATCTGCCAATATCTGTGTGGTTCCTATCAGTTCGTTCTGTTCTGATCTGAGAGGTTTTAGAGTAACTCTATTGGAAGAAGATGAATCTGTTTTTCGTCAGACTTTCGAAAGATTGGGGGAAGCCATCCGCTTTTACCTCAATTCTTCCAAAAAGGAATTGGTTTAAATACTCAATGTGCAAGAGCTACCTTCATCTCCCTGACCTCTATTAACTCAAGTTTTCACACTACCAAAATAATATCCATCATATCTAATATCTATCAATATCAATTTTTTAAGGCCTCCACATACTTCTGAAGAAGGCTCTTCTCAATTCCTCAGGATTTTCACTGCTTGCCGTTCCTTCGTGTTCACGGACTTTCAGTGATTTTGGGTTTTCGATTTTTTCTTCCTCCAAGTCAATTGGGTTTTTCAGTAATGAATTCAGATCGGGCTGACCGGCGTCAATCCAAGCCGTGTACCAAAAATCTGAGATCATTTTAACTGATCGGCGCATCTGCCTTTCTACTTGCCCTGAAAGCATGTTGTTGTAAGCGATGGTGAAATCCCTTGAATAGACTTTGGTGCTGATGCCGCCTCTTTCGTCGTAGCTGTATTTTTTGTCTTCCGAGAAGCTTTCGGTCAGGTTTTTCTCAAAATTCAAAACTGAATCCAACGCCAGATGCGCCACTATAATTGCGTCCCAGGCTTCAAGTTGTGGTTTTTCCAAGTATTCGGCTTTTCCCACAAAAAAATCAAAATCATCTGAGAGCAACTCAGGAACCCTACTTTCCCAAAATGCATGTATCCCATATTGGTTGGTCAGTTGGCCATTATAATTTTTGGTGGTATGCAAAGGGACATTGATGTCCGCAATGTAGTGCCCAAGATCGGCCGAAAGCCTCAGAATGGCTTTGGTATCTTTTCTTTTGAAAGCCTCTGTCAGTTGGATTTTGGTATGGTAGGCATTCCACGGTCCGATGCCATGGGCACGCAACTCTTCTTCCGTAAATATCTCCAATGCTTGATTCCAATACCTTGGAAGGGTATATATGGCACTGTCCCCGTAAGCGTCCGCATCCAAAAAGTGTTTTTCCGCCTCCCCATTGACTGCATACCTTCTTCTGTCAGGATTGATTGCATTTTCGGCGATGAAATCTATGTTGCTTTTGAAAAATCCCATCATTTCTGGGGGAAGGCTGAAAACAGCAAGTCTATTTATTCTTCGATGGGCAAAGAACCCCCAAGCCCCAAGATCGGGGATGGAAAAAATGAAAATCAAGCTCAGAATCAAAAATTTACGCATTTCTAAAAATAATCATAATTTCCATTTCTGTAAAATGAAATTGTGTTACCTTTGCAACCTAACGGCGGAATCTGAAAAATCTATCAGATTTCTGGACTTTACTAGGTTTAGTTCGGAAATCCTTTTGTGTTTCAAAATTAATCAATTACATTTGCACTCCGTTTAGGGTAGGGTGTATTAACAGAAATTAAGTAAAATAAGGATATGGCAAATCACAAATCGGCATTAAAAAGAATCCGTGCAAACGAAGCCAAGCGTTTGAGAAACAGATATCAGCACAAGACTACAAGAACTTTCATCAAGAGACTGAAAGCTGTGACTGACAAAGTGGAAGCGCAAGAGCTTTTGAAAACAGTTACCTCTATGATCGATAAACTTGCAAAAAAGAATATCATTCATAAAAACAACGCTGCCAACAGAAAGTCAAAATTGACCAAGTTTGTCAACGCACTAGCCTAACAAAGAAATTTTAAGATCAGAATAGCCTTGGTGATTCCACCAAGGCTTTTTTTGTTTCCATGTTTTTTTGAAGAAAAAAATTAAACGTTTAATATGCCCCTTGGAAGCCTCTCGGACTTTCATTGTTTTTTGGCATTATGTACTTTTAAAAACAGGATAATTTTCCAACTAAGGAAAAATTTCTTTTTAAAATCTGTTTATGAAAGACTATCAATATTCCATAAAAATTTCTGCTTTGGCAGAAGAGGACAGACCAAGAGAAAAACTTCTTCTCAAAGGCAAATCAGCACTTTCAGATGCGGAATTGATCGCCATCCTGATCGGTTCGGGTACCAGGTCACTCAGTGCAGTGGACCTTTCCAAACATATTCTTTCTGCAGTAAACAATGACTTGGGAGAGCTTGCCAAGATGAGTATTCCGGACCTCAAAAAATTTAAAGGAATAGGAGAAGCCAAAGCTATTTCCATCGTCAGCGCATTGGAATTGGGAAGAAGGAGAAAACTAGTCAGCGATCAGCCAAAAAAGATAAAGATAAACGGTTCCAAAGATGTCTTTAACTTGATGGGACGTGAACTTATGGACGAAAAAGTGGAGCACTTTTACGTGTTGCTGCTCAATCGGAGCAACCATTTGATCAAGAAACAATTGATAAGTTCCGGTGGCACAAACGGTACTGTGGCAGATCCCAAAATCATATTCAAATATGCTTTGGATTCATTGGCATGTTCGATTGTACTCGTACATAACCATCCATCGGGGAACCTGAGGCCATCAGAACAAGACAGGGTTTTGACCGATAAACTCAAGCATGTGGGTGAAAATCTCGAAGTGCAGGTGATTGACCATGTGATTTTCACAGATGTTGCCTATTTTAGCTTCGCCGATGAAGGCATTTTGTAGTTTATGAAATCAAAAAATATTTTAATTATTGGCGTATTGACTGTTGTCGCACTTGCTGTAATCTATACCATGACCGGAACTGAAAGTCCCGAGGTGTATTTGGAGAAAATAGAAAAAGAACGTGAAAGGCAATACAAATTTATCAAATTCAATATCGACTCGCCTTTGACTGAAGAGCAGAAAAAAGCCTTCAAAGAACTTGATTTTTATACCATTGATCCAAGCTATAAGGTAAGAGCAAAAATGGTGGAATTGGAAGAAAAAAAGATGGTTGAGCTTCCTATGACAGACGGATCGGTGGAGAAGTATCTCAAACATTCCTTCGCCGAATTTGACTTAAATGGCAAACCGCAAAAATTGCTTTTGCTCCAGTCCATGAAAGAAGCGGACAAGCGAAACTTCTTCCTTGCCTTTGCTGACGAAACAAGTGGTGAAGAAACCTATGGAGGTGGAAGATATATCAATCTCCGCCAAGATGGGAAAAACAGCATTACCATTGACTTCAATTTGGCCTACAACCCATATTGTGCCTATAATCCTGATTTTGCCTGTCCATTGCCTCCCAAGGAAAATATCATGCAAATCCCGATTCCGGTAGGTGAAAAAGATTATAAGAAAGAGTGAAGTATAATTAGATGTAAAGTTCATAAGTCAATTTTCCCATAAGGCTTTGTTCATTTATCATTTGACATTTTTCATTCATTACCTTCCCGCCTCCACCAATTCTCTTAAATTTGTGCCTTGTTCTGAAATAACCGTGCATTCATGAAAATTTCCATCAATAGATTAAAGGATTTTATTGCTTTAGACCATTCACCCAAAGAAATCGCATCGCTCTTGACAGGATCAGGGTTGGAGGTGGAAGGAATCGGGCGTTTTGAATCCATCCGGGGAGGATTGGAAGGTGTGGTAATCGGTGAAGTATTGACCTGTGAGAGACATCCCAATGCAGACAAACTGAGTGTAACCACGGTTGACGTTGGAGGAGAGATTGTCCCCATTGTTTGCGGAGCTCCCAATGTTGCCAAAGGGCAGAAAGTAGTGGTAGCAAAGGAAGGTTCAGTATTGTATCCTGTGTCAGGTGAACCTTTGGAAATCAAAAAAGCAAAAATCCGTGGGGAAGTTTCCCAGGGAATGATCTGTGCGGAAGATGAGATCGGCATCGGTCACAGCCATGCCGGAATCATGGTGTTGGACACGGATTTGCAAAATGGAACTCCTGCTTCACAATATTTCGAAGTAGTCAGTGACCATGTTTTGGAAATTGGGCTGACTCCCAACAGAGCAGACGCCGCTTCCCATCTTGGTGTGGCGAGGGATTTGAAAGCTTTGTTGAAAAGAGAAATCTGCCTTCCTTCTGTGGATAAATTCAAGATTGACTATAACAAAAGGTCAATTCCTGTGGAAGTAGAAAGCGCCATAGATTGCCCCAGATATTCCGGATTGACGGTTTCCAATATCCACGTGGGACCTTCTCCCAATTGGCTTCAAAATTACCTCAGGGCTTTGGACCTCGAGCCGATCAATAATATCGTAGATATTACCAACTTTATTCTTCATGATTTGGGTCAGCCGCTTCACGCTTTTGATGCCGATAAAGTTGAAGGTGGAAAAATCATTGTAAAAAAATTGCCTAAAGAGACTTCTTTTGTCACCTTGGATGACAAGGAAAGAAAGCTTTCCGGCGAAGAACTGATGATCTGTGATCAAAAGGGAGGTCTTTGCATTGCCGGGGTTTTTGGAGGAAAAGGATCGGGTGTTTCTGATTCTACTACTGTTATTTTCTTGGAGTCCGCGTATTTCTCTCCTGATATTATCCGCAAGGGAAGTCAGTTTCATGGGTTGAAGACAGACGCTTCTTTCCGTTTTGAAAGAGGGACAGATCCGAATATGCCTGTGTATGCCTTGAAAAGAGCAGCAATGCTCATCAAAGAAATAGCCGGAGGAGAAATCTCTTCGGATATCATAGACCTTTATCCACATCCTGTTTCTGATCTTTCTGTTGAAGTGACTTATGCCAATATCAAGAGATTGATAGGAAAAGAACTCGCTAAGGAAGAGATCAAAACCACTTTGGAAAATCTTGACATCAAGATACTTTCAGAATCAGAGACCGGATTCACAGTTTCGGTAAAGCCGTACAGGGTAGATGTGACGAGAGAAGCGGATGTCATTGAAGAGATCTTGCGAATCCATGGATTTGACAATGTTCCTTTGTCCGAGAATCTGAAAGCGGATTACCTTGCCGAACATCCTACAAAGGACCTGAACAAGCTGCAATACAGGCTTAGCGAAATTTTATCCGGATTGGGCTATTTTGAGATCATCACCAATTCGCTGACCAAACCTGTTTATGCTGAAAAATCGGGCTTTTTGGAAGTAAACAAAAATGTTGAAATCCTAAACAAACTCAGTGAGGATCTAGGCGTGATGAGACAGTCTTTGTTGTTTTCCGGATTGGAAGTGATGTCACATAATATCAACCGCAGACAGAAAGACCTGAAATTATTTGAATTCGGCACTGTTTATTTCAAAGAAGAATCAGGTTATCGTGAAGAAAAGAGATTGGCGATATACCTGACCGGAGACAAGGCTTCCGAAAGTTGGCTGGCACCTTCCAAACCAGTGTCCTTTCCAGATATTTATGCTGTTGTTGAATTGATTTTGGAAAAAATGGGCATCGACAATTCGGAGGTTCAGATTGTCCATGAAGCGCCTTTTGACTACGCCCTCCAAATCAATCTTGGTACAAAGGAATTAGGAAAAATAGGTTTGGTTCAAGAAGAAATCGGCAAGTTGGCTGAGGTCAGGCAGGAGGTCTTTTTTGCGGACCTGAATTGGGAATTGATAACAAAAAAATCGAAAGGCTTGAAAAAGTACGGCGAAATTTCCAAATTCCCGGAAGTTAGAAGGGACTTGTCCTTGGTGATTGATAAAAAAGTCACTTTTGACCAGATCAAAAAAGTAGCCAACAAAGCCGGAGGAAGTCTTTTGCAGAAAGTGGGCGTCTTTGATGTCTATCAGGGAGATAAAATCGAGTCTGGGAAAAAAGCCTATGCCTTGAGTTTTTACCTTCAGGACAATGAACAGACCCTTACAGACAAAGTGATTGACAAAGCCATGTCCCGACTTATTGAAAGTTTTGAAAAAGAAGTGGGGGCATTTATCAGAAAATAAAAATGATTCACGAAGAACTTCAGCGCACAGAGAAGCTGGCTGCACAGGTCAGCCGCAAACTTCAGCAACTTGAACAAGACAATAAGGCTTTAGTAGAAGAGTCGTTTTTGCTTCGTTCCAAACTCGAAGAGAAAGAGAGGGCCTTGGAGGATTTTAAAAATCAAATAAAAATAGCTAAACTTGTAAACAGCATACCGGTAGAGGAAATGGAATCTGCTGAATTGAGAGAAAAAATCAATAATTACATAAAGGAAATCGATAATATAATTGCCTATTTGTCTGAGTGATATGGAAACACTTTCTATAAGGTTAAAAATCGGGGATCGCGAATATCCCATGAAGGTGAAGACAGAAGACGAAGCCAAAATCAGACATGCAGGTAAATTGATTAATGATAAAATAAAAAGATACAGGGAAGAATTTGGGCTGGACGACCGTCAGGACCTGTTGGCAATGGTGGCTTTTGATTCAATGGTTGAATCCATGGAACAGAATATGATCAATACTGATGACAGTGAATTGATTAAATCAAGTATCGACAGGATCAATGAGCAACTGAATTCCCTTTTGTAATACCAATTCCACTCTCATTTTTGAAGGTTTTTCTTTTTTTCCGGTAGGTAATATATATCTATCCAAAACACCTATGGAATCATCATTATACATCATTATTGCAGGCATTTTAGGCCTGGGGCTTGGCGCGGTTGCAGCCGGTCTTTTTGTAAAAAACAACAGTAAAAAACTCGAAGAACAAGCCAAAGAAAAGGCCAAGAGCCTTATCCGCGAAGCAGAAATCAACGCTGAAGCCATCAAAAAAGAGCGGATGCTTGAGGCCAAAGAGAAATACCTGAAATTGAAACTGGAGTTTGAAGAAGATGCCAACAAGAAGAAAGCCCTCATCATCACCAATGAAAACAAGATCAAGCAAAGGGAACAGGTTTTAGCCAAAGAACTGGAGCAAATCAAAAGAAAAGAAGCGGAACTCGACAGCAAGAAAGAAAACCTTTCTGCACAGCTACATTCCGTGCAGGTAAAGAAGGATGAACTTGACAAAGTGACAAGTCAGCGGATCTCGGATTTGGAAAAAATCGCCGGACTTACAAGAGATGAAGCCAAAGACCAATTGGTCGAAATGCTCAAAGATGAGGCCAACACCAAAGCATCTTCCCATATCAAGGATATCTTGGACCAGGCCAAATTGACAGCTACCAAGCAAGCCAAAAAAATCGTTCTTGACACCATCCAAAGAACAGCTACAGAGCATGCGATCGAAAACTGCGTCTCTGTATTCAACATTGAATCAGACGATGTCAAAGGTAAAATCATCGGCAGGGAAGGAAGAAATATCCGGGCCTTAGAAGCCGCTACCGGAGTGGAAATCATCGTGGACGATACGCCTGAAGCGATCATCATATCGGGTTTTGATCCTGTAAGAAGAGAAGTGGCGAGGTTGTCTCTCCACAGATTGGTGCAGGACGGTAGAATCCACCCTGCAAGGATCGAGGAAGTTGTAGCCAAGACAGAGAAAAACATCGAGGAGGAAATCGTTGAGATCGGCGAAAGAACCTGTATCGATCTTGGAATCCATGGACTTCATCCAGAGCTGATCAGAATGGTCGGAAGGATGAGATTCCGTTCTTCGTATGGACAGAACTTATTGCAGCACTCAAGAGAAGTAGCCAAGTTATGCGCAACCATGGCTGCCGAAATGGGATTGAATGCCAAGCTTGCAAAAAGAGCAGGTCTGCTTCATGATATCGGAAAAGTATACCCTGAAGAAGCGGAATTGCCACATGCCATCCTAGGTATGGAGCTTGCTAAAAAGTACAAGGAGCATCCTGAAGTCATCAATGCCATCGGTGCCCACCATGACGAGATTGAGATGACCTCGATGATCTCACCAATAGTGCAGGCCTCTGATGCGATCTCTGGTTCCAGACCGGGTGCAAGAAGGGAAATCATGGACAGCTACATCAAGCGTCTGAAGGAATTAGAAGAACTTGCGCTGGCTTTTGATGGGGTCAACAAATGCTTTGCCATGCAGGCCGGACGTGAACTTCGCGTACTTGTAGATGCAGACAATGTGGACGATCAGACTGCAAGCAAGCTTTCCTTTGACATTTCCCAAAAAATCGAAAAAGAAATGCAATATCCCGGTCAGATCAAAATCACGGTGATCCGTGAAATGAGGGCTGTGAACTACGCAAAATAAATTCAAGATTAAAGTGAAGTAAGAAAACCGAAGTTCATTGAGTTGAACTTCGGTTTTCTTTTTATATTTTTATCGGGATAGTGTAAGTTCAATTTCACCCACCCACATGCGATATAGTCTGTTTTTTTACCTTTTCCAAAAAGTCAAAATCCGGCTTGGAATTCTTAAGTTGACGAAGGAAGATGTTGATATTTTGGAAGGTTTTTTTGCCTATTACCGCCAACTTAACCCAAAACATAAATTAGATTTTGAGAAGCGGCTTGTTTATTTTCTAGCCATCAAAAAATTTGTCCCAAGAGGAATAGAAATGGTAACCCGGGAAATGGAACTGCTGATCGGTGCCACAGCAGTCATGATTTCATTTGGCTTTCGGGATGTCAATTTGAAGCATTTCAAAAAGATACTGGTCTACAATGACAATTATTATTCCACCATCAACAAACAATACCATCAGGGTGAAGTCAATCCGAGGCTTGGAATCATTGTGATTTCTTGGAAAAATTTTGTCAAGGGAATGGCAAATGGGGCAGACGGCGTCAACCTTGGGATACATGAAATGGCACATGCACTGAAGCTAGAAAATCAAATCCATTACAACGGGCAGAGTAATTTTTTTAACCCCAAGAGATGGATGGATTTTTCGGTTTTAGCCAAAAATGAAATCCAGCGAATTATGGACGGGGAAGACTCCATATTTAGGGATTCGGCGGCCAACAATCCCCATGAGTTTTTTGCAGTGGCGTTGGAATCGTTTTTTGAAAATCCCCAAAGGCTAAAGGATTATGATAGCGGCCTGTACCAATCTTTGGTCTTTTTATTGAAGCAAGATCCGATTGTTTTGAGTAATGGAGGATCGTGATTCGGTGAAAAAAACTATTTTCACTCAAATTCAATTATTTGTATATTGTTGAAAACTTATCAAATTATGGGAAAAATTGTCATTGAAGTAGATAAAAAAACTGCTGAAAAATGGGATAGAATTTCCTTGGAAAAGAAAAAATTGCTTGCAAAAAAAATTGACCAATTGCTTAAGGCAAGCTTAGAAAAAGGGAATAATGATTTTTGGTTATTTGTTGATGAAATTCGAAATGAAGCTAAAGCAAATGGATTAACTGAGGCAGAGCTTAATGAAATTTTGAATGAAGGCTGATTTCAGATTTGTGGTGGATACCAATGTTTTGGTAAGTGTGATTTTATCTCCATCCAATACAAGTCGATTAGCGGTTGAAAAAGCAACCAATCATGGAGTACTTGTTTTTAGCAATGAAACCATTGCAGAGCTTTTTGAAGTCCTTCAGAGAGAGAAATTTGATAAATATGTTTTAAAAGAAAAGAGGGTGAAATTCGGGGAAAGGTTAATAGCAATGTCCTCCTTAATCCCTGTTTCCAGTGTCTTGAAATTAAGCAGAGACCCAAAAGATGATATGTTTTTGAATTTGGCTGTTGATGGACATGCAGACTATCTCATGTCAGGAGATCCTGATCTATTGGTTTTGAATCCCTTCCAAAATATTAAAATCATAAGGCCTATTGATTTTCTTTCAGAAGATTTGTAAAAAAACTAAATGATTCTCATTGAGATATTTATAGACGGTATTGTCCCTTTTCCTGAATTTATTCTAATTCGCTTGATCAAATCCCATCAAAAATGAAACTGAATCTGACCTTCCTTCTTGTATTTTCCCTGGTAATTGGAAACCATGTCTTTGCACAGACTATCCAACCCAAATACCAAAAAGAAGTACAGGAACTGGCCAAGAAACCTGCCATAAAAAAGGCATTTGAGTACATTATCGAGATCGATGCGGTTACCATTCAGGATATGATTACACTCACAGAAATCCCGACGCCGACTTTCCACGAAAAGGAAAAAGGTCTTGTCTATGCAGACATGCTACGCAAAGCTGGGGCCGACTCCGTTTGGACTGATGAGGTAGGTAATGTCATTGCGCTGCGAAAAGGAACCAAATCGGACAAGACTATCGTGGTCGACGCGCATTTGGATACGGTTTTTCCCTTTGGCACTGATGTGAAAGTCAAACAAAAAGGAGATACCTTATTTGCTCCGGGAATCACAGATGCCAACAGGGCATTGGCAGTAGTGGTGGCTTTGGTCAAAACGATGAGCAGTCAAAACATCAGGACCGAAAGCGATATCTGGTTTACAGGTTCTGTCGGGGAAGAAGGTCTCGGTGACCTGAAAGGCATGAAGCATCTTTTCCGCGATGGCGGGCAACCTATTGCTTCTTTTATTGCCATTGACGGTGGAGGATTGGAAGATATTGTCAATGGTGGAATTGGCTCGCTCCGTTACAGAGTAACTTTCAAAGGCCCTGGGGGACATTCCTATGGGGCTTTTGGGATTGGAAATCCACACAATGCACTCGCACAGGCAGTTGCTTCATTTGTTCCAAAAGCCGATGAATTTACCAAAGAGGGTTTGAAAACAACATACAGCATTTCTGTTTTGGGTGGAGGAACTTCGGTCAATTCCATTCCCTTTGAATCGTGGATGCTCGTGGATATGCGTTCCGAAAGTCAGGAAAAGCTGAAGGGCATCAACCAAATATTCTTGGAATCCATGCAGGAAGGTTTGGCCAAAGAAAACAAAATCATCCGCAGAGGCGAAGCCCTGACTGTCGACATCGAAAAAGTAGGAGACCGTCCAAGTGGAATCGCATCACCTGAATCGACTTTAATCCAACAGACCATGGCCGTCGCTGATTACCTGACAGGTGGAAAAAAACCAGAGCTAAGCTCAAGCTCTACCAACAGCAATGTGCCTTTTTCCAAAGGAATTCCCGCAGTGACCATCGGCCGCGGTGGCATCGGATATGGTGCACACAGCCTAGGAGAGTATTTCATCAACAAAGATGGCTACTTGGCTATTCAGCAGGCTTTGTTGCTTGTGTTGATGCAGGGGGGATGGAAATAAGGATAATTCTTGAGTTTTGAGAGGAGGTCTATCAAACTGATATTTGTGGATATTAGGATATTTTTAGATATTATTTGTAAAGCCCTGATTCTAGCATCAAGGTCAAGATCTTAGCAATTATATCGCCGCAGGCAATATATCCACGTATATCACGAAGTATGTATCTCTCAATATCACGAAGTATATATCATTTCTATTCCGAATTACTTCATCCTCGGAATCTTCGCTTCGCTACGACTTCCTTTCAACTTCCCTCAAATTCTCCAATTTCTTATTCCTCAAAAATCCATTGATATCTTCGAAGTGCTCCTTCACCCGTTTGTTTCCAAATTCAAATACCTTGGTCACTAAACCATCCAAGAAATCCCTGTCGTGGGAAACGATGATCAAAGTGCCGTCAAAAGCCTTCAAAGCATCTTTGATGATGTCTTTGGTTTTCATATCCAGGTGATTAGTAGGTTCATCGAGGATCAAAAGGTTGACGGGTTCAAGAAGCAATTTGATCATCGCCAACCTCGTCTTTTCCCCGCCGGATAGGACCTTCACTTTTTTATTGATGTCGTCTCCCTTGAACATAAAGGCGCCCAACAAATCCTTGATCTTACCCCTGATTTCTCCGACAGCGATCTGATCAATGGTTTCGAATATGGTGAGACTTTCATCCAATAAAGAAGCCTGGTTCTGCGCAAAGTAGCCGATCATGGCATTGTGGCCCAATTCACATTTTCCTTGAAAATCAATTTCACCCATGATGGCTTTGATCATCGTGGATTTTCCTTCACCGTTTTTACCTACAAAGGAGATTTTCTGACCGCTTTCAATGATCATGCTAGCATCCTTGAACACAACATGGTCGCCATAGGATTTGGTAAGTTCTTCGACGATCACGGGATATTTTCCTGATCTTGGAGAAGGCGGGAAGCGTAACTTCAAGGCTGAAGTATCTACTTCGTCCACCTCAATAATTTCCATTTTCTCCAGCATTTTCACCCTTGACTGAACCTGAAGGGTTTTGGAATAAGTCCCTTTGAAGCGGTCGATGAATTCCTGAATATCGGCAATGGTCCGCTGCTGCTCTTCGAAATGCTTTTGTTGCTGCTCGCGGCGCTCTTTTCTCAATTCAAGGTAATGGCTGTATTTGGCTTTGTAGTCATAGATCCGGCCCATCGTTACTTCAATAGTCCGGGTGGTGATGTTGTCCACAAATGCCCGGTCGTGGGAGATGACCACCACGGCTTTAGCTTTTTGGGTCAAAAAATCTTCCAGCCATTGGATGGATTCTATGTCAAGGTGGTTGGTCGGTTCATCCAAAAGGATCAAATCAGGTTTTTGCAGAAGAATCTTGGCAAGTTCGATCCTCATCCTCCATCCACCGGAAAACTCCGACGTCGATCTTTTGAAATCTTTCCTTTCAAATCCCAATCCCAAAAGCACTTTCTCTACTTCTGCTTCGTAATTGACTTCCTCTATGGCATAAAATTTTTCACTGAGTTCGGAAACCTGCTCGATGATTTTATAATAATCTTCGGAGTCATAGTCAGTACGAACAGTCAGTTCTTCATTGAGCCTTTCGATTTCGGTTTTCATATCGAGGTAGGAAGCAAATGCCTTGGATGTTTCCTCAAAAACCGTACAATCATCCGCCGTCAACAGATGCTGTGGCAGGTAAGCGATTACCGCGCCTTTTGGAGCGGAAACGCCCCCTGAGGATGGTTTGGTCCCGCCGGCGATGATTTTGAGCATGGTGGATTTGCCAGCGCCGTTTTTGCCCATAAGGGCTATTTTGTCATTTTCGTTGATGGAAAATGATACATCACTGAAAAGGGCTTTGCCGCCATGGATGACGGAAATATTGTCTACTGAAATCATGGAAAAGAAATTGAAGCCGCAAAGGTAAGGAATTGAAAGAACTTGTCCGCCGTGGCGGATTGGAAGATTGGAAAATTTCAAAATTGGGTGATAGAAGTTCTTAAAGTATTAAATGCTACTAAAAACAAATTCCTTGACTTTGAAATCTGAAATTCTCTGCTTCTTTTCTTGTTCTCAACTTTGTTTATTTGTTGCCATGCTCCCAAAGAAGAACTTATCTTCATTTCATAATACTTTTAATTAGGTTTTTCCTCAAAATAGCGGATGAAGTAATCAGACCGCTCATAAGCGCGCCTCCGATCCCACAGGAAACAATATCTTGCCCGGTCAGATACAGGTTTTTAAAGGGAGTATGTGGAGTGAGGTGTTCATTTCGAAATCTTTCAGGACTATGTTCGAGCCCATATATTTCACCTGATTGGTAGCCTGTAAAATTTTTAGTGGATAGAGGCGTGGAAAGCTCGTAATAATCTACCTGTCCTCTTAAATGGGGAAGTTGGCTGTAGAGGTTTTCCAATAACCGCAAGGACCATTTCTCTTTCATGGCATTGTAATCTTCCCCTCTTTTTCCCCAACGGGTATCTTCCCAGTTTTTAAACCACTCATACGGAGCCAGCGAGATTATCTCTATGGTGGAAGTCCCGGGGTAACGATTCACCCAATCAGGATCTTTGGTCGAAGGAAAGGAAATATAGACAACGGGAAACGGCTTCTCATCTGGATTGGCGAGATATTCCCGCACAGTTTTATCGTGGTCATAGCCGGGGTAAATCCAGAAATTAGAAGTGGGCAATTGTAATTCTTGGCTGTTTTTTTTCAACCCAATATACAGACATAAATGTGCCACGGAAGCACGCAAGCCATCAAATTGACGTTCCAGTTTGGGATAAAGTGGATGCTGCTTGTCGATGAGTTTTTGAAAGGTATTGAATACTCCTGCATTGCTGATGATGCGGTCAGCCTTCAGCACATGGTCATCTGCCATGCGCACGCCTACTGCCTTATTTCCTTCGAAAATAATCTCCTTCACCTCAGCATTGGAATACACATCCCCACCTCCTGCTGTGATTTGGGGATAGATGTTTTCCGCAATTTTGGCCGATCCACCCACAGGGAAGTACCCTCCGTTGAAATAGTGATTGACCAGGATGGCGTGCATGGCAAAGCTGCTTTGTGCAGGAGGAAGACCGTAATCTCCGTACTGGCCACAAAGTACGCCGATCAGTTTTTGATTATCCGTAAAAGTCCGGAGCATTTCGAGGGTGGTGATATCTGAGAATTTAAGGAACTTTTTTGAATTCCATTTTCGCAGCCATTTTCCTATTAAACCTGGAAAAACCTTCATGCTGTAGAAACCCCTGCTGCTTACAATTACATTTTTCACTGCTTCCATATAGCGGTCAATGGCAGCATGGTCTTCAGGAGAATCAAAATCTGATTTTAGTTTGGCAACAAGATTTTTTCGGCCTTTTACCAAATCATAGGTTTTATCCTCAAAAACGATCTTATCATACACTTCTCCCATGTCTTTCCACTGTAATTTCCCCTGAGTGATGTGCTGGAAAAGGCGTGGCATAAGTTTTTGGTTATTGTGCATATCGCCGACATAGTGAATTCCTACGTCCCATTCATAATCTTTTCTTTTGAAAACATGGGTAAAACCTCCGATGGTGTAGTGTTTTTCAAGTACCAGCACTTTTTGGCCGTGTTGGGAAAGTAGGGCAGCCGTGGTAAGCCCGCCCAGGCCCGAACCAATAACAATAGCATCATATTGGCCGGAAGGTTTACTTTGTTTGTAGGAAGGGAAATTGCGCATGATCAGGCTTTTTACTTAAATATATGCAATAGAAATATATAGCGGTAGAAATTTCTTTAAACTGTGTGAGAGGGAATGCGCTATGAAGAGAGCGTATTCCATAAGCTACTGAAGGACATTCCGTTTGTCTGAAATAGTCTTTGGCAGGATAATCCAAAAATAAGTCAAAGATATTTAGACATTAAAAGATTGAAAAATTGGAGCACATCTTTATTGGCTGAAATTTGCAAAGAGCTAAAAAGAGTATCCAAACCATTCATCCTGAGGCTGGCTAAATTAGATTAACTTTATTTGATTGTTGCGGCTGTCTCATTTCTCACGTCTCAAATCTTAAATCTCCATTAAAACAAAAACAATTTTAAATATGACTTAGGAATAGTTATTGTATGATTTATTGAAAAAATCAAATAAAATGGATAACAGAGAGAAATTAGTAAAAATGGATAGGGCTTTGATGTTGTTAGAAGATCTCAAAAACAGTCAGATTGCCATGGTAGAAAAAGCCTCCCAATTGCAGGTTGACGCCATGCAGTTCAATTTTTCTGAAATGGAAAAAAATATAGGGGAATTGTTTACAAGATACAACGAGTCCTTGGACATGGTCAACGCCGAGGCGGGGAGATTTGAATTGAAAAGAGACGAATTCGAGAAAAAACACGGTTTGAATATCGTAGAAGAATAAGTTGTCCGGAATTCTTTTTTGAACTCATTTACCAATTTTTATTAAAACAAAAAACCGTTCTGAAATCAATCAGAACGGTTTTTTTAATATCCAAATATCCAATATCAATAAATATCAGATTACAAAATCTGTGTATTGATTATGCTGTAACTCCCAAAACCTTCGCCATCACAGCGCCGATCTCAGCGGGAGATTCAGCTACGTGGATTCCGTTTTCGGCCATGATGCGCATTTTGGCTATCGCGGTATCGTCTGCACCACCGATGATGGCACCTGCGTGACCCATTCTCCGTCCCGGAGGGGCAGTCTGTCCGGCGATAAATCCTACTACGGGTTTTTTGTTGCCGTTTGCCCTGATCCATCTTGCTGCATCAGCTTCGTAATTTCCTCCGATTTCGCCGATCATGACGATAGCATCCGTCTCAGGATCCTCCATCAACAGTTGAACCGCATCTTTGGTGGAGGTTCCGATGATCGGATCTCCGCCGATACCGATGGCAGTGGATACACCGAGACCTGCTTTTGCGATTTGATCCGCTGCTTCATAGGTCAATGTTCCTGACTTGGACACTATTCCGATTCTACCTTTTTTGAATACAAAGCCCGGCATGATACCTACTTTGGCTTCTCCCGGAGTGATGACACCCGGACAGTTAGGTCCGATCAGCGTCGCACCTCTTTCCTTCATATATGGTTTTGCCCTCATCATATCCGCTACAGGAATACCTTCCGTGATGGTGATGATGACTTTGATCCCTGCGTCTGCAGCTTCCATGATGGCATCAGCAGCGAATGCCGGTGGAACAAAAATAATCGAGGTATTGGCGCCTGTCTTTTGGACAGCTTCTTCTACCGAGTTAAAAACTGGCCTTTCCAAGTGGCTTGTACCTCCTTTTCCGGGAGTCACACCGCCAACAACGTTGGTTCCGTATTCGATCATTTGCTGTGCGTGAAAAGAACCTTCCGAACCGGTAAAGCCCTGCACAATTATTTTGGAATCTTTATTGACTAAAACACTCATGCTGCGATTTTTATAGTTTGCACAAAAATAAAGGATTAACCCCGTCCACAAAAAGAAAAGGGAAACAATATCCAATTAATTTACACTATCCGTATCTTTTTCTAATTTAGACGGCGTACGGTACCCCTATGCAAAAAGCCCTGCTTCTTATTTTCTTGGTTTGGTTTGGAAATACTGCTTTTGCGCAGACTTTCCAATTCAATAATCAGATCAAAGGAGTTGACCTGCCTTCTGATATTATCTACCAGGTTTTGCAGGACAAAGAAGGGCTCATGTGGTTTAATACCTCTCTTGGGGTTTTCTATTCGGATGGTTTTGATACCTATCCTTTACCTGAAAATATCCAAAGTGGTTTGACCAATGAAGTGAGGATTTTTAAAGATGAGGATAATCGAATCTGGATAAGCAATTTGATCAATGAACCAAAGGCCTATTTTTACCAGGATGGGATATGGGAGGAGTTTGACCTAAAAACTAACCTTCCAATCGATGGAAATCAAGACCTTCTGCTTTTCCTTCCCAAAAAGACAAAGGATGGATGGCAATATCTTTTGTTTTCTGAAAGCAAATTATTTTTCAGGAATGAAAATGAAAACACCTGGCAAATTCAGGAATTTGATTTTAGAAATGCAGGACCTTTCAAATCCGACTTGGGAACTGCGGATGGGATTCTGGTTTTGTTTAGGAACCGGACTTACATTTTCAGTGACGGACAGCTTCAGGAATATGCATTCAAGGGAATTGATTTGCCCGCAAAGGTCCAACATATTGCTTTTGACGAGGTCACCAAAGGGTATTATTTTTTGGGCTTAGACTTCTTGGCTTATGGCAAATCCTACGAATCCCCGGAAAAAATCCTAAGACAAAATTTTGAAAGAGAGATATTCAGTGTTGTAGATTTCAGTCACTTGCAGGTTTTTGAAGGCAGGGTGTATTACAATTACAATTCCCAGCTGTATAAATATGATCCCAAACCTGACAGAAGCCTTGAAATAGATTCTTATGATGTCCTAAAGGCCTATTTTATCCATGGTTTTCTTGTGGATAGGGAGGGGATCAAATGGATCGCGACCAACCGTGGATTGGCCAACATCAGTTCATTTAGGTTTATAAATTATAGTTCCAAGTCCCTTTTAGATGATGAGGTCACAGCTATAATTGGGCTTGATTCCTCCAGGTATTTGATTGGTTTTAACAACGGTCTTCAGATATGGTCCAGGGATTCAGATGTCAAGACCCTTTACGGTTATGAAGGGCTGGTAGGGCATCCCAAATTTAGGATCAGCAATTTTGACAAGGATAAAAACGGCATTATCTGGTTTTCATCCAACCTGAAGGGGATTGGGAGAATGGATCCCAAAACTTCGAAAGTTGACTTTCAACCAAGTCCTCTACAAAAATTTGTAACATCAGTCAGGGTTATCGGAGACAGTCTGTTTATTGCGGCTAGGGGAAGTCTCTATCTTTCCTCCATTATTAACAGGGGATCTCATTTCCAGAATGAAATCACAGACAACATTTTGAAGACTTTTGGTCAGGACCAGATGTTTGTCCGAAAAACAGGGAAACTCCGGGATGGAAGGATAATTTTTATACAGGGCAGCAATCCGATTTTTTCAGACGGGGTCTTAGAAAGAAAAGGTTTTGTTACTGCTGTTGGGTTTGATTATATCGAGGAAGAGAATGGCTGCCTGATTCTTGGCACAGAATCCGGGCTCAAATATTTTTGTGAGGGTAAGTTTTACTATTTTCAAACTGGAGGAAGCAATATTGACAGGCCTGTTTATTCACTTCTAAAAGATTCCAAAGGGTACCTGTGGGCCGGGACTGATAAGGGTTTATACCGGATCAAAAATGGAAAAATGGACCATTACACAGAGATATCAGGGCTATCAGGATTGGAAACAAATAGGGGGGCACTTTTGGAAAGTGACAATGGCAGAATCTGGATCGGTACCAGCAAAGGGCTTTCTGTATTTATTCCGGAAGAAAATATTGACCGGGTATACTCTCCAATTACCAAAATACTTTCAGTCAAAGTTCTTGGGAGTGAAAGTGAAGGGGTTGACTTGATGCGGATTCCCTTCGGAGTCAATAATATCGAAATTACCTACAGGGCTGTTTCTTTTATCCAACCTAATGACCTTGTCATCAAGTACAAGCTGGAAGGCCTCCAAGATGAATGGACAGAAATAGTCAATCCGAGAACAAACGTGTTGACTTTCAACAACCTTCCTGCGGGGAATTATAGACTTCTTCTTCAAGCAGGCGTAGATGATAATTTTACACCTGAGGTGGTTTCTGAAGAATTCAGGATTTTGAAGCCCGTCTATCTTCAGCCATGGTTTGTGATTTCGGTGCTTTTTGTTTTTCTGTTGATAGGATTTCTTTTCAATACCCTCCTCAACTTGTTGAGAAAAGAAGGCCTGCTCAAAAAGACAATCGATGAAAAGATCAAGCAGGTATTCAATACAGAAGACCAGTTTAGGAATGTGTGGAACAGTTCCAAGGATGGTTTGTTGCTTTCAACCGATGGAGGCAAAATCATTGCCGCCAATCCAAGTCTTGCAAAATTGGTTTCACTTCCGATCAAAGAAATCGAAAAGGGATTAATCACCAATTTATTCACAGATCCGGAATTTTACCCGAGCAAAAGATCGATCATCTTGCCTGCCATCGCCAATGAGGAAAATAAGGGAATTACCTTTGAATTCAGCATGCCTTTGAGGGATGGGATGAGGGAGATTGAACTTTATGTGGCAAGGTTAAAATCCGACCATGCAGGCAATCCTTTGATTCTTTCCGTATTTCGTGATGTCACTGCCGAAAAGGCATTTGAAAAAGGGCTTCAGGAAGCAAAAGGCAAAGCAGAGGAAGCCAACAAGCTCAAATCAAACTTCCTGTCTAACATCAGCCATGAAATCAGGACACCGCTCAACGGGATTTTGGGAAGTACCGAAAATATTATTTTGCAGAGGCAGGACGATTCTAATTTGATCTCTCAGCTTGAAATAATCCAGGAATCGGGAGAGCGGCTTTTGAGTACGATCAACAGCATCCTTGACCTTTCCAAAATTGAAGCAAAAAAACTCGAGGTGATTTACAAAGAATCCAACATCAATGATTTTTTGGCCACCATCCTTTTGCCGTTGAAGGGGCTTGCCATAAAAAAAGGGCTTTTGCTTTCTGTCAAATATGAAACCCAACCTTTGAAGGGATTGATTGACCAAAGGTATTTTGAGATGATTGTCAATAACCTTGTCGGCAATGCCATCAAATATTCAGAAAAAGGCATTATTTCCATTACGTTAAATGGATCGGGTGAAAAAATCACGCTGACGGTTACCGATCAGGGAATAGGTATGAGTCAGGATTTTCAGCAGATCCTGTTCAAACCTTTTGAGCAGGAAAGTAAGGGAAACAACAGGAATTATGAAGGAACTGGTCTGGGACTGGCCATTACCAAAAACCTCGTTGATATCCTTGGGGGAAGTATCCGGGTAGAAAGTCAAAAAGAAGAAGGGACCAAGGTGATTGTAATCCTTCCATTAGGTAAAAAATGATTTTTGGAAATGATTTAAACTTGTAATTTGCACCCATATTCAAACAGCACACATGTTTCCACTTCGGATATTAATTACAGAGGATGACCACGTTTCGGCGCTTTTACTCAAAAAAGCACTTGAAAAGAACAACCATGAGATCATCGGCATTTCGGATTCCGGTGAAAAAGCCCTAGAAATCCTCGAACACAATCAGGCAGATATTGTCATGATGGACATCAATCTCGCCGGCGAGCTTGATGGGATCAAGACTACCGAAATCATCAATGAAAAATATGATATCCCGGTGGTCTATCTCAGTGCGAGTTCTGATGCCGAGACGCTCACCAAAGTCGTCGGTACCAATCCGAGTGCTTATGTCATCAAGCCTTTCAATATCCGTGAACTGAACATGGTGATTGAACTGGCTATTTTTAAAGACAGAAAAGAAAAAGAACTTCAGAAGCTCAATAATGAGTTGGAGGAAAAAGTAAGGCAGCGAACCAAAGACCTTGCCGAAGCCAACAAAGAACTTACAAGAGCCCTGGAAAAAGAAAGGGAAATCGGTGAACTCAAATCAAGGATTGTGTTGAATGTTTCTCACGGATTCAAAACTCCTTTGACTTCTATCCTGAGTTCTGCGCAACTCCTTCAGCAGTATGCAGAAAAAGAACATCCTTTTAAAGCCAAGATCGTCAAGCATGCCAATAAAATAGAGAATTCAGTCCGCAGTCTTAACAGCCTGCTGACTTCTGTTCTTTTCTTCGGAAAGGCAGATGCCAATAAGATAGACTTTAGACCGAAGAAGATGTTTGTTGCCGCACTTTTCAATGAAATATTGGATGTGGTCAAGGCAGGTTCTGAGCATGATGTCAAGATCAATGTGAAATTGGAAAACCTCCCGAAAACAATCGTGTCTGATTCTGACTTGTTATATCAGATCTTTGAAAACCTGCTTTCTAATGCCGTGAAATATTCCAAAGATGGACAGGAAGTTGATTTCACCGTATGGTTAGAGAAAGGCAACCTGAAAGCCACAGTCAAAGACAAAGGAATTGGCATCCCTGAAAAAGAACATGACCAGCTTTATGACCGGTTTTTCAGGGCAAAAAACGTCGGTATCATCGAAGGTTCCGGACTTGGGTTGTCTATCGTGAAAAAAAGCCTGGAAGTATTGAACGGAGATATCGCTTTTGAAAGTGCGCAAGGAAAAGGGACTACATTCCAAATCAGCATACCCATCCAAGAATAATGATCTTAAGAGCCAAAAACATCGAGTTTTATTACGATTCCAATCAAAAATTCCAAATCCCGGATATCAGCCTAGATGCAGGTGACCAAATGCTCGTCATCGGCAAATCCGGAAGTGGAAAAACCACCATATTGAACATCATCGCCGGATTATTGAAACCCAAATCAGGGTCTGTCACCATCGACGGAACGGATATTTATTCATTGAAAGGATCACAATTGGATAAATTCAGGGGGAAAAATATCGGAATCATTTTTCAAAAACCACATATTCTGGCACCTCTGACGGTGGAAGAAAACCTTCAGCTTGCCAACTTTTTTGTAAGGGAAAATACCCAAATGATCGAACCTTTGTTGAAAGAATTAGGGATTTTTGACAAAAAGAAAGCACGTATCAATACCCTGAGCGAAGGTGAGGCCCAGCGTGTATCCATCGCCCGGGCATTGGTCAACAAGCCAAAACTCATTTTGGCCGACGAACCTACAGCGAGTTTAGATGATGAAAATGCCGCTGCCGTGGTCAGACTTCTCCAGACGCAGGCCAAAAAATACAACGCAGCTCTGATCATCGTTACCCATGACCAGCGGGTCAAAGACCATATTCCCAACCTAATAATCATAGGAGGCCAATTATGAATATGATCAAATTGAGTTGGAAATACCTGATCGCCAAACCCCTGAGTACAGGTTTGAATATCCTGTTATTGGGCTTGGGCTTGGCGATTATCACGGTTTTGATTTTGATCCAAGATCAATTCGAAAACAAAATGACCAAAGATGCGGAGGGAATTGACCTTGTCGTCGGTGCCAAAGGAAGCCCGCTTCAGTTGATCCTTTCGAGTGTTTATCATATCGATTTTCCGACGGGAAACATTGATTTGAAAGATGCCATGGCACTTTCAAAAAACAGACTGGTAAAGAATATCATACCGCTTGGCCTGGGTGACAATTATCAGGGATATAGAATTGTGGGAACCAACCATGATTATCTAGCCTTGTATTCGGCTACATTTTCTCAGGGAAATGCTTGGGAAAAGCCTTTTGAAGTAGTTTTGGGTCATGAAGTAGCTGAAAAAATCGGATTAAAAACAGGAAATACATTCATAGGTTCACATGGAATCGGGAGCAGCAGCCACGAGCATGATGCGCATCCTTATGTGATTACGGGAGTTTTGGCCCCGATGGGAAATGTTCTTGACAAGTTGATCCTCACTAGCATCGAGTCTGTATGGTATACCCATGATGAGGAACATGACCATGCTACCCATGAAGCGCCCGTTGCCAAGAAAGGATTTCCGATCACTGATCAAGACAGGGAAGTTACTTCTCTTTTGATCCAATACCGAAATCCCATCGCGGCCGTACAGTTACCGAGATTTATCAATAGCAAAAGCGCCCTTCAGGCAGCCTCACCATCCTTTGAAATATCGAGGTTATTCGAATTGTTGGGGATCGGAGTCAAGCTGATTCAAGGATTGGCGATCGTGATCATCATCATTGCTGGCTTGGGGATTTTTATTGCCCTGTTCAATTCATTAAAAGAAAGGAAATATGACCTTGCGGTGATGCGTACGTTGGGAGCTTCGAGTTGGCAACTCTTTCTCCATATTGTTTTGGAAGGAGTGATTTTGACTATCATGGGAGCAGTCGTTGGTATCGCAATCGGGCACCTTTTCTTGGTCATTCTCGTTATGCAAAATGATCAGGGTGCCATCAGTACTTTGAGTGCCGCAGTTTTTCTGAAAGAAGAACTTTGGATTCTCGGATATGCAGTAATTGTGGGAATTCTTGCCTCCCTTATCCCTGCATGGAACGCTTATCAAACAGATATTGCCAAACAACTGACCAAAGCATAGATTTGCAAGTCAGATTATCACCAATAATTAATCAAAATGGGAATTACCATGATAGTGAAGAGAACCGTAGTCTTAATGATGTTAGCCCTTGTCACAAGCCTTGCTTATGGACAAAGCACAACTGTTTGGAAAGATTTGGCCCAAGTGACCTACAAGATAGGTCAGGATGAGTTTGGGGAACTTTACATTCCGGTATTTGGCCCAAGTATCAAAGGAATGGAAGGAAAAGTGGTGGAAGCTGACGGATATATCATTCCTTTTGAAGGCATGTTTAAGCCCGAACATATCATCCTTTCTTCATTGCCATTGGCTGAGTGCTTCTTTTGTGGTTCTGGAGGGCCTGAGACAGTCATGGAAGTAATGCTGAAAACACCGATCAAATACACTTCCAAAAGAGTGAGGGTAAGAGGAAAACTTACCCTGAATGACAAAGACCCTGAAAAACTCATGTATATCCTCAAAGAAGCAGAGCTTCTTGCAAACTGAGAAGGTTAAATACCAAGCAAAAAAAAATGTCAGTGAATACCACTGACATTTTTTTTTGAGGTTTTCGCTCGGAATTTAGACCAATACGCTTTTCTTTTCCATAGAAGCAAATGCTGCCATGAGTTCAATTGTCTTTGGACCCGGTTTACCATCTTTGATTTTTAAATCATCAATCATGGTGACCGGAAGTATTTTTTTGGTAGTTGCGGTCATAAATACTTCATCGGCATCAATCAATTCATCAAAACTGATTGGCCGGATTTCGATAGTCTTATCAAGTTCCAACACTCTTTTTCTGGTGATTCCGTGCAATATGTTTTGGTCAGGAGTGGCTGTTTTTCCATTTTTTATCACAAAAATATTTGACCTTGAGCTCTCGGAAATGTATCCGTTGTGATGGTAGATCACATCTTCGGCACCTTCCTTTTTCCAATTGACACTGTGCCAGACAGGGAAAGCATAATTGGTGGTCTTGACATCTGCAATCGCGCGTACATGGTCTGCAGCTAATAGTTTGACTCCTGTTTCATATTTTGAGGCGGCAGGGAAGTCCAGGTCCTCACAAAAAATGAAAAGTGAACCGGCAGTCGGCGAAAAATGGTTGTCAGAAACTCCACCTGTAAGCAACATTCTGATCCCGCCCTGTTCCAAGTCATTCTTTTGTATCAAATCATGGATAATCTGTGCAAGTTCCTCCTTAGAATAAGCAAGGTGGAGATGGGTTTTTGCCGCAGACCGGATAAATCTGTCCAGATAATCCGTTAAAAAGAGAGGGATGTATCCTGAAGTCCGAAAGAAATCAAATATCCCATAACCCCTTATCAAACCTATATCCATCGGATGGATTGCAGCATTTTTGGAATCAATAATCTGGTCGTTGGAGAAGCAAAACTGTTTCATAATTTGAGTTTAAGAGCCAAATGAAACCAAGCATTTGCGATGCTTTGGATTTGTCCAAAAATACAAATTCCTGACGGATATAAACAGGATAGCTTTTTCCCCTTTATACATTTTAGGGTCAACATTCCTTTTTGGGTTAGAATATTTGACCGATTAAAGGAAGCAGCTAATTCTTAATTTTATCAATTTAAATCATAAAAAAAATATGAAAAATTATATAATTATCAAAAATATTAGATTTAATTTCTTTTTATAATAAAATTATATTTTCTTTGCTCAAAATCTAAACTTATGAGCCCGAACTATTTAAGATTTTTTGTTGCCCTGTTTTTCTTTTTGTCTGCCTGTGGATCTGACAGAAAAGAATCAAACGAGATCCTGAAAAAGGAAGTTATTGCCATCCATGATGAGGTGATGCCCAAAATGGATGAGTTGAAAAAGCTTAAAAAGGACATCCTCCAAAAGTCAGGGGAACTGTCGGCTGACAGCGTAGCAATGTCGGGAGAAATTGAAAAACTCAACGCTATTTCTGCTGATTTGGATTCAGCTTTTGAAGGAATGTTTGTTTGGATGAGGGAATTCAAATCCACTTATGATGAAATGACCGAAGAGGAAATCGAAACCTACCTTCTTGATCAAAAAATCAAAGTCCAAAAGGTTAATGATGAAATAAAAACTTCCATTGAAGCAGCCAAAACAGAGCTGGAAAAATCGTAAAATCTCATTTTTTCAAGTATTCTTCCACCATAGTCGCGTCGATCACCCCTTTTTCGATTCCCCATATATTGTATAGATAAGTCATGATGTGGGCAATTTCAATATTGGTAAGTTTTGGATTCCCGGGCATTTCTTGATTGTAGACAACGCCATTGACTGTGATTTCTCCTTTTTGGCCGTGCTTGATGATTTTTGCTGATCTTGGGACATCCTCTAAAAAATAATCAGACTGGTATATGGGCGGGATAAGTTTTCCCAATCCTGTTCCGTTTTTCTGATGACAGTTGGCGCAGTTTGCTTCGTATAGCGCTTTGCCCTCTATGGCATATTGGAGTACTTTGGTATCCGAAATGGTAGCAAGTGTATTCTCAGGATTGGAGGATTTTGGTTTGCAGGAATTTAACCCAAGTAGAATAATGGCAATAGTAAAGAAGACTTTATTCATGGATTACTTCTGTAGCAATTTTGGAATGTCATTCATCAATCTGTTTACTTGATCTTCTTTTGTACCGTCGTATACTCCTCTGATGTGGCCATTTTGATCCACAAGTATAAATGCGCCGGAATGGAGATATCCTCCAGGTTCGGCCTGATCTGACATGGCGGTGGTCATATAGCTTGTCTGTCCTATTTCAAAAATCTTCTCCTGATCACCGGTCAGGAAATGCCATGTTTTGTCATTTTCAACGCCAATTTTGGAAGCAAAATCCTTAAGCAATTCCGGTGTATCGTGGGTTGGATCCAAGGTGTGACTTAGGATGAGGAAATCCTGTTGGTCTTTAAACTTTTCATAAACCCTGAGCATTTGGGTTTTCATGATGGGACAAATGGTAGGACAGCTCGTAAAGAAAAAATCAGCGACATACACTTTGTCTTTCACTGATAGATTATTGATTTCTTTTCCTTCCTGGTTGGTAAAGGAAAATTCGGCAATCTTATGGTAAACAGTGTCCTGTACCTTCTTTCCATCTTTTTCAAATTCCTCAACATGCCTATTGCCCAAAATAGGAAGCGGAAGATTTGAATTCTCCTGACTATTCTTTGGGGAGCAATTCCAAACCAACAATGCTAGAGCGGGAATAAATATTTTATTGAGAAATGATGTGTTCATAATTTTGGTTTTTGTATTTACGTTTTTTTCACTAACCATTTAAAACTTTGACTGAAAATCCATGGTAGTGGCTATGGACTATCGACGGTGGACTATGGACCAGTTTTTTAATTTTTGGACTGATTGTTTTCCCTGACTTTTTTATACCATTTGATTCCAAGCATCATGGTGATGCTCAAAACAAGCAAACCTCCGATTCCCCAAACTACGCTGATCAGGCTTTTGAGCACGATCAGGAAAACAATGGCGAAAAGCAAAACTGTCGCTACTTCATTCCACATCCTTAATTGTGTGGAGGTCCATTTTGTTTTGCCCTCTTGTAAATCTTTGTAAATCCTGTGGCAGATATAGTGATAAATGTAAAGAGCCAAAACAAATCCAAGTTTGGCCTGCATAAATCCCGAATGGATATAACCCCAACGGTAATAAAAAACCCATGTGCCAAAAATCAATGTCAGGATTGCCGAAGGCCAGGTTATAATATACCAAAGCCGGTTTGCCATCAGATTCAATTGCGGCGCAAGGATGCGTCTTTCTTCTTCGGGCTTTTCCAATGCCTCTGTCTGATAGATAAAAAGTCTGACAATATAAAACAGCCCTGCAAACCACGTAGTTACGAAAATGATATGTAATGCCTTGATGTATTCAAATGCCATCTTGAAATTTTTCTTCTAAATTAAAGCTTAAAATCTAAATACCGCTAAATATGGGCTCGCGAAAGTTATTTTATGGATTGGGAATTGTGGTTGCCGCCTTGGTGATTTGGATTATTGTGGACAGTCTTTCCCAGCCGGGAGTCAATGAGCTGAAAGGGGAATATACAGAAGTGGCATTTTACAGAAATGAAAACAATACCGGTCCAATAGTCAGGATATATGCAGTGCATTCGCCGGATTCCTTATGGGCAGAAATGGAAAAGTATGGCAATTATATGCCCCACACCAAATATGGAAACACCAAAGTCTATTTCTTCAGCCAACTAGAGAAGACTCCAAAAAATCTCCGTCCTGACCCGCCCTACTTTGATACCGAGGCGGTATCATTTTGCTTGGCCATGTATGAAAAGAATGCGATGGGTCAGGTCAGTTTTGTAAAATATCCTTTCAAATAATTCCCTTAACTTTAAGTGTTTAACTTTTAACCGAGCATGTGATTTTGACCAAAAAAAGACTTTCAGTATCTGAATATATCCAAGGGATCCTTCATTCCGATAGGGTAATGATCAGCAGGGCAATAACCTTGGTTGAAAGCGAATTGCCTACGGATCAACTTATCGCCGAGAAGGTAATGGAAGGGATTTTGCCTTATTCCGGAAATTCAATCAGAATCGGAATCACAGGCGTACCGGGTGTAGGCAAAAGTACATTTATAGAAAATTTTGGAAAAACTTTGGTAGAAAAGGGTCATAAGGTAGCTGTCTTGGCCATAGACCCGAGCAGTCAGCAATCCCGCGGTAGCATCTTGGGGGACAAGACGAGGATGGAAAATCTTGCTTCTGACAAAAGGGCCTATATCCGTCCCTCTCCGGCAGGAAGTACATTGGGTGGGGTGAGCGCGAGGACCCGGGAGGCAATGCTGATCTGTGAAGCGGCTGGATTCGACGTGATATTGATAGAGACAGTAGGCGTAGGCCAATCCGAAATTGCTGTCAAAGGAATGGTGGATTTTTTCTTGCTCTTGATGTTGGCAGGTGCAGGAGACGAACTTCAGGGAATCAAAAAAGGCATCATCGAAATATGTGATGCAATGGTGATCAATAAGGCTGATGGGGCCAATTTCGAGCCTGCAAAAAATGCCAAAAGAGAATATGCCAATGCCCTTCATCTTTTTCCCGAAAAGGAAAATGGTTGGATCCCCCAGGTCAAAACCTGTTCGGCGGTAGAAAAAACCGGATTGGATGAAATTCTGGAAATGATCATGGACTACAGGGAAAGAATGCTTGCAAATGGTTATTGGGAGAACAACAGGGCAGGCCAAAGGATCAATTGGCTTCATGAACATATCAGGTATCTTTTGGAAAGAAGCTTTTTCCAAAATAAAAATATCAAAAACCATTTGGATCAAATTTTGCCTGATATCACCTCAGGAAGACTTTCCCCTATCGCCAAAGCGAGGGAATTGGTAGATATATTTACAAAAAGTAAAGGGGAAAAATTAGACAGATCATAGAGATGAAAATTATAGAAACAGGCATTTTGATTTTCATTAGCCTTCTAGTCTATAGCTGTAAATCCGGTACGACGGAAGCCGTTTCTCTGGAATTTGAACAGCGAACCTTTGATAAAGAAGCCTGTGTCGGAGAGGATTGCGCCAAAATCAGTTTATCCTATCCTTTCTTTACAGGATCATCTGAATCTGCTGATTTTCTCAATGTCCATGTGGACCAACAGATGGTGATGTTTTTGAATATTGGTGAAAACCAGGAAATCGTTCCCTTGGATTCTGCAGTCAAAGCTTTTCTTGATTCCTATGTTGCTTTTAAAAAAGATTTTGATTCACCACAGGAATGGGAAATCTCAGTAGATTCCAAGGTCACACTTCATGGTAAAGCTTTGGTAAGCCTTGTCTTTAATTCTTTTTCCTTTACTGGAGGCGCACATCCAAATACTTATAGGATGTATTTGAATTTTGATCTGACAAAGAATGCACCCATTAAAAATGAAGACCTGATTTTGGACAAAAAAGGCTTGTTGACATTGGCTGAAGCCAAATTTAAGGATTACCATGATGTCCCTGACAGTGTTTCATTGGAAAAAGATGGATCGTTTTTTTTGGCGAATGACAAGGATTTTTTCCTGCCTGCAGCGATGGGATTTGAAGGAGAAGAGTTTGTTTTGTTCTTCAATCCCTACGAAATCGGGCCTTATGTAATGGGTTCTACCGAATTGAGATTTACCAGAGAAGAGATCAGGAGCTTGGTGATTATTCCTTGACTTTAGGAAGAAATAATCTGTCCGCAGTATCAGTACTGGGGAATGAAAAAAATCAATAAGACCTCATTTTGAATTTTTTCTTCAGGTCATTCACCGAATTCCTAAAAGCCGAATCTGTTTCCATAAAATCATTCACTGTTTGGACGGCATGGATTACAGTGCTGTGGTCACGTCCTCCAAAATGATATCCGATTGACTTCAAAGAATGGTTGGTAAATTCCTTGGCAAAATACATGGCCACCTGACGGGCAGTCACAATTTCCTTTTTTCTTGTTTTGGCTTTGAGATCGTCAATCTTGATGTCGAAGTAATCCGAAACAGTCTTTTGGATAAAGTCTATCCCGACTTCTGTTTCTATGTCCTTGACAATATTTTTCATAATCGCCTTGGCCAAAGCAAGGTCGATTTCCACCCTGTTCAACGAGGCATGGGCCAACAGTGAAATCATGACGCCTTCGAGTTCCCTGACATTGGTGTCGACTGTATAAGCCAAATATTCAATCACATCATCCGGGATATAGATTCCTTCAGACTGCATTTTGCGCTTGATGATAGCCACTCTCGTCTCAAAATCCGGCATCTGTAGATCAGCGGTCAGTCCCCATTTGAATCTGGATAGCAGCCTTTCTTCCAATCCCTTCAAATCTTTTGGTGGACAATCAGAAGTCATGATGATCTGCTTTTTGTTCTGATGAAGGTGGTTGAAAATATGGAAAAACATCTCCTGCGTCCTGTCTTTTCCTGCCAAAAACTGGATATCATCAATGATCAGGACATCCACCTGCATATAAAAATTGGTGAAGCTCTTTACGTTTCCGTCTTTGATGGAATCCATGAACTGGTTCACGAATTTTTCCGAAGAAACATACAGTACAAATTTCTCTTCGGGACCGTTTTTGATTTCGTTTCCGATGGCCTGCACCAAGTGGGTTTTTCCCAACCCCACCCCACCATAGACCATGAGTGGATTGAAAGAGGTCACTCCCGGCTTGGTAGCGACAGCAAAACCCGCAGATCTCGCCAAGCGGTTACAGTCTCCTTCGATGTAGGTATTGAAAGTATAATTTGGATTCAGGTTGGATTGAAGTAAGGTGTCGCTGTTGAGCGACTGCATGTCAAACGGGCTTCGGTTTTCGGTAGGAAGCGGCGTTTTTTTCGGGGGATTGTTGGAATTTCCCTGGGGGAAATTAACCATGTAAGGCTGGTTCTGGGAATTGCCCCGATCGACCACTACGGCATATTCCAGGCGTCCGTTGTTGCCCAAGGTGGACTTGATGGCAAGCTTCAATACATTGACGTAATTGTCTTCCAGCCACTCGTAAAAAAACTGGCTTGGTACCTGAATAGTCAAGGTGCCGCCTTCTAAACGGACAGGATTGATAGGTTTAAACCAAGTAGAAAAACTCTGTTCATTGACGTGTTGTTCTATCACACGCAGGCATTCATTCCATACAGCATTTGCCTCTGAACTCATTTATATTTTAATAAACTATAGATAGAATAACTGGGAAAACCTCCCCCTTTTTTGGAGGGCTTCAAAATTGCGGAAAATATATTTAAATAAAAAATCGAAAAGCCCTTGACTTTTCAATAATTAAGTAAACTTTTAATCTATTCACTTTTAATTTTTTTGACATCCCGAAAAGCAAAATAGCAATCAGCCAACCTTCAATCGGAAGGCGGTTATCAGCCTGATTTTTTGCCAATTGGCAAAAGTAGAATTCAAGGAAGCCATTTGAAAAAATGATGCAACTTTTGAAAATAGTTCCTTTCTGCTTCGTTTTTGAATTCTTAGTAAATGATGGGTTTTGAAAGTTCTAACTCCTATTTTTACCTAGCTAAATAAAAAGAGCCACTTCCTGAATCCCAATTGATTTTGAATAGGGTGCGTGGAGCTTTAGCCTTAATTATAAACCCGAATATGAAAATTAATTTGTTTGAGGACTTTCCAAGTCATTCCAAAAAAGATTGGATGGACCAGATCATCCGTGATTTGAAGGGAAAGGATTTTGGAAAAACACTGGTTTCAGTCACCGAAGATGGAATAAAAGTCAATCCTTTCTACACGGCGGAGGACATGAACTTGGCAGACTCATTGTCCGGTTACAGAAATAGGGTCAATCCCGCACCATCCATTCCCGGTTTGCCACCTAGGATTTGGACCAATGTTTCTTCATTTGAAGGGACAAATGGAAAATCCACCAATGAAGAAATTCTCGACGCCTTACTCAATGGCGCCGACGGCTTGCTGCTTGATCTAAAAGGAGACGAAGATTTGTCGGTATTACTCAAGGGAGTGGAGCCGCAATACATTCAGATTTTTTTAAATCCGGTTGGCGACCCAATTCAAGTTTTGAACGGCTTTATGGAGTGGGTAAATCAAAATGGATGGAGGCCTGACACCATTTATGGCGGAATTTTGTGGGACGGCTTTGCCGCTGCTCTTATTGAAAAAACTGATAAAAGAACCGTTGTGGAGATTGCAAAATCACTTTTGCAGATCGGAGAGGAGTTTTGCAATTTCAAAGTTTTAAGCATTGATGCTTCAGCTTACCATAATTCGGGGGCAAGTCCGGTGCAGGAACTGACGTTTGGGTTGGCCGCATGGATTGATTTGATAGATGTTTTGGTTGGAGAGGGTTTTTATCCTCAGGAAATCATCCAAAAAACAATGTTTAGACTGGCTGTAGGCTCAGATTTTTTTCTTGAAATCGCCAAAGTAAAGGCCGCAAGGATATTGATGCATAGGATGATTTCACTTTACCAGTTGGATATTCCTGCGGAGGATTTATTTTTCTTTGTCGAGACAAGCTTTTGGACAAAAACAACCTCAGATCCCGATACCGATATGATAAGAAATACCACCGAAGCCATGGCCGGCATCATCGGAGGTGCCAATGCATTGTATGTGCTTCCACATGACATCGCTACCGAAATTCCCGGCACCTTGGCGGAAAGACTGGCAAGAAACGTTTCCAATATCCTGAAGGAGGAAAGTTACTTGGACAAGATTTTGGACCCTGTGGCCGGGTCTTACTTCATAGAAAATTTGATGGTTGCGATTTTTCAAAAAGTGAAAGAATCCCTGTCCCATGTGGAAGAATTGGGAGGTTGGTGGACTTGTTATGAATCCAGGTTTATCCAAAAGGAAGTAAAGACCCTGCGAAAAAAGAAAATGGAGGATGTTTTGGAAGGAAGAAGATCCAAAATCGGAGTCAATAAATATACTATCCGGAAGGAAATCATGAATCCAAAAAGTAAGGCTGAGGAGGAAGAAAGTTGGGCTTTATCCCCATGTAGAGAAAGTATGTTGGCTGAAAATTTAATCTGGAATCTATGAGACCTGACATCAGCAAATTGAATTTGGATCCTGTCAAAAGTAACAGCGTATTTACCTCAGAATCTATTTGGGAGACTGCAGAGAAAATCAGCGTTCCAAGTGTTGTTTCTGAAAAAGAAATGATTGAAATCCAACATACCGGATATGCTGCAGGCCTGCCTCCATTTTTGCGGGGACCTTACAGTACCATGTATGTGATGCGTCCTTGGACCATCAGGCAATACGCCGGGTTTTCGACAGCTGAGGAGTCCAATGCCTTTTATCGCCGCAACCTTGCCGGAGGCCAAAAAGGACTTTCGGTTGCATTTGATTTGGCTACACACAGGGGATATGACTCTGACCATCCGAGAGTGGTGGGAGATGTCGGCAAAGCCGGTGTTGCCATTGATTCGGTTTTGGATATGAAAATACTTTTTGATGGGATTCCTTTGGATCAAATGTCGGTCTCAATGACCATGAACGGTGCGGTTATTCCTATTCTGGCATTTTATATAATTGCTGCCGAGGAGCAGGGTGTCAGTCCCGATCAGCTCAGCGGCACGATCCAAAATGACATTTTGAAGGAATTTATGGTGCGGAATACCTATATCTATCCGCCATCACCCTCGATGAGGATCATAGCTGATATTTTTGAATATACTTCCAAGCATATGCCGAAGTTCAATTCCATTTCCATCTCTGGCTATCATATGCAGGAGGCAGGCGCAACAGCGGAATTGGAATTGGCTTATACCTTGGCTGATGGCTGGGAATATTTGAGAACGGGGATCAGGGCCGGTTTGGACATCGATGACTTTGCTCCAAGATTGTCTTTTTTTTGGGCCATTGGGATGAACCATTTCATGGAAATCGCAAAAATGCGGGCAGCTAGATTGATTTGGTCCAAAATCGTCAATCAATTTAACCCCAAAGATCCCAAATCCCTTGTTTTGAGAACACACTGTCAGACTTCAGGCTGGTCGCTGACAGCTCAAGATGTCTTCAACAATGTGGCAAGGACTACCGTGGAGGCTTTGGCTGCAGCATTGGGACATACACAGTCCCTCCATACCAATTCTTTTGATGAAGCGATTGCGTTGCCGACGGATTTTTCGGCAAGAATTGCCCGGAACACCCAATTGTACCTACAGGAAGAAACTGGCATTACCAAGGTCGTGGATCCTTGGGGAGGTTCATTTTATGTGGAGTACCTGACCGACCAATTGGTGGAGAAATCATGGAATCTGATTTTGGAAGTAGAGCAACTTGGCGGAATGTCCAAGGCGATTGAAGCCGGAATCCCAAAAATGAGAATCGAGGAAGCCGCAGCACGAAAGCAGGCAAGAATCGACAGCGGCAAGGATGTAATTGTGGGTGTCAACAGGTACCAAAATGAAGACAATGCGGAATTTGAAATCCGGGAGGTGGACAATGATGCAGTCAGACTTTCCCAAATCGAAAGATTAAAGAAATTGAAAGCAGACCGCAACAATGAAGAAGTCATATTGGCCTTGGAGGCTATTACCCATGCAGCCAAAACAGGAGAAGGCAACTTATTGGCTTTGGCAGTAGAGGCGGCAAGAAAAAGAGCTACTTTAGGAGAAATATCAGAAGCTATGGAAAAAGAATTTGGCAGGCACAAAGCCAATATAAAGTCCATATCCGGGGTTTATTCCGCCGAGGCAAAAGACGATGAAAGTTTCAAAGAAGCAAAAGGTTTGGCAGATAAATTTGCGGAATTAGAAGGTCGTAGGCCAAGAATCATGGTTGCTAAAATGGGTCAGGATGGACATGACAGGGGTGCCAAAATCATTGCTACCGGTTTTGCGGATCTGGGATTTGATGTGGATATAGGGCCACTTTTCCAGACACCTGAGGAAGTTGCGATGCAGGCAGTAGAAAATGATGTCCATATCGTCGGTGCTTCTTCTTTGGCAGCTGGGCATAAGACTTTGGTGCCTGCCTTGATAGCAGAGTTGAAAAAGCTGGGGAGGGGAGATATTATGGTCATTGCAGGCGGGGTCATTCCTCCCAATGATTATGAATTCCTGCAAAACGCCGGAGTTGCTGCTGTTTTTGGTCCGGGGACAGTGCTTTCCAATGCCGCGATAGAAATCTTAGAAAAATTGATTGCCGAAGAATGAACCGAGTTTTTTAACAAGAAGGAGTTGTTGTAAAAAGAAAACCAAAAAGGCTGAATATTTTCAGTCTTTTTGGTTTTGTATTGGTTGGTTTCCAGATATTTTGGCGAAATTTATTGGAATTGGCCTTAAACAGAACTTTATGATTTTTGCTGCAGAATTAAGCTTTAAGCTTCCTTGGGAAAACCCGGTATTGATTTTTTCCAGCATCCTTTTCATCATTCTTTTTGCACCTATTTTACTTAATAAAATAAAAATCCCCCAATTGATTGGGTTGATTCTGGCAGGTGCCGCTATCGGTCCTAATGGCATCAATCTCCTCCAACGGGACAGTAGTGTGATCCTTTTTGGTACTGTTGGGTTGCTTTATATCATGTTTTTGGCGGGTCTTGAAATCGACCTTGGAGACTTCAAGAAAAACAGTGGCAAAAGCATGATTTTTGGTATGTATACCTTTCTCATTCCTATGGGCTTGGGAACTGTGGCAGGAATTTATATTCTCAATTTCAGTATTCCGACCTCTATACTTTTAGCTAGTATGTTTGCCTCCCATACCCTGATCGCTTATCCGATCATCAGCAAAATGGGAGTGATCAAAAACAAAGCAGTCAGTGTCGCAGTGGGCGGGACCTTGATTACTGATACACTTGCTTTGTTGGTATTAGCCGTGGTGGTGGGGATGTCTGCAGGTGAAGTTACAGGAGGCTTTTGGGTGAAGCTCGTGATTTCGATCATTGTCTTTGCGGGAATCATCATTTTCTTGTTTCCGATACTCGGGAGGTGGTTTTTCAAAAGGAATGATGACAATATCTCTCAGTATATTTTTGTCTTGGCATTGGTTTTTCTGGGCGCATTTTTGGCTGAGGCAGCCGGAATTGAGGCCATCATCGGAGCATTTCTCGCGGGATTGGCTTTGAACAGACTTGTGCCCCATACCTCTCCTTTGATGAACAGGATTGAGTTTGTCGGGAATGCTTTGTTTATCCCTTTCTTTCTTATCGGTGTAGGGATGCTGATAGATTTCAGGGTTTTTTACATGGATAAAGAAACCATCTTTGTGGCCATTGTAATGACCGTGGTCGCTACTTTTTCCAAGTTCTTGGCGGCATATTTCACCCAAAAAACATTCAAATTTTCAAGAGCGCAGCGAGATGTTATTTTCGGACTGAGCAATGCACAGGCAGCAGCCACCTTGGCTGCGGTTTTGGTCGGTTACAAAGTTATTGTTGGCGAAACGGAAACCGGTGAACCAATTAGGTTGCTTGGTGATAGTATTTTGAACGGAACGATCCTGATGATCTTGGTGACCTGTACGATTGCTTCTATTGTTGCACAAAAAGGTGCAGCCAAACTTGCCTTGGAGGAAGAGGCGATTGAAGGTGAAACAGAACAAGACAATGAAGCGGAAGAAAGAATTTTGATTCCGGTAAACTATTCTGAAAATATTGAGGAATTGGTCCACTTGGGGGTAACCATCAAATCAAAAACATCGAAGAATTCCCTTTATGCCCTGAACATTGTCCCGTCAGATTCCTCAGATGAGAGTAAAGAAAAATTCGCCAAAAAGCTTTTGGAAAAAGCAAGCGTGAGTGCAGCCGCCACTGACAATAAATTGACAGAATTGATCCGGTATGATTCCAATTTGGTCAATGGAATCACCAACGTGGTAAAAGAAAACAAGGTCACCGATATCATTTTGGGGCTACACAAACAACAAGGATTGACTGATACATTCTTGGGGAAACTGACCGAAGGCATTCTAAGCAAAAGCAACATCACAGCATTTATCTACCAAAGTCATCAACCGTTAAATACTGTTGGCAGATATATCATCATAGTACCTGCCAATGCTGAAAAAGAAATGGGATTTGTCTTTTGGCTTCTGCGAGTATGGAATATCGGCAGGAATACCGGCTGCAAATTGATTTTTTACGGGGCTGAGGAAACCTTGAAATATATCCAACAGGTTCAAAAAAAATTCAGTATCGATGCAGGTTTTGTAGAATTTTCTGATTGGGAGGATTTTTTGATCATTTCAAGGGATTTGAAAGAAAATGATGCACTCATAGTGGTTTTGAGCCGCAAAAACGGTACCTCCCATAATCCTGTGATGAATAAAATTCCAAAATACCTGAACCGGTATTTCAGTAAAAACAATTATATCCTTATCTATCCGATGCAATTCGATCTGGAAGAAATTGGAAGACACAATTATTTGGGGACGGCCATATTCAGTCCTTTGTCTGTTGACGGGCAGGACTTCACATCTTTTTCAAATTCTGTTTCAAAGCTATTTAAGAAAAAATAAAAAATCCCCGGTGTTTGCCGGGGAAAGAATTCAATTGTCTTCGCCTCTTAATTTGACCACAGCCCCTTCGAGAATGGGACCTATCCTGACCTGACAGGCCAATCTGCTGGTGGGATAGTATTCGGGAAGATTTTCCAATTGGTCAAGTTCCACATCTGAGGCGTGTCCCAACTCATCCTTCCCCTCCAAAATCTCAACGTGACAAGTGGCGCATAATGCCATCCCGCCGCAGGTAGCCAAAACAGGATACTCAGAGGCTTTTAATATTTCCATCAAGCTCAATCCCATATCATCGGGAGCTTCTACGGATTGACGGTTGCCGTCGTGATCTTCTACAGTGAATGTTACCATGTCCCAAAAGTAAGATTAAAATGAATTGACTCCATTTACGGTAGTATATTTAAAGCTCAATTTTTGGTCAGGGTATACAAATTTGAATGCCGAATGCATCATGATCGCGGCTTCATGGAATCCACATAGAATCAGTTTCAATTTGCCCGGATAAGTGTTGATATCGCCAATGGCATATATTCTTTCCACACCGGTAGAATAATCCCTGGTATCAACTTCAATGGCGTTCTTATCGATGTTCAGTCCCCAATCAGCGATAGGTCCTAATTTTGGGCTGAGGCCAAAAAGAGGGATCAGGTAATCAATATCTACTGTGATTTCCTCCTTGCTTTTTCCTTCTAAGACCACTGTCTTGAGTGTGCCATTACCACCTAGTTCCTTCAGGTTAGCAGAAAGAATCAAATCTATTTTTCCTTTATTGGCAAGGTCATATACTTTGGCTGCAGAATCAGGTGCACCTCTGAATGTTTCATTTCTGTGTACCAAAGTGACTCTTTCCGCAACATTGGAGAGGTAAATTGCCCAATCAAGGGCCGAATCACCACCACCTGCCAACATCACCTTTTTATTCCTGAAGTGCTCAGGATTTTTGACCATATAAGTCACACCCTTGCCTTCAAATTTCTCCAAGTTTTCTAAAACCGGTTTTCTTGGTTCGAATACTCCCAAACCACCTGCAATGATAATCACTTGAGCATGCACCTGGGTCTTGTCGTTGGTCGTGACAATGAATGAACCATCCGTCTGTTTTGCCAAATGGTCTACTCTTTCCCCCAAAGTAAAAGTCGGTTTGAAAGGCTTGATCTGTTCCATCAGGTTATCTACCAGATCCTGTGCCTTGATTTCAGGATAACCCGGTATATCATAGATGGGCTTTTGGGGGTAAATTTCTGAAAGCTGTCCGCCTACCTGGGGAAGGTAATCGATCAGATGACAACGCATCTTAAGTAAGCCTGCTTCAAAAACTGCAAATAACCCAACAGGTCCGGCTCCGATGATACAAAGGTCAGTAGTAATCATGATGTGTGCTTTTTATTTTTTTAAACCAACAAGCAATGTTATTGTTCGTGCAAATATAATTAGTATAACAAGTATATTTTAAATTTGCCTTTATAATCTATTCCAGATTGTTATAAATGGTATTTAAAATCCTCTTGAACTCTTCAAAATCGGTTTCTCCAAGGTTTTCCCAAGCCTTTTCCCGGATAGAAGCAATCTTAGGCTTCAGTTCTTCTACTTTTGAAATCCCCTCCGGTGTCAATACCAAATGAAAACTCCTCCTGTCCAAAGGATGGGGGACACGCTCCACATACCCTTTCTTGGTAAGAATATCAATGATTCTGGTGAGGGTAGGCTGGTCCTTGAACACCATTTGGGCCAATTCCGCCTGACTCAGCAGTTCATTTTCAGAAAGGTTTTTCATGATCAGCCATTGGTCCACAGTAATGTCAAAGTCCTCCAATTTGAATTTCCTTTGGGCATATTGCTTGACTCTTTTGGCTGTCCTGTCTAAGAGGAATGAATACTTACTGAATTGTTCCTGTGTCATACCAATTATTAGCATGACAAATATAGCAATTAGAAATAAATTAAAAATATTAACCTACAAAAATTATAGGGAATAGGGATTTGTAAAAATGCGATCAATTGGAAGCCAATCCTTCTTTTCGGTAAATTAGATTGCCATCCTTGTCCCATTCAGCTCTGATATAGGGAGTAAAATTTTTAGTAAAAGGATGCTCTTGGTATTGGATTTCCCTCTTTCTGACTGTTTTTCCTTTGGTATTCCAATACTCTGTCCAAAGTCCCACTTTTTCGCCGAAGTGGTATTCGCCGACAACGCCGACCTGTCCATCTTCATGAAAGTGGAAAAAATTTCCTTCCATCAAATCATATTCTATTGGAATCAGCTTTTCTATTTTTTTTTCTTCTCTGTTATAATAGGTGACTTTTGAATCTTTTGGCCAACCTTCTGAGTAATGCAATTTGTCCTGAAGTACAGTTTTGGTGTCAAAAGTCAACCATGTCCCATGTTTGGTGCCAAAGTAGAAATACCCTTTTTCTACCAAAACTTCCCCTATTTCCCTTTCATAAGGGCCATGGAGAAGATATCCTCTTGCAGGATCAAAATCTTTTGTACGTATTACTTTGTCCCGGCTATCAATCCAATGGATATCCCGAATGTAAGGGTCAGCAGGTCTGTTTTGGGTGGTGTAGTTGTAAATCTGGTATTGCGTCTGCTCCCTGATATTTTGTCTGACGTATCCTTTTTTGGTTTTTTCACCGAAGTAGATATTCTTTTTTACTTTCTTTTTGTCAGCTTTCTTTTTTTCTGTCTTGGTATTGTCATCAAATAACAACAAAGGGGCAGCTGTAGGTAAAAACCTGTCTGAAACAACCCCTGAGGAATCAGGATCTACTGTTTCTCCTTTTTTCTCTTTTTGTCCAAATACCGAATTGGAAAAAAGGATGAAAGTTAAAATATATAAATGCCTTGTTTTCATGTAATTCTCTAACGATTTGTCGGGTGACATTATTTTATCTCAAAAATATAGAATCCTTTCCAAATCGTCGGTTAAGTTTAGAATTAATCATCGGAATCTGTATTTTTGGCGGAATTTAAAAAATAACAACCAAGAAAATGAATTCTATTTTATCCGATCGCATCATTCAGATGGAAGAATCGGCCACATTGGCCATGGCAAAGAAAGCCCGGGAACTCAAAGCCCAAGGCAAGGATATCATCAGTCTGAGTTTGGGTGAGCCAGATTTCAAAACTCCAAAGCACATTCAGGAAGCTGCAAAATCAGCAATCGATGAAGGCAAATACTTTGCTTATTCACCTGTGGCAGGTTATCAGGATCTTAGAGAGGCAATTGCCAAAAAACTGAGAGAGGAAAACCATATATCCCAAGCAAAGGCGGAAAATATCGTCGTATCCACAGGGGCCAAGCATTCGATCGCAAACGTATTCATGTGTATCATCAATGAAGGCGATGAGGTGGTCATTTTCTCTCCTTATTGGGTGAGTTATGCCGAGATCATCAAGCTTGCCGGAGGTGTGCCTGTTTTGATCGAAGGTAATCTTGAAAACAATTTCAAAGCTTCAGCAGCACAGCTTGAAGCAGCCTTGACCGATAGGACCAAAGCGGTGATTTATTCCTCTCCATGCAATCCTACCGGATCTGTATTCAGCAAAGAGGAGTTGGAAGCCATCGCTGAAGTGGTCAAAAAGAGAGAAAATCTTTTTGTGATTGCGGATGAAATTTATGAATTGATCAATTTCAAGGGGAAAAATACAAGTATCGCCTCCTTCCCGGGAATGTTTGAAAGAACGATCACTGTCAATGGATTCTCAAAGGGATACGCCATGACAGGATGGAGAGTGGGTTATATATGTGCACCTTTGTTCATTGCCAAAGCATGTGAAAAAATGCAGGGTCAATTTACATCAGGCAATACCGGTATTGCGCAAAGGGCGGCGTTGGCTGCCATTTCCGGAGATCAGGAGCCTTCCAAAGAGATGGAAAAAGCTTATTTGAGAAGAAGGAATTTGGTTTTGGGACTGATCAAAGAAATCCCCGGAATCAAAACCCATATCCCTGAAGGAGCATTCTATTTCTTTCCGGATATTTCATATTTCTTTGGAAAATCCGCCGATGGTCACACCATCAAAACAGCAGATGATTTCTGTCTATATATTCTTGAGAAAGCCAATGTATCTTTAGTAACAGGAGAAGCTTTTGGTGCGCCAAATTGCATCCGCTTGTCCTATGCTGCCTCTGATGAAGAACTGGTGGAAGCTTTGAAAAGAATGAAAGAAGCATTGGCTTTGTTAAAATAATAATTTGCAAATATTTCCAGACAACCCTGAGGTCCATATCTCAGGGTTTTTTTATGCATTTTAATCTGATAACTTTGGGTTTTTAACCCAAATACATTCCTATGTCTGAAGTTTTAGTCATCACACCCGTCAAAAATTCCGTCGAAAGTACTTTGGAATGCGCCCAAGCCATAGCCGATTCAAGTTATCCTGTAAAGCATATTATATTCAATGATTTCAGTTCGGAAGAGACAAAGGAAAAATTGGAGGGAGCAAAAGGAAAGATAGGGTACCAATTGATCCACTTGGAAGATATTACCGACACGCCTTCCCCGAATTATAAGCTGGTGCTTCAAATGGCCCAAAAGGAAGCCCTTCGTTTGGGTTTGCCTTTGATTGTCGTCGAATCCGATGTGATTATCAAGAAAAATACGATCAGTGAGATGATTGAATTTTTGAAGAAATCCCCCAAATCAGGTTTGATAGGGGCAATAACTGTTGGTGAAGACGGAAAAGTGAATTTTCCTTACCTCAAATTCAAATCTTCAAAAGAATCGGTCATCAAAACCCATAGAAGCCTGAGTTTTTGCTGCACTCTGTTTTCCCCCTCTTTTTTGGGGAAGTACAATTTCATGGACCTTGATGATACTAAAGATTGGTATGATACTTTTATGTCAAAAAAAGCGGTAGAAGAGGGTTTTGAAAATTTTGTTTTGATGAAGACTCCCGTTCTTCACAGGCCCCATGGTAGCAGGCCATGGAAGTTGCTGAAATACAGTAACCCTTTCAAATATTATTTTTTAAAATTCTGGAAAGGCCGGGATAAGATATAAGGGAGTTTTATAGCATTATCCATAATTGACCCCAAATATTGTGATTTGTCAATCCTGGTTATTTGATAATATAAAAATTTAAAGATTTTTTTTACTTTTCTATTTCTTGAATAATGTTCCTTCAGAATTTAGGGGAATTGTTATTTGGAGAAACTCTATAGAGGTTTGTTTTTCATACTAATTAATTAATATATTGAATTACAGTGATTTATCCCCTTTTTTTTGAGCCGAATCGGAAACTTGAATGTTTCCTTTATGTTATATTTTAATTTTTTTGACTTTTGCTAAATAGTTTTAACTGCCTTAGAACCTTGATTTTAGGTTCAAGTAAAAATCAGTTTATAATTTTTTGGCTATTTAATCAAAAAATACCGTGAAATACCTATTGCAATTTTCAACAAAAGTTTTTTATATTTGTCTCGGGTGATTAAGCAACTTTTTCTGCTAAAGACTTTTGTTAATAAAACTGAATGGAGATTATTTAGATAATTACTTTTCCTAATCTCCATTTGACATTATAAAAATCCGCACTTGTTGCGGATTTTTTTATTTGTGGACCTGATATTGCTTATTTTTGGACATGGTAAAACTGCATGTTAATTGTTTCGGGCACTTTGCAAGAAATTTTTTCATAGGATTTTCAATAGCACTAGGTTTCTTTTTCCTTTTGCCATCTACATCCTTAGCCCAAGGGGATACGACCTATTACGTTTCTTACAGGAAGTTATTGACTACCAGGCTATACACTTCTAGAAAATATACCTCACTGTTGATAACTGAAAAAAACAAGAATTCACGAATAGGACTTGAACCCAATTCTACACTTAACTTGGGAATTGGAGCTACCTACAACGATTTCACTTTGAACCTTGCCTATGGCTTCAATTTCATGAATCCTAATCGAGACCAGGTAGAAACAAAATATTTGGATTTGCAGGCACATATTTATCCTAAAAATTGGGTGATTGACCTTTTTGGCCAATTTTACCGAGGCTTTTTTCTTCAAAGTTATACAGGTCCCTTACAAAATATTCCACCCGATTTGGCATTTCCGGATATGAAAGTAAGAAAGTTTGGAGCCAATGTGCAGTACCTATTAAATGGTGAAAAGTTATCACTAAAGGCAGCTTTTCTTCAAAGCGCTTGGCAAAAAAAATCCGCGGGAAGTTTTGTAGCAGGCATGGAATTTTACTTTGGAATGGCAGAGGACACCCAAAATATTTTGGCCGAATTCATTCCTGTGCCCTTACAATTTAACAGGATGAATTTTTTTGAAATTGGACCCAATTTGGGATATGTGCACACTATTGTGATTGCCAAACATTTTTTCATCACAGGAATGGTTTCAGGCAATATTGGCATAGGAAACACCAGAATTTCTTCAGATTTGGCCCAAGAGGGAAGTTGGGGATTTAACACCAATTATTTTTTGAGGGGCTTTGCTGGGTATAATGGTCCAGTTTGGTCTATTAATGCCAATTATGTCCATAATAATGTCCGCATTGAAGAGGCGAGGAATTATGTAACAGATTTTCAGACAGGTAATTATAGGATCAATTTTGTTTACCGTTTCACTGTTGGGCCAAAGCTCAGTCCAATTTTGGAACATGTTGATCTCAACAAGTATCTTCCAAAAAAATATAGGGATAAGAATTAAACCTGAACTTTTCCAGAATTTTTTTAGATTTAACCATCCGATCAGAAGAAAATTAAATATATCATGTCAGATCAATTCGGCATCAAATCCGCACTCCAAAACCTTGGCCTCCAGCCTGAAAACTTAGGAACTTCCACCGGCAACGAGTGGATCAATACAGGAAAAGAGTATATCAGCTCCTATTCTCCAGCAGATGGTACCCTTATCGGCAAAGTCCAGGTGACAGACCGTCAAAGTTATGAACAGGTCATCTCCAAATCCCAAGAAGCATTCCAAATATGGAGAACTACTCCTGCACCAAAGCGGGGGGAAATCGTCCGCCAAATGGGCAATGCACTCCGAGAAGTAAAAGCCGATTTGGGTAAATTGGTATCTTATGAAATGGGCAAATCTTATCAGGAAGGACTCGGCGAAGTGCAGGAGATGATCGATATCTGTGATTTTGCAGTTGGCCTTTCCAGGCAATTATACGGATTGACGATGCACTCCGAGCGTCCCGGACACAGGATGTATGAGCAATGGCATCCTCTTGGAATCGTGGGAATCATTTCCGCTTTCAACTTTCCGGTGGCAGTTTGGTCGTGGAACAGCATGATAGCTTGGGTATGCGGGGATGTCTGTATTTGGAAGCCATCTGAAAAAGCGCCGCTTTCGGGAGTTGCCTGTCAGCATATTATCAGTAAAGTCCTGAAAGAAAATAACTTGCCCGAAGGAATATCAGGTTTGATTGTAGGAGATTACAAAGTAGGGCAGATGATGACAGAGGATACCCGGGTTCCTTTGATTTCCGCTACAGGATCCACCCGTATGGGAAAAATCGTCGGCCAAGCGGTTGCAGCAAGGTTAGGAAGGTCGTTGTTAGAACTTGGTGGCAACAATGCCATTATCATAACCGAAAACGCTGACCTGGAAATTGCCATCCGTGGTGCACTTTTCGGGGCAGTGGGAACAGCAGGACAGCGCTGCACTACCACAAGAAGGCTGATTATCCACGAATCCATTTATGATAACTTCAAGCAAAGGTTGGCCGCGGCCTACACCAAATTGGTTATAGGAAATCCTTTGGATGAGAAAAACCATGTCGGACCTTTGATCGACAAAGAAGCCGTGGACATGTATCTCAAAGCCATAGAAAAAGTAAAAAAGGAGGGAGGAAAAGAGTTGGTCGGAGGTGGAGTGCTCAGCGGGTCAGGTTATGAATCCGGCTGCTATGTGAAGCCTTGTATCATTGAAGCTGAAAACCATTTTGAAATGGTACAGCATGAGACTTTTGCACCGATCCTCTATATTATGAAATACAATACCCTTGAAGAAGCCATCGCTATGCACAACGGTGTGCCTCAGGGATTGTCCTCAGCCATCATGACGCTGAATATGCGGGAGGCGGAAGCATTTCTTTCGGCTGCAGGGTCGGATTGCGGCATTGCCAATGTCAATATCGGAACATCCGGCGCAGAGATCGGAGGTGCTTTTGGCGGAGAAAAAGAAACAGGTGGAGGCCGCGAATCCGGTTCCGACTCTTGGAAAGCCTATATGCGTCGACAAACCAATACCATCAATTACAGTACTTCCCTGCCTTTGGCGCAGGGGATCAAGTTTGATATCTAATTAAAAAGAAAAAGCCCTTGGAAGGAATTCCAAGGGCTTTTTTTCAAGTTGTTTTTCTTACTAAATAAGTGAATCCTACTATCCCGCCCACAACCATTGCCAAGTAATCTCCCAGATAATTATGTGGCGCATCGAAATTAGAAGAAATCCTAAAGTGGAAACTCATCAGGTACACATAAACAATTGCCAGAAAAGGGACAATCAAAAACCAGTAGTATTTTTTGAGTTGATGTCTCAATGCAATAAAAATTGTAAAGGACAAGAGGTAAAATCCAAATACTGTTGCTGAAGCTAATAGAAATACATAAAGCGCCCATCCAAATATTTGTCTAATGAATGACATTTCTCCATAGTCATTTGCTAAGAATAAGCCTGCAACCAATGAATAGGAAATTAAGGTTATAAGATATCCCATTATAAATTGGGTTGTTTTCTTAAGCATTTTTGATTGCAATTTTGTGGATATGGCTAATACTATCAGTTACTTTTTCTTTTTGATAAAGATTTATCTGCAATTTGGATTTTCATGCAAATATCGTTTTGATTTTTCTTGATGCTTGATGAAAAGTTTGTCACACTATTTTAGGGGCAAATTTTACCATTTAATGCTTCATTCATATGGAATTTATCTGCTGATTTTGCTGCTTTTTGAACCAAAGGATGGCTTGCTAAAGCATGTGGCAAAGGATAAATTTCATGCAGCTATATTTTTCATTGTCACTCCAAAGGCTGAACGTGGACAACTCTTCCTGAATGATCAAATGAAACGGAAATATTGGAAGCTGCAGCAAATGGTGTCTGGTAGTAATAGGTGCTATCTCCATTCGTATTTCCCATTTTTTCAATCGGTAAACCCATAATTTCAAATACCTCTCCCATGCTCATTCCATTCTTGATCAACAGGATTTTCTTGGCATTTTCATTCCCTTTGATGGCGCCAGGGCTCCATTTTATGAAATAGAGGCTAATAGCCAAAACTAGAAATCCTGCTGAAAGAATGGCTTTAAGTAACTTCTGCATTTGCATCTTTCTGGGCTTGAAACTGAATTTCTAATGTATTTATCATGTAAAAAGGTGAATTGTATAGTTTCTGAAAAATAGGAATTGAAAACTGAGCCTGCAATTACCGAAAGGAAATTAGTCGACTAAAATCTGGATAAAGGTTTTTGCCAATTTTGGCTACTTGAGATATAAGTCCACCACGTTCAATTTCTGTAAGTTATTTACAATCATGATTAAACAGAGTTTCAAATGTAACCAGATACCAAAAGAAGTTAAAAAAATCAAAGGCATAAAAAAAGCCTCTTTTGAGGCTATGTGGGAGTTGAGGGATTCGAACCCCCGACCCTTCCGATTATAAATCGGAATGCTCTAAACCAGCTGAGCTATTATTGATTGATCAATTCGATGATTTTTTTTCTGCTCTTCATTGATTTTATTTGTCGTTCTCTGGCATAAGCTGATTTTTTATCCTCAAACTCTTCCTTGTATACCAAGATCCAATCCGGAGATTTGCCCGTAAATCCTTTATGATTGGAGTTGTGTTTTCGCAATCTTTCATCCATTACTTCGCATGTATGTCCGACGTAATATTTGTCAAGGTTTTTTGAATAGAGGATATAAAAACTGCAAGGCATAAAAAAAGCCTCTCTTGAGGCTATGTGGGAGTTGAGGGATTCGAACCCCCGACCCTCTGCTTGTAAGGCAGATGCTCTGAACCAGCTGAGCTAAACTCCCGAGAAAATTTGAATTGTAATTTTGAAAATGTTGTGGGAGTTGAGGGATTCGAACCCCCGACCCTCTGCTTGTAAGGCAGATGCTCTGAACCAGCTGAGCTAAACTCCCAAAATTTTAACCATTTTGATCAGAATGTTCTGAACCATCCCGATAGCTATCGGGATAAACTCCCATTATCAAATCCACTCTCTTTCAGAACGGAGTGCAAATGTAAACTTTAAATTATATGTTGGCAAAAAATGCCTTTAATTTTTTGAATGACTTAAGTAAAGTCCTGATTCTGAATACCTAATTTTTTTCAATCCAGATTAATCATAAACCCGGCCTTAAACCATCTTCCTGGCATCTGCACAAATCCCGCTTCGACATAATCGGCATCGGTAATGTTGGAGACTTCCAGGAAAAGCCCGAATTTCTTCAGCCTGTTGTAATCCAATCTCGCATCCAATAGGAAATATGGTTCCAAAGCCATCCTTTCGATATACCTTCCCTTGATGGTGAGTTCGGCACGCTTCGCAAATTCCGCCTGAATGCCGCCGATTACCTGATGTCTTAGCGAATTCAGGGAATATCTCGATTCTACGCCTGAGGCTTGATTCAGGTCCGCATTGATATAGTTGTAGCTGAGCATCAATTCCTTGATTTTGGCATTTTCGCCTCCCAAATCAGCAAGGTATTGGATAGATGTCTCGACGCCGTTAAACCGCACTTCGGAGATATTTTGTGGCGTCCACTTGTTGCGGTTGGGTTGGGTTTCGCTTGGTTCTCTGTTCCAATCGATTAGGTTTTGGGTGAATCTGTGAAAAAACACCAACTCAGTGCGCAACCTACTTTTGCTGAATTTCCAGCCGATTTCAAAGTTTTCAGCTTCTTCGGGCAAGAGGTTAGGATTGCTTTGGTTGCTTGGATCTTCATAATACAATTCAGTGAAAGATGGGATACGGAAGCTGATTCCATAATTGGAATAAAGCCTGGAATAGGCATTGACCTGAAAGCCGATTTCCGCTCCGGGAAAATGCTTCCATTTGTATTCGTTGTAGTAATTGGAATAAAGTCCCGCCCGGAAGTCAAATTTCTCGGCGAATTCAATCCTGTGTTCTGCAAAGATCCCCGCAAAAGTCCGGCTTCTGTTGCCAAGGTTGGTGCTCTCGATTTTCTCTTCCCTGCCTTCAATCCCAAATCCCGTGGTTCCGATTTTGGAAGTATAGGTGCCATTCAGCTCCAAAGCAAAAACATCTGAGGTATGGAGATTGGTGTAGAAAGCCGGTTCATTTCTCTTGAGTCTGAACTCATCGTCATTTCTTCTCCAATATCCGCGTGTCTGAAAATAGAGTTTGTCAAATCTGTAAGTATGACTCAGGGCAGAAAGAAAAGTCTGAACGCTTTCCCATTGGTCGGGAAAGGAATTGGTGTAGAAGCCATTTGCCCCAAAGTCCCGATCGGAATATCCTGCCATGGCCCGGATTTCATTTCGGTCATTGATGTCAAATCCCGATTCATAGAACAGGTTGGTCACTTTAAAATCTGAATTGTACCAATGTCCGTCTGAAGCATCATGGGAAGCGGAGATGGTTTGTTTGTATTTTCCGACAGGAAGGGAAGAAACAATACTTCCCCCACGCATTCCAAAATCACCTCCAAATCCCTGGATATTGAGACTTTTTTTATCTGAAAGCGTGGTGATGACATTGACAGCACCTGCAAAAGCATTTTGTCCAAAAATCCTCGACCCCGGTCCTTTCAGCACTTCCACCCGTTGGATGGCCTGAAGGGGAACTGGAATATTGACCATATGGTGACCGGTCTGAGGATCGGTGAGTTTGATGCCGTTGATCAACATCAGTGTCTGCTCAAAGTTTCCACCTCTGATCCCGATATCTGCCTGCACGCCGCTGACTCCCCGTTGTCTTACATCCACTCCCGGGGTAAAAGAAAGAACTTCCTGCAAACTTCTCGCAGGAGTGGTTTCAATGGCTTTTCTGTTGATGACGGTAATGTTTCTGGAAACTTTGTTAAAAGGGATTTCCATCCTGTTTTCCATGATGGTTACTTCGCCCAAATCCACAGTCGTGGTATCCTGAGAGGCTTTCGCAATGCCAAATGAAAGTAACAAACCCAAAATCGTAAATCTAATCCGCATGAATAGCTGTGGTTTTTGATCCGGCAAAGTACCTAGGATTTATTTCGATTTCCAAATTTCCCTTTTTGCGCGAATGTTTGGTTTTTTGGGATTTGGGAGCTTAAAAATGAATTTTTTCTTCTCATGCTATTCTGTATTTTAGCCGAAATATTAAATAGTTGGAATTTATGATAAGAATTAAAAGTGTAAAAATTTTTGCATTTGTTATTGCATTGGTTTTTGGACAGGACATTCGGGCCCAAGTAGTCACAGACAACAGAGACGGGGCATTCACCGAATTTGGGTATAGACAAGGTACAGCCTATCGGACTGCTTCCGGTAAGCCCGGTCCGATGTACTGGCAAAACGGTGCCGATTACCTGATTGACGTGGCTTTGGACGAAACCAACCATATCCTAAAAGGAAAAATCACCATCACCTACAAAAACAACAGCCCTGAGAATCTGGATTTTGTATGGCTTTACCTAGAGCAAAACAGGTTTACTTCAGACTCAAGGGGACAACTGACCACTCCTGTACAGGGCAACCGCTACAACGGTGATGTGGATGGCGGCTATAAAATCGAAAACCTCAAAGCCCAAGTCGTCGGGAAAAACAGACCTGTTTCGGAAAAACACCTGATCAGCGACACAAGGATGCAGGTATTTTTTGCAGAACCTATTCCTGCCAATGGTGGAAAGGCGATTGTTTCTATGGACTTCGAATACAAAATTCCTGAAAAAGGAATGGACCGCATGGGCCGCCTCAAAGTCAAAGACGGGACGATATATGCCATGGCGCAATGGTATCCCAAAGTCGCAGTCTTCGATGATGTCAAAGGTTGGAATACCGATCCCTATCTTGGTGCAGGTGAGTTTTATCTCGGATATGGGGATTTTGAATACAAGGTCACTGTACCTTTTGATCACATTGTAGTTGCTTCTGGTGAGTTGCTCAATCCTACCCAAGTGCTTACCAAAGAGCAGCAGAACAGGATGAATAAAGCTGCTGAAAGTGATGAGCGTGTGTACCTCATCAGCCCTGAAGAAGTGACAGATTATGCCAATCACCGTCCAAAACAGGAAGGAACCATGACTTGGCATTTTAAAATCAACAATGCTCGGGATGTGGCATTTTCAACTTCCAAAGCTTTTATCTGGGATGCAGCAAGGATCAACTTACCAAGCGGAAAGAAATCCATGGCACAGTCTGTCTATCCAAAGGAAAGTGACGGGCAGGAAGCTTGGGGAAGATCAACAGAATATGGCAAAGCCTCCATTGAACATTATTCCAAAAAATGGTATGAATACCCTTATCCTGTTGCGGTCAATGTCGCCGCAGAAATCAATGGGATGGAATATCCCGGAGTCAATTTCTGTAGCTGGAGATCCAAAGGATCGGGACTATGGGGGGTGACTGACCATGAGTTTGGACACAATTGGTTCCCAATGGTGGTAGGAACAAACGAAAGAAGACATGCATGGATGGATGAGGGATTCAATACTTTCATCAATTATTACAGTTTCCTGGAATTCAATAACGGGGAATATACCAACTCTTTGATCCAAACAAGAAGATACCTTGGTTGGCTGACTAGCAAAGACCGCGAACCGATCGCCACACATGCTGACAGAACCCAATCCAACAATCTTGGCATGGTTGCCTACATGAAACCTGCTTTGGGTCTGATGATGTTAAGGGAATATGTCCTAGGGGCGGAGCGTTTTGACAATGCCTTCAGGTCTTATATCAAAACCTGGGCTTACAAGCATCCACAGCCCACGGATTTCTTCAACCACATGGAAAATGTTGCAGGGGAAAACCTGGATTGGTTCTGGAAAGGATGGTTCTATAGCAATGCCAATATCGACCTCGCTATCAACAGCGTGCAGCCTTACGGAGCAAATTATTTGGTTTCACTATCCAATCTCGGTGAAATGCCGATGCCGGTACTTTTGGAAATCACCTACGATGACGGTCAAAAGGAAAGAAGAATGCTACCTGTAGAAATCTGGTTCAAAGGAAACCAATGGAGTCACCTGCTCAAAGTAGATAAAAAAGTTGTCGGTGTTGAAATTGATCCTGACAAAGTGATCACAGATATCAATGTTGCCAATGACAAATGGCCTAGTGGGGTGTATAAGGATTAAGATTGGTTTACCATCTAAAATAAAAAGGAGGCTTATGCCTCCTTTTTTTTGTCTACTTCATCCCATTGATCCACTCCTTGATTAATTCCAGTCCTTCCTGATGTACCGTAACCCTGCCGATTTCGGGCATGGCGGCACCCACCTGATTGGTGGACATACGGTAAGTCAGGATGGATTGGTCTGCCTGTCCGGGAACAATATCGTATTTGAATGTCCCCGCACCGAAGCCTGCCGCAACAGGGGTTTTGTTGATGCCAAGTTTCAAGGGATCTTTTTCTTCATAAGTCAAAAACAACCCTGAAGTGCTTGCGGGTCCATCAGCCCGGTGGCAATGTCCGCAGTTGATGTCTAAATAAGCTTTTGCGCGGAGCTCTAAGGAATGGGAAGAAATGTTGTAATCCACCATGGCTGGATAAGTTGTTGGATCATTCAGATCCGAGAGGTATCCCATCTCTTGCCATTTTACGAGTTGGTTTTTTTCTCCTTCGGCAAATCTGATTTCATGGTTGAGATGCTTGGCTTTGACACCGATAGGAACAAGTTGCTCTTTCTCATTGTGGCAGCTTTTGCATTGGTTTTTGTTGGGCACGATGTAATTGATGACTTGCTCTTTTCCTTGAAGGTCTGTCCACCCCACCTCGATTTCTGCTCCTACAACTTTGTATATTGCATCGCTTTGGTCTTCTTTCCAAACGTATGGAAAGGCATCCCAAACCCCGTTTCTTTTTACCATCAGGCGGGTTTCTACGATTCTTTTTTCCTCTTCAGGTTTTCTGAAATCTGCCGGATAATAGAAGTTCTTGATGATGAACGTATTGTCAGGGAAATCCATGCTGCCTTCGACATCTTCCCGGATGCTAGCAGCAGCACCTTCCGGCATCCAGATAAACCTTGACTTGTGCGCGTAATCCGTAAAGAGTGAAGAAGCAGGTTCATACAAAAGCACTCCATCATCAGGATCAAGGGATTTCAGTTTTCCTTTGAAAAAACCATAATCCGACAGGTTTTTGAAAGGAATCTGGCTGAAATCCAGAGAAGCAGTCTCGACCAAAGGGGCTTCTGTTTCTGAGATTTCGACTTTGCTGACTGCGGTTTGATCCTGTTTTTTTTCGCAGGAAAAAACCAAAAGCAGTAGGCCTAAAGCCAGGTTAATCGAAAAGTGCTTTTTATACGATTTCATAACTTAAAGATTCGCAATGGCACTGACATCTGTTTTGACCTGCACTTCACAATTGAAAGGCGCATAATCCTTTGAAGATTTGATATTGTCCTCACCCTCCCAAAGGTCAAAAAGCGTAAAATGCATTTTTTCCATTTCCTTTTCCCTGATACAGATTTTCATGGGATTTGATTGGATATTGTCTGATATGGTCTTGTCCCAAAATCCATCATAGATGATGTCCTGAGTTCGGGCAAATCCATGGGCATTGTAAACTGAAATCAGCTGCCCAAATTCCTTGGTGAAGTCAGGAAAATGCCAGGTTCTTTGGTAGTCATTGTCATGTACAAAAATATTGGAGGTAAATGGAGACCAATTTGGTGCATCCATCGGGAATCCTGTGACGTGGTAGTTGGCAATGGCGAGCCCCACTGTTTTGTTTTTGTGGATTCGGTTGTCAAAAATCTCCACTTCCTTGGCAGCCAAAATGACGATGCCCGAACCGGGAGGAATCATCGTCACGGTATTTCCGTTAGGATCCTCACTCAGCGCAGTGGCAAAATTTTTATGGTTGTTGTGGAGGATTTCGTTGTTGTAGATTTTTGTGCCCCGCCCATCGGACTTTGGAAGACCGGGTAGATTGAATACCAAAATCCCTCCTGAGTTATCCCTGACTGTATTTCCGTAAACTTCGGCATTGTCTGAATTCTCGATTTCGATTCCTGCCACATTGCCAAAGGCTAGAGAATTTCGGACAATGATGTTTTCAGATTGGCCGACATAAATCCCGGCATCTTTGGAATGGGAGGCGATGCATTCGTCGATCAGGACATTTTTACATTGGACAGGATAGATGGCATAAGTTCCGTTTTTGGATTTGTCGCCATTGGTCCAGGTGACATTGACTTTTCGGAAAGTGATCCCGTCGCAGTGCTGTGATTTGATGCCGTCACCGGGTGCATCTTCGACACTCAGGTCTTGGATGGAAATATTGTTGCCTACCAATTTGACACCTTCACCTCCGGCTTTAAGGTCCCTGAAGGAAAGGACAGTTTCGGTCAGTCCCGCCCCTTTGATGGTAATGTGGTTTTTGTTGTCAAGGATCAGTTGGGTTTTCAAGGCATAGAATCCCGCAGGTATTTCAATGACAGTACTGTCTTCTGCAAGTACAAACTGCTCGATGACTTTCTCGATTTCTTCCTGCGTGGCTATTCTTAATTTGGAGGAATCAAAAGTACTCTCCGTCGTGCTGCTGTTGCAAGAAAATAGTACAGGGTACAAAAATACCAAAGCAAAAAAGGGAATGTATCGACTGAGATCTTTCATAGTAGATTTTGGGTTTTTTTGAAAAGAAATTTGAATCGGATAAAGAGAAAATACGCTTTACCAATTTTGATAATTGCCAAAATTACAATTTATTGTGAGGGAAGGCTATTGATAAAAATCAAAAAATCAGATGTTTGCACGGATTCTGCTCAGCGTTTCCAGGCTCATATCGAGGTAAGAAGCAACCTGACCGACTGCTGCTTTTTGGATGATAAGAGGTTTGGTTTCTATCAATTCAAGGTAGCGCTCTTTGGCGGTTTTGAACTTTGAAAAAATGAGGTGCTCCTCCAAAGCCACATAATATTGTTCCAGAATCAGCCGGTACAAATGCTCCAAATGACTGTCTTTTTCAAACAAATCCATTAAGTCTTGGTAGCTGATTTGGTACAGGTGGCAGTGCTCGAGGGCTTCGATGGTTTCGTAAGAAGGCTTTTGGGAAATAAAGCTGGACATGGATGCGATGAACTCACCGGTCATGCTGAAGCTGATGGTGATGTCCTTTTTATCCTTGAAATAATAACTCCGCACAAATCCTTTGTTTATGAATGAAAGCTGATTGCAAACTTCCCCTTCCCGGATCAATGTTTCTCCTTTGGGAATGCTTTTTTCGTGAAGTTTCCCGACAAACCGCTCCAAGGATTCTTGTGGGATGTTTGAAAATTTTTGAAGGATATTGAGGATGGCTTCCATATTTGGTATACCTAAAGAAATGTCAAATCAGATATTCAATGGATATGCGGTTTATCTGAAAACGTCAACCAAAAATAAGATAGAAAACTTCATTTTGGACTTTTTACCCGGTTAGGGTTGTCTTCCAGGAATGATTTCCATCCTTCCGTCCGGCCTCTTGTCTGCAGCCTACCATCGTGAAAATGATGGCAGAGGGCTACTGCAAGCGCATCAGTCGCATCAAGAAGTTTTGGGATTTCTTCAATTTTGAGCAGGGTTTTGAGCATTTCTGCCACTTGGATTTTCGAAGCATTTCCATTTCCGGTGACTGATTGCTTGACTTTTTTGGGAGAATACTCCGTAATCGGAATATCCCTCGCCAAAGCTGCTGCCATGGCAACCCCCTGTGCACGTCCTAGTTTGAGCATGGATTGGACGTTTTCGCCATAGAATGGAGCTTCTAAAGCCACCGTGTCAGGATGAAATTCATCAATGATCCCTGTGACTCTCTCAAATATCTTTTTCAGCTTCAATTCATGCCCGACATACTTTTTGAGATGGATGACACCAAACTGCAATAGACTGTACTTTTTTCCTTCAATCAGGATCAAACCATAGCCCATCACATTGGTGCCGGGGTCAATCCCCAAAATTATTTTTTCCTTTGCGTCTTTTTTATCTTCTTTACTCATTACCGCAAGTTAAAGCAATTCATGCTAACATTTTACCTTTTGTTTGGGATAGTTTATGGGCTTCTGCTGCTTTTATTGGGCAAAACCTGGAAGCAAAAGTCCCAAATTTTCCCGAAATATAGAGAGCCTGAGTTGGTTACCATTTTGATTCCTTACAGAAATGAAGAACAAAATATTCCGACACTTTTTGGCCAATTGTCCGGCCTTTCCCATAGGCCGCTACAGCTTGTTTTTATCAATGACAATAGTGAAGATGGTGGGAAAAAGAAGCTTGATGAATTGATTGAATCGCTATCAGATGAGCAATTGGACGTTATTTCGCCGGAAAGCGAAGGTGAAGGAAAGAAAGCCGCACTGAAAACAGGAATCAAAAAAGCCTTTGGAAGTCTTATCCTGACCACCGATGCAGATTGTTTTCTACCCACGGATTGGGTGGAGAAAATGATCCGGCTTTTTTCCGATGAAAGTATAAAAATGGTCGCAGGTCCTGTTTTACCCAAAGGAGATATCGGTTTTTTTGAAAACTTCCAACAGATCGAATGGGCAAGTATTCTGTTGGTCACGCAGGCCGGGTTTCATTTGGGTTCTCCCATCATGTGCAGTGCGGCCAATATGGCTTATAGAAAATCGGCCTTTTTGGAGGTGGAGGGATATCAGGGGAATGAGGATCTTTTGTCGGGAGATGATGAGTTTTTATTGAAAAAGTTGGTCAATAAATTCGGGCCTGAATCTGTTGTCTACCTCCAAGAAAGCCTTGTTTGCACACAACCGCAAGGTTCGTGGAAGGCACTCTTTTCACAAAGGATCAGATGGGCATCAAAATGGAATTCCCACAAATCATTCTCCCATACCTTGGCTTCAGTCCTGCCGGTTCCTGTTCAGGTTGCCTTCCTTTGGAGTTTTTCCCTGCTTTTTATGGGAATCCCTGGGATGTTGGTATTTGCAGCAGTCTGGATTTTGAAGATTTACTTTGAAGCAAAAACCTTGGGAAATGTTTTGAGGAGTTTTGGGATTAGACCGCATTGGATCTGGTTTTTGTTTACAGGAATAGTCCATCCTGTTTACGTTCTTGTAAGTGCATTCGGGGCTTTATTTGTAAAATTTGAGTGGAAAGGAAGATATTCTTCTGGGAAGGGTTAATTTTGGGTCTGAATACAAAATAAAATGACTGACAATGAGTTTGATTTACTGGATGAATTGTATTTCGTCCAGCCCTTTAGTTACCTGAAAGAAACCTTGGGATGGGAAGACCAAAGGCTTTTGATTACCTTGAAAGCTCTCCATTCGAAAGGATTTATCAAATGTCTTTTTGCACCTGACGATGAGGTTTTCGGTACGGTGGATTTTGAAGCAAAAGGAAAGGATTTATTTTACCTCGCCACCAAAAAAGGCCTTATGGAACATAATGCCCTCTAAAAAAACTGACGTGACCGTACAACTAGTCAAATATCAAAAGAAGGAACTTGAGCTCAAGGCACTCTTGGAAATCACTCAGGCTATCAATGAGAATAAGTCTGCGGCTGTGCTTTTTGATATATTCAAATTTACCTGCTTGGTGCATTTGAATATCAAGTCGATTCTTTTGTACATGTCAAACCATGACCACTTTGAAAAAAAAATCAGCCATGGGATCAAAAGCAAAGTCCCTGACGCGATTCTTTCTGAAAAAATAAATTTTGACAAAGCGAGCGGGGAATTGAATATTGAGGTGGGTGAAGGTTTTTCGTTTGCTGAACTTGAAAATTACCTTCCTGTTTTCCACAAGGAGAAAATGCTTGCCATTCTTTTTCTCAAAAAGAAAGATGAAAAAGAGGACTTAGACCTTGATTTTACCCAAGCCCTGACCAATATCATGGTGGTGGCATTGGAAAACAAGCGCTTTGCCAAGCGGCAACTTGAGCAGGAAAGGCTCAATAAAGAAATGGAAATTGCCTCCAATGTGCAGCGGATGCTTTTTCCTGCAGTCCTTCCACAGACTGATAAACTCAAAGCCAAAGTGACTTACATTCCCCATTCTACGGTAGGCGGGGATTATTATGATCTGATCCAAAAATCCGAGGAAGAGGTCTTTTTCTGTATTGCCGATGTCTCAGGCAAGGGCATGCCGGCGGCTTTGCTCATGTCCAATTTCCAGGCAGCATTGAGGACCTTGCTGAGGAGTTCTTCAGATTTGAAAATGATCGTGGAGCAGTTGAATTATACCATCTTTGACAATACCAAAGGGGAGCGCTTCATTACTTTTTTTCTAGGTTATTACAATTACAAAAAAAGAGAACTGACCTACGTCAATGCCGGGCACAATCCTCCGGTTTTGTGTTGGGAGGGAGAAAAAAGGACGGAGACATTGGGTGCAGGGACAACTGTACTTGGTGCTTTTGAGCAATTGCCATTCCTGGAAGTGGGTAAAAGAATCCATCTTAAAGGCTTTACACTCCATCTTTATACAGATGGCTTGACCGAAAGCTTTGACAAGAATGAAAAGGAATATGGAGATGACCGCTTCAATCAATTTGTCAAAAGCCACCTTTGCCTTGATCCAAGTATGTTTCATCAGCTGTTTTTTGAGGAATTGAGAATTTTTTCCACCGGTGGTGAGCAAAGGGACGACATTACCTTGCTCAGCTTAAGATTGCAATAGCATGGTCTGGATGCATCACGTGCCCTCCTTGATCCCGAAAGTTTTCGATAAATTTATCTGGAACAAAAACCGGGATGAAAAGACGATTTATCTGACCTTTGATGATGGCCCGGTGCCGGGGATTACGGATTTTGTACTGAATGAACTTTCAAAAAGAAACATGAAAGCCACGTTTTTTATGGTAGGCGCCAATGTCGAAAAGCATCCTAACCTTGCCAAAGAAGTACTTCAAGCAGGAAATGGAATCGGTAACCACACTTTTAACCATTTGGATGGATACCGAAATCCTGATGCCTTATATCTGGAAAATATTGAAAAGTGCCAGAAGATCCTTCAAGATACACTTGATGTAAGCCCGGTAAATTTCCGTCCACCATATGGAAAGATTTCCAAAACCCAATCTAAGCTTGTACTTGCACAACATCAGATCGTCATGTGGGATGTTTTGTCAGGGGATTATGACCAGGATCAAAGTGCGGAGAAATGCCTGGCCAAAACCATACAGTACAGCAGAAACGGATCTATCGTACTTTTTCACGACCAACAAAAAACAGAAAGGGTTGTTAAGAAGGTGTTGCCCGATTATCTGGACTTTATAATAGATAAGGGCTTTCAAACGGGGGTGTTATGATTTATGGATTGGCGGTAATAGTTGTTTTTTTATTGCTGCTGCAGGATTTTTTGCTTGTGGTTTTGCTTCAGATGAATTTTGAAAAATACGACGAAACCCAAAAACCGGATTTTCCAAAAGTCAGTGTATTGATTCCTTGTAGGAATGAAGCTCAAAACTTACCGCGTTGTCTTGATTCCATAGAGAAACTTGATTATCCAAAAGACAGGATCCAATTTGTCTTTGGAAATGACAGAAGCACAGACGAGACATCCGCAATCCTCAGTTCTTGGGTGGCTAGCCATTCCAATTCCATATTGGTGGAGGTGGTTGAAGGTGATAGTAAGAGAAGGAACGGCAAGGCGAATGCCCTTATCCAAATGGCTAAATCCGCAGATGGGGATTTCTATTTGTTTACTGATGCGGATTGTGTTGTACCTTCAAATTGGGTCAAATCCATGGTTTTGGCTCAAAAAAACGCTGATGCCGGTATAGTGACAGGTATTACGCATATTGGTTCCGGTTCTTTATTTGGAAAAATGCAAGCCTTCGATTGGTGGCTTTCCTTAGGAATGGTCAAGGTTATGAATGACCTCGGCATATCTGTGACCTCTATGGGAAATAACATGCTGATTACAAAAAAGGCTTATAACTCCGTGGGAGGATTTGAAGGAATTCCATTTTCCCTCACAGAAGATTTTGAAATGGGCAAAGCCATCGAAAAGAAAGGATATAAAGCTGTCCATCATGTCTCAGCTGATAATCTCGTGGAGACTTTGCCTCAACAAAATCTGAAAGGATTATTGGACCAAAGAAAAAGGTGGATGCATGGGGCAATGGATTTGCCGATATATTGGAGAGCTGTTTTGGCTATGCAGGTCTTTTTTTTTCCCGGTATTATTTATTTGTGTTTTTTACATCCTTTTGAAGGAGTCACGGTTTGGCTGATTAAAGTGGCAATCCAATCCTTATTTATTTACTTATTCTCGCTCAAAACAGGTCAAAAATTAAAAATTGCCACTTTGTTCCTTTTTGAAATATATTATTTGTTTACCTCATGGTCCACAATAGTTTATTATTTTTGGCCGTCAAAAACAGACTGGAAAGGGAGAAAATACGGATGAAGTTTACAGATACACATGCCCATATCTATTCAGACAAATATAATGCGGATAGGGATGAAGTGATAAGGAGGACTGTGGAGAATGGCGTACACAAAATCTACATGCCCAATGTTGATGTGGACTCCATTGATGCGATGTTGGAAGCAGAGATGAAAAACCCTGGTGTCTGTATCCCTATGATGGGCTTGCATCCCTGCGATGTCAACGCTGAATTTGAAAAGCAGCTATATGTTATGGAGGAATGGATCGGAAAGCGGGAGTTTGCAGGAATCGGGGAGACGGGACTAGACCTGTATTGGGACAAGACCTTCTTTGAGCAGCAAAAGGAAGCACTAAAAATCCAGATCCAATGGGCAAAGAAAATGAAATGGCCGATCATATTGCATTGTCGGGAATCCATGGACGAGACCATCGCCATCATCAGGGAAGAAAAAACGGATGACCTGAAAGGGATTTTCCATTGTTTTACTGGGTCAGTAGATCAAGCCAAGGAAATCATTGAATTGGGTTTTTTGCTTGGAATCGGTGGTGTGTCAACTTACAAAAACGGAGGCTTGGATAAAGTACTTCCTGATATCGGTCTAGAACACCTCGTTTTGGAGACGGACGGACCTTACCTTGCACCGATACCCCATCGGGGCAAAAGGAATTCCCCGGAATACATTCCCTTGATTGCGCAGCGTGTGGGAGACTTGACGATGAGTACCTTGGAGCGGGTTTCTGAGGTTACAGAAGAAAATTCAAGAAAAATATTTCATCATTTTTAGTTATGAATTATAAAATAATCAGGATCAATTCAGCCGCCAAAAATGCAGTTCATTCCTCTGTTCTCATTATTTATACAGGAGGAACTTTGGGCATGGCCTATGACGAATCAGGCGCTTTGGTCCCTTTCAACTTTGGGCAGATTATGGAAAAGGTCCCGACCTTGACCAATATGAATATTGCGATCACTGTCATTTCCTTTCCTGAACCGATTGATTCCTCTAATATCAACATGCAGCATTGGTTTGATATGGCCTATATCATTTATGAAAATTATGACAGCTATGATGGGTTTGTGATTTTACATGGCACAGATACCATGGCGTATTCTGCTTCGATGATGAGCTATATGCTTAATGGACTGAGTAAGCCCGTGGTATTTACCGGTGCGCAGTTGCCGATTTCTGCGATGCGGTCAGATGCCCGGGAAAACCTGATGACTGCCTTGGAGATCGCTTCTGCAAAATCAAACGGAAAGCCGGTGGTACCAGAAGTCTGTATTTTTTTCAACCATATGTTATTGAGAGGCAATCGATCCAAGAAGGTGCAGAGTGTCCATTTTGATGCTTACGAATCTGAAAACTATCCTGCCTTGGCGGAAGCAGGGATTATCATTGATTATAATTTTGCAGCGATTAGGCCATATGAACAAATCAAGAAACTGAAGTTTTTCAACAAGCTGGACAACAATGTGATCATCATCAAACTTTTTCCAGGCATCACAGCAGCAGTCTTGGATTCCTGTTTCAGCATCAAGGGACTGAGGGGTGTTGTATTAGAAACCTACGGTTCAGGCAATAGCCCAAGTGAAAAGTGGTTTATTGAATCCTTGGAAAAAGCAGTCAAAAATGGAATCATCATCCTCAATGTGTCACAATGCAACGGTGGCAGGGTCATCCAAGGAAGATACCATACAAGCAAAGATTTGAAAAGGATCGGTGTATTGAGTGGTAGCGATATTACCACCGAAGCGGCGGTTACCAAGATGATGTTTCTTTTAGGCAATGAAACAGATGATGCGGAAATCAGGAGAAAGCTAGTATTGCCGATTGCCGGCGAAATGTCCCCGCCAAATTAAGGGCCTTTTTTTACGGGAGAAGTTTGGATAGCCTCCGATTAATTTATTTCTTTGCACTCCGATTCAGAAAAGGATCAAACTAGAGAGGTGTCCGAGTGGTTGAAGGAGCACGCCTGGAAAGTGTGTATACCTCTAAAGGGTATCGAGGGTTCGAATCCCTTCCTCTCTGCAAAAAAGATAAGTCCAAGACTTATCTTTTTTTTTACCTTATTTTGATACATATCATCATTTTTTTATTCTTCAAAAATTAAGTGAAATACCTGTTTTAAATCAAAATTACGAAGGATTTAATCGCAAAAATTCCTCAAATCACTTTTTCATTCCTTTTATTTCCCGTCTAAGTCCATTTATATAAATTTTCTAAACCTTTCATTTTCCTTGGTTTAGCTTTCGGGAATTTAAGTTTCAAAGGTGCAGAAGTCATTTTTAAAAAATTTATGAAAGTTTCCTTTGCAATTTGAAATGAAAAAATGATAACTTTAAAATCTCATTATTACTTTAGAAACCGTTTAACCTTAATTTAATTCTCTTTAAAAACTACTCTATGAAAAAGTTAATCGCTTTATTCATGCTTTCCGGAATATTGATGTTTCCGGTGACTACGAAAGCTCAAGATGCAGAAGCTCAGGATTCTGCCGCAGTTGAAACTACTGAAGTTGTGGAAGCAGCTCCCGAACCGGCACCCGTTCTCGTCGATGACGAAGTAATTGGTGAGGAAAAAGGATTTCATCAAATGATCAAAGAAAAGTTCATTGAAGGTGATCCACTTTGGATGGCCCCAGTATTGTTGTGTTTGATTCTTGGTCTTGCTATCGCAATTGAGAGAATTTTTACTCTAAATCTTGCTACAACAAACACTAAAAAATTATTGATTAAAGTTGAAGATGCCCTTAATTCAGGTGGAATTGAAGCTGCAAAAGATGTTACCAAAAACACAAAAGGCCCTGTTGCATCTATTTTCACTCAAGGTCTGATGAGATACACGGAAGGTATCGACATGGTAGAGAAATCAATCATCTCTTACGGTTCAGTTGAAATGGGTCGTTTGGAAAGAGGATTGGTCTGGATATCCCTATTTATCGCTCTTGGTCCAATGCTTGGATTCTTGGGAACGGTTGTTGGTATGATTCAGGCTTTCGATGCTATTGAAGCTGCAGGTGATATATCTCCATCCTTGGTTGCGAGTGGTATTAAAGTGGCCCTCTTGACTACAGTTGCGGGTTTGATTGTTGCAATTATCCTCCAACTATTTTACAATTATTTGATTTCCAAAATCGATTCTATTGTGAATGATATGGAAGATGCATCAATTTCTTTGGTAGATATCTTAGTGAAGCATAAATTATCAAAGTAGTTTGAATTGGTTATCCAATTTAAATTGCGTCTAACCTAATCTAAAAAATGATATGGATCTAATAGATTTCTTTATATATCTTGCTGATATAATGCTCTTATTGGGTATAGTATTGGCGATAGTATTGCCTTTAATAAAATCACTCGATGATCCCGGATCTCTGGTTAAAACTGGAATTGGATTTGTAGCGATTGCAGGAATTTTGGTGGTATCCTACCTTATTTCTGATGGTGAAGTCAGTGCTAAGTTTGCCGCTGACCCGTTTAATTTGACTCCTGAAATGTCAAAATTTATTGGAGGCTGTTTGTTGGCGACCTATTTATTGGGTATTGTTAGTTTGGTTGCTATTGTTTATGCGGAAATTAATAAAGCGGTAAAGTAATGGCAAAAAGTAAGAATAGAATGGTTCAGGAAGTAAATGCAGGATCCATGGCGGATATTGCATTCCTGTTGCTGATTTTCTTTTTGGTCACGACCACTATTGCCTCAAACAAAGGTATTCAAAACCTTCTTCCCCCTAAGCAGGACCCTAATGTTCCCCCACCGGAAATTAACCTAAATGAAAGAAACATTTTCAATATTTTGGTGAATGCAAATGACCAGCTTTTGGTAGAAGGAGAATATGTTGAGAATACTGATATGCTTGCAGAAGACATCAAAGATTTTCTTTTGAACTTTGGTGCCCCTGATGAGGAAGCAGTAGCTTTATTCAACGGCCTACCCCAATCTTTAAAAGCAAGAGCAAACAGAGACCCTAAATCATCGGATCATCCAATGAGCGGTGGTGCAGTTGTTTCTATAAAGACCAATAGGGGAACAAGTTATGAAAAATACCTTGAGGTGCTTGATCAAGTCAAAAAAGCATATTTTGAAATTTATGCAGAAAGAGTTGGTCTGACCGCTGAACAATATAGAGCCTTGACCGGGAAGAATCCGGCTGAAAAAGAATTGATGGATAGAGGGAAAGAAGGGATTCCTCTAGCAATCTCGATAGCAGAACCAGATAAAATAGGAGGAAGTTGATATGGGAAAGTTCAAGAAAAAAACCAAAACCTCGGAAAACATTCCGACATCAGCATTGCCTGATATTATTTTCATGCTTTTGTTTTTCTTCATGGTGACAACTGTGTTGAGAGAGCAGGATATCCTGGTGGAACAAAGATTGCCACAAGCAACTCAGCTTCAAAAACTGGAGAATAAAACTTTGATTTCCTACTTGTTTATTGGTAAACCTAGGAACCCCGCATTGTATGGTACAGAGCCAAGGGTTCAAGCCAATGATGTGCTGATCAATACAAAAGATATCGTGCTTTGGGTAAACCAAGAGAAAGATATGTTGTCTGAGGTTGAAAGGGATCAAATAACAATTTCCTTAAAAGCCGACAGGGAAGTAAAAATGGGTGCAATTTCTGATGTTCAATTTGAACTGAGAGAAGCTGATGCTAGAAAACTCTTGTATGCGTCAACTACTAAGGTTGTAAACTAGTTTATAATAAACTTAAAAATGGAAAGCTATCCCAAAAGGATAGCTTTTTTTACTTTTATTTAAAATGGAGATGGTAAAAACTAATGAGAAAAAGAAAGTTCAGAATGCCTGGGCAATGTATGACTGGGCCAATTCTGTTTATAGCTTGGTAATTACTTCTACCATCTTTCCTGTTTATTTCAATGGGGTTACCAAGTCTGAAGAATATGGAGATGTAGTCTCTTTTTTTGGGTTTAAGATTGTCAATACAGTTTTGTACTCCTATTCCATCTCATTTTCTTTTTTTGTCATCGCTCTGGTTTCGCCTTTGCTTTCCGGGATGGCTGATTATGGAGGGAAAAAATTAAAGTACATGAAATTTTTTGCCTATCTAGGTTCCCTTTCATGCCTTGGACTATTTTTTTTCGATGGTAATAATTTAGAGTATGGGATTATCTGCGCAGTTTTGGCAAGTATTGGTTATGCCGGAAGTATAGTATTCTACAATGCTTTTTTGCCTGAAATCGCCACTGAAGATGAATTTGATTTTTTAAGCGCCAGAGGTTTTGCCCTTGGCTATATAGGAAGTGTAATTTTATTGGTATTGAATTTATTTATGATTCAATCTCCGGAAACATTTGGTCTCTCCGACGGTGGTCAAGCAGCACGGTGGTCTTTCTTGATAACGGGGATCTGGTGGGCAGGATTTTCACAGATACCATTTAAGTACCTTCCGGAAAATCCTTATCATAGAAAGGTTAAAAAGGCTTTGTTCCTAAAGGGTTATCGAGAGATAAATAAGATCTTTCAAGTCGTAAAAAAGACCAAAGTAATGCACAGATTTTTAGTTGCTTTCTTCTTTTATAGTATGGGAGTTCAAACCGTCATGTATTTGGCAGCATCATTTGGGGACAAAGAACTTGGCATGCCTGGTGACAAATTGATAATTACCATATTGATTATCCAGATTGTAGCCATTGTAGGAAGCTACTTGTTTGCTTATTTGTCTAAAGCTTTGGGGAATAAAATTTCTTTGGTGATCATGGTTTTTATCTGGGTTTTGATATGCGGTGCGGCATATTATGTAGTCAATGAATACCAGTTTTATGCTTTGGCTTTTGTAGTGGGAATGGTAATGGGCGGAATACAATCCCTTTCTCGATCAACATATTCCAAGTTAATTCCGAAAGACACAACCCAACATGCTTCATTCTTTAGCTTCTATGATGTGACAGAGAAAATTGCCATAGTTTTGGGTACATTTTCATATGGAATCATAGAGCAGATTACCGGAAATATGAGAAACAGCTCTTTGGCTTTGGGTTTGTTTTTCTTTGTTGGTCTTGGGTTTTTGCTTCTTTTAAGGATTCCAAAACAGGATTTTCAAAACATTGTCGAGATAAAAAATGCTTGAAATCATTAAGGGAAATAGGGTGTCAGAATTGGACAAGGCTTTTGTTCAGTCAAAGGGCATATCATCTTGGGATTTGATGGAATCGGCTGCAACCTCTTTTTTGGACTGGTTTAAAATTCATTTCAAAAATTGCGACAAAGGTATTTTTATTTTTTGTGGACCAGGAAATAATGGGGGAGATGGTTTGGCTATTGCCAGATTACTAGAAATGGAAGGCTATGGCTTGACTGTAGTGACTTTTGAAGATTTTATGAATTGTAGCCACGATTATCAAATTAATTTCAAAAAACTACCAATCGGTGTTAGGGTCAAGAGTTATGAAGGATTCGATTACCATCAATTACAGGACAATATTTGTATCGATGCAATTTTTGGAGTAGGCATAAATAAACCGATTTCGGGGAAATACTTAGACTGTATCGATTCCTTAAATCTGTCAAATGCTTTAAAAATCGCAATTGATATGCCTTCTGGAATTCCTTCTGAATCTGTTTTGGAAGGGGCAGCATTCCATGCGGACATTACTTGTACTTTTCAATTTCCAAAACTGGGCCTCCTGGTTCCTGAACATGCAGGTTATACCGGGGAAATTGAAGTTTTGGACATAGGTATTCCTTCCTCGTTTTTGAAATCCTTTGGGCAAAACAGATGTTTTGTTCAGCAGGGAGATGTCCCACCATTGCATAAGCACTTTAATAGTTTCAGTCACAAAGGAGACTTCGGAAAGATCCTTCTGATTGGTGGAAGCATTGGAAAGATGGGGGCGATTTTGCTTAGTTCAAAGGCAGCATTAAGAACCGGAAGTGGACTGGTTCATGTCCACGCCCCTTTTGAGGAAAGGTTTGTTTTGCAGATCGGTGCTCCCGAAGTGATGGTTAGTGACAAACTGGATTTCTCCGAAATAGGTCTTTTTGATGCGCTGGGAATAGGTCCGGGTTGGGGAACTGATGTTGATCCTAATTATTTGGAGAAGATTCTAAAATCAGCAAAAAAACCGGTGGTCATCGATGCGGATGGTTTAAATCTCCTTTCGAAAAATAAACATTTGCTGCAAAGTTTGCCTTCAAACAGTATCCTTACTCCCCATCTCAAAGAGTTTGAAAGGCTAGTCGGGACAAGTAAAGACCATTTTGATAGACTTGATAAAGCACGGGAATTTTCCTCAAAATTTGGAATTTATCTTATATTGAAAGGAGCATTAACATCTATATCTTGTCCTGATGGTATTCAGTATTTTAATTCTACCGGAACCAAATATATGGCCACAGCGGGATCAGGAGATGTCCTCACAGGGATGATTACCTCTTTTCTGGGTCAAAGATATAGCCCGTTTCAAGCAGCGATTTGCGGAGTTTACCATCATGGACTTGCAGGGGAATTGGCTTCCAAAAATAAGAGAAGGGGAATGATTGCCTCCGATATTATTAACGCCATACCCGAAACATATTTAAATCTTGGGATTGATTGAGTTTTTTTCCTAAATGAGAACTTTAACAAAATCGCAGTGGTTGCATTAAGAATCTTTTCAATCTCATGAATAAAGAAAAATTAATACTTTGGACCATTGCGGCTATCAATTTTACCCACATAGTGGATTTCATGATTTTGATGCCTCTTGGTCCGCAATTGATGCGGATATTTGAAATTACACCAAGAGAATTTGGATTGCTTGTTTCCTCTTACACTTTTAGCGCCGGAATAAGTAGCTTTCTAGGTGCTTTTGTATTGGATAAATATGACCGAAGAACTATCCTTTTGTGGGTATTTACGGGCTTTTTACTTGGAACAATAGCCTGTGCACTTTCTCCAAATTATCCGATCCTTTTGATTTCCCGAATTATTTCAGGTGTTTTTGGAGGACTTACTTCCGCTTTGATCATGGCCATTATCGGAGATGTTATCCCTGATTCCAGAAGGGGCAAAGCCATGGGTCTGGTAATGGCGGCATTTTCTGTAGCTTCAGTCGTAGGTGTTCCTTTTGGGTTGTTTATCGCAAGCATTTCGAATTGGCACGCCCCTTTCATTTTTCTGACCGGATTATCCCTGATCATATTGGTATTGATTTTCAAATTTATTCCTTCCATTACAGCACATCTCGATAGCCATCAAATGAAGCCAACTCCGATGCAGGTTATCAGACGGGTGACCGGAAACAGCAATCAGATGAGGGCAATTTCTCTTACCATTATGATGATGTTTGGGCAGTTTATGATCATACCCTTTTTGAGTCCGTATATGGTCGCAAATGTTGGTTTTTCGGAAATCCAGCTCACTTATATTTATATGGCTGGAGGGTTATTTACCATATTTACTTCTCCTTGGGTCGGCAAATTGACAGATAACCATGGAAAGATTAAAGTTTTTACAGTCTTTATGGCTTTGAATATCATCCCGATTGGGTTGATAACCCATTTGGGGCAAACACCCATTCCTTTTGTATTGATGATATCAACCCTGTTTTTTGTGACTTCCAATGGAAGAATGGTTCCTGCGGCGGCTTTGATTACAGGAACAGCAAAACCCGAAAACAGGGGAAGTTTTCTGAGTTTCAATTCCGCAGTTCAACAATTGGCAGCAGGTATTGCCTCATTTATTGCCGGTTTGATTTTGGTAGAAGGTGAAGGGGGGTTATTGCTCAATTTCAATTTTGTGGGATATTTGGCTATATTCTTTAGTTTACTTTGTATTCCTCTGGCAAGGAGAATAAAAGTAGTCGATATAGGCGAAGCATCTGTAAAGCTTGAAGTTGAAAAAACTAGGTAAAAAAAAAGCCGCTGATTAAGCGGCTTTTTTTTTGATTAAAACTCAGCATGTCCGGGAGTCCTTGGAAATGCAATGACGTCCCTGATATTTCCCATCCCCGTGACAAAAAGAACCAAGCGTTCAAAGCCAAGTCCGAAGCCGGCATGTGGGGTTGATCCGAATCTTCTTGTATCTAGATACCACCACATCTCTTCAGTTGGGATATGCATTTCTTCCATCCTTTTTGTCAAATATTCAAGTCTTTCTTCACGTTGAGAACCGCCAACAATTTCACCTATCCCTGGGAATAAGATATCCATGGCAGCCACTGTTTTGCCGTCATCATTTTGCCTCATATAGAATGCCTTGATGTCTTTTGGGTAATCGGTGAGGATTACAGGCTTGTTGAAATGCTTTTCGACGAGGTATCTTTCATGCTCAGATTGCAGATCTACGCCCCATGATTCTATCAGGTACTGGAATTTCTTCTTTTTGTTATGGTTTGAATTTTTTAAAATATCAATGGCCTCGGTATACGTGATTCTCTGAAATTCATTTTCTACCACAAACCTGAGTCTATCAATGAGTCCCATTTCACTCCTTTGATCCGCTTTTTTGGAGGTTTCTTCTTCAGCTGCTCTTTTGTCCAAAAATTCCAGATCATCTTTACAGTTTTCCAAGGCATAAGAAATCACATATTTCAGGAAATCTTCTGCCAAATCCTGATTGTCCTGGGCATCATAGAATGCCATCTCAGGCTCGATCATCCAAAATTCAGCTAAATGCCGCGCTGTATTGGAATTTTCTGCCCGGAATGTTGGCCCAAAAGTATAAATCTCTGCCAAACCCATAGCAGCAAGTTCACCTTCAAGCTGACCGGATACCGTCAGATTTGTTTCTTTTTCAAAGAAATCCTCTTTGAAATTGATTTTACCTTCATCCGTCAAAGGAGGATTTTTCAAATCCAATATGGTCACCTTAAAAGTCTCTCCTGCACCTTCTGCGTCTGAAGAGGTAATGATCGGTGTATGGATATAAAAGAATCCTTTGTCATTGAAATATTTATGGACCGCAAAAGCCAAGGCGTGCCTGATCCTGAAAACAGCTCCAAAAGTATTGGTACGGATTCTCAAGTGGGCAATTTCTCTTAGAAATTCAAGAGAATGTTTTTTTGGCTGAAGTGGATAGGTCTCAGAATCAGCTTCACCAAGGATTTCGATGGTGGAAGCAGCCAATTCGGCCTGCTGCCCTGCACCTTGGGACGCCACTATTTTTCCGGTTATTTTTAGACAGGCTCCTGTGGTGACTTTCTTCAGAATTTCCTCACTGATATATGCGGGATCCGCCACTACTTGGTAGTTATGGATGGAGGAACCGTCATTGACAGCTATGAAAGTCACGTTTTTATTGCTTCTTTTGGTCCTGACCCATCCCATTAGTGTTGCATCCTGACCGATTAAGTCATTTTCGAGAAGTTTTTTTACTTTAATTCTTGTATTGAAAGCCATAGAAATGGAAGATTGATTTTGTTTAAATAACCCCAACGGATGATGGATAATTAAAGGGAATGCAAAAAAACGATTAAATAAGCTTTTTATCAATAATTTGTTCTTATTTCCTAAATTTGAAATACTGAAAGTATAATAAACACCGTTTTTGGTGAGCCTTCAGTTTAAATTCTTTAGAAATATATTAGCGTATGCAAAAACTACATTTAAGTCAGGTACTTTCCCAGAAACTTTCTCCACAGCAGATCCAATTCATCAAGCTGTTGCAGGTTCCGACTGCAGAATTGGAATCACGTGTAGAGGAAGAGCTGGAGATCAACCCGGCTCTGGAAGAAGGAAAAGAAGAGGATAGCAATGAATCTGAAGAAAATGAATACGAAGACAGTTTTGATGATGAATCCGGATTTGAGGACAAAGATGTAAATATCGATGATTACTTGAGTGATGATTACAGTGGTTACAAAATGCAGGGAGACGGCAATTATTCTCCTGATGAGGATGACAGGGAGATTCCAATCTCCGGAGGCGCTTCATTGCATGAGCAGCTGATCACTCAATTGGGTTTTTTGAAGTTAAACGATAGGCAGAAGCTGATCGGGAGACAATTGATCGGCAGTATAGAAAACGACGGCTACATAAGAAGGGATCTAGAGGCCATTATCAATGATTTGGCTTTCGGACAAAATATTGAAACAGACCTTGATGAAATTGAAGAGATATTAAGAAAAATCCAGAGTTTTGATCCGGCTGGCATAGCGGCAAGGAATCTCCAGGAATGTCTACTGATCCAATTGGAGAGAAAAGAGCACCCTGATGATCCTAATGTTCAAAACTCAATTAAAATCATCAGTGAATGTTTTGACGAATTCACCAAAAAGCATTACACCAAAATTCAAAAAAAGCTTGATCTCAATGATGAGGATATAAAAGATGCGGTCAATATGATAACCCGCCTCAATCCTAAGCCAGGAGGCACTTCTGATGGTTTAATAAAGACCCAATATATTATCCCGGATTTTATTTTGACCAACGTCAATGGCAAATTCGAAATATCTCTGAATTCTAAAAATGCGCCTGAACTTCGTGTGAGTAGGTCCTATTCAGAAATGTTTGATGCGTATGACAAAAGCGATAAAAAGGATAAAAAGCTCAAAGACACAGTCACATTCGTCAAGCAAAAACTAGATGCCGCGCGTTGGTTTATTGATGCCATCAAACAACGACAGCAAACATTGCTTAGAACCATGCAGGCAATTTTGGATTATCAAGAGGAATTTTTTGTAGACGGAGAAGAGACGAAGCTGAAGCCGATGATCCTCAAAGACATCGCAGACAAGATCGAAATGGATATTTCAACTGTTTCCCGTGTGGCAAACAGCAAGTCAATTCAAACTGAAGTAGGTATTTTTCCACTGAAATATTTCTTCTCTGAAGGCATTGCTACCGATTCCGGAGAAGACGTAAGCAATAAAGAAGTTAAGAGTGTATTGCAGACGATGGTGGATGGAGAAAGTAAAAAAAGGCCTCTTTCTGATGATAAATTGGTTAAAATCCTGAATGATAAGGGGTATAACATTGCAAGGAGGACAGTTGCCAAATATAGGGAGCAATTGCAGATCCCCGTTGCTAGACTTAGAAAGGAACTGTAAGTGGCACATAAATTAGCATTGTTTCTTTCTTATACCTTTCAGCCATTGTTAATTCCCACGCTGATATTTGTGTTTTTATTGTTTGGTATACCGGAGGTTTCGGCATCTCAGTATTACAATGAGTGGTTTATTTTAATGATGGTGTTTGTAACCACCTTTGTTATCCCCGTTTTGAGCCTGCTGACTATGAAACTAACCGGTAATATTGGATCAATACATCTCGAGAACAGAGACGAGAGAGTTTTCCCTTTTTCTACAGTCAGCCTGTTTTATGGAATTTCAACCTACTTGTTTTATTTAAAATTTGAAATTGAACCGGTTTTTATCCTCGCCCTGGCCTCTATTACCATTTGCGTTATCTTATTGACCAGTGTCACATTTTTTTGGAAAATCAGTGCCCACATGACAGGTATAGCTGGGTTTCTTGCAATAATTATTGTGATTGCGCTAAAAAATCCCGCTTTCAACCTTGTCAATTTTTTGTTGGCAGGTATAATATTATCTGGTTCGGTAGCTTCCTCCAGACTTTACCTTAATGCCCATACGCCGATTGAAATTTTTGGAGGCTTCTTATTGGGGTTTTCGGTTTGCTTCGGTACCTTCTATTCATATTTATAAAAAAAGGCCGGATGTCCGGCCTTTTTTCATTAGATATTAAAATTTATGGTCTTAAAACAAGGCTATAGAAACTCCAAAATTAATTTGGGTTGCTTGGGTATTGAAAGGGCCTTTATTTTTTTGGAATACTTCATTTAGTCCATAATAGCCCCAAAGGTTAAACCCTGGAAATCCCAATCTGGCATGAACACCATATCTGAACTGGTTGAAGCCAAAGGCCTGTCTGTCCTTGATTTTTCTTTCCAGACCATCCGGATCACTAAAGGCAATTTTGGACTGTGCTTGGAATAGATAACCCACTTTTCCACCGATCGCTAACCTGACACTTTTGTCATAATTATTTTTATTGAAGTGGTACCTAAATTCAAGAGGCACTTCCAAGAAATTAAGTCCCACATTATTTACCCCTAGAACAATATCGTCTCCATATACTTCAGATACTGGTAGCAATTCGCTTGAATTAGGTCCAACCTCAGCGTTGTTGAATAGATTTTTTCCTCCTTCAAACGCAAATTTATCCGAAGCAATACCTATTCCGGGGTTGAAAGAAAATCCGGAATTTTCTCCAAAAATATTGATTGGATATTGGTAATAGACATTGAAAGACCTGGACTTAAAAAACTCTGTATTCAATTCACTCGGTTTATTGTTTAGGGTATTAAAACCCAGTTCTAAAAATAGGTCACCTTTAATATTTGGCCTTCCACCGATAGGTGTTTTCTCTCGTTCCTGTGCAAAAAGGGAATATACAATGATTAAATTCAGTAAAATTACTAATGAGAAGCTTTTCATGAAAAGGGTATTATATTTAAAATTCGGGCTAAATTATAAAATCAAACTTGATTTGCGTTTCTTTTTGTCTTAATAATTCTTAATTGTTTTTTGAAGAAAAGATTTTGCTCCTCAAAACAATTGATCTTGTTTTTGTAAATCCGAAATTCGTAACTACTTTTGTGTCCCCAATATGGCCTCGTAGCTCAATTGAATAGAGCACTTGATTACGGCTCAAGAGGTTTCAGGTTTGAATCCTGACGAGGTCACACTTCACATGACAACGGTATGTGATAATTATTGAATGGCAGCTGGAGGATATATAGTTCTTTTTTGGAAACTGGGAAAAATTTTAAAAGAATTTGTTCCACAATTTCAACAAGTTAGATGAAACTTAATTATAGAATTGATTTTCTTTATTTTCATCTCTTGTAAAACTTCTAATTATTCATACCTTTGCACTCCTGTTTGTAAGGAACGGGAGAAAGAGATGGGTCGAGAGTCCTGCGATACTGCCGGATGAGGCGGTAAAAGTTCATTGAAATACTGGAGAAACGACATTAAAAAGGCC
>NZ_QMIK01000006.1 GCF_003316845.1 Cognataquiflexum aquatile | reverse complement strand
ACTATTCAGATTCGAAGAGGAAAAAATAAAGGTGTGATCCCTACACCGCAGTATCAGCATTGCTGTACTTAATTTGCAAATCAGGCTACACCTTTATTCTGTTTTTTGGTTCAGTTTAAAGATATGAATTTGCAATTACACCCTTTTATCATATTCAATTTGTAATTGAATACAAATCAAAAACCTCTAACCGAAAGGTAATTGTAGTTTATTGAATTACAAATTCATTTCATAAAAAGGCGCAATTGCAAATTACGCCTAGTCAACGGTGTAGATGAACCTACACCTAGCGGTTACGCCATTCTGAACCCATAGAGGGGTCAAAATAAAGACTGAAATACAAAATCCCTATCGTGCTTCAAGTGATTAAAGCAAACCATCCTTTAGGCTTTTGACAGCATAATCTACTGCACGGGCCGTCAAAGCCATGTAGGTTATGGAGGGATTTTGGGTTCCGGTGGATGTCATACAGGCACCGTCGGTAACAAATACGTTTTTGCAGAGGTGCATCTGATTCCAACCGTTAAGCAGGGAAGTTTCCGGATCCTTGCCCATCCTTACCCCTCCCATTTCATGGATGTCAAGACCGGGTGCCTGCATGGAATCTGAAGTACGGATGTTTTTGCAACCTGCTTTTTCTAGCATTGCTGTTCCCTGTTCAAAAAAGTCACGCAAGATCTTCTCATCATTCTCGTCGTAATCAACCTTTATTTTCAGAAGAGGAATTCCCCATTCGTCCTTTTCAGTATCACTTAGGCTGACAAAATTGGTTTCTTTGGGTATAGTTTCTCCCTGCATCATCATAAAAACACCCCATGGACCTGGAACTGAATTCTTCTCTTTGAATTCTTCACCAAATGGGGCATCTCCTGCCCCGCCCCAGCCACCTCTTCCGGCAGTATAAAAAGTCATGTAACCACGAAGAAAGTCCATTTCCTGTGACTTCACATTCCTAAAATTAGGCATCATGACAGCTGTAGGTCTTCTTCCAAAATAAAAAGAATCCTCATGGCCTTCGTAAGAAGCGGATATGTTGCCCCTATAATTATGAAAAGCGACGTATTTGCCAAGTAAACCATTGTCATTACCCAACCCATTCGGAAATCTTGCCGATTTGCTGTTGAGAAGGATCAGGTTGGAATTGAGAGCTGCTGCATTCAAAAAAATGACTTTGGCAAAATATTCACTCACTTCTTTGGTATGCCTGTCCACAATCCTGACGCCGGTGACTTTTCCTTTCTGATCATCATAAATGATGGAATGGACCACAGAATCAGGCCTTAAAGTAAGGTTTCCGGTGGCTGCTGCTGCCGGTAAAGTTGCTGAGTTGGAACTGAAATAGGCACCGAATGGACAGCCACGGTAACATTGGTTGCGGGCCATACACTGACCGCGGCCTTGCTCAAGGTGATGCTCCTGAGGTTGGGTCAAATGCGCACACCGCCCGATCATCACATGCCGATCCTTGAATTCAGCCACGATTCTGTCCCTGATTTCCTTTTCCACACAGTTCATTTCCCAAGGGGGTAAAAATTCCCCATCAGGTAAAGTCTCCACTCCGTCTTTGTTGCCGCTGATGCCGACAAAGCGCTCCACATAGCTATACCATGGATCAATATCATCGTACCTGATAGGCCAATCTACTGCAAAACCATCCCTTCCCGGACCTTCAAAATCATATTTGCTCCACCGCTGTGTCTGACGCGCCCAAATCAGGGATTTGCCCCCAACCTGATAACCCCTGACCCAGTCAAATGGCTTTTCTTGGATGTAAGGATGCTCTGTATCTTTTACAAAAAAATGCGCGGTATCTTCTTTATAAGCGTAACATTTATTGACAACGGGATTTTCCAATTTATCTGCCAAAGGAATCTGATTGCGGTGAGGCATTTCCCACGGCGCCGAAGTCATAGTGGGATAATCTTTTTTGTGCTCCACATTTCTCCCCCTTTCCAAAACCAAGGTTTTCAATCCTTTTTCACAAAATTCCTTTGCCGCCCAGCCACCGCTGATGCCCGAACCAATCACTATCGCATCGAATGTATTTATTGTTGACATAATTTATTCGTAGCGTAAGGATTCGATCGGATCCAATTTGCTTGCCTTTCGGGCAGGGAAATATCCTGAAGCCAAACCGACAAAAATACATATCCCAAAAGAGACAATTATCCAAAGCCATGGTATCAAAAATCCTCCTGGTCCAATGGCATTAGCGACGATATTACCAATGCCAATTCCAATAATTACTCCCAGTATTCCTCCCAAAATACAGATTACAATGGCTTCAATGAGGAACTGCTGTCTTATCCTGAGAGGAGTGGCACCAAGTGCTTTTCTGATTCCGATCTCACGGGTTCTTTCTGTCACAGACACCAGCATAATATTCATCAGTCCAATCGATGCCCCCAAAAGGGTAATAAAGCCTATTCCAAAGCCACCGATTCTCAGGTATCCGGCTACTTCTTCCAAACTCTCTCCCACTGATTGACTTTTAACCAATTCGAAAGAATCCTCCTGACCAATTTTATCCTGACGGATTTTTCTCATCATTCCGGTGGCTTGCCCCATTTCGTATTCCAGTTTCAATGGATCTGATCCACTTGCCGTGATAGAATAACGAAAAGTCCCATTTGCGTCGAGCCTGCTTGCATTTTCGACAGGTATAAAAATAGCCCTATCCGCGCCGGAACCTCCACCGACACTTCCCTGCTTCTCCAAAATCCCTACAACTGTATATCTTCTGCCAAAAACGGTAATGAAATCATTTATTGGATCCTCATTTTTTTCAAAAAGCGTTTCGACAATATCCAATCCGATGACGCATACATTGTTGCCATACCGAACTTCCGTGTTGCTGAAGTTCCGGCCTTTTTCAATTTTCAAACCCTTGATATTGAAATACATGTCATCCCCACCTGTCACCCTTACATTTGGATTGGTCTTTTTTGATCCTCTTTTTACTTCAGCGGCACCTGTGACAGAGGTAAAAACCGTGGAAGGACCGGTAGAACTAAATTCTTCCTGAAATCTTAATGCTTCTTTATATTTGACAATGGGATAATTTTTCTCAGAAACGCCTTGCTGAACTCCCCTCCCACCTGAAAAACCTTTTGACCTGACATCAAAATTGTTGGCACCCAAGCCGGAAAAACTATCCTCAATCTGGGCTTTGATGCCGTCTATTGCTGTCAGCATCCCGACAAGTGACATGATGCCTATGGCGATGATGGTTCCCGTCAATACGGTTCTCAGCAAATTGACTTTGACTGACCTGAGGGCTTCTTTGATATTTTCGACCAGATTCATGATTTGTACGAATTAGAACAATTTCAATAATAAATTTTGAATTGCAGTTTTAATAATAAGCATAATGATGAAATTATCGGACACAAACTGAAAAAAATTTCTGTTAAAAATCCTTTCCGGCAAATCCGTCCCGACTAATGCATCCGATCAGCTCTGATTTCGAGGTTTTTGATCACCTCAGCCTCATATTCCAACCATTCTTTCCACCTTGCATTGACTTTTTCGGGGTCTTGGTATTTTCTGGCCAGATCAAGGAAATTGACAAAATGTCCCGCCTCCGATACCATCAATTCGTAATAGAATTTTTGTAGCTCTCCGTCTTGGATTTCTTTGGATAAAAGCTTGAACCTCTCACAGCTTCTTGCTTCAATCAGCGCATTCATCAGCAGATATTCTGTCAGCTGCATCACTTTGCTTCCACCTTTTCTCACAAACTGACTTAGCTTGATTACGTACTCGTCTTTCCGAGGTTTACCAAAAGGAATTTCTCTTTTTCGGAGTTGTTCCATCACCCTCTCGAAATGTCCCCATTCTTCGGCTACCACCGGCGTCAGGGTATCCACCAACTCTGTGAATTCATGGAAATTAACTATCAAAGAAATACACGAAGACGCCGCCTTTTGTTCACAATAAGCATGGTCAACCAAAATATCCCCGATATTCATGTGGGCAATATCGACCCACCTCGGATCGGTAGGAAGCTGTAAATGCAGCATTTTCTGTTTTGTACTTTCTTCCCAACTCATGGTCAATCAAATAAGGGCCAACTGATACCGATGTCCAAAGCTCTCCTTAACCCTGTAAAATAAGGCGTCACAAAATATCCCGGCTGGCTCATCATATTCATATTGATATGATTCATTCTGAGCAAAATCCTGGTTCTGTTGATTCTGGCATTGAAGAAAAAATCCACGACCGGATAAGCAAAGACATTAAATGTATTTTGGATAAAGAATTGTTGGAATGCCGGATTATAGAAGTCTGCGAGGTTATCGCTTCTGTACCTTCCTTCCAAGCCGATCTGAACAAAAATATTTTCGTCAAACATCGGACTTTCATAATAAATCCGCGAATTCACCAACACTTCAGGAATCCTGAAATTATCCTTGCCATCTCCTGTAATCAAAGTATAATATGCATCGGCTTCAAAGAACATTTTTCTGTTGAGGTTCACTGAAAATTTCAAACCGGGAATCACCATAAATGCCTCCCCATCTGCTTGGGTTGCTTTTTGGTCTTTGTTAAAAAAGACATAATTATTGATCCTGTTTAAAGTCACATTAGGCCTGATGGACATGCTTTTGAAATCCGCTTTCAAAACTGCCTGAATCTGGTCGACGCCTATATTATCAAAGTTGTTTTCCCATTTATGGTGATTTCCCACGTAAAACTGCTGCATGGCGGTGGGCTTGTATAGGGCTTTGGTATAAGTAGCCTCCAAATAGGGTGACACAAAAGTGCCTTTGATCCTGAAGGCATCTGGCAAAGAATATTCTCCTTCTGCCTCAAACCGCCATTTTTCACTGATTTCCCCACGCAGCGCTCCCCCAATAAAAAATTCACTGAATGATCCCGGTTTATCAAAATTAGGAGAAATGAGTCTGCCACTTCTGAATTTAACAAATGCATTATAATAGAGCGGCCCTAAATCTCCTTTGAAGCCCAATTCATTCCGCCAATCTGTAAATTGGTTTCTATTATAAGTAGTATCCTGATCTAAAAACCTGTCCGGACTGAAAAGATTAAAAAATGCAGAATCTGAAGTTGTAAGTGGTGAAAAGAATGACACATCTTGCTTTCTTCTATCAAATATATGATACACTTGCCAGCCTTTGACAAGCTCATATTCATGATATAAGTGATAATCCTGCCGTAGGTCTATGGCTTGGGATTCCCTCATCCACACCTTCGCATCTTCATAAGCAAATAGCAGAGAAGTCGAATCTATATCAGGGGAAATAATACCTCCCTGTTCATTTACTACATGCCGCATACGGGAAAAACTTCCCAAAAGGAAATATTTCCCATCTTCAGATTTGTAATTCGTATGAAGCGCATAGGCATTTTGTTCAGTCAAATTATCATCCCTCGCATTGGGATTGAGGGTTTTTCTAGCCCTGATGGTCTTAAAATTGAACCCCATATTCCACCTAGGGTTGATATTCCTCGCAAAAACCAGGTCCAGCATATTCCTGTTTCCCCCTCCAAAAAAAGCATTCATCTGCGTGTACGGTGACTTGGTGTCATAATACCGCATACTGTCCGGCCCAAAATAGTAAGGATCATAAGCTTCGAAACCAGAAGTGGTTCCAATCATGGAAGGCAATTGATAAAATATCGGTTTGGCGGCACTTCCTACATTTCCAAGATCCTGATACATCCATCCTGACTTGGCCACAGGTTCAAAATAATGGAAATTATTCAGTGAAGTGTCACCCTCAATTTTTCTCATCCGGTTCTTTTTTACATCCTTTTCCAAAAAATAAAGGCTTGTATTGGGACCGAAAACCATTTTTGTACTGTCGTCAATCAGCTTTTTTCTCCCTTGGGATTCACCGTTTTCCTCCAAGTTTCTTTCTGGATTTTGCTGTGGAGGGATTCCTGTAGGATTACCTGTTTGGGGAACTCTCGGCCTGACCTGCGCCTGAACACCAAAATTCCAAAAACAGGAAAACAAAAAAAGAAACAGGATAGATTTAAATCTCACGGATATAGGCTTTGTCCTTGACAATGTTGGTGATGCGCCCAATCAGGTATTGGCCATCGTTTTCGTCCATATCAACTTTGATAGGCAGGGCAAAAATCGGAATTTCTGCCAAATAATCATGAAAAGCACCATCTTTAAGTTTTACTGCATCCTTTTCAGTAGTCAAGACCATTGCACCTTCGTGTTTTTTGACTAGTTCAAGGATTTTACGGACATCTGCAGGTGTATACCGATGATGGTCTGCAAAGGTTATGGTTTCCAATACTTCAAATCTTTTGCCTGCAGCCTCCTTAAACAAACCGTCATTGGCAATACCCGAAACAAGAATAACTTTCTTGAGCGGCTTTGAATTTGGCTGAAAAAGAGGTTGAGGGTTTCCATATTTTATTCCGACAAATAAAATCGGAACATCTGCATAATTCCTGATTTCCTTATGAAAAACCGATTTTTCCTCTTCAGTAATCGAAGCGGGGCATTTGGTTACAATGATCAGATCAGCCCTTCCGGCTCCATCAGCACTTTCCCGGAGGGTACCCAAAGGCAATACCCTGTCTTTGAAAAAGGGGTTTTGATAGGTTGTCAACAGGATTTGCAAATCAGCTTTCACATATCGGTGCTGGAATGCATCATCCAGGATTATCAATTCTGTTTCGGGTCTGTGGTAGATAATCTGTGGAATCGCCATGACTCTTTCCTCCCCAACCGCCACGGTGACTTCATTCCCGTATTTGGAAAAAATCTGAAACGGTTCATCCCCTAAGTCAGCCGGTCCCAAATTTGGCTCCGCCAATAAAAACCCTTTGGTTTTTCGGCCATATCCACGGCTTAATGTTGCCAATCGGTAATGGTTTTTCAACGATTCTACCAAGAATTCCACCATCGGTGTTTTGCCTGAGCCCCCGAGATTCAGATTTCCCACTACTACTGTCGGGATCAAAAATTCGGTGCTTTTCTTTTTGCCGCGGTCAAACATGCCGTTACGGTATCTGGTGACACCATCATACATCAGGGAGAAAGGGTAAAGAAAAGGGTCGTACCAGCGCATTGGCTATTTTTCCTTAATTTTGGACAAAGTAAAACAAAAAATATGGTTTACAAGATCAAGGATATCGTTTCCTACCTGGAGAAAATCGCTCCCCCTGCTTACCAGGAATCATATGACAATGCCCAATTGATTACAGGCAATCCCCATGATACACTAAAAGGTGTTTTGTGTACTCTTGACGCTACAGAGGCTGTGGTGGACGAGGCGATTTCATTGGGCTGCAACCTGATAGTGGCACACCATCCGATTGTTTTCAAGGGATTAAAAAGTTTGACCGGACGGAATTATGTCGAAAAGACGGTCATCAAAGCAATCAAAAACGATATTGCAATTTATGCCATCCACACCAATCTTGACCATGTTTCCCACGGAGTAAACAAGAAAATCTGTGATGTCATAGGCTTAAAAAACACCAAGATATTACAACCCAAAAAAGAAATTCTTTTAAAGTTGGTGACCTTTGCCCCACATGAGGCTACTGAAAAAGTCCTGAAAGCACTTTTCGATGCCGGTGCCGGGAAAATTGGAGAGTATTCAGGCTGCAGCTTTTTGGTAGAAGGCATTGGTACATTTACTCCCTCATCAAGTGCGAATCCACACAAAGGAACTCCCGAAGCGGCTCACCGCGAACCAGAGACGAGGATTGAGGTTCTCTTGCCAAGTTACTTGGAGAGAAAGGTCCTTCATGCACTCCGCGAAGCACATCCCTATGAGGAAGTGGCTTTTTACCTGCAAAAATTAGAAAATGAAAATCAGGAGGTCGGTGCAGGGATGATCGGTGAATTAAATGAAGAAATGGATGAAAAGGAATTTTTGGAAATGCTGAAACTGAAGATGAACCTTATCACAATCAAGCACACCCATCTCCTTGGTAAAAAAGTAAAGAAAATAGCAGTCTGTGGAGGCGCAGGTATTTTTTTACTACCGGATGCCAAAAAATCCGGTGCTGACATATTTATCACATCAGATGTAAAATACCACGAATTCTTTGACGCTGAAAATCAGCTTGTTATTTGCGATATCGGTCATTATGAAAGTGAAATTTATACAAAAGAATTACTCAGGAATATATTGTCGCAAAAATTTACTAATATTGCACTCTATTTGACAAAAGTCATCACAAATCCCATAACTTATCTGTAGTAAATGGAAAGTACAGTTGCACAGAAGCTTGAAGCCTTACTAAACCTTCAGAAAATAGATTCCAGACTTGATTCGATTTTTAAAGTAAGAGGAGCACTCCCCGAAGAAGTCCAAGACCTTGAAGATGAAATAGCCGGATACGAGACGAGATTACAAAAATTCCACACGGATACTGTAGCCTTGGAAGACGATATCAAAAGATTCAAAGATAACATCAAAGAATCTGAGAAACTCATCAAAAAGTATCAGGAACAGCAGATGAACGTCAGAAACAACCGTGAGTATGACGCCATTACCAAGGAACTTGAGTTGCAGGATTTGGAAATCCAGGTCTCCAAAAAGAAAATAGGAGAAGCACAGGCCAAAATCGAATTCAAAAGCAATGAGGTGAATGAACTTCAGGAAATTTTGAAAGAGAGACAAAAGGACCTCAATAACAAAAAAGACGAATTGGGTACTATTGTTTCCGAAAGCGAAAACGATGAATCCAAGCTGAAGAGTGAGCGAGAAAAAGCTGTCAAGAAAATCGAAGACAGGCTTATCAAATCCTACTCAAAAATCCGTACCAACGCCAAAAACGGATTGGCAGTGGTAATGGTAAAAAGAGGTGCTTGTGGAGGTTGCTTTAACGTAGTACCTCCCCAAAGACAAGCTGATATCAGAGAAAAGAAAAAGATCATCGTATGCGAACATTGCGGTAGAGTTTTTGCCGGTGTAGAAGATGAGATCGAAGAAGAAGGCTTGAAGAAAAAAAGAAGTAGAGTGTAAAATCATAAAAAAAGCCCGATTTATTCGGGCTTTTTTATTTATACAAAATATTCAATCAAAGTATTTTTTGAAGTTGCATGGATGCTATAATTTCCCTAATTTGCATTTATGAAAAAGGGATTTCTGGCAGTTTTTCTTTGTTTTTTAACCTTTGCAGGTTTTTCAAAAAACCCTGGAGAAAAGACCTTTCTGTTGATTTTTGACAAAGCAGAATTGAAAGCGAATCGGACGACCACAGATTTTATTGAACTCAGCTTGTTGAATCTTTTTTCAACCAAAGCCTATAACGGGAATTCTGATGCTGCCATTTTGGTGAAAATCCCAAATGACGGGATTGACAAACGCCAACTCGGCGATATGTTTATCAGAGTAAATGACAAAAAAGTAGTACCGCTAAGTGAAATAGCAGTTCAGATCATCGATTTGGACGAATCCAAATCAACCTATTCTTCTTTATTGGCTTCCTATGAGGACAGGTTGCTTAAAACGAAAAAGGCAAATAAAGCCCTCAAAGCAGCTCCAGCACCATAAGGTGTTCACCCGAGTTGTACTTTTCAATCCTGAACTGCCCCATTTTATTTTGATGCAATAGGTATAGACCAAGATTTTGGTGCAAAAAAACGTCCATATACCTGAGGTCATATCCCAAAAGTAAACTTAACAAAACCCGCATTGCCCTGCCGTGCATGCAGATAAGTATGGTTTCCTCAGGTTGGGCCAAAATATGCCTGATGCCTTTCTCCAATCTCTTAGCTACCAAGTTGGGACTTTCACCACCTTCAATCGCAAAATCCAAATCACCTGAAGCCCATTTCTCAAGCATATCTGTATAATAATGGTTTTCCTCATGTGTCATGGGAACTCCTTCATATCGCCCCCATGAAATCTCATTGAGTTCGGGAACTGCCTCGTGTGGCAATCCCAAATCAATAAAACCTTGTACAGATTGTTTGGTCCTTTGCAAACCCGTATAGAAAACTTTCTCAAAAGGAACGTTCTGGTAATATTCAAAAAAAGCCAGAGCTTGCTTGTGACCATTCCAGTTCAAAGGTGCGTCTATTCCACTTCCCTGAACTACACCTTTGAGATTATAATCAGTTTGTCCATGTCGGACAAGGTAGATTTTTTTAGTTAGCAAGATTACTTATTTTTGTTTCTGAGTCCAAAGAAAAAACTTTTATCCCGGATTACATGATATTTAAACCAAACATTAGCCTTGAAATTCTCAACAGTTGGGGAGAAAATACCATGACGGATTTTTTGGATATCAGATTCACCAAAATCGGCGATGATTACCTTGAAGCAACCATGCCCGTCAGTCCTAAAACCAAACAGCCCCTAGGACTGTTACATGGTGGAGCCAATGTGGTACTGGCTGAAACATTGGGCAGTCTGGCCGCCACACTGACCGTCGATACCACAAAGCAATACTGCGTTGGATTGGAAATCAATGCAAATCACCTCAAATCAGTAAAGGAAGGAATCGTCACGGGCGTAACAAGACCTGTTCACCTTGGTAAAAAAACCCAAGTCTGGGAAGTTAAAATCTATACCGAACAAGGGGATCTGAGCTGCATCAGCAGGATTACCATGGCCGTCATTGATAAAAAATAACATGGATATAATTTTCGAGACCCATCTTAAAAATCTGGAGCATTACCTCCTCAGTCTCCTGTCCAAAAATATGGAAAACGGCAACCAAATTGCGATTTGGAGAAAACCGAAATCCTCTTACATCCAAATTCTGATAGATAAAACCGGAATAACAAAAAGGGTATCGCCCAACCTTGAAGAACTCCCATCCGGATTTATCATTCATCCCTTTGAAGACCAGTCTGACCAAAAAGCCTACTTCATGGAGGCCGATTCTTACTTCAAGATTGACATTGGTATTCCTATCGAAGAGCAAAAAGAAACATTGGAAGAAGTTGGATTCTCTACTCCAGTTTCGGAATTGAAAAGAACAATGAAAAAAGTAATCACTGAAATCAATTCACATGAGGAGGTTTTTTTAGATACAGCAAAAGAAAGTTTTATGGAATTGGTGGAAAAAGGCATCCATTCCATCCAAAAAGGGGAACTTCATAAAATTGTGCCTGCCAAAATCAAAAAAGTCAAGTTGAATCCTGATTTTGATTTGGTAAAATCATTCAACCGTTTGGTCCAATCCTACCCAAATGCCTTTGTCAATTTCTTCCACTTACCTGATGTCGGTACTTGGATGGGCGCTTCTCCGGAAATTCTGATCCAAACCAAAGGCGATGAGTTTCAGACAATATCATTGGCCGGAACACAAAAGGCACAAGGTGAAAACCCCTTGAAATCAGCCGCGTGGACCCAAAAAGAAATTGAAGAACAGGCCTTGGTGAGCAGGTATATTGTCGATTGCTTTAAAAAAATCAGGCTTCGGGAATACGACGAACAAGGCCCAAAGACAGTTTTGGCAGGAAACCTGCTACACCTCCGGTCGGATTTTAAAGTCAATATGAAATCTACAAATTTTCCCCAACTCGGGACGGTGATGCTCAATCTCCTCCATCCCACTTCGGCTGTTTGCGGAATGCCAAGAGCAGCTGCCTTGGAGTTTCTTCATAAAAATGAACCATTCAACAGGTCTTTCTATGCGGGTTTCCTTGGACCTGTCAATGTGGAGGACGAAACCTCCATCTATGTCAACCTTAGGACAGCGAGACTTGTGGATGGTCAGGCAATTTTATATGCAGGTGCAGGTGTCACAGAAGATTCCATTCCTGAAAATGAATGGGAAGAGACAGAAATGAAATGTGACATCATTGCCAAACACCTTAACTAAACAAATACATTGGTCCTTCAGCCTATTATTGAATTAGCTTCCATCTGCTCACAAAAGGGTGTCAAAAACGCCATTCTTTCCCCGGGTTCGAGATGTGCTCCGATTACATTGGCATTTGCAAGGCATCCTGATATAAAGACGAGGACGATCTCTGATGAAAGATCAGCAGCTTTCATCGCCCTTGGCATTGCACAACAGTTGGAACAACCGGTCGTGCTGGTATGTACTTCCGGTTCGGCGGCTTATAATTACGCCCCCGCCATTGCTGAGGCATACTTTCAACAGATTCCGCTTATTGTTATTACAGCAGACCGACCTCCGGAATGGATCGATCAGTGGGATGGTCAGACCATCCGGCAAACAAAAATCTACGGCAAGCACGTGAAGGGATTTTTTCAATTTCCTGATGAATTTGGACATGCTGACAAGGTATGGCATGCCAACAGAATTGTGAATGAAGCAATCAACCTTGCCAACCAATTTCCTGCAGGCCCTGTCCACATCAACATTCCTATGCGGGAACCTTTTTATCCCGAGAAAGCGGAATCTTTCGATTATTCGAAACCTGTCAGGATAATTGAAGCCCTTGTCACTGAACAGAAATTATCGGAAGAAAGTAAAGAGCGCTTAGCCGAAGCTTTGTCAGGATTCAAAAGAATTCTGATTGTTCCTGGACAGCAGCGGCCCGATTCAGACATACAGCATTTATTGGATGATCTGGCCAAAAATGGAAAAGCCGTTGTGGTCACTGATACAATTTCCAATCTTCAGTCTGACCCTACGGTCAACCATCACGATCATTTTGTAGGGAATGAGCACTTCTATGAGAAACTTAGGCCTGACCTCATCCTTACTTTTGGGAAATCGATCATTTCTAAAAACCTGAAGCTTTTTTTGAGAAAATCAAAAGCTGCACATTGGCACGTCCAATCTGCAGGATATGTTCCTGACACATTCCAAAGTTTGACAAGAACTATCCATTGCGAAGTACGGGATTTTTTGAAATTTTTGAATGAGACATTGACAGCCAATAGCCGCTTTGCCTCCTCTTGGAATACTTTGGAAAATAAAATGAGGCAAGGCTTTCCTTCCATCATGGAAAGTGCGGAATTTGGAGAATATCAAGCGATTTCAATCTGCCTGAAAGCTATTCCTGCAACGTCCAAGATCCAACTTGCCAACAGCATGGCCGTACGGTATGTGAATTTTCTCGGAAAGAGAACCCAGGAAATCATGTGCAACCGGGGAACTAGCGGTATTGATGGCAGCAGCAGCACAGCCGTCGGTTGTGCCATGACTACGGAGGAATTTGTCACATTAGTGACCGGCGATATGGCATTCTTTTATGACCGGAATGCCTTTTGGCACAATTACCCAACCTCCCATCTTCGGATAATTTTGTTAAACAACCATGCGGGGGGTATTTTCAGACTGATTGAAGGGCCTGCAAAACAGCCGGAATTGGAGGAGTATTTTGAAACAAGTCAAAAGTTAGATGGAAGAAGTCTGGCAAATGAGTTTGGGTTTGGCTACCATCTTGCTTTAGATGCCGAAAGCTTAAATATTGGTTTGCAGGATTTTTATTCCAAATCGACTGTTCCAAAAATCCTTGAAATACAATCCGAAAGCCCCAAAAATGCAGAAATCTTAAAATGGATAAAATCAAAAATCCAGGAAAGGTTTTAAAAAAAAAACCGGGAGGTAATCTCCCGGTTTTTTCATGTATGGTATATGCCGATTTCAATTTTTCTGAAAGACCCGCACATAATCTACGACCATTTGCTGGGGAAATGAGGTTGTACTATTTGGACTTCCAGGCCAGTTTCCACCTACAGCTACATTGAGCAATAAAAAGTAGGGCTCTCTAAACTCATCCAAACCAACAGGGCGGGTATCGATTTCATGAAAAGGGACATTGTCCAATAACCAAACAATTTTTGCCTCATCCCAGATAATTGAAAACACATGGAAGTCGTCCTTGAATATTCCTGAAACTTTCTTTTTACTCCCTCCATAATTCGCATTGGATCCGTTGTTGTCCCAATGTACCGTGCCATGAATGGTATTGTCCCCTCCATCTGCATTGCCTCCCACCATTTCCATGATATCAATTTCCCCGCAGGCCGGCCAACCTACAGTAGTGATATTGTCACCAAGCATCCAAACGGCAGGCCATAGTCCTTGTCCCTTTGGCAGTACAGCCCGCACGTCAATTCTACCATACTTAAATGACTTTTTGCCTTGGGTCTTTATCCTTGAGGAGGTATAATTTTTATTGCCAAAACTTTCCTGTTTGGCATTGATGAAAAGGTAACCATCCTTTAGTTCTATATTTTCACGACGATAATACTGGAGCTCATTATTTCCCCATCCACAGAGTCCGGGACACCCATCTCCTATTTCAAAAACCCAATCATCTGAAAGACTCGTGCTTGCAAATTCATCGTTCCAGACTAGATTATATCCTGTGTACGTCAAAGGGCTTACATATCCTGTGGTGGGAACGCCGATACCAACTTCAGCCGGGGTGATTTCTACGGTCTTCGTCGCAGTAATAAAATCAGTCTCTGTAGCATGTGCCTGCACCGTAATGACAAAGGAACCGGGCGTAGTGTAGGCGTATACGACAGCATTGCCTGTCATTCTCTCGGGAGTTAGATTGGGCAATCCATAATTTACTTTGTAGAAATTGGCATTATTCGCCTGAACAGTGATTTTGACCGATCCCTTGCCCAGTTTTTCTACTGTTACTTCCAGGTTAGTCGGCATTTTGGCCTGTTGGTCAACATCTTCCTGATTGCAACCAAGGACGAGCCAAATCAATGCGATCTGAACCCACCATATGTTCCTTATTGATTTCATTTTTGTCGTGGTATAATTATCAATTTCCCAAATATAAGGTAATTATCACCAATCTTTAAAAAGCTACCCAAACGGGAATTCAAAAAATAAATCAAAGATAAACCCCTGCTCCGAATATCAGAACAGGGGCTTTGTAAGGATTAGGGCAGCGATAGAAATTTAATCATTAAACCATGTTTCATTCCAATAACCAATAACCCAATAGCCAATACCCAGTACCTCCATAACCAAATCCCAATTACCCAAAAGCGTGGATATCCAGATTTTTTGGACTCGGGCTTTTGCCTGTAATGGATTCATATGCTTTGTAAAGCAAGACGAGTTGCAAGATTTCGAAGATTGTGAATACAAACAATCCGGGAATAGCCAAAATGATGCTCAGAAAAGCGATACCCGAAATGATGCTTAATATTCCTGTGACCAAGGCAAAAGACCCGAATTCAGTTTGATACCTGATCAGGCCCAAGCCAAAAACGATATAAAGCGCTCCGAAAAGAATTGCCTTGGAAAACTGGACAGATTGCCAGACAGAGGCATTGTTAAATCCATAAATATCTGCAGCTACGCCAAAGCATGTCGCAATGATCAATAAGATACTCCCAGCTTTCACTATGACGTTTGGTTTGATGAGACTCAATCTATAATAGCCAAAAGTGAAAACCCCAAAAGTGAGCATGATACCGATCTTGACGGCGATATACCATGGTGCTGCTTCCGGACTGATCTCCTCCCCCGCTTCCCAAAGTCCATAATCAAATACACCTTCCACAAAAGTCAAAAGGAAATAAACGATTCCTACAAAAAAGGCTATTTTTAGAAATGCTGCTTTCCCGATTATTTCGGAACTGATGGATGCAGGCTCTTCATTGTTGTTTTGGATTTCTTTAAAATCATATCCCAATACCTCCAGAATACTTTTGATGGTATAAGTCCTCGGAGTCACTTCCCCGGCTTCGATACGCTGTATGGTGCGCACGTTGATGTTGCATAGCTCCACAAGTTCTTCCTGTGTCAATCCTTTGGCCTTTCTCAGTTCGAGAATCTTTTGGCCCAATTCCGGTTGTTTCATGATAATATGGTTTTGTTTTACCATCGCAATTTGGGTTGAATTTCAGAAAACCAATCCGAATTTGGGGAGGATTAAACCCGACATTTACACGGCATTTGAGAATTAGACTTGAGAAATGAGATATGAGACGTGAGATTTGAGATTTGAGAAGTGAGAAGTGAGATTCTCTAAAATTTCGAATCAGATTAAATTCAACACTTTGACTAAAGTGACCTGAATTTCAGAAATTTCATCTTCATTTAAAATTCCGATTTTCTTAATCAGTCTTTGTTCTGATAAACTTTTGATTTGAAAACAATCGGCAAAAGACTCTTTTTCCAATCCGTTGCTTTGACTGGGTTTCAATTCTACCATCCACTCCTGTTTGGTTTTTAATGCATCGGTAAGTGGAACAACAATTTTAAGGGGGAGTTTGCCTACCGAATCGTGATTCACAATGATCGCAGGACGGGTTTTTCTAATTTCTTGTCCAACCTGAGGCTCAAAATTAACAAGCCAAACTTCACCATATTTCATAAATCGAGGATTTCTAGGTCAATATTACCAAATTCAATTTCCTCTTTGGAATAGAAATCTATAATTCGCTTCTCTCCTGCCTGTGAATCCATTTTTGCATAAATTTTCTCTTTATTCTTTTTGACCTCTGCCAATTTTACCTGAAATATGGAGGTATTGGCAGGTCGGATCACAATTCCATCTCCATTGTCTTCGATGACCACATCAGTAAGGTTATATTTTTCTATCAGTGTTTTAGGCAAAATCACCCCACTGCTGTTTCCGATCTTTCTGACTTTTGTTTCCATGTACGATTATACGAAAATGTAATAACTTGTTATAACAATAATTAAAAATTCTAAATTCATAGAATTGCAAATCTTTCCAATTGTCATTTATTATCAAATAAGGATGATATATTTAATTTGGTATTTTTACCTTTTATATACGGTAATTTTTCCCTATATTTGAATTTAAATTTCTTCCTTTATGGGTGATATTACATTTCCGAAATTCAGCAAATCGCATGTTCCTGCCATTGGCAACGACATCGACATCTTGTTTTTTATCAAAAATGAAGAAGTGGATCTACAATACCTCAACTACCTAAAGGAGATTACTTCATTCAGTGATGAGGTGATAGCCCATTGGCTGGATGTCAGTGTCAAGACGCTGAGGAACTATCGCAAATCTGAATCTGACCTAAAAGAAAGCTTAAAAGAACATTTGGTTTTGCTTTTGTCTCTATACCAACACGGAACAGATGTTTTTGGAAATGCTGAAAACTTCGACAAATGGCTCGATACCAAGAATTACTTTTTTGACAACCTGGCTCCAAAGGATTTTCTAAGCACTTCGTCAGGAATCAGGTTTACAGATGACAGGTTGACGGCCATGGAATATGGCGATAACGTGTAGATATGTTGGCTTATCGGATCAGCAAGGCAAAATATGCCGAAAAACTTGAAGCTTCAGGTGCAACAAACAGATGGAATAAAGCCGGGCAATTTGTAATCTATGCTTCGGAAAGTAGGGCTTTGGCAAGTTTGGAATTGGTGGTTCACCGGTCAGCAATCATCCAATCCGAAACTTATAAAGTAATGGTAATAGAAATCCCAACTGAAAATCAGGAAATGGTCCGGGAAATACAGCTTTCCGACCTTTCACCGAATTGGAATACCCTACAATCCTACCCCCGCCTTCAGGAAATCGGTAGCGAATGGTTTGAAAAAAGAGAAAGTCTGATACTCAAAGTCCCTTCCGCTCTGATCCCTCAAGAGCATAATTTTGTCATCAACACGAAGCATGATTCATTTTCTTCGCATGTCAAACTTATTGGCTTGGAAGATTTTTATTGGGATGGGAGGTTGTTTTGAAAACAATGGTCTTCTTAAATTTTCTATTTAGGAATTGGTTTTTCCTTTGATTTCCTAGTCACAATATTTCCAAAACATGCTTCAATGCCGGATTGCGGTTTTCGGTTTTCCAAACGGCAAAAAGTTCTGTATGCTGCGGAATCCCTTTGATCTCGATAAACTTCACTTTCAGATCATAACCTTCCTTCAGCGAACTCGGCACAATTGCCACACCAAGCCCCGCTTCTACCAACTTGAAAATGGTCAGCGCATGGACCGATTTGTGGGAAATCTTTGGTGTAAATCCCCTGTCCTCGCAGATACTCATGATTTTATCAAAATAAATGCTGCTGTAGTCACTTGAAAACAAAATGAATGGCTCCTCCTGAAGTTGGCCAACATGCTCAAAAGTATCATCATCAATCGGGTGGCTATGTGGCAATACCAATGAAAACGTGTCGCGATGTACTACCTTCATGCTGAGTCCATCCGGTACCCGCGCCAACCTGACAAAACCCAGATCGAGCTTGTCTTTTTCCAGCATTTCCACCTGAAGGTGGTTGCTCAATTCTTCCAGATTGGTTTGAATTCCGGGAAATTCCCTGCTCAGGCGAACCAACAAATCCGGAATCACCTGATGTGCTGCCGAACCCAAAAACCCTATCCGCAACTCCCCAATCTTCCCCGAAGCTATGTTCTTGACCTGTTGGGTAGTCAGTTCCAAATGGTTGAAAATAAAATCAACCTCACCTTTGAGAAATTCTCCGGCGGCAGTCAGCGTCACGGATCTTTTGGTACGGTAAAAAAGCTCCACCTCCAAAATCTCCTCCATCTGTCTGATCTGCCTGCTGAGTCCCGGTTGGGAAATAAAGAGCCGCTCCGCTGCCTTTCTAAAGTTCAGGTGCTCGGCAACGGCTCGAAAATATTCCAGGTGTCTGAGTTCTAAATTCATATTAGTCCCCGCAAAGACCCAAAGTCGAAAAGATTTTTAAATAGATATTCATTCGCCAAAATTTGAATTACTATCGATTATACCCAATCAGTATTCCAACACTTTTCTATTTTGAATTCTAAGTCAAAATCTAAAGAAATTTTTTAATAACTCAAAGTTATCAGTTATTGATAATATTGGTATCAATAATTATCAAAGCAGAAAGTTATTTTTGTAATTGAAACTCTCCTAAACTTTGCGTCTTTGTAGGAGACAAAAATCTGAATAATGAAAAACACCTTCTCATGTGGCCAAGACCGACTCACTGCATCCCTCGCACTCGCCATTTGCAGGGGCGATATCAAAGGCATCATCTCTCCTGAAAGCCGGAAAAAAATCCAAGCGAGCAGTCAGGCTGTCGAAAAAATAGTCAGCAAAGGCCAACCCGTTTATGGCATCAACACCGGTTTTGGACCGCTTTGCACCACGATGATCTCTCCGGAGCAAACCAAAAAACTCCAGGAAAACCTTCTGAAAAGCCATGCTGTCGGCCTCGGCGAACCCATCCCCATCGAAATCGCCAAACTGATGTTGGTGCTGAAAACCCATGCTTTGGCACAGGGTTTTTCGGGAATTCAGGAAAGTACTTTGGACAGGATCCTTTTTTTCATTGAAAACAATATTGTCCCTGTCGTGCCCAAACAGGGTTCTGTGGGTGCCTCTGGGGATTTGGCACCGCTTTCACATTTATTTTTGCCTTTGATCGGATTGGGAAAAGTCCATTTCAAAGGTGAAATAATTTCAACAGCCAAACTTTTTCAACAACTTGATTTGGAACCCATTCACCTTGGGCCTAAAGAAGGTTTGGCCCTGATCAACGGCACTCAATTCATTGCTGCTTTTGGAGTGATGGTGGTAGACAGATTTTACAATATCCTTGCCCATGCCGACATCACCGGGGCAATGATGTTGGAGGGATTGTTGGGTTCGACAAAGCCATTCAGTGCTGACCTCCACCAACTCCGCCCTTACGCCGGAAACCAACATGTCGCCCAATCGATCTTGAATTTGCTTCATGAGTCGGAAATTGTCCATTCCCATGCGGCCTGTGCGCGGGTTCAGGATCCATATTCCTTGCGCTGTATGCCGCAGGTCCACGGTGCTTCCCGCAATGCCTGGCTTCACCTGAAGCAAATGATCGAAACTGAGATCAATTCCGTCACGGACAATCCCGTCGTCTTTGACGAAAACCATACCATCAGTGGGGGGAATTTCCATGGTCAACCTATTGCCATGCCATTGGATTATGCCTGTTTGGCTGCTTCTGAAATCGGCAATATCTCCGACCGCAGGATTTACCTTTCTTTGGAAGGCGATACCCCGGGTGTTCCAAAACTGTTGTTGAAAGAAACAGGGTTGAACTCCGGGTTTATGATTCCCCAATACAGCACGGCGGCATTGGCGAGTGAAAACAAGGGGCTGTGTTTTCCCTCCTCGGCTGACAGCATTCCAACTTCTTTGGGACAGGAAGACCACGTGAGTATGGGCAGTATAGGGGCGAGAAAGGCATTGCAGGTGATTGAGAATGTGGAAAAAATCCTTGGGGTCGAACTCTTCTGCGCGGCACAGGCTGTGGATTTTCATGCCCCTTTGAAGTCCGGCAAAATCATGACCGCACTCTATGAACATGTCCGTACCAAAATCCACCATGTGACCGAAGATCAGATCATGTATGAAGACATGGAGATAGCCATTGACATCATCAGAAGTGGAGAATTGCTAACTTTAGCAAAGGAAGTGGCTGCAAGAGAAGGTTTGGAATTGGAGACAAAGTGGTCCGAGGAGTTTGATTGGTACTAGTTCAAGTCTTCAGACCCACATAGTTCAAGTCTTCAGACTTGGATTTCCCATCGACCAAATAGTTCAAGTCTTCAGACTTGGACTTCCACCTTGTTCAAGTCTTCGGACTTGGGCTCAAATCTGGTTCAAGTCTTCAGACTTGGACCTCGGACTCACCACTTCGCAGTCCAAGACTGCATTTTAAGGGTCCAAGTCAGAGACTTGAACCATCCGAAACTTGAACCAAACCAGTTAACCAAATAAACAATTAACCAAAAAATGCCCAACTACACCCTCATCGGCCCGATACGACAACTCCTGACCATGCGTGGATTGGGGGCAAAAGGCTCTTTGCAAGACAGCCAACTTGAAATCATCACCGAAGCAGGAATATTTTTGAAGGATGAAAAGATCCATGAAATCGGGAGTTATTGGGACATCTATCCTGAGGCGCAGTCCATCGGTGCCAAAATGGAAACCTTGCAAGGCGACTTTGTGGCGCTTCCCGGTTTTGTGGATTGCCACACGCATATCTGCTTTGCGGGAAGCCGGGCCAAAGATTTCGCGATGCGCAATACCGGAAAATCCTACCTTGAGATCGCCAATTCAGGGGGTGGAATCTGGGATACATTAACCCAAACGAGGAAAGCATCCTTGGAACAATTGGTCAAACTCACTGTCAAAAGAGCCAACAGTCATCTCACTGATGGCGTCACCACCACTGAGGTAAAAAGCGGCTATGGACTTTCTGTGGCTGAAGAAATCAAAATGCTACAAGCCATCAAACAGGCAAATTCAGAAACGGCAGCAGACTTGATTCCTACCTGCCTTGCTGCCCATATCTGCCCAAAGGATTTTGAGAGTTCAGCAAAAGAATACTTGGAAATAATCAGCAATGAATTGTTCTCAATCTTGAAATCTGAAAACCTCAGCAACAGGATCGATGCCTTTATTGAAGATTCTGCATTTAGTGCAGATGATATTGCAGCATATTTCCATAAAGCCAAAGACTTTGGATTCGATATCACGGTACATGCAGACCAATTTCATGTTGGGGGTTCGGCGGTGGCGGTGGCATTTGGCGCCATTTCAGCAGATCATCTGGAATCAAGTACCGATAAGGAAATTGAATTACTTGCCAATTCGGATACCGTTGCTGTGGCATTGCCGGGCGCATCGATCGGTTTGGGAATGGCTTTTACGCCTGCCCGAAAACTTCTGGACGCCGGTGCCTCCTTGGCCATCGCTTCAGATTGGAACCCCGGTTCGGCACCTATGGGAGATTTGCTGATGCAGGCATCCATATTGGGAACATTCGAGAAACTCAGCAATGCGGAAGTCTTGGCCGGAATTACCTGCCGGGCCGCAGCTGCACTCGGCTTGTCTGACAGGGGAAGTATTGCTGTGGGTAAATTGGCGGATATCCTTCTTTTCCAAACTTCGGACTACCGGGAAATCACCTACCATCAAGGAAAATTGAAACCGGCTATGGTATTTAAAAGGGGAGTAAAAATTTAGATATTAATTGATATTGGATATTGATGGATATTCACCGCAAAGGTGAAGCCTACAATCCCAAAATTGCATTAAAGACTATCTAAAGACCTTTCCTTGTCACTTCGACGAAAGGAGAAGTCTTTGATCCAAATTCTAGGAAAAGATTTCTCTCTGGGTTACCCATGACAGAATTCGAGGGCGTCACCCTGAGTGAAGCGAAGGGTCTCACCAAAAAAAATGAGATCCTTCAGCCGTTACACCTTATCAATGACGAATTTGTTGGAGCCGTCACTCTGAGTGTTGCGAGGAGTCTCTTTTGCTCTGAGATCTTTCATCCTCGTACCTCGGATTCAAGATGACGCAACACCAACCGTCATTCCCTTTCTGAACATATTAAAATGTTGAGGACTCAGGGTCACGATCCCGAAAACTCGACAACATCGACAACCTGATAACAATTAGAACCATTACAACAACTATAACAATTACAACCAAATTTACCAATGACCTTCCAAGACCAAATCCTCCAAGGCATCCCCTCCACCCTTCCGGCTAGAAAATCACCTGATCCTAGTTTTAGCCATGCGCCAAAAAGAAAGGATATTTTAAGCCCTGAAGAGAAGAAATTGGCTTTGAGAAACGCGCTAAGGTACTTCCCAAAGGCTTGGCATGAGGAATTGGCAAAGGAGTTTTTCGAAGAATTACAGCAATACGGGAGGATTTACATGTATCGCTTTATGCCGGATTATGAGATGCGGGCAAGGCCAATTTCTGATTATCCAGCTAAATGTCAACAAGCTGCAGCGATCATGCTGATGATCCAAAACAACCTCGACCCTGCAGTGGCCCAACATCCTCAGGAACTCATTACTTACGGAGGCAACGGCGCGGTTTTTCAAAATTGGGCGCAATACCTCCTTACCATGAAGTACCTCGCCGAGATGACCGAGGAACAAACCCTTCATATGTATTCCGGCCATCCGATGGGACTTTTCCCTTCCTCCAAAGATGCTCCACGAGTTGTCGTCACCAACGGGATGATGATCCCAAACTACTCCAAACCGGATGATTGGGAAAAATACAATGCCCTTGGAGTGACACAATATGGACAGATGACCGCAGGTTCTTATATGTATATCGGTCCTCAGGGTATAGTCCACGGCACCACCATTACGGTGATGAATGCCTTCCGCAAAAAACTTGGCCCTGCTATAAATCCAAAAGGTAAAGTCTTCCTGACAGCAGGTTTGGGAGGCATGTCAGGCGCCCAACCAAAAGCAGGAAATATTGCAGGATGCATCACGGTCTGTGCCGAAGTCAATCCGAAAGCTGCCAACAAGCGGCATGAACAAGGTTGGGTGGATGAATTGATAACTGACTTGGATAATCTGGTGCTCCGGGTGCGTCAGGCACAGCAAAACGAGGAAGTGGTTTCCATCGCCTTCCTTGGCAATGTTGTGGATGTTTGGGAGAAATTTGATCAGGAAAATATCACCATCGAACTCGGTTCTGACCAGACTTCCCTCCACAATCCTTGGGCAGGTGGATACTATCCGGTAGGTTTGGATTTTGAGGAAGCCAATGAAATGATGGCCAAAGAACCCGAAAAATTCAAAACCAAAGTTCAGGAATCCCTCCGCCGACATGCTGCTGCAGTCAACATGCATGCTGCAAAAGGCACCTACTTTTTCGATTATGGAAATGCTTTTTTATTAGAAGCTTCCCGTGCCGGAGCCGATGTCATGGCTGCCAACGGTATTGATTTTAAATACCCTTCCTATGTACAGGATATTTTGGGGCCTATGTGCTTTGACTATGGATTTGGACCTTTCCGTTGGGTCTGTACTTCGGGCAATCCTGAAGACCTAGCCAAGACCGACCAAATCGCAGCCAAAGTGCTCAAACAAATCAAAACCTTTGCCCCTTCGGAAATACAGCAACAGCTTCAGGACAATATTACCTGGATCGAGGAAGCAGGAAAAAATAAATTGGTGGTGGGCTCTCAGGCGAGAATCCTTTATGCAGATGCAGAGGGCAGGATCGAAATCGCCAAAGCCTTTAATGCAGCCATCCAATCAGGCGAAATCTCCTCCCCAATTGTACTTGGAAGAGACCACCACGATGTCAGTGGCACAGATTCCCCTTTTCGGGAGACGAGCAATATCTATGACGGCAGCAAATTCACTGCAGACATGGCCATCCACAACGTGATCGGTGACAGTTTCCGTGGGGCGACTTGGGTCTCCATCCACAACGGTGGCGGTGTTGGTTGGGGTGAAGTCATCAACGGAGGATTCGGCTTGCTGCTCGATGGAAGCGAAGAAGCCAACCGAAGGCTCCAATCCATGCTATTCTACGATGTCAACAACGGCATCTCCCGCCGTGCCTGGGCAAGAAATGAAGAAGCATTGTTTGCGATCAGGAGAGAAATGGAAAGAACCCCAAGCTTGAAAGTGACGCTACCGGAAATGGTGGATGAGGAATTATTGAGGTTTTAAAGTATTTTGTTTAAATAATTTCTGTAAGTGAAAAATAAAGCACCTATGAAAAATATCCAAAATGATTCAGATTATTCCGAAATAAGAAAAAGGATATTGGCACTTTCAAGCTCAAGTCCGAAGAAATGGGGCAAAATGAACTTACAGCAAATGCTTGTCCATTGCACCACGCAATTGAAAATGTCGTTGGGAGAACTTCCCTCCAAGGCCCAAGGCCCTGCATATATGCGGACAAGATTGGGCAAATGGCTTATATTTTCGACTATTCCTTGGCCCAAAGGAGCAGCTACGCCGGACGAAATGAACATGGGAAAAAGTGAATTTTTATTGACTGAAATAGAAAAACAAAAAACAGAGTTGTTGCACTATCTCGAAAAAGTAAAAACCCAAGTCAAGTTATTCCCCCATCCATTCTTTGGGGAACTCAGCCGCAAGGAATGGTCAAGGATGATATATAAGCATCTCGATCATCATTTAAGGCAGTTTGGCAGTCTCTGAGTCTTATTTTTTTAAGTCCCCAATCGGTCTCGTTATTCTGCTTCTCCAGAAGCCGGATTGATTTATTTTACCGCAAAGGGCCCAAAGGTTTCGCAAAGTGGCGGAAAGGGGTCGGTAGATATTACCATAAAGGTCACTGAGAGCGAAGAGATAAATTCATCATTCTTGAAACTCATCAGGGGCACTTCCCAAGTGGAGGGGGGTACTTCGGAAGTACCCCCCTCCACTTCATTAACTACCTGTGTCACCTTTTTGGTGACTTGTCTCGCCTTTTTTATGACAACGAACGCCTCAGAGGTGACCCGTCTCGCCTTTTTGGTCCTCGCTGTCGCCTTTTTGGTATAACCCATATCAGCTTTTTAGTCTTCGCTGCCTCTGCAGGAAACATGGCTGGAGCTGCTGTAAACAGTGGGTTGACAGCAGAGGAGTTTTAGTCCGGGTGCCATTTCTTATAGAATGATTAATCCTTTTTTGCCCGAAATTTGAAAATTTAACAAGCTTAAATTTATACCGGAAGGAGGTTTTCCCAATTTGGCTTTGTAAAGAAAATCCTTATTTTAAAACCCACGAATTACCTATTTCATTTGGATTTTTATCATCAGTAGCAGACAGGTTTGGGATTTTGAGCATAGAAATATCGGTTTGGGGAAATTGGGACAGTTTTTTGGAATATACCCAACTGATCAATCCGTGGATTCCTACTACGATGATCCCGGCATCAGGATTCATAGCGACAGTTGTAGAAATCATATTCGCGGTTTTTGCTTATCGGATTCAGAACAGAACTTTTCGCAAAATTAAGTGGCATCTTATTGCTGATTTTTGACTTGTCGATGATTCTATCATTGGTAATAAAAGCTTCCTTAGACTATTCCGTTTACCCTGATTCGGCTGCGGCATTTGCTTTGAGCCGGATGAAAGAAAAATACCTGGAAGTAGACATTTTTATTTCCAAGCAAAAAAACCCGATTCAAAAATGATTAAAAATTAAAGTATTGCTAATAGCCTTTTCTTTTTTCACTTTTATTTTAAGCTTGTATCAAAGTAGCGGTCAATAATTTATTTTTATATTTCAAGCACTACAAAAATCCCACACTATGAAAACCACAATTTCTTTCCTCCTGATCCTGTTTTTTATACAATCCTGTTCGCAGAAAAAAGCCACTGACTCCCAAAGCGATAAAATTTACCAAACAGAAACCAATCTCATCAGTCCGGTATTTATAGAAGGTGATTCCACTTGGACTATTGAAGATCGGATGGCGCATTATGGCGTTCCCGGGGTGAGTATCGCAGTGATATATGATGGCAAAATTGAATGGACCAAAACCTATGGGGTCATGGACAAAGATGACAAAAACCCTGTGACCAAAGAGACACTGTTTCAGGCAGGATCCATCAGTAAACCAGTAGCAGCATACGGTGCATTGAAACTTGTTGAAGTAGGCAAAATAGCTTTGGAAGAAGATGTCAATACCTATTTGAAATCCTGGAAATTGCCTGACAGTGAATTTACCAATGATAAGAAAGTTACGCTTAAGAACATGCTCAATCATTCTGCCGGACTTACAGTACATGGCTTTTTGGGCTACAGCCCAGACCTGCCTGTTCCGACTTTGGTGGAAGTTCTGAATGGTACCCCACCGGCGAATTCAGGGGCAATTTTTGTAAATAAAAAACCTGAGGAGAATTTCAGGTACTCAGGCGGTGGATATACTGTCATGCAGCAGATGATGATGGATGTGGCCGGGAAGCCATTTCCGGAACTGATGAAAGAAACCGTGCTAAAACCATTGGGAATGGCCAACAGTACCTATGACCAGCCACTTCAAGCTGAACAACTGAAATTGGCCGCAACGGGATACCTTCCTGATGGCACCATGACCAAAGGCAAAAGACATACTTATCCTGAAATGGCCGCCGCAGGTTTATGGACGACCGCTGAAGACCTTGCCAAATTTGCCATCAACATCCAACAGACGCTGAAAGGAGGACCAGAAACTGTTTTGTCAAAAGACATGACTACCTTGATGCTCACTCCTTTTGTAGAGGATTATACCGGTTTAGGTGTTTTTATCAACAAAATGAAGGATGAAATTTATTTTGGACACGGTGGTTGGGATGAGGGATTCTCAAGCGAATTGATCGCACACAAAGACAAAGGATATGGTGTGGTCATTTTGACCAATTCCAACCATCCCGAATTTATTTCGGAATTAATCAGGTCTGTTGCCCTTACTTATAATTGGGATGATTTTGTACCGGTTTATCAAAGAAAGAATCTGAATCCTGGAGAGATAAATCAAATTATTGGCAAGTACAAACCTGGTGGAAATATGCTGATCGAAATTTTTGAAAATGACGGTGTACTGTACAGCAAAGGTTTAATGGATAGTCCAAAGGAACTTATCAAAATTACTGACAGCACATATATCGGCAGGGACAACAACCAGCCAGTAAGATTCAAAACCAATCCAGAAACCAATAAAGTTGAAATGCAGGTCCTCAATCCTGATTCTGGAATTCAGGAAGTTTCCTTTCCCAAAATGGATGTAAATGAAAAAATCCCATTGGAAATGATCATTGCAGGAGAATTTGACCAAGCATTGAAGGAATACCAAGCACTAAAAAAACTTGATCCAAACGACCCTACCATTGCTGAAGACAACCTGAACGTGCTTGGTTACAGATTTATGGAAAAAGACAAATTGAAAATTTCTCAGGATATCTTCAAAATCAATACACTCCTATATCCCAATAGCGCCAATGTATATGACAGCTATGCGGAAGCCAGCATGAAAATCGGAGAACTGGATCTTGCCTTGGAAAACTATAAAAAATCCTTCAGCATGGATCCCAAAAATATCAATGCAGAGAAGATGATTGCCGAGATTCTGAAAAAGAAGGGCAATTAAATTATTCCAATAATTCAATTCTGTATTCGAAAACCAAACCAAATTCTCCCATGACCAAGCCATTCAAACCAACAGGATATAATTCTGTTTCTCCTTACTTTATTGTAAAAGGAGCCCAACAATTAATTGATTTATTGAAAACAATTTTTAATGCCACAGAACTCAGACGGTATGATAATCCGGATGGGTCGATTATGCATGCTGAAATCCAGATCGACGACTCTGTCATCATGCTCGGGGATTCCTCCGACAAGTATCCACCTGTGACAGTTGTCATGCATGTGTATGTTGCAGATGTCGATCATATCATGGACAAGGCAAAGGAAGCAGGTTGCCAAATCACGGAGCAACCAAAAACCCGGGATGGTGATCCTGACAGACGTGGAACATTCATAGATTTTGTTGGAAACATGTGGTCCATCGGCACGCAGTTGCAATAATTTTTGAAAATAAAATGATTCACCTAATGTTTACTTTATTACAATTCTTATCGAAAAATCAATTTTTTGGGACTGGAACGGTCATCTAAGACTCAATTTCAAAACCCAGTGAAGAGTTGTTTTGAAAATCACTTTTGAAACAATAAGGGTCCTTCAAATTCCATTGAATAATCTCCATGTTTTTATTTTGGATTTATTAAAACAATGTCCATTCATTTTTTCTTTAATTTCACGCATTAACGCACGGCAAGGAATGGATTTCAACCTCGATTGGCTATTGCAAACTGATTATACCCAACCAAAAAATTTTCTGATCATAGCCTCAATTCTATTGACAGGGATTTTCGGGAGATACCTGCTTTTGGCTTGGGTATACCATGAGTTGGTCTATAAAAAACTAGGAGACGCCCTCCCCTACCGCAGGCTTCACCAACAGGTAAAAGTCCCTCAGGTCAAGACGGAAATCTGGTATTCTTTTCTCGGGGCGATCATATTTGCTGTTTCGGGAACAGTCATGCTGATCTTTTGGCAGCGTGGATACACCAAACTTTATACGGCGCTCACCACTTTGGATATCCTGTGGCTTCCAATCAGCTTTTTTCTGGCGATGTTTATCCATGAGACTTATTACTATTGGCTTCACCGATGGATGCACCGCCCAAAGGTTCTCCGGCATTTTCACCATATCCACCACAACAGCCTCTATACAAGTTCATTTACTTCCTTTTCCTTTCATCCAATAGAAGCTTTTCTGCAGGCGATCTTTTTGCCAGTACTTGTTCTGTTTCTTCCCATCCATTTTTCAGTCTTATTGGCTTTGTTGGTGACCATGTCCATCACAGCTGTGATCAACCATGCCGGCGTGGAAGTTTATGCGAGCACTGCGCTCCGTTCCCCACTTGCACGGTGGATGGTGGGGGCAACTCACCATGACCTGCACCACCTCAGATACCGCTGTAATTATGGCCTTTATTTCACCTTTTGGGATGTGTGGATGAGGACAGAAGATGCGGGGTTTGAGAAGCGGTTTATAGACCATACTACCAAAGAAAAAAACTGAATAAAAAAAAAGGTAGCCTGTTTCCAGACCACCTTTCAATCAGATCAAACTTATTCAAATATTACGCAAGGTCAAAACGGTCAAGGTTCATCACCTTGTTCCAAGCTGCCACGAAATCAGTTACGAATTTCTCTTTGGCATCCTCACAACCATAGACCTCAGCAATCGCCCTCAATTCAGAGTTAGATCCAAAGATAAGGTCAGCACGGGTAGCAGTCCATTTTGGTTCACCGCTTATTCTCTCACTTCCTACGAAGACATTCTGGGCATCAGAAGTGGCTCTCCAAGTTGATCTCAGGTCCAAAAGATTTACAAAGAAATCATTGGTCAGTTTACCAGGAGTCTCTGTAAATACACCATGCTTAGATTTGTCAAAGTTGGCGTTCAGAACGCGAAGTCCACCTACCAAAACGGTCATTTCCGGTGCGGTTAGGGTCAGCAACTGTGCTTTGTCTATCAGCATTTCTTCAGCTTTGACAGGACACTTGGAGCTCATATAGTTTCTGAAGCCGTCAGCCATTGGCCTTAAGAATTCAAATGAATCTGTTTCAGTCTGCTCTTGGGAAGCGTCTCCGCGTCCCGGAGTAAATGGAACAGTAATATCAAAACCTGCGTCTTTGGCAGCTTTCTCCACAGCGGCACATCCACCAAGCACGATCAAATCAGCAATAGATACTTTCTTGCCATCTGATTGGATACTGTTAAATTCCTCTTGGATGCTTTCCAATGTCCCCAGTACTTTTGCAAGTTGGGCAGGGTTGTTGGCTTCCCAGTTTTTCATTGGCTCAAGACGGATATGTGCACCATTTGCACCACCTCTTTTGTCAGATCCACGGAATGTAGAAGCAGATGCCCAAGCTGTAGAAACCAGTTCAGAAACACTCAAACCGGAGGCAAGAATATTGGCTTTCAATCCGGCAATATCTTCTGCATTTACCAAAGGATGGCTGGCTGCAGGAACAGGATCTTGCCAGATAAGGTCTTCAGCAGGAACCTCAGGACCTAGGTAACGGGATTTTGGTCCCATATCACGGTGGGTGAGTTTGAACCATGCTTTAGCAAATGCATCAGCAAATTCATCAGGGTTGTCATGGAAATGTCTGGAAACCTTCTCGTAAGCAGGATCCATTTTCAGCGCGATATCAGTGGTAAACATGATAGGTGCATGACGCTTATTTGGATCGTGAGCATCAGGTACGGTATTGGCACCCATGCCATGCTTTGGTGTCCACTGATGTGCCCCGGCAGGGCTCTTGGTCAGTTCCCAGTCGAAGCCAAATAAATTCCAGAAATAGTTATTGCTCCATTTGGTAGGTGTACTCGTCCAAGCTCCTTCAAGACCTGAGGTAATAGTATGCTCGGAATTTCCTTTGCCAAAAGAATTGAGCCAACCCATGCTTTGTGCTTCAATACTCTCAGCAGCAGGTTCACGGCCCACATACTTGCTTGGATCTGCGGCACCATGTGCTTTTCCAAAAGTGTGTCCACCTGCAATCAGGGCGACAGTCTCATAATCATTCATAGCCATACGGCCGAAAGTCTCACGGATATCTTTGGCCGCAGCGAGAGGATCAGGATTGGCATTAGGTCCTTCCGGATTGACATAGATCAGACCCATCTGTACGGCTCCGAGTGGATTTTCCAATTCACGGTCGCCGGTATATCTTTTGTCTCCAAGCCATTCGGTCTCTGAACCCCAATATACATCCTCCTCAGGCTCCCACACATCCTCACGTCCACCACCGAAACCAAAGGTTTTGAGACCCATTGATTCCAAGGCGACGTTTCCTGTAAGTACCATCAAATCAGCCCAAGAAAGGCTTTTTCCATATTTCTGTTTGATTGGCCAAAGCAACAATCTGGCTTTGTCCAAGTTGCCGTTGTCAGGCCAGCTATTCAGTGGAGCAAAACGCTGCGTTCCTGTACCTGCACCGCCACGTCCATCATGTACTCGGTAAGTACCTGCACTGTGCCACGCCATACGGATCATAAATGGTCCATAATGTCCGTAATCAGCAGGCCACCAGTCCTGTGATGTTTTCAAAAGTGTCTCAATATCTTGCTTTACCTGGGCCAGATCAAGTGAATTGAAAGCCTCAGCGTAGTTGAAAGATTCTCCCATCGGGTTGGATAGGGAAGAATGCTGTCTCAGGATGTTTAATTTCAACTGGTTTGGCCACCAGTCACGGTTGCTGGTGCCGCCGCCGGCCACTTGCTTGAGCTGTCCATTGTGAAACGGGCATTTGCTCAAATCGCCACCATTTTGATTTGTGTTATGATCCATAATTGAATTGATTATTTTGATATAATTGCGAATTTACTAAATATAGGGATTATCGAATTCATTTTTCGATTGATAAAATCTATGACACTTGTGCAAATCTAATAAGCTTTGAACTTACCGAAAATCATTCCTTCAAAAAATGATTTTGATCAGGAGATTCAGTTTTTCGTCAAAACAGATTTTTCTAAATACCTTGGAAAGCCCTTTTTCCAAATGCAAAAATTGATTTTAAAGAGAATCTTCCTTAGGTTGAAAAAACAATCTTAATCAATTTAAACAGATATTTATCGGAATTTAAAAACAGATCCTATGGTGGTATTATTAGCAAAATGGACAGTTGTACTTTTTGGTTTGTTTTTCATTGCAACAGGTTTATTGATGCTATTTGCACCCCAAAAGGCGAGAGAAATCTTAAAAAAAGCCGGAAGCACCAACTTGATCAATTATACTGAAATAACGGTGAGGATGATTCCTGCATTGGGATTGATTGGGTATGCAGACTTCTCCAGATTTCCGCAGGTAATCAGTGTTGTGGGTTGGTTTATCTTGGGCACTTCTGTTGTTCTTTATTTTGTACCAAGGAAATGGCACCACAGCTATTCCCTAAAAAGTGCCGAAATCCTAAAACCACTCTATTTCCGTCTGAATTCACCATTCTCCATGCTGATTGGCTTGGCTATTTTGTATGCGGTATTTTAATTGAACTTTCAAATTACCCGAAGAAAACAATCCTTTTAAACCATCCGCTTAATTATTTAAAACATGACTATCATCATGGTTTAAAGACCATTAAATCATTTTCTCCTTAACCTTTATTTATTAAATTGCTTACAGTAAGGATTTCGCTACCCTTACCCCATTTTTCCATAAGCCCCAACAAAAGTAATTGTCCTTTCCATGGATTTTTCTTTCCCTGAACAGAAAGGAAGTCCTTCGAAGAAGAAAAAAAGAGGGTTGGTCAGTATCAATTTCCCTGACCAAAAAGAATACTATCAACTCTTATAAGACAATACCCACTTTAACTTTTCCAATTATGACCAATGCCAAAAAAAACTATCCTACTCTCTACCAAGTCAATACTCGGGTTTACTTAAATTCCCTTTCAAAAAAGCTTGGCAGAAAAGCCATGTTGGATGACATTCCCGATCAGGAGTTGGACCATATCCGGGACTTGGGATTTGAGTGGGTGTGGCTTCTGAGTGTCTGGCAAACCGGAACCAAGGGAAAGGAAATCTCAAGGACCAATCCTGATTGGCTGGAGGAATTTGAAAAAACCCTTCCTGACCTCAAAATGGGAGATATTGAAGGGTCGGGATTTGCGATTTCTGCCTATGAAGTCCACAAGGATATGGGAGGAAATGGGGCGCTCTCACGCCTTAGAGAAAAAATGAAAGAAAGAGGGTTGAATCTGATGTTGGATTTTGTGCCCAACCATACCGCCATAGACCATGAATGGGTCCAAAAACATCCGGAATTTTATATCGAAGGCACTGAGGAAGAACTTCAGCGGGAAGCCCACAATTACACATCACTCCGGATAAAGAAAAAAGAAAGGGCTTTTGCCCATGGTCGAGATCCATTCTTTCCCTGCTGGCCTGATACCCTTCAGCTGAATTATGCCAATCCTGACCTGCACCAAGCCATGATCGGGGAACTTGAAAAAATCTCCGGTCTCTGCGACGGTGTCCGCTGTGACATGGCCATGCTGGTAACGCCCTCAGTCTTTGTGAAAACATGGAAAAGAGAATCAGGCCTCTTTTGGCCTAAAGCCATCCAAAAAATCAAAACAAAAAATCCGGAATTCAAATTCATTGCCGAGGTATACTGGAATATGGAATGGGAACTTCAGCTGGAGGGGTTTGACTATACCTATGATAAAAGACTTCTCGACAGGCTCATCGAGGGTAAATCCCGACCTGTCCGCGAACATCTAAATGCGGAATGGGAATACCAAAGCCGGACAGTCCGCTTTCTTGAAAACCATGACGAATCCAGGGCAGCAGCCACTTTTGACCAAAAGAAACATGAAGCAGCCGCCATCATCACTTATTTCTCACCCGGGCTGAGATTTTTCCATCAGGGGCAGCTGGAAGGTAAGAGAACACACATTTCTTCCCACCTGGTGCGTGGTCCCCATGAACCTGTGAACCCTGATCTGCAACGGTTTTATAGCAGACTGCTTGAAGTACTCAAAAACCCTCTTTTTGAAAAAGGCAGGTGGAAACTCCTTGACGCCAAGGCAACCTGGTCAGAAAACCGTACCTGGGAATCATTTATCGCCTTTTCTTGGGAAGGACCTCAAAGTAAGACAGGAGTCGTTGTGGTGAATTACGCCCCATATTCCAGTCAGTGTTTTCTTCAGCTTCCTTTGCCCTATCTGGCAGATAAAAAATGGAAGCTTCAAAACATGATGGGCGAAGAATATTATGAAAGAGACGGAAACAGCATGTTGTCAGAAGGTCTCTTTCTGGATATGCCTGCCTGGCATTACCATGTATTTGAATTTAAGCCATTGAAAAAGACGCTCTAAATCTTGAAGAAAAGAAAACCCCTTCTATTTCCTTTAGATTTGATCAAAACCATTACTGTTTTCTATTCCAAGACAGATTGGCATCAGAAAATTTGTTACTGAATAGGGTTTTTCCAACTGACAAAATTCATCCTCGAAAATATCCTTCATTTGCCTGACCATGTAAAAAATCTGGTCAACAAAAAGCTTGTTGGGGACCATTTTTTTCTTGACTTGAACGCTGATTTTATAGCCCTGTATTTTTTGAAACCCAAAATATCAGAAAGCTTCAATTTTTTTTCTTAAACCACCTTAATCACCCAAAAAGGGGAAAAAATGATTTTCTAAATCCTGATAAAATCAAATTTCGTTAGCCGTAAAATTCCAAAAGAGGGACAGAAAATTCATAAAATTATATTTATTCAAATTAAACGATAACGTTTAAAAATACCGTTTTTCAAAGGTTAAATTTAAGAAAAGGATATTTTCAAAAAAATAAAAAAACACTGCATATTTGGGAAAAACCCAGTCTTGGAAAAGGCTACTTTCCATTTAAAAAACCAAAGAAATCCAAAAACATAAAGAGTACCCTTCTCAAATGAAACCTTTATATATATTTTGTTTTTTATTTCTACTTATAGTATCCGGTGCCCAGGCTCAGGTTTTTACCAATAAGGTAGTGGGCGAGAAAAACCAGTCCAAAAGGGATAGCCTTAAAAATTCAGAATACCCCTATTCGCTGCCTATATGGGGAGCAAAAGCAACCCAGGCAGGATATACCCTCCCTTATTCTGCCGGATTAAGTGTGCAATATTTTTGGCAGGAATCTGACCTCATCATTGAAAACCTCATGGTTGGATTTAATGGGGGGAAAATGTATAATGTCGATGATGTGGTCAGGTTTAATAAAGCAGCTGCAACTGCTAGTGCCGTCTCAATTAGACCTGATATTTGGGTTTTCCCATTTTTGAACGTTTATGGAATCCTGGGCAAAGCCCAGGCCTCCACAGAGGTGGGGTTTGGATTGTGGCTACCGGATTCGACCAATACCTATTCCGAGATTTTTGCCACATCCACAAAAGTGGACTTTCAGGCCACAACCTTTGGAATTGGAATGACGCCTACAATAGGAGTAGGAGGAGGTTTTTTGGCTTTGGATCTAAATGTTACTTGGTCTGATGTTCCCCAACTTAGTCGACCTACACGAACATTCGTTTTTGGACCAAGGATGGGGAAAAACTTTAAACTCGCAAAACCGGAAAGATCTATAGCAGTTTGGGTGGGAGGATTTAGGGTCCATCTTAATTCTGAAACCGATGGTTCTGTCAATTTTAGTGATATAATTGATACGGATGCCCTTCAGCCAAAAATAGATGAAGGTTTCGAAAAAGTCGGTGGCGCACAGGTCAAAGTGGATACATGGTGGGAAGGACTCTCCCCTTTGGATCAAAAAAATCCAGTTAACATCGCAAAATACAATGCCGCTAACGCAACCTTGACAAGGGCAAGTGAAATTCTTGTAGCAGCAGATGCCGCATTAAATGATGACCAATCTGCTTCAGTCCAATATTCTATGGATAAAAGACCTGCCGATATGTGGAATTTCATTGTCGGGTCCCAATATCAGATTAACAAACACTTCATGTTTAGATTCGAATATGGATTTCTTGGCTCAAGACAACAGTATATGGGAGGAATTCAATACAGATTTGGGTTATAAAATCTTCATTTGCAAAATCCCAAAAACCACTTTGAAATAAGAAATAAAGAGATTTTTAGGTTTACTATAAGTTGATTTGTAGCATCAACCCAAAAATTTTCAGCATTTGAGCAATTGACTTTGAGAAGATGCTGCTTTGAATTATAGTCCAAATAAAACCATCATAGAAATAGTAAAAGACAAAGCCAAAATGAAATATGCTAAAAGAGAACCTATCGAATACCTCATTTCACGATAGTGTTCCTTCAACTTGGTCATGCTGCGATTGTGCTGAAAGGTAGCCAAGAGTAAAACTATAAACGATACAATGATCAAAACAATGCCGACCTGGGCTCCTGTAATGTGTTTTAAAAACCCTGTCCGTCCGGATTCTACTCTTTCATAAAAGTACTGATAGGCACCTACCCCAACAGCCAATAAGGTAACTGAGGTACGGATCCATGCAAGTTGAAGTCTTTCGAAAGCAACTCTGATCCTTTCGTTTTGTAATAGTTTCTTATTCTCTTTCTTATCCTTCTTCAATTCGTCATCATGGGACAGATGGTCAGGTTCCTCATGTTTGGCTGTGTTCATCGGTGTTTTGTTTGATTCCAAAATAAATAAGTAATTTGATAATTTATAGCTTATTTCAGTCCGCAGCAAGTATCAGATTAATTATTAATGATGAATTCTATCCGGAATCAAAAAATGCGATAAAACATGAAAACCAGTTGCAATATCATATTTGAAGACAAGCATCTCCAACCCTGTGACTATAAGACTGCCATCGATTCCCTCGGGCAAGAAAACACCAGTATTTGGATAGATGTAGAAGGAGCTAGTGTTGCTGAATTAGAGCAGATACTTGAAGACCTAAAGGTTCATGGCCTGATCAGGAGGTTTTGCATAGATTCTAGGGATCATCCCGGTTATTACCCCCTAAAGCCGCTTTCACTGCTTGTCATGCCTGTTGTTACTGATAAGAAGGTAAACCGTAAAATGGAGTATCTGGGATCATTGTATGGAAATGGATTCCTCCTTACCTTTTATGACAACCAATTCACAAGATTTCAAAAAAACCTTAAATGGGAAGATTTTGCCACTGTGCTCCCCGACAACAGTATTTTAGGATTTATTTCGTCCCTCCTATTTGGCCTTTCCATGGTTTTATTAAGGAGGACCGCTTTTCTCAGCGAAAGCATCCTAACCCTGGAAAAAAAATTGGATGCCAACCAAGGTGATATCCAACTAGAAGAAATTGCAGATTTGCAGTCGGATTTGTTGTTACTCGAATCTGTGGTTCAAGGTCAGTTGCCGGTTTATCTTGCATTTGCTGCTTCAGATAAAGCTAGCAACAGCGCCGAAAAAACTAAAGAATACCAGACCCTGTCTGCCGCAAATCTGAATTCAGCGGACAGGACATTGGAATTATTGGAGAGGAGATTAAATGCTATTCGGTCCTTCTATGATGCCCAAGCCAGAGAAAAAACCAACAAAAGACTGGAGAGACTTACCATCATGTCGACCATTTTCATGCCGATTACATTTCTTGCAGGAATTTGGGGAATGAATTTCCAATATATCCCACTGATCAACAATCCATTTGGTTATGCATATGCCATAGCCGCTATGATCCTCATCAGCGCAGGGATGTTTTTTTATTTCCGTAGCAGAGGTTGGTTTGATTGAAATTTAAATTATAAAACATGGATAAACGCTTCTTTGCCAGTAACCCCATATTCTTCTTCATGGGGACGGAAGACGGAAGTCGGAAGACCGATGTACCGGGTATTTCAGTCCGCAGGCAAGAATTTAAATGGACATCCAATCTACTGGCACAATTACGTACAAACATTTAAAAAATAGAACACCATCTTAGCGAAAAATTGAAAATCCAAAAAAAACAACCGGAATATGGAACATTCAAAACAGAGTAAGACTTTCAAACAAAAATTATGGCATGAACTTAAGGAGTATGGCATTAATGTGTTGTACCTGTCTCTTTGCTTCAGCGTGATTATTTTTTACCGAAGGGTACTTTTAGCCCAATATGGTATTTTCTTGGATGACTATTTAATTGGGGTTGTAAAAGCATTGATCATCGGGAAAGTCATTATGATCGGGGCTTTTTTGGACGTAAGTAAAAAATTCGAAAATAAGCCCCTATTTATTCCCACCCTTTATAAAACCTTCTTCTTCAGTATTTTTGTACTCATAGTTGAGGCAATTGAGGTTTTCATACGGGCTGTCGTGAAAACCGCTTCGTGGGAAGGAATCGCCGAAGGTTTTGCACACCATTTTAACATCGTTTTATTTGCAAGTCTATTGGTGGTCGGCTTCTCTTTTATTCCATTCTTCGCTTTCAAAGAATTGGCTAGATCTATTGGCAATGACCAAATCTGGGGACTGTTTTTCCACAAGAAAGAAAGTATCCCCATCAAAAAATAGTTATCAATCAAGAAAAAAAGTGCATATCAAAAACCAACAAACCATTATCATGGCAAAAAGTCTAAAAATATCCCTTCTACTTTTGTTCATTACTGTATCGGGAACCAGCAAAGCCCAAGTTATCATTTCGCTTTTGTTTGGGGATGCCCTCAACACTGAAAAGATCGAGTTTGGGTTGACAGGCGGATTAAACCGTTCCTATTTCAATGGATACAATGGTTCCGAGGGACTGAACAATTTCAATTTGGGTTTCTATTTCCACATCAGGGTCAAAGAAAATTCATTTTTAAGCACAGGTGTATTGGTCAAATCAAACGTGGGTGCGACTGGAATGCCGACTTATGCACTGGGTGATGAAAATTTTGACGAGTTATTCGAAGAAGGTAATCTGACCACCAAGGTCAATGTCTTTTACGTCCCGATCATGTGGCAGCAACGCATCAACCAAAGGTTCCTTTTGGAAGGTGGCATACAGGCAGGATTAAGGTCCAAAGCCTATGATTACTTTAACTTAGAAAGTAATGGCGGTGATTTGGAGTTTAGACGCCAAGTCAGTGATGATTTTACAAGACTTGATTTTGGCTTGGTAGGAGGAATGGGTTATAAGCTTAAAAAAGACCTGAAAAGTATGAGTGTAGGGATGCTATACTATTATGGCTTGGTCGATGTCATGAAGAATCCTGATGCGACAGTCAATAATTCCTCCCTGAATGTCTACTTGAGAATTCCAATCGGTGCCGGTCAAAAAGAAAAATAGAGTAAAAATCAAAATACAAACAATCTAAAAAAAACCAATATGAAAAAAATCACATTAATTATGATTGCCGCTTGGCTGATGGTATTTGGCTTTGGAATAAACAGCATGGCGCAAATCCAGGACGGAGAAATTGAATATTTCCAATCCGTATATGGCATGGACAAGAAACTCATGGTTTCTGAATTTCTTCAAATTAATCCGACCGATCCCTTTTGGACCATTTATGATGAATACGAAGTCAAAAGGAAAGATTTGGGACAGACCAGGTTCGACTTGCTCAATAGGTATGTTGAGAACTATGATAAACTTGGGGATGCGGATTATGATGAAATAGTCCGTCAGATGATCGCTCTTAGGAAAAATACCGACAAGCTGATAGAAGATTATTACAAAAAAGTCAAAAAATCCAATGGCTCTAAGGTGGCAGCGCAGTTCTTCCAATTAGAGGAATACTTTATTAGTGAAATACGCGCCGGTATTATGGAAGGCATTCCTTACATCGGAGAGTTCGATAAATAAAACTTTCATAGGCCGGATGATTTAAAATATCCGGCCTTTTTTTACCTCCAGTTTGCTAAATACACTTGACTAGCAAAATTTTTGGGATACCGGTTTTGTAATTGGTAAATTAGGAAAATGAAATTCAACATATTACCGATCACCTTGCTTCTTTTTTACTGCTGCACATCTGCACAAAAAGAACCCACTCCCTTTGTAAAAGGAATTTATGGCAATCCCGCCACACTTTTGGATGCAGGATACAGGTTAGATTCTTTGGGAATGAATGCGGTATTTGTCAGAAGCATTTCCCTCAACAGGGAGTTTTATAATACAGCCCGCCAACAAGGCACTAAGGTTTTTGTAGAGTTTCCGACGCTCAACGGAAAAGAATACCTTCAGGACCACCCTGAAGCTTGGCCCATCACAGAAATGGGCGAAAAGGCCGAACCTGCAGACTGGTTTATGGGAATTTGCCCAACCGATCCGGATTTTAAGAATTTTCGACAAGAACAATTGAAAGATATCCTTCGGGAATTTGAAGTAGACGGGATTTTTTTAGACTATGTCCATTGGCATGCCCAGTTTGAAACCAAAAATCCCATCCTCCCCGAAACCTGTTTTTGTGATCGCTGTACCCGTCAATTTGGAGAAAGTATCGGAAAAGAAATTCCCGGAGACAGCGCCCGACACAAAGCCGAATGGATTTTGAACCATGCCGATAAAGAATGGAGAAATTGGAGAAGTGGGGTATTGAACGGATGGGTCAGGGATATGGGATCAGTATTGGATGAAATCCAGCCCAATGCAAAACTGGGCGTATTTTATTGCTCCTGGTATCCTGCAGATTACGACTCTGCACTTTACCGAATTTTGGGCATTGACCCAAAGGCATTTTCCGAAATGGCCGATGTGATGTCTCCCATGTTGTTTCACAAAATGAAGGAAAGGCCAACCACTTGGGTCGGGGATTATGTGACCTGGTTGGGTGATTTGATTGAGATAGAAAACTTAGGGTCTAAGTCTGAAGACTTGAACCAAAGGTTAGGAGAAGACTTGAACCAAGGAGCACGTCCCCAGATTTGGCCCATAGTCCAATCTCATAACAATCCCGGAATTATCAGTCCCGAAGAATTCAGACAAGTCATGCTTGAAGGTTCCAAAGCGCCCGCATCCGGCATCATGATGTTTTCGGACCAATCGCTTGTCGAAAACCCGGACAAAATAAAAGTGATGAAAAAACTTTATAGAGAGGAAATAAAATAACATAACATGGATATACGCTTCTTTGCCAGTAACCCTATATTCTTCTTCATGGGGACGGAAGACGGAAGTCGGAAGACCCCCGCCTGTTGTCGGGCAGGGATGTACCGGATATTTCAGTCTGCAGACAAAAATTTAAAGGGATATCCAATCTACTGGCATAATTGTGTACATACATTTAACATAATTCCCATTTTTTTTGCTTGTGGTCCAAAATACCATTTCAAAATAGACGGAAGACCGAAGTCGGATGTAGCGCTCTTTTCTACATCAATCCAAAGATTAAATAGCAACATTTATCTTTTTGGCAATATTGCTTATGTAACTTTTTCAATGCCTTGGTCAAACTAAAATACAAGAGTTTATCTTTTGTTTTTCAAAAAATCAATCCACTCCTGAAGCTTATTTTTTTTGAAGCAGATACTCCCAAATTGTCCCCTTCAGCTGAAATACCTGCAAACATTCCACCAATTGAGGTAAATTAGCTTACTGTGCAATTATCATGTAAACCATTTTTTTGGTGAAATTCGTCTCCAAATGAATGTATCTATTGGTAATGGCAAATAAACTAAAAGTCTTCCTCCTGCTAATACTTTTTTCTATTTCTATTCCAGCCAAAGCCCAAATCATCATCGGTTTACTATTTGGAGAGGCACTCAATACCGAAAAAATAGAGTTTGGATTGACAGGTGGTTTAAATAGGTCAAGTTTTAATGGATACAATGATTCTGAAGCATTAAACAATTTCAACTTGGGATTCTATTTCCATATCAAGCTCAGAGAATACTCCTTTTTCAGCATGGGAGTTCTGGTCAGATCCAATGTCGGCGCCACAGGAATGCCTACTTATCTGCTAAATGATCCAGGTTTTGATGAAGTTTTCAAATATGGGGTTTTGACAACTAAGGTGAATTATTTCTATGTTCCGATCAAAATAACCTAGTCTCATAAAAAGTAAAAAATTTCTTCAGTTTATAATTCTTTTAAACCAATTAACTGTTTTTCAAAAATGAAGCGTTCCCTATTTACCTGGTTTGTGTTACTTATTTCGGTCAGCGCCGGCTTCTCTCAGGTTTTTACGAATAGAGAAGTGGGTCCAAAAAATCAATCTTACATTGACAGTATCAAAGCAGCTGAATATCCCTATGTCCTGCCAATTTGGGGAGATAAGGCTACCAAAGCAGGGTTTTCCCTCCCCTATTCTGCAGGTATAAGTGTAAATTACCTTTGGCAAGAATCAGATATTGTACTCGAAAACCTAATGGTAGGGTTCAACGGAGGACAAAAGTTTGACGTGGATGACATCGTTCGATTCAATACTGCTGTATCAAGAGCAGGGGCCATTTCTGTAAGGCCGGATGTTTGGGTCTTCCCTTTCCTGAACGTCTATGGAATATTGGCACGGACGAGTGCATCCACCGAAGTCGGATATAGTGTCTGGCTTCCGGATTCTCTCAATTTTGATTCTGAAGTATTCTCAGGAGCTTCCAGGGTGGATTTCAATGCAGGCACATTCGGGTTTGGAATGACTCCCACAATAGGTGTGGGCGGAGGTTTTATAGCTTTAGACTTAAACATCGCTTGGACAGATGTACCGCAATTAAGCGTGCCAACAAGAACATTTGTTGTTGGGCCGAGGTTTGGCAAAAACTTCAAACTCAACAAACCTGAAAGCGCAATAGCAGTTTGGGTGGGTGGCTTCAGAATCGATATCAATAGGGAACAAAGCGGATCAGTAAACCTTGATGAAGTCCTACCTGTGGATCAAATCCAGCCAAAAGTAGATCTAGGTTTTGAAAAAGTCGAACTTGCACAGGTAAGGGTAGATGAATGGTGGGAAGGACTTTCCCGTGTAGAACGCCTGAATCCGGTAAACATCGCTAAGTTTACCGCCGCCAATCTTGCCATTGAAAAAGCGAGTACTTTTCTTGTAGCTGTGGACGGTGCGCTGAATAATGGAGAATCCAGCACTGTCCAATATACCATGGACCGAAGACCTGCGGATTTGTGGAATTTTATTGTTGGATCTCAATACCAATTAAATAAAAGTCTGATGTTCCGTGCCGAAGTTGGCTTTTTGGGTTCAAGAACCCAGTTGATGACAGGCATCCAGTATAGATTTGGTCTTTAAGCGTACATCCTATAAACCCAAACCCCGGAGGTTTCAAAATCTTCGGGGTTTTGACTGACATTTCCGGTACATCGGTCTTCCGTCACGATTGAAGTAGATATTGGTTTACAGGCAAACAAGCGAATATTAATTCTATAACTCTTTTTCAGATTTCTTTTTTAAAAAATCAATCCATTCTTCCAGTTTTATTTTCATGGCTACCAATTCCTCCATCTTGAGCTCATCAGGGGAAATATCCGCCATCAAGCTGTAAGGAATATGGGCGGCCTCGGCTTTCATTATGCTTCCTTTTTCAGTAAGCCTGACAATGACTTTCCGCTCATCTTCTTCAGATCGAATCCTGGAAACCAATCCCAATGTCTCCATCCGCTTCAAAAGCGGCGTCACTGTATTGGTATTCAAAATCAACTTATGGGCAATGTCATTGACAGAAATCCCATCCTCCTCCCAAAGAACCAACAAGACCAAATACTGGGGATAAGTAATCCCAAGTTTGTCCAGATGAGGCTGGTATTCCCTGATGATCAACCTTGAGGCCGCATACATTGGGAAACATATCTGATTGTCAAGTTTTAACTGATCCATATTGATTTGATAAAAGAACGTTTCAACACTTTTTCATCTTTGGACTAATCCCTTGGAAATCTATTTTCATATCGATATTCATTGATATTGGATATTGCGGATATTGATTTGGTACCCATTGCCAATTTCCTGGGCTGAAGTTCAAGTGTAGTGACTATGGACTATCGACTGTAATCTATGGTCTGATTATCCTCAGCTTTTATCTTTAAATTTAAGCTACTATCAAACGGATAATCAAAAACTATTTTTTTTCCTCCGAACCTGCCAAGCGCCTGTGGACCACAATGCCATGACTATCAGGACCGGCTGGAAAAACAAACGGATAAACCGTGCGCGGTCAGTATCCAACCCAAAGGCGTCAATCCCATTGACATACTGAGAAATGTTGCCTGGAAAAATCAGCACAAAGAAAAGCGCTACCACCCAACCGACTTGCGCCCTTTTGGAGGCAAGGAAAAGCAAGGATGCTCCAAGGAGGATTTCCACTATTCCTGACAAGATTACAACTAGGTCCGGATCCATGGGAACCCAAGGCGGTACCTGCGCCAAAAATTCTGCCCGATTAAAGGAAAGATGGCTGATACCTGCAAAAAGCAGAAAACTGCCTAGCAGGACCCTGACGATAGTCTGTCCGATGTTGGTTTTGGGCTGAATGGTGGGATTGAAAGTTGATTCCATAATTATTGAAGATTTTACATTGAAAATAAAAATCAGGATGCTCTTTCCTTAAGTGCCCCTTTTCTTTTAAATATCAGTTTATAAGCGAATTTCAGAAATACGACAAAGGCTGATAAGTTTGGCTTGGGTTCCATTCCTTTGCCCATTCTTTCCAACTGTTCGCGGTACCACACAGTCTCCATGACACTCATTTTGTCAATAGGTCCGATTCCGGTTTTGATTGATTGGATAGATATCTTGGGAGATTGTCCATTCAGGAGTCTGAGAGGTGCATCCGGTTCTACTGCGATTAACCTTGCCAAACCTACAAAATCCACATTTCCTGACTCTATAGCTTCTGCCATGCCCTCATAGCTCTTAAATCCACCCGTTACTACCAAAGGAATTTTAACCGCTTTCCTGGCTTTGACCGCAAAGTCCATAAAATAGGCTTCCCTTTTTTGGGTGCTTTCTTTCCATTTTGCCCCCATCATCGCAGGGGCTTCATATGTTCCGCCGGATATTTCTATCAGGTCAATGCCAGCCGATTCCAATGCCTTGATGGTTTCCAAAGATTCCTCATCTGTAAAACCACCCCTCTGAAAATCAGCAGAGTTGAGTTTGATCCCGATAGGAAAATCAGTTCCGACAGCATCTCGCATGGCCTGATAGACTTCCAATACAAACTTTCTGCGTCTTTCCGGGTCACCTCCCCAAAGGTCTGTACGCTGATTATGATGGGGAGAAAGAAACTGGCTGACCAAATACCCATGTGCACCGTGAATCTGAACCCCTGAAAACCCGGCTTCCTTTACCATTTTCGCTGCAAACGCAAATCTTTTGATCAGGTTCCGGATTTCCGCTTCGGTCAGTTCTCTTGGAATGTTGAAAAAAGACTGCATGTCCTTCCTAAATGGAATAGCCGAGGGAGAAACTGTCTCCTTGTTCAGTCCCTTCGGTGCCTGCTTTCCGGGATGGTTCAACTGAACCCAACAGTGTGTCCCGTTGGCGGTGGCGTTTTTGGCCCATGATTTCAATCCTTCCAATCCTGAAGCGTCTTCAATGACAACATTTCCCGGTTCGCCAAGTGCCTGTCTGTCAATCATGACATTTCCCGTGACACATAGACCAATTCCTCCATCCGCCCATTTACGATAAAGGAGATCGAGCATTGGCTTGGGCGATCCATCCTTATTGCCGAGTCCTTCACTCATGGCGGATTTGAAAAGTCTGTTTTTGATCAGCACTCCATTAGGAAGAGTAAATGGACGGTTTAATGGATTCTCAGGCATTATTGGTGGGAAAGAAATAAAAACGGTATGATTACTTTAAAATTTTTCTAAGGTATTTGTCGATTTCCTCAGGCTTGGTAATGGGAGAGAATCTCTTGACGGGTTTCCCATTTGCATCTACCAGAAATTTGGTAAAGTTCCATTTGATACTTGACCCAAATATTCCACCCAATTCATGTTTGAGGAATTTGAATACAGGATGGGCATTCTTTCCGTTGACTTCGATTTTGGAAAACATGGGGAAGCTTACCCCATAATTCAGGAGGCATCCTTCCGCAATGTCCTTGGAATCCCCGGGTTCCTGATTGCCGAATTGGTTGCAGGGAAATCCCAGGATGACCAAGCCTTTGTCTTTGTACTTTTGGTTGAGTTTTTCCAAGCCTTCATATTGTGGAGTCAGACCGCATTGGCTGGCGGTATTGACCACCAAAACCGTCTTTCCTTTGAACTCTGACATGGATACTTCTTTGCCCTGAAGGTTATTGGCAGAAAAATCGTAAAACCTGTTTTTCATAAATCATATTGTTAAATCGTATTATATCGTGCGCGATACAAATATAATCTTAATTTATATCGCTTGTGACTTATTATAATCTAAATCCTTAGATTTTGTTTTTGAATGAAAGAGAATAATTTTTCATGATATACGCTTCTTTGCCAGTAACCCTATATTCTTCTTCATGGGGACGGATCCCGATAGCTATCGGGAGGAAGTCGGAAGACCCCCGCCTCTCGTCGGGCAGGGATGTACCGGATATTTCAGTCTGCAGACAAAAATTTAAATGGATATCCAATCTACTGGCATAATTGTGTACAAACATTTAATTTTTTAAGAAAAAAAAGAGGTCTGAAAAATCAGACCTCGGAATGGAAATTCATTTTATGTTTTACCTTCTCAATGACTCCAATCAAAGCCATCGATGTCCTCCAAGCAAGCCTTCAGAAGTTGGATACTGTTGGAGATATCTTCTTTGTGGGCCATTTCTATGACCTGATGCAGGTGACGTGTCGGTATGGAAATCGCACCGGCGATAGCCCCCTGCTTGCCCATACGCTGCACTCCGGCGGTATCTGTACCTCCTGCAGTTAGGATTTCAGGTTGCCATTTGATCTGATGCTGATCGGCGGTATGCTTCATAAAAGCCACCATCCTATAATCGCAGATGGTCGAAGCATCCATGATTTTGATGGCAGTTCCTTTACCCAATTCGGTGACTTTTTCGTGAGGTTGTGCTCCCGGTACATCAAAGGCAATGGTTGTATCCAATGCTATCCCAAAATCAGGATTGATACCATGTGCTGCAACATTTGCGCCACGGATACCTACTTCTTCCTGCACTGTAAAAGTGGCATACACATCATAGGCCGGATTGTCCAATACCCTCAAGGTCTCTAAAAGTATAAAAACCGCTACCCTGTTGTCAATGGATTTGCAGTTGACACAGGCTCCCATTTCTATCAGTTCCCTATCTCTCGTGATGGGATTTCCTATGGTTACGTACTTCTCCACTTCCTCTTTTTCCATGCCCAAGTCAATAAAAAAGTCAGTGATCTGAGGCAGTTTATTCTTTTCGTCAGCGGTCATGACATGGATGGGTTTACTCCCCATGACACCCACCAAATCCTTTTTGCCGTGGACGATAACACGCTGGGCGGTCAGGGTCTTGGGGTCAAAACCTCCCAAAACATGGAATCTCACAAATCCTTTGTCATCAATATGGGTGACGATAAATCCGATTTCATCCATATGTGCAGCCACCATCACTCTTTTGGAATCGGGATTTTTCTTGGATTTTTTGATGGCTATGACGCTGCCCATGTTGTCCGTCATGACCTCGTCTGCAAGAGGGGACACCAATTCGATGACCATATCCCTGATTCTTTTTTCAAATCCCGGAGCACCGGCGATTTCACAAATCTGTTTTAGCAAGGGTACATTGACTTCCATGATTATGGGTTTGATAAAGATGAATTTAAATTAAACAAACAATGACCAAAAACAAGTGCTTTGGGGACTTGAAGTTTGGTCATTGGATTAAATATTGGTAATGATCAGTATGCCCTGACCACTTTTCCTTCCATGTAATTGGCAAAAGCCCTATTTACTACGCGCATTCCTCCTGAAGTTGGAAAGTCGCCTGTAAAATACCAATCTCCTGAATGGTCCGGGATGCATTTATGTAAGTTGTCGACTGTTTGGTAGAGGACTTTTACCTCCGCATGGATGTCGTCGGTGGTGATGATATCGGCTACTTTATCTGAAATCTCCTGATCGGTAAATGGCTCATAAAGTGCCTTTACATAGTTTTCTGTCAAAATCTGATTGGTATTGCACTTCTCATAAACCTCATCCAACAAATAGCTCATGCCTTTGTCTTTAAGCAATTCCACTGTCGCACGGAAAGCGATAAACTCTCTTAACTTAGACATATCAATACCGTAGCAGTCCGGGAAACGGATCTGGGGAGCTGAGGACACGATGATGATCCGCTTGGGATTGAGTTTGTCCAATGTGGTCAATATGCTTTTTTCCAAAGTAGTTCCTCTCACAATACTGTCATCGATGACCACCAAGGTATCAAGTCCCGCCCTGACGACTTCGTAGGTGGTGTCATATACATTGGCCACCATGGCATCCCTGTCGGAATCATTGGTAATAAAAGTCCTCAATTTGACGTCCTTGCTGACGAGTTTTTCTACCCTTGGACGGAAGTTGAGAAGCTCCTCCAGATCCTCCAAATGAGGCTTTCCTTCCAGGAGCACTTCCCTCCTTTTGGCACTCAGGTAATCCTCGAGCCCTTCGATCATGCCCAAAAAGGCTGTTTCCGCAGTATTTGGGATGTAGGAAAATACACTGTTCTTGAGGTCAAAATCTATAGCTTTCAAAACCTGGGGCACAAGTGCGCGGCCAAGTGCTTTTCTTTCTCTGTAAATATCAGGGTCTGTTCCCCTTGAGAAATATATCCTTTCAAAACTGCAGGATTTCTTTTCTCTTGCAGGAAGGATTTCATGCTCTGCGTAGGAACCATCTTTATTGATTACCAGGGCATGGCCGGGTTTGATTTCTTTGATTTGCTTGTAATCTACATTGAACGCGGATTTGATGGCAGGCTTTTCGGAAGCAACCACGACAATTTCCTCATCTGCATAATAGTATGCCGGCCGGATTCCTGAAGGATCGCGGACGACAAAACTTGAACCGTTGCCGATTATTCCCGCCATGGCATATCCTCCATCAAAATCCCTGCAGGACCTTTTGAGGATGCGTGCAACATCGATTTCATTTTCTATGACAGCAGTAATCTGTTCGTTGGAATATTGATGTTTATATTTGTCAAAAATCCGCTGGTTTTCTTCGTCCAAAAAGTGACCGACTTTTTCCATGACGGTGACGGTATCCGTTTTTTCTTTAGGGTGCTGTCCAAGCTGTACCAATTTGCTGAACAATTCCTCCACGTTGGTCATGTTGAAATTCCCTGCCATGACGAGGTTTCGGCTCCTCCAGTTGTTTTGCTTCAAAAAAGGGTGACAGGTTTCGATGCTGTTTTCTCCGTGGGTTCCATATCTGAGGTGTCCCAACCATACTTCTCCTGAAAAAGCCACGTTTTCTTTCAACCATTGGGCATTGTTCATCCCCTTCTTCCCGCCCAGTTTTTTGGCCTTCTTGTATTTCTTATAAATTTTGTCAAAGATATAATTGACAGCTTGGGGTTCTATAGACCGGTACCTACTGATATATCGTGTGCCGGGTTTGGTGTCAAGCTTGATGTTGGCAACTCCCGCGCCGTCTTGACCTCTGTTGATCTGCTTTTGCATCAGGACGTACAACCTGTTGGGGGCATATAGCGGCGAACCGTACTTCTCGATGTAGTATTGTGGCTCCTTTCGAAGCCTGATCATCGCAATACCACATTCATGTTTGATTTGGTCACTCATTGGTTTTGTACACGAGTAATTTCTGGAAATGTAAAGGTAAATCTTTTTTAGAAGTTTATGGAAGTAAAAAAAGTTCGGTTATATAATATTTTGTTGGCTTCCACAGAAAAAACCACGGACCCAATTTTTTATTTTTTTGGGTATTCTTTGTCCAAAATATCAGATTTTCAAATACCATTCTTCCTTACACTTTTTGGATTCTAAAAACAAAGATGATCTAAACCGTGAGAAGTCAACTAAACCTAAGCGGATTTAAGAATGACCTGCATTTTGAGCCAACCCAACCCGACCAAATAGGATTGTTTCACCCTCAGTTTGGGGAATTATTCCCCACTTTGTGTAATGATTCCCCACTTTTGAAGAATAGAATCACTGTTTATGACCAAATAAGGCCCTTTTTCCCCTTGGCACGACATGTGCAAATAGGGTAAACATGAAACGGAAATCAAAAACTTCAAAACCGGCAAAGTCATCCTGACAACAGGAAAGCAATGCACCGGAAATTTGAAACTGAATCACGCTTCAAAAAAACAGAGTTGTCTATTTCCATGCCAAAAGCAAGAGATAGCAATCCAAAAATTAAACAAAACCAATTATCAATTTTAACTAAACCAAATTATTATGAAAACCCGATTTATTATCCCCGCAATGTTTGTTATTGGAATGGCAACTGCTCCTTTGATGGCAAACTCTACCACCGCTTCAAGTCTAATAACTGAAATGAAAGTTTCTCAGGAATCAGAAAAAGTGAAAGTTGATCCTGCCGATCTTCCGGTTCCTGTGAAGGAAGCGATTGAAAAAGACATAGCTTTGAAAGCTTTGAAAATCAGCGAAGCCTGGAAAGTTAGCGACGACGCAGCAAGCCATTTCGTAATCAAATTTGACAACGAGGGCCAAGAACTTGTCAAAAAATATACTGCCCTAGGAGAAGTGATTGAAGACTAATCAATCTTAAATTTGTCAGATTTAAAAGCACCGGAAATATTCTGGTGCTTTTTTTGTTATACTCCCCGTCGAACGAAGAACGGAAAGAGATGCAAAAGGTACTTTTGATAGAGGATGACATGACATATTCCCGGATTATCCGGAATTTTTTAGAAAAAAATAACCTTGAGGTCCAATCAGTCAACAGTTTGGCCCAAGCCGTACCCATTTTCCAATCCGGTTGGCCACAACTCATCATTACGGATTACCGGCTTCCTGACGGAAATGGATTGGAACTATTGGAGCAATCCATCAAGAAAAACCCCGAAATCAATGTCATCCTGATTACGAATTATTCCGATATCAGAATCGCAGTGAAGGCGATGAAAATGGGGGCCTTCGAATACATCACCAAACCCATCAATCCTGATGAGTTGCTCGTCACTGTCAAAGAGGCCTTATCAGGACCCGTTGAATCAAAACCCCAATTGCCTGTTGCTGAAAAAAAAGAACAGGACTATGTCAAAGGGAGCAGCGCCAATGCCTCCAAATTGGAGGAATTCATCAGCCTTGTCGCACCTACCGACCTTAGTGTGCTGGTTTTGGGAGAAACAGGAACCGGAAAAGAATATATAGCCAAGAAAATCCATCAAAATTCAAATCGCAAAGACAGTCCTTTTGTGGCGATTGATTGTGGAGCCTTGTCTTCGGAACTTGCAGGAAGTGAGCTTTTTGGTCATGTCAAAGGATCTTTTACCGGAGCTTTGGACAATAAAACCGGTCATTTTGAGCAGGCCAATGGGGGCACTATATTCTTGGATGAGGTTGGTAACCTTGGTTATGACATTCAGATCAAACTGCTCAGGGCCATCGAAGAAAGGAAAATCCGCAAGATCGGAGCCAACAAAGAAACAGAAATAGATGTTCGGATTATTGCCGCTACCAACGATGAACTGAAGTCAGGAAGTCAGGAAGGTAATTTCAGAGAGGACCTTTACCATAGATTGAATGAATTCACCATCAACCTGCAGCCCTTGCGGAAAAGAAAAGAGGACATCAAGCTTTTTACCGCACATTTTATCCAGCAAAGCAACATGAAGTTAGATAGAAATGTCACCGGGATTGATGCGGAGGTGGAAAGGATTTTTATGGAATATGCCTGGCCCGGAAATCTCCGTGAACTGAAAAATATCGTCAGACGAGCAGTTTTACTGTGTGGCAATAAAGTGATCAGCAAAGATTTGTTGCCTCAGGATTTACTTGAAATCAAACCTGAATCCCACGAGCCTGCTTTGGATTACAAAAGCAATTTGGTAAACCACGAAAAAGAAATGATTGACAGGGTTTTGAAGGAAGTGAGATTCAATAAATCAAAAGCTTCCCAAGTCCTTGGGATGGACAGGAAAACCCTCTATAACAAAATGGAAAAATACGGCCTGAAGTAATTATTTGGCGGGTTCAGGCATCCATTCAGACTGAATTTTTACCATGACCTCGGCGGTATTTTTTGCCAATTCTCTGATCGATTCAATTGTTTCGACAGTTTTTCCAAGTTTTAAATCCCTCTCAATTTCTATTGCCAATTTGGCGCAGGGAATTTTCAGCTGTCCAAGCCGACTGGACATCCGATGGACAATTTCGAGTATTTTCCCAAAATCAGGTTTTTCCAAAGCCAAATTCAGACCCCTTACATCCTCCTTTGCAGCGCTTATAAAATCCTGAAGGACTTCCATCAGCATTTCCCTGTCTCCCATACAAAACTTCATCAGGTCGGACAGGTCATAGTCTATTGATTCCAAATCAGATTTTATCTCCACTTGGTTTTCTGTGGGATTTTCCGGGCGAAAAGCTATTTGGGTGAGGCCTAACATCAATCCTATCTTGTTGACTATTTCATTTTCTTTGAAAGGTTTTAAAATCAATCCGTCAAATCCAGCTTCCTCTATTTTTCTTTCCTCCTCCACAAAAACATTGGCAGTCATGGCAATTATCGGCAAAGTCAGGAATTTTTCATTGGCTCTTAATATTTTCGCCACCTCCAATCCGCTGACTTCAGGCATCTGAATGTCAATGATGGCAATATCAATTTCATCAGCAACAAATTCCCTCACAAACGCTGCCCCTCCCTGTATTGCCGATACCATTGCCCCGCGGCTTTCGAGGATCAGTTTGAGCAATTGTAATCCTAGCGGGTCATCATCTACCAACAGAATTCTTAATCCTTGAAGGGAAAATTCAAAAGTATGTTCGGACTGTTTGGAAACAGGTTCGATCACCTCGCAGGGTATTGTAAAGGAAATAATGGTGCCTTTATCAACTTCAGTTGATACCTGAATGGTCCCTCCCAGTTTGTCAATCAATTTCTTGACAATCGCCAAGCCCAAACCTGTACCACCAAACTTTCTGTTGATGGCGGAATCGCCTTGGTTAAATTCCTTGAATATGTTTTTTCGGATTTCAGCCGTCATTCCCATCCCTGTATCAGCAATCTTAATTTCTAGATGCTTTTTTACCCAAGTGATGTCGACCACAATTCCTCCTTTTTGGGTAAATTTAAGTGAGTTTCCCAGAAGGTTATTCATGATCTGATTGATCCTCAATTGGTCTCCAACTAGCCATTGATCTTGGGGAAGGTCAATGTTCCAATGAAAAGACAAGCCCTTTTGCTCGGTCTTCAATGCAAAAAAACTCTTGATCGAAAGGAAAAAGTCCTTTGCCTCAAAGGGTTCTTTCACCACCTGAACCTGCCCCGCTTCGAGCTTAGAAAAATCAAGAATATCATTTACCACAGCGATGAGGGTATTGGAAGCAAAGCCTATTCTCTCGACAAACTCTTTTTGTTGGCCGCGGAGATCAGAATTTTCCAAAGCTTTTTGGTAACCCTGAATGGCATGAAGCGGGTTTCTGATTTCATGGCTCATATTGGCAAGGAATTCCTGCTTGGTCTTGGCTAGTTTGTCAGATCGCATTTTTGCTTCCTCTAATTTTTCCCCATATAAATCAGCTTTGTCTACTTCTTGGAGGATGCTAAATACAAAACCCAAAGAACCGGCTACCCCAAAAAACACCAAAATCCCCAAAATCCATGAGACAGTATAGGTAAGCTTGTAGGCAGAGCGGTTTTGGACTTTGTATTCCTTCAATAAATCATTCTGAAGATTGGAAATCATTTGCTGGATTTGAAAAAAAATATCTGTATTCTTTTCGATCAGGTTCTCTTCCAACCTAAGAAACCTGTCTTGAAGGCGCTGTTCATCTTTGTAAATCCTCTCTACAGATTTGCGGATTACGAGCAGGATTGAATCTTGGTTGGTGGATTTTGGGGGCACCGGCGGCGCGACAACCGTCCCTGACTTTTTGATGTCTTTGGCAATTTCTAGTAATTCATTCCCGATGTCAAAACCCTCTTCCGCCTCGGGTTCTGTTTTTTCAGTTCCTGTGGTATCTGAATCGGCTTTGGTATCTTTTGGATTTAATGAGGAAAGCAAATCTTTGGTCCGGAGTTTTCCCAAAAACTGCATGTCGCTCTGTTCTTGCTGCCTTTTGATTCTGATCTCTATTCCTTTTAATGCCTCCGCACTGAAATTTCTATTGGCAAGGTAATTTCTCACTTCTTCCAATCCGGCAAAAACTACCATCAATTCGGAAATAGTCAGACCGACCTGTTGGTAGTTCTGGATTTCGGTTGAATCGAGGGAATTGGATTTTAGCCATTCAAGCCTTTCTTTGACCCGTTTTCTTGTGAGTTCGGAGACAGAATCTTTGTCCGTAGTGCGCTCTGTTTTGTTGATGTCAAGCACATAGACATCCGCCATGAGGCCATTCAGCTGCTGGAGTTTTTCATTTGGCCGGGTGAGATCCTGGACCGTGTCGAGGAGATTTCGGATGCTGAAATAGGTCACTGCGCTGATGCCCAACACCAAAAAGAATGCAAGGATAAAACCAATGACAACCTTTCCCCTGACCTGATATTTTCCTGTAAGCCGCATCGGTGCCTTTTTTTACTTTCCAAAAAGGCAATAACTGTTCCATTATCCTTGTCAATTTATCAGAGAGAAAATTGCTCGGATTAAAAAATCACTCTAAACTGTCCTGAGCTCAAGGTAAGGAACCCATTCTTCGGCATGGCGTTCTGCATATTCTGCCAAAAAATACCCCAAGCTAGGTTTGAAAGGTTGGGATTTCAGCTGCATTCCTGCCTGCTCGGGGGTTTTGTCTCCTTTATAGACATTACAGCGGTGACAGGCTGTGACCAGATTGACCCAGTTGGACTTACCACCTTTGGATCGTGGCACCACATGGTCAAGGGTCAGTTGCCTTTTGGAACCGCAATATTGGCATTCCTGACTGTCTCTACGGAAAATGTTGGCCCTGTTCAGCAAAACACCTTTGTAGGGAATGTTTTTATATTCATTCAATCTGATTACGGCAGGGTATTGGAAAGTTTTGGTCACTGTCCTGATGGTCAGGTCTTGATAAAAAGTCAGGCAACTTACTTTCTCCAGATAAGTCAAGACAAAGGCCTTTTGGACAGTCACCACAGCGACAGGAGAATGATCCAAGTTTAAAACCAAAACACGTCTTTCCATAATCCTCTAATATAAAATCTTTGGTTGGAAAAACCTGTTGTGGAATTTAAATGTTTTAAAACTTCATCTTGGCAAGCTCTCTTTTTACGTCTTTTTCTTTGATATCCTCCCGCTTGTCATGGAGTTTTTTGCCTCTTGCGACGGCTATTTCCATTTTGGCCAAGCCCTTGTCATTGATAAAAATCCTGATCGGAATGACCGAAAGCCCTTTTTCTGAAAATTTTGTTTCAATCTTTTCAATCTCCCTTTTGTTCAGCAACAATTTCCTCTCGCGGACAGCTTCGTGGTTATAGCTGGCTGCCATCGAATAAGGCGCGATGTGCATCTGTTTGACATACAACTCCCCCCTTTGAAAATAGCAATAGGCTTCAGTGAGGGAGACTTTTCCTTCCCGTACGGATTTGATTTCTGTGCCACTCAACACCAGGCCTGCAGTATAGGTATCCAAGAACTCAAATTCATGACTTGCCTTCTTGTTCCTGATATTGATGATTTTATCGAATTTATTTTTTTTGGTAACAGCCATGCTTGGTTTTACTATTTGTAATGGTTGTAATGGTTGTAATGGTTGTAGAGGTTGTAGTAGTTGTAATTGATGTATTGTTTGTCTGCTGCGCGTTGTCGGGTTGTCAGGTTGTCGGGTTGTCAGGTTGTTGGGAACAGGGGCATACTTTCTACTGAAACTGAACACTCTTACTCCATTTTCTCTCGACTCTCGCTTCTTACTTCTTGTGTCTTGGTTCTTGATACTCCTTTAAGATTTCTCAGTCGTACCTCCTACCAATGACATAAACTTAAATGACCCCCTCGGCAAGCTCGGGGAACTAGTGTTTGGCAATTTAGGGGGCAGGAGGGGAAAAGCGGCACCGCCGCTTTTCCCCTCCTGCCCCTCTCCCAAGAACAACCGCGGTGGCCGAGCTTGCCGAGGCCAATTTATTTCACATTAATGCCATTACTCTTTCTAAACATTCAAATTAATGTTGACCACTCGAAATGACAAGGATAGGTTTTCTTTAATCTCAACCCCATTTTCTTATTTCTCGGTTCCCAGTTCTCGACTCTCGTTTCTCGCTTCTCGTTTCTTTGTTCTTGATACTTGGTACTCGATACTTGATACTCGATACTTGATACTATTTCTAAATCTTCATCCTCGCTTCAGGTACCACATCCAGTCCACAAAATTCCCCCTTTAGGTATTTGAAATGTGCTGCCATGGCAATCATCGCGGCATTATCGGTGCAGTATTCGAATTTCGGGACGAACACCTTCCATCCATATTTGACTGACAATACGTTCAGTTCCTCCCTCAGTCCGGAATTGGCGGATACCCCTCCCGCAATTGCAATTTCTTTGATTCGGTAATCTTTTGCTGCTTTTACCAGTTTTTGGGAAAGCATTTTGATCAGGGTATATTGGACAGACGCACAGATATCGGCAAGGTTTTCGGTAATGAAATTTGGATTCTCTTTGAGATTATCTCTAAGAAAGTACAATACTGCGGTTTTGATCCCTGAAAATGAAAAACTCAGACCGGGCATATCAGATATGGGAAATTTGAAAGCTTTTGGGTTGCCTGTTTTGGCATACTTATCGATCAAAGGTCCCCCCGGATATGGCAATCCAAGCAGCTTGGCTGTCTTGTCAAAAGCCTCCCCGACGGCATCGTCTGTCGTCTCTCCTATCACTTCCATATCCAAATAATCCCTGACCAACACCAGTTGGGTATGGCCACCACTTACCGTCAGACAGATAAATGGAAAGTTCGGTTTTGGTTCATCGATGAAATGTGCCAAAATATGCGCCTGCATGTGGTTGACATCAATAAGAGGGATATTTAAGGCAAAGGCCAGCGATTTTGCAAAGGAAACCCCGACCAATAAAGAACCCATCAATCCAGGACCTCTGGTAAAGGCGATGGCCGAAAGTTCTTGCTTACTGATTCCAGATGAATCAATGGCTTCATGAACTACCGGGATCAGGTGTTGTTGGTGTGCACGGGAGGCAAGTTCAGGAACTACCCCCCCATATTTTTCATGTACCGATTGGGTGGCGATGATATTATTGAGTATTTTGCCATCAGAAATGACCGCCGCCGACGTTTCATCACAAGATGATTCAATAGCCAGAATATTTATCTTCATTTCGCTTGCCTCTTGGAAAAGAACCCCAAAGTTACGGAAAAATTACTGAAAGCCTTAAGGGTGCTTTTCAGGGCGGTTCTTTTACTTTTCCTGATTCTCCTACTAGTTGTGATCGCTGTTCAGATCCCCGCTATCCAGACAAGAATCACAAAATCCTTTACCGAATACCTCAGCAAAAACACCGGATTTGAGACCAGTATATCCAAGGTCCGGATCAGGTGGTGGGATGCTATCAGTCTGCAGGATGTGGTAATTTATGACCATCATGACAGTTTGATGGTGGACTTGGAAGATGTTTATATTGATTTTTCCATTTCAGGACTTTTGGACAGCAGCAATCCGGGTTTGGACCAGATCAAATTGGAAAAAGGCAATGTCAGGCTGCTATTCCATCCGGAGGAAGATTTTATCAATATCGCAGAATATCTGTACCAGATCAACCTTCTTTTCCCAAGTGCTCCAAGAGATCCCAATAAAAAAGCTTCAAGGTTTGGAATCAAAAATATCAGTCTCAAAGAAGCGTCCTTGGACATCATCAATTATGGAAGTATTCCAATAGAGAGTGGATTTGATTTTAATAAGTTACAGTTTCGGGATTTGATCGCTGATGCCGACGACTTTTATTCTGAAGGTCCGACCATCGGGATCAAAGTCAATTACCTCCGGGGATTGGAGTCCACCTCGGGCCTTGTCTTCCAACAGCTCAAAACAGATTTCACATACGGTCCCACTTTCATGGAATTTGATGATCTCTACTTGAGATCCAATGATACAGAAATCAAAGATTACCTCAAATTCAGCTACAACTCTTCCAAAGATCTTTCAAATTTCATTCATGAAGTCAACATTTTGGCAAGGTTGGATGAAGCCGCATTGGATATCAAAGACTTAAAATACTTTACTGAAAGCCTAGGAAATATTGAAGACAGGATTTTTATCAGCGGAGAAATCGAGGGTACAGTTGATGACCTAGCATCTGACGAGCTCCTGGTGAGGTTTGGGGAGAAAAGTGCACTTTTTGGTAAGTTCAAAATCGACGGACTCCCCAATATTGACAGCACATTCTTTGAATTGTCCCTCCTGAATTCGGTCCTGAACAGCAATGACCTTTCACCATATATCGGAGAAAATGCAAGGAAAGAAATCAACAAATTCAAAGACGTCCGTTTTGACACCGATTTTTCCGGCTATCTTGACTATTTCACAGCCAACGGTAATTTCAGAACGGGCATAGGAACAATCATCGGGCGGCTGAGCTTCAAAACTGAAAATAATAAACCAACCTACACCGGAAGGCTCCAACTCGAAAACCTCGACATAGGCGTTTTGGTAGAGGATCCGGAAAAGTTCCAAAAAGTCACCATGACAGGGCAGATCAAAGGTACAGGTCTGACCCTGGAAACTGCACTCCTCCAGGTAGATGCCGATATCAAAAGTGCAGGAATCAATGGCTACAATTATGCGAATATTGTAACTGATGCCACTTATGGAAAGGATCTGTTTAGGGGAAATCTTAAAGTAAATGATCCCAACCTTAAAGGAGAACTCAGTGGGGTTTTGGATCTGAGAGATGGCAAAGACTCTATCCGGCTGACTGCCAAATTGGACACTGCTTTCCTAAAGGAATTGAATTTGATTGAGCAGGACGCCTTTGTGAGTGGCAAAATTGCCTTGGACACCAAAGGGGTGACTCTGGATGACATCGAGGGAATCGCAAGATTCAGTGATGTAAACCTAAGCTATGAAGGAAGAAACCTTTTTATAGATAATTTCTATTTTCAATCACTTTTCACCGATGAATCAAGGCTGATCTCCCTCAATTCGGATCTGCTTGTAGCCGGTATTTCTGGTAAATTTAAAGTAAGACAACTGCTTGAAGACATCACAAACCTCAGCCAACAATACCTTGCTATCCTGACAAATTCGGATGAGAAGATTTCACTCAGGGCTGATGCCAACGAGGAACCATACAGTATTGACCTCAATCTCAATTTCATTGACATCAATCCCATCATCAACCTCCTTGAACCAAGGGCGTCTATTTCAAAAAACACCATCATCGAAGGGGCTTTTTACCAGACACCGGACAATACCATCTTCAACTTTTTTTCGAGCATTGATACCATTTACTACGATGGGAATTTCCTCTATGATACCAATTTGGATTTTAACACTTCGAAGCTGATCAACAGCTCGGAGGTTTTGGCTTCCTTTTATATCTTTTCCAAAAAACAGGAACTCAACACCGGCCTAAAATTCAACAACCTGGCCATAGAAGCCATCTGGGATGAATCAAGCATTGATTTCAGGTATGACCAAGACCAACTGGAGACTGGAAGCTTTGTCCGGATCAAAAACGAAATCACCATCTATCCCGACCATACGACTGTGGTTTTTGAGCCTTCAGAACTCAAAATCCTTGACAAAACCTGGCGTTTTGATGAAGACAACAGCATCTACATCGCACAGAAATCCTTCCTGTTTGACAACATCAAACTCTTCAATGCGGACCAGTTTATAGCCCTTAACGGCACCATCTCGCCAAATCCCAATGAAATGCTGGGTTTGGAAATACACAATGTCAATCTTGATTTTTTCAATACCCTCAGCACCAAAGAATTCAGCGGACTTGCAAACGGAAATTTTGGATTTACCAATTTTTATGAATCCATAGGAGTCAATGGACAGATCAATGTGGATGAATTATACATCAACAATTTCCTTGTAGGCAATATCAACGCGGCGACTTTTATCGCTGACAAGCTCGTCAACGTCGAAATCAGCAATACCCGAAACGGTAAAAAAGTGATTGCCATCGATGGGTTTTTGGGCAGTACCGACAACCAACTTAACCTCAACGCCAAATTAAACGAAGCTGACCTGTCGGTTTTGGAGCCTTTTCTGTCCAACTATATCACCCGAATGGGAGGCACTGTCTCAGGAGATTTTGACATAACAGGATCACTGGCTTTTCCTGTTGTGATTGGAAATGGATTGGTATCCGGAGGGACATTGCTAGTCAATTACCTCAAAACCCAATATACCGTAGACGGTAATTTGATTTTCAACAACAATGAAATCAGCTTCAGGGAATTGACCTTAAAAGACACCAACGGCAACAGGGCAAGAATGCGCGGGGGAATTTCACATGACTACTTCTCTGATTTTATTCTGGATATTTCATCCAACCTGGACAATTTTCAAGTCCTAAATACCGGATCCCGAGACAATGACCAATTCTATGGAACGGCCTATGTCACCGGTACTTTGAATATTTTTGGTGCGGCCAACAACCTCGATATCACTGCCCGCGCCACCTCGCAAAAAAACACCAGAATATATATTCCTTTAGGCTCAAAAAGCTATGAAGCCCAGGAGGAATTTATCAAAATCATCAATGTACTCGATACGGCGAGAAATATTTCTTTGGAAGAAACAATAGACAAATTGGACATCAGCAATGTGAGAATGAATTTCACTTTTGATGTCACGCCTGATGCCTATACCGAAATCCAGATTGATCCGAGGACGGGCGAAACCATCCAAGGCCGGGGACGCGGGGTTTTGACAATGAACATTGATACCCAAGGCAATTTTTCCATGTCGGGAAATTATGAGATCACCGAAGCCAAATACAACTTCTCACTGTATAATATCCTGAGAAAAGAATTTATTGTACAGCCCGGTGGCCGGATTTCATGGTTTGGAGATCCGTATGAAGGCGTGATGGACATTAATGCATACTACCTCGAAAGTGTTTCGCTTCAAAGTCTACAAACCAACCAAAACGCCGCTTTGGAAGATCCTGCCATGCGCAGAAGATTTCCCTTAAAAGTTCTCATGAACCTCAAAGGCCAGCTCCTATCGCCGGAGATTACTTTCAAATTCGACTTTGCAGAATTCCCGACAGAAGGCAATATCCAGACTTATATTTCAGCATTCCAAAACCGCATCGCAAACGACGAGCAGGAAAAAAACAGGCAGGTTTTTTCTGTCATCATGATGCGCTCACTTTCTCCCGAGGGCCAATTTTCAGGTGTCAGCAACATCGCTACCTCCAACCTCAGCCAGTTGCTTTCATCCCAACTCAACAGTTTCATCGCCCAAGTAGATCAAAATCTGGAAGTTGACATCAATTTGGCTAATCTTGATCAAAATGCCTTAGAAACTTTTCAACTTCGGGTAGCATATACCTTTTTGGATGGCCGGCTTAGGGTATCAAGAGACGGAGGATTTACTGACTTGCAGGGTAATGCCGATCTCAACAGCATCGCGGGCGACTGGCAGGCCGAATACCTCGTCACCCAAGATGGACGCTACAGGGTGAGGGTTTACAACAGAAATAATTTCAATACCTTCACCTCACTTTCTTTGGCGAGAAATGTCGCGACTTATGGTGTTTCGGTATCCCAAAACCTTTCTTTCAATACCTTCGGTGAGTTGTGGGACAGGATCAGAAACAAGGAAAAACAACGTCTCCGCATCAATGACCAAGATGATTTTTTGAGATACAACAACGGTGAAGAGGAAGGTTGGAAGAATATTCCATTGGACAGCCTCCAAAGAAAAGTGAGTCCTTTGGATTATCAAATGGATCCTCCGGTAAAAAATCCACCAAAAGGGAAGCAGGATTGAAACAATTTTGCTTTCAGGATATTGATAGCTGAAAGGAAACAAACAGTATGGAAAAAATCAGCCTATTTTGGTTCAGGAGAGATTTGAGACTCGAAGATAACACCGGTCTGTATTACGCCTATTCGCAGGAAAAAAACGTCCTCCCTTTGTTTATTTTTGACAAAGACATCCTTGACAAACTGGAAGACAAAAAAGATGCACGTGTGGAATTCATCCACGCCCAAATTCTAAAACTCCAGAAAGAATTGAAGGGATTTGGAAGCTCAATTTTGGTAAAGTACGGTAAACCAATAGAAATTTACCGCCAACTTATGGTAGAATACGACATCCAAAATGTCTATACCAACCGGGATTACGAACCCTATGCCAAAGAACGAGACCAAGCCATCAAAGATTTGTTGAAAGAAAAGGGAATCCAATTTTTGGATTTCAAAGATCAGGTCATCTTTGAAAAGGAAGAAATCGTCAATGGCAGCGGGGAATTTTACAAAGTCTTCACTCCTTACAGCAAAGTTTGGCTAGAAAAATTCCAGAAAACTTCACTTCAGCTTTTGAGCCTGGATCCGAAAAAAAACAATTTTCACCAGACTTCTCCCCTACCTGTTCCTACATTGGAAGAAATGGGTTTTCAGAAATCAGGTATCGAAATCCCTTCACTAGACATAGACCAACCTCTGATCCAAAAATACGATTCACAGCGGAATTTCCCTGCAATAAAGGGAACCTCCCGGCTTGGGATTCATCTGAGATTTGGTACCATCAGCGTGAGGAAACTTGCCTTAGAAGCCTCCAAACTCAATGCGACTTACCTGAATGAATTGATCTGGAGGGAATTTTACATGATGATCCTCCATCACAATCCCCAAGTGACCGACCATGCTTTCAAGCCAAAATATGATAACATTCCATGGCGGAATAATGAAGAAGATTTTGAAAAATGGTGTGAAGGCCAGACTGGATATCCGATAGTCGACGCCGGTATGAGGGAGCTCAATGCCACCGGATTTATGCACAACAGGGTCAGGATGATCGTCGCAAGTTTTCTAACCAAACATCTTTTGATTGACTGGCGATGGGGAGAAGCGTACTTTGCAAAAAAATTGCTCGATTTCGAACTCTCCTCCAACAACGGAGGATGGCAATGGGCCGCGGGGACAGGGACTGATGCACAGCCTTATTTCAGGGTATTCAATCCCGAATCCCAAACCGAGAAATTTGACAAAGACCTCCGGTACATCAAAAAATGGGTGCCCGAGTTCGGGACATCCGCTTATCCAAAACCTATGGTCGACCACAAATTCGCAAGAGAAAGGGCCATAGAAACATACAAAACAGCATTGAACACATGAACATAGGAGACAAAGTCCGTTTGCTTCACGGCAACGAATCAGGAGTAATTGTAAAAATATCCGCGAGTGGAAGGGTGGAAGTAGAGATCGAAGACGGGTTCCGGATTCCAGCCATGAAAAACGAGATCGTTGTCATTTCAAGTGCCGAGAAGCAACATTTTGGCGAGTCCAAAGAAGCTGTGACTGTCCAGCCAAGTTCTTTCTCTAAGGTCAAAACCTCCAAAGAAGACAGTCTTTTCCTAGCCTACATCCCACTCAACGACAAAGACCACAGCATCTATATCAGCAACAACACCGACCGTGAATACATCCTGATGGCTACGGAAGTCTATGGCGGCAATGGCCAAACCATTTTTGCAGGTATCCTCAAAAAGAAAACTTCGCAAAAACTCGGTGAAAAATCAATCAATGATTTTGAGGAGTGGCCGCTGCTTTTGGTGCAGTTTTTTCCCATCCATTCCAAAATCGAAAAGATGGAACCTTCCTTTGAGAGAAGGCTGAAATTCAAGGCTTCCTCCTTCTTCAAAAGCCGTGGCACAGCTCCAATATTGGACAAAAGTGGCTTTGTATTCAAGCTTTCGGATCAGACCAAAGAAATAGACATCCAAAAGCTGAACGAACAGCTGAACACAGAAAAAACTGTTCCTGTGCTAAAGTTCCAAAAACCTCCCAGGGAAATTGACCTCCACATTGAGCAGCTCACCAAAGATTTCTCTATGATGAGCAACAGTGAAATGGTGCGCCTTCAGATGGAAACCTTCGAAAAAAACCTCAACTACGCCATCGCTTCAGGAATGGATGAGATCACCTTTATCCACGGCATCGGCAACGGCGTGCTGCGAAAAGAAATACACAAGTATTTGAGCCATTTGGGAAATATTAAGTATTTTCAGGACACACAAAAAAGCCGGTTTGGATACGGCGCTACATTGGTCAGAATCTCTTAAGCCATGCAAGGAAAGATTTCCCCTATTTTCAGGTTGTTCACACAGCAGTTTGAAGACGCAAAATCAGCTTTTTTATCACTGAGCAAAAGATATAGAGGAAAAAAATCCGGCGAACTGGAACAAAAACTCATTTTCCTGGAAATCTATGTGGACTTCCTTTCAAGGATCCATTTCAAAGAAGAAAACCTGAAGTTCCAGCTGTTTTCACCCTTCAAAAAAATCTTTAAAGGGCTGAAGAAAACCAAACACCTCAAAATGATCATGAAGCAGGTGGAGGCTGTCAAAATGAAAGACAATGTGGTTTTCAATTCCTACACCAAAGCACTTGAAGCAGAAAAAAACCAGGTTTATGCAGAAATCTATGACCTGATAGTATCCGCACCACTGCAGATGTGGGATGAATTTTACAATTCCGTATTTCAATACAGCAAGGGACTAAAGCCCCTCATGATCAATACCGCCACTACCCAAATCATCAGTGAGGAACTGGAATATTTCAACCTCGACAACAAATCCAAGTTGGACACCAAAGCGCTCAAGGATATCTATGAAGGCATCCGGGTCATCATAGCCCTGGAAAACCTCCGGATTGAGTCCGGCTTCAATTCGGTCTTTGTTAAAGAAATCCATGACAGGATGAGTGAACTTCAAAAAGACCTTTTGGTATGGTATGAAAACCATCTTTTTTTACAGCACCTGACGGGATTTTTGACGGACAAAGAAAATATTTCCAAAAAATACATCGACCTCCTGGCTTCATTGCAGCAAAATAAAAAAACCAATACAGCCAAGGTGGAAGCCAAATGCAGGGATTTATTTGAGAGGATTTTGGAGTAGAAAAAATTCGAAGTCCGGAGTTTAAAAAAGCAGTCAGTTCATTTTTGATGAAAGAAATATAGCAATACCGATATGTATGTAAACAGAAACTACGGCTTTTGGATGACTTTCAAATGGTCCAGAAATCCTTTTTATTATGGACTTGCTTACGCAGCAATCATCACTATTCTATACCAAGTCACAGAGATCAAATTCACCTTACCCTGGCAGCCCATCAGCATCATCGGTATCGCTGTTTCCTTTTACCTGGGTTTCAAAAATAATTCCTCCTATGACAGGACTTGGGAAGCACGCAAAATCTGGGGAGCAATTGTGAACGATAGCAGGACCTTTGCCACTGCTGTCATTACATTACTTCATGAAAACCCCAATGAAAACACTGACGCCATCAAGAAATCCATTATTTACAGGCACCTGGCTTGGATCATTTCCCTGAGGTATTTGCTCAGGATACCAAAAACATGGGAACATAAATATGGTCCAAAGAATACTCTTTTTGTTCCGACCTATAACGAGATTTTGAACAACGGCCTGGACAAAGAATTGCTCGAGTATATTTCCGAATCAGAGTTGCAGCATTACAGAACCAAATCAAATATTCCTTCACAGATTTTAAAGAAACAATCCGATGTGATCCAAGAACTTACCTCAAAAGGATTGATCAGTGATTTCAAGCAGGTCTGGTTTCACCAATTGGTCGGGCGGCTTTATGACAACCAGGGCATGGCCGAGCGGATCAAAAATTTTCCTCTTCCCCGTCAATATGCTTCTGTTGCTCTTTGGATGACCTATGTGTTTTGTGCATTGATCCCTTTTGGCTTATTGGACATTTTTTTGATCTCTTCAGAACTATGGGTCTGGATGACCATTCCATTTTCAGGATTGATCACCTGGATATTCTTCCTGATGGAAAGGATCGGAGATTACTCCGAAAACCCCTTTGAAGGCGCCTACAATGATGTGCCTATTTCGGCTATCACCCGGGGTATAGAAATAGACCTGAGGGAAATGTTAAATGATGAAAAAATTCCCAAACCATACCCTGTAGAGAATGGCTTTTTGATGTAAATTGAAAGCGTCATTGACAGCTAAAAGTCGGTGGTATCCCATCCTATGTCCCTAATTTTCAAAACCGCCGAAACCTATGAGGAATTTGTCGGCATCCTTGACCTGCAGCAGGAAAATCATATCAAAAACCTCGAATCCCTCGATCAGGGATTTGTCTTTGCAGAGCATACCGTAGAAGATCTTTGGAAGATGAATTCCTTTGCGCCGCATATCATCGCCAAAGACGACGAACACGTCGCTGCTTACATCCTGGCCATGACGGTAGATTGCAAAGATGACATTGAGATGCTGATTCCGATGTTTGAGGAGTTTGACCAATTGGAATACAAGGGAATCCCGCTTTCGGAATACAATTACCTCGTCGTCGGGCAGGTGGCTGTGGGAAAAGAATACCGGGGACAGGGAGTTTTTGACTATTGCTACGAGGTTTATCGTGCAGTCCATGGGGACAATTTTGATTTTGCAATTACAGAGATTTCGGACCAAAACTACCGTTCCCTGGCAGCCCACTACCGGGTCGGCTTCCGCGAACTCAGCCGCTACCCCAATGCCGATGGAGATATTTGGGTCATTGTAGTGTGGGATTGGATGGAGTGAGGGAGGTAATTACAATTAGGAATCATTGAAACCAAGATAAGAGTGAAAAGCTTTTTCGAATCAATGTATCCAAAACAGCATCGCATGTGGATGGAACATTCCAACATGGCTATTCTGTTTAAATTTCCGCCTTTTTGAAAGCGTTCAAAAATCTATCCACTAAAATTTCAGATTGAAGAAATGATCCTAAAATTGGTTTAATATTTTCCGATATCGAAGGAATCTCCTTGCGAAGTTCCTCTAAGCAGAAGGACGCATCACTATAATTATTCAATTCAGAATAGGAGGTAATTTTCAAGATCAATTCCCAAATTACACTCTGCTTTTGAATTTTATTTGCCCAGTAAAGGGCTTCCTCAAATTCGGAATTATGAAAATGATATATACTCAGACCTGCATTGAACCACCATTGATAATAGGGATTGACTTGGATCGATTCACTCAAAAGTTTATAACCCCGTTCATAATCGCCTGCACATATCAGGCAAAATCCCAATCCTCCGGATATTCCCGTGGAATTCAAATTCAATTTTTTCCATTGATCATAAAGTTGAAAACAATTCTTTGGCTTATGCTGGAAAAGATAGGCCAAACTGAGAGTTTGGTAGGCGTGCTGACAGCGCGGGTCTATGAGAATTGCCTTTTGACCACATTTCACACCCTCTTCAATGGGGTCTGCCGCCCCACAATCATAACCAAAAAAGGATCCGGCGATATAGGTTTCCCCAAGGATAGCCCAACCTAAAGCATATTGGGGGTCAAGCTGTACTGTATTTTTCATGACCTCCAATCCTTTCTTGAAGGTGATTTCATTCAAATCATTGACCAGATAATAATACCAAAAAACGGCATCATACACTTTTATATCTACTGATTGTTTGATGGGTGTTGCCTTGGCTGCTTCTCTGTAAATGATTCCATGGCTACCCCCTATCTGATTGATCACATGCTTTACGATGTCATCCTGAATGGCAAAATTATACATTGCGGATTTTTCCTTTTCATAGGAACAAGCCCAAATCTGATGCTGTGATTTGCTTTGGATAAGTTGGACCCTGATCCGAACCTTGTCATCTCCTGATTGGATACTTCCGGTAAGCAGGTATGTCGCATCCAATAGAAGTGCCATATCTTTGTTTTCCAACACTTCTGAAGCAATCTTCCTCGAAGAAAAATAAGAGACTACAGAAAGCTCGCTAAATCCTGTAAACTCCGTACAAATCTGATCACACAATCCATCCGCAAAAGTCTGAAGGCCATTTTCTCCAAGACAATAGAAGGGAATCACTGCCAAGGTAGGTTTATGGATGAAATTTTGGGAGATTCCCTGTGGTGAAGGATTGATTGCTTTGGGAGGCTCAAAAGTTGGAATGTAAGCCCCTTTTGGTACTGAGATCAACAGAGGGTCATTTTTGCCCAAAGTAAAATAATAGTCATCCAAGGCCTTACGGAGCCTTCCTGCATGAATCCTAACAGAGGCATCCGTCTGTGGGTCATATCCAGCTTTTTTCAATAAGACTTGAGTGCCAATGGTATATTCCTTCAAGGAATGTGATCTCCCCTCAATTGTTTCCAGGACAATAAATCTGAAAAACTCAGACAATATCATTGAATTACTAAATACCGGGAATGAAAGAATCCGGTTCATCTGATCAATTATTTCCTGCTTTTGAATAGGGGGAATGGGTTCCATTTAACGGTTAATTAACTGGCTTAACTGCCGCTTAAAACTACAAAATAATAGTTTTGAATAAAATTTAAATAAAAACTCCGACAAGGATGGTTTCCATCAGGATTTACAGCTAAACCCAGTCAAGGAGAAAAATATTCAGGTTTGGTAAAGATGGCTCCATTGAGAAATTTTTATACCGATTCGGAGTGAGGATGTTACTTAATTGGATAAAGACTGCCAAAAATTTAAAGTTCTATTTTATTACATCAATTATGAATTTATCAAAATCAATTTTATTATCAGTGCTCTTGTTTTTAGGGGTTTTCTATGCAGAAGCCCAAATCGATAAAGAAAAATTATCCTTGGATATTTCAAAAGCTGAGGAAGCCAATCAAATGAAACTGAAAGAATATGTATGGAAAAGGAGGTCTGATGTTTTTATAGCAAACGAACTGAAATTGACGATAATAACAGAATTTGGTTATACCCCTGAAGGCAAACTTGATACAAAAATCATTGATACCAAAACCAGTGTTGAAAAAAAACCAGGTCTAAGAGGCAAAGCGCAGGCAAGTGCCATCGAGGACAAATCTGATTACATAGAAAAATCTCTTGCTTTGGCGACTGACTATGCATTTATGACCAAGGGTGAAATGCTTGATTTTTTCAATAAAGCAACGGTTACAGAAAAGGATGGACAGATTGAAGCTGTATCTGACAATGTCCATGTGGACGGGGATCGATTGATGATCCGGATTGATCCTGAAACCTTCCTATTTACCTATAAAGAATTTTCCACTTTGCTGGGAAAAGATAAAGTGGAAGGAAAACTAAACTACGAAAAGTTCAGCAACGGAACGAATCACTTGTCCACCACTACTTTGAATATGCCTACCCAAAATATGATCGTTGAGGCAAAGAACCAAGATTATACCATTCGGATAAAATAGACTTCATTAAAACAATTAAAAAATGGGAATCCAATCAAAAATCAGATTATTGATTTTACTCAGCTTAACTGCAATGGCCTGCAGTTCTCCATTGAAAGTAATTACAGATTATGATTCAAAAGCTGACTTCAGCCAATACAAATCCTTTTCCTTTTTTGAGTTAAAGGACAAAGGACCTGGTTTAAGTGAACTCAATCAACAGAGAATCATCAATGCCACCAGAGAAGAGCTCATCAAAAAAGGCTTTATCGAGGATCAAAACAATCCTCAACTTCTAGTCAATGTTACGGCCATAGTCAATGAAAAAAAGCAGATTACTGCCAATAGCTACTATAATTACGGTGGGTACTACAGGCCATACCGATGGGGTCCTTCTTATGGCGGATCAACAGTTTACAATGTTACTGACCTCAAAGAAGGTTCTTTGATAATTGACATCTTGGATGCCTCCACAAAACATTTGCTGTGGCAAGGAACAGGCAATAAAGAAATTGATACAGGATTGAAAAAACCTGAAACTGAAATTCCTACCTACATAAACAAGATTCTTTCTGATTTCCCTCCAGGTTCTAAAAAGAAGTAAAACAAAGTAAATCCTTTAATGAAAAAGCTATCCTTATATTTTCTCTTTGTATTGGCAGGGTGTAGCCAAAACCAAAATGTTGAAACCCTTTCCCCACAGCCAAACATCCTTTTGATCGTTGCTGACGATTTGGGGTTTAATGATATTGAACCTTTTGGTGGAAATATTCAAACCCCGGTATTAGGACAGCTCAGCAAAGAGGGGATGCTGTTTTCGAACTTTTATGTATTGCCTACCTGTTCACCCACACGCTCTGCTCTACTGACCGGAAATGACAACCACGTTGCCGGAGTAGGAATCATGAGTGAAGTCAGCTATCCCTCTGTGGCAAACCTCCCCGGGTATTCCGGACATTTGAATGATGAAGTGGTAACCCTTCCGGAAATTTTAAGGGAATCCGGGTACCATACTTATATGGCAGGTAAATGGCATCTTGGGGATGAAGACGCACATATCCCTTCCTCGAGAGGATTTGAAGAATCTTTTTCACTCCTCCAAGGCGGTGGTAGTCACTATGCTGACCAAAACCCTCTGTCACCACCCCAAGTCATGGACTATCGTTCAAACGGGAAAAAAGTAGCTGAACTACCGGCGGATTTTTATTCTACCAAAAATTACACAGATACACTCATCAGCTATATTGAGAAACATAAAGCGGATAACAAACCCTTTTTCATGTATGCTTCATACACTGCTCCCCATGACCCACTTCATGCTCCAAAAGAATATATCGACAAATACAAAGGGAAATTTGATATGGGTTGGGACTCTCTTAGGGTCCTTCGGCTCGACAACCTAAAAGCAATTGGGATTATTTCCAAAAACGTCAACGATTTCGCTCCCAGTGATATTCCTGCATGGTCCTCACTCAGTCCGGAGCAAAAGAAAGAATTTGCCAAAGATATGGAGGTATATGCCGCTATGGTCGAATACCTTGATATGAGCATTGGCCGTCTTTTAGACTATTTGAAAAATCAAGGGTTGTATGACAATACGCTTATTGTTTTTATGTCGGATAATGGAGCCAATGGCGTCATGGCAACCACATATCCCGGAAATGGTGATGGTAAATATTTGGGATCATTTAATAATGATTTGGAAAATCGGGGCTTACCCAATTCCTTTATTGAAATGGGTCCTGGTTGGGCACAGGCATCATCATCTCCATTCAGGTTATTCAAAAGTTTTACATCTGAAGGCGGCATTAAAGCCCCACTCATTGTAAAATTACCTCAAACTTCTGCCAATAATGGGAATTGGAATACGAGTTTTGCCCATGTGACAGACCTAATGCCTACTTTTTTGGAATTGGCCGGCGCCAGTTATCCAAAACAATTTAAAGGAAAAGATGTAAGACAACCTATAGGTAAATCTTTGATGCCTGTGTTATCCGGGTCAGCCCAGGAAACCCATCTTTCCAGTGAAGGCATGGGTTGGGAATTGTTTGAGCGAAAATCCTACATAAAAGGAAAATGGAAGATCCTGAGGTTACCGAAACCTTTCAGCACAGGGGAGTGGCAACTTTTTGATAGGATAAATGACCCAGGAGAAATCAATGATCTTTCACTACAGTATCCTGATATAAAAGACTCTCTCATCAATGATTGGCTTCAATACGCCAAAAAGAATGATGTTTATGACCACAAAGGACATTATGATTCTCTTTTTGGAAGAAGCCTAATGGGTGAACATTGATTGATCTAAAGCGATAATAAGAAGGTAAAAAATAAACAAAATCATGGTTAAGGTATATAAATCTACTGTTTTGATTATTTCCTTAACCATGTTTTCAAACTTCCTTTTTACGGCAGGTTTGGGAGTATATAAAACAATACATGCCTATTCGATTTTGTATTCTGAAGGAATAAAAGGAAAACCTGGACTTGAAATTGTCGAATCTCTCGACCTGTTTTTGGTAGCTTTGGTTTTTCTTATTCTCTCCTTAGGCTTCATGAAATTGTTTTATCCTGATTTTGGCGGGTTCAAAAAATTGGAATTGCCATGGCTTCTCATCAATAATTTCTTTGAACTTAAAAACTTAACATGGAATGCCATTTTGCTGACATTGCTCATCACTTTCGGGACCCATGTTTTGAGGGCAAACGGACCATTGGATTGGGAAATTCTGATCATCCCTACTTCAGTGGCGTTGTTTTCGATAAGTTCTAAATTGCTAAAACACTGACAATTTGAATAAATAATAAAGGACGATTGGAGGAATATTTAAAGAGTAAATTCAGCAAATGACAGGTAATCCTTTTGGGGGAAATATTTGCTGACAAATTTTTTATAAAACAAATTGCTTAAAAACACAAAATATTATTCTTTAATTTAGTAAATGATTTAAATTAAATTTTAAAATAATTAAATAACATGCATAGAATATTGGTTTTAATCACACTCTCAGACAGTGGTATAGAAATTATTAAGTCCAATCATGAATTGCCGGAAAAAGAAATGGAATTAATAAATCAATGGAAAAAAGAAAGCATTCTGGAAAATTTCTTTATTTCAGTTTCAAAGAAAAGTGCTGTTTTAATATTCAAAGACATAGATGAACCCAATAGCAAAAAGCTTATTGAATCATTGCCATACTTTCCTTTTATGTCAAAAATAGAATACCATGATTTGAATAAGCAGTTTTAAAGACATATTTCAGAAGGTAAGTCGACATTTTGCTTATTTTCAAACAACCAATTTTTTTTCATTGGAAAAAAAGAAAGAGTAGAACAGAAATTTTGAACATTAACCTCCTATATGCCTCATTATAAGCACTTCCATCACCTCGTCGAGTTCGATTTCTTTGGCTTCGAGGAGAATGAGGTAGTGGAAAAGCAAATCGGCAGCTTCACCTAAAACAAATCCTTGTTGTCGTCTTTGGCTTCAATGACGATTTCCACTGCCTCTTCTCCCACTTTTTGAGCAATATTGTTGATCCCTTTTGCAAAAAGCGGAGCGGTATAGGATTTTTGGGTAGGGTTGGCTTTTCGGTCCTTGATGATATCCCTGAGTTGGTCGATAAAAAGTGTTTTGCTTTTATTTTCTTCAGCAAAACAGGTATCATCACCCTTGTGACAAACAGATCCTACAGGATTGACCCTGACCAAAAGCGTGTCGTTGTCACAATCAAATTTGATGGATTTGAGCATCAGGAAGTTGCCCGAGGTTTCACCCTTGGTCCAAAGCCGTTGTTTGGTCCGGCTGTAAAAAGTGACTTTTTGGGTAGAAATGGTCAGGTCCAAAGATTCTTGGTTCATATAGCCAAGCATCAGGACAGCACCTGTGACCTCATCCTGAATGATGGCAGGCACCAGACCATCTACTTTGTCAAAATCTATATTTAGGTTATTCATTTTTTAATCTAAATAGGGTTAAGGGAAAAAGAAATATGGTAGAAATAAGGTTGATATAAATGGAAATAAGGCTAAGTAGAGAGGCAGGGGATTATTCTTTTTGTAAACAATAATTAGATGGGAGAAATGAGACATTAATCCCGATAATCCATCGGTATAATTATGGCTTGTCATCATTGAAAAAGACAGCGCTTTCTTAGTTGTTCTCCTTGGAATTAGAGTTGCTTTGATATTTCTTTGCTTGAGAAATTAGTGTGAATACCAATTGCTTCACAAAAGACAAATCGCCCAAAAAAGAAAAAGAAATTAAGATGGCAGCAAGGACTTTGATAAAAAATGTCAGCATCGTAAATGAGGGAAAAATAACCGTCGCAGACCTTCTTATTGACGAGGGGATCATCCAAAAAATAGGAAATCTCAACGAAGCCGATTCTGCAAATGTGATTGACGGGACAGGTAAGTTTTTATTACCGGGTATTATTGATGGACAGGTACATTTCCGTGAACCCGGACTGACCCACAAAGGAGACCTGTACACAGAAAGTAAGGCTGCGGTTGCAGGAGGTGTTACTTCATTCATCGATATGCCCAATACCAGTCCTAATGTATTGACGATGGACATCCTGAATGAAAAGTACCGGATTGCCTCAGAGCAGTCTTTGGCCAATTTCGGTTTTTTCTTGGGAGTCAATGGCGACAATCTTGATGAAGTCATCGCACTGGATACCTCAAAACTTTTGGGAGTCTCCGATGACGGGCTATACTTTACAAAAAAAGGAAATCTTCTCGCAGACAATCCCGATACAATGGAAAAGCTGTTTGCGAATTGCAAATCAATTATTGCCATTCATTCTGAAAAGGAACAAATCGTTGAAGAGAATGAAAATATCTTCCGCGAAAAATATGGTGATAATGTCCCGGTGGAATTTCACCCGCTGATAAGAAGTGAAAAAGCTTGCTTTGAAGCAACCAAAAGAGCCATTGAAATTGCCAACAAACACAAAGCAAGACTCCATATCCTGCACCTGACAACGGAAGCCGAGACCCATCTTTTTCGTAACGATATTCCTTTACAAGAAAAAAATATAACTACCGAAGTTTCGGTTCACCATTTGTGGTTTTGTGACAAAGACTATAAAAAATTGGGAACGTTGATCAAATGGAATCCTGCCATAAAAACCGAAGCAGACCGAAAAGGACTTTTGAAGGCATTATTGGACGACAGGATTGATCTTGTCACTACAGACCATGCACCACATACCTTAGAAGAAAAACTGAAACCCTATTTCCAATCCATGTCCGGCGCACCTATGGTGCAACATTCTTTAAACTGTATGTTGGAGTTTTATCATCAAAGGCTTATATCGTTGGAGAAAATTGTTGAAAAGATGTGTCATAATCCTGCTGTATTGTACAGAATCCAAAAAAGAGGGTTTATCCGGGAAGGCTATTGTGCGGATTTAACTTTGGTTGACCTCAACACAGAATGGACAGTATCTAAAGAAAACATTCTTTATAAGTGCGCTTGGTCTCCTTTGGAAGGAACGACTTTTCATTCCAAAGTTGAAAAAACATTCGTAAACGGAATTTTGGTTTTTGACAATGGCTCTTTTTCAGAAAAGGTAAAAGGTCAGGCTCTGTCGGTTCAGGAAAACCAAAAAATCTGAGTCACAATGTTCCAAGGCCGAAGGTTACTCATTGCCACAAAACATGAAAAAGAATGCGTCATTGCCCCTCTTGCAGAAAAAGCATTGGGAGTCTCCTGCTTTGTCCCTAAAGATTTTGATTCTGACCTTTTGGGCACCTTCACAGGTGAAGTAGACCGTAAACTTGATCCTATTGCGACAGCCAGGCAAAAATGTCTGATTGCCATGGAAATGACAAATTGCGATTTAGCCATTGCAAGTGAAGGATCATTTGGGCAACATCCATCGTTATATTTTGTCAATGCAGACGAAGAATTTTTGATTTTCATCGATAAAAAAAACAACCTTGAAATTATCAGCAGAGAGCTAAGTACTGAAACCAACTTTAACGGTAGGGAAATAAAAACCGAAGAAGCGCTTTTTGAATTTGCCAATTCGGTTGGTTTCCCCTCACATGGTCTCATACTTCGTAAAGGGAGAGAAGAAAACGCAGATATTTTTAAAGGCATCACAGATGAAAAACAGTTAAAAAATGTGTTTGGTCATCTTCAACAGAAATACGGTTCCCTTTATGTTGAAACAGATATGAGAGCTTTGTACAACCCCACCCGAATGGGCGTCATTGAAGAAGCTACAAAAAAATTACTGGACAAAATAAATTCTCAATGTCCCCAATGTAGAATGCCTGGCTTTGGAATTACTGATGCCAAAAGTGGTTTAAAATGTAGCTTGTGCGGGTCTCCGACTCGATCAACATTATCCTACATTCGCCAATGTGTTCATTGTCACTATTTAGAGGAAGAAATGTTTCCCCACAAGAAGAAGGACGAGGACCCTATGTATTGTGATTTTTGCAATCCTTGATATCAGTGGTAAGAAATCAAAAAATCTTTTGTTTTCTGGTGGATCCAGGATAAAGATGCGCGGGATTTTTAACCCAAAACAGAATTTCAAATCTGTCTTGGCAATTTCAAACAGCCATAATGCAGGTATTATTTCCCTCCCTTATGCCTCTTAATCAAAACTTCCATCACCTCGTCGAGTTCGATTTCTTTTGCTTCCAGGAGGATAAGGTAGTGGAAAAGCAAATCGGCCGCTTCACCTAAAAACAAATCCTTGTTGTCGTCTTTGGCTTCAATGACGATTTCCACTGCCTCTTCTCCTACTTTTTGAGCAATCTTGTTGATCCCTTTTGCAAAAAGCGAGGCGGTATAGGATTTTTCGGTTGGGTTGGCTTTTCTGTCCTTGATGATCTCCCTGAGTTGGTCGATAAAAAGTGTTTTGCTTTTATTTTCTTCAGCAAAACAGGTATCATCGCCCTTGTGACAAACAGGTCCTACAGGATTTACCCTGACCAAAAGCGTGTCTTTGTCACAATCAAGTTTGATGGATTTCAGCATCAGAAAGTTACCGGAGGTTTCACCCTTGGTCCAAAGCCGTTGTTTGGTCCGGCTGTAAAAAGTGACTTTTTGGGTAGAAATGGTCAGGTCCAAAGATTCTTGGTTCATATAGCCAAGCATCAGGACAGCACCTGTGACCTCATCCTGAATGATGGCAGGCACCAGACCATCTACTTTGTCAAAATCTATATTTAGGTTATTCATTTTTTAATCTAAGTAGGGTTACGGGAAAAAGAAATATGGTAGAAATAAAGTGGAAATAAGGTTGATATAAATGGAAATAAGGCTAAGTAGAGAGGTATATATCAACTTATATCGCGAAGCATATTTCAACATTATTTCTCTTAATTGATATATGGTGGAAACAAGGTAGATATAAATAGAAATAAGGTTAATCGGTGAAGCTTATTTCTATCTATTTCGCGAAGCATATTTCAACATTATTTCATTAAATCGATATAAAGTGGAAATAAGGTTGATATAAATGGAAATAAGGCAAATAGGTGAAGCTTATTTCTATTTATTTCGCGAAGCATATTTCTACATTATTTCAGTTTTTATTTCGCGAAGCATATTTCAACATTATTTCCTTATAGATATTCCTTCTGAATTCAAATAGGCCTTGAGTTCAGGAATTGGGATCTCTTTAAAGTGGAAGATACTTGCCGCCAATGCCGCATCCGCTTTGCCGAAGGTAAACACATCTTTGAAATGTTCGCTGTTTCCCGCACCACCTGAAGCGATTACCGGAATCGAAAGCATGGAAGAAATCTCTGCTGTAATCTCATTGGCAAAGCCTCCTTTAGTACCATCATGGTCCATGGAAGTAAGGAGGATTTCTCCAGCACCACGGTCACATACTTCCCTGGCCCAAGCTTGGGTTTGGAGTAGGGTCGGCTTTCTTCCTCCATGGGTATGAACAAAGTCTAATCCATCGACATTTCGGGTATCAATGGCCACTACTACACACTGACTGCCGAATTCCTGTGCCATGTCATTGATGATCTGTGGATTGTTGACCGCCGCAGAATTGATCGAGATCTTATCCGCACCGGCGTTTAACAGGACTTTTACATCCTCCACGGTAGATATTCCACCACCGACTGTAAATGGGATATTGATAGCCTTTGCAATCTTGGTTACCAATTCTGCCAAGGTTTTACGCTTGTCCACGGTAGCAGTGATATCCAAAAAAACAAGCTCGTCTGCCCCTTCATCGGAGTAAATTTTGGCCAACTCCACCGGATCTCCAGCATCGCGCAACTGGACAAAATTTACTCCTTTGACTGTTCTGCCGTCTTTGATGTCGAGGCAAGGGATTATTCTTTTTGTTAACATTTTTTTTAAGACAAAAGACAGGAGACTTGAGACATGAGATGGAAGAAAAAAGAACATAGAATTAAGTACAAAGAAATTGGCAGGTCTCAACTTTCCAACCTTGGAACTTTCCAACCTTTGAATCAAATCCCATTAACCCAATAACTTTTTCCTTTTAACCAAAATTGATCAAGGAAAAATTCCCAAATCGGTATAACTCACTGCAATTCTCTCCAAAGCCAGGATAAATCCGGCAGTCCTGAGGCTTTTGATGTTTTTTTCCTGCCTCACTTTATTCATGGCATGGTAGGCATTGACCATGGTCTCTTCCAAACCGGAAAGAACCAAGTCCCTTTCAGATGCTCCTTGGATCAACTGTTCTTTTTCATCATCTGTGAACTCCTCTCCGGTGGCATTTTCGATAGTGCCGAGAAGTTTCCTGTATTTTTCCTGGTCATAGCGCTTTTCGAGTTTACCAAAAGATACACGGGAAAGGTTTTTGAGCCATTCGAAGTAAGAAACTGTTACCCCACCGGCATTGAGATACATATCAGGGATGATCATTATTCCTTTTTCGACCAATATTTTTTCAGCCTCTTGGGTCACCGGACCATTGGCAGCCTCACCGATAATCTTTGCTTGGATCTTGGCGGCATTGTCTTTGGTGATCTGGTTTTCCAAGGCAGCAGGCACTAGGATATCACAGGGATAAGTAAGTAATTCTTTACTTTTCTCTATGAATTCTCCTGAAGAATAGCCTTTGAAGCTGCCTGTTTGTGTTTGGTATTTTTTTAAAGCCTCGATATTGATTCCCTTCTCATCGTAAATACCCCCATTCCATTCTGCGATGCCGATCACTTTGGCACCGGCTTCGCTCAGGTATTTGGCTGAATAAAATCCTACATTACCCAGTCCCTGAACAATGACTGTTTTCCCTCTCAATCCGGTGGAAAGTCCAAGTGGAGCCATGTCTTCAGCAACACTGACAGCCTCCCGGATTCCAAAAAATACTCCCTGTCCAGTAGCTTCGGTCCTGCCATCAATCCCGTGTTGGGAAAGTGGTTTTCCTGTGACACAGCCTTTGGCATTGATGACTTCGGGATTGAAAGCCTCATAAGTATCCACAATCCAAGCCATTTCGCGGGCACCTGTACCGTAATCAGGAGCAGGAACATCGATGGCCGGACCGATAAATTTTTTCTTGATCAGCTCAGAGGTATATCTTCTTGTAATTCTTTCGAGCTGATTGACTGTATATTTTTTTGGATCGATGCTGACTCCACCTTTTGCGCCACCAAAAGGCACATTGACCAAAGCACATTTGTATGTCATCAGGGAAGCAAGTCCTTTTACCTCTTCTTCGTCTACATGGTCACTATACCGGATACCTCCTTTGCAGGGAAGTTTGTGATGGGAATGCTGAATTCTATAGCCCGTCAGGGTTTCATAGGTCCCATCGTCGTTTCGGATCGGAAAATTGAATTTATAAATACTGTTGCACTCTTTGATCTGCTCCAATAATCCCGGATGGATATCCATGTACTTGGCTGCCTCATCCACAAACCCACAAACATCCTGAAACAAACTGTATTCGGTCTTCTTGCTCATAAAAACTGGTATTTTGGTTATGGCCCGAAGATACAAATCATTTGACTGAAGTCCTTAATTGGCCGGAATGATATTTCTCAGGATTCCCCAGATATCATCCAAAAAAGTAAAAGGAACCAAAGCCTGATCGGGACTTTCCCCCATTCGCACCAAAACGAGATTTTGTGAAGGGATCACGCAAACGTATTGTCCGTCCTTGCCTAAGCCACAAAACATATCATCAGGGCCATTTGGAGCATATGAACCGGGGACTTTGACCTGAACAGTTGGCGGAATAAAGGAATCTTTCCCATTCAGCCACCAAAGATAACCATAGCTTAGGTTGATATTTTGGGAGGTGTTGACCATGTCTTTCAGGTAGTTTTTGTCTTTGATAATGCTTTCCCCGTCCCAGTCGCCGTCTGCCAATATCAAAAGCCCAAATCTCGCCATCGACCTGGCATCGCTAAAGAAAACATTATTGGAACCAACCCGCTGCCAAGCCCCTGTCATACGGATTTTTGAACCCAGTTTTTCACTGAAATATTGGGGGAAGGTTTTCCCTGTTCCCCCTTCGATGACTTTGTCCAAAAGTGTGTAGGGTGCATTGTGGTAGGCCCATCTTGTACCCGGTTCGGCTTTATAGAGGAGCGCCTCCGGCGAAAAATCATCCCTATCTGCCACGGCATCATCCAATCCTGTGGTCATGGTGAGTTGATGCCAGACCCTGATTTTATCTTCCTGAGTAGGGTTCAGCGAAGTCCAACCTTTGCCCAAGTATATAGAACTCGGTTTTTGGATGTCCAGCTTTCCTTCTTCCTGTGCTATTCCGGCCAATGTTGCGGTGAGGGTCTTCCCCGCTGATGCCCAATACCACAGAGAACTTTGGTCAAAAGGCTGGCCTCCGCTGATTTTGGTTCCGAAATATTCTTCTACGACGATCTTCCCGTCTTTGAGAATAATGAAAGCACGGGAGCTGTTGTTTTCCAATAATTGTTTGAGTTCTTCCAGTTTTTCCAAGTCCCAATTGAGGGAAGCGGGTGTGGTAGTCTCCCAGGTATTGCCGGACAAAGGTGGAAAATACAAAGCAGAAGGATTGGGATTGGGGGTTTCTTTTTCGGTACAGGAAAATAATACTGCCAAAAAAAGGAGAACAATGAAGGGGTTTTTCATGGGTGATGAGATAGATTTTTTTAAAAAAAGATTTGACCATTAGACACTACCAAAAGTGTCAGGTTTAATAACAAAAGTTTATTGTTTGATAATATAGCCGTCTTCCATTTCGATAATCCTGTCGGTGCCTGCGGCAAATTCAGCATCATGGGTGACGATGAGCATGGTCTGTTTGAATTCCTTTGCCAGTTCTTTGAAAATATTAAAGACAATATCTGAGTTTCTTTTGTCAAGATTGCCGGTCGGTTCGTCTCCCATGATAATGAGAGGATCATTCATCAAGGAGCGTGCGATAGCGACCCTTTGTTTTTGCCCACCGGAAAGTTGGTTTGCTTTCTTGAGCGCATGGTCCTGCATGTCAAAAATTTTCAGCTTTTCCATGGCGATGTGTTCGAGTTCGGGCCGGGATTTCTTGTTGAGTTTGAGGCCTGGGATCATGACATTTTCCAAAACCGAAAATTCATTGAGCAAATAATGGAACTGAAAAACAAATCCGATTTTTTCATTCCGGATTTTGGAAAGGTAACTTGGGCTTTTTCCACTGATCACCTCACCGTCAATCAATAATTTACCTTCATAATCTGTATCCATGGTACTGAGGATATAAAGGAGGGTTGATTTGCCACAGCCTGATTTTCCCATGATGGACACGAATTCTCCCCTGGTCACCTGAAAAGTCACCTCCTTCAGCACCTGGGTTTTATCAGGGCTGAAAAAGTATTTGTTTACTTTTTGTGCTTCTAGGACAGGTGTTTCAAGCATGTTGGTGGTTGTAATTGTTGTATTTGTTGTATTTGTTGTAATGGTTGTAGTCGTTATAATTGTTGTCTGCTTCGCGTTGTCGGGTTATCGGGTTGAGAAGTCGGTATTCTTGCAAGAATGGTTCAAGTCTCTGACTTGGACCAGAATATTGCAGTCTCAGACTGCTTTGAAATAAGTCGAGATTCAAGTCCAAGTCTGAAGACTTGAACTAGATTTACAAGCAATGTAAGTCCAAGTCTGGAGACTTGAACTAGGCCTGCACTTGAACTAACCTCGTTTTCTATGACTGCCAACTTGTCCCTCGCTACTCGTCTTTCGCTTCTCATTATTTTCCCCTAATTATCTCAACCGGATCGACCCCACTCGCCTTGCGGGCAGGGAAATATCCGGCAAAATACGTCGTCACAATACTGAATATCGCCGCGATGATATAATACTTCGGGTTAAAATCTACCGGAAAGGTTTTGACCGTCGGAAGTGCCTCCGTCTCAAAAGGGATCCGCTCAATGCCCAAACCAGCCATAAATCCAAGAATCAATCCGATAGTTCCTCCTACAAAACCGATGGTCAAGGCGATGGTGATGAAAATATTATTCACATCCCTACCCGAAAAGCCAATGGCCTTCAGGATGGCGATGGTGTCCATTTTTTCATAAATCATCATGTTCAGGATATTGTAAATCCCAAATCCTGAAACAATCAGCAAGGTAATTCCCACGGCGTAGCTGATCAAAGTCCTGATATTGGTTCCCGTTTCAAACTGTGCATTTACAGTCTGTATGTCATCCGCATCGATCCCAAAGATATCCCTGTAGTCCCGTGCCATAGCGGGAGCAAGGTTAAAATCCTTCAGTTTGACTTGGATATCAGTCACGTAAGAAGCGGTTTCTCCCATCATTTTCTGGACGGTGCCAATGGAGGCGTAAGATTGCACATTGTCCAAATCCCCCAAACCGGATTGGTAATAACCCACAACTTTCAATTGAACCCTGTTGCCTTGAGAAGTAGTCGCTTGGATGACATCTCCTATTTCTGCCATCATCCGGTCCGCAGCGCCTTTTCCCAAAATAATGCTGTTGGAGGTATTTTTTAAATCAATATAATTCCCCGCCGTCACGTAATCTGTGAAAGCAAAAAGTTTGCTCTCAGCTTCGACGTCTATGCCGTTGATGACACCGGTGATATCAATGGTTCCAACATTGTAAAAAACCTGTGCGGATAACTTTGGTGCCACACCCAAAACCCTTGGATCTTCTTCAAGTGTCCTGATAATGGCCTCATTGTTATAAATGCTTAAGCGGCTGGCAGCGGGTTTGACTGACCTGATGATATTGTAAAAATTGCTGAATTCATCGGCAAGGTCGATCGGCTGGTTAACCGATGGTTTGATTTCATTGTAAAATCGGATATGGGGTGTGCGGTTGAGGATCAAGCCATCCAAGAGTTTGTTCAAGCCATTCATAAATCCTAGCAAAGCCACAAACATGGTAATGCTGAATACTACGCCTATTGCAGCTATCATGGTTTGTTTGAACCGGGCAAGCATCAGCGCCTTGGCAATCTCTAGGATGAGGGAAACTTTCATTTGGCAGGTTTGATTACAGCAGTTTTCTCGTCAACTCCTTCCAATATTTCGGCTTTTTGGAGGTCTTTCAGCCCCAATTTGACCGGTAAGGTATCCCCTGCAGCATTGATCACAAAAGCATCATTCAGGATAAAGGACCTTGGCAAAATCAGCGCGTCTTCCTTTACTTCTATCACAATATTAGCTTCCAAGGTGAGATTGGGATACAAAACAGGAGGTGCATGTACAAAAACCCCTTCCACCAAAAAGCTCTTGGACGCTTCATTCATCAAAGGGTTGATTTTGGACACTACCGCCTCAAATGTCTCTCCCCGGTAACTGTCCATAGTCACGACTATCTTTTGTCCATGTTTTACCTTGACGATATCATATTCATCCACCTGCATCTCCAAAACAAACTCATCAGCACTTCCCAATACTGCCAAGGGTGTCTGGGCATTGACCATTTCACCCTTTTCTTTGAGCAAATCATAAACCCTTCCATTCACCTCACTTTTCAAGACAAGGTCACTTTCCAGGGCTTTGGAGATAGAGAGGTTTTTGGTAGCGCTTTTCTCGTTGTAGTTTATTTCCCTTTTGACATCCTGATAGATGAGCTTGGCACTTTGATAGGCATTTCGGGAATTTTCGAATGCCAGTTGTCTCTGTTCCAAATCAACAGCTGATCCCACCCCCTGTTCTTTCAACCTTCTTTGCCTTTCATAAAGAAGGGAATCGTTCCGCCATTTATTTTCTGCATTTTCAATGTTGTTTTCCAATTCTCGCAGCCGGGATTGATTCGCTTTTCGGTCTGCAAATGCCCGAGTCAGTTCGGCATTTTCCCTATTCAGCCTGGCAGTTTGGTTGTAAATGACCAAAATCGGGCTTCCTACTTTTACAGAATCACCTTCACTGACAAATATCTCCTGAACAATCCCGTTAGCATTAGCAAAAGCCTGATATTGGTTTTGTGCTTTGATAAGACCGGAGGCATAGACGGATTCCGAGATACTTTCTCTTTTCGGGAAGACAGACTCTTGGGAAGAGTCACAGGAAAAATTAAAAACAAATATTAACCCTAAAAAAATAGCATTGAAGTATTTCATATGAGACAGGTTTGATGACCTGAATTTACAGGATTATTAATTATAAAAGGTTACACTTTTTCTATTTTAATTGCCCATTTTCCCGATTATCCACTCCCCTAGTCTTGGAAAATGCTGACCGATAAAAGCGATAAATTTGCCATGTCCGGTAAAGACAAAAGATTTTTTCCTCTTTGAAATTGCATTTAACATAACCCGGGCGGCTTTATCCGTTGGCCACATGAGATTTTTCGGTCTTGGGTCTTTGTAATCTTCATGAAAAACTCCCTCATTGTCCACCCGCGTAATATCAGAATCCACAAATCCCGGATGGATTACCGTACAGCTTACACCGGTTCCATTTAATTCCAACTGCAAAGTCTGTCCGATAGAACGGACGGCAGCTTTAGATGCACCATAGGCACCGGTTTTGGGATTGGGAACGTAAGCGGCCACACTTCCGATCAAGGCTAATCTTCCTTTGGAGGCTTTTAGGTAAGGGATGGCATACTTTGAAGTCAAAGCCAAGCCCGTGACGTTGATGTCCAATTGCCTTTTCCAGTCTTTGGCTGACAACTCTTCTATTTTTCCTAATACTCCAAAACCTGCGTTTGCAATAGCCACATCAACTTTACCGAAATGCCGGATGACTTCTTTTACCGCATTTTCTAACGATTCCTCCTCCAGCACATCGCAGGGGACAACAATTCCCTCAGCTCCTAATTCTTGGATTTTTTTTAAAACCTCCTCTAACTTATCAACTCTTCTCGAACTGAGGGCAAGTTTTGCGCCTTGCTTCGCAAATTCAAAGGCCATGTACTTCCCCAATCCCGAGGAAGCGCCGGTGATCCAGATGACTTGGTTATTAAAAATTGAATGGGACATGAGATTATAGAAATTTTGAAATAAGATAGAAATAAATTGAAATATAATTGAAATAAAAAGGCATCAACCATTAGATATTCATTGATATTGGATATTACTTGATATTGGATGGCTAAATTGAAATAAGGTAGAAATACATTGAAATAAAATGGAAATAAAAAAGCATCAAACTTGATGTTTATTGGATTAGGCACAGATATTCATTGATATTGGATATTAGTTGATATTGGATCAGTTCAGATCCTTTACCTCAATTTCATATGTTATTGCAGGAAGGTTAGACGATCAAAAAAAAGCACCAATCCTTATTAAAAAGATTGGTGCTGAAGTTATTTCGCCGAAGGCTTATTTCAATTTATTTCGCTCTAATTGAGCATATTTCATTTAGAAATCCCAAGAATATCAAACACAAAAGCATACTCAAACGCCAGTTCTTTCAGACTTTCAAACCTGCCACTTGCGCCACCATGTCCCGCATCCATATTGGTTTTGAGGAAAAGGCGGTTTTTATCTGTTTTTTTGGTTCTGAGTAGAGCTACCCATTTTGCAGGTTCCCAATACTGAACTTGTGAATCGTGAAGTCCTGTGGTCGCCAGGATATTAGGATAATCCTTTGCTTCGACATTGTCATACGGCGAATAGGAAAGCATATATTCATATTGCTCCTGAATGTTTGGATTTCCCCACTCTTGCCACTCAAAAGTGGTCAAAGGAATCGTCTCATCCATCATCGTGGTGATCACATCCACGAAGGCAACATCTGCAACAATACCCCTATATAATTCCGGGGCCATGTTGGCGATCGCTCCCATCAGCAATCCTCCTGCACTTCCACCAGAGGCAAAGAGTTTGTCTTTGGCCACATATTGGTTATCCTGAAGCCATTTGGAACAATCGATGAAGTCATTGAAGGTATTCTTCTTATTCATCATCTTGCCATCCTCATACCAATCTCCACCCATTTCCTGACCTCCACGCACATGCGCGATGGCATAGACAAAACCCCTGTCCAACAGACTCAACCTCGAACTGCTAAAGTATGCATCCATGGATGCGCCATAAGACCCATAACCATAAATCCATCCTGGAGAAGTACCGTCTTTCTTGAATAGGTCGGCACGGTACACAATGGACATGGGGATTCTTTTTCCATCACGGGAAGGAACCATGATTCTTTCTGTCTTGTAATTGGCTTTGTCAAAATCCCCCAAGACAGGCTGCTCTTTCATCAAGGTTTTTTCCTTGGTTTCCATGTCATAGTCGTAAGTGGAATTTGGCGTGGTCATTGAAGTATATGAATACCGCAAAGTCTTGGTTTCAAACTCAGGATTATAACCTATCCCTGCAGAATAAGCAGGCTCTTCAAATACCATCTGATGTTCCGAATTGTCAGCCCACTTGATGATGCGGATATTGGCAAGGCCCTCTAAGGTCTCCTGCACAGCATAATAATCCTTGAAATATTCCACTCCTTCTAAGAAAACATCTGCCCTATGTGGGATCAAATCTTTCCAATTGGCAACAGACGGATCAGCAACAGGTGCTTCTGCCAATCGGTAATTGACTGCATTCAGGTTGGTGTAGATATTGAATTTATCGCCAATAGCATGGTCCACACTGTACTGCACATTGTCCTGCACCGGAGCAATCAGTTTGGGTTTGCCGGGATTGTCTGCATCCATAAACATGGCATAGGAAGCATCTGTACGGCCTGAACCAATGATGATGTATTTCTTGGATTTGGTAATTCCGACACCGCAGCTCAAAGTCTGGTCTTTTTCCTCAAACACCACCTCATCTTTGGAGGAGTCTTGGCCAAGGAAATGTCGCTTCACCTGAAAATTTCTAAGGGTAACCGGATCCGGGATGGAATAGAAAAATGATTTGTTGTCATTGGTCCAGACTGCCGAACTTCTGATATTTTCGATTTTGTCAGGAAGTATTTCTCCGGTACGGAGGTCTTTGATCATCACGGTGTAGAAATTTCTACCCACCGTATCCATAATGATGGCGGCGAGGTTATGGTCAGGACTTACTGAAGTAAAAAAGTTGAGGAAAGATTTCCCTTTTCCCAGTTCATTGCCATCCATGATGATTTCTTCAGCACCTTCGAGAGAGCCTTTTTTCCTTGCATAAATCGGATATTCTCCTCCTTCCACATAGCGGGTGTAGTAATAGTAATCGTCCAATCTGTATGGAACAGACGAATCGTCTTCTTTGATCCTTGCACGCAATTCATTGAACAATTCTACCTGAAAGCCCTTGGTATGCGCCATCATGGTGTCCAAATAGGCATTTTCAGCATTCAGGTAATCGATGACTTCAGGGTTTTCACGGTCATTGAGCCAATAGTAGTTGTCAGTTCTTTTGTGTCCGTGCTTGGAAGTGATTTCAAACGGTTTGACTGTAGCCAAAGGCGGTGCTACATCCGGCAAAGTGAATTCCGGCTTTTGTTGAGAACATGCGATACTCATTCCTGTGAGGATAATTAAAATGGTTTGGATTGATTTATTCATAGCTGCTAGAGAATAGTGCGCAAATATAGGAAAATGATAATAGGGATACAGCGCTATTTTTTGGCTGTCTATTTTCTGACAAAAGGCTGAATCCTGCTATATGTGAGGCATCTCCATAGCCATTCCAAAGGTCCGAAAAGGAAATATTTCAACCATATCGGGCTGATGATCAACTGAAAAATCCAGATTCCTATGACCAAATAATAGAGTTGGTAATATTCCCATTCGGCATATTGGTTCAATCCATATCCGAAAAACACCAAGCTACAAATCACAGTATGCATGATATAATTGGTAAATGCCATCTGACCCACTGCCCTCAGCCCATTCATCAACCTCTTCAGATAACCGGCCTGATAGATCAACATCACCAAAGCAACATGAGCCATCATGATCGCGATCCGTTGAAAATCGTAAATTAAAGAAACCCAATTGACCGCATGCTCCTCAATGTGTTTTAATCCCGCCTCGACATTCGGAAAATGGATTGTATTATAAACAAAGGCGAAAATTACCAAAGGAAGACCGATTCCATAACCAATCAAAACAGTCTTTTTGTATTGGGCTTTGGTCCATTTGAGTGTCAGAAAACCCCATTTGTAAAGGGCAATACCCAGCATCATCAGGGCAAGCATGTCCCAAATACTAAAAATCAGGTATTTGAACTGACCATCCCAGGATTTTGGCCTGATGTAGCTCGCCACATCCGAGTAGCTTCCTTTCATCAAAGCGGTATGTTCGGCCGCCTCTTCCTTGTTGGGAATAAATTCTTTCTGGATTTCTGTCCATTCCAGGACAATGGAATCCTGAGTTGGGCTGAGTGCAATTCCCTGATCCTGCAGTGTTTTCACTTCTTTGTATTCCAGGTATGTTCCCCTGATATTTTGCATAAACAGGGTGTTGGCCACAAAACCGATAATAGCCACAATCGGAACACCCAAGGCAAGGTATTTGGGTTTCATTTTCCTAAACAAAAAAGCCAACATCCCAATTACTCCATAGTAATAAAGGATATCCCCGATCCACAATAGAATATGTGCATGGATCAATCCGAATATGGTCAACCAGATCATCCTTTTATAAAAAAGCCAGGTGGCAGATTTCCCTGCTTTTTCTTTGTTGGAGGTAAAAAGAATAATCCCTGCCCCAAAAACCATTGAAAAAAGCGCTCGCATCTTTCCTTCAAAGAAAACGGTATTGACAGCATTTACCCAGAAGTTGGTATTAGAAGTATCTTGAATCCAGGCCTCTTCGAAATATTCCGGCATGGCAAAATACGGGATGTTCAAAAGTAAAATCCCCAAAAGGGCGACACCGCGGATGATGTCAATGATGTCGATTCTGTCAATTTGAACTGCCGGTTTACTTGATTTGTCAACCAATTCGGTTTCGGTGGTGGTCTGAATATTCATGGTGCTGTGAATGAGTTGGAGGTCTGGAGGAATATCTGTTTGGTAATTGGATTGCTATTTATTATTTCCTATTAGAATTCTTTGGGGTATCTGTCGGGTCATACAATGAATGCCTCCACCATTTGCATTGACATAGGTGGCGTCAATGAATACCAATTTTTTATCGGGATGAAGTTCCCTAAAAATCTGTTGTACTTGTTTCTCCTTGTGGACTGAACTTCCTTGAGCGGTATAAGACGGAATGATAATTTTGTCATTGGTAAAAAGAAAATTCATATAACTCGTTGCCGCCACAAGCTTCAAGGTATCCCCCTCTACAAAACCATTATTTTCATAAAATTTACGTACCCCGTCTTTGGACATTATCTGAGCATTCAAAACCCTGTCTTCAATCACATGGTCAGGCATTGGCAATTTGATGATATTAAAAGGCTTGCCATCCTGGTCTTTTGCGTTTTTGAGAATTTCATAATTTCGATTCATACGTTCATAAGTGGCCATTTTGATAGGATTGAGGTTCTTTTCTTCCTCATCCACCCATGCCAAAAGAATCGTGTTTGGATTTATAAACCGGGCAAATTCATCTGTATGCCCATTTGTACCGCTTGAAGTATATTTTCCAAAAAATCCTCCACCGCTGTCTTCCGCCAATCCATCTGAAAGCCAAATCACATTATTTACTCCCAAGGTCCTGTTAAACTCCTCTTCAAAATGTTTTTTGGTCAAAGTATCACGCATCGCATCAGAAATATTTCTGAACAAAAAGGACTCCGAGACCAAAAGCGACCCCTTGCCATTGACATCAAAAGCACCTCCTTCGATAAACATCCATGATTTATCCAAAACCTCATTTTTCTCCACAGCCACCAAACTGTCAATTTGCATCATCAAATGAGTTTCTTTGATGGTTTTAGCCAAAGCCGCTGAATCTGCGGCCATGTCGGTTTGCCTTTTGATATACCTGAAAAACCCTGTATGGTTGAAATCAATTGCTTTTCTTTCCCCCAATCTGTTGATGACAAAAGCCGGCGCACTGTCTCTTGACCAAAAAACATTGTCAGCAGGGACCACAGCTATCTCTACCCTATCCATGGGTACTTGAAGCTTGCTCAAAAAACTGCGGGCATTGTCCGCCAAACTATCAGAAGTCACCCACAGCACCACATCTATGTCCTTCTGCAACTCCCTGATAATATTGGAAGTAATGATGTGCAAAGTGTCATCTTTTTTAAGATTACCATCCCAACCCATCCAGATTGCTTCTTGAGGTTCCCATTCTGCAGGGAAGAAAAATAGTGAAGGATCAGTTTTTTCCTTGCAAGAAAACAGGATTGAAAATCCAAAAACAAAAGCAATTATATTTTTCATGAGAAATATTTTGAGGGTTTACCCAATTCAATCTTTTCAATTGAGCTTTTTTAAAACCGATCAGATCCAAGAATGTGTTTTATAAATTTTGAAAACCCTAATATCCACAGAAATTATTTCAGTTAGTCTTTAGGAATATTGTCAATTGAACTTTGTCATTTTCTTTAAACCTGAATTCAAAATCCCAAACTTTTTAAAAATTCCCCATCTCCATCTTGGTAGGCAAGTTTGGCTTTTGCCATAGATTCAGAGGCTGCGGCTTCGTTGTTTTTTCTTTTCTGAACTCTAGCCATGGCGTAGTGTCCTCCACCAAATTCGGGATCATGTTCGAGGAGGGCTTTGGCGGAAGATTCGGCCAATTCCATATTGCCTGTGGAATAAGTGATGTTGGAAAGTAACTGTAGGAAATACAGGGATTCAATCCATGGGTCAGGACCGGTCTGGCTGAGCATCTGTTTTTGGAAGGTTTCGATTTTTTCCTTTATTTCTTTATTATCAGGATCTTTTTGGAGCACCAGACCATTTTCAATGAGGTCCTGCAATCCTTTATAAAACTGGAAATAGGAAGATGAGGTGAACATTTCTTCCGGAATCCCATATTTGGATACTTCATTCACTAGAGAATCTAATAATATCTGGATTTCTCCGGCAGATTTCATTGCGTTTTTCTCATCCCTTTTCATCATATGGGCCAAACCGGAGGAAATATTCGCCACCAACTTGGTATTGATACCTTCGCCTTTGGCCAGCTTATCAGCTAAATAAATCGCCTCGTCATATTCTCCATTTTGTAAAAGGAAAAAAGGGTGGCCCTTTCGGATTTTTCCTTCACTTTCCTCTTGGAAAGCCTGGATGGTATCTAGCTGAACAAAAATCGCTTTGGCATTTTCGAACTGTCCCTTGTATTGATAACAATAAGCCAACAGTTCAAGGTTGTGTGGATAGTGCCAATCATAGTGATAGGGCATATCTTCCCGGTCATACTTCTTCTTTTCCAGATCCAACGCTATACTAAACTTAATGATGGCTTCATCGATATTTCCTGTTTTCATAAGGTCATGGCCATACATGTGCCAGGCATGTGGAATATCCGGTGCGGCCTCAGTGTACATTTTCCCATATTTCAAAGCATCTTCGAATCTGGACAAACTTTCATTGGAATGAATGAGCAAATGCCAAACGCCAAAATGGTCAGGATCGGTGGCAAGGGCTTTTTCCAACATTTCCAGGTTGGCAATATTCCCTTCCACTTCGCTTTCTTCCAGGCCCCTAAAGTAAAGGCGGATTTCAGCTGCCAATACCCAAGACTCTACATTGTCAGGAAACTCGGAAATCAGGGCGTCTTTTACGGCGTAAACACTGTCATAAAGTGCCTGATAACCTTCCATTCCACTTGGCGGCTCCAAAGCCAAAAAATTAGATTTTGTATAAAGATATTCAAATCTATTTCCTGATTTTCTTGCCAATTCAAAAGCTTTGGTTCCAAATTCCTTGGATTTGACAGTATCTGCGAGGTTGGTGTAAGTAACGCTCAAAGCATTCCATATCATGGCAGCCTCCGGGTCTAGTCTCACGCCATCATGAAATGACCGGGCCGCCTGGACGTAGTCAAAATTGTAATAATACGCCATGCCTTGATTGAACATTTCCTGCGCCTCCCTTGAAGCGGTACTGATCGGGAAATCAATGGAACCTATTTGGACATTTGAAACCCCTATCGGTTTGGTCAGAAAATCCTCAGGGACATAGGCCATTTCCCGGCAAAGGGTGATCCCCATCAACTGGTCAAGGTTATTTTCTCCTAAAAAGGTAATGACCGCAGGCTTTTCCTCTTCTTCTTTAAAGAAATAAATTGTCCCAAAAAACACAGGAATCAGCACAAAAGCCCACAATTTCAAAATTGATAAGTAGTTCATTTAAAGGTTGTTTTGGTGGAAAAGAACAATCTACAAAAAATATTTTATACATAAAATCCTTTGATTTTTTGGTGTAAAGAACGAAAAAGTTATTGATTATTCTTCACCAATATCTTTGCCTTGATCGAATCAAAAAACTTTCATTTCAAATTAAGAAAAAACAAAAAGGGCGATTGCTCGCCCTCTTTTTTGTCATAATCAAAATCCCAAATCAATGGGTCGTATCCTTGATAAAGTCCGCCAAATCTTTCTTGAATTTTTGCAGAGACGGCATATGGGTATAGAACATATGACCGCCTTCATAATAGGTCATGATGATGTTTTTTCTGATTTCAGGTCTCAGGTTCATTTGGTCAATGGTATGTTCCACTCCATAAAATACGGTAGCCAAATCGTAGTAACCGTTCATAAGCAGCACTTTTACATTTGGATCTTTATTCATTGCATCCGCCATATCGATGGCCGTATTCACAGAAATCATACTGCCCCAACCTTCATTCCCTCGGTGAGACCAATCCCATTTAAATCCCGGAGAAGCATAGGCGGAAGTTTTGTAGGTCAGTTTTTTGCTTACACCCAAGTCCCTGTGGAAGTAATCCAAGAATCCTGTGGTATACGCGGGCGAAATAGCATCACTTTGAGGGTCAGTGATGGCATACTGGTTTTGTGGAAAAGGATTGATGCCTTTGAATCGTGAATCCAATCTACCCACAGTCATTCCCTCTTCTCTCAGCAATTCATTGAAAAATTCGCTTGCGGTCATTCTCAGGTTGGTACGATACCAGATATCTTTAGAAATGCTGGTAAACTTTTCCATTTTTTCGGCAACACTGTTTTTTTCTGCATCACTCAACCTTCCTCCTTTAAACAATGCCGGCAAATATTCCTGTTCGGTAAATTTTCTCACTTCATCGACAAAAGCTTCCAAGTTGGGGTTTTTGTTGGGAATCTTGTCATGATACCAAGCAGTAGCAGCATAGGATGGGAAATGAACAAGGTAGGAAGTACTTTCTTGGACAGGAAAAGCCAATGACCTGATATCAAATACCGAAGAAACCATGACCACACCATTGAGGGCATATCCTTTGTCCAATAAATAACTCATGACTCCGGCGTTTCTAAATGTCCCATAGCTTTCCCCCAAGAGGTATTTGGGTGACTGCATGCGGTCGTATTCTTTCAAAAACTGCATGATAAACAGGCTTGTAGCACGGATATCCTGATCCACTCCCCAAAAGTCCTTTCCCTCCGCTTTTCCAATCGGCATGCTCAATCCCGTCCCAATCGGATCCATCATCACCACATCAGCTACATCGAGGATGGAATAATCATTGTTGACCAATTCATAAGGAGCAGCTTTGGTATATCCGGGATCGTTGACAACAATCCTTTTTGGTCCCATAACACCCATGTGAAGCCAATAGGAAGAGGAACCGGGGCCGCCGTTGAAAGAGAAAATAATCGGTCTCTTGGATGGTCCATCTTCTTTGAAATAGGCTGTGAAGCCGTGCAAGGCAATCGGTTCATTGTTTTCATCACGGAGTTGAAGCGTACCTGCCCGCGTTTTTAGACTGTGGGTGGCACCGTTGATTTTTACCGTTTGGGTAGAGGTAAATACTTCGCCTTCCGGAATGGGCTTTTCAGCAGGCTTTTCTTGGGCAATTACGCTTATGGATAAGAGCAGAAAAACATAAAGGAGTAAAATTGGTTTTTTCATATTCTGTCAGATTGGTTGATGGTCATTTGTCAGGCAATCTAATAATTTTCAAAATAAAATTTCAAGGGAATTATTTCGACCGAAAGACCCTCCTTAATTCCGCCTTGAGTGCTTACAAAAGAAACTTCCTCAGTTTGATTTTTTGAGGGGGCCAAATTATCCGTTTCACAAACGCTTATAATCGACTAGAAACGACAAAATACCGACTAAGCCATTTTTCCCTGCAGACCTTTGACTCATTGCCAAACAAAACCGGCAACATGTATTCTTCAAAACCAAAACACACAAAAACATGGGCAACATGAGAAACAAGGTACAACTGATCGGGAGATTGGGTGCCAAAGCAGAAACAAAACGCTTTGATTCAGGGAAATTAAAGGCATCCTTCAGCATTGCTACCAAGGATGTTTTTAAAAATGCCAAAGGGGAAAAAGTAGAAGAAACCACTTGGCATAACATCATCGCCTGGGGAAACGCCGCCGAAGTCATCGAAAAATATACTGACAAAGGCTCTGAAATTGCGATTGAAGGCAAGCTTACCAACAGGTCCTACGAAGACAAGGATGGCCAAAAGAAATATATTACTGAGGTAGTGGCTGAAGAGGTATTGCTGCTCGGTGAAAAAGTCACTTCCGCCTGACCTACCAAAACCGCCGTCATCCTCAAAGTGATCCTTTCAGGATGACGGTTGCTTTAAAAAAACAAAGAGCCCAAAAACCAGACTTTTATTAAAGCCAAATTTTTCCTGATTCTATAAAATCATGCATTATTTTTTTCGTAAGAACCAAACAGCTCAAGAAACTTGAACAATTCAAAAGATTTTCGGATTGTATTACAATGACATCCAAATAAGCGTATTTTTGAGGTTTGAAAACCTATTAAACATGAAAAAAATAGCAGTATACACATCGGGCGGTGATGCCCCGGGAATGAACGCCTGCATCAGAGCTGTAGTCAGAACAGCAATTTTTAGAGATCTGGAAGTGTATGGAATAACATACGGCTATGACGGGATGATCAATGGAAACATCAAAAGGATGCAATCCCACTCAGTAAGCAACATCATCCAACGCGGAGGGACGATCTTAAAATCTGCAAGAAGTGAAGAATTCCGAACCAAAGAAGGTAGGGAGAAAGCCTATCAACAGCTAAAAGCAAACGGGATAGAAGGCCTGGTAGCGATCGGGGGCGATGGCACTTTTACAGGAGGAAAGATATTTTTTGAAGAATACGGAATTCCAATTATCGGCTGTCCGGGTACAATCGACAATGACATTTATGGCACTGATTATACCATAGGATTTGATACTGCTGTAAATACCGCTTTGGATGCTATAGACAAAATCAGGGATACTGCTGCTGCCCACGACAGGATTTTCTTCATAGAAGTGATGGGACGGGATAGCGGTTACATTGCAGTAGAATGTGGTATTGGCGGAGGGGCAGAATTTGTAATGGTCCCGGAAACCTCCACAGACCTAAATGCAGTAGTCAAATCCCTCAAAAACCTGAGGAAATCCAAATCCTCAAGCATTATAGTGGTGGCAGAAGGCGATGTAGATGGCGGTGCTGAAGAAATCATGGAAAAAGTCAGGGAAAAAGTAAATGATCCAGATAAAGAATTCAAAGTGACAACATTGGGACACATCCAAAGAGGCGGTAGCCCAACCGCACGTGACAGGGTTTTGGCTTCAAGGTGTGGAATGGCTGCTGTTGAAGGATTGATCGCGGGAGAATCGAACTGTATGGCCGGTGTCATGAACGGCCTGGTCGTATATACACCATTTGCTGATTGCATCGGAAAAAGCAAAGCCTTAAATCCCGACCATTTGAAATTAATTGAAATATTAAGTATTTAAAAACATGGGGTATCTGCCAATTATCATTACACTTTCCTGTTTTATTGGGTTGTTTTTTTTGGTTGTCAACCAATCTCTGATAGCCAAAAAAAAATCGATACTTCAAATCCAGCAAGCTTTCTTTAATGAATTAGAAAAATTGGGAATTGTGCATCAAAAAGAAGTGGGACTTGATGCTGTTGTCCTGAAGAAAATTGATGAAGAATTCGCTAAAGCAAAATCTGAAAATAGCCCTAAAAGCAAATCACCGTTTGAAACTGAAGTCAGGCCAATATTTCAATCTTTAAAAATCACCGTTTCCCAATACAACAAGTTAATTGTGAAAAAGCCATACAGTTTTGTGGCCAAGATGATGGGGCACAGACATCTTGGTTGATTGTATGATTAGAGTAAATCTATAAAACCAAGGTCGGTGAATTCTAAAATTCTATTTTCACTGACCTTGTTCTATTCTATTTTCAATAAAGGTTGTAATTCCTTCTAGGTCTGAAGGATGGAACCAAGCCATTTGATCGTATTTTTTGAACCAGGTCATTTGCCTTTTTGCGTACCTGCGGGAATTCCTTTTCAACAACCTCAGGGCTTCTTCCCTGTCATAATTCCCTTCCAAAAACCCAAAAATCTCAGAATAGCCGACCGTCTGAAGGGCGTTCAGATCCCTGTAAGGAAATAATTTTTCAGCTTCCTCAAAAATCCCTTGGTCGATCATTCTATCCATCCGCTCCTCGATTCTTTGGTACAGCTCTTCCCTTTCCCTTTCCAGACCTATAAAAATAATATTAAAAGGCCTGGTATTTTTTTTCATTTTTCTAAATGAGCTATACGTTTTCCCTGTTCCGATACATACTTCCAATGACCTCATAAGCCTTTGGGGATTGTGGATATCCACTTTCTCAAAATAATCGGGATCAAGTTTTTGGAGTCTCGATTGTAAATTTTGGATCCCCAAATTTTCAAAATCCAAAATCAGTTCTTTTCTGATGGCGGGGTTTACGTCAGGGATTTCATCAAAACCAAAGCAGATAGCATCGAGATAAAGTCCCGATCCTCCTGTCATGATCACTATATCGTGTTTGATAAATAGTTGATCCAAAAGTTTGATGGCGTCACTTTCAAATTTTTTGACATCATAGGCATCAAAAATAGAGAGTGAATTGATGAAATGGTGCCGAACCTGTTCCAATTCAGCAACAGAAGGCTTGGCTGTACCCACATTGGTCTCCCTGTAAAACTGTCGGCTGTCTGAAGAAATGATTTCTGTATGAAATTTTTCGGCAAGTTGGAGGCAGATTTCCGTTTTACCCACAGCAGTAGGGCCAGCAATTACCAATAAATGTTTATTTTTCGGTTCCAAAGTCTTTGGGATACAATAAGTCGGGATCAAAATTATCAATATTCAATAATGAAAACCAAAAAGGTACTTATTGTAGATGACAATTCGCTTAATAGAAAAGTTTTTGAGCATATCATCGGTCAGCTATATCAATTTGGAACCGCATCTGATGGCAGCGAGGCTTTGGAAAAAATCAAGACGGGAGAATACAACCTTGTTTTGATGGACATCCAGATGCCTACCCTAGACGGCATCAATACTTTGAACATCATCAAAAACGAAAAACTTTCAAATATTCCTGTTATCGCGGTTTCGGCTTACGCCAATGATAGTGACCGGGAATATTTTATTTCGACCGGGTTTGATGACTTTATTGCCAAACCCATCAAACCCCGTAATCTACTTGAAACACTTGACAGGCATTTGCGAAAATCCGAACAGCCCACAAAAACAGAAGAGTATATTAAAACTCCCGATTCGGAATTGGACCCCAAGGTGGTAAATACCTTGCTCAAATTTAACAATGCGGATAACATCAGGTCGGTATATGAAGAGTTTGTGCAAGAGAGTATAAATTTGTTAAGTGAAATCCAGATTTTGATAGCCTCAGAAAATTTTTCGGAAATAGGTGAAAAGCTCCACATCATCAAGGGAAACTCCGGAACGCTTGGCGCGATGGACATTTTCTATTTTTGTCAAAAATTTGAAAAAAACATAAAATCTTCCAACTTTGAGAATACCACAGAAGAATATTTATATTTGACAGACTTAATTCAGTCATTTAGTTCAAAAATCAAATCATCTCAATTGCTTAATCCATGACGGAAAATAAGAAAGTTTTGGTAGCAGAAGACAGTTCTGTTATAATAAACCTTACCAAGAACGTACTCCTTTTCGAGAAATATAGAATTACAGCTGTCAAAAACGGCAAGCAAGTTTTGGAAAAACTTTTGAATGAGGATTTTGATTTGATTTTGATGGATATCAACATGCCTGTCATGGACGGGATAGAATGTACAAAAACCATCCGGGCCCTGGAGGACAAAAACAAAGCAAACATTCCGATCGTCGCTATTACAGGGAATTACAAAAACTACACGCTGGATGATTTCAAAAAAGCAGGCCTCAATGACTACATCCAAAAACCATTGGATTATGATTTGTTACTTGCAACTGTAAGAAAACACCTTTCTTAAATAGAAAGAACCGGAATGACAGTCAAATACACAAAAAACTTTCTGGACAAAATCGAAGATCTCTTTGCCTCATCAGAATATATTTTGAGGTATGAAAAAGGAAATTTCAAATCAGGATATTGTGTTCTCAAAGAAAACAAGATCGTCATCGTCAATAAATATTATACCTTAGAAGGCAAGATCAATACCTTGCTCGATATTATCAAAGAGTTGGGGTTCAGCCCCAAAGATTTTTCAGATAAAAAACTGCAGGATTTAATTTCCGAATTACAACAAACCGAACTAAAACTTTGAAGGTCACATTCTTAGGCACAGGCACTTCTCAGGGCGTACCCGTGATAGCCTGTGACTGTCCGGTGTGCAGTTCACTTGATTACCGGGATAAAAGATTGAGAAGTTCGATCCACCTGGAAATAGAAGGCAAAAGCCTTGTCGTAGATACAGGTCCCGACTTCAGACAACAAATGATCAGGGAAAAAATCCATCATCTGGATGCGGTACTTTTTACCCATGAGCATAAAGACCACACGGGCGGACTGGATGATATCCGCTCCTATAATTTCCTTCAAAAAAAAGACATGCCAATCTATGGGACCAAAAAAGTCCTCAATCAGATCAAGCGTGAATTTGCCTACATATTTGAGGAAGTGAGGTACCCTGGAGTTCCTTCGGTGATTACCCATGAAATCGTCAACGAACCTTTTTCCGCAGAAGGAATCCAGGTCGTCCCGATTCAGGTGCTTCATTATAGATTACCTGTATTTGGGTTTAGGTTTGGAGATTTTACTTATATCACAGATGCCAAATACATTGATGACACTGAACTTGAAAAAATAAAAGGAACCAAAGTCCTTGTGCTGAATGCCCTACAGCAATCACACCATCTTTCTCACTTCACCTTGGAGGAGGCAATCCAACTCGTGCACCTGATCAAGCCTGAATTGGCCTATTTTACACACATCAGCCACCGCCTGGGCACGCACCAAGAGGTGGAAAAAACATTACCTCCTCATATCCATCTCGCTTTTGATGGATTGAAAATCTCCCTTTAACGATGCACTTCAATTTCCACTTTTTAAAATTCCTTTGCCCAGAGCTGGATAAAACCTTTTCAGGCGCTGAGATTGTGGAATGTTTTTCCCAAAATAAAGACGAATTGGTAATCGGCTGTACGAAAGATGGTGAGGATATTTTCATTCGGGCCAACCTGCTTCCTTCAATTTCCTGTCTTTCCTTTCCCGACAATTTCAAAAGAAGCAAAAGAAATACTGTTTCCCTTTTCCCTGAAATCATCGGAAAAAAGATCAGCAAGATCGATGTCATCAATTTTGAAAGGGCATTTATAGCCTATTTGGATTCCGGTGACAAAATAGTTTTCAAGCTTCACGGAACGAGAAGTAACATCCTTTTTTATCCAAAAGAAGAAGCCTTACCGTCTTTGTTGTTTAGGAACGAATTGAGGGATGACAAAAACCTGTTGGTCTCCGATCTTTCAAAAAACCTCCAATTAGACTGGAATACTTTCTCCTCATTGGAAGGCAATGCCTCAAAATTCTTGCCGACTCTGGGAAAAATCCCAAGAGAATGGCTCAAAAACCAAGGCTATATAGAGGCCGGATTAGAAGAGAAATGGGAGTTGATGCAGGAACTTTTGGATATGTTGGAGAGCCCGCTATATGCCATCATCAGCGATGAAAATGAATATCTCCTGTCTTTGCTCCCTGAGAAGGAAGCAATATTTAAGACTTCTGATCCTATCAAAGCATGTAATGAACTTTTCAGATATAGGGTAGTCATCCAGTCATTTGAAAAAGAAAAACATTCTTGGCTGAAGCAGCTTCAGGAACAACAAAAGAGAACGAAGTCCTACATCCAAAAGACCGGGGAAAGATTGGAGCAACTTCTCCATGAGACCCCGCCTTCTCAAGTGGCAGATGTAATCATGGCCAATCTCCATGCGATAGAACCCAATACCGAACAGATATCGCTTTTTAATTTCTACTCAGGAAAAAAGGAGATTTTCAAACTCAAGGTGGGACAAAGTCCTCAAAAGTATGCCGAAAACCTCTATCGCAAATCCAAAAACAGAAAGAAAGAAATTGAACAACTTTCCCAAAACCTTGCGGAAAAAGAAAAACTATCCCTACAGACAGCTTCGTGGCTAGAAGAAATCGAAGGGTTTAAAGACTTTAGGAGCCTTCGGGATTTTGTCAAAAACAACCACCTGACTCCTAAATCAAAGGAACAGGAGGAACAGGTACCGTTCAAAAGATTTGAAATCGAAGGCTTTGAGGTTCTTGTCGGAAAATCAGCAAAATCCAATGACGATATGCTTCGCAATTTTGCCTGGAAGGAAGATTTATGGCTTCATGCCAAAGACGTATCCGGATCACATGTGCTGATCAAATACCGCTCAGGCATCAATTTTCCGAAAACAGTTTTGGAAAGAGCGGCTGAATTGGCAGCGTATTATTCAAAAAACAAAAACGAAAGCCTTTCTCCTGTGATGTATACTCCGGCCAAGTTTGTGAGAAAAGTAAAAGGAACACCACCCGGAGCAGTAATGGTCGAAAAAGAAAATGTGCTGATGGTAAAGCCTACCGGACCAAAAGAAGACAATAATTAACATCAGTAAGAAAAAAATTAAGCAATAAAACAAACAAAAAAGGCCTCCGAGATGGAAGCCTTTTTTAATGCAATCTGACTGAATTTATTCCACAAGGTGGATTTTAAGCATATTGGTTTTTCCTTTTTCTTTCAAAGGCATACTGGCAGTATTGATGATGATGTCACCGATTTTGACATAGCCGTCCTTTTTCAACTGGTCTTGGATATCCATAAAAGTGGCATCTGTCGAAGTGCTACTCTCATAATAATAAGCCCTCACTCCCCAAACCAAACTCAATTGGGTCAAAAGGTTTTTGTTTCTGGTAAATATCAAAAGATTGGCAAGAGGTCGGAAGGAAGCCAATCTCAATGGTGTCTGACCTGAGGTTGTAATTCCGACCAAGGCTTTGGCTTTCACATTTCTAGAAAGCCTTGCAGCCATCAAAGTGAGGTTTTTGCTGAGGAAATTGGGATCGTTTTCTTCTATTTTATAAAGATGATGGAAAACATCCTCGTTGGTTTCAATGTAATTGATAATGGTACTCATTGCTTTGACAGCATTGACAGGAAACTGCCCTGAGGCTGTTTCTGCAGAAAGCATCACTGCATCTGCGCCATCCAATACAGCAGTGGCAACGTCATTGGTCTCTGCCCTGGTTGGTCTTGGATGGGTGGTCATACTTTCAAGCATTTGAGTGGCGATGATTACCGGCTTGCAGGCAACTTTACATAGCGTTACCATTTTCTTCTGCCATAGTGGAACGGTTTCCATTGGCATTTCCACCCCGAGGTCTCCTCTCGCCACCATGATGGCATCTGTCGCCTCGATGATGGATTCTATATTCTGTAGGGCTTCGGGCTTTTCAATTTTGGCCACTATTTTACAGCTCTTTCCAGCTTTGGTGATTCTTTCCCTCAAATCAATGATATCATCCACGGACCTCACAAATGAAAGTGCAATCCAGTCCACGTCATTGGCCAAACCAAACTCTAAGTCTTCAAGGTCTTTTTCAGTAAGAGAAGGTGCGGAAACTTTGGTATTGGGTAGGTTGATGCCTTTTCTTGATTTCAAAATACCGCCATGGATGACCACGCAGCGGACATTTTTGCCGTCTGTATTATTGACAGCAAGTTCGATATTACCATCATCGATCAGTATCCTGTCGCCTGATTTTACATCATTTGGAAGATTTTCATAGACGGTACTGACAAGCTCGGCATTGCCGACAACAGGATCGTTGGTGATGGTGATTTTTCCTCCCGGAACGATCTGCACTCCACCGTTTTCCATTTCGCCTACGCGGATTTTTGGACCCTGGAGATCTTGAAGAATTCCGATTTTGACGGTAAGTTTTTCATTGATTTCACGGATCATTTTGATCACTTCAGCATGCTGGGCGTGAGTACCATGAGAAAAATTAAGTCTGAAAACGTTGGCCCCTGCATTGGCTAGACTTCTCAAAGTGTCAATATTGTTGGACGCAGGACCGATAGTAGCTAATATTTTTGTCTTATTATAAAGAGCAATACTCATAGAATATTGGGTTTTAATAGGTTAATAGATTTTCTTTTGATTTGATTTTGTCGATGTCGAGTTTGACTACATTTTGGATTAATGCATTGCTCGAAAGGCGCTCAATATAGTCATTAATATCTACTTCTGAAGTAAAATCTTGGATGAGAAGGAAGTAATCAAAGATTTTCAATTCAGGAATGAGGTATAAGGAATGGGTATCAGGGACAAAGGATTTGTTTTTCAGTAGCTGAATGAATCCGTTTTCTTTTTCACATTTATATTGGGAAACACAGAGTCTGGTACCGTTTATAAATTCGAGTTCATAATCTTCGATTTTGGCCAATTTCAAATCTAAAGAAGTATTGACGATCCAGGCCAGTTTGTAGTCCTTGACAGGGGCCACAAAACCAAGAAGTTCAAATTCATACAGGTGTTCTACAATTAATCTGCTTTTCCTCATTTGTGGAAGAATTTAACCAAACAAAATTAAAAATAATCTATCAACTTCTGACGCCCTAAATAATATCTTCAATTTAGGTACGGCATTTTTTTGGCAATAAGGTTTTAAATCTATTTCTTTGCGAAGTGTTTTAAATTAAACTATTCGAAAAATGTCTGAAATTGCACAAAAAGTTAAAGCCATTATCGTTGATAAATTAGGCGTTGAAGAATCTGAAGTAACTCCCGAGGCTAGCTTCACTAATGATCTTGGTGCAGACTCACTGGATACAGTTGAGCTCATTATGGAATTCGAAAAAGAATTCAACCTTTCTATTCCAGATGACCAAGCTGAGCAAATCGGTACAGTGGGTCAGGCTATCAGCTATCTGGAGGCAAACGTAAAATAAAATATTCATTCAAAATTCATTTATGAATTTAAGAAGAGTTGTAGTAACAGGTTTAGGTGCCCTTACACCGATTGGAAATACTGTTCCGGAATTCTGGAACAGTTTGTCAACTGGTGTAAGCGGTGCTGCACCTATTACTAGGTTCGATGCTACCCTTTTCAAAACCCAATTTGCATGCGAGGTCAAGAATCTTGACGTCGAGCAGTTTATTGATAGAAAGGAAGCCCGAAAAATGGATCTTTTTACTCAGATGGGGCTTATTGCCGCTGATGAGGCGATCAAAGATGCAGGTCTTGATCTAGAAAAAATCAACTTACACAGAGCCGGAGTGATCATGGGTTCGGGTATTGGCGGTCTCAGGTCTTTTCAGGATGAGGTGACCGACTTTGCACGAGGAGATGGCACCCCGAGATTCAACCCCTTCTTTATCCCTAAAATGATAGCTGACATCTGCGCAGGTTTCATTTCGATCAGATACGGATTTAGAGGACCAAATTTTGTAACAGTTTCGGCTTGTGCTTCAGCCACAAACGCCATTATTGATGCTTTCAATTATATCAGGCTAAACAAAGCAGACATCTTCATCACAGGTGGTACAGAAGCTACCATTACCGAAGCAGGTGTAGGCGGTTTTAATGCCTTGAAAGCCCTTTCCCAAAGAAATGATTCTCCCACGACCGCTTCCCGACCTTTTGACAAAGACAGAGATGGATTTGTCCTTGGTGAAGGCGCCGGATGTCTGATCTTAGAAGATTATGAACATGCAAAGGCCCGTGGGGCAAAAATATACGCTGAACTGGTAGGTGGCGGAATGACTGCTGATGCTTATCATATAACCGCTCCCCATCCTGAAGGAGAAGGCGCGTCCAATGTGATGAAGCATGCACTCGAGGATGCAGAAATGCAGCCCGAGGATATTGACTATGTCAATGTACACGGTACTTCCACTCCTCTCGGAGATATCAGTGAGGTAAAAGCAATTCAAAAGGTATTCGGCGAACATGCTTATAAAATCAATATAAGCAGTACCAAGTCAATGACAGGGCACCTCCTCGGTGCGGCAGGTGCCATCGAAGCTATTGCTTCCATCCTTGCCATTAAAAATAGTCTCATCCCCCCTACCATCAACCACTTTACGGATGATGAGGAGTTTGATCCTAGATTGAACCTGACTTTCAATAAAGCCCAAAAAAGAGAAATCAGGGCAGCATTGAGTAATACCTTTGGATTTGGTGGGCATAATGCTTCCATCATCTTCAAAAAAATAACCGAGTAACATTGAAACTGTCCAGATTACTACGGCTTAGGTCACTGTTTTATTCCAAATACGAAAAAAGGCTTGCCTCCTCCATCAAACATATGGTTGGAAGCAAGCCTTTTAATTTGACCCTCTACAAACTTGCCATCAAGCATGCATCCGCAGCAGAGGAATCAATCAATGGAATGAAAATTTCCAATGAAAGGCTGGAATACCTAGGTGATGCTGTTTTGGGTGCGGTAGTGGCTGAATTTCTTTTCATCAAATACCCCTACAGAGACGAAGGTTTCCTTACAGAAACGAGAAGCCGGATGGTAAACAGGGAAGCCCTCAACCAGATTGCCATAAAAATCGGACTCTCAAAAATCATCAGCGAGGAATACAAGGGCAAAAATCTCAGTTCACACAAATCACTTTATGGAGATGCTCTTGAAGCTATTGTAGGGGCCGTTTACTTGGATAGGGATTTTCATTTTTGTAAGAAATTCATCTTGAAAAGGATCATCATCCATTTCGATTTGGATAATATAATTACCACTACGACCAATTTCAAGAGTAAAATCATTGAATGGGGACAAAGAGAAAATTCCGAAATTGATTTCAAAACCATTTCAGTAAACGGAGAGCAGAGGTTTAAGGAATTTATCGTCGAACTCCATGTCAATAGGCAACTTTTGGCTATTGGAAAAGGGGCAACAAAAAAGAAAGCCGAACAGGAAGCTGCTAAAAATGCCTGTGAAATTCTCCAAATAGCTGTTTAGAAGAGTATCTTTGAGGCTTGAATTAAATTTTTATTCCGGTAAAATGTCAACATTAAAAATCGCTTGTGCCACTGTCAACCAAACACCTTTAGATTGGACGGGAAACCTTGGGCACATCACACAGGCGATAGAGAAAGCAAAATCCCTGAATGCCGAATTCATCTGTTTTCCTGAATTGGCCATTACAGGCTATGGAAGTGAAGATTTATTTTTAAGCTATTGGTATCCCCAAAAAGCACTTAAACAACTTGAACAGCTAATTCCCTATTCCAATGGAATCACCATTGCGGTAGGGCTTCCGGTAAGGATACAGGAAAAAGTCTACAATTGTGTGGCTATCCTGGAAGACCAAAAAGTCACCGGGTTTGTAGCCAAGCAATTTATGGCCATAGATGGTGTACATTATGAGTTTCGCTGGTTTACCCCATGGGAACATGGAAAAGTGGTCAGTTTTGAATTTCACGGAAATCAGGTGCCATTCGGTGACCTGGTTTTAGAGAAAAAAGGATTAAAATATGGCTTTGAAATCTGTGAAGATGCCTGGAGGGGAAAGGTCAGACCCGGATATCGACTCAAAGAAAGAAAAGTAGACATTATCTTCAATCCAAGTGCAAGTCACTTTGCTATGGGAAAAAGCCTGTTGAGGGAACAGCTAGTAAATGACAGCTCAAGGTTTTTTGACGCCACTTATTTTTATATCAACCTCCTTGGAAATGAGGCCGGAAGAATGATTTTTGATGGGGAAATCCTTGCTTCCAAAAACGGGAGGCTTATTTTCAAAAACAAACTGCTTTCATTTGATGACTTTCAGGTTTTGATTTTCGATTATAACAAACAAACCGAAGACTATCCAGAAATCGAAAGCCTGCATCAAAAGAACGAGGAATTTGTAAAGGCTTCTGCTTTAGCCCTCTTTGATTACCTGAGAAAAAGCAAAAGCAAAGGTTTTGTGCTTTCACTCAGCGGTGGAGCAGATTCATCAACCATTGCTGTGTTGGTTTCGGAAATGGTAAGACGTGGGGTTGAAGAACTCGGAGTACCTGCCTTCCTTCAAAAGTTAGGATCAACATTTATTCCTTTGACAAATAATCCCGTCAAAGAAATCATTGGACAGGTTCTCACCACTGCTTATCAGGCATCCGACAACTCATCATTTGCCACCTATCAAAGTGCAAAGAATCTGGCGGAAAGTTTAGGGGCGGAATTCCTTCATTGGGAAATCACCGATGAGGTCAAATCATACACAGAAAAAATCGAAAAATCCATAGGAAGGAAACTGTCTTGGAAGGAAGATGACATAGCACTTCAAAACATTCAGGCAAGGGCTAGGTCTCCGATTATTTGGATGCTGGCCAATGTAAAAAACGCCTTGCTTTTGAGTACTTCCAATAGAAGTGAAGGGGATGTGGGCTATACAACTATGGACGGTGACACAAGTGGAAGTATCTCTCCCATAGCAGGAATTGACAAGCATTTTGTAATTCAATGGCTTAGGTGGGCCGAGACTGAACTCCATTATCCTGGTTTGAAAAAAGTCAACGGTCTTCAGCCGACCGCTGAACTCCGTCCTTCAGAAAACCAACAGACCGATGAGGCCGATCTGATGCCCTATTCCATTATTGTCGAAATAGAGAGGCTTGCCATCCGGGATAAAAGATCCCCTGTCGATATTTTCCTAATCCTAAAAGAGGAAATCAACGTAGAAAGTGAATTACTTAAAATTTATATCAAAAAATTCTTCCGGCTTTGGTCGCGAAACCAATGGAAAAGGGAACGTCTTGCGCCTTCCTTTCATTTGGATGAGTTCAATGTAGATCCCAAAACCTGGTATAGGTTCCCGATTTTGTCCGGAGGCTACGTTGAGGAATTGAAAGAATTGGATGATAATTAATCTATAAAAAATCACCTGATCCAAAAAAAGATAACAATATGACATTACAATTGATAATTGACTATATCGTATGGAGTCCAAATCCTGCGGTTTTTCCAAGTTTTGAAAGATTAAGGTGGTACAGCTTGTTATTTGCTTTAGGATTTATCATTTCCCAACAGGTGATGATCTACATTTACCGCAAAGAAGGACAGGACGATAAGCTTGTTGACAAGCTGACGATTTACATGGTATTGGCCACCATCATTGGAGCGAGATTGGGTCATGTGCTTTTTTATGAACCTGAAAAATACCTCAGCAACCCGATTGAAATTCTCAAAGTGTGGGAAGGTGGATTGGCCAGCCACGGGGCAGCCATTGCCATATTATTTGCACTTTACCTCTATGCTAGGAAAGTACCTACCCAAACCTACCTTTGGGTGGTGGACCGTATAGTCATTGTGGTTGCCATGACAGGTGCCATGATCCGGATTGGAAACCTGATGAATTCTGAAATCGGCGGCAAACCAACCGGTGACGACAGCGGCTTCGTTTACGCCAGAGACAGCGAAGAAATTTTGGAAACACTTCGGATTCCTGTTCAAGAAGTTCGCGCGTACAAACCTGAAAATAGAGATGCAGAATTGACAGGTACCGGAATAGTACCGGTCAATATAGACATCAAAATAGAAAAAGGGGGATTCAGCGAGGCAGACCTCAAGACAACCTTGGATACCGATGTCAAATATGTTTTGACAAAATTCAAAAGCTCCCAAAAGTACATGGCCGAGAGTCCCGAAACTCCTTTGAATTTTGATTTAATGGATAAAGGAGACCACTATTTGGCTACAGTTTATACATTTGGTGTTGCCAGATATCCAACCCAGATCTACGAAGCTGCCTCCTATTTTGTGATTTTCCTTGTTTTACTTTGGCTTTGGATAACCTATAAGTCCAGAATTCCTGATGGATTGTTGTTGGGATTATTTTTAATCTCGGTTTTTGGAATGCGATTTGTCTGGGAATACCTGAAAGAAAACCAGGTTGATTTTGAGCAGGGGCTCACTCTCAATATGGGTCAATGGCTAAGTATTCCATTGGTAGTTGGAGGACTGCTCTTGGTGGGATTGGCCTTAAAAAAAGGATTTAAAGAAAAAGTCAGCTAAGGAACGGGGTCATGACCATGACCTCCCCAAGGATTGCAACTCAAAATTCTTTTGATTCCTAGCCATCCTCCTTTGAAAACACCGTGTTTCAATATGGCTTCTTTGGTATATTGACTGCATGTAGGCGTATACCTGCAGGAGGCAGGAAAAAGCGGCGAAATCACATATTGATATACCAATACAGGGAAAATGGCGATTTTGCGGAGAATTGTCTTCAAAGCAGATATATTTCAGAGATAAAGAAATATGGCAAGGTAAAGTTCCTTAAATTTAAATTAAGTACTGTTCCTATTGAAAAAACTTTACAAATTTAGTCTTCTAGCTTTCTTCGTTTTCCTTGGATTTTTTGAGGTGAAGATGACTATTGCCCAAACGGAACCTATACAGCCGGACAGCACTGCAATAGACCATCCTGAAAAGGTCGTGATCAACAATATCTTTATTGTCGGAAATGAAAAGACACGTAAGAATATAATCCTTAGGGAAATAGACCTAAAGACAGGAGTCAGTTATGATTGGGATGAGCTGATGTCGATGATACAAGCTGATCAACAAAAAATCTATAACCTCCAGCTATTCAACAGTGTGGAGATAACCCCTCTCCTTACCGACAATGAGCAAATAGAGCTATTGGTATCGGTCACCGAAAGGTGGTACATCATTCCCAATATCATTTTCAACCTTGCTGACAGGAACATAGCTGAATGGTGGACCAACCAAAACCGTGACTTCTCCAGGGTAAATTACGGAGCAAGACTGGTCCATAACAACGTCGGCGGCAGGAATGAAAAATTGAAGGTCGGAGCTCAATTTGGCTTCGTAAAGGCATTTGAAGTCATGTACAGTATTCCTTACCTCGACAGGAACCAAAATCATGGAATCAGTGGTCAGTTTACATATTTTACACAGAAAACAATCCCTGTCAAATCAGCTTTCAATAAACAGGTTTTTTATACCAATGAAAATGAGGAAGTCTTAAGGAAAAACTCTTCCGCCTATTTCAGGTACAGCTACCGGGCAAGTTTCTATAATTTCCATTTTGTAACGTTCGGTTATAACAATACCATCATCAATCCTGACGTATTTGTTCAAAACCCCGACTATTTCCTACATGAAAGCACCAAGCTTAATTATTTCGTCTTGGGTTATACATTCAGGCATGACCGGAGAAACAATATCCAATATGCCACAGAAGGCGAGCTGCTCAGTATCGGTTTGACAAAATTTGGTTTGTTTACCGCTGATGACATAGATGATGCGGAAATTACCATCAATGCTAACAAGTATTTTCTGATCGGTGAAAAATTCAATTTCGTTTCAGGTTTGTCTATCAGCTCATTTTTTGAAAAAAGACAACCCTTTACCTTGGTGAGAGGTATTGGATACAACCCCTATTTTATAAGAGGGTATGAACTCAATGTGGTAGAAGGCCAACAGACACTTGTCCACAAAAACAGCTTCCGGTTCAGATTTATCGATATGGGTTATGATATAGGAAAGTATGTTCCGTTAGAAGAGTTTTCCTACCTCCCACTTCAAATGTATCTGGGATTCAATTTCGACCATGGCTTCGTCAACGACCGAAACAACCTGCCCGACAATGCCCGTCTAACAAACAAATACCTTTTTGGCTATGGTCCCGGCCTTGATATTGTGACACTTTATGACATGGTTTTCAGGTTTGAATACTCCCTCAATAACCAAGGTGAGCAGGCATTTTTCGTAAACTTCAGGGCGCCATTTTGAGTTAGTCGAATGTTAAACGTTTAAGATCGGATAGTTATTTTTTCCTTTCCTTTTGTCCTTGTATTTTTAATTGAACCGGTTTCTCGCCGGTTTTGCAAGGTATGGCAAAGTGTTATAAATTATTCCTTGTTCTTTGGCTGACTTCCTTTTGGAATATCGCACTAGCCCAAACAGGCACTGAGGCATTTCCCAGAGGTGGCAGGAGTATGGGAATGGGAAATGCAAACGTGACCATAGGAGACGTTTGGAGCATTTTTAACAATATTGGAGGACTGTCCAAAATCGATTTTTCTCAGGCCACCTTTTCCTATGACCACCGGCTTGGTATCGACGAACTCACCACATTGGCAGCAGGCGCGGCCATCAAAGGAAAAAACAAAGCTTTTGGACTTGGGATTTCTAGTTTCGGATCGGAGTATTTCTCTCAAAACCAAATCGGGATCGGTTTATCCAACCAGTTAGGAATTGCAAGTTTGGGGATCAAAGTCAACTATTTGCAGACCAGTATTGAGGGATTTGGAAGAGGTGCGGCCGCAGTCATCGAATTTGGTGGGGTAGCAGAATTGACTCCCGAACTGTTTTTTGGAGCCCATGTGTACAATATCACTAGGGCAAAATTCGGAAAAAATTCAGATGACCGGCTACCCACCACTGTCAAAGCGGGCATTTCATACAGACCATCTTCCAAATTAATGGTTAATCTGGAAGCCGAAAAAGACATTCTTCTTGATCCCCTATTGAAAATGGGATTGGAATACAACCTGTTGGAAAGGTTATGGGCAAGGGTGGGAATGAATACCAATCCGGGAAAATTCTTTTTTGGAATCGGCTTCAGACCAAAAAGATTCCATATCGACTATGCCTTGACCCAACATCCAAGCTTAGGAAATACCCATCATTTTTCCTTTAATTACCTATTTATTGGCAAATGAAAACCTTGCTGGCCATAGGAATATTGATGCTGATTTTTAGCTTTTGTAGCATGGCACAGACGTATCGAAAAGATGAAATCAATATAGAGAATTTTGTAGAGGAGCTATTTGGGATGCAGAGAACAGATGAAAATTACGAAGACCTTTATGAAAGTCTTTTGCAGGTCTTTCTCAATCCCATCAACCTCAACAATACAAATGCAGAGGAGTTGAAATCCATTTTTATCCTGACACCAGTGCAAGTAAACAGTTTCATTGCCTATCGAAATCAGTTCGGGAAACTGATCTCAATCTATGAATTACAGGCCATTCCTGATTTTGATTTAGAAACCATCTATAAATTGCTGCCCTTCGTGATTTTGGAAGATTCTGACCGGATGCAGGGTTCACTGAAAGACAGGATTATAGAGTCAAAAGATGCCTATTTCATTTTCAGGCAAAACAGAGTTTGGGAAACCCGAAAAGGATATACCCCTGCTGATACATTGGGAAATGGTGGGTTGACCAGCAGGTATTTGGGCGATCCCAGTAACCTATACGGCAGATTTCGGATCCAACATTCTAAGGATTTTAGCCTTGGGTTTACCATTGACAAAGATTCCGGCGAGCAGTTTATCTGGAATCCCGACTCAAAAAGATATGGCTTCAATTTTTTTTCGTACCATTTCACCCTATACAATCAAGGGAAGTTCAGGTCGATTTCGGTAGGGGATTTTCAGATGCAGACCGGACAGGGTTTGGTATTCGGAGCAGGATTTGGTGTGGGAAAAGGGGCCGAAACCATCACCACAGTCAGACGGAGTACCATTGGGATCCGACCCTATACGGCTGCCTTGGAATTTGGCTTTTTCAGAGGATTATCGGCGACATACAAAGCCGGCCCAGTCAACATCACTCTGATGGCATCCAATGCTCCAAGAGACGGGAACATCCAAATCCAACTTGATACCTTGGAAACCAAGGAAGAAATCATCACGTCTCTCCAAAGCAGCGGACTTCACCGAACTGCCACAGAAATCAATTACAAAAACAGAACCCGTGAAAAAAATCTTGGTGCTAATGTCCATTTCCAAAGTCGCAAAAGGGACCTGCAGGTTGGCCTAAACAGCCTCTACACACAATTCGGACAGGATTTCCAAAGAAACAGACAAGTCTACAATCAGTATGAATTCTTTGGAAAAGAAAACCACCTGCATAGCCTTTACTTTGCTTACAATTTTCAAAACTACTTTTTCTTCGGAGAAACAGCAGTATCGAAAAGCGGCGGAAAAGGTTCTGTCCTTGGAATGATGAGCAGCCTGCATCCAAAGCTTGGTTTTTCGGTTTTGTGGAGACGATTTGACCGGGATTTCCATAGCTTCTATGGCAATGCCTTTTCGGAAGGAACGAGACCCATCAATGAACATGGAGTTTATTTTGGTTTGAATTACAAGCCCAACCAAAAATTTACCTGGGCATTATATTACGATTACTTCAAATTCCCTTGGTTGAGATATCGGGTTTATGCACCTTCTTCGGGTAACGAATGGCTAACAAGATTCACTTATTCCCCATCAAGAAAAATTCTGCTTTTTGCCCAAATCAGGGAAGAATCCAAAGCCCGGAATGTCTCTGAACTACCCAATAACTTCCAGTCAAGCTACCAGCTTTCACAGGGGAAAAAATGGAATTATGCCTTCAACCTCGACTATGCCATCGACAATCATTGGAGCATCAAATCAAGGATTATGTCGAGCACTTTTGATTTCAATGGCAAGAAAACACGGGGTTTTGCGATAAGTCAAGACATCAACGTAGATTACCAAAAGTGGCGGCTATCGACGAGAATTGTTCTTTTTGACACAGAGGATTATGACAACAGGCAATTTATTTTTGAAAGAAATGTCCTATGGCTGTTTTCCATCCCGGCCTTGAACGGTCAGGGAATGCGATATTACATATTGGGCCAATATAAAATCAGCCCCAAACTTACTTTCTGGGCAAGGTTTGGTAGGACCATTTACACCGATCGGGATGTCATCGGAAGTGGTCTACAGGAGATCCAAGGCAACGCCATCACTGAGACTGTTTTTCAGCTCCAATATCAATTCAACCGATAATTTCCACCATCGGTACACCCCTCAAACAGGGTTTTTGATAAATTGAGGCATCAAACCACCATTCTATGAAAAAAATATTTTTACTACATCTAATTTGTATGGCTCTACTTTCTGTACCCCTTTTGGGTCAGGCAGTGGACAAAAGTAAGCTCAGCAAAAAAGAAGGTTTCTTCACCTTTTATACAGATGAGGACAAAGGAAAAATCTTCCTTGAAGTAGAGAAACTTGACTTTGAATTTCTCTATGTGAATTCTATGCCGGCAGGAATCGGCTCCAATGATATCGGTCTTGATCGCGGACAGCTTGGAAGAACCCGGATCGTGGAATTCAGAAAAGCCGGCAACAAACTTTTGTTGGTACACAAAAATTATGATTTCCGGGCTTTCAGTGACAATGCCTCGGAAGTCAAATCCGTCAGGGATGCATTTGCAGAATCCGTACTTTGGGGTTTTGAAATCATCAACTCTGAGGGTGGCAAATACCTAGTTGATGCTACCAATTTTTACATGCAGGATGCGCACATGGTAGGTGAAAAGCTTGGGTCTGCAAGGCAGGGAACCTATAAGCCTGATCCTTCGCGAAGCGCACTTCACTATCCGATGACCAAAAATTTTCCTAAAAATACAGAAGTGGAAGCCATAGTGACTTTGACTGGGACCCCGACAGGTGCCTATATCAGGTCTGTAACTCCTTCGCCTGAATCAGTAACTGTAAGGCAAAGGCATTCATTTATCGAACTTCCCGATGACAAATACACCCCTAGGGAATTCGACACAAGGGCAGGATATTTCCATATCGATTACATGGATTTTACAAGCCCAATAGGCGAACCTATGGTCAAAAAATATATCTCAAGACATAGGTTAGAAAAGAAAGATCCAACTGCTGCCGTTTCGGAGGTTGTTGAACCCATAGTCTATTACCTCGATAGAGGTACGCCTGAACCTGTCCGCTCAGCTTTGTTGGAAGGTGGAAATTGGTGGGCACAGGCTTATGAGGCTGCGGGATTCAAGAATGCTTACCGTGTAGAATTGATGCCCGAAGGTGCAGATTTGATGGATGTCAGGTACAATGTCATCCAATGGGTTCACCGCTCTTCCCGAGGTTGGTCTTACGGCTCCTCGGTCACAGATCCCAGAACCGGTGAAATCATCAAAGGCCACGTGACTTTGGGAAGTCTGAGAGTAAGACAGGATTATTTGATAGCGCAGGGACTGCTACAGCCATTTGAGGACGGAAAACCAAAAAACCCTAAGATGCTTGAAATGGCCTTGGCGAGACTGAGACAACTTTCTGCACATGAAATAGGACATACTTTGGGTTTGGCACACGCGTATGCCTCCTCCCCTACCAACCGCGCCTCAGTCATGGATTATCCTTATCCGATGATCAAGATGGATGACAATGGGAACATTGACATATCAGATGCCTATGATGACAAAATCGGAGAATGGGACAAATGGGCAATCCGCTATGGGTATGAGACCGTTCCTGCCGGAAAAACAGAGCAAGAGCATCTCAAAAAATTACTTGAAGACACCTATGCTGCGGGACATACCTTTATCTCTGACACTGATTCCAGGCATCCCAGTGGAAGCCATCCCACTTCCCATCTTTGGGACAACGGGGCTTCCGCACCGGAAGAGCTGATGAGGATGATGGCCATGCGTGCAAAAAAACTGAGTTCGTTTGGATTGAATTCCATAGAAGAAAACCAGCCCGAAGCATTGATGGAAGAGGTGATGGTTCCTTTGTTTTTGATGCACAGGTACCAATTGGAAGCTACGACCAAGCTTGTCGGAGGATTGGATTACACCTATAAAGTCAAAGGAGATAACCAAAGAGTTCAATCCAGGCTCGAGGCATCCAAGCAAAACAGTGCTTTGGATGCTTTGCTGGTCGCCATTCAGTCGGAACAATTGGCTGTGCCGACACAGATTTTGGACAGAATTCCCCCTCGTCCGATGGGATATTCAAGAAACAGAGAGACTTTCCCTTCCAGAAACGGACTGAACTTTGATCCTTTGGCCCCGGCCGAAAACGTAGTGGACCACATTTTCGGATTCTTGTTTGAGGCAGGAAGGGCTAACAGGCTGCATCAACAGCATCTGTTTGATGCAGGGTTACCTTCTTTTTCTGATGTATTGGAAAAGGTTACCGCACAGGTTTTTGAAAATGGCTATGATGGTACCTATCAGGGAGAAATCAACCTTTTGGTCCAAAACAAGCTGACAGACCACCTGATAAATCTTGCAAAAGACCCAAGAGCGACTGCCACAGTAAAAGGCATCACAAGAAACCAATTAAGGGAGATTGCCTATTGGAACTGGAATAAAAATGAAAAGAAATCCGTTTCTACAAAAGGAACCTCTGACGACTTCCACAGATATTTGGCTGACAAAATCAATAATTTCTTCAGTGAAAAAGAGGAATTCAGCATTCCAGCAGAATTAGCCATACCTGACGGTGCCCCTATCGGAACCACTGATTTGAGTTGCGATTTTGAATATTAAAAATGATCCCTATTTAAATGGAAAACCCGATTGAGTTACTTCAATCGGGTTTTTTATTGCAATGTTTTCCTGGTACCTGCACACTTTTTGGAACAGTATTTCACATTCTCCCAATTCTTCTCCCACTTTTTTCTCCATGCAAATGGCCGATTGCAGACTGGGCAAGTCTTGGTTGGCAATTCCGATTTCTTCATACAGAAAAAATCATTCCGGGCCCAAAAAGTTTGAAAAAATTTCAACTTTCACTTTTGTCTCATGTCTCATATCTCGCTTCAATCAGTGTTCTCCAAATGTCTTTTCCCCAGCCATAATCGGCAAATCAAGCATATTCTGTCTTGGTGGCAAAGGACAAGTGGCATGTGGGGTAAACACACAGGGAGGGTTATAGGCTTTGTTAAAATCCAAAATCACAAGATCTCCTGAAACGGGTTTTTTGACATACATATACCTGCCTCCTCCATAAGTCTCTCCACCGCTGGTATTGTCTGCAATGATTAGGTATAATTCGTCTTCAGCATCCAAAGCATCGATTCTGTATGATTTACCGTCTTTTTCAAATTCAAGATAACCCGGTGATGGATTTGGGGTGGTCTGCCCCAGAACATTTGTGATCGGGATTTCCCGGACAGGTACATAAGGAACGAATTTAGCTTCAAGTCTCCATTCAATATCAACAGGAAACCTTTCAATGCCCTCGAATTGGGTTACTGCAGCTGTCTTCAAATCCCTCAATCTAACCCCATACGCATCTGCCCTTTTGATGATGTTCCACCTGAGGCTTCCGAGGGAAAGTTTCTCAGACAGTTGGCCCTCGGTATCAAAAATCTTGATTTTTTCTTTCACTTCACTTTCACCAATAAAGATGCTATCAGTTTGCGGCGTGAAGTAAACTTTTCCTTCTTCCAAAGAAAAAACCCCTATCGAATCAGGAAAACCCTCCGATTCCAACCGAAAGCCGGATTCAGAACTCGTTCCAAAAGTAGTTTCTCCTACCTCGAGCCAATGTAAGCCTATCAGGTTGAGCCAACCTTCGTCTGCTTTCAGGGATTTTATCCGTTCTTGATACCAAGCTTCCACCTCTGAGGCGTGGTCCTCTGTGCTGATTTTATTTTCTTTTGAACCACAGGCAAAAGCAATGGTGAAATAAGTTAAAATCAGAAAGAATCGGAATGGTTTCATAGGTGGATAGGTTGGTATTCGAGGCAATTTAAAAATCTTATTGTCCAAAAATTATCCGTTCCAAAAAAATTCCTGCCTTGAACAGGAATAAAAGTAAATAAAATCCGACTGCATAATATATTTTCAAATAATACCGATTGCTGATTATCTTGATGATTGAATCAAACCAGATGACCATGAAAATTTTAAAAAGAACAATACTATTTGCCATTTGCATCATCTCGCCTGTGTTGGCTATGGCCCAAATTGGGGTGAGTGCCAAGAAACCCAAAGATGCGCAACAGCTTTTTGATGGAAGCAGAAAAATGCTGGACCAAAAATGGACTTATTGGGAAGGCCCAAGATTAAAGGCCGAGCCACCCATCAAATGGGAAATCGTAAAAGATCCGGTAAACAAAGGTACAGCGATGAACAGCAATGACCCCGCCGCAGCAGGAGGATTGTATGGTGCGGCAGATATTGTCACCAAGGAAGAATTCAGGGATTTTAGGTTGCATGTTGAGTTTCTGATCCAAGAGGCCGGTGGTAACTCCGGAGTATACCTTCAAAACCGGTATGAAATCCAGATACTTGACGGTGATTATGGGGACCATGGTCTCGCAGCCATCATCAATGAGCACATCCCTACAGTTCAGGCTTACAATGGATTGGGTAAATGGAATGCGTACGATATCAACTTCAAAGCAGCGAGATTTAAAGATGGAAAGTTGGTCGAAAAAGCCCGCGTTACCATCTACTTCAACGGCAAAAAAATCCATGAAGATAAGTCCATCAGCCAGGTTTGGGGAGGTCCCAATTCAGGACAAGACGGCGGAAATGATGGCGGAAAAGGTATCACAGATCGTCCGGGTGGTATCAAATTACAAGCCGAAGGACATAATGTACTTTACCGGAACATTTGGATCAAAAGCCTTGATCTTGGAGAAAAAGGAACAGATTTCTGATCTATGAGCGGAGGTCAAGAATGATTGTCAAGGCATTTTATACAGCCTGGCAAATTCCAAAACATTTGGATACATCCATTCTTTGATTTCAAATACTTCAACAGGGCTAAAGAATCTGATTTCACGACATTCGGGTGATGGAACAAAATCAAGGTGAAAAAGCACTGTTTGGTAAACTGCATTGACTATATAATGGCCTTTAGGATTGATGGCGGGAAAAAAATATTCGGGTTTGTCGGAAATCGACTTTGCTTCCAAAGCCATTTCTTCTAAGAGCTCTCTCCTCAATCCTTCCTGAGGATTTTCCCCAAAATCCAATCCTCCACCGGGAAGTTCCCACAAGCCATTGTCCTCTCTGACCAAGAGAAACTTATGGGAAGAATCCACGACGAGTGCTTTGACTGATACACGATAGAAACAATCAGGAATTTGCATTGACATATCGGAAGTGGAATTTCCTGAATTTAAATCAAAATCTTTGGCAAAAAAAAACCTGCGGAACTGATCCGCAGGTTTTTTTCTTATTTGTTTTTCAAATTTAGAAGAATCGGATAACCCTTACATTTAAGACTTCGCTTTTCGGTTTCGATAACAATTCTCCGGTAACAAAAGACATCACACAGGCATTGGCTGCATTGCTTTCACAAGAGCTCCAGTATTCTACTGAAGAAAATCCTCCGATTTTATCTCTGTTTTTATAGAGGTAGTTCATTTCTTCCTGACTTGGCATAAACCAATCATTGAATCCCCCCAAATTAAAATCAATGGTTACCCTTGCAGCCACTGTCCCGTTATTTGCTGGATGACATTGGGTCGGGTTACTGTAATAATTAGGCAAGGCATCATGAAAAGCAAGAACTCTTTCCGTATTTGATCTTCCAAAACCAACTTCCGGAGATGTCCCTCCTACAGCCCTTCCTTGGCAGCCCCATTGGGACAAAAACACTTCTTCAACAGGGGCGATGATGATCCCTGTTTTTTTGCCCTCAACATATCCTTCTTCGCCAGGTTCAAAAATATGGGCAACAACGCCACCTTGATAAGGTTCGCCGATAGTAACATCCTCAGGACTTTCTTCTTTTACGCATCCAGAAAAAATGATAACAGCGCTCAACAAAATCAACACCATCGATTTTGGCGATAATAATTTAAGTTTCAACATACAAAATTTAATTTAGGTGGGTACTAAGCAATGCGGTTTGATACCGAGATAGACCGACAAATTTAACATAAAAGAAATTAAAATCAATTATTCTGCCAACTTTCATCAATCAAAAAATAAAGGAAAGTTAAATTTCCCAATCAAAATGCCTTAATCTATAACACTGCATGGCATTGATTCCGAGTTTGTTGGCCAATTGGTAGTTGGCGACAGCCCCTACTCCCGCACCAATAATCGGTACAAGTTGGGCCAATTTTACCAAATCGAGGTAATCCCTGTATTCCAACTGAAAATCCCTCCAGTCAAAATCAGAAACTTCTAAAGGAAGTTTGGATATATAATCCTGCCAATTTTCAAGCAAAGACAAAGTCTGGTTTCTGGTTTCCTGACTTGAAAAAGTCAGTTTGAAAATATACAAAAGGTATAGTCTCTCTTCAAATTGTTTTACGTCATGCCCGTATGCAGCAGCAATTTCAAAGAGCATCTTCATTTTGATGGTGAGAAATGCCGGAAAATCCGCCAATCCAAATAAAATCCCCCCTGCCCCTGTGATCGCTCCCTCTGCAGATGCCGTGTTTTGATAAATCTTGATGATTTTCCTCACTTTATTCTCTCTTTCCTCCAAAGTCATGGCATACAGTGGTGAGGGAGTAATGTATATGGTGCCGAACAAAACGCCCTTTACCATTTTCTCTATCGCATAGGTAATGACTTGATGGACTTTTTCCGGAATAAGGCTGTTGATTCCCTCTTGGGTGCTTTTGGTGAGCTTGTTTATAAATCCGGGTTTTTTCCGGGTTTTGTACAACCATCCTTGCAGTTCTGCAAAGGCGAGTTCATTATACAGTGACTTTGCCAAAGGTTGTCCTATTCCTGAATTCAATTGTTTCTTGTTGTTCAAATCCAAAATGCATTGAGGATGATTTCATAATGCAGTATAGTTTACGGTATATACCCATTTTCGGATACCCAAAACCAATTAATTTCTGTTGGAGGTTTTTGATGGGTTATCTCCAAGGTCCCTCACCACCAAGACCCAACCATCCTCCAATTCCACAAACCCGTAATCAAAACTGTAGGTGTACACGTTTCCTTTCCAATTGATATAGGTATGGGTATGGTATTTAAAAAAATATCCAAGCCTCTGAAGACGCTCTTTGGGAACCTTGACCTTCTCAACCCCATCCACAAGAATGCTTTCAAGAATGTTGCGGTTAATTTTGAGATAGGCCATGATGTTTCTCACATCCGGACTGTCGCCAATCCGTCGTTGGTTGTTATGGCTGTTGCGGCAATAATCATCACAAAACTTTTTGTCTACTCTTCCAAGAATTGATTTTCCACAATAATGACATTGTTTTCTATCCGAATCCATAAATAACCAATTAAAAGTTCCGATAACCAATTATGATAGGCATAAATATATTTATCAGCTTAGTTGAAAACAATACCCAGAACTGGGTATTTATTTTGCTAAAAGTCAAAAAGAAGGGAAAAAAATAGTATATTTTTAATATTTAATTATAAAAATTTCCTTTAGATCAAAGCATTGCTTTTTATAGGTAGTCGTTCCCAAACGATTCTTTGATCCTCATCATCAATTAGTCGCCAAACCCTAAGAATTTTCAATAAAATCCAGACGAATCCGGGTTTTTCAATAAAACAGGAATATTTGATTGGAATCAAAGAATGGAACAAATATTGGAAAATTAAAAACCGATGTTTGTCCCATAACTGATAAAAGGCGTCAGTTATGGGTTTAAGTGTTTTTTAAGGAAATCAGCAGTGGCTTGGTTGACTTTGACCATATTGGAAAACACCATCCAATGGTGGCTGTCACCAGGGATGATCAAGTACTCATAAGGCTTCTTTCGCTCCTCAAATCTCCTGATCAGATCTGTGGTCTGACTGACCTGAACATTCCTATCATCATCTCCATGGATAAATAAAACAGGGGAAGTCCATGTCTCGAGATAAGCGAGGGGAGATGAAAACCAAGCTGTCTTTACGGCCTCATCAAAATCGGGGGCTTTTTCGTAGCCTTCCGGCATTTCCAACCTTCCGGAAAGGTTATGAACTCCATGGATATCTACTCCGACTTTAAAAAGACCTGAATCTTTTCCCAATGCCAAAGCCGTCAAATACCCGCCATAGGAACCACCATAAATGCCCACTCTTTCTGGATCGACTTGAGGAAGACCTGCAAGGTATTCCCCTGCAGCCTTGACATCCAAGTATTCCTCGGCACCCTGCCAATAGGTTCTTGCAGGTTTGTGAAATTCATACCCATAACCGATGCCTAACCTGAAGTTGACAGAAAGGACTACAAATCCTAGTTCAGCGAGGTATTGGTTCACAGCATAGGTATTGGAATAATAATCCATATAGCTCCAGCCCATCAGCATCTGTCGCTGCGGACCGCCGTGTACGAAAAGCACCGCAGCTTTTTTGGCAGGACCACCTTCCTTCTCAAAAAGCTGCCCGTGAACCGTAAGTCCATCCGGGGACTTAAATGTTACCTGTTTTGGAACCACAAGGCTTTTTGAAGGGAAATCACTAGGGATCATGTTTTCTCCAATGAGCTTTGATTTATTGGTCTCAATGCCAACCATAGTCGGAAGGAGAGATCTCTTTGCGGTAGCAGAAAAATAAGCCACCGACTTGTTATCAGAAAGTACAGACGGAATGGCTTCAATGCCTTCCCCTTGGGTAAGTAGTTTCATTTCTCCCCCATTGACAGACACCAAACCGATGTGTCGTCTGTCGATGTCCTCTTTGGATGGCCCGGTATTGACCGAGAAAACCAAAAATTTCTTATCGGGACTCAACCTGATATGCTCTACCATGTAGTTGCCTTTGGTCAGCTGCATAGAAGAACCGCTAACCGGATTCATGGCATACAGGTGTGGCCACCCGTCTTCGTAAGACAGGTACACAATTCTATTTTCTGCTGCCCAATGGAGGTTGAAGCCGCCATTGGTGGTAGGAACAGAACCGCGAAGCGTCTCCGGCGCTTTCCACCTTTTGTAAGCCGTACCGGTATCGGCATCGGCCACCCAGATTTCCCAAGGATTATGTCTTTGCTCCAATATTGGCAATTCCTGCCCTTTGCCGCCAGGTAACCTCACAAAGGCGATCTTGGTGCCATCGATAGACCATCTTGGACTGACATCGCGGCTGAAAGATGGGGCAACCCATTGGATAGGATTGGAAGCACCGCTAAATATTCCAATCAATGAATGTGTATTTCTGTTGGCTACAAAAAGTAACTTTTTTCCATCAGGCGACCATTCAATGGAATGGATATTTCCTTTGGCTTCAAACAATTGGGAAGCTTTGCCTTCCTGAGGGGAAATCGACCAGACCTGACCTCCTTTGATGTAAGTTATGGTTTTGCTGTCAGGAGAAATAGTGGGATAATCCCCTTCCGTCAAGGCTTTGGCATTTCCTCCTTCGAAAGATACCGTCCAGAGTTCCACTTTCGGGATGGAAGTAGATTGAGCAGGATTGAAACCTACATTTGGGTCCCAATTGCTGCCATGCTCTCCGCCACGGACGAACAGCAACCAATTTCCATCCGGGGAAAACTGAAGACTGCTGATCTCCTGTCCATCATCTTTGTCAAAAGCTGTGACTTTCCTTGGGCTGAAATCCGGAGCCTGAGCTACATAGACATTTCTGAGTCCTTTTTCATTCATGGCCCATGCCATTTTGTTTCCGGCAGAAGAGGTTACCAATTCTGAAGGAAAGGAAAAGGAAGAAACCTGCTCCATGGTAAAGGACTGGGCAAAAAGCCCGTTTACCAAAAGGCAGAGAACAAACAAAAGGAATGATTTTGGGAATTTCATAGGATGATGGTTATTGAATTAAAAAGGTAATAAAAATATGGCTAACCTCCGTCAAAAAAACAAAAAAGGCCACCCGTTATACACAGGTGGCCTTCTATAGAATCGGATTTATTCTATTATTTGGTGATCGTCACGGTAACGGTTTTTTCAATTTCCTTGCCGTCTTCATGCGTAATTTCTTGGGTTACTTTGATATCCTCAGCCTTGATCTGAACATGGCCATGACCATCTCCTTCAGAAATATGCGGAGCGATGATCAAAGCGACGATAGAAGTCAATTTGATCAGGATATTCATCGAAGGACCGGAAGTATCTTTGAAAGGATCACCTACAGTGTCACCCGTAACTGAAGCCTTGTGGGCATCAGAACCTTTGTATTCCATTTTTCCATTGATCATGACTCCTTTTTCGAAGGACTTCTTGGCATTGTCCCAAGCACCGCCGGCATTGTTTTGGAAAATTCCCATCAACACGCCTGAAACCGTGATACCTGCCAACATACCGCCCAATACTTCGGGGCCAAAGGCAAAACCAACAATGATCGGTGAAAGCAATGCAATTGCTCCCGGAGCAACCATTTCTCTCAAAGATGCTTTGGTAGAAATCTCTACGCACTTCTCATATTCCGGCTTGGCTTTGTATTCCATGATGCCGGGGATTTCCCTGAACTGTCTTCTTACTTCGTTGACCATGTCCATCGCTGCCCTTCCCACTGCCGCAATGGCCAAGGAAGAGAAGATAAACGGAATCATCGCCCCGACAAACAATCCGGACAACACATCTGCCTTGTAAATATCGATAGAATCAATTCCTGCCATGCCAACATAAGCTGCAAACAAGGCCAAAGCTGTCAATGCCGCTGAGGCAATGGCAAAACCTTTTCCTGTAGCCGCAGTGGTATTACCGACAGCATCAAGGATGTCTGTTCTTTCTCTTACTTCTTTTGGCAAACCTGACATCTCAGCGATACCACCTGCATTATCAGCGATCGGGCCAAAAGCATCAATTGCCAACTGCATCGCAGTAGTAGCCATCATCCCGGCTGCGGCGATAGCCACACCATACAAACCTGCGCTTAAGAAGGAGCCATAAATACCTGCTGCCAATACCAAGATCGGAGCAACGGTGGATTCCATACCCAAGGAAAGACCTCCAATGATATTGGTCGCATGACCTGTGGAAGATTGCTTGATAATGGAATTCACAGGACGCTTTCCCATGGAAGTGTAATATTCAGTAATCGCACTCATGAGTGCGCCCACGATCAGACCGATGACAACAGCTCCAAAAACACCCATTTTGGTGAATGCAATGGAACCTCCTCTTGAAAGCACCAATTCACCAGCAGGCAACATGTAGTCAATCAGGAAATAGGAAGCTGTAACAGTCAATAATATAGAAATCCAGTTTCCTTTGTTCAAGGCTGCCTGAACACTGTCTGTGTCTTTATTGATCTTAACAAAAAAGGTGGAAATGATGGAAAACAACAATCCCATACCTGCGATCACCAATGGCAACAATACCGGGGCGATTCCTCCAAAATTATCATCAGAGACGATTTCCCTTCCCAATACCATGGAAGCCAAAATGGTAGCCACATACGAACCGAAAAGGTCTGCACCCATACCTGCCACGTCACCGACGTTGTCACCCACGTTATCTGCAATGGTTGCCGGATTTCTCACATCATCTTCGGGAATACCTGCTTCTACTTTTCCTACAAGGTCAGCGCCTACGTCAGCAGCTTTGGTATAAATACCTCCACCGACTCTAGCAAAAAGCGCAATGGATTCAGCACCCAAAGAAAATCCTGCCAATACTTCCAAGGCTGTTGCCATGGCAGCACCGTTGACATCGCCACCTGTAGAGACTACAAACATGTTGTAGAACACGATAAAGAGCGAGCCCATTCCCAATACTGCCAGACCTGCAACACCGATTCCCATCACAGAACCACCGGTGAAGGACACATCAAGTGCCTTTTTCAAACTTGTTTTGGCAGCTTGGGTAGTCCTGACATTCGCCTTGGTAGCGATGTTCATCCCGAGGTACCCGGCAAAAGCGGAAAGCACCGCACCGATCACGAAAGAGATGGCAATGATCGGACTCGAGTTGTCTACAAGTGTCCCTGACCAAGCCAAAATAATACCTGCAATAACTACGAAATAGAAAAGAATTTTCCATTCCGCTCTCAAAAAAGCCATGGCACCTTTGGCGATGTGTCCCGCCAATTCAACCATGTTTGCATCCCCCGGGTCTTGTTTGACCACCCAGGCCGATTTGATGGCCATCACGATGAGGCCGATAATCCCCATTACGGGGACGAGATATACAATTGCTTGTTCCATAAATTATCTTGGGTTAACCCTAAAATTTTTAATGCGACAAAGATATTATTATTCACCTTTATAGCAACCAATTGAGAAAAAATGGTGGAGGGAGGGGGGAATGTTGGAGGAAATTGTTGTAGTGGTTGTAGTTGTTGAAGTAGTTGTAATTGTTGTCGGGTTGTCTGCTGCGCGTTGTCAGGTTGTCGGGTTGTCGGGTTGGTATCCGTCATTCTGAGTGTAGCGAAGAATCTCTAGGTTCTAATGGTTGTAGTGGTTGTAATTGTTGTCTGCTGCGCGTTGTCAGGTTGTCGGGTTGATTGGATCGCACTTGGTACTTAGTACATTGTACTTGGTTCTAATTGTTTTAGTGGTTCTAATTGTTGTCTGCTTCGCGTTGTCAGGTTGTCTGCTGCGCGTTGTCAGGTTGTCAAGTTGTCGGGACTGATGACTGCCTTCAGAATACTGAACACTGCCTACTGAATACCGCCTACTGAATACTGAACACTGCCTCCTGATTCCTCCTACACCATCTCCCCCATCACCCAATTGGTCCTTGCTGCTGTACGTCCGGTACTTGGGCAAGTTCCCGTTCCCAATAAGTCCTCGACAATGGATTTGATCAAAGGCTGCTGAATGTTTTTGGGCAGGTCGACATGGTAATGGATGGGATCTTCCTGATCTGATTCCAGGGTAAACTCCCCTTTGCCAAAAGTCTCAAATCGGATCAACCCTTTGCTGCCATAAATGATGACCTCATCGATCTCCGCGGTGCGGGATGTGGTAAAACACCAATTTCCTGATCCCAAGACGCCGTTTTCAAACACAAAACTTCCAGTCACTATATCCTCCGCATGGTATGCTTTGGCTTGATTGGATGAAAAACCGCTTGCTTTGCTCACCGGACCAAAAAAGAAATCCAACAAATCCAACTGATGGGAAGCCAGGTCAAAGAAGTATCCACCACCGGCAATTTCGGGATTGATGCGCCAGTTGTTTTCCAGATGTACGACCACATCTGGTTTGAGTACCTGCTTCAGGTTGATGTGGACAGTTCGGATATCTCCGATGGAGCCGGAATCCATCAATTCTTTGATCTTCAAAAAATGGGGCAGTGCCCTCCGGTAGTACGCCACATAAAGCGGAACTCCGGCTTCCTCACAGACGGCGATCATTTCCCTGCATTCGGCATAGGTCCTAGCCATGGGTTTTTCGACATAGACAGGTTTGCCGGCTGCAGCCACCAACCTTGTGAGAGGCAGGTGCATGTGTGGCGGGGTAGCGATGTAGACCGCATTGACTTCCGGGTCGTAGACCAATTCCTCAGCGGATGTATACCACTTGGGGACATCATGGCGGAGTGCATAGTCTTTGACCTTGGCTTCATCGCGGCGCATGACGGCCACAAGTTTGCTGTGGGGAATATGCTTCATAGCAGGTGCGGACTTGACTTCGCATACATTACCTACACCCAACACCCCCCAACGGACTTCCTGATCCTGTATCTTTTTCATGGATCTAAAATAGGGAAAAAGAACGAAGTACGAAGTACGAAGTGAAAAGTACGAAGGTAATAGGTAAATGGTGAGAGGTGGGAAGTGGGAAGTATGGAAGTTGGGAAGTTTGGAAGTAGGAAGTTTGAAGTGGGAAGTATGAGGTATGAGGTAAGTAGTAAGAGGTTAGAGGTTAGAGGTTGGGGAGTGGTGTCCTGAGTTTATTGTTTTGAAATAGGAGGCGTGAACGATTGAGGCACCTCCTATAGCCAAAATCCCCAATATACTCCTCCCAAAAGTAGCTCAAGGGTAACCCAGACACGGAGTATCCCTAAGTAGGACACGGAGTATCCCTAGGAGGGAGTCGGAGTATCTATAGGGGAAGGTGGGCGGGAGGTTAGGGGAAGTATAGGAGAAAGGTAGCAGAGACTTTATTATAAGATAAAGAATGTCTATTGGGATTTTTGATCAGAAATTGTGCATTTGATGGTTTAGATTTATAATAAAATTGCTTTAGTTTTATAGAAAATCTTTCCTCAATAGTAGGGAAAGCATCCTAAATCGGGATGCTTTCCACTATAAATAGAAGAAAGAAAGACGTTAGCGGTCAGGCTAAAAGACGACACAGACAATGAAATGTGAAAGTTGTAACATACAAGAAGTTGAAGAACTCGCTGAAGAAGGACAAAATCCTTATCGTTTGTGCTTGGCTTGCTACGACAGACTATTAAACAAAGCGTTAAGACCTTTGGAGTTTTTCAACTTAACTTCAATACATGGACACGGTTACTATTTACACGATGATTTTTACGATTACGACACAGGAGAAGCTACTCAGCCAGACATTGAAGTAATTGACGCTGAAAATTTTCCGTTTCCAGAATTCGAACAAATCAAAAATGATTTAAACAGACTTATTGACTTTTCATTTGTTCAGTATTTTACGGACGATTTTGTTATCAACGAGCTTCAAAAGTTTGACAAACTGGATGTTCTTAAAAGACTGAAAGAAAAGGTAAGTTACAACCGAGCAATCAATTACAAAGCGTTTGAAATTGCGGGAAAAGTAGTTGGAAGAACAGCAGAAGAATGGATTAAAAATGAATGGACTAAAAGACGAGAAAATGAACTTCAAATCTTTGCAGAGCCAATAACAAAATGCCTTGACTTTGAAGAAGCATTTGAAATTCTTAGCAAAGAACTTGAAAGCAAAGACGACAAATTTTTATCCGAAAATGTTTCTGCACTGCTCTATTTCCAAAGCGACAAGACACTTGACTGGATTGAGAAAGTTTGTGAAAGAATAAAAAATATTTCTTCAAGCTGGGGACAACTTGCCGCATGTTCACGGTTCACTTGGGACAGAGCAAATAAGTGGTTGACAATCGGACGACCATTGAGTTTGGTAGCACTTGACAGTTTAACTTATTGCACAACAATTGGGGAAAGATTAAACCAATCTCTTTGGTTGCGACAATTGAACCCAAGATTAATTGACAATCCAAGACCTGAAATTATTGCCAACAGACTTAGAGAATATTTGAAAGTCGACGGTGTTCCGAGAACAAAAAATGCGGTAGAAACAATTATTGATAATGTGTTTGAGACAACTAAATAAAAAAGCCCGAACCGCTAACATCGGTTTGGCAATATGGCGGCTGAAGTGCTTCTATGAAACATTGTTCAAGGTTCAAAAGTACTAATTCTATTGAACTTTTGTACTAAAAACCCGCCTCATCGCCAAGCCGAAAACCGTTAGCGGATATTTTGACAGACCCGAAAATTTAAAACGAAATGGAAAAATGTACATTCCAAAAGTAAACTTAGCAACAGATAAAACAGAAATTATTGAGTTTATAAAACGGTTTAGTTTTGCGACTATTATAACCTCAAAAAACAATTTCCCTACTGCAACACATTTACCATTTGTTGTAACAACCAAAGACGACCATATAGTTTTGACTTCACATTTTGCAAAAGCTAATGAGCATTGGCAAGACATTGAAAACAATTCAGTTTTGGTTATTTTTAGCGAACCTCACGCATACATTTCGACAAAAAACTATGACAATAACCTAAATGTTCCAACTTGGAACTACATTTCAATTCACGCCTATGGACAAGGGAAACTAATAACTGAACAAGAAAAAACTTTTGAAACTCTTGAAGCGACAATTGACAGTTACGAAACAGCATATCGACAACATTGGGACAATTTTCCAGAAGAATATAAACTAAAAATGTCAAAAGGAATTATTGCATTTGAAATCCTAGTAACCGACTTACAAGCTAAAAAGAAATTGAGCCAAAATAGAACGGATACGGAGCAAAGAAAAATCATTGAAACTTTATCAAATAGCAAAGACACTAACGAAATAATCATTGCAGAATATATGAAAGAGAATTTAACGGACAAATAAAACAGCCGCTAACAACTAGGTTTTCGTGCGGCTTGCAAGCCCAAGCAAGAAACCGCTGTTGCACGAAACCCCCTCTGGGTGTAGAAAGGATTAACCTATAGATATAGTTTTTCTTTCCTGAAATATGGCTTTTTGCTAAATAGCTTCATCAAAGCTATTCTTAAGGCTCGCTCCTACCTTTTTATTTAGTAGATCCCATACAGCTGTCGGGATGTAATTCAATTCGCATGAATTATCTTTCGTTTGGGTGTTTGGTATAAAAATCTAAATTGCATCCCGATGTCTATCGAAGATGAAAGGATAAAAGGGTAGGACAAGGCGTTTGGAAATGATCCCTTAGGTTCCGATAGCTATCGGAATTAGCCTTGGGCCAGGTGCAGGTAAGGCAAATCCCACCCAGTCCGCCATCAATCATTAAACTACATCCAGGTGTGGATGACATAAAACCAGCAGGAACTTTATTCACAACTTGTCTCGTAAAGAGGGAGTCTGACATTAAAGTCAATAAAAGAATGGTGCTAAAGACTTTTAAACGGGAATAAATGGATTGTTTCAGATTTTGTAAATAAAAAATTAAAAAATGAAATCATTAGACTTAGATATAAATGAATACAAGCAGTTATTGAATAAAACAAACGAACTTGTTTTAAAGCAATACGAGCAAATAGAGACACAGAAAGGCTATCACAATTTTTCACAAGAAGAGGTGGAAAGTTGGTTTGATGAATCTATTCCCTTAAACGGAATGGATAATGAAGAATTGCTAAGATTTGTGGAGCAAAAAGTCCTGAATACTGCAACTGGCAATTTAGGCCCACATATGTATGCCTATGTGATGTCTGGAGGGAATCAAATATCTAACATAGCTGAAACATTAGCCAATACGGTAGACCAGAATCCGACCAAATGGCATTTGTCACCGGCAATGAATGAAATTGAAAAAAGAGTGATTCATTGGGCAACGCAAATGATTGGATACAATCCTATAGCTGGTGGCGTAATGGTCAGTGGTGGTTCGGCCGCCAATTTAACAGGCTTAACAGTTGCCCGAAATGTATTTTTCAAAAAAGAAAACATCAAAGAAGAAGGTTTATTCAATAAAAAACCATTTACGGTATATACGTCCGAACAAGTTCATAGTTGCATTGATAAGAGTGTTCAGATTTTGGGAATTGGCACCAATCAATTAAGAAAAATCAAAACAGATACCGGGTACAGAATAGATATTGAAGCCCTAAAGCAACAAATAGAAAAAGACATTTCGCAGGGTTATCGCCCATTTTGCGTAGTAGGCATTTCAGGTACAGTAAATACTGGAGCTATTGACGATTTGGATGCTTTGGCAGACATTGCCCAAAAGCATCAGATGTGGTTCCATATTGATGGGGCGTATGGTGGTTTGGCGTCTGCCTTGGATAGTTTGAAACATTACTACAAAGGCATGGAGAGGGCTGATTCCATAGCTTTGGATTTTCATAAATGGTTATATCAACCCTTTGAAGTAGGATGTGCAATTATCAAAGATTGGAGCTCCTTACGGGAAACCTATTATAAAAAGGCTGAGTACTTAGACACCGAATTAGAATCCGGAAACAATAGATTAGAATTTAATGAGCATTATTTTCAAGTTTCAAGAAATGCAAAGGCCTTTAAAGTTTGGATGAGTTTAAAGTCTTACGGATTCAACGCATATAAAGCAATGATTCAAAAAGACATTGATTTGACGCATTATCTGGCAGATGAAATTGAAAAATCAACTGACTTTGAACTAAAAGCAACATCACATTTAGCTGTCGTATGCTTCAGATATATTGGCAATTTAAAGTCCGAGGAAGCTATCAAGACCATCAATAAAAATCTCATTCCGGCATTGGAACAGGATGGACGAGTATTTATAACAGGAACAAAACTGGGCGAAGAATTTGTGCTAAGGGCTTGTTTAATTAATCATAGAAAAACGAAAGAGACATCTGACTTTTTATTAAACGTTATTAGAGAAGTCGGACAAAAATTGGAATAAAATGGCTATGACACTTTAAATCCGATATTTGCTTTCTATCGTCAGCAACTACGCATATACACACCGCTAGCGGTGAAAAACGGCCTCGGTTATCAAGATTCACCACCTCTAGGCGAAGATTGTATCAACACCCCTTTATTTATTAGATACCGTACAGCTGTCGGGATGTAATTCCAGTTTCCAAAAATTATCTTTCATTTGGGTGTTTGGTTGAAAAGTCCAATTGCAAATTGGAAAAAAAAAGGGTGGAATTACAAATCCCACCCAGTCCACCATAAATCGCTAAACTACACCTTGGTGGGAGGCTCACGTTGTAAACGCCCAAACCGCTAACAAAAGGCTTGGTGAAATTTGCGCTTTCACAATTGCCCTATCAACTTTTGGTATTGGTAATCATCTTCAGTAATTTGGCTTTAACTAATCGCGTCTTTAGTGGCCAAGCCAGCAGTAGGATCACAGGTTATCCAACCTGCGCAACGCCTCGAATGTTAGCGGTTATTTTATTTGACACATCTCAGGTACAATGGACTACCTCCAAAAAATAATAGGCGATTTTGAAATCCACTCTGCTGAAGGGATTAAGGAATGTTTTGAAAATGGTATTGACCCGAATCAGATTCATAATGGCAAGCCGCTTATTTATGAATTGATAAATATGTATCTGCGAAGCCCGAAGTTTAAAGACTGCATCAAGACATTCGTTGATTATGGATTGGTATTTGACGACAAAATTTTTCTCGCTGTGTTACTTGATGATGGCTTCTCGCTTGACAAGATCCTCACAGAGAACAACGAACAGAAAGATAGAAAATACTCCTTAGACTGTACTTTTACGCCACTTTTTGAAGCAACGCTTCTGCACATTTGTGCTGAATATAATCACTTGAACTGTGCAAAAATCCTTTTGAAACACGGGGCCGACATCAATGAAAAAGCAGGAATTGACAGCAACGGATTTGGCGGACAAACTCCAGTGTTTCACACGGTCAATCAACACAATAACACCTGTATTGACGTACTGAAATTTCTCGTTTCTCAAAAGGCTGACCTTTCGCTGACCGTAAGAGGGCTTGTTTGGGGAAAAGAATACGAGTGGGAAACTTTTATCCCTTCTGTCAACCCTATCAGTTATGCAATGATGGGCTTGCTTAGACAATTTCAGCGAACCGAAAAAGACATTTACGAAGTTGTACAGATTTTGATGAAAGCCTCTTACGGCATTGACTACAAATCTGACAACATACCAAACAAATACCTCTATAAATGAATGGATACAAAGCAAAATATCTAAGCCCGATGATACCTTCCTTCAATTTGAAAGAAACAGTTTTGTTTTTCAAAGAAGTATTGGGTTTTTCCCCTGAAATGGACACAGAAACTTACGCAATTTACCAGAAAGATAATCTGACAATTCATATTATGCGTGCAGGCGAAGACATCGGTCAAATGGAATTTTATTTAGAAATTGACGACCTTGACGGACTTTGGATTGCAATAAAGGACAAAGTAACAGGTTTGAAAGTAAGAGAGCCGTTTGACCGTGAATACGGGATGAGAGAAGTGCATATTGAAGTTCCTCAGACAAAGACCCTTTTGTTCATCGGACAAGTAATTAAACAATAAAAAACAACCGCTAAATCAACAAAGCAGTTTGGGGTTATGTTGGCAGACGGGGTGACCCAAAAAACAGCAGTGACTTTATTCATATTCTGACGTTAAAGCCAATGGTACAGTCGACACGAAAAATTGACACACATTTAACTTAGAAAACATACCCGAATAATTAACAAGAATTTTTTACTTTGCCACCAAAATATATTTAACTCCCATATGGCTTCAGGATTTTTTGCAATTTTAGACGACATCGCTGCTTTGATGGATGACGTTGCTGTCAACGCTAAAATCGCTACAAAAAAAACAGCAGGAATACTTGGCGATGATTTGGCCGTTAATGCCGAAAAATCAACGGGCTTTGTATCCAACAGAGAAATTCCTGTTTTGTGGGCTATTACAAAAGGTTCATTTATTAACAAGTTAATTATTGTTCCGGTAACTATATTGCTGAATGTATTTTTACCTTCTGCCATAATAGTAATACTCATAATTGGAGGTTTTTATCTTGCTTTTGAAGGTGTAGAAAAAATTGCAGAATACTTTTTTCATAAAAAAAAGCCGCAAAAGAAATTGGCAGTTGAAGTCCTTAAACAAGACCCTGAATTGGAAAAAGTGAAGATAAAATCAGCAATAACCACTGATTTTATTCTTTCTGTAGAGATTGTAATCATTGCTTTAAGTACGGTTATAGACAAAAGTTTAAAGGTGCAAATTTTAACCTTATCGGTTGTTTCCATTATAGCTACTGTTGGTGTCTATGGCATAGTAGCGCTGATTGTCAGAATGGATGATTTTGGATATAGCCTGATAAAAGGATCTAAAAATAAAGGCCTATTAAATGCAGTAGGGATGCTTTTAGTAAAATCCCTACCGATCGTTATCAGGATATTAGCTGTGGTAGGAACCATAGCCCTATTACTTGTGTCGGGTGGAATATTTGCGCATAATATTGACCTTTTACACCACATTTTACCCAATTGGCCAACCATTATAAAAGAATTTTTACTTGGCGTGGTCGGCGGAATAATTGCTTTAGTTTCAATAGCAATTGTTAAAAAAATTATTTCGCTGTTTAAAAAATAGGTGTTCTAAAAGCTCCACCTAGTCCCACTGTCAATCGCTAAACTACACTTAGGTGGGGTTTTCGAGTGCTTTAACCCGCATCAATTTTGGTGGTAATTTGATAGGTTTGAAGTACGAAATCCCTTACCAAATCATACACTCAACGTTGTAGCCAATTAAAAAAACGAACAAGATGAAATGTCTAATTACTCTATTTATAATTATTATTTTCACTTCATTATCTGTAAAAGGACAGGTAGATGAAATAGAATTTATAAGCGAAGGAAAAAAACTAAACACATATTTCTACAAAGGAGTAGGAACAGAGAACATGCCTACATTACTTTGGCTTCACGGAAATCCCGGTGGTAAGGAAGATGGAACATCAGAAACTGCCAGACAACTGACCAAAAACGGGATTAATGTTTTGAGATTTAATTATCAGGGGCTATGGGGAAATGAAGGGGAATTTAGTCTCGGAAACGCAGTAAATGACTTGTCAAACGCAATGGATTTATTGACTTCCGAAGAAATGCTGACTAAATACAAAATTGACACCGCCCAAATATATGTTGGTGGTAATAGTTTTGGTTCATCCACTGCATTGGTCGGTGCAATGTACGATGAGCGTATCGATAAAATAATCGGGCTTGCACTGTGCGACCACAGCTACTTCGGCAGGCAATTTATGGATCCGAATTCTGAAATAAGAGCTTGGCTTGAAGCAGTAATGGATGATTTATTCTTGCCAAACGGTATAATAAAACAAGACAAAGAAATTTTTATGAAAGACTTAACAGAAAATTTATATAAATATGATTTCGTTGCTCAAGCAGCTAAATTTAAAAACAAACAACTCTATTTTTTTACCGGTCTTAACGATAATGTTTGTCCAATCGAAGACCATTTAATACCGTTCTATCGAAAATTAAAAGAGCTTGACCAAAAAAGTCTGGAAGTAACTATTCAAAATTGTGACCACGGATTGAATTGTGAAACACCGACAACTTTTGCCGAAGTTTTAACCAAATTTATAAAAAAATAACTGGCTACAACAGCACCTACACGCAAGTGGGGGTTCAGTGCATCAATGAAGCTTTGTACCAATTTCCACAACCAAAAAAGAGTGTCTTAAATAGGTTTTATTGGTATTAACCTAACGTTAAAATTGGGCACTTACATTGTCATTTCACCCAATTTTTCCTACTTTTCTATCTTACTCAAAACACAAAATCCTCATGTTAAAAAAGATTCTTATCGGTGTAGGCATATTGGCTTTGTTGCTGGCCGTTGCATTTATTTACCTAAACAACCGTAACCGCTCAATGAGCCCGCCCGACACAGCGCATCTTGATGTCAATGGACTTCATGTGGAAATCAGCTACAGCCGTCCTTCGGTTAGAGGCCGTGTGATTTTTGGATCGGAAGATGAGGGTGCCCTCCAGCCCTATGGAGCCTATTGGCGCTTGGGAGCAAATGAGGCTACCACCATCACCCTCAACCAAGATGTGACTTTCAACGGCATGCCATTGAAAGCAGGAAGTTACAGCCTGTATGCCATCCCCGGCCCGGATTCATTTCAGATCGGTGTCAACACAGAAACCGGACAATGGGGTGCTTGGGAGCCTGATTTTAGCAAAAACGTGTTCGTAACCGAAGTTCCTGTAACCCGACCTGTGGTGCCCGTGGAGCAATTTACCACACGTATTGAAGAAGGGTCCGGAGGCGCTGTCGTTTATTTCGAATGGAGCAATGTCCAACTCATGATACCGGTTGTCCCTAACTAAGGGATGTCACAACAGAAAATTCTAAATCAGAAGGCCTGCCTGCTTCCTAATCTGCATGCAGGTCTTTTGGTATTTTTGTAATCTGTCAATGTTTTGCCAATTTATTAAATAGTGCCTAAACACATTTTTATAGAAAGTTTTCCTTGAAATGATTCATCCAAAAGGACTGATAAGAATCTTTATAATTACTGCGGTAATGATTTTTGGCTGGGTGTTTATTCCTTGGGTGATGCTGAAAGCCTGGGTTACACCGCTACCCGATACAGTTCAGGAACAGATAGATTTATCTTTGGATTATGACTTGGATGGAGTCATCGTGTATATAGACCAATCGGGCAAAAAACCGGAATTGTTTGCAGCCGGGTGGAAAGACAGGGAAAACAAAGTTCCTGCAGATCCCAAAGCATTATTCAAGATCGCAAGCATCAGCAAATTGTATATTGCTGTTGCCACAGCCAAATTGGTCAAAAGAAAAAGCCTTTCCCTAGATAATTCCCTTGCGGATTACCTGCCTGAACTTATTGGAAGAATTGAAAATGCCGAGCGGATTACTTTGAGAATGCTCTTGCAACACCGAAGCGGGATTCCTGATTGGATTGAAGATCCTGAGTTTCCATGGGCCAGTCCCATGACGGATGTCGATAAAGTTTTAGAGCTCGTTTTGGATGAACCATCGGATTTTGAACCCGATAGCAGGTACGACTATTCCAATACCAATTACCTTTTGATCGGCAAAATCCTGGACAAAACATTGGGATATGATCATCAGCGGTATATCAAAACTGCAATTTTGGATCCACTAGGCTTGACCCAGACATTTGGTTTATTGACTGATGTGGATTCTGAGAAAGTGGTGAGTGGATATGACAGCCACTTTGAGGACGATGTAAAGATGCTTGATTTTGTTTCTCCAGGAGGTTCGATGGTCGCGACAGCTGAGGATGTCGGGATTTTTTTGAGGGCATTGAATAACGGGACTTTGCTGGATAAAGAGGAACAGACAATCTATGCAACAATTTATGAATTTGATCATACCGGATTATTACCGGGCTATCAGAGTATTGCCCGCTATCACAAGGACATCGACGCTGTTGTAGTTCAATTGGTAAATACCAGTGGTGGCAATGCCTGGACGGTTTCAGAGATTGTCTATAATCGGATTGTCCGGATATTAAGGAAGAATCAAATAGCTGGATGAATTATGGGCTCTTTGCGGTAAAAAAAACATTCACCACAGAGGACATTGAGAAAAAAAGAGAAATTTGAAAGGATGAAGGAAAAGGGATGGAGGATGATGAATTCAGATTTCAGATTTCAGAATGAATGCGATCTCTGTGCCCTCAGTGCGCCCTGTGGTAAATGATTCCCACTGATACTCCTTCTTTTTCCAATGCAGTAAAACCCCCTCAGCCCTGAAAGGGCAAAATATCCCAACGATGGGTGCAGCCCATCGGTCTAGCCCCGTAACTCATACCATTAGCCCTGAAAGGGCGAAACTAGTTGAAGAAACTTGTTGAAGGAATTGTTCCGCCCCTTCAGGGCTCTTGGGAATCCACCCAAACTTTAAGGGATGGGCTTCACCCATCCCTTTGTTATTCCGCCCTTTCAGGGCTTTAACCAAGATGAATTAATAACGGCGCGATCTCTGTGTCCTCCGTGCGCTCTGCGGTAAATTATTATCTCACCGATTCTCCCTTTGCGTCCATTGCGAAACCTTCTTTTCCCTTGCGGTAAAAAAACATATTACCACGGAGTTCACAGAGTACGCTGAGAAAAAATGAGAAAAGAAACTCTGCCTCTTTTACGTCTCCGCGTTAAAAACTTTGCAGGAATGCCTATTTAATTTGCAGCATGGCCGGAACCTAAATCTTTTTCATAAATTCATTCTGCACTTTGAAAATTTGATTTTGAGAATTTCAAATCTTCCGCTGTGTTCCAGGCAAACCTATTTTCCATAAAACCATACCTATTCCTTTGATGTTGCGGATTTTAGTAAGATTATCATTTGTGTTTGCCTTTTTTGCTTTTAGCGGATGTGAAAAAGAGGACCTGATCTCGGTATCTGTTTCAAAAGAAAAAATTGAATTCCCCGAAGAGGGCGGCACAGCAGATTTTTCCATCACTACCAATTCGGATTCATGGGAAATCAAATCCAACTTACCTTGGATACAGCTAAGTAAAAGTACCGGTTCAAGTGGAACATCTACCATTGAGGTCACCGCTTTGACCAATCCGGACAATGTCATCAGAACAGGAAATCTGACCCTGACAGCGGGAAAAGCAGCGCCTAAAGAAATCAAAATAAGCCAGAAAGGGCAACTCTATCCAAGTTACAACACCTCCCCTATCCCACCGGATGCAAGTGAGATGACGAGCTCAGCGATAGAATTGGCTGGCAAAATCAGGTTGGGTTGGAATATCGGCAATTCATTAGAAGCCATCGGAAGCGAAACAGCTTGGGGCAATCCACTCATTACACCGGAACTGATCCAATTGGTCAAACAAAACGGATTCAATGCCATCCGTATTCCCTGCTCCTGGAACCAATATATGGAAAACAGTGCCACCGCCAAAATCAAAACCGAGTGGCTGAACAGGGTAAAAGAGGTGGTACAATACAGTGTTGACGAGGGTATGTATGTCGTGCTAAACATCCATTGGGATGGGGGTTGGCTGGAAAACAATGTCACTCCTGCCAAGCAGGCTGAAAACAATGCCAAACAAAAAGCATTTTGGGAACAGATCGCTACGCATTTACGGGATTTTGATGAGCACCTGATGTTTGCAGGCACCAATGAACCCAATGTCGATAATGCCTCACAAATGGGAGTGCTCAACTCTTATCTTCAGACTTTTGTGGATGCGGTCAGATCCACAGGGGGTAGAAACAGTTATCGGGTCCTCGTGGTACAGGGACCATCTACCGATATCGAAAAAACGAATACTTTGATGACTTCCTTACCTATAGACCAAATTGCAAATAGGATGATGGCCGAGGTCCATTACTACACGCCTTTTCAGTTCAGCTTGATGGAATCAGATGCCAATTGGGGAAACATGTTTTATTATTGGGGTAAGGATTTTCATTCCCTGACAGACCCTACCCGAAATGCAACCTGGGGGGAAGAAGCTACCGTTGACAGCATGATGCGGCTGATGAAAACCAAGTTTGTGGATAAATGGATACCGGTGATTCTTGGGGAATATGCGGTAGGAAGAAGGCTTACACTGACAGGTGCAGACCTAGAACTCCATTTGGCTTCTAGGGCATTTTACCTCAAATACGTGACGCAACAGGCCCTAGCAAATGGCATCTTACCTTTCTATTGGGATGCTGGTGGGACAGGGAACAATGGTTCAGGACTTTTTGACCGTAAGACCAACACGGTTTTTGACCAACAGGCGCTCAATGCCCTTATCGAAGGTTCCAAAGATTAGATTCAATTTTTAACCATTGTGAAATGGGTTTGCATCTACAACAGAAAAAGACTTTAACTATGTTTTTTATTCAAATCCTTTCCCATGCTTTATTTTTCAATCTTTTGACTTTCAATCATTTCTTCGACTTTCAGGCCGCTAAGTGAAGCCAAAAAGTCTCCAAGATATTGGTTGAATTCGTGTGGTTGTTCGAGGTTGGAAACATGGCCGGCGTTGTCGATAATTTTTAGGATAGAACCCTTGATGCTTTTGTGCATTTTCTCAGATTGGGCGAGCGGCGTCACGGCATCTTCCCTGCCACAGATGATCAGCGTTGGTACCTCCACCGCACCCAATGTGGTACAGGTTTCAGTGCGGCCTGCAAGGGCGAGCAATCCCTGACTGATGATCTGGGGAGAATTTGCAAAAACCACTTTGCTCAGATTTTTTACCAAGCCCTTTTTCTTTGTCAGGGATTCCGGGTGAAAAACACTTTCCACAAAACTTTCATTGAACTTTTGGACTCCGTCGGATTCTATATCAAGTATAGTGTTGAGTCGCTTTTCTTTAACGGCTGCAGTATCTGCGACACACTGCGTATCGCACAAAACCAGAGCCTCAAAACGCTCAGGGAATCTCTCATGGGCATTCAATAAGATGAATCCTCCCATTGACAAACCACAGACGACGGCTTTTTCGATGTATAATTCATCCATCAAGGCAATGAGGTCCTCGGCAAACATATCGATGCTAAAGTCCGATTCCTCGTCGGTAGATTTACCAAAACCCCTGATGTCAACCGCAATTACCCGGTAGGAAGATTTCAAAAATTCAAGTTGCTCTGCCCACATGGATTTGTCAAAAGGGAAACCATGTAAAAAGATGACCGGAATATTTCCTTCTCCCATTTCATCGTAGGACATATGGAAATTGCTGACAGCGATGGTCAAATCGGATCCTTTGATTTCGTTTTTCATTTTGGTTGAGTTGAAGTTTAAGATTGTGGCTTAGGTGATTTGAATCTATTTTGGATGAAATAATCCATGAAAACCATTAATTATTACCGAAGGCAAAGTTAATTTGCACAAAGCCAACATATGTTACAGAACTTGTATTGAACCTTGTACAATTCGCAGTTTTGAGATTTTCCGGAATAAATGCGGCACATAAGGCCATGAAGACTCGGTTTGAAATCAAAAAATAAGCGGTATTTTTAAAACTGATTTTACCTGGAAAACAATGTTTTTGAAAACACGTCTCTATTTTTCTGCCGTCGTCACCCTTGGCATTCTGTCTTTGTTGCTTTGGAATCATTTTAACGGAGGGGTTCCAAGCCACCATATTCTAGCCCGGGAAGATTTACCCGAAATCTCCAATTGGTGGGGTGCTGTATTGCTTCCCCTCTTGACTTTGTTTTTGTCTTATCGTGTGGAAAAAAGGTTGACGAAGCAAAACAACGTTCAATCACCGCGGACCAACCTTCCCAAAAGTGTAATCCTTGGCTTCTTTATCGCTTTGCTTTTTGGGATTACTTTATCCTCCTTTTTCAGCTTTGGCAATACCGAAGTGCCGGGGTATATGTTGATGGGTGCGTTGGTTACCGCTTTATTCTTTCCCATCTATCGGGCGGAGTGCCTTCTTGGGTTTGTGATCGGGATGACTTATACTTTTGGAGCGGTGCTTCCCACCGGTATCGGAAGCATTTTGGCATTGATCGGTGCAGTGATTCATCTCGGAGTCCGTCCCTTGATTTTATTTGTTGTTTCCAAAGCGAGGAATCTGGCAGATTACAAAGCGAAATAGGTGTGGGTACTTACCCAATAAAAAAATCCAACTTCCATGAATGAGATTCAACCCAATCCCACCACAGATTTTGAACTGAGGTCCTTTTGGAATAGGTTTTTCAGTTTCGATTGGAGGTTTGGCCTCGTCCTCATCCTGCTGGTTTGCATCCCAAGGTTTGTATTGGTATTGGATGCCAATGTTACAGCAAATTACAGTGCCATGGGGATGGTCATGCTGGTTTCTGCGGTTGTTCCTTTTGTATTTTTGGGAAGGTTTGGTCAAAAATCAATTGGAATTACAAAACCCACAAGCTACCGTTGGCTCATTTGGGCTTTTGCCGGAGGATTGATAGCGAGCCTAATTCTATATTTCATAGGACAAACCCTCTATGGGGATTCATTTCAAAACTGGTATGTCTATATCGCAAAATCCTATCAAATTCCGGTGGACATCAATGCCAAAGACAAACAGACCATGTTTATCATCGTGGCCTTGGTGGGTATGATTTTCAGTCCGGTTGGGGAGGAAGTCTTTTTTAGGGGAATCGTCCATGCAAGTTTTGCCAAGTCGGTGGGAGAAAAGCGTGCGTCTATGGTGGATGGTTTGGCTTTTGCACTGACCCATATCTCCCATTTCGGATTGGTGTTCATTGACGGGGAATGGGATTTCTTTGTATTTCCCACATTGATCTGGGTATCGGGCATGTTCTTGGTGAGTTTGTTGTTTTATCAATTCAAAAAAAGATCAGGTTCTATTTTAGGCGCCATTCTTTGTCATGCTGCCTTTAATTTGGGAATGATTTATAGCATCTTTTATTTGCTTTGAGGAAAGCCTAGGGCAAAATCCTTCTCCTTCCTTAGGTACTGATTTTGGATTCAGGGCATTGAACTTTGGAAGAGATCAGGAAGAAATGAGTCAGTTAAACCAATCTTTTCCTGAATTTTTCTCATTTTAGACTTAATTTGCATCAGCCAATCCGGTGACTATTGATTTTTGGGAATCCCTCAAAAAGGACAAAACATGAGCAACGAAAAAAGTGACGAACCTGCGAGATTGGGAAACCTCCTGTTACAGACCGGGGTTGCCTTGATCAAGTCCGGTGCCGGAAGCAGCCGGGTCATCAAGAACCTTTCCAGGTTTGCAAATGCCTACGGCTATGAGGCCAATGTAGACCTGGCCACACGCAACATTTCGATATCTCTTCACAAGGAAAAACGGGGCAACATTTTCTCAGGATCCAGGAGCATCGCCTCCCTACCCGGTGCCAATTTCAGGGTGATTTCTGTCATCAGCCGATTGAGTTGGGATGTGATGGAGAAAAAAATCAGCCTTGAAGAGTATGCAAATGTCATCAACCAAGTTCCCGATATTCCCACCTACAAAAGGAATGTCATTCTGTTTTTCACAGGAATCGCAGGATCGGCATTCTGTTATACTTTTGGCGGCAATGTAATGGAAATGGTTCTTACCTTTTTGGCTACGGTGATCGGTCTTTTTTTCAAGCAGGAATTGGTCATCAAAAAATACAACCCCTTTATGGTCACCTTTGGCAGCGCGATGTTGGCTTCGGCCGTTATCGCGATTTCTAGTAAAGTTCTTGGCGTTGAGACCAACTTAGAACATGCATTTGCTACCAGCATTTTGTTTCTGATTCCGGGCGTGTTGCTGATCAATTCCTTTGTAGACCTATTGGATGGCCATATCATCAACGGGATTGACCGGGGCACCAATGCGCTGATGCATGCCTTCTCCATAGCAGCAGGATTGGCCACAGTTTTATATATTTTTAAGATGCTATGATGCCAGACTGGTTAGAGATTATTTTCAAAGCATTTTGGTGTGGCTGCGCTGCGATAGGATTTGCTGTTCTGTTTAACACGCCTCCACGGGCTTTGCTCGCGATATTTTTGGGAGGCATTTTGGCAGGATTGTTCAAGTTCACCGTACTGCTGCCTGAGGTTGGCGGGGGGATAATCATGGCTTCGGCGGCAGCGGCAGCGGCCATTGGTTTTGCAAGTATCCCCGTTTCGCATTGGAGGCATGTCCCGCCGGTGGTCATCAGTATTCCGGCCGTGATCCCACTTATTCCGGGGTCTTTTGCCTATCGGACGATGTTGGGTTTGATTTCATTTATCAACCAAACCGAAGCTGAAGTCCTTACCGCCACTGCCCACAACGGCGCAATGACGTTTTTTATCATCCTTGCTATTTCCTTGGGGGTAACTCTGCCCATGTTGCTTTTTAGGATTGAGAGTGTAAAAAAGGTGAATTATTCGCTGCCTGAAAGGTGGAAAAGAAAGTAAGAGGAAAAATCAAAAATCTTGAATTATTAGGCAGAAAGTGATTTTTGAAAAATGGCCTTCCTCTAACTTCAATAAGTTTTAAAGGGCTTCGATACGAGAGAAATTTCCGGGTATACTTTGTTGGATTTTTTTTAAAATTTAATGTTACTTTCAAGAATGAGAATTTTTGCAACAATTGTATTGTGTTTGGTTCTTTTTCCAAGCTTCGGTCAAAGCTTGGAAAAAGAGGAAATTAACAAATTGGCGGACACCTATTTGGTTGATGGCGTCAATACACTTAGGGATTTTTTAGCCCTCTCCAATTTGGGAAGCATACCGTCCGACATAGATCAAAATCTGAAATGGTGTGAGGAGGAGTTTGGATCTTTGGATTTTAAAACTTCTGTCCTCGTCTCAGATGGTGTCAAATACTTATTTGCGGAAAGAATACTGGACCAAACCTTACCCACAGTTCTGGTGTACCTTCAGATAGATGGACTACCCGTTGATGCAAGCAAGTGGTTTCAGGCCAATCCATTTACTGCAGTTCTCAAAAATTGTGACAGGGCTGATTGTCCCGAGATAGACTGGAGTGCTCTACAAAAAGACTGGGATCCAAATTGGCGGATCTTTGCCCGGTCTGCTTCAGATTCAAAAGGGCCGGCAGTAGCCTTTATTCAGTCTCTCAAGATTCTTCGTCAAGAACATATTCCGACAGCTTTCAATATCAAAGTGATCATGGATTATCAGGAAGAGTTGGGTTCCCCTACCCTGCCATCGCTGGTGACCCAATACCGTGATCTTTTCGCTGCTGATGTCATTCTGATCATGGATGGGACGCGGCCTCCAGGCAATATACCCAACCTTACCTTCGGTGCGCGGGGAATCGCCACATTGAAACTAACTGTCTTTGGTCCCCGAAGCGACATGCATAGTGGGCAGTATGGGAATTTCACTCCAAATCCTGCCTTTGCACTTTCCCATCTGTTGGCAAGCATGAAGGATGAAAATGGCCGGGTATTGATTCCGGGCTTCTATGAGGGAGTAAACCTCAGCAGTCAGCAAAAAGAGCTTATCAATAAAGTGCCGGAAGATCGGGCCGAAATGCTGGAATCCATGGGGATTTTTCAACCTGAAATGGTGGGAAATACCTATCAGGAATCCCTCCAATATCCTTCATTTAATGTAAGGGGACTACAGGCCGGTTGGGTGGATGAAGAGGTCCGGACAATCATTCCCTCCAAAGCAATCGCTGAGATCGACATGAGACTGGTGACAGAAACACCCGCTGAGCGGCAGATCCAATTGGTGAAAAACCATATTGAAGGCCGTGGTTTTAAAATACTGGATTCTTTACCTACTGATGCTGAAAGAAAACAATTCCCCAAACTTATCAGGATGGAGACGAGAATAGGGTCAAAACCTTTCAAAACATCCCTTGACTCTCCGATAGGGATTTGGTTAAGGTTGGCAATGGATCAGTCATTGGGCGAAGGAGCATATATCAGCATGCAAGCCACAGGAGGATCGCAACCTATTGAACCTTTTATTTCCACCCTTGGAATACCTGCTGTCTCCATAAGGATTTCCAATCCTGACAGCAATATCCATGCACCAAACGAGAACTTGAGGATTGGGAATTTTCACGAGGGCTTAAAAATGTGTCTTGGGATTTTAACTCAGCCTTATGAGTGACCCACAATCGCTGATCATCTCCGTCGTACTGGTATTGGTAACTGTTGCTTTCGTATCATGGATCGGGAAAGCCAAATCCAAGCGGATCAAATTATTGCTTGATTGGTTCCCGGCGATCTTGTTTGCCTATGTGATTCCTGCGGCATTTACACATGCTTTTGGGATTGACTTATCCAAGGTAATTCTCCATGACTGGAGCAAAACCTGGATCATTCCTTTCACCATCCTTTCGGTGATGAGTGCTTTGTCATTCAGGCAACTGAAGATTGTGGGTATAAAACCAATCCTTGTTTTTGTCTCAGGATCTTTTGTAATCGCCACTTTACCCGTACTGCTCGTGGTGATTTTTGGGATAATAGATCCACAGAACAATGTGATGTTTCTCGAACAGGCTTATTGGAAAGGGCTGGCGCCCATCGTGGGAGGTTGGATCGGAGGAAGTACAAGTCAGCTGGTTTTGAAGGAATTGGCGGCAACGCCTGAGGATTTGTTCCTATCTATCTTGGTGCTCGACAATATCCTGGTAAATATCTGGACCATTCTGATGTTCCAATTTATCAAGCGGAGTGAAAAGATCAATAGTGCATGGGGAATTGACAGTGAAATCCCTGTCGTTGAACCGCCTAAAAGTAAAAATGGGCTAAGTATCTACAAGATCAACCTGTTGACCTTGGGTAGTATTTTGATGATCATGGTGCTTACATTTTTCATCCAAATGAGTTTTTTGATGAGTATAGTCGTGCTGTCGGCTGTGGGGATTCTCTTGGGCAACTTGATCCCTGCTTGGAATCACAAGCTTGTCCTGAAAATGGCGGGCTTTTCTATTGTACTGATTATGGCGATACTTGGCCTAAAGCTGGACTTTCAGAATCTTTCATTGCCCATCAATCTGGTGATCCTTGTATTGGTTTGGCTGTTGCTTCATTTCGGTTTTATGCTTCTAGTCGCCCGAATCCTCAAAACCAACGTAGCTTGGGTTGCGATTGGTAGCATGGCAAATTTGGGCGGAATATCCACCGCACCCGCAGTAACTTCGGCTTATAAGGAAGAATTGATGCCTCATGCGATCGTCTTGGCCATATTGAGCATGGTGACAGGTACGAGTTGGGGAATGCTGACGGTATTCTTATTTGGATTATTGGCAGGCTGACTTTGTTCTAAGCCAATGTTTTTAAAACTTTATTTTTATTCTAAAAATTCTAAATAGAAACCCCTGATAAGAATAATCCAAAAATTATTTTTCAAAAAAACCCTATTTTGGCATTTATGAAACGATTTCTGATTGTATTCTTTGCCCTGCTTGTTTTTAAGTCAGGTGAAACGGTTAAAGGCCGGACCCAACCTGATTCTGTTTATTCCCTTCCTTTCCATATTGATGCCGGGTTGCTCGTATTCAAAGGCCAAATGAACGGCGTGGAAACAGATTTTGCATTCGATACCGGAGCGAGTATGGGCTTGGCAAACTCCCTTGCCGAACCGGCCGAAAGGCTGCAGGTCAAAGGCAGAAAAATCAAAATGCGGGATTCCAACAAGCAGGTGGCCAAAGTCCCGACAGGACTGACCAAAGAAATCAGGATCGGCGGAGTCAGCTTTCCCAAAGTCCGAAGCCTCGTCAATGACATGGCTTACCTCTATTGCATGGATTATTACCTGCTCGGCTCTGACATCATTTCACAGCTCAATTGGGAGATTGATTTTGAAAACATGGTGATCCGTTTTTCGAAAAACCCCTTCCCAGTCGAAAATGGATGGACAGACATTCCGGTTTATTTTTTCAATAAGAGGCCCTATGTTACGGTGAAGTTTGCTGGAAAGGAATTTGAAAACGTCCTCATTGACACAGGATATACGCATTTTTTCAGTTTTCCGGCCAACAACCCTTCCATCCAGGATTTCCTGTCTCTGAAGGACAGCCTCGGCCTCAGCAATCCCGATATCAGCAGTTCTATGGGGGCTTTGAGTATCCAAACAGACAGCACGAGAACGATCCTGGTGGACAGTCTCCAAATCGGCGAAAACTACTTTGAAAGAATCCCGATAAGTTTTGAGCCCATTACCGGGGCGAAACTCGGTATTGGCTTTTTCAAAACTTTGGGCAGCAGCCTGGTCATCAACAATTCCGAATCGAAATACCTCCTCCGCATGAGGGAAGAGGTGAAGTTCAAAGATCCGATCCAGGTCGGGGTGCATTACCAAGAGGGAAAACTCGTCGTCATGAGCAAATCCATCGGGGCAGTCCCGGAAGACATCATGCTCAGCATCGGAGAAGAAATCCTTTCTGTGAACGGCCGCCGGGCGGAAGATTTTGAGGATTCCTGTGATTTTATGAGGTGGTCATTTACCAACAAACCAAAATCAATGACCATCACCAAATTGGATGGCACTTCCTTGGTTTTTGAGCCGATAAGGTTGAAATAGGAAAGAAAAAAGCTGTCGGGCTATGGAGAGAGCCTCTGCTTGACCTCATTTCTGGTGGAAGCAAAACCCAATATACCAATGAAAAAAACCATCCTTCCGATCTTTTTGGCGGCGATCTGAATAAGCATTTCCGAATTTGTCCGAAATGAATCTATCCACAAAACCTATTGGCAGACATACTATAAAAACCTAGGTCTGAAATTCCCAACAGAACCTATCAATGGTGCCATTTGATGTTTGTGGTCCTTAATTTATGCCATTTCACTTTTTATCTTTTCCAAGAAGTTTTCACTCACGGGGACTACATTTCTTGTGCAGATCTAAGTTTTTTTAAAGGAAAAGGTAAGTAAAACCAGACATATAAGTGAGTTACCAGCCACTTTGAAGTGACTTACCAAATACAAAAAATACATGTCAATTTTTCGGTTGTCCTACGGAATTGGCCGAGAGTATCTTTGCACAAACACATAAAGATATGGTGACAATGTATTTAGAATTTAAAGAATTGCATAACCAGACAAAGCCTCTGATTATTGGAAATGTTTGGAATGTGCAGAGTGCAAAGGTTTATGAAAAATTGAATTTCCAAGCAATCGGAACTTCAAGTGCTGCCATTGCCCATTCTTTAGGTTACGAAGATGGAGAACAAATGCCTTTTTCGGATTTGTTATTTATTGTTGGAAGAATCCGTAAAAGTGTTTCACTTCCAGTATCTGTGGATATTGAATTTGGCTATGGAAATACTGCAGCAGAAATTGCTAACACCATCATATCATTAGAAAAGTTAGGCGTAGCAGGTATAAATATTGAAGATAGTTTGATAGAAAACGGAGAACGGAAACTGAAAGACAACCTTCAGTTTTCTCAGCTTTTACGAGAAGTAAAAAGCATCTTAACGCAACAAGGAATTCTAGTTTTTATCAATGTAAGATGCGATGCTTTTCTTTTGGATATTCCAAATACACTACAAGTGGCAATGGAAAGAATTAAGAAATATGAACAAGCAGGTGCTGACGGAATATTCTTACCCTGTATCACAAAAGAAAGTGATATTGCAACATTGGTTTTGCAAACTAAATTACCGCTAAATGTAATGTGTATGCCAGATTTACCCAATTTTGAAACGCTTGAAAAACTTGGTGTAAAAAGAATAAGTATGGGTAATTTTTTAAATGGTTATGCCTACACCTCATTGGAAAATATGACGAAAAAAATATTGGCTGAACAATCTTTTAATCCTTTGTTTTAAAAATGGAATTGACAGCAGAGATCATGTACAAAGCAATAGTTGAAAAAGACACTTCGTTTGAAGGAGTGTTTTTTACAGCAGTTAAAACCACTGGCATTTTTTGCCGACCATCTTGCACAGCCCGAAAACCCAAATTTGAAAATGTGGAATTTTTAAAAACTTCAAAGGAGTGCATCCTGAAGGGTTACAGAGCTTGTAAAGTTTGTAATCCTTTAAAAACGATAAACCATACTCCAATTGAATTTCAGAAAATCATTGATCAACTTTCAGAAAATCCGACTTTAAAATTCAAAGACTACGACCTTAAACAAAAAGGAATTGAACCAAGCCAAATAAGACGATGGTTTTTAAAAAACCACGGAATTACCTTTCAGGCATACCAAAGAATGTTCAGGATAAATTCGGCCTTTAAAAAAATACAAAATGGCGAAAGTGTAACCCACACAGCTTTTGAAACAGGCTTTGAATCATTAAGTGGTTTTGGCGACAGTTTTAAAAACATATTTGGCGTTTCGCCAAAGAACGGAAAACAGCAAAATATTATTGACCTTAAAAGAATTGAAACGCCCTTAGGAACAATGCTTGCCTGTGCTACAAATCAAGGAATTTGTCTGTTGGAATTTACTGACAGAAAAATGTTGGAAACGGAATTGAAATCGATTGCCAAACTTTTAAATGCAACAATCATACAAGGCAACAATAAAATTTTTGACATATTAGAAACCCAGCTTCAAGAATATTTTAACGGTCAACGAAAAGTATTTTCTGTTCCCTTACATACACCGGGGACTGATTTTCAAAATAAAGTTTGGGCTGCATTACAAAGCATCCCTTATGGACAAACAAAGTCATATAAAGACCAGGCCAAAACAATTGGAAGCCCGGAAAGTGTAAGAGCTGTTGCCAACGCCAATGGAATGAACAGAATATCTATATTAATCCCATGCCACAGAGTTATTGGTTCAGATGGACAATTGACGGGTTACGGTGGCGGACTTTGGCGAAAAAAATATTTGTTAGACCTTGAAGAAAAAAACGTCAAGTAACAGAACCTATCCAAGACCAGGGGTTTCGTGCTTATTAGAACAGGTAGTGATATATTGAACTAAAAAACAACAGGGGCTTATTAACAGTCTGACCATTTAGCAATTTTAGAAAAACACCAAATATCAAAATGCGATTTTACAATTATATCTTTATTTTCTTTTGTATCAGCTCAATGGCTTTTGGACAGGATAGAATAAAATCCTATGTTCAAAAACATTCTGTTGAGGTCCAGCACATCAATTTTAACGATAGTACATTTGAGGACCTTGAGCCAATTGGTAAAGCTATTGGAGATACTCGAATTGTTGCATTAGGAGAGCAAATGCATGGTGACGGAACAGCTTTTGAAGCAAAAAGTAGAATTGTTAAATTCCTGCACGAAAAAAAAGGCTTTAATGTATTGGTCTTTGAAAATGATTTTTTTGGACTAACATATGGATTTGAAAAAGCTCAAAAATCTAAAGACTCATTAAATAATTTTATATTCCATAACGTAATCGGATTATGGTCTTGGTGTCATAGTATGACACCACTGCTTTATTCCTATGTTTATCAAACCCAATCTACCCCATTCCCTTTGATTTTAGCTGGTATGGACTGTCAATTTCAAAGTAAATACACTTTTGAAAACTTAGAATTAAGCGTAAAACATATTTTATCAAAAATTATAGAGAGTAAGCAAGATTCAATAGATGCAAAAGACGTAGTAGATAATCTGTCATCGCTTTTTCACAATAATTCAGAAGCAAACTTATCAGGGTGTGAAAATGGAATACAGGCAATAGACAATTTATTGAAAGGTAAATCACTATCACAATTGAACAATGAAGAAATAAATATTATCAATAACGTAAGTGCTTCTTACAAAAATCTTCTTCCTTATTTGCAAGAAGTTGGTAAAAATTCATATAACTATCTTAGTAGAGAAAACCAGGTTCATAGAGACAGGCAGATGTTTAATAACCTGATGTGGCTCTTGAAGTATAAATTTCCAAATGAAAAGATCATAATTTGGGCACATAATTCACACATTTCCAAATCAATTTATGATTTTGAAGACAATAAAAATATTACAAGTATGACCGGTGAATTACTGGGTAATAAAAAAATTAATCCATACAGTTATTATTCACTTGGTTTTACTTCTTATAACGCCACATCAATTTGGACAACATCACAAAATAAGCCTGAATACACTGAAAAACCTGCAAAAAATAGTTTTGAAACCTGGATAAATAAAGACTGGAACTTTGCATTTTTAGATTGGAAAAATTGGAATGAAACACATTCAGAAAAAACTCAGTTTTCAATGAAAGGTTCTTTTCCAATGACACAACATAGAAATTTTATTTATCAGTGGAATAAAGTATTTGACGGTGTATTTTTTATCCGGAATTTAGAAGGATGCCAAAAAATAAGCTATGACAAAATAATTGCAGATAAATAGCATCGGAAAAACCCTCTCTAGGTGTAATTTATCAACTTTTACTACGACTGAGTGGATGCCGCTATCAGCAAGAAATTCCACCCTTTTGTCCTTTCCGATTTTTAATTGGATTTCTTTCAAGCTTTTTTTGAGTAGGTGCTGTTTGGAAGTTTCGCTACAGCATTTGAAACCAATCCCACGCTGACGGGATTTTCTTTTTATAGACAGTTACCCAAACAAGAAAAGTCCCGATAGCTATCGGGATGGAACCTGTCTGTACCCTTTATTAAGTTCATAGAAAAAAATTGTCGGCTTAAATAAAACGACAACTGAATTTCCTAATTTTAGAGGGACAGGCAGTGATATAATGAACTAAAAAATAACAGGGACTTTTTCACAGTCCTGCCTTGTGAGTAATTCCCACTACTTCAAAAATCTGATTTCGTAAGCAAATAGTATTCAAGAACCTTGACTTTTTTTTGTTAATTTCTCAGGCACCCTGAAAAGCTGATTAATCAGAATTCAAATTTCAAAATCAGCTACATTTGAAGATCTTAATTTATGTTAGTCAGAATATCAACAAACGAAATGAAAGAAAATTTAGAAGACATCATCCAATCCATTTATCTATTACCTCAACAAGTATTGGAAGACGTTTTGGGACACTTTCAATATTTGGAATATCCCAAAAACTATTTTCTACTCAAATCGGGCAAACCTTGTAAACACCTTTGGTTTATGATAACGGGTGCGGTAAGGTACTTTTACACCAATGACCAGGGAAAAGAAATGAATACCTGGTTTTCGTTGGACGAACAAATTTTAACGGACACTACCAGTTTTGTAAAACAGGAACCCGCTCAGGAAAGCATTCAACTGCTGGAAGAAAGTGAAATGTATTCCATTGAATATGCGGCATTACAAGCATTGCTCCAAAAGCATCATCCATTTGCACTTTGGTATATTAAATTGGTGGAGTCACATTATGTGTCGCAAATTGAGGACAGAATTGCCGATTTACAATTCCTAGATGCAAAGGAACGTTACCAAAAAATTTTAAGTAAATATCCAAACATTACCAATCGAGTAAGTCTTGGAAACATAGCTTCTTACTTAAATATTACTCAAGAAACACTCAGTAGAATTAGAGCGGGCAAGCTCTAAGCATTTTTGATCTACATCAAATCCCTTTTTGTTCTACGTCAAAAGCATTCGTTCAGGTGCTTTGCAATTTTGCAGTGTACTTATTAAACACTTTAAAATTGAAGCAAATGAATATTTCAACGTTTTTTGAACACGTCATCGATGGGTATGGCGAACAGCTACTCTGGTATGCAGGATTTGCATTTCCGTTTTTCATCATCTTTTGGATGGTTGGAAAAAGGTATTTTAAAAAAATACGGATACAAGAGACCCAAAGAGCTAACCTGCATCATTTTACACACGACCTCGGGTTTTCGGCAAGTACATTTTTAGTTTTTGCTGTTATGGATGTTTGTCTTCTTTACTTAGAAAGCAAAGGTTACACAAAAATCTATTTCGGCATCAACGACTACGGGTACTTGTGGTTAGGACTTAGTTTTTTAATTATACTCTTTATTGATGATATGTTTTTCTATTGGAGTCATAGAGCGATGCACCATCCCCGTTTTTATAAGTTTTTCCACAAGGTACATCACGAAAGTACCGACCCATCACCACTGACAGCATTTGCTTTTCACCCTTCAGAAGCTATCATTGAACAACTTATGCATGTTGTTTTGCCGTTTTTGCTACCCTTGAATTTTGGGGTAATTCTTGCTTGGCAAGTTTTCTCTATGCTAAATAATGTCTTAGCTCATTTAGGCTATGAAATATACCCTAAAGGCTGGGTGAAATTTCCTTTACTCCAATTCAAAACAGCCTCTACTCATCACAACATGCACCATCAATTGTTTAACGGCAATTATGCCTTGTATTTTACTTGGTGGGACAAATGGATGGGCACAGAATTTAAAGAGTATGAAACCCGTCACGAACAAATATTTGAGCGCAAGCATATCAAAAAATCAAATGAAGGATTGTATTCGCTTACTGTTGCTGATATTCGGCAGGAAGCTAATGAGGCTTTTACCATTGAGTTTGGCAATGTTCCTACGGTTTTCAGGGATTTTTCGGCAGGACAACATCTCACCATCAAAGTCAATATCAATGGCGAAACGCTGTATCGTACTTTTTCTATCTCCTCTATTCCTAATTCAGATAATTCACTGACTTTGACAATAAAAAAAATCAAGGGTGGAAAGGTCACAAACTACTTAGCGGAAAATTTGAGCGTAGGTGATTCCTTGGAAGTGACAGCGCCTTCTGGGCAATTTTTCCTCAATCCTGATCCTGCACATCAAAAGCATTATGTGATGATAGCAGGCGGAAGCGGTATCACACCCATTTACAGTATGGTGGGCACTATTTTGAATTTCGAACCCAAAAGTAAAATCACTTTGCTGTATGCCAACAGAACTTCAAATAGCATTCTTTTCAAGGAGAAAATTGAAAAATGGGTAGAAAAATTTCCCGGTCAATTGGAAGTCCAACATTTCCTGAGTGAAGAAGAAAACCCTCAAAATGCCATCAAAGGCTATGTTTCCCGGATTTCGATAGAAGAAATATTGAATAAGTATGGTAAGAATAAACTAGATTTTTATCTCTGTGGTCCCGAAATAATGACCAATAAATTGATAGAAGATTTGCAGTATTTGGGAATTAGCAAAGAGAAAATTCATCGTGAATTGTTCTTAATCACAGCCCAAACCCAAGCAACTACTTCCCAAAAAGCCCAAGTTTCTGCCAAAATATTTGGGAAAACGCATCAATTTGAAACCCAAGTAGGTAAAACCATTTTGCAAAGTGGCTTAGACCAAAGCATACCCTTACCTTTTTCTTGCCAAAGCGGACTTTGCGGAATGTGCAAAATGAGATGTACTGAGGGCAAAGTGATGATGAAGAGTAATCAGGCACTCACGGAAAATGAACTCCAAGAAGGGTATATCCTAACCTGTCAATCAATTCCGCAAACGAAAGCAATTACCATTAAGAATTCATAATTCCCATGAGAAACCTGTTTTTAACAGCCATTTTCTTAATGGTTAGCCTAAACATTCATGCCCAAATTGTACTTGAAGCACTTGGTGGAAATGAACAAGCACATTATATAAACTACATTGAAAAAGATTTGGATAGTAATGCCAAATGGAACTTCTTTAATCTTAATCGATTTACTGTAGACTACAGGGATAACGCACTAAACACTGTTTCTATTGAGGGACAACTTACCTATCAATTCAAACCTTGGCTGGGAATTTCAGCAGGAGGCGGTTTCTACGGTGAATTATTTGTTCCAAGTATTGGATTAAGTCTTTCATATTTGAATAAAAAGGAAGACTTTTTTATTCAAATGTATCCTACAGTTGGTATTGCTGAGGGACAATTTGTAGCAAGTGTTTTAGGTCTCATGGGATATACACCAAAATTCAGCGAAAGTTGGGGACTTTCTTCGCAAATAATATTTTCGATTGACCCTGTTGAAGCAACTCAAATTGTAAGAATCGGGGCCAACTACAAAGACAAGATTCAGTTTGGTGCAGGGATAGATATGCTGCAAAGATTTCAGACAAAGACTTTTAATTTCAACCTAGGCCCTTTTGTTAGATTCAACTTCTGATGTGAAAGGTTTAAAGTATAATCGAGTAGTCGGCCGTGATTTATTATCCACAGTCAGTCCCGCTAATGCAGAAGTACGCCTTTCACAATTTATCCTGAGAAATTCGGGACAATGCCGATACCTTTCGGAATTCGGGTCCTCCCCCAATTACGGGCGCAGTTCATTGGAAGGTAGTTTACCTACAAACTGAAACAAAAAAACCTTTAAAAAAACTGATCAGTTTTGAATAAATTACAGATTGTTAACCGGAACAGAAAATGACAGACTTGACAACCGGGATTCCATTTGAATACTGGAACAAACTAGCAAACCAAGTGATTACCATCAGTTCGCTGCTTGGGGGTTTTTCCATAGCGATCATAGCCAATATCCTGGTATCCCAAAATGATTCCCGATTGGTAAAAATCATCATGCTGGTGTCGACCTTGGCAGGGAGTTTCTTTTTGGTTACGATTTTTGCCATGACCAAACTTTTGTTGATGACCACCGAGGGATATCCCTTTCAGGTAGCAGAGCGTGATTTGGCACTGCCGAGACTTTTGGGAACAATTTCTTTTTTCTTGGGTGTTTTATCCCTGATCACGATGATTTCCCTGGCAGGCTGGACAAAGTCAAAAAGGATGGGAAGAATAACCACGGGGCTTGGGATGCTGACCTTCATCCTGATATTGCTTATGATGACGTAGAGGGGAAGGCCTCGGCGGATGCGTTTTTTTGCAGGGAAAAGCGGTTAATTCAGAATTTGTGCAATTCTACAAATTCGGTTAAAATTTTAAAACCTTAAAATCCCGTTTTGCGCTAGATATCTAAGCAATCTTTAGTATTTTTAATTTTACAGAAAATATGAAAAAACTATTCTTGACACTGGGTCTACTTATCGCATTTTGGGATGCACAGGCACAGGTTGCCGTCAACATCAGTGGACAAATAGACAATCTGAATGCAGCAGAATCAATTTATATGGGAATAGATGGGCGCTTATTTCCCTTAAACCCACCGGCTGACGGGACTTTTTCAGTTGATGTCAATATATCGCAGCACCCTTCTTTCTTTTATTTGGCGCATATCACCAAGGGAGGGAAAATCGAACAAAAAACACCGCTGATTTGGTTTGAAAGTGACAGCGTCCAAATCACCAAAGATTGGTCAGACCAATCTTACCAAATGCAGGGATTATTGCCTTTTCAAGCCAATTCGGAAAAGATAGAAGCCTTGGAAGGAAAGGATCAATTCGATTTTATACTTGCCAATCCCATCAATCTTCCCGGTTTGTATTTTGTGGAAAAGCAAAAAAAGAAGATTGGTATTCCTGATTTGGAGCGCTTTACCCTGCTTGTTACGGATGAACACCGAAACTCTGCCTATGTGAAAAGGATAGAAAGCTATATCGCTGCCAAAAAGCGAGACACTATCAAAATAGGCAGTAAAGTCGGAGACTTCACCTTGCCTGATAAGGATGGTAACCAAGTTCCTGTGATTCAACCAAATAACAAAACGACATTAATCGCTTTATTTTCCTCCGGTTGCGCGTATTCTGTGGCGAGTATTGGCATGCTCGAGAAGCTTGCTGCCATGAACAATGACAAAATAGAAATGATAACCATTTGGGATGACTCCTCACGGGAAATCTGGCTAAATACCCACAAAGACAAAAAGGAGAAAATAACCTGGACCAACCTTTGGGATGAATTTGGTTTTGCATCCACTTATTTGAATAGGACCATTTGGCCTACTTTTTATATCATCAATGCCGAAGGAGAGTTGACGGACATCATCAAATTTTATAGACAAAAAACAGCAAACAAGTTGAAAGAATTGGTAGAATAACCCAAGATATAAACGAATCAAAGAAGTCGATGCATTTCTCACCCAGCGAAATCTGAAATAAACAAAGGACGGAGACCTGTGGTGATTGCTAAGAACAAATATGTGCCTAGGGTTACCTCTTTGCAATAATATTTTCCATTCCCCATTTCTCCATTTCATTCAAAACAGGTGTTAGACTTTTCCCAAGTTCAGTCAGGGTGTATTCCACTCGGGGTGGGATTTCATTGAACTGCTCCCTGATAACCAAACCATCCCGCTCGAGTTCCTTCAACTGTTCGGTCAGGACCTTTCTGGAAAGGATGGGTATGCGCGCCGAAATTTCCCCAAACCTCCTGGTCTCTGACCTGAGGCAATACAATATGATGGGCTTCCATTTACCGCCGATGAGTTGGAGCATTCCCGTGACAGGACATTTGACTTCTTGGATATTCGCTGCTTTAGTTACCATTTTGTTACCACTCTTTTCTCAGTTACCAATAGGTAACCTGTTACTTTAAAATACTATTATTTGTTACTTTGTGTAACAATAATAAACAACAATTTTAAATTATCAAAAAATGGTTTTAATAACAGGTGCAACAGGACATTATGGAAAGGCAGTAATTAATCATCTTCTGGAAAAAGGCATTCATGCCAAGGACATTTCTGCTTTGGTGAGGGACGAGGCTAAGGCAGGTGATTTGAAAGCAAAAGGTGTCAACCTGAGAGTGGGCGATTATGATGATTACAATGCTTTGGTAGCAGCATTTAGAGGTGTTGACAAGCTTTTGTTGGTTTCGGGTTCAGATGTGGTCAACCGTGATAAACAACAAGAAAATGCTGTAAATGCAGCTAAGGAAGCTGGCGTCAGACATATTCTTTACACGAGTTTTAAAAGCAATAACGAGACCGAATCCTCGCCTATTGCTTTTGTATCCAAATCACACCTTGCTACCGAAAAGCAAATTAAGGAAAGCGGCATGTTCTATACTATCTTTAAGAATAACCTCTACCTAGACATATTGCCTATGTTTTTTGGAGAAAAGGTGGTAGAAACCGGAATATTTTTGCCCGCAGGAGAGACCAAAGCGGCATATGCCTCAAGGGATAATATGGCTGAGGCCGCCGCAAACGTGCTGATGGGTAAAGGACACGAAAATAAAATCTATAACATAAGCAATACCGAAAATACCTCACTGATAGAAGCTGCGCAATACTTAAGCGAGATTGTCGGTAAACCAATAAATTATGTGAGTCCTTCGACGGAAGTGTACTTTGAAACTATGACCCAAGCAGGTGTTCCTGTCGAGTATATTGGGTTTTTCGCAGGATTTGCCGAAGCTATCAAGCAAGGGGAGTTTGTCACTGAAAACACGGATTTAGAGAGCCTATTGGGCAGAAAGCCAACTTCCTTGAAAGAGTATTTAACAAAAATATATTCCGGTGTTTAACAAAAGCAGAGAATCGTTTTTGAAAATAGTCGGGATACTTTCCCTTTGATGATGAGGATAATGATATAGATTGGGACAAGGTGAATGCCGAAAACTCGGCATTCATCTTCACCATATTTTAAAGTCGGAATCTGCTTCATCGCCAAGTTAAAAGATAATTCTTGTAGAAAAACCTGTTGAATGGCCTAACCAAAATCAATTGTGTCAATTCTCCGGGGTTTATTAAAACACTGCTTTCAAAGAAGAACACCCTGTTTACCCTAGCCTACTTTGTCTTTTTTCTTCTACTAAAAGTTAAACCCGAATTTAATGACCGGCCCAAACTGATGCATATCAAAAACAAAGGCTCTTGGAGCTTGTCCGGACTCAAAATCCATATAAATCACCCTATATCCGGCCGTTAACAGAAACAAGTCTGAGAAACGGTAGCCTACATATCCCTGCAATTGCCAGGTCAAATCAGATCCTATTCCAAATCCTCCGATATCGCCTCTGAATTGCAATTCCCATTTTTCCTTAAAATCAGTCGTCAGTCTGGTGACAATAATGGGGTCATACCATGTTTTTGTTTCACTTGATGAAAAAGTTCTTACCCCAACCTCCCCAATCGGAGGATCATTGACAACGACATCCACTCCCATATCCAGACTGTTCAACCGACCTCCGATACCGACTTCCAAAAAAGGTCTGACCCGATAAAGACCCGCTGCTTCCCAGATAAACTGTTTGGCGGTAACTTCTCCTGAGTTGATCACCAATCCCGGTCTAATATCCTGATTCAGTCTCATGTAAACAAGATCTGAGGTTACAGCCCATTTTTCGGCTTTCATTTCCGTATTGAGCATGAATGCCATTTGAAGTCTGCTGAAAATATCTCCCGGATTGGCGTTTACGGGGATATTCAATACATCACCCAAACCTGTTTCCCCATTCATATTAGGAAACATGATATAAGGCTCTACCAGAAAATCGAATTTCTTTCCTTTCTCTTCGGTCTGGGCCAATGCCGAAAACTGAAAAAGAAAAGAAACAAGACAAAGAATTGGCAATAGCTTTATGGCAAGAAATGAATTAATTTTTTTCATGTGTTTTCTCGATTTTATTTTGATTCCTAAATAACAAAAATGGATTCAGGGATAATATAAAAATTTTTCAATTATCATGGAATCTTTGCAATTATATTCGGATGATGGGAGCAATATTGAAACTAGTGTATTGCTATTTTTACCTACCGATTTTATACCTCTCACCAACTTGAGGTGGGGTGATTTGTCTTGAATTTGGAATTTGGGAGATGTAATAGAAAAGGTACTGCCTTTTTTTGGAACCCAATTCTTTTATACAAACTTGATCCTGTTTGGACTTCATTTCAAGAAATTGTGCTGACTGGTCAAGCACCTCACTTCATGACAGTATTGTACCAAAATCCCCCTCATCAGTAAGATTTCTCATATTGGGTGAAAGCTTGAAAAAACCTACCTTTAAGCTTTATCCTTCCCATGTCATAGACCAAAAGCCATGAAAATCTTCAAAACCATTCTGATTTTAATCCTGACGGTTTTTTTAATTGCTGTAGGTTATATCTTCTCTTTGACATTCCGGCCGGAAGGACGTCTCGATTGGGGACAAGCTTTATTTTTAAAATTGGTAGGTGACAATGACGACCAAACAGCCCTACTCAAAACCATGACTTTGGAGCAACGGCGCCACTTTACTGATGCCGTCCGGATCAATACCGCAGGATTGGATATTGATACCCTTAGGATTACAAAAGATAGCCTGACAGTCTTTATATATAAACCAAAAAATTTACCAAAGAATAGCCCTGTCGTTGTCTATTTTCACGGTGGAGCTTTTGTGTTGCCCTGGACAAATGTGTCTGTCACTTACGCCACCCGCTTGGCCCAATCGTTCAATACGATTGTGGTGGGAGTGGATTATAGGGTTGCCCCGGAACACCCCTTTCCGATACCCAATGACGATTGTTATGCAGCCTTACATTGGACGATTCAAAATATCGGCAAATGGGGAGGAAACCCCAACCAAATCATTCTAGCCGGTGAAAGTGCAGGGGCAACTTTGGCAACAACGGTGGCGATAAGAGCCATGAAGGAGGGAATGACAAATATCAAATACCAGGTTTTAGATTGTCCCGTTGCCTTTATCCCACTCCAAACAGATTCTTATCAGAAATTTAAGAGCGGCTATTTTTTAGAAGAAGCTGAAATGCTTTTTGGGATAGAAAGTTATCTGCCCGATGAGGCCGATTATACCAATCCATTGGCGATGCCGTTCTATGCGGATAGTTTGTCCAATCTTCCACCGGCATTTGTAATCACCTGTGAATTTGATCCATTAAGGGATACGGGAAGGGAATATGCAAAAAAGTTAATGGATGCCAATATTCCGACTATTCACAAGGAAATGAAAGGCATGCTTCATTGCATCCCGGGTCCATTTAATGAAAGGGACAGAACCGAATTATACAATGAAATTGCAAGAGAAGTCAATATGTCAAAGCGGGATTGAAATAGAAATATAACATTCTTAAGGATTGACTTAGGCATGCTCCGGGGCAAAATGTGGGTAAAGGAATTAAATCCTCCCCCGGATTTCCTACCAAGTCCCCCATTAAATTTGACAGGGAAGCTTCCCTTAATTGACATCTAAGTAGAAAAAAATAAATGTAAAATACCATGGTAAAATTTGGCTACACAATTCTCTACGTAGTAGACGTGTCAAAATCAATCGGATTCTATGAAAACGCCTTTGGTTTTAACCGGAAATTCATCACCCCCGAAAATGATTACGGAGAATTGGAAACAGGACAAACCACCATTGCCTTTGCTTCAAAAGAACTCGCCCATTCCAACCTCAAAAACGGATTTATGGAAAGCGGCTTATCGCAAAAACCCTTTGCAACTGAATTGGGGTTTGTTACTGAAAATGTATCCGAGATTGTGGAACTTGCCCTGATCCACGGAGCAACAATCCTGGAAAAACCAAAAGAAAAACCTTGGGGACAAACTGTGGCTTACCTGAGGGATATTGATGGATTTTTGCTTGAAGTTTGCACACCTATGGGCAATTGAAGAGACATGGGAAAAAAGAAATCAGAATCCATCCAGACTTTGCATCCTCTACCCGGCAAGACCAATAAGAACATAGCATTGGACAAGTATATTTTTATTCGCGATCATCTATTGTCTATATTATCCGGATCCGAAATGACGCATACAACATTGATGGAAGAATTGTATTTGCGGGTAAAAGAAGAATTTGAAGGAGGGGTGCAGTGGTATGGAGAAACCTTAAAACTTGATTTGGAAGCACGGCAAATCATAGAAAGGACCAGTTCAAAACCAGAAAAGTATAAATTGAAAACAAAGGAATAGTAATCCTAAAGTGCCCTTAAAAAATTTGAAGAAAAGTTAGTTTTAAAAATTTTGCCGCTTGTTAAACTTGTAACTTAATAACCATCCTTATGAAAATTTTTCTTTTGATCATCACAATCACCTTATTCTTTAATATCCATGATGTTGTAGGGCAGTCAATTCAAGGTGATCAATTTCTTAGAGACATCTTTAAAGAAAAGCTTGTCGAGGATAGGCAGTTTGTTTATACAAAAGGGATTAGGTCAAATAGTCTAAATGATATGATACAGGTAATTCAGGATAACAATTCATTTTTCACCTATGAAAGAATAGGAAACAAACTCAAAGCCATTGATTCCCTAGTACTTATTAATGATGAAAAACAATTCATAGTCAACAATCTTGAAAAACAAATTGACACTTCATTATGGAGTAATTTTGATATACCTTATTCTTTGGCTATGACTCAAGATTCCATTACAACAATTTTTACTGACGACAATTTAGGATGGACATACTTTCTAAAAGAATATAGAAGTTGTATAAATAGTTTTAGCGTACCCATTTTTTTTAGAAACAACCAATTGTGTGTCTTTTATTTTGAACAAATATGCGGGGACCTCAACGGCGGCGGAGAGTTTGCAATTTATCGTCGTGAAAATGGATTTTGGGTGAAGTGGTTAACTCTATTTGAATGGGTGAGTTGATAAAATCAAGTCAATCAAATCCTGTTTTTACGAGTTGAATGTCCTTAAGTTAGAATTGGTAATTTTCCATTTATTTTTTTTCGTAAGGCTATGAAAAAAAATCCCATTTCTTTCTAAAGGTACCACCGGGATGCACGCTTGATTCTTAAGATGCGTACATTGTAGAAAGTTTGATGGTGGAAATCACCACCTTAACCTAGTTTGAAAAAAAGAGGTCTCAATTTTTAGTAAGAAAAACAAAGCAAGCCAATGGTAACGATCGACAACTATTTAGACAGCCATTATATCCATCGAAGCAATTGGCTGAGAGCCGCAGTCTTGGGTGCAAATGATGGGATAATCTCTATTTCCAGTCTTGCCATTGGAGTTGCAGCGGCAAGTTCAACCAGGGAACCCATTGTTTTAGCAACTGTGGCCGGGCTTGTAGCAGGCGCTTTATCCATGGCCGCAGGAGAGTATGTTTCTGTAAGTTCTCAAACTGACACAGAAATAGCGGACATAGAAAGAGAGAAGAAAGAGTTGAAAGAAATGCCTGAGCAAGAATTAAAAATTTTGGCTCAAATATATGAAAAACGAGGGCTGAAAAAGGAAACGGCATTGCAGGTGGCGATTGAATTGACAGAGAAAGATGGTTTGGCCACACATATAAGGGACGAATTGGGAATAAATGAAATCAGCCAAGCCAAACCAATACAAGCAGCATTTGCCTCAGGAACTTCATTTACCATCGGAGGGCTGTTGCCGCTTTTGATAATCTTATTTCTCCCGATCAAAGGGATGGAATATTGGCTTTATGGTTTTACAATCCTCTTCTTAGTCATTCTAGGGGGGATTTCTGCAAAAACCGGTGGCTCAAGTATTCAAAAAGCAATTTTGAGAATTACTGTTTGGGGAACTCTCGCCATGGGTTTATCCGCTTTGGCAGGTTATATTTTTGGGGTCAAGGTGGCATAAATCCTGCATGATGGATAGCGAAGAAACTGCCTTAAGGACAGGAGGTTTTTTAAAGTGTTTTTCAAGTGTCCAACATTAATTGCAGGTATTTCCGGTTTAAATATTAATTTGTGGCCGAATAATCCAGACCGGGGATTCCTTTAACCATATGGTGAAGGATAAACCATCAGAAAATATATCGCTTTTCATCCGACAAATAAAGTAGCTTAAAATGGGAATTACTGAAACTATCATTCTTGCCCTCATAGAAGGGTTAACAGAATTTTTGCCTGTTTCCTCTACGGGACATATGATTTTGGCTGCGGCGGCCATGAATATCCACGAGGATGAATTTGTAAAAACCTTCGAAATCGTGATACAATTGGGTGCGATTCTCGCAATAGCCTTGATGTACAGCCAGCGGTTTTTTAAGGGAATTCAAATATATATCAAACTCATTGTGGCTTTTATACCCACTGCCATTATTGGGTTTTTAGCCTACGATTTTATCAAAGCCTATTTGTTTAATCCGGTGGTGGTTTCGGTTTCGCTGATTGTTGGAGGAGTTGTACTGATTTGGATTGACAAGAAAGTGGTAAATCGGGTCACAGAAGTGGATACCCTTGAAAATATCCCTTTAAAAAATGCCTTCTTTATCGGTCTGGTGCAATGCCTATCCATGATACCGGGCACCTCGAGAGCTGCCGCCACCATCATCGGAGGAGTGTTCAATAAATTGGACAAAAAGCAGGCAACAGAGTTTTCCTTCCTTTTGGCTATTCCCACCATGTTTGCTGCAACAGGCTATGACTTGCTCAAAACGCCCATTAATTTTACCAATGACGAAATTACAATGCTCATCATAGGACTGGTAGTTGCCTTTATCAGTGCATGGTTTGCAGTAAAAATATTCCTTAAATTGGTTGAAAATTACGGGTTCAAGTATTTTGGATATTACAGGATAATCATCGGGATACTTTTTTTATTGATTATGACTTAGTATCAAAATGGGTATCGGTTCTCACCAATCCGGAAATGGCTGAGATTACACTTTTTTATGTTCAGAATCCCAAACAGCTTTTGGTGATGAAATAATTGACCCGGGAAGCCGTGAGTGAAACCCATGGAAAAATAAAAGAATCAAATCCCCCGACCCCGAAGAGTGTCGAACTTTTTAAACTTCATGAAAAATATCTAAATTCCACTATCTTTTACTTTTCAAATCATTCTACCTATGGGAACATACACTCAATTTATTTTCCATATCGTTTTTTCTACCAAACATCGGGAAACTACACTTCTTCATACTGAAAAAAAGAGGCTATTAGCCTATATCCATCACTTACTAACAAATAAAAATTGTCACTTATACAGGATAAATGGCATGGAAGACCATATCCATATTTTAACCCATATGCACCCAACCATTTCAGTTTCTGCCCTTGTAAAAGACATCAAACTCGCCTCAAGTGATTTTATTAAAAGTGAAGGGATTTTTCCAAATTTTAAAGGATGGCAGGATGGGTATAGTGCATTTTCAGAAAGTATCAAAGCCAAAACCAGGTTGATCAATTATATCAAGAACCAAGAAGTGCATCATAAAAAGGTCACATTTTTGGAGGAATATCAGGCATTGTTGGAAGAATACGAAATCAAATTCGATCCCAAATACTTGTTATAAGTTTGAATATGTTTTTTGTTGTATAAAAGTTCAACCCCTTCGGGGTTGTTCCGAAGTCTTCTTAATCTACCCTTTCCCCCGGTTATACCAGGGGCTATTGAGAAGTTCGACGGCTTCACCGTCACCTAATACTATACCCAAATCCGAGGATTTCAGACCCTGAAAGGGTCAAACCTCTCATTAGCCGTGGGTGAAACCCATGGAAAAATAAACGAATGAAATCCCCCCGACCCCGAAGGGTGTTTAAACATTTTCTTCATCAGGGTACATGGGATAGCAGTATGAATGGGACTACCTTCCCTCTCCGCGATTCGACTGCGATTATTAATTTTCCCGCATATCTCCCAAGCCTTTTTTTTCTTCAAGTTCGGCTCCCGATCCATTCAGGTCTGCCAGGTGCTTATCCACATAAAAAGTCTGTCTGCCAGATTGGATATTTAGGAAATTAGTTTTAAGTTTAGGTAATTGAAAAATAACAACAATATTGTTGATAGCAGCCTGATTTGGGTAGATATCAACAAGTGTTGTTGATATACAATCGTTATGCGGCAGCTTAAATGACGACACTGTACCAATTAAAATAGAAAAATATGAAAAATAAAATGACACATTTTGCCATTCACATTGACGACATTGAACGGGCAAAAAAATTCTATGACGGAGTTTTTGAATGGGGTTTCAACTCCTATGGTCAAGACGACTTTTTGCAAATTAAGGCGGACAAGTCAGAAAATGGAGAACTTATTGGTGCTATGCAATCAAGAAAGTATTCACCTGTTCCTGACAAAATTATCGGTTTGGAATGCACAATAGGTGTTGAGAACATTGACGAAACTATTGAAAAAGTAAAGAGCAATGGTGGACAGGTTCTGATGCCTAAGACAGCTATTCCATACGTTGGTTACATTGCTAAATTTTTGGACACAGAAGGTAACTTGATTTGTGGAATGCAATACGACAATTCAGCAAGATGAAAACAACACGGACAATCCATCCAGACTTTCAATTTCTCTTGGACTTTAAAGACCAAGAAATTATTGACTTGTTCACAGACCTGCGAGAATACATCTTGGAATTGTACCCTGACTCTAACGAACTTGTTTATCATACTCACGCTTTGACAGCAGTATTTTCAATATCAGACAAGCTATCGGACGCTTTTTGTATGTTACCAATTTACACAAACCACCTAAACTTGGGGTTTAACAAAGGGACACTTTTGAAAGACCCTGATAAACTTTTGACAGAGACAGGTAATTTAATTCGGCATATTGACGTAAAGAAACCGACTGATTACAGAAACCCCAAAGCAAAAGCATTGATAAAAGAAGCTATTGACTTTGCAATAAAGGATATGGACAAACCTACTAAATCCATTGGACAAACAATATCGAAAATCAAGAAAAAATAGAAAGCCGACCGCATAACACACGTTTGGCGCAATGGGGGCTAACATCGTTCATTGTAAGTTTCTGCTTCTATTGTAAATTCGTGCTGGTTGACAATTTAGTTTTCCAAAATCCCCCACTGCGCCAAGCGTGGGAACGTTGTAAGCCATTAACAAACTAACGTGAAAGAATTTTTAAAGAAAATAAAACTAATTGAACACTTAACAACTGATGTCGAAATTCACAAAACTGAATTTGTGTCAAAATTTAGGCAGCACGTTGATGAAGGAAGCACAGGAATATTCTCTGATACTTTTGACGTCTTTTCTTCAAGTAAAAATGAATACAAAGGACAGGTTGGATATGAAGGATTCAAAATAAAGAGGAGAAGGAAATTTTTCGATATGAATATGAATTTAGCAGTTGCAAGCGGAACTTATAGACAGAATAACGAAAAATTAATAATTGAAACCGAGATAAATGGATTTAGTGGAATGATGATTCCTTTTTATCTATTTGGCATTGTTTTCTATTCGATATTTATCGGAGCATTTTTTATGGCTGATAATATCGAAGGAAATGGGGCTGGATTTGCGTTACCTTTTATATTTATTCACGCAGCTTTTATGTTTGGAATTCCTTATTTTATAATGAGGAGAAGTACAAAAAGAATGAAGCACGAATTGGAACGTGAATTTTACTATATGACAAAAAAATAACAGCTTACAACAACCCATATAGCTTATGGCGGGTGAACAACTGCCAGCAAGGTTTTCGCTTCGTAGCCAGACTTGGTTTCAATGGACAGGAAAGTGCTTCGAAACCGCCACAAGCCATATGCAAACCGTTGAATGGAATTGTAAGAAAACGCCCGAATCGGGGTCAGGAAAACAAAAGTCAATGGAAATCTTTGCTCAAAGCAAAGCAACGAAATACAGGATTAAGCACCTATAACCCAACCCCCCTAAAACAAAAAAACCTGCCGATTGGCAGGTTTTCATTTTTCTACAGTTTACAATTACTTTGGTAACAATACCGCGTCTACTATGTGAATTACACCGTTGCTACCTGCAAGGTCAGCAGCAGTAACATTGGCACCGTTGATCATTACTTTGCCATCTTTGATGGAAACTTTCAAGTCCTGACCGTTCAAAGTTTTTACAACCTGACCATCAGAAAGGTTAGCAGCCATTACATTGCCGGCTACCACGTGGTAGGTCAATATTGATGTCAGTTTGTCTTTGCTTTCAGGCTTCAAAAGATTGTCTACCGTTCCTGCAGGCAATGCAGCAAAAGCAGCATTGGTTGGGGCGAAGATGGTGAATGGTCCTGTTCCGCTCAAAGTCTCAACCAAGCCTGCGGCTGTAACTGCGGCTACTAAAGTAGTGTGGTCAGGAGAACCAACAGCAATGTCAACAACGGTTTTAGGAGCTTCTACAGGAACCTCTTCAACTACCTCAACTGCTGTTTCTTCTACAACTTCTTCTTTTGGTGCATTTCCACAGCTGGCTAGAAAAGCAGTGGCGACAGTAGCAACTGCCAATGATAAGAATCTTAAATTTTTCATTTTTTGATTTTGGTTTAAATCTGGATAAACAACAACGGTGTCGCCTTTAAGTTTAAGATCCTAACAAAAGAATTGATGGGCGGTAAAAAATAGCCTCCCAACGGAAAAGATGGTTATTTTTTATTTTTCTTATGATGTTCCTGTAAATGATGTAATCCTAACCTGAAATTATATAAACTCAATCCTATGGATTTCCCGACTTTTGTGGCCTCAAAGAAAATTTAAAGCTTGATTTTTTGGGCATTGGAAGTCATTCTTCTTTATGTTTTCTTCTGTCATTGAAATTCTAAAACCAATCACCTTACAGGATCTGTCATCGCATGGAGGCCGTAATTGGCATAATTTTAGTAAAACTGTCAAACAAGAGTATCTATCTGAATTACTTCCATCATTAAACCACAAAATTTAAAACCATGAAAATGTATGTCAAAAATATGGCTTGCAAAAGTTGCGTGGCCTTCGTGAAAGAAGCATTGGATGAAATGGACATTGTTCCAGTCAAAGTCGGTTTGGGAGAAATAGAGACAAAAAAGGATGTCACCGATGAGGAAAAACGCGAACTCAATAAAAAAATCAAGACGGTTGGGCTTGAGCTCCTTGAAAAAAAACAAGGGGTCATCATAGAGAAAATCAGAAAAGTGATGGTGGACTATGTATACCATTCAGACGAAAAACCTATCGTGAATTTTTCTACGCTATTGAGTGATAAACTCAACCACAGCTATACCTATCTGTCCAATTTTTTCTCTGAAGTGGAAGCCACCACGATCGAGCAGTACCTTATTTCCCTCAAAATCGAGCGCGTCAAGGAAATGATTATTTTGGAAGAATTCAACCTGTCGGAAATTGCCTTCAAGCTGCATTACAGCAGTGCGGCACACCTTTCCAACCAATTTAAAAAGGTGACGGGCCTCTCCCCTTCACATTTCAAAAAACTGAAAGAGAAAAGAAGGATTGCGATTCAGGATCTTTGATTTAAACATCCTTCAGATAGAAAATAAAGCCTTTTGCCTATTTTTTGATAGTAGATATTTCTTGATATTTCGAAAGAAGACAAGTGGTTTTTTGTATTTAAGGTCTTTTTCAGATCATTGGTCAGTCGTCAAATCTCAAGTTTCTCAAAAAATGGCACCAGACAGCAAGCAAGCATGGGTTGAAACCGGGTACCGGCTTTTTTCAAAAGAAGGTCCGAAAGGCCTCAAAGTCGAGGTGATCGCAAGGAATGTGAATAAAAGCAAATCATCTTTTTACCATCATTTTGCTGACTTGGAAATTTTTACGGGACTATTGCTCGAACACCATTTGGTCCGATCCAAAACAATCGCTGAGGAAGAAAAAAAATGCAGGAATATTGACCCTGAACTTATCAGTGTATTGGTTGCTTCCAAAACCGACCTTTTGTTTAACCGCCAATTGAGGGTACATAGGACTGATCCGACTTTCAAAAAATGTCTCCAAAAATCTGATGAAATCGTCAGTCAAGGATTCATTTCCGTCTTGACCAAGGACCTCCGACTTGAAAATAACCCAAAGCTTGCGGCTTCCCTTTTTGACCTAGCCCTGGAAAATTTTTACCTGCAAGTCACCGAAGAAACACTGAATGGCGAATGGTTATCGGCCTATTTCACCAACCTCAAAAAAACTGTTTCTCAGTTTAACATATCCCAATAAAATTCTTGGAATTGTACGGAAGCGGCTAAAATCATTCTTTCTGAATTTGGATAATTGTATTCCTGTCTCAAGAAACAATCTATCCTCCTTATGAAAAACCAAAGCCACAACCAATTCATTCTTAAAGCCATTCTAATTACCCAGACCATACTTTTATTGGCCTATACTGCCTTTGCAGTCCGAAATGAAGGCTGGGGATTTTTACAGATAGCAGTTTCAAATATCGGCTCTCTGACCTGGAGCGGTCAGTTTGCATTGGATTTTGCCTGTTATTTATTGCTCTCCGGGATCTGGATCATGTGGCGTGGTGGATTTCAATCCAAATCCGTCATCTTTGCAATTGTCGCCATGATCCTTGGGATAGTGGTTTTTGCTCCTTATGTAATATACCTTATAGGCAAAGAAAAAGGTGATCTTAGGAAAGTGCTTCTTGGGGAACACATGCCCTGATTTCCGGTATTAAACATTGAATTGGCAAAAAGAGGGCTGGTTTATACCTACTATCCTTTCAGGATCTGTATTTTTTTATCCAAAAATTTTGACAAAACATCCGAAAATCTTTGTGCTTCCCATATTTCCAGGTCCATGGCCGCAGCGCCAAAAATCCTGATATCCAGATTTTCCTCATCCATGTGGCATTGGATATCTTCTACCCATTGGTTTTTGGTTTTATCAAGTCCCACTGCGATCCGCAAAATCCCCACCAATCCTTTTACTAGTTTTTGATCTTCAGATGGAAGTGTATGGAATTCTTTGTGTTTCTTTTTCGGACCTGACTTTCGGTGATATCGTGCCATTAGCGCCAACATGACCCTTTCCTCATTATTGAATCCCCGTAGGCGGCCATTCAATATCAGGTAAGCCGAATGCTTCTGATAATCCTGAAAATTGACAAACAAGCCCACATCATAGATCAGGCAGGCATTGTGGAGCAATTCCTTCGCTTCCTCATTCATCTGATGCTCTTTCTGGAGTTGGTCAAAAAGCTGCAATGCCAACTTGGACACATGCCTTTTTTCCTCAATATCTGTCTCATACCGCATCGCCATGAGCAAACTCGATCGTTCTTTGATGTTTTTGCCTTCAACAAGGTCACCCAGTTTCGGCCTGTTTCGTTCGATATAATCGATAATCAGCCCATCTCTAAGAGAAGCATCTGAGAGCGTTATTTCGGAAGCTCCTGACAAATGGAGGAGTTCAAGGATAAGCATACCACCGAGGTGGATGGCATCAACACGGTTTTCATTGATCCCCTTCACCTCAGTTCTTCGATCTGCCGGCAACTCAAGGAGTTTTTCTACAATTTTTTCAAGGTCTTTGACCTTCACTACCTCTGCATTGACAGAGTTGACGATGTTGACATCCGTCATTTCCAAAGCCGCTTCCCCCAATGCCCTGATGGTCCCGGAAGTACCGATGACCTTCGAAAAACCGGCTAAGGAGGCTTCTTCCATGGTTTTGAGGGCAATGTCTCGGATATATTTCCGGAGTGTGGTCTGTTTGGTTTTATTCAATGGACCTTCATTCCCAACCCAATCCAAAAGCCTCAAAACCCCAAGTTTAAGGCTGTTTTTGAAAAGTATTTCATCCTTATTTCCAATGACCACTTCGGTGCTTCCCCCGCCGATATCAATGACCATGGCATTCTGCTTTTTGAGATCGATGGATTTTCTCACGGCCAAAAAAATCAACCTTGCTTCTTCCTTTCCGGAAATCATCTGTGGATGGAGTCCTGAATCCTGGATCAGACGGTCCAGAAACTCTCTACCGTTTTTGGCTTCCCGGGTTGCGGACGTGGCAGCGGTAATGATGTGCTCGACGCCATATTCATCTGCCAACTGCACATACCTTGAAATGGTCTCTATCCCGGCATCAAAAGCCCGTTGACTCAGAATTTTGTTTGCAAACACCCCAACGCCAAGTTTGACCATCTCCTTTTCCTGAACCAAAACTTCATAAGACTGTCCTGAGGTCACTTTGACGATGACCATGTGGATGGAGTTGGTACCGATGTCGATTGCTGCTAAGTTCATGGAAGTGGATTGAAATTAAAGATGAAGGATATAATTTAACCTAACAAGGAATAGTATGCAACATAATTTTTTTGGATGAGGTTTAAGGTTCTAATCATCCTCATTCTCATTAAAACAGCAAGTATATTGGCAAGAAATTGCCGGATATTTTTTGCTTTTTTTATCCAAATAGGTAGGTGAAAATTTCCTTTCCATACACCCACCGCAGTTTTTACTAATCGTTGGGCTGATTTCAAGAATATCAAAATAGTTTGGCATGAAATAAGAATTAAATTTTTTGTAGGGAATATACATTAATAATATATTTTAACTTTTTGCAATAATTCAAATTTATATTTTGCGAAATTTGAATTAATCTTTCAAGAGTTCAAGAGTGGAATTTCTTTTCAGAGTTAATTCCAGGAGCTTATTGCGAATCATTTGCCATTGGTCAAATAATTATTAAATCAAAACCCAAAATCTCATGCCAAGACCGTCAATCCAACAAAAACCATCGGCTATAAAGCCCACATTTAAAAAGCCTGATGTCGATGAGTTTTCCAAAATCCTTGCTTTGAGGGTTGATTATTATTTTAAGAAAACAGGAAAATCAAAAAAAGGAGGTTGGGAGGCCACATTCAAAACGGTATTTCTCTTGGTGCTTTTCTGTGTGTTGTATGCACTGTTGTTGAGCAATCGGTTCAATCCTTGGGGTACATTTTTTATTGCCCTTTTATTTGGCCTTACCCATGGGCTGATAGTTTTCAATATTGCCCATGATGCTTCACACAATGCCCTTTTTCAAAACAATAAGTTGAACAAAATCCTGAGTTATACTTTTAACCTCGTGGGATCAAATTCCTATTTATGGAATCTAAGTCATAATAAAACCCATCATTCCTTTCCAAATATCGCTGATTTTGATCCTGACATCCACCAACAAGCCCCCCTGATCAGAGTGTCCCCTACTGAGCCGTATAGATGGTATAACAGGTTCCAACATGTATACGCCACCTTCCTTTACCTGCTTTTCAGTATTTTCTTTGTATTTGTAAAAGGACTAAAAGAATTTTTCCCCGGCTCTACATCCAAAAGATGGTTAGGAATTGACCATCCACCTCTAAGAGAATACCTTGTTTTGTTTTTTTCCAAAGTGATTTATTTCACTTACACCTTGGTGATCCCCATTTTAGTTCTCGATGTCACATGGCAACAGTTTTTCCTAGGTTACATAGCTATTCACATTATTTTGAGCCTATTCCTGCTATCGGTACTTATTCCGGTGCATTTGGTGGATGAATCTGACTTTGGGACTGTCGACCAAAAAGGTCATTTAGCTGACACATGGACTACTCATATCTTTAAAAACACCATAGATTTTTCTAGAACGAGCAAACTTGCAAATATCCTCTTTGGTGGTCTCAATACCCATATCGTGCATCATATTTTCCCAAATATCTGCCATGTCCATTATATAGCCCTTTCCGAAATTATAAAACAATCAGCAGAGGAATATCATATCCAATACCATGAAGCAACGATGTGGGGTGCCATTATTTCTCATTATAAATTGTTGAAAAGAATGGGTTCAAATGAGATACCTAAACAAAATTTGAATTGAGATTCATCCCGGTTTTTTTCACTATTGGAGAATATGTGCCCAAAAGAAGAAATCAGGATATGACCTGACTCAGATGGTTGTTTCAAATGTTTGGACAAATGTCATATGGGAAAAAATGATTGGCTACCAAATTCCCAAATTGACTGGTAAAGGAGCATATTAAGTAATGGAAGACAGTTGTCCGTCTCCAAGAGGAGATCAGATTGATTTTGATTTTTAAGCCCCAATTCTCTAACCTCGAGTTTGCCTTATCAGGGGAATTTAATTTATATTTAAAACATCTTTGGACTGACTTGGTGCCGGTTAATAAGTATTTTTTGAATTTTCAATCCAATATTTCCTATGAATATCAAGTACAAATCATATTTCAAAAATCCCGAAAAAGACATCGCCTATTTTGAAGATTGGGTCAATAAATTGGAAAAAGAGAATAGGCGAAATTACCAAAGACATGGTGTAAAAACATTTTTGGGGAATACCCATGTTTGGAGTCTCAATGCGGACAAAAAAGACCTTGAAACTTTGGTGATATTTCCCGGAGCACGGACCACGGCTTTGATTTGGGATTTTGACAAAGGATTGGATAATCTGAAAACGAAGCTTCGGATTTTTATGGTTGAGACCAATGGATTGCCCAATCTGAGTGAAGGTGCCACACCTGATATCAAAACCTTGGATTATGGATTTTGGGCAAATGAAGTTTTGGCAGGCTTAGGAATTGAAAAAGCATTTGTTGCGGGCGCTTCTTTTGGAGGATTGATCTGTATGAAGCTCGCTATCACCAATCCGGAAAAAATCAAAGCAGCATTCCTTCTCAATCCTGGTTGCTTGCAACCATTTTCACTGACTTTTTCAAACCTATATTACAACCTTCTCCCCATCCTCAGCACCAATGCCAAAAATGTCCTGAAGTTTTTGGACAAGGCTGTTTTCTCCAAACCAAATCACCGGCTTTCCCCATTCTCTGAACAAATGTTGGTGGATTATGAGGTTTTTGCCATCAGCCGTTATAAGGACAACACCCAAAAACCGTATTATATGGACACCGAACTTGCCAAAGTGAAAACAGAGACCTACCTCCTACTCGGGGACAAGGATTTACTTTTCCCATTTGAAAAGTCCAGAGAAAATGCCCAAAAGCACCTAAGCAACCTCAAAGAGATTAAAATTTTTCAACAAGTGGGACACGGGATTGAGACTTTTGAAAAGGCAATGAATTATATTGGGGTAATAATTGCATCTAGCCAAAAATAAATTCACACCAACCTTTTTTATCATGTCCCAAAACCAAATATCCTTCCTCCTTGGCTTTCTTATTTTGGCGGTCGTAGGCTGTCAATCTCCAAGCTCTCAAGAAAGTACCCAAATTGACAGCGTCCTAACGGAAATCGTCATCCCCGAAGAAATCTACGATCCGGATCCGACTGACACCATTCCGGGAAATCTTTATGGTATCAACAGCAGCGCAAAAGAAACCGCCGAATTAGTCAGGAAGACTGTTCAAACCTTGTTCAAAGATGATCTGGACAAGGACATCATCGACGAATACAGCAGGAAGTTTATCTTCTTTGAATATGACCTCAATGAAGATGGCAACAAAGAAATCATGGTGGGATTTACCGGACCGTACTTTTGCGGTTCAGGTGGCTGTACCCAGATGATTTTGGACCGTGAAGGCAATGTCATCACACAATTCACAGTTTCAGATTACCCTGTTGTAATTGACAATACCAAGTCAAATGGCTGGAAAGACCTGTTCATTTTGTCGGGAGGGAAATACAGGATTGTGAAATTTGATGGGAAAACCTATCCCTCCAACCCGTCTATGCAGCCAGAACTCAAACTTCTCCCCGGGGACGGATTGCCAAGGGCTTTGGATTTTGTCAATGAATCTTATCCTTGGTTCAAATTTTAAGGAATTTGCTTTTCCCCTTTTCCAGATAATACCCACAAAATGAACAAATCTATATCCCCGATCATACCAGCTTCTGATTTACAAACTTTATCAGCTTCGTCAGCATTTGTGCTGATTGACGCCAGATTTGGCAAAGAGAACTACGACAAATCCCATCTCCAAGGCGCTTTGCATGTGGATCTGAACAGTCAACTGTCTGATATCAAGGCGGATTTTGCGGATGGCGGAAGACATCCTTTGCCTGACGCAGCGAGATTCTCCCTACTTTTGGAGTCGCTTGGCATCAGCCCTGACTCTCAGGTAGTCGTCTATGATGACAAAAACGGAGCAAATGCAGCTGCTAGGTTTTGGTGGATGATGAAAGCTGTAGGCCACGAAAAAATCCAGGTTTTGGATGGAGGAATGGATGCAGCGATCCAAGCTGGATTTCCGGTAAGTTCGGAGGTGGAAAAAACCCCTACAAAGGGAACTTACAAAGTGGCCAATTGGAAATTGCCGATTTCAGACATTTCAGAAATCGACAAAGTATTCAAAGACAAAAACTACCTGATCATCGATGTGCGTGAAAATGAAAGGTACCGGGGAGAAAAAGAGCCCATCGACTTGATAGCGGGTCACATACCGGGGGCAGTGAATATCCCTTTTGCATCCAATCTTGATCCTAAAGGATTGTTTCTTTCTCCTGCAGAACTAAAAGCGAAATATGAGAAAGCCTTGGAAGGAAAATCTTTAGAAAACGTCATCGTTCATTGCGGTTCGGGGGTCACGGCCTGCCACACACTGTTGGCCTTGGCGCATGCAGGAATGGAAATCCCCAAACTGTATGTGGGTTCTTGGAGCGAATGGTCAAGGAACGGCAGAGAAATAGCGACAGAATTAGGATAAACTTTTAATTTTTAAACTTCTTTGAACCCATGAAACCAGCCGCCAAAGACACCGACGCTTATATTTCGGAATTTCCGGAGGACATTCAGGAAAAGCTCCAAGTCATCCGAAGCACTATCAGGCAAGCCGCTCCTGAAGCAGAAGAATGCATCAACTATGGCATTCCTACTTTTAAGATTCATGGCAATCTTGTCCACTTTGCGGCATACAAAACCCACTTTGGCTTCTATCCAGGCGCTTCAGGAATAACCGAATTCAAGAAGGAACTTGAGTCATACAACACCTCCAAAGGAACTGTTCAGTTTTCTTTGGACAAACCGCTTCCTTTGGAACTGATCTCAGACATTGTGATTTTTCGTTTGGATGAAAATATTAGGAATGCCAAACCTACTAAGAAGAAAAAGTGAATTTTTGGCCGATCATAAAAACCATTTATGTTTAGTATCAAATGAATTGTGATTAATTATCAGGTTTTCAGCCTATTTGGGAAAACAACCCATGAAAATCGGCGTAAGGAATGGCGTGATGTAATCGAAGAAATCGTCCGAAAATCTAACCAAACCAAAAATGAAAACCTTATTCAAATTCCTTCCCATCCTCCTTGGCTTCTTTGTTCTCACTTCCTGCGGCAACCTCGAAAAGAATGTAGAAGACAAACTCAACAGCATTACTGACAAGGCGTTGAAGCTTGATTCGATTGTAAACAAGGAACTTGACAAAATCAATTCTCTTGATTCGATCATCAATTTGGAAACAGAAAAGGTCAAAGTCCTTGATTCCCTTGTCAACAAATCAAGTTCGAAGGTGGATTCCATCGTCAATGGGAAAATCGAAAAGATTAATAAGATTCTTAATTAGAAAAGAGATATACAAATACATTCTTGGGCCAATGCTTTCGAAAGCATTGGCCCTTTTTATTTTTCAGTGTACTTTTTTTGATTTCCATTTTTATGGTTTTTTTACTTTGGTAGAAAATAATTTTCCAATCCATGTGAGATTTTTTGACCTCAGGCGAATAATTGGGTAAACAACTCCACCAAACCTGATTTCAATCATGGGAAATTTGCCATATTCAACAAAACAAAGTACAGATCCGATCCTACAACCGCAGCCACACCATGTTTACTAGGGATTCGACCTCATTTCTGAAAGTCATAGATGCCAACAAAGGCATCATCTACAAGGTCGCCAACTCCTATTGTAGGGATGAAGAAAACCGCAAAGACCTGATCCAAGAGATCATTTTGCAGTTGTGGCTCAGCTTTTCCAAATATGACCCGAGTTTCAAGCTGAGTACCTGGATGTACAGAATTGCGCTCAATGTGTCCATTTCTTTTTACAGAAAAGAAAGCCGCAGGGGCAGGATCAACCAACCATTTCCTGAGGAAATTATTTCCCTTCCGGCCGAAAAACTCCCGATCGAACAGAATGAAGAACTTGATATGCTTCAGAAATTCATCAGAGAACTCAAAGAAATCGACCGGGCGGTGATTCTCCTTTATCTCGAAGGAAACAGCCAACAGGAAATCGCCGACATCCTCGGACTCACTGTCGCCAATGTCTCGACCAAAGTCTCCCGCATCAAACAGACCCTCAAACAAAAATTTGCTACCATAAACAGATAAAACCATGGAAGAAAACCAACTCCTCGCCCTTTGGGAATCTTATGACCGAAAGCTTTCCCAAAATCTTGTGCTGAATAGACAAAACGCAGAAGAAATCACCAAAATCAAAGTCAAATCGCTCCTTTCCGGTATGCAGCCGATAAAAATCTTTGCCATCATTGTGGGTATCGTCTGGGTGGGTTTTTTGGATCTCATTGTTTTTAACGTTTGGGCATATGCCAGTCCGATGTTTTTGTTTGCGATTGGATTTCACATTCTCCTCACCAAACTTTCTATCGGAGTTTACCTCTATCAGCTCGTGCTGATCAAGCTCGTCGACATCAACAACCCGATTCTAGATACACAGGAGAAGATCGCCAAATTGAAGTCAAGCACCATCTGGATTACCAGATTACTGTTTTTGCAACTTCCCGCTTGGACGGTTTTCTATTGGACCAAAGATTTGTTCCAAAACCTCCATGTATTTCAAATCAGCATCATGGTAGGGGTTGCATTGGGCATGGCCTATCTTGGGGTCTGGCTTTTCAAAAATATCAGGTTTGAAAACCGGGACAAAAAATGGTTTAAGTTTCTATTAAGCGGTAAAGAATGGGATCCGATGATGAAGTCAGCAGACCTATTGCAACAGATCGAAGAAGCTAAAAAGGAAGGTTGAACAGCGGATTTGATTTGCTATCAAAACTGAGTAAATTTAATCGCATAGTACAATCGATTCCTTTCATTTCTTCCACATCTAATTATTCTCCATCAGCCATGCTCACCGAAATCCATCCCAAACTTCCCATGCGTGACAAAGCCATCACAAGGGAATATTACATCAACAAATTGGGCTTTCAGGAATATGGAAATGCGGATTATGATGGCTACCTTATGGTGCAAAAGGACAAAATCCAGCTCCACTTTTTTGAATTTAAGGAACTTGACCCTAAAGAAAATTATGGTCAGGTTTACATCAGGACTGACGATATCGATGGATTTTATCAGTCCCTGTTGGACAAAAAAATTCCCATTCATCCAAACGGGCCATTACAGACCAAACCTTGGGGAATGAAGGAATTTTCTCTCCTTGATCCTGACCATAATTTGCTGACTTTTGGGCAAGACCTTTAGAAAAATAATGGGAATTTGACTCTATTCTGCAACTTTCCAATGTGGGTGTGGAGAATAAGATATTAATGGAATATTTGAAAGTCTACCAACCCTACATTCAATTTAAAAATAGCATGACATTTTCAAAAAAATCATCCAATTTGTCAAAGAACCTTCTTTTATCCATTTTCATGCGGTTGATCCTCTTTATCCTTTTCTTCTTTCCTGTTTTACTAAAGGCCCAAACTGTATGCACTTTGGAAAGCCGTCAAAGGCTAGATTCTGCTCTGAACATGCTTTCTCTTCAGGATCATTCCCAAAAGTCCATGAATGACCTGACCATCGAAATCGGCACTTGGTTTTTGAATACACCCTATGTGGAGAAAACTTTGGAACTACCCGGCGAGGAAAAACTGGTGGTGAACTTGATGGGTTTGGATTGTACCACGTATTTGGAAACTGTGGTTTCATTGGCAAAGACAGCCAAGGCAGGGGAATTTACTTTTGAAGCTTACACCCAAGAACTGGAAAAATTAAGATACCGACATGGGGTCAATGACGGGTATTCTTCCCGTTTGCATTATTTCTCAGACTGGATTTTTCAGAATGAAGAGAAAGGGATTTTGAAGGATATCAGCAAAGAAATCGGTGGAAGTGTCTACGAAAACAATCCATCCTTCATGACTTCCAACCCAAAATTCTATCCACAGCTTTCCAATCCGGATTATATCAATCAACTCAAAGAAACCGAATCTGAAATAAAATCCCGGAAGTATTACTATTTGGCAAAAGCCGAAATAATGACTCACGAAAACAAAATCAAATCGGGAGACTTGATTGCCATTACTACCTCGATGACCAATTTGGACATTGTCCATGTGGGATTTGCCATCGAAAAAGAAGGTCGAATCCATTTGCTCCATGCGAGTTCAGGATCCAAAAAAGTAGAGATTTCGGAAAAGCCCTTGAGTGACTACCTTATGGCTAACAAATCCCAATCGGGAATTATGGTGAGCCGGTTGGTGGCCCTTGCAAATTGAGCAGAATTGATACTATGTTTAAAAAGCCAATATTTTTCCTCCTGACCACCCTCCTATTTCTGAATAGTATTTTTTGTTTTGGAGAATCGAAATACGATTTTCAAAATGATTCAATTACAGATACAAGATTAAACAACCTTAAAATCAACATAAAACATGTCATTTCCCAACACCAAAACCTCAAGGTCGGCATAGCATTGTTAAATGAAGAGGGAAATTTGTGGTTTGAGGTTTTAGGTATTTCAGATCAAGATATTGCTGAAAAGGATACTGAAAATACAATGTTCCGGATTGCCTCTTTATCCAAAATGTTTGTTGCGCTTTCGATCCTTAAGCTTCAGGAAGAAGGAAATTTAAAATTGGAAGATGAAGTGAAAAGTATTGTCCCTGAAGTAAAATTTGAAAATAAATGGGAAGAAGAACATCCCGTAAGGATTATACACCTGCTAGAACATACTACAGGATGGGATGAAATTCATTTGGTAGAAATGGTTCACAATCAGCATCCTCCCATTTCATTGAAAGATGCTTTGGAGTTTCATCCACACTCGAGGACTTCAAGATGGATTCCCGGTACGAGAATGGCCTATTGCAATTCAGGGTATGCGGTTGCGGCATATATTGTCGAAAAGGTAACCGGCTTAAAATATGAAGATTATGTAAGGGAATCGATTTTTAAACCGCTTATGATGAACCATTCTACTTTTTTCAATGATCAAATATTTCAAAAGTGGGGAGCGGAAACATACAATTGGGAAATGAAGGAAATCGCTTACAAAAATGAGCTTTTCCGGCCATCCTCTGCCCTCAATACATCTATTGCTGATATTTCTCAAATCCTACGATTATTGCTAAACCGGGGAATCGTTGACAGTCTGCAATTTTTAAAAAGTGAATCTATAGATCGAATGGAAATTCCTTACAATAGTCCCGGATCAAATATCGGATTGGAATTGGGTTACGGCTTGGGAAACCAAACTTCTATCTACAACAACTTTACCTATCACGGTCATAGCGGTGCTATGGATGGAGGACTTTCGGAATTGGCTTACTTGCCTGAAGAAAAAATTGGACATGTAATATTGATGAATGCCAACAATGGCACTGCAATGCAGGAAATATCTGCCCTGATCCGGGATTTTGAAACTACCGATCTCCCATTAAGACCAGACAAAAAAGAAAAATATCAAGGTGAAATTCATATTGAAGGCGGCTATTATTTGGCTATCAATCCCAGAAATCAAGACCGGTTTTACCAGGACCTGATCTTTAATATTGAAAAAATGGAAGTACATGAGGACCACCTGACCATGGCTTGGATCCTTCCCGGTGGCAAATCAACTTACTATCCTGTTTCTCCAACTGAATACACTTATGGGAATAGCGGAAAGATTGGTTTGGTTCAGGATTCCGATCCTTTGGAAGGTAAAGTGCTTTATACAGAAAGGTTTGTTTTAAAGCCTATATCAGGATTTAGGGTTTTTGGGCAAATTTCCATTTTGGTGATATGGGTAATTTTGATGGTTTTGGGAGCATTTATAGCTGTCTTAACCATTATACTTTTCCTTAGAAATAGGGAAAAATACTTCAATCTTTTTAAAATCTCAATCCTCCCAACCCTTACAAGTTTATTTGCATTCCTGATGTTTTTTATTCCCAGAATGAATATTGATGGCGCAGATTTACTTTTTTCCACGCCAAGTTATTTGTCAATTGGTGTTCTGCTTTTCTCCATCCTTTTTGTGTTGGGGTCACTGACTTCTGCGATTGTTATAATTCTTTCAAAAAGATTACCCCACAGCAAGTTGATAACTTGGCCGATCATTGCGCTCACTTGCTTTCATATGTTGGTTACGATTTTTCTGATTTCACAGAAAGTGATCCCAATGATTACGTGGAGTTGATTTTTTACATAATTATTCAAGGAAATTCTCAAAACCCGGTTGAGGAATATTGATTTTGAAAAAAAGAATTTCTTCATCCTAACTCGTCATCGAAAAAAAATAAAAATAGCCTAAGACCCGGTCCTATTGATTAAATTTAGAAATTATGTTAGCCAAATGAATCCATGAAAAGCCAATCCATAGTCTTTCTTTTAGTAATGATTTTTATTGTTTCCTGTTCCAAGCCGCAGCGCCCGGATGTTGATTTTGAACAATGGGGCAAGTATTGGTTTCAGGGAAAGGCGGAAATCAGCAGTTTTGACCTGACACAATACCGGTATGGAGAAGCGAGGGAAGGCGAATCGGTTTTGATCTTTGTGACGGAGGATTTTTCGAGAAAAAAGCAAGTCAAGTTGGATGATCCGGAAGCTAGCTCTTCAGACAAAATTTCTGTCCTGAAGATGAACCAAACGAGGGATTTTGTGACGGGGATCTATCCTTACCACATGATGATGTCGGCTTTTACGCCTACCATGGAGCCAAGTCAGGGTTTGAAATTTACAGCATCCTCCCAAGAATGGTGCGGCCATACTTTCGCCCAACTCAATCTCAAAGGCAGTGACAGCTACAACGGTAAGATTTTTTCCTACTTCGAAAAAGAAGGAGATGATACGTTTTCTTTTAGCGGGATGGCAGAAGATGACCTTTGGAACCTGATCCGTATCGATCCGAAGCAAATTCCAACAGGAAGTGTGCAGATGCTGCCTTCTCTTTTTCACCAAAGATTCACCCATCAGGAATTCAAAACAGAGGAGGCATTTATCAGGGTTTTGGACCTCAGTGCCGGCAGAAGTCAGATGGAAGTGGCGTACGCTTCAGGAAGCAGGGTTTTGAAACTGGACTTCGAAAAGGAATTTCCATATGAGATTATGGGATGGGAAGAAATCCAAACCAAATCCGACGGAACCAAAGAAATCACCAAAGCCACCCGCAAAGGCCTGAAAATCGTAGACTATTGGACCAAAAACAAGGTTGGTGATGAGTTTCTGAGAAAAGAGTTGAATCTGAAGAATTGAGGTGAAATTTAAGGGTTTTCCACTCCAATTATTCAGAATATAGGCTTAAGGGTACCAAAAAGAATCCAATCAACACACAACCTAATTCTTAAATTTATTCCCCGTCTTATAATTTTTTATTTTTCCTATTTCACTGAATTTCAACACACTGTATCTTGTATTTTTGATAAAAAAGGATTATTTTAATAGAGAAAAAAAATCTATTTCTTATGAAACTAATTCTTATTTTGATCATAATTACAGGTTTCATATTTTCTGAAGCCTGTGCCCAACAAGGAACCGATTTCAAAGAGCCTTCCCAAATGTCTAAGTATGAGTTTTTGGCTATGGCATCAAAATCAGATTCGTTGACTGCAGTTGTCAATATGTTTTTCCGAAAAAGGAAAAGTGCCACTACAACAGGACTGATCGTAGGAGGTAGCGGATTATTGATCGGTCTGGTAGTGACTTCCGCCAATGCTACAGAGGAACTTGCCGGCGCAATATCCGGAGCTTTTACCGGGCAGGTCCCCGAAGAGACCAAAGACCCCGGGGGAGAAATTGCTTTGATAGGACTCGCCGCAGGAACTGCGATTGTGACGGTTGGACGAACCAAGTACACTAAGAATAATTTGTATAAAATATTGTCAGAATATCCCGAGACGAAAAAAATCCCTTCGAAATACGCCAGTAAACTGTTGCCGAAAGACTTTTCTTTTATGGCCAACTAGGAAATGGCTTTACGGAAGTCTTTGAGTTGCTTGCTTTTTTGGACTTGGTTCAAAATTTCTAACATGGGCTAAAATAATAAAAGCAATAGTATGTTTTACCGCTCAAACCATTCCCACAAAACCTTGGAAATCCTTTTTTGCAATAATTGAGCCTCGTTGTCATCTTCCCATCTTTGGTCTTCGTTGTTTTTGGTGGCGAAATAGAAGACATAATCGCCTTTTGGGGCATTGACCATCACGAGTTCAGAACGTGAGGCATTGACCATTCCCTGTTTGGATGCAGTTTGAACTTGGGCAGGGATTGCTGATAGCGCATATTCATCGTAATAAATATTCCCCATCAACCTGTACATGCGGTCCGAAACTGAGGGACTGATGACTTCACCATTGCGGATTTTGACTAAAAGTTGGGCCATTTCCCGTGGAGTGGTTTGGCCCCAACCGTATTTTTTCCAGTCCTCTTCCCTACCGGGAGTTCTGGAATTGACGCGGGTATGTTTGAGACCGAGGCTTTCCATAATTTCATTGATCCGCTCCCCACCACCCGCCAATGCCTGACACCAAAGCGAGGTTGTATTGTCGCTGTAGGTGATCATGAGTGACATCAGCACGCTGAGTTCTGTTTCAGTGCTGTCTTTGAAATATTGCATCAGTCCCGAACCGCCGTATTTGATCGAATCCCTGTAAATCATTTTTTGATGATAAGCCAATTCTCTCTTTTCAATCTTGTCCATCACACCTACCAAAATCGGTACTTTGACAATACTTGCTGTCGGAAATATCGTATCTGCATTGATTGCCGCCTCTTCACCCGTTTTCAGATGTAAGACATAAATGCCTACATCCCCCCGAAAACCTGCCATTTCCTTTTCCAAAACCTGCTGCAGGGATTGTTTTTGGGCAAATGAGAAAGAGGTTGCAAAAAGAAAAACTGCAAGAAAATAAAGGAGACGCATAGAATTTGGTTATTTTGAAATGGAATTTATCTGTGTATTTCCATTAATCCAAATCAACTTTTCCCCATGGCATCACCAAACCTTCTTTCAAGACGAGCATTTTATCATCCTGATATTTGGGTTTTTTTGATAGCCATTCCTTTTATCAGTGCATTCAATTATTATCTCACTTATTCCAATATCCAATTCAACAGTTTTTTACTCCTGCGTTTTACAATTGATACCCTTCAGGGCTATGTAGCTTGGTTATTGGTCAGATGGATTGTTTTCTCCTTGGATCAAAAGATACCCTACAAGCCCGATTTTTTAAGAAGGATTGTCATACAAATGATCAGCACAACTATTGCAGGATTGGCATTTTTGGCTTTGAGTACGGAGTTTCTAAGTATTTTGATCAAAGGTGAAACTGCCCCGATCCACTTCTACACCAAAGACCTGGTAATCATCAGCATCTGGTTTTTTGTGATCAATGGTTATTATGTGGGGATGTTTTTTTACAGGCAATGGGAAAGTGCTGAAACAGAAAAACAAAGCCTCAAACCTGAAATGGATGGTTTTCCGGTGCGCACCGGCAATCAACTTATATTGGTCAAATTTTCGGAAATCGACCTTTTCTTGGTGGAAGAGGATTATGTGCAACTGATTTCCTCTACAGGAAAGAATTACCTTTTGGACCTTTCGTTGGACAAAATAGAGCAGAAGCTTTCTTCAATTGATTTTTTCAGGGTCAACAGGCAATACATGGTCAGCCGACAAATTGTAACAGGATTTAAGCGGCTGGAAAATGGGAAATTGCTTGTTCAGGTAAAATGTGACATCAAATCACCGCAAGAACTCACGGTCAGCCGCACCAAAGCACCTGCATTTAAGAGTTGGTTTTTACCGCAGGGCTGACAGTTCGGGGGGAAATCCGCTACATTTCAGCAATTGGAATCAGGAATTTTTAAATTGACCAGCCTGTCTGTGGTAGTTTTGGAGAAAATTCGAAAGACATGAAAACACGATTTTTACTGCCTTGCCTATTTCTGTTTTTGCTCACGCAAAATGGAAATGCACAGGACGACAAAGCCAAAGACTATCGGAATTTCCCGATTGTTGTCACCCTTCAGTTCCAGGCTTTTGCCATGCCCTTCAAGGACCTGAAGTCCAATTTCAAAAACTTTGGTATCGGCATCGGGACCGAAGTCAGTCACAGTTCCTACCACAATTGGGTACAGAAATTTGACATTATTTGGTTTAAAAATAAAGCCATGGGAAGCGGATTGCTGTTTTCGACACAGGTGGCTTGGCGGCCATACTTGGTTTCCAATTCATTTGCAGAAATCAAAGCGGGGATCGGATACCACATTGCCTTTCGTCCGACGGAATCTTTTATCCAAAAAGAAGGAACTTGGCGAACAGTCCAAAAACAAGGAAAGGGAATGCTAGCCATACCCGTAGGGGTTTCTTTAGGCTATCACAATTACCAATCTGAAACATTTGTGTCCCCATTTGTCGGATACCAGATAATGTTTTTGAAGAATTACAACAAAAGCATTCCTGTCGTTCCTATGACTTTTGTCCAGATGGGAGCCAGAATCCATCCTGTTTATCCAGACCTGACCCAAAATTAAGCCATGAAAAATTATAGCTATTTACTGATTTTCATTTGGGCAATCCTGATCACATACCCCACTTTCGCGCAGGATTTCAATGTTGTCAAATGCAATGATTCCAAGCCTGTTCCTATCCATCCAAAAGCCCTTGCTCTGCAGAAAGCATTGGACAAACTGACGGCTGTAGGAATTCCTGGTGTTGTAGCAGCGATTTATGAGGAAGGAAACCTTTGGACACTTTCCAGTGGATTGGCAAAAATTGAAGGACAGGTTCCCATGCAGCCTTGCCATTTGGTCTACACCCAAAGCATCGCAAAATCCTACATGGCGGTCACCATTGTGCAGTTGGCGGAAAAGGAAAAAATCGACCTAGACGGGAAAATTTCAGATTATTTGCCAAAAGAAATTTTGGCTATGCTACCCAATGCAGACCGCTTAACTGTCAAAATGTTGCTCAACCATACTTCGGGACTTCCTGAATACAATTCTCAACCAACCTACGTCACAAGACTGCTACAGAATCCGGAAAGGATTTTTCAGCCTGTAGAATATATCCAATACATTGCTGGAAAGGAATTGGATTTTGAACCAGGCAGCAGGTATTCCTACCGTAATACCAACTATGTATTGTTGGCTTTGATCGCTGATGGCATTACCGGAGATCATGGGAAATATATGGAGGAGCATATTTTTGAGAAATTGGGACTGAAAAACACCTATTACAAAATCAAACAAGGAGATTCTTATGGTGACAGATTGGTCAATGGGTATTGGGATAGGTACAGCAATGGAATTGTTGAAAATGCTTCTGTGCTACAAAATACCAACGTCGCGTCCATGGTCGGAGATGATGGAATCATCACTACAGCCGAAGAGGCCATCCTGTTTCTCAAAGGATTGATGGAGGGAAAACTGGTTTCAAATGAAAGCCTGACCCTAATGAAAGAATGGGTTTTGGATAAAAACGGAGATCCGCAATATGGCTTGGGATTGGATTACACCGCTTTCCTCCGAGAACCGGCCATCGGGCATAGCGGCGGAGGTTTGGGTTCAGGCAGCCAACTCTATTATTTCCCGGAAAAAGAGATTTATATGTTTTTCGGAATCAACCTCGGCACCGTCACAGACAGTCCGATTCATCAGGAAGCAGAAAAGATTTTGGAGGAGATCTATGGGGTCGTTTTGGGGAAGTAAAAAGGGGTTAATGGTTATTGGTTATTTGGTTAGATGGTTAAGTTGTAATTGTTGTAGTGGTTGTAGTGGTTGTAATTGTGGTCTGCTGCGCGTTGTCAGGTTGTCAGGTTGTCGGGTTGTTGGGTTGGTGACTCGTCATTCTGAGTTTCAAACATTTTCAAAAAAACGTTCAAAAAAGGAATGACTGTTGTACTCCGTCATTCTGAACCGCAGCTTGCGAAGGTGAAGAATCTCTTAATTTAGACACTTCTCCGCCTCGGCGGATCAGTGTGACGACCTGGATATTCACGTCATTAGAAACCGGGGCTTGCGGTGGTGAAGAATCTCATTTTTAATTGAGACATGGTTCACGTCTGAAGACTTGAACAATAAGGTCTAAAAAAAAGTCCAAGTCTGAAGACCTGAACTAATTGAATCAATTGGACAAATTAGCTATTAGAGTATGCCCTTAGTACTTGGCAATTGATTCAAAGCCGAACCATCTTTTGCGACCCCCATTTTGATAGCGCGGGCGAGGCCTTTGAAGATTGCTTCGATTTTATGGTGCTCGTTGGTTCCTTCGGCTTTGATGTTCAGGTTGCACTTGGCAGTGTCGCTAAAGGATTTGAAGAAATGGAAAAACATCTCTGTCGGCATGTCTCCGATTTTTTCCCTTTTGAAATCTGCATCCCAAACTATCCAAGGCCGGCCTCCAAAATCTAATGCCACCTGTGCCAAAACATCATCCATCGGCAACAGGAAACCATAGCGGTAAATGCCTTTTTTGTCTCCCAAAGCTTTCAGGTATGCTTCACCCAAAGCCAAAGCAGTATCTTCGATCGTGTGGTGCTCATCGATATGCAAGTCGCCTTTGACTTCAATCAGCAGGTCAGTTCCACCATGTCGGCCCAATTGCTCCAGCATGTGGTCAAAAAACGGCAATCCGGTATAGATTTCGCATTTTCCTGAGCCGTCAAGATTGACCCGGATATGGATTTCTGTTTCGGATGTTTTGCGAAAAACCTCACCTATCCTTGCCGGCATCCTTAGGAATCTGTAAATCGCATCCCAACTTTTGGTACAGAATGTCGCTTTATCGTCAGGATCTCCGATATAAATGGACTTGGCTCCCATATTTTTTGCCAATTGGATATCTGTCTTCCTGTCCCCGATCACATACGAGTTTGCCAAATCATAGGAACCGTCAAAATACTCCGTGAGCATTCCGATTCCCGGTTTGCGGGTAGGGAGATTTTCATGGTCAAAAGATTTGTCGATGTGAACTTTGGCGAATTTCACACCCTCATTTTCCAAGGTAAGCATCATCTTGTTGTGTGCCGGCCAAAAGTTTTCTTCCGGAAAAGAAGCTGTCCCCATACCGTCCTGATTGGTTACCATGACCAATTCGTAATCACATTCTTCAGCGATTTTTCTCAGGTTGGAAATGACACCTGGGAGAAACTCCAAATCCTCCAAACTGTCGATCTGAAAATCCGTCTGCGGCTCAACGATGATGGTGCCGTCCCGGTCGATAAAAAGTGCTTTTTTCATGATTATAAAATAAATGTTATTGGTTATTAGGTTATTGGACTAGTTCAAAGATTGTCCGGCGAGCTTTTGGAATGAATTTAGGAAAGCTTCATTTTCCTCCCTTGTTCCCACAGTAATCCGGAGGCAATCTTCACACAAAACCACTTTGGAGCGGTCGCGGACAATGATTTTGCTGGACACCAAGTCATCGTACATTTTCTTGGCATCGGGAACTTTCACCAAAAGAAAATTTGCATGTGAAGGATAGATTTTTTTGATAAATGACAAACCTTCCAAATCCTTTTGGAGGTGTTCTCTTTCTTCCAAAATAGTCTTCACCACTTTACTGATCTCATCTGCTTTCTCAAGAGACGCAAGTACCTTTTCCTGTGTCAGTCCGGAGATATTGTAAGGAGGCTTGATCAGATTCAGGATTCTGATGATATCTTCAGAAGCAAAAGCCATCCCGATCCGGAGGTTGGCAAGTCCCCAAGCTTTGGAGAATGTCTGCATGACAAGAAGGTTTGGATATTGTGCCAATTCGGTGGTAAAACTTTCCTCGTCACTGAAGTCTATATAGGCTTCATCCACGACAACCAATCCTTCAAAGCCTGCCAGAATTTCCCGTATGGCTTCCCTTTTCATCTTGTTGCCACTCGGATTATTGGGAGAACAGACAAAAATAATCTTGGTGTTTTCATCTGTAGCTGCAAGGATTTCTTTTGGTCTGAGTTGAAAGTCTTCAGTCAGATTAACCTTTTTGATGGCAATGTCATTGATCGAGGCTGAGACTTCATACATCCCATAAGTTGGAGGAAGCAAAATGATATTGTCTATTCCCGGACTGCAAAAGGCGCGCATCAACAGGTCAATGGCTTCGTCGCTCCCATTTCCCAAGAATATCTGTTTTGGAGAAACACCTTTGATCACGGCCAATTTGGATTTGATTTTCTGTTGGTAAGGATCAGGATATCGGTTGAAAGCCTCCCCTGTCAGCGAACCATAAGGATTTTCGTTGGCGTCAAGAAACACGCCGTCATGACCCGAATATTCATCCCTTGCAGAAGAGTAGGGTTTGATGGTTAGGATATGGGGACGAAGGAATTTTTGGATATCAAAAGCCATTACTTTTTCTCTTTTAGGTATTTGAGGCGGATGCTGACGGCATTCTTGTGTGCCTCAAGCAATTCATTGGCGGCCATGATTTCCACAGTGGGCCCAAGTTTCTTGATGCCTTTCTCAGTGATTTTCTGGTAAGTGATTTTTTTGACAAAACTATCCAAAGAGACACCACTGTAGTTTTTGGCATAGCCATAAGTCGGCAAAGTATGGTTGGTACCGGAGGCATAGTCGCCTGCAGACTCAGGTGTAAAGTTGCCGATAAAGATGGAACCGGCATTGACGATCTGGGAAACTACAAAATCCTCGTTTTCGACGCAGATGATCAAATGCTCCGGCGCATAATCGTTGATCAGTTCGATGGCATTTTCTTCTTTGCCCATGACGACGGCTACCGAGTTGTCTAAAGCACGCTTGGCAATGTCTTTTCGTGGCAGATTTTCCAATTGTTCTTCCACTTCTTTGAGCACTTTTTTGGCTACTTTTTCGGAACTAGCCACCAAAATTACCTGCGAATCCACACCATGCTCGGCTTGTGAAAGTAAATCTGCCGCCACGAAAGAAGGAATTGCAGAGCTGTCGGCATATACCAAAACCTCAGAAGGTCCTGCCGGCATGTCAATGGCTACCCCTTTTTTAGTGGCCAATTGCTTGGCCGCAGTTACATATTGATTGCCCGGTCCAAAAATCTTATCCACCTTCGGAACAGATTCGGTTCCAAAAGTCATCGCTGCAATGGCCTGAGCGCCACCTGCTTTGACTATCTTATCAATCCCGATTAGGTCGGCAGTGTAAAGAATGGCCGGGTGTATATTTCCCTCTTTGTCGGGAGGGGTGCAGATGACGATTTCCTCACAGCCGGCAAGATTTGCAGGGATTCCCAACATCAGCACTGTGGAAAATAGTGGTGCCGTTCCCCCGGGAATGTACAAACCTACCCTTTGGATCGGAACAGATTTACGCATGCAGGTCACGCCTTCCATTACTTCCATGACTAGGTCAGGTTGGGCTTGGGCGGCATGGAATTTTTCTATATTGTCTTTGGCCAATAATATAGCCTCCTTGAGTTTAGGTTCAATTTGCTCACGGGCCTGAAGCACCTCCTCATTGGTAACAAGCAGGTTTTTGATCGTGACGTGGTCATACTCCAAAGCAAATTTTTTCAAAGCCTTATCCCCCATTCGATCGACTTTCCTCATGATCGGCTTGACGATTTTGTCAATGGCTTTTGTCTTTTGAATTGGCCTCTGCAAGGCCTTGGTCCATTCAGACTTGGTCGGATTGTATATGGTTTTCATGGAAAATTGTTCTAGTGGTAATATTGGTTGTAATGGTTGTAGTGGTTGTAATTGTTGTAGTGGTTGTCTGCTTCGCGTTGTCAGGTTATCAGGTTGTCATTGTCTTCGAGTCCGTCACCCTGAGGCACGAAGGGTCTCATTTTTTATGGTTGTAATTGTTGTAGTGGTTCTATTGGTTGTAATTGTTTTAGTTGTTGTAATGGTTGTCTGCTTCGCGCCTGCCTGCCGTAGGTAGGTTGTCAGGTTTTCAAGTTTTTGAAAGGTCGTGGATCTGTAAATCTGTAACTGAGACTGCTACCTTCGACATATCTTCTCGAATCTCGCTTCTAATGTCTCAAATCTCATGTCTCAAATCTCACATCTCTTGTCTTAAATAACCATTTTCTCAATCGGCACAACCAAAATCCCTTCAGCACCGGCAGCACGGAGGCCTTCGATGTTTTCCCAAAACTGGTCTTCGCTCAATACCGAATGCACAGAGGACCAACCTTCTTCTGCCAATGGCAGGATCGTTGGACTCCTCATTCCTGGAATCAGGGCGATGATTTTGTCCAAAGAAGCGTTGGGGGCATTTAGAAGAACGTATTTGTTGCTTTTCCCTTTTTGGACAGCATTCATCCTAAAGAGAAGTTTGTCCACGATCGCTAATTTTTTTTCAGTAAGGGATTTATTTCCAATGAGGACGGCCTCGGATTTGAAGATTTCCTCCACTTCTTTGAGTCCGTTCATCATCAGGGTTGAACCCGAACTTACAATATCGCAAATGCCTTGTGCCAAACCTATACTTGGCGCAATCTCCACAGAACCGCTGATTTCATGGATTTCGGCTGATATATTTTGGGATTTGAGGTAGTCACCAAGAATCTTTGGATAGGAAGTTGCAATGCTTTTTCCATCAAAATAACTGATTCCTTCATATTCTTCCCCTTTGGGAATGGCAAGAGAAAGCCGGCATTTGGAGAAACCCAATTTCTTGAGCACGGTGACATCTTTGTCCTTTTCGACCAATTCATTTTCCCCCACAATACCAAGATCAGCTACGCCATCAGAGACATATCCCGGAATATCATCATCCCTCAAAAAAAGGAATTCAATAGGGAAATTGGTGGAAGCAGACTTGAGTTTGCCGGTTCCGTTATAAAATTTGATGCCACATTCCTTGATGAGGCTGAGGGAATCTTCACTTAGTCTGCCGCTTTTTTGTACGGCTATTCGGATAATTGAATTCATGGGTGCAATATACGTTTAGTATCAAAATGCCAATAAGAATTTTGGATGATAGGGCTGTAAAGATATACCAACAGCCGTCCGCGGGCGATATGTCAAAAATTTCCTCCTTAGGAGGAATGATGCAAATGATGTGCCCCACCGAGGATGATGTGGACAGAAAAAGATGTACGATATGATACCTTACTTTTCATTGCGTCGGCAAAGTTACTACAGGCAATTTAACTAGCAAGAAGGAAGGATGGTTTTTTTGGGGGAAAGGAAGCAGGATAAAAAAATAATTTCAATTTTGATGAAGCATCAATTCGGCTTACAAAATAGTCTTGTTCAGCCAACGTGAATAAGACTATTTTGTGAACAATTTAAAATCCAATACTAAAGAACTTATTTTCCTCCAAACCTAAAGTTATATCCCAATTGGGCATAAAAGGGAACAAATGGGGTTGTTTTTAAGTCTTGAGAGAGCACCATTCCTATTTTAAACGTGATGTCACTTTGACCAAATGAGTATCCGGATACAATTCCATAGTTAAAATTTCCACCTGTGCTGGGCTGGTACCAACCATCTCTGACATCAGGATCAAAATTTGTTTTGAAACTTTCAGCATGTTTGAAATTGGTAAGTATGGCTTTATCAAAACCGAACTCTCCTGCAATAAAAAATCTGGGCCTAAAATACCCCACATTCAATCCCAATTCACTTCCAAAATTCTGTATCCTGACCAAAGGATTTTGATATCTTCTATAAATTGCCTGAACACTAGCAGTTACCTGGAAAGTATTGATTTTCATAATACGAAATTGAGCACCTATTCTGGTTTTAAAATCATCCAAAACCTTCTCTCCGGCCGGTTTGGAAAAAGAAGCATTCAAAACTACAGGGGTTTTGGAATTTAATTGATAACCATAAGCTGCCCCAAAACCAAGTGCATATTCCCAATGACCATTGAAATGGGCGATGTGTTTTTGATTTTTTTGTAAGCTTTCCCAATTGATATTTTGGGAATATAACTTTGGTAAAATCACAAAAGTGAAAGCAAAAAGAAGAACAATTTTCAATGTTTTCATAGAATGTTATTTCAAAGAATTAAGGTATTCCAATACAACAGGATATACACTGTTCCACTTGAAGTAAATCATCTCGTGCCCGGTATCCGGAATCCCGGTTACCTGACTTACCTTAAAAAAATCAGCTTCCTTTTCAGCCCCCTCTCGTCCATAGGCAGTGTTTGATTCTCCATAAATGAACAGGACTTTGGTATTATATTGATTTAGGTTTTGGGTGAAATCATACCCATCTCTGGCTGCAATTGATCCAAGACTGTTCAAAACCACTGAACCATTTCTCCATGTCGGAGACGGACCTTCGATTCCTTCAGCATTTCCGGGAGCATAAGTAAAACTAGATGAAATGTTCAGCTTGTAATCCAATAGCTCATGGTCATTTTCTTTTCCCGTGAGAAATTGATCCAAATACATCACATCAGATACAGGCTCAGAAAATAGGTTCAACCCCCTTGATTGGTTGCTGTACTCTTCGAGATGTTTCCAGGTAAATCCTCCAGGTTCGGCAAAAATAGCCCCATCGATTTTTTCAGGGTATTTATCGATATATCCAGCAGCTAAGATCCCACCCCAAGAATGTCCAAAAAGGAAAATCTTTTGATTGGGATCTGTTCTATAGAAATCAATGACAGCGCGGAGATCCTCAAACATGATATCTATAGTATAGCTGTTTTTTGGATGTCTCCTTGACAATCCAGAACCTCTTTGATCGTAAAAAACAACATAAAACCCATTCCCAGCAAATTGCTTTACGGATAGTGCATTGCGGTAATCCCCGCCTGGGCCTCCATGTAGAAACACCAACATCGGATCTTTGGGATTCCCGAATGCCTCAGCGTGCAGCCTTGTACCATTTATTGAAACCGATGGAAGAGCAGGATTTTCATCAACAGTTTTGAGCACCAGATTCCCAGGTTGATGGATGCTTAAATCATCGCTGCAACCAATTATAAATAAGCAAAAAATAGAAATAGCAAAAAGCAATACCTTAAACCTCATGTCATTTTTAATTTAAAATTTCATGCAAGAATGAGGGTATTGGGTTTCTTTATCGCCCCGAAATGAAAGGTGGCACCTAATTTCTTGAATTCTATTTGAGATTGACTTTTGCTTGGCTGAGAAATTCGGAAGGCGATAGGTTTGTAACTTTCTTGAAGTTGCGGTTGAAGGAGGTTTTCGAATTGAAACCACAATCAAAAGCGAGGGAGAGCAATGTGTATTTTTGGTTTTCGGGAAGGAACACCATGTCTTTGAATTCCTTTATTCGGAAGGTGTTGATGTAATCGTAAAAATTTTTGTTTTCAACAGAGTTGATCACCTGGGATAAATTATTGGGATGAACACCCATCTGCTGGGCAAGTGAAAAAAGTGTCAATTCAGGATCCTTAAAAATTTTATCCTCCGACATTAGCAGGTCTAATTGAAAGTGGATTTGACTGATTTGGGTTTCGGTTAAACTTGATTTTTCGTATTTGACAAGGTTGGATTGAGATTTAACCTCTTTTGATTCAGTTTCTGGAGTAGAATTCATTGCTACCTGATTCCTAAAATCAGCATTAAATCCATGGGTTTCCTTATTTGGGGAAATGTTGGTTTGGGTAAATATCCCAACCTGATTGATTCCAAAGTATCCGATAAAAATTACAAAAAGCACAATGGAAGAAAAAGTCAAAGTATCCTCGCCAAAAATGATTGTTACCCAGATTACCCCAATGCCTACAATCAAATATTTTAACCAATCTAAATTGATTTTTTCTGTGTAGGAGAATTGATCTGAAATGTTCTTTTTATGATCAATAATTAATAAAGAAGCTGCAACCACATATCCAATCCCTGAGACTATGATAGCTAGTAGCACCATTTCTAATTCTCTTTGGTAAACCAGGCCTTCATTTTTATAGACTTCAATTTTCTCCAAACTGGAAGAAAGGTAAAATGGTGCAAAGTATCCATATGTCAGTAAAGTAGGTAGAAAATGAAGCCAACTGGATCTTTTATTTTTGACTTGCCGGGTCAAGGATGCTGTATATAAGTACAAAAAGGGGCCATGAACTAATGGCAAGGGCAACTCTATCCCCAAGAGGTAGGGGAAATGGATGTAGTTCCCAGTTGAATGCCAATAGTACAAACTCAAATGGATCCCAATAAAAAAAAACCAAATTACGAGAATTGAGTCTGCTTCACTTTTATTTTTTTTTGACAGCAATATCAAAGCTAGGAAAAAAATAATGACGATTCCAACGAGGTAAAACATGATTTAAATTTCAATTGCGTAGAGGAGATTACTTCAAATCCTCAATCTTTTGTTTTTGAATAAAATTTTGTTTCAAATATCTTAAAAAGATTAATGCAATTATTTTTTTTATCTCCCATCCTAAAATTAACTTTTTGAGAACATGGGAGAATTTTATTCAAACAATTATTTGGAAACCCAAAAATTATATGTACTTATTTTGAAAACAGCCATTTATCCAAATTCAATAGCATTGATGGAGAATAATGGTGTGATTATGTTTCTTTCGGATAAAGGTGGGTATTTCTTGTTGCGAGAGGCAAGAGTTTGGTTTTTGAACCAAGAATAAAGTACAGAGCAAAGATTCCTATTTACATGACATCAAGTAGCAGACAACCCTTCAACCATTACAACACTAAAATAAATACAACCTTTTCAACCCAACATACACCATGAAAAAAAACCTATTGACCGCTTTGATTTTTGCAGGAATGATCCTCTGCACACTTACTCCTTCCTTTGCCCAATATGACCGGGTAGCCATGGACCGAGAATATATCATTTCATTGACTTCACGCTGGACTGGAGAGCGGCTGCCTGATGGCAGACCTTATGTTTCTGATGAATTACTTGAAAGGCTCAAAAACGTTGTGCTGACCCATGCTTGGGGTGGATTGCGCAGCCACAAGTTTAACAATCAGTACCAAGGTGATTGGATGATGATCAATCCCGACAAAAACACCATCATGACAGGAAGGGCAGTGACTGCACAATATATGCCTCAGCGTCCTGATTTTGGGGATTTGATCCGGGAAGTTGGCTTGGCAGAAGGACACGGAGAAAAAGCCCAATCCAATGTTTGGCCTATCGAAATGCTGAAAGACGGCGATGTTTATGTCGCTGACGGCTTTGCCAAAGTCGAGCAGGGCACTTTGATTGGGGACAGGTTGGCCAACTCGATCTATGCCAAGACAAAACGCGGTGTGGTATTCTATGGAACCGTCAGAAATATTCAAGAAATCAAAAAAGTGGAAGGATTTAACGGTTGGATCCTTGGTGACCATCCTTCTTCCATTGCTGAAGTCATGTTGACTTCGATCAATGCCCCGATCAGAATTGGAGATGTGACGGTTTTGCCGGGTGATGTGGTTTTTGCAAGTCCTTACGGAACCCTCTTTTTTCCGGCCTACTTGGTAGCAGAGATTGTACTCAATGCCGAAATCAGCAACATGCGACACGGTTATGGTATCATGCGCAACAAAGCCGGGGACTGGACGACCGGTCAGATTGACAGCAATTACACTGAGCAGATGAATAAAGAATTTTACGATTACCTAAGAAGCCTTCCTGATGACAAATTACCGATGTCTAGGGCGGAATTGAATGCCTATATTGAAGCAAGAAAAGACAGAAATATCGGAGGGTAGATAAGTCAATGTAAACTCAACCCAATTCAAAGCTTTGGAAATCGATATGTCCTATCTATTTTCCAAAGCTTTTTCTTTTTAGTATCCTTCTCAAAAACATTCTACAGTACCCAGATAGAATAATGAAAATCGAGTTAAATTTTTTTAGTGTTATTATGAAATTTTCGTAATGTTTTTTTATTTTTAGTTTTTATTAAAAAAACAGATGCGTTCCTTTATTTCAATATTCCTCCTGATTACCTGTGTTTCCTGTTTTGGAAGTTTCTCTGAAGGAGAAAGGTATTTTCGCCAAGGTGATTACGAAAACGCCATTTCTGAGTTCAACAGGACACTTTTTCTCAATGTCAATGACATCAAATCCCTGCACCTAAGGGCTAGGTCCTATGAGGAATTAGAAGAATTTGACAAAGCAGTGGAAGATTACCAAACCATCATCCAATACGATCCAACCTATGCCCAAGCCTATGCCGGCATTGGAAAACTATACTGGAAAAGGGAAGATTATAAAAACGCACAAAAATACCTCCTCTTTGCGGCCAAGGAGGACGGCAAGGATTTTGATATTCTTTTGATGCTGGGTAGGGCAATGCTCATGAATGAAGACTATCAGAGCGCAGATGAATTTTTACAGCTTGCCAAAGAATTGAATCCCACTGATTCCCGGGCTTATTTCTACCAAGGTATGGCAAGATCTCAGATCGGGGATATTTTGGGTGCCGCAGGTTCTTTCAACATGTGTCTAAGGTACGATCCGGAAAACATCACTGCCAAATACAACAGGGGGTTGATCCTTTTGCTGATTGGAAATTCAGATTGGGCCGTGGAGGATTTTGAAGATGTGCTCGAAGCCAACCCAAACCATATTGAAGCTCTTGCAAGGAGAGGGAATGCCAAAATTGATATCAATGACCCTACCGGCTGCAAAGACCTCCGGGAGGCAGCCGAAAAAGGAAGTCTTTATGCCCAAATGAATCTGGAAAGGTGTGAGTGATTGGGTGATGGGTTAATGGTTATTTGGTTATTTGGTTATTGGTTATTGGTTATATGATTAACTGTCTCCGTGAAAAAGGACGAGATGTTTTTTCTATTTGCTTATGACCAATTTTAAAACTAGGATTCAAATGGATATAAGCTTAACCTTGTCACCTCGACGTAGGAGAGGTCTATTCAAAAGATTTCTCAGTCGTACCTCCTTACCAATGACAGAAATGGAATTTTCCCCTTCGACAAGCTCAGGGATCGGAGGTTCGGCGTTTGGAGGGAGAGGAGGAAAAAGCGGCTGCGCCGCTTTTTCCTCCTCTCCCTCTCCCAAGAATAACCTCGGTGGCCGAGCTTGCCGAGGCCGAAATAATTACGTTTAAATGTTATTCATTTTCTGAACATTTGCAAAAAGTTTTTGACTCCAAATGAAAAGGATAGGTTGATCTTGGTACTTGGTACTTTATACTTTGTTCAAAAAATCTTACTTCTAGGCTCTCGCTTCTCGTCTCTCTCAAACCCCAAACCTCTCCCTGATCGCATTTTTATAATTTTCCCTGCCCTCTTTGGAAGTAAAAAGGAAAAGATAAGGCTCAATGAGTTCGAGCTCCATGAGATAAAAAACACCTTTGATCCAAACCCCATCTACCCTCGCATATAGGGTATTGGCAGCAAATTCATCAATAATCTTTTGGATGTAAACCAATTCGATCAAAGTCGGATCGATCGGATGGATCTGTCCGCCGAAAAAATGTTGTACACGGAATTCTCCTGATTTGGCGCTTTTCAATACCGCATGGGAAAACTTTCCATTGAAAAAAAGATAGGAAAACTCCCCTACTTCGGCTACCTCCCTGACAAAAGGCTGGAGCATAAAATTCTCAGAAGCGAGGAGTTTTTCAATCTCTTCCCGATCAGCCTGCCAATTTCCCTTTTCGATTTTCATGGTGTTTTTTGCCCCGCCACTGACGGTTGGTTTGATTACCATCTGCTCAGTTCCAAAAACCCCAAAACAGGCTTCAATATCAGGAATTTGGTTTTTGCTGTTAAAAATCGTGGGCACAATGGAAAATCCACGGTCTTCTATTTCCTGTAAATAACGCTTATCAGAATTTCGGATTACTGTGTCCATATTATTAATCACCGGAATCCCCAAAGATTTGACCTTTTGGCACCAAGCCAAAAACTCCGGATATCGGTCAAAATAATCCCAAGGGGATTTCATCAACAAGTGAGAATATGCTGTCCAATCGACACCGTCATCTGACCATACTTCAAATGTAAAGTCAAGACCAAGTTCGGCCAGGATTTGTTCCAGGATAAGGTCTTCATCCGCCACATCGGTAGTGGCATAAGATCCTCTTGCCTCATAGGTGATTACAGCAATTCTCATGATTTTGGGCGAAATTTTCAGGAGGCAATTATATGTTAATTTTTGCATAAAATCTCTCGGTGCTTACAATTCCATGCTTTTAATCATATTTTTGGGTTTCGAATTTTATGAACAGAGAAAAACTTGTCATCATCCCCACCTACAATGAGCTGGAAAACATCCATGACATCAGCAAGGCTGTCATGGAATTGGATGGAAAATTCGAACTCCTGATCATAGATGACAATTCACCTGATGGGACTGCTGCAGAAGTAAAAAAATTACAAAAAGAATTTCCCGACAGGATCCACCTGATTCAAAGAACCGGCAAACTTGGCTTAGGAACCGCTTACATCGAAGGTTTCCACTATGCACTGGTCAATGGCTATCAATACGTTTTTGAGATGGATGCTGACTTTTCCCATAATCCCGCAGACCTTGTCAGGTTGTACAAAGCCTGTGCTGAAGATGGTTATGATCTGGCTATCGGTTCGCGGTACATTACAGGAGTCAATGTGGTCAACTGGCCGATGGGAAGGGTATTGATGTCTTTCTTTGCGAGCAAATACGTGCAGTTTATCACCGGGATGCCCATCAAAGATGCCACCGCAGGGTTCAAATGCTACACAAGGAAGGTTTTGGAAAGCATCAGGTTGGATAGGATCAAGTTCATCGGATACGCTTTTCAGATTGAGATGAAATTCACTACCTGGAAACTTGGATTCAAGATCAAAGAGGTACCCATTATATTCACAGACCGCACAAAGGGAACTTCCAAGATGAACACCCACATTTTCAAAGAGGCTGTTTGGGGAGTGATTTACATGAAATTTTTAAGCTTTTTCAAGACTTACAAGGTCAATCAAACCGTATAGCTTTGATCGGTTGGATATTGCTGATAAGCATTGCAGGGATAAACAACACCAGAGTTGTCACCAGAAGAACAGCTGCATTGAGTATAAAAAATACCGGCCAATTCCATGAAATCGGGACAAAGGTCATGTAATAACTTTCGGGATCGAGTGCTACAAGCCGGAACTTATCCTGAAGCAATCCAAAACCAATCGCAATGGCATTGCCAATCAGCAATCCCCTGCTGATAATCTTGACCCCGTTCCAGACAAAAATCTTCCTGATCTGTTTGTTGGTCGATCCTAAGGCCTTTAGTATCCCGATCATTTGGGTTCTTTCCATGATCAGGATAAATAAAATGGACACCATATTGAAGGCGGCGACGAACAGGATCAACCCAAGAAATATGTACACATTGTTATTGAGCAAAATCAGCCAATCAAAAATCTCGATGTACTTATCCGTCACTTTGATCAGCTTGAGGTCAAAGTCGAGAGAATTATAAATGGGTTCAGCCATTTCATCCAACTTTTTGTTGTCATGGACAAAAATTTCAAAACCTCCTACTTGGTCATCGGACCAGCCATTAAGGTTTCGGATGGTCTGAATATCCCCAATGATGATTTTGTCATCGAAATTTTCCAAAAATGTTTCGTAAAGTCCGACGATTTCAAACCTCCTGAATCTTGGGGGTTCCTGCACAAAGTACATGGTAATCTTTTCCCCTACCTCCAGTTTAAGTTTGTCAGCGATTTTGCGGCTGACAAGGATTTCATTGGAAGCACCGGAATCGGAAAACTGGATAAATCTCCCTTTGATGATGGAATTCTGAAAGTCCAGCGTATCAAAGTCAGGCCCAATTCCTTTCATCAAAACCCCCTCCACTTCCTCGTCTCCTTTTAGCAGACCGGGCTTGTGTGCATAAACCTGCACATGGCTGATCAGTTGATTTTTGGGGTAATCCTTATAAAAATCAGAATTGGTTGAAGTGGGGCTTTCTTCGAAGGCATTGCCTGAAACAAACTTTTGAACCTGATAATGTCCGGTAAATGAAAAAACCTTCTCGGAGATTTTGTCCTGAAACCCACCCAAAATCATGAAAGAAACCAAAGACACCGCTATTCCGATTGCCACGGATGCAACTGCAATGCGATGGATTGTTCCGGTAAAACCGCCTGTCCTCTTAAAACTGATTCTCTTGGCAATGAAATAGGAAAGGTTCAATGATTTTGTTTATTTGGTTGAAATTCTACCGCAAAGTAACTATGAAGCCATTCAAAATAATCATACTCGCTACATTTTTCCTTCAGAGTCTGGCATTTTGCAAAACAAAAACCCAAACTGAACCTGAAATCCAGTCCCAAAATCAAAACATGATCTTGCCGGCTGCCGACCAGCCTGAGGTTTACCTTCCTCTTTTGAAAGGAAAAAAAGTCGGCTTGGTAGTCAATCAGACTTCCATCCTTACTTCCAAAAACAACATCCACCTCGTTGATTTTCTGATGTCCCAGGGGATTGAGGTGGTCAAGGTTTTTGTCCCCGAACATGGATTCCGGGGAGATGCCGATGCCGGAGAAGTTGTCAATTCTGAGATTGATAAGCGCACCGGATTGCCGATAGTATCGCTGTATGGAAACAATAAAAAGCCCTCTGCCGAAACGTTAAAGGATATTGATGTTCTCGTCTATGACTTGCAGGATGTCGGTATCAGGTTTTATACCTACATCAGCACCATGCATTATGTGATGGAAAGCAGCGCCGAAAACAAAAAGCCAATGTTGATTTTTGATAGACCCAATCCCAATGGTAACTATATCGATGGACCTGTTCTCAAAAAAGGATATGAAAGTTTTGTAGGCATGCATCCCATACCTGTGGTCCATGGACTGACTGTAGGGGAATTGGCCCAGATGATCAATGGTGAGGGTTGGCTCAAAGGAGGCGTAAAAAGCGAAATCCAAGTCATTCCAGTCAAAAACTGGAACCACAGTATGGCTTACAGCCTTCCTGTCAAACCTTCTCCAAACCTTCCCAATGATACAGCCATCCGGCTATACCCGACGCTTTGTTATTTTGAAGGGACAGATGTATCATTGGGTCGGGGAACCTATTTTCCTTTTCAGGTTTATGGCTATCCTGATCCCAAGTTCGGGGATTTCACCTTCACTCCGGTAAGTATAGAAGGCATGTCAAAGACTCCGCCACAGCAGGATAAAAAGTGCTATGGCAGGGATCTGAGAAATGAACCATTGACCCATCAGTTTACTTTGAAATACCTGTTGGAGGCTTATGAAATTTCAGGAAAGAAGGAAAAGTTTTTCAATAATTTTTTTGACAAATTGGCTGGAAGCGACCAATTAAGAAAGGATATTCTGGCCGGAAAAAGCGAAGCCGAAATCAAAGCATCCTGGCAAAAAGACCTGGATGCCTTCAAAATTTCACGTAAAAAATACTTGATTTACTAAAATCAAAATTGTGTTTAAATTATTCTGGTTTTAATATTTCCGGTTTATTCTGTAAATTTATGAGATTTATGTAGAATCTATAAACTTGTTAAGCCATGATCAAGAACTTTAAATTCGTCTTTTTTGCGGTACTTATCGCCGCGTTTTCATTTTTGGGATCATGTATGAGTGAGGACAAATCTCCTTCTGCCACCATCGTGGGAACATGGAGTTTTGATTCCTATTCTCTCAAAGAAGCTACTATAAACGGGCAGACGGCACTGACCTACCTGACCTCCGTAATGGGCCTTTCACCCCAAGTAGCACAATCTGTACAGGTCCTTTTCCTTTCGGGAATTATTGAAGAGGCAGAATTGGAAACCACTAAATTTACATTTAATGCCGATGGAACTTACGTAGTCCGAGTGGATGGTATGGAGGAGGATTCGGGCACGTATAGCCTTCAAAATAACAATACCAAGTTGGCATTGACTTCGGTCAACGGCGACCAAGACTTTGATGTTACTAGCTTGACCAATAACAAACTTGTTCTAGTTTTGGATGAGTCGGAGCCTTTTGATGTCAACTCTGACGGAACAGACGAGGCAGTTGAATTTGCCATTGAAGTAACCTTGGTCAAATAACATCTCCGCAATTCAAAAAATTTTGTTGTCTATTAAGGCATCTCTTTCGGGTTTGTCCCCAAAAGATTGTTTTCTTATTTGATCAACTTATAATCAATCTCCAAAAATTTCTCAACCGAATTTACCCAAAAGTCATTCACAAACTTTGAATGGTCGGGGTGATTGTTATAGGAATCATAACCACTTTCCGAATCAAACTCCATGGAAAGGCCATAATCAAAATCATTTTTCTTGCTGATTTGTCTGAGGGATTCGAATTTTTGAACTCCCGGAATCAATGCCAAGGCAGCTGCCGCTTGTAGAAACTCCCTTTCTTCCGATGAACCTTTTGGAAATTTGAGTCTGAAAACAACCGTATGTCTTATCATAATTGAATTTTTTTATTTTCTAAACGACATTTCAATCCTGGAATCTACTTCACTTCATAAAAATACTCCCTGTCAAAAATTCTGGAATAAATGAACTCTGGCACTTGTTCCCTGTAAGGCAATAGATCTCTGAAAACCTCCTGTTGGGTGGCATGTGCTTCCATCATCCTGACCAAAGTGGAGAAATAGGCCGTGGTCCCAACTGAAAAATCGGGAACCGGCAATCCTTCTCCTGTCTTGGGATAATTTCTTTGAAAGCCGGGAGCAATTTTCAAAGCAATTTCAATCTGTTTGGGGGATAAAGTGACTTGATAGAGTTTTTTGACTGGAAATCCCGGTTTATTTTTATCCTCAAGGAAAACTTCTTCCATCGCTTGGGAAACCATCCTATGGTCAGGATGTCCGTAAAGACCGACTTTACTGTCGTAACTGATTACCACATCAGGCCGGTGCTTTTCGATGATTTCCCTTGCTACAATTTTGAAGGTATCCAAAGGTAGATTCTTGAGGCCACTGTCAGGATAGTCAAACATTTCTAATTCACTTGCTCCAAGGATTCCTGCCACTTTTTTCATTTCAAGTGCCCTTGCTGCTCCAAGTTCCTCCTGCTTCACCAACCCTCCCGTTGGCCCGGCTTCCCCTTTGGTCAAATAAACCATCATCAACTCATGTCCTTGCTTTCGTAAATCAAGCAAAGTACCTCCCACTGCAATCTCGTCATCAGGATGGGCAAAAAAGACCATCACCTTTTGGGATTGAGAATCTTCCAATAGGTGTGTCTTTTGGGGAATATCCGCATTATGAAGCATAGTTCTCCCCCACCAAATCAACCCTACACCTATCCCGGTAAAGACAAGGATTGAAATCAGAAATATAATTCCTACCCTTTTCAAAAATCTTCTTTCAAGGTGGCAAGATAACTGACCAAATCCCTGATTTCCCTCCTGCTCAGGATAGCTTTCATGTCCGGCATGCTTGAGGCAGCCATCTTTTGGGTTTTGATGTCTATCTTTTGGATGAGGGTGTCAGGCTGATTGCCCATTTGAACCAGAAGTGAGGAATTGGTCTCATTTTCAAGGATACCGTTGACGGTTTTTCCGTTGTTCAACTCCACCATTACAATACCATATCCCGGAGCAATCCTTTTGCTTGGGTCGATCAGGGATTCCAAAATCTCCTGTCTGCTTAACTTTCTGCCCACGCCGTTCATACTTGGGCCAACAGTCGCTCCCATATCGTCAAAAGCATGGCAGCGCATACATTGGCCGGTCTGGGATTGGAAAAATATTCCCCTTCCTTTGATTTCATCACCGCCATTGAGGCTGCTTTGGTAAGAGGCCAATACATCTCCTTTCCATAGCATGTCTGCTGCTTTTTGATATCCTCCTGCAAGAGTTGGGTCTTTGGATATTTCAACAGATTCAGAAAGTTCCAATAAAATGTCCGTAGGAAGTTTGCCCGCAGACATCTGGGCAAATAGGTCCTCAAAGACAGTTTTGGTATTTTCCACAGGCAATTTACCCAAAGCTACCAATGCAGCTTGCTTTTCCTCGGTGGTTCTTTTTTCAATGATTTCATTCAAAAGTTTTACTTTCAGGGCCTTGTCCATATCCAATTGTTCCATTAGGCTCAAGCCTGCCACCCTGACTGATTTGTCAGCATCTGCAATGGCTTTTTCGATGCCTGCAGCTGTATTGGAGGCATTCATTTTGGCGAGAGACTGGATAGAGGCAACACGGACTTCAGGAGATTTGTCATTTTGGATCAAAGCCAAAAGCTCGTCTGATCCATCTTGGATTCCAAGCCTACCGATGGCATTGATTGCTGAAATTTTAAGTCCGTTTTCTTTTTCATTCAACATTTGAAGCAAGGTGCCGGCAGCTGCAGTTCTGACCAATGCGCCATCTCTTGTAACTTCTCCTCGGTACCTTCCGTCTACCCTGTCCAAAACCGAAGGCTTGGTCCAAGTCCCTAAAGCATCGATCGCTTCCTGTCTCAGCACCAAAGGTGCCCCAGGTTTGGAAATATAAGCAATGAGGTTTTGCATGGACTTTTCTGTGCCTACCCTTAAGTTAGCACTGATAGCCCTCCTTATCAGCGGTTCATTTGAAAATTTTGTGGTAACCAACATGTCACCCAAAGCAGGCATAGCCCCCTCTATAGAAAAATCATCATTGATTGCCCTTGCCGCCTCAGTTACGATATACTCGTTTGGATCTTTTAGAAATTGCTGGATTCCGGGGTGGCTCAATCTCCTCAAAGCCAATACAGCACCCAACCGGATAGCATTGCTGGGTTCTGTTGAGAGCGCTACCAACTCATCAGCTTGGTTCAACCTCGCTAAAGCCAAAGAAGCAGCGTGTCGGATATAGGCATCCTCATCATCGTTGGTATCAAGCAAGCCTACCAAAGAGGGAAATGCCGGTGTATAGCCGATTCTGCCTATGGCCTCGGCACCGAAAAATCTTGCTCTTGGATATTCATCTACCAAAAGAGCCAATAAAAATTCTCCGGCGTCTTTGTATTTGATATCACCGATCCATTTGGCAGCTTGGGCACGGATTTCAGGATCAGTGTCTTTTAGCAATGGAATCAATGGCTTCGCAAATTTCATGTCCTCCATCCTCGCAATCTGGCTCATTCCGACAATGGCATGAATTCTTGCAATCTGATTGGCCTTCTGATTCATCACCTTTTCGAATACTTTTGCACCTTTTTCTCCTCTTTTTGCGAGTTCAAATTGTGCTTTTCTCCGTATCCTGACATCCTCAAAATACAGGTGTCCTTCCAATTCCTCCTCAGACATTTTGGAATAATCCAATGTGATCAACCGTTGGGTTTCTTTTCTTGCTGCCCAGTTTTGACCTTCATTATCATCAAGCTTCCAGATACGTCCATAATTTTTACTTCCCCAACCATTGATCCAATCCGCCACATACAAGGCACCGTCAGGTCCGAAATCTATCCCTGAAGGAAGCATTCCTGTCTGGATCAGTTCGGTTTTGGCAAGCTCAAAGGTGGCTCCCTGAGGTTTAAGCTGAAAAGCATGGATTCCAGAGCGGGCTGGATTTCCCACAAATTCGACCACAAAAAAGTGCTGCTTCCACCTTTCTCCCAAGGCAGTCCCGGGATTGTAAACCATCCCTGTCGGGCCGTTTACATAATTGATGATGCATGGGGTAATGTACGCCGCCTGTCCCTCATGTCTTGGTTTGTACATGTTTTCGTCCATCCAGACTTTGTAAGAATTGTTGTCCGGATCACGGTATTTTCCAAACTGCCAGTTGATTCTCCAGCCCGTATCCGAACCATTGACCAAGTAAACCAAACGCTCACTTTCCCCTCTGTGGTCGCCATCATTGTCGACAGAAATCATGTTGTTATATTCATCCCAAGCAAACTCGTGGGTATTTCTCAAACCCATCGCAAACACTTCAAAGTCGCTTCCGTCGGGATTTGATCTGACCACAACTCCTCTGTTGGGGTAATTCCACTCAACCCCATCTTGGTCAGTCCCATGAAACCCAATGTCTCCTATTCCCCAATATATCCTCCCGTCAGGTCCGACTTTGGCACCCGACATACCATGGGAACCGAATCCCACATGCACACCATATCCATGAGAAATGGAAGTTTTTTTGTCCATCAACCCATCTCCATTGGTATCCTGTAACCTCCAAAAATCCGGTGCAACACCCACAAAAAGGTCATTTTCATGTACCGTAACTGCCAATGCCAAATCTGTCTCCTCCTCATGGAAGTCATAAACAATCCGCTGAGACCAATCCGCCAAGCCATCACCGTTGGTGTCCTTCACTTTATAAACACTTTCTTTCTCCACCGTCAGGTCCTTCCAATCAAAAGAACCATCACCGTTCAGATCCTTCAGCCACTTGTTTTCCCCACTCCTTTCCGGAGCGAATTCTTTACGCAAAAAGGCTTTCCTATCGGCTACACTTTGCCAGCTGATGGATTGTATCTCCCAATTTTGATGTCCCCGGATATCAAATTCTGATTGTCCCAGACGCTCAGAACTTACATAATACAAAGTTCCATCATCTGTCACCTTAATTGAAACCGGATCGATAATCATGGAATCTACCGCCCAAAGTTTCATCGATAGCCCTTCAGCCAAAGTCGGGGTCACCGTTGCCTCTATTTCTGCAGCTTGCTTTTTGACGACTTCATGGTCATATTGGGTGATCTGAAGATCTTCAGGTGCTTTTTCTTTTTCCTTACAGGAAAAAAGGAAGGATACAATCAAGAAACATGAAAGGACAATACCTTTAGAAAGAATTTTGGTTCTCATAGGTTGGGATTGGGGATAATTGTTTTATTAACAGGCCATAATTTACCAAAAATGTCAGGTTCATTCCTATTATTTTGATGATCGGCTGTGGGAAATATTTTTTGATTGGGGCATTTTCCCTACTTTCAAATTCCAATCAAAAACCATCCATTCCATGTCTGTACTTTCCGGTATCACCTCTCCTACCCTTTTGCTAGATGAAAAAATCTGCCGACATAACCTTCAGAAGATGTCGGAAAAAGCCAAAAGATATGGAAAAAAACTTGTGCCCCACTTCAAAACCTCACAATCCCACTTGGTGGGAAAATGGGCCATGGAATACGGTATAAGAGAAATTACCGTATCCTCGATCAAAATGGCGGCGTACTTTTGTGGTCAGGGTTGGGACAACATCCACATCGCATTTCCATTCAATCCCCTCGAAACAAAAACCCTGAGTGACCTTGCCAAAACCCAATCACTATCTGTGCAGCTTATCAATGAGGCTGTTACTGAAAAACTCGCCAATGAATTGGAAAATCCTGTTGGCTTTTTTATCGAAATAGATGCAGGTTATGGCCGTACCGGAGTAGAGGTGTCGGATTTTGGATTGATGGAAGCCATTCTTCGAAAAGCCAAAAGCACAGACAAACTCAAATTCAAGGGGTTTTACCTTCATGCGGGTCACTCTTACTATGAAAAAAACATCCCTAAAATCTATGAGCAAACCCGTGCCGCCCTCAGCATGCTGAAAAATAAATACCGGTCAGAATATCCTGATCTTGTCACAAGGACAGGGGACACTCCCGGCTGCTCTGTGATGGAGGATTTTGGAGATATTGATGAGCTTGGGCCGGGAAACTTTGTTTTTTATGACCTGATGCAAGTGGCTTTGGGAAGCTGTAGCAGGGAAGATGTGGCTGTGGCTTTGGTGGTTCCTGTGGTAGATATCAAAAAAGAAAGAAAAGAAATCCTCGTACACGGTGGCGGTGTACATCTTGCCAAAGATGTACTGACTGAACCTGATGGAGGGAAAAATTTTGGCGAGGTGGTCTACCTGACAGAAAACGGATGGAAAATCCCTTCGCAGCGGTCATTTTTGAAAAGTATTTCTCAGGAGCACGGCATCATCAAGGCTTCTGACGAATTGCTCTCCAAAGTTAAAGTGGGTGATCTTCTCGGAATCCTTCCCATTCATAGCTGTATGACGGCTGATTGTATGAAAGGATATATTACCATAAACGGAGAAAAAGTCGATCACGCAGAAGGTTGAAAAAATACATTTGCTGACTTTCGAAAAGGAGATTTTTTAATCATTCACTTAGGGAAAGCAGCAAACAAAAAAAGGGGTGGTTTGCTGAAAACCACCCCTTTTTCTTATTTCACATATCCAAGTACTTTCATCATACTGTCGCTTGTCTGCTCCGGTGCAAAAAGCCAATGCCTGACCGTACCGTCTGCTTCCTTGTCAATGATTACATGCTTGGGTGCAGGTATCAGACAATGTTGAATTCCTCCATAGCCGCCAAGGGATTCTTGATACGCTCCAGTGTGGAAAAATCCGATGTATTGTTTTCTTCCTTCCTCTATTTTTGGAAGGTAAATATTGAACTGATGGGCTTCGGAGTTATAGTAATCCATACTGTCACAGGTCAGGCCTCCAAGTGAAATGTTGTGGTATTCTTCATCCCAATTGTTGACTGCAAGCATGATGTATTTTTGGTTCAACCCCCAGCTGTCAGGAAGCTGAGTGATGAAACTGCCATCGATCATATACCAGAGTTCCTTGTCATTTTGGAGTTTTTCGTCCAAAACGGAATAGAGCACAGCACCACTTTCTCCCACAGTATAGCTACCGAATTCGGTAAAAATATTGGGTTCGTCAGTATGGTTTTTGGCACACATCCATTTGATGTTTTTGACGATCTGCTCTGCCATGTATTGGTAGTCATAGTCAAAAAACACATTGGTTTTGATCGGCCATCCGCCTCCGATATCCATGGTATCCAAGGACGGCGCCACTTTTTTGAGGTCTACATATTTTTGGATAAACCGGGTCAATTCAGACCAATAGTAAGCAGTATCCTTGATCCCGGAGTTGAGGAAAAAGTGAAGCATCTTCAGACTGACATTGGGATTGTCCTTGATTTTTTCTTCGTAAAGAGAAATGATGTCATTGTACCTCACACCCAATCTTGAGGTGTAAAACCCAAACTTGGGCTCTTCGTCGGCTGCAATTCTGATACCCACCTGAAAGGGTACTTTGACATTCTCCAGGTAATAGTCGATTTCTCCGAGATTGTCCAGGATGGGAACACAATTGACAAAACCATCATTGAGCAATTCGGTAATGTATTGCTTGTAAAGCTGTCTTTTGAAACCGTTACAAACGATAAAGGTCTCCTTTGTAATCAATCCTTGGGCATAAAGATTCCTGACCAAAGGAATGTCAAAAGTGGAAGATGTTTCGATATGGATGTCGTTTTTCAATGCTTCATTCAACACAAAGCTGAAATGTGACGACTTGGTACAGTAGCAATAGGTGTACTTCCCCTTGTAATTATGCTTTTCGATCGCATTCCCAAAAAAGGTCTTCGCATTTTGAATGTTTTCAGAAATCTTCGGAAGGTAAGTCAGCTTCAGAGGCGTCCCATAGGTTTTGATGATTTCCATGAGGTTGACACCGTTGAAGTGCAGCTCGTTGTTCTCTACTTTAAATTCTTTGGTGGGAAAGTCAAAAGTCTGTTGGATCAGATCGATGTATTTATTCATTTGGAATCGGAGAAGTTAAAATTGAAAACGTGCTGCAAAATTTGCTTTTAAAATCGGCAAATCAAATGAAAAAAGGGGAAAATCCACTTGGACTTTCCCCTTAACAACAAATTTAATCGGAGAGAACTTTTATGCGAAAATCTCATTGCGAAGCAGTTGGCCTTCAGCTTCAAAGGACTTTTGGTTTTCAATTATTTTTTTGAGGATCTTTTTAAATCTGATTTCTTCCGAGATTTCCTTGGTTATTTTTGAAAAATATCCTGTAACAACAGGTTCATTGGAAGAGTAAAATTTCAAGGTGTACGTATTCAATTCCTTTTCGAATTCCAAAATCACACCTTTCGGCTGTCCGATGCTGATCAGCCCGTTAAACAAACCTTTGAGGCTTTCGAAATCAGAGGTGAGTTTAAAATATAAGACTTGAAAGTTTTTGTTGGCTTCAGGATAATTAGGGAAGTTAAAAGAACCTTGTCCTGTCAATTCTACCATATCGCAAGCCATAATCATTTCAGTTACGCTTACCAAAGGAGCAAGAATTTCTGATCTTTTTGATACACTTTGGAAAGTGAATGACTCCTGAACTGGGGCTTGTTGGGTAGAGATTGGAGATGCCATGGATTAAATATTTTTTTGTTTGACAAAGGTTTTTTCAAAACGATGCTTCAAATATAAAAGGTGGATTTTAATTATCCTAATTACCCTATCATTTTTATAGGGTAATGATTAAAAAATTTTAAACCTTGGATTCCAACGAAAAGAATTTCAAAATTAATTGCCTACAAACCGGCAAGTTGGATGATTGATTTTTCAAGTACCGGAAGCATTTCCGTTCTTAGTTCGGCAAAAAGCTTTCGTATACGGCATGTTTCTTCATTTTCGCATTCACCGCAAGATTCATAATAACGCTCTGATACACAGGGTATCAAAGCAATCGGTCCATCAATGATGCGCATCAGGTGGGCGACGGTAATTTCATTAGGGTCCTTTGCCAAAGTATATCCACCTTCCGCCCCACGCACACTTCTGACCACCTGATGGGTTTTGAGTTCACGAAGGATATTCTCTAAAAATTTGTAGGGAATCCTCTCTTTTTCAGAGATGGTTTTGGCTGATATGGGAACAGGACTCTGATGCTCATAAAGGTATAAAATGGTCTTTATGGCATATTTGGCTCTTTTGGACAGCATTATTTTTCTCTTTTGCTCCCCAAAGTACGAAAAAAGTTAAGGCCAAACTATCCAATGCGCCTTATTGGAATTTTATTGGACGGCAAGATAGAATGTTCGAATACTCAACCCGATGATCAACAAACCCACCAAAAACAATAAAATCCTAGGATTCAGTTTTTTACAGATAACCGCCGCAAAAGGAGCTGCGATCACCCCACCCAAAATCAAACCCAAAACCGGGGCTAAACTCAATTCTTTGACAAAAAATAAAAATGTACTTGCGCTTGCCAAGGATACAAATATCTCTACAAAATTTCCTGTCCCGATGGCAAATCGGGGTACCTGACCTTTACCGAGCAAAGTCGAATTGACAATTGGACCCCATCCTCCACCGCCTACCGCATCCGCAAAACCTCCGACACCTGCCAAATAGGGAAGACTTTTTCCATTGGAATCAAACTCTTTCTTCCTTTTTCTAAACACCTTGGAAATTATGATCACCCCCATCAGCATGAGATAGGCAGCTATAAATGGTTTAATCGTATTCCCATCAATATTGGATAAGAAATAAGCTCCGGCCACTGCTCCTAAAACTCCGGGAATCATCAATCTCTTGGCAAGGTCCCACTTCACATTTCCAAGTTTCCAATGCGAAAACCCTGAAGCCAGACTCGTGAATACCTGGGCAAAATGAACCCATGCACTCGCCATTGCAGGGGGAACACCTATTCCCAATAATATTGAATTTGAGCTGACCCCGTATGCCATCCCAAGAGCTCCATCAATGGTCTGCGCCACAAAACCAACCAATAAAAACCAGGCAAACATTTCATAATCAATCTCCACCCCTGTGAAAATCCCTGAAAAGGCCTTATAGCCTATCAAAAAAACCAAAAGAAGACTCAGCCCAAAGAACCCTAACCAAAACGGTTCTTCACGCAATCTCAACATTACCTTTTCCATGGTTTGACCTTTTTCTATTTGATGGTGCCAAAAGTAAAATCAAATTCCCATTATTCCAACAATTCCTATATTTTTTGTAGGGTATGTAGAGAATAAAATTACTATCCAAAAGAAAACACTTAAGAAGTTGGAAATTATCAATCTGTAAGATTGTACCTCACAGTAAACCCGAATGTTCTTGGATCTCCAAGTACGGCAGCATAGTGCCCGGCATTTCCTGCCCCGGGAAGGAATTGTTCGTAGTATTGGGTATCGGTAAGGTTTCTAGACCATAAGAAAAAAGACAGCCCATCATTTGCCCTGAAACCTACCCTTGCATTGACCAAGCCATAGCCATCAATATTCAGGAAGGCTGATGGCGAAGGACTGGAAGAAAATTCAGTTCTGAAAAATCCTTCCGCTGCAAAGAAGAATTCCCCCTTCCACCCCATCAATTTCCCATCGTTGACCAATTCACCTCCAAGGGAACCTGCCCATTTGGAAACCCCTGGAAGCCTGCCCCCTGAAATATCCTTAAAGGATTCTCCTCCGACTTCTTCCAGTGGTACCGGTGCATTGGTAAAGCTCACATAAATGGCATCTGTATAGGCCAAGGCCCCAAAGAATGACAGGCTTCTATTGACTCTGATATTGCCATCCAGTTCCACTCCATACACCCTGACCCTTTCGGCATTGGCAAGATAGCCCCGGTTCACGGCTAAATCCGGGGTTTGGACCAAAGTCTGATAATTTTTGATATCGGTATGGTGAAAATTTAAATTCAAAGTGGAACGTTGGGTGGGATTGGTTTTCACTCCCAACTCAAAATGGGATACATCCTCCGGTTCTACCCTTGCCAATTCAATCATGGTCCTCGTGCCTTCTCTTGGCAAACCACCCAAATTGACCCCAACAGGCTTATAGCTTTTGGAGTAAGTGGCGAAAGTATTGATGCGCTCTGAGGCTTTGTAAGCAACAGTGAATTGTCCTGAGAAATTGGACTCTTCGACTTCGGCGTCAAATGCCTGATCATTAAACACCGAATTTTTGAGGGCCAAAAGTGCGGGATCTGTAGTCTGTAATCCTCCGTAGGTCACCCGATCAAAAACCACAGATTTTTGGTCGTAATTCCATCTCAAACCTGGGAGAATATGCAGCTTCTCTGTGATAGCCCAATCCAACTGCCCAAAAACAGCTCCGGTAAAACTTTTTAGACTATTTGTGGTTCGTGTCCCATATCCATCCAACAGCCCCGGAGTTTTCCAAAGCGGGTTTTGGTTATTCTGGACAAACCTCCATTGGTGAATTCCAGACTCTTCAGTATGGTAAGGGCTAGACCTTAGATTTTGGCTCAATGCAAAAACCCCAATTACTCCGCTCAATTTTGAGTTAAAATCACCGGCATATCTGATTTCCTGAGAATATTGGTCATGCTTGGAAGGCGCCTGGGATTTGGATAATGCCTGCAATCCTGTAAAATCCCTGTCATTGGAGGGGTCCCAATTCCAATACCGCCAAGCTGAGGTTGAAGTCAAGGTTCCTTTTCCAACTTCTACATCCACATTCAATGAAACACCTCCGATATCATTCCCGGATCTCCATGGTGTATCATGGTCAATCACTCTGTCAAATGCATTGGTGGAAGGAAGCGTATAATTCAGATCTGCAATGATCTGGTTAAACTGTCTGAACGGTGCACGCTTGGTCTGCACTACGCCTGCCACTACCTGGGCAAAGCCGTCAGGTTTTTGTTTGGTAGCATCGGCCGCCAACAAAATCTCCACTTTATCAGAAGGAAGATATAAAAGCTGCCCTCTTACCCCAAGGTTATTGATGGTATTCGTATATTTTTGGGTGGCAACATTATAAATCAAACCATCCCTTTGTGTACCTGAAAAAGAAATCCTCCCGGCCAGTTTTTCACTCAAAGGACCTGTCACGGATGCTTTGGTCTGAATAAAGCCATAATTTCCAAAGCTTGATTCCACCGTCGCCCCCGGTTGGAATCTTGGCCTGCGTGAACTGATGTTGAAGGCACCGGCTGTGGTATTTTTTCCAAAAAGTGTTCCCTGCGGGCCACGGAGTACTTCCACTTGGTCAATATCGATGAAATCCAAGGTAGTGACTGCGGGCCTTGCATAATAAACGCCATCCACATAAAATCCGACTCCAGGATCAATACCGTCATTGGTCAGACCAAAAGTGGAACCCAAACCTCGGATATTTAGCGTGGTGTTTCGTGGATTGGATGAATAAAGCTGGACAGAAGGTATCAATTCTTTCAACCTGTTGACATTGAATGCCTGTGCCTCTTCCACCAATGCCCCACTAACGACAGTAATCGGAATCGGAACAGCCTGGATTTCTTCCTGACGTCTTCTGGCAGTGATCAATACTTCTGCCAATAGGTCGTCTTCTATCAGCACAAGTTGAAGAGGCGAAGTTGGATGTTCTTTTAATTCAATCGACAATGCTTCAAATCCAACGAAGCTTGCAGAAAGCGTCACAGGAAAATCCTTGATTCCTGCTATTTGGAACTCTCCATTTTCGTCCGAGATCGCATAAAACTTTGTGTCCTTGATCGTGATTGCAGCGCCCACGATTGGATTGTCCGCAGAATCTTTGATCATTCCCCGGACTGCTTCTTGTGCAAATACAGAGTGTACAAAGAAAATTGAGATCAGGACAAGCTGTAAAATCTGTTTCATAGAAATTAAATTTTAATTGTGGTTTGAGATAAATCAGGTTTGGGATAGAATTCAAATTTTAATATCATATTTTTCATATCGTTTTAGTATGTTTTTATTTATAAAAAAACATATCGGTATGGTTTGGTTACTTATTTTTCTAAAGCACTCTTTTTATTGCGTAACGCCTCTTCAAATTTTATCCCATAGTATAAAAAACGGTCAAATTGATCCTTTGAAACAGAGTGGGTTGACAAATGTAAAAACGTATTTTTAATATTTCATATATTTCCTATCTTTTTTATAGGATTTAAATATAACAAATATTTTGGATAAGGGTTTTTGGATTTACTTTTTCTCCTTTTTGTTCTTAGTGATAGGAACCAGTTCTTTGGTGAGTGACGGCGGCAAGCTTTTCAGCACCAGGTCCACGGCTTCCTCAGGAGTATCCACAATTTTGGAAAAACCGATTTCGTCGGTAGAGAAAACGCCCTGTTCGGACATAAAGCCGACAAAATCCCGCAATCCCTTCCAAAATTTACTCCCTACCAAGATCAAGGGGAACGGTCCGATCTTCTTGGTCTGGATGAGGGTCGCCGCCTCAAAAAGTTCGTCCAATGTGCCCAACCCTCCGGGCATGACAATAAAGGCACAGGAGTACTTGACCAACATAACCTTTCGAACAAAAAAATACTTGAATTCAATGCTGTCAGTCACATAGGGATTGGGATGTTGTTCTTTTGGCAATATGATATTCAGGCCATAAGTCGGGCCACCCGCTTCATGGGCACCCCTGTTTCCAGCTTCCATCACTCCGGGACCGCCTCCCGTGAGGACTGTAAACCCGGCTTTGGCAAATTCATACCCAGCTTTTCTTGCCATTTCATAATTAGGGTCGCCTTCCTTGAACCTTGCCGAACCGAAAATGGTGATCGCGGGCCCAAGCTTTCCAAGCTTTTTGAAACCCATTTCAAATTCTTCGGAGATTTTTTTCAGCCTTTCCTTTTCCTTTTTGGCCGACCTTCGGTTCATCAGAAAATCACGTTCCTCGGATTTTCCTTTTTTCGATTTTTTGCTATTGGAAGGAAGTTCATAGTCCATTTGGGCATCCTTCCAGTTATTTTGCCAAGCCTGTTCCCATTCTTCAGGGCTCAGTTTTTTAATATTGGGATTATTGATAGGGTTTTCCATAGATTTATTCTAGTTACAGAAATTTTCCAATATTAAAGATGACGAAATATTTGGAAACAGCATGGGGGATTTGCTTGTTTCACGTTTAAAAACAAGCTTAATTCGGCGCTAAATTCATGCTGAGACAAATTAACCCAATGTCCACACCCATCACCCCATATTCAACTTCAGTTGGCCAAAGCTTCCCAATAGGTCCTAGCTTTTCTCCTGAAGGAGTCAATTTTTGTCTTTTTTCTAAAAATGCTGTTTGGGTCGAATTGCTTTTTTTTAACAAAGTAGAGGATATCGAACCAATCCAAACCTTCCGGTTGGATGCTTCAAAAAACAAAACTTACCACTATTGGCATATTTTTGTTGCCGGAGTTAAACCAGGTCAACTTTATGGTTACCGCGTGCACGGTCCATTCGAACCCATGCTTGGACACCGGTTTGATTCTTCCAAAATATTGCTTGACCCCTACTCCAAAGCTGTATCCATACCCAAACAATTTAACAGAAAAGCAGTCAGCAAATTCGGAAAAGAAGATGCCATGTCCCTGAAAAGCGTTATTGTCGACTTGGGATTGTATGATTGGGAAGGTGATATCCATCCAAGAAAAGCATTTTCATCCACAGTCATTTACGAAATGCATGTCGGCGGATTCACCAAAAATCCAAATTCGGGAGTTGCCCCACACAAAAGAGGGACTTTTGCGGGGCTGATAGAAAAGATCCCCTACCTCGTCGAACTCGGTATCACTGCCGTAGAACTGCTGCCTGTCTTTCAGTTTGATGTTCAGGATGCCCCTGAGGGCAAATCCAATTATTGGGGTTACAGTCCGATTTCTTTCTTTGCCCCGCATCAGGGATACAGCACCGACCCCGAAAATCCGCTGAAAGTATTGGATGAATTCAGGGATATGGTCAAAGCCCTTCACCGCGCAGGATTGGAAGTGATCATGGATGTGGTATTTAACCATACATCAGAAAACCACGAAGAAGGACCGACTTATACCTTCAGAGGCATCGATAACAGCATTTATTATATTCTGGACAATGACCGGTCCAAGTACAAAAACTATTCAGGAACAGGTAATACGCTGAATGCCAACCAGGCGATTGTCCGAAAGATGATCATCTCAAGTCTGCACTTTTGGGTGCGGGACATGCATGTGGACGGCTTTAGGTTTGACTTGGCTTCCATTTTATCCAGGGATGAAAGGGGCAATCCCATCGAAAATGCCCCGATCATTTGGGACATCGAATCTGACCCGATCCTGGCAGGCACCAAGCTGATTGCTGAGGCTTGGGATGCCTCGGGATTGTATCAGGTAGGCAACTTCACCGGTGACAGCTGGAAAGAATGGAACGGGAGATTCAGAGATGATGCCCGTAGTTTTCTCCGCGGAGACAAAGGAAAAGTGGGTGATTTTGTAACAAGGTTGATCGGAAGCCCGGACATATATGGATCCAAAAACAGAGAATCGGAACAAAGCATCAACTTTGTCACCTGCCATGATGGGTTTACTTTGAATGACCTAGTTTCTTATAATATCAAGCACAACTTTGCAAACGGTGAAAACAACCGCGACGGACATAATGACAACCTCAGCTGGAATTGCGGTGTCGAAGGTCCGACAGACGATCCTGAGATTTTGGCAATTCGCAAACGGCAGATCAAAAACTTTTTCACGGTCACCTTATTGTCATTGGGAGCACCCATGCTTTTGATGGGAGATGAAATCCTACATACCCAACAGGGCAACAACAACGCCTATTGTCAGGACAATGAGCTCTCTTGGTTCAATTGGGATCTGGTTGAAAAAAATGAAGAAATATTCAGGTTTGTGAAGGTACTGATCAAAAAACGCTTGCTGAGAGAAACCTCCCAATCCACATTCACACTGAGTTTGAAGGAACTGCTCACACAGTCCAAAATTTATTGGCATGGTATCAAACTTCACCAACCTGATTGGTCCCCGACCTCACTCAGCATCGCGATGACAGTAATGTCCCTCAACGGTAAAATGGCCATGCATTACTTGATCAATTCCTACAATCAAAACCTAAGCTTTGAAATACCCCAAACTATCGAAGGGATAAGTGTGACTTGGAGGAGGTGGGTAGATACCAGCCTTGATGGGCCATGTGATATTTGCTTATGGACTGAGGCCGGAAATTACTATGAAACCACTTACGAAGTCAAATCGCATTCCATTGCCATTCTTTTTACCAGAATAGAGTAAGGTGGGGATTTTTTTGTGTCAGTAAGAAAACTCGGGGATAGGTAGATTAGGATTATCGCTCAAAACAAAGGTTTCTGAAGCAATTCAAGCGCTTTTTCCAACACATCATCTTCTTTGGCAAAACAGAACCTGAGCAATTTGTGGTCGGTTTTGTTATGGTAAAAAACAGAGACAGGAATACTTGCTACACCGATCTCCCGGGTCATCCGCACGGACAAGTCATAATCAGGTTCCTGAGAAAGGTGGGCGTAGGAAACCATTTGAAAAAAACTTCCCTGAGAGGGAGTAAATTCAAAAGCCGTATTTTTCAAACCCTGACAAAACAAATCTCTTTTTCGTTGATAAAAGTCATTGAGATGGAGGTATCTGGATGGTTCCACCATAAAATCTGCCAAAGCATACTGCAGTGGAGTGGCTGTGCTGAAGGTCAGGAACTGATGGATCTTCCGGAATTCTGAGGTCAGTTTTTCGGGAGCCAGGCAATATCCTATTTTCCATCCTGTGATATGGAAAGTTTTTCCAAAAGAGCCACAGGCAAAAGTCCTTTCTTTGAGCAGAGGATGACTGAACAAGGGGAGGTGCTTCCTTCCATCGAAAGTAATATGCTCGTAGACTTCGTCACTGACGACGTATATTTCCCTGTCCTGAATCAGTTCGGCTAAGGTGTTCAGGTCATCCTGAGTCCAGACATAGCCACATGGATTGTGGGGAGTATTTACCATGATCAGTCTGGTTTTGTCAGAGATGGCTGATTTTACGCTGTCCCAATCCACCGAAAAATCAGGAAGCTTTAGGGAGACATATACCGGAATTCCGCCATTCAACACCACTGCCGGAGCATAGCTGTCATAGGAGGGTTCGAGCAAAATCACCTCATCACCAGGCCTGACCACAGCCGTCACTGCTGCAAAAAGAGCTTCAGTAGCACCGGAAACGACTGTGACTTCCGATTCTCCATTGAAGTCCACCCCATATACCAATTTAGTTTTTTCGGCAATCCTTTGCTTGAAAATCGGCACCCCGCTCATGGGAGCGTATTGGTTATATCCTTCACTTACATATTTGGTCACCAGGTCATGGAGGTAGGGGAAGCAATCAAATCCAGGAAATCCCTGCGCCAGGTTAATGGCATTGCAATCCGTGGCCAACTTGGACATGACTGTAAAAATGGTGGTACCGACATCAGGAAGCTTTGACTTAATCATACTTTATTTGGCTTTTTCAATGAATCAAACAGATAAAGTAAGTAACCTACAAAGATTATCCCCAATCCAAAAAGGCTTTCTTTTGGACGGTCATAAACCATGAATACCATCACCCAAAGACTGAAACCAATGTAAATCCACTGCAGCCAAGGCCGGAACGGACTTTGGAATCCGGATCTGTTTTTGAGTCTGAGAGAAGCGGCGATGGTTAAGGTTCCCATTACCTGAAGGACAAACCCTGCATACAACATGATGGCCTCAAAAGAGCCGGTAAACATCAATAGAAGACTTACAAAAGTATTGAACCATATAGCCCTAACCGGTATCCCGTTTTTGTTGACCAAAGCCAATGGTTTCCAAAACACATATTCTTTGGCCATCGCATTGGTAATCCTTGGACCCACCCAAGTATAGCCGCTTATCGTGGCAATTAGCTGGATTCCAATAAACAGGCTCACCCAAAACACCCCTTGGGTTCCGAAAAGGTTCCCAAATGCCAAGGTGGCCACCTGAACTTTTCCTTCCAGCTGCTCAATAGAAGCATGCTTTAGAAAGACAAGCTGCAACAACACATAAACGACCATTACCAGAATAGCCGCAGAAATCAATGCCTTGGGAAGGCTTTTTCGCGGTTCGTTGATTTCTTCTACGATGTATGCTGCAGAATTCCATCCTGTATAGGCATAAAAAACATAGATCAGAGAAACAGCAAATCCGGGGGCAAAAATCTCCCCTTTCCAAGAAGCGCTAAAATCAAAACTGCTTTCCGAGAGAACTGAAGCATATCCGAATCCCAATCCAATGAGGACAAAGACAAAAAGCAATTTGATGCCGGTAAGGATATTGTGGACAAGACCAGATTGGTGAACCGAAAACGAGTGAAACAAACCCATCATCAAAATCGCCGCCATACCGATAGTCCTGCTATTGTGGAAACCTATCAATGGTTCCCAATACTCGACCATGGCCATGGCCGCAATGGAAATCGGCGCCGAAAAACCCACAGTCAGGGAAATCCAGGCATAGAGATAACCTGCCGCAGGATGAATGGTCCTCGAAAGGAAGATATAATCACCTCCGGATTGTTTGAAATGGGTACCCAACTCTGCATAGACAAATGCCCCTATCAGTGCCATCAACCCTCCTATCACCCAAAGTAGGATGATACTCCAGGTATTCTGACTTTCTGCCACCTGAAATCCGAGACTTGTAAAAACCCCGGTTCCGATCATATTGGCTATCACCAAGCCTGATGCTGTCTTCCAGCCGACTTTATTTTTGATGTTCATTGACAATGCCTGATTTTTGTTTTAAAAAAATCACTTTCCCTAAATAAACCAGAATTATTGAATAATCATCAAAACCTGAATCTCCAAAAATTTACATGGTGAATAAGACCCGTTTTGGCAGGTATTGACTTTCTCAAATGAATCTTTTCAAATGGTTTTTCAGCCTTTTTTTGACTACTTTTGCGGCACTTCGAATGAAGAATAATTGAATGAAGCCCAGATAAACCATCTATGAGAGATATAAAATTGGTCGAGGTCCGATCGGAAATTGCCGCCGGAACGAGAGGCGCGAGTCTTGGAATTGACGCACTAAAAATCGCCAGCTTAGACAAAACTTCGGATTTCTTCACCAGATTTGATCCTATCCATGTCCCTGATGCCAACAATTTTCTTTGGAAAGGAAACAAACATCCAAATGCCAAATACATCGATGGAGTCTACCAGGTTTTGAAAAATGTCTACAGCACCATAGAATCGCTGAGATTGGAAAAGCTTTTTCCAATAATATTGGCGGGAGATCATTCCACAGCCGCAGGCACCATCATGGGAATCAAGTCTGCCCATCCTGACAAACGTCTCGGGGTAATTTGGATAGATGCACATGCTGACCTCCACACTCCCTATACCACCCCCTCAGGAAATATGCACGGGATGCCTTTGGCGATGTGTATTCAGACCGACAACAGGGACTGTGAAGTCAATCAGCCTGCTGAAGAGACCGTTCAGTATTGGGAGAAAATTAAAAAAATCGGCGGCGACGCACCAAAAATAAAAGCGGAAGATATAGTATTCATTTCTGTAAGGGATACCGAATCGCCTGAGGATTTTCTGATCAAAAAATATGGGATCAAAAATTTCACCACAGAAGAAGTAAGGAACCTTGGCATCACCAAAGTGGCGGCCGAAGCACTTAGCATCCTTGGAAATTGTGATCAGATTTACATTTCCTTTGATGTGGACAGCTTGGACTCATCGATCTCCATGGGTACCGGAACGCCCGTTGCCAATGGATTAACTGTAAAAGAAGCCCTCGAGCTCAACACAGAATTGATCAAAGACAAGCGGGTTTGCTGTTGGGAAATCGTAGAAGTGAATCCTACCCTAGATTCCGAAAACCTGATGGCCGAAAACGCCTTTGACATTTTAGAAGCGACTACCAAGTCATTGGTGGATAACTTTTAAGTTTAAGGGCTATTGGTGATTTGGTTATTGGTGATTTGGTTATTGGTGATTTGGTTATTTGGTTAATAAAAGTATAAAATTTAAAAACTGAGAAAGAGATACTAATACCGATCGATGGTCACAGTCTCAAGTCTCATATCTCACGTCTCATGTCTATTTCATGAATATAGAACAGAAAATAACAGCCAGCATTCAACAAGCTTTTCAAGAGCTTTTTGGTCATCAGGCAACTTTAGAAGAACTTGCCCTACAACCTACCCGAAAGGAATTTGAAGGGACTTTTACATTTGTGGTGTTTCCGTTTTTGAAAATCACCAAACTCAATCCTGAGGCTTCGGGTGCAAAAATCGGGGAATATCTCGTGGCAAACTGTGATGTGGTCTCTTCTTTCAACACTGTCAAAGGATTCCTGAACATCTCTGTGAGTGAGACATCTTGGTTGGATATTTTTTCAAAGATCTACGGCAATCCGGATTTGGGCCAACTTCCCGCAAACGGAAAAAAGGTAATGGTCGAATACAGCAGCCCCAACACCAACAAGCCGCTGCATCTTGGACACTTGAGGAATAATTTCCTAGGCTATGCCGTTGCTGAAATCCTGAAAGCCAACGGCTATGAAGTAGTCAAAGCCAACCTTGTCAATGACCGCGGCATCCATATCTGCAAGTCAATGGTAGCTTACAGACACCACGGCAATGGAGAAACCCCGTCTTCAAGCGGACTAAAAGGAGACCATTTGGCAGGAAAATACTATGTGATTTTTGACAGGGAATACAAAAAAGAAATCCAACAGCTTGTTGCCGATGGCCAACCAGAAGAGCAGGCCAAGAAAAATGCGCCACTCATGCTCGAAGCACAGGAAATGCTGAGACTTTGGGAGGCAGGAGACAATGGCGTGGTTGACCTTTGGAAAACCATGAACGGATGGGTGTATGAGGGATTTGATGCCACTTACAAAAAAATGGGAGTTGATTTCGATAAGTTTTACTACGAATCAGACACTTACCTTTTGGGGAAAAACATCGTAGATGAAGGCCTGGAAAAAGGCGTCTTCTTCAAAAAAGAAAACGGTTCAGTTTGGGTCGATCTGTCAGCCGAAGGTTTGGATGAAAAACTGGTTCTGAGGTCTGACGGCACTTCGGTCTACATCACCCAGGACATGGGGACCTGCGAATTGAAATACCAGGATTTCCATTTTGACAAATCGGTCTACGTAGTCGGCAACGAGCAGGATTACCATTTCGATGTGTTGTTCAAGATCATGCGGAAGTTGGGTCGTCCTTATGGAGATGGTTTATATCACTTATCCTATGGGATGGTGGATTTGCCTACCGGAAAGATGAAATCTCGTGAGGGAACCGTCGTCGACGCAGATGACCTCATGCAGGAAATGATCGAGACGGCCGAAAGCCATACCAAAGAACTTGGAAAAATCGATGGTTTCAGCGCTGAAAAAGCTGCTGAACTATATGAAATATTGGGAATGGGCGCTTTGAAATATTTCTTGCTCAAAGTCGATCCCAAGAAAAGGATGCTTTTCAATCCTCAGGAATCCATTGAATTTCAGGGAAATACCGGTCCATTTATCCAATATTCCCATGCAAGAATTGCATCTATTCTCCGAAAAGCCGAACAAATCGGAGTTGATTACAGCAGTGCGGGATTTGAAGGATTGGACAAGCTTGAGCCTGCTGAAAGAGACCTGATTGTTGTTTTAAATGAGTTTGAGAAAAAAATAATGGCAGCTGGAGAAGAATACTCGCCATCTGTATTAGCCCAATATCTTTTTGACTTGGCTAAAGAATATAATAGATTCTACGCAGAATTGTCGATCTTCCATGAAAATGACCCAAAGGTCCAATCTTTCAGAATTGCCGTTTCTGCCATCACCGCCAAAACAATTCGCAAGGGCATGCAGTTATTAGGAATCAAAGTCCCAGACAGAATGTAATATGAAAAAAATCCTTTTCACTTTCGCAATCATCGCTTTAGCCTTCACAGGCTTTATCCAAAAGCAAGAACCAGTCAACAATGTATCACCAGATGAAATGGTTATGGAAAAATCTTTTTACGATTTTAAAATGAAAGACATCAATGGTCAGGAAGTCGATTTCTCCCAATTCAAAGGAAAGAAACTACTATTGGTGAATGTAGCCTCGAAATGTGGCTATACCAAACAGTACGAAGACCTCCAGAAACTTCATCAAGAACATGGAGATGAGGTGACGATCATCGGTTTTCCTGCCAATAATTTTGGTGGTCAGGAACCAGGAACCAATGAGGAAATCAAAGAATTCTGCTCTTCCAAATTCGGGGTCACCTTTATGATGATGGATAAAATATCCGTAAAAGGTGATGACAAAGCGCCCCTTTACAAATGGCTTTCAGACAAAGACCTGAACGGATGGAATGACAAAGAACCTACATGGAACTTCTGTAAATACTTCATCAATGAAAAAGGTGAACTTGTAAAGTTTTTCGCTTCCTCAGTGAAGCCTATGGATGAAGAAATCCTGAAACTTATTGCTGAATAACACAAATATTTGTTACAAAAAGACCTGTTTTCCTTCCGAAAACAGGTCTTTTTGTTAGTTTTGATCCAAAATCAAAAAGTGGAAGTTACCTTATCCAATAAAAGACAGGCCTGGATGCATGCCATCCGTTTGAGAACGTTACCGTTGGCTTTGTCCAGTATTTTAATGGGATCATTTCTTGCAGCCTACCAAGGGGAATTTCGCTTTTGGGTATTTTTGATGGCAGCAATGACGACTGTTTTTCTTCAGATTCTTTCCAATCTCGCCAACGACTATGGCGACAGCATCCATGGCGCGGATTCTGCTGACCGGGAAGGCCCCATCAGGGCAGTTCAGTCGGGTATCATCAGTTTGGGAGAAATGAAAAAAGCAATGTTTCTTCTGGGTAGCCTTTCATTAATTTCAGGATTGGTATTGCTTTACATTTCCCTTCAGGATTGGAAGATGTTTCTCCTGTTTTTGGGTTTGGGTATCGCAGCCATCGTAGCGGCAGTGACTTACACTTCCGGCAGCAAGCCTTATGGCTATGCCGGATTGGGGGATATTTCAGTTTTCTTGTTTTTTGGTTTATTGGGAGTTTTAGGCACGTATTTTCTGCATTCACTGTCCTTTGATTGGAGTATTGTTTTGCCTGCTGTTTCATTGGGATTTTTCAGTACTGCGGTCTTGAACATCAATAACATCCGTGATATCAAAGCAGATACCTTCGCAGGGAAAAAATCCATTCCTGTTCGTATCGGCCGGAAAAAAGCTGTGATTTACAATTGGGGATTGATTTTTGGCGGAAATTTGTCTTTGGTGCTTTTTGCCATCCTCAACCAATCTTATGGCTGTCTGATAGCATTGGCTGTCCTTCCAATCATGGCAAAAGTAGGAAAATCCGTGGCCTCAAAAACCGAAGCGAGAGATCTTGATCCCAATCTAAAAAAAATGGCCATTTCAACATTGCTTTGGGTTTTAGTTTTTGGAATTGGAATATTATTTTTTTAGATAAAAAGGATCAGTTGCTGAAAGGATTGAGGTAATTTTTGTAATTTCCTGCATCAATAAACACCCTATACCATGAAAACAATTCTCGTTCCTTATGATTTTTCCAAAGAAGCAAACTATGCTTTTGAATTTGCCATTGAATTGGCAAAAAGGACAAAAAACAAATTAGAACTCTTACATATCATCGAACTGCCCTCACCACAGAGTTTTTCGAGTTATGGTGAAGTCGGTTCCTTTAGCAGCGAATCAAGCCAGATTTTTATGATCGAGCTGATCGAAAAGAGAAAAAAACAGATGGCAGCGATGGAGGAGGAATTCAAAGACGACGGATTTAAATTTGAAACCAAAATGGTTTTCGGGAATCCTTTTGCTGGAATTTCCAAAGAAATAATCGATGCCAAAGCTGACATTGTAATCATGGGGAGCAAAGGTTCTTCGGGCATGGAAGAGGTATTGGTCGGCAGCAATACCGAAAAAGTCGTAAGGCATGCATCCTGTCCTGTCATCACGATTAAGGGACCTGTCTCTGCAGAAAACATCCGTAAAGTAGTGTTTGCGAGCAACTTTGAAGGAGTACCAAGCGAGGTAATCGACAGACTGAAGACCGCCGTAGCCACCATAGGTGCAGAGATTCACTTGGTCAAAATCAATACCCCTTCGATGTTTGAAAGCACGAGGACTTCGATGGAAAAGATGAAAACCTTTGCAGAAGATTTTGAGATCAATGCAGCTTCCATGCAGGTGTACAACAGCACTTCGGAAGAAGAAGGCATCCTTGAGTTTGCCGATGATGTCAATGCCGACATGATCGCCATGGCCACGCATGGCAGGACAGGATTTTTGCACCTGCTGAGCGGAAGTATTGCAGAAGATGTGGTCAATGCTGCCCAAAGGCCAGTGTGGACCATGAAATCAAAAAAATAAAATGTCAAAAAAGAACAACAACGACTGGAAGAAAAGGGACGGTGTGGTCTATTCCACCAGCAATGATTTCGCATTCAATTTTGGGGGAGAAAAAGAAGATGAAACTTTGTCCCCTCAAAAGCAAAATCTCAAAGTCATGTTGGACAAAAAATCCCGTGGCGGCAAGCAGGTGACTTTAATAGAAGGATTTATAGGGACTGAAGATGATCTCAAGGAACTGGGCAAAATCCTCAAAAACAAATGCGGCGTAGGGGGAAGTGCCAAAGAAGGGGAAATCCTGATCCAAGGCGACCACCGTGACAAAGTCCTTCAGATCCTGATCCAAGAGGGATATAAAGCCAAAAAAGTCGGAGGATAATCTCTTTTCAGCATAACCAATTCTGCACCAAGCTTTGAATCAAGGCTTGGTGTTTTGTTTACAGTTTTACACAAAGTCATGCGCAACAGATTTTCGTATTTTTTAGAATTGGTGGTATTGGTACCGGTATTTCCAATTCTTTATATCATTGGAACAAAATTGAAAAACAACCTTGTCAAACTTCCGCCAAGGAGTGAATTTTTAAAACTTGAAAGCTCCAATCCAGGATCCTGTCTATTGATCATAGGAGAATCCACCGCCGCCGGTGTGGGAGCGACGAGTACCGAAAGGACATTTGCCTCTCACATATTCAAAAATTTAAAAGAGCAATTCACAATTATCAATATTGGTGAAAATGGCCTAAAGGCAGAGAACCTCCAAAGTCTTTTTAGAAAATCCGAAAATGAAATGCCAAGGAATTTTTCAAAAACCATCATCCTGATCGGCGCCAATGATTGCTTCAGATTCACACCTCCGGGAAAATTCAGAACAAAAATAGAATCCTTTATCCAATATCTTGTATTGGAAAAAAATGTGGAGAAAATCACCATACCTCTTATTCCGCCTGTTCAGATGTTTCCTGGAATACCCAAAATCATGCGGTTCTTCTTGGGATGGCAGAGGGGGATTTTAACCGGAGAATTGGAAAAGTTGGAAAAAAAATTACCTCATCTTTCTTTTGAAAATCATGGCGGAAAGTTTGCCGGAGAGTTTTTTTCAGAAGATGGCATCCATCCCTCCGATATGGGCTATGAGCAGATTGCCTCCTTTATCGCCACAACAATCGAAGACCAAAGTGACCAAATTCATTGAACTTAATAGTGACCAAAAAACAAATTGGGAGGAAAATCCGAAAAATTGCAGGTTTGGGGTAATTTCGGAAATTTCCAATCAACGGTATTTACCAGAAGAATAATGAAACAATTTATCGCAAAATTCGCCTTGGTGGTCAGGGACTATGACGAAGCCATCGCTTTTTACACCAAAAAACTCCACTTTCAATTATTGGAAGACACCCGCATGTCGGATACCAAAAGATGGGTCAGAATAGCGCCGCCAGGATATGAATATGGACAATGTGAAATCTTATTGGCCAAAGCGGCAGATGAAGTCCAGCTCCAGGCAGTCGGAAACCAAAGCGGTGGGCGTGTTTTTCTGTTTTTGTACACCGATGATTTCGAAAGGGATTACCAAAATCTTTTAGATCAAAACATCAAAATCTTCCGTCCAAAAAGCACGGAGCCTTATGGGACTGTAGCCGTATTTGAGGACCTTTATGGCAATCTTTGGGACCTGATCCAACCGAACTGATGAATGTTAACGGACAAAAAACCGCAAAATTCATTTCTGTAATAGGACACCCACTATTGTTTGGAAATGCTTACGTGATTTTTATGTCCTTTCAGAATCTCGAAAGGAAAATGGCCTTGATGGTTTCTTTCCTTGTGATTGTGCTTGTAGCAGTTCCTATCATTTGGAACAACTATCGGAAAATGAAAAGCGGGGAATATACCAACTTTGATGTCTCCGACAGGATGCAAAGGAAAGGCTTCTATCCTTTTGCCATCAGCCTTTTTGTGGTCTTGCTTTTGGTCTTTTGGATCCTCGATTTTCCTGGAGAAGTCCTGCGTCAAACGTTGGTTTTCTTTGCCATGGTACTGTCCATGGCCTTGGTCAATCTCAAAATAAAAGCCTCCATGCATGCCGGAATCGCATTTTATATCGGGGTAAATATTTTTGTGTTTGGGTTTTTGCCAGGATTTATCACTTTGGGATTTGCACTTGCGGTGGCATGGTCAAGGTGGCAAATGAAGAGACACAGCATGAAAGAATTGGTCATCGGCGCCATAATTGGTTTTTCTTTCGGTTCCATGGGACTGATGATTTGAGAAGTAGGTGTCAGGATCCGGTTTTATAGATTGACCTGAAATAGACTCAAATCTTCCCCTTCTTTAACCTGAATAGTCTTCTGATATTGAAAACCTAGCTTTTCTAGTAGTTTAATGGAGGGTTGGTTATTGGGAAGAACAATGGCTAGGATTGTCGGCATCTTCAACTCACTTTTCGTGTACTCCAAAACTGCATGTGCAGCCTCAAAGGCAAATCCTTTGCCCATATAATCCGAAAGGAACGCAAATCCCAAATCAGGATTTTCTAAAGTTTCTCTTTTGAGTAGGCCACACAATCCGATTGGTAATTTTGAAATCCTTTCTTCTACTAAATACAGGCCAAAACCATTTTCTTTATAACTTTTGAGTGGACCGTTCAAAAGATAATCCTTTGCCTGTTCTTCATTTTTGACCCCCCGATCTCCGATATATTTCAGCCAGCCGGGACTGTTCAGCAGGGAAAGGATAAAAGGGACATCGCCCAGGTTTAATTCTCTCAGGAGAAGACGATCTGTTTCAAGGATGGGATTCATGGATTGGAATTGACGATTATGGCATGGACTTTTTCCCTTAAGCGCGGTACGACCACTTGCTCAAACCATGGGTTTTTCTTTTGCCATATTTTATTCCTCGGGGAGGGATGAACCAAGGGAAAATATGCCGGAAGGTATTCTTCAAAAGCGGTGATAGTCTCAGTAAGGTTTTTCTTTTTGGATTTTCCCAGATAATAGTCCAGTGAATAGCTGCCAATCAGCAAGGTCAGTCGGATTTGGGGCATTTGTAACAAAAGTTGATGGTGCCAAAGTGGGGCACATTCGGGTCTGGGAGGAAGGTCACCACCTTTTCCTTTCCCAGGATAACAAAATCCCATTGGTACTATTGCAAAAAGTTTTGGATTATAAAAGTCTTCTTTATCGACACCCAACCACCTGCGAAGTTCTTTGCCGCTTTGATCATCCCAAGGAATACCTGAAGCATGAACCTTGGTGCCGGGTGCCTGTCCCACAATCAGGATTTTTGCAGCGGAATCGGCTACAAAAACAGGTCTTGGACCCAAAGGAAGATAAGCCTCACAGATACGGCAAGATTTAATTGTTGAGATGAGGGAATTCATTATCAGGAAATAAATAGGAAAAAACCAAACATCCAAGATGCTACCGAAACAAAAAGTACCCAAAACTGACAATTCAATTTTGGGTACTGAATTTAATTTTATTATTGCTTTGATCTGGTCAAGCAGGCATGCTTGGTCTGACTTCAATTTTGCTTAGAAGTGTCCTTGGATTCATTTGCATCAAGTCCACCACCATCTGACCTATATCCTCTATCTGAATTTTCCACGCATCAGTTTCATTAGGCTTGTGGTTGTTGAAATAGGTAGCCACTGAGCCAGGCATGATCGTAGTAGCCCGGATACCGTGTTGTCGCAAGTCAAGCATAGCAGCTTGGGTGAAACCCGTGACCCCAAATTTACTAGCATTATATGCCGATCCGTTGACAAAGAAATTTGTCCCTGCAAGGGAAGAAATAGAAATAAAATATCCTTTTGAAGCTTTTAATCCATCCAATCCCGCTTTTAAACTGTAAAACACACCTGTCAGGTTGGTGTCTATCGTTTCATGCCATTGGTCCAAAGTCATATCCTCAATAGAGGCAAAAAACCCAACTCCGGCATTGGCTACAAAAAGGTCTAAAGTTCCCCATTTTTTCAGTACGGTGTCTACCGCTTTCTGTTGGGATTCAAAATTCCTAACGTCAGCTTTAATCCCTAATGCCTTACCTTTTCCGGATTTATTCAGTTCAGCAGCCGCTTCATCCGCACCTTTTTGGGAGCGGCTTGTAATGGCTACATTCATCCCCTGAGCCATCAACGCGGCTGCGATTCCAAATCCGATCCCCTTGCTTCCGCCGGTAATCAGTGCTGTTTTGTTTTCAAGATTCTGCATGGTCATAATTGGTTTAAAAATGTGTAGAATAAAAAAATAAAACCATCGGAAATCAGTACGGGTTCAATTAATCTCATTTTTTTCTTGACCTTTCTATGCGTATAACATATATTTATACGTATTTAATTTTCTTATGAAAAAAAAACTCAATATAACCATTGAAGAAAACTTGCTGAATGAGGTCAAGCAATATGCCATTGAGCAAGATATCAGCATTTCAAATTTGGTTGAAACCCATTTTGCGGAAATTCTAAAACCAAAAACCAAAACAAAAAGTAATTTAGGTCTGATTGAGTTTTTAAAGACTTTACCCAAGTCAAAAACTGAATTTCCAGAAGATTTTGATTGGAAGGAAACCTATTTTAAATCAAAACTAACCTAAATGAAGCATCGGGTATATTTTGATTCAAATGTCCTCTTGGACTTCTTTCTAGAGAGAGGAACCACAGGGATTACAGAATTATTTGAGTCAATTGATCAAAGAAAAATTATTGGATTTTTCAGCATATCCTCCATTCAAATCTGTATTTATTTTTTAGAAAAAAGTAAAGGCTTGGAAGCCACCAAGGCCATTCTGGAAATGATAATTTTGAATTTTGAGTTATTGGAGGCCAACAAGAATACTCTAATTAAAGCCATAAAATCTGACTTTGGAGATTTAGAAGATGCCCTCCAATATTTCACCGCACTTGAAAATAACATAAGTGTAATTGTAACCTCTGACAAAGGTTTTTTAAAGAAAACAACCCCCATTCTTCCGATCATTTCTCCCCTCGAATTTTCCGAGCTGCTTTAAGCCAAAAATCATTTTCCCAAATTCCTTTGCTTCGGACAAAAAAAGAAACATGGAATTTCTATTTTTCCATGTTTCCCAAAGTTCATTGTATTTTTTTAAAGTACGGGCATTCATTCCTGAATACCCACCAAACTTATACCAGTTCCAATGCCTGCGCTAGGTCCTCTTTCAGGTCTTCGACATCTTCTATCCCTACACTGAGTCTGATCAACGAATCTACCAAACCCACTTTTTCTCTTTCTGCTTTTGGAATGCTTGCGTGTGTCATGGTAGCGGGATGCCCACAAAGGGATTCAACGCCGCCGAGAGATTCCGCAAGGGAGAAGTAATGCATGTTTTCCAATACCTTGATGGCATCTTCCAATTTGTTGCCTTTGATGACAAAAGAAATCATCCCCCCAAAGTCCCGCATCTGTTTTTTGGCAACGGCATGGTTTGGATGAGTCTCAAATCCCGGCCAATAAACCTTGTCCACTTTAGGATGGGATTTCAGAAAATGGGCAATTTCCGCTCCGTTTTGGCAATGTCTTTCCATGCGGATATGGAGTGTTTTGATCCCACGCAATACCAAAAAGCAATCCTGAGGTCCAGGTGTCGCTCCACAGGCATTTTGGAGGAAAGCCAATTGCTTGGCAAGTTCATCATCATTGACTATCAACGCGCCCATCACGGTATCAGAATGACCTGCAAGGTATTTGGTAACGGAATGCATGACAATATCTGCTCCCATATCCAAAGGGTTTTGGAGAAAAGGAGTCGCAAAAGTGTTGTCAACGGCAAAAAGAATCTTATGCTTCTTGGCAATCTTTCCGATTTCCTCCACGTCAATGATATTCATCATCGGATTGGTGGGAGTCTCAGCCCAGATCATCTTGGTGTTTTTGTTGATATAGGATTCAATCGAAGCGGGATTTTCCATGGAGATAAAATGAAATTTGATCCCATAGCGCCCAAAAACCTTGGTAAAAATCCTGTAAGTTCCGCCGTAGAGGTCATTGGTACTGATGACTTCGTCACCGGGATTGAGCAATTTGACCACTGCATCGATGGCTCCCAAGCCTGATGAAAAGCACAATCCGTGCTTTCCGTTTTCGAGGGCAGCCAGATTTTTTTGTAGTGCATCCCGGGTAGGGTTTTGGGTTCTTGCATATTCATACCCTTTGTGCACTCCGGGGGATTTTTGGACATATGTCGAAGTTTGAAAAATCGGGGTCATGATTGCCCCTGTGGATGGATCCGGTTCTACACCGGCATGGATTGCTTTTGTTCCAAATTTCATATTTCTGCTATCTAATTTCTTTGGGTTTAATTCCGAAGTTTTGATTTCCTTTGCGCTTCAGTGGCCCAAAGATGGAAAAAAAGCAAGGCATATTCAAGGAATTCCAATCCGCCTACAGGATTAATCCAGTCGTTGCTTTGGCACTTGTTTGGGTTGCGGTAGTGCCGTCGATAGGCAGTCTTTTAGGAATTCCTGTATTGATCCATTATTCCGAGAATCTCCAAAATTGGGATTTTTCCTCTGTCTTGACTGCCGCTACATACCTGCTTTTTGTTACCTTATTGATGGGTTTAGCCCTGATGCCCACCACGCTGGTCGCAGTCCTTTCGGGGTTCCTATTTGGCTGGGAAGCTTTTTTATATCTGTTTTTGGCCTATAATCTTGCTTCTTTGTTGGGTTATGCCTGGGGCAAAAAACTAGGTGGAGAAAGTCTAGATCTGATTTTGGACAGGTACCCCAAAGCAAAAAACCTGATCGAAATGAAAAGAAACCGGATGGGAGAATTGATTTTTTTTGGAAGATTGAGTCCCATCCTACCATTTGCAGTTTCTAACTTTCTTTTTTCATTGCTGCATGTAGGTTGGAAAAAACTTGTACTTTTTGGCAGTATCGGAATGTTGCCAAGAACAATTATTACCTTTTCTGCCGGAACTCTTGGTACAGATATCTATAGTGCAATCAATCAGGAAGGGATTTCAGGAAAAGCCTGGATTTTCATTTTTCTTTTGTTACTGAGTTTATGGGGAATTTGGCGGTTTTTTAGAACAAAATAAAACACCTTGCTACCACCCATTTTCACCTGAAAAATGAAACTCCTAAAAAAATATTCCCTAGGTCACAAAACCTGATTTCTTTTTGCAAACCCTAGCTGTTTGTCCCGATTGTTTTTAAATTTATTTCAAGATTCAATACAAAATTATCAATTTATCAATTACCTAAAGTCTATGCAAAAAATAGGATATTTTATGGTTGCATTTTTCTTGGTAGTCGGTGCAAAAGCACAGGACAGTACCATGGATGCAAGAGCAGTGGTCCTTTTGGACCGAATGAGCGAGGTCATTGGGGATCTTAAATCCTGCAGTTTTCAGCTCAAAACCGGAATAGATGTCAATGATCCAGGCAAAGGAATACTCAGGCAGTATTCAGTGCATGATGTCCATATGGTAGGACCAGACAAAATGCATATTCATTCCAAAGGGCCCAAAGAAGAATTGGGATATTGGTATAATACAGACATGCTGATGTATTACTCCTTTACTGCCAATACTTATGGGTTTATCGAGACTCCGGACAACATCCTTGAAACCATCGATATGGTCAACGCCGATTATGGTGTTGATTTCCCTGCGGGTGATTTCTTTTATCCCTCATTTACTGATGATCTGATCGAAAGCAGTGAAAGTATCTATTATATAGGATTGGTCCATTTTGACGGCAGAGATTACCACCATATTGTTGCGAAAGGAACCGATAAACACATTCAGATTTGGATTCACAATGACACATTTGCTCTCCCTGGGCGATATGTCATCCATGAGAAAAAAGACGGAGAGACCCTGCAATTCGAAGGTACATTTTCCAATTGGAAGTTAAACCCCGATTTACCGGTAGCTATCTTTGATTTTGTAGCTCCTGAAAATGCAAGACGCTTAAATATCGTTTCCAAATCATCAACCTATTGAAATTAAAGCTCATGATTATGATCAATAAATATGCAAAATTGGCAGGTATAGCAATGTTGATGCTATTCCTGACTGTTAATCCAGACGGCCTTTTGGCTCAGAGAATGAGCCATGGTGGTGGAGGCCGAGCAGGTGGTGGCGCGGCTGCAAGGCCGAGCAGTGGTGGAGCTTCAAGACCTAGCGGGGGCGGGGCTGCATCTAGACCAAGTAGCGCTTCTCCATCCAGACAAAGTGGTAGCTCCGCTTCAAGGCCAAACACAAGTAGCCCTTCCAGACAACCGGCTGCAGCACCCTCAAATCGTGCCTCACAGCCTTCTGCCAGACCTTCTACAAGTACCCCCGGATCCATCAATGGTGGAGCACAAAGAGCTCCGGACCGAAAAGTTAACACCAATCAGGCAACTGGTGACAGGTCCATCAACTCTTCACGTCAATCAAGGGATCAGGGCGCTGGCGCAAATAGTCAAGCAAGCGCTTCAGGTAATAGAACCGGAAACAGAGATGGTGATAGGGCAGGAAGTGCCTCAGGTGCTAGGCCAGGTGGTGATGGCGGAAGAAATCCCGGAGTAGGCAATAACAACAGACCCGGTGGTGGAAACGGACCAGGAGGTGGAAACAGACCTGGTGGAGGAAACAACAACATTAATATCGGGAACAATAACAATATCAATATCAATGCCCAAAGAAACACAGTAGTAAGGGTAAATGTGATGTCTCCAATGATGATGCGTCCACCCTTTATGTGGGGAGGAATGAGAGTATTCGCATTCCATCCATTCTTCTTCTTCGCATTTCGCCCTTTCTTTTGGGGACCGATGTGGCATCCTTGGGGTTTTTGGATGCCTATGCCTCCTCCTCAGGCTCAGGTGGTAAACGTTACCAATGTCACCAATGAAACCAATATCACCAATGTGACCAACGTGACGAATGTCGTCAATGAATTCCAATACGCAGATGGGGTATTCTACCAAAAAGATGACGATGGCTGGGTTGTCGTTCCTGCACCGATTGGTGCAGAAGTAAGCTCTATACCGGACAATTACGAAATAGTAAAATTGGAAGACAATGAAATCAACTATTATTGGGGAGGCGCATTTTATGAAAAGACTGCCAATGGGTATGTAGTAGTACCTCCGACAGCGGGTGCTTTGGTTGAAAATCTGTCCGAAGGTGGTGAGGAAGTGAAAGTAGGAGAAAGAACTTTAGTAAGATACGGTGAAACCTACTATCAGCCTGTACAGGTCAATGGTAAAAATATGTATGAAATTGTGGTTTTGGAATATGAAGATGAAGAAGGTTGATATTCCAAAGAATATTTAACGATATGCAAAGAAGCCTGTTTCTGGTCAGAAACAGGCTTCTTTGTTTTCTATTCTTTTGACCTAGCTAAAAGACAATAAATCAAAGTTTGTATACAGGGTTACCGCCGTTACCAAATTTTTTTTTGATTAGGGATTCTTCGAAAAGAATTCATCACATCCTTATCGCAATAAATACATTTTTCCATAACCTTGTTTGAAGGCTTTGTCCCCTGCAGTTTCCCTGAGCTCTACAAATTGTCCGTCTTTGCGGACAAGAACCCGATAGATGTAAACACCATTGGCCAATTGGTCTCCAAACTCATCCCTGCCATCCCAAGCAAACTCGGTGATATTGTTACCAATCCTGATTGGGCCAATTTCATCCTGAAGGATTTCACGGACAACCCTTCCGGTCACTGTCATGATCTGGATTTTGATCTGATCAGGCACTTCGGAACCTGTCACTGTAAATACAAATCTGGTGCTGGTGCTGAATGGATTGGGGTAAGGATAGAAGTTGGTGATGGTGGATTCGTTGATAACCTCAAAGTTGATTTCGTAAGGTTTGTCGACACCTAGGTCCTCGGTCACCACTCTCAGGGTATAAATCCCATCTTCCAAAGGTCCGGGACGGAATTCCACTTTGAAACTGCTATTCTCAGTTGCTTCAGACCAAGTGACCAAAGGAGAAGAAAAATTAATTCTTTCATACTGACAATCCTCACAAGGTTTTTTGAGATATATCTCTAAGCCTAAGGTATCCTTTTTGAGGATAAGGGATTTGTCATTTTTGAGGATAGAAGTAATCATGACAGTCGGCGAAACGATATCCCCATCAAGGATGTAAACCCCATCAAAATTAACGTCCAAAATGGCATTGTTTTGATCCGGCGCCACTACAAAGTAGGTCCCGAGATCGATGATGTTGTTTCTGTAAGTCTGCTCGAGGATAATTCTTGGATTTGCAAAAACCTCCACCTGGATATCTCCTCCATTGCCGGTAGAATTAAACTCAATGTTGAACCCATATTTTTCACCCGATTTGACAGCTGGAATCTTTTTGGAAAACTTTTCTATTTTCTTGGTTGTCGTGTTGTTGAATTCCCATTCCACGACCAAGGAATCCCGGAAATCCAATTGGGAAATATTTACAAATTCAAAACTGAGGGTAGCAACCTGTCCTTCCTGTAAGTTCAATTTTTCCTCTTTGCCATTGAATATCAATACTCCCTCAGGGACTCCTGTATAATTTACCTGCCACTTGTCCAGGTACGCCGGCGCGGTCGAAAGCGAATCCTTCATGGCATACCGCAGTCTCAGATAAGGAAAAAGGTCCGAATTGACATTGGAAAGGTCTATTTCTCCGTCTTGCACTTCATTGAAAAGTACCTGTTCATCGCCTGTAGGCCCAACACCGATCACATCAAAAAATGCCAACTCCTCATCGAACCAATCCCTTCCATTGACGCTGTTGAAGAATCTCTTCCATTCCGACGAAGGCCCAATCCTTGGCGTGACGATACTTCCCGAAGAAAGATAACCCTGCAACTCGGTATCGAATTCTATGATCTGCTGATTTGTCTCCAATTCAATGTTCTGTTGGGAAACGATCTCCACAGCTTCTCCAGGTCTCATGCCTTTTCGTCCATAGAGTATGTAAGGATCGCCATTTTGAAGATTTCTGAGCACAGCTTCATTGGCTCCGATTTCTTTCATTTTTTCAAATACGGCATCCGGCCATTGCTGATAGGTCACATTACCCACGGAGAAAATCACCACATAGTCCCCTTCCTTTAGTCCATCGATATAGTCAAGAAGCATCCTTTGACCAGGTTGTGTAATCCACGCGTTGCGAACACTCTGAATCACCTGTGGCACCCTACCGCAACTCCTGCCATCCAGGATATCAAATCCCGGTACAGGAATCACCAAATAAGGTGTCAGAGACCTCTGCTCAAAAGCCACCAAACCCAAAGAACCGTCAGGACAAAGCCTTGAGTTGGCATTGTTTACATTATCAATAATATATGGAACACCCTGCAGGTAAAATTGGGTATTCCTAAATGTCAAGCTGTCTGTTTGGTTTCCAAATGTAAATACACCCACATCCAGCTTGGTGTCTTTGTATTTCCATTGGCGCTTGACGGGTTCGATTTCAAGGTTGTTTAGTTGATTGGTTTCTAATTGGGCAAGCTTCCTTTGTACCCAACCTTGAGGGCCATTGGAGATGAATGTAAAACTTCCTTCAGTCCACTCTTGGCTTTCCCCTTCTCTTGGGTCCAAAAATCTTGACCTCCAATAGAATGTCACCGAGTCTCTTTGGGTCACATTTTGGAAAAGGTTCAATTCCCAATTTGCCAAATTGGAAGTTGTAATCCTGGTTTCCCTTCTGATGGCAGAGGAGAAGTTGGCTGCTGTATCCAGCTGTATCACCAGGTTTCTTGATTCCACGGATTTTCCGGGAATCTGTGCAATGAGGTTGATTTCTGCTTCATTGACGATTCCAAAGTTTTCCGGAATCAGGTGAATGGTTCCACTAAGCGGGATAAATTTGGTTACAGTGATGGCATTGTTACCAAAAGTCATCTCAGGAATCACCCTGGTCGGATTGATTTCCAAGGTAAAAATATTGTCCCCAAAGGCTTGGATACCTGTATTTGGAACAGCAAAATGGATGGTATCTTTTCTGTAAACTGCAGGAATCCTTATGGATGGGAAATTGATATTTGTTCCATCAGGCAATCTTCGGGAGATTTTGAATTCGAGGGAATCAACATCTACCCTTCCGATATTTTTTAGGATAAAGGAGAAATCTAAGGAATCGGCAAGTGCATTGAAAGTCTCCCCTTCAAAGCTTCCCAAAGTCACATCAGACTCCTTGACAGAATAGTCTGCTTTGTTGGCAGGAAAAAGCCTTACTGCCGGGTCACCCAACATGACCAACTGCTCGGCATGGGAGCGGTTGACCGGTGATTGTCCGTATCTGTCAAAAAACCACTTTTCTGCCTCTCTCCTAACCATCCCTACGGGTTGGTAGATAGTCGCGGAATCAGAAAATGCTTTGATATAGAATGCCTCACTGTACCTACGGAGGTAAACATCCACACCGATATTTGCATGGGCCATAAAATTCGTGGCACCTTTATTCGGAGTCAGCACCCAATCTTCTCCAAAAGTATATGCATTTCCAAAGGCATTACCGGCATCACAACCGTTGAGGAGCAACATAGGATATTTCCCCTTGTTGTTATATCCAATCGTGGGATCTGAAGCAAACCCGATTTCAATGTCTATCAGCGAAGGAGACCCATGTCCAAAGAAGGTCACCAAACTGGTACCTCTGTTGATATCACCGGAAATATCGATCAGTTCGATCGTCGAATTGGAACGCTTGCGGTAAGTGGTGACATTCGCTCCCATGTAGGGACCTTCAATTATGTTTTTAAACCCATTCAGAAAATTGAAATACCTGTTCAGCTCGAAAGCAGATACCCCTCCACTGAGATGGACCACTTCTTTTTGCCAATCTTCTGATACTCCAAGGGCATCTTTTTCCTTAACCTTGTCCAGATAAGCAGCCACTTGTTCGGGATTTCGGGCAGGTATTCTTCCAATCACAATAGCCGCCGTGCTGAGGTTGTCCGGATCCAGTCCCATCGAATAATTGTTGTCCGCATAGGGATATCCTGCCGGAGGAATAAGGTCCTGAAACTGGAAAACAGATGGGTTTTGTCGATAGAAAAAATTGATCCCATTGGCTCTAGCTGTAGAAAAAATCCCCATTGCCCTGCCTATCAGCAACAGATAGTCAGGCTTGTGGATAGGATAATAGGCCCTCAGGAATTCATAAACAGCCAAAGGTGTCTTTTCTCCAAAAGTAAACTGATCGTAAAGTTCGTCGATATTGACTACCAAAGTATCATATCCTCCCCCTTGTGGGGAAGCCCGGTGGGCAGCATGCGCTTTGACCGGATCAGCATAAGTGGAAGAAGGTCTTCTCAGTGTTTTGTGGGACAAAACGATATAGTCGGCTTTTTGCCCGAGAACATTCCGGAACTTCACCGGAGTCATAGTGGCAATCCTATTGATGTTCAGTTGGTTTTGGACAAAAATCTTGCTTGGAACACCCGTTGTACCGGAGACAAAAGCAACTTGGTTCCCGGTTTTGGTAACAGGGACAAGGATGGGATTGATCGGATCCGACACTTCTAAGGCTAGGTAATCAGAAAGGACATTTCCTATCTGGACTCTACTGTTTTCAGCTCCCGAAATAAATATTTCTCTGCTAAAATCACCATCTGCTACAACCTTGGGATAGGTCAATCTGATATAGGCAATGGAAACGTTATCTGTTGCCCCGGTACCTGCTGAGGCTACCCGAATGGCAATCGATCCGGTAGGGCTAAAGTCTGATGGCAAAAGTCCAACCACCTGGTGTATAGCCTGATAATTTTCATAATCGTAGGAGGCCACCTGCCTCAAATTACTGGAATTGGGTCCCACGCTGATGAGGGAAGTATGGGGACTTGGTGACCTGCCTGTGAGTCCGATTTCCAGCTGCACATTACCTGTATTGGGAACATCCCCAAGGTCAGCAAGCACCACCGTTCTGGGGTTGGTTTTAGTGATAGCAGCACTCATCCAACCGCTTCCTTGTTCAAAATCAGTCAGGTACACCCCCGGACTGTAAATCTGTCCAAGATTATAATTTTCAAAATAGACTACCTGCCGGATGGTTTGGTAATTGGCCTGCAAAGGAATAGATGCATTGGATTCTTGCCTTCTAGCCATCCTTTTGCCACGGGTATCGGGCGATAGTGTCAGAAAAAAAGCGGTGGTGTCATTGTGGGTATTATACATGGTATTTCCCAAATGGGAAGGATCATCATAAAACTTGACATCCAAGGTGGCATCATTCCTTTTGCCATAAAAATCAATAAAATCATTCGGGTCAAACTTGCCGTCTGCCTCGCCCTGAACAAAGATTGCTACTTCTTCTCCGCGGTGAAAGACACGGATGTTTCGAGGATCGATGACATTGGGATTGAGCCCTGAGGAAGAAAGGGAAGTGAAATTCAGTCTGTAAATCCCATCTGTGGCAGTTGGGATTTTGTAATAAGTACGGTCAAAGTCAATCCATTCACTTTGAGCCAAAGCCAAAGTGCAATAGAACAAAGCCACCACTGAAAAAAAGAATCTTTTCGCCATCATTAATATTCCCAGCCTTTATTCAACCTAAATCTCTGTTCATGTTCTTTCAAACTCACCTTCACACTGAACACATGTGAATAGGGTGTTTGGGAAATTCCCCCAATATCGGACAACGCATAGTCAATCTGGAATTTTTCATTGAGAAAAACTCCCAAGCCAAAACTGGGTTTCCAAGATGTGTAATAAGTCGCATCAAAATCCTTGATCCGCTGCACATTGCTCCCCCCCGCTCTCAGAAAAACCATATTTCTATAGGATGCTTCTATCCCCAACCTTGGGTCGACACTGACCAAGCCGGTCCTCACAAGTGTATTTCTCCTTCCGTCAAAAGTCAAGTCCAGATCAAAAACTCCCTGAACCCTGAATTCCTCATTGATCTCTACGTCTCTCGTCACGCTGAATATCGCTCGCGGCAAGGTAAGTTCAATGGAATTGACAGGAATCTGATTGTTGGTTTGGGCATATATGTCCCTCACCATGTCTGCATTGTGAAACCACGCATTGAAAGTTGTGGTGATGTCCCGCAACATAAAACCAAATCTCCATTGCTCCAAAAGAAAAATCCCGCCTACATCGAGTCCAAAGCCCCAAGCCTGCGCAAATTTACCCACATTCCTATGGATCACTTTTCCGTTGAAGCCGATTTTGAATACATCACTGACGTCCCTCGCATAAGATAACATCAAAGCATAATCCGCTGCATTGAAAAATTGGATGTTATTGTAATTCAAAGCCCCATTGGCATCGTACAAAAATCTTGTGTCAGGAATATCGTCCACCCCAAACCGGATCAGAGACACACCGATGGAGTTGTCCATATCTATACTCGTACTGTACCCCAGGTAATCGAACTTTGCAATGCCGGCAAAATACTCTGCGTGCATCATGGCAAATTCATGTTGGTGCCGGATTCCGATCAGACCGGCCGGATTCCAATACGCAGCTGTCACATCTCGGACAGAGGATACCTGGGCACCCCCCATTCCGAGGGCACGGGCGCCAATACCAATATTCATGAATTCATTGGAATACTTGGGAGTAATTGTTTGGGCATCAAGCTTGGTTAAGCTAAAAAACAATACTATTCCAATAAAACACCTGATAATCACCATTTATCATGTATTAAATTATGATGCAAAGTAAAAAGAAAAACCTAAGGAAAAAGCCTTCCCAAAATAAAAATGAACGCCCTGACTCCCAAAATCCTGTTCGGAAGTGTACATAATATTGTCCACTTCAGCCACACTTGTTTTTCCTGAAATCCTTTTTGTATATCAAGTCTAAAAAAAATCCCTTGGTCAAAATTCAGGCAAAAAATGCCTCAAATAAAAAAAAACGAACTTTTTTAATATTTTTTTAATTTTCCAGTACCTTTTTATACACACAAGTCTTGTAATGCAAGGTACTGTTTTACACTTTGGTACAGTTTTTCTAAAGGTTGATGGGAAAAGGAGTATGTCTACGCTTTGAAACACACTCCTTGGTAACTAAACCACTCAGAAAAAATGAACGCTTCAAACACCCAGATACAAATGCGGAAAGGACTTCTGGAGTTCTGCATTTTGCATATCATAGCCAGAGGGGAAGTATATGCCTCAGACATGATCGAGGAACTTACAGACGCCAAGATGATCGTGGTGGAAGGTACTTTGTACCCTCTGCTCAACAGACTCAAAAATGCCTCTTTGGTTTCCTACAAATGGGTAGAATCCGAATCCGGACCGCCCAGAAAGTATTATTCCATCACAGAAGAAGGATCAAGGTTTTTAGAAACCCTGAATGAAACCTGGGATTCCCTGGTCAATTCTACCCAATTAATCACCTCAAAGAAATAAGCCATGAAAAAGACAATAAGCATCAACATCAGTGGGATCCTGTTTCACATAGAAGAGGATGGTTATACCACATTGAAAAAATACCTTGAATCCATCAACAGGCATTTTTCTCACTATGAGGACAATCAGGAAATCATTTCCGATATCGAAAACAGGATTGCGGAAATTTTCCTCAGCAACCTCAAAAACAACAAGCAGGTCATCACCGCCGAAAATGTAAACAGCCTGATCGAAAAGATGGGTACGATTGCCGATTTTAAGGCAATTGAGGAGGAATTGGACGATAGTCCTGAAGATAAAAAAGCAGAGGCCAATGAGGAATATGATTACTATAAGCATATCACTCCGCACGAAAACACCAAAGGCTACAAAAAACTCACAAGACTGGAAAACCGCAAAATCCTCGGTGGGGTTTGTGCCGGAATGGCAAATTACCTTTCCATTGACCCGCTTTGGACCAGGCTGGTGGCGATCTTGCTGATCTTTAGCGGCAACTTGAAACTCGGAAGTCCGGGTTGGGATTTTCTACCTTGGAACTTCAATTTCAGCCTTTCTTTCGGATTCTTTGCCATCATCGCCTATATCGTATTGTGGGTAATCCTGCCGGTATCCTACGACGAACCTGAGGATAAAAACATCAAGAAGCTCTACCGAAATCCGGACGACAAAACCCTAGGAGGTGTGGCCAGTGGATTGGCGGCCTACTTTGGTATTGAAGTGATCTGGATGAGACTGTTGTTTATCGGGTTGATATTTGCCGGTGGATCAGGATTCGTTATCTACATCATCCTTTGGATCATTACGCCGGTGGCCAAATCAATCACTGAGAGAATTGAAATGAAAGGTGGCGCCATCACTTTGGATAATATTGAAACCACGATTAAGGAAAATCAAAACCCCATCCTTCCAAAAGAAGAAAGTCAGGCAAGGAAAATCCTTTTGGCACCCTTCCGATTTCTAGGAAAAGTAATCAATGCACTTGGTGAGGCATTGGGACCATTGGGTTCATTCCTGCTAGCGGTCATCCGGGTCTTTTTCGGATTGATCATATTCATCATCGGAATGTCCATCACAATTGCCCCACTTGTCGCTTTGGCTGTATATTTCGGAATAGCACCGGGAAGTGATGTGTACTTAGGAATCAGGGAGAGCATACCCATGGAATGGATCACTGAAATCGTACCTACTTGGCTTGCGATCTCCGCAGCCGTAGCCATGCTGATTCCGGGAATCATCATCGTACTGTTAGGCATCTCGGTGCTTGTCAAAAAGAGCATCATCGACGCAAGATTCGGATTGGTGGCATTAGGACTTTGGTTGCTGAGCATTGGGCTATGTGCCTTCCAGATACCACGTGTAGTGGCATCCTTCAAAACCGAAGCAACCCATACAGTAGAACAGCCATTGGCCTTTGCACCAGGTACGATAGTCCTTAAATCAGTGGATACCAATAAAGAGGGAGGAATATTTGACCTTGTAAAGCTCCAGCTTGAAGGCACGGATGCTGCTGAACCTATATTGATTCAAAACTTTGAAGCTAGGGGAAAAAACAAAGCCGATGCCTTGAAAAACGCCGAATCTATTCAATACAGCTACAAAGTGGAGGACTCTACGGTGACTTTTGAACGGTCGATCAATTTGAATGAATTGGATAAATTCAGGGTGCAAAACCTCAGCCTTGACTTGGAAATACCTTATGACAGGCCATTTGTGATGGATAAATCGATCATTCCGATCATCCAAAACACCATCCACCGCAATGGCTACAAAACGAGAGACATCAATTCACGCAACCATTGGGTATTTAATGAAAAAGGGTTGCTGTGCCTTACCTGTAGTCAAGCCGGCAAGACCACTTCTGCCGATAGCTTGTCAAGGGTGAAGTTTGAAGGGGCTTATTTTATGAAGTGACAAAGAAATAGAAGATTATGTCAACATTTTCAAAAGCGGGAATCCATAGGGTTCCCGCTTTTTAATATATGATTCAGCTCATTTTTGAGACCAAAAAGATTAAGAAAGGAATGGGGTCTACACCAAAAAAAGGAAGATTGATTAATCAATTTAATCTCAATGTTCCCATTCTATTTTTCAATAATTACACCGCATTTTGAAGATCTTTTCTCGTGTCACTTTTTGTCTTGAAACAAAAAGTAACCAAAAAGTTCAAGAAATTTTAATCCTCCCTCCCGCTTTGCCTCGCCGGCCCGGTAAAATTTCCTGCACCCCGCAGTGGTTTCATAGGAGGAACCTTTTTAGGAAGAGGATTCTAAACGCGACGAAAGCCCCGAAGCGGGCGAAATAATAATAGCCACGGGTAAGGTGCTACACTAATTTAAATACTTTCTCTAATCTTAATGCACCGCAGCCCGTGGTATAAATTACGGTAGCGAATGAAATTTCGGTCACGAATCTTGTAAATAAGAGAATTGACTATACCGAAATGGTTAGAACTATCTTTTCGCAATATTCTTCAATCATTGTAAATAAATGATATGTCTTTACTTCTCTTGTCACTTTATATAACCCATACGAGGGATGTCAAATAAGAAAACAATAAAAGTTATTTTAATCTTTTGTGAGGAAAGCATTGAATCCAACCTTTAATCCAACAAAAGAATCGTATTTTTATATAGCAACAAACCCAAAAGAAGATGCAAGTCAAACTCAAATTTTTAGGCGGGGCCAAGACCGTCACCGGCTCTAGGTATTTACTCGAAATCGACCATCTCATAATCCTTGTGGACTGCGGCCTTTTTCAGGGCATGAAAGAATATAGACTCCGAAATTGGGACAAATTCCCAATTGACCCTGCCCAAATCAACTTGGTAATCCTTACCCATGCCCACATTGACCATACAGGGTATTTACCCAAACTGGTCAAGGAAGGTTTTGAAGGTCTTATCTATTGTACCTTCCCTACCATGGAACTCACTAAAATACTTTTGTTGGATTCGGCAAAGTTGCAGGAAGAAGAGGCCGCTTATGCGCAGAAAAAGGGCTATTCACGACATGAAAAGCCTCAGCCCCTCTACACCAAAGAAGATGCGGAGAAAGTATTCCCACTGCTTCAGCCCATCTACATGGAGCAGGAAGAAAAAATAAATGACCGGATTTCATTTACTTACTTTAATGCCGGTCATATCCTCGGCGCAGCAATACTCAAATTAAAAATCAAGGGAGAAAATCAGGAAAAGAAAATCGTTTTTTCCGGTGACTTGGGCAGGTACCATGACCCCATTTTCAATCCTCCGGTAAGGGTTCCCTTTGCCGATATACTCTTGATGGAATCTACCTACGGCAATAGAAAGCAGTCCAATCCCAAACCTGAAGAGGAACTCGGGAGGGCAATCCGTGAAACATTCCGAAACGGAGGAGTAGCCGTCATTCCTGCCTTTGCAGTGGGAAGAACCCAAATGATCCTGTACTACCTTCACCTGCTCCTTCAAAAAGGAAAAATCCCGGATATACCCATCTACGTCGATAGTCCGATGGCCATTGATGTCACCAAGATGTACAAGGATTTCTCATCCTATCACAGGCTTTGCCCGGTATTGGAGGAAGAGGGATGCAATCCTTTCTTGCATAAAAACCTTCATTACTACCAAAGCCAGGAATCCTCCATGTCACTCAACAATCTGCGGGGAGATGCCATCATCATCTCTGCAAGCGGGATGGCGACCGGCGGCAGGATCCTCCACCACCTTTATCACCGCTTACCTAACGAGCAAGACAGCATCATCTTTGTTGGTTACCAAGCCGAAGGAACACGTGGCAGAAGGATTCTGGACGGAGAAGAAACCGCCCGTATGTACGGCATTGATGTTCCTGTCAAAGCAAAAGTATTTTACATCGAGGGACTTTCGGCACATGCCGATCAGGACGAACTGATAGAATGGGCCGAGGGATTTACTTCAAGGCCCAAAAAGGTATTTCTTGTCCACGGTGAAAAAGAAGTATCTGAGGCATTGGCATTCAGACTCAAGGAAGAGTTGGACTGGCATCCGATTATTCCCGAATACATGGAGAGTTTTGAGTTGTTTGAGGGGATTTAAAGGGGATTATCATTTTAAGTTTGATTCTTTATAAAAAAGAGATCCAATCTCTTGGATATCAAAGGCAGCACCTTCTTGGGAATTTCCAAGAAATGCAATGACCAATTCAATATCAGGATAAAGCACAAGGTGTGAACTGCTACTGAATGAATCTCCAGAATGATACCAGATTGTTTGCCCATTTTTATCCTTTCCAATATACCATCCAAGACCATATCCAGTCTCAACCCCATCTGCAGTTTTCATGCTGCTAAAAAGAATCTCTTTTTGGCTCCTCGGGAGATGCAATACAGCATTGCCAAACCTTAAAAGGTCTGATACAGTTGACAACAAACCTCCTCCCGAATATTTGTAACTCCAATCACCCAAATCATTTGCCAGTCCGGTTGAATCATAAAATGTTGCCCTTTCTGGAATCACATCCATACTATTATCACCACAGGTATTGGTCATTCCAATCGGGTTGAAAATTTCCATTTCCATAAATTCCAAATAATTTCTGCGGGTGACGCTTTCCAGCACGGCTCCTATCAAGTTCCAACCAAAAGTGGAATAATGAAATTCACTTCCTGGCTCAAACAGCAAACTATCATCCTTTATGATGGAAACTGCCTCTATCATAGAACCGTAATGCTCACCCTGGATAAAATCCTTCATGTTGGATTCATCATAATCACGGATTCCTGCAATATGTCCTGCCAATTGTCGGGTGGTGATTGGAAATTTTTTATCAGGAAAATCAGGTAAATAAGTTTTGATGTTTGTGTCAAGATTGATTTCCCCAGATTCAACAAGCTTTACCAAACCAAGAGATGTAACTGACTTGGAAATGCTGTTGATCCTGAATTTGGTAGAATCAGAAACCGGTGTTTCATTTTCAAAAGATGAAAATCCTTTTGAAACAGCATATACAGCCTTGCCATTTTTACTTACTGCCAATTGAAGTCCGGGTAAATTTGATTCATTCATAAAATCCTCTAAAAGTTGGTTGGCTTGGCAAACTGGATCATTTTCACAAGATGGTTTTTTGGAGGATATCTTATCGGATACCGGTTGGTTGCTTAACAAGACCGTTGCGGTCAGGATACCATTTACCTTCTCCCAATCGCCAAAACTTGTTTCCCTGACATAACTTTTAAAACTCTCTTTTGCTAATTCAGTTGTAGAAATGGCTACAAATGTTCCCGGAATGTCAATCCCAGCTCCTATAAGTTTCTGTTTTACCTCTATCTTCCCATCAACGATGGTTGTATCTGAAATCAGTTTTTCAGGATGTTTGCTGATAAATTCCCTGTAACCGTCGGCGATTGCCTTTCTGTCATTACGGTCTGTAATTTGCTCGAATGTGATAAAAAATGGCTCATTTACTAAAAAGTTGAAATTTGAAAGATCAAATTCCAACCAACCATTTTTCAAATCAGATTCCACAACCAAACTTTCCTGAAGTAAATCCATTCCAGGTTTTCCTGTAGTTTTATCTAACTCATTGACTCTCAAACGAAACTTGACAGCACTTAGATTATTTCTGAATATTTTCAACCTTGCACTTTCGAGATAAACCGGAAAAACAAAATCCTTTTGGAATCCCGGACCGGAATTTTCTATCAATAATGCCATCGACCTTCCTGAATAGGTAGTGTCATTTTCAATGACTCCACCCCTTGATTGATTATTTCCAAGTTCAAAAACCCTATTCTTGGTTCTTTTTCCGGTAATAATGACCTCATCCAGCAATTTTTCATTTGGCGTCAAATAAATCACTCCATAGGTTTCTTGAATCAATTGGTGGATGGGTATTTTTTTGAATTCATACCCAAGTGCAGAAACCATAAGTGTATCCTCTAGATATTTATCGGGGACCAAAAGGTCAAAGGTCCCATCCATATTTGAAATCGTTCCGATGTTGGACCCAGGTATCCCGATATTGGCATAAGGAATTGGTTTTTGAGTTGATTGGTCTAATATTATTCCTAAAATCGTTTTCTGTGGAAAAATAGATTGAAAAGTCCCGGAAGGAGATGCGAACCATTGAAAAAAAATAAGAAGCAAAGAAATCAGAAGAACCCGCATTATTAGAAAGTTGATTTGAAGATCAATTCAAATAGTACAAGCTAAACTAAACAAAAAATGCAACCCATGAGGATTGCATTTTGATGAATTTCAGATTTTTAGGATTCTTTAACAATGAAGCTTCCAAACTATTGATAACTCCTACTTCTGTTTATCTCTAGATTTTAATTGGATTTGATTCTCAATCCGGAAAACCACTCTTGTCAATATTTGGGATGATCCTTAGTGCGTTTTTGTAGTAAACTTTCTTCAGGACTTCATCCGATAGCCCAAGTCCATACATGCTCCAAAAAGCGTGGTACTTTTTGTAATAGGGAAAATATTCGTCCTCTGTTTCCAATACCCGGAAGTAAGTGTAGAATTCTTCTTTGTTGTAGGCATCTTTCGCAAAAAGGATCCTGTCCTGATACTCGTTAAAAAACCGGTTGGCACGCTTTGGTTGTCTTCCAAACTCTGCGATGATCGCACCTATCCCGAAAACCACATTGGGATACATATCAAGGTGCGCACTTGCTTTGTCAAGGTCATTGGCCATCCAACCCATGTGGGCATTGATGAAAGTGGTTTTTGGATGCTTCTTAAATACATGATGCTGCTCAGCAATGATCTGATCAAAAGGTGCAGGGTCAGTATCGCTTCTCTTCCTTCCCGGATTTAGTTTCAATTCTAACCATCTTTCGTTGTTGGCATCCAATGGCTGCCAAAAAGCCTCAGGATCTGCAGCATGGATGATCACAGGAATCCCAAGTTCTCCGCATTTTTTCCAAACCGGATCCAAGTCAGGATGATCTATCGGCACACGTACACCATTAATATCTTTGGTAGACAAACCAAGGCTCTTATAGATTTTCAATCCATTGGCTCCGTTCTGAACATCTTTTTCCAAATCGGCCACAGCTTTCTCAATCCAACCAGGAGCACCAAATTCCCTGAATGATAAATTGGTAAATACTATAAACCTTCCAGGTGCGACACCATTAAACCTCCTGATCATCGAATACATATATTCCTGTCCATCAATGTCTCCGGCTGCTCCCCTACCCCGGCCGCTGAGGTTGACCATGACAGCCATATTGAGTTCATTCATTTCCTTGACCAAGATATTGACCCTTTCCTGTGACACATTCCACTGATGGCTATGGATGTCAATAAATGGGAATTTGGCTCTTTTGATCGGGTTTTCAGGCACAACCAATGTCGAAGGTGGATTGTATTCCTCAAAACTCATCTCCTGTCCATAGGAATCAAATCCGACGATGACAAAAGAAAAAAACAAAACTGCTGTAAGGAATTTATTTGTCGACATGTGGAGATGAGATGGTTTCATGGGGATATTTTTTGAAAAGTTTAAAGATGGCTTTCTGCCAATCATTTGAAAAGGGTTTTGTGATTATCGGAATTAAAAAACATGATTTCTGTAATTCCATCATTTGAATAAATCAGAGGACCTCTTTTAATGCGGCTTTGAGAAATGTAGGGATATGGGTGGAGTTCATGACCCTGATGTCCGTCAATAGGTTGGTGTTTTCATCCAGGAAATCAAATACTGTTTTTGGCGGAAGCTTTTCGAAAAGTTCGCTGAAAACACGCCAAGCAGGAAAGTTCTTCTCTGACAAAACCCTTAAAAAGATGGAGTCATAAAGGAGGTACTTGTCAAATTTGCTGTCAAGTCCATCCAAGGGTAGTTTGTTGTCAGCTAAGTTGGCGGCAATCTTTCTGCATTTCTTTTGGGTAAAAGAAAAAGTATAGCCTGTTGAGGCTTTGGTATGGCCTCCTGCGGTACCGATATTGATGACATGCCCGCTTTGGGTTTTGGGAATCGGTTCGTTGGTCATCGGAATGACGCCGTACTCCGTTTCTTCAATTTCGTAGGAATCCAATTTCAAAACCTCCCGACAATATGTTTCCAGGGCGGCCTTATATTCCGCTTCCTCGAGAAGACTGTCTGAAAAGATGGTATACTCCACCAAGGCTTGATGCTCATTTTTTGGCAACACATACATAAACCTGCAATCCCCCTTTTGGTCAATCCGGAAATCCATCAAAACCGGCCGTTGGGGATCAAAAATAGCCTCCGGACTTTTGACAAACCATCCGGTGAAATGCTGCAGCAAATGGTGTTTGCCGGTGGTCTTGGGAATAGACACAAAGGCACTGTTGAAAATATACTTTCCTTTAAATGTTTGTCCCTGACAGATGACAGTTCCATCGGCCATCATTTCTTTGATATCCTCCTGAACAAAGCTGAAGTTTTTAGACTCTTTTATTTTACCCAAACAGAACTCATAAAAATCCCTGCTACGGAGCATTTTGTAGCGATAGGGTTGGATTTCCAGAACCTTGGAAAAAACAGGAGAATGAAAATAGAGCTCGTCCCAACTTGCATGCAGAATTTGGTCAAATGGACTTGGCTCCTTTTGCCAAAAACACCAGGTACGGTCATTGCTGTTTTTGACATGTTTATCCAGAACCAAAACCTGCTTGTCTTTGAGCGCGGGTTCTTCCAAAATATAAAGCGCCAAACTCAGACCTGCCGCTCCTGCCCCTGCGATGATATAGTCAAATTCCTGATTCAATGATACTTTGATTTATGGGATGGTTATGGTTTGAGTACTTTTTCAAAACAGATGCTGTTTTCAACTCCAGCATACTGACCGTAATTGGGAATGATGCTATAACCGCTTTTTTTGTACAATGCCACTGCTTCCACTTGTCTTATGCCAGTCTCTAGGATACATCTGGAATAACCCAATTCTGCAGCCCAGGTTTCAAGATCAGAAAGGATTTTCTTGGCAATACCAACTCCTCTTTGCTCGGGAAGTACAAACATCCGCTTGACTTCCATGCTCCCTTCAGAAAATTCCTTGATGGCACCGCAGCCAACAGCCACTTCATTTTCATACGCGACCGTGACGTATTTGATATTATCAATTTTATTGAATTGATTGTAGAAAGCATGGTCTTCCCCATCAGTGACAGCGAGTCCGGCATCGAGGTACTTGACCAGTCCGATGAAATCAGCGTTTTGGGAGTTGGTACGAACAATAGTAAGCATTTTTGAAAATATTTGACCGCTGTTAGATTCTGAAAGCAAAGGAATCAAATGTCTTTTTTTTGATCCATTTTGACATTAAATGCCGGTACCTGATAATCCTGGGGAAGGTAATTGGCAGGAATGGTAGTCATATTCCCATCCCTTGCGGCACGGTAATGCGGCGACATGATTTCTATTCCTCTTTCGAAAAATACATCCTGGATATTTTGATGCAGCTCTGAGTATACCCTTGCCATTCCTATAGATTCCCTTGAGTAGGCATTTATTTGGTAGGAAACATAGAAATCATCTAAACTTGTCTGAAATACAAATGGTGGCGGCTCTTTCAATAACAAATCTGTTCTCGAAGCAGCTTCTATCAAAGCTGCATGCGTTTCCCTCCATGGGACATCGTAGCCGATGGTTACAGTGGTATTGATTATCAGTCCCTCAGTTTTGGCCAAAGTGGTATAATTGATAGTGTTCCCCCCAAGTACGGAAGAGTTGGGTACGGTGATTTCCTCGTTTTTGATGGTTCGGATCCTGGTAACCAAAAGTGTCTTTTCCAACACTATCCCTGTAATATCCCCAATTTTGATCCTATCTCCGATTTTGAAAGGACGCATGTAGGTGATCACCAATCCTGCCACCATATTGGCTATGGCGGTAGAAGAGCCAAGGGAAAAAAGTACTCCTATAAAAACCGAAACTCCTCTGAAAACATTGGAATCTGAACCCGGCAAATGGGGGAAAATCAGCACTAAAGTGAATGCATATAACAGTACCCTGACAATGCCATAGGTAGGCATGGCCCAATCCGAATGGAATCCGGAAAATTTTAGTTTCTCTGCTTCAATTTCTAAGAAAATATACCTGACAAAAAGGATGAAATAATGCATCACTACAGAAATCACCAAAATGGTAACCAAGTTTGGAAGGTAATCCCAAACCGCAAGGAAAATCGACCTGAAAGGGGACCAAACCAATCCCAACAAAGCAGCAGCCCATCCTCTGGTTAGAGGGAAAATACTGAACCCAATGGATAAGACTAAATACCCTAGGACAACGAAAAAAAACAATCTAACTCCCTTCAGGAAAACAAGAATTGCCCTCAATTCTTGTTCTGCTGTCAAAAATGTATAATCCTTATAAGTAAGGTTTTTGAGAAACCTATCCCGGTTTTTTCTAAGGTATTTAAGAATGGCCGAATAGCCTTTATTGATAAGCCAATACAAAAGAAAGGCAACCAAAAACATGATAAAGGTATACAATACCCTAAACAGGATTTTGCTCAATTTGCGCTCTTCGAGGGCGTTTTTGACCGATTGTGAAATTCTCCTCTTGGCCTCCCCTGATATTTCATACAGGCTTAAATCATATATAGCAGCATCCTGAGGTGATACGCTCGTCACGATAATGTCACGGTAAACAAGGTCCACCGTATTTTCGGATTCGACAATGGTCAAGGAGTCCACACTGAAATTAGGATCCTCGTACAATCTTCTGATTTTTTCAGTTATATGCTTGGCCCTTTCACTTGGAGTGGAAGCTCCCATCTTGATGTAAACATAAAATACAGTATCATTCATGACACCCAAAACAGGGAATCCTTGGATACCCTTTCGCATCCCTTCCCTATCCACAGCCGTACTGTCACTTTGTGAAAATGCAGCCAACACAAACAGGTGAAAAATCAAAACAAAAAGGGAGCCTTTCAGAACAATCTTGTTGAATCTAGTCATTTGGAAATTTATAAAATATCAAAACATTTATTGAGTAGTCGGAAGCATATTCCTGATGGCGGAGATTTTCCATTTACCTTTTTCCCTGACCACGAAAAAGGTGCTCCACATTTTTCGGATAGACCCATCCCCACTTTCAATCTGATACCTCGCATCTACAATTCCGACCTCAGGATGGAGCAATCGACACTTTTCTACTGTCAATGTTCTTGTGCCCACATTGGTGGTTGAACTCCGCTGCATTCCTTCAACGGCCTTGGAGATACCCTCCCTCCATTCTCCTGATGAAACCAATTGGTCCACCTCTGCTGTCAGAATTGATTTCAGCAAAACCGTGTCATTTTTGTCCCTTGCTTCTGAATACGAGCCAATCAAAGCCACGAGTTCACTTTTGGTTTTCTCTGTCAATTTGGTGTTTTGGGCCACCAAAAATGAACTGCAAGAAAACAGGATCAAGAAAATCAGGAAAAATGATTTTTTCATAAAATAGGAAAGAGGATAACGGAAACTGCGCTGAGGTTACCTTTGGTCTGATGAAGGCAGAATCAATTTCAATTTATGAAATTTATGCTGATTCCGGGAATATCCCGCCTTATCTCTTTTTGCGGTAATCCAAATTATGAAAAGCCGTCAACCTGATGGAATGAATGTCCTCCACTTTATCAAGCACCGGCTGGTATTGCATGATCAATTGGTACAATACAGCAAAGTCAAATTTGCGGCTGGGTGAAATCACCACACCCGCCAAAGTCCTGTTTTGGTTGAACATTTGACTGCTTATGATATCCCCACTGTGAAACATGATTTCATTGGCCGCCTGCCAACTGAGCTGAAATCCGTCCGGCGTTTTGGGTGGTAGCAATAAACCCTGCAATTGGATCATGTATCGTGCTCTTGTGGTGTAGGCATAGGTTGGGTCTGTAGCTGGATAACGGACCAATTCCTGCCTGAAGCGCTGTTCAAGTCTGAATCGGTGCACCAACTGAAACTTTGATTTGGGAATTGTCCATTGAATTTGCTGCCAAAGTCTATGTTCCGGAAGCCAATTGATATCAAAATCAGAAATATAGGTCCCAAACCAGGCATATCCCCCGGAAATCCTCAATCGATTATTAACAAAGTAATTGGCTCCGACTCGGGCAGCTGTCAGGGTAGAGTTGAATGGAAAAAATCCCCGTGTCCTGTAATTCAGATCAAATGTATAACCCCATTTGTCGGAAAGCCTCGTCTGGTTGTTATAAGTCAGCCAAAGCTGGGTATCTCCTTGGGAAAAGGTAAAATCAGGTTTCAGGATTGACATCCCAAAAATCATTAAAACCACTACTTTTTTCATAATCTAATAAAAAGGTCTTCCAATGGATTTATTGTAAGGAATTCACCTGAAAGGAATAAAATCCCATTTGACCTAATCCAACAAATATGTCAAATTCAAACGCAAAATCAAACCGGTGCTGAATAAGAATTAAAAACAAAAAAAGGAAGTTAAACCCTTCCTTTTTCACTGAAAATCAAAGAATCTTCAGACGGTCAAAACCCAAAAGCTGCACCAATTTGCAGGTATGAATTCTTGTTTCCGTTGTTGACATCCATAAAACCGTGGTGGTATCTTGCCTCTATATCAATGATAAACAGCCTGAATCCTACTCCGATATGAACAGGCATATCAAAAGAACTGGTTCTGTTGGTATCATTCAAGACACTCTGACTATTGACTTCATATTTTTCCCCGATTTTAAAATTGGCATTGATACCGCCTTGAGCATATAGAGGTCCTAGTTTTGCCCTGAGCCCAAGAGGAATGCTGAGGTAATTGATACTTCTAAAATTGGCGTCGTTGGTTCTGTGCCCGTTTTGCATGTATTCCAATCCGGTGTTCAGTCTCAACAAATCACCTACTCCGAGCTTGATGTTTTTGTACCCACCTAAGTAAAAACTTCCCAAACTACCCGCAACCTGATTCCCGTTGTTAGTAGTACTTGCCGTCTGATAACCTGCCCTCACTCCTATTCCCTGTGCATTGACCTCCAATTGCATCAATACAAGGCCCAAAAACAAAACCCCAAAAAGAAATACTTTCATGTCAAAATTATATCAAAATTTTTCACCTACTCTGATGGCTTTTCGGTTTCCGCCCATAATTCCGAACAATTTATTGATAATTGAAATCATTCAAAAAAATAAAGCCAACTTTTCCTGTTTACATCCTGATTTGTTTGTCCGATTTGATTTTTTGCAAATAAACACCTGTTTCACTGTTCTATTTCAGCCTTTTTCCCCCTAACCCCTCTTGCAAATTCGGCTCAGCACCTTAAATTGGAATTCCCAAACCCAAACCACTATGGACCAAAAAATCAGCTACAACCAAACTTACATCTGGCTTATCAGCATGACTGCTGCCCTAGGCGGTTTTCTTTTTGGCTATGATTGGGTGGTAATCGGTGGCGCCAAGCCATTTTATGAACCCTATTTCAACATCACTTCTCCTGCTGATCAAGGTTGGGGGACAAGTTCCGCACTCGTAGGCTGTATGGCCGGTGCCCTGCTCTGCATCTTCCTCAGCGACAAATTGGGAAGAAAAAAGCTCCTGATATTTTCGGGTTTTCTCTTTTCAGTTTCAGCGATCGGGACCGCCCTGGGCGATACTTTCTGGTGGTTCAATTTTTACCGTATCGTAGGTGGTGTTGCTATGGGCATCGCCCTCAACCTGTCACCGCTGTACATCGCAGAAGTGGCACCACCTGAGAAGCGGGGCATGTTTGTCACCCTGATGCAGCTTTTGGTGATGATTGGCGTGCTATTGGCGCAGGTTGTCAACTGGCAGATTTCACTTTTGGACAATTCTCTGCCCGACAATCCGGATTTTGCGACCCTGGCGACAAGCTGGAGTGGGCAATATGGCTGGAGGTGGATGTTTGGTGTGGAAGCCATTCCCGCGCTGTTGTTTTTTGTCTTGATGTTTTTTGTGCCCGAAAGCGCAAGATGGCTTGTCAAAAACAACCAAGAGACCAAAGCAAGGAAGATTCTTGAAAAAATCGGAGGGAAATTTTATGCAGACCTTGCCATCACCGAAATCAAATCCACAGTCGATGAGGAGAGCCTTGCCAAAGTCAATTTCAAAGAACTTCTCAATAAAAGAATCATCAGGCTCTTGGGAATCGGAATTTTCCTTTCTTTTCTTCAGCAATGGAGCGGACTGAATGTGGTGATATATTACGCTGCGGATATCTTTCAGGCGGCTGGCTATAACCTCAAGCAGATGATGCTCAATATCGTTGTGATCGGTGGGGTAATGGTACTTTCGGTTTTCATTACCATTTTTACGGTGGACCGATTTGGCAGAAAAAAGCTCCTTCTGACGGGCACATCGGCTATGGCCATCATCTATCTTTTTATCGGTTATTCCTTTTACACAGGACAGGGTGGCTTGCCGGTAGTTTTTCTGGTACTTGCCAATGTCATGTTTTATTCCTTCACCCTCGCACCGCTGCTTTGGGTGGTTTTGTCCGAGATATTTCCTACAAGGATCCGCGGGGCTGCGATTTCCATCGCCGCTTTGGCACATTGGGTGGGAAATTTTTCCCTGACTTATACTTTTCCCACGATCAAAGAAAACCTGGGTTGGGCCAATAACTTTTGGCTGTACGGCGCCATCTGCGCCTTTGGATTTGTGGTGATCTACTTTGTCCTGCCTGAGACCAAAGGCAAGACTTTGGAACAGATCGAGCAGGAATTGATGGGGAAGGATTGAAGAATGGATCTTGATCAGCCCAATCAACGGGCTTTTTCATTTATTTTGGCAAAAAAATTAAGGCGTAATCAATTTCCAAATCAACTCAAAAGTTTCATCCATCACTTGAATAGCTTCCGTTTGGGAAAAAGTCTTGCCTGAGAGGTATTTATTGACCCCAAAGGTATGCCCGCTTACAATGGCATAAATCAAATCCACATCCAAAGATTTGAGCAATCCATCATCGATTCCTTTTTGGAGAAGGGAAAGCAAGGGTCGGGTATGGATATCCATTTCGGCATTGGCAATCTTCCTTGCATAAGGTGAATTGTTAAACTGCTCAAGAAAAGCAAACTCAGGCCTGTGCTCCATAGCCCACGTCAATGAAGTTTTATAGAATCCCCTCAAAATCTCCTTCAATTCCATTTCCCCTGAAATGCTTTCCGCTACACAACCCCCCATTTGGGTTTTGAGATCAATGTAAAGTGCCTTGACCAAGTCATCTTTTGTTGGGAAAAAATAAAACAAAGTCCCGTTGGCAATCCCCGCTTCTTTGGCGATTTTGCTTGTCGGGGTATCATGAAAACCCTGCTCGACAAACAACCGCATAGCAGCATTGAGAATAAGTTGTTTTTTGTCCATTGGTTGTTTATTGGATTAAGGATTAATTGGTTACTGAGATTGTCGAAGTATGGTTGATGGTTAATGGGTTTTTTGATTAACTGTTAATTGGTTAATGAAAATGTCGTTTAATTGTGGAATCTATGGATTATTTACTATGACCTGAACACTACTTCACCTTCCTCCACCAAAGCGAAAACTGCTGTGCACTGTCTTTGAGATTGACTTGTTCACCGATCATTGGAGTGATGATATTCAGCTTTTCGGATTCATTATTCACTATGATCTTTTCCAAAGGTTCATCCCAGGGATGATTTCCGAGGACAAATTTAGAGGAGTGAACCGGTAAAATCTTTTTTGCCTGCAATTCTTTAGCAGCTTTCAGGATTTCATTTGGCATCAAGTGGACATACCTCCATGCAGCATCATATTGTCCGTTGTCCAGAATCGCAAGATCAAAAGGACCGTATTGATTGCCTATCTCGGCAAAATGCCTGTCATAACCGCTGTCACCTCCAAGATATAAATTCATACTTGGGGTTTTGATGACGAAAGACACCCACAAGGCTTTGTTCCTTGAAAACCCCCTTCCCGAAAAATGCCTTGCCGGTAAAACCTCTACTGAAAACCCAGCTTCCAATGGAACCTGCTCATGCCAATCGCTCTCGAAAATAATTTTTGAATCAAATCCCCAATGCTCAAAATGGGCACCGATTCCCAATCCACAGATGACGAGTTTGATTTTGGGTTTGAGCTTGATGATCGTCTTATAATCCAAATGATCCCAATGGTCATGGGAAATAAACAGGATATCGATTTCCGGGATGTCGTCAGTGGTATAGATGTCTGAACCAGCAAAGGACTTCCCTCCCACAGGCATCGGCGTGGCCGCTCCGCTCAAAACAGGGTCAACCAAAATCGTCTTGCCATCAACCTGCATGAAATAAGAGGAATGTCCAAACCAAACCAAAATATCGGCTTCGGGAGATAGATTCAAAAGGTCAGTTTTTACAGAAGGAAGGGTTCCAGTTGGGGTTTGTCTTTCCTTTTTGGCAAAAAGAAAATCCCACATCACCGTAGAATAGCTGACTCCCTCAGTGAGGTCAGGTGTCACGCTGAGGTTTTGGAAGGAACCGTTTTGGTAATTTGGAGAAGCTTTGATGCGCTCCAAGCGCTCACCGGATGGTAGTTTCCCGAATTTTGGCTGGTTGATAAAAACCACCACCACCAATACGAATACAATTAAAATTGAGATTGCTATCAACATTATCTTCATGACTGACTAAACAGTCAGCAAAGGTATTAGGATTTTTGATTTGTGAAAATGGATCAGATAAAAATCCTAAAAAAGGAAAATCAGGTGAAAGTAATACTTGATTTCAAACCTTATATCACTTAATTGTCATTGTGTAAATAGCCATTTAATCGCAGGGGCAAACTGATTTCCCCATGAGGCTTCATTATGCTCGCCTTCTGGGGAAATTTGTAAAATCACATTCTCTTCGGGGTGGCCCGTTTCCAAAATATATTTATACATTTTTTGAGAACCATCAACCATTTCCCCTTCCTTTTTTCCAACATACAAAAACAATTTCGAATCTTTGGGAATGGGATTCTCGCGGACATGCTCGAAGACTTCTTCTGAATACCAATACGAAGGTGAGAAAATACCTGCCTTGCTAAAAACCTCAGGATATTCGTAAACGGCGAAATGAGAAATCAATCCCCCCATAGAACTTCCCATGATCGCTGTATTTTCTCTTTCCGGTAAGGTCCTATAGGTGCTGTCGATGAGCGGTTTGACTTGATTGACAATGAAAGCCATATATTCCTTGCCCTCTGCTTTGCCAAACTCTTTATTTTCCCAAGGACTTAATTCTGACATCCGTTTTTCCTGACCATTATCGATTCCAACAACAATCATTTCAAATGAAGGTGATATGGAATGTTGGTTAAGAATTTCATCTACACCCCATTCTCCTGCATAGGAAGTAGAATCGTCAAATAGATTTTGACCGTCATGCATGTACAAAACCGGGTATCTTCTCTCAGTCTCCCAATAATCCTCCGGTAAATAAATTCTGATTTGCCGATCCCGATTTAGATCAGCGATCTCAATACTTTGTTCCAATACTATAACATTGGATTGCGCTGTACTCGGTCGAGAAGCTTCTTTTTCATTTTTGCACCCAATGAAAATCAGAGAAATTAGGATGATCGGAAAGTATTTTTGCATGGCTTCAAATTTTTAATGTTTCCCTAATAACCCTTAAATTTAGATGATTTCGATTGTTAGGTCTAGATTGGAAATGGGGAATTTATCTATTTGTTTTTTCATCCTTTTATTGAACCGCAGCTTTTTTTCTAAAAAAAGATTTCCTGTGGATTATTAAATGGGATTCCTCCAAAACACTTTATTTTTTCACAAACTTTATTTAGTTTTCAATGAAAATCTCATCATATTTAGGAGTTTCAGTTCATAAAATTTGTGCAGAAAAGATTCCAATTATGATTGAAAATACCCTTCAAGAAGGATTAAAATCTGTTTAAATCAATATTTAGTATAAAATACCTGAAATAGGTATAACATTGAAGGGCAACATTGCTTATTTTTAAAAATCAAATATTAAATAACCAGAATATGAAAACCCAAAAACCATTCAATCACCTCAAAGGTATCATTCATGGCATCAGCAGTGACGGGAGAATCACTCGCGGTGAGTTCACCGAAATGAAACTATGGTGCCAAGCCCACAAGGGACTATGTGAGGAATCCCCTTTCAAAGAGTTCTTTGCCGAGGTAAAAGCGATTCTTGATGGCGGCAAGATGACATCTGAGGAAATCATGGAGCTGAAGGCCATACTCAAAAAGTATGAAACTGAGCTTAGCGTGACTGAAAGTACAGAAGCCAAAATCCATTTTCTTCAGGGAATCTGTTATGGCATATTAGGCGACGAAGAGATCAATAAATACGAAGTCACTGTCCTCAAAAAGTGGCTGGAGGAGAATGATTCTGTACTTGGCCGATCCCCTTTCAAAGAGATGCATGCCTTACTTACAAATGTGATGGAGGACGGGAAAATTGATATCGAAGAAGAAAAAGAGCTCAAAAAATATTTTTTGGAAGTGCTGAAAATGTGAAGTTCCGGCTACTAAAAAGCAGGTAAAGAACATTGGGTTGCCTTTTTCTGGATAGTCTTTTCGCCATCAAGACATAAAACCGCAGTTAGCTTTCTTTTTTTGGTCCGCGAAATTGCTTGGGTTTAAGTTTTTGGGCAGCAAGCTCCACTATCTCGGCGATGCGGTTTTGCCGGGTTTCAGGTCTTTTGGCCAAGGCAAGCCATTGCAGAATATTGCGTTTGTCCGACCTGCTTAATCCAAAAAAGTAATCTTTGGCTTGGGGCACTTTCTGGAATTCCGACTCCAGATCTTCAGGAATATTTAAGGCTTCCGCCCCATCCAAAATCGTCCAAGAGCCATTTTGTTTGGCTATTTCAATGGTTCGGTAACCGGCCTCGGTCATCAGTCCTTGGGAAATCAGCCGCTCTGTTTTTTCTTTGTTGATCCTTGACCAGACAGAGTTGGGTTTCCGTCTGCTAAAAAACTGCATGAATTTCTCAGCGTCAATAGGCATTTGCTTGCTGTCAATCCAACCAAAACAAAGCGCTTCATCCACTGCATCCGAGTAGGCGACAGTTGGAGCATTTGATTTCTTTTTGTAATAAATAATCCAAATGGATTGCTTTTTATCGTGGTGTTCCTGTAACCAATCCCGCCACTCCTGCCGGCTTTTGGGATAAAAAGTTTCTATTTCTTTTTCCATGATGAATATGAATTAGAGTAGATTATTCAAATCCTGCATTCCAACTATTGGAAACCCGAAACTCGAGGAAGCCACTGACCGCCCTATGTTTTATACCCATTGTTGCCAAACGTTTTTTTTCTTTTTCGTCTTATTATTTGAATCACAGTAAGTATTGTTGAAATTGAAATAGCTAAATGTGGAGTGTAGGTCGGCCAAGCACCATCAAGAATCAGAACCAAAATGTAAATCGAAAACCCATTTAGGAATAGAATCAGAAATGAGGCTATGGAATCAAAGTACGAGTTTTGTTGAATTGTAAGCTTAAAAGACCAAACCACTTCTACAACCGCAATTAATATCGGTAGATAAATCCAAAATATAGCTTCGATATCCATTTAGTCTTTGTTCAAAATTTGAACTTTCTGATTCATTTTCCAACCTTTCGATAACATTTCGCTTTCTGTAAAGTAATATCCATCTTTTATTTCAATGATTTTGAATCTCAAAGTGTCGCTATTCATTTCAGGCCAAGGGTCATTTCCTTTGGTCACATGTCTGTTGTAGATAAGATACTCGCAGTCATTTGACCAGGTAACGTCAAACTCACTAATTCTTTCTCCGTTCCGAAAATTCTCAATCTGTTTTTTTCCCTTTCTTGAAATGATTGTAACTGAACCGTCATCATTTGTTGTCTGAAACTTTCCTTTTTTCAGGTCTGAACAGTCTAATTTGTTCGAAGGCAGAATCAATAAAAATGTGATTAATAATAGTGGTAGCTTCATTCTTTAAATTTTTGGCAACGTTTCGCTTTCTTCTATTTTCGTGGAAAGCATTCCAAAATAGCGTGCTTTCCACAATATTGTGGAAAGATATCCTATAAAACTAAAAGAAATTTTTATGTATCCAATCCATCAAATGGACTTTTTCCTGTGATTTATACCGCACATGAATTTTTGAAATTCCAATTCCCTACCCGGCACTACATTTAACCTTCATCCTTCCTCCCTCTTCCTTCCTTCATCCTTTATCCCCCTTTCCCAACCTCACCCCTGTCCCTCTCATTTCGATGGCTTTGGCGATGATGCGGAGGATTTCTTGGGCGGCGGATTGTGGGGATTTGCCTTGGGGATGGATGCCGCAGACGGCGGTGGTCAGGCTATGGTCCATATCCCGATCAAAAATCGAAAAACCTTCCGGGCTTTTGCCATAGGTAATGTAGGCCGAAAGTTGGTTGAGGCCGGTACCGGGACGCTCGCCGATCAGGTGTACAATCAGGTCTGGTTGCAGGATTTGACCGATATGATAACCTGCCCTTACCCTGCCATTGCGGACAATGATGTCATGCCGACTATAGGTGAACTGTGTTCCATAAAGTGATTTCTTCAGCGCAGGAAGTACCTGACGGAGGTGTTCGCTGACTGCATTGGCATTCAATCCATCGGAAATGACAAATTGGATTTTCGAAGTATTAACCAATCCTTTGGCCAATTTTATCAGTTCATGTGAGCTGGCTTTACTGATTTTTTCCCCGCTTCCCGGATGGGCAAGGTAATCCTCCCGGTCTTTGGACTCGGTATGGACATAGACTGGAGATTCGCAGCAGTCCCGGATCACAGCAGCATCAAGCCCTGCAAAAAGGGCTTTCCTCGCATGGGAGAAAAGTCCATCAAGGCGCTTGGTTACAAAATCAGGATCTTCATTTTGATGACCTACGCCATAACCCAGGTCACAGCCTTTTTCCTGCAGGTTCTTGATTTTCTTTTTGGCTTCAAGTTCCAGGTCTTCGTTGGTTCTTTTTTCACCTCCGGCTTTGATGTATTGGGAATAGAGTTTTGCGATTCGGTCTGCATTAGGATCGGTATTTCCATCTTCGGTCAAGGCTCCAATTTCAACCAAACGCTTTTGAAAAGCTGAAGCAACCATTTTTCCTGAAGACTTCCTCAACCTTGGATGCTCACGGTAAGAAGTGGTAAGGTAGCCGAGCATGGGATCTGCTTTTCCTGCCACTGCCATCAGGTAAGCAGGCGCGGCGAGTTGCACAATCTCTGTAGTGAGTTGCTGCAATTCGGCAGGATGGATGCCCATGTGGAAAGTCGAACACACATCCAATCCCATCACCAAGCCATGGAGTTTGGCCATAACAGTATCCTCGAGGCACGCGCGTCGGAGTTGGGCGCCGGTGCTGAAAACCTCCGGGCCGATAAATCCCGCTACATCATTGACAATCATCCATTTGCCTGTTTCTTGTTTGATATACCGGGCAAGGCCATAACATCTCGCCTCCAATGTAACCATATCCACACCATGGGCGGCACCGTTGGTAACTTCCGAACCTTGTCCCGTCTCGAAGTATAATCCTTCAAAATACCTGCACAAATCCAACAGTTCACCCACATCACAACCCAACATGCCTTCCAAACCTTTGGAAGTGCCTGCCAGACTTTGAAATCCAACATCGACTTTGGTGTGGGCCATGGCAGATCTTTGCTTGACCATATCAGAAAGGACACAAAAGCGCGTGGGGAGTTGGAGCCTTTCTACGATGTTTTGAAGGAGTTTCTCTGTTCGGACGATCGTCTCCAAGTCATCGCTTGCAGGGTTGAGTCCGATGATCACATCCCCACAACCGTAACAAAGTCCTTCGAGTGTGGAAAACAAAATCTCATCCTCCTCATCTCCGGGGCTGTTTGGTTGGATGCGGCTGCCAAAGTGCCTCGCCGAACCTATGGCTGCTCCAAAATCTCCAAAAGAATTTGGGATCGGGTTAAAAATACTTGTTGCAACCTGCGACAATTCCGAATCTGACATGACCTTGACCACTGCGGCAATGGCTTCACTTGGAAGTCCGGTTGCGTAGATTTTGACCCAATCAGAACCTTTTTCTGACAGGAGAATGGCCTTTAATTCAGATATCCTCAAATGGGAGATTTCTTTTAATGCCTTTCTGTTGAGACTTTTAGAGAGAATTTCTGTAAGCCTGTCTTCGACAAAATCAGTATTTGCGATCTGGGCGATGCTGAGGTCGGATATACGGCCTCGGGCTATCTCCCGGATGAGTTCGTCCTGGGTTCCCCCAACCAACAAATCCCCCTCTTTGAAGGCATTGGCTTGGGCAAAAAGAGACAATAAAGAATTGGTTTCCATTTTCAGTTGTGGTTTTTGATCAGTCTATTACCCAATACCAAAGCGAGGAGTACTGCGGTGATTCCTCCTGTCATTTTTCCCACGATAACAGGAAAAATCATATCCCGCTGCACGCCTGCTGTAAATCCGAGGTGATCACCCAATACAAAAGCAGCACTGACAGCAAAGGCGGTATTGAGGATTTTGGCTTTGGGATTCATGTCTTTAAGGATATTCAGCATGGGGATGGCATTGGCCAAAGTGGCGATCATACCAGCTGCGCCGGCCGTATTCATTCCGAGACTTTGCCCTACTTTCAATAGCGGTTTTTCGAAAACTTTGGTCAAAAAAGCCACCATCGGAAATGCTCCTATCAGGACAATGGCGATGGAACCTACAATTCTGATCCCTTCCCAGATGGAAGTCATCCCGGGGATAACCACGATTCCTGCCAAGGTCTCGACCACAATCAATACCGTGCAAATCGTGATGAATACCATCAGCCCCTTCCCGAAATAGTCAAAAAGACGGATCATCATGGTCGGGGCAAAATACATTCCTGCGGCAATCAGAAGGGAGAAAATTACGATTGGGACAAGATTGGCCAATATCATACCCAATGAAAACCCGGCCGTCAAGCCGCCCACCAGACAACCCAATGGAATCGTGACCATGCCGATCATGATGCCGGAGGCGAAATAGTGTTGGTCTTCTTTTTGGAGAATTCCCAAAGCAACAGGAATGGTAAAGACGATCGTTGGACCCATCATGGCACCCAATATCAGACCTGCAAATAATCCGGCTTCCTCAGTCTGAGCCATTGCCATCGCCAGCGGATAGCCACCCATGTCGTTGGCGAGGAGCGTTGTGGCAAACATGGCGGGATCTGCACCCAAAAAAGCATACACGGGAACGACCACTTTGCCCAAAACATCTGCGAGAACCGGTGCAATTGAAATGATCCCCAACATCGCAATGCTGAGCGGTCCCATGGCCATAAATCCTTCGTCGAATTTTTCGCCTAGTCCGTATTTGTTTCCAAAAATTTTATCCAGAGCACCCAGCACCATAAAAAACAACATGATGTAGATGATGATGTCATTGATTCCCATAAAGGTAGGTTTGAGTAGAGGCAATCAAGATAAGAAAAGAGAGATGGAAATTTAAAAAATGGGGGAAATTAAGTGGGTGAAATGGAAAGAGTCCAAGTCTGGAGACCTGAAATAGGCTGGTGTCCAAGTCTGAAGACTTAAACCAGCCTGGGTAGTTATAAGTCCAAGTCTGGAGACTTGAATTAAAGGAGTCCAAGTCTGGAGACTTGAACTAGGAGGAGGTTTGAAAAATGGCGGACTTATTCATCAAAGATTTTGGTTTCAAAGCCATCGATACTTTTTACGTTTTTTTCCGCCCAATATTTCTTGATGCCTTCTTCTCCTTGTTTGTCGGCCCAGTTAGTGAGAATTGTCCTTTCCTCTTTAAAATCCATGAAGGGAACCGCAAATCCACAGGAAGTCTGCACGAGATCAACATCCATTTCGATGATTTGTCTGGCACCGGTAAAGTCCTCGAAAAGCCGGAAATATTCTTCGAATTTTTCATCCCTATTGTGAAAAATCTGAGCTGTACCATACAACCTCAGAATCATGGGCTTGCCTTCAAAGGCGCAAAACATGATGGTCATCCTGTTATTTTTGAGAAGGTGGGCGGCAGTTTCATTTCCGCTTCCGGTGAGGTTGAGCCATACGATTTTGTTTTCCCCTAACACCCTGAAAGTGTCTGTTCCTTTGGGAGAGATATTCACCCTTCCTTCCTCGGCTGCAGTACCGACAAAAAATATTTTTTGTTGTTGGATAAATTCGGCTAACTCAGGTGTAATGTGTTCTAGTTTTTTTCCCATTGGTTTTAAGATAAGGTCTTAATAAACAAAAAACTATTGTCTCTAGATTTGATTTTAATGATTTATCCTATTTTTTAAATCCATCTTTTCATGAAGAATTCTTATGATTTCAATTTCCATTTCGGATTTGACTATATAGAATATAACATGCCTATTTGCTAAGAATCCTACCAAATTTTTTTGGATTCTATCGTAGGGTTTTCCTTTTTCTGGATTGAGAGCAAGTTCTTGGCAGGTGCTCAGTAAAAATTCGTAATATTTATCTGCCTGATCCTCAGACCAAACATCAAATGTATATTCCCAAATTTCTGACAAATCCTCAACAGCTTTGTTAGATAAATAATATATGCCCATTTACTTTTTTCTCTCTTTTAAGGATTCGAGATGAAGTTTGGCATCAAAGTCTTTGGCAATCCCGCTGTCGATTCCTACTTGAATGGCTTTCTTCAAAGCAACGCTTTTATTTTCCTCCTCCTCCAATAATCGTAATCCTGCCCGAATCACTTCGCTTGCATTTTTGAAGCGGCCTTCATTGATTTTTGTCTCCACAAAATTCTCAAAATAGTCCCCTAGTGAAACAGAAGTATTATTTCTCATAAATATAATCTTTCTTAAAAGTACCAATTTTTGGTAACAAACCAAAAATTGAAAAACAGTCTGGATAAAAATCCAACTAATATGTATCGCGAAATTTTTGAAGGATAGATTTTAAACTTTCAGAATCAAATAGGAAACCCAATATAATATGTAAAGCAAAGGCTGAATTTAAGGTATTGAAAAAAATTTAACCTTTTTTCACATTCCTGTGCAACCTATTTTTACCAACCTGTATCTACCTATTTGAAAGCCAACAGTAATGTTATTTAGAAAAACTTTTACCACAGAGTCGGACATCATCAAAGGTTGCCTCAAGGGTGAGCGAAAAGCCCAGCAGCATCTGTATGAGTCTTACTCCAAAAAGTTTTTCGCAATCTGCCTCAGGTACGTCAAAGACCGTGATTTAGCAGAAGATGTCATGATTGAAGGCTTTATGAAGATCTTTGAAAAATTACCTCAATATGAAGCCAAGGGCAGTTTCGAAGGTTGGATGAAGCGGATCGTCGTCACCCAATCTTTGCTCACCCTTCGCAACAACCGCAACCTGAGTATGGAAGTGAACATGGAAAGTCACCTTGAAACGGCTGATTCTCACTATGAACTCAACCACTTGGAGACGGCAGAGCTAATGGACCTGATACAGGGTTTGCCGGTGGGATACAGAACGGTATTCAACCTCTACGCCATAGAAGGATACAGCCACGCCGAAATCGCTGACCTTCTCGGTATCACAGAATCAACATCTAAGTCCCAACTCAACAGGGCAAGAAATACATTGAAACAAAAAATAGCCGATCAACAAATCAAAGAAAGGAGAATCAATGGCTAATACAGATAAAAACTTCGACCAGTACTTCAAAGAGAGGCTGGCCAAGCATGAAGAAAAACCCTCCCAACTCGCTTGGGAAAAGCTTGAAAGTCAGTTGCCAAAAAAAGAGAAAGGAATATGGTTTCCCTTGATGGGCATTGCAGCCACTTTGTTGCTATTCCTCGCAGTAGGATATGTGATTTGGCAGTTCAACCGGGAAACCGAAGCCAACATGCCGATGACAGCAGAGGTAACTACCGAAAAGAACGATTCCAATTCTGAAATCACAGAGGAAACGGAAGCAGCACCATCAAAATCTTTGGAAGAATCTACAATGGTGACTGAAGAGCAAACCAAACAAGAAACCAAACCTGCGCAAACTCCTCAGAAAAAAGCAACCGTTTCAAAACCAATCAATACAGAAAAACAAAAGGAATTGCTGGCTGAAGTGACACAACCTGAGGAAAGGATAGATGAAGCCACTTTCGATGCGCCAGAAATCATCATTCCTGACCTTGATGTCAATGAAGCCATTGCCCAAAACGACCTTGAAGAAGAAGAGGAAGTGATGACTTACAAAATCACCATCAAGTCCAACGGAATCACAGAAAAACCTGAAAATCAAGGATTCATTGCCGGAATTGAAAATAAAGTAGATAAAATCGGAGGATTGCTTAACAAAGTAGAACAGGGTTTTGCAGACCTGCAGGATGCAAAAGACAACCTATTTGTGAGCAACAATACCTCCAAAAAAGAAAGAAAGTAACCCACCAAAATTGAAAACATAGACCATCATGAAAAAATACCTGCTATTATTTTGCTTCCTGGGACTGGTGCAGTTTGCCTTCGGGAGTACGGAAAGGGAGTTTTTGGCTCCCAAAGATACCATTATCGTGGAGTTTGGAACCTCGGGAAAAATAGTCCTTGTCGTGGACAACAAAGAGGATTTTGAAAGGCTCAAAAAAATGAACATCAACCAGATCATCTCCGAACTTGACCTGCAGATAGATGAGAAAACCGGCGAACTTGTAGTCGTGGAAGTTTCCGGTCAAAAAGGAACACGGGAAATCGTCAAAGTAACTGAAGACTGGAACAAAACCGAAGTGTCAGTCGCGGGCATGCGGATCTTGGTCGATGAATCCAGCCCCAATACCAAGGTCAAGATTGAAACCGGTGTCAAGAAAAAAAGTGATCCACCATTCAGAACCTATTTTGCAGTGGACCTTGGACTCAACAATTACCTGGACAACAATGGCCAATTTCCCAAAACCACACAGCCCTATGCAGTCCGTGGCTGGGGAAGCTGGAACGTCGGCCTCAACTTCTTTGCCAGCCAGAGGATCAGCAAAGGCTTCCGCTTTGACCTCGGTATGGGCGTCCAATGGTATAATTTCAAATTTGAAAACCGGGATTTCCAGGCTGTCAGAGGAGACGAAGGCATTGAATTTGTCCAAAGGAATGATGTGGCCGGATTCAAAAGTAAAATCTCTGCCTCCTACCTGACTACCATGGGACTTTTCAAATTAGACTTTGGAAGGATGAATGATCAGGGAAGAAGAGGGATGAGAATAGCCTTGGGCCCATACGCAGGCTATCGCTTGGGTGGTACCAGCAAATATGTCTACCGACCTCTAGAAGGTGGTAACAGGAGAAAAGAACACCTGAATACAGGTATCTTCTTAAACAACTTCCGCTACGGTATCCGTGGTGAAGTAGGATTCGGTAGGGTCAATTTCTTTACTACCTACGATTTCAACCAGCTGTTCCAAGACGGCAAAGGACCTGAACTGAATCCAATTTCCTTCGGTATTATTTTCTAAGTCCCTTTTTTGAATACTAAGCCAATGAAAACGACCACACTGATTTTGATTCCATTGCTGTTTCTGACTTCTCTGGGCTTTGCCCAGGAAGCAGACTCGGCCAAGCAAAAATCCCTAAAAACCACCAACTTTACACTTTTCAATACCGATGTCATTGTTTACAAAAATGCAGATGGTACCAATACCTGGGAATTCATTTCCAAAGATGACGAGTATAAAGAATACTATTCCAAAAATAACAAATCAAGCAACGGCCTAACCTTTGACATTGGTATCAATACCTGGATCGGGGATGATTCCGCTCCTGCTGTCAAACCTTGGGGCAGCTGGAATCCTGCGATCAATTACCATTACACCTATAAGCCAAGCAAAAACTTCAACCTGAAATCCACCATTGGCGTCAGCTGGTACAATTTCAAATTTGAGGAAAGAAACCTGCAGGCTTTGAGAGGAGATGATGGTTTGGTTTTTGTCGAGCATCCATCAGGTGCAGGTACCAAATCCAAAATTTCGGCCTCCTATGCCAACCTTACCCTGATACCCACTGTGAAGACAACCAACGGAAACTTCAGCTTCGGTGTGGGTCCCTATGCAGGTTATAGGCTTGGAGGTAGAGGTAAATTTGTCTACCGTGATCCGCAAGGCAACAGAATCAAAAAATTTCAGATGGGCAATATGTTTGCCAGCAATTTCCGATATGGCTTGAGGGCTGAGATTTGCGTGGCAGATGTAACCCTCTATTTCAATTATGATTTAAACGAAACTTTCCAAGAAAACAAAGGACCGAAGCTGAATGCTTTGAGCTTTGGATTCATCCTTTAAAAACAAAACCTACTATGAAAACAAACTTAAAATTATCAACCCTGCTGCTTTTTTTCTTTTCTATGGCAGCTCTTTCTCCGGTTTTTGCCCAGGTCAAAACGCTCGTAGATGTCACCAAATCATTTTCCGGAATCAATAAAATCGAAGTTTCGGGAGGTCAGTTAGAAGTGGAATACATTGGAGGCTCCCAAACCGATGTTTCCGTAAATGCTTTTCTCGAATCTACCAATTCCGATCAGGATATCGTTTTCGTCACCCTTGGTGATGTACTTAAGATCTCCCACAAAGTCAGCAACAACAATAACTGGAACAACAAAACCAAAGGCCATATCAAAATCAAAGGACCTGTAGGTATGAGTCTGGATATGAAGGGCGGGTCAGGTTCGGTCTATGTAGAAAATGTCTCTTCTGAAACCACCAACTTGGCCGTAGGCTCGGGAAGCGTGTCCGCAAAAGATATCCGGGGTGATGTTTCTGCAAATGCGGGTTCGGGATCTATCAAAATGTATGGTATCCAAGGCAATGTCCAAGGTCAAGTCGGATCAGGTTCGGCCGACATGCAGGACATCAACGGAAACATCAATTATTCCTCAGGAAGCGGTGGAATCAGCGTGATGGGCGTCCAGGGCATCGTCAATGTGAGTCTGAGTTCAGGCAATGCAAAATTGGAAAATGTATCGGAGTTGGGAGATTTGAAAGTGACTTCAGGGAATGTCTCTGCCACCAATGCAGGATTGGGAACTGAAACCAGATTCAGCGGAACATCCGGGAATTTTAAAATCCAAACCCCCTCCAATCTACGGGAGTTCAATTTCAACCTGAACGCCACTTCCGGAAACATCACTGTCGGAAATTCCAAAGGTGGCAGAAACCTAAATATTGATAACGGCGCAAGCACTGAAATCCGGGGCAATATCACCTCCGGAAATATCTCCATTGTGAACCAGTAATTTCCACCAAAACCACAATACTTCCCGGCGGAGGGCAAGGCCAATGCAGTCAGTGAAACTGCAAGAAGTCTCGCCCTCCGTCTGTTTTTTTGTTCCAAGAATAAAATAATTCTATGTAATTACACGAGCGGTTTAAACTTTTCTCCTCCTCAAAGTTCTAAGGGTTACCAAGTTTATGTCTAACTTATGGTGATATTTTAATCCTTACTTTAACCCAATTCAAAATCCAACCATATGGAACCAATCAAAAAAGAAGATTTAAGCCAAGAAATTTTTGACATGTATGACTACTATGTACATGGTAAAATCGACAGAAGAGAATTTGTAAACCGCCTTTCGGTATTTGCCGTGGGAGGCCTGACGGTATCAGCGATTTTGGGATTTTTATTACCCAATTATGCTGAAGCCAAGAGATTTACCCAAGATGACCCACGCCTGATATCAGAATATGTGGAGTATGATTCTCCAAAAGGTGCCGGCAAAATGAAAGGCCTGCTGACAAGACCTGCTGACAAAAAGGGGAAACTCCCGGGTGTCATCGTGGTCCACGAAAACAGAGGATTGAATCCGTACATAGAAGATACTGCCCATCAGGCAGCTTTGGATGGTTTTATTGCTTTTGCCCCGGATGCTTTGACGCCGTTTGGTGGATATCCGGGAACAGACGATGAGGGCAGGACCATGCAGGCCAAGCGTGACAGAGAAGAGATGTTACAGGATTTTATTGCAGGGTATGAATTTTTGAAGGAGCATAAACTCTGTACCGGCAAAGTCGGCGTAGTTGGATTTTGCTTTGGGGGCTGGATTTCCAACATGATGGCTGTGAGGGTTCCTGACCTGAAAGCGGCTGTTCCTTTCTATGGCGGTCAACCCACAGCGGCGGATGTTCCGACCATCAAAGCCCCGTTACAGATCCATTTTGCGGAATTGGATACAAGGGTCAATGAAGGTTGGCCGGCTTATGAAGAAGCGCTGAAAGCCAATAAAAAGAAATATGAAATGCACATGTATCCGGGAGTGAACCATGGCTTTCACAACCATTCCACTCCAAGATATGACAAAGCTGCTGCAGATTTGGCTTGGGGAAGGACTATTGATTTCTTTAAGAAAAACCTGAAGTAAGATTGAAATTTCGGTATGAAGAGAAATTTTGACCGATGACGGATGTCAGATGTAGCGGACATTACTTTCTGCTGCAAAGGATTTTACTTATCCTTATTTTGCTAATAAGGTTGTGACCTATTTAACTTCCAAGTCAACAAAAAAGTCAGCGGATTCGCTGACTTTTTACTTTTGGAGCAGGTTTGATCATATGGTGGCTAATTTTAACACAAATGTTGAAAAAACTTCAACGCCCAATCTACAACTCAGTGACTTGCTCCAGAACATGCGGGAAGAAAAACACCGGCTTATAGTTCAAGGCCACCTACTTGATTATGCTCCGCTATTTTCATTCTATCTGATCAATTGTTTGTAATAAATATTTCGTCTTTAAAAATGCCCTCCGTTTGTGTTTGCGCAGTGGTGGCTTATTGAAACCGCGTCCTGTCCGCGTGCACAAAACTTTAAAAAATAAATATACTTCAATATCACTCGTCACGCCACCATTGCAGAAACATGCTGTTGGGTGCCGTTCAATTTAGCTTTTAATTATAATTGTCCTTTATCGGTTTGGGCTCAATTTGTCTTTAAAATATTTGTCTTAGAAAGCAAAGCAACTCCTATCCAATACATAATCAAAAATGGAAGCCCAGGTATAAAAAACAGCATTAAAAAACCTAACTCTTTTGGTGTCTCTATATCGTAAGCTCCGTACAAAAAGAATGCGATGGAAGAAATAATCCCCAATAAACACAAGAAAGTATTTAGGATAGGATTCCAAATACTAATTCTGCGAATTTTATACAGTCTTAATGATAACCAAAGCATTAGTATATATATTAAAAATCGTCCAATCGCACCTGTCGTAATACTTCTCCAATCGTCATAATGTTCATTAAAATCTTCTGCTTTATTGCCTTTGTCAACCCATTCCTTTAATCCTTCTGGATACAAATAGTGATGAGAAAATTCCCATATAAGCTCAGTCATTGTAAGAGCAAATATTATAATCATCACCCATTTAAAAGTACTGTTAAGTTGTAAAGCATTTGTTGTAAGGAGTTGGACAAAATACAGTCCAAAGAATAGTGCTCCAATAAAGAATAAAATATATCTGAAATGTTCTCTTTCAGGATGTTCTAACATTTTTATGCTCAAATCGGGAGCTACTGAGAACCCTACAATACCCATCATTACACAACCAAGAACAAAAAGCAGCATACCGGACAAAACTGGCTGAACAAAGGCCTGCTTATACTTGTTGATAATAAAAATTAAAGCCGAAACTAGCACCAATACAAATACTGAATATATGACTACAAAACTTGTCATGCTGTTTCCTTCTATGTAAGGCGTATGCTTACTCAATAATGCTCCACCTAAAAAGGGAAAAAGTATTAAGAGGATTATTACGAGTGTTTTGAGTATTTTTTTTAGTAGTGTCATTTTGAATTGTTATTGGGTATGGTTAAATAAATTCCGCATATTTTAGTTCCCCTGCTCATTTTAAGGTCGTCCCTGAATGACACACAACGATTGTATATCAACAAGACTTGTTGATATCTACCCAATTTGGGCTGGTATCAACAATATTGTTGTTATTTTTAAATTATTTAAACCTGGGCTCTTTTAGTTAAATATCCAATCCATCCAAACGACCTCTGATTTGATCAAATCCTTTGGTTGAAAGATCAGTGAAAATTTGAATGGCTTTGGCTTTTACTCTTTTTTACTCAATCTCCTCATTACCTCTTTAAGTTTTTCCTTGTCTCCTTTATAAGCTGCCAAGTCAAACAATTCCACTTTTCTGAAATCTATCGGGTGGCTTTCACTTTGAAGGGCAATAAATCCCGACTTCAGGGGAGTTCCGTCAACTTTGACAGCAGGATCTGATGGACTGACATTTCCGCCACCGATTTCCGGATTGAAGTATTTCAAAACAGTATCCCCTTCGAGAATGTGATACACAACCGAATCTCCCAATACCAAAAACTGCGCTGTCACCCATTGGTCTCCATGGTAGGTCTTGGATGTGGAGTTGACACAATGGGGCGTAAACAACTTCCCATCCATATAGACATTGGTTCCGGGAGTGCAGAGGTTACTCGTGGTCCTTGGATTGGTACCATCACCGCCTAGAAACTGTCCTTCTATTGAAATCGGAAAATCCTGGTCTTTCAATATCGTCTTGGGGTCTTGGCAATGTAGCATCGCTCCGGAATTCCTCAAAGCCCATCCTTCACCACCTGTTGCTTGGTCACCGACAAAACGGTATTCCACATTCAGGAAATAATAAGAAAAAGGGGTATTGAAATAGATATGGCCATATTGCTGGTCAAAGGCCCCGTATCCGTCGTACCTGACTTTCATCAGACTGTCTTCCACACGGAAAGTATTGGCAAAGTTTTCGTTGAGTTCATGCTTGGCTATTTTGATGGTCCAATCATCTAAATCCCTGCCGTTGAAAAGCTGGATCCATTCTTCTGATTCTTCACTTTCGGTTCCATTTTTGGATGCACTACATCCTGTGATAAAGAAAAATGAAAAAAGAATGAAAGCGTAATAAACCGGATTTTGTCTTTGATGGATCATTTTATTTTTGGATTTAGAAGCACAAACTGAACTGGAAAATAGGGAAATATTTGATAGATTGGTATCAAAAAATCCCAAGACCATGACAAATAAATCCGCACCTTTATTTTTGTTCATTTTCTTTCTATCCATCAGCCTACAGGCACAGGACGTTTTATTCCTGGACAAGGAACAACCTGCCGAAAAAGGGTCTATCCAAGATCTTGATTGGATGGCTGGATACTGGACAGGATCAGGATTAGGTGGTGACTGCGAAGAACTCTGGCTTCCGGCCAAGGATAACGGCATGGTGGGGACATTCCGGTTTATGATGAATGGGAGCCTGATATTCTCTGAATACATGAACATGGTGGAAGAAGACGGAAAACTTTCCCTGAAAATCAAACATTTCAACAGGGACCTCACCCCTTGGGAAGAAAAAGAAGACTGGACGATTTTTAAGTTTATCAAATCCGAAGGCCAAACGGCCTATTTCAGCGGGATTACTTTTCACCGCACAGGGGATGAATTGATGATCAGATTGGCAATGACCAATGAGGGCAAAAAAAGCATTGAGGAATTCAGATTTAAGAGAACAGCACTTTAAGGAAAAAACTAAGGCGTTAAATATTTTTTTAGAAGCTTTTGGAATTTTATTGCCCAATTATTTATATTTCCAAAAACTATTAGTTAAGATTATTTATGGGGAAAATTCCATTCGCATTTTCTATAGTGCTTTTATTCATTTTTTCTAGCCTATCATTTGCCCAAGTAAAAACCTCCCCCATACCCGAATGGGTCAAAACCGGACCAGCATCAGAAAACAACTCTTCTAAGCCAACTGAAGGCGCATACACCTACCTCTTGTTTGAAAGACAGTATCATGTGCCACAGAAAACTTCCTTTTCAAGATTTAAAATCCAGGTGTTGACCGTGGATGGAATACAGGAAAATTCCGATATCAGCATCAATTACGACCCAACCTACCAATCACTTTTCCTCCATGAGATAGTAATTTGGAGAAATGGCCAACAGATAAACAAACTCAACCTAGGAGAAGTCAAAACCATCCAAAGAGAATCGGACTCAAACCAATTCATCTATGATGGTTCACTGTCAGCGGTCATCCACCTTTCGGATGTACAAAAGCAGGATATCATTGAATACAGTTATTCTATCAAAGGAATCAATCCTGTTAACAAAGATTATTTCTCCGCTGACCTTTACCATCAGCTTTATTTTCCTGTACAAAAATTCAGGTACAGAATCTTTACCTCGGCAACTTCAGACCTTCATTTCAAAAAGATTGACCACGAATACAGTCCAAAAACGGAGCAGGAATCGGGTCTTAAAATCTATACTTGGGAAAATGAAGCTTTGAGCCCAAAATCTTTTGATATCAATGTGCCTCATTGGCTGGCCAATTACCCCATGACTTCTGTATCCAACTTTTCGGGATGGGAAGAAGTCGTCTCATGGGCCTTGCCTTTGTACCAATATGATTCCCGGACGATCAGCCCGATTTTGAAGAGTGTCAATAAAAAAGTATTAACTGAAGAAAAAATCCCAGAATTGATCCGGATGGTCCAGGACGACATCCGGTATCTCGGCTTGGAATCCGGAATGAGTGCCTACCTGCCCAATTCACCAAAGAAGGTTTTTGACCAAAAATTCGGGGATTGTAAAGACAAATCCCTTCTTTTGGTTGCATTACTTAGGGAAGAAGGCGTGCAAGCATATCCGCTTTTGGTAAATACCGAATTGAGAAGTGAAACGAAGGCCCTGCAACCCAGCCAAAGTGCCTTTAACCATTGTGTCGTGACTTACGAATGGGAAGGAAAGAATTATTACATCGATCCCACCATTTCAGATCAGGGAGGTTCTTTTGACAATTCATTTTTTCCGAATTACAGCGTAGGTCTGGTTATCAAAGAGGGAGTCAAAGACCTGATTGAAATCCCCCAAGGTAAAGTCCCATACACCAAAATCAACGAACTCATCACCGTCAATGATTTTTCAGGAAAAGCCGAATTTATCGTTCGCTCAGAGATGTATGGAAGAAAGGCAGACGAAACCAGGTCCTTTTTTGCAAATACTTCCAAAGAGGAAATCACCCAAGAGTACATGAATTATTACGCCAATCTGTATCCGGGGATTTCATCCACTGCTACTGTAAAATTAATGGATTATGCCCGAAATGGAGAAAACTTACTCACCGTTGAGGAATATTATCAGATCCCAAACTTTTGGCAGAATGCCGATGACAGCAGCTATGTATTTGGACAAATATATCCCATAGTCTTGGAGTCAATGCTTGAACTTCCAAAATCTGCCAATAGGACCATGGAATATTTTGTTGGGGACGCTGAGGAATTTTATCAGACTACCCAAGTGGTACTTCCCGAAAACTGGAACATTACCCCCTATCAAAATTCCATTGATGCCGGTGCATTCACATACGATAATAAAATCTTTGGCGCAGGCAATACAGTAGTGGTAGAACACACCCTGAAGAGGCTAAAAAATACAATCCCCGCCATTGAAGTTGCTGAATTGTTAAAAAAGAAAGAGGCTGTCATGAAGGAACTCTCTTTTTACGTAACCCACACCGGTCAGCAAAAAGACAGTTCAACAAATCTCGGACTGCTGTCCATTTTGCTTGCCCTGATTATTTCCGGCTTTTGGATTTACTTCGGCATCAAACTTTACCAAAATTACGATCCTGATCCATGGATTTACGCGGAAAATAAATCCATTGGAGGATGGCTTGTTTTTCCTGCTATTGGGCTTTTGGCTACCCCCGTATTTCTTTTGATCACCATCTTTGACATGGAATATTTCGCCGAGCAAACTTGGACCAACGTCGAAACTCATGGAAAAGCTCTTAGGTTTCTGGTTGTGTCGGAGATGATTTACAATTTTTGTTTTTTGGGTTTTACTTTGCTTTTGATCCTTTTGTTTTTAAGAAGAAGGACAAGTGTTCCAAAGTTGATGGTGGTGTTTTATGCAATTAGTATTTCAATGACTCTTCTTGATAATCTTGCCGCATATTTTATCAGTAAAGATTTTGAAATTGAGACTCGGGAAATCATACGGGCAACGGCAGCTGCGATAATCTGGATCCCTTATTTCATAAAATCTGAAAGGGTAAAATCAACTTTCTGCAAGACTTTTCGGACAAGGGATTAAAACCTGAGTTTTACCAGCACCGGTTTGTGGTCGGAATATTCCACATCCAAAACCTCTACTGAAACAATTTCCCAATCCGTTTCTTTTTCTAACCAAAAGTAATCGATCCTGATTTTTGGATCTTTGGAGGAATAGGTGTTTTGAGGATTTCCATGTTTCAATGCGACATCTAAGAAATCTTCTGAAAGAATTGAATACCCTGTTTCCTCCGAAGTGAAATTGAAATCCCCTGTCAATACCTTTGCACCCTTGAATCCTGAAAGAATATTTTTGATGGCGACTACCTGCGCAGTCCTGTTTTCAGCAAATTCATGGCATAAGTGGGTTCCTGCAAAAGTGATGCTTTTTCCATTTCCCAAATCTACACTAGCAACAGCGAGACTTCTTTCCTCACCGCCGTTTGGAATTGGCAAAGAATAGGCATGAAATGTGACGGGAAGTCTACTCAGAATTCCTTCTCCATATCCCCCTTCTGAAAAGTCTATTGCCTTGGCAAAAAACGGTGTCATCCCTGTCAATTTCCCCAATTCATGTACCACATCCAATTTTCCCTCAGGGTTGAAATTTTTTGTCCTGTTGGTCATGCTGTCCACTTCCTGAAGGGCAACAAGGTCAGGTTTGATCTGATTGATCAGGTCTGCGATTTCCCTGATATTACCCGTTCCGGGATGATATGGATCTTCTCCATGGTAAATGTTATAGGTCATCAGGGTGATTTCCTTTTTGGCAATGCCACTTTGGGCAAATACAGCAAAATCAGAAATCATGGCAAAAAGCAGGAATAGGTAAAACTTTTTCATGGCTCAAAGTAAAAAAGGCATGTCAATAAAAAAAGCCCTGAAAATTACTTCAAGGCTTTTGTTAAGACTACCAAGTCGTGGATTTCAGTTTGGGAAAGGCTCTGATGACATCGCTCAAACTGATCTGACCGACTAATTTTCCATCCTTCATCACAGGAAATCTCCTGATTTTGTTGTCCAAAAACTTCTGGGCTGCGTCAAACAAGGAAAGGTCGGGAGAGAGTGTCATCACATTCTTAGTCATATGCTCAGCCACTGTTCCGGGAAATGTCGGGGTATTGGAATATTTACCTTTGATGATTTCCTTCAGGCAGTCCACTTCGGATATGATACCGGCAAGATTGCCATTGGCATCCAAAACCGGTGCTCCGGAGATCTTCTTTTTGGTAAGCATATCCAATACGTGATCTATCGAGTCCTCAGGACGGAAGGTGACCAAATTGGTGCTCATGTGGTCACTGACCAAGATGGGCGCTGCTGCTTTTTTGGGTTCGACCACCCGCACGCCTTGAAAACTTTTTACCATAGCTATATTGATTATTTTGAGATTAATAATTTAAGAAATTAAAAATCTAAAACAAATTAGATAGAGATAAAAAAATCAAATTCAATATATTATTTTAAATTATACAACATAAAAAAACAATATTAAAAAATAATCAAAAATAATAAAACATTATTCTTTCACTCATTATCACTCCAAATCCCGCACCAACCGTGCAGGGCTTCCCATTGCGAGCTTGTTGTCAGGAATATCTTTGGTGACCAAAGAACCTGCCGCCACGGTCACGTTGTTTCCGATGGTTATGCCCGGAAGAATTACGGTATTACCACCAATCCAACAATTGTCTCCAATCCTTACAGGAAGTGCTTTGGTTTTGTAGGGCGCCTGATTGGATTCGGGGTTTGGGATAATCCTGTCTGAGGCAGAAATCGGATGAGTCGCCGTATAAATCTGTACATTGGGTCCGATCAGCACATTTTTCCCGATGTCAATCCTATTGCAATCCAAAAAAACAGCATTGGCATTGATAAAGGTATTTTCTCCGATTGTGAGATGCTTGCCATAATCGCAGTAGAAAGGACCTTCTATCCACACACCTTTACCTACTTTCCCCAAAAGCTGCTGAAGAATCCGGGATTTTTCCTCTCCTTTCCGGGAAGATACATTACTCCATTGCTTTAACAACTCTTTGGCTTGGTGGTACATTTCGAGCAATTCGGGATCCCTGGAATTATAGAATTCGCCTGGAAGGAGTTTTTCTCTTTCTGTCATTGAGCTGCAATTTCTTTTCTAAAAAGATTGACCATGTTCTGATCCACAGTCAACACCTGTTTGAATGCCAACGGGTCTGAGGAAAGGGAGACCGAAGGATGAAAGTAACTGCTTTGGGTAGGCCTATAGCTTTTGCAGGAGGCGTGGATTTCGCGAAGGTGCCCGTTTCGGTTCAATTGCGAGACATGTTCAGGTTTGGAGCCTCCGCCCGGCATGATGATAATATCGTCTTTGGCCATTTCCAATAACTCCAAAATGGTCTCCAAACCTTGGGTTACGTCATTTTCTCCCCCGGAAGTCAATATTCTTTGGAAACCCAAGTCAATGATCGTACTCAAAGCTTTTTTCTTATCTGCGGCAATATCAAAAGCCCTGTGAAAAGTACAGGGCAAGTCTCCTGCCACATTGATCAGGTATTTGCAGGCTTCTCTGTCCACGTGTCCATTCTGATCCAAGACCCCAAAAACAAATCCATCAGCTCCGAGATTTTTGAGAATGGCAATGTCCTTTTTCATGACATAAAGTTCCTCGGAGGAATAGACAAAATCTCCCCCTCTCGGTCTCAGCATGACAAAAATCGGGACATCTACTTTTTCTTTGAGAAATGCGAGCATGCCGGCACTTGGGGTTTCGCCACCTTCCCCAAAATCAGAACAGAGTTCCAACCTGTCTATTCCATATTCCGCAGCTTTGATCGCTGCCTCCACTGTAAAAACAGGAGCTTCCAACAAGATCTTTTCCATCGCTTAGAATTTACTTTTTGAATCAATCAAAAGACCACCCCCGCTGTGGTGCCTGGCAAAATTGAATCCCGGATGGACAGCATAGGAGCCGTATTCACCGTCTTTGTTGATGGCAAGAAATCCTGCCTGAATGTCTTTGATATTGGCGGAGTTTTTGGCTATCAGTCTTCTCACCGCTTCCTCACAGGCTTCTTGGGGTGTTCTCCCCTGACGCATAAGCTCCACAATCAGGAAGCTGCCGCAGATCCGGATGATGGTTTCACCAAGTCCTGTGGCTGTGGCAGCACCCACTTCATCGTCCACATACAGCCCTGCGCCGATGATCGGGCTGTCTCCAACCCTGCCGTGCATTTTGAATGCCAAGCCACTGGTAGTACAAGAACCTGCCAACTTCCCATCAGGGCCCAAAGCTATCATCCCGATGGTGTCATGGTTTTCAATGTTGATGATGGGCTTGTATTTGGATTCCTTTTTCCATTCCTGGTACATTTCTCCGGCTTTTGGACTGAGGGTCTCGGATTCGATCGGGAATCCTTTTGCGATCGCAAACTGTCTCGCACCTTCACCGGCCAACATTACATGGGGGGTTTCTTCCATGACCATTCTCGCCAGAGAAATGGGATGCTTAACCTGTCTGACAAAAGCCACGGATCCGCAGCTTCCGTCTCCCTTCATAATGGAGGCATCAAGTGTCGGAATTCCTTCCCTGTCAGGAAGTCCCTGCAGTCCAACTGATAAGTTGTCCATGTCCAATTCGGTCACTTTCACCCCTTCTTCCACTGCTTCGACAAGATTTCCGGATTTCATCAAAACCTCCCAAGCACGGTCATTGGCGGGCATTCCATGGTTCCAAGTGGAAAGGATAAGCGGTTTGAATTTTTCCCCATAACTTGTGGAAGAAAAAAGATCAGTCGCAGAAGATAGCGATGCAGGTATAAGTAATGATGATGTGGCGAGTGTTTTCTTAAGAAATGATCTTCTGTTGGACATGGTGGTTTGGTTTGTGCAAAAAACATTAAATTGATTGAAGATTAAAGATTCAAAAAAATTCGGATAAATATATTTGGGAAGGTTGAATATTTTGGGGAAGTTGGAGGGTACAAGGGGTTGTAGCGGTTATAATTGTTGTAATGGTTGTAGTTGTTGTAAGGGTTGTGTGCTTCGCGTTGTCGGGCGGTTAACTGTTAATTTGGTTAATTGGTTAACTGATTAGAGACTTAAGCCTTTCATCTGATCACTGAGATTGCCTTCTGCGACTCCAGAGTCTCGTTTCCCGGCTCTCGCTTCTTATTTCTAAATACTTGATACTTTAATCTTGATACTTGATACTAAAAAAATGAGACCTTATATCCTCGCTGAAAACAACTGGAAAAACCTGGAACACCATCGCTTTGAATTGGCTATCCTTCCTTGGGGAGCCACAGAAGCACACAATTACCATATGCCTTATGGGACAGACATTTTTGAAGCGGAGTCCATCGCCGCCGGAGCAGGAAAATTTGCTTGGGAAAAAGGTGTGAAAGCAATTGTGTTGCCTGTTTTGCCTTTTGGTGTGAATACCGGTCAGAGCGACATTTACCTGGACATCAACATGAATCCAAGTACCCAAATGGCCATATTAAGGGATATCCTGACGGTATTGGACAGACAGGGGGTTAAGAAATTTTTGATCCTGAACAGCCACGGTGGCAATGATTTTAAGACCATGCTCAGGGAACTTGGACTCCAATTTCCAGAGATGATGCTCGTCACCTGCAATTGGTATCAGGCCTTGGACAAAAGTCTGTATTTTGAGGAAGCGGGAGACCATGCCGACGAGATGGAAACAAGTCTGATCATGTACCTGCATCCACGGTTGGTGCTGCCATTGGAAGAAGCCGGAGAAGGCAAAGAGAAGAAATCCGTCATCCCCGGTATCAGGGAAAAGTGGGCTTGGGCCGAAAGGAAATGGTCAGAAGTTACCGAGGACACCGGTATCGGCAATCCCAAAAAATCCAATGCTGAAAAAGGAGAAAGGTATTTCAACGATGTCTGCGCCAAAGTCGGTCAACTGATGATTGACCTTTGTAAAGTGGATAGGAAGAAGCTTTATGAGTAATGTGGTTGGGTACCAATTCTGCTAAGAAGATACCTAAGTTTCCATCTTGGAAATGTGCAATTGTAAAAAATATCGGAATAATTATATGGTTTCTTAGAAATTAGTCAAAAGGTAACGAATGGGTAAGGAGGGTGTAACGGAAGGGTAAGCGAAGGGTAAGCGAAGGGTAACGGGAATGGGGGTAAATTCTACCTATTTCGGCAATTTTTATTGTATTATTTCTTAAATAATTGATTTTTTTTAAGGTTGAAGGAGTTGTATTTTTAAGGGAATTTGACTTTATAAGGTTGTAATTGTTGAATTTGTTCTAATTGTTGTCTGCTGCGCGTTGTCAGGTTGGTAAGTTGGAATGGTTCCGCCACGGCGGACGGGTGTAATTGTTGTAGTGGTTGTAATTATTGTCTACTAGGGGTTGTCAAGTTGGTAAATAACCCCGAAGGGGTAACATATTTATAGAAGAAATGTGAAATGAGTTGGGTTTGGTTTTGGCTAATTTGAAGTGCAAGGGAGAGATTGGCTTTCCGCCAAAACAGGGTTGGAGAATTTAACCACAGATGAACAGGATTTTCACAGATGGAAAAATATGATTTTTTTACCACATAGGGTCATAGAGAACATAGGGTTGAATTGGTTGTAATTGTTGTAGTGGTTGTAATGGTTGTCGGGTTGTCTGCTTTGGGTTCTCAAGTTCTCAAGTTCTCAAAGTTGTCGAGAAATCAAGTCTTGGATCTTGTGTCTTGAATCTTGTGTCTATTTTGGTTGTCAGCTTCGCCTTTTCGGTATGAAAAAACCCTGAAGGGGTGACATGTTTATAGAAAATGATGTCACATAAGGTCCGGTTTGGTTTTGGCAAATTTGAAGTGCAAAGGAGAGATTGGCTTTCCGCCAAAACAGGGTTGGAGATTTTAACCACAGATGAACAGGATTTTCACAGATGGAAAAATATGATTTTTTTACCACATAGGGTCATAGAGAACATAGGGTTGTGATAGTTCTAGTGGTTTTAATGGTTGTAGTGGTTGTAATTGTTGTCGTGTTGTCAGCTGCGCGTTGTCAGGTTGTAGGGTTAGGAAAGTTATCAGAGAATCAAGTCTTGGATCTTGTGTCTTGAATCTTAAGTCTATTTTGGTTGTCAGCTGCGCGTTGTCAGGTTGGAAAAAACCCTGAAAAGATGATATGTTTATAGCATGGAGTTAGAAAAAACCCGTGTGGGTTTTGACAAATTTGATCTGCAATGGGGGGATTGGCTTTCTGCCAAAACAGGGAATGCCCTGATTAAATCCAATCAAAATTCTACCCCCGCTACTCCCCCTTTGTAATCAATCCCTTTCAAGCTTTTCAAATTTGAAGGCAAGGAAATAGTTCCTCCTGAATTGGAAAGAAATCCTGATCTATTGTAAACCTCTATTTTTTGGATTTTGCCATTGTCTAATTCCAATACCAAGGTGTGGATTCCGACAGGAACTTTGAAGGCTTTGCCCGGACTTTCATTCACAGCAGCATGGATTTTCAAGGCGTTTCTGTTTTGGGTGGACAGGTAGGTCTTTTTACCGTCAGCCAAGGTCAGTACCGCCATGGCTTTGGCATCTCCCGGTACGACAAATCCACTTTCCAAGCTCCTTACAGGCTCAAAACCGCCTTTTCCATCTCCCAACAAAACCAATCCGGTCAAGGCATCATACCTGCCTGAGAATACTTCATTGCCATAGTCATTGCCTATCATGAGTACATCGGGGTTTCCATCGCCGTTGATGTCATCGACCGCCATGCCGTTGACCGGAGCGATCTGGGCCAATAAGGGTAACTCATGGATTTTCAACTTACCATTTCCCTGGTTTTCGATGTAGCTGCTTCGGTCGTAATTGCCCTGCAGGATGGTGACCCCTTCCAATTCTTCTGCTGTAAACAAATCAGCTTCGGTAATCCGGGCGTATTCCTTATACCTTTCAAACTTCCTTCTGAACAAGGTGCTTTGTCCATACAAGTCATCCCAATAGTGGGCAGGAACAGGGATGTATTTGTTTTCATTGTCTTTGAAATAAGTAGTGGTGACAGGGTCAATACTTTTATTGCTGTCAAAGTCTTTGGCATAGATTTTCACCGGGCGGTCCATCGTCGGGTGGTAGTAATTGTTAGCCCCCATATTTCCAGCGACGTAGTCCATGTCCCCGTCCCCATCAAAATCACCTGCTGCGAGGCTATTCCACCAACCCAAATGGTTTTCCAAACCTGAATCTGTCATTTTCTCCAGTTGGGAACCTTTGTTGAGGAAAACAGTGATGGGCATCAGTTCGCCCGCTACCATCAGGTCAGGGCGGCCATCTCCATCCACATCCGTCCACAGCGCGTCTGTCACCATACCGACCCTGCGTAATCCGGGCGCCACGTTGTCTGTGACATCTTCCAACTTGCCTTGGTTGTTTTTCAAAATAAGGGATTGGTCAGGCAGCGGGTATTGGGCGATGGGAGTCCTTCCTCCTACAAAAAGATCCATGAATCCATCCCCATCAAAGTCTGCTGCACGGACTACGGTACCACTCGACCTAAAAGCAGGAAGGATTTCTTTTTGTTCGAAAAAGTTGCCTTTGCCGTCATTGGTATATATTCTGTCTTGGTATTCGGCTGCGTCGGGCATAAACTCCGAACTGCCTGAAACGAGGTATAGGTCAAGGTCTCCGTCATTGTCGAGGTCAAAAAGCAACATTCCCATTTCCTCAAAGGATTTTTCAAGGTCGGTTGCAAATATTTCCTTCGAAGAAAAAGTCCCATCAGGCTTCTGTAAATTAACCACAGGAGAATAACCTGAAGCGCTACCAATGAAAAAGTCTTCCAAGCCATCACCATTCACATCCCCTATCGCCAAGCTTGGACCATATTGGGTGAGTTTGTGAGGAAGTGTTCTTTGGACATTGTAATCGATTTTATCCATTTCCTGATGGACAAATTCTACCCCAAGCTTGGCTGATACTTCTTCCAACAATGGGGAAACAGATTTTGGTCCAAAAGGAAAAGGCAATTGGGCAGGTTTTGAAGCAGCATTGGCATGCTTCAGTTCAATGACCTGATTGGCATTTAGGCCATCTGTTTTTTCGTATCGGCCGTCCGGCCAAAGGATTTCCAAGGAATTGACTTCATTTATTGTATCCAGGCCAAAATGAATAATGTCTTCCACGGCTGACAAATACCCTCTTGAAAGCTGCTGTTCCTGGTATTGGAATTTTCCCTCTCCAAACCTGAGAACCAGTTTTGCACCGACTCCAAAGGGATTGGAAGCAGGGCCTTTTAATTTTATCCGGAGGTAATTGGGTTTGATCTCTTTTTCATTCAGTGTATTTTCAAAGACAAAGGCCGGGTCATTGATGTTGTTGACCACATAATCAAGGTCACCATCTAGGTCCAAATCTGCAAAAACAGCTCCATTGGAAAAGGAAGGCTTGCTGAGTCCCCAACTGACTCCGACATTTTCAAAAGTCCAGTCTCCTTTATTTTGGTAGGCGTAATTCGGGATTTTGATTACCGGTATAGAATCCAACAATTGCCTGACCGAGGCAACACCACCCACATCTGCCCGGTAATTGGCAAAGTCCTTGTCCGTAATGTCTCTTGGGAAGCCGTTTGTGATCAAAAGGTCTCTATTACCGTCATTGTCCATGTCCACAAAAAGCGGCGACCAAGACCAATCAGTCTGGTACATTCCTGCCATAAAACCGATCTCGCTAAAGGGAATATTTGGTCCATTGCCTACGTGAAGCATGTTGCGTACATGTTGGTATTCATATCCCCACTGTTCGTTGCTGATATAGGTTTGGTAGGAATTTTTGGAAATCGTGGTTTTCTTCCTGAAGTTGTTTTCACCGAGCATATCCAAAGTGACAATATCCGGAAAGCCGTCATTGTTATAATCGGAAATATCAGACCCCATGGAAAACATGCTTTGGTGTCTTAGGTAGGATTTGGATTGGTTAGAAAAAGTACCGTTTTGGTTATTGATATAAAGGATATCATTTGTGGTGTAATCGTTACTGATGTATAGGTCAGACCATCCGTCCCCGTTCAGGTCTGCGACAGCTAACCCCAAACCGAAACCCTCAATGGTAATGCCTGCTTCAATGGTCACATCCGTAAATGTTTCATTTCCATTGTTTCGGTATAGCCTGTCATTGTTGATGGCCGAACCATCGGTGATTTTTTCCCTGTAATTGGAAGGAATTGACTTATTCTGCTCGTTGTTGAGGACATAAAGATCAAGAAGCCCATCGTTATTGTAGTCAAAAAAGGTAGCCATCATGCTGTTATCTGCCCCTGCAATCCCATATTTCGAAGCAGATTCAATAAAAGTGGGTATGCCCTCTCCGTTCAATCCCTGGTTTACAAAAAGCATGTTCGCTCTCTTTTCCACTTCCTTGAACATCGCTGCACACACGTAGACATCCAAGAATCCGTCTCCGTTGATGTCTACGACTGTAACTCCCGTACTCCATCTATCCTTTGCTTCAATACCCGCTGCCAAGCTGACATCTTTAAATTTTAATTTTCCTTCATTCAAATAAAGTTTGTTGGCTACCTGATTTCCGGTAAAGAATAAATCCGGCAAGCCGTCATTGTTGAAATCCCCGGTCGCTACTCCACCCCCGTTGAAAATATATTCATCGGTTAGGATGTTGAAGGAATCAGATTCCACAATCAGGTTGTTGAAATCTATTCCTGTCTTTTCGGGAGAAAGTTGGTTGAAAAGGGTATCCTCTTTTTTGGAGCAGGAAAAAAGAAAAACCAAAATAAAAGCACTCAAATAAATTTCTGATTTCATTGGGCTGGAATGGGTTAGATAGCAATCGGGTCAGGGTTTGAATTTACATGATATTATCTTCTCCCAAAAAAAGAAAAGTGAAAAATGACAGCAGTATCAAAAAAAAAAGGGACAGCTTTTTAGCTGCCCCTTTTATTAAGGATTATTCATTAATAATTGATTAGAATCCAGGATTCTGAGTCAAGATATCAGAACCTACCAAGTCAATTTGGTTTTGAGGCAATGGCAACAAACGGTGTTTGATGTCATAAGAAGTACTTCCCATTGCAGCAGGCAACAATACGCCTTCCAATGCGAAATAAGCGTCCAATTCAGCCTTGTCAGTCTTCCATCTTACTAGGTCATAGAATCTGTGACCTTCCATACCCAATTCCAACTTACGCTCAAATCTTACTGCTGCACGCGCTGTATTGGCATCTGTCCAAGCAGCATCATAGGTATTGACCACGTAGTTAGCAGCTGGAGATCCATTGGCTCTCAATAAAGGAGAGTTTTTCGCTCTAGTTCTTACCAAGTTTACCTTAGCTCTTGCAGCTTCCAAGTTGCCCAATTCCACATCTACTTCTGCAGCCATCAACAAAACGTCTGCAAATCTGATGATCATGAAATTGATACCTGTGTATCCTGGTGTCCATGAAGAGTTGTCTTGGAAAGAACCTCTTTCAGATCTGGTATACACATATTTCTTTGGAGCATAAGGTCCAGCATTTGGTTGGTTACGGATCCAAGCAGCACCTGGATGGTCTTGCCAATCCAAATAAGGGATGCCTCTTCTTCCGGCAGTATGGTCAACTCTAGGATCAAGTGGGCCTGCATCTGGAGTAAATGCTGCAGCTGAACCGATACCCATGTCGTTTACCACTCTGTTTGCAGGGGCATTGAATGAACCGTCCAATAAAGGAAGACCACCGCTAGTTCTGAAAGAGTTCACAAAGGTAAAGCTAGGCTGGAAGAATCCACAACAGTTACCAGGTCCGTTAGGTCCGGTATTATAAGGGAAGTTCAAGTCAAATTCAGGGTTTGCATTGTTTACAGAACCTGTATTCGCTGCAGCCTGATAAGCCCAAATAGACTCTTGGTGGTTGTCATTGGCACCTCTGAACATGTTGTCATAATAAGGAACCAAGCCATACTTCAAGCCATTGCTAGTAACACCATTTGCAATCACATCATCAAACAAGGTTTTAGCAGCAGTATAATCTGCAGGTGCACCGGTTTGATTGGCTTTGTAAAGAAGAATTTTACCCAAATAAGCTTTAGCTGCCCAAGAGTTCACTCTTCCTACCTGAGGCTGAGTGGCAGGTAGGTTATCTACTGCAAATCTCATTTCAGCTTCAATGTATGGAAGCATTTCTTGGTCGTTCTTGATTTCTTCCAAGCCTTTTTTGTAATCTGCATCTTTAGGGATGATAGGTACCTTGTTGAAGTTTCTCCAAAGTTGGAAGTAGAAATGTGCTTTCAGGAATCTTGCCTGTGCTTCCACAATTTTGGCATAAGAATCCGATACATCAGCTCCTTTTACATCCAACAATCTCAATACTTGATTTGCCCTTGCAATCCCTTCAAAATTACCATTCCAGTTTTCCTCAAGAATTGATACAGTTGGATCTGTCTCAAATCTTTGGATAGGGTTGATGGTAGAGAAGTCACCGGGGTCAGTGCCTTTATTGGCATCGCCACCTCTGATACTTCCCCAAACCCAGTTGGAAGGAGAAGCCAATCTTTGAAATCGGCCATTGACTTGGGAATATGCGGAAATTAATACCGCATCTATTCCAGCAAGTGAACTTAACTGCGCTTCACTTAACTGTCCTACCGGAGGAATCACCAGAAAGGAATCGTCACAACTTGTTGCGAACAGCATCATTCCTGCTGTACACATTGCCGCGAATTGATATTTTATGTTTTTCATAATTTAACTTGATTTATGAATTTTTTTTACAACAACAATTTGTTTAACAGATTGTTTGATTAGAAAGCAAGATTCAAACCCACGGTATATCCTCTTGTTACAGGATAGTTACCCACATCTATACCAAAGGCAGTATCCACGTTACCACCCACCATTGGATCCAATCCATCATAGCCTGTCAAAGTAAATAGGTTGTTGGCAGAACCAAAAACTCTCAATCTCTCAATCTTCCATCTCTGAAGGATCTCGTTTGGAAGCGTGTAACCTATGGTAAGGTTTTGCAATCTCAAATAAGAACCGTCTGCTACATAGTAAGAGTTGGCTACGTTAGAAGTACTGAAGTTAGCAGTTTTCTCAACAACCGGTACAGTGGCACCAAGGTTATTTGGAGTCCAAGCATCGTTCAATCTGCTAGAGATAGCAGCACCTTCGAAAGTCTGGAAGAAGTCGGTAAACCATCTCCATTGCGCCCATATTTTGTTTCCGGAAGTTCCGTAGAAATAAGCAGCCATGTCGAAGTTTTTGTATCCGATGATGAAGTTAAAACCTCCGGAGAATTTAGGAACAGGACTTCCCAAGAAAGTTCTGTCATCAGGAGTGATGGCACCATCATTGTTAATATCTTGGAATTTAAATCTTCCCGGAGCAGCACCTGATTGAGTGGCATGGTTGTTTACATCTTCCTGACTGCTGAACAAACCCTCTACCTGATAGCCGAAGAAAGAAGAAAGTGGTTGGCCCACAGCATTTCTGATAGGCTCAATTCCCCTGAAACTTGGGTTACCTGCCGTAATGAAATCTAGTCCTTCTGACAAGAATACGATTTCATTTTTCAAGAAACCACCGTTGATCTGGAACTCGTATCTCCAATCTTTGCTGAAATTACCTCTTGTTGCCACCATGATGTCAACACCTCTGTTCATCATTTCACCTACGTTGACTGAAGGGGCTGCAGCATTGAAACCTGCTGTAGAAGGCACAGGAACAGTGAATAACAAATCCTCTGTATCTTTTTGCCAGAAGTCAACGATGAAGTCCAATTTTCCGCCAAAAGCAGTACCATCAAAACCTATGTTTTTGGTCACTGAAGTTTCCCATTTCCCATCAGGGTTGCCCAATCTTGATCTTCTGAAACCGATGACAGCAGAACTGTTGGTACCGCTGATATCATAAGAAGATGCACCGACGTCACCACCGAACAAGCTGTATTGGTTGTCAGGGTTTACGTTGTTGGAGTTACCCATCTGACCCCAACCACCTCGGATTTTCAAATCATCCAACCAAGTAGCAGAAGCCATGAAGCTTTCAGCGGAGATCCTCCATGCTGCAGAGAATGCAGGGAAAACACCGTATCTGTTGTTTTCACCAAATCTTGATGAACCATCTCTTCTTATGACCGCATCAACAATATATTTGTCATTGAAGGTATACCTTGCAGTTGCGAAAAGCGAAGCGAAATTTACACCTTTAAACTGGCTAGAGTTTACCTGTCTAGAAGAAACCGGTAAGTTAGAGATATTCACAAAATTAGGATCTTCTGAGAACGGGCTCTGACCTGATGCACTCATTTGTCTACCTGAACCGGTGTTCAAAGCTTCTTGACCAAGCAAGGCTCTTACATTATGTTGACCCCATTTTTTGGTGTAGGTCAACGTGTTGGTAAAGGTCCATCTGAAAACAAATCCTGAAAACTCATTGTATCCGAATGCGGAGTTGTTTTCTGAGTTTTCATATTGTAACCTGCTGAATCCTACACCATAGAAGTTGTCATACTGACCACCGATAGAGGTTCTGAATGTCAAGTTTTCGATCGGATCAACTTCCAAATACACGTTACCGAAAGCATTGGCGTTGAAGTTCTTGTTGTTTTCAAGGCCATTTCTGTTTGCAACAGGGTTCCTAGGGTTGTTAAATCCTCTGGCTGCAGTACCTGCATAACCACCAAATTCATCTCGTACCGGGATGATAGAAGGCATCCTGAATGCTTGAAGGATGTCGTTTTCATCACCTGCAACACCCTGACCATTGTTACCACCACCTTGTCCTAAAACTGAACGGTAGGTTGCTTGGAAGTTTTGTCCGATTCTGACTTTAGATCCCAAGTCATGCTCAGAATTGGCTCTCAAAGAAATCCTCCTGAAGTCGTTGCCTATCAGGATACCTGCCTGCTCCTGAATACCCAAACCCATAAAGAACCTGCTTGTACCATTTCCTCCGGAAAAGCCCAAAGAATGTCTGGTAATTGGAGCTCTTCTTGTTACTTCCTCATACCAATCAGTTCCCTCTCCGGTAGCTGCTCTCACCAATTGGTGTACAGGACCTTTTCTTGGGTCGATGTTATACAACCTTCTCTGCTCATCCAATTGCGCTTGGCTAAGTGGACCAGGTTGGCCAGCAGCACCACCGACGTTGATGTAATAAGGCATCACAGGAGTAGAACCTGTTCCGAACTGAGGGTGGCCATAATTTGGAGACCTACCGTCAATTCTAGCCTGATTGGTTTCAGCCAACCAAGTCAAGTCGGCGAAATCCTGTGGATTAGCCATTTCCAAACCTGCTCCCGGATCTGTAAAACCATACATACCATCATAGGTAAATCTTAGTTTTTGAGATTTCTTGTTGCCTCCTTTGGTTGTGTAAATGATTACACCGTTGGCTGCTCTTGCACCATAGATAGAAGCCGCTGCTGCATCTTTCAATACAGTAGTGGATTCGATATCGTCAGGGTTAAGGAAGTCTGTGCTTTCCACAGGCACACCGTCTACGATGTACAATGGCTGGTTACCACCAAAAGCACCGAAACCACGTACCCTAACCTGAGAGGCTGTACCTGGCTGACCGTTTGTAACAACAGTGACACCAGCAATCCTACCTTGTAGCACCTGCTCCACGTTACCTGTCGGTATGATGGTCAAGTCTCTTGGGTTAACAGTGGATATCGCACCGGTAGTTTCTCTTCGGCTATCGATGGTGTAACCTGTTACAATCAATTCTGACAATTGTCTTTCATCAGGTGCCATTGACAAATCGATCACGGAGCGGTTACCCACCACTTGTTCGACAGCTCTATAGCCTATAAAAGAGAATACAAGCACACTTTCGTTGCTTGGTACATTGAGGGAGAATTTTCCGTCAATATCAGTGGCCGTACCAGTAGTGGTTCCTTTTACCAATACGGTAACGCCCGGTAATCCTTCACCGAACTCATCCAAGATGGTTCCTGTGACCGTTTTTTGTGCCAACGCCGTGGCGCTGGAAAGTACTAAGAGTAGTAGGAATACACTTAGGCTTTTGTAGAGTTTTTCCATAAACATAGATTGATTGGGTAATAATTATTAATTGATAAGATTTTTAAAGTTTTTCATCAATTCAACCGATAGTGCAATCGTTTGCAAGTATCTTTAAAATAATTGCAACAGTTTTAAGGAAGATGAAATTGAATTCCTGAACTATTGCTGATTATACCTTGACAGAAATTCTGTCTCTACTCCGTCTTAGATAAGTGATCCAAAACGCCAATTTAAGGGGTGCTAAAACGATTTATTTTACTCTTCAAAAAAAAAGAATGGACTCATAGGCATGGAGATTTTGGGTTAATGTTAATAGTTGTTAATTTCTATGGGTGCCAATATATATAAAATATATTAGTCTGCAATCATTTCAATAATTGTTGTTTTCTTCTGTAAACACACAACTCAGGAACTAATATAAAAGATAAAACACAAATTCAAAAGTTTTTGAATAAAAATGAAATTTGTTTTCAAAGCAAAGAATATTCTCCTTTTTACATACTATCTAAACAGGTTGATAAATTCCTGGTCATCCCGGTAATTTTTAAAATTAATATCCTTGAGAGCCTTGTCTTTAAGGAATTCACTGCGTTCAATTGCCTTCCCGAGGTTTTCTAGAAAGACTTCCTTGTCTCCGTTGACAGCAGCTACCAATGCCAAACCATAAAACCCATATCCTGTTTCTCTATCCGCTTGTACAGCAGACTCGAAGTTTTTTGATGCTGACAAATAATCTTCCGTCAAGAAATAAGCTAATCCCCGGTTGAAAAAATTGCTTTCGTTTTCTACTGTTCTGTTGAACCTGATAGTGGCGAGTTTGTAATCCCCATTCAGGATATCCAAAGCACCGCGTAGTCCCTCGTTATAGTTCAGAAAATCGTTGGTCTCCTCTTTTTCTAAGGCAGATGCTTCAGAAATGGCTACATATGCCTCAAAATAATCCCCCCTCAACAAATACGCCCTGCCCATGTTGTGCAAGGATATAGAACTGGCTTTTATATTATTGGCTTGGGTCAAATTGGAAATGGCTTCACTGATAAAAATATTTTTTTTACGTAAATCCAATTCCCTTTGTGCCATATTCAAATAAACCACCCCAAGGTTGTTATAAGAGAGTTCGGTTGGAAACAGCTCATTTAACTTTTTGTAAATCGCTTCTTTCTCATCAAGTTTGAGTGCATTTTGGGCAGCATAGGTAAGGTGGTCCTTGTCAAATCCTTCTAATGGTGTATTGTTATTTAAAAGGGCAAAAACACTGGCTGATATTTCAGTGTCATTGAATCTTGTGTTTTCAAGTTCAAAAGAAACTTTGGCTGACCTCAACATTGGAAATAAATCCCTTGCAATATTCCTGTAGCCCGGTAGTTTTTGCAGTGAAGCCAATTGTGAGGCGAAGCTGCTTCCATTCAGTAGCACGGTATAAACATCTTCTTTTTGTTCCTGTGTGATTCCTTCATAATCAGTCAATAACTGTCGGAGGTCAAACCAATCCCCTGACCGGTACATCGATTCGATAGGAACGTTTGACAAGGACCGGTTCATTTTCAGCCTTTCGGTTACAAAATCGCCTCTCTTTTTTGCCAATCCCATGATGTTGTCTTTGGGTTCAGGTGAGGACAATCCTGTGACCACCACCTTGTTGATTTTCATTGCCGGTTCCCCCTTTATCACGTAATCATTGAAAGCGACCGGGAAAACAGGGTTTTGCTTTTGTCCATTTCCGATTTCAAAAGGAATATAAAAATCACGGATTTCTGTTTGCTTCCTATCCTCAAAAATTTTCGTCATATAAATACCGATGCTAGGTATCGGTTGGTCTGAAAGTACCTGACCGTACCTTGTCAACAATGGCGAAGTCTCCAACCCTGTTGCAATTACTTTATTTGGTGCCTGAAAAATCCCCTTTTTTCTTTCGACAACCCCTTTGATAATCAATTCACCTTTTTCCATTCCCGGCAAATAGGGAAATACAATGGTCTCCTCCACTTTGGCTTCTACAAGGTTTTTGGTATAAGCGCCATCAAAAGGAATGATTTCACCCAATCTCAAGGAACCTTCTCCATATATATACTCGGGATAGAGGTAAATTTTTGAATCCTGCTTTAAGAAAGACAGAGGAATAGCACCCTGAACAGTTACCCTAATAGAATCTCTGTGTAATTGCAATACATCCGGCTTGGCTACGATCCCATCCATAAGGCTGTCGTACATTCCGGTCTTTGGACTGCAGGATCCTAAAATATGGATTAGTAAAAAAAAGGCTGCTGATTTTATCAGATTATTAAACATTTGGCATTCAATTAGATTAATGATTTTAAATTAGTACTTTTATCCCGCTAATCAAACCAACTATATATGAACGAGATCAAGCTTTTTTTTCAAGATAGGGCTTTTGGGGTTTGTTACAAGCTTGGAGAACGTCTCCATTTCCCAATAGACAGTATCAGGTTATTTTTCATTTACAGTTCTTTTGTCACCTTAGGATCGCCGGTCATCCTTTATGTAAGTCTTGCCATGATGATGAAGATCAGAAAGTATTTCCGCAAGATGAACAATCCTGTCCTTTTTGACTAAAGTTCGCTAAAATTCTTCTTCCCCCTGATATAGTAATCCCAAAGTATAGATTTTCGGGATTTCCGATTTCCCTTGGACGTGATATTTTCAACCGGTGAGGTAGCGGGGGATTTTGATTTCATTCTATGAAATTCCACATGCCCCTTGAAGACGGCCTTTGCATCTTCACGGCTTCCTCTGACCAAAAACACCACCGCGGCCAAAAGGTCCAATCCAATTCTTGTCAAATAAATCAAAGCAAAGCGGGAAGGCCTTTCATTATTATGGAGCATCAATAGGTTGTTTCGGAAATTAAGGAATGTTTTCCAAGGGCTTGTCCTGTCAAGTGTCCCGCCACCGACATGCCAAACCTTTGAAGTTCCCAAATAATGGATGGAATATCCCGTTTTCCTGATTCTCCAACAGAGGTCAATTTCTTCCATGTGGGCAAAAAATCTTTCATCAAATCCACCGGTAGTGTGGAAAATCTGTGATCGGATGGCCATACATGCCCCGGACGCCCAATCCACCTCGACAGTATCATCGTATTGGTTGATGTCTTTTTCTATGGTATTGAAAATCCTTCCCCTGCAATAAGGATATCCCAAACTATCCAAAAATCCACCTCCCGCACCGGCATAATCAAAAAATCCGGGATGGGGAAAAGACAGGATCTTTGGCTGAACCGCGGCTGTCTCTATGTTTTCATCCAAAAACCGGATCAATTTTACATCCCAATCCTGTTCGACCTGAACATCAGAATTGAGCAAAATATAATTCTCAAATTCTCCTTTCAGGATTTCCAATGCGCGGTTATAGCCTCCGGTAAACCCAAAATTTGACTCAAACTGTAGCAACCTGATTTGGGGAAATTCTTTGTGAAGCAAATCTATAGAACCGTCAGTGCTACCATTGTCAGCTACGATAACCGGAAATGCAGAAAACCCAATAACAGAGGGTAGAAATCTGCGGAGCATCTCTACTCCATTGTAATTCAATATGACTATAGCGGCAAGTTGCATCAAAACATACTTCCAAGATCCATTCCCGGAATATTGGGCATCATGCCATCGGTAGCAGATTTGAGCTCTTCTTTGATCTTGATTTCTATGGCCTCAAGGGCTTTATTGGTGGCAGCCACAATCAGGTCGCTGAGCATTTCTTTATCTGAAAGGTTTACCAAAGAATCATCCATGTCGATGGACATGATTTTTCTGTTGCCATTTACAGTCACTTTGACCAATCCTGCCCCGGATTCGCCTTCAGCAGTAAGGTGGACCAATTTGGCCTGGGCATCCTTGATTTTTGCCTGGGCTTCCTTTACCTTATTCATGATACTCATAAAATCAAACATAGCAACTTGTTTTTTTAGGTTGCAAATATAAAAGAAATCATGGCAGTTGGATGCATTCCATGTATTTGGATTAATCTACCAAATTAAATTTCTGTAATCTTTACCATTAAAAAATTAAATAGTCACATTGAAACAAATGAAAAAATTAAACGATTGATAATCTGTATATTCAATATGTAAAATTCCATTCCTATGAAAACCATCGAGAAAATAGAAAAAGAAAAAATCAATGAACTTAGATTTTCAAAAAAAGAAGTTCTGGAAGATGAAATGGCGAGAAGGCGAAGGAATTTTGATCTGATGCGTGCGCAGGCTATAGGAAATCTTCTCCGCAGCAAATCAACCATTGTTTTTGAAGATGCGGTGGGAAATACTTATCAGGTCAGCACGACGGTTTGGGCAGTCGGAGACAGATTTATTTCATTGAAATGCAATACACATATCCCTATCAATGCCATCTTGGAAGTGAATTAGGGGTTTGGGTTATTTGGTTATTGGTTATTGGGTTATTGGTTATTGGGTTAATTGTTGATGAGGATTTCGATGGTCGTTTCTAAACTGACAGTTTCTTGGGTACCGGAATTTAGGTTTTTGAGGCTGATGTTTCCCTGTTGGATTTCGTTATCACCCAAAATGATGACAAAGGGAATCTGCTTTTTGTCCGCATAGGTCAGTTGCTTTTTGATCTTACCCGTTTCAGGAAACAATTCTGAAGAAATACCTGCTGATCTTAATTTTTGAAGGATTTGAAGTCCGTATTCAAATCCTTTGTCGTCAAAATGGGTAATCAGCACTTTCGTTTTGTCCAAATTGCTTTCAGGAAAAATCCCAAGTTCATCCATTACATCATAAAGCCTGTCCACTCCAAAAGAGAATCCCACACCTGATACGCCATCCAAACCAAAAACCCCGGTAAGGTTGTCGTACCTTCCTCCTCCACTGACCGATCCGATAGTGACATGATTGACTTTGACTTCGAATATGGCGCCTGTGTAATACGTGAGTCCACGGGCCAAAACAACATCGAAATCTACATGGGCTTCGGATTCTCCATATTTATGCAGCAAATCCAAAACTTCTTCTAGTTCGGCGATTCCCTTTAAACCGGTTTCGGAGGAACTCAAAAAATCCTTCAGAAAATTGAGTTTGTCTGTATTGTTTTGTTTGAGACTGATAATCGGCTCCAATTTGGAAATGGAATCCGGTGAAAAATTCCTCTGTGCCAACTCCTCCTGTACTTTTTCCCAACCGATTTTATCTAATTTGTCGATGGCGACGCACAATTCACCCTCCCTTCCTTTTTCACCGATCACCTCAGAGATTCCGGTCAGGATTTTTCGGTTGTTGACTTTGATATCATAATCTGTGATACCAAGTTTTCCAAATACCCGCTTGATCATGAGCAGGATTTCAAGTTCACATACCAAACTGTCCGTCCCCACCACATCCGCATCGCATTGGTAAAACTCTCTGTACCTTCCCCGCTGTGGCCGATCCGCTCTCCATACCGGTTGGATCTGAAAACGCTTGAATGGAAAAGAAATGTCGTTCCTGTTCATCACCACATACCTCGCAAAAGGGACTGTCAAGTCATAGCGGAGGCCTTTTTCAGCAACTTTTGGTAATACACGGGAACTTCCGGACAGGAGGTCTTCCGCCTTGACATCTTTGATGAAATCGCCATTGTTGAGTATTTTAAATAGTAACTGATCCCCCTCATCCCCGTATTTTCCTGTCAGCGTGCTGAGATTCTCCATGGCGGGAGTTTCGATCTGCTGGAATCCAAAAAGCCTGAAGGTTTCCTTGATGGTGTCTAAAATGAAATTTCTCCTTGCCATTTGGAGCGGACCGAAATCTCGGGTTCCTTTTGGCAGACTGGGTTTTTGGATGGACATTTTTGTTTTTAATTTTGACCAAAGTTAAGCAAAATCAAATTTTTATCTTAATTTTGCGCTTCATTTGCGTTCACATAAAGAATAAGACGATGGGAGTTACTGCTTTAAAAAGAAAATTGAGAAGAAAGAGACTTAAGCAAAATACAAGGGTGATTAAGATCAAACAGTTGAGTGCCAAGCCGGTAATCAAAAATGTAGACATCGAAGAATTGAAAAAGAACTTCGCTTAATCCTATTTTACTTTTCTTTCACAAGAAATAAAAAAGGCAACGCTAGATACGTTGCCTTTTTTTATTGGATGGTTTTTGGTTAATGGTTAATGGTTTTTGGGTTATTGGTTATTTGTCCATGGAAGACAGGCCACAGGCCACTCCAGTGACAGATACTCTTTACAGAAAAACTCTCAATTTTAACTGTTTGCCGACTGAGACTGAAAACTGCCCACTGTTCACTGCCCTTTCCCTCTTTTCCCCAATTCCACCACCCTGAGGTTTTGTATTTTTCCTTTTTCAATCTCAAAAAGCAACATTGTCCTCACAATATGAAACCCTGATTGACCAACAGCACCGGGATTCATGTAGAGACAATTCAGGTTTTTGTCAAATTCCACCTTACAGATATGGGAATGCCCGCAAACAAACAGTTGCACACCGTGCTGTCGGATGAGGTTTTTGACCCCTTTGGCGTATTGGGGAGGCTTGCCACCGATATGGATTATGCCTACTTTGAGTCCCTCTACTTCAAACCATAATTCTTCAGGATATCCACTTCTTGCTTCTTGGTCATCAATATTTCCGGTAATGATTCTCAAAACCTTATCCCGCGGCAGGATATCCAAAATAGACAGATCACCGATATCCCCGGCATGCCATATTTCATCAACATCCGCCAAATGGCCGGTCACAATCTCGTCCAGGTAACCATGGGAATCGGAAATAAGGCCGATTTTCTTCATTTTGGGCTTTTTAAATTATTTAATCAATAAATTTGTTGCTAAAGAAATGAAGAAATTTGATTATCCGCTATTTTGACACAGGCTTATGTTAAAGATCAATGCTGCGGATAATTAGACCACAGTCGACAGTCCATAGCCAATCAATTGTAGTCCTTCCGAGTTCTATAATGGCTAGGGGCAAGATAGCGTACATACCTAAAGAAATCCTAAAAAATCTAACCCCAAGAAAATCATGAAAAATAAAACCACTTTGTTAAAATCAGTATGGACGCTGACGGTCCTGACTCTTTTCTTTGCTTTCCCAAAAGAATCCTTTGCACAAGAAGGAGCTCCTAAACTCAGCCCAGCAGAATTTGACATCAAAGCCCACAAAGGAAAAAAAGCTGTGATCTTGGATATCCGCACCCCGGAAGAGATCGCGGAAGGACACATCGAAGGGGCAACTTTCATCAATTGGACAGGAGGTAATTTTGAGGAAGAGGTCAGCAAACTCAACAAAAAGAAAACCTATTATGTCTATTGCAGGTCTGCTAAAAGAACCATTCCAGCTACAGAGAAAATGAAAGAACTTGGGTTCACAAAGATATACATGCTCGAAGGCGGATTGAATAATTGGGTAGAATCCGGCAAGCCTGTTGTCAAGCCTGAAAAACAATAATCTAGGAGCCGATTCCTTACCAAAAAACCATTCCTAAAATATAGGCCCCCAAACCAAAGGTTGTTTTGGATTTGAGGGATTACTTCCTATTTTTACGGCCGAAAATACTGTTTAAAATGAGAGTCATTCAATTTAGAGAAGCATTAAGAGAAGCCATGTCCGAAGAAATGAGACGCGATAAAAACGTGTTTCTGATGGGCGAAGAAGTGGCAGAATACAACGGTGCCTACAAGGTATCCCAAGGAATGTTGGATGAGTTTGGGCCTGAGAGGGTCTATGATACCCCGATCGCCGAACTTGGATTTGCAGGTTTGGGTGTGGGTGCAGCAATGAATGGGCTCAAGCCTATCATCGAATTCATGACATTCAACTTTTCATTGGTTGCCATTGATCAGATTGTCAACTCCGCGGCCAAGATGCTTTCTATGTCAGGTGGGGCCTACAGTGTTCCGATTGTATTCAGAGGACCAACCGGAAATGCCGGTCAACTTGGTGCTACCCACTCTTCAAATTTTGAAAACTGGTTTGCAAATACTCCTGGATTGAAAGTGATTGTTCCATCTAATCCCTACGATGCAAAAGGCTTGATGAAAGCCGCTATCAGGGATCCGGATCCTGTGATCTTTATGGAATCTGAATTGATGTACAGTGACAAAGGTGAAGTTCCTGAAGGAGAATATTTATTGCCTATCGGTGTCGCTGATGTCAAAAGAAAAGGAAAAGATGTCACTATCATTTCATTTGGAAAAATGATGAAAGTGGTATTTGAAGCTGCTGACGAATTGGCAAAAGAAGGCATCGAAGCAGAAATCATTGATTTGAGGACTGTCAGACCGATAGATTATGCTACGTGCCTGGAATCTGTAAAGAAAACCAACAGGTGTGTAGTCGTAGAAGAAGCCAATCCAATTGCAGGCCTTTCCTCAGAGCTTGCTTACCATATCCAAAGAAACGCTTTTGACTACCTTGACGCTCCTGTTATCAGGGTCAACTCCATGGACATCCCTTTGAGCTATTCCCCTACTTACATTGAAGCAACTTTGCCAAATGTAAAGAGGACCATCGATGCTGTGAAGAAGGTGATGTATAAGTAGGAAGTTGGGAAGTAAAAGGTTAGAAGTAAGAGGTAGGAAGTGAGAAGTAAAAGGTTAGAAGTAAGAGGTAGGAAGTGAGAAGTAAAAAGTAAAAGATTAAATTGGAAATAGAAATATAAAAACCACTTGGGTAGACCGAGTGGTTTTTTTATGTCTAAATCTTTCGATTGAAAATATCCGGGTAAAATCTATATCATGCAGTTCTGGAGTTTTGGAAAAAATAAAAAGAAATATGATTATCCGCTTTTATACCGATAGCCAAATATCATTTTTCTCAACCTAGGCAAGCTCGGTTAACGGATATCGTGAGATCAGAGGGGGGTGGTAGAAATGCGGCAAA
>NZ_QMIK01000005.1 GCF_003316845.1 Cognataquiflexum aquatile | reverse complement strand
CATAAGTTCATTGACATGTTGAGCAGAGAATGCAACAGAGTGTGTATTTAACCCAAGGGATAAATACACGGAGACTGCACATATCCTTAAGCAAAAGGGGGATGTGTGTAAAGAGTAAGTGAACAAGGGCGCACGGGGGATGCCTAGGCTCTCAGAGGCGAAGAAGGACGTGCCAAGCTGCGAAAAGCCGCGGGGACCTGCAAGGGGGCTTGATCCGCGGATGTCCGAATGGGGCAACCCATCCACAGTGATGTGGATATTCCGAAAAGGAAGGCGAACGTGGGGAACTGAAACATCTAAGTACCCACAGGAAGAGAAAACAACAGTGATTCCGTGAGTAGTGGCGAGCGAAAGCGGAACAGCCCAAACCGTGCATGTTACGGCATGCGCGGGGTTATAGGACCTGCATAACGATGATGAATGTGACCGGAACACAGTGGGAACTGTGGCCGCAGAGGGTGAGAGCCCCGTACGGGAAGCATGATTTGTCTGGCGGGTATCCTGAGTAGGCCGGGACAGGAGAAATCCCGGTTGAATTTGCCGGCACCATCCGGTAAGGCTAAATACTCCTGAGAGACCGATAGTGAACAAGTACCGTGAGGGAAAGGTGAAAAGTACCGTGAATAACGGGGTGAAATAGAACCTGAAACCGTGCGCTTACAAGCGGTCGGAGTCCCGCGATGGGATGACGGCGTGCCTTTTGCATAATGAGCCTACGAGTTACTCCTCACTGGCGAGGTTAAGTGCATGGATGCACGCAGCCGGAGCGAAAGCGAGTCTGAACAGGGCGCTGAGTCAGTGGGGGTAGACGCGAAACTTTGTGATCTACCCATGGACAGGTTGAAGGTACGGTAAAACGTACTGGAGGACCGAACCGATAAGCGTTGAAAAGCTTCCGGATGATCTGTGGGTAGGGGTGAAAGGCCAATCAAACTGAGAAATAGCTCGTACTCCCCGAAATGTTTTTAGGAACAGCGTCGTGGAATGTATGGCGGAGGTAGAGCTACCGATAGGACTAGGGGGAGTCATATCCTACCAAATCCTGACGAACTCCGAATGCCGCCATACAGTAACGGCAGTGAGGGCTTGGGTGCTAAGGTCCGAGTCCGAGAGGGAAAGAACCCAGACCTACCGCTAAGGTCCCGAAATTTACACTAAGTTGAACAAAGGTGGTCCAGCTGCCTTGACAGCCAGGAGGTTAGCTTGGAAGCAGCTATTCCTTTAAAGAGTGCGTAACAGCTCACTGGTCGAGCGGCAGGGCGTCGATAATAAACGGGCATCAAGTGTAATACCGAAGCGTAGGATTTACAGTAATGTATAATGGTAGGGGAGCATTCCAGCGGCGGTGAATGTGCATGGCGATGTGCACTGGAGCTTCTGGAAAAGCAAATGTAGGCATAAGTAACGATAATGCGGGTGGGAAACCCGCACACCGATAGACCAAGGTTTCCTGATCAATGCTAATCAGATCAGGGTCAGTCGGGGCCTAAGGCGGACCCGAAAGGGGCAGCCGATGGACAACAGGTCAATATTCCTGTACCGCGCGTATGATAAAAGCGACGTAGGGGTGTACCCGGTGCGCACTGACGGAATAGTGCGTTGAACCGCAAGAGATTGCGGGATAGTACACGGAGGCCTCGGCCGAAGTGACAATCCGGGGAAGCAACTTCCAAGAAAAGCGAATACGCGTGCCCGTACCGCAAACCGACACAGGTGGTCAAGGAGAGGATCCTGAGGTGCTCGAGTGAATCATGGCTAAGGAACTCGGCAAAATGGCCCTGTAACTTCGGGAGAAGGGGCGCCTACCCGCACTTCGGTGCGGGAGGCCGCAGTGAAAAGGCCCAGGCGACTGTTTAGCAAAAACACATGGCTTTGCGAACTCGAAAGAGGAAGTATAAGGCCTGACACCTGCCCGGTGCCGGAAGGTTAAGAGGGGAGCTCAGCGCAAGCGAAGGTTTGAATCGAAGCCCCGGTAAACGGCGGCCGTAACTATAACGGTCCTAAGGTAGCGAAATTCCTTGTCGGGTAAGTTCCGACCTGCACGAATGGTGTAACGATCTGGGCGCTGTCTCAGCCATGAGCTCGGTGAAATTGTAGTCACGGTGAAGATGCCGTGTACCCGCAACGGGACGGAAAGACCCCATGAACCTTTACTGCAGCTTAGCATTGGTACCGGGTAAACGATGTGTAGGATAGGCGGGAGGCTGTGAAGCGGCGTCGCAAGGCGTTGTGGAGCCGTTGTTGAAATACCGCCCTTTGTTTGCTTGGTATCTAACCCCGCAGAAGCGGGAGACATTGCTTGGTGGGTAGTTTGACTGGGGTGGTCGCCTCCAAAAGGATAACGGAGGCTTCCAAAGGTTCCCTCAGCACGCTTGGTAACCGTGCGCGGAGTGCAATAGCATAAGGGAGCTTGACTGTAAGGCCGACAAGCCGAGCAGGGTGGAAACACGGGTATAGTGATCCGGCGGTACAGCATGGAATGGCCGTCGCTCAAAGGATAAAAGGTACTCTGGGGATAACAGGCTGATCTCCCCCAAGAGCTCATATCGACGGGGAGGTTTGGCACCTCGATGTCGGCTCGTCACATCCTGGGGCTGGAGAAGGTCCCAAGGGTTCGGCTGTTCGCCGATTAAAGTGGCACGCGAGCTGGGTTCAGAACGTCGTGAGACAGTTCGGTCCCTATCTGTTGCGGGCGTGGGAAGTTTGAGGAGCGCTGACCTTAGTACGAGAGGACCGGGTTGGACTGACCGCTGGTGTACCGGTTGTGGTGCCAACTGCACCGCCGGGTAGCTACGTCGGGAAGAGATAAGCGCTGAAAGCATCTAAGTGCGAAACTCCCTCCAAGATGAGACTTCCAAACAGGGCCGTCAGAGACGATGACGTCGATAGGCTGCAGGTGCAAAGTCAGTAATGACAAAGCCGAGCAGTACTAATAGCCCGAAAACTTGCTTCAGGTCAGCCCTGTTGCATTCTCTGCAAGACATATCATCCGAAGTACGAAGGCCGAAGGCTGAAGTACGGAGGAAAGAACATAAGAAATTGTTTCCGTAAAAGGAACAGGTAAGGATAGAAAGAGAGAAGAAGACGGATTTTACTTCGTACTTCCCACTTCATACTTCTTACTTCAAGATTTAGGCGGCCCAGCGCAGGGGTCCCACCTCTTCCCATCCCGAACAGAGAAGTTAAGCCCTGCAGCGCCGATGGTACTGGGGTTACACCCGGGAGAGTAGGCCGCCGCCACATTATCCAGACCCTCAGTTCATACCTGAGGGTCTTTTTGCGTTTAGGACAGACCAATCTTACAGACCACAGTATTTTTCTGAACAACATAGTAACAAAGGGGACAAGGAGGGAAGGGATTGGGCTTTTCGGCTATATGAGACAACCTCCTTAAATTGAATTCATTTTTCAACTCCAACAGAGGGATAGTACTGATTTGTTGCAACAAATGTCAAAGGAGTTAGCTGGAGTAATTTTTCAAGGGATTGAGCTATTCATCTCTTAAGGATGAACCATAAAGAGACCAAGTATTGCAAAAGATGGGTAATGCGGGTTTTTATTCTTAAGGAACAAAAAAGCGCCTGATAATTTCAGACGCTTTTGGATTGGTATAAATTACTCTAAATTTTCAGCTGTTAACTTCCGCACATTTCACACTCATCAGGATTGTCAAGGGAACAAGCTATTGCTCCCTGTTTTTGCCCTTTGGTCAAATCCATAGTAGGAGTCGATGCGATAACAGTCTTTTCAGGTTCCAATGCGCCTTTGTCAACTGTAAATTGGATCGCTGCAGTAGCTGCCTGAGACCTCAAATAGTACATTCCTGTCTTTAGACCTTTCTTCCATGCATAGAAGTGCATAGAGGTTAATTTACCGAAGTTTGGATCTTGCATGAAAACATTCATACTCTGCGATTGACAGATATATGCCCCTCTGTCTGCAGCCATGTCAATGATGATTTTTTGAGAAATTTCCCAAACTGTCTTATACAGGTCCTTGATGTTTTGTGGCACTCCGGGAAGCTTCTGAACAGATCCATTGGCTGCAATCAACCTGTTTTTCATATTTTCATTCCAAAGACCAAGGCTGATGAGATCCTTCATCAAGTGTTTGTTTGCAATGATAAATTCACCAGAAAGCGTTCTTCTGGTATACACATTGGAGGTATATGGTTCAAAACATTCGTTGTTACCCAAGATTTGGGAGGTGGAAGCAGTAGGCATAGGAGCTACTAATAAGGAATTCCTAACACCATGCTTCACGACTTGCTCCTTAAGGGAATCCCATTGCCATCTGCCTGATTTTGGAGTTACTCCCCACATATCGAACTGGAATATGCCTTTGGATGCAGGTGATCCTTCATAGGTTTCATAAGGGCCATGGACTTTCGCCAATTCCATAGAAGTTTCCATGGCTGCAAAGTAAATGGTTTCGAAAATGTCTTCATTCAGACCTTTTGCTTCTGCGGATTCAAAAGGCATTCTCAACATAATAAAAGCATCAGCCAACCCTTGTACACCAAGCCCGATAGGTCTATGTCGGAAGTTGGATCTCTTTGCCTCTTCTACCGGATAATAATTGACATCAATTACTTTATTCAGGTTTCTGGTGGCAACTTTTGTGATTTCATACAGCTTCTGATGGTCAAAGAATTTCTTCCCGTCAGGTCCGGTTGTCACAAATTTAGGAAGTGCAATGGAAGCTAGATTACATACTGCTACTTCATCAGGAGAAGTAAATTCTAGGATTTCCGTACAAAGATTCGAGGATTTGATTGTCCCAAGATTTTGTTGATTTGATTTTTTGTTGGCAGAATCCTTATACAACATGTACGGAGTACCTGTTTCTATTTGGGATTCCAAAATTTCAAACCAAAGCTCTTGGGCTTTTACCACTTCCCTTGCCCGTCCTTCTCTTTCATATTTTTCATAGAGTCTTTCAAACTCTTCGCTATGGCAGTCTGCCAATCCTGGAGCCTCGTTTGGACAGAAAAGAGACCAATCTTCATTCTCTTCCACTCTTCTCATGAAAAGATCCGGTATCCACATGGCATAGAAAAGATCTCTCGCTCTCATTTCCTCCTTGCCATGATTTCTTTTCAATTCCAAGAAATCTTTTACATCTGCATGCCATGGTTCAAGATAAATAGCGAAACTACCTTTTCTTTTACCCCCACCCTGATCCACATACCTTGCGGTCATGTCAAAGTTTCTAAGCATAGGTACGATTCCGTTTGAAACGCCATTAGTCCCTCTTATGTAGCTTCCTTTTGCTCTGACGTTATGGATAGAAAGTCCAATACCTCCCGCCGATTGGGATATTTTTGCACATTGCTTTAAGGTATCATAGATTCCGTCAATGCTATCATCCTTCATTGTCAATAGGAAACAGGAAGAAAGCTGTGGTTTTGGCGTACCTGCATTGAAAAGGGTCGGAGTGGCATGTGTAAACCACTTTTGGGAAAGCAAGTGGTAAGTTTCAATAGCAGCTTCCACATCTTCCTTATGTATACCGACTGCTACCCTCATCAGCATATGCTGTGGTCTCTCTACAACTTTATTATCCAACCGGATCAAATAACTTTTTTCCAAAGTTTTGAATCCAAAATAATCGTAGTCAAAATCCCTGTTGTAATCAATCGCCTCATCAAGCTTAGCAGCATGGTTTTTAACCACTCCATATACATCAGGAGCGATCAATGCCGCATTTTCACCTGTCTTCGGATTGACATAGGTGTACAGTCTTTTCATCGTATTTGAAAATGACTGGGAGGTGGTTTTTTGCAGGTTGGAAATGGCTATCCTTGCTGCCAAAATCGCATAATCAGGGTGCTTTACGGTCAACGATGCAGCTACTTCCGCAGCTAGATTATCTAGCTCTGTTGTTGTCACTCCGTCATAAAGGCCGTCTATCACCTTTTTTGCTACTTCGATTGGGTGGATATAATTGATATCCAAACCATAGCAAAGGTTTTCAATTCTAGCGGTTATTTTGTCGAACCGTACAGATTCGCGACGGCCATCTCTTTTTATTACTAACATGACAAATGGATTTGGGTTGGTGGTGAAATTATTTTAGAAATCTTCTCCGATGGAGAACTTAGGGGATTCGACCAGTTCTTTGGACTTCATCACCCCAGCCTTTTGGTAATCGCCAACTCTTTTTTCAAAGAAATTGGTTTTTCCCTGAAGGGAAATCATGTCCATAAAGTCAAATGGATTGGTACTGTTCCATACTTTCGCACAGCCCAGTTCAACAAGAAGTCTATCCGCGACAAATTCAATGTATTGGCACATCAAATCGGCATTCATTCCGATCAATTTGACTGGCAATGCATCTGTGACAAACTCTTTTTCAATATTTACAGCATCCTCAATTATTCTTGTTACAGTTTCTTTAGGAAGATGATTGACCACGTGTTGGGTATATAGATGGCATGCAAAATCACAGTGCAAACCCTCATCTCTTGAAATCAATTCATTGGAAAAGGTTAGCCCAGGCATCAAACCTCTTTTTTTCATCCAAAAGATGGAACAAAAAGAACCTGAGAAAAATATACCCTCTACGGCAGCAAAAGCAATCAGTCTTTCCTGGAAGTTTCCGTTGTCGATCCATCTCAATGCCCAATCAGCTTTCTTTCTGACGCAATCAATATGCTCGATGGCATTGAGTAACCTGTCTCTTTCAACATTGTCTTTGATATATGTATCGATCAATAAGCTGTAGGTCTCAGAGTGGATATTCTCCATTGCTATCTGGAAACCATAGAAAAACTTGGCTTCAGTATATTGAACCTCAGCAACAAAGTGCTCAGCTAGGTTTTCATTTACTATCCCGTCGCTTGCAGCAAAAAAAGCCAAGACGTGTGATATAAAATGTCTTTCTCCGTCATTCAGGTTTTTCCAGTCTTTTAAATCTTGACTCAGGTCAATCTCTTCGGCTGTCCAAAAACTGGCCTCTGCCTTTTTATAGTATTGCCAGATGTCGTCATGCTGGATGGGAAATAAAACGAAGCGGTTTTTGTTCTCTTGGAGAATTGGTTCAAAATGTTGCATTACTCTTAAATGTTTTGGATTTAGTCTTCTTTAAAAGGAGAGAGAAGGCTATATTAAACTCCTAAATACTGCTGGGAAGAAAAGGCTATTTTTTTGGAACAGCCTTCAACAAATATGATGAAGAATTTCCAAAAATAAAACCGCAAGAACGTCTAATTATTTCGTTTTTTGAATTATATTCAAAAAATATATAAAACACTTTAAATCAAACATATATATACATTAATATAAATCATGACTTTAATTTAAAATTGCTGTATGAGGCATCAAAACTTTTTTTGATGTCTACAAAAATTTTTTTTCGACCTATTTTTAAGAAGGTTTTTGAATAAAAGTCAAAATAATATTGTATAAATGAAAATAAGGCTAATCTTTCAAATATTGTCCCATACTTAATACACGGTGGTTGGTTTTTGACTTCAATAGAGATAAGATAATGCAATGGAATTCGCAGTGATGCTTTTTTCTTAATGAAAGAGTAATTATATTTGCACCTCAATTTCCTAAAGACATTAAAATCATTCTATGTACGCAATTGTCAACATCGCAGGAAAGCAGTTCAAAGTAACTAAAGATCAGCACGTTTATGCACCATTGTTGCAGGGCGAAGCTGGCGCTTCCGTGGAATTTGATCAGGTATTATTGGCAGAGGCCGATGGTATCGTATCAATTGGGGCACCCACTATTGCAGGGGCCATGGTATCAGGAAAAATTCTTGATCATGTAAAAGGTAACAAAGTAATCGTCTTCAAAAAGAAGAGGAGAAAAGGTTACAAGAAGAAAAATGGTCATAGACAAGACTTTACAAAAGTATTGATTGAAAGCATTTCATTATAAGATTTCGCAAGAAGTCCTAAACGTATAAAATCATGGCTCACAAGAAAGGCGTCGGTAGTTCCAGAAACGGTAGAGAATCACACAGCAAAAGACTTGGTGTGAAGAAATTTGGTGGTGAGGCAGTAATTGCCGGAAACATCATTATCAGACAAAGAGGTACAAAGCACCATCCTGGTGAAAACGTAGGTATCGGCAAAGACCATACTTTGTTTGCACTTGTACCAGGAAAAGTTGAATTTAGAAGGAAGTTTGACGGTAAATCTTACGTCAACGTTCTTCCTGCTGAAGCATAACAATTATTTTCCCAAGCATTTGAAAGGCTTCTCCAAACGGAGAAGCCTTTTTTGTTTTAGACCAAATATTTGCCAGAAATCACTTTTTATAAAATTATCTCTTTTTAAGAATTAAATTCCGTCACACTTAACCAACCTTCTAAAAATGAATAAATCGATACGATGGATTTGGGCATTCCTACTCCTTTTTACTTTCTCTTTCAGCGCAGAGATCAGTGCCCAATCCTATGATGAAAAAATCTATGAAGCCATCCAATGGCGGAATATCGGACCCCACCGAGGTGGACGGTCAGCTGCAGTGGCAGGGGTAATCTCTGAAAGAAACACCTTTTATTTTGGTTCTACCGGGGGTGGGGTATGGAAAACTACCGACGGAGGTAAAACTTGGGGTAATATTTCAGATGGGTATTTTGGTGGGTCTGTCGGCGCTGTTGCAGTGGCAGATTCCGATCCCAACATCATTTATGTCGGCGGGGGAGAAAAGACCGTCAGGGGTAATGTGTCCTATGGTTATGGCTTTTGGAAAAGTACCGATGCAGGGAAGACCTGGACAAGTCTAGGTTTGGAAGAATCCCGCTTTGTATCTCGAATCAGAATCCATCCTACCAATCCGGATATTGTCATTGCTGCAGTGATGGGTGACATATTCAAACCAACAGAGATAAGAGGTGTCTACAAATCCATTGATGGAGGAAAAACATGGAATAGAAAACTATTTGTAAACCCAACATCTGGAGCTGTGGATTTGGTATTGGATCCAAAAAATCCGGATATCATGTTTGCTACAACCTGGGAATTGAAAAGAACGCCTTATAGTCTGGAAAGTGGCGGACCCGGATCCAAAATATTCAAGAGTATGGATGGGGGTGAAAATTGGACCGAAATTTCCGCCAATAAGGGACTGCCTGAAGGTACGTTGGGAATCATCGGAGTCACCATTTCACCGGTCAATCCAAACCGTATCTGGGCAATGGTCGAAAACCTAAAAGGAGGATTGTTCAGGTCAGATGACGGAGGGGAAACCTGGGAAAAAACCAATGAAGATAGAAACCTCAGACAAAGAGCCTGGTACTACACCAGACTTTATGCCGATACGCAAAGTGACAGCACAGTGTATGTCCTGAATGTCGATTACCATAAATCTACCGATGGAGGCAAGACATTCAAAAATTATGATGCCCCTCACGGGGACCACCATGACCTGTGGATTGATCCAAAGGATAACCAAAGAATGATCATCGCCGATGACGGCGGGGCACAGGTTTCTTTCGATGGAGGAGCTTCTTGGACGACTTATATGAATCAACCGACTTCCCAATTCTACAGGGTAACTACGGACAACCATTTTCCCTACAGAATATATGGTGCCCAACAGGATAATTCCACGCTGCGTATCAGCCACCGAAATGATGGAAGAGGGATTACTGAAGATGACTGGGAACCTACAGCTGGTGGGGAAAGTGGTTGGATAGCACCTGATCCAAATGATAGCGACATTGTATACGGAGGGTCGTATGGGGGATATTTGACCAGAGAAAACCATAAGAAAAAAACCTCCAGGACAGTAAATGTGTACCCAAACAATCCGATGGGGCATGGCGCAGAAGATATGAAGTACCGCTTTCAATGGAACTTCCCAATTTTCTTTTCTCCGCATGATCCAAAAGTCCTTTACACGACCTCCAATCAATTTCACAGATCAACAGACGGCGGGCAATCTTGGGAGACTTTCAGCCCGGATTTGACAAGAAATGCAAAAGAGAAATTAGGACCTTCAGGTGGACCGATTACAAAGGATAATACCTCTGTGGAATATTACAGCACTATATTCACCGCAACAGAATCTCCTTTGAAAAAAGGGGTGCTTTGGGCAGGTTCAGATGATGGATTGGTCCATGTGTCCAAAGACAATGGCAAAACCTGGGAAAATGTAACCCCCCAAGGCCTTCCTGAATGGATCCAAATCAATAGCACAGAAGGCCATCCTTTTGAGGAAGGGGGATTATATTTTGCAGCAACAGGCTATAAAAACGGTGATTTTGCACCGTATCTGTACAAGACCTCAGATTACGGAAAAACCTGGACCAAAATCACCAATGGCATAGACGGACAGCATTTTACCCGTGTGGTAAGGGCTGACCCTTCCAAAAAAGGAATTCTTTATGCCGGAACCGAAACAGGAATGTACATTTCCTTCAATGATGGTGCTGATTGGAAACCTTTTCAGCTCAATCTTCCTATTGTTCCTATCACAGACTTGACTATCAAGGACAACAATTTGATCGCCGCCACCCAAGGCCGGAGTTTTTGGATTGTGGATGACCTGACTGTCCTGCATCAAATGTCTGATCAAATTGGAGCAAAACCATTTCACCTTTTCAAACCTCAGGATTCTTACAGAATGGACGGTGTAAAAAGGGAGTCAAAAACTGCAGGAACCAATAGGGCCGGCGGAGTCTTGGTTTATTATCACCTGAAAGACGAACCCAAAGAAGAGTTAAGGATTGAGTTTTATGACAACAAGAGAAATCTTCTCAGAGAATTTTCTTCCAAAGGAATCGAAAAAGATACTTTGAAGTACAAAACAGGCTCGAATGAATTCAATTGGAATCTGCGTATTCCCGATGCAAAAAGTTTTGAAGGAATGATCATGTGGTCAGGCCCGCTAAGTGGACCTAAGGTTGTTCCTGGAGAATATATTGTAAGGTTGCTTGTCGATGGCAAAGCCGAAGAACAGTCTTTCAAAGTTTTGGCGGATCCGAGATACGAATCCACGCAGGAAGATTTATTGGCACAATATGATTTTCTCCTGAATGTCAGGGATAAGCTGACCGAAACCCATGAAACAATCATCATCATCAGGAAATACAGAGATGAGTTAAATGCATTGGTTGAAAAAGATCCCAAAAAGAAAAGAAGGATAGATCCGATTGTAAAGGCCATTTCGGATATAGAAAAAGAATTGTATCAAACCCAAAACCAAAGCGGTCAGGATCCATTGAACTTCCCGATCAGGTTAAACAATAAGTTGGCACATTTGAATTCTGTGGCGGGAACGGGAGATTACCGACCGACCGATGGCGCCGAAGAAGTGCGGGCCGAAATCACCAACCTGATCAATATCCAATTGACAAAATTCAGGGAAATTGAAAAAACACAGATTTCCAAAGTTTTGAATATCGAGGAATTGAAAGCGGAGATAGAGAAGAAGTAGAAATCAGATTTCAATCCCAAATCCCTGTCGATGAAATTGACAGGGATTTTTCTGTTAATTATTCTTAATTTCTATTGGGCAACTCCCGTAATTTTAAGGACTTCAAAAGAATTTGTACATTTCCACCTATTATTTTCCGGACCCAAATAACTATTTCTACCACCTAATTATTGAGAACCTTATGTTTAAACTGAAAAAAAATTTATTCATCGCAATGGCGATTGTGATGGTGTCTGTGACAATGCCAATGAATGAGGCCTTGGCACAGAAAAAGAAGAAAAAATCCGACTCTCCTGTAGCCACAGCCCCGGCACCTGAAAAAAAGCCTGAGAAAAAAACCATTGCTGATCTTACCAAAGGCAATCATAAGTTTGAAGGCCTATTCACATTCTACCAAGACACTGTGAGCGGTGAATTGAAAATGGAAGTAGCCAAAGACCAATTAGGCAAGGAGTTTATTTATTTTGCCCAGATCGGGGATGGTGTCACTGATGCCGGAACCTTTAGAGGTGCTTATGGAGAAAACAACATTTTCAAGATTGTACGCTATTTCAACAGGGTGGAATTTGTCAAACAAAACGTCTCCCATTATTTCGATCCTGAAAATCCCCTGAGCCGATCTGCCGATGCCAACATCAGTCCAGGTATCATGGCAAGTGCCAAAATCGAAGCTGAAGACGCTGAAAAAGGAACAATTCTCATCAAGGCAGATAACCTCTTTTTGAAAGAAACTTTTTCGCAGATCAAAAACCCACCTTTCCCTGGTGAATCGCCAATGGCATTCAGGTTAGGCAATCTTGACAGTGAAAAAACAAAAGTCCTCGCCATCAGAAGTTATGAGAAAAACACTGACCTCGCGGTAGAATATGTGTACAACAATCCCTCTGTTCTGAATGGAGGATCTTCTGCAGTCACTGACGGAAGGAATGTGAGTATCAAGGTTTTCCATAGCTTGATTGAATTACCTGACAATGGCTACGAGCCGAGATTCGACGATCCGAGAGTGGGTTATTTCACCACAGAAGTGACTGACATGACCTCTGCCAGCGCCACTCCTTTCAGAGATTTGATTCACAGATGGGATCTGAGAAAGAAAGATCCAAGTGCTGCCATTTCTGAACCTGTCGAGCCTATTGTATTTTGGATAGAAAATTCCACTCCGATGGAATGGAGAGGAACAATCATGGATGCAGTATTGGAATGGAACAAAGCTTTTGAGAAAGCCGGATTCAAAAATGCCGTTCAGGTCAAAATCCAGCCGGATGATGCAGATTGGGATGCCGGAGATATCCGATACAATGTATTGAGATGGACAAGCTCTCCAAATCCTCCCTTTGGTGGTTATGGACCTAGCTTTGTCAATCCTAGAACAGGCCAGATTTTAGGCGCGGATATCATGTTGGAATTTGTGTACCATACCAATAGGGTGATGTACGACAAACTGTTTGGCGAGGAAGCGGCCCTGGAAAATGGACTTAACCATAGCAAACAACCTCATTTCTGTTTTGTAGGTGCACATCTTCAAAACAACATGATGTTTGGTCAGGCTTTCCTGAGAGCACATGGAGCTTCTGACTTGGAAATGGAAGGCATGAAAAAAGAAGCCATGGCCGAATTGCTGATGCATGAGGTCGGACATACTCTTGGTTTGAACCATAACATGAAAGCTTCCCAGCTTTTTTCCCCAAAAGAATTGGCTGACAAGAATACCATCGAAGGAAAAGCACTTTCAGGATCTGTGATGGATTACCTGGCAATCAATCTTTCTCCGGACAAGAGCACACAAGGGCATTATTTCTCCACAACAGTCGGGCCTTACGATGTTTGGGCAATCCAGGCTGGCTATACTGCTGTCAAATCCCAAGCCGAGTTGGACGCGATTTTGGCACTTTCTACGAGGCCCGAACTGACTTTTGGCAATGATGCAGATGACATGAGAGCTCCGGGCAAAGCAATCGACCCAAGGGTGATGGTAGGTGACCTTTCCAATGACCAGATTGGCTATTCGATCCACATGATGGAAACTTCCAAAAAACTCATGGAAGGGATCAAAGAGAAATATTCAACCGATGGTCAATCGTACGAAGAATTGACTCAGGCATATGGTGTATTGATGGGAACCTATACCACCGCGGGAGGCGTAATGTCAAGGTATATCGGTGGAGTATATGTGGACCGAGCGATGGCAGGTCAGGACGGAGCTACGCAGCCTTTCACCCCTGTAAGCGTTAAGGATCAGAAAAGAGCCTTGGATGCCATCAGCAAGTACATGTTGGCCCCAAATGCCTACCAGATCCCTGAAGACCTGATCAATTACCTTGCGAGACAAAGAAGAGGATTCAACTTCTTTGGTGGACCGGAAGATCCAAAAATCCACCAACAGGTCTTGAATTCCCAAAGAAGCGTCTTGGCCCACATGACACATCCCAATACTTTGCAAAGAATGGTAGATTCAGAATTGTATGGCAATGAATACAACATGGCTACCTACATGAATGATTTGACAAAAGCAATCTTCGATGCGGACATCAATGGCAATGTCAACACTTTCAGACAAAACCTGCAGATTGAATATGTCAATACCTTGAAAGGGATGCTTACCGGTCCTCAGAGCAACAGGTATAACAACTTTGCCAAATCAGCCGCATTGTATAACCTGAATTATGTCAAAACCAAAGTCAGCAATTCCTCAGGGAATATTTCCTCAAAGGCCCACAAAGACCACTTGAAATTGGTCATCAACAATACCCTTGAAGATGTGAAGTAAAAAAAGCAAAACATATTTCTATAGCCTCAGGCCTTTAAGGTCTGAGGTTTTTTTTATTCCAGTAATTATTTGCACCAAAAAGGAATGTTTCTGTGTACTTGGATATTGGATGGTTATTTGATTTTTTGGAAGGTTTGGCACAGTAATTTGGTTAAAATTTTCATGTTTTTTGTGGTCTAAAATTCGGTTGAAATAGAAATTTAGACTAGCTTTAATTACTGTAAAAGGTAAAAGAATCACGTTTAAAAACTCAAAATACTGTACCATGAATTACACGGAAAATTATAACGGAATCAAAATTGATGTGCAGGCACCACAGGTAGATTTGCCTGAAGGTTTGCAGGCCCAAATCAGGAAATCAATTGACAAAATCTCTAGGTTTACAGACAATATAAATGCCGTTGACCTGTATTTTAATATTTCAGGAAAAGGAAAAACAGCTGAAAGAATTTTGGGAATGAGGGTTGGTGTTCCTGGTCCGGACGTCTATTCTGAAGAAAGAGGAAAGGACAGATGGAATACCATGATGAGGAGTGTCACTGATAAAAATATCAGACAACTTCAAAAAGATAAATAGGGATTAGGTTTTTGAAAAGGCCTTATCTCAATAAGGAAAAGTTAAAAAAGGAATAAAGCTTCAGCTCAAAAAATCCTGAAGCTTTTTATTTGATCTACAAAATTCAAAGCGCTTTGTGGGGACACGATCAGGATAAATGCAATTCCGAATAATGCACCATACAGGTGGGCATCATGGTTGATGCCATCGCCGCCTTTTTTGGATTGGACAAGACTGTAAATCAAAAACAAAACTCCCAGTGCAAAACCCGGCAGACAAAGCAATCCAAATAGACAGATGTCAGACAGAGGCATCAAGATAATGCTGCCAAACACTGTTGCCGAGACCCCACCGGATGCGCCTAGGGCCTGATAGTAGGAGTGGGATTGATGCTTGAAATAGGTCGGGATATCTGCAATCACAATTGCTCCAACATAGAAAAGGAGATACATTCCAATCCCAACTGTCTGCCCAAACTTAATCATTAGAAAACTTTCAACCACCCTTCCAAAAAAATAGAAAGTAAACATGTTGAAGAGCAAATGGGTACCATCCTTATGAATAAATCCAGAAAGAATAAACCGATCCCATTGGTTCCTTTTTTGGATTTGGTAGGGCGTAAACATCCATCTTTCCAACAGGTTGGGCTTTTGCCAAGCTTGGTATGAAGTCAATACTGTCAGCGCAATGATGAGAACCGTTGCAGATAATTCCATGAAATAGGGGTTGATTATTTTTCCCGGTGCACCAGGTCTTGGGTGAGTTGAAGAAGGGATGTATAGATGTCCTTGTTGGGAACTTCAAGAGAAGCAAATTGCTCAAAGCCTTTGTCGAAGTATGCTTTCATTTTTGCTTCGGTCAGGCTTTTGATCCCCAAAGAATCATAAATGGCCGTGACTGCAGCTACTTTTTCTTCCTTGTTAAAAGTCTTAGCCTCCAGCCAGGATTCCAATTTGATTTTAGCATCTCCCTCAACCAATTCTTTGGCTTTGATTAGCAGGAAAGTCTTTTTGTTGGAAATGATATCGCCACCGACCTGCTTGCCGAATTTGTCTTTGTCGGCATAGACATCGAGCAAATCATCTTTGAGTTGAAAACCTATACCGATATTGACTCCAAAATCATAAAGTTTTTGAGCGTCTTCGATAGAAGCATCGGCCAAAATCGCCCCAAACTGAAGTGCGAATCCGAGCAAAACAGCTGTTTTTTGCCTGATCATGTCGAGGTAGGCTTCTTCCGAGACAGTATTTTGGGATTCAAAATTCATGTCATGCTGTTGGCCTTCGCAAACTTCGGCAGCTGTTTGATTAAAAAGGCGGATGGATTCCCAGAATTTACCGGGTTCAATGTCCAGGAGCATGTCATAAGCTTTGACCAGCATCACGTCCCCGGAAAGAATCGCCGTATTGGCATTCCATTTTTCATGGACAGTAGCTTTTCCCCTTCGTAGCGGGGCATCATCCATGATGTCGTCATGCATCAGGGTAAAGTTGTGAAAGACCTCCACTGCCGACGCGGGATTCATGATGTTTTGGTAGTCAGATTTATACAGCGAATAAGCCATCAGGGTAAGCAAAGGGCGGATTCTTTTTCCGCCCAGGCTCATGATGTATGAAATCGGCTCGTAAAGTTCTTGGGGTGATTGTCCGTAAGAATGTCTTTGGATATGTTTTTCTAAATCCTGTAAGATTTTATCTACGCTTATTTCTTGGTTCATTATCTGCAAATTCCAGGTCTATAGTTCTTCTATCAATGTCCGTGGCTACTACACGTACCATTACTTTTTCACCCAAAGTGATCATTTTTTTATTTCTTGTCCCAATAAGACGCATATTTTTTTCATCAAATTGGTAATAATCGTCCTTCATATCCTGAACCCTGATCATTCCTTCACACTTGGTTTCGGTGATTTCCACAAAAACTCCCCACTCTGTCACTCCGGTAACGATACCGTCATAATCCTTTTCCTCAGCAAGGGACATGAATTCCACTTGTTTGTATTTGATGGAAGCTCTCTCTGAATCAGCAGCCCTTTTTTCCCTTTCGGAAGAATGGAGACATTTGTCTTCCCAAGTTTCTGCTTCGGGTGACTTGCCGCCATCAAGATAATGTTGCAACAATCGGTGCACCATCATATCCGGATACCTTCGGATAGGCGAGGTGAAGTGGGTATAATGTTGGAATGCCAAGCCAAAGTGGCCTTTTGCTTCTGTCGTATATTTTGCCTTAGCCATGCTTCGGATTGCAAGTTGCTCAAGGACATTTTGTTCCGGTTTCCCGAGAATCTCCTCCATGAGTTTATTCAAGGCCATCGAAATCCTTGTCCCTTCCCCGATTTTCATTTCATGGCCAAATTTCTTGGCAAAATTGGCAAAGGTCTCCAACCTCTCCGCATCCGGATGGTCGTGAATCCTATAGACAAATGTATCCTTTCCTTTGTTTTTGTTGAAGACAAATTCTGCCACCGTCCTATTGGCCAACAGCATAAATTCCTCAATGAGCTTGTGGATATCTTTTCGCTCTTTGACAAAGAGACCAAGTGGCTTTCCTTTTTCATCTAGTTTGAATTTGACTTCCACAGTTTCAAAATTGACCGCTCCTTTATCAAATCTTCTTTTTCGCAGCTTCTTGGCAAGGTCATTTAAAAGTGTGAGTTCCAGATAGAAATCACCTTCCTGCTTGTCGATGTTTTCCTGACCTTCTTCATAGGCAAATCGCCTGTCGGAATGCGTCACAGTCCGGCCTATCCAAGTATTCAGAACATCGGCATTTTCATCCATTTCAAAAACGCAGGAAAAAGTCAGTTTGTCTTCATTTGGTCTCAGCGAGCAAAGTCCGTTACTGAGCCTTTCCGGTAACATCGGGATGGTTCTATCCACCAAATAGACCGAAGTAGCTCTTTCGTAGGCCTCTTTTTCCAATTTGGTTTTTGGCTTGACATAGTGGGTTACGTCAGCGATGTGGACGCCGATTTCAAGGTTTCCGTTTTCCAAAACCCTGTAGGATATCGCATCATCAAAATCTTTGGCATCCGCGGGGTCAATGGTGAATGTCGGAATGTCCCGCATATCGCGGCGGTTTTTGATTTCTTCAGGTGAAATTTCCTCGGGGATCAGGTTTGCTTCATCTTCGACTTCTTTTGGGTATTCGAAGGGCAAGCCAAACTCAGCCATGATGGAATGGATTTCTACTTCATGTTCTCCGGCTTTTCCAAGAACACGGGTGACTTTCCCTGTCGGATTTTTGTCGTCCTCGCGCCAGTCGGAGAGTTTGACAACTACTTTTTGGTTGTGTTCGGCACCACCAAGGTCACCCCTGTGGACAAAAATGTCATAGTGCATCTTTTTGAAATCAGGCACGACAAAGGCGAATCTCGGGGATATTTCTACCCTACCGACAAACTCATCCCTGCTTCGGCTGACGATTTCCAATACTTTTCCTTCGAGCCTTCCGGTACTTCCTTTGACGGGGTATACCATGATTCTGACTCGGTCACCATCCAAGGCATGTTTTAGATCGGCTTCTTTAATGAGGACATCTTCTTCCAATCCATGTTTGGGATCAGGTTTGATAAATGCAAAGCGCGGATTGACAAAATCCACTTCACCTTCAATGAACTCAGGTTCTTTGACTGAAGCAAAATAATTTCTCGGTGATTTGGATATGTTGCCTGCTGCGGCAAGTTTATGTAACATCGGTTCTACACCGCCTTTGGCGATGGAGTCGCGGATTTCAAGTTTCTTGATAATCTGTTTGGCATTGAATTCTTTGCCGTAATTGTTATCTAAAAAGTTGAGTACTTTTTTGGTCAGTTGGGCGGCATCTATCACCTTTCCGCTTTTTTTGCCCTTTTGGCCCTGATTATTTGATTTTCTTCCCATGAAAGTTTATTTCCAATTGTGTAATGATAAGCCCTGAATCTGTGCGAAATGGGCTGTGTTGTTTGTGATTAGTTGTAGGTCGGAATGGATTGCAATCCCGGCTATCAGTAAGTCAGATGAACCGATTGTGACTCCTTTTTTCCTTAAATCCGAATAAATGGAAGCTGAAATTTTAACTGTATTTCTTGAAATATTTAACACCTCAATCTCATCTACAAATTGTTCAAAAGCAATCTTTTGCTTTTCGGATCCTTTATATTCAATTCCTTTTTTAAATTCAAAATAATTGATTTCTGAAATTATAAAGCTATTGAACTCAGCAAGGTATAATGTGGCGTTTTTGAGGGTATTAATATCTTTCTTGAAAAAGTTGATGATTGTATCTGTATCTAAAAGTGATTTTTTCAAAGTGATTCAAAATTTCTGGTTTCTTTTAATCTGGATTTGGTCAGGTCAGTGGTTAATTCTTTGATTAGCCCTGCATCTTTCTGCGTATCCAACAATCCTGCAAATGAAAGGATTTTATCTTTCTTTGAAGTTTTGTTTTCCAATTGATTTAACATTCCATCAATAACTTTAAGGTCAACCTCAGAAAGACTTTCAATCCTTTCCAAAACCGTTTCTTTCAGGCTTTTTACTGTGGTAGATTCCATTGTCTCACTTACTTTTTCTAAAGTTAATAAAAAACTTAAAGCAGAATTGGTTCCAATTTGGTTTTATTAACCAAAATCCTTCCAAGAAAGCAACTTACCGCTGCTGCGTATTTGCGACTCCTTTCCGCCATATACCAAGAATTTTTTCAGGTTTTGGATTTGTGAGATTTCTTCGAACTTTTTGAGCCCGACATTATACAGGTTCAATTTTGAAATTACACGGATATAACTTTGAAATAACACGACATGAATTTTGAAATTACATACGTTCAATTTTGAATTGACATGTGGTCTATTAGTTTTTATATATTCGAAAAGAGTCAAAATGGGCTTATTTGCTTTATGTAGTTTCTGATTTGGATCATCTTTCATTGTCCTTGTTAATCACTTCCATTTCGATATCAGGCGGCAGTCCTTGAAAAGCCAAATATATCTGGGCTGTTACCACCACATCACGAAGGCAATATTTTCGAATAGATTCCAGGTCTTTTTGGATATAATAGGCTTCATTGACCTGAGAACCGTCGATGGACTCCTTGGAAGTAGGGATGTCAAAAATGGCAGCAAGCAATTCGAGCCTGGTGTAATGCTTATAATCTCCGAATTTCCACAGTTCCAAAGTATCAAGGTGACGGACTTCCCAAGGTTTTTTGCCTGCGATCTGCAATGGTTCAGGAAGGGGAATCCTATTTATCAAGATCCTTCTGCTGAGGTAAGGGAAATCAAATTCCTTTCCGTTGTGGGCACACAGGACCCATTTTTTCTTTTGGAGTAATTCACAAAAGGCAGTCAGGGTGTCGTATTCCAATTCTTCCCCATAGCTTTTGGTCCGGAATTCCAATTTATTTTCTTCCTCCAAATAATGAAAGTATCCGACTCCAACGCAGATGACTTTACCAAATTCAGCATAAATTCCTGCTTTTTGGAAAAATAAACTTCCGGGTTCCACATCTTCCTCTTTGGGAATGATATGCTTTTCTTTTTTAAGCCATTCTTCCTGTAGCCGCGGTGGTAATTCTCTAAAATCGGATTCCAAAGAAGCAGTCTCGATATCCAAAAAAAGGACATCCCCTAATTCACTCAAAAAATTTCCCATATAAATGATTTTTATATTGTTTCCTTTCTAATCTTCCAAATAAACATTGGGCAATCCTATTTCCGGAATTGATCCAATTACTCATTAAGATATTGGGATATTAGTTAATATTCAACTAAAAATCAAAAAATCATATAAATTCAATTCTGCCATTATGAATGGAGAACACCTTCCAATCCCAATTCAGGGATAAAGCTCAGATTGGAAGGGTCCATACTGCCTTCTGCGAAAATGAATTTTTTGTCAAAAATCTGATTTAGGATATAATAACTGACCCAATATTCATTGGTCAAGGCAAAAAGTGCAGGGTCAATCGGTTCGATTTTGGCAATGGATTCTGATCCAAGTTCTTGGATCATGTGTCTCAAAACCGAGGTTTTCTTTTCTTCTCCACCGATTTGGCCATACCCTTTTGAGGTAATCATCACAGTATTCAATTCAATCAGGTTGAGATTGATGATGTAAACCGACCATTCGGTATTGCCGTTGGTTTCTTCTTTGGCAATGGCAAGCTTGACTCCCGTGACAGGGTGAAAGTCGATGTCTTTTTTCATTTAAATTAGACGTGAGATTTGAGACATGAGATTTGAGAAATAGAATCAACTGTTATTTTCAGTAGTTATATCAACTTTATTTCAATCCTATTTCTACTTTATTTCAATTTTATTTCTACTGTATTTCGAAAATTTAATCTAACTCCATCCCAAATAATTCAACAAGATGATTTTTGACTTTTTCCTTTACTTCAGTTTCTTCTAGTGGGTGTCCAAGTTCTAAATGCATCGAAGTGACTGCTTTGTCCGCTATGCCACAAGGCACAATGTTATTGAAATAGCCAATGTCTGCATTGATGTTAAAAGCGAAGCCATGCATAGTTACCCACCGGCTTGATTTTACGCCAAATGCACAGATTTTTCTTGGGTTTTTCTGTTCGAGGAAATCCAGCCAAACTCCGGTCAATCCCTCGATTCTTCCTGCTTCGATTCCATATTCAGCCAAAGTCAAAATGACAGCTTCTTCGAGAAGTCTCAGGTATTTGTGGATGTCGGTAAAGAAATTATCGAGATCAATAATGGGGTATCCCACCAACTGCCCGGGACCATGATAGGTGATGTCACCTCCCCTGTTGATTTTGTAAAAAGTAGCATCCTTATCTTTCAATCCCTTCTCATCCAACAAGAGATGGGACAATTCACCGCTTTTTCCCAAAGTATAGACGTGTGGGTGCTCGACAAAAATCAAGTAGTTGTCAGTGGAAATTTGCGATTCCGGGCCGGATTGACGGTTTTGGATTTTAAGTGAAACGGTCTTTGCAAAAAGCTCCTCCTGGAAATCCCAAGTTTCTTTGTAATCCTTGATGCCGAGATCGATGAACTTAACTTTTTTATTGATAACTTGATTCACAGTTTTTCTTTAAATCCAAATGAGAACAGCAACCATAAAATGATGGTTCTCTTTGATAACCCAAAAATAAACAAATATCCCCATGGCGGAACATAATGACATAGGAAAGGAGGCTGAGAACTTGGCCAAAGTTTGGTTGATGGGGCGAGGCTACGAATTTGTAGAGGCCAATTACCGGAGTGGACATGCCGAAATTGACCTTATTTTTAAGCATAAAGGGATTTTGGTTTTTGTGGAAGTCAAATTCCGAAGCGGGACCGGTTTTGGTTATGCAGAGGAATTCGTAGATGGTACCAAAAGAAAACTACTGATCAAAGCTGCGGATAATTTTGTTTATGAAAGGGATTGGCACAAGGATATCCGGTTTGACATCATCGGAGTGTACAGAGACCAAAACGGGAATGTAAATTTTAAGCAGTTCGAAGACGCCTTTTATTAGTCAAAAAAAAGAGCCTGATTTATCTATCAGGCTCCTGTTTTTCAACTTTTCGGTTTGAATTTTACTATTGTATTGTCTGTAGGGGGCAGTGATTTAAGATAGGCAAAAATGGCCTTTAGGTCCTCCTCCTTCATCCCCGCATACATTACCCAAGGCATGATGCTCTGGAAATCACCCGGTTTGAGTTTTTCTGCTGTATAGTTTTCTGAATACATTTTGAATCGCTGCAAAAACATCTCCTCCGTCCAATTTGCTAATCCTGTGGCATGAGGGGTTAAATTGGGAGTAGTTAGGATACCGTCAGGAAAGGCAAATTCCCTGCCTCCCGCCATTGGTTCTCCGACGTAAGCACCATCCTCAAATTTGGTATGACAATCCGCACAAGCGCTTGCGTTGACCAAGTATCCTCCATAAGCTACCTGATTGCTTGGATCAGGTTTTTTGGTAAATGAAGCTTCGACAGGCATCGTTCTCATGATAAGGTTGAACGGAAAATCAGGCTTGGATTTGGGATGACTTGTTTCGACCGGATCTACGCTTCTGATATAGGCGATCACTGCCTCAATGTCTGAAACATCCATTTTGCCATAACTGTGGTAAGGCATGATTGGGAAGATGGGAGTGCCGTCCCGTCTTACTCCCGTGGTAATCAACCTGAATAATTCACCGTCTGTCCATTCCCCGATTCCAAATGGAGTGATATTTGGAGAAATAAATACCCCGGGAAATCCCATCGTAGCATCGAATCTTTCTCCACCTGTGGCTTCTGTTCCCGGAATTGGGGGTGCTGAAAAGAGGCTAAAATCCCTTTTGGAATGGCAGTCAATACACACCATCACATGGTTTGCCAAGTATTTGCCATGTTCAATTTTCTCAGGGGTGATCTCCACTTTAAATTCCGGATCAGCCGGACCAACATTGGGTAAGGCAAATGACACATAGGCCACGGCGCCAATAATTACCAATACTAAAGCTGTCACCAGATAGGCAGCAATCTTCAAAATTTTCTTCATTCAGGTAGTGGTTTGGGATGAAATAAAAATTTATAATTTCATCCAAAATTTAATACTTCTACTTGAATTTTGAAAAAAAACGAAAGAAAAGATTGTAAAGTATTTTTTAATAATCACTTTACAAGTGATTCAAGGCAAAATCCCAACTGATTTAATTTGATTTAAAGTAGGTTTTCGATGCTTTTCCAAATGGTTTGAAAAACTATCAAATGACCTTCTTCAGTAGGATGGATTCCGTCGGGTAGGTTGAGGTCAGGGTTCCCTGCCACACCTTCCAATAAAAATGGAATCAATTCGACATTTTCTTCAGCAGCTACTTGGGGAAATAATTCTGAAAATTCTTTGGTGTATTCCTGTCCCATATTAGGGGGAATCTGCATTCCGGCCAAAACTATAATTGTTTCAGGATATTTTCCCCGCACCAATTGGATGATTCCTTTCAGATTTTTCTTGGTCTCAGAAGGCGTGATTCCCCTCAATCCATCATTTCCGCCTAATTCTAAAATAAAAATTGCCGGTTCTTCTTCCAAAAACCAATCCAAACGGCTCAATCCGCTAGCTGTCGTTTCTCCACTCAATCCAGCATTGATGACCCTGTAGTTCAAACCAAGACTGTCTATCCTAGCGGCAGTCAGTCCCGGGAATGCGTCCTCGGCTTCAATTCCATATCCGGCAGTAAGACTGTTCCCGAAAAACAGGATTAGTTTTTTTGATTGAGCTGTTTCAGTTTTTGAGGTTGATTCAGATTCAGATGTTTTTTCATTTTTTGAACCGCAGGCAATTGAAAAAACCAACAAAAAAAGAATTGAGTAATTACTGAATGTTTTCATTTTTTATTCTTGTTACCATCAAATCTACAATTTTTCAGCTATTTTGTTCAAACCCCATCCTTTCCTTTTATATTTAAACCCAACGAATCAAACCATTTGGCCGTTTGATGGTGTTATTGTCAAAACCAATCCACAAAGATTTTTATGAGCATATTGAGTGTAAAGGATGTGTCCAAAACCTACCAAAGCGGCACAAGAAAACTGACAGTCCTAGACCAGGTAAATTTTGATATCCAAGCAGGAGAAAGCATCTCCATCGTAGGCCCTTCGGGAAGCGGAAAAACCACTCTGCTCGGACTCTGTGCAGGATTAGATTCCGCCAGTACAGGATCTGTGGTATTGGCAGGCAATGCCTTCGAAAAGCTGTCTGAAGACCAACGGGCCGAAGTAAGGAGTAAAAACATCGGGTTTATTTTCCAGAATTTCCAATTGCTGCCTACCCTTACCGCCTTGGAAAATGTAATGGTGCCCCTTGAACTCAAGAAAAGAAAGGATGCAAAAGCAAAAGCCACCGAGCTGCTGACCAAAGTTGGATTGGGAGATCGGGTAACCCATTATCCTTCTCAGCTTTCGGGTGGAGAACAGCAGCGGGTGTCTATCGCCAGGGCTTTTGCAAATGAACCTAAAATACTTTTTGCAGATGAGCCTACAGGTAATCTCGATACAGAAACAGGTGAAATGATAGAAGACCTGATTTTTGATATGAACAAGGAACAGGGCACCACACTTATTTTGGTCACCCATGATCCGGAATTAGCGAAGAGAACAAACCGCATCATCAATATCAAAGGCGGTAAAATCCAGGAGGGCAGCCATGTCTGATTTTTCTTGGGTCTTGAAAATGGCCTTCCGGGATTTTAGAAAAAATTTCTCAAGGCTCCTCCTTTTTGTTTCTTCCATGGTCGTAGGAATTGCGGCTTTGGTAGGCATCAGTTCCTTTGGTGAAAACCTCAAGAAAGGAATCGATCAACAATCCAAAGAACTTGTAGGTGCTGATTTGGTCTTGGAAAATAACAAGCCACTTGGGCCACAGCCTACCGATTCGTTGGCAACGGCGACCGCTGAGGAAATCAACTTTGCCAGTATGGTCGCATTCCCTTCCACAGGTGCAAGCCGGCTGACGCAGGTTAGGGCGCTTGAAGGAGATTTTCCTTTCTATGGAAAATTAGAAACCATCCCCGCTGAAGCAGAAGCTTCCTTTCGAAAAGGAGGCAAAAGGGCTTTGGTAGAAAAACTTCTGATGGCACAATTCAATGCGGAAATTGGGGACAGCATCAAAGTGGGTAACGTTTCTTTTTATATAGAAGGAGAATTGCAGAAAGTTCCTGGACAAACCGGGATTACAGCCACTGTCGCTCCTGCGGTGTACATTCCGATGGAATATGTAGAGGCCACCGGACTGATCCAATACGGCAGCAGGCTTGAATATGTCAGGTATTATCAATTGGATGATTTGACCAATCCTGATGACTTGGTGAAGAAATATGAGGAGCAATGGGAGGAAGAAAAAGTCGATGCAGACTCCGTTGAAGACAGGAAAAGACAAACAGGCCGGTCTTTTGAAAACCTTTCCAATTTCCTGAGTTTGGTTGCCTTTATTGCTTTACTTCTCGGATGTGTGGGAGTGGCGAGTGCAGTCAATGTTTTTGTAAAAGAGAAATTGGCTTCAGTAGCTGTGCTTAGATGTCTTGGGGTTTCAGCTTGGACCGCGATGAAAATTTATCTGGTTCAGATCGTGATTATGGGTTTGGCAGGCGCGTTGTTTGGATCACTTTTAGGGAGCATTTTGCAGTTTATTTTACCGGCTGTTTTTGCGGATTTCCTTCCGGTGGATGTTACCATCGCAATTTCTTGGAAAAGTATAGGCTTTGGTGTAATCACCGGATTGTTGGTATCTATTTTATTTGCCTTGTTGCCTTTGTTGAAAATCAGAAAGGTATCTCCGATGGCTACTTTGCGGCCTGAGGAAGCAGAAACCAAGATAAACAAGGATCCCTTGCGTTGGGCGGTTGTGTTTGGTATTCTTTTGTTTGTCTTCGGGTTTAGCTTTTATCTGCTCAATGGATGGAAGCAAGCACTCGGTTTTACCGGATTTGTGGTTTTTGCCTTCCTGATTCTTTGGACTGTTGCGATTGGAATCATGTGGCTGATCCGGAAGTTTCTGCCGATTTCACTGCAGTATCCTATCAGACAATCTTTGGCTAATCTGTATCGACCAAACAACCAAACTGTTTCCCTGATAGCGACCATTGGTCTAGGTACAGCCATGATCAGTACCTTGTTTTTTGTCCAAAACCAATTGTTGGATGAAGCAAAGTTTGCAGACAAAAAGGACCAACCAAACATGCTGCTTTTTGACATCCAAACGCATCAGGTAGAGGCAGTCGCAGATAAAATCCGAAGCAAAGACCTTCCCATCATGCAGCAGGTTCCCATTGTTACTATGGGATTGGAGTCAATCAACGGGCTTACCAAAAAAGGAAATGACACTTTGCCTGAAGAGGAAAAACGTTCTCGGGGATTATACAACAGGGAATTTAGGGTGACCTACAGAGACACTTTGATCAGTTCTGAAAGACTGTTGAGCGGAGAGCTAAGGAAAGTGACCAATCCCGGAGATTCTGTATTTGTCTCTTTCGATCAGGGATATGCTACGCGAACAGGGATCAAATTGGGCGATGAAATTATCTTCAATGTGCAGGGAAGGCCCATTACGACTTATGTAGGAAGTTTCAGGGAGGTAAAGTTCAATCAGGTCTCCACGAATTTTCTTGTCTTATTTCCTGAAAATGTCCTGAACAATGCGCCGAAGTTTCATGTGCTGATTACCAAAACCAAGAATGACCGACAGGCCGCAGATGTGCAATCAGAGATTGTGAGGGAGTTTCCAAATATCTCCGTGATCAACTTGGGGGCAATAGTGGAGACTTTGGAAGAGATTCTCGGCAAGATCAGTTTTGTGATCCAATTCATGGCTTTCTTCAGCATCATTACCGGGATTTTGGTTTTGATCAGTTCACTGATCATCAGCAAGTATCAAAGGATGCGGGAAAGCATTTTGCTACGGACACTAGGTGCAGACAGCGGTTTGGTCAGCAAGATCAATACCTTGGAATATTTCTTTTTGGGTTCTTTGGCTTCTCTGAGCGGGATTTTGCTTTCCTTTTTGGCAACATGGTTGCTAAGTGAGTTTGTGTTTGAGTTGCCATTTAGAGGTGCATACAAAGAAGCGTTGATAGTCTATGTAGCCATTACGGCATTGACAATTTTGCTAGGCTGGCTCAATGGTCGCAAAATCGTGAAGATGCCTCCTATGGAGATTCTACGGGGGTAATACTTTATATAATGAGTTATTTTGGGAGTTCCAAAGTTAACTGTCAATTCAAAGGTATTTGATACTAATTGATATTTGATACTTATAGATATTGTTTCAGAAACTTAGGATTGCTTGTTTTTTGATACGTTTTATTAAGATTTTCATTTTGTAAATGAAATAAAAAATGCAAAAAGGCCTTTGGGAATAAAATTCTCAAAGGCCTTTTTTTGTCCACGTTGGGATGATCAACTTTCTTTTTGGTAGATTGGAATTAAAAACTATTTTTGTCTTATATAAATCAAACCAATAAAAAACATGAATAAAATCAGATCCTTTGCCATTATTTTAATTTTTGGCCTTTTTATTTCAATTCAGGCTCATGCCCAAGTACATGTGGGAGTGTACAATAGTGGCCTATTTAGTCAAATCGGAGTTGGAACAGATAATGAGAAAAAGTATTTTGGTGAATTAAGGTTCCTCGCAACGGACCTACTTGATACTCCTCTTGGAGTCGAAGGAATGTTTCATAGAAATTTTAAGAGGTCAGATTGGGTTAATTTACATGCAGGCGTAATGTTAGGCGTATTTGAAAATGGAGGAGCAAGAGTTGGATTGCCTTTAGGGTTGACTTTCAAACCCATCCAAGAACATCGGAATTTTTCAATTCTTATGGAAGCAACACCGAATGTGAATTTTGATATTGGAATGATTGGATTTAGAGGAAATATTGGCCTTCGCTATACTTTCAGGAAGGAAAAAGAGTAGTATATAGACCTCCTACTTAACAGAACCGACTATCCTCTTCATTGGGATGGTCGGTTTTTTTATTGGGTGGAAAAGGATTATTTTGATCCTGTCAAATCCACCAGCCATGAAAAAAACATTGATTCTATTTGCTTTCAGCTTCTTTCTCTTTACCTCAGAGATTTTTTCCCAGATCATGCCTTCTCCTGACAGAAAAGAAGGGGAAGGCCCATATGACAAGTTGATCATTCGCGGAGTAACATTGATCGATGGGACAGGCTCACCGCCAATTGGTCCTGTCGATATTGTTGTCCAAAAGAACAGGATCACGGAAATAACAGTTGTAGGTTATCCCGGTATTCCCATCAAGGAAGACCGAAGGCCAAAAGCCGGGCCAAATGACAAAGTGATGGAACTTGCAGGACATTACCTTTTGCCGGGATTCATTGATATGCACGGGCATATAGGAGGTTCAGGACAGGGCACTCCCGCTGAATATGTTTTCAAACTTTGGATGTCACATGGCATCACTACCGTAAAAGACCCCTCGGCCGGTAATGGACTGAGTTGGGTGCTTGACCATAAAAGAAAATCCGCAGCCAACACCATCACAGCACCGCGTTTGTTTGCGTACACAAGTTTTGGGCAGGGTTCAGAAAAACCCATTACCAATGCCGCTGAGGCCAGGGTTTGGGTAAATGACAATGCTAAAAAAGGAGCTGATGGAATCAAATTCTTTGGTGCAAAACCTGAAGTGATGCAGGCAGCATTGGAAGAAAACAAAAGAATCGGCTTGAGGTCTTCGATGCATCATGCGCAGATGGACGTGGCGAGATGGAATGTGCTCCATTCTGCAAGGGCAGGACTGACTACAATGGAGCATTGGTATGGGCTTCCTGAGGCACTTTTTGCTGACAGGACCATTCAGGATTACAGGCTTGATTATAATTATCAGAATGAACAGCACAGATTTGCAGAAGCAGGAAAGCTTTGGAAGCAGGCTGCGCCGCCGTATTCAGAGCATTGGAACAAAGTGATGCAGGAGTTGTTGGACCTGGATTTTACTTTGGATCCCACTTTCAATATCTATGAAGCTAACCGTGACCTGATGCGTGCTAGAAGGGCAGAGTGGCATGAGGAATATACGCTTCCTTCCTTATGGCGTTTTTACAAACCTAGCAGAGAATCCCACGGATCCTATTGGTTTGATTGGACTACAGAAGAGGAAATCCAATGGAAGGAAAATTACCGCCTTTGGATGACTTTTGTCAATGAATACAAAAACCGTGGAGGCCGTGTGACTACCGGCTCGGATTCGGGTTTCATTTATCAATTGTATGGATTTGCCTATATCAGGGAAATGGAGTTGCTCAGGGAAGCAGGATTTCATCCTTTGGAAGTCATCAGGTCCTCGACTATGTATGCCGCGGAGGCTTTGGGGATGGAAAATGAAATCGGAACGGTGGAAATCGGGAAGTTGGCGGACTTTGTGATTTTGGAAGAAAACCCACTTCAGAACCTCAAGGTTTTATATGGCACCGGCGCCATCCGGATTGATGAAAACAATGAACCGATCAGAGTTGGAGGCGTGAAATATACAGTGAAAGATGGGATAGTCTACGATGCCAAACAACTCTTGCAGGATGTCCGTACTCTTGTACAACAGCACAAAGACCGGGAAGAATCCAGGAAATTGAAACAGCCGGGTTTGGATTGGTGAAATTGAGTACCAAGAACCAAGTATCAAGTACCAGGTAAGGAAGCTCGGGTTGACTTATTTTTACACAAAACTAGGATCTGGAATCAGAAAGTAAATTCAAATATATTTTCCAAAACTTGGTACTTAGTAAACTATCCTTCGTACAACAACATTATGCCACACATTCAGCTCAACACGACAAAGCTTTTTTATACCAAAGAAGGCGAAGGAAAAGAAGTAATCGTCTTTTCACATGGATTACTTTGGAGTCAAAAGATGTTTCAGAGTCAGGTTGATTTTTTAAAACAGAATTACACTGTCATCGCTTATGACCACAGAGGACAAGGTCAATCCGAAGTGACTGACGGACCCATTGACATGGATTTGCTGACTTTGGATGCAGTAGACCTGATAGATAAACTTGTAGGCAAGCCGGTTCATTTTGTTGGGCTTTCTATGGGTGGATTTGTTGGGATGCGGGTTGCAGCTAGATTTCCCGAAAAAGTAAAAAGTCTGGCTTTGCTGGAGACTTCTGCAAGTCCTGAACCCGTAGAAAACCTCCCAAAGTATAAATTTTTGAATGGAATCGTCAAATGGTTTGGTATCATTCCAACAGTTGCCGGCTCCGTGATGAAGATCATGTTTGCGCAAAGTTGGCTCGAAAACCCAAAAAACGGGGATGCTTATAAAAAGTGGGTAAAAGAACTTCAATCCAACAAAAAGTCCATCACCAAATCTGTGGAAGCCGTTATCCATCGGAAAGGTGTAGAGGAAGAAATCCGAAGCATAAAATGTCCCACCATGATCGTAGTGGGAGACGAGGATGTGGCCACCAAGCCCGAAAAAGCAAAGTTTATCCAAATGTCTATTCCCAATTCAGTATTGCATATGGTACCGGGAGCGGGTCATAGCAGCTGTATCGAAAAACCCGATGAAATCAATAGGCTCATTGGGGACTGGATGAGGCAGTTTTAATTTTAATTGTTATCCACTACTTGCCAGTAGCCCCATATTCCTCTTCATCCGGGACGGAAGACCTATGTACCTGGCATTTAAGTCCGCACCCCAGAATTTGAATAGATTTCAAATCTTCTGACATCATTGCGTACGTACAGATTATTTTTTTTTAGATTATTTCAAATAAATTTTTGAAAAACAGAAATCATTTGAAACTTTTTGATACATTTGTATGTATATACATTTAATACAAAGACATTTTATACACATGAGATTGGAAGACGAAATACAGCAGAAGGAATTTAAAGATGACTACAGCAAAGCCATCGTAAATATCCTTTTTACGCAAAGCTATATCGTCACAAAGCAAAACAATTTCTTAAAGCCTTATGGTCTTTCACCGGAGCAATACAATGTGTTGAGGATCCTTAGGGGGCAAAACGGAAATCCCATTACAGTTTCTTCCATACAGGATAGAATGTTGAATAAGATGTCAAATGCATCTCGCTTGGTGGAGAAGTTAAAACAAAAAGGGCTTGTCCTCAGGGAAGAATGCCCCGCAGATAGACGTCAGGTAGATATCATGATTACTGAAAAGGGTCTTCAATTGCTCAACCAACTTCAAGAGGAAATTCTGAATCAAAACAATAACCTGATACAATTAAACCAGCAGGAAGTCAGTCAGTTAAATTTTCTGCTTGACAAACTGCGAGGGTAAAAAAATTTGCCTATAAACATGTCTATACATTTAATGTATAGATTTATTAAAAACATTGATTGTGACTTTATGTTGCAATAAAGAGCCAACTGAAACAAACCTTTATCAATAAATAAATTAAACAACAAAAGTATGATTACCGCAACAGAAACAACAACCAAATGGGCCATTGACCCAACACATTCAGAAGTATCATTCAAAGTAAAACACTTGGTGATTTCTACCGTAACTGGTAATTTCAAATCATTTGAAGGCGGAGCAGAAAGCTCTTCAGATGATTTTCAAGGAGCAGAGATTTCTTTCGCAGCCCACATCGCAAGTATTGATACTAACCAATCAGACAGGGATAATCACTTGAAATCAGCAGATTTCTTTGATGCTGAAAAATATCCTAAAATGACATTTTCGGGTATCTTAGAAGGAAATTCGCTGAAAGGTGAGTTGACTATCAAAGATGTTACCAAGACAGTAGCGTTGAGCGCGGACTTTGGCGGTGTCGTTCAGGATCCATATGGACAAACGAAAGCGGGTTCGCGTTGGAAGGAAAAATCAGCAGAAAAGAATTCGGATTGATCTGGAATGCCGTAACTGAAGCAGGAAGTGTGGTCGTCAGTGACCAAGTCAGAATTTTGGCTAACATTCAGATTGTAAAACAGTAATTTTGAAAATGGTTAATGGTTAATGGTTATTGAGTTATTCTTAATAACCATTAACCAAATAACCAAATAATTCAACCAAAAACCCCTAACACTATGTCTCCTCTAATCACAGGAATCCACCATATCACCGCAATTGCAGGCAATCCACAAAAAAACCTGGATTTCTATACAGGTATTTTGGGTTTGAGGCTGGTGAAGAAGACCATCAATTTTGATGCCCCTGATGTATATCATTTCTATTTTGGAGATGAATTGGGTGCACCCGGGACGGTATTCACTACATTCCCGTTTGAGGGAGCAAGAAAAGGAACAAAAGGGACTGGTGAATTGACCTATACCGCCTTTTCGATTCCTATGGATTCTTTGGGTTTTTGGATGGAAAGGCTGACCAGATTCAATATTCCTATTTCTACCCCTTTGTCAAGATTTGGTGAAAAACTGATCCGATTTGAAGACCATGACGGCATGGGTATCGAGCTCATTGCAACCGACAAAGACAGCCGAAAAGGTTGGACTTACGGTTCTATCCCATTGGAATTTTCGATTAAGGGATTTTACGGAGCTACATTGAACCTCAAAGCGAAAGAATTGACAGCCAATTTGCTCACCCAATTCATGGATTACAGGTTTATTGAAGAGGAGAATGGTCGGTTCCGATATGGAACTAGAGGTGAACCGGGTGATATCGTGGACATCGTCATTGATCCAAATGGGAGACAGGGGATGCAAAGCGCAGGAACAGTGCACCACATCGCTTTTCGGACTGCCAATGTTGCAAGCCAACTAGAGATACAACAAATATTGCTCAGTAATGGCTACCATGTCACAGAAGTGAAGGATCGAAATTATTTCAAATCCATCTATTTCCGCGAACCGGGCGGAGTATTGTTCGAAATCGCAACCGATGAACCGGGATTTGCAATCGATGAAGATGAAGCACATTTGGGAGAATTGTTAAAACTTCCTCAATGGATTGAGCCTCAAAGGGCAAAGTTAGAAGCACGGCTAGCCAAAGTTGAACTGAATATTGAAAAATATGCCTGAGTTGATACATTCCGGAAAACCGATCGAAGAAGCAACCAAAGTTGCGATCATGATCCATGGCAGAGGCGCCACCGCGGCAAGCATATTGAGTTTAAGTCAATACCTGAACTTGGATGAATTTGCATTATTGGCACCGCAAGCTCAGGGTGGTTCTTGGTATCCTTACAGCTTTATGGCACCGGATGCCAATAATGAACCTGCCTTTTCAAATTCTATTCAAGTCATTGATGGGATTGTCAAAGAAATTCTGGACAAAGGTTTCAACTCCAGCCAAATCTATTTTATCGGATTTTCTCAAGGAGCTTGTCTTTCATTGGAATATGCTTCCCAAAACGCCAAAAAGTACGGAGGGGTGATGGCATTTACTGGAGGATTGATTGGAGAAAAATTAAATCCCGCCAAATACAAAGGTGATTTTCTCGGAACTCCTGTTTTTATCGGATCAAGTCAAAAGGACATGCATGTTCCATTAAGCAGGATTGAGGCTTCGGCTGAATTGATAAAAAATCTAGGTGCGGAAGTGAAAACCTTGATTTTTACGGATACGCAGCATACCATTCGTCAAGAGGAGATCGATTGGGTAAATAAGAATGTGTTGAAGTAATTGAAAACTAAACCAAAACGAAGCCTGACCTTACCTGTCAGGCTTTTTTGGTTACCTGATTTTTTGGAAAACTTATGTCTTGCTTCCCTGTTATTAGCTAAATTTGAATATGGCAAATCAATACTTGAAATTTCTAGAGGCACTTTCTCAAAACAACCATAAATCATGGATGGATGAGAACAAAGCGTGGTACCTTGCTGTCAAAGAGGAATTTTTGAATGATGTGGGCGAAATGCTTGCGGAAGTTTCTGTTTGGGAACCGGCCTTATCTTCTTTTAAAGCAAAAGACTGTGTTTTTAGACAAAACAGGGATATCAGATTTTCAGCAAACAAAGCCCCATACAAAACCAACTTTGCCGCATATTTCTCTGTAGGTGGAAAGAAATCCCCTGGCCCGGGATACTATGTACATGTTCAGCCAGGCAATAGCTTTTTGGCAGGGGGAATATGGATGCCGGAATCCGAAAGCCTGAAAAAAATAAGACAGGAAATTGACTATTCCGGAAAGGAATTGGAAGCCATTTTGAACGAACCGAAGTTCAAAAAGACTTTTTCAGGATTGGAAGGAGAAAAACTCAAGAATATGCCAAAAGGTTATGAAATGGATCACCCTTACATTGAATTGCTCAAGCAAAAGAGTTTTATAGTATCCAATCCTATATCAGATGTGGAAATTTCCACAGGAAGTTTTAAGAAAAAAGCAGTGGAAGGCTTCAAATTGATGAAGCCATTCCATGATTTTCTTTCCCGCGCAATAGATGAATCTGATAGCGGAGACGGGTTGATGTGATGGATTTATTGGAAATCGCTCCAGTCGATTTCATCAAATACTCCTGAGACCGTTCCAAATCCAATCATCAACAACAACAGAATCATCAATCCGAATCCAATGGCATACCAAATCAGTTTGGCTTTGGCCCAATTGGCTTTGTTGGGATTTCCGGTTTTGTCTACAGCCCACACGATGAGCATGATAAATCCTACGACAGGAATATTGGCAATTAATATGGTCAAAAACCAATCGCTTGCTTTTACGGTTGGATGCTTAAAATCAGCAGTGTAGTCAAATTCCATTTTCTTCAGAGTTTGGGGAGGTTAATAAATCTTTTACTTCAAAAGTATATTCGCTTATCGCATAGTTTTCAGCATTGAAAGGATCGGTTTGTATAAAAGAAATTTTGATGGTTTTGTAATCCTCAATTTTTGAATACCCTTGGGAATACAATTCAGCGCATCTTCTGGCAACATTCTCTTCACTCATTCTCATTTCAGGACTTTTTCCATTGAATAACCTGAGTTCGATTGTGCCTTGGTTTTCGCCATCCGTGTATTCTTGCGATACATTGACTTCTACACTTTCAAATTCTCCCAAAGCCATTATTTCCGCTGAAGGAATGTAGCCTTCTCCGGCGATTTTGCTAAATCCCCACATCATACCTTTGACCATTGTCTCTCCATCGCAGGCACAGGAACTGACAAACAAAGAAATTAGAAGAAAATAGATTGGACTGATTTTTTTCATTTTGCTGCAACGGCTTCAATTTCAATCAATAATTCAGGATTGGCGAGGGAATGAACTGCTATCGTCGATCTCGCCACTTTATTTGGGTTTGTTTCATTGTTGAAATATTCCCCATATGCCTTGAACCACGCTTCCCAGTCAATTTTCCCATCCTTATCAGGTGCAAGATAGACCCGTAGAAAAACCACGTCTTCAAGTGTAAACCCACCTTCTCCGATGGTTTCTTTTATCCTTTCCAATATCCCGATACTTTGCTCGTAGGTATTGCCATACCTCCCGTAAGTACCCGGAGAGGCATTTTCGTCCTTAACAGGAGCGACCAAACCGGATGTATAGAAATATTCTGCGCCTTTTGGAATATAAATACCTCTCAGAATGGCGGCATCAGGCCGATCATACCGGACGATAAATTCCTCCTTTTCTTCGGCAACTTCTTTTTTCTCTGTGGTGACCATGCAGGAACCAAGGAAAGCAAACATGGGTAAAAGGAAAATTATTCTTTTCATCTTTTGTCTGGGTTTTCTGGAATTAAAAAGGCTTGTTTTACCAAGCCTCTTATTATTGATTCAATATGTAGTCTATTCTTCAGCTTCTGCCAATTCATTTTCTTTCATTTTGACACGAAGGATGAAATCGCTCAATACATTCATGTAGTTGATAAAAGCATCGTATGGTGTGTCATAATGACTGAAATAGGAGTGGACATGGCCATCAGAAAAGAATTTGGTACACATGTAATAGAAATGATCGGAGGTCTGAAGGTAGTTCCAATCCCTTTGGATTTCAGCGTCTTCGATGTTTTTGACTCTGTTTTCCATTTCATAGAGCTTGGAAAAAGCTTCGTTTTGGAGGTCGTTTCCTAACCAGGCAGTTAAATCCCTTTCTTCATCCGCCCAAGAGATTGGGGTAGGTACATGAATTTTAGCCACCGGAGTTCCATTTTTTACCACCTCAGATGGTGTAGAGAAGTTGAAATCGGTATATTTAAATACTGCACCTGGAAGGGCTTTCATGAATTCAAAAATTCCGGTTTCTGCCCATTGGTGTTCGCCGAATGTCTCATAATCCATAAAAAGGTTGATCACTTCCTGCTCTTTTGGTACAGCATTGAGCCAAGTGACAAACTTCTCAGTGGTCAGAGGATAATCCGCCCAGGTCTTGTTGCTGAACCTGAAAGCGATATCATCGCTGAGTTGGAAATTTTTAAGAAGAATCTTCAGGTTAGGATCGATTGCGTTTTGGTAAACAAAGTTCGGACTTTTCCATCCTAAAATGTGCTTGGCACCTTCTGTCAGCATTCCTTCATACCCCATTTCTGCTACCATTCCGCCGATTTTGTCAGAATATATCAATTCTGTATTTCTAAAAACCTTCGGGGTGTAGCCGTTGAAATGTCTTTTTATTTTCTCGGTATGTCTTCCGACCATTCTCTTGAATTCTTCTTTGCTTTTCAAAGAGCACAATGCGTGTGCGTCTGTTTCGCTCAAGATTTCAACATGCCCGGTAGCCACCAGTTTTTTGAAACTTTCCAAGACATCGGGTGCAAATGCCTCGAACTGATCCAAGCAAACGCCTGATATTGAAAAAGCCACTTTGAACCTTCCCTGATGCATATGGATAAGGTCTAGCAAAAGGGCATTCATTGGGAGGTAGCATTTTTGAGCTACTTTTCTGATGATGCTTTTGTTACTGTAATCGTCCCAATAATAATGGTCATCACCAATATCAAAAAAGCGATAAGGCTTGATTCTTAGAGGCTGGTGAACCTGAAAGTAAAAACAGATTGTTCTCATGGCTATTGTTTTATGGTCTTTTCGTATACTTTAACTAGTTTGGCGGCGACATGCTCCCACTTCAGTTTTTTCAATTCCTCACTGCCAAGTTCCTTGAACATCTTTGAAATACTTTCGTAATGGAGCAAACCAAAAATGGCATCTGCCATGGCATCTACATCCCAAAAATCTACTTTTATGGCATTTACCAGCACTTCTGCTACACCTGATTGTTTGGAGATGATGACAGGGGTATTATGTCTCACCGCCTCAAGTGGGGCGATTCCAAATGGTTCGGAGACTGAAGGCATGACGTAGACATCACTGATGGCATACATGTCATCCACATCTTTTCCTTTTAGGAATCCTGTAAAATGGAATTTGGTACCCATGCCCAATTCTGCAACTCGTTCAATCATTCTATTGAGAAGATCACCGTTTCCGGCCATGACAAACCTCACATTAGGATCTCTGTCGATTACTTTTTTGGCGGCTTCCACAAAGTATTCCGGTCCTTTTTGGAATGTAATCCTTCCTAGGAAGGTGACTATCTTTTCGGGGACATGCTTCTTGGTTTCTGAATGGATGATGCTTGCGTCAAGGACGGCATTGTGAAGTACGCTGACTTTATCCGGATGTACGCCGTATTTATCGATTACAATCTTTCGGGTCAGGTGGCTTACCGCCACCACATGGTCAGCGGCGTGCATTCCTGCTCTTTCGATGTCATATACAGGTTTGTTTACTGATTCGCCTGATCTGTCAAATTCGGTGGCGTGAATATGTGCAATGAGTGGTTTTCCACTGATCTCTTTGGCTGCAATTCCTGCCGGATATGCCAGCCAATCATGGGCATGGATCACATCATGTTCTTTGGATTTAGCAATTTGGGCTGCGACAAGTGCATACCTGGAAACTTCCTTCATCAGGTCCTTTCCGTATTTTCCGCTAAATTCAAACTTGTTGGAAAAAACGCTTTCATCGACATCGGTCCGGTCGTGGATGGTAAAGTCGGTGTACTTTTTAAATTCCTCTGGTCCCAAATAGGGCACAAGAAAACTGCTTACTTCAAGGTAAGTAAGGTTTTTCCAGATTTTCTTAAATTTTCTTTCACGATAATCAATGACTACGTCGCTGGCATTGACAAAATCTGCCAGTGGTTCTTCGTCACCCCATAATTTCGGCACCACAAAAATAACCTCTTGGTTATGATGATTTAAGCCTTTGACCAAGCCATAACAAGCTGTGCCCAAGCCCCCGGAAATATGTGGAGGAAATTCCCAACCGAACATTAATATCTTCATAAAACCGAATTAAACTTTTTCCAAAATATACATCATTCTCAACAACTCACCGATAGACCATGCTGAAGAGATGGCTCCTTTTGGTCTGTGTGGAGGATCTCCATCATAAATTTCAGCAACAGTTCCTATACCGTATTGCGGCATCACATCGTCAAATGCCTGCACTATTTTTTCTACAAAATGTTTCCCCGCTTTGCCATGTAACCTCAGGTATCCCTCCACAAAGTGACCCAGCAACCAAGCCCAAACGGTTCCATTGTGGTAGGCAATATCTCTTGTGTACTGGTTTCCGTGGTAATAACCTTTGTATCCCGGGTCGTCAGGAGCGAGTGACCTCAAGCCCCTTGGAGTAAGAAGTTTTGATTTGACGATCTCCAAAATACTTTTCATCTGGCTTTCTTCCAATGGGGAATATGGCAAGGAAGTCGCGATCACCATATTTGGCCTTATCGCCCAATCCTTATAGTCTCCGCTAACATAATCTGCCAAATAGCCTTTTTTCTCATCCCAAAATACCTCCATAAAGGATTTTTTAACCTGTTCAGACAAATCTTTGATTTCAGGTTCATTGGTCAGTTCATTGTAAAAACAAAGGGCATTATACCACAATGCATTGATTTCCACCGGGCATCCGATTCTTGGTGTGACAGGACCATCAGAATTGACAGCATCCATCCAAGTGAGTGCAACCCCTTCCTGACCTCCATACACAAGTCCGTTTTCAAGCATGTGGATGTTGTAATCAGTCCCTTTCCTGAATCCATCAATAATACCCTTCATCTTTTCAAGGTACTTTTTCTTGACTGTTTTGGTGTCTCCGGTAAATCTGATGTATTGCTGCAATGACCAAAAGAACCAAAGTGGCGCATCCATAGAAGCAAGATTTCTCATCACACCGCTACCCACATTGGGGAACAATGGACCATGCAGGTCTTCCACCATGGTATCCATGATTTCGAGGAAAGTATCTTTGTCCCCTTGGGTCAAAACCAATCCCGGTGCCGAAACGAAAGTATCCCTGCCCCACCATCCAAACCAAGGGTAACCGGCAATGACATGTGTTTTGCCATCTCTTTTCTGGATAAACTGCCCCGCAGAGTTTTTAAGGCAATTGACGAAATTATTTCTTGGAATCCTTCTTGCAAGTTCTTTCTCAAATGCCCTTTGACGGGTGCTAGGGTCAGCATCGGTTAGTCCGGCTGAAAAAATCACCGACTCACCTTTGGTAATATCAAATTCAAAGCATCCCGGGACAAACAAATCTTCTTGGTATTCATATCCTCTTTCCCTTTCCATGATATATTCAATATTGAAATACCATTCCGGTTTGGAGATATATTCATTTCTTTTGGAAAGCTGGAGGTAAAGCGGTGAATATTCAGGATATAGTTGAAATTTTACTCCGTCCGGGACTTTTTCAAATTCTTTGTTAATCCTGTTGTTTTCTTTTGAGAGGTTGTGATAGCCTCGGAATGCCAAAAAAGGACTGATTCTGATTTTTGTGGGAGAATGGGCTTCCAAGAGCGTGTATTTGATCATCACACGATCCCTATTGGTATCGAGAATGAGTTCTTTCTGAAGTAAAACGCCACCCACACGGTAGGTGAGTTTTGGAATAGGTTCGGTGTCGAAATCTTCTAAATATTTATGGCCCCTTGGGGAATAATTTCCGGGAAACTTGCTTATCCCAAGGTTAAAGCTTGCGCCTCTTTGAATCACTGTCTCGTGGACAGTCGACAACATCACGTGCAGTTGCTCGTCAATCTGCGGTTGGGGAACCACCAATAACCCATGATATTTCCTGGTGTTACACCCGATTATGGTCGTGCTGGTATAACATCCGCCTCTATTGGTTCGAATTATTTCCCTGTCAAGTGAGTAGTTGAGGTTAATTAATTGGGTTTTGTCAAAGTGGATATAACTCATCTGGTCAAAAGTTTGAGATTTTTATAAAAATACTTTTTTGCATGTGAAAGAAAAATTAATTGGGACAAAAATAAAGGTTATGTTTCCATAACCTTGAATTATTCTTGAATTAGGATAGTGCCCCTTCTTTTTGCAGTTCCTCAAAGTTCCGGAGGGATTCCTCAAACTTGATGACGTAAAGATGAACAAATTTGAGATTTACCGGATTGACCTTTGGAAATCTCGGTGAAGATTTGAATAACGTAAACATTGCCTTCCAAATTTAATTTTAACCACTAATACAAAATTTGTGCCATTTGGGTTCATTGAAAATAATAAAAAATAAAAACCCCTGTCCGAGACAGGGGTTTGAGGGTGGAAGACCGGGTTCGAACCGGCGACCTCTGGATCCACAAACCAGCGCTCTAACCAGCTGAGCTACAACCACCATTTTAATTTATTCTGATCATTTATCAGATTGGACTGCAAAGGTAATATTTCGCGATTCCTAAAGCAATAACCTTTCTCAAAATTTTCTTGAAAATTTTAGACGCTCCCCTTTCTTTTCCTCATGAAAAACACCGTTTTCGTAAGCTAAATGTCCGGAAACCACTGTGTGTGTGACTTTTGATTTGAAGACATGACCTTCAAATGGGGACCATCCACATTTGGAAAGAATGTTGGATTTTTCAACTTTCCATGGACTGTCTAAGTCCGCGATCACCAGATCCGCATGGTATCCGGGACGGATATAGCCTCTTTTGTCAATTTCAAAAAGGATGGCGACATTATGGCACATCTTCTGGGCAATTTGCTCGAGTTTGATCTTACCCTCATGGTAGAGGTCAAGCATGGCTACAAGGCTGTGCTGAACCAATGGGCCTCCTGAGGGTGCCGAGCTGTAAGTCCTCGATTTTTCTTCCAAGGTATGTGGGGCATGGTCGGTAGCAATGACATCGATCCTGTCCTCCAATACACCTTGAAGGATTCTCTCCCGATCTTTGGCAGTCTTTACCGCAGGGTTCCATTTGATCAGATTTCCCTTTTCTTCATAATCTTCCTCCGAAAACCAAAGATGGTGAATACAAGCCTCTGCAGTGATGCGCTTTTGTTCCAATGGAATGGAATTGTCAAACAACTCCACTTCCTGGGCAGTGCTGATATGAAGAACATGGAGTTTGCTGCCGTACTTCTTTGCCAATGCGACCACCTTCTTGGATGCATCATAACAAGCCTCGGCAGACCGGATTTTGGGGTGAAACTTTACAGGAATGTCCTCGCCATATTCGGCTTTGTACTTTTCCAGATTGGCTTTGATGATATTGTCGTTTTCACTGTGGGTGGCGATCAGCAATTTGCACTCCGCAAATATTCTTTCGAGGCTTTCCGGATTGTCTACCAGCATATTTCCTGTCGAGGAGCCTTGAAACACTTTGACGCCACAGACATTTTCAGGATCGACTTTGAGGATTTCGGCAATGTTGTCGTTGGTGGCACCAAAAAAGAAGGAATAATTGGCAAGGGATTTTTGGGAAGCGATGGTATATTTTTCCTCCAAAAGAGGTATAGTAGTGCTTTGGGGGACGGTATTGGGCATTTCCATGTAGGAGGTGACGCCTCCTGCTACGGCGGATTTGCTTTCGGTATAAATATCCGCTTTATGGGTCAATCCCGGTTCTCTAAAGTGGACCTGATCATCGATCAGTCCGGGAAAAACATATTTGCCGGATGCATCAATACGGATATCTGCTTCAAAATCTGACAGATCCGGACCTATTTTATGGATCATTCCCTCCTTAACAAAAATGTCGGCGAGGGTTATCTTGCCTTCATTCACTATATTTGCACCGGTGATTAAAATACTTTTCATGAATATTCTTTGTGAGATGGGAAATTTGAGCCAAGAAACACCAATCCTAAACAGCTGATTTTCCTAAATCCGGGAGATAAAAGCCAACAAACTTCATTCTCGGTGTTTTTTTCCTTTCAAAAATACAAAACATGTCCGATAGCCTTCAAAGTTTCGAAAATTTTAAATTAAACAAACAGCTCCTCGATGCTGTCAAGGAGGCCGGATATACCAAGCCCACGCCGATTCAGGAAAAGGCAATCCCATTGGCTCTTGCAGGGCATGATGTATTGGGCATCGCCCAAACGGGAACAGGCAAAACAGCCGCCTATATCCTTCCCATCCTGATGAAAATCAAGTATGCCCAAGGGAATCTTCCAAGGGCATTGATATTGGCCCCAACCCGTGAATTGGTCATGCAGATCGAAGAGGCGGTAATCGTTTTTGGCAAAAATACGGACCTGAGATTCGTCTCTCTTTATGGTGGACTTGGGCCAAAAACCCAGATCGAAAAGCTCCAAAAGGGCGTGGATATTATCATTTCCACACCGGGAAGGTTTTTGGATTTATATAGAAAAGGTGAAATCGTCACCAAAGAGATCAAAACCATGGTCTTGGATGAAGCTGATAAAATGCTGGATATGGGTTTCATGCCACAGATCAGGTCTATACTCGAGATCATCCCGACAAAGCGTCAAAACCTCCTTTTTTCGGCCACTTTTGGACAGAAGGTAGAGAAGTTTTCTTACGAGTTTCTGGAATTTCCTGAGCGTGTAGAAGTATCTCCACAAGCCACTACTGCCGAGACCATCCATCAGGTCAAATATTTGATTCCCAACATCAAAACCAAAACCAACCTTTTGATCCATATCCTGGAAGCCCATGATGTCAAAAGGATCATGGTGTTTACCAAGTCAAAGAAAAATGCCGAGTTAGTCTACAGCTATCTGGACAAAAAGAAACTCGGGTCTATGCGTGTCATCCATGCCAACAAAGGACAAAATACCCGGATCAATTCCATGGAGGATTTCAAAGCAGGGGATGTGCGGATCTTGGTGGCGACAGACGTGGCAGCAAGAGGGCTTGATATCAGTATGGTCAGCCACGTGGTCAATTTTGACGTGCCGCTGATCTATGAAGATTATGTACACCGCATCGGCAGGACAGGAAGGGCAGAAAACGAAGGAATTGCCATCACTTTTGTCAATCCTGCGGAAGAGTATCATTTTGAGAAAATAGAAGAAATCATCCGCATGGAAGTGCCGACTGTGCAGATTCCGGTTGAGGTGGAGACTGTCCCAACACCTTTTGAAGAAAAACAGGCTTACGAAAGGGAAATCGATGGGCAGAAGAGGAAAATGAATCCCGATTTCAAAGGTGGTTTTCACGAGAAAAAAGCCATTCCCAAAGCCAATCCCAATAAAGTCGAAAAGAAACGCGGTAACAAAAACTCCAAAGCGAAAAGAAACAGAAACCAGATGAAGACGCAGGCGAAGTGGAAGAAATGATGAAAACAGTCCTGCGATATTGAAATGCCCCTAAACCAAAAGCCTCCGAATTGAGTAAATTCGGAGGCTTTTGGTTTTTTAATTCCTCGGCGGATTGATCATAATGTGTGCCCTATGCGTTCCTGGATCCATGATCCAAGGCATAGCCGGACCTGATGGCTTTAGAGGTAAACCTGTACTCGCTTCCGTGGCCCAAGGGATATACACCACATAGCGCAGGTAGGGGTCTTTTACTTCACCTGTTTCGGGATTGTAATCCGCCGCATCAGCACTCAAAACAAATAAAGTTGCGCCATCTTTGGGCATGATCAGTTTGCCGGATTTGGCTTCTTCTTCCCGGATATCAAAAATCTCTTTGGCTGTTTTCCCCTCTTTCTTCAACTGTCGTCCTCTTTCCATAAAAGGATCCAAAGTATTGTGGTAACAGGAAGTATTGAATCCAGGGCTGTTTGGGTCATCAGCCAGGCAGATCATTTCATTGGTCCCCTTTCTCAAAATGGCAAATTCCCCTTTTTCGTCAAATCCATAAACCGTCGCCCCTTCTTTTTTATCCTCAGGAGCGGCCATCAAAGCTGTTTTGATCTGTACTTCCTTGGAGGGAATGGATTGGGCAAAGGGAGAGAAAGCAATAAGAAAAAGAATCGAAAATAGGAGGGAAGTTTTCATGGTTGACAGGGTTTGTTGTTGCCCTAAGTTAGTGGATTTAGGTCTGATTTAATCCTTTTTCATAAAAAATGCTTTTGCATCCACGTCAAACTTCTCAATCGCATACCGCAACATGGTTCGTGGCATGGATTGATAGTGCTTCAGCAAAAACTGATTTGCAGTTTCGAAATCACGGTTTCCGACTTCACGGATCATCCAACCCACAGCCTTATGAATCAAGTCATGGGGATGGTGGAGTAGGATTTCTGCGATTTTTAAAGTGTCGGTAAAATCTTTTTTCCTTATAAAATAAAAAGTGCTCATGATCCCAATCCTTTGGTCCCAAAGTATCCCGGATTTTGCCAAATCATAAAGTATGCCTCTATCTTTGTCAAAGAGGTAATTCCCGAGGATGAGATGCGCCGAACTGTCCACCAAATCCCAATTGTTGACCCTAGACCGGTTTTTGAGATAAAAATCAACCCATGACTTCTTTTCTGCCTTGCTGGTTGCTTTTTGATATTTCAGGACCAAGATGAGGATGGAAGTCAACCTGACCTCATGGAATGGACTTTTGATCATAATCTCTAGCTCTTGGTCAGGCAAATCTTTCCAATATTTCTTGGCGATTATTCTTTGCTCCGGAACTGTGACGCCTAAAAACAGGTCGCCTTCTCCATATTCACCCTTTCCTGTTTTGAAAAACCTTGGGAAAAAAGCGGCTTTTTCAGGAATTGCCTTTTGCCGAAGAGCTTCCTCGATTTGATCTTTAATTTTCATAGTTCAATGCACATTTTGGAGACTTTAATTTGATGTTTTTTTATTTCAATTCCTTCCAAATTTCTCTTGGATGAATCATTGGAAGTAAATTTTATTTCGTTCATTGAAAATATTTGGATAAATTCTCATGAATCTCTGAGGTTAAAGGATTTTAGGCATTTTTTTTGATATATTTGAAAGGTATACAAAGACCAATTTTTCTCAAAACGGCCAAATAATCTACTGATTCACTCGTTTTGAATTTCATTTATCAGAGTTTAACTTTTACTGTTTTTATGAAACAAAAGATTTTTATTGCCGATGACCATCCTCTTTTCCTCAAAGGCCTCAAAGGGTTTTTGGAAGAGAACAATTTCGATGTCATAGGAGAGGCACCAAACGGGAACTTGGCCCTGAAATTTATTCAGGAAATAGAACCGAATCTGGCCATACTCGATCTTGATATGCCGGGGATGAGTGGCTTGGAAGTGGCCAAAATGTGTTATGAAAAGGATATCCAAACAAAAATTATTCTATTGACATTTCACAAAGAGTCCTACATCTACCAACAAGCCAAATCTCTGAATATTTCCGGATATGTGCCAAAAGATTATGCCGTGGAGGAATTGCTCGATTGCATCGAATTGGTTTCTAAAAATGAAACCTACCTGAGTGATCGGATTCTTTCTGAAAAGGCTGTTGTAAATACTGGAATAAAACCTTCCAATCTGACCCCTTCTGAGTTAAAAATCATCAGGTACATCGCAGATGGTCTGACTACCAAAGAAATAGCATCGACATTATTTGTCGCAGAAAGAACGATCGACAAGCACAGAAGTAATATTATCAAAAAACTTGATCTGGACAAAAAACACAACTCATTGTTGATATGGGTGCAAAAAAATAAGGAAATTATATACTAAAATTCCTTTTTTGGTGTTTAATCCATAAAATTAAGTATTAATACGTATTGAAATACCAACACAATTGGCTTATTTTTGGATAAAATATTTAATTACAAAGAAATGAATATTCATTGTACTTTTGGAATGTTTAAAATAATTCAGTCTGTCAGTAATGAGGACGAGCTTTTAGTTTTGTCCGAGTGGGAAAGTTTGAAGAAATTGTTTGAGGCTAACAGGATATTTTTAGTCAATAACAATGATGCTGTGTTCGGGGTGTATCTGGCCAAAAAGGAATGTATGGATGCCATGAACGAAATGATCAAAAATATAGACTACAGAGATTGGGATCATTTGAAGCTGGAGAAAGACCACTATTACGTGAGAAGCAATGCCTGATCAAAAATTGGCGGACTAATTGTCCGCCAATTTTTTTAAGGTATGTTGGATCAGCTTGTCCACAATTCCGTATGCGTCTTTTGTGAATTCTTGGGTGATTCTGTTGGCAATGATGGCATTGAGGCTCAAAACTTCATGGCCCAAAAGTCTTCCCATCGCATAATAGCCCGAAGTTTCCATTTCAAAATTGGTAAGCTTAAACCCATCCAGGTCCATATTTCCTAATTTTTCGATGATATCAGGAATGGCAGGTTTGATTCTGACTTCCCTTCCCTGAGGGCCAAAAAATCCCGGACAGGTAACTGTATTTCCTATCAAAAGTCCTTCCCCCAAGAGATCCAGCAGTTTTTTCGAACCCTTTACGCAATAGGGAGTAAATGAAAGCTCCAGGTCTTCTTGGATTTTCCTTCCGACTTTTTGCTCCAAATCAGTGTATTCGGTATTGTAGAAAGCCATCAAAGTGTCAAGTCCAATGCCATATTCCGAAGCAAGCATAGTACCTGCGGGAATTTCCTTCCGCATGCTGCCGGAAGTTCCTACCCTGATGATATTGAGCGTGGTATGGTTTTCCTTTGGGATCCTTGTTCGCAGGTCAATATTGACCAAAGCATCCAATTCTGTCATAAAGATTTCGATGTTGTCAGTACCCATTCCGGTACTCATCACGGTCAATCTTTTGCCTTTATAAAAACCTGTGTGGGTTACAAACTCCCTTTTGCTGACCGAATATTCGATTTCATCAAAATATCTGGAAACTTTGGATACCCTCTCAGGATCACCCACCGCAATAACCGTCGAAGCCAAATGCTCCGGCTTCAGGTTCAAATGATAAATGCTTCCGTCAGGATTGATGATCAACTCTGATTCCGGGATCCTTTTGCTCATGGAGAGGTTGTTTTGCTTTGTCCTGTCTTCGTATCAGGCCTTTGTAAGGATTGTAACCGTTGGTATTTTTCTGGTAATAGCCCGTTCCGTCGTAAGGTCTCTTTTCAGGATTTTCTTTACATTCCACAGAACAGGCGCCCTCCATTTCCCATCCACATTTTTCACAGATTGGAAGGTGGGCATTGCAGGTTGGATTGGCACAGTTGACCATGCGGTCGCATTCGGTACCGCAAACATGGCAGGTTGAAATCACTCTTGGATTTACTTTGTTGATATCGACTGCGATCCTGTTGTCAAATACATAACATTTGCCTTCAAAATCCTCACCTCCTGCTTCGATGCCATATTTGATGATGCCACCATGGAGTTGGTAGACATCTTGGAAGCCTTGTTCCAAAAGATAAGCAGAAGCCTTTTCGCATTTGATCCCACCCGTGCAATAGGTCAAAACCTTTTTGCCTTTGAGATGCTCAAGCTCTTTCACCTTTTCGGGAAAATCCCTGAAGTTATCGATATCCAAAGTAAGGGCACCTTTGAATCTTCCAAGTTCATGCTCATAGTTGGACCGGACATCAAGGATGACCACGTCTTCCTGGTCTTTAAGTGCTTTGAATTCTTCAGGAGCCAAATGTTTGCCGGTTTTGACATTGGGATCAAGGTGGCGAAGGCTGCTGTGAACAATCTCAGGCTTGACGCGTACATGGATTTTTGCAAAAGCATGCTTGTCAAAGGCTTCAATTTTGAATTCTGTTTTGGCAAATCTCGGATCGGCATGGATATAGGCCATGTATTTTTCACAATCTTCCTTCAGTCCTGAAACGGTTCCATTCAGCCCCTCAGGCGAAATAATAATCCGGCCCCGTATGTTGTTTTCAATACAAAAAAGATGGTGTTCCTCGCGGTATGCCTCCGTATCTTCGATGGTGGCATAGCAATAATAGAGCAGAATGCTGTAGGGTTGATTTTCCATAACTAGAGCCCTGTTTCGGCAGGGTGTTTTGGTTTATAAATGAGATTTCAATAATTACTTTTTAATAGGGGCAGCAGGATTCCCGAATACGGTTTCACCGTCTTTGACATTGGAGATCACGACCGAACCGGCACCGATTCTGGCATTTTTACCAACCGTGATGCCGGATACCAAAGTGACTCCGGAACCAATAAACGCACCTTCTTTGATCGTCACGCCAGAGTTGACAATAGAACCCGCACCGATTTGTACAAAATCCTCCAACACTGATTCGTGGTCTACAATTGCTCCGGTATTAAATATGCAATGGCTGCCGATTTTGGTTCCTGCGCCGATATTCACCCTACCGTTGATAAAATTTCCATGTCCAAGAACCGCATCTGTCGAGACATAGGAAGACTCGTGGATGGCATTGATCGGCTGGACTTTCCTACGCTCATTGAGCATTTTGACCAGAAACTGACGGTATTTATTGTCATCTACGGCGACAAATGCTTCACACTTTTGTCCGATAAGTTTCAGAAAACCATCATCTTCAGGATTCCCCAATACGGGCACGACATTGATTTCTGTGCCGTGGAGCTTTTCATCTTCATCCAAAAAGCCATAGACAATGACTTTGTTGCTGTTGAAAATCTCTAATGCTGGATGGGCGATGCCTTTGGCTCCAAGAATGATTACTGGTTTTTCCATTTTTTTCCTGTTCGGATCGCAAAAGTACGCAAATCAGGATTTAAACAAAAATCATTTCCTCTCCGGCTTGAGCAGGTTCTGCCCGATTTTGCAGTCAAGACACTTTTTAGGCTTACAATAATCATGGTAAAGTCCGATCATCCCTTGGCTGTCAAAAGCGGTTTTTGCCTTCCATTGGTGTGTTGCATATTTGCGGATGATGAAGTTTTCTTCAGCCTGTATTTCCTGAAGAAGGTCAAAGCATTTTTCTTTCCAATCGCTTTCCTCAATGTACTGCCCATAGGTATACCAAAGCGGGAAGACAAAATTGATGGTAAGCAGGGATAAAGTATTGGTGCTGAGTTTTTTGGCCAATTTTTTCTGGGAAGGTATTCCGACTTTGATATGGAAAAGCCAATAGTCAGGAGTCTCGATATCGAAGACTTTTTTGAACTGCTCAAAATGCTCATTGTGATGAATGACGGATGAAAACAGGTTTGGGTTTTTGTTGAAAACCTGTGCCAATTGGGCGATTCTCAGAGGAGGAAAGTTTTGTGGTCGGACTCCCATCATGATCCATTCGTGGTGGTGGATGGTTTTTTGGAGGCGGTACTTTTTCTGATAAAAATCATACTCTTTTTGCAGAAAAAGGCTGTAATCATCTAATGGTTCTATGGGAATCAAATCAGCTTGTCCAAGAAGAATGGCCTCGATCACCTGCGGTTGGTTTCCGTGTTTTTGCAGAATTTTGTAAGGCACGCTTTCTGCCAATTTGAGCATGGTGTTGGCATTGGTCTTGAATCCAAAGCACTGAAAAAGCCACCTGTATGCCGTCTCTTCCCAATTGTTGTTGGTAGATTCCAATAGCTGCCCGAGCAAAGAAGATTTATGTTCCAGCCGCTCTACAAGGGTTTTTTCCAACATAGAAAATTGGATGATAGGAGGAATCTTTTCCAATAGATTGCCACAGAGGATTTCGTCCCGGCTACTTGTCAGCCTTTCATAATTGCGGATGACATCAAGCAGGATTTTTCCCTTCAGTTCCAAGGTGGGAATTTTGCTTCCATCATTTCTGAGCATGGTTTTGTCCTCTTCCCAAACCACATGCAGCACGACAGAATTGTACCTGAGGTCGGCATTGTGGTCGTGGGATTTCCAGTCTGAGGCTTTGCGGTGCACTTCCACATGTCCGAATAGATCCAATTTGCCAAGTTTGATATGGGCTTCCAAAAAATCCGGCCCTTCATGGAAATTGTGGTAACCGATTTTCTTGACATCAATGGGAATTCCTTCGGTAGTCTGAAGGGAATTTTTGTCAAAATATTGGTATTTCCACACGGTCTGCAGAAAGTCTTCCTGAAAATTCATGTCTTAAAAATTGGGTTGAAATTGGAAAAATCAATTTCAAGATTATTCCAATGATTAAAAAATCCAAGGCCGTCAGGAGGCGATTTTAGTCGACTAATATTATTCGTGGGTCAGAATCATTGCTTCAAGCCTGTTGTAGCATTTGTCAGCCAACCTCAAAAAACCATCTTCTCCAGAGAAAGAACCGGGCTGGATGGCTGCTGAAAAATAGACTAGGACTTTTCCCGGCCTCAACAAAATCGAGCCCCGCTTCATAATATGGTCCGCACCGATAACTGTCATCGGCATGATGGGTGTCCCTGTTTCGATAGCGATTCTGAATGCCCCCTTTTGAAATGGAAGCAAAACTTGCCCTGTATCGTTTCTTGTCCCCTCTGGAGCGACAACAATGGAAATGCCTTTTTTGAGAATCTCCATCAGCCTGTCCACGGAGGCTTTTCGCGAAGCGGTATCCTTTCTGTCCACCCAAACAGCCACCCTGGAAACTACAAACCCGAAAACCGGGATTTTGGAAAGTTCCTTTTTGCCTATAGCCCTTACTTCCTGTGAGATGGCCATCGGAATCACAGGGGCATCGATAAAAGACCGGTGGTTAAATATATAAATGTATGCCTGCTTCGGGTCAATGTGTTCCCGACCCTGGATTTCATAGCGGATGCCAACCAAAAAAGACCAAATTCCTGCCCAAAAGCGGATAAAAATAAAAGAAATTTTACCTCCCCTTGGACTGACCAAGAGCGGAATCACGATAAACAATCCAAAGACCAACATCAAAAGGACAAACAATGCAGCGGCATAAAGGGTATAAATCCACAGAATGATTTTCATTTTAGGAAAGGTTTGGGTAATTTTAACGATCGTTAAATAAATTTACTAACTCTTTACTTGCAAACAACCCCTGAGAGCGATTTCGGGGGTTTCGTTTTTTAGTCATCTAGGTCGCAAAACATCGGTCGCAAAACAAATACATTTTTCCTTTCAATAATTCTCCTTTTCCAAAAAAACCTTACATTTGCAGTCCGTTCGGGTGAACGGGGTCTCTGCGACTGATTCTCAGCGACTTTTCATCAACTAAAAGCCTCAATCCCATGACCCTAGGATGGAGGAATGTCAGGGTCAATCACACATTATGTCTAATCAAAAAGAGTTTAACTGGGATAATTTCTCCACCAAAGGTTTTGGTGACGGATATTCCAAAGAACAAAAGGCCGACATGGAAGCCATGTATGCCGGAACTTTGAACACGATCACAGAAAAAGAAGTCATCAAAGGTACCGTAGTTGGTATCAATGACAAGGACGTGATCATCAACATCGGTTTCAAATCTGATGGCTTGGTTCCCGTATCTGAATTCCGTGACCTTCCTAATCTTAAAATCGGTGATCAGGTAGAACTTTTCATCGAAGAGCAGGAAAATGCCTTGGGACAGCTTGTCCTTTCAAGGAAAAAAGCAAGAATGGTACGTGCATGGACTGACATCGAAGATGCCCTTACAAATGACAGCGTAATCGAAGGTCTTGTAAAAAGAAGAACCAAAGGTGGTCTTATCGTGGATATCTACGGTGTGGAGGCTTTCTTGCCAGGTTCTCAGATCGACGTGAAGCCTATCAGGGATTTTGATATCTATGTAGGTAAGAAAATGGAAGTAAAAGTGGTTAAAATCAACCACACCAACGATAACGTAGTCGTTTCGCACAAAGTCTTGATCGAAAAAGACCTTGAGAAACAAAAAGCAGAAATCCTCAACAACCTTGAGAAAGGTCAGGTATTGGAAGGTGTTATCAAGAACATGACCAACTTCGGTGTATTCATCGATTTGGGTGGTGTTGATGGCTTGCTTCACATCACTGATATCTCTTGGGGTAGAATCAACCATCCGGAAGAAGTACTTAACCTTGACGACAAAGTTCAGGTTGTTGTGCTTGACTTCGATGATGACAAGAAGAGAATTTCTTTGGGTATGAAGCAGTTGACTTCACATCCTTGGGATGCTTTGTCAGCTGAATTGGAAGTTGGCTCAAGAGTAAAAGGTAAAATCGTCAATGTGGCTGATTACGGTGCATTCTTGGAATTGGCTCCTGGCGTTGAAGGTTTGATCCACGTTTCTGAAATGAGCTGGTCACAGCACTTGAGAAATCCTGCTGACTTTGTAAAAGTCGGTGACGAAATCGAGGCTGTTGTTTTGACTTTGGACAAAGACGAAAGAAAAATGTCTCTTGGTATCAAGCAATTGACAGAAGATCCTTGGACAAAAGGTGACATGTCTGCCAAATATGCAGTGGGAACCAAGCATAAAGGAGTGGTAAGAAACCTGACCAACTTTGGTTTGTTCCTTGAATTGGAAGAAGGAATCGACGGTTTGGTACACGTATCTGACCTTTCTTGGACCAAGAAAATCAAACACCCATCTGAGTTTGTGAAAGTCGGGGACGAATTGGCGGTAGCTGTTTTGGAACTTGATGTTGACAACAGAAGATTGGCACTTGGACACAAGCAATTGGAAGAAAATCCTTGGGATACTTTTGAAACGGTATTCCCTATCGGATCTATCCACAAGTGTACTGTGAATTCTAAAAATGACAAAGGTGCAGTTCTTGAACTTCCTTACGGTCTTGAAGGTTTTGCAACCTCCAAAAACCTGGAGAAAGAAGACGGATCTACTGTAGAAGTTGGTGAATCTTTGGATTTCAAAGTAATCGAATTCTCTAAAGATGACAAAAGGATTGTACTTTCCCATTCTGCTTCTTACAAAGAAGATGCTAAATCTGCCGCAACTTCAGCAGCAAAAGCAGCTGATAAAAAAGGTAAGAAAAAAGCTGACGAACCTAAGGCTGAAGCCCCTGCTGCTGCAGAGAAATCAACTTTCGGCGACATCGATGCTTTGGCGGAGTTGAAGGAGAAGATGGAAGGCGGAAAGAAATAAGACGCTAATCCCGATAGCTATCGGGACAAGATGCAAGACATGAGATATATTCTCATGGAATTTGAAGATTGGAGATAAATTTAAAGAAGTGTCTGCCGAAAGGTGGACACTTTTTTTATGCCCATCCCAATTTCTTGCTTGGTCTGAATTTGGAGCAAAAGGATGGATAGATCAAATTTGAACAAATCAACTAAGAATAAAATTGAATTTTGAAAATTATTTTTTAAAATTGAATAATGAAACATCTCCAACTTTATTTACTCGTCCTTATTATTTTTTACTCATGCTCCAATCCTGAAAAAAAGGAGCAGGAAATTCCCACAATTTATTCGTTTGAGGTTATTGATTCGCTGGATTTGCAGATTTTGGGTGATCCCTTGATTACGGACGTCAGCCCAAAAGCAGACCGGTTTGTCTTCTATGATTTTGCAAACCGTGAATTTATCATCACGGACAGCTCAGGAGCTATTTTGAGCCAATTTTCGAAAAAAGAAGACACCCCTGATTCCTATGGATTCCTGATGGAATCCCCCGGTTTCGTCAATGAAAATCAACTCGCCCTGGCTGGGATGAGTGGGATTTTTATCTATGATTTAGACGGCAATATGATAAAAAAACTTGCGCACCCGGAGATCTTGTCTGGAGCAGGTTTTATGAGTTTTTCGGGTAAGGGAATGGAAACGGCAACACTTAATGGAAAGCAATACTTGCTTAGTAAATCTGTCCGTACGCGGGAGACTTTTCCCGGAGAACAAAAATTTTATGACAACTTCAGGGCTTTGGAACTTATCGATATTGAGGGAGAAAAATTCATTGAAATTGTACCCTTTGAGCAAGGAAGTCAGTTTTTGGATGGAAACGGCTATTTTGAAAGTGATTATGCTCCGGCATTAGAGGCCGCAGAAGGTAAACTATACATCGCCTTGGGTGGGGAGCAGCGGCTGAATGTATATGACCTGAGTCCTGAGGGAGCAGAGTTGGATACCGTGGTCATGCTAGATTTGCCTGGCTTTGGCAAACTGCCTATAACACCCCGGGCAGAATTTGCCGAAGGTACAGTTATTATAAAAGGTGGCACACCTGCTATTCGAAACATACATGTTGTGGAGGGCAAAATTCTGTTGCAATACTATGGAGGAATTCCCGAGGAAAAAATGAAGGAATTAGAAGCGCTTTATAGTTCTGGAAGTGAAGAGGAAGCTGAACTGCTCTATGAAAAAATTGAAAGTGAAGTCAATCAGGGAATTTTGATATTGGACCAAAAGACTTTGGAAGTAATGGGAAACCTTGATTTTCCCGGGGGAGTTAATTTAAGCGGTTTTGCTTCAGGAGGTGGATTTCTTTGGATGGAAAAAGCTCCAAATAAGGAAGAGGAAGAAGATTTTTTAAGGATTTACAAAGTACAATTGGTAGGGAAATGATCAAAAACCATCCAGTGTTTTCTTTCATATCTTAAGTCTTAGGATTTATTGAGATTCAAAGCTTAGCCTTTTTGACAAAAAACAAAAAAGCATCCCTTTTCAAGGATGCTTTTTTTTTGTGAGGTCGAGAGCGGATTCGAACCGCTGTACAAGGTTTTGCAGACCTCTGCCTAGCCACTCGGCCACTCGACCGTTTTTTTACGGAATGCAAATGTAGGGATTCTACTAATTAAATCAAACGGACTATAACCAAATTTTGGTTCAGTTAAAATTCATTTTATTTTGCTAGAATAAAAAAAGCTCCCCAAAATTGGGAAGCTTTTGGAGGTCGAGGATGGATTTGAACCACCGTCTAAAGTCTTGCTGACTCCTGCCTTACACTCGGCCACTCGACCTTGTAATTACTTTTGATAATGCTCTTGAACGTGAAGAAGTAATCCCCAAATTGTCTTTAGGCAAAATCAATTCCAATAAAACTAACTGAAGCGGGTATCCCTTTGGATAAATCTCGTTTCCAATTTTGAGGTCGAGGATGGATTTGAACCACCGTATAAAGTCTTGCTGACTCCTGCCTTTCACTCGGCCACTCGACCTTGTAATTACTTTTAGATAATGCTCTGGAACGTGAAGAAGTAATCCCCAAATTGTCTTTAGGCAAAATCTATTCCAATAAAACTAACTGAAGTGGGTATCCCTTTGGATAAATCTCGTTTCCAATTTTGAGGTCGAGGATGGATTTGAACCACCGTCTAAAGTCTTGCTGACTCCTGCCTTACACTCGGCCACTCGACCTTGTAATTACTTTTAGATAATGCTATTGATCGTGAAGAAGTAATCCCCAAATTGTCTTTAGGCAAAATCAATTCCAATAAAACTAACTGAAGCGGGTATCCCTTTGGATAAATCTCGTTTCCAATTTTGAGGTCGAGGATGGATTTGAACCACCGTCTAAAGTCTTGCTGACTCCTGCCTGACACTCGGCCACTCGACCTTGTAAAAACTTAATGCTCGCCATTAATGAAGGACAAAAAAATATTGTCCAAAATTATTAACTTATTGATAAAATATGGGAACGATTTATCTTGGGTGATTAATGCGTTCTATTTTGAGGTCGAGGATGGATTTGAACCACCGTACAAAGTCTTGCTGACTCCTGCCTAACACTCGGCCACTCGACCTTTTAGTGAAACAAAGAAAATTAGAATCCCTTAGATAGGCAAGTTTTTCTCAAAATATTTTAATAATTAACTATTTTTCCACCCATCTTCATTTTGACATCTGATTTTAAAAATTCCGGGAGGCATTTATACTCACTGTTTCCCCTGATTTTAATCCAAATATTATTTTATTTATAATGAATCTAAATTGAAAAAGTTTATTGCAAATTGTATTTAAATAACTGAAAAACAAATACTTATAATAAAATTATTTCAGCTTTAATGCTTATTTGATCTAAGTCATTCAAGTTTGAAAAGTAGAAATGCGATAGTACATTTGCAGTGTTTATCAAAAAAACGTGCATTAAACTGTTTAATAAGTAATAAATATGTCGATCAATCGCTCATTATTAAGTGTCCCTTTGAGATTTAGCTTCTTGATGATGCTATTCTTCCATTTGTCAGGGACACAAGTCTACGCGGTAAATCCCGATGTTCCCAACAGTGAGGAGGCGATAGCAGCAGGGAAGACCGTCTTCAATGCTAACTGTAGAACCTGTCACAGATTGGATTCCAAAAATGTTGGGCCAGCTTTGAGGGGAGTAACAGACCGTCATTCCATTGAGTGGACCAAAAAATTTATCAAGAATTCACAGGCTTTGATTGCTTCAGGTGATCCTGAAGCGGTAACCATTGCAGGTCAATTCAACAATTTGGTGATGCCCGCTCATGAATTCCTTTCAGATGCAGATCTCTTAAATTTATTGTCCTATATCGAATATGGCGATAAAGTGGATCCTGCGGCTGCTGCAGCTGCCGTAGATGGCGCTCAAACAGGTACTTCTGGTGGTTCGGGAATTCCGAGCGAATACCTGACCATAATCTTAGGCGTTCTTGTGGTAGTGTTGCTGTTGATTTTGATCGTATTGGGTCTGATCATTTCTATACTGACCAAATATTTGAGCAATCAAAAACTTGATGCTGTTGATGAAGAATTTATAAATCAAAAGTTTGATTTCAAAAAGCTTTTAAAATCAGATGGTTTCGTCATCATTATTACCACTATTGTAATCGCATTTACAGTAAAGACCGCTTTGGATGAGATATTGACCATCGGTGTTCAGCAGGGTTATGGTCCAAAGCAACCAATTGCATTTTCCCACCAACTCCATGCCGGTCAATATGAAATTGAATGTCAATATTGCCATACAGGCGTTGAAATAGGTAAATCAGCCAATATCCCTTCAGCAAATATTTGTATGAACTGTCATACACATATCCAAAATGTGGGAGGCAAAGAGGGTATTTCTCCTGAGATCGCGAAAATCTATGCGGCTGTGGATAATAATCAGCCAATAGAATGGGTAAGAATCCATAACCTTCCCGACCTTTCTTATTTTAACCACGCACAGCACGTTGCAGTAGGTGGAATAGAATGTCAGACTTGCCATGGACCGATTCAAGAAATGGAAGTGGTCTATCAACACAGCGCTCTTACTATGGGATGGTGTATAGACTGCCACAGACAGACTGACATCAATTCTAAAGGAAATGAGTATTATGATAAATTGGTACAGTTACACAGCAATTCCAAGGAAGCCCTCAAGGTGAAAGACATCGGAGGATTGGAATGTGCCAAGTGCCATTATTAATTAAAGAAACAATTCAGAACTTACTTTTCTTGAATATACAATGACAGAAAATAAAAAGACCTATTGGAAAGGTTTAGAGCAATTAACAAATGATCCGGAATTTGTTAAAAATGCGGAGAGGGAATTTCCCGAGTATTTGCCGATCAACGGTGGCAATGAGGAAGGTTCAACAAGAAGGGATTTCTTAAAATTAATGGGCTTCAGTTTGGCTGCAGCTTCTTTGGCTGCCTGTGAAGCACCTGTAAGAAAGGCTATTCCTTATGTCAACAAACCTGTTGATATCAATCCATCCATTCCTAATTATTATGCCTCTACATTTTCTTCAGGGGGTGATTATGCATCGATCGTAGTAAAAACCAGAGAAGGAAGACCTATCAAAATTGATGGGAATGAGCTTTCCCCTATCAATAAAGGAGGAATCAGCGCTATTGTAGAAGCCTCTGTTCTTTCATTATATGACAAGCAAAGACTAGCAGGGCCACATATCAATGGTGCAAAATCTGATTGGGCGACGATTGATACCGAAGTGAAAGCCAAATTAGCAGCTGCAGGTTCAGTTAAAATCGTTACCAATACAGTCATTTCACCTTCTACCGAAAGCGTTTTACAGCAATTTGCCGCTGCTTTTGGAGGTGCTGAAATCATTACTTACGATCCTATATCCAATTATGGTATAACAAAGGCTGCTGAAACCTGCTATGGAACAGCAATGCTTCCAACTTATAATTTTGAAAAGGCAAGTGTAATTGTGAGCTTTGGAGCAGACTTTTTGGGAACTTGGATCTCCCCTATTGAATTTGCCAAGCAATATGGACAGGGAAGGAAAATTTCGAAAGAAAAACCTGTCATGTCCCGCCATTTTCAGTTTGAATCCAACCTTTCCCTTACCGGAGCAAATGCAGACTACAGAACTCCAATAAAACCTTCTCAAAGCGGTCTTGCGGTATTGGCATTATACAATGCCATTGCAAAGCAGGCCGGAGCAGATACCGTTTCAGGCGGAGCTATAGAAATTGCACACCTTGACAAAGCGGCCAAAGAACTTTGGGCAAATAAGGGTAAGTCCATCGTGGTATCGGGTTCAAATGATCCTAATGTGCAGGTTGTCGTAAACGCCATCAATGACTTACTCGAAAACAATGGTGTTACCGTAGATTTTTCCAAGCCATCCTATTTCAGAAAAGGAGACGATTCAAAAATGAATCAGTTTGTGGCTGATTTGAAGGCAGGCAGGGTAGGGGGAGTTGTTTTCTACAACTGTAATCCGGTTTATGATTTTGCCAAAGGGGCTGAAGTAGCTGAAGGTATTGCCAAGGCAAAAGTGTCAGTGGCCACCAACTCCACTATGGATGAGACAGCTTCATTGGTACAATACATCGCTCCTGATCACCATTATCTTGAATCATGGAATGATTTCTATCCAAGAAAAGGTGAATATAGCTTAAGCCAACCTGCAATTTCTCCATTATTTGATTCGAGACAAGCGCAGGATACATTTTTAGTTTGGGCAGGCGCTGCAACCAATTATTATGATTTCTTGCAGCAAAACTGGAATACAACCCTTTTTGCAGCTCAAACTGAAACTGCAAATTTTCAGGAATTTTGGGACAGATCATTATTCAACGGAGTGTATTCTATTCCATCTGAATCAACGCCTGTTGCTAATGTAGCTGATTTGGCTTCCGCAGCTTCTTCTGTAGCAAAGGCTTACAAAGCAGACAGTACAGGCACAGAATTGGCGATCTATACCAAAGTCGGAATTGGCAATGGAACATTTGCAAACAACCCTTGGCTTCAGGAAATGTCTGATCCGATTTCCAAAGCTACCTGGGACAATTACCTGACCGTTTCCCAAAAATGGGCAAATGAGAATGGCTTAAAGATGTCTGAAGGTGAGACCAAGAAGGCAAAAATTACAGTAGGAGGTAAATCTCTTATAGTACCGGTTTTGGTTCAACCGGGACAAGCAGACGGAACAGTCGGTTTGGCTTTAGGATATGGCAGGACCAAAGCAGGTCGAGTTGCAGATGGAGTCGGAGTGAACGCCTATGAATTGGCAGATAGCTCAAAAGGCTTTACAAATTTCGATGTAACTGAAGGTATTTCTATCGAATTGACTTCTGAGGTTTATAAAATTGCACAAACCCAAACCCATCAAACCTACATGGGAAGAGAGTTTGTGATTCAAGAAGCTACCTTAGGTGAATATAAAGAAGACGCATCTGCAGGCAGATATCAACCAAAAATTTACAAAGAAGGGGAGTTTGTCAAACCTTCTAAAATTTCACTTTGGAAAGGACACCAATATAGCCAACACCATTGGGGATTGGCAATTGATATGAATTCTTGTATCGGTTGCGGTGCTTGTACCATAGCATGTCAGGTTGAAAACAACGTTTCTGTAGTAGGAAAGCAAGAAGTGCTTAACCGAAGAGAAATGGCTTGGATCAGGATTGACAGGTACTATAGCTCTCCTGCCGAAGCTACATCCAATAAAGAATTGGAAGTTGCTGCAGATAACCCTGAAGTTACTTTCCAACCGATGATGTGTCAACATTGCAACAATGCACCTTGCGAAACTGTGTGTCCTGTTGCGGCAACAACCCACTCTTCGGAAGGGCTTAACCAAATGACTTATAACAGATGTATTGGGACAAGATATTGTGCCAACAACTGTCCTTATAAAGTAAGAAGATTCAACTGGTTCAAGTATCATGACAACAAAGATTTTGCGGCAGTGAACGTTGCACAAAATGATGACATGGGCAAAATGGTGTTGAATCCTGATGTAACAGTAAGAGCTAGAGGAGTAATCGAAAAATGCTCTATGTGTGTTCAGAGAATTCAGGCCGGTAAATTGACAGCCAAAAGAGAAGGAAGAAAAGTTAAAGACGGTGAAATCAATGTAGCCTGTGCTTCAGCTTGTCCTACCACTGCCATCGTATTTGGCGACATGAATGATACTAACAGTAAAATTACCCAAATGCTCAAAATTCAGGATGACACTATTTCAGCGACGAAAGAGGTCAATGAAGAAAGAGCCTATCACGTTTTGGAAGAAATTAATGTGAGCCCTAACGTGTGGTACTTTACTAAAATCAGAAATAAGGATAAATCAGAAGCGTAATAAATAATTTTATAAGATATGCATGTTACTTCATCCGTACGCCAGCCTCTGATTACAGGCGGTAAAACTCTGAAAGACGTCACCCATGATATATCAAGACAAGTAGAGGCGAAGCCTAGCTTGGGTTGGTTATTGGCCTTTTTGTTTTCTGTGGGGGTTTTGTTATTAGGATCCATAGCATTGATAGCTACTCTTTGGGAAGGTATCGGTATGTGGGGGCTCAATAAAACCGTCGGCTGGGCTTGGGATATCACCAACTTCGTTTGGTGGGTTGGTATCGGTCACGCCGGTACATTGATTTCCGCTGTACTATTATTGTTCAGACAGAAGTGGAGAATGGCCATCAATAGAGCTGCTGAAGCCATGACCATTTTTGCTGTAATCTGTGCGGCCATGTTCCCTGTCATTCACATGGGTAGACCATGGTTGGGTGCTTATTGGGCTTTGCCACTTCCCAATACATTTGGATCACTTTGGGTGAATTTCAACTCACCACTGCTTTGGGACGTGTTTGCGATTTCCACCTATTTCTCTGTATCCTTGGTATTTTGGTATATAGGTTTGATTCCCGACTTTGCAACAATTAGGGACAGAGCTACAGGAATCAGAAAAAGCATATACGGTGCCCTGTCATTTGGTTGGGATGGCGCTGCTAAAACCTGGAGCAGATATGAATCAGTAGCTTTGATTTTGGCAGGTTTAGCAACTCCTTTGGTTCTATCTGTACACACCATTGTATCCTTTGACTTTGCTACCTCAGTTATTCCGGGATGGCATACAACTATCTTCCCTCCATACTTTGTTGCCGGGGCGATTTTCTCAGGTTTTGCAATGGTATTGACATTGATGATTGTGACAAGGAAAGTTTTCCATTTGGAGGATTACATTACTATAGGTCATATTGAATTGATGAACATTGTAATCATCATCACCGGATCTATTGTAGGTATTGCTTATATCACAGAATTCTTCATTGCTTGGTATTCAGGTGTTGCCGCTGAGCAATATGCCTTTATGAACAGGATGTTTGGTCCATATTGGTGGGCATATTGGTCTATGATGACATGTAACGTGATTTCTCCGCAACTATTCTGGTTCAAGAAAATCAGGACTTCAATTGTTGCCACTTTCTTATTATCCCTTGTAGTAAATATCGGAATGTGGTTTGAAAGATTTGTGATCATTGTGACCTCTTTGCATAGGGATTACCTTCCATCATCTTGGGCAATGTTCTATCCAACCATCTCAGATGTTGGGGTTTATCTGTTCACCTTCGGATTGTTCTTCACATTGTTTTTCCTGTTTGCGAAGTTCTTCCCGGTAGTCAACATGGCTGAAATTAAATCTATTGTGAAATCAACCTCAGAAAAAGTAACTAAATAAAGCATGGAAAGAGATAAAAATTTCATCCTGGGCGTATATGACGATGAGGATGTCTTGTTGGATGCAATATCTAAGGTAAGAGGAACAGGCGTAAAAATTCATGAGGTCTATTCGCCGTTTCCGGTTCATGGAATAGATGATGTTTTGGGATATAAAAGAAGCAAACTTCCAATAGCAGCTTTCCTATTTGGGATGTTGGGTACTATTCTTGCACTCACCATGCAGTTTTATATGATGAAGATTGATTGGCCGATGATAATCGGAGGTAAAGACCACGCTGCTGTTCCTGATTTTGTACCTGTTACTTTCGAACTGACTGTTTTATTGGCGGCGTTCGGTATGGTAGGTGTTTTCATGATTGCAAGTAACCTGAAGCCTTGGGGTCAGCCGCGGATTTTTGACATCCGAATCACAGATGACAAGCATGTTATGGCAATTGATTTGGCAGTAAACTCTTCTATGGGAGAAAGTCAATTAACTGATGTCTTGAAAAACTCAGGAGCTTCAGAGGTAAATTTTAAAAGTTTTGAATAGGTAAATAGATATATGAAAATCACACATTCTATATACACTTTAGCATTTCTAGGAGCAGCTTTTGGCTTGGCTTCCTGTGGTGCTTCCGGTGAGGATCCTGGATATGAATATGCACCGCAAATGTATAATTCAATTGCATATGAACCTCTTTCACAAATAGTGAATGAAGATGAGGGTGCATGGTTATCCTCAAGAGAAGACGGAAAAGGGGAATTTTTCAACAGTAACATCAATAACCCTAACCGCATGAATATGCGTGAACCGGTAGCCAACACTGTTCCAAGGTCTAAAGACGGTTCTCTTCCTTATAGGTTGAAGCAGTTTGAATTAGAAGCTGCAGCATTGAATGTAAACCCTGTTGCTTTGACTCCTCAGGTTTTGGCGGAAGGAAAAGTATTGTACACACAATATTGTTCTGCTTGCCATGGACAAGGCGGTGAGGGAGACGGAAAAGCCGGAGAGGTAATCGGTGGTGTGGCCAATCTAAAAGGCGGCGCCTATATCAACCTACCTGAAGGCCATATTTTCCATGTAGTCATGAAAGGAAAAGGTAGAATGGGGGCACATGGTTCTCAGATTCCTCAGGAAAGAATTTGGAAAATTGTTCACTATGTTAAACAAGAAATTCAGAAGCAATAATCATGGGTCACAGTACTACAAATTATAATTTGGATCAGAAATTTGATTTCTCGGCAGGGCTGAAGAAAACAATATTTACTGTTTTGATCTTTGGCGCAGTAATTCTTACTGCAGGGATTTTGATGGCTGCTTTAGGCGGAGGTCATGATGAAGCCCATGCTGAAGGAGGCCATGCTTTCCATTGGTATCAAAGACTATATGCCAATCTTTGGATCAATAATGTCTACTTTACAGGTATTGCGGTTATTGGGGTATTCTTTTTTGCTATCCAATATGCTGCCCAAGCAGGATGGTCAGCACCATTGTTAAGGATATTTCTTTCTTTCGGATATTGGCTGCCTTTTGCAGGAATAATAATGATTGTGAGTTATTTCATTGTAGGCCACGATATTTTCCACTGGACTCACAAAACCTTATTTGATATAAACAGCCCTGATTACGATAAAATCATTGATGGTAAAGCTGCTTTTTTCTTTTGGCCACTTGAAAAGGGAACTTTCCCTGCTTTCTTCATTATCAGAATGGTTTTATTCTTTGGAGCATGGGTTTTGTTCTTCAACAAATTGAAAAATTTATCCTATCAGGAAGACTTAAATCCTGGAAATCAAACTTGGTATAAGATCAGGAAATGGTCTGCTTTGTTCCTTGTTTTCTTTGCGGTTTCTTCTTCAATTTCAGCTTGGGACTGGGTAATGTCTATCGATACACACTGGTTTTCAACCATGTTTGGATGGTATGTTTTTGCTTCATGGTTTGTAGCAGGATTGTCTGCGATGACTTTGGTAACGGTATTTCTAAAAGAAAGAGGATATCTTGAAATGGTAAATGAAAACCATATCCATGATCTTGGAAAATTTGTTTTTGCTTTCTCGATTTTCTGGACCTATATCTGGTTTTCGCAGTTCTTGTTGATCTATTATGCCAATATACCTGAAGAATCAGTTTACTTCATAGAGAGACTGGAAAGTGATGTGTATAGCCCGTTCATTTTTGTAAATCTAGCGCTAAACTTCTTCCTTCCATTCCTTGTTCTAATGACTAGAGATGCAAAAAGGCATGGAATATTTCTCAAGCTTATTTGCTCCCTGATTATCATTGGACACTGGTTTGACTTCTTCTTGATGGTTCAGCCTGGTACCCTAGGTCACAATGGGGGCTTTGGTTTGATGGAAGTAGGGATGTTTTTGGTGTTTGGTTCTTTGGTTACATATGTTGTTTTAAACAATCTATCTAAACGAAACCTTATAGCCAAGAATCATCCAATGTTGGAAGAAAGTTATCATCATCATATTTAATTATCCGATAAACTTATAATTATGTACGGATTTCTAATCGCAGTTGGTATTTTATTACTCATATCCATAATATGGATGGTATATAGAATACAGACCCTTGTCTCAGTGGTGAAGGGTAGTGACAAAAAAGTTGCTTCAGGAAGCAATAAGGTGAATGCAATGATGTTTGTTCTCTTCCTTGTTGGATCAGGTGTATTGATGTTTTGGTACTCAATTAAAGAGTTTGATAATTACAATCCTCCCTTAGCCTCTGAACACGGTGCCGTTACCGATCAGTTGTTCTGGATTACCATGGCTGTTACTGGTGTAATATTTATTATTACTCACGTTCTACTTTTCTGGTTCCCATACAAATACCAATATAAGGAGGATAGAAAAGCAGCCTTTTATCCTGATAACAATAAACTTGAAGTAATCTGGACGGTGGTTCCCGCCATAGTGTTGGCACTTTTGGTAATCGGAGGATGGAAAGCATGGTCTGACATTACCAAACCTGCACCTGAAAATGCACATGTGGTAGAATTGTTAGGATATCAATTTGCTTGGGAAGTTAGATATCCCGGAATGGACAATGTACTTGGGGCCAATGATTATAGGCTAACCAATGCTTCGAATGTTTCCGGAGTCGATTTCTCAGACAAAAACGCCCATGATGATTTCAATTCACCAGTTGTTGTGATCCCTAAGGGTGAGCCAGTTTTATTTAAGATTAGAGCAAGGGACGTCCTTCATTCAGTTTTTGCCCCACATATGAGATTGAAAATGGATGCAGTTCCGGGGATGCCAACCAAGTTCTGGTTTGTAGCTACAAAGACTACAGAAGAAATGAGAGCTGAATTGAACGATCCTGAATTCGAATATGAGATTGCATGTACCGAGGTTTGCGGTAAGGGTCACTTTTCTATGAGAAGGGTAATCAACGTGGTGGAGCCTGCAGAGTACAGAAAATGGTTGGCTGAACAAAAACCATATATTGTCAATAACCCTGCGCTTGTTGAGAATTTATCTCCTGAAATGAAAGAATTGGCTGAAATAACTATCAGCGAACATAAGTAATTAAATTATCAAAAATATGGCAACAGCTCATACAGCTACTCACAGTGCTAGTGCACATGATCACCACGATGACCATGAGCATCACGATAATTTTATAACCAAATATATTTTCACCACTGATCACAAGATGATCGGTAAGCAATTCTTGGTGACAGGTATATTCTGGGCAATTATCGGTGGTTTATTATCCATCATTTTCAGATTGCAATTAGGTTTCCCAGACATGGAATTGTATTGGCTTAAACCAATACTTGGAGGATGGATAGATGATGCAGGTAAATTGGATCCAAACTTCTATCTGGCTCTTGTTACCATGCATGGTACCATTATGGTGTTCTTTGTATTGACTGCCGGTCTGAGTGGTACTTTCTCCAATTTCCTTATCCCTTTACAGATTGGAGCAAGAGATATGGCTTCAGGTTTTATGAACATGCTTTCCTATTGGTTCTTTTTCCTCTCAGGCGTGATCATGTTCATTTCCTTGTTTATCGAAACGGGTCCTGCATCCGGTGGATGGGTAGTCTATCCGCCCTTATCAGCACTTGAACAGGCTATGCCTGGTTCAGGTTTGGGTATGACATTGTGGTTGATTGCGATGACGTGCTTTATTGCATCTTCTTTATTGGGGGGTATCAATTATATCACTACAGTAATCAACTTGAGAACCAAAGGGATGTCCTTTTCAAGACTTCCTCTGACCATCTGGGCTTTCTTCCTTACTGCGGTTATTGGATTACTTTCATTCCCTGTATTGTTTTCAGCTGCATTGCTGCTAGTGTTTGATAGGAGTTTTGGTACTAGTTTCTATCTTTCCGATATTTATATTGGAGGTGAAGCATTGCCAAATACCGGCGGTAGCCCTGTTCTATACCAGCATTTATTCTGGTTCCTTGGCCACCCTGAAGTATATATCGTTTTGTTGCCAGCGCTTGGTATAACCTCAGAAATTATATCTGTGAATTCCAGAAAGCCGATTTTCGGATATAAAGCAATGATTATTTCAATGCTTGGAATTACCATCCTGTCATTTATCGTTTGGGCTCACCACATGTTTGTGTCAGGGATGAATCCTTTCTTGGGTTCCATCTTCATGTTCCTTACCTTGATCATTGCTATCCCATCAGCTGTAAAAGTATTTAACTATCTCACTACGTTGTGGAGAGGTAATCTGATTTTCACTCCAGGGATGTTATTCTCGATAGGATTGGTTTCATTCTTTATCTCTGGGGGTTTGACAGGTATCTTCCTCGGTAACTCAGCCATTGATATTCAATTGCACGATACTTATTTCGTAGTAGCTCACTTCCACTTGGTAATGGGTTCTGCATCTTTCTTTGGATTGATGGCAGGGGTTTACCATTGGTTCCCTAAGATGTTTGGTAGAATGATGGACGCAAGGTTAGGATATATCCATTTCTGGTTGACTTTTATCGGAGTCTACATGGTGTTCTTCCCGATGCACTATATTGGTATAGCTGGTTTCCCAAGAAGATATTACAGCTGGACAAACTTTGAGTTCTCCAATATGTATACTGATCTCAATATGTTTGTATCAGTAGCTGCCATTATTACATTTGGAGCTCAGCTGATCTTCCTGTTCAATTTCTTCTACTCTATGTACAGAGGAAGAGTTGCTTCCTTGAATCCTTGGAGGTCCAATACACTTGAGTGGACTACTCCTCTTCATCCTAAGCATGGCAACTGGCCAGGTGAAATACCAACTGTATACAGATGGCCTTATGACTACTCGAAGCCGGGTGCTGCTGAGGATTTTATCCCTCAGACTGTTCCGTTGTCTGCTACTCCTGAATCAAACCTTCCTCATGAACAGGAATTGGTTAAATTGGAGAAAGCAATTATTGCAGACGAAGAGGAAGTTCTTGTAGCTAATGAATCAAAAGAATCTTAATCAAATTTACAGCTTTCGCAGAATCAGTTTGATCTCTGTGATAGCTGTTTATTTTCTGATATTAGTCGGTGGGATTGTCAGAAGTACCGGATCCGGTATGGGATGTCCCGATTGGCCAAAATGCTTTGGGAGCTGGGTTCCGCCAACAAGTGTGGACCAGCTCCCAAGTAATTATCAGGAAATATACTCCGCCAAGAGAGTAGAAAAGAATAATAAATTTGTCGCCCAACTCGAGAAATTAGGATTCCAAGAAAAAGCTGATCAAATTAAAAATGACAAATCGATTTTAGTGGAGCAGGAGTTTAATCCTGTTAAAACTTGGATCGAATATGTGAATAGGCTAATTGGAGCTGTTATTGGATTATTGGTTCTTCTTACTGTCTACAGATCTTTTCCACTCTGGTCCCTTAGCAAACCCATTACTGTCTTGTCTGTGCTAAACCTGTTTTTGGTTTTGTTTCAGGCTTGGATTGGTTCAATAGTTGTGTCAACAAACCTATTGCCTTGGATGATCACACTGCACATGATGTTGGCTTTGTTGATAGTTTGTATCCTGCTTTATGTTCATTTCCAATCTTATAAATTAATCTACCCTTCAAAAGCCACTACTGAAAAACCAATTACACTCTTTGGGATTTTGGTGGTTGGACTTGTATTGATGTTGATTCAAATTGTATTTGGGACGCAGGTCAGAGAAGAAATGGATGTTGTGGCATTTGAATTTGGCAATCTCTTGAGAGGAGAGTGGATCGAACATCTTGGATTGGTATTCCTTGTCCATAGGTCATATTCAATTCTCTTATTTGCTGTTCATCTTCTGTTCTTTTATAAAGTTTACAAATATACATTGAGGCATGTAAGTATCTTTAAATGGTCCCAAGGACTTGTCTTTGTGATTTTCTTGGAAATACTTACCGGAGTAGGAATGGCCTATTTTGGAGTACCGGCCTTTTTACAGCCTGTTCATCTCTTATTGGGAACAATGATTATCGGGATTCAATTTGTCATTTTATTACAACTTGATTCTCAAAGAAAATTAAAAATAGAAAACCCGGGTTCATGAGAACTATAAATATTTCTGAAAATTCTATATCCGATTTCCTTATTTTAAGAATAGGGGCATATAAGGATTTGATAAAATTCAGGTTATCTGCACTTGTTACCTTCTCAGCAGTCTTTGGATTTATCCTTGGTGATTCTGGTGTTGTCTTTTCATGGGTTAAATTCTTTGCCCTTATGGTCGGTGGTTTTCTGATTAGTGGTGCCTCCGGTGCCGCAAATGAGATATGGGAAAGAGACATTGACAAATTGATGAAAAGAACGGAAAACCGTCCTCTTCCTCTGAACCTTATTTCTTTAAAAGAGGCATATTGGTTTACCTCAATTATTGCATTGCTAGGGATAGCAATACTATGGATTTTCACAAACCCTTTAACAACCGTGCTTGGAGTTTTAAGTATGGTTTTATATGTTTTTGTTTATACTCCTCTGAAAAGAGTTGGCCCGATTGCTGTTTTTGTAGGTGCTATCCCGGGTGCCATGCCTCCATTGTTGGGTTGGACTGCAGCTACAGGTGCTATTTCCCATGAAGCGCTCATCATCTTTGGGATACAGTTTATTTGGCAATTTCCACATTTTTGGGCGATTGCATGGGTAAGCGATGAGGATTATAAAAGAGCGGGTTTTAAGCTTCTGCCAAGTGGAGGTCAAAAAGACCTGAACACTGCAATCCAAATAATGATTTACACCCTGTTTTTGTTGCCTTTGGGTCTTTTGCCCACCTATTTTGGTCTGACAGGTATCAATTCAGGAATTGTCGCAACAATCTGTGGGGTGTTGTTTTTGGCACAGACTTTCTTATTGATGAAAGATTGTTCCCGAAAATCAGCACTTAAAATTATGTTTGGCTCCTTTCTCTATTTGCCGATTGTGCAAATAGCGTATTTATTAGATAAGGTTTAATCGATGGAAGAAAATTTTGAATATATTGAAAACGCAGAGCAACCCATTGCGATGCATCCGAAGAAATTCGCATTGTGGCTTTTTATAGTCACAGTCGTGATGATTTTCGCTTCCCTCACAAGTGCGTATATAGTAAGACAATCAGAAGGCAATTGGCTTGAATTTGATCTACCTTCCATTTTTTGGTATACCTCAGGAATTATAGTCCTGAGTAGTATATCTTTACATTGGGCATATTTATCTGCAAAAAAAGACGATTTGGCCTCACTCAGAATCGGAATGGTTATCACTTCTATTCTGGGATTTGTATTTCTTGTAGGTCAATGGTATAGTTGGATTGCTTTGGTTGACAGGGATGTCTTTTTCGTAGGAAATCCTGCAGGATCATTTCTTTATGTTTTCACAGGATTACATGCATTACACTTAATCAGCGGTGTGATATTTCTAATTATTGTATTAATTTCGTCCTTCAGGTATAAAGTCCATTCCAAAAACCTTGATACCATGGAAATGTGTGTTACGTATTGGCATTTCCTGGGTGGTCTTTGGCTATATCTGTTCATGTTTTTGTTATTGAATCATTAAAAAGTAAACAATAAAATTTATGTCAACAACTGCAACTGCAATTGGGGTAAGTCCCAAAAGAGGAGTTTGGGGTGGCGGAAATGAGCCACTAAAGGCCAGTTATGGAAAACTCATGATGTGGTTTTTCCTGCTATCTGATATTTTTACATTTGCCGCCTTATTGATCACCTACATTTCCCTCAGAGTCAGTTTCCCAGCTTATGGAGGCCCTGTTGATACTTTTGTGGGATCAAATGAATATTGGCCGGTTCCTGAACTTGTATTTGACGCCATACCCTTTGTCCATGGATTTCATATTCCTTTGGCTTTTGTCGGATTAATGACCTTCATATTGATTCTAAGCTCTGTAACCATGGTATTGGCGGTAGAAGCAGGACATAGAAATGATAGAAAAGATGTTGTGAAATGGTTGCTTTGGACCTTGCTTGGAGGTATTACTTTCTTAAGCTGTCAGGCTTGGGAATGGACTCACTTTATTCACGGAACACCGAATGGTTCCCTTATTACTTATGTCAATAATTTTGGGCAAACAGTTACTGAAACAGTTTTTGGGGCCAACCTCTCTGTAAATGAATACGGACCTGCTAATTTTGCGCAGTTGTTTTTCTTCATTACAGGTTTCCATGGTTTCCACGTTACCTTGGGAGTTTTCCTTTTATTCTTGGCGTTTTACCAAGCGGCAGTTGGGGTTTATGAAGAAAGAGGCCACTATGAAATGGTTGAAAAAATCGGCCTTTATTGGCACTTTGTTGACCTTGTCTGGGTATTTGTTTTTACCTTATTCTATCTGATTTAAAATTTTAAATTCTTACCATATGGCTTCGCATCAACATAAATCCGCGCTCGAAGTATTGCCTCGCGATGAGGCCAAAATTAAGAAAATCTGGAAAACTGCCGGGATTCTTTTGTTATTGACCCTTGTGGAATTCGTTTTTGCCTTTACCCTTCCAAGAGGTTTGCTTCTCTATGCAATATTCATTGCACTGACGATCTGGAAAGCAAAATACATTATGATGGAATTTATGCACTTAGGGGAAGAGGCAAAACCTCTGTTCTACTCTATCATTGTTCCATTGATTTTTCTTGTTTGGCTGGTAATTGCTTTGATAAGAGAAGGTTCTGATATTTTCCTTATGAGATGGTAAAATATTTATTGAATTATTAAAAAAAAGAAGGTTGGAGTGGAAACTTCAACCTCTTTTTTTGTTTATGTAAAAAAAGAGCAATGAAAAGTTTGAGGATTCTACAGGGATTGGTTTTGGTTTGTATTCTCTTGGTTCCGGTAGTGATATTTTTGTTTTTGAGAACTTTTGGGAATAACCAATACGATATTCCTGTTCTTTTTCAAAATGGAGTCGAAGACCCGCTCAACGATTGCAACATGGTAGATTCAGGTCAGCATTATATTCCGGATTTTACCCTTACTGACCAAGATGGCATAATTCGGGGAAAAAGTGGGATGGTAGGAAAAATTACCATAGTTGATTTTTTCTTTACTTCCTGCCCAAGTATCTGTCCTGTCATGTCGACGGAACTTGAAAGAGTAGATGATGCCTTCAGAAATGATGATGAAATCCAGATTTATTCCATATCCATAGATCCTGAATACGATACTCCTGAAGTCCTTTCCAAATACGCCAAACTTCATATGGCAACCCCGGGAAAGTGGTTTTTCCTCACTGGCGATAAATCACTGATTTATGATCTTGCCCGCTGTGGTTTTATTCTCCCTACTATAGATGGAAAAGGAATGCCAGAGGAATTTGTCCATAGTGATAAGTTCGCTTTGATAGATGGCGAAGGTCGAATCAGGGGTTTTTACAGCGGGACAAACAGGGAGGATGTTGACAAATTGATTTTAGAAACAAAAATTTTATTACATGGAACAAAGTAATTTAGTAAGCTCAGAAAAAGGAATAATTAGATGGATTTGGATAATTGCAGTCATAGTACCCGTTTTGGTGGCGGTTCTATTGTTTATGCCGTCCAAAATAAATGTTGCAAGTGATTGGGTTTATTTTCTCCCCCATCTGAATGCCGTCATCAATTCTGCAGCGACAGTAGCTTTGATAGCAGGAGTAATGTTCATTAAAAAAGGAAATATTGACTATCACAAAGCAGCGATGACTGCAGCTTTTGGATTGGGTGCTGTATTTTTGGTGTCATATGTGGTCTATCACGCTACTGCTGAAAGTACTACTTTTGGTGGGGAAGGCTGGATAAGGCCCGTTTATTATTTCATTTTGATTACCCATATTGTATTTGCGGCTGTGGCGTTGTTCCCTATTTTATTGGCTTATTATTACGGTTATACTGATCAAAGAGTAAAACATAAAAAAGTTGTTAAATTTGCATTCCCGATCTGGCTGTATGTTACCGTTACAGGAGTTATAGTCTATTTGATGATCAGTCCTTATTACAGTTTCTAAACCAATTGATTTACCCCGGCGTTTGCAAGTATATGAAATCAATTTATATATCAATTCTCGTTTTTGTTTTACTACTTTCCAACCAGATGTCAGCTATCGCACAGTGTGCAATGTGCAGGGCCGGGATTGAAAATAATGTCAGCAACGGAGAGACAACCATCGGTGCAGGCCTAAACATGGGAATTCTTTACCTTTTAAGTATGCCGTATTTGTTGGCTTTGGTATTGGGATATTTATGGTATAGGAATGCAAAAAAAAGGAAGGGGAAATTCCTCTTTCATGGCGAAAAATATTAATGAATGGGTGGGATCTGGGTACAGATTTTGCTGTTTGCTTAACTTATGGTTATGCGAAATACTCGTAGGTTCTTATTTTTTATTGCCCTGCTAAGTTTGGGGGTCTTATTGGTAGCGAATTTTTTTTTGGTAGATAAAGATGATGAGGAGAGATTGGTTAAGCCCGTTTCCAAGCAAATCCAAAGAATTGAAAGGGAGTTTGATGAAGATTTTCTCCAACTCTTATTGAAAAACAGACCGGATGAGGAGTTTTCATTCACAAACCTTACGATAGATTCTTTTCATTCCTATTACCTTTTCAGCGAATCAGGAAAGCTGGTGTATTGGTCTGATTTTTCCTTTATGCCCGATTTTGATTGGATCAATTCAAAAACCAATCAAAGAATCCTTGAAGATAAGAGAGGGATTTTTTACTCTAAAGTCCGGAGATTCTCCCGCAATAATCAAGGCTATTGGATGATACAGCTGTATCCGCTTTATTTCAAAAGAGACTTTCAAAACCAATACCTCGAATCCGGTTTCAATTCCAAAATTTTCTCTAATGACCCACAAAGTATATCATCCGAACAGGAAGAAGGTCTTTTGGAAGTCAAAGGGGCCAAAGGAGAGTTTTTGTTTTCCGTCTATTTCGACCCTGAACAGATACCGATAGAACCTTCCAGCCGTTTGGCGCTGATGATTTTCTTTTTCTCTCTTTTCTTTTTGGTCTTGTTGATGACAAGAAACCTTATTTTGGGTTTGTGGACAAAAGGGAAACTTGTGAAAGCCCTCATTTCTGCTTCCGCGGTTTTGATTACTATCAGGGCATTAATGTTGGTATTCAGATTTCCAAAGGATTATTTCGATTACAGACTTTTTGACCCGTCTGGGTATGCATCTTCCTGGTTCAACCCAAGTCTGGGGGATCTTTTCCTCAATATCATCTGTATGGCAGTTCTGTTGGGAATGGTTCTCAGGATAATTGCAAGTAAGGAATTCAAAAATTGGCTTAGCAAAAGGAGAATAAAACAAAACACCAAGGTTTTCCTCATAGTAGCGTATTTGTTTTCAACTGTTTTTTTGGTGCTTTTTTATGCGCTGTACATTGATATTTTGAGCAATTCCCAATGGGACCTCAATATTTTGAGTCTTCCTTCTTTGGATTGGTTCAAGATCGTCAGTTTGTCGATTGTGTTTCTTGGCGGCGCTGTATATTTTTTGTTTACTGTATTGGCTCTGGAGTTGGTATTTTACAGAAGCTCTTTGAGCAATTCAAAGGCGATTTCCCTAATCATTTATTTTTCCATTCCTATCGTGGCTGTTTTAGCTTATGTTAACTGGATATGGATGGTGGCTTTTTTGGCTCACTTTCTCTTTTTGATAGCGGTTATCAACTTCAATTTATACAAATACATTTTCACCATTGGATTGAATACATTCCTGACCTTTTTCTTTGGATGTTTGATTGCAGCTATCATTACCGGTGTTGCTTCTCACCAGGTGTACCTGGACCGGAATTTTAAATCAAAAGCGAGTTTTGGGACCGAAATGCAGGTGGAAAATGACATCCTTGCAGAGTTTTTTCTATCTGACATCATGGAGAGAATCAGTAATGATTTTTTCATCAAAAATTCCATGATTGATCCTTTGATGAGGAAGGAACCGATCGAACAAAAGATCAGAAAAATCCACATGAACAATTACTTTGACCAATATGTCCTCAAAGTAAAAGTTTTCAATTATTTCGGAGAGAATATTTTGGACAGATATAATTCGCAAACCCTTTCTGAAATTGAAATGGAATTTGTGAAAAGTGACTATTCAACTTCTGTCAGGGATCTTTATTTTATCCATAAAGGAACTGAAGGTGACGGAAACCAATACTTTGCTTTTATCCCGATGTACAAAGAGGATGCTTTGATAGGAACCGTTTTTTTAGAACTTCGGCAACTGAGGATAGTACCCGGTTCAGTGTTTCCTAAGTTGCTTATTGATGAGAAATTTATGGCAGGTATGAACGACAAAAAGTTTGACTATGCTGTTTATGAGGAAGGGAAGTTGAAATATGGCGTTGGTCTTTTCAATTATCGGGCTGCCGGTATTGAAGAGCTTCTAAATCAGAATATTTTATTTACCTCTGGGATTTATAAAGGAAAATTTCACCACGTAGGAGTCAAAGAACAGGACAAGGTGATCGTGGTTTCTTCCCCTGTCTATCCGATTTACTATATTCTCGCGGATATTTCTTTGTTTTTTTTGGGCTTCATCATGTTTACACTTTTGGCTTTGGTCCTTGGGGCCTTTTCAAAAAGGATTGGGTCATTTAGATTCAATTATGCCACCAAACTTCAGCTTTACCTTAATTTTGCTTTTTTCTTTCCCATTCTCATTATCAGCCTTATCATCATCGGATTGTTCACTAGTTCCTACCAGGAAGAGCTTCACAGACAATACCTGCAAAAAACCTCTTTGGTAACCGACAACCTTTCTCCGATAATTGAAAAAAGAAATAGCGGGATTCTGGAAAAGGATGAACTTCTGGAGACGATGAATAACCTTTCGGGAAATGCCAATACCGACATCAACCTTTACAGCAAGGAAGGGATCTTGGTGAGTACCTCTCAACCAAATATTTTTGACAAAAAAGTACTGACCAATTATATCAATCCCAATGCCATTGTAGAATTGGTGGAAGGGCAGAATAACCTTGTCTTGTTGGAAGAAAAGATTGGTAACCTTACTTTCAAATCCGTGTATTCTGCCATCAGATCCAAAGACGGGCAAGAAGTCCAAGCCATAGTGGCGGTTCCATTTTTTGAGTCCGAGACCGAGTTGGATTTATTGATCGCGGATGTATTGAGCAATATCATCAACATCTTCGTTTTGGTGTTCGTGATGTTTCTTTTCATTTCCTATTTTGTTTCCAAAAACCTTACTTTTCCTTTCAAACTCCTCACCCAAAAGCTGAAGGTGACAGGCCTGGAAAATAATGAGCCCATGTATTGGCCGACCAATGACGAGATCGGCTTACTTGTAAACGAATACAATAACATGCTCTTCAAATTGGAGGCAAGTAAGAAAGATCTTGCCAATTCTGAGAAGGAATCCGCCTGGAGAGAAATGGCCAAACAGGTGGCCCACGAAATCAAAAACCCGCTTACTCCAATGAAACTTACCTTACAGCACCTGCTGAGGTTGCAGTCTGAAGGAAAGCTCGACGATCCCAAAAAACTCAAACAACCATTGGAGACCTTGATCCATCAGGTAGATACCCTGAGTGATATTGCGACTTCTTTTTCGAGTTTTGCCAAAATGCCGAAGCCAAAGAAGGAACTTATGGATTTCAAAAAAGTGGTCTTGGGTACTTTGGAGTTGTTTAAAAACAGGGAAAAAGAAAAAATTATATTTGGAGACTTAACCGATGAAGGTCACCTTACGGTGCTCGGCGATAAGCAGCTTTTTGGAAGGATTATTGCCAATTTGATCATCAACGGATTTCAGGCCACTGAACCCCAAAGGAAATCCATCATCCTCGTTTTTCTCAGGGTAATTGAACACCAAGTGGTTTTGGAAATAAAGGATAACGGCAAAGGAATTCCTAAAGAATTGCGGGACAAAATTTTTATGCCAAACTTTAGTACCAAATCCGAAGGGTCAGGGTTGGGCCTTGCGATTGCCAAAAGGGGGGTGGAAACAGAAGGTGGGAAAATCTGGTTTGAAACTGAAGAAGGTAAAGGAACTTCCTTTTTTCTCTCCTTTGATTTGGTAGAAGAAATACCCGTAGTATAAGTACATTCCATTGTTTCATTTCCGCTTTTAGTTGGATTTTTTGTTTTTGAATCTTAGAAAATGCTTTTAATCTGAGAGTTATCCATGTTTTTGTTGAAAATATTACCTTAGCAAGGATATATGCATAACAGTAAGATTCGGGTAGGGTATTTTGTCTTAATTCTAATTTTGAATTTAGGATTTTGTACCAACGTTTTTGCCCAAAAATCTGTCTGCAAATGGATACCTGCTGAACAAGCGACTAAGCCTTTTTTGCTTGATTCTTTAAGCGTTTTGGAAGAGAGTATCACTGTTAAGGACAATGCGGACAAACTTTATCCATTCACATATGACCTCAATACCGGAAACCTGAAAATCCAGTTCCAACCTGAAGATAAAGCCGATTCTCTTTTGGTTTGTTACAGGACATTTCCTTACGCTTTGAACCAGACCTCAGCCAAAAGAACCCTCCTCGCTGACTATGATTCGACTGCCATGTTCCGAAACAACCGAGTCCAGGCAGCACCAACTTTTGATTTTCGGGAGGAATTATTCCCAAGTACCAACCTCAACAAATCCGGAAACCTTACCCGTGGGATTTCTTTTGGCAATACACAAAACCTCTTTGTCAATTCTTCATTGAATCTTCAGATGACCGGACAGCTGACGGAAAACCTGAATATCAGGGCAAGTATTACCGATCAAAATGTACCTTTTCAACCTGAAGGAAATACCCAACAGGTTCAGGATTTTGACAATATCCTTGTCGAGCTGTACAATGACAAGTTCAGCTTGTCGGCGGGCGACGTGGTATTGCAGCAGCGGAAATCTGAGTTTTTGAGGTATTATAAGAACGTGCAGGGAGCCCAATTCACGACCAATTACAGGTTAGGGGACAAGTGGGTTGCGTCAACCCAAGCAGCAGCTTCGGTTGCCAAAGGGAAATTTGCATCCATCCTTTTGGAAGTTTCAGAAGGAACTCTCGGGCCTTACCGTATTCCCGGTCCTCAGAATGAAAAATTTGTCATCATCATGGCCAATTCAGAAAGGGTTTTTTTGGATGGAGTGCAGCTCCAAAGGGGATTCAATTATGATTATGTCATCGATTACAATCAGGGCGAAATCACTTTTACACCAAAAGTACTGATCACCCAATACACAAGAATCAGGATAGACTTCGAATACGCTGAGCGCAATTATTCCCGATCCATCTTGACGGCAAACCATATCCAGGAATCGGACCGGGTTTCATTTTACATGAATCTATACAGGGAGCAAGACAATCGTAACAGGCCGCTTTTTTTCGAATTGTCAGATGAAGAAAAGGTACTGCTGGCTTCTGTAGGCAATGACCTCGAGTCAGCTTCAGTTCCAATGGTGGACAGTGTGGCCTTTGATCCCAATAGGATTTTGTACAAAAAAGTACTTGACATAGATGACCAAGGCAATCCAATAGAATATTTTGAATACTCCAATGATCCTGAACTTGCATTTTATGCTGTGTCATTTACAGAAGTCAATCAAGGTGATGGAGACTATATCAGGCAAAGCCAATTGTCCAATGGACCTGTTTTTGCTTTTGTCCCAAAAGTTGGCGGAATATCACAAGGGAATTTTTCTATATTTTCGCAGCTTCCCGCACCCAATAAAAAGCAGATGTTCACCACCGGAACAAAGGTGAAACTGAATGCTTACGAGCAAGTCTATACGGAGGTAGCCTTCTCAAATTCAGATCAAAATCTCTTTTCAGACATCGACAATGAGACCAACAGAGGTTTCGGTGTCAAATCCGGAATAGCCTCAGAAAACAGGATTTTGGAAGGTTTTAAAGGATATAGGTTCCGGGCATTGGCAGAATACGAATATAACTCAGCCAATTTCAGTTTCATTGACCGGTTGAGGTATATAGAATTTGACAGGGATTGGAGTTTGAAACCTGAAGATGTACTTGAGGCAGGGCATGAGCGGATTTTCAACACCCAAATTGAGATGAATAAGGATATCAATAATGCCTTCAGCTATCGGTTCAACTTTAGAAACCGAGGTCAGATCCTGAACGGAACACAGCACCTTGCCAGATGGGACCAACAGTTAGGAAAGCGCTTTTTTGTCAAAAACAATTTTTTCCTGTTGAATTCCAATGTCAGGGATCTCAATTCCGAATGGCTTCGATATACCGGTGATGTCCAATACCGCTCCAAAGTTTTGGTTCCCGGGTATAGGATTATGGTGGACAGGAATGCAGTCCTTGACATCGAAAAAGACTCAGTGGTGAGTACGGCGATGAATTTTTTAGAACATCTTGTTTACCTGAAATCCAACGATACCCTACCTTTCTCCTTTTTTCTCAATGCCTCTATCCGGGAAGACAAATTCCCTGTCGACGGAATCATTACACCTGACACGGAAGCTTTTCAGACGATGTTTGGGTTGAAAAGAAGATTTGGTGTCCATGACCTTACAGCAACTTTTACTTATCGGGAATTGGAATTCCTCAGGTTAGATCAGGAAAAAGAGACTACGGTCCTTAGTAAACTCGATTACATGGGAACATTGGCAAAAGGAAATGTGAGGAACGAACTGAGTTATGCTATCGGAAATGGACGGGAGTTTAGACGGGAATTTGTATTTCTTCCTGTACCGACAGGGGAGGGCACCCATGCATGGAGGGATGACAACAATGACGGAATCCAACAGTTAAATGAATTCTACATAGCAGTCAATCCTGAGGAAAAGAGTTTCATCAAAGTCTTTGTACCGACAACCGAGTTTGTGCAGGCTTATACGACGATTTTCAACTACCGCCTCAATGCTAAGTTTCCGGATACTTGGAGGACTTCAGGCGGATTGCTCCAATTCCTGCAAAAATTTTCAAATACCACAAGCTTAAGCATAGAAAAGAAAATCACTTCCAATGAATTTTGGGATCGGGTCAACCCTTTTGTAGGAGGTTTTGCGCCGGAGGATTTGATTTCTGTCAGGCAGGTCATCCGTTCCTCTTTTTTCTTCAACCGATCCTCGGCCAAGTATGGGTTTGATTTGTCCCTTTTTGACAACCAAAACAAACAATTGCTTTCAGGGGGATTTGATGATATTATCCAAAAGGACTGGAGACTGAATACACGCTATAATTTCAGTCCGGTTCTGAACCTCAGGATATTGGCACAAACCGGGAAAAGGATTGCCAGTTCGGATTTTCTCAGCAACAGAAACTATTTCATTGACCAATATGGAATCGGTCCCGAACTTGCATGGCAGCCTAGCAGCCTTTTCCGGTCCACTTTGATCTATCAATATATGGATAAGCATAACCTTGCCAACCAAGAGATCAACGAGCGATCAAACATCCATCAAATGGGCCTTGATTTCCGGTTTGCAAAGGCAATCAAAACCACGATTAATGCCAATTTCAAGTACACCTTTATCGAATACAACGGGCAGCCAAATTCACCCGCAGGATATGAAATGCTTCAGGCCCTGACCCCCGGCAACAACCTGACTTGGACATTCAACTGGCTACAAAAAATCGGAGAAGGGCTTCAGATGAACGTGGTCTATGAAGGCAGGAATTCTCAGGGATTGGACCGGTTGGTTCACATCGGTAGGATGCAGGTTACTGCTTTGTTTTGATTACAAGAGTTATTTTTTCAAAGGAGTCAATAATACCTTTCTAAATTCCACTTCAGCCCCTTCAGCTTGTAGCGCTATTTTTCCTTTGGTAGCGGTAGCTTCATAGCCTTTGTTGACCAGGTCACCATTGAGCCAAACTGTAATGGTGTCGGCTCGGCATTCTATGACCATATGATTCCATTCTCCCAAAGGTTTTTCGGAATTATCAGTCAGGTTGAGAATCCGCCTTCCTTTGCCTTCGGTGATTCCCCAGTTTTCCTTTGGACCACGCCGTGCTTCCATATCCGGAACTTTGATATCTTCCACAATACACCAAAAATCCCCTGCATTTTCATGCATCATCTGCACCTCGATTGATTTGGGAAACATCTTGTAGAGATTTCTTGATCCCGAGGCATGTACCAAAACCCCACAGTTACCGGGCTCGCCTGCAAATCTGTATTCAACTTCCAACCTGTAATTTTCATATTCCCGGTCGGTAAGCAAATGCCCATTGGGCGTCCCCAGGCTCACGAGCAGGCCTTCTCTGACCAAGAAGGGTTTTCTGATGCTGCTGTCTTTTTCCAAGTCAGGGACATCCATATGCCATCCATCCAGAGATTTTCCATCAAACAATGGAATTGACTGAGAATAAAGACTGAAGGTGAGGAACAGAAATGGGATTATCAGGAGATGTTTCATGGCTTTAATTTTGAGATATTAATGTTGGAGAAATCAATCCAAGATTACTCTTTTTTGGTCAAAAATTAAGTCTGACCGGAACATGAAGTAATTGTATTTCAATCAAATAAAAAAGTGTTGCTGACTTTTCACTTCAATTTCTATACTAAATGAAACAATTCTAAAAATCACTATTTACCAGAAAACATGACATTAATCATGTTTGTAGCTACTTTATGTCACCCCGCAAAATTCTGCAATAATTTAGATTTGTGCCTAATGATTCAAACATTATGGTTTCGAAAGTTGACAACCCGGTAAATTTTGCGGTTCCTGAAGCAATGATTAAGTCACATTACTGTGACCGGTTGCCTTCCGGATTCCCAAGAAACCTTACAAAAGGAGGAAAGACTATAATGTGCAATCCTGAAGAGGGTCCGACACTTTATACCGCCCACCTGCCTGAAGTACTCGATTGGCTTCACGGACTTGAAAAACCAAAAGCATTAGAGAATGAACCCTGCGGAATCCCTGTTCTTCTTTATGACAAAGAAATGTCCACTGAAAACCTGCTTTTTCATTATGATGGGACTCCTGCATCTGCAAGATTAATCAAAAACTTCATAGAACTTTTTCAGGATAATATCAAAAACAGCAAAGCAACCATCATTTCGCCCAGCTTTATTCCCAAGTCAAAAATGAGGGAAGAACAAGAAATCGTGCAACTCGTGACAGGTTCGACTGCTGAAACTTCTTTTATCAAATTTAATTTCAACAGGATCGGTGACTTTTGGTCCTATGCTGTCAAACACCATTGCACCCTATTGGTGACTACAAAAAATTATCAGTCAGATTTAGCCAAAGTCCTTTTTCATTTTTATAAAGGCGGTATGTGGTACGATCGCTTGTCCTTTTATCTGGCCTTTTAAATCATTGAATTAGATGATTTTTGTCATGTTTTTAAGGGTTTTATCTAGCTAAATTGTACCAAATGTCAAATCAGGTCAATACATCCATCAGACGGGAAACTTCCACTTGCTACCACTGCGGGGAGGAATGCAAAGATGAAATTCTTCATATCGGAGAAAAAGATTTTTGCTGTACCGGATGTAAACTCGTTTACGAAGTCCTGAGTGAAAGTGACCTTTGTACTTATTACGAAATAGCCGACAAGCCAGGGCTGAGCCAAAAGTCAGTTTCCGGGAGGGACAACAGGTTTGATTACCTTGACGACAAGGATATTGTCAGGAAGTTGGTTGATTTCCAAAACAGCGATGAAACCCATATAACATTTTCCATTCCACTGATCCATTGCGCTTCCTGTATCTGGCTTCTTGAAAACCTCCATAAACTTCACCCAGCCATAATTTCCGGAAGGGTCGAATTCATCAAAAAGAAAGTCCAGGTCAAGTACCTCCACGATAAAATAAGCCTCAAAGAAGTGGTCAGGCTGCTTTCCCGCATTGGGTATGAGCCCACCATCAACTTGGCAGATGCCGACAAAAAGACTGTTGAAGTCACCGATAAAAAACTGATTTACAAACTTGCTGTGGCCGGATTTTGCTTTGGCAATATGATGCTCTTCAGCTTGCCGGAGTATTTTGCAGAAGCCGAACTTCTTGGCGAAGGGTTCAAAAAAACCTTCAATTACCTGAATGTCATGCTTTCCTTGCCGGTGTTTTTTTATGCCGCTACGGATTACTACCGCTCGGCCTGGCTTTCCATCCGCAATAAGGCAGTAAATATGGATGTGCCGATTGCTATTGGGATAGTCACTCTATTTACCTACAGCCTTTTCGATATTTTCATTTTGGGAAACGAAGGCTACATGGACACTTTGGGCGGCTTGCTTTTTTTCCTTTTGATCGGCAAATTTTACCAACAGAAAACTTACGATACGCTTTCATTTGACAGGGATTACAAATCCTATTTTCCTGTTGCCGTCACCAAATTGGTCCGGGATGAGGAAGAGGTTATTCCTTTGATCAAGCTAAACGTTGGCGATATCATCAAAGTCAGAAATGAGGAATTGATTCCCGCTGACAGCATATTATTAGAAGGAGAAGCATTTATAGATTACAGTTTTGTGACTGGAGAGGAAGTTCCTGTTGCCAAAAGAAAAGGAGAGTTGATCTATGCAGGTGGACGACAAAAGGGAAAAGCATTGACCTTGACCGTACAAAAATCGCCATCTCAGGGCTATTTGACAGATTTGTGGAACAATGATTCTTTCGAAAAAGAAAAGGTCAACAGCCTTGAATCTTTGGCAAACAGGATTTCGGGTAAGTTTACTTTCACAGTCCTGGCAATAGCACTGGGCGCCTTGTTGTATTGGGGATTTTCAGGTCAGCTTTCCATGGGCGTGTTGGCATTCACTTCGATATTGATCATTACCTGTCCCTGTGCATTGGCTATGTCTACACCTTTTACTCTTGGCAATACGCTGCGGGTATTTGGACAGGGCAAATTCTTCCTTAAAAACTCCCATGTTATCGAGAAGCTTGCCAAAATCGATACTGTTGTATTTGACAAGACCGGAACTTTGACATCCACTACTGAGGCTTCTGTCAGATATTTTGGAGAGCCGCTTTCGGCTGAATCCAAATCCATCATCAAATCCCTGGTTAGCCAATCCACCCATGCACTCAGCAACAGGGTCAATTCATGGCTTGATGGTGTCAAAGCCATCAAACTTGAGGAAGTGGAGGAAATTTCAGGAAAAGGTCTCAGGACAATTTACAAATCACAAGAAATAAGGTTGGGCTCAGCAGACTTTGTGGGAGCAAAGACAGAAGGTTTGCCTGAGGGCGGGAACCTTGTTTTTTTTGCGGTTGAGGACACTTTATTGGGCTATTTTTTCATCCAAAGCGGACTTCGCAAAGGGATAGAAAATGTGGTTTCGGAAATCAAAGTGAAGTTGCCTGTTCACTTTCTTTCTGGAGATCAGGACCATGAGCGTGTGAATCTGACCAAAGTTTTTGGAAATCATATTTTGATGAACTTCAATCAGGGGCCAAGCGACAAACTTGCTTACATCAAAAACCTGAACCAAAACGGTGCCCATACCCTCATGATTGGGGATGGACTCAATGATGCGGGCGCTTTGAGGGAAAGTCAGGTCGGTATAGCGCTGACGGACAAAATCACCAATTTTTCACCCGCTTCAGATGCCATCATGGATGCAGCAATGATCCAAAAGCTTCCTGCCTTTTTGGATTTTACAAAAACCAGTAGAAAAATTATCAAAGCCAGTTTTGGATTGAGCTTTACTTACAATTTAGTCGGGGTGTACTTTGCAGTACAGGGACTGGTGAGTCCTGTATTCTGCGCCATCCTGATGCCGATCAGTAGTATTTCGGTAGTGGTGTTTACCACGCTGACCACCAACTATCTCGCCTACAGAAGGGGCTTAAAAGACAAAATCTGGTAATCATGGAAGTAATATTTGTATTGATCGCAATCAGTCTCATTCTCGCCGGATCTTTTCTTTTCCTGTTTTTCAGGGCGATGAAAGGAGGACAGTTTGATGACAACCATACCCCGGCTATCCGGATCCTGTTTGAAAATGAACCAAAAACCAAAGATAAAAAAGAACCATCACCATCAACAAAATCTAAGTAAGTATGCCAGGAACAACACTTGAACAGTTCAGTTACGACAATAAGATCGTAAAGTACTTCGGCGTCGCCACCATAGCTTGGGGCCTTGTCGGAATGCTGGTCGGGGTCATTGCAGCCACCCAGCTGTTTTTGCCCGAGGCCAATTTGGGAAATCCCTACACCACATTCGGAAGAATCAGACCGCTACATACCAATGCGGTGATTTTCGCCTTTGTGGGGAACGCGATTTTCGCAGGGATTTATTACTCCATGCCTAGACTATTGAAAACGCCCATGTGGAACAAAGCCCTCAGCTGGTTCCACTTTTGGGGTTGGCAATTGATCATTCTATTGGCTGCCATCACCCTTCCTTTAGGTTTGACCACCTCCAAGGAATATGCAGAATTAGAATGGCCGATTGACATTTTGATAGCCATAGTATGGGTTGCTTTTGGTGCCAATATGATCGGTGCCCTGATCAAAAGAAGAGAAAAGCACATGTACGTCGCCATTTGGTTCTATTTGGCTTCATTCGTTACTGTCGCAGTTCTCCACATCTTCAATTCCCTTGCATTGCCGGTATCTTTTTTGAAAAGTTACTCAGCATATGCGGGTGTTCAGGATGCTTTGGTTCAGTGGTGGTATGGACACAATGCAGTTGCATTCTTCCTTACTACGCCATTCTTGGGATTGATGTATTACTATTTGCCAAAAGCGGCCAATAGACCTGTTTATTCTTACAAGCTTTCCATTATCCACTTTTGGTCATTGATTTTCTTGTATATCTGGGCAGGTCCTCACCATCTTCTATACACCGCTTTGCCGGAATGGGCACAGGTATTGGGTACTGTTTTCTCAGTGATGTTGATTGCGCCTTCTTGGGGAGGTATGGTCAATGGCCTTTTGACTTTGAGAGGAGCTTGGGATAAGGTAAGGGTTGATCCTGTTTTGAAATTCATGGTTGTAGCCGTTACAGCTTACGGTATGTCCACTTTTGAAGGACCTTTGCTTTCATTGAAAAACGTAAATGCCATTGCCCACTATACTGACTGGATAGTGGCACATGTGCACATCGGAGGTTTGGGATGGAACGGCTTCTTTACTTTTGCCATGCTGTATTGGTTATGGCCAAAAATGTGGAAGACAAACCTTTATTCTACCAAACTTGCCACGACCCACTTCTGGATGGGTACAATAGGGATTATTTTCTATGCGCTGCCTATGTATGTCGCGGCTTTGACCCAGTCATTGATGTGGAAAGAATTTACCGAAGCCGGTAGATTGGCTTATCCAAATTTCTTGGAAACAGTCATCCAAATCAAACCTATGTATATATTGAGGGCTTTTGGAGGCCTATTGTATTTGGCGGGAGCATTCTTGTTGGTATACAATATGGTGAAAACAGCACAGCAGGGTAAATTCATGGCTGAAGAGGCTGATGAAGCACCAGCTTTGAAACCATATGTTGCTGAACCGGGAGAATACTGGCACAGGGCATGGGAGAGAAAGCCTGTTTTCTTTACTGTTTTGGCTACCATTGCCATCTTGATAGGAGGAGCCATAGAGATCATTCCTACAATCTTGGTAAAATCAAATGTGCCGACGATTTCAAGTGTAACTCCTTATACCCCGCTTGAACTTCAGGGAAGGGATTTGTATATATCTCATGGTTGTGTGGGTTGTCACTCACAGATGATCAGGCCATTCCGTTCTGAGACAGAGCGGTATGGAGAATATTCCAAAGCAGGAGAGTTTGTTTATGACAGACCATTCCTTTGGGGTTCCAAGCGAACTGGTCCGGACTTACATAGAGAAGGAGGGAAATATCCTGATAGCTGGCATTATCACCACATGGTAGATCCTACATCCATGTCACCGGGATCATTGATGCCGCCTTATCCATGGTTGGCTACCAATATCATGGACCATGCTGATGTGCCCGCAAAAATCCGAACCCTTCAAAAATTGGGAGTGCCCTATCCAGAAGGTTATGATGCACAGGCAAACGCAGACCTGACTTTGCAGGCCAACAAGATAGCCGCCAACCTTAAGACTGCGGGCGTCGAAGTAATGCCTGAATCTGAAATGGTCGCATTGATCGCTTATCTGCAGAGATTGGGAACAGATATCAAAAAAACTACAGCCTCTAACCCATAAATATCAGGAACTATGAAAAAGGACATATTAAGTTCCATCGAGAACATAGAAATCTATCCCATCATCTCCTTGTTGATCTTCGTGATTTTCTTTATAGGAATGTTTATCTGGGTGATCAGTGTGGACAAAAAATACATCAACCACATGAAGGAAATGCCTTTCAATGACGAACCACAAAATATCGAAGGCTATGAAAAAGTTTAAATCCTTATTTCTACTATTGGTAGGGATGTTTTCAGCACTTCCTACATTCGCACAGACAAGCGAATCTACATGGTTTGCCAATCTTCAAAATATGGACAGTACCCAACTGACGCTCCTGGTGATCCTGGGAGTTGTACTAGGGGTCATTGTTTTGTTGCTGGTTTTAATGATTTATCTGATGACGTTTATGAGTGCGGTATTCAGAAAAGAGAATCCCGAAATGGCAAATCAGCCTTCTTGGTGGGATGAGTTTAAAATCAAATACGTCACAGGAAAAATGAAGCCTGTGGGAAGTAAAGAAGAGAAAGCACTCATGAAGGAACACAGTTTTGACGGTATTGTGGAACTTGACAACCACATGCCACCATGGTTAGTCAACGTGTTCTATCTTACCATAGGCTTTGCTGTGATTTATTTCACCTACTTTACTGTTTTGGGCTTGGGCAAAACCCAACTTGAAGAATATGCAGAAGAACAGAGAATTGCAGCCATACAGATAGAAGAGTACAAAGCCCTTGCGGTCAGCAGCATTGATGAAACTTCAGTGGTATTTGATGAGACTCCCGCTGCCATTGCGGCAGGACAGAGTATATATAGCACCAACTGCGTGGCATGTCATGCACAAGACGGTGGAGGTGGTGTAGGATCTAACCTTACGGATGAATATTGGAAACACGGCGGATCGATCAATGACATCTTCAAGGTGATCAAATACGGTGTGCCGGAAAAAGGAATGATTCCGTGGCAAGACCAGTTAAGTCCAGAACAAATGCAACAAGTCGCCAGCTTCATCAAGACACTTCAAGGAACCACGCCTGCCAACCCTAAGGCGGCAGAAGGAGAAAAGTATGTCCCTGCGGGAGCTCCGGAACCTGCCAAAACAGATTCTGTAGCAGCGCCTGTTGTGGTCGAGGCGGTTGCTGCAACCAATTAAAAAATAATTCCCCTGAGTAGAATTTCTGCTCAGGGGTTAAAATTACCAAACCACAGTTAGGGTAATTTAAATTTTCAATTCGAAGTCTATGAGTAAGATTAATCCAAATTTAGATCCGGAACATTTTCGTGATTCACTGGCTTCGGTAAGTTCGGAGGGAAAACGGAACTGGATCTATCCGAAAAAGGTATCCGGCAAATTTTATAAGTGGAGGACTTACCTTTCATGGGTGCTTCTTGCCATTTTGTTTGCGGGTCCATTTATACAAGTCGGTGGAAGACCTTACATGCTCTTTAACATCTTCGAGAGAAAGTTCATCATTTTTGGGGCTGCATTTTGGCCTCAGGACACCCATTTGCTGATTTTTCTGTTGTTGATATTCTTTGTTTTTATCATTCTTTTCACAGCAGTATTTGGCAGGATATTTTGTGGTTGGGCTTGTCCCCAGACTTTGTTTTTGGAAATGGTTTTTCGAAAAATAGAGTACGCCATTGAAGGCGATGCCAACCAACAGAGGAAGCTCAATGACATGCCTTGGAACAGTGAGAAAATCTGGAAGAAAGGTTTGAAGATGACCATCTTTGTGGTGATCTCACTTTTGATTTCACATTTGGTGATGGCCTACCTGATAGGTGTCGACCAAGTGATGGAAATCATCAGTCAGCCACCATCTGCACACATGTCCGGGTTTATAGGTCTGATGGCGTTTACCGGGATTTTCCTTTTTGTGTTTTCATGGTTTCGGGAGCAGGCATGTATCGTGGTTTGCCCATATGGTAGGCTGCAGGGGGTTTTGCTTGATGCAAATTCCATCAATGTCACCTATGACCATGTCAGGGGTGAGCCTCGGGGACCGATCCGCAAAAACAAGATTGAAGAGGAACCAAAAGGTGATTGTATCGACTGTGGACTTTGTGTTCAGGTTTGTCCCACAGGGATTGACATACGCAACGGCGTGCAGATGGAGTGCGTCAACTGTACAGCCTGTATTGATGTATGTGATGAAGTGATGGTGAAAGTTGACAGGCCGGAAGGTTTGATCAGGTATGCTTCCGACAACAGTGTGATGCACCGCACCCAAAAACTGATTACAACAAGGGTGAAAGTCTATTCAGCAATGTTGGTGATTTTGATGGGGGCATTTATCGCATTGATAGCCACGAGGGAAGATTTGGCTGCTACGGTTACGAGGTTTAGGGGAATGACTTATCAGGCTAGGGATACCGGTCAGATCAGTAACCTTTACGAAGTAAGTTTTATCAATAAGACATTTGATGCCCAACAGGTAGCCCTGGTGGCAGAAAACGATAAATACTCGGTAGAAGTGGTCGGGGACCAAAATTGGACCTTGGATGGTCAGGCAAAATTTGACGGAAGGTTCTTTTTGGTAAAAGATCAAAAAGACATGGAGGTCAATCAGGAAGATGTTACCTTACTGTTGATGCAAAACGGGGAAGTCATTGATCGAATCAGTACGAGCTTTGTTGGACCGGTTTTTAGTAATCAGTGATCAGTGGTCAGTGGTCAGTTTACAGTAGTCAGTATTCAGTGATCAGTTTACAGTGAAAGGTTTCAGTTAACCAAATAACCAAATAACCGAATAACCTTCCAACATTTCAACTTTGAAACTTAATAACCAATTAATCAAATAATCAAAAATATGGACTGGGGAAAAGGAATAGTAATCACATTGATTGTCTTCATCAGCTTGATGGTAGGATTGGTGACGATCTGTGTGAAGCAGGATGATATCCATCTTGTGACCCAAAATTATTATGAGGAAGAGATCAAATACCAAGATCAGATAGAAAAGATGATCAATGCAAATTCTCTTGATTACAAGGTTTTGATTTATGACAACCAACTCAAAAAAGTGGATCTGCGTCTTCCTGTCGGTTCCAAAGGTACGATGCATCTTTTCAGGCCATCCGATGCGAGATTGGATCAGAAGATTGATTTTGATGTGACCAACCCGAATGCCAATGCTTTTGACCTGAAGAGTCTGAAGCCGGGCTATTGGAAGTTGAAGTTGACTTGGTCTGAAAATGGGGTGGATTATTTTCATGAAGAAAAAATCAATATCTAAATGATTTGGACAGCGTTTTTATTGGGATTTTTGGGTTCTTTTCACTGCTTGGGCATGTGTGGACCCATTGCTTTGGCGGTATCTGCCAAGGACAATTCCCGATTTCTCCGCAATAAAATCATCTATAACCTTGGCCGAACTGTCACCTACTCCATTTTGGGTGCGCTGATTGGATTGGTCGGGTTCTCCCTCGCTTTGGCGGGCATTCAGCAGTGGATTTCCATCGCGATGGGTGCGCTTATTTTATTGATGGCATTTTTTTACAAAAGTTCTGAGAGACTAATCACCCAATCCGGCTTATATGGTGGGGTAAACAAATTGAAATCTTCCTTGGGATATTTTCTCAAAAAAGGCGGAACTCCGGCATTTTTTGCATCAGGATTACTGAATGGATTGCTTCCCTGCGGCATGGTATATATTGCTTTGATCGCTTCTCTTGCACTCCAAAGCCCACTAGAAGGGGCGATGTATATGTTTTTCTTTGGATTGGGAACAACCCCAATGCTGGTGATGGTCATGATTTCAGGAAAAATCCTTTCGCTTTCTATCCGAACCAAATTGACCAATGCACTTCCTTATTTCGCAATGTTTATCGGGATATTATTCATCGTAAGAGGATTGGGCTTGGGAATCAATTACATCAGTCCAAAGCTTCCTGTATACAGTGAAGGAAACCTGACTACCGAAATCACGGTTTGCCATTGATTTTTTGTATTATATAGTCTATTGTTTTACCAGGCCTTTCGCTTCAATTTTTTGGTTTCAAAAATTAATCCTAAGACTTCCTAGAATGGCATTTTTGTTCTGTTGGGCAAAATAAAAGCCGGCCTGAATTTCAGACCGGCTTTGGCAATCAAATCAACATTTAACCTTACTCTACTTTAATTTCAAAATAGTACTCCTGACCATTTGGATATAGTCCCAATATCACTACCTCTTCGCCAATATTGTCTTTAAGTATTTCTACCAATTGTTCTGAATTATCGATTTTGTACCTGCCATCTGAACCAATCACCGAGGTGATGATGAAGCCTGGCTTGGCACCTGATTTCCTCCAATTGTCATCTTCTACAGAAGTAATGCCGGAACCGCCTTCTATTCCAAGTCTTTCTTTCATAGCAGGCTTGATATCTTCAAAAGTCACTCCGTTGAAGCTTACGATTTTTGGAGGAATTACTTTTACGATATTGGTGTCGCCGGAGATATTTTTGAGCATGGCCGTTGCTTTGGCTTCTTTTCCGTTTCGCAGGTATTTGATCTCCACTTTATCTCCCGGACGCTTTCTTGCGACCATCTCTTGGAGTTTTGCAACATTGTTGGTCTCTACACCATCTATCCCGATAATAACATCACCTGATTTTAATCCGGCATCTTCGCCGCCACCACCTTTATTGACATCTACTACATAAACACCTCTGGAAGTGGTCAGTCCTCCTGAAAGACTTTCGTCTAATCTAGAAATGTCCTGAATTTGTACCCCAAGCAATCCCCGCTGAACTGTCCCATATTCCAAGAGGTCATCCATTACTTTTTTGACAATTGAACTTGGAACCGCAAAGGCATATCCGTTAAAAGTTCCTGTTCTAGAAGCTATTGCAGTATTGATCCCTATCAGTTCACCGGCAAGATTAACCAAAGCGCCACCTGAGTTGCCGGGATTGACTACAGCATCTGTCTGGAGGAAAGATTCGATCTGAAGGTTGTTTTCCAAATCCCTTAGAATACCTATATTTCTTGCTTTGGCACTGATGATGCCCGCTGTTACAGTTGAAGTCAGGTCAAAAGGATTGCCTACAGCCAAAACCCATTCGCCTACTTTCATTTTATCGGAATCACCAAATTTCACAAATCGCAACCCTTTAGCTTCAATTTTAATCAAAGCCAAATCTGTGGTAGGGTCTGTTCCTACGACACGGGCGGTATATCTTGTATTGTCCTCCAAGGAGATATCGATCTTTGTGGCATTTTCGATGACGTGGTTGTTGGTCACGATATAGCCATCTTCCGATATGATTACGCCCGAACCTGAGCTCATCCCTTCTCGTGGCTGCATGTCCCTTTCAGGATTGCGAAAGCCAAAAAACTCCTCGAACGGGTCTGAACCTCTTTCACTTTGAGAGATGGTGACACTGCTTTTTACGTGAACAACAGCCGGAGTCACAGCTGCTGCTGAAGCCACGAAATTGATTCCGTCAGGCACTGTGAATTTATCGTCCGACAGCATGTTTACCAAACTTGTATCTTGTTTGTCGGTAAAGTTAGAGGCTGAATTCTGCCTGGCGAGGTAGCTTGCCCCTGCAAGAGCAATTACTCCACCTATGAGGGAAGCAAGGAAGATTCCCAGGAAAAACTGCTTTTTATTCATTTTTTTAATGGTTTAAGTTCTGGTTTGTACACGAAATTTACATAGTCCTGTTATCAATTGCCAAGCTTATTTATGGGATCGGCTTAAGTTTTTAACAAGGATTAACAGTAGATTTCATTTTGTGGATCGATTCCACATTTGTACAACAAAAAAAAAGGAAGTGGGTTTCCCCACTTGCCTTATTTTACTTCAATTTTTGCTTTGTGGACTTTTTTCTCTGCTTTTGGCAAGTTGATTTTGAGCAGCCCATCTTCATATACAGCCTTTATGCTGTCAGAACTGACATCATCCGGCAAATAGAATGACCTGCTGAAAGAGCCGTAGTGAGTCTCAAGTGAGTGGTAATTTTTCCCTTCTTTCTTCTCTTCCATCTTCCTCTCTCCTGATACAGTAAGTCTTCCCTCAGTCAAATCAAGGTTGAAATCTGTTTTTTTCATTCCGGGGACAGAAACATGGAGCTCATATTTGCTTTCATCTTCAGAGATGTCTACCGCAGGAGTAAACTGTTTGAGGTTTTGTCCGATAGAGTCATTGAAGAATCTATCCAAAAGGGTGCTGAAGGTAGCCGGATAAGCCGGGTCAAGTTGGTTGTATTTTACGAGTTTCATGGTTTGATATTTTTTGGTTAAATCAATTTTATCTACACCGTTACATTTATTAAATTTTGTACCAACTGATAAATCAAGCCATTTTGACATTAATTTCTCTATTTCCCCTTATTATTCAGTCAAAATGGCGCAATTTGTTACTTTTTCAGGATTTCTTTTTGTAAGAGGGAACCTGAAAATACAAGGATTGAAAAAGGACAGCATGTTGGCTGAGTTCCTTAAACTCCTTACATTTAGGCTGAAAAAATGTACCTATGGGCCATAAAACCATTTTTCTTTTTGTTTTTCTTTTGATTGCCTCTCATTTTGGATTTGCTCAGGAAACTCCTCCGGTAAGCTCTATAGACAGTCTCCTCGAACTGAGTATAGAAGAAGAGTTGAAGGAAGTTGTTGTGGACAAAAAACCCTCTTTGGAAGGAAGTATCAAAAAGGTCCAACAGTTTGCCACGACGCTAAATGGCATGAATCAGGTTTTGAAAAAGGAACTTGATACCACGGATATCATGCAGGCCGTACCGGATGCCCAAAGGGTATTGGACAGGATTTCTGAGACACTTTCCCCGGAGAATACCAAAATCAACCTCCGGTATCTCACAGCGCTGGAAAACCTTTTGGCATATACTGAGAGGAGAATGAAAGATATGGATGAGGGGGTTTTTGACAGGATTGAGGAACTTGTGGTAATCAAAGAAAAACTGGACAGTATCCAGAATGATGACCTGCTTAAGTACAGCTTTCGGGATACCACCATGCTGGTCGAATACCAGGTTTCGATCAAGTCATTGAAGGCCAAAGTCCATGAGACAGACAGCATTCTTAACAGCCAAAGGATTTTGACAGCTGTCATTCAATCTAGGGTTTCCACTATTTTGAACGACATAGATTTGAGGGTGGAGGATTTGAGGCAGGCCAGGATTCAATTGGAGAGAACACTTTTTGATAAAGAGAACAATTATATCTGGGAGCCAAGAGATTTCCCGAATACCGACAGGCTGGTTGACATTTTTTTTGAAGCGATGAGGATCAATAGGTGGATTATTGGGAATTATTTATCCAGAAACATCCCTTTATCCTTGTTTTTGGTGGGTACGGTGTTTTTGCTTTTTTATTACATCAATTTAAATATCAAAAAAATCAGGCTCGAAAAAGAGTTTTCGGCCATCATTTTTGGTAGGCTAAAGTACCTGCACAAGCACCCGTTTCTTTCCGCCCTACTGGTAATTCTGGCGATTTCACCATTCTTTTTTCCCTATCCACCTGCAGTTTTTTTTGCTCTGCTATTATTTATTTTGGTTACTGTAACCACATTGCTTTTGAGGACCCGGTTGTCTTCAAAGGCTTTCAGGCTTTGGCTTTTGGTTTATTTCCTGTTTTTCATCAGTGTTTTGAGCAACCTGTATTGGGAGGTCGCTTATCAGGAAAGATGGCATCTGATAGTATTCAATTTTTTAGGGATTTTTCTTGGTTGGAAAATGATCAAGTATCAAGAAAAAAAGGAGGAAAATCTGCCTACTTATATAAAAACCATTGTGATCATTTACATGATTTTTGAAACTGTCTCCTTTTTGACAAATATTTTTGGAAGGTTTAGTTTGTCAAAAATGATTGGAATCGTGGGTTCCATAAGCCTTTTGCATGCAGTGAGTTTGATAATTTTTGTGATTATTATAAAGGAAATAATTTATATCCAGATTGAGGTCAGCAAAAAGAACGGCGATGGATTTACCTCTGCAGTGGCATTTTATGATATTCAAAAAAGGGTAAATAAGTTTTTTACCTACCTCGCCATAATTATTTGGGGATACTATTTCCTCGAAAGCCTTCATTTATTGGATACCTTTTTGGAGGCGGTCTTTAATTTTCTGGACAAGCCACGACAAATCCTAAATGCCTCTTTTAATTATTCTCAGATCGCTGTCTTTATTTTGATCATTTACCTGTCTTCATTTCTGGCAAATACGATCGGATATATCGCTTCTCTCAAAGATGAACAGCAAGGTGCGGAGAGAAGTAAACGGCTAGGCTCGTCTATTCTTCTGATCAGGTTGGCCATCTTTACATTGGGTTTTTTAATTGCAATTGCAGCCTCGGGTATTCCTATTGATAAAATCACCATTATTCTCGGCGCCCTCTCTGTTGGTATAGGTTTTGGATTGCAGACTATTGTCAACAACCTTGTTTCAGGGATAATTCTTGCATTTGAAAGACCCATTCAGATCGGAGATACGATACAGGTAGGCACTGTCGAGGGTGTTGTTAAAGATATCGGAATACGGGCAAGCAAAATCAAAAATTGGGACGGCGCTGAAGTGATTATTCCAAACGGCGACCTTTTGGCGCATCACCTGACCAATTGGACCCTTTCTGATAAAACCCGAAGAGTAGAATTGACCATTGGCGTTGCGTATGTATCTGACATGGATTTGGTGACAGAACTGATCCAAAAGGAATTGGGTACGGATGAGATCATGAAATTACCCGCACCGAAAGTGTTTTTGCAGACTTTTGGCGAAAATTCAGTCAATTTCAGGGTGCTCTTTTGGGTAAATGATGTGGACATTTGGATAACAATCAGAGATCAGGTCATGCGTGGTATTTTCAAATCTTTTAAAGAAAATGGCATCGAAATTCCATTTCCACAAAGAGACCTTCACGTCAAAAGTTTCCCGGGGCTGATCGGTGAAAAAGTCATAAAACCTGGGGAAATAAGTCCTGAAGAAAAACCAAAAGTGAAACCTGATTCTGATCCAAAATAGGCTTAGCGCCTATTTTGACCGTTGCCTGATAGCTTCATAGATCACAACGCCTGCTGAGACGGAGACATTGAGACTTCCGATGTTTCCCGACATGGGGATTTTGACAAACTCATCGCTAAGCCCCACAAGCTCGGGAGAGATCCCGTCTTCTTCAGAACCCAAAATCAGAGCGATGGGGATAGAAAAATCGGCTTCATACATCAACCTCTCGGTTTTTTCGCTGACCGAAATGACATGGAGCCCCATTTTTTTGAGATCCTTGACGGTGTAATATAAATTTTTGACCCTGCAGATGGGGAGGTGATTCAATGCCCCTGCGGAGGTTTTGACAGCATCAGAGTTGATTTGGGCTGCGCCTTTTTCAGGAATTACGATCGCATGTACGCCGGCACAATCAGCTGTCCGGGCTATTGCGCCGAAGTTTCTCACATCGGTGATTCTATCCAAAACCAAAATCAACGGGGAAATTCCTTTTGAAAAACATTCTTCAATGACATTGTCCAAGGAAGCATATTCAATGGAGGACATATGGGCTACTACACCCTGATGGTTTTTTCTGGTGATCCTGTTCAGCTTGGCATCAGGGACACGGACAACGGGGATTTTCTCGTCTTTTGCCAGTTTGAGGAGTTCTTTGACAAGTTCATTGTTGACCTCTTTGTCAATCAAAATCTTGTCTATTTCCTTATGGGCAAGAATTGCTTCCATGACTGCCCTTGTACCGAATATGAAATCTTTGTCCTGTTCGCCTTTATTGATCAGAAATCCATCTGCGCGTTTCTCCATAATGTGATGCTTTTAAACCATTCGGGCTGTAAGGCCCTTGACCTGTTGAGTGTATAAAAACTTGGCGTCAGAATATTTTTGACCCGCGCAAAGGTAAAGGTTATTTTTGAAATTGACTCAGGTGTTCCATATGACCAAGTCTCGCCATCTAGGCGGAAATAAACCTCATTTGGAGGGCCCATCACAACATACACCATCCCCCGGTCAGTTTTCCATCCTTCTTTGAAATCCGTAAATAGGATATTGGCAAATTCAATCTGCTTGAAATATTCCTTGATGAGTTTTTTGGCGGCGACAGTGTCTTTGGTCAAAGTGTACCAATATTGGTCCAAGGCCAGCTTTTTATCCGCGGCCTCTTTGAGCAGTTCATGTTCCCTTCTGGTGGAAATATAGGTTACCATCTCTACCATCTCCTCATAATCCTTAACCCTTGGGAAGATGTTATGTACGGTTTTCAACAATGCCCCCTGCGTGGAATTGGTGTCTGCCTGGATAAAATAGTAGCCGATTCCTGAAAATGTTTTTGGTATATTGGCTAGAAAACTCCCTTGGTATTCCACCTTTACCTCTCTTGGTACAGGCGCAGGCCGGATTTCCATCGGAGGCATCGGAACATCAAATGTGGCAGGATAGAAGAAAGTATGGAGATTGACTACGCCTCTTCCTTTGAATTCCACAGGTTCATTTTGGATCAAAAAGGTCTGGTCAAATGGCACCCTGTCCGCGTAATAAAGCCCAAAATTGGAATGCCCAAAAATAAAGGGACTGATGAGGTCCATATGGTAGTAATATTCATCTCCCTGACGGGTGTCTACCGCTTTGAGCAACGCAATGGCGGTCTGTTGGCCTTCAGGGATGGTAACTCTTTTCTCAAAATAATAGTGGTACTCCGTTTCACGGATAATGTCTTCTTTGGTCAGCTTGATGAGATTTTGGTCAGTGATGGGTTCCTGGAAACCCGACAATACCCCATATGAAAATGCGTAGTTGTCAAATTCTATCTCTTCCTCGATCTTTTCGACGGGCATCTGAAGGAGGAAAGTCCTGTTTGGTTCTTCGATGGGAATGATTTTGAGAGAAAGTCTCGAGTACCGCGAATACCTCAGGGCCTGATTGGTATTTTCGAGATTTTGTTGGGCAAAAGTGAATAACGGAATGCAAAAGAGAAATAACACAAAACCTGAAATTGGCTTTATTTTGTTGCTGATTTTTTGTCCTATCATCTTGTATTAAAAATTAACCTTATTTTTGCCCAAATTAATGAAAATTTGAATGGCTACCTATACAACGGAAATCGCTTCGGATAAGTTGGTGAGTGACAATCCCATCCATCAGCGTCTGCTCAAAGCATACATTGCTGCCAAACCTTTGGTCAGTGGGAAACTGCTTGAAGTGGGCTGCGGTGAGGGAAGAGGGGTAGAGGTTTTGTTGGAAAATGTAGACAGCTACCTTGGGATCGACAAAATCCATGAGGTGATCGATAACCTGAAAGTCAAATTTCCCGGTATCCAATTTGAACAGGCCGTGATTCCTCCATTTTCCGGATTGAAGGACAATACCTATGATACCGTGGTCAGCTTTCAGGTCATCGAGCATATCCAAAATGACAGGCTTTTTTTGCAGGAAATATACCGTGTGCTGAAGCCCGGCGGCAAAGCGATTATTTCAACACCTAATATCAAGCATACCCTTTCGCGAAACCCTTGGCATATTAGGGAATATACCGGAACGCAACTGACAGATCTGTGCAAGGGGATTTTTGATAAAGTGGAATCTATGGGAATCGGGGGGAATGAAAAAGTATGGAATTACCATGAAGCCAACAGGGCCTCAGTCCGCAAAATCATGCGTTTTGATATTTTGGATCTGCAATACAGGCTTCCGGCTTTTGTGTTGCGATGGCCATATGAAATCCTGAACAGGATGAACCGCAACAAACTTCACCAACAGCAGGGCGCTTCCGTCACCGACATCAGCCACGAAGATTATCTCCTTGTCGACCATCCTGATAAGGGATTGGATTTGTTTTATGTGTTGTATAAGAAAGATTAGGTCGAGTTTTCAAGTAAAAATTTATATTTCGGTTGGGTCGATTGGATGAATAGTCCAATTGCAATTATCAAATGAAAAAAGAGTTGAAATTCGGATTATTTCGGGTGGTACCATCAGACATTGGAAAAGTTAATTTTAGTTGTTATTTTTAATTTGGATATGAATTCAAAAAGATGACTAAAAATAGGATGATTGTATTGTTTTTGGAAAAACAAGTCAACATTGAAATAGAAATGATCCGATGATAGATTTTGAGCCGATAAACAGATTGAATTCATCAATTGATAAATTTATCAAAGACCAATATGGAGTTAATGAATTCCACTCGTCTATTGAATCAATAATTTATTCAATAAATGAATCAAGTTTAAGTGTCTTACGAGAAAAGCTAATGAAGTTTGAATCTGAATTAGAATTTATAGATTTTATGGTGGATGAAATTAGGAGAAGTGATAGTTATAAAGTAAAAATTGAAGATTTATTAAATTGGATGAAAGAGTCAGGTTTTTCTTCTAAATGATAACTAAAGCCTTTCAACTTTATCATTAAAGATGACAAGAGGTAATTCAATAATATCGTTAACATATGTTCTTTTCTGACATTTTTTTAACTATTGAAAAATGATAGATATTTCTCAACCCATCACTGTTTTTGGTGTAAACCCTATTCCTTACTCTACCTTTTTGCTCCCAAAAACCAACTATTTCCCATTTCCATAACCCCGAGCGGCGGTGCTTGGAGATTGGAAGAAGTATAAGGATCAGAGAAGCACCTTGCACGGGGCTATTATTATTTCGCCCGCTTCGGGGCTATTAGTCCTAGTGTACCAGGTACAATTTCTTTACCCCGAGCGGCGGTGCAGGGAGATTGGTGGAAGTATATGGATCAGAGAAGCGCCTTGGAGGGGGCTAATAGTATTTTGCTCCGTCTCGGCGGACTGTTTGTCAAAGACTGGAATTAGAAATAGAGATGATCTCGATTCAGGAATCCAATACTTTAGAAGAAATTCTATATTGGAAAACTAGTGGGGAGGAAGCGCAATTCCGGGCCGGCGGAGGCCTTGTGTGTGGAAGGATTATTGCGCTTGAACTTTTTGGTTACTTTTTGTTTCAAGACAAAAAGTGACACGAGGAAGAGACGTAAAGAAAAGACTTAAGGAAAGAATAGAAATAAATTGATCAATCAATCTTACCTGTTTTTGGTGTAAACCCAATTCCTTTCTTTACCCTTTTGCTCCCAAAAACCAAAGACCCCGCATTTCCATAACCCCGAGCGGCGGTGCTTGAAGATTGGTGAAAGTATGAGAATCAGATAAGCACCTTGCTCGGGGTTATTGTTATTTCGCCCGCTTCGGGGCTGTTAGTTGGGGTTGGTTTTGGTTGAAAATTTATACTTCAGGGAAATCCTAATTTGGAACGCCTGTGGGGAGGAGGTCGGCGGACCGGGCCGGCGGTGGGATAGAGGGTGGATAGGATTCCGCCGACTTGAACTTTTTGGTTACTTTTTGTTTCAAGACAAAAAGTGACCGAAGGAAGAGACGTAAAGAAAAATACTTAAGGAAAGAAATCTAAATTAAAGAATCAGCCTTCCCTGTTTTTGGTTAAAACCCAATTCCACACTTAACTTTTTTGCTTCCAAAAACTGGCAACATCGCATTTCCATAACCCCGAGCGGCGGTGCAGGGAGATTGGTGGAAATATGAGAATCAGAAAAGCACCTTGCACGGGGCTATTGTTATTCAGCAACTTCGGGGCTGTTTGTCGAAGTGGGATTAGGTTGTGAAATCAAGATGAGTACTATGTTTGAAATCTTCTACTTCAGAAAAAATTCTCCAATGAAACACCCGTGGGGAGGAAGAAATTTTTCCGGGCCGGCGTGGCACCGTGTGGGGGAGGATTAAAATTTCTTGCCTTTTTTGGTTACTTTTTGTGGTAAGACAAAAAGTGACACGAGAAATAAACCCAAAGAAAAATGGGATATGGTTTAATTGAGAATAGAGAATCATTTTTAAAATCCTTCAAAACCAGGTCGATTGAGATTATAAGTATTCTACAATAGATAATTTAGAAACAAAAAAATCCGAGTCCTTAGCAGGACCCGGATTTTGGATTCAAAAAACCAAACAAATTATCTTCTATCCAACAGGCTTTCTCCGGCAGCACCGGCACCTAGGATTTTTTCCAATTCTGCTTTGAGATTTCCGGAGACTTCAGAATATCCCCTTTCATCCAACAACGGGATAAAAAACTTCAACATTTCGATCGAAATCAGGGCTTCACGGTCATAATCCCGACCTGTCTTTTGGTAAAATTTCAGCATCTGAATAGACTTATGGGAAATTTTATCCACCACATCCAAAGCAAGGTCATCTTCCCCAACCTCAAACAACAAAGGCACCGATTGTCCGCTAGCCAAATCATAGGCAACAGCCTCGTGAGGCATGACCTTCATGCTGAACTTCAGAATTTCCGCAGCCCTGTCCATATCCTCTTCGTCTAACAACGCAATGGCAATACTGTTTACCGCAGAGCGGTGATTGGAGGTAAATCTCCTGAATTCATCATCGAAATAGTTATCAGGATTGTCCATTCCCCTGAAAGCAAACTTCTCCATCATATTGGTGTATGCCAGGTCGGTATTCACCAATTCGGTTCTCATACCCTCAGGTTTTCTCACAGGAAGCAACCTGTAAGTCATGCCTTCCATCACCACATAGTCTTCGATATCGAGTGTGATGGTAGCCAATGAAGTATTGTTAAAGTAAATAGGCCTTTCCCAATTGTTGCTCGTAATCAGGTCGATCAGCATCAGGTTACCTTTTGTGAGGTAATTCCCTTTGATCCTAAGGTTGATTTGCTCGGTCATCAGACCTTCCATCGACTCGGGGATTAGGCCTTGGTTATAGACATTTTCCAGGTCGACATCTAAGATCAGGTTCCTCGAAGGGACCATGTTGTAGGTATTTTTGCTTCCCGATGCTGCCAATTTCAAAAGATCACTTCCGTTGTTTAGGAGTTTGAGATATTCTGAAGCTGAGATGGCTTGAAGGTTCTCTCTTTCCATCACATAAAGGACATCATTGGTGCCTTTTTTATAATTTTTTGGATCCAAAGAAAATGGCAAAGCAGCCGATTCATTGACCGGACGGGCCATCTGCTCAACATACCAATCCGTATCAAAGTAACTCAATACCACCACCCTCACGTCAGTTCTGAAGCCTTCGACCTCCTGAACATACCACAGCGGGAAAGTGTCATTGTCACCACCGGTAAACAAAATCGCATTTGGCGCACAAGAAGCAAGAAAGTTTCTGGCAGAATCAACAGAGAAAAACCTTCCCTGTCTGTTGTGGTCGTCCCAATTTTGGCTTGCCATCAATACCGCCACCGGTACAGTAGCGAGTGAGGCGATGATACCTGCCACGACGAGATTCTTGTTTAATCTTTCAATATAGTATGCCAAAGCCATCACGCCCAATCCTATCCAAATCGCAAAAGCATAGAAAGAACCCACATAGATATAATCCCTTTCGCGGGGCTCAACAGGCGGAGAATTGAGGTATAATACCAATACAACACCCATCATCAGAAACAGCATGGCAGAGATAAAGAAAGACTTGTTGTCTTTTTTTGCCTGAAAGACCAACCCTATCAAACCCAAAATCAAAGGCAGCATCAGGTAGTTGTTATGCGCTTTGTTTTCTTTGATATAATCAGGATAGATATCTGAGAAAAAATCTGTGATTCCCATCCAAGGGGCATCTGCAAAATCACTTTCCCTTCCTGAAAAATTCCACATAAAATACCTCCAATACATATGCCCAAGCTGATGGGTAAACATAAAATAGAGGTTGTCTCCGAAAGTTGGTTTTTGACCTTCTCTCAATCCAAGCTTCGATTGGTAGATTTGTTTGTGGCGGTCTTGAGTGGAATAAATCCTTGGTAGGATGGTTGTCCTCGCAGGATCATATTCATTGACGGTTGAATAATCCACGATTTCATACCTGTCTGTTCCCTTCATATAAATCGGGGCACCCTCTTTTTGATCAACCAATTCGGCATCAAAATACTGACCATGGATCAAAGGACGATAACCATATTGCTCCCTTTTCAAGTAAGAAACATAGCTGATGATATCCTTTGGCGCATTTTCATTGATGACAGGATCTTGGTTGGCACGGATGACGATGAGCGCATACGAACCATATCCAATTAAGATAAATACCAATGAAACCAAAACTGTATTGAGGATGACTTTTCCTTTCTTGATGGAATAGAGAATTCCATAAATCAGGGAACCCAAAAACAAAGCGGAAAAGACAACTATTCCAGATCCAAATGGCAACCCAATGCTGTTGACAAAGAAAATCTCCATCGAACCTGCCAGACTTGGAAGCCCGGGGATGATCAAATTATTGATGATAATCAATGCTACGCCTCCCAATAAAAGGGCAATGATACCTCCTTTGAGATTTGGATTAGGGTATTTTTTGAAATACACCACCAAAGCCAAAGCAGGCAAAGTAACAAGGTTCAGCAAGTGGACACCAATCGATAAACCCACCAAATAGGCGATAAATATCATCCATCTGTTTTCTTCTCTTTGGTCTTCGATCACATCCCACTTCAAAAATGCCCAAATGACTATCGCTGTAAAGAAAGAGGACATGGCATACACTTCTGCTTCCACGGCAGAGAACCAAAAGCTATCTGTAAAAGTATAGATGAGAGAACCCACCACACCTGCACCCATCAGGGTGATGATTTGGCCTTTGGTTTCAGTTCCTTTTTGAATCTGGAAAAGTCTACGACCGAATAAGGTAATGGTCCAAAACAGAAAAAGCACTGTAAATCCTGAGAAAACGGCACTTCCGACATTCATCCAATAAGCTACAGACAATCCGTCTCCGAATGCCAGAAATCCGAACATCCTATAAATCAACAGGAAAAACGGCGCTCCCGGCGGATGTGGCACCTGCAGTTTGTAGGATACAGCGATGAATTCTCCCGGATCCCAAAAACTGGCGGTCTGTTCCACTGTCAATATAAAGACGGTAGTTGATAGAAGAAAAACCAGCCATCCTGTGAGGTTATTGGCCTTTTGATAGTCAAGCATTGTTTTTGAAATAATAGTTTCGGGCGAAAATAATCAATAAATCCTAATCCATCTGTTTTTTAACAGCATTTAAGGTATTGTGATAAAAATTACTGTTCCCCAGATGCCACGGTAGTAGTTTTGTGAAGTCTTAAAAATTAAAATTCATTTCCTCAATGGTGCCTGTAAAAATTGTATCTCAATAAAAATTCTGGCATAAAACTGAAATGTCCGAAACCTCGGTCTTCCGACTTCGGTCTTCCGTCCTGTTTGAATTTTAAATTGGGTTAATGGCAAAATTGAGGATAACCACTAAAAATAACAACCATGAGTGCACAACCAAAAACATTCAGCGAATTGATTTCAGGCGACCAACCTGTATTGGTGGATTTCTTTGCCACCTGGTGCGGTCCCTGCAAGATGATGCAACCCATATTAGAAGACACAGCCCGTCAGGTGGGTGATAAAGTCAAAATCATCAAAGTGGATGTGGATAAAAACCCCTATGCCGCCAGTGCATATAAGGTAAGAGGCGTTCCGACTTTGATTTTGTTCCAAAATGGAAAGCCACTTTGGAGGCAATCAGGTGTCGTTCCGGCCAACCAATTGGTCAAAGTGATAAAGGACAACCTGAGCCAGAAAGTCTAATTTGAAAATGTGACAAAAGTCATTTTAAAGAAAACCACAGAAAGATAATTTTACATATCATTCAACTGAAAAAAATAAAAAAGCATATGACAATTGAACAGATCTATACCGGATGTTTGGCTCAGGGAGCCTACTATATTGAGTCAGACGGCGAAGCTGCTGTCATTGACCCTTTGAGAGAGGTACAGCCATATATAGAAAAGGCAGAAAGAAGGGGAGATACCATCAAGTATGTGTTTGAAACCCACTTCCATGCTGACTTTGTTTCAGGTCACAAGGATTTATCAATCAAAACTGGCGCTCCGATTGTATTTGGACCTACCGGGATGAAAATGGGATTTGATGCTATTGTTGCCAAAGACGGTCAGGAATTTCCGCTTGGCAAAGCAAAAATCAGGGTAATCCATACCCCCGGACACACCATGGAAAGTACCTGTTACCTTTTGATCAATGAAGAAGGAAAAGAGGAAGCTTTGTTTACCGGGGACACCTTGTTTATCGGAGATGTGGGAAGACCTGACCTTGCGCAGAAAGTCATTGCTGACTTGACCCAAGACAAACTTGCAGCCCATCTCTATGATTCTTTGAGAGACAAAATCATGCCTTTGGCTGATGATATCATCGTCTATCCTGCACACGGTGCGGGAAGTGCATGTGGCAAAAACATGAGCAAAGAGACTACCGATACTTTGGGCAATCAGAAGAAGACCAATTATGCGCTTCAAAAGATGACCAAAGAGGAATTTATGAAAGAGGTGCTAACCGGTCTTACTCCTCCTCCTGCTTATTTCCCTCAAAATGTCATGATGAATATCCAGGGATATGAGTCTATTGATACAGTGTTGAACAGAGGATTCAATCCACTGAGTCCTGCGGCATTTGAAGCTGCAGCCAACGAAACAGGTGCGGTTGTTATTGACACAAGAGACGCACAGGTTTTTGCAAAAGGTTTTATCCCCAACTCAATCAACATCGGTATCGATGGGAGTTTTGCGGTATGGGTAGGAGCATTGGTTCCTGACCTCAAGCAGGAAATCCTGATCGTAGCTGACGAGGGAAGAGAGGAAGAAGTCATCACAAGATTGGCTAGAGTCGGATATGACTTCTGTATTGGATACCTCAAAGGAAGTTTTGAAGCTTGGAAAGCCGATGGCAGAGAAGTGGACAACATCAAATCTGTCACCACAGAGGAACTTGCTCACCTGATCGAAAAAGAAGGTGGAGTCAACATCCTGGATGTCAGAAAGAACAGTGAATACCTTAGCGAACATGTGATCGATGCTGAAAATGCACCTTTGGATTATATCAATGACAGCATGGCCCAGATCAATAAAGACAAAACATACTATGTGCATTGTGCAGGTGGATACAGATCTATGGTATTCAATTCTATCTTGAAAGCAAGAGGATTTGATAACTTAGTTGATGTAAAAGGTGGATTTGACGCCATCAAGGATTCCGCTTTGTTCAAAGTAAGTGACTATGTATGTCCTACTACTTTGCTTTAGGAATTAATATCAGAAAAGTTGTGTTTTACCCCACATGGCAAGATTTCGGTCTTGCCATTTTCATTTCGAATCAAACAAAGTGATAATAGTCACTGGTTTCGAATGGAATTTTGAACAATTTTGGATATTATGCATTGCAAGAATCTGGTGTAGGTTTGGAGGGTTTTAGCCCCATTCTAATTCACAGAAAATCTACCCCAATGGCATTCAAAAATTGGGAACCTAATGAATCCAGACACAAAAACAGCCTTGGATTCATTTTGATCACTGTCTAAGTTCAGGATTGACAAAGCGGAAATTGTACCGGAATTCAAAAATGAAAAATTAAAGATTTAAAAAATTTAACAGACAATTAAAATGGAACAGTTTATTGAATGGATTAAGCAGCCTTGGCCTTGGTGGATCGCAGGTCCGATGATCGGTCTTGTCGTCCCCACGTTGTTGATCGCAGGGGGAAAAGCCTTCGGAATATCTTCCTCATTGAGGCACGTTTGTGCCATGTGTGTGCCGGCCAACATCCCTTTTTTCACTTATGATTGGAAAAAGGAATTGTGGAACATCGCATTTGTAATAGGTGTCGCCATTGGGGGCTTTATTGGCCATAACTTACTGGCAAATCCGGAAATGATAGAAGTTGCCGAGTCCACACAGCGCGATTTGGCTGCTCTTGGTATCACGGATTACAGGAGTATCATGCCTCACGAGATTTTCACTTGGGAGAATTTATTCACTGCAAAAGGCTTGCTTTTCTTTGTAATTGGCGGATTCTTGGTGGGATTCGGAACCAGATACGCCGGAGGATGCACTTCAGGACACGCGATCATGGGCATCAGTTCGTTACAGTGGCCGTCAGTCGTCGCTACGATTTTCTTTATGGCAGGTGGATTTCTGATGACACATGTCTTTCTTGGTCCTTTGATGAAATTAGTAGGCTTTTAATCTTTAGAAAAAAATGGGAACTGCAGTAAAAAAGGGAGAAAAACCGAATGTCGGAACAACTCCAAATAAAGAACAAAAAGGCGATGGTCCATTGGAATTATTGATGTACTTGATCATCGGCGTGGGTTTCGGTATTATTTTCATAAAAGCTGAAATTGTATCCTGGTTTAGGATCCAAGAGATGTTCAGGTTACAGTCCTTCTTTATGTATGGAGTAATCGGATCAGCCATTGTGGTAGGTGCGCTTTCGATTCAGGTTATCAAATGGTTCAATATCAAAACCATCAAAGGCGATAAAATCATCATCACAGACAAGGAATTCCGCAAAGGACAGATCATCGGCGGTTTCATATTCGGTTTGGGTTGGGCGTTGACTGGTGCATGTCCGGGACCTTTGTTTGCACAGATAGGAAGTGGATTTACGGTGATTTTGGTGACTTTGATAAGTGCCGTAGCCGGAACATGGGTTTATGGAAGGTTTTCAGATAAATTTCCTAACTAAGGTTGTAGAATTAATTTATTCGAATCATATTTGCTATTCAAATCCAAAATTGAACTTAAACACTTAGCCGCTTCCTTAAAGAAGCGGCTTTTTTATTGCCCATCAAAAACCCTTTTGATGATAAACCGGATCATCAAAATTATCACCAGAATAATTGACCCCACAATTATAAATTCCATAGCATCACATTTTTTGATTAACCTTCATTTTATAGGATGGTTTATAGAAATGCCATTTAATTTCCCCAAAACCAAAATTAATTTTCCCAAAGTCCTTTACTTTGCAGCCAAGAACCTAACCCTGTTGAAATTCATGACTTTGCTTCAAAAAAGGAGGATTGCCCTCGGAAGTTTATTTTTTATTGCAGGACTTTGTTTTTCTTCCTGGGCGGCAAGGATTCCCGATATCCAGATGAAATTTTCGCTTTCAGAATCCCAATTGGGAACGCTCCTTTTGGGATTGCCGATAGGTTCTTTGGTGGCCTTGCCGGTTGCAGGCTGGGCAGTGCATCATTTTGGAAGCAAGATTGTGGGTTTAATAAGCGTGACTGGGTATATGACCTTTCTTCCCTTGATAGGATTTAGCAATTCCCTTTGGATGTTGGTACCTGTTGTAGTGGTTTTTGGGATGATCGGAAACATGATGAATATTTCTTTGAATACCCAAGCATTGGCTTTAGAGGACACCTATGGGCGAAGCATTTTGGCCTCCTTTCATGGTTTTTGGAGTTTGGCGGGGTTTAGCGGTGCTGGAATCGGGGCAGTCATGATTTACCTAGATATTCTACCCAAAACCCATTATCTGATCATTTCTTCGGTGGTCTTGGTGGTCTTGCTGATGGCGCAGGGGTATTTGGTCAGTGAAAAAAAACCTGCTGATGGGGGAGGTGGTTTGGTCATCAGAAAACCAGATGACCTACTTTTGAGAATTGCAGGGATTGCTTTTCTAGGCATGCTTTGCGAAGGCTGTATGTTTGATTGGAGTGGGGTATATTTCAAAAAAGTCGTAGAAATAGAACCCGGCTTGGTGGCCTTGGGCTACGTTTCATTTATGGGGGCCATGGCTTCCGGAAGGTTTATTTCGGACAGAATGAACAATAAGTTTGGTCGGGTATTGATTTTGAGGATGAGCGGTATTTTGATTTTCAGTGGATTGATGCTGTCGGTGATTTTCCCCATTCCTGTAGTTGCTACGATTGGATTTCTATTGGTGGGTTTGGGAGTGGCTGCCATTATCCCCATATCTTACAGCATTGCAGGCAGATCTAAGTTGTATTCCCCTGGAGTTTCTTTGGCTATGGTTTCGACAATTTCTTTTTTCGGGTTTTTGATCGGGCCGCCAATGATAGGATTTATCGCAGACCTGTTGAGTCTGAAGGCATCGTTTGCCCTTGTAGCAGTTGCCGGCTTGGGAATTGCGGTTTTGAGCTCCATCAGGTTGGATGTATTCGAGTCAGTGGATGAGGTAACCAAACATTAGCCCATGGCAACAAAAGAGCCCTTTCAGTTTGAAAAAAAGTTTGAAGTTCTATCCTTTCAGATAGATCCCTTTGGGAAATTGAGGTGGTCAGCTTTGGGAGACCTGATGCAAGAAGTGGCGTGGAAGCATGCTGACAGCAGAGATTTCGGTCAGTCACTTTTTGATAAAGGGTATATGTGGGTCCTTTCGAGAATGCAGATCAAAGTCCACCATATGCCCTCATGGGGAGACCATATTATTGTCAAGACAGCCGGAAGAGGAATCGACAAGCTTTTTGCATTGAGGGAATTTTTGGTGGAGGATGACAAGGGAAATGTGATTGCAGAATCCATGTCAGCCTGGCTTTTGTTGGATGTCAGGTCAAAAAGGCCACAAAGGCCAAATCAGGTACTGCCGCCGGAATTGTTTTCTGAAAATCCTGACAAAGGACTATTGCCTGCCAAATTGGATTCTGCCGGCGCGTTCCAAATAAGTTCTGAATTGACAGTCAGGCCTTTTGATCTTGACATGAACAACCATGTCAACAACGTCAGCTACATCCGTTGGGTGGAGGATTTGTGTATTTCAGAAGGGATTGTCTTCTATGATTTTCTTATCAATTACCTCACCGAGGCAAAGCTCCATGAAGTCATTTCGTTGTCATTGTTTAGGCAGGACGAAACTTTTTTATTGTCTGGGACAAGCCAGAACAGGCAGGTTTTCTTGGCATCGGTCAAATAACCTAACAGGAAATCATGTCATGTGATGTATATCACATCTTTTTGCCTTGAAATGTTGGCAATTTTGTAATTGATATATTTAGCATCCTATGAAAGATTCTTTCCAGCCCATATTCAAAATGCTGACCATGATGGTCGGTTTATTGCTGAGCGTAACCTTGCTTACTGCTATCCTGATAGGTGTCATTATTATGGCTTTCAGCGGGGGAAATCTCCCTCCCTTAAACCAACCTCAACCTGCCAGCCTGCAGACCGTTGCGGCAGTAGTAGTGGAAACTTACAAAGGTGTCATCCCAAAAGAAGGGATTTGGCAGGCGCCAGATTGGACTTCTGTGGATCAGGAACCCAATGCGGAGGACATCAAATATGGCAAAGAGCTGATAGCCAATACCTCTACCTACCTTGGGCCAAACGGAAAAGTCAAGAAAATTTCCAACGGGATGAATTGTCAGAATTGCCACCTCAATGCAGGCACAGCTCCTTTGGGTAACAACTATGGCGCAGTCGCTTCTACTTATCCGAAAGTCCGTGCAAGATCCGGGCAGATGGAGGATGTGGAGAAAAGGATCAATGACTGCTTCGAAAGAAGCCTTAATGGCAAGGCCCTCGAAAATAACAGCAAGGAAATGGTGGCCATGGTCGCCTATATGCAATGGCTTGGAAAAGACGTGCCGAAAGGGGAGTCTCCAAAGGGCTCAGGAATCTATGAAGTTCCGTTTTTGGACAGGGCAGCTGATCCGGTCAAGGGTAAGGCTGTTTATGCCCAACAGTGCCAAAGCTGTCACATGGAAGATGGTCAGGGCATGCCAAAACCTGATAAATCAGGACATATCTACCCACCTCTTTGGGGAGAAAACAGCTACAACGACGGGGCGGGATTGTTCAGAATGTCACGATTTGCGGGATATGTAAAAACAAACATGCCTCTCGGAGCGACTTTTGAAAGACCTTTGCTCACGGATGAGGAAGCATGGGATGTGGCTGCTTATGTCAATTCATTGCCTAGACCAAAAAAAGACCTCAGAAAAGATTGGCCTGATATTTCCAAAAAGCCGATTGACCATCCCTTTGGTCCATTCTCTGATGATTTTACAGAAGAGCAGCACAAATTCGGTCCATTCAAACCTATCAAAGAAGCTAGAGCCAGCGCATCTAAATGAAACCTTTCATCTTTCTGATTTTTTTATCCTCATTTAGTCAGGTCAGCTACGCCCAAGAGCAGGATTCTCTCAGGTCCAAAAAGCCCTCCCTCATTCAGGGAACGGTGGGTTTGCGTTCGTTTTGGATGTCGACGAGCTATTGGGAAGACTTCAAAGATGATTATGCTTTGGGTCAAAGTGCCTTTATCCAACTGAAAACAAAAGCTTACAAAGGGTTTTCCCTTGTCGGCCGATATTCAGTATTTGGCAATGTGACCAGCTCCGAACTGACCGAGCGCGATCCGAAAACAGGCAATTTCAACAGGTATGAAGTAGGTCTTTTTGATGTAAATGACCCTAATGATAAGTTTTTTGGGAAATTGGAAGAATTACAACTTCGCTATGATTCCAAAAAGTTTTCTGCCATCGCCGGGCGAATGACGGTCAATACACCTTTTGTCAACCCCCAAGACGGTAGACTGTCTCCGACTTTTGTAGAAGGAATCAGCTTCGCTTTTAAGCCGGATCCGAAAAATCAGTTTTCAGCAGATTTTATTGGAAAAATAAGTCCGAGATCGACTTCAGGTTGGTATGATGTGGGAGAATCGATAGGGGTTTATCCTGAAGGACAGAGCGTCTTGGGAAAACCCTCAGGCTATACAGGAAATACGAGCAGTGACTTTGTGACCATATTGGACTGGAAGCACAGGTTGACCAAAGACATGCTTATCCAGGTAAACCATATTTATGTTGACAATATTTCCTCCACATTGCTTTCTCAGGCCAACAACGATTGGGACTTGGCAGGGACTTCCAACAAGCTGGTAACAGGCCTGCAGTTTATCCTGCAGCATGGGTTGGGAGAGGGTGGAAATCCCGATCCTTTGAAGCAATATAAAGATCCTGATGACCTGAATTTTGTTTTCAGCGGAAGGATAGGATTAAAAAATCCCAAAATGATATGGTGGGCAAACTACACCCGCATCGACGGACAGGGCAGATTTCTCAGTCCCAGAGAATGGGGCAGGGACCCATTTTTTACCTTTATCCCCAGAGAAAGGAATGAGGGTTATAACCAGGTCGATGCACTGACGACATATTACCAGCGGAATTTTCTAAAATCCGGAATTCAGGTATATGGTTACGCAGGACTTCATTTTCTTCCTGAACCTTCGAGGGTGGAATACAACAAATATGCCTTTCCTTCTTATGCACAACTTAATTTTGGAGGGAAATATGCTCCTTCAGATTGGGGAAAAGGACTGGATTTCCATTTGATCCTGATGAGTAAGATCAACATGCTTTCCGGAGAAATGAAACCCCAATGGATATACAATAAGGTAAATATGGTGCACGTCAATTTTATAGTAAACTACACAATCCAATGGAAGTAAGCGAAAAAGTCGATGTGGCACAGTTTGAGTCTTTGTTGAAAGCCAAACCCGCTTTGATGGTATATTTTTTCCAAGAAAAGTGCGGGGTCTGCACCGGCCTTTTTCCCAAAGTCCAAGAAATGGTCAAGGTCGAATTTCCAGAGATGGAATTACTCGTTCTAGATGCACATCAATACAGGGAGTTGGCGGCACAGCTGAGGATGATGGCTGTCCCGGGAATCTTGGTTTATTTTGAAGGAAAAGAATTTTTTAGGGCAAATGGATTGGTGACTTTGGGGGAATTGAGGACAAAAATTGGAAGGTATTACAATTTGATGTTTGGTTGATTTGGCTAAGGAAAAGTGTATGGCCAATAGATTTTTTCAATAGATAATTTTCCCGAATGGTAACATTCATCACATGTTTTGGCTGTCAATAATTGGAAATTTGATCTATCAAAAACAATAAATTTAAAGTGTTATGAGCGATCAAGAAATATATTCCATGCCAAGGATTGGGGACATGGCCCCGGATTTTGCGGCGATGACCACCACAGGTCCCATCAAGTTTTCTGACTATATCAAAGGGAAGTGGACGATTCTTTTTTCACATCCCGCGGATTTTACACCGGTATGTACCACAGAGATGAGCGGATTTGCTCTCGAAAAGAAATTCTTCGAAGAAAATGACACCAAGCTTATTGGATTGAGCATTGACTCTATCCATTCACACATTGCTTGGGTGAATAACGTGCGCAAAAATACCGGAGTGCTCTTCGAGTTTCCGATCATTGCGGATATAGACATGAAAGTTTCCAAATTGTATGGCATGCTCCAGCCCGGCGAAAGTGAAACTGCTGCAGTGAGGGCCGTATTTTTTATCGATCCAAATGGAAAAATCCGTCTGATCATGTATTATCCTTTGAATGTGGGCAGAAATATGGACGAGATCAAACGTGTTCTGATCGCCTTACAGACTGCCGACAAATACAAAGTCGCCATGCCTTTGGACTGGAGACCTGGACAAAAAGTGATCGTTCCGCCACCAAAAACCGTTGCAGAAATGCAGGAAAGAGAAGCCAGCGATTACGAAATGGTTGATTTCTATCTTGCCAAAAAAAGCATCTAAACCGATCCATTTGAATATGGAAGCTACCTGATGAGGGTAGCTTTTTTTATTTCCCTCTCTTCATATCAGTATGAAACTTGATTATTTCGCGACGACAGATCCTAAGTTTTTATCTGATGTTTTGAAACATTATTGAGATTTCAATGATCAAATCCATTTGTTTCCCTCGGATTTTTGATATAAAAATCACCTGTTTTGGGATCTATTTTCGGGTTTTTCGGTAGTTTGTTTGACTCTATTTTATTTTTTTTTCCTAACAACAACAAATAATGACTGATTTTGATAAAATTTTTTTCAAAGGTTAAATCTGTCAAAATTCCACTACAAAATGCAGATAAGTATTTTGCTAATACAATAATTGCCACATATTAAAAATACGGTATTATTCAAAAATACATACAAAATCATAAGCATTCTATTTATTTTATTATAAAAAGTTTTGTTTTTAATATTTGTATTTATATTGCATCACATTTAGAACAAGAAATAATCTCGCAAGAATATCTCTTTGGTTTAAAAACTCTTCGGTTAAACGACTTTGTAATTTTAATGAAATGACTTCTAAGGAACAGGAAAGAACAAGATTCCTTAAAAGGTTTTGAAAAAAGAATAAGGTAAGATCACCCCACGCCCTAGTTTCCTTTATTGCTTCCCCAGATTGTAAATCACCTAATTATTATTTGGGAAGAATGGATCAAAAGATCACCCACTTATTCTGAAACACCCTTTTATTCATCTGTGATTATCCTTGGGATAGTCGACCCACATTGCAAGAAACTTTCATTGTTTCCTTAGGCTTTGCCTGGAAATCTATGGACTGTTTCACTGTAGTATGATTCTCTGAAAAATATTAAAACAAATACTTACTGATTTTTATAAATGCAACCTGATAGTAACATATCGTTTTTTGAAGGCGTACCGGCAGCAAAAATTTGCTGCCTGGTACTGCTTGCATTTATGCCCATGGTGTCTTGGGGACAGACCACTTATACCTGGATCGGTGCCAATAATGGATCTTGGGCAACAGGAACCAATTGGAGTCCAACAAGGACGACACCGGCAACAACTGACATTCTCCAATTCAACTCCGGTCAGACACTGACCATAACGGGTGTACCAACTCAGACCATCAGCAGACTAACCGTAACAAACAATTCAAATATCACTTTATCCTCTACTGTCAATAACCAGAGCTTTACCCTCAACAATGGAACAGGTGTAGATTGGACTGTAAGTACCGGTTCAAGACTGGTCCTGACCGGAACAAGCAGACTCCTGATTACACTTGCGGCCAGTGCGACAGCAACAATTGATGGAGAATTGGTATTGGGAACAAACGGGAATATCAGCACGGCCAATGCGGGAACTCTAGTCACCGTCAATGGCAAAATCACCAATACAGCTGGAAGTTTCACTAGTTCTGCTACTACTAAAATTGTATTTGGACCAAACAGTGAATATACCCATGCCAGAAATGGGTCTGCCCTTCCTTTTGCTACCTGGAACCTGACTTCAACTGTTAGGTTGACGGCAGTGACAAACACTACTGTTGGAAGTACAAACCAAAATTTTGGAAACTTTATTTTTCAATCCCCGGCCATGACAGTAAACATGACTTTTTCACCTTTGGGGATTGCAGGAAACCTAACTATACAGAATGGTTCGTCTACCGGGGAAATCAGACAAGGCTCTACAGCTTTTTCGGTTGGAGGAAATTTTATTTTCACGAGTGGCAGATATGCGATAGTCAATGCCACAGGAGCACAAAGGAGCATTACAGTTCTTGGAAGTGCCACGATCACTGGCGGATTGCTAAACATGAGCATCAGCAATACAGCCATCGGCACCTTAAATATTGCCAGGGACTTCACCCATACAGGCGGCACCATCAATGAAACCGCTACAGGTTCAGGTAGAATTATTTTTAATGGGAATACCACTAATCCCCAGAATTATACATCTGGCGGGACCGTCACCAATGCGATCAACTATATCGTGTCGACCGGGGCATATGTCCGTCCGGCTGATTCCAATACAGTGTTCCTTGGTGACGGTACTTTTACCCTTCAAACAGGCGCAACACTTGGAATCAAATCAGCACAGGGAATCACCACCACCGGTGCCACCGGAATGGTGAGGGTGACCGGAGCAAGATCATACAATACAGGTGCAAATTACATTTATAGCGGTCAGGCAAACCAAACTTCAGGAAACGGGCTGCCTAATACGGTCAATAGCCTGAGAATAGAAAATTCCGGCCCGATCGGAAATCAAACTGTTAGCCTTTCGCAAAATACAGCCATTGTCACCAACCTTTCAGTAACTGCAGGAGGACTTGATTTGTCGACTTTTACTGCCAACCGGACTTCCGGCGGCGGTACTTTAACCTTAGCAGATGGGGCATTGCTCCGAATTGGCGGAACCAACACACTTCCTTCCAATTATACATCCCACGCGATTGGCTGTAACAGTACCATAGAATATTATGGAAGCAACCAAACTGTCGCCAACATCAATAGCCCATCGACTTACGGGAAATTATTACTCAGCGGTACAGGAACCAAAACCTTGCAGGTTGGGACCAATACTCTTTGTTCGGACTTTGAAATGTCCAGTACAGTATCGGCGACAGCTGTTGAAGGCATCAATTTCAACGGCAATGTTAGAATTGGGGCAGGAACAACATTCACAGGAGGAGGTTTTACACATCAGGTTGCCGGAAACTGGAATGTCGAAGGTGTATTTATTCCGGGAAATGGATTGGTTGTATTCGATCAAAATGGGGACGTGAACATTGCCGGCGGTACTTTCAATAGCCTCAGAGTATCTGGAACAGGTCTTAAAACAGTGACAGGAAACATAGAAATTAACGGGAATTTTTTGGTAGAAGGCTTGGTGAATATTTCCTCGCCTTTTACTGTGACCGTTAGACCATCTGCCCTGATGACAATAGAAAATACCGCATCATTGACTACTTCAGGTGCTTCAAAAGTTGTCTTGAACCCTGCTGCTGTTTATCTCAATTTCAGCTCAGCAAACCCAACTTTGGAAGTGCAACAGGAATTGACCGGCAACAAAGGTTGGAGAATGATGGGCTCCCCTGTCGGTACCACCTATGCAGATATTCTTTCCAATGTGGAAAGCCAAGGATTCCCAGGATCCAATAACCCCGCTTTTCAACCCAACATATTGTGGTCTGATGAGACGGACAAAGGTACAAGTCTCCAATCCTGGAGAAAGCCTGCTCAGATTTCTGACGCAGTGCCTTCGGGAAGAGGACATTACTTGTATGTATTCAATGGCGCTGAAAAACCATCCGGCGGTGGAAACTACTCCGATGTATTGCCACTTACGATGGCTGCCACCGGAACTGAACCGAACCTTGCAAACGGAATTTTTGATTTTGGTGTCACTTTCACTGCGAGGGATACCAATCTGGTGGCAGATGCAGGCGAACTCACCGAAGTCAATTTAGCAGATGCAGGCTTCAACCTGATCGCCAATCCGACTGCAAGTATGATCGATTTCTTTTCGCCAACCGGTTGGGTCAAAACCAATATCGACAACACAATCTATGTTTGGGACCCGGCGACCAATTCATTTTTGACGCACAACGGAACACTCGGTACTTTGGAAAATGGCCGCTTGGCTCCCTATCAGGCATTTTGGGTAAAAACCAACAACGAAAACCCCAGCCTTCAGTTGACTGACAATGGTGTAAAAACCGACATCACCAAGGATTTCTTCGGCAGAAAATTAGAAGAAGAAGAGCCTTTTGCGATCCGACTCGGAGTAACGGGTGAAGAAATGCAGGCAGAGTCTTATATCAGCTTTGGAAGAGATGGTAAAGAATCTATCGACCCTAAAGATGCCTTTCAACTGGAGTCTTTGGGAGACAATTGGCTATTTCTATTTTCCTACGGGTCGATCCGCACCGGCATTCCTTTGGTTATCAATAACCTTCCTTTGATCGACGAGCAGGAAATGGTCATTCCATTGCATTTGGCAGCTTCCAAAAACGGAAAGGCCTTCAAGGGTTCTTTCCTGATGAACTGGACTTTGCCGGCAGATTTACCTGCCGATAAAAGTATCGTTCTGATGGATCACCTGAATGAAAAGGCCATCAACATGAGAGAGGAAACGGCTTATTCGTTCGATTTCCAAGCTCCCGAACTCCCTGCTAAAAACGCAAGGATATCCACTAATGATTTTGAATTGCCAAAAGCAATAATATTTCAATCACCATATCCAACAGGCGAAATCCATGCAAAAATCAACTCAAATTCTCCGACCAGGCCTTTTACCATCTATATCGGTGGCGCATTTAAAGAGGACAAAATTGAATACCTACCTGATTTTCCGAAGTTATTTCCGGTAAGCCCGAATCCGTTTAGGGATTCTGCCAAAATCAGGTTTTTCTTGCCTGAATCGGCCAAAGCAGAAATTCTGGTATACGACCTGATGGGCCAGCAGGTAGGTGGATTTCCGGCAACGGAGTATGGAACAGGGATACATGAAATGGATTGGATTCCCTCTGCCAATAAATTGGCACCGGGCATGTATGTCATCCAATTGGCCACCAATGATTTCCGATTTACCCAAAAACTGATTAAAAACTGAGATGATTAGACTTTATATACTATTTCTGGTTTTCGGTTGCTTTGGGAGTGTGGCATCTTTTGGACAATCTACCAATTCCGGATTTGCATCATTTAATGTGAGGGCAACAGCTACTGTTACTGACAACCTGAACATGCTGACGATCCGAAATATAGACCTGATCAATCCTCCGGTAATGGAAGGCCTTCTCGTAGTCAATCCTATCACAAGTCCTTTTGCAGGTATGTTTAAGATTATCGGAAGTCCGGGGTCAAGGGTGAGGATTACATATCTTCAAAGGGAGATAATCAAGGAATCAAATGAGGGAATCGGAGTGGTATCGGCTGACTATGTCCTGAGTGCGGCATTTAATGACCTGCAGTTCCAAAGTGCGTTGCTTGACGTGGGAGAAGGTGTGTTCCCCATCGGTCCTGATGGAGAATTATATGTCTGGCTTGGTGCAAATCTCGACTTGACCAAGGCCACACCGGGAGTTTATTTGTCAGAATTTATCATTGAATTGGAGTACATATAAAGTGGTCAAAGTTCTTTCACATATTGCAGGTTTCAGGATGCTAATCGGCGTTGGTCTCTTCCTTTTGATGGGAATCAATACTGGTATGGCCCAAAGGATCAGCTTCAATACCTGGACCGGAAGTGATGATATCACCATCCTTTCCCCACAGGGAGCGTTGCCGACTTTGGATTTTAACCAAAAGAAACGGGCCTTGGTACCCGGTTCGGAGGCTGTTACCATTGACTTGGTGGACAATCAGGCCGTAATCTATGAAATAGAAGCCCCTGAGGGATTTGATTTGACAATAGACATCAGCGCCCCTAACGCATTTTCGCTGATTGACAATCCAACAGAGTCCATTCCATTTTTGCTGAAAGTAGCTTACAATAACATGGAACCTTTGGATGAAATCAGCGGAAAGCTAAATTCAGTGGAGTTGCCGGCGGGATTTTCCAGCATCACCTTTCCTGTCAGCAGGAGGAGTGCCGGGGCGCCGTCTGCCCCTCCTTCACCTGAAGATGGGGCATTTACAAGACCCAAGGCCAAGGCTTACCTCTATTTGTATGGAACTTTTGGACCCGTGGGGATGGTGCCCGCAGGAAGGTATGAAGGAGAAATCAACATCAACGTTTCCTTTACAAGTTATGATTAGGCTTTGTCTCATAGTAATCATTTCGGCGTTGGTTTTTGGAAAAATTACGACAGCCGAGGCCCAGATGGTCAGCGTCAGGTTGGTGCTTCCTGCAGGTGTCAATTTCAACCCAAGGATAATCGTTCCCCAGCCCAAAGAAGGGGAAACAGGATTGAGATGGGTAGAAATGGTAGTGCAGGAAAATATCCATGTGACGGTCCATCTCAAATCGGATTCCTCGGAAAAAGATGCTAATGAGACACTTTATATAGTCAATAACGGAACCTCGGATTTTGGAAGTGCTCTGAAATTTGAATCGGGAAATGCAAGTTTTCAAATGGACAACCGCGGTAAGCTGATTAAGAATATCGAGCCCAATATCCAACAGGTCAGGGCTTGGCTCGGAATACCGATTTTGCCCGGAATAAAAACAACAATAGAATACCATTAAAATTTAAAAAATTTCGAAAACTCTTAAATGAATAGCTTATGTAACATCGTACTTAATCCCCCTATCCATCACATATGGATACATTCTTAGAAAAAACAAAAAATAAAAAAAGTAAAAAAACAAAAACAAAAAGTAAAATAGACTCTAACAAATTTTTAATTATTTAAACAACAACAAAATGAAAACAATTCTTAAATCCCTTATCATCGCTACTTTCTTTGTAGCACTCGCAGGTACTTCTTATGCACAAAAAGCAGCTACTGCTCCAGCTTCTGCTGAAATCCTTCAGGACTTGACTTTAGTCCTTGACGGAACTTTGAACGCGATCAATTTTGGTAGAATATCTTCTACAACCCCGGGAGCAATTGTGCTCAGTGCCAACAATGCAGCTAACAACATCAACACAGGTTCGGTTACCAATGTAGCCCAATTCAACCTTGGTGGAGCTAACGGTGGTGTGACAGTATTCTATGACCCTACTGTGACATTGACAAGTGGTAGTGACAACATGACGGTAACCACTCAGGTGGTAGGAAATGCATCTGCTGCCAACAGGGCAACTGCCGGCGCAGTAGCCAGCGGTAGTACTGTGACTTTGGTAAGTAACGCGTTTTTCTTATGGGTTGGTGGTTCAATTCCGGCGCTTACTAACCAAGTTGTGGGTACTTATGTAGGTACTTTCAACGTCAGTGCTGAGTATAACTAGGATTACAAAAAACCTCAAGTCGGCGGTTACCCCGCCGACTTTTTAACTCTTCAATTATATGAAAAAGATATTTCTAGCTTTATCAATAAGCTTATTCCTGTTTTTGGCGGTACCTACTATGGCGCAGATTTCCATAGCACCAACTTCGGTATTTATGGATGAAAATGGCATTGCATCACTGTACATTACCAACCCATCGGATATCACTCAAGAGATCAATGTGAGTTTCTTGTTTGGATATCCAGGCAATGATGAATTGGGCAATTTGATTATGATTTATGGGGACAGTATCAAAGACAAGCAATATGGATTGGGAGACCGTTTGAGGGCATTTCCAAGAACCTTTGTCCTCGCACCCCAGCAGCAGCAGACCGTAAGGCTACAGTTGCGACCTGATAGGTCATTGCCCGCAGGCACTTACTTTACCAGGGTCAAAGTGACCTCCAATAACCAGGCTCCTGATGTGGATCAAACTAACCAAACAGAAGTAGCTACGCAGATCAATTTCAAGTTTGATCAGGTGATAGCAGCCTTTTACAAGAACGGACAGACAACAACCGGACTGGAAATCGGAAATGTGACCACTTCAATTCAAGACGGCAAAGTCCGGGCAATCGCTGAATTTGTGACCACAGGAAACTCTCCGTTTTTAGGAAGTATATCCGCTTCGCTAAAAGATGCATCCGAAAAGACTGTTTCCCAAAAAGAGGAAACTGTGGCCATGTATTTTAATGGAAAAAAAGGGGTGGAAGTAAGCATTCCTGAAAATTTGCCTTCCGGAGAATACCAACTCGAACTTCGCTTTGAAACCAACCGGACAGACATACCTTCTTCGGACCTTGTCCAGGGTAGTCCAGTCACCAAAAGGGTTTTGGTTCGGATTCCCTAAAAATTACAAGGATTAGTTTGATTTAGATTGACCTAAACAACCTTGTAGTCACACTGATCCGCCGCGGCGGAGAAGAATCTTAATGAATTAAAGAGATTCTTCTGCAGTACAGCTGTTTGGATCCGCAAGCTCCGGTACATCGGTCATCCGACTTCCGTCCCGATAGCTATCAGGATCCGTCCTAACATTAAATAATTTATCTCGCTTTTTTTAACATATTACCTTGATTCACCCATTTCTTTTAGCCCATATCAGGAAACTAGCAGGGGTTCTATCTGTGCTTTTGACTGTTTTTTTGGTGTTTTCATCCAAAACCGCAGAAGCACAGCAAGAACCTGATGGCGAAGCCATGCTTACTTTTTCGTATCCTTCCCTGGGACAGGCGTACCTGAATGTGGTGTTTTTTGACGATGTCCCTTATCTGCCGTTGGGTGAAGTGCTCAGCCTATTGTATATCGGCAATGACAAGACCGAAAACGGCAAAGGGCTTCAGGGTTTTTTTCCCTCTAAAAATGACAAGTGGATTGTAGATCCGATTTTGGGATTGATTACCATCAAGGGAAATAGGGAAACCCTTCCTGCGGATAAATTTTATCTTGGAAACATGGACATCTTTCTCCATCCTGATTATTACGCAAGGATTTTTGGTTTGAAATTCGTTGTGAATTTCAATGCACTTTCGCTGAGTCTTACTGCCGAGTATCAGCTTCCTATAGATGAAAGACAAAAAAGGGAAGCCATGCGAAAAAAAATGCAGCAATCCGCCGCCAATAAAGACCAGACAGAAGCTCCGCTGATTTATGGGAGAGACAGGAAGTTTTTTGCGCCGGGCATGCTGGATTATAACGTCAATTATGCATATGCTGAAGATAACCGGAATCTCACCATGCTCATGAAAGCTGGAATGGAGCTTTTGGGAGGTGATTTGCAGGGGATATATTCAGGAAATGTCAGGGAAGGAAATCTATATTCTTCTTTTTCCGGGGCAAGGTGGAGGTATGTTTTGCCGGGAGGACTGCTTCCGGATGAAAACGTCGGACTCACCAGTATTTCTGTAGGACAGATCAATACTACAGGATTAAACAATTCTGCACAGATTGTAGGTGTAGCACTTTCCAATAATCCTGTGATTCCAAGATTCAAGCTCGATGTATTTGTCGTAGATGGCTATACCGAACCTGATTCCGAAGTAGAGCTATTGATTGGCGGTCAGTTGGTTGATTTCCTCAGAGCGGATGATGTGGGATATTACAGGTTCAATGCTCCCATTACTTTCGGGGTGGTCAGACTTACGGTCAGAATATATACCCCGCAGGGTGAGGTGAAGATTGAAGAAAGACAGCTGCAGATTCCTTTCACTTTTCTACCAAAAGGCTTTGTAACCTATAATGTTCAGGGAGGAATGCCACAGATTGGACTCGATAGCCTTGGGAAGGAACTCGTCGGCCATGCCGATATCGCCTACGGTATTACCAATGCGCTGACTGTCAGGGCAGGGGTTGACAACGGGCCTGTTTTTGGGAAAGAGACAACTTATGGAATGCTCGGACTTTCTGCAAGGATCTTGCAGCAATACCTTTTCAATGTAGATGTACTGCCTGACAGGTATTACCAGGCTTCGGCCTCGGTTTTTTATGCAAACAATACAAGCATCAATGCCCAATACACCGAATTTATACCCGGATCTGAATTCAACTTAATGGGTCAGGTTAGGGAAGCCAATTTGAATGCATTTTTTCCTTTCAAGACATTTGGAAGATTCTCAGGATTTAGATTAACCGGAGAAAGGCAGGTTTTCGAAAATGGATTTCGTACAAATTTTCAGACTGATTTTAACACCCAGATCGGCAGGGTTGTTGCCAGAATTAACTACCGAGGTCGAATCAGCGGATTCAATGACAACGGGACAGGTCAAGAGCCACCAAATATGTATGCTGCATTTGGTCAATTTACAGCGTCAGCAACTTACACACTGAAAAGAGACCCAAGTATTCCGGTATTTGTAAGGGGAATGTTTTTTAGAGGACAGTTTAGATACGATACCTACCTCAAAACCCCAAATTCCTATAATATTATGTTGTCCCAGACTTTATTTAAGATGGGTAGGTTGACAATGGGATATGACAAAGACATTGTAAGGGGAAAGGGCCAGTTTCAATTGGGGTTCCTGTATGATTTTAGAGGCTTGAGAACTTCTACGCAGTTTTCGGCAAGCAGGAATGCTTATGCTATCCAACAAGGAATCACAGGCTCATTGGGAATTGACCCCTCAGGATACATATTGCCTGACAACAGGGATCAGGTCACCAGATCGGGTGTGGCAGTCCGTCTTTTTATTGACGCCAATGAAAATGGGAAATTTGATCAAGGAGAAGTAGTAGTTCCTGCCAAAGCGGTACGTTTGGACCGATCTGCAAACATGCTTTTAGGTTCTGACGGGATTCTGAGGATTACCCAATTGCAGTCCTATTGGAAATACCAGATGGAAGTCGATATCCATGCGCTTCCCAATCCCAACCTAGCACCAAAAATGAAACGGTTTACATTTGTCGCTGAACCAAACAGGTTTAGAAGCATTGACATCCCACTCTATCAGACAGGAATTATTGAAGGGTTTGTGGTGGTTGACAATAACGGCAAAGACGAGGGACTTGGTGGTTTGCGTTTGGTTTTGGAAAAGCTGAATGACAGCGAACCGCTACAACTTTTGAGGACATTTACAGATGGGGGTTTCTATGTCTTTGGACTGATGCCTGGCAAATACAGACTTTATGCCGATCCGAAGCAATTGGAGTTTATGAATGTCACCTCCGAACCTGGAGTCCTGGAATTTGAGATCAAAGCCTTGGCTGATGGAGATTACCTGGAGAATTTGAATTTTAAACTGAAGTACAAGTAGGAGCGGACTTAAATTGAGATTTTTTGAAATTTTGTTCAAGTAATTTGTCGGATGTCCGATGACCGATGTAACTCTCCTTCAAATGTTTTTTACTTGGTTCAAATGGAATTAACAAAATAAAAAACCATCCCGCTTTTGAGCTAGGATGGTTTTAATTGTTGAATTCTGAAATGAGGAAAATGAAGAGGATCCGATTGATCTCAGTTTAACTTAATGTGATCTATAACATCCGTCATCGGTCATCGGTCATTTTTTTATTTATTCCTTTCAACACTCACCTGATCCAAACCTCTTTTTTTCAAAAGTGCATCGATCTTTGGTTCGGCTCCACGGAAGTTGACATACATTTTCATCGGCTCGTCTGTTCCGCCTCTTTCAAGGATTTCTTTTCTGAAGGCCAAAGCTTTTTCAGGGTTGAAGAGTTCTGTTTCCTTAAAAGCCTGGAAAGCATCTGTATCCAATACTCCTGACCAGATATAGCTGTAATAGCCTGAAGAATAACCTCCTGCAAAAATGTGCTGAAAATAAGTGCTGCGGTATCTTGGGATGATTTCGCCCATCAGTCCGATTTTCTCCAAAGATGCTTTTTCAAAATCATTGGCACTTCCTACGATTTCTTTTTCTTGGGTATGGTAGTCCAAATCCAAAAGCGAGGCGGCCAAATATTCCGTAGTGGCAAATCCTTGTCCGAAAGTACCTGAGTTTTTCAATTTTTCAATCAACTCATCAGAGATAGGTTCGCCTGTTTTGTAGTGGATGGCATATTGCTTCAGGACTGTAGGTTCGGTCGCCCAGTTTTCCATAATCTGTGAAGGCAGCTCGACAAAATCCCTCGGAACGGAAGTGCCTGCAAGACTTCTGTACTGCACATTGGACAATAATCCGTGAAGTGCATGTCCAAACTCATGGAAGAAAGTCGTCACTTCATCAAAGGTCAACAATGCCGGTGCATCGCCTGTTGGCTTGGAGAAATTGCAGACGATCGAAATGACAGGAGCTTTTCTGACGCCATCGATGGTTTGCTGTGGACGGTAAGAAGTCATCCAGGCACCGCCTCTTTTGGAAGGTCTTGGATGGAAATCCATGTATAAAACCCCCACGTGTGTTCCATCCGCTTCTTTGACTTCATAGGCTTTGGCATCGGGATGGTAGGTTGGGATGTCTTTGATTTCTTCAAATGTCAATCCAAACAGGTTTTTGACAACCATAAATACACCCGCCTGCACCTTGTCCAAAGCGAAATAAGGTTTTACTTCCTGCTCGTCAAGGTTGAATTTCTGCTGACGGAGTTTCTCTTCATAATATCTCCAGTCCCAAGGTTCTATGTTGAAGTCCTTTCCATCTGCCGCAACGATCGCCTGCATTTCATCTTTTTCCTGTTTGGCTTTTGCCAATGCAGGAGTCCAAAGTTGGTTCAATAGGTCATAAACCTGCTCGGAGGTTTTGGCCATAGATTCTTCCAAGACATAATCAGCATGAGTTTTATAACCGAGAAGCTGGGCTTTTTCCCTTCTCAGGTTAGCCATTTCCACTACGATAGCTTTGTTGTCTTTGTCATTGTCATGGTTGGCGCGGCTTTGGTAAGCCTCCCATATCTGCTTCCTCAATTCCCTGTTTTCGGCATATTGAAGAAAAGGCATGATGCTTGGATTCTGAAGGGTAAAGAGCCACTTGGCTTCTTCCCCTGCTGCTTTCGCATCTGCTTTTGCAGCATCCTTGAGTTCTTGGGGAAGTCCTGTAAGATCCGCTTCATTGTCAACAAATAACTTGAAGTCATTCGTTTCTGCCAATAAGTTTTGACCGAAAGTAAGGCTCCAGACTGACATTTTGGAATTGATATTTCTCAGTTTTTCCTTGTCTGCTTCATTGAGGTTGGCTCCGTTACGGACAAAAGACTTGTAGGTTTTTTCCAGCAGTTTTTGTTGTTCTCCATTAAGGCCAAGGTTGTCTTTCTTTTCCCAAATGCTTTTTACCCTTGCAAAGAGTTTTTCATTGAGGCTGATGTTGTCAGAGTGTTTGGATATCTCAGGAGCCAATTCTTTGGCAATTGCCTGAATAGTATCGTTGGTGTTGGCGGAATTGAAATTGTAGAATACCGTGGAGACTTTGGTCAAAAGTTCTCCGGATTTTTCCATGGCTTCGATAGTATTGGCAAAAGTCGGGTCTTCAGGATTGTTGACGATTGCATCGATTTCTGCCTGTTGTTGTTTGATCCCCTCTAAGATGGCAGGAGAAAAGTGCTCGTTTTCGATTTTGTCAAAAGGAGGAACTTCAAAAGGCGTATCGTACGCTTCAAAGAATGGATTCATATTTTCAGTTTTTTCTTCTTTGGCACCGCAGGCATAGAGCAAAGCTCCGGAAGCTGCAAGTGCAATAATTGTTTTTTTCATGAGAACATACATTTGGGTTCGCCTGCAAATATATGCAAAAATTGAGGAGGCGTGTGCAGTAAGGTTTTTTCAAATAGCTGTCATAGAATTTGTTTTAGTCAATAGTTGACAGGCCATAGAACAATACTTCCCCCGTAAAAAAATCAGTTTTAAATCTTTTATTTTCTATCAAAAGGTTTTTTTGAGACTAATGGAAAGTGGATTAATAAAAAAGTCAAACAGATAGAATTAAAGTTTTGCTCAAGTCAAGTATCAATCAATATCCAGTATCCCTTAATATCAATTTTGAAATGGGTTTAATTTTTTGAATATATAAAGTAATTTTGAAGCCTATTAGAATCAAGTCAGAAACCAAAATTTCTTCGAAGTGTCAAAAAGAACCATCAAAGTAGGCATGGTGCAAACATCTTGTTCCAGTGACCTCCCTGACAATATGGCCAAAGCCATTGCGGGAATCCGTGAAGCTGCCGCCAAAGGTGCGCAGATCGTATGCTTGCAGGAGCTTTTCGGTTCCCTGTATTTCTGCGATGTGGAGGATCATGACAATTTCAAATTGGCCGAGGCTATTCCGGGTCCTTCGACCCATACATTCTCCTCTCTGGCAAAAGAATTGGGAGTGGTCATTGTGGCTTCTTTGTTTGAAAAAAGAGCAGAAGGATTGTACCACAATACTACAGCGGTATTGGATTCAGATGGGACGTATCTGGGAAAATACCGCAAAATGCATATTCCTGACGATCCGGGATATTATGAGAAGTTCTATTTTACTCCCGGAGACATGGGATACAAAGTCTTCAAAACCAAAGTCGGAACCATCGGAGTGTTGATTTGTTGGGACCAATGGTATCCCGAGGCAGCGAGAATCACTTCCTTGATGGGTGCAGAAATCCTGTTTTATCCAACCGCAATCGGTTGGCATAGGGAGGCAACCAAAGAAACCAACGACGAACAATACCAAGCTTGGCAGACCATACAGCGCTCCCATGCCGTGGCAAACGGGGTTCCGGTAGTTTCTGTCAACAGGGTTGGAACAGAAGGGAATCAGCAATTCTGGGGAGGATCTTTTGCGACCAATGCTTTTGGAAGGGTTTTGTACCAAGCAGACCATGTAGCTGAAGAAGTCCATGTGCAGGAACTCGACATGGAAAATTCCGATCGATACCGAACCCATTGGCCTTTTTTGAGGGACAGACGCATTGATTCCTATTCCCCGATCCTTAAGAGATTTATTGATGAAGACTAATTACAGTGCTGCAGACATATTTGAAATGGCCAAATCAGGGAAAATGACACCCGCTGAATTGGGGTATTATTTCCCTGCTGAATTTGCGCCACACCAGGCGACTTGGCTGAGTTGGCCGCACAAAGAAGAATCATGGCCGGGAAAAATCCATACCATTTTCCCCGCCTATGCGGAGTTTATCAAATATTTGGCTTTGGGGGAAGAAGTCCATATCAATGTAAAAGATGAGGCGATGAGGGCATTTGCTTTGGGACATTTGCAAAATGCAGGTGTTGATCTGAGCAAAGTTTTCTTTCACTTTTTCCCCACCAACGATGCATGGTGCAGAGACCACGGTCCTGCATTTTTGATCAACCCTGAGGCAGATCAAAAGAAGGTCCTGGTGAAATGGAATTACAATGCTTGGGGAGACAAATACCCTCCCTATGACTTGGACAATCAGATTCCGATCAAAATCGCTGATTTTAGAAATATTCCCTGCTTCCAACCGGGTATTGTCATGGAAGGTGGTTCTGTCGAGTTTAATGGAAAAGGCACTTTGCTGACTTCAGAAGCTTGTTTACTGAACCCAAACAGAAATCCGAGCTTATCCAAAAATCAGATTGAGGAATATCTCAGAGGATATTATGGTACAGAAAATATCTTATGGCTGAAAGATGGCATCATCGGAGATGACACTGATGGGCATATCGATGACCTGACCCGTTTTGTCAATGAAGACACTGTCGTGACAGTGGTCGAGCATAATAAATCAGATGAGAATTACGCTCCATTGAAGGAAAATCTGGAATTACTCCACGAATTAAGATTGGAAGACGGCAAGCAGATGAATATCATTGAGCTTCCCATGCCTTCTGCTAAATACTACGAGGATCAGAGGCTGCCGGCTTCTTATGCCAATTTCTATATTGCCAACCACGCAGTGATTGTCCCGACTTTTCAGGACAAGAATGACGATAAAGTGTTGGAGATCCTGACTTCCTGTTTTCCGGATAGAAAGGTAGTTGGGGTGAATTCTTTAGATCTGATTTGGGGTTTGGGTTCGTTCCATTGCCTCAGTCAGCAGGAACCTCTGGTTTAAGGTCAAATTCATACCAACAAAAATCCCAGGTTGCTGAAACTTGGGATTTTTTTGTTTAATCATTTTTATGAATGTATGCGCTGATGCCATTAGATTGGATATCCATTTTTATTCTTGTCTGCGGACTGAAATGTCCGGTACATCGGTCTTCCGACTTCGGTCTTCTGTCCCGACTGAAGAAAAATTTAGGATTATTGGCAAGGAAGCATATATCTATCAATTATTTAATCAAGGTCGTCGAAAACTTCATCTAAGTCAAGTTTGAATCCGGAGATACATTTCGATTCGACAATATCGCCCACCGTAAAAAGTTTGGAGGGAACATATTTTCCATCCACTAAGGAATAAATCAAGAGTGAATATTCGGTAGGATGTATGACCCAATATTCCTTGACTCCGCTTTCTTCATAAACTTCATATTTATTTTTGAGGTCTTTTTTATTGTTACCTGGTGAAAGGATTTCCACAATCAGGTCAGGGGCTCCGATACATCCCAAGTCATCCAATTTGGATTTGTCACAAATCACTGAAATATCAGGCTGGACAACAGTGAAAATATCTTCATTTCTTTTTGACTTGACAGGAAGACGGACATCAAAAGGTGCCGAAAAAACATCACATGGATGGTTTTCTAGATGCTGATATAATCTGAAAAAAATATTTCCTGAGACCTTTTGATGAATTCTTCTTGGTGCGGCTGCAGCAGATTTGAAAATTTTTCCTTTGATAAGCTCCACCATTTCATCAAATTCCCAAGTCAAATAGTCCGCATAAGTATACATGCCATATTCAGAAGATGGCTCCTCGACTTTGCTTTGGTTTTCTGAATTTGGATCAAAGGTTTTCATTCAACTAAGTTAAGAAAATGATTGTAGTTGAAAAAGTTTATCCATGAAGTTTCTTTTGACAAGGACCGGCAACCTGAGATTATTGGATTTAATTTTCCGAAGGTAAAAAACATATTGGCTGCCAAATTTTCTTCTGCTACTTTTATACCCAAATCAAACCTATTTCAGATGTCCCTGATGAAATTCCCTTTGGCATTATTTCTTTTCCTTGCTTTTTTTAGCAATTCGGCTTTTTCACAGGAAAAGGAACAATACGTGATTCTGATTTCGCTTGATGGATTCAGACATGATTATGTCCAAAGGTTCAAACCGGAGAATCTCTCCCGCTTTATCCAGAACGGAACTTCTGCAGAGGCTCTTATTCCTTCCTTTCCAAGCAAAACTTTCCCAAACCACTATACCATTGCCACCGGACTGAAGCCTGAAAATCATGGATTGGTGGACAACTCCTTCTATGAACCGGAAAAGGATATTGTGTATACCATGGGAAATAGGGATGTGATAGAAGATGGCTATTGGTATGGAGGAACGCCGATTTGGGTTTTGGCAGAACAAAACGGAATCAAGGCCGCAAGCTACTTTTTTGTAGGTTCGGAAGCACCGGTACAGGGAATCCGGCCGAGTTATTATTTCAGCTATGATGGTGCAGTTTCCAATCTCACGAGGATTTCCAAGGTTTTTGAGTGGTTGCAGCTTCCTGAAGAGGAAAGACCGCGGATGATTACCCTTTATTTTTCGGATATGGATGATATCGGGCATCGGTATGGTCCTGATAATGACAAGGAAATCAGCGGAAGACTGGAAAAATTAGACCGGGAACTTGGGGCTTTATTTGAAGGATTGAAGAGTTTTGACCTTGATATCAACATATTTCTAGTCTCTGACCATGGGATGACCAATATCCCAAAGGGAAATCTTTTGAATTTGGATCAAATCACGCAAGGCATTGATGGAAGGGTAGTCAATAACGGGGCTTTGGCACATCTTCATTTACAAAATATAGAAGAACTTGAAAAAGTCTACAAAGAGCTGACAGATAAAGCTGCGCATTATAAAGTAGTCCGAGTGGAGGACAGGGAGTATTATAAAAATATCGAAAAGTATAGAAACCGCTTTGGTGACCTGATTATTATCCCTGATTTGGGGTATTACATGACGACCTCCAAAGGAATGATTTCATACCAAAACAGGTCAGCAATGTTCAAAACAGAAGTCTATGGTGAGCATGGATTCAGTCCTGAGTACAAGGATATGCACGGGATATTTTATGCCAATGGACCGATGGTAAAGGAAGGACTTTTGATCCCTTCATTCGAAAATATCCACATTTACCCCATCTTGGCGACGATTCTGGGATTGCCTATTCCTGCAGGAATTGATGGAAAATTGAAAGTGTTAGAACCGATTTTGAAAGAAAAATAAAATGAAGGAAATCGAGAACAGAGAAGACGTGTCGCTTTTGGTCAGGAGTTTTTATGCCCGGATCAGAAAACACGATTCCCTTGGCCCGATTTTCAACGAAGTTGTACAGGATTGGGAATCACATCTGGAGAGATTGACGGATTTTTGGGAGATGATTTTGCTGCAGTCCGGGCCCGGTGCGGGTAAGTTCAGTCCGGTTCCTGTTCATAAGGAAGTGGATGCAAAAACCGGAAATACCATCACGCAGGCTCATTTTGGCAATTGGCTGGAACTTTGGTTTTCAACTTTGGATACAAATTTTGAAGGAAAGCATGCCGATTATGCCAAAGAACATGCGAGAAACATGGCGCATATCCTGTTTTTTCGGATCATGGAGGCAAGAGGCATCAAGATGTGACTTTGATAAAAGAAAATTTTGCCCAATTTTTTTTAAACTTGATTTCGGGTTCCGAAAATCCCAATGCACTGAAAAGAATGATTTTTTCAATCCTGATTTCATGGATTCCGGGCTTTAATTGCTCGATGTCAAGCATAAACTGATATGCTTTTTGGCCGGATTTTCCTGTGATTACTTTTTGCCATTTAGAATTATTATCAGAAACAGGATTTTCATTGAGGTATATTCTATAAAGGTCCTGCGGCTTTTCTAATGCATGCCAACCCAAGGAATCGGGAATGGTGGGAAACAGATCCATGATTATTGGGAGGTTTTTTGAATCCTCTTCGTAATGTGCCAATGAAATGGTGGTCATATTACCGGAAACTTGATCAGTCGGCATAAGTGCCCGTGGGAATCTTTTCTTTGAATCTCTTTTATCTTCAAAATACTGGGATTTGTCTTCCCATTCTAAATATTCAGCATCTAAGTTGGCTGCATTGGCATAATTGAAAAATCCCTGTGCATCTGATCTTATGAAAGGCACCGTCACGCATAAGATAAAAAACATGTAAATGGAGATGGCCCATTTTCCAAGATTACTTTGGTAAGTAGCCTGAACAGTGTAAAATGTGGTAGAAAACAGCCATGTTTTGAGTTTATTCTTTTTTGAAATTGAAGAAAACAGGGCAAATCCGAGCAGTGAAGCCATAAAAATCAGGTAAATCAAAAAGAAATTAAGATCAAAAAACCAATAAAGCAAAAGAAGCAGTCCAAGGTAAAGGGTGAATCCACTGAAAATAATTCCTATCATCATTGGAAAGGCGAAAGCCATACTACAAAATCTTTCCAGCTTCAAAACCAATTGCTGCGGATTTTTATATTGGTATTCCCGTCCGCTTTTAAAAAGGTTTTCATTGATTACTCCTTTTGGAAAGGCGTAACTCAACCCCAATAAGCCGGCCCATGTAAATCTGAGTATCAAATGGGAAATGAAAAATATCTTGAATACACTGACGGTCATTGACAGGTAGATCAATACCAGATATGCCCCGGTAAACTCCAATCCATAATCTTGCGTCAATCTGACAGCGAAATCATAGACTTGCGCAGGAAAGGCAAAAATAAATGCAAGCGACAAACCCGAAATGATTACTTCCGGTTCCCAGCTGTTTCTCTGAAGATTTTTAAGCCATGTCAATTCCTCCGAATTATCCTCGGATTTGGTTGTTTCATTGATTTCCACTGAACACTCAGATTGGTTTTGAAAAATAAGACAAACCTAAAAGTAGCTAAAAAAAGGTAATATCAACCAATTGTGGAACTTAACAATGGTTTGGATGAAAGCTTATCAAACGGAGGGAGTGTAAAGGTGCCTTATACTGCTATCAGTTTGAAGTGGCAGTCCATTTTTTCAGGTCTTTGGAAAGAAATGGTCTTTCTCAGGTGATAGAATGCCTCGAGCAACATCGCGTTTTCGATTTCTCCTGCATCTACAGGCCTGAAACCAACCCATTCAATGATTTTTTTGACACTCAGCTTTTCAGCAGAATCCGGTCCACAATAATAAGTCTCTTTCACAAGACCCATAGGATCAGATTTTGGATAGTCGATCCCAAGGTTATTGAACGCCTTGAAGAGTTTGTTTTGACCGATACTTTTTTTGATCAGTGTTGTATTGCAGGAAAATTCCGCTGTGTAAGCACCGTTGGTGCAGTCGATGATAATCTTGTTTTTCAGATCAGAAACAGCCAGGCTGTTGCATACTTTTGGGAGGTGTTCATTTTCGCAGCAGATCAGAAGCACATCAGACATTTCGATGGCGGTCTCATAACTGAAAATTTTGTCAAGGTACATGTTGAGGATTTTCCATTCGATCTCCTTGGTTACGAAGTCTTCGCGGACCCCAAAAACCACAGTTTGGTTCATGGCGAGCATTTTGTTGCCAAGCGTGGAGGCAAGCTTTGTTCCTCCTAAGATTCCTATTTTCATATCATTTTAAGTTGCTTGACTTTTGGGTGAAAAAGCCAATTGGTGGATGATAATTTATTCCTTCTGGGTTGCGAGTAGAGTATTTTAGATGCAGAAGAGATTGAAATATAGAGAATTAGGTTTCTAACTCAAAATTATTTTTTGATAAAAATTTGATCAAAAAATGAAATGCAAATTAGTAATCATGACTGCCAAATAACAAAATAAGAAGGGTTTTTTGAGGCTAAAAAAATTTTTCAGTTTTTGGAAAAAGTACCATTTTGACTGAAAAAAGCAAGTGAGGGAACGGCTTTTACACAGAAATAAGCTTGAAGTGGTATTCGGTTTTTTCTTTTTTGTTGGCCGCGATTTTTTTGCTCAAATGGAAAAATGCCTCCAGAAGAAATGCGCTTTGGGAAGATCCTGCATCGATGGCGCGGAACCCCGATTTCTCGATCAGTTTTTTGACTTTCAGCTTTTCAGGTTTTTCCTCCCCGCAAAAATATGTTTCCTTGATCAGTCCAAGGATATCTGAATTGGGGTAGTCAATGCCGAGGTTATTGAATGCTTTGTAGATGTTCTTGCCTCCCAAAAAGTGCTGAATCAAAAAGAAATTGCAGTCATATTCATTGCCAAAAGAAGCATTGGTACAGTCAATGACAGTTTTATTGTCCAAATCGGATTCTGAAAGGCACTCACAAAGATGGATCAGGTGTTCATTGTCACAGCAGATCAGGAGGTAATCTGAGCGGCGGATTGCTTCTTTGAAGCCAAAAACTTTGTCGGAATGTTTGCTGAGGATTTTCCACTCAATATCTTTTGCCTCGAAATTTTCCCCGACACCAAAAATTACACTTGTGTCCGAAGAAAGGAATTTATTGCCCAATGCGGCAGCCAGTTTGGTGGCGCCTAATATGCCTATTTTCATTTGCTGTATTATCAAACTTTTTGAAGTGAAGATGAATACGCCATATCCTTTCTAGGGCTTGATCGATATGGTCAGGATGAGTGATTCAGTTTAACTGTCGAAAGGTGATTAAAACTTGGTATTGTTTCCTGAATCTGGTGAAAATTAACATTTGTGAAAATTAAAACAAAATATAATATCGGGAAATAATAATTTGATCAAATAAAGAACTCAGAATTAATGTTTAGATCACATCAATCCAAATTAATTTCGGACTTTGCCCGAATCGGTGATTGCAAAACATCTTCTGCCAAAATTTTAAACCCTAAAGTCTGATCTTTGTTATCTTTCCGAAATCAACCCATTTGCATTTTATGAATTTCTTTAAAAAGTGCCTTCTTTTCACAATTCTTAGTCTTGTTTCTTTTTCCTGTTCTTTCAGGGCCGTGCAGCGTAGCAAGGATATCAGCTATATGGAAAAAGGATTTTTGGGAAATCTTCCCGAAAAGCAATTGAATGTTTTTGCCCCGAAAAATGCCGATGGGAGCAATGATGTGATGCTTTTTATCCATGGCGGAAGTTGGGACTCAGGGAATAAGGACATCTACAACTTCCTTGGAGCAAGATTGGCGAGAAAAGGAATTGTCGCTGTCATTATCGATTATCCGCTCAGCCCGGATTATCAGGTGCATGACATGGCCAAAGCTTCTGCACAGGCAGTCAGGTGGACAGAGGAGAACATCAAAACCTACGGAGGGAGTCCGGACAAGATCTATGTGTCCGGGCATTCTGCCGGAGGGCACTTGGCGAGTCTGATTTCTGTCCGGGATGAATATTTTGACACCTTGGGCGTAGAAAACCCAATCAAAGGAACAATTCTGATAGATGCGGCGGGATTGGATATGTATTGGTTTTTGAAAGAAATGAATTATGCTCCGGGGACGCAATACCTCCGGGCATTCACTGACAACCCACAGGTATGGAAAGATACCTCACCAATTTATTATTTGGACGAAAAAGATCCGCCCATGCTGATCATGATGGGAGGAAAAACCCTGCCTGGAATAGAAAAGACGACCGAAAGGTTTTTGGAAGAATACAAAAAGATAAACCCTGAGCCTAATTTTTACCTACAGAAAGGCAAGAAACACAAACCCATGATCGTACAGTTTATCTACACCCCAAGCAAGGTTTACAAATGGATTGGGGAGTTTATGGAAGAGAATTGATAGTGTAAAAGTTGTAAGTATGATTACAATAAATACGCGATTAAGGTAAAGTTGTAAATACGATTTCAATCTCCCGCATTCCAGTATTCCATCCTTTCGCAGCTGCTGACTTCGATGCTGTAGAAGTCAAACTCCTGCGTGACTTTGCCCTTGACTAGGTAGATGCCGCGGCCTTTTAAGGGATGTTTTTTGACCACAGGAGGAAAATGAACCGTGTCGATCCAGTCTCCGTCCCGATCGATAAAGGTACCAAAATTCATCACCTCACCCTTGACTGTCCTTGTGTATTTGATGGTGACAAGGTAGCCGATGACCTGTACCGTTTTGCCCAGATGCAGTTTCATATCCTTTCCCTTGATGCTCGCCACAGACTGGTCTTTGACCAGCAGAAAGGGAGAGTCCAGCGGAAATTCCAGGATTTCTATCTGATCGACGATCTCTTGCCGGATGTCGGCAGCTTCGAGTTCGGGAACCTGCAGTTCACGGAAACCTGATTTTTTGAACAGTTCGTTGCCGACAGCTACGGTTTTTCTTTTGTTCAGGATAAAGTGGGCCTCCCAAAGCAGTTCCTGCTTGCTCTTGCCTGTAAACCTGAAGCAGGCAATACGGATCAGGATCAGCGCCTGCTCCAAGCTGATTTCTACCCTTGCGATAAAATCGGACAATCCCAGATAGGGTCCGTTGACAGCTCTTTCCCGGAGGATTTTTTCGACAGTTGTTTTTTCGAGAAACTTCAGGTGGATAAATCCCAAGTAGACGGTTTTGCCTTTGATATTGGTCAGGTAGTCGCTTTCGTTGATGTGGGGTGCCTGTATGTCGGCGCCGTTCATGCGGAGCTCGTGGACATAAAACTCCGTATGGTAAAATCCCCCGAAGTTGTTGATCACCCCAACCATAAACTCCAGCGGAAAGTAGGCCTTGAGGTACAGGCTCTGGTAGCTTTCCACTGCAAAGGATGCAGAGTGTCCTTTGGCAAAAGAATATCCGGCAAAGCTCTCAATCTGATACCAGACCTCTGCTGTGATTTTGGGGTCACGGCCAAGCTTTTCGCAGTTGATAAAAAACTGGTCATGTACATGCTTGAATTCTTCCTTGGAGCGGGACTTGCCGCTCATGCCGCGTCGGAGCACATCTGCTTCCGAGAGGGAAAGCCCTGCAAAATAGTGCGCAACCTTGATCACGTCTTCCTGATAGACCATGATGCCGTAAGTTTCGGGCATGATGTCCATCATTACCGGATGGGCGGTTTTGCGGCGCTCGGGGTCCACATGCCGCAGGATATATTCACGCATCATGCCTGACCGCGCCACCCCTGGACGGATGATGGAGCTTGCAGCCACGAGCTCAAGGTATTCGTCGGCCTTCATCTTGGCGAGTAGCATGCGCATGGCGGGTGACTCGACATAAAATGCCCCGATGGTATGCCCATTCCGGAGGTGTTCCTTGATTTTAGGGTCTTTTTTGAATTTTTCAACCTGACGGATATCGACCTTGACGCCCTGATTTTGTTCGATGATTTGGATGGCACTCTTGATATGTCCGAGACCACGCTGACTGAGGATGTCAAACTTATACAGTCCGATGTCTTCAGCCACATGCATGTCAATATGGGCTAGGGGAAATCCCTTTGGCGGCATATCTGTTGCGGTGTAATAATGTATCGGTTTGTGGGAAATCAGAATGCCACAAGCATGGATCGTCAGGTGGGAAGGCATGCCGTGGAGGACCTGACTGTATTTGATAATCAGCTTCCCGTATTGGTCCGGGACATAGTCAGGCTTGCCGGCATAGTAGATCAGGGATTCGATTTCTGTTTTGGGCAGGCCAAAGACTTTCCCAAGTTCGCGCAGCATGGAGTTGGATTGGAATGTACTGTACGAACCGAGCAAGGCGACATGCTCCTGATTTCCTTGGTTGTATTTCTCAAAAATATACGCCGTCACCTCGTCCCTGTCTGTCCAACTGAAGTCAATGTCAAAATCGGGTGGGTTTTCACGGTATAGGTTGATGAATCTCTCGAAGTACAGGTCCAACTCTATCGGGTCGACATCGGTGATGTAGAGACAATAAGCGACGATGCTGTTGGCACCGCTGCCCCGTCCGACATGGTAATAGCCTTTGCTGTGGGCAAAGTTGACGATGTCGTAATTGATCAGAAAGTAGGATACAAAACCTTTTTGCTGGATGAGTTCAAGTTCTTTTTCGATCCGCTTGCTGATCTCGGCCGTCAGGTCTGCATAGCGCATGAGGGCACCTTTGAATGTTTCCTGCCTGAGGTAGTCGTAATCTTCCCAGTCCGAACCGAGGATGTCCCTTCTGTTTTTGACTGCTTGGAAGTAAAAGGAAAACTGACAGGCTTCGAGCAGTTTCTGTGCATTATACAGCAGGTAGCTGTGGCCTTCGCAGCGTGCGACCATATCGGCATAGCTGTAGAGCATGTCGCAGATTTCGCCCTGTTCTTCGGTTTCCAGTTTGCTGAGCAAGGTATTGCCATCGATCGCCCGGAGGAGGCGGTGGGCGTTGAATTCCAACTTGGAGCTGAATGTCGCCGGCTGCAGCAAGACGAGTTTGTCCTTGTACCTGAACCATGGCGACTTCACGATTTTGTTGAGTTGGTAGGGATGGACGCCTACAAATTCATTTTCCCGCAGGGCAAAAAATTTCGCAGGCAGGGGGTATACTATAAAACTATTCTGAAAAGCAGGAGCCTTGGCTTCAAAGGGAATTCCTTTGATGCGGTGGTGCGAGAGGTGTTTGTTGAGTTCGAAGAAGCCCTCTTGGTTTTTGGCAAGTCCGATGTATTGTTGCCTGACACCGTTGCGGAAGTCGATGCCGATGACAGGATGGATGCCTTTTTTCTGTGCTTCGCGGATAAATGGAAACACGCCCGCGGTGCAGTTGATGTCGGTGAGGGCGAGGGAGTCGAGTTTTTTGCCTTTCGCTTCAGCGATCAGTGCTTCCACGGACATCGTCCCGTATTTGAAGCTGTAAAAGGAATGGCAGTTGATAAACATATTTAAAGGATACTAATGGATATTTGCCTTCGGCGATATTAATTGATATAAGGTGAAGTGATGTAAGATGATATATGCTAAAGCGATATAGGTGGATATATGCCTTCGGCGAATCTAAATGATATAAGCTGAAGCGATATAAATGGATATATGCCTTCGGCGATATAAGTTTCAGCATCAATCCTGGTTCTAACTTTTGATGTAATTGCGAGACATGATGGAGCTTGCATCCAATTATTTACATCAAGGAATTTTTCAAAATGTTTATTAAATAAACATTTATGTGTTTATAATGTAAACAAAATAATCAAGTGCTGTCAAGCTTGTGGGGGAAATTGTCAATGAAAAAAACAGAATGCGGGAAATCATGCTAAAAAGGGATTATTTCTGAAAAGAATTTTTGGAGGAATAAAAAGGAAAACTTAAGTTGTCAAACTGACATTTAGTTATATTTTTGTCTATCACAAAAAGCACCATTATGAAAAACATCCCCACAACAATTTTCATCTTCCTATTGATTTCGGCAACTTCATTTGCGCAGCAATTAGAAGAAAAGAGCAGCAACATGACATACAGGATAGGCACAGGGGTGCTGGTAGAAGGAAATTGGGGATTCTATGGATTTAATGTGATCAATGAACTGAGCTTCAAAGTCCGGGATAGATTTTCGATCAATCCGAGCCTTACTTATTACCATTCCATCATCAATTCTAATTTTTCCTATACTTTCCCTGAAGACAGGGAGGAGTTTGTTTCGGGGATTTTTACGGATGTCCGATTTCAATATGACATCATCCGTACCAAAAAGGATTTCAGGTTAGGCTTGGCATTTGGTCCATCATACCAGTTAGGAGGAGAGGTAATCCACCGCGGTTACCAACTTAGCGATAGCGAACCACGGGTACAGGAAAGTGCAGGATTTATGGTTGAAAGACATAGGAGATTGGGGTATGTGTCCCAAGTGACGTTTGATTGGCAACCGGCAAATCCAAACAGGAGAAATACGATTGGGGTGAGTATGTCCTCTTTTGACGGATATTGGCCTTACTATTTATTGGTCACCTACAGGTTGGGATTCAAAATGTAATCAGTCATAGACCACTTTCGAGAGTCCATAGCCACTACAATGGATTTTCAATCCGAGTTTTATATGGTTTGTGCGTGAAAGCGTACATACATAAATTCTAAAAATACAACCTTACTTAAAAACTGAAGTCCGGCATTTAGCCGGATTTTTTGTGATGACCTTTGATATGCAGCCTGCTAGAGTAATTTAAACTATCTGTTATTTGTATTGGATCAGTAATTATTGCGTCGTGGGATTCTCATTCAAAAAAAAACCAAACCATCAAAAAATTGAAAAAGGCTCAAAATGATGAATTTTGAGCCTTTTGATTTTATTTCTAAGGTGAATATATCAATCCTTTTTCTTCAGGTCACCCCTTTTGATGGATTGGATAAATTTGGACCAAGCAAAAGGATCCATCAAAGTAAAAGGTCTAGGTCCGTAGCGGTCTTGGATCTGCATGACCTGTCCCTGTTGGAAATACCTCATATTTTCATTGCCCGAAGCCGGCATTGCCTCCGCATACCTCAGGAGAGTTTCTGGACTTAGATTCCCTGTTCTATCGATAGTCATCGGGGCTTCATAATTCATCGCCAAAACCTGTCTTTTGAATTCATCCTCAGTAGGATAGGGCATGACCTCGATTTCTGCCAAAGCAATCTCATCGACCTGCATGGTGAGGATCAAAGAGATCTTGTCATCTTCTACTTTTTCGGGGACTTTGAAAGACTGTTTTCTCAAACCTATAAAACTGAAAATCACACTGTCACCTTCCAATACCGGCATAGAAAAATAGCCATACCTACCCGAACTTGTGCCACGTCCCTTTTTTGGAACATAGACATTGACTCCCGGAACAGCATCCGTACTGTCAGCATTGAGGATAATTCCTGAAAGCTGGATCACTTTTTTTTCTCTATCTTGGGCAAAACCGTCTTCAATTCCCAAAATGAAAAGGGTGAAAAAAAGGAAAACAGCTATCGGGTGTACTTTAAATTTCAAGGCAATACAGTTTATCTTATTGATTCGCTGAACCGAATTCAGTCTAATTAGGTTTTCTAATTTGGGTATAATATTAGCCTATTTTAGTTTCATTTGCTTAATTTCGACCGGGTTTTATTCGTTAATTTTACTAAATGCGACTTAAAAATATCAGCTTAAGCTATGGAATGAGGATTTTTAAGGCACTTTCCGAAGAGCCGAGAGTCCGCATCCTTCATCTTTTGCTCCAAAACAAAGAACTGTCGATTTCTGATCTGGAACATATCCTGGACTTTACCCAGACAAAAACCAGCCGACATTTGATCTACCTCAAAAATTCCGGATTGTTGGGAAGCCGAAGGGTGGACCAATGGATTTTTTACTATATCTTGGACGAAGCCCAAGAGATCATCCAACAGATTTTTAAGTTTATCCAAAAAGATCCGAATTTCAAGCGTGACCAGGATGTATACAATATCCTGCTTACCAACCGGGAATTGGCCATCAATAAAATTGAGAATAACCCATACCGCAAATAGTAACTTCCTTTTGAAAAAGTACCGACACATCTTCTTTGACCTTGACCATACACTTTGGGATTATGATACCAATGTCCAGGAATCACTCTCCGAATTGTTTGAAATCTACCAACTTCCGACTGTAGGTATTCCTGACTTTCAGACATTCATCGATGCATTCTATCAGGTGAATTTTAAGCTTTGGGCACTATATGATTTGGGTAAAATTGACAAACAAAACCTGAGGGAAACGCGGTTCAAACTCATCTTTGAAAAAGCCGGAGTCAGTGGAAGCAATGTTCCCAAAGAAATGGAAGAAGATTTTATGCAAAGAACTTCTTCCAAACCCCATCTGCTTCCTTATTCCAAGGAGATTTTGGATTATTTGAGTCCCAACTACAAGATGCACATCATCACCAATGGCTTCAATGAAAGTCAGGCCAAGAAAATGCATTCTTCGGGCTTGACGCCGTATTTTGATCTGGTGGTGACTTCTGAAACAACAGGTCACAAAAAGCCTGATCCAAGGATCTTTCAATATGCGATGGATAAATTGGCTGTGAAATCTGCCGATTGTATCATGATAGGCGATAATCCCAATTCGGATATCCTTGGAGCTATCCGGTCCAATATCGACCAAATCTATTTCGATCCCCACGAAAAAGGAATTGAGCATCAGCCTACACATACAATTCGGCATTTGAAGGAATTGGAAGGGCTATTGTGAGAATGTATCAAGTACAAAGTATCAAGTACCATGTATCAAGATGGAGGAGCAAGAAACAAGAACGAAGTAATATAATGTTTTCTCCTATCTTCCGTAACAGGAGCGAAGCTGATAACAATTACAACAAATACACCATTACAACTTTTGAAATTCGGCAGGTTTTCAGGATGGTAGTCCTTATCTTTGCCCCTTCAGAAATCATAAACTCAAATTCATATGCTCAAAGGTTTTTTTAACGTTCCCAAGCCGGTCAACGAACCGGTAAAAAGTTATGCTCCGGGTTCTCCCGAGAGGATCGAACTGCAGCAGACGCTGAAGGAATTCAGGTCGCAGCTTGTAGATGTGCCTATGTATATCGGAAGCGAAGAAGTGAGGACAGGAGTTAAAAAATCCATGTCCCCTCCCCATGACCATAAGCACCTTTTGGGATTCTTCCATGAGGGAGATGCATCCCATGTAGAACAGGCGATCAATGCTGCTTTGGGAGCAAAAGAAGCTTGGGAAACCATGGAATGGGAGCAAAGAGCAGCGATTTTCCTCAAAGCCGCAGACCTCTTGGCAGGTCCATACCGTGCCAAGATCAATGCGGCCACCATGCTGGGACAATCCAAAAATGCCTTTCAAGCCGAAATCGACGCAGCCTGTGAATTCATAGATTTTCTAAGGTTTAATGTGCAATACATGTCTGAAATCTATGCGCAGCAGCCGCCCGTTTCCGGCGCAGGAGTTTGGAATAGATTGGAGCAAAGACCGCTTGAGGGATTTGTATTTGCTTTGACCCCGTTCAATTTTACAGCCATAGCAGGAAATCTTCCTACTGCTCCGGCCATGATGGGAAACACCGTCGTATGGAAACCAGCTTACACGCAGATTTACTCTGCAAATGTACTGATGCAGGTTTTCAAAGAAGCGGGCGTGCCGGATGGCGTTATCAATTTGGTTTTTGTAGACGGCCCAACAGCCGGAAGTATCATTTTCAACCATCCCGATTTTGCAGGAATCCACTTTACAGGTTCCACAGGAGTATTCCAACACATCTGGAAAACGGTTGGAGAAAATATCTTTAAGTATAAATCCTATCCGAGAATAGTGGGCGAAACAGGTGGGAAAGACTTTGTCTTGGCACACAAGTCTGCCCATGCCAAAGCAGTAGCGGTCGGACTTTCGAGGGGAGCTTTTGAATATCAGGGACAGAAATGCTCCGCGGCTTCTAGGGCTTACATTCCTTCCAATATCTGGCCTGATGTCAAAAAATACCTGTTGGAGGATTTGGCTTCCATGAAAATGGGACCTACAGAAGATTTCACCAACTTCATCAATGCAGTGATCGACGAGAAGTCTTTTGACAAAATCTCCAAATACATCGACAATGCCAAAAATGCCCCGGGTGTTGAAATCATCGCCGGCGGCCATCATGACAAATCCAAAGGTTATTTTATCCAACCGACTGTCCTCCTAACCAAAGACCCGATGTACACGACCATGTGCGAAGAAATATTTGGACCGGTATTGACCATCTATGTCTATCACGAAGAGCACTTTGAGGAAGCATTGGAATTGGTCGATCAGACTTCGCCTTATGCTTTGACAGGCGCCGTATTCTCCCAAGACAGGTATGCGATCGAATTGGCTACCAAAAAACTGAGAAATGCAGCAGGTAATTTCTACATCAATGACAAGCCGACAGGTGCGGTCGTGGGTCAACAGCCTTTTGGAGGTGCAAGGGCATCCGGTACCAATGACAAAGCCGGTTCCATGATCAATTTGCTGCGTTGGGTTTCTCCCCGGACCATCAAGGAAACGTTTGTATCCCCGGTGGACTACAGGTATCCGTTTTTGGGAAAAGATTGAGAGGAGAAACGAGAGCCGAGAAGCTAGAGAAAAGAGGCAATACAGGGAAAAGACCATCGGAGCATTTAGGCTTTGGTGGTTTTTTCTTTTTAGAATTCAGGTGAAATTCAAAGTGTATCCTTGTAAAATTAAAGTATGATTTTAAATTTACAAGGATGATTGAAAGGAAGATAGTTTTTGAACTAAAATTGAGGTATGGGTAAGTATTTCTTTTTTCTTTTGGCAGTGGTTTTTTCCTGTAATTCCAAGGAATCCAACCCCGAATTCATATCCGGTGAGTTGACTGAATACATTTCAGATACCCTTTACTTCGAAAAGGATGAGTTTACCAAAAACCTTCCTTCCAAATTCGCTTACCTTGAAGAGAATGATAGCAGTTTACTTTATGCATGGTATGACAAAAGGCTTTTGAAATACAGTTACCCCTCCGGCAAATTGCTTTCAAGTACCAATTTCTTTGCAGAAGGTCCTGATGGGATCGGCTCTTTTATATCGGGGAGTTTGATTACTAAAGATGGATTGTTTTTTATCTCAGACCAGAAAGAAATTGTTTATACAGATTTTGAAGGGAAAGTTATCAGCAGATTTCCTTTGCCTGCGGTGCCGGAGGAAAGGTTGGCCGCTAATTTTTCTGCGATGAATGGCAATGACATGACCTATGATGCTGCAACCAAGACCTTGTTTTTGGCTGATGTTCCATTTGTACTCAAAGAACCCAATATGAATTACCGGGATTGGTTATGGAAATTGGATACCCGTTCTGGAAATTTTGATTCTGTAGGCTTCAACTATCCCGAAAAATACAGGGAACACTATGATGATCCTGAACTTGGAGTTTTTGCCCATTCCTATATTATTGACCGCGATCTTTTTGTGGTCAATTTTCCTGCAAATGATTCCTTATTGATTTTGGATTCGGACAAAAGTTATTGGGTGGATGGCCGAAGCGCTAGAACTTTGACTTTTGAAAAAGGGAAAACCGAACCTAGGGGAGAGTGGACAGTTTTTAATCCAAGTATGAAGACAAGTAGATACAAATTCACCCAATATGATCCTTATCGGAAAAGACTTTTTAGATATGTAAATATTGAAACCAAAGAATCAGAAATAGAAACTTACACCAATGAAAGCAGCTTTATTCTTTTAGACAGTGAGTTAGGAAAAGTAGCGGAGCTTTTTTTTGACAATCAAAAGATCATACCTTCAGGATTTTTCACGCCCAATGGATTTTATCTAAAATTGGCAGAACAGCAAAGCGATGATAGAGAAGGGTATGTCCGGTTTGATTTTTAACCACAAAAGGCACAAAAGAATTTTCTTTTGTGCCTTTTGTGGTTAAATGGTATTTTCAATTACTTCTTCTTAAAAAGCGAATCCACAAATTCCTTCCGATTAAAAACCTGTAGGTCAGTCATTTTTTCACCAACCCCAATGTACTTGACAGGGATTTTGAATTGGTCTGATATTCCGATAACGACGCCTCCTTTGGCTGTTCCGTCTAGTTTGGTAATCGCAAGGGCTGTGATATCAGTCGCTTTGGTAAATTCCTGCGCTTGGATAAAGGCATTCTGACCTGTAGATCCATCCAATACGAGTAACACCTCATGCGGTGCATCGTCGATGAATTTTTGCATCACCCTTTTGATTTTGGTCAGCTCGTTCATCAGGTTGACTTTGGTATGCAACCTGCCTGCAGTGTCTATGATCACGACATCAGCACCGGTATCTACCCCTTGCTTGACTGCATCAAAAGCCACTGAAGCTGGATCGGTATTCATGCCGTGGGACACGATGGGTACATCGACACGTTTTGCCCAAAGGATCAGTTGGTCCACCGCTGCAGCCCTGAAAGTATCGGCAGCACCAAGGACTACTGACTTTCCGGCTTGTTTGAATTGGTAGGCGAGTTTGCCGATGGTGGTTGTTTTGCCCACACCGTTGACACCGACTACCATGATGACATATGGCTTTTTGTCTGCCGGCAGGTCAAAGTCTGAGAGATCGGTACTTTGGTTTTCTTCGAGCAAACCCATGATTTCTTCCCTTAGGATCACATCGAGTTCTGCCGTATTGAGGTATTTGTCTTTGGCAACTCGATCTTCGATTCTTCTGATAACCTTAATGGTCGTGTCGACCCCTACATCAGAGGTGATGAGGATTTCCTCCAATTCATCCAATATCTCCTCATCAACTTTAGATTTGCCGACAACAGCTTTGCTTAACCTAGAAAAAATGTTTTCGCTGGATTTTTGTAAACCTTGGTCAAGGCTTTCTTTTTTTTCCTTCGAAAAGAAACCGAAAATTCCCATAGCTTGTGATTTTTAAAGTCCGAATATAACAAAAAAGTCCCTTCAAAGACTTTGCCTGAAGGGACTTTCGATCGCAAAAAGTGCAATGAAATTATTTTTTCAAGGTATCCTGAACCATAGTGGTTGGAACCATTTCTTCTTTGAAGGTATATGCACCTGATTTTTCAGATTTGATTGCTCTGATTACTTTAGCATATGTTACGCCACCTTCTTTTTTCAGGGTTGCTACTACTTTCTTAGCCATATTTTCAAGGTTTATACTGTTGCCGGAAGCAACCTAGGTCCTAAATTATTTAATTTCTTTGTGAACCGTCATTTTCTTCAAGATCGGATTGAATTTTTTCAATTCAAGTCTTGTAGTGGTGTTTTTACGGTTTTTGGTAGTGATGTATCTTGAAGTACCTGGAAGGCCTGTAGCCTTGTGCTCGGTGCACTCCATGATCACTTGTACTCTGTTACCTTTCTTAGCCATCGCTGTATATATTTAAATGGTAAACCTGATCTGATTATTTAATGATAACGTATCCTTTAGCCTGGGCTTCTCTCAACACAGGAGTAATTCCTTTTTTGTTGATGGTTCTCAAAGCTTTGGTACAAACCTTTAAAGTGATCCAAGCATCTTCCTCAGGGATGTAGAAGCTTTTCTTATGCAAATTTGGATAAAATTTACGCTTGGTCTTGTTGTTCGCATGCGATACATTATTACCTACTTGAGGTCTCTTGCCGGTAATGTCACAAACTTTTGCCATGATATATGATCGTAATTGTATAGACGTTTTTTCAATTGAGTTTGCAAATATCGGACTTTTACCTGAAATACCAATACTAGCTTCTAAAAATATTCAGTAAAATTCTTATTTTAATTGGAGAGACAAGAGGCAAGTAATCAGTAGGCAGTCTCAGTATTCAGTGGATTGGTAGTGGTATTAGAAACAATTAGAACAAATACAACCACTACAACTCCATTAACCAATAACCAAATAACCAAATAACCAATAACCTAATAACCCAATCACTTCTCCCCATAAGGACAATGTTTGCAGCCGCTGCCACAGCAATAGCCTCTCCTCAGGTGATATTGTGCTGTAAAAACCATCAGCCCTTTTTCATTGGTGTAATAATCCCCGGGAATCAGCTTCATGGGTGCTGCAGGCTTCTTTTTTGAGTTCATTCTGTAATCCTAAAGGCTTTTGCTATATTTGCCAAACCGTTTTGGGCGGTGAAATTTATCCTTGACGGGTAACAAATCTACAAATATTATGATTGAAACAATAAACTCAAGTAGCCAAGCTATCGCACTGGAAGACAGGCACGGAGCTCACAATTACCATCCCCTGCCGGTTGTATTATCAAGAGGAGAGGGAGTTTTCCTTTGGGATGTAGAAGGTAAAAAATACTATGACTTCCTGTCGGCATATTCTGCCGTGAATCAGGGGCATTGTCATCCAAGGATCAAAGATGCCTTGATCGAGCAGGCAGGTACTTTGACTTTGACGTCAAGGGCATTTTATAATGATGTCTTGGGACCATTTGAAAAATACATTACTGAATACTTTGGCTTTGACAAAGTTCTCCCGATGAATACCGGTGCAGAAGGCGTGGAAACAGCCTTGAAAATAGCCAGAAAATGGGGATATGAAAAAAAAGGCGTGGACGAAAACCAGGCAGTTATTGTCGTTGCTGAAAATAACTTCCATGGGAGAACTTCTACTATCATTTCATTTTCTTCTGATAGCAACGCGAGAAAGAATTTTGGCCCATATACCCCGGGGTTTATAAAAATACCCTACGACGATATTTCAGCCTTGCAAAATGCGCTTGAGGATAAAAATGTTGTCGCCTTTTTAGTGGAGCCGATTCAGGGTGAAGCCGGTGTATATACTCCAGCTGAAGATTTTATCCGAAGAGCTGCTGAGGCTTGCAAAGCCAAAAATGTCCTTTTCATCGCTGATGAAATCCAGACAGGAATTGCCAGGACAGGTTCCCTTTTGGCGGTTTGTGGCAATTGTACATGTGAAGGACATTGCGAAAAACAAGATACTTACACCAAGCCTGACATGTTGATCTTGGGAAAAGCGATCTCAGGCGGATTCTATCCTGTATCGGCTGTGTTGGCGGATAATCATATCATGGAAGTCATCAAGCCTGGTCAGCATGGATCTACATTTGGGGGCAATCCTCTTGGAGCGAAAGTTGCCATAGCAGCGCTTGAAGTGGTAAGAGATGAGAAATTAGCCCAAAATGCACGGAAACTCGGAAAAATCTTCAGGGAGAGAATGCAGATTTTGGTGGATAAATACAAAATCCTCAAACTCGTCAGGGGCAAAGGACTACTCAACGCAGTCGTGGTCAATGACTCCCCGAACAGCAGCACCGCTTGGGATATGTGCGTGTCTTTGAAAGACAACGGTCTCCTCGCCAAACCCACCCATGGCAACATCATCCGCTTTGCGCCGCCTTTGGTCATGACCGAAGAGCAGCTGCACGACTGCTGCGATATCATCGAGAAAGTGGTCAAAGAGTTTGAAAAATAGACATTTTAGCAGATTTAGATTAATTGAAATAGAAACCCTCCGGGAGAAATAGAGGTCCCGGAGGGTTTTTTAATGTCCTTTTGTTAGCTTTGCCACCACAAGAAAAACCTATTAATCCATGAAAAAAGCAGTTATTTTCGATATGGATGGCGTCATTTGCCATACCAATCCCTTTCATTCTATGGCTTTCAGGGAGTTTTTTGCAAGAAGGGATATGCACCCTACTGAGGAAGAATTCCAATTGCATATGTATGGCAAAAGTAACTCTTATATAATGAGCCACTTTTTTGGAAGAAAAATCGCCGGACAAGAACTGTTGGAATTGGAGAATGAGAAAGAAGGCCTCTTCAGGGAAATCTACAAGGACAAAGTGGATCCGATCGCCGGGTTTCAGAATTTTTTCCACCAACTCAAAACCAACCAATTTTTAACCGGTGTCGCTACTTCTGCACCCTTTGCCAACCTTGAAATGATAGCCGGAAAATTATCCCTGATCGACAGGATGGAGTCCATTTTGGCAAGTGAGGACGTGACCAAGCACAAACCGGATCCTGAGGTTTACCTCAAGTCAGCGGCTAACCTACAGGTGGAGCCCGGTATTTGTGTCGTCTTTGAAGATTCATTTTCAGGCGTCACCGCTGCCAAAAATGCGGGGATGAAAGTTGTGGGAGTTTTGTCCTCCCATTCCCGCTCTGAATTGCCGGTGTGTGACTTATATATTGAAGATTTTAGGGAGATGGATACAGACCGGATTTTTTCATTGATTGGATACTCCAAGTAAATTTCAGTGCTAAACATTTAACTTTGATTTGACTAAATTCAGACTACTATGCTCATTAGACCAAGAAGAAACAGAAAATCCCAAGGTATCCGCAACATGGTGGAAGAAACAAGACTTTCTGTCAAAGACTTTATTTTCCCGATGTTTCTGATTGATGGAATCAACCAAAAGATTGAAGTTTCCTCTATGCCCGGGATATACAGGTATTCTTTGGATCTGATGTTGGGTGAGATAGAAGCGTGTATGAAACTTGGGATTATGGCATTTGATATTTTTCCTGCCTATCCTGAAATTAAGAAAGACAAATTTGCCACTGAAAGCCATAATCCCGGGACATTTTATCTCAAAGCGATATTCAAAATCAAAAGTACATTCCCTGAGGCAGTGGTCATGACGGACGTGGCAATGGATCCATACAGTTCGGATGGGCATGACGGTCTTGTTGAAAATGGAAAAATCCTTAATGACGAGACATTGGAAATCTTGGGCAAAATGTCTTTGGCACAGGCACAGGCAGGGGCTGATATTCTCGGACCTTCAGATATGATGGATGGGAGAGTTGGGTTCATCAGGTCAGTTCTGGATAAAAACGGCTATACCGATGTTTCCATTATGTCCTACACTGCCAAATATGCTTCGGCTTTTTATGGTCCTTTCAGGGAGGCATTGGATTCCGCACCCAAAATGGGAGACAAAAAGACTTACCAGATGGATCCGGCAAATTACAGCGAAGCATTGATCGAAGCTGGACTGGATACAGCTGAGGGGGCAGATTTCTTGATGGTCAAGCCCGCTTTGGCGTATTTGGACATCATCAAATTGCTGAAAGACAATTCGAACCTGCCTATAGCTGCCTACAATGTCAGCGGAGAGTATGCCATGGTCAAAGCTGCTGCCCAAAAAGGCTGGCTTGACGGAGAAAGAGCCATGCTAGAATCATTGTTGAGTATAAAAAGGGCAGGAGCGAATGTTATCCTGAGCTATTTTGCAAAAGAGTATGCAACTTTAGTCAAAAAGTAACAAATTTTTGATTTTAATAGGACCCAGTTCTTGAGATTTCACTATCACAAATCCCTTTGGCTAATCGCTTGTCCAAAGGGATTTGCTTTTTTTATGTAATTGGTGAAAAATTGGGTTAATTTTTTGACCTAAGGTTTAGAAATGTGCACATAGATTCGGTTTAAGCCATAAATCAACCTGTGTAAACCGAAAATTAGGGGCTCTTTTATCGAAAATTATAAAATTTGAAAGTATATGGTTAAAAAAACAACTTATGTATCATTCATGTGATATAAAAATTTCAATTGTTGGGCTATTTTATTACCTAAAAAGTAAAAAAATATGTAAAATTTTGATTTTTAGGTTTTTAAATTAACCTATTTTTAAAAAAAATTGATTTTTTTCAATTTTTTTTTTGTAATAAATCAATAACACAAAGTCTGTTAAAGTTCAAATTTCAATATTTTCTTATTTTCAGATTATTATTCTATAAATTTTATTAATAGTAAATATTATTTTTATTTAATGATTTTCGGTATCGATTGCGGAAAACATTTTTTCAAAAACAGAATAATATTTGGTTTTTTAGGGATCAAAAAATAAGCCGTATTAATTGAATAATTTAATGTTTTATAAATAAAACAATAAAAAATAATCAACTAAATCGATTAATCATTGGCTTTTTGACAATGATGGGTTTTATTTTTTGAAAAAAATGTAATTAGATTTAGCCTATTCAAAGAAATCAAACCTATTCAAAATGTTATCAAATAAGTTGTTGTAAAAATTAAAACCTATGAAGTGGATGAACTCAATGATCGCTCAAGTAAGCGATGTGCCTGCCGCGGTTGATGTCACGGCAGAGCTGGCACAAACCCTCTTAACGACCAATAATGTATGGATGATGCTCTGTACAGCTATGGTATTTATTATGCATTTGGGTTTTGCGGCTGTGGAAACTGGATTTGGCCAAGCTAAGAATACGGTCAATATTCTTTTCAAAAATACAGTAACCCCGATAATAGGATTGATAACCTATGCCATTTGCGGGTTTTTCCTTATGTATCCGGGATTTGAGACCCCAGGATGGTTTGCCTTCGCAAGTGAAGGTTGGAGCATGTTCTGGTTTAGTCCGGCAGATGCAGATGTTACTTCCGGTTATGCAAGCGGGGGTTACACTTATTGGACTGACTTCCTTTTCCAAGCAATGTTTGCGGCAACATGTGCCACGATAGTTTCAGGTGCAATAGCCGAAAGGGTCAAAGTGTGGGCTTACCTCATCTTTACCTTGTTTTTTGTGGGTTTGATTTATCCACTTATCGGAAGCTGGCAATGGGGCGGTGGTGCTTTAAAGGCCATGGGATTTTATGATTTTGCCGGTTCCACATTGGTTCACTCTGTAGGTGGATGGGGTGCCTTGGCGGGCGTCATCCTTGTTGGCCCAAGGATTGGTAAATTTATAGATGGAAAAGCCATTGCAAAACCTGGAGCAAGTATTCCGCTCGCTGTAATTGGTACATTCCTTCTATGGTTTGGGTGGTTTGGATTTAATGGAGGTTCGGTGCTTTCTGCAAATCCGGGGCTTGTATCCTCGGTGTTGGTAGTAACCTGCCTCGGCGCTGCCGCCGGAGGAACGGGTGGATTTTTAGCCGCATACTTTGCATTCAATAGACTAGACCTCGGTATGGTGCTCAATGGTATCCTAGCCGGATTGGTAGGAATTACAGCCGGTGCTGATGTTTTCACACCGGCCGCTGCCTTATTAATTGGTTTTATTGCCGGGATTTTGGTAGTTATTTCTGCTGTTTTCCTTGACAAAATGAAATTGGATGATGTTGTGGGTGCCGTTTCTGTCCACCTTACCTGTGGGATATGGGGAACATTGGCAGTAGGTATTTTTTCTACTAACCCTGATCATTCCTTTGTAACCCAATTAATTGGGGTAGCAGTGTGCGGTGCGACAGCCTTCATTTCAGCTTTTGCCATTTTCTACATCCTGAAAGTTACCGTGGGTATCAGGGTTTCCGAAGCACATGAAAAATCCGGTTTGGATTCACACGAACACGGAATCAGAGGATATACCATCATTTTCGACGAATAGGAGAAAAAACCAAACAACTAATTACAAAAAAGCAAGAACCCTGCCCAAGGAAAAAAACGCGACTCTCTTTCTGATTGGGTCAGGGTTCTCTTCAGCTAAATCATGTTTAACCGATAATCAAAACTAAAATGAAAAATCTTCATGCGCTAATAATATTCCTATTATTGTTAATTTCTGTTCCTGTAATTGCTCAAGAAGAAGAGGAGGAAGAAGAAGGTAAATTGTCCTTCTCAGGTTCTGCAGACGTGTATTTCCGCAAAAATTTCAATGGTCCCACAAAGGGTGAGTTTGCCCAATCCCCAAATACATCATTTGGTAATCTTCCGGGTTTTTCTCTCGGTATGTTCAATTTGATCACCAAATATGAAGGAAGTAAAGTCGGTGTTGTAGCTGACTTGGTATTCGGACCCCGTGGGGAGGATGCTGTATTCGGATCTCCTATGAATACAGGAGGTTTTGCAGGAAGTTCTCAGATGGTCAACCAACTGTATGTGTATTGGAATGTCACTGATGCGGTTACTTTGACCTTTGGTAATTTCAATACCTACTTGGGCTATGAGGTTATATCACCAACAGCCAACTTTAATTATTCCACCTCCTATATGTTTTCATATGGACCTTTTTCCCATACAGGTATCAAAGCGAATATTGACTTGTCAGAGAAATTTACCTTTATGGCTGCCATTATGAACCCAACGGATATGACGGAATTCAATAATTTTGAGACTTATACTTTTGGAGCGCAATTGGGTTATGCTGGAGAAATGGGAAACACTTACTTGAATTTCCTTTATGGTGACCAGGATGGCAAATTCGATGTAGATTTTCCAATAAATACAGGTCAGGTTTCTGCAGGAAGGACATTCCAAGTTGATCTTACAACGGGTCTTAACCTTACTGAGAAATTTTATTTAGGTTTTAACACCACCTACAATACCATTGCTCCTGGAGAGATTGTCACAGGTCCGGACGACGTTGAGGATGCTAACGGTGATCCATCTGGTTTTTATGGAGCGGCTATCTATCTTCAGTCCCAAGTATCCAAAAAATTCAGACTTGGTGCAAGGGGTGAATATTTCTCTGTCTTCAACACCGGTATTGATGGTGCAGTTGGTTTGAATGATGACGGTGATGGAAATGTTTTTGCATTGACACTTTCAGGCAATGTAAAAGTAACCAAGAATTTTTCCTTGATTCCTGAACTAAGGATGGATACCACTTCCGAAGATACTTTCCTGAACAATTCACTTGATCCTTCCAAAAACCTTTCTTCTTTCCTTTTGGCAGCAGTTTTTTCTTTTTAACCGAAATTTCTTAAATTTTTTTCCAAAATCTGTCTTCAATAAAAAAGAAGGCAGGTTTTGGTTTTTTTATGCCTAAACCTTTCCAATTGGTTCAATCGGAATTCAATTTTTTTATATAGTTGGATTTTTTTTGAAAACATGGTTTAAAATTACCCGATTTTTGAATTTCTATACTTCCATAAACAGTATTTAATTTCTTTTTTATTGTAAAAAAATATATAAAAGTCTGTTTTGGTCAAACATTTTTTGGTTTTCACGTATATATTACTGAAAATTTGAAAACCCAAATCACTTTAAATATGAAAAAGATCCCATTATTTATCCTCGCGTTTTTCTTAACAATATTTGTAGTAAACGCCCAGGCATTCAAGGACCTACAAGGACCTGCTGCCAAGAATTATAAACCATGGAAAGATAATTCCAAAAAAACGACCGCCATGGTCAATGTAACGCCTAATGAAAAACAAGGTCCGGCATTCAAGAATGCAAAAGCTTGGGAAATGGAAACCGAAAAAGTAGCATTGGTATCAAGACCGGTTAGCGATGAAAGAGAATTCGGTCCAAAAGCCAAAAACAGACAACCTTGGAAGAATGATTGATCCGTATCCAAAATAAATTAAAAAGGACGTTTTATACGTCCTTTTTTTTTTTTTTTTTGCTTTCCGTAAACTTAATTTTACTTTTAACCAAAACATTCCTACAGCTATGAAAATTTCTGCCATAAGTTTATTGTTGATTTTGGTCTTGATGTCTTCCTGTATAAACTGGGAAGATCAGCCCGTTACAGGTTCTGTGTTATTTACTTCTCGAAACTTCTCTCCAAATACAGAATACTTTATTGCACCTGCGGAGGTTTATGTGCAATTAAGAAACTCTCCCGACATCAATCCCTGGATTAGGACCGGTATTTTGGGAACCTCATTTGTGGTTTCTGATTTATTGGAAGGAACTTATGTGATTGTTGCCGGGGGAGTTGTAAAGACTTTTCAGATTATTCCAGGTAGACAAGTGGAAGTTTTTGTTGGGTGAGTTTCAACAGGTTTTTTTTAATGCTTCCAATTTAACCGGAAGCATGGCTGTTTCTCTACTTAATATTGGACAACTGATTTGTGCAATTGGATTAACTGGAGTAATATTTTAGACTTTCCTGTTTGATTTTTCTCGTTTGTCATTATTTGATTTTTTGAAGGCAAAGTCAAGGCTAATTTGGAATAGATATCTTCTATTCTGATTTAAAAACACATCAACCAACTATTATGAAAACCGATTTAATTTCCCGGATTCTAATAATCCTGTCATTTCTATTTGTTGTTTCTTGTACAGAAATTCCGGAATACCCAACTAGTGGTTCCCTTAGAATGAAGCAGGTATCTTCATTGAATATATTGCAATATAGACTTGCGACAGAAAGTACTTTCCAGATACGTGGAGGTTTTATTCCGGTAGGGTCGGAGGTCAAAACAGGCCAAATTGTCAACAATTTAATCATTGAAAATCTTTTGCCTGGAACCTATGTATTGGAATATTTTTTAGGAAATGAACAGCCTGTTCAAACAATCAAGGTTGTACAAATAATCGCAGGTAAAGAAACCCTGTTGGAGTTATAGAGGAAATCATAGGGATTGGCGTGTGAATTTACCATCCAAAAAAGAACCATCCGAAACAAAACTAAAATTCAATAATTGTTTTCGGATGGCTTAACTATAATGAGGAATCATAATTCTTCTTCTCTTTCAAGCATCAGGATAGAATGCTGTGGGACGATGAAATATTTTTCCCCCTCATAAATTACTTCAAATGCACCGTTTAATAGGAAAATAGCCAAGTCCCCTTCTTTTGCTTGAAGTGGGACATACCTGATTTTTTCCTCTGCTTCCATCCAAGGTTCCCGGTCTTCTGCCGGCATAGGGATCGGATATCCAGGTCCTGTTTTGATGATATAGCCTTGTTGCACTTTTTCCTTTTCCTGAACTCCCGGAGGAAGGTAAAGTCCCGTGGCTGTTCTTCCGTCAGCTTTTCTGAGTTTGATCAAAACCCTGTCACCTACTATAATGAGTTTCTTGAGTTTGTTATCTGGAGTGAGTTTCATGGGATAGACGTGAGATGGGAGATATGAGTCTTGAGATTTAGAGCCGAGAAGGGTGAGGCGAGATGCGAGATTTGAGACTCCCCTGCAAACTTGATTTTATCGTAATTCTTGTGAGTGGGTTGAGCTCTTTCAAAAAACAACGGCATCCATACTTTCATACAGATGCCGTCGCATATTTGGTTAATTGAAAATTACTTTTTGTCTTCAGACACTTCTTCGTAATCTACATCAGACACACCGTCTCCGGCATTGGATGCCCCTTGACCCGCACCTGCATTGGCATCAGGTCCTGGTTGTGCACCTGCACCTTGGGTGGCATTGTAGATTTCCTGAGAAGCAGCTTCCCACGCTTTGTTCAAAGCTTCGGAGGCAGAATCAATGGAAGTAAGGTCTTTGGAAGCATGAGCGGATTTTAATCCCTCCAAAGCAGCGCTGATGTTGGCTTTGTTGCCATCGGAAAGTTTGTCACCATATTCTTTCAGTTGTTTTTCTGTCTGGAAAATCTGACTGTCAGCTTGGTTCAATTTTTCGATTTTTTCTTTTTCAGCTTTATCAGAGGCCGCATTGGCTTCTGCTTCTCGCTTCATTCTTTCGATATCGTCCTGAGACAAACCGGAAGAAGCTTCGATCTTGATTTTTTGCTCTTTGCCGGTTCCTTTGTCTTTGGCTGATACGTTCAAGATACCATTGGCATCAATGTCGAACGTCACTTCGATCTGTGGAATCCCTCTTGGAGATGGTGGAATGTCACTCAATTGGAATCTACCGATTGACCTGTTGTCCTTGGCCAAAGCTCTTTCTCCCTGCAATACATGGATATCAACTGCCGGCTGATTGTCAGAAGCAGTGGAGAATACCTCTGATTTTTTGGTAGGAATGGTTGTGTTGGATTCGATCAGTTTGGTGAAAACACCTCCCATGGTTTCGATTCCCAAGGACAGTGGAGTTACATCGAGTAACAACACGTCTTTTACTTCACCTGTCAATACCCCTCCTTGGATCGCAGCACCGATGGCCACAACTTCGTCAGGGTTGACACCTTTGGAAGGTTTCTTGCCAAAGAACTTCTCTACCTCTTCCTGTATTTTTGGAATTCTTGTAGAACCTCCGACAAGGATCACCTCATCAATATCTGATGGTTTCAGTCCGGCGTCTGCGAGGGCTTTGATACAAGGATCCATTGATCTTTTTACCAAGTCGGCTGTAAGCTGCTCAAACTTCGCTCTGCTTAAGGTTCTCACCAAGTGCTTTGGACCTGTTTGGGTGGCAGTGATATAAGGAAGGTTTATTTCTGTCGAAGCAGAACTTGACAATTCTATTTTTGCTTTTTCAGAAGCTTCTTTCAATCTCTGAAGTGCCATTGGGTCTTTTCTCAAGTCGATCTGCTCTTCAGATTGGAATTCTTCTGCAAGCCAATTGATGATCTTTTGGTCAAAGTCATCACCACCCAAGTGTACATCACCATTGGTGGATTTCACTTCGAATACACCATCACCCAATTCAAGAACTGAAATATCAAATGTACCACCGCCAAGGTCATACACAGCGATTTTCATGTCCTGGTTTTTCTTGTCCATACCGTATGCCAATGCGGCAGCGGTAGGTTCGTTGATGATTCTTTTGACTTCAAGTCCGGCGATCTGTCCGGCTTCTTTGGTTGCCTGACGCTCTGCATCATTGAAGTATGCAGGTACTGTGATGACAGCTTCTGTGACAGTCTGTCCCAAGAAATCCTCTGCTGTACTCTTCATTTTCTGAAGAATCATGGCAGATAGTTCCTGTGGTGTGTAAGACCTGTCACCGATTTTGACTACGACAGTGTCGTTGGCTCCTTTTTCGACTTTGTAAGATGCGTGTTTTTTCTCATCAGATACTTCTGAGAATTTTTTACCCATAAACCTCTTCACAGAGGAAATGGTGTTGGAGGGGTTGGTGATAGCTTGACGTTTTGCAGGGTCACCTACTTTTCTTTCTCCGTTTCCATTGTCCAGGAAGGCCACTATTGATGGCGTGGTTCTTCTTCCTTCGCTGTTTTGGATGACCACTGGCTCGTTACCTTCCATTACGGCAACGCAGGAGTTGGTGGTACCCAAGTCTATACCTATGATTTTTCCCATGATTTTATATTTTCTGTTATTGATTACGACTTTGATTTGAAAGCTATTAGACAACTCATGTGCCAATCAGAAATTCACTATTTAACGTGTCAGTTTGACAGACTAAATGACAATAGGTTAGTAAAAGGATTACGTCATACTGAAATTATTTCATAGAAATGGCAGACTTCGGCTGTTTGCTTTTGGTATGTGAGATTTCGAAACTCAATTGAAAGCCTATTTGAAAGTCGATAAATAAAAAGGAGAAATGCTATAAAGGTAAAAATTGGGAGCACCGTACTTCATTTGGGTGGGTAGAAATCCAATAGGGGATTGTGTTTAGAAAATTTGTGGTGGAGTGATTTTAAGGCAGGTATCCTTTTAAAAAAAAAAGGCCGGTAATAAAACCGGCCTTGCTTTCATATGTTAGAAGCTGAAACCTGTAGTCAGCTTGAAGAATGAATCGTTTCCTTCAACCAAATCGGTACCAAACGAAAATCTTGCAAACGGACCGCCGGTTGGTTTTGTAAATTGGATATAGGGACCTAACCATTGATAGACATCAGTGGATGTCTCAACATTGGATCCTCCTGTATTGATCAGGTGCTCGTAATGTCCACCCAAAGAGAAAAAGGGAGAAACCTTATATCCATAATTTACCCAATAATGGAGATAAGATAATGTTGTACCGGTTGCAGGAGCTTCATTCCTCAAAGGCGCATACAAACCTGCATAAATCTGTCCTTCAGTTTTCGTTTTATTCAAATTGACAGTCAGGTTTGGAACGATACCATCTCCCAACCGGCCGCTACCTGCAGTACCGGATGAAAGCAGGTTTCCTCCCAAAATACCGATTTGAGGATTTACTGCAACTCCTTCAGCAACTTTGAAATTTAAACCGACTCCAAATTCAGTCCAGTTTCCCCATGCTGCTCCTGTGCCACCGGACCAAAGGATGCCATAAAATGTAAAGTCAGTTTTTTCACTGATACTGTATCCCCCTTGAAAGACGGGATAAAATCCGAAAAACTGATCGGAATTCAGGGTGACGTTAAAGGTGAAGTCGTCTGTTTCTTCTTCTTCTTCCTGCGCCATTACGCTTGTCATAGATAGTACCATAAGCATAACGCCAAGTACTGTTCCTCCTTTAAGGAGGTTTGTAAAGTTGTTTTTCATAGGTTTAATAGGTTTTGTAAAATATAGGTTTGTTTTTTGACCACATATTTGAATTTATATGTCAAACATGTAAATCATAGCTTCGAAAATACCTAACAAATCAAAAAGTAACACATTTTAACCTAAAATTCGTTTATAAAACATATCTATAATAAACATTATAAATTTTTATACCTAAAAAAATTCTTGTAAAACTTCATACACAGGAAAGGGTATCATTTGAAATAGTAGACGGGTGATTTAGACATCGCCGGTGATATTCTGGTCTGGAAATTTTAAGTTTTTGGTTTTAATCATTGCCATATAAACTTCCAATTTGATATGTTTAAGCTAAAACAGATCCATCCCTAAGCTTCTATTAAAAGTACTAACTGTTGAAAAAGTAGTTAAATCGAAAAATGCTACAAAATCACAAGGCCCTTAAGAAAAAAAGGTATGTCGCACCTATTTGTGGAAATCCTTATAATTTTTCTTTTGCAACATCACAAGCCCAAAACTCCTTCTGTGGGATTGGGATATAAAGTAATATTCCAAAACAGGAGCAGGTGGTATATAAAAATTTCCAATAAATTCCATTCTGTCAAAACACGAGGTGGAAATGGCAAATACAATAATGCGGATAGAACGCTACCCGGAACTCTATATTTTTATAAATACCTTATCTGTTGTAACTATCCGGGATATATGCATTGAATTTTGGGATTGAAATATTTTCTAATCAAACTTCCACCATTCAGGGGCGTCGTTTGTCCATCTTCTTCCCTGTGCCCTGACAGCGCAGCTTCTACATTCGGCAGCATAGGAGTCTTCAGGTATTACAGGAGACCAAAGACAGGGATCAACCAGATAAAAGGGTACATCCGCCCTGGTGGTGTTAATCCTGGTTACTTTTGTTTTCGCTACTTCAAAATACCCCAGCACAATCTCATTTCGGTCTTCAACATTGGAGATATTCCCAAAAACAGGAGCAGGCGGAATATCAAAAAGCGACCCTTGGTTGTTAATGACGATTTTGATTTTTTCCCAATATTCGTAGGCCTCCCTGTTGATGCTCAATTGCTTGACACTGAAAAAAAACGGATACAAAAAGGAGTTGTCCACCATTCTTTTGCCCATCACAAAAGTCGCCTTCCTGGTGCTTGTCCCCGAGCCGTCAAATAAATTGAGACGGTTTGGTTCGATGGCATCTGAAATAAAACACGGAGGCGGAGGTGGTGGGGGAAAACCTGTTCCCTTTAACCAAACCAAAGGCCAAAAATAAGTTTCTTCGACTGTCCATCTTAGGTAAATGGGATCCTGTGTTGCGGGAAGTGTTGTCTCCGAATTAAGTGTAAAGACAGATTCGGGAGATTCTGTCCGGAATGGTTCATTGGTAAAGGTAAAACTCAGGACATCCTCTGCCTGCCATTTTGGTACTGATTCGTATTTTGACAGGTACACATTTCCATCCAATACCACTTCTAGGGCATAACTTTTGCCTTCGATGGCTTTTACATCATTCAGTTCATAATCGCCGTTTCCGATAGAAAAGTAACTATACCTCTCTCCAGAGGATGTCAAAAGGGAGACTTGGGCATTTGGGACTCCTTTTGGTGGAAATCCAAATATTGTCGTCTGACTCACATTTACCACTTGCTTTTCATCGGTGTCGGTCAATAAGCCATAGATTACCAATTGGCCTTCCTCTGTTTCTCCCACAAAATCAAGCTTGTCAATACAGGAAAAAGGAAGCAACAGGTATAAAAAGAATACCAAAATGAATCTGAAGGATATTTTATGGGTTTTGATCATTTTCCAAAAGCAACAGTATAGGTAAAAGAAGGGAAAGCTGATCCCAATATTGAAATCTGATAAGGTACCAATCTCGGAATCCTGCCTTCACGTTGGAAAAAGACAGAATAGGCGTTTCTCCTTCCGGTAAGGTTATAGACGCTAAAATTGATTTTGTCGTCCCACTTTCTGACAAAGCCGTTGGTCAGGTAGGAAAAGTCAATCCTAAAATAATTAGGAATCCTGAATTCATTCCTGTTTCCAAAATTAGGCACAAAGATTCCACCCACTACGTAGTTGGACGAAAGACCCGTTACCGGTCTGCCTGTTGAAAAATTGACGTTGGTGTTCAAAGTACGTCCCCTTCCGATATGAAAGTTGGTAACCAATGAGATGTTGTGGGGTTTGTCAAAATTAGTCGCAAACCAATTTCCCTGATTTACCTGGATTTCGGGGAATTCAGATGTAGTCCTGATCAGCGACCTGCTGAAGGTATAGGCAAGCCAACCTGTGATACCGCCGGTGTTTTTTTGGATCAAAAGCTCAGCACCGTAGGCAAGTCCTTCCCCTTGGATCAATTCAGTTTCAATGTGTGGATTCAAAAATAGATCTGCAAAATCCCGGTATTCCAATTGGTTGGCTGTGGTTCTGTAAAAACCTTCAAAAGAAGTTGACCATTCGTCTTCTTTGAAATTTCTAAAAAATCCCAAAGAAGCATTGTGGGATCTTTGTGGCTTGATGTAGGTCGTGCTCAATTGCCAAAGGTCAATGGGCGTGGGACCTGTGGCATTGGAGATGGTCTGTAGGTATTGGTTCATTACAGAATAGCCGCCTTTGATGGAATTGACTTCATCGAAAGTCCACCTGAATGAAAATCTCGGTTCAAAGCCACTGTACTTGACGACTTTTCCGCTTTCTACGAAATCTACCCCGACAATCGTCAACCTGGAAATCGGCACACCCTCTTCGTACCTGAAGATCGAATCAGGACCTTGCTGCACATAATTGGAATACCTGATTCCGCCGGAAAAGGAAAGGCTTTCGTTTGGATTCCAGTCTGCAGATATAAAAGGTGCATATTCCATTCCCCTTTCTTTTTGGACGGTCTTGGCCGCAATGCCTGATTCAGGAGTCAAAGGACTCAAGAATTCTGGCCTCATTTGGTATTGGATTGCCTCAGCACCAAAGTTGATATCCACTTTCTCCAAGGTCAACAGTCCGGTTATTTTTCCCTGGTAATAATACAGGCCATTTTCGATTTTGGATGGATCCACGACGGAAGGCTCAAAAAAGCCATTGTTAAAAGAGCCATAGGCCACCATTCCAACCAATGACAAATCATCTGTCAATAGGTTTCGGCTGGTGAGTGAACCCACGAGATTGTTCCAATCAAATCCAAATTGGTTGGAAAATCTGAAATAGTCACCGGTATTGAGCAGGTTAAAATCGAGGTTGTTTTTTTCAGTAAACTGATGGTTGATGCCCAAATAAATATCGTGAAAGTTTATTTTGCTGTTTTGTACATCTACTTCATTTGCTTTGTTCAAAAGCCAATTGGCATTGGATAGCCTGGATGCAAAAATCATTGAGGTCTTTTCAGGTACGATGGGCCCTTCCACCATCACTTTGCTCAAGGCAGTTCCCAAAGAGACACTTCCTTTCCAGTTTTCTTTGCTACCTTTCCGCATCTCTATATTCAGGGCTGAAGAACTCCGCCCGCCAAAATAACTCGGTACTGCACCTTTATATAAGGTGAAGTTTTGGAGTGCATCACCGTTGAAGGAAGACAAAAAGCCCAAAGCGTGACTGTTGCTCAAGACAATGGTCTCGTTCATCATGATCAGGTTTTGGTCTGCCTGACCGCCTCTGATATTCATTCCTGCGGAACCTTCACCGACTGATGTCACTCCCGGCATGGATTGGAGGACATTGAACACATCCGGTTCACCCATAAATGCCGGGACAAGTTTGATATCATTGATGTCCATTTTGGTCACCCCTGTGATTGGACTGCGGATATTCCTGTCCCTTTCGTCGGCTTCAACTGTGAAGGCCTCCAACTCAAAGTCAAGGTTGACAAGTCCTACATCTAATTGGCCGTCTCCATAGAGTTCGATCAGGTAATGGACGGGTCTTTTTCCAAATTGACGGAATACAATGCGGTGCCTTCCTGAATCTAAGGAAAGGACATATTGCCCGATTCTGTCTGTGTTGTTTCCTGCAAAAAAACCGTCAATGTGAATGGAAACCCCTGACAGCGGTTCACCATTTTCCAAGTGGATTACTTTTCCCGTAAGAAAATATTGGGCTCTTTTTGGAAGATCTCCCTGATCAAATTTCACCTCCGTGAATTCAGTCTGTGCTTGAAGATTGGGGATACCAAGGAAAAATTGGGTAAGTATGGTCAAACCAAAAAGCAAAATCACCTTGAATAAACCTCTTGTAAGTTGGCTTTTTACATTCAGACCTGAAAAAATGTTTTGATTTTTGACTGTCACTGCTCTTTGTGGTTATAGGGCTAATTGGAGATGTTAAATTAAAGGATTTATTTAACCTTTCTGTGACAATTCAAGATTTTTTGGATTAATGATATTTGACTTTAGGTTTACTTAAAAAATTACCGAATGAAATAATCCTTGGCTGGGAAAAGCCAAATATACCATTGTCTTGCAGTCTTAAATTAAATATTTTGAATAGGTATTAGTAGGATTTTTTTAACTTACCACTCCTATTTTTCAATGCCCAAAATGCCGTCATGAATGATTATACCATGTGCTCTTGAATATAAACTAGCAAAAATCACCCTTCTCACATTGGGTTTGCTGGTTTATGGTTTTTCGGAAGCTCAGGTTATTTCAGGCAAGGTCGTAGATGAAAAGACCGGTGAATCTCTTCCTTTTGCCAATGTTTTTATCAACAATACTACTTTGGGAAGCACGACTGATATCAATGGGAATTTTAGAATCAGTGGTTCCTTGCCCCAAAACCCTGAAGTCGTGGCATCCTTCGTAGGATATTTTACCAAATACAGGAAGGTTTCTTTTGGAGGGAGAAACCAGGTTACTGTCAATTTTGAATTGACTCCAAAAGAGGACCAACTTGACGAGGTCTCTCTTTCTGCCAAAAGGGACAAGGCTTGGGAAAGGAACCTTCGCAAATTTGAGCGCGTGTTTCTCGCCGTACCGGATGATCCATTTTTCAAAAAGAATGAAATACTCAACCCTTGGGTCATTGACTTTGAGGAAGGAAAAGCAGAAGGAATAGGCAGGTATCTTGCGGCAAGTTCTTCGGAACCTCTTAAAGTGGCCAATAGAGCACTTGGCTATGAGATTGACTACCATCTTCAGGAATACCTTCAGACAAAGAATGGTTTCCAATATTATGGTCTTGTCAATTTCAAAGAAATAGAAAAACCTGAAAATGGGACAGAATCGACATGGGATGAATATAGGAATTCAGCGTATTTTGGGTCAATGCGGCACCTTTTACAGTCTTTGGTACGCAATGAAGCCGATAGTGAGGGGTTTGAAGCATTTATAGTGCAAAATATCGCATCAACACAGCGGTCCAATAATTTTGATAAGGAGATAGGCAGTTCACTTTTGCCACTTCCTTTGGATTCTTTGGTAACTGCAATTTTACCAAATGGCAATTTCGTAGTCGAGTGGCCGGAAAATGTAGAAGTTCATTTTACCAAAAAGTACTGGCCCAGCACTTATTATACAAATAGACCTTTTCCTATCTCTTGGATCAATGCTCCGAATTGTAAATTTGAAGTGGATGCCAATGGTGTCATGATGGATCCCCGAGAGTTGATACTTTCCGGGTATGTCGCAAGAGAGCGTGTTGCAAGGTCTTTGCCCCATGATTTCAGACCGGATTTGGAGAATTTAAAGTTGTTGGCGGAAGTGGATAGCAGTCGGATAAACCAAGATAAATGGAACAACCTCCGTGAAAAACCTTTCCTGACATTTAACAAACCTTACTATTCACCGGGTGAAACAGTCTGGTTTTCTTCTAGAATATTTTACCAAAACGCAATTTTTCAAGATTCGCTAAGCAGGGTTTTGTACGTTGACCTGGTCAATGAGAATAAAGAGGCTGTATTGAAGGAAACCTTCCTCATTGCCTTTGGATCAGCCAAAGGTCAGCTTCAGATTCCTGCAGGGTTTCCACCGGGAAATTATTCCATCCGGGCATACACCAGTTGGATGAGAAATTTTCCAGAAACAGATTTCTTTTACAAACCGTTGCCCCTCATCAGTGGTGACAGGGAAGTGGTGGCATCGGATATTTGGCTGACCAAAGATCAAAGTGAAGAAGAAGTTTCTATCCAATTTTCCTCAGAGATTACAAGAGAGGAACTTTTCAATAGGACTACAATCAGCCTATCAGTACAGGAACCCGACAGTACTTTATTGGAAGGTAATTTCAGTATTTCACTGATTGATGCGGATTTGGCCACTTTCATCGGCGAGCAGCAGACCATTGAAACAGAATTAGACTGGATAGGAACAGAACTCGCCGAGTATGATTTTCCGGAGGAAGGACACAAAATAGAATTCGGGATTTCTTTGGAGGGATATTTTTCCGATAAAAAGGGAAAGCCCTTGGCAGTTCCCTTGACTGTGGTTTTGGGAGAGATGACCGATTTTGGAATCATCAAATCTGACAGCAGCGGGTATTTTTGGGGTACAGGCCTTTCATTTACCGATTCTGCTGAAGTTGCCCTTGCTGCCTTGAACAAAAACAGAAAGTCCTTTGGACAGGTGTCGATCTCTGAAAAAACAAGCCCGCCTGTGAATGTGGAATTGCCCAAACTTCAATTGGAAACCAAGCCAAAATCCACAATTGGGAAGCTTGATATTTTTGATGGGGAATATGTGGAGTTGGAGGAGTTCCTTCTGGAAGAGGAAAAAAAGCAAACCATGGAGGACAAAAACTATGGTTATGGAAAAGGAGACCGAAGTATAGGTCAGGATTTTTTGGAGAAGTTTCCGGAGCAAACGTTAGATGTGATTATCGGTATGAACATGCAAGGGGGTGGTTTAGGGAATTTTAATTGGGGAATAAATGATGGAGAACCGCTCTTAATCATTGACGGTAATAGGTATATCACAGATGCCAATGAAACTACAATGTCAGTATTAAAGACGTTTATTGCTGCCGAAGTTGAATCTATTGAAGTCTACACTTTCAATGCTCCCCAGTTTGGCATGGCGGGATTTGCAGGAGTAATCATGGTAAATACCAAAAAAGGGGCAAATGCCCCTCAGGATCCTGATCAGGTTTTCAACAGTGAAGAATTTCAAATATTTAAAATAAGAGGATTTACTCCCGTCAAAGAATTTCCGGTCCAACTGGGTGAATCTGAAATCCCCGAATCTAGACCATCGCTTTATTGGAATCCTAACGCCAAAACCGATGTAGAGAATGAAAGCTTTACTTTCTCAGTCAATCTTCCAAAGTCTACCAAAAGCATGTTATTGAAGATTGAAGGCATGAGCATTGACGGGATACCTTTTTACCGTGTTTTTCAAATTCCGGTTAAATGAGCACAGAATCTTAGATTCGCCATGAAAGATCGAAATCACGACACAAGGTTGACAGCTAAAAACTTTTACCATTTAATAATATGTTTTCAATGAGAAACTGCCCCATTCTTCCGTCTTCGGTCTTCCGTCCCCTTTCCACTTTTTAATTATCCTTAAATACCTTTACTTATCGTTAATTTTTGTCAACAACCACAATAAAATTGGCTCGTTAGAACATTAAATATTATTTTTCCAACACCATTGACTACCACAACCATGAGCCCTTATTTTCGATTTTTCAAACCAATCTTTTTGTGTTTTTTCCTCTTTGCAATCCTTACGGAAGGTAATGCCCAAGGCATCAGGGGGAAAGTTACCGGCAAAAATGGCGATCCTCTGCCATTTGCCTCCATCTATGTCCGCAACTTGGGTGATGGCGTTCCGACCAACCAAAACGGTGAATATGAATTCCGTCTCAAAAAAGGCGTTTATGACGTGCTAGCACAATATTTGGGTTTTGCTTCGGAAGTCAAAACAGTCGTCATCACAGAAGATTGGGAGGAACTTAACTTCGAATTGGAAGAGCAGGTATATGCCTTACAGGAAGTCACCGTCAAAACCAAACAGGAAGATCCGGCTTTGACGATTATGCGGAAGGCGATTTCCAAAGCCAAATTCCATCGACTTCAGGTGCAGGAATACAGCATGATGGTTTACCTCAAGGGTACCGGGCAACTTACAGATGCTCCTTTTTTTATGAAAAAGGAATTGGAAAAAGAAGGAGTCAAACTCAACGAAGCCTACACAACTGAATCAGTATCAAAAATTACTTTCAAGCAGCCCAATACTGTAGAGGAAAAAGTAATCAGTATCCGGACAAACGGGGACAACAACGCCACTTCTCCGGCCCCTTACATTGCCACGAGCTTTTACAATGCCAAAATCAATGAAGCAGTTACGCCGCTTGCGCCGTCTGCCTTTGCGTATTATCAATTCAAATATGAAGGCTCATTTGTAGAAAACGGCGTCATGGTCAATAAGATCAAAGTGACGCCAAGGTCAAGAGGGGAGCGGGTTTTTGAGGGATACATTTATATCATTGAGGACATTTGGGCGATCCACAGCTTGGACCTGACGACGTCTTTGCTTGGATTTTCGATAGGGGTGAAGCAGATTTATCAGCCTGTAGCCGAGAACGTATGGATGCCCTCGACGCATACTTACACTTTTGGAGGAAAGTTTTTTGGTTTTGCCGGTGAATACAAATACCTCGCATCCACCCGCGACTATAAAGTGACACTCAACCCTGACATGATTGCTGAGACTGAAATCATCGATGAGAAAGTCACCGAAGTTCCCAAGGATGTGACTGCTTTCAACAAAAGTGTATCAAGTCTGGAGCAAATGGCACAAGCGGACAAGATGACAAGGAAAGATTTTAGGAAGCTTGTCAATGAATATGAAAAGGAAGAATTAAAACAAAGCAAGGAAGCAGAAGTCGTTTCCAACAGGAATTACACGATTGATTCACTTGCCAAAAAACGGGATTTGAGCTATTGGGACAGCATCCGTCCAGTGAAACTGACTGAAAAAGAAATCCGGGGATATCAAAGAGATGATAGCTTGGCAGTCATCGAAGCCGCCAAAGTCAGTGAAGTGGATTCAGTTGCGAAGAAAGCAAGACGTGGCTTCAAGCCCGGAGAAATCCTGACGGGAGGATCCTATTCCTTCGGCAAAGGCAAATCAGCAGGTTTCCACACCAACCTGACAAAAATCTCCTTTAATACAGTGGAAGGATTCAAGTTTGGCCTGGCAGGTTTTTACCGAATTGAAAAGTCCACCAAAATGGCAGATTCGGTGACCATGCACAGGAGATCCTGGAATTTCAGGCCTGAGTTCAGGTATGGATTTTCCAGTCAGCAGCCTTACGGAACGCTTGATATCCGAAGATCAGTCAACAAAGGCCGTCCCGGTTATACTGTTGGGTTGACAGGCGGGAAATACATTTTCCAGTTCAATGGAGACAACCCAATTTCAGAACAAGTCAACATGTTGTATTCCTTGCTTTTCAGGCAAAATTACATGAAGCTTTATGAGCAATCTTTCCTGAAAGGATATTACAACCACCGCATTACGGATGGTTTAACTTACCGAACCAATGTGACTTATGCCTTCAGGCGTGAATTATTCAATAATTCTGATGTCAGTCTTTGGAATCGACCTGAGCGGGAATATACCCCAAACAGACCTGAAAACATTGAAGCTGATCCGGTGGCTTTTGAAAACCACCATGCATTGATCTGGACCAATAACATCGAATGGAGACCTGGATTGAAGTATTATATCAGGAACGGCAGAAAAAACCCATTGTATGAATCTGCCCCTTTGGTCAATTTCAGATATACCAAAGCTATTCCGGGAGTTTTCAATAATGCGATGGCCTCAAAGTTTGACTTGGTAGAAGCTAGCATTGAGCATTTCTTCAACTTTGGGGTGAGCGGCAAATTGGATTTCAATGTCAGTGCCGGTGCCTTTCTGAATAATGATAGGGTGTATTTTATGGACTTCAAGCATTTTGGCGGTAACAGGACCATCTTTGCCAATATGGGTGTGGCGGCCAATTACAGGTTTTTGGATTACTATCAATACAGTACCCAAACCCAATATGTAAGCGGGATTGTGCATTACCAGTTCAGGAAGTTTTTGCTGACACAGTTGCCGATGTTGCGGTTTTCGGGAGTGAGAGAAAACATATTTTTCAATTACCTCAAAACCCAAAATTCTCCTCATTATTGGGAAGTCGGTTACTCTTTAGATAATCTCTTCAGGATCTTCAGGGTAGAAATGGGTGCCGGCTTCGAAAACAGCAATTACCAAAGAGGAGGGTTCAGGTTTGGTATAGCAAGCTTTATCAATGTCAATTTTGAAGATTAATTTCTCCTGGGTAAGAAGCAAAATTTTCTAGAATTTGATATTTGGATATTGTGATATTAAGATATTGTTTTTGAATCCATTGCTTATTGGAGATGATCAATTTCAAAAAATGGCATCAATATTTCGGAATTTCCCTCCTCCTGGAAGTAGTGGTCTGTGGTCCGTGGACTGCCGACCACATTAACCCTTAACCAAATAACCAATAACCAAATACCCACAACATCATCTTAAACCCAAAACCTTCGAGGTCAATAAAAGACCTCAAAGGTTATCGGTAACCAACCTTCCAACTTTTTAACCAATTAACCAAATAACCCATTAACCAAATCCCAAATTTTGATTTTACCGCAAAGCCTTCTATATTGGCAGCTGTAAGGTTTAATATCAATAAAGATGAATAACCTTTGGTTATTTCACTTTCATCGGGGCTTCTTAGAAGCCTTTTTTGGTTTATAGACTTTGATTAAGCCATGACAAGTCCTTAATTTAGCCACCCAAATCCCACACATGTCATTAGAAGTTAACAGGCTGACCAAAACCTACGGCTCCCAAAAGGCGCTGGATGAGGTTTCTTTTGTGGCAGAGAAGGGAGAAGTTTTGGGTTTTTTGGGTCCTAACGGCGCCGGCAAATCCACCACCATGAAAATTGCGACGGGCTTTATTTTGCCCGATCAGGGAGATGTCCTTGTCAATGGACTTTCCGTCCTTCAGAATCCCAAAGAAGTCAGCCGCTTGGTCGGTTATTTGCCCGAACACAATCCGCTTTACCATGATATGTACATCCGGGAGTTTTTGGATTTTATCGGGGGACTTTACGGACTAAAAGGAAATTCCCTAAAAAATAGGATTGAAGAACTGATTCCGCTTTGTGGATTGGAAGTCGAGGCCCAAAAGAAAATCTCCCAACTTTCCAAAGGATACAGACAGCGGGTTGGCTTGGCAAAAGCCCTGATCCACGATCCCGAGGTGATCATCCTCGATGAACCCACCACAGGCCTCGATCCCAACCAACTGGTAGAAATCAGGAAACTGATCAAAAATATCAGCGCAAACAAAACATTGATTCTCAGCACCCACATCATGCAGGAAGTGGAAGCCATTTGTGACAAAGTGGTAATCATATCCAAAGGAAAAATCGTTGCTTCTGACCTTTTGAAAAACCTAAAATCCGAAGCAGGCAAATCAGTTTTGATATTGGAAACAGAGGAATCTCTTTTATTGGAATGGTTTGCGCCCTTGGGCGAAATCACTTTTTCCAACTCCGATAAAGCCATTCAGCTTCAGGTGAAAGATGCCGCTGTTGCAAGAAAAGAATTACTTCAAATCCTTAAGGAAAGGAATCTGACACTCGTCAGCATTCAGCTAAAGGAAAAGAACCTCGAATCTATTTTTCACCAAATCACCCAAAGCTAAGCCGATGCGCGCACTGTATTGGAAGGAAGTCAACGGATTTTTCAGTAACCTGAGCGGTTACCTGATCCTTGGGGTCTTTTTGGTTTCGTTGGGTTTGATTGTATGGGTATTTCCTGACACTTCTGTGTTGGAATATGGTTTTGCAGACTTGGAGCCCTTATTTGTGTACACTCCTTATGTTTTCACATTCCTTGTACCGGCCATTACCATGAAGATGATTGCCGAGGAAAGGAAGTCCGGGACATGGGAAATCCTCATGACTTCCCCGCTTTCCATTCCCAAAATCATTGTTGCCAAATACGCTGCTGCCCTGACTTTGATCGTGGTGGCTTTGCTTCCCACCTTGGTTTACTACTACAGTATCGTTCAGTTGGGTGATCCTGTCGGAAATATTGACCATGCAGGTTTCTTTGGTTCATGGATCGGATTGGTGTTTATAGGGGCGGTTTTTGCATCTATTGGGATATTGGGATCGGCCCTGACTTCCCATCAGATCGTGGCATTTATCTTGGGAGTTTTTATTTCATTCCTTCTTTATTTTGGGCTGACGGCCTTGGTGCAGCTTCAGGTGATGAGTCCGTTTGCTTTGTTTTTGGAAGAAATGAGCCTCAGCTACCATTACCAAAGTATGAGTCGCGGTGTGATTGACGCACAGAATATTGCTTATTTTCTTTCCGTGATTGTATTGATGTTGGGTTTGACGGGAATTTTAATCCGTAGAAAATGAAAAGATCAGCCAACATATCGTTTATCAAAAACCTTGGAATCATTACCGGTATCCTGGTTGTGATTTGGGTTTTGGCGACATTGGTTCCTTATCGAATTGACTTGACTTCAGACAAAAGGTATTCCCTCCATCCTGCGACCGTCGAGGTTTTGGAATCATTGGAAGAACCTTTGGAAGTGGAAATATTACTTACCGGCAATCTCCCCGGCGGCATGAGGAGGCTTCAGCGCTCCATCGAGGAGACGATCAGAACATTCAATGCTTACAGCAGCGAAAAAATTACTTTTTATTATCAGGATCCCTTGGCTTTGCCAAAAGAGGAACAAGAAGACTATATCGTAGGATTGTCAGAATACGGCATCAATCCCACCAACCTTTATGTCAATGAAGATGGCGGGCAAAAATCAAAACTCATTTTCCCGGGTGTAATCATCCGCAATGCAGAATTTGAGACCGGTTCGCTGCTTCTCAGGGGAGAAATGGGTATGGGACCTGATCAGGTTCTCAACCAATCTGTGGAAAATCTTGAATTTGAATTGATCAACGGAATCCGAAAACTGATCAGCAAACAGGCTTTTGAAATTGGACTTGCCATGGGGCAGGGAGAACTGAGTGTTGATGAGGGATTTGGGATTGTGGAGGCACTCGCTGATAATTATGAGGTGTACAAAGTCCCCCTGGAGCAGGCAAAAAAACCTTCTGACTTAGACCCTTTCAAAATTATGATCGTTTCGGGGCCAAAGGAAAAATACACAGAAACGGAAATTTATCTCCTCGACCAATACCTCATGAATGGGGGAAACATCATTTTTATGATTGATGCCTTGGCTTATGACATGGCGCAGGCTGGCGGAGAGGGTACGGTGGCTATGCCTTTTGAAAATGGTCTGGACCAGTTGCTCTTCAGGTATGGCGTCAGGGTCAACAAAGATTTGATTCAGGACATGAATTTTGGTCGCTATCCTGTCATGGCAGGTAATTTTGGAGATCAGCAACAGTTGGTACCATTGCCTTGGCCGTTTTTTGTTTTGGCAGGGAAGATGGCCTCACACCCCATCACCAAAGGATTGGATCAGGTGATGTTTAAGTTTTCAAGTTCTTTGGATACTGTAAAGGCAGATGGCGTTAGAAAAACCCCTTTGATTTTCAGTTCGGATTTTTCCAAAAAATCCCCTGCACCGGTAAGATTGGCTTTTGTAGACATGGAAAATGAGCCTGACCTCAATGAATTTGGATTGAAAAACCTTCCTTTGCTATACTTACTGGAAGGAAATTTTACTTCTTTTTTCAAAAATCGGTTTCTACCTGATGCTGCCGACAAAATGGGTTTCAAGGAATCTGGATCTCAAGGGAAAGTCATTGTTGCCGGAACGGGCAGTCTTTTCCAAAGCGATCTCACTCCCACAGATGGAAATCCTCTGCCTTTGGGACAAGATCCATTTAGCAATGTGCAGTATGCCAACCGTCAGCTTCTATTGAATGCGATCAGTTATCTTGTAGAACCTGAGGGCATTATTGCCACCAGGACCAAACAGTTTCAGATCCGCCCTCTCAATAAAATCAAGGTGCAAAACGAGAAATCAAAATGGCAGGTAATCAACATTCTTGTACCTGTGGTTTTATTCTCGATCTTGGGGATGGTTTGGATCAGCATCAAAAAGCGGACATTTTCCAAAAGAAGTTGAAATTCAAAAAACATTTGGTAAAATATCCTTCAAGCCTCTGATTTTTTTACTCTAAAGTGTAAGTCAAGGGCAGCTTTTATAATTTTATTTATAAATTTACCATGTTCAATAAAAAACGAAAATAAAGACCCTCCCATATGAAATTTATTGTTTCTTCTAATGCACTCTTAAAACAGCTTTCAGCAATCAACGGCGTAGTAACTACCAATCCGGTGGTTCCGATTTTGGAAAATTTCCTTTTTGAAATCAAAGCAGGGAAATTGACCATCACAGCGTCTGATTTGCAGACTTCCATGATTACAGAGATAGATGTCGAGGCAAGGGAGGACGGAAACATTGCTGTTCCTGCAAAGATTTTGATCGAAACACTTAAAAACCTTCCTGAACAGCCTGTCACTTTCAGCATTGACCAAGATACTTACAGTATCGAAATCAGTTCTGACAATGGACGCTACAAGCTGGCAGGGGAAAACGCAACGGATTTCCCAAAAATTCCAACGGTGACCAACCCAACCTCAGTGGACATGTCTACTGAAATATTGAGCTCTGCGATCTCGAATACGATTTTCGCAACCAGCAACGATGAGTTGCGACCTGCCATGACCGGGGTTTATATCAACCTGAGCAGCACCAACACTACTTTTGTTGCTACTGACGGACACCGATTGGTAAGATACAGAAGGGTAGATGTGGCAGCAGCAGATGGTGCAAGCATCATCATCCCGAGAAAAGCACTCAACCTTTTGAAATCAACTCTGCCTTCTGAAAATGTTCCGGTAGCAGTTGAGTTCAACAATTCCAACGCTTACTTCAAGTTCAACAGCATCAAAATGATCTGTAGGTTGATTGACGAGAGATTCCCGGATTATGAAAATGTCATCCCTGTGGACAATCCAAACCACATGACCATCGACAGATTGGAGTTTTTGGGTTCATTGAGAAGGATCGCCATCTATGCCAATAAGACTACCCATCAGGTAAGGTTAAAATTGACAGGAAGCGAATTGCAGATATCTGCTGAAGACCTTGATTTCTCCAACGAAGCAAATGAAAGATTGTCATGTGACCATGACGGTGAAGATATTGAGATCGGCTTCAATGCAAAATTCTTGGTGGAAATGTTGAATAACCTTTCTTCCAAAGAAGTGACCTTGAAGTTTTCTGCACCAAACAGGGCCGGATTGATCGTACCATCTGACAAGTCAGACAATGAAGATATCCTGATGCTGGTGATGCCGGTAATGTTAAACAACTACGTCTAAAATTAGATTTTCAAAAAAATAGAGGAACCGAGAAATCGGTTCCTTTTTTTTATGCCAAAATGGTTAAAGCGGAGGGCATAATTCGGCATGTCAATGGTGTAAAGCCAACAAACTCCCCATCCATATCTATAGGTATTGGATGTTCACCGGTGATTTTGCATTGCGTCCCTTGACCATAGGATACTTGGGGATGTCGGATTTTTCTCCCTTTTTTTAGTTGTGGAAGTTTTTTCAAGTAATCCCAAACTGAGATTTTGAGGAGAAAAACCCAATCTAATAATCCATCATCAACTTTGGCTTCCGGCGCAATTCCCAAACCACTAGCAAAGTATTTTCCATTTGCCATGCAGATACTCATTGCCGGACTTTCTAATTCAAAATTTTCAGAAAAGAATTTGACTTTGACTGGTTTGTAAAACAAAAAGGAGCGTAAAATGACAAAGAAATAAGTCATACTGGAGCCCCAAATGGACTTTCCTGTTCGAAGCATCTGCGTGGCAAATCCACCTAACCCTACATCGGCAATATTAACAAAATACCTTTTAGAGGGCTTTCCCCCTTTTTCCGTGAACTCCAACTCCGCAACATCAATCTGTCTTGATTTCCCGAAAAGAATATTTTTTCGGAGGGTGGCCAAGTCTTTGCTTATTCCTAAACTTCTACAGAAGTCATTTCCTTTTCCAAAAGGAAGAATACCCATTTTTAGCTCTGAAGCTTTTGGATTGGTTAAAATGGCATTTGCTACTTCATTGACAGTGCCGTCACCTCCCACAGCAATTAAGATAGTTGCGCCTTTCCGAAGAGCTTCCGAAGAGCATTTTAATCCACACATATCCGGTTTCGTTGTGAAGAATGTCAAGGTTCCAATAGATTGGAAATGCTCTAAGAGCTTCGCCAATAATCGGGATTTGGCTCTAATTTTTCCGTGGACGATGAAGGCAATGTGTGGGGTATCTGCCATTTTCCGTATATCTAGATCAGGGTATCAGAATATAGGTGGGTTTATTGGGAAACGGAAAGCACTATTACCAGGCTTGGTTTCGTAAATCTATTGGATTTCTAATACCCAACTCTCCAAAGGCTTTAATTCTACCCTTACTTTTCCCTTTCCTTCCTGGATTTTCAAAACAGGATTGACAGCGCCATACAGTTTTTCAGACAGCGGGTATTCGCCTTCACTCAAACCCAAGGTTTTGATGATTTCGGAGGGAAGTTCAAGGTCAAATCCGAAGGATTCGGATGCATCAAAATTGGTGATGATGACCAGTTTTTGGTTTTCATTCCATCTGACAAATGAAAAAACCCGGTCATTATACCATTCGGTATTTTGTCTGTTATGGCTGTGTATGTCTGTAAAATTTCCTGCTAAAGCAGGACTTGTTTTGGTGAAATTTAAGAGTCGGCTATAAAAGTCTCTCAGGGATTTTTCAGCTTCAGATGATTGTCCTCCATCAAATTTTCCTCCGTTCATCCATCTCTGGTGATGAGGAACTCCGATATAATCAAAGATGGATGTTCTTGTCGGAGATCCAAATCCGGCTTTTTCAGCACCGGATTCGCCGACTTCCTGTCCGAAATATATCATCGTTGGCGATGAACCGATCATAGCTGACACTACCATGGCAGGTTTTCCTTTTTCTGCATTTCCTGCAAATCCCGGGCTTGCGATGCGTTGTTCGTCATGGTTCTCTAGGAAATGCAACATGTGTTGGTCAATATCTGCCAATCCCTTTTGGATCGGAAGGATGTTGTCCGTGGAGCCTTTTCCCTGCATGATATTTTTGAGCGTATCATAAAGTTCCACCTTGTCGTAGAGGTAATCCATTTTCCCCAAATGGATATAATTCCGGTACTCCTTGGGATTGTATATTTCGGCCAAAAGGAAAGCATTGGGATTGTTCATCTTGATGGCAGAGTTCATGTAGCTCCAAAATTCCACAGGAACCATTTCTGCCATGTCATAGCGGAAGCCATCCACGCCTTTTTCGATCCAGTACAAGGCTATGTCTTTAAATTTGACCCAGGAATCCGGCACTTCCTTGCCTTGCCAAAATTCAAAATGTGCTTTGCAATCTTTCTGAGAAAAATCAGCCGGCAATTCTATGAAATCCTTGCTGCCATCCGGTTTGATTCCGTAATTGACCTTCACAGTTTCATACCAATCGTGAAAATGTGGCTGAGCTTCACGTGAACCGTTTCCTGTCCATTTGGCAGGTGATTCATCAAACTTTCCGTCAGCCAATGGATGTGCTTCGCCTCCCAAAGGCTTGTAATTGTCCAATGGGGCTGGAACTTTAAAATCCTTGCCCGGGATATAATAGAAGTTGTTGTTTGTTTTGTATTCAACCGAAGTGTCGTCACCTGCGCCAAAATCCTTTACTCCTTCGGGATTGCTTTTTCCCTCATATCTCCTGGCAACATGGTTGGGTACGATGTCTATAAGGACTTTCATGCCTTGGTGATGCGTTCTTGCGATCAAGGCTTCAAATTCCTCCAATCGTGTTTCCGGATTCTCTGCTAGGTCAGGATTGACATTATAGTAGTCTTTGACGGCATAAGGCGAGCCTGCCCTCCCTTTGACTACTTCGGGGTCATCATTGGAGATGCCATATTGTGTATAATCATTGATCAAAGCGTGATGGGGCACTCCTGTGTACCAAATGTGGGTGACTCCCAAAGATTTTATTTCTGATAGCGCTTTGTCCGTGAAGTCATTGAATTTTCCAACGCCATTTTCTTCCAAAGTTCCCCAAGGTTTGTTGGTGGTATTGGTGTTACCAAAAAGCCTGGTGAAAACCTGATAAACGATCACTTTATTTGGAGTTTCCATTTTGGTATTGGCTTCAGGGGTTTGGGTCTGGGGCGAGTTGCAACCGATCAGGATTGATAGCAAGGCTGCAAAAAAGGTGATTTGGGTCGGAAGTCTGTTCATGGGGTTAAATATAAAAAGTTGTTTCCCACGAAGACACAAAAACACAAATAAAAACAGATTGCAAAAACCAAATACGGCAGGTTTTCAAAACCTGCCATGTTTAAAAATTATTTGTCTTTATCATTTTCTGAAGTAAGACTATCCGGAACAGAAAAAGGATCCAATTCTACTATTTTTCCATCCTGTTCTACTATAATTGGGCTGTTCTTCTCCCGCTTGAATTTGACCAGGTTTTTGTAGGTTTCATCTAAGCCGAAAAGGATTTTGTCTAATTCCTCTTCGGCCTCTTTTTCTTTAGTTGTCATAAAAACGAATTATTTTATTCCAAAGGTTACCATCCGAAATGAAAATCTTACTTGAATTCTTCCTAGCTATCAATTTATAAGGTTTTTTTGAATTGTCAACAAATATCCATTTATCCAAGATGGGTTTATATAGCTTAAAAAAGTTTACAAGCCCATTTTTATACCTTCTCCGGATTACGTCTTCGGGAATGTTATGTCCCCCTTCGGCAACTCGTGTCTTAACCCTTTTTATGGCAAGTTCGGGAGAATTGAGGTAAAAAAACAACAGGATGGTTTCATATCCTTTGTCTTTGGCTTTATGGATAAAAGTGACAAAGCTTTTGGAAGATAATGTTGTTTCAAAAGCGAAATTCTCTCCTGATTCCATCAAACTATTAATCCTTTGAAGCATAATTCTACCGGCTTCAATGGAAGCTTTTTCCGGTTGAAAAGGTGAAAGACCTTTGGCTATTTCATCGGCATTGACAAATTCCTTGCAGTCTAGGATTTCAGGCAAAACAGTATATGAAACTGTTGTTTTCCCTGCTCCATTTGGACCTGCAATGACGTAGAGTTTTTTCATTTTGATAAATATAAAAAGTAGATTCTCACAAAGACACAAAAACACAAAGTAAAAATCCGGTTGTGCCAATACAAATCATAAATTCAATAACCGATAAACAAACAAAGTACTCCTTTTGATCAGGTGGGGGTATTGCTTCATGTTGATAGTCTCGGCAGGGGAGTGGGCACCCGTGCCGGATGCGCCAAGTCCATCGATGCAATCCAGGTAATCTGCAACATAGGAAATGTCACCTGCGCCTCTTGAACCCGGATCTCCGGCTTTGACTTGACCATATCCCATATCCACACTGACTTGACTGAGGATGGTAACCAAACCCATATTGCCTTCTGTCGGAGGCATGGAGGGAATCCCGTCTTCAAACTCTATACTGGCAGTAGTTCCATTCAGGTTTTGGGATACGATCTGTTTCATCTTTTCACGTGCCGCTTCTTTTTGTGGTTCGCCGAGGAACCTCAGGTCACCGGTAACAAAAGCCTCTCTTCCCACGATGTTTGTTTTGCCAAGAGCAGAACCGGCGCCCGTATCTCCGTCATAGTTTATATCCGAACCGCCGATGATTTGGCCGGGATTGAATGTCAGGTATTGTTCGCCTGCCAATTCTTCCCGGAATTGGTTGAGGATTCTTGCGGCCTCATAGATAGCGCCGTACCCCACCGATTCCCTGAATACACCCGAGGAATGAACCTGTTTTCCGGTAGTTTTCAACGTCCATCCACTTGCACCTCTTCTTGCAATGGTGGCCGTGTTGAATCCCTGGGCTGTCTCGTACCCCAAGGCATAGTCATGTTGCTTGGCCCTTTCGACAAAGTCCAATCTACTTACCCATGAGGGACTGCCTGCATTTTCCTCATCTCCTGGAAAATAAACCGTTATTGTCCGGTCTTTTAACAACCCCAATTCCTCCATTGCTTTTAAAGTCGCAAAGACCATCACATTTCCACCTTTCATGTCATTGACGCCCTGCCCTTTGGCCGTGGAGTCGTTGACCATGGTAAAAGGATAGAAGGGCATGTCTTTTTCAAAAACAGTATCCAGATGACCTATGAAAAACAGCTTTTTACCCTTGGTACCTTTTCTTGTAGCCACAAAATGTCCGGCTCTTTTGAGCGAATCCGGTAGAGTAATCCATTCGGTTTCAAACCCGATTTTTGCAAATTCCCTCTCGAAGACCCTGCCTACCTCCCGTACACCCTGCATGTTGAAAGTCCCGGAATTGATATTCACTACCTCCTCCAGCAGCGCCAATGTTTCTTTGTAGTTTTTGTCAATTGTTTCTATCAGTTGCTTTTCCGTTTTGGTAAGTTTTTGCGAAAAGGCATTGATGGAGAAAAGGAAAATTGAAAACAGTATGAGTTTTTTCATGGGGGGGTTAATTGAAAATCGAATTTTCTTCAGTTCTTACATCCTAACTAAGAAGGGAGAAATGTTTGGGGTTCAAAGGCAAAGGCGAAATTCAATTATCTCGGGACTTCGGTCTTCCGACTTCCGTCCCAAGAAGAAAAGGGATTTGGGCTGCAGTCACATCTAGCCTCCTTTTGGATCATTCGACAACGATATCTGAAAACCAGATAAACTTCACCCCGGCGTCATTTTTATGTTCGGTAGCAAACTTGATCCCTTTAAATTCCTGCTCATTTTCCCAAGTTATCGGTCGTCCTTCCAAGCCATTCCCTCTTCTGAAAACCCATTCTTTGATCAGGTGGTTTTCATCCAAAAACAAGTCATAGGCATCTCCCGGAGTATAGCCATCGACATCATTGTAGACGATGGTCAACTGCGTCGTAGGCAACCCGGAAATAGGGGCTTTGGTGTTTTCAATTACGGTGAAGGTATATCCTTTGTCCCAAACCAGCTGAAAAGGGAACATCAGCCAATATTTGTCATTGATAAAGCCGCCATCAGCTTCCGGCATTTGCTCTTTTGGAAGGTCAAGGCTGTAGGTATAGCTCGTGTCAGCGTCAGCAAATTCCACAGTCCTTTCTTTGATATTCCACTTCCAATTCCTTGTCCGTAGGGTTTCGGGATTTGGCTGCACATTCCATTGGTAAGCTATCGAGTTGATTTTGTCAAAATTGTCGAAGCCATAAGCTTTCGCGACTTTAATGGGTAGGGTATCTTCTTCTTTTTTGGCACAGGAAAACATCATTGTCAAGGAAAGAAGGAGGAGGGGCAGGGTTCTGGATTTCATAAGATTTGGATTTGGTCTTTCAGATTCATTTCCAATTTATTGTTTTCTTTTGAAAAAACAGATGCCATCCATGTATGATTAAATATCCTTCTTTCTCTCCTTCCAATTCTTCAGTTTTTTTCTTTCTAATAAAAAATAGAGTGGTTTTAAGACAGGCAGAATTCTGTTGATCAGCATAGTTGCCTGAAAAAGCCTGGAAGGATAGATTTTCTTTTTTCCTTTGGAAACACCTTGGAGGATATGATGCACTACAGTTTGGACGGATTGCACAGGAAAGGCCTTTGGGATTTCTTTTCCGGCACTTTTGAAGAAATCCGTCTCGGTAGCGCCTGGATAGACCAAGGTTATCCAATCCCCATCTCCTTCGCTTCTGATCGTCTCCACAAACTGATGGATTGAGGCTTTGGTAGCAGCATAAGCAGCATACCCCGGAACAGGCCAATAGGACATTGCTGAGGCAGTCACTACAAGCCGACAGGGATGATGTGCCTGTGTTTGTTTCAAAATTTTCGCCGTTTCAATGGGGGAAAGGACGTTGATTTGCAGCATTTTGGCGAAAGTATGCTGGTCGGTTTCCTCCCAAGTCCCAAACTTTGCAAAACCTGCATTGGCAAAAAAGTAGTCAACGGTTTTCCAGTTGAGTTCGATCCAATCAAAAATTGCCGAGACACTATCCTGTTTGGTTAGGTCTAAAGTCAGGGTTTGGATTTGGGAAGATTTATTGGGGAGCAATTCCAAACCTTCTTGATTGATGTCAATAGCCAGGATTTTATTACCGCTTCCCGCAAGTTGGAGGACCAGCTCTTTTCCTATCCCGGAGGCAGAACCGGTGATTACGATATGCTTATTGCTGATCACCATTTTGTTCGGGCAAAGGAAACTCCATGGTAAACGGATTGATCTTCACACAAAGTAGTGGTTTGAGTTTGCTGATGTCAGGAAAATAATCGGAATTCACTTTCATAGATTCTATTTTGGCAAACTTTCCCCACCCATAACCCTTTGGGTCGGTCAAAAATGTTTTCCCTTCCAATTCCTGAAAAAGTCTGATGGGAAGTAGTTTTGTGCTGGCAGGAAAAGGTATTCCACCCGAACTGATCTTGCAAAAAAGAATCGGGTCTTCCTCAGACCCAATTCCTATTGTTTCTTTTTTTCCGTTTTTTTGCCAGATGATAGGTACAGTTTCCTTTGGTATTCCCCATTTGTACCTGCCGTTTTCAGTACTTGATTTGGAATCCACATAGATTTTGGTGATGGACTGTTTATTTTCAGGACTGAATTTTCCGGGAATAAAAAGCAATTCATTATAAGGTCCGGCAGGGGATACCGTATACATTACGAGCATCACATATCCCAAGCCTCCTTTGAATTTCCCTTTCAGTTTGTCCGTCAAAAACCCGTTTTGTTCTACCCAGTCTTTTTTGAACTTATAGGCGAGGATGAAGCCTTCGCCTTTTAATTTCCAGGGACCGGCAAAGTAATTTTCAGGTTTTTGGGGTCCGCTCATGGCTATCTTTTTGTGAGGATATAATCTGTTGGGATAGGTTCCAGTCCGGCATTTCTGACAAGCATCATTACCTGTCCCCGATGATAACTGGAGTGGTTGATGATGTGGAACATGATGTCTTTGATGGTGTTTTGATATGCCTCACCTTTGGTGTTTTGATATGAGATCATTTTATCGAGCTCATTGTTATCAAGAATTTTTTTGGAAATCAGGTAATTTTCTTCATTCATTTCAGCAAAAACCTCAACAGAGTGGGTTTGCCAGACTTTAAAAAATGGTTTTTTTCCCAAGATCCTTGCATTCCACACATGGTGTGCATTGATCATATGACTATAGATTTCGATGGCTTTTTGTGGAAGGTTTGCTTTGTTTTCAACCAAAAGGTCAATCGTGGCGTTGTTGCTCTTTTGGATATACTCCAAAAGGTCATTAATGGCAATTTTCATATGTGGGTGTTGGATTGGTTTCCGGGGTTAGGCCGGATGTGTTATAAAATAGATTAGAGTCTTTAGTTGGTAATTATCGTGCAATATTAGTTTTAATTTCAAAGCAAGAAATGATTTTCCTGATTAATTGTAAGGTGAGGGACTGATACAGGTCCAACCTCCATCTATGATCAGGTTTTGCCCGGTGATATGCCTGGCCTCCTCGGAAACCAAAAACGCAGCAGTTTGGGCAATATCCACGACAGTTGCCGGTCGTCCCATAGGCGTGATTCTGGACCAGGTCTTTTCGTAATCAGGATCTGAGGCAGTTCTGGAAGTCAATGTAGCACCGGGTGAGATGGTATTGACATTGATGTGGTACTCTGACAATTCTATCACCAAATTCTTTGCCAACATTTCAATTGCTGCCTTGCTCATGGCATAAGCTGCAAGGTTTTTATGAGCCTGATGGGCAGTTACTGAAGAGGTAAATAGAAGGGAGCCACCGGTTTTTTGTTTTTTCATCAACCTGGCTGCTGCTTGGGCAAGGAAAAAAGTACCACCTGCATTGACCCGCATTACCTCAAAAAAATCATTTGGAGAATATTCCCAAAAATCACCATATAGGGTAATTCCCGCATTGGCGATGACAATATCCAACTTCCCAAACTCTTGCTCTGCCAAACCCACCATTTCCTGGATGAATACCGTATCTCCAGAATCCCCGGATATCCCCAAAACTTTTCCTTTGGCTTCTTTCAGAATTTCCGCCACGGCTTCTTCTGTCAGGCTTTTCTCAATATCGTTCAAAATAATGTGAAGCCCGCTACTTGCCAAAACCCTGGCGATTTCCAAGCCGATGCCCTGACCGGCTCCGGTGATCAGGGCAACTTTATCATGGTTTTTCATAATCAAATCAGATTAATGTGAGTCTCTTTTGACTTCAGGCCCTGAAGCTCCTTTAAGAAAATCAAAATCTACGCCTTCATGCGCCTGGGTTACATTCTGTATAAACATGTTGACATAACCCCTGTCATATCCAAGCTGTACAGACTGAAAAAATGCTCTCCTTTTTGCCAGTTCCTCGTCCGAAACTTCCAAATTCAAAGTACGGTTAGGAACGTCAAGTTGAATCCAATCTCCGTTTTGAACCAAGGCGAGGTTGCCGCCAATGGCAGATTCAGGCGAAACGTGAAGCACCACGGTACCATACCCCGTTCCACTCATCCTGCCATCCGAAATCCTCACCATGTCTTTGACTCCCTGTTGGATGATCTTCATTGGCAGTTGCATATTGCCTACTTCCGGCATACCGGGATAGCCTCTTGGTCCAACATTTTTCAACACCATCACAGAATCAGGAGTGACATCCAGGTCGGGATCGTCCAGTCTTTTCTTATAGTCATCAATATCTTCGAATACTACCGCCTGACCACGGTGCTGAAGGAGGGAGGGTGTCGCTGCAGAAGGTTTTAAGACAGCGCCTTCCGGGCAGAGATTGCCTTTCAGTACCGCAATGCCTGATTCAGGTTTGAAGGGTTTATCCAAAGTACCTATCAGGTTTCTGTCCCAGCATTCTGCATTCAGGACATTTTCGCCGAGTTTCTTCCCATTCGCGGTGATGGTATCGAGGTGCAATAAGGAAGAAACTTCCCGCATCACAGCAGGCAATCCGCCGGCATAGAAGAGGTCTTCCACAAAATTTTCCCCGGATGGCTGCACATTGGCTATCAAAGGAATATGGGACGAGAATTTGTCAAAGTCATCAATATTCAGTTCTACTCCGATCCGACCCGCAATAGCCAAAAGGTGGAGGATGAAATTGGTAGAACCTCCCAAAGCGGCGTTGACCATGATGGCGTTTTCAAAGGATTTTCTGGTTAGGATGTCGGTCATCTTCAGGTCTTCTTTGACCATCTCCACGATCCTGATTCCAGACATATGGGCAAGGACCTTCCTCCTCGAATCGGCTGCAGGAATGGTAGCATTGTCGGGTAAAGCCAAGCCTAGTGATTCCACCATGGCGGCCATCGTAGAGGCAGTTCCCATTGGGGCGCAGTGTCCCTGCGACCTTGCCATAGCAGCTTCTGCCGCAGTGAAATCTTCCTGAGAGAGTTCCCCTTTTTTGAATTCTTCAGCAAATCTCCAAAGGTCAGAAGTACCGATTTTTCTTCCTTTGAATCTTCCAGCGAGCATCGGTCCACCCGAGACTACGATAGTGGGTAAGTTGACACTGGCGGCGCCCATGACTAGAGATGGTGTCGTTTTGTCACAACCGCACATCAGGACTACACCGTCCATGGGATTGGCGCGGATGCTTTCCTCCACGTCCATGCTGGCAAGATTTCGGAATAGCATGGCGGTCGGTTTGATGGAGCATTCGCCCAAAGACATTACCGGAAATTCCAATGGAAATCCGCCGGCTTCCCAGATTCCCCGCTTGAGGGCTTCGGCAAGTTCGCGGAAATGGGCATTACAGGGGGTGAGTTCGGAGTAGGTATTGCAGATGCCGATGACCGGCCTGCCTTCAAAAAGGTGGTGGGGAAATCCCTGGTTTTTCATCCATGCGCGATAGATAAAACCGTCTTTTCCTTTGCGGCCAAACCACTCTTGGCTGCGCAATTTCTTTTCTTCCATGACAATGGGTTTATTGGTTTGAATTGGAGGAGAATTTAGGAAATGTTTTGGTGGAAAAGGAAAAGAAAATCAAAAATGTGACCTGCGGAAACAAATGGATATTTAGCATGCGCTTCATATTTTCTATTGTTGGCTATTCATATTTCAATATGAGTTAGTAAAGGAAAAAAATTTCATAATGAAAATAGAGATATGGCTATACTACAATATTGAACCTTGAAAATACCCGGTATTGGTTATTTATATCCTTAGTAATAATTCTTAGTTTTAAGCGTTGGAAGATTATACCCAAGACCTGGATTCGCATTATGAAAAGTTCAGCCCGTTTTCCGATTCTTTTGATTTTCGTTTGCAGTGTTTCTTTTTTTTCCTGTGTACCAATTGAAACTCCACAAAAAGAAGAACGTGTGTTTTGGAAACAGTCACTGAGTTTTCCAGAAGGACTTATCCGTGCCAAAGAAATCAACGGGAAGCTATATGCAGCGTCTGAGATCAGAATATACAGTGAGGCGACACTTTGGGGTATAAACAAATATTCTGACCTCAGTCCTTTTTTGCCAGACAATTTCCTATACAGGCTTCCCATCTCAGACAAGCATATGGCCACCATCAAACCAGATGAGCTTATCCTTATGCCCCTTGGAAAGCCTTTTGAAGAAGATGCCCTTGTCCTTAAGATGAAGGATATTGACCCGGGTTTTTTTGGATTCAACCAAATCGTTTCCAGGTATGGGGATCAGATCGGTATTGATCCAAAAGGTAATGTATTGGTGCCTTATCAAGGTCCAAAAAATACTGGAGAATGGAAATACACCCCTAGTTTCCTTTGGCTCAAGACAGCAGTCATTGATGGTAAAGTAGAGATATTGGAACAGAAACTGATCAAAGAGGAATTTTTCGATAATTGGGTAAGTATTTACGGTTTAAAAGTATTTGAAAACTTCATGAGGGTCACGATCGCAAATAAGACTTTTGATTTCGATCAAAACGGCAATATGGAACTGCGATTTGAATCTTATACCAAATCGGTACAGGTGGGAAATGAAATCATCACTTTTGCAGGTGATGGATGGGAAACATTCCCTTTGAAGGTTTACAAGTCTGATCTGTCGGGAAAAAATCCTGAGTTGATAGGTACTTATAATTCCGGCCAAATCTTTAAAGAAGACCGAAGTCGGTTAGGGATTTTTGATGATAACATTTCAAGTATAAACGAAACCATTGTTCTAATTGAAAGGGGATCGATTTTCCGTTTGTCCATGAGTAACAAAGCAATAAGATTGTTGCCGCTCGATAAAGTAGGTCTTAAAGGTGCCAATGTGACATCTATCAGTCTTCTTGACAATTCAACAGTCTTCGTTACTACAGGCTGTGAGGCTACTGATAAAAACTGTAGCGGAGGATACTACAAACCTCTTGATAAGTTTTTACCACCGAGGTAACGGGCCAAATAAAAAAACCTGAGCGATAGGCTCAGGTTTTTTAATCTATTTCTTATGATGGTTTTTGAAAAGTAACCTTCGAACCTTCAAATTTTTCAATCTTCCAATTTTACAATCTTTCAATCTCTGCCCCTATCGCATTCAGCCTCTTGTCGATAAATTGATAGCCTCTGTCGATCTGCTCGATATTGTCAATGATGGAAGTGCCTTCTGCAGAAAGTGCTGCGATCAATAACGAAACCCCGGCCCTAATATCAGGAGAGGTCATGCGGATTCCTCTAAGTGGGTATTTTCGATCCAAACCGATAACAGTTGCTCTGTGAGGATCACAAAGGATAATCTGCGCACCCATGTCGATCAGCTTATCGACAAAGAAGAGACGGCTTTCGAACATCTTCTGATGTACCAAAACTGTTCCTTTAGCCTGTGTAGCCGTGACCAAAATGATACTCAGCAAATCAGGCGTGAATCCCGGCCATATCGCATCGGCGACAGTCAGGATAGATCCGTCAATGAAGGTTTCGATTTCGTAATGCTTCTGTGAAGGGATAAAAATATCATCTCCACGGAATTCCATTTTGATCCCCATCCTTTTGAAAGTATCGGGAATGATTCCCAATCGGTGGATTTGGGCGTCCTTGATGGTGATTTCGGATTGGGTCATTGCAGCAAGGCCGATAAATGATCCGATCTCAATCATATCCGGAAGCATAGTATGTTCTGTTCCTTTGAGGGATTTGACTCCTTCGATATGTAAAAGGTTGGAACCTACTCCGGTGATTTTTGCACCCATACGGTTGAGCATGTCGCAAAGCTGCTGTAGGTAAGGTTCGCAGGCGGCGTTGTAGATGGTGGTTTTGCCTTCTGCCATCACTGCTGCCATGACGATATTGGCAGTTCCGGTCACGGACGCCTCATCCAATAGCATGTAGGCACCTTTCAGGTTTTTGCCATCGATATGGAAAATCTCTCTTTTGCTGTCGTAGTGGAATTCGGCCCCGAGTTTTTGGAAACCGTAAAAGTGGGTATCCATTCTCCTACGCCCGATTTTGTCGCCTCCGGGCTTAGATAATCTTCCATGTCCAAACCTCCCCAAAAGTGGTCCGAGGATCATCACAGAACCTCTGAGTGCAGATGCTTTTTTGAGAAAGTCATCTGTATCGAGGTAGTTCAGGTCAACATTATCCGCTTGAAAAGTATAAGATTCTGGACCTACTTTTTCCACTTTGACTCCCATGTCAGACAAAAGCTCAATGAGTTTATTGACATCTCTGATATCAGGGATTTTGTGGATGGTGATTTTGTCGGGAGAAAGGAGCACCGCGCAAAGGATCTGGAGTGCTTCGTTTTTGGCACCTTGAGGGATAATTTCACCCTTCAGTTTGAGGCCGCCTTTTACTTTGAATGATGACATTTATCTACGCTTTTTATGGCCGCCGTTGTTTCTTCTTCTTTCATTACCTCCGCTGAATTTCCTGCGGTTGGTATTGGTATTGACTTCCGGCTCGGAAGGTAATTTGAAATCTCTTCTTGTATTGGTTTCAAAAAGTCCCATTTCTCTCACTTTCTCCAAGTCAATGTGCAGTTTGCCTTTGGAAAGGGTTTTGATGTCGTCCAAAATGATCCCGTCATCGAAGTTTTCTCTGTTCCAGGTAGAATGAAAACTCCTCATCAACTGGCCGATGTAGATGATCGCAGCTTCCTGCTCCTCATCATCTTCGATTTCGACAGCCTTTTCGATCAGTTTTTCAATGTTTCTGCCGTAATGTTTGAATTTGATTTCTCCTTTTGGATAACCGATCGGAGCGGGCTTTTTATAGAGCAATTCTCTTTGAGGGCTTGGATAAGGTCCATCGACATCCAAAGCGAAATCAGACATGATATGCAGGTCATCCCAAATCTTTTGGTCGTTTTCTGCTTTCATGGATGGGTTGAGCTGCTTGACCATCTCTACCAAAAGGTAGGCACTTTGGGTGCGCTTTTCCCTGTCTTCCATTTCGGAAATGTAAATGGAAAGACGTTGGATGTTTTTTCCGTATTCTTTCAATATGACTGAATGCTTATCGGTAATTTCTTGATTGCTCATGTTGTCTCCCGTTGGTACGATTGTTAAAGTAAAAAAACTTTTAATGGGGGATTGGTCTATTCGATGATTCGAAGCTTCGCAAAGCTAAGTAATAATGTCTTCTCTCCAAAATTATCGAATTGAATGGTTGCTTTTCTGTTAATTCCTTCGGTTTCGATTTTGCTCACAAGTCCAAAACCGAATTTAGGATGCTCCACTTTGGCCCCTTTCCGAAGGTTGTTGGTATTGGAAGGTTTAAAGTCAGGACTTGGGGTATGGATTTTGGCCGTGGTCATCGGTCTTTGACTTTGGTTTTTGATGCCCACAAAACCCGATTTTCCCTCGCTTGACTCATTTCTCAAAGCTCCCGCAAGTGCAGATGTCATCCTTTTATTGACGCGGATGCACATCGGATCGACTTCCTCGAGGAAGCGGCTCGGTTCACAGTTCAGCAACCGACCAAAACGATACCGAGTCAAAGCATAAGTCAGGTACAATTTGTCCATTGCCCGAGTAGAAGCCACATAAAAGAGCCTTCTTTCTTCTTCCAAGTCTTCCCTGCTCTGCATCATCATCTGGGATGGGAAAAGGTCTTCTTCCATGCCCACAACAAAAACCTGCTTGAATTCCAGTCCCTTGGAGGAGTGGATTGTCATCAAAGTGACAGAATCCGTAGTGTCCTTATCCCGATCATTGTCAGTCAGCAGGGCGATTTCCTGAAGGAAAGCCCCTAGGCTTTTTTCGGGATTTTCAGGATTGTCGACATATTCTTTGATCGCATTGAGCAATTCCTGTACGTTTTCATACCGGTTCAGGCCTTCTATGGTTTTGTCCTCATACAAATCCTTCAACAATCCAGATTGTTTGGCAATGCTGGAGGCTGCCTCAAAAGCGTCTTTTCTTTCCACCTCGATCCCAAAACTTTTGATCATCGTGCAGAAATCATCCACAGAATTGGCTGCACGGCCTCCCAAGAAACTGGCTGCATTTTGGATGACATCCCAAAGCGGGATGTCATGTTCATAGGCAGCGACAAGCATTTTTTCGACTGTCGAATCTCCGATTCCTCTTTTGGGATAATTGATGATCCGCTTGAATGCTTCCTCGTCTTCATGGTTGACCACAAAGCGGAGATAGGCCAAAAGGTCTTTGATTTCCTTCCTTTGGTAAAATGACAGACCTCCCACGATTTTGTAGGTAATGTTCATTTTCCTCAAAGCTTCCTCTATGGACCTGGATTGGGAGTTGGTGCGGTAGAGCACAGCAAAGTCGCTGTTGTTGAGTTTTTTATTGTTTTTCTCTTCGAAAATTGTCGTAGCCACCAACCTGCCTTCCTCATTATCCGAACTTGCCTTGATCAGTTCGATCAGGTCACCTTCTGTATTTTTGGTCCAGATGTCTTTTTTTAATTGGGCTTTATTTTTTGCAATGATGCTGTTGGCTGCCTGTACGATATTTTTGGTGGAGCGGTAATTTTGCTCGAGTTTGACGATAAACAGGTCTGGATAATCCTTTTCAAAATTCAGGATATTCTGGATATCCGCGCCGCGAAAGGCATAGATACTCTGCGCATCGTCTCCGACGACACAGATGTTTTGGTGGACCGATGCGAGTTTTTTGGTGATGAGGTATTGGGAGACATTGGTATCCTGAAACTCATCCACCATCACATATTTGAAGCGCTGCTGGTATTTGTTCAGCACATCGAGGTGATCTCTGAAAAGGACATTGGTATTGAAAAGCAAATCGTCAAAATCCATTGCTCCCGAGCGGAAGAGCCGTTTTTGGTAGTTTTTGTAGATTTCTCCCATCCTAGGTTTCATGGCTGCTTCGTCGTCTGCCTTGATGAAGGGATCATTGAGGTAGGTTTCCCAGGCAATCAACCTGTTTTTGGCACCGGAAATCCTCGACAGGACCGTGCTTGGCTTGTACACCTTGTCATCCAGCTTCATTTCTTTGACAATGGTTCTGATCAAAGACTTGCTGTCATCGGTGTCATAGATGGTAAAGTTGGAGGGATAACCGATTTTGTCAGCTTCTACCCGGAGGATTTTCGCAAAAGTGGAGTGAAAAGTGCCCATCCAGGTATTGCGTGCATCGAGTCCGATGAGTTTTTCGATGCGGAGTTTCATTTCCGCAGCGGCTTTGTTGGTAAAAGTAAGGGACAGGATATTGAAAGGATCGACTCCTTTGGCATGGATCAGGTGTGCAATCCGGTAGGTGAGTACCCTTGTCTTTCCTGAACCGGCACCTGCGATGATCATCACCGGGCCATCTGTATGTTCTACTGCTTCTCTTTGGGGGGGATTGAGTCCTTTTAAATAATCCATGCGTCAATTTAATCCAACAAGTCCCAAAGTTAGGGATTTTGAATGGCCAAAGGAAATTAAGTTTACTTCCACCTGTTGTGGCTCCAAAGGTAGATTTCGGGCTGCTCTCGGATTCCTTTTTCTGTAAGTTGGATAAATGCCTCTGTGACACTGTGGGGCAGTGAATCGGTATAGGGTGGTTCACAAACCAATTCGTACGTCATGATGTAATGACCTCTTTTTGGCCTCTTCATATTGCAATAGTAAACTGCATAGCCGTTTCTTTTGGCGAGTTTCTCGGGGCCTTCAAAAAAAGCCGTTTCCCTATTCATAAACTTGGCAGTGTATCTGATATCGGCATTGTCAGGTCTTTGGTCTGCAGCGAGGCCGATACTCCGCGGAACGTTCCTTTTTTCCAGAAAATTTCTTGTGAAGTTTGATTTTTCGACCAATGTTCCACCAAACCTTCCCCGGATATTCATCATGAGAGAATTGAAAAACCCATTGGAGAGTTTGGAATATACGGTCTCCAGTCTGTTATCCAGCAGTGCTTTATAGCCAATTACATACGCTTCCCAATTGATAAAATGTCCACTGACCAAAAGGACAATTTCCCCTCGGTCGACCCTTTCTTTCATAAGATGCCCATTGAGGATGACTATTCTTTTTTCGATTTCCTTCTGACTGATGGTGAAAAACTTCAGTGTTTCGGCAAATGTATCGGTCAGGTTACGGAAGAATTTTTTTGAAATGGCTTTTCTTTCTTTGTCCGATTTTTCTGGGAAAGCATGTAAAAGATTATCAATAATGACTTTTTGTCTGTATTTCAAAACATGGTATCCAAATAGATAGAGAACATCTGTAAACAAATACAGTACCCACAGCGGCAAGTAGGATATCAGTCTGGCTATAATCATGCGAAAGTCAATCGTTATGACAGGTTAAAGGGCAAAGGGAATGTAAATTTCAAAATAAGCCAAAACCGCCGACTTTATTTGAAAATATTAGTGATAAATTCTTCCAATGATTACTTTTGAATCTTATGTCTGAAGTTCAGAGAAAAAAATATTCCGAACAGGAAAAGAGTAAAATCTTCGATCAGGAGTTTATGCCAAACATAGATTCCATGTACAATTTTGCCTACAGGCTGACATTTGACGAGGATGATGCCAAAGATTTGGTGCAAGATACCTATCTCAAAGCTTTTCGGTTTATCAACTCCTTCGAGCAGGGAACCAATGCCAAAGCCTGGCTGTTCCGTATCCTGAAAAATTCCTTCATCAACGATTACCGAAAGAAGAGCAAGCAACCTGCCAAAATTGATTATCAGGAAGTTGAAACTTATTACAATTCAGATGATGTTGATTACAGCAGTACCACCGACCTGCGGGTAGATGCTGTCAAGGACATGCTTGGCGACGAAATATCCAATGCGCTCAACAGTCTGGCAGTGGATTTCAGGACGGTGATCATCCTGTGCGATCTCGAAGGATTCACCTACGAAGAGATGGCCAAAATATTAGATATACCCATTGGCACTGTCAGATCAAGATTGCACAGGGCAAGGAACTTATTGAAAGATCAACTGCGTTCCTATGCATCCACAATGGGATATGGCAATGATGAGGAGGACAACAATCCCGAGTCTGAATATTCAGAATAAAGCGAATTAAATTTAATTTCAGTTTATCAAGTAAGTTTAAAAATGGACGATAATTCTACACCATCCGGAGAAAGGAAGCTTTCATGTTCAGATGTCAGTAAATGTTTTCAACTTTTGGAGAGCATTTTGGACGGGGAGAACATGCCCAATTCAAAGGAAATGCTCAATGAAAAATTGGCCAAATGTGAACCCTGTTTCAAGCATTTCCATTTGGAGCAAGCGATCCGCGATGTTCTAAAAACAAAATGTACCAAACAAACTGTCCCAAGCGAACTTGAGGCCAGCATCAGAGAGATCATCCAGGATAAAAAATAACCCGCCATGTCCTCAGGAAAAGCCATCATTTTTTCAGCCCCATCCGGATCGGGCAAAACCACCATCGTCAGACACCTTTTGAGCAAGTTTCCAAATCTGGGCTTTTCCATATCCGCTTCTACGCGGGATAAAAGAGGCAGAACAGAAGAAAACGGAAAAGATTATTATTTTTTGACACCCGAAGATTTCAAAAATAAAATTGACAACAACGAATTTATCGAGTGGGAAGAAGTCTACGAAGGTAATTTCTATGGAACACTAAAAGAGGAAATCCAAAGGCTTTGGGACGAAGGCAAGCATGTGATCTTTGATGTGGATGTCAAAGGAGGGATCAATCTCAAAAAGTATTTTGGGGAGCAGGCACTTGCGGTTTTTGTCAAAGTTCCTTCATTGGAAGTATTGCATGAAAGACTCAAAGACCGGGGGACAGAATCTGAAGAAAGCCTTTCAAGAAGGCTTTACAAGGCAAAATTTGAGAGTACCTTTCAGGATAGATTCGATGTCATTATCTTAAATGACGAAAAAGAAAAATCTTTTGCTGAGGCGGAGAAGCTGGTAGGGGATTTTCTAGCCAAATAATCATACAGTTATTTTGAAAATAGGATTGTTTTTTGGATCTTTTAATCCTGTTCACATCGGCCATTTGATCATCGCCAATGTGATGCAGGACAGGACTGATTTGGACGAAATCTGGTTTGTTGTCAGTCCGCAGAATCCCTTCAAGAAACAAAATTCATTGTTACATGAATTTGATCGGCTTAAAATGGTAGAGCTCGCCATTGCCGATCATTTTTATTTTAGGGCCTCCGATGTGGAGTTTCACATGCCAAGGCCAAGCTATACCATCGATACACTCACCTACCTTTCCGAAAAGCATCCCAATCATCAATTTCGACTGATCGTCGGAGGGGACAACCTGACACACTTCCACAAATGGAAAAATTTTGAAGTTATCTTGGAGCAGTACGGGCTCTACGTCTATCCCCGTCCGGGAGAGCAACCGGGTTTGACACATCCCAACATCAGGTTTGTAGAGGCGCCACTGATGGATATTTCTGCGACATTTATTCGGGACGCAATCAAAAACGGGAACTCCGTAAGGTATCTTATTCCCCAATCTGTAGAGGATTATATCAGGGATAAGAAGCTGTTTTTGTGATAAATAAATTAGGTAGCCATTTTTTAATTAGGCAAGACTTTCCGACCATAGATTTAGTAAAATTCGATTAAATTTTGTTTTCGGATAATTGATTTTTGCTTAAAAAAAGGCGCTGCATTTTTTCATAACTTATTGACAGATTGTAACTTTCTTATCAAATCGGTAAGAGATATGAAACGGGTCGGAATCTTTTTTATTTTGGTTTTTTTAAGTAGTTGCTTTGAAGATGATTTTTTAATAGAAAATAGAAAAACTATAGGTCATATAAATAATCAGATAGCTTTTTTGGATATGGAACTTCTTGAGGAGAATAAACCAAGTTTTGTTTTGGAATTGCAATCCGGTGGAAAATTTAAGTACCTATCCGTATTGGATGGATTCCTTATTTGTAATGCCATGGTTACGGAAGATTGCATGGGTTGGCATAATGCTTATTTGCAAAACTATATTTCAAAAAATGACTTACTGCCATCTAAAAATTCAGGAAGAAGGTTATGGTTTAGGGTTTCTGGTAATGTAAAGACATTATATAAAAGTGATGATTTTGTGGGAAATCCTTTTGTACTGACAAATGCAGAAAGAATTTTGAGTTGTCCTGTAAATTATCAGGTTGTTGCCGCTCCGGTGCCTTTGATGGACACAGTGTGGAAGATGATAGGATTTGTAGATGATAAAAACAAGGTTTATTCCCATCCTGCTTGTGAATCCCGGATTATTATGACTTTTACCTCAAAACCATTGGATGATTATCCACAAAATTTACCTGATGGGAAAAGAATTGAAGTCCATACCGGGAATTATTTATTTAACCTTACAGGAAGAGCATTGAGCTATTCTGTGATTGAAAATAGTAACAAAATCAGGCTAAAATATTTATCATCCCCTTTTTTTATTCTTGGAGTAAGAAATTATGTGATGCATGATGGGCCTACTACCTTGGAGACAATCCAAAAGTCAGACAGTCTCTTCCTTTTGCTTTCTACAGATACTTTGGATTATGAATTGGAAAATAACATTCTGAAACTCCAAAATTCTAAGAAAAAACTGAACGCGATGTTTGTGGCGAATTGAATTTCATTTTTTTCATAATTATTCATTTCTCTAAAGATTGCGAGCGATATGAAAAGGTTTGCAATACTCATAATAATGGCAATTGCCCTTGGCTGTATCGAAAACGATATTGATGGCGATAGTGGAAAGATTATTGATCAAGTCATTGAGGAAGATACAATTGAAAAAAGAAAAGTTATTGGTCAAATCAATAATGTCGCAGCTTTTCTTTCCGTTGAAAATATTGGCAACAATAAAAAAGGATTTGTTTTTGAATTACAAAAGCCCGGAGAGTTTAAATACCTTTCTGTTTTAGAATCCGATTTAATCTGCGGCGCTTATTCAGAAGAAACTTGTCTTTTTGCCCATCAAGATTATTTGATTCATTTTAACCCGATGTGGTATAGGATTTCGGGAGATGTGAAGGAATTTAATGCGAAAGATGGATTAAGCGGGAATCCTTTTGTACTGACTAAAGCTGAAAGGATTTTGAGTTGTCCGGTCCATTACGAATCGATTCCGGAGGAAGTTCCTTTAATAAATGTTTTATGGAGGTTTATAGGCTTCTTTGATGACTTTGGGACAGTCTACTCACATCCAGCTTGTGAGTACATCGACTTAATAAAATTCACTACAGATTCAACATCTACCCTTAATGGCAAAGTAGAAATACCTTATTATAGTTGGAAGAGTTTTGATTTTGTTAGGAGGTTTTCAATATTATCAGAAAGCAAGAAAATCGCTTTAACATTAATTCCTGTTCCATATGACCCTCCACGGTCACCTAACAGGTCAAGTCCTAAAATGGACAGTCTAGCAAAAGTAATTGATTATGATACCATTGATTATGTATTGGAAAACAATACTCTGAAACTCCTTAATCCTAGAAGTAAGTTGAATGCCATGTTTGTAGCGAATTGATTCTAATCCAAAATCTATCTGATATGAAACGATTTGAAATTTTAGTTTTTTTGGTTTTAATTTTCGGATGCAGTGATTTCGAAGATGAAGGTTATATCCCCACTAAGAATGTGCCACCCCAAAAGGCTGCAGATTTAGTCGAAAGTGATATCAAACGTGAAGGTTACACCCCCATTGAGAAAAGAAAGATCGTAGGCCAGATCAATGATCAGATTGCTTTTTTAGGATTGGAAAGCCGCCAAAACAATCAGTTTGGATTTGTTTTTGAGTTACAAAATGCTGGAGAATTCAAATACCTTTCCGTTTTAGATAAAGGATTAATTTGTGGTTCTGATCCATTGAAAAATTGTTTTAATGTGGAATATGATATGTTTAGAACAGGTATAAAGATGTGGTATAGGATTTCAGGGGATATTAAGGAATTTAGTGCTGGAGACAAATTTGTTGGGAATCCCTTTGTATTGACAAAAGCTGAAAAGATTTTGAGTTGTCCAACCCCTTATGACCTAATACCTGGAGACATACCTTTAGAAAATATATGGTGGAGTTTTATTGGCTTTATTGATGAGAATGGAAAGATTTATTCACATCCTTCTTGCGAGTTTCCTAATACATTAAAATTCAAGACTGATCCAACAGTCAATGCTGATGGGAGCCTTGAAATTCAAACCCTAAATCATAAAAGTTGGGGTTTTAGAAAAATATTTACTATTCTTTTAGAAAGTAATAAAATAGCTATATCAATTGTACCTATTACATATGCTCATCCAATGACTTATGGAATGCATAGTGAAAAAACGGACAGTCTTGTCAAAGTATTTAATGGAAATACCCTTGATTATGTATTGGAAAATAACACTTTGAAACTTTTCAATCCTAAAGCAAAGTTAAATGCCATGTTTGTGGAAAATAAATCCAAATAAGTAACTAAATATGATCCTCTTTTCCGGAAGCTATCTCGTACAATAACTCTCTTGACCTGTGGAGTTGGGCTTTCACTGTTCCAAGTGGTTTGTCCAGTTCCTGTGCGATTTCTTCGTAAGACAACTCATCAAAGTAGCGCAACTCCACCAATTTCCGGTATTTAGCGGGAAGCTTATCCACAAAGATCCTCACCATCTCGATGCGTTGGGATCTGATAAACTCATCTTGTGGATTGTTGTCATCGTCCTCCACGTCAATAGTCACCGAATTGCCGCCATCATCTGTCATGGAGGTATTGAGACTCATGGTTTTGAGTTTCTTTTTCCGGATGAAGTCAATGGTATTGTTGGTAGCTATTCGGAATAGCCAAGTACTGAAAGTATAGTCTTTTTTGAATTTATGGAGGTTTTTGAAAGCCTTGGCAAAAGCTTCCATGGTCAGGTCTTCAGCATCATCCGTGTCCCTGATCATTTTGAGAATCATGAAATAAACAGCCTTTTTGTACCGCTTCATCAGCATGGCATAGGCCTGTTGGTCCAACCCGATAACAGCTTTGTCTATGAGTTCGAAGTCCTCTAGGGCCTTGCTTGAAAATCCTCTTTCGTTTATTTCCATTTAACTTTTTTTGACAGGTACCCCATTGAACCCAGAATCCAAAAATACCCCGTGTACATGACATCGAAAATCAGCGACCAAAAAACCTGGATATTCCCTTCGAGTTTTTTTCTGGCCGAGCGAAATACAGAGGTGATTAATATAGACCGGACAACCATTATACCCATAATAACCAAAATTTGTTCCCAATTTTGATCAATTACAGAAAATATAAGTAATACCAAGCCTGAAACCCAAAACAGAAAATGGGAAAAGGCATACCATCCCACTTTTTGTTTGTTTCCTGTCGAGTAGTATTTTCCGGCGTGAAAGTGTCTTTTCTTTTGGGTGAAATATTCCTCCCAGGTATTTTTTGGTATAGAATAAGTAATGCTGTTCGGGTCAACTACCACAGCCACATTGTTACTGTTGGCGTGAAGGTTTACAAACAGGTCATCGTCCCCGCATTCTATATCCCAAAGCCCTTTAAATGCTTTTTTGGCCATAAAGAAACTCCTTCTATAGCAGAGATTTCGGCCAACTCCCATAAAAGGTGATTTCCACAAAGCAAAAGAAACGTATTGGATGGCAGTCCAGATGGTTTCGAGTTGGATCCATTTGTTAAGAAAGCCAGTTTGTGATTCATATTGAGAAAATCCCAAGGCAAAATCTTTTCCGTCGAGCCTTACAGGTGCTGTCATCAATTCAATCCATTTGTCAGTTTTGGGAGTGCAGTCTGCATCCGTCAAAAGCAGGACGTCGTTTTTGGCAACTTTGATACCTAGAGTCAGCGCATATTTTTTTGGAGTCACATGCCCCGGGGTATAATTGACAGTGACAGTTCTTAATTTTGGATAAATCGCCATCAATTGTTCAAGGACTTTTTTGGTGCCATCAAAGGACCTGTCATTGATGACCATCACGTCAAAGTTGGGGTAATCCTGTTGGAAAAGCAGCGGGATGATTTTTTTAAGGTTTGACCGCTCATTATGGGCGGCGATAACCACGGTCACCGGTTCTTTTTCAGAGGAAGGTGTTTCAGTTTTCTTTTTATAAAAAAATGCGAATCGACCGAATAGTATCAGCAGGTAAAATAATTGTATGGCAAGGCTGACAAAAAAAACGATCCACAAAATTTGTATAAACATCCGCTTGTTATTGTGGGGCAAATATAAAATCAAATTGAGCATTCATTTAAGAATAAGCTTATATTTTTGTGATTCAAAAAATGAAAAGGCAGCTCCGGTACAGGTTTGAAGCCGGAGGTGAATTCACAAAGAATGAAGTTTAAGTTAGAAGCTACCGACTCTGAAAGCAAAGCGAGGGCGGGATTACTCAAAACAGACCATGGGGACATCGAAACCCCGATTTTTATGCCTGTCGGTACGGCGGGTTCGGTCAAGGCCGTACATCAGCGGGAACTCATGTACGATATCAAGGCACAGATAATCCTTGGAAATACCTACCATCTGTACCTGAGACCGGGATTGGATATTCTCAAAAAAGCCGGTGGCCTTCATAAATTCAACGGATGGAACAAGCCTATCCTGACGGATTCCGGCGGATATCAGGTTTTTTCTTTGGCAGCCAATAGAAAGCTGACCGAAGAAGGAGCCATCTTCAAGTCACATATTGACGGTTCCAAACATACCTTTACACCCGAAGGTGTGATGGATATCCAGCGGATCATCGGGGCAGATATCATCATGGCTTTTGACGAATGCCCTCCCTACCCATGTGATTACACGTATGCGCGCAAGTCCATGGACCTGACACACCGGTGGCTGAAAAGATGCATCGAGAGATTTGACAATACGGAAGGAGTGTATGGGTATAACCAGACGCTTTTCCCGATTATCCAGGGCAGTGTTTTCAAAGATCTGAGAAAACAATCAGCGGAGTTTGTCGCTTCTTGCGAAATGGAAGGCAATGCCATTGGGGGACTTTCGGTAGGAGAACCGGTGGAAATGATGTACGAAATGACTGATATGGTCACGGATATTCTCCCAAAAGACAAACCGAGATACCTGATGGGAGTAGGTACACCTGCCAATATCCTTGAAGGAATCGCCTTGGGCATCGATATGTTTGACTGTGTGATGCCGACGCGCAATGCAAGAAACGGCATGCTCTTTACCTCGGAAGGAATCATCAATATCAAAAATGAAAGGTGGAAAGACGATTTCAGTCCGATCGATCCAAATATCAATTCTTACGTAAGTACATTTTATTCCAAAGCCTATCTGCGACACCTTGTGATCGGCAAGGAAATACTTGCAGCACAGATTGCGAGCATCCATAATCTGGCTTTTTACCTTTGGCTTGTAGGACAGGCAAGGGAAAAAATTAAGTCAGGTGGATTTTTGGCTTGGAAAAATGAGATGGTAGAAAAAGTAAGCAGAAGGTTATAAACATGAAAATTCTCGACAAGCTCATCATCAAAGATTTTCTCAAAACCTACTTCTTCGTGGTTTTGATGCTGATCATGATTGTATTGGTGTTGGACTTCACCGAGAAAAACGATGCTTTTATCCGAAATAAAGTGCCTGCCAAAGACATCCTGAGATACTTGGGTAACTATGGGCTTTACCTCAATAACCTCCTGACTCCGATCACTGTCTTTATTTCTGTCATTTTCATCACTTCCAAAATGGCCGGACGAACGGAGATCATCGCCATTTTGAGCAGCGGTACGAGCTTTGTAAGGATGCTTTTCCCTTTTCTTTTTTCAGCTTCCATGATCGGAATTGTGAGTTTCCTCATGAATGGATGGATCCTTCCCGGAGCGACTGCGGGGGTGACAGAATTTAAGTCAAGGTGGCTGGAAGAGGACAAGTTTTTTACCCAGCAAAATATCCATATCAAGGTAGCTCCGGACGTGTATGCTTATATCTCCCGGTACTATACTTCCGGCAACACCGGATATAATTTTACTCTGGAAGAAATCCGGGAGGGGAAATTGATTGCCAAGCTATCCGCAGACCGGATCGTCTGGGATACTGCTATGAATACCTGGTCAGCAAAAAACTGGAGAATGAGGGTTCTCCATGAAGAAGGAGAGCATTATACTGTTGGCGAGTCTTTGGATACCTTGTTGTCCATCACGCCCAATGACTTTGACCTTCCGATCAATCATCACGAGACCCTGAAACTTCCCGCCCTCAACCGACAGATCAAGGTACTAGAAGAAAGGGGAGCTGACAATGTTAATTTTTATAAGATTGAAAAATACGTCCGCTTTATGTCACCTTTTGCGGCAGTGATCCTGACATTTATAGGGGTGATAGTTTCTTCCAAAAAGACCCGTGGAGGATCGGGTTTTCAGATCGCATTGGGATTCATGTTGGCCTTTGTGTACATCATTCTCTTTTTGCTTTCAAGGACTTTTGCAGAGGCAGGGACAACTTATCCGATTCTAGCCGTATGGATTCCGAATTTTGTTTTTGCTGCCACAGGATTGGTTTTGTATAAAACTGTACCAAGGTAATATGACAGAAAATGCATCTGTGAAGGATTACCTCATGCTTCATTTTATCGTGGCAATCTGGAGCATTACTGCCATTCTCGGGATATTGATCAGTATCGCTTCCATTGAATTGGTGTTTTACAGGACGCTTATTGCTTCTGCCATGTTGGGACTTATTTTCCTTTGGAAAAAAACTTCCATTAGGGTCTCCAAATCCGAGCTGATCAAAATCATCGGCACAGGCTTCCTTATTTCTATCCATTGGATTCTGTTTTTCTGGGCGGCAAGGGTTTCTACGGCTTCAGTTTGCTTGGCAGGGATGGCGACGACTTCTCTTTGGACGGCATTTCTCGAGCCAATAATCAACAAGAAAAAGATCAAAGGATTTGAAGTTTTTTTGGGACTACTGGTGATATCGGGGATTTATGTGATTTTCAGATTTGAGTGGGGATATTGGTTGGGATTGTCGATGGCGATCGGTGCGGCGCTGATGGGGGCATTGTTTTCGGTCATCAACGGAAGGCTTACCAAAAGACACAGTCCATATGTCCTGACATTCTATGAGATGCTTGGAGCCTGTGTTTTTGCATTCATGATGCTTCCGGTCTATGCTTTTTTCTTTGCCGAAAATGGGCTTCAGCTCATCCCTGCACCGATGGATTGGTTGTGGTTGTTGATTTTGAGTGGAATCTGTACGGTATACGCCTTTTCTGTTTCGGTTGAACTGATGCGGAGGATTACCGCTTTTGCAGTCAACCTGACCGTGAATCTTGAGCCTGTCTATGGAATTATCCTTGCGGTGTTGATATTGGGAGAAAGGGAAAAAATGACACCGGGATTCTATTACGGGACGGTGATTATCTTGATTTCAGTGCTGATCTATCCGATATATAATTACATTTTAAAAAGGAGAATGGCCAAGAGAATGTTGGGATCTTAGCCCAACAGGGGGAGATTTCCCAAGGTCGTCGTGCTTTTTAAGTACAAATTCCTGACTTTACGGGAATGTAATCCTTTAAAGTTATGAATTTACGGGAATATAATCCTTTAAAGTTAATAGCTTGAATTCGAGCCTTCACCGAGTCAGAATCCTCACTGACTTTCCTGCATTTATGGGGTTTCTCCAATTGGAAAATGGAGTCAAGCCAAGGGCAAGGGAAAATCCCATTTCAATTTACAACACTCCTTCAAAAACGAAATATTCCTTGTCCCATTCTTTTGCCTCAGGCTTGTTGTCAAACAATCCAAAAACCGTAGAACCTGAACCGGACATCGCGGCATAGTATGCACCCATGTCATACAAGGATTTTTTGATAGCTGCCAATTCAGGATATTGGGGAAAGATGCTTATCTCAAAATCATTTTGCAGTTCGGTTTTCCAAACAGTTTTGTCCTTTAGGATTTTGGCAAGGTCCTTCTCCGGTTTTGTGGGAATTACTCCTGCATACGCTTCTTTGGTGCCGATATGGATGGGAGGCTTGACGAGCAATAGGTGGTTTCCTTTGATGTCTACTTCGACAGGTTCCATGATTTCGCCTCTCCCGGTTGCGATTTTTGGGGTATTGTCGATAAAAAAAGCGCAGTCACTTCCAAGCTGTGCTGCATAGTCTTCCAAAAACCAGTTTTCCAGATGCAGGTCAAAAATGTTGTTCATCAGCGTCAGCGCAAAAGCAGCATCAGCAGAACCTCCCCCCAATCCCGCCCCCATGGGGATATTTTTGTGCAGATGGATATGGACATTTGGTAGGTCATTGAAATCTTTCCTCAACAATTTCAAGGCTTTCAAGATCAGGTTATCTTTCCCCTCTCCGGGAATGGAAAGTCCGGAAGTATCAAACACCGTTTTATTTGACAGGATCATTTCCAAGGCATCATACAGCGGGATAGGGACCATGCAGGTTTCTATGTCATGGTAACCGTCTTTCCTCTTGGCGGTGATGTGAAGTCCTAGGTTGATCTTGGCATTTGGAAATGAAATCATGAGAGAAAATAGGTTTTGTTGGTTTTTGAATCGAATTTTTCAGCTTTGAAATTAGAATTTAAAATTGGATTTGCTGATTCCTTCTCCACTTAGGGTGATGAATTTTTTGGTATTCTGACAAATTGTGAAAATAAGGTTCCCGATTCGGTTACGTTGTTTTTTTTGCTCGTCGGGGGTTGAATAGTAATTATCCATATCCATTGTTGAATTTGATACCTGATTATTTTTCTTTTGAAAAAAATTCAAAAAAATTAACTTTTGGTTAGTGATATGTGAAATCAATACATTCTTTTGATTTGTGAATAAATATGAGTCTAGGATAGGTAAAAGTTTTACATATGTCCATTTTGCCAAATAAAATACTATACATAAAACTTTTTCATTCATTATAAATATATGTTTGGCATAAAAAATGAAATTAAATATTGTATCTCTGGAAATAGAGGTTTAATATTGTAGCACGTTAGCCAAACAAAAAAGAACCACACCACATGTTTCAAATAGTCACTCCTCTAAGCTTTATTATTCTCATTTGTAATAAACACTGAGGCACCTGACATATTTGACCTACAACCATACAATGTTAAGTGCCTCAGATGATGGGGCACTTTTTTTATAAACCTATTAAACCAACCTGAAGTAACCATGAGTTTGAAAAAACACAGTTGGGAAATCAGTCAGAATGAAGAACATCCCGCAGGAAAAGCCATGCTATATGCCACGGGAATGTCTGATAAACAGATGAACCAGCCCTTTGTAGGGATAGCGAGTTGTGGCTATGAAAGTAACCCCTGCAATATGCACCTCAATGACTTTGCCGGTCTGATCAAGGAAGCTACAAGAGCTCATGGTCTGACCGGTTTGGTTTTTAATACCATCGGGATTTCTGATGGAATTTCTATGGGAACCTCCGGGATGCGGTATTCATTGGTGTCGAGAGAGATCATTGCCGATTCCATTGAATCCTTTATCCTTGGCCATTCTTTTGACGCTTGTGTCGCCGTGGCCGGCTGTGATAAAAACATGCCGGGAGCCATCATGGGGATGTTAAGGATCAACAGGCCATCGATCATGGTCTATGGGGGGACTATCCGTTCCGGAAATTACAAAGGGGAAAAACTGAACATTGTATCCGCCTTTGAGGCCTATGGCAAAAGGGTAAAGGGTGAACTCAGCGATCAGGATTATCAGGGAGTGATTGAGAATGCCTGTCCGGGTGCCGGCGCCTGTGGTGGGATGTATACCGCCAATACCATGTCCTCAGCCATTGAAGCAATGGGCATGTCTTTGCCATACAGTTCATCGACTCCCGCCACTGCCGATGAAAAAATGGCTGAGTGCAGGGATATTTCCAAATACATCTCCATCCTCTTGGAAAAAGATATCAAGCCGAAGGATATCGTCACCAAGAAAAGCCTTGAAAACGCAGTCCGGGTGGCAGTTGCCCTTGGAGGAAGTACCAATGCTGTATTACATATTTTAGCTATTGCCAAAACAGCAGGAGTGGATTTTACGCTTGCAGATTTCGAAAGAGTAAACCAGGCGACTCCATTGTTGGGTGATTTCAAGCCTTCCGGAAAATTTCTCATGGAAGATCTTTTTGAGCAGGGAGGACTTCCTGCATTTATGAAATATTTATTGAATAATGGCATGCTTCATGGCGACTGTATGACAGTTACCGGAAAAACCATTGCAGAAAATCTTGCTGACATTGAGCCTGTGGTGCCATCGATGGTCAATGTAATCCATCCTTTAGAAACGCCTTTGAAAGAGACAGGGCACCTTTGTATTTTGAAAGGCAACCTTGCACCCGAGGGAGCTGTTGCCAAAATCACAGGTAAAGAAGGAAAATCCTTTACAGGTCCTGCCCATGTTTTTGATTCTGAATTGGAAGCCAACGAGGGGATCAAAAATAAATTGGTCAATAAAGGAGAAGTTATCGTCATCCGCTATATCGGCCCAAAAGGCGGTCCGGGAATGCCTGAAATGCTGAAGCCTACCTCCATGATTATCGGTGCAGGATTGGGTTCAGATGTTGCTTTGATTACTGATGGAAGGTTCTCAGGTGGAACACACGGGTTTGTGGTTGGACATGTGACTCCCGAGGCATATTCCGGTGGACCTATTGGTCTTCTTCAAAACGGTGACATTATCACCATTGATGCGGACTCCCTGACTTTGAGCTGTGCGGTCAGTGATGCTGAAATGGCGGAAAGGAAGAAGCATTGGAAAAATAAGGATTTGAGTGACCTGCAGGGTACACTAAAAAAATACAATAAACTCGTGTCCTCCGCATCGGAAGGATGTGTGACAGACAAGTAATTTTAAATTATCCAATTCTATGATTAGAGGAGCAGACATCGTAGTGAGATCCTTGATCGCCGAAAATGCAGAATTCATCTTCGGTTATCCCGGTGGAGCAATTATGCCGGTTTATGATGCTTTGTATGATTATAGCGATCAGATCAAGCATGTGCTGACACGTCACGAGCAGGGAGCAATCCATGCTGCGCAGGGTTATGCGCGGGTTTCCGGAAATGTTGGAGTCGTGCTTGCGACTTCAGGTCCTGGTGCTACCAACCTGATCACAGGTCTGGCTGATGCTCAGATCGACAGCACTCCTCTAGTCTGCATTACAGGGCAGGTAGCGGCCCACCTTTTGGGTTCAGATGCTTTTCAGGAGACTGACGTGATCGGGCTATCTATGCCCGGTACCAAATGGAATATTCAGGTCCGAAGGGTGGAGGATATTGCTCCTGCCATTGCCAAGGCATTTCATATTGCTAAGACAGGTAGGCCTGGACCAGTACTGGTGGACATCACCAAAAACGCTCAGGTTGAGTTCGGTGAATTCAATTATGAACCTTGTTTCGGGATAAGGTCCTACAGACCTTATGTCAAGATCAATCCTACAGCCATAGCCGCTGCAGCCCAATTGATCAATGATGCAAAAAGACCTTATGTGCTTTACGGACAAGGTGTCATCCTTGCCAATGCTGAAAAAGAGCTAAAAGAATTTTTGGATAAATCAGGAATACCGGCAGCCTCCACGCTTCTTGGCTCGGGTGCCCTTTCACAGGATCATCCTTCCTATGTCGGCAAACTTGGGATGCATGGCAACTACGCACCGAATCTTCTGACCAACCAATGTGATGTGCTGATTGCCATCGGGATGAGGTTTGATGACAGAGTTACCGGTGACTTGAAGCGGTATGCAAAGCAAGCCCAAGTTGTCCATCTGGAATTGGATCCATCGGAGATTGATAAAAATGTAAAATGCGCAGTTCCTGTTTTGGGGGATTGCAAGCAAAGCTTACCCTTGTTGACCGATGCGGTCAACTCCAATACCCATCATGAGTGGTTTGAAAAATTCAGGGAATTGGACAAAGAGGAAAAAGCAGCCGTCATGTCCTACGACCTGGAATCTACCCATGGTGGCTTGCATATGGGAGAAGTCATCCAATTGATCAATCAGTTCAAGGATGAAAACGCCATTCTCGTGACGGACGTAGGTCAGCACCAAATGATCTCCTGGAGGTATTTTAATTACAAAGAATCAAGAACCCAAGTCACTTCAGGTGGTCTGGGTACAATGGGATTTGCACTTCCTGCAGCTTTGGGAGCGCAGTTACATGATTTCAAAAGACAGGTAATCTGTGTGGTTGGGGACGGAGGGATTCAGATGACCATCCAGGAATTTGGAACCATCATGCAGACCAAAGCACCTGTCAAAGTAGTCCTTCTTAACAACAATTACCTTGGAATGGTAAGGCAGTGGCAGCAGCTTTTCTTTGATAAAAGGTATTCTTTTACAGAACTTGAAAATCCTGATTTTATCAAAATAGCTGAAGCCTACAAACTCAGAGCAGTGAAAGTGACAGAGAGACACGAGTTGAAGGAGGCAGTTGCCCAAATGATTTTGCATGAAGGACCGTTTTTCCTTGAAGTTGTCGTGGAGAAAGAAGACAACGTGTTTCCGATGATTGCGACCGGCTGCTCGGTTGAAGAGGTAAGGTTAAGCTAGGAATGAAACTGAATTTATGAACCGATATACCATATTAGTATATACCGAAAATTTTATAGGGATACTTAACCGTATCACTATCATTTTCACCAGAAGAGGAATAAATATTGATGCGTTGACAGCATCGGAAAGCCGCTTGGATGGTATCCATAAAATCACCATTGAGGTCACCGTGACCGATGACCAAATCAAACAGCTTTCAAAACAGATCGAAAAAGTAGTGGATGTGATCAAGGTGTATTACTTCATGGATCATGAAGTAGTATATCAGGAAATCGCATTGTACAAAATCCCGATCGAGAGTTTGGATCCAAGCCTTGAGAAAGTCATCAGGCAATTCAATGCCCATATCATTGCGGCAGAAAAAGAATTTGTAGTCTTGGAATTTACAGGTCACAAAGAAGATACCCAGGCATTGTTAGAAATTCTAAAACCATTCAACCTGTTGGAATTTGCCCGTTCGGGAAGGGTGGCGATCGCCAAACCCAAATTTTCCATCACAGAATATTTAAATAATCAAACCTAATTTATCACACTATGAAACTGAAATTCGGATCAGTAGAAGAAAACGTAGTCACCAGAGAGGAATTTCCTTTGGAGAAAGCAAGAGAAGTATTGAAGGATGAAACCATTGCGGTATTGGGATATGGCGTGCAAGGCCCCGGCCAAGCGCTCAACCTGAGAGACAACGGTTTCAATGTCATCGTCGGACAAAGGAAAAACTCCAAAACTTGGGACAAAGCTGTTGCTGATGGCTGGGTACCGGGTGAGACTTTGTTTGAATTGGAAGAAGCTTGCGAAAAAGGCACTATCATTCAGTTCCTTCTTTCTGATGCCGGTCAGATTGCACTTTGGCCGACCGTTAAAAAATACCTTACTCCTGGAAAAGCCCTTTATTTCTCCCATGGATTTGGGATCACTTACAAGGAAAAAACAGGAATTATCCCTCCTGCTGACGTGGACGTAATCTTGGTTGCTCCAAAAGGATCGGGTACCTCTTTGAGAAGAATGTTCGTCGAAGGCCGTGGTTTGAATTCTTCCTTTGCCATTTTCCAAGACGGAACAGGCAGAGCCAAAGACAGGGTAGTTGCCTTGGGTATCGGGGTTGGTTCAGGGTATTTGTTTGAGACAGATTTCTACAGAGAAGTAACTTCTGACCTAACAGGAGAAAGAGGTACTTTGATGGGAGCGATTCAGGGTATATTTGCTGCGCAATACGAAGTGTTGAGAGCAAATGGACATACGCCATCTGAAGCATTCAACGAAACAGTGGAAGAATTGACTCAAAGCTTGATGCCATTGGTAGCCGAAAACGGAATGGATTGGATGTATGCCAATTGCTCCACAACTGCCCAAAGAGGTGCTTTGGACTGGTGGAAACCTTTCAGAGATGCCACCAAGCCTGTTTTTGAGGAATTATATAACAGTGTAAAATCCGGAAAAGAAGCGCAAAAATCAATTGACTCTAATAGCAAGCCTGATTACAGAGAAAAATTGGAAGTTGAATTGAAAGAATTGAGAGATTCTGAAATGTGGCAAGCAGGCGCTACTGTCAGAAAATTGAGACCAGAAAATAACTGAGATAATTATGAGTGAAAAGCTATGGATATTTGATACTACCCTCCGGGATGGAGAGCAGGTACCGGGATGTCAGTTAAACTCCCAGGAAAAGATAGTGGTGGCGAAAGCTTTAGAAGAACTTGGGGTTGATATCATCGAGGCAGGATTTCCAATTTCCAGTCCAGGCGATTTCAATTCGGTAGTAGAAATTTCCAAAGCTGTATCTAATCCTATCATCTGCGCCCTTTCAAGGGCAGTGGAGAAAGACATAGAAGTCGCTGCCGATGCTTTGAAGTATGCCAAAAAAGGAAGAATCCATACAGGCATCGGAGTGTCCCCTTACCATATTCAATTCAAGCTGAGATCCACTCCTGACAACATCATCGAAAGAGGTGTCAGGGCGGTGAAATATGCAAAAAGCTTCGTCGAGGATGTTGAATTCTACGCTGAGGATGCAGGAAGGGCTGAGTTGCCATTCCTTGCAAAAATCATTGAAGCAGTGATCAAAGCCGGAGCAACGGTAGTCAATATCCCGGATACTACCGGTTATTGTCTTCCTGAGCAATACGGCGCGATCATCCGCTACCTGAAAGAAAACGTATCGAATATCGACAAAGCGATTATTGCCACACATTGCCACAATGATTTGGGAATGGCCACTGCCAATACCATAGCAGGTGTACAAAACGGTGCAAGGCAGGCAGAACTTACGATCAATGGCATTGGGGAGCGTGCGGGGAATACCTCTTTGGAAGAAGTGGTCATGGCCATCAAGTGCCACCATGCCATTCCGGTTCATACCAATATCAAGACCGAATTGATCTATGGGACAAGCAGGTTGATCTCAAAGTTGATGAACATGCCGGTGCAGCCCAACAAAGCGATAGTAGGAAGAAATGCATTTGCCCATTCCTCCGGCATCCACCAAGATGGCGTCCTTAAGCACAGAGAAAATTACGAAATCATCGACCCAAAAGAAGTTGGCGTTCATGAATCTACCATTGTCCTGACTGCGAGAAGCGGCAGGGCAGCACTCAAGCACCATTTGGATGCCTTGGGCGTGGAGCTTGAAGGGGAACCTTTGAGGGAAGTATATGAGGAGTTTTTGCTTTTGGCTGATTCCAAAAGAGATATCGGTACCAAGGATTTACTTTCTCTTGTAGGGAAATTTATGGATGGTTCCTCTTTTATTGAACTTGGGAAAGTAAGTTACCAGTCAAACGGTGAAATCAAAGCCCATGTAGAACTGAAGGTAGGGGAGAAAAATTTTGAGGCAGACTCAACCGGCAACGGTCCTGTGGATGCGGTTTTGAAAGCAATTGAATCAATTGTCAAACCACAGATTGAGCTGGAGGAATTCCTCATCCAAGCGATAACACATGGAAGCGATGATGTTGCCAAAGTACACATGAGGATTATCCAGGGTGACAGACCTTATTATGGTTTTGCATCTAATACAGATATCGTATTGGCTTCAGCACAGGCATTTGTGGATGCCCTGAACAAAATACCTGTCAAAGACAAAGTGATTGTACCGTAAGTTAAGATGGAAAAAAATACATTATTCGATAAAATCTGGGATTCACATGTGGTGCGTTCCGTGCCCAATGGTCCTGATGTCTTCTTCATTGATAAGCATTTTATCCATGAAGTGACAAGCCCGGTAGCATTTCTGAATCTGGAAAAAAGAGGCATTGGTGTTCTTCATCCCGACAGAACAGTCGGCACGCCAGACCACAATGTACCTACTGTCGATCAGGACAAAACCATCAAGGACAAGCTTTCCCGTATGCAGGTTGAAAAACTGAGGGAAAACTGTAAAAAGTATGGCATAGAACTGCATGATTTGGGTTCAGACCACCATGGTATCGTCCATGTGATTGGTCCCGAATTAGGCATAACCCAACCGGGAATGACCATCGTCTGCGGAGATAGCCATACTTCTACTCATGGCGCTTTTGGAGCGATTGCATTTGGAATCGGAACTTCCGAAGTGGAAATGGTTTTGGCGACTCAATGCATCATGCAGACCAAAGCCAAAAAAATGAGAATCACTGTAGATGGTGAATTGGGCGCCGGAGTGACTTCCAAAGACATCATTCTCTATATCATTGCCAAGATTTCTGCCGCAGGTGCAACAGGTTACTTTGTGGAATATGCAGGTTCGGCTATACGAAGCCTGAGTATGGAAGCAAGAATGACCATCTGCAACATGAGTATCGAAATGGGTGCCCGTGGAGGTTTGATAGCTCCTGACGAAACTACATTTGCCTACCTCAAAGGAAAACAGTATGCACCAAAAGGTGAAGCGTGGGACAAAGCTGTGGCTTATTGGAAAACGCTGAAAACTGACGAAGGTGCTGTTTTTGACAAAGAATATGCTTTCGATGCCGCTGACATCGAGCCTATGATCACTTATGGAACCAATCCTGGTATGGGTATCAAAATCAAAGGCAACATCCCGACAACTGAAGGAATGGAAGGAAGCAACAAAATCTCCTATCTCAAATCTTTGGAATACATGGGTTTTGCCCCGGGTGAACCAATCAAAGGAAAAAAAGTGGATTACGTCTTCGTAGGAAGCTGTACCAACGGTCGCATAGAAGACATCCGATCGGTGGCTGCCTTTGTCAAAGGAAAACAAAAAGCCGCTAACATTACCGCTTGGATTGTTCCAGGATCAAGAGAAGTAGAGAAAATGGCGCATGAAGAAGGTTTGGTAAAAATATTGGAAGATGCCGGTTTCGAATTGAGACAACCGGGCTGTTCAGCTTGTCTTGCCATGAATGACGACAAAATTCCTTCAGGTAAATATGCGGTATCTACTTCCAACAGAAATTTTGAAGGAAGACAAGGTCCGGGTGCAAGAACGCTTTTGGCCAGTCCACTCACGGTCGCAGCGGTAGCCGTAACTGGCGTAATAGCAGATCCAAGGGAAGTATTTTAATCAAAAAGAAAGAAAAAATGGCTTACGATAAATTCAATATACTTACCAGCACAGTTGTTCCTTTACCTGCCGAAAACGTCGACACGGACCAAATCATTCCGGCCCGCTTTCTAAAAGCGACCGAAAGGGAAGGTTTCGGAGACAACCTGTTCAGGGATTGGAGATATGATGTAGAAGGAAATCCCAAAAAGGATTTTGTACTCAACGATCCTACCTATTCAGGGAAAATTCTCCTTTCAGGAAAAAACTTCGGTTCTGGTTCCAGCCGTGAGCACGCAGTTTGGGCAATCTATGATTATGGATTCAGGGCAGTTGTTTCAAGTTTCTTTGCTGATATTTTCAAAAATAACTGTTTGAACATCGGTGTTTTGCCGGTAACCATCAGTCCCGAATTTGCAGAGGTTTTGTTTAAAGCTGTTGACGCGGATCCAAAGACAGAAGTTGAAATAGATATCGACAAACAAAAAATCACATTGCTCAGCACAGGAGCATCTGAATCTTTTGACATCAATTCCTACAAAAAGGAAAACATGAAAAACGGTTTCGACGACATAGATTATCTCTTGAATATCAAGGATGAAATTGCTGCTTTCGCCGAAAACAGGTAAGTGAATTTTATTCATTTTTCTTAAATATTAAATCCAGCAGCACGCGTTTGTAAACTTTGTGCCAAACTCCAAAAAATGGGTCATCACAGGAAAATAGAAATCATGGATACCACTCTGAGGGATGGAGAACAGACCTCGGGAGTTTCCTTTCTTCCTTCAGAAAAACTTCAGATAGCCAAACTGCTATTAGATGAAATGAAGGTGGATAGGATCGAAGTGGCTTCTGCCCGGGTTTCTGAAGGGGAAATGGAAGGGGTGAAAAGGATTACCCAATGGGCTGCCGAAAAAGGATATCTGGATAGGGTAGAAGTGTTAGGTTTTGTCGATACCCCTGATTCTATCAATTGGATAAAGGAAGCCGGCGGGAAGGTTCTCAACCTTTTGACCAAAGGCTCTCTCAATCACCTGACCCATCAGCTTCGGAAAACCCCGGAGCAACATTTCAAGGATATTGAAAAAAGCGTGCTCTATGCCCGCCAAAATGGTATTTCGGTCAACGTTTACCTCGAAGATTGGTCCAATGGCATGAGAAATTCCATGGATTACACCATGGATTTGATTGGCGTATTGGTACAGCTTCAGGTTAGGAGAATCATGCTTCCTGATACCTTGGGATTGCTCAATCCCAGAGAAGTGTCCCATTTTCTCAAGCTGATTACAAGTGAATATCCCGATACCCATTTTGATTTTCACGCACACAACGACTATGATTTGTCCGTGGCCAATGTGCTCGAGGCAATTTATAACGGCGTAGGCGGTATCCACACAACGGTTAATGGATTGGGGGAAAGGGCAGGTAATGCGCCATTGGAATCTGTCATTGCGGTTTTGAAGGACTTTACAGACTTTAAGCTGAACGTCAAAGAGAACAAAATCTATCGCGTCAGCAAGTTGGTAGAGCAATTTTCCGGTCAGCATATCCCTGCCAACAAACCGGTAGTAGGTGAAAATGTGTTTACCCAAACTGCCGGAATTCATGCCGATGGGGACAATAAGAAAAATCTTTATTTCAATGATTTGCTTCCCGAGCGCTTTGGCCGACAAAGGAAATATGCTTTGGGTAAGACATCAGGAAAAGCCAATATTGTCAAAAATCTGCAGGAATTGGGAATTTCTCTAGAACCCGACGAACTGACAAAGGTCACCCAAAGGATAATAGAATTGGGGGACAAGAAAGAACGCGTGACCACAGAAGATTTGCCTTATATCATTTCTGATGTGCTGCAGAACAACTCCATCTCCCATGATATATTCATTGAAGGTTACAACCTCAGCCATTCAAAGGGCTTGAGACCCACCGTTCAATTGAAGATCAACATCAACGGAGAAAGCTATGAAGAAGGATCTTCAGGAGATGGTCAATACGATGCTTTCATGAAGGCATTGAAAAAGATTTATAAATCTTTGAATAAAGAATTGCCGGTTTTGACCAATTACAGTGTGACCATTCCTCCCGGAGGAAAGACTGATGCATTTGTGGAAACAGTCATTACCTGGGATTTTGGAAAGATATTCAAAACCAAAGGCTTGGACAGCGATCAGACTGTTGCTGCATTGAAGGCGACAGAAAAAATGCTGAACATCATTGAAAAAATAAAAAATACAGAGCCGGGAATCGGAACTATCCCGGATGAAAACCCTGAACTAGATAAAAAGAATTTCTATGGAAATGAATATAGCGCTATTGCCGGGTGACGGCATAGGCCCGGAGGTGATTGCACAGGCAGTCAAAGTAGTAAATGCTGTAGCTAAGAAATTTGGTCATACCATCCATTTTGAGGAGGCACCCGTAGGGGCTGCTGCGATTGACCTTACCGGCAATCCCTACCCGGATGAGACGCACGAGGTTTGTTTGAGAGCGGATGCTGTACTTTTTGGAGCAATAGGTGATCCCAAATACGACAATGATCCAAAAGCCAAAGTAAGACCTGAACAGGGATTATTGGCAATGAGAAAGAAATTGGGATTGTTTGCCAATGTACGTCCGACTTTTACTTTTCCTTCTTTGGTACATAAATCTCCCTTGAAATTGGATAGGATCGAAGGGGTGGATTTGGTTTTCTTTAGGGAGTTGACCGGTGGGATTTATTTTGGTGAACCCCGTGGAAGAAACGAGCAGGGTACTAAAGCATTTGATACCAATGTTTATTCCAAAGAAGAAATCACAAGGCTGGCAAGAATGGGCTTTGAAGCTGCCCAAAAGAGAAGGAAATTATTGACCTGTGTGGACAAAGCCAATGTCTTGGCTACTTCCAGACTTTGGAGAGAGACTGTGCAGGAATTGGCTCCGGAATATCCTGATGTCAAAGTGGAATATGAATTTGTAGATGCAGTCGCCATGCGTTTGATCCAATGGCCAAAAGCATATGATGTGTTGATCACTGAAAACCTGTTTGGAGATATCCTGACAGACGAAGCCTCAGTGATATCGGGTTCTATGGGTTTGATGCCTTCTGCCTCATTGGGTACTGACAACAAGCTTTTTGAACCCATACACGGTTCTTATCCGCAAGCTGCAGGCAAGGACATCGCAAATCCATTGGGCACGATACTTTCGGCAGCGATGATGTTTGAGTATGCATTCGATATGAGAGATGAAGCAAAAGCCATTTCTGATGTGGTCAATAAATCATTGGCTGAAGGAATCGTTACAGAAGACATCGCCGAGGGCGGAAAAGCATATAAGACCTCGGAAGTGGGGGATTGGCTGGCGGCTAATATTTAAACTAGAAATAATTAAATCTTTTGATAAACCCTCCAAAAGTTCAAATCTTTTGGAGGGTTTTGTATTTGGAAAGCATGATCCCTTTATTTGTCATTTCCCCAGTATTCCAAAATGCAAACCAGACCATTCACTTATCTTTTTTACCTGCAATATTTAGGACTTCGGTATCACGGTTGGCAAAAGCAGCCCGGAGTCAAAACAATTCAAAGTTCATTGGAGAAAGCTTTCCGGTATGTCTTGAGTCATGAGGATTTTACCATCCTTGGAGCAAGCAGGACAGATACCGGGGTTTCCTGTAATCGTGGGGCCTTCGAGTTGTTTTTGAAACATGAAATCTCTCCCGATCTTCTTGATGCATTAAATTCAATTTTGTCTTCAGATATAAGGCTATTAGAGTTTCATCCCGTACCATTGACCTTTAATATTATTCAGGATGTCGCTTGGAAGGAATACCGTTATCACTTTGCGATTGGAGAAAAATTTCACCCATTTGCGGCAGGAAACCTGACATTTTTTGAAGGAATACCTGATCTTGATTTGATGAAAAAGGGTGCAAAACTTTTTGTTGGGAAACATGATTTCCGCAGATTTTGCTCCGTCGATAAAGTGACAGACGATTATGTCAGGGAGGTTTACTCATTGGAGATTTTTCAACATGCCCAAGCGGGCAGCGGCCTTATTCCGGAAAAAGCCTTCACTTTTTCCGTCAAAGGAAAAGGCTTTCTCAGGTATCAGGTTAGGATAATGATGGCGGCTTTGATGGACTTGGGATTGGGAAAAATAACATTAGAAGATTTGAAAAATGCCTTGGATTCAGACCAAACAAGTTCCATTTCAGTTGCTGCTCCTGCAAATGGATTGGTTTTAGAAATGGTTGAATTCAAAAAAAATAAGGGCTGAAATTAATCAGCTCTTATTTTTTTACGGGAATCGGCATCTTGATTTCTATTTTGGTTCCAATTAAATGTGAAACAAGTTTTCGTTTTTAAAGGTCCATAAACTTGTTCATGATATCTTCAGAAATCCCTGTATTGGAATAACCGCCGTCATGAAAGAGGTTTTGCATGGTGACCATTCTGGTCAAATCTGAAAACATGGTAATGATATAATCAGCGCATGCCTCAGCTGAAGCATTTCCAAGTGGTGACATGGAATCTGCAAAATTATAGAAGGTATCGAATCCGCCGATTCCTGTTCCTGCCGTAGTTTTGGTAGGGGATTGGGAAATGGTATTAACCCGAACTTTTTTCAGCTTTCCATATCTGTATCCATAACCTCTTGCGATGCTTTCCAAAAGTGCTTTGGCATCAGCCATGTCTGTATAGAAAGGATAAACTCTTTGTGCGGCAATGTAGGAAAGTCCAAGGATAGAACCCCATTCGTTCATGGCGTCCATCTTTTCTGCCACCTGCATCATTTTGTGAAAAGATACAGAAGAGACATCATAGGATTTTGCTGCCCATTCGTAATTGAGGTCGCCATAGGAGCGTCCTTTTCGGATGTTTGGGGACATACCAATCGAGTGAAGCAAAAAGTCAAAGTTACCACCCAAATACTCACGGGCTTCGGTATATAGTTTTTCGATATCTTCCAAAGAAGTGGCGTCTGCAGGGATGACGATGGTGTTGCATTGCTCTGCCAATTCCTTTATAGCTCCCATTCTCATGGCGATAGGTGCATTGGTCAATACAAACCTTCCACCTTGTTCGTGTGCTTTGAGTGCTGCTTTCCAAGCAATGGAGTTTTCATCTAAAGCTCCTGTGATTATTCCGAGTTTTCCTTTCAATAAATTCTCTGGCATGATATGTTCTTTTGATTTGGTCAAATATTGTGTAAAAATAAGGAAAAAAATAAGATATGGAGATATGGGGGGTGGTTCATTAAGGGTAGTTACCTAGTATCAAGTACCAAGTACAAAGTTTCAAATACGAAGAAGTGAGGTATAAGTATATGGTGAGAGGTGAAAGGTAAGAGGAAAAAAGGAACAAGGGCAAAGATCAGTTAACCAAATAACCATTAACCAAATAACCAATTAACCGACCAACAATTACAACCATTAGAACAATTACAACCCTTTATCAATTAACTCCCCAACAACTCCCTCGCGCTTTCAAAAGCATTTACGGATGGATTGGCGCCTGCTATCATTTTGGCGATTTCTAGGATTCTTTCTTCACCTTCCAAAAGTTTGATTTTACTGATTGTCTTGTCCGAACTATTATCTTTAAATACAAAGTAATGTTGGTCGCCTTTGGCAGCCACCTGTGGCAAATGGCTGATGCAGATGACTTGGTGCTGTTTGGCGATGTCCTGCATCATCCGGACCATTTGAAGGGCGATTTCACCCGAAACACCTGTATCTATTTCATCAAAAATCAAAGTCGGCAGTGCCATTTTATCAGCCATGATATACTTGATGGCAAAAATCAATCTGGAAAATTCACCACCTGAGGCCACCTGTTTCAATGCCTGTGGTTTGACTCCTTTATTGGCTGAAAAAAGGATATCAATCTGATCCATTCCAGTTTTGGTTGGAGAAACTTGCTGATGTGAAAACTCAACCTGCGCATTTTCCATACCCAATTGATGCAAAAGTTTTGCAAGTTGGGAGGCAAATGGATGAAATGCTGATTTCCTTTTTTCGGAAAGGGCTTTGCCTTTTTCGGTCAATTCTTTCTCTGCAGCTTCTTTGGCTTTTTTCAGTTTCTCCAGTTCTTCATCCAGATTCTCCACCAAAAAGACTTTGTCGGCCAGTTCGTTTTCCAAAGCGATCAGTGCTTCCACTGTATCCAAGCCATGTTTTTTCTGCAGGTGGTAAATTTTGCTTAACCTCATCCTGACAGCCTCAAGCTTTGCAAAATCAACTTCAATCTGTCCATCCTCTTCTTCGAGACTTGCTGCGATATCTTTCAATTCAATCAAAACGCTTTGAAATCGTTCACCATAGGTCTCAAATCTATGCGCATATTTTGAAAGCTGTTGTACACCTTGATTGGCCAAAGCCAAAAGCTTCAAGGCGCCAAATTGCTCGTCTTCCATTTGGGAAAGGACTTCCAGAATTTTTGATTTGATGTCCTCTGCATTTTCCAAGATTTCCTGCTCACTTTCCAAGTCAGCTTGTTCCCCTTCCTGAAGCCTTACTTCAGAAAGTTCTTCGAGCTGAAATCTATTGAAATCAGCTTCTTTCTTCATTTCCAAAGCTTCTTGACTTAGCTTTTCAAATGCCTTTTTTGCAGACTGGAATGACCTGAAAGTGGATAAATAAGAAGCTTTTTCTTGATGGCTTTTTGAAAATGCATCTACCAAGTCCAATTGATATTCACCTTCTCCGAGTTGCAGGTTATCATGTTGGGAATGGATATCCATCAGTGCCTTACCAAGGTCTTTCAAGGTTTCTAGCTTTACAGGAGTATCATTGATAAATGCCCGAGATTTACCGTTCGGGCTGATTTCCCTTCTGATGATGCATTCAGGATCAAAATCAAGGTCTTCATTTTTGAAAAAATCCTCCAGTCCATAACTTCCGATTCCGAAATTACCTTCGACAACACACTTTTTGTCCGGGTTGAGCAGTGCTTTTGTGTCGGCTCTATTTCCTAACAGCAGTCCAACAGCACCCAACATGATGGATTTCCCTGCTCCGGTTTCGCCGGTGATCATGTTTAGAAACTGGCTTGGCTTCATTTCCAAGCTTTGTATCAGGGCGTAATTGGCAATGCTGAGTGAGCGGAGCATTTAATGGCTTTATTTTTTTTATTGGACGAATCTAACAAATTAAGGGATCAACCTTTAAGAAGGTCATTGTACCTTTTTGAGTTGTTTGGATCAATTTTAAGGAGTACTTCTACCGCTTCTGTGCGGACTTCTTTTGGGGCATTTTGGAAAACCCGCATTATTTCATCTCTTTTTGCATCCAAAAATGCAATCACAAAAATACTGTTTGGCTGTGCGGTGTTTGCGCTTTCTACCAATTGGAATGCGGTAATCATATTTTGGTAGGCTTCCTCAGGATTGGTGAGAAGCATGTCAAGTCCTTTGCGGTGGTAGAGATAAATGGCTTCCCTTATCGGTGTAAAGACAGACGAAGTATAAATATCATTGATAAGCCAATACCTGTTTCTCCTGTCATTTGGGTTGGGCATCCAACCTGCTCTGTTGGATTGTTGGGCATTGTTGACTATTCCATTCGCTATTTCAAAGTAAGGATTTCCTCCCCTTAAAGAGAAACTGTCATAATCAAAACCCAAAGCGATGTAGGCATAATACGCTAACAATGAACTGATGTTGTTAAGAAAAGCAAACCTATTGAATTCAAGGGGTTGGGAAAGGAGATATTCAAACCCCCAGTTTCGGTCAATAAAATTGATGACCATACTTTCATAGTTAGTACCATAAACCGGCCTGACTGTTTGAATCTGAACGGTAGCATTGTAGACTCCCACTTGTGGCATATCGGAAATGGTGATCAGAACATTGCCTTTGATCCTTTCAAATGCCTGAAATTGGTCACCTGTCCATGTTCTTCCGTTGAGAAACTGCTCAAAGCTGGTTTTCATATTTTCGAAAATGGCAGTTTCCTGGGTACGCGCTCTTTCACTATTGATGATAACCGAAAAATTAAGCTCTTGGGAAAATAAAGGATGATTGGATAAAAAAAGTAGAAGGAGTATCGTAAGTCGAATCTTCATGTAGAATAAGTTTTCTTTTAAAGATAACGATAATCTTATGGTCAGATTTTTACAGGAAGATTTTTAATTTCCTTAAGTATTATCTTTGCAATTTCATTTTTAGGAAGTACTTCAGATTCCAAAGATTTCCCCTCTTCGGTAAAAATTCTCACCTTATTGGTATCATGTTGGAAACCTGCTCCTGCATCTCTCATAGAGTTTAGCACGATCAGGTCAAAGTTTTTCTTTTGGAGTTTGGTTTTTGCATGGAATTCTTCATTCTCAGTTTCCAATGCAAATCCCACATGAATTTGGAATGGGGATTTTTGTTTTCCAAGGGTATAGGCAATATCTATATTTTTGGTGAGCTCGATGGTCATGCCATCACCTTCTTTTTTGATTTTTTCGGAGGCGACATGTTTTGGAGCGTAGTCAGCGACTGCAGCTGCAAATACGCAGATATCCATCTGCTTGTGGAGATTGTCACATGCCTGAAACATATCTTCTGCACTCTTCACTTTAATAATTTTAATCTTGGGATCAACAGGTTTCACTGCACCAGGTCCCAATACCAAATAGACATCAGCGCCTTCCTCTGCAAAAGAATCCGCAAGTGAGGCCCCCATCTTTCCTGATGAATGATTACTGATAAACCTGACGGGATCAATCGCCTCTTGGGTGGGTCCTGAAGTGATCAAGACTTTTTTTCCTTTGAAATCTTCGGTTTTTGAGAAATGGGAAATTACATATTCCAGAATATGTTCGGGCTCCATAAGTCTCCCCTGACCGGAAAGTCCACTTGCCAATTCGCCGGTTTCTGCTTCGAGGATGATGTTACCAAAGGCCTTGATTTTGTTGAGATTCTCTCTCACAGAAGGATGTTGGTACATATCCAAATCCATCGCCGGAGCTACCATAACGGGGCATCTTGCAGAAAGGTAAGTGGCAGTCAGTAAGTTGTCGCAGATTCCGTTGGCAAATTTGCCTAGTGTATTAGCGCTTATGGGCGCTACTAAAAATAAATCGGCCCACAATCCCAAGTCTACGTGATTGGTCCAAACTCCGGATTTTGGGTCGTGAAACTGATGGTGAACCGCACTTTTGGAAAGTGTAGCCAATGTTAAAGGGGTAATAAAATCAAGAGCAGAAGTACTCATGATGACTTGTACTTCTGCTCCTTCTTTGATTAGGAGTCTGGTAAGGATAGCTGACTTGTAAGCCGCTATGCTTCCTGTAACTCCCAATAAAATCTTTTTCCCCTTTAAAAGCATTATTCTGTTGGTGCTTCAGGACGTCTGAAATATAATTTGTCTTCCAAAAATTCTTCCATCGCCAATGAAGATGGCTTAGGCATTCTTTCGTAGAACTTGGAAATCTCAATTTGCTCTTTGTTTTCAAATACTTCTTCAAGATTATCAACTGTCGAAGCAAATTCAGAGAGTTTGTTGTTCAATTCTTCCTTCATGCTTGAAGAAATCTGCTTTGCTCTCTGAGAGGCAATATGGATAGACTCATACAAATTTCCTGTTTTTTCAGAAATCTTGTCCAAATCTCTGGTAATGATTGACGGATTGACTGCCATATTTGATTGATTTAAATTGCTGCTGTTTTATTTGTCTTTACTGAGGTTTTCACTTTTAGCTGCTTCCTCTTCTGCCTTGGCTCTTGCTACTTCCTCTTCGTATTCTTTCTTCACTTTCTGATGGGCAAGTATTTCTACTTGGGATTTTTTTACAATTTCCTCTATACTTCCCAAGTATTTGCTTTCAGGATATTTTCTTTTGAACTGTGACGCATATTTGGAGACATCTTTCAACCTTTCTTCTTTTTTGTCAAAAACACTTCTTTCACCATATGCCAAAGAAACTTCTATCAGTTTGTATCCAAGTTCCTCGTTGTGCTTGCTGTCTGGATAATTTTTTGCAAAGTTCTGAAAATTGATGATACAAGCACGGTAGAAATCTCCCGGATACAAGCCATCTGTCAACCTCAAATACAACATTGACTCTTGGTATGCTTTTTCCTCAAACCTGATCTGAAGATCCTCAATCATTGCTGTTGCTCTTTCATAAGAGTCAGATTCAGGAAATCTATTGAGGAATATTTGAATGGCATTTACCGCATCATGGCTACTTTTTTGGTCCAGATTGTAATCCGGTGCATCTAGGTAAAGTGAGTAGGCATTCATAAATAATGCCTCTTCTGCTAACGGAGATCTATTGTAGGTTTGGTAGAAGGTATTGAAATAACCTGCCGACTCTATGTATCTCTTTAATTTGAAATGGCTGTAAGCGTAATTGAAATCTGCAAGCTCTGCCTTTTCGCTTCCTCTGATTACGGGAAGGACTTTGTCATAAAGGATGATGGCTTTACTAAATTCTCCTTCGTTGTAATACTTGTTGGCGGCCTCATAGAGTTCTTCCCAGTTGGTACTTTTTTCTAATTTATAGAATCCCGTGCAACTTGAAACAGCAATAAGAAATACTAATGGGAGTATGTATAAGGAGAATTTTTTCATTGCTTTTTGGAGGCGCAAATATAAAGGAATATTCATTTGAAACCAATTATTTATCAAATGCAGGAGGGGCTTACTTCTTGACAACGAGTTTTTTGGTGACAATATTTTTATTGTCTACGAATAATGTATAAAAATAAACACCCGGATTAAAATCAGCGACATTGATAACCAGGTTCTTTTGAAGAGGGTCTAATTGGAATTCTGCGACAGGGTTTCCTATAAAGCTATTGATGCTGATTTTCACAACAGCATTCGGATTTTTAATAATGTAATCTATCTGTGCTGTTCTATGGGTTGGATTTGGGTAAGCACTGCCGATACTGATATCCTTGTGGTTTGTTTCGTCTGCACTTGGGCTGAAGACCTCATATACTGATTCAATCACAAATACATCCCGGATGTTGGTACTGTTGTAGAAATGAAGATCAAAGTTTCCTTTGGTTTCTGTGATTCCCATTTCAAATTCTAAATATAAATCAGTGAAAATTTCTCCCGGGCCGAGGGAAATTTTGATTTTGGAAAGGTCTCTTTTTGGGTCGAAACATTTTTCTCCAATACAGATTTTCACATTTTGTGAAGAGCCGATATTTCCCCTGAGAAATTTTAAACTATACTCGCGGGCTTGGTTGCTTTCGTTTTGGATGATGAGGGATTTTCGTTGAGAACTGCCTATTGTTCCGCTGAATTCGATGGTTTCTGACAATACCTTTACCTGGGCTTCCGAAAATAGGGGAAGCATCATCAAGCAAAAGGAAAAAAGTAAGAAAATCCGTTTCATGTAAATTTCTATCAATAGGCCGTATTAGCTGAGTCTCAATAAATATTGTTACGTATAAATTTACCAAATAGGTTTGGTGTTTTCATACATTGGCGGTTAAAAATTGTTAACCTTCTATAAAATTTTTTTTAAAGGATTCCGTTTGAGAGGGATTTTTTTGGTCCCTGATTTTCACAGGATGTATTTAATTTCCTGATTTTAGTTTTTCTTCTAAAAGTTTTTGTATTTCCTCATCAGTTGGAGCGGGAACAACCGCATCAGGTTCATTAAAAAAATTAAATCTTTTTTTGTCTCTATTTTTCGGTGTTCGCCATTCATTGATGGCTGACATGGTCGGTTTTTCATCACCTCTCCATTCAAAGCCCTCCAAAAGCTTGTCTTTTTCTTCTATCAAATGGGGCGGTTTGAAATTGCCCTCAGGTTTTACCAGCCAATTTATCTTCTTAATGTTTCCATCTTCAAAGAACATCATGATATTGGCGCACAGCATTTTATTCATTCCTCTCAGCAAAGTGTCGCTGACAAGGTCAAAGTAAATCGATTCGCCGTTTCCTTGTATGTGCAGTCTGCTTATCTTTTGATCTTTGAAATATCCGGTCATTTTCCTGCCCTTCATCTGATTGTAATTACCAAGGGTATCGCGGTTTACGGTGAAAGCATTCTGAATTAAATTTACCCGGTCGATTTCTTCATTTACGATATAAAAACTAATACTGTCCGCTGTAATCTGGCTTTTATCCTCCCATATTACGGGGTCTTTGTACATATGGATCAAAGAATCCGAATTGATATAAACCAAAGAGTCTGATATTGCGTGCATAGCCGATTTGATCAGGCGGACATTGTGAAATGCATACAAAAACCTTTCCTCTGATTCCTCCTTTTCTTCTGAGATGAGGGTGTCGGCTGCCACATACATGGTATCAGTTTCCAGATATTTTCTGACTAGCGCATTTCCAAATACGATACTGTATTTGCGGTCCTCCCAATATTTCCCTTCATCCCCAAATATTTCAATATTCCTTTCCTTGTTGTAAAGGCTTACGTTTACTTTTCCCTCGTAGTATTTGTTTTTTTCTTCATAGTATAACGTCTCTGCATAGACGAGGCTAGTTTCTGTTTCTACGTCCCCTTCATAAAACCTAAATACTTTACTTTCGGTATTATAGAAACTTCCTTTCTGAGCGTTAAGAAGATGTCCTTCCTTCGATACTATATTGGTAACCCCGACAGTTTCAGCGGTTTTTGGCACGGTCAGGTATATCAAAAAATCTGTTTTTAAGGTATAATCAGGGTTGACCAAAATGACCTTATCGGTAAAGGTGATTTTTTCCAAAAGCGTTTCATAAGTCCCGTTTTCACTCGTAAGGACGTTTGTACTGTCCACTACTTTTCCGTCATTGAAATAATTGGCAACACCAGTAGCCCTGTTGTAATCCAAAAAATTCGTTGTCAGGGTAGTAGTTTGATTTTTGAAAATGACGTTGTTTCTAAGTTTGGCTGTTTTCGTATTGCCATCGTATTCAGCATATCCACTCGTAGTGGTGATCGGATCTTCAGTATCGACTATTCGGACATTTCCAAAAAGAATTGCCCGATTTTCGGCCCTAAAGAAATGGGCAGAGTCGCAATAAATCAGTGAATTTTGATGTTTCATCCTGACATCAATGAGTAACCTCTCAAATCCCTGGGCCCCTTGAAGCAGTTCTGCATTTTGGATTTCCAACATGTTTTGGGCTTGGAGGCCTAGATGGAGTCCAACATAAAAAAGAAGGGTAAGAAAATAAGGAAATTTATTCATTGAGATTTTGAATCAAGACGCAAATTAACCAAAAATGGTATTTTTGATTTATGGAAGAGCTTTTTAAAAACCATATACGTTCAAAAAAACTTTTGGATGAAAGTAAAACCTATCTCTTAGCTATCAGCGGGGGAATTGACAGTGTATGTTTGGGATATTTATTACGGTCTGCTAAAATTTCTTTTGCACCCGCCCATGTCAATTTTGGACTAAGAGGAGATGAAAGTAATCAAGACGAAGCTTTTGTCAGTGGGTTGGCAAATGAATGGGGTGTGAAAATCCACGTAATCCGACCTGGTAAAGAAGAAATTGATCAAGTTGGAATTTCTGTCCAGATGGCGGCAAGGGAATTCCGATATGGTTGGTTTGAGCAGGTCATAAAAGAATATGGCTACACAGGGCTTTTGGTGGCCCACCACGCTGATGACCAGCTGGAGACGATTTTTCTCAACTTATTAAGAGGGACAGGCATTGAAGGGATTTATGGCATGTCCGAGCAAAGGGGAAATGTCATCCGGCCTTTGCTGGGATTTTCAAGGTCGGAGATCACTGAATATATGATCCAAAACTCGCATACATGGAGGGAGGACAGCAGTAACCAAAAGAATGAATACAAAAGAAACATCCTTCGAAACAGGGTTTTTCCTTTACTGAAAGAGGAATTTCCGGAAGGACTTCAGATCATGGATATGAGTTTCAAAAGACTGAAAGATACCGGACGGGCATTTTTCTCTTTGTATGAAAAGTGGAAAAGTGAAGTAATATCCACAGAAGGAGAATACCAATATCTGGCTATAGAAGAAATCCACAATATCCCGGGAAAACATTCCATGTTGTATTATTGGTTGAGGGATTTTGGTTTTTCTTTTGCAGATGTTCAGGATATTTTTTCTTCTATTGATAAAGGGGAATCAGGAAAAACTTTCTATGCAGCGGATTTTATGCTGAATAAGGACAGGGAGCATTTGATTTTGGGGAAAAATGATTTTGAATGGGAAGAAAAAAAGATTGAGCGACATGAGATTTCTATCCGGATTAAGGATAAAATTTATGACCTTCTCCATTTGGAGGGTGACATAGATACCGATAAATCCAAAGAAAATGCGATGCTCGATCTGGACAAGCTCCGGTTTCCGCTTGTCCTCAAAAAATGGGGTGCCGGAGACAGGATTATTCCACTTGGAATGGACAAACCAAAAAAAATCAGTGATTTATTAGTAGATTTGAAAATGCCCTTGATCCAAAAAAAGCAGGTTTTAGTACTGTGGTCGGGTGATGAAATTGCCTGGGTGGTTGGACTAAGGATCGGTGAGCATTTTAAATGTGGGACAAATACAAAAAGAGTAATTTATTTCAAAAAAAGATAAACCATGGTCAATCCATTTTCCAGGACCTTCAATGAAAGTGAACTTGAAATTTTTCAATTTCTGTCCCAGGTCAGTTTTTTTGAGAAGCTCAAAAATATCGAGATGGCGAGATTTTTGCCCGCCATACACCAGAGGAAATATTTAAAAGACGAGGTGATATTTTTCAGGGGAGATCCAAGCCAAGCTTTTTATATTATTAAAAGCGGTAAAATCAACCTTACCATAGACATCAAAGATTCTTTTGAAGTGATCAAGGAATTGGGCAAAATAGAGGCTTTCGGAGAAAATTCCCTTCTTGAAAATGCCAAAAGAATTTACACGGCCATCGTTAGTACTGATCAGGCGGAGTTGATGGTCATTCCCCATTTTGCCATCCAGGAGGTATTTGACAGCAACCCAAAAATCAAAGCCAAAATGATGACTTCATTGGCAGAGTATTACAATGAAAACAACAGACGCCTTTTTAAATCTTATAAAAATTCCTTTGGTTTCTTTAACCTCGGAGAGATGTTTGAAAGCCCCCAATGATATTTTTCGGTAATTTTCATTTTTCCCGGATTCAAGTCCAGACTTTGCGTTTATCCTGAAATTCAATAGGATAAAGAAAAATCTTTTCCCAGGTTCTCATTCTTTTTCTGATTGATAAAACATCTTGGCTTATTTTTAAGTATTCAATCGTAATGCTTCATTTAGAAACCTTTGTTTAATAACTTAGCGCCTCTTTTGAAATCAATTTTAACACTAAAAATAAACCTTATATCATGACAAAAGTAACTGTAGTTGGTGCCGGTAATGTCGGGGCTACCTGTGCTGACGTATTGGCCTATAGAGAGATTGCAGAACAGATTGTGTTGGTGGACATCAAGGAGGGTATAGCCGAAGGCAAAGCCCTCGATATCTGGCAAAAAGCGCCGATCAATCAATATGACAGCAGAACTGTCGGCAGTACCAATGATTACTCCAAAACAGCTGATTCTGATGTGATAGTCATCACTTCAGGTCTTCCAAGAAAGCCTGGAATGACCAGAGATGACTTGATCGAAACCAATGCAGGCATCGTTAAGTCTGTTACCGAAAACGTGGTGAAGCATTCGCCAAATGCCATAATCATCGTGGTTTCCAATCCATTGGACGTCATGACTTATCAGGCACATATTACCTCTGGTTTTTCCAGAAACAAAGTGATTGGTATGGCCGGGATCTTAGATACCGCTAGGTACAGGGCATTTATCGCCGAAGAGCTAAATGTATCTTCAAAAGAAATCCAGGCTATCTTGATGGGAGGCCATGGAGATACCATGGTTCCACTTCCAAGATATACTACCGTAGCCGGTATTCCGGTAACAGAACTTATCGGAAAAGAAAAACTTGATGCCATCATCGAAAGAACCAAATTTGGAGGAGGGGAATTGGTCAAATTGATGGGTACTTCTGCTTGGTATGCACCGGGTTCCGCCGCTGCCCAAATGGTAGAATCCATCCTCAAAAACCAGAGAAGGGTATTCCCGGTTTGTATCAAACTTGACGGTGAATATGGTATCGATGACTGCTACCTTGGTGTTCCGGTGATCTTGGGAAAAAATGGTGTCGAGAAAGTTTTAGAACTCGATCTCAATGCTGAAGAAAAAGCCATGCTTGAGGTATCAAGGGGACATGTGAAAGAAGTTATGAATGTCTTGGACAAACTTTCTTCGAAATAATCAAAAATCTGATTTTATTGAAAAAATCCCGATCAAGTATCGGGATTTTTTATTTTATTGCTTTCAGGGGAAAATATAGCCATTCCCCAAAATAGTTGAAAATTGAAAAAAAGAATCATCATCCTTTCCCTCTTGGTCTTCTTCGGGATCGGAGCTTTACTGGTCTGGAAAATCTTCATTCAGAAATCAAACAGGAATGCTGTTGATGTCATTTCTTCAGAAGCTTTGTTTGTGTTTGAAACTGCCGAACCAGTATTGGCCTGGAATCAGCTGGTAAGCCAGCCTTTCTGGCAATCAGTATCCGCTATACCCGCTTTGGAAAATTCCGAAAAGAACCTTTTGGTTTTGGATAGCTTAGCCGGAAAATCAGGGATTCTCCAAAAAAACCTCAAAGGAAACCAGCTTGCAGTTTCACTTCATCCTACGGGAAAAGAAGAATTTGATTTTTTATATGTTTTGGCCTATGAAAATCCTGAGAGTTTTTCTTTGCTACATGATATTGAAAGTAAGATTAAGGATAGCGGCACATTAACTTCCAGAAATTACAGCGGGATAGAAATCAGTGAACTGAAAATAAAAAGCAACGGAATTACCTTGACTTATGCCATTATCGATAATCTATTGGCGGTGAGTTTTACTTCGTTCTTGGTGGAAGATGCCATCAGACATTCCCAAAACGAGGGCCTTTCTGTTTTCAGTGAATTTTACGAAGAGCTTTTTGAGGATTCTCCTCAACCACAAGGATTGGGAATATTAAGAATTGGGAGCAGTGGACTTTCCGGAATTGTAGATGGAATTGCAGCAGACCAGAATTTGTCCAAAGTCTGGAATTTTGGAAAGGACAAAGTGTCTGCAAATCTCCAAGTGGAATTTAAGGAGGATAGCCTGTTGCTTGAAGGCGGTGTTTTTTTCGATGGAAAAGGAAATGCCGGTCTAAAAAGTATAGCTTCCCCGACCATTAACTATTTCAAAAACTTGATCCCCGGCAGGACAGCAACTTATTTTCAATACCAGCTCGAAGATCCATTTGAGCTTTTTTCTGGATTGGAATCCGATTTTCCTTTCAATAGCATCGTCATGGGAGATATCGAAAATGGTCTGATCCAAAAGGGATTTAAAAAATACCTCCCCGGACATATCGCTTTCCTGAATATGGAAAAAATCCCCAATGAACCTCAGGATAAGATTTTGATACTCAAAACTGAAAATCCGAATGTTCAGCTTGAGTTGCTCAAAAAATTTGCTTTTGGAGAAAATCCGGGGTCGGATGTTTCCAAATTGATGGATGTCCATCAGGGGAAAGAAATTTTTATAATAGGAACAGAAGAGTTCCCTGCCCATCTTTTTAATGGGAGTTTTGTAGGTTTTGGAGATTCTTATTTTACATCGATTGATGATGTCATTGTATTTGCCAACAGCAGCAAGGCGATCAAACTATTCATTGAGGATTGGAAAAGTGGCAATAATTGGGGCCAGTCTTCCAACTATGAGAACACAGTAAAAAAATTGCAGGAAGAATCTGGATTCAGTATGGTTTTGGATATACAAAAATTCTGGAACAACATTGAAACAGCTAGTTCTGTTGGGTGGAAGTCATTTTTCCAAAGGTATGAACAAGAATTAAAAACCTTTGATAGGTTGTATTTAAAGACAAGTCAGCATGGCAAAAAGACCAACCTGCATATTGGAATCAGTTATAAGAAGGTGAATCTGGGGCCATCCGAAGAAAGTGTTTCCCTTTCTGAGACTGTTTCTGTTACTTTTCCAAACAGGTTGGTGTATGGTCCGGTAAGTATCCGGAACTTCAATGACAACAGCGTTGAATTTGTCGTTCAGGATGAGTTGAACAGGATTTACCTTTTGACCAATGAAGGGGAGGAGGTTTTTTCGTCAGACTTGGACGGACCGGTTATTTCCGAAGTTTTTCAATTTGATTTTTATAAGAACGGCAAACTTCAACTTCTCTTTGCTACCAAAGAAAAAATTTATGGAATGGACCGGATGGGGGTTTCCCTGCCTGAATTTCCTCTTCAAATAGCGGGTGAAACCCTTTCCCATTTGAATCTTTTGGATTATGAGGGAAACCGCAACTATAGGATTTTTGCTGCTTCTGAAAAAGGAAATCTCTATCTGTTTGATAAAAACGGAGCAGTTTTGGAAGGCTGGAACACAAAATCAATCGGTTCACCACTAGCCATCAAACCAGCCCACCACCGTGTCGCCGGGATTGGGGACAGAATGGTGGCAATGGGAAGTAAGGGAAGCATCCATTTTTTTAGCCGGAGGGGTGAGGTGGAGCCTGGAAGCCCGGTAAAGTTAAAAGGTGAATTGGGTTCAGAATATGTCTTATTGGAAAGAGGAACAGCCAAAGAGACCCAACTTGTAACTGTGACGAAGGAAGGGGAAGTTGTCATGGTCAACCTCCTGGGTGAGGTCACTTTCCGCAATCAGCTGCTTCGACCTGACCGCGAAAGCAGGTTTTATTTGGTTAAAGACCAAAAAGAGGGGAGATATTTATTCGTTGTGCATGAGTACAATAAGATTACCGTTTTAGACTCCGATTATAAGGAGATATTTTCAATTCCCATGTTGGCAGGTGAATTGAAGTTTCAATATTTTTCATTTGGATCCGAAAGGGACATCCTCGTGGTGGTAGATCCCACACAAGAGTTTATATTCCTCTATGGTTTGGACGGCGAGCTTTTGAATCCTTTACCGATCAATGGAAACAATAAGGTTGAAATTGAATTTTCGGAAAGCCAAAATGAGTACACTATTTATGCGATTGGATCCAATGGATTTGCAGCATATAAATTACCCATATAGCGGTATGGGTATTTTCTTGAGTCAGTTTACTCAGTTTTTTACCTCCACCGACTGTCTGGCAAATTTCATATTTCCGGAAGCATCTCTAAATCCTATGATGATTTCAAAATCTCCGGGAATTTCGGAACTGGAGATTTTAAGTGGAACGGTAAAATCCTGATCAGCATTCCAATACAAAGTGCTTCTGAAATCAGGAAAGTTAGGCTGTGCAGGATCAGGATTTAAATGGGGAGAAATTGGTTTTTTTGTTTTCTGGATTTCAGGGTAATTGAGGTAAAGTGCGTTGGAGGGAAGCTGAAAACTCCCAAAATCATTTCCGAAAGAAGTAAAGCTCATCACTCCTGAGTATTTGTCCTGATTGAATGAAAATTCCCGGGTCATTACCTCAAGTTTCTGGATTTTGACTGGATTGAAAGCTGCCAGGGCATCCGTGTCAAAAACCGGCATGGCATCTATCATAATAAGTGGATTTTCCTGAAATACCGAACCTAGGGGACTGTTCAAAACTTTGAACAGCGTTTTTTTATCCTGCTTTCTTACCAATACTTCCGGCACATATTCTCTGAGCGTAACTTCAAGATTTTCAAATCGCGTATAATCATCCAACAGATAGGTTTTGTCGGCATCAAATCCAATCACAATCGGAGCAAACTCTACAGAATCATTGGCATAAAAATAGGCAGTTACCCGACCTGAAGTGATCAAATCAGAAAGAAAATCCCTGTCTTTCTCTTCCAACTTCAGAACTGGGAAAGTGAAATCCTTTTTGAACTCCAGGGGAAGAAACGGTAACTCGGGAGAGAAATTGAGCTGTTTTTCGATATCTGATGATTGGGCGATCAGATAGTTATATGCTTTTAGGGCTCCGATTTCAAAATAAAGATCCCCGTTTTCCTTGGGTTTGGCTGAACTTAAAAATGACTGGACACCATGCGCTGAAAGGAAGAAAGTTTCTGTTGTATCAATCTCCGGATTCAGATTTTTCCCATGGACAATATGTCCGTAAGGTTCGGGAATGAGTTCGAGGTTATCCTTGATTTGCTGGTAAATCTCCCCGTGGAAATAGCCTGAATGGGTTTCTGGTAAGAAAGGATTTGCTATGGAGATGGAAATTGAGGATACTTTTCCCAAATTGGAACCGGTAAGATCAAAATCTGTATTTGATTTTTTGGACATGGAAATCACCTTTCCCTGATCCAGATTTGAAGCTTTTATGGGTAGATATGTTTTTCCTGTTTGTGTCATAGCCTTGGCTTTGGAAGGTTTATTGGGATTGATAACCGTGATAAACTGGCTGAAAACTCCTTTTTGACCCATCTTTGGACTGATTCTGGTATAGAATCTCAAAAGATAATGGTCAGATTCCAGGTCTTTGGGGATTTCAATATATCCTTCAGACTTTCCAAGATGAAGTGGGTAGATTACTTGATGGACAGGTTGGCCACTTCTGTCAACAAGCTCAGCATATCCTATTTTTGAATAGAAATTTTGATCAGCATCCAAAGCCTGCATCGAAAACCAAATAGTCTCCCCCGTGACGGCTATATTTTTGGATATATGGGCAAATACCGATTCTTCCAATTTGTTTTGGCCCCATCCGGTCTTAGGTAGGGCAGTCAATACAAATAACAGAATGGTGAATATTTTTTTTGTTGTCATTTTCTGAATGTTAATCTTCCCAAAAATCAGGCTTGATATTAGTTCCTCTCAAAGTACAATCGGTACATTGTCTTGTAGCTGCCCTAAATCCAATAGTAGTGGTTACCACTACAACTGGTATGACAGGTAATCTGGATCCAGAAGCAAACTCCCTTTCATAATCCGCAACAAGGACAGTGTCTTGATCGAGTTTACAAAATTCATATTCCTGGATAAAATAAGGCCAGGGTGCAACATCTTCCACGTCGATATAAATCCTTTTGGAAGTTGATTTCCCCATGCTGACCATTCCGATGACATTGTTTCCATTCGGGTCCAAGGATTTCATATTACCCCTGATAAGTGAAGGTAAAGGGCTGAAAATCCCTCCGATGTCATCTGAGTTTTTTCTTAAGATCTCCCAAAAATCGTACGTTTCTTGGTTGATTGCTCTTTGTCGGACATTGATACTGTAGCGCTGCATGAGTTTTTCAGATTCGAGAGGAATCCGTACCAACTCCCGCTGGAGAATGGTATTGTCCTGAAATCGGGAAGCATTTTGTAAAATGATTTTGGGAAACAAATTTGATTTCCAACAGAGATCTATTTTTTGATCTGCTTTCCTGAATTCCACATCTTTTGTCGCCGGATTGAAAAAAAACTGACTCCTGACACCTGGTCTGAAAATCCAGTCTTCTTCATAATCCCAAAGGAAATATTGGGCTTCCTCATTGCCTTTTGTACTTACAAAAATTTCAACTCCTGCCTCATCCCTCAAATAACCAAGTTCTTCAATCTCCGGTGTGACAATGGGGGTCATAGGTTCTGACAGATATTGTTGGCCATTACGGAGATTGATTCCTAATTGGTATTTCAGTCCCTGATCGAATGATGCAGAAACAGTATATACTCCGGCCTGTGCCTCCTGAAAAACCCATTCTTCCCCATTCTCTGATTTTAGAAATACTGAGGCCCCACTTTCAGGCAAGAAATTTTGGTTGCTCCTGATTGGATTTGTTCTGCTCAAGATTATCTCTGACCCTTCACCTCCGGTCTCTATGAATCCCTCCACTACGAGCAGGGATATGTCCTGGTCTGTCACCTCCGGCTCAAAGGGATCCCTGCATCCTGACAAAAAAAGGAGTGCCAAAGCTAGGCTTTTGATGGTATGGTTTAATTTTCTTTTCACTTAAAACTTCTTTACTTATTTAATAAAAGGTTTTCAATCTTCCCAAAAATCAGGAGCTATATTGGTTCCTCTTAGTGTGCAATCGGTGCATTTTTTTGTGGATGCCCTATAGCCAAGAAAAAACATCCCGTCGAAAATCTCTCTTGCCGGTACCCGGTCAATATTGTTAAATGCCGTCGCTGCTTCATTGGGCGGAATGGTATCAGAAAGTACAAAGCAGAATTCATATTCTGGTATGAAAACTCTCCAAGGCTGTACATCTTCATAATCAATATAAATTCGCTGACTGGCAGATTGGCCCATACTCACATATCCGATGGCATTCTCATCACCGGAGTTGACGGCTTTAATGTTGCCGCCTATCAGCGATGGCAGCGGACTGAAAATGCCCCCGATATCATCTGAGTTTTTTCTCAAAATTTCCCAAAAATCATAAGTAGCCTGGTCTATGGCTCTTTGCCTGACCTTAATGCTATACCGCTGTGTCAATTTTTCAGACTCGTTCGGTATTCTGACAAGTTCACGTTGGATGATTGTATTGTCGGCAAAACGGGCAGAATTTTGAAGGATTATTTTGGGGAAAATATTGCTGCTCCAACAGAGGTCAATTCTTTCATCAGGTCCTCTTTTGGAAACCGATCCATTTTCAAACTTCAGGAAGGAAATCACCCCCGGTCTGAAAATCCAATGTTCCTCATAATCCCAAAGGAAGTATTGAGCTTCATCCGTGCCTTTGGTACTGATGAATATTTCAACACCCGCTTCATCTCTCAAGAAATTCAGCTCATTTATCTCCGGGGTGACAATAGGCTTCATCGGGTCGGAGAGGTATTGTTTGCCATTGGGTAGATTGATCCCCAATTGGTAAGTATCGTCAGTATCAAAAAAGCCTGTATAGGAATAGGTTCCAGAATCAGTTTCGCTGAAAGACCACGCTTCCCCTGCACTGGAAATCAGAAATACAGAAGCATCAATCACGGGAAGAGCAGCAGAATCACTTCTTATCGGGTTGGTTCTGCTCAAATAGATGGTTGATTCTTCTCCATTTGTTTCTATATATCCCTCTACTACAAGGAGGGCTATGTCCGCATTGGTCACTTCAGGTTCAAAGGGGTCACGGCAGCTTCCCCACAGGAACAGCAACAAAACAGCAATTACATAGGATATCCTCTTTCCCATCAGATTCGGAAGTTATATGTAATAAATGGGATCGGCTCCGCAAATATGGACAATTGGTATCCCTGCAAAATCCCGTTGACAGGGGTGAAATATACCGAGTATGGATTTCTCCTTCCCAAAAGGTTATAAACGCCTATCGACCAAGAGGAATGGGCAAGTTTTTTTACTTTATGGTTACCTTCGATATTGATGGAAAAATCAATTCTGAAGTAATCCGGAATCCTGTAGGCATTTCTATTCGAGAAATATACCCGCTCAGAACCTCCATAATTGAATTTGGCAACCGGCAATGTGATTGGTCTTCCTGTACTGTAATTGGCATTGATGGAAGTGCTGAAGCGCTTGCTCAAGGCATAATTTCCCACCAATACAGCATTGTGAGGTTGGTCAAAATTATTGGGATACCATTCTCCTCCGTTGATTTTTTCTGCCATTTCATCTTGGGCGGTTCTGAGAAGTGACCTAGAATAAGTGTAGCTGATCCAACCGTTAAGTTTTCCGGTATTTTTTCTTAACAAAAATTCTGCACCATAAGCCCTGCCATCTGTTCGGAGGACACTTTGCTCAATGGCATTATTCAGAATTAAAGAAGCTCCGGAACGGAAGTCAATGAGGTTTTTCATATTCCGGTGATAAGCCTCCACGGAAAACTCATACTTATCCACTTTGATATTTCTATAATATCCGATAGAAACCTGATCTCCCCATTGGGGGCGGATATTTGGATCACTCAGCTTCCATATGTCAGTCGGTGCAATGGCGGCATTGTTGGTCAGCAAATGGATAAACTGTCTGTTGGTGTTATACCCTGCTTTGATAGAGGAAATATTGTTGAGGCTATAGCGGGCAGAAATTCGAAATTCGGGACCGCTGTAAGTTTTGATGGTTTGTCCATTGTTGAAAGTCGTCTCTCCGACTAAGTTGGGTGGAGAAATTGGCAATCCCGGTTTATACTCCCGGACAGTATTGGGTCCGAGGTAATTGTAAACAGCGTAACGCATACCGAAATTGATGGAGAATTCATCAGTGACTTCGAAATTATCACCTATATATATGGAAGTTTCCAAGGCCTGTTCCGGATTTACCTCTTCGGGAATGACTATAGATTCCGGACCTGCAGGTTCGATGAATCCCGGATTTAGTCGGTATCTGATGGTATTGAGACCAAAAGTGAATGTATGCCTCAGGTCATATTCATAAGAGAAATTGGCTTTGAAAAAATCCTGTTTGATGCCAAAGCCAAAATCATAGCTATTTGAGGGGTTGTCCCTTCCTTCGATGTCAAATTGATAATGGTCCCTTCCCGCTACAAATTCGCCTTCTAACCTGTCGCTGAAGTAATGGGTCCAACCTAAGTTGATACTTCTGTTTTGGTACATGAAAGTGGTATCTCTGTCAAACCCGAAGCTGTCATTGCTTCCATAGGTGTTCAGTCTGATGATGTTTTTGTCATTCAGCTTATGCGAAACATTGAGGTTTAAGTCATAAAAATTTGCCCTGCCATCTTTGAAATCGGTGTTTTCTTCCAAAATATCCAAAAGCCAATCAGAGTATGTTGACCTCGCCCCAAGTGCAAAAGTCGTTTTTTCCCCAACCGGACCTTCTACGGAAATCCTGCTTGTCAGCAATCCGATTCCTCCCCGAACGGTAATTTTTTCATCATTGCCGTATTTGGCATGCACATCCAAAACTGAGGAGAGCCTTCCACCATATTGGACAGGAATTCCTGCTTTGTACAAATCCACAGATTCCACCAAGTCAGGATTGAATGCTGAAAACAGACCAAATAAGTGTGAAGGGTTATAAATCGTAGCGTGATTGAACAGAATCAGGTTTTGGTCGGCAGCACCCCCACGGACATTGAACCCCACGCTGGCTTCACCAACAGTCTGTACACCCGGAAGCGTCAAAATACTCCTGATGATGTCCACTTCACCCAATATGGCAGGAATCTGCCTCATGGTTTCCATATTCAGTTTTTGAACGCCCATCTCCGGACGGGAGATATTGGTCATTTTTTCTGAAGAAATGGTAACCTCCGAGAGGGAAATGATATTTTCTTCTATCGCCACATCCAACACACCGTCGCCTTGAAGGCTTATCTGACGTTGCTCCACAAACCCACCAAGATTTTGGATGAAAATTGTATGTCTTCCGATTGGGAGTTTAATTTCAAATTGGCCATCCTGATTGGCAATGGCCCTAGTGTAGTTGACTTTTTCGAAGATCACGGCACCAAAAACAGGGTTTCCTGTCTCCAAGCCCGTCACTTTCCCCCGCAAAACTGCCTCAGTTTTTCCTGAATTGTCGGCCTTACCGATGACGTATAACTTGTTTCGGGAAAAAGCCCTGTTGATATCCGACTGACGGAGTATACTGTCTTTTTCAAGTTCTGAAACTTGGGTAAAAAAATCCAAAGGCAGTGATGTTTCCAAAGCTTTTCCTTTGGTAATAAATATCCTGTTTTTATCATCGATCGAATATTTTAGGTCTTTTCCGTCAAATACCCCATCAAGAACCTGTCTGATCGTGTTGTCTTTGGCGCTGATGTTCACAATAAGATCAGCCACATCCTCTTGTGAAAAATAAAACTTATACGAAGTCTGAGATTCTATCTGTTGGGCAAAACGGGGGAAACTCAAACCTGGAAATAGCCCTGAAATCCTTTCTTCGGCCCTTTTGGTCTCCTGAGCCCAAGACTTTGGAATAAAGCAAATCACGCAAAAAACCAACAGTATGATGAGCCTATTCATGTGCAGCCTGGTTATAAAATTCTACCAAAAAAGACAAATACCTACGGCGGTCATTTCTATAATTCAGGCTTTTTTCCTTGGCGCTCTGATTGATCAGTTTCTTTTCAAGAGAAAGAAAATCAATTGCCTGCCCTTTGTTTTTGACCTGTATGATTTGATCTCCTTTTTGGATCAAAAAATCAGACTTTTCTAAAAAAATACTGCTATACTGAGTCATTTCCCTTTTTGCTTTGGTTGTTTTAAAATGCTTGCACAATAGATTGGCTTCCTCACCTTCCTCCACCAATTCATAGAAACCTTTTCCATGGTGGCTGTATTCGGGATTTTCCATTATCCTGACAAACCTGATTTCATCCGGAAGGATAAAGCCATCGATCTTTTCGGTTTTGATCAAAGTTTTCTGTTTGTGGAGCGGATGAAATGTCACCACCTCATCCGAGAAAATATTATAGAGTAGCGGGACATTTTCATAAGTCAGTCCATTGATAGTCAGACTCCCATATTCAAAATTTTTGGATTTAAAATAAGGATACCCTTCGATGTTTTGAGGTGGGTCGACATAATATCCGCCACTGACAATTTCCTGATGAAGCGGTATATTTGACTGGTAGGCCTCTGTCAATTCCTTAGACGATTGTGCTTGGAGATTTGATACAGTACAGATACCTGCAATGATTAAAAAAAAGTAAGATTTCATAGGTTTGGTTTGTGGTATTGTTAGTTGGGAAATCAATATAAATAAAAAAACATCCGGAAAACCAGAAGAATTTGTGATTTATACAGGTGGTTGATTATTCTTATCTGCAAGAAGTATTTTTATAATTTCATGCAGAATTTTCAGAATTTTATTTTCAAACGAACTGAAATAACCAATAAAATATGACAACAAGAAGGAACGCCATGAAAGCAATTGGGTTGACTACCGGTGTGATCGCTACGGCGGGAATAATGAGTGCCAACTCAAAAAAAAGAAAGGAAAGTCAATTCAGCTATTGTTTGAATACAAGTACGATTATGGGACAAAAGCCCGGATTGATAGGATATCTTGATATTGCAGCCAAAGCCGGTTATGACGGGGTGGAATTATGGATCAGGGATATTCAGGAATACCTTGCTGCGGGAAATTCTGTAAATGGATTGAAAAAAAATATTTCGGATTCTGGTTTGAAATTCGAGAATGCTATCGGTTTTGCACCTTGGATGGTAGATGATGAGGAAAAAAGGAAATCCGGAATGGTACAAATGGAACAGGAAATGGAGCTTTTGGCTTCCTTGGGATGTGCTCGAGTAGCTGCGCCGGCCGCCGGGGTAACCGCACCCTTGGACCTTTTCAAAGCAGGAGAGCGCTACAAAGCACTATTGGATCTCGGAAGAAAAACGGGCGTTATGCCCCAATTGGAGTTCTGGGGTGCATTCCCATTTTTTCATCATTTGGGACAGGTTTTGATGGTGGCAGCGGTAGCCAATGATCCCGATGCAAGGATTCTGCCTGATGTGTATCATCTATTCAGGGGTGGATCCGGTTATAATGGATTGAAAATGCTCAACGGATCGGCTATCGAAATCTTCCATATGAATGATTTTGTCGCGTCTATTCCAAGAGAAGAACAGGCAGACAAAGACCGTGTTTATCCCGGGGACGGTGCTGCCCCGATGAAAGAGATACTGACAGACCTGAAAAATATGGGTGGAAATAAGGTACTTTCGCTTGAGCTTTTCAACCAGGATTATTGGAAACAAGATGCTCTGACCGTAGCCAAAACAGGGTTAGAGAAGATGAAAAAGCTTGTGAATGAGATTTAATGTCTCCTATCTCATACCTCAATTCTCTTATCTTTTTCTGAATGAACCAAATACCACTCGCCGAACGAATGAGACCGCACAGGTTGGAAGACCTGATCGGTCAGGAGCACCTTTCATCTCCGAGTTCTTTCCTGCATAAAGCCATCAAAACCGGAAATATTCCTTCCCTGATTTTGTGGGGGCCTCCCGGAGTGGGCAAAACCACCATCGCCAATATCATTGCCAATGAAATCAAAGCGCCTTTTTATACGCTGAGTGCAGTGAGTTCGGGAGTAAAGGATATCCGTGAGGTTATCGAAAAAGCAAAATTCCAACTTGGGGTTGTTCTTTTTATTGATGAAATCCACAGGTTCAACAAGTCCCAACAGGATGCGCTTTTGGGGGCGGTCGAGAAAGGGACCATCCGGCTAATCGGTGCCACTACCGAAAACCCTTCCTTTGAAGTCAATGCGGCACTTTTGTCCAGATGCCAGGTCTTTACCCTCAATCCTCTAGGCAGACCCGAATTGGAAGCCATGATCAAACAGGCTTTGGAAAAGGATGTGGACCTCAAAAAGAAAACCGTTGAACTCAAGGAAACTGAAGCACTTCTCAGGCTTTCAGGCGGAGATGGGCGCAAGCTTTTAAACTTACTCGAAATAGTCATAGATGGGATCAACCAGGATCCTTGCGTCATCACCAATGACATTGTCACTGAGATCGCCCAACAAAAAGTGGCTTTATATGACAAATCCGGAGAGCAACATTATGATATCATATCGGCTTTTATCAAGTCTATCCGTGGTTCTGATCCAAATGCGGCGGTGTATTGGTTGGCGCGGATGATTGAAGGCGGGGAAGATGTAAAGTTTATTGCAAGGAGGTTGGTGATTTTGGCATCGGAAGATATCGGCAATGCAAATCCAAATGCACTTCTTTTGGCTACAAATTGCTTTGAGGCAGTCAAAATCATCGGCTATCCAGAAGCAAGGATTATCCTTTCCCAATGTGTCACCTATTTGGCAAGTTCGCCAAAAAGCAATGCCGCCTACCTTGCCATCAATCAGGCCCAAGCTTTGGTCAGGGAAAAAGGAGACCTGTCTGTTCCGCTTCACCTACGCAATGCGCCAACCAAACTGATGAAGGATCTTAATTATGGCAAAGAATACAAGTACTCACACGACTATGAGGGGAATTTTGTGGCGCAAGAATTTTTGCCTGATGAAATAAAAAACCTAAAACTTTACGATCCCGGAAACAATGCAAGGGAAAACGAATTGAGAAAATTCCTGAAGGAAAAGTGGAAAGGGAAGTATGGGTATTGAATGGGATTTCAGATTTCTTAGAAAAAATCAGCCGCACTTTTTCAAAAGTAGACTTCATTTTTAATTTCTAGATGAAAAACTTTTCAATAAATCGCCTATCTTCTTTTTGGTGTTTTTTCCCAGGATTTTATGCTTCAATATCTTCACATCCTCATATATCGCCATACCTCTATCAAACAAAACGGCCTTGAAGCTTAAGTCTGTATTTATTTTTTTTGGAAGCATGCGGTCCAGTATTTTCAGGAGTTCCAAAGAAATCTCCCGGTAATACTTCCTTTTAAAATGGCTGATGTCCGATTCTAGGTGGGATTCATGATTGACAAATAGCCTGATGTCCAAAAGGTGACAGTTTTCAGCCTCATTTGTAAATGTCTCCAATGCTGCATTCATTTCCCTATATCTTTCTAAAACTTCGGGAGATTGGTGTTTGGAGTTTTCAAGTTCGGGTTGATTGATCAGAATAATCGGAATTCGAACGGGGATCAATTTCCTTAATTCATGAAGATTTTTGACAAACTGAACAGTTGTAATCCTTCCTAATGATTTGAAATTTTCCTGAAACTGGCGAAAATATTCCCCGGTTATTCCCGGTACATTTCTTTCCTTAAGAAATTTGAGCATCCGCTCATGGTCCAATGGATTCAAATAATCATTTCCAAAACCACCGGCAGATATCCTGAATTTTTCGGTTTTGTGCTCATATATTATTTGTGTGTAATCCATTCTGGTATTGAGGATCAGACAATCATAATTGGCCGGGAAAACTTTGGTGTCAAAGTACTTTTCGTCTGTAAAAATGGTGAGTTCATTACCCGTTATCATTTTTTTTTGATTGTCAGTCAACCGCACACTATCTAGGATACTTTCCGTATGGAATTGCTTCACCTGTACATTGTCGCGGGTTACATAGTTGACCTCTCGGGTGACATCAATGTTGTTGTTTTTCAATAAAAAAATCAGTTGGTCATATTCGCAGCCTCCTTTGTAGACCACTTTGGCAAAGTTGTTATCTGAGGGCGATTCGGAAACAATCTTTTCTCCATCGAAAACAGTTTCTTTGATCCATTCCGGTTCAGGTCCATCGAGTCCTTCTGCGACTTCAGGTAAGATGGTCAATTCAGGTTTCCCTAGTTTATTAAAGATGAATTGTGGAACACCGAGGTTTAATATCCGGCAGGAAAAAACAAAATGATCTAAACGGTGGGTTTGCCGGTTGTAAGAATAGAAACCCACTAAACCATAATCTCCATATTTGTCATATACCCTGATGGCAACATTTTCCAAATTTGGGTTTTCTATGAGCTTTTTAAAAGCTTCTTCATCGATCCTGATTTTTGTAAAATTCAATTGATTGGAGCGGGCGATCAATTCTAACAAACGTTCAGAGTGATTCCCAAGGTCAGTAATCAGTTGTAACCTGACATCAGAATCCTTCAGAAAATCAATGTTACTGTTAAAATTAGATTTTGAAATCGCTTTTTCTTCTAGAATCTTGTATTGTTTTAGTCGGCTGTGGTCTGTGTCGATTTTTCCTTTGAAGGCCGGATGTGTGAGAATTTTTTCAGCAAATTTTTCAGATTCGATATGGAGGTTTGGGTTATAAAAAATTGCTTCATTGAGATTGAGATGGTTATCATCCAAAAAAAGCACATTTACATCCCTCAATTGACAATTTTCAATTATTTGCTTGATAAGGACGCCTTTTGGTTGCCATTCAATAGCCGGAAAAACGAAGTATGACCATATCCCGAGCTCGGCCAGTTTCTTTTTTGCTTGGTCAAAATCATTTTTTGAGGCAATGCTGTTGATGATTCCCCGATTCGTCAGCTCTTTAACTAGATCAATATTTGCCTGAATAGGTGTTACACCTTCCTCTGAAAGTGTTCCTTTCCAAAAAGTGTCATCCAAATCCCAAATGACTAATTTGATGCTTTCCATAATAAATAAAATAATGCCAATGAATCGGTGTAATGATAATTCTGATTCTACAAAAATTGTTTACTAATTATTGGGGTTGGTAAATTCTTACCAAATCAAAAAAACCTCGAAATTTAACATATGGTTATAATAGCGAGATAAATATATTTTGCCTAAATGGACACAATTCGGGGAAAAAGGGTTGCAAGTTTTATCTTTGTGTATTTTTTAAAGCCAATGTCAATTTGGTGGTTTTAAATTTTTATTGTTGAAATTATGCAAATAAAAATTTCAAATTTCATTTTTTTTATTTTTCAAAGATAACCTCTTCGTTTGGCAATCTGAACCTTTTTCCATAAACCCCTTCAGGCAGTCCCTTTCCACAGCCAATAATCATATTGATTTCAGCTGCTTTTGGTAAGTTTAGGAGTTTTTTGACTCTTTCAGAATCGAATCCTTCCATCGGACAGGTATCGTATCCTTCCGCTTTCATGGCGTACATAAAGGTCATGGCTGCAAGTGCAGCACTTTTGTGGACTGATACCCGTACATCTGATTCGGTTACTTCCCTGACCATGGGTCTTTTCAAGGACATCATCCATGCAATGACCTGCTTGGTAATTGACCAAAAAGGATATTTTGAATACAGTTTTGGGACAAGATTTCCATAATATGCTTCGGCTTGCTTTTGTTTTTTGCCTGGTGAGTTCTTATATGTTTCCCTGATGTAAGAAAGGTTGGAGGCTGCCCTACTTTTCCACTTGTCCCGTCGGGTGACGACGACCACAAGTTCCCTTGCTGTAGTAGCAGCTTTTTGGTTCATGCAAAGTCGGGAAATAGGGTTTTTAAGTGCAGAAGTTTCTGGGATCCGGTAAAATTCCCAAAGCTGCATATTTGAACTGTTAGGAGCGAGGATGGCTGCTTCCAGGCATTTTTGGACGGATTGATGGTCAAAAGGAGTCTCTTGGTCAAAAATCCTGACAGACCTTCTTTCCTTCACGATATCGAAAAATCCTATTTCCTGTATATTTTCCTTCATTTGGTCAATTAAATTTTGGTTCGTTTATAGGCTTATTTACTTTTACCTATATTCAGAACCAAAAATACATTTATTTATCTTTTAACCCTTATTCAATCCATTATGGTTTTAGAACTGATCCGGTTGGAGTTATTGAAAACCATCCGGTCCACGTCATTTGCCAAAAGTGCCTTGGTGGCTATTTTCTTGGCATTTATGGCTCTTTTGCTTCTTTCCTATGTAGTAATGCTCGGCCTGTTCCTGAAGCCGATCATAGAGAAAGGTCTTGAAAGTACCGATGCATATGCGACATTGAGTGGAGCATTGGTTTACTTTTTCCTTTTCGAATTTATGTACAGGTACTTTGTACAAAAGCTACCTGTCATTGAATTGGAACGGTTTCTTCATCTCCCTATCAAGAAGAGTAACATTATCCATTTCCTTTTGGGAAGGTCATTCGTGTCACCTTTGACTTTGATCGCACCTTTGTTATTTACTCCTTTTGCAATTCAGGAAGTTGCTCCGAGGTTTGGGACCGGTGCAGGTTGGTCTTGGCTGTTTTGTATCCTGTTTACAAGTTGGTCGCTGCATTGGCTGATGCTTTGGTTCAAGCAAAAATTTGAAGATAGCCTCATCGGGATCGGTGCGGTTTTCGCGTTGCTATTGATCGGTGCGGGTTCTACCTATTACGGATGGTACAATCTGGGAAGTCTGATCAAGCCGATATTTGATTGGTCATTGACTACTCCGATTCCGGTGGCGGTACTTGGGGTGGTGTTTTTGGTTACATATAGGTTGGCCTATGCTTACTATTTTAAAAACGCCTATTTAGAAGATCTCACCCAAGAGGAGAATGTCCGCTTTGTCAATCAGGATTTAGGAATATTTTCGAGATTCGGACTTGCCGGCGAATTGGCAAACCTCGAGTGGAAGCTGATCATCAGACATAAAAAAAGCCGGACTTACCTGATGTTGGCGGGATTTTTCCTGCTTTACGGGCTGATTTTCTATACCAATCCTGCATACAAATCCGAAACGGGTTTTAGCCACATGTTTGTATTTGTAGGTTCATTCATCACAGGGATCTTTATGCTTCAATATGGGCAGTTATTTCTGAGTTGGAATTCTGCGAATTTTGATTTTTTCCTCCAAAAAAGAACAGGAGTTGAGGCACTTGTCAAAGGGAAATACCTGCTTTTTGTAGTGACTTCCTGCCTGTGCCTCTTGGCCTCAGTTCCTTATGCCTATTTTGGTTGGGACATTTTGTTGATTCATGTGGCCACATTCCTTTTCAATATGGGAGTCATCATGCATTTGGTGATTTACCTTTCCCTTTGGAAACCAAAACCTATGGACCTCAATAAGGGTGCGATGTTCAATTATGAAGGCGTTGGTATTGCCCAATTCCTGATGATCATCCCGATGATTGGGGCTCCTTATGTAATTTACCTTCCCTTTGCCCTATTGGTCAGTCAATATGCGGGCTTATTGGCTTTGGGAATAGTAGGAATAGCCGGAATTTTGGCATTTCCATATTTGTCCAAAATTTCAATTGACAAAGTTTTACAAAACAGATACGAAATATCATCTTCATTCAGACAAGAGTTATGATCAAGGTAGAAGGACTTAAAAAACAATATAAAGAAGCAGTAGTGCTTGATGTGGAGTCTTTAGAGATTCCAAAATCCGAATGTTTTGGATTGGTGGGCAACAATGGTGCCGGCAAAACAACCCTTTTCCGCATCATGCTTGACCTTGTACGGGCTTCATCTGGCAAAGTGACATTTGAAGGCAATGATGTGAGCAAAACCGAAGAATGGAAGAACAGGGTCGGGGCATATCTCGATGAACATATGTTACTTTCCTACCTGACTCCTGATGAATATTTTGAAACTTTGAGAAAGATCTATCGCCTTTCTGAAGAAGATCTAAAACTCCATCTTGAAAATTTCAAGGAGCTATTCAATGACGAGATATTGGGGAAAAAGAAATACATCCGAGACCTTTCCAAAGGGAACCTCAAGAAAGTAGGAATAGCCGCAGCAATGATGGGTCATCCCGAAGCAGTCCTTCTCGATGAACCTTTTGAAAATCTTGATCCAAGTTCTCAGAACAGGTTAAAAAAGCTGATCCTGCAATCAAAAGAAAACTCCAAAATAACTTTTTTGATTTCTAGCCACGATTTGAACCATGTAACGGAAATTTGTGACAGGATAGTATTGCTTGAAAAGGGGAGAGTCATCAAAGACTTGAACGAAAAATCGCTCATGTCAGAAGAATTGAATACTTATTTCGGAGTGTAATCCATTCTAAACATGCTTTTGCGGGTTTGAAAAGGGAAAAGTTTCCCTGTTCAAACCCGCTTTTTTTGTTCCTAGTGTAGGATGATTATTCACTGTCCATTCGATTTCTGGAGGCTTTTTTTGATTTTTTTAAAATATTTAAAAATATTTTTTTACAAATATTTGTTTTTTAAATATATAAAAATGTAATTTGTATCAACATAATCGCTTTACAAGAATCAATCGCAAGTTAAAGGTACAGTTGGAAGACTGTCAAAAGAATCAGTAAGTTTTTAGGTATAACATTAAAATTTGGACAAAATGGTAAAGTATGTAATCAAATTGGAAATCAATGGAATTGAGTTTCAAATCCAGACCTTAGCAGGTAGCGAAAGAGAAGCAAAAGACAATGCTTGGGAAGTAATCCGCAACAGGACTTCTTTTCTTTCGATTCAAAAAGATCAGAAAAAGGAACTTTACAGTTCTTTCAGTACAAAATTGGCACAGGGAATCAAAAGCGCTCTGTTGTTTTAAAATATAAGCCTTAGTGGGTGATTTTTTTAACTTTCATTTTCTTTGTTGTTCAGAGAATAATTCAAAAAGCCTTCCTCCAATCCTCGAAAGAGGTCAGAGGAAGGCTTCTTTTTTTGTGGAGCTGGCGGGATTCGAACCCGCGTCCAGATAAGGAAACACCGTACCGTCTACATGCTTAGTCATCTGTTGGGTTTTCGTCAGTGTACTGCTGGATGACACACCTATCCACTGCTTAGATACTTGAGCTTCGCACCGGCTTAGCATCATCACCGGCACTAGTCCGATCATTTCGACACCCCAGTATCAACCCCGAAAGGACGGGGGGTTGCGGGATGTGGCCGGGGAACTTCTATCGAAGCTCAACCCTTTAAGCGTTATCTTGTCCCCGAAGGGTTAGATTATGCAGCCATGGCGTAAGAAGTTTCGCCAGTTATGTTCGTATGAATTATTCAAGGCCGTACATACTCCGGCCTGCATGCGAGCCCAGTCCTTACACCTACTGTCAAAACCGGTCAGCCCCATTTTTCTGAATGGGTGACAAATATAGTGTAAAAATGGTTCCAAGGAGGGAATTTTTTAAGTACCAAGAACTATGACAGTGACCTTTAAGATATTTGCGCCCCGTAAGAGGTATAAGAAGTCATTATTAAATAGAAAGCTGCCAATCATGGAATTTGTAATTTTTCAATTTTAAAATTTTCCAATTTTTCAATTCTAAAATTAACCCCTACAGAATGAATATTTTATGAAATAAACCGCAAATAACACTTCGGCAGTCAAGGTCTGAATTACAATTATTTTATATCTTGCGGCGATGGAAAATTTTGTCGTATCTGCCAGAAAATACAGGCCTTCGGATTTTAAGAGTGTCGTAGGGCAGCAGCATATTACGACTACGCTTAAAAATGCGATTAAGAACAACCACCTGGCCCAAGCTTTTCTTTTTTGTGGTCCCCGAGGAGTTGGCAAAACTACCTGCGCCAGGATATTAGCCAAAACCATCAACTGCCAACACCGCACCGCTGATTTTGAAGCCTGCAATACTTGTGATTCATGTTTGGCTTTCAATAACAACGCCTCCTTCAATGTACATGAACTGGATGCGGCCTCCAACAACTCTGTAGATGATATCCGAAACCTCGTAGAGCAGGTACGGTATGCCCCGCAACAAGGACTTTATAAAGTATATATCATTGATGAAGTGCACATGCTCTCCAATGCAGCGTTCAATGCATTTTTGAAAACCCTCGAGGAGCCCCCGAAATATGCCATCTTCATTTTAGCCACTACAGAAAAGCACAAGGTCATCCCGACTATATTATCGCGTTGTCAGATTTTTGATTTCAATAGAATTCAGATCAATGACATTGCTGATCACCTCAAGCATATTGCAGAGCAGGAGAAAATCGAAGCAGAAGCGGAAGCACTGAGGCTTATAGCCACCAAGGCCGATGGGGCCTTGAGAGATGCACTTTCTATGTTTGACCTGATTGTGACTTATTCCTCTGGCAATAGGTTGACATATTTGGAGACCATCAGTAATCTTCACATCCTTGATTATGATTATTATTTCAAGGTCGTAGATTCATTATTGGCTGGGAGCATTTCCAATGTGCTGTTGATTTTTGATGAAATTCTGAAAAAAGGTTTTGACGGGCATAATTTTATTGTGGGACTTTCTGAGCATTTGAGAGACCTGATGGTGTGCAAGGACCCCGCAACAATTGACTTGATTCAAGTATCGGATTCTGCGAGGGATAGATACCTGACCCAATCCCAACTTGCAAGCGTTTCTTTCTTGTTGTCTGCATTGACCATCTGCAATCAATGCGATATCCAATACAAAACCAGCAAAAACCAAAGGTTGCATGTAGAATTGGCGTTGATGAAAATGTCAAAACTGCCTCAGGCCCTTTCTTTGGCCGTTTTGGCACAGGAAGACTCAAAAAAAAAAGCCTGAATGAGGTACCTCAGGAAAATTTAAAAAATTCGGCAACGCCTCTTTTTAAAGAAGCAAATTCTTTTGCTGCGAAAAAAACACCTGTTCAAAAGACACTTTCCATTCCCACAAGTATCGGTTCAGCCAAGGTAGCACTCGAACAAAACGCTGTCGTATCGGTCGCAGAAGCCGAAAAGACAGAAGAAAAACCGATCAAGCCATCAGAGCAACTGACTGAAATTTTTGACCTCTCAGGGTTGAAGTCTGAGATCAATGAAATCATCGAAGATTATAAGGTTCATCATCGGAGTCTTGAAGTTACCGTGCTCAAGCAACCGATAATTTTGGAAGGAGAAACGATCACCTTTCAACTTAATGGTGAAATTCAAGAGGGAATTTTTCAAAAGATCAAACCAGAAATTCTCCAGATTCTCAGGAGAAAACTCAATAATTACAGTATCCATCTTGATGCGGTCATCAAAGAAGAAGAACCAAACGGCAAAAGAAAACTTTATACAAGCACCGATAAGCTGAATCACTTGTTAGAAAAATCGCCTGCGCTGGAAGATTTAAAGCGAAGGTTTGGTTTAGAAACAGATTTTTAGAAATCGAGCCCAATCCCGAAATTGAACATGTTTTGAAGTTGTATTGCCTGTTTTGGCGGACCTGAATCCTGTTGGATCAACACTTTTTCGTCATAAATCAGAATGGTTTCAATCCTCGTGGTGATGAACTTATTGACCCTAAGGGAGATCACAGAGTTGAGGTTGACCACAAAATTTCCCAGACTCTCAAAATTGGTAAATAGGTTTAAATCCGCCCGCCAGCGAATATTTTCATACAATTGGATGTCAGTAGTAGAACCAAATGAAAGACCCGCTTCGGCACGTACTGATTCTCCGGGTACTACCCCGAATGCCCCTGCATTGCTCAGAGAATCATTCATGACAATAGTAAACCTGCCTGTGAAAGGGGATGCGATCAGGGAAATCCTGTCTTTGTTTTTGAAATCTCTTCGGTAGTTCAAACCTGTAGAGGATTGGATATAGGCAGGCGCAAGGAAATCCGAAAGTTTGGATCTGGAGTCTACCTCCGCACCCGCTGGTCTGAAATAACGGTAACCTTCCAATAATTGGGTCCGAGCATCAATTTGTGTGGATAAAAACCAAAATTTAGTCAGTTCCCGCCCATACTTGCTCAAAAAAATAAAATTATCATTGGTCTTTCTAGTTGCATAGCTGCGTCCACCTTGCCTGTTAAATCCTGCGTTGACATTCAGCTTGGTATCCCAAATGATCACATCTTTTTTGTAATTGGCAAATAATGTCAAAGCTGTATTCCAGGCAAGGCTACTAGAACCTCCGGCATTCCAATTGGAAAGACTCACCTGTTGAATGCTGAGGTTGAAATTTCCCCCCTTCTCCCAATAGACTGGTTTGACTTGTTGTTTGAAGATAATGGAATCTCCCAACATGACAATAGTATCCCCGTCTATCAAAAGGGTATCTGCCAATTGAAGTCTATCCTGGGCTTTTGAAATGCCAAAGGAGCAAAAAAACAAAAAAAACAATGTGGATAATCTTCTTTGCATGGTCCAATATACCTTAATCCGGGTTTTAAGGTTTGTTGATAATAAGCTTTTGGCCCACCTTGATATTGTTATCAGGAAGGTTGTTCCATTTTTTAATTTCTTCCACAGTCACATTATATTTTTGGCTGATCCTGAAAAGATTCTCGCCGGCAACTACAATATGTGAAATCATCCTCACCGACTCCTGATTAGAAGGAATGACAGGCGTATTATTGATGCTACTGTTTGGTTTGGCGGTTTCAGGTGTTGAAGGAACGGTATTATTACCTGTGTTTGCAATGATTTTCCTGTATTCGGTAGCAGGTACCGTAGGAATGGCCGTTCCCCTCGGTAGGAAATCACGCAGGTTAAGGATCATACCGGCTTTCAATTCCCGTTCGTTATTGATTCTGTTTTTGGATTTCAGGGAAGAGAGTTTGATGCCATACATTTGGGAAATAGACCATAGTGTCTCCCCGGGGAGAACGGTATGTGTTTCCGCATCTGCTTTGGTTTTCTTTGGTTTGGTGTAGTAATATTGTCCTGCTTCAACATTTTCTTCTTTGTCAAGGTCATTGATCCTTCGGAATTTTGCTTCTTTTACTCCGATCTGATCGGTGAAATTATCTTGGGTAGTGGTTAGGGCTGCTTTTACCCCATCGATGTCATTGACTTTGATCTGATTTGGTTGAGTGGCCTGTTGGGGGTTTCCGGTGATTTTTGGATAATCGGTTTTCTTGACCTGAGCTGTGGTCACAGTTGGAATTGTGTTTTCAGTAGATTGTGTTTGAGTGACAGTCTGCCGTGGTTGTGGGGTATTTTCTCTTATGTATAAAACAGAATAAGGCCTGTCGTCAGGGATATTTCCTTTTGCTGTCCATTTGTTATATTCTTTGAGATGGGCTTCAGTGACGCCAAGCCTAGGTGCTAATGCTTTTAGGGAGGTTGGACCCTGAACAGCTACTTCTTCCAAGATGCCGTTATTGCTCGCTAGCATGACAGTTGGTGCTTCGAATGCAATCTTGTGAGCCAGAAATTTTTTGAAATACCAATGGAAATTCCTGTCTACTTCCACTGTCTTTTTTCCGTTGTAGATACTGCCAAAGTATGACTTTGCGCCCCCGAGACCCATCTGATAGGCCACCAAAGCGCACATCCAATTGTCAAAAGGCGCATTGTTTTTCTTTAAATATCTCGCAGCACCCTGACTGGAAGCGACAATGTTTTTTCTTTCATCAATTTGTCCATCAACCCTAAGAAAGACCTCTTCTGCAGTGCCTTGCTTGAATTGCCAAAAACCCACTGCATTTGAAGTAGAGACGGCATCTGCTACCAGACTACTTTCTTGGATGACCAAGTATTTGAAATCTGTCGGTACACCGGCATTTCTCAATTCTCTCTCAACGATCGGAAGATAAAGATTGACTCTTTCTGCTTTTACTCTGAAATAAGTTGGATTGCGATAGAGCGCATCCACATCACTTTGGATTTCTCTCCTTGCCTGTTCATTAATTTTGATAGTAAGGTCGGCAAATCTGAGTTCGGAAGGAACCTGTGGTACTTGGGCGATTGCCAAGCAAGCTGAAAAAAATGCCAAAACAAGTGAAAAAGTGAATCTGAATAAATTACTGTTATAATGTTTCATAGCTTTCTTGCCAGCATCAATCCATCTCTGATTGGAAGTAATACATTTTCTACACGGGGGTCATTCTGCACCATTCGGTTATAATCCAATATCACTTGTGTGTCTTTATCGATTTTTTTTCCCTCCTCTACCAAAATTTTTCCTGACCAAAGGACATTGTCTGCAATAATAATTCCTCCAGGATTAACCTTCTCAACGACAAGCTCATAGTATTTGATATAATTGGCCTTATCGGCATCGATAAAAACCATATCAAAATTTCCTTCCAGCGTAGGGATAATATCCAAAGCATTGCCAAGTCTGTAATCAATTTTATGGGACAATCCTGACTTTTCAAAAAATCCCCTTACCATTGTTTCCAGCTCATCATTGATGTCCAAGGTTATTAGTGTACCGTTTTTGCCCAATCCTCTAGCCATGCAAATCCCGGAATAGCCGGTGTAAGTCCCGATTTCAAGGATGGTTTTTGGGTTCAGCATTTTGACTAAAAGCTCCAAAGTTTTGCCTTGAAGATGTCCTGAAAGCATTCTGGGCATCAGTACTTTAGCAAAGGTTTCCCTTTTGATATACTGCAGCAGATCGTCTTCCACACTGCTGTGTTGCTCACAATAATCCAATAATTCAGGTGCGATAAATTCCATGTCAGACTGGAATGTAATTTAGAAAACTGAGCTGTTTTGGATCAAAGACTTCATTGGCAATGTCGATTAATTCCTCCGCGGTCGTTTCTCTCATGATTCCAAAGATAGTGTCCAAAGAGTCAATTTTGCCTTTATCCAATAAGTTTTTGCCAAAAACCAGCATAAGTGCGGCATAATTTTCCTCTGACATGGCCATCTGTCCGATAGCTTGTTCTTTGGCCATATGAAGCTGCATCGTTCCAAGTTTTTTGGTACGCAACTTTTCCATTTCGTTCAGAACTGACTTTCTGGCGCGGTTAGCCTTGTTTTGTTCCGTAGCAAAATATACCCCGATAAAACCCGTGTCTGAATAGGTCTGGTAATGGGATTCGACGCTGTAGACATATCCGTACTTTTCCCGGAGGGCAAGGTTCAGCCTTGAGTTCATACTCGGTCCGCCAAGGATATTGTTCAATAAATATAACTTGAACCGTCTCGGGTCATACATTGAATATGCCGGCTGTCCGATAGCGCAATGAGACTGAGTTATTTCCTTTTCTACGGTTTTGGACTTAGGGGAATAATTGGAAAAGCTGCTTCTCACATACAATCTTCTCTTTATTGGGATTTCAGAAAGAAATCCTTCCACTTCCTGGAGCACTTTTTTGAAAGTGACATTCCCAACCACCGAAAAGACCATTTGGGTTGTATCAAATTTTGAGGACAAAAATCCAAAGAAATCTTCTTGACTGAAGTTTTTGACCGTGTCTTCTGTGCCTAGGATGTTTCTCCCAAGAGCATGGCCTTCGAAAATGATTTCATCAAAATCATCTTGTATGGAGTCATCCGGAGAGTCACGGTACATGGCCATTTCCTCCAAGATGACCTGGCGCTCTTTGTCTATTTGTTTTTTGGGAAAGGTACTGTTGAACGTGATGTCACAAAGCAGTTCTGCTGCCTTATCAAAGTGTTCCTTTAAGGTACTGGCGTAAAAGCAGATTTTTTCTTTGGTAGTGTAGGCATTGAGTTCCCCTCCCAAAGTTTCAAGTCTATTGATGATGTGGTAAGCTTTTCGTTTTTTGGTGCCTTTGAAAGCCATATGCTCCCAAAAATGAGCCAAACCTTCTTGTTCTTTTGATTCATCACGGCTGCCGATATTGAGCACAAACCCACAATGTACTAGCCTGGTATGGTTGACTTCTTGATGGACGATTCTGATGCCGTTAGGCAACTCTTTCAGATTGTATTGCATTATTTTATTTTCCCAAGCTCAAAGTACAAAAATAAAAGACTTTTTGAAGTCTTTTTTTAGCCAATGGATAAAAGGTATTTTTGGTTCAATTTTAAATCCCGAATTTGCCGGCAAGAAATTCCCATTTATGAAATATACCCCACTTTCCCAATCTCTCTATATCCAAAACAGGCAGAAGCTCAAATCAAAATTGCCTGCAAAGTCCATTGTGGTTTTCAATTCTAACGACATCATGCCTACCAATGCGGATGGAACGATGAGATTTAGGCAAAACAATGATTTGTTTTATTTGACAGGAATCGATCAGGAAGAATCTATTTTGGTTATTTGTCCGGATTTTCCGGATCCCAACCAAAGGGAGATACTTTTTCTCCGTGAAACAAATGAACACATTGCTATCTGGGAGGGGCATAAATACACCAAGGAAGAAGCGTTTGCAGTATCGGGTATTGACAATATCCAATGGGTTTCCAACTTTGACAATGTGCTTAATTCATTGATGGCATTGAGTGAGCATGTTTTTTTGAATGCCAATGAACATCTCCGTGCATCGGTTATCGTCGAAACAAGGGACGCGCGTTTTGTCAAAAGCTGTAAAGAAAGATATCCCCTTCACCAATACCATCGCGTGGCACCATTGATGCATAAGCTTAGGTCGGTAAAAGAAAAAGAAGAAATCGACCAAATGCAGATAGCCTGTGATATCACCGAGAAAGGTTTCCGCCGGATACTTTCCTTTGTAAAACCCGGAGTGACCGAATATGAGATTGAGGCGGAGTTTATCCATGAATTTATCAAGAACAGAAGCAAAGGCTTTGCCTATGAACCCATCATTGCTTCCGGAGGAAATGCCTGCGTGCTCCACTATATCGAAAACAAAGAAGTCTGTAAAGATGGAGATTTGATCCTTTTGGATGTTGGGGCAGAATACGGCAATTATAATGCGGACATGACCCGGACTATTCCTGTCAATGGAAGATTTACCAAAAGACAGAGAGCTGTATATGATGCAGTGCTAAGAGTAAAAAATCAAGCTTCCAAAATGTTAAGGCCGGGAATCAACATACAGGATTACCACAAAGAAGTGGGGCTGATAATGCAATCCGAATTATTGGGATTGGGACTGATAGATCAAACTGATATCAAGAATCAGGACCCAAAATGGCCTGCATTCAAAAAGTTTTTTATGCATGGCACATCACATCATTTGGGGTTGGATGTCCATGATGTAGGCACAATGCACGAACCGATCACTGCTGGAATGGTCTTTACAGTAGAGCCGGGAATTTATATACCCAAGGAAAACCTAGGGATTCGATTAGAAAATAACATTGTTGTTTTGGAAGACGGATATTTTGACCTGATGAGAAATATTCCAATTGAACCTGAGGAAATAGAGGATTTGATGAATTGAGATTAAAAATATCCAAAGAGTTATTTAAGGGAACTGATCAATCTGGTCAGTTCTTATTTTGGGAATAAAACATATTGGAAACATAATATTTTTGAATTTGATTATTCTGAAAATAGCATAAGAAAAAATGAAAATTTTATTGTTATTATTAAATTTTATTTTTTTTTAATTGTAATAAGTCAATTAATTTTTTTTTATCACAAATCAAATTTCCTGATAAGTAATTATTACGGTATTAAGGTTGGAGGTTTTGCTATTTTTTCAAAAAAAAATATGTAATTTGCAAAAAAATTGAATTACATCCCGATAAAAGTGTCATTCATGAGCTTTTTGATTGTTTTATTTGAGAGTTTTTGTTCCCAAAATCTGGACGTGATTATTTGATAATTTAAGTAAAAAAAGAAGTCTTATTCTTTTGAACTCCTAAAGTGAAATTCTTGATTTTTGACCAATTCGAAATATAAATTATGAAAAAAGCCCTTAACTCTTCGCTCCTGTTATTCACTTCAATTTTATTCTTGGCAAGCTGTCAGTTTTCCAATCAAGAGGTGGTTATTGAAAAAATTGATGAAAATTTCAGAAAAGTAAATGTGGAAGATTTTAGGGCGGAACTGCCGGGATATTTTGCAGATCAACTTGGGGAATTTGAAAAGGCAAGGATCAATAACTACGACGTGGAGTTTGTTGGAAGAAATGTTGAAAAAACAGATGGCGTTACCAGAACCACATTTCATTATAAAGTAAGCGGGACAGGCAAATCTTCAGATTTAGAGAAATTTTTTCTTCAGGTCCCATCCTGTGCCGGCGTTCCTACCTCTTGGGAACCCGTTCAATCATCTAAATTGGATTCAAAAGGGATTACCTGGAATATTGAAATCGGAAAAGATGAAAGTAAAAACTTTTCTATGACTTTTCCCGGCGATGTGCCTCTTGGGGTTATCGAGAGCAGTATCACTAGGAACGGAAAAAGAGAAAAGTGCAAAATAATGGGTCCTTGCGAGGGTGTTACTGACATTTGTGGAAGCATTTTTATTGATGCCAATGGAGACGGCATCAAGCAAAATTCTGAATCTGGAATTCCTGAAATTGAAATATTTTTGAAGAACAAAGCAACAAATAAAATTTTGGGATCAGTAATGACCCTAGAAGATGGGTCTTTTTCCTTCCAGGTTTTGAAAGGTGAATACTATGTGGAAACCACCGACGAGTTGCTCAAACTCAGTTATAAAGCAACGACACCATCGAGCGTGCACTTTTGCACTGATGAGACAGATGGATCTTGCATCAATTTTGGATTCGAAATAGATTCAGAAAAAACAACCCGTGAATTGTTAGAAGGAATTGTTGAAGGGACTGCCGAATGCACTGATTATTGGGTCGATCAGTTAAACTATTGTGGATCATCCAAGGGTGATTATACTGAGGCGGAAATTTTGGAATTCCTCAAGCAAATCGAGAAACTCCTGTTGAATGAACCTTTTCAGTTTGGAAACAAAAAAATCAAAACAGCACTGGAAATTCTAAAACCTGTAGGATCTTCAGACCTAGAATTGTTCCTTAAAGAATTGCTAACTGCTGAGTTGAACGTAGTCAGCCGAAGAGGAGCACTTAGAGAGGTTGATGGAGTTTTTGAAATATGGGATAATTATAACCAAGCATTATTGATTCATTGTGAAGCTTTAGGATGCGAAGAGCTTGGTACCTGTGGTGAGGGTGTGAATGACAGACAATCAAACTCCCAATCAGCAGGTTCTAGGATAATGAATACCAGATTGGTCTCTGCCACCAGCACACTTGTTGCATTCAATGGCACCGGTGGAATCAGGAATTAATTGAGTAAATGATTATATTCATTCGATGAATCTCCGTGTTTGTTTAGCCATTTCCTTTTTATTCATTTATTGTATCAAAGTGGCAGCCCAAGAGCTGCCCTTTGTTCATTATACCCCTGACAATGAATTAAATCCATTGCCTTCAGCGATGGTTACAAATGTTTTTCAAGACAGTGAGGGATTCATATGGATGGCTGTTCATTCCTCCGGCTTGGTTAGATATGATGGGACCAAGATGGATCTATATGGGCAAAAGGATGGCGTCAAGGACCTTGGAGTTTGGCAGGTAGTAGAAGATAAATCAGGCTATCTGTGGGTAACATCCAATTCTGGGTTGGTGGTATCCAAAGAGCCTGTATCTAATTATAAAAACGGGAGGAGGTTATCTTTTACTTCAGAATTTGGGGGTAAATCTCTTTATTCCGAAATCGTCAATCTCAATCAAATAGCAGTGGATAGCAGTGGGATAGTTTGGGTGGGTACTGTTGCGAAAGGATTTTTGAAATACCATATCAATGAAAAAAACAATTTAGAAGTAGATATTTTAAATATCGAAAAGAAAGGCAATACACCCCAACAGATTACCACACTTTTTTCAGGGAAGACAGGGATTTTGGCTGGGATTGGGGGAGGCCAACTTGTCCGGATATCAGGCAACAAAATCCAATTGATTTATTCTTCCGACAAAAACTCTGAAGATCAAAATTTTGCTTCCCTATTGGAAGATGAGAAAGGGAAAATTTGGGCATATAGGCAAAACGGAGAAGTTTTACTTTTCAAAAATGAATTAAGCAATCCTTTAAAAATTGCTCAATTAAAGCAATCCAATATTGCCAGTTTAGCCACTGTGACTGAAGGCAGTATATGGGCAGTGAGCGGAGTTAACGGGATAATCAGATTCAATGATCAATCCGGGGAAATAGTGGGTCTTTTCACCCGATCAAATGGGTTATTGAGCGATAATGTTTTTAATGTAAGCAAAGACAGGGAAGGTAACGTTTGGATTGCCCAATCGGGAGGGATTTCGAAGCTCAGGTTTAATTTCAATGCTTTTGAAAATTTCAGCACTCGCTCTATAGCCGGAGAGAAGCCCGTTTTACCTTCCGCTAAAGTAAATTCTTTACTTATGGTTCCTTCCGGCACTTACCCTTTTCGGGTTTTGGCAGGTACGGAGGGAGGAGTCTCCTGTATTTCTGAAGACGGGACTTCCACCTATATTACCCAAGCAGACGGTCTCAGTGGAGATTGGGTAAATGGTCTGGAAATGGATATCGAAGGAAGGATTTGGATAGCCACCACACAAGGTTTAAATGGTTTGGTATTTGATAAGAAATTGGTTTTAAATGAGGCAGTTGAACGTAAATCCATAATTATAAATGGGAAAACAGGAATCCTGTTTACTATACCCAACAGCCCACCCATTATTGCTTCCGAAAAATTGATCATTAAAGGCCCCTCTGGGGCAGAAGATATAAGCTCAATTTGGTTTGCCGGATTAAGGAGTATAGTTGGAATCGTTTCAGGAGAAATCTATGTTTTTGGCGTTGAATCGGGACTTCCTCCGGGATTAAATAAATCGATAGCTATTGATGGAAATGGGCACCTTTGGGTGGGTACTGTAGACAAAGGAATTTATAGAAGTACCAAAAAAATTACAAAAGAATATCTTTCTGAAAAGCCTGATTTTACCGGCGTTAATAGGCTTTTTAAACCATTCTGGTCCACCCAAAATGGCGCCCCAACAAATCACATCGAAAAATTATTGTGGTATAATGGTAAAATGTGGGTTGGTTCTCAAGAAGGCCTTCTTCAACTTGATCAAGAGAAAGGTGCCATTTTAAAGCATATTACCAAAGAAAATGGATTGCCGGCTAACAATGCGGTTAGTTTTGCTGTTGCGCCCAATACTCAAAATCTCTGGGTAGGGACTAATAGTGGTCTTGCAGAAGTTGATATGGAAAGAGGGAAAGTACTCAATCAAGTAACCAATCAGGATGGATTGATTGCAGATGAGGTTTGGCTTTATGGTTCGGTCAAAGTTGATAATGAGGGCTTGGTTTATTATGGAACCTCCAAGGGTTTTTCAATTTATAACCCACGGTGGGACAGGAAAAATAACGTTCCACCTGTAGTGGTTCTAACCTCTGCTTTGATATCTTACAAAACAGAAGGCCGTAATGAAGCGATTTTTGAATATTCGGCTCTTAGTTTTTCTAAGATTTCGGGGGTAAAATACAAAACCAGACTTGTTGGATATGACGATGACTGGTCTCCAGCCACAGACCAAAAACGACTGAGATATACCAATTTGCCTGCTTTTTTTTGGTCCAAATCCTATACACTTGAAGTGATAGCCATCAATGACAGTGGAGTGGAATCCTCGGAACCAATGACATATACATTTATGGTGAAGCCAATATGGTGGCTCCGGTGGTGGGCATTTTTGATCTTAATATTCATTTTCGGTTTGGTTATTTTTTCTTTAGATAGAATCCAAAGGAAACGGGTTTTGAGAAAAGAAAGGGAAATTGCCAAATTACGGGAAGCCGAACTCCATGCAGAAACTGCTATAGCCAAGTCATTGGCTTCGGAAGCCCAAGCCCAGGCACTTAAGGCAGATAACGAAAAGAAAGCATTAGAACTGGAAAAAATACAGGAATTGGAGAAAGCCTATCAGGAACTCAAGTCAGCTCAAAACCAGCTCATCCAGGCCGAGAAAATGGCTTCTTTGGGAAGGCTTGCGACAGGTATCGCCCATGAAATAAAGAACCCTCTCAATTTTGTCAACAATTTTGCCGCCCTTTCTAGTGAATTAATCGATGAATTGACCCAAGCAATAAGGGATAATAATCAGGTTGAAATTGATTATTTGATGGAAAATATAAAAATCAATGCGGGGTTAATCGAGGAACATGGAAAGAGAGCTGATGCAATTGTAAGGTCAATGATGCAGCATACACGTCAAGGGAAGTCAACTTTTGAAATAGTTGAAATCAATAATCTTGTCGAAAAATACATCGATCTAACCTACAACAGTAAAGGTGCCCATAATCCGGGTTTTTTTACGGCAGTTAAAAAAGATTTCCATCCAAATTTGAAGAAAGTCAAAATTTCCGGCCAAGAGATTGGTCAGGTTCTTATCAATATTATTGGTAATGCATTTGATGCGGTTTGGGAAAAAACCAAAAACAACTCAGAAGGATTTGAACCTGAGGTTTCTGTTTCTACATTTATGTCAGGGGATAAAGTCGGAATCAGGATTTCAGATAATGGACCGGGAGTTCCAAGTGAGAATCAAGAGAAAATTTTTGAGCCCTTTTTTACCACCAAACCTACAGGGGAAGGTACTGGATTGGGTCTCAGTTTAAGTTATGAAATCATTACACACGGGCATAATGGATCACTGCTCTTGGAAAAGAAAAATGGGGAAGGGGCTTCATTTGTTATTTTATTGCCTGTTTATTAAAGAGGCAACTTCAATTTTCACCTTCTTTTTAGCCCTTTGGAATTTAAAAAAAAGCGCAAAAATATAGTTTAGGAAAAAAATGGAAAATGAGCCACAGGTTGAATTCCGCCTTTAGCTCATTTTAGCCTTATTGCTTTGAATGGAGTGCAATTTCATTTCCCTCCGAATCATGAAACAATGCCATAAATCCAATATCAGGGGAGATTTCGGTTTTGGGCTGAATGATTTTTCCGCCGGCTTTTTCAATTCTGCTGAGTTCGACATTTACGTCTTCTGATGAAAAATAAATTTTGGTACCCTCGGTACTCGGTTTATAATATCCTTCAGCTTTGACCAGACTTCCTCCGGCACCCAGTCTGCTTTCGTCCCAGGGAAACCAAGCCATATCGATGGGGCCCATATGATGACGATTAAGTTTACAATCAAAGACTGCTTCGTAAAAAGCCATTGCTCTTTCCATTTTTTCGACTGGTATTTCAAACCAGCCAATGCTTACATGTTTCATAGTGGTAATGGGTTTAAAGAATAAATTTAAATAAATTCATCCAAAATTTACCATTTCAAAAAAGCAGTCTTATGAAAAGTAGAAGCCGTAATTCCAGAAGATTATTTTTAAAAACATCCACAATAGCCGGTATCGGTCTGGGGGTTTATGGAAATTCGTTCGGTTTTTCTTCAGATCAAGTAAAGAACTCCCAGGGAAAAAAAGTCGGAATAATTGGATTGGATACTTCGCACAGTATCGCTTTTACCAAAGTATTGAATGGACATAAAGATGACCAATTGTATTTTGGTTACCATGTCGTCGCTGCTTATCCTTTTGGAAGTAAGGATATCAAGTCGAGCATGGATAGAATTCCAGGTTATACTGAAGAAATCCAGAAAATGGGAGTGGAAATCGTAGGTTCAATCGCAGACATGCTTCAAAAAGTAGATGTGGTATTATTGGAAACCAATGATGGGAAACTTCATTTGGAACAGGCAATGGAAGTATTTAAAGCAGGGAAGCGAATGTTTATAGACAAGCCTATGACAGCTTCATTGAAAGATGCCCAGGCCATCTTTGAAGCTTCCAAACAATACAAAATCCCGGTTTTTTCCGCATCTTCCCTGAGGTACATTACAGGGATAGAAAAAATTGACAAAAGCACCGTTATAGGTGCCAGTACATTTAGCCCTGCCGAATTGGAACCTTCGCATCCGGATTTATTCTGGTATGGGATACACGGAGTGGAAACCTTATTTACCGTAATGGGTACAGGATGTGAGTCTGTCGTGAGGGTATCTACCAATGATACAGATGTGGTCACCGGGATATGGAAAGATGGAAGAGTCGGGACTTTTAGAGGAACCCGAACAGGCAAACATGATTATGGAGGTACGGTTTTTACCCAAAACGGAAATGTGGTTTTAGGTCCCTATGCCGGATATGAGCCTTTACTTTTGGATATTGTAAAATATTTTGAGACGGGCATCGTTCCGGTGCAGCCTGAAGAAACCCTTGAGATTTTAGCTTTTATGGAAGCGGCGGATATCAGTAAAAAGCTTGGTGGTAAATCTGTTTCGGTGAGAGAACTATTGGATAAAAAATAAAGAAAGGTCAAGGTAAAAATCAGGTCTTTACCTTGACCAGTTTTCTTTCCAAATATGGAATTCAGCAGGAGAAACCCTGAAACGGGCAAAACTTCCCTCATGAACGCCGAGCAATTCGGACTCCACATATTCAATAAACTTATTCTGATCGGTTTTCAGAATTTGATTAGCTTTCCTTTTGATCCTGTCGGATCCTTCTTTTGGACTCAGGTTATTTGAAATGATCTCAGTGACAAGTTCCCTGATTTCATTTCGGTATCGGGTCCTAAACGCATCAGGTTCTCCTACTGTTTGTCTGATAGCAGCATACCGGATTGCGGATCTTTCATAAGCCCAAATAAAAACATCCTTTAGCAATTCAATCCTGTTGAGCTCATAAACACCCAAAACCGCCTGTACATAGACCTCATTTGGGACATCCACAAACGAAAGAGGAGACAGGTTATGTTTGAAGAACGGAATATTTGCAGCAAGTCTCGAGGTCCTTTTGTTGACATCATCAAATGGCTGCAAATAAGGGAAATGCACCATAATGAAGAAGGCTTGCTCAAATGGATTCTGAATCTCCTTGACTTTTTGCAAGATCAACTCAAATTGGTCTGCTATCAGTTGCGGAATTGACAATGGTGTATAGGCGGATTTATGGATTCCTACCGGAATGGACCTCAGGCGGCCTATGGAATTCTGGTCCTGCAGAAGGTTATCAGCCAATAGCGCATGAAGATTTAGAATGATATAGGAATTGAATTCCAAATCATCTCCCAACTGTACCAAAAATTCAATAGCCTCTTTGTGGTTGAGGATCATTTGGGATTCTTCGATGGATTTCCCATCAGCTGATTCACCAAAATTCACCAACCTTTGTGTATCCAATAAAGAATAGGTATTTCCTTCCAATCTACTGGAATTCCAACTCAAGTCAATCAGCAACCTGCTCAAGACCTCTTTGGCATGGGTTCCTGCCGGTTGGTTTTGATTTCCGGTTTTACCCAATTCTGTCAGTGTTTTTATTTCTTTTTCTGAGAGGTATTGGTCTACATTGGGTCGGTAGGATTCCAAGAACTGCCTGTTGTACCCTACTTTTGGTCTGCTGATCAATGGTTTGGCTAATGCATCTTTGATCTTTTTTCCTTCTTTGGAAATTGGAATTTTTTCCTTTTTTTCCACGATATACTTTGGTGGTTCACTTTCTCTGACCACATTTTTTTCATAGACAGGATGGTATTTTGTCGCCTTTGATCCGCCGGTTACATAAACTTCCTCCTTTTCTTTTAGGATTTTGAGTCTTCGCTGTAATGTTCTTAGCTCTATTTCAAAATCAAGATTTTCTTTGATTTCTTCCAAAGTGATTCCTTCAGGAAATTTTACCAAAATTTCCTTGATGGCATTTAATTCTTTGGTTTTTGGAATTTTCATCTCTTTCTATTCGCGACAAATATAGTATTATTTTGTCGTGAAATTAATATTTACGACAATTTATTCTTAATTCACGACAAAAAAATGTCGTGAATTAAATCAATTTGTCGCAAAAGGTCTATTTTACGTCAAATATTGAAAACCTCTCCGTTCTTAACGACTTTGTGGATTTTAATTTTTCCGCTGTCTCGGAGTTTGAAAAATACGAGGTCGGTCTTGGTACTTGGTTTTTGAAAACCGATTCCTAAATAAGCCGCCGGTATGACCGAGGCCATTTTCCAAGCCATCGAAAGGTCAGTTAGCTTTTTTTCAATCAGGTATTCCATGCCATCAAGGAGTGTTTTACTTGCTCCTGCCAATAATCCATTGCCGTTTTTCAAGGATAATTTTCCATTTGGTGATAGGATTACTTTATCTCCAATATGGGTGTTGTATTCTCCGGGAGGCATTCCGCAAAACTTTGTTGCATCACTCACCAAAAAAGCTTTTTCTCCTTTAACCTTTAAAACCACTTTCAAAAATGAATCCGGCACATGAAATCCGTCAGCGATCAAACTACCATAAAGTTGACCCAAGGCAAGTTGATCCCAAAGGATATTGGGATGACGCGGAAGCATCAGCGGAACGGCATTTCCAAGATGGGTAGAAAGGCTTGCTCCTGCTTCTACTCCTTTTTCCAAATCCTCCAACGTGGCATTGCTATGTCCAATGGCTATTTTTATACCATTGTCGCAACATTTTTTGATGAATGAAAAAGCATTTTCCAACTCAGGCGCCATGGTGATGAGCTTGATCCTTCCACCGGATGCATCCTGAAATTTGCTTACCAAATCCCAATTTGGTTTTTTGATATATTTAGAATTATGGGCTCCTTTCGCCCCCTCTTCCGAAGAAATAAAAGGACCTTCCAAGTGAATCCCTCCGATGCATGCAGCAATCAAGGGATTATTATCACAGGCTTTTTTGAAGGTGGATAAAATTGAGATGATGACTTGATCTTCATTGGTAACCAGAGTTGGGAAATAGGTGGTGACACCTTTGCTCAACAAAAAGTGGGTGGCACTTTCGATATCCGACACAGAGAGTTTTGGATCGTTGAAATCAATCCCATTGACTCCATTTACCTGTAAATCCACCAAACCCGGCCCAATAAAAAAATGGTCATTCAACTGTTTTTTGGATGGTTTGACGCTTGTGGTTATAAAATTTCCACTTGAATTGAAAACAGACAGCTTTCCGGTCAGGCAATCAATTCCGATAGATTCCTTTTTATCATTTGGTTCCAAAATTTCAGGACAGGATTGGATATCCAAAAAGAGATGGCAATTGGCGTGGATTCTCAAAATGGAGGCAGGGCATTGCGTTTCTATCGGACCTGAGATGGTGTCGGTGACAGCTTGTCTTTTGTTTTTGCCGGGCACGACGCAACAGATATAAGCCGTGTCAAGCAGTGCGGTAATTGTTAGTGTCAAAGCATGACTTGGTACCTCTTCCAAAGCTGAAAAGCAACCATCATTGACCTGTTGCTGCCTGCAGACCAGGTCTAGCGCTACCATTTTCACTGTTTTGGAATCATTGAAATCTGCCACAGGAGGATCATTGAAGGCAATGTGTCCGTTTTTACCGATTCCCATGCAGACCAAGTCAATTGGAGCCTGATGGAGCAAAGAAGCATAGCGGTCACATTCTTCCTCCGGATTTTTGTTGCCATCAATGAGATTTATTTTCCCGAAAGGCAACTTTTCAAACAGTTTTTCTTTAAGAAAATTGGAAAAAAGAGCAGGTGAATCCTTGCTTAGACCCACATATTCGTCCATATGAAACGCAGTCACTTTTTCCCAAGGTATTTTTGAAGAAGTGCTTAAAGCTGCTAAAAATTCATTTTGTGAAGGAGCTGCCGCAAAAACAATTCTCACGTTTTCTTTTTCTTCCAAAACCTTCAATATCCTTTCTTCTACTGCTTTTGCAGCAGCCTCGCCCATTTCTTTTCTTGAATCGAATACATTCAGTTCCATGATTTTTGATGGATTTTTATTCTTTACTTATGTCCTGGAGCATTGCTTTTACTTTGTCGGGAACAGTTCGGATTTGGACAAGTCCAATAAATACATATACCAATGCAGATACGATCAGAGGAAGGCTAACTTGTAAGGCCAAGCTGCTGATTTCAACATTTTTGGTGATGATGAAGGTGAGGAGGCCTGCAAAAATGGAGCTGATGGCTGCGACCGGACCGCAAGATTTGAAGGCTGGAATAACCCCAAAAAGCATCGGCACTGCAATCGGTCCTACCAAAGCCCCAAACCAGGTAATGATCAAGCCAAGAATTCCACCAAAATATTCATATTGAAGGGCGACAATGATAGTCAGCAGGGTAAATATGAAAGTCGTAACCCTCGCCGTGAGCAATGAAATTTTATCTAAGCTGAATTTTTTGGAAATGTTTGGAAGAATATCTCTTGTGATCACCGCAGAGATGGTATTGATATCAGAGGAAGTCATAGACATCGTATTGGCAAAAAGGGAAGCTATAACCAGTCCTACCAAACCGGAAGGCAAAAGCAAAAGGGTTAATAGTCCATATGATTGGCTTGGATCATCCAAATCAGGAAGTATTATGGGAGCAGCCCACATTGGAAAAAACAAAATCAAAGGCCAGATCAGAAAAAGCCATCCGGACAACTTTGCTGCTTTTGTAGCCTGTGATTCGGAGGGCGAAGAAATATACCGGGTCGCAAGGTTCCATTGGCCACCATTGTAGGATAAGAAATTGATAAACAAAAATGCAAGCGCAAAACCTACACCATAAGGGTCATTGAAAGGCTGACTGTTTGCTGAAGGTAAATTATCCCAAATTGTAAAAATACTTTCCAGTCCATCAAGCTTGTAAAGCACAGCAAAGAACATAACAAATCCTCCCAAAAGTTGTATGATAAATTGCGCAAAGTCAGTCATCACTACCGCCCACAATCCTCCAAAGGTGATGTACAAAAGAGAGATTCCTCCTGATATCAAAATACCGATTGGAAGACTGATGCCGGTAAAAACATTGAGCAAAATGGCAATAGAGGCCCATTTGGCTCCGATATCGAATAGTTTTAATATTACGCCGCTCCAAGCCATGATCTGTTGGGTGAGGATATTGTAGCGTCGGGCAAGGAATTCAAGGGGGGATTGGATATGGAATTTTTTGCGGAGCCTGACCCATCGCACTGGAAATATTTTGGCACTGGCCAAAATTGTCAGACCAATAGTTAGAGCCCACCAGACATACACAGTGAAACCATGGGTGTAGGCAATGGCGGCATAGGCAACGAAAACCGCCCCACTATATCCCGAGACGTGGTGGGAAATCCCTGAAAGCCACCAAGGCAAGTTTCCTCCTGCGACAAAATAATCGTCGGCGTTTTTATTTCTGAAATAGGAGTAAACCCCGATCACCAACATCAGGAGAAAAAACAGGGCTATTACAATCAGGTCAAGAGAAGTAAGCTTCATGGTCGGTTGGAGGAGGAGTAGGGAATTGGGTTTACACTTTTGGTTCCCACCCAGGTTGGTAATCCCTTTTCCAATATTTCATCGCTTCTTTGCTACCGATAATGTGGCCGTTTTTAGGATCAACGTTGAGTGTTTCACCGCATCTTTGCGCAATATTCCCCAATTGAACCAATAGGGTACTTGTCTGTCCCCCGATAATTTCAGCTGCAAGAGGAGTTCCTTTTTTGATTCCATCAAACATGTTTTGGATATGGTTGGCGTCAAGTTCTTGGGTTGGGTCGGAAAGATTTCTCGCATCCACGGGACGGTCGTATTTCACTTCTTTGACAAGTTTGTTTTTTAAGTCATAAATGGAGTAAGCATTGCCACCTCCAATATTAACAGAACCCTCTTCCCCGTAGAAAATCACGCCTACACTCGATCCTTCATTGTTGATACCGTTGCAGCTTCTTCCTTCCCAACTGATCATACTTTTATTTTCAAATTCCAGATTGATCATTTGGGTATCCGGGGTTTGCCAATCATCTTGATAGCGGTATCTTCCACCCGCAGAAGTAACTTTCGTCGGGAATTCCACACCCAATCCCCATCGTGCCAGATCGACCATGTGGGTACCATTGTTCAATGCTTCGCCTGTTCCCCAATTCCAGAACCAATGCCAATTGTAATGGATGATATTGTCCCGATAATCTTCTCTTGGGGCCGGACCTTGCCATAAGTCATAATCCAAATGGGTAGGGACTGCCGTTTTTTTACCGATTCCAATAGGCCCGCGGTTGTTGGTATACCAGGTTTTGGCATAATATGGTCTTCCGATAGTACCGTCATGGACTTCTTTGATGGCTGCTGCCACGTTGGGCCATGACCTTCTTTGGTTACCCATTTGGATCAGCCTTTTGTACCTGGCAGCAGCTTGGAGCAATATTTCCCCTTCGTTGGGATTATGGCTGGAAGGTTTTTCCAGGTAAACATCCTTTCCTGCTTTGCATGCGAGAATGGCTGCGGGTGCATGCCAATGGTCAGGAGCCGCAATCACCAACACGTCTACATCCTTGTCCTCAAGGCTTTTTCTAAAATCCTGAGTTGCTTTTGGTGAGGAGTTCTGGATTTTGGATACTGCATTGATGCATTTTTCTGCGGCCAATTGATCCACGTCGCAGATATGGATAACCTCTGCGTTAGGTTGGTTTGCAAAATTCTGTGCCAAGGCATTTCCACGGCTGTTCACTCCCATAACTGAAACCTTGATTCTTTCATTGGCTCCAAGGATTTTTCCGTAGCTTTTTGGACTGAAGGCAGGAAGTACTCCTCCAATCGAAAATACCGCAGTACCTGCGATGGATTTTTTGAGAAAATCTCTCCTGGAATCTTTGGAAGTTGTCATGTTACGTAGTGGTGGGTTAAAGTGATTTTTGAAGAAATGACTTGGGAATTATTTCTCCATCATTTACAATATATTGATTAATACTTCGCAGATAAAGATTTTTTACGGGACAGGTTATTTCATGTAATTTCCCAACTTTCACCTTTATTTCAATGGCTGCTTAATTGGTCAAAAGCCATTTTTCATTTTCCAACTTCTACCAATCTGAGTGTCCAGTGAGTTTTTCTTTATTGAAGGATTTTAATTAGAGAGCTCGATCAAAAAACCGATTTTTTTGAATTAGTGGATAGTTATTGTATTTTACTGATAATTAATAGATTGGAAAGATTAAAATGTATTTTCATTTACAGACCCAAAATAAAACAGCATTTATATGTCAGATAAAATTTATTCGCCCGAAAAAAAAGACAGGAGGGATTTCCTAAAATCCGCCGGTACTGCTTTGATTGGAAGTGCCGCTCTCCCTTTTGTTTTTCAGGTAAATCCTGCGTTTGCCATGAAGAACAATACCCTCAAAGTGGGCTTGATTGGCTGTGGAGGTAGGGGGACCGGAGCGGCACTGCAGGCTCTGAAAGCAGATACTGACGCAGTTCTGACTTGTATGGGAGATATATTTTCTGATTATCTGGATGAATCTTACCAAGCATTATTCGAAGCAAATCCCAATCAAGTCAAAGTGGGTAAAGAAAACCGTTTTGTTGGATTTGATGCCTACAAGAAAGTCATAGAATCGGACGTGGATGTGGTTATCCTTACTACTCCTCCTGCATTCAGGCCGGGTCATTTCAAAGCTGCTATTGAGGCCGGAAAACATGTTTTTTGCGAAAAGCCCGTCGCTGTGGATGCTCCCGGTGTTCGGAGTGTTTTGGAAACTGCCAAACTAGCAAAGTCCAAAAATCTCTCCGTGGTTTCAGGATTCACTTTCCGGTATGATTTTCCCAAAAGGGCTCTTTTTGAAAGAATCAACAATGGGGACATAGGTGAAGTAGATTCCGTGCTTACGGTAAGAAATGGTGGAGGTTTGTGGTATAAAGACAGGAAACCTGAGTGGAAAGAAATGGAATACCAATTGAGAAACTGGTATTACTATGATTGGCTTTCGGGTGATTATATCGTAGAGATGATGGTCCATAGCCTTGACATGATGTCATGGGCTTTTGGCGACAAACTTCCAGTCAAAGCCACAGGGTCAGGTGGCAGACAATCCCGAACCGAAGAAAAATACGGGAATATCTATGACCATTTTGCCATAGAATATGAATATCAGAACGGCGCAAAAGGAATCCATTTCAGTAGACAGCAACAAGGGGCTTCCAATATCAATAAAGCGGAAATCATGGGAAGAAATGGAAATGCAATCGTAGACATCGGAAGGCAAATCCATCGAATAGAAGGACAAAATCCATGGAATTATGAGGGTGAAAAAAACAATCCCTATGAAACCCAACATGAGGAATTGTTTGCGGCAATAAGGTCAGGGAAGTCTATCAACGAAGGTGACCTGATGGCAAACAGTACAATGTTGGCGGTTTTGGGGAGAATGGTCGGCTACACCGGGCAAACCATCGGATGGCAAGAAGCTCTCAATTCCACTCAATCCTTAGGACCTAAATTGGAAGAATATAATTGGGATCTGAAATGGCCTGTTCCTGAGGTGGCCATCCCGGGAAAGACCAAGTTTTTTTGATCAATCTTTCCATCCTCAATAGATTTCCTTTCTAAAAACCCTTTCCAAAAAATTTACTCCAAATGAAAATCCTGAGACCATTATCCATCGGCTTTCTTTTGTTTTTACTGACAAATTCCCCAAGTTTTTGTCAGGAATATCTTTTTGAGTTTGGGAAATCAAGGGGCTTAGAAGCCCTCGTTTCCGATCAGTCACCAAAAGAAACTTCATTAAAATGGTATAATGCCAACACCGAAAAAGACACTTGGTATTTTGATGGTCAGGAATTGGTTTGTAGGGGATTGCCTATCGGAGTGATCCGATCCGAAAAGCAATATGAAAACTTCATCATGCATATAGAATGGAAGCACATGGAACTTGGGGGGAACTCCGGGACTTTTGTTTGGAGCAGTGCTGTCCCCGGAGAGCAGAGGCTGCCCGATGGTGTCGAGGTGCAGATGCTGGAATTGGACTGGGTAAACCAAAATAAAAAAGATGGGGTCTTGCCTCCAATTGCCTACGTTCATGGCGAATTGTTTGGTGTGGGCGGAGTGACTACTGTACCTGATAACCCACGCGGAACCCGGAGCAAATCTATTGAAAACAGATGCTTGGGAAGAGGGGAGTGGAATACTTATGTTGTCATTTGTGTAGATGGCGTCATAAAACTTTCCGTAAATGGTAAGTTTGTCAATGGCATCAGCCAATCAAGTCAAAAGAAAGGTTACATCTGCCTGGAATCTGAAGGCGCTCCGATTCATTTCAGAAACCTGAAAATTACCGAATTGCCTTCAGGAGTCATTTCAGCCGAACAGATCGCCCCTCTTTTGACCTCTGGAAATTAAAAGACCTGAAAGATTATACCCGCGTTAGTTTGATGGGGTAACTTTTTGCCGCATTCCATTGGCAGACGTATATATTCTCGTCTTGATCAATGCATACATCGTGGCAGTGTTTGAAAATTGGCTCTTTTTGAATCATCAATTGGAGCTCTCCGTCAATGTATTTTGGTTGGGTACCTCCAGGATTTGAGACTACTTTATTGTTTTCATCCAAAATGGTTACAAAACCAGAATTGTCCATTAGCTCCAGGTATTTGGATCTGGACCAGCAAACCCCTGCATAGAGATTTTTACCATGAATAACAGGACGGCAAACAAAAGCCCCCGGAAGAAAAAGTGTTTCTAAATATTCACCTTCCATAGTAAATCTTTTGAATGAATTATGACCACGGGAAGTACAAAGAAGGGTAGGGGTTCCTCCTTTTCTTTGATCGACGGCTATTCCGTGGACAGTTTTGAATTGGGCATCACCATGTCCGTCACCGCCAAACATCCTGATAAAATTTCCTTTGCTGTCATATTGCAGCACATATTGTGAACCATAACCATCTGTAATATACAGGTCGCCGTTTGGCGCAACGACCGTTTCGGTTGGGGTGTAGCGCATCCCTTCTTTATAGATTCCCTGACTTGTCGGCTTAGGTATTTCTGTGATTATCTTTCCTTTCAGATCAGTTTTGATAACCCTGCCGCCATTGTCTACAATCCATAAAAATTCTTCACCACCTTCATTGACGAGGCTCAGGCCATGCGCAGATCCCAATCCCAAAGTCCACGAATCGAGGTACTTTCCGGATTGGTCGTAGATAATGATATTGTTTTTGGATTCATCGGTTACCATCAGCAGTCTGCCTTTCTTGTCCATGACCATTTCGTGGCAATTGATCACCGGATGTTTGGATGGATCGAGATTCCCCCAAGAGGCGTTTACTTTATATTTGAAATCACCGTGACCAATGATGGTATCCGGTTGTGATGCAAAAGAAAATGAAGGTGTTATCGCCATTGCGGCACCTGCCAAGGCGGAATGCTTGATGAATTGTCTTCTGGAGGAATCTGTCATGGGTTATTGAGTTTAGGACAAGTAATTTAGCAAAGTATCCCAAAATTTTCATTTTGTTTTTCTTGGATGGTATAATTTCCATCAGTCACATTCTTGGATGGCATTTTTAACAGGATTTACTATCTTCAATCAAACAAACCCAACAAGACCTATGAAAAATCTCTTTCTCAAATTATTCAGTTTAACAATTGTGATTCTGGTATCGGTACAGGTACAGGCACAGGAGATCGCATTGCAGATGTACAGCTTGCGCAATGAAATGAAAACCGATGTCAAAGGCACCCACGCGCTTATTCCCAAAATGGGAATCAATTTCATCGAAGGCGGGGGAACATACGGCATGAGTCAGGATGAATACAAGACTTTTATTTCAGGACTTGGCCTTTCTGTAGTGGCTGTCGGGGCTGATTACAAGCAATTGCAGGAAAATCCTCAGGCCGTCATCGACAATGCAAAAGCTTATGGTGCAAAATACGCCACCTGTTTTTGGATTCCCCATACTTCCGGAAAATTCAGCATCAAGGAGACACAGGAAGCCGTGGAGCTGTTCAACAAAGCAGGAAAAATCCTAAAGGATGCCGGCATTACCCTCTGTTACCATCCACACGGATATGAATTTACGCCACATGGAAAAGGCGTTTTGTTTGATGAATTGCTCAAAAACGCCAAAAACTACGCCTTCAATATGGACGTGTTTTGGGTGCAGATGGGTGGAGGCGATCCTTTGGCAATCATGAAAAAGTACCCTGATAAATTTCCTTTGCTCCACTTGAAAGACAGGGCAAAAGGAACCCCGGGAAGTTCAGATGGCAAGGGTGATGTGGAAACAAATGTAGTGTTGGGAACGGGAGACATTGATATCAAAGGACTGATCAAACAGGCCCAAAAGTCAGGAACGAAATACCTGATTCTTGAGGATGAGTCTTCTAGGTCTGTTCAACAAATCCCGCAAAGTGTGGCTTACATCAAAAAAGTGATGGCCGAGAAATAAAGCAAATGATAGAAATAAAACATGGATATACGCTTCTTTGCCAGTAACCCTATATTCTTCTTCATGGGGACGGAAGACGGAAGTCGGAAGACCGATGTACCGGATATTTCAGTCTGCAGACAAAAATTTAAATGGATATCCAATCCACTGGCATAATTGTGTATATACATTAAATAAAAAAAAGCCATGGAAACTTATTGAAGTTACCATGGCTTTTTTTATGGTTTGATATTGACCTAGTAGCAATATTGGTTAAGTAAAACTTCCATTTCCCCTTGTAGCTTTTTAGCCTCTTTTCTGGCCTCAGTTCCAAAATCAGGACCTTTTCCTGCATAAATTATTCCTCTCGAAGAGTTGACTAATAGTCCGCAACGGCTGTTCATTCCATATTTGGCCACATCTTCCAGACTTCCACCTTGGGCTCCAACCCCTGGGACAAGAAAGAAATGTTCAGGGACAATTTTTCTTACCTCACCGATTTTTTCTCCCCTTGTGGCTCCGACTACATACATCATATTGTCAGGATTGCCCCATTTACTGCTTTTCTCCAAGACCTCTTGGTAGACAGGTTTTCCGTTTTTCAATTCAGAAAACTGGAAATCCAGGCTTCCCTCATTGGAAGTCAATGCCAATAAAATAACCCATTTGTTTTCGTAAGAAAGAAATGGGCTGACGCTGTCGATGCCCATATACGGCGCGACGGTGATGGAATCAAAATCCATGGTTTCAAAAAATGCCTTGGCATAAAGGCCGGAGGTATTTCCGATATCGCCACGTTTGGCATCTGCTATGCTAAAAATATTTTTAGGGATATAATCCAAGGTCTTCTGCAGACTTTCCCAACCTTTTGGACCCAATGCCTCATAGAAGGCAATGTTGGGTTTATAGGCTACCGCAAAGTCTGCAGTCTGATCAATAATCTGCTTGTTGAATTCAAAAATAGGATCTGCCTCTTTTTGAAGATGGTTAGGGATTTTATTGAGGTCCGTGTCAAGACCTACGCACAAAAACGATTGCTTGATTTTGATTTGTTCAAATAGTTCCTGTCGGGTCATTTTGAAATGTTTTTCCCAAAAGTAGGGATAAAAATCAAAATCAGCGGAGGTCGATTATTTCCACCTTTCCGTATTTCTGCGGATTGAATGTGAAATAGTCATCTGTCAGTTCCGCATTGGTATTGACAGATTTGAATTTGTATTTGAAAATTCCCCCTTGGTCATCATAGATTTCCCAACTGATGAGGTCTTTTTTGTTTTTATCAACAAAAAGTTTTACCCGTTTAAAAGGCGCGTTTGATTTCTCTGCAGTCAGTTCAATTTCTTGGATGACAATACCGCCTTCAGTTTTTTCGCCGATCAACCTGTAATTGAATCCTTTTTGGTAAATGTTATAAACCGAGGAAGGTGTCAGTTCATTCTCCATGTCAGAGGCATTATTGATCGTCACCTCCTTGTAATTGTCTGTTGCGATGTAGGTCCAGACAGTTTTTCCGTTATTAAAAATCTCCTGCTCGGGTAATTTTAGATGGTATTTGTCCCCTTTGATAGCAATTTCACCGCTTTGGTTCTGGACCCGGCTATCAGAAACATCCGAATAAGAAAAGTCAAAGCTTGCTTTAAGACCTTTGATAGAAGCATATTTTTGACTTACGCCATCCAAAACAGCTTTGGCTTTAGGATCTTTTGTCTGAGAAAAGCCGGCAGAGAGGATGAAAAAGAAAAGAATGAAGGAGAATGTGATTTGTTTCATTTTGGTTAGTAGGAATATATTTTTTCCAGCATTTTAATCAGGATTTCTACAAATTGTTCAATAACCGTTCCAAACTTGCCTCATCCTGAATCAGCACCTCTCTGGCTTTGCTGCCTTCAAAGGGGCCAACAATCCCGGCAGCTTCAAGTTGATCCACTATCCTACCAGCACGGTTATAGCCAAGTTTTAGTTTTCTTTGGATCAGAGAAGTACTTCCTTGCTGATGCAAAACAATCAGTCTTGCCGCATCGTCAAATAACGGATCCCTATCAGACAAATCAATATCAGATAGACTTCCTTCACCTTCTTCACCGACAAACTCGGGCAATAAATAGGCATCTGGATAGCCTTTTTGGGCTCCGATCCAATCGCAGATTGAATCGACCTCGGGCGTATCCAAAAATGCGCATTGGATTCGTGTCACGTCTGATCCTTGAGACAGCAACATGTCTCCCATACCGATCAGCTGCTCAGCTCCGCCTGCATCTAGAATGGTACGGCTATCAATTTTGGAAGTAACTCTGAATGAAAGTCTTGCAGGAAAATTGGCCTTGATGATACCTGTGATGACATTGACTGAAGGCCTTTGTGTTGCCACGACCAAGTGGATACCGATCGCTCTCGCAAGTTGTGCGAGTCTGGCAATAGGCGCTTCAATTTCCTTACCGGCAGTCATCATCAGATCTGCCAACTCATCAATCACCAAGACGATGTAAGGCATAAATTTATGCCCTTTTTCAGGACTGAGTTTTCTGGCTACAAACTTTGCATTGTATTCCTTGAGATTTCTACATCCGGCATCTTTGAGCAGGTCGTAGCGGTTATCCATTTCTATACACAAGGAATTAAGGGTATAGATTACTTTTTTGGTGTCAGTAATGATGGCTTCATCCGTTCCGGGAAGTTTCGCCAGAAAATGTCTTTCAATTTTATTGAAAAGAGTCAGTTCTACTTTTTTGGGATCGACGAGTACAAACTTCAATTGGGATGGATGCTTTTTATACACCAAAGAAGCCAAAATCATATTCAGACCAACTGATTTTCCCTGACCTGTCGCCCCTGCCATCAGCAAGTGAGGCATCTTTGCCAGGTCCATGACAAATACTTCATTGGAAATGGTTTTGCCCAATGCAACAGGCAAATCTTTGTCGCTGTGCAAAAATTTCTCTGTTCCCAAAACCGCTTTGGCCGGAACCAATTCTCTGTTTTTGTTTGGAACTTCAATCCCGATAGTGCCTTTTCCAGGCATTGGGGCTATGATCCGTATTCCGAGTGCCGCCAAACTCAAGGCAATATCATCTTCCAGATTTTTGATTTTGGAAATCTTTACTCCGGGGTCAGGGATAATTTCATATAGGGTGACAGTCGGGCCGATGGTAGCTTTGATTTCCTGGATTCCGATTTTGAAGTTGACCAAGGTCTCCACGATCTTGTTTTTATTTTCCTCAAGTTCCTGCCTTGATACGGTCACTTTTTGGACGTCATATTCATTGAGCAGATCCAACGTCGGGTATTTATAATGCGGCAGATCCAAAGTCGGGTCATAGGGATCAAGGTTTTCAACCTCAAGTGCTGTCTTTTCTTCTTTGGGTTTGTTGATCGCAAATTTCTTTTCCTCTATTTTTTCAATAACCGGTTCGTCTTCCAAGTCATCATCACCTTGGATATTGAAAACAGGTCCCTTTACGGGAAGCACTTTTTCTTTTTCTTCAGACTTGATTGTCCATGAACTTGCCTCTTCTTCCAAGTCTATTTCTTCCAATTCATCCTCAAAGCCAATTTCATCTTTGGTTTCCTCTAACTCGTCCCTAAAGTCGGTTTCTGGCTCAGGACCGGCATTTTTGGTTTTTGATTTGTTAAAAATCGGATTAGATATCCAATCGAGTTGGTTGATATTGAAATAGAATATGATGAAAACCAAAAGGGAGCCAATGATCAAAATGATGGTTCCCCAACCTAAAAATTCATCTGCCAAAAGTCCGAGTTCAAATCCAAAACCACCGCTTATGTACCCCAATGTGCTGAACCCATCTGCTAACTGAACAAAATATCCTGTCACTAGCCCAATCCAAAATGCAAAAAACAACGCAAAGCCGCTGTATCTGGAGAGGGAAATAAGGGATTTTTTGAAAGCCATTTTGAAACCCAGGAAAAACAGGTAGGGAGGAAGTAGGAATGCCGCCAATCCAAACCACCTCCTGATAAAGATGTCAGACATTTTGGCTCCAAAAAGCCCAAGCCAATTCCTTGCTTCAGATGCCGTGGTCCTGATCCCTTCCTCCATTTCAGACACTACAAGACTTTGGTCAGCTTTGCCCGAAAATATGTAACTCAAAAACGCAAAAAACAAAAAAACAGAAAAAGACATCAGAATGATTCCGATGGCAAGAGGTATCCTTTTATCCTTTGCAAAGGCCAAAGAAAATTTCCCCGAAGTGGATTCTTGGGCTTTGGGTTTGGTGTCACCTTTTTTTCTGAAAGTATTTGTTTTTGGGGTATCCGAAGCCATATTTTGTTTTTACTGTCAATCTCCAAATAAATGGAAGATGGGCGAAATATACAGATTTCAAAACTAGGAGTTTTACAAATTCCTTAAACCATTTGTAAAGAATTAACTTTGATGTATTTAAAATCAGGAAGTATTATTTTGATCTGCCCTGCAAATACTTGACCAATCCTTTATTTATTTTTTTGATCAATCCTGGTCCCTCATAAATCATTCCGGTGTAAACCTGAACGAGTGAAGCGCCGGCCTCCAATTTATCGATGGCATCTTGGGCAGAGAAAATACCACCTACCCCAATAATGGGGAATGCTTTATTGGATTGACTGGAAAGGTATCTTATAACCTCAGTACTTCTTTTGGCAAGAACTTTTCCACTCACACCACCCGCGCCCATGGCCTCTACCTTAGAAGTGCCAGTTTTTAATTGTGACCTGTCAATGGTGGTATTGGTCGCTATGACGCCATCTATTTCGGTTTCGATGACGATCTCAATGATATCATCCAATTGGCCTACGGTGAGGTCCGGGGCAATTTTCAGGAGTATGGGTTTTGGTCTTGATTTTCTGGAATTCGCCTCTTTGACAGCGATCAGAAGTTTTTTTAAAGGCTCTTTTTCTTGAAGTTCCCGCAGGTTTGGCGTATTTGGTGAACTTACATTGACCACAAAATAATCCACATAAGGATGTAAAGCATGGAGACAATAAAGGTAGTCGTCGGCTGCTTTTTCGTTTGGAGTCAATTTGTTTTTTCCGATGTTCCCTCCGATGAGGACATCGGTTTTTACATCTTGGAGTCTTTTGATGGCTTCTTCCACACCTCCGTTGTTAAATCCCATTCTATTGATCAGGGCCTCATCCTCAGGCAACCTGAATAACCGTGGCTGAGTATTGCCTTCCTGGGGTTTTGGAGTCAAGGTTCCGATTTCAATAAACCCAAATCCCAACATGGCCATTTCATCGATCAGTTTGGCATCTTTATCAAAGCCTGCAGCAAGACCGACAGGATTTTTGAAGTGAAGTCCAAATACCTCTCTTTCCAAAATAGGATTTTGGTAATCAAAAATGCCCTCAATGATGTTTTTGATGAGGGGTAGATTGAATGTTTTTTTTATCCAAGAAAAAGTAAAATAATGCGCGTCTTCCGGGTTTTTGACAAAAAGTATTGGTTTTAGCAAAGATTTATACACAATGATCGGGGTTTTTTCAATTCGCTAAATTAAGTGAATTGCTTGGGAAAAGGGAAGAAAATATGGCTTATTTCCTTGGATGAAACTCATTGAGTACCTGTCTCAGATAATCTCTGTCCAAATGTGTGTAAATCTCTGTGGTTGTGATGCTTTCATGTCCGAGCATTTCCTGGACAGCACGGAGATCGGCGCCGCCTTCGATCAGGTGGGTCGCAAAACTGTGTCGAAAAGTATGAGGGCTTACATTTTTATTGAGCCCGATAGCCTCGACCTGTTTTTTGATGATGAGAAAAATCATCACACGACTAAGTTTTTTGCCGCGGCGGTTTAGAAAAACATATTGTTCATGACCTTTGACCGGTTCGATCTCTTTTCTTTTCTCTTCGACATAAAGTTTCAGGTACTTCAAAGCATCCCTTCCGATGGGAACAAGCCGCTCTTTATTTCCCTTTCCTATCACCCTGAGAAAACCGACATCTGCATAGACATTTCCAATCTTCAGGTCAGTCAATTCCGATACCCTCAATCCCGAACTGTACAGCACCTCCAACATAGCCCTGTTGCGGTGACCTTCTTGCTCGCCGAGTGGAATGCTTTCAAGAATTTGGGTGATTTCGATATAACTGAGTGTGTCAGGAAGTTTGCGGCCTAGCTTTGGAGCTTCCAAAAGTTGGGCTGGATCTTCGGATATGCGGTCCTCATACATCAGGAACCGGAAAAATGCCTTTATCCCCGAAATTATCCTTGCCTGTGTATATTCTGAGATTTCGAGTTCTGCGAGTCCATTCACAAAATACCGTAAATGCTGCAACTGTACCTCGGTCGGTCGGGTGTCGGGAAAATTCTTCACCATATACCTGCTCAGTTTTTCCATATCCTGCTGGTAGGCTAGGATGGAGTTTTGGCTTAGGGAGCGCTCAAGCTTGAGATAATGTTGAAACTGGCGGAGGGAAGCATCCCAATGGTTGGAAATGGTATGGATTACTTGTTTTGCCATCTTTTAGGATCCAAAGATGTATGGAAAACAGCTAAAATGATAATTTCAGATTTGACAACGGTGTAATGAATTCCATATGGAAATTTTTCCAAAAACTTTATTCTGATTTTATGATAACGAACTTGGAATTGTAACGGGTTAAGCTTAATACTTGATATGGCGGTTTCAAAAAAGTCCCTAAATATAAGTCCTAAACCAAGTTTCTTATCCTCGTACCATAAAAAAATCTCTCTCAAATCGTCCTCTGCCTGTTGAGAGATTGATACTATATAGGTCATTATTTTTTAAAAATTTCCAATTTTGCCTCTTCCCAGTTTCTTTTTGAAGAAATTCCTTCTTCTAACAAAGTTAGTCTTTTGAGAACTTCTTCTTGTTGCCAATCGGGTATTTCAATTTCCTCAGAAATGCGGGCATAATCTAAGGATTGAATTAAAGTGATGAAATCATTTATTTTCTCGTTTTCTATTTCCAATGTTACTCTCATATTGAATTCATTTTCAAGCTAAATATAATTAATTACTTTTCTACTCGAACTATTCCCCATAAAAAACAAATCCTTCCTTAACTTTGAACTCAGATAACCACTAAACCTATTTTGCCTTGAAAATCATCATCATCAACGGTCCCAACCTCAATCTCTTGGGTAAAAGAGAACCTGAGATTTACGGGAGCACTTCTTTCGAAGAATTCTTTGACACGCTCAAAACCAAATTTTCCGAAATCGATCTCTCCTATTTCCAAAGTAATATTGAGGGAGAAATTATTGACAAAATCCATGAGGTGGGCTTTTCATATGATGCGATTTTGCTCAATGCCGGCGGGTATACGCACACTTCGGTGGCCATTTCTGATGCGATAGCGGGAGTGAAAACCCCTGTATTGGAAGTGCATATCTCGAACATCTACAAGCGCGAAGAGTTCCGCCACAAGAGTATCATCACCAAAGAATGTGTGGGCATGATTTCAGGCCTTGGACTCAAAGGCTATGAATTGGCTATCCGTTATTTTCTCAACAATTAATCCACCATGGTAACATTTGCTCCCGGACCTTCCAAAGTCTATGACAGTCTTCCAAAATACATGCAGGAAGCATACGAAAAAGGTATTTTGAGCGCCAATCACCGCTCTGCAGTATTTATGAACCTCTATCAGGAAACAGAAACCCTGATGAGAGAAAAGCTGCACATGCCCCATGATTACAAGCTGCTTTTCACTTCTTCAGCTACAGAAAATTGGGAGATTATTTCCCAATCTATTGTGCAGTCTGCAGGCTACCATATATTCTCTGGTTCTTTTGGCAAAAAATGGTACGAATATGCCAAGTATATCGAACCTAAAACATTTGCCCACAAGCTTGATGCAGACAAAACTGTCGACGTGGAATCATTACAAATCGGAGAGGAATTTGACCTGATCGCCATTACCCAAAACGAGACCTCCAATGCCACCCAGGTGACGAATGAGACCATCGCTGCGATTGCCAACAAGTATCCCGAAAAAATGATCGCTGTAGATACGACTTCTTCCATGGCAGGAATCGAGCTTGATTTTACTTTGGCTGATATTTGGTATGCTTCAGTTCAAAAATGTTTTGGTCTTCCTGCAGGATTGGGGATTTTGATTGTTTCCCCCAAAGCCATTGCCATAGCAAAAGATAAAGGGGAAAAAGGCAGGTACAACAGCCTGAATTTCATGTTGGAAAATGCAGAAATCTACCAGACCCATTACACACCAAATGTTTTTGGAATATACCTGCTTTACCGTGTGCTGCAGGATATGCCTGAAATCCAGCAAACCGACCAACAGACCAGGGACAGAATGAGGAAACTGGAAGATACCATTGCAAATACGTCCAAGCTGAGGATGCTTATCCAAAATCCAGAAGTCCGAAGCAGTACAGTTTTGGCTATTTCAGGAAAGGAGGAATTCATATCAGAAATCAAAAAAGCTGCAGAAAAGGAAGGAATGCAGTTGGGAAGTGGATATGGTCCCCTGAAGCCGACCAGCTTCAGAATTGCCAATTTCCCGGCCATCAATGAGTCTGAATTTTCAAAGTTGGTGGAATTTCTAAAGAAATATTGACCCGATGTTCAGTCTCAAAGAGATTTTCTCAGTTACCCTAATCCTTTTTTCTGTGATTGATATTTTGGGGTCAATTCCCATCGTCATCAATCTCAGAAAAAAAGTGGGCCATATCCAATCCGGTAAAGCAACCATAGCTGCAGGATTTCTGATGATCCTTTTTTTATTTTTTGGGGAATCTATATTGAAATTGTTTGGTATCGGAGTCGATGACTTTGCCATTGCAGGTGCTTTGATCATTTTTGCCATCGGCGCAGAAATGATTTTAGGGATTGAGCTTTTCAAACCTGATCCGGAAGCTTCAACAACAAGTGCTTCTATAGTACCCATCGCATTTCCTCTGATTGCGGGAGCAGGAACTCTGACGACGATTTTGACCTTAAAAGCAGAATATACCCAAGCGAATATTGCCGTGGGGATGATCATCAACCTTGGGATTGTATATGCTGTTTTGAAAAGCACAAATTGGTTGGAAAGGAAATTGGGTAAAACAGGTTTGGACGTTTTGAGAAGAATCTTTGGAATTATCCTTTTATCAATTGCCATCAAGATTTTCAAAGGAGCCTTATTTACCGGTGAGTTGGATTGATTTCGAATTTCCATGAAAAGGCCTTTCCTTGGTATTGGCCTAAGTTTAGCTGAGATTAATTTAAGATGATTACAATATTTACAGATGGTGCAGCCAAAGGCAATCCCGGGCCGGGAGGTTATGGGGTAGTGATGAAGTACAACCAACACCGAAAGGAACTTTCTGAGGGTTTTCGGTACACTACCAATAACAGAATGGAACTTTTGGCGGTCATCCGTGCACTTCAGGAATTGAAAGTCAGGGATATTCCTGTCACCATTTATTCAGACAGTAAGTATGTTGTAGATGCCATCGATAAAGGGTGGCTTTGGGGTTGGCAGAAAAAAGGCTTCAAGGATAAAAAAAACCCCGATTTGTGGAGGATTTATATTCCTTTGCATACAAGATACAAACCAAAATTTGTGTGGGTCAAAGGACATGCCGGTCATCCTGAAAATGAGCGTTGTGACCAGTTGGCTGTTGCTGCGGCTGAGGGATCAAACCTTCCCCCGGATGAAGTATACGAAAAGGGAGAGCAATGATTCCAATTCGGTGAAATCCTGAATTCCAGACTTTTTCTCCCCTAAACCCGATGGCTGACACTCCATTTCGCTTCAAGCAATTCACTGTACACCATGACCGAACCGCCATGAAGGTGGGCACAGATGGCGTTTTATTAGGTGCATTAGCCGGGTCTGGATCTCCACATAATATCCTTGAAATAGGAGTAGGTTCAGGAGTGGTTTCATTGATGATGGCGCAGAGATTTCCCGAAGCCAAAATCCTAGGAGTAGAAATCGACCATGCAGCATGGCAACAGGCTACCGAAAACGCCCAAAAAAGTCAATCGAATGGCCGAATTGATTTTTTTAATAAATCCTTTCAAGAATATTGTAAACAAGATCTGACCAAATTTGATTTGATCGTCAGTAACCCTCCGTATTTTTCCAACCATCTGAAATCTCCCGATCCCAAAAGGAATTTGGCACTGCATGCCGATGCACTTCCATTTCCTGATTTGGCAAAGGGTGTTTTGACGCTTCTCGATCCGGAAGGAGAATTTTGGGTTATCTTACCGCCTGAACAAATGGGAGTTTTAGAAAAAATTCTTCTTTCCTCTGGTTTAAACCTAATTTGGAGAATATCAGTGAAAGACAAACCTTCAAAAAATATTCTAAGGAAAATTTGTGGATTTTCATTTTATAGTCGAACTCTAAATGAAAAAAACCTATGTATCAAGGATGAAATCGGAAACTACTCAGATGATTATTCTGAATTATTGAAAGAATTCCTGATTGTTTTTTAGTTTAATAAATACCCACAACTCGGCTGAATCTTTTTTTAAATCCAATATTGGTGTATTTTTAGCCCCTGCATTAAGTTTGGATTACATGGATAAAAGTAAAATTGGTATCATTTCATTGCTTGTTGTCATTCTTGGGTTTTTATCCTCTTGTGAAGAGGAAACTTCGGTGACCACCTCCCTGATAACAGAAGAAGTCATCTACCTCAGCGGAGAAAGAGCCAGGATTTTGGGAAGGATCATTACCACCCAAAATGTGGAAGCAAGTGATCACGGTTTCTATATTTCAGAAAATGAGGCTTTTTCACAGCCGATAATTGTTTCCTTGGGGGAAAGAGTAGCGCCGGGTAGATTCATCGGTGAAACCAGCGGATTGGATATTCAAAAAAGATATTTTGTCAAGTCCTTCATTTCATTGCCGGAAGGGATTCAATTTGGCAACATCCTGGAAATCACTACACTATCACCGGATGCTTTTGGTTTTTCTCCCCAAAATGGACCGGTAGGAACCACAATAACCATATTGGGTAAAAATTTCACTTCTGACACCAAAGTATTTGTCGGAGATCGCCAAGCACAGGTACTCAAAATAGATTTTGAATCTTCAATCACAGCAATAGTACCTGCGAGCGGGACAGTCGCTTTGGAGGAAGTGAAGGTGGTAGTTCAGAATCAGGAGATTCTTTTGGAAGATAAGTTTGAATACACCACTGGAAAATTCACCCAGCTGTCAAATTTCCCTACAGGTCTCAAGTTATTTGACAATATCTATTTTCAAAGTGGGGAAGAATTTTTCGCCGGTTTGGGAGCCAATAATGGACAATCAGTTAATTCACAAATCTGGAAGTATAGTTTGGCGACTAAAAACTGGACACAGGTTGTGTTTCCCGGTACGGGTCTTTGGAAGGCTTTTAGTGCGGGAAGTTTTTTTGGAGGAGGCGCAAGGGTTATCAGCCAAAATGGCCAATCGTCTCCGTCTAGCGATTTTTGGAAATTTGAAAACAATGGTTTTGTCAAGCTTCCTGATTTGACTTTCCCTGCAACAGATGCAGTTTCTTTTGAATTGAACGGCAAATTGTTTGTCTTGGGTGGTGCCTCCGGATCCGGAACTGACGCCTATAGGTATACTATTGCCACAGGACAATGGCAAAAAATTGGAAACATACCTTTTTCAGTCAACCGTACTGTCTTAAATTTTCAGCATGGGAATAAGCAATATTTAGTAAATCCGGTCTCAAAGGAAATATATTCTATAGATGGATCTACAGAGACTTGGTCATTTTTTGGAATCTACCCCGGAGACATCAATTCCGGTTCCGCATTTGGTGTGACTTTAGGTGACCGGGTGATTACCGGCATGGCCAATAGGTCACAGGAGATTTGGGAACTGAACATTTCCACGGGAATTTGGGTACGTAAAAATTCCTTCCCTGGAAATCCAATCGCAAGGAATGCTGCAACATTTGTCCATGACAATTTGATATATATTCTTAGAAGTGGGGAGGTCCAAGTGCCGGGACCTATGGAATTCTGGGTATTAGATCCGTTTGGCCTTTAATTATTGATGTATGAATAAAACTTTACCCTATATTTTCCTTTTTCTCCTCCTTGTTTCTGGAGAGCTTTTAGCCCAACAAAAAAATATTGTTGGCAGGGATATCGGCCAATTGAAGGACATCAAAATCAGCGGTAGGCTAATTGACCAAATCTCGGGAGAGCCTCTTGTGGGAGCGACTGTTACTGTAAAGGAGCTCAATAAAACTGAAGTCACCAACCCAAATGGAAATTTCAACTTAGTTCTCGACAGGGCAGACTATATTCTTGAAATCAGGTATGTGGGATATGAAACAGTCATCTATCCTTTTGTGGCAGTTGGTGATGGGAGGATAAGTCTCACCATGATTCAGGAAGATTTTACGCTGGATGACGTTGTAATATACGGTCGGGATCCAGAAAAAAACATCAGGAGCACTGACATGGGAGCAATCAGTGTGAGTATGAATACCCTGAAGGAACTCCCTCCTTTCCTTGGTGAAGTGGATATCATCAGGTCACTTGCTACCCTTCCGGGTGTAAGCCAGGTGGGTGAAGCTTCCTCCGGTCTCAATGTTAGGGGCGGTGGGGCTGACCAAAACCTTATTTTGTTTGCAGGAGCACCCATTTATAATCCTTCCCACCTTTTCGGATTGTTTACAGCTTTCAATCCTGATGTAGTCAATGATTTTGTTTTGTACAAAGCGATCATTCCGACGAAGTTTGGCGGAAGGGGATCTTCGATTTTGGATATTGCTCCCAAGTCTGGAAGTCTCACCGAGTATGGAGGAGATTTGATGGTGGGTACCGTATCAGGTAAATTATCATTGAACGGCCCCATCATCAAAAATAAAGTTTCTGCTAAAATTGGATTTAGGGGATCTTACATCAACTGGCTTTTGGGAGCTATGAACAATCCTGACTTACGTTCCAGTCAGGCCAATTTCAATGATGTGAATGGAATAGTTTATGGAGAAATAAATGAAAACCACAATGTGACCTATAGTTTTTATAGGAGTTATGATGATTTTGCTTTGGCTTCAGACACCACAATATCCTGGACCAATATGAGCCATACGGTCAGATACCAGGGGAAATTTTCTGAAAGGCTGGCGGCAGATGTCGTAGGGTATTATTCAAAATATGATTTTACCATTTTCAATAAATCCGGGACAAACAACTTTGATCTGGAATCCGGAATAACAGATATCGGATTAAGGCTGAATTTCACCTATGCGCTTGGAGAGAATAACCGGATTTCCTTTGGGGGTGACACCAAGGAAATTACTATCAGGCCGGGTGAGCTAATTCCAGGAACTTCAGAAGGAGAATCGAGTATTTTACCCAAAAAAGTACAGGATGAATTTGGAAGGGAATCAGGGTTTTATTTGCAGCATGAACTGGAATTGGGTGAAAAAATCGGTGTTTCATACGGAATCAGGTATGACATGTACCAATATTTCGGGCCCAGGACTGTGCGTGAATATGCTCCCAACCTGCCTTTGAATGAGGGGAATGTCATTGGAGAAAGGACCTATGCAGCCGGTGAAACAATTAAGACTTATGACGGATGGGGGCCAAGGGCTTCCTTGAGGTATTCTTTGGATTCCAAAACCTCAATAAAAGCAGGATACAATAAAATGTATCAATTTATCCACCTGATTTCCAATACTGCTACCATTGCGCCTACAGATGTGTGGAAGTTGAGTGATCAGTTTTTTAAACCTCAGATTGTTGACCAATATTCCTTAGGGATTTATAAAAACTTAAAAGGGAATATTTTTGAAACATCAGTAGAGGTATACTATAAGGATATTCAAAACGTATTGGAATACAAAGACGGAGCAAGGCTATTGCTTCAGCAAAATCTTGAAACAGAGGTGGTTCCCGGTCAGGGACAAGCCTATGGGGTGGAAGTTTATGTCAAGAAAAACCTAGGAAGAACCACCGGATGGGCAAGTTATACTTATTCCAGAACCCTCAGAAGGGTTATTACTCCCTTTGAGGAGGAAATTATCAATGATGGAGAATGGTTTCCTGCCAATTTTGACAAACCTCATGACCTGACATTGATCGGTAATTACAAATTGGCAACCAATGCGTCAATTTCGGCAACATTCTCCTACAGCACCGGTAGGCCGGTTTCTTTTCCGGAGGCCAAATTTGATTTTGCCGGAAACTCTCTCGCATTTTTCAATGAAAGAAATACCCAAAGGATTCCTGATTTTCACAGGCTGGACCTTTCATTGAATTTTAAACTAAAAGGAAATACCAAGTTCCATGATGGGGATTGGACATTTGCAGTGATGAACGTCTATGGAAGAAAGAACCCATTTTCCGTTTTCTTTGCCGACCAAACCGGATCACCGCCCCAATCTTACATTTTGGCAATCCTTGGTGTGCCTTTCCCTACTTTGAGTTATTCGCTTAAATTCTGACAGTGATGTTAAAAAGATTGGTATATATTTTATTCCTGATTACGGTTTCATGTATTGAACCCTACAAAGTAGAGCTTCCTCAGGGAGAGCAGCTGCTTACCGTAGATGGATTTGTGACGACCGAGCCTGGTCCGCATTCAATCAGATTGACCAGAAGTGACACCTATGGCAGTGTGTTTGAAGGACTTATCCGGCCTGTATCCCAAGCCAATGTTGCTGTCAGGGACAGCGAGGGGAATGTGGTTTTCCTTGCCGAAACTGAGGAAAGGGGAGTTTATGAAACTCCGGCTGATTTTCGGGCTAGAGTGGGACTTTCCTATTCTCTTCTCATTGAGCTGCAGAATGGGAAGTCTTATACTTCATTACCTGAAATGGTGAATTCGGTTCCTGAAATTGAATCTTTATCTTATAGGGCCATCGAAATCCAAACTTCAAACAGACTCCAAAATAGAGTAGGAGTGCAGATTTTTACCCAGTTCAGGGACCCAAGTGATCAGACCAATTTTTACTATTGGAGACAGGGAAGGGGTTCATATGTCTTGGTGGCCAATCCGGAATTATTCACTTTGCCTCCTGACCATCCTACCAACCCAAGAGGTGCTGCCCCAAAAGATTGCTGCTCTACATGTTACTTATTGGAACCGTCCAGACTTCAGACTTTTTCAGTGGCTTCGGACCAAGATTTTAATGGATTGAATCAAAATCTCCCGATTGCATTTATTGAAGATGATGGGTTGAGATTTAAGAGTATGTATCGGGCAGAAATACAGCAAATGTCTGTTTCGAGAGAGGCCCATCGGTTTCTGAGATTGATCGACCAACAAATAAACCTTACAGGAAGTGTTTTTGACCAGCCTCCGGCCAATATTCGCGGGAATATAATCAGCCTTGATAACCCCGATGAAACCGTTCTCGGGTTTTTTATCGCTGCTTCTGTTTCAAAAAAAGAGGTATATATCCAGCGAAACAATCTTGAAGTACGTCTGACTCCAAGAATTATTCCCGATGATTGCTTAACAGTGAGAGGGGCCACCTTGGATCCTCCGGCAGGTTGGAATCCGGATAACTAATTGGTTTTGAAAGAAATTATGAAAGGCATGGATTTAGTTTCTTGCCTTTCTTTTTTGATACCTGTCCGCTAATTTTTGGGAGGTGTCAAAGGTTGTATTGTTAAAAATTTAGAGTTTTTTTGGCTTTTCGATTTCCTCGAAAACAATCCCTTTCTCCTCAAGGGCATTCAATATGGGTTCATAAAATTCTTTCAGCACAGGAATCTGTAATCCCCTGGATTTGATTTTTCCACCCAAAAACAAATCAATAGCAATGGCAAGGGGAAGTCCTACAGTTTTGGCCATGGCGGTATATTCTTGGTTTTCCCCTTTGCAAACCAGGCTGGAAATAATTTCTTTGGTGCCAAAACTTCCTTTGACTTCAAATTGATGTTGCAGGACCACCATGTCCTTGTCTGTAAGGTTGAGTTGCCACTTTGCTTCCAATATTTTCTGTAGAATAGCAGCAGGGCTTCCTTTGGTCAAAGGAAGTTTGTTGTTTGAAAAAAATCCTAGCCATTCAATCTTTGACATTACTTCCTGATCTACACCTGGAAGGTATTTCTGAAGTCTTTCATTTAGGGTTTTTGTTGGGTCAATGGGTAAGAAAGAATTCAGAAATCCGCTATAAGTAGTATCCTCCGGAAAGTCCGATTCAAATGAATCGTCCGTCATCCCCAATTGGACAAAAACATTCCATGCCTGACAAAACCCTGACCTGCGAAGCGTCCCTCTCAACATGGTCGGAATACTTTCCAGGCCATAGATGGACCTATATCTTAGGGAATCTCTATTGGCATATCCATCAAAATCACCGGCTTTCCCGAAACTCACTTTTTCAATTCTTTCAAACAATTTATGATAAGGTATAAATTTGTTTTGGCCGTTTTGGATATACTTCGAAACTCCCTGTCCTGCAAGTACAACATTTCGGGGGTTCCAGGTAAACTTGTATTTCCATGGATTGTCTTCACTTTCAGGGGCAAGGACACCACCGCAATAGGATTTGAAAGAAATGATTTCATTGCCTTCTTTTTTTTCTTGCTCAATGATTCTCATCGCAGACATGTGGTCAATCCCCGGATCCAAACCGCATTCATTCAAAAAAAGTAAGTTTTTGGCTTTGATATCAGATTCCAATTTCCTGAGTTCTTGGGATTCGTAAGAGGCTGTAAATAAGTGCTTACCCAAATCAAGGCAGTCTTTGGCAATGATCGGATGCAGAAATGCAGGCAACATGGATACAACCAAATCGGATTTTTGGATCAGGGATTGTCTGGCCTGAACATTGTCAATATCAATGGCCACTGCGGATGCAAAAGGGTTGGATTTGACTTTTTCAGCAGCGATTTTTTCTGATACGTCAGCTACGGTTACTTTCCTTTGTTTTGGTCCGGCACTTTCCAATAAAAAATCAATCAGATAGGTTGATGATTTTCCTGCGCCTAAAATCAAAATGCTCTGCATAATGGAATGGATAGATTAACGGTGGTGTAAATTGTAAAAAAAGGTTGAGGTCTAAAAATCAAACAGGGTAAATTAGATAAATAGCGGGATTCCCATTTTTTTTTTGTTAATTCCATTCATTTTTAAACGAGTTAATGAACAGAAAAATAGAAGTGACAGCCTCACTTGAAGTGATACCCTTGGGGCTTTTGACGGAGTCGGAGTCAAAGCTGATACACAAGGCAAAAGAAATTTTGGAATCTGCACATGCCCCATATTCAAAGTTTTTGGTGGGTGCCGCAGTATTGCTTGAAAACGGTGAAATTTTCGTGGCAAACAACCAAGAAAATGTATCTTTTCCTGTTGGAATATGTGCCGAAAGGGCCGTCCTAAGTTATGTCATGGGTAATTTTCCCAATTTGAAACCGCTCAAGATAGCCATAGCCGCAAGGAGGCTGAATGAAAAAGCTTATGCATACGTGACGCCTTGTGGCATGTGCCGGCAAACTATCAATGAATATGAAGTGAAATTCGGTGATAAAATTGAGATCCTTATGCTAAACGGACAAGAAGAGGTTTTAAAAGCCGACGGCATCGAGCAACTTTTACCTTTTAGATTCCATAATCTGCACCTTTGATGAAAGCCTCCGTAACTTACCGCCATCGGGGGCATTATAGTATGTCCCATCTTCCAAATAGAAATGAAAAGGAAATCCTCATTGCCTTTCATGGCTATGGACAATTGGCTGAATATTTTCTGAAGAAGTTTGAACCACTATTTCGGGAAGACCGATTGGTTGTAGTTCCTGAAGCCACAAATTACGCCTACCAACAGGGGTTTTCAGGAAGAGTAGGGGCTATTTGGATGACAAGTCATGAGAGGGAAAGCGCAATTGAAAATAATAACCATTATTTGAATGAAATTTTGGAATCAGTTTTGATAAAGTATAAGCAGAAGCCTGTGGTAAAAGTGATCGGCTTTTCGCAAGGTGCTGCTACAGCCTCGAGGTGGGTCAGTCAGTTATCTTTTAAAGTGGACACCTTGGTATTGTGGAGTGGCGGATTTGCACATGATTTGGATGTAAGCAGGGCCGCACAAAATCTAAAAGACACCAAAGTGGTAGTAGTATTGGGAGATTCAGATCCGATGATTACTTCGGAATCTATTCAAAAACAAAATGAATTTATTGCATCTTTACCGTTTGAAGTAGAAAGGCTTGAATTTAAGGGCGGACATGACATTAATTTACCGCTATTAAAAAGTATTTTTGTCTGACCTATTTGGTCGTAGTTTAGATGGTGAAATAGTTTGATTTAATCCGGCAGTTATTTAATTTTCTTAAAATTTATTTTATTTCTAACATGCTTACCCTATCTGAAAAAGAAGTAGAGAAAATAGCAGTGCAGCTGCTTAAAGGAATGATTTGTTTTTACCAATTGGATAATAAAAAAATCTACCAACTTCCTGATGATGAAGATTATTTTAATTATGATTTGACGCCTGAAGAGGAAGATATCCTGGATGAAATAGATGAAAATCCGGATAATTTTGCCGAATTCGTCAAAATGGAACCAAACCAGGAACATCAGATGATGGAAAGGTTTGCAGACAGAATCGTTAAGGAGAGGGTTTTCCAGGATGAATTGGTCAATGCATTGAGTAAACCAAAGGCGGCAACAGCCTTCAAGTTTTTGATTGACAGTTCAGGAAAATACAACGAAGTTTGGAAGGAATATAGACTTCAGAATTATAAAGACTGGATCAAAGAACAGGTAGATAGCTTTAATTACGCAGAGGACTAAAAAGAAAGAGCCGCATTTTTTGCGGCTCTTTCTTTTATTGGAGTTAATAGATAGGATTCAATTCGTTTTTATCCACCTCCATAGTGTCTTATAATTGACTTTGCTACCATGTATCAATATTCCTATCCGGTAAACTTTTCCTGCAACCCAAGTACTGAAAAAGAATCCTCCCACCAATAGCGACATGGACAATATCAGGTCAAAAATCGGCACCCCATAACTTACTCTTCCCATCATCGCAATGGGAGAGGTAAATGGGATAATTGAAAGCCAAAAAGAAACGTTGCTATTGGGATCATTTAAGACAAAAACAAATAAACCAAGGTATCCTATCAATAATGGGATTGTGATAGGCAACATAAATTGCTGCGCTTCCGAGGGTGCATCCACCGCTGCACCTACTGCTGCAAAAAAAGCCCCATAAAGCAGATAACCTCCCAGGAAATAGAAAATAAAGGTCAATGTCAATTGGATGAAATCAATGCCATTGATGACTTGAAGGATGTTTTGGAGATTGTTCTGGCTGTCCATCATTTCGCCCAATTCAGGATTGGCAAGTTCCATCGCCTGTTGTTGTGGCATCTGTAAGCCAAAATAACCCATTACAATGGATGAAATTCCTCCGATAAGGATAATCCAAATCAAAAATTGAGTCAGTCCCACTGCACCGATTCCGATTATTTTTCCCATCATCAATTGAAAAGGCTTGATCGAAGAAACAAGGATTTCAATGATTCTGCTTGATTTTTCTTCAATGACTCCCTGCATGATTTGGTTGCCATAGATAAAAATAAACATATAAATCATGATGCCGGCAAGAAATCCAATTGCGTAATTGACTGTTGCATCCGTCACTTTTTCTTCTCCGCTATTGTCCAAGGTGATGGCCTGAATAGATACTTCGGTACGATAAGCATTGATTGCCTCGGAACTGATTCCGGATTCAAAAAGCCTTTGTTCCTCAATTCTCCTCTTGATACTCGATTCAAGGAAAGAGATAAGGTTCATACTTGGGTTTTTTTCACCAAAATAAGTGATCCCGGAAGGATTGCTGAGATCGATTTTTGGAATATATAAAAACCCAAAACGATCCCCTTCATTGACCATTTTCTTCCCTTCTTCGGTGCTTATTTTAGAAAATGAGAAAGCGTATTGTTCAGAACTTTCAATGAAAAAGATGTTATTCTCGTCTACTACTTCTATGATTTGCAAAGAGGGGTTTTCAGACTCTCCGATTGAAATCCACAAAAATATCCCCATGATGGAGGGAAAAATCAACGGTGTCAACAAAGTTGCTAACAGGAATGATCTCTTCTGGACTCTTGAGAGGTATTCCCTTTGGATAACCAACCAAATTTTATTCATAGGAATGATTTTTAATCTGTTGGATAAAGATTTCTTCCATAGATGGGAGGATTTCTCTGAATCCTACCACTTCCCCATATTGCATCAGCTTTGTCAAAGTCCCATTTGGAGAATCTTGGCCCAAGGGTATGGAGAAAACCGCCACTCCGTTGACTGGATATGCATTCCAATTTTCTGGGAGTGTGGTATTGATTCCTGAAAGTTTTATTTCATAGGTATTTGGCCGAAACCGTTGCTTGATATCAGTGAGTCTACCTTCCAAAATTTTATGTGAACGATGGATCATGGCAATCTGATCGCAAAGTAATTCGACAGACTCCATCCTGTGGGTGGATAGCACTACAGTGATTCCCTTTTCTTTCAGTTCGATGATTTCATTCTTGATAATCTCTGCATTTAGGGGGTCGAAACCGGAGAATGGTTCATCCAAAATCAACAATTCCGGTTCATGGATAATGGTCGAAATAAACTGCACTTTTTGGGCCATTCCTTTAGAAAGATCATCTATTCTTTTGTCTTTCCATGAGATGATATCCATTTTTTTGAGCCAATAACCCACCCTTTCTTTGGCCAAGGGCGCTGGCATGTCTTTGAGCCTTGCAAAATATACCAATTGGTCCCAAACCTTCATTTTCTTATAAAGGCCCCTTTCTTCAGGCAGATATCCAATCTGTGAGATGTGTTTAGGCTGGAGGATCTCTCCCTTAAAAAAAACCTTGCCGGAATCCCCTTCGATAATTTGGTTGATAATCCTGATCAAAGTTGTTTTCCCTGCTCCATTTGGACCCAAAAGTCCAAAGATACCACCTTTGGGAATTGACAAACTGAGATTGCTTAGGGCTTTTTGGTTCCCATAAGTTTTGGTCAGGTTTTGGATTTCAAGAATTTCCAAGGTTGATTGTGTTTGGCTAAAAATAGAAAAAAAATCCGGTTTGCAGTGTTACTTTATCGTAACCGAACCTACAGACACATCAATGGTAAAGCTCATTAGATTTTCACTGTTTTCCCGGTAAGCTTTACTCACATAAGTATCGTTGCCGAGGTCTTTTAAATATTTTGGGATATATGTCCTACACATAGGAGTGGAGGTAATTTTTAAAATATAGGCATGATTCTCATCTGGCAATTGAAGATTAACTGATCCAACCCCTACCATTGCTTTGATATTGCATGATTCTGACATCTTATCAGTGAAGGAAAGATCCAAATTGCCGTAGTTGGACTCGAAAATCATTTCTTTGGCATTGGTAAAATTCAGGTTGTTTGCTTCAAGGCTTCCCATATTGATGACAACAGAAAGTGTGTCCATTTTTACCGAATTGGCAAAATTCTTACTGTAATCCAAAATGATGTCTGCACTTGTTGATTTGATCTGACAATTTGAAATGGGCAAATGAGACAAATCAATGGTGGCTAACCCAATTCCAAAGTAAAAATGTAGGTTATAGAGATTATGGGAATTGAGACCCACATCCCATTTGTGGTCAAAGTCCTCGTTTGAGCTTGAAAAGAGCTTATAGGAAAGACTTTTTCCGAGGTTTTCGGATTCGACATTCCTGTGGGATAAGTTCGCAAAAAGAATTCCATCCTTGATTCTATAAGAAAAGGAAGGCAAAATATTTACCTTATTCAGTTCATAGTTGATAGTCAATGGACCCTCTATCTGATGCCTTTTGATTTCAGAAATTCCTTTGTAAACATTGAAATCTAGGTGGACAAGGTTATAGCCGTTTTTCTCCTCGACTTTGAACTCCTTAGTAATTTGTGCATCGGACCAAGACGTACTCCCTAGAACCAATCCAATTAGTAAGCAAAATCTGTTCAACATACGGTAAGGTTACGGCGATCAATTTAAAAGGTTATTAAAGGTATAAAAAAAGCCGGATTTTAATCCGGCTGCAAGTTTTTTAGAAAAATTCTTTCATCTTGTCAAAGAAGCTTTTCTCGGATTTCCCAGGATCAGGCATGAAATTTTCCGAATTTTTCAAATTTTCCAATATCTGACGTTCATCTTTAGAGAGTTGTTTGGGCGTCCAGACATTTACTTGGATCAATTGATCACCTCTGCTATATCCATTGATATCTTTTATTCCTTTCCCCTTCAATCTCAACATTTTACCGCTTTGGGTTCCGGGGTCAAGTTTGATTTTGACTTTTCCTTCTATAGTTGGCACCTCGATTTGGGAACCGAGTGCCGCATCAATAAAGCTCACGTACAATTCAAAGATGACGTCGTTTCCATTTCTTTGAAGCACTTCATCCTCGATCTCCTCTATGACGATCAATAAATCACCGGGAACGCCCCCTGCAGTTTCGTTGCCTTTACCGGACATACTGAGTTGCATGCCATCTGCCACACCTGCCGGAATATTGATCGATATGACTTCTTCTTTGAGAATAAGTCCTCTGATATCTGCTTCTGCAGGCTTTTTGTCTACGATTTGGCCGTTGCCGCCGCAGACATGGCAAGTGCTGGCAGAGACCATCTGGCCAAGCATGGTATTCACTACCTTTTTGATCTGCCCTGAACCCTGACAGGTCGAGCAGTTTTTGAAGGTGACTCCTTCTGCCAAAACATGTCGTTTTACTTTGATTTTCTTCTCGACCCCGTTGGCAATTTCTTTGAGGTTCATTTTCAGTTTAACCCTGAGGTTGGTACCTTTTTTCACCCTTCGTCCACCTCTTCCTCCACCAAAAAAAGAATCGAATCCACCTCCGCCAAATATGTCTCCAAATTGGGAAAAGATGTCCTCCATGTTCATTCCGCCTCCGCTGTATCCACCATTGCCTCCCAGTCCTTGATGACCAAACTGATCATAACGTTGCTTCTTTTCGGGATTGCTCAAAACCTCATACGCTTCAGCTGCTTCTTTGAATTTGTCTTCAGCTTCAGGATTGTCAGGGTTTTTATCCGGATGGTATTGGATAGCGAGCTTTCGGTAAGCTTTTTTTATTTCTTCAGGAGTGGCACTTTTTGTTACCCCTAATATTTCATAATAATCTCTTTTTGCCATATTACTATCTTATGCTCCAATTACAACTTTGGCAAACCTAATGACTTTTTCGCCAAGGGTATACCCGTTTTCAATGACATCAATGACCTTCCCTTTCATTTCTCCATTTGGGGAAGAAATTTGGGTGATGGCCTCCTGAGTCTCTGCATCGAAAGGCTTGCCAACGAGGTTTTCCATAGGTTTAAGCCCTTTTTGTTCCAATATTCTTACCAGTTTGTGAAATACAAGCTGGTTTCCTTCCCTTACCTTTGGGGCGTCTGTTTCGTTTTGATGGGCTTTGAAGGCCCTTTCAAAGTCGTCGACAACTGGAAGTATTTCTGTCATCAAATCTTCAGAAGCTGTCTTGATCAGATCCAGACGTTCTTTTGCTGTTCTTCTTCTGTAATTTTCAAACTCAGAGTAAAGCCTCAAATATTTGTCTTTCAATTCACCAACTTCTTTGACTAGTTTTTCCTCTTGGGAAGCAGTTGGTTTTGCTGAATTCTCAGAAGTTTCTTTCCGATCATCATTTACAACCTGATCCTCTTGCATACCATGTTCTTTGGATGTAATCGGATCTTCATTGAATATTTGTTTTTCCTCCATTATTTATCTCAAAATTTGACTTTTAATTTTCTATCAATTTGTTTGCCAAGGGCTCAAAACTGACAACTTGACATTCATTGGACGGTGATGGCCTGCCAAAGCATATCTTTCAATTTGTCGAGATTATATCCCGAGACTGCTGAAATGAATATCGAATCAAGGTCTTTTGGGACTTCTTTTTTCATTTGTTCCATGAGCTCCTCATCCAACATGTCAGCTTTTGTAATGGCTAATAACCTTTTCTTATCCAACAATTCCGGATTGTATTTTTGAAGTTCGCCAAGTAATATTTTGTATTGGTTTTTGATATTGTCTGAGTCGGCAGGAATCATAAACAATAAGATGGAATTTCTCTCTATATGTCTCAAAAACCTTAGTCCCAAGCCTTTTCCTTCTGCAGCGCCCTCTATAATCCCGGGAATATCGGCCATAACAAAAGATTTTTCATTTCTGTAGGGAATTACACCAAGATTGGGAACCAAGGTAGTAAAAGGATAATCGCCGATTTCAGGTTTGGCAGCAGAAATACTGGAAAGAAGGGTTGATTTTCCTGCATTTGGAAATCCAACCAAACCGACATCTGCCAATAACTTGAGCTCAAGTATGATCCATTCTTCTATTCCTTCCTCTCCGGGCTGAGCAAAATGAGGTGCTTGGTTGGTTGCTGTTTTGAAATGGTCATTTCCCAAGCCACCTCTTCCTCCTCGGGTGAGGATTACTTCTTGCCCTTCTTCGGTTATTTCAAACCTTGTCTCAAAAGTTTCCGCGTCTTTGGCAATGGTTCCCAGCGGGACTTCTAGGACTACATCTTTTCCGTCCCTTCCTTTCCTTCTTCCTCCTTCTCCGCCTTTTCCTTCTTCAGCGATGACGTGTTTTTTATATTTCAAATGGAGCAAAGTCCACACCTGCGTGCTTCCTTTTAATATGATGTGCCCACCTCTACCCCCATCGCCGCCATCAGGGCCACCTTTCGGCACGTGCTTTTCTCTTCGAAAATGTACCGAACCTGCTCCTCCTGCCCCTGATCTGGAGCAGAATTTTACGTAATCTATAAAGTTGGTTTCTGCCACTTTTTCTATGTGTTTTAAACAAAAATGGCTAAGCTTGAAGGCTTAGCCGGATTATCTTCCCTGCAAAGGTAAGAAATATTCAGTATTTAGTATTGGTCGATGACTTTTGTAATGTCAGCAAAGATGCCTTCGATAGTTCCGACTCCATTTATTTTGGTGAATTTTCCCTGCTTTTCATAGTATTCTGCTACCGGAAGAGTTTCGTCAAGATATACCCTAATCCTGGTTTCAATTTTGGACTCATCCTGGTCATCTGTCCTTCCTGAGGTTTTTCCTCTTTCTCTTATCCTTTCTTTCAGAATATTCTCCTCCACATCCAAAGCTATCATGCCGGAAATTTCAATATTGTTTTTTTCCATCAATTTATCCAAAGCCTCTGCCTGAGCAACGGTCCTTGGAAATCCATCGAAAATGAAGCCATTTGTCCCGGGGGTATTTGCTATTTTGTCATCCACCATTCCGATGACGACTTCATCAGGAACAAGCCGACCCTCATCCATATATTTTCGCGCAAGTTTTCCTAAATCTGTTCCCTCCCCCAGATGCTTCCTGAATAAATCTCCAGTGGATAAATGGGTAAGCTTGTATTTTGAAATAATGTTCTCGCTTTGGGTTCCTTTGCCTGCCCCCGGAGGGCCAAATAAGACAATATTGAGCATATTCTATTTTTCTTAATATGTTTAGATTTATTTCAATTGATAAAGTTCTGGAAGATTTCGTCCCAATCCATCAAAGTCCATCCCATAGCCTACCACAAATTTATTTGGAATCTCGAAGCCTATATAATTCACTTGGATGGGATGAGATAGCGCATCGGGTTTAAGAAGAAGCGTTGCAACAGCTATTCTTTTGGGATTTTCAATCTGCACCATCTCAAGGAGGTGTTTCATACTTAAACCGGTATCGATGATATCCTCTACTATAATTACAGATCTGTTTTGCAATTCAATATCCAAGCCAAGAAGGTTTTTGACAGCCCCGGTCGAACTCGTTCCCAAGTAAGAGGAAACTTTGACAAAGCTCACCTCAATTGGTATGGAAATACTTTTTGCAAGATCTGAAAGAAATATAAAAGAACCATTAAGGACACCAATCAAAACAGGGCAATCCCCTTTGAAATCTTTGGATATTTCGGCACCCAATTCAGCCACCCGATGGTGAATCGAATTGGCTGTAATATAAGGAACAAATACTTTGTCTTTAATTGATATCATAAGATCAAATAAAAATGCCCTTTATTCAAGGGCACGGCAAATATAAAAAAAAAAGATTCCTCTCCATCTAATTAATTGCTAATCCTATAATCGCTTCATCAAATATTTATAAAGGTCAATCATGTTTTGAAGATCTTTCAATGAAACCTTTTCGTAAGGTGTGTGAACATTATCCTCTGCCGCACCTATAAAACACCAATCTATAGGATAAGGTGAAAATTGGATTTCCCGGCCATCACTTCCACCACTTCCTTCCACCTCAATTTGATAGGGGATGCCGCTTTCATTAGCTAAACCCAATATTTTTTCCAAAAATCTTTTTCGGGGAATGTATTTATCCCTCAATGAGATGGCGACTCCTTGATGATGTTGGACACCTTCTGTAATCCAGGTGATATCTGAAATCAAAGCAAACGTAATTGGAGCCACTTCTTGGATAAATCGGATCAGGAAAGGAACACTGCCTCCTCCGTGTTCTTCATAAGTAGAAAAAACTATCCAGCCGTTTTCCAATTCCTCGCATAACTTCAAACAATTGTATATTCCAAGTCGGTTGTCTAAATAAGCAGCTTGGATATATTCATCGTCCATAATAATCGACTGCTCGAACGAAAGGAGGGTACCTCTGTCAATTGCTCTTGGGAAATCATGGAAAATCAGATCATCATCCAAAATTATTTTACATGAAATTGGACCCAAGCTGTCTTCCCCCACAAGTCTGGTGCCTTCTTCAATCTCAGGTCCTCCTATAGCTAAGAGTTGGTTTTCATATCTTGTCGAAAAACCAATAGTATCAATGTGTGCAAATACTGCACCTTTTGGTATCCCAAATTTAAGTAACAGACAATCATGCAATTTATCTCCAAAAAATACTTCAGGCTGAACCTTCCAAGTATCTTTACGTTTACGAATATAATCAATTAGAAATTCAGTCATGGGAGATTCATTTCCGGAGACGCTGTTGGTATTTAAGAGGTCAAAGAGTAATTTTGTCATAGGATAATGTATTTCACATTGATTTAAATTGTAAATTCAATAAAAATCAAAAAGAATTTTGGTATAGTTTTAAAATATTAATATACATTTGTGAACAGTTAAAAGTTTATAAATTTGCAGTCAAATCAATTAAACACCTAAAAATCTGAACAAAAAATTTTTTATTATGAAAAAAATATTACTATCTACAATTATGGCGGGCTGTTTAGCTTTAGGAGTTAACGCCCAAGACGACTTCAACAAGTGGTCTTTAGAACTCAACGGAGGTTTTAACAAACCTATGGCGCAATTGTCACCTGGATATTTCTCACCTACATTAAACCTTGGTCACGTTGACTTTGGTGTAAGGTACATGTTCAATGACAAATTTGGTGCTAAATTGGATTATGGTCTAGGTTCATTCAGCGAAGCTGATGGCACAACTCCATTTTCTACAAGCTATTACAGGCTAAACCTTCAAGGTGTTGCTAATCTTGGTAGAATCATGAAGTGGGAATCTTTCACAAGAAAGGTCAATTTGTTAGGCCACTTTGGAGCCGGAATCGGTCAGGTTCGTCATGATGGACCACCGATTACTTTTGATGATAATGTTTATAACATTATCGCAGGGTTAACCGGTCAGGTAAAGTTGAGCGAAAGAATAGCACTTACAGGTGATGTGAGCACTATTCTTAACGGTAGACAGACTGTAACCTTTGACGGTAACTCAAATATAGGACCTGCTGATCCGGGATTTTATGGAACAAACGGAACTTGGTGGACTGGAACCTTGGGTTTGACCTTCTATCTTGGCAAAGGTGCTACTCATGCTGACTGGTATGTTGAAGCTGACAAGTATGCAACAAAAGCTGAATTGGCTCAACAAATCGGAGAGATCAAAGATATGTTGAAAGATTCTGATGCTGATGGTATTCCTGATTACCTTGACAAAGAGCCTAACACTCCAGGTGGAGCTAGGGTAGATTCAAATGGTAGAACAATTGATTCTGACGGTGACGGTATTCCTGATCATTTAGATAAGTGTCCTTTCGCTCCGGGTCCTGCTTCAAATAACGGTTGCCCAATAGAGCAAGTAAAAGCGGAAACTGATTTCTTCAAAAGAGCTATCAATGAAAACTACGTAAATGTTTACTACGCTTTTGATTCAGCAAAACCTCTTGGTTTCTCTGCTTCAGCTGTAAACTATGTTTCCAATTTCTTGAAAAGAAATCCTGGTGTTAACCTAGAAGTTAAAGGGTTTGCTGATGAATTAGGTCCTGAAGATTACAACATGAAGTTGTCTGAAAAACGTGCAAAAGCTGTCTATGACTTGTTGATTGCCGCAGGTATCGATTCTTCAAGACTTTCCTACAAAGGTTATGGTGAAGATACTAGCGTAGACAAAAACTCTGCTGATGCTAGACAATTGTCAAGAAGAGCAAGTTTCGAAGTGAAGTAATTCAAACTTTAAATATTCAAAGCCCGATTCCTAGAATCGGGCTTTTTTTTTGAATATATTTTTAAAATCACCGCCTTTTGGTTAGTGTTATTATTGCGATATTTGAACTGATCATCATTAAATTCTTGAGGTATGTTTATTTTGGAAGATACAAATAGTGTAGCAAACCATTTTCTTGCCGAACTCAGAGATACAAACCATCAAAATGACCGTTTGAAATTCCGCAGAAACCTTGAAAGATTGGGCGAGGTGATGGCCTATGAGATTTCAAAAACTTTTGCTTTTCATGAAGTTAATGTTGAAAGTCCTTTGGGGACTAAAAAATCAAGTTTAATTTCCGAACAACCGGTCTTAGTCGCAGTCTTGAGAGCTGCCCTTCCTTTTTATCAGGGATTTTTAAACTTTTTTGATAAAGCAGACAGTGGATTTATTGGCGCTTACCGAAAAGAAGAGGGTCATGAGAATAAAGGTATTGAGATTGAATATCTGTATCAGGCTACTCCTGATATCAACAATAGGTGCCTTATTTTAATTGACCCGATGCTTGCAACTGGTAAATCAATTGTAAAAACAATTGATAACCTGCAATTGAAAGGAAATCCCAAAAGTATTCATATCGTGAGTGTGATAGCTGCCCCTGAAGGGATTCGGTATATAAGTGAAAATATTACAACACCTTACAAATTATGGGTTTGTTCTATTGACGAATGTTTAAATGAACAGTCATATATTATTCCGGGCCTTGGTGATGCAGGTGATCTTTGTTTTGGAAATAAAACCTGATACATAAATGATTTATTTGTTTTTATGCTTAGGCTTATTAATCCTTTTAGGAGGGGGGAAATTTTTAGTCGACGGTGCTTCTTCCATTGCATTGAAGTTTGGTTTGAGTCAGGGATTCATAGGACTGACTATTGTTGCTTTTGGTACATCTGCTCCCGAATTGCTGGTGAGTTTAAATGCTGCTCTTGATGGGAAGAGTGACATTGCAATAGGCAATGTGATCGGCTCAAATATTGCTAATATCTCCTTGGTTTTGGGAATAAGTGCGACTTTGTTTCCGATCAAGATAAACTCTTCCGTGTTCAAAGTAGATTATATTGTGTTAATTTTCAGTTCCCTCATTTTTTATATTCTTTCTCTCAATGGAATTATTTCAAGATTAGAGGGTTTTGCCCTACTTTTTATCCTCATTTTGATCAATATTTATTTTTTTTTCAAATTGGGAAAAGCAACCGCCGGCGATTTGGAAGGTGATTTGATATTGCCTTTACCGATCTGGAAATCTTTATTTTTTCTTTGTTTGGGGATTTTTGGACTTTACTATGGTGCAGACTTGTTCGTGGAAAGTGCGGTTGGAATTGCCTCCATTTTTGGGGTAAGTGAAAGAATTATTGGGATTACCGTGATTGCTATTGGTACAAGCTTGCCCGAAATGGCAACTTCCGTCATCGCGGCAGTAAATAAAAAAACAGATATTGCCGTAGGAAATATTATTGGAAGCAATATTATGAATATTCTGGCAATAATCGGAGCTACAGCTGCTATCAGTCCTATTCCTGTTTCTGAGGGTTTCCTCAATCAGGATTTTTATTGGATGTTGGGATTGACCATTGTATTGTTTCCTATTTTGAAGTCTGGTGACAGGGTTTCCAGGATTGAGGGAATGTTCCTTTTTGTTGCCTATTTCACATACATTTTCATTATTTTATGACAAGTTATATTTGGAAATTTCTTGGGATTTATCTCGCCTGCCTATTCAAATTCATTTCAGGTCCTGTCTTGGGTGCGGCTGCAGGGTTTTCTTTGTTGGAGATTGTATTTGTGTCGGTGGGTGGAATGATGACCACGGTTATTTCATTGACATATGTGGGGGATTGGTTTAAATCCTATTGGAACCTTAAAATATCACCAAATAAAAAAAGATTTTCCCCAAGGTCCCGAAAAATAGTGAGAGTCTGGAGAAAGTTTGGACCTATTGGAGTCGCGGTTTTTACGCCTCTTTTTCTAACTCCGATTGGAGGTACTATAGTGATGAATGCCTTTAATGTAGATAAAAGAAAAATAATTCTTTATATGTCAATCAGTGCTTTCTTTTGGGCGCTTGTCCTTGGTGGATCAATAAATTGGATATTGAGTATTCCATTTTTTGACACCTTATTAAGATGAATGTTCATCAGGTAAGATTTCAATATCTTGGATCAAAACCCTCTTCGAGATTTCTTGTCCGGTCAAAGTTGCTGCCAAGCCGCCCATCGCAGTTTCTTTATACCTACTTTCCATGCTTGACCCAATTTCGCCCATTGCTTCAATGCATTCATCCACCGGTATGACGGAACTCACAGCAGCAATTGCAATTTGAGCTGAACTGAAAGCAATCGCCGCTGCACTTGCATTTCTTACCACACAAGGAACTTCCACTAACCCTGCTACAGGATCGCAAACAAGCCCAAGCATGCACTGAATAGTGATCGCTACAGCATTAAACACCTGATCGATTGATCCCCCCAAACAGTAAACGATTGCACCTGATGCCATTGCTGCTGCAGAACCGGTTTCTGCCTGACAGCCTCCCACAGCACCTGCCAAACTGGCCTTTTGCTCGATGATAAGTGCTATTCCTGCCCCAACCAATAGACCTTCCAAGATTTTTTGGTCAGACAATCCATGGATTTCCTGTAAGGTGTATAAAGTCCCGGGCAAGATTCCGGAAGCACCTGCAGTGGGCGCCGCCACGACTCTTCCCATACAGGAATTAACCTCTTTGGCTGCTAAGGCTCTGGAAATCAATTTTTGAAAATCTACGGATAAAACTGCAAGTGGGTGTTTGTAAACTTGTTTTGCACCATTATTGATCATCCCTGACCTAGAGGTCATATCTGCACTCAATCCTGTGTCAACAGCATCTTTCATGATACTGTAGGCGTTTTGTAATCCAAGCCATATATCTTCTTCCAACCCGTTTTTTTGAGAAATTTCAAAGTCAATTACCGCTTGGTGCAAGCTGATGTGGTGATTCTCACAATGGGATTTCCATCCAACGAAACTATCAAACAAAAAACGCATATAATATTTGGGCTATAGAAAGGACAAATTTGGACAAACTATCCCATAAAACAAAAGCCCCCACTGTCGAACGGTGGGGGCTCAAATTCTAAAAGACAAAGTCTACCGTATATTGGTCACAGTCACTTTGAATATAATGGGTTCAAATGGCCTTGCGATTTGATTAATATATCCCTTGTCAACCAAATCTCTTCTGATGGAAAAAGGGAAAACCTGGACTGTCAGCCCATAGCCTATCCGGGACGGGATGATTGCTTCGATTTCTTGTCCTTTTTTCAACCCTTTTAAGCTAAGATTCAAAAACTTAGGATTCGATTCACTTCCTAAAGTAGCCTGAAACGGGGTATTTCCTGTGGATTGAGCAATTGGAGTTTCACTGTCAAGCTGGAGAATCTTGTAAGTAAAGCTGATTACGTCTCCATTTATTGTGACTTTGCTTGCAGCTTCCCCTTCTTTGACGGTTTTTACATAAATACTGTCAGCAGTTCTTGTGAATCCTTCCAGGTTTTTATCTGAAATATACTTAAGAATGGATTCTTCCTCCATTTCCTTGATTTCAGCGTTGGTATAGGTTTTAGCGTATTTTACTTTCACCACGAGATTTGAGTTAGGAAGTATCAATTGCTGGTAACTATATTCCTGGTAGGCTAAGTAAGAAGGAATATAAAGAGCAAAAGTCTCCCCTGTTTTGGCAAGTCCTGAAGCAAAATTAATAGCTCTTGGGATCAATCCTCCCTCCGAATGTTTGTAAATTTTTGGACTCTTTGATTCATCTGTATAGGCTTCTATCAATTGTCCATCAATCGTTCTAATCTCATAATAAACCCCGATTATGTCATTGTTGACAATTTGGTTTCCCGTCTCATTGGAGATTTCTTTTTTGTAGAAATAACCCAATTGTGTCTCGGTGGCATTAATATTATTACGGGAAAGGTAATCAGCCAAAAGCCTGTCATCTCTATCAATCGCAGTTTGTAATTCCGACTCAACCTCCGGAAAGCATCCTGCCATTCCTATCAGTAATCCCGCCATTAGCGATAAAGTAATTTTTCTAATCATCTGTATTTTTTTTATTTTTTAATTGAAAGTTCATTCTAAGGTTGATTCCGCCTATGGAAAATTGTTGGTTCGTAAATGTTTGGTTACCAAGTGCTATTTTATAGAAAGGTTCAATGGAAAGGAAAGTTCCATTTTTAAGGTTTTGCTCAAAACCCACACCGAAATTTAACATCCTTCCGGTATCAACACCATTGCCCTGAGAATCAGGTTCTACGGTTTGGGTATAGGTTTCTATCATTTGGTTGCTATTTGCAAAATTTGATGTGGCGATGTTTGCAGTACTGAACGTAGTGACATCCTGTTGGTTGAGATAAACCATATTGGATACCCCCGAAATCAAATATAAATCAGACTCTTTTTTCTCAAATACTTTGTACTTAAGGTTCAGGGGGATTTCCAATTGTCCAAAGCTGACTTCTCTTGAAGAGTTGATTACATTTCCGGTGAAAGAGGCAGCTTTTAAATTTGTGGCATCTAAGCTATTTGGAGCATTTGCCATTAAATAGCCTCCTTCGGAAGTCGGGGAAATATTTTGTCTGGCAAATGCCATACCCACATCGAGTTTAAGCCTTTTGGAAAATGAGAATTCTGACATCAAACCTGCGCCAAAATTTATATTCTGTGTGGAATTGGATATGGTCTGTGGCGCCACCAAAACGCCAAGTTTCATTGGTGTTTTGGCATATTGATCCTTCTCAATCTCTTTTTCATTCAATGCAACCGTATTTTCTCCTTTCCATTCCTCGATTTTAATAATTGCCTCTTGCTCAGTCATTTGCTCCTTTTCTGCTTCGGCTATCAGGTTTGTGGAGGTTTTAGGAGTATTGGAAATACTGACACCTTCCTGCAATTTTTGATTGGGTGATGGAGAATCTGTGGCATTCTCGGCCAAAAAGGCATTGTTTTTTGTTAATCCTTTTTGGGTTGATGGGATTCCTGATGTAAGGCTGGATTTGTTTGCAGAATTACTGTTTTTCCCAAAATCTTCTGATTTATCGTTTTTGCTTGGTTGACCGGAACCAGTCAAATTTGGTATAGAATTTTGGTTATCTATCCCTTCCTCATTTTTTTCTTCTTGGTTGTCTTCCTCGGTTAGGGCTATAGGGTTTTGCACTTGATCAGCCGTTTGTTGGATTGGTTTGATCAAGGTATTTAGTGTGATGCCCAAAATTATTGCCGCAGCAATTCCGGAAAACCATTTAATCCAAATCACAATAGGATTTGGTTTTTTCCTGAAATACATTTTGGAAAACTTTTCCCATTCGGAAGCATCATATTCCTCTTCCAATTCCTTGAAAGAGAATTTGATTTTATCTACAAGTTTTTTATCGAATTGCTCCCTCATTGTTGATTTGATTTAACTCCAGGATTTTTTCTCGCAATTTCTTTTTTGCCCGTGCCAAGTAAGTTCTCGATGTACTTGAGGGAATTCCCAGCTGTTCACTTATTTCGTTGTGGGAGTACCCTTCGATTTCATACATATTGAAGATTATCCTGAGGATTTCCGGAAGCTCCCTCAATATTCCGAGAATGTCCTCCGCGGAAAGCCTGTCAATTACATCGGCCTCGAGCGTTTCGGCATCCGCTTTTTCTATGTCCATGACAGCGGTGTGTTTGATGTTTTTTCTGTAATAATCTATAGAGGTATTGATCAGAATCCGTCTCAACCAACCCTTGAAAGAGTTTTGGTTGTCGTATTGATCAAGCTTATCGAAAGCCTTCATAAAGCTGTCATTGATGATTTCGCAGGCTTCTTCCCTTGAATTGGAATACCTCAAAGCGACACTCATGGCATAGCCATAGAATTGCTTATAAAGCAGTTCTATGGATTTTCTGTCTCCATTTTTGGCTTCTTGGATGAGGTGTTTTTCCAAAGATTATTGCTTTTTCTTAAGCCTTCTTTTTGAAGACGGCCTTTGTTGGATGAATGCGACACCTTTCAAATAAAAATGTCGGTTCTTTTTTTTTTGATTGTTTTTCCTCTTTTCCTTAAGAAAAAGTAGGTGTACTCTGTTTTTTTGAGCTAGTTGCAAAGATAAAGCTATTACTCAGAGAAAAATTCACAATGAAAAGGAGAAGGGGAATTGTTTCCCATTGTTCAAACTTCAAAATCCCACCATTATACAGATAAGATTTTTGGAGAATTATTTCTGGCAAAGAATTCTTTGTTTAAGAATTTTTATCATTGCCTTAAACTCTTACTTTTATATTTGGTTAAAAACTTACTTCAAAAGTCACCGTTTAATGGTTAACCAATATATGATGAGAAGATTTGCCTTAATTTCTATTTTCCTTCTTTTACTTTCGGTCTCTTATTCTTTTGCACAAAGAGAGGACGCAGGAAATTATGAATATGACAGAGAAGTACTTTTTGGGGTAAATAAAAACACCAACGGGGGCTTGATAGGTGGATTTGTATTAAAAATGGGTTACAGGATCGACGAAACCAAATTTCAGTTTTTTGGACTTGACCTTGTCAATGTCAAAAACCCAAAAGAAACAAGATACAATACAGTCTTGGGCAATTCCTACATTTTCGGAAAATCGAACTACCTCTATTCCATCAGGCCATATTATGGGAGGGAAGTAATTGTGTTTAAAAAAGCGCCTCAGCAAGGCGTACAGGTTTCTCTTTTGGGAGCAATTGGTCCGACCATCGGAATCATCGCTCCTTATTACATTGAGTATGCAATCAACAGGATAGAAACAGTAAGGGAGCAATATGATCCTGAAGTGCATCAAAGCAGGTTTAATATTTTGGGTCCCGGTAGACTCTTCGAAGGGATCGGTGGGTCACAGATCGCCTTTGGGGGAAATGCAAAAGCAGCTGTACTTTTTGAGTTTGGTGTATTCAAGTCAAATGTAACCGGATTGGAACTTGGATACCAATTGGAAGGTTTTACCAAAGAAATCGTGTTGATGCCCACTGTTGAAAACCGTCAGGTATTTCAATCTGTTTATTTCACGTTTTTCTACGGGTTCAGGAAATAGGCCATTATTGGTTTTAATCAAACCTTGGATTTAATTTCGCATTCTTAATCTTGAGAACATGATCGAATTACCAGTAATTTCCGAAGTGGCCACCAAGAGAAAAAAACCTGACTGGTTGAGAGTCAAGTTGCCAATCGGAAAGGAATATGCCAAAGTTAGAAAACTAGTCGACGAACATAAGCTTCATACCATCTGCGAAAGCGGCAACTGCCCAAACATGGGCGAATGTTGGGGAGCAGGGACGGCGACTTTTATGATATTGGGAAATGTCTGTACCAGATCCTGTTCCTTTTGTGCTGTGGCCACCGGGCGACCACCGGAATATGATACCGACGAACCAAGAAGGGTAGCTGAGGCGATAAAGTTGATGGGGGTAAAACATGCCGTGATTACCTCAGTCAATAGAGATGAGCTCAAAGACAAAGGTTCTGAAATCTGGTATCAGACTGTAGTCGAAACCAAAAAACTTTCACCACAGACCACGATTGAAACACTTATCCCTGACGTTAAGTCAAATTGGGATGCTCTTTACAGAATGATTAGCGGAGGGCAGGAAGTGGTTTCCCATAATATGGAAACCGTCGAAAGTCTCTACAGAAGGGTGAGGCCTCAGGCCAAATACAGCCGGTCTTTGGAACAGATCCAACTGACCAAAGAATATGGCAAAAGAACCAAAACGGGAATTATGCTTGGATTGGGTGAAATAAAGGAAGAAGTCTACAAAGCAATGGATGATCTTGCCGCACATGGATGTGACATTCTGACACTCGGGCAATATCTTCAGCCTACCAAAATGCATATTGAAGTGGCCGAATTTATCCATCCTGATTTATTTGCTCATTATAAAGAAGAAGGATTGAAAAGAGGGATTAAATATGTCGAATCGGGGCCTTTGGTGAGATCATCTTACCATGCCGAGAGACATGTGAATGTATAAAACCAAAAAGAGGATGAGGCCAAAACCCCATCCTCTTTTTTTTATAGCTTAATTTTTTTATCGTAAATAGGCTGAGAGCATCCAAACGGTTTTCTCTTTGGCAGTGATATAATCGCTCATCAAAGAAACAGTCCCTTCATCTCCTTGATCGGTAGCCGCTTCCAATGCTTCTCTTTCAAGTTTCAAGAGCGTATTCAGATTGTCCCTGACGATCTCAACCATGGTTTTGGAATCATGGACTTTTTTTGCCTCCTTGATTTCAGAGTTTTCAATATAATCCTCGTAGGAGGAAAAAGGCCTTGCCCCTAAAGTCAAAATCCTTTCGGCTGTTTCGTCCACTCCAAGATTGGCCACATTGTATAGCTCTTCAAACTTGGCATGCAATTCGAAAAAATTCGGTCCGGATACATTCCAGTGGAAGTTCCTGAGGTTTTGATAATACACCTGATAATTGGCCAAAAGGATATTCAGTTTCTTCACCAAGACTTTACTTTCTTTTATTTCCAATCCGATATCGTTTGTGCTCATAATATTTATATTTATGGTTAGTTATATTCAATCATGAACAAAAATGGAGCCACAGAGTGTCGGTAAGTAATATTGGCAGATTGATAATATCTATGGCAAAATCGAGTTTAATACTACAGCACCTTTTGACCAATTATTAATACACCCAATGAGGAATACACTTCAGGATATTGGAATTTTGGATTTTTTCCAAAACAAAAACCGGATCAAATGGCTCATCTTTATCAGTTCTGTGGTGATCAGTTTTGGGTCTATTTACTATACCAACATTTTGGTAGAAGAACTGAAAGAAAGGGAAAAGCGTCAGATAGAACTCCTGGCCCGTGCACTCGAGTACGCCTCAAGTGCTTCCGTTGACGCCGATAACCTCGGCTTTATCACCGAAGAAATCATCAAACAAAATAATTCGATTCCGGTAATTGTCGTCAACTCAGAAGGAGATCCGGTCGATCATAAAAATATAAGTTTCAAAAAAGGTGCAAATCAGGAGGAAATAGATAAAGTATTAAGGGCGGAATTGGTCAAAATGAAAGAAGAATACGAACCGATCAGCAGCGAGGATTCCCTGATTTATTATCGTAACTCAGAGCTACTGACATCCCTCAGATACTATCCTTACGTGCAACTTTCGGTGATTTTGGTATTCGGGGTCTTGGCATATGCTGTTTTCAATCAGTCTAAAGTCGCTGAACAAAACCGGGTATGGGCAGGTCTCACCAAAGAAACTGCCCATCAGTTGGGGACGCCTATTGCTTCCTTGATGGCTTGGATGGATTACCTCAAAAATTCTCCCATCTGGGAAGAAAACAAAGAAGTCATCCAGGAAATGGACAAGGATGTGGTCAAGCTGCGAATGGTTACTGAGCGGTTCAGCTCGATTGGCAGCAAACCTTCTATCCAACTCGAAAATGTTTTTTCGGTGGTGGATGAGGCTATTAATTACCTTCGTCCAAGGATATCGACCAAAGTCAACATACAAGTCAACGGTTATTCTGATAATATTGAGGCGATGTTGAACAAGCCGCTTTTTGAATGGGTAATCGAAAACATTGTCAAAAATGCCGTGGATGCCATGAAAGGGCAGGGTAATATTTCGATTGATATCGTAAAGGAAAGCGAAAAATTTGTCTTTGTCGACATCACTGACAATGGGAAAGGGATGGATAAAAGCATGTACAAGAAGGTTTTTAATCCCGGTTTTACCACAAGAAAAAGAGGTTGGGGACTTGGACTAACTCTCGCAAAAAGAATCATTGAAGGTTATCACAAAGGAAAGGTTTTTGTCAAAAACTCCGAATTGGGTGTTGGTACCACTTTTAGAATTATCCTTCACGGGAGCAAAGAAGGCATTCAGGGTTTCAAACAGGAGGATTTTTTGGGTCAGAAAGTTTGAGTTTTGATCCTAGGTATTTGCGAGTTTTTGTTGATTTAACTGAAATTGTTTGGGAAATTGTCGGCAGCTTTAGAACCACACTAAGCATACATTACCTAATCAATATCAATCAATATCCAATATCAATGAATATCTAAATTCAATAAATTGACTATTTAATTGATAAGAAGAAGTTTCCCAAAATTCCATGTTCAACTTTTAAACTTTCCACCCTTCCAACCTTAGAATTAAAAGCCTACCTTTGCAGGCTGAAAAATTACAGAATCAGGACTTTACATGAGTTTGACTAAGGAAATACAAAAGAGAAGGACGTTTGCCATCATTGCCCACCCTGATGCGGGAAAGACCACTTTGACCGAAAAGCTTTTGCTTTTTGGGGGAGCGATCCAGACTGCGGGTGCTGTGAAATCCAACAAAATCGACACTGCTACCAAATCCGACTGGATGGAAATAGAGAAACAAAGAGGTATCTCTGTGGCTACCTCTGTGATGGGTTTTGAATATCAGGGTGTCAAAATCAACCTGTTGGATACGCCCGGTCACCAGGATTTTGCGGAAGATACGTATCGGACTTTGACAGCTGTCGATTCGGTCATCATGGTCATCGATTGTGTCAAAGGCGTCGAAATCCAGACCGAAAAACTCATGGAAGTCTGTAGGATGAGAAATACGCCTGTTATCTGTTTTATCAATAAACTTGACCGTGAAGGAAGAGATCCTTACGAGTTGTTGGATGAGGTGGAAGAAAAATTGAACATTCAGGTAAGGCCGCTTTCCTGGCCAATCGGAATGGGCAAGGGATTCAAAGGTGTCTATAACCTTTATGACAAAAAGCTCAATCTTTTCACCCCAAGCCAGCGGAAACTGAGCGATGCCAGAGAGACGATCCAAAACCTGGAAGATTCCAAATTGGATGAATTGATTGGAGGAAATAATGCCAGGCAACTGCGTGAAGATGTGGAATTGATTGAGGGAGTTTACCCTGATTTTGATCCAAAAGAATATCTTGAAGGAAAGGTTGCGCCGGTGTTTTTCGGCTCTGCCGTCAATAATTTCGGAGTCAATGAAATGCTCGATACCTTTATCCGGATCGCCCCTTCACCCATAGGCAGGTATACAGAGGAGCGTGAGGTAAAGCCCGAGGAGCCAAAGTTTTCTGGATTTGTCTTTAAGATCCACGCCAATATGGATCCGAACCACAGAAACAGGATCGCTTTCTTGAGGATAGTTTCTGGAAAATTTGAAAGAAACAAGCCTTACAACCATGTTCGCGGACCCAAGCCCCTGCGGTTTTCTAACGTGACCCAATTTATGGCGCAGGACAGAGAAATCGTCGATGAGGCATTTCCAGGTGATATCGTCGGTTTGTTTGATACAGGCAATTTGAAAATTGGTGATACGCTTACCGAAGGTGAAAACATGACCTTCAAAGGTATTCCGAGTTTCTCCCCCGAAATCTTCAAAGAAGTCATCAACAAAGATGCCATGAAGACCAAGCAATTGGAAAAGGGCTTGAAGCAATTGATGGAAGAGGGTGTTGCCCAATATTTTACTTACGAAATGGGTAACCGTAAAGTAGTGGGTACTGTAGGTCAGCTGCAGTTTGAGGTGATTCAGTTCAGGTTGAAAAATGAATACAACGCTTCGGTGGAATTCGCTCCGATGAACTTATATAAAGCCTGTTGGATCAGCAGCAAAGACAAAAAGCAGTTGGATGAATTTATCCGGTCTAAGAGCAGGCACATTGCATATGACAAAGACGGGAAAGTGGTCTTTATGGCCGAATCAAGGGCTTGGCTTCAGATGGTGCAGGACAACTATCCGGAGATAGAATTCCATTTCACTTCCGAATTCTAAAGAATTATATTTCCCGCCAAGACGCTAAACCGCCAAGGATTTTAGTCTTTGCGATTTTGCGGCTTTGCGTGATTTTTTTAACTCATTAAACTTATCAATATGAAGAAGAAACCATTTTCAGTAGTCTATGAAGACAATCACCTCCTGATAGTCAATAAGGCTGCGGGTGTGCTCGTGCAGGGTGACAAGACCAAGGACAAAACGCTCACGGATTACTGCAGGGAATATATAGCCAAGAAATACAACAAACCGGGTGATGTATTTTTACATCCTGTTCACAGGCTTGACCGGCCTGTCAGTGGATTGGTGGTTTTTGCGAGGACTTCCAAAGGACTCGAGCGCATGATGGAGCTTTTCCGCAAGCGGGATATCCATAAAGTGTATTGGGCAATAGTCAAAAACAGGCCAAAGGAAGAAACCGGGAAACTGACACATTATCTGGTGAAAGATGAGGTTAAAAACTTTGTAACTGCACACGAAAAGGAGGTCGAGGGATCACAGAAAGCCGAACTCAATTACAAAACCTTGGGCAAATTGAATGATCATTGGCTGTTGGAGGTTCGCCCGGTTTCCGGAAGACCGCATCAGATCAGGGTGCAATTGGCTTCTATGGGTTGCCCGATCAGGGGAGATTTGAAATATGGTTTTCACAAACCCAATCCTGATGCGAGTATCAATCTCCATGCATTCCACTTGGTATTTGTCCATCCCATCAAAAAGGAAAAGATATTTCTCAGAGCAGCATTGCCGGAAGAAGCTTTTTGGGAACAATATCTAGAGTTTGAGCCTGTAAGAGGTAAAGACCAGCATTTGGAAAATACTTTTAGTGGGTAATTTCATTTTCGAATTGTTTTTTGCTTGCCATAGTTTTCAGAATAGTTATTAAATTGATGTTTCAAAGCCTGAGTTTATGAAAACAATACAAGTCAAAGTAAGTGAAAAGGATTTAGAGAAGTATAATCTGGACAGTGACCCAATCATTGATTTCAAGCTTCTTGTTGAAAAAATAAACCTCGATTTTGCAAGGAAAGCACTCGAAGAATGTCAAAATATTGCCAAAGAGGTAGGATTAGCAGAATTGACGTTGGAAGAAATTGATGCAGAGATCAAGGCGGTAAGGAATGAAAGTCATTCTTGATACCAATGTCTTGGTTTCGGCCTTCATTTCAAAAAGCTTTCCTGCAAAAATCCTTGAGGAATTGATTTTGAAGAGAAAAGTAGAATTATGTTTATCAAATGAAGTTCTTGAAGAATATATCCAAGTACTAAACAGAGATAAGTTTTCAAGATTTTTGAATTTTAAAGAGAAGTCTTCTATAGTACTTTTTCACCTCAAGCAAATCTCTTTAATAATCGACACTCCCAAAAAAGTGGACATTATGAAAGATGAGAGTGACAATAAGTTTTTAGATTTGGCAGTTGCTTCAAAAGCAAATTACCTAATCACAGGAAATACAATTGATTTTACATTTTCAAAATTCAGGAAAACAGTCATACTTTCTCCCAAGGAATTTTGGGAGATTTACAATTCATAAATTATTTGAAATGAAAAGTATTTTCACTCTCCTGATATTTTCATTTTTGTTGCTCGCCTGTTCACCCAAGCAGGAACCAAAGACCGTTTACATTGTCCGCCATGCAGAGAAAATCCTGGAAGGCGATGACCCCGGACTCAGCGTGGCCGGAACAGCCAGGTCCAAAAAACTGGCACAGATACTTGAACAAAAAGAAATCCAACACATCTTCAGCACCAATACCATCCGCACCAAAACTACCGCACAGCCTTTGGCGGATGCTATAGGACTGACTATCGAAATCTATGATGCCAAAAACCATGATGATCTAGTCAGGGAACTGCGGGAAAGAACAGGTAACATCCTTGTGGTCGGTCACAGCAATACAGTCAATCATTTAGCCAATTATTTTGTAGGTTCAGGTGAAAAATACCCCGAGCTTCAGGACATCGAGTATGATTTTATATTCGAAGTTTCTCTAAAGGAAGATGGCAGTACGGTGGAGAGGAAAGTTTTTAAGGATTATTGAAGTTTTTCACCAAATAATTAATATTTCGAAATACTTTTTGGGGTGGCTTAAATCATCCTTTTAAACTTTTTTCAATATTTTACTTTCCCTCTTTTTTCCATTAACTTGGAAAGAAAAATTTTTCGTTATGCACAGGTCAGCTAACCTCAGTAAAATCAAAGACAATCAGGAAAAAATCTGGGATATTGCCATCATCGGTGGAGGTTCTTCCGGTTTTGGAGTCGCCTTGGATGCGCTTTCAAGAGGTCTTTCGGTGGTTTTGTTAGAAAAATCGGATTTCGCCAAAGGCACTTCCAGTCGCAGTACCAAGCTCCTTCATGGTGGCGTCCGCTACCTTGCACAAGGGGATGTATTTTTGGTATTGGAAGCTTTGAAAGAAAGGGGACGGCTCTTGGAAAATGCTCCCCATCTCACCTACAACCAACCTTTTATCATTCCCATCTACACTTGGTTTGACAGGTTACAGTATTCTGTCGGTCTCAAATTATACGACCTGATGGCAGGAAAGTGGAGGCTTGGCAAATCGAAGTTTATCAGTAAAACCGAAACTGTCCGAAGGATGCCTCAGATCAAACAGGAGGGACTGAAAGGCGGGGTAGTCTACCATGACGGTCAGTTTGATGATGCCAGAATGATCATTGCTTTGGCACAGACCTGTGACGAACTCGGCGGTTGTGTATTGAATTATTCCAAAGTAGAATCCCTGACCAAAGATACCAACGGAAAAGTCGATGGCCTGAATTTTATAGACCAATTGGATGGAAGCCATTTACAGATCAAGGCAAGAATGGTGGTCAATGCCACCGGTGTTTTTGCTGACAAGATCTTGAAGATGGATAATCCTGATGCGAGAAAAAGTATACAGCCTAGTCAAGGCATACATTTGGTTTTTGACCAGTCTTTTTTGGGTGGCAAAGACGCGTTGATGATTCCCAAAACTTCTGATGGCAGGGTGTTGTTTGCCGTGCCTTGGCACGGGAAGCTTGTCGTCGGGACCACAGATACCCTGAAGGACAAACCCCAATTGGAACCTGAAGCTTTGGAAAAGGAAATCGATTTTGTATTGGAAACTGCCCAAGCCTATCTTACCAAAAAACCCACCAAGGCTGATATACTTTCTGTTTTTGCAGGACTGAGGCCATTGGCAGCGCCAAAAGAAGATGGAGCCAAAACCAAGGAGATTTCACGTACACATAAAGTCATTCTTTCAGATTCTAAATTGGTCACCCTGACAGGCGGTAAGTGGACGACTTTCCGTAAAATGGGTGAGGATACCGTAGAATATTTCCCTAGAGTGTCGGGCAAAAACATGTCTGAAAGCAAATCTGCTACTCAAAAACTTCATGGATTCACGATCAAACCGGATGAAGGTCATATGGCCATTTATGGTTCAGACGCTTTTCAGATCAGGTTTATGCTCAAAGAGCATCCCGAGTGGAGAGAAAAACTGCACCCAAAATATCCTTATACCATCGCCGAGGTGATCTGGATCATTAGAAATGAAATGGCCGTCAAACTGGAAGATGTACTCTCCAGGAGGTTTAGGATTCTTTTGCTTGATGCCAGGGCTGCCATGGAGATGGCTCCAAAAGTGGCGGAGATCATGGCCCGAGACCTTGGTATGGATCAGAATTGGATAGAGGATGAATTGAAGGAATTTAAAAAGACTGCCAATAAATACATCATAAAACCCTAAGCAATGACCCAAAATACCCAGTACATCATGTCCTTGGACCAAGGAACGACTAGTTCACGGTCCATCATTTTTAACAAACAGGGCGAAATAGTATGTGTTGCCCAAAGAGCTTTCAAACAGCATTTTCCAAAATCCGGATGGGTAGAACATGACCCCATGGAGATTTGGTCCACCCAATCTTCGGTTTTGGCAGAGTCCTTAGCCAAAGGTGGTATCAAAGCCAAAAATATTGCTGCCATCGGAATCACTAACCAAAGGGAAACCACCATTATTTGGGATAGGAAAACAGGAAAACCTATCTACAATGCCATCGTGTGGCAGGATCGCAGGACTTCGGCCTATGTAGACCAACTCAAAGCAGAGGGTAAAGAAGAAATGGTCGCCTCCAAAACCGGCTTGGTGTTGGATGCCTATTTTTCAGCCACCAAGATCAAATGGCTGCTTGACAATGTCGAAGGGGCCAGAGAGAAGGCAGAAAACGGAGAATTGGCTTTTGGTACAGTGGACACTTGGCTAGTATGGAACCTGACCCACAAGAAGGTTCATGTCACAGATGTATCAAATGCCAGTCGCACCATGCTTTTCAACATATTTGAAAAAAAATGGGACTCAGAACTCCTCTCACTTTTCGACATTCCGGTCTCCTTATTGCCCGAAGTGAAGTCAAGTTCAGAGGTGTATGGACATACCTCAGAATCGTTGTTTCCTGTGCCGATACCCATTGCCGGGATAGCAGGTGATCAGCAGGCGGCACTTTTTGGACAGTTGTGTACCCATCCCGGAATGGCAAAGACCACCTATGGAACAGGTTGTTTTTTGATGATGAATACAGGGGAAGAACCCGTGAGATCCAATAATAAATTGCTGACCACCATCGCTTGGGAAGTCAACGGGAAAGTCAACTATGCATTGGAAGGCTCTGTGTTTATCGGAGGAGCAGCGATCCAATGGCTTAGGGATGGCATTGAATTGTTTGGCCACGCCAAAGAAAGTGAAAAACTGGCCACAAGTCTAAAAGACAATGACGGCGTCTATTTTGTGCCTGCAATGGCAGGACTCGGCGCACCGCATTGGGACCAAAATGCACGAGGTGCTTTTTTTGGAATTACCCGTGGGACAACGATCGCGCACATGACTCGGGCTGCTTTGGAAGCCATAGCTTATCAGGTCAGGGATGTCTTGGATGCGATGCAAAAAGACAGTGGCGCCCCCATCAAGGAATTGCGAGTGGACGGTGGCGCTACAGCAAACAATTTTCTGATGCAGTTCCAGTCAGATATTTTGCAGACCAAAATCAAAAGGCCCAAAATCATAGAAACCACAGCGATTGGGGCGGCTTTTTTGGCAGGCTTGGCAGTAGGATTTTGGGAATCCGAGAAAGAGTTACAGGCGCTTTGGGAATCAGACAAGGATTTTGAACCAAAGATGGAAGTGGAAAAAGTTGATTATTTCCTTCACTTTTGGCATAAAGCAGTAGAACGATCTAAAAACTGGGTAGAATAATGAACGCATATATAGCAGAGTTTATAGGGACCTCTATCCTGTTGTTGATGGGGTCCGGCGTGGTGGCCAACGTTGTACTTCCCGGTACAAAAGGAAATGGAGGCGGATTGATTGCGATTACCACCGCTTGGGCATTGGGAGTATTTATTGGGGTTGTCGTGGCAGGTCCACACAGCGGCGCGCATCTCAATCCCGCCGTAAGTATTGGATTGGCCATTGCAGGTCTTTTCGATTGGGCGATGGTTCCCGGCTATATTTTAGCCCAGGTTTTAGGTGCTATGTTGGGAGCAGGGATTTCTTGGCTCGTGTACAAAGACCACTTTGATGCCACTGATGATCCGGGGTTGAAGTTTGCTCCTTTTGGAACTTCTCCTGCCATCCGGAACTTACCTTCCAACCTATTTTCTGAAATCATCGGAACATCCGTTTTGATCATAGTGATCTTACATTCTACCAATCCTGTAATCCAATATTCCGACGGTGAGCAAATACCGATTGGTCTCGGGGCTCTTGGCGCATTGCCGGTGGCTTTTTTGGTGTGGGTGATCGGATTGGCTTTGGGTGGTACGACGGGCTATGCCATCAATCCTGCAAGGGATTTTGGGCCGAGGTTGATGCACCAATTGCTACCGATTAAAGGTAAAGGAACAAGTGATTGGGCTTATTCTTGGGTTCCGGTATTGGGACCGATTCTCGGCGCAGCTATGGCTGCCGGGATTTTTCTTTTGCTGAGTGAAGGGAATCTGGTTTGAAAAGAGGAGCGAGAGACGAGAAGCGAGAAAGCAAAATTTATAAAAACCCTTGGTCATGAGACTGAGGGTTTTTTTATGCCTAATTTCTTCTGCAAATGAAGAAAAACTAAAAAAGATTTTCTAATTTCAATTTTCAAAAATCAAAATTCAATGAGATATCTAATCGGCTTCGTAATAATATTTTCATTATTTCTCAATCAAGGGTGTAAACCGTCAGATACCTATGAAAATAAAAGCATAGAGGCAGCTGAGACTGAGGGGTTAAATTTCAGATACAGCATCGAGGTCCTTGATAGTGTTGAGGTTGAAAATGTCCTCGTGCCTGCTTTTGCGTTTGAAGGGAAATCCGGAGATAATTTGGTTTTCAGAGACAAGGCTTCTTCCAAAGTTTTTGTATTTGATTCCTTGGGGATGCCTCTCTACTCCTGGGATAAATCAGGGGATGTTCCCGGTAATTTTTCCATGGCTGCCGATAATTTTGTTTTTGACAAAAACCACAATATCGTACTCGGCGACAATATGGCCGGTATCCGGGTATTTACTATTGATGGACAATTGGTTATGCAAAACAGGACTTATCAGCCTCAGACAGGTTTTCACATGTTTGTGGATTTGTTTCGAAAGAACCAAGTGATAAATAAGAATGGAAAAGAATTTTTGATCCATCATCTGGACTTGATGGATGATGTCCAACAGATAGGCGGGGAATTTTATAAAAGTCGAAAAAATCTTCTCCTGACCGATTTATCCAACGGGAAAACCAAACAGATTTTACCTTTTCCAGAAAAAAGCAAATTTCTTGCAGGCAAGGCATTTCCCTTCGAAGACTTTAGACCTGTTTTCTTTTTTAATGAAAAGGAGGAAGTGCTTTATTTGATGTTTCAGAATGAAGCGGTTTTATACCTCTTTGATTGGAAAGGTGATGAACCTATTTATAAGGAAACTATATTGATTGATTTGCCAGGATTTTCTAGTCACGAAGGATGGGAATATATGGACCTGGAATATGGTTTGCTGAATGCAGGACAATTGGGCTCGCCATTTCCTTCCCGCATTCGAAATTTGGAGAAATTTGGAGATGATTTTTTGATCAGTTATAATCCAAGTCCAATCAGCGATTCGGATTTGGAAATAGTCCGAAACAACGAAGCAACAAAAGAATTGAAAGATAGATTGAGGGAGGAAACGAAGATAAAAACTGTGCTTTTTGATTTGAAAACAAAAGAGGTCAGTCCTATTGATTTTCCGCAGATGCGATATGAAAGCTTTAAATTGATTGATGAGGAATTATGGTGGATGAAGCCCGCTTCCAAAGATGTGGAAGATGAAGATTTTGTGGTGTACAGAGGTCGGATTATTGAGAAAAAATAATTCTCAAGAAAACCGCCAAAGTTCTCCTTATCAAGTAAAACCTTGGAGGTTTTTTCTCCTTTTACTTCAAAACCTCTCTCGCAATCACGATCTTTTGGATCTCTGATGTTCCTTCTCCAATCGTGCAAAGTTTGGAGTCTCTGTAGTATTTCTCCACAGGATAATCTTTGGTAAAGCCATATCCTCCGAAAATCTGAACTGCTTCATTGGAAACAAATACTGCCACTTCAGATGCATAATATTTTGCCTGCGCGCCTTCCAAAGTCACTTTTTGGCCTTTGTTTTTCAAGGCTGCTGCTTTGAAAGTCAATAGCTTTGCCGCTTCTATTTGGGTGGCCATGTCGGCCAATTTGAAAGAAATTCCCTGAAAGCTGTTGATCGGTTTATTGAATTGGTGACGTTCCTTGGAATATTGGATGGATGCTTCCAATGCACCTTCCGCAATGCCTAAGGATAGTGCAGCAATAGAGATCCTTCCACCATCAAGAACTTTCATTGATTGGATAAAGCCATCCCCAACCTCACCTAAAATCTGACTTTCGTGGACCCTACAATCTTCAAAAATCATCTCAGAGGTCTCAGATGCGCGCATGCCGAGTTTGTCTTCTTTTCTTCCGCCTTTGAATCCTGGAGTTCCCTTTTCTACCACAAAGGCTGTCATCCCGTGGGAATCACCTATTTTTCCGGTTCTTGCGATTACCACAGCTAAATCACCGGAAATTCCATGTGTGATAAAGTTTTTGGCGCCGTTGATGATGTAGTGATCGCCGTCCTTGACAGCCACAGTTCTCATATTGCCGGCATCAGAACCGGTGTTCGGTTCCGTCAATCCCCAGGCTCCAAGCAATTCGCAGGTGGCCAACTTTGGGATGTATTTTTGCTTTTGGGCTTCATTTCCAAACATCAGGATGTGGTTGGTGCAAAGTGAATTGTGCGCTGCCATAGACAAACCGACCGACGGATCCAATTTTGATAATTCGGCAATCGCTGTCACATATTCAAAATAGCCAAAACCTGAGCCTCCGTACTCTGTTGGGACGAGGACGCCCATCAATCCGAGATGGCCAAGTTTTTTGAAAAGTTCTAGTGGAAAAATCTGCTTGTCATCCCATTCTTTCCTGAATGGGGTAATCTCCTTTGCTCCAAAGTCGCGAATCATCTTGGCGATCATCACCTGATTTTCATTGAGCTCAAAATTCATCATAATTCTATTTTTTAATATTTGGGTTTACATGTCCTAAGTTACAAACTTCCTGTTCATGGGGAAGGTTTGTCTTAAATTCGGTATTTCAGCCTTTGGGCCTCCATTTGGCATCTGAAGCAATTTCTGATTTTGAGTCAAAGGCTTTGTGATATTTCTATGTGGAAATTGAGAAAATGACAAAATTTAATTTTGACCCAAAACTGAAAAATATTTATACAATTGGTTGAGGGCTAGGATAGAAACACGTCAACAAACTCAAATCGCTGACCGTCAAACAATCCTTTGTCGCTGAGTTTGAGATCGGGGATGACCAATAGTGCCATAAAACTCAATGTCATAAAAGGGGATTTGAGAGATGAACCCATTTCCTTCGCCATTTTGTCGATGTTTGTATAAGCTTGTGCCACTTCATAGCCATCGTCTGGTGACATGATTCCTCCCACAGGCAAAGGCAAAACCAACTCCGCGGTATCATTTACAGCAGAAATGCCGCCTTTTTCTTGGATCAGTAAATTGACCGCCCGGCAAATGGACGCATCATCTACGCCGACTGCTATGATATTGTGTGAATCATGGCCGACTGAAGAAGCGATTGCTCCGGATTTCAATCCGAAGTTTTTGATAAAAGCAATGGCAGGCATTGCCTCTTGGTAACGGTTGACTACCGTCAATTTTAGAATATCAGATAGGGGGTTTGATTCGGCCAAGCCTTCCTTAATAAGAATTTCACCTTGGATCTCAGGAGTGATAAGCTGTCCGTCTAATGCGCTGATTACTCGGACTATGTTTCCTTTTGCCAATAATTTAAAATTTTCAACAGTCTTTAATCCTGTATTGAAGTTATTGATAATGGGATTATGGATCTTGTGGATCAAAGTTTTTCCGTCTTCCGCCACCAACTTTCCATCGATATATGTCTGAAGGACTTTGAAATCCTTGAGGTCTTGGACCACAATAAAATCTGCAGGATCGCCAATCTGCATTTGACCGACGTCCATGCTGTAATGCTGTACAGGGGTGATACATGCTGCTTTTAAAACATCAAAGACATCCTTTCCTTTGGCTACTGACCGCACGACAAGTTCATTGATATGGCTGATAGCGAGGTTATCCGGATGCTTATCGTCCGAGCAAAACATCACCATGTCAGGATAATCATCGATGATATCTATCAGTGCATCGAAATTTTTGGCAGCGCTGCCTTCACGGATGGAGATTTTCATACCCAACTTTACCTTGTCCAAAGCCTCTTCCAAAGTAAAGCATTCGTGGTCAGTGGTAATGCCTGCGGACACATATTGGGCAGCAATTTCTCCTCTCAATCCCGGAGCATGGCCATCGACAGGCTTGCCGTATTTCTTCGCAAGGGCAATTTTTTCCATGACTATCGGGTCTCTGTGGACCGTTCCCGGCCAATTCATCATCTCTGCGAGGTAGCTTATTTCTTTTCTCTCCAAGAGATCATCGATATCCCTGACGCTTATTTCCGCTCCTGCAGTTTCAAAGGGAGTAGCCGGAACGCAGGATGGTGCGCCAAAATAAAATTTGAAGGGAACCTGTTTTCCATTGTCTATCATGTAATTGATTCCCTCCATGCCACATACATTGGCGATTTCGTGCGGATCAGAAACAGTGGCCACAGTACCGTGTGGAACAGCCAGCCTCGCAAATTCTGAAGGAACGAGCATGGAGGACTCTATGTGTACATGGGCATCAATGAAACCCGGTAGGATAAAGGGAAGTGTTTTGTCTTCAACAACTTTTCGGATGGATACAATTTTGCCTTTTTCCACAGAAATTTCCGCAGAAAATATCTCTCGGTTTGAAATATCAACAAGCTGTCCGAGGACAAGGAGATTACCCATGGTGGAATGTTTTTGAAAGATTGGAAATATATGTTTACGATATTATGAATTAGCCTTACCAAGTTTTGTAATACATACATATTGAAAAGGAAATAGATTTAAAACTACTATATTTGCGCCTGAAATTAAAAAAAGCCAAGGCTACTTTTATTTGATGCAGAAAATTGTGATTGCAATTGACGGATACTCAGGATGTGGCAAAAGTTCTACTGCTAAAGCCGTGGCCCAGAATTTGGGTTATACTTATATCGACTCAGGAGCCATGTACAGAGCTGCGACATTACATTTTTTGAATAACCATGTTGTCCTTTCCAATCCTAAGGAAGTCAATAAATTTCTCGAATCCCTTGAAATCTCCTTTCACCCGAATCCCGATAATGGAAAGCAGGAAACCTATCTCAATGGATTGAACGTAGAGGATGAAATCCGGTCCATGCGGGTTTCTGATTATGTAAGTGAAGTCAGTAAGATCAAAGAGGTAAGGACCGAACTCGTCGCCCAACAGCAAAAAATGGGTAAAAAGAAAGGTGTGGTCATGGATGGAAGGGATATCGGAACAGTGGTATTTCCTACTGCCGAATTGAAGGTTTTTATGTCGGCGGATTTGAATATCCGGGCCGAAAGACGTCAAAAAGAACTTCTCGAAAGAGGGGAGTTGGTAGCACTTGAAAAAATAGTGCAAAATCTAGCAGAAAGAGATCAGGTAGATACGACAAGACAGGAAAGTCCACTTCGAAAAGCAGAAGATGCGGTAGAGTTGGACACGAGTTTGTTGGAATTTGAAGATCAGGTAAATCAGATTGTATCATTCGCCAAAGAAAAAATCGGCATTTAATATTTTGACTATGGAAGTGACCATTGACAAAAATTCAGGGTATTGTTTTGGAGTTGAGTTTGCCATCAAAATGGCGGAGGACGAAATGGAAGTATCTGAGAAGTTATATTGCCTTGGAGACATTGTCCACAATGACATGGAAGTGAAGCGGCTGAGCGAAAAAGGATTGGTGGTGATCGATAGGGAGCAGCTTCAGGGATTGACAGATTGTAAGGTGTTGATAAGGGCTCATGGTGAACCACCGGAAACTTATAGAACAGCGATAGAAAATAACATCGAACTGATTGATGCCTCTTGCCCGGTAGTTTTGAAACTGCAGCATAGGGTAAAAACAGCATTTGATAAAATGGAAAGAGAGCAGGGGCAGATTGTCATCTATGGCAAAAAAGGCCATGCTGAAGTGATTGGGCTTACAGGACAGACTTTAGAAAAAGCCATTGTTGTCATGGAGGACATAGATTTGGATAAAGTCGATTATTCCCGACCAGTTACCTTGTTCAGTCAGACTACCAAAAGCACCAAAGGATTTTATGAACTGAAAGCAAAAATTGAGGAAAGGATAAGGGCTGAGAAAGGGGAGCTTTCAGAGGTTGATTTCAATGCCAATGACTCGATTTGCCGACAGGTTTCCAACAGGGAGCCACAGCTTCAGCGGTTTTCGCAGGAGAATGATGTCATTTTATTTGTCTCAGGCAAAAAAAGCTCCAACGGAAGAGCATTATATCAGGTTTGCCTAGCCGAAAATAACAGAAGTTATTTTGTGGAGAACGAAACAGAAATCGACCCATCTTGGTTTAATCCTGTGGACAAAATAGGCATATGCGGCGCAACTTCCACACCTATGTGGTTGATGGAGCGGGTGTTGGATCATGTCCAGTCTTTGGAAAGAGACAGGGTTTTGGAAAATTGACCAGCCTTCCATTCAAATAAAACCTTTAATATCTGTGCGAAAACTCACAAATATTACCAAAATTACCTTCAAATAACTGATGTATTTTATTAGATTTGAGGCGTTTTTAAATAGACCATACAGTTCAAAATCATATGTCAAAAACAATAAAGCTTAAGAAAGGATTTGATATTAAGCTCGCCGGAAAAGCTGAAAAGCAGCTTGGGGATTTCAAACGGGCAAAAACCTTTGCGATCAAACCTGCTGATTTTATTGGAATGCAAAGACCAAAAGTCACTGTAAATGAAGGAGATTCGGTAAAAGCCGGTACTCCGATTTTATTTGACAAAGCGATGGAAAGTGTGCTTTATGTCGCTCCTGTTTCTGGGGAGATAGTCGAAATCAAAAGAGGGGACAAAAGGAAACTGTTGGAGATCAAAATCCTAGCAGATTCTGACGTCAGTTATGAATCTTTCGAAAAATTCTCTGAATCTTCATTAAAAACTCTTTCCAAAGAGACTGCGATCTCCCAGCTATGTAAAAGTGGAGTTTGGCCCCAATTGATACAAAGGCCATATGGAATTGTTGCCAACCCACAGGATTCCCCAAAATCTATTTTTATTTCGGGTTTTGATACCCATCCTCTTGCACCCGATTATGGGTTTGCTTTGAAAGGGGAAGAAAAATATTTCCAGGCCGGTGTTCTTGTACTTCAAAAACTGACAGCAGGAAAAGTTCACTTGGGACTTGAACTTGATTCGGAGATAGCACCTGTTTTTGCAAATGTTCAAGGCGCGCAGGTCAATAAATTTTCCGGTCCACATCCTGCAGGAAATGTGGGTGTCCATATTCACCATGTTGATCCAATCAATAAAGGGGAATTAGTCTGGACAATCAGTCCTTTTGGGGTTGTTCAGATCGGAAAGCTTTTTGTTGAAGGAAAATACGACGCATCAAAACTAGTTGCTGTTTCGGGTTCTGAAGCAAAGAAAGCCGCCTATGCAAAAACATATATCGGCGCCTGTGTCGATACTTTGGTGAATGGCAACCTCAAGCAAGGCCATATTAGAGTGGTTTCCGGGAATGTCCTGACAGGTGAAAAAATCAATAATGATGGTTATTTGGGATTTTATGCAAGTCAAATTACCATTCTTCCCGAAGGAGATTACTATGAGTTTTTGGGTTGGATGAAGCCAACTACAGAGAAACTGAGTTACCATAGAGCACTTGGTTTACTTTCTTTCTTGAAGCCAAACAAGGAGTATGTTCTTGATACCAATGTGAGAGGAGAAGAAAGGGCGTTTGTCCAGACCGGAGTTTTTGAAAGCGTCACACCGATGGATATTCTTCCGGTTTATTTGTTGAAGGCCATTATGGCTGAAGATTTTGACGAAATGGAAGAATTGGGAATTTACGAAGTGGTGGAGGAAGACCTTGCACTCTGTGAGTTTGTAGATGTATCCAAGCATCCCGTTCAGGAAATAATCAGAAAAGGAATAGATTTAATTCAATACAGTTAATTAATATGAAGTTTCTAAGAGATCTGTTGGATAAGCAGAAACCGCTTTTTCATAAAGGCGGAAAGTTGGAGAACCTATTTTACCTCTATGAGGCAGGAGAGACATTTTTGTTTTCTCCCAATCATACAAACGGTATAAAAGGTGCTCAGGTAAAAGATGCCATTGACCTGAAGAGGATGATGATCACTGTGGTGATTGCCATGATTCCTTGTCTTCTTTTTGGTATTTACAATACCGGGCATCAGCATTTTCTTGCAACGGGACAGACTGCAGGCTTGTGGGAGGATTTCGGTCCTAAATTCCTTTTGGGATTACAACTTGTACTTCCGATTGTGATAGTAGCTTACGCGGCAGGTGGATTGGTAGAAGCAGCTTTTGCTGTAATCAGAAAACACCCCATCAATGAAGGGTTCCTAGTGACAGGAATGTTGATTCCTTTGGTTGTACCGGCAACGATTCCATTGTGGCAAGTTGCCCTCGCTACGATATTCGCAGTGGTCATAGCAAAAGAAGTTTTTGGAGGCACGGGCATGAATGTACTTAATGTTGCCATGACGGCACGGGCATTTTTGTACTTTGCCTATCCTGCACAGATTTCAGGTGATCTTGTTTGGACTTATCTTGGAGACAAGGCACCTGTTGATGGCTTCTCCGGTGCTACCGCTTTGGCAGTTGCTTACAACGCAGGCGTTGATGGTCAACCGGTCACCCAAGCACTCGCAGAACACAATTCTGTAATGGGAGATGGAATATATAGTTTTGCCAATATGTTTATGGGTTGGATCCCAGGCTCCATCGGTGAAACTTCCACACTTATGTGTATCATCGGAGCGCTAATTTTGATAGGAACAGGTGTAGGAAGTTGGAAAATTATTGTAAGTGGATTTGCAGGCGCTTATATTATGGGAGTGGTCATGAATTTATTTGCAGTTAATGAATATATGGCTATGTCACCTGAATACCATTGGGTAGTTGGTGGATTGGCATTTGGAATGGTTTTCATGGCGACAGATCCTGTTTCTGCAGCTCAGACAGAAACTGGGAAATGGATATATGGTTTGTTGATAGGATTTTTGACAGTGATTATCAGGGTGACTAATCCGGCATATCCGGAGGGAATCATGCTTGCTGTTCTCTTCATGAATGTATTTGCGCCATTGATTGATTATTATGTAGTTAAAGCTAATAAAAACAGGAGGTTACAACGTGCAACAGTCTAATACATACATTATTACATTCTCAGCTATATTGACAATAATTTTAGGGTTATTGTTATCAGGATCCTCTCAGATTTTAGGTCCATTACAAAGGAAGGCTGAAGAATTGGATACCAAAAAACAGATTCTTGGTGCGGTGGTTGATGGTGATCAACTTGGTAAAATGAAGCCTGAAGAGGTTTTGAGTTTTTATGAAAGCAGGATTTCTTCAAAAGTGGTAGATATCGAAGGTAAAGTTATTGAGACTGCACCTGATGGTAGTCCTGTAGTTGCGGAAAAAGTCAATGTTGGTAAAAATTATAAAATGGCACCTGAGAACAGGATGTATCCAATTTTCATTTACCATGCAGAGGGTAATCCTGAATCCGTAGAGTCTTATATTTTACCTGTATATGGTGCAGGACTTTGGGACGAAATTTGGGGTTATGTTGCCTTGCAGACTGATTTGAGTACCATTGAAGGGGTAACATTTGCCCATAAAGCGGAAACGCCGGGTTTGGGTGCGAGGATCACTTCATCCGATGTCCAAGAAAGGTATCAGGGGAAAAAAATATTTGATGAATCCGGAAAGATCCAATCAGTTTATATGCAAAAAGGGGAGGGGAAAGATTATGAATCAGACCTTCATAAAGTGGATGGAATGTCGGGAGCAACAATTACCGCCAACGGCGTGAATAAAATGCTTAAAAATTATCTTGAATATTACAGTGCATTTTTGAGTAGTCAAAAAGCAGGTCAACAAACTGAGGTTGTTGCTGTAAATTAAGTCTTTAACGTTTAAACTTTAAACAAATGAGTACAGAAACAACAGCGATAGAAGTTAAAAAGCCCGCTGAGGCGCTTTTGTCAAAAAGGAGGAAAGGTTTGGTTACCGATCCATTAGTTGACAGTAATCCGGTGACCATCCAAGTATTGGGTATTTGTTCAGCACTTGCCGTTACCACACAAATGCAGCCAACGCTTATCATGGCTATTTCCGTGACTTTTGTTGTGGTAATGTCCAATATCGTAATCTCTTTGATGAGAAATACAATCCCAACAAGGGTAAGGATAATAGTTCAGTTGGCGGTTGTTGCCACCTTGGTGACTTTGGTAAGTGAATTGTTGAAAGCGTTTGCATATGATATGTACAAGGAACTTTCAGTCTTTGTAGGATTGATTATCACTAACTGTATTGTAATGGGTCGTTTGGAAGCTTTTGCTTTAGGAAACAAGCCATATGATTCCATGTTGGATGGACTTGGTTCTTCTTTGGGTTACTCTTGGATTATACTTGCAGTCGCATTTTTCAGAGAATTATTCGGTTCCGGAAGTATTTTTGGGATCAAAATTTTTGATGCAATTGCAGGATTATTCGGGGAGGATTTCTCTTTGGCCACCAATGGTTTAATGGTAACTCCGGTTGGCGCATTTATCATCCTTGGATTGATTATTTGGGTACAGCGGACCAAAACAGGTTATGTTGAACATTAAAATTTAGAAAAAATGGAGTTATTTAACCTTGGTATTAGATCGATATTTATCGATAACATGATTTTCGCTTACTTTTTGGGAATGTGCTCCTATTTGGCAGTTTCCAAAAAAGTAACAACTGCCATCGGTCTTGGAGCAGCTGTAATATTTGTACTTACAGTAACTGTTCCTGCTAACTGGCTTTTGAATGAGTATGTATTGAAAGAAGGAGCTTTGTCATGGGCAGGTGATACATTTGCTACCATCGACTTGTCTTTTTTGAGATTCATCATGTTTATTGCAATAGTTGCAGCTATCACCCAACTTGTGGAAATGATAGTTGAGAAATTTGCTCCTGCACTCTACGGAGCTCTGGGTATTTTCTTACCGCTGATCGCTGTAAACTGTGCCATCTTGGGTGCTGCTTTGTTTATGGCCCAAAGAGATTATACTTTGGCCGAAGCTACTGTTTATGGTTTCAGTTCCGGTATCGGCTGGTTGTTAGCTATCGTAGCCCTTGCTGCCATCAGAGAAAAATTGAAATATTCCAATGTGCCAAATGGTCTGAAAGGACTTGGTATAACCATGCTTTTAACAGGTTTGATGGGGATCGCTTTTATGTCCTTCATGGGAATAGATCTCTAAAATATCCACTAGAGAAGTTCAAACCCCGGGTATTCAATCCGGGGTTTTTTTGTGTTTAGAGATAGTAGTAATTGGTTTTGGGAATGTTTTAACAATTATTTCCGCTCGGTAAGTATTCTTTTTTTGTATTTTTATTCAAAATGTTCAAACATGGCTTTCACTTATAGAAGAATCATTACATACTTTTTCAGGGGATTGTTGTTTGTGGTTCCAATCGCACTTACTATCTACGTGATCTATTTGATCATACAGTTTTTGGATGGGATACTACCGATTCCTATTCCTGGCCTTGGGATTTTGATTATGCTCGCTTTCATCACGTTCATTGGGTTTTTGGCAAGTATTTTTATTACCAAGCCTCTCTTTGATATTTTTGAAAAGTGGGTTTTCAAAATTCCATTGATCAATATCTTGTATACAAGCATCAAGGACCTGATGTCAGCTTTTGTGGGGGACAAAAAGAAATTCAATATTCCTGTTATAGTAAAATTATCTGAAGGAATGTCCCGACTTGGGTTTATTACGCAGGATGACCTGACTATTTTGGAAGAAGAGAACCTTGTAGCCATCTATTTTCCACACAGCTATAATTTCTCAGGAAATCTTTATTTGGTTCCGAAAGATAATGTCCGGATCTTAAAAAATGTCAAAAGTGCTGATATCATGAAAATGATAGTCTCAGGAGGGGTCTCCCCTTTGCATGATTGATGGGATGAATATTCAGCCAATCATTTTAATTTATACCTTCCGGTCAATTTTCTGGAAGCAGACATAATTATTTACGCTATATTTCCTTATAACCATTTACCGCTATACCATGAAAAACATACTTGTAATCCTGTTTCTGTTTTCCTTGTCTTTCCATTCGTTTGCCCAAAAAGACGGATGGATTTCCTTATTTAATGGAAAAAATCTTGATGGTTGGAAGGTCTCAGAGAACCCATCTTCTTTTGCAGTAATCGATGGAGAAATCAAAATCGACGGTCCACGTGCACACGCTTTCTATGTTGGCGATGTCAATAATGGAGAATTCAAAAATTTTGAATTTATCGCCGAGGTAAAAACTATGCCTAAAGCCAACTCGGGGATTTTTTTCCACACCAAATATCAAGAGACCGGATGGCCTAACAAAGGCTATGAAGTTCAGGTAAACCAAACCCACAGTGACTGGAGAAAGACGGGAAGTTTGTATTCATTCAATGATGTGAAAGAAGTCTATGTCAAAGACGGGGAATGGTACACCGAACACATTATCGTCAAAGGCGACCATGTCACTGTAAAAATCAATGGCAAAACCGTAATGGAATACATTGAGTCAGAAGATAAGAACCGCCCTGCCAATGCCGGTGAGAAGAAAATAGATAAGGGAACATTTGCACTTCAGGCACATGACCCCGAAAGCGTGATTTATTATAAAAATATCAAAGTGAAAATTCTTGATTAAACCACTTTGACCACTACGGCTGATTGGGAATTAAACTCCCCGATCAGCCATGCTTTTTGTTGCTGTTGTTCCAGGATTGACTCAAAAGCTTTTTGGGATTTAGGATCGACAGCCACCATCAATCCTCCATTGGTCTGTGGATCGCAGAATTTGACCAATTCCATTCCGACGATCCCTTCCGATTTGCCGCTATAGGCATTCCAATTCCTGTAAGTATTATCGGGAAATACAAATTGGGAGATGTAATCAGAAACGCCTTCGATCAGAGGAAGGCTAGAGCCTTGTATGATAGCTGTGAGTCCTGCACCTTCAGCCATCTCCACCAAATGTCCCAATAGACCAAATCCTGTCACATCTGTCATGGCATGTATATAATCCAATAGCCCGAAATCCTTGCCAATAGAGTTGATTTGGGTAGCATAGAGGATCATATTGGCATAATCATCCTGTTTGATCTTGTCCCTTTTCAGAGCGGTTGCCAACACACCTATCCCTAGGGGTTTTGTGATGTAAATCAGATCTCCTTCCTGTGCACCTTTGTTGGTTTTGATGTTGTCAGGGTGAATGATTCCATTCACCGATAGCCCAAATATCGGATCCTTTGCCGCAATGCTATGTCCTCCGGCCAAAGGAATTCCTGCCAAATGGCACATCTCCCTTCCTCCCTCCAAAACTTCCCCAGCCAAAAGCGGGTCTATTTTTTCCACCGGCCAACTCAAGATTGCATTTGCAAAAAGAGGTTTTCCACCCATGGCATATACATCCGATAAAGCATTTGCCGCAGCAATCCTTCCAAAATCGTATGCATCATCTACAATAGGGGTGAAGAAATCAACTGTGTTGATCATAGCAATAGTCTCGCTGACCTGATATACAGCGGCATCGTCTTTGGATGAGTTCCCCACCAAAAGTTGCGTATCTACCAAATCGACTGACTTTCTGTTGGCAAGGATGCTATCCAAAACTGCAGGTGCAATCTTGCATCCACAGCCTGAACCTTCACTGAATTGCGTTAATCTGATAGTTGGGTTTTCCATTGGATGTTGTTTTTTATAGCCAAAAGATGTTGGATAGATTCTTCTAAATCGGTATTAGTCAGGTCTAATTGGAATGTTTGGTCTCGTTTATGGCTGTCAAGTTCATAGCCATAAGTTTTGTCATAGTACACCAGCATGTTTGCAATCCAGGAAGAATGGCGATGTTCAATGATATCTTCTAATGCTTCGGACGTCCTTTTTCCCCCCAATTTTTTTTGAAGCCTTTTTACAGCTTCTAAAAGTTCATTTTGAGGCAAGACAGCATATTCTTCAGCAATATGGCTGATTCTTTCTGGTTCGGATTTGATAATTTCTATCAAAGGGGAAGCTATGATATTGGCATAGAGTTCATCTGCAAGATTCACTTTTCCAATTCTCCGGCTTTCATTTTCTATCCATATTTTCTCTGAAATAGGGATTTTGAAAAATTCTTCAGCGAGCAAATTTTCAAAATGTTCTATGCTTGGCTGGGTCGGCTGACCTATTCCTCCAAATGAAGAACCTTTGTGTTTGGCCAGATCTTCTAAGTCAATGACTGATTCCCCCATTTTTTTTAGCCCGTGAAGCAAAACAGTTTTTCCAACACCTGTTTTTCCTCCCAAAACGATAAAATCTCTTTTTGCACGTACTGTTTCATAGGTTAATGTCCGGTAAGTTTTGTACCCTCCCTTCAACCGCAAAATTTGAAATCCTGCCATGCTGAGAAGCCAGGACATGATTTCACTTCTCATGCCTCCACGCCAGCAATAAGTCATGATTTTTTTTTCTGGAAAAAGTATCAAAGCATCCTGAATGATGGCATGAAACCTAGGCCCGACGAGCTCGAAACCCTTCAATATGGCTTCTTGGTTTCCTAGCTGCTTATAAATGGTTCCGACAATTTTCCTTTCCTCGTTGTTTAGGATAGGCAGATTGGTCGCACCGGGGATATGTCCCTGCTCAAACTCCCCTTCACTTCGGGCATCCAAGATTGGGATGAATTCCCTCAGTTCCAAAAATTGCTCAAGTTCGATCAGGGTTTCTTTCATGAATTCATTTTACTCAAAAATAAAAATAGCCACAAAGATCGAATCTTTGTGGCTATCCATTTAATTCTTATTTGGATTAAAGTTGGGCATCCAGTTTTTGAGCCAAAACGGCTTTAGGAACTGCACCGACTTGTTTGTCAACTATTTTGCCATCTTTGAAGAAAAGAAGGGTAGGGATACTTCTGATTCCAAGCTGCGAGGCAACCATTGGGTTTGAATCCACATCTACCTTTCCGATCACTGCTTTTCCTGCATAATCACCTGCCAATTCCTCTACTATTGGGCCGATCATTTTACATGGTCCACACCATTCTGCCCAAAAATCCACTAGAACAGGATGCTCTGAATTGATTATTTCTTGAAAGTTTGCGTCAGTAATTTCTATTGCTTTTGCCATTGTATTGTATTTTTGGATGTTGCTAATTTTTCAAATATACTTCTAAAGCACTTTACTTGTGAATAAGTTCCGAGAGGTATTAAAAAAATAAAATACCCAAAATGAATTTGCTTGGTGTGATTATAAGTCATTTTTCAGTAAGAACTTTTTCCAAATTGCTTTTCCGGAAATCGAAACCACACTTTACAAACCCCTTATTTGAGGAATATGATTCTTTGTTTCGCAAATTTTCTAATTCTCCGGATTATATGATCTGATAGACCACCTCAGGAATTTGACCCAAGTCCTTGATCATTTCATTGGAAGGATCTACAGTATACCGCTTGGACATGAGGTCTAGAGTGATGTTTTCCTTACTGTCAATGATGTTGATGTACAGCTTGGCTTCTCCCTTATATTTTTGGGTGATGGCTTCGAGTTTTTCCATCAGGTCAAAATTTAGGTCATCTAGGTCAATATTGACTCGCAAACCTTTGATCATTTTTCCTCTAACTTCACTCAAAAGCATCATGGAGTTGATCTTGAATTCGTATTCATTATCCTTCCATTTGTTGAGATGGGTGGATCCGGTCAGGTAAATAAACCAACCGGTCATGAAATACTCTTTGAACCGGATATAATCTTCTCCAAAAATAAAGAAGGTATGCGCCCCGTGATAATCTTCCATGGTCAGCGTTCCAAATGGTTTCCCCGTTTTGGTAGTCCTATGGGCAAATGAGGTCACCGCACCGGCCGCTTTTATTTCGCCTTTTTTTCGCAAGTTTTCGATATCACTGAACTCCGGCAGAGGGGTATTGGTAAATGATTCTATTTCTACCCTAAACTGATCTAAAGGATGTCCGGAAATATAAAGTCCGACTACTTCCTTTTCAATGTTGAGTTGCTGAAGCTGACTAAATGGTTCCATCGGAGGTATGCTTGGTAAGGGAACTTCCATCCCTGTTCCTCCTCCAAAAAGACTGACTTGTGAACTGTCAGCTTCCTGCTGGACCTTTTGGGCATATTTGGTGGCCTTTTCCAATAAGGTCACATCACCGTCTAAAGCTTCGAGATACTGTCTTCTGTGGTGTTCTTTGAAGCAATCAAAGCCTCCGGCCATTGCCAAAGCTTCCAATGTTTTTTTATTTACGGCGCGTGAATTGACCCTTTTGCAGAACTCAAATATGTTTTTATAGGATCCGGATTTTTCCCTTTCTGCAATAATCATATCTACGGCACCACTTCCTGCACCTTTGATAGCAGCAAGACCAAACCTGACCTGGCCTTCCTTATTTACCGTAAATCCGTTGTTGGATTCATTGATATCCGGACCCAATACAGCGATGCCGGCACGCTTGCATTCCTCCATGAAGAATGTCACCTGCGTGATATCATTCATGTTGTTGCTAAGTACCGAGGCCATGTACTCAGCCGGATAATGTGCCTTGAGGTATGCCGTCTGGTAGGCAATCCAGGCATAGCATGTCGAGTGGGACTTGTTGAAGGCATAGGAGGCAAAGGCTTCCCAATCTTTCCAGATTTTCTCCAGTTTTTTTGGATCATGGCCCTTTAAGGAAGCCTGTTCCACAAACTTGGGTTTCATTTTATCCAAGACATCCTTTTGCTTTTTACCCATTGCCTTACGGAGTACGTCCGCTTCGCCTTTGGTAAAACCCGCCAATTTTTGAGAAAGCAACATGACCTGTTCCTGATAGACGGTGATACCATAAGTTTCCTCCAGGTATTCTTTCATGTCCTCAAGGTCATAGCTGATGGGCTCTGTGCCATGTTTCCTTCGGATAAAACTCGGGATATATTCCAAAGGTCCCGGTCTATAAAGTGCATTCATGGCTATCAAATCCGCAAATACCGTTGGCTTCAGTTCCCGCATGTACTTCTGCATCCCGGCAGATTCGTATTGGAAGATTCCGACAGTTTCCCCTCTTTGAAAAAGCTCATAAGTCTTTACATCATCTATCGGAAATTCATCTGGATCGAGGTCGATGCCATGTCTTTCTTTGACGATTTTGACAGCGTCTTTGATCAAGGTTAGGGTTTTCAATCCCAAGAAGTCCATTTTCAATAACCCGGCGCTTTCCACGACTGAGTTGTCAAACTGTGTGCAGACCATGTCCGAATCTTTGGCCAAAGCCACAGGAACGTAATTGGTAATGTCTCCGGGTGTGATGATCACCCCACAGGCATGTATTCCGAGATTTCGAACCGAACCTTCCAAAACCGTTGCCTGCTTGATAGTTCGGGACAATTCATCCTGACCTTTGTAAATCCGGATCAGTTCATCCGCTATGCCGATGTCCTCTCCATTGTTTTTGAGTTTGTCAGCTAGTTTTGCCCGGTCGTTGGATAGGTCAAAAAGCGCCTTTAGCTTGATATCCGGAACAAGTTTTGCCAGTTTATCGGCTTCAGCCAAAGGCAGGTTCAAAACCCTTGCGGTATCACGGATGGCTGATTTGGCAGCCATGGTACCGTAAGTGATGATTTGTGCGACCTGGTTTGAACCGTATTTGTTGATCACATAATCGATGACTTTCTGTCGGCCTTCATCGTCAAAGTCAATATCAATATCGGGAAGGGAAACCCTGTCCGGATTGAGGAATCTCTCGAAGAGTAGGTCATAAGCGATAGGATCCACATTGGTGATTCCCGTGCAATAAGCAACAGCCGAACCCGCGGCCGAACCCCTTCCTGGACCTACGGAAACCCCCATCTTTCTCGCTGCTCCTGTAAAATCCTGTACGATAAGAAAGTATCCCGGATAACCAGTTTTTTCAATTGTAGCCAATTCAAATTCCAATCTTTCCCTGATTTCGTCGGTGAGAACAGGGTAGCGTTTCTTCGCACCTTCGTAAGTCAGGTATTTCAGATAGGCATTTTCTCCTCTTTTGCCTCCGTCTTCCTCATCCAAAGGATTTTTGAATTCCTCAGGAATCTGGAAATTCGGAAGCAACACGTCCCTTTGGAGTTTGTAGGTTTCTATTTTTTCGACAATCTCGTTGGTGCAGGCGATTGCCTCAGGAAGGTCAGCGAAGAGTTTTTTCATCTCCTCAGGACTTTTCAAATAGAATTCGTCATTGGGAAAACCATATCGGAATTCACGGCCACGCTTGCCGATGTATTTCTTTGGCTTCTCTACCAATTCCCCGTCTTTGACACAAAGCAAAATATCATGGGCTTTGGCGTCATTTTTATGGTTGTAATAAGTGTTGTTTGCGGCAAAGTATTTGACGCCGTATTTGTGTGCAAAATGCAACAAAATCTCATTCACTTTTTCCTCTTCAGGAATCCCGTGGCGGTTGAGTTCTACATAAAAGTCTTCTCCAAATTGCTCCTTCCACCAGACAAAAGCTTCCTCGGCCTGCGTGTCACCCACATTCAAAATCAGGTAGGGAATCTCTCCCCAAAGTCCGCCTGTGGTAGCGATAAGGTCTGATTTGTATTCCACCAAAACTTCCTTGTCGATCCTTGGGAGATAATAATAGCCTTGGATATTGGCGTAGGAGGAGAGTTTGGCGAGGTTATGATATCCTTTTTTGTTTTTTGCTAGGAGTACAGTCTGGTAACCGTCATCCTTTTGGCTTTTGTTATTTCGGTCCTTGGTCAGGTTAAATTCACAACCGATGATGGGTTTAATTTCTTTTGCAAGGGCTTCTTTGACAAAATTGAATGCCGCCATCATGTTGCCATGGTCAGTCATGGCGATCGCAGGCATTTTCATTTCCTTTGCAAGGGCGATCATGGCAGGAATTTCAGAAGTCGCCTGCAGGACGGAATATTGCGTATGGACATGCAGGTGCGAAAAAGGCATGTCTGTCATGACCGAGATATCGGCTGTCCCGGCAGCTTTCAGGACATCTTTGGCGGCTGTTTTTTGCTCATCTTTTGCATTGGCAAAGTTGGCTACATCAAGGGTTGGTGCCTCATATATAACTTCCGAAACCAGAATTCCCTTTTCCGGGGCAATCACTTTTTGGGTAATCAGACCAAAAAAACATTTGGCAGTAGCTGCTACGTCATAGGCCGCATCGTGGGCATCCTGAAATCCGTTGCCAAAAAGTTTGAGGTGCAATTCCGTCAAAGTCGGCCATTTGTATTTCCCTCCTTTGCCGCCAGGTAGCGCACAAAAATCCGTGGAAAGGTCTTTGGTATCCATTTCCTTCATGGACTGTAGCTTCATGGGGATTTGCTTTCGCAAAAACTCAGAACCCACCACGTTGATGTCAAAACCGATGTTGTGACCTACGAGGTAGTTGGCTTTTTCTACATCCTCATGAAAAACCGCGAGCACCTTATCTAAAGCATGACCTCCTCTTGTTGCACGTTCAGTAGAAATGCCGTGCACTTTTTCGGCATTGTAAGGAATAGTGAATCCTTCCGGTTTGACAATGTAATTATGATTGGAAAGGAGTTTGCCTTTGGCATCATGAAGCTGCCATGCCACCTGAACCAGCCTTGGCCAGTTGTCATCATCTGACATGGGGGCATTATAACTTCTTGGTAATCCGGTGGTTTCGGTATCGAAAATAATGTACATAAGTGCAACTCAAAATTGGATGGTCTAAAATAAGACATATCCTTGGGAGCTGCTATTTGAGTGGCGGAAATTGTCGGGATTTAATTTTTGGATTTTCTCTTTTATGAATTTTCGGTTTGAAAATTTTTAGTCTGATATATACTTTCCTTCTATTTTATAAACGAAATTCACTTAATTTTAAATATATAATCGTTTTTCACCTTTTTAATTTGTTTTTCACTATTTTTGAAAATTAAATTTCACCTTTAAATATGAATAATAATCATTTTTCCCTTTTTGTAAATGTTTTTCACGGAAGGATTGCTCCTGAGGAAGCGTGGTTAGTTGGATATGGGGCAATCATTGAGGCTTTACAACTGGAAATCCCAATGCCTCAAAAATTGTCTCTAATCAGTATGAAAAAAAGGCAATACCAATCTGAGACTTGGGCGGTATATACTTCTAGGCATAAACCCGAAGATAGTTTGTATAAGCATCTGGTATTTGCATTAAAATACGAGGGAATCAATTTGTTGTTTTTCAAAAAAATGTTTGAAAACCTTAGTGATGCAGAGGTGTTGGAAATTATTCAAGTGGAACCTTTGGGTCAGTACAGCAGAAGAATTTGGTTTTTGTATGAATGGTTAATGCAAAAACCTTTGGAAGTAGAAAACTTAAAAAGTGGAAATTTTATTCCTCTTATTGAGAACCACCTACAATATGGTGTAATTCAAGGGCTGCGCTCCCCACGCCACCGTGTCATCAACAACCTCCCCGGAACGGTGGATTTTTGCCCGTTAATTTCAAAAACTGAGAAACTAGAGCAATACGTCCATGCCAATTTAGCAGACAAACAAACCAAGTACTTGAAGGACTTCAGCAAGGATATACTTCAAAGAGCATCTTCATTTTTATTGTTGAAAGATTCGAAGGCTTCCTTTTCTATTGAGGGAGAAAGTCCAAAAAGCAAAAGAGCGGTTCGCTGGGGACAAGCCATGGGACAGGCGGGGTTGCGAGATCTGTCAAAGGAGGAATTGCTAAGGCTGCAACAATTGGTCATTGAAAATCCGCGATTCCTGGAATTGGGATTTCGGACCAAAGGTGGTTTTGTTGGAGAACATGACCGAAGCACTGGAGAACCTATTCCTGATCATATTTCAGCAAAATGGGAAGACCTTGATAGGTTGATAAGTGGATTTCTGGAAACAGAAAAGCTTTTATGGAAAAGCGAAATGAATCCGGTTTTGGTTGCTACTGCCATAGCTTTTGGGTTTGTTTTTATACATCCGTTTGAAGATGGAAATGGGCGGATCCACAGGTACCTCATCCACCACATTCTCAGTAGAATGAATTTTTCTCATCAGGGAATCATTTTTCCTGTTTCTGCCGCAATTTTGGATAAAATCCATGAATACAGAAAAGTTTTGGAATCCCACTCTTTGCCCTTACTGGATTTTATTCAATGGCAGGAGACCAAAGATCATAATGTCAATGTCCTTAACCAAACCGCAGATTATTACAAGTACTTTGATGCTACCAAACATGCCGAGTTCCTTTTTGAATGTGTGGAAGTTACGATCGTGGAGATCATTCCAAGAGAGATTGAATATTTGACGAAATACGATGCATTTAAGCGATCAATTGAGGATGACTATGAAATGCCGGACAAACTGATATCATTATTGGTAAATTTTTTGGAACAGAACAATGGTGTTTTGTCAAGAAGGGCAAGAGAAAATGAATTTGCCAATCTGAATGATAGAGAAGTTCAAGAAATAGAAATTGAATTTAGGAGAGTTTTTGGCGATTTATAATAAATCCTATACCCGAACAATTGTACCTTCAACAATACAATTTCTAGCGAAAAGTGTATCTTGAAAAATACATTTCCTCAATGCTTATGAAATCTCTCCTCTTGATATCCTTGTTTTTCCTCAGTTTTGGGACTATTGCACAGACAGTGAACCTCCAAGTTGAAACCAATGAATTCATCTTTGGAGACGACAGGCCTTTTGCGCAATGTCATGCTTCCTCGATTGAGAAATTGGGAAATGGGCAATATATGATCGTGTGGTTTGCAGGGTCTCATGAGAAAAACGATGATGTCGGAATCTGGATGTCCAAAGGCCAACCCGGAAACTGGAAAGCCCCACAGGTGCTGGTCAAAGTCAGAAACGATCCGCATTGGAATCCTGTGCTGTTCAATGCTCCGGATGGAAAATTATACCTCTACTTCAAAGTTGGAAAGGAAATCGACGATTGGGAGACTTGGGTGCAGTATTCGGAAGATGGTGGCGATACATGGTCAGAGGCAATAGAACTCGTGGAAGGTGACCGTGGTGGAAGGGGACCTGTCCGTAATCATATCCTGGTATTATCAGACAGCACTTGGTTGGCACCGGCTTCTTTGGAAAAAGACAGGGTTTGGAATGCCTTTGTGGACAGGTCCGAAGATGGCGGCAAAACCTGGCTCAATTCCGAAACCTTGATCTTGGACCGAAATCAGATCACAGGGGAAGGTGTGATCCAACCTGCACTTTGGGAATCAATGCCCAATAGGATTCATATGCTTTTGAGAACTTCTGCCGGAAAAATCGGAAGGAGCAATTCCAAAGACAATGGCTTAACCTGGTCACCGGTGGAGTTGACAGACTTGCCCAATAACAACAGCGGCATGGACCTCGTCAAGATCAAGGATGAAACCATTGCGTTGGTCTATAATCCAGTTGGTGAAAACTGGGGCAAGCGCTATCCGATGCAATTGGCGGTTTCATTTGACAATGGAAAGACTTGGCCAATAAAGGAAGTAATCGAAGCAGGTGAAGGTAAAAATGAGTTTTCGTATCCCTCGATCATTTATGATGAAGGGTATTTGGTTTTTTGTTATACATGGAATAGGGAGAGAATCAAATTTGTCAAGGTTGGGGTGGGATTCTGATACTGGCAGATGATCCATTCCTTTGGTTCAATTAAGAGGATAGCCACCTGTCATAGAAGCTTTTTCATTTTAACCCTTTTTTAATAATTCATACCCATCTATTCATTTTTTGGCTTTGGGACAGTAAAGTACAATCCACACAGCTCTAGACTTGGGCCTTTTTACATTTCAAAGTATAATTATCTGAAGAATGAACATTTGTGTAGAAAATGATTCATATCCAAGGAAAACAAAAATTAAATCCATTTCCGGCTAAAAACAATAATTATTAAAGAATTCCTTTAGATTTTATAATAATAAAAATATTAAAATATTAAAATTTGTGAAGTGAATATTTTAAAAACATGACTAATCAAATTTTCAATTATCTAAAAATAATTTAATTAGTTATAGGTCTCGATTCATAAAAAAACGATCGAGGAATATTCATGATAGTCAAATTACTTAATTATTTGAAACCAAAAATCTATTTAAAATGAAAAGTCTTGTAACATTATTTATTCTAATGGCAACTGTAGGAAGTGCTTTTGCTCAAAGTTCTTTCAAGCTTGGCGCAGGGTTAAATTTCACAAATATTTCAGGAACACTGGATGATGCAAACGGTCAAATGGGCTGGCAGGCAGGTGCTTCCGTCGAGTTAGGAAACAAATTTTATGTTGAGCCTGGTATATTCTATATGACTCGGAATGTCGAATCTACGTCCATCAATGATGGTGTCTCCTCGCTGTCCGATGCGAAGTTCCGTGGTTTTAGAATCCCACTGTCGATAGGCTATAACATTCTTGGCAATACAGATTCTTCATTTGGTTTCCGTGTTTTTGGAGGAGGATCGGCCTTTATTTTATCTAGTGTGTCTGATGGATATGCCATAAGTGATTTTAACAACCCTGAATGGGGAGTATTTGCAGGGGTAGGTGCCGATATTTCTATTATCTTCATTGATTTGAGTTACCAATGGTCCCTAACCAATGTTCAAAAAAATATTCCTGGTATTGATTTAGGAAGAACAAACGGAGTGTTTTTGACGGCAGGATTTAGATTTTAAGATAAAAACTTCCAGTTGAAATTGACAAGGGTTTGCCGGAGTTTCTCCTGAAAACCCTTTCATTTTTTTATCATTTTCATTTCCAAAATCAATTTTGAAACATTGTATTTATTCTGATATTCTTTAGAATTTGGTTTCTACTCGGGTCTTCCTATTCAGCAACTTTTTAATAGGCCAATAGTCCCATTTTGGCTTTACACTCTTTCTTATTTATCAGTGGATTTTGTTATTTCATCGATCAAATGATTATTTTTCAGTATTCAACCTGACTTGATTTGATGACGAACATTTGACGCCCTTTAATTTCATGATTTATAATCCAATTCATCTTTTAAGAAAGCCAAGCTTTTTAAGATCAATCCCTTTTCTCTTGGGGATTATTGTCTTTTTTTTCAGTTCAGTCATGGGTTTTGGTCAGCAAAAGGATTCCTCTTCTCTTATTCTCATCGATACTGCAGCCAAAACGGAATATACCCGCAAACTTCAAAAGATAGGTTCCGATGGATTTGCCAAAGGTTTAGAGGAGTTTGAGGCCACTAGGGTTCAGGGAGTTCAAAGGTCGGTGATGTCGCAGGTAAAGAATACAGTTCAGGAAGCGAGGAAATATTTGGGAAGCGGCTTTGATTCTGTTAGGATCGAAAAAGAACTTGTACTTATCAATAACCAACGGGAGATTGTCGAAAAAGGAGTTTTTGATAGTGATGACTTACTCGAGTCCGATAGAAATCTGGCGGTATCTAGGGCGATTTTGAGGGAATTGTTTGATAAGGCCAATACATTCAAAGAAAAAATACAGGACCGATCTCAAGAATTATTTAGATTGAGTTATAAGATAGACTCTTTGTCAGGCATTGAGGAAATTTACAAATTTTCCTCAGATTCCGTCCAAGCAGCTGCTTATGCCACAAAGTTTGTCCTTGTGGCCAAAGAAATTGAACCTACTTTCAATGACCTTCACTATACCCTAAATAGCCTCGATAAATTGCAGTCCAAAACTGACGAGGTTTTAATTACCCTCCAGGCCTCCATTTTGGAAATAGAAAGAAGAAGGGGAGAATTGAATCAGAAAATTTTTTCAAAGGAGGTGAGTGGTTTTGCAAATGTGGGTTTTTCTTCCTTTAGCTTTTGGGAAGTGGTAAAAATGTCTCATAAAAAAGAGGTTTTGGCTTTAATCCTATATTTTGAGATCTACAGTGGGAGAATTATCACAATGCTTGTTTTGGTTCTTTTGCTCACTTTTTTCATCTCAAATGTTAAAATTTATGTTAGGGAAGAAACCCATTCAGAAGATTTTGAAAATCAACATCTCGCTCTTAAGAACCCATTTTTTTCTTCTCTCATTATCATTATTGGCATTTTCCAGTTTTTCTTTCCTTCCCCGCCATTTGTCTTTTATTTTTTACTTTGGATGATTGCCGGTATTTCCTTGACCATCCTTTTCAGAAAGTTTCTTTCTAAATACTGGATGGTGTTTTGGGTAGTCGTGTTGGTTGTTTTCTTTATATCCAACTCCATCAATTTATTGTTGGCATTTACCCAAGTGGAGAGAATAGCCATGTTAATTTTGTCTTTCATTGGAGTTTTGTATGGCATATTCTTATTTGCCAATGATAAAAGGGTACAACTCAAAGAAAGGCGGATCTTGTATTTTGTGGCGTTTATGTTGGGTATGCAGTCCCTATCATTGATTTTCAATCTTTACGGAAGCCTTAATTTCTCAAAAGCCCTATTGGTCAGTGGTTTTCTTGGAGTTGTACTTGGGATCATTTTATTATGGACCGTAAGGTTGATCAATCAGTTGCTCGCTTTGGCCTCCAACATTTACAATAAACCTGACAAAAAGCTTTTCTTTATCAATTTTGATAAAGTTGGAGAAAAAGTGCCAAGCATATTCTACTTTCTACTGACATTTGGCTGGGTCATTTTGGTCGGCCGAAATTTCTATGCCTATAATTTGATTTCGGGGGATTTTAGTAATTTCCTAAACGATCCTAGGACATTGGGCAGTTATGATTTTACGATCAATAGTCTATTTATATTCTTGGTAATTCTTGTGATCTCGGTCCTTTTGTCCAGGATTGTGTCATTTTTCAGTTCTGATCCGGATGTTGCAAATTCTCCTTCCCAGAGAAAACACATCAGCCTGGGAAGTTGGCTTCTTTTGGTGCAGATTTTCATTATCAGCATGGGCTTGTTTTTGGCAGTCGCTGCATCGGGAATTCCTTTGGACAAGATTACCATTGTTCTCGGAGCACTTGGGGTAGGCATTGGACTTGGTCTGCAGGGCTTATTCAACAACCTCGTCAGCGGAGTAATTATCGCTTTTGAAAACCCGGTAAAAGTGGGGGATTTGATAGAAATCAACGGAAAGCCGGGAGTGATGAAGTCCATCGGGTTCCGAAGCAGTGTGGTCAATATGTATGAAGGGGCAAGTATCATCATTCCTAACGGGGATTTGCTTGGGCAGCAACTTGTGAATTGGACCATGGGAAAAGGGAAAAAGGTCAGCATTGTGGTAGGGGTGGCATATGGAACTGACCTCGAACAAACCTCTATGTTGATCAAAGAGATTTTGAAAAATGATTCTCGGATCCATCCACAGCCAATACCGAGAGTTCTGCCTTTGGAGTTCAATGATAGTAGAATAGACCTAGAAATTGCCTTTTGGGTAACACACTACCTAGAGGTGCCTTTTGTCAAAGGCGACATCATCAATCAGATCGATGTGATGTTCAAAAAGCAGGGAATTGTTATTCCCTTTCCGCAGCGTGATATACATTTCAGGTCAAGTTTTGAAACCCAAAAAGGTGATTTGGATGAAGATGCCAATACCGGAAGTCCTGAAAAGGATTAAGGAAAGCTATATTTCCTTTTTCGTCTTTCCACCGTTCTTTTCAACAAATATCTCCCTCTGGTCGATGTGACAAGGATAAGTTATTTCCTATTCTTAACCTTTTTTTTGGATCGTACTTCCTACTTCCAAACTTCCCACCTCCATACTTCCAAACTTCCTGACTTCCCTTCTTCTCACCTTTTCCCTTCCCAAGGCACATAGACCACTTTTTTGGTTTTGAAAAATTCCTCTTTGAAATAATCGTCCAAGTGGTAAGACACGTAGCTGACTTCTCTTTCTTCCATTTCCTCATCTACATCACCGCCTTTGAGCAGCAGCAGTCCGTTTTGAAGTTCGTTGAAATCTTCTTTTTTGAATTTGTTTTTGACCCAAGGAAGGATATTGGCAAAACGTGTCACAGCCCTGCTGAGAATAAAGTCGTATTTCCTCACCAAATCTTCAGCCCGAACCTGTTGGGCTTCGACATTGGAAAGCTTCAGTTGCTTGGCGATGTCTTTGACGACATTGATTTTTTTACCGATCGAATCCACTAAATGGAAATGTGTTTCGGGAAACATAATTGCCAATGGAATTCCGGGAAACCCACCTCCTGTACCGATATCCAATATTTTTGTTCCAGGTTCAAATTGAATCACTTTAGCGATGCCCAATGAATGGAGGACATGTTTTTCGTAAAAGTGTTCCATGTCCTTTCTGCTGATTACATTGATCTTTTCATTCCAATCAGCATACAAAGGGCCAAGTTTGGCGAATTTTTCCTTTTGGGATTCTGTCAGATCCGGGAAATATTTGAGAATAAGGTCCATAAATTCTATTGGAGTTAAGTTCCAAAATTAGGGTTTTCGATTAGGCAAATTGACTTTGATCAGGAATAAAAAATAAAAAAGGGGCAAATGACCTGTACATTTGCCCCTTTTTGGAAAGGAAAGGATTATTTTTTGGAATTTGTTGCTACCGGGGCAGATGATCCTGTTTTGGTTTTTACATTTTCAATCAAATGATTTCCGATCTTTTTCCCTTTATCTGAGCCATTGACGATTGCAGGCATATAGTGGATACCGCCGTATAATCTGCTGATTGCCGCTTCGTCTGCGGCCTGTCTGAATGAGTCAAACTCTCTTACAGGGAGGCCATAGGCCACCTCTGTAGAATCCACAAAATGGAAGGGCTCACCAAATAAACTGGTCAATGCCTCAGCCGCCGCATTGGAAGCCACACTGTGTCCACTTGTATATTCAGGGAATGGAGGAGTCTGTAATAATGGCAACCAATCTTCGTCAATATATCGGTTGATATATGTCTCAGGTCGGATCAACCTGCTTCTGTATTTTTCATCCCAACAAGCTATGAAAGCATCAAAAATAGCGATGCTCGTAAACGCCAATGTTTCTGAAGTTCCTTTCCAATCCTGCCCTGCCGTTTTGGAAGATATCGCCGCAATACCCATCCAATGTCCTCCCGGAGTTATTTTTTTCTCTGCAAACATCACATGCCCTTTGACATTGACTTTGTAGGGATTGCAATCCCAAAACATGGCGATATCCTTTTGGTCCTCACTCAATTCATTGACAATTTTGAAAACCTCCTCAGCCTCTTTGTAAAATTGACTTGAAGGTTCGGTACTGAATTCGGTCCCGGGAGTTGCTTTAAACTGAGAAGCAGAATCAAGGACAAAAGGCCTGATTTTATTCCAGTGAGGCTCGATTCCTTCCATATAAGCTGGTGGGGTTGGCTGCCAAGTGCCCGGATCGTTGCTGACCGTATATTTTTCAAAAGAACGGCTTTCATGGTAATTGTCTTTTTTGTAATAGGCAATTATATGTGCGCCGACTTCATCACCGAGTTTGACAGATCTTTCAAAAACTTCCTCCGGAATTCCTTTTTCTTTGAGTTCTGCGTAGGCTTTATCTCTATGTTCTTTCATTAGGAGTTCGGAGAAAATCAACGCTGTTGCCACTTTGTAATAGGCAGCCAGGGAGGCCAAAGGATAATAGATTTGTCCTGAGGTATCAAATTCGGTTTTCTCAAAACCATTGAGCTGACCCATCAAGGTTTGGTAATTGGGATCGGAGAGGGCAGTCACTTCATAGGCCGCAAGGGAAGAATAGGCATAAATCCTACTCGCGACTGGGGGTGAAAAAATATCATTGATGATGACTGTGGTAAGTTTGTCCTGAGCCGCAATCTGGTAGGAACCATCGGTAATGGCATTTTGGTAATCCTTTTTTTCCTGACAACCAAGTCCGAGATTTGCAAGGAAAGCAATGAAGAGAAATTTTTGTAATAAAGTTTTCATGGGTAGTTATACTTTGGCTATTCTTCGGTGTTGGAGATTCCCAGACCGTGATCCGGGAAGAGGGTGCGTGGGTTAGAACCCTCAAATTTAAAGATTATTCCCTGAATTCCATTGTTTTTCAAAATCCAAAAACACTGATTTTAAGCAGGTTTTAGGGTTTGATCTGTAGAAAAACAGGTGGAGCGTTGTTTCTCACTGCTATCAAGGCCTCTTTTCCGTCAATGATGATTTTTGAGATATGGCGGAATTCTCCCCAAAATGTATTTGCAGTCAGTCCAATTGGGACCCACTTCCAAATGCCATTTTCAAATTTCATTAAAACCAAAGCTTGTGCATCTGCTTTGCCAAAATCACTTCTGAAACAATGGATATTCCCTATTCCAAGTAAATATTGATCCCCAGATTGGGATTGGAAAGAGGCAAAACCATGGAGGGGACTGAATTGTGCCTCAACAGGAAATGGACTGAACTCGAACCCTTTTTCACCTTTGTTCCAAAATACCCCTGATCTAAATTCCGAAGCTTGGTATTTGGAAGCCTTATCAATCTGAGAACTTTCAAAAAGATCTGCAGGGGATTGGATAGTGGCATATTCAATATAATTTGGGTGTTTTCTTTTGATGCCCGGGATCTGTTTGATCAGGTCATCTCTAGTGGCAAATGGTACCAAATGACCTTCCATGTAATGGAAAATCAAGGGATCGGCCTGCCCGTTTTCATCAAAATCTCCGTGGTAAAGCCAAACTGGTTTCTCGGGACTTGCTTTGAGTTTGGAATTCAATCCAAGGTTTCCTACCAAGATATCTTCCATCCCGTCTCCGTCCAGATCTTTCACTTCTAAACCCAAAAACCAACCCGGAATGTTTAGGGATTCGGTTTTGGTCAACTCAAATTTTCCTTCGGGATTTTGGCGGTAAACCTGCACAGACATCCATTCTCCTGCCAAGACGAGTTCTTTTTTTCCATCATTATCCAGGTCAGCCCATTTTGCCTTTTTGACCATGCCGGGTTGAAAACCCTCTCCAAAATACGTTGTTGTAGCTTCTTTGAATTGACCGCTTCCGTCATTGAGCAACAAATAGCTTTTGGGGATTTCACCATAATTCCCCGTTACAATAGAGGCGCCTACAAAAATATCAGGGGCACCGTCTCCATTGACATCGTGGACGGCGAGGGTCGAGGTATTTTCAGCAATAGGAGGGAGGGAATTCATGGAAAAGAAGAAATTTCCCTTGCCATCGTTTAGGAAAAGCCTGTCAAAGTTGAAAAATTCTTTCCTGGTAGATTCGTTACCGCCACTTCCCACGTAAAGGTCCAAAGTGCCGTCCTTGTTAAAATCCTCCAGAATTGCGTCCACATCCTCCGCCATATTCAGCTTGTCAAAGATGGGCTGAATGCTTTTTTCAAACTTTCCATCTTTAGTCTGAAAATAGAAAACTCCGGCTTGACCCTTGGCCCCACCAAAGAAAACATCCTCCAAGCCATCCCCATTCACATCTCCTACAGACAGTGCTGGACCTTCAGTCGAATACTTTCTTGGAATCAGGTATTCCCTTCTAAAATCATCAAAATCAATATTTTCTTCATGGGTCCAATCAATACCGAAATCCTTTACTTCCAAAATGGGAGTGGAGGCCGAAATTGAATTTGATGGTTTTATCCCTTTACCTTTTTCCAAAAGATGTTTTTTATTGACGGCAAGGTTTCTGAAAATTTCTGTATCTGTGGCATTCCAGACAACTGCGACAGAATCCACAGCAGAATTTTTTCCCAAACCAAAAGTCAAAGTTGTGGACGTTCCTGATTGGAATCCACGGGAAGTGCTCAGCGTTTGGTGAAATATTTCTTCCCCACTATGGACAATAACCTGGGCACCCATCCCAAAAGTATTGGGATTTTCTCCTTTCAAATCCAACTGTACAAAATGGTTTTGAAGTTTTGCAGCAGTTTGGTTTTGGTATAAAAATGCTTCTTGGTCAATATTATTGACCACCAAATCAAGGTCGCCGTCATTATCCAGATCCGCATAGGCAGAACCGTTGGAGTAGGAGAGTTCGTCCAAGCCCCATTCTTTCGCCATATTGGTAAATTTAAGATCGCCCGCATTCCTAAATGAAAAATTGGAAAGCTTGACCGTAGGTAACATGTCAATCTGTTTCGCTTGGATTTCCTTTTCGGACAGACCAAGGCTTGGTTCCTGACTGTATTGGATAAAATCGAGGTCATTTGGGCGTTTGACTATCCCATTGGTGATGTGCATGTCTTTTTGGCCGTCATTGTCCATGTCAAAAATCAGGGGAGACCAGCTCCAATCTGTAGCAAAGGTATTGGTCAAAAGACCGATTTCGCTGAATCTCCCGTCACCGCGATTGAGTTGGAGGTGGTTTCGGACATATTGGTCCCTGTAACCGAGACGCTTTTTGACATCAAATACTTCCTGCTTGTCTTCCCCGACTGACTTCATCCAAATCTGGGGATCGGAGGGAAGCATGTCTGTGGTGAAAATATCCGACAAGCCATCATTATTTATGTCCCCCAGGTCATTTCCCATGCTGTAGCGACTGGTATTGGAAATATATTCCTTTAAGGATTCTTTGAAAGTTCCATCAGCCTGATTGATATAGAGGTAATCATCTTCGGTAAAATCATTGGAAACATATAAGTCCATCCAACCATCCTCATTGATGTCAGCCATACCTACACCCAATCCAAAACCCAGACTGCTTGAAAGGATTCCTGCTTCTTCGGTCACTTCAACCATCCTGTTTTCACCTTCTGCCAAAAGATTTTTGAAAAGTTTGTCTCCTCCTTTTTCATCTTGATTGGTGAATTTGATGTCTGCATTGGCAAAGACTTCAGGCTTTTTGATGGAATGATTGAGCAAATAGAGGTCTAAGTCTCCATCTTGGTCATAGTCAAAAAACAGGGAATGGGTCGAGAAACCCACAAAATCCACTCCGTATGCTGCGCCTTTTTCGGAGAAAGTCAAATCACCGTTGTTGATATAGAGCTTGTTTTTTCCGGTCAGGCCTTTGTAATCCCCGACTTGGGCGACGTATATGTCCAGCAATCCGTCTCCGTTGACATCTGCCATCGTGACTCCGGTGGACCATCCGCCATCGGCTGTGACCGCCGCTTTTTGGGTGATATCTTCAAATTTGAAATCTCCTTTGTTCAGGTATAATTTGTTCTCGCCTTGGTTTGAGGAGAAATAAATATCTACCAAACCGTCATTGTTGATGTCCCCGGTAGCCACACCGCCCCCATTGTAGAAGTACAGGTATTCGAGAATGTTCATCTCCTCGGAGGATACGAGGTCGTTTCGGAATTCGATTCCGGTTTCTTTGGGATCTAAAAGTTTGAAAAGTGTTTCCTCTTTGGGTTTAGAACAGGAAAAAAAGAAAATAATGAACCAAGCAACGATAAATGTGGGAAGGGATAAATTTAATCTACTCATTTCAAACTGTTTTTAATCCCTCCAAAATGGAGATTTCTTTAAGTATTAAATCAGAAGTAAAAAAATATTCAATTTCCTTTTTGATTTCAATTACGGATGCGAGTTGAATAGAATCAAGAGTTCGCAGGCCTGATTTCCAATATTTTCCTATTAAAATGATTGAGTTGTTACTTAACTGTTGGTTGAATGGAATGACAGTAAATTTTTGTAAATCGATTTCAAATTTTGATAAAAGAATCTTAGCATCATCTTCTTTTACCTCTCCCATTTTGCATTTTCTCCAAATCACTGATGCAAATTCGATTTTGGCGATTTCTGACACATAAATTCGATTTATTTTATTGATTTCAAAAAAATCAAGTATTTCTTGGGTTCCTTGCTCTTGATGATAAAGTTTGAACAAAGAAGAAGTATCAAAAAATACATTCATATCTCTTGCCTTCTTTCTTTGATAAGTTCATCTGCCAAAGATGTTTGGCAGTTTTTAAGCAATTGCTGCATCTCAAGGAACGAAAAATCGCTTACTTCTAATCCTTCTTCAGGTTCATCATTCTCTTCGAAAACCACCTTTACCCGAACAGGTTTTTTGGTTTTCATGGGTTTGTCCAGATCTAATTTCCCATTATGATATGTTCCTGATATCGTTTTCATTTGGGTTGGTATTTATTTTTACTATCCAAGTTAAATAAGAATTTGATAATTAATGAATTAACCAAATTTATAATCTAAGGATTCAATTATTTTTTTGTAAAATGAATGGAAATTCTTTACACCACTTTTCCTTATTCTGAACTTCAAAACTTTGCGCCTTTGCGTCTTTGCGCGATAAACCTTCATTTCTTTATCTCCCAAAACTCCACCGGTTCATTGTTTTTGACAACCATCAAGACCTTTTTGTCTTTCAATTCCAAGATTTTCAAATCCCTGATTTCTCCATCCAATTTCAAACCATGGTCGCGGTTTTGCCAATAGTCGAATGAACCGTCGCCTTTTCCGATCAGCACTTCTCCATAGCTTCCGTCATATTGCCCGACCTCCGGCTTGGCGCCCCGAAGATTTCCCCCTATGATCAGATCCTGATTGCCATCGCCATTGAGGTCTGCCACCAATACGGCATGCATCCATGAGCGCTGCGCAAATCTTGGCAAGGCTTTCATTTCAAATTTCCCATTACCCTTATTCATCAATACCGCAGAAGAGAGGAAATTAACCTCCTTCATGACTGATTTACTGATTTCTTCCGGAGTGAAAATATCCTCCAAAGTCTGGTTATTGTATGCGCTGTATTTGAGGTACCTCTTTTTAAGTGCCGGCAATTGTCCCTCGAGTTGGTGTTTTAGGGTGAAAGGAACATGTTTATCTCCCTGTTTTTTGACATAGACATGTTCTACCGATCCGTTTTGGTCAAAGTCGTTGACATACATGCGGATAGGACTTTCTACCGAAGCTTTAAACCTTGTATTTAATCCATGATTAGCCAATGCAAAATCTGGTTTGCCGTCATTGTTGAAATCCCCAACCACAATCGCCTGATACCATCCTTTGTACCCAGCCATTTCCGGCATTTCTATTTTTTCAAGCTTATTGCCTGTATTTCTAAAAAATGTCGGGGCCATCCATTCTCCTACAATAACCAAATCCATTTTTCCATCGCCACCATAATCGGTCACAGTCGCATCGGTCACCATTCCAAGCTCTTTCAGCTGTGGTGCAAATTGAGCGGTACCATCGCTGAAGTTTCCCTTGCCGTCATTGATCAAAATAGAAGAGTTGGGATTGACTCCGTAGACAAAGGGCACCAATCTCGACCCTGCAAAAAGGTCCAATGCGCCATCGCCGTTGATGTCAATAGTTCTGAGTACGGATGTGCTGTTGGTCAGAAACTGCAGTCCGCTGTTTTCGGATTTGGTAAAGTTTCCTTTACCGTCATTGAAGTATAATCTATCTGCTAGGTCCGGCGAACCGAAACCTGATTCATTGCCACCTGAGGCCACCACCAAATCGAGGTTTCCATCTCCGTTGGCATCAAAGAAAACCCCGTTTCTGTCTTCAGAAAATTTGTCTCTTTCAAACTCCTTTTGGTCCGTTGGCCTGAAATTCCCATTGGCATTTTGGATAAATAGCTGACCTGCCAATCCTTTGGCTCCGCCGATAAATACATCTTCTAAGCCATCTCCATTCACATCTCCCCAAATTGCTTTTGGACCTTCAGTAGATATCATATGATAAGTCAATCTGTCCCTGTCAAAATCAACCATCAGGTTTTCCTGATGGGAATAATCCAAAATGGCATTTGGATCAACTTTAGAGAAAATCTGACTTACAGGCTTTTCAAAAAATGCAAATCCTTCCTCTGCATCTTGTGCTTCTTCCCATTTCAAAACCAATACCGTATCAGCAGCAATATCTCGAAGCAAGGTTATTTTGCCATCCGGCCACCTGACCTGAACCTGGTCCAGTTTTGTTTTCGATCCCAAACCAAAATTCAGCCTTGGGTCAACCGAAGATTGAAAACCCCTGTTGGGCATCTGCTCTTGGTAAAAAATCTGGTCTCCCGATACCAACCTCACTTGGGTACCGATTGCAGCTGTATTTTTCTCTTTTCCGGTGAGCTGGATTTTAAGAAAATGATTTTCAGGTGCAAGTTCCTTGGATCTGTTTTTATAAATCAGGACTTCATTGTTCACATTGTTGATGACAAGATCCATGGCGCCGTCATTGTCAAGGTCTCCATACGCCGAGCCATTGGAATGGATGGGATCGCCCATTCCCCACTCATGGATGACATTCTCAAAAACCAAGTCTCCTTTATTTCTGAAAGCATAATTGGAAACAGGATTGATCGGCATCGGATCTACCAGAGCTTTGTAGTCCACGCCTGTTTTGCTGATAATTTTCTGTTTGGTCTCATCATTGTCGATGAAATTGAGATAATCCAGATCTGTCAGGTCCTTATAGATACCATTGGCCACGAAGATGTCCTTAAAGCCGTCATTGTCCATGTCAAACATCAATGCTGCCCAACTCCAATCCGTTGCTTCTACATTTGCCAGTCTTCCCATATCAGAGAAAGTACCGTCCCCATTGTTGATGTGAAACATGTTTCTCGTGTATTGATAATGGTAATCATGCTGGACATTGAACTGGAACTTATCGTAGCTTTCAAAAGTCGTAATCTGCTTGAGTCTTTCAGTATTCTCAGGAAGCATCTCGGTGACAAAAATATCCAAGTGACCGTCATTGTTGATATCTGCGATATCAGCACCCATGGAGGCTGCAGAGATGGCACGCATGTAGGAGGTCAGACTTTCGGTAAAAGTACCGTCCTGATTGTTGATATAGAGGTAGTCTCTTTCGAAGAAATCATTGGAAATGAAAATGTCCATCCAACCGTCCTGATTGACGTCGCCGATGGTGATTCCCAATCCAAAGCCGATCACACTCCCATAAATACCCGCAGGTTCAGATACATCCGTGAATTTTTCACCGTCATTTCTGAATAGTTTATCACCCCCCACAGGATCTCTTTTGGGTCTTTCATTTTGCATCTTATTGAAGCTGCCGATAGATTGATAACTGTTGTTCAGCAGATAGACATCGAGGTCTCCATCATTGTCATAGTCAAAAAACACCGCATGGGTGGAAAATCCCTGATCGGCTAAGCCATATGCCTCAGCTTTTTCGGCGAAAGTGCCATCTCCATTGTTGATAAAAAGCTCATTCTGTTTGTTGTCACCGGCGATATCTCCGGAATTGCAGACATAAATATCCAAAAATCCATCCCCATTGACATCCGCCATCGCCACACCTGTGCTCCAAGCCCTCGTGCCTGCTACTCCGGCAGTGGCGGTCACATCTTTGAACTTAAAGTCACCCTCGTTCAGGTAGAGTTTGTTTTCTCCCAGATTGGAAGTCAGGTAAAGGTCAATAAGCCCGTCATTGTTGACATCACCCATTGCCACACCACCGCCGTTGTAGAAGTTACGGTAGGTGAATATGTTGAACTTCTCATCAAAAGGAAGGTCATTTCTGAATGTTACCCCTGAAACAGAAGAATCTACTTTTTCAAACAGGGTGTCCTTTTTTTCAATTTCGGGTGATTTGCAGGAAGCAATGGCCGAGGCAATAAAAAAGGAAATTAAGAGGGATTTATTAAGATGCATCTTCTACTTTTTTTGTCATTTCGGTGATGTCCTTTACGCGCAGGTCAAGGATTTCAACCCGGACTGTGTTGATATTTTTTTTAAAGACTCTGATCAGTCTGTTGCCGTCGATTTTGACCATTGCGCTGATCGATTTGTCTTTGTTGGCTACTTCAAAAAAGCCTTCGCCGTACCAAGATTCCAACAAATCGACCACATCCGCCATCAGGATATCATTGGAAAAATCCTCATTACCTGGAAACCAATCATTATAAGAAAACTCGATTGGCATGAAAAAGAGCTTATCTTCCTCAAAATCAGGAAAAAAGTTCATTTCCACACTTTTTCCTGACGGCATTCTCGGTATGTATTGAACCTGAAGATAGTGGTCTCCATTAATCAAAACTTTGTTTTGGTTGTGCTTCCCACAGAGAGCAAAAAAGTCTTCCCTTCCCATTCCAAACTTGATGTCAAGGAATAAATCTTCCACCACTTTTCCGGAAGCAAGTTCCTTTTCTTTTACCAAATCATATTCAGACTTGGTTTTACATGCCATGACCAACCCTAAAGCCAAGAACACTATCAATACTCTCATCATTTAATTTCGATTCTATAATTTAAACTCTGTATTTTTTATTCTTAATTACTATTAGTAAAGATTTCTCCCCCGTCCCTGCCTGCCGCAAGCAGGGAAATGACAAGGAGAAGTTTTTTATAACTTTTGAAGTTACCTCCCACTTCCCACTTCCTAGCCTCCAACTTCCCTACTTCCTAATACTTACCTTCCACCTCTCACCTCTTACCTCTCACCTCTTACCTCTCACCCTCGTACTTCGTACTTCGTACATCGTACTTCCTACTTCCCACTTCCCACCAATTCCCACACCCCCGGCACATCATTATTCCTACTTACTGTAATCCGAATTCCTTTGGTCGTTTTGATGCTTTTGATGTCCCTGATTTCTCCCCGGACAAAGAATCCCGATTGGTTGGCAGGAATCAAGTGGAGGTCTTTTTCATTTGATCCGGTTAGGTGCCAGCCAAAGCTGCCCATATTGATTCCCAACTCAGGCTTGATCCGACTTTGGTTTCCCCCAAACAACAAATGGATTTTCCCCAAATCATCTTTGAAGGAATGTATAGCATAGACAGGGCTACTTTGGATGGGATAGGGAAGAATTGCTTTTGCAAATGTACCATTTCCCTGATTTATAAACAGACTCGTTTCTAAAGTATGTACGTTTAGGACCATGTTTCGGGACAAAATCTCCTGAGGAAATAAATCCTCCAATCTTTTGTTTTTATAGGCATCATAAGTCAACAACTGCTTGCGCAAGACCGGTAATTGCTTGATAAGGGTTGGCTTCAATAAGAAAGGATAGGTACTATCGCCTTCATACTGGGTTAGGATTTGCTCTATGCTTCCGTTTTGGTCGAAGTCGTTGATTTGTAATTGCAATGGTTTTTCAGGAGAAGCATGGAGACGAGTATTCGTTCCCGAGTTTCCTGCCAGAATATCCGGAAGCCCGTCTCCATTGACATCGGCTACGTGGAGGGTATTCCAAAGACCCCCGGTATTTTCAAATCCAAATGCAGAAGAGGCGTCATTATATTTTCCATTGGTTTTTTTAAAGACCTTGAGGGGCATCCATTCGCCGGTTATCAGGATTTCAGCTATCCCATCCCCATCCAAATCCCCGATCCAGGCATCCCTTGTCATTCCGATATTCTTCAATTCCGGAGCAAACTCCATGGTTTTATCCACAAAAACAGCATTGCCCTGATTTTCCAATAGAGTCACATCACCCGGAACTCCGTAAGCAAATGGCACTGTTCTCGTTCCGATCAAAAGGTCCATTTTTCCATCTCCGTTATGGTCAAATGCTTTGGCAAAAGAGGAACTCTGAAAAACCATCGGGAGGCTTTCTTTCGTTTTGGTGAAATTTCCCTGGCCATTGTTGAGGTAAAGCCTGTCAAGGTAATTCATGTTGAAAGCACTGAATTCCAAACTCCCGCTTACTGCGTATAAGTCTAAGTCCCTATCTCCATCCGCATCAAAAAACAACCCGTCTACATCTTCGGCTATTGAATCAGCGTCGAATGTTTGGTGGATTTGAAAGTCTCCCGAAGGCTTTTGGGTGTAGACAGAAGATACCTGACCCTTGGCACCGGGAAGAAATAGATCATCGAGTCCATCTGCATTGATGTCACCGACAGCCATTTTTGGTCCTTCATTGGAGATCATATGGAACCGCAGCCTGTCCCTGTCAAAATCTATAAAATCACTTTCGCGATGCTTCCATGGGAGTTTGATGGAAGAGGGCAGGAGGAGGGGATTCGTAGCCGCCTTGACAGATTTCCAATCTTCAGTCGCTTTGGAAGGGTCCAATACCAACAATTGATCCGGTAATACATCGGTTAACTTTGTTGCTTTTCCATTTGGCCAAAGGACGATCACGGAATCAATTTTCTCTACCTGTCCAAGACCAAAATGAAGCTTATGATCTACGGAAGACATATAGCCTTTGACCGGATTGTGCTCCGCAAAGAACAGATCATTTCCGGCAAAAAGTGTCACTTGGGTTCCAAATTGGCCTTTTAGGTCCAACTGAAGGAAATGGTTCTTGTTGATCTCACGGCTGTTGTTTTTAAATACCGACACTTCGCCGTTCAGGTTATTCACCACAAGGTCCAAATCACCGTCATTATCAAGGTCCGCATAAGCCGCCCCGGTAGAAAATGTCAATTGCTCCATTCCTGATTCTGCGGCTTGGTTATTGAAAGTGAAATTACCTTGGTTCTTAAAAAGAAAATTCATCTGAGGATTGGAAGGAAACTCATCGATCATCTTGGTCAATAGGATACTGTCCCGTCTAAACTGGGCGATCAGGTCTTGGTTGTTGACATAATAGTCGACATAATCAAAATCTGTCAGGTCTTTGACAATGCCATTCGCTACAAAAATATCTTTGAGTCCGTCATTGTCTGTATCAAAAATCAATGCTCCCCAACTCCAATCTGTAGCATGCACGCCGGATTGTCTGCTGATTTCTGAAAAATGAACCTGATTGCTATTTGGTTGGAAACCCAGGTTTCTTTGAAGTGTGTTTCTGGTAAACTGATGGAAATATCCCCCTGAGACATTGGCTTCGTACTTATCCCACTCCTCAAAAGGTGTTTTGGTTTTTACCCTCGCCATGGTAGCCGGAAGCATTTCAGTGACAAAGACATCCTGCCAACCGTCATTGTCCAAGTCGGCGATGTCGGCACCCATAGAACCCATGCTGATTTCAGTCATCATGTCTTCGAGAGATTCGCTAAAGGTACCGTCGCCATTATTGATATAGAGGTAGTCTTTTTCAAAAAAATCATTGGAGACATACAAGTCCGGCCAACCATCCTTATTGAGGTCAGCTACTGTCACGCCCAATCCATAGCCGATGGCAGAACCATAAATTCCCGCCGATTCGCTGACATCTGTATATTTCCCGCTGTCATTTCGGTAAAGCTTATTTCCACCAAAAGGATCTCGGGTATCTCTTTGTCCGATCCGGAGGTCATTTACGCCGATAGACCTTGCGGAATTATTCAACAAATACATGTCTAAATCGCCGTCTTTGTCATAGTCAAAAAATACCGCATGTTGGGAAAGTCCTTCATCGGCGATTCCGTATTCCTTGGCTTTCTCAGTGAAAGTCAGGTCACCGTTGTTGATAAAAAGTTCATTGTATCGCTGAGGTCCGCCCAAAGGTCCCGATTTACAGACATAGATGTCCAGCCAACCGTCACCGTTGATGTCGGCCATGCTGACTCCTGTAGCCCAGATTCCGGGTACAGCCAATCCTGCTTTTCCGGTAATATCTTCGAATTGGAAATTTCCCTTGTTGAGGTAAAGCTTGTTTGCCTGCTGGTTGCCGGCCAAAAAAACATCAACCAAACCGTCATTGTTGATATCGCCAAGGGCTACCCCGGCTCCGTTATAAAAATTTCTAAAAAGATATGGGTTGAATTTTTCGTTGTAGTTGAGATTATTATTAAAGTCGATTCCTGTCTTTTCTTTTGGCATAAGCTCAAATAGCTTCAATGTCTCTTCCTCTTTTTTGGAACAGGAAAACAACAATAGGAAGGAGGGAATGAGAATGAAGAATCGGCTAATCACCAATGACATTGGGAAAGGATTAATTTGGGATATTGGTTTTTTACAAATTCGAAGGTATCCATTAAATCAAAAAGAAGTGCACGTCTGTGCACTTCTTTTATCATTCTGATATCAAAATATCGGGATTAATACCCAGGGTTTTGTTTCAGGTTAGGATTGGCCTGAAGCTGGTTTTGAGGAATCGGGAACAATGTTCTGAAAGGCTGAGAAGCTGGCTTTTCCCACCACGCATCATTAAATCTCCCAAATCTGATCAAATCTGACCTTCTTTGACCTTCGGCGTAAAACTCTTTGCCTCTTTCTGACAATAAAATAGCAGCATTAATAGTCGTCAAAGGAGGAGCAGAAGATCTTGTTCTTAATTGATTGGCTAGAGCAAGTGCCTCAGCAGTTCTTCCAAGTTTCCAGGCACATTCGGCTTTCATCAAGATCACATCTCCATATCTGAAGATTGGGAAATCATTGTTCAAGCTGTTTGCAGCACCTAGGGGGATTTCAAATTTATTGGTTCTAGTTCCAGCTTGCCTAAATGCATTTGGCGCCAACATGTTGATCTTAGGAGTGAAGTTTACAACCGGGCCATCAGGATCAGTTGGTTCGGCTGAAGCATCTATGAGTTCCACTCCGGTAGATGATCTCTGAATTCCTTCTCTTAATGAACCTTTTCTTAGGTCACCTGGCTCAAAGCTATTGTAAAAATCCTCTAATGCAGTGTAACCGTTCCAAGGTTGTTCTTGTAAGTTAAAAGTAGCTTGGTTGACATAATGAAGACTTGATTGGTGGATGTTGAAGCCACCGGCATTATTGGCATCATAAGGAAGCGTGAACATGTTCTCAGTTGAGTTAGCATTCGTAGCTGAGAAATTTTGGAAGAAGTTTGGTGTCAAACTGTACTGACCTGAATTGATGATCACGTTCAAAGCAGCTTCTGCTTCTGCCCATTTTCCTTTGGATGGATCCAATACACCTGGAGTGGCACTCAAATACACTTCTGCATTCAGATAAAGTTTGGCCAAAATCATATGTGCAGTCCAATAATTCAAGTTGGTCTTTACATTGGTTTTTGGAAGTAATTCTACATTATCCTTGATACTCTTTTCGATGAATGCAAAAACTTCAGCCCTTGTATTTTGGGCAGGATTTCCACCTCTGTCTGTTTCTATAATGATAGGAACATTTCCGAAGTTGTCAATCAACCAAAGATAAGCCAAGGCTCTTAGGATTCTTAATTCAGCACCCAAGGCTTCAACGTCCGGGTATTGCTGCAGCAATAGGTTGGTTTCACCAACGATCCTAAAGCAATATTGCCAAGCACCATTGTATGCCCCATCACCCGTGGCCCAAGTATGTCTATGATTCCTAAGCCAGATACCACCATCTTCCCAGTCAGCCCCTTTGTGCGGGATTGCCATTTGGTCAGAAGATACTTCATTGATACTCCACATACCGCCGTGACCTCCCCAGTTGCCGACAACTGCGGCATAGGCAGACTGCTTCAGTACTTCAATCAACTCAGGACGATTGCTATTTGCCAAATCCTCTTGAGTTACCCCTGTCAGAACTTCTTGTTCTAACTCCCAGCATGACCCCATGGCTACTGCCACAAGACCTCCAACTAATAATGATTTAATTGATCGTAACATATTATATTTTGAGTTTATGTTATTTTAATGTAAATGTTAAACCTGCGGTCCAAACTCTAGGTACGAAGTAGGTATTTCTTCTTTCTATACCAGGTGCCAACGGATTTCCTCCATCTGTCCATCTTACTTCAGGATCTACACCTGAAAACTGTGTGATCGTGAAAAGGTTTTGAACACCACCGTACAATCTGAAACTACTGATTGAAGCTGATTTCACAGGAAGGTTATAGCCCAACTGTAAGTTGTCCAACCTGACGAAATCTCCTCTTTCCAAATAAAGGTCAGAGAAAGTAGGTGTAGAAATCACAAGTGGGTTGGTTGGGGTATTTTTTGTTATGACTGAGTTCCAGGTATTGGATGAAGCATCGGCATTTTCATAGAAACCTCTGAAAGAGTTATATATCATGTGGCCCCAGCTGCCTCTTAACAAGAAATTCAAATCCCAGTTCTTATAAGAGAAGGAGTTTGAAAAACCGAAATCTCCGGTTGGAAGACCGTTTCCTAAGTTTTCAAATTCTTCAGGTCTTTCTGTGCTTAGGATGTATTCTCCGTTTTCAGTCAAGCCAATGAATTTAGGTCCATAGAAGTTACCAATTTGATCACCTACTCTGTTCCATACGATCTCGTTGTTGTTTTGTCCCGGAGCTCCAGGTGTTGCCTGACGGATTTCAGGTAAGCTGATGGATCCTACGCCAATCCTTTCTATAGTAGTTCTTTTGTATATTGTGAAGTTTGCAGAAGGATTCCAAGTGACAGCCCCAAGTTTTATATTGTTTACATTAACCAAGAATTCAAAGCCTGCACTTGAAAGATCTGCAATATTTGCCCAAATAGAGGTAGCAGTGTAGAAGTTCCCTGGATCGAATTCGTTAGGAGCTCCTACAGGAACTTGGGTATTGAACAAAAGGTCAGAGATATTTCTTTGCCAATAATCCATGGTACCCGTGATTTTTCCATTCAACAATCCGTAATCTATACCGAAGTTAAATTCTTGAACGGTTTCCCACTTCAATTGAGGGTTGGGATTTGTTAGTTGGTTAACACCTACAAATACAGATTGGATTGGATCAGCAAGATTCAAAGGAATCCTGTTTCCATTTCCGAAAATACCCAATGCCAAAGTAGGTGATGGAGGCAATTGACCTACAATACCAAAGGAAGCTCTTGGCTTGAATTGGCTAAATGGCCCCATATCCAATACTTGTGTCAAATCAGCACCCAAAGAAAAAGCAGGGAAAGTACCTGTCTGATTATCTTTACCAAATCCTGAATATGTTTCAGATCTTAAAGAGGCAGAGAAGAAGTAAGTATTGTTATAATTAAAGTTTGCTCTTCCAAACACAGAATTCAAGACTGCCCTCGTGGCAAAAGAACCCATCCCTGTACCATTACCAAATCTCAGACCACCTGCACCAAGGTTATTAGGACCTTGATCAAAAAGATATCTGGCAGATGCAGCATTGAAGCCGTTTTCGTTAAAGATTTGTGATTCAACACCTCCAACTAAAGTCAATTCCATTTTATCGAAAATCTCGTCCTCATATCGGAGAAGACCGTTTATGATACTGGTGGTTTTGTTGAAAAAATTCTGACCTGCTTGGCCGCTGGTACCAAAACCAACCTGATTATCCTGATAGGAAAAGAATTGAGTGCCATTTACTGTTAACCTATCTTCAGAAAACTGGGATGAGATCGTAAATTTATCGCTCAAATCGTATTCTAATCTATAAGAATAAATAGCATTCTTAACATCAGTAGTAAACTCTTGTTGGTTGATCAGAGCCACAGGGTTGAAAAAATCAAACACTGGTCTCTGGAAATAACCTCCAAAATTCCTTTCTGCAGTTGCCAATCTTGTTTCCCTTTGAGCTGCAGTTTCTTCGGCAGGATTGTAATCTCTTTCGAAGATTGGAGCCGTAGGATTGTAAATAGTTCCGTATCTTACTGCCTCAGCATTAACATCTATTGCTGTTGTTTGGGTGTAGGCCAATCCCATATTCATTCTGAGCCTATTTTGTAAAGCTCCATGGTTAAGGTTGAAACGTGTGTTCAACGTTTCCCTGTTGGTTCCTTTTACTACACCATCGTTATTTCGGTAATTGACAGAAGCAAGGTAGTTGGTATTTTCAAAACCACCTGTGATAGATGCGTTTACGGTTCCATTCAAGGCTGTTTGGGTAATTTCGTCTCTCCAGTCTGTTCTTGACCCATAATCAGTTCCACCTCTTGCCACAAATTCTTCCGGAGAAAGAATAGGGATAAGGTTTGTAGGAACTTCAACAGCCCCAAAAGTATTGATGGTTACAGTAGAAATTCCTTTTTTGGATGAACCCTTTTTGGTTGTAATCAAGATTACACCGGCTGCACCTCTAGTTCCATATATTGCCGAAGCTGAGGCATCTTTCAGTACATCAAATGACTCGATATCATTGGGGTCTATTGCATCAAGAGTTGCACCAATAACACCATCCAATACGATCAATGGAGATTGGTTGGCACCGAAAGAAGAAATACCTCTTAATCTCAATACAGGGGCGTTATTTGGGTTACCACCTGCCCTTGTTACAGAGAGACCTGCTACCTTACCTTGAAGCAATTGGGTAGGATTAGGGAAGTTACCACGGTTAAATTGCTCTGAACCTACATTGGTCACAGCAGAGGTGATTTCCTTCTTGTCCTGAGTACCGTAACCTGTTACGACAGCTTCTTGAAGGCTTTGGATATCCTCAGCCAATTCAACGTTGAAAACACTCTGGTTTCCAATTGCTACTTCCTGTGCAGTGAAACCTACGAAGGAGAAGACCAAAGTTTCATCTCCCTGGTTAATAGAAAGCTTAAATTTTCCATCCAAGTCAGTGGTGGTCCCACGGGTAGTTCCTTTGACTAGGATTGTTACTCCCGGAAGGGGATCTTTAAGGGTGGCGTCCAGGACAGTTCCTGATACTTCCCGGCTTTGAGCAAATGCCGAAGTAATACTGATCACCATCAGTACTGACATCAGGGCAAAGGCCTTTAGTTTTTGTAAATAATTTCTCATAGGGTTTGTTGTTTTGAAAAAAACGAAATTGTTTGTGTAGTTGATTTCAATTCTAAATTGAATGTTTAAATTATATTTTGCAATTTTTAACATTTGCCCTCTAGGGCTTTTGGTCAAGTGGGTGTTAACAGAATAATGTTATTTTTTGTTAATCGTTAACAAAATCAACTTTTACCAACAAATTCAGCAACCGAAAACGTTTGAATTTTTCGAATACTTAAAATTTTTCGGTTTTATTAAAAATGTGAAAATTGACCTTGAAAATTAACTGTTTGGTTGGTTTAATCGGAAATCATATCCAATTACCATGTAGTAAGCTTATTTTTGCATATTGGATAAACTTGCGATAATCCATCAGTTATCAGGTCTATACAGGCCAATATTTTCCCCGGACATTGTTTTTAAAATAGCAAAAAAATGGAGTTGCTTTGTTAAAAAATCGCACCTAAACAGACACATTTTTTAAGAAAAACCGGGGCTTTTTTCCTATAAAAAACCGGTTGATTTTTAAATAAAAAATAAGTCAAACCATACAATCAATTAATGGATATTCGGACATAACTGCATGCGCTGTTATCTTTTATTTTACTGAATTAAGTTGAAACATTCGAGGTATTGTTATTCATTCTAAGCGGTAATTCTTTTTGGGCGTCCATATCTGATTATGATTTTTATTCTGAAATTGTTATTTTTTCTTTAATTGATGCAACTTTTTTATTCTTATCTGTATCTTAGCCGTATGAAGGTTTTTGACAAAAGAAAAAGAGACAAAGAGCGCAAAAAATGGGCATTCGTCTTCCTGATATGTATCGGGACAGCATTTTTTTATTCCCAACAATCCTCCAAAAACACCATTGCTTACCAATTTTTCAACCCGTTCTATGCTTGGAGTAATGGCGGAGAAAACCCGATACGCAATATTGTTACCAAATTTATCCCGCAGCAGATCCCTGACAGACTCAAGGAATGGCGTTGAGGGATTCCAAAGCATGGTAATCAGATGATAATGCCACTTTTCTGAGTTCAAATCCTTTCCATAGCATTCTCAGATGTACTATCCCAAAACTGATTTATCCTTAAAATTTAGCCCAAAATGTATCTAAAGGACATATATATTTATCCTATCAAATCACTTGGTGGTATCAGATTGCAAGAATCCGTTTTGGAGGAAAGAGGGTTGAAATTTGACAGGAGGTGGATGTTGGTAGATAAAGAGGGGATGTTTCTGACCCAAAGGACCTTTCCTGAAATGGCCCTTTTGCAAGTGGAGGTGGGAGATTCCGGTCTCTTGGTTTACCACAAAAATGACCTCGGACATAGGATTCTGATTCCTTTTCAACCCCAAACAAATCATTTTTTATCAGTTACCATTTGGGATGATGTTGTGATTGGGCAGATAGTGGATCAGGAGGTCAGCAAATGGTTTTCAGAAACGCTAGGTAGGGAATGTGACCTAGTCATCATGCCGGAATCTACCGAAAGAAAATTATCCCCAAAGTATGCTGTCAACAGTGAATCGGTTGGTTTTGCGGATGCCATGCCCTATTTGTTGATCGGTCAGGCTTCATTGGATGAGCTCAATACAAGGCTGGAAGTTCCTGTTCCCATGGACAGATTCAGGCCTAATTTAGTTTTTGCGGGAGGGATACCTTATGAAGATGATACTTGGGACAAAGTGAAAGTGGGTGGGGCTGTATTCAAAATCACCAAACCCTGTGCCCGCTGTGTGATGACCACCGTCAATCAGGTTACTGCCGAAAAAGGCAAAGAACCATTAAAGACATTGGCAACATACAGGACTTTCGACCACAAAGTGATGTTCGGTCAGAATATGCTTTTGCTTAATGGAAATAGGATTAGAATAGGGGATGAGGTGGTTCCTTTTTTGAAATAGTAATTGAAGTCAAATAATAGGTGTCAGTGAGGACACTGACAACGGCAAAGAGATTTTTCTCTGAGTGCCCAGTGTCCTGTGGTGATAAGATATATGTTGACCGATAACTTCTCCCTTTGCGACCCTTGCGAAACCTTTGCGTCCATTGCGGTAAATAGAATTAGGAATAACTTTTTACCGTCTGAATAAACACCTTCACCATCTCAGGATCGATGTCGGGATAGACGCCATGACCAAGGTTTGCGATGTGCCTCGTCCCTTTGAATTGGTCCATCATCTCTCTCGTAGCCGCCTCGACTTCCTTTGCGCTGCCATATAAAGCAGCGGGATCCAAATTTCCCTGCAAGGTTTTATTCGGCCCGATCAATTCCCTTGACTCGGCTATTCCCATATTCCAATCCAAACCGATGGTACTGCAATTCAACAATGCCATTTCTTTTCTCGCAAAAAAAGCACCTTTCGCAAAAACCGTTGTCGGTACATTTTCGATTGCATCGCAGATTTGGGAGATATAAGGAAGGGAGAATTCGAGGTAATGGTTTGGAGGTAAGATACCTGCCCAACTGTCAAATATCTGGACCAGGTTAGCCCCTGCCGCCACCTGTGCTTTCAGGTAGTTGATCGTGCTGTCGGTAATCATCTGCAGCAGTTTATGGGAAAACTCCGGTTGTGTATAAAGCATTGCCCTGGATTTGGAAAAAGTCTTGCTTCCTGACCCTTCGACCATGTAAGCGAAAATCGTCCATGGCGCACCGGCAAATCCAATCAACGGAACCCTGCCGTTCAGCGCTTTTTTGGTGATTTTGATCGCTTCGATTACGTAGCTGAGGTCATCCACTCCGTCAGCAATTCTCAGTTTCTTTAAGTCAGAAACATCCTTTACAGTCTCAGGAAACCAAGGTCCACGCTTTTCCTGCATTTCATAAGGCAATCCCATCGCTTCAGGGATAACCAAAATGTCTGAAAAAATAATCGCCGCATCGACATCCAAAATATCCACAGGCTGTATGGTCACCTCAGCTGCCAATTCCGGTGTTTGGGCCAATTCAATAAAACCACTGACACTTTCACGGACTGCACGGTATTCAGGAAGGATTCTTCCGGCCTGACGCATCAGCCACACAGGTGTTCTTTCTACTTTTTCGCCTTTTGCGGCACGTATCAATAAATCATTCTTCAATTGCATGGTGCAAATATAGAATCCGAATTTGAATTAGGAGGAAAGGAGTTAAAAACTTCCGGTGGACTTTGTAAGAGAAATGGAATCTCTTTTCTGAAAGCATCCGTCCGAGTTTTCAAGAAATCTAGTAATAGTGGCTTTTCCGATTTAAGTTTTAAAGTAAAATCCGGATTTGTGAAAGGCAAAAAAAAAGCCTCCGTGTAGGAGGCTTCTGAATTTTATTTTCTTCCTTCAAGTTTCACAAAATCCTTATCGCTGAGACCAAGCATTTTGACAACTCCTTCATAATCATTGTAATCGATTCTTGAGCCTAGATCTGCAGGTATAATTACAACTCTAAATACTTGATTTCTAGTAAAATCTAGAGGGAGAATACCTGGATCAAAAGAGGATTCTAGAAAAACACTAAAATCAACCCTACTAAAATCATAATTGTAAACTAAGACGCCTTCTTCAAGAAACAGTGTTTGTGGTAAAGCTCTCCATATGGTATTACCGTTAGCAAATTCCCAACTTATATAAATCATGACTACATCGTCCTCAAAAATTGGTGGCTGAAAATCGAATACTGCCATGTAATCATTTGCTGCTGTAAAATTGACATCGACTTCAAAAGCTTCGGCTACAATATTGACGCCGGCTTGACCTTGTGGCCCCTGCGGACCTGTTAATCCCGGAGGTCCCATAGGCCCTTCACAGGCAGATATGACAACAAAAGCTGCCAAAAGAAAGAATGAAAGTAATTTTCTCATAGGATTTCTGTTTTGTTTAGGAATTAAAAATTTGGACGGAAATTGACTTAAATGAATTGTAAATAGGAAACCATAAGGACTGAAACAAGTTTTACTTAGAGAGTTTTATGCCAATGACCTTGACCTCATCAGGTCCTATAATCTGGTCAATGAAGATATCTGGTTGGGGCAGATTTTTTTCTTTTGCGAAGCTAATGATTTTGTTTTTGATTTTTAATGGACCAGGCATCACAAATCGATGGGCTTTTATGGTAGCAATGATAACATTTTCCCCTGAAAAAGACACCTGATCATATCCAACATTCTTGTCCATCCATTTTGATTCCAAACCAACAAAAACTTCCATAGTGTCTAATTTTCCTGCGGGTTCGGTATAATAGATGGTATGCAAAGCTGCTTCAGGATGGACATTTTTGATTTTTTCGATTTCCAAAAATGCAATTCCCAACTTTTCATCCTGTGGGATTCCTCTAAAATACCTTCCTGACAAGTTGATGTCATTCCTGTCCAAGACCTCTAGTTGGACTTCATTGAAGCCCCCCATGCTGTTGAAAACAAATAATCCCGTCGCCACCAATAAAATGAATGAGACGAGAACAATCTTTTTTATCATGATAAGGATGGAGTATCCACGATTTCTTGACAATAACCAAATGAAACTTGGAGTGAAGGTCTTTTGAATTGGCTCCGCCACGGCAGACAGGTGTGGACCGTCGACTGTGGTTTGTTGTCGGTTTCAATAAGTCTTTTCCCGGTCATAGCATCAGGTCAAAATAAATACCTCACGCCAATAGCTCCCTGCAATCGGAAGTGGCCGAACCGGTCCAATAATTCCATGAAAAAGCCTATTTCCCCAAAAACACTGATCGGCGCTTCGTCAAAGTAATATTCTGCGCCACCAAATGCTTCAGGGCCAAAATCCATGTTTCTTCGGGTTTCTCTAAGCGTCGACTGCGAAATGGAAGAATCTGTAAAGGCATAATCAACCAATACAGAACGAAGCTGAACCCCGGCACCGGCGTAGCCCAATAAGTAACCCGATCCAATATTGAAATCTTCACTGAAGTCCTCATGGTAAGCCCCCCTAAAATTCAAAGACCAGGAATTGGAGGTGCTGTGTCCGACATAAAAAGCATTGGGACTTGGTCTGTTGTTATCAAAATCCCTTTGGTAATATTGACCGCTGTTAGGTCCGCCTCTTCCTATCATCCCTTCGAGGGATATTTTATCGTCAAGAAACGTTTTGTAGGTTATAGAGAAAGGTTCTCCGAACCTCAATCCAATGCCCGGTTCTTGGGCAAAAGCAAATAATGGCAATATGGCCAAAGCCAAAACAAGTAACTTTTTCACTGTGGTTTTATTTTTGGTTTAGTTTTTTCTTTCTAGATATGAGATGTGAGACGTGAGATTTGAGACACAAGACGCAAGACACAAGATTCAAGACCTTACTAATTCTTACCTCTTTCCCCAGGCATCTGTCATCGGTCATCGGACCTTTTTTCACCCCCACCTTCCACCTCTCACCTTTCACTTCTTACCTCCCACTTCCAATCTTCCCTACTTCCGACTTCCCTACCTTTCACCTTTCACCTTTCACCTCTTACCTTCTACGTTGCCCCGTATTTCGTACTTCGTACTTCTAAAACTCACCCAATCGCCATCGACTTCAGCTGCATCTGATGCAGTTTGGAGTAGTAGCCTCCCAATTCCAAGAGCGACTCATGGGTTCCTGTTTCCTTGATTTCACCTTGGTGGAGAACCATGATTTTATCGGCTTTTTGTATGGTAGAAAGCCTGTGAGCGATGACGATGGAAGTTCTTCCTTTCATCATTTTAGAAATGGCCTTTTGGATCATCTCCTCAGTTTCGGTATCGACAGAAGAGGTCGCCTCATCCAAAATGATGATCTCAGGATTGTAGACTATAGCCCTGACGAAGGATATCAGCTGCCTTTGTCCTACGGAAAGTGTGGCGCCCCGTTCCATGACGTTGTAATCCAAACCTCCGGGAAGTCTTTCGATAAACTTTTTAGCTCCTACCAATTTCGCCGCTTTCATGACTTCTTCCCTCGTAATCTCGGGATTGCCAAGTGTAATGTTATTCAGTATGGTGTCCGAGAACAAGAAAACATCCTGCAATACCACGCCTATATGTTTGCGCAAAGTGCCTAACTCATACTCCTTGATGTCGGTGCCGTCAAGGGTTATTTGGCCTTTGTTGATGTCATAGAATCTGTTGATCAGGTTGATGATAGAGGATTTTCCAGCCCCTGTGGCACCGACCATGGCGACAGTTTCTCCATGTTTGACTTCGAAATTGATATTTTTCAAAACCCATTCTTCGTCGTTATACGCAAACCAAACATTCTCGAGTTTGATGTTCCCCTCAATTTTTTCGGGTTTGTGCTTTCCCTCATTTGGAATTTGATCGTCATTTTCCAGGAGTTTTAGGATCCGCGAAGAACTGACTACGCCCATCTGTAGGGTATTGAATCTATCTGCAATCATCCGGATGGGCCGGAAGAAAAGCTGAAGGTACATGATGAAGGAAATCAGGATTCCGATCTGGATTTCCATGTCAAAAACACCTGTTGCGCCATACCAAACCACCACGCCTGTACCGATTGCCTGGATGATTTCTGCCACCGGATAGTAAATCGAATAGTACAATACTGACTTGACATGGGCTACCCTGTGCTCACGGTTGATGTCTTTGAATTTTTCGTATTCCCTTTTTTCCCGGTTAAAAATCTGGACAATGTTCATTCCGGTGATATGCTCCTGCAAAAATGAATTGAGGTTGGAAACCGCATTCCGGACGTCATTGAAGGCTACTTTGATTTTCTCTTTGAATATATAAGTGGAGATGATGAGGAGCGGCAGGGTACTCAGACTGACCAAAGTCAGCTTCCAATCCACATAAAACATCACTCCCAAAATGGTTACTAATTGGAGCAAGTCCCCAACGATGGCCGCCAATCCTTCACTGAATACATCGGCGAGCGTTTCCACATCAGAAACATTTCTTGTCACCAATCTTCCAATGGGAGTATTGTCAAAAAACTTCAACCTCATCTTGAGGAGATGGCGGTAGAGTTTGACCCTGATGTCCTTGATGATGACCTGCCCGATCCATCCTGAGAGGTAGGTATGCGCAAACTGCACCAAAGATTGAAGCAACAGCAATACAATAAGTAAATAGATAATATTCAGCAAACCATCACTGTCTCCCACGGCGACATAGTCATCGATAGCAATCTGAATGAAGTATGGGCGGGTTGGGGCCAACACTGCCATCGCAATGGTAAGGAATACCAAAAAGTAAAAGCGGGCTTTGTAGGGCTTGACAAACTGGTACAGTTTTTTTAAAACCTGGGCATCTATGATGTCACCACTTTTGATATTTTCTTTTTCCAGGCTCAAAATGATTCAGTATTTAAATAAATATTTCTTGGGGATAAACCACCTTACAAAGATAAAGGCCTTGGGCCGGGGAAGCAGCTTTTGCCTGACTGCGGTTTTTGCTGTCTAAAATTTCCTGAAACTGATCGCTATCAAGTCTTCCCAAACCCACTTGGACCAAAGTACCTACTATCGTCCTTACCATTCCACGCAAAAACCTGTTGGCAGTTATATGAAAGAGCAATTGATTACCATTTTGTTCCCAATAGGCCTCTTTTATTTTACAATTGAAGTGGTTGACATCAGTATGGACCTTGGAGAAGCATTGAAAATCTTCATGTTCCAATAACAGTTTGGAAGCCTCATTCATTTTGTCCACTGAAGGAATGTAATACAATAGCCATGCCCTTTCTTCTTCAAAAGGTTCCTTCCGTAACGTGATTTTGTATAAATAGCTTCTCCATTTTGCGTCAAATCTCGCATGGGCATTATTCTTAACCTTCCGCAATGCATAGACGGCAATGTCCTTTGGTAGCACGCCATTGATCCGTTGGACAAAATCCGCCTCCTCAAGGTTTAAAGCGGTGTCAAAATGAGCAAACTGTTGGGTAGCATGAACGCCTGTATCCGTTCTTCCGCTACCTGTCAGATAAGAAGGTTGCTTCAGTATCACAGAAAGGGCCTTCTCCATCTCTGCCTGCACAGAATGGGCATTTTTCTGGAATTGCCAGCCATGATAACGCGTCCCGCGGTAAGCGAATTCTATAAAATACCTTTGGATTTCCATTTTACAGTGCAAAGATATTATTCGAAGGCAAATAAAAACCACCTTTTATACAAACCTTGCGAATCAAAAAATTACCCTGTTTCTTTGTCAAAATTTAAAAAGCAAAATGATACAACGCATCCAAACCGTTTTTCTGTTTCTTGTGGCAGTGGCCATGATCTTGGTGATTTCCTTTCCCATCTGGCAGCAGGTCAACCCAAGTCAGACCCAATTGATGACCCTCACTGCCTGGAACCTGACTACTCTTGACGTGGCTTCCAACGAATCTGTCGATACTTCCTCCAAAATATTCATTGCCATTCTAGCCATTGTGGCTGCAGGAATTGCGATTTTCAGCTTGATGCAATACAAAAACAGAACCAAGCAAATGTTTTTAAATATGGTCAATTCCTTTGTGATGGTAGTCAACGTCGGTCTGATAGTCTGGACCACACATACGGCAAATGCCTTGATCAATCCTGCTGTCAACGGGGCTTTTGTGACCGGGTTTTGGGCGATCTTTGCCGGGATGATCTGTAACCTGCTTGCAAATAGGTTTATCCGAAAGGACGAAATGCTCGTCAGGTCAGTGGATAGAATCAGGTAGAAATACCATATACATAATCATACAAAAGCCGGCGGTTGATTTCGCTGGCTTTTGTTTTTATAAATAGTAAGTTTGAAAAAAAACAGCCATGAGACTCGAAACACTCGCCATACACGCAGGAAACACCATCACCGATTCCCACCAACCTGCTGTGCAACCCATTACCACGTCCACCACTTTTGTGCACCATGAGGGTTCTTTGATCTACTCGAGGGCCAATAATCCCAATAGGATGGCTTTGGAAAATGTATTGGCCAAACTGGAACATGGAGAAGGTGCGGCTGCTTTTTCTTCGGGAAATGCTGCTGCATTGGCGGTCTTTCAGGCTTTGGAACCCGGAAGCCATATCATCGCTCCGGACGACATGTACCACGGCATCCATAGACAGTTGGTGGAGATTTTGAAAGGGATCGTGGAAGTGAGTTTTGTGGACTTGGCTGACCTGGATCTTGTAAGGGCCTCTGTCAAACCCAACACCAAACTTATCTGGATCGAAACGCCTTCCAATCCTTTGCTCAAAATCACAGACATCCGTGCTCTTGTGGCAATAGGAAAAGAAATCAGAGCGAAAGTGGCTTGCGACAATACGTTTGCAACTCCTGTTTTTCAAAATCCGATCCTACTCGGGGCAGATATCGTCATGCACAGTACTACCAAATATCTTGGTGGCCACAGTGATATCTTGGGGGGAGCTTTGATTTGCAAAAAAGCAGATGATTTTTGGCAAAGAATCAAAATGATCCAACATGTAGGGGGAGCGGTTCCTTCTCCTTTTGATACCTATCTCTTGACGCGAAGCATCAAAACTTTGGCTTACAGAATGAAAGGCCATGCCGAACATGCCGGTATCATTGCGGAATATCTGTTCCAACATCCTCAAATCGAGGAAGTATGCTATCCCGGATTGAAATCCCACAAAAACCATCAGGTCGCCGCTTCCCAAATGTCGGGTTTTGGGGGCATGCTTTCCTTCCTGGTCAAAGGCGGTGCCGCGGAAGCAGATGAGGTAATATCAAAACTGAAATATTTTACCAATGCCACAAGTCTCGGTGGCGTGGAAAGTTTGGTAGAAAGAAGGGCCGCTGTAGAAGGTCCGGATAGCAAAACACCTGTAAACCTGATTAGGATGTCTGTAGGCTTGGAACACCTCGATGATTTATTGGAAGATTTGAGTCAGGCCTTACATAAATAAAGGCTGTCTAGAACAGCCTTTAGTTTTTGAAACGGTGAGCTAAAAAAGGGCGACCAACACAACTATTTCGTATGCTTAGTAAATAAAATAATTTTTTTTCTATTCGTAAAATTTTTGGTTGATTATTTTCTTGTTAATCGAAATTTTATCGAAACTAATTTTTTCCAAATATTAACCTGCCCAACCTTCTCTGTCCAGACTTCTGTATTGTATAGCCTCGGCAAGATGCTCTACTTTGATGGTTTCGCTTTGACTCAGGTCAGCGATGGTTCGAGATACTTTCAGGATCCTGTCATACGCCCTTGCCGATAGTCCCAGTCTTTCCATGGCGGTTTTGAGTAAAACTTTGCCCGCCTCATTGATCTGACAAACTTCTTTGACTATATGGGATGGCATCATGGCATTGCAGTAGACTTCGGGATTGTTTTTGAACCGCTCGATTTGCACTTCCCTTCCGATGATGACCCGTTCCCGGATGGATTTGCTGTTTTCGGTTTTTCTGGTGGAGGTCATCTCTTCAAATCTTACGGGAGTCACTTCCACATGCAGGTCAATCCTATCCAAAAGTGGACCGCTGATTTTATTCAGATAGCGCTGTACGATGCCGGGACCGCAGACGCATTCTTTTTCAGGATGGTTGTAATAGCCGCAAGGGCAGGGGTTCATGCTGGCAATCAGCATGAAATTGGCAGGGAACTCTACAGAAACCTTTGCCCGTGAGATTGTCACTTTCCTTTCTTCTAATGGCTGCCGCATCACTTCCAAGACAGTACGCTTGAACTCCGGCAATTCGTCCAAAAACAAAACACCATTGTGCGAAAGGGATATTTCTCCCGGTTGGGGATTGCCGCCTCCTCCTACCAAAGCCACATCACTGATGGTATGGTGTGGAGACCGAAAAGGCCTATTTGCGATCAGCGCTGCGTTTTTGCCAAGTTTGCCTGCAACAGAATGAATCTTGGTTGTTTCTAAAGCTTCCTGAAGAGAAAGTGGAGGAAGAATGGAAGGAAGTCTTTTGGCTAGCATGGTTTTGCCTGCACCGGGAGGGCCGATCATGATGACATTGTGTCCTCCGGCTGCAGCGATTTCCATTGCCCTTTTGATATTTTCCTGACCCTGCACATCGGCAAAATCAAACTCATATTGCTCCAAAGAATGGTAAAAGATATCCCTTGTATCGGTCACCAAAGGTTCGATCTGAAGTTCACCTTCCAAAAATTTGATCGCCTCCTCCAAAGTATTCACTCCGATAATGTCGATTTTATTCACAATGGAGGCTTCGGAGGCATTTTCTACAGGAAGGATAAATCCCTTAAATCCCTGCTTTCTGGCTTCTATTGCGATTGGCAAAGCGCCTTTGATCGGGCGAAGATTGCCATCAAGAGACAATTCCCCCATGATGATATAATTTTCCAATTCGGGAAATGCTACCTGTTCGGAAGCTTTCATAATCCCCAGGGCAATGGGAAGGTCATAAGAAGAGCCTTCCTTGCGGATATCAGCAGGAGCAAGGTTGACGACGACCTTTTGCCGGGGCATCCGGTAACCGAAATATTTGAGCGCAGACTCTACTCTTTGCTGACTTTCTTTGACAGCGGAGTCGGGAAGGCCTACCATAAAAAAACTTGTACCCTGACCCACATTCACCTCTATCGTGATGACCTTGGCATCAACACCGGATACAGCACAGCCGAAAGTTTTTGCAACCATATTTTAGATTTTAGGCAATAAAAAAAGGAAACCTTTTGGGTTTCCTAAATTAGTTATTTACTCCAAATATCCTTTAGTTATTTGAAATTTTGTCTTTTGCGAATTACTGAGGCTTCTCTTTCTTCTTCGATTGTTTCCAGTTTCTTTTCGATATTTTTGAGCTTGACACCTTGTTCAAAATCGTAAAGCTTGGCTTTCAGTTCGTTTTTTTCAGTCTCCTTTTTGGAAAGTTCAGCCACAAAATTGCTCTTGACCATGGTACTGGTACCCCAAGAAATCAAAAAAAGCAACAAGCCGATCAAAAGGAAATTGACCACCAACGTCGGCGTCAGTTCATCCACCTTCAAGATGCCTTTTACATTATCGAATAATAGGAAAAAGACCAAGGCGATTCCGAAAAACAGTGCGGTCACTAAGTGCGAGATTTTATCTATTTGCTTCATATGAATCTTTAATTTAATTGTTTCCTAATTTACTAAACCGACTGCATTGTGGAAAGTTTCCGGTATAATCCTTCTTCCAACATAAGTTGTTGGTGTGTTCCACGTTGGACGATCTGACCTTTTTTGATCACAAGGATTTCGTCGGCATGCTGAATGGTACTGAGTCTGTGGGCAATTACCAATGTTGTACGGTTGGCCATCAGATTGGTTAAGGCTTCCTGAACTAATTTTTCTGATTGGGAATCCAAAGCCGAAGTCGCCTCATCCAATATCAGAATCGGGGGGTTTTTCAATACCGCCCGCGCAATGCTGAGTCGCTGCCTCTGACCGCCTGAGAGTTTTGATCCGCGCTCCCCGATAGAAGTCTGGTAACCGTTTTCCAAATCGACTATAAACTCATGGGCATTGGCAATCTTGGCCGCTTCGATGACTTTCTCCTCGGATATTCCTTCAAGCCCAAAGGCGATATTGTTAAAAACCGAATCGTTGAACAATATCGATTCCTGCGTCACGATTCCCATCTGTTTGATGAGGGAATTGATTTCTATGGTTTTCAGATCCACCCCATCCAAAGTGACTTTCCCCTCTGTCGGGTCATAGAATCTTGGAACCAAATCTGCAATCGTTGATTTTCCTCCACCGGAAGGTCCTACCAAAGCGATGGTTTTCCCTTTTTGGAGGGTGAAAGAAATATTGTCCAACACCTTTTCCTTTTCATAGCTGAAAGAAACATGGTGGAATTGTACGGCATCTGTGAAGGTATGGACAGTGACGGGATTTTCAGCGTTTTGGATTTCGCTGGGTGTATCGACTACTTTGAAGATCCTGTCGGCAGATGCCAAACCCCTTTGGATGCTGCTTGCAGCACGGGAGATTTCCTTTGCCGGATTGAGTACTTGGGTGAAGATGATGATGTAGGTAATGAAATCCGAAGCGCTGAGGTCAGAATTATTGTTCAGTACCAAACTTCCTCCATATACCAAAATCCCTGCCACGACCGAAACCCCCATGAACTGTGAGATGGGAGAGGCCAGCTCGTTTTTCTTGGCCATCGAGATATTTACATCGGAGTAAAAGTCCGTCTCGCTGTCAAACTTATTTCTCACGTATTTTTGGGCACCAAATGCCTTAATTACCCGCATGCCTCCGATGGTCTCATCCAGGATATTCACGACTCTGCCGAGGGATTCCTGACTTTCGATGGCTGTCTTTTTCAATCTCCTTGTAATCCCGCCGATGATCGCACCGGATATCGGGATGACCATGATGGTGAAGAGTGTCAATTTGAAAGACATAAAAAACAGCACGGCAAAATATAGGATAATGGTTACCGGTTCTTTAAAGACGACGCGCAGTGATTGCACTACACTGTTCTCCACTTCTTGGATGTCATTGGTCATCTTTGACATCAGGTCGCCTTTTCGCTCATTGGAAAAGTACCCGATGTGCATCCTTGACACCTGCTCAAAAATCGACATCCTCATTTTTTTGATGACCTCAGCCCTTACTTTTGCCAAAACCACTCCAGAGAGGTAAGTAAAAAGGTTGGCCAGAAAAACCGAAATGACGATGATGATACAGACATAGACCAAAGTCCCAAACTTGCCATAAGTCTCTGAGATCTGATGGAAATAGTAATTGAATAGAGTGAGGAAATAGTCAAGGGTGAATGCAAAATCAGGCTTGCTGAGGTATTTGCTCATGTCAGCCTGCGGTGCCTGCTCAAAGATCACATCAAAAAGCGGCTTCAGCAGCGTGAAATTCATCAGACCAAAAATGATCGCCAAGAGTGTATATAGGACGTATATCGGAAAATACCTGCGGTAAGGCCGGGCATAAGACAAAATACGGAGGTAAGTATTCATGAAATGCTTTTACAGATTTGGCCGCAAGTTAAGGAATAAAAATAGGTTTTGGTTTTCTGTTGAATTCCTGAAAATCCTTTTTCACCCCAATATCCCAATAACCGATAACCATCCCGAGCTAATCGGGCAATTAACCAAATAACCTTTAACCAAATAACCATTTCCCAATAACCAATCCTAAAAATTAAAATCATTCCTCACCATATTCACCCGGATCGAAAACTGGGTAAAATTGGTTGACTCCGGGCTGGAAAGGTCTTCGGCAGTTCGCTTTCTGTAGCTATGACTTAGGTCCAAAAATACATTTTGCTTGATCATATAGCTCAGGTTCAGGTTGCCCATGATTACCGTGTTTTCCACGCCCTGACCGATATAGTGGCCATAGAGGCCTTTTCCTGTATTGGTTACTGTTCGGTTTTTCAGCACATCTTTGCCAAAGTTTACTTCCTCCGATGGATCATCTCCATAGAATTGGTACATGCCTGTAAATGTGGCAAAGAGACGCGGCAGAAACTCGGGCTGATACCGGAGGATACCGATTGCTTCTTTGAAATTCGCCCCAAGTGGGTGGGTGAGTGGTGTCCTGTAATTGGAAAAGGACTGGAAAGGCCTTTTTTCTTGGTAGGTGTAAGGCCGCGCTTGGTTGTATTCAAGTTGCAGGTCGAGGTTGGGTATTTTCAATACATCGATGTATTTATAACCCACCTGTATCCCGTGTTTGTTGCGGGAGGAATTTTCTCCTTCTAATTCAAAAAATTCGGTAAAGACAAATTCATTCAAGGCAAACTGTCCGTAAAGCTGCATACCCCGGGTCATGTTCCATTTTAAATCCGTACCAAGCATCAACTTGTCAGGTGAACCGCCCTGATGCTCTACCCAACGGTAAAAGATAATGGGATTGAGGTAGTTCCAGTCAAATTGGTCAGACATGATGGATTCAAATATGCCGATGTTGAGCTTTTTCCCCAGATTGACCCCAAGTCGGTGCATGGCAAACCATTTTTTGGGATAGCGGATTTTGTCTGTTGGCCGGCCCTGATTGTCAAAAAAGATATCAGCAGTCTGCTGTGCCCAAAGGTTGGTCAACTGAAATCGCCAGATTTTGGTATTCAGCTTGAAAAACAGGTAGGGATTGGAAAAATCCGAAAGGATCATGGACCGGTAACCCTCTCCAACAAAGTTCCTGTCCTGACCAAATTGGGCTTCGATGTGCCTCGTGACATTGAAACTCAAATGTGCCCGTGCCGAAAAGAAGCCATAGCCGGTTTCATTGTACCTTTTCCAAAATCCTTCTCCAGGTATTGCACCGCTGTGTTCGGCAAAGTCCTTGACCCAAGAAGGAAAAATAGTCTGTGTGGAAGTCATAAAAGTATAGAAAGCGACCTTTCTGTCTATGCTTCCCCTGATTTCGATTCCCCGGGAATTGCGGAAGCGCATCTCATCTATCCCGGGCTCAAATCCCGCAGCAAGGTATAAAACCGGATTGATATGGATGTCTACCACCGAATCACGGTAATGGTAAAAGTCGGCAGGTTTGGTGTAAAGGTGCTTCAGAAATGGTTTTTTGGAGGCTTCAGTTTCTCCGCTGATAAATTCCCAATTGTCGTTGCTCAGGTAGTTGAAGTTGAACTTGTCAGCTTTGGAGCGGGAAATATCAGCCTCAGAAAGTGAATCCAGAAAAGCCGCAACATGGTCTCTCCTGTAAGGTTTGAAGCCTGTATGAAAACTCGGGTTGTTTTTGCCGTCCAGGATTTCGTACCGCTCCAGCATATGGTAATAATCCCTGTTGAAAGGGACATAGGCACCTTGGGCAAAACCATCAAGGGTAAAAAAAGCAGCAAGACAAAAAGTCAAAAGAAATATTTTTTTCATAGGGGTGATGCTATAATGGTGTAAAGCTAAAAAAAACAGTGGAAAATGGAAGGAGAGCATCAGGTTTTCAAAGACTGGGATGTCTTTCTTTTTCAGATAGAAAACTTCTTAAGAAGTTAAAAAAATTATTCTCGGTTTATCAAATGTTTTGTTTTACTTTTTTTTGAAATGGGAGTGGTGTAATTCTCGGTCCAATACATTCTACTGAAAAATAGCTATAAATATAGTTTGAATTTAAATAACCGTAGAGTATCTTTAGCTTTAAAGTAAAGTCTGTTTCATTAAAATAAAACAGACTTTTTATCGAGAAATTGAAATAAGTATGAAAAAGATATTAATTTTTATGATAGTGATTGCCTTTAACTCACTATTTCTAGGCTGTAACAAAAAAGAAAAGCACCAAGAAATAAAGCAAGCTCAAGTTTTAATTGATTTAACGAAACCAAATCTTTTAGATTCTCTTATTTCGCCTCGTCAATTGATGACGGAAGTAGAGTATATTGTTTTGAAACCGTCAGAATCATTTATACTTACTGCTGCTCACAAAATTCAAGAATTGGACGGAAAGTTATTTATTCTTGATCGAAATAAGCAGATCCTTGTTGCATATGACTTAAATGGGAATTTTATTGGTCAGGTTGGCAATAAAGGACAAGGGCCAGAAGAATATGTGGAAGCTCTAGACTTTGTTGTTAATCCTTTAAGAAAATCAGTGTTAATTTTTTGTAGAGGAAGTCATTCAATTTTAGAATTTAAAAGTGACTTATCTTTTGTTAGAAAAAGTAAAATTGATGGATGGTATAATCAGATTGGTTTATTAGAATCAGAGAACTTAGCTCTTTACTCTTTTCTAGACGAGAATGAAGGCCTATTCAATATTAAATTACATGACTATAACGGAAAATTCCTCAAATTTAAAATGGAACATCCTTTAGTTAAAGGATATGTGCCATCGGATTATAGCGGTTTTATTTCAGGAAATTATTACACCTACCCTCTTTCATCAATCATTTACAAAATAGATGAAAATGGAATTGAAGATTTTCCCGCTTATGAAATCAATTTTCTTGATAAGAGGTCCGAAGATTTAAGATTTGATCATACTGGATTCAAATTCAATAACATGGAAAATCCCGAAGCAATACTAACAAAATTTGAAGTTGGTAGAGAGGGTAAGGAATTGATGTTTTATTACAGTTTCTTTGAAGGTACCTACGTTGGGTTTACTTTAGGTGTAATTTTATCAGGGGGTCAGTCTTTCGGGCATTTATCAATGAAACATTGGCCAAAAACCAAAAATGATATTTTTAATCTCTTATTTTTTGCTGGACCGTATAACTTGCCTTCATACAATGTTTCCAATGGCTTTTATTATGTGGCTACTAATATTGATGCGATAGCTGCTTTTTCTGATCAAATCAAAAATGAGAATACATTTAATCATTTAACAAAATTAGATCCTGATCTTTACAAAATCCTAATTAATAATCCAGATTTAGAATATCCAATAATTATGAAATTTAAACTTCGGGAAAGGATATGAAATCAAGACCAAATATTCAAATTTTCTTTTGGCTTTGCTTTTTACATTAAATTTTCGTTCAGAATCTCTGAAAAAATATTCCAACTTATCTAAACCCGGATTCATTTTTGTTTACTCCGACCAATAGTAAACCCTTTGCCCCCTTGCGCCTTTGCGAGATACTTAATTCCTTCACCCGTCAAATTATTACCAAACAAGATTTGGATACATTTCAAAAAAGAAATAACTTTGTGCCTCATTTCGGAAAAGCGATAAAAAGATAAATAGCAATACAATGAAAAAAGACATTCATCCTAATTACAGAGATGTCGTATTTTACGATACTTCAAGCGAATATAAGTTCATCACCAAATCCACCATCCAGACTTCTGAGACAATCGTTTGGGAAGATGGTAACACTTATCCGGTATATAAAGTCGAAGTAAGCTCTAACTCACACCCTTTTTACACAGGTAAAAAGATGATGTTGGATACAGCAGGTCGTGTTGACAAGTTCAACAAGAGATACGCCAAGAAATAATTTTACCAGCCTGCTCGCAGGTAAAGGTCTCCCGGAATCGGTTTTCCGGGAGACTTTTTTATTTTTGTACCATGGACAATCTGATTCTATTCGATGACCCTGCCATCCGGGGTTCTTTGTTGCCATTTACTTTTACCAGGCCTATCGGGGATATCCGGGTGGGGATTTTGAAGATTTCGGAGAAATGGGAAAAATACTCAGGCTACAAACCTGGGTTTTTGACACAGGATTACCTTTCTGTAAAGTTTCCCAAAAAAGAAGGTGCTGCTTTGATGGTCAACGGCGCAGTTTGCCCGGATCAGATGCTTTGGTCAGCCATCCACCAACTGAAAAGCACCGAGTCACTTTGGTCCAATAACCTTTTGGTTGCGGCATTTTCAGAAAATCCGGGTTCTTTTCATCCAGATCAGGCTAAGGCTTTGACCAAAATCCATTATGAAGGATCCGTCACAACCATCCAAAAATCATGGCATATTTTTCAGGTCAATGCTGCTGAGATCAGAAAAGATTACGAGCTGATCACTGCCGGCAGACGGTCGGAACCTTTGGAAGATCCACATACCATAGTATATAATGCGTCACAGGTTTTTATTGAACCGGGAGCAAAAATCAAAGCCGCTGTACTCAATGCCGAAGGCGGGCCGATCTACATCGGGAAAAACGCCGAAGTGCAGGAAGGTTCACTGATCAGAGGTCCATTTGCGCTTTGCGAAGCCTCCACAGTGAATATGGGAGCCAAAATGCGAGGAGATACGACTGTGGGGCCTTTTTCAAAAGTTGGGGGAGAAATCTCCAATGCGGTTCTTTTTGGCTACAGCAACAAAGGGCATGAGGGATTTCTCGGCAATGCCGTGATCGGCGAATGGTGTAACCTCGGTGCCGATACCAACACTTCCAACCTTAAAAACAACTACGCAGAAGTCAAAATCTGGGATTATACCAAAGGCGGATTTACCAATACAGGCTTGCAGTTTTGTGGACTGATGATGGGAGACCATGCCAAGGCAGGCATCAACACGATGTTTAACACCGGGACGGTTGTCGGCGTTGGGGCCAATGTTTTTGGTGACGGTTTTCCGAGAAATTTTATTCCCTCTTTTTCTTGGGGCGGTGCTTCAGGGTTCAGCACTTTTCAGGTGAGAAAATTTGAAGAAACGGCCATCGCGGTAATGAAAAGAAGAGGAATGGAATACAGCCAAACCGAAAAAGAAATTATCCAAAAGGTTTTCGAATTGACAAGACATTACCGTATTTGGGACAAAGAAGTCTGATAAATTATGCTGTTTTCATCTATTCCCGGATTGGAGGAAGTAAAGGATAAGATTATCCAAGCAGTCAAAAACAACCACATCGCCCATGCACTTTTGTTTCATGGGCCGGAGGGTTCTGCCAACCTACAGATGGGATTGGCATTGGCGACCTACCTTCATTGCCAGCAACCGGGGGAGTTAGATGCCTGCGGAACTTGCCCTTCCTGCCAAAAAATGTCAAGGCTTGTCCATCCGGATATGAACTTCGTGTTTCCATTGGTGGGGGAAAGTAGAGAAGACGAGGATGAGGAGAATAAAGGAAAAAAGACCGACTTCCCATCCTCATTCAGAAACTTCGCCATAGAGACTCCTTTTGGGAATGTTTCTGACTGGATTTACAAGAATAACTTTGAGAAAAAGCAGCTCAACATTTCCAAAGCAGCTGCAAAGCAGATCATCAAAACACTTTCGCTCAAGTCATTTGAAGGCGGATACAAGATCATGCTGATCTGGTCTCCGGAATATCTGAATGCCCAATCTGCAAATTCCCTTTTGAAAATATTGGAGGAACCGCCAGCCAAAACACTTTTTATTCTCGTGACTTCCCATCCTGAACAATTGTTGACGACCATTCTTTCCCGAACCCAAAAGATCATGATCAGGGCATTTTCGGATGAAGAAGTGATGCAGCATTTGATTCAGAAGTTTCATATAACCCGGGATACTGCCATGCAGATAGCCCCATTGGCTGACGGCAACATGAGAGAGGCCGAAAACATGGTCAATCAGGTAGAGGATGAATTCACGAGACTGGTCAGGGACTGGTTCCGGGCATGTTATTCCGTCCATGTCAATGACATGTTGGAATTTGTAGAAAAATTCAGTTCCAAAGATAAAGAAGCACAAAAATCCCTGCTTTTGAGCGGGATCAATGTGATCCGGGAGGTGATGCTGGACAAGTCCCAATTGGCAGAATTGATGCGTAGCATAGAATCTGACCGAGAATTTATCCATAATCTCGGCGTCCATGTCCTAGATGAAGAAAAACTTACGGCCATTTATCAGGCGATGAATGAGGCACATTACCATATTGAAAGAAATGCCAATATCCGGATACTTTTTGCCGATCTGTCCTTCCGCCTGGCACGAATCATGAGGCCGATGCAAACAGCTTAGCCATGAAAAAGACAATCGGAAGAAGGGAAAAGATTCACCTGCCAAAATGGGGGTTGAAAAATGTCACCGCCAAAACTGACACTGGTGCCTACACTTCTGCTATCCATTGTGAATTTGCCGAAGAGAAAATTGAAAATTCAGTGCCGGTGCTATATTTTAAAGTACTTTCTCCAAAGCACAAAAAATATAAAAGCAAAGTGATTCGGACTGAAGATTTTACCGAAAAGGTGGTAAAGAATTCCTTTGGTCAGGCGGAAGTCAGGTACAAAGTGAATACAAAAGTCGTTATGTTTGGGGAGGAATTTGATGCCGAATTTACCCTCACAGACAGGTCAAAAATGAAGATTCCGATACTTATCGGAAGGAAATTGTTAAGAGGGAGATTTTTAGTGGACGTAGATTCTGTAAACCTGTCAAAGAAATCACAAAAATGAAGATTGCAATACTTTCCAGAAATCCACACCTTTTTTCTACCAAAAGGTTGATAGAAGCCATCCGGGCTGCGGGGCATGAGGCTTTGGTCGTGGACCATTCCCTTTGCGATCTGATCATTGAGCAGGAGGGACCATACATCATCTATAAAGGTGAAAAATTGGAAGGTGTCGATGCAATTATCCCAAGAATCGGAGCTTCGGTTACCTTTTATGGAACAGCCGTAGTCCGTCAGTTTGAGTTGATGGGCGTATTTTCTGCGGTAGACTCCCAGGCGATTGTAAGGAGCAGGGACAAGCTCAGAAGCCTTCAGATTCTGTCCAAGGCAGGTCTGGGGATGCCCAAGACGGCTTTTACCAATTTTTCCAAAGGCGGTGAAAAAGCCCTGATCGAAAGGGTCGGCGGAGCACCGCTCATCATCAAGCTATTGGAAGGAACCCAGGGACTCGGTGTGGTTTTGGCCGAAACAAAAAAGGCCGGACAATCTGTCATTGAGGCTTTCCATGGACTGAAAGCCAGGATCATCGTGCAGGAATTTATCAAAGAAGCAAAAGGAGCTGATATCCGGGCATTTGTCGTCAACGGTAAAGTCGTCGGTGCCATGAAGAGACAGGGTGCAGAAGGAGAATTCCGGTCCAATCTCCACAGAGGAGGAATTGCAACAGTGATCAAATTGTCCAAAGAAGAGAAAGCTGCTGCACTGAGTGCAGCCAAAGCGTTGGGCTTGGATATCGCAGGAGTGGATATGTTGCAGTCTGACAGAGGTCCGCTGATATTGGAAGTCAACAGTTCGCCGGGTTTGGAAGGAATAGAGGAGGCGACAGGTGTGAATATAGCCGGGGAGATTGTCAAATTCATAGAAGAAGCAGTGGAGAAGAAAATAAACAAAAAGAAAAGCAAGAATGAGCAAACCGATCAGGATAGGCACTAGGGGAAGCAAATTGGCCCTTTGGCAGGCGTATCATATCGCTGACCTTCTCCATGCAAAAGGTCTGGAAACTGAGATCGTCCTTATTGATACCAAAGGTGACAAAATACTGGATGTGTCCATTGCCAAAATCGGCAGCAAAGGAGTTTTTACCGAGGAGTTGGAAGAGCAACTTTCCACCGGTGCCATTGATATTGCCGTCCACAGTGCCAAAGACATGCAGTCCAAACTGCCGGAGGGATTTGAAATCATCGCTTTTACCGAAAGGGAAAAAGAAAATGACATCATCCTAAGCCATCAGATAGATATTGACTATTCCAACCCTGAAAAACCCCTACTTTTGGGAACATCCTCCACAAGGAGAGTAGCTACGCTGAAGCATTTTTATCCTCATATAAAAACCGTGGAAGTCAGGGGAAATCTACAGACCAGAATTGCCAAAATGGAAGCCGGACTGTGTGATGCTTTATTACTTGCCTATGCAGGAGCGCACAGGATGGGATACGACGAGATGATCCGCCACGAACTTTCATTGGAGGAATTTACCCCGGCCGTCGGTCAGGGTTCTGTTGCTATAGAATCTTCTGTGAATCTTGATCCAACACTGAAATCCAAAATTGTTGAAGCCTGTCACCATGAAGAGACCGGATATAGGTTGCTTGCAGAAAGGGCATATCTCCGGGTATTGGAGGGAGGCTGCAGTATTCCTGTTTTTGCTTTGGCAGAAAATCAGGCTGACAAACTCCTTCTCAAGGGTGGAATTGTTTCCCTGGATGGTGCCAAAAGGATTATTCACCATGTATCAGGACCAGCATCTCAGGCTGAAGAGTTGGGAAAAGAATTGGCCAAACTTGTGTTGGGAAGCGGGGGCGATGACATTTTAAAAGAAATCAAATCAGATCTGAAAAAATGAAAAGACTGAGTTTTATCCCTTTTGTACTATTGACTGCATTGCTTTTCGCCTGTTCGGTCGAGAAGGATTATGTCATCAAAATCCAGACAAAGCATGGAGATATGTATGCGGTTTTGTTTGATCAAACCCCAAAACATAAGCAGAATTTTATTGACCTGGCGGAAGCAGGAAGATTCGATTCGACCGAATTCCACAGAATTATCAAAGATTTTATGATTCAGGGTGGGGATGTTTTCACCAAAGAAAAGCTTCCTCCCGATACTTGGCCAACCGTGGAAGCGGAGATTGTACCCGGATTGATCCATAAGAAAGGAATGATCGCTGCTGCAAGGATGGGGGATAATGTCAATCCTGAAAAGAGATCTAGCGGTTCGCAGTTTTATATTATTCAAGGCAAAACCTACGCCCCTGATGAATTGGTGACAGACATGGAGCTTTTGTCAGAGACCTATTTCAAATACATCCAATTGGGAAGCAATGTCGCTTTGAAAGAAGAGTATGCCAGACTTTATCAATCTCAACAGTTTGACAGTCTGACCCAACGGATGCTTTCCGAAAAGGCCAATCTGGAAGCTTTTTACAATTTGGATTTAGAAATTCCGATGACGCCTGAACAGATTCAAACCTACACCACTATCGGAGGTGCACCCCATTTGGATGGAGAATACACCGTCTTTGGAGAAGTGATCAAGGGACTTGATGTTATGGAGAAAATTGCAAAGGTACCAACAGGAGAGAGGAGCAAACCACTTGAGCCCATTTTTATGATTGTCACAGTTGAGTTGATTTCAAAATCTAAAATCACCAAAGAGTTCGGCTATGTCTATTGAATCAGGATTGAAAAAAACAGTATTGGTAACCGGTGCCAATGGCTTGCTTGGTCAGAAGCTGATTGGGTTTTTGAGAAATGATGAGAACGTGGAGCTTATCGGAACAGGAAAAGGCGCATCAAGATTGCCGGAAAGCTGGGAAGGAAGTTACTCGTGGATGGAGCTTGATATCACAGACAGAGATCAGGTAATGGCTGTTTTTTCAGTCACAAAACCTGACAGTGTGATCCATACAGCGGCTATGACTCAGGTCGATGACTGTGAAAAAGACAGGGAAGGATGTAGGATTTTGAATGTGGAGGCGGTCAGGTACCTGATAGAGGCCTGTGAGAAATATGATACCCACCTGATCCATCTTTCTACTGACTTTATTTTTGATGGGGAAGATGGGCCTTATACCGAAGAAGCCCTACCAAACCCGGTCAATTATTATGGTGTGACCAAAATGGAGGCGGAAAATCTTTTGTTTGCTTCTAAGATCCGATGGGCTATCGTTAGGACGGTTTTGGTATATGGTATCGCACAGGATATGAGCCGGTCAAATATCATTCTTTGGGTAAAAAAATCCCTGGAAGAAGGCAAAACCATTAAGGTCGTCAATGACCAATGGAGGACGCCGACCTTGGCCGAAGACCTTGCGGAAGGTTGTATTTTAATCATGAAAAAAGGAGCAACGGGGATTTTCAATATTTCCGGGGCTGATTTTTTGACACCTTATGACATGGCTATCCAATCTGCAGAATATTTCAGACTTGACAAAAACCTGATTACGATGTCAGATTCGACACTTTTTACACAGCCTGCCAAGCGCCCACCTAGGACAGGATTCATTATTGACAAGGCAAAGAAGGAACTTGGGTATTCCCCCAAATCTTTTTTGGCTGGAATTGGTATTTTGGCAAAACAACTTAAATTAGCCGATTCTTAACCTTAAAAAATTCATCTAAACACAATTAATTGATAAACTATGGCGATTAAAACAGATGATCCGGCAAGGGGTCAATTCGGCTCAAGTTTTGGCTTTATAATGGCTGCTGCCGGTTCTGCGGTAGGATTGGGCAACATTTGGAGATTTCCCTACCTGACCAGCGAAAATGGAGGAGGTGCTTTTGTCTTTGTATATATTTTATGTGTGCTGTTAATCGGTCTACCGTTGTTATTCAATGAAATTTCCTTGGGAAGGGTTTCAAGAAAAAACCCGATCGGAGCAATCAGGGAAACAGGTGGTAATAGATTCTGGCAATTGGCTGGGGTGCTTTGCGTTATGGTTTGTTTTTTTGTTTTAAGTTATTATTCAGTGATTGCAGGGTGGACTTTGGGTTATATTTTCACAGAAATATTTAATGTTCCTGTTGAATTTAAAGAATTTCAAAAGACTCCCATGTATGTGATCCCATTGACTTTTGTCTTTATTTTGATGACAATAGGTATTGTATTAGGAGGAGTATCAGGCGGTATTGAGAAAGCATCCACGATATTAATGCCATTGTTATTGATTATAGTAATTTTTATTGCCGGAAGAAGCGTGACCTTGGAAGGTGCCGGTGCAGGTATCGATTATTATCTGAATCCTGATTTCTCTAAAATCAACTCTAAAGTAGTTCTGCAGGCATTGGGACAGGCTTTCTTTTCCATGTCCGTGGGATGGGGTTTGATGATTACCTTCGGTTCTTATTTGCCCAAAAACGGAAATATTATAGCCTCTTCAGGGTGGATTGCAGGAATGGACACAACGGTTGCCCTATTAGGAGGTTTGATGGTATTTCCTGCCATGTTTGCCTTGCTTCCTGGAAAAGATCCGTCCACGTCAGGGCCTGCTTTGGTTTTTGAGGTATTACCAATGGTGTTTGATGCGATGCCCGGTGGAAATATTATTGGTGGTTTGTTTTTCTTTTTGTTGATGATTGCGGCACTCACCTCTACCATTTCAATGTTGGAAGTACCTGTTGCCTACTTGATAGATGAAAGAAAATGGAGCAGAAAAAAAGCTGCATGGATAATTGGTCTTGCTGCAATGTTACTTTCTATCCCCTCGGCGCTTTCTTCAATTGAAGGAAATGCCTTCAACAGTATTACCCTTTCGTTTCTGGGAAACACCAAGGTTGGTTTCTTTGATATAATGGATTTTATTTTTGGAACAGTAGCAGTAATTTTTATCTGTTTGATGTTGAGCTTGTATACTGGTTGGGCTAAAAAACTTTCTGTTTTTGCTGATGAAATAAGCATAGGGGCACCAATTTTCAAGGGTGGTTTTAGGACAGTTTGGATGTTTTTTATCAAATGGGTTTGCCCAATAGTCATTGCGATTGTGTTGCTTGATTTGTTGGGAGTATTTGGCGAGGCCCAAAAAGGTCATTGAAAGTTGTTTTCTTGGAATTTTAAAAAGGGCCGGTTCGGCCCTTTTTTTTTGAATAATATTTTTTGCTTTTTAAATAAAAATTAATGTAATTTTAAAAATCCCCAAACAGATCCAATTTTCTTCCCATTATTAGTATGAAAGTCTTGGTAGTGGATGATGATGCCATAAACAGGCTGATTCTCCAAAAATTATTCGAACGTAGAAACAACGTCGTGGTTACTGCTGTAAATGGTCTTGAAGCCCTTGATATCTTCATCAATGATGAGGGTATTAACATCGTCATTACTGATATCATGATGCCTGAGATGGATGGAATTGAACTCCTTGCAGAAATCAAGCAAAGGGACAAAACCGGCCAAATTCCGATTATTGGATTCACTGCAGGAGACATTGATTATTTCAGAAGCATTGCGGTGATTCCTTTTGACAGGTTATTACCCAAACCAATGGATTACACCGAGCTCTATAATATTGCAAATCAGTTTGTCTTGGACAGGGCTTCTTAATTTGCTTTATGGCTCAAAAGATCAATTTGAAGGCTTCAATTTTTTGATTTTGAAATTCCGAAAGGCATATTTGCGTCCAGAAATCAGCAAAAACTCTATTTTTTTGGCAATATCCTCTTTTTACCGCGTTAAATAAATGACAACTTAAACCCTTAAAGAAAATGAAACACTTCCTATTTCTAATTTCCGCCATCATCCTGAGCTTCAGCGTTCAGGGACAGGATTTTTCCATAGGCCCCAAAGCGGGCATTTCTACTGCAAACATTCACGTGAACGGCGAGGATTTTCAAACCGGAGACAATGATTTTGGATATCATCTGGGGCTTTTTGTCCGAATGGGAGGAAGCTCAATTTTTATGCAACCGGAGCTTCTTTTTACAAGTACGGGAGGTTCTGTAATAAAAACGGATGATAACGGCGTACAGACCGATTTTAATGCCAGTTTCAACAGACTGGATATTCCCGTTATGTTTGGATTGAAATTTTTAAAATTCCTAAGGGTGCAGGCCGGACCGATTGCTTCTATTTTGGTCGATTATAAAATCGAAGATGCGCTGAATGTACCTGTGGAAGTGGATTATAAAACTTCCACTTTTGGCTATCAGGCTGGTTTGGGTTTGGATCTGGGCAATTTGATTTTTGACCTCAAGTACGAAAGTTCCCTAAGCAAAATGTCAAAAAGTTCTACTGCATTTCAAACTGATCAACGCCAAAATCAAATCATTTTATCGGCTGGTTTCAGGTTCTTCTAAAAAAAAGAGGTCCGAAATTCCGGACCTCTTTGGTATTATTTGATTTCAAAAACCAACTCATCGGTGCCTGAATTTTTCTTGATGAGGATGGTGTATTTCCCCTTTCCGATATTTCCGTATTCCCAACCTGTGGAGTTCACGCCTTTGGAAGAAGTTACACTCCAGGATTTCAGACTTTCTCCCTTTTCATTTTTTACTTCAAAATCAGTTTGGCCTGACTGATTTACAAAGTATAGGATAGACTGACTCGGTTTGGTGGTCGGTTCCTCAGCCCAAGGTGATCTTCTTTGGTTGATCCTGATTTCTGAAGCACGAAGCAATTTGGCCTCAGCTGTTGGATTAAGCGCAACTTTCTGAAGCGGATCCAAATCTACAATGAATACACTTCTGCCATGTGACCCGATGACCAGGTCATTTTCTCTTTTTTGGATTACCAAGTCATAGATGGCCACATTAGGGACATTTCCCTGAAACAGCTCATAGTTTTTTCCTCCATTTAGAGATACATATAATCCGTGGTCAGTTCCCAAATAAAGGATATTTGGATTGGTATGATCCTCCTTGATCACATTGACAGCTTCCTTCGGCAAATTGGCGGAGACAGAAATCCATGTCTTTCCATAATCCGAGCTTTTGTACACAAATGCAGAAAATTCATCATAGCGGTAGCCATTCAAAGTGACATAAACCGTTCCTTCGGCAAATTGTGAAGGGGTGATGCTGCTGACCCACCTGTTTTGTGGAAGGCCTTTACTGATATCTATCCAACTGTCCCCGTGGTCTTTTGTGACCCATATATTTCCATCATCCGAACCGGCATAAAGAGTTCCGAATTCGAGGGGAGATTCCTCAATTACCGAAAGTGTGGCGAAAGGCACATTTCCGCTTTTCTGGTTTTTGGTCAAATCCGGAGAGATGGTTTCCCATGTATCACCCCTGTCCAAGCTTCTGTAAACATACTGCGAACCCATATAGAAAATATCCTGATTGTGGCTACTGAGAATCGCAGGCGTTCTCCAGTTCCATCGGTTTGGATCCCTTCCAATGTCATGTCCCGGTGTAACCAATTTTCTTTCTTCGGTTTTGGTATTGATCCTGAAGTAATTTCCGAACTGAAATCCTGTGTAGACCACATCATTGGATCTGGTGTCCACGGCGACCACCATTCCGTCACCGCCCATGAGGGAAGTCCAAGGCACTTCGGGTTTGTTGGTGGAGGCACCGAACCAAACGCCATTGTCCTGCATGCCGCCATAGACATTGTAAGGTGTCTTTTCATCGACCATGACCGAATAAAACTGGCTGATCGTCAATTGGTCATTGAGGTGGTTCCATCTTTCTCCTCCTCCAAAGGAACTGTAGATGCCCCCGTCAGTTCCTAAAAGAATATGCTTGGCATCGTTTGGATTGATCCACATGGACTGATGGTCAGAATGGACATCACCGACTGTGTCTGTTCTTGCGAAATTTTTTCCTCCGTCTCTTGAAACCAAAAGCGGTACGCCCAAAATGAACATTTCATTTTCATCTTTGGTACTTACCCTGATTTCTCCAAAATAATATCCGTATGAGTTGTACAACCTGTCAAGATTGGATTCACTCACTTTTTTCCATGTTTTTCCTGAGTCATTCGAACGGTAAACTTCAGCGCCGATGACAGCCGAATTGAAAAGGGAAGCATTGGCGTCTTGTCCTGAACCATTATAATTGGCGATTTGTAGAGGAGTAATCTTTCCTGTCTTTACCAAACTCTTTACAGTCTTTGCATCGTATTTGGTAGCAAATCGGTTGCTTCTTAGGAATTTTTCGAGTTTCTCATTCTCAATATTTTCCACATCAGAAGCGGTCATTGTCTTGAAATTTTCAAATTTCAAATCCTCCGAAGTTTGTGCCGGTGTTGGCCTTGCAGGCTTTTCCTGCATTTTTTGGTAATCATGAAGGGCATAGACTACAGAAGGATTGCTCAGACTAAAGTCAAAACCAATTCTCCCGACAAATTCATCCTGGGGAAAGCCTGTCACAGATTTTTTCCATGAATCTCCTCCATCTTCTGATCGCCAGATGGCTGAACCTTCACCGTTTCCAATAAAATCATGTGCCTGTCTGAATCTTTCCCAAGATGCCGCCAACATGACATCTGGATTGGTAGGATGGAATTTCAAGTCGATGACTCCGGTATTGTCATTGATGGAAAGCGTTTTTTTCCAGGTTTTGCCTCCGTCTTTGGTTTTGTAGATTCCCCGTTCTTCATTTTTGGAATACAGGGACCCCATGGAAGCAACCCACACGATGTCAGGGTTGGTAGGGTGGATTTGAATCTGGCCGATATGCTGGGAATGCGGCAATCCCATAAATTCCCAGGTCACCCCGCCATCTTTAGATTTGTAAACACCCGAGCCTGCATAGGTGGACCTGCTTGAGTTGTTTTCTCCTGTGCCCACCCAAATGATATTGTTGTTGGAAGGTGAAATGTCCATATCCCCGATTCCCAAAGCACCTTGATGGTCAAACAAAGGTTTGAATGATTGGCCATTGTCAGTAGTTTTCCAGACTCCCCCGGATGCGGCGGCGACATAATAGGTTTTGAAGTCATTGCTTACCTCAATGTCCACAATCCTCCCACTCATGTTGGTAGGTCCGATATTTCGGGCAGGATAATTTCTAAAAGGTGAATTAGAAAGCATTTCCTGATGCACAGAAACGGCTTCTTTCATTTCTTTGGCCGTGGTGGGTTTTACTTCCTGTGCCTGAACAGCTGAAAAATGGAGTCCAAATAGAACAGGCAAAAGCCCGCTAAAGACCTTTATAAAATTTCTTTTCATAGGATTGTTTTGTTTGTCCAACAATATAAATATTCGGGAATTTATTTTGATACAATAAGGTATAAAGTGGTAGGCTTTCTGGATAGTCGGAAGAAGCTATATTTGAAAAAACAGGTGCGCTCAAATAATGAGCAATTGTGGAATTATTTGCCTCCAATGTATATATTTGTTTTTATCAAGGAGAATACGATGAAAAAGTACCTCAAATACACCAAAAATTTCTACTTCTTATTTACCCTATTTTTTATAGTCTGGATGGTGTTTATTGATTCAAATGACATCTTCACCCAGTTTAAGCTTGGTTCCAAAATCAGGGAGCTGGAAAAGCAAAAGGAATTCTATCAGGATAGGAAAGCAAAAATCCTTGCTGACAGAGAGGAATTGATGAGCAATTATGAGCTTTTGGAAAAGTTTGCCAGAGAAAGATATCTGATGAAAAGGGAAAGTGAGGATTTATATGTGGTGGTCGAAGAATAAACCAATTTTTGTTGTGTTTTTGTTTTTTCTCTTCTTTGGAATAGGAAACCTTCATGCCCAAAGAGAAATTCAGCAAGGTGAAAAAGCACCGTTTAAAGACAGGGTTTATTTTGGTGGTAACCTAGGCCTGTCTTTTGGGACCATTACTTTTGTAGATGTTTCGCCATTGGCTGGAGTGATGCTTACCAATACCCTTTCGGGAGGACTTGGAGGTACTTTTCAATATTTCAATGACTCAAGATTCCCGGAAGGAGACAACACCATTTATGGAGGACGGGTATTTTTAAGAAATAATATTTTCCAGAGTTTCTTTATCCATGCAGAATATGAAAGTTTGAATCTTGATCTTTATAATCCCAGATTTGATAGGTTTGAAAGAGATTGGGTTCCCGGGTTTTTTCTAGGCGGTGGTTATTTTACCCCTTTTGGGGGCAGAGGCGGTGCTAATTTCACATTTCTCTACAATTTCCTTTATGACCCATTAAGGTCTCCCTATAACCAGCCTTACGTCCTTAGGGTTGGGTTTTTTCTTTAATCAACCAAATAGCCAAAAATGAATTCCTTAATAAAAAAACTCAGTAAATCCCATCGGGATTGTCCGCAATGCCCTTCTCCAAAATTGATCCATACTTTTTTTGAAAGTGTATTGGGATTGTTGTTTCCTGATTTTGCAGCTGAAATTTTAAAAGAAGAGGATCAGGTTGCTGAAAAAATCGAAGAACTGAAACACAAGCTTTCCCAGGTCTTGTTACGAAACAAGCATTTGTACAAAGGAGACGGCATAGAGATTGCCAATGGATTCTTTGATAATTTGGAGCGGGTATATGACCTTTTGATACAGGATGTGAAGGCACTGTATGACGGAGATCCAGCGGCAAAGTCTGTTACTGAGATCATCAGGTGCTATCCCGGATTCTATGCTGTAGCGGCTTACAGGATTGCCCATCTGTTGCACTCTTACGGAGTGACGCTGATCCCAAGGATGATTACAGAATATTCCCATAGCAAAACAGGAGTGGATATCCATCCCGGAGCCAAAATCGGTGAACGCTTTTGTATTGACCATGGTACAGGCATCGTAATTGGAGAAACAACCGTCATCGGTGATTGTGTCAAAATCTATCAGGGAGTCACTTTAGGCGCTTTGAGCGTGGATAAAGAAGACGCGGATAAAAAGAGACATCCTACCATCGAAGATGATGTGGTCATCTATGCAGGAGCGACTATTTTGGGAGGAAATACCGTTATCGGAAGGAATTCTACCATTGGGGGAAATGTTTGGATTACCAAAAGTGTCCCTCAAAACAGTAAGATTTACTATCAGGCCAAAATGTATAATCCTGACCTGGACCAGACTGATACCTATATCATAAAAAATGAAGGATGAAATTAATTGACCTGATTGGAAATACACCTTTGGTAGAGGCTGTCAAAATCCCTACCAATCCTAAGGTAAAGATTTTTTGTAAACTGGAGGGGCAAAACCCCGGAGGAAGCGTCAAGGACCGCGCTGCCTACAACATGATCAAATGTGCGCTGGAAAGAGGAGATATCAAACCAGGTGACAGACTCGTGGAAGCCACTTCAGGCAATACAGGCATTGCTTTGGCTATGGTTGCCAATATTCTCGGCCTTAAAATGACCTTGATTATGCCGGATAATTCCACCAGAGAAAGAATCCTGTCCATGGAAGCCTACGGCGCAAAAGTGATTTTGACACCTGCAGAAAGAACCATAGAATACTCGAGGGAATTGGCTGATAAAATGGCAGCGGAGGAAGGTTATTTTATGTTGGACCAGTTTTCAAATCCGGACAATTATATGGCGCATTATTATAGTACCGGTCCGGAGATATGGAAAGATACTGAAGGAAAAGTCACCCATTTTGTTTCGGCAATGGGTACCACAGGTACTATCATGGGGGTATCGAAATACCTCAAAGAGAAAAATCCATCGATTCAGATTGTAGGTACGCAACCTACCGACGGTTCGCAGATTCCCGGAATCAGGAGATGGACTCCGGAGTTTTTGCCAAAGATTTTTGATGCAAGCCGTGTAGATCGGGTAATTGATGTCAGTCAGGATGCATCAACCATGATGACCAGAAGAATGGCAAAAGAAGAGGGGATTTTGGCCGGAATGAGCAGTGGAGGAGCTTTGCACGCTGCGATCCAACTTTCAACCGAATTGGACTCAGGCGTCATCGTCTGTATTACCTGTGACAGGGGAGATCGGTACTTGAGTTCTGATCTTTTTGGATAAAAAAAATCCCGGAAGCACAGCCCCCGGGTTTTCCACAAAAAAACAAATTTCTAGAATTTGATGTAGTTGGTCAGTAGCTGGACGCTGATCGGATTGTTTCCGTTAGCAGGATTGGCAAATCCCCTAATCAACAAAGAATACACCCTGTTTCCAAGCAATTCAATTTCATTGACTGTTACGAGCACTTCTCCTGTGGTTTTTGATTTGACGACTACTTTAACTTTTCCTTTTTCCAATTCAAGAAAATCAGAAACTGAAAGGTAAGAGGTAGCTGCGCCAAAAGGAGTCTGGCTTGCAATGCTGACTTCAAGATCACCGGCATCAGGAGACAAATGCACGAGCCTGACTTGGGTCTTTAACCCGTCCGGTTCTTCCCAGATATCCTCAACCTGGATGGCATCCAAATCTGCCGCTTTGTTCACCAGAAAAACAGTGTAAATTTTATCTTGCGCCAAGGTTATGTTTTTTTCCAAAAGGGTATTCTGTGCATTGAATGGATTGAATCGAAGTCTTCTTTCACCTACAAAGAACCCGGAATAGGGAAATGTCTGCCCAAAAATCAGAGGCTGGTTGTTGATTTTGTTTGATTCTGCATAGATGTCTAAATCCGGACTGTCAGGAGATCCGTGATATATAGCAACAAAAGCAGCTGGCGGTTGGGGTGTATCATCTAGTTTATCAACACAGCCTGTTGTCAGAAATGCTGCGAAAAGGAAAATTGAAAACAATTTCAACATTCCATAGATTTTGGTTTTTAAACTTGAAGTGTTCATAGTTGGTTTAGTTTGCATATTGTCAATACGAATTAGGGACAGCCAACGCTACAATGGTTCAAAAAAAAATCCCCGAATAATTTCCGGGGATCATGTTTAAACATTGTCAGGTTCGGGATGCACCCAAGGTCCTCTATAGGGTCTCCTGAGTTTTTTGGTCGCTTCCGGGTCATCCACGACGATTCTCTTTTTTGGATCATAGACAAGTGGTCTACCGAGTTCCATTGACATATTTGCCAAAATACAGCTTGCCGTGGAGATGTGTCCTTCCTGAACATCGGCTACCGGTAGTTCTCCGGTTTTCATGGAATTTAAAAGATTTTGCATCTGCCTTCTTGTTGCCGGGGCGGCATTGAGCTCAATCCTATTTTCAGTTAAGTCCTCGGGATATTGTTCTTTTTCATAGAGGACATCGAAAAGAATTTTTTCACCCTTTCCAAAGGGGATAAATTCAGCCTTCATCGTACTTCCGGCCAAAGTCCCGTTCTCACCAAAAATCTTGAAAGCCCAAGGATATTCAGGATCCACAGGATTGCCCCAGGTACGGTGCTGCCATACGACATTCAGTCCATCAAATTCATAGATAGCTGTTTGGGTATCTGCAATATTCGATTTCCCCTCTTTTTGGACGTAGATTCCGCCTGTTGCAGTTATTTTACTTGGCCAGCCAAGACCCAAAAGCCAACGCACTGTATCCAACATGTGAACACACATATCACCCGGGATTCCATTGCCATATTCCATAAAAGTCCGCCACCATCTTGTATGTGGCAAACCATCATAAGGTCGGAGTGGGGCAGGTCCTGTCCACAATTCATAATCCAAAAATGCAGGTACCGGCTCTACAGGAGGGTTTCCATTTGCCCTCATGTGGTAGTAGCAGCAGATCTCCACATGCGAGATTTTACCCAACATGCCACCATCCAAAACCTGTTTCTTGGCATCCCAAAGATGTGGAGTACTTCTTCGTTGGGTGCCGACCTGCACCATTTTATTGTATTTCCTTGCAGCAGCGACCACTGCTTCCCCTTCGATGACATCTACTGAGATCGGTTTTTGAAGGTAAACATGCGAACCTGATTTGATGGCTGCAATGGCCTGTAATGCATGCCAATGGTCAGGCGTGCCAATTACTGTGATGTCAAGTTTATTTTCTTTAAGTAGTTCCCTATAGTCAGTATACAACTTTGGTATTTTCCCCGATTTCTGTCTTTTAGATACCAGATCGCCTGCTTCCTTCAGCATGTTTTTGTCCACATCACAGAGCGCTACCACTTCCACATTGGCAACTTGGATCAATCTGAAAAGGTCACTTTTTCCATACCATCCCGACCCGATCAAAGCCACTTTTAGAGGAGTTTCATTTTGGATGGGGTTCATTCCCATCATGCCCATGCTTGCCAATGCCAAGGTGGCAAAACCGCCGGTTTTTAGGAATTGTCTTCTGTTGTAGGTGGATGTGTTCATAGGTTTTTTTGGGATATGGATAAAAGGTTTGAAAGAAATACAATTTACAAAAAGGTAAAAACCAAACAAATGGGATTTGATGGGTGGTCAACAATTCAGTCCATTTCAATTGCTTTTACAAATTCTGTAAATCGTCCATATCTTTTGGTCTCATTACAGACTTTTTGGCTTTGATAAGGTCCTCTTTTGAGATAGTTCGCACATAAAAGTCTTTATCAGAAAAAACAATGGAGGATTCAAAAGCCTTTTCGAAGTTGAGACCTTTCACCTCTACCATCAAATCTATTGCCACAGGAGATCTTCCAAAAGTGAAAACATCCCAATTTTTATTATGTAAAAAGTTTTCTGAGGTCATATCAAACAATGGCATCCCAAAATCCGAAAATGCTTGTTCGATTTTCTTGAAGTTTTCTAAACTTCTTTTTACCCAAATATCCATATCACCCGTGTTTCTAGGATATCCATGTAAGATTACAGAAAAGCCACCAACCAAAATATAGTCAACCTGGTGATTATTAAAACAACGGATAAAGTCTTTGAAATCAGAAGGGAATATGTTTTCCATATTATCTTTTCCTTACACTAAATGCAGTCTTATCCATCTTTGGTGGATTATCTAGAGAAAAACCATATGCCAAGCTATTAAGATAAAATGCAATCTCAAGCAATTCCCAAGGACTTTTATCCTTGTATTCCTCACCGTAGTTCACTTGTTCATTTGCCTTCGATGATTTGAATGCTGTCCTGTCTAATTTAAATTCCATGGAGGTCAATTTACCAAAATGAACTTGGATTGAGAATTTATTAAAAAAATAATTGAAGATGGAGTAAGCTTTGGGACTACTTCTGTTTATAATTTTACGCCAAACCTTTCTCCCAAACTCCTCAGATCCTCTTCCACAGGCTTAAGCAAAGGGATTCCACTGACCCTTCTTTCGGCTTCAAGTTCGCGTTCAGGATCTCCCGGGATCAATACTTTTTCATTTCCTTCGGTAGGTTTTGCCTGGCGGAATCTACCGATCCAATTGTCCATATGGGATTTGAAGTCATCCGCAGGTCGGAAAGCATCTACGCGCATCGCACCAAAAAAATGGCCCAAACCCTCACCGACAGGATTGGGGTCCGGCTCAAGGAATGCCACGAAAGGTGGGACCCATGGCCCATAATTTGCTCCCGAAAGGACTGCGGAAAATATATCTACTATCGCCCCCAATGCATATCCTTTGTGCGAACCATGTTCTCGGTCTCCTCCGAGAGGCAACAAAGCGCCTCCCTTTTTGACGCCATTGGAATCAGTCGTCTGATTGCCGTCTATGTCCTGTACCCAACCGAGTGGTGCATCCATTTCTTTTCTCTGCAGGATTTCCAATTTTCCATTTGCTGCAGTTGTGGTGGCCATATCTGCGACAAAAGGAGGTTGGGTTTTAGCCGGGATAGCCACGGCAATCGGATTGGTTCCCAGCAATCTCTCTTTGGAAAAAGTCGGGCTTACCAAAGGACTGGCATTCGTCAGCGAAATCCCGATCATGTCATGGTCGAGAGCCATCATAGCATGATAACCCGCAATGCCGTAATGGTTGGAATGCTTCACCGAAACCCAGCCTGTACCTGCGATTTTGGCTTTGTCAATCGCTACTTGCATCGCAAAAGGTGCGACAACCAAACCCAAACCACCGTCGCCATCAACAACAGCTGTACTCATAGTTTCATGGACTATTTTGATATTTGGGGTTGCGTTGATTCTTCCTTTTTCCCAAAGTCTCACATAACCGGAAAGCCTTGCCACGCCATGAGAATCTACGCCTCTTAGGTCTGCTGATAACAAAACATCAGCAGCAAGAGATGCATCTTTTTCGGGACAGCCGATTTTTAAAAGTATGGATTTGGTAAAGTCGAATAAGTCAGCGTATGAAAATATCATGGTTGAGATCCGGATTTAGGATTGGATTACCTGCTGATAAGGGTGTTGGCTTGGGAATGTTTCCCCATTAATTCCGCTATAGCTCCTTCTTTCAGTGCAAAATTGGAACAAATCAAGGTAGAAACAGGGACAAACTTCAAGATATATTCGATCAGGCAAGCAGCCACGACGATCATATCCACCCTCATTTCGATCATGCCGGGGATTAAAAGCCTTTGGTCTCTATTGAGTGTCAAAAGCTTTTGGGCAATCAATTCAAATTCCCCTCTTGGCAATTGAAATACCTGCTGTGTCTTCAGTTTTGTTTCATGAAGGGAAGCAAAGTACATATCTGTAAGCGTATCGAAAGTTCCTGATGAACCAACCAAACAAGTCGGATTGAAGCTTTTGATCGCATCAACGAGTTCAACAAGCTTTTCTTCCAGATAAAAAGTAAGGTTTTCGACCTCCTCAGGCAAGATCGGGTCATGGTAATGAAATAGGTCAAGCATCCTTTGCCCCCCGATTTCAAAACTTTTTCTCCAAAATGCCTCTTGCGAATTACCAATAATAAATTCAACAGAACCCCCACCGATATCCATCATGAGACAGGTTTCACCCGTGAGTGAACCGCTAAATCTGATGCCTTCATAGATCATTTGGGCTTCCTGTTCCCCATCGATGACAAGAACATCAATCTGGAATTCCTCTTTGATTTTGGCTACAAATTCTTTCCCATTGTCGGCATTCCTTACCCCGCTGGTGGCAAAGGCAAAAATGCTGGTGATTCCTTCTCCATCGATCAGGTTTCTGAAATGATGCAAAGTATGGAAAGCTCTTTTTTCAGCATCAGGATGGATGGTGTTGCGGCTTATACCGCCCTGTCCGATCTTGACAGGAATTTTCTCTTTATAAATTGTCTCGAACCTGTCTGCATAAAGTTCCACTAAAAGAAGGTGAAACGTATTGGTACCCATGTCGATGATTGCAGCTTTGGTCGGAATCATACCACCTTGATTTTTGAATGCGCGAATATAAAAAGTTTATTCTAATTCCATTGTTAAGAATTTTTCTATTGCCACGAAATCGAATTTCCGGGATGTTCCTTAATTTAAATTTCCTCACTAGATTGTCCCGCATTATATTTGACCAAACCAAATAACTTTAGAAACATGGACAGCAAAATCAAAGGCGTTTATACCCTTCCCTCCAATAAAGACAAATTTGAACTACTGAATAAGAAAAACGAAGAAGCTTTGCTCGGCGGGGGAGAAGCAAGAATTGCTGCCCAACACAAGAAAGGCAAACTTACGGCAAGGGAAAGGATACATTTTTTGCTTGACGAAGGTACTTTTCAGGAAATTGACAAATTTGTGATGCACCGTGCCAAAGACTTTGGTCTTGACAAAGAGCATTACCTAGGCGATGGCGTGGTGACAGGATATGGAGAAATCAATGGCCGTTTGGTCTACGTGTATTCACAGGACTTTACCATTTTTGGAGGATCTCTTTCGGAAACACATGCAGAGAAAATCTGCAAAATCATGGACATGGCCATGAAAAACGGTGCGCCTGTGATCGGGCTGAATGACTCAGGAGGAGCAAGGATTCAGGAAGGCGTTGTCTCTTTGGGTGGATATGCAGATATTTTTTACAGAAATACTTTGGCCTCGGGCGTAGTGCCTCAGATATCAGCCATCATGGGACCCTGTGCAGGTGGGGCGGTGTATTCTCCTGCAATCACAGATTTCATCCTGATGGTCGAAAACACCTCTTACATGTTTGTGACCGGACCCAATGTCGTAAAAACCGTAACTGCCGAAAATGTCACTGCAGAAGAATTGGGCGGGGCAAGTACGCATTCCACCAAAAGTGGGGTGACTCATTTTGCCTGTGCCAATGAATTGGAATGTATCCAAAACATCAAAAAATTGCTCAGTTACATGCCTCAAAACTGCGAGGATACCGCTCCTGTTTATGCCTATGACCTGAAAGAAGATGAATCCAGGAAAGTTTTGGATACCATCATTCCCGATAATCCTAACCATCCGTATGATATCCGCGATGTAGTGGATGGGATCTGTGATGAAGGTTCGTTTTTGGAAGTCCATAAAAACTATGCAGACAATATTGTTGTGGGATTTGCAAGACTAGCCGGAAGAAGTATCGGGATTGTCGGAAATCAGCCGCAATCACTTGCCGGGGTTTTGGATAACCATGCATCAATGAAGGCAGCAAGATTTGTGAGGACTTGTGACTCTTTCAATGTACCACTATTGGTCTTGGTGGATGTGCCGGGATTTTTACCTGGAACAGATCAGGAATGGAACGGAATCATTACCAATGGGGCCAAGTTGCTCTATGCGTTCTCGGAGGCGACAGTTCCAAGGATTACTGTCATCACCCGAAAGGCTTATGGAGGAGCCTACGATGTGATGAATTCCAAACATATCGGTGCTGATCTGAATTTTGCCTGGCCTACTGCTGAGATCGCCGTAATGGGTCCCAAAGGTGCGGCAGAGATTATTTTCAAAAGAGAAATCGCTGAAGCAGAAGATCCGGCTGCCAAACTGCAGGAAAAAATTGATGACTATACTTCCAAATTCGCCAATCCATACCGTGCTGCCCACAGAGGTTTTATCGATGAGGTGATCATCCCTTCCGAAACAAGAGAAAAACTGATCCGGGGTTTCAAAATGCTCGAAAACAAAGTGGATAAATTGCCAAGGAAGAAGCATGGGAATATACCGCTTTAGTCCATAGATAATGGTTAATAAGTTATTGGGTTATTTTTTCTTAAATTAAAACTTAGTTATATTAGTTTGAATTTTTGAATTATTAATCCAAATACCATTAACCAAAAAAATAAATGGAATCTTTTGAACAACTGGAGGTCTGGAAAAAGGCTAGGGAAATTAGAATTTTTGTAATGAAAATAATTCAAAAACTTCCCAAGGAAGAGAAATACGGTCTATTTATGCAATCAAAAAGATCTTCACGATCAATTTCAAATAATATTGCAGAGGGATTTGGAAGATTTCATTTCCAAGAGAATATTCAATTTTGCAGAGTGGCCAGGGGTTCCCTTACCGAAACACTTGACCATATGATAATTGCTTTAGATGAAGGCTATATTTCAGATGAAGATTTAAATAATTTCCGTCACTTATATGGTTCGTGTCTTAAATTGATCAATGGTTATATCGCCTACTTGAAAAAAGCAAAAACAGGTCAAGATTCCTAAATAGCCCAATAACCCAATAACCCAATAACCCAATAACTAATAACCATCAACCAATAACTCCCTAAGAAAAAAAATGCCGTTAGAAAACGAAAAAAACTTCCTCTACAAATACCTCAACAACGCCTCTCCCACGGGATTTGAGGCTTCGGGTCAACAGATTTGGTTGGATTATATCAAACCTTATGTGGACAGCTACTTTACTGACAGCTATGGAACAGTCGTCGGGGTGATCAATCCCGAAGCGGAATACAAGGTTGTCATCGAAGCCCATGCCGACGAGATCAGTTGGTTTGTCAATTATATCAATGGGGACGGCTATATCTATGTCCGTAGAAACGGCGGTTCGGACCACATGATTGCTCCATCCATGAGAGTAAATATCCACACGGACAAAGCTGTTATTCCCGGAGTTTTTGGTTGGCCGGCGATCCATGTCAGGAAAGAAGGTAAAGAAGAAGGGCCGACTTTGGATAATATTTTTATCGATGTCGGGGCAAGAAACAAAGAAGAAGTGGAGGCATTGGGCATCCATGTCGGTTGCGTGATTACTTTCAAAGATGAACTACAGGAATTGAACGGAAAATTCTATTCAGGAAGGGCCTTGGACAACAGGATTGGGGGATATATGATCGCGCAGGTAGCGAGGAAAATCCAAGAGGCAGGTCTCAAGCTTCCTTTCGGCTTATATATAGTAAATGCAGTGCAGGAAGAAATCGGTCTCCGAGGCGCAGAAATGATTGCTGCCCGCATCAAGCCGAATGTAGCGATCATCACCGATGTGTGCCACGATACCACTGCACCAATGTATTCCAAGATAACAAGTGGCGAGCAGGTAGCAGGAAAAGGACCTGTCTTGACTTATGGTGCAGCAGTCCACAAAAAGTTATTGGATTTGGTCATCGAATCTGCCAAGAAAAACAGCATTCCGTTCCAACGGGCAGCGGCTTCGAGAAGTACCGGAACAGATACAGATGCTTTTGCTTATTCCAATGAAGGCGTTCCCTCTGCCTTGATTTCCCTTCCTTTGAAATACATGCACACCACCGTGGAGACAGCTAGCAAAGAAGATATCGAAAATGTCATTCTTTTAATGTATCAATTCTTGGCTGAATTAGATCCGGAGTTTGATTTTAGGTATATTAAATAAGTCCATAGACCACAGTCCACGGTTGGTAGTAGCCACCGTGGACTGTGGTCCGTGGTCTGTTGACTATGATATTTTTAGACCAACTCAATCGCACCATTTCCCTTCCTAATCCACCAAAAAGGATTGTCTCTTTGGTTCCATCGCAGACTGAGCTTTTGGTGGATTTGGGTTTGAGGGATAGGATTGTAGGTGTTACAAAATTTTGTGTCCATCCCAAAGGATTGAAAAAAGAAAAAACGGTTATTGGGGGAACAAAAAATTTCCATTTTGATAAAATCGAATCGCTTCAACCTGACCTGGTTATTGGAAATAAGGAGGAAAACTATCAGGAAGGGATTGAAAAACTTGCTGAGAAGTTTCCGGTTTGGATGAGTGACATTTACACACTGGAAGATGCTTACAGGATGATTCTGAGCATAGGGGAGTTGACTGATACTTCAATCCAAGCCGTCCAAATCGTATCTCAGATCAAAGATGGTTTGGAAAAAGAATTCAAACTCAAAGGTTCTGCCGTTTACCTGATTTGGAAAGACCCTTTGATTGCAGTCGGTTCAAATACTTTTATAGATTCCATGTTGGAAAAAGCAGGTTTCAAAAATCTTATCAACCAATCTCGGTACCCTGAGGTTGATTTGGAAGAAATTGTAAAATTGAATCCGGAATTCCTTTTGCTCAGTTCAGAACCGTTTCCATTCAAAGAAAAACACATTTTATTTTTTCAAGAAAAATTACCCAAAACTATAATCAATATGGTGGATGGAGAAATGTTTTCTTGGTATGGAAGCCGATTACTCTTTGCCGGAAAATATTTTGAAGGTCTTTGAGCGAAAGTGTGCTTATCTTGGACAGATTCCGTTTATAAAAATATAGAGCATTGAAAAATACTTATATAAAAAATTTAAGTAACTTTTCGATCCGTAATTACAAAAATAACTAACCCAAGACGATGAAGCAAAACAGAAGACATTTCTTAAAGAAACTTGGAGCAACAGGCGCTGCAGCAGCAATAAGCCCGTTGGCATTTTCGGAAGAAATTCCAGATAAAAATTTCCTCGAAAGAGACATAGCCCTTGGTTCTGCCAATGACACTCCTATCAATTTGGCTTTGATCGGTGCAGGAATCATGGGTACAGAAGATACCAATTCTGCCCTGAGACATACCAATGTCAAGTTGGTGGCTGTTTGTGATTTGTACAAAGGCAGACTTGAGTCGGCCAAGCAGAAGTGGGGAGCCAATCTGTTTGTTACCCAAGATTATCAGGAAGTCCTCAAAAGAAAAGATATTGATGCAGTTATCATTGCGACTCCTGACCATTGGCACAAGCAGATCAGTATCGATGCCATGAATGCAGGAAAGCATGTCTATTGCGAGAAGCCGATGGTCCATTCTGTCAAAGAAGGAATGGACGTTGTCAATGCGTGGAAAAAATCAGGGAAAGTCATGGTAGTGGGCAGCCAAGGGGTTTCTTCATTGGGAAATGAAAAGGCCAAAGAACTTCTTGCCGCCGGGGCCATTGGCGATATTGTTTATGCAGAAGGATTTTGGGCGAGACATTCTCCTGAGGGCGCATGGCAATACAATGTTCCAAAGGATGGAAATGAACAGACTGTTGATTGGAAAAAATACATCTCCAATACCACAGCTAGAGATTGGGATCCTTTGAGATTCTTCAGATGGAGAAATTACCTTGATTATGGCACAGGCATGTCAGGCGATTTATTTGTCCACCTCTTTTCAAGTTTGCATTTTATTACCAATTCTAAAGGTCCGACCAAGGTATCATCCATGGGTGGCTTGAGGTATTGGAAAGATGGAAGGGAAGTTCCCGATGTGTTGTTGGGTATGTTTGATTATCCCCAGACTCCGGAGCATCCGGGATTCAACCTTTCTTTAAGGTGTAATTTTGTGGATGGAACAAGTGGTACCACTTACTTAAGAATAGTGGGTACCAAAGGTTCCATGGATGTGAAGTGGGAAGAAGTAGTCGTCAAACTCAATCAAAATGCTGAAAGTGATGATCCGTTTTTGAGAGAACAGGCGAAATTGAGAGGAGCTACCGAAGAAAGCAGAGCCAAAATCCTTCCTCCCCGTGAGACAGTATACGCTGCAGAAAGAAGCTGGAAAGGCGCACACTATGACCATTTTGGAAATTGGTTCAATGCCATAAGAACAAACGGCACAGTAGCAGAGGATCCGATTTTTGGATTCAGGGCTGCGGCACCTGCCTTGCTCTGCAACGACAGTTACTTTCAAGATAAGTTTATGAAATGGGATCCCGTAAATATGAAATTGATTTAATCATGAAATACACAAGAATAGCTTGGATAGCTTTGATTTCCCTGGCTTGGGCCTGTAGCCCAAAGCCTGCCGAAGAAGTAACAGAGGAAGTGGCCGAAGTAATCCTTCCTGACAATTCTCTATCTGAAGATGAAAAATCAGCAGGATGGATGTTGTTGTTTGATGGAGTTAATACCGATGGATGGAGGGCCTTTAATGGTGATTCTTTGCCTGCAAATTGGACTGTGGAAGATGGTGCGCTCAAAGGTCTTGGACATGAGGGAGGAGATGTAGGCGGGGATATTGTATTCGCCCCTATGCCATTTGAGCAATTTGAAATGGAATTCACATGGAAAATAGCAACGGGTGGAAACAGTGGTGTTTTTTATCATGTAGTGGAGGATCCAAAATATGCGGCACCTTATTACACAGGACCTGAATACCAGGTGATAGATCAGCTTGGATTCCCACAGCCTTTGGAAGATTGGCAATCATTGGCTGCTGACTATGCGATGTACGTCCCTGATTTCGAGGGAGTAGTTAAGCCTGCCGGCGAATGGAATGTTTCGAAAATTATTTTCACCAATGAAAAGGCGGAATACTATTTGAACGGAAGGAAGACAGTGGAATTCGTGCCTTACTCTGAGGATTGGAAAACAAAGCGGAACAGTGGTAAGTGGGATGCTTTTCCCGATTACGCGATTTCAAAATCCGGATTGATTGCCCTTCAGGACCACGGGAGCGAGGTTTGGTTCAAGAACATTAAAATAAGAACACTATGAAGAAGTTATTGATTGTATGCTCATTCCTTTTGTTGGCTCAAGTGTCATTTGGTCAGAAAAAAGAGAAGTTGTTCAACGGCAAGGATTTGACGGGTTGGATAGTCTACGGTACCGAAAAATGGTATGTGGAAAATGGATTGATTGTATCTGAGAGTGGTCCTGACAAAGGTTATGGCTATTTGGGAACAGAAAAGCATTACAAAAACTTTGAAATCAACCTTGAGTTTAAGCAAGAAGCGGATGGCAACAGCGGGGTTTTTATACGATCTACGGTTGACGGTACCAAAGTATCAGGTTGGCAGGTAGAAGTTGCCCCTCCGGGAAACGATACAGGCGGGATTTATGAAAGTTATGGCAGAGGTTGGTTGATCAAGCCGGACCCTGAAAAAGACAAAGCCTTGAAATATGGCGATTGGAACAAGATGAAGATCGTTGTAAATGGTGATAGAGTCACATCTTATGTTAATGGTGTCCAAATGGTCGATTATACAGACGAGAAAATTGGTAAGGGTGAAGGTGGGATTTTATTGCAGATCCATGACGGCGGGGGGATCAAAGTGTATTGGAGAAATATCACTTTGAAGGCACTTTAAGGAAATATCAGGTTTTGATTCATATCCTGCCTCGGTTAAAATCGGGGCAGGATTTTTTTTAAATTTTTGTTGCTGACCATCAGTGACATTTGTCCTATTTATCAATTATTTTAAAATACAACTTTGTGTTTAATGAAATGATTTACACCTTTGCACTCCCAAACGGGGGAACAATTGTTGAATTTAGAAGGTCAAAAAAATAATTTTATTTTCTTCACCGATTTTAAATTTTATTCATACCTTTGCACTCCTGTTTGTAAGGAACGGGAGAAAGAGATGGGTCGAGAGTCCTGCGATACTGCCGGATGAGGCGGTAAAAGTTCATTGAAATACTGGAGAAACGACATTAAAAAGGCCTGAAGGGGATACCCTGAAGGCAGAAGATTGACAGGGCTAGGAAACGAATCAGCAGTGATGCTGAAAAAAAAACTATACAATGGAGAGTTTGATCCTGGCTCAGGATGAACGCTAGCGGCAGGCCTAATACATGCAAGTCGGGCGGCAAGTTGAGGAGTA
>NZ_QMIK01000004.1 GCF_003316845.1 Cognataquiflexum aquatile | reverse complement strand
TGTTGGTCTCGCCTACAAAAAGCGACTTGTCCGCTCCGAAGGCAATCCGCATTACACCGGACTGGAAGCCTGCCCTGAAGTCGATGGATGCCCCTTGATACTGTCCGTTTTCCCCCTCTTTCTACCAAATATTTAAAAATCAATTATTGGAAAGTAGTTTCAACCTTTTTATATCCCCATTTATAAGTGCTTCCTTTTTATCATGACTCCACTTTTGTATTTGTTTTTCTCTGTTGAAAGCAAGGTCAATTCTGTCAAACTCTTCAACATAAACCAGTCTTACCGGAAGGTTCTTTTTTGTAAAATTAGAACCTTGGCCTAGTTGATGTTGTTCAATTCTCAGATCTAAGTTTTTTGTACTCCCAACATAGTATTGCCCATTTCCGCAAATCAAAATATACATGTAAGCTGCCATATAACTTCTTGTTTCGTCGGAATTTGAAATCCATCAACTTAAAGTTACTCATTTTATCATTTTTTGAAATAAGGCTACTAAATTCTAGTTATTCAAACCCTTGTCTTAAATCTCAATCTTATCTTTTGCGATCTGGATAAATCCCACTTCTTCCAGCTTTTTTTTGTGGCACCACCTCTTTGGTCGGGCTCGTTAAGGGATTTTAAGTGAATTTGGAAATTGAAAAGCAGGCGGATAATCCTATTTATTTTTTAATTTGCGCCATTATTTCAAAAAGAACTGACTCAGCTCATGCAGATCAACTTCAAAAATAACATCTTGCCGCACTTTGTTGGAGTTGTGGTCTTTTACCTCATCGTATTATTTTATTTCTCTCCTGCTGTTTTTGACGGCAAAATTCTTTTCCAATATGACATTCTTCAATGGGAAGGTGCTGCCAAAGAAGTCATGGATTACAGGGGGGAAACAGGCGAGGAAGCACTTTGGACCAACAGCATGTTTGGCGGAATGCCGGCATATTTGGTGAGTTTTGAAGTTCCGGGAGACATTACCAATTTCCTGATTAAAGTGGTCACTTTGGGACTCCCCCACCCTGTCAACTCCTTGTTTTTTGGAATGTTGGCCATGTATATCCTGCTTTTGAGTTTCAAAGTCCGACCTGAATTTTCTATCGCGGGTGCAGTGGCTTTTGCCTTCAATACCTTCCATATCATCAGCTTGGACGCAGGACACAATGCAAAAATCTGGGCCATCTGCCTCATTCCTCTGATCTTGGCAGGAATTCACTTGGCATTCTCCGGAAAAAGAATTTTGGGTCTTGCTCTTTTTGCTTTTGGTTTGATGCTCCAACTCAAATTCAACCACCTACAGATTACCTATTACACTTTGTTGATTGTGTTGATTTATGGCATCGGACAAATTGTAGCCTCATATAAATCAAAATCACTCCCGGATTTTGGAAAAACAATTCTAATACTGGTTTTAGGGGCTTGCCTTGCTGTCGGTTCGAATCTAAGCAGGTTTATGGCTGTGCTAGAATATGGAGAATTTTCCACAAGAGGACAATCCAATATTACATCAGCCAATACATCCGAAGGCGGTTTGGACAGGGATTATGCCTTTAACTGGTCGCAGGGAAAAATGGAAACCCTGACGCTTTTGGTTCCTTTTTTCTATGGTGGTGGAAGCGGTGAAGCTTTGCCCAAAGATTCCAACTCAGAACAGGCTTTGCGGAGCAATGGCGTTGAAAGTGCCCAAGCAACAGGGTTTATTGAAAAAGCACCCACCTATTGGGGCGAGCAGCCGGGAACAGGAGGTCCTATTTATGGTGGGGCGATTATGCTTTTTCTGTTTGTTTTGGGTTTGATATATGCTCCAAAGACATATAAATATGTATTCCTTTCTATTACACTTTTATCAATTTTACTTGCATTGGGCAAAAACCTGGCATGGTTTAACTACGCAATATTTGATTTTCTTCCGGGATACAACAAATTCCGGGCTGTAACCATGGGACTTTCCATGGCGCTATTCGCCATTCCGGTATTGGGAAGTTTGGGTTTGGAGTACCTATTCAAAAGCGGCGATAATAAATCCCTCATCAAAAACCTTTCGATCGCTTTGGGAAGTACAGCTGGATTGGCCTTGGTATTCATGCTGTTTGCAGGAATATTTGGATTCAGGGCACCTGTAGATGCCAACCTTCCGGAATGGCTCGTGGATGCTATCCAAGAAGACAGAAAATCCATGCTTCAGAGCAGTGCAATGAAAAGCGTTATTTTTATTTTACTTGCAGCTGCTTTGATATGGGCGGGATTGAAAAGCAAAATCTCTGCACAGGTTGCAGGATTGGGCATTGCGGTTCTTGTTGCTATAGATCTCTGGACGATCAACAAAAGGTATTTGAATGAGGAATCCTTTCAATCAAGTCCATCTGCTCAGTTTTTTGCCAAATCTCCGGCTGATGAAAAAATCCTAAAAGATGAAAGTTATTTCAGAATTATCAGCCTAGAAGATCCTTTTAATAACGCCAGGCCAAGCTATTTCTTCAATAGCATCGGTGGCTATCATGGAGCAAAAATGAAGCGATACCAAGAATTAACTGAAAATGTATTGGGTTCTGAAATTCAGTCTTTTATCCAAAAAGCACAGGAAGGAAATTTTGATTGGCAGGGACTGAAAGCACTGAATATGCTCAACACCAAATATGTAGTAGCAGGTCCTGCTGAAAATGCTGTTTTCACCAATCCCGAAGCAAATGGGCCGGCGTGGTTTCCATCCAATATAAGGTCCGTCACCTCCAACGAAGATGAAATCAAACTCATTTCTCAAATGGATACAAAAAACGAAGCAACTGTTAATGAGACTGAGTTTGGAAAAGTCCAGACTGGTTCGGGTTCAGTTGCTATCACTTCCCAAAAACCAAATGAGTTGAAATATTCTGTTGAGGCGACAAAAGCCGGTTTGGTTGTCTTTTCTGAGATTTACTATCCAAAAGGATGGAAAGCACTTGTCAATGGGCAAGATGCCGATATAATTAGAACCAATTACCTGCTTCGTGGCATATCTGTTCCTGCAGGAAAATCTGAGGTTTTAATGAAATTTGAACCTGACAGCTATTACAAAACCAAGAATGTGACAGTAATCTTTCAATATCTTATTCTTGTGACAATGATTGCGGGTATATTTCTATCAGTTAAACCTTTTCCAAAACCATGAGCAAAAAGGAAGAAGTAAAGGAATTTTACGATGAATATGTGACCAAGCAGGAAAAGACGGGGATTAATTCACGCCATATATCCATTATTGATAAGCTTGTCCAATCAGGGTTAAAGTCAAATCATAATGTTTTGGAGGTTGGTTGCGGTATCGGCACGGTCAGTCAATTGATCGCGAAGAAAACCCCAAAAGGAAAAGTTTTGGCGGTCGACATCAGTGAGAAAAGCGTTGAAAAAGCCAAAATCCTTTGGAAGCAATTTTCCAATCTAAGCTTCGAAGTTTCTGACATGAGCGATTTTACAAAATCCGGTCAGACATTTGATTATTTTGTTTTTCCTGACGTCTTGGAACATATTCCTATAGAGCAGCACTCCAATTTGTTTGCCAGGATAGATGCCCACTCCCACGAAGGTTCGGTGGTATTCATCCATATCCCTGCACCTAGGTTTTTGCAATATAACATCAGCAACGAACCCCAAAAGCTCCAAATTATTGACCAACCTTTAGACACCGCTACTTTGGTTGCTGTCTTGAGAGACAATGGCTATTATCTCGACAGGATGGAAACTTATCCTGTTTTCTTTGCCGAAAAAGATTACCAATACTTTGTTTTCAAAAGAAATACCAAAGTCACCAAAAGTACTTTAAGGGGAAAATGGCCTGTATTTATAGAAAGGACAATTCTTAAAATCAAAAACAGTATCTTTCTGTAGCCAATTCTCAATAATTCAGATCCATTTCAAGACCATCTATGATTATTTATACCTATCCAGTACGGACTGCATTTACGGATAGAGATGTTGAAATGATCCAGACTAAGTTTTCCATCAAAACCCTTCAGTTTACCCAAAACCCGGTTGCTCTCCCCTTTTTCTTTATTCTCCAGTTTTTTCAATTGGTAATCTTCCTTCCAAAGACGACATATTATTTGTGCTTTTTTGGGGGATACCATTCTGTACTACCGACTTTCTTAGGCAAAATTTTCAAGAGAAAAGTTTTTATCCAATGTGGAGGAACAGATGCAGTCAATATGCCGGAGATAAACTACGGGAATTTCAGAAAGAAATGGCTGAGATTGGCGACTGTTTACAGTTTTAAAAACTGCACAAAAATCCTCCCTGTAGCCGATTCTCTTATCCAATCGGATTATAAATATGATCCTCTGATTTCATCCAAACAAGGTTTGAAGAACCTGATTCCCGATCTAAAGACCCCCATCAAGACTATCCACAATGGTTTTGATACTGATTTTTGGATTGACTTTGGAAAAGAAAGGAGGCCGATGACCTTTATCACTGTGGCAAAAGGAATTTCCAATCCTGTCAGGGCAAGGATCAAAGGGATTGATATGATCGAATTGATTGCAGGAAGATTTCCTGAGGCCACATTTACCTTGGTAGGTGATCTTGACTATATCCCAATGGCGAAAAATATTTCCACTACAGGGCCAAAAGACAAAGCCGGATTGAAGGAATTGTACAACAGTCACAGGTTTTATTTGCAGTTGTCAACATCTGAAGGGTTTCCGAATGCATTGGCAGAAGCCATGCTTTGTGGCTGTGTTCCCATCGGTTCAGCCGTCGGAGACATTCCTTTGATCATAGATGATTCAGGCTTTATTTTGGATCAAAAAAATCCCGATAGATTAGCCAAAATAATTCAAGAGGCTTTAAACATGGATTTTGAAAAGAAAAGATCAAAATCCAGAAATAAAATCTTGAAAGATTATCCTTATTCCAAAAGAAAAGAAGAATTATTGGGATTGTTTAACTGATTAATCAATTGGAAAAATTTGCCCGCCAAAGCATTCTGACTACCCTCTCCCATTATTTGGGAGTGGCAATTGGGTATTTCAATGTATTGTGGCTCTTTCCGTATTCCCTTGCCCCTGAGCAAATCGGGATCTTCAGAACAGTGCAGGACATGGCGATGCTTTTGGTTCCCTTTGCGCAATTGGGATTGGGAAATGCGATCACGAGGTTTTTTCCCCAACTCAAAAGCAAGCAGGGTTCATTCCTCACCTTCAGTGTTTTGGTTACCTTGATGGGATTTATTGCTGTCTCCCTGTTGTTTTTTATTTTCAAAAGCCAAATTATAGCTGCCTTTGCCGTCAATTCCCCGCAGGTCATTGACTTCTTCATTGTGGTATTGTTGATTACCCTATTTGCAGTGGTCAATACTGTTTTGGATGCCTTCAGCAGGTCTTATATGAAGATTGCTGTTCCGACTTTACTTAGGGAAGTATTGTTGAGGTTGCTCTCGACGGTGCTAGTTTCGGTATATTTAATCGGATGGATAGATTTTGATCAGATGATTTGGGGGTTATCGCTCAATTACCTCATCGTCCTCGGAAGCTTGATAGTCTACATGGTCCGCATCGGTATTTTCAGCATTGAAACAGATTTCTTTTTTGAAAGAAAAGGATTCAAATCAGAGTTTCTCAACTACAGCATAATTACTTTACTCGGTACTGCCGGAGGCATTTTGATCATGAAAATTGACAGCCTGATGGTGAGTTCCATGATCGGATTAGAAGCCAATGCGATTTATAACATTGCTTTTTCAATTGCCATCGTCATGGAAATGCCACGAAGGGCAATATCTCAGGTAAGTATGCCGGTGGTGGCAGATTATTTTTCAAGGCAGGAATACCCAAAAATTGACAGACTGTATAAAGATATTGCAGTCAATCAAACTTTGATTTGTGTTCTGTTATTTCTTGGCATTTGGTCCAACATTGATAACCTGTACCATTTTGTACCGAATAATGCCATTTATGAAACAGGAAAATGGGTCGTTCTTTGGATTGGGTTTGGCAAAATGTGTGACATCGTTTTTTCCATCAATGGCGAAATCATTGTTTTTTCCAAATACTACATTTTCAATATTACCGCCACCGTCATCATGAGTGTGGCAGTTGTGGTTTTCAATTTGTTGCTCATTCCTTCCTATGGTATAGAAGGAGCAGCATTTGCTTCATTTTTGGCCATGTTCCTTTATAATTTCATCAAATACCTCTATATCAAAATAAGGCTTTCCTTTGAGCCATTTTCGTGGGATGTACTGAAAATCATTCTTTTGGGAGTGGTTATTTATTTTGTTCAAGCTTATCTTTTTCGAGAAAATCAACCTGGAATTCTTGACACGATCATCCGCTCAATTGTAATCACCTTATTGTATGTATTGGGGATTTTTGCATTGGGCGTCGCCAAAGAAAATCAGAAAAAAGTAATTCAAAAAATAAAAGGGCTCAGGCCTTAGAGTGTTACCAAACCTCTTTACTGACAGGATTTGAGCTGCCACGATATCCGCAAACTTCCACTGTTATCCTGCATCCGGAGATACGAGGTCCTTTATTGCTAAAGGATGAGGCCTGTTTTTGGAAAGGGCTTCACTCGGGATTGTTTTATAATTGTGAAGTCGGAACATGTCGGCGACCCGAGCCATTTGTGCAAATATACAAATTAATGACAGATTGGACCGATTGCTTTTTCATAAAAAACCTGCAAAAATCAGCTATCAGGCTAATTTCCCATACAAAGAAGGAATCTTTTTGATTGACCAAAAATCATTTTGTCAAGAACTTAAAATATGTATTTTTATTAGGTAAAAATTTAAAAAAAAGATACTGATCAAATATTCAACCAATCTATCCAAATTATTCATTCAAAATCCACTGATTTTCAGTACAAAAATCCGTCTCTGATTTTGAATTGTTAAATTGACAAAATTTTATTCTTCAATCAACTATTTTTCATCACTGAATTCGTGTAACTTTGCGGTTCGAAAAGGCTATTAAAATGTATCAAATAAAAAAGCTCCTCGTTTGTCTTGACCAAAGTAATTTGGATGAAACCTTGATTAGGTTTGCTTCTTTTGTGTCTCGGGTCAATCAGACTAAGAAAATCTATTTTACCAACGTCATCAGAAACCTCCAGATTCCAAAGGAAGTATTGGAGGAATTTCCCAATCTCATTGAAAACATGGTGGAGGAAAGGAAAAAGCAGATGATCGAAGTGGTAGAAAAAAACTTTGGACGTAGAGAAGATATTGAGTTTTCTTTTGTGGTCAAAGAAGGTCAGCTGAGCAAAAAAATTCTGAAACTGGCCCTCGAGAAGTCTGTCGATATGATCATCATTGGCAGAAAAGTAACACTTCCCGGTACAGGTGTTGTCTCTCAAAGACTTGCTAGAAGGGCGAGTTGCTCTCTTTTGATTATTCCCGAAAAAGCTGAACCAAAAATGGACAAGCTTCTGGTTCCGTCGGATTTTTCGGATTATTCCAAAGACGCACTCGAAGAAGCTGTCTTGATTGTAGAAAAATACGGAGGAAAAGCAGAGATAATCTGTCAAAATGTGTTTACGATACCTTCGGGATATCACTTTACAGGCAAAAGTTTTGAAGAGTTCACCTCTATCATGTTGATGCACGCCGAGATCAATTTCAAGAAGTTCATCAGAAACATAGACACCAAAAACATCAAAATTACGCCAATTTACACCCAAGATGATGACGATGATCCTGTAGAGGAAATCATCGCCAAGGCGAAAGAAATCAAAGCAGATGGCATAATCATCGGTGTCAAAGGAAGAACTGCAGCCACGGCTTTGTTTATTGGAAGTATGGCAGAGCGCCTGATCCAACTGAATGAAACCTTTCCGCTTCTCGTCACAAGGCCTAAAGGTAAAAACGCAGGAATCCTCGATTACATTCTTGAAATCTAGAAGTCCCAAGATTTTGAAATATTGCATTTCCGGTCCCCTTGTAACTCCAATGGGACCGGATTTTTTTTTGAATTAGAGTTATTTCCGTCAAATAGGCAGTAACTTCAAAAACAATACTTCAGGAATTAAACCTCTAGATAGTATTCATGTCAAAGAACCCGATGATATCTATCAGTGACCTAGAACTTTTGGAATTGATCCGAAATCCCGAATCCAGGGATAAAGGATTTAGGCTACTCGTGGAAATGTATCAAAAAAGGGTTTATGGCATTATCCGGAAAATGCTCATCATCCACGAAGATGCAGATGATGTCACACAAAACACCTTTATCAAAGCATTTAGAAACATTGAAAGCTTCCATGGAAACTCAACCCTTTTTACATGGTTGTATAGGATAGCGACCAATGAAAGCCTCAATTTCTTGGAGAAAAAGAAGAGAAGGTTTTTCTTCCCCATCGAAGACCATATGGAAGCCATGGCAGGCTATCTGGACCAATCGGGGCTTATTTCCGGCGAAGATATTGAAATCAAGCTTCAAAAAGCCCTGCTGAAATTACCTGATAAGCAAAGGCTCGTGTTCAACATGAGGTATTTTGATGACTTGAGTTATGAACAAATCAGTCAAATCACCCAAACTTCTGTGGGTGCTTTGAAGGCGAGTTACCACCATGCCGTCAAAAAAATAGAAAATGAACTTCATACTGACTAAACCTCAGTATCTTAAGCATGTCTAACAGATTATAATATGAAGAATCTACCCGATCACAATGTTTTCAAAACCCCGGAAGGATATTTCGAAAATCTTCCAACCCGTATTTTGGAAAAAAAGAAACAGAGGAAAAGCATTTCGATTTCTTTGGTCCAGATGACTGCTGCGGCAGCAGTGGTTATCATTGGCGTTTTCTTTTTTGCGATCAAAAATGATGTCAATATTGATCAGAGTATTGAAGCAAATCTTGAACAGGAAATTGATTTATATATCAGTTCAGGTCTTTGGGAAGCAGAAGACATTCTTACCTTTTCAGAAAATCCTGACTTGATTTTGGATGAAATCATAGAAGAAGAATGGGGTGTTGCTGAAGAAAACCAATTTGGGGAAGAGTCAGGTGAATGGTGGTAAAACAGAAAAAGGCTATGAAAAAGGTAATTTGGATACAGACAGTTATTTTGTTTTTGGGTATTGCGGCTTATGCCCAAAAGCCCACAACAGCGTATGACAAAGAAAAATTGGAAGCGGCAAGAGTGGCATTTATCACAAACAGGCTTGACCTTAAGCCCGAGCAGGCAGAGAAATTTTGGCCCCTCTTCAATCAATATAATGAAGAGCGGACCAAAATGATGGATAAAGTCTCCTCCCTTAACCGGGAATCCATGCAAGAAATAACTGAAGCTAGGGCCAAAGAAATAATCCAAAAACGGTTTTCAATTCAACAGCAGTTATTGGACAGGGAGAAGATTTTTATGGAAGAGATAACCAAGGTCATCTCTCTCCAACAGGCAATAAAACTTGGTGGCGTAAATAGAGAATTTACAAGGCAAGTTTACCAACGAAATCGCGGCGGAAGAGAAGGAGGAACAAAAGATTAAAAAAAAAGCAGCCAAATGGCTGCTTTTTGCTTATTTGTTTTTCAGGAGATCTCTTATTTCCTCTAGAAGAACTTCAGATTTTGGCGGTGCAGGTGGTGGCGGTGCCGGAGCTTCGACTTCTTTCTTTTTGAAAGAGTTCATTCCTTTGATTGCCATGAAAATCACAAATGCAATGATTAGAAAATCAACCACATTCTGGATAAAATTACCATAGCTTAAAACAACCGCTGGCAATTCCCCTTCTGCTTCTTTAATGATAATGCTAAGGTCTTTGAAATCAACACCTCCCAAAAGAACTCCTATCGGAGGCATGACGATGTCGTTCACAAATGAGGAGACAATTTTTCCGAAAGCACCGCCGATGATCACAGCGACGGCCAGATCGACCACATTGCCTTTCATGGCAAACTCTTTAAATTCTTTTATAAGGCTCATAAATTAAATGGTTTTGGATTTTAATAATAAAGTTACAAAATAGTAAAAATTCAAAATCAATTGATATTTATCTATTAATAAAGTAATCATCCGAAATGAAATCCTTTGAATTGACATATTATGAATTAAAATTTGGATGTCGGAGATTAAAAAAAAATTACCGCAGGCATAAGCTATAATTTTTCATAAATTTACCCTGAAAACCTATTAAACTTTAACCATGAAAATAGCCTTGATTGCCCATGATGGAAAAAAAGCCGACATGGTCCATTTCCTGAGTGGTTTCAAAAAGCAATTGCAGAATTCTAACATTCAACTGGTGGCTACCGGTACCACCGGGTCACACATTGAAAAAATAGGGATACAAGTACAGAAAATGCTTTCCGGACCTATCGGTGGCGATGCACAAATTGCAGCTATGGCAGCCCAAAAAGAGCTCAGCATGGTTATTTTTTTTAGAGACCCTTTGGATAAACACCCACACGAACCTGATGTGCAGATGCTGATGAGGATATGCGATGTCCACAACATCCCCCTTGCGACCAATCCCGCGGCAGCTGACCTGATGTTCAAACAATTAACTTCAAAATTTTAATGGAACCAAAAACTATCAAAAGAATCGGTGTGCTTACATCAGGTGGCGATGCTCCCGGTATGAATGCCGCCATCAGGGCTGTAGTCAGGGCAGGATTTTATTATAATCTTGAAATGTACGGCATCTACCGAGGATATGAAGGCATGATTCAGGACGATATCAAAAAGCTTGAATCAAAAAACATCGCCCACGTACTGGAAAGAGGCGGAACATTTCTAAAATCTGCCAGAAGCAGCGAATTCAGAACACCGGAAGGAAGAAAAAAAGCCTACAATAACCTAGTCAAACATGGAATCGATGCTTTGGTCATCATCGGTGGTGACGGTTCGTTGACAGGTGCGCATTTATTCTATAATGAATATGGAATCCCATCCATTGGCTTACCTGGGACGATTGACAATGACCTGGCTGGAACTGACCTGACTATCGGATTTGATACCGCTTGCAACACCGCAATCGAAGCCATAGATAAAATAAGAGATACCGCTACCTCCCACGACCGTCTTTTCTTCGTCGAAGTGATGGGAAGAGATGCCGGTTTTATCGCCATCAACGCAGGCATAGGCAGTGCGGCGGCGGCCACGCTGATTCCTGAGAAGAAAATGCCGATCGAAAGGTTGGTTGAGAGATTGAAGGCAAGAACCAAAGCCATGAAGTCTTCCAACATTGTCATTGTTGCCGAAGGTGGAAAAAGCGGCGGTGCAGTTGAAATCGCAGAAAAAATCAAAAAGGAACTCCCGTACTACGACATCAAAGTGACCATTCTTGGGCACTTACAGAGAGGTGGAGCTCCAAGTTCATTGGATAGGGTTTTGGCTAGTAAGCTGGGTGTTTTTGCAGTAGAAGGACTGATGCAGGGAAAATACGATGTCATGGCCGGAATTATCAATAACAAAGTGGTCTTCACTCCTATTGCAAAAGCAATTGTGGGCCATAAAGAAGTAGATGAAGATGACTTCAGAATTGCAAAAATTTTATCGACGTAATTAACTTGAAATAAAAAAGGAGGTAGAAACCTCCTTTTTCTTTTTTAGCACTTTGCAATTTTTTACATTAATCCAAAAAGGCGCGGCAACCACAAGGAAAATTCGGGCCAAAGTGAAATTACAATCAAGCCCAAAATCATAGCAATAAAAAAAGGAATCAAAGGACCGATGACTTTTTCAAGAGTGGTACCTGCTACCTGAACACCAATAAATAAAACCGAGCCTACAGGAGGCGTACACAATCCAATACAAAGATTTACAATCATGATGATGCCAAAATGCACAGGATCAACTCCCAATTCGGTGACTATCGGCAAGAATATCGGAGTGAAAATCAGCACAGCAGGTGTCATATCCATAAAAACACCGACAAAGAGAAGAATGAGATTAATGAGAATCAATATAACAATAACATTATCGCTGATAGAAAGTAGGGAATTGGTAATAGACTGAGGGATATCCTCACTTGACATCACCCAAGACATGCTCATCGATGTCGCTATAAGAAGCAGCACAATGGCTGTTGTCTCTGATGATTTCAATAAAATGGATGGTAATTCTCTTATTTTAAGTTCTTTGTAGAAAAGCGATAGACCCAAAGTATAGATCACTGCAATGGCGGAGGCCTCTGTTGCCGTAAAAACACCACCCACTATTCCACCTATCACAATGACCAAAAGCATCAGCGAGGGAAAAGCACGGAAGAAAGTCCTTCCAAATTCCTTTAAGGAAACCCCTTCACCCGGAGGTAATTTTTCCTTTTTGATAATAATCGCAGCTGTAACCATCAATACCAAACCAATAAAAATTCCAGGCAAATAACCTGCTACAAACAATGCTGCAATAGAAACACCGCCGGAAGCCAAGGAATACACGATCAGGATATTGGATGGGGGAATGATCAATCCTGTAGTCGAGGAAGTGATATTTACAGCCGCACCAAGTTCTTTAGGGTAACCTTCCGTTTCCATCCTTTTGCCAAGAATACTACCCAAAGCGGAAGCCGCAGCAGCAGCCGAACCTGCAATAGCGCCAAAAAGCATCGCGGCGATCACATTTACATATAACAAACTTCCGGGAAGTCTTCCTGCCAGAGATTTTGCCAGTTCTATCAAGCGGTTTGCAATTCCTCCTTTATTCATAATCTCACCTGCCAAAACAAAAAACGGAATTGCCAGCAAGGCAAAACTATCCAATCCTGTTGCCATCCGCTGTGCAATAGTTGTCGCTGATGGGCCGGCAGCTACTGAAACCAATAGGGTAATAAAACTTGCGATTCCCAGACTCCAAGCTACAGGCACTCCTATTGCCAATAAAGTAATAAAGGAAAGAACCAATATAATGATGCTGATATATTCCATGGATCAGGAGTTATAAAGTCTGTAGTGATTGGAAATCTGAAAAACCTGGTAATAGATAACCAGAAGTCCGCTTATCGGCAAAATGGTATAAATATAGGCAAGCGGAATCTGCATCGTAGCCGACTTTTGCCCAAGGATAAATGTGATATAAACCAGATTGATCCCTCCCATTACCATCACAGAAAAAGCAAAAAACAGGACAATGACATTGATAAGGATCATCAATTTCATTTTGGATTTGCCAATAAGGCGGTTTGGAAGCAGGTCAATGGCAATGTGTTGATTTTGTCCTGCGACATAGGCAGCCCCCAACATCCCCAACCAAATTAGCATATACCTTGACAGTTCATCTGTAAAAGAGCTGGGGTTTTGGACGACATATCTCGACAAAACCTGCCAAGTCACATTGAAAACCATCAAAGCCATCAACATGACCAAAAGGCCCGAAACCACTTTATCAAGTTTCAATTTAAAAGTATGATTAAGCATTGGCTAACTTATTTTGGGTTGAATAAATAGTTTATCAAAAGAATTTTAATGGCTTGAAATAAATACGCTTATCCTCAACAATAGAATTCTTTATTCAGTCTTCCTGATTTTGTCAACAATTTCAAATAGATCGGGTTGGGAGGTCTTGAACTCTCGGTACATCACTTCAGTCGCCTCCCTGAAACCAGCCACTTCAGGATATAAAATGGTAACTCCTGCTTTTTTCAACTCTCTGTAAGATTCCTCTACGGACTCTGCCCAAAGTTTATATTGATACACCACAGACTCGTCAGCAGCTTCCTGAAGCCATTTTTTCTCCTGATCATCAAGCAGTTTCCAGACTTTGGTACTGACGATCAGCACATCAGGCACGGCAGTATGTTCATTGATGGAATAGAACTTACAGACTTCATAATGCTTGGAAGTATAAAGGCTTGGCGGATTATTCTCGGCACCGTCGACGATCCCTTGCTGCAATGCGGTGTAAAGCTCACCGTATGAAACAGGAGTCGGAGAACCCCCCAAACTCTTTACCATATTGATAGCAGTATTGCTTTCCATGACCCTGATTTTCAAACCCTTGAGATCAGATGGATTTTCTATCGGTTTGTTTTTGGTATAAAAACTCCTCTTTCCTGCATCATAGTAACACAATCCCCTCAACCAAAAATCTTCCCCGTCTAGCAACAATTGTTTTCCGATTTCCCCCTTCAACACCTTATCCCTATGGGCATCGTCTCTGAACAAATAGGGCATAGACAAAACCTGCATTCTAGGAGCAAAACTTTCCATCGTTGCTGAGGAAACTTTTGTCATTCCCAAACTTCCAATCTGAAGCAATTCTACCAACTCCCTTTCAGTTCCCAATTGTTGGTTTGGATAAATCCGAATCTGCATCTGTCCATTTGATTTCTCGGCAACTTTATCGGCCATGAATACCATTGCCTCATGGACGGGATGCGTTACCCCAAGCCCATGCCCCAATTTGATGACCCTCACCCCTCCCGGACCTTTGCAGGTAGAAAATAAAATCAGTGAAAACAAAAGCAAAAATGTAAGCCTTGAAAAAAAAGACAAACGTTTCCGATTTTTCTGTTTTGAATTTAAATCAGTCATGGGTTTCTTGGATGAATAGGATTTCATTTCCGGATTTCTTGGATTGTTGCCAAAGCATTTTTGATGTTTTTTTCCAAAACCTCAAATTCTCCCTTTTCAATGGCTTTTTTGTCAAATAACTGCGAACCCATTCCCACACAATGCACACCGGCTTTGAACCATTCTGAAAGGTTTTCCACAGTAGGTTCCACGCCACCGGTGGGCATCATTTTGATATCGGGCATGACAGACAATACACTTTTGATAAAGCCGGAACCCAATAAATTTCCGGGAAATGCTTTGACCAAAAGCGCGCCCATGGACTTTGCCTGAAACACTTCCGTGACTGTGGCACATCCGGGAACCCAAAAAAGTCCTTTCATCGTGCAGTAATTGGCAACTTCGGGAATCAAAGCAGGCGAAACCACGAAATCCGTCCCTATATAATGAAAACGTGATGCGTCTTTTGCAGAAAAAACAGTCCCTATTCCCAAAAGCATATCAGGGTATTTTTCAGAATAAATCTTCAACTCTTTGAACACCTCAAAAGCATTTGTTTCACGGTTGGTAAATTCAAAAACCCTGATTCCGGCATTGTAGGATGCATCGATAACTGACTTGGCGACAGAGATATCCTTATGGTTAAATACAGGAATCATTCCTGTTTCAGCCATTTTATCAAGGATTTCTTGGTGGGTATATTTCATTACTGGTTTGGTTATTGGTTATTGGGAATTTGAAATCTACAAATGAGAGAGTTATGAATAGAATGACTTAGAAATTAAACCTTACCTCAATAGCTTGCCAACATTTTCTCCTTTTACCAAATCCTGAACCTCCTCCAAAGACACGAAATTGGCATCACCTTTTATGCTGTGTTTCAGGACGGAGGAAGCCGTAGCAAATTCAATGGCTTCCTGATCGGAAAGATGCAATAGCCCATAAATCAAACCTGCTATAAAGGCATCACCCCCTCCCACGCGATCGACGATATGAGTCATTTCATAAATATTTGAAAAAAGGATTTCTTCACCGTTCCATAAAACACCTTTAAGCCGATTATGGGATGCAGAAACCGACTCCCTTTTTGTCTTGGTAATATATTTGATCTGCGGGTAATCCTTTTTGGCCTGATAGCAGGTATCTCCCCAATCATCTAGGGCGATATCCATACAGTTTTCAAAATCAGATTTTCCTGCCACCAAAACATGGGTGTACCTGATAAGCTCGGGCATCACGTCCAATGGTCCTTTTCCATATTGCCAAAGGTTTCTCCTGTAATTGATATCTCCACTGATTGTCAATCCTTTATTGTATGCAGCTTTAAGTGCCTTCAGCGTCATATCTGCAGCATTTTGGCTCAGTGCAGGTGTAATTCCTGTCCAATGAAACCAATCCGCCCCATCAAAAACCAAATCCCAATCGATATCTTTTCCATCAAAATTTGAAAAAGCAGAATCAAATCTGTCATAGATGATTTTGGAAGAACGTTGCATGGAGCCGTTCTCCAAAAAGTACAAACCCATCCTTCCCTCTGAAAAATAGGCAAAATCGGTCTTGACTCCAGTTTGTCTCAAATATCGAGTCGCAGCTTTTCCGATATCATGTCCAGGAAAAGCAGTGACATGGTAAGTCTCCTGATCCCAATTGGCTAGACAGATGGAAACATTTGCTTCCGATCCTCCAAAAACAGCTTCATAAGAACTTGCCTGAACGAACCTTTCGTGTCCCGGTGTGCTGAGGCGCATCATTACTTCGCCTATAGTGATAATTTTTTTGCCCATTGCGATAAATGCTAATCTTTCCTGAAAATAAACACTTAAATTTTGTTTTCCAGTAAACAGGATATAAGTTAATGCAAACGATTTCAGATTAGATAAAAAAATACATGGCTGGCAAACCAAACACTTTTATTCAAATCCACGAAAAGGACAATGTATTGGTCGCTTTGGTGGATTTACCTGCAGAAAGTACGATAGATTTTGGAGGAAAGACAATCACACTTCGTCAGGAAATTCAGGCAAAACATAAGTTTACCATTGAGCCCTTGGCTAAAGAGGATTTGATCTATATGTATGGGACAGTCGTCGGCCGTACCAAGATAGATTTGCCTGTGGGAAGCCTGATTACAACCCAAAATACCGTCCACGAGGCTGCGTATTTTGGCAAGAAAACCGAAAATTATCAATGGAATCCTCCTTCCATAAGTAGGTTTCAAGGGCGGACATTTAAGGGCTTTCACCGGGAGGACGGTCAGGTAGGGACAGCAAATTATTGGTTGATCATCCCATTGGTTTTTTGTGAAAACCGGAATGTAGAAGTCATCAAAGATGCCTTTAATGATGCCTTGGGTTATGGAAAAATAAATCCATTTAAATCAATGGTCAAAAACATGGTGAAGCTGCATCAGGAAGGAAAACAAGATGAAATCGTAAACCTGAACGTAGAGAAAGCGAAGGAAATGGAGTCCAAATTGTTGTTTCCGAATCTTGACGGCATCAAAGTCTTGGATCATCAGGGAGGCTGTGGCGGTACGAGAAGGGATTCAGAATCCCTATGCGCACTTTTGGCAGGATATATCAACAATCCTAACGTGGCCGGGGCGACGGTACTGAGCTTGGGCTGTCAGAATGCACAGCCTTCGATATTGAAAGAAAAACTCCATAAAATCAATCCGGAATTAAAAAAACCGCTCATTATTCTGGAACAGCAAAAGGAAGGGACCGAGCAACAACTTCTTTCAGAAGCCATCAAGAAAACCTTTTTGGGAATGGTTGAAGCCAACAAACAAGAAAGAAAACCTGCACCGCTCAGTAAGCTTACTGTTGGGTTGGAATGCGGCGGGTCGGATGGATTTTCGGGTATTTCAGCAAATCCTGCAGTAGGGTATGCCTCTGACTTGATAGTCGCTCTAGGGGGAACTACCATGCTTTCAGAATTTCCTGAATTGTGTGGGGTGGAACAGGAATTGATCAACCGATGCACTACCGATGAGTCGGCTGACAAATTCGCCGCATTGATGAAAGCCTATGCGGCTTCAGCGGTCGCTGTGGGTTCGGGTTTTGATATGAATCCCTCACCGGGCAATATCATGGACGGTTTGATCACAGATGCGATAAAATCAGCCGGAGCTGCCAAAAAAGGCGGAACTTCACCGGTCACAGATGTGCTCGATTATGCGGAATATTTTCAAAAGCCTGGCCTCAATCTTGTCTGCACTCCCGGCAATGATGTGGAAAGTACGACTGCCATGGCAGGTTCCGGGGCCAATGTCATGCTGTTTACCACTGGTTTAGGAACCCCAACAGGTAATCCAATTGCTCCGGTCATCAAGATCGCAACCAATACAAAACTTGCCAATAAAATGCCTGACATCATTGATATTGATACAGGAGGAATCATTTCTGGCGAAAAAAGCATTCCGGAAATGGGTGAAGAAATACTCGAAACCATCATCAAAGTGGCTTCGGGAGAGGTTAAACCAAAAGCGGTCCTATTGGCTCAGGATGATTTCATTCCCTGGAAAAGAGGCGTTTCGCTTTGAAGTAAAAAGGGTTTAAAAGTTGGAAGGTTTCAAAGTTGACCCGCACCATCCTTTTTCCCTCAAGTCAAAGCTCCATAATGATGCTTTTCCAAATTTGCTCATCCACAGGAACCCAATTCTGCATGTTGTCTGCCCGGGTTTTCATATTGTTTTCACCAGGGTAGCGGATTTCTTTGTCAGCAAAAGTCAAAGATCTTTTCAGGTCTCCCACAATTTGATCCAATTTCTGATCAGACCACTCCGTTATTCCCAATTTCTCGGCATCCAAGCAAATAAAAACCTGAGACAAACCGGATTCTTCTCCACTTTCGCCAACCTGAAAAGTTGCTTTTCCGCCAGACATAATGGTGGCCAACATGTCAAGCAACAGGGATAAACCTGCTCCTTTCCACAATCCAATAGGCAAGGCCAATTCGTTGGCTATGACGCTTTCAGGGGATTTGGTTAGGTTTCCATCAGGATCAAACCCGGCATCAAAAGGCATTTCTTTGCCTTCCCGCAGATAGGTTTTCAATTTCCCGTAAGAAAACTGAGAAATGGCCATATCCAAAACAATATGACCACTTGATCGCGGAATTGCGATAACCAAAGGGTTGTTGCCAAGCTTCGGTTCTCTCCCACCCCAAGCAGGCATATTGGGTTTTGTATTCGTAAAGCAGATTCCTATACAACCGGATTCAGCGGCCTGCCAACCATAATTCCCTGCCCTCATCCAATGGTTCGTATTTTGCAGCGCTACGATTCCCACGCCAAATTCCTTTGAAATCCGAATCGCTCGATCCATACATTGATGCGCATTGAGTGGACCGGGACCGAGGTTTCCGTTCCATCTTTCAAAAACACCATAGCTTTCCACAAGATTTGCTTCCTGATTTGGGAAGACGAGTTTTTTTCTGATCATTTCCAAAAACACAGGAAACCGATCCAATCCATGGGAAGAAACACCGTCCAAGCTTGCTTGGGCAAAAAGAGAAGCGCATAAGACGGCCCTATCTTCTGTAAACCCATTTTTAAGAAGGATTTTTTCAAGAGTCTGAATAACTTCGTGGTAGGCTACGCGCATGGTTGATGGATGTTGAGGAGCTAAATCAAAAATTCAAATGCGATATCACAAACTCTCCACGACCAGCATTTTGGATTTGGAAGCCTGGTACCTGATATTTTTGGCTTTGGTATATTCTTCGGAGTTCCACCATTCCTTTGCTTTTAGGACGGAAGGGAATTCTAGGATCACCAATCTTTCCGGATTCCAGTCTCCTTCCAAAGATTCTGTTTGTGCTCCGCGCACTACAAATTTTCCTCCAAAAGGAAGTACGGAACCGGGAGTAAGCTTTTTGTAAGATTCATACAATTCAGGGTCATGGATACTGACCTCAACAAGAACCAATGCAGGCATATTTTTTCTGTTTAGTACATCAAAGTTTAGAAAAAATCCCTGATGTTTGACAAACTTTTATGTAAACAGCCATAAAACTGCTGTCTAATTTTAGATTTAAATCTGCTATGACAAACCTTGATTCAATCTCTTTGGTACAAAAGAAAAATAGACCTGTAAAAGTCCTTCAGTTTGGTACAGGGAATTTTCTCCGTGGATTTGCCGATTGGATGATTGAGATTTTGAATCAAAAAACAGATTTTGATGGTTCCATCCACATTATCCAAAGCCATGGAAAATCCATTCCTGAAGATTTTGTGAAGCAGAACTACAATTACCATGTGTTTGTTAGAGGTTTTCAAAATGGCAAAATCATTGATGAACAAAAGTTAATCACCTCGATCTGTGGAGTAAGCAATCCTAATTTGGATTATGGATTCTATCTGGATTTGGCCAAAAATCCTGATTTGCAATTTATCATTTCCAATACCACCGAAGCGGGTATAGTTTTCGATGAAAAAGATACCGATCCCAAAAATGTTCCAACAACATTTCCAGGGAAATTGGCAGCATTGCTATTTGAGCGGTTCACATTTCTTGAAGGAAATAAAAAAAAGGGTCTGACAATACTCCCCTGTGAACTGATTGAAAATAACGGGGATAAACTCAAAGAATGTGTGATGAGGTATGCGGCATTGTGGAATTTCCGTCAGGAATTCCTTGATTGGCTTGACACAACATGCAGCTTCTGCAATACGCTTGTAGACCGGATTGTTCCGGGTTATCCTAAAGAGAATTTTGAGGATTTTGAAAATAAAACAGGCTTTAGTGATCATTTGGCTGTAGTTGCCGAGCCTTATCACTTTTGGGCAATAGAAGGCCCTGAAGCATTGAGGGCTATTTTTCAAACAGAAAAAACAGGGCTGAACGTGCACGTAGTTAACAACCTCCAACCCTATCGCCTCCGAAAAGTCAGGATCTTAAATGGTGCACATACGGCGATGGTTCCTGTTGCATATCTGAGAGGAATCAGGACTGTAAGGGAAGCGATGGAAGATCCTGAGATCTCAACATATATCTCAGAAACCATTTATAATGAGATCATCCCGGCGCTTGATTTACCAAAAGAGGGGTTGGAGCAATTTGCCGCTGAAGTTTTGGATAGGTTCAGAAATCCATTTATCCGTCATGAATTGATCTCCATTTCCCTCAATTCCATCTCTAAGTTCAGGGTCAGGGTCTTACCGACAATTTTGGAATACCACAGTCGGATCGGGCAATTTCCTGAAAATCTTATCCGGTCATTTGCTGACCTGATCCGGTTTTACAAAGGAGATATCAATGGTGAATCCATTCCATTGAAAGATGAACCTGCGGTGTTGGAGTTTTTTGAAAAAGTATGGAAAAAGGAAAACCATGAAGAAATCGTAGAAAGAGTACTTGCCAATGAGTATTTATGGGGAATGGATTTGAATCAGATTCCAAGATTAGGAGCGAAGGTTAATCACTTTTTTAAAAATTGACGAAAATTAATCACCACTCTCCTCTCCTTCCTTTTTTCTTTTCAGATTGAGCTTTTTTGGCTTTCAGACGGTCTTCGATAGCACCTTTACCAGGTTTGGTGGCTTTCCTTATTTTCTTTTTATGAAAAGCTTTTTTGAGCAGGTCATAGAATTTTCTTACAGCAATCTCTTTGTTTTGAATCTGCGACCTCTTCTCCTGACTTTGGATAATCAGGTTTCCTTCCGTATCGATTTTGGATGAAAGTTTTTCTGAAAGTGTCGCTTTTTCTGTTTCATCAAGGATCTGTGAATTCGGAATATTGAACCTCAGCTCAACTTTGGAGTTGACTTTGTTGACATTTTGCCCACCGGGACCGCTGCTTCGGCTAAATTGAAACTGAATTTCAGCATCTAACACCTGATTGGCAATTTTTTCAGAAATAGTCATTTACAAAGTTTCATTTAATAATCCGCAACACATCTAAATCCCACAGTTTCATTTCTTTCAAATCCCGGAGAAACCCTCAGCAGCATCTGCCTGTAATGTGTTTCCCTCGGCCCGCCCTGTACATACCACCAACTTGAGGATGGTTTGAAATAGGAACCACCCTTCAAAATTACCATCTGATTGGTTCCGTTGTCATAAATATCCGACGTCATCTGCCAGACTGAACCCACCAAATCCTCCAAACCCCAAGGGTTTTTACCTTTCGGATGGCTTCCCACTGCTTCAGGTATTCCATTCCCAATATTGCAAAACTCTTCCCCCAATCCATCCAAATGCTCTACAGTCAGGGTGTTGGTCACAAATTCAAACCTCTTTTTCACTTTAAGGTTTTGGTCCCAAGGCCAATCCCTTCCATCACCTGATGATGCCCCATATTGCCATTCGGCCTCTGAAGGAAGTCTTTTTCCGGCCCATTTGGCATAGGCTTGAGCATCTTCAAGGCTTACATTCACTACCGGATGCTGTTCCATACCTTCCGGAATTTGACCTTGGACCCAATGGGCAAGAAAACGGTTTTTATCCACAGGCTGATAGCGTGTAGCCCTCAGAAATTCTTTAAACTCCTGATTGGTAACAGGATACCTATCCATATAAAAACCATCCATAGATATAGTCCGGGGATAGCCTGACGTTGGATAAGGGATAAATTGATCTCCCTGAGAAACTTTCATTTCAAAACTTCCCGAAGGAATTTTTACCATTCCCTTTGGCGCTTTGTCATATCTTGGAGTCTTTTCGGGTGAACTTATCAATCTCGGAATTCCATATTCCATTTCGATGACCTGTTCATCTATCAGTTCTTCTGACTCAAACAATTGGACTACTATTTTGCCTTCATACCGGCCGAATTTTTCTTGGATATCCACAGAATGCAGACCTGATTTTAAACTCAAATACGACTTCCCATATTCCGGAACTCCAGCCCAAACCCTGATTTCATTTCCTTTGGAGGCTTTGATACTCAACTTATTTTGTTCCAAACCCACCTCTAATAATTTGGGGAAATATGCAATACTCCCCACGGCTCCTTCATTGTTTGTTCCAAGCCATTTCTGGTGAAAAGCTTCCAAATCGACAGGAATTAAATGTTTTTCCCCTGATTCCAGAACCTGCACTTCCTCATGATTCCACAGATCGACATAATGCCAATCAGATGCAGGTTTTTCAACTTCGAAAAGGTTTCCCAAAAATCCCTCAGGCTTGAGACTGAAAATGGTATAAATGATTTTCTTCTCAGAGGGCCATTTATTGACAAAAACCCCATCTGACAAAGTGGGTATCAGAGGAGTGTATCCGAATGAAATAAAATTGGAATGGTTTTCTCTCAAAATCCTCAAAGTCTTTCCAAAAAACCGGTAATCCTCCTCCATCCATTCAGGCCTTCCGGGTCTGAAAATATTCAGTTCAGTTCCATACCCGTTGAAAAATGAGGTGGCATATTCCCGTCTGATCCGGTCATAGGCCAATTCAGCCACCCTGAAAATCGCAAAATCCGGTTTGATCAGTTTGTTGAGATTTAGTAAAGGAGGATAATAAAGCGCATTGTGAACCCTACCGGAAACTATCCCCGGCATGTCTTTGGGTACAGCCATCCCTTCGCTGTACATGACAACGCCAGGTTTTGCCAAGTCAGCAGCCTGCTGTATTTCATGGCTCGAACTCCCTTTGGTATCCAAGACCACGCCATCAGCTTTGGTTGCTTTAATCAGAGCTGTCATGCCCTCCAAATGCCCTTCTAACCGGGTACTTTCATCCCACGGGTTATAAGAGATAAAGAATTTGGTACCCAATCGATTCAGGCTGTCAGATATCGATGCCAACTGTTCCAATCCACCCGGAAGATCTCTGAACAAATCCCACTGATTTCTTTGGTCCAATCCCAAAGTAGGCCAGGTAGGCCAGATTCCGATCACATCATCCCCGCCAAACCATTCCTTGTTCCTTTGTTGAAAATCAAAAATGGTGAACCTCTCTCCTTCCCTATCATAAAAATCTGTATCCCAAGCCATCATGAGGTGCATGGCATAAGACTTTCGAATCCATTGCAGGTCTTCCCTTTGGTACATACTGTAGTCAAAATCATCCAAATCGTAAAGGAACCGCTTTTGGAAAACCTGCTTCAATCCTTCCTGCCAACCACCCGTAAAGGAATCTACATACATCCTGTAGCTGACATTGGAGTTGGGAGGCAAAATAGTCTCAAACCTTCTCCTTTGCGCCCCGTCCCAATACTTTCGTCTCATTAGACCGGCAAATCCTTGATTTCCGACTTCAAAACTTGAATAGCCCAATTCCCAGGCATTGTCAGGGAGGATGACATTGACCGGATCATATCCCGGCCTGAAGAGGTGGGAACGGGATAACCGGTGATCGCCTTTAACGGTGATGTAGACTTGATCTTCCAAACCTCCAAAAGGAATAAAATTTTCAACTTCTAGCGTATCTTCTGAAATATTGGAAAAAGTAAATACTGCAGTCCAATTGTCTTGGCCATTCTGTATACTGTCAATTCTTAAAGAAATCTGCCCATCCAAATTCCAAGACTTTTCATCCGGTAGAAAATCACTCGAATTCTTTTTTTCACCATTAAGTAAAAAAGAGAAAACAGGAACCGGGCGATTAATCTCGTTTTCTTTAACTCTTTTCAAATTCAGATTTCTATCCCAATCCAAAACAAAATTCTGTGAAAAAAGAAAAACAGGAAAAAGTTGAAACAGGAAGGTCAGAATTATGGAGAAAATCTTTCTTGTTTTCATTTTTATTGGAATTGGAAGATGTGAAAATCTTATTTCAGGAAATCGTGGGGCTTACTTTAAGGAAAATAAAAATAAATCGTCAGATATAGAGGAAAAATTTAATCCGAAAAATTTAAATCTATAAGTCCAAGGTAATTTTTTAGCTTCTAAAACCGCCACAAAAAATATTTTTCATTTTTTTTAATTTTTTTTTTGCCTTTCAGCTTCAGATGGTAGAAGTAAAAATGGCATTGGTATTCACAAAAGTTAAAGTTATGAAAGCAACCCAGAGCACAAAAAAACAAATAAATGTTGTTGGTAGCAAAGAATATCTATTTCAAACTATTATTTGGAATTTTTGAGTAAAAACGATTTAAATAAATATTTTATTGTTTTTGCATATTTTTTATTTTGTTTATTTGGTTTCGTTTGTATAGTTTTAACTCATCGATAAGGGAAAAAGGACTCATCACCCAAGAGTTTTTCCTTTGTTCATTTGAAAGTAAATGAGGATTTAAAAGTTAATTCTCGATTAATCTTATCTATCTCTAAAAAAATCTTTTTTTCATTCAAAGTATTTATTTTTTTATCGACAATTAATTTTTTTGCTTAATTCACCCAATAAAAACCCTTCAATTCTGAAGGGTTTTTTGTTTTTTTGGAGATATAAAAACCTTACCAAAAATTAGTCCTCTCCTTATACCCTATTCTCTATGATTGAAATTGTCAAAGCTTCATCGGAAGAACTTTATTTCGTCCAAAAAATAGCCCATCAAACCTGGCCTGTGGCTTTTTCGAATATTCTTACGCCTGATCAAATTAGCTTTATGCTGAATTGGATGTATGACCTCAAGGCATTGGAACAGCAGGTCAATGAAAAAGGTCATGTTTTTCTACTGGCCAAAGAAGAGGACTCATTTTTGGGGTTTGCTGCCTATGAAGTCCATTGCAAGGATCAGGAAAAAACCAAGATCCATAAAATCTACATTTTACCCGGAACCCAAGGGAAAGGAATTGGTAAAAAGTTGATCAATCACGTCATGGACATTGCCTTAAGTAATGGAGATAAGTTTTTATACCTTAATGTGAACAGGTTTAATGAAAAAGCAATTTCATTTTACAAGCACATCGGATTTTCTGAAGCTTACAGAGAAGTGATAGACATCGGAAACGGATTTATCATGGATGACATTGTGATGGAGATGGAGCTTGACAAAATATCCTGAAAGGAAATTCATGAATAACAGGGTTTATACCAAAATCAGCCTTTAAAAAAACCTGAATTTCAAATACTTGATTTTTTCACCCTTTTCGCTGAAAAGTTTCTCATACTTTGTCTGGATGCCGTGATGTTCATCCTTAAAAGGAGAAGCATAAAAATCATGTGTATGGATCAAAATTTCACAATCATGCCGGCTTTGTATCAACTCCAAAGTGTAATTAAATAATCCTGTATTGTCTGTTTTGAAGTGGATGATTCCACTTTTCTCCAATAACGGTTTATACATTTCGAGAAATTTCGGGGAAGTCAGACGGCGCTTTTCATCTCCATCCCGGGGAAAAGGGTCAGGAAATGTGATCCACAATTCAGCAATTTCTCCTTGGTCAAAATACCTGTCCAATAACTGAATCTGTGTTCTCAAAAAGGCCACATTGTGCAATCCTTCTGCTATGGCTATAGTACTTCCTTTCCAGATTCTTGATCCTTTGATATCCACCCCGATAAAATTACTGCCGGGATATTCTCTTGCCAAACCAACCGTAAACTCCCCTCTTCCACATGCCAATTCTACGACTAGGGGATTTTCATTTTCAAATTGAACAGATTTCCAATGTCCCTTGATCGTTTCAAAGAGTTCTTTTCCGGGTTGGATGACATTACGGCTTTGTTCATTTTCTTTGAACCTTTCCAGTTTTCTTCTGCTCATGATTACAAATCGTTGATTTCGGCGACGACAAAAGTACTTCCGCCGATGAATATTAAATCTTGTTTTGAAGCCAAGCCCTTTGCCTTTTCGATTGCTGAATTTACATCTTTGACTATTTCACCTTCCAAACCTGCTTCAAAAGCTTTTTGGGCCAATTCCTCTACATCCATTGCTCTCGGTATACTAGCCTGACAGAAAATGTACCAGGCATCCTTAGGAAGGATAGACAGTACCTTTGAAATATCCTTGTCATTTACCATCCCAATTACCATAAAAAGTTGATTGAAGGCCATTTCATTGATCTGTTCAACAATCAACCTGATCCCATCTTCATTATGGCCTGTATCGCAAACAATCAATGGGTTTTCTCCCAAAATCTGCCATCTACCCTTTAAGCCAGTATTGGAAACGATTCTTGACAAACCATTTATGACATTATTTTCTGTTATTTTCCAGCCCAATGATTTGAGGACTTTGATGGTCTGAAGGATTCCTGCGAGGTTCTTTTCCTGGTAATTGCCATGAAGGTCAATTTGAATGGTATACAGGTTTCCTTCATCCGAGATATCAAATGATCTTTTGCCACCTGAAATATATCCTGATCTTTTTATTTGGATAAATTCTTCTGCAAAATAAATCGGCGCATGAGACTCTTCGGCTTTCTTTTTAAATACCGAGAAAGTTTCTTGTTGCTTTTGGCTTATGACCACAGGAATTTTTGGCTTAATGATTCCGGCTTTTTCGGCTGCTATCAGCGGAAGAGTATCACCCAAAAACTGCATATGGTCGTAACTGATATTGGTAATCACCGAAACTTCAGGCATCACCACATTTGTCGAGTCCAATCTTCCACCCATGCCGACTTCGATCACTGCAATGTCGACTTTCTCTTTGGCAAAATACCAAAATGCCATTCCTACAGTCATTTCAAAAAAACTCGGTTTCAATTCTTCCAAAAAAGTCTTGTAATCTTCTACAAATTCCACAACCTCATTTTCAGGTATGTCTATTCCATTGATTTTGATTCTTTCAGTGAATGATTTTAAATGGGGAGAAGTATATAATCCAACTTTATACCCTGCTTCCATCAGAACAGAACAAAGTGCATGTGAAGTGCTTCCTTTGCCATTTGTACCTGCCACATGGACACATTTTAGGCTGTTTTCAGGATTTCCAAGGTGGGTACAAAGTGCGATTGTATTGCCCAAATCCTTCCTAAACGCAGCTGCACCGATCCTCTGAAACATCGGTAATGCATTGAACAAAAAGTCCAACGTCTCTTGGTAAGTCATGGATTAATCGACTTTGATGATAAAGGTGATTTTACCGGTTGAATAATCCGCTGTGGGATTTCCGGATTGCCGTTTGAAATTGACTTGGTTTACTACCGTTCTATAATAAGCCAAAACTTCATTGGACACATTATATTCTAATGGAACGGCTTGGACGATTTTTCCATTGTCATCAACGGTTATTTTAAAAACGATTTTCCCGTTACGGGTAGATACATTGTCTTTGATATTTGGTCGTGAAGCGAAATCCCATCCTGCAAGTTCAAGGCCTACACCGGAGCCCGGTCCAGGTTTCCCTTCTCCTGATCCAGATCCCATAATCGCTCTTCCGTCAACAGTGCCTGTCGGTTTTCCTTCATCCCCTTTTTGGGTTGAAGATCCTTGTGCACTTCCTGAGGCTGGTTTTGAACCGGTACTTGAAGTGCCACCTGCTCCAAAAATAGCTCGTTGATCAATCTTTGGTTTTTCTGCTGCTTTAGTAGTAGTTTTCTCTGCCTCAGAAGTGGATGGTTGGGTGACTGGAGTGGGTTCTTTTTTTGCAGGACTAGGGTCTTTGCTTGCCATGCTTGATTTTTCACTTGCCTTTATCGGGCTTGGGGCTTTGGATTGGGATTCGTAAGTGGTCTTGGCAGGGGAAGATTTGGGTTTTGCGGCCTCAGTTTTTGGTTCGGAAACAGGTACAGAAGATTCAACTGGTTTGGAAGCTTGTTCCCCCGGTGCCGGAGATTCTGTATTACTGGTAAGAGTTTCAGATGCAGGCGTAGTGGTTTGGTTATTTCCGCTGCCTTGGTCAGTAAAACCCAAATTCAATTCCATGCCATAGGTCGGAAGTGGTGGGATTTGCTCTTTCCATACCACAATGAAATAGATAGCAATCAGCAACAGCACATTCACCAAAATGGTGATGATTAGCGCTTTTCTTTTGTTTTCAGCTTCTTGGTTATCTGTTTCCCAAATCTGCATACTACTTATAAGGTTGTGTTGCGATTGAAACGTTTGCTTCTAAACTAGCAGCGATGCCTCCGATTTCGACCAAATATTCCACCGGAACCTGCTTGTCAATGTGTAGGACTACCTGTCCTTTTTTGTCTTTAAGAAGAGTGGTAAGTTCATTTTTGATCTGATCCCTTGTTACCACCTTATCATTAACGGAAAACCTCAGGTCTTTGGTTACCGTCACGGTAACTTCCTGCATGACGATGTCAGACGTTTCGCTAGAAGGCAAATTCACAGGAAGCCCTGAAGGAGTAATGAAAGAAGACGTCAACATGAAAAAAATCAATAACAGGAAGATGATATCTGTCATCGATGACATACTGAAGGAAGCATCTACTTTATGTTTGGATTGTAAAGCCATCTTATTTGTCCTGTAATAAATCAATGAATTCCACAGAGGTATATTCCATGCTGTGAACCAATTTGGAAACCTGACTGACCAGGTAATTATAACCCAAGTAAGCAATAATCCCAACCACCAAACCTGCGGCAGTGGTAACCATCGCCTCATAGATACCTGAAGATAATAATTTGGGAGAAACCATTCCCTCCTCCTGCGCTACAGCAATGAATGCCTGGATCATACCCGTAACTGTTCCCAAGAAACCAATCATGGGAGCGGCTCCAGAAACCGTTGCTAAAATTCCCAGATTTTTCTCCAGCTTATAGATTTCAATTTTCCCGACATTTTCGATGGAGACCTCAATATTTTTTAGAGGGCTTCCAATCCTTTCCAAACCTTTGGCAATCATATTTGCTACAGGAGTAGTTTCACCCTGACAAAGAAATTTGGCTTGGTCTACTTTACCACTCTGGACCAATATTTTGATTTGATCCATCAGGTGTTTAGGGGATTTTGCCGCTTTCCGGAGGGTAATCAGCCTTTCAACAAAAATAAAAACCGCGACTACAAAAAGGATGTAAAGCGGGATCATCATGTATCCACCTTTGATCATTAAGTCCAGCAAACCGATACTTGGTTTGCCGGGTTCCATCAAAGAAAGAGAATCAGCCATCATTTGGCCGTCGGTACTCAAGGTTTGTGCTAAAATCATGTTAATATTTCAAAATCCATGTAGATTCATTAAAGTCGGCCTTGGCAGTTGCCAATGCTTCGGCAGCAGCTTTAAAACTGCTGTACTTTCCAACGGAAAGCCGGTAATTTTTGGTATCTCCAGAAGGGAAAATCAGCCAAATATCTTTTCCTTTTTCTAAAAAGACCTGAGCTTCTTCCCTTGCAATCCTTTCATTGGGAAGACTGGCGACCACCAAATGGTAATAGCTGACATTTTCTTTGGCATTCAATACAATCAACTTTCCTCCTGAGGAGGTAGGGTTGGTTGGTGCCGGGACCAAAGCAGATGGTGTTTCTACAACTTCAGCAGGTAAAGAATCCACCATTGTCTCAGGAACATCTTCTGTTTCAATTTCGGGCGATGTCTGGGGCGATTCTTTTTTCTCTTCTGCTACCTGGGTAGTTTTGGGGGTCTCTTTTTGGCTGGGTAAATAATAGAGAAAATAAGCCATCGAAGACAATACCACCAAAATCAAAAGAATCAGACTTAACAATAAAGGGACCCTGCTATTTTTAATTCTTTCAGGTTTTTCTTTTGCTTCGAAAGGGATGGTTGCCGGTTTGGTTACCGGTTCACTCATTGTTACTTTTGGATCAACCAACTTTTGCTTTTCACCTCCTGATGCTATCAAAGCTTCGGTTTGCGATGGATTCTGTAAAGGCTCAACTTTCACAAAAGGAAAGCCATAGTCTTTGTCAGCTGAATTGAGGTTATTTTCAGAATCCTTTTCCATTAATGATCTAAGTCTATAAAGCTGTGCAAACTAACTGAAATGGGTGAATTGCCAAATTGGTTTTTGAACAAAGGTATCAATCAAAGCCAAAGTAAATCTAAAATTTTATTGTTGCTCCTACAATACCTTGAATTCCCCTTACCGGATAATTCAAAAACCGTTGGTTGTTTCTGTTCAAGAGGTTTTTGCCAATCACAAATGCCGAGATCTTTTCTGTTATTTGATAATCGGCTTTTAATTGAAGGTCCAAAATCGCAGGCAAAACCACTGTAAGGTCACTTTGCTGGTTGAATCCAACTATCCCGCCCATCAGATGGGCATTGAAATAAATCAGCCATTTTTCTGCCGGATTAAATTGGTTGTTGAGCGCAAATTCCCATTCGGGTCTTTGATAAGCAGCGCCCAAGTTACTTAAAGAATAATTGAAATAATCAGCCGTTGCCGTCATTTTGTACCATCCTTCGTACTCCCAACCTATCTTTGCGGTATAATTCAACACCCGGGTATTTTCATCAAATAGAAGGTTAAACCTTAGACTGTCTGACTGACTGTTTGCAAAGAAGTGCATGTTTCTATACTTCCCCACATTAAAGCCTGCTTCATAAGTCAGGCCTTGAAGCAATGTCCCTTTTATACCTGCCCCGGTTTTATAGTTTTGAATCGTATTGAGCAATTGGGCACTTGGACCCAAAAACTGATTCTCCATTACAAAATCATAGTAGGTTTTTCTCAAAACATCCCCTTCGAAAGCTCCATAAATGCCGATCTCTTTGCTCAACATATATTCACCTTTCAAGGCCGGAAAAACATGAAAATCAGATTTCTTATTGAGTGTCACATCATTTTCAAAAACAATATTAACCCCGACGGAGATATTCAATGCCTCATCTTGATACCCTAAATAGGGCTTTGTTTTGAAGTAATTTCTGTTGATATCACCATAAAACTCATCTTTCGGAGTAGTATGAGACCAATTAAAATCAATTGCTCCATTCAAATTGTCATTATACCAATAGGAGGAATTTGCAATGATAGATACCTCATTTTCGGAAGCAAGAAAATTGTCATTAAAAGCCCGGATACCTAACCTAGCGTTGTAATTGACCCCTTCCATTTTGTCAATGTCCTGAATACCTCCAAAAATCCGGAAGGTGTTGAGGATATTTTGACTTGGTACAAAATCGACCAGGTTCAAATTTTCAGGATCATAGCCATAGAAGTTGAATTTATGCCTGTCATATTTGATACCTCCATAAAACTGAAAGACATCCATAAAATATGTCCCATCCAATCCGAAATTTGTAAAACTTTCACCTGAATTTCGTCCATCAACAGGACCTTTCGCAAAACTTTGATGCTTTAATTTTGCTCCGATATTATAATTTTCATCCTCCCAGATATTATACCTTCCTTCCAAAAGCGGGGAGCCGTAGTTACCATATCCTATCCTGGCAAAGCCGGGGTATTTTTCCTCTGTTACTTTTGGAAAATTTTTTTGTGAAGCTTCCGCTTTGATCCCAACTGGAGGAAGGGTCAGGAAATATTGCTTCACATCATATTCAAAACTAGAATTTCCCTTTGAGGACGGTAAGGCGGGTACACGTTCAAATCTTCGTGGCTGAACCGGTAAGGTCAGAACCCTGTCTTTTCTAATGATAAATTCCTGGTCTTTGACTTCCCCTTTTTCCTGGCCAAATGCCAATTTGGGAACTCCCACCAATATTAAAAGGCCTAAAACAGCAAATATGAAAGCCTTTTGGACGGTTTGTTTCATCTGATTTTCTTTCATACTATTTTATTTCTGCCAATTTTTTATTTGCCATTTCTTTGATTTCGGGGTTATTGGAATTTTCAAGAATTGATTCCAATGTTGCTTTCGCCTGAAATACCTCATTGAGCTTCAGGTAATTATCCGCCAATAAGATAAAACATCTCCCATACCAATAATCATGAGGGAAGAAAGGTCCTGAGAAATCAAATATAGTGTTGTTGGATTGCTGATAACTTCCCTTCAAGGCTTGGCTTTCAGCCAAAAGATACAAGCCTTCTGCTCCATGAACTGTCTTATATTCATTGATCAAATCCATAAGCGTTTCGTCAGCTTCGGCGGTTTTTTTCAATTGTCGTAGAGATTTGGCTTTAACCAAGGTTGCTTCAGGAACTGCATCTTGGGTTACGCTTCCAAGCGGAATAACTTTGTCTGCAAAATATGCGGCAGAATCAAATTTCTGCGTCTGATAATATGCTTTCATCAACCCTGAGAAGACTTCAAATTCCTCGATTTTATTTCTGGAAAAGTTGATGGCCTCCCTGTAAAAACTTATGGCTTTTTTGAAATTATTGTTCTCCATCTCTATGGCTGCAATTCTAGGAACAGCTTTAGACCGTTGAACGGATGTTTTTACCTTCTCAATCTCATAGAAATATGCCAGAGCCTGTTCTTTTCTTCCCAACTTATAATGTGCATCGGCGATGAAGTAATTGGCCTCATCACGGTTGGCTGATTGTGGATAGTTTTTCAAATAACTGGAAAAAGCATTGATTGATTGTTCAAATGAGTTATTGAAGTAAAGGTTTTTTGCCGCCTCATATTCTAAGTTTTGAAGGCTTTTGTTGTCAGGGTTGGCATTTCTGTATGTTCCAAGATATTGCGAAAACTCACCGGACCTTCCCTGAAGCGCCAAAGCTTCCTGTAATCCAACCAGTGCTGCTTCAGCATTGGAAGAATTGGGATGCCTTTGCAAAATCGTCTTATAATCCTCTATCGTCTGATCATAATTTTGGAGAGAAAAATTAGCCACTGCCCTACCCTCCAAAGCGAATGGCACAAATTGACTGTTAGGACGGGAAGTGATCAACCTTGAATACCCCTCGCGGGCATCTGCATAGCGAGATTCTTCCATGTTGATCTGCGACTTTTGGTAAAGCGCATCCTCAAAATACAAGCTGTTGGGATATCCTGTGATCAATCTATCCAATTGGCTTATGGCTTCCTGATTTCTGCTTTGGAAATTATAGACTACCCCTGACCGGAAATAGGCATAATCAACAGAAGAACCTCCTTCTTCGATAGCCCTTTGGAAGGCTGACTGTGCCTCGGGGAATTTTTTCTGGACAAAATACACATCACCCAACCTTACCAAAGCCTCATCATATTTGTCGGGATCATCGTTTTTGCCTCCCTTTTCGACATATTGTCTGAATTGTGTTTCTGCTTTGGCATATTGCTGCAGGTTAAAAAAAGTATAACCTAACCCATAGTAAGATTTCAAAAGATAAGGATCAGTAGATATTGGCTTAAGGCTTTGGAGCGTTTCATACGACTTAATGGCTTGGGGGTCCCTGTTAGTTGCGGCGTAGTTTTCACCTTTCCAAAAATGAGCCTGAATTACCAAATCCCTGTCTACCGGTGAGGCCAAGGATTTATCAAAATAGGTTGTCGCCTGATCATGTTTTTTGTCTCTGTAATAGACAATCCCTTGGTAGAAAGTGATTTTTTGATAGGCAGCTTTTAACCTGTCAGATTTACGGGTCATTTTTTCGATATGTTCAATGGCCCGCAGGTAATTGTTGGTGTTGATCAAGGCATCGGTCAACAAGGTTTCGGCTTCATCGGCATAAATTCCATTTGGGAAATTTTCCAAATACGCATCTAAAGCATTGACCGCTTCCTGGAAACTTCCCCTTTCCAAATTTACTTTGGCAAAATTCACCAAAGCATCTTCCCTGATTTTTGGATCACTTGTGTTTTTGTAGGCAGCATTGAAGCTTGTGGAAGCAAATTGTGGGTTGTTCAATTTGAGATAAGCATGTCCGAGATAGTAGCTCGACACCTGTCCGATCTCATCTTCGATGACTGCGGATACTTTAAAATAGTCTGTAGCTCTTTGGAAGTTTCCAATCTCAAATTGCGCCACCCCTGCTTTATAGATTTGGGACCGGTCTAAATCCCTTTTTTGGGCATTTACAAAAGCATCGTAATTCTGAGCGGCCGCCGTAAAATTCCTCTTTTCAAAATAAGCCTCGGCAAGGTATAAATGGATTTCTTCCTTGCGGTCTAGATTGGGACGGGATTTCAAAACCGGTTCTGCATAGGCAATCAATTCATCGAAATAACCTTGTTGGTAATAAATCCCTGCAAGCATATAGGGGACTTTGGGTGCATAAAAGTTTGCTTTTTCTGCTTCCTTGAAATCCTTGATGGCCAGGTCAAAATTCCCTGATTCTTTTGAAATAAACCCTGCATAATAATAGGCATCAGCAGCATACTCCCCTTTTTCGACCTTTACCTGATTGAAATAATTCAAGGCATTTTTATTATCCTTGAGCTGAAAAAAGGAATACCCTGTCTTGAAATAGATTTCTGATTTTTGATCAGGTTTGATGGCAGAGGTTTCAATTTTTTGAAATGCAGGTATGGCCTCCCGGTAATTTTTCTTGTCAAAATAGTAACTCCCAAGGATAAATGCAGCCTCGTTTTTTTTGGGATGGCTTGGGTAGTTTCGGATAAAATGGTTGACAAGATCGGAAGCGCCGGGATTTTCTATCTTCAGGGCCGAGACAGCATGGAAAAAATCCACCAACACCTGTTGGTTTCCATCCAAATCCGCAACTTTGAGTTCCTCGTATTCAAACCTTGAAGCAGAAAAAAGGTGTTTGTGGAACAATTCAAAATTATCGTCCAAAACCTTCTGTTCTCCTGAATGGTATAGACCTGTCTGCGAACTTACATTGTGGGTACTCCACAGAATCAAAAACACTACAAAACTTTTCCTCATGGGTGAATAATGCCTTTAATGCATAATTTTATATACTAATTCTCTAAGAATCTCCCTGTCCTCCATTTCGCCTGCATCGACTCCCTTAGAACGCAAATCCGCCTCTTTTATATATGCGAAGCAATCAATAACCTTGCCCAAGCGGTAATTATTCGCAGCAATCCTGTATTCTTTAAGGAAATAAGGGTTCACTCCTGTAACTCGGGCAAGTTCTGCGTCCTGCATTTGTTTGTTGAAATGGACCAAGGCAACTTTACTGAAAAAGTTATACACCAGAGCTATGATCGGTATCACCGGATGGCTTTTGGGGTTTTGGGAAAAATAATGAATGATTTTATTGGCCTTGACAACGTCCTTAACGCCCATTGCTTTGGTCAACTCAAAAGTGTTGTACTCCTTATTTATCCCAATAAATTTTTGGATATGGTCTTTGGTGATTTTTGTTTCGCCCTGAAGGTTGAGAAACAGTTTTGAAAGCTCGTTGGAGATTACTTCAAGGTTATTTCCAATGCTGTCCGCCAAAAAAAACGAGGTTGTATTGTCAATAGAAAAGCCTTTACTTTTTACAAAACTTTCTATCCAGCCAGGCAAAAATGTATCCTTTATCTTCTCCGATTTGACAAAAACAGCGCTTTTTTCCAATTCCTTGGCCAAAGCCTTTCTCCCATCAATGTTTTTATACTTATGTGCAAATACCAAAATGGTGCTTGGCAGCGGATTCTTGACATAATTGATCAGCATCTGATCGATTTCTTCTTTGCCAAGCTGTGGGATATTTTGCGCTTCCTTTACAATGACCACCTGCCTGTCAGCCATCATTGGGAACCGCCTTGCGTTATTTAAAATGTCAGGTATAGTGACATCTTTGCCGTACATAACCACTTGATTGAAACCTTTGTCATGAGGCTGCAAAGCATTGGCTTCAATAAAATCAGATATCTGATCTATAAAAAACGGTTCCTCCCCTTGCAAAAAATAGATAGGTGCATATTTCCCTGACTTAAGGTCTTTTAATACATCTTCTGCTTTGTTGGCCATGGTTTGAGTTTTCGGTTCAAAGATATAAAGAAAACATTTTGGGAAAAGGATACCGCGTGGGCACTCAGGTAATTTTAAACTTTATTACCCTTAATTTTGTATTTACTTCAAAGTAATAAATAAAGACGTGGAAGAATTTCAACTAAGCGTAACCTATTTCAAGGAAGGGAAATTCCAAGAGGCGCTGACTCAGATCAATTTTTGTATCAACACAGACGGGAAAAACCCTGAATTCTATTTTTTCCGTGCTAGGGTTTATTCCCGTTTGGGCATTTTTGAATCGGCTTTGAATGATTTTAACAGACTGCTTGATTTTGATCCCTACAATCCTTCCTACATCAATGACAGGGCAGTAGTATTGCACCTGATGAAAAATAACGAGGAAGCCATGTCGGAATTTGACAGGGCCATCAATCTTGACCCCAAAAACCCTTACAGATTTGCAAGTAGGGCGTATTTTAGAGACAGGATTGGCGATTTGGCGGGTGCGATCGAGGATTACGAAAAAGCAATAGAACTCGATCCTGAGGATGCTGTATCCTATAACAACAAAGGCTTGGTGGAAGAAAAATTAGGCTACCAAGAAAGGTCAAAATCGAGTTTTTCAAAGGCTGACGACCTTATTGGATACAAAACAAAAGAAACTCAAGAATCTGATGCTCAAAAGAAAATAAAGGAGCAAAAATTTACAGAAAACCAGACTCCATCAAACCCTAAAAAAATCACTGCTTCGAACTACCTCAAAATGGTCAAAAATATTCTGACCAATCCTACCACACGTCAAGAATTTGTATCGTTTCTAAAATCAAAGTTCGGCAGTTCTTCAAAATAGCAATGCTAAACCTTCTTGATTACGAGCAGAGGTTTATTGATAAAATAAGACATTTTTCGGGAAAGGTTGTTTGAAAATATCTGTTCAAACCAGGTTTTCTTTTTGCTTAGGGTAATCAGAATATCGCCTTTGGCGATGATTAGGTAATTTTCCAAACCAAGTCCCGGTTCGTCCCGATAGGATTTGAGGACAAAATTGACTTTTTCATATTTGATGAATGGCCTTATTTCCTGTACCATCGTCATATGAAGGGACTTATCAATATTCTTCACCTTGGTGCTTACATGGACAATGTCAATTTCACTTTCCCAGAATCCGGCCAATTCCACAACTTTCTGAACTGCAAGTTTATCTTCTTCCAAATAATCAGTGGCATAAACCAATTTCTTTGGAGATTTGAAGAAAACCTTCCTAGGGATAACCATGACATCTCTTTCTGATTTTTCTACTAACCTGCTTGCCCTTGTACCGATATAATTTTGCTTAAAATCATTGACACCTTCTGTCCCCATGATAATAAGGTCAGCATTGTTTGCATCAGCATAGTCCAAAATAGTATTGACAGTCTTCCCTTCAATAAACTCGCTTTGGCAGGATTTCAACCCATTTGGTATACTTTCCTGACTGACAACTTTCACAAGACTATCAAGTTTTTTTTGAATAAAACTGTATTGGTCTCCTGCATGAAATTCGTTTGAGGCAAGTTTTTGATAATCTTCTTTGTCCGGAACATGAAATAAAAACAAATCGGCTTTGTACATTTCTCCCAATTTTGCAGCGTATTCAATGGCATTGAGTGAACATTCAGAGAAATCTGTCGGGCAAACAATCTTAAAAGTAGTGTCCATTTTGTTGACTTTTTAATAACCTAAAATTCGGTTAATCTGATTCAGTAGTTGTTTCTTGTCTTTTATCCTTTTATAGTTTTCAATTATTTGTGGTATGGCAGAATTTGGATTTGTCACGCTGGCAATATGCGGCGTAACAGTAATTTTGTCAGAATTCCAAAAGGGATGTTCCTGTGGCAAAGGTTCTTGCCTGAAAACATCCAAAAAAGCACCTGATATGATGCCTTCACCGATTGCTGTCACTAAATCACCTTCAACAAGATGATTCCCTCTTGCTACATTTATGATATAAGTACCTTTGTTACACTTTCGAAAAAAATCCAGGTTAAGGATATTTTCTGTTCTTGGGGTCAAAGGTAGCATACAAACAATTAAGTTTACGTTATTTAGGAATTGGGGAAGTTCATCTCCATAAAAATAAGGATAATCCGTGTCAGTCTTTGGACTGTTACCATATCCAAAAACAGGAAATCCCAACATCTTCAATTTTGAAATAACATCACTGCCCAAAGCCCCAACACCCATGACACCGACCTGAATTTCGAGTTCGGGATTAGTCATGTCCCAAACTTTCTTTTTTTGATTGGACTGATACCTATACAATTGCCTTTGGTAATTTAAAGTAGCCATAACCACATAATTGGTCATGGGAACCGTAAGTCCAGGATCAACAATTCTTGTGATTGGCAGTGTAATCGGAATCTCAGGATCACTCAGAATATGATCCACTCCCGCTCCCATAGAGCAAATCAACTTCAGGTTAGGAAATTCCTTGAGAATACCTTTAGGATGCTGCCATAAAATGACAAGCTCAACAGATTCTTTGTCCCTGATATCCGGAAAAATTTGAATATCAATAGATGGGTCTGCTTTTTTAAAAGATTTTACCCAAGAACTAACATCCCTTCCAGGGGAAATTATGGCTATACTCATTCTTTTTTTTAAAATTAAAACCCGGTTCCAAATTGCCTTTCTAATCAACTAATTAAAAAAACAATTCTTTTAGCGGCTACAATATGCTCAATCGACCTAAATTTCTGATTATGCATATTCAAAAAGCACTAAATTCTACAGATTGAATAATTTATTATCTTTACGAATGTCAATTCCAACTCAACTAAATTAACATACAAAAAAATGAAAAGCAAATCCATTTTATTGCAATTTATGATAATAGTAGCATTATCTACGGTTGCTGTAGCCCAACAGATACAAATGCCACAGGCAAGTCCCACTGCAACTATAAGTCAAAAAATTGGACTTACAGATGTTACCATAGAATATAGCCGTCCAAGTACCAAAGGAAGAAAAATATTCGGAGAATTAGTTCCATTTGGGGAAGTATGGAGAACAGGGGCAAATGCTGCTACCATCATCACTTTTAAGAATGAAGCAAAAGTGGAAGGAAACAATGTTCCTGCAGGATCTTATGCCCTTTATTCCATTCCTGACAAAAATGAATGGACTATAATCCTATCCAAAAACACAAAATTATGGGGCGCTGTTGGGTATGATGCAAAAGATGACCTCGTGAGATTCAAAGTAAAGCCAGGCAAAACAGGTCAGAAATATGAGACCATGGAAATCAACTTTGTAGATATGACCGATACAGGTGCTACGATTGCGTTGAAATGGGAAAATACCAGAATCAAATTCCGTATAGAAACAGAGGTGGATAGCATTGTGATGGCTGAAATCAAGGCATTGGTGATCGATCAAGGAGCTGACAATCCGGGCTTGCTGTATCAGGCGGCCAATTATTACTTTACCAATAACAAAGACATGAACCAGGCATACGATTGGATCACAAAATCTGTCAGCGAAGATCCAAAATACTGGACCATGCACCTAAAAGCTAAAATTGAACTGGCTTTGGGTAAGAAAAAAGAAGCAATCGACAGCGCTACTAAATCAATGGAAATGGCTAAAGAAGCCAAAAACCCTGATTATGTCAGCCTTAATGAGAGATTGATCAAATCAATTAAATAATATTTACAACATGTTCAAGATTCTTGATATTGAAAAGTGGTCCCGAAAAGACCACTTTTTGTTTTTCAGTAAGTTTGAAGAACCTTTCTTTGGAGTGACAATAAGGATAGATTGTACCAAAGCCTACCAAAATGCAAAGTCAAATGGCAGTTCATTCTTTTTATATTATCTCCATGCTGCCCTTCAGGCGGCAAATTCCATAGAACCATTCCGGTATAGAATCAGGGATGGCCAAGTATTGGTATTCGAAAAAATAAATGCTTCCCCCACCATCAACCGTGAAAATGGGACATTTGGCTTTTCTTACATGGATTACTTTGAGAATTTTAAGGAATTTGAGAAATATGCCAAAATTGAAATAGAAAAGGTGAGAAACAGCACAGGGCTTGATCCTGCAGGTTCGGGTGAAAATGTGATCCATTTCTCTTCCATTCCTTGGATTGACTTTACTTCCTTGTCACACGCCAGAAGTTTCTCATTTTCTGATTCATGCCCAAAGATCTCCTTTGGAAAAGTCAAAGATTCCGGGGGAAATAAAACCATGCCAGTATCCATTCACGTACACCATGCCCTGATGGATGGGCATCATGTCGGTCAATTTATTGAGGAATTTCAAAAACTATTGGACAGATGAGCACCATACCTATTGGATTAAAAAAAGCAGCAACAATCTGTGTACTCAAAAACGGAGATAGTTTCCTGCTCTTAAAGCGACTAAAGGAACCAAATAAAGACCTCTATACTCCTGTAGGAGGTAAATTAGACCCATACGAAACTCCCCTGTCAGGAGCTATGAGGGAGACTTGGGAGGAAACAGGAATCCGGGTCGAGACCATGGATTTTTGCGGAATCCTGACCGAGACATCACCAATAAACTATAACTGGATCTGCTATGTGTACTTGGCAGAAATCGATAAAATACCACCTCCGGATTGTAATGAAGGAACATTGGAGTGGATTTCATTTGATCAGATATTAAATATCCCTACCCCAAAGACAGATTGGTATATTTACAGATTTCTTTTGGACAAAGAAAAATTCGTTCTTGATTCTGAATATGATGAAAATATGGAGATCAAATGGTTGGTCAATGAGTTGACGGGCGAAAGACTGATCGGATAAATGTGAATGTAAGCTTCTCAATCGATTTCAGGACTAAGTGCCAAAAATCACAAAAGTATTTTGTTCAATAAAAGGCATTACTTTTTAATAATATGCTAATTTTGAGCTTAGATCATAAAAAATCCACAGCAATAATGCCCCACAATAAGAAATTTATTATTGATTTTGACAGTACATTTACGCAAGTTGAAGCTTTGGATGTGCTGGGAGAAATCAGTCTGAAGAATGATCCAAAGCGAGATGAAAAAATCCAGGCCATCAAAAACATCACCGATCTTGGGATGGAAGGAAGTCTCAACTTCCGCGAAAGTCTCGAAAGAAGGTTGGATATCTTGGAAGCTTCCAAGCCTCAGATCTCTGAATTAATTGCAGAACTGAAAACCAAAGTCTCTAAATCCTTTCAGCGGAACAAAGAATTTTTTGAAGAAAACGCAGACAATATCATCATCATTTCCAACGGTTTCAAGGATTTTATCACCCCCATAGTCGGGGAGTATGGAATCAAAGCTGAAAATGTTTTTGCCAATGAGTTTATCTATGACGATGCCGGCAAAATCATAGATTTCAACCGTGACAATGTCCTTTCCAAAAACGGTGGTAAATCTAAAACCATCAAAACACTCAATCTCGAAGGAGACATCTACGTAATCGGAGATGGCTACACAGATTATGAAATCAAAGAATCAGGCCTTGCCAATAAATTCTACGCATTCACTGAAAATGTCGAAAGACCAAAAGTGACCTCCAAAGCGGACCACATTGCCCCTAGTTTAGATGAAATCCTTTACGTCAATAAAATGAACAAGAAATTCTCTTACCCAAAAAGCCGAATCAATGTACTCCTTCTAGAAAATGTCCACCCAATCGGCGTGGAATTGATGAAACATGAAGGCTATAATGTAGAAGTTATCAGCTCTGCCCTTAACGAAGAAGAACTTGCAGAAAAAATCAAAAACGTCAGTATCCTTGGCATCCGCTCCAAAACCAATGTAACCAAAAAAGTTCTTGAAAATGCAAATAGGCTGATTTCTATCGGCGCCTTTTGCATCGGTACCAATCAGATTGATTTGGAAACTTGTACCGAAAAGGGCATTGCGGTATTCAATGCACCTTTCAGCAACACCCGTTCGGTAGTAGAAATGGCCATTGCCGAAATCATCTTCCTGATGAGGGGATTCCATGACAAAAGCCACGGAATGCACAAAGGAATCTGGGACAAATCTGCCTCAGGCAGTTTTGAAATCCGCGGTAAAAAATTGGGAATCGTAGGTTACGGAAATATAGGTGCACAGCTTTCAGTCTTGGCCGAAAACATGGGAATGGATGTCTACTACTATGATGTTATTGAAAAACTTGCGCTCGGAAATGCCACAAAAATCGATTCTTTGGATGAATTGCTCAAGACCTGTGATGTGATTACCCTACATGTGGACGGCAGAAAAGACAACAAATGCCTGATCGACAAATCAAAAATTGCTTTGATGAAAAAAGGTTCATACCTCGTCAATCTCAGCCGTGGCCATGTAGTGGATATACCGGCTTTGAAAGAAGCACTTGAATCAGGACATATTGCCGGTACTGCAGTGGATGTATTCCCTCATGAACCAAAAAATAATGATGAGCCTTTTGCTTCGGAATTGATAGGTATGAAAAACACCATTCTGACACCTCACATTGGTGGTTCTACCTTAGAAGCCCAGCAAAACATTGCCAGATTTGTTCCTGGAAAAATCATGGAATATATCAATACAGGAAATACTTACAATTCAGTAAACTTCCCCAATATCCAATTGCCATTCTTAAAAGATGCGCACAGATTGATCCATGTTCATCACAATGAACCAGGTGTCTTGGCTAAAATCAACCAAATCCTAGCCAGTTACAACATCAACATTGTAGGCCAATACCTTAAAACCAATGAAAAAATCGGTTATGTAATTTCTGATATCAATAAGGCTTATTCTCCTGAAATGATTGAAGCTATGAAAGAAATTCCAGGTACAATCAGGTTTAGGGTACTTTATTGAAATAGATAGAAATACAATTGAAATACATTGAAATAAAAAGAGGCAACGAGGGATCGTTGCCTTTTTTTAATTTTTATAAACTTGAATCCAGAAAGCTCATCAAGCTAGCTCAAATACCAACCTCTTAAGAATTTGAGATTATCGAATAATTCGTGAATCCAAATCCAAGGGATATACTTTGGAAGTCACTTTCGAAAAATCGACTGATGTTGGATTAAGGACAAAATTCAGTGAAGTTTTATCAACAATAGAAGGAATACCAAATCACAAGACACCACTTTGAAGTAATTGAGTTCCGTAATCCTGAGAAACTCTCAAAGGCGGAATTGCATCCCACCCTTCCGGTAATTCATTCATGTCTGGAACAAATGCACTTTTGTCAGGAACATCAAACTCCATGACTGAAGAAAGCACATACCTTTCTGAAGAAAATAATTCGGAATCAATCGTAAGTCTTTCTAACAAGGAAGAAGAAATGGATGCGCTCCCATATAAAGCCGGGACGCCTTGAAAATTCCACCTGCCACCATACAATTTGGCACCTTCCCCACTGACATCGCAATATTGATTCAAAGCAATACGGTAAACTTTCATCTATCCTCAAATAGCAATACCGTGCTGCAAGCGCAAAATCTCGGTCTTTAGAATATCAAGCCCTTCAGAAACATCAAGAAGATCAAGTGGAATTCTATTGCCAATGGTAAAAAGGGGCCTCTCCATCCAACGCCTAAAACCCTCACTGCCAAAATAATTAGTACCCAAAGCATATAGCTCTGCCAATTCATACATCTTTTCAGATTGGACAACATCAAAAACATCTTTTCTCTGAAGTGTCTTGGCAGATACAGCCAAAGCTGCCGCCAAAGTATTATTATCAAGACCCGATATTTCTTTCAATCCCTCAAAGGATCTCTTTTTTAGGCCTTTACGGAAAGTCTCCACCCTTTGAAATGGCTCATCCAATCTTCCATGTTCCACATTCAAAATGTCATGAGCAGACAATCGGGACTTTTTGTAATAGGCCACCGCAGGCTCACTTACAACTGAGGGTTTCTTTTCCATTCAAATATCACGTAATTTGTCCTCTAACATAACGTAATTTGTCCAGTAAATTTACATGTTTTCTCTCTTTTTTTCGGAGACAAAATTCCTTCCTTTCTCTTCAATTAATTTCTCGAAAATTTATCAGAATAAGTTTAGTTTAAATTTGGAAAAACTATAAGCTTTCACGAAATTTAAGTTGAACTTTCGCCACTTTGCTATGACTAAGAAAATCCTCAGCTTCGTACTCATTGGTTTACTTTTTATTTCTTGCGCAGAAAAAGAAGATCCTGAAACTGTTTTTGGATTATATCTTCCGGAATCCATTACCTCTGATCGGCCAATAGACTTTACAGGTAATGGAATTGTTTCGCTGGATTTACTTGATCAACTTATTAAAGCCAACAACATCAGAATATTCGCCGGTCAGAATTCTGGAACGATTTTTCTTAATTTGTACAGCCCAGAATATTTTAACGTACATTTTTCTCAAGTCATTCTCAAACTTCCACATCATTATGAATTTAATGATCAAGTTACAATATTATATGTCCAAGATGGAAGGAGGTTTGATCTGGAAGGCAATGGATCTGTAGCTTTATCATGGAATCGCTATCCTTACCCATTTGAATTTCCAGAGCAAATCCATGAAGACATTGTCATAGAAAGTCTAAAAACCAATTCAGGAAAAAACAATAATGTGGAATTAGTGACTTCCCAAAGGATATTTGACTATTCCAAAAAAGAGTGGGTTGAGGCAAAAGTTACTTACACTTTTCGAAAGGACGGTCCATGTTGTTAGACATCAATGATTAAGAAAGAAAATTTGGGCCTCCAAAATTTGGTTAACTAACTTTATCCCAACCTCCAACTTCCCGCCTTTTACCTTTCACCTCTTACTTCTTCCTTCCTCAATCAACCTTCTTCCTTTATCAATTTCCCATCCTAATCATCCTTACTCCTCCCCCTCCAGGTCTTGGCATATTGTTCATCGGATTGAGGTTATTGTTGAGCTTATAGGTGAAGCTCAGAAGAATAAATCTCCCAAGATTGTTGGTAACTGTCTGTTCGATAAAGTTCACATCAGCCCTTTGGGAAACTCCCACGTTTTGGTTGAAAAGGTTTTGACCGGTGAGTTTGATTTCTCCTTTTTGGCCTTTGAGGATAAACCTACTGATTGACAAATTCAAAACAGGAATAGATTCTCTAAAATCCGTAGTCTCACTTTTATATAGCAAATAATTAAAATTGCCTCCGACGGTATAGTTTTTTAGAAAATTGATATTGGCTTCAGCATTGTAGTTTTGGTTGAAGAAAAGCTGGTTTTGCTCAGGGCTGAAATCGTAAGCAGTACGTTGTCTGCTGAGATTGGCGGACAATCCGACATTGACATATTCCTTCCAATTATAATCATACCGGATATTTCCACCCAAGTTGGATATCTTGATCACATCCTCCATTTCATTGATCAGGTTGAGGCCTTTTTGGTAAGTTAGGTTTGGTCCAACACTGAAACTGCTGTTCAATTGCTTTATGGGAAATCCCAAATTAACATTGGAATTGAGCATCAAATTGTCTTTCACATTTACAGGCATAATGGTCCTAACCTGCCTTTCATCGATCGATTGGGAGTTTACAATGGCGTTTTCTGTATAATTAACATTGACCATGCCAAAAAAGCTAATGAATTTTCCCATATCAAAGCTGTTGTAATTGACCCGCCAATTATGAAGAAAAGCGGGTTTAAGCTCCGGATTTCCAACATAAATATTCAATGGATCGGAATTATTGATCACAGGCTGAAGCTGTTCAATGGTGGGTTCGGTCACTGAAGTACCATAGTCGAAGCCAAGGTTTTTGGAATTTGAAAAGCTATAATTGACTCTCAGGCTTGGAAGGATGTTTTCAAACCGGTTTTTGATTTTCTCATCAAACAACAGCAATTCGCCGTTTAGCCTAGTCGCCTGCATTGCCAGGCCTGCCACTACATTGTATTTGTTTCGGTTCATACTGAAGTTCACTCCGGGCCTGTGGTAGGTGTAAAGGCTGGTAAATTTATTACTCAGAGCGGTATTGAATTCGAGGTTTTCCTCTTCTTTATCAAAAACCTCACGGTTGACATCGTTGTGGTTTTGCCGGAAATTATAGACCACTTCGAGATATTTTCTACCGCCTAAAGGTTCGGTGTAAGAAAAATTTCCTCCATAATTGATTGCAGTATTTTCCTGTAGCTGAAGTTGTTCTATGATTTCTGTTTCAGGAACGCCGGTAAAAAACTCATTTTTGGCATAAAGGTCACCTTGATACTGATTGTCACTGACTCCCAGGTTGAGGTTAGCTGACCAGCTTCTTCCCTGCTTCTTGAACCTGTGTCTAAATAAAAAATCGGTATTCAACTGAAAACTGTTCCCCTCCGTCAGGTTAGTCCTTTCCCCTTTATTTAAGATATTACCATTCAAATCAGTGTTTTCGGTAAGGCTATTCATCACCCTGTTTGTCTCTGTATAATTGGCATTGGTAGTGGATCTGAAAGAGTTTAGGGTATCGATTTTATGGTCCAAGATTAAATTAACCTTATGATTTGAATTGAGGTTATCTTGCTTGCTACGTTCATTGAAGTTAAAATCTCCTGTCGGAAAAAAATTCAGTCTGTTGGTGTTTTGGATAATATTATGGTCGAGCCGGTTAAAAAAATAGCTTCCGTTCATTTTGGTTTTTTTGCTGAGCTCTTGATTGATATTGGAACCAAATCCAATGGAATTCATTATCCCGTTCATTCTTTGGCCTGTATTGATGGGAATACTGCTTGGATTGTTGCCGCCTATGACAATCCTCACCTGACCTCCTGAAGCAAAGCTTTGGATTCCACCATTGAAATTGATGTAATCATCGATAGAAAATCCCTGTTCATTGGTATTGTTTGCCATCCCTAAAAATGAAAGCTGCTGCTTGTCACTAAACTTATTGACGTTTCCTTTTAGCGCGTACCTGTTTTCAGTTCCTGCTCCTCCGTTCAAAGTTCCGAAATAGCCTTTTTTATAATCCTCTTTCAATTGTAGGTTGATGGTTTTTTCTCTTTTTCCATCATCAATTCCCGTAAATGCTGCCTGATCTGATTTCCTATCATAAATCTGGATTTTGGAAATAGCTTCAGCAAGGAGGTTTTTGGAAGCCATTTTAGGATCGTTGCCAAAAAACTCCTTTCCATCCACAAATATCCTCTGAACTTTTTCACCCTGGGCTTTGATATTCCCTTCGCTGTCCACTTCCACTCCGGGGAGTCTTTTGAGCAAGTCTTCAACATTGGAATTGGGCTGGGTTTTGAAAGCCATCGCATTGTATTCAATCGTGTCTTTCTTCACTGTTACAGGAGCGATATCCTCCACAGTAACCATGTCCAGTTCAGCTGTATTTTCATCCAATTTGATCAATGCCAATGAAAGTGATGTTGAATTTTCAGGTTTTTTGATGACTTGGGAAAAAACTTTGAAACCCACAAAAGAGACCTGTAAGACCAACTCACTTTCCCTGATGTTTTTGATTTCAAAACTCCCCGTTGGATTACTCACACCAAAAGTCACCAAAGTGGAATCTTTAGGATCCAAAAGGGTAATTGTCGCAGATGGAAGTGCTCTGCCGGACTTGTCCTGAATGGTTCCTGATACGGACCATCGGTTGCTTTGAGCCGAAAGTTGGGAGAGGATAAAAAACAGAAAGATGAAAGCTGTGGTTTTTTTCATAGTTGGAGGTTTGGAAGTGGGAATTAGGGAAGTAGGGAAGTGGGAAGAAAGGAGGCTAGGAAGGTTGAAAGTTGGATGTACGATTTACGATGTACGATTTCCGAGGCTTACCTCTTGTTTCCTCATCTCTTACTTCCCTTTCTCGCTTCTTGATACTTAAATCTTGATACTGTATCTCTGCTCTCGCATCTCAAATCTCACGTCTTATATCTCAAGTCTAATTCCTAATAATCATCCTCATCCCTCCTTGACCACCTTGAACACCCATTTTCTCCATTTCGGTCTGAACCATAGCTTTGTAGGCTTCATCTGTAAGTTCTTCTCCGCCTTTTGGTTCCTTGAGTTCATTTTTCTTTAATCCCCTCAAATCAATCTTATCTGCTGTGATTACAATTTCATCAGAGTTTACAGCCACTTCCAAAATCAATCCAGGCAAACCGTGGAAACCCTCAGGTCCAATGGGCAGCCTGATTTGCTCTGTGTACCAAGCTGTTATTTCTCTTTGGTTTTCATCTGTATAAGTGGCGTTCTTACAGACAAATCCCGAAATTTCTTTAGACTCCACTCCTAGTTTCCAGGGAATCCGACTGGTTTCATTTTTGATGATGTACTTTTTACCCATAAACTCCCGCAACTGCGTCATCATCTCATTGTCTCGGTTGATGTATGTTTCATTTTGCATCACCATTCTGATTACCCTTGGTCCTCCGCCAGAACCTGCACTTTGATCAAAGGGATTTTCGTCTACGGGCAATGGTTTAAACAGACTTTCCAATTCATTGAAAAACAATTGGTTTTGAGTGGAACTGAATTCCGGGACCATCTTTTTCATTTCTTCCTCTTCCGGGGGAATCCTTTTATGCATGTTGACTTTGGTGGTATAAGTGACCACGCCTTGTGTGACTTCGTTGGAAATAAAACCCCAAGAGGCACAGACTAAAATCGCTAAAAGATATTTTTTCATGGTTTTTCATTTTTTATGATCCAAAAGTAAAGTGCCCAAAAATAGAACTAGGTTAAGCAACCTGAATACAAGGTTAATTAAGGTTAATGTCCTGCATTAAAGCCTGAAAAAGCAGATATCTTTGTTTCATGCAAAATAAAAACGGTCTGTATTTGGCACTTATGGCGACCAGCATTATGGTGCTCTTGGTATTGCAGCTCTTTTGGTTGAGGTCGGTTTACCGGGATTACCGTACAAATTTCAGACAAGAAACAAGTTTATTGTTTAAGAATACCGTCACAGGAATGTTGGACTCGATGATGGTAAAAGGCCTGAGCCCTGCAATAATCCAAAATTTCCCAAGTGACTCATTATTTTGGCAGGGACAAATGGAATCCAATATACCTGGAGATTCTGTGAAAGCTATTCAGATAGAAGTTCATGGCATCAGGCAAAATTCAATCAAAATGGAAAGTTTACATCCTGATTCAATCCAACAAATCAGGGTGATAACCCGGGGCAAGCCCATCGATATTGATTCATTAAAGAAGACTTTGAGGCCGATGATGCAAAAAATCGACACGATACCGGCTACAAACAGGTTCATTTTTAGGATCAATGAGGAAACCATTGACATAGAAACCATCAACCATAAATTCAATCAGATCTTGGAAGAAAATGGATATCCTTTTAATTCAAAAATCAGGAAAGCTTTAAGATTCGATGATTTTGATTCATTGGGTAATCACGTTCTTATTTTGGATGAAATCCCGATTCCTCCAGGTCTGAGGGTTCAGGCTTATTTTGAGGGCATTGAAGGGTATTTTTTAAAAAAAATGCTTCCACCGATCCTGTTCGCGGTGACGGTATTGGCTTTCATAAGCTTTTCGCTGATCATGATGTTCAGAAATATGCTCAAGCAGCAGCAACTCAATCTCATTAAAAACGACATCATCAGCAACATTACCCACGAACTCAAAACACCTATTTCGACAGTATCAGTCGTATTGGAATCACTTCAAAACTTCGGTGCAAATGAAAATCCCGCGACCAAAGAAGAGTATATTCAAATCGCAAAAAATGAACTGAAACGGCTGACTTCCTTGACTGATAACATCCTAAAATCATCAGTATTGGGATCTAACCAATCGGAAGCATTGACCAAATTGGACTTAAGCAATCTTTTGGTTGAAAACCTGAATACCCTTAAACCGATCTTGGATTCCAAAGGATTTGAATTTTCTTTGGTAGAAAAGGGTACAAACTTTAACGTCCAAGGAAATGCAGAACAACTTTCTTTGGTAATATTCAACCTGCTTGATAATGCCATCAAATACAGCAAGGACCGTCTTTTTATCAAAGTCACTCTAGTAGAAGATGTTAAATTCCTTCTTCTAAAAATCGAAGACAAAGGTATCGGCATTCCCGAGTCTTACCAAAAGGACATTTTTGAAAAATTTATCCGTGTGCCCCAGCAAGACATTCACGATGTGAAAGGATATGGGTTAGGCTTGGCCCAGGTAGCTGAAATAATCAAATTTCACAAAGGAAAAATCCTCTTGGAAAGCCAGCCCGGAAAAGGATCCGTTTTTATCGTCCAACTGCCAAAAGTATGACCAAGATATTATATGTAGAAGATGAACCGGCCTTGGGAAAGATTGTCCGAGAAAGTCTCCAAAGCCGAAATTACCAAGTAACCATGGCTGAGGATGGGCTTGAAGGCCTCAGGTTTTTTGAGAAAGATTCCTATGACATTTGTGTGCTTGATATCATGCTTCCCAAAATGGATGGTTATACCCTTGCCAATGAAATCCGAAAATCATCGCCCGCCATTCCTATTATTTTCCTGACTGCAAAAAGCCAGGTACAGGATGTGGTCAAAGGATTTCAGACGGGAGGCAATGATTACCTCAAAAAACCCTTCAGTCTTGAGGAGTTAATCGTAAGAATTGAAAACTTACTCAGCCTGACCAAAGGTCAAAGCAATAGTCAAAAACAGGAATTGGTTTTTGGAAAATTTACATTTTCTCCTTCCAAATTTGAACTGAAAAACCCATCCGGTGACTTAAAGAGGCTTTCATACAAGGAAGCAGGTATCCTTATGATGCTCTTGGAAAATACCAATCAAACAGTAGAGAGAAAAGATATTCTGATCAAACTTTGGGGAGATGACAGTTATTTCAATTCCCGCAATCTTGACGTTTACATTACCAAGCTCCGTGATTACATCAAGCCGGATCCTACTTTACAGATTATCACCATCAAAGGGATAGGGTATTACTTTTCAGTTTGAAATGATTTTACCACAAAAGGCACAAAAGAAAAATGGAAAATTACTTTTCAGGTAAATACCTGTAGGATTCACTTACAAAAGTTTTTTGGCCTTCATCATAAAGGTGAAAAACATTGAAATTATATAATATCCCTTTAGGTGAGTTCAAAATTTTCATATAAGATAAAACCTGTGCATCGAAAATGGGCAATATTTTATCTACTGATTTCAATTCAACAACCAAAATACTTTCAACCAGTAAATCACATCTTAGAGTTGAGTTTATTATTCTCCCTTTATATTCAAAATCCATTAATTTTTCTGATTCAAATTTGATTCCCCTAAGTTCAAGTTCAACCTCCAAACAACTTTGATAGAATTTTTCAAGTAATCCTGGACCCAATCGTTTATGAACTTCAATTGCAGCGCCGTTTACTTTGTAAGTCAAATCAGTCAAATATCCTTTTGTTATCATTTAGGCAAATTTTGACTTGCTAAAATAGGTTGGAGTAAAAAAATAACATTAAAATAAACGTTTATTTAAACAATTACCTTTTGTGCCTTTTATGGTAAATTATCAGTCATTTTTAAATTCACATTAATCGATTTGAAGGACAAAACCCTTATGTCTTTCCACAAAAAATCCCTTTCTTTGCCCTAGTCAAAATTCCCCTTCCCTTATGAAGATTATTGCCATCGGAAGAAACTACGCGGAACATATCGAGGAACTGAAAAACGAGCGCCCCTCCGCCCCTGTTGTATTCCTGAAGCCTGATACAGCCGTTCTCAAAAGCAACGCTCCCTTTTACCATCCTGACTTTTCGGAGAATATCCACCATGAAGTAGAATTGGTTTTGAAGGTGTGTAAGGAAGGCAAACATGTCCAAAAAAAATTTGCTGACCGGTACTTTGATGAAATCGGGATCGGGATTGACTTCACTGCAAGAGACCTGCAGGATAAGTGCAAAGCAAAAGGACTTCCCTGGGAAATCGCCAAAGCTTTTAACGGGTCCGCTCCCATCGGGGAATTTTTACCTGTGTCGGAGTTCAAAAATTTTGCAGATATCAACTTTCACCTCCATATCAATGGGGAGCTGAGGCAAAAAGGAAACACTTCCATGATGCTGTTTGATTTTGCCGTAATCATTGAATATGTATCCCAATTTTTCACCTTGAAAAAAGGGGACCTCATCTTTACAGGAACTCCTGCGGGGGTTGGAAAAGTCTCTGTTGGAGATAGGTTAGAAGCGTTTATAGAAGACAAAAAGCTATTGGATTTTGAAGTCAAGTAAATACCTCCTCATTTTATTTTTATTTTTTCCTTTCCTCCTCCATGCCCAGGAATACCTTTTTCCGGTCAAGCCCGGAAGCAGAAATCTCTTGTCAGGAAATTTCAGTGAAATCCGTCCCAACCATTTCCATTCAGGAATAGACGTCAAAATCGGCGGTGTCGATGGAGAACCGATTCTCGCTATATCTGATGGATACGTGTACAGGATCAAAATTTCTTCCTTTGGCTATGGCAATATCATCTACCTCAAGCATACCAACGGCCAGTCTTCCGTCTATGCCCATCTCCGGAATCTTTCTCCTAAAATCATGGAATTCATGCGGAAGGAGATGTATTTTGCCCAGAAAAACGAATTGGAAGTATTTCCGGATCCTGAATTCCTCCCCATCAAAAAAGGCGAAATCATAGGAAACGGTGGAAATACAGGGAGTTCGGGTGGACCGCATTTGCATTTTGAAATCAGAGACAGCCTTGACAGGGCCATAGACCCATTTATTTTTGGGTTCAAAGAAGTAGTGGACAAAACACCTCCGGTTTTATACAAAATCGCCCTAAGCCCACTCGATTCTGATGCTAGGGTCAATGGCCGATACCAAAGACAAGAATTTACCCCCATCATCGAAGGCGGAAGGTATATTCTCCACCAGCCTGTAAAAATTACCGGACGGGTTGGTGTAGAAATCTATGCAGTGGATAAAATGGACGGTGTCAATAATGTTTTTGGAATTCCTGTCATAGAAATGCTCGAAAACGAAAAACCTCTTTACCGTATCAATGTTGACCATGTCGATTTCAATAAAGGGAGGTTCTTTTTGAGTCATATGTACCAAAACAGGTTTATCAGGCTATACCAATATCCCAACAACCAACTCAAGATTTACGAACCTGATTCCCTGACAGCAGGCGCCATCTCTGCCAAAACCGGGGAGAAAAAGCAGCTGAAAGTCACGATGAAGGACTACTTCGGCAATGCACGGGTTCTAAGTCTGCAGGTCGAGGGAGAAGATTCAAAAACCCAGATAGGAAGCCAAGCCATTTCTGCAAATAAGACTACCAATATATCATTCAATAGAGAAGTGATGGTGATTCAGACTGCCGGTTCAGAATGGGGTACTTTGGCCAAGGTTTTTGTAAACAGTCATGAAATGGAAATCCCTCCTGCCTATATCCAAGATGGCCGAAGAAACTACTTTTGGGATATGCGCTATGGTGTTCCTGACTCGGTAGACCTTTGTACAGAAATCATAAAACCGGGGGTTCTTGTCAAAATTCCCTTTGGCGAAGAAATCTCATTTGCAAATAATGATGTCGAAATCAAATTTTCAGAAAACACACTTTTGGATGATCTCTACCTTCGCATAGAAAGGAAAAAAAATGGCAATGGGCCATCCATCAGAATCAACAGCCCCTCTGAATACCTTCAAAGCAACATGGAAGTACTTATCAGAAATACCGGATATTTAGGAGACAAAAAAAATACCCATGTCTATTTTCAGGCAGATAATGGACGAAAATCCTTCGTTGGTGGTGAATGGGAATCGGAAGATATCAGATTCAAAACCAGAAATTTTGGTACTTTTGTTTTGGACGTCGATAGGTCCGCCCCCACGATTGCCCCGGTCAGGGTCAATGCCTCAGAGTTGAGATTTGTGATCAAAGATGATAAGTCCGGGATCAAAGATTTTGAAGCTTATGTGGACGGAAAATGGATACTCATGAGGTATGAACACAAACAAAGTGTGATCTGGTCTGAAAAATTAGATAAACAACCATTCAAAGGAGAAGTTCTATTGATAGTAAGGGATATGGCAGGGAATGAAAAACGCTATACAACCAAACTTTAATCAATCTTCAACTTTAAACAAAAAACATTATGTCATTAGCAGTAGGAAATCCGGCACCAAGTTTTGAAGCAAAAGACCAAAACGGAAACATCATCAAACTTTCCGACTTCAAAGGAAGAAAAGTTATCCTTTATTTTTATCCAAAAGACGCCACACCGGGATGTACAGCACAGGCCTGTAACCTCAGAGACAATTATGAAGCATTGCAAAAAGCAGGTTTTATCGTGCTTGGAGTAAGTTCGGATTCCGAAAAATCACACCTCAAGTTTATCGGAAAACAAAACCTCCCCTTCCCGCTCATTGCCGATGAAGACCTCAAAGTCCATGAAGCATACGGCACCTGGGTAGAAAAATCCATGTATGGCAGAAAGTATATGGGAACTGCAAGAACCACTTTTGTCATAGATGAAAATGGGATTTTGACAGAAATAATCGAAAAAGTGGATACTAAAAACCATACCAATCAAATACTCAAATAATTCCAACTAATGGAAAAACAATCTATCGATCAACTCAAACAAATCTGTTCTCAAGTTAGAAGGGATTGCCTCCGTATGGTTCATGCCGTACAGTCAGGACACCCTGGCGCTGCCCTAGGCCTCACTGAATATTTTGTTGCGCTCTATTTCAATGAGATGACGCACGACAGCAAATTCAAGATGGATGGCAAGGGTGAAGACATGTTCTTTCTTTCCAATGGGCACGTTTCTGCACTTTGGTACAGTGTATTGGCCAGAAGCGGATACTTCAGCACAGAGGAATTGGGGACATTCAGGAAATTGAATTCACGGCTTCAGGGGCATCCGGCTACTCATGAGGGACTTCCGGGAATCAGAATCGCTTCCGGTTCATTGGGACAGGGACTTTCTGTAGCCATCGGTGTTGCCCAAGCCAAAAAAATCGATAAGGACGACAAGCTTGTCTATGTGATGATGGGTGACGGCGAGCAACAGGAAGGTCAGGTTTGGGAAGCCGGTATGTATGCTGCGCACCACAAAGTAGACAACCTGATTGCGGCCATTGATTATAATGGGCAGCAGATAGATGGTCCAACTGCAAAAATCATGGATTTGAAAAATCTGAGAGCAAAATGGGAAGCATTTGGCTGGGATGTGATCGAAATAAAAAAAGGAAACGATATAGAATCAGTAGTAAATGGCCTGGCTGAAGCAAAAGGCCTTACCGGAAAAGGAAAACCTGTGATGATTCTGTTGTATACCGAAATGGGATATGGCGTGGATTTCATGGTAGGCACTCATAAATGGCATGGTGTGGCACCGAGTGATGCTGAACTTGAAAATGCTTTGGGACAATTGGAAGAAACTTTAGGAGACTATTAATCATGGAAAAGACCTTAGACTTAAAATATACCTTCACGGAAAAAAAAGATACCCGCTCAGGATTCGGTGACGGATTGCTTGAGGCAGGCCGCAAAAATCCAAATGTCGTAGGACTTTGTGCTGACCTGATCGGATCATTGAAAATGGGGGCCTTTCAAAAAGAATTTCCTGAAAGATTTTTTCAGGTAGGTATCGCTGAAGCAAACATGATAGGTTTGGCTGCAGGTTTGGCTATTGGAGACAAAATTCCTTTTACGGGTACTTTTGCCAACTTTTCCACAGGAAGGGTTTATGATCAAATCAGGCAATCTGTAGCGTATTCTGACAAAAATGTCAAAATATGTGCGTCCCATGCAGGCTTGACTTTGGGAGAAGACGGAGCAACACACCAAATTTTGGAAGATGTGGGCATGATGCGCATGTTGCCGCATATGACTGTCATCAATCCATGCGATTACAATCAGACCAAAGCCGCAACTTTAGCTTTGGTAGACCATGTCGGTCCTGCATATTTGAGATTTGGACGTCCTGTTTGGCCAATTTTCACGCCGGCAGACCAAAAATTCGAAATCGGTAAAGCATGGAAAATGATCGAAGGAAAAGATGTAACCATCTTTGCTACAGGTCATCTGGTTTGGGAGGCTGTTGTTGCAGAAGCCATGCTCCGTGAAGAAGGCATCTATGCAGAAGTGATCAATATCCACACCATCAAGCCTTTCGACGAGGCCGCAGTATTGGCATCTATCGCCAAGACGGGTTGTGCGGTATCCGCAGAAGAACATCAGATCAACGGTGGTTTGGGAGATAGTATTGCACAGTCTTTGGCAAGAAACAGCCCAGCTCCGCTAGAATATATCGGAGTATTGGATTCCTTTGGAGAATCAGGTACGCCAACTCAATTATTGGAAAAATATGGTTTGAATGCTGAAAATATTGTGAAAGCTGCTAAAAAAGCAATCTCAAGAAAATAAAACATAAAACCGTAAAATTCTGAAACCGTGGTGGCTTTTCCATCACGGTTTTTTTAATTTTAGGTAATCCTTAACCCAACATGATAATCATGATGAAATCCCTGCCGTTACTTTGTATTTTGACCCTTTTCATGTTTGGTCCCGAAAACTGTTCTTCAAAAAAAACAGCACTGCAATCCAAATCACTTGAATTAGGATTCAAACCGGAAGCAACCGATTTAGCTTCAAACTTTTACTCTTTAACTGCTCTTGCAGACAAAAAAGAGGCAAATTTAAGATTGGAAAAAAAGAATTTGGTAGGAGTATACTTCATGCCATCATGGAATCTATCCGCAGATCCCAATCAGGATATCGATAGCTTTTGGGCTTGTCTCACAGGGAAGGAGAACTGTGGTCATCTCAATAATACTGAAATGTGGGGACCGAAAGGAAGGATTTACAATGCTCAAAATCCTTATGAAGGCCCATTTTTAGAAAGAAAGCCCCATCCAAGTTTAAAAGGATTTTATAAAAGAAATGATCCTGAAGTTGCCAAAAAGCAACTGGAATATATGAAAAACTATGGCATCGATTTTTTTGCCTATGACTGGTTTTTTGGAAGGCATTACTATTATCACCTGAATTTTGCCCCGCAGGCAAATACTTACTATCCTTCCGGATGGAAGACTGATCCGGCTAGAGCCGGTAGGGTTGAAGTACCCGGAATCGAACAATGGAATGAACAATTGACTGTGTTGTTGAGTGAGAATGAAAAATTACCCGAAGACAAGCAAATGAAATGGGCCATCAATTGGGTGGATGACAACGGCGAAAAATGGATGAATTGGTTGGATATCGGTTCTCCTCAAAGTATTGCTGCCGGAAGAAACTATGAAGGTGAAGTTCCTGACAAGCAGCTTTTCCTGAAAGTCCATGACAAAATTACCCAACTTTGGATAGACAAATATTTTAATAGAAAAGATTATCTCAAAGACGAAAGCGGTAGACCGATTGTCTATTTCTATTTTCCCCAAGACATGGAGACAAAAGCAGCATATTATGGAATTTCTATGAAAGAGCTTCTTGACCGGTCCAAAGCAATGGCCCAAAAAGCCGGATACAAAGGTATTAAATTCATTGCTGCTGCTGCCGGTGCTATGACTGAACGAGAAAGAATATATGCATTACCTACAAATTGGAAAGCTACCAATCAAAAAGAACCTTGGAAAGGCGGGAACTTTATAAACAAAATGTTATTGCAGGAATATGTCCCAAGATTGAAAGGAATGGGATTTGAAGGAATGACTGCTTATTTATACCATACTTATATGGACAAAGACAACCGGTCATACAGTGACATGAGGACCAATTATAAAAGTCATTGGCAAAAATGGTCTGAGATGTTTAAAAATGATCCCAACTTTGAATATCAGATTCCTGTGGCAATGGGTTGGGATATGCGGCCTATGGGAGGCACTTGGCCTCAGACAACCGGTTTCCCAAGCGAGCCTTACAAAGACAATGTCCACAGTACCAAGTCAACATTCAAAGCCAAGCTTCTTGAAGCTCAAAAATTTTCTGAAAAGTACAAGTCATCAAACGGAAACACTGTGATGATATGTTGCTGGAATGAATACCTTGAAGGCAATCATATCGAACCAACCGAAGGTCACGGATTTGACTATTTAGAGGCCATCAAAGAGGTTTTTGTAAAGGAAAACTGAGATAATTTGGAATATGATTTTCCGCTTCTTTTCATTAAAGTGATATTCTTCTACAAACGGGACGGAAGACCGAAGTCGGAAGACCGATGAACCGGACAATTCTAATCTCCTAGCAAGATTTATATTGAATTACCTTATAATTTGCATCATTGAGTTCATACACAATACTGAATAATTTTAGAAAGGATAAAAAATGTCGACACCAATAAGAATCCTTGTAGTTGGTTGCGGAAATATGGGGGCCTCCCATGCAACTTCCTACCACAACATGCCTGAATTTGAAATCTGTGGCCTTGTGGCAAGAGGAGAAAGTAAAGTCAGACTGAATGAGAAATTAGGTAGTAAATATGACTTGTTCGATGATTTTGAATTGGCACTGAACAAATCAAAACCGGATGCGGTGTGTATTTCTACCTATCCCGATACGCATGAGGAAATGGCCATCAAAGCTTTGGAAAGTGGTTGCCATGTCTTTATCGAAAAACCATTGGCCGACACTGTAGAAGGTTCACAACGAATCATAGACGCTTCCAAAAAAGCCAATAAAAAAGTGGTTGTAGGCTATATTTTGAGACATCATCCTTCTTGGGAAAGGTTTATACAAGAAGCACATAAACTCGGCAAACCTCTAGTCATGCGGATGAACCTCAACCAGCAAAGTCATGGATATATGTGGGATGTGCACAAAAATCTCATGAAAAGTTTGAGTCCGATTGTGGATTGTGGCGTTCATTATATTGATGTGATGTGCCAAATGACCCGGTCAAAGCCGGTTTCTGTATCTGCTATCGGGGCAAGGTTATCTGATGAAATACCCCTTGACAATTACAATTATGGCCAACTTCAGATCAGGTTTGAGGACGGTTCAGTAGGATGGTATGAAGCAGGTTGGGGGCCGATGATTTCCGACAATGCATTTTTCATCAAGGATGTCTTTGGTCCAAAAGGGGCAGTATCAATCGTAGCAAAATCAGCGGGGTCAGCCGGGAAATCAGACAATGTGGATTCCCATACCAAAACCGAAAGCATCAAAGTCCATCATGCTGATTTAGATGAAAAAAATCATTTTACAAAAAAAGATTTTTGGATCGATATGACGGATGAACCTGATCATCAAGGTCTTTGTGACCGGGAGCAAGAGTATTTCCTTAAGGCTATCCAGCAAAACATTGACCTGACTGATCATTTGGAAGATGCCATCAATAGCCTAAGGATTGCCTTCGCCTGTGATGAATCTGTTAAATCCGGAAATATAGTTTTCCTCTAAAACCAATTATAAAATGATGGACATGCCAAGCCTAGGATTCGTTTATCACGGATTTGCTTTTTTGAGCATGTTTTTAGTGAGTTGGTGGGCATATAGTAAAAATAGCCTCAAGTTTTTTTCTCAAAATGGTTGGGCCAAATACAATAGCCTCCATTTTTTTCTCTTGACTTGGGGGATTATGGTTTGGGCAGTGGTTCCAACTATCCTGTCACGGCATAGCCTTTCTTTACTTTTTGCTTCTGATGAAAATCCTGTCAGTACAATCCAGTTGCTTTTGGTTTTTGGACTTTCTGCTTTGGCATTTTTAGCAGGTAGATCACAATCAAAAAAGTTGGATGTTAATTCTGGAAATCTTCTCCCAAATCCATCCCTTGTTGTCATTTTGACTTATTTTATCTTCCGCTTTCTTTTTCTAATTTCCTATGAAATATGGTTTAGAGGCTACTTTTTGGATGATTTGACTTCTATATTTTCCATACCAGTGGCAATCGGAATTAATGTCTTTTTTTATGCTCTAATCCATATTTTAGGCGGACAAAAAGAAGCGTTGGGAAGCATTTTATTCGGTGTTATCTTATGCTTGATGGTAGTCTACTTTGGAAATGTTTGGCCGGCTATCATCATTCACCTTTCTCTATCATTTGGCTACGAGGCAAGTTTTTTTGCAAGGAAACTCAAAACCGGATTTGAAAAATAGAATTAAAGGAAAATCAAAGGTCAATTTGCCAACACAAAAACCGGCAAATCCACTGATGCAGGTGGGTTGATATCTTTGGGCACAGAAGAGGACTGTGGTTCAGGTGCGTTTGAAAAAAGAACAATTCCAAACTGACTGATGGAATCTACATTTAATATTTTAATGGTTACTACAGGTAAATCTGAATCGCTTCCGGCTGTGTTTGTTTTTATTTCAATTACCTCAAATGCAACCAATCCCAGATTGGCTCCCTGAAGATTGCCTTCCAAGGGCGAATAGTTAACATTGATGTCACCGTCATAAACCACCGCCAAAACTTTGGAACCAACTAGCATTTTCAATCCCGTTGCCCTCATAGGAGTCACCAAAGGTATTTCATCCAATAGCACTTCACGGTCATTGTCAATATTGGGAGCACCCAATCCCGGACCGGGAATGAGATAATTCTTGGCACCATTATCAATAGGTCCGGCATTGACCCACCTATTTGGAATATTCTTTAGAGTAAACCAGCCTTCATCACCCACCTGTCCTGTATGTAGATCAATGGTCTTACCCACATTATCTTTAAAAAATTTCAGTTGTGTTCTTTGGCCCACTGCTGCAATCTGATCGTTAACATCTGTTTCAGAAAAGTTGTTTGGCTCATTTCCATTGTCGATGCTGCTTTCATCGATAGCCATCAAGACAAGATAATCTTCATAAACCGGGCTGAGATCCTCATCTTCCGAACCCGTCATACAGGATCCCAATACAATGAAAATCAAAAAAGTGTAACTGCTTAATTTTTTTCTCATGGCTATTTGGTTTGTAATTATCTCGGGAGAGAATCTATACCAAATTTTATGCCAATTAGTTAGTGTAATTCAATTAAAGTAATACTTTAATTAAGGTTGGTGTTTGGCAAGGTACTCAGTGGGTGACAAACCCATGGAAGACTTGAATTGTCTGTTAAAATTAGACAGGTTGTTAAACCCTGATTCATAGCCTATTTCCGAAATATTCATCTTCTCTTCCAAAAGCAACTTACAGGCATACCCTATTCTGATTTCATTTAGGAATTTGGAATAGTTTTTCTTGGTGTTTTTCTTAAAAAACCTGCAAAACGCCGTTGGATTGAGATTGGCAAGGTCCGCTACCTCTTCCAACGTGATGTTTCTATGAAAATTGTTGAATGTAAATGAATATACTTTATCGATTCTGCTATCGCCGTTTTTTTCTTTGGGATGTTGAAAACCCTTCGAAGAAAGGTAGCAATATTTGGTTTCCTCAGATAATTCATGGAGTAACTGCATCAATCCAACCCACCTTTGGAAACCTTCCGCGTGGTGGATAGCAAGCATTTTTTCTTTGGCTGACTCTTTCAATGCACCACCAAAGAGAATTCCTTGCGATGCCCTTTCAAACAGTCCTTTTATTTGGATCATTTCAGGGATATCCATCAATCCTTCCCCCGCAAAATCCTTTCTGAAATGCAGTGTGATGGATTCTGCAGTCAGAACACTTTCTTTCTCGAAATATGCCTTGTCATTTTGCCACATATGGGGGACATTTTCTCCTATTAAAACCAATTCTCCTTCAGAGAAGGGAAGAATGCTGTCGCCTACAAAGCGTGTACCCGTACTTTTGATCATACATACCAATTCCAGCTCGGAATGGTAATGCCAGATATTGAGAAAATGCGGGTAGTTGTGGATGGCAGAGATAAAGGATTTGTCAAAAGGCTTCCTCCGCTCAAGTAATTTTGCTTTCATGTCGAATCTTGGGGTTCTTACGAAGATTTAAATTCCACATTAATCAATTTGTAATCTTACTGTTTTTTTGCTTATTCTGACTGTATTTTGTTCAAAATATCGATATTTTGATATCTTTTGGATATAATTAACTAATACTTATAACTGCATATTAATTATCGGTGCCCGTTGATGCAAAAATCCTAATCCAAATCACCTGTTGCTTTCTAATTTAAAATAGTTGGTCTTCCGAAAGATGACTTCAATTATTTACATTTTGAGACTTGAAGAAAAAGGAGAATTACTACCCACCAACTTCAAAATAGCCTCTCCCCCACTCCACCACAGGTTACTTATTTCGAATCACATTCTTATATTTAGCTTATGAAAAACATCATTATCACCGGTGGGGCAAGTGGAATCGGCTTGGCTATCACCCAGCTTTTTGCTTCAAAAGGAAACAACGTGTATTTCCTTGATTATAATGAACCCTTAGGAAATGAAGTTGAAAAAGAACTTCTTGAAAAAGGCCATAAAGTTACTTTCCTCCAAGCCGATGTTTCAAAATTAGAGGAGGTCAAAAAGACTTTCGAAAGATTGCCTGATAAAATCGACGTGTTGGTCAACAACGCAGGAATCTCTCATATAGGAAACTTGGAAAATACCACAGAGGAAGATTTTGAAAGGGTATTTCAAGTCAATGCAAAAGGTGTATTCACCTGTAGTCAGGCTGCTATTCCCAAACTCAAAGCAAATGGAGGCGGCTGTATCATCAACATGTGTTCTGTCGCAGCCATTATAGGTATTCCGGATCGATTTGCGTATTCCATGACCAAAGGCGCAGTATATTCCATGACACTTTCTATCGCACGGGATTATGTGAGTGACAATATCCGATGCAATTCAATTTCTCCGGGTCGGGTCCATACACCCTTCGTAGATGGTTTTTTGGCGAAAAACTACCCGGGACAGGAAAAAGAAATGTTTGCCAAATTGGCCGCCACTCAACCAATAGGCAGGATGGGAACTCCCGAAGAGATCGCAGGCTTGGTCTACTACTTAGGTTCGGATGAAGCATCCTTCATCACAGGAAGCAATTTCAATATCGACGGTGGTTTTATGGGGTTGAAAGTATGATCAGAAATTGCCGGGGAATCAAATTTTATCTAATGTTTCCTTTGTCAAGTCACCTTTTGCATCTCCTGTATTCAAAGTAGTGGCAGGTTCAAAGAGCATTACAGATACTTCTTCCTCTGCCACAGGCCGGTGTTCAACCCCTTTGGGAACAACCAAAAATTCTCCTTCATGAAGGTCAATAACTTTTTCCCTAAGTTCCATTCTGAAACTACCTGAGACGACAAAAAACAGTTCGTCCTCGTGGTCATGTTTGTGCCAGACAAACTCTCCTTTGAATTTGACGAGCTTGACCTGCTGCCCATTGAGTTCACCCGCAATCCTTGGATTCCAATAATCCTGAAAGAGAGAAAATTTTTCTGAGAGATTGACTTTTTGCATGGGATCAGAATTTTGGTTTTGGAAATAATTATTGAGTAACAAGGAATTTTTCCATTGAAGCAATGATACGAATTTGGTTTATTTTTCCTTATGCCAGTTTTTGACCAAACCGGTTGCAATATTGCTGTTTGTGGACCAAACCATTTTTTGGTATATTCAAAATTACAACTTGCGTAAACCCAAACCCAATGAACCGCCGAAACTTTGTAGGAATGTTGCCCGGATTGGCTGTACTGTTTTCCAGCCAAAAACTTTTGTTGGAAAGGGAAGAAAACCTACCGATTTCTGCCAATGAATACAACTGGGTAACTTTCTACGACCGTGAAGGTAGAGAATGGGGAAAAGATTGGGACGCTTGTTTGTCAGAATTTGCCAAAACCAAGATACCGGCATTCGAGCCTTCCATCAGTGATGCCACCCATCTCCAGGAATTGATCCCATTTTTGGAAAAATACCGGATTCAGCTGCCATCCATCTATGTCGGCAGCCTGATGCATGAGGACGATCTCGCCCAAAAATCAATTGCGCAAATTCTAGAAATAGCGAAACAGGCCAAGCCAGTGGGTACCAAAATCATCGTGACCAATCCCAACCCGATAAGTTGGGGAAGCGGACAACTCAAAAATGACAATCAACTCATATGTCAAAGTAGCCATTTGGATAAGCTTGGAAAATCCCTCAGGACAATGGGAATCAAGTTGGCCTACCATACCCATGATGTGGAATTGCAGGCCGGGGCAAGGGAATTTCACCATGTCCTCCAGAATACTTCACCCGAAAATTTAGGCTTTTGCATGGATGTACATTGGATTTATCGGGGCTCGGGCAATTCACAGGTTGCGGTTTTTGATACGCTCAAAATGTACGGTAACAGAATTGTATCTTTTCACCTCAGACAATCCCAAAACGGAATCTGGACTGACACTTTTCAACCCGAAGGTGATATAGATTATGTCAGGTTTGCGCAGGAAGTCAAGAAAATGGGAATCAATGCCCATTTGGTGATCGAGCAATGTCTGGAAGAAAAGACCGCCCAAAACAACAACGTTGTCGAGGCTCACAAAATCAACTACTCAGCAATCAAAAAACTCTTTAACAGCTAAAACATGGTAAACATTTGTATTCTCGGAGGAGGTTTTATCGGTCGCTTTTATGCAGATTCTCTGATAGGAAGAAGGGGAAAAGACCAGGTAAAAGTCGTTTATGCACGAAAGGAAGAAACTGCATTGAGATTTGCCAAGGACTATAATGTCCCCCATACTACCACCGATATGGAGGCGGCCATCACCCATCCTGAAACCGATATTGTCGTCATCGCCCTGCCAAACTATGTCCACGAAGAAGCTGTCATGCTTTGTGTCAAACACAAAAAACCGGTGCTTTGTACCAAACCATTGGGGAGAAATGCCGAAGAGGCACTCCGGATGACTTTGGCCTGTGAAGAAGCCGGGGTTTTTGGAGGTTACCTAGAAGATCTTTGCTACACACCCAAATTTCTCAAGTCTGTCAAAAGCGTGGAATCTGGGGCAATAGGCAGAGTGCTTTGGGCCAAGTCAAGGGAAACTCACCCAGGCCCACATTCCGATTGGTTTTGGGATATCGAAAAAGCCGGTGGAGGTGCCATTCTCGATTTGGGATGTCACTGTGTGGAGATTTCAAGGAATTTTATCGGAAAAGATGTTTTGCCTGTGGAAGTAATGTGTTGGGCAGATACCCAAGTCAAACCCATTGATGCAGAGGACCACGCCATCGGTCTGGTCAAATATGAAAATGGGGCGATTGGCCAATTTGAAGTTTCCTGGACATTTCGGGGAGGAATGGATTTGCGGGATGAAGTGATGGGAACGGAAGGCACGATTTGGATCAATTCCTTCTTGAGGACAGGATTTGAGATGTTCACTAGTGGTGCGGGAAATGATTATGTAGCAGAAAAGGCAGAATCGTCTTCAGGATGGCAGTTTCCGGTTGGTGATGAAGCCCACGAATTGGGCTATCCCAATATGTTCAACGACATGTTTGACACATTCGAAAAAGGGATCCAACCGCGTGAAACTTTTTACGACGGCTACGTAGTCAATGCCATCATCGATGCTGCATACAAGTCAGCCAAAACAAAACTTTGGGAACCGGTCCAACTTCCTGTTTGGAGGGGAAAAAGAGGCTTGACCAAACCTTCCGTATACCAGGAGCATGATGCCCTTCATTGGTTTATCAAAGAAGAAATCCTGCCAAATGGAGACAGAAAGCTGATTTTGAAGAACAAAGAAACCGGGGAGATTGTGATGCGGTAGGTTTTGTGGTTTAAGGTTATTTGGTTATTTGGTTAAAGATTATTTGATTAATAAATGCAGATAGTCGAATTCCCTAAATTGAGTATGGAATTAAATATTTTAAAATAAAAGTTTAAAGAAAAAATGGGAAATCAACGCAGGGATTTTTTGAAAAAGGTCGGCGGCTCTTTGGCCTTGGCAGGATTGGGTACAGGATTACAAAATGAGGCAAATGCCAAATCAATTGCGCTAAGATCCAGTATGAAAGTCAGTTCCAATGATAAAATCAGGATCGGTTTGATCGGTGCAGGCATCATCGGCCACTATGATACGGATACGGCACTTTTGGTAGATGGGGTCGAATTGGTCGGTGCATGCGATTTGTATACAGGCAGACTGGAATACGCAAAAGAAAAATGGGGGAAGGATTTCTATACAACCAGGGATTATAGGGAATTATTGGCAAGGCCTGACATTGATGCAGTCTTGATATGTACTCCGGACCATTGGCACGAGCGCATGGCAGTCGATGCCATGAAAGCGGGGAAGCATGTCTATTGCGAGAAACCCATGATCCAACAAATCACCCAGGGACATGCCATCATTGATACCCAAAAAGCAACCGGAAAAGTGTTTCAGGTTGGAAGCCAACGGGCAAGTTCTGTGGCCATTTTGGAAGCAAGAAAAATCCTCCAAAGCGGAATGATCGGTGAACTTACCTATGTCCAGGCTTTCTGCGACCGCTCCGATGCACGTGGCGCGTGGCAATACTCCATTCCCACCGACGCCTCCCCTGCTACTGTAGATTTTGATACTTTTTTGGGAGACGCCCCCAAAACTGATTTTGATGCCAAGCGATTCTTCAGATGGAGAAATTACAAGGACTATGGAACAGGCGCTGCAGGTGATCTGATTGTGCATTTGCTGACAAGCATCCATACCATTACAGATTCTTATGGCCCAAATAAAATCTACAGCATCGGGGAATTGAAATTTTGGAAAGACGGCAGAGATGCCTATGATATTATCAACGCCCTAATGGATTATCCAAAAAATGAGAAACATGGGTCATTTCAGGTTTATACCAGAGTAAATCTCGCAGACGGTGAAGGCAAAGGTGGATTTGGACTAAAAGTGTATGGCACTGAAGGTGTCATTGATATTGGATGGAATGACTTTAAAGTCAGCACGATCAAAAGACACGCAGAACCGGGATTTGGCGGATATGATTCGTTTAACAGCTTTTCAGCCAAACAAAAAGAGGATTTCCAAAAGTGGTACAAAGAGACCTATGGCAACGGAGAGGGAGGTTATGAAATGGGAAAAGAAGTAAATTTCAACGCTCCAAAAGGTTATGATGACCGTTTAGACCATCTGATATCATTTTTCAACGGAATCCGATCAGGAACTCCCATCTTGGAGGATGCCTCCTTCGGATTACGGGCAGCTGCCCCTTCCCTTGCCTGCAACCTGAGTATCGATTTGCAAAAACCAATCCTTTGGGATCCTGTTGCGATGAAGATGGGTTGAACAAATAATTCGATCAAACCAGAAACAACAATGCCGGACTGTTTGAAGCTATCCGGCATTGTTTATTCAAACCTGAAATCAAATCTCTATAATCGTGTCCGCTTTATTGCACGTAGCCAAACAAATAATGGTTGGGGAATGATTAGCGGTTCTGTGGACGGTGGACCGTTGTCCGTGGACGAGTATCCGCATCCGATAATTTCCTATAAAGCCTAACGAACAACAATGCGGATACTCTTAAATTCTTCAATACATCTCAATTTAAAAAATACATCTTAAAACTTCCGCGGTTTTTCACCTCGATCTCCCCTCGGTATTCGCAAGGAAAATTATTCTTGATCAAATCATAAGTTGTTTCCGACAGGTTAATCCTGCCGGGAAGGGAAGCGGACTCCATTCTTGAGGCGATGTTTACAGTATCACCCCAAATGTCATATTGCCACTTATTTATGCCAACTATCCCGGCTACAACCGGTCCTGAGTGAATCCCAATTCTTACTTCAAAATGCGGCAAGCCATCATTTTCTTTTTTTTCACGTTCCACTAAGGCTATCATTTCCTTAGCCGCTTTGGCCATATTGATAGCGTGGTTTTTAATGGGAGTGGGTATTCCTCCTGCACACATGTAAGAATCTCCGATGGTTTTTATCTTTTCAAGTCCATATTTAGAAATGATTTCATCGAATCCTTTGAAATAAAAATCAATGCTCTCTACCAGTTTTTCAGGTTCTATTTTTTCAGCCAATGAAGAAAATTCAACAAAATCAGTGAACAAAACCGTAACCTTTTCGGCTTTTACAGCTTCCACTTTTCCTTTCAATTTCAGCTCTCTTGCCGTTTCAAAAGGAAGAATATTCAGCAACAAAGTCTCTGACCTTTTCTTTTCCTTTTGTATATTTTTGAAATACCAGAATAATGTCCCCAAAATAATTACTCCCAAAACTACTATGATGACCAAAGAAATGAGAATTATCCTCTGATTCTCCTTTTCTTTATTGAGAAGATCGACTTCAACCTGCTTTTGTGAAACCTCAAAATCCGTCCTGAGATCGGCCATTTTTTGGACAGAATTCAGGTTATTGATACTGTCTCTATAAGCAATGTGGTCCTTGAAATACCTGAATGACTCACTGGTATTTCCCGCTTTTTCATAGAGTTGAGAAAGCTTGAGGTTGGCATCCGAAATTTGCTCTTTGAGACCATGGACTTGGGCAAGTTTAAGGCTTCTCATAGCATAATTCAATGCTTCGGCATCATCACCTTTTCCCAAATAGACATCAGACATTGCGATGAGGTAGGCACAGATGGGATAAAAGTTTTCCAAATCATCCAGAATCAAAATCGCCTCATTAATATTTTTTTCTGCAAGGTCGCTTTGTCCAAAATTGGCATACACCATTCCAAGATTCCCAAGACTAAATGCTTTGCCTGTTGGATAATCGGCTTTTTCGAAAATCAATTCCGATTCCCTGAAGTACACCAAGGCCGAATCGTAATTCTTGATTTTGAAGTGTTCATCCCCGGCATTCATAATTGCCGAGGCCAGTGCTACCGAATCCTCTGTTTCCCTTAATGTTGAAATAGCCTTATGGTAATAAAGCATGGCATTTGAAGGGTTGTTGGAGGAGGAATAGATATCTGCTATTGTCATATATGCAGAACCCTCCCCTGTTTTATAGTCAGCTTTTTTAGCCACTTCAACACTTTTGAAATAAGCATCCAATGCAAGGTCAAAATCACCTTGATACTTGATTTTATTTCCTTTTTGTAAATATCCCCGGTATAAGTAAAGGTCATTTCCAAGTTTCTCGGATAAGCTTATCAATTCTTCCGCGTACTTGAGACCTAACGAAAGATCCCTCATTTCATTGAAGGAAAGGTTTCTCAGGAGCTCCAATTTTTCGGCATCGGGCAATGTGCCCTGATTGTAAATTAAGGCAAGACTATCAGCTAATTTTTGATCTTGAGCAATACCGCTTTGGAAAAAAAGGCAAAAATAGAAGGCTAATAAAGAGTAATATACCTTTTTATTAAAAATCATAAGCCAATTCAAGGGTTAACCTGGATTTTAGGATCGAAGCTATAATCCTTGTCTTTTGCGGTATATTCTATGGTATAATCTTCCTCAGCTTCGCTTATATTTGGATTGATGACACCTAACCACGCTGTAGAATTCTTGATTTTTAATGGCCCCATACTGAAAACGTTGGTGGAGGTTTCGTCTTTTTGGATGTTATTGACCTTGACTATTCCTTGGTCGGGATCGATATCCCAAATAACCAAATCCCCCGGCTTTACTTTGGTATTTCCCTTGTCGGACAGTTTTAATTTTCCTTTAGACTCAATTCCTTCAATGGTGATATAATGAATTTTCATAGTGTCAAAAATTTATGGTTGAAGATAAAACTTAACATGAGTGTCTGTGAATAGATTTGGGTTTTTACTTACGATCAGGGAATAATGATTTAGAATTTTATGAACATCCTTTATAAAAGGTTTAAGATACAGTGCCCATTTTTTATAGTAATCAAAGTTCTATCAAGGGTTCACCATTATTTTTGGATCAAAAATCTCAATTTGAGTTCCCCCATCTCGTGTATAATGGATGTCATACTTCTCCTCCGAACCTCCGGAAATAGTTGAACTGATTGTTCCCCTCCAATTTCCAGAATTTCCAAATGGTGCAGGAATTTTACTGAAAACTTCCACTCCGCCACTTTTTTCAATTTTATTAATTTCTTGAACTCCGGATTGAGGTTGGATTATCCAGGTGACTGTGTCACCCCTGTCAACATTGGTCTGGCCATGGTCAGATAATTTTAAGTCTCCGTTTGCTTCAATTCCTTCAATGTGAATTGGTCTGTTTGGCATATTTAAGAAAGATTGGGTTTGAATTGAATTTTAAAAATCATTTTACACAATTTCAAAAGAAATTGCAATAGCTTAATCATCAAGGCCTTAAATAATGTATAAAAAGCCTAAAACATTCGATAAAAAAGCTGTCTTCGATGCCTTTTTACTTAAAATGCAAAGCTATATTTTAAGATTAATTATTAAACTGGTTCGGTACATATCACATATTCGATTCCAAAAAACGCCCATATTTTTGTTTTTATGTATCTCATCAGATCAACTTTTTGAATACCCTGTTCTAAATTACCTTATCTCACCACAATCTCTCCCTGCCTGTGAAAAGACCGCCTATTTCTTAAAAACCGTCTCTGTAACGTCGTTTTCTACCGGTTCCAGACTGTTAAGATAAATATAAAGTGCCTCAAGGTCCTGGTCAGTCATCCTTGAAAAGGGACCCCAATGCATGGGAGAAATCTTGATGATCCTTCCCTGTCTAAATCTTGCCTTCCATTCTTCCACTGTTTTGAATTTGGAAAGTGCACTGTTTGGGTGGGGAGTGATATTGGGACTCCTGGCCCACAATTCGGGATCTTCCCCGATGTATTTATGAAATTCAGGAAAAGGTTCGAATTCAAAACCTCCGGAATATTCAGGACTCAATGCCTCGAATGTCATGGGGTCCCTTCGGGTATGACAACCCACGCAATTGGCCACATACCTGGCAAGGTATTCTCCCCTTTCCACGGTGGCAGCCATAGGGGGCGCATAGGAAGGAGGAGTAGGATTTTCAACCGGATGAAATGAGGAAGCAAATACCCTGATTGCTTTTCCCATAAATGACCATTCAGACTTTTTGACCTGATTTTCTACCGGTTCCATACTCCGAAGGTAGGACACCACAGCCACCAAGTCCTCATCTGCCATATTCCAAAAAGGCATCAATACCGAAAGAGCAGCAGTTCCATCGGGTTTCACCACATGACGCATCATCCTAAAAAGTTGCCCATCAGTATACCTCCCGGTGCCTGTATTGGAATCCGGAGTCAAATTTGGGATATACATAGTTCCAAGTGGTCCCAATGGAAACGGAGCGCCGCCTTTGAGTGGTGTCACTTTACCTTGATCCGCTGAAACCATGTCTGCAAAACTCGATACATGGCAGTTGGAGCAGTGGGCAGGCCCGTGAACAAGATATTTTCCCCTTGCAATCACAGTGGAGTCGGCTGTGACCTGAAGGTCTGGATAAGGCACATCGTAAATTTTGTCCCAAGAAAGCAGAATGTAAGTGACAAAAGCTCCTGCCACAACAAAGAGACCTATTAGGATACCGAGCAAAATCTTCTTGATCATATCATGTCATGGTTTATGGGTTTGTACTACGAGAATTTAACTGATAATTTGTTGGATATAAAACTCCTTTGGACGAAATGCATCATATTTTGTCCCAAAGTGCCTAAAAACTTTCCACCCGACATGCTTGCTTATAAAATCCGAGAGGGTTTGAAAAATAGTCAGTAAGATAAAAATTGAACCTACAAAAAATAGCCCCAAATAATCGAGAATGAGGAATTGGTCTAGGTTGATTATCGACATCAAAAAAATGAAACCAATAATTTTAAAAACCTGGAATCTTAGAATAATTCCTGCTGAGTTTTGAAAAAAACATTTGGATTACCTGATCTGAATCGCCATATCCTGTTTTTTGGCTTTTGACCGGTTGAGGTAATTCAATCTCAAACCAAGGCCGATACCAACATGCCACCTGCCATCTTCCACAGCTGTTTTGGAATTGTAAAATAAGGGGACCTGAACAGCAAAAAGCTTGTAGCTATAGGTAAATCCAATACCCAAAGTGGGTGTAACAAAAGCATTTTTGGGGGTAGAATTGTCTTTCTTATAGCGTAATGAAGGCAGTGCGCTCAAGATAAACCTTGAATCCCCACGGGTCATGTTGATATTTGGACCCGTAAAATTGGTATAACCTCCCCCATCGACAAATCCTGCCACAATGATGCCATCATAAGCGGCTACTTGGATGATGTTTTTGGTTTCTTTCTCAGAGTTTCCTACGGTTTGGGCTTCATTATTTGTCCAAATAAATAAAGCCAAGGCAGCGCATACTAGGAATCGAAATTTCATGGAATAAGATTTAAGTGAACGCTATCCATTTTGACTTTCTGTTTCAGAAATATAAAAAAAATCAGTCAACCAATGAACATTGTCTATGATGATTTGAAATTTCTCCAACACCAAAAATTCAAACAATGCTTCGGGCAAATAACTTACCACAAACCTCCCAAGAAAAAGATGCGAGAAACAAGGGCCAAGTTCTTTTCACAGATGTTTATTTGTCAAAAATTGATATTCACTGCATTTTTTTGAAGTCAATTGCAAGAATACTTGATGAATATTTATATTTGGGTGGTTTAACGAATAAAAACCAGATATTCGAAGCAACCACAATTAGGCGTGGCCGATGGCTGCGCCTCTTTGTTTTGAAAAGAAAAAACCGGAAAAAACAACCTCAGCCTTCTGCTGAGAAACAACAGATTTACAGCAAAAACAGAAAAAAATAGAAAATAAACTTGACAAAACACTGTCAAAATTCATCCAAATCCGAGGGCCATAAGTTATATTTGATTTGGAAGTTCGTATTATTATTTAATATTTTGTCATTTTAAAAAACCAAAAACCTAAGTTATGAAAACCCCAAAATTAAAATCCCTTACACTAATAATTGTCTTTGCAGGACTCCTTGCAGGTTGTTCTCCCTCTACCAAAATATTGGGGTCTTGGAAAAGCCCTGATGCAGAAACTGCCGGTTATTCCAACCTTTTTGTAGCAGCATTGATCGGTGACAATTTTGTGACCAAAAAAACCATCGAAGATGACATAGATGAGTTATTGGTCCAAAAAGGTGTTCAGGCCATCAGCAACCTGGAGCTTGTAAAACCTGGATTAATTTTGACCAATGAAAACAAAAACCAAGTCGCACAGGAAATCAAAAAAAGCGGAAGGGATGGTATCATGACCATTGCCATCATCGATCAGACCAATGAAACCAGGTATGTTCCCGGTACTACTTCTTACAGCCCCATGTATTATGGAGGCGGTTACGGAAGATTTGGCGGGTATTATGGGATGTATGGTCCCACTACTTATTCTCCCGGATATTATGCCACTGACAAAAACTTTTACGTTGAAATCAACCTTTATGATTTAGCTACAGAGACCTTGGTTTGGTCCGCGCAATCCGAGACTACCAATCCCTCTAGCATTGACCAAGTTGCTAAAGAGTTTGCTTATGTAGTAGTAGACAAAATGATAAAAGATGGGATTATCGTTCCAAAAACCAAAGAGAAGAAATAATCTTCTTCTTAAGAACAGAAAGGGCTTGCACCAATATTTTGGAGCAAGCCCTTTTTTCATTCAAAAAATTATTCTCTGAGCGAATTGCTTTAAAATATCAAAGCTCCAAAACAATACTGCTGTACCCGGGAAGAATGATTTTATTTCCTTCTTTTTTGGCTTCTCCAAATGAATAAATGATAGTCGGGAATTCTTCTGGAGCATCAATTTGAATAACAGCACCACTTAGATTGTGTACAACGAATACTTCTTGGTCATCATGAATCCTAAAAAAAGCCATCAAAGGAGAAGGAAGTTCGCCTTCGTACAACTCCAGACTTCCCAAAGCCAAAGCCCTGTTGCTGTTGCGGAGTTGGATGATTTCTTTGTAGTGGTTGAAATAACTCGTGCTCATTGACTTTTGAATCGCAAGTGGTGTCACCACATCATCTTTCGAATAAGTCGGCACCATCCATGATGTCCGTCCCTTATCATTGGCTTTCATGTCCCAAAGAAAAGGCTCTCTGATATTCTCATCGGGCTTTTTGCCCAGCAAACCGATTTCTTCTCCATAGTATAAATAGGGTGCTCCCGGCATGGTCATCAGGATATTGATGGCCTGCTTCAACTTCCTGGGATTTTCATCCAACGAATTGAGCAACCTCGGTTGGTCATGATTGGAGGAAAATGTCGCATCGATAAATTCTTCTGTAATCCCGTTATAAAAGTCCAAAACCTCTTTTTGCTTTTTGGCAAGCAACATTCCATCTTCTTTTTTATAGGATTCAATCAAAGTATAATGAAAATCGAAGTTGAACAAAGCAGGCAAACCAGGCAAATAAGGAGCGACTATTTCCTTTTTGTCATAAACCTCCCCGACCAGGTAAACATCCGGCTTGATGGCGGTCATTTTATCCCTGAATTCCTTCCAAAAAGCATGGTTGTCTACAGGCCTGTCATCCGGAAAGATATGCTTGGCAGCATCCAGTCTAAACCCGTCCACTCCTACTTCTTCCAGCCAAAACCTTCCGATTTCATAAATTTCTTCCCTTACTTTTGGATTGTCAAAATTTAGGTCAGGCATACCTCCATAAAAAAATCCATAGTAGTAATCCTCTCCCATACCCGGGTCATGCCATTGCTTGACGTTATCACTGTCCAAAGTGATGGTTTTCTTGTTGATATAAGCGGCAATGGTATCCTTTTGCGCCCAAACATAGTAATCGCGAAAGGGATTGTCTCTCCCTTTTTGGGATTCCAAAAACCACGGATGCCTGTTGCTTGTGTGGTTGATGATCATATCAATCACCACTTTGATGTCATTCTTATGGGCTTCATCCAAAAACGCCTTAAAATCCTCCATTGTCCCATAATCCGGGTGGATGCTTTTATAATCTGTTACGTCATATTTATGGTAACTCGGAGAGGCCATGATGGGCATAAACCAAATGGCATTTGCACCCAATTCCTTGACATGGTCCAATTTCTTTTTTACACCATTGATATCCCCTATTCCATCTCCGTTTGAATCATAAAACGACTGGATAAATATCTCATAAGTAATCCCCGCCTTAGGCCAGTGGTTTTCAATTTTCTTTTCTTTCTTGCCCAAGCAAGATGAAGCTGTGAATGTCAAAATCAGTAGAAAGACTTGGATTGAATTAATTTTCATAGGGTAATCTTTAAAATAGAAAAAGTCACCTATAGTGACTTTTTCAGGGTTTTTAATAAATAGAGTTAGTTTCTGTTGATAGCATTGAGCATTTCAAAAGCAAGTTCCAATCTTTTCATGAATGTTTCTTCACCTTTTCTCAACCAGACTCTAGGATCATAATATTTCTTGTTTGGACTGTCCGGCCCTTCAGGATTACCTAATTGCGACTGGAGATATCCTTCATTTGATTTGTAGTAATTCTTGATACCTTCCCAGAATGCCCACTGCTGATCGGTATCAATATTCATTTTGACAGAACCGTAGCTGTTGGCTTCTCTGATTTCGGCTTCTGTTGAACCTGAACCTCCATGGAAAACGAAGAACAACGGCTTACCTGTGGTTCCGTATTTTTTATTGATATAATCCTGAGAATTCTTCAAAATGATTGGCTTCAGGGACACATTGCCTGGCTTATATACACCGTGGACATTGCCAAATGCTGCTGCAATCGTAAACAAATCATCCACTTCTTTGAGGTGTTCATAAGCATACGCCACTTCCTCAGGTTGGGTGTAAAGTTTGGAACTATCCACATCTGAGTTGTCCACGCCGTCTTCTTCACCACCGGTCACACCCAATTCAATCTCAATTCCCATTTCAAGCTTTTTGAATTTCTTGAAATATTCCACAGAAATTTCAATGTTTTCTTTGACAGGCTCCTCAGATAGGTCCAACATGTGAGAGCTATATAAAGGCTTTTTGTAAGCTGCATAATATGCTTTACCTTCTTCCAATAGACCGTCTATCCAAGGAAGTAATTTCTTGGCGCAATGGTCTGTATGCAAAACAACAGGGACTCCATATGCTTCTGCCATTCTGTGCACATGCAAAGCTCCCGAAATAGAACCTTGTATTGCTCCGATCTGGTTTTGATTTCCTAATCCTTTTCCGGCAAAAAACTGACCTCCGCCATTTGAAAACTGTATGATTACAGGAGAATTGACCTTTTTTGCTGTTTCTATGACTGCATTTACCGTGCTGGTATTGATTACGTTAACAGCGGGCAGTGCAAATTCACTTTCTTTGGCATAAGACAATAGGTCCTTGAGTTCTTCTCCGTACTTGACTCCTGGTTTGAATTTCATGTTGATTTAAAATAGGTTGATTATTTCTTTATAAACCGCTTTCTCATTATTTGACGGTTATCACTGATTTCAAAGATATAAAGACCTGATGTAAAATCCTGTATATCGACTTGCAAATTCTTGTCCATAGCCAAATTAACCTCCTCTTGAAGGACTTTTCCGGTCACATCCATTATCCTGAAATTTACCTTGTTCATAGATGAGGGAATCACGACAGTCAACCTGTCTGATGCAGGAACCGGATAAATTTTAAACTCTGAAGGATTTCCGATCTCCGGATTGATGGAAAGAATCGGATCCTGTAAGATCTCTCCTTCAGGCAGAGGAAGCTTTTTGTTGGTAAACATTAAGAACTCATTCGCCCTTAACCTGAAAGACCTTGAAATTCCGGTAAGGACGATTTCTTCCCCTGTGAAGAAATTATACCAAGTGCCAGTAGAAGGGAAAGTGAGGGTAGCGTTGTTTATATCTGTTAAACCGAAGTTTCCATAAAGCACCATTCTAAAATCCCCATCTGTCAATTTGATACTTTTCAAAGGCTGTGTCAGCTCTAAGGTTGCATTTTGGGGTTTGTTAAAGGCATTGTTTGTACTTTTCAGCTCCATCATTGCCTTGTACATATTGAGGAGGCGCTGTCTTTCCGGATCGTCTAGGTATTGCCATTTTGTTGGTTTGATGCCCAATCTGTCGTTATTCAGTTCAACATCATAGCCAAATTCCTCAAATTGCCACATCATCTTTGGACCCGGAATGGAGAAGAAAAATGCAGCCATCAGTTGGTTTCTATTCACGGCATTGCTGAGTTGCCTGATATTCAATGGTGAGGTCTGACCCCAGGTCAATGATTCCCACATGGTCCTTTCTTCATCATGACTTTCCATATACCCCACCAATGTATTGTTATTCCAGCCTCTTGTTTGATAGTAGCCCCAATCAAAATTTCTTGAATTCCCTTTGGCAATATCCCTAAAGTCAAAATTCATATTTCCCCAGAACATCAGTCCGTGGTTGGACAATTCTTTCTCTTCAGTATTGTCTGCAAAATGCTCCAAAATGACATAGGCATCAGGGTGGTTTTTCTTGATCTGATCATAAATGTTCTTCCAGATACTGATCCTAGAAGGATCATATTCCCCAAAGAAACCGACGTTGTCCCCTGAATTGACTTGGGTAAAACCTTTACTCAGATCAAACCTGAAGCCATCCACTTTGTATTCTGTAAGCCAATAATTATTGACCGAATCCACAAAAGCTTTGGTATAAGGGCTTTCATGGTTAAAGTCATAACCTACATTGAAAGGATGCTTTGCAACCCTGTTGAGCCACGGGTTGTCTAAAGTAGGAGCGCCATAATCTCCATCATTGTATAGCCTTACAAAAGGACTCTGCCCGAAAGCATGGTTGAGAACCATATCCAATATGACCACCATTCCTCTTTTGTGGGCTTCGTCAATCAGTTCTTTCAAATGGTTCTTTGGACCATAAAATTTGTCTACGGCAAAAAAGAAAGAGGGATTATAACCCCAAGACAGGTTTCCTTCAAATTCTTTGATAGGCATCAATTCAATGGCATTTATCCCCAAACTTGCCAAATAATCAAGTCTATCTACCACGGCCTTGAAAGTCCTTCGGTCATCAAAATCCCTAACCAAAAGTTCATAAACCACCAATTCTTCCATTGCCGGTTTTTCATAGTTCAGGTATTTCCATTGGTATTGGTCCTGCGCAGTCTGAAGAAAAGTGGCCTGGAATTCAGTTTTTCCTTTGGGATAAGGTTTCAATCCGGGGTATCTGTTTTGGGCAATGATCTCATCGTCGAGAAATGGGTCTGAAACTTTATCAGCGTAAGGATCCCCTATCCTAATATCTCCATCCACCAAATACTGGAAAATGTATTCCTGCTTCGGAACCAACCCTGTCAACCTGTACCAAAACAATTCTTTGTCAGGGGTTTGGTTCATCTGAAACTGTGGAAGTACCTCCCAATTATTGAAATCTCCAATCAAGAAGACATTTTTCTTAAGCGGTGCTTCCAAAACCAAAATTGCCTCGGTATCCGAAATATAATTGATTCCTTTTTTAGCCCCTGCCGGAAGAGGCGCTTGTGGGCTCGGTCCCACTACAGTCAGGGTAATTTCAGAAGTATCCTCTTCCCCTGTTTTTGTAGCTTTGGCAACTACCTTGAATGCTCCCTCGGTAGTGGCCTGGAAAGTGTAAGTGAGATTCTCAGCAGCAGGTGCTGAAGCCACCGCTGTTCCGTTTATTTCTAAGCTTAAATCTGCTTTGTCTGAGGCCGCAATCCTTATTTCTTGAGATTCTCCCAATTCCAATAATTTGGAGGAAGTTGGATTGGTAAAGGTAACTTCAAAGCCTTGACTGAGGTCAACAAAAAAATCCCCATTGGTATCGTTTTTGCCTTCCAACGAACCAGTGGCATTTCTAAATACCATTCCAAGTCTATATATCGTCTGACTGGCTGTTGGCTTGAAAAATTCGTTGGGAGTAAATTCCCATTCCCAAATATTGGGAGCGGTTTTGACCATTCTTGCATTGGGATCGGCAGTACCCCAAGTAAAGGGCACAATGGCCCAAGTTGTAGAAGTCGGTCCTGCTACAACCGCACCTATATGGATATAGACAGGATCAACGTCCTTGAGTCCTGTGGTTCCTTTGGTGGCATCGTAAATGATTTTGATCTTTTGATCGGCACGGGGAAAAGTAGGTTGTGTGGTTACTTGGGAAAAACCAAAGCTCAGGTTCAATAAAAAAAATATCGGGATTAGGATTTTAATTTTCATTGTATGAATTTAATCAAATTAGATTCTGGAAATAATAAACAAATAAAAAGGCTACCCTTAAAGTAGCCTTTTTATAAAGAGGAAATTTCTATTACTCTTTAATAAATATATATCTTCCATCAAGGGAGTTGAACCACATTTTATATTTGCCGGCTTCAATTGGAATGTTGCTAGAACTTCCTAATTCTGCTTTTCCGGATATTGGAGTCAATGCACCCCAGTTAATTGTCCAAGCATTATTCGCTCTGAATTTGATTTCACCATTTGTTACCGTGGCAGTAGTATACCAAAGATGCTTGTCAAAATTAATATTCGTCATGGCAGTACTGTTATCCCATCCTCCGGCAGTTGAACTTCCGATAATTCCGACAGTTGGGTAGTACACATCAGCAGGACCGGTAAAAGGAACCAAAGTATAGGTTTTTGTAGCAAGGTTCATTGTAAATACATAATGCCCAGCGACTGAAATTGCCCACGCCGCAGGATCTGTACCACCACTTGAGTCAGCTATACCCGAATCACCATTTTTGCCCCATTGTGGTTGCCATTGACCCAATTTCTCTAAGACTTTAAATTCACCAACGGCAAAAAAGCCAGTATATACAAAAAGGTCTTTATTGACAGGATCACGGAACAATGGAGGGTTGTTGTTATTGTTATTCCATGACGGAGGAGCCGCATTTCCTACAATGAATAAATTTTTAAGAACAACCGCATCTTTGTAAGGAGTTATTGATAGCGTTGTTGCATCTCCTACCAACGGGCTTAAGGTTCTGTCAATAGTGGTCCTAAAACGGAAGTCTACATTTCCGGCCACATCCGGAGCAAGTCCTTCGGTAATTAATAGTTTATTTAATTCTCCGATAGCAACTTTCACAGTTGGAGTGGTAGAACTTCCCAATGCCACTACTTTTGCAAAGTTGGTTCCCCCTTTTGCCATTTGCAAAGTGTAGGAGTAATTTCCAGGAACACCAAAATCAGGGACAGATGCCTGGAAAAATAAAGTGTCTGCTTTATCCGCTTCGGTGAGGACAATTTTTGAACCTGCTGCCGGACTAGTTAATGTAGATGGAGTTTGCGGAATAATTGCAGGTTCATCTACAGGGCTGCAAGACCACAGGATTAAAGGGAGGATGAATGCAACCCAGACTAATTTTGATAATACTTTCATAAGGATTTGTTTTTGGTATTTACTGTTTCAAATTTGGATTAATTAAATTCAATTTTATAATCCTTAAATCATATTATGGGCATGATTACAGTTGAATGTAAAAACACCCTCAATGATTCAGTTATCAAATATTACACAATGAAAAATGGCAAAACAAACATTCGGTATTGATTTTTTTTTGAAATGATTGTGCAAACGTAACCGCAAACGATTGCACAAATTATTTATACTTTTGTGAAAATTGGGATTGATAAATTTTCAGAAGAAAAAATAAAAAATTTATCTAAGCCTAAAAGCACTAAATCTGCCAAAAACTTATATATTTAAATTCTTAGAAAAATCTAATTTTCATGAAGCTAGGCCAAGCCACCATCAAAGACATCGCCAGAGAACTGAATGTTTCAACCTCTACAGTTTCGAGGGCTTTGAAAGATTATCCGGGGATAAGTGATGAAACAAAAAGAAAAGTAAAGGAACTGGCTGACAAGTTGAATTATAGGCCAAATGCAGTAGCCTTAAGTCTTAGGAAAAGCAAGTCTTTTACCATTGGCGTCATCATTCCTGAAGTGGTGCATTTTTTCTTTTCTACCGTGATCAGCGGCGTGGAAGAAGTCGCTTTTGCGAATGGCTACAATGTCATTCTTTGTCAGACCAATGAAAAATTCAGCAGAGAAAAAAGCAGTGTGGAAACAATGCTCTCCAATCAGATAGATGGGGTTTTAGTAAGTTTTTCGAGGGAAACCACGAGTTTTGACCATTTCAAAAAAATGATAGACCTGGAGTTTCCCATTGTTTTTTTTGACAGGATCCCTGATCTTGAAAACACCATCAACGTCACCGTCAATGACTACCAAGGGGCATATAATGCAGTAAAACACCTTATTGACCAAGGCTTCAAGAAAATTGTCCATCTTTCAGGACCTGACAACCTAACAATAAGCAAACAAAGAAAAGAAGGATATCTCGATGCATTGAGAGATTCGGGAATCAAAGTCAAACCTGAGTGGATCGTGGAGTGTCCTTACGGAACTGAAAAAGAAAGCATCCTGATCACCACCGAGTTGTTCAAAAATAAGGAAAACAGGCCCGATGCGATATTTGCACACCATGATATCGTCGCGGCAGGTGCAATGATGGCACTAAAAGCCCTAAACCTCAAAATCCCGGAGGATGTTGGCGTTGTGGGATTTTCAAATTGGCAGTTCTCTTCCATGATCGATCCCCCCCTTTCCACTGTGGCCCAGCCGGGATTCCAAATCGGGGAAACCGCAACCAAAATCCTGCTTGAGATGATCAGCAAAAAAACCAATATGGAATCTTTCCCCCAAAACATAGTCTTGGATACTGAATTGTTGATCCGGAAATCATCTGTAAAAGTCTGATTTTTTTCTATTCACGGTTTTTTTTTGTGCAATCGTTTGAACATGTCAAAAAATTCAAAATAAGGCTTTTTTTGAATTCCTGCATGGTTTATTTGGATTGTGGGGAATACCAAAGAATTTTATCCTTTCACTTAATATCTTAAATTAGTCCCCCGACTTCATTTCATTTGGATCAAAATCTCAGGCAATCAAAACTAATTAGGACTTAAAAAAATGCCTCAAGCCATTATCTCAGCAAATTCCTCCCAAAATCAGGCCATAGGAAACGTTCTTTCATGGAACAAAAAATCAGATGGAATCTTTGGAAATACCGCCAATTCAAACTTTGAAATCACTGTATACAAAGAGGATACAGTCAGGGTTCAGGTCAGCAGACAATCCAAATTTTCACCTAACCCATACAGTGTAATTTCCGGTCCCGGAAAAATACCAACAGATATCTTGGAAGAAAGCGGAAAAATATGGCTCAAAACCTCTAAAATACACGTTTCTGTAAACCTACATCCCTTTTTCCTGACTTTTCTGACCCCATCTGGTGAGGTGATCAACCAAGACGATCCTGCCTTTGCAGTATCGTGGCTGGGTACCGAAGTGAGCAATTATAAAAAAGTGCAGCCCAAAGAAAGGTTCGTTGGCTTAGGCGAAAAAACCGGGCATCTTGACCGGTCCGGTCAGGCCTTCACCAATTGGAACACGGATTATTTCGCTTATGGCATCGGTGATGACCCTTTATACATGAGCATTCCTTTTTATATCGGCATCCATAGCGGTTTGTCTTATGGGATATTTTTTGACAACACCCACAAGTCTATTTTCAATTTTGGGGCATCCAACAACCGGTTTATTTACTATTCGGCAGATGACGGGGATATGGATTATTATTTTTTCCATAATGATTCGGTCGCAAAAATCATCAGTTCTTACACAGAATTGACCGGAAAAATGGAAATGCCTCCTCTATGGTCTTTGGGTTTTCAGCAATGCCGGTATTCCTATTACCCGGATTCTGAAGTTTTGACTTTAGCCAAGACATTTAGGGACAAAGACATGCCTGCAGATGTCATTTACCTTGATATCCATCATATGGAAAAATACAAGGTCTTTACTTTTGACAATGAAAAATTTTCCGATCCAAAATCCATGATCAAAGCCCTAAAAGAAAAAGGGTTTAAGGTCGTCGTAATTATGGATCCGGGGATTAAATCCCAAAAAGGATATTTCCCATATGATGAGGGTCTGGAAAAGGATTTGTTTGTAAAATATCCCGATAATGAGGTTTACGAAGGACAGGTTTGGCCGGGTTGGTGCGCCTTTCCTGATTTTACCAAACCTGAAACAAGGCAATGGTGGGCCGAAAAAATGGCTTTTTATGAAGAAGCCGGAGTCGATGGCTATTGGACGGACATGAATGAACCTGCTTCTTGGGGTCAGTTTACACCCAATCTGATCAATTTTGATTTCGATGGTGAAAATGTAAGCCATAGAAAAGCAAGAAATATTTATGGGTTCCAAATGGCCCGAAGTGCCAAAGAAGGATGTGAATTGCAAAGACCTGAAGAAAGACCTTTTGTATTGACAAGATCCGGTTTTTCGGGAATCCAACGCTACGCAGCAGCTTGGACAGGCGATAATGTTGCCAGCGAGGAACATATGATGGCAGGTATCAGGTTGGTCAACAGTCTTGGTTTGAGCGGTGTTGCCTATTCAGGATATGATGTAGGCGGTTTTGCCGGTGAATCCACCAAATCCCTTTTTGCCAGGTGGATGACAATTGCAGCCTTCGCGCCTCTATATAGAGCTCATTCCATGATCAACAGCAATGATGCCGAACCTTGGGCATTTGGCGAAGAAGTGGAAGAGATTTCCAGAAACTACATGAAACTGCGTTACAGGATGCTTCCTACCATTTACAGCAGTTTCTACAAAAGTACCCAAACAGGACTTCCCATAGCCAAAAGCCTTGCTGTGGAGTATCCACATGACAAGTACATTTTTGAAAGTGCATTTGAAAACGAATACCTTTTTTGCGATAGCCTTTTGATCGCTCCGGTAGAAAGTTACAAGGAGATTACAAAGGTTTATCTTCCTGAAGGGGATTGGTATTATTTGTTTGACAATCAAAAATATAAGGGCAATCAGATTATTTATCAGGATTGTCCATTGAATTACCTACCTGTATTTGTTAAAGCAGGTGCTATTTTGGCATTCCAATCCGATGTGTCCCATACAGGTCAGGCCCATGATGGGATACTCAGTATTCATGTGTATGCAGGAAAAGTTGCCTCCACATTCCTACTTTATGAAGATGATGGTATCAGTCCTGATTATAAAAACGGGGATTTCCTCAAACGCGAAATCACTTGGGATACCCATCTCGGAACTTTGTCTTTTGGGAATTCACAGGGCAAGTTCAAAAGCAAGTTCAAAAAAATCAAGGTGTATTTTCATGGGCTGAATGTAAAGTCTGTCAATATCAACGGAAAAGCAGGGCAAATTGAAAAGTCAGGTTTTTCATTTTTGGATAGACTGACGGAGTTCGATCCATTACCGGACAGCAGTCATCCATATATGGAAATTACCAATGTTTCAACAGTCACATTTGAAAACCTTTCTGAAACCTTTGAAATAGGAATAAAATAGACGCTTCACACTCAATAAATTCTAAGATTTCAACCCAAAATAATGCAAGCAATAGATAAAAAGCCAAGGCTCAGTTTTTGGCAGATCTGGAACATGAGTTTCGGGTTTTTGGGGATCCAATTTGGATTTGCCCTACAGGGAGGATTTATGTCAAGGATTTTCCAAACCTTGGGCGCAGAAAAAGACGCCATTCCCATGTTGTGGATTGCTGCTCCTCTTACAGGCTTGCTGGTGCAGCCCATAGTCGGTTACCTGAGTGACCGGACCTGGCACCCACGGTTTGGCCGGAGAAAACCTTTTTTTCTTATTGGAGCGGTATTAAGTACCATCGCATTGTTCTTTGCTCCCTACTCCTCAGCATTATGGATGGCAGCGGGTGCACTGTGGATCCTCGACGCCTCGATCAATATCAGCATGGAGCCTTTCAGGGCTTTGGTAGCAGACAAGCTTCCTGACAGTCAGCGCTCTTATGGATTTGTGGTACAGACGCTGATTATTGGCATTGGTACGTGGGTGGCAAGTAACCTGCCTTGGTTTATGACACAGATTGGGGTTCCCAATACTGCCGAACCCGGTGTGGTCCCGGATTCTGTCAAATTTGCCTTCGCTATTGGGGCAGTGGTCCTTTTTGGTTCCATATTATATACCATTCTGACTACGGATGAATATCCCCCTGAAGACCTTGAAGCACACAAAAAGGAAAATGAAGAGAGTAAGGGTTTTTTGAATGGGTTTAAAGAAATCTTTAAAAACATATCAGGAATGCCCAAAGTCATGAAACAATTGGGAATAGTCCAGTTTTTCTCCTGGTTTGCGTTTTTCACCATGTGGAGTTTTGCGACACCTGCCATCACTGAACATATCTTCAAAGCAACGGATACCAGCTCCCAAGTCTACAATGATGCAGCGGACAGTGTCGGTAATTACCTCGGGACATATGGTTTGGTCTCTATGTTTTTTGCATTGATACTTGCCTTTGTGACAAGCAAAATCAAAATCAACAGAAAGTTACTCCACATGGTCAGTTTGATGGCCGGCGGGGTGGGCTTCATCATGATTTACTATATCTCCGAACCTTGGATGCTTCACCTTTGCTTCGCTTTGGTGGGGATCGCTTGGGCAAGTATCTTGTCTATGCCGTATGCCATGCTGTCGAGTGCCGTCAATCCCAAGCAAATGGGCGTGTACATGGGGATTTTCAACATGTTCATTGTGATTCCACAAATCGTTGCCGCTTTGGGAGGTATCAATTTTATGTATAAGCTTTTGTTTGGAGAAGAAGTGATCTATACCATGGTATTGGCAGGATGTTCCCTGATAGTTGCAGGTTTGAGCAACCTTTTCATCACCAACCGAAATGCCACCCATGACCTGTAATCCAGATTTAAATTGAAGAGAATCCAATACCGCTATCAAAAAATAGCGGTATTTTTGTTTGACCCAAATACATGAAAATGAAGAAAATAACCATTACCGGAGTTCCTGAACACTTCAATTTCCCTTGGATTCAAGTGGTTGAAAGGCAGCCTTTCTTGGCAAAAGGCATTATTTTGGAATGGATTGACGAGCCCAAGGGATCAGGTGCGATGAACAAATCTCTTAGGGAAGGAACAACAGATTTGGCCATTGTTTTGACTGAAAGTTTTATCAAAGACAAAATTGAAGGCAATCCTGCATTGATTATCGGGTACCATGTGGAGTCTCCTTTGATCTGGGGAATTCATGGTTCTGTAAAATCCGAAGTCAATGACATCTCAGAACTCGGGCATGGGGAATTTGTCATCAGCAGGTACGGGTCAGGTTCTCATCTGATGGGATTTTTATTGGCCAAAAGAGAAGGATGGAATTTGGAAATGCTGGATTTTGAAGTAGTCGGTGATTTGGAAGGAGCTAAAGAAGCTTTGCAGGATGAAATCCATAAACTTTTTCTTTGGGAAAAATTCACCACAAAACCCTTTGTTGACCAGGGAATTTTCAAACGCCTAGGAGAAATCCCAACACCCTGGCCTTGCTTTGTCATGGTAGCAAATCCCAATATTTTGGACACACATGATGAAATTATCAGGGACCTCAGGGACATGGTTTACCAAGAATCAAAAGACCTTCTCGCAAAAACAGATTACCCTTCTTTGTTAAGTGAAAAATACAAAATCAAAAAAGAAGATATCGAAGCTTGGTTGGGTCAAACAAATTGGGCACAAGACGGCAGGATTTCGAAAACTTCTTTAACAGAAACCATGGAAACATTGAAAGATTTGAACTTGATAGCCGAAACATTGAGTCCGGAGGAATTGGTTTTTAAACCACTTGTTGCGCTTTATTGACAGTGACACTTTGCAACAACAAAATGGCTGTGGTACCTTCACCTTTCTTGCTTTCAAGCATCAAAGATCCGCCCATCAGTCCCAAAAATTCTTTGCATAGATTCAATCCAAGTCCTGTTCCTTTTTCTTTATCGGTTCCCACGCTTGATTCAAGTAATGAAACGTGTTGGTTTAGAATGGTATCCAACTGGATTTCACTCATACCCAAACCATAATCCTGGATGACAAGCTTTATAAAATCCCCCTCTTTTTGGGAATAGATATCAATATTGGATCCTTTATTGGAAAACTTGATGGCATTACTCAGGAGGTTTCGGATAATCAACTGGAGCAAGTCCTGATCAACAAAGGCGATTTCCTCGATAATATTGGTCGTAATGGTGATTTCTTTGGAATTTGCCTGATACTGTAAAAGCTCCAAACAAGGCCTTATTACTTTTTTGATATTTGTCGGTAGCAATTGTACTTTAAATCCTTCCATTTGGGACTTAGACCAACTCAAAATATTATCAATGTTTTCGTAAAGCCCATCCACATTTCTTTTCAGGATATGTGAAATCCCATCAAATTCTTCCTTACTGAGTTCTTGAGAATGGAGCAAGTCCAAAACCCCTTTTAACTGTGCCACAGGACTCTTCAAATCATGTCCAAGGATGGAAAGTATCCGGTTTTTACTCCTGTTGGATTCTGTCAGTTCAGCCGATTTCTTCTGTAATTCTTTTTTCTGTTCCTCAAGTATTGAACGTTTTACCTGGAGTCGTTTATTGGCTTCCTGTTTTTTCTTAAAAATGATAGACATCCAAAACAACAATCCTATCGACATGACGGTGAAAACCGCAAACAAGATCCATATTTTCTTGAAACTTTTGATTTCAAGCTCCTTGAGGGAGTTCTGTACTTTCAAAAAATTAATCTCGGCGTCTGATTTTTCTACCTCAAATTTTGCCTGAAGCAATTCCATCCTCTCTTTGTTGGATGCAGCTTCCCTTTCGGCATTCAGTTCATTAAAGGCTTTTTGATATTTGAAAGCCAATGGGATATTTCCCTTAGAATCGTAAATTTTGGCATATATCTTATACGTTTCTACCAATTCATCCAATAAGCCGTTTTCTTTTGAAATCTTAAGCCCTCTATCCAGATATCCTAAGGCTTTTGTAGAATTCCCTTTGATAAAATAGGCATTTCCCAATCGGTGCAAAACTGAAGCTTCAGAGGTTTTGATCTGCTCCGGGGTGGAGATTTGAAGGGATTTCTCATAACTCTGAATGGCTTTATCCACTTCTCCCCTGCCAAGATATATATCTCCGATCACCCTGTGGGTAAATGTAATGAAGTACTTTTCTTCAAATTTTTCATTGGATTCTATCGCTTCCTTGGCAAAAGTATAAGCAGAATCCAATTCTCCTTTCAGGGTATAATTCAGCGCAAGATTGTTGAGGCTGCGGATAATAAGGAATGGGTCATTTACCTCTTTGCCATAGGTATATGCCTCTTTAAAGTTTTTAATCGCCTCATCATAATTTTCCTGTCTGTAATATAGAGAACCGAGGTTGTTCAAAGCCATCCCAAGCTCGGTTTTGTAATTTTGTGCCAACGCAATCAAATAGGAGTCCTTGGAATACCTGAAAGCCTTGTCCCAAACTCCAAGGCGGAAATAAATCCAACCAAGATTGCCTTTTGCTTTGGTGATTTGCAGACTGTCATTGAGTTCAAGTGCCAATTCTTCGGCCCTTTGTCCCCACACAAAAGCCTGCTGCAAGTCTTTTTCCCTGGTCAAGAATGTGAGGTGATTTAATGCATTCACCCTTTCTTCTCTGGACACCTGATTCGAAAGCAATTTGTTTAAACTGTCAATCTCATCAGCTTGGGCAAAAAGTACGGTTGATAACGAAGAAAAAAGTAAGATAAATAAAATTGACCTTTTCATTTAGAAAAATTGTTTTTCTGTGATTTAATCAGGGATAATATTAGCAAAAAAACATGAGCTACCAAATCTTTAAAATTATCATTTGCCTGCCGGCCTAAATGCAATAGGGTCAGCGGGTGTTATGGGATAATTGAGCGCATTTCCATTTGACTGAATTTCACCCAGTAATCGCAAGCCTGACACATGCGGCGCAGCCATCGAAGTACCTGATTCATACCTGTATTTTCCTCCAAGAGTAGTAGAAAACACACTGACTCCCGGCGCTGCAAATTTGATTGGAGGCCCATAATGAGAAAACCAAGCAAACCTATCCAAAGCATCAATGGCAGACACAGTAATGGTATATTCCCCGTTGACACGTGCCGGACTGAAGGAAGTGGCAGGAAGTCTGGAATTTCCAGATGCAATTACCATCCATATCCCTTTGCTGTTTGAGGCATTCAATACCGCATCATCTACCGCCCTGCTCCTATCAAATCCACCAAAACTCAAATTGGCTACGTCTCCTTTTTTACCTACTTTTCCCACATGGTCAATCCCTGCTAACATTCCGGAATAGGTATATTCTGCATAGGGACCAAAAAAAATCTTTACCGGAATTATGGGTGCACCTGCTGCAACCCCTACTACACCAAAAAGATTGTCTTTGGCACCAATGATACCTGCTACATGCGTTCCGTGGCCATGTTCATCATTGCCGCGCTTTTCGGAAGTATCTGAATAAGCATCAAATGCTTTGTTCTTTGCAACATTCAGGTCAGGATGGTCCAGCTGAATTCCCGTATCAATTACGTACACGCAATTTTTTCCGGTATAAACAAAAGGTCCACCAACCCTTTTAATCCCCCAAGGAATAACTTGGGTACTGACGATATCAGTCTCCCCTTTGACAGGTACCTTTTCTGAAAGCTTTCCTAACCTTCCCTTGCGGTCCTGTTCCACATATTTAACCATCGGATCGTTTTTGATTTCCTCAAGTTTATTTTTATCGATGATGGCGCAAAATCCGTTAAGAACAGAGGAATAAACCCTTTCAAGATTGGTTTCGGAAATCCGGTATTTGGTCAATAGATCTACGGCCTCCCTTCTCATCAATGCTTCATTGAAATCCACATTCCCATCGATCAGTCTTCCAGAGACTTTCTCTTCCTTCAAGACAACAATATATTGATCCTCAACCGGTTGGGTTTGGGCAAAAGAAAAAACTTCTTGGGTAAGGACCGGGTCCAAATCTGTAATTTCTTCCTGGGAACAAGAAATAATAAAAACAAAGGTTAAAATTTGAATAAGTCTGGACGCCGTAATTGACCTCATAAGTTTATTATTGCCTGATTTTAGGACTATTTTACCAAAAATGTAATTATTTTTTTCATATCCAAAGGATTGTCTGGATTAAGTTTTTTTTCTTTCATAAATTCCTTCAGTTCTTCACTGCGGTTTCCTGCCCATTCTTTCAATCCTGCACTGTTTGTTTTGATTTCTGTGGTCTGCATACCCTTCAGAACAAAGTACTTAATGTCATGACGAAAAGTGTCGTATTGGGGACCAGAATAACCATCCCGCTGACTGCTTGGCCTTACCAATGTCTTCTTATGGGAGGCAATATATTTTTCACCTTCTTTTTCAAAAAGGATCTCGACCACCTGGGGTTTGCCTTGAAGATATTCTATTCTAAAACTCCTTACCTCTTCTCCCGGAATCTCAATCCATTTCCAGTTACGCAATAACAAAGGCTCTGAATCTTCGCCACCTGTTTGGATATATACTTCGTTCTTTTCCAATAGAATATTGAATGGAATCTCGCTGTAATCCTTTCCACCATCCAAGGCTATTTTTCCTAAAGGTGGTGTATCAAATAAAAATGGTGTTCCTTTCAATCCGTCACTCTTGGGATTGATCCTAAAAGTGCCAAGATATTGTTGGTTCTGATTGTTTAAGGAAGGATTGGTCTGACTTTTTGCAGAATAGATACAACCCAAACCAAGAATGAACACAAAAAGGAAAGGGATTAAACTCTTCATGATGGATATTTTGGATGAAAGACAATCTAAATTAACTAAACTATTCCCAATTATAAAATACTTCCGCTCTCCGATTATATAATTACTTTTGCAGCATGAAAGAAACCATCCTCTCGCTCTCCCCGCAGCATTGGGAAGATTATGAACTGATTGATACCGGTGGATTTGAAAAACTGGAAAGGTTTGGAGATTATATCCTCAGCCGACCGGAACCACAGGCGATTTGGGATAAAAGTCTTGATGAAAAAGAATGGAGGGAAATGGCTCATGCACATTTTGCAAAGGAAAAAAACAATCCCGAAAAAGGTCAATGGAATGAACTCAAAAAGATTCCACACAATTGGCAGGTCAGCTACAAAAATCCCGATGGACTGAAGATGAAGCTCAACCTTGCCATGACTTCCTTCAAACATATCGGACTCTTTCCCGAACAGGCGGTCAATTGGGATTATATATCTGGTACACTGAAGAACTTTCCGGTAAAAACTCCCAAAGTTCTCAATCTATTCGCATATACAGGAGCATCATCTGTTGCTGCCAAAGCCTGCGGTGCAGATGTCACACACCTGGATTCTGTCAAGCAGGTGGTCACTTGGTCCAAACACAATATGGAATCTTCCGGTCAGGATGGAATCCGTTGGATTGTGGACGATGCAATGAAATTTATTAGAAGAGAAGTTCGTCGGGGAAACAAATACCATGGAATTATCCTTGACCCACCGGCATATGGACGTGGTCCGGATGGAGAAAAATGGATCTTGGAAGAGCAGATCAATGAAATGCTCAAACTTTGTGCAGAGCTTTTGGACCCTGAGCATCACTTCCTCATCCTGAATATGTATTCACTCAGCTTCAGTTCGATGATTGCAGCCAACCTTGTCAAGTCCAACTTCAAAGAAGTCAACAATGCCGAGCACGGTGAATTATACCTTGTAGACCGATTCAAAAAGAACCTGCCTTTAGGGATTTTCTTTAGGTTTAGGAGTTAGTGGTTGTAGTGGTTGTAATGGTTGTAGTGGTTGTCTGCTTCGCGTTGTCATTGTTGTCAGGTTCTCAAGTTGTCAAGTTGGGGAGTACTTACTTGGTTCATTGTACTTGGTACTTGGTTCAATGAAATGTTGTCTGCTTTGCGTTGTCAAGTTCTCAAGTTTAGGAGTTCTTACTTGGTTCATTGTACTTGGTTCTTGGTTCAATGAAAATGTTGTCTGCTTCGCGTTGTCAAGTTCTCAAGTTTAGGAGTTCTTACTTGGTTCATTGTACTTGGTACTTGGTACAATGAAAATGTTGTCTGCTTCGCGTTGTCAAGTTCTCAAGTTTAGGAGTTCTTACTTGGTTCATAGTGCTTGGTACTTGGTTCAATTTTCTTATTTCTTGCATCTCAGTTCTCATATCTCCCATCTCACATCTCCCGTCTCATATCTCCCGCCTAAAAAATGAACAACCGTCAGCTTTTCCTCTCTCACCTCGCGCAGACTACAGACTTTCCTTTGATGATAGAAATCGAAAAGGCAGAAGGGATCTACATGTATGGGCCGGAGGGAAAAGAATATATGGACCTGATTTCGGGAATCGGCGTCAGCAATGTCGGTCACCGCCATCCAAAAGTCCTCGAAGCAATCCAAAATCAATTGGACAAATACCTTCACCTGATGGTTTACGGAGAATATGTACAAAGTCCTCAGGTTCAATTGGCTAAAGCACTTTGTGAAACCCTTCCCTCCCACCTTGACAACGTCTATTTTGTCAACTCAGGAAGCGAAGCGGTGGAAGGCGCGCTAAAATTGGCGAAGCGATATACCAACCGCCGCGAAATCATCTCCTGCGTCAATGCTTACCACGGTTCTTCCCATGGTTCACTTTCTGTCGGAGGCAATGAAATTTTTAAAAGAGCCTACCGACCTCTATTGCCGGGAATCAAAAATGTGGTTTACGGGAGTTTTCAGCAACTTGATGAAATCACAGAAAACACTGCAGCTTTCATAGTCGAGACCGTACAGGGCGAAGCCGGAATCATGGTAGCCTGTTCTGATTATTTTCAGGCCTTACAAAAAAAATGTAATGAGACCGGCACCTTATTGATTTTGGATGAGATACAGGCGGGTTTTGGAAGAACAGGCAAGTTTTGGGCATTTGAGCATTTTGGAATAGTTCCGGATATATTGGTATGTGCCAAAGGAATGGGCGGAGGCATGCCGATCGGTGCTTTCATTGCCAACAAAGACGTGATGGGCGCATTCAAAAACAATCCTTTGCTTGGTCATATCACGACTTTCGGCGGGCATCCTGTTTCAGCAGCCGCCTCGTTGGCAACGATTAAAGTTATTCAGGAAGAAAAGCTTTTGGAACAAGTGGAGACAAAAGCAAATCTTTTCAAAAAACTGCTTGTTCATCCCAAAATCAGATCTATCCGCAACAAAGGGCTGATGATGGCTGTAGAATTTGAGTCCTTCGAAGTCTTAAAACCGATCATCGACAGGGCAATTGAAAACGGAGTCATTGCCGATTGGTTCCTTTTCTGCGATGATGCCATGCGGATAGCACCACCTCTGATCATTACTGAGGAAGAAATAGAAAAAGCCTGTGGGGTGATTTTGGAGGCAATTGAGGGGGGCAGTTGAGGGTTGGAGGGGTTGTGGCGGTTGTAATTGTTGTAGTGGTTATAGTGGTTATTGGGTTGTCAAGTTGTCAGCTTCGCGTTGTCTGGTTATCATTGTTTTAGAGGAATCAAGTCTTGCTTCTTGTGTCTTGCATCTTGTGTCTTCCTTGAGATATATTTACATTTAATCCCTCTTGAAAAATTCCCCACCCAAAAATAACCCATGAAAAAAATCCTCATTGTCCTAATCGTGCTGTTCGTATTGCTTTTTGTCGGATATCAGGCAGTCAAGCTGAGCTTCAAACCAAAATATAACGGCGAAATCAACATGCCTTCCATGTCTGCGGAAGCGGAAGTCTATTTTGATGATTTTGGTGTTCCCCATATCTATGCTGCCAATGCCGAAGATGCCTACCGCTCCTTGGGCTATGTCCATGCACAGGACAGGCTTTTTCAGATGGAAATGATGCGCCGTGTAGGCACAGGTACTTTGGCGGAACTCCTAGGTGCCGATTTGGTGGAAGTGGATAAATTTTTCAGGACTTTGGGCATTCCCAAACATGCCGCTTGGAGTACCGAAGAGTGGAACAAAGCAGGAAATTCAGAATGGAAATCCGCTACCGAAGCCTACATCGAAGGCGTAAATCATTTTATCCAACATGGAAAAATCCCCATTGAATATACCCTTTTAGGTTCCGAACCGAGGGAATTCACCATCAATGACATCCACGCCATCACGGGATATATGTCCTTTACTTTTGCCATGGCGATGAAAACAGACCCTTTGGTTACCAAAATGGCCCGCACTTTGGGTCCTGAATATATGAAAATGGTTTCGGTCCATACTTTGCCGGAGCACCATGTCATCCCCAACAATTACCCCAAAAGAGACTCCATCACCACAGATCTTGTCATAGAAAATTCCCTTTCTGCCCTGTTGGAAAAGCTTCCCGTTCCCCTGTTGGAAGGCAGCAACTCATGGGTGATTTCGGGAAGCAGGACGGCTTCAGGTGAAGTACTTTTCTGCAATGATACCCACATTGGTTTTGCCCAGCCATCGGTATGGTATGAAGCGCATCTCGAATATCCGGGATTCAGCTATTACGGCAACCATCTCGCAGGAATGCCATTTGGCCTGGTAGGTCATACTCGCGATCACAGTATCGGACTGACGATGTTTGAAAATGACGATCAGGATTTCTTCGAAGAAAAACTCAATCCCAACAATCCCAACGAAACCATTTACGGAGAGGAATTCAGGCCATTGAAGTCAAGAACAGAAACCATCCATGTCAAAGATGGGGAGTCTGTTATTTTTGAAGTCAAAGAATCCATCCATGGTCCGATCATGAATGAGGTCCTTCCCGAAATCGGCAAACTGACTCAAAATCCTGTGGCTTCATGGTGGGTGTATGTACTCGAGCCGACAGTTGCTTTGGAAGCGACTTGGAAGATGGCAAGGGCAAAAAACATTCAGGAAACCGAAGCTGCTGTCCGCATGATTCACGCACCGGGACTCAATGTGATGTATGGCGACAAGGCCGGAAACATCGCTTGGTGGGCCACTGCAAAATTGCCCATTAGACCTAGCCATGTCAACAGCAAAATCTTCTTGGATGGCAGTAACGCTACCGACGAACCAACAGGATGGATCCCATTTGAGCAAAATCCCATGAGCATAAATCCTGCCTCGGGCTTTGTAGCTTCCGCCAATAACCAACCGGATACCCTTTCCAACGGAACTTTCTTCCCGGGATACTATTATCCCGGCGACCGTTGGTACAGAATCTCCAAAACCGTCACTTCCCGAAACGATTGGACCCAAGAAAGTATCAAAGCACTCCAATTGGAAGCCATCAATGAAAACCACCCCATCAACGCCAAAAGCATGTTGGCAGTGGTAGACTTAGCTGCCTTCAAAGGTTTTGAACCTGCACAACAAGCCATCGAAAACTGGAACGGCAGCCATGACTTGGAATCCATTGCTCCTACTTTTTACTACAAATGGCTTTACCATACCCTCCATGGGATGATGGCGGATGAACTTGGGGAAGATGATTTCCAAAATTTCATCAAGACATTTATGTACATCCGAAGTGTACCGACATTGATCAGAACCGATAATTCTCCTTGGTGGGACAATAATAAAACCGAAGCTAAGGAAAGCAAGTCCGAAATCGTCAAAATCGCCTTGGGTAAAACCATTTCAGAACTCAGCGAACAGTTGGGAACAGACAGTGAAAAATGGCTTTGGGAAAAAGTCGTCGTTCTCGAACACCCCCACCCTCTCGGTGCCAAAAAACCTTTGGACAAAATCTTCAACGTCAAAGCCCCTGCCGTCACTGCCAATGAAGAGTCGGTCAACAAACTTCCTTTTACCCTGAATCCTGACGGCATCTATAAGGTCAATTCAGGACCTGCAATGCGAATTATTTTAGATTTTGCTGATTTGGAAGCCTCAGAATCAGTCCTTCCAACCGGTCAGAGCGGCAACCTTTTCAGTCCCCACTACTCCGACCAAGCCATCCTCTACGCCACCGGCAAATACCGCCCGATGCTGATGAATGAGGATGTGATTAAAGGGGGTGGGAGAAAGTTGGTGGTGAGGCCGTAGGGAGGGGGAATTGTTGGGGTGGTTGTAGTGGTTGTAATGGTTGTAGTGGTTGTAATGGTTGTAGTGGTTGTAATGGTTGTAGTGGTTGTAATGGTTGTAGTGGTTGTAAATGGTCTAAAGGTTGTAATTGTTGAAATGGATGGGAATTGGGTGATTCAAAAGCCGCTAGAGGAAATATTTTCATTGAATAACTATTATTTGAGTCAGGATTGATTAATTTAGACAATCGCTTATTTCAAACTTTTGTCAAATGAAAAGTTATCAGGACTTGGATATCTACAAAATTTCATTGGAGTTATTTTTTGAAACACATCGGTTCAGTCTTAAGTTACCCTCTTATGAGAAATACGAATTGGGTAGTCAGTTGCGAAGGTCATCTGACTCAATCAATACCAATATCGTGGAAGGTTATGGAAGAAAAACCTATAAACAGGATTTTGTCAAATTCTTGCTTTATGCGCATGCAAGCAACCTAGAATGTCATAATCACCTAGAAAAATTAAAGGTTTTGTATCCTGAGTTTGATGCAGAAATTCAATTGATACAAGAAGAATATAGAAAACTTGGTGTCAAAATCCACAATTTCATTGAATACGTAAAAACCAATTGGAAAACATAACTTAAGCAGAAAGCCGACAACCTTCAAATTAACGGACAAACCCAACAATTGCAACCATTATAACAACTACAACAATTACAACAACTATAACAATTACAACCATTACAACAACTAGAACAACTGCAACCATCTTACCCATGAAATCCAAACCAACAAAATCCTACCAAATCTCCAAATCAGAAAACGAATGGAAGCAGGAACTAGATCCTCAAGCCTACCATGTTTTGCGGGAAAAAGGAACAGAAAGACCCTTCACCGGGCAGTATTATCTCAACAAAGAAACCGGCATTTATGAATGCCATGCCTGTGGGAATGAGATTTTTCATTCCTCAGCCAAGTATGACAGCGGGTGCGGTTGGCCGTCCTTCACCGAACCGGTCCGACCTGATGCCATCGATGTGCATATGGACTATACCCATGGCATGATCCGCGAAGAGATCCTCTGCGGCAAATGCGGCGGGCACCTCGGACACCGTTTCCCCGACGGCCCAAAGGACAAAGGCGGTATCAGGTATTGTATTAACTCAGTGAGTATGGGGTTTAAGAAGGGAGAGTAAATGTTGTCGGGTTGTCATTGTTGTCGGATTGGGGAACAGTCATTCTGATCCCGACTGCTGTACGAGGGAAGAATCTCAGTTTTAGTGGTTGTAATTGTTCTAGTGGATGTAATTGTTGTTGGGGAATCAAATCTTCTGTCTTGCATCTTGAGTCTTGTGTCTTTTTTTGTTGTCTGCTGCGTGTTGTCGAGTTGGGGACCGTCATTCTGAGTGAAGCGAAGAATCTCAATCAATATTTTTCAAATTGTTGTAGTTGTTCTAATTGTTGTCGGGGTACCAAGTCTTGAATCTTGTGTCTTTAAAAAGTACAACTCATTAAATTATCGGAATAATTATATGGTTTCTTGGAAATTGGTCAAAAGGTAACGAATGGGTAGGGAGGGTGTAACGGGTGGGTAGGAGAAGGGTAAGGGAAGGGTAGCGGAAAGGGGGGAGAAATTGGGGTTTTTGGTAAATTTTATTGCATTATTTTTTATATTATTGACCTTTTCTAAGGAATTGGAGATTGAATTTTTCGGGGAAATTGGTAATTTTTAAGTGTGATTTTTTAAAATGTTGTCGAGTTGTCAAGTTGTCTGCTGCGCGTTGTCAAGTTGAGCACCGTCATCCTGAACCGTAGCCTGCGGAGGTGAAGGATCTCAGGTCTAGTTGTTGTAATTGTTCTAGTGGTTGTAATTGTTCTAGTGGTTGTAATTGTTGTTGGGGAATCAAGTCTTGTGTCTTGAATCTTGTTTCTATTTTTAGTCTTGATTCTTGTGTATAGCATCTTTTTTGGTTGTCAGCGTGAAAAAACCCCGAAGGGGTAACATTTTTATAGAATAAAATGAAGTGTGAGATTGAATATGGTTTTGACTTATTTGATGGGAAATTGTAAGTATAGTTTCCGCCAAAACAGATCTAGTTTTTTCAACCACAGGTAAAAAAAATGAACACAGATTTTGTGTCTATTTTTGAAAGTCTTGAATCTTGCGTCTTGTATTTAGTGTCTATTTTTAAGTCTTGGATCTTGTGTCTAGCATCTTTTTTGGTTGTCAGCGTGAAAAAACCCCGAAGGGGTAACATATTTATAGAAAAAATGAAGTGTGAGATTGAATATGGTTTTGGCTAATTTGATGGGAAATTGTAAGTATAGTTTCCGCCAAAACAGATCTAGTTTCTTTAACCACAGATAAAAAAGATGAACACAGATCTTGTATTTATTTTTGAAAGTCTTGAATCTTGCGTCTTGAATCTTGTGTCTATTTTTAAGTCTTGAAGCTTGTGTCTTTTTTCAAATCTTGGTGCTTGGTACAATATACTTTGAACCCAATTCTTCTCGGCTCTCGCTTCTCGTTTCTAGCTTCCTGGTTATATTTACATTACTTCGTACTTTGTACTTTGTACAAAATCCCCCGAAGCCCCTACTTTTCCAAAACACCCACTGCCAACTGCGACTGATAACTGCCAGATTCCCCCTCCCCCCTACCGAATTCTCCCCAATCTCGGCCATATTCTAATTTTTATAGAAATGTTTATAAAGAGTTTTTAATTTCAAAAGATCTTTTCTAATTTTAAAACACTTGATATCAGTGTTTTAGCCAAACAAGGATCTGATGATCAAGCTGCTTTCGGATATCCTTCTTGGGATAAAATCTTGGTAGTTTTTTGTGATTAGCCAAACAGCACAGATCACTACCCATGAAACTTGTCCGCTTCGCCGGAACCACACTAATTTTTCCTTTTTAATTTTTCTTTTATGAGATCATTATTAGCCAATCCTGATGCCTTATTCAGGTTCCAAAAAATCCTCCTAACTTCATTTACACTGCTTTTCATTGGTGCGGTGTACATCCTATTCGGGGAAGTCGCAGACAAATTAGAATGGAATGAAACAGTGTATGTGCTAGTCCTAATTATGGCAGGTTCATTTGGGGTCTCCTTCGCTTGGGCAAGGATAGAATATTCCAAAGTCCGCATGCTGATGGACAAGCTCCAAGCGGATGAAAAAAACAAAGAAACTTCCCTCCGACACCGACTCAACCAACTCTCTTTCAAAGAAAGGGAAGTACTCAACCATATCCTTGCCGGCAAAAGCAACAAAGAAATCTGCGGTTCTCTCTTTATCGAGCACAGTACCCTCAAGTCCCATATCAACCATATCTATAAAAAGCTGGAAGTCAATTCCCGAAAAGAGATTGTTTCGGTATTGAAATAGGTGTTTTTTACGGAAATAAGGAAGAATCAACCTTTTTTCAACCTAATATTTTTCTCCATTCTTCAATTATTTAATAAAATTTGAATTCAAAAATAAACATAATATGCCATCTCTAAAAAAGTCTCAGCGAATCCTTAGATCCCAAAAACTTATCGGGAATTTCTTATCTAAACCTCTTCAAATCGGGGACATTGTTCAAAATGACGAAGGTCAACACCTTATTATTGGAAACATAGTTAATCTTATTCCAGGGTTCTCCCTTCAAGGAAAAATTGTAACCTCTCCAAAATTCCAATTTAAAGTTGCTTCGGAGTCTAATATTTCAGTAGAAATTGGTGGCACTGCGACAGCACCAATAGCACAAGGAGAAATACAATTAAAATTCAATTCAAAAAATAGTGCATTTGTTGTATTAAAAAATGCTGTAAGAAGCTCCGTAGCTTTAGGATTGGTTGAAAATGAATTAAAGTCTTATTGGAAATCAAAAGGATATGATCAACCAGGAAACCGAAATAAATTTCACTTTATTAATGATATAATAGAATCCGAATCTGGAACAATGATTTTTAGTGAGGAAAAATCAAACACGGTTGTAATAAAAGGGAAAAACAATACTCCTCTAACCTCTGTTTCCGTCGTCGGTGAAGGAAAAGTGGAATATGTAACCAATACAAAAGCTACTTTGGAAATAATTAGTGAATCTCCTATAATGCCTTTGTATGGTGCCGTTAGAATTAAGGCAAATGGGAAATTTGATATTGTAGGTTAAACATTTTCGAAATGGAAAAAATTAATAGAATAATTAATTTTTGAATATACACTTTAACCCGACCCTAAATCCAAAATTTCTTTTTATTTAACCTCTTTCTGATTTTAAAACTTGAAAAAAAAAGTTCTTTAGATTTAGAATGAAAAGTTAAAAAATGTTCTTTTAAAATAACATTTTTCATGGGTTTTATAAAAGGAAATAACAGACCTGTAAGGTATAAATTGTACAAAATCGATTAGATCCGAATACAATAAAAACCAATATGAAAAAACAACCAATAATAAATTGTCACACACATATTTTTACAGCAGACAGTATTCCTCCCTATTTGGCAAAAACATTTATTCCATTTGGTTTGTACATACTATTTCCTGTGGGTTTATTTGTCAGCATTGCCAGATGGTGGTTTGGTAGTAATTATAGTCCTTATAAATGGAGGTTCCAAAGATGGTACAAGGTGTTCAAAAGAAATTTCTATCAAATAAATATAAATTTCACTAGACTTTGGATATTGAAAATTGCTAAATGGATAGTAGGAATAATCATAATTTTCTCAATTTTCAATTCACTTAATGCGGACTATCTTAGCCCTTGGCTTTTAGAAAAAAATATAAATACTATCTGGCTCAAAAAAATTGATAATTGGTTAGTGCAAAAAGGAATTCTCATCATTACTGAAAGTATTTTTCTAAAAACTGTTTTGCTAATTATATTTTTGCTTTTTTTTCCAAGCGGCAGGAACTTTTTATGGTTTTTACTTCGCAAATTTTCAACGCTATTCAAGATGCTTCCAGGAAAGAACACTATTGAGTTGATTAAACGATACATAAATATTGTTCGTTATGCAAGATATAAATATGAAAAAGATATTTTTACAAAACTAACTGGTCAGTATCCAGAAGGAACTTCGATGATTGTTTTGCCTATGGATATGGAGTTTATGGGAGCAGGTCGATCTCCTAAATCATATGGCGACCAAATGAAAGAATTGGATACCCTGAAACAATCCCCTAGAGGCGATCAGATTTATCCGTTTGTTTTCGTAGATCCGAGGCGCAAATTGGTAGGAGAGCAAAAGTTCTTTGAATACCATATCCAAAATGGTCAGGTCATTTTGGACAATGAATGTTTTATTAAAGATTATATAGAAAATAAAAGATTTAGCGGATTTAAAATTTATCCTGCATTAGGGTATTTTCCTTTTGAAGAGGCTCTTTTACCCTTATGGAAATATGCTGCCGATAATTGTATACCGATTATGACCCATTGTATTCGCGGAACTATATTCTACCGTGGTTCAAAGAAAAAAGAATGGGATTACCATCCTGTGTTTAAGCAGTCCATGAGTACAATAAGAGATGATGGATCATCTGATGAAATGTACGAGCCGTTGTTATTACCGCAAATGAATGCTGTGGATGTCCAAGAAATTTTTACTCATCCCCTAAATTACACTTGCCTTTTAAAAAAAGAGCTTTTGGTTGAATTAGTTGCTGCCTCAAAAGATCCACGAATTAAAGAACTTTTTGGGTTTAATGAAATTGAAAAAACAATATCCAGGGACTTAGGTCATTTGAAAATATGCTTTGCGCATTTTGGTGGTGAAGATGAGTGGCAAAAATTCTTTGAAAAAGATAGGGATAACTATGCAAATCAGTTGATTCGAAACCCAAATAAAGGAATTGATTTTTTTTATACTAACAAAGTTTTAAAAAAAGGTAAGCTAGAACAAATATGGCGATCAGGAGACTGGTATTCTATTATTTGTAGTCTTATGCTCCAACATCCAAATGTTTATGCGGATCTTAGCTACATTTTACATGATGATTCTCTAATCATGCCTTTGCTAAGGCACACCTTACAACACGGTATTCTAAAAAAGCGAATTCTTTACGGAACTGATTTCTATGTTGTACGAAATCACAAATCCGATAAAAACATGTTGGTCAATATCCAGGGTGGTTTGACGGAAGATGAATTTGAACAAATTGCCTGCAAAAATCCTATAGAATATCTAAAGCATTGTGATTGATTATATCCTATTTTTAATTTATAAATCCACCATCATTTAAAAGTCAAAATCAAATTATGTCTTTTTTTATCGAAAAAATTAGAGAAGAACCGCAAACTCATATATTGATAATTGGTGTTGGTGGTTACCCATATCTTAATAATGGTATAAAGTCAATCCCACAGACTTTTGAAGGAGCCCAAATGTTGGGTCAATTGAGTTCGCCTCCCGTTTCTGCTGAAGCATTTTACAATGCGGTAATGGATCTTGATGACCAAGAAGCGTGGATCAGGTCAATTGGCAGTGTGGAAGTATTGATTTCACCTTCACCAAATGGCAAACCTGTATTCCAAAGTCACTCACCAGATGTTGCAACTTTAGCTAATATCAAAAAATCTTACAGGGAATGGAAAAAGCGATGTGACAGTAATGTAGATAATGTAGCCATTTTCTTTTTTTGCGGTCATGGTCTTGAGAAAGGCGAACATTACCTGCTTGCAGAAGATTTCGGAGAAGTCCCTGAAGCTCCATGGGATGGTTCTTTTGCCTTCGATATGACACGACGTGCTTTTTTCACTTGCAAGGCGAGAACGCAGCTTTTCTTCGTTGATGCATGCCGGCAGTTAACTTCGGATATGCTAACTACCGATCTGCCAATGAACCCTATTGAACCGCCAAGCATATTAGCGAAGGACTGTACTTATAATCTTACTCAAAAAGCATCAGCGGCAAATGAAAGTGCTTATGGTAGGAAAAATGAGGTGTCCTATTACACTAAAGCACTTATCGGCGCATTGCTGGGAGATGCTGTGAGCAATGATTCCAGTGAATGGTGTGTGGATACCGGCCGTATTTCTTCCCAGATGAATTCATTTTTACAGAAGGTGGCTCCCGGTGAGGGATATCCTCAGCGTTGCATAAGTACTACAAGTGATGTTACAAACATAATTCGTTTTAAAGAAACTCCTGAGGTGCCACTCAGGGTCACTTGCGCACCAGAGTCGGCGCTTCCATTGGCGGAATTATCTTACCTAAACCTTGATACCAACCAGGGGGAAACGAGGGCACCTTTGAATACACCATGGGATACTAAAGTAAAAGCTGGTATATATAAAGTACAAGCACATTTTTCAACCGGGCAGTTCGAACCTGTTTTTGTACATAAAAACTTTATGCCTCCTGCTGCTTTACAAATTTTAAACTGTATGCCATGAATACCATCCCTCAATACACTGGAGAATTGAAAATAGATATTGAAACACACCACAGTGATTCGGAATCGATACCAAAACAATTACAAATATTAGGTACCGATCTTAGCGTAAAGGAATCTTATTGGATGGAAGGTAAAACGTGGAAAAAAGAATTGCAGCCTGGTGTGTACCTAGTTCGTTTAAACTTGGCATCAGGCAAACGACTGGAGGAGATTGCGGAGATATCGAATGGGCATGAGACTAAGCTTGACTTTAATATTGGGAAGTTTAGCCCGAAAGAAACTCAGGAATGGATGTACCTCACAAAGGGGACTGCGGGTGAAAATCCAGTTGGTAACTTCAGGAACCACCACAAAACGATAAAGTTCCAAGAAATCACAACTACCAGATGGGTATTCGAAGAGGGTACATGGACCAGCGAGCCTGAAAAAGTGTTAGGAAATCTCATTATTGACACAGTGGGGGAGTCATACCAATTATATGTACCTAATGCCATGCACTTGCTGGAAATAGGACGAAAAGGTAAGCCGTCCACTTTTATATGTCTTCCATCATCCCATTCCCTAGACTTTATGATAAAAATAGCAGAAGATCCTAATGGAGTGGTAGGTGATCTTGATATCTCTTGTTCCACCAAAAACAAGGTGGCGCAGGTGTTGCTTTCGTTGATGAATAGTGGAGATATAAATAAAGGTAAATCGTTATTTGGAGCGGAGGATGCAGAACGACTTTTATATCAAAAAATGGTTGATCCTGTTGGAGCAGCGATAGGTGGCTATTTTCTTCTTAAAACAGGGGAATTGGATCGTATGCATAATTGGGCACAAAATCTTGCCAACAGGTTTCAATGGATGCCCGATGGAGCGGTTATCTATGGATGGCAGTTGATCCGTGAGGATTCAAAACCCGAGAATATTAAATTGATCCGTACGCAATTAATTGAGGCTATTAATAGGGGTATACCGATCTATACGGAAGGTTTGCGATTATTGTACGAAGGTCTGATGATGCTTTCTTTTGAATTTAAACATAAAGATCTTCCTGTTGAAAATGCCCTTGCTCGGGTTAAGAAATATTTGAATGCAGCAGACCTAAGCCAGGAAAATACAAGTTTTACAGGATTTTTTCCCGATTTACCCAGAGACCGTAATCCTGAATCATCTGGAATGTTACGTAAAGTTGAAAGAATAAATCCAAACTAATGTCTTGGCTTATGATATTTAATATTAATTTTCTCCCAGCACGCTACGGTGATAGCATCTGGATCGAATACGGAAATGCTCAAAATCCAAATATTATCCTGATTGATGGTGGTACAGGTGGTACGAAGAAGGAAATCAAAGAATTGATTAAGTTTCTTCCCGTAAACAAGAAAATTGAACTGCTGGTGATCTCGCATATTGACCGCGACCATATAGAAGGAATTTTAAAATTGTTACAGGAGGATAATCTCGACTTTACCATTGGCAGTATATGGTTTAATGGCTGGAACCATCTTCCACAAAACCCTGATGACGAATTTTTCGGTGCAGTACAGGGAGAAAAACTTACTGCTGCAATATTGGATCACAAGTTAAAATGGAACGACCAATTTGGGGGGAAAGCGATTGTAGTTCATGAAAATGCTCCTTTGCCTGAAGTAATACTAAAAGATGGTATGAGGATAACCTTGCTTTCACCTACAGTTGAAAATCTCGCAGACTTGCGGGATAAATGGCAAGATGAAGTGATAAAAGCAAACCTGGCACCAGGATATGGATATAAAAAACCTAAAGACAATAGTATTGAACAATTTGGCAGTCCACTACCAGATGTTGATGAACTTTGCAAACATGCATTTCATGAAGATGATTCCGTAGCTAATGGCAGTAGCATTGCTTTTTTGGCAGAGTTTGAAAATAAAAAAGTGTTGTTTGCCGGCGATTCTTTCCCGAGTGTTATTCACAAATCACTGAACAGATTAAATGAGGAAAATGTGGAGGTCGATCTTGTCAAATTATCTCATCATGCGAGTGCTCAAAATACCAGTCCTGAATTGATTAATAAACTTGATTGTAAAAAATTTGCAATCTCTACCAATGGAAGCATATATCAACATCCCTCACAAACAACCATTTCCCGCATTATTAAAATGAAAGGCCCGGGAACCCAGCTATTCTTTAATTATAAAACGGATCATAACCGTTGTTGGGAAGCAGGCAGTTTAAAGGAAAAATATAGGTACACTGCAACATATCCCCAAAGTGAAGGAATAAAACTTTCACTTTTATAATAGTTAAGCATAAATGTTTTTGATTCGTGCCCATAATGAACTGGTGATCGATTTAGCAGCTTGCAAAAATGAAATGCAAGTGATCGATAAACTTCATGAAAAAAGGGATTTGGTGGATGGAATTTTTTTAAGGCTTTTCATGGATACTGAACAAAATAATTTAGTCAAACAAAAAATAAAACCATCTCAGCGATTCAATGAGGTTACTAAATTGGTGCAGGAGCAGTATACCAGGAATTTAATTGATGAGTACCTGCGTACGCCAGAAGAGTATATTCCTTTTTTTGTAAGACCTGTAATTAGGGTACTGATACTCGAATACTCTTTTAATTACATCTCTTCGTTGCTCGTATATTATGAAAATGATGTAGTGCAGACAAATCACATCATTGAACGCTTTGGTATGCTAATCGGCATAGCAATAGATTACCTCTTTTATGTGGAAAATAAAAACTTGATCAAAGAAATGTTGTATGCTGGACCTTCATTTTTCATCAACTCTCTCGATTTACTTAATAAAAAAACCGCAGATGACAGCTCGTTTAAACATAAAAGCATTTATCTAATTCAATTAATAGCAGATTATAAGGGTCGCTTTCCTATTGAGCAAATTATTGATCAAAGACTGATCGTTTTGCTTAACACCTTTTTTTCAATCGACAATGAGGAAGAAAAAATAGCAATAATACAAAAGGCACTTTCGATAGCAAAGAATGAAAGTTTACCGGTAAAAGCGAATTTACAGTATATTCTCGGGTCTTCTTATCTTAATAGATTAGTCGGTTTACGTTCTGATAACTTGCGGGAAGCAATGAATTGTCTGAATAAGGCCTTGCAATTTTACACGAAGCAAGAAGATATTTATAAGTGGAGCGCTCTTCAAAATGCAATGGGAAGGGTTTATGTCTTTTGGCAAAAAGGGGTAACGTCGGAAAATATCGAAAAGGCGATTGAATTTTTCAATAATGCTCTAGAAGGATTTACCAGAGAAACAGCACCGTACGACTGGGCCTTGCAACAAAATAATCTGGGAAGTGCATACCTGGAAAGAATGAATGGGAACAAGCGAACTAATATTGAGCGTGCAATTGAATATTTTCAACAGGCGCTCACTATTCAAACATCGGATGACACGCCAGATGATTGGGCAATGACTATGATGAACCTTGGCGACGCATTTAATAATAAGTACGGAGCAGAAAGATCTGATGATGCCCAAACGGCTATCGGCTTTTATGAGAAGTCGCTGACTATATATACAAGGGAAGGTAAACCTGTTATGTGGGCGAAAGTAAAAACTAAGCTTGGGGATGCCTATCATACAATGGCAACAAATAATCGATCTGAGAATTTAAAAAAAGCATTTGCCCATGTAAGTGATGCACTAACCGTACTAAAACCTTCTTCAGCACTTCAGGAATGGGTAATTTCCCAGTGCACACTTGCTAGAATTTTTATTGACAGAATTGACGGCGAACGTATTGAAAATATTGAGCAGGCAATTGCACTTTATGAAAGTGTTTTGCATGTTGACACAAAAGAGCAGTCACCATACAGTTGGGCAATTAACAGTCTGAATTTAGCGCATTGCTACCGGGTACGTTTACGTGGCAATCGGTTAGAAAATCAGGAAAAGGCAATTGCGAATCTGCACCTGGCATTGCAAGTATTGAATAAAAAACAATTTCCGATAGACTGGGCATCTGTTCAACATCTTCTGGGAATCATTTATTATGAGAGGATTGCAACAAATAAAGCTCTAGATTATGAAAAGGCGATAGGATGTTTTGAATCAGCATTGGAAGTGCGAACGAAGGAAAATGTGCCTAACAGTTGGATCGAGAGCTTGAACAGCCTAGGCAATACTTACCGGAAGCGGGTCCTAGGAAATCCAATACAAAATATTGAGAACGCAAAAAGGTTTTTTTTGCAAATTTTACAAAGCATAAAAGTAAAGAGCAACCCTATGCTTTGGGCAATAGTGAACTACAACGCTGGTTTAACTCATAGGGACAGTCTCAAGGGTGATAGTAAGGACAATTTTGCTCAGGCCATTGACTTATTTAAAAAAGCATTGACAGTTCATACTCCCGTTATGAATCCAATAGAGTGTTTCAAAACTGCTGTAAACCTGGGTAAACTCTATTATTCCATGCACAAATATGCTGATGCGAAATCCACATTAGAACTCTGTCATCAGTCGATTGAAAACATGCGAGCTCAGAGCATACGTGAAATAAGCCGAATGCAACTCGCCTCCGAATCGGAAAATGTGTATGAAGTACTTGTTGCATCGTGCCTTATGACCGGTAATATTGATGATGCATTTTATTATACTACAGCAGCCAAAGCTCGCTTGTTTACTGATAAAATGGGCGGTGAAGCGAAAAAGCCTATAGAGGTTATTGAAACCAATCCTGAATTTACGGAAGCATTAGCTATCATAAGTAGTTTACGCTTCGAAATTGATAGATTGACTAGTCAAAGGCACCAATATCAGGACTTCTTGTCTTCTGCGAATGGAAGCATTGGAAACAGTCCTGCAGAAATTGTAGCGGAGAAGCGAAGAGTTTTGGCCAAAGCTCTGGAAGAATTATTTTATAATTTTCCCCAATTACAGTTAAATGATGCTGCACCTATTGCAAAGCCTGAAGCGGTGAAAAAACTTTCAGCTAAGCTGGGCAATATACCGCTGGTGGAGTTCTATAAAAGTATTATTGGCTGGGGTGCGTTTATCGTGGTAAAGAATTCAATTGTTCACATCGAATTGGAAGGCGTCTCCAAAGAATTGGTTGAATCAATTGTTCACACCATGCTTGAATATGAACATGGAGTAATAGTAGGAAAATCTCCAGAATTATTTATTAATCAGCTTGCCATTTCTCTGGGTGATTTATACAACCATTTCCTGCGTCCACTAGAAGTTTATTTACCTGCAAATGGACCACTAGTTTTGGCTGCATCTCACGATCTTCACCTGCTTCCTTTCACAATTGCCTATGATCAGACACGTCATAAATACCTTGTTGACCAATATACCATAAGTTTTATGCCAAGTCTGGGCGCGCTTGAAAACCTTCACAGGAGAATGGAGTTGAGTAAGTCTTATTCAAAAGATTTGACAATGTTGAGTGTTGCTTATTCAGCGAAGGACACTGCAATACCTTTGAATTATGCGATGAAAGAGGCGAAGGAGGTTGCCTCACATTATCTTCCTGAGCCGCACTCAGTGTACCTATATGAGCAAGATGCAACGCCGGTGAAAGTCCTCGAAAACTGCCACAATCGCCAGTTCAATACGGTGCATTTCTCCTGTCATGGACAATTCAACGTGAATGATCCTGCTAATTCCGGCTTATTACTTAAAGGAGGGATGTTGACAGTGGAGCGCATTGCTACTGAACTTAGACAGAAACAATTCCCTATGATCATTCTTAGTGCGTGTCAATCCGGCATTTCATTATCTCAGGATGGTGATGAATCTATTGGATTGATCCAATCCTTCTTCAATGCTGGTGCAGGGAGTGTTATCTCAGGTCAATGGTCGGTAGAAGACAGGGCAACTCAAGTGCTTTTCGGGCAGTTTTGTGAAAACCGAAAGACGATGAACGGAGCAGAATCATTACGGCAAGCCATGATTACAATCAAAAAAAATCAGCAATGGAATTCTCCTATATATTGGGGGGCGTTTAAAATGATGGGATTGAGTTGAGAAAAATATGGGGGATTTGCAACTCAAGCTGACATATATGACGCAGAATATTTATGGCGATAAGAGGATTATACTAAAAATATGGTAATTGACCCAAAATCATTAACAGTAAATTGTTTAATAGAGAAAGTAACTGTGAAATCAGAGAAGGACAATTTATGATATCGCTGCTAACTTAAAGTATCTTTTAACCTGTCTTGCTGCCAATACTCCTTTATTAATAAAATTTGGCTCCATTTCTTGTCTTCAATAAAGAAATATGATAGTTAAATTAGCTTGCTTAAATCTTTTAATCTTCTACTTCCAGTTTTAGACTTCTGCCTCTTCACCACAACATTCTTCATAACCATCTTCTACCTATTCCAGTTTCTCAAAAAATAAATCCCCCTTTAGGCGTAGCCAAACATTGGATTTTGGGACTGGGTGAAATTTGTAATTCCACCCTTTTATCATTTCCAATATTTTATTAGTAAATATTGAACCCTTCTCAGCTTGAACCTGAAAGAAAAACCTCATATCATCCCCAACCTTCCAACTTTGAAACCTCATAACCTTCTAACCGATCTACCCTTACCTCTCCACCACTACCATCTTTCCCACCGCTTCCCTCCCATTCCAAGCCTGCAGAAAATATATCCCTGAAGGGGATGCGGACAGATCGATGATGGTTTCCGAGGTTTGGACTTGTTTGTGGAAGAATGAGGTTATATAGATGGAGTATAAACCCCCAAATTGATCCTTCATCCAAGAAATATAACCCTCCCCCTAAAACCAAAAAACCATTGACCCTTTTCGGCCAATGGCTTTTCTTCATTTATAAATCTTCGGAATCTCTAATTTTTCAATCCTTTCAACTTTGAAACATTAAAACCTTGAAACTTCCTTAGAAATCTTCCAATTTTTCAATTTTCAAATCTTTCAATTCACAATCTTAATACTCCCACTACTCACTTTTCCGGTGACGGTGCTGGAGGCGCCATTGTTGAGGTTGAGTTTGTCGTCAGAATCCTGTTCCCCTACCCTCACGCTGCCGCTGTTGGCTTTGAGGTCAAAATTAAAGGCCTTAAGGTCAGAAGATGTCTGAATGTTGATGCTACCGGAGTTGGCCTGAAGCGAAGTCCTGCTGCCCAATCCTGAGTTTTCGGCATTGATGTTCCCCGAACTGGCGGTCAGGTCTCCCAATTCCGTGACGTTGATGAACTTCATGCTGCCGGAGTTGACTTTGCCATCCACGACACCTTTGACATCTTCCAATTTCAGACTTCCTGAGGAAGCGACCGCATCGATATCTCCCACGACTTCCTTGAGTTCAATACTGCCGGAGTTGACCTTGGTGTTGACCTTTCCGGTCAGCGCTTCTCCTTTGATACTTCCTGAGGAAGCATTGAGGTTGATGACCCCGACTTCAAGCGCGGTGGCTTTGATACTGCCGGAGTTGACTTTCAGGTCGATGACGTCGTGAACGACATTGAGGACTTCTATCGAACCCGAGCCGTTGACAAAGTTGAGTTTGATGTCTTCAGGGCCGGTCAGGCTGATATACCCCTCTGTCTGATTGCCAAAGTTCCAACCTATGTCCTGGTCACCAATCACTTCGATGGTGAGTTTGGAACCTGATTGGCGGTAGGTGATTTCTATACCCGAACTCTCTGCGGCTTCAAGAAAACCGTTGAGGTAAACGTCCGTTTCTCCTGATTTTCCCTCGTACGTCACTTCGAGGTACTGTCCTTCGAGTTCTATTTCTTTGACACCTTGGAAGGTTTCTTCATAGTCGTGGGTGACGGTTTTCTCCGGTGCACCGCAGGATGCAAGGAGAAAACCGCTTCCCAATATCAAGCCTATTGATTTGATTCCCTTATACATTGTCGCCTGTTTTGGTATTGACATTAGGGAAATAGTTGGTATTGTTAGACATCATGGACAGCGTCTCATGTGCCACCTTGATGTTGTATTCGTAAGCAAGACTTTTGTAATTGACCAAGTCTACAATGGTACCGATAAAACACAATCCCAGGGTCAGGATGTAGAGGATACCCAATCCGATCTGTCCGAGGATAAAGCGGTGGAGTCCGGCAAATCCGAAGAAACCGAGCAAACAAAGGATCAAAACCATTTGGTTGTCTTTTCTTCTGGCGCGATACACTTGGGCAAAAAGATTTGCCTGATCGTCATCCATATTTTTCAGGATTCCCTGAATGTAACCCAATTCCATACCTTCAAGCTCCGGAAGGTGTCTCAATACATTAGCCATAGTGATTAGTAGTTTTTAAGTGTCTGATTAATTCGAAAATTCGGTAACCGATCGCACCAAAGGCAAACATGGCTAGCGGATGCATGGACCACGATGCTGCAATGTCCCCTTTGGTCAGCAGACTCATGGCCCGCCCTAATCCACATCCCGGACACCAATGGAAGCCTAGGTTCTCCAAAGGGCAAAGGGTGAAATGTTGGGCGCCATAAGGGTCAATGAACAGGATGCCGATAAGGGCTCCGATCCAAAAGACCAATTCCAAAGGGAATGTGCGGATGAGGGTACCGATTCTTTTCATTTGAATCTGAAAGTACGAAAAGAATGCCATAAGGTAAAAAGCGCGATTTTAACCTAAATTAACGTGTTCAGAAAATGTCCTGACACGCACACGGACAAAAAAGTGTTCGGTTATGGACGCTTGGAGACCGGGATGTTTAACCTGAGTTCTTTGCCGAATTGGTTTTTACTTTGTTCCAAAAATTGGGTCCTGGTTTTGAGATACGAGGGATTTCCTCCGCTTTGTTTCAAAAAGTTAAAATCCAACACCAAAGCATAGACACTTTTGGGGAGTTTTGCTTTTTCTTTGATCCCCAAAACACCCGCCACTTCCTTTCCTACAAAATAGGCGACCAAGGTTTCGGAGAGTGAAGACAAGGCGGAATCGGGAATGGACTTTTCATAAAAACCGAGCAAAGACCTGATCAAGGTATTTCCGGCTTCCGAAGGTCGGACGTGGCGTTTGCGGATGAGTTTCTCCAATTCAAAGGATTCCTTGGCTGTTTCCGGCCAATAGGCTATGTCAATTCCCAAATAATGGCCGATGATTTTCCAATAATGCAAAACAGCTTCATGGGTTTCCAAACCCGGGAATCGGTTGAGCTTCTCCATTCCCCGCATCACCAACAGGCTAAAGGCAAGGTTGGTACCGATCATATCTTCCTGATTGATGGGCAATCCCCAATCCGGATTCCAGTCTTTGGCGTACTTGGAAACAAAATACCGGCTGAAGGCATGGATCAACCTCACCTTCGCAATGGTCAACAACGACTTATTCTCTTCGATAAAGGTTCCGGGAACAAAACAATCCAACAGGAACAAGGCAGTCTCCGAAAGCCGCATACCCACTTCATCGGTGATTCTTTTGGAGCGGACCAGGACTTGGGCACCGTCTGCAAAGGCATAGCAATAAGGCAAAGAATAAAAACCCAAAAGGGAAAGGTAGAGATTTCCTTCTTTGTCAAAAAAGTCCTGCGAAGTTTTGATTTTTTCAGGGGAAATAAAATAAGGCTGAGTATGAAAAAATTGAATAAAGGATTTCAATTCTTTCGGAAAATCAACCGATTCTTCGACGGTGGGAAGAACTTTCCAATAATTGATTTTTTCGCACCAATCAGGTTGGTTCACCAAAAAACCAACAGCCTGATCTGCCAAGCGATCACCGCTTAACCTGAGCACATTCAGATTTTTATTGGTATATAAACTTAATTTTCCCACCTTAGTCTAACCCTGATTTTGTAATTTAGTTTCCGAAAACTTATGCTTATGCGTCTCAAATTACGATTATCCTTTATCTCGCTCTGTATTTTACTGTCAATCAATGCTTTTGCTCAAGGCAGTTTTGACTTGATTGCCATAGATGTCAAAAAATCGGGTGGAAAATTGATTCTTGATTACAATACTTTAACCTTGATTACCGACCGGCCATTGTATGACAATCAGCCTGCTTTTATCAATGACATCCAGATGGCTTTTTCGGCAGTCGACGAAAAGGGAAACAACGACATTATCATTTACAACTTTGAGAAAAACAAGTTTACAAACCTCACCAAAACGGCAGACAGGAATGAATTTTCGCCTTCCCTGACTGATTGTGGCCTGTATGTGTCGGCTGTGACCGTCGAACCGGACGGCAAGCAGCGCCTATGGCTGTATCCCACTAATTTTGGGGAACCGGAGTTGTTGTACGACGACATCGAACCGGTAGGTTATTACGATTGGTATGACAATAAAGCGGCTATGTTTGTCCTCGGCCAACCCAATAAACTCGTCTATCCTTACAGCAAATCCGAGTTATTCACGATCAGTGAGAACATCGGTCGCTCGGTGAAGAAACGACCAAAGACCAGCATCATCACCTATATCGACAAAAACGTCAGCAAAGAAGTTGACGGAGTGAAATCCTATGCCATCAAAGGATTTGATATTGAAAAAAGAGCTTATGTCGATTATGGTTTCACTTTCCCCGGTTCGGAGGATTTCATTTGGCTGGATAACCAGCTTCTCCTGATGGGTAAAGGAAATGACCTGTATGTCAGAAAAGCGGAACAAACGGATTGGGAAAAAGCCGGTTCCATCATCCTGGAAGGCTATCAAAACATTACCCGAATGGCCTATTCGCCTGATTTGAAGAAGTTGGTGGTGGTGATGGAAAGGGTAAAGAAGGATGAAGGAGGAAGGTAGAGGGAGGAAGGAAGTAGGTGACATGGGAGGATTTGACGGATGACGGATGACGAATGTTGGGGCTGTTGAATAAAAATAGAATTGGCATAGAAATTAAGATTTCATGGATTAAAGTTCCGTGAAATTGCCTCTCCTAATCAATAATGCCCAAAACATTGTATTCCTATCCTTGTCATTTCGACCAGAGGGAGAAATCTTAGAGAAGTTGGAGGTTGGGAAGTGGGAGGATTTGACGGATGACTGATGACGGATGACGGATGTTGGAAGCTGTTGAATAAATAAAGAATTGGCATAGAAATTAAGATTTCCGGGATTAAAATTCCGTGAAATTGCCTCTCCTAATCAATAATGCCCAAAACATTGTATTCTTATCCTTGTCATTTCGACCAGAGGGAGAAATCTTAGGGAAGTTGGAAGTTGGGAGGTGGGAGGATTTGACGGATGACAGATGACGGATGACGGATGTTGGGAGCTGTTGAATAAAAAATGAATTGGCATCGAAATTAAGATTTCTGGGACTAAAGTTCTGTGAAATTGCCTCTCCTAATCAATAATGCCTAAAACATAGTATACCTATCCTAGTCATTTCGACCAGAGGGAGAAATCTTAGAGAAGTTGGAGGTTGGGAAGTTGGGAGGTGGGAGGATTTGACGGATGACGGATGACGGATGTTGGGAGCTGTTGAATAAATAAAGAACTGGCATCGAAATTAAGATTTCAGAGATTAAAGTTCCGTGAAATTGCCTCTCCTAATCAATAATGCCCAAAACATAGTATACCTATCCTTGTCATTTCGACCTTAGGGAGAAATCTTAGGGAAGTTGGAAGTTGGGAAGTGGGAGGAATCATTTTTGAACAAAGAATTGAGTACCAAGTACCAAGCTATATTCCATCAGCAATTCAAAACAGCCAGTATTTTTTTGACTCATTCCCCGGTTCAGCAAGGATAATGAGAACACAAACACCTGAAAGCATCAAGATCCCGACAACCAAAGCCACCAAGACAAAGGTTTTGAGCGCATCGATTACCCTGACTTTTGCTTGGGCTATCTGTTGTAACTTAATCTCTTGATACTTGGCTTTTGGAAACTCCACGGTGGGCGCAGAAGAAGTAATGTAACCGGAAATACTCTGATTGGACCTTTTGTCTACCAGAAAATAAAACTCTGAACTGTCCACCAACCGGATATAGTATTCCTCGTCTTCCTGAAAAGCAAGCAAGGTATCAAAGTTCGAAAAAGAGACGTTTTGAGATAAATCGTAAGTCTGGGACAAGTCCTCATACCTGGTACAGGACATCCAATAAAATCCAAAAAAAAGGAGGAGAATTCTAAGTTTGGAGCCCATGGTTCATGTTGTTTGATTACATGATAAAATTAGAAAGAGGGCATTACTTGGATATGGCATTCCAAATTTTAAATAATTGATTTGAACCACAGTGATTTTTTATTTTATTAAAAATCACTTTCACCTATTATTTCATTGGAATGTTCACTGATTTTCATCTAAAATAGAATCCAACACCTTTAAAAGAAAAAAAGAAACCTTCGATTCCTTCGGTGATTTTGGTTAAAAAAGTAACTTGTCTAAATAAGACACAAGATGCAAGACTGATTCCTCTAAAACAATGAAAACCCGACAACGCGAAGCTGATAACCCGACAACGCGAAGCAGACAACTCGACAACGCGAAGCGGATAACTCGACAACGCGAAGCAGACAACAATTACAACCAGTACAACAATTACAACCACTACAACAAATACAACACCTACAACAAAGAAAAAACCATCCTCGTAGTCACAAGAATCCTCCTAAACAATGTACTACCTCAGCCAAATCCACCTTCCTTCAGGACCGCAAACCCACTTCCCTTTTACCTTACCGGCATTCAGGGAGTTAGGTTCCATGTCATTTACTACCCCTATCACAGTTTTTGTCGGGGAGAATGGTTCAGGCAAATCTACCCTGCTTAAAGCATTGGCAATCAAGCTTAACCTTCCTGCCATCGGAAGCAATGATTTGGAAAGGGATGAAACTTTGGAAGGAGTAAAAGCATTCGGTGAAGCCATCATAACTTCTTGGAAGAAGAAGGCTTATCGGGGGTTTTTCTTTAGGGCGGAGGACTATTTTGGATTTGTAAAGCGTCTCAGGAATATCGACCAAGAATTCAAAGGAGACATTGTGGATTTTGAAAAGCAATTGAGCGGCACAGGCTTGAAGTTGGCCGTCGGCGCGGTCCATGGTCAAAAGGAAGCTTTGCTTCGCAAGTACGGGGACCTGACAGAAGTCTCCCACGGAGAGGGATTTTTGAAAGTATTGCAGGGAAGGTTACAGGCAGAAGGAATCTATCTGATCGACGAACCGGAAGCGGCGCTCTCGCCACAGCGGCAGTTGGCCCTTTTCTCATTGATCAAAAATCTCTCAGAAAACCACGGTTGCCAGTTCATCATCGCCACCCACTCTCCTATTTTGATGACTTTACCCAATTCGACGATTTATCAGTTTTCGGAAAATATCCAAAAGGTCAATTACGAAGACACCGAGCATTTTACCATTCTGAAAAACTTCCTCAACAACCCTGAGGCATTTTTGAGGTATTTGTAGAAGCCATTTTTTTATTTTCAGTGGGTACAATTTTCCCAAACTCAAATTAAGTATCCGCATCCGATAAAGTCACCTATAAGCCCAAAGTGCAACATGGCGGATACCCATATCAATAAATATCCAATATCAATAAATATCGGATTTGATAAAGAATTAGCCTAAGAAGTCAGCAACTGCCTTCAATCCTTTTTATCCCCAATAAATCACGGAACCGTCATCACATACTCATAGGTACTTTGCAGCCCGAGTGGAATCCCCAATGTCCAATAAATCAGCAAGAACAAAGTCCAGGTTACCAATAGCATAAGGGAGTAAGGAATCATCATTGAAACGAGGGTTCCGATCCCGGTGGACTTGACATACCGCTGACAGAATACCACAATCAGTGGAAAATACGGCAGCAAAGGGGTAATGATATTGGAAACCGAATCCCCAACACGGTAAGCTGCCTGCGTCAAATCAGGGGATATACCCAGCTGCATCAACATCGGCACAAATATAGGACTGATCAAGGCCCACTTCGCAGAAGCCGACCCTACCAATAAATTGACCAAGGATGTCAAAATCACAATGCCTACGATGGTAATTTGGGAAGGCAGATTCAATGACTGAAGGAAATTGGCACCTTTCAAAGCCGTCAGTGCCCCGATATTGGATTTGCCAAAAGCATCAATAAACAAGGCACAGAAAAAAGCCATCACGATATAGTACGCCATACTTCCCATGGCTTTGCTCATGGAAGCGACCATATCTTTCATATTCTTGTATGTCCCTGCCGCAAAACCATAGAGCAATCCGGGAATCCAGAATAATATAAAAATCAAAGGCACAATGGATTTCATCAGCGGCGCATCCCTTGAGGTAATCTCACCTGTGGCATCCCTCAATGCCGAGTCCTGTGGATAAGCCCAAAAAAACAAGCCAATAACACACAGAAACATGATACCAAATGCTAGCCAAAATGCGCTTTTTTCCCTGTTGTTCAGGACTTCTATCTTTGGAATGTCATGTAGATTATTATCTACGATTACATTCTTGTTCAACCGTGGTTCTACCACCCGGTCAGTCAGGAACCAGACAACCGCGATGACCACAAGACTTGAAAGGCCTGTAAAAAAGATATTGTTCAACGGATTAAGCACAATCTCCGGATCGATGATCTGTGCTGCGGATTGGGTAAAACTCTGTATCAGCGGATCAATGCTCGAAGGAATAAAATTGGCGCTGAATCCTCCGGAAACTCCCGCAAAAGCCGCCGCAATGCCTGCAAGTGGATGTCTTCCGGCTGCATAGAAAATCACGCCCCCCAGCGGAATCACCAATACATACCCCGCATCTGCGGCAGTATGGCTGATAATGGCCACCAAAACCAAAATCGGTGTAAGCAACATTTTGGGTGTGACTCCCAATAAAAATTTCAAACCCGCATTGATAAATCCGGAATGTTCAGCCACCCCTACTCCTAACATCGCCAGCAACACCACTCCCAAAGGAGGAAAATTGATAAATACGCCGGTCATATTCGCAAAGAAAGCCGCAAACTGCGTTCCGGTAAGGAGGTTTTGTATTCGTAGCTCTCCCCCGCTTCTCGGGTCTACAGCGCCAAAGTCAATCGGTGATAGCAAGGCGGAAAGCACCCAGGTAAACAGCATCAGGATCAAAAAAAGAATTGCAGGATCGGGAAGCTTGTTTCCTGCTTTTTCAATAAAATCCAAAAATCTGTCCAAAAAGGTTTTGGGTTTTTTCTCAATATTGGTCATAAACAATTAAATTGGGTTTTGATAAAAATAGTAAGCTTTTGCAATTTTCATATCATTCTTCTCCCTCTTTCTCTGTTTTAAGATGTCAATCAATCTATTTTCCCCTCCAAAAGAAATACAAGACGAATTGGATGCTTTCCGCGGATTTTTGGACTATACCATCCCTGCCAAAAAACTGGACAAGAACGTCCTGATCTGCACATGGAATATCCGGATGTTTGGCGATATCACCATGAAATGGCAATCCGAGGAAAATGACTCCCCAAAAAGAGATGCCCATGCCCTGCTTTGTATTGTCGAGATCATCAAAAGATTTGACATCATTGCGGTTCAGGAAGTGCGGGGAAACTTCAAAGGATTAAGGGAAACCATGCACCTGTTGGGTTCAGACTGGAGTTTTTTGATGACCGATGTCACCGCAGGATCAAAGGGAAACAATGAAAGGCTTGCCTTTATCTTTGATACCAGGAAAGTAAAATTGTCCGGACTTGCCTGCGAGATCGTCATTCCCGATGAGGTTTTGGAGAAAAACAAGGAAATCCATACCGATGCCCTGAAGCGCCAATTTGCGAGGACTCCATATGGGGTGAGTTTCAAGGCCGGCAAAAGTACTTTTGTGTTATTGACCCTCCATGTCCTCTTTGGTTCAAAATCAAAAGATCGGGTTGGGGAGATCCAAGCCATTGCCGACTGGATTTTGGATTGGTCCAAAGAGATGGCCTCTTGGAACCATAGCCTGCTGACTTTGGGGGATTTTAACCTGATGCGAAAGGGAGATCCGACCTTTGATGCTTTCATTTCTACCGGACTTTTTATCCCCAATGACCTTCAGGAACAGGACAGGACCGTTTTCAAAAAAACCAATACATTCTACGACCAAGTGGCGTGGTTTGAAAACAACATCAACCTGAAGTATGTGCAGGGAGGGATAGTGGATTTTCGCGACCATGTACTCAAGGATAGGAACTATACAATTTCTCAATTATCTTTCCGCCTTTCTGATCATTTTCCACTTTGGACTGAATTTATTACCCAATAAACAACCCTATGATAACCTCAAAAAAATACTTCTTCACTGCAATCCTAGCTGTCATTTTCATGAGCAACGCCCAATCCCAAGAATTTGACAGAGGAAGTGTCGTTGCCAAAAACGCAGAATTGGTCAAAGTAGGTGAAGGCTACAGCTTTACGGAAGGACCGGCAGTACACCGCACAGGTGATGTCTATTTTACAGACCAACCCAATGACAAAATTTACAAATGGTCAGCGACAAGAAATGAAGTGACTCTTTTCAAAGAAGGTACCAAAAGGTCCAATGGGATGTATTTTGATAGAAGAGACATTTTGATTTCCTGTGCGGACCAGGAAAACCAACTGATCGCCATAGATGACAAAGGGAATGCAAAAGTCCTGATCGAAAACTTCAAAGGGAAAAAACTGAATGGACCAAATGATGTCTGGATTGCTCCAAATGGAGGCCTGTACCTCACCGACCCTTTGTACAAAAGACCTTGGTGGACCGGAAGAAGTCAGGAAATGGAGCAGGATGGCGAGCATCTTTACTATTTGGCGCCGGACAGGGTTCAGTTTTTTAGGGTAGACGAAAATCTTGTCAAACCAAATGGCCTGGTCGGAACACCCGACGGCAAAAAATTGTATGTGGCCGATATTGGTGACAACAAAACCTACGTCTATGAAATCGAAGAGGATGGCTACCTAAAAAACAGGAAGTTATTCTGTGAAATGGGATCAGATGGAATGACCATCGACAACAAAGGAAATGTCTACCTCACAGGAAAAGGTGTCACTGTTTTCAACCCAAAAGGTGAGCAGATTGCCTACATCCCCCTTCCTGAGAGATGGACCGCCAATGTGGTTTTTGGTGGAACTGAGCGCAATACCCTGTTCATTACCGCCACCGATAAAGTATATACCCTCGACATGAAGGTGAGAGGTGTTTGGTAAAAGGGATTAAAAATTGGAAAACCCCTGAATTTGACCACAGTCCACGGTCGACTGTCGACTGTGGACTGTGGACTACTACCACATAATCTCCCCTATACCCATTCCCTTAAGGTAAGCATTGGCTTTGGAAAAATGGCCGCATCCCAAAAAACCCCTGTGTGCCGAAAGCGGACTTGGATGGGGTGCATGGAGTTTGAGATGCTTGTCTTCATCAATAAATGCCGCTTTCTTTTGGGCATAAGCCCCCCAAAGCATAAAGACGATATTCTGCCTGCTAGCAACAATTTTCCTGATCACAGCATCTGTGAAAAGCTCCCAACCTTTGTTTTGGTGAGATCCTGCCTGATGGGCACGTACCGTAAGGGTGGCATTCAACAGCAAGACGCCCTGATCGGCCCATTTGGTCAGGTCACCATGGGGAGGCATAGATTGACCAAGATCCCGGTTGATTTCTTTGAAAATATTGAGCAAGCTGGGAGGAAATGGAATACCTTCTCTCACAGAAAATGAAAGCCCATGCGCCTGACCCGGTCCATGATAGGGATCTTGACCAAGGATGACTACTTTCAGTTTCTCTATAGGACAATGGTCAAAGGCATTGAAAATCTCTTTACCTTTAGGATATATCACCTCGTTCTGGTATTCTGATTTTACAAATCCTGCCAGATCAATGAAATATGGTTTTGAAAATTCCTCCTCAAGAAGATTTTTCCACCCCGTTTCAATTTTTACATCCATTTTTGTATCGTATTAATAAGATAATTTGGAATTAAGGCAAAGTTTTCGAATTTTTAAATCCCAATAAAAAAAAACAAATGGTTACAGCTGTTACCCAAGGAATTAAAGTCACTGTTGAAGTCACCTATCAGGCAGAATTTTCAAGTCCCCACCAACATCATTATGTATTTACCTACAAAGTAAATATAGAAAACAACAGTCCGCATACCATACAGCTGATGCGGAGAAAATGGGAGATTTTCGATGCCGGTGATGCTGCCAAAACTGTTCAGGGTGACGGAGTAGTCGGGCAACAGCCTATCCTTGAGCCGGGGTACGTACATGAATATGTGTCGGGCTGTAACCTAAAATCAGGCTTGGGAAAAATGAGGGGTTCTTTTTATATGGAAAAGTTGTTTGACGGAAAAGTTCTTGAAGTAAAAATTCCTGAATTTCAGTTGATTGCGGATATCTTCGACAATTAAACTTGAAGCAGCAGTTATATCCATTCCTCTCCTTTTTGCGTTATTGGCTGGTCAAAGAAGACCAGTTTGCGATTCAGTCGCCTTTTGTTTTTGATATTTACAACGGCCTCTTGGGCCATCTCCAACAGTCAAAAAATGAAGACCTCGAGTTTGAGGAATTCAGAAAAGTCCTTCTTGCCAACCATGAAACCTGTGAAATCGAGGATTTTGGAGCCGGTTCCAAAAAATTGACTTCATCTACAAGAAAGATTTCTTCAGTCACCAGATACAGTACCAGCACCCGCAAATTTTCACAGCTTTATCAATTTTTTTGTTCCAAAACTCCCGCCCAGAACGTTTTTGAATTGGGAACATGCGTCGGGGTCAATACCCGCTATTTGGCCAAAGCTACCAAAGGCACTTTATTTACTTTTGAAGGTTCGGTTGCGCTTTGGCAAAAGGCCCAGGAATTCCAAAAACCCCAAAACACACATTATGTATTGGGCAATCTGAAAAATTCTCTTCCGTACATATTAGAAAAAAACCATCCTGTAGATTTCGCACTTTTGGATGCCAACCATACTTACCGGGCTACCGTCGATTATTTTGAATTGTTGCTGCCAAAAATCAAAGAAAGCAGCATCCTCGCCATTGCAGATATCCATTGGTCAAAAGAAATGAACCAAGCTTGGGAAAAAATAAAATCCCATCCTCACGTGGTCATCAGCTTGGATTTTTATGAATGCGGCATTTTGTTTTTTGACAAAACCCTCACCAAATCCCACTATATTCTACACTATTGATTTTTTCTGCAAAATGAAAAACAATTCCTGCCCTTGCCTTGGCGGAATGGAGTTATAACATGCCTCCATTCGGATTATATTGAATTCATGTTCAAACAATGCCCTGTATTCCTTCCCATCCCCTCCAAATGGGGGACCCTGATTCTCAAATTGTCGGTCAAACAGCAGTCCGACCAATTTTCCTCCAGGCTTTAGCAATGCGCTCATCTTTTTCACATATTCAGGCCGGAGTGAAGGCTGCAGGGCGCAAAAAAATGTCTGTTCCAAGATCAGGTCATACTGACCCGAATGGTCAAAAAAATCGGCATGGTGGATTTGGCTTTTGGGAAAACCACCGTGCTTTAGTTGAAATTTCTCCAAAGGATAGGACGAAATATCTAAGATATTAGTGTTTAAAAACCCCTTTTCAAGCGCGTATTGGGCCTCATAGCCATTTCCTGCACCTGGAATAAGTAGTTTTAACCAAAAATTATCAATTTGGTCTAAATATTGCTTAATTGGTTTCGTAACTTCACCTACATCCCAACCAATGGAATTGTGTTGATATCTCAAAGTCCAATAATCTTCCCCAAGGATATTTGACATAAAATTCATTAATTTTAATATTTCTACAATTTATTCATCTATGGAAACTACTCCACAAAAAAACACCAAAAATGACAATGGAAAAAACATCCTGATCATTGTCTTATTGATCCTCATCATTGCCAGCGGAATCAAACTCTACACCGACCATCTTGACAAAACAAGAAAATCCGAAGAGATCCTGATGCTTTCAGAAGAAAACAACGAGCTCAACAGGAGGATCGATTCTATGAATTACCAGCTTGATCTCAGGATCCAGGAAATTACAAAACTTGGTGGCGATATCGCTGCTTTGGAAGAAATCAAAGAACAACTTACACGTGAAAGGAGCTTGGATAGAAAGAGATCTTCAGATGAAATCGCAGCCCTGAACCAAAGGATTGCTTCTTTTTCCAAAACCATCGAAGAAAAAGACCAGGAAATCATCAGGCTGAGGGAAGTCAACGAGCAGCTGTCTACTGAAAACAAAGACTTGAAAACTACCCAATCCCAAATTCAGGAGGAAGTCGCCCAATTGAATGTCAAGCAAAAAGAACTCCAGGAAAAGGTAAACATCGCCGCAAGATTGCGGGCAGAAAACATCACCATCGCCGCCGTCAATTCCCGCGGTAAAGAAAGAGAAGACGGATTCAAAAACAGACAATTGGAAAAACTGCGGGTGACTTTCAACCTAGCCGACAATAAAGTTGCTGAAAAAGGTACCCGTGACATTTATGTGCAGATCATGGCTCCCAACAACCAGCCAATATTTGATGTTGCCAAAGGCTCAGGAACATTCTCCATCGATGGAAGAGAAGAATTCTATACGGTACACCAAGACATCATCTTTGACAATTCCAAGCAGACTCTGACCTACTTCTATGAAAAAGGGACCAAATACAACCCCGGAGTATATGAGGTCAGAATTTATTCTGATGGATATCAGATTGGAAGCAAGACATTTGAAGTGAAATAATACGGTATTTTGTAGCTTATATTTGGAATCAACAGGACAAACTGCTACTTTTGCGGTCTGTTTATCAAAAATAAGCTTAAATAAAAAAATCATGTTCCAAAAAAATTATGAAACGGTATTCATACTTACTCCCGTTTTGTCTGAAGTTCAGATGAAGGATACCGTAGACAAGTTTGTTAGCTTGCTAAAAACTGAGGGAGCAGAAATCATTAATGTTGAGAATTGGGGTCTTAAAAAAATGGCCTACCCTATTCAGAAAAAAAGCACAGGTTTCTACATTTTAATCGAGTACAAAGCAGATCCGTCTGTCATCAAGAAATTGGAAATTGAAATCAGGAGAGACGAAAAAATCCTTCGATTCCTTACTACCGTTCTTGACAAGCACGCAATCGCTTATGGAGACAAAAGAAGAAAAGGTGAATTTAACAAAAAAACTGAAGCAAAGGAGGAGCCTGTAGCATGACACTCAAAAACGAACCCATCAACAGAAACGATAACAGAAAAAAATACTGTCGTTTCAAAAAAAGCGGTATCAAATATATCGACTACAAAGACCCTAACTTCCTTTTGAAGTTTGTCAACGAGCAGGGGAAAATCCTTCCAAGAAGATTGACAGGGAATTCAGCCAAGTTTCAAAGAAAAGTGTCCAACGCCATCAAAAAGGCAAGACACTTGGCATTGATGCCTTTTGTAACTGACGGTTTGAAATAGTACATCTTTGTTCATTTATCTTAAAACAGTATTACAATGGAAGTTATTCTTAAAACAGACATAAAAGGACTTGGATACAAAAATGACATGGTCGAAGTAAAGCCAGGTTATGGTAGAAATTACCTCATTCCTCAGGGATTTGCGGTTTTGGCTACAGGTTCCAACAAAAAAATCCTTGCCGAAAACGTAAAGCAAGCTGCCCACAAAGCAGAGAAAATCAAAACCGCCGCTGAAGAATTGGCAGCTAAAATCGCTGAAATGACTTTGGAAATCAAAGCAAAAATCGGTGAATCAGGTAAAATCTTCGGAAAAGTAACCACTTTGCAGATTTCTGATGCTTTGGCTACCAAAGGGGTGGATATCGACAGAAAGAAAATTTCCATCAACGTACCTGTTCATGGTGCAGGAGAATTTCAGGCTGAAGTCGACCTTCACAGAGAAGTCAAATGCAAGGTTAACTTTGTGGTGGTAGCTGAGTAAGCAACATCAAAAAATATCTTAAATAAAAAAGGCTTTCATTTAGAAAGCCTTTTTTGTTGGGTATTGGTTAATTCAAAGCAATTTTTTCTAGATCCTCTACCAATTTCTTGGCAACTGCCTTGCTGTTTTCTTCTCTTTTGGCTTTCAACAATTCCAATGCTTCTTTGCTTTTGGCAATGACACCTACAGGATTGTTGTCATATTGGAAGCTGTTCCAGCACCAAGACAACTCAGCATGAAGGTTTTCACCTAAGTTTAATTTTTCAAGCTTTTCCAAAGTGGAGACGATGGTTTTTTCAGAAATTTTTACTGACATGATTATAATTGTTTTGTTAAATAATGTAATTGCTTTTTTCAAAATTCGTTGCAAAACAATATATAATTTTCTATAAATACAAAATAATCAGCCATTTAGTATCATTAATTTAAATAACAATCGATTTCGTAATAGAGGCTAAGCCCATATTTTTAATTGTAGTGACTATATTTAGGACAACTTGTCAAAGTATGGAGAGAAAGCAGTCAATAGAAGAGGAATTTGCCAACAGCATCACCCACGGTTTTGGAATACTGTTCAGCATCATTGCAATTGCTTTATTGGTGACTTTTTCTGTACTCAATGGAACCGGCATCCATATTGTCAGCTGCAGCCTTTTTGGGGCTTCCATTTTGCTGTTGTATACATTTTCCACCCTTTATCATGCATCTCCCCAAGGACCCATCAAATCGTGGCTGAGAACCTTTGACCACATCGGCATCTACTTCCTGATCGCAGGTAGCTATACTCCCTTCTTGTTACTGGCAGTAAAAGGAACTTTGGGATGGGTATTCTTTGGGATTATCTGGGGTCTGACGCTATTTGGAATTGTCTTCAAAATTTTCTTTACCCATAAATTCCAAAAAGCTTCCCTGATTCTTTATTTGGGCATGGGCTGGATGGCTGTTTTCTTGATCAAACCGCTGCTGAACACTTTGGGCACCCCCACCCTTTTCCTGATAGCGGCCGGAGGAATCAGCTATACCCTGGGTACCATTTTCTATACCAGGCCCCGGATGCGGTTTGCCCATACCATCTGGCATCTTTTTGTACTCGCAGGGACAATTTTACATTTTATAGCGATCATGAACATGATCTTGGTGGACAACCTGTAATCTTTTTGGACTGACATTAAAGCATTTAAATTGCATCCTCGAAAAATCTTCTTGCACCGGCTTGCATAAAAAGGAAAGTACCCCTACATTTGTGACACCTTTTGAAAAAGAGGAGATTTTAGCAGAAAATTGGCCGATGGTGTAACTGGCAACACGTCTGATTTTGGTTCAGAAGAGTCCAGGTTCGAAACCTGGTCGGCCAACAAAAAAGCAGCTCAAAAGGCTGCTTTTTTTATTTTCAGCCAAACTGATTTCACTTGCCAAATAACCTTACTTCCCGCTTTCCCTAAAATTCACTTTATTTGCAACCTCATCAATCCCATTGAGATGTCAGCATTCGACGATATCAGACCCTATTACGACACAGAAGTAAATGACGCAATCCGGGAAATTCTCAGCCACCCGATGCTCAAGGCCATTATGAATTTCACTTTTCCGGAAGAAAAAGACGAATATTGGAAAACCCTGATGCTCCATTGCCATTCTATCAGGGATTTTCAGATCAACTTTATCTATCCTGCCATTCAAAAAGTCCTCGAGAAAAGTTCAAGCGGACTGACCACTTCCGGGTTCGAAAAACTGGAAAAAAATACATCCTATCTTTTTATATCAAACCACAGGGACATCATCCTCGACACCTCCCTGCTCAATGCCTCTCTATACGAACACGGGCTTCGCATGACTACCTCTGCGATAGGCGATAACCTGGTCAAAAAACCCTTCCTTAAGACCCTCGCAAGGTTGACAAGGAGTTTTATCATCAAAAGAGGTCTCCCGTCAAGGGAATTGTTGGAAAGTTCCAAAACGATTTCTGCCTTTATCAGACAGTCTCTCCTCAGAGAAAACCGGTCTGTTTGGATAGCACAGCGCGAAGGCCGTACCAAAGACGGCAACGACATGACGCACAAGGGAGTACTCAAAATGATCGGGATGGCGGCAGATCCCGGAGAAAATATCCTGGATTATTTCAAAAGAATCAATGTCGTTCCGGTAAGCATTTCTTATGAATATGATCCGACTGACGTCCTCAAAATGCCTGAATTATTGGCCAAAGCCAGGTCTGAGGCCTATGTAAAAGGAGACAACGAAGACTTCAACACCTTGCTGAACGGGATAATTGGACAAAAAAGGGGTATCCATATCCACATCGGAGATGTGCTGACAGACAAGATAGACCACATCTCCCAAACAGTCCCGGGAATAGTCCGGCAAATCCAGGAGTTGACGGACCTGATCGACCGTCAGATCATCCTAGGTTACAAACTTTGGCCTACCAAATACATCGCCCATGACCTTCTTCACGGGACAAATCAATTTGCTGATAAGTATACTTCCGAAGAAAAGGAATTATTCGAAAGGCGTTTCAGAAAAGGCGTTGACCAGAATGACCCGGTTGCCGTAAAGAGTTTCCTTGCCATGTACGCCAATCCTGTAGTGAATCAAATGAAAATTAGAGAATGAATCTTTAATGGTTTGAAAGCAAACAGGATTTTCTCATTCCTAAGAAAAAAATGCCAAAGTAAACCTCAAGACCCTGAAGGATTTTTCTTTCAGGGCTTTTTTAATCATAACGGTCTCAAAAACCAAACCTTGACACAGTTAATTGAACAGTCTCCTACAGGGATTTTTTACCGAATCCCTCCCTTTACATGGCTTTCCCCTACCCCTCCGCTATAGTTCCCCTATGGTTCCCCCCACCTTCCCTTATAGAAACTCCGACTCTAAGCTATAGATACTCCGTCCCCCACTTACCCCTGACCTATACCTGAAGTACCATCTTACCCTCCTCCATTGACACATTCATTCTTCAATTCCACATCTTCTTTTCAAAATCTTCTTTCCTTTATTTCAATTGTTAGTACATTTAATAACCCATTCAAGCTTTTCCTTTTTCCATTAACCAATCGGAAGTAAAATGAAAAAATCAATATTCCTTGTTATTGCCTGTATCCTATCGTCATTCTCTTTTGCCCAAGAAAAGAACCCGATAGGATTGATCGAAACTCCTAAAGGAAAAATATATATCCGGCTTTTTGATGAAACCCCAAACCACAAGCAAAGCTTTATCGAGCTTGCGAAAGCAGGCTATTGGGATTCCCTTACTTTCAACCGGGTCATCCCCAATTTTGTCGCACAGGGCGGTTGTCCTGATACGGAAGAAGGGTTCAAAGATCCTGAATACCTTTTGGAACCGGAATTTGTTAAAGGTATCACCCACATCTATGGTGCAGTGGGTGCAGGCAGGGACGATAATCCGGGAAAACTTTCAGCAAGGTGCCAGTTTTACATCGTCCAAAACAAAGATGGATTACACAGATTGGACAATGACTACACGGTTTTTGGACAGGTGATCAAAGGAATGGACATCATCGATCAGATTGTTTATCAAAAAAGAGACAGCAAGGACGAACCGGTGATTCCAATAACCCTTAAAGTTTCTATCCTTTACCTGTCGAAAGCTGAACAGGAAAAATTGACCAACCTTTAAGCTGCGCAACTCAATTATGAAATGGAATAAAAGTGCCGCCCTCAAAATATTGAAATATGCAGGGTTTGCTTTGGGTCTGATCCTCGTCATCATGGCGGTCTTCCCTTTATTCTTCAAAGACAAAGTCAACGCCAAAGTCAAGGACTATCTCCAAAGCCAAGTGACAACCGAACTTAGCTATAATGAAATCAACCTTACTTTTTTCAGACATTTTCCCACGCTGACAGTATCCCTCGATGAGGTTTTTATCCGTGGTGCAGCAGGTTTTGTCCCGGATACCTTGATGTATGCTACAGATGTATCTTTGGGGATTAATGTGCTTTCTGTTTTCAGTGAAAAAATTGAAATCAAAGGAATTTACCTCAATCAAGCCAAAATCAACATCCTGAGAGATACCCAAGGACATGCCAATTTTGATATTTTTCCGGCAGAAACTGATACAATTCCGAAAGAAGAAGCTCCTTCCGACCTAGCTTTGAATATCAACAATATCAAATTTACAAACAGCAGGTTTTTTTATGGGGACACGGACCTGGACTTTTCTTGCCTTGCAGAAAACTTTGATTATTCGGGAAAGGGAAATTTGCAGGATGCCATTGTCGACCTCAGCAGTGACCTCAACATACAGACCTTTGAGCTTACCTATGAAGGAACCACCTACCTATCCAAAAAAAGGGTCAGTGCCAGTCTTCAAACCAAAATCAATACCGAATCCACAGCCCTGACTTTCGAAAGAAACCATTTGATGATCAATGAATTGCCGGTAGATTTCATCGGAAAACTTGAATTCCTAAGCGGTGGCTATGACATGAATTTCATCTTGGAATCGGTCGATACGGATTTCAAAGATATGCTAACCTTGATTCCGGAGGAATTGGGAACTTGGCTGGACAATACCCAAGTCAAAGGAAAAGGCGAACTCAGGGGTTCTCTGCAGGGACTTTATCTCCCCGAAGAGAATCAGATGCCCAACCTATTGATGAATCTCTTTGTCTACAATGGCTATATCAGCCACTCAGGATCATCGATCCCTATCGAAAAACTTTACCTCGATCTAGACCTCACCGTCCCCGAACTGAATGTTGACAAAACCATTATTGCGCTGGACAGTGTTTCTATGACCCTTGGTGAGGGTTTTGTCCAAGGTCACCTGAACATTGATGGACTTGACCCGGCTTTGGTAAATAGCGATTTGGCCATGAATATTGACTTGAACCTGTTGGACAAAGCATTGGGAATCATCCCTTATGACCTCCGAGGAACCATGGAAATGACCTTGCAGGCAAATGGAAGTTATATCACCCGGCCGGTGCCAAATAGATACCGGGGCAATGAAACAGAGATCATCAGTATACCCAAATTCAAGTTTAGTTCGGCTATCCAGGATGGCTACTTCAGGTGGACAGCCCTTCCGGAAGCCATTCAGGACATCTCCTGGAATCTTACCGTCAATTCCCCTGACAGCATCTTTCAGAATATAGGAATAGACCTTCAGAATTTCAATTTTGGGGTACTTGAAAACAAGGCAAAGGGCCATTTCAAGGTCAAGGACCTTAGGGGCATGGAGGTGGATGCTGCCATGACGGCAGATTTCAATCTTTCGGAAATTGAAAAATTCTATCCCCTTGATTCCGGGATGACCCTCAAGGGAAACCTAGCCCTGAACATCAATGCCAAGGGAAGCTACGATGAAGAAAGGAAGATTTTTCCGGTAATTAATTCCCAAATTTCTGTGTGTGAAGGATTTATCAAAACAGTCTATTCAGATCTTGCAGTGGAAAACATTTCATTCGTATTGAATATCCTGAGTGAAAGGGGTTCTTATACTGACTTGAAATTTGACTTACAGCCCATTGCATTCACCTTTGCAGGCCATCCATTTTCTCTGAAAGCCAACCTCGAAAACCTCGATGACATCCGCTATGAAGTCCAATCGCAGGGAAGGATTGACCTTGGCAGACTCTACCAGACATTTGGCATAGAAGGATATGATGTGGATGGTTATCTCCTCACCGACATCAATCTCAAAGGACTTCAAAGTGATGCCATCAAAGGCAGGCTTCAACAGCTTGACAACAAGGGAACTGTAGAAATGGAAAAAATCAGGCTCAGATCGGAGCTTTTCCCACTTCCCTTTGACATCCATTCGGGTAAAATCCGCGTGGACAAAGACAAAGTCTACTTGGAGAAACTCCACGCCCAATATGCCGGCAACAACCTTATTGCGGATGGGTACCTGTACAATCTGATTGCCTACTATTTGGATGAAAATGCTCCGGTTCAGGGCAACCTGACACTCAGCAGCCCGAAGCTGAATCTCAATGACTTCATGTTTTATACCGAGGAAGAATCGGTGTCTGTGGATACCCTTGGTGATGTTCAGGGCGTGGTCATGGTGCCCCCCAACGTGGATTTCAGCTTGGTGGCTTCAGTCGATACCATTCTTTTTGATGAAATCAGATTGGAAAAATTCAAAGGTAAATTAAAGCTCAAGGAAGGTGCCTTAGAAATGGAAAATACAGGATTTAACTTGGTCGGTGCTGAAGTTCTGATGTCAGGAAAATACCTTCCTACAGATCCTTTTAGGGCAGTTTTTGACTACAGCATCAAGGCAAAAGGCTTCGATATCAAGCGGGCTTATGACGAGATTCCCTTGTTTAAAGAAATGGTCACAGCTGCTGAATATGCACAGGGGATAGCCTCTTTGGACTACAAGCTATCAGGCAGATTGGATGCCAACATGGATCCTGTTCTCCCATCCATCAAAGGCGAAGGAGTATTTGCCTTGGACAAGGTAAAACTGAAAGGCTTCAAGTTGATGAACAACATCGCCAAAGACACCGAAAACAAGGAATTGGCTGATCCTGAATTGGCAGGTGTGCAGATCAAAAGCAGCATTGCCAACAACCTCATCACTATCGAAAGGACCAGGATGCGGATCGCAGGATTCCGACCAAGGTTCGAAGGGCAGGTCAGTTTGGATGGGGATATGAGCATTGCTTTCAGGTTGGGTTTGCCACCATTGGGCATTTTTGGAATTCCGATCAAAATCACCGGCAATTCTGAAAACCCAATAATCGAAGTAGGCAAAATCACCGAAGGCGATGAATTGGAAGAAACAGAAGATGAATCGGGAACACAAGTCGAAGAAACCGGAAATACAGGGTCAAACAAATAGGTCTAATCCTTTTTTGAACGGTTTCCGAAAACCCATTCATTTATTTAGATTTAGCTATCATTCTTACCCAAATATGTCATGAAAAATATACCTTTTCTTTTTGTCTTAATATTTGCCACCCAATTTGTAAATGCCCAAGGCACAAAACTGCTCCGCGAGCCCACTATCAGCCAAGAACATATTGTTTTTGTCCATGCCAACGACCTTTGGAAAGTCAGTAAATCCGGCGGCGATGCCATCAGACTGACCAGCAATGAGGGGTCGGAATCTTTACCTAGGTTATCACCGGATGGCAAAAGCATTGCCTTTACAGGTCAATACGACGGCAACACAGATGTGTATGTCATTCCAATTGAAGGTGGTGAACCAAAGCGGCTGACCTGGCATCCAGGTGCAGATTTGGTGACAGGATGGACCCCTGATGGCAAAGAAGTCCTTTTCAACTCGGCAAGGGTCGGTGTGCCTACCCAAGAATCCAAATTCTTTAAAGTATCCAAAGACGGCGGTATGGAAGAAGCATTGGATATCCCAAGAGCCGTAAATGGCAGGATTTCTTCCGATGGCAAATCAATTGCCTACCAACAAATCGCATTTTGGGATCCTGAATGGAGGAATTACCGAGGCGGTCAGGCCAAACCTATCTGGATCGTGGACATGAAAAGCCATGCGCTCAAATTGACTCCTCAGACGGACAACGAGCGGCATACCCAACCCATATGGCACGGGGACAAGGTGTTTTTCTTGTCAGAAAGAGATTTTGCGAATAACATCTGGTCTTTTGACCCTAAGTCAGAAACATTAAAACAAGAAACCTTTCATACAGATTTTGATATCAAAAACCATGATTCCAACGGATCAGAAGTGGTCTATGAACAGGGTGGCTATCTCCATATCCTCAATCCGGCGACAGGGGCTTCCAAGCAATTGGCAATCAATGTCAACGGGGATTTTCATTGGGCAAGAGAAAGATGGCAGGAAGTCAATGGCAGAAGCCTGACCAATGCTTCCCTTTCACCCACCGGTCAGAGGGCTATATTTGAATTCAGAGGAGAAATTATCACTATTCCAAAGGAAAAAGGTGATGCCCGCAACCTGACCAATACTTCCGGCATAGCAGACCGCTCACCTGTTTGGTCGGCAGATGGGCAGCAGATTGCGTGGTTTTCAGATGCTTCAGGGGAATACCAATTGATGATCGGAGATCAGGAAGGACTTGGCAAGCCAAAAGCCATTTCCCTTCCCAACAAATCATTTTACTTCAAGCCGGAATGGGCACCAGATGGCAAAAACATCGCCTTCACCGATACCGATTACAATCTTTGGATTGTCAACGTAACCACAGGGACGGCTAAAATCGCCGACACGGAGAGATTTGCACATCCTAACAGAAGCTTGAATCCTGTATGGTCTCCGGATTCTAAATGGGTAGCTTATGCCCGACTCTTGGACAATCAATTCAAAGCCATATTCGCCTACCAAGTAGAATCAGGTAAAAAAATCCAGGTTACAGATGGTTTGGCGGATGCGATCAGCCCAGTTTGGGATGCCAATGGAGAATACCTGTATTTCCTTGCCAGTACCAATTTTGGATTGAATTCAGGTTGGTTGGACATGAGTTCTTACGAGAGGCCAATCACCAGAAGTCTGTATCTGGCGGTTTTAAACAAATCCGGGAAGTCTCCACTCCTACCTGAAAGCGACGAGGAAAAACCAAAAGAAACTGAGAAAAAAGAACCGGAAAAGAAAGCTGAATCCAAGCCTGTAATCATTGATGAGGAAGGATTATGGAATAGAATCATTGCTGTAGACATTCCGGCAAGGGATTATACCGGTTTGGTCAAAGGACCTGAGAACTATTTGTTCTACACAGAATCGGTTCCAAACCAGACAGGATTTCTTTTGCACCGCTACAATTTCAAAGAAAGGAAGACAGAATTATACCTTTCAGGAATCAATTTCTCGACAACTTCCCATGACAGAAAATCATTGCTTTATCAGGCAAATGGAAACTGGGGAATCGTAGAAACCAATGGAGGACCAAAGAAAGTCGGAGACGGTAATCTGAAGGCTATTGGCAGTTTCCAGGTGAAAATCAATCCCAAGGAAGAGTGGGAGCAGATTTTCAGGGAAGGTTGGAGATACCAACGGGATTTCCTTTATGTAGACAATGTTCACGGGGCGCCTTGGAATGATATTTTCAATTGGTACAAACAATGGGTTTCCCATGTCAAGCACCGGAGTGACCTGAATTATATAGTGGATATTCTGGGAGGCGAAGTCGCAGTGGGACATAGCTATACCTCGGGCGGTGATTTTCCTGATGTCAAATCTGTGAATATCGGATTGCTTGGAGCGGACTATGAAGTCTCCCAAGGAAAATATCGAATATCAAAAATCTACAATGCCGAAAGTTGGAATCCCAACTTGAAAGCGCCGTTGGCCATTCCTGGAATTGATGTCAAAGAGGGAGATTATATCCTTGAAGTAAATGGCACTGAGATAACGGCAAAGGAAAACCTATTTAAGCATTTCGAAGGAACTGCCAACAGACAAATTAAAATCAGAGTAAACAGTAATCCCGGTACAGAAGGATCAAGATTGATCACCGTTGTCCCTATTGAAAATGAAAACCAATTGAGGATGATGAATTGGGTGGAAAGTAACAGGAGAAAAGTGGATGAATTGTCAGGCGGGAAATTGGCCTATGTGTACGTACCCAATACAGGAAACCCCGGCTACACCTATTTCAACCGCTATTATTTTTCCCAACAGGATAAAAAAGGAGCCGTAATTGACGAAAGGAACAATGGCGGAGGTTCAGCGGCCGACTACATGGTGGACATCATGGCCCGCGAACTTCACGGGTATTTCAACAGCCGTGCTGGGGACAGAAGACCATTTACTACTCCTATGGCAGGGATTTGGGGTCCAAAAGTAATGCTGATCAATGAAAGGGCAGGTTCGGGCGGAGACCTTCTCCCCTATCTTTTCCACAAAATGAAAATAGGACCACTCATCGGAACCAAAACTTGGGGCGGATTGGTCGGAACATGGGACACACCTCCCTTCATAGATGGTGGCAGGATGGTTGCACCAAGGGGTGGTTTTTATGATGTCAATGGAGAATGGGCTGTAGAAGGTGTGGGGATTTCGCCTGACATCGCTGTCGAGCAATCGCCCAAGGAAGTCATCCAAGGAAAGGATCCCCAACTTGAAAGGGCTGTGAAAGAAGCTTTGAAACTCCTGGAAACAGAAGGTGTAGAATTGAAACCTGAACCCAAAGCGCCAATTAGATATGCAAGGCCACAAAAGAAAAATTAACCCTTAAAGCCGGGGAAATTTAAAGCGAATTTCATTGAATCACAGTCAAAAGCCTGCTGAAAAACCTTTTGAATTATTAAACCCATTGAAAATATAAAACAGATGTATTTATCCTAAAAGGTATAATTAATTGCAGAATATTGATAGAAATAGTTTAAAACGTTAAATTTTTATTAAAAAACCAAATATTTACATTCAATCTATTTAACTTTAAAGAAAAAACCATTATGAAAAAATCATTCTTCCTTTACGCTATTTTATTCATAGCATTATTCTCTTTTAGTGCACAGGCACAAACAATCCAAGCTCCAAAAGTGGCAGTTCCGACAGCAGATCTTCAAAAACAATTACAGGGTGCTTTGGATAGTGTAGATGGTTTGGGACTTTCTGCAGATCAAACCTCAAAACTGAAGGCAAACAATAAGACTTTTGCAGGTGAGATTTTCAAAATCCTAGGCGGAACTGGAACAGATGATGCCAAAAAAGGTCTTTTGAACAACTTGGGTGGCGAAAGACAAAAGTTTTTGAGCAATCTTTTGGGAAGTAGCCTTCTTGGTAAGTACACCCAAAAAATCAACGGATTGATCAAGCCTTTCAAAAGTAAATTGGGATTGGCTTCCATGTTATTCTAAATATCAGAATAGCCTTCTTTTTTTTTTAAAGTAGGTATCCAAATTTTCAAAGCCGTGGAATTTCCTGTAAATTCCACGGCTTTCCCATTTAAACCCACCTATGAAGCATCTATTTTATTTCATCCCACTGATTCTGATCGGTTGCAACCAACCAAAGTTAGAAGCTGAGTTTCGGTTGACAGATCCCAAAAACGGAATCTTGTTTGAAAAACAGCCTGCAGTTGTGTTTTCCAAATCCAATTCGGAAGAGGCTGATATTACTATCGACGAATCTGTCACCTATCAGGAAATGGATGGCTTTGGGTTTACGCTTTCTCAGGGAAGTGCAATTCATCTTCTGGGAATGAACCTTACTGCAAGAGCCGAGATTTTGAAAGAGCTTTTTGGAAATGAAGAAAACAGCATCGGTGTCAGCTACCTCAGATTGTCGGTTGCTGCTTCCGACTTGAATGAATACCCATTTTCCTACCATGATTTCGAGGAAGGTGAAAAAGACACCTTGCTTTTAAAGTTTGACTTGGGTCCGGATAGAAATGATGTAATTCCTGTTCTAAAAGAAATCATGACCATCAATCCCAATATCAAGTTGATGGCTTCGCCTTGGTCGCCACCTTCTTGGATGAAGGACAACAAGGATACCCGAGGTGGGAAACTGCTTCCTGAATTCTATGACATTTATGCCCTTTACCTGGTCAAATACATCCAACAGATGGCAGCAGAAGGATTTACAATCGATGCCCTTACCATTCAGAATGAACCCCTTCACCCCGGCAACAATCCTAGTCTGCTGATGCTCGCTGAGGAGCAGCGGGACTTTATCAAATTCCACCTTGGGCCAAAATTTGAAGCAAATGGAATTAATACCAAAATCATCATCTACGACCATAATGCAGACAGGCCTGATTACCCAATCAGCATTTTAGATGACCCTGAAGCCAAGAAATACATTGACGGCTCCGCATTTCACCTATATGGGGGAAACATAGAAGCGCTGTCGGAAGTCCATAAAGCCCATCCTGACAAAAACCTGTATTTTACCGAACAATGGGTCGGTGCACCGGGAAACTTGCCCGGAGACCTTTCTTGGCATACCAAAAACCTGACTATCGGTGCACCGAGAAACTGGGCCAAAACAGTTTTGGAGTGGAACCTGAGTTCGGCACCCGACCTCAAACCACATACTGACCGCGGAGGATGTGACCAATGTCTTGGTGCCATTACCATCAAAATCGACAAAGTATTGCGGAATCCTGCTTATTATGTAATCGCCCACGCATCCAAATATGTGCAGCCCGGATCATTACGGATAGACAGCAACGAACCTGAAGGCCTACCAAATGTCGCCTTCAAAAGACCTGACGGAAAAATCGTTCTTCTCTTATTGAATGAATCCAAAGATGCCAGGACATTTTCGATAAAGAACAAGGAGTGGTCAGGGACAATGACTCTGGAAGCCGGTGCTGTGGCCACCTTGCTGTTCTGATCAACAGCTATTTTACCACTAATATTTGATTGATGGAGAGTTTTGGGAAAAAAGAGCGTAAGATGTATTTGGTTTCGGGCAAGTGTTTGACTTTTTTTAAACTTCCAAGAATTTCAAATTCATCCGAATAACTGTCTTCCTTATTCAAAAATCCATAGGCAGAAAAAACCCCTTTTTCAAAATAAAGAAAGGCCGTTTCATTGGGATGAATACCTTTTTCTTTGATTATTACCGCACCCTCCTGACCTGTGATGGAAGCAAAAAAATCATTTGCTTTTTGGTTATATTCTTCGGGCGATTCTTGATGGCAACACGCCCCCTGACATTTTTGGATTTGATAGTCATAACATGCACCGGCTGTCTTTTGGATACCTGCCAGTTTTGGACAAAGGCTAAAAACCGCTACCTGATCCATCAGGTACTTCCACCCTTCCGAATGGCTTTCAAATTCAAGAATGGGTTTTAAATTTCCCGAATTCTTTCCTATCTGAAACCGTACATATCCTTGCCCATCCTCGTATTGGTACAATCCCCAGTTCCAAGAATTATATTTAAGTGCTTTGTTAAATTTTGGCCACAAGCGCTTGATTTCCAATGATTCAAGCAGAAAAGCCAAGAATTCATTTCCTGTAAGTTCCCAACTGATATCATGGATTTCATTGTACAGCTGCATTTTGTCTTTGGAACTTGAAGAGAAATGTCCTTTGAACCTACTCCGGATATCATTGGCTTTGCCGACGTAGATTACCTGCCCGTTTTTATCATGGAAATAATAGATTCCGGTGCTTTCAGGAATCTCCAAAAAGCGCTCCCTTGAAATATGGGGAGGCAAAAAGCTTTCTCCATTACTTTTTTTTAAAGTTTGGTAGATGACATCCGGACTTCTCTTCATGATCAGGTCAAACAATTCTGCAGTGGCATCTGCATCTCCCATGGCCCGGTGTCTCTCTTTGATAGAAATGGATAGGTGCCCACATATCCTGCCTAGGCTATACGAACCAAAACCCGGAAATGCCTTTCTACTTAGCCTTACCGTACACAGTTTCGGTGCGTTGTACTCAATACCAGAAAACTTTAAAGCCTCCCTGATAAATGAATAATCAAAATTGACATTGTGGGCTACAAAAACATTTCCCTTTAAAAAATCATACAGTTCATCCGCAATTTCCGAAAATGTAGGAGCGCCTTCCAACATGTCGTTATCTATTCCTGTCAGCCCGGTGATGAAACTCGGAACCATTCTTTCCGGATCAATCAGGGAATGAAACCTGTCCACCACCCGATCCCCGTCATGTAAAATCGCAGCAATTTCTGTAATTCCTCCTTGAGAAGGATTTCCGCCTGTGGTTTCGATATCTACGATGACGTAATTCATGGCATATTTTGATCAACAAATTAAATAAAATACACCTTAAAATCCTGATGAAATCTGCAACCCGACAGAAAGTGTCCGAATAATGAATCTATCTCCTGTTAGACCATTTGTTAAGGCAAGTTGTTTCATGGATATACGCTTTTTTGCCAGTAACCCTATATTCTTCTTCATGGGGACGGACGACGGAAGTCGGAAGACCCCCGCCTGTCGTCGGGCAGGGATGTACCGGATATTTCAGTCTGCAGACAAAAATTTAAATGGATATCCAATCTACTGGCATAATTATGTACATACATTAGTTGTTTTTAATGAAACCAACTTTCTAACAGGTTTTCATGATGAAGTCTTGGTCACCAAAACGGGTAAATGGATCGTAATGTCAAAAAATCAGGTAGAAAATCTATTTCCAGAAATGTTTTTTATCAAACCAGATCTAAAAAACCTTGAAAGTAAAAGTCATTGGAGTTTTTTGTTATCCTTATGCCGATCTATGTCCCGAATATTTTTTTTATCAAAATTCTTATGGAGCGCGTCAGTCAGGTCCACACCGGTTTGGTTGGCCAGACAGATAAGAACCCAAAGGATATCGGCCATTTCATCGGCCATGTTTACCTCTTTATCCGATTCTTTAAAAGATTGTTCCCCGTATTTTCGGGCCATAATCCGGGCGAGTTCACCCACTTCCTCCATCAGGATGGCAGTATTTGTAAGTTCATTAAAATAACGGACGCCAACGGTTTTGATCCAATCGTCCACTAATTGTTGGGCTTCAGAAATGGTGACTTCCTTTTTCATCAGACAAAATCCTCCCCTTTTGCTTTGGCAGCATTGACAAATTCCCTGAACTTCTTATCCCCATCCAACTTACAGACAATCAGCACATTTTCAGTTTCATTGATCAGGTAATTGTCCAAACCTTCCACCACCACTAATTTTTGGGGGCTTACCTTGATGTAGCAGTTTTTGGTATCATAGAGAAGGGCATTTGCCTCGACGACATTGTTCTCGCTGTCTTTTTCATGCACTTCATGAAGACTTGACCAAGAGCCCAAATCCGACCAACCGAAATCTCCGAGTACGACATACACCTCGTTGGCTTTTTCCATGATACCATAGTCGATAGAAATATTCTTGACCAAAGAATAGGCTTTTTTAATAAATGCATCTTCACTTTCAAGCGAAAAATGCTCCCCACCTTCTTCAAATACTTCTGAGACGTCGGGCATATATTTTTCAAATGCCTTGATAATGCTGCTCACTTTCCAGACAAACATCCCCGAATTCCAGACAAAATCCCCGCTTTCAATAAATGCCTTGGCAAGTTTTGCATTAGGCTTTTCGGTAAATGTTTTTACTTTTTTTACAGGATTGCCTTGGTTGCTGATGTATTGGATATAGCCGTATCCAGTTTCAGGTCTGTTTGGTCGGATGCCAAGCGTGATCAGTCTGTCTTCCATTTCTGCCGCCTCAATTGCAATTTCCATGGTTTTGAAGAAGTTTTCCTCCTGCACGATAAGGTGATCGGCCGGGGTGACGATTACTTTGGCATCAGGATTTTTATTCAAAATCCTATAACTCGCATAGGCAATACAGGTCGCAGTATTCCTTCTCAGTGGCTCTGTCAGGATTTGATTTTCAGGAATATCAGGAAGTTGTTCCCTGACGAGGTCTTCATACTTGGAGTTGGTGACTACAAAAAAAAGTGACTTGTCAGAAATCCTCACAAACCTGTCGTAGGTCATCTGTAAAAGCGTTCTTCCGGTACCTAAAATGTCTAAAAATTGTTTGGGTCTATTATTTCTGCTATATGGCCAAAACCTGGATCCTATTCCACCGGCCATAATCACAATGTAGGGTCTTTCTTGCATTGAAGTTGATTAAACTATTCCTTCTTTCATTAAATCATGAATATGGATAAATCCTGCCACTTTATCGCCATCCATCGCTACCAATTGTGTAATATTGAATTCCTTCATTTTGTTGAGTGCAATAATGGCATATTCTTCCACCCGAATGCTCTTTGGATGGACTGTCATGATATCGATGGCACGAACCCCTGATATGTCATTCATTCTCTGAAGCATCCTTCTCAGGTCACCATCCGTGATGATTCCCATCAGCTTGGAATCTTTATCCAAAACTGCTGTGGCTCCAAGTCTTTTTCCACTGATCTCCATGATCACTTCCGCCAAAGGAGCTTCTGCGCCGACTGCCGGGATTTGGTTTTTTGGAACAACATCTCCGACAGTAAGGTAAAGCTGTTTTCCCAAAGCCCCTCCGGGATGGTATTTGGCAAAATCCTCACTTGTAAAACCCCTTGCCTCCAAAAGACAGACCGCCAACGCATCTCCCATGGCCAATTGGGCAGTAGTACTCGAGGTGGGGGCAAGATTATTTGGGCAAGCTTCCTCAGCGATGGTTGCTTTCAATACAAAATCTGCATTTTGGGCAAGATAGCTATCGGTGTTGCTTACCATCGCAATAAGTTTGGACCCTAGCCTTTTGAGCAGGGGAACCAAGACCTTGATTTCAGGAGTATTGCCGCTCTTGGATATACAGATCACAAAATCCTCATGTTGGATCATCCCAAGGTCACCATGTATGGCATCGGCAGCATGCATAAAGAGTGCAGGTGTTCCGGTAGAATTCATAGTGGCCACGATTTTATTAGCTATAATCGCGCTTTTGCCTATTCCGGTGATAACCACCCTGCCCTTAGACTCCAAAATAGCCACTACACATGCTTCAAAATCATCGTCTATATAATTTACAAGATTTTGAATGGCATTTGCTTCTGTTTGAAGCACTTTGATGGCACTACTTTTAATATTTTTTGTTAACTTCAAAACTGCTGTTGTTATTCATTAGATTTGTAACAAAGGTATAAAAGAAATACTTCAAAATTTTAATGTGTGCCCATTAGGGTAGCATGGTAATATCAATTAATTGTGGATCAAAGCGCAAAAGAAAAACTTAAAATAATTTTCGGTTTCAACCACTTCAGAGGAACCCAGGAAGCTATTGTGGAAAACGTATTGAAGGGAAAAAACACCTTCGTCATCATGCCCACAGGAGCCGGGAAATCATTATGTTATCAATTTCCGGCCGTGGTCAGTGAAGGAACTGCCATCGTCATTTCTCCTCTAATTGCATTGATGAAAAATCAGGTAGACCAACTGAATGCATTTGGTGTCAATGCCTATTTTCTCAATTCTACATTGAATAAATCCGAGACCAACAAGGTAAAAAAGGAAGTCCTTTCAGGTAAAACAAAGCTGCTCTATGTAGCTCCGGAATCTCTGACTAAGGAAGAAAACATGCTTTTTCTCAAAGAGGCAAAGTTAAGTTTCGTCGCTATAGACGAAGCCCATTGTATCTCAGAGTGGGGCCATGATTTCAGGCCTGAATACCGGAAAATAAAAACCATTATTGCCCAGATCGGCTCTCACCTTCCGATTGTGGCCTTGACAGCTACTGCGACGCCTAAAGTTCAGGTCGATATCCAGAGAAACCTTCAAATGGAGGAAGCTGACATTTTCAAGTCTTCCTTCAACAGGCCCAATCTGTATTATGAAGTCCGGCCAAAGGTTAAGAATGAAACCAAAAAGCAGATCATCAAATACATCAAATCCCAAAAAGGAAAATCAGGAATCATCTATTGTCTCAGCCGCAAAAAAGTAGAGGAAATAGCGGAACTGCTGAAGGTCAACGGCATCAATGCCGCACCATACCATGCGGGATTGGACCAAAATGTCCGGATAAAAAACCAGGATGATTTTCTTAATGAAGAAACTGATGTGATCGTGGCCACCATTGCATTTGGGATGGGAATTGACAAACCTGATGTCAGGTATGTAATCCACTATGATGTGCCAAAATCTTTGGAAGGATACTATCAGGAAACAGGAAGGGCCGGAAGGGATGGATTGGAGGGACATTGTCTGATGTTTTATAGGCATGATGACATTGTCAAGCTAGAAAAATTCAACAAAGACAAACCTGTCACCGAAAGGGAAAACGCCAAAATCCTCCTTGAGGAAATGACTGCATACGCTGAAAGTACCATGTGCAGAAGAAGGGTGCTTTTACATTACTTTGGTGAAACAATGGACCATGATTGCGGCAATTGTGACAACTGTAAAAAGCAGAAAGAAAAATTCGAGGGAATGGATTATTTGCTTTCAGCAATAACTGCAGTCAAAGAAACCAACAACAGATTCAACCTTGCCCATATTGTAAAGGTTATCAGGGGTGAAAAAGATGATTATATCGCAAGTTATGGCCATGATCAGACCTCTGTCTTTGGAAAAGGAAAAGATGATGATGAAAAACTTTGGAAAACCGTTGTAAGACAGGCCCTGATTCTCGGCTTCCTTGACAAGGATATTGAGAATTACGGTGTTATCAAAATCACTGAAAAAGGCGAAAACTACCTTGAAGCGCCATATTCAGTTATTTTGAGCAAAGATTTCAATTTTGAGGAAGTGATTGTGGACACCAACGCCGAGGAAAATGCAGCAGGTGGAAAAGCTTATGATGAAAAGCTTTTTGAACTGCTAAAAGCGGAGCGGAAGAAAGTAGCAAAATCTAAAGGACTTCCTCCTTATGTGATTTTCCAGGATCCTTCCCTGGAAGAAATGGCGACAGTTTATCCTACCACCAAGGAGGAATTGGCCCAGATCAATGGAGTCGGAATGGGCAAAGTCACCAAATTCGGTGCGCCATTCCTAAAATTGATTGAAGCTTATGTGGAAGAAAATGAAATAATAACAGCGTCTGATGTCGTAGTCAAAACAGCAGGAAACCGCTCCAAAGTCAAAATATCTATCATACAACAAGTGGATAGAAAAGTTGATTTGGATGAAATCGCAGATAACCTTAACATTTCAATGTCAGAATTGATAGGTGAAATTGAGCAGATTATCTACAGCGGAACCAAGCTGAATATCAACTACTACATTGAAAACATCATGGATGACGAAAGAGAAGATATTCTCCATGAATATTTCATGACTGCTGAATCTGACAATATTAAAGCTGCTTTGGCAGAACTTGAAGAAGAGGATTTTGCTGAGGAAGAAATCCGGGTTTACAGAATCAAGTTCATTTCGGAGCATGCCAACTAAAACGAATTTAATTAATGAATATATTATTATTAGGAAGTGGAGGCAGGGAGCATGCTTTTGCCTGGAAAATTGTAAACAGCCCAAACTGTAAACAGCTTTTTGTAGCACCGGGAAATGCCGGTACTGCATCCATTGCCAAAAATGTTGCCATCTCCCCCACTGATTTCGTGAAGATTGCTGATTTTTGTATTGCAAATCAGGTAGACATGATTGTGGTGGGACCTGAAGAGCCTTTGGTCAAAGGGGTCACTGATTTTTTTCATAATCATCAAACTCTGCATGGATTGCCTGTCATCGGACCGTCACAGGCGGGGGCTCAGCTAGAAGGATCCAAGGATTTTTCAAAGCAGTTTATGGAAAAGTACGGTGTACCAACTGCTGCTTATGAATCTTTCACAAAAGAAACCTTCGAGGAAGGGCTTGCTTTTATCCGAAAACAATCCCTACCCATAGTACTGAAAGCTGATGGCCTTGCCGCAGGCAAAGGGGTTTTGATTTGCCAGAGCCATACTGAAGCGGAAGAATCCCTGAAAGAAATGTTGCTTGAAAGCAAATTTGGAAGTGCCTCGGACAAAGTTGTCATTGAACAGTTTTTGAAAGGCATCGAGCTTTCTGTTTTTGTGGCTACCGATGGAAGCCATTATAAGATCCTTCCGGAAGCAAAAGATTACAAAAGAATCGGCGAGGGCGATACGGGTTTGAATACCGGAGGCATGGGAGCTGTCAGCCCTGTTCCTTTTGCAGATGAAGAGTTTATCAAAAAAGTAGAAGAAAGGGTTGTAAAACCGACAATTGAGGGATTAAAAAAAGAGAACATCCCCTATGTAGGATTTCTTTTCATTGGACTGATGAATGATGGCGGCAATCCCCATGTCATTGAATACAATGTGAGAATGGGTGATCCTGAAACAGAGGCTGTACTTCCGCGAATCAAAAGTGATTTCGTGGATCTTCTATACGCCATGGGAACAGGTAAATTGGATTCCTATCAGCTTGAAACTGCTTCTTACACCTGCACTACAGTGGTGTTGGTGGCAGGCGGATATCCGGGAGAATATGAAAAAGGTAAAAAGATAATAGGTCTCGACCCTCAGGAATCATCGTCAAAATCCATAGTCTTTCATGCAGGCACGAAAGTTTCTGATTCAGGAGAAATCCTTACCAATGGAGGAAGGGTCCTTGCCATCACGGGCATGGGGGAAGACATCTCCACAGCACTTGAAAATGCGTATTCAAGGGCATCTGAGGTTTGTTGGGAGGATATGTATTACCGCAAAGACATCGGTCAAGATGTTTTGAAATTGATTAAATAAATCCAAAACGAAGAGGAGAACATTTCTCCCATTATATATAAAAATATGTCAGGATGTACTAGCTGCTCAACCACCTCCGGATCTAGCGGAGGCTGCCAAAATAACGGCACTTGTGGTACAAGCGATTGCAATAAAATGAATTCCTTTGATTGGCTTACCCATATGGGAATTCCGACAATTGATAAATTTGATATTGTCGAAATCAAATTCAAAGGAGGAAGAAAAGAATATTATAGAAACATTGACCGCATTTCCCTCACTACTGGTGACCCGGTAGTGGTAGATGTCCCCAATGGCCACCACATCGGATATGTATCCTTGCAAGGTGAACTTGTCCGATTGCAGATGCAAAAAAGAAAAATTAAGGATGATGATAACATCTTAAGGATTTATAGGGTTGCCACACAAAAAGACCTTGAAAAGTGGGAAGAAGCCAAAAACAGGGAAATACCAACTTTATACCGGGCAAAACAGATCATCGACGAAATGAAGATGGAAATGAAACTCTCTGATGTGGAGTTTCAATCTGACAATTCCAAAGCCACTTTTTACTATTCGGCAGATGACCGTGTGGACTTCAGGGAATTGATCAAATCACTTGCATCGGAGTTTAAAATCCGCGTAGAAATGCGTCAGATAAGCTTGAGACAGGAAGCAGGAAGGCTTGGAGGAATCGGAGTCTGCGGAAGGGAACTGTGCTGCTCAACTTGGATCTATGACTTTAAAAGTGTGAATACCTCAGCGGCAAGATACCAAAACCTTTCCCTCAACCCAACCAAACTTTCCGGACAATGCGGAAGGCTGAAGTGCTGCCTCAACTATGAGCTGGACACCTATATGTCGGCTTTGAGTGATATTCCTGAAGTAGACAAACCGCTTCAGACTGAAGCCGGATCCGCAAAACTCCAGAAAACTGATATCTTCAGAAAATTGATGTGGTTCAGCTACAACAATGACAACAACTGGCATTCCATCACTTGTGAAAGGGTTTCTGAAATTCTTGAACTGAATTCAAAAGGAGTAATTCCTTATGATCTCAAAACCAACCATGGCAAGGAACAGGAAGACCTGATTTCAAAATCCAATATGGAACTTGACGCGCTTGACAAGAAATTTAGCAAAAACAAAAAAACCAAGAAGAAAAAGAAACCTAGAAATCCGGGAGAAAACCAAGTTGTAGCCAAAGACAGTTCCGGACCTGAAGCCAGACCAATCGCACCAAAGCCTGAAAGCAGACCGAATAGGCAATCTCCCGAAAAGCCAATTCAAAACAGGCAAAACCCTCCCCGTAAAAATGTAGAGAACCGTCCCAAACCGGTTGAAAACCAAGATAAAGGACCTCAAATCCCTAGAGAAGTAAATCCGGACCAAGTTCCAAAAAAGAAGAAAAACAACAAAAGAAGGTTTAATTCTAGGAACAAGGGCGAGCAAAACAAAGGTGATCAAAACTCAGCGCAATAATATGAATGCAAGATTTGTAGGATTGATCCTCACTGTTGGCTTTCTTTTCGCAGGCTGTAATAGTGAAAGGGTTTTTGAAGAATACGAGGGGTTTAAATCCGGAACTTGGGATGTTTCGGATACCGTTTCTTTTGAGGTCAAAAAGTTACCAACACCCAACAGCACTCTCGTGGCGGTTAAGTATACCAAAGATTATGAGTTTAGAAATCTCTATTTGAGGTATATTTTAAAGGACAGCCTAGGTCAAACTGTGGAAACCAAATTATTGGATGTACCTCTGTTTGACAGCAAATCCGGAAAACCTCTCGGAGAAGGATATGGCAGTACTTTTACCAAATATGACACGCTTCCTGTAGAAAATTCTTTCCGCAGTATTCACCTTTTGCAATACATGAGGGTGGAAAAGCTTTCCGGAATTGAAACTGTGGGTGTAAAAGTGGTTAAAAACTAGCCTCAATCTCCCAATATTGGCTTATCCATCCAATATTGCCTGCTGTAATAGAATTTGTAAGGCCATCCTTTTTCCTTCAATTGCAGGGAGTGGTACACAAATGCTTCCTTGGCACTAGAAGAATCATACAACCTTTGGTCATCGGTGAGCAATGCTTCCTTGTATTGACCATTGACTTTGACGGCGAGATCCATCCACGTTGAGGAAGGAAATTGCTCTAAGGAGAAGCCTTGGTAATCCCCCTCGATTTTGTCTTTCAATGACCAACCCGATTCAAACCTGTAGGGAACCTGAACAGGAATTTCGAATCCTTTGCCTGCAGTAATTTTAATGACATAACCGAGGTAATCCCGAAGCATTTTGATCCCTTCGTTTTTCAATTGATCGGTGCTGAAATCAGCAGGTTCAATACTGCTAATGACGGTGGTTTTCTTTTTGGCCCGTGAGATCGCCACATTCAATCTGTTGATTCCGCCTTTTTTGGATAGCATTCCAAAATTGGCAATCAGTTTTCCTTTTTTGTTTTTAGCATATCCGATACAAAATATCACCCAATCAAATTCGTCTCCCTGCACATTTTCAATATTCTTGATGGAGAGGTTTTCTTGTTGGATCACACTTTCTTTGGATACGAGTTCACGGATATATTCCATTTGGAAAAAATTGAAAGTGATCACCCCGATAGTTAGCTGGGGATCGATTTCCTGTATCAATTTAATTTCCTCCAAAACAGCTTCTGCCTCAACCACATTGATTTGTTTTTCCCAAATCCCATCGACCGGTTTCCATGAATAGGGATTCTTAGCCTCATTGACCAGCTCCATCCTGGTCAACATCTTCAGCCTACTTTCATAAAAATTCCTGTTAGAAAATTGAATAAGAGACAGTTGTTCACTTCGATAATGTCCCTGCAACCAAAATTTCTGAAAATAGGAAGATGCAAGTTCCAAAAGAGATTCTGTCTCAGTTTCGATCCCTTCTTCTTCAGTTTCCAACCTGACCTGATACAGGTCAAACGGCCTCAGTTGATTGGAATCACCGGCAATCACGGTCTGCTTGCCTCGCAGCATCGCGGGAAGTCCACGCTCAACATAACATTGAGAGGATTCATCAAAAATAACAAGATCGAAAGATTGCTTCAAAGGAAAAAGTGCGGATACTGTCTCAGGTGAAGCCAACCAACAGGGTACCAATTGGAATATTTCCTTTTCGAAATTTTCAATCAATTTTTTGATACTCCAGATTCTTTTCTGTTTGCTTACCTGATGGGAAAGTTCGCGGTAGGTCAATAGATTCCCAAGTCTGTTGTATTCAAGGTTTTTGTAGGTATTTTCTCTTAACCTGATTTCTGCAATGTATTTTGACAGTTTCCATTTTTCCAAAACAGCCTCCATCAGTTCTTCTTGGCTTTGGCTCGTTTTTGTAGTCACTGTATCTTGCAGCAAAGGATACTTGGTTTCGATGTGGCCTATCCAGCTCAGCTTCAATCCTGCTAAAAACAAAGCTTTCAGGTCTTCAAATTCTTTGTTGGGATAAGCAGCAAGCATTTTTTCCATAACCAGCACATCTTGTTCTTTGAGCTTGCTGCGCAATCTATCCAAAGCCACCAGCTCATGAAATACCGCCGGTACCTGAGATTTAAGAGACAAAATTCCCTCTCCTGTACTTTCCGAAATTAGGTGCTGAATCTGGATTTTACTCAGGTAAAGGGACCAATAGGGAATCTTTGCCTCCAATTCCTCAATATTGGACAGGACCAATTTTAGCCTTGGGACGAAGCCGATACATGATTGCAAATCTTCAATCAATACTTCTTTCAATAAACCGAATTCATGGAAGATTTGCTTTGCCTTTGCAGCTTCGGTGTAAAGCCCCGAAAAGTGGTTGAAGGAAATGAAATCAAAAGGTTTATCCAAAAGTCTTATCCAATCTTTCTCCATCAATAAAGAATATTGATGATTGAGATTTAACCTGTTTTCAAGCCTTTTGATCAAGATCTGGACGCCATGGGCATTGGCTTGCAGGTTGTTTTCAAACAGAAGCCGATACACAGACTGGAACCTCTTTTTTTTCCATAAAAGCGGGAAATTCTTCCTCCATCCTTTTTTCCTTTCCAAGAACTCCAGAGAAAGCCGGAGAAGGGATTCGACCTCCCCATCTTTGCTGAACCATTCAATACCTTGCTCTGCAAAAAGTGTTTTGATGGACTCAAACTTATGTTCCAGCCAGAGAATGTCTACTTCAGAAGGTGGCAAATCTTTTAATGACCAAAAAAGGGCAAGGGATTCTTCCTCTTTCAATAACTTCTGTAAGTCTATAATTTTTTGCTTTTGCTCGAAAAAAGAAAAAAGAAAAGAGACTTCAAATGAAGTTAGATTCGAAAAATCCCTTTCAAAATTCAGCCTGAGATGATGGATTTCCGACATGACCTCCTGAATCCGTTTGGAAACTTCCGGCCCAAAGCTACTGAAATCCACCCTGTGCAACCAAAAGGATTCCGGATTCTGATAAGTTCTGAACAATTCTGCAAAAGTCTTGAAATCCCTCAAAAAGTCATTGACCCGACCGGCATGGAACCTTCGATAATATTGATTCATGTCAAATGCCTCATCGGACAACCTTGAGCTCAGGTAAAGTTCCTTGACCGGGACGCCGCATTCCTCTGTATTGAACAGGGCTTTTTTCAAATCTGAAAAATAATCGCTGTGATAATCTATCAGCCTTGAATATTGGGAAAACTGCCTTTCCAACTGAATGGCGTCAATTCCCCGGTTCAGTTCCTGATACCTGTCCAAAGACAGGATCTGATCGTGCATTTTTTTGTATAGTGCCTTCCTATCTGCCCGGAAATCATGTACCAAAGACAAAAAAGAACCAAATCCTTCATTTGACAATCTTTTGAACACCACATCCAAAGCAGCCCGCTTTTGTGAAACGATGAGCACTTTCTTTCCCCTCGATATAAAATCAATGGCAAGGTTACTGATGAGTTGGGATTTTCCGGTACCCGGAGGACCTTCCACTACGCAGGACCTTCCTTCTCTTACTGATTTGATGACTTCCTCCTGACTCGCGTCCACCGGGAAAACAGTGTAAAGCTGGTCCTCCCGGACAGAAATTGGCTGTTCATCTTCCGGTGCAAACCACTTGTGGAACAAAGATTCGAGATCAGGAAACCCATCTCCTGCGATAAGTTCTTCATAATCCTGAATCAAAAAACTTGCTTTCTGGGAAAACTGACCCAAAACGCCGTAGGGTTTTAATTGAAGTTTTCCGGTTTTGAGTCTCTCCTCGTCTAAGGACTTCGAAGAATCGGGAAAAGTCGAAACCTTATTCTCGTATAACTCAGAACTGAAGTTCAAAAAAAACTCTTCTTTGAGCAAAGCGTAGAGGTCATTTCGGAATCCTATTGGATCGGTTGCGAAATTTTCTAAGGGATTTTCTTCTCCCAGATAATTATGGTCTTTGCCATAAACATGGGCATATGCCAATAAAAAAGCTTTGTTGAAAAAGGGAACATCACCGGGATTTCGAGTCCAAATCCATCGGTTATCCGTTTTTTCCAATTCCACCGGAAAGAAAATCAAAGGGCATCTGATTACTTGGTCATTGAGTAATTTCCCCTCTACAAATGGCCAACCCACAAAAAGGCTCTTTTCACCCGTTTCGGTTTCAGCAGTTTTGACGAGGTGCTCGAGCCTGTTTAGCCTCTGGGAAAGCACATTGACCTTTGCATCTCGTGGGTCTGCAAATGGAATCAGGGTAACTTTTTTGTCCTTGTCCAAAAGAGCTTCTATAAGCCCAAAAGCCGGTTGGTGGTTTAAAAAGTCAAAGTCATTCAAATCTATCATCTGACTGGGAACCAGTCGCGGCAGGTATATCGACCTGTTCCGGCTGGAAAGGTCCAATAACCTGTTAAGATAAATCTGAAAGATATCTTTGAGCATGGGTTTATTTGAAAGGAGAATCTTTTTCCTTGGCCATGTGGTTATACACAATTCCATCCATGATGCCGGGCATCCATTTATTTAGAAAAACCGCCAATTTTCCCTGCCTAGTAAGCACAATATCTCTTTTTCTTTTGATGGTCGCTTGGAATATTTCTTGGGCAACTTCCTCTGAAGTCATCATTTTTTCCTCTTCTCTTGGAGACTCTCCCTGAACAGACCCGTCGGCAGTCAATGCATTATTACGGATATTGGAAGCAGTAAATCCCGGGCAGGCCACCAAGACATGGACTCCCCTTTTCATCACCTCTGTCCTGAGCGATTCAAAAAAACCATTCATGGCATATTTGCTGGCAGTATAAGCTGTTCGTGCCGGAGTTCCGCGATATCCGTTGATGGATGATACCCCAACAATGGACCCTTTGTTTTTCAAAATCTGAGGGAGGCAATATTTGGTAGCATAGACCGTGCCCCAAAAATTAGTATCCATCACTTTTCTGAAAACCTCCATATCTATATCTTCAAATAAAGCCCGCATTGAAATCCCGGCATTGTTGATCAGGATATCGATTCTACCAAAATGTTTGATGGCTGTTTCGGCAATGTTTTTATTGTCCAACTCGGAACCCGCATCTGCTATGATTCCAAAAGCGTCAATTCCTGCTTTCCTAAGGAGGTCCAAGGTATTGTCCAACTTTACCTGAGACCTTCCTGTGATGATGACTTTGCAGCCTGCTTTCCCAAATACCAATGCACAGGCCTCCCCTATCCCCGAGGTTGCTCCGGTCACAATGACCACTTTATTTTTTAAATTCATGAGTACGGCTTTGAAAGGTTAAAGATAAAAATTCGACTTGAAGGCTGGCAATCGGACCTGATGTTTTTGGAAAGTATAAGGAGGATAAGCAGATCTTAATAAAAGCAAATATGTATGTCCCGAATGATGCCAGTAAATTGGATATCTATTTTAAATCTTGTCTACAAACTGAAATGCCCGGTACATCGGACTTCCGACTTCCGACTTCGGTCTTCCGTCCCGCTTGAATAATAACATAGGGTTACTGGCAAAGAAGCTGATAACCATAAAAGCAGATTTTACCGTCTGATTTTTAATTTTTCATTTGACCAATCTTCCGATCCAAACCCTTATTTTTGCGGCCATGTCTAGAAAGATGAAAAATAAGGTAATCCCCAACCTGAGGATTGAAAGAATAGCGGCGGAAGGGAAATGTGTGGCACATCATGAGGGAAAAGTAGTTTTTGTACAGAATACAGCTCCCGGTGATCTGGTAGATGTCCGCATCAACAGAGGAAAAAGCTCCTTTATGGAGGGAGAAGCCATCAGATTTCATGAATATTCCAAAGACAGGATTGAACCTTTTTGCTCTCATTTTGGCACTTGTGGCGGCTGCAAGTGGCAGCATATCAATTATGATTTACAGAAAAATTACAAGCGACAGCAGGTAGTCGATCAGTTTGAAAGGATAGCCAAAGTGGAAATACCGGAAGTATTGCCGATTCTCGGTTCGGCAAAAACACAATACTACCGCAACAAACTTGATTTTACCTTTTCCAATAACCGTTGGCTGACAAGGGAAGAAATCAATTCCGGAGCCCAATTTGAAAGAAATTCTTTGGGTTTTCATATTCCGAAGATGTTTGATAAAATCATAGACATCGATCATTGTTACCTACAGGGAAATATTTCCAACGAGGTCCGAATTGCAGTGAGAGACTTTGCTTTGGAACAAAGCTTATCTTTCTATGACATCCGAAATCAGGTCGGGCTCCTGCGCAATCTCATCATCAGGACGACAAGTACAGGCGAATCCATGGTCATTGTCCAATTTGGGGAAGATGACACGGTTTCTGTCAATAAAGTCATGGAATTTCTTCACCAAAAATTCCCCCAGATCACTTCACTCCTTTATATTATCAACCTGAAAAAGAACGAGACTTTCAACGACCTTGATGTGGTTACCTCTTCTGGTAAAGACTACATCGAAGAAGAAATGGAAGGACTCAAATTCCGGATCGGCCCCAAATCTTTTTACCAGACCAATTCCGAACAGGCCTACGAACTCTATAAAGTAGCGAGAGAATTTGCAGACCTACAGGGCGATGAGGTGGTATTTGATCTTTATACCGGCACGGGCACGATTGCAAATTTTGTGGCTAAAAATGCAAAACAGGTCATCGGCATAGAATATGTCGAGGCTGCAATCGAGGACGCTAAGCTGAACGCCAAAGTCAACGGCATAGAAAATACGCAGTTTTATGCTGGAGATCTGAAAGATATTTTGACAGAAGATTTTGTAAGGAATCATCCCAAACCCGATATCGTCATCACAGACCCACCAAGAGCAGGAATGCACGAAGATGTAGTCAAGATGCTCTTGAAACTGGAAGCTCCCAAAATTGTGTATGTGAGTTGTAATCCTGCCACCCAAGCGAGGGATGTGGCTTGGTTATCGGAAAAGTATTCGGTTGATAAAATCCAGCCTGTGGACATGTTTCCCCAGACCTATCATGTAGAAAATGTTGTACGCTTAACTTTAAAACCATGATTTCAGATTTCAATGACCCCGAACTGAGCGGCAAATATCTAGGAACCATTACCAAAGACTTTGTCAAAGTTTCGGATATCCTCAAGGAAGCTTCTTATCAGGTCAGAAGTAGAAAGTTTTCCGATTTTCCGATTTTCCCGATCTCAAAAGAAGTGCAGCCAATCGGAAAGCTGCTTCTGGGTAAAGTGGAAAAAGACTTGGACTGGAATTATTTCATCACTTACGTGGACGAATTTATCCAAAGGAAACTTATCGCCGAGGAATTGTTGGATGAATTCAAAGCAGCATACAAAGACCCGGATGAGTTTTGTTGCCTTTTTGTAATGGATGGGGTATTTACCAGTTTTGTATACATTCCATATCCTGAAGATTGATTTTTCCAAAGTCCTGATAAAGCCAGGACTTTGGTGTTTTTTATAGAATTCTTTCAAAACGGGGAGACTTCTTTGATTTTTTTTTCCATATAACCATACTATTCTACCTCAGGTCAGGCAAATCAATTCTGAAATCCACCAAACTATTGATTTTTTTAAAAAGCATAATTATATTGAGTTATCAATTACGAACAGAATATTATTTCATCTTTTAATATTCTAAAAATAAATAATTGCTAGAATCACTATTTATGCGTTCCTTTAATTGAAATACTTATTTATTTAATATGAATAAAGAAAAAGCATTTGATATTCCTTCGGCAGTCTCAAGGCTCAGGGAAGGCGATGAAAAAGCTTTTTCACAGTTATTTGAATTTTTTGGACCAAAGATTTTCAATACCTCCAAAAAGATGAACCTTTCGTCTGAAGACGCCGAGGAGATTGTCCAGGAAGTTTTTTTGATCATCTGGAAGAACAGGCAAAATCTCAACTCTGAGTTATCCTTCAACGCATACCTCCTTTCCATCCTCAAATCGCTCATCATTAAGAATTCCAAAAAAGAAGCTAGGCGGATAGCATATGAAGTATATGCCATTTCCAATCAGGAAACTGAAACAAATGAAACTGAATTACAAATAGAATATTCAGAATTCGAGAGGATTTCAATATCAGAAATCGAAAAATTACCCAAGACCCAAAAGGAGATTTTCAAAATGAAAAATTATGAAAACCTCCATTCAGGCGAAATTGCCGAAAAACTGGGTATTTCAAAAAGAACCGTTGAAAGCCATATTTATGTGGCTACAAAGTCGATTAAAAACAAACTCCAAAAGCAATACCTCATTGCCATCAAATCTTTGGCAATCGGACTTATTTATTACTTTTTTTAATCATACAATACAGGATATTCATTCAAATATTTTTCGTTTTTGAAAATAAATAAAATATTTTCTATTTCCGGCTAAGTAAATCCCTTTCGAAAAGGCTATATATAGGAAAGGAAGATTTGATGAATTATAGCAAACAAGATATTGATAGATTTTTTGAAGGAAAGCTTTCAAAAAAAGAGGCAAAGGATTTTTTGAACTGGCTCGATTCATCAGCGGGAGAAGATACCTATAATGCTATCATAGCAGATATATGGGACAATGAGGCAGAAAATCATGAGTTAAATCAAGATAAAGAAAACGTACACATTCCAATTTTGGTAGAATCAAAGGTTGAAGAAAATACCCCTAAACCTCCTATAAAAAAATCTACTATCAAAAAACCCAAATTAGTAAAGTTCTCCATAGGAATGGCCGCTTCCCTGATTTTGGTTTTTTCAGTTAGTTACGTCTTATATTTCAATTCCCCTCCTAAAGAGTCAGCAGTGTCCCCTGAGTATAATGTTCCGGTCGCCATTGAAAGGTCCACACCCAGAGGAAATAAAAAAATAATCACCCTTCCGGATGGCTCTACAGTGGTTTTGAATGCGGACAGCAAATTGACTTATGGAAGTAACTTTGCCACAAACAGAACCATCACCCTGGAAGGTGAGGGATTTTTTGATGTCGTAAGGGATGAGGAACATCCTTTCAAAGTAATCACCGACAACATTGCCACTACCGCTTTGGGTACAAGTTTCAATATCAAAGCATATGATGAAAATCCAGGCATTCAGGTAACCTTGGCCACGGGAAAGGTTCGGGTCGAAAACAGTCTTGACCATAAGCTTTTGGAAATACAGCCCGGAGAGGCAGTATATTTTTCAGAAGACAAAAACACCTTTGAAAAGAAAAATGTGGATTTGTCCGATTTTCTTAGCTGGAAAGAAGGCATTCTGCAATTTGAAAAAACTCCTTTAAATCTGGTCATCGAAGACCTGGAGAGATGGTATGGGGTAGAAATAAAAATCATTGGTGACAAAAAATTACCGGAATATAAGTGTTCAGGCACCTTCAAACCCCATGAATACCTATCCAATGTATTAAAGGTTTTGAGTTACTCTGTAGATTTTGAATACAAAATAAATGGAAATGAAGTAATTCTTGAATTTAACTAACCCATGCCTATGAAACAAAAAAATAGACCACACCAAACCCATCCGCTTCTTTAAGTTTAAAGAGAGGTTTTTTTCTTTGACCAATCCCAAAAAGATGGAAAAGAAAATCAGCACCAAAATTTATGATTGACACTAACACAACCCAAAATATGTCACAATCACTACTAAAAACAACGATTATGGTCTTTAAAAGCACACTTTTGAGTGCGTTTATATTGACCATAGCCATGAATGCAACCTTTGCAAACAGCAATTTGGTCCAGATCAAAAGTATTGATGAGGTATACATCAAACTTGATATCCGGGAAGGCAGTCTGGAAAACATCCTAAATGCCATAGAAAGCAAAACAGATTACAGTTTTTTTTACACTGAAAAGAGCCTAAAGGACAATTCAAATATAGAACTCAGCACCTTTGACGGTACAGTAGCCGATGTCCTTTTGGAAGTAGCCAATAAAAAACACCTTCATTTCAAGCAAGTCAATAATGTCATCAGTGTCAAATCTCTGGCTCCTGATATTTCTTCCAAAAAAATCGACATTGAAGTCAATGACGATTTTGTAGAGATCACAGGAACTGTCACCTCTGAGTCAGGTGAGACCTTGCCAGGTGTTGCCATTTCTATTGAAGGAACTTCCCAGGGAACAGTTTCTGACATCGATGGAAAATATAAAATATCAGCTCCTGCAGGTTCCACGCTTGTGTTTTCTTACATAGGTTTTGCTCCGCAAAGAATTGAGGTCGGAAACCAATCCATTATCAATGTGGTGATGGTACAGGAAGCCCGGGCACTTGAAGAAGTCGTTATTGCGGCATTGGGTATCCAAAAAACTTCAAGAAGTATTGGTTATTCAGCAACCAACGTTGGTTCTGATGAAATGACCATCAACAGGACTCCCAATTTTATGAATGCACTTCAAGGAAAAATTGCCGGCGTTGCAATTTCTCCTATGGGAACCGGTCCTGGCGGAACAACCAAAATCAGGATCCGTGGCCAATCTTCCATTTCAGGGCAAAACAATCCACTGATCGTTGTCAACGGTATTCCGATTGACAATACCAACTTTGGAACAAATCCGGGTAACAGTGGAGCGGACAATTCCATCGGTGTTAGAGGCGGTGGTATCACTTCGGACGGTGGTGATGGACTCAGCAGTATCAACCCTGATGATATCGAAAGCATGACTGTACTAAAAGGTGCCGCGGCATCTGCATTGTATGGATCTAGGGCAAAAGATGGCGTCATCATGATCAACACCAAATCTAGAGGTGAATCAAAAGGTATTGGAATAACTTATAACTTGAATTACACCAACGAAACACCTTTGGATTTTACAGATTACCAGTATGAGTATGGACAAGGTGAGCAAGGCATCAGACCTACCACTCCAAATCCAACTTCTGGACAATGGTCATTTGGGGAAAAATTCGCACCTGGGATGACCCAAGTACTGTTTAATGGCGTCACTGTTCCTTATGTGCCCGTACAAGGACGAATAGATGAATTCTTCAGAAACGGTCAGAATACCACCAATTCCATCATGTTGTCTACCTCAAGTGAAAAAGGTGGCCTTAGCTTTTCTTTTTCTGATCTAAATAGCAAGGGTATTGTTCCAAACAATTCATTTAACAGAAAGACCATTTATTTAGGCTTTGGCTACCAATTGACCAAAAAGTTAAACTTTAAGGGAAATATCAACTACTCTATCGAGGAAAACAAAAACCCGCCAAACGTCGCCAACCAGGATAACTCCATTCCTACTGCGCTCTATAATATGGCTAATTCGATGCCTTTGAATGTATTGGATGAAAATAAATTTGATATTCAGGGAAATGAGGCGGTTTATTCTAGATTCAGAAACAGGACCAATCCTTATTTTACCCTTGCAAGACAATTTAATAACATCAAAAGGGACAGGATTTTTGGAAACATTGCCGTGAAATATGACATCACTCCTTGGCTTTATATCCAAGGCCGTGTAGGACAGGATTATTGGTCACGAGACCAAGATTTCAACAACTTCCCGACAGGACAGGCTTCCTTGGCTGCTGCCCCTGTAGGATTTGTCAACGGACTTTATACTCAGGAATCAAGAAGATTCAGAGAAGTTAACGCTGATTTCATCCTTTCCGCGACCAAAGAATTTGGTGATTATGGTATCAATGCCAACATCGGTGGTAACCATATGCAAAGAAGTTTTGATGTGAACAACGTACAGGCACGAGATTTTGTGGTACGTGATCTCTACACAGTCCAAAACGGTAGGGTTAAAGATCCGATTTTTGACAGGTCCGAAAGGGCAGTAAATTCCCTTTTCGCTTTTGCTGAATTTTCATATAAAAAGTTCCTTTTTATCAATGGTACCATAAGAAACGATTGGTTCTCGACACTTTCTCCTGAAAACAGAAGCATCCTTTATCCTTCCGTCTCCACTAGCTGGGTATTTACCGAAAACACAGGAACCACAGGTTGGCTGAATTTCGGTAAACTGAGAGTGGCCTATGCGGAAGTGGGTAGTGACTCGGATGTTGGTCCTTATTCCAATGTTTTGTTTTATGGCGTCAATGCCAACTTATTCAATAACCAGCCTGTTGGCGGTCCTATTGGAAGCACCCTTCCAAATCCAAATTTGAAGCCGATGCGGGTTGCAGAAACTGAAATCGGTATAGATATGAAGATGTTCCAAGGCAGAGTGGCATTGGATCTTGCGGCCTACAGCAAAATCACCAGTGACCAAATTGTAAGTGCTCAGATTTCTGACGCTTCCGGATTTGTCAATACCTCCATCAACAGCGGTCGTAGCAGCAATAAAGGTATCGAAATGTTATTGACCGTCGTACCTGTTGAAACCGAAAACTTCACCTGGGAAGCGTCCTTTAACGGAGCTTACAATATCACGGAGGTTCTCAGTTTACTTACTGAAAATCCTGGAGACAGAATCACAGTGGGTACTCACGTATTCAATGGAGAACTGAGACAGATAGTTGGAGAAGAAATGGGCCAGATTGCAGGTTTTGGTTACAGGAGAGATGATCAGGGAAGAAAAATCTTTGGTGCAAACGGTTTGCCATTGAGAACTTTGGATCTGATCAACTTTGGCAGTGCGCTTCCAAAATGGATTGGAGGTATTAATAATGCTTTCAATTATAAAGGAGTTTCACTTTCCTTCCTGATCGACTTCAGATTGGGTGGAAAAATGCTTTCCGGAACAAACTTCAATGCAGTAAGACATGGATTGCACAAAATGACACTTGAAGGACGTGAAGGCGGTGTGGTAGGCGATGGAGTCAATCAGGCTGGCGAAGTCAATACAGCTGTGGCACCTGTTCAATCTTATTGGGAAGTCGTAAGGTCTCAGGCTTTGGTAGAACCGGTGATTTACAATGCAGGTTTCTGGAAACTGAGACAAATCACTATGGGATATGATTTCACCAAATTCATCCCTAAAAATTTTCCTGTAACTTCAGTAAGACTTAACCTCGTAGCAAATAACGTCCTGATGATCAAAAAATGGGTGGATAACATTGACCCAGAATCATTTGGATATACCTCGGATAACCTCGTGGGTATGGAATCCACAGGTCTTCCTACTACAAGAGGCATTGGTTTCAATCTTAATGTCAAATTTTAATCAGAGCAACCATGAAAAAGATATTAAATTTTATCCTCCTTGTGCTGATGCTAGGTTATAGCACATCATGTGACCAAAACTTTGATGAGCTTAACACTAATAGAGTTGCTGCAACCTCAATTGATCCTGCGTTTCAATTGAACAATGCTACCATCAATGCTTCACCAAATTCTTTTGGAATATTGGTTTATGAATTGGGAATCGTCCAACAAATTATTTCTCCAAACTCAGGCGTATTGACAGGGGCAAATTTCAATCAGGATAATAGGGCTTCCACACAAAACAACTGGCAACAGTATTATAGAAATGTGATCAAGAACACCAAAGACATCATATTCCGGATCAAAGATGACCCTACCAGAAGCAATTTATTGCAAATGACCAGGATCATGCAGGCATATGGGTTTATGATACTTACTGACACATATGGCTCCATTCCTTATACTGAAGCCGGAATCGGATACAGTGACCAGATTTTCTATCCAAAATACGATTCCCAAGAATTGATTTATGCTGATATCATCAAGGAACTTGAAGAAGCATCAGCAGCACTCAATGCAAACGGAAGAGTCGAAACTGCAGACATCCTTTATGCAGGTAACATAGACAAGTGGAGACGTTTTGGATATTCTCTCCTATTGAGAGCAGGAATGAGATTGAGCAAAGTTGATCCAACCAAGGCGCAACAAACTGTTGCCAAGGCTTTTGCGGGAGGTGTTATCACCACCAACAACGACAATGCTGTCATCATCCATGATGCAAACTATACTAACCCCATTGGAAATACTTTGAATGCTACAGAGGCGGCTAACTTTTACATGACAGAGCCTTTTGTAAATTTCTTGAAAAGTACCAATGACCCAAGGTTAGGAGCAATTGCTGTAAGGTATATAGGTGCCAAATCAGGTTCTGAACAAGTTCCAGCTAGACAATCTATTGATCCTGCTGTTCAGATCGGTATGCCGATGGGCAATGATAACGCAAGTGCGGTCACTGCTGCAGCAAACCTCGGCCTGGCAAGTTTCTATGATTTCAGTCAAGTTGATAGAAGAAGGGTAGCGAAAATAACCGGACCAGGATTTATGGTGACAGCTTCGCAAACAAACCTTTTGTTGGCAGAAGCTAGACAAAGAGGATGGATCACTACCGGTACAGCAGCTGAGTATTTCCAAGCAGGCATCAGAGCACATATGGTGCAAATGGCGTTGCACGATGCAGCTTCCACAATTCCGGCACCTGCCATTGAAGCCTATATCACAGCCAATCCTTTGGTCGACGCTACTGCACTTCAGCAAATAAACACCCAATATTGGGTTTCATCTCTGATGAATGGGCCTGAATCATTTGCAAATTTCCGTAGATCAGGATTCCCGACACTTCAGGCAAATCCATTCCCTGGAAGAGAAGTGTTGTTTATCAATAGGTTGACCTATCCCAACTCTGAAATTTCGGTTAACTCCGAAAATGTAGGTGCAGCTATCACCGCCCAAGGTGAAGATGACCTTGAAACAAGGGTTTGGTGGCATAAATAATTCCTTATGAAGGTTCGGTTCATGCCGAACCTTCATTTTCCCAAACATCCATTTTAATTTTATTCAACCAAAATGACTAGGAAAATAATCCCTGTTCTACTATGCTGTTTTCTATTGGTAGGCAGTATCCAAGCCCAACAAATCTCAAAAGAGGAGTTGATATACCTTACCCGTGAATGGAAGGGGGAAAGATTTGAAGATGGAAGGCCAAAAGTCTCTGATGATTTACTAAAGAGAATGAGGCTTGTCACCCACGATGAGGCTTGGGCTGTCATGAAAAATGCCGGGTACAAATACCAGTATGCGGATGGTTGGCAAATCATCAATCCTGACAGTATTCTAATAGGAAGGGCTGTCACGGCGACTTTCTTGCCCGGCCGTCCTGACATCCATGATGCAATTGACGAAAGAGGCAAAAAAGCCGGAAAGCGCGGACAGAACTCATGGCCGGTAGATATATTGGTCAAAGGGGATGTCTATGTAGCGGATCAATTTGGAATCCAGATAGACGGCCCTACCATCGGCGATAATGTTGGAAATGCCATATACGCAAAAACAGGAAATGGTATTGTGTACGATGGTGCTGTCAGAGATGTAACTGGTTTGAAAGAAATCGGTGGATTTACTTCATACTATACAAGCTATCATCCCTCCCACCACAATCAGCAAGGAAATCTAAATACCATGTTGACAGGAATCAATCAACCTACCAGAATCAGGCAAGTGACCGTAATGGCAGGAGACGTGGTATTGGGAAGAGATGGTGGCGTTTCTTTCATACCAGCCCATTTGGTGGAGCAGGTTGTCGTCACTTCCGAAGTAGTTCGTCTTAGAGACATGTTTGGACACGAAAGACTCCGAGCAGGAGTTTACACTGCTGGCCAGATTGACACAAGATGGTCCGATGATATTGAAAGGGATTTTTCAAAATGGCTCAATGAACATATTGATGAGCTCCCAATCCCACGGGAGCAGATTCAAGAAATATTGAAGAAAAGGACTTGGTAAAGCATTAACCCAAAATCTCTCCACATGAAAACTGACAACAACAGACGTTCATTTATCCAAAAAAGCCTGATGGCAGGTGTTGCTACTTCGGCCTTGATTCCGGGTTTTGGCTCGGAATTGATTGCAGCCGTGGACAGAGGTCCAAAATATTCCAATCCCTCCGACCTTAAAATCACCGGAATCAAAACAGCCTTCATGAAAGGTCATGGAACCCATATGTTTGTCAAACTGACAACGAATCAGGGCATAACAGGATATGGAGAAGCAATGGATGCGGTGAGAGGGACGTATGGCGTAGCGACAGGAACTGAAGGTTGGGACAATATGACCCAATTTTTGATTGGCCAAAATCCTTTGGATATCAATAAGATCGTGGAACAGATTCTGAGAAGAGGACATTTTGGTGGAGCTCAGGGCGGCATGTATGTGGCCGTTCTAACCGGAATTGAGATAGCCTTGTGGGATTTGGCCGGGAAGGCCATGAACCAGCCTGTTTATCGTCTGATGGGTGGAAAGTTCAGGGACAAGATCCGCTTGTATTGTGATGGTGCCAGCAGTTCCGAAAGTCCGGAAGACATGGCTGCAGGCGCTATGGAAGTGAAAAATGCAGGCTTTTCAGCCATTAAATTTGACATTGATTGGGCGGAAGATCCTTCAAAACAGGATGAATTCAACAGAACTGCCTCCAATGGAGAAATTGACCGGATGGTGAAGCAGATCACCGCTGTCAGGGAAGCCATTGGTATGAATATGGACCTCTGCCTCGATGCCCATGGCAGGTATGACTTGCCTTCGGGAATTCAGATTGCCAAAGAGATGGAGCAATTCAAGCTCATGTTTTTGGAAGAACCGGTACCTGCCGAAAATCTGGACAGTCTCAGGGAAATCACCAGTCAGACCACCACTCCTATCTGCACTGGAGAAAACCAGTATCTGGCCCATGACTTCAGAAAAATACTTGAAAAACAGGCTGCTGATATCGTCATGCCTGACCTACACAAATGCGGTGGACTAGGCGAAGGTCAGCGGATTGCCAATCTTGCAAACCTCTATTATGTGCCTGTTGCTCCACATATGGTGGCATCTCCATTTGGGGCAATGGCCGCTTGTCACTGTTGTGCTTCCATTTCCAATTTCCTTTGTTTAGAATGGCATTGGTTCTCCAAATGGAAACAATGGGATGAACTGATCCTTGAAGCCCCATTGATTAAAGAAGGCTATATCCATCTCACAGACCGGCCAGGTGTCGGCGTGACACCAAATGAAGAAGCCATCAGGAAGTATGCAGTAGCAGATGCTCCCTTCTTTTAAGAAAACTTGCCATCAAAAACGATTGAAGTTAAAATCACATTACAACCCAAAATATGAAAAACAGCAAAGACAGCAGAAGGTCATTTATTCAAAAAGGATTGGTGGCAGGCCTTACAGGTGGTGCACTTTTGTCAACATTTGGACAGGGACTGAATGCTGCCGTGGACAGACAGTCACCCTATTCCAACCCATCAGACCTCAAAATCACAGATGTTAAATGTGGCTATGTCCGTGGAGCACTTTATGTTAAAATTTACACCAATCAGGATGTTTGGGGATGCGGTGAGGCAGTTGATGCCATTCATGGGACTTATCATTTGGTCAAAAGAATGGGAAACCAAATCAAAGGACAAAGCCCACTCAATCCCAACCGAATCGCAGAACAATTGAGAAAAGGTGCTTTTTTTGGTGGGGCACAGTCAGGGGTTTTTGTAGCCGTCATGACCGCCATCGAAACAGCACTTTGGGACTTAACCGGAAAGGTATTTGGAGTTCCAGTTTACCAATTATTGGGAGGAAAATTCAGAGACAAAATCCGGGTTTATTGTGATACAGCTTTATATACCTCTACCAACCCTACCCCGCAAGATTATGCCAAAGCGGCAAGAGGCGCTGTAGACCGAGGATATAATGCGGTAAAATTTGACGTGGATGACGCAAGAGATCCAAATAAATATGATCGGTTCAATTGGACTGCCAACCCAATGGAAATCGAAAGAATGTACAATGCCATCGCGGCAGTCAGGCAAGAAGTAGGCCCCAATATTGATATCTGTGTCGACATGCACGGGAGATATGATGCCGTCACCGGCCTCAAAATGGCAAAAATGTATGAAGACTTGAACCTGATGTTTTTGGAAGAACCAATACCTGCCGACAATCCTGAGGTTTACAAATCGATAACCACACAGACCTCTACCCCTATTTGCACCGGTGAAAACATCTATTTGGCATATGGATTTACAAGATTGCTCTCCGAATCAGCCATAGACATCATCATGCCGGATGTCCAAAAAGCAGGCGGATTGGGTGAAGCTCAACGCATTGCAAATCTCGCAAACCTATATTATGTGCCTTTTGCACCCCACATGGTAGCCTCATTTCTTGGCGCCATGGCGAGTTGTCATGTTTGCGCCTCTGTTCCCAATTTCATGATTATGGAATGGCAAATCTATATGGATACGGATCAGCTTTGGAAAGACATAGTTACCTATGATGGACCTAGGACAGAAAACAGTTTCATCACGCTTTCTGAAAAACCGGGAATCGGTGTCGAAATCAATGAAGAAGGGATGAAAAAACATGCGGTAAAAGACATGCCGTTTTTTGAATAGTATTAACCAAACCCAAATAACCATGAATTATATGAACAGATTTTCGAAAATGTTTTTGGTAGCAGCCCTATTGTTTAGCGCGGGGTTTGCCAAAGCACAGAATGTGGGTTCATCCCCAGATTATATCAAAGCGCTGACTTCAGAATGGAAAGGCGAAAGGTTTCCCGACGGAAGACCAAAAGTTTCTGACCAAATATTGGAAAGGTTGAAAAACATATCCATAGAAGAAGCTTGGGGAGTATTGCGAAACAAAGGCTATCAGAACCAATATGAGGGCAATTGGCAAATCATCCTAGAGGATGAAGCCATGACAGGGCGGGTTGTCACTGCCCAATACATGCCTCTAAGACCGGATCTTCAAAATCAGGTAAAAGAGCAAGGCGTCAACAAAGAATGGCGGTCTCCAAAAGGAGGTACCAATTCTTGGCCGATTGATATCCTGACCAATGGGGATGTTTACGTGGCCGACGGATACGGCAAAATAGCTGACGGAACTTTGATCGGGGATAATCTAGGCAATTCCATTTATGCCAAATCCAAACGTGGGGTTATTTTTTACGGTTCGGTTAGAGACCAAGAAGGCCTAACTGAAATCAAAGGATTCAATGCCTGGCACAAGGGCCAAGATCCTTCTTTCATCAACCAGATGATGCTTACCTCCATCAATGCCCCTATCAGAGTTGGAAGGGCAACTGTGCTTCCTGGAGATGTCGTTTTAGCAAAAAAATACGGAGTAATCTTTATTCCGGCGCATTTGGTGGAGGACTTGGTGATTACTTCTGAAGTGACCGGATTGAGGGATGAATTTGGACACCAAAGACTTCGCGAAGGAAAATACCTTCCTGGCGAAATCGACAGTGAATGGACAGAAGCCATCAAAAATGATTTTTTGGATTGGTTAAGCAAGTATCCAGGAAAACTTCCAATGTCAAAACAAGAATTGGACAACTATCTCAAGGAGCGTAATTATTGATTTTCTTCATTTCTCCCAAAATAAACTTTAAACAATAAACCAAAATAAAGATGAAAAACACCTTAAAAAGCATCATTTCGGATCAAAAGGAAAAAGAGCGGCAGTATGCCGTGCAAAGACAGGCTGAAATAGACCATATAGACACCAAAGCGAATAGAAGGGATTTTTTGAAAAAAACCGCATTGGGTGGAATGTCACTGACAGCATTGATGGGATTGAGTTTTGAAGACAGCATGGCCCAGACAACTTCCAAAGTCCAAAAAGCTTCCGCTCCTTCAGATTTGAAAATCACTGACCTGAGATATTGTGTAACCACAGTATTGGGACGGACAGCCATCATCAGGATTGATACCAACCAAGGAATATATGGTCTTGGTGAAGTAAGGGACGGCGCGGATCCTCGCTATGCATTGATGCTAAAAAGCAGGATTTTGGGTGAAAACCCATGTAACGTTGAGAGGATTTTTAAAATTATCAAGCAATTTGGTGGACAAGCCCGTCAGGCTGGTGGCGTCTGTGCCGTAGAAATGGCATTATGGGACCTTTGTGGAAAAGCATATAATGTACCTGCATGGCAATTATTAGGAGGTCGTTACAGAGATACTGTCAGACTTTATGCGGATACGCCGACAGGAGAAAGTCCTGAAGACCAAAAAGAAAAAATCAAGTATAGAACCGAGGTCCAAGGATATTCTTGGCTCAAAATGGACGTATCCATCAATCAGGTCAAAGACATTCCAGGTACATTGAACAATACCGGAATTATGAACCAAAACTCAAGTCAATGGCAAGGAGGTTATATGTCCTATGCCAATACCAAACATGCTTTTACAGGAATCCAGATTACCGAAAAGGGACTTGACGAATTAGCCAAAATTGTAAACAGTGTAAGGGAAATGGTAGGATACGAAATCCCGATTTCTACAGACCACTATGGACATATCGATGTCAATAACTGTATCAAGCTTGGCAAAGCTTTGGAAAAATACAACTTGGCCTGGCTGGAAGACATGGTGCCTTGGCAATGGACTGAGCAGCATAAAACCATTACAGATGCTTTGGAAACGCCCACCACTACCGGCGAAGACATTTATCTTCTTGAAAATTTCAAAGATCTCATCCATTCACATGCAGTGGATATCGTGCATCCTGATCTTGCTTCTTCAGGTGGTCTATTGGAGACAAAAAGGCTTGGAGATTATGCTGAAGAATTTGGAATCGCCATGGCAATGCACCAAGCTGGTACGCCTGTTTCCTTTATGGCAAACGTTCATTGCGCAGCTGCAACGCAGAATTTCCTTTCATTGGAACATCACTCCGTGGATCTTCCTTGGTGGGAAGATATGGTCAAAACCACAGATGGAGGTAAAATGATCGTCAAAGGATTTGCCCCTGTTTCTCTGACTGCACCTGGATTAGGGATAGAATTGAATGACGAAGTCATCAAACAACATCTTCATAAATCAGATACTTCCTACTTCGCACCTACCACTGAATGGGATGAAAAGAGATCCCACGACAGGACTTGGAGCTAAGTAGATTGATTGTGTTAGTGCCATCCGAAAGCTGGGAGCAATCCTGGTTTTCGGATATTTTTGCTATTATCGTGTACCCAAAACAACTTTGATATCCATTGAAAAATCCTGTAATCAAAATCGCCACAATTCTTTCAGTCATTTTGTTCCTTACATCACTTGGGATTACCCTTTTTCAGGGATTGGAACACTCGGGACCCTTTTGGATTCTTTTTTTGATTGCCCTCGGGATAATGTTTCGTGGCTATGAAAAACTGAAAGGATTTACCTATACCATCATGATATTTGCCTGCGTGACTGCAGCAATGTTTTACCCGGTTACATTTGTTCAGGTTGGAGATTACAAATTGAGTGGACTGATTGTTCCCCTTCTGCAGATCATCATGTTCGGCATGGGAACATCAATGAGTCTGGGAGATTTTGCAGGTGTAGTCAAAATGCCCAAAGGAGTTATCATAGGGATTCTGCTTCAGTTTACCATCATGCCTTCTATTGGATATACTTTAGCCAAACTGAGTGGTTTTCCACCGGAAATTGCAGCAGGAATAATTCTGATCGGTTGTTCCCCAAGTGGGATGGCATCCAATGTGATGAGCTTTTTGGCCAAAGCAAACCTTGCGCTTTCAATTACCATAACGGCATTTACAACTATCATGGCTCCATTTGTCACTCCTGTCTTGATGGGTTGGCTGGCTGGTGAATTTGTACAGGTCGATGTTTGGAAAATGGTTTGGGACATCATTAAAATAGTTATCATACCAATAGGTGGAGGGCTTCTATTTAATAAATTCCTAAGTGGAAAAGTGAAGTGGTTGGATGCTGCCATGCCTTTGGTGTCCATGTTGGGAATCGCACTGATCATAACGATCATCACAGCAGCAGGGCGGGATAGCTTATTGAATATCGGGCCGATTCTGATTTTATTGGTGGTTATCCATAACCTGGCAGGCTATACATTGGGTTATTGGGCAGCCAAATTATTTAGAATGAATGAACGCGACTGTAGGACGATTGCCCTTGAGGTCGGTATGCAAAATGCCGGCTTGGCTTCCGGTATTGCCAAAGAAATGGGAAAAATTGCTACCGTGGGTCTGGCTTCTGCAGTCTTTGGACCTTTTATGAATATCACCGGATCAATATTGGCTTCTTATTGGCATCGAAAGCCGCCGAAGGATTAGATTAGAGAATCAAACCTATCTAGCCAAAAAGCCTTCGAAAATTAACTCGAAGGCTTTTTTTTTAGATAAAAGGATGATTTCAAGACCTAAAAATGCTTCCAGCCCTGTGCCTTCAAAGAAACTACTGTTCCACTTTTGGTAACCATCAGTTTGCCATCCTCAGCTTTGGTCACATGACCTATAAAATGGATATCAGGGTGTTTTTCTAATTTGGAGAAATCTTTTTGGTCGATCGTTAAGAGCAATTCATAATCCTCTCCCCCATTCAACACACAGGTAATCGGATCTAGATTCAGTTCTACCGCAGTATCAAAGGTCTGTTTGTCAATTGGCAGTTTGTCCTCATAGATCGTCACTCCTACTCCTGAAGCTTTGCATATATGAAAAAGCTCCGAAGCCAATCCATCAGACACATCTATCATACTTGTCGGGACAACTTCCATTTCCCGCATTTCATGGATGATGTCCATCCTTGCTTCAGGACGGAGCTGACGACCTGTGACATATTGGAAACCATCCAATTCAGGAGTCATTTCCGGATTGGCAAGATAGACTTGCTTTTCCCTTTCCAAAATCTGCAATCCGACCAAAGCGCCTCCCAAATCACCGGTCACGCAGACAATGTCATTGACTTTGGCACCTGATCTGAAGCTAAGTTGTCCTTTTTTTGCTTCTCCGATGGCAGTAATGGATATGACCAAACCTGACCGTGAAGCCGTGGTATCACCGCCAATTACATCTACTCCGTAATGTTCAGCTGCGGCGTTGATTCCCGAATACAATGCCTCTACTGCTTCTACCGAAAACCTGTTTGACAAGGCGATGCTGACTGTAATTTGTTTGGGAATAGCATTCATGGCTGCAACATCGGATACATTCACTGCCACAGCCTTGAATCCCAAATGTGGCAACGGCGCATAAGAAAGGTCAAAATGTACCCCTTCCAAAAGCAAATCAGTAGTGACCACTTTGACATGATCTCCAGAATCGATTACTGCAGCGTCATCCCCGATACCGAATACCGTTGAACTGTTTTTGATAATGATACTTTCATTCAGGTGGTCTATCAAGCCAAATTCGCCTATCTCACCTATTTCTGTTCTTTTATCTGACATTATGTTCTTTTTAAATGGAGATTTCTCCAATTACGTTTTAAACTATGAAGAATTTTTCGAAAGTAATTTTCAAATTTTTCAATTTTCCATCCCGATGGCTATCGGGATTTCAATTCTCTCAACCTTTTTTCTCTTGGCACAATTCCACCAAAACCCCATTGGTTGATCGGGGATGCAAAAATACAACTATTTTGTTGTCGGCACCTTCTTTGGGTGTTTCATTGAGAATCTCAAAACCTTCACTTTTCAACCTGTCCATTTCGGCATAAATATTTTCCACATCAAAAGCGATATGGTGGATCCCTTCCGATTTTTTATCCAAGTATTTTGCAATAGGGCTATCAGGTCTAGTCGCTTCCAACAATTCAATTTTTGTCTCTCCAATCATAAAAAACGAGGTCTTTACCCCTTCCCCTTCCACCGCTTCTTCTTTATAATTATCCTTTCCCAATAATTTCGCAAACAGTTGATTGGATTGTTCGATATCCTTTACCGCAATCCCCAAATGCTCTATTTTTCTCATTTCAATAATTTTTTATCTTTGCTATTGAATTTATTCAACTTAAAGCATGTTAACTTCATGCTTTATACAACTGAATTTAATACTTAAAGATATGATAACTGTTTCGGAAAAGGCAAAGGAAAGAATCCTTTCATTGAGAAAAGAGGAAGGAAGAACCGAAAATGAAAACATCAGGGTTTCTGTCAAAGGAGGCGGATGTTCAGGATTGATGTATGATCTTGGATTTGATGCCAGTTTGGTGGAGACTGACCATGTCTTTGAAGACAAAGGCATCAAGATTTTGGTGGACAGAAAAAGTCTACTCTATCTAGCAGGAACTGTTCTTGAATTTACTGATGGTTTGAATGGCAAAGGTTTCCAATTTGTCAATCCAAATGCCTCAAGGACTTGTGGATGCGGAGAAAGTTTCTCGGTATAAACCATACACATTCAATATTAAAAAAGAGATGCTGATAAGTTTTATCAGCATTTTTTATTTGTGGCAGGGAAACTTTTATTCCAATTGTTACCTTTGCCGACAAGAAAATAAACCCCCTGTTATGTCAGAAAACATCAAGAAAATACAACTCAATGACCTCCATGTTGCTTTGGGAGGCAAAATGGTTCCTTTTGCAGGATTCAATATGCCTGTGAGGTATTCTTCAGATACTGAGGAGCACCACACAGTAAGGCAGGGAGTAGGCGTATTTGATGTTTCTCATATGGGTGAATTCAAAGTCACCGGACCCAAAGCCCTTAGTCTTATCCAAAAGGTAACTTCCAATGATGCCTCCAAACTTGTCATTGGCCAAGCCCAATATTCCTGCTTTCCAAATGAAACAGGCGGAATCGTAGACGACCTGATCGTTTACAAATTCGGGGAAGAAGAATATATGTTGGTCGTCAATGCCTCCAATATTGAAAAGGATTGGAATTGGATCAACAAACACAATGACATGGGTGCCACGTTGGAAAATATCTCTGAAAGCATTTCCCTTTTTGCTATCCAAGGACCAAAAGCCATCGAAGCTGTCCAATCCCTGACAAGTGTGAACCTCTCTGATATCAAATTTTACCATTTTGCAGTGGGGGATTTTGCAGGAGTACAGGATGTAATCATTTCCGGGACGGGATATACAGGTGCCGGAGGATTTGAGGTATATGTCAAAAACGAAGACGCAGAAAAGGTTTGGAATGCAGTTTTTGAAGCCGGAAAGCCGTATGACATCAAGCCGATTGGTCTTGGTGCAAGGGATACCCTGAGATTGGAAATGGGCTATTGCCTTTATGGCAATGACATCAATGATGAAACATCGCCTATCGAAGCGGGACTCGGTTGGATCACCAAATTCACCAAGGATTTTATCAATTCAGAGAATCTAAAAAAACAGAAAGAAAACGGAGTAAACAAAAAATTGGTAGGATTCATTTTGCAGGAAAAAGGTATTCCAAGAGGCCATTATCCGATTGTCAATCTGGATGGAGAACCTATTGGCGATGTCACTTCAGGCACTATGACACCTTCTATGGGAGTCGGTATAGGGATGGGATATGTCAAATCCGAATATGCCACCCCAGGTACAGAAATAGCCATAACCGTCAGAAACAAAAATCTTTTGGCGAAAGTGGAGAAATTTCCATTGTACAAAAAATAATCAAAGGACATACATACAAGCCCGCAGAAGGAATCCTTTGCGGGTTTTTTTATTAAACATCAAGCATGATAAATATTGAAGTCTGCGTGAGTCCTGAATTGATTCACCTGTATGATACCAAAGGGAAAAATGTGGTCATCGTGGATATTTTTAGGGCGACTTCCACTATGATGGCTGCCTTGGCAAATGGTGTGAAGTCGATCACCCCTATCATGGACCTAGAAGCATGCCGGGATTTTGCTTCCAAAGGATATACTATAGCAGGCGAAAGAAATGGGCTTACGGCAGAAGGTTTTGAATTGGGAAATTCACCCTTGGCATATTTTAACCATGCGTATGCCGGTAAAAAAATTGCCATGACGACTACCAACGGAACCTTGGCAATCGAAAAAACAAAAGACGAGGCGAATCAAGTTGTACTTGGGGCTTTTGTCAACTTGAAAGCCACAGCCCAATACCTTATCAACCAGTCCCAGGACGTTTTGATCCTCTGCGCAGGCTGGAAAGGAAAATTCAATTTGGAGGATTCTTTATATGCAGGTGCTTTGGTCAGTAGTTTGCACCCACATTTCCAAACAGACTGTGATACAGCAATTGCTTTAAAGAGTCTTTATGAAAGCAATTCCCACAGGCTTCAGATTTTCTTGGGCCAAGCTTCCCACGCCAAAAGATTACAAAACCACAACATCGAAGCAGATATTGATTTTTGTTTATCTGTAGATTTATATGATATCATTGGCTTTCTTGAAGGAGATGAGTTGGTAGGGATTCCATCAAAAGACAATTGATGCCGAATTTTATTCCAATTATCTCAGCTTAAATTCTTAAAGCAACCAAATTTCAATACATTTGCTGCTACAAAAAAAGCCTTTCTTTTAACCGCTTATCCCTCCTATCATCATGTCTGAGGTCAAACTCTTCTCCGGAACCAACAGCCTTCAACTTTCAGAAAAAATTGCCAAACATTATGGAAAACGTTTAGGAGACTTAACAATCTCCAAATTCAGCGATGGAGAGCTGTCCCCGAGCTACAACGAATCTGTAAGAGGCTGCACTGTTTTTTTGATTCAGACTACCAACCCTACTGCAGATAATTTATTGGAGCTTTGCCTGATGATAGATGCTGCCAAAAGGGCGAGCGCCTACAAGGTCTGCGCAGTGATTCCATATTACGGTTATGCAAGGCAGGATAGGAAGGATAGACCGCGGGTTTCTATCGCAGCAAAACTGATTGCAAATATGCTGACCTCCGCCGGTGCTGACAGGATCATGACCTGTGACCTTCACGCCGGACAAATTCAGGGTTTTTTCGATATTCCTTTGGATCATTTGAATGGATCAGCTATTTTTGTGCCCTATTTGGAAAGGCTTGCCTTAGACAACATGATATTTGCCGCTCCTGATGTAGGGGGAGTAGCAAGGGCAAGGGCTTACGCCAAGCATTTCGAAGTAGAAATGGTCGTCTGTGACAAGCACAGAAAAAGAGCCAATGAAATCGCTTCCATGCAGGTAATTGGTGAGGTGGAAGGAAAAGATGTGATTTTGGTGGACGACTTGGTCGATACAGCAGGCACACTTTGCAAAGCCGCGCAAATCCTGATGGAAAAAGGAGCGACTTCGGTAAGGGCGATTGCGACCCATGGGGTTTTGTCAGGAAATGCTTATAAAAATCTTGAAAATTCTGTCTTAAAAGAACTTGTCATCACAGACACGATCCCAATGAGTCAGGTGTCCTCAAAAATCAGAGTACTTTCTGTAGCTGATTTGTTTGCAAAAGCAATCCACGCGGTCACAGGCAATACCTCCATCAGTGCGTTATTTATTTAGGATTACTTAATCAAACATATACAATCAAATTAAAAATTTATGAAATCATTAGAGATTATAGGGTTTAAAAGAGCAAATCTCGAGAGTGGAGACTTGAAGCAGATCCGTGAAGAAGGCAATGTGCCTTGTGTAGTTTACGGTCCTGCGATCAAAGAACAAATCCACTTTTATTCTCCTGCCATTCTTTTCAGAGACCTTGTTTACACGCCAGATGTGCACACGGTTGACTTGAACATTGAAGGCAACAAAATGAAAGCGGTATTGAAAGATTGCCAGTTTCACCCTGTGAGTGACGTATTGTTGCATGCAGATTTCTTGGCATTCAGCCCTGACAGAGCTATCAAATTTGAAATTCCTGTGGAAATTGTCGGTACGGCACCAGGTGTTCAAAAAGGTGGTAAGTTAGAATTCAAAACCAGAAAAATTGCTGTAAAAGGTCTAGCGGCTAACCTTCCTGACAAAATCAAGGTGGATGTGTCAAACTTAGACCTTGGAAAGTCAATCAGAGTAGGTGAAGTGAAGGCAGAGGGATTTGATATCCTTACCAGCCCTAATGTATCAATCGTCTCTGTAGGTATTCCAAGAGCATTGAGAGGTAAAAAAGGTGAATAATTTCACTTCTTAAAACCAATAAATCAAATCCTGCTTAGTCCTTAAGCAGGATTTTTTATTTTTGCTCCACATTTCAAAAACTGAATTGATGAAATACCTGATTGTAGGACTTGGGAATATCGGTCCTGAATATGAGTTGACCCGACATAATGTAGGATTTTTGACAGTAGACAGACTCGCTGACAAGCAAGGCGTAACCTGGAAAAGTGACCGTCTTGCGTTCAGTACCAATTTCAAATACAAAAGTAGACAGATTTACCTGATCAAACCCACCACTTACATGAACCTGAGCGGTAAGGCGGTGAATTATTGGATGAAGGAATTGGACATTCCCAAAGAAAACATCATTGTCATCGTGGATGACGTAGCTTTGCCTTTTGGTAAATTGAGAATGCGGGGAAAAGGATCTTCTGCCGGCCATAATGGATTGAAAAACATTGAAGAACTTACAGGCGGCCAGGAATATCCTAGGTTGAGGTTTGGGATCGGTGACGATTTTCCTAAAGGAAGGCAAATAGAATATGTTCTCGGAAGATGGTCTCAAAAAGAAATCGACGAACTTCCGATTTTTATGGACAAAGCCATAGACATGGTCCTCAGCTTCTGCACAGTCGGAATCAATATGACGATGACACAATTTAATGATTAATAAGACGTGAGACATAAGACGTGAGACATGAGACAATAAGTCCTATCAGAATCCAATATCCTTTAATATCCAGTATCTTTAAATATCTATTTCTACCCTATTTCAATTGTATTTCAATCTATTTCTACTTTATTTCCATTGTATTTCTATCGTATTTCAACTTTATTTCCATTTTATTACCCTAATCTTTTGAAATCAACTTTTTGGAAACTTTCTTTGTGAACACTTCAGGCAACTGATTTATAAAGAAGAGGTGAGAGAACAGGCTCGCTGACCCTCTGGCAACCATCCCGACACATCGAGAAAGGTGCCAAAACCTGCCCTACTAAAGGGAACTATAAATTAGACATTATGCGATTTTATTTTCATTTATTGGGTGTTTTCAAGTTTGATAAGTACGATGTACGAAGTACGAAGTACGAAGTACGAAGTACGAAGCATGATGAAGCGCATATTTCTAATTTTTCATCAATCTTAAATAATCTGTGTTCTTGCCATAAATTGGCACTGATTTTTTTATCCTACCAAATTCCATTCACTAATTTCCTTATTTCAACGCACCTCTAACCTATTAACCAATAGCAAAATACCATTCCCATGTCCCATTTTGAAACCGACGCCATCCGCATCAGCGCAAGCAAATCAAGCCAAAGAGAGCATTCATCGCCGATTTACCTGACTTCAAGTTTTACTTTTGATTCGGCTGAAGAAGCAAGGCAAATGTTTGCGGAGGAAATTGAAGGAAATATTTATTCAAGGTATTCGAATCCCAATTCCTCTGACCTGATCCAAAAAGTATGTGCAGCAGAAGGAACGGAATCCGGAATTGCGACCTCGTCCGGAATGGCTGCCATGTTTGGAAGTATTGCATCCCTTTTGCAGCAAGGAGACCATATATTGGCTTCTCGCTCTCTTTTCGGTTCTACTCATCAGTTGCTTACACGCATATTTCCAAAATGGGGAATCACTTCCACTTACGGAGATATTTCGGATTTCCAACATTGGGACAAACTGGTGCAGCCCAACACCAAGATGCTGTTCATCGAGACACCATCCAATCCGGGATTAGAAATCATTGACCTGGAGTGGGCAGGAAAATTTGCGGCTGCGCACAACCTGATCTTGGTGGTGGACAATTGCTTTGCCACACCTTACCTGCAGCAACCTGCAAAATGGGGAGCGCACATCGTCACACATTCCGCCACCAAATACATTGATGGACAGGGCAGGGTTTTGGGAGGATTGATCTTGGGCAAAAAAGAACTGATCAAAGAAGTTGAATTTTTCACAAGACATACAGGCCCATCGATCTCCCCTTTCAATGCCTGGATTTTGTCAAAAAGCATGGAAACTTTGGCTGTCAGAATGGACAGGCATTGTGAAAATGCTTTGAAAGTGGCCTCCTATTTTGAGGGGAATACAGAAATTGACTTTGTCAAATATCCTTTCCTTCCCTCCCATCCACAATATGAACTTGCCAAAAAACAAATGAAACAAGGAGGAGGCATCATCACCCTGACCTTGAAAGGAGGATTGGCAAGGGCACAAAAATTCATAGATTCCCTTCAGATGGTATCCATCACCCCAAACCTCGGAGACAGCCGCAGCATCATCACCCATCCTGCATCTACCACGCATAGCAAACTCTCGGTGGAGGAAAGGGCAAAAGTCGGGATTTCGGACGGATTGGTAAGACTTTCAGTCGGTTTGGAACATTATGAAGATATTATTCAGGATGTAGAAAGGGCATTGGAGAAATCTAAGTAGTTTTCATTGTAGCGTTTTGGCACTATTCTCCGTTTAGTCAATCAAATGCTCAAACTATGAAAAAACTTCTCCTTCCCCTCTTTTCATTTGGTGCACTATTCTTTGCCTGTGTGCCTTCCGAAGAAATAAAACCAACAGAAGCAAATTTGAGGACATTGGCCACATATGAGAAAGAACTGGCCAATTCAAGTACAAAATTCGCGCTTGATCTTTTTGCTCAGTTGAATGACCCTGATGAAGCCAATCAATTTTATAGTCCTTATAGCATTCATCAGGCACTCTCTATGACCATGAACGGAAACGAGAGTGAAGTTCTTCAAGAATTTGTAGATCTTCTGAGGTATGAAGGGATGAGTATTAATGATGCCAACAGTGGCTCCAAAGAATTGACCGAATTTTTGCTCCAAGTTGATCCGAAAGTTAAATTGTCCATTGCCAATGCCATTTGGTACAAGCAGGAGTATCAAGTACAAGTGCCTTTCAAAAATACCGCTAGGGAATATTATAATGCTGAAATCGCCGGACTTGACATGCTAAATCCCAATTCAGTCAACATCATCAACAACTGGATTGCTCAAAAGACAAACGACCTGATAAAGGATATGCTGGATGAAATCCCCTCCGATGCCGTCATGTATTTGGTCAATGCCATATATTACAAAGCTGACTGGAAGTATCAATTTGTAGCTTCCAAAACCAAAAAGGAAAACTTTTATCCTATTCCTGGGAATCCTGTTCTGGTAGACATGATGGATTTGGATAAACCTTCCGCATTTAGAAGTTATTTTGGAGATGGATACCACTACTTTGAAATACCCTATTCCACAGGCCAATATTCCATGGGAATTCTGTACAATCCGCAAGGAGATCTTGATCAGGTAAGCCAATATTTGAATTTGGGTAACATTGAAATGTGGAGAAAAAACTCGTCAGAGCAAAACTTCATTCTTAAAATGCCCAAATTCAAGATGAAGTACAAAATGGCAAACATGAAAGATGACCTCATTCAAATGGGTTTGGTCAGGCCTTTCTATTTCCATCCCGATAACTTCACCAAATTGTTTTCTAATCCCACTGATGATCTGAAAATCTCCAGAGTCATTCATGATGCAATGATTGAAGTAGATGAAAAAGGCAGCGAGGCGGCAGCAGCTACCATTGTGGAAGTCATAGAAAAAACTTCAGCCGGACCTTCCTTACCTTCAGTAGTTACTTTGGACAAACCTTTCATTTTCTTTATTCAGGAAAAACACAGTGGTGCGATTCTATTTATGGGAAAACTGGGTGATCCTTCAAAACTTTGATGTTATGTGAGTTATGACCAAAAGGCATAAAAGGCCGACTTTTGTTCCTTTGGTGCTATTTCATTATTTTTTGTCCAAGCCTAAGGCTGGTATTTTATCTGAATCAGAATTAAATTAGATTCTGATTCAAATCCTTCCCAAAATGATCAAAAACCCAAAGGAAATATTGAAAAAACTGAAATCCGTTATTTCACAAACGGAACTTGTGAGAACTGTCAAATGGGGAATTGATGTCTATACCTATCAGGGTCAAAATGTTTTGGGCATCGCGGCATTCAAATCCTATGTCGGGATTTGGTTTTACGACGGGGTTTCTTTGTCAGATCCATTGCAGGTTTTGGTCAATGCACAGGAGGGTAAAACCAAGTCACAACGGCAATGGAGATTCCATGATATAGAAGAACTCAATCCTGAATTAATCGTCGCCTATATCAATGAAGCTATTGAAAATGCAAAAAAAGGGCCCAAACCTGAAGCCGAAAAATCTAAAGAAATAGAAATCTCCAACATACTCAGTGAAGCACTGTGTTCGGATGAAGAACTCAATTTCTGTTTTGAAAAACTCAGCCCCTACAAGCAAAAAGAATATTCGGCTTATATTCAGGAAGCCAAACGGGAAGCAACACAGTTAACGAGACTTGAAAAAATCAAACCTATGATCATACAGGGAATCGGCCTTAACGACAAATACAAATAAAACCATGGCTAAAAACAAAACACAGGAAACTGAAGGCTCCGTGGCGGATTTTATCAATGCGATAGAAGACGATCAAAAAAGAAAAGATAGCTTTGAACTGATCCGGATTTTCAGGGAAGCCTCCGGTTTTGATCCAAAGATGTGGGGCTCCAGTATTATTGGCTTTGGGTCATACCACTACAAATATGACAGCGGCCGGGAGGATGATGCGCCTCTAACTGGATTTTCACCAAGAAAGGCTGCTATTTCTCTTTATTTTTCCTGCGATGTAGAAGGTCATCACGGTTCTCTACTTTCCCAATTAGGCAAATTCAAAAACGGTAAATCCTGTGTGTATATCAACAAGCTTTCAGATGTGAAGGAAGATGTCATCAAGGCTTTGGCCAAAGAATCTATCAAATTCATTCTTGAAAAATACCCAACTAAGTGACTTTTGTCATCAAGCAGTTTATTTGGATCATTTATATTTAAAACAGTTAATTTGCCTTAAATGATGAATCATTTGATGGGTTCTTTATATTTGATTTAAATGCTGAAACAATATTTGTCCATATTTTTTCTTTCTCTTTCCACATTGATGATGTTGGGACACAGCATTGTTCCTCACCATCACCACGGACACGTAGAGTTTCCAGATTTCCAAGAACAACTCCCACATATTGTACATGATTCCGATCGCCAAGACAGACATCTAAATCATGTCCTATTTAACATCCACCAGGGACAAAAAGGGGTCGAATGCATCTCCTGTCCAAACATTGACGAGAACTTCAACAACGAAAATTTCACTTTCCTTGCCATAGTGCCAACTAATATTGGACTCAATTTTCCTTTAAGCCTATGTCAAAAATTCTTTTTTGATTACCAAGACTCGTTATTCATTTCCAATTATTTTCCCCCTGGAGGCCTAAGGGCACCTCCTTTTTTTACTTGATTTCATAGTGACCCCTTATCCTTATTGGATGCTTATTGTCACACCTTCCCCTATTTAAAAACATTAATTGAATTACCATGAAAAAGGCAAATACCCTTTTGGCTTGGCTATTGGTTCTTGCTTTCAGTTGCAATGAGGCCCATGACCATAGCCATGACGAGGAAGAATCCATCCCACCCGTGGCATTGACTTCCTACTCAGATAAAATCGAGCTTTTTGTAGACTTTCCTTACCTGATAGCCGGAAAACCAACCACTATGATGGTTCACCTGACCAGTCTTGGGGAAAAATTCCAGCCGATTCAGGATGGAAAAATCAAGGCTACCCTGACTGTGAAAGGAAAAAGCATTTTGGCTGAGGTCAATAGCCAAGCAAGCACAGGCATCTATGAAGTTGAAATCACCCCGGAATCAACTGGTGCAGGAAAACTCACCTTTGATGTCCAATCCGGTCAGGGTTCTGAACAATTTGTGTTTGAAAACATCGAGGTTTTCCCCGATTTAGTAGCTGTAGTCAGAAGTCAAAAAGGTTCTGAAACCGGTGAGGAAATCACTTATTTGAAACCTCAGGCCTGGAACATTGAATTTGCTAATGAACCTGTCCAGACAATGCCTTTCAGGGAAATCCTGAAAACCAGTGGCCAAGTCGTTGCAGCTCCCGGTGATGAAACAGTGATTACTGCAAATTCGAGTGGTGCCGTCTTGTTTTCCAGTAATAAAACAGTGATTGGATCCAAATTGAATGTAGGAGACTTATTGTTCACGATTTCCGGAGGAAACCTTTCCCAAGGCAACACTGAGGTTTATTATAAAGAGACCAAAGCCAAATACGAATTGGCCAAAGCGGAGTTTGAAAGGGCTTCAATTTTGGTTCAGGATAAAATTATCTCTGAAAAAGACTTTTTACAGACAAAGCTTGCCTATGAAAGTACACAAGCTAGCTTTCAGGCGGTTGCCAAAAACTATTCTTCCACGGGTCAAAAAGTAACGGCCAATTCCTCAGGATTTTTAAAAAACCTTTTGGTTTCAGAAGGCCAATTTGTAGAACCGGGCATGCCTTTGGCCTTGGTGAGCAAAAACAAAAAAGTAATGCTTCAGGCCAATGTTTCCCAAAGATATTTTCAGAAGCTGCCATCCATCACCTCAGCCAATTTCAGAATTGTCAGCGAGGAAAAAATATATAATATAGAGGAATTGAACGGTAAGGTAATATCCTATGGAAAAAGCACTACTGAAAATGCAGCTTATATTCCTATCACTTTTGAAATCGACAACATTGGAAATATCATCCCGGGGTCTGTAGCGGAGGTTTACTTAAAATCCTCACAAATACCGGATGCTTTGGTGATTCCCTCCTCTGCCTTGATGGAAGAGCTCGGAAATTTCTTTGTTTTTGTACAAACGGGAGGAGAAACTTTTGAGAAAAGAGAAATCAAATTGGGGGGCAATGACGGAAAATATGTGCAGGTACTTTCAGGGGTGAAAGAAGGGGAAAGAGTCGTCACCAAAGGAGCTTATGCCATCAAATTGGCTAGTGCTTCAGGAGCGATTCCTGAGCATGGCCACTCCCATTGACCTTGAGTTGTTTTGTAGGGATAGGACCTTACTCTACTGATTTTCAAAATAATACATCACGAAAAACATGCTCAACAGAATTTTAAAATTTTCACTTAACAACCGCCTTTTGGTCATTATCGGCTTTGGCTTGTTGTCACTTTTTGGAACATACATAGCGTTCAATATGGAAGTGGATGTTTTTCCTGACCTGACAGCCCCAACTGTGGTGGTCTTGACTGAAGCCCACGGCATGGCCCCGGAAGAAGTAGAGCGTCTTGTCACCTTTCCCATAGAAACATCCGTCAACGGTGCAAGTAATGTAAGGCGTGTCCGAAGTGCTTCTTCAGGAGGCTTCTCTATAGTTTGGGTTGAATTCGAATGGGATACGGATATTTACCTTGCGAGGCAGGTAGTGAATGAAAAATTAGCCACCATCTCAGACAAGCTGCCAATGGGAGTCGGTTCTCCAACCATGGCACCTCAGTCCTCCATCATGGGTGAAATCATGTTTGTCGCTTTGACCGCGGACAGCACTTCCATGATGGACTTGCGGACCATCGCTGATTGGATTATCCGTCCAAGGTTATTGGCTACAGGTGGTGTCGCTCAGGTAATCGTCTATGGCGGAGATTTTAAGCAATACCAAATACAGGCCAATCCCCAAAGGATGAATTTTCATGGTGTCTCTCTTTCGGAACTTATTGCTGCTGCGGGGGAATCAAACGGCAACTCTTCGGGAGGATTTTTGAATGAATACGGCAACGAATACATCATCAAAGGAATAGGCCGGACCAATGAGGTAGGGGAAATCGGGCGATCCATCATTAAAAAATCAAACGGACAGATCATTAGGATCGAAGATGTCGCAGAAATCAAAATCGGAGCGGCACCAAAAATCGGAGATGCTTCCAGCAACGGCAAGCCATCCATTGTGTTAGCAGTCTCTAAGCAACCTAACATCAATACCCTAAACCTGACCAATAAAATCGACGAGGCAGTATCTGACCTCCAAAAATCCCTTCCTGCAGACATCATTTTCAATACAAATGCCTTTAGGCAGGCCGATTTTATCAACGCTTCCATCAGTAATATCCAAAGAACGCTGATGGAAGGTAGTGCCTTTGTGGTGATCGTTCTCTTTTTGTTTTTGATGAATTGGAGGGCAACGGTCATTTCCCTTTTGGCGATTCCGATTTCCTTGCTGGTTGCTATACTTACTCTAAAATGGCTTGGTTTTACGATCAATACCATGAGTTTGGGAGGGATGGCGATCGCGATCGGAGATTTGGTTGACGATGCCATCATTGATGTAGAAAACGTTTTGAAAAGGCTGAAGGAAAATGCCAAAAAACCAAAGGCAGAAAGAACCAATCAGCTTGAGGTGATATTCAATGGCTCCTTTGAAATCCGCCAATCCATCATAAATGCTACGTTTATCATCATTGTGGCATTTATTCCGCTCTTTTTTCTATCAGGAATGGAAGGAAAGCTTTTGGCACCGCTTGGCATTGCCTTTATCGTGGCTCTTTTTGCTTCCCTCATTATTGCCATCACATTGACCCCGGTGCTTTGCAGCTACATGCTGACCAACGAAGAAAGGCTCGAAAAACAGGAAAAGGAAAGTTGGCTTGTAACCAAACTTCAATTGTCCTATGTTACTTTTTTGGAGTTTGCCATGAAGTGGAAAAAGGCATTTATCGGATCAGCACTCGCCATGTTGCTATTAGCGATCTTAGCATCCACCCAATTGGGAAGAAGTTTTTTACCGGAATTCAATGAAGGTGCATTGACAATTGCTGCAGTAACTTTGCCAGGTATATCTCTGGAGGAAAGTAACAAAATCGGAAAAAGGGTGGAAGATGCTCTGTTGACTGTTCCGGAGGTAATCTCTACCACCCGCAGAACAGGCAGATCCGAATTGGATGAACATGCCCAAGGGGTCAATTCCTCTGAAATTGAAGTTCCATTTGAGCTTGGTGAAAGAACAAGAGCAGAGTTTTTGGCAGACTTAAGAGATAAACTTTCAGTCATCAAGGAAGCAAACATCACCATTGGCCAACCTATTTCACATAGGATTGACCACATGCTTTCTGGTACGCGTGCAAACATCGCCATCAAAATATTCGGCTCGGACCTCAACAGGATGAATTCGCTTGGCCATCAGATCAAAAATGAAATACAGGATATCGAAGGATTGGTGGACCTCAGCGTGGAACCGCAGATCGAAATCCCCCAAATCCAGCTCAAAGCCAAAAGGGAGATGCTGAGCCATTATGGGATTACCATCGGGCAGTTCAATGAATTTGTGGATGTCGGATTATCAGGAGAAAAAGTTTCTGATATCTATGAAGAAAACCGTTCCTTCGACCTGATTGTGCGGTTTGATCCGGAAAGCCGGGAGAAAATGGAAGATATCCTCAACACCCAGATTGATACCCATACCGGAGAAAAAATACCGCTTCATTACGTGGCTGACATTGTATCAGCCAGCGGGCCGAATACCATCAACAGGGAAAATGTCCAAAGGAAAACCGTTGTATCTGCAAATGTGGCCGGGAGAGACCAAAAATCCGTGGTGGATGAAGTGCGTCAAAGAATCAATGACAATATCAAATTGCCGGAAGGCTACCATGTCGAACTCGGCGGTCAATTTGAAGCTGAGGAAGAAGCATCTTCTACCCTATTGATCGCCTCCTTGTTTTCCATTTTAGTGATTTTTCTGATCCTTTTTCAAGAATTCAAAAACGGAAAAATAGCCGCTATCATCCTCATCAACTTACCCTTGGCACTGATCGGAGGAATAATGAGTATCTATTTTACCAATGGAATTCTAAGTATTCCCGCCATCATCGGGTTCATCACTTTGTTTGGTATTGCTACCCGAAACGGCATTTTGTTGGTCTCACACTATGAAACTTTGAGACAAGAAGGGTTGGACCTTTACCAAACAGTGATCCAAGGCTCTAAAGACAGACTGAGTCCCATTTTGATGACGGCTATCACCGCAGGCTTGGCATTGATTCCTTTGGCGATGGCGAGTGACCTTCCGGGAAATGAAATCCAAAGTCCGATGGCAAAAGTCATTTTAGGGGGATTGACCACATCGACGCTACTAAACCTCATCATCGTGCCGATGGTGTACTATTTATCCAAATCAAAATCTGAGATAAAATGAAAAATATAATCTGTTCAATCCTGCTGTCTATATTTGTTGCCTTTCCTGTTTGGGCACAAGTCAGTATGGAAGATATCTTGGTGGAAATTGAGAAAAACAATAAAACCCTGCAGGCCAATGCCCAAAACACCGAGGCACAAAAACTGGGTTTCAAGTCCAACAATCCTCTCTACAATCCCAATGTGGAATATGATTTTATGTATGGATTTCCTTTAAGTGCCGGAAATCAGAGGGACTTTTTGGTCAATCAAGCTTTTGATTTTCCTACCTCATACAGTAAAAGAAAGCAACTTTCAGAAGGAAGGGTTTCCCAATCAGATTTTCAATACAATGCCGGCAGGCAAGAAATCCTCTTTGAGGCGAAAAGCACCTGCATAGAATTGATTTATAGAAACAAACTTCACATTCAACTTCAGGAAAGGAAAGCTTTTACAGAAAGTCTATTGGCAAGCTTCGAAAAAAGGTTGAGTACCGGTGAAGGCAATATCCTCGATGTCAATAAGGCTAGGCTTCAACTTATTGAGATCAACAAAGATTTCCAGCTTAACCTTTCCCAAGTCAACCAACTGACTCAGCGATTGACCGGACTCAATGGCGGTGAGGAATTGACATTCAAATCCACAGAATACCCTGTATTGGATCCAATTGGGGATTTTGAAGAATTGTTTGGTGAAATCCAGTCGAAGGATCCGACATTGAAATTCGTCGAAATGGACATCGCCTCGGCTCAGAAGCAATTGGAACTATCCAAATCCCTCGCGCTGCCAAAACTTGAAGCGGGCTTCCGCCACCAAGCTATTTTGGGGCAAAGGTTCAATGGATTTCACTTCGGTACGACCATCCCACTTTGGGAAAACAAATACAAAGTCAGACAAAGCGAAGCCGAACTCTCCACTTCAGGCCTCAAAGTCCTGCAATTTCAAAATGACAAATATTCTTCCTCTCGCCAGCTTTATGAAAAGTACCAAAAACTTTCTGTTACTTTGAATGAATACCAAAATGTCCTTTCAGCGCTCAACAGCAAGGAATACCTGGACAAAGCTTTGGCCGTAGGACATATCTCTACCATCGAATATTTTTTGGAAAGCAATTATTATTACATGGCATACAACAATTACCTTCAAACAGAATTTGAATACCACGTCACGGTTGCAGAGATCCTAAAATTCAGGCTTTGATTTGAAACTTTGAAAATGATCAACATTTATGAAACTCACGATAACTTCACTTGAGCTAAAAAACGCATTTTTGTTTTTCAGATTGGCCAATTCCGCCTTGGCAATTACGCTTCAAGTCAAGAGCAGTAATAGCTTAGGGATGAAAAAAACAGGGTTTTGGACTAAACACTACACCATGACCCTTTGGCCGGATGAAAAAAGCCTGAAAGATTTCTCCAAAAGCGGTGCTCACCTGAAAGCAATGAGAGAAAGTGGAAAATTGGCAAAAGAAATCCGGACCTTAACCATCGATGCTGATCGATTTCCGGATTGGAAAGTAGCCAAGAAGTTGCTTGAAGACGTAAAACCTCTCAAATTTTAAGTGTTAACACCAAAATTGATTCTATGCAATTGACCAAAATTATATCGCCTGCTATAGCCGCAAATGGAATCCTGCTGATTACATCAGCTACATTGGTATTCCATTTTTTAATTCTTTCCGGTATAATCCCATTTGAAAATACTTGGGGAGGGAGGTTGGAAAACAGGGAACAAATGGTTGTTTTTGAATCTATCTCCATTTTGGTCACACTTTTAGTAATGGGAGCTGTAGGGATTTCCGCAGGTTATTTGAATTGGAAAATCAAACCCATAATTCTCAAGGTGTTGTTCTATATCCTGATGGCTGTTTTTGCCCTTAATACAGTTGGAAATCTGTTTGCAAACAATGACTTTGAAAAATTCTTTGCAACCCCGGTGACCTTAATTTTGGCTATTTTCTGCTGGAGATTGGCTATTTTAACTTCTTATCCTTCGCCAAGCTAACTTTGTAGTCGTCAGGAGTGCCCTTCATGTTAATATTCACAAACCTCACCCGCTTATTGCCATCCCGGTAGACAATGGAATCTTCCTGTTCCGGGTTAATTTCATCTTTGCTTTTGCCTGCAAATAAGGACTTGAATCCAACGGAAGTGACCAATCCCAATGGAATTCTGATAAAATAATCCATGTTCATATCCAGACTTTGTTTACCGGACAATTCAATGAATCCAAGACTGGAATTGATATTCATGAGGGGAATTGATAGGATTCCTTCCTTCAATTCAAAAGTATTTTTCAAGGTATCAAACCTGACATTGTTGAGGTTTTTGTCAGAAAAATAGGACGACATGGCACTGAGAGGTGCAAAATTTACAAGGCTCCCCTGATAGACGGTCAGGTCCATATCAGCCTCAGACTTGTCAATGATGGGCGTCAGATCAGGATACACCATAAATTTACTCTTGATGGTGCCACTGACTTTGCCATGCAAGTTTTCATTGATCAGATAATCTTGGCCAAAGTTTTCAAACTTGAACAGCAATTTGTCCAGATCAAGTTTTTCGGCCTCCATGGTACTGTGAAAATAGATATGTTCAGGATCACTTCCATTAAAGTAGCCTTTTATAGCCAAGGTCCCGTCTGCTGCATGCAGCGAAAGTGTATCCAAATGGATATAGTGGTTTTTGGTAGTTCTTGCTACTGCATGAAAATCTTCCAACCAAAAATTATGGTAATTCAATTTACCGATTTTAGCTTCAAAGGACATTTCGGAAAAGGGCAAATCGAATACATTAAATGCCTCTTGATGGTTGGTGTCTACATCGATCCCTTCAAAAGCCATTAATTCATCTAGGTCCAGCGCATTGGATTCAAAGGAAAAATAATTGGTCTTAACATGTAATGAATCAGGTTCTCCGAGGAAGTAACCTAATTTGAAGTTAAAATCGGATTCACCCATTCTACCACCAAAATCTTCCATCGTCAGGTAGTCATTTTCATAATGTACCCTTCCTTTGAAATCATGAAGCCGCAAAGGGTGGACTTTAAATTTTCCATCCAAATCCGTAAGGTAAAAATCTGCTGATTTGAATTGGCCATCATAATGGAGGTCAAGGCTACCTTTCAGATTCAATTTGTCAATTTCTTCCTTTTGGTAATCCTTGGGCAAATAATTAACCCCGTTATAGGTTAGAAGATCGCTGATATTGAGATGATTGGACACCAAATCAAATTCAAATCTGCTGTCACCTTTTGTGACTTCCTGAAACCATTTGGCGTAATTCAACACTTTTCCCGAAAAATGAAAGTCGCTTTTATCGATTTCACCCGAGAAATCCTTGACCTCCATCATCTCTTCATCTATGACAATATCCGCATGAAAATCATGAAAAGCATGAGGGTAATTTTTGAGTTTGGCATAAAAATCTTCAACGAAAAACTCGCCTTTAGGCAAATGCTCAAAATTCTGCAAATCAGCTCCTGTGGATTCAAAAGAAAGTAAAATGTTGAAATCTGAAATCACTTCTTGAAGGCTCGTATCCTCCGGAGTCAACTGCCCCAAATCAATTGTTCGGGACATCGCTTTCAGTTCTGTCCGGATAGCTTTATTTTGACCATGTACCAAGGCCGGAAAATCATCAATTGAACCCGAAAGTTTAAAGTCGGAGTCTCCAATTTTGAAAGAGAGATTTTCAAGTCGGAGTTTTCCGTTTCTCATAAAGGCGTAGATGTTTGCGCTTTTGATAGGCAAAGGATAATCCTGTAGTTTGAAATTTAGATTTTTGACAATCAATTCACTTTCTAGGCTGTTTTTGACCCCTGTCATTCCCACTGCGCCACTGTCCAGGTTGATTATTTCATCAAAATCCATGTTTACTACTACCTGTCCACTGAATCCTTCTAAGCCATCTACTTCAAAAAATTGACTCAAAAATTCAAGATCTAAGTCAGCATTGAGGTTGACTTTTACATAAGGATCCTCAAAATCACGGATGACCAATTTTCCTTCAAATTTTCCCTGGTCTGGTTTTGCGTAGAAATTCAACAACTGAAACTCTGATGTTTTGAGGCTTCTTTCCGAGCCGTTGGTAAAAAATCCGGCAAATCTCAGATCATCCACCTTTCGGTTCTTGTCGGGATTTACAAAATAGGCGTTGTCACATCCAAACTCAAATGCGATCTTAGGTACTTTCCCATTTCCCACTACCCCACTGACACTTCCTTGGAAGTACACATCACCTTCATTTTGATATTTCTTCAAAGCAGCCCCTGTTTCATTGGGTAAAAATGCAGCCAACAAGGAGAAGTCAGGTTTTTCTCCCCCTATTTCCAGATCCAAAAAAGTTTCTTCGCCTAGAATGGCTTTGCCTGAAAGTGTCAGGTAAGCATCTTCCAATGCCAATTTGGACCTGGTGATGGATACCTCACTTTTGATTTGGTCATAATCGAGTTCAATTTCAACTCCAAGATGTTTGTTTGCAAAAAAAGAGGTCTCCCCACCAATCAGATAATCAAAAACCATATCTGAGTCAAAATCAACTATGATGTGGTCGTCGGCAAAATTTATTGAAGCAAGACCTTTGGAAAGGTCCATTTTAACTGCGCTTAGGTCGGAGAGGTCACTGTAGTTTACTTTAAATGAATCCAAGGAAATCCGCGATAGGTTGATCTCCAATTCCTCATTTTCATTTTTTGGGCTCGCGGAATCTAAATCAATAGCTTGAAGGAGATTTATGTTTCCCTCTAAATCTTTTTCCAAATCCAAAAACCCATTTTCCAACTTGAGAGATTTGACATTATACTTCCCGACCAATATATCCCAAACACTAAACCCTATATACAAGTCATTGACACTGAAAATCACCTCAGCTTCTTGGTTCTTCCCCCCATAAAAAACTACATTTTGAAGATCGATCGAAACATATGGGAAATTAGCAAAGGGAGAAATGCGCGAATCCTTCACAACCAATAGGCCATTCAATCCTTCATTAACTGAATCAATTGCATGCTGTGTCAGTTGCTTTTGGTTTTGATTAAGCAAAAAAACCGACATCACTGGAATGACAGCAAAAGTCAAAAAAACTATCAAAATTATGCCTGTAACAATTCGTTTATTCATTTTCAATAATTATAGCCAACAATAATTTCAACCCCAAATTCTCCTTTTTTGATTTGACGGGGCAAAATAAATACTAAATTGATTGCCAAAAATTGCTTTTTCGGGTGAATAAGCCTGAGACCTTTGGTTATTATTCCTTCAAAAATATAAATTTTTCTGAATTGATTGCTACTAGTTGACTTTTCCAGGATGTCTGTTGTTTTTTCCTTCACGGTTTTGTAGCGCATCCCCCATATCTTCCCTTGCTTTTTCGGCCAATATTTTCATTTTGGCTACGACTTCAGGATTTTGGGCAACCACATTCTTGGATTCTGAAGGATCACTTGGAATATGGTAAAGTTCCATTTCTTTCATCTCGATCATGTAATAATCAATCGGATTACCATCATTTCTAAAAGCTTGACCCGGAGCAATGCTGCGGTATTTGTGGGGGAAATAGAGTTTCCAATCTCCCATGACTACAGCCTGAAGTTGATTTCTGTTGTAATAAATAAAATAGGCCTCCTGCTGTGAGGTTGCATTTGCATCGGTAAGCATGGGGAAAATGCTTTTTCCATCAATAGGTAACATGGGTAAATCCGCTCCGGTAATCCGGGCTATGGTCGGTAAGATATCAATACTCATCGCAGGATTCTCCTGCACCAAACCTGCAGGAAAATGGCCTTTCCACTTCATGATGGCAGGGATTTTAACACCTCCGTCCCAAGAAGTTCCCTTCCCTTCCTTGAGCGGACCTGCCGAACCGGAATGTCCCGAATAGGAAAGCCAAGGACCATTGTCTGAAAGAAAGATGACTAAGGTGTTTTCCTCCAATCCATTATCTTTCAGTGCTTTCAAGACTTCACCCACTGACCAATCAATCTCCATCACCACATCACCATAAAGCCCTTTTTGAGATTTTCCCTTGTACTTATCAGACACAAAAAGCGGTACATGCGGCATCGGATGCGCCAGGTAAAGGAAAAAAGGATTCTCCTTATTTCGGCCGATAAAGTCGCAAGCCATATCTGTAAACCTTGTCGTCAACATACTTTGGTCTGAAAAAAGCGTATCCACTACTTTGTCATTTTTGTACAAAGGAAGTGGCGGATAATAATTTTTTGACTGCGGATGATTGGGCCACATGTCATTGGAGTAGGGAATTCCATAATACTCATCAAAACCCTGACTGCTAGGCAAAAACTCAGGTTGATGCCCCAAATGCCACTTCCCAAACATCCCTGTCTGATATCCCAAAGGTTTCAACATCTCGGCGATGGTGGTTTCCTCAGGATTCAAACCATGCTTTGCAGTATGGTCAAGCGCACCGTGTATCCCAAGCCTGTTGGAATATGTACCGGTCAACAAAGCCGCTCTCGAAGCGGAACAAACAGCCTGGGCCACATAGAAATTGGTGAATTTGACACCTTCTTTTGCCATTTGGTCAAGATTTGGCGTGACGATATCTGGAGATCCATAAGTCCCCAAATCACCATATCCCAAATCATCAATGAAAATCAAAATGACATTGGGTTTTTCGGATTCCGTCAATTTAAAATCGGAGATTGCCAAGCAGGCAAATCTTACAAAACCAATCAAAATAATTGTAAAAGCGATTTTAATGGCTGAAATCCGCATGGGTTAAGAGGTGTCTCTGGTAAAATGATTAAGAAAGATGTGAGTTTTGTTCTCTAGAAATTAATTAAAATCAGGAATGTTGAAGAAAAAATAGAAATCCATAAAGTCCAATCATGGAACTTTATAGCCTAACTGCTTTCAAATCTCTTCCTGCAAACAACTCAATCCCAATCCTATCAATATGGTTTTTTAGCTCAGGTTCTTTGATGCTGTGGTAGTTGAGCACATCAAATTTATAGGGCATTTGAGTTTCTTCATTAAGCAATTAGCTAATTTGACTAATGGTTTCAAAATCCAAATCCCGGCCTTTTAGAGCGATATCCACATCACTTCCATTTTTGTAATTCCCTTTTGCCCTACTCCCAAACACAATCGCTTTTTCTATTTTGGAAAATTTCTCCAAAACAGAAAAAATTTCTTCGATGTCTCTTTCCAAAAGGCCAAACTTACTCATTTGATTTCTGCTTAAAGTTAAGTTGCAATGCCTTTAAAATAGGGAAATACTTATTTTGAATCAAGAGCTCCATTTCAGTTGCTTTTTGTTCATCATAAGTGTGCGCTGTAAGATTTCTATCTTGTAACAAATCCATCCAATCATGTCCGTTTTCTAAAATATTCATTTCGAAAGCTTTTTTCAAAGCTCCTCTTGGAGATTTGATATCTACAAAACCTTGGTCCTCTAAATAGTCCTTAACCATATTCCAGGCTAGTTCAAAACTCATCTCAAAAAATTGGATAATACCGGCTTTTTGAACAATATCAGGATTTGGAATTTGGAGTGCCTGCTCCAAATAACCCATCGCTTTTTCATAATTTTGAAACCGCTGCTTCCACCGTATATCCATGTTATCCATCATTCTTTATTTTATGTACTCACAATTTTGTCAAATTCTTCTAACACTCCTTATTTTAACCTTTCCACCAACCAAAAATAATCTTCCAAAAATCTCTCAATCGGCTTTTCAAATGTGGCGTCCAATAATTCTCCTTTTTCATCAAACTTTTTGTCCATTTGTGGTGTGACCAACAAAGTCGGGGAAACAATCCCAAATAGTGCAACCGACAATTGGACAAGCTGTTGTGCAGCACGCATCCCTCCCATCAGTCCTGTTGATCCTGTGACGATTCCAAAAGCTTTTTGCTTAAAAATAGGTTTTGAAAAATAGTCAAGGAAATTTTTCATCACAGAGGAATAACCCCCATTGTATTCCGGTGAAACGATTATAAATCCATCTGCCTCTTCCATTATTGTAAACAAATCCAGGTATTCAGTAGGGACATCATTCTTTGATTGCCAGACTTTTTGGATCGGTGGCATAAATGATTCTTTCATGTCAATCAAATCGACATGGAGATTTTCCTCCTTTTCCAACCTTTTTGATAAGTTCACGGCAATTCTATTGGAAATAGAACCGTTCCTGGGACTCCCTGAAATAATTACAATCTTTTTCATCAAAAACAATTTAAAATACTGAAAACAAATTACTTATGAAACTATAAATCAATCAATTGTCCAATAACCTTCTGTGGTAATTGACCTGACCCAAGTGGTAATTCAAATGCCCTTGTAAGTGCATCATGAAATATTCGTAAGTCATAGGTTTACCAAAAACCTCAAGTGGATAGTTGGAAGAAAAATTGTCTTCCTCAAACTTAGAAACGGTAACATTGATAATCTGAATAGTCTCCAAAATCTGTTCTACTAAATTGGCTCTCGGTATATTTCTCAATGAAAATTCCGCCTCTCTGTTTCTGATATATCCGGTATTTCCCATCACAGCGCCAATAAAATGCTTGAGATTACCTACCAGGTGAAGCACCAATGTCCCTGTGGAATTGGAAATATTCCCTGAGACCTTCCAGATATTTTCCTCATCCTTGTAGGCCTCCAATTCGGATATGAGTTTCTTCAAATCCCTTTCAAACAGTTGGATCAATACGTCTTTCATAGTCTAATCTCCAAATGTAATACCGAGGTCTTTTGCTCCTTTGACAATAAAACTGTCTTTTCTTACAAAATTATAATCCTTAGTTGCTTCCTCTAAGGGTACAGAAATGAAATCGTTGTTTTTAAAAGAAACCATTTTGCCAAATTCATCATTGGCGACCATTTCAAAAGCTTTTACACCAAACAGGGAAGCCAAAATCCGGTCAAATGCTGAAGGAGTTCCTCCCCTTTGGACGTGCCCCAATACTGTTTCCCTGATTTCGGCAGTGATACCGGCATCTTTGAGCTGTTGGGTCAATTGATAGGCTACACCTCCCAATCTCACATGTCGGGAACCTTCATCTCCGGCATGTGATACTATGGTTCCTTCTTTTGCTTTGGCCCCTTCGGCAATAACAATGATGACAAATCCTCTTCCTTTATCATATCGGGATTGGATTTTCTCCACCAATTTCTTGATATCATACGGAATCTCCGGAATCAGACAAATCTCTGCTCCACCCGAAATCGCTGTATGCAAAGCAATCCAACCGGCATCTCTTCCCATGACTTCCATGATCATCACCCGGTGATGGCTTTCCGCTGTCGTCACCAACTTATCCAAACTATCGGAAGCAATCTGCACGGCTGTCTGAAAACCAAAGGTCATGTCTGTGGCAGAGAGGTCATTGTCGATGGTTTTCGGAACGCCAACAATGTTCAGCCCATGGTTATAAAGTGCTTGCGAAATCTTCTGTGAACCATCTCCCCCGATATTGATGACAGCATCAAAACCAAGTTCTTTGATCCTGTCAGCCAAAACTTTGGTCCTGTCCACAAATTTGATATTACCGTGTTCATCTTTGACAGGAAAATGCAAAGGATCAGCTTTATTGGTGGTTTTCAGGATGGTACCTCCTTTCACATGAATGCCTGCAACTTTCTTTCTTGTGAGTTTGATTATTTCGGGAGGATCAGAATATACGCCGTTAAAAGCCTCCCTACTTCCGTATACTTCCCAATCTTTTTCTTTTTTGGCTCTTTTGCAGATTCCTCTGATCACTGCGTTCAAACCGGGGCAATCTCCTCCTCCGGTTGCTATTAAAAGTTTTTTCATAATACATTAAAATGCTTAATAAGTCAGATGCAACTTACGAAATTACCTTTTCAATTCAGGGATACAGATTAAGTAATTCTTTCCGCAGGAAAAAGAATGCCGCCAAACCCGGCAGTTTTTTTATACATTTAATACACCAATATTTTTATTTTAAATCTTACCTAGCTTTATGCAAACCGATATCAAAATAGCCGTACTCATCGATGCAGACAATGTTCCTGCAGGACAGGTCAAGGAAATGATGGAAGAAATAGCCAAATATGGCAATCCTACCATCAAGCGTATCTACGGGGATTGGACCAAACCACAATTGGGAAAATGGAAAAACGTCCTGCTCGAAAATGCCATCAATCCCATGCAACAGTACAGCTATACCACAGGCAAAAACGCGACGGATTCTGCCATGATCATCGATGCCATGGATATTCTGTATTCAGAAAAAGTCAATGGATTTTGCATTGTTTCGAGTGACAGCGACTTCACCAAATTAGCCACGAGACTGAGAGAAGCCGGAATGATGGTCATCGGGATGGGAGAAAAGAAAACGCCTGATCCTTTTATTGTTGCCTGTGACAAATTTATTTACCTGGAAATCCTCCAAAAACAAACAGAAGAGCCTGTTGATCAAAAGGACAAAACTACTCCTGCACCTCAGGTGGACAAGATTAATGAAAAAATCATTAGGCTGATAGCTGCTACCATCTCGGATTTGGCGGATGATGAAGGTTGGGCATTTTTGGGCGATGTGGGTAATTTGCTGCAGAAAAAACAGCCCAACTTCGATGCAAGAAACTACGGATTCCAAAAACTCACTCCTCTGATCAAATCCATTCCTGCCTTTGAAATCGACCACCGTGAAAACATCAAAGGAAAGACAAAGCTGATTTATGTAAGAAATAAGTCCTGATAGATTAAATTTGCGAACCAAAATCCAACAGAAAGATGTTGGGTCTTTATGTGAAACCTCATGGACCTTGAACCCATGAATAATTTCAAAACAATGGAAAACAAAAAAAGGGTAGTCGTCGGACTATCAGGCGGAGTGGATTCATCCGTCGCTGCATACCTCCTCAAAGAACAAGGCTACGAAGTCATCGGCATGTTTATGAAAAACTGGCACGATGAATCTGTCACCATTTCCAACGAATGTCCTTGGATGGAAGACAGCACAGACGCCATGCTTGTGGCCCAAAAGTTGGACATTCCTTTTCAAGCAATCGACCTCAGCGAAGAATACAAAGACCGGATTGTGGATTATATGTTTGCCGAATATGAAGCAGGCAGAACTCCGAATCCCGACATCCTTTGCAACAGAGAAATCAAATTCGACATTTTTCTAAAAGCCGCCCAAAAGCTCAAAGCAGATTTTGTGGCGACTGGACATTATTGTCAAAAAGATGAAATTATAGTAGAGGAAAAACCGGTTTACCGCTTGCTTGCAGGTGCAGACAATGGCAAAGACCAAAGTTACTTCCTCTGCCAACTCAATCAGGAACAGCTTTCAAAAGCATTGTTTCCAATCGGCCATCTTCAAAAATCCGAAGTCAGGAAAATTGCCAAGGAACAAGACCTAATCACTGCAGACAAAAAAGACAGTCAGGGACTCTGCTTTATAGGAAAAGTGCGGCTTCCCGACTTTTTGCAGCAGCAGCTCCAACCAAAAAAAGGAGCTATTGTAGTGATTCCGGAAGATCTTCCCATTTACAGTAACAAAAAAATCCCTGCCGGAATCGATCAGGAAGATTTTGAATTGGAGACTTTGGATTCCATTTGCCTCCCTATCAAATACCATCCGGAACAGGGAAAGAAAATCGGTGACCATAACGGTGCACATTATTTTACCGTGGGACAAAGAAAAGGGCTCCAAGTGGGAGGAACAGGCAAGCCTCTTTTTGTAATCGCGACGGATACCAAGTCAAATGTAATCTATACGGGCCTGGGCGAAGACCATCTGGGATTGAACAGATATGGACTTTTTGTACCAAAAAACGACATCCATTGGATCCGGGAAGACCTGAAAATGGAAGTTGGCGGATCCAGGAGATATCTTTCCAGGATTAGATACAGACAGCCGCTTTCATGGGCCACATTCCTTATGAAAGAAAACGGCCTGTATGTCCTATTTGACGAGGCGCAACGGGGAGTTGCCTCCGGTCAGTTTGTAGCTTGGTATGATGGCAATGAAAGTATTGGTTCGGGGGTGATATTCTGATTTAAATTAGGAAAAAATAAAACTCCTTTATTGAAGGATCATTAAAAAAGCCACTCATTTAGTTTTGAGTGGCTTTTTTGTGGGCCCACTTGGAATCGAACCAAGCACCTACTGATTATGAGTCAGTTGCTCTAACCGAATGAGCTATAGGCCCGATATCTGCACGCGTTTTTTGAAAACTGCCTTGCAAATGGGAGTGCAATGTTACATATTTGGTTTTAATTTTACAACCTGAGTGCAAATGAAAAAACTTGAGAATATCGATTTTTTGATCTTCGATTTAGGCAATGTAATCATTGATATTGATTATAGTTTCAGTATCAATGAGTTGAAAAAAATCCTCCCTGAAGCCAAACATTCATTGACAGACAGATTCTTCCCTTCCGCTTTTCACAAAGATTATGAGAAAGGTTTGATCAGTTCTGCCCAATTCAGAGACGAAGTCAGGAATCTTTATCAGGAAGAATGGACCGATGCACAAATTGATCATGTCTGGAACAGTCTTCTAAAAGATATACCAATGGAGAGAATTGAGCTGTTAAAAAAACTAAGGATGGATTTTGGGACGGCGGTTCTCAGTAATACCAATGAAATACACATCGAGAAGTTTGATGAACTTCTTGTGGACCAAACAGGTGAAAAATCAATTTATGATCTTTGTGACAGGATTTTTTTAAGCCACCAAATGGGCTTGGCCAAACCTGATGAGGCTATTTATAAAGCAGTATTAAATGAAATCCAAATTGACCCCGAGCGGGTCCTGTTTTTTGATGATTTACACGCAAACATAGAAGGTGCAAAAAGAGTTGGGCTACAAACATACCACATCACCCACGAAAGAGCATTAATTCAATTCTTTGAGAATGTATACTAAAAAAGAATACCTGATCCACATTTCACTTTTTATCCTAACACTAATTGCCACCACTTTGGCCGGGGCGGAATGGTTATATGGGAAATCAATATTAGCGGATGGGGAATATTTTTTGACTTGGGAATATTTCTTCAAATCACTTCATTTTTCGATACCGTTTCTTGGAATTTTACTTGTACACGAATTGGGGCATTTGTTTACTTCATTACATTATAAAGTAAAAACCTCCATGCCGTTTTTCATACCCGGTTGGTTAGGTTTTTTGGGTGCGCCTTCGATCGGTACTTTCGGCGCCGTCATCAAATTGAAAAGCTATATCAACAGCCGTAAAAAGTATTTTGACATTGGCGTGGCTGGGCCCCTTGCAGGATTTATTTTCGCTTTTGGAGTGCTTTGGTATGGATTTACACATCTTCCTGAGGCGGATTATATTTATCAGATTCATCCCGAATACCTTGACCCAGACTTCAAAGGACACAGTGCCGAAGAAGGTTACCTCAACATTGAGATGGGGTATAACCTGTTATTTTATGGGATGGAGAAACTTTTGGCGGAACCGGATAAAATGCCCAATATGTCAGAAATCATCCATTTTCCTTACATATTTGCTGGGTACTTAGCCTTGTTTTTTACAGCCTTGAATCTCTTGCCTATAGGACAATTGGATGGAGGTCATGTGGTTTTCGGACTTTCCCCAAAGTATCACAAGCAGATTTCATTGGTTTTTTATATTGCCTTTGTATTCTACGCAGGGCTAGGATCGATCAATCCTTATCATAGCATTGATAGGCTTCTTATCAATATTCCTCTATATATAGGATTTCTATATTTCTGCTTCAGCCGTTCCAGGATAATGGACACACAGACAAAATGGATGGTGATTTTGGTGATTGCTTCTGTCCAGTATGCCTTAGTTTATGTTTTCCCGACATTGCAGGGATACAGTGGATGGTTGTTGTTTGCGTTTCTGTTGGGGCGGGTAATGGGACTCGAGCATCCGGAAGTTTCAGGTTTAAAACACTTGGATAGGAACAGAAAAATTCTAGGTTGGATAAGCATCATTATCTTCTTGCTATGCTTCACTCCCCAGCCATTTCAGATCAGTTAAATACCAAATAATTTTCCCTGTTTTCTTTTTTGAGCGGTACCAAATCACTTTTTCATTCTGTAAATTTGGCTTTCAGCCTTCCTTATGATTTCACCCTCTTTGTCAGCGAGTTTTGTTACCCAAAAAACAATCAAAGGTTTTGTCATGGCCTTGGCTGCCGCGGTATTTTGGGGTGTTTCAGGAACCTGTGCGCAATTTTTATTTGAGCAAAAAGGAATCAATCCCGCTTGGCTCGTCTGTTGGAGATTGCTGTTGGCAGGGATTATTCTGACGACTTTCACCATTACCAGAAAAAATTCCGATGCTTTCAAAATCTGGAAAAACCCAAAAGATGCCATCCAATTGTTGTTCTTCAGCATTTTTGGTATGGTTGCGGTCCAATACACCTATTTCTACAGCATCAACCTTTCCAATGCCGCAACAGCCACCGTATTACAGTACATTGGCCCCTTGATTGTGGTTGCTTTTTACGCCATCCACAACCGGAGATGGCCCATAATGGTGGAATATGCTTCCCTGTTTTTTGCACTTACAGGCACTTTTCTGCTTGTCACGCACGGAAGTTTCCAACAGCTGGTTATCTCCGAAAAGGCTTTATTTTGGGGAATTCTTTCCGCTTTTGCTTTGGCTTTTTACACCATCCAACCGGTCCGATTGCTCAGGAAATATTCAGCTGCTACCGTTACAGGTTGGGGAATGCTGATCGGTGGAATTGCTTTCTCTTTTATCAGCAAGCCTTGGGATTTTCATGGAACATGGGACTTGGGAACATGGACGGCCTTTGCTTACATCGTTTTGTTTGGAAGTGTGATCGCCTTCTACATTTTTCTCACCTCTGTGACTATTATCGGAGCCCAAACGGCTAGTTTACTTTGTTCAGTGGAACCCCTTTCTGCAGCTGCAGTGGCAGTAGTTTGGTTAAATGTACCTTTCGGACCGATGGATTGGTTGGGGACAGTTTTTATTTTGGTAACCATCGTATTGCTGACTTTGGGCACCAAACAGAAAGCCGGATCTAGTCTATAAAAAAAAATGCCAATAACCGACTTCAGTGGCTATTGGCATTCATCATTTTGGATTTGAATTAATTCAGAACCCCTTTCTTATGATGTTTTTGATTGTCTTTGACGATTGGCTTTAGCATTTTCTCCCACTTTTGGATGAGCGGCCATTCTCCCATATTGTCAGAGAATAATTCACAATCGTAAAATTCAAGGATTTTCACCTCTTTTTTCTCATTTGAAATTTCGATTTTCAATGACAATCCGTCAACCACATTGGCCGGCTTACCGTCAATTTCTAATGCCCTTTCAATTTTCACCAACTGGATATCAGTTGCCCGGGAAAGGTCTATCTGATGGGCTGTTTTTTCAGATCCGAATTTTACATAAACCAACACTTTTTTACCCATATCCAATCCAATGAAGTACAGGTCTCTCCAGGTGTCAGAATGGTCAAATTTAAGATTGGAATCATTTTCCAATTGCTCAATGAAAAGCTTTTGGGCTTTGATTTTACTGGATTGTTTTCTTTTGTAAATCACAAAAGGCGTTGTAAATAAGGCGATAATAACCAAGGAAAGGACCAAGGTAACTGGTTCAATGTCAAACATATTTTTTGTTATTTATGGTAAGTAGAAATAAAAGAATAGAGACAATCCTGATTTGCATGATATACAAATCAGAGTTGGATTTGATTTTAATCCCCAATAGAAAAGAAATACAGGCTAAAAATGACTACCAGAAATAGTGGAAGGGATACAATAAGGTGTGGATACAAAAAAAGCGATGGCACTTTTCCAGCCAATTGACTTTTAAAGAGCCTTTTTCAGCAAGGGAAAACAAAAAATCAGAAGGCTCATTGACCAAGTCAAAAACCGTATCCAATACTTTGAATCCAGGCACATTGATCTTGGATGAAGCAAACTCAAGCCCCTTGTCAAAGGCAGGGATCAAATCTGAATAAGAAACCAGGTTGGTTTCCTCCGCTCCGATTTCTTGTTCGGATTCAAAAAAATAGGTACTTCCCATACCGGTGAACCCGATAATTGCAATCAAAAAGATTGAAATAAATTTCTTGATTTGGGGCTTCATGTTTTCAAAGACCGAATTATTGAATCAAAATTCGGATTTGCTATTTCAAATTACCCGCTAATAAATTGAATAAAAAAATAAATCCAACTCAAAATTAAACATTGTGTAATCCATCATATATTGCGACAAAAAAAAACTTATGATTCTAGCTGTTATCATGTTGTTGATAGGTTTCGTAATGCTGATTTACGGAGCTGACAAATTAGTCGATGCCGCTTCAAGCTTAGCATCAAATTTTGGTATTCCCAATATTGTTATTGGCCTGACCGTGGTGGCTTTCGGTACTTCCGCACCCGAACTTGTGGTCAACGTTTTCGCTTCTATCAGTGGTTCTCCTGACATGGTCATGGGAAATGTCGTAGGAAGCAATATTTTTAATATTCTTGGGATTTTGGGCATATCCGCTGTTATTTATCCATTGACAGTGAAATCAAATACCACATGGATAGAAATCCCACTCAGTTTATTGGCAGCAATACTTATTTTTATTTTGGCAGATGATTTTTTGTTTAATTCCGGTGCTGAAAATTTCATATCCTTAGGCGATGGAGTGATTCTATTGATGTTTTTTGTCATTTTCCTCGGATACAATATCATGGTTTCGAAACAAGGAGATCAAAAATTAGAAGAATTTGAAATTGGAAAATACACCACGGGCATGGCAGTCTTATGGATTATTGTAGGCCTAGCGGGCTTGGTCTTTGGAGGAAAGTTAATCGTTGACAATGCTGTGGAAATAGCCAAGTATTTTGGAATGTCAGAAAGGGTCATAGGCTTGACCATTGTATCTATAGGTACTTCCATGCCTGAACTTGCCACTTCAGTAGCTGCGGTCAGAAAGAAAAAGGTTGACATCGCTATTGGTAACGTAGTCGGATCCAATATTTTTAATACTTTCTTTATCCTAGGTGTGTCAGCTACCATCCTGCCTGTTACCATTTCACCTCCTAATTTTACAGATATCTGGGTCAATATATTTTCAAGTCTTCTTTTGTTTGTTTTTGTATTTACAGGCAGAGGGAGAAAGATTGAAAAATGGGAGGGTTTTGTATTTATCGGTTTATATGTCGCGTACCTAACCGCTCTGATCATGAACTGGTAACTTTTCTTTTAAATTTACCTTTCAATGGAAATAGGGATTGACAGTTTTGCAGCGGCAGCGATCGGTGAAGGCCCGGATCGGACAAAAAACAGCATGCAGGCTTTGGCCGAATTGCTGGAAAGAATCCAACTTGCCGATCAGGTGGGATTGGATGTTTTTGGAATCGGCGAACACCATAGAAAGGAGTTTTTGGACTCCGCCCCAGCCATGATCCTGGCTGCGGCGGCTTCGCAAACAAAAAACATCAAACTCACCAGTGCAGTCACGGTACTCAGTGCGGCAGATCCGGTCCGGGTATTTCAGAATTTTGCGACCCTTGATCTGATTTCAAAAGGCAGGGCGGAAATGGTCGTGGGAAGAGGTTCCTTCACGGAAGCGTTTCCACTTTTTGGCTTGAATCTGAATGATTATGATGCACTTTTCTCCGAAAAACTCGGCCTTCTACTCAAAATCCGCGACAATGAATTTGTGACTTGGTCAGGAAAATTCCGGCCTGCCCTGCACAGCCAAGCCATTTATCCAAGGCCATTGCAGGAACCTTTTCCCATTTGGTTGGGGGTGGGCGGTACGCCGGAGTCTTTTGTAAGAGCTGGCACGCTTGGTTTGCCATTGATGGTAGCTGTCATCGGCGGGGAAACACACCGATTCAGCCCTTTGGTAGACTTGTACCGGGAAGCAGGAAGAAGGGCAGGCCACAGCCCTGAAAAACTCAAAGTCGGTCTTCATTCCTTAGGATATGTTTCAGATTCAACCGAAAAGGCTATTGAAGAATATTATCCCGGTTATGCCGAAACATTCACCAGAATAGGGAAAGAACGTGGTTGGCCGCCGGTGACTTTTAGCCGGTTTGAAGCGCAAAGAGGACCAAGAGGCGCTTATCTTGTAGGAAATCCCGAGGAAGTGGCCGAAAAAATCCTTCGCCACAGTGAATCCTTGGGTGGTTTGTCTCGGCTTTCCTTTCAGATGGACAATGCCAATCTTACCCATACCCAATTGCTCAAAGCCATCGAGATTATCGGAACTAAAGTGAAACCTTTGGTCAACGGTTGATTGATTTCCATTCGGTAAAAAGCCTTAAAAGAAACAGGAAATCTGTATTGAAATATGACTGTGTCAAGTTTATCATTTGCCCAATTTTTTAAAAATTGGGCATTTTTTTTCAGCTCAAACAGTGAAATCCATAATTTAAATTGATCAGGGTATAAAAAATTCCTTCCAATATTGGCGAGCTTTATCTCTTCTACACATTGAAAAAGATTAAAGCGTATGAAAAAGGTAATTGATTCAGATAATTTAGAACAAAACACCATCCGTTCAGGATCGGTATACGGGATTTTCAAAAATCACGAAGATTCAAAGAAAACCATTTCAATGATTTTGAATCGTGGGTATGGAATTGATGAAATAGCAATCAATCCCCCGGATATGGGAGGTTTCATCCCAAACCCCAACATCAACCATCATCCTTCAGGAGATGAGTTCATGAAAGAGGCATTGAAGGGACTTAAAAACGGAGCCATTGTGGGACTCATTTTATCCATTATCATTGTGGGCTTGGACTTGTTGACAACAGGAAAAAATGAAAACAGCAGTGTGTTTTTCTCAGTTTCCTCAGGAATAATAGTGGGGTCAATTTGGGGAAGTATGTTGGGTTTTTTCATTGGTCCCCATCTACCTAAATCAATTTGGAGGATTTTCTCAAAATCCCCTTTAGAAAATCCGGTTACTGTCAATTTCAAAGCCCACAATAATTTGGATGCCGTATATTTTGCGGAAAAAGCAGGGCTAAAAATCTCCCAATAAACTTTATGAAATAGACCTTCTCCTATTTTCTTGGTAAGAAGTCCCACTCTTAATCAGATCACGGCCAAAAGTCACTTGCCATTTCAATGGCAATCACTCTTGGCTACGTATGGTTAATAGCAAATTGTTCCATAGGTGTGGGTCTTCGGTCTTATTAAAGCACCCAAAACTCGATCCAAATTCCCAATGCAAAATGCCAAACCAAATACAGACCCATGCGGCACAATACCGAATACAGCCAGCCCATTTTCCTGAAAAAATAGATTTGGAGGAAATTGAAAGCAAAACCCGAGGCAAATGCATACACCACAAACCACATCGGATCCGACGGTAATTGGGAAATCGGTTCCCAAATGGAAAGCAAGAAAATGACGAAGTAAGTGAGGTATTTCTTTAGATTTCCTTGGAGAAATTTTTCAAACACCAACAGCAAAACTGTCAGGGGAATGAGTTTGTAAAACAATTCCATATAAAGCCCGCCGGCGAAATAAAGAAAAATGGAATAGGGAAAGGGTTGGGTATAGGGTGGCAAAGTTTGGTGCGGTTCATTGTTGAGAACGAATTCTATTGCCACCACGTCTAACACGGCAAATCCCATTCCCACCAAAAAAGGCACAAACCATTTTTTCCTTGCTTCCCCATTCCCAAAAATCTCCGGAAGGCCTGCCTTAATTTGAAAATTTGCCAATACCCAACCAATTGCAAGCCAAAGGAAATCCATCCAACCGATCACACGGATAAACCTCTCCCCGTCTTCCATCGCGAGTCCATAGAATCGGGTCAACAACAATACCGCTGCAAAAACAGCAAACAGGATATTTGTCTTTTTCATCGATCAGGAATATAGAACAGGAACCTTGTGAATATAATTTGTATGCTCCAAAATATCAACCAAAAAACCGGCTGTGGCCTTGCGGGAGATGGTCAGGGAGGGTTTGCGGCTATGATCCAAAATCACTTTGGCCTCATTTGGTTTTTGGGTGTTGGTCAGACCGACCGGTCTGACAATGGTCCAATCCAAACCTGAATTACGAACCAAAGCCTCCTGTCGCTCATGCTCGAGGTAAGCAGCAGAAAGGTTGCTGTTGTCAATCAGCCATGCAAACCATCCCGGAATAAACGGCCTGCTGTCCCCCACTCCCCATGCGGATGTAAAAACGAGTCTTTTGATGTCCTGCTCATGACATACTTTGATGATGGCTTTCATGGTCATAGACAAAAAATCCTCAGGTGTCCGTAAAGGTGACCAAGGGAAATCCGATTTGCGTGAAATATTCAGGCAACTGATCACCGCCTGACAGTTTTCTACAGCAAAATTCAAATCCCTCGGTATTCTGGTATCTCCTTCAAATACCCGAAGTCTCGGATCCTCCAACTGAATTTTCTTACCGTCTCTAACCAAGGCATTGACATGGTACCCTTTTTCCAAAGCATGCTGCAACACTTCATGGCCTGTACGCCCGGTAGCTCCGAGTAGTAAAATCTTTTTGTTGTGGTTCATTTATCTGACTATTAAAAAAACGCTGTCATCTTTATAGATGAAGTTTTGAAAGAAAAAGTTGCATGGGTAGTTGGAAAAAAATTCCATTTTTCAACTAAAATAAAAAGTAGCTGTAAAAATGAAGGATCGATTAATTTTGGCAATAAGAAGCTCTTGGAAGTTGATTTTGGTAAATGATTAAATCGGGATAAACCTATGTCATTTCTACTTTTTTAAATCATCAATAACTTCATTCTCAAATAATTTTGGTGATAATGACCTCAGCCCGATAATCCTTTTGTTTGATTTCAAAGGAAGTATCAGGATATGGAGACAATTTGTTGAGTATGAAATAATATCCAAAAACCTCCTTTTCATTTTCGCTTGATCGCATAGATGCATTTGTATCCATGGTGAACTCTGTTTCTTCATCCCCATTTCTAAAAATAAATACAACTTCTGCGTTACCTTCCCAAACACAGTTGGCATTAGCCGGACACCTCGAGTCACTCTCCACCCTCAGCATGGTAATCGATAGCTGACCCGGACAATCCTGATATAATTTACCCGGTTTTAACACAAAGGGACTCCCCAATTTGAAGTCTTCACAATTGAATTTTTCATCACAACTGATAAAGAGTAAAAACCCAAGTCCGAGTAATAAGAAATTCCGAAGCATATGATTTTAGGATTTGAGGTACAAACAGAGGACGATATAATTTTCCTATTTGTTTCAAATCAAACAAACAGGAGGAAGATTCTCCTACTCCACCGCCAATACTCCCAACTGATAATTCAAAATCACTTCCTGGAAGAAAAGCGTGTACAAAGCTTGGACATAATCCGATTGCCCGGCGACAAGCTGTTGGTTGGCAGTGGCAAGGTCGACAAAGTTACTGACGCCAAGCCTGAAACGCTCAGAAATAGCCTTTTGGGCTTCTTCCGCCGCAGTAAGCTGTAGCTTGGTGGCTTCTTCCCTTTTGATACTGGCTTTGTAATTTTCGTAAGCCAATTTGATTTCCTGCGAAATCCTTCTTTCCAAAGCCGTTTTTTCCAGCTGTTGGTTATAGTACTGCACCTTGCTGCGGGTGACAGTGAGTTTGTTGTTGAAATTATTGAAAATCGGAATATTCAGCGACAAGCCGATGGTCTGCTGTGGATAGACCTGCCAAAGCTGTTCAGAAATACTCCTGTCATCGAGCGATGTAAAGAAGGTACTGTAACTGAAAAAAGCATTGACCTGTGGATACATGAATGACCTGGAAACGGCTAGGAGTTTTTTATTGCCGGATTCAAGCAGCTGCTGCTGTTTGAAGTCTTTTCTGTTTTCCAAAGCAATGGAATAAAGTTCCTCTACGGACATGTTCAAATATTCACTTTGTCCTGGGCTAAGGCTGACGGCCTCAAGTTGAGGGATGACATTTGGTCCAAGTTGGAGGGTCTCTGCCAAAGTCCAGGCATCGGTTTCCCATTGAATCTTGGCGTTCAGAGCCACTGTTTCCAGCCTCGCCACCTCAGATTGCTGGTTGTATTGGTCGGATAATGTCCTTAATCCAGCCTCGACAAAGCCTTCTATCTGCTCGAGCTGCTTCTTTTGGTTTTCAAGGTTTTCCAAGGCGATTCTGTATAACTCCTGATCCAACAATACCTGCAGGTATTGCCTGCCGATGTTAAACATGACTTCCTGTGCAGACCTTTCGAGGCTGTTTAAACCTGCTTCCTCGAAGAGTCGAGTCGCCTGTGTATTGTTGATCCTCCTGCCGCCATTGTAAATCGGCATGGCGGTATTGAGGTTGGAAGTGATGATGTTGTTGGACACATTGGTCACAATCAGTTCATCTTCTACCTGTTGGTACTGTTGTCCGCTTTGTCTAAAACCGCTGTTGGAGATATTGAGGTTGGGAAGATGGGCAAGCTGTGCTGCCTGTTTTTCCCTTTTCAACACGTCCTGTTCGTTTGTACGCTGTTTGTAAACGAGGTTTTGCTGCAAACCGATGTTGACCGCTTCCCGGAAATTGAGTTTCAGGGTATCCTGCGCTTTCAATTCAGATATAAAAGCCATCAAAATCAATGCGGTAATGAGTATCTTATTCATATTATAGGGCAATGTCTTTGTCAATTTTTCCGTCCAACATTTCGATCAGGCGTGTTCCGTAATCTGCATTTTCGCGCGCATGAGTGGCTTGGATGATGGTAGTTCCTTCTTTGTTCAGTTCCTTGAAAACTTCCATTATCTCTTTTGCCTGTGCAGAATGGAGGTTTCCCGTAGGTTCATCGGCCAACAAAACCCTTGGCCTACCTGCGATCGCCCGTGCAATCCCGACCAATTGCTGCTGTCCGCCTGATAGTTGCTCAGGGAACAGGTCCTTCTTGGCTACCATATTGAACCTGTCCAAAAGATCAGCGATGATGCTTTTTCGCTCTCCGGCTGACACATTCCTGTAAAGCAAAGGGGTTTCGATATTTTCATACACCGTCAGTTCGTCGATCAGGTGGTAGGCCTGAAATATGTAGCCAAACTCGGATTTGTGCAAAGCAGACCTTTCCTTGGATTTCATGTTGTTGATAGACTTGTTATCAAAGGAATATTTCCCTTCATACTCTTCATCCAACAATCCGATGATGTTGAGCAAAGTTGATTTGCCCACACCGGAAGGTCCCATCAGGGTGAGAAATTCCCCCTGCTCGATGGTCAGGTCAATTCCTTTCAAAATAAAAACCCGCTGAAATCGCGATTCGATGAATTTGTCAATTTGGTTAAGCTGAATCATTGGTAAGACGTGAGATATGAGATTTGAGAATTGAGACATGATTCCCCAAAACTACCGGGGTGAGACTTAGATTTTGTGGTTTTTGACCGATAACCGATGAATTAAGCATCGCACATCCGACATCTGACGTCGGTCAATTTATCCATCCCAATCCTATGCCATAAAAAAAGCCCAATATTGTTCGAATAAGGGCGTTTTTTGAAAGAATTCGGTTTGAAGTATCGAACATTTTTGTTCGCTGACGGACGATAAGGAGTCTTCTGCGTCAACCCGAGATATCTGGTAGAGAATATTAAACCACAAAAGAAAAAAAGAAAACAAAGGATATCGGTCTTTGCGCCCTTGGCGAAACCTTTCATCCCTTTGGATTAAAAAATATCCCGCTTCCGAAGAAGCAGGATAGGGAGGATTAAACGATTATCACTTTTGTTCTAAGATTTGGGTTTTCTGCTCCACAGTTCCAAAAGATATCTTGATCTTTCCTATATGGTCAGAAATGTATGTCAACAGGGAATAAATAAAAAGGGAAATACCGGTCATTTCCAAAAACTCCTCTATGGTAAAATACACGATATACATGTTGGTTTCCTCGAAGTAAAGGTCCTTATTCCTTCCCCCAAGCATTTCAAAACCCACAGCCCCAAAGACAAAAATCAACCCTGAAACTAAAAAAAGAAGGGCAATATCCATGGGTAGCATTCTCAAAAAAGGAATATATACTCCCAACAAAACCAACAGGGCTACTCCGTAGGGAATGATCCAACCGTAGTAAAAGACTCCCCCTATCCCGAAATTTTCGCGAGCAAACTTGTTGAACATCTCATGGATCGAAATGGCTTCATCTACCGCCAAGAAATAAAACACTACGGACAATCCATACCATCCAAAATAGGGTCTATTAGAGTCCTTGCTGTACACGCCGATGATGGCTAATAAAATGGAGGAAATGAATAAAATACCTGCCGAAAACAGGGAAGGAAAGTTCACTTCCTTATTGAAGTTCATCCACCTTGCAAATTTCTCAAACTTGGAGACATCAGGGTAATAATTGATCAGCATCTGACCGAGGATGTGTCCCGCCAAAAGCAACAACACGATGGAGAATAGGAAGAGTAAGATTTTCTTTGGGAAAATTTTCAATTTCATAATTAGTGTGGTTTTTGATTCAACAAATGCAATTGGCTAGATTCAAATAGGAATCATCTTATAGTCGGATCAAAAGGAGAAATTGTAACCAAGATTTTTGCGGATGAAGCAGATAACTGACGAAATTGAAAGTTCTGCGTTGTTCTGAGATATCTGCGAGAGAAAATGAAACCACAAAAGAAACAAAGGAAACAAAGGATCTCACCCTTTGCGCCCTTCGCGAAACCTTTGTGCCCATTGCGGTAAAAGAAAAAATATCTTACGCAAAGCTTCAAAGAAAAAGGCGGGTTTGACCAATCTTTTTGGTGATACAAACATTGGCGGAGGAGTCTTCTGCGTCAATCTGCGATATCTGCGGGAGAAAATGAAACCAAAATAGAAACAAAGAAAACGAAGGATCTCACCCTTTGCGCCCTTGGCGAAACCTTTGTGTCCATTGCGGTTAAAAAAACGATTTATGAGATATTCCCTTACATCTCCGACAATACCACCTAACTTATACCAAAGTCAAAAAACATGAAATTTCAGATTAAAATTACTTCCTTCAAAACATTGGATCAAGTCAAGGATTATTGGTCTACTGCAGATTATATCCAACTTTTAGACCTTTTCGGTTTTCCTGATGCCGAAAGTTCAGAAGGAGATTCTCTCAGGGAATTGTTAATGATGGCCATTACCGATTATGAACCCAATGAAGCAGCAGCTATTGTCTTGACCTATAAATTGAGCGAGGACTTGTCCAAAGGCCAAATCGAACAGATATCCAACGACATGCTCTTAGACAAGATCGCTGAGGAATATCCCGAAATTAGCCTGCATGCTACACTTTTCCATGTTAACCAACTCCTGTACAAAGCCTTCAACGGCAAGTTCCCAAATATCAAAGCCAGTCAGTTTGAATGTACCCTGACCCCGCTTGATAAAACCGGGAAGGTGGAAATGACCAAAGAAGGCATGCTCAAGTTATTGGACAAGGGACTTTCGGACAGCAACCTTATCAAAAGACTCTTTGGAGATAAAATGACAGGAAATGCTCCTTTCCCCGAAGCGGAGTCCATTCTGTGGGATATGCAGACAACAGACGGAACAAATTTCAAAGTCCTGACTTCCGAATATTGGTTGAGTCAAGATGATCTGATAGCGGATGAATTTGAAGGGGAATATGAGGAAAGGGAGGAAGAGGAGGAAGATTAATTCCTCTTTTTAATTTGGGATAATCCTGTAAAGTTTAAACAGCGATTGATGTTGACTTGAAAAGAAAAATTTAAAAACCTGGTTTAAAATTTATCCAAATCTAAATTTTCTGATTGGCCCGAATCATTCACTCTTCTGTTAGAGCTCATCTCAAAATGACTCTTATCCATCTTTGGCCAATCATTGCCCACAAATCCATAAGCCGCCTGCATCAGTTTGAAAAACAGATCCTTCTTTTCTTCCTCAGGCATATTTCCATAATGTTTCTGATGGTCTGCAGCTTCTTCAAAACTCTGAATAACGAAGGCTTTTTTATCCATTTTCATAGAGACCCAATTAAAATCATCTGCAATTTAATCAATTAAAGACGAGCAAACTTTCGGTGAGCTTTAAAAAAGGAGGAGTGAGAGGTGAAAGGCAAGTAGTAAGAGGTTGATTTTTTTGCGCCTTTGAGTCATATGTGGGATTTTCCTTTCTCTTTTCCTTTGCGTTTTTGCGTCTTTGCGAGATTCATTTTTTTAAGATTTCTCTCTACGTTCAAAATGACAAGGGAAAGCTTTTTTTTCCATCTTCCGTCTTCTGTCTTCCGTCCTTTTATTCAACATTCCCAACTTCCATCCTTCCCAACTTCCATCCTTCCCGACTCCCAAGCTTATCTCACTCGCTTCTTGTTTCTCGCTTCAAATTATTTGCGCCTTCGCGACTTTGCGAGATTCATTTTTTTAAGATTTTTCTCTACGTTCAAAATGACAAGGGAATGCTTTTTTTCCATCTTCCGTCTTCTGTCTTCCGTCCTTTCATTCAACATTCTAACTTCCCGACTTCCTTCCTTCCCGACTTCCAAGCTTCCTTCTCTCGGTTCTTATTCGTCCTTAAGCGTCTTCGCCGGATTTTGGAGATTGACTTTGAGGGTGCGGTAGCCGATGGTCAAAAAGGAAATCAGCGCCACCACCATTATTGCGGCAACATAGACCAATGGAGAAATCTGTGTTTTGTAGGCAAATCCCTCCAACCATTGCTTGGAAAACCATAATCCAAAACCCACTGCCAGGACTGAGGATATTCCCAACAAGGTGAAGAAGTCCGCAGAAAGCACTTTCAGGACATCTCCTGAAGTCGCGCCTAAGACTTTGCGGATGCTGATTTCCCTGGTTCTTCTCAAGGCCACATAGGAAACCAAACCAAACAATCCCATACAGGCAATAAAAATGGCTATCCCTGCAAAAAGGCTGAAGATGGTCCCGGTCTTTTCTTCCGAGCTGTACATGCGCGCATATTCCTGATCGACAAATTTGTAATTGAAAGGCCTGTCAGGAGCTAAGGTTTTCCAAATTCCTTCCATTTTGGCCAAATGCTCCGCAGGATTTCCCTTCGGAAGTTTTGCCAAAATCATATTGGCTTCATTTGGATTGACCATGATGGCCAAAGGCCCCACCTGATGGTGAAGGGAATTGAAGTAGAAATCCCCGACTACGGACTTGACGAAGGCCGGAGAACCGAAATTCAGTTTTTTGCCCACTGCTTCCTCATTGGTCCAACCGAGGGATTTGACTGCGGATTCGTTGAGCATGACAGCATGTTCTATGTTTTCTTCATAGGCGACAGACCTTGTGATTTCATTTTGAGAAAAATCCTCCCCTGCTACAATCTTCAGTCCCAAAGTTTTGACCAAATCCGGATCAGCATTATAGCCTGTAATCATCAGTTCTTTCTCGTTGTCAAACCCAGGAAAGATCTTGTATCCTGCCTTGATGTAGATCGGCATGTCGGCGGCCAAAGTCACGGATTGTGCCGCGCCGGATCTCAGGAGTTCGCTTTTGAGGGTTCCTACAGTTTCCCGCATATTGTAGTGATAGGTCAATGCTACTACTTGCTCCCTGTCATAACCAAGGTTGACTTCACGCATGTAGTCCAATTGCTGCTGCACGATCAGCGTCGCCACCAACAAACCGATAGATACAAAAAACTGGAATACGACAAGGCCTTTGCGAAGCCAAGTCCCTCCCCCGATTTTGATGTTTTTGCCAAGGGCACGCAGCGGTTCCATCCCCGAAAGGATCAAGGCAGGATAAATCCCCGACAAAAATCCGATCAACAACAGGAGCCCAAAAACCGCTACCAGGCCAACAGGAGAAACCAAAAGATCCAACTGAAGTGGCACGCCGGAGAAGTTTTCAAATGGTTGGGCAAGGAAATACAAAACCAAGAGACTAAACATCAGACCGGAAAAAGTCAGGATAAAGGACTCAGATATAAACTGCCCAAAAAGCTGCATCCTCCCTGCACCCATTACCTTTCTCAATCCCACTTCCTTGTTTCTCTCGGTGGCTTCTGCAGTTGCAAGGTTGACATAATTGATGATCCCGATGAAAATCAACAAAACAGCCACGAGGCCGAAGATATAGAGTTGTCGGATGTCGGAAGTTGGTTTGACAGTTTGGAGTTGGTTGTCACCAAGGTGGATGGAAGTGACAGGTTGGAACAAAAAGGATGTTTTGAAGCCATAATTGTTCATGTCTTCACCCATGTATTTTTCGACCATCTGATCCAGCTTGGATGTCAAAGCCGGTAAGTCGGCATCAGGTGTCAGTTTCGCATACGAATAATAATTAGAGGGTGACCATTCGGGATTTTTCCTATGCCGGTGTGTGGCAAAAGAGGCAATAAAGTCAAAATCCAAATGGCTGTTGGAAGGGAAATCCTGCATGACTCCTGTGACTAGGTATTCCTTCCCATCAATTTTCAGCGTTTTGCCATTGGCCTCAGGGGCATTTCTAAAATACCTTTTTGCCGTGCTTTCGGTCAGAACAATCTGATTGGGTTCGGTCAAAACAAGGTCGGGATTGCCTGTGATCATCTCAAAATCAAAGACTTTAAAGAAATTCTGATCAGCAAAGGCAAATTTGGTTTCCTCTTGATTTCCCTCTCCAGCATCCACCATAACAGATGAAAAAATGCTCAGGTCAAATACCAAAGTCCCGATTTCGACTTCAGGCATTTCCTCCATCAACGTGGGAACGAGCAGCGACGGCGTCGTCCCTACCAATTGGCTTTCACCGCCGGAGACAAATTCCTGGTTGAACTTGTAAATCCTCTCCGAGTCGGTGTACATCTTATCATAGCTCAACTCGTGGTAGATATAAAGCGATATCGCCAAAAAGCTGACAATGGCAATCGTCAGACCAAGGATGTTGATTCCTGTATACAGCTTCCGCTTGGACAGGTTTCTGAAGGAGACTTTAAAGTAGTTTTTCCACATATTATTTAGATGTGAGATTTGAGACGTGAGACACAAGAAGCGAGAAGCGAGAAACAAGAACCGAGTGACAAGAACCGAGAGCCGAGAAGCAAGACTTTGCCTTATCATTTAGAAAAAACGCAGGATGTAAGCCTTAGCATTCAATCCTTGATTTGCCTCGAAAATCGTACTCCATACTTCCCTACTTCCATCCTTCTTAACCTACTAACTTCCTTCCCACTACCATGCCAATCGAAAAACATCCAAAACAGTAAATAATCGCTGATTGGAGGTGAAAATCCATAAAATCACGGACATTATTGTTCGCCTACGGGCAAAAAAAAGCAAGGCCTGGACAGGATCCAAACCTTGCTCTATATAACTAAACTAAAATACCTCGATGGAAAGAACGTTTCGGTTTTTGAGGCGGAAAACCTTAGCCCAAAACATCCATTCTAATTGTCCTTGAAAATAGTTGGTTTAGGATTCAGGAAAATTAAAACCGTTTTTGTGGTTGCCTGAATCCACTAAGCCCAAAAACATGCCAAAGGTCAAATCTTCGTTATTTCTTCAATTGGATAGGTTTCAATCTAAACCCTTCTTTGAATACGAACAGTATTCGTCCAGTATCGGTCAAAACAATTACAGGTAAAGGGCGTTTTTTGGGTATATTGTTAAGATTTCTTTTTACTGAATTTCCTTTTCGCCATGAAAAAATTTCTGCTGCCTATCATTCTCCTTTTCTTCGTATCAACTCTATTTGGGCAAACCCAAACAAAAACCGATGCCATCTACACTTACAAAACCCCTGACCGTGACGGCACCGGCAAAGTCTATATGGGGAGGGAAATATCACAGGTCATGAACTTTATGGGTATGAGTTGGCTGGAACGATCCACCCGTCCGCAGGAAGAAAATACAGAGTTGGCAATCAAAAACCTTCCCATTGACAAAAAGAGTGTAGTAGCGGATATCGGAGCGGGATCGGGATATTATACTTTCAGAATCGCCAAGAAAGTACCTGAGGGCAAAGTGTATGCCGTCGAAATCCAGGATCCTGCGATCAAATACTTGGAGGATCGCAGCAAAGAACTCGGCTTCGACAATGTGGTGACGATCAAAGGAACAGAGAAATCACCCATGCTTCCAGAAAATTCCATTGACCTTGCCATCATGGTAGACGTGTACCATGAGTTGGAGTATCCGCATGAGGTACTACAGAACATCAAAAAATCCCTCAAACCGGACGGCAAACTCCTCCTGATCGAATACCGTGGAGAGGACCCAAAAGTCGCCATCAAAAGACTTCATAAAATGACTGTCGAGCAGGTTACCAAAGAGTTGTCAGCCAATGGCTTCATACTTATACAAAACGGTCAGTTTATGAAAATACAGCACTTTTTGGTTTTTGAGAAGGAATGAGCTTTTCTGGTTAAGGGGTTATTTGGTTAATTGGTTATTGTGGTTGTAATAGTTGTAGTTGTTGTAATGGTTGTCTGCTTCGCGTTATAAGGTTGTCAATGTTGTCGGGTTTGGGGAATTCAATAGTTCAAGTCTTCGGACTTGGACTTTCACTGTATCTTGGGTCTTTTTTGGTTGACTGCTTCAGGTTGTTACTGTTTTCGGGTTTGGGAATCCGTCATTCTGAACTGCAGCCTGCAAAGGTGAAGAATCTCATTTAATCTGGTTCTAGATGTTGTAATGGTTGTAATGGTTCTAGTTGTTGTAATGGCTGTCTGCTTCACTTTATTATTGTTGTCGGGTTGTCAGGTTATCTCGTTGAAGAGAACCCGATATTCTGAATTCACCATCATAAATTCTCCAAGTCTCGTTTATTGGCTCTCACTTCATCCAAATCACTCGCTTTTCAAAACTTTTGCCGGATTGATCATGGCGGTTTTGATGGCCTGTGAACTGACTGTCAAAAATGCGATCCCCAAAGCCGCAAGCGCTGTCCAAAGGAATATCTTCCAATCGATGGAGATTCTATAATCAAAGGTTTCTAACCAAGAATCCATAAAATACCATGTGACTGGTATTCCAAGCAACACAGCGATCAGGACCAACTTTGTAAATTCGGAAGATATCAACCTCACCAAACCGGGAATGGATGCCCCTAAAACTTTCCTGACTGAGATTTCCTTTCTTCGTTGTTCAGCTATGAAAGTAGCCAATCCAAAAAGCCCCATGCAGGAAATGAGAACAGCCAAGACCGTAAATAATCCGGTCAATTGAGCCGTACGTTTCTGGGATTCAAACTTTCGGGCATGGACCTGATCTACAAAATTATAATCAAAAGGAGCTCCCGGATTGAACTTTGCAAAAACGTCTTCAACATTTGCCAGTATTTCCGAATAGTCCTCTCCGGGATTTAGACGAACATGGATAAAACTCAGATTTCTTTTTGGACCAAAAACCAAAATAGGCAATACCTCATCAAAAGGCGATCCCATTATAAAATCCTTCACCACGCCGACAACAGTAAAACTCAGGTCATCGTCTTGGATCACCTGTCCCAAAGGATCTTCAAATCCCATTCTCTTAGCTGCGGTTTCATTGATCAAAACTGCATTGCTGTCACTTGGGAAAGTATATACATCGATATCCCTTCCTGCAATCAACTCAAATCCGGCAGTTTCAACCAAGTTCGCATCTGCTCCCATTCTGTACATGGCGGGTCTGTAACTATCATCTTTGCCCTGCCATTTCATCATATTGGTATCACTGTGCAGCTCAGTAATGGGAGAAAAAGTATAACTGACAGAATTGACCTCTTTCAGAGCCAACAGTTCATTGCGGAAAGCCACCATGTTTTCCTGCATTGTTCCGGAGACCTGATGGTAAATGAGGTTTTCCTTGTCCAACCCAAGATCCCTTGTTTGGACATGGTTCATCTGATCGCGGATAATCCATACGCTCGAAATCAATATCGCTACCACTGCAAATTGGAAAACCACCAAAGCCTCACGGGGATTTACCCAATATTTGCGGGCATTCAACTTCAGTTTGAAAACAGCCGTAGGCTTGAAGGAACTCATCAAAAAAGCAGGATAACTTCCGGCCAATATCCCGATGACCATGATATAGACAAAAGAAATCACCCAAAACAAAGGCTGGAAAAAGGGACTTTGAAGTTCCTTTCCGATAAAATTGCTGAAGTAAGGCAAAGCTATCGCAACAATGGTCAATGCAAAACCATAAGCAAACAAGGCAATCATGACTGATTCAACTAAAAACTGCCAAACCAACATTCCCCTTCCGGCACCTGAAATCTTTCTAACACCGACTTCTTTTGCCCTGTTTTCACTTTGGGCAGTGCTGAGGTTGATAAAATTAATACAGGCCAAAAGCAAAATGACAAGCGCTACTCCCCCAAACAATCGTATCAGCTCGATCCGGCCGCCGACAGAAACACCGTTCTCAAATTTAGAATACAGATGCAGGTCAGACATGGGAAACAAAAAATCGCTTACGCTTTTGTCTTCCGTATTCAGGGCAGTAAATCCTGCAAATTTTTCATTGAATTCATTTACATCTGTACTTTCATGAAGCATTGCAAAAGTCCTGTAAGAATTATTGCCCCAAAAAGAATCCGCCCAACCCATTGATTCCAGTTTTTTGAAGGGCAAAAAGACAGTGAAATTGAAGTTGGTGTTTTGAGGTAAATCCTGGACCACGGCCATGACCTGGAAATCAAGTTGCTTTTCTAAAACAACTGTTTTTCCCATTGGATCTTCCTTTCCAAAAAGCTTTTCTGCAACTGTTTTGGTAAGAATAATACCATCCGGAACAGACAAAGCAGACTCAGTATCACCGGAAATGACTTCAAAAGTAAACAACTTAAAGAAACCGGGATCCACAAAAGTTGTCTTTTCATAGAAGCTGTTTGATCCCACGGTCAAAAGATGTGGGTCCCATTCTGTAAGCCTTGTGGTTGCTTCCACTTCAGGAAACTTGTCTTTCAATGCTGGACCATAAGGCGCAGGTGTATAATCCCAACTCAACACTTCGCCGTCCATAGTGGTATAGCGCCAAACTGCATAAACCCGATCCGAATGGGCATAAAACCTGTCGATCGAAAGCTCAAATTGGATCCAGATCAAGATCAAAACAGAAGCTGCAATCCCGATTCCTAACCCACCGATATTGATAATGGAAAATCCTTTACTTCTCAGGATATTTCTCCAGGCGATTTTCAGATAGTTTTTCCACATGGCGGGTTTTGTTTAAAGTTTGGAGGCTTGTTTTGTTGGAATGGTTATAATTGTTCTAGTTGTTGTAATGGTTGTCTGCTTCGCGTTGTCAGGATGTGGAATCCGTCATTCTGAACCGCAACCTGCGGAGGTGAAGAATCTCTTTAAATTGAGACTCTTCGCTTCACTCAGAGTGACGAATACTAAGTCATTTTTAATTCATCATCCTTAACTCTGAATTCCCCAAGTCTCGTCTCTCGCTTCTATTTATTCGCTCTTAAGGCTATCCACAGGATTCATCATCGCGGCTTTGAAGGCCTGTGAACTGACAGTAGCCAAAGCAATAATGAGGGCAACCATTCCGGCTAAACCAAACACCCACCAATCCAAATCTATCCGGTACGCAAAGTCCTGAATCCAGCTGTCTACCACAAACCATGCAACCGGGATGGCAATAAAAATCGCTACCAAAACCAATTTTATAAAATCGGTGGACAACATGGCCACGACACCTGAAATTGAGCTCCCTAAAACTTTGCGGATGCCTATTTCTTTTTTTCTCTGCTCAATGGTAAATGATGCCAATCCAAATAATCCCAAACACGAAATTAAAATGGAAAGAATTGTCAGCATCCCAATGATAACATTCACGGTATTATCAGCCCGATACAATTCCGTGAAATGATCATCCAAAAACTCATACTCAAATTCACTCTCAGGAATCACCGTATTCCACACCGATTCGATATGGGCAAGGGCTTCAGGAACTCTATCTCCTGCAATTTTGACAGAAACTTCCCCATAGCCCCAATCCTTCTGATTGAAAAGTGCAAGGGTTTCGATCTTGTGGTGCAGGGAATTGAAGTTGAAGTTCTTTACTATTCCGACGATCTGACCGACAGAGTCCAGTCCATTAAACCCAAAACCAAATTGGTGACCAACCAGCGATTCGAGTGGCTTGTCACCTCCACTCTCTTTCAGCAACTCCTCAGCCAATGCCTCATTGATGATATAGGTCTTGCCGTTGTCTGCCTCTGAATCCCGGAAATTTCTCCCGACGACCAACTCCATCTGATAGACATCAAGATAATCCGGATCCACCACAACTTGGGAAGTGGTCAGGCCTCTGACAGGTCCATCACCTTTGTAATTCACGGAGGTCTGATGCAGGTTGTTCCCCAATCGCTGCTGTGACCCTGTCACTTTGACCACCAGTGTATTGGATAGCAATTTTTCTTTCAGGAGGTCATACTTCGGTGAATAACGTTCGTTGATGGGAATGGTCACTACCTGATCATGTGAAAATCCCAAATCTTTCTCCTGCATATACCGCACTTGTCGGGAGGCAAAAAATGTAGAAATGATCAAAAATATCGCACAGCTAAACTGGACAACAACCAGGATATTCCGGAAATCGGATTTTCTCTTTCCTGACTCCACGGAGCCTTTCAGGACCTTGACCGGTTGGAAACTAGACAAATACACTGCCGGATAGATGCCGGAAACAATGCCTACTGCCAGGGCACCAAGGAGTAGGGATCCCAATAGGATGGGGTCGCTAAACAAATGCAACTCTAACTTTCGCTGACTGAATTCACTGAGTAAGGGCAATGCAAGGCTAACCAATATCACGGCAAGAAACATTGCAATAAAACTGATCAAGACCGACTCTGCGATGAATTGAAAATATAGCTGTCTTCTTGAAGCTCCGGAGGCTTTGCGCACACCGATCTCAAGGGCTCTGTTGATGGATTTGGCGGAGGAAAGGTTCACAAAATTTATCCCTGCAATAATCAACACGATAAGTGCGATATAAAAGAATATCCGGGTGTAGGCTCCGTCAAATTTCTGATAATTGAGGTAGTCATGGGTGATATCCGTGGAGTTGGCATGGATATCTTCCAATGGCTGCAAGAAAAGCTTGTACCCTTCAGCCCCTTCTTCAGACATATGGGAAACTAGATAGGCAGGAAATTTGGATTCCAGGTAATCAATATCCGATCCATCGACCAGTTCGAGATAGGTTGTCAGCCAGTTTCCTCCCCAGTTCTCCATATTTTGAGGGCCTGCATACGTACTAAAAGAAGTCAGACCATCAAACCGGAGGTGAGAATTTTCCGGAACATCAGCCAGAATTCCCGTTACTGTAAAGTAGGAACTGTCGGCCTCCGATAAGGTCAGGACTTTGCCCATGGCAGGCTCATCTCCAAACAGTTGAACAGCAGTGGTTTCGGTGAGCACTAGGCTACCGGGTTTTACCAAAGCCGTCGCAGGATCACCCTGCAGCATTTTGAAATCAAAAATTTGGAAGAAAGAGGAATCTGCCCACAGGGTCTCCGACAGCGTATGTGCTATTTCGTTTTGTCGAAGTTTCATCTCTCCTCCCGGCCGAACCCTTGTGAAATTGAGGATTTCAGGAAATTCTTCCACCAAAGTCGGCCCCATAGGATACATAGAAAGTGCCACATTTTGGGGAGCAACCATGCCCTCCCATTTTTGCACTTCGTTTAGTCGGTAGATATTCTTGGTATGAATCGAATCAAAATCCCTTTCATAGTTTACAAACAGGAGAATTACGATGCAGACAGCCATTCCGATAGATAGGCCCAAAATGTTTAAGGCTGAGAAAAGTTTGTTTTTCCTCAGGTTACGCCAAGCTATTTTAAGGTAGTATGTCCACATGGAATTTGAAGATTGGAAAATTGAAAGATTGGAAAATTTTAAAATTTAAAGGTTGGAAAGCTGTAAGGTTGTAGTTGTTCTAGTTGTTGTAATGGTTTTCTGCTTCGCGTTGTCAGGATGTGGAATCCGACATTCTGAACCGCAACCCGCGGATGTGAAGAATCTCTCTAAATTGAGACTCTTCGCTTCACTCAGAGTGACGAATACCAAGTCATTTTTAATTCATCATTCTAAATTTTGAATTCCCTCGATCTTGCACCTTACATTTTTTAGGTGGTTGTCTGCGTCGTCACGGGTCTTGGTACTTGGTACTTAATACTTTGTACCTTCAAGACATCCTCTTCCTTTCGAGAATTCAGTCTTGCATCTTATGTCTTCATAAACTCATTCATCCTTCAAAATCTTCGCAGGATTGGTCTGGGCAGCAGCATAGGAATGTAACCCTACGATCAGCAGGCAGAGAAACATTACCCCAAGGCCTGAAAGCCCATAAATGAAATAAGGCATTTCCACTTTGTAACTAAAGGAATTCAGCCACTCGTTTAGAAAATAATAGGCAGGATACACTGCCAAGACAAAGGACACCAAAATCAGGATGACATATTCCCGTGATATCAGTCCCAAAATCTGCATAATGGACGCGCCCAACACTTTTCTGATGCTGATTTCTTTTGTTCGCTGCGCAATCGTATAGGATGAAAGCCCAAATAACCCCATCGCGGAGATGATCACCGCAAGGATACAGGCCATGCCCAATACATTTCTGATTTTCATGTCCTCCTCGTAAAAAGAGGCTATGGCATCATCCAAAAATTTGAATTCGGATTCATCATAGGGATAAATTTCCTTGAAGATTCCCTCCATTTCAGTTTTGGCGAGAGCGAGATTATATCCTTTTTCGAGTTTGATATTCAACACATGAAAACCTTCAGGAACATAAGAGAATACCAAAGGCCGGATTTCTTCCCTCAAAGTCCGCGAATTAAAATCATTGACCACTCCGGTGATTTTTCTCTGGGTGGCACCGAACCTCACCAATTTTCCCACGACTTCATCAGGACTTGCCGCTCCGATTTCTTTGGTAAAAGCCTCATTGACCATGATTTCGTCGGCTTGGTTTGATCCGGTTTTTCCTGAAAGAATCTTGAGGCCGTTGACAGCGACGAAAGACGAATCGACATTTTTGACTTGGACGATATGGCGCGTTTCTGAAGTGTCTTTTGGTACATATAAATCAGAAGTCCAAAGCCCATCAGAAGATACCAAATCCCCACTCAAACTAGCATTTTTGACGAAGGTGAACTGAGAGATCCGCTCTCTTATCCTTTCGGCTTTGTCTACACCGGCCATAAATGGCAGTTGGGTATAGACCACTGCCTCACGTTCAAAGCCTAATGGTTGGCTTGAAAGGTATTTCATCTGAAATGAAATCACCGAAACCAAAATGATGAAAGCGATAGAACTCGCAAATTGAAGGACAGCCAGGTTTTTTCTTAGAAAAACCCCGATGGAAAATTTTCCGCTTTGTTCCTTCTCTCCTTTTAGGGCACGCTGCGGATCATAATTGGCCAAAATAAGTGAAGGATAAATACCCGCCAAAAGTGTCAACAAAATGGAAATCACTGACAAAAACCCAAGGTTTTCCAGACTGAGATAATCCACTTCGAGACCTGAAGGAAGGTAATTTCTGAAAACCATCGCCAATCCCTCTGTCAGCACAATGCCCAAAAGGCAGGAAAAGAAAACAATCAGGTATGTTTCTGACAAAAACTGAAAGACCAATTGGGACCTGTCACCTCCAAGGGTTTTTCTGATTCCCACTTCCTTGGCCCGGCCGATTGCTTGGGCTGTTTCGAGGTTGATAAAATTCAGACATGCCAATGTCAAAATGATCAAACCAATAAAAATCAGGCCTTTCAGGAATACCTTGGAGACGGATTGCGGACCCGGATCAGATTGGTCAAAATGGATTTCTGACAAAGGTTGTATGGTGAATCTTGAATTTCCCCCTTCTTTGTTGAGGTACTTTTTGGAGATATTGTCCAGACCCAGGTTCAGGTCTGCTTCGGACTTTAGAAATTCTTTTTTGATAAAAAGCTGGGAACTGGAATTGACATTTCCCCAAGAATCAAGGCCGAACCAATTTTCTTTTTCCATGCTTTTGATCGTGGCAAAGGAAATGAAATCGGTAAAAACGAGGTCGGTATTTTCTTCAAAATCAGCCACCACACCTGTCACCTGCGCAGAGATGGTATCTGCATCGGAATATATAATTTCCTTGCCCAAAACATCCAAAGGCTGTTGCCCGGGAAAATACTTTTCCAGTGAAGCAAGACTGATTACCGCAGAATTGGGATTTTCCAGTGAGTTTTCAGGGCTTCCTGCCAGCCATTTTCTGGGGAAAATTTTAAAAAATCCGGCATCTGCAAAAGTCACTGTATTGGTTCTACCCATTACTTTATTGGATTCGGGAAGTATCACCAAAGTTTCCCAAAGGGTGTATAGTCTACCTTTATGGGCGATGCCTGTCAACTCCGATTCGACCACTTCTCCCAAAGGTCCGGGCACGCCTGAGTTCGGGAATTCTCCATCTCCAAAATCGGTAATCATCCCCATCCGGAATATTTGTTCCGAATCCGGATGGAATTTGTCAAAGCTATGGGCATACCAAAAAATATTGAAAATCAGGAAACAGATTGATATCCCGATTGACAATCCCAAGATGTGAATACCGGTCCTGAGTTTGTTTCTTTTCAGGTTTCTCCAGCCGATGAGTAAGTAGTTGCGAAACATAGGGAAAGGGGATTTAGTGGTTATAATTGTTGTAGTGGTTGTAGTGGTTGTAATTGTTAGAATGGTTGTCGGGTTGTCGGGTTGTCAAGTTGTCTGGTTGTCGGGTTGTCAAGTTGTCTGGTTGTCTGGTTGTCGGAATTCTTCATTATTAATTCATAAAATGTATGTACACAATTATGCCAGTAGATTGGATATGCCTTTAAATTTTTGTCTGCAGACTGAAATATCCGGTACATCCCTGCCCGACGACAGGCGGGGGTCTTCCGACTTCCGTCTTCCGTCCCCATGAAGAAGAATATAGGGTTACTGGCAAAGAAGCGTTTATCCATGATTCATAATTCTAAATTCAGATTTCCCCAAGTCTTGCGTCTTGAATCTTCTGTCCAATTATTCATCCGTCAAACTATCCACCGGATTGGCAATGGCAGCACGAATGGCTTTTGAACCCACTGTCAATGCCGTGATCAGCAGCGAAACCAACATCACCGAAAGGAATAAACCAATCGAAATTGGAGTCCTGTAAGCAAACGATGCCAACCATTCCTGCACCATGAAATAGGCTAATGGAATCGCAATCACAAATGCCAATAAAACCATCAGGATAAATTCCTTGGAAAGCATCATCGTGATCTGTGCAACAGAAGCTCCGAGCACTTTTCTGATGCCGATTTCTTTGACTTTTTGACCCACCATAAATGACACCAAGCCATACAAACCAATACAGGATATCAGAATGGAAAGAACAGCAAAGATCTTATACACCAACGCCAGCTTTTGCTCGCTTTCGTAAAATGCGGCAATAGATTCATCCAAGAAATTGGCAGTATAAATCTGTTCAGGGTATATTTCCTCGAACTTTTCCTGTATCGCTGTCAAGGTTGCTTTGTCTGAGCGCGCATCAAGCTTCACTGCAACCTGCCTGTAATAAGCCTTTTCGGTCGTGATAAGCAATTGCTTGATTTCTTCCCTAAGAGAATTGACTGTAAAATCCTTGACCACGCCGGTGATCGGAACCCACTCCCCGCTTCCCAATCGGATGTTTTTGCCGATCGCTTCTTCAGGAGAAGGAATCAAAAGTTTCTTGGCCATGGTTTCATTGATCACCACATTTCTGATGGTATCGCTCGCGGGATATCCTTGGCCTGCAGCAAATTCCATTTCATAAAGGTCAAAGTATGCAGCATCTGCAAACTTCAGATAAGCAGGAAAAGTGACATCTTCACTTTTGTTGTCAAAGTAAAAATTGGTTGCAGAATTGTTATCCGAAGAAGGGACATCCGAAGCCAAACTTGCCCCCTCGACTCCGGGAATCCCTAATAATCCCTGCTTGAACCCTTCAATACGGACTTCTGTAGGACTGTCGGATGGAACTTCGATGTAATAGATGGCATCTTTATTAAACCCTAGGTCAGTTTCCTGCACCAGATTCATCTGCCTGACAGCTATCAGCGTCCCGATCATAAGGATCTGTGCAATGGCAAACTGAAGGACCACCAAACCTCTCCTAATTGAAATCCCTCCTATTTGAGCTCCCTGAAACTTATTTTTGAGTGCTTGGATAGGCTGAAATTTGGAGATAATCATCGCGGGATAGAATCCCGAAACCAATGTCAAAAGAACAAGCAAGGAAGCCACAAAGAATAAAATCACAGGCTGGAAAAAACTGATGGTAGAAGGAACATCAGCTATTTTGTCGAGAAATGGAAACAAAAGATTTGCAAGGCCAAAAGACAACAGGGAAGCAACCAAAACTGTCAGGAAGGTTTCTCCAAAGGACTGCAATGCTATCTGCGACTTGGAGCTTCCCATTACTTTCCTCACCCCGATTTCCTTACTTCGTCCGATTGCCTGCGAAGTACTGAGATTGACAAAGTTGATAGATGCCATCAGGAGGATAAATATCCCGACAATGATCAAAGTCTGAATAGTTGATTTTCGGACCATTCTACCACTCAAAGGTTCAAAAGACTGGTTGAAATGAATATCGCTGAGTGGCTGCATGTGGTGGGATTTCACGGATGTTCCTCTACCTTCAAAGTGCTTTTTGGAAAAACCATCCAATTGACTTTGCGCTTTTGCCAAATCACCGTTTGGATCCATCTGGACGTAGACCTGAAAATTACTGCTGGTACTTCCCCACTCTTTGAGGTCATACCCAAACATATCCTGATGCGACCGGATGGTCTCAAAAGATGCCAACATATCAAAATCAAAGTTGCTGTTTTCAGGTATATCGTTTACCACCGCACCTACCAACAAAGTCACGCCATTGGTAAGCTGTAGGGATTTACCTTGTGCACTTTGCCAATTTCCAAAAAACCGCTCCGCCTCTGTTCGGGTCAGGATAATATGGTCAGGCTGATCTAATATAATCGGACTTCCCGCAATAAACTCCACATCAAAAACTTCTGCATATTCTGAAGTAGTAAAAAACAACCTTTTCGCCTTATATTTATCCAAGCCCCCCTCATCATTTGTTTTCTGGATATTGACCTGTACATCACTGTGGACAATGACAGGGACAACTATTTCATACATCAGCTTTTCCGACATCAATGCATCGGGAAAGGGATTGGATACACCGGGGTTAAAATCCGTGATGTTTTCGTAAGTATCTTGCGTGACAATTCTGAAAATCTGATCATAATTTGTCTGAAATTTATCATAACTCAATTCATATTGGACCACCACAAAAAGTAATAATGCAGCAGTAATTCCAATAGTCAATCCAAAAATATTGATTGCCCCGATCCATTTGCTGCGCGTAAGTGAGCGCCAGGCGATTTTGAAGTAGTTTTTGAGCATGGTGAGAGTTGAAGGTTTAGAAGTTTAATGGCTTGTGGTTTCTTGGATTTTTGAAAATCAGAAATTCCTTATTCATTTCTCAGGCTTTCAATCGGGTTAATAGTGGCAGCCCGATAGGCCTGTGATAAGATGATTCCCAAACTGATCAACAAAATCGCACCTACTCCAAATCCAATTGGTATGACTCCAATACTAACCCGGGATGCAAAGAAATCAAGCCATAAATTATTGATAAAATATGCTGAAGGCACAGCTATCAAGATGGCGATTCCCAATAAGGCCAAAAAGGTTTTGGACAGTAAATAAATAATCTGGGGAATACTTGATCCAAGGGTTTTCCGGATTCCAATCTCTTTGATTCGGGTTTGGGCAGTATAAGTCGCCATCCCCAAAAGCCCTAAACATGAAACAAATACCGCCAGAAATGAAATCAGTCCGATGACTGAAGTGACATCTCCCAAAACCTGATGGATGAACAGGAGCTCCTCATCCAAAAATTTGTAGGAAAATTTGGAATTTGGATTTACCTCTTTCCAAGATGCTTCAAGAGCTTCAAGCGTCTGTGCCTGGTTTTGATTGGAGATTTTCACCAAAGCAAAACCAAATTCACTTTCTCTGTTTCTCAAAATCAAACTTTGCATTTCCCTATGGGGTGGAAGGAACTGAAAATCCTTGACCACTCCTGCTACTTGCAGATTTTGGAATTCACCGTCTTGGTTTATCGTCAATTGCTTTCCGATAGCTTCCTCTATACTGCCAAGATTAAATTCTTCAACCGACTTCTCGTTGATCAAAATTAGGTTTGGGCTTCCTTCGGCAGGAACGTTGGTACCTGCCAAGATTTCCAATCCTAAAACGTCCACAGCCAAAGCATCGATATCAAAGAAATTAGTGGAAATACTATCCAAAGGATAATCGGGATTAACCACTTCATTGCCAAAACTCCAACCTCCCCCGGGTATAAGAGATGTCGCCCCAACTTGAGTGACAGAAGGATTGGAAACTACAGCCTGAGCAAATCTGGAATAGTTTTCAGGATTAAAAAGCTTGACAGTGACGATGTTTTCCTTTGCAAATCCATATTCAAAATTCATAATGTGCCTGGATTGGGCCTGGATGAGTACAACAGAAATGATAAAAATCAAGGAAATTGAAAATTGGATCACCAAGAGGATATTTCGGATCCTCAAATTTTTGAACATCCTGACACCACTCAGCTTATTGAACAAATTGATAGGGTTCAGTTTGGAAACATAAGAAGCAGGAAGTAAACCGGCTAAAACCCCTACAGCAATGCTGAAACCTATAAAAATCAATATTGCAGATAGATTTTGCTCAAAAGAAATCTTCAGATACTTTTCAAAAGTCATGCCTGCAACTCCCTTTTGGAGTAACTGAAGAAGGAAGAAAGCCAAGACCAATGAACAAAGTGATATTAGCACAGCCTCAGTTATAAACTGTGCAAAAATCTGGCTTTTGCTTGCTCCTGAAACCTTTCGTATTCCTACTTCACGAATCCTGGTAAGTGCCCTGGCTACTGACATGTTGGTATAGTTCAGACAGGCCGAGAACATCACAATGATACAAAGGACCCCCAGAATCAATAGGACCACTTTAGGAATACCAATATGGGTAGTGTTTCCAATCATCCCCATTGGATTAATTTCACTCAAAGCAACAGCTTTAAAAGAATGTTTGTCCTCAAATTTTAACCCATAAATTTCCTCAGAAACTTGATCTAGAATTGACTGAAAATCACTTTTACTTTGCCCTTCCTCCAAAAGGACATAAGTGTAATTGGTCCAAACGTTGTTCCAATCTTCCTCGTTTTCATACATTACCGAGCCTTCGGGAAGTGATTTCATTGTACTCAAAGAAGCTAAAAGTTTAAATGGCAAGTGGGTTTTACCGGGTGTTGGATTGAGAACGCCTGTGATGGTAAAGTAGCCAAAATCAGTTTCGATATTCCCTTCCTCGATATCGGTGGCCCTGATATCCTTATCCTGAAAAGCGACAATCTTGCCAAGTGCTGATTCATTTTTAAATAGAATATCTGCCAATTCTGATGTAATCACCATCGAAAATGGTTCATTCAAGGCTGTTTTTGGATCTCCTTCTTTGAAAGAAAAATCCAGAATTTTAAATAGATTTTCATCCGCAAAATAACCTCCACCTGATGCAAATTTCTCCTCATAGATGATGTCCCCTCCGATTTCACTATTGATCGCTGCCGCGGCTTCAACAATAGGATACTCTTTTTTCAGCTTTTCAGCAAGGGGTAAAGCAGTACTTGCTGTTTCTCCTTCGTTTTCCTGATATTCAGTAGAATGAATTCTGTAGATACTGTCCTTTTTGCTATGGTAAGTGTCATAACTATACTGATCTATCCCTATCATGATGATAAGTAAACAAATAGACATGCTGACTGCCAAACCAAGAATATTGATTAGGCTAAAGGATTTATTCCTTATCAGATTTCTCCAGGCGATTTTGAAGTAGTTTTTGAGCATGGGGATATAGTTGTAATGGTAGTAGTTGTTGTAATTGTTGTCGAGTTGTAAATGTTGTCCGGTTGTCTTCGGTGCTTGGTACTTGGTACTTAATACTTGATACTTTTCGTTGTAATGGTTATCGAGTTGTCATTGTGGTCGGTTGATTAAGGCTGTCAGCAGGGCTTGTTACTTGGTACATAAAACTTTGTTCAATCAAATTTTTCCCTATTTTTCGACAATTCAGTCTTGGATCTAATGTCTTTTTCCTCATTCGCTCTTCAGACTCTTCACCGGATTCAGCATCGCTGCACTGATGGCTTGAGAGCTGATGGTGACCATAGCCACAATGACTGCAACCAATCCTGCCAATAAGTATACCCACCATCCGATTTCAATTCTATAGGCAAATCCTTCCAGCCAGCTATTCATGGCATACCATGTAACCGGGATGGCTAGGACAATTGCTACCAAAACCAATTTGATAAAATCCTTGGACAACAAGGCAACAATACTCGAAACCTCAGCGCCAAGCACTTTTCTGATTCCGATCTCTTTTGTTCTGATTTCTGCTGTGTAAGTAGCCAGACCTAAAAGTCCCAAACAAGCAATTAAGATCGCCAAAACAGAAAATGAGGTAAATATCTTCCTAAATTTGAAATCCGCTTGGTATTGTTTGTTAAAGTCCTCATCCAAAAAGCTGTATAAAAACGGCCTATAGGGTGGGGCCATTCTTTTCCAGACTTCCTCAATTTCTTTAATGGTTTTTTCCAAATTTTCCGGTTTTACTTTGATAGAAAGGAAACGACTCGAATAAGCATCAAATGGTAAAGTCAGTGGCTCTATAGTCCTGTGGAGGGATATAAAATTGAAATCCTTTACCACCCCGATTACTTCTCCTTTCCTACCCCATTGGTCAAATTTCTTCCCAATAATGTCGGCAGGATTGGCATAGCCATATTGACGTGCAGCGGCTTCATTGATCACCAAAGCTGAAGTGGAATCTGAAGGAAATTCCCTTGAATAGGATCTTCCGGCCACCAACTCCATATCAAAATGATCAATAAAATCAATTCCAACCTGAAAAATTGCCTGACCCATTTGAACCATTTCCCCACCAGGATTCTGTATGGATGTGCCGGCGTTTGGAAAATATCCTCCGGGAACACTTCTTGAAAAAGCTACTGACAAAATTGAAGGATTTGCTTCCAACTCGCTTTTGAGCGCACTCGATATCATATTTACTTTATCATCATAATTGTAGTCCAATACCAACATCTGCTCTTTGTCAAAACCCATGTCTTTGTCAAGAAGGTGGTTCATTTGGCTATAGACGATGATAGTCCCGGCAATCAGGATGATAGATAGGCTAAACTGAAAAATCACAAGTCCTTTTCTAAGGCTGATTCCACTGTTATTAGCTACAGAAATTCCCTTTAAGATCTGAACCGGCTTAAATCCTGACAGTACAAAAGCCGGATAGGATCCTGCCAATATCCCCACCACAAATAGAATCCCGATTAGACTAGGAACCGATTGCCAACTGACAAACTCCTTCAACCCCAGTTCTTTGCCGGTGATGCTGTTCATCAGCGGCATGGCAATTGCTACAAAAATGCCAGCAGCAATCATCGCCAGAAATACAATGATGATAGACTCCCCTAGGAATTGGAATACAAGATGCTTCCTTTCTGCGCCAACGGATTTTCTGATTCCCACTTCCTTAGCCCGCTCCATGGATCTAGCAGTGGACAGGTTCATAAAGTTGATCATTGCTATAACAAGAATGAAAATCCCTATGACCGAGAAAATATAGATGTTGGATAAGCTTCCTGTTTCTCCGGGTTGTCTGTCCGCGTCTGTCCGGAGATAAAAATCCTTCATCTGCTCGACTTTTACAGTATAGAGGGGATTATCCTGTCTTGCAGCAAGAAAATCAGGGATTTTTTGTTTGAATGCAGCAAGGTCAAAGTTTTCATTTACCAAGAAATAAGTGTAAAAATCCACATATCCCCAAGCATCAAATACTTCAGGCCAAAATTGTCTGAATGTACTTAATGAAAGCAATATGTTGAATTTGAAATGGGAATTTTCAGGAACATCTTCAATGACAGCCGTCACAGTGTAATCCCCTGCATTAGACCTTCCAGGTGAGTCACTTCCTTTGACTGTTTTGCCGATTGGATCCTCATTTCCAAAATACCTTTTGGCTGTGGTTTCAGTCATTACCATACTATAAGGTGCTGTCAATGCAGTTTTGGGATCGCCTTTGATCACCTTCCAGCTAAAAACATCAAAGGCTGTCGAGTCCATAAAAAACACACCCTCTTCTTGATAGAAATTTTCACCATCGGTAAGCAGGATATCAGAACTGCCGGAAAACTGGACTACTTTGTCGATTTCAGGGAAATAACTTTTAAGTGCTGGTCCCACGGGGGCATTGTGCCAAACCCAATATGGAATAACTCCTGCATTTTCAGCTTGGTCTTTGGATGGAAGTTCACCATGGATTAATCGGTAAATACGGTCGCCTTTTTCATGATAAGAATCAAATGACAATTCGTCTTGAACAAACATAAAAATCATGAAGCAACAGGCCATTCCCAACCCCAACCCAAAAATATTGATGAATGAGTATGCTTTCTTTTTCAAAAGGTTTCTCCAGGCGATTTTGAAGTAGTTCTTGAGCATATGGTTGTAGTTGTAGTTGTAGTTGTGGTTGTAGTTGTAGTAGTGGTTGTAATTGTTGTCAGGGTGTCAAGTTGTCGAGTTGTCTTCGGAGCTTAGTACTTGGTACTTAATACTTGGTACTATTTGTTGTAATTGTTCTAGTAGTTGTAATGGTTGTCTGTTTCTAGTTGTCGAATCCTTCATTCTTAAATTCTGAATTTATCATTCTTAATTCCCAAAGTCTCATCTCTCGTCACTCGCCTCTTTTTAGTTGTTATTGTTTTTTGGTAAGCGTTGTCCAAAACCTCGGTACTTGGAACATGATACTTTGTTCAATCAACGTCTCCTCTACTCTTGGAGAATCTAACTTCTTACTTCTAACTTCCCTCTTCATACCTTTTTTTCACTCGCTTCTCAAACTATCCACCGGATTCATCAATGCAGTTTTAATAGATTGGAAACTGACTGTAAGCATCGCAATAAGCAAAGCCACCAATCCTGCCGTGACAAAATATCCCCAATGAAGGTCAATTTTGAAGGCAAAATCTGAAAGCCATTTGTTTGCCAAATAGATACTTGCAGGAATCGAAAACAACACCGCAACAAATACCGTCTTCCCAAAATCCTGAGAAAGCAACCTCACAATACTCCAATCTGTCGCACCCAATGTTTTGCGAATACCAATTTCCTTTGTCCGCTGCTCTGTTATGAAACTTACCAAACCATACAAACCAAGGCAAGCGATGAAGATTGCCAATATGGCGCAAGTCATAATTATTGAAGCAGTCCGTTCTTCTTTTTGGTAATTTCTATGAAAATCCTCATCCAAGAATGAATAGACAAATGGGTCTGTAATCCCTGCCTTTTTCCAGGTAGATTCTGCATTTTCAAGAACCTCCTTTACTTCTTTTCCTTCGAAGCTTGCAATCAGGAATCCCCCGTTATTTCCTTTGATAAAACCATAAGGCTCGATGTTTTTGTGGAGGCTTCTAAAATGGAAATCCTTGACCACTCCGACGATTTCATAGGTGTGCAGTTCGTTCCTCCATTCATAATGCACTTGCCTTCCGACGGCAGTATGGACATCATATCCAAGAGCTTTGACAGCCGATTCATTCAAAATAATAACAGGATTTTCGGTTTTATAATCTTCTGTAAATGATCTCCCCTCTACCAATGTAAATCCCAAAGTTTCCAAAAAATCATCTCCAACGACTGCATTGGTTATGTTGATGACATTGTCCGCAGTCTTTCCCTCGGGGAAATAAAGCATGCTTTCAATATTCTCGATTCCCGGATAGGTGGAAGCCACTGTCACTGCCTTGACACCAGATTGCTGTAACAGGGAAGATTTCAATACATCATATTTTGCAACTGTAAATTCACTATTCAGGGGGACAATAAGTTTTTGCTCTTTAGAAAAACCAAGATCCTGTTTTTGTACAAAAGAAAGCTGCTGACTGATTACAAATACCATGAGAATCAGGCATGCCGAAATCGCAAACTGAAAAACCACCAACACCTGCCTCAGTGAAAATCCGGCTAAATTTCCTTTAAACCTTCCTTTTAAAATTTTGACAGGTTGAAAACCTGAAAGGAAAAAGGCAGGATAAATCCCAGCCAATAAACCTGCTGCTATAGCAAGGACCAGAATGAAAAGTATTGGAAAAAAATCCCGGTACAAATAAATTTCTTTTCCTGTCAATTGATTGAAATACGGCAATAAAATGGATGCTCCTATCATTGCTACCCCAAAACCCAAAAGTGAAATCAAAGTAGATTCTCCTAAAAATTGAAAAACCAAGGCTGTTCGGTCTGCACCGAGCAACTTTCGGATACCTACTTCTTTGGACCTCTTTTCAGATCTTGCTGTCGCCAGATTCATAAAATTGATACAGGCTATCAGGAGTATAAAAATGGCAACAGAACCAAAAACATAAAGGTTTGTCCTATTTCCTGTGATGCCAAGCTCATACTCCATCTGGGATTGGAGATAAATTTCCTTAAATGGCTGAAGCAAAAGTGATTTGCTATAACCTCCCATTGCCTTTAAATCTTCGCCGGCCCTTTGTTCAAAGTAAGGATCAAGTTTACTTTCAAATTTCTTGGAATCCGTATTCGGGATGAGTTTGACATAAGTGTAAAAAATATTGTTGGAAGCCCAATTGGTCATGCCTTTTACAGCGCCTCCGATGTCATTATTTTCCATAGAGAGAAAAAAATTGGCATCGATATGGGACTTCACTTTGCTGTCATCAAACACCCCACTGATTTTATATTCAAACTCCCCAAATGGCAAACCAATTGTCAAAGGCTGATTGGTCGGGTCAGTGTTTCCAAAAAGTTTTTGGGCAAGTGTAGACGACAGAATAATGGAATTTGGTGCCTCCAATGCCAGCTCGGGATTTCCTTTCAGAAATGGGTAATCAAAAACCTTAAAAAATGTTGAATCGACATAATATCCTTTTGTCTCAAAAAACTGCCTTTTTTCGCCATTGATATCAGTCTTAAGCAACATTTCTTCCAGACCCGGAAATTTCATAATTCTTGTCGAAGCAGCTACTTCTTCAAAATCATTTTTCAATCCTTCTGCCAATGGCCCTGGAGATCCGGCCCAAAGTGCCTCCTCTGTTTTAAGCGACACCCGATAAATCCTTTCCCCATCTTTTGTCTGGCTGTCGTAAGACAGTTCATCAAAAACAAACAAACCAATCAAAAGACAAACGGCAAGCCCAACAGCCATACCCAAAACATTGATGACGGTAAGAGATTTGTACTTTCTGAGATTTCTAAAAGATATGATGAGGCTATTTTTCCACATTTCAATTGATATTTGTATACTTAAAAGGACTTTAACTGAATGATTATAAAATTTTAGTATTTGGAAGGTTTCTCCCGCACTGTTCGCTTAACTACTTCGGTATTTTTGCTATAGGTATTTGGAATTCATCTTTTTTACTCCCATTTAAAATTACTTATCCCACTTCTTCATAATTAATTTTAAATTCATCATTTCACATTATCCCACTTCCATGCCACAAGAAAACCGCATTATTGATGAAAAAAGGCACCTTTTGAATCATTACTGGATTTCTGTCCGAACAATTTTGTCCGCCAGTGGGCAAAAAATCAAGTTCTAAAATTTTCGTAAAAGAATAAAAAGCAAAATCCACCGAGGTTTAGCCAACGGTGGATTTTTTGGTTTAAGTTCAAGAGGGTTAATTTATTCATTTTTAATCGATTTGACCGGATTGGCCAAGGCTGCTTTAACCGCTTGTCCCGAAACGGTGACTGCAGCGATTAATCCCGCCACAAGTCCGGCTACCAAAAATACCTGCCAGGAAATATTGATCTTAAAGGCAAAGTCTTCCAGCCATTGCGACATGCCATACCAAGAGATAGGTACTGCAATCAGAAACCCGAAGAGCACCAGTTTCATGAAATCTTTTCCAAGCAAAGTCACAATGTTGAATGTCTCTGCTCCCATCACTTTCCGGATTCCGATTTCCCTGGTCCGTTGTTCGGTCTCAAAAGTCGTCAATCCCAACAATCCCAAAATAGAAATCAGAACCGCCAATCCGGCAAAAAAGGTGAATATAGTCTTCACAATATTTTCAGCTTCATATTGCCTGTTGAATCCCTCATCAACAAACAGCGGATCAAATGGATAATCAGGTCTCAACTGCTGCCATTCTTCACGCAGATAAGCCATGGTTTCCTCTTTTTTGTCTGCATCGATTTTGATACTGACAAGATTGCTCCTGTCTACAGAAATCATAAAGACAATGGGCACAATGGGCTGATGCAGCGATTCGAAGTGAAAATCTTTCATCACACCGGTCACATAGCCGTTTCTTCCGCCGTAGTTAAATTGCTTTCCAACCGCTTCTTCGGCGCTCGCCCAACCGATGGCACGGACGGCGGCCTCATTGAGCACAAAGCCTTCTGTCGAATCCGTCGCCTGCAAAAAATCAAAGTTTCGGCCTGCCACGATCGGTATGCCATATGTTTGGACAAAATTGTGTGCTACATGGATGTCTGCAATCCTGACATTGACTTGGCTCAACTCTCCATTGACCTCGGCTGAAGCTCCCTGAGAATCGAGTAAGCGACCAGACGGAACCCTGCTTGAAATGCTTATTTCTTGGATGCCGGGATGGTTTTCAAGCCTGTCTTTGACAATAAGGTAATTTTGGGTGATAGACTGACTGGCAGGAAGGACGACAAGATCCTCTTTTTTGAAACCCAAGTCCTTGGACTGCATAAAATCCAGTTGGTTGATCACCACCAAAACCGCAACGATCAACATGACCGAAATCGCAAATTGTCCTGTCACCAACACTGACCGGAACTGCTTATGTCCGGCCCCGGCTTTGAATACTCCTTTCAAGACTCTTGAAGGTGAAAAACCCGATAGAAATAAGGCCGGATAACTCCCTGAAATCAAACCCACCAATATTGCCAATCCAATCAATCCTATCAGATATTCGGGATGCTGGATGAGGTTTAGACTCAACTTTTTGTCCGTAAAATCAGCAAAAACAGGAAGGAAAATATATACCAAGACAACCGCAAAGAACAAAGCAATGAGCGCCATGATGAATGACTCTCCCATAAACTGCTTCACCAATCCCGACCTGTCAGCACCCATGACTTTCCTTAATCCTACTTCCATCGACCTCAAGGAGGACCGCGCTGTAGAAAGGTTCATGAAATTGATACAGGCTATCAACAGGATAAAAAGTGCCACAGCAAGGTAGGTATACACATAATCAATGTTGCCGTTAGGCTCGATCTCCGAATCCAGGTTGGAATGAAGGTGGATGTCGGTGATAGGCCAAAGCTGTAGTCTTGTTCCTTTGGAAGCTGCCACTCCAGCTTGGTTTTCACCCATATGCCGGTCAATCAATTCCGGTAACTTGGCCTCAAATTCTTTTATATCCACCCCTTTTGCGAGCAATAGGTAGGTAGAGAAGTTATTGGAACCGAAGTTTTGCATCATCTGCTCTTCACCTCCATAGAAATCATTCACCGGCCTCATGCTAGCAAGAAAGTCCACCTGAAAGTGTGAATTGTCAGGAGTATCAGCCATCAGACCTCTGACCTGAAAGGGAGACTTTTGGCCTACCAATTCCAGTTCCAAAAACTTCCCAATCGGATTCTCATTGCCAAAATACTTCTTGGCCATGGATTCGGTGAGAAAGATCGCATCACTGAATTCCCCAAGGTCTTTTGAATTTCCTTCCAACAATTGCCAAGAGAAAACATCAAATACTTCGGGGTCAGCAAAGAAAAATCGCTCCTCGACAAATGCTTCCTGTTTGTATTTGATCAGAGGATTGAAATTAAAAAAGCGGACGACATTTTCTACATCATCTCCAAAATCAGATTTGATCAAAGGCCCAAAAGGCGGTGCAGCATGTCCGAGATGCAGACTGACTTCACCATTCTGATCATTCCAAGCCCGAGACAACCTGACAATCCGGTCGGCCTTATCATGGTACCTGTCATAACTCAGCTCATGCTGCACAAAAAGGAGTATCAAAATACTGACAGCCATCCCAATTGCCAATCCAAAAATATTGATCAACACATAAAGCGGATGCTTCTTGGTGTTTCTAAGGACGATTTTGAAGTAGTTGCTGACCATGGTTGGGGGAAGGTTTTTAGTGAATGGTTGTAATTGTTGGAGTGGTTGTAGTGGTTGTCAGGTTATCGAGTTGTCATGGTTATCATTGGTACCAGATTATCGGGTTATTGAGTTGTCATAGTTGTCGAAGTCCGTTATTCTGAGGGAAGCGAAGAATCTAAGTTCTAATTGTCTTCGCGGCTGACGAATAATTGGAAATTTAAATTCTGTAAAAAAAATGTTGGTAAAGAAGTCCTTTACCAACCTGGTGGTTTATGGGTTTGGGAGTAGAGTATTTTTGAGAGATTCTATCTTTTTTTCCATATCCTTAGTGTCATAGAATTTAACTTATTACTACAAAACTAATTTTACAAATAAACTGCAAACTGCTCACTGCCACAAACTGACCACTGCAAACTGCCTGCTGATTACTAACTCTACCTCCTAATCACTTTGGAAGAACCTGTGGAAGAAATATTGGTATTTCCGGGATTTCCTGAATAATAGACATTGCCTGAACCTGTAGATTTGACATTCAAACTCTCAACTTCTCCGATTTGGGATTGGCCGGAACCGGTTTTATTGATGGTTGCATTTTCTGCATACATTTCCTCTCCTCTAAAATCCCCTGATCCGGTCTGAGACAAAGAAAACGTGCCAACAGTCCCCGCTGCGACGGCAATAAATCCTGAGCCTGTCATGCCAACAGAAAGGTTATCGGCATTGACGTCCTTCAGGGTAATGTTTCCGGATCCTGTATTTCCCAGAGAAAGGGAACCGGTAGTGATCTCTGACTGCACTTTGATACTTCCCGAACCAGTGCTTTTGATGCCTTCTAGTTCCCTTACCGTCACATAAACAGTCAAACCGAGACTGCGGTAATTGCCTTTCTCCAAGGATATTTTCAGGGTATTGTTATCGACCTCCGTGATTACCTTGTCTAGGGAAACATTAGTGGATTCCAACCTCACTTCGTCCCTGTTTCCGGTCTGGATGATCACATCCCAACTGCCTCCGGATTGTATTTTTGAAAAGTTACCCGGAGAACGTGTTTCGGTTGCTTGCGCCAAAACTGATACGGCAATAAAGAAAAAGCAAAAAGCGAGTAAAATAGATTTGGTGGTTTTCATGATAGTTAAATAATAATTGGTTTCGAGAATAATTTCACAGATTGTGCCAAATGAAAAAGAAGCCATATCATCCAATTTTGGCCATTTTTCGATAATTTATTTGTCCGTCAACCCTCCATTTTGTTCGCTCACGGGCAAAAAGTGGAAAGAATGAATCTCGCAAAGACGCTATGACGCAAATGAAAAAGAAATAAGGGTCATAAATAAAAATTGGGCTAAGGGCGGAAAATACTTGTCATTGTCCTTTCGAACGAAGAGAGAAATCTTCGTTGCGGTTGGAAGAAATAATACAATTAAATTCAGTTTAGATTCAAAAACTCTGAATCCTTCTTCGTTTTTTAATTTCCTCCTGCTTTAGCTGGAGGTTTTGAAAAATTCAATTCCAAATTGGGCTTTAGCCAAATTTTTGACTACGGTGAATTCAATCTTTAAATCCCACCCCTCAAATTGGTTCAGCGTAATTTTTTTGGTCCACAAAAATAGTCTCGTCTCTCGCTTCTCTTCTCACACTTCATACTTCTTACTTCCCACTTCATACTTTATTCGCCTTGGTTAATTTCCGAATTCAAGTAATTTTGTCTGTAATCATTTTCAAAGAGGTAAAGGATGCTGCTGAGTAAGCTGGAGATCAAAGGTTTTAAGAGTTTTGGTGACAGGATGGTCATCCATTTTGACAAGGGAATCACCGGAGTAGTCGGTCCAAACGGTTGTGGCAAGTCCAATGTAGTGGATGCGATCCGATGGGTTCTCGGCGAACAAAAATCCCGGATGCTCCGCTCCGATAAGATGGAAAACGTGATCTTCAACGGTACCAAAAACCGCAAACCAAGCAATCTTGCCGAGGTTTCTCTGACTTTTGAAAACACCAAAAACCTCCTTCCCACAGAATACACGCACGTTACCATCACCCGGCGCTATTACCGGTCAGGGGAAAGTGAATACCTGCTCAATGGCATCGCCTGTCGACTGAAAGACATCACCAACCTATTCATGGACACAGGCATCAACTCCAACAGCTATGCCATCATCGAGCTGAAAATGATCGATGAAATCCTGAATGACAAGAACAATTCACGCCGCGAACTTTTCGAGGAAGCTGCAGGAATATCCAAATTCAAATCAAGAAAAAAGGAAACCCTGCGAAAACTTGAAGACACCGATGCTGACCTTGCAAGGGTGGAAGACATTCTTTTTGAAATAGAAAAAAACCTCAAAAGCCTCGAAAAACAGGCCAAGCAGACTGCGCGGTATTTTGAAATCAAACAGGAATACAAAGAAGCGAGCATCAACCTCGCCAAAAAATCCGTCCAAAAACATGCGGATTCGCTGATTTCTTTGAATCAAAAAGTACAGCAGGAACAAGACCGCAAGCTCCAAGTCAATACCAAAGTCGCAGAAAAAGAATCCTTATTGGAATTCAGCAAGGCTGACCTGATCCTGAAGGAAAAGCTGCTTTCCTCCCGCCAAAAGACACTTAACGAGCATGTTAACAAAATCCGGCAGTTTGAAAGTGACAAGAAAATCAAAAACGAGAGGCTGAGATTTCTAGAAGACCGGGCACAAAAACTCCGTGAACAGATCGATGCCGACCGCAAGTCCAACGACCGTGCAGGTTTCAGCATAAGATCCCTTGAGCAGGAAAGTGAATCCGCCCAAAAGATGCTCGCCGAGAAAGAAATGATCGTCGAGGAACTGCGAGCAGCTTACGAAACCCAAAAAAGAGAACAGACCCAAATCCAGGAAAGCCAAAAAGAGCTAACAAGGAATTTTTCTTCCATAAAAGACCGCGTTTACCAGCTTTCCAAAGACCAGGAAATCAAGCAAATCCAGCTTTCCACACTAAAGCAGGAACTGGAAAAGACTGCTTCTGACGATACCAATCAGGTTTCCAACTTGGCAGAGTTTGAAGACAAGATGGTTTTGCTCAAAGATATCCTTGATCTCAAATCCGCCGAGTTGTCCAAGATCAAATCCAAAGAAGAAGACCAAATCCAAAAAATAGAAGAAACCAACCGCATCATTGACATGATCCGGGAGGAAGTCACACAGACTTCCAGAAAATTGGATGCAAGACAAAATGAATTTAACCTGACAAAATCCTTGGTCGAAAACCTGGAGGGGTACCCCGAGGCGATCAAGTTTCTGAAGAAAAATTCAAGTTGGGCGAAGGACACTCCGCTCCTATCAGACATCCTGACCACCGAAGAAAAGTACAGGGTCACGATTGAAAATTACCTCGAAAACTACATGAATTACTATGTGGTCGAGACTGAGGTACAGGCGATCGCAGCAGTCAACCTTTTGAGCGATTCGGCAAAGGGAAAAGCCAATTTCTTTGTCCTGGAGCATTTCAGCAGTTTTCATCCTGCGCAAACCAAGCTTTTTGCCAATGCTATTCCTGCAACGGAGATCATCGAATACGATGACAAATACGCCAAATTGATCGGGTTTATCCTTGATGATGTCTATATCGTCAAAGGCGAATACCAGGATTTTCCATCAGACCAATCTTCGATTTTCATCACCGAAAGCGGCAAATTCACCAAGCGGAAATTCAGCGTCTCCGGTGGATCTGTGGGACTTTTTGAAGGAAAAAGAATAGGCCGGGCCAAAAACCTGGAGAAACTTGAAAAGGAAATCAAGGAACTCAACAAGAAAGTTTCCACGACCCGCGCCAATCTTGACGACAAGCTCACCGACTTGCTTAAACTCAAAGAAGTCAGCTTCAAGTCGGCCATTGAAAAGCTGCAACAGGAAATCAATGAGACCAATCAGGAGTATGTCTCTGTCCGCACAAAAAAGGAACAGTTGGCGGAACTCCTTTCTTCCAATGCCAATAAGCGAGAAGATATCCTTGACCGGATCGAATCCCTCCAATTCAGCTTGGAAACCATCATGCCCGATCTGGAAAATGAAAAAGCAGCTTTTGAAGCTTTGGAAGTAGAATTGGAAAGAATAAACCTTCAGCTCCAAACTGAAAGTGAAAGCCTCAGCCAAAAGTCTGGGGCTTTTAATCAGGAGAATATTCTGTATCACCAACAGCTCAACCGCGTCAACAGCCTTGCCCAAGAGATTGAATTCAAGCAATCAGCCTTCGAAAGCAGCAAGGAAAGGATCGAAAAATCCCAAACTGAGCATGCTTCCATTGACGCAGAGATCCGCTCTTTGCTGGATAACAATGAGATCAAAGACGACGAGCTTATCGAACTCTATTCCGAGAAGGAGGGCATAGAAAAAGGTGTCAACGAAGCAGAAAAGGACTATTATGCCTGCCGTGGGGAGATTGATGATACCGACAAGCAGATCCGTGAACTCCAAAAATCGAAAGAATCGCTCGACACTTTGATCCATGAGATGCAGCAGTCCATGAATGAAGTCAAACTTAAGCTTGCAAGTCTCAAGGAAAGACTGAGTGTGGAATTTGAAATAGATTTGGATGGATTGATGGCCGATAATCCTGCTTTGGATGAAGCTTATGCCGAGATGGCCGAATCCGAAATCCGCGAAATCGTCGGCAAAGCCAAAGAACGTTTGGAGAAAATCGGACCCATCAACCCAATGGCAATGGAAGCCTATGATGAAATCAAAGAGCGCCACACCTTTATCACAGAACAAAAAGACGACCTGATCAAAGCCAAAAACTCCCTGTTGGAAACGATCTTGGAAATCGATCAGGTAGCCAAGGATACTTTCTTGGATGCCTTTGGCAAGATCAAAGAGAACTTTATCAAAGTCTTCCGATCGCTCTTTACCGAGGAGGATCAATGCGACCTGACCTTGGTGGACCCAAGCAACCCATTGGAAAGCCCGATAGAGATCATCGCCAAACCAAAAGGAAAGCGGCCGCTGACCATCAACCAACTTTCCGGCGGGGAAAAAACCCTGACCGCCACTTCCCTGCTTTTTGCGATTTACCTTCTGAAGCCTGCACCATTCTGTATCTTCGATGAAGTGGACGCCCCGCTTGACGATGCCAACATTGACAAGTTCAACAACATCATTCATACATTTTCGAAAGAGTCCCAATTTATCATCGTGACGCACAACAAGCGCACCATGGCAAGTACCGACATCATCTATGGCATTACCATGATCGAAGCCGGTGTCTCCCGAGTTGTTCCGGTGGATCTGAGGGAGTTGGCTTAGGGATTTGTATTTTTTATTAAGTTAGATTTTCGACAAATGTGAGTCACCATTGAATTGAATTCCATTTTTTTCCTTCAAGTAAGGCAGGAAAAAATGATGATAAATTAGGAGCAGAACCTGTAAAAAATATAAATCACATTCCTTTTTGTGTTAGGCTTGCTGTTTGTTAAGGACCGATCTTTGTAACACGAACCGCAAATTCCATTCAATATAAACTCCTGCACGATATGAAATCCGAAGCCCAACTCCACACAGAAATCCTTGCTGCCACCCTAAAGATCAAAGAGTATGCACCTGAACTTGAAAAATTTATCGGTGAAATGCCTGTGACAATTCCTGATGCTGAAAGTGCTTTGGACAATAACAAAATCCTGTCGGATTACCTCGATTCCCTAAACCAGGTTCTCAAAAAGTACGAGGAAGAAAAGCTCGCCCAGTTCAAATTAAGCATCTGACCCCTAATTTTCTACAATGCATATACTCAGAGGACTATTATCATTCTTTTTTCCAAGAAGGTAATTTCCACTGTATTTTTTACCCTTTGAGATTGAATGGGCAAGTAACTCGATTTTTTTACTTTAGATTAAATTTTCTTAAAAGATCAGTTTGAAAGAGGAACTACCATGCTCCTGTTTTTTAATCTAAGGATCATAATATACTTTTAGGTCAATACCTGTTTGGAAACGCATCAAATCCCTACATTATTCCAATCTCCTTGATACCACATTTACAATGAAAAATCTCTTTCTATTTGTTTTGGCGGCAAGTCTCCTGTTTTTTTCCTGCAGCAATAATCCTGAAGTCATTGACAACAGCATCACCATTGCCGGCAAGCTTGGAAATTCTGAATCCCCCGTCATCATTGTCAGTCATAACAATGAAGAAATCACCCAAGATTCTGTAAAATCGGATGGAAGCTTTGTGTTGGCATTTGACTATGAGGAAACGGGGATTTATTCGATCCTGAACGGGGATTTGAGATTTAGCCTCTACCTCAATCCAGGTGACAGCATTTTCGTCACAGGCGACAGCAAAGAATTTGAACAGACTTTCACTGCCTCGGGTGATATGGCCCAAGAAAATGAGTACTTGAATAAAAGGGATTTTTTCTTGTATGAAAGCCGGCTATACGATCCTTATGTATTTATGGCAGTGAAAAAAGATGCCTATTTCTACAAAAAAGACAGCATTATCTCCATAGCGAAAACGTTTTATGAGGAATTGAAAAGTAAAGAAGGGATCGACACCGCCTTCCTATCTTGGGAGGAATCCTCTTTCCAATATCAGGACATATTTATGGACCAGCTTTACCCCATGTACCATGCCTTGGCCAATAAAATTCCGCAGGATTCTGTTGATTTTCCAATAGAAGAAATACGCAAAAAAATAGAAAACCTACCAATGGATAATCCTGAGCTTCTTCGGGTAGAGTTTTATGTTTATATGATTTATAGGCGGATTGAATCTTTGGCAAATGAAATCATGGAAGCGGATTCTTCTATTACAGCCATTGAAATGGCTGAATGGATTGCCATAGACTCATTGATTAAAGTACCGGAAATGGTTGATTTTTTCAAATATGGATTCATTAAGCGCAGTATGGAAAATCGAGGTCCTTTGCAAGTAGAGGAAGTTTACAACAAATTTATATCGGAAAATTCCACTCCTAAATATGTTAAAAGGTTAGAAAAAGTAAAGGCCAAATGGGATCCGATTTTACCGGGAAAACCTGTTCCTGATTTTACCTTTACTGATATCAAAGGTGATTCGGTCAAGCTGAGTGACCTTAAAGGACAATTGGTCTATATCGACATTTGGGCGACTTGGTGCGGTCCCTGCATCGCCGAGCATCCTAATTGGGATAAATTGAAAGAGGAATACAAAGACAAGCCTGTCGCTTTCCTCACAGTGTCTATTGATGATACGCGCGAACCTTGGGAAAAAATGGTGAAGAACAAAAAAATGGAAGGTTTGCAGTGGTTTGCCTCCAATGCATGGCAATCTGAACTTGCCCAATTCTTTATGGTGAATGCGATTCCAAGGTTTTTGCTTTTGGACAAAGAAGGGAAAATCATTGATCCGTCTGCGGAAAGACCTTCAGGGAAAATCAGGGAAATTCTGGACAAACATTTGGCAGGACTAGTTTAATCTGCAAATGTAGATCCTGGCTGAAGGGTTTAAGGTCAGTATAGCCGATAACGATCATTTGAAGAAGAATAAAGTATAAAATTAAAATAAATGAGATAGGTTCATTGATAATAAGGTTTTTTCGGAATTCTTTTCAGGATAAAAATCTTTAATGTTAAATATTAATAAAATATTGATGTTTTCTATTTGATAACTGTGGTTTTATTTTTTTGTCTAAAAATCATAATGTACTTTTAAGTTTATACAATTGATTTGAATTTAAGGTCAATTTATTTCCAAAGTCTATCCTTCATCTAAACCACAAACAAATGAAAAACCTAAGTCTATCCGTATTGGCAGCGAGCTTGCTATTGTTTGCATGCAGCCAAAAACCAGAAGTCATCGACAACAGTATCAAAATCTATGGAAAACTGGACAATTCGGAATTTGCGGTCATTGTCGTGAGTTTGGATGAAGATTTAGCAAAAGATTCAGTGGAATCTGATGGTTCTTTTCAATTAAAATTTGATTATCCAGAATCAGGTATGTTTATGCTTACCAATGGAGATTTGAGATTTAGTCTTTATCTGGATCCCGGGGACAGTATACATGTCAGTGGCGATGTCAAGGAGTTTGCGAAGACTTTTATAGCATCAGGCGATAAAGCCAAAGAAAATGCCTATTTGCGTAAAAAATTCAAAGCCATCAACGAAAGTGGACTTGAAAATTTTATGGAAATCATGGCCTTGAAAAAGGATGCCTATTTTTCAAAAAAAGACAGTCTCATTTCAATTGTCAAGACAAATTATGATTCTCTGATCATGGGAGAAGGCATTGACTCGGTTTTTTCGGCAATGGAGGAATCTTACTTTACCTACCAAAGCATGTTTATGGATCAGTTGTACCCAATGTATCATTCCTTTATCAATAAAATCCCGCAGGATTCTGTGGACTTCCCGGTAGAAGAGACCAAAAGAAAATTGAAAGAATTGCCTTTGGACCGAAAAGAACTTCTTGGTGTGGCTCCATATAGAAACCTGCTTGACCAACGGATCGGAGCATTGGCAGGTGAATTGATGAAAGCGGATACTACCTTAGCTTATGAAAAAGTGAGTTGGATTGCCATTGATTCATTGATCAAAGATCCTACAATCAAAGACCAATTGAAATTTGAAACCTTGAAATCTACCCTTGAATATCGTGGACCGGTACATGTGGAAGAAATGTACAGCAAGTTTTTGGCTGAAAACACCACGCCAAAATTTGCCGAAAAGGTAGAAAAACTCAAAGCCAAGTGGGAACCTATCAGTCCCGGAAAAACAGTTCCTGATTTTACATTTACTGATATCAAAGGGGATTCTGTCAAGCTGAGTGACTTAAAAGGACAATTGGTCTATATCGACATTTGGGCGACATGGTGCGGTCCCTGCATCGCCGAGCATCCCAATTGGGATAAAGTGAAAGAGGAATATAAAGACAAGCCTGTCGCTTTCCTCACAGTGTCTATTGATGATACGCGCGAACCTTGGGAAAAAATGGTGAAGAACAAAAAAATGGAAGGTTTGCAGTGGTTTGCCTCCAATGCATGGCAATCTGAACTTGCCCAATTCTTTATGGTGAATGCGATTCCAAGGTTTTTGCTTTTGGACAAAGAGGGGAAAATCATTGATCCATCTGCGGAAAGACCCTCAGGAAATATCAGGGAAATTCTGGACAAACATTTGGATAAAGCGGTTTAAAACCTTCAACCAGTCAATGACGACACTGACCGAGGCAAAAAAGAAGGGAGCCAGCCTCCCATTTGCCAATGTCAGTGTCTTCACTGACATTCCAATTAAACTAAACTCTTTAATCCAGCTAAATGGAATTAGACAAAGTATACTTCTTCACTGCTACTATCCTTGATTGGAAGCTGTTGTTGCTCCCTGATAAACACAAATCAATTCTTATACAGAGTTTAGCGTATTTGGTAAATGCAGGAAAATTAAAAGTCTATGCCTTTGTAATCATGCCAAATCATATTCACATAATTTGGGAATTTTTAGAACAAAACGGGAAAGAAATGCCTCATGCAAGTTTCATGAAATATACCAGTCATTTGATTCAAAAAGACTTAAGAAAAAATTCTCCAAATGATTTAAAGTCATTTGCAGTCAATAGTTTCAATAGAGATTTTCAGTTTTGGCAACGAAATTCCTTGGCTACTGAGGTATATACACCTTCAGTAGTTATTCAAAAGCTAAATTACATATACAATAACCCATGTAATGGAAAATGGATGCTAGCTGCAAGTCCAATAAATTATACATTCTCTTCAGCATATTTTTATGAAACAGGAAAAGATGAATTTGGATTTCTTACCCATATTGGTGAGAGATTATGAATGGTTTTTTCAGTTTCATATTTACTCTAATGAAATAAAAATGAGAAAGAAGTCAGTGGAGACACTGACTTAGGCTCAAAATCATTGATCCATCTGCAGAAAGACCCTCAGGAAATATCAGGGAAATTCTGGACAAACATTTGGATAAAGCGGTTTAAAACCTTCAACCAGTCAATGACGACACTGACCGAGGCAAAAAAGAAAGGAGCCAGCCTCCCAACTGACTCCTTCTAACCAAACTAACCAATAAAAAAATAACCATTGTTTTGAAAGATACGAAGCCCTGGATGTTCATCTTGCTCTGTATCCTTTCGTGATCTTGTCAAAGAAGAAAAAAGGAGCCAGCCACAACGCCGGCTCTTTTCTGTCTAACTAACCAAAAAACCACTAAATATTATTCAAAAAATGAATGAGGGAAGTGCTTTCCAATTCCCTGTTCCATTTATAACTTGATCAAATGTGTCGTTGACCTCCTATAACCATCCATTACTCTGAGGATATACCTTCCGGGAGGATAGATAGAAAAATCAACTACCTGATTGAACTGCCTGTTTTGGACCGTTCCTTCATAAACCTTGGAAACATCCCTGCCTTGGCTATCAATGATGTCAATCCGGATATTTCCTGAAAAGACATCAAACTTAACCGTGGCAAAATCCCGAATTGGATTTGGATAAACCTTGAGATTGCTTGGTTCTTCTTGGCTGATGGACGTAATGAGTGCATTTTTTACCACAGGAACTTCATCAAAACTCCCCATCATCACGGACTTGTTGATTGAAGAATCTGTACCAAACCATTGCGTGAGCAAGGAACTATATACCTGCCTGAAATCATGCTGCATGGGGATATTGTCGCGATACTCTTCTGAACCTGTGATCAAAGGAGCCTTGCCCTTAAATCCTCCATAAGACATATTGCCAAAAATAAACAGCGGGGCCGAAGCACCGTGGTCTGTACCTCCACTGGAATTGGACACGATCCTTCTTCCAAATTCGGAGAAAGTCATTCCCATCACCCTATCGGCACTTCCCAAAAACTCCAGGTCATTCATAAATGCCATCACAGCATCGTTAAGGTCTTTCAGCAAATTGGCGTGATTGCCTTTGGTACGGTCTCCTCCGTCTACCTGATTGTCATGGGTATCAAATCCACCCATCCGGACCAAGTACAGCGGTGTTTTCAACCCACCTGCGATCAACCTTGAAACAATCCTAAGCTGATTGCCTAACCTGGTGTCAGGATATATTTTCTGTTGAGTTACCTTCTGAGCAGCGCTCCTGACCACTTTCCCATATTTTTGCGATTGCTGGGCAATCAGCCTAATATATCTTAATTTTTCACCTGCAGGTGTGTCCGGGGTTTCATCCAATTCATTGTTCAGCAATTGATAAAACTGGTTGGTATTGTTGATGATCATGCTGAACCCGGCCTTTTCTCCCTGAAAAAGCATGGAAGAACCATATCCAATCTCCACTGCCAAAGGATCCGGGTTTTCCCCATTGGGATAAGCCTCAGGATATTGCGGATGGGTTGCTTCCAAATACCTTCCTGTCCACCCGGAGGTGACCAACTCGTTGGCATCAGATCCACTCATCCAAATGTCTGTCGACCGGAAATGTGAAAAATTCTGCTCCGGATAACCGACCGAATGCAATACCTGTAACCGTCCTTCCTCATACAGGGACTGGAAACCCGGAAGCGAGGGATGCAATCCAAAATCAGCCCCTTTGACAGGAAGAATACTGCTGTCCGGAAGCACCACATGTGGCCTTACTTTATTAAGCTGACTCAGATGTGCCAAAGGAATCACCGTATTCAATCCATCGTTTCCTCCCTCGAGGTAGATCAGGACCAAAGCTCGGTTGGATTCATTGGCTAAATGCAAAAATTTTTCAAGCGTCTGTCCAAAGCTATTGTTGCTCATCGCTCCCAAAAAACTGGGGATGGCAAGACTGTGAGCGGCGTGTTTTATAAATGACCTTCTTTTCATAAAAATTACATCAGTTGCGCTTCTCCCATCTGCAGTAAAAGCTGGAAAGCAGGTTTGAGTCTGTTTGTCACGATTGTGGCACTTTCTTGGTCATTGGGCGAAGCCATGTATGTCAGCCAGGCACCTGACCAATAATAGTCCTGATCTTGTCCATTGAGCAAAATCTTTTTGGCAAGGTCAATCTGGGTTTGGGACAATTCCAATCCAAGGTTGATCAAGGCAAATTCTTTGATCAACAAATTTGGATCCTCCGGAACAGTGAATCCTTTGACATATGCCAAAAGGTCTGCTTCAATATTGACCGAATTTGAAATCCAATACCCCCAAAATATCATGGAATCTGAACCTATCGCTCTCTTAAGGATAGTATGGGTGTTGATCCATATCTTATCATATTGGGGAGCCTGGTAATAGGGAGTCCATCCGGCTACATTGGGAGGTTCTCCTGCTTCCATTCCCATTCCGCTCATATCCCATAGGATGGCTGAATAAAAATCCTTTTCTGCCATCGCGCTTTCGGCTACAGGCATATCAAAATTTCTCCAAAGTCCCAAAATAAAATCAAAAGGGCTTTTGATCAGGGCGCCAATAATTTCGGGATGGTAAAAATGGGCCGAAGAAAACAGCACTCTCAAAGCCGGTAAAATATTGTAATTGTTTTGCCTGATAATGGCGGCCAAAGGTGTAATGACATTGACTTCAGCCGACTCTGTGATTTCACTTGCCACGAAGAAGGTATAAAGCTTGCGGGCAAGATGCTTGGCGGATTCATTGGTAGCAAAAATCATGTCCAACATTTCATCCAATTCTCCGGCACCTTCCTCCCCTGCTTTACCGGTAATTACTTTATTTCCATAAAAGGACGAAAATTGCTTGTTGCCGAGATGGTGCATTTCTGGGTTGAAATAGGATTGGGGTTCTCCGTTAGAATGGATACTTTCCCAATTGACCGTCCAACCTGTCAGCACCCTTGCTGCGGATTGCACATCCTGTTCTTTATATCCCGCATCTTTCCCTTTTCCTATACAAAAGAGTTCCTGTAATTCCCGTGCAAAGTTTTCATCGGGAGTTTCCTTGTTGTTGAACGCCCCACTCAAAAAAACCAGCATGGCAGGATCTATCGTCAGGTCACGGATCATGGTTTTGAAATTGCCCAAAGCATTGCTGTGCAGCATGTTGATGTAGCGATAGCAAGACTTAGCCACAAAAACCTGCCACATTTTGATAGGAAGAAAATTCCACCAAAAAAGCACCATCTTTTCCTGAATCCCACTGCTCGAGCCTAAGATCCTCCCGATCATCCAGGCTTTAAGCGCCACAATCCTGTCCCCTTCAAATTCCTGGTTAAACTTGGCCTGAACGAAGGTTTCACCCAAAGGAACATCAGGGTCAATCTTGTTTTCACTTACTTTATTGTAGTTATTGACAGGTTCAGTAAAAGGCGTAAAGGATGCCAATGACCCAGAAATGATGATGTCGAGAGATTTTCCTCTCAATCCCCTCAATTCTTCCAATGTTGCACCAAATCGGGTTCTCTTGAGAAAATGTACCAAATGGGCATCTGTCAATTCTCCGGAAAAGGGCTCCAAGCCTGCCTCAATGTACTTGAGTCTTGCATTGGAATAGACTCCGGGATCGGACGAAAAGTCCAAGCCTGAAGTCAAATCAGGAGGGGCTACCTTTTGGTATTGTGGCTGCAGGTGTCTATACTGACCAGGTCTGATTGGAAACATGTGCGCTGTTTTAACTTAAAAAGGTTGGTATAATTTGCTTGAACAACAAAAGACTGAAACCAACAAAAGCGAGATATTTTGATTGGGTCCGGCTATTGTTTGTCTGCAATCAGAAGATGTGACTCTCTAAAAACGAACAATCAATTCCTTTTTATTGCATTGGGTGACAAGCAATTATACAGAAAAGTATAAATTATAAAAGTTAAGTGCAATATCGGTTTGAAAATAAATTTTTGGTTTATGGTATTCTGATATTGGCAGAAAAGTATTTGTATTTCAGACCAAAAAAATAATTTTGGATTACTACCAACTCCAACCAAAAGTCGTCTGCAATATGTAATCATGGATATTTGCACCGGGTGTAGGTTGGTTGTCGTAGTTCCATGTCAGACCGGTTTTGATATAAAAATCCAGGGGCAGGTTGTACTTCAGATCAACTTTATAATCCACCCTAACCCTACCTTTTTCCGTGATACTTGGGTACACATAAACGTTTGAAAGCAAGCTGATTTTTCCGACATCAAATAAGTTAACCTCAGAACCAAACCATGACTCGGCACTCTGTCTGTTTACAGCATCTCCAGCAAACCTTTCATTGTTGAAAGAAGCACCGGCTGAAAAATTCCAATACCAGTGGTTGGAACGCTTAAGAAAATTACCTAGTCCTGCTTTTGTATTGGACCTTAGGTCGAGCTTTTGTTCAGTATTGGAAAGAATATCCAGTCTACCCACTGCAAACCAATCTTTTTGAAGAAAATAAATGTAGGTTACGTTGGCATCTAGCCTCCCTATACCTTCTGTGTCGTCCTGAACAGAAGCCAATACGTTAAAAGAACCACTAAGCAACCATTTTTTGGCAAGATATCCCACACGGCTTCGGATAGTAAGCTGTCGCTGATTTTTGGCTTTTGTCATGGTATAACCCAAATCAATCTCCGCCTTTAACCTATCCAAAAATCTGTTTTCAACTTCACTGATGCCTATGACCTTGTCAAGTTGGATGTCTAAGGTTTCTGATTTTTCGGGCTTGAAAATCACTTTCCCCGACTCTGACCCAATAACATTTCCATAGGTCCTTATCCCGTCTGTAGTAGTGATGATAAAAGGAGCTTTTGTAATAATCCTATCCACTTCCGCCCATTTGATTCGGAAATCATCTTTGCTATAAGGTGTCGAAATGGTAATGACTCCTCTGTCCATCGACTTAATATCTCCGATAATGAGGTCTTTGCTTTTGAAAAAAATGGTATCTGTTTGGGAAAAAATCGGGGTTACAGCAAAAAAGGCTAAAACAAAAGCCAAGCCTACAAAACAATGCTTCATATAGTGATTAATAATGGTGGATTTCTTGGGTCAAATTAAAAAAAAACTGCAAAATTTTATCCCAATATAAAAACACACCATTTCATTTGTCGGAATACTATCCAAACTTTACCGAAGTCATCGTCAAGGAACCTCCTACTGCTTTGTCATTGAAAAATGAGACATCTTCCTTTTCTCCCTGTATACCCAAAAGGTACAAAAGTGGGAAATAATGGTCCGGTGTAGGAATAGCAAGCCTACCGGCATGGCCAAGATTTTTATAATCTATCAAATCGCGATGATCTTTTGATTGGATTTTGGTTTTAAACAAAGTATTCATTTCCAAAGCCCAATCAAAACCAAACTCAGGTCCATTCAATTTGTTCCAAGCGACCATCCGGAGATTGTGAACCATATTCCCACTGCCGATAATCAGGACTCCCCTTTTTCTCAATTCCCTCAATTCCTTTCCCAATTGGTAATGAAAATCAGGACTTTCGTAATAATCAATACTGAGCTGCAAAACAGGGATATTGGCATCAGGATACATGTGTCGCACAACCATCCAAGTGCCATGGTCCAAACCCCATTCGTGGTCCAATCCAACCGGAACTGAGGTAATCAGCTCTGAGGTTTCCTTTGCCAATGTCGGACTGCCGGGGGCAGGATATTGCACTTCAAACAATTCTTGAGGAAATCCCCCAAAGTCATGGATGGTTTTGGGATGGTCCATCGCGGTGATCCAAGTTCCGCGGGTCAACCAATGTGCCGAAACCACCAAAACGGCTGAGGGTTTTGGGATTTCCTTTCCCAAAATAGACCACTGCCTGGAAAATTCATTGTCCTCGATGCCATTCATCGGAGACCCGTGACCGATAAAAAGTGCAGGCATCAAATGGGTTGATTTTTGGTCTTGTGACCAATTGTAAAGGTTTTTAAGCGAACCGGTCATTGATATTTGTTTAAAATGATATTAATTGATATTGGATATTGGTTGATATTGTTACAGGGACCAACGTTTTGTTTGATTACTTCTTCCGTCTTTCGTCCCAATAAAGAAGAAGAATTGACCTATCAAGATCAAAACCCTTATTGATCTGCGTTTTTCACCCAATAATTCAGAAATCCTGTCGGGGTTTCCAATACGACTTTGGCATTTTGGAATGCGTGGTTTGAAATGTCAAATTCGGCGGATTCATCCTCTAAGTTTACTTCCCCGAGCAGGATATACGCATCCTTGTTCCCATACCGGAATTGGTTTCCAAAGGTGATCCAAGCTTTCCCAACCTGCTTTTCCCCAAAATTCTTCCAATTGATTTTCAATCTTCCGCCTTCAATTTTTCCTGAAAGATCAGTAGCAGAAACCTCGCCCAATAAGGAAACCCCGTCCAACTCCATGGCATGGTCCTTTGGAATTGGAATTCCAAGGTAACGTGCCACCGTGGGGAAAACATCTACTATCGCAGGATTTTGAATAAATCTCTTATTGAATTTAGAGTTGCTTGCGATCCAAATTTCCCTTTCGGCATCAGACTGCCCGCCATGATGGTATCCTCCCTGAGCCCTGCCATGGTCTGTCGTCACGATCAGCAAATATTCTTCTTCGTTATTTTTCTCTCTTTCTTTGATCGCTCTCCATATTTCCCCCAATTGCCTGTCCGCTTCTTGGACTGCGGCATCCATTTCCGGACTGTTTCCATAGCGATGCCCCATGTCATCGGTGTATTGCAGGTAAACCCAAGTTAAATCAGGAGCTTTGGTACTGATTTCTTCCACGGCTTTTGATGCTACCAATTTATCTATCTCATGGATATACCGGCTCAAGGTGTCGTGGGGAAACCTGACTGTGTCCAGTTCCAATCCGTCAAAATGGTAATCCAACTTTAAATTGCCTGTTTCAGGCAATCCTTCGCCAAGCAATTTGGTCCGATTGTCCAGCCAGGTAGAATAGATGGCAATGGTCTTTTGGGGATAAGTTTCCTTAAAATGCCTAAAAATACTCCAATAATAGTAATTGGGAATTTGGATATTGTTGTCTTTGACATTGTGTTTGTTGACCCAGGTTCCTGTCAACATGCTGTTGTATCCGACTGCAGATATGGTCGGTGTCTCCGAATATCCGCCCTTTTCTCCTCCAAGCCATGCACGCGCATACCCACCAGCAGAAGAAATGCTGTCAAGATTTGGCGTCGAGACTTTTTCGATTATCGAAGCGGGAATCCCATCCAAAATGACCAAAACAACCTTTTTTGATCTTACTTCAGGTTTATCTGAGCAGGATGTTGTGACCACAATCCAACAAAAAACAAGGCATATAAAAGCGATTTTTTTGAAATATCCTTCCTGAATATCGCTAAAGATTGGGGCCATAAGGTTTATAAATTGATTGTTAAATTCCTTAAATTTAAAGGGAATTTGATCAGGCTTCCAACCACCGATGGATAAAAAACCATTTATAGAAAATGATTATCTACTTCAAAAATTTGAAGGCAAAGGAGGATGGACTTATGCCTTGATACCGGAAGTCTCCCAAGAAAAACGGTTTCCTTTTGGCCTAAAGAAAGTCAGCGGAAGCATAGATAATTTCCAACTTGAGAATTGCACGCTTATGCCCTTTGGCAATGGTCAGTTGTTTTTACCTGTCAAGGCTGAAATCCGAAAATCCATCAAAAAGGAAGCAGGAGATTGGGTGAGGATTACACTTTTTGGGGAAGAAAGTCCGGAAGTGATTCCCGGTGATATCCTGGAATGTCTCAAAGAAGCCCCAAATGCCTACAAAAGATTCAAGGAACTTTCTGATTTGGAACAAAAAGAAGAGATAGATGCTATCATGGAAGCAAAGAGGCAGGACACCAAGGTGGAAAAAATCGTCCGGTTGATAGACAAGCTCAACTATTGAAACCATGCAAAAGAATTTCGTAGCCTTTTTCCTTTTCCTTATACTATTTGGTGCCATACCTGTTTCCTGTGACATTATTTGCCTTGATACCTGTGGCTGTGGCGACAATCCTCCGCCTCCCAGCTTTACGATAAAAGATTTTGAGGCGAGTGATTTTTTGGTTGGACAAACTTTCAATCCTGATTTCTACTATCCAAAGGAAGATTTATACAAATTGATTGAAGTGTCTGATTATGAATTTCTTTCACAAGCCGAGAATCCCATTCAGGGAACCGGATTGGTCCAAGTAGCCACTGCCTGTAGTCCGGCGCCAAACCAATCTTCTGAAAGCATTACAGTTATAAAAATCACTGCCAAAAAACAAATTGGAATTTCACTCGGGTCAGACATCGCAATCGGGTCAGACATTTCGGGATATTTTTTGGTTTCAAACTATCCTTCAAATTCTGCAGAAACCATTTCTGATTATTTGAAAGGAAAGCCAAAAATTTATCTTGGAGACGGGCTTTTTCTAAAATGGAATTCTCCTTTGGTCGAAAATCAGGAATTGGTTTTTGATCTTGAAATCGGACTGAGTAACGGGAAAGTTTTCGTTTTTGAGGATGAAAAAATGAAGCTTTTGAAGTGATGATCTGAAAATTGTCCATCCATAACATTCAATATGTGTTCAAATCTGGAAGGTGAAATCCCCGGTTTTTTGTAAAGGCTTTTTTCAAAATCACCGTCCCCCATATTTATTGGTCTGCTTAGGGAGTTTATCTGTGTTTTCATCAATTTAAACCAAATGAAACAATACAAAATAATTAACTTTCAGATCAAACCTACTTTAACCATAACCCATGAAAATCTACAAAACCGCCCAAGGCATCATCATTGAATCAGAATCAGGATTTTTTAGATCCAAAGAAAAAAACTGGAACACTTTGGTGAACAGTGAAAACCTTTTTCAAAAACTTCAGGAAGAAGTTTCTAACTCCGAAAAAATCGATTGGTCTCCAAAGGAAATTGCTGCACCGATCGGAACACAGGAAATCTGGGCTGCGGGCGTCACTTACTTCCGAAGCCGTGAAGCAAGAATGGAAGAATCCAAGGAAAGCGGCGCTGCGGTATTCTATTCCAAAGTCTATGAAGCCGAAAGACCCGAACTGTTTTTCAAATCCACCTACTACCGCGTCGCCCAACCAAACGGTAAAGTCCACATCCGCAAAGATTCCAAATGGAATGTTCCTGAGCCCGAATTGACGTTATTTATCAATTCCGCAGGTCATATCGCAGGCTATACCATCGGTAACGATATGAGTTCACGCGATATCGAAGGAGAAAATCCACTCTATCTTCCACAGGCAAAAAGCTACGACTATGCAGCCGCTATCGGTCCATGCCTCTTTGTTCCGGAGAAGCCCATCCATCCCGACACCAAAATCCATATGAAAATCGAGCGGTATGGGAAAACCATCTTCGAAGGGGAAATCTCCATCAACCAGATGAAACGAAGCCATACCGAATTGGCCGGATATCTTTTTAGAGAAATGGCATTTCCGGATGGCGTCTATCTGATGACCGGAACTTGCCTCGTACCGGATGACTCATTTACCTTACATGACGGTGACAAAATCAGCATCGAAATAGATGAAATCGGAACTTTGGTCAATATCGTAGGCAGGTAGGCATTCATCCATTGAATCCTGCAATCCTGTATTGTGGGAATTCTTTTCTTGAGGTTTTTCCTGTTATTTGTACTATCGATCAAAGAACAATCATCGGTAAATCGGTTTCATGAAAAAAATCAGACTAAATAAAAAACAACAATATTGGCTGCTGCAGATAGTCGGGTGGCTTTCGATTGTTTTTGTAGAAACCATCAATTACACTTTCTTCATTGTCAGACAGTTTGTCTGGGAATATGTATTCCAGTTTTGTCTCTTGGCAGTTTCGGGATTGGTCGCTTCTCATTTGTACAAAACTCTATTTATCAAACCTACCACTTTTGAAAAAAGCCTTTCCAAAATCTGGGGAAAGGCTTTTTTAGATACCTTTTTCATCACTTTGATCATGGTATGCACTTTTTTTGTGCCTGTCATTTTCGATGATCCAGCCTATTTCTCCACAGCAGATTTTTTGATCCAGTTTTTTGGTCAGATGATGAATATTGCACGGTATGTGGTGGTATGGATCATTATTTATTACCTGTACCATATTTTGGACAGGAACAGGATTATCTCCCAACAGAAACTGATCGTAGAAAACCTGGCAAAAACCTCTGAACTGGAACTTCTCAAATCTCAACTCAATCCTCATTTTCTGTTCAATGCGCTCAACAGCATCAAGGCGCTTGTACTCATAGATGCCGAAAAAGCCAGGGAAGCCATCATCAAGCTGAGCGAACTGCTACGATTTACACTCAACTATGAAAAGACTCCTTTGATCAGGTTATCGGATGAAATCGATGAAGTCGTCAAGTATTTGGAACTTGAAAAAATAAGGTTTGGGGACCGATTGGATGTACATATTGACCTCCAGGAAGAAACCTTGGATGCCAAAGTCCCACCCGCGATGATCCTCACTTTTGCTGAAAACGCCATCAAACACGGAATCACCCAGCTTCCGGATGGAGGAATCATCGAAATCAAATCCACTGCCAATTCCCATTCGCTGAAAGTGGAAGTTTGTAATACAGGAGAATTGAAAGAAAATGAAACCAAGGGAATCGGCCTGAAAAATTCAAGCAGGAGGCTTCAAACTCTTTTTGGGGAAAAAGCGGAACTGCTTCTCAAAGCCAAATCGCCCGACAAAGTATCTGTTTCTATTGTGTACCCTTTGAAATACAGCAACCATGAATAAGAAATGTTATTTGGTCGATGACGAAATCCTAGCCATCAGGGAACTGGAAACCATGTTAAAAGCTTTTCCCGAATTGGAAATCATCGGCAGCAGTGACCGCGCCACCAAGGCCGTAGAGCAGATCAATTCCCTTAAGCCGGAATTGATTTTCCTGGATATCAACATGCCGGGAATGAATGGTTTTGAATTGCTTGAAAAATTGGATGAAGCTCCGGATGTGATTTTTGTGACGGCCTATGATGAATATGCCATTCAGGCTTTTGAAGTCAATGCATTGGATTATATCCTAAAACCCGTAAATCCCGAAAGGTTAAAAGATGCCATTAACAAAGTCCAAAAGAAGACAATCAAAGAAAAGTCTCTAGAATCTGAAAAACTTGGCCTGGATAAAAAAATCTTTATCAAAGATGGTGAAAAGTGTTATTTCGTTCCTGTCAAAGACATCTTTTTGATAGAAAGTGAGGGGAACTATGTTCGGGTATTTTTCGACAATAAAAAACCACTCCTGCACAAATCGCTGACTTATATGGAAAGCAGGCTTGCCGAAGAGGTTTTTTTTCGTGCCAACAGGCAATATATCCTCAACCTAAATTTCATCAAAAACATTGAGCCGTATTTCAACAGTACGCTTTTGATCGAAATGCAAAACGGCCAAAAAATAGACCTCAGCCAAAGGCAAAGTGTCAAATTCAGAGAAATAACAGGTGTGTAATTTGGATTTACACACCTGCTTATTTTCAAAAAAAGAAAGTTCCTCTAATTTTTAATCGGGAATATACTTAGTCGATCCATTTTCTTTGACCGCTCTGAGACACTGTCGTCGATTGGCCGAAACATTAGGGTTGTAAGAAACATGCACCCACCTGTCAAATTCCTGAATCAGCTGATCAAAGACAAGACCGCTGTTTTTGATCCTTTGGTAAAGCTGCTCTGTGGTGAGGTGCCCTACATTTATATCCGCTGCCATTCCAAATAGATGTTGGCTGGTTTTGGCACCACCAATGGCCTGATTGACTCTCGGACATCTGTAACCGCTGCTTGTAAGAATCGCTCTTTGCAATCCATCTCTCAAAGGTTGCAGGACGTTTTGACATAAAGCCCTCAAATTGTCTATGACTGCTTGGTCAGGTGAGAATTGTTCATCAAAGCCGAGTCTGACCGCAGATTGGCTTGCCAACATTTCATCAAGGTAAAAGTTTTTGGTTAGGTTCATAATGGAATTTTGTAAAGTTGTAAATTCTAAAAATATGTTTGTGTAGAGCTAAATTTAAAAATATTATACCAATAATTGGTCATTCTATAAACTTTTGACATATAATATTAAAAATGGCAGATTTTAATTTTGAAAATAATAAAATGAAAAATCACCGAACAAACAGTTTCTTCTTGTCCGATTTGGAATCCAACCATCCTACAACAATATTGAATACATAAACCAAATTTACGCTTTATGAAAACCTCCTTGATGCTAAAAGTATTTTCGCCATTTGACCAAAGTCTCCTAGGCGAAATTCCAATGGATGGAAAGAAGGAAGTTGAAATAGCTTTGGAAAAAGCCAATTCACTTTTTCAGGATAGAAAAAAATGGATTCCTTCCCATCAAAAAATAGCAATCTTAGAAAAGGTCGGAGATTTGATGAAATCCAAAATAGAGGAATTGACCATAACCGCAACCAAAGAAGGTGGCAAACCTTATCAAGATTCCAAGGTAGAAATCTTCCGCGCCATCAACGGTGTAAAAATAGCTTCCGAAGAAATCGGCAGATTGACCGGACATCAGATCCCGATGGGATTGACTCAAGCCTCTGTCAACAGGTTGGCCTTCACCATGCGTGAACCGATCGGGGTGGTAGTTTCCATTTCAGCCTTCAACCATCCGTTAAACCTTATTGTCCATCAGACGGTGACAGCATTTGCGGCAGGCTGTCCGGTAATTATCAAACCGGCATCTACGACACCGATGTCCTGTCTGGCTTTCGTCAAAATCCTTGAAGAAGCAGGTGTTCCTGAAGGATGGGTTCAGCCTTTGATCCTAGATAATGAAAACTCAGAAGCATTGGTTACAGATTCTAGGGTAAATTATTTGTCATTCATAGGTTCGGCAAAAGTCGGTTGGTACCTGAAGTCAAAACTCTCTCCAGGGACCCGCTGTGCCTTGGAACATGGTGGCGCTGCCCCTGTGATCGTTGAGCCTGATGCTGATTTCAAAGAAATGGTACCTGCGTTGGTCAAAGGAGGTTTTTATCATGCCGGACAAGTCTGCGTATCTGTTCAGAGGATTTTTGCCCATGAATCCATCGCCCGAAAGTTGGCAGATGAAATTGCCAAGTCAGCCAAGAAATTAATTGTAGGCGATCCTTTGGACCCAAAGACAGAAGTTGGTCCGCTGATTTTGCCTAAAGAAGTGTACAGAATCGAGGAATGGGTTAATGAAGCCATAAAACAAGGTGGCGAAATCCTTTGCGGGGGCAAGAGAATATCGGAAACATGTTTTGAGCCAACGGTCGTTTGGAACCCTTCACAGGAAGCCAAAGTGTCCAAAGAAGAAATATTTGGACCCGTTGTCAGCGTGTATCCATATTCCGACAGAGATGAGGCCATAAAACTGGCAAATTCCCTTCCATATCATTTTCAGGCAGCAGTTTTTACCAAAGACTTGGACATTGCCTTCGATACCGTCCAAAAACTCAATGCAAACGCGGTGATGGTCAATGACCACACAGCATTCAGGGTGGATTGGATGCCATTTGGTGGAAGAGACACTTCCGGTGAAGGTATGGGAGGTATCCCCTATTCCATGAAAGAAATGACCAGAGAAAAATTGATGGTGGTGAAAAGTAAGTATTTGTAAGAAAAAGCATTGAATCAATAACCTCCTATTCAATTGAATGTATTGTGAAAATGAATGCGTTTGCTTTATTGCAAACGCATTTCTATTTCATCCAAGATGTCATAATATTTTTTCAAAATTCTGTTCCAATCTTTAAAATCGCTGTCCTCCATCTCATCAGCAGCACCATTTGCATACTGAGAAACCATTTTGACCGAATAATTATTTTCTGATGTATCGCCATTGTTGGTGATAATTACCCGCGATCTAATGGTAAAGGTCTCCTCATTAAATACATCCTGCTTCCAGGCTGTGATCAAATAACCGGCATTAAAATCCACAGTTTCCAAAACATCAAACTCTTTGGTAACAATGGAAATTAGTATTTTCCATGCATCGGCAGAAGAAATTGAGGCCCTCGTGGCCAAGGGTAATCTTGTGTTGATTTTTTCGGATAGCAAAGATGAACCGTATGCCTCATCTTCCAAGAGTACAACATCTTCCAACACCGGCAATGCCTCAGAATTTGGCTGATTACAATAATTTTTGGAAAAGGTGATAAAACCATCCTTGGTAATTGTAATCCTCTGACATTTACCCTTGAGGATTATTATTTCCAAGCTTCCAAAACCTTCCATTTTTCCATTCAAAGCGATGGAAGCATCTTCCGGGCTCGCACTTATCTTGACAACCCGGTCATCCATCACCACTTTTTGATTGATGGGAGGTGCATTGTCCGCTCCTGCCATATTGCAGAACTCCTTTGTAACACCTGCAAAACCCTCTTTACTGATGTGGACTTCTACACATTTGCCAAAAGGAACTTCAATTTTTGAAATTTTCTGCAAAGGCTCTCCATCACCTATGGCGACCAATGCGCCTTCAGGTAGATTTTCAAGATTGACAATTCTGTCTTTCAATAGTACCGCCTGTTTGATGGGTGGGGATTGGCTATCGGGTTTGTTATGGAATTCAAACTTCTGGGTAACGTATCCACTCTTATTGACAAAGACAGTGACCGATTCATCCTTAGGAATGATTATTTTCGCTGTTTTGGTGCCAACGTGCGCATCGCCACTAAATATCATAGCGTCCTCATGGTCAGATTCGATCAGGACCTCTCTGTTTTCGAGGAGTACAAGGTGTTCCTTTTCATATTTGTCAGTTTTGGGAAACTCCACATAAACCGGTTCATATCCGTCTTTGGTCACCAAAAGCTTATTTTTGGAATCCTTTTCAAGTTTGAAATCCACTGTACCGATGCCCAAACGGGTCAATGCAGCATCTGACGCATCATCAACTTTTGATATAATGGCGTCGTCATGGTTGCAACTTATCTTGATTTTATTCTGGGCCTGCAGATAGAAAGGCAGAGAAAGAATAAATAGGCAGCTTAAAAAAAATCGACTCATTTTATTGATGTAAGTTCTCATATCTGGTTAGAATTTAAAATAAACACCTAGGATCAATTGCTGAAAGTTAAACTCCCCCGTTCCGGTTACAACCTGATTGAAGTCGAATTCCTTTCCCACCAATTCCCTTTCATATCTGAGGTCAACTCCCACTTTTCCAATATTGACAGCGAATCCCATTTGGTAGCCGACATTGAAATTATTGGAAACATCTGAAATCGAAATGTTGTTGAGGTCATCATCAAGCCTATAATGAAAGGAAGGTCCCGCAAACACACTGATGAATTGCCTGAATATTCCAAAACCCAATAACACCGGCGCATCTATCCTTCGTGTTAAAAAAACTTCGTTGTCAAGTTCCGTTTTAAGTTGGCTGTAAACCAACTCCGGTCGCAGGTAAAATGGTCCTAGCTTTACCTTTCCAAAAAAACCGGCATGGAATCCCAGGTTTTTCATCGGGTCTCCGAAAACGACCTGCGCATCATTAAAGTAGTCTCCGTTGGAATTATAATTCAATCCGCCTTTGACCCCAAAACCTCCTCCTGAAGCCCTTCTTTTCTCTTTGACTTTGTCGGCTTCTTCCTCGGAATCTCCTTTACTTTTGGCAACAGGAATCGTGTCCATCGCTAATTTTTGTGCTAAAATCGCGGCTGTATCCACAGCAACCGGAATTGATTTTGTGACAGATTCGAAATACATGACAGATCCGTTTTCAAACATGACCTTCGCCACTTCGGATTTCTTGATCGTAAAGACAGGACTTTCAGCAAAATCATAGATTTTATATTTCAATATCAGGGAATCAATTTCCATGATTGAAACTTTGATTTCTTCCAGATTCCTTTTGTAAATGATGTCCTGAGAATTGGCCGTCACAGAAGTGAAAAACATGACCAAAACTATGCAAAGAGAGGTTTTCATAAGTATTTAGGGTTGAATATGTGTCCATGTTGTGGTAGCCCCGGATTCGAGAACACCCTTTTTAGTATCGATTATCTTATTGTTTTTTACGACATGCAAAGTGTATTCTGTAGGCTCATTGTTTCCGTTACAACTTTGGAAGTAATTGACCCAAAAAGTGTATGTTCCACTTGGTGCTGAACCATCTTCCCAAAAAATGTTTTCATTGGGCCCATTTTCACAATCCCCACAAAAACAGTCTAGATCCAATATGCCATTTTCTGCAGAGGGATTTTCCCAGTAAATCAAACTCCCGCCAGGAGTCTGGACTATCAGGTCAAGATCCACATTTTCATGGTTTGTAAATTGGAGGTTGAAGCGTGGATTGCCTGGACTACCCTCAAGGTCTAAGACACTTGGCTCTTCCGGAGGAACGCCACAGGCAAAAACGACTGCGAGTAACAAGAAATAGCATTTTTTAAGAATGAATTTCATAGGGAAGAATAGCTTTAAAGTTGATTGAATAGACGAATCCCATAAATTCTCAAATCCATAAAATCGAAAATTTGTAAAAGAAAGCTACTATGGAAAAAGAGGGAAAACGACTACAACTTAGTTATCGGCTTACACCGGCTAGAAAGTGGAGGTAATACAAGGGAATTCGGTTTTGTCGCAAACAATTCAGGATTATCTCGTTAGCCAATTCTGAAAGTTTTTGATACAGAACAACCCATACCATCTTGGACTGTCACATTGTAGTTTCCATTTGGCAGATTCTTTTGTTCCGGTAGGTTTGATCCACCGGTCCAAAAATATTTAAATGGCGGAAGTCCATCCAAAACTTTGATTTCAACATTATTGCCAGTTTGAATAACCTCCATTTTAAGTTTACATGGAACATTTAAAGAGGCTTGTGATTTGCAGCCATTTTGGTCTGTGACGGTCACGGAATAATTTCCCGTCCTTGGTGCAGTGATTTTATGGGATTTTGCAGCTATTTCATCCAAGAATGTTGACCATTCAAACCGGAAAGGACCATATCCTGTGGCTGTCGCAGTCAGGATGTTATAGTCTGTCAATTCTAACTTAACCTTGCAGCCATTATTAAAAACTGCGGCATTGAACTCGCTTGTTAATTTCCCAAAATCCTGATTTTCATAACTTAACCTGAATTCAAATTCCTGGGCATCCTCCTCTGAAGTTTTGAAAATGAGTAAAAGTTTGCCGTTTTCCTTCTTTAACTCACCGGTAACTTTTGGGTTGGAAATACTAGAAAGGCTCAAATAGTCACTGTGAACTTTGAAGGGTTTGGAATTGAAGGTGGATAAAGTAGTTGGGTCAGTTGGAGAAAATTCTAATCCCAATGAGATTTTTGAGTTGAGGTTCTCCCATGTAACCAAAAAAGATTTGAAGCTGGCCAAATAGTCCCGGATAAAGGGAATCGAAGAATTTTGATCTTGGCGGGACAAAGTCCGATATTTCATCGAAACAATTAATTCCCGGGTCTTGTCGTTCTCAAACAGATAATCGGCCCGCAGGTTGCCGGTTAATATGGCATCGTCGATAGTCCGGGCCAAATCAGATCTGGCCTCAATTTCAGCAAACAGTTCTTTAAAATCCAATAAAAGGCCGCCAATGGCCAGGCCCATACCTACTGCTGCACCTGCAGAATTTCCGATTTCAGGAACACTAGCTGCCGCTTTAAAGCCAACGGAAAAAATGGGTTCAAATTTTGGAATTTGCTCTACAAACTTGGAAGCTTGATTCGGGAATGCAACCATGATAATCTTTCCTGTGGCTTCAATATTATCGATTTGACCCGCATCTGGATTTGAAGCATCGGATCCTATAATTGGTTTAAAAAGATATTCAATAGATTCTTCATTCGCTTCAAAGAAAAAGGCCATATCCTCAAGTTCGCTTTCGTTCAATAAAGCAGCTTTAGCAAATTGATCTTCGAACTGTTTTTTCAAAACTTTTATATCTTTCTCCAATGCGGTGCTTTTTTCCTCAGAAAACAGGCTTTTCCCCTTTTCAAGAGCTGCTATTTGCTCTTGGAATTTTTTCTGGTAGGATTCCAAATAAGTAGCGGGCAGCATTTTGAGGTCATGGGGTTTTACTTCAAAAGAAATATTGTAAGGTTTGTTTTTTTCGGTAAAAACTACCTTGTGGCTACCCTCTTTGAGTCTGGGAACTATAAAAGTCACTGAATTTTCCTCGATCATTAAATCTATTTTTTCTCCTTCAAGTGTTTTTCCTTGTTTTTGACCCTTGGTAAAAACCTGACCACCAAGGTTAAGGGTGACAATTTCAAAAACGGAAAAATTCAGGTCCTGATTCTCCACCTGAACCGGTTCGCCCTCATCAATTTTATCAGCTTGATCGGTCTTATCTTCAAATATGTGGCAACCTGCCAATAAAAAAATGACTATTGAGCAAACAAAGAATGATAGCTTTTTCATGGCTTTTGGTTTGGAAGAATGGATAGGTTAATTTTTAACTCTCTTATAATCTATTGAAAACCAATAATCTTATTCTGAATTATCATCTGGACTATTTATTAGGAGATTGGTATTAAAGAAAATTTTAACTTGGAAAAAACCAGAGCGAAAGATTCATTAATTAAAATCGGTAATCAATTCTATCCAAGCTAGTACCCGGTGGTGGTAAACATATTTCAGGATGGGAACCGGCCCTTATTGTTCCGTCTTCAAAAAGGAAGATGAGAGTTTGCCACGGGAAAAAAGAACTCAAGCTAATTACACCAATAATCCTTTGGTCGACATCCGGGCTAATTCCAAAACAACCATGATAAATGTGTGCAAAATGGCCACCACCGGAATTGAAAAAATAATTAAAAGTACTATACAGTTGACCATTTTCGAAAGCTAAAGTCCCGGTCTTATCTTCACGAAATAAAATTTTCATGTTCTTATATCCATATCTATGGAAATCTCCTGTGATAGTTTTTCCAACGATTTTGCGATAGATTTCATTGGTTAACGTCAAGTCAATCGGAAATTTTATGATTTTATATTCGCCACCTATTATGATTGGAAAGGTCATTGTATATTTTCCTATCTGATGATCTTCCGCAATGATTGGATAGAGTCCAAAACCGAAAAGGTAACCTGCCGCATCATGTTGAAACTCAATTTTTACATACTCCCCCTTATATTTTAACCTTATGTATTCCTTTAATCCCGTTGGTAAGGTTAATTTGTCATTTGGCTTTAAGGTAATAACAGGTTTTACTTTTGACAATTCAGGATGGTAAGTGCTTATCTCCACTACAAAATCTTTGGCATTATGGAAAAGCCCTGCATTGAAAGTCTGTACCATTATTCCTTTGTAAGTAATGTCAAAAGTAGTCGTGAGCCCCTCAGGATTTGCTGCGGTAAGACTTATTGAAAAATGCGTATTCTCATACTTCAATTGAACTGAAATATCCTTATTACTGACATTCCCAACTTTTACTTGGGATAAGATAAGTTCATTATCCTTTAAGCCTGAATCATCAAATACTATATTGAATTGTTGTTTTTCCCCATCGATAAAATCGACAACTTCCTCCTGAGAAACTTCCCTTCCCTCATTTTCGTTGCCCGCAAAAACCATTTTATACCATCGACAGCTGATCAGTTTTTTATCAAAAATTCTAAAACAGGTATCAATTGATGCTTTGGATTTTAACAAATCATGCAATTGGGCACTTGTATTCATTTGATTACCGAATTGCCAGGATAAATTCGAAAAATTAATCAATTGCCCAAAATTTCCCAGAAAATTGGAGTTTTGAGGGGAGCAGGTCTGTATAATATCTTGGTTAGACTTCAACACCTCAACGGCAATATCACCTAGGGCTTTTATATATTCAGAAGGATTTTGGGTTTTGAAATTAGCACTTTGACTTTCTACATTTTTTAAAATGCTTTCACTTATAGATTCAAGGCAATCTTGTTCAATATCCGGAACTTGATTCACCACAAGATTTTTTACATATTCTATTGCATTTTCCTTTAATGCTTGTTTAAACTCAGAGTTAGAATTATCCAAACCAAAGCCTGATTTTACTTTGATATCATAAAAACCATCTTCTGTGAAAAAAAAATCTTTTTTATCCGGAGAACTGTCTCCCGATTTAAAAATTCCTGCTATGGCATCGGAATACGATTCTGCCATCATTGGGGTACCTTTAATTACAAAACTATTCACCGCTGCTGCATGGCCTCTTTTGTAGATCCCAACTGCATAATTGTGGGCAACATTATTGTTTTCGAATAAAACTGAACCTGACACCTGGGTCCTAAAGATTATTGGCTTATCAAAATCCCTATCTGATTGTAGCCTTAAGTTTGAGGCAGTTTTGAATACCTGTCCTAAAGATCGCGCCAATTCGAGGTTTGAAGGATCAGTAATTGGCTTACCTGAAATTATTGTTTTGGAAACTTCCTGCACAAAAGCGCCATAATCCGGAGTGGAAACTATTTGGGCGATTAATCCGGTTCGGGCAGAGGATGTAAGAGAAACCACTATTGGGTCCGCCATAAACATGGCCAAAGCTGTGGATTCTACGGAGATATCATTATCAACTTGACCAGGATAATTGTACCGCATCATAATGATCTCATCACTTTTATTGGTCAAATAGAGTGTGGAGAAATTTCCGATAGTATCTATGACAAAGACAGCCCTATCTAGGTGCGTATCAGATTGAGAAGAGACAACCTTGATGCCTGTTGTATCCATTGGGAACCGTTCAGGAAACTTGATTTTTCCTAACATTTGCCCTTCAAGGACTGGTTTATCGAGCAGATCATCCACAGTTTCTTCCATCTCATCCAACTGACATGAAACCATCAAAACTGAAAATAATAAGAGAAAGGAAAAACAGCGTTTCATATATCGGGATTTTTATTTTGAAAGAACCTCTTGATCAAAAAATCTGAATCCAAAGGTCTATTTTTAATACCTGCAATGAATTTAACCTATGGAAACATCCGAAAATAGACACATTTAGTAATTGGTAGGTTTGGCTTTGAGAACGGGTATTCTTAGAATGATTTCGGAGGACTTGGGAAAATGAATGAAATGGTATTACTTAAGAAAACAAAAAGTACTACTATCTTCATTCACCTAAACTTTGGAAATGAAAAACAGCCGGAAATTCCGGCTGTTATTTTAAAAGAAAAATCCGTATGACAATTTAAAAGATTTTGCAAAATGTGTTTAAACAAAAGAAATTGAAAATATCTATTTTAGTTACCTCTAATAAGATATATTACTTTCTTTGAAATACAATATAACAAGGTAGGATTAAAGAACCATTGCATCGTCTAGGAGAACCCAAACCTCCACCTGAATTTCTTGTCCTAACACTTCCTTCACCGTGTCCATAGGTTTTATACCTAAGGTGTCTATATTGAAACAGTTTTTCTGCAACCCACCCCTCATATGCAGCTCTAACTTCATTAGAAACTCGGTTTGCATCACCACAACTTCTAACACCAGACCAAGATCGATAAACAGTTTCTTCAATTCTCAAATCCGTGGCAACAGCACTATGAAATTCTGAATCTTGGAATTCAGAAAACTCATCAATTTTGTCATTAGAATTGATTTTGATTAATTCCTCATTTAAAATTTCATCAGTCATTTTTTTTTTATTCCTACTCTATTTGGTTTTCGGATTCCCCATTTTCTTTTATTTAGATTTTATTAATACTTTTTCCAGAGCACTGCACTGATAACATCTTCACACGGGCACTTGTCCTTATTTACAACTATCTGTTTTAAACTGATTATTATACTTTCCGCATAATTCTCAAAGTCTTCTTCACTACCCATGCATTTGACAACTGCCGCGGCTGCACAAAAAGTCCAAGCCTGAGTATCAACGTCGTCGATTGCGAGCGCTTGGTATTTTTCTGCCAACATCATACAATCTTTGTTTAATTCCACATCATCAAGATTGATTTCTTTTAGAGAACCAGCCCATGAAAACACACTTTCAACAGCTCCTTCCTTGCCTGTTCTCAACTCTTTGGAATTAACGATTTTGATATAATATTGGGAATATTTTTGATCACTATGCCAATACCACCCGTTTGAACCGAGTTTATACAAATTAACCTTCGTTGGCTCAATAATTTGTAGGCCTTCAGGTACAATGGCTACCTGAATGGAATAATAACCATCGGATGAGGTGTAGGTTCCTGGGTCTAGTCTGACCTGTGAAAATACATTGACATTAAAAAACATCATTAATAGACAAATGATAAGGCTTTTCATTTTTTTAAAATTTAAGTTTGATTAAGATTTCCAAACGGGAGTTCATTACAATTTGTATTTTTATCTCCTAGGGAATATTGTTTTACTCTTTTTTGCTAGTAAAATCATTTATAGATTCTCATTATAAAAGAAACCTACAATAGTTAAAAACCAAAAAACAGAAATACCTAGTAATCGGTTGATCTCGATTTGATAACGGATGGGTATAAGAGGAATTCGGTTATATCAAAAAGCACCTTTTCACTTTCAACATGAAAAAAATTCCTAGCAAACAGCATATTCACCCAAAGAAATCCAGGACAATGATCTTAGCTCCTACCTCTCAATCCAGAGAACCTAAATGAAAAATAAAACCCGAAAAAATAAATGATGTAGGTGGCCACATTGACAATATTGTGGAAATACCAAAGATCAATTCCTAAGGTGGTGTTTACAAAACTCATGAAAAAAAAGGTGCAGAAATTGTAAAAAAATATCCCTGTCAAAATCCAAAATGCTAGGCTATTCATAATCTTGGAATCTTTTTCTACGACTTCCAAAATGCAGAAACAAGAAGTAAAAGCAATAAAGATTTGTGTTATGATTTTATAAACCGAGAAGAAGTCATTGAAGAATACGGATATCAACCATAATGGAAGGACCACAAACCAGGCATTTTTGAGAAGGAACTTCAATTTGGTATTTGAACTGAATTGTCCTAAAAACCATATAAAAAATAATGGTTCAAAAAGGTTGTAAGCATATCTCACCACATGGTTTCCATCCCCGTTTTCAGTTAAGTAAAATACCCATCCTGCAAAGTCTACTAAAAATCCAACAATCAGAAATCCGATAAAGTATCTAAATGACAAGCCGATTTCCTGAAAATAAATCCCGCCAATACCTATCGGAATCAAAACCGAGAAGGTGGATATTATTTGTAAATAAAAAAACAAGTCCTATTCCATTTTAACCCACTAATTTCAACTTGTTTCCTTTACTATGGGACTCAGTTTTTGGACCTTATAATACTTCCAAAGTCCAATTGTATAGAAAATTAATGTAATGATGTAGAAAACATTCCCCAAAATGCTAAAACTATGAGTAGCTATGGTTAAATTAAGTTCAATAATAAAAAGAGAGCTAAAACAATAGAAAAAAATACCTAAATAGACGTAAAACATAGGCAAATCTGTTACGCAATCATTTCTCTCCACTAGTTGAAGTAAAATGAATGCACTTAAAAAAGAAATGGGAATTTGAATAATTATAGAAAAAAAATAAAATGAAAGAAATTCAAATCCACTGGTTCCAAAGGGACCAATATAAATTTTAAAAATTATCAAAACCAGCCAACACAAACCTGTCAAAATAATTAAAATCTTTAAAAAAGGTTTTGATTTCAGATCTTCAAACTCTCTAACAAGCAAATAGAAAATAGCTGCCTCAACACCATCATTAATCTCGATAAAAAAAATAGTCAAATAATCTAATAATATAATGTTTTCAGAAATTAAGAAGTGGAAAAAAATTCCTAAGCCCAAATAATAAAAAACAAGTAAAAAAAACAGCCGGACATCCCTACTGCTTTTCCTAAAAATCAAAATGCAAATAACAATTGGAATCAGAGGCCCCAAAAATGAAACCATATAAATAATTTCGGAAATACTTGAGCTCATTAGTAATTATTGATTAGGTGGTGGAGGGAAAGACCTTTGAAGCATGGTTCCTTTCGGAAAGTCTTTATGTTCAACAATGATTTTTCCAGATGTGTTAATTCCCATCAAAATCGGTCTTACATAATTTGGTTTATGATATCTATCCTTTTTCATTGTATCCGAAATCAGATAATATCCTGTTTTTTGAGGTTTCCTTAAGTGCGCGACTCTGTTATTGGATCTTATAGTACTTCCAAAGCCCAACTGTATAAAAACCATAAGTGATGATGTTGAAAATATTATGAAGGAACCAAAGTTTTTGGGAAAGCTCGGTATTAAGGAACGTAGCAATAAAGAAGATGCTAAAACAATAAAAAAAGATGCCGAGAAAGATCCAAAAAATCGGTTTATCGGAAACAGCATCTTCTTTTTCCACCATTTCAAGCAGTACAAATCCGGCCAAAAAAGAAAAAGTAATCTCGTAATACAAATCGAAAACTGACCCGGGATGAAATCCTTCGGAAGGGTATTTAAGTCTAATTATTTGAAGTACAATCCATAAGATCGGAGTTAAGAAAAACAAAACATTTGAAAACTTTTTAAAAAATGAATTTTGAATATAGGTCTTAATTAAATAAATAAAAAAAACAGCTTCAACCAAAGAATATATATTGTAAGTAAGATTGATTTTTCCCCTCTTTTCATTCCCTCCAATCTGTTCAATAATATACATTGCTGAATCAGCAAAAAAACCTATAAGTAAAAACAAAAAAAACAGCCGGATATCCCTGCTGCCTTTTTTGAGAGTCAAAGCGCATACGAATATTGGAAACAGGATCCCCAATATGGAACTTAGCCTTAATAAATGTTTGAAATCAATATCCAAAATAGTTTATTCGTTAGGAGGTGGGGGCGTGGATTTTTGAAGGAGTTCTCCTTTGGTCCCGACTTTCTTAAATTGAATGTTTTCACCATTCCCGTTAACAGGAGCTAAAATAACCCGAATTTGATAAGGATAATCTTTGGTGTCATAGCCGAAATAATACCTGACATTTCTTAAACCATCTAAATTCAAGAAATTGCGAACAAGATCATCTTTATTCTCAAAATAAGCATGTCCAAATTTTTGATGCAATTCGAAAACCGGATGTACTTCAAACAAAATATTGAAGTCATTCACCGCTTCTTTGGGAATTTTATTATCAGACAGATGATTCGGTAATTTATGATCCCTAATCAAACTTTCATGACATGGTGGTTTTGCCTGACCTCTTAAGCCGATTAAATCCATTCCAAATGGACCTTTCCCAGGTCTAATTAATTCATCTTGCTCCGGTTTAAGGTTTTTAGAAAAATCAGGATTATACTCATACTCAAAATCAAATTTTGGTTCGCAGGCTAAATACAAACTACCTTTTTCAAGACAAAACCAAAACATCAATCCGGAAAATTTCTTTTGTTTTGCAAATTCTTTAAGTTTCCTGGCTTTGAAAGTCCCCCCTAAGCAAGATTTATAAATATGAAGGAGATCTGGATCTTTTATATTTTCAAGATAGGTCCCTGCTTGAGTATAGGAAATTTGTTCAGTTATTAAATCTCTTTGTTTCATAATATTTTATTGTTTGTTTTTCATTTTCAAAACCTTATCCCTCCACAATCCTTCCCTCCTTTGCCGATACTCCTTGTAAGTTGGAATTCTGCTTCTTTTGGTGAGGAAATGGTAATCGAATAGCTCGTATCGGCATCGCCATTCACAAACCAATGGACAACATATTCTTTTTCCTCTTCAAGCTCGACTGTAGCAGCATCCGAATCGGTCAGAATGACTTTGTCATCGAGGTATAACCTCATCGTGCCATTGCCTATAAAAGTCGATACTACCAGCTTTGCCATACCACCAAAAGAATGGGTTGAATGTACCGCCATACTTTTGGACCTGAAAACAAGAATTAGAAATCGGTAGGAACCGGACAGAAATCGGCACGATCCTGAATTATTTCGGGATTCATTCTACCGGATCACTTTCAGAAATTCATCCTTTCTCCTCCTTGAAACATCCACATGGGACCCGTCAGCCATTTTGACTAAGCCACCTTCTCCTTTGATATACTCGGTGATATATTCCAGATTGATCAAATGGGAATTGTGTACCCTAAAGAACCTGTAATCCAAAAGCAGCTGTTCGCAGTCCTTGAGGGTTTTGGATACGACAAGCTTCTTCTTGTCTGACATATAAAAGGTCGTATAGGTGTTGTCTGATTCGCACCTGACGATATCCTTGATCGCAACAAACAAAAATCCGGTCATCGTCGGCAAAGCGATTCTCGTCTGGTTGGTCTTTTCCTTAAGGTTATTGATCAGATGAAGGATGTTATGGTTGTCCTCGCCTGACTTCTTTTTTTGCCTAAACTTATCCAATGCCGTCTCAAATTCGGATTTGTCTATAGGCTTCAGCAGGTAATCCACAGCAGCCATCCTAAAGGCCTTGATGGCATATTCTTCAAAAGAAGTAGTGAAAATGATTTCAAAAGGAAAATGTGCCAATGTCTGCAACCAATCGAAAGAGGTGTGTGGCGGCAGCATCACATCGCTAAAAAGCAAATCAGGGCTGAGGCTGTCCACCAGATCCTGCACCTCCCCTATCCCATTTGCTATTCCCACCAATTCAAAATCAGCGTGTTCTTTCAAATATCCCGCAAGCGTCTCCTGCGCATGCTTTTCATCTTCCAAAATCAATACTTTGTATCTCATAAAAATTTTTAGTCTTCAAAAGGTATTATAATTGTCACTTGTTTGCCAGGCAGGCCATTTTCCCTTTCTGTGAATGAAAAACCGGCTTTTCCTGTACTCACCTGATTGAGGGTATCAAAACGTTCCCGCATCAATGTCATCCCAAGAGAGGTTTTTTTCACTTTTGTCGAAAGGTCTATACTCGATTTTTCATGATGCTCTTTCCCATTGTCCCTGATGATACAGCGGATATGATCGCGGTCCAATAATCCAAATTCCAATTCTACTTTGCCACCGTTGGATATGCCATGCCAAATGGAATTCTCCAAAAAAGGCTGGATCAACATCGGTGGGATGCAAACTTCCTCAGGGTTGATTTCATCATTCCATACTATGCTAAACTCAAAGGCATTGTTCATCCTCAGCTGCTCCAGTTCCATATATATCCTGTTGGCTTCTATTTCATCGACCAAGGGTACGATCCTTTGGGTTGAACTTTCCAGGACATGTCGGATCAGTTGGGAAAACTTCACCAGGTAATTCCCCGCCACCGCAGCGTCCTGCTGATGCATATAGTGGTGGATAGAATTGAGGCAATTGAATATAAAATGAGGATTGATCTGTGCCCTTAAGGCTTTGAGTTCTACCTGGGCTACGGCGAGTTTCATTTCTGTTTCTTTCTGCCTGAATAAGGATTCCCTTTTTGCACGGTAAAAAACAAAAACGATAAATGAAAAGGCTACAACCACAGGAACTAGTGCCAAAAGCACCGCCCTTTGTATTTGAATCGCGGATTCGTCAGTTGGGGGGATCGTTGCCCCGAGTGTAACCTTGGTGCCTAATGTAAGAGAAGAAAAAAAAGCGTCCATGAAAAACAATAACTCAAACATAATTTGGATTTTATTCAACCAACGAAATAATAGGTAAAAGATACTAAGTTTTTTGAATTATTTACCTATTGTTTTGTGTTTTGAAATCATGAAATTAAAATCATGAAAATTCTTTTTTTTAATTTAAATCTAAAAAACACGATCAAACCAAAACCACAACATGGAAATATTACAGAAAGAATCAGGAAGCAAGGGTAAATTCATAGCCATGGACAATGGAATTCAGGCAGGCCTGATGACATATTCTATAGCAGGTGAAGATAAAATCATCATTGACCATACTGAAGTCAGCCCAGCCTATAACGGCACCGGGCTTGGTAAAAAACTGGTTTTAGCTGGTGTTGAATTTGCAAGGAAAAACAATATCAAGATACTTCCTCTCTGTCCTTTTGCCAGAGGGGTGTTTGCCCGAAATAAAGACTTGAGAGATGTACTTGTCTGATTTTTTATTCTAAATTAAAGCCATACAAATCCAAAACCACAAAACCATGATCAAGAAAGAGTATTCAAATGGAGAAGTAACCATCACCTGGGAACCTGACAAATGCATCCATTCCAAAAACTGCATAACCGGGCTGCCAGGGGTTTTTAATTTCGAAAAAAGGCCTTGGATCGATAAAAATGGGTCAAATACAGAAGCCATCGTTACACAGATCAAGAAATGTCCTTCTGGGGCCTTGGGTTATTTTTTTAATAATGAGAGCAAAGAACCTGAAAGCACTATTTCTGAACAGATTGTCGAGGTAACTCCAAACGGTCCGCTGATGGTCTATGGCAATATCGAAGTCAAATTCAAAGACGGAAGGACCGAAAAGAAGTATAAGGTCACTGCATTCTGTCGCTGTGGAGGTTCTTCCAACAAACCTTTCTGTGACGGTACCCATAGGAAAATCGGATTTGAAGGATAAAAATTCTGGACTGGAAGTAAATATCGGAGTACCAAAAAAGGGTTTTAGATTCATCTTGGCCAAATTTTGATTTTTTCATCTTACGCCCATTTATTTCAATAATAAAATAAAAAATGAAAAAAAACTTTTGGTTGCTGCTTGGACTAGGTGTCTTGTTTGGTGTCGTATTTGGCTTTGTCCTTGCAAAAAACACCTCACCAATCAGTAAAGAAGATGTCAAATCTGCCCAAAAACTTCTCCATCTTGATTTCAATGAAGCGGAAATAGACACCATGCTCTCCTACCTCGCAGACAATAGAAAAGGATACGACAGCATGCGGACTTTTTCTTTGGACAATGAGATTACGCCTGCAGTAGCTTTTGATCCCTATCCGATGGATTTGGAGATTATTCCTTCCAAAGGATTACATGTTTGGCAGGTAGACGAAAATGTGAAATTGCCTAAAGACAGGGATGCAATCGCTTTTCTGTCGATTCGGGAACTGGCAGGGCTGGTCAAATCAAGGCAAATTTCTTCGGTTGAGCTTACCAAAATTTACCTGGAAAGAATAAAAAAATACGATCCAAAACTTCAGGCGTTTATTACAGTGACTGAAGATTTGGCCATGTCTCAGGCCCAAAAAGCCGATGGAGAGATTGCTTCGGGAAATTACAAAGGACCACTGCATGGCATTCCTTATGGGATCAAAGACCTTGCAGCAGTTCCGGATTACCCTACAACATGGGGCGCAGCACCCTATAAAGGTCAGGTAATCAATGAAACCGCTACTGTGGCCAAAAAGCTAGAGGAAGCAGGAGCTATCCTTTTGGGCAAACTTGTCTCAGGTAGCTTGGCAAGAGGAGATGTATGGTTTGGTGGTAAAACCAAAAATCCTTGGGATTTGACACAGGGAGCAACAGGTTCATCAGCAGGTTCGGGTTCGGCGACCTCGGCAGGTTTGGTTGCTTTCTCTATCGGAACAGAAACCCTCGGTTCGATCATTTCACCCTCTACCAGGTGCGGCGTGACGGGATTGAGGCCGACATTTGGAGCAGTCAGTCGGACAGGTTTCATGACACTGTCCTGGAGTATGGACAAAGTCGGTCCGATGTGCAGGTATGCGGCAGATTGCGCCATTGTATTTGACTATATCAGGGGTCAGGATGGGATGGATCGCTCCGTGAATGATGCCTCATTTGAGCTTGTAAGTGAAGCCGAACTCGTAAAGTTAAATGTCGGCTATTTCTACAGCCAATTTGATTCTGACACCTCTGCCAACCATATCCATAACAAGCGTACTTTGGAGGAATTTAGAAAATTAGGGATAGAGCCTCAAAAGGTTGAATTGCCGAAAGGTTACCCCTTCAGCGTATTTGACATCATTCTAAGGGCTGAGTCCGGAGCTTTTTTTGATGAGTTGATTTTATCGGGCAGAGATAGCCTGATGGTGGAACAGGATAAAGGCTCAAGGGCAAACTCCCTACGTCAGTCCAGGTTTATTCCTGCCGTGGAGTACCTACAGGCCAACCGGCACAGGCGCTTATTGATAGAGGAATTGCATGCCCTTATCAAAGAATATGACGTCATTATCTCTCCGACTTTTGGAGGAAGACAGATGCTCATCACTAACCTTACCGGACATCCGGCACTGAGTTTACCCAATGGATTTGACAAAAAAGGAAGGCCGACGAGCATTACTTTGGTAGGCAATTATTTTGGGGAAGGTAAACTCCTTGCGCTCGCTGAGGCTTATCAAAAAAAATATCAATATCATGGAAAAGTACCTAAGGATTTTTATTAAACTTCCAAGGTCTTAAATTATGATATTATTTGAAATGTATGTAGGCAATTGTGCCAGTAGATTGGATATCCATTTAAATTCTTGTCTGCGGACTGAAATACCCGGTACATCGGTCTTCCGACTTCCGTCCCCATGAAGAAGAATATGGGGTTACTGGCAAAGAAGCGTATATCAGGTTATTTGATATTAAGATATAGATTGATATTGTGTTTATTTCAAATTGTAATTCGGGTATACATCAGGAGTATTTATGAAAAAAGTACTGATCTTATTAGCGCATCCAAAATACGAACACTCTGCCATCAACCAAGTCTTAGCTGACTCCGTCAAAGACTTGGAAAATGTCGAAATCAGGGACCTTTATGAACTTTATCCTGATTTCAATATAGATGTTCAGACTGAACAGGAAGCCTTGGTCATGGCTGAAATCATCATTTGGCAACATCCTGTGTATTGGTATTCAGCCCCGCCCCTACTCAAGCAATGGATTGATTTGGTATTGGAGTTTGGATGGGCTTATGGTCCGGGAGGAATTTTTCTAAAGGGAAAATACATCTTCAATGCGGTGAGTTCGGGCGGCGCAAAAGATGCTTATTCCAAAGAAGGCAGACATGGGCATACTTTAAAGGAATTTTTCCTGCCTTTCTATCAGACAGCCAAACTTTGCAATATGACTTACCTTCCTCCCTTTCAGGTCAATGGAACCCATAAAATCAAAGTTGAGGATTTGAAATCTGCTGCAGAAGCATACCGAAGATTGGTCACCTTTCTTCGGGATTCGGAGGAAATATCAAAAGAATTAACATCACTTGACAGTTTGAACCAACTTAGTATATAAGCCATGGAAGACAGTTTTTTGTTTCAAGCAATCATCTATTTGGCAGCAGCCATTATCTGTGTTCCCATAGCCAAGAAATTGGGAATGGGATCGGTGTTGGGTTATTTATTGGCAGGAATCATCATCGGACCTTATGCCCTTGAGTTTATTGGAGAGGAAGGAGAAGACATCATGCACTTTGCGGAATTTGGTGTGGTGATGATGCTTTTCCTTATAGGTCTGGAATTGGAGCCTGCCAAACTATGGCAAATGCGCGCCATGATCACAAGAATCGGATTGTCGCAGGTTTTGCTCACGACAGTAGCTTTTTTTGGGATCATGGTTGGTTTTGGATTTTCATGGCAAGTTTCGTTGGCAGTTTCCATGTCGCTTTCACTTTCCTCCACTGCGATAGTTTTACAATCTCTGAAAGAAAAAAACCAATTGGATTCCACAGCAGGAAAAAACTCCTTCGCGGTTCTTCTGATGCAGGACATTGCAGTGATTCCGATGTTGGCGATTATTCCGTTGTTGGTCGTTGCCGGTGAATCACTTTCTGGAGAGCATCATGGCAGCCCTATTGAGCAGTTTGCCGGGTGGATTCAGACATTATTCGTAATCGGAGCAGTGGGCTTGGTGGTTTTGTTGGGAAGGTACGCTTTTGTGCCACTCCTGCGGATTATTGCAAAGACAAGGCTGAGGGAATTGTTCGTCGCCTGCGCCTTGTTGATCGTGGTAGGCATTGCCTTTCTGATGGAATTGGTAGGATTGAGTCCTGCTTTGGGCACATTCTTGGCCGGGGTGGTTTTGGCCAATTCAGAATTCAAGCATGAACTGGAAAGTGATTTGGATCCATTCAAAGGATTACTCCTTGGGCTATTTTTCATCGCTGTCGGTGCTTCTATCAATTTTGGTTTAATCGGAGAAAATGCCGGGATGGTCATTTCCATTACATTGGGAATCCTTTTGCTCAAAACCCTTATTTTGCTTGGAATCGGGAAATACGCGAAACTCAGTTTGGACCAAAACCTTATATTTTCGATAGGCCTGAGTCAGGTGGGAGAGTTTTCTTTTGTGACCTATTCATTTGCCAGTCAGCTGCAAATTTTGGACAAGCCCACCACCGAAATGCTCATGGCTATCACTGCCATCAGCATGACCATTACCCCTTTATTGATTTTATTGAATGAAAAACTGATCCTGCCAAGAGTGGGGACTTTGGAAAAAACAGAAAAAGAAGCGGACGAAGTCAATGAAAAAAACGGGGTGATTATTGCAGGATTTTCACATTTTGGAAGTACTATAGGACGATTTCTTAGAGCAAACGGCATCCAAGCTACAATTTTGGACAGTGATTCTGACAGGGTAGACTTGCTGAGAAAGATGGGATTTAAAGTCTATTATTGAGATGCCACGAGGGCGGACTTGTTGGAATCCGCCGGGGCACATGAAGCCAAAATCCTAATTTCTGCCATTGACAATCCTGAAACCAATTACCTCTTGGTCGAGACAGTCAAAAAACATTTTCCCAACCTTGAATTGATGGTGAGGGCAAAAAACCGTGGCGATGCCTACGAACTCCTAGAGATGGAAGTACCCAATATTTACAGAGAACACCTCGACAGTTCTGTTAGGTTGGGCAAAGATGTATTGGTCAAATTGGGATTTAGGGCACATACGGTTCACCGATTGGCCCAAAACTTTATCAAATATGATGAAGCAGCTTTAAAAGAATTGGTCAAAGTAAAACATGACCAAAAAGAATACATCTCTTCTGTGAGGAGAACAATAGAAATGCAGGAAGCTTTGCTTTCCTCAGAGCTCAACCGTCAGTTTACGCTCAACGATCAGGCTTGGGACTCAGAAGTGATGAAAGGAAAGTGATTTTCTTGAAAAGAAGTCTATACTTGTAGATGAAAAAAATCCTGCCGCTGATTGTCCTCTCACAGTTTTTGAGTACGTCGCTTTGGTTTGCAGGAAATGCGGTATTACCCGATCTCGCAAAGGAAATCCAACTTGCCCCAGAATACCTTGGACATCTGACAAGTGCAGTGCAGTTTGGATTTATCGCAGGTACTTTGGTATTCTCCATTCTGACTGTCGCAGACAAATTCTCCCCATCTTGGGTGTTTTTTTGGAGTTCGGTGGTAGCCTCAGCATTTAACTTTGCTATCCGGATCGAGGATATCAGTGCCTTGGAAATTCTGCTTTTCAGATTTGGAACCGGTTTTTTTCTTGCTGGGATTTATCCGGTAGGGATGAAAATAGCCTCGGATTATTTTCAAAAAGGTCTTGGCAAATCTTTGGGGTTTTTGATTGGGGCTTTGGTTTTGGGTACAGCTTTTCCCCATCTGGTAAGGAGCTTTTTGGATCAGCTTCCCTGGAGAAATGTAATCGACGCCACTTCAGTTTTGGCTTTGATAGGTGGGTTTACGATCGTTGCCCTCGTACCAAACGGACCCTATAGAAAGAAAAGCCATGGTTTTGATTTCACTTCTTTCTTTAAGGTTTTTCATACAAAACCCATCCGGTCCGCAGCCTACGGCTATTTTGGCCATATGTGGGAGCTTTACGCTTTTTGGGCTTTTTTGCCCTTCATCCTTCAATATTATAATACAATCCATGAATTGGAATTGGATGCTGCATTTTGGTCGTTTACGATTATCGCTGTCGGGGCAGTATCGTGCAGTGTTGCGGGAATATTGTCAGGGAAATTCACTCCAAAAGCAATAGCCTCCTTTGCCCTTGCCATATCAGGGATCTGTTGCTTTATTTCTCCCTTGCTTATTTTTCAAGATTCTCAGGAAGTGCTGTTGGTATTTTTGATGGTTTGGGGATTGGCGGTCACGGCGGATTCACCGATGTTTTCGACTATGGTCGCCCAAAATGCACCTGAGGCAACACGAGGAACCTCCCTGACAATCGTCAACAGTGTCGGCTTTGGCATCACGATCATCAGCATTCAGCTCCTCAACTTCCTTTCCATCCAAATTGATCCCATCTATTTATTTCCGGTTTTGGGACTTGGTCCGACCTTGGGATTGATAGGGATGTGGAGGGGAACAAACAGGATATAAATGAAACTTTTTGAAAAAATTACCCTAAAACAAAAAGACCATCGAGGTTCAAAAAAAACTCGATGGTCTGATCCTTCTCACTTCAAACTTCTTACTTTTTCCCTACCCTCTCATTTCTTTATAAGCATTGATCAATCCGTTTGTGGATGCATCATGACTGCTTACTTTATTTTCACTAACCAGTTCGGGAAGGATGGCATTGGCCAAAACTTTCCCCAACTCCACGCCCCACTGGTCAAAGCTGTAAATATTCCAAATCACTCCCTGTACAAAAATCTTGTGCTCGTACATTGCCACCAATTGTCCCAAAGTGTATGGAGTAAGCTGTTTTACCAAAATAGAATTGGTAGGACGGTTTCCTTCAAAAACCCTGTGAGGAGCGATTTTGGCAATTTCCGCTTCCGGTTTTCCTGCTTTGGTCATTTCGGCAGTTACTTCCTCAAGGGTCTTCCCATTCATCAGGGCCTCAGTCTGCGCAAAGAAATTGGAGAGCAACTTTACATGGTGGTCCGAAATCGGATTATGGGAAATCGCCGGAGCGATAAAATCACAGGGAATCAAATGAGTTCCCTGATGGATTAGCTGGTAAAAAGCGTGTTGGCCGTTGGTTCCCGGTTCTCCCCAAATAACCGGTCCCGTGCTGTAATTGACCTTTTGGCCATCCCGAGTCACATATTTTCCGTTGGATTCCATATTTCCCTGTTGGAAATATGCGGCAAATCGGTGCATGTATTGGTCATAAGGCAGGATTGCTTCAGAAGTCGCACCCAAGAAATTGGTATTCCACAATCCGATCAAAGCCAAGATCACCGGAATGTTCTTGTCAAAATCAGCATTTCTAAAATGCAGGTCCATGCTGTGTGCACCGGCAAGCAATTTCTCGAAATTATCAAAACCAATCGCGCAGGCTATGGGCAAACCGATAGCAGACCAAAGGGAATACCTTCCCCCTACCCAATCCCAAAAAGCAAACATATTTTGTGGGTCGATTCCAAATTCGGTGACTTCTTTGGCATTGGTGGACAAGGCCACAAAATGCTTGGCAACTGCACTTTCAGATTTGGCATGTTCCAAAAACCAATTCCTCGCTGAATGGGCATTGGTCATGGTTTCCTGAGTGGTGAAAGTTTTGGATGCGATAAAAAACAATGTCGTCTCTGCGTCCACTTTCTTCAAAGTCTCCGCGATGTGTGTTCCGTCCACATTGGAAACAAAGAAAATCTCCAAGTTGGGGTTTTGGTAAGGTTTCAAAGCTTCAGTCACCATCACAGGACCCAAATCCGAGCCACCGATTCCGATGTTGACAAGGGATTTGATTGGCTTTCCAGTATATCCCAACCATTTTCCACTCGAAATCTGGTCTGCAAAACCTTTCATCTGTGCCAATACAGCATTGATGTCAGGCATCACATCCTTTCCTTCAAAATAGACGGGGGAATTGGAACGGTTCCGCAATGCGGTATGCAATACGGCCCGGCCTTCGGTTCCGTTGATTTTTTCCCCTAAGTACATCGCTTCGATGGCTTCTTTCAGGCTTGTTTCTTTGGCAAGCTCAAGCCATTCAGAAAATATGTTATCGTCGAAACGGTTTTTGGAATAGTCCACCAAGATATCTTCAAGGTTGATGGAGAATTTTTCGAAGCGGGAATTATCAGCAAATAGATTTTTGATATGGGTATCCTTATTGGCATCAGCCAATTTTTGGAGTTTGGACCAAGCTTGTGTGGTGGTGGGATTGATATGATTCATCTCAAATAGGTTTTAAAAGATATGCGGTGCAAAAATAATATTTAATATGAGGGGATGAAATGAAGTTTTAATAATCAATCATGAATAACATAAGGTGAAAAGCCTCCCGATTAATCAGGAGGCTTAATTACTAAATATCAAGAAATCCTATTTTTTCACTTCGCCGGCAAAACTTTTCCCTCCACTTCCCCAAAACCAATCCGGGTTCCATTTTTTTCGGCATAGCCTTTCATGATGACGGAATCTCCGTCTTGGATAAATTTTCGTTCGCCTCCTTCTTCCAATAATACCGGTTTTGTTCCTTTCCATGAAAGTTCAAGCATGGAACCAAAGCTGTCTTCGGTTGGGCCCGAGATAGTTCCCGATGCCATCATGTCTCCGACATTGATATTACAGCCGTTGATAGTATGGTGGGCAAGCTGTTGGGAGATATTCCAATACATGTACTTGAAATTGGAAGTACAGACCTTGGTGGCTTTGAGTCCCTCAGGTTGGATCAAAACTTCAAGTTTGATATCAAAAGCATGGTCAGTTTTATATTGAAGATAAGGCAACACTTCCGGTTCCTGCTTTGGTCCTGCAACCCTGAAGGTTTCCAATGCCTCCAAAGTCACGATCCAAGGAGAAATGCTTGATGCGAAATTTTTACCAAGGAAAGGGCCCAAAGGCACATATTCCCAAGCTTGAATATCCCGTGCCGACCAATCATTAAACAGCACCATACCAAAGATGTAATCCTCGGCATCTTCAGTGCTGACACTGTCGCCCATTTTGGTGGGTTTACCGATGACAAAAGCCATTTCCAATTCAAAATCCAATCTTTTGCTTGGCCCAAATTCAGGTTTCTCCATGTCCGGATCTTTGAACTGACCTTTGGGTCTGATGATAGGCGTACCGGAAGGCACTATAGAAGACGCTCTTCCGTGGTATCCAACGGGCAGGTGTTTCCAATTGGGTAAAAGCGCATTTTCAGGATCTCGAAACATCTTTCCTACATTGGTCGCATGCTCGAGGCTGCTATAGAAATCGGTATAATCTCCGATTTTGACAGGAAGCAACATCTGTGCTTCACTCCTACTTACGATGGCTTTTCCCCGACTTTGATGGTCGCGCAGTGCTCCGTTTTCTTCTTTGAGCAGTTCCTGTACCTTTTCCCTGACCCTTTTGGTAGTGGACTTACCCAAAGCAATGAAGTCATTTAATGTGTCTTTTTGGAAAACCCCGTGAGACATTTGCGTCATGTCGGAAAAAAAACCTTCCTCGTGCAAGACTGCCAAGTCCACAATCTTGTCTCCAATAGCAATGCCTGCCCTCGGAGAAATCCTCTTGGTCTGAAATATCCCAAATGGCAGGTTATAAATGCTGAAATCTGAATCTTTTGGAATCTGTACCCAACTTTTCATTGGAATGGCCGATAATTCACTCATGTTTAAAAATTTGTTCTTGGGCTAAAGATAGAATTTAAACAGGGAACAAAAAATCAGAGAAAAATCAGGATATTAGAGAAAGCTTATTTAAAGCCGCAATTCTGATATCCATTTAATTTATTTATTCTGTCTATTTATAAAAATTTAGAATAAGAAATTGAAGTTTATTAATTTTTTTACGAAATTACTGACCCGAATAGAATAATGCCAAAGATAACCATGAAGTACTTCAGTCCCTTTCTCTTTCTGCTTCTCTACCTTTTTGTAGCTTGTAAACCAAGCAATTCTCCCGAAGTCAGCTTTGGTGAAGGTGAGCAACTAAGTTATAATTTCCATATCCGACCGATACTTTCAGACAAGTGCTTTGCCTGTCATGGACCTGATGCCAACAAGCAAGAAGCAGGTTTGAGATTGGATCTTCCTGAGACCGCCTATGCAGCCTTGAAAGAAAGCCCCGGAAAATTTGCCATCATTCCCAATGACCTCAACGGTTCCGAACTTTACCATCGGATAGTCAGCACCGATCCCAACGAACTGATGCCTCCTCCTGAGTCAAATCTTTCTCTGACCGAAAGTGAGATTGACCTGATCAAAAGATGGATTGAACAAGGGGCGCAGTATGAACCGCATTGGGCCTTTGTAAGTCCCAAAAAAGCCGAATTACCCAAAATCAAAGACAAAGAATGGCCTAGAAATGAAATAGACTATTTCACTTTGGCCAAAATGAACAAATTGGGCTTGGATCCAAATGATCAGGCAGAAAAGCACGAATTACTGAAAAGGGTAAGCCTTGACCTGACAGGTCTGCCTCCGACCCCTGAAATGATCAATGCCTTTGAAAAAGACGACAGTCCTGAAGCTTACGAAAAAGCTGTTGATAAAATCATGAACCTGCCCACATTTGGGGAGAAAATGGCTGTTCTTTGGATGGATATCTCCAGGTATTCGGATTCCTATGGCTACCAGGATGACAATATCCGAACCCAATGGCCATATAGGGATTGGGTCATCCATGCCTTCAATAAAAACCTTCCCTATGACCAATTCATCACGTGGCAGTTGGCAGGTGATATGCTTCCAAATGCAACCAAAGAACAGATTTTAGCGACGGCTTTCAACAGAAATCATAAATACACAGAAGAAGGAGGTGTCATTCCTGAGGAATACAGGGTCGAATATGTCCTGGACAAGTCCAACACATTCAGCAAGGGAATCCTCGGAATCACCATGGAATGCGCGCAATGTCACGACCATAAATACGATCCCATTTCGCAGAAAAACTTCTATGAGATGTTTGCCTTTTTTAACAATACTCCAGAAAAAGGATATGAAGGTGACGTCTCCCAATCCAAACCAGCCAAAACCCCGATTCTTTGGATAGAAAGAGAAGATATCAACGAACTCCTCACATTTATCAACCATCAGGATACCAGTAAACTGATGGTCTCCGTAATGGATGAATTGGATACCTTAAGGACAACCTATATTCTAAACCGTGGTTTATACGACGCACGGACCACGCCTGTCACTCCAAATACGCCTGAAAGTATTTTCTCTTTTCCTGATGATCTGCCCAAAAACAGACTTGGACTTGCACAGTGGACAGTTGACAAAAACAACCCGCTTACTGCGAGGGTTTTTGTCAATCTGATGTGGCAGGAGATCTTCGGCGTGGGCATTGTCAAGTCTACGGGTGATTTTGGCATGCAGGGAGATCTTCCCTCCCATCCCGAGCTCTTGGATTGGCTTGCTGTTGATTTCATGGAAAATGATTGGGATGTAAAGCGCCTGCTCAAAAAAATAATGACTTCGGCAACGTACATGCAGTCTTCGAAGGTTACCAAGAAGCATTTGAATACAGATCCTGACAATATTTATCTGGCTAGGTCACCTAGATTGAGATTGCCTGCTGAGAATATAAGGGATTTGGTTTTGGCGAGTTCGGGCCTACTTGTACCTGAAATAGGTGGACCTAGCGTGAAGCCTTATCAGCCTGAAGGGCTTTGGGAAGCAGCCACATCCGGTCGAGGAGAACTTAAAACCTACAAACAGGACAAAGGAGAAAAGCTTTACAGAAGAGGCCTTTACACATTTATCAAGCTCACTTCCCCACCTCCGATGCCTATCATATTTGATGGGTCAAACAGAGACCAATGTGAAGTCAACAGAGGAAGGACCAACACACCGCTTCAGGCATTGGTCATGATGAATGATCCCTTGGTGATGGAAGCTTCACGGGTTTTGGCAAGTCAGTTGACCGAAAAAGAATCCGAGCCGGAAACAGCCATAGAAGAGGCTTTCAAGAGAATCCTATGTAGAGCACCAAATTCAAAGGAATTGGACATTCTTTCCGGATATTTCGAAGAAGAATTGTCACGATTCAGCAAAGATCAGGCTTCCGCTGATGATTTATTCAGAGTGGGTGAATACCCGATCCAAGAGGAAAAAATAGCCCCAAACACCGCTGCCATGATGCAGGTAATCCTGGCGATGTATAACCTTGAAGAAGCAATAACCAAAATTTGAGATGGAAAAAGAACAATTTGAACACGGATTAAACGAGAACAGGAGAAAGTTTCTTTCAAAGGTCAGTTTGGGTTTGGGCAGTATTGCTTTGGGAAGTCTATTGATTCCTGATTTGTTCAAAGGCAAAAGTGGTGAAGATGCCTTGATGGAAGCTTTGCCTCATTTTGCTCCGAAGGCAAAAAGAGTGATTTACCTTTTTCAAAACGGTGCGCCGTCTCAGTTGGAGACATTTGATTACAAGCCATTGCTAAACCAACAGATCGGACAGGAACTACCCGACTCCATCCGGGCAGGTCAAAGATTGACAGGCATGACAGCCGGACAAAGCTCTTTTCCGCTAGTAGGTTCTTTCTTCAAATTCAACCAATATGGGGAATCCAGAGCCTGGATTTCTGAAGCATTTCCCCATACGGCCAAAGTTGTGGATGACATATGCATCATCAAGTCCATGCATACCGAAGCCATCAACCATGATCCTGCCTTGACATTCTTCCAGACAGGTGCCCAAGTGGGAAACCGCCCAAGTATGGGAGCTTGGCTGAGTTATGGACTTGGAAGTGAAAACAGCAACCTACCCTCCTTTTGTGTGCTTTTGAGCCGGGGAAAAGGAAACGGACAGGGAGTATATTCCAAACTGTGGACCAATGGATTTTTGGATTCCGTCCATCAGGGAGTTCAATTTTCCGCTAGTGAAGATCCCGTTCTCTACCTCAAAGATCCCAAAGGGATGAACAGAGAAGACAGAAGAAGAATGTTGGATAAGTTGGCCGAACTGAACAATATGAATTATGAGACTTTTGGTGATCCCGAAATCCAAGCCAAAGTCCAACAATACGAAATGGCCTTCCGCATGCAGACTGCTGTACCGGAAGTCACTGATATCAAGTCAGAACCTGACAGCATCATCAAACTTTATGGTCCGGACTGCTTGATACCGGGAACTTACGCTGCCAACTGCCTTTTGGCTAGAAAACTTTCTGAAAACGGAGTCCGCTTTGTACAGCTCTACCATCAGGGATGGGATGCCCATGACAACCTGCCTAATCAAATGGTCGGTCAGGCAAAGGATGTGGATCAGGCTTCAGCAGCGCTGATCACAGACCTGAAGCAAAGAGGCTTATTGGATGAAACGCTTGTGATTTGGGGTGGGGAATTTGGAAGAACAAACTACTGTCAGGGCAAAATCCAAGTGGACAACTATGGCCGTGACCACCATCCGAGGGCGTTTTCCATTTGGATGGCCGGAGGTGGTGTCAAGTCAGGAATGGTCTATGGAGAGACAGATGAGTTTGGATACAACATTGTAGAAAATCCGGTTCATGTCCATGATTTCCAAGCCACTATCCTGCATCTGATGGGGATAGATCATGAAAGGCTAACATACAAACACTTGGGAAGAAGGTACAGGTTGACCGATGTACACGGTAAAGTAGTAAAAGATATTTTGGTTTAACAGTTTTAGCAGTATGCCCAAAAGCCAAAAGATCTTTACGATTCTTGAAAATTCACTGATTGTCCTTCACGGATTGGTTCTTATTCTTGTCATTGGACAAGACAATATCCAATTGCCGGCTTTTTTGGAAGTTGTCGGCAGGATGCACCCGCTTTTGCTCCATTTCCCCATTGTGATGTTGTTTTTGGCAGCTTTGCTGTTTTGGTTTCCTGATTCCTTGGGAGTCAATTCTAAGGTTGCCATGAAATGGTTGTTGCTTTCTGCACTTTTCTTTACAGGAGTCACTGTTTTGGCGGGGCTTTTTCTCAGTGTGGAAGACGGCTATGTCAAAGAGGATTTTGAAAACCACCAATGGACAGGATTGCTTGTGTTTTGGTTAGGGACTTTATGGTACTGGTTTTGGGTGAAAGACAAACTATCGATAGCCAAAGGATTTTCAGTAGTTGTTTTGGGCTTGGTATTGGCTACGGGTCATTTTGGCGCATCCCTGACACATGGAGAGGATTTTCTTTTTGAACCATTGCAAAGCGAAATTGATGTTCCGCAAGTAAGTTTCGAGGAAGCCCTGGCCTACGACCATGTCATCAAACCCATCCTGCAACAAAAATGTATCAGTTGCCATAAAGCCGGAAAAGTCAAAGGTGAGCTAAGAATGGATGAGGTCGAATACATCCTGAAAGGCGGCGAAATGGGTCCTGCTGTGGATTTGGAAGATCTTGAAAATTCCCAGATTCTTGTCCATATCCTAATTCCTTTGGAGGAAGAATTTCATATGCCTCCCAAGGGAAAGCCGCAATTGACCGATACAGAACTTGCATTGATCCAAAGCTGGATTTTGGATTCCGCTCATTTTGACAAAAAACTGACGGCATACAATCCTGAAAGTGAGTTCTTTGCTTTGGCTAAAGAAAAGTTTACCTCCCAAGATTCTAAATCTTATTCCTTTGAAGCAGCAAGTGCCAAAACCATTGCCGGTCTGAACAATGATTATAGAAAAGTCGTGGCTACTTATCCTGATTCTCCGGGTCTAAGGGTTACATTTTTTGGAAAAAACCAGTTTGATCCCAACACAATTGATGACCTAAAAAAAGTCAAAGAACAGGTCGTAGAACTGAGTTTTCAAAACATGCCTCTAAAGGATGAGGACATTAAAAAACTTTCAGATTACCCCAATCTTGAAATCCTTAACCTGAATTTCACAGGCATCGAGGGAAGCACTTTGGGAGAACTGAAAAATCTCAAAAACCTGAAGCACCTTTCCCTCAGCGGCAATCCCCTATCTGAAGTAGCATTTGAAAGCCTTAAAGATTTCAAACAGCTGGAAAATCTCTATGCATGGACCAATAAAAACGCTGATGCCATCGCCGCCTTAAAAACCAACTTGCCGAATACAAAAATCGAAGGAGGATTTCAGGATAATGGCACTTTATATCAATTGAATGCTCCTCAAATTGAATTTAAAAAGTCAATTTTCACAGACAAAATAGACGTGACGCTCAAGCATCCTATCGGTTCTGTGAAAATTTTCTACACCCTCGACAATACTTTGCCTGACAGCAGCAACCATCAGGTGTATTCAGGTCCAATAAGTTTAGACAAAAACACCACCTTGCGGGCAAGGGCTTTTGCTGAGGGATGGCTTGGAAGTACAGAAAAACAAGCTGTTTTTTTCAGGTCAAAAATTCAGCCTGACAGTTACAAACTTGCCTTTGAACCCAATAAGTCATATAAAGGGTCGGGTGCTTTGACTTTATTTGACCTTGAAAAAGGAGATGAAGACTTTGGTACAGGAAAGTGGTTGGGCTTTCAAGATACTCCTTTTGAAATCCAAATGGATTTCAAATCCCCACAAAATATTCAAAATGTTGCTTTCAGCACCTTGGCAGCTGAGGGATCTCACATTTTCCCTCCTTCCAAGGTGGAAGTTTGGATCAAAACACAAAACGCAGATTGGAAGTTGGTGGATACACAAAAACCAGAACAACCCACAGGAAACCGCGACAGGCTGCTTCAGATGTATGAATCCAAAATCAACCAAAATGGTATTTTGGCCATAAAAGCAAAACTCACTCCAGTCAATCCTTTACCAAAATGGCACCCGGGAGCGGGTGGCAAAGGTTGGGTATTCGTTGATGAAATTCTGATCAATTGATATGAAAGCTTATCAACGGTATTTTGAGCAGGTTCAATCCAAGCTAAAGATCGTCTTTGGCCAAAAAGAAAAAATCGAACAGGCAGCTGATTGGGTCGCCGATTGCCTGGCAAATGAAGGATTTATCTATACGAGCGGCACAGGACATTCCCATATTTTTGCCGAGGAGATTTTCTATCGGGCCGGAGGTTTTGCGCGGGTAGTAGCTATTTTGGATGAGGCACTGATGCTCCACAAAGATGCTTCCTTCAGTACCGAAGTGGAAAGGCAAGAAGGATATGCAGCAACGCTTTTGGAGGAATTTCCCCTTTCGGAAAAAGATGTTTTTATCATTTCCTCTAACTCCGGACGTAATACTGTCAGCATAGAGATGGCAATGATAGCAAAGGAAAAAGGAGCCAAAGTCATCGTCATCACCAACCTGAAACATACCCAATCAGTCAATTCACGACATCCTTCCGGCAAACGGCTTTTTGAAATCGCTGACTTGTATTTTGACAATGGCGGAGAGATCGGTGACGCTTCGGTGGCATTGGAAGGTTTGGATTTTAAGGTCGGAGCCACTTCCACCTCCTCAGGTGCGGTGATTTTGCAAAGTATCATGGTTCAGGCTGCCGAAAACCTGATTCAAAGAGGGATCGTCCCGGAAATTTTCAGCAGCTCTAATTCCGATGAGGGGGAAGAACACAATGAAAAGTTGATTGGCAAGTATAAGGGAAAAATTAAGGGGTTGTAAACTTTCAGTTTGGGGAATTTACATTCGGATAAAAATCTATTTTCAAATAAATTAAAATTTACTTTTTAAGTTGAATTGAGTTAAATTCAATCATTCCTTTTTCGAATTAAAAACAACTTCTTTGCCAACACACCATGCAAATTTTTCAATGTGACAATTGCGGACATTCCGTTTATTTTGACAATACTGTTTGTCTGAAATGCCACAATTATTTAGGATTTGATTCCAAAAATCTCAAGATGGTATCTCTCCGGTTAAATCCTGATCAAAAATTCACGGAGACAACCACAGGAAAAGGATATCATTTTTGCAAAAACCAAGCCCTTGATGTGTGCAATTGGATAATTTCTGATGAAGAAAGTGAGCAATATTGTATTGCCTGTTCTCTCAACCGGATCATCCCGGACATCACAAAAAAAGAATATTACGACAGGTGGAAAAAAATTGAATCTGCCAAGCACAGATTGATATATGCTTTGCTGAGATGGGATTTACCCATTATATCCAAAGCGAGGGATTATGAAAAAGGTCTTGCATTTAACTTTAAGTCTGATTCCACGATGCCCGATGGACTCAGGGTAATGACCGGACATGCAAATGGACTCATCACGATGAATATTGCCGAGGCTGATGATGTAGAAAGGGAAATGGCAAGAAACAACATGGAGGAAGTTTATAGGACGGTTCTCGGCCATTTCAGACATGAGATCGGCCATTATTATTGGGAAAGGTTGATCTGGGGAACAGATAGGCTAGATACATTTAGGGCCAACTTTGGAGATGAAACCTACAGTTACCAAGAGGCGCTCAACCAATATTATAAACACGGCGCACCATTGGATTGGAACCAAAATTTCATCAGTGCCTACGCTACCATGCATCCATGGGAAAGTTGGGCGGAGACTTGGGCACATTACATGCATATTGTGGATACTTTGGAAACAGCCTATTTCTACGGCTTGTCCATCAATCCCAAAGTCCATGAAAGCATGACAGTCAAATCTGCCCAAATCGCAGAAAATGCCTATTACTGTAAAGATTTTGATACTATTTTTGACCATTGGCTTCCGCTTTCATTTATGATGAACAGCATCAACAGAAGCATGGGTTTGCAGGATTTATATCCTTTTGTGATCAACCTGAATGTGAAGGAAAAACTGAGGTTTATCCATCAGGTGATACATGGAGGGGGGTGATTTTAGATTGAAGATTTTAGATTTGAAAAGGTCTAATGAAGATTTTGAAGTGATTTTTTTTGGAAAAAATTAACCTTAAATGATTCATAACCAACATCTTGTTGATATTTTGAAAAGAAATGAGATTTTTTATCAGGTGAAATTTAAATCATATACTTATTTAGTTTAATATTGTTGAGATTTCTTAGTCATCCATATACATATTACCTATATGAAGTACCTATCTCAACTTTGTTTAATATTGATAGTTTTTATCTTCTCCTTTTGCTCAACAATAGACACCGCTGTAGAAGAGGATTTTCTAGAGTCATTAAGACCACCGATGGATTCTATTTCTTACTATATTGATGGTATCCATTATTCTCTTACACAAAGTACTTCGAGAGTAATGAACGCTTCTATCCATTCCCGAGAGAATCCTGAATATTATCACCCCGACTCAGTTTTATTAGGATTCTATTGGGATTGGTATCCAAAATCTTATAGTTCTTTTAGATTTAATACAAAATTTGGAATAGCGGAAAAGTTTCACAGAGATTCGAAAGCGCTGAGAAAAGGTAATCTTTCATTATTAGTTACAAATGATCCGCTACACCTATATAGGAAGTCGGAATATGATTTTGTTTTGGATTTCGATAGGCATTATGATGAAGACGGTGTCATAATTTCACATTCTACTGAAGATGGAGGGTGGTTTAATTCTTATGATGCGGAGTTTAGAGCTTTTCCATCCCAATTGGCCTCTGAAAGTCATGCTGATTCTTATTGTAGAGTAAAGAAAACAACTACATCTGAAAAATATAGTATCGTTGAATTAGAGTTTGAAGTCAATGTGTTTCGGGGATATACAAAATGGTCCCCATTTCCAAAAGAAACCCTCCGGTTAGAAAAGGGATATGTTCGTTTGATAATCCCCAATAAATCAATTTGATAAAAGCATTGTTGACAAACTTAAGTACAGATAATTACCAACCTTCCTACTTCCAACAAAAAAATCACCTCTTAAAATCCAAATTCAAGGAATCTATCATTTCAACCTTTCTGCCCATTTTTTTCTGAATGACTTTAAAGTGATGCTCCTCTTCTTCTGAAATCAGGGAAATGGCTTCGCCTTCCGCGCCTGCACGCCCTGTCCTTCCTATCCTGTGGATATAATCTTTTGGGGACCTTGGCAATTCATAATTCACCACTACAGGCAAAAATTTGATATCGATTCCTCTGGAAGCCAAATCCGTTGCGACAAGAACCCTGAGTTTCCCATTCTTGAATTTGGTCAAAGCATCGGTCCTCGCGCCTTGGCTTTTATCTCCGTGAAAAGACACAGCCTCGATTCCGTTTTTATTGAGCTTCCCGGCGACATTATCTGCGGTTCGGATCGAAGAAGTAAATACCAACACCTGATTCCAATTGCCTGATTTGATCAGGTGGCGCAAGAGTGGTCCTTTGTATTCCATCGGGACTAGATAAGCTGTTTGGGAGATCAGTTCAGGAGCAATCCCCTCGACTTCCACAGAAATCTTCTCAGGATTATGCAGGATCCGGTTGATGAGTTCCTCCACCGTTTCTTCCATAGTGGCTGAAAATAGAATGTTTTGCCTCTTTTTGGGCAATTTTGAAAGAATCTCGTCCACTTCTTCTTTGAATCCTAGATTCAAAATCTTATCCGCCTCATCCAAAACCAACACTTTGAGACTGGATAGGGAAATGGAATTTTTATCCACCAAATCCAACAACCTCCCAGGTGTGGCGACGACGACTTCTGTTCCATAGATATTCATCATCTGTGGATTGACAGAAACTCCGCCAAACACCGCAAGCGTTTTCACTTTTCGTGGTAAAAAATTGCTGAACACTTTGATCACTTCCTCCACCTGCGTGGCCAATTCTCTCGTAGGGACCAAAATCAAAACAGGGATATTCCGTGTTTTGATATATTCAGTCTCTTGTAATTGCTGCAAAATAGGTAACACATAAGCAGCTGTTTTCCCGGATCCGGTCGGAGCAATACCGAGGATATCTTTTCCTTTCAAAATGGCAGGAATGGCTTCGATCTGAATCGGGTATGGGCTTTCATATTTTGCCTTCTTGATGGCATCAAGCAAGCTAAGCGAAAGTCCCAAAGAAGAAAAATCCATGTTAAATAGTTTTTTTTGATAAAGGTAGGCTTAAAAACCTTTCCATTTAAAGATAAATTGAGACGCTTCTGTAACAATAATTCAGGAGTGACTTATGCTCAGGATTTGAAGTATGAAAATCCAAATTCAGAATTGTCGTATCATTCATTTGATCTCTGAAATACTCCCGCCATTTTCTGATGTTGAAAAAGCTCGAAGCTTCATCTGACCTTTGAATGGAATTGGGCCTGCATAAACTTTTGAATTGACATCAGGATCACTGCCATCTTCTGTGTATCGGATAGTCAGTCCGGGATTTTCAACATTGGCATGAAGCTTACCGTCACTGACTATGGCACCGACTTTTGGCAAGCGGTAGTTAAAACCTCCAAAAAGGTATTCCAACCTTGGGATTTCTTTTTGGCCTAGAGCATTGGCAAACTTGTTCCATGCTTTTTCCATCTCAATTTTCCTTTTTTCAGGGTCAGCAATTACTGTCCATTCAGGATCCTGAGACCATGCCCTTTCTACATATCCCAACATTTTTGGTAAAAGGTAATATTCCATCATTTCCTGACCTTTGACTGTTTCTGACCACAATTGACCCGAAACACCCTTGATATTTTCCCTTCCCTCTGCTGTCAGCATGGCTTTATTCTTTGACAGAGTCTCGATATCAATAGGATTGCCATACATATCGGTTTCATTTGAAATAAAGTTATTTAAAGGAACCGTTCTCCAAGCTGTCTTTGTATCCACAAATCCGGACCATTGATGCCCGGGTTCATCCGGGTCCATAATGTAGGCAAGGTCAAAATAGAAATTCGACGAATTGCAGATGATGACTTCATAGCCTGCATTGGCCAATTGGTATGCCATATCTTCTCCACCCCATCCTGCAACTGCATTCCAGGCATAGGCCCTGAATCCTTTATTTGCAAAGACGGGATTGGGTCGGATGACTTCCTTTCCGTTTTCATGTATTTCCAATTGTCCGATTTCTTCCCAACCTGCAGTCTGGATTCCTCTTTCTTCAAACATTTTGCTGACTCGGTTATAAAAATAATTCTGAAGGTCATTTCTCGTATTTATCCCTTCTGTATCAGCAATGAATTTTTCGCAAACCGGCGAATTGGTCCAAGCTCCTTTGGGTACTTCATCCCCACCTGTATGGAATGTGCGGATCGGAACATCCGCCTCCTTATACATTGCCAGAATCTCATCCACCACTTTCTCATAAAAAGTGAATGCGGATTCCTGACAGATACAGATGGTATTGCCTCTGAAATTTTGGGCGGATAGATATTCAGATTGATCAGCAAAATCTTCCAGAAGATATTCTAAAGCTCCCTCTTTATCACCTGATTTCATCTTGTCATGGTATCTTTTTCTCATGGCAATAATGGCAGCACGGGAATGGCCCGGAGCTCCGATTTCGGGAATTACTTCGATATGGCGTTCTTTTGCATACCTTAAAATTTCCTTAAAATCCTCCGTTGAATAAAATCCCGTGCCATTCGGAGATTTATCTTTGTCGGGACCAGATGCATAATATGGCCAAAGGAATTGAGATTCATCTTTGGAATGGCCCCTCTTGCTGCCGACTTCGGTCAACTCCGGCAAACCGGGAATTTCAATTCTCCAACCTTCGTCGTTGGCCAGATTGAAATGAAACACATTCAATTTGTAAAAAGCCATGAGGTCAAGGATTTTGAGGATGGCTTCTTTGGATTGGAAATTGCGTGCAACATCAAGGAAAAAACCACGGTATTCAAACCGCGGTTCGTCTTCAATTGATATCTTGGGTAACTCCAATTTATCCGAAGGAGAGGTAAAAGAAGACAAGGGCAGCATAGCCAACAAAGACTGGATTCCATAAAAAGCTCCTTTTGGATTGCTGGAGCTGATTTCTATTTTTTCACCAATATTCAAGGCGTAAGCTTCCGGAGAAACTTTGGATGGATCTTTCAGGATTAAAATGGATGCATCTTTTGAGGATGATACTTCAATTTTTCCTTTAAAAAAGATTGAAAGTTTTTCTTTAAGGAGTCTGGCTTCTGTTTCAAAATCAGGATCAGCATAAATCGAAATATTGTCTGAAAGTGTCATTACACCTTCTCCCCATTGGAAAAATTTTGGAGTAGGAATGATGGGACTAATGCTTTTTGTATCCAAAAGGCTCAGGTTTTTGTTTCTTTCAAAAAGGAAAGCAGGATCAGGAATCGGTAAATTACTTCCTGTAACAGCGGTCAATTGGTCCTGAATTTCGATTCGTGAGGCTGTAAAATCCACTATCGGATGGCCTTCTTCACTATCGCCAAAAACTATATAAAGTCCTGTAGGCGTGTGGCTGTTTTTCAACAAAAAATTATCAGAGGAATAGGAAAATGAATAAGTCTCTCCTTTCTCCAAAACAGGAAATCCGTTTTTTGGTTTGATCCTGAAAAAATCGCCCGAAAGGTGTTCTATTGAAACCAAAGAATCCAAAACATCAGGATTTACCGATAGAAAAATTGTATTGAAAAAGATTTCCCAATCCGGTTTCAAAGGTTGGTCCCCGTTATTGGTAAGCAGGAATTTTGCCTGGTGAAATTGTTCAGGAGAGATTTGGTTTTGTTCAAGTTGCCAAGACAAACTAATGTCCGATGAATTGAAATCGACTGACTTAGATTGACAAGAAAATGCAAACATCAGGACCAAAAGAAATCCGGTTAAATAAGGGGAAGAAAATGACATATCAGATTGGGTAAGGGTGGGACTTTCGATTGTAAATCCAATTAACTTGATGACAGGCAATAAATACCACTTTAATTTATTAAATTAATGCAACAAATTGATATGTAGTATATAACAAAAATTTTCTGGTTTTTGAATCCAGCCAAAAAAGGAGTATTCTTTCCTGTTATCAGTCATTAAAACCAATTGAAGAACACGCTTAAATTTGCAAAACCAAGCTAACCAAAGAGCGTTTGCATTAATGATTTTTTGAGAGATGAAAAACGAGCCAAAACGTACCTGCGCAGCAATTATGTTTTCTGACATAGTCGGTTACACTGCCTTGATGGGTGAAAATGAAGATTTGGCCTATCAATTAGTGAAAAAAAATGTCCGTCTTCACCAGGATATTATCAAGAAATATCATGGCAAATTAGTGAAAGAAATGGGTGATGGCGTTTTGAGTTCATATCCATCAGGAAAAGAGGCACTAGGTGCGGCTTTAGAACTCCAACAATATTACCAAAAAACAAAAAAATTCAGTTTGAGAATAGGGATCCACTTTGGAGAAATCCTAGAAGATAGGCATGATGTTTTTGGAGATGCGGTCAATATCGCTTCCAGGTTACAGACATTGGGTTCACCGGGATCGGTGCTTTTTTCCCAGAAAATCCGCGAGGACATTGATGAAAACTCCTCCTTAAAATCTGTTTCATTAGGAAAATTTAAACTGAAAAATGTTAAGGAACCACTTGAAGTTTTTGCTTTAGCCAACGAAGGACTGGTCATCCCAAAACGGGGAGAAATGCTCAAATTGCTGGAAAGCAGGTTGAAGAAGTTTATGGTCGGGGGATTGGTTTTATTGACCTTGGCTTTGATTGGCTTTGGGGTTTATCACCAAACATCAATCAATAAGCTAATGGCAGAACCTGAAAAATCCATTGCGGTATTGCCTTTTTTTGATGAAGAGAGTTCTTTAGTCAATGACTCATTAAACTTGAACCTCACAGATAATTTAATTACAGACTTATCCAAAATTTCCTCATTTATAGTGATCGATTCAGTAAGCTCCAGGCAGTTCGATGTTAAAAAATTATCCATCAAAACAATTTCCAATAAACTAAGGGCAAAATATCTTGTGGTAGGAAATACGATAGGAAAGGGAGATACCAGAAAGGTAAACCTAAAGATGTTTGATGGTGAAAAAGAAGAAATGTTATGGACAGAGGATTTTGAAATTGGGTATGACATGTTTAGCGTTCTAGAACTTAATAGGCAAATTATTTTACAGATTTCAGATTTGTTAGGTGTGAAATTGAGTGTCTCAGAATTAGAAAACCTAAATTCAAACCCGACTGAAAACACAGACGCTTATAGAGCTTATTTGACAGGAAGAAACAAATTCCAAAAATATGAAGCGTCAGCAAACCAAGAAGCAATCAACCAGTTTAGGAAAGCGCTGAAGCTATCTCCAAAATTCAAAGAGGCCTATCAGGGTTTGGCAGATGCTTACGTTCAAAATCATTATTATTCCCAAGGAGATTTTTTTTGGCTTGACTCAAGTATTTTTTATAGTAATCTAGCCCTTCAATTAGACAATACTTATTCGGATGCTCATCTATCATTGGGAAGTGCCAGTTATTATAAAGTAGAATATTCAAAAGCCATTGATTACTTTAAAAAAGCAATTTCATTTAATGGTAATAATTATAGGGCCTTAGCCAACATGGGTTCCACACTAATGGTATTGGGAAAGGTAGATTCTTCGCTTTTTTACTTGGACCAATCGGCCAAACTAAACCCCCAAAGTTTTATTTCTTTTCAAGCAGTTGGTTGGAATTATAGGCTTTTAAAAGATTACCAGAATGCAGTTTGTTGGCTAGAGGAATCAATCAAATTAAAACCCTCTATAGGAGCATATGAACAATTGGCATATTCCTATATAGGATTAAATGACATCCAAACCGCTAAAGAAATAGCAGGGAAAATTTTAAATCTAAAAGAAGAAGAAAAAAGCAAAAGGGAAATAGCAGGAATGATTTATTTCTTTTGCCGCGATTTTGAATCCGCCTATTATAATTTTGATCTTGCATATCTTTCGGATCAAGCCTTAATCAATTGTGGAACTAATCGCATGGTGATATATCTTGGATACCTTGAAAGTATTGTTAAAGAAAACAAATTCAAGTCTGAAATTTTAGTTGACGGATGTAGGGTCTATTTGGAAAGTAAAATTAAACAAGGAAGTCAAGATGTAGATAATTTTTTTGATGAGGCTGTATATTATGCCATAAAAGGAGATATCAAAAATTGTCTCAAATCCCTAGAATCGGCAAAACAACATTATTGGGTCGATGTAATTTTTGTGTCCCAAAATCCTGTTTTTGATGTTTTTAAAGACCATCCTGAATTTGTTAAATTCATATATAATCAAAACCAGACAATCGATTCAAAGCAAAGAAATGCCAAAAAGATTAATCGCCAGAATCTCGAAAGTGGTGTTTCTTCTCTTTCGATCTGTTATAAGTGAGGGATTTTATAGTCCTGTCCTTGATAAGTAATATATTCTTGATAAGAGGGCAAATCGTTTCTTGCATGGATAATCCCTGCCACAAGTGCACAAGCCATAGAAGTCCCTGACATATAACCATAATCATTGTTGGGTAATGTTGAATATATGTTGCTTCCTGGTGCTGCCCATTTGGCACAAGTACCAAAATTTGAATATGGTGCAAAACCGGTCACATAATGACAGTTGAAATCTAATGCCGCAACAGTAACAGCTTTGGCTGGATAGGAAAAACTACCCGGGAAGTTCAGGTTCGCATCACCGTAATCATTGCCTGCCGACATAGCAACGAAGACTTTTCTTATCTCACATAAAATTGTAATCCTCTTACTGATAGGATTATCGGTATCAAAACTCAATTCGGGATCATACCCTCCCAAACAGAGCATAACTACATCACCTTGCTTTCGATTTACAATGACATAATCTAAAGCAAGAAGCAAATAGGAGTATTTTCCAATGCCACAATCATTTAAAATTTTCAAAGAAATAAGTTCAGCGCCCATTGAAATCCCATTCATTCCATACATATTTCCATTTGTGCTTCTAGCTGCAGCTATCCCGGCACAATGTGTCCCATGTCCATTATTATCTACTAATGGGTTTCCTAAAGAAGAGGGAAAAGAACGTGAATGTATTCTGTTTAAATTAAGGTCAGGATGATTGCCATCAATACCGGTATCAAGAACCCAAATCCTCCTAGAGTCTTGGTTAGAAACCGGGCCGCCTGATAGGATAATAGCACAGCTCGTATTGAATTGTGAATTATAAGGTTCTAAAAATGAAACAATGTTTCCATCTTGCATTCTTGGCTTGTTTCCCTGCATTCTGGGTTTACCTCCCTGCATCCTAGGCTTACTTTTTGTACTTGAAGGGCCACTTTGCAATTTGATATCATCTTCTAAAAAACCAATAAATTCGTCATTTTCGAGAGATAATATCTTTTCTTGCGTTATCTCTACTGAAAATCCAACATCAAATAAGTAAAAAATACTTTCGGGAGTAATCCCATAAGACTGACAAAATTCATTAATCTTCATTTCTAAATCACTGATTTCTTTACTTTTCGAGTCTATAAATCCAGGAATATCTTCATCGACCATCCCTATATCCGTAATTATCGGATCACTGAAATCAGAAGTAAAATAAGCAACAATTGGAAAAAGAGGTGGTTTTATATTGGCTATCATGGCTAAAATAATTTAATTGAAAAAAACATGTAAAAACTTAACAGTCATGAAGTTAAATTATTATTAAATTAAAAACAAGTATTTTAATCCAGAAATTTGGAGTAAAAATTACAATCCTTCAGTTATAAAATACCTGCCTGACCACATCCACCTTCTTAAGAAGAAAATCCAATATTAAATTATTTTTTCGATAGGGATCAATACTTTCTAAAAAAAATCCATTATGTTTATTTTGATTGAATAATTAATCCCAAAACCCAAAATCTATGACTGCATCACCGATTGGTATTCCAATTCAGGAACGCTATTTAGCTTTAGATGTCCTGCGCGGACTGACCCTCGCTCTGATGGTTGTTGTCAATACTCCTGGAAGTTGGAGCCATCTTTATGCGCCTTTTGCGCATGCCGACTGGCATGGTTTTACTATTACAGACCTTGTTTTTCCAACTTTTCTTTTTGTCGTCGGTAATGCCATGAGCTTCAGTATGAAGAAAATGGAAAAAATGGAACAGGGTGTTTTTTTGAAGAAGGTTTTCAAAAGAGCAGCACTGATTTTTCTTATTGGTTGGGGATTAAATGCCTTTCCTTTCTTTGAATACAATGAATCCGGGGAAATTGTAATGATCAATTGGGCAGAGGTAAGGCTTCTCGGTGTTCTTCAAAGAATAGCCCTTTGTTATCTTTTTGCCTCCCTGATCCTTTTTTATTTTGGAAAAAAAGGGGCAATCCTTTATTGTATCGTCGTCTTGTTTGGCTATTGGGCGGTCCTGTATTTCTTTGGAGATCCTGCTGACCCTTACTCCATGTTGGGCAATTTCGGGTCAAAACTCGATCTTTTGCTCATCGGGGAGCGGAATCTCTATATGGGAGAAGGAGTCCCCTTCGAACCTGAAGGATTGTTAAGTACTTTTTCTTCTGTAGTCAATGTCATTGCGGGTTATTTTGCAGGAAAATTGATCCAACAAATTGGGAATAACATCAAAACAGTCAAATCCTTGTTTTTTGGAGGATTGATTCTGATCGTTCTTTGCCTGATTTGGGATTTGGTTTTTCCAATCAACAAAAAATTATGGACAAGTTCTTATGTACTCTTGACTGTAGGACTTGATTTATTCCTGATAGGAACTTTGATTATGGTTATTGAAGTCTGGAAAAAAAGAAACTGGACATACCCTTTTGAAGTTTTTGGCAGAAATCCATTGATCCTTTATGTCCTTTCCGGTGTCGTGATTACCATATTCTACTCCATTGAAATAGGAGGTGAAAGCCTAAAAGGTATCATCTATGAAGCTGCTTATACAAGTTGGCTTTCTGATAAAACCGCTTCTCTACTATTTGCCGTCTCATACATGATTTTGATTTGGTTGATCGGATATTGGATGGACAGGAAAAAAATCTACATCAAGGTATAAAATTGTAAATAGAAGGTTTCAATTTTCAAATGTTTTAAGGTTATTCAACCTTCAAATTAGGTATTGCCTTCTATTTCGGCGACCAGTTCAGCATACCATTCAGGACCAAATTTCCTGATCAGGGCATCTTTCAGAAATTTATAAACCGGAACTCCCAAACTGCTACCCAAGGTACATGCTGCGCTGCATATATCCCATCTGTCGTAATTTAGGGCTTCAAATTCGTCATATTTCTTGATCCTGATAGGATAAAGATGGCAACTGATCGGCTTTTTAAAATCGGTTTTTCCATCCAAATACGCCTGCTCGATACCACATTTCAGAATTCCCCGGTCATCATACAAGGCGTAGGCACATTCCCTGTTTTCGCCGATGGTCGGTGTACCTTTGTCGCCGTCTTTGTCAATGACCCAAGTACCTTGGGATTCGGTTGCAGCTCTTCCTTCTTCAGTAATGTATCCTTTGATAATGGGGTACAATTCTTCCAAAATAATTGTCTCTTCATCTTCCAAAGGAGCCCCTGCGTCACCTTCCACACAGCACGCACCCTTACACTTTTCCAAATCACAGACAAAAAACTGTTCCTTGATATCATCACTGATCACGGCATTTCCTACTAAAATCATTTCATCGCTATTTTGACTACAAAGAAACAAAGAAGGAAATTCAAAGACTTAAAAAATCCAATCTTTATTGGCTTGCATCCTAAAGGAGGTTTTACCTGTGGTTTAAAAAAAAGAACCGTCCCATATTAATGGAACGGCTCAACCCAGCACTATGAAGAAAAGCTATTTAAGCCTTTAGAGTACAAACACAGGACAATTACTATTGTTTAAATTTTTTTATTTTTTTTTAAAATCTGAATTCAAAACCGGCAGATATCATCCTTGGAAGTCCTAACCTGATTCCCTGAGGTCTCCTTGAAACCATATAGCGCTCGTCTGTCAGGTTTTTCCTTTGAGGTTAAATGTGGAATCCAACTAAATCCAAATAAGAGAAAAGCACATTTCCATATTAACTTTTTATGATTCAATTTCAATAATGGTTTAAATCAATTGGTAAAAAGATTTCACTGCTATTCAATATTGAATTTTTCAAACCAAATAGCAGCTTGAATCCGTAGGATAAGATTGGAGAAATTAACTTAATTTGCACTGTGCAAGCCGACTTGTCGCTGTTCTTAAGGTAAAACTTTGGAAAAGAGGAAAGTCCGGGCAACGCAGAGCGCCATACTTCCTAACAGGAAGGGGTCAGGCCGGAGACAGCTTGGCAACAGACAGTGCCACAGAAAAAATACCGCCTTCATCCAGATGGAGGTAAGGGTGAAAAGGTGGAGTAAGAGCCCACCGCTTTCTCAGTGATGAGAGAGGCAAGGCAAACCTTATGGGTTGAAAGATCAAATAGGTCCCGCGATGAAACCTGGTTTCATAAAAGGCTGCTCGTCTTTATGCGGGATGGGTAGATCGATTGAACCTGATTGTGAAGTCAGGTCTAGATAGATGGCAAGAGATTCATCCATCAAGGATGTTGAACAGAACCCGGCTTACAGGCTTGCACTTTTTTATTGTAATTTAAATCAAAAAGTCAATTATGTCCAAAATCCTAATCATTGATGATGAAAAAATCATCCGATCCACATTGAGAGAAATACTTGAATATGAAAAATATGAAATTTCAGAAGCTCAGGATGGGGAACAAGGCCTGAAAATGATGAGGGACGAAGATTTTGATCTTGTACTTTGTGATATTAAAATGCCCAAAATGGATGGTATTGAGGTGTTGGAAAAGGCAGGAGAGTTGGACAAATCTCCCCAATTTATCATGATTTCTGCCCACGGTTCAATTGAAACGGCGGTAGAGGCTACAAAAAAAGGAGCATTTGATTTTATCCCAAAACCCCCTGATCTAAACAGACTTTTACTGACAGTACGGAATGCTTTGGATAAAAAGAATTTGGTTTCTGAAACCAAAGTCCTGAAGAAAAAGCTTTCCCAGAAACTTGATATGGTAGGCCATTCACCTGCAATCATGCATGTAAAAGATACCATTGAAAAAGTGGCCCCTACCGATGCGAGAGTTTTGATTACCGGACCAAATGGAACAGGTAAAGAATTGGTGGCCCATTGGCTCCATCAAAAAAGCAACCGGGCGAATGCACCTTTTGTCGCAGTAAACTGTGCCGCAATTCCTTCAGAACTGATAGAAAGTGAACTTTTTGGTCATGAAAAAGGCTCCTTTACTTCGGCAGTAAAACAAAGGATTGGGAAATTTGAGCAAGCCGATACCGGAACGCTTTTTCTTGATGAAATAGGAGACATGAGTCTTTCAGCCCAGTCAAAAGTATTGAGGGCACTACAAGACCATAAAATCACCCGTGTAGGTGGGGACAAGGACATTAAAGTGGATGTCAGGGTACTTGCTGCTACGAATAAAGATCTCAAAAAAGCCATTGAAGAAGGCAATTTCAGAGAAGACCTTTACCACAGGTTAAGTGTGATCCTGATTCAGGTACCTGCATTAAAAGACCGCAAAGAAGATATTCCACTTTTGGTAGAAAAATTCCTGGAAGATGTTGCTACTGAATATGGGACCGCCAAAAAAGAGATTTCAAAAGAGGCGCTTACCAAACTTCAGGAGTTCCCTTGGACAGGCAACATCCGCGAGCTAAGAAATGTAGTTGAAAGATTGATAATCTTGGGTGAAAAAACAATCAGTCTGAGTGACATCAAGAAATATGCTGACTATTAAAGGTCAGCATACTTTTTATCCTTTAATTTCTTTGCTATCCAAAGCTTTGGCGTAAGCAGGACATGGTTTGCTTGATGCACATGCACCTAAAGCCAAAATACCAACTGCCATTACAATAATTGCTGCTTTTCTCATAAATGTTAGAGTTTTAAAATCAAAGATGTTTAATAATAAAATCAATACAAAATTAATTGACCAATAAATTACACCCACGGACTTCGCTGTTGTCAAATCTACCCAAAACCTCAATCTTATTTTCCCCTATTTTTCGTCCCAAATCCTGTGTTTCAATAAAGGCACATGAATGAAAATTTGCCAGGTCAATAACATTGATTCCGCCTTGGGATCTATCTGACCAAGACAATGGGTCATTGGTATCTCTGAGGTAAACGCGCATACAGGGAGGTAAATTGTATATTCCCTCTTCTTTGGAATATGCCTGCGACATGAGTTCTGTCATTCCATATTCTGAATGGATTCTTGATACACGAAACCCTTCCTTTAAGATCTGATGCAATTCCTGCCGGATCATTTCTTTCCTCCTTCCCTTCATCCCTCCCGTCTCCATTACAATAAGGTTTTCATTTTTTGGAAAAAAAACACCGCTTTCAATTAGGTCAAGCAATGCAAATGTGACTCCCAATAACAATACCTTTTCATTAGACAAAGCAAGTTGTGAAAGCTTTGAAATAAGTTCTTCATGATTATACAGGTAAAAACCTGAATGCTTGGATTCTGATTGGGAAATAAACCATTCTGCCATATTCACCAACGAACTGCCTTTCCTTTCAAGGTAAGCGGGCAATAAAGCAAGCACATGGAAATCCTTGATGCTGCCATATTCCGTTTCAAAAAGCTGTAGTGAATGTTTCCTGTAAAACTCCTCTGACCAAAAATAATGCTTGCTTGTAATACTTCCCGTGGTACCACTGCTTGAGAAAAATCCGGGAAAATTATCTTTGCGTCCTGAAATAACCTGGTGGTTTTTAAAAAAACCTATTGGCAAAAAGGGAATGTCCTCAATGAATTTAACTTTTGAATTAATTAAACCCCTTGCTTGCACATATTGACGGTATATGTAATTGTTTTCAATCTGGAAACTGTATAGCTCTAAGGCTGATTGCTCAAAGTCAATTGAATTGGAATCCAAAATTCTTTCGCCAAAACTTTTAAAATACTTGATCGTTTCAATATTAGTCATTCAAAACTTAAGATATTTTGACCTCGTAGAATTTCTTGTAAATTTACATCAGCATGAGCAATGTAAAAAACTATCTGATTTTATTATCCATCATTTTCGTTTCAGGGGCCTGTATTTCACCGCCGGACAATTTCCCTTCAACACCTGAAATTTCATTCAAGGATTTGAATTTTTCGACTACGGATGGTGCTGACTCACTTATACTTTCCATCAATTTCAAGGATGCTGAAGGAGATCTAGGTTTAAACCCAAGTGACGTTGATCCCCCCTTTAATCCTGTCACTTTTATCAGAGACCAATTCGGAAACCTAATTGTTTATAGTAAAAGGCCTCCTGAGGCCCCATCATATAACCCTATAGATTGGGTAATCAACCCAATTGTTAATAATACTGTAGTCAGGGATACTGTTTGGGTTGAGCAAAATGAGGATCACAACAATATCTTTGTCCGCTTTTTCATTAAAAGAAATGGCGTATACACGGAGTTTAAATGGGAAGATTCTCCTTTTTTCACCACTTTCAATGGTAGGTTTCCTAGGATTATCAATGGAACAGAGGCCCTTCCCGTTGAGGGTAATATCCAATATTCGATGCTTTCATTTGGCTGGAATTCCATTTTCAGAAATGATACCTTGAGGATTGATGTTGAAATTCAAGACAGGGCTTTGAACAGAAGCAATTTGGTATCTAGTCCCGAAGTGACTTTAAACCAAATTAAGAGAAACTGAAAAGAATTTTATCCCAGAGAATAAACAAAAAGGTCTCCATTTCAATTTGGAGACCTTTTTTATTTGAATCAAAGTTAAAATATTTTCGGGAATCTTTGGGAATCTGAATCATGCATCAAAGCATATACTTTTTCGACCACATCATCTACAGATGGTTTTGAAAAATAATCTCCATCCGATGAATAAGCCGGCCTATGGGCTTTCCCAGCCAATGTTGCAGGTTCTACATCCAGGTAATAATATCCTTTTTGTTCCTCTATTACTTGTTGCATCATGTATGCTGTAGCACCTCCCGGGACATCTTCATCTGTGAACAGAATTTTATTTGTCTTTTTGAGGGATTCGACAATCCTGTGATTGATATCAAAAGGCAACAAAGTTTGAACGTCAATCACCTCAATATCAATACCCATTTGATGTAAATCTTCGGATGCCTCCATTACAATTTTGCACATAGATCCATAGGTGACTACAGTCAGGTCCTTTCCTTCTTTTATCACTTCAGGTTGCCCCAATGCAACTTTAAACTCACCGATGTTGGAAGGCATTTTTTCCTTTAACCTGTATCCATTGAGGCATTCAATAACCAACGCAGGTTCATCTGCTGCCATCAGCGAATTGTACATACCGGCAGCCTGGGTCATATCTCGGGGTACACAAACCAACATTCCTCTTAAAGAATGTAAAATCATTCCAATTGGAGAACCGGCATGCCAAACCCCCTCTAACCTATGACCTCTTGTCCTTACGATTAAAGGTGCTTTTTGTCCACCTTTTGTTCTGTATTGAAGGCAGGCGAGGTCGTCTGCCAACGTCATCAACGCATAATAGATGTAATCCAAATATTGGATTTCTGCCATTGGTCTAAGCCCTCTCAGCGCGGCGCCTACCCCTTGGCCAATAATTGTGCATTCTCTGATACCGGTATCTGTAACTCTCAGCTCGCCATATTTGGATTGAAGTCCGGCAAAGGCTTGGTTAACATCGCCTATTTTTCCTACATCTTCTCCAAAAGCAAAAAATCTGGGTTCATTTTTTAGGTGATGGTCAAAACATGCCTGCAATATTTCTCTGCCGTCTACTACCGAAACATCTGCCGGATATTCCGCTGCAACAGGCGCAATATTTTCTGCCCTCCATGGGGAATGGCTGTATAGATGAGAATTATACCTGTCCTCATTCAGTTTTTGCTGGTGGGAATACCACAGTAACAAGGCCTCTCTTGAAGGGGAATTTTCACTTTTTGTAGCCCATAGCGCTCTTCTGACAGTGCTGATGACATCTTTTCGGATAGGGTTCAAGGCTTTTGAAAGCTCATCGCTTAGCTGTTCAAGCAAAACTGCTTCCTGAGTGGTTTTTGACAAACCCTGCAATAATGAAACGGCTTCTTGCAGTTCAGTCTTTATTTCTCCTGAAAAAGCCTTCCAAGCAATCTCCTTCTGGCTTTTTACAAAGGCTTTGGATTCTTGGTCAATCAAATCAAGTTCTTCACCGGATATCTCTCCGGTTTGGATTAGGTATTCTCTGAACTTGAGGATACAATCATTTTCTTTTTCCCAATCCAGCCTTTCTTTTGTTTTGTATCTTTCGTGTGAACCTGAAGTAGAGTGTCCTTGTGGTTGGGTTACCTCTATCACATGTATAATTACAGGCACATGCTCTTCTCTCGCAATTCGGGAAGCATTTTCAAAAGCCCTATCCAAACCTTCATAGTCCCAACCTTTTACTACAAATATTTCAAAGCCTTTTTGGTCATCATTTCGCTGAAATCCTCTCAGGATTTCTGAAATGCTCCCTTTTGTGGTGTGAAATTCATTAGGGACTGAAATTCCATAACCATCATCCCATATGGATACTACCATTGGAACCTGCAAAACCCCTGCAGCATTGATGGTTTCGAAAAACATCCCTTCTGAAGTAGATGCATTGCCGATTGTTCCCCAAGCCACTTCATTTCCATGATTACTAAACTGGCTTAAATCCTTGAGTACCTCACTTTCCCTAAACAACTTAGATGCATAGGCCAATCCAAGTAATTTGGGCATTTGACCGGCTGTAGGTGAAATATCAGCCGAGGAATTCTTCATTGAAATCAGATCTTTCCAGGAACCGTCGGTATTCAGGGACCTGGTTGCGAAGTGGCCATTCATCAACCTTCCTGCAGATGCAGGTTCAAGGCTGACATCAGTGTGCGCATAAAGTTGGGCAAAATATTCCCGGACTGTCAACTCACCGATCGCAAACATGAAAGTTTGGTCCCTGTAGTATCCCGCACGAAAATCTCCATTTTGAAAATGCCTAGCCATAGCGATTTGAGCAAGCTCTTTGCCGTCGCCAAAAATCCCAAATTTTGCTTTGCCCATAAATACCTCTTTTCTTCCCATCAAAGACGCTTGACGGCTTTCCTGGGCAATTCTGTATTCTTTGAGCAAAGACTCTTTATTTAACACGTTGGTGCTTTTCTGTTTGGAGAATGTTACCACTTCATTCATTTTTTATAATCTAAAAGCCAATTGGGTTTATTTCACTTCAAACGCAAGTATTCCAAAAATAAAGAAAATTGACATTTTTACAAATTTAAAAACAGAATAATTTCGATTAATTTCAATAAATAATTTTGATTAATGATCTTAAAAACACGAAATACAATATATTATTCTTATTTTTTATAATTTGCAACCAAAATAAATTATAAAACATAAAAACCACAGATTAAATTATCAGCCAAATCAGTTTATATAAAACTCTCAAAATTTTTTGCTTCAAAAATATATTTTTTGAAATAATATTAAGAATAAACATAAATTTTGAAACAATATTTTAAAAATCAACCATTTTCTTATGACAATCAAAATAATTGAATGGATTATGGTTTTTAATAGGTGCCTGATATTATCTTTGGGTTTGTGATTAAAAAACCCAAATTTTAACAATATGATAATCGGTACTCCAAAAGAAATTAAGAATAATGAAAACAGGGTTGCTTTGACTCCGGCAGGTGCTAAAGAGTTGGTAAAAAGGGGCCATCAGGTTTTTGTCCAACATTCAGCCGGAATTGGCAGTGGTTTTAGTAATGATGAATATATATCGGCGGGTGCAACAATCCTACCAACTATAGAGGAGGTTTATGCCATTGCAGATATGATTATCAAGGTAAAGGAACCGATTGAACCCGAATATAAGCTTATTAAGGAAAATCAATTATTGTTCACTTACTTTCATTTTGCGTCCTATGAGCCGCTTACCAAAGCAATGGTACAAAGCAAGGCAACTTGTCTGGCATATGAGACAGTAGAAAAGAAGGACAGAAGCCTTCCTTTATTGATCCCCATGTCAGAAGTTGCGGGAAGAATGGCCATCCAAAAAGGCGCTAATTATCTTGAGAAACCACTTCAGGGCAGAGGAATTCTTCTAGGTGGTGTTCCAGGAGTTTTACCTGCCAAAGTATTGATTTTGGGTGGTGGAATTGTCGGAACACAAGCAGCTTGGATGGCTGCGGGACTGGGTGCTGACGTTACGATTATGGATGTATCACTCGCAAGAATGCGCTACTTGGCAGATGTCATGCCTGCAAATGTCAAAACGATGATGTCAAATGAATACAATATCCGGGAGATGATCAAGCATGCTGATTTGGTCGTGGGCGCAGTATTGATTCCAGGTGCTAAAGCTCCGCATCTCATCACCAGGGACATGCTCAAAATCATGAAACCGGGAACAGTGCTGGTGGATGTGGCGGTAGACCAAGGTGGCTGCATAGAAACATGCAAACCAACCACACATGAAAACCCAACTTATATCATTGATGATGTTGTTCACTACTGCGTTGCCAATATGCCGGGAGCTGTTCCTTATACTTCCACTTTGGCACTTACCAATGCAACACTTCCCTATGCGATTCAATTAGCAGATAAAGGTTGGAAGAAAGCTGCCCAACAGAATCCTGATCTTGTACCTGGATTGAATGTAATCAATGGAGAAATCGTCTATAAAGCTGTTGCTGAAGCTTTTAACATGGATTACGTTCCTGTTGAAAAGTATTTGGCCGACTAACAAAAAATATTGTCTCAAAAAGCCCACTTTTTTCCAAGTGGGCTTTTTTTTTAATCCCATTTCACATTTCTCTCGAAGGCAGGGTATGAACTTTTAAAACTTTGATAGAATGGTTTCTCACATCCTCATCTTGATGTGATTTCCAAATCAAACACCAATTTAGGTTCAAAAATATAAACCAACAATACCGGCAGATCGCTTTCCAAGGCTGATTTCAAAGGAAAATGGTCCATTGTCCTAATATCCCTTTTAAACCAAACCACATTGATTTTTTCCATTTTATTCCAAACATTAGATATCCAACATTGTTTGGAATAAAAAGCCAAAGATGGAATCAATTGACACGGACAGGATTATTGAAATGGCATGGGAAGATCGGACTCCTTTTGAAGCTATTAAAAAGCAATTTGGGATTCAGGAGCAAGATGTCATTATCCTGATGAGAAAAGAACTAAAAACATCCTCTTTTCACCTTTGGAGAAAAAGAGTGACAGGTCGAAAAACAAAGCATGCAAAAAAATATGGAATCGATGCAGAGAAATTCAAATGCGACCTTCAAAGGACAATTACTCAAAATAAAATAAGCAAAAGGCGATAATCAAAATTCAAAAATTTCAATTTAACCTATCCAATACTTCAAATCTTGAAGAGTTGCTTTTATACTCAGGAATCATTGATTTTAAATGGAATACAAGGTCATTTTCAGAATTCTTCCCAATCAGACTTTCAAAAATTTCAATCTGACCTTCGATTTTGTAAAAATGGACAGAAGAGACTTGAGCTATTTTAATTTTTGGATGATGCGTAAATTTGACAACTTCAGAGTCATTGAGAAGTTCTTCAAATAGCTTTTCTCCTTCCCTCAAACCTGAATAAACAATTTTTATATCCTCTCCGACCTTTTTGCCACTTAACCTAATCATATTGATGGCCAAGTCAACAATTTTGATAGGTTCGCCCATATCGAACACATAAATCTCACCCCCGTTCCCCATAAAACCAGCCTCAAGGACCAATTGACACGCCTCAGGAATGGTCATAAAATACCTTGTAATGTCAGGATGGGTAACTGTAATCGGTCCACCTTTTTGGATCTGCTTTTTAAATAGAGGGACAACAGAACCATTAGAACCAAGCACATTTCCAAACCGCGTAGTGATAAACTTTGTATGGGAATTGTTGTGGTGGGTTTCCAAATAGGTATTTAATGCCTGAACATACATTTCAGCGGCTCTTTTGGTAGCCCCCATGACATTCGTTGGATTGACAGCCTTGTCAGTACTGACCAAAACAAACTTTTCAACACTGTGCAAAACCGATAAGTCTGCCAAAATTTTTGTTCCTAGAATATTGCTCTTGATGGCCTGCTCAGGATAATTTTCTATCATAGGCACATGTTTATAGGCAGCTGCATGGAATACTACATCAGGATTATATTTTTTAAAAACGTTTTTCATGGTAGTATAATCACGGATATCTGCCAGTATAGCCATGTGGGGAGTAATCATGCCCGATTCTCTAAACTCAAAATCCAAATCATACAATGCTGATTCAGAGAAATCCAGGAGAATCAATAGTCTCGGATTATAAAACATTATTTGTCGACAAAGCTCGCTACCAATGGAGCCGGCAGCCCCTGTCACCAACACTACTTTATTGGCAAGCTCTTCTTTGATTTTTGGATTTTCCAATGAAATCTGTTGTCTACCGAGCAAATCCTCAATTTTAAGATCTCGGATAGCTTCAGTGTTTAGCCCCCTATTTATCCATTGGTTGATCGGAGGTACAATAGAAACGTGGATATTGTATTTGTAACATTCATCAATGATTTCTTTTTTCCGTTGGACGGATAAATCCTTGACTGCAATGATCAATTCAGATACTTTCTGAGATTCAGCCAAATATTTAAGTTGGTCCAGACCTTTGAAGATTTTCTTCCCACCTATGATTTTCCCCTCTTTTTTGGGATCGTCATCAAAAAATGCAGAAATCGTGAGATTTGATTTACTGTCTCTTTTTATTACATCAAGAGCTATGATTCCAGCTTCACTTGCGCCAAAAATTACCCCTACTTTAACATTATTGGGTGTAAATCCACTTTTCAGATAAATAAATGACTCTTTGACCAAAAACCTGTATAAGATCAATAAAAACAGGGACGTTAAAGAGGCAATAATTAAAACGGAGTTTGGGATTATATAAGTACTTGATATAAAAAGTTCAAAAACAAAATTGACGACCAAGATAATCGAAAAACCAATGGCAATGGTTTTGAATATATTGACACTGTCCTTTAATCCCGTGTGCCTGACTATTCCCTTATAACTTTTCGTTGCCAACATCACAATGAATACCAAACAGGAAAAAATCAAACTTCCCAAAACAGCATTGCTATTATTAACTAATTCCAAATCAAAATTAAACCTTACCAAATAAGCGAAGAACGTTGATTGAAATAAAACAACAGAGTCCAAGGTAATGATAATCCATCTCGGAAGGATTCTTAAATCTTTCAAAAAGTTCATTTTTAGAGTCGATTAGATTGTGGGAAATTCAATTTATACAAATTTTAGTTGATAGGGCTTGTTTCAAATATATCATTGATTTTTACAAAAAATAACTTTTTATAGTACTATTTTTAAGTCAAAAAAAAACATACAATTTTCCTGATGTAGGCTTCATTTTTGGCTATAGGTAATTGATTCTAACTTTTTCTATTTTAAAAAAAAATAATTGTTTCCGAAACAAAAACTGTGATTGAACATCAAATTAAACAAATGGTTCATTGATTAATTATTTTTAATTTCTTCTATTCTAAAAAATTAAGACATATTCCAATACTCAAAAGCAGGTTTTGGAAAGTTGCGAAAAACAAAAAAAGACCAATTTAATGGTAAGAGAAAAGCAAAAGAAAAAAATTATTTTAAGTCATCTATTTTGGTCCCCTCAAATTTTGGCATAGTCACATGACCTTTTTGATTCACTCCTTCTGATCTGAAAACTTTAAAAAATGTGATCCATAATATTTTCAAATCCATTTTTAGGGAAAGGTTTTTCACATAATAAACGTCATATTCAAATTTATTTTCCCATGATAATGAATTTCTTCCATTTATCTGAGCCAGGCCTGTGATACCTGGTCTAACCAAATGTCTCTGTGCCTGGTTGGAATTGTAAAGAGGCAGATATTCTTCTAACAGTGGCCTTGGACCAACCAAACTCATATCACCTTTTAAGACATTCCACAACTGAGGAATCTCATCTATAGATGTTTTTCTAATAATCTTTCCAAAACCTTTCAATCTCTGCTCATCAGGTAAGAGATTCCCATAGGCATCCAAGGCATTACTCATTGTCTTAAATTTAACCACTCTAAAAACTTTCCCATGTAGACCAGGTCTATTTTGAAAGAAAAATGGGTTATTCCAGTTAATAACTGCAAGTAAAATTGAAACAAAAATAATTATTGGAAAAAATAAGATCAATAAGAAAAAACTTGCCAGGAAATCAATTAATCTTTTTAGGTACAAAGAATACATAGTACTATTGAATTTCAAGAATACATTCTTTTTATCACGCCGATTATCCTTTCCTGATCTTCAATTGAAAGATTTTCACTGCTTGGCAGACATATTCCTTTTTGGAATAAATCTTCTGAACAGCCCCCGCCATAAAATGTTGATTCCTTGAATACAGGTTGAAGGTGAAGGGGGTTCCAAAGATATCTAGTCTCTATATTTTCCTTCAAAAGAGTTTGCCTGACATCTTCATTTGAAAACCCTGTCACGGATTGATTCACTAAAAACGTAGATAGCCATCTATTAGAAAAATATCCGTCCGGTTCAAGAATTGTGGTAAAACCATCAAAATCCTTTAATAAATTTTGATAATTTTCGAATACTTGTCTCCTCAAAGCAATTTTTTTGTCCAAATTCAAAAATTGGGCAAGTCCAATTCCCGCGGACATATTATTCATCCGATAATTATAACCGATTTCTTTGTGCACATAATACTTATACACTTCGCGGGCTTGAACAGCAAGATACTTTGACTTTTCAATGGCCTCAAAATTTGCAGAAATCAATGCTCCACCAGAGCCAGTGGTTATGATTTTGTTCCCATTGAAAGAAAAAACACCATAATCACCAAATGTTCCACACGCTTTTCCTTCTATTGACGATCCTAAAGCCTCTGCAGCATCCTCAATTACCGGAATTTCATATTTTTGGGATATACCGAGAATCTCTTCATATCTGGCCGGCATACCAAACAAGTCCACCACGATAATGGCCTTTGGCTTTTTCCCTTTTTTAATTCTGTCAAGAATAGCCTCCTCTAAAATTTCAGGACAAATATTCCATGTAGTTGGCTCGCTGTCAATGAAAACAGGCTTAGCACCAAGATAGATAACAGGATTAGCCGAGGCACAGAAGGTAAATGATTGGCATAAAACCTCATCACCACTACCGACCCCAATCATCTTCAATGCCAAATGGATGGCAGAGGTGCCTGAATTCTTTAGGGCGACATTATATTTTCCGAGTCTGTTTTTTATTTGATCCTCAAAATCATTGATATAATTACCAGCTGTTGAAATTTGTTTTGATTCTATCGCATGAAAGACGAAATCATTTTCATTTCCATCAAAAACAGGTACAGAGAGTGGAATGTGTTTTAGCATTTTTACCAGAATGAAACAAAAAACAAATCTATATTAAAGTTTGATTAATCAAAACGACAAAATAAAGCTGTCTTGAAATGCTATCAAAATTACTGTCAATGGCCAAAAAAAGAAAAAGCACCGAAAACTGGCATTTCAGAGCTTTTTTAAAATTTACTTTTTATCAGTTATCACTAATGTTTACCTTGTCCAACACCTCGCCTTGAATTGTAGGCTTTTGGTAGATTTTCCTTTTTGACCTTTTTGACAAAATTGGAGGAGCTTTTTTGTATATTTTTTTCACCCTCTTCAATGTGAGAGAATCCAATCTCAATCCTAAAACCACGGCAAGACTAATAACAAGAGGAAGCATCACATGGTCATTGAAATTTGATCCCAAAAATATCAATGAAATAAATCCAAGTTTAATAAATACAAGAGTTAAGGTCACCTGATCATGCCTGAGTCCCATTCTCAAAAGAAAATGGTGAACGTGACTTTTATCGGGCGCCATAGGTGACTTTCCTTTTAACATCCTTTTGATAAATATCCTTGAAGTGTCATAGATTGGAATAATCAACAGCGCAACTCCTGAAGCTATTGGCGCATTAAATTTCCATCCTTCATAATTTGCCATTGTACCATTTTTATCAATAAAAAGAATGGTAAGAACAGCCAACGCAAAACCAAGACTCAATGAACCTGTATCACCCATAAAAATTTTTGCCGGATGCCAGTTATAAACCAAGAAAGAAAGAATTGATCCGACCAAAATAAAAGAAAACACTGAATAACTCGTGAGGTCCGCCTCTATAAACCACCACCCGAGGAATAAAAAAGTAACCAGACTGATGGAACCAGCCAATCCATCCAATCCATCAATAAGATTAAATGAGTTTGTAAGTACCAAAATAGTAAAAATTGAAATTACATAACTTACCCAAATGGGAATATCATAAACTCCAAAGAAACCATAAAGGCCAGTCAATCTTATGTCAGACATTACAACTACCAGATACGCAGCGATAAATTGACCTGCCAACTTTTGAAATGCACTCATGTTAACCATATCGTCCCGAAGACCAACAAAAAACATAAGTCCAAATGCTGCAAGTAAAAACCTGATTTCCATGATTAATTGGGAATCCAGCCATGCCAAAACCGCAACAAAAGTTGATAAAACAAATGCAATACCTCCCATGGATGGAATGAACCCGTTATGGATTTTTCTTCCGCCAGGACTATCCATAAGTTCCATTTTTTTCAAAAATAAAATCACTATGGGCGTGAGTAAAAACCCTACTAGAAACGCTGTGCTAATTGCCAGAAAAATTACCATAAAAATATATTTTTATAAATCTAAGAACAATCAACTAAAATTCAAATTTTAATTTTGGGAATTTTTACTAATATAAATCAAACCAAAATGTATCTGCATGGGATATTAATTTCCTTTGATTTTCCTGAATAGGTATTCACCATATTCATTTTTCCTCAAATTTTGAGCCAATTCCCTCAATTTCTCAGTATTAATAAATCCCATATCGAACGCGATCTCTTCCAGGCAGGCAACCTTTAATCCCTGTCGTTTTTCAATGGTATGGATAAAATTGGAGGCTTCCAGCATGGATTCATGGGTACCAGTGTCCAACCAAGCAAAACCCCTGCCCATTAATTCAACTTTAAGATCTCCATTCGCTAAGTATTCTTGATTAACTGTGGTGATCTCCAATTCTCCTCTATTGCTTGGTTTGATATGCTTGGCAATGTTTACCACCGAATTTGGATAAAAATATAAACCAACAACGGCATAATTGCTTTTAGGAAAATCCGGCTTTTCCTCAATACTTACAGCATCTCCCTCTTTTGTAAATTCAACAACGCCATACCGTTGGGGATCTTGGACATAATATCCAAAAACTGTAGCTTTTTTATCTTTTTCAACAGTTTCAACAGAGCTTTTGAGTAACTGAGTAAACCCTTGTCCATAAAATATATTGTCCCCAAGGACAAGACATACCGAATCGGTCCCAATAAATTCCTCTCCAATAATGAATGCCTGTGCCAATCCATCAGGTGAGGGTTGTTCAGCATACGTCAATTGAAGCCCCAAATCTGAACCATCACCGAACAACTTGATAAAATTTGGAAGATCATGTGGCGTGCTGATGATTAAAATTTCTCTGATTCCTGCCAACATCAAAACTGACATGGGATAGTAAATCATTGGTTTGTCATAAATCGCAAGCAGTTGCTTTGAAGTTCCTTTTGTAATCGGATAAAGTCGGGTGCCAGATCCCCCGGCAAGTATTATTCCTTTCATAAGCCAAAATTAAAAATTTTTGTCAAACTATTCTAAAAAGCAAATCCCCAACTGGCATGTTTAGCCAATTGGGGATAGAAGTTGATTAAATGGGAATAAAGAAATTAGCTATATAATTGAATTAATTTATCAACAATTCTTCCTGCTGATTTGCCATCCCACATAGGAATACCTTTATAAGGCTTCCAATTCCCGGACAATAAATTAATCAAGTATGGCTTAAATTTTTCAGGATTTGTCCCTACAAGTTCATTTGTGCCTAGTTCTATTGTTTCTGGTCTTTCTGTGGTTTCTCTCAGAGTCAGACAAGGGATATTCATTACTGATGCCTCTTCGGTAACACCTCCTGAATCGGTAATTACACCCTTAGATTGTTCGACAAGATAATTGAACTCCAAGTATGTCAATGGTTCTATCATCCTTAGCCTTTCATAATTTATTGCTATTTTTTTAAGGTTTAGAGCAGTCCTTGGATGAACAGGAAAAATGATGGGAAAATCAGCCGTATTTTCAAGTATGGTTTCAATAATTGCTTTTAATTGAGTTTCATTATCTACATTGGAAGGCCGATGCAATGTCAACATTATAAAATTTCCTTTTTTCAAATCCTCAAATTGGGAACCTCGAGGTTTAAAAAACCTCTTTTTATTTAAATACAGAGTATCTATCATCGTGTTTCCAACAAAATGAATCCTCTCCTCTTCAACCCCAACATTTCGAAGGTTGATATTGGCGATTTCAGATGTGGTGAAAAAATGATCTGTAATGCTATCAGTGACAATTCTGTTTATTTCCTCAGGCATGGACATATCTCCTGACCTTATACCTCCTTCTACATGGATAACATCAATATTGAGTTTTTTTGCAACAATAGAACAGGCTAGTGTTGAGGTTACATCTCCAACCAATAATACAAAAGTGGGCCTATTTTGCATTAACTCTTTTTCAAAAGCAACCATAATCGCCGCAGTTTGCTCGGCTTGTGTGCCTCCCCCTGCTTCTAAATTGGTATCGGGTTCAGGAATATTCAATTGTTCAAAAAAGTCCCCGGACATCTTCTTGTCATAATGCTGACCTGTGTGAACAAGCCTAAATTGAATATCTATTCCTTTTGCTTGACTTTTCTTTATTGCACTGATTATCGGTGCAATTTTCATGAAATTTGGCCTAGCGCCCGCAACTAAAGTGATTTTTATCAATGGACCCTGGCTTATTTATTGAACAAATAAATTAAACTGACTTGGGAATGAACTGAAAATAAATTTTCCCCTTTTGGAAAATCGGGAGTGCTATTTGGGTTTAACTGCCATTGATAGTTAATTCCGTTGATTAACTGAAGTTTTGACCGTAGTAGCAGATTATTCCATTGTTTGTCAAAAAGGAATCCGATGCTCAAGTCTATCCAAGGTTTGCGGTCTGTATTATTGAATCCTGATCGATAATAAAAATCCTGATGGTTCTCCAACCTTTCAAACAAAATGCCATACTTGTTTAAATTTTCTACGACTGCAAATTCGAATGTTTGCACGTTTGAACCAACCCCAATTCCAACTCCCAAAGCCTGTCCATGGTTTGCAAAAGCTCTTGAGGGAGTATGTGTATGCCAAGTAAGACCTCCATATTCACCCAAATATCTGATATATCTGTTAATTGATTCTTGTTGATGAGTCATTTCTGCTCTGATTTGGAGAAATCTATTGGATTTGCTCAAAGTAATTAGCTTCTTGAACCCCATTAGATAAGCTCTTGCATGTTCCGGGTTGAGTATAAATTCTCTCCAATTTAATGCATGGTCTCTTCTTCCAAACTCAGCATAAAATTCAAATTTGCTTTTCGGGATAATAAATCTAAATGAAACACTAATTTGTTGACTTGCTCCATCACTATCAAATTCAACTGAATTTCCGTCTTCAAAAAATTGTTCTTTAGTAACTCCCATAAATACTGGAAAAAAGTCCAAAAATGAATTCCCCATTTTTTCTCTATACACTTGAAATGTACGGTTGAATCCAAAAAATAATCCAGGAACCCATTTGGGATTGTATGTAATTGCCAAGGCATTGACATATTTCCAATCTCCTGAAAAAGGGGCAAAATATGCTGTGTTTAGGTCAGGATGTTGCGAAGGTTCAAATCCTGAATCATCAATTCTACCACTGAGTAATTGTCCTTCAAAATTTCCTAAAAATGTTTTTGCGGGTTTAATAGTATTCAAGGTCAGATGCGCAAAACCTTGAGGGTTATTAGAAAAAATAAGGGAATTAAACTGACCGGGACCCCAACCTATGTTTTGGGTTGCTGCTCCAAATTCAAAAGCACCAAACTCAAAAGAAATTTTTGATTGCCCCCACCAGAATTTTGAATATCCTCCGCTACCATATCTTTCCGGATAATCGCCATTGTTCCAATATAAATACCTTGCTAAGTTTACAGTTCTAGAAAAATCAGAAGGATATCCAAACCAAGTTTTATTAGAAGCCAAAACTATCTCGGGTTGGAATTGAAGTTTAATAAATTTCCATTTTGAATATATTCCTCCTGTAAAATATTGTTGTAAACCCACATTCGGAATCATTCCAAAATCTCCCCATCCATAAGGTCTATTGGAGTTAAATTGAGTGGTACTCAGTAACGGTAAAATTACAAAAGTAAATTCAGGGTTATTTATATTTGATGTGTCTGAAAAAGGATAATTCTCTTGAAATTGAAGTGGCCTTAATTGAAACGAAGCGTTCGAAGTTGAAAAATCAGCTAATTGATTTCTTCGTAAATTCTCTTCAAGAACAGGGAAATTTACAGGCAGGGATTGTCCTATAATTCCTTGCAAAAAGAGAATATTAATTAATAAACTTAAGCCAAGAGGTTTAAGTTTCAATTTAAATAGGACTTTGAGTAAAGATACCTTCACAAGTTATCTCAAATTATTTTCAGGCAAATCTTTAAACCATTTCTCATAAATGGTAGATTTTGGAAAAAGAATTACCCAAATGGTTAAAAAAATCAAAGTTAGGTCAAGACCAAAGCTTTTATTTTTTTTGTACCATACTTCCAATTTTCCTTTGTAGGGAGCTATATCTTCCTCATAACACTGTAAATGAGGTTTTGGTGATTTTGCCAAAATACTTTCTTCATCACGGAAAACTATGCTTCCTATTCCTGTAAGTCCTGGTTTTAAATCCTTAATTTCTTTCTGAATATCTTTTGGATAAAATCCAAAAGTCCGGGGAGTCAAGGGTCTCGGACCAACAACACTGATATCGCCAAGAACAATATTGAGCAACTGCGGTAATTCGTTAATTTTAGTTTTTCTAAGAAATCTACCCACGGGTAAAACTCTTGGATCATTGCCCATAGTCACATCTCCACCAGACATATTTGGGCTGTTTTCCAACATAGTAGCAAACTTTAGTAGCCCGAAGTTTCCCCCCCCATGACCTACCCGCTGTTGGATATAAAATATTTTACCTTCTCCTGTTAGTCTCAAAATTATTGCAAGTGGAATCAGTAATGGGGATAAAATTAAAGTTAAAATTCCGGAAGAAATTAAGTCAAAAGCTCTTTTCAGCATTAGATTACATTTTGTTGTCTAAAAACTTACCTGTTTCCTTATGGTTAAAATTTGGAATTAATTCATTAAACAAATCCACTATTTGTGATTTTTCCCACTTTTTTGAATTTTTCATTTTACCAATTTCTAAGTTGAATTTTTCAAGCAAGACATCATCATATATTGGATCGTTTTTTATGATACCCAAATTTTCGAATCTTTCCATGTTCAAGGTTTCGTGTTCAGTAAAAAACTCTTCAAAATCTTTTTCACCGGTAGTATCGCTTTTAAAGAAATAACAAGGATACATTCCTTTTGACTTTAGTTCTTCAACAGAATTTCTAGCCTCATCCTCAGAAGAGCATTGGTAGGCTTCATATCCTAACTGTTCTAGATACCTAATTGCAATCTCTGCAAAAGTAATCAAGTGTAATTTTTCGCTTAATTTCGGAAAAAAAATGTCCCGGTTTTCACCAAAAATGGTAGACATTAGACATAATTCGCCGGATTCCTGAGGCGTAACGAAATACCTTTTAATGTCATTTGGCGCCGCAATAGGTTGACTTTTCTGAATTCTTTGATTAAATCCATGAAGCAAACTTCCATCAGAAAATGCCACATTTGCAAAACGCGCGGTAGAAATTTTAATTTGCTTGCTCTTGCGCATCAAAAACATTTCCATAATCCGTTTGGAAGCACCCATCATGTTTACAGGATTTGCGGCCTTATCTGTTGAAACGCAAAAATATTTTTTTGCTCCTGTGTCAATCGCCTTTTGTAAAGTACTTTCTGTATTAAAAATATTTACATTTACTAATCTCATCAATGTAAACTCATCCTTCTCACTTCGAACATGTTTTAATGCCGATAGATTTAAAATATAATCATAAGGTCCTTCTTTGTCAAACATCGCTTCAAACTCGACGCTTCCACAATCTAAAGCAAAAGTCCTGAAATCCCCGTCAATATACCCAAAAGAACTTCGAATATCCCGAACAGTTTCAACCATATTATTTTCACTAATATCTACAATATGTAATTTTCTGGGTTTACGTTTAAATATTTCTTTTGTAACAGCTGTACCAATAGAACCAGCTCCGCCTATCACTAAAAAGCTACTGTTACCAACAACTTCAAGCAAATCTTTTTCATGTTGCTGAATGTCATTTTCAAAAAGCAAGGAATCCCTTCCAATTAATTTTAAAATATTCATATATCTTACTGTTTTTTCATTTATTTAAATAAAAGAAAGTATTTGAGTTAGAACTTTATTTATCAAATAAAATAACTTTCCCTAAATTAATTTCAATTTAGTTGCTTTTCAATTAGCATTTGAAACAATAATTTGAAAAAAAAATCAAAAGCAAATTATCTTTTAAAATTTAAACTTAAACCTATTTGACACTTATTGATTAACATTTTTAGTTATTTTGAAATAATCTAAGGTATTCCTTGGTTTCCAATTTAATTCATTTCTGGCTCGAACGTCATTAAATGTTAAATCATTAGCCATCTTCGAATATAAACTAGAATTGAATGGGAATTTGGGAAGCTTATCACCAATAAAGCAAAATGCTATAGCCAAAAAAGAAGGTAAATTTATGGGCAAACTAACTCCAAGTTGATTCACAATTACTTTTTCAATTTCTTTAAATGAAGGATGGACTCCGTCAGTCAAGTTATAAATCCCATTTTTACCAATATTTTCCTTTATACAATTGGCAATATCCTCGCCCAACACCAAACTTCTTCTCGCCCTTCCTTTATTGATACTAAAATATTTACCCCTTTTTATTCCAAGAATCATTTTTCCCAAGTTTCCGGGAGGGTTCTCCCCAACGATTAAAGGAAGTCTAAATATCAGGACAGGAATTTGATTTTTAGTCCCCCAATTGACTACTAGTTCCTCTGCTTGAATTTTACTTAGTGCGTATGGGGTATTTCCTTTCAATGGATATTGCTCGTCTATCATGCTACCAATTTCTTGACCATATACAGCAACTGTACTGATAAACACCAATTGATTTAATATGGCACCTGACCTATCAATACCCTCTAAGAGATGTTTCGTCCCTGCAACATTAATTTTAAAGAATTCATTTTCTTGCTCTAAGTTTCTAGGAACAACATGGGCTTTTCCTGCATTGTGAATTATGATTTTTGTGGTAGGTGGAATTTTAGGAATATCAACGGACAGATCACAAACTATCAAATTATCAGCAGATTTTCCTAAGGAAGTAGTGCGCCCTTCAAATCCTGAAACCAATATCTTCCCGAGAAATCCCGTTCCCCCTGTAACAAGAACGTCATTAAACATTTTGTAAAATGTTTTTCATTTTTTCCATAAAATGGCCATATGTATATTGGTCTTCTGAAAGTTTCCGGATTTTAATTCTATCAATTTTTGAAATTGAATCTTTGGAAATACTTGACAGTACACTTGGAAGTTGATCAAATGAATTTAGAGACCAACCAATTTTATGCGTACTTATTAAAATATCTATTTCGCTATCTTTTGGTCCTATGTACAATATCGGTTTCCCGCAAGCCAAAATATTGTAAGTTTTTGAGGGAACTCCCAACCCATACATCTTTTCTGACAAAGAAATAATTGAAACATCAAATGAATTGATAAAATGTATTTGCTCTTCTCGGGGCTGAGAATCAAAAAGTTTGATATTGGTATATTTTTTTTCTTCAATGATCTTTAGTAATTCATTTTTTACTGCACCTTCACCGATCAAAGTCAATGTGATTTTATCTTTTAATTGGCCAAACTGATTTACCAAAACTTCTAAATTCTGCAGCCTTCCCAAATTCCCAGCAAAAACAAAACTGATACGGTCATCTTTAAAGGAATCAAATTTGTTGCTTTCAATTTGTCTTAATTCCTCTACCTGTCCCCAGTTTTCGACAATTTCTATTCTACGCGATATATCAATTTTTGATCTTACTACTGATAACATATCTCTCCCCAAAACAGTAATAAAATCAAAAGAAGAGTAGGCCATATCAAATGACTTCTTCAGTAATCTATAAATAAAACCATCTTTTAAAAGCCCACCTGCAACCAAATTTTCAGGAAATACATCGTGAACAATCAGAATTATTTTAGATTTTTTGAATTTATTTAGAAAAGAAAAACCCAATAATGCTAGGGCAGGATTAGTTACACAAATAACTTTGTCATTCTTATTTACATTTTTTAAAAAAAAACTTAAAAATTTGACTGATATACCTGTTAGTTTAATCAATCTTTGAAACAAACTGTTTTTATCAAGCCTATAATTTTTAAATCGGATTACCTCTAAACCAGTTAGTTCATCTTTGCCTTTGGAAAGAACGCCATAAGAATTGCCCGATTCAGTTATCACGGTAACATCAAACTCATCAGCTAAGCCTTTAGCTAGCTCGGTAAGAATATAGCCAGTTGATGTTTGATCAGGGTAGAAAACCTCCGAAAAAATCCAAACTTTTTGTTTTTTATTATTCACTCCAAACTATTCGTTTTACATAGTCCACATAAGAAATGATAATTCGTACCATTTTAGCGGAAACATTGGGCATACTATAGTCTGATACCTTTCTAAAATTTCTGGTATCCCCTATCTCTTGTTGTTCAAGTTGAACTATACCTTGAATAATCCTTTCGGTATTCATTCCAACCATCATTACGGATGCTTCTTCCATGGCTTCTGGCCTTTCATGAGCATCACGAATATTTAAAGCTCTAAAGTTAAGAATTGAAGATTCTTCCGAAATAGTGCCACTGTCAGATAAAACAGCAAATGAATTCATCTGCAAAGCATTATAATCAATAAAACCTAGTGGCTTCAATAATTGAATTAATGGATGAGTTTGAATTCCTTTAGATTCAATCATTTTTCTGGTTCTTGGGTGGGTACTTACAATTATTGGAAATTGGTATTTATCAGCCAAAAGATTGAGGCTTTCTATCAATCCTTTGAAGTTTTTTTCGCTGTTTATATTTTCTTCCCTATGCGAGGAAACCACAAAAAATTCACCTTTTTTAAGCTCAAGTCGGTCAAGAACATCCGAATCTTTTATTCTCTGCAAATGAAAATTTAAAACCTCATACATCGGTGAACCTGTCTTGATAATACGGTCAGCTGAAAGTCCTTCCCTAAGCAGATATTCTCTTGCTATGTCACTGTAAGTAAGGTTGATGTCAGAAATATGATCAACGATTTTTCGGTTGGTTTCTTCAGGCACCCTTTGGTCAAAGCACCTATTTCCGGCTTCCATATGAAAGATGGGAATATGTCTCTTTTTTGCAGGAATGGCACAAAGGCAGCTGTTGGTATCTCCCAACACCAAAAATGCATCGGGCTTCAAAGATTCCAATAATGGATCAATTTTGATTAAAATTTGGCCAACTGTTTCTGTAGGAGTTTTACCCGCAGCATCCAAAAAATAATCCGGCTTTCTTATCTGAAGATCCTCAAAGAAAATCTGGTTCAATTCATAATCATAATTTTGACCTGTATGTACCAAAACATGATCAATTGCTTCTGACACATCTAAAGCAGTCAGGACCCTTGAAAGTCGGATAATTTCCGGTCGCGTACCTACCACTGTCATTACTTTAATTTTTTTCATTTTTGATTATTCATGATAAATATTGAAATCATTCAAGTTTAAACATTTACAAAAAAAGTATCAGGATCCTTTGGGTCATAGTGCTCGTTTATCCAAAAGATAGTCAGCAATTCTTCCTCACCTATATTTTTTATATTGTGTGTGTGCCAAATCGGCATGTCCACGTATGACGGTTCTGTACCATCCAAATAGAAATCAAATATTTTCTCAGTTCCAATTTTTCTCATTTGGATTAATGCCTTCCCTTTAATTACAGCAAATCTCTCAATCTTTCTGGTATGAAAATGATTGCCTCTAGTCACACCCCGAACTGTCGTAGAATAAGAAACCTGTCCCCCAATTCCTAATCGGATGACTTCAACAAATGCACCTCTAGGATCCCTATGTTGCGTAAATTGGCGGGGAAAGTAATTTTCTATATCCATGTAACACCTAAAGGTGTTAAAGAGGTTATATTCAAATCTGCTTCTCAAACATGGAATTTCCCCGTGTTCTTGATATTGGGTTTTAAATTTTTGGAACAATTCTAGTATTTCTGATACTTTCGCTTCTGATGAATGTCCAATATGGCAGGAAGGTTCATCCTTTTGGTTTCTAATTGCATCTAAAATAACATCCACCAACTCTCCGACATAAATCAATTTTAAATCTCCATCAATTTCGATTTTTGGTGTTTCGTTTCTACTTACCTGATGGGCAAAAGTCGCCACCACAGAATTGTAAAATGGGCTTCCAAATGGCCCAAAAACATTTGGAATTATCAATCCTGTAAAAATGGCATTGTTCTTCTTTGCCCAATTAACCAAAAGTTCCCTTCCGGCTTTTTTTGATTTTCCATATAAGTTATCCTTCTCCTCTTGTGTTGAAGATGAAATCAAAACATGTGGCTTGGTTTCTGTTCTTTCGAAGGATCTTATGAGTTTCTCAACAAGATTGGTATTGGTTGAATAAATAACCTCAGGATCATTGTGCCTATTTAGTGCCGCCAAATGAACTACGACATCGCATTTTTGTACAAATGAATCAAGGAGACCTTCATCCAAAAAAAATTCCCGATTAAATTCAATCCTTTCAAATTCCTCAGGGAACAATCCAAGAGTATTGTAAAGGTGAGTTCCGACAAACCCATTTTGACCGGTTATTCCAATTTTCAAAGTCATGCCTCTATCAATCAGGATATTGTTCAACGTTGGTTTCTCCCAAAATCTCTTTTCGGATGATTGGAAGTTTGAAAAGTAATTTTTTCATTCCCTCAATATCCAATCTTTCTGTATTATGTGAATGATATTCTTCAAAGTTGGAAACACTAGGTTCTCCTTCTGAAAAAAACTGGGCGTAATTGAGATCTCTCGTATCCGCCGGAATTCTGAAATAGTCTCCCATATCTTGGGCTTTGACCATATCTTCCCGATTCACTAAAGTTTCATATAGTTTTTCACCATGTCTGGTTCCAATAACATTAATTTCATTTGAAGCACCGTACAACTCCAAAAGTGCCTTGGCCAACACTTCAATAGTAGCAGCTGGGGCTTTTTGAACAAACAAGTCTCCCTGTTTGCTATTTTCAAATGCGAACCAAACCAAGTCAACTGCATCTTCCAAAGTCATCATAAACCTTGTCATATTGGGATCTGTGATAGTCAATGGCTTTCCGGACTTGATCTGTTCTATAAATAACGGTATAACTGAGCCCCTTGAAGCCATTACATTTCCATATCTCGTTCCACAAAATATGGACTTCGAATCATCAAGATTCCTTGATTTTGCTACCATCACCTTTTCCATCATAGCTTTGGACATTCCCATGGCATTGATTGGATAAGCGGCTTTGTCTGTACTTAGTACCACAACCCGATTCACCTCAAATTTCTCTGCAGCAGACAGCACAATGTCAGTACCAAGAATATTTGTTTTTACAGCTTCTAGTGGAAAAAACTCACAGGAAGGGACTTGCTTCAAAGCTGCTGCATGGAAAATGTAATCCACTCCTTTGACAACATTTTCAACACTTGCTAGATCCCTTGCGTCTCCTATATAGAATTTGACCTTTGGATCGTTTATCTTTTTTCTAAGATCGTCTTGTTTTTTTTCATCTCTACTAAAAATCCTGATTTCACTAAATACATCAGAATTCTTAAATCTATTTAATACCGCATTACCAAAAGATCCGGTTCCGCCTGTAATCAAGAGTTTTTTACTATTCATTTTAAAGGTATTTTTTAATTAATTCGTCTTTCAATTCCGGTGACGGGTAATTGATTAGAACAGCTTTATATTTTCCTTTGAACACAAACAAGCTTCCCGCTGCTGCTCCAATTATTCTAAATTTTTTTATGAGTTCCCCGATATCTTCATGGCTTCCTGCACCACCGAGGATTGTCAAAGGTAAGGTGGTTTTCGCCCTGACTTTTTCAGCCAAACCCAAATCATATCCTTTCATTTTTCCGTCAAGATCAATGTTATTGATAATAATTTCTCCTGCTCCCAATTTTTCTGCTTCTTCTATAAAGTCAAAAACGTTTTTATTAATGGTTTTTTTTCCATTCAAGATTGACATTTCATATCCACCCAATAATTTTCTCCTAACATCAATTACAACTACCACACTTTGACTACCTACACTTTCTGATATTTCTTTGATTAAATTAGGATTTTCGACAGCCGCGGAACTAATCGCAACCTTTTCAACACCAAGAGCAAAAATCCTTCTGGCTTGTTCAACAGATTTAATCCCACCACCATAACATAAAGGCATTCTGCATTCGGAGGCCCAATGCTCAATCATTTTATAATCAGGCTCTCTATTTTCTGCACTTGCATCGATGTCGATAATCATCAATTCATCGACTTCCTTTTCATTGAATATCCGAACAGCATTAATAGGGTCACCTACATATTTTGGATCTTTGAAATTGACAGTCTTTACCAATCCTTTGTCCTTAACAAGGAGACATGGAATTATTCTCGGCCTAAGCATAATTAAAGTTTAGCGAAATTATCAAGGAATTTAATACCGAAACCATGGCTTTTTTCAGGATGACACTGAATACCGTAAATATTTTCATGGTTTACTATACAAGAAAAGGTTGTTCCATATTCTGATGTGGCAATGACATCCGATGCCTTGTCGCAAGCCATAAAATAGGAATGCAAAAAATAAAATTTGCTTTGCTTAGGAAAACCATCCAATATTTTATCATTTTTTACTATATCGACATCATTCCAACCCATGTGAGGAAGATGGGGTCTAAAATCAATCTTGTCAATATCAAATCTCACAACATCAGCTTCCATCCAACCAAGACCCGGCATGGATCCTTCTTCACTTTTTCTTGCCAGCATCTGCATTCCTACGCAAATGCCCAAAGCGGGTATTTTTTTATTTAAAACAAGGTCATTGACTGATTCACTCAAGCCTGATTCCAGAAATTTTGTCATTGCGTAGTCGAAGTGCCCTACTCCAGGAAGAATCACTTTTGTAGAACCAATCAGGTCTTCTTCAGTCTTCGCCAAATAGGCTTTATGACCTAATTTGTTATATATGTTGAGAAATGCCTTGACATTTCCAACCCCATAATCAATAATTGATATCATCTGAAAAGTCTTCTTTCTTTGCCAATTAATGAGAGAACTTTTGTACCTAATGAAATAATTTTCTTTTTGTTGCGGTAATCTTTATATGTTTTTTTTGGTAAATCAAACATAGCTTGTAATTCCTCCACAGTCAATTCTAGTTTATTAGCAACATACTCAAATTCCTGCTTTAAAAATTTTTCATCCATTTCAGGCCTTGAAATTCTTTCTAGCGCTTCATCTCTTGTCATTTGACCTGTAAGGATTAAACTTGAAAAGTGAGCTCGTCTTTTTTCATATCCAAATCTCCTAGGCAACCAATAATCTTCATAGAACCTGGTCCATCTTGATTCGTGGTGCTTATGTTTAAACTTTTGCCATCCAAACCTTTTTCCTAAAAATTCTTCAGCATCTTTTTTAACAAATGGAACTAGATCCAATGGTTTGAAAACTTCCATACCCAAAAAAGTCATGTAATAAGCTTTATATACAAGTATGTCAATTAAAGGAAAAGTTTTTAATGGCTTCTTGCCGAATTTTTTGTGAATATCTAATATAAAGGTTTTATCTATACCTGGTCCATACCCCCCCCATTCCATTGGTTCCCTGCAACATTCAGTTGAAATATTCGATCCGGTAATCACATATTTTATTCTATGCTTTCTAGCAAAAATATATAGTGTAGAAAAAAAAGCGTAGTCCTGTGGCAAATCTTGGTCGGAAATTCCTGACTTAAGAACAGCAACTTGCAAGTCTTTCATTTCTTCCCAATTAATTACTTCAGTATAAAGATCCAAGCCTAATCCGTCAACTAATTTCTCTATATTTCCAACCGCTTGATCTGTATTCCAACCTGCATCAACATGAAACAGCAATGGCCTTAAACCCATCACCTCTTTAGTTATATAAGTAACATAGGAGCTGTCTAATCCTCCACTTAGGCCAATAATACAATCAAAGTCTTTTCCTTCCCCCTCCTTCTTTATTTTTTCAGCCATTCTCATTAGCTCTTTGTGTCCCTTTTCATCAGGATGCCAGCCTTTCACCATGACATTATGAAAATTGTGATAATAATCCGAAATCCCATCCTTATCAAATATGATATTGGGATCTGATGTATCCATTATTGTTTTTTGACAGATTTGATAGGTTCTAGAGTTCATTTTTATTCAATAAAAGACGTTTATATAAATTAAAATATTCCTGAAATTTTTGGTTCTTATCAAAATGAAGAGAAGCTTTATTTCTACAAAAATTCAAATAATGATTTTTGCCTTTTTTGCTGATTTTTTGGATAGCATTTTTGATTCCTTCCACATCATGCTTTTCAACTATAAACCCGGTGTTTTCATCAATTGATTCAACACTTCCACCGGTATTGTATGTAATTACAGGAGTTCCACAGGCCATTGCCTCAAGATTTGTGGTAGGATAAGAATCTTCGAAAGTAGGATTTACAAAAACATCGGCCGCTGAATATAGATTTGCAAGCTCTTCCACATTTTCTGTCCTTTCAATTCCAATTATGGTAGATGGAATTGATTTCATTTGATTTGAATTCAAACCTACAAGAATAATAATGAAGTTTTCAGGCGACAAAATCTGACTAAGTTTTACAAACTCGTAAAAACCTTTTCTTATTCCCCAGGTACTTGCCACTCCAATGATTAAAAATCTATTATTAATATTATACTTGAGTTTGATTTTCATTGCTGAATCTCTTGGATAAAAAGTAGATAAATCAATTCCATTTTTTATAACTAATGTATAATTTTCTTTTAGAAATGATTCCTTAACAAGGTTTCCTAACCAATCAGAAACAGTTACAATCGTAAGGCCATTTATAGAATTAAAAATTCTTTTTTTGTCAGCAAAATTATGTTTGGATCGATCAAATAGCAGACTCTTCGGATATTCTGATTTTTGCTCACAATGATTACATTCTGTTTTCCACTTCTGACAACCAATAAAATCAAAATGAGTACAATGACCCGTAAATGACCAACAATCATGAAAAGTCCATACAACAGGGATTTTACAGACTGCTAAATATTCAAATAGTATTTCTATATTAATGTAATACCCGTGAAGGTGGTGCAGATGTATGATATCAGGTTTTATTTGTTTGATTTTTTTAACCAATTCAGTTGTCGCCTTCTTTGAAGAAAAACCATGATTGTCAAGAAGCCTTGTTTCTATGCCATGATAATAAACATCTAATTTGTTACCGATTTTAATTAATTCAGAGCTACTAGAATTTACTTCTCGAGAATAAGCAATAAAACTTTTCCATATATTATCCAAAACTACTTGACCAATCTGTTCAGCAATTCTTCCTACAGATCCTATATTTACCTCGATGCAAATTTGGAAAAGAGTCGGCATATTAACTATTAAACTAAATTTAACTTTTTGTTATTTCTTGGGTTGCAAAATTTTTAAATCTAAAGAAAGATTTAAATAATTTATAAGTAAAAAATATTCCAACTATATCAGACAAAATCCAGTCTAATCCAAAACTATTTAATGTGTTATAAAAAACAAAAAGGATGATAGCCCTTTTTAAAAAAAAAAGGTAAATATTGTTTTGATCCAAATTCAAATAAACCCTCTTAAATAAAAATCCTGTTAAAAAAATGGGAATTAATGAAAACCATTTGCCGAAAAGTGCATAAAACTCACCATATAAAGTAAATTGATCTGATTGATATGCTTCATCAACTAGAGATAAACTTGGTGTGCCTCTTTGATTATAAACAAATGTAGTTGCATTGGATGCTTTTGGAGTATCAAAAACCATGAACCCTGGAGTTAATATATTATCTACTATGCTTTTAAAATAAAACAAGGGATTAAATATTCCTGAATATTTATCTGAATTGGAAATGGTTTCAGCGCAATAGTCTAAAAATCCAATTCTGTCAAAAACACCTGCTAAAACAAGATCAGAGCCCTCAATTACTATTTCTTTTACGTCAAACTCTTTCAAAACTTCAAATGTTTCCTGTCCGATTTTCTCCCTATTTTCAAGTCTTGGTCTAAGAAAAGTAGAAACTGCAAATATTAATATCATTAATGGCAGTAGAATAGATCCAATAGCTATATACTTTTTTTCGATTTTAATATTATCATAAATAGCTAAGAATGCAAAAATCAAAAAATTGATTAGCCCAAGAATAGCCGATCTACTTCCTGTAAGAGTCTGAATTACAACCATCAATAAAATCCCAATAAATACAATATATTTGGTTCTAATTGGAATTCTTTCTTTAAAAATCAATAAATAGACAATTGACATGAACAATATAGTACCTATGTTTACAAATAAACTAAGTACCATCCCCATGATTCCCTCAAGAAACCCTAATCCTATATTCCGGTAAAAAGCAAAAAAATATCCTATAAAAATTAGTAATGACACCAAATGTGTTTGAACAGGTTTAACTTTTGAAGTATCATAAATAAAACTCGATTTTAAACCGTTTAAAGTAAGGCCTAAATAAAATACAATGTTAGCTACCAAAATAAAAATCAAAGAATAATTAAGGTTTTCAACAGTAAAATGAAATCTTAAAAAAACGTAAGAAAATTCGTAATTCAATAAAGTGAGAATACGAAATAAAAAGTAAATAATCATCTGTAAACATAATAATAGCACGAAAGGATCTCTCCTTTTCTTCTCAAAGAATAGAAAAGTTCCAATTTGAATTGAAAGTATTGTGCCTAATAAAACAGTATTATAATTTACGTATATTCCCTCGCCATTTTTATTAAAGGAATACCACAACAAAATCAAAATACAGAAATTAGATAATTTTAATATTTTATTTAAGTCTATGTCTTTTTATTTAGAATTGTTCAATATGAGTTTTTTACTTTATTTTGAACTGGCACATAAATAAACCAAAAATTGCTTTAACATTCCTGATTGAATTTCGAAGCCTCAAGGCTTTTAAGTAAGATACTTTAGCTTCGGAAAATAAGGACAATGAATGGTACATCCGACCTGCAATAAAATGGTAATTTGAAATAGCATTATCTTGTTCAGTTGGGGAAAGAAGTGGCATGTATTTTTCTAACAACCTCTTAGCCCTATCTATTTGTTTTTTTGAATTGGATATATTTTCACCTACCCAATAAGCTCCAAATGATTGATTAATATATTTAAATCGATTTGTTATTTTAGCAGTTCTAATCCAATAATCATAATCTTCAACGGCAATTAGTTCTTTATCTTCAGTGATATTCCCCAATTGATCAACTATATCTTTTCTGAGTACAACACTTGAATTAACGAGACCATTGCCATTTACAATTAAATCTTTTGCGATATTATCATTTAAAATTCTACCTTTTGCAATTCGGTTTGATTTCCCTTCTTTCGAATAAATATCTAAATCATGATGAATCAAATCATAATCTGATAGGTATTGGAGAGAAACTTCTAATTTATTTGGATACCACCAATCATCAGAATCCAAAAAACAAATCCAATTACCTTTGGCTTCAGAGATTCCTTTGTTTCGGGAAACGGCAATAACCCCTCCATTCGCAATACTAATTATTTGTATACGTGGATCTTTATATCCTTTAACAATTTCAATTGTATTATCTTCTGAAAAATTATTGACCACAATAGCTTCCCAATTTGAAAATGTTTGAATCAATAAACTATCTAAACATCTCCTAATATAATTTGCATGGTTGTAAGTTGGGATAATTATTGAAAATAAATCGTTTGAATTATGCATTGTTTTGTTCTAAGTAATCAAATAATTCATTTATGCCCACTTCAAGACTCCATTTAGTTTCAAATCCTAAAGATCGGATCAAACTATTATCTAAAACAAATTTTCTTATTTCGAAATGAGGTCTTTGCTCACCAGCAGAAATTATTAATTCCAATCCATATCTATTGTAAAAAACAGTTTTTATTTTTTCTGCAACTTCTTTAATTGAAAGGGTAATACCAGAGCATAAATTAAATATACCATGTTTTGATGAACTTTCAATTATCAATTGAACACCATAACAAACATCCCACCCATGGATAAAGTCTCGGATTGGCGATCCATCAGAAGTTAAGACTAATTCCTTATGGATGAAAGCCATCCTACATAAGTCATTCACAATTAACCACCAAGAATTATTTTTTTCTAAAATTGGAGCTCCATAATTATTAGAAAGCCTGACTACATGGCAATCAACGGAATAATTTCTATTGTAATATTCACATATAACTTCTCCTACATGATGTGTAAGAGCGTAGGCATTATTAGTTTTTGGATTACGATGTTCAGAAATAATCTCATTTTGGATATTGCCATATACTTGAGTGGTTGAGAAATATATAAACTTCTTCAATCCCTTTTTGGAGAAAATATCTAACAAAGACCAAACCGGTGTTACGTTTTCAGCACTAACAGCATGAGGAAATCCATTAGATCTACGGTGATCTAAAGACACTAAATGAATCAATAGATCATATTGGTTTAATGCTATTTCACTAAGAAGATCTTCATTTCAAACATCACCAACGAAAATCTTATCCATTTTAAAAACCCAATTCTCATTATTAGGAACTTTGGAATAACAAAGCGATATAACAGCATACCCTTGATTTGCTAAATGCAAACAAAGGCGAGCGCCCAAATATCCACTACCTCGAGTAATTAAGACCTTTTTCAAAACCAGTTATATACAATTTCAGAAAGATTCTCCTTTCGTTCAACTTCAGCTGGATCGTGCTCCAAATTAGCTAAATTTAATAATAAGTTATATTCATAACTAATTCCGCTAAATGCAACCCAAACACCCGGAGGAACAGTAACTCTTTGGTAGTTACCGTTGCCTATTGTAACATCAAAAAAAATGTTTTTAGTCAAACTATTTACACTATCATCAAAAATAGCAAAACGTATTTTTCCTATTAGACCTACTAAATTAGGCTTCATTTCTAAATGTTTTTTCCATGGTTTTATTTAACCATACTTAATCGTTGAAAATATGCTTCTCCAAAACCATAGGTGAGAAGAAACATGCGATCCTTTTCAATATATTTTTTTATTCGCCTAATTCTTGCCCCAGTCATTGATTTTATTCCAGTTTCGGCAAATGTTATTTCCCATCCATCTTCATCATGGCTAATTTCTGAAACTATTTGCTAAGACTTTTTGCCTAATTTTATGGTTACATCAGAATTTCGTACCTCATAATTAATAAAAAAATCCTTAATGACTTCGCTCTTATATCCCATACATAAAACAAAATCTGTATATCCATAAACAGAATATGTTTTCATAATATGCCAAATGATAGGTTTCCTCCCTATTGGTATCATAGGCTTCGGTATATCATCTGCAACATCTCGAATTCTTGTCCCGAAGCCTCCACACAATATTACTGCCTTTATAAATTGACTATTTTTTACGTTATAAATAATTAAATATAAAAAGCTTTGTTCTAAATAATTATTTTAAAATTTATTTTTACAAAATTTTAAATATCTATACTCCGAAATTATTTTATTAGTGCCCAAAATTAAATAGTATATAGATAATTTATCAATTTTAAATATTTCTTTATAAACAGATAGAAAACTTAAAATCCAAGCATTCTTATTTTCAATAAAAAAAGAAAACCATACGGCGCCAGCACCTAATTTTATCTTTCTTATCTGGCCTTGCATCAAATTATTTTTTGAGATGTGATTATAAAACATTTTGTAAATCTCAATAATTTGAATTTTCATTTTAATGCTACTCCTAATCGTCGTTGCATGCTGTCTAAAATAGTTTAACGGTTTATTTACATAGTAGAAATCTGAAATTTCAGTCAAATTCAACCATAACTCCCAATCAGCAACCACTAAATATTGCTCAGATAGCCCATTGACCTTTTCGAACAATTCACGCTTTATTAAAGCGGCACTCAAATTTGGAATAACGCAAGAAAACGAAAGATATTCCTTCATTTTAATACCCTGAATTAAGGGATTATCTTTTATATCCATTTTGAAGGATTTTTCCCTTCCCCAAAAATCATCACTGAAAATCTTCCCATCTTCATCAACTAGATAGCTTTTTGAAAAAACAACCCCAACAGACTGATTTTCTTCAAATACATTCAATAGTAACTCTATTTGATTGGGTTCAGCATAATCATCACACTGAGCAAAAATAATATATTCCCCTTTGGCAAATGATGCGCCGAAATTAGTCGACTTCACGTAACTGCCGGAATTTTTACTGTTAAATTTTATTATAACATTTGAAAAACTTTCATATTCTTTAAGAATTTCCTGACTCCCATCAGTTGAACAATCGTCAACAATGATAATTTCAAGCATTGGATATGTTTGATTAACTAAGCTATCCAATGCTTGCCTCAGGTATTCTCTATGATTGTAACTGGTAAACACGATACTTACCAAAGGGTAATCAATATTATCCATTTAGTAATCCTTTTTCTTTTAATTCTATTATAGATTTTCTGTAGTCTGTTGTATCTTTTGGAATATCTTTTTGTTCTAGTGCCCAATCAATAAAACTATGTAAGCCATCTTTGAAACTCCACTGTGGTTCAAACCCAATAATTTTTTTTACGAATTTCAAATCGGCAAAATTGTGTCTAATATCACCTTCTCTAAAAGCACCTGAAACTATTATTTCTGAATCACTTTTGAGATAAGAAACAATTTCTTGTGCAACTTCCAATACAGTAATAGGCACTCCACTTCCAACATTAAAAATATATTGTCCAATCTTGTCAAGTTTTAAACAACTTACTGTAGCATTTACTACATCTTGAATATGAACAAAATCTCTACTTTCAAGGCCATCCTCGAAAATATTGATCTTTTCATTCTGTAAAGCCAACCTGGTAAAGATTGATAAAATTCCTGTATAAGGATTTTTTAATGATTGTCCCGGGCCATATACATTTTGGTATCTTAATGCAAAACCACTAATTCCCCTTAATTGTGTCGCTAGGATAATCATTTGTTCCTGCACTTGTTTTGTAATTCCATAAATGGAAGAAGGGTGAATTTTAGATAACTCGTCAGTTGCATTAACACTTAAGTTATATTTTCCTGATATGGGACAGCAAACTTCAAAACTTTCTTTAACATTTAAATGAGTTCTGGATTTGGGAAAAACGATCCCATGTTCGGGAGAATGATATTTCCCTTCCCCATATATAGATCTTGAAGAGGCAACTATTACTGATTGAATTTGATGGGATTCATTTATGATATAGTCGCATAAATTAGCTGTTGACTGAATATTAACATTTGTATAATGAGATACTGCATACATTGATTGCCCTGTTCCAGTTTCTGCCGCATAATGAATTACAGCATCTTGTCCGTTTAAAGCTGAATTTAAGACGGACTTTTCGGTAACATCACCTATAATTAATTTGACTTTACCTATTAAATCTCCCGGTAACTCTTTTTTATCCCCATGTATTTGGGGAAGAAAATTATCAAGTATTGTAATTTCAAATCCTTCTTTAAGTAAATTTCTTGCTACATTGGTTCCAATAAACCCAGCTCCCCCAGTAATTAAAACTCTTTTCATAATTCTTTTTTATGCTTTCTTAAGAAATCTGGTAAATTCATATACATATCATCTATGTTTTCAATTAGATAACTATTACTCCAATCCCACCAACCAATATCTATAATTTCTTTAATTGTAGATTCTGAAAATCTAAATTTTATCAATTTAGCAGGAACTCCACCAACTATTGAGTATGGTAAAACATCATTTGCAACAACTGCTCCAGCAGCGATAACAGCTCCATGCCCAATCGTAACTCCAGACAATATGATTGCATTTGCTCCAATCCAGACATCGTGTCCAACGGTAATTTTACCTTTTGTTAAAGTGTCATTTTCATCTCCAAGATTCAGAATTTTAGAATAAAATGGAAATGAAGAAACTAAATGGTAGTTATGTTCTCCACTTGTAATTAGTTGAACTCCTTTTGCAAAACTGCAGAACTTCCCAATTTCAACTTGGTCATCATTTCTAAATAAAAGAACCGTAGAGGGAGAGACTCCATAAGTATGTTCCCCAATTGTGACCCTTTTATCAATTAAAGTATCATGTTCACTTAATAAATTTCTTAAGTAATTAATCAAAAAACGTAAAGGCCCTCTCATTTCTTTACTAGTTTAATCCCACACAAAATAAATCTACCTGGCCTTGAAAAGGCTTCCCAGCCAAAAGTTTTAATTAATGCTTTTTCCCAAACAACTAATAGTGAAATTATAATACTATAAAATCTTAAAGCTGCTTTTTTTAATCCCATAGCTTGCATTGAAAAACCAAGTGAATAAATATGCCAGGCTCTTATTTCAATAACATCAAAATACTTCATGAAAATTGATTCTAATTCATCTTTATTCAATGGCCTTTCGTGTGGACTTTCCATTGAATATCCATTTTCTAACTCTTGTATATGCCTTTTATTGTATAGCTTGAAAAATTTTGGAATAAGTGTGAGAAATATTTCTATCATTATATTATTGACATGATCAATAATTTTTACCAAAAAATTGTTCTTATTATTTGATTCCAATGGCTCATACAAATATACTTTCCCACTTTTTTTTAATACGAAAGAAATTTTACGGATTATTTCTTCAAGCTCAACCATTGGCAAATGATGTAAAAATGCACTAACAAAGATTACATCAAAATGAGATTCAAGTTCAGAACAATCCCAGTCTAATAAATCACAACAAATAAAAGTTAGTTTATCATCCTTAGTTTTTGATTTCAAATTATTAGCTATATTAATTTGTTCTTGCGAAACGTCAATACCTGTCACAAACATGCCTTTTTCAGAAAATGATCTAGCAAACCAACCAGAACCACATCCAACATCCAACATTTTTTGTTTTGGGCTAAAGAGGTAATTTTCGTAATCTATTTCAAGGTCATTTCTTAGAAGTTTATTTAAATTGTCATTCAATTTCCATTGAAGATTCATATACTCCCCATGTTGATTCCACCACACTTTTTCATCTTCATGCCATTTTTTTAAATCCGTTTCCATCTATAATTTGGTTTTAATTAATTGTTCTAAATTCATCAATATTGATAAAACTTAAAAATTTCTTTTCTAATTCTACTTCAGGCATATTCCACCATTCAGATTGAAGTAAATCATCGATTATCTGATCCGAAAACCTGTACTTTATTAATTTCGCAGGAACTCCTCCAACAATCGCATAAGGAGGCACATCCTTAGTTACTACTGCTCCTGATGCCACTACAGAACCGGTTCCGATTTTTACTCCGTCCATAACTATAGCTTTTTCACCAATCCAAACATCATTTTCAATAATTGTAACCTTACTTACACTATAAAGATCACTTTTAGAAAATTTTTTTACTAGCGGAGTCTTATTTAAATAAAATATAGGATGTGTACTAATAGAATCTAGCTTATGACTTCCCGGTCCGATTGTAACACCAGATGCAATTGAACAAAATTTTCCAATCTTAGCATTAAAGATTGTAGATCTTTTCTGAATATATGTGTGATCACCGATTTCACAAGAATCCATCAATACATCATTAAAAATCACATTGTACTTACCAAAAACGGAATTAGAAATTTTGGTTCCCGGATAAAACCTGCAGTTAGGGTTTTCATTTTGTAATTTTGCAATAGAATACACCTCTATAATTCTAAGATATAGGTGAAAAAAAATACTTCTAAAAAAATACAGAATCACCATTTTATGTTTTAATCTTATTTTGTTTATTCACTTTATTATAAATCGGACTAATAATAAGGTTTACACTCTTTCTATATTCAAGGGAAAAATAGTAATAGATAATAAAAGAAAAACAAATTATTAATCCATTATAAGTAAGATAAATCAACAGGTTAATCAAATTCTTTTCTATCGGGAGAAATGATTTGGTAAAAGATGTTACCGTGAAAATAAACAATATTGGAATCAATGCAGGAGAAATTAATTTCCATAAAAAAATCCAAAATTTTTCACCTAATAGTTTTACAATAATTTTTAGATAAACTATACCAACTATGAGAAAAGCTAACAATTTAAAATTTGCAAAGGCTTGCAAACCAATATATTTAAATGAAACTAAAACCCCCAACCAATAAATAGTTGGCAATATGGCACTTGTAAGGTAAAGAAGCTTTGCACGCTCATAAGCCATTATTAAAATTCCTGAAGGAGAAGTCAAAAAACTCAACACAAAACTCAAAACTAATACCTGTGCAATTGGGATGGAAGCAATATATTGATCTCCAACCCAAATTAATATAAAATATTCCATTGTATTAAAAACAGCCAAAACCGGAAAAACAGTCAATGGTAAAGCTAAAATCAATACTTTATTGAAAAACACATGCAAACCTTCAAGATCTTCTAAACCAATATAATGATTAAATTTTGCAGTGAATGGTCCGAAAACAATTCCAAATACTGATCTACAATACTCCATTAGGGAAAAACCAATTGCAAAAATCGCTAAATATTTAACACCTAAAAGATGTGAAATTACAAAGGGATCTAATTCATAGAATAGAACCCAACAAAAAGTAAGGAAAATTGAAACAAAGGCAAGCTTCCTAGTTTTTTCAAAAATCTCTTTCGAAAATTTAAAGGATCTGAAAAATAGGTTATAATCATAACCAAATTTCTTTTTTATGATGTATAGTCCTAAAATAACGGCTGTCAGGGTACACATTTGAGAAAAAAGAAAATATTCTACAATCGGGTAGTTATCATTACTAAAAAAAACAACAGCAAAAATTATTTTTATTGCATTTGAAATAATGAAAATCCGTTGAAAAATATAATCTCGTAATCGAACTGCAAAGATTATTTGAATAATTCTTTGCATTACAAAAACCGGACAAAATAATGCTAAGATTAATAGGAGATTTCTAGCGATTGATTTCTCAAAATTGCTATCCAAACTCTTTACAAGAATCTCGGGATTGAATGAAAGAAAAAATATCCCTAAAGCATAAAAAACCACAAATGCTAAAAATATAAATCCGGTAAATCCAATTATTCTAATTTCTTGCTTTAGATCTTGACGAGCATAACTTTCAGAAGCAAATTTCATACCTGCTCCTAAAAATCCGAAATCTGCATAGGCCATAAAAATATACGCCGCAATGACAAGCGTGTAAATTCCATATATAGCTTGATTAGAAGAAAGGAAAGGAGTAACAATAAATATAGCAGCAAAATTAAAAAGTATGGAAATAAATTGCCAGAAATATATTTTTATAAATTGATTCATCAGTTATTTACTAAGAAACTATTACTAATAAAATCGATAAAAATATCTTTCGAATATTTATTCTCACTTTCTTTAGAGGTTAAATATTTATACTTAAAATCTTCATACTTTTCAAAATCAATCTTATCAGGAATTCGGATAGAACAATCTTTATCCATTGCAATTATTGGTGCTCCACAAGCTTGCGAAATAGCTTTCGCCAGTATTGTAAATTGGGGTAAAACATTATTTATGTAATCGCTTTCCAACAAAATGATTTTTTTTTGGTAACAAATGGGAAAACATAAAGCTGTACTGGCATGAGTTAATACAAGAAAAGCATCTTTCACTAATTCATTTGATTGGTTAAAAAAAATAGTCCTTTTATTATAAGGATTAAGCTCTCTGTAAAGGTCAGCTTTGGGATGTGCTGCAATGATTACTTTCTTGCCTGTTTCTAATTCCAATCGTTCAAAAAATCCATTTACTTCCTCAAAATAGGGTTCTGGTTTAACTGTTTTTATTTTAAAATAATGAGCATCAGGATGATAGGGTAAATATTGATCCAAAAATACAATGAATTCCTCTTTGTAATTGGAGGATTTTTTTTTTTGTACTAAAAAAAGATCGTAATCTACAGTATTTATCTCTATTGTTTTTGAATTGATTATGTCTACATTACTCCCAATTCCAAGCCCATAATATCCCAAATCTCCTGCTTTAAAAATGATATCATACGTTTTGATAAATCTAAATTTCTTGGCTAACACTGTAAATTTATTTGCAATTAGTTGCCTGACATTTATAAAACTTAAAGTTTTTATTTTTCTTAAAATTTTGGATTTATCAAAATCCATAGAAATATTTGGAAATACCCCTCTAGCAAATACACCTAATTCAAGGTTGTGCTTAGTAAACATTCTAAACAATTTAAAAACCATTGAATCAAAGGTCATTATGGATATATATAATGTATTATCATTGAATTGTCTTTTCAAGTATGCTTCAAGTTCCTTATAGGATGAAATTCTTACAGTTCCTTTAAAATCAAATAAATTGGATGAAAAGTCAGATTTAAAAAATATATCCGTGACGTCTAGATATTCCACTTGAATTTCATTCTGTATCAATTCTTCAAAATAAAAATCCCTATATATAGCTTTTGTTAAGCGGAAATACCTAACATATACTACTTTTTTAACCTTCATTTTCTTCTATTTTTTTTATCACCCTAGCTGGATTTCCGGCTGCAACCACCCCTGCAGGTATTGATTTGGTAACTATTGAACCTGCTCCAATAACGGAGTTCTGACCTATTGTTACACCCGGCAAAATGATTGCATTGGCACCTATCCAACAACCTTTTTCCAAGACAACTTCCTTGGACGCATCATGGCCTTGCTCTATTATTGAAATATCTTTGTTTTTAAATGAATGATTAGACGTATAAAAATGAACCCCTGAACCAATCAAAACTTCATCATGAATTGTTATTCCCGCTCCATTTTCACCGGGCGTAGCAAACAACATAGACCCCGGCCTGATCACAACCCTATTACCAATTCCAATTTTGGAACAACATATCGCATAAGCGCCAGGCCTAAACTCAGCTGTATCACTAAAATGCTTGAATTTTTTTTTGCAAAGCTTTAACATAGATTTTTTAAAAAATAGAAGCCAATGGGTAAATGGAATATCAGGCCCTAGTCTATCTGCTTTTTTATCAAAGCTAATTTTATTAATCAAATCACTAATGAACATTTTTTAACCCTTTAAATCGAAGTCCAACCACCATCTACCGCCAAATTCTGCCCTGTAATATATCCTGCCTGATCTGATAAAAGGAAACTAACAGCGGGAGCAATATCATTTGGATTACCCATTCTTTTCATTGGAACCTTTCTTTCATATTCCTTAACAAAGGAAGGTGGTTGGTTGTCAAAAATACCCCCAGGCGAAACTGCATTAATCCTGATTTCATCTGCACCAAACCTACTTGCCAAAAAACGGGAAAAATTGATGACTCCACCTTTTATAGCACTATATGGAGCAGGTATTTTCATATCAGTTCCTTCATATATGGTGAAATCATTTCCTACAATCCCATAAATTGAGGCAATATTCACAATGCTTCCCTTCACTTTATTGTCAAGCATGTGCTTGATAATTTCTTTACAACACAAAATATAAGAATTCATTTGTAGGTCAACATTGGTTTTTAGAGATTCCTCTGTTAGGTTTAAAAAATCCGTCCCCCAATCTTTTGTCCTTGGATAGGCATTGTTTACCCACCCATCTATATTACCATATTGTTGGGAAATTTCATTTATAACTTTTGAAATTGAATTTTCAGTAGTGACGTCAGCATGAATTTGGTTTAATTCAAAATTTGTCGGATGGGAAATATCCAAGCTGATTCCAATGCCGCCCTTATTTTTGATATCCTCAATAAATGCTTTCCCCAAAAGACCATTTCCTCCTGTGACAACAATTGTTTTGTTACTTAGTGGTTTAAAACTAGTATTCATCCAGTGCTATTTTTAATATATCAATACTTTCTTCGAAGCTGTTCATTGGTTTAATATCGTTTTTTAAACATTCTGTAAAATATTTCATTTGCTCCAAATAGGTAGATTGAATGGAATATTGCGCTTGATAAAATTCGCCTAAATTACTAGAAACAATAGTGTTGGAAAGCAAGTCGGCTACCCAAACATCATCCTCCCATACTAACTCTATGGTCCTTTTAGGAAATTTTCGATAGTAATTTAAAGTTATAAAAACGGATGTATCAGGGTAGTCCATAACATAATGGGCTATATCTTGGGTATCAATATTTAAGCTTGATTTTTTGTCAGAATACGCTAAAATCAGTTTTTCAGGTTTTCCTAATAAAAATATGGTGTAATCAATTTCATGAATAAGATCCAGATGAACCCCTCCTCCTAATGATTTGATAGCACTATAATTTTTTGTATAATCCTGGTTGGGTCTCCAAGAAGGAAGGAAAGAGCCACAATAAACATTAAATTCAATGGGTCTCCTTTTTTCCAATTCTGACTTTAAAATCTTTATTATAGGATGAAACCTTAAATTACAGGCAACATAGGTTGTTGTACCACCTTTCGAAATTTGGTTTTCAATTGAACTGGCATGATCCAGATTCATCATTACAGGTTTTTCAATAAACAATGGTTTTCCAAACGGCAATAAATCTAATATGGAATTAGCATGTTCAGAGGTCGGATTTGAAATAATAAAAAAATCTATATCCTCTGGTATATCATTTCTTGAAGAAATGTCAATCACACTATCAAATCTTACCGAATTCTTGGCGGATCGAAGTGCAAAACATTTAAAAGAAGGATCAATTGAATTTAAAGCAAAAATATGTTTTTGGGCAATGGACCCCAATCCAACTATCAGAACTTTCATAATTTAAAGCCTAAGGAACCATCTTTCATCAACAATTCCATTATTTTGAAATCAATTGGTTCATCTATATCAAAACAAATATGAGGCATTACATATGCCAATGATCTTTCAGTTGTACTGATAAAAAAATTGCCCTTCATATATTCTCTTGTAAAAATGTAAAAAGAAGCATTCATATCATAAACTATTGGTGCCTCTTGCCGCGATTTTAACTCACCAAAATCTTTTACCACTTTTACAAACCCATCACCACTCTCTTCAACCATATTGAAATATGGATTTCTAGATGCTTTGTTAACCGAAAAAATATTTAACGCATTCGGAAAGTTAATTAGAATTTCTAAGGCTGATTCCAAATCTCGCAAATTTCGTAATGGCGATGTAACATCTAAATCCAAAACATAATCATAATTTTTTCCGAAATTCGATTCAGCAAACACCCATGCCTGTCTGATTGAATCCATTTTTCCAGCTTGATCAGTTGCTAATTCTTCAGGCCTTTTATATGCTGTACGGTATCCCTTCAAACCAGCACAATCTAAAATCTCTTGACTATCGGTACTGATTTGCAAATCCGCTCCATATTTTTCACAAAATGCAAAAGCTGTTTCTAAAGTGTAATGTAATAAAGGTTTATTGTTTAAAGGCAATATATTTTTACCCGGAATTCCCTTTGACCCGCCTCGAGCACAAATAGTAACAAGTATTTTCATTTGAAATTTATATGTTTAATATCTTCTTGGGCTTTCTTGTAATCCTCATGCTTACCAATATCTAACCAATACCCCATTAATGGATATGCAACAACTTTTTTTCCAATTTGAATTAGTTGATCCATTAAATCCGTAGCATTATAAAACTCATTCTTTGGAATTTTATTTATAATTTCCTTTTTCATCAAATATATTCCAGCATTGGAGTAATGGGTATAGGTTGGTTTTTCTTTTAGCCCGACAACAAAATGGCCTCTTGTCTCCATTACTGCATAAGGAATGTTAACCTGGTAAGGAATGCAAGCGACCGCAAAATCAGCTTCATTTTCTTTAAAAAATACAAAAAAATCTTCAAGATTAATATTAGTCAATAGATCAGAATTCATTAATAAAATGTAATCATGAACAAAATTTTCTACCAATGCTAACGCCCCAGCCGTACCTAAAGGCTTTTCTTCTCTAACATACTGAATATGAATACTTTTATCACTTCCATTCTTAAAATAATCCTGGATTTGGTCTCCAAGATATTTAACAGAAATCCAAATATCATCAACTCCGAACTTCAAAAGCCTATCTATATTCATTTCAAGGATTGGTTTTTCTCCAACCTTTAGTAGGGGCTTAGGTATGTGATCAGTGAGTGGCCTTAATCTTTCTCCCCTACCTCCCGCCATAATTAAGGCATCTACGGGAAGATAAGATGATTGATGACGAAAATTAACTACATTAACTACTTTATTATCTGAATCAACTACAGGTAAGACTACAAAATACCTCTCCCTTAATTCGATAACTGATTTTAAATCATATTTTTCTTTGTTTATAAATTTAGGATTTGGCTGGATAAATTTGTTTAGATGATCTTCAAACCCAAGACCCCTTAAAAACCCTCGTCTTAAATCACCATCGGTTAAAGAACCTATTAACCGATTGTCCTCATCTATCAAGAAGATGATAGCATCTGCAGCAAGTTCATCCAGCCTTTTAAGCGCAACTCTTACACTCTGATCAATATTTAAGAGATGTTCTGAAAAATTTCTCACTTCTTGGTGTTTTTAATCAATAATTTTCACAATCTGAAAAGCTTCAGCGTATTCGCAGCCTGCTACTGCCCCACGATAAGTAGCTAAGGCTCTTATATTTCTCTCACTTCGTGGAAAAGGATGGTCTCCTAATTCTGAGGAATATATTCGCATTATTTCAATTTTTTTTTCAAGAAATTCACTTATATCAACAAAATAATTAGGTAAGAAGACTTTCTCAGGAAAAGCAGGGGCAAATTCTGTTTCTGATAGACATTCATACATTAATACCTTTTTCAAAAAAGGATAACGAAAAGATTTAGTACATGCCATCACAGCATCTGATAAATATCTGTGGTCTGAATGAGCATCAGATCGATTCAAAGAAAATAAAATTTCAGGTTTAATCTCCTGAAATATTTTAGAAAGTCTAGGGACAAGTCCAACTACTGAAGAACTACTTAAACTCATGGTAGAATAATTAAGAAAAAACACCTCTTCAAACCCAAATCTTCTACTTACTTTTTCAATTTCATCTTGGCGAGAATTTACTCTCTCCTTTGAAAAACCTTCATCCTCAGAAATTTTGGTAGCAATGATCCAAAAAAGTTTATCTCCTATCTCCTTATGCTTTAATAGGGTACCACCAACACCTAAAGTTTCATCATCAGGATGGGCTGAAATTACAATTACATTTTTCATCACTTCAAGGGATCAAAGGTTTTATATACTAAGTCATTAAATTTTATTGATTTAATGAGGTTATAAGCTTTATTCGCACTTTTTCCATCCCCATATGAATTTTTTACATTTGCAATATGCGATCTATAGGAATCGCTAGTTGCTAAATTTATTGCAGAAATTACTGAATCAACATTACCCTCGCAAAATTGAACATTTCCGTCTGCGTATCTTCCCATTTGCCTCAACCCAACATTTATCACCGGCTTTTTTAAGCTTGCTGCTTCAAGAATTCCGGATGATGAGTTCCCAATTACAAAGGAACTATAATAGAAAAGGGTTAAAAACAACTCTCGAGATAAATTCTTATATGCAATAAATCTAGGTCGCTCCCTATTTCTTTCTATTTCATCAATTATTTGACGGTTTCCCGAATCTGTATTTGGATATCCGCAAAATACGGTGATTTCTAATTTGTTTAATGCCTCTAAAATTGACCTGAAATCATTAATTGAATTTTCTAAATCAGAAAGTATAGGATGAAAAATAAGTACCGCAAAGTTCGTGGGAAAGCTAACTATTCTAAAGTGCTTTCCTAACTCTGAAACACTAATTGGATTGAATGAAACAATCTTATCCAATGATATATTTCCAATAACATGAATCCTAGACTCTTCTTCGCCCATTCTTATTAATCTGCTCTTGTGCTCAGGCAAAGTAACAAAATGTACAGAGGCTAGTTTTGAAGCTGCATGCCTAATAGGATTATCAACATTTCCATCAGTTACATGATCTCCACCATAAAAATGGATGGTTGGAATCTTAAGGTATGATGCTATAATTGGAATTACAATTGCATCCTCACGATCCCCAACAAACAATATTAAATCAGGCTGAAAAAAATTAACAATGTCAATGGAGTTTTGAAAAAAAATACTTGCTGATTTAACTCTTGAACTAACTGAATCACCATCAATTAATGTTTCTACTTCTGCTAAAATATTAAAACCGTCTTGTTTTATATTGTCAATGGACTTGCCATAGGAACTTGAAAGATGTGCTCCACTAACAAAAAGTCGAAAATCAACGTCGGAATCATCATCTAAAAGCTTGTATAAATCAAAGAGCAAATCATAATCTGATCTAATTGATGTAAAAGACAATATTTTCATAATGCCTCTTTCAATTTTTGTTGAATTTTGACAAAATCCTTTATTGGTCTAGCCGGAGATCCTGTCCAAACTTCATTGTCAGGAATATTTTTGGTTACAACAGCACCAACTCCCACGGTCACATTATTTCCAATAACCAGGTGTTCCAAAATTGAGCTTGATGGAGCAATCCAGCAATTTTCCCCTATTCGTGTGCTTCCGGCAATCATAGCATTAGCAATGATAGCAGAATTTCGGCCAATTAAGACATTATGAGCTATATGGACTAAATTATCAATTTTAACTCCTTCTTCAATTATTGTGGGTTTTAAAGATCCCCTATCAATACTTGTATTCGAGCCTATTTCAACATTATCTTTAATTATCACTCCGGAAATATGAGGAAATTTTTCAAAAACACTATCCTCATTTTTAATATAACCAAACCCTTCTGAACCAATTACTGTATTTGAATCGATATAAACATTCTGACCAATAAATACACTATCTTTTATACTACAATTACTTCCAATAGTAGTGCCATCCCCTATTTCACAATCGCCTATAAAAGTAAATGGACCAATGGAAACATTATTCCCAATCTTAGCACTAGAACTGATAAAAGCTGAAGGATGAATTTCAACTTTTTGTTCTTTTCGAAATAATCCATTTACAACTCGAGAAAATGTAAGTTTAGGATTATCTACTTTTATAACACATTTTAAAATCTGGATTTCTGGTGAGATAACAACTCCTTTATCACATATTACAACCTTTGCAGGAGTTTTCTTTAAAATTTCTTCTTTTCCAAGTCTTGTCGAATTAATCCAATCAAGCGAATCAGAATCAATATTTTCTGCTGAGGCGACATGGTTAAACCTGATTAAGTCTGTATTACCAACTATCTCTTTTTCTTTTGGTAAAAAAATTTCTATATCCTTGAAAGTAAAATGTTTAATTATCATATTATTTTATCTAAAGTAATCTTTTCAAATTTAGAAAATCTTTCTTTGGTTTTTTTACCAACTACTTTTTCATAATCCATTGGAGAAATACCATCGCCAGGCCTGAGAGCAATGATGTCTTCTTTCTTTATAAATTCACCTACCTCAATTTCCTTGGAAGCATATAAACTTTTTCGCCCTAATATCTTGTTTTTAATTTCACTTTCACTTGGCTCCTTAATTCCACTGCCAAAAATAGCTAATTCGATATTTCTAATGGCACTGACCATATTTTTCAATTCTATCGGCTCCAATGAAGCTTTATGGTCCGGGCCCGGTAAAGATTTGTCCAAAGTAAAATGTTTTTCAATGACTCTAGCCCCAAGTGCCACAGCAGCAATAGGAACCTCAATGCCCAAAGTATGATCAGAATAGCCAATTTTTACCCCCAACTCTCTTTCTATATGAAGCATGGCTTTTAAATTTACATCTTCCATAGGGGTAGGGTATTCGGTATTACAATGCAAAACAGTAATATAGCTTCTATCCAATCCTTCATTCTCAATCACGTTGATGGCATCTTCAATCTCCTTCATATAAGCCATCCCTGTGGAAAGAATTATGGGCTTTCCTTTTTGGGCTATATGTTGTATCAATAGCTTATTCGTGATTTCACCTGATGGCAGTTTATATAGTTCCGGTTCAAAGGTTTCTAAAAAATCAATGCTTTCTTCATCAAATCCTGTAGATAAAAATTTAATGCTCAAACTTTTTGAATAATTTATCAAATTTAAATACCATTCTTCCGGAATCTCGAGTTTTTTTAACATTGAAAATTGAGAATTATCTGCATCCTTTAAATTGAGCTCTTGGTATTGGGCTTTTTTGGCTGATTTGCTTACAAGTTTTTCAGCTTTAAAAGTTTGAAATTTCACAAAGTCAGCTCCTGAATCTGCAGCTACTTTTATTAGCTCTTTGGCTTTCTCAAAGTCACCATTATGGTTGACACCTGCTTCGGCAATAATTAGAACTTTCTCCATTATTATTTATCAAATAATTTCAATTATACTACAACCTTACCCCACTTGGAATATTGACTAGGGTTTGAGCTATCTCAATACTACTTGGTAAACCATCATGAACAGAGTTCCGAAACATAGGTAATTCGGACATCAGTGTCCATGCCGGTCGCGTCATTACAGAATTCTCATTGGTTTCTTTCAAAAACTTATCTCTTTCAGTTTTATCTTTTAGCCTGATCGAGCAAAGCCAGTAATTTGACTCATTATGCATGGGTTCAACAACAAATTTAATATCCTCTGTTTGTCTAAAAAAATCCAAATAAATGTCGGCAAGTTCTCTTTTATTTTTTACATATAAATCTAACTGTTCCAATTGGGCACATGCCAATGCAGCATTCAAATTGGGCATTCTATAATTGTAACCTATACTATCATGGAAAAAGTCCCATTGGTGGGGAACCTTTGCTTGTGTTGTTAAATGCTTAGCTAGTTTGGCAATTTGTTCATCATCGGTGACGATTGCACCACCACCACCAGATGTAACTGTCTTATTTCCATTGAAACTGAAAACACCAACTTTGCCAAAGCTTCCAGTATGTTTCCCTTTGAAATAGGACCCTATAGATTCTGCTGCATCTTCTATTAAAGGAATGTGATATTCAGAAGCTATATCAGATATTTTGTCAATTCTACACGAATGCCCAAAAGTATGCATCGGTACAATTGCTGATATTCTTTGATTAGTATTTTTATAGTAGGATGATTTTAATCCTGTGTCAGGATTAGTCTTAAAAATAGTGTTTTTTTCAAGCCACTTTAAAAGTGAGTCCGGTGACATCCCTAAAGTTTCAATATCCACATCAACAAATACATTTGAGGCCCCAATGTAACTTATGGCATTGCAGGTTGCTACAAAAGTAAGAGCTTGGGAAATAACAATATCTCCTCTTTTTACGCCTGAAACCAAAAGTGCAGTATGAAGAGCTGCAGTACCATTTACGGTTGCTACTGCATATTTTGACCCTGAAATACGAGCGATCATTTCTTCAAATCTATTCACATATTGACCCACAGAAGAAACAAAAGTTGAATCAATAGCATCAAGTAGATATTTCCTCTCATTTCCAATAAAAATGGGTTCATGTAAAGAAATTAATTCCTTATTTATGAAAAGGTCTTTAACAAGCGAAATAAATTTACCAGTTGTTTCCATCAATCAATTGCCAAAATTTACATTAATGAAATTAAATGAATGGATCAAATCAAATTTTCCCATTGACTTTTAACTTTAGAAAAGTACTCAATACCAAAAATATATGCTACAGAAATAGTAAACCCTAAAAGTGTTATAGCAATAAGTATATTTATTCTATTTGGTGCTGACTTTTCAGACGGAATAGAAACTGGCTGAATTATTGAAAAAACAGGTGTGTCTTTACTTACTTGCAATTTGGATTGTTCTAACTGTTTTGCAAGCTCATTGTAAATATTAAATGCGAAATTATATTCAGCTTCTAAAACCTCTAATTGATTATTTGCATAAGCTGTGGAAATATTTTGATTTCGATCTCTAAAATCTGAAAGTCTGTTTTGTATCGATTCAAATTCCTTTTTTTTTTCATTATATCTCTTCTCAGTATACTTGAGCTGAAATTCTGCGTTTTTGATTTTAAATTCTATCAATTCTTTTTGAAGTAAATTTTCAACAAATAAAGCCATTTGAGCTGCCAGAATTGGATCCGGCATTTTATATGAAAGTTGTACAAATCCTTCTTTTTTATTCGAAAAAATGGAAAGTTGAGAATCAATTCTTTTAAAATGGCTAATATCAGTTTCTGATAATGGTGTCAGATTTTCATAACTGATACCTTCAAGGGTATCTTGCATACCTCTAATTTGTGTTAAAATCGAACCAATTAATAAATCAGGTAATCCAATAGTGTATTTTCTTACTTTTACTAATATTCCAGGCTTATAAATTTCCTCAAAATATTCACCATATGTTACTTCTTTATTTAACTCAGTTACTTTTAATTTAGAATTTATAATGGCTTTTTTAAATTTCACTGAAGATACTAGTTTAGGATATAAAGAAGGGGGAATATCAGAACTAGAACTCAAATCACCTAGATTTATTCCCGCAAGGGAAGCAATTCCGCCCAATGAACCAATCCCACTTTTTGAATCAGAAGATTGGGGAATAAATGTGCTTGTCGCAGTAAATTCATTAGGAATTGAAAAAACAAAGAAAAAACCAAAAACTAATGAAATCATTGTTGATAACATTACAATTCTTCGTTTTGACCAAATTTTTTTCACAAAAGCAAGAATTTGAATTTGATCTTCCATTTAATTTGAAATTTAGAATTTGGGATTACTTCCTATTTGGAAATGGACTTTCAATTGTTCAAAAATTAAAACCAATAAATCTAAAAAAAATGAAAATTTCGTTGGTTTTCTGTTAAACTTTAGATGAGAAAACGAATGGAATTATTCATAATTTAGGCGATGTTGTGGTAAAATAATTGGATAATTTCATTTTTTGGCTAAGGAATATTGAACTACGAATATTTCTCGGTATAAATTATCCTAAATATTTCCAGTACCAATTAGTCGCTTCTGTTAATCCCGACTCGATATCATACTTGGGTTGATAACCCAAAATTTTATTGGCCTTTTCAATAGAGGCCAACGAATGAGGGATATCTCCTCCCCTATTTGGACCGTATGAAATTTTGACATCATTAATCTCGGGATCGAATTTTGACAAGGTCCCTTTCAATATCTCAACCAATTCCTTTAAAGTGGTCCTTTCTCCAAATGCTACATTGAAAACCTCGGAAATCGTACTCTCGTGGTTATAAGTTTTTCCTATGCCTTCTGAATAATTTTTTAACCTCTCTTTAAAATCAGCGGTCGGTGTAATTGCTGCCAACTGATTAGCCAGAATCACATTATCGATATAAGTAAAATCTCTGGAGTAGCTGCCATCCCCATTAATAATAGGACTATTGTGCGCCATAAATTCTGAAACGAATTTTGGAATCACTGCTGCATAGGCGCCATTTGGATCCTGTCTTCTTCCAAAAACGTTAAAGTACCTGAGCCCCACTGTTTCTATCCCATAAATATCAGAGAAGTTCTTGGCGAAAAGCTCATCAACATATTTTGTTATGGCATAGGGAGAAAGGGCATTTCCGATGATGTGTTCTACTTTTGGTAATGCGGCATGATCTCCATAAGTGGATGAACTTGCAGCATATACAAATCTTTTGACTCCTGCTTCTTTGGCTGCAAAAAGCATTTTGACAAATCCACCAATATTGACATCTGTGGTGGTCATTGGGTCTGCAATTGATCTTGGAACAGATCCCAATGCAGCCTGATGTAAGACATACTCACAACCTTGAACGGCGGCGTTACAATCCTCAAAATTCCTAATGTCACCTTCGATCAATTTGAATTTTTCATTTTGAAAGGCTATTTGAAGGTTTTCCCTTTTTCCCGTGGCAAAATTATCCAGACAAACAACTTCATTTCCTTGTTCAAGGAGTACATCCACAAGATTGGACCCAATAAATCCTGCACCTCCGGTAACTAGGACTTTTTTATTCTCTATGATTTTAGCTTCTCTCATAACCGAAGCATTTTATAATCTGGCATCTACTTTCGATTTCTCTAGAATTCCCTTAACGTCATAGACTACCTGATTCTCTGACTTTTGGATAAGTATTTGCTTAAACTCCTTATGGGCAACAGCCAAAATCACCGCAGAGTACTCATCTAAATTTGGTTTATTTTCCGCATTAAGAATATCTACTCCATATTCGTGTTTGACTTCCTTGGCATCTGCCCAAGGATCATAGACATCTACATCCATATCAAAAGACTTCAACTCATTATAAATATCAATCACCCTTGTATTTCTTACATCCGGACAATCTTCCTTAAAAGTGAAACCAAGAATCAGAACTTTAGAATCAATGACTTTGAGATTTTTTCTCATCATCAATTTGATTACTTCAGTAGCTACATGTTTACCCATGGAATCGTTTAATCTCCTACCTGCAAGGATAATCTCAGGATGGTAACCAACTTCCTGAGCCTTTTGGGCGAGATAAAATGGATCTACACCGATACAATGCCCACCAACCAATCCCGGTTTGAATGGCAAAAAATTCCATTTCGTACCTGCAGCTGCCAATACCTCATGGGTATCTATCCCCAATAAATTGAAAATTTTGGACAACTCATTGACAAAGGCAATATTGATATCCCTTTGGGAATTCTCGATTACTTTTGCGGCTTCTGCTACTTTAATGGAAGACGCCTTATGGGTTCCTGCGATAATGACAGCTCGATAAAGCTGATCAACATATTCAGCCACCTCCTCATTGCTTCCTGATGTTACCTTAAGTATCTTGGTGACCGTGTGTTCTTTATCACCAGGATTGATACGTTCAGGGGAATAGCCTGCAAAAAAATCCACATTGAATTTTAATCCAGAAAATTTTTCAAGAACTGGTACACATTCGTCCTCTGTCACTCCGGGATAAACAGTGGATTCATAAATAACGACATCGCCCTTTTTTAATACCTTACCAATTGTCTCCGAAGCTTTAAGCATGGGAGTCAGGACAGGTTTATTGTGTTTATCAGTCGGTGTTGGAACTGTTACAATGAATATATTACATGATGAAATAGGCATTACTGCATCTGTTACAAGCAAGCCTTTTCCTTTTTCCTCAAGCGCTACCGGGTTTTTTGCTAAGACTTTCTGAAGGTCCTTGTCTTCAACTTCTAAAGTTCTATCGAATCCTTTTTGCAATTCATCAACTCTTTTTGGATCGATATCAAAACCAATGGCTTGAAATTTTTCAGCAAATGCAACTGCCAAAGGTAAGCCCACATATCCAAGCCCTATAACGGCAATTTTTGAATCTTTTAATGATTTTAACATGATTAGGTATCTAATAAAATATTAAGAATAAAATATTGAATTTTTTGAAAAAATATGGGGTGGAAGGATTTATGGACAAATCAAGCACCCCAATTACCATTAAATACCAATTCCGTAATGTGTAAACCCAAGTTCGGACAGGTATTCTTTTTCATAGATATTTCTACCGTCAAAGACCACTTTGTTATGAAGAAGTTTTCCCACAGCAGACCAGCTTGGAATTCTAAATTCAGACCATTCTGTGACTAGAAGAAGAGCATCTGCATCCACCAGAGCATCATAAGCATCTTTTGCGTAAGTAATTTTGTCCCCGATATAAATATGCTGCGCTTCTTTCATTGCGATTGGGTCGTATGCCTTCACTTTTGCACCGGCTGCAATCAATTCGTCAATGATCACAATAGAAGGAGATTCCCTCATATCATCTGTATTGGGTTTGAAACTTAAGCCCCACATGGCAAAAGTTTTACTACTCAGGTCATCACCGAAATGTTTCTTTATTTTTTTGACCAAAACATACTTCTGATCATCGTTAACGTCTTCTACAGATTGTAAAACCCTTAGGTCATAGCCATACTTTTTTCCGGTCTTAATAATGGCCTTCACATCTTTTGGAAAGCAAGAACCACCATAACCTACTCCCGGATAAATGAACCTTGTCCCAATCCTTGGGTCAGAACCGATTCCTTTTCTTACCATGTTTGCATTTGCTCCTACGAGTTCGCAGAGATTAGCAATATCATTCATAAAAGAAATCTTTGTGGCAAGCATAGCATTAGCAGCATATTTGGTCATCTCTGCAGAAGGGATGTCCATATAAATAATTCTGTCACCATTGAGCTGAAAGGGCTTATATAGTCTTTTCATAATTTCCTCAGCCCTTTCGTCATCTACGCCGATGACAATCCTATCCGGTTTCATGAAATCGTCGACAGCTGCACCTTCTTTGAGAAACTCAGGATTAGATGCCACTGCAAAAGGAAGATCAGAGCCTCTTTTTTCCAAAGCTGCTTTGATTGCCGCCCTTACTTTTTCTCCAGTTGTGACCGGCACCGTGCTTTTGGTTGCTACTACGATATAGTCTGTCATGGTACGGCCAATTTCATCAGCCACTGCCAATACATATTTAAGATCTGCAGAACCATCTTCACCTGGAGGTGTTCCAACTGCGATAAAGGCTACTTTGGAATCCTTAATAGCTTCACCAAGGTTAGTGGAAAATTGGAGCCTTCCGCTTGCAAAATTTCTTTTCACGATTTCCTCTAAACCAGGTTCATAAATGGGCATGATACCGTTTTTAAGGTTTTCAATCTTTTTTTGGTCAATGTCAACGCAGACAACTTCAATGCCTACTTCAGAAAAACATGCCCCGGATACCAAACCGACGTATCCTGTACCTACTACTGTAATTTTCATTTTTTAAAAATTTTATGGTTAATAAATTGTTGAATTATTCTATGTTGCCATTGAGTTTATCGGCAGATAATTCTATCGAGATAGATTTATTTTGTAAGTTATATTAATGATTTGATTAACTTTTAATTTTGAATCAGATATATTCATTCTTAGACAATGCAAATGAAATAAATTATAAATACATAAAAAAGCAATTCAAATATTTTTTTTTGTATTTTAAATTAAAAAGGGATTTGCTTTCCAAATCAAATCATTGAGTCATTTGGTTTATTAATAGAACTAAGGTAGTTAATGTGGTTGTTATGGCTAGCCATCCCTGTATAGACATTGGTTCTTTGTCTTTCTTTGAAGGAACAATTATTTCCGAGCCTGGCTCAATCTTGGGATATACTTTGAAGAAAAGAAAACCTGATGTTCTTCTTACATCACCATTTGCATATACCACATAGGAACGTTTTTTTCTGGATTTATCCGTAAACCCCCCCGCTCTTGAAATATAAGATTTAAAACCAAAGGTCTCTTCATAACGTGCCGTTGTAGGAAACAACACTTCACCTCTCATTCTTACTGTTTGCAATAATTTCGGGATACTTAAAACGTCGCCCTCTTGAATTATCAAATCAAACGGACTTCCAGGATTGTTTATGATTGAAACTAGGTCAATCCCAATCATGTCTTGGGTTTTAACCACTTCTTGCGGCACGGTGTCATTTTCCGAAACCAAATCCTCAATGGTTTCTTTTCTGAAATCGTCAATCAAAAGTCCTCCAGATTTATTCGACACCACACCACCCTTTTCTTCTATTTTTTGGTCTATTCTGTTTAATAAAATCTTTTCAGCTTCGGTTGTATCCCTTTTGATCATTTGAAAATTCCTTTTTACTTCCATCAAATTGGTTGATTTGATTTCCTCCTCGCTAGGGCCTTCAAAAAACTCATTTCGCCTAATCAAGGTGGCACCTTTTGGATATGCAAATTGGTTTAAACCGCCTGCTCTTCTTAATAAATCAGAAATTCTTTCATTGGCATGTGCTATGGCAAATTCTCCGGGAAAAAGCACTTCCCCTTCTACACTCACAAAACGGCTTCTCTGAAATCCTGAACTCCTTCGAACTGTAACATTATCAAAAGGTGTCAAAACAAAATTTGAATCCTCACCCAAAATCTTTAAGTCCTTGTCAATATCAATATGTATGATCTCTGCCAACTTACCTGAAACGTCATCTTTTACTCTTCTTGCTATTTCTATTTGGGACGATGTAGCAGATTCCTTTAGGCCCCCGGCTCTAAATACCAAATCGGAAACACTCATATTTTCAGCAAAAGCATATGTTCCAGGTCTATTAATTTCTCCACCTATGACAACGTAGAACTCTTCCCTAAGATCATAAATGCTTGGAATATACAATACATCTTCTCTTTTTAATGCTATATCCTCTGCAGTACCATTAACAATTTCACTTAAATTAACTGTTACCATTTCCAGGGAAAAGTCTTCCCTCGTTCGGTAAAGGGCAGCCCTATTCATAAAAGCATCAGCCCTTAAACCTCCAGCTTTATTAATCAAATCTTTGACTCCCATGCCTTCCTCTAAGGCATAAGTTCCTGATCTTACCAAGGCTCCGGAAACCTGAACCCTGTTTTCAAACCTGTCTAAAAGTTCTCCAAAAATAAACTTGTCGCCATCTTTTGGAATAAATTCTCCAAAATTTTGACTCTCTATATTTTCAACCTTAAACTCATTGTCTGTCGTCCTTACAACTGTTCCCAGATTTGAGTATGCGTTGCTTGAGAATCCTCCTGAAAATTTGATAAGATCTTGAAGATTTTCATCATGCTTCATTTCAAATAACCCCGGTCTCCTAAGCGGGCCGGTGATTTCAACTCTTTTTTCAACAGGTGGGATCAAAATAACATCATTGTATTCAAGCCTGATGTTAGAAGATTGGTTTCCATTGACCAAAAAGTCATAAATATCTAACTCTGCCACCATTTTACTGTTACGATAAACTCTGACGTTTCGAAAAGAGCCATCAGGTTTGATACCACCAGCTGCATAAAGGGCATTGAAGACAGATGCAAAAGAAGAAAGTGTATAACTTCCAGGTGTGAATACCTCTCCTACAAGTGAAACTTGGATGGACCTTATATTCCCTACCCTTAACTGCATAAATGTATTAGGAGAAGACCCTCTCAACCCGGAATAAATATTCCCCATTGAATTTTTTAATCTTGAAGTTGCCGCCTCAACCGTCAATCCTGCCAAATTTACCGGTCCAACATTGGGAATAAAAACCAACCCATCGTTATTGATATTCAAATCATATTCGAATTGAGATGCTCCATAAATATCAATCAAAAGCTGATCACCGGCTCCTAGAATATAATTTTGCGGAGTTGGGATATTTAGGTTTGGGGTAAAATTGAGGTTCTTGTTTCTGAATAATGTAAATCCAAATATTTTTTCTTCCTCCTCAGTATATTCAACTTCTTCCTCAAGCAATTCTTCCTCAGATTGAATCCATTCCCTCCCTTCGACCTCCTGTGAAGTAGAGGCATTACTTTGGGAATCTTTTCCTTTTTTTCTTAACTTATTTATTCTTTGTCTCAGTTTGGCAACTTCCGTAGCCGGCATCCCTCTTTCTCTAGCCATTGCCTCAAGCTGTTGTTCGGTCATCCCTGAGGTTTCGGCTCGCTTAATTAGCTGCTCCAATTGGGCATCCGACAATTCATCCACCTTAATGTTTTGGATATCTGCAACAGATTGGCCAAAAGAAGATATTGCCAAAACGACTAAAAATAAACCCGTAAAAAAAAGCCTTATAACTGAAATTTGATTGTTGTTTCTTTTGTTCATTTTGAAAATATTAGCCCTTGTTCGGAAAAACAAAGGATTTGGTTATCTCAATTCCTGAATTCAATTTTTTCATTATTTAATAATTACCCCGAAAAATAATTCAAACTATTCAGAATATTAACAAAAACTTGACCTAAACTCATTTTGGATGACACAGCTTCGCCCTTTCAGTCACATTTTTTAATGTGCTTAGAAACAAAAAGTATCATTTGAGCTACTTTCGAGGTGAAAATTACCTCTTATACAGCGTCAGGGAGTCTTTAGGGTTGATTTCCTTATTGATACAGAATATTACTTTTCTGTCTATCAATTCCTCAATCCTTCCTGTCAGGTGCTCAAGGTAACTTTCATTCAATGAGTCACCTTTTATTATAACTTCAATTGTACCCGAATCAATACCTTGAGCATAATCACCCGTCAATATAACTTCATTCACTTCTCCCATTCTTTCCAAAACTGCCTCCAACAAGCGATCAAAACCGAGGTAATTCCGAATGATGTCCTGCAAATTTGAAAACAAAGGATGGTGTGTATTTGCTTGATATTCAATCCTGTTTTTATCTGCAACTTTCAATAAAAAACCAGCTTCTGACAAATGATTAAGCTCTTTTCGGATCGAATTGGTTGATTCTCCAAATTCATCTGCAAGACCTCTCAAATGCCCCTGATTTTGGGCATTACTAAAAAACTTAACCAAAAGTTTTAAGCGGGTCTTAGATGTAATGAGATAATCTAACATAAAAGTGATCTGCACCAAACGAGCAACAAAAGTACTCGTATAGGAAGTAAAAGCAAAATATTTTCAGTTTTTTTGACTTTGGAATATTAATTCAAAAATAATAGGACTTAAAGTAAAGATAGCACTGAAATTAAACCAGAGATTATTTCTAATTAAGACCGAAAATCAATTTTTTCTTTCGAAGAGCTTCCTAAGCATCGACCCTGTCAATCCACTGAATCCTCCGATTAAAAACCCCAATAATGCTGTTCCAAACAAAAGAAGGTTATCATTCTCCAAGCCCATCAGTTCAGCCATTCTTTTTGGAAGTTCTGAATCCGTCTTAATTGAAATAAATAAAGAGAGCGCCATCCATGTCAAACCAAATCCAAGTCCTGAACTGACAAATGATGAAACCTTCCCTGCTCCTACTAAAAAAGAAATGATGGCAACGCCTATCATCAAAATCCAATAAGGGGCATAAGGACCAACCAAAAGAACCATAAGTACCACAATTACAAACAACAAGAGTGATTTTTTCATAAATCAATTTTTAAATAATGTAGTGAAAAGGGAATTTGAAAAACTCTCCTCAGATTTTAAAGAAACATCAACATATTCACCATTAGCCCACTTTTTGAGCAGGTTGTCGTAGTATTTACTTCCCGGATTGCCGGATTGGCCACCGGGATAAATGCCAAAAGCTTCCCCTCCTTCTCCCATCTCTACCACCATCCTCCAACTTGCTCCATTTCGTTCGCTTGTCGCATTCAAAATCCCGGCACCCCCACCTGTATAGACATTGATATGGCTGAATGATTTGAAATTGGGAACGAGATGCAAAACAGAAGTTTTCTTATAATTTGCCCATGAATAATCCTTCTCCGTTTTTTCTATTTCTTTCATTGTCTCCACCATTTCAGAGAAAGAGGAACTCGCCAAGGATCTTGCAGTTTCTTTCTCAGTAGTTTCAGGATTATCAAAAATCTCATTTTCAGGCTCATTCAGCAATAATTTCGTTGTCTGATATTTGTTGGGCAATACAATAGGCCGGCCTTCAATTTTCCACTTTGACCATATCCCTTGATGGAGTTTTTCCCACCAAACATGAAATAAAGTAGGCTCTTCCTGATTTGGAAATGCATTGAAATTCCACTTCTTCAACTGATTCAGGTATTTATTTCCAAAATCATCCAAACGGCTGACTTCTGTAGAATCCAACAAGTCCAGCATAACGGGAAGTGCTTCACTCGCATGGAGATGAAAATTATCAAATTGGAGCGCCATCATATCTTTGGAAGTAATTTGACTCATTTCCTCCAGGCGGTTATTCAATCTCCTGTTCCGATAATGTTCAAAACTGTGGTCAAACATATAATATGGATAAGAGGGATCGACTGAGTGTTGGTTGGCTGAGGAAACAAATCCACGAACCGGATTCAGCGTCGATGGATTATGCTCATTTGGAATAAAACCTTTCCATTCAAAATCAGGGTTTTTCCCATCCATCAAAAACTTTCCTTGACCTTCCCATTTCAGTGGAAATCTTCCCTGAACTTTCATCGCTATATCACCATCTTTTGAGGCAAAAACAAAGTTTTGGGCAGGGGAAGTATAATGATTCAATGCGTTGATGTAATCGACGTGATTCTTTCCTTTGTTGAGCAAAAGGAATGTTTTTTGTTCATTTGACTCCAAATGGGCAGTCCATTTCAAAGAGAAATTAACATCCTTGCGGTCAGACCTAAAATTTTTATCATAGACCACAGGACCATGATGGGTATAGACTACTGTATCCATAAAGGAACCCTGACCTTTGACTTTAATCTCCTCTATACGGAAAGTGCTTTTTACCCAAACTTCATCATATAAATATTCTGTCCTGCTTTCGTCTCTAAACTGAATGGCGTACCAATCTCTTGTATCTCTCGTAGCATTGGTAACTCCCCAAGCTATATCCTGATTGAAGCCGGATATGATACCCAAGGCGCCGGGTAAGGTCGCCCCTTTGACGCTATGGGACGAAGTAGAAAGTTGCATCACATACCAAAGAGAAGGCAAGTTCAAGCTCAGGTGAGGATCATTGGCCAAAATCGGGTTTCCACTCTTTGTTTTTGCTCCGGATACTGCCCAATTGTTTGAGCCTATTCCCTCTACAGGTTGTGGCATGGTATTTACAAAAATATCTGCATCGGGATAGCCGGTACTGTCAGGTTTTGAAACTTCCAAAGGCACAAAATCCCAAATCCTCTCTGCCTCTATGACAGGATCATTTTCCTCAGGAAAATCAGGATAAAGCTTATCCAACATCTCCTGACCAATCTGATTCCTGAGATTGGTATATTCCAAATCCCTATCTCCCACCAACATGTCAGCCATGTATTTCAGCAATAACAATGATTTGTAAGCGCTCCATGTTTCCGGTTTGTAATCAAGAATTTTATATTCAATGGGTAACTCAGCGGCATTCAAACTTTCTATGTATTGATTTACCCCATCAGCATAGGCCTCGACCAACTCATAAGTATCAGGATGTTCTTTTTGGATGTATTGGAGGGAAGTTTCGGCCGCAAAAGCGAGACCTTTCCTTCTGGTCATCCTGTCCAACTCTATGGCCATCGGACCAACAATTTCTGAAATCCTTCCTGCAGCAGCCATCGTTTGGAATTCCATTTGCCAAAGCCTGTGTTTGGCCGTGATGTAACCTTGAACTCTATACAAATCTTTCTCATTGTCAGCAAAAATATGGGGTATAAGATTCTCATCATAAATCACCTTAACCTTGTTGCTAAGATTTTTGAGATCAAGCTCTTCCTCAAAATCCATGTCCTCGCTGTATGAATTTTGCCAGAATCCATGATTTGGATCCAGCAACTTTCCAATAGGTGGAACAGAACCAAACTGAAGAGAAAGAGATATTGCCAATCCGAGGGTAATCAAGAAAACAAAGAGAAAACCAATGTATTTCATACTGTTACGATTGAGAAGAGAATATTGAAATTAACAGATTGATTGTGATTTTAAAAAATGAAAAAAATAAAAAAGACCCTGTGAAATATTCTACAGGGTCTTTTTAAAGAAACCAAAATTACTGGATAGCAATAGGAAGTTTTAATTTCTCCCATCTCACCACAATACCCGGCGACTCGATGGCGATAGAAAGTTGTTCTTGGCTTTCTTCCACCCACTCAGGTGTAGATTCTACACGAAGCACATCATTTTCTTCTTTATATTGAAAATGCCCATGCTCAAGATTCCATTCAGAGTTGAAAATGACTGTCCAAGCTCCTGAAGCCTTTGGAATGGTAAACAAAGAATATCTTCCTGCTTTCAAAGGTTGTCCTTCTACTGTCACATCAGTGCTGAAATCCACATAAGTAGCCTCATTGGCCCCTGTCCTCCATACTTCATTATAGGGTACCAAATCTCCCCAAACAACCCTTCCCTTAATGGAGGGTGCGCCATATTGAATCATTAATTTTGAAGCCCCAACATTTCCTTCCAAAGTTCTTAAAGGACTGGGTCTTTCCTCCGAAGCAGGTTTTTCTTCAGTGGCGACTTCTTCTGTTGCAGTGGTCTCGGTGCTTTTTTCTGCACCGCAACCTGCAAAAAACAAAGTTGTAGCCGAGAAAACAGCTAAGGTGAACAAGTTTGATTTTTTCATAAAGTTGTAGTTTTACGCTTCGAAGATAATTATTTTTTTTTCAACAAAACCAAATCAAAACCCATTACCTGAAATGTCAAACCTTTCTAGGCGTTCAATTCGGAATGAAGCATTTTAAAAAACCAGCTCAAATCAAATAAAATCCATAGAATCAAAAAAGATTTTTTATTTTCTTGTCGTGTGACTAATTTCCAGACCATATTCCAAATCCCAATTCAAAATCATGTCAGACAATATTAGAAATTTGATTTCCCCGTATTTAGCAATCATCAGTTTGTTTTTTCTGATTTCTTGCCAACCTGAATCACCAAAGACAGAAACATTTGACAATCCATTTTCAGGACCTAGTCCATGGCCTGAAATCCGGAAAGAAAGAATCCAAAAATTATTGCCTGCGGCAATGAAAACCGCCGGTACAGATGCTTGGATCATTCTTTGCCGCGAAAACAACAATGACCCGATCGCCCACCACATTGGGGGAGAGAATGCTGGCGGGCAGGCTTTGTTTTTATTTTATCTCGAAGGGGAAAATGTTAAATCAGTTGTTTTTTGCCCAATAGGAGAAGCAACTGCCCTAGCAGATCTGAAAATACATGACGAAGTGATTCCTGTCCAAAGAGGTAATTCGGCAATCGCCGATGCTTCTGAATATATCAAAACAAAGCAATTTCAAAAAATTGCCATCAATAGTTCTTTTGAGAATGAATTGGCAGACGGCTTGAGCTTTACTCAGAGAAAATCATTGGAGGAAGCTTTAGGATCTGAAGCGGCAAAATTGGTAACCGCCGATGACCTGATCTATGAATGGCTTTCTGTAAAACTTCCTGCTGAAGTTGAAATCATGACCAAAGCAGCAATTCTTACCTCCAAGTGGCAATACGAGGCCTATGCAAGTGTCATTCCCGGAAAAAGTACTGATGCTGATATAGCAAGATTTTTGAAGAAAAAAATGGAAGAGTATGGTGTAAAAGACGGATGGTCACCAGATCAGAATCCCAACGTCAACTCAGGACCAGACCGTGGTCACTCCCACTCTACAGACAAAGTCATCATGCCGGGTGATGTTATCCAAACCGATTTTGGGATCCGGGTATATGATATGTGGGTTTCGGACATCCAAAGGTTCGCCTATGTGCTGAGGGAAGGGGAAACAAAGGCTCCGGATTCTGTACAGTTTTATTTTGAATCTTCCATCGGAGGTAATAGGATTGCGCTGGAAGCCATGAGGCCCGGTGTCTTAGGATATCAAGTGGATAAAGCACAGAGAGACTGGATGGCGGAGCGTGGTTCAGAACCGGTCATGTGGAGTACCGGACATCCTGTAGGCTATGTTGCACACGACATCGGACCAAATCTTGGAGGAGGACTTCTTCCGGATCCCACCGTCAGGCCCGCTGCGATGAAACCCTTGAAGGAAGGAATGCTATTCGCATTTGATGGTTTCCATGCCTGGAAACTACCTGAAACAGGAACAAAAACCATGTCTGTGGAAGAAACAGCCGTAGTCACCAAAGATGGGGCGAGGTATTTGATGGACCCACAAAGTGAACTTATTCTAATTAAGTAAAAAAAAGGGGGTATCCAATAAACCGGCTTACAATCCTTGCCGTTACTTTGGTTACCCCCAATTTCCATTTGGAACAGGATCGAATTCCTTATATTTTCGCGACAAATTATTTTAACCAATGATAAGATTCCTTACTTCCTTCTTTTTTTTGGTTTCATTGGCTTTGTTTTTTAGTGTTTACATTTCTCCTGAATACTTTCCTTACGTCGGACTTGCAACACTCACGATACCACTTTTACTCGTCATCAACGGTTTCCTTTTCATAGCACTTGTATTAGCAAAAAGAAAACTCGCCATACTTCCTTTGATTGCGCTGGTGATCGGGTGGAAGTTTGTCGGGGTGACTTTTCAGTTTAGAACTGAGCCCGAAACTTCAAAAGGCCTTTCCGTATTGAGCTACAATGTCCACATGTTCAGCTATAACAAAAACGGAGATGCAAAAAACAGCAACTCGAAAAACCTTATCCAATGGCTTAAAGAAAACCCTTCAGATGTCAAGTGTTTTCAGGAATTTTATCAGGACCCCACGACTCCCTCTAGAAACACCATCAAACAGTTGGGGAAAGAAACGGGATACAATCATTTCTACCAGGTGATTCAAGGAAATCCCAAATCAAGCACCTTTGGAATGGCTATTTTTAGCAAACACCCGATCGTGAATGAAGGTATTGTTTTGGATTCGAGGAGCACAAATGGAATAATTTTCGCAGATATCAAAGTAGAAAAGGACACTATTAGAATCTATAATGCCCATTTGGAGTCTATGAATATTCCATCCGCTGAGTTAGGGGATTTTGAGGGAATCAAAGAAAATTACCGGCAAACTTTAAGAAAACTAAAGAGAGGTCAGGTAGCACGTGCTTCCCAATTAGAAATACTTATGGAGCATATGGAAAACAGTCCATATCAAAATATCCTGGTCGGAGATTTCAACGACGTTCCTTACAGTTATACTTATTTTACCCTGCGGAATATCATGGAAAATGGCTTTGAAAAAGCAGGTAAAGGTTTTGGTTTTACCTACAACAAGGTCCTTTTCTTTCTAAGGATTGATAATATTTTTTATGATGAGGATTTGGGTATTTTAGATTTCAAAACCCATTCAGAGGTCGATTATTCAGATCATTATCCTGTTTCTGCTGTTTTTTCTTTGGAAAATAAGAACTCAAAACTTTTACCTTCAGAAGAATAGCAAACGGTCAGCGGACCTTATTTTTTAGCATAACCAATAAAACAGGAAGCAAAATCAAATCAGCAAGCAAAGCAAAAATCAATGCGGTGCTTATCAATAACCCGGAATAAAAAGTAACTCCAAATTCACTAAGAGTCAATACGGAGAATCCAAAAACCAGAACAAGTGAGGTGAGTATGATTGCTTTTCCTGTTTCCAAATAAGTACTTTTAATGGAATAAAGCCATGATTTCCCTTTGGCTAATTCCACATTCAGTTTTGTCATAAAATGAATGGTATCGTCTACAGCTATACCAAAAGCAACTGTAAAAATGATGGAAGTGGTAAGTTTCAGTTCAATTCCAAAGAGGTACATGATTCCGCAAACCCAAACAAGCGGAATAATATTTGGGACCAGAGCCACCGAGGCCATTTTCCAAGACCTGAACAAAAACCCGATAATTACGGCCACAATTACAAACGCAAAACCAAGCCCTTTTGCCATTTGGACAGTGACACTTTCGTGGCTGATATCGATCAGATGAGAGGTACCTGTAATCCTGACCTCCAAAAGGCCCGGATTGATCTCTGTTTTCAAAAACTCCTCAAGCTTGGTTTTCATCCTGCCTGATTCTAGACTTCCCATGTCTTCTGTTCGGGTTGAAATTCGTCCCGACTTCAGATCAGAAGAAAGAATCTGAAGAGGCACTGTCTCAATGGCCTTTTCCATGTAAGGCAAAATACGCTTCAATTGACCCTGCGATGGGACAGTATAGGCCTTTTCATTGCCTCCGTTGGTCGCTTTATTCAGGCTTTTGACCAATGCCAAAGGGGAGACAATGGCTGAGGTGTTAAAAGTTTCTTTTAGAAAATTCTCCAGTTTTTCCTGTTCCTTCAGGACTTCAAACTGCATCAAATCAGAACCTTCAGTCCCAGTTTCCAACGAAATTTCCAATGGCTTGGATCCTCCAAACTCTTTGTCGAAAAACTCAAATTCTCCTTTAAGTGAATTGTTTTCAGGCAGATCATCCAAAATATATCCATTGACTTGGAGCTTTGATAGCCCAATTCCGGACAAAATAGTAAGGAAGACGAATACCCCAAAAATGAGTTTGAAATAAGACATTGTCCACAAGAAAGCCCGCCTCATTCCATTCCGCCACATGACCGAGAAAGAATCATAGTCAGTTACTTTGAATGGAGTAAGCAAATACAACATCCCAGGGGCTATCCATATCACTGCAAAAAACATCAGCATTACCCCGATTCCTGTAAACAGTCCGAAGAACTTTAAACTTGGAATATTGGTAAAATAAAGTGAAACGAAACCCAAAGCCGTGGTGAAGCTGGTTAAAAAAACCGCTAGACTTAACTCTGAAAATGATTTTTGTATCGCATCGTCTTTTTTAAAACCATTTCTGATTTGGGTCAAATATTGGTTAAAAAAATGGATAAGAGCCGCCAAGCCAACCACCGCAAGAATAGTAGGCTGCATTACAGACATGACGTCAAGTGGTTTTCCGAAATACAAGGACAAAGCTATTGTCCAAATAATCCCAAAAAACAAAACCACCAAAGGAACCAAAACTCCCCACCAAGTCCTGAAGATGGAGACAAGCAACAAAACGATCAGCAAACCTGATATTCCCAAAAAGAAAGAAAACTCCTCCTGCATCAGTTGAACAAATTCTCCCTGTGCCCTGATTTTGCCTGCAATATGATAATCAATGATACCTGAACCTTCAACTAAGTTTTTTATTTGCTGATACAATAAATCCCCGTCCTCTTTGCTGATTCGCTGTTGGTTTTTAAGTATGATCAAAAGGTAATTACCATTTTCATTTACAAGATTGCCTTTCCATTGGCTTGAACTGCCCAGGATTGTCTCCTCCGAGGCATTTAGAGTTTCCTGATTTTCCCAATCCAAAATTCTCCTATACCTAATCCCAAATGGATTTAACCTAGGTTCTTCCAGATCCAAAAGTGAAACGGTCTTGTCCACCCTATCCAGGTTTTTGAGGTTTTCATTAAGCGAATTTGCAGCCGCCAAAAAAACAGAATCGAAGATATCCGGATTGCGGCCTAATGCTATCAGCAGGTAATCATTGTCGTTTTCAAACCTGCTTCTGAAATCCTGATAAAAGGAAAGCTCCTCATCATCCTGGGGGAAAAAACTTTCAAAATCATAGTCAAAAAGGACTGTAGGTCTAAAAACCCCGATGAGCAATGTCATCAACACAGCCAATCCCAATAACCAAAATGAGTTCTTTTTTGTAAACATATTGCCGGTGAAATATACGGGATAGCCTTGATTTTGAATACAACTTCACAAAAAAGTAATGGTAATAAGACAAAGATTTGCCATATTGAAAACCACTTTGAAAATTCCAAAAAGAAAATTGACAAGGACAAAAAATCAAATTCAACAATTAAAAGCAAAATCCTCCTTTCCTAATTTTACTTATCTTCCTATCTTGCCACCAAGAAAATCCCATCCCTGAATATGAAGCAATACCACGATTTGATGAAGCACATTTTGGACAACGGTGTTAAAAAAACAGACCGAACAGGAACAGGGACGATCAGTGTTTTTGGTCATCAGATGCGGTTCAATCTTGCAGATGGGTTTCCTGTGGTCACCACCAAAAAACTCCACCTCCGCTCCATCATCATCGAGTTGCTTTGGTTTCTCAAAGGTGACAGCAACATCAAATACCTCAACGAAAACAAAGTCAGTATCTGGGATGAATGGGCGGATGAAAATGGAGATTTGGGACCTGTCTATGGATATCAGTGGAGACATTGGCCGGATGGAAAGGGAGGAGAAATCGATCAGATCAAAAACCTGATCCATCAGATCAAAACCAAACCTGACAGCAGAAGGCATATAGTGAGTGCATGGAATGTGGCGGACGTGGACCATATGGCCCTTCCACCCTGCCATACTTTGTTCCAATTCTATGTGGCAGACGGCAAGCTTTCCTGCCAACTATACCAAAGAAGTGCAGATGTGTTTTTGGGAGTTCCCTTCAATATAGCCTCTTATGCACTATTTACCATGATGGTCGCTCAGGTCTGTGACCTTGAGCCGGGAGATTTTGTCCATACTTTTGGAGATGCACATCTTTATAGCAATCACCTCGAGCAAGCCCATCTGCAACTAAGCAGGGAATTGCGTCCACTTCCAACTATGAAAATCAATCCGAATGTGAAGGATATTTTTGCTTTTGAATATGAGGATTTTAAATTGCTTAACTACGATCCACATCCACATATCAAGGCGGCAGTTGCCATTTGAGAAGTTAAAAAAATCCGGATTAATTCAGTTCAAAGATTGAATCCAAACCTTTTTCTCGATGGGTATCAAAGTTTTTGTTTTCAAGTGATTGGAGATAGCTGATCCCCGTCACGTTGCTGGTAAATATCTGATCCGCCGATAGCAAATCTTCCTGTCTAAACAACCCTTCTGAATAGGAAATGTTGTTTTTATTCAGGTAGTCCAGAATCATATTTCTTGCTATACCTGCGATACAACCCGATTCTAAAGAAGGTGTGAAATAATGACCGCTCTTTACCCAAAATAAATTGGAGGCTCCTGCTTCGCAGATAAATCCCTCTTGGGTAGTCAAAACCACTTCATCGAATCCTTTGGAATTCCTTTCCTGATTGGCCATGACATATTGCAAGGAACTCAAAGTTTTACAATGGCTCCAAGTAGTTTTTTGGATATGGATATCTTGACTGAAATAGGCCTTTTCTTTTACCTTTGGCGCAGGTTGGAAAGTATGGATTTGCAGACTTTCGAGGACCGAGTGAGTTTCTGGCGTATATTTTCCCAAACCTGCCCTATAAACATTCCACCTTACACGAAGGCTTTTTTTATCCCCCCATATTTCACGGAGGAGACCTTCTATTTCACTTATTGGCGAAATCCCAACGGTCTCCAGAAACAGAGTTCTAGAGCCTTCCAAAAGTCTCTCGGAATGTTGATTGGCAAACCTCATTTTGCCTTTTGAAAAGACCATAGTTTCAAAAAGACCATCTCCAAACAAAAAGCCTCTGTTATGAAATTCATTTGCGTGATCGGACCAAATCCCATCTTGGTGTTTGTAAAGAAAAATTGTATCAAATCCGACCATAGTAGTGTTCATTTTTGAACAAAACAGATTTTTGTTATTATTAATCCGCGTTAAAAATAATTAAATAATGAGGAATTAATCCTCATTAGGAGCAAACATACTGAAAATGTCTTTTTCAAATTAAAATCCTTCTTACTTTAGCATGCTAATTGAAACTGAGTTTTCCCATGGGAACAAAAAGTGGTATTTTTGATATGATCGGTCCGGTAATGATAGGACCATCTTCTTCCCATACGGCAGGGGTTGTGAGAATCGCCAGGGCCGCTATCAGGGTATTGGGAGGAGTGCCTGATACTGCTATCATCACTTTTTACAATTCATTTGCCAGAACATACGAAGGACATGGAAGCGATAAGGCCATCATTGGTGGCCTTTTGGATTTCAAAACAGATGATGCCAATATCAAGGTATCATTTGATCTTGCCAAAGAAAAGGGGCTGCTATTCAATTTTAAATCTATAGGAAATGCGTCTGTGTACCATCCCAATACCATCAAACTGAACCTTACCAAAGGAGATAGGAAAGTTGAGGTCATAGGTGAAAGTCTGGGAGGCGGAGTGATCAATATTGCGGAAATTGATGGATTTAATGCAAACTTCTCGGCTCAATCCCATACCCTGATCATAAAAGCAGAGGACGTTTCCGGTGCCATTGCCTTTATTTCAAGTGTTATAGCCCAAGAAAAAACAAATATTGCGACGATGTCTGTTTCCAGAAAAGGAAAAAATGACATTGCTTGCCATGTAATTGAAATGGACAGCGGAATCAGACCAACGACCATAGCTTACTTAAATAGCCTTACCTGGATCAAAGAATTAATTTACATACCTGATATTGATTAACCCATGATGAAAAAACATTACCTAACAGCAGTTGCTTTTTTGCTGCTTACATTTTCCTCCACCTATGCCCAAGATGTGGATTTCAGTAGATTAGATCTGGAAACCTGTATTGAAATCGCACTGGAAAACAACTTAACCCTTCAGCGCAGCCAGACAAATCTTGGAATTACAGAAGCCAACCTGATTGAAAATAAAGGACAGCGTATTCCTACCTGGAATACAGGAGCAAGTTCTGGTTACAGATGGGGTCGTTCTATTAACCCCGTTACCAACTTGTTTGAAAACAACCGAATAGGAAATATAAACTTATTCTCAAGCTCCAATTTTACTATTTTTGCCGGTCAACAAATCACCAACTCTATCCAGCAAAATAAAATCGATATTGAAGCGGCACAGTACAATGTTTTGGCCACTGAAAACACCATTACACTAAACGTTGTCAATTTCTTTATCAATGTTGTTTTCAATTCAGAACAATTGAAAATCGCCCAAAATCAATTGGCAAGTACCAAAGAACAACTTGCAAATACCACCAAATTGGTAGATGCTGGATCGCTTCCTTTGGCCAACAAGTTGGACATACAGGCACAAAATGCAACCAATGAATTGGAAGTAATCAATGCCACCAACAATCTGCGGATTGCAAAGCTGAACCTTTCACAGGCCATGCAGATTCCTTTTAATGATAATTTTGATATTGTCATTCCTGAACTGGAAGCAGAGGAATATTCTATGGCGGACAAGGAAGTAGATGAAGTATTTGAAAGTGCACTTGCATTGATGCCTGAAATCAAAGCTGCAGAACTTGGTGTTGAAAGTGCTGAAGTTGGAATTAGGCTAGCACAGGGCGGGTTTTTCCCTACCCTTGGCATTGGGGGAAGTGCCTTTTCGAACTATATTGATCAACCAAATTTTTTCGGTGTAAGAGATGGTTTTGCTACGCAAATAGGAAACAACTTTTCTTACTCCGGGAATTTGCAATTAAACATTCCTATCTTTTCCAATTTGAGAAATAGGGCAAATGTCCAAAGGGCAAAATTACAGAAAAGGCTCAGTCAAATACAGGAAGTGGAAACTGTGAACCAACTGAGACAGGATATCGAAAGCGCCTACACAAGCGCATTTGCGGCAAGACAATCTTACCAAGCTTCATTGATCCGGGTAGCTTCATTAGAGGAAGCTTTCAGGATTTCCCAGCAGCGTTTTGATGCAGGTGCCATCAACTTTGCCGATTTCCAATTGGCACAAAACAATTTCTTCAATGCCCAAGCAGACTTGGTTACTGCCAAGTACACCTATATATTCAGAGTAAAAGTCTTGGATTTTTACCTAGGAAACCCACTCAAACTTTAATATAATACCAAAATCAAAATGGCAAAGAAAAAGTCAAATAAGCTTATTTATATCCTTTTAGGAGTTCTGGCTGTAGTCATCGTATTCGCTATCATTGGACGGCAAGCAGGCTGGATCGGTGGCGAAAAAGAAACCAACGTGGAGACATCCACAGTAAAGAAAGTATCTATCATCGAAAAAGTGAGTGCCTCGGGAGTTATCGAACCAGAAACTGAAGTAAAACTCAGCCCTGATGTGGCCGGGGAAATCATCGAACTCAATGTTTTGGAAGGTGATTCTGTTAAAATCGGGGATCTTTTGGTCAAAATCCGTCCGGACAACTTTATATCCGCACTTGATAGATCCAAGGCAAACCTCAATCAAAATATGGCCAACCTTGCCCAATCAAAAGCAAACCTCAAAAGATCCGAGGCACAATATGTAAGGGCCGATTTGGAATTCAAAAGAAATGAAAAGCTTCATAAAGACAAGGTGATTTCAGATTCTGATTGGGAACAGATCCAATCCACTTTCCTAACTGCCCAAAATGATTTAGATGCCGCTAAGCAACAAGTAATCGCAGCAGAATACATTGTAAAAAGCTCTCAAGCTACGGTAAATGAGGCATCTGAAAACCTCAGATTGACCAATGTTTATTCACCATTCAGCGGTGTTGTTTCACAGCTTTTGGTTGAAAAAGGAGAAAGAGTAGTAGGTACTGCGCAAATGGCAGGAACTGAAATGTTGAGATTGGCAGATTTGAACAAAATGGAAGTCCGTGTCAATGTCAATGAAAATGACATCGTCAGAATCAGTAAAGGAGATACAACCATCATCGATGTGGATTCATATTCTTTTTCCGGGAAAAAATTCAAAGGCGTGGTCACCTCGATCGCCAACTCAGCAAATACCAAAGCAAGTGTCGATGCCGTGACAGAGTTTGAGGTCAAAATCAGAATTTTGAATGAATCTTACGCTGACCTGATCACCGAGAAAATGAAATATCCTTTCCGTCCCGGAATGACAGCAAGTGTGGATATCATTACCCAAAAGAAGGACAATGTTCTCGCTGTTCCATTGGCTTCAGTGACGACGAGGGAAGATTCTACAGCGAAAAATCCTGAAGGAACCAAAGCAAAAGAATTGGTCTTCATTATTGAAAACAACAGGGCAAAACAGACAGAAATCAAAACCGGAATCTCAGACTTTGACAATATTGAAGTTTTGGAAGGTCTAAAAGAAGGTCAGGAAATCATCTCAGGTCCATACTTTGTTGTTTCCAAACAACTCAAGGACAATGATCCCATCAAAAAAGTTGACAAGGCGGAGTTGACGCCTGTTAAAGAATAATTACTTCATTTTCCATAACTATCAAACTCCCGCAAATATTATTTGTGGGAGTTTTTTTTACCACTTTTTCAAAACATCGTATACGAGGTGGATAGGCAATCCCATGACAGTAAAATAGGAACCTTCAATTTTTTCGACCCCAACAAATCCGATCCATTCCTGAATTCCATAAGCCCCAGCTTTGTCAAAAGGCTTAAAAGTGGAAATATAAAAGTCAATTTCTAGTTTTGATAATTCTTTAAAATGAACCTTTGCTGTATCTGAAAAGGTGATTTTTTTACCTATGGATAAAAATGTAATCGCAGTCGTCACCAAATGTGTTTTGCCTGATAATCGGGAGAGCATTTCAAAAGCATCTTCTTTATCAGCAGGTTTTCCCAAAATCTTACCGTCAAGAATCACCACTGTGTCCGAGGTAATTATTATCTCATCCGGTCCAATTTCTTGGGCAAAAGCTGCTGCTTTTTTTTCAGAAAGGAAACCGGCAACTTCAGAGGAATCAAGGTTTTCGGGAAAATCCTCATTGGTATCCTTTGTTCTGACTTCAAATTCAATCCCCAATCCTCTTAGCAATTCTTTCCTTCTTGGGGATTGGGAAGCGAGAATAAGCTTTTTTGTACCTAAGTCAATCATGGCCGAAATGCTTGGTATGGAAATTTAAATTCCTGTTCATCAACAGAAGCAAACAAAAGACCCGAAACTGTTTTTGGATAAAAATAGGTGGATTTTTGGGGCATCATAAATCCTGTTTTACAAACTTCCAAAACCTGGGTCATTGATACTTCTTTGGTAATCACCGCAAAATCCGCAGAACCCTCTCCCACCTTACCGATGCACCTATGCAGATTTCGTTCGTATTCTATGTTTTCGGAAAAGCGCTGCGCTTCCATATTGATGCCCAATACTTTTTCAATAAAAAAATAATGCAAAACCATCAGGTCAACTGACTTGACGACATCAGGAATGGCCAATTCAAATTCCTTAAATTTTTCGGGTTTAAGCCTGATTTTATAAGCACTGTCTTTGAATACTAAGCCAAATGCCCATTGTTTATGCAGAATCAATTCAGAGATCTCATCTGAATCAGAGACTTTTCTTATGGTAAACCACTCTTCCGCTTTTTGGAGCACCTCATTTTCTGACAAGTTAATCCCAATAAAAAGCCGGTGAGTGGGAAGTATTCTCAAATCCTTAGAGAGCGCATTCGTAAAATACATTAAATGGTAATTGTATGCTTCCTCTCCGATGTGTGCAGGATTGGACGAAGCCATTTCTTTTCGGTAAGCAATAGCGGCTTCATACCTATGGTGTCCATCGGCAAGAATAATAGATTTGGAAGCAATCAGTTCTATGAAAATCCTAATGGTAGGCAGGTCCTGAATCACCGACAACACCTCGCGGACCCCTTGGTAATCTTCCAGATCATAAATCGGATCTTGAATAGCAGCATCCATGTAAGGTTCCAATAGATGCATCGGATCTTCATACAAACCATGTGTAGGACTTGGCTGAAACTGGGTGGATTTCAACATTTCCACTCGGTCGTTGACAGATTTCGGGATAGTGTTTTCATGACGTAACACCACTCCCTCATCCCAGTCATAGGCCTTTATTTGAGCGATAAATCCCTTTCTACAAGATTCCTTTTCTTCTCCGGGCAATTTGAAATATTGGTAATAAACATAGATTCCCGGTATTTGGTCTTGAGAAATCACAGTTTCATGTTTCCATTTTTCCAAGATTAACTTAGCGGATAGGGAGGGATTTTCACCCAGAGGAACAGAAAGGTGAATGCTATTGTGGGGATTCGCATAAAGTTCCTGTCGTTGCTTTTGCGAGACGACGTCAAACAGTGGTGAGATCAAATCTTCCATCCTGTCTTTGAAACTTTCATGGTAACGCCAGGCCTTAATCGGTAGAATTTCAGCCATCAGATCAACCTGTTTTTCCAGTTTGTTTTGTTTCCGGTCAATTGGCTGCTTCGGGAATCTTTAAGGCTGGATTTATTTTTTTCAAAAATTTCGATCGCTAAACCTGCCAATAAAACCAATTCCTCATCATCCCATTGGATGTCTAATTTGTCCGGAGAAAAGTATTTCTCCACAAACTTGGTGTCAAAACCGCCTGATTTGAAAGCATGGTGCTCCAATACAAAGCGGCAAAATCCCAAAGTAGTCTCAATTCCAGTAATCTGATAATCATCTATTGCCCTGATCATTCTCTGAATGGCTTTTTCACGGCTCTCGTCATGGACAATCAATTTGGCGATCATGGGATCGTAATAAATAGGAATATCCATTCCTTGTTCAAATCCATCGTCAACCCGGATGCCGGGACCTTGTGGCCTGATGTAAGTTTGAAGTTTGCCGATATCCGGGAGAAAATTGTTTCTGGGATCTTCAGCGTAAACCCTAATCTCAAGGGAGTGCCCATTAATTTTCAAATCTTCTTGTTTGAAGGAAAGGGGTTTTCCCTCCGCCACCCAGATTTGTTCTTGTACCAGGTCTTTTCCTGTGATCATTTCCGTCACAGGATGCTCAACCTGAAGCCTGGTATTCATTTCAAGGAAATAAAAATCGAGGTTTTCGTCTACTATAAATTCTACTGTGCCCGCTCCATAATAATCACATGCTTTGGCCACCATGACGGCAGCCTCGCCCATCGCCTTTCGCATCTTAGGGGAAACAACCGCTGAAGGTGCCTCTTCGATTACCTTTTGGTGTCTTCTTTGGATAGAACACTCTCTTTCAAACAAATAAACAACATCTCCGAATTGGTCTCCCAAAACCTGGATTTCAATATGCCGGGGTGATGTGATGTATTTTTCTATAAAAACAGCCCCATCCCCAAAAGCAGATTGCGCTTCTGAAATGGCACGGAGCATTTGTTCCTCAAATTCCGATTCTTCCTCCACAATCCGCATTCCCTTTCCACCGCCTCCTGCACTTGCTTTGATCAAAATGGGATAGCCAACTTCTTTGGCTTTTTGTTTTGCAGAAGGAATATCACTGATGGCATGGTCAGTACCCGGTACCATTGGGATACCATACTTTAATACAGCATTTTTTGCGGCAAGTTTGCTTCCCATCACCTCTATTGATTCAGGTGATGGTCCTACAAAGATGATCCCCGCATCAGTCACTTTCTTGGCAAAAGCTGCATTTTCAGATAAAAACCCATAACCCGGATGGATTGCATCCACACCCATTTCTTTGCTTACTTCAATGATTTTGTCTGCAAGAAGGTAAGATTGGTTGGACGGCGGAGGTCCCAGACAAACAGCTTCATCGGCAAATTTCACATGGGGGGAATTGCGGTCAGCTTCGCTGTATACCGCAACCGTTTTGATACCCATTTCTTTGGCTGTACGCATGATCCGTAGGCTTATTTCTCCCCGGTTAGCTACCAAAAGCTTTTTGATTTTATGCATAATTGGGTTTATTTCTTATAAAAAGCATGTCCTGCGAAGTAAGTAAAATAATGTGAGTTAGTAAAAGAATATTTGATTTGGAATTGGATTTTTGCAAGGCTGGACTATTTGTGTTAGTTTTGCCCGATTTAATGGATGACACATCCATTCACAAATTTGTAAAACCTAAAAGAATTTAGCCTTGGATTTATTCGCAAAATTACAAACCAACCTTGGCCCTTTGGGCAAGCATTCTGAGCTTGCAGAAGGCTATTTCGCATTTCCGAAATTAGAAGGAGAAATCGCCCCCAGGATGAAATTTAAGGGCAAGGAAGTCTTGACCTGGAGTCTAAACAACTACTTGGGTCTTGCTAACCATCCCGAAGTGAGAAAAGCTGATGCCGATGCAGCTGCCAAGTGGGGAGCAGCTTATCCTATGGGCGCGAGAATGATGTCAGGACAAACTGACCTTCACGAGCAGTTGGAAAGAGAACTTGCGGCCTTTGTTGGCAAGGAGAGTGCCTACCTGCTCAATTACGGATATCAGGGTATCATGTCTGTCATCGATTCTATTTTGGATAGAAAAGATGTGGTCGTATATGACAGCGAATGCCACGCCTGCATCATTGATGCCTTGAGGATGCATTTAGGAAAAAGATATGTATTTCCACACAATGATATAGAGAGCTGCGAGAAGCAACTGCAGAGAGCTACCAAGCTCGCTGAAGAAACCGGAGGCGGAGTACTTGTAATTACAGAAGGTGTATTTGGAATGACCGGTGATCAAGGCAGACTAGCGGATATCGTGGCTTTGAAAGCAAAATATGAGTTCAGGCTATTGGTAGACGATGCGCACGGATTCGGAACATTGGGTAAAACAGGTGCCGGTGCCGGTGAAGAACAAGGTGTACAGGATCAGATAGATTTGTATTTCTCCACTTTTGCTAAGTCAATGGCTTCTATCGGTGCATTTATTGCGGGAGAAAAACATGTCATCCAATTCCTCAAATACAATATGAGGTCACAGATTTTTGCCAAATCATTGCCGATGCTTTTGGTAGAAGGTGCTTTGAAGAGATTGGATTTGATCAGGACAAAACCCGAATTGAAAGAAAATCTTTGGAAAATTGTCCATGCATTGAGAAATGGATTGAAAGAAAAAGGATTCAGTACTGGAAAATCAAACTCCCCTGTTACTCCTGTAGTCCTCAACGGAACTGTGGGTGAAGCGGCAACTTTGACAAGAGACTTGAGAGAAAACTACAACATTTTCTGCTCGGTGGTCATTTATCCTGTAATCCCAAAGGGAATGATCATCCTCAGATTGATCCCTACAGCTGTACATACAATTGAAGACGTGAATGAAACAATTGCAGCCTTCGAAGCCGTAAAAGACAAACTAACAAGCGGTTATTACAGAAATACTGAAATGGCGATGTCTTTTGGAGAATAATTAAAGTCAAAAAAGGGCTTTGTTGTGTTGTTTTATAAACAATTTAGCTATATTGACCGCACAAATAAACTTATCATCAACCTTAAAAACTGACTTTTAATATGAGCAGATTTAGCGAACTAAAAGATCTCGTCCTTGGACTTGAAGGAGATTTTGAAAAATTCTATGACAAAGGCAATCAAGCTGCAGGTACCCGTGTAAGAAAAGGTATGCAGGACCTTAAAAACTTGGCACAGGACATCCGTACCGAAGTTCAAGAGAAGAAAAACGCAGGATAATTCAAAAAATAAAAAAAGGTGCTGAAACGGCACCTTTTTTTATTCCTTTGGATTGATAAAAAAGCCTTCAAAAGTTGATTCTTTTGAAGGCTTTTTTATTATTTCTTTTCCATTAAAGTACTGACATCCAATTTGTTGTTTGATCTGTTGACATCTGCCAGCCTTTGGCTTGGATCTATCTCCACAGATTTGATAGAGGATATCGGCTTGGCAAGCTGAACTTCTTGGGAATAATTTGTCCATGGCCATCTAACGGTCATAATCCTTGTTGGCATCCCCTTTTCTTCAGGCTTGTTTCCTCTTTGGATCACCAAAGGCAGGTATATCATCTCCTGTGAACCGTCGGTATAAGTGACGACAACGTCCAAAGGCATCGGCATCAAACCCACCCTTTCCAAAGTAATCTTGGTTTGATTGTCTACTGCATCCACGGATTTGACTCCATAATCGATGGTCTTGGTGGAAGCAATGAAATAATCATAATACCAATCCAACTCCAATCCGCTTGTTTTTTCCATCACCCTGATGACGTCATGACCATTTGGGTGCATATATTTCCAGTCATTCCAAAGCCTCAACATGGCTTTGTTAAAATTTTCTTTTCCGATGACATAAGCTAGCTGTTCTACAAAAACAGCCCCTTTGTTATAAGTACCCGGTCCATAAGCAGAATTGAGATTGTAGTGATCACCATGCGTCGTCAAAGGCTCTTCGTATCCGGATTTTGCTAACCTGAAGTAGGAAGTATATGCCCCATTCTGCACAAATTTATCTTCCTTTTTAAAAACAGCATCCATCACCACACTAGTGCCCCAAGTGGTAAATCCTTCATCCAACCAAGGCTCTGATGATTCATTAAATCCAAGAACACCATAATACCAGCTGTGGATGAGCTCATGCACCGTCACCCCCACTAGGCTTTGAAGTCCTCTATGTCCGGTGATCAAAGTCGACATAGGGTATTCCATTCCACCGTCACCGCCCTGCACTACAGAATATTGCTCATAAGGATATTTTCCAAAATTATCACTCATATATTGGATTGCATCTACGGTATAGCCTTTGAGTTTGGCCCAATTTTCTTGGGTTTTATCACTTTTCACATAAAGAAAATGAACCATTGGGCCGTCTTCCATTTTTACTTTTTCGTGGGTATACTTCGGATCAGCCGCCCACATAAAATCATGGACATTGGGTGCTGTAAAATGCCAAGTGAGGTTTTTTCCTTTTGCAACAGGAACAGTTACTCCTTCGTCTTCATAACCGTGCCCGATCTGATTGGCATTTTGAAGGTAGCCCGTCCCGCCGAGAATGTAGGTTTTGTCAATGGTGATTTTCACATCAAAATCCCCAAAGTTGCCATAGAATTCTCTTCCGACATAGGGATTGGCATGCCATCCTCTTCGGTCATAAGCTGCCATTTTGGGATACCATTGCGACATGGAATAACGGATTCCCTCGGCATTGTCCCTGCCTGCCCTCCTCACCTGAAGTGGTACCTGTCCTTCAAAATCCATGTCGAATACAACGGTCTGCCCAGGAAGGATTGGTTTGTTCAAATTCACTTCCAATATGGTCTCCACATGCTCAAAGTCCACCTTTTTCCCATCCATGGTTAGGCTGTTTACTTTCAATATTCCGATTTCGGCAGGAGAGAGCTTTTGGATTCTGTCCATTACCCTTCTGTCCGGGTCAGAAATAGTACGTGACCGTACATCCATCATGCTGTTTGGCTGGAAAGCATTGAAATAAAGATGGTAAAATGCCCTCGTCAGTGTATCGGGTGAATTATTGGTGTAATGGAGTCTTTGCGTTCCTTTAAAGGTATTTTTCTCTACATCCATAGAAACATCCATGATGTATTTGACTTTTTGCTGCCATCGGTCTGATTGGGCCTGAACAGCCGAAAAGGCACTCAAGAAAGCAATTACAAATACTGATAAACTGAATTTATTAATCATAATAGAAGTGTTTTGGCTTTAAAATAAGTCAAAATACCTTTCCCCAACAAACCAATGATATAATTAGTGTTTGCGGCTGGTATTGGAATATTTGGTATATTCAAAACTCAAATGGCGTATGATATGAAATCCCTTTTAACATCAATTTTGTTGGTCCTTATTCTCTTTTTTCAATCCTCTGAGGTGTTTTGCCAAAATGATACTTCCTCAGAAAAAAAGAAAATATATGTTTTTAAAATAGATGACAACATTGATCCGAGGATGAACCGTAAGGTGAAATTGGCTTTGGAAGATGCAATGAAACAATCCGCTGCGATGATAATCATCGAAATGGATACATACGGTGGAGCTGTCAACGATGCTGACGATATCCGAACCATGATACTGGAATCAGAAATCCCCGTCCATGTCTGGATCAATAAAGATGCTGCCTCAGCGGGCGCATTGATTTCTATTGCCTGCGACAGCATTTATATGGCTCCCGGAGCAAGCATTGGTGCAGCTACCGTGGTCATGGGCGGCGGCGGAGAAGCTGCACCGGACAAATACCAATCCTACATGCGCTCCATGATGCGCAGCACCGCAGAGGCAAAAGGCCGGGACCCCAAAATCGCCGAAGCTATGGTCGATGAAGAAATCGAAATTGAAGGATTAAGCGAAAAAGGTTCAGTGATTACATTCGCTGTTTCTGAAGCTATTGAGAATGGCTATTGCGAAGGAGAAGTCGAGTCTATAGAGGAGGTCATCGCCAAGCAGGGCGTATCTGATTATGAAATCATTGAGCAAACAACATCGACGACCGAATCGATTATTTCGGTCTTTTTAAACCCTGCAGTGAGTGGATTTTTGATCCTCATCATCTTCGCTGGTATTTATTTTGAATTGCAGACTCCCGGAGTTGGCTTTCCATTGGCAGCTTCGATTACGGCCATCATTCTTTACTTTATTCCATATTACCTCAGCGGTCTAGCCGAAAACTGGGAGATTGTGGTTTTCATCGTAGGCGTTATCCTTCTGTTGGTGGAGATATTTGTGATACCGGGATTTGGAATTTTTGGAGTCTTGGGAATACTCGGCATCCTTACGGGACTGACCCTGGGTATGATTCCAAATGATGCGTTTGATTTTTCATTTGTTCCGGCAGGGGATTTGTTTGTGGCATTGCTGACCGTCATATTGGCTGCTATTCTAGCTTTGGCTCTGATTTTCTTTTTGGCTCCCAAAATCAACAAATGGGGAGCATTTAGCACCATTGCTTTGGCAACTACCCAGCAGCGGACAGATGGTTATACTTCCTCTGTTTATGAAAACAGCCTTTTGGGAAAAGAAGGAATTACAAACACCCGGTTGATGCCAAGCGGCAAAGTCATCATTGACGATGAAGTATATGATGCTTATTCCAGAGGAGAATTCATCGATCAGGGAGATAAGATCAAAGTGATCAGTACTGAGGGAACTTCTTTGAAAGTGAAGAAAATTTAGGTTTGTGGATTGGTTTTTGGGTTAATAGTTAATTATTTAAAGGTTATCTGATCAAGATATATTGAAATGAAAATTCTCGTTTTGAACTCGGGCAGCAGTTCGCTAAAGTACCAGCTTTTTGACATGCCTAATGAATCTCCGATATGTAGTGGATTGGTAGACAGGATTGGGCTGGAAAATGCCACTTTGACCCACAAATTATATATCCATGGTTCCGAAGAAGTTTTCAAATTCCAACAGGAAATCAGAGACCATGAGGCAGGTCTTTTGGCAGTGACTGCCCTCTTGATAGACCCCGAAAAAGGAGTATTGTCTGACATGTCGGAAGTCAGAGCTATCGGTCACCGCGTAGTCCATGGCGGCGAGCAGTTTGCAGCTACCACTTTGATCAATGATGAAGTCAAAAATATAATTGAAGAATTGTTTGCCTTGGCACCTCTGCACAATCCACCGAACCTCCTTGGAATCATGGTTGCCGAAAGGGTATTTCCCTTAGCCAAACAAGTAGCTGTGTTTGATACAGCTTTTCACCAAACCATGCCTCCAAGGGCCTATCGCTCAGCCATTCCAAAGGAAATGTACACCAAACTGGGTATCCGTGCCTACGGATTCCATGGCAGCAGCCATCAGTATGTATCCCGTAGAACCGATGAATACCTCAATATTTCCGAACCAAAAATCATCACCATCCATCTCGGCAACGGCAGCAGCATTACTGCTATTAAGGACGGCAAATCCATAGACCATTCCATGGGTCTTGGTCCGATGGGCGGGCTTGTGATGGGAACGCGCTGCGGGGATATCGATCCTTCCATTATTTTCCACCTGATCCATGAGAGAGGATATACTTCCAAAGAAGTCAATGACATCCTGAATAAAAAAAGCGGGTTGTTGGGACTTTGCGGATACAGCGACATGCGGGATGTAAAACAAGCCATATTGGATGGAAACGAGGACGCCAAGCTTGCCTATGAACTTTATGCCTATCGGATCCAAAAGTACATCGGTACTTTTTCCGCTTCGCTGAATGGTTTGGATGCCATCGTCTTCACGGCAGGGATTGGAGAAAATGACGCAGAAATGCGCGCGGCAGTCTGTCAGGATATGGAGTTTTTTGGAATCTATCTGGATCCGGAAAAAAATGCCAAAAGAAGTTCAGAGATCCGGGAAATCAATATTTCAGGATCCAAAGTCAAAATTCTGGTGGTCCCCACCAATGAGGAATTGGAGATAGGAAAGCAGACTTTTGAATTGGTTAATGGATGATGGTTAATGGTTATTGGTTATTGGGTTATCGGTTATTGGTGAAAAGTAAGAGGTAAAAGGTGAAAGGTAAGCTTTTGTGAAAATTATTTGTGGGAAGTGTTAATGTCCTGATTAAGAGAATGGTGATTTTAATATCAAAATGAGATTTTTATGGAAATGAGCAATGCAGACAGGTTTTTGGAAGCTTTCAATGCTATCGAGAATTTTCTAAGGAGAAATTTAGAAGCGAGGAACTTTGTGAGTTACTTCAACTTGATCGATGATATGAGCGAGACCAACCTCATCATCAGGCAATATAGAGATCAGCTGAGGTTGTTTGGAAATCTCCGCAATGCCATTATTCATTCCGAAAGAAAGCAGGGAAAGCCTGTAGCTGATCCGAGGGAAGACGTAGTCTTGGAAATAGAAAAAATATCTGCTATCCTCATGAATCCCCCTTTGGTATCCCAACATTTTTTGACAACGGTGTATTCTGTTTCCCCTGAGGACAGTCTGGTAAAAGTCCTGCAGACTTTGGTAGAAAAAGATTTTTGTCAGGCACCTATCATTCAGGATGGTTTTATTTTAGGTTTGATCAACTTTGAAGCTATTGCGAGGTGGATGGCTGAATTGACCAAAACTTCAGAACCGCTGAAGCTATTCAAAGATTCATATGTCAAAGACATCATCACCAAAACCCTCAAACTCAAAAATTACAGAATCATCAAGAAGGATACGGATTTTGTGACGGCGCGGGAATATTTTGTTGAAAGCCTTGGCAACCCTCATCCGGCAGAAGCGCTACTCATTACCGAATCAGGCAGAAGAGATGAACCGGTGATCGGGATCATTACCATCAGCGAGGATTTGGAGAAAATCATAGAGGTATTGAGGAGATGAGGAATTAAGATTGAGTAAATGGATAATGGTTAATGGGTATCGGTTATTAGGTTAATGGGTATTGGTAATTGGGTTAATGGATATATAAAAGAAAGAAGTGCCTTAAACCTGAAAATAATAAATCAGAAAATCAGGAGATTAGCATTTAACAAAGGCTTTTTGGAATGATGGGGTTTGCAAATTCAAAGTTAAGGCATACATTTGCAATCCGTAAACGACCAATCCGTTTTACAATCAAATAGAGGAGTGGCAGAGTGGTCGATCGCGGCGGTCTTGAAAACCGTTGTACCGTGAGGTACCGGGGGTTCGAATCCCTCCTCCTCTGCACTTTAAAGCCCGGCTGATGCCGGGCTTTTTGCGTTTGAGTCCTCGGGAGCTACCCTGCAATCTGGCCCTTCGCTATAACAGTCCACCGGACTGTTATTTAACGCTCAGTCCTCTCCTCCTCTGCACTTTAAAGCCCGGCTGATGCCGGGCTTTTTTGTTTTTAACATGCCAAACTTGCTTGATCGCTTTTTCCCTTCAACCAACAGCCCTAATTGGGCTGATTAACAATAACCCCGTACAAGGTGCTTCTCTGATTTTATACTCATTCTAGTCTCAATGCTCTGCAGCTTTGGGATTTGAAAATTAGATGTTCTTGGTTTTTTAGAGCAAAAAGATAATTTGGGAATTGGAATAACACTAAAAACAGGGCTGGTCAATTAATTCAATTTAAATTTTCCTGAATGCTAGGCAGTCAAATTACGCCTAAATCAAACGCCTTTATTCCCTTAGACGCGGATATTCAATAAATTAAATTTCTATTCAAATCCATGAATTCCAAAATTGGGTTAATGGCTCGAACCGACAATTGAAAAATCCGTTACTCTAATTATGAAGCAAATCACTGTTAGTTCATGAAGTATATTTTAAGCATACACCACCTGTTTTCGTCCTTCTTTTTAGGTCTTTTAAAAGTACTTTTTTTCTTAGCGCTTATGACTTTGGGTACAAGTGCAGCAGGACAGGATATGTTTCAATTCAAAATGGAACTCTCTACCAATGACTACTCTCATGGCCGGAAAATCAGGAAGAAGCCTAGGGCATTTTCTGAAGTGAAACAGGATGCTAACATAAAGGTAAGCTACAACCCCAACGATATTGTGGAGGTAGTGGTGGATATCAACCGTGCTGAATATCATGTATTGGAAGATGAGGTTCGAGGAACGGTGCCACTTACTTTCCGATTTGACAGCGACAAGCCTGAGGAAGGAAACCGATTGGTCCGAAAATATGTATTACCTATTCTGAATAATCCATTCAAATTGTACTTTAACAAAAGCGGAAACTTATTGAACGAACATGAGTTTTATGCTTCCGATCCTCAAAAGGAATTCGAGTTCGAAATGGAAACAGGAAGTTCCACTTCTAGATTAAGTTCGCTGATGCTTTACCCAAAGCATACCATAGCAGAGGCGCTTGGCACGATGATAAAGATTCGAAGCATGGAAATGCTTCACGTTCAGGATACCGTTTTTTTGTCGGGTGAGCTACAGCAGACAAGGATAGATACTTCTTATGTACAGTTTGCGAGTAGAGGAATCCCCTTCATACAAAAGGTTGAAAGTGATACCCTGAATTTTTCTCTTGACTTCAAGCTTCTGAAAGATGAAGATAAAATGGTTGTAAAAAGCCGATGGGGAATGGATTTGGAATTGGAAAGGAAAACCGAAAACACCACCCAAACCACGATATATATGCATCCGGATTTCATTCAAATGATTTGGCATACTAGCCAAGTTCAGCAGTTAACCCTCAATCCTCACCTGTGGCCCACTCAATGGCAAACAGATCAAACGTTTACGGTCACAGGGGAATTCAACTCAAAGTCAGTCACAACACGCAAACAGTTTTTTTCCTTAACACAAACCGCAGCTGACGCCCAAGTGGGTCAATATTGATAAATGCCGACAAATGTTGGTTTCACTTAGCGGAGAGTTGGATTTACACCAATCATAAAAGTTGGTTTTTCAATTCATTTTCAATTTCTCCCTCTTCCATTATGATCTTTATTTTTTAGCAAAACTCCGATCAACTTATTGATTTTAAACTAAATCCATTAATTTGGAATATGCATCCTATTCTAAAATCTTACTTCCAAGATCGAACACAAATCGACGAAGAAAAACTTGAAGCTTTGTCTCCTTTCTTTAAAGAAAAAACAGTCAAAAAAAACGAATTTTTACTCCGCGAGGGGGAGGTTTGTAGATTCAATTATTTTGTCCTTTCGGGGTGCCTGCGCTTATTTTCGGTAAATAATGAAGGACTTGAAAATACAAGATACATTGCCTTTGAAGGGAAATTCGGCACTTCCTTTACAAGTCTGATCACCGGAAATCCCTCAATTGAATACATCCAAAGCCTGGAAAAGTCCACTGTGCTTACGATAACAAAAGATGACTTTTTCTTCTTGGTAGAAAATGAACCGGCAGTCAACAAAATCTACCGGAATATCCTTGAATCGGCCTACATCACGACCCAAAAAAGAATTTATGATCTGCAAGGAAGCGATAGCTTAGACCGATTGAAATGGCTGCTGAAACAGCAGCCGCGAATTTTCAATAGGCTATCCAATAAAGTGATCGCAAGCTATCTGGGAATTACCCAATATACTTTGAGCCGATTGAAAGCCAACCTCTAAAAGTCAAAACGTTGACATAGAGCAACTTTTTCTTGTTTCTGTTTGCGGAGCTTTGCATAAAAATTAATTGAAAATTATGCGAAGTTTGAAAAATAGACCCGGCTACTTCTTATCCTGCGTTTTCATTGCTCTCCTTTGGTCAGGAATGTCCCATTCTGCAATGTCCCAGGAATTTCCACCCAAAGTTCCCACCCCTGTGGAATTTATGGTTGGAAACAACAGGATGTTTTTTCAAATGGTAGTCAAGAAAAAGTTTTCACCTGAGAGCAAATTTGGTTTTTTGAGTGTGTCCTCATTTTCGGCAAGCTATGACAATAACAAAGAGGATTTGGACTTGGCAATGCCCGTATTGATCAACTATAATATTTACAAAGGATTTGGACTAGTCGGAGGGACTTCAATCAATAATGCTGTCGGTTTTGCTCCTCTATTGGGCGCACAGCATTCCTTTGCCAATAAAGAATGGGTGGCGGTGACGGTTGCTTCGGTTTTCCTTCATTCAAAAAGAAACGTAGAACTTTTTGGAATCTATGAATACAAGCCTTCCCTAAGTCCCAAAACAAGTTTATATACCAGGGTTCAATTCCTGTATATCCACAGCACACGGGACGACCTCCATGCAAGGAGTTTTCTCCAACTAAGGGCTGGATTGAAAATGAATGCGCTCAATTTTGGTTTGGGAGCCAATTTGGACCAATATGGTCCCGAAAAGAATTTTAAACCAAATTATGGGGTATTTGTGGGTTGGGCCTTTCAATAAAGAATGAATAAAAGGGTCAAAAAAAACCTGATTCCCGGGTTTTCTCTATACCGCTGTCAGATAGAATTCCCAAAGGGTGTTCTAGTCTATTTCTGAAGCATAAGATTTCTGAATAGAAAACCTTTGCAAATTCTATTCATGGGTCGCCTTCGACCAACAGTCCGCCGCGGCGGAGCGAAATAATACTAGCCCCGTGCAAGGTGCTACAATGATTTTTATATTTAAACAAATCTCCATGCACCGCCGCTCGGGGTAAGGAAAATGCTATGTCTTAGGTTTTTGGGAGAAAAAAGGCAAAGTAAGGAATTGGGTCTACACCAAAAACAGGGAAGGTTGAAATGTTAATTCAATTTGAATTTTCCTCTTACTCTTATTCAATTACTTCGCTACATTTTGATGATCTTTTCTCTTGTCACTTTTTGTCATGATACAAAAAGTAACCAAAAAAATCTAGCGCAATAATCCTTCCCCACACAAGGCCACCGCTGGCCCGGAATTGCGCTTCCTCCCCACAGATGTTCCAATAGAAGATCTTCCTTAAGCATAAGATTTCTGAATAGAAAACCATTGCAAATTCTATTCATGGGTCACCTTCGACCAAAAGCCCCGAAGTGGGCGAAATAATACTAGCCCCGTGCAAGGTGCTACAATGATTTTTATATTTAAACAAATCTCCATGCACCGCCGCTCGGGGTAATGAAAATGTGATGTCTTAGGTTTTTGGGAGAAAAAAGGCAAAGTGAGGAATTGGGTTTACACCAAAAACAGGGAAGGTTGAAATGTTAATTCAATTTGAATTACATTCATAAACCCAGACAGTTAATTGGTTTCATAATTATTGAAAAATCATAATTAAAGCTACTGCCAACATCGTTACACCTGCTAAGATTAATCGTAAATTTATTGAATAGTAACCCTCTTTATCCCATTCTTTAAATCCCTTCCTCAAAACCATGAATGACCCAATAAACATTAACATTATAAATAAAATATCAATTTTTGTCATTTTAATGAAAGGTTTTAATTATACCTTCTTTTCCCATGTCACACTTTTTACAAATTATTTATTATGTCCTAAGCAAGCTTCTTTAAAATCCAAAATTTCTTCTTCAAACTTTTGATTTAAGTAATTTCTAACTATAGAATATTCGACAGTATTAGGCACATCTACCGATATATATTCTTTCCCATGACTACCTTCCCAATCACAATTAAATTTGTTTAAATCATTTGTCACTTGATCCACAAACTCAGGCTTAAAAAATATAATTTGTAAATTAGTATGCCCTGAAGGTTCTATCAGGCTATCAAAAAACAACTCTCCCTCATCATCTTCCACACTTATAAGGTCATTATATGCAAGATTTGGAGCAAAGAAAGGAGCATTTTTTATTCTATAATATCCACCTTCCTTAGCGGCCCAAACACCTTCGGTTGAAAGGTTTCCCTCCAAATCGTAATAGACCAATTTGATCTTATAATCTCCTTCTTTATTCCTAGTTTCAAACATGCAATAAATGTTTTTTGAATTATAATCATGTTAATTTATTTCTCTCCCTTCCAGGCATATTCAAACGATTGATGCTACTACTTGGTGAGATTTGTAATTCCTCCCTATTATCTTTCCCATCCACGACAAATGTCGGGATGCAATTGGGCTTTCTAACCAATCCCCCTAATCGAAAGATAATCCTCGGCAATTTGAATTACAAACTCTACTAAATAAAAAGGTGTTTGATCCTATTGAATTTTTCATAATCCCAAATTTGTAGCAGCGGTCCCTTCTCTTGTGATATTTTTTAGTATTATAGTAATTCCATACAACGCAAACCTTCCTTTTCCACCATGAACAAAATAAAGTCAAGTCTCCCAATTTTCATATTCCTCTTTATCCTCGTGATTGGATGCAGCCAAAAATCCACTCCTGATGATTTGCCTCGGATTGGCATTGCCGGAATCGCCATTGAGTCAAGTACATTTTCACCGGCTGTCAGTGAAATCGACGCTTTCAAAGTCAGTCGTGGCGAGGAGGTTTTCAATTTGTACCCATTTTTCTCCCCTGATTCCGCCAACCGCAAGCGTGCTGTTTGGCTACCGGCACTTTATGCGAGGGCTTTACCGGGAGGAGCGGTTACTCGCGAAACATATGAATCCCTGGTCACCGAGATGTTGGATTCCTTGCGGAAAAATGCACCTTATGACGGACTTTTTTTTGATATCCACGGCGCCATGAGCGTAGTCGGATTGGACGATCCTGAAGGCGATCTCATCATGAGGATCAGGGAAGTAATCGGCACCGAAACGGTGATTTCTACATCTATGGACCTTCATGGAAGCGTCTCACCAAGGTTGGCAAAGCATACAGATCTGATTACCTGCTACCGATTGGCACCGCATGAGGATGCCATGGAATCCAAAAAAAGGACTGTGGATAATCTTCTGGAGCGCTTAGAAAAAGGATTGGGAAAACCTGCCTACAAGGCTTGGGTGGCTGTACCGATTTTGTTGCCGGGTGAAAAAACGAGTACGAGGATTGACCCTGCCAAGAGTCTATACGCTAAAGTAGCCCCAGCGGCAGATCAGGAAGGCGTCACAGATGCGGGAATTTGGATTGGCTATGCTTGGGCAGATGAACCGAGGAATCAAGCTTATGTCATGGTGACAGGTGATGATGGGGAATTGGTGAAGAAAACAGCAGGCGATCTTGCCAAGAGCTTTTGGGATGTCAGGCATAAGTTTGATTTTATTGCCCCGACAGCTTCTTTGGAAGAAAGCCTTGATAAAGCGGTAAGCAGCGATAAACGACCCTACATCATCAGCGATATGGGAGATAATCCCACAGCAGGAGGTGCCGGTGATGTCACTTGGACCTTGAATGAAATCTTGATGCGGCCTGAATTCAAATCCGAGGATGGACCTTCTCTCATCTATGCCTCCATTCCCGGACCGGAGTTTATAGAAAAAGCAGTAACTGCCGGGGTTGGTGGCATGGTAGAAGGATATGCCGGTGCCAAGGTGGATGCCCGTTTTTCCCCACCGGTTTTTCTTTCCGGCAAAGTGACTTCGATTGTCCATGGTGATCAGCATGCCGTATCTGAAGTGGTCGTCAAAGTCGGGAGTGTCTCTGTGATAGTGACCAAAAAGAGAAAGCCCTATCATTTGGAATCAGACTTTACCAGACTTGGTTTGGACCCAAGGCAAACTGATGTGGTGGTAGTGAAAATTGGCTATTTGGTACCCGAACTTTATGACATGAGGGGAGATTGGATCATGGCACTTACTCCGGGAGGTGTGGACCAGGATTTGGAAAGGATGGAATTTAAGCGGATCAATAGGCCGATGTTCCCTTTTGACAGGGAGATGCCAGATCCTGACCTCAGCCCTAAACTGATTCCCTTGTCCCACGAAAATTAACGTTAAGATTTAAAATCAGGATCTGACAGACTTTCAAATGCAAACAGGGTAACTTCAAGGCTTTTTGGTAAAGGAAAAAATTTGAATTCAGATTATTTACAATAAGTTACAAAATGGCTTCTGACATGGATTAAATCAGCAAATTACCAATGAATTGTTCTTGGTTTCCTGTTTCTAACACTGACCAAATGAAGATTTGTTAGAGCTATTTTCCTAAATAAGGCAGGCCTTATAGACCTGCCTTATTCATTTTTATCTAGTATCAAAAGCGAAACCTTCGGCAAAATCCTGAGGGTATTCTAATAACAGGAATAAGTAGATATAGCTAAAAAAAACCGGGGATTCCTGAAGTTCAATCCTTCAAAAATCCCCAGACCAGAATGCTGACCATTTAACCTTTAACTCAAAAATAAATGAACCTTATAGGATCATTACCAAAAAACCAAAAACCTGTACTATTACTACAATCTACGCTTATTTAATTTTTTCAATTTCAAGAAAGCCAAATCAGACTGATACCTTCCTGCTTTTCAAGCTGTAAGACCTCCAATAATACCAAACAAAACCGAGTTGCGGAGCAAACAACAAAAATGCGTTTGGAAGAATGGCGGATACAGAATTACCGATTTCGATTCCTGCCAAATCATAAAATGTCAGGATGGAGAGCACAGCAAAAAGTGCATACAAATTCGCTTTAATAAATTTTGTTCTGTTTTTCATAACAAATTGGGTGGGGATTAAACAATATTTCAATTACAAAACTGAAAAGAAACCATTGTTCATTGGGTGATCAAGTCTCTATTTCGAATCTAATATGGAACAAAAAAATCTAAATACAAACTCCTGCAGTGACCTGATTTCCTGTCTAATAGACTTGAAAATCGATGGCTTGACTCTACTTTTTTTACATCAACCAATTATTGTAAATCAGTCCGAAGAATATGTATTTTATCGCTAAATAGAAGTTGATTTTTTTTCTTCCGAGCCAAAAAAATATTTACTTTTTTTTTTTAACACTCCGATAAATAGACTTATGAATCCAGCACTTGTTACCGAAATATTCTTCCGGTCTATCCGCGCCTTTCTCTTTCTATGGATTTGACATAAAAATCTTCAACTTTTTTTCTTGCCCAATCTGTCTTTCGCAAAAATTTAAGGCTTGAATTGACAGATGGGTCATGTGTAAAACACCTGAAACTGAACCTGTCGCCAAGGTATTCCCAACCATGTTTTTTTACCAGATAATCCAGGATATCGGCGAGTCGCACACCATGAAGTGGATTATTGATTTGTTTATCGGGAGCATTGAGATTGTCTTCGTTTTCCATAAGGCAAAGTTATGGTTTATTGGCTTGGAGGCAAATTTGGGAAAACAATATGCGTTTGAATGTTTGGTAATTGTCCAAAGTACGGTTTGCAGAAAAAGTGAATTCATCTTCAATAAACGCCGTCATTTCCCGATTTCCCCAAAACTTAAAACCAAAATCTGTTGGGTTTCGGAAAAAGTCGTCGCCTCTAAATACACGTTTTTCTCTTTGTCAACCGTCCCGATGTAGATCATTTTATGGGCAGCCAACATCATTTTGAGCTCATTCAAATCCCCAAGAAAATCAGCAGGAATGTGGTTCCCCACTTCAAGAAGGTTGAACTCAACTCCTTCTGCAAAGGCAAGCTCTGTGAATAACCTATCGAGGTTTTTTTGAAAGGAAATCTGGGCGATATACCTAGCTGCAAGTTTATGGGAAAGAACTGTGTTACTTTTCAAAACATTTGTGTGGAGCAATTGTTCGGTAACAGGATCGCCTAAAATGGTGACAATCTTGGTCATGAACTGACTGTCATTTCGGTTTTTGGAAACCAACAACATCGTTAACCTAAAACCCTGTTCGTCATCCAGGTTAATAATGATATTATCATAATCCACTTCATGGAGACTTTTGAGAAATGTCGGGGAAAAATATTTTGAAGGTTCCTCAAACACAAAATGTGATTCCTTAAGGGAGGCCAAACTAGACACATCCATAAAATCATCAATATTTCCCAAAGGCCATTCATTGCCTACCACACATATTTTTTTACTTGCCGCTTCTTTTGGAGGGATGATCGCGTCATTTTTGACAAAATTAAGCGGAGAGGAAATTGGCTTGTAATGGAGATCTTTGATGTTTTTGGTAAGAAAAAGCAACCAATCAGTAGATTTGAGCGATTTACCAAAAGGGCAGAGACTCATCTCAAAACCACCGTCCTTATTGATCCCGGAAAAGCCCAATAAGGTCCCTCCTTCAAAACTGAACAGCAATTGCTCGAATAAAACACCACCCAAGTCACCTTTATCCAAAAATCTCTTTGGGTCAATAAAATGGATGGTAGACCCATCAAAAGACAAAATTTCGAAGAAAGCTTTATAGTAGACCACATCGACTTTTGCCCTTGCCAGAATACTGCCAATAACATCACCAGGTGTGATAACCGCAAACAGGGCTCCCGCGCCAAGAGAGGTAAGTTCTAATGCGATATCTCTGCTATCCTTATTGTTGGACAATTCAATAGAGCACTTTACTGGATGTCTTGAACCCTGCCTGTCGGACAAATGCTGAAAAAACGCATGGTTATTTGTCAGGGTAGTAAGTATTTTCAAGTTGAAATTATCAGCAGCAAAGGGATCGTCTTCCTTGTCAGGTAGAAGGATTACAATTCCGGTAGCATTTGAAATCGACAGCCTATCATATGTTTTGAAAGCCAATACATCACCCTGCCTAATAAAAATATCCAGGTTGTTCCATCTTTCTTTATCCAAAAGGGACCGGAAAGAATTTACCACATCGTTATCAGAAAAGAGGAGGACCACATTTTCCATGGTTCCTTTGTCCTTGGCTCTCAGATTAAACTGATCCAGGATCAATGGCAATTTTATATTATAGTTTATAAATATAGTATGCCCAGTACCTTTAAAGGGCAATGATCCACTCTTGATATTATCAATCAATTTGATCAAGGCAGCGGACAAAACGGAAATGATGAATGAAAATAAAATCATTCCCAACAATACCTGGATCAGCCCTGCTACCATTTGTATAGGACCGGTAGTTTCATAAAAATAAGCCGGGTCTGCAAAAATTTTATAGCTCAGCTGGAGGCTTCCTAAAAAGGGAGAAAGGGCTATGATAATGAAGGCACTTGTAAGGAAAATGGCAATAAGCTGTACCCAGACTGAAGCGAGTGCAAAACGCTCGGGGGTAAGTATCCTCCTGGAATTTCGGATAAATAGTTTAAGTCGTTCGAGTTTGGGCAAGGTCGGTGTCAGGTTTTGCTTTAAATATAATAAGCCTCAAGCACTTTACCACAAAAATCTAAGTTGGTATTTCAAGAGTTCCTGACTGATAATCGGGAAGTAAGAAAGAAGCAGCATAACCGGGAAATAGTATAACCGAAAATTGACATTGAATCAAATACTCAATAAGGACGGTTTAATCCCAAAACAAAGGAAATCCCTACCAAAACCACAAAAACCAATACTTTTAGGATTTTTAGAAAATTGGGCTGTAGGTTAAGATTTGATTTGGACCTGTCCAAAAGGTGGGAGACAAAACCCGAAAGTCCGCCTGCAAAAGGAATCATGACCAAAGGTAAGATTATCTGGTAATCCGGACCATGGTCCGGAATTGCTCCAAACAGACAAAAAATCATTAGAATTAGCCATGCAAGGATTACTGATTTGAAGACCTTCTGTAGCATTCGGAAAGCTTGATTTTAGTTGGGCGATGCAAATTTAATTAAATATTCCACCAATAGGTAAATTTCAGGACAACCGATCTGTCTTTGGCGAAGAACGGCGCAGGAAGGTAATTATCGGTAAATACGAGAAATATATCCGAGGCTGGTTTGAACCTCCATTGGACCCTTGTGTTCAGGTTGATGTTGTCCACCTGTTCATTGTATTGAACAAAGGCCGTGATGAAAAACTTGTTTGTAAGTGTCAGGTCAAATCTCGGGCCCACCAGCCAAAAAGAAGTGATTCCCCATGGTTCTATGAGATGGATTTCGTTGTAATTGGCATTCATCGTCAGACTGAAATAAGGCTGGAATCTGTATCCCAATTCTCCACTGATGTTGTACCTGTTTCCCTCAGCATAGTACCCTCCTACCCTCGTGGCTAAGGCATAGGTAAATATACTTTGGGGCTTGGAAGTGAATTCAGTCCCCCAAGAAAACCAACGGTGTTCGGTCCCTGCGGCCAATGTGGCACCTGATGAATTGGTCGGATCAAAAGGCTTGAGAAGCTTGATATAATCATGTGCAAACCAAGTGGTAAAGACACTTTGAGTTCTGAACCTCACTTTGTATGAAACATAGGTTTCATTGTCGGTCTGGTTCATTTTGGTATCAAAAAATGATTTGGTACTGAATTCAGGACCATGGCTGAGGATTTTTTTACTTTCCGGAAAAAACAGGTATCCGACCAATGGATTTACTTTGTAAAAACCTGTTCTTGGAACATAACCTACTTCTGCTGTATAATTTTCAGAGACATATTCATGTTGAAAATTCCAATAAAGGTTTCCGCTGGTGTAGCGGAGATTGGCTGCATAGACGAGTCCGTTGCCGGGTTTCAATGGGTTGAATGATTTCAAAACAAAGGCCTTTCCTGTCCAAAGATTATTGGAAGAGGCATAATTGAATTCAAATCCTACATTCCGGTCATATTCGGAGGTGGAAACTGAATCTTCAGGCAATGGAGGAGTAAACATGCCGGCTTGCCGTGTCACCACAATGGCACTCAAGTTGGACCTTGCAAGCACTCTTCTTTGTAAAGTAAGGACCGAAAAATTCTGGGCATCAAGGTTTTCCTCCTCCACTTGACCTGTCTGCATGGTCATGGCCCCTATCCTCCAATCCTTGTTTAATTTCCCACTGAGTCTTGCACCTGCCTGGATAGGAGCTTTCAGTCCTATTCTTCTGGAGAAAAAAGGCCGGATGGTTTCATATCCGAAGTTGGCAAAAAGGTCTCCATTTTCGAGAAAAAACTGCCTCCTTTCCGGGAAAAAGAGTTCGAACCTATCCAGATTGGTCACTTGCTTGTCCACCTCCACTTGGGAAAAATCGGGATTGACAGTTAGGTCAAGATTCAGTGCAGAACCAAGTCCGATTTTGGCATCCATTCCAAAAGAACTCCTATAAACCGGATCCTCTCCTTCCTTTCGGTTTTGGGAAAGACCTCCCAATCCATAGGGAATCACAGAAATATTGGGCCCGGCAGCAGGCGGTGGATTGTCCCAAACAAGGATTCCCGTGTAGGCCAAAGATGCTGAAGGAAACTGACGGGGAACAGGTGCCCAACCTGATTTTTCGGTGGTCTTGAGGTCGAGGCGGCTGAAATTGATGCCCCATTCCTTGATTCCTGATTTGTAACGGATGGATTTGAAAGGAATAGAAGCTTCAAAAACCCATCTGTCATCATAATTTGTGACTTTTGACTCCCACTTATTGTCCCAACTCAGGTCGACCTTACCGCCATCGTACATGATACCGTCCCATTGTGCCCCGGCGGCATTGGCACCAAATGAAAACCCGTTGATCTGATCATCAAAGGGGTCCATAAAGAGCAGGAAGTTGTCATTTTTACCAAAACTAAAATCCCGTCTGAGGGATTCTACCATGTAAGGGCCCTCGAGCGCATGGTAATTCACCACAATCAAATAGAGATGCTTGTCGTCATAGGCCATCCTGACATCCGTCCGGACTTCAGCGAAGCTTGTGTCCATAGGTGTAATCATAAAAAAATCGGTTGCCACTTCCGCATCTGTCCATGATTGCTCATCCAATTTGCCATCAATCACAATTGGATCGACGGTTTTTCGGATATTCAGCCGGTATGCATCATTGATTTTTTGGGAAAAAGAAACAGATACGACACCGAAGCAAATAAAGACCATCAGGATGGCTTTCTTCATGGAATTTTGGGGGAATAAAAGCGAGTACGTACGAAAGTATCCCAACACCTATGGAAGTTAAACATTTCTTTTTCCAATGTCGGTGTTACTGTTAAGGGTGGGAAATTATTGGTTTGAAAAAATGAAAAAAATCCACCTCAGATATTGGCGATAATTGAGACAAGTCAATAAAATATTGAAAAAACCAAAGGTGAATGTTCCCTATTTTGGATTTTTGGGGAATAAATCAAAGCGTATGTCCGCTCAGAATCATCCCGTCTGCCATCGCCTTGAGGTAAGTGACGACTTTTCCGTCTTCCCCGACCTCACATACCCTATAACCTGGAAATGGTGAACCCCAACTTCCTCCAAAATGTCCCGACCAAAGATAGGGTTTCTTTCTGTTCAGCATGATTCCGTCCACGTCGTGGTCATGGCCATGGAAGATGGCTTTGACATTGGGATAAGCCGCTATCAATTCCAAAACCTCCCCGCAGGAAACACCATGCCTAGTCCAGTCATTTTGGGAAATATGGATAAAGATAAATACGTGGGAAAGAGATTTGAATCCCTCCAGTTTTGATTTCAAAAATTCTGTATCTACACAAAGGTATTCCCCTGCCTGATTGGAACTATTAGCCAAAATAATCCCATAATTCTCTTTGGATGTAAATGCAAAATCAGCGGGAATTCCCCAAATCGTTTCCCAATCTTTTTCTGAAATCCGATCATGATTTCCTTTGACCGGGAAATAAGGAACGTTCAGTTTGTCATAGACGGCTTTTACTTTGGGCATCAAAGAAGGTTCATCGTGTATCAAATCTCCATTGAAAACCACGAAATCCACCTCTTTCTCGCTGTTGACCGCCTCGATCAATTGCTTATGGAATCCCTCAAAATCTGTTTTGGGCTGTCCATAATGTCCGTCTGAAGCAACGATAAATTTGAGTTTGCTACTTTTAGGAAAATGCATTTTCCCAAAAGTCATAAACGGCATGGCCGTTACCCCTGAGGTAACCAAAGTTAATTTTTTAAGAAAGGGACGTCGGTTCATAGTCAGAAGGTTTTTGTAATGTATAAGGTAGCCAAGGCCGTCAAAATTGCCATGCCAAAGCTCATCAATGTTCCTATCAGGATATATTCAGTCAACTTACGGTCTTTGGATTCCTTGAGGTCTCCAAACCTGAAGACTGATTTGGCGGTGATCAAAAATCCAACTCCCTCCCAATGGTCTGTAAGGATGAATACAAACACGAAAAGTCTTTCCAAAATCCCGATGTATTTTCCGGCATTGGACAGTGAATCATTTGCTTTATCAAATATTTTCAATGACCAAGGCTCCAGCAAAACATTCATAATCACCGATACACCAAAACTCAGGAAACAAACTGCTGCGAGTATAGTCCAAAAACCAACGGATTCAAAAATCCAAAACCATGATGTGTCCGGATAAAACCAAACCAAAGATACGCCAACCAAAACCAGAATATGGAGCAGTTGGTCTACGATAAACCAGGATGTCTTGGTGCTTTTATTTTGAAAGGAAAGTTTGGCGAGGTCAATCAGGAAATGGGTAACCGTCACTGTCAGCGCCAAAGCCCAATACCTGAAATCCCATACCAACAAAAGTATAAGGACCCCATGGATCAAAACGTGGAGATACAGCTTGGGAGAGGCCCATTTTTTGGCTTCCTTTTCAGTAACCCATGATTTTGGCTGAAGCAAAAAATCCCCTAGGATATGCGCAAGCAGTATTTTTATAAATATGATCATGGCAACAACCTTTCTAGCTTTTCTTTATATAAATCATTGAGTTCCAGCATTTCGGAATAATACGCTCTTTGGAATCGTGCACTCACTGAGTTCTGTTCGATTCCCAGAATCTCCCCGATTTCAGCCTGTTTCAAATGCGGCTTTTCCAAAGCAATCTTCATGATTTCACCCGAATTTCCTGACCAATTGTCCATGACGATCAGCGCCAGTTTGAGCATCAGGTTCATTTCCTTGTCAAAGTCCAACCATGGGCTTTTTACCATCAGGTTTTGGTTTTTGCTCCGCAAGAGTTCAAAAGCCTCTCCCGAATTGATATAGGCTGACCCTGTTCTTGTACCGATGCTGTTAGAATCTTGTTCCTTTTCTCCGATTCCAATTGACATTCTTACATCCAACGGAGAAGTTCTCTTCTCCACATCCTGGTATTTGATTGATTTCAAGGTGGCTTTGATCAGCATGGCTTTGTACAATGCTACCAATGGATTGTTGATCTCCAACTGAAAGCTGTCTCCCCTAAAAATCTCCCAGGTGTCATTCTTTTGACCCCATGAGTTGAGTAAAGATTCCAATGGAACCAACCAATCCTGCTGGTTTGCCACCTTTCTTGAATCAATGATATCTCCTGTAATTATTGCAAGCATGTCTAAATATCGATTAAATAATCGATAAATCAAAATATCATCTAATAAGATGATAAATTATAATATCTATTAATAAGTAGATAAATTAAAAAATTGATAATTCTCTCAATGATCAAATAATCCATTCAAAGAGATATTCCTCCTTATATTCAATTTGAAATTTCTTGAGAAAGGCAACATACTCATCCCGAAACGTATGAATTTTATGATGCTCTTTTTGATTCATAATGTATTGGATCACATTGTCCAAAGACCGTTGACCATGTGAAAAAGCGCCATATCCATCTTGCCATTCAAATTTCTGCTTGGTAAATTTTCTTTCCCTTATGAAATTATTCGAGGATTTTTTCACTTCTCTCACCAAATCTGAAAGACAACAATTGGGCTTCATTCCAATCAAAATGTGAATATGGTCAGGCATTCCATTGATGGCCAAGAGTTTTTGATCTTTGTTCAGAATAATTCCTGAAATGTACTTGTATAACTCATCCTCCCAGTTTGAAAGAATGAGGCTTTTTCTTCCTCTAACCGCAAAGACAACATGGACATATAGCTGCGAAAAAGTACCTGGCATGGTGAAGGCTTTTAAGTAAAATGATCAGAAGGTTTAAGTTCTCAAAAAGGGAAATGAATTCAAAATCTGAAGTCGATATTAAACGCTTAAATATTTGAAACCCACATCCCAAAGGAAAAAAAATATTCGTAATGAAAATCATTCGACCGGTTCCCGGTCGAGCAACATTCGATCCAATGATTTTCTATAAATATGTGACCCGTTCCGGGTCGAAATAGGAGCCCGTGAGAAAAAAACTCAACGGTATAAACAAACGCCTCTCCCATCCCAAAGGGATGAAATATTTATAATTGAACAAACAACAGGTCAGGCCCTCCGACCCTGAAGGGGTCGAATAAAAAAACACTCATAACTAAAATCATTCGACCGGTTCCCGGTCAGGCAACATTCGATTCAATGATTTTCTATAAATATGTGACCCGTTCCGGGTCGAAATAGGAGCCAAATTTGAATGAACCGTTTCAGCTCGCTGAAGGAGCCAGTGAGAAAAAAACTCAACTGCATAAACAAACGCCTCTCCCATCCCAAAGGGATGAAATATTTATAATTGGAAAAAAACCGGTCAGATCCCCAGACTCTGAAGAAAATCATTCGACCGGTTCCCGGTCGAGCAACATTCGATCAAATGATTTTCTATAAATATGTGACCCGTTCCGGGTCGAAATAGGAGCCAAATTTGAATGAACCGTTTCAGCTCGCTGAAGGAGCCCATGAGAAAAAAACTCAACTGCATAAACAAACGCCTCTCCCATCCCAAAGGGATGAAATATTTATAATTGGAAAAAAAGCAGGTTAGACCCTCCAACCCTGAAGGGGTCGAATAAAAAAATATTCGTAGAAAATCATTCGACCGGTTCCCGGTCGAGCAACATTCGATCAAATGATTTTCTATAAATATGTGACCCGTTCCGGGTCTTTAGAATGTTCTCAAAAAAATAGAAACCCCAATCATTGTCATGGGGGTTCTACCATAAACTTTAATTCTTACCTCTCGACATGATCACTCCAATGATCAACAGGGCAACGCTGATAATCACAGGAGTCCAATTGGCGGTGCTCACCGCAATATCCATCCCAAATAACTTAAAACTTTCCGAATCCTGCATCGCCTGCACCCCGAATACCAATGTTCCTATTCCCCCGAGAATTGCCAAAATTATTCCTATTACTTTCATGTTTTGGTTGGTTAGTATTCTTCAATTTAGAGAATTTCAGAATGGAAAACGTTACACATTCTTTGGTTTTGAAGTGAACTGATAATTCCATCTTTCAAATCGGTACCCAAATACCTGACCAAAGATTATTTGAAAACAAAAATCCCACAGAAAGTAGAAAACCAAGAGAAAGCAAATTCTCCATCGTTTAAAATTTCTGCGGGATTCAATTCAAGATGAATTATTGCTATCTCATCCTGTCCCAATTGATTATAGCATTCCACACCATCGGTGCATCGGCATGGTTGAGGTACCGGTGCAGCGGATCGAAAGTAAAGGCAAGGACGTTTCCTTTTCCGACGGGAACATTAAAGACTGCGCCGTGACCCACGATTTTATCTTCATTTCTGACCATACCTGCAACCACATAAGGAGCATCTTTTCCTTCGGGCTTGACAGGTTTCTCCACTTTGGGCTTATCAGGCATCCCCATAATCGGACCTTCAAATTCCAGTTCGTCTTTCAATGGTTTACTTCCGTATTGCACGAGCATCAGGTTACGGTTATACTTGTCAGTTTGTAGCAAAGGACCATTTCCACGGAAGATGGAAAATGTTTCAGGATACCCATACATTACAGGGTGGCCTGTATTTCTTGCTTTGGCATTGACGATAGAACCGGGATGGAATAAGGCGCCCTGATCGGCAGTACTGAGTTCGGAAGTGATTCCCAATTCGGACATGATGGCGCTGGAATTATCCAAAGTGATCAAGAGTCCACCATCTTCCACAAATTTTTTCAAATGATCAACTCCCAAAAATCCGGGGCCGCCGGTCATATCTGTCGTCTCATCAGGAAAGCCATGGGATGGAAACTCAGCAGTTTTGGTAAATGGCATTGGTCCAAATTTTTTATCCACTCCATGTACAAAGCGTTTGGCATTTCCATTTACCCTTGGCACCAAAATGACATCAAATCGGGTTTTCAGATTGCCGGCCTTTAGGTCATCTTTGTCAATTGAAGTGTATGGAATACCTCTTTCTTCGAAAGTGTACCTCGACCAACCTTCATCTTGGGTATTGTACCACGTGTGGTAGATGGCCACTTTCGGCAATTTAACAGCCTGCTGATCCGCCGCAGAGACATTGGCACCTCCTGATTTTAGATCCAATCCAAAATCCGAAGCTACCTTTTTGGCTAGGTCTGCATTGATTTTTTTGATCAAAATGGCTCCTGCCGAAACGGTATCTCCATCGACAACAGTCTGCTTAGGCAGAATGGTGATTTCAGCATTTTTATTGGCAGCTTTGACGGCATACAGGGCTGGAAGCACAGTATTTTGTGCCTTGTATTCCAATAAATAGGTACTTCCCTGACCATCGACTTTACCTACATATTTTGGATTTTCTGCAAGCAGCTTGAGTGAAGAAACATCAAAATCAATGCTGTCTTTGGATTCCACTTTGACGCCATAGAGGTAAGGCAATGTCCAAGCGATCGCATCATATGGAGGATATTTGGCGTCTTTGGGATATGCCTGAGGAGTCAAAAGCGACACTGCAAGATTCCTATACGGTTGTTCTGACAATACCACGTAATTACTATCTGACTCATGGACTTCGATACCCTGAAGCATCAGCTGCTTCGCAAGGTAAGCCACCATGGCAGGATCACGTTGTTCTTTGGCGATGGTGAAAGCTTTTGCACCTTCAGTTTTCCCCTTTTCTACACTGTTATATCCTTTTTTATAAAAATTCTGAAGCAGCATTTTACCATTATTGGCGGCATAGGACAGCGAAGCGATGACACCGGTCAAGGTGTAGTTGATGTTATTTCTGAATGACCAATAGACCTTTCCTGTGGCAGGATCTGGACGGTACCATTCTTTGGACGTGACAAGATCTCCGGCAAATCTCGCATTGCTCAAATCTCTTAAGTAAGTATCTGCTCCGGCATTGCCAAAAGTTTCATAAAAGCGGCCGTTGGAATTGTGATTGTTCGCTACCCAAATACCATAACCCGGCCACCAACCATCATAAAATGCCCACGTAAACGCCCCAGGCAAACCTTCTGAAGCAACTTTTGCTACATCATGGTTGGCCATGATCTGCCATTCGCTGACAGTAATCGGGTCCACAAAATCATTGTAAGGACCTGTTCCTGTAGAAATGTACAGCAAGGGAACCGACTCATGCAAGTCAAGCATCACTGTAGGATGGAACTCAAAGAAGCCCTTGAAGATGGATTTGGTGATTTCCTGTGAAACCTGCAAACCATCCCTATTATTGTCATGGAAGACATATTTGGCCCAATAAGGAGAAGACCTTGGGAACCCATCATCAAATTCTTTTCTTCCTTTGGAATAGCGGTAATACCAATCGACCTGCTTGTCCAAGCCATCAGGTTCAGAAATGGTGTTGATGACAGTGATCACATTGTCACGGATATCTTTAATATCGGAAGATTGGGAAGTTGCCAATCTGTACGCGAGTTCCATCAGCGCTTCCGGTGAACCCATCTCGGTAGCATGCATTCCGCCACTGACATAATACACAGGCTTGCTGTCCAAAATGATGGTCTCTGCCTGTTCAGGGCTCGTTTTTCGTGGATCTGCTAATTTTGCCAACTGGCTTTTGTAATGGTCAAGACGCTTGATTGCATCCTCATTGCCGATGACAATCAGGTAAAAAGGCCTACCCTCTTCGGTTTTTCCCATCTCCTGCATGTGTACCAAAGGGGAAGTTTCCGCGAGTTTTTGGTAATACCCGTAGATATCGGCCGAGCGGTGAACATGACCTTCGGCACCGATGATATGTCCAAAATGCTTGAGTGGGGAAGGAATCGTGGGATGGTCGACTACATCTAAAAGGAATTCGGGAAGAAAGCGCTTGTCTGTGGTAAATTCCCTGATTTTTTGGTTGTAAACTTCATCGATTTTTTGTGCCTTCAGGGGAAGTATTGCTATAAAAAAAAGCAATACCCCAAGGCGATAAAATCTATTCATGGTGGTTGGATTTAAATGAAATATCAAGCTACAAAAAATATATAGAACCCAAAGCGGGATTTTTTTAATGGGTGAAATTGACAAAGCCTTGCTGTTCAAAAGGGAGAGGTATTAGTACAAGATTTCGACCTGATTACTGGTGGGCTTATCAATATTGATCGGATTGTCACTATCTATTTCCCTTAGACAATTTTCAAAGAAGGAAATAAAAGAACAAATGTTATATTAAAGATTCCATTTTAAAATAGACCCAATCAAACTATTTAACCCACCCAAAATTACCATTTATGAAAACTTCCTTCATACCAAATTTGATGGTTATTTTCTTGTTGTTTTTCACCCTTGGATGCAAAAAGAATTCATCAGAAAATTCAAATCAGTCGGAACCTACTGAACCAACGACATTGAGGTTGGAGGAAGATCTTGAAAAAGGAACCATTTCAATTTTCCGACAGGGAGAAGACGAACCTATTTTGGTCCAAAATGCGAAAGATGATTTCAGACCATTTATCCATCCGATCGTAGCACCTGACGGCAAAGGTCTCCTTACCGAATACAGCCCTGGTCACCACAAACATCAAACTGGATTGTATTGGGGATTTACAAGAGTCAATGACCGGGATTATTTCCACAATCCACAGGGAGATTATTGGAAGAAAGTGGCTTCAAACATTGTCGAAAAGGAAGGTACTGAGGTGAAATGGCAGACAGTTTACCACCTATTGGATGAAGCTGGAGAAACAGTTATGGAAGAAACCCAAAACTGGAGTATGAGAGAAGAGGGTGGGAAATACTTTTTGGATCTGGAGTGGAAAGGAGAAGCGATCAAAGATATCGTGATCGGCAAATACGATTATGGAAGTTTATTCCTAAGAATGCCATGGAAGGAAGGCATCAAAGGTGAAATAGTGAATGCTGCACGCCAGAAAAATGAAAGTGCTGAAGGCCAACCATCGATGTGGGTCAATGTGGCCATGCAGGTTGAAGGTCGGGAGGACATGGCCAATGTTGCGATTTTTGACCATCCTGAAAACAGAGGATACCCTAACAAATGGCGGGTAGATGGTCAGTTGGGATTGGGGCCTGCATTTACTCGAGATGGAGATTGGACGATTCCCAAGGGGAAAATTGAAACGCTCAAGCACCAACTGGTCATCTATACCGGAGAACTCAATGATGTGAAAATGACCGAAACCTGGGGCCAATTTTCTGGAAAAGAAGGTATGTACAATACTACCGAGCTTTGGGCATTGGCCCAAAAAGAAGGAAGAGAAGCAAAATTTCTCAACCCTCAGGAGGCTGTGGAAGCGATGACTGTCAAGGCAGGTTTCAAGGTGAATGTTTGGGCATCCGAACCGATGATGACCCAACCCATGGCGTTTTGCTGGGATGACCGGGGCAGACTTTGGATTGCAGAAAATAAAGATTATGAATCACGGGGATATGGTTTTTCCAGTTCGGGAGATAGTCGGATCCTAATATTAGAAGATACGGACGGCGACGGTGTCGCTGACAGCAAAAAGGTTTTTATAGAAGGGTTGGCCTTTCCGGCAGCCATTGCGGTCGGATTTGACGGTGTCTATGTAGGTGCTCCGCCCAACTTGCTATTTATCCCTGACAAAAATGGCGATGACAAAGCCGATAAGGACAAAATTGAAATCCGACTTACCGGATGGGGAATTCAAGATAGACACGAAACACTCAACAGCCTTCATTGGGGACCGGATGGATGGCTGTATGGTTTGCAGGGATTTGCCACTCCTTCCAAAATCCGCAAACCTAACGGAGATGCAAAACTCTATTACCACAATGATGCATTTCCTGAGGACTTATTGGAAAAAGAAGGCGTTGACATCAACGGTGGCGTGTGGCGTTACCATCCTGTCAAAGACCGCTTCGAGGTCGTGGCACATGGATTTAGCAATCCATGGGGCATAGACTATGATGCAAAAGGGCAGCTTTTGATGACCGCCTGCGTGATTCCACACCTCTGGCATGTGATTCCAGGAGGGATTTACCATCGGCAGGGAGGACAGCATTTCAATCCTTATGTCTATGAAGACATCAAAACCATCGCTGACCACAGCCACCGTTCGGCACATGGCGGAGCTCGGGTCTATCAGTCCGATGCCTTCCCAAAAGAAGAGCAGGGAAAGATATTTATGGCCAATATCCATGAGCATGCGGTACTGTCGGACATTTTGGTTCCAAAAGGTTCAGGCTATCAGGGAAAGCACGGGGATGAATTTATGATTGCAAACAATGCCCAATGGGTTGGATTCAGCATGGAAATCGGACCGGATGGAGCGCTTTATGCCTTAGACTGGCATGATGCGGACATTTGTGGAAAGGAAGTTTTGAATGAAGAGACTGGTAGGATATTCAGGATTGCACCAGAAAAATCTCTTGCGAAAGACTTCGAAGGCAGGTATTCTGATTTGAATAAAATGAGCGATAAGCAATTGGTCAGCCTCCAAACCAATCCAAGTGATTGGCATGCGAGGCGGGCAAGGGGAATCCTTCACAAAAGGAAAGTAAACGGAAAGCTCCAAGCCACTACCATTACGGAATTGAAAGCCATTTTCGAAAAAGACAAAAACCCCGATTGGAGATTACGGGCAATGTGGTCTCTGCACCTGACAGGGGGATTTACCGAACAGCAACTGATCCAAGCGCTCTCTGACAAAGACCCACATGTACGGGCTTGGGCCATCCAATTACTCTGCGAAGACATGAAGCCGTCTGCTGCGGCGGTTTCTAAGTTTAGGGTAATGGCAAAAGAAGACCCCTCCCCTGTTGTCCGGCTGTATCTCGCATCCGCTCTCCAAAGGTTGGCAACAGCCGATAAATGGGAAATCGCCGGCAACCTTGTCCTACATGCCGAAGACGCCAATGACCACAACCTACCCAAGCTCATTTGGTACAGCATTGAACCCCTGATGGCGGAAAATCCCGACAGATTTCTAGCCCTATCCAATTCCTCAAAAATCCCCTTGGTCACCCAATACATTGCCCGCAGGGCAGTGGATGAGGACGAATTGGGAAAATTGGTAACACTGATAGGGAAAGGCGGGTCAAACACAGAACATCTTTTGACAGGCATGTTGGCTGGCATGGAAGGACGGACAGACTTGAAAATCCCACAAAACTGGAAAACCGTGTCCGACAAACTCCAACAATCCAATGGAAAATCGAAGATATTAGCTCAGGAAATATCAGGTCTCTTTGGAGATACCGAGGCCACGCAAAGGGCTCTTGCTTTGCTCAAAAATAAAAATGCACCCATCGCTCAAAGGAAAAAAGCTCTTCAAACGCTGACCGCACAGCAACAAAAAGAACTTCAGGCCGAGTTGCCAAAACTATTGCAGGAACCAGCGATGAAACTTGAAGCAATCAAATCCATTGCTGCCTTTGACAATGAAGCATTGGGTAAATTACTGATCGACAATTTCTCCAAATTCAATCCCGAGGAAAAACTCGCAGCCATGCAGACGCTTTCTTCAAGGCAACGTTATGGCGGCATGTTGACCAAAGAAATCAAGGAAAAAAGGATTGCCAAAAGTGAAGTTCCGGCAGGTGTGGCGAGGCAATTGCTCCGTGTAGTGGGAAGTGGTTTTATTGAAGTTTGGGGTCCGATAGAGCAGGTTGCAAGTGATGAAGCAGCTTATAAAAAATACAGGGCGATGATTCATCCCACTTCTCTTTCGTCAGCTGATTTGAAAGCCGGAAAGAAAATTTTCCAAAATACCTGCGGAACATGTCACAAGATGTTTGGTGAAGGAAGTGTGATTGGACCGGATTTGACAGGCTCTAACCGCGCCGATACAGAATATATCCTGCTGAATGTCTTGGAACCAAGTGCCGAAATACAGGATGATTACAAAATGGTCGTGATCAATACCCGTGATGGAAGAACTTACTCCGGCAATGTGATCAATGAAACACAAAGGCAATTGACGCTGCGGGTAGTCGGTCAGGAACCTGTAATCATCAACAAATCCAGTATCCTATCCAAAGAAGTGACTCCTGTTTCCCTGATGCCTCCTGGCCTATTTTCCAACTTGACCGAAAAAGATATAGTGGACCTGATGGCGTACCTGAAGACAAGTAAGAGGGTGGATTGAGGGGGTGGTTATTTGGTTATTGGAAAAAAGTCAAAAGTTAGAGTTTTGCAAAACTAAAATCTATCCTATGATGATTAAATTATTTTGAAAAAATAAATATATCAAATTACATTTTAAATAAATTCATGATTAAAAAATACACCTATTAATCAAATAGGTTTTGAAAAGCTATTATTCAAATTTCAATCCCTTTTCTATTTCCTCTTTTTCAATTGAATTGTAACTGTAAGATTCAATCTCAAATTCGTTAGAAACAGGAAACTTTCCATTGTATTTGGCTATAGACTTTGAATAATATTCAACTGTCTGATATGTTTTTTGATTTGCTTTAATTTCTTGTAATGTTTCTTTTATTCCTTCTATTGTCCATCCATTTTTCAAATAGAATGATGTATCTATTTGAAATTCAATTTGAGAGGCTAAAATTTGCTTCTGATCTTTACTTAAATAATATGTCACTTTTGAAGGTGATTCACATTCAAAATTACTTTCCGTTTCTCCGTAACCATTAAGGTTATATTGAATTATAGTTGAATCGTCCGGATACTCAAATTTTATCCAAGAAACCAAATAGCAAAGCCTATTAAAAACAGTGGAATTTTTCTCATAAAATTTAATTTCAATTACCCTACCATATCTATCTATCTCCTCACTTAAATGATGATTTGGCAGGTTATCTTTTGAAATATTCCATCTTTCAATATAAAAATCTGATGCTGTCTGTTCATACTCATGATATACTATCTTTGTCTGACAGTAACAACTTGTCACAAAAAGAAGTAAGCAAGTTATAAGTGTTGCATCTTTTTTCATATTTGACATTTACTGACTATTAAGAAAGTTTGTCTTTCGAAATTTCAGATTTTAAAATATTTAAAAGTATTTCTGAAAGTAGTAAATTTTTAGCTTTCGTTTCACGACTTTCTAATCCGGTTTTACCACCTCAAACCCATTTTTCTTCCAATCCACAATCCCGCCGCTGAGGTTATAGACTTTTGTGAATCCATTGTTCAAAAGAATGTCTGCTGCTTGTCTGCTTCTACCCCCTACTGCGCAATAGACATAGACTTCCTTGTCTTTGGGCAAGCTTTGAAGTTTTTCTTCAAAACCACTTTGGTAAATATTGATCACGTAAGCATCAGGAATGATTCCCTGTGCCACTTCCTCAGGAGTTCTCACATCCAAAACAATCCCATTTCCTGAGGCGATAAGGTTTTTGAAGGTAGCGGCATCCACATCTTCCACTTTACCTGAGACCTCAGCGTTTTCAGAAGTTTTTGAATTGCAGCTGCCCAAGAAAGTAAGGGCGAAAAGGAAAATGACAAGGTATTTCATAGTGTTTGGGTTTTAGGAAACAAATATACTTGAAAACCAAATTGACCTTTGCGGACAAAAGTCACAAAGTCAATTTCGCCCAAAATTAAAATTCGAATTAAATTTTGAGCAAACCTAAACCTCCTCTAAAGTCCTTACCAGCATGGCAATATCCTCTTCTGTATTGTACAAATGGGTAGAAAGGCGGATGGCCTTACCGCGGACTGAGACGTAGATTTTGTTTTCCTGCAGCTTTTGAAGCAGTGTCTCCTGAGAAATTGACGGAGGCAACAAAAACCCAAACAGGTGCTTTGCCCGGAATTCATCCTCTTCAACCCAATAGCCATTTTCTCTCAAGTATGCTATCAAAGGTTGGGTAAGTTCATGGCAGTAAGATTGGATGTTTTCTGTTTTCCATTCCAAAATCTGCTCGATGGCTGCGTTCATCATCGGAAGCAGGATAAAGTTGCCGTATTCGCCGACATTGTATCGCCCTGCACCTGGTGCATAATCATCCACATAATTGGTCAAGCCGGAAAAATTTTGGGCATTGCTTCTGTTGACCCAAGATTCCTCCAATGGAATCCCATTATTAAAATACTCCGAATAATAAGCCAACCCGATCGAATAAGGGCCCATCAGCCATTTGTACCCCGCGCAGATCAGCGCATCAATCTGACATGCTTCTACATCGATCGGCAAAGCGCCAACAGACTGTGTTCCGTCCACGATAAATAATGCATTATGTTTTTTGCACTTCCTGCCTATTTCGGCAAGGTCAAAAAGTGTCCCATCTGTCCAATGGATCGTCGACATGAGAACTACAGCGGTATCTTTATTGATGGCTTCAAGGATTGCGGCATTCCATCTTTCTCCTCTCTTCTCTAAAGTTTCGAGCGCTTTGATGGTTTGGAGGGATTTATGGTTGTCTCTGCACCATTTCTCAATCGCATAATAACCACTTGGAAATTCCTCAGAGACGACCAAAGCTGTGTTTCCGTTGTCTTTTGGAAGGTTTTTGACCGCTGTACTCAATCCATAGGAAGCAGCGGGGATGATGGCGACTTGCTTTGCCGGACAGTTTACCAACTTCCCAAAATTGCTTTTGAGGATCTCGGCATTTCCAAAAAAATCCTTGGGTTGGATGCCGGTGGGATTTCTTTTTCGGATCAAGGCCTCAATGCCGATTTCTTCCACTGACCGTAGCAAAGGCGACATGTAGGCGCCATTTAGGTAATGGATGTCCTCAGGGAGCTGGAAAAGGTGTTTTTGGTTTTTCATAAAGTAGACACAAAGAAAGAAAATACAGCCCACAAAGACACGGAGGCACAAAGAAAAAAAATATCTCTCGCAAAGACGCTAAGACGCAAAAGGAGAAAAAATAATACTTCAAAGTAAAATAATGGTTGAGGTGGGAAAAAACCTTCACTTGTCATTTCGAGTTTTTCAACATCAAGAGAACTGTCCAGAAAGGAACTGACATATAAGAAAACCCCCAACGGGGGTTGAACCATTAATAGCCCCGGGTTTCAACCCGGGGATTTATGGCGATTTGGTTCAGGCCAACCCTGAAGGGGTTGAACATCCTATAATGAAACAATTCTGTCATTTTAACGAAGAGAGAAATCTTTAAATTAAACCCAAAGACAGACGGCAGTTTCAAAATATTTCCCTTAAAGACCCAAAGACCGACACTGACAAACTATGGACTACCGACTATGGTCTAATCACTTCTCCTTTTTCCCCAAATTCAACTCCGCAAAATCCATATAGCTTTTCCAATCTTCCAGAGTGAGATCATGTTCGCCTTCACGGATATGGTAACCTGCGAATGGTTGAATAACCGGCCCTTTCAACTCCTCAAAGTCCAAAGGAAAACCTACCTTTTTCCCATAAATCAAAGGAAAAACCCTGCTTCCCAATTTGATCGAAAGGTACTCTCCTTTGGGGTCTGCCCACCTGTCTTCCCTTGCACTGGAAAAATAAACCGCCCGTGGCGCGATCAGTGAAACCAACATATGTTGGTCCACAGGCAGCAGCTCCTCTTTGCCGTTAAAATCTTTGAAATTGTCATTGAACCAATGGGGAAATGCCGTATTGATGACTTGGACTGTTTCTCCAAATTTTCTCTTGGACAAAGCCGCACCGCCGCATCCTGATTCGTTGGGGATCGTCACCGCCCATCGGGGATCATTGGCACTTGCCCAAAGGGCTGCCTTTCCGGATCTTGAATGCCCCACCAAAACCGCGCGGTTTGCATCGATCAAAGATTCTTTTTCGAAGTAATCCATCGCCCGCATCGCTCCCCAACCCCAAGCGCCCAATGCCCGCATACCGTCTTTTTGACCCAATTGTTCCGGATACAGCCTTTCAATTACCCCTTTAGAAAATCTATTTTTGTCATCAGGTGCCACCGTCTCCACGTGAAAGGAAGCAGTCGCGTATCCCTTTTCTACCAATTCCTTTACCGCCCAAAACCCTTCCTCGACTAATTTTCCATCTGCGTATGGGGGTTGGTAATTGATCAGCAAAAAAACAGGAAAAGGTCCTTTGCCATTTTTGGGAATAAACACATTCAAGCGCATGGTGTGGGTTTTTCCTCCACGGGAAACCTTTATATCAATCTCCTTCAGAATGGCAATACTTGGATAAGGATTTTGACTTTTTGTCACATCTGAAAATGAAATATCATCAAAATCTTTTGGGATCTGTCCATACACATTTTCTTCAAAAAGCCTCAAAATCTCCGGTCTCCGGATGTTTTCCCAATCCTCGACGGTCAGTATCGGATTTCCCTTAAGGCTGACAAATGGATCAGGCAAGATCAGGTCAGGAACTTTGCTTTCGTCATAATTAGCGGGGATCTGTGCCATAAGGTTCATTGTTAAAGAGAAAAGCAAAAGGAGAAAACTGATTTTCGATTTCATGTTGGCTTATTTAAAATGGCTGATTTCAGAGGTTTTGTATCCGATTCTAACTGCCCTTGCGGCAATGTTTTTGGCTTCAGGAATAGGCTCATGGTACAACCTCCACCGCTTCCCTCCAATTTCATCATCCACCTGATAGGCTATACTTGCTCCTTCGGTGGCAGAGGTCAAGGTCATTTTTCCTCCTGACTTTTCAAATTCAACCTTTGCTGTCTCAGGCTGTACCATGCCCGGCCACATCATATTGACTAAATCAGATTCCGGCACAAAACCCAAATCCTTTACCTTGAGTTGCCACTTGCTCAAAGCAGTCCTCATTTCCATCAACTTTTCCCTGTATTCAGGCAATTGGGCGAGGTTGTGGATTTCGTAGGGATCTTTGGCCAAATCATACAATTCTTCCTGCGGCTTGGTTTTCATAAAGATATAAGCCGCTCCTCCTGTCAGCTCACCGCCTTGGTCCATTTCAATCAGAGTCTTGGTCATGTCAATCTGCTCCCTGTAGGCGTTTCGATAAATCAGCGGCAATTCCGGACGAAAATTCCTGATATAAACGAATCTCCCATCTATCACTGAGCGGCTCATGTCCACTGCTTCATCAAAACGGTCAGCAGAACCAAAGGCATATTGGTGTGGGTTTTTGCTTTTGTATTTTCCAAAAAAAGCCTTCCCATGCATGTACTCCGGCGGTTCAATTCCTGCCAATGACATCACTGTGGGTCCCAAGTCCATTAGTGAAACGATGTCTTCTACTTTTGTTCCGGCCATTTGTCCATTTGGCAGGCGGACGATCAACGGGACACGCAGACCTGAATTCCCGACTGCGCGCTTTTGCCTCAGCAAAGGACCGCCATGATCCGACCAAAAAAAGATGATGGTCTTTTCCAATAATCCTTCATCCTCGAGTTCCTTCAGCAATGTCCCAACCTGCTTGTCAAGTTCCATGATATTGGAATAAACACGCCCGACGTCCTGTCTCACTACAGGCAAATCAGGGAAATAGGCTGGGATTTTTACCTGTTGGATATTGGAAAGCATGGGATCTGATTTCTTTCCAAAAACCCGCGACTCGTGGGTGATTTCATGATTAAAAACTGCGAAGAATGGCTGACCTGGAGCACGGTTTTTGTAATGTGCCTCCCTTCCGATTTCATCCCAAGCGGTCATCGGAGAGTTGAATTGGTAATCGGTCTTGGCGGCATTGGTGGTGAAATAGCCTGCGGCCCGGAGGTATTCGGTAAAAACTTTGACAAATGGCGGGGGAACAGCCGCATATTCAGGGACGTTTTTTCCATTGATGTCTTTTTGGTTGTAGTAGGTTTTGTAAACTTCCGCTTCAGGTTCCCGGTAAGCATAATGTGGCCCAGTCCGCATATTATGGGTTCCGATACTCACAGGATACATCGCCGTTATGATGCTGCTCCGACTGGGTGCACAGACCCCTGCTGTAGCGAATGCATTGGTAAACACAATCCCTTCCTTGGCCAATCGGCTGATATTGGGTGTCTTGATGCTGTTGTCACCATACACATCCAACAGCGGACTGATATCCTCCACCGAAATCCAAAGGATATTGGGTTTATCGGAAGATTGGGAAAAGGAGATTACTGAAAGTTGAAAAAAGAGCAGAAAGAAAAAAAGACGGATTTTCATGTTTTTTTGGGTTTGTAAAGCAATAATATCCGTCAAATACTGAAGATAAACAAGTGCAAAACAAACAATTAAAAATCCTGCCTTTTTATCCATTCGGATATTGGGCAGGATTTTAAATCGATTTTTATTTGGAAGAGGAAATCAGATTGTTCCTCTCGCTGAGACTCCTAACCCACCGCTGAGACTGTTTATTGAGAGTGACTTCATTCTTCCTAAATACCTTCGAGGTTCAAAAAAACCTCAAAGGTAGTGGTTCTGCAAACTGCGACTGATCACTGAAAACTGTAAACTCAAACCTACTCCTTCCAATCCACTTTAACCTTCTTCACATCCCGTGAGTTTCCTCCGACCATGATTTCAAATTCACCCGGTTCCCAGACAAAGTTCAGGTCAGAATTATAGAATTTGAGGTCTTCAGGCGTAATTTCAAAAGTTATGGTTTTGGTTTCACCGGATTTCAATAACACTTTTTGAAAACCTTTCAATTCCTTGACAGGTCTGGTCACTGAACCCACGACATCCCTGATGTACAATTGGACTACTTCCTTACCATCATACTTACCGGAATTGGTGAGTTCCACACTTACTGTCAATATTTGGTCACCTTGGAGGGCAGTTCTGCTTAATTTGATTTCACCATAATTGAAATCGGTGTAGCTAAGACCAAATCCAAAAGGATATAACGGTTCATTGGAAACATCAAGGTAATTGGACCGGAATTTTGAGAACCACTGTCCTTCTGAAAGCGGACGTCCGGTATTCTTATGGTTGTAATAAATTGGAATCTGACCGACATTTTGGGGGAAAGTAGCGGAGAGTTTACCGGATGGATTGACATCTCCAAACAACACATCGGCGATGGCATCCCCTGCCTCACTTCCTGCAAACCATACATTCAAGATCGCAGGCACATTTTCTTCTTCCCAAGTCAAAGCCAAAGGCCTTCCCGTAAACAAGACCATCACTACCGGCTTGCCCGTTTTGAGCAACGCCTTCAATAAATCCCTTTGATTTTCGGGAAGTTGGATATCGGTCCTGCTGGATGATTCGCCTGACATCTCAGCTGATTCACCCAATGCAGCCACGATGACATCTGCTTTTTTTGCAGCGGCCAAAGCTTCCTGTATGAGCACCTCGGCAGGGCGGTTGTCTCGGTAAGTTGGTTTTCCAAAAATGCTGACCCTGGATTCCAATAAAGAATCGGCCACCACATTGGCCCCTTTTGCATAAATGATATTTGCTTTGTCTCCGACAGCTTTCCTTAATCCTTCAGACAAAGAAACAGCTTGGTCAAATCTTCCTGCCACACTCCAGGTTCCTGCCATATTCTCTTTGTTGTCAGCAAGCGGCCCGATGAGGGCGATGGTTCCTTTCTTTTGGATAGGTAAAATTTTGTCTTTGTTTTTGAGCAAAACAAAAGATTGGGCTGCAATCTCCCGAGCGACTTTTCGGTTTTGTGCAGTAAATACCTCTTTTTTTGCACGCTCAGGATCGGCATACCTGTATGGATCATCGAACAAACCAAGCTTGTATTTTGCAATCAGTATCCTTCGGCAGGCATCCTCTATTTGTTTCTCTGTGATTTTTCCTTCGTCCAAAGACTGCTTTAGCGTGGTCAAAAACCCTTCACCCACCATGTCCATGTCCACACCTGCCTTGAGTGAAAGTTCTGATACTTTTTGCAGGTCACCAATTCCATGTTCTACCATTTCATTGATAGAAGTGTAGTCAGTCACCACAAAACCATTGAAACCCCATTGGTCTCTCAAGACATCCGTCATCAACCATTTATTGGCTGAGGCAGGTACGCCTTCGATTTCATTGAAAGATGTCATTACCGACCCAACGCCAGCATCCACCGCGGCTTTATAGGGTAAAAAGTATTCATTATACATCCTGATGCGACTCATATCGACAGTGTTGTAATCCCTTCCGGCTTCCGGTGCACCGTACAAGGCAAAGTGCTTGACACAGGCCATAATCGTATTGTTCAGGCTGAGGTCATCTCCCTGATAGCCTTTGACCATGGCTTTGGCAATCTGTGCGCCAAGATAAGGATCCTCGCCGCTACCCTCAGATACCCTTCCCCATCTTGGGTCACGGGAAATATCTGTCATCGGCGAAAAAGTCCAGTTGATCCCATCTGCACTTGCTTCGATGGCAGCGATACGTGCCGATTTTTCTACCAATTCCATATCCCAAATACTTGACATTCCGATTGGAATCGGGAAAAGGGTTTCGTATCCGTGGATGACATCCATCCCAAAAATCAATGGGATTTTCAGACGGCTTTCTTCGACCGCAATTTTCTGGACAGCCCTTATTTTTTCAGCGGTTTTGATATTGAACAATCCGCCTACACTTCCTGCTTTGATCTTTTCGGCGATGTTAGAACTCGAAGCCAAACCTGTGGTAAAATCACCTGAGGCGGGAAGATTAAGCTGTCCGATTTTTTCCTCCAAAGTCATGATGGAAATGATGGAATCTGCTTTGTAAGTATACAATTCTTCCAAGGACATATTTTCTTTGGAAGGGTTACAAGCCAAAACCAATGAAAGCAATACCGTGTAAACTAAAAATTGGTGTAATTTTTTCATATTGATATTTATTTGGGGTAGTCTTTATAATGAATGTATGTACCCAATTATGCCAGTAGATTGGATATCTATTTAAATTTTTGTCTGCAGACTGAAATATCCGGTACATCGGTCTTCCGACTTCCGTCTTCCGTCCCCATGAAGAAGAATATAGGGTTACTGGCAAAGAAGCGTATATCCATGTTATAATGTTCCCGGTTTATGAATCAAGGTCTAATTTCGGAAATTATAGACAGTATTAAGATGGTATTAAGGAATAAATGAGGGTAAACTATTAGTATGTAAAACCTAACTTATCCAAACCTGCCTGAACTTCCTGGTCTTTCATTAATAAATTCCAAAGCAATCCGGTTCTGTGATTTTCTATCATGATGATGATCGGACCTTGGTCTATGGCCAAATACGAATCGGCGTACCACTGTTCGGTAATATTGAAAGCATCATAAAATCCGTATTGTCCCCAAAGCTTTTCTCCCATTTTGTAATAGAAAAATTGAAGAGCATTCATGGATTCGACCGGGGTGTAAGGAAAAGAGGACAAAGCTGCCGTGGGCGAAATCACCCCCAAGTCATTGGTCGGAGAATGGGCATTATATCCGAGATGGTTATCACTTGCCGTCAATCCCCAACTTGACTCCGAGTATCCTGCAAAACCAAGTGGATTGCTGATGGCATGGGCTTGGTTGATTCGGGAATGGTTTACATTCTGGGTCCAATAATTGGCATATTGGTCTGAAAGGTTTCTCGGATCCAATCCGAGAAACGAATAATGGGCAAAAAAGAGAGGCCCGCCAAAATCATATCCCAGTGGCAAAGGAATCTGATAAAACATTTTTCCATTTCTCATGGCCCCGTTGTTTGCCCAGCCTTTTTCATACACTGACAAATCAATGGGATGCGTCGGCGAAGCTGCTCCCAAAACATAGACAATGAGGGATTCATTGTATCCACGGATGGGTAGGTTCATGTCCCAACCAAATTCCGGTGACCAATGCCAATACAAAATATCCTGACCGCCGCGGGTGTACCAATTCCATTCGACTCCACGCCATAGCACATCTATTTTTTCGGCCAAAGAATTTTCCGAAGGAATACCTGGATTCAAATAGGCCTTGACAGTCAATAATCCCTGTACCAACAATCCGGTCTCCACCAAATCCCCTCCGTTGTCTTTGGCACTGAAAGGGATTACTTTTCCGGTATTCCCATCCATCCAATGCGCCCAAGCTCCATGAAAGCGGTCTGCCTGTCCGAGGAAATCTATGATTTTGACAAACCTTTCAATTCCCTGTTGGCGGGTGATGAATCCTCTTTCTATGCCTACCAAAATGGCCATCAAACCAAATCCTGTTCCTCCGGAAGTCACAAGATTTCCTGAGGTGTTCCTTTCCCTTGCCATGCCGCTGTTGGGATGTCCAAAATCCCAAAAGTACCTGAATGTCTGTTCCTGAACTTTGGTGAGCAGTTCCTCCTCAGAAATGACAGGAAAAGCATTGTCTGAGCGAAAGGTGGTGAAGAATTCTTTTTTTATTCCCGCAAAACTTTGACCTTCCACGCCTTTCAATGCATTGGAAATCTCAATCGAATATTTCGTAAGATCTGTTAATGGTGATGATGCTACAACTTTGACTTTTTGGTCATTATCGGAAAAAGCGAATTGGAGAGCGGCCACTGATACCCCGGTAATTTTGGTGGCTGAAATTAAAGATTGTCGGCTGACCGGGCCGGAAAAATCTATAGTCAAAGAAAAATCCAGTGGAACATTGACTGTCCTTCCTGTTTTGGTTTGTTCAGAATTCTCAAAAATCAGCGATATGATTTTTAAATCTCCTGCGTTTGTTTTGAACTTGATGTTCTTTCCGGAAAATATGCTTTGATTGGCTCCTTTGAGACCATCAGTAATGGAAACGGTATATTCTGTGTTTGTTTTCAAAAGCCCCACAGGGAAAATCACCAGGTTTTTATTACCCGAATTCAAGCTGGTAGTAATGTCTACCGCCTGGTCTTTTTCAAAAAGCGAAATCGAATTGGCAGCAGAAGAAGGGTCTAATGGTCCTGAAAAACCCAAAGCGATGGGACGGTCCACCGGCAAATTCTCCGAAACCTCCCCTGTCAGGTTGATCGGGATATCACCGATTTCTACTTTTTCGAGATTTAATGCCGTTACCTCGGTTTTATTTTCATTGCAACTGATAAAAAATAATGCCGAAACAAAAAGAAGAAGCTTTTTCATAGAAATGAATATAAAAATGAGGATCCCAAAAATCCGGAATCCTCATTTATTTGAATAGAAAGGATAATGTGCCTATGGCTTTTCGGCATTGATAATCGTTTGGATTTGAGATTGGGTGAGCGCTTTGTTGAATATGCGTAGCTCATCAAACAAACTGCCGTCAGACAGGTGACCCCATTCGGTGAATCTCGGCGCTCCGGATGCAATGGTAAGGATGTTACATCCTGCCCAACTCACACCTGAAAAATTTCCCTGACTCGCTATCTGACCATTGATATATACCACACATTGAGTGCCTGAAATGGTAAATGCAACATGTGCCCATGTCCCGGCTGCAGGATCGATATCGGCCGCAGGACCTCCATCAAACCAATTGTCTCCTGAACCGTTGCCTACATTCAGTTTTACCCTCTGTTTACCACCGGCATTTTCCCGGAACAACCTGAAGCCTCCTGACCTGTTGTTCATATTATTGGGATTGTTGGTGTCCGGCGGACCCATGACCATGATACCTGCACGGTCAGGAGCACCGTTTACTTTGTACCAAAACACCGCACTGAATTCAGGGTTGGTCAAATTGGTCGTTGGAAAAGCAATATTGGCATTGTTAGCTCCCAAATAGGCCAAGCCTTTTACACCACCTGCAAAACCCGGATTACCGTTTACTGTTGGATTGGTGATTGTCACCAATTCTGTATAATCCCCGTCGAAAGGCAAATAGAAAACCTCCCCCTCATACACCGGGGTATAAGGTTCTACTTTCTCGAAATTGACTGTTTTGGTGGTTGATTTCCCGGAAATATCTTTCCCGGTGATGGTCAAGATATGAGTGCCATTGGCAAGTTTGGGATAGGTGTGGGTTTTGACAAACCTCCTGAAATCCAAGAACTCATCAAAAGAAGCAATTTGTGTCCCATCCAAACTTACCTGTATAGATTCTATTTCGATGTCGTCAATTACTTCAAAATTGATGTTGATAGGTGTGACATCTTCCACAACCCTGACCAAAGTGCCTTCGAGAGGGAAACTGATATTCACCTCAGGAGCCGACACGTCCGGGCCCGGTTCGACCCTTACGATTTCATCGATGTAACTTTCGGTGCAGCCCATGCTGACCAAAAACATTCCTATAAATAATAATTTTATATTCTTCATTTTTTGAGATTTTTGGTTGACAAATTTTTATCCCTGATTTGATGCTCCTTTGATCTGAGGCAAAATATCCTGCTGTTCAAGGGGATAAGGCAGGTATCTGTGGATATTCAACTGAAAGTTTCTGCCTTCATAATTCAATTCTGTAGTACGTCCATGTCTTACCAGATCATAAAATCTGATACCCCATTCTGTACCGAATTCGGCATATTTCTCATCCAAAACCACATCCAAGTTTGCACCTGAGATCGGATTCAATCCAACCCTTGCCCTTACTTGGTTGACCGCCGCGTCCGCTGAGAGCGCAGAACTGCTTGCTCCACTGACCAAGGCCTCTGCGTGCATCAACAAGATCTCTGAATACCTGATTACAGGAAGGTTTTTGTTTTCTCCGTAAGTGAATCTACCCGGTGTCAGCTGAGTGGAAGGAAGATAAAACTTACCACTGAGGAAAAGGTACCTTGGGTGACTGTTGAACACATCACCGTCAGGAGTCACATTGGAAACCCAACTTGGCAAAGTCGCATACTCCGGATCGGTTTTCAAAGCCGCGATTCCTGCGGGAGTAAATAGCACAGTTGTCTCGAGTCTTTCACGCTCGCCTCTATCCAACATAAACTTGATGTATTTCTGACTAGGTTCCCAAAAACCCCATCCGCCACCTGCTCCTGACCTTGACGGAGTCCAGCTTGCCGGTCCAAAGAAATCCCATAAGTATCTGGTAGAAGTTCCTGTCGGAGTTCCAAAATCCGAATACTGAAGCTCAAGCACATTTTCCCTGTTTAGCTTTCCGGGAATTTTGAAAAGCTGGTAGTAATCAGGCTCGAGTGCAAATAAACCGCTGCTGATGATCTGCCCGGTAGCATCTGCCGCTGTCTGGAATTCTTTCAACTCCAAGTTGGCCATGGCTTTGACAGCAAGGGCTGTAAATCTCGTGACACCTCCCCTGACATCGGATCGTTGGTTGGGATGAACTGCCGGCAAAAGCGGGATAGCCTCATCCATTTGAGCAGAGATATGTTCCATCACTTCCTGAAAAGTAGAAAGCTCTACATTGAACAGGTCACTTGGCTGAGAGGATCTAGGAATGAGGATATTTCCCCAAAGTCTGGACAATTGCAACAATTCAAAAGCGCGCATCACCTTGATCTCGGCGATGTATTGCTGGGAAGTAGTGGCACTGGCACCTGCCTCCTCAAACTTTTTGATTTCCTCCATTGCCCCATGCCAATAAAGCAGGTCAGAATAAAGGTTTAGCCAGGATGAATTGTACATCCAAAAATTCCTGTCATACCTGAAGGCATCTGTCTCTGTCAAAGGAAACTGGTCTCCCGCAGCGTTGACATCGTCTCCCCTTACGGAAATGATGGGGAAAGTTTCCCATTGAAGTGAATTCAATTCTGCATAAGAGCCATACAGCATCAGAATCATATTTGCAGACTGTGTATAGTCTGTGTTTTCGGCAATGATCTGATTTTCGAGTGGCTCATCCAACAAGTCTGTACACGAAAAGGTGAACATGGACACCATTATCACAGACAGTATATATTTTATATGTTTTGAAGTTCTCATGATGTTTTCGGTTAGAGTTTGATATTCAGACCCAAAGTATAAATAGCCGGAATCGGATAGACCTGACGGTCAATTCCATTGGCCACTTCTGGATTAAACCCGTTGTAATTGAAAATCGTCAGCGGTCTTTCGGCAGTAAATGTGATCCTGGTATTGGGCATCAAGAAACCAAAAAGCTCTTTTTCCAAAATAGAATAAGACAACCTGACATTTTGGATCCTGAAATAAGAACCGTCTTCAACGAAGTAATCACTCATATTCTGGTTCCATCCTTTTCTTAAGCCTGCAGCGGATGGGTATTTGTTTGAAGTACCTTCTCCTCTCCATAAGTTTTCGATCAGTTCAGCATCCAGGTTGGTGTCATTGGTAAAAATGATCTCTCCCCTTTTCCTGTTCAGAATGTCATATCCTGACTGTCCCTGGATCAACGCCGCAAAATCAAAGTTTTTAAAGCTGAAACCCATATTGAAACCATAAGTAAGTTTTGGCAGAAATGAACCCAACACAACCCTATCCTGGTCATTGATGATACCGTCACCGTTTTGGTCCTTGAAATTGAAATCACCGGGAACCAAATTGGTTGAAGCGATGAATTCAGGAGTATACCCGCTGTTGTTGATCTGTTCCTGATTTTGGAAGACCCCGTTGACCTGATAGCCATAAAATGCCTGAAAAGGTTGGCCGATAATGGATCTCTGTCGGAATTCGGCAGACCCTCCATCCAAGCCATCTGCACCACCAAGTCCCCTTACCTCATTTTTCAAGGTGGCAAAGTTACCGCCTATGAAATAGGAGAAGTTTTGGTTGACTCTGGTTTCCCAATTGAGGGTTACTTCTATTCCTTGGTTTCGGATCTCACCTACTGACCTTCTTTCGGTAGCTCTGAAAACAGGCGGAATGATACTGACAGCGAGGTTTCTGGTATCCCTGATAAAGTAATCCATTTCCAGGGAAAGCCTGTTTTCCAAGAACCTTGAAGTCAATCCAAAATTCTGTTCGACGGTAGTTTCCCATTGGTTGATCAGGTCAAAAGTTGGATTGAGACGTCTGCCGATGGTCAGCACATCATTGATGGCTGTATTGTTTTCCTGCAATGTAGGAGCGCCTACGGAAGGCCTGATCCCATCATTTCCAAGCTGTCCCCAAGAAGCCCTCAGCTTCAGGAAGTCAATACCTTTGACATCAAAAAATTCTTCAGACGATACTACCCAACCTGCACCGATGGTGGCAAAATTTCCCCATTTGTTTTGGAATTTATTGTTTCCATCACTTCTAAAAGTACCATACACCAAATATCGGTCATCAAAGTTGTAAGCCAACCTGGCAAAATAAGACATGAAGAACAACCTTGAATTGATGGTGTTGTCGCCGCCGTCCCCCACATCGTTGATGTCGATGTTGGTGGCATTGTCAAGGTACCAGAAATGCTCCCTGCTTCTGTCCGGTATCGGTGTGATTCCGGTACCGCGGGCAAAGAGGATTTCACTGTATTCACTTCTGAATGATTGGCCTAAAACAGCCGTAATACTATGTTTGTCAAAATTATCGGTGTAGGTAAAGAAGTTATCCCAGATCTGGTCAAATCTCGAAAAATTCTGCCTTCTTAAAGAGGATTGAAAAGCGGTTACACCGTCATTGAAATCAAAGCCGACATTTCGTGTATTGATTACTTCAAGGCTGTAATTATAGGCTGATTTGAAAGACAGCTTGCTCGGAATGATCTCTATGTTTCCATAGATATTTCCCAAAACCTTTCCGACTTGGTTCCTATTGTCTGAATACAATAAGCTATAGTAAGGGTTTTGATTTCCCCTGTATCCGATTTGCTGCGCATTCGAAAGCTGGAATGGAGAAGCGTTGGCATTGAGCGGGTCATATACCGGAATAATCGGAACCGCAAAATAAGAGCGGAACCATGCCCCGTCGTCTCCATTGAACTGCTGCGCTACACTGACGTTGAAGTTGGTCCCCACAGTAAGCCAATCATTGACATCAGAATCTATTTTTGTCCTGAAGTTGATCCTTTTGAATTCATTCCTGGTTTCATTGAGGAGACCTTTTTGGTCAAAATAACTTGCTCCTATCGAATACCTGGTTTTTTCACTTCCTCCATTGAATGAAAGGTTGTGGTTTTGGATTGCGGCGGGACTCATAATCTCTGCATACCAATCTGTATTGACATCCGGAAGATTGGGATCGAGCCTGCTCCTGCCATAACGTTGCATGGCATTGTTGACAAATGCAATGTCCGCAGGTGCTCCTGTTTCATTCACATATTGGACAAACTGCTGGGTATTGGCCATTTTCAATACGTTCTGAGGAACCTGCATCCCATAGTAGCCATCGTAGACGATTTCGGTTTTTTGGTTGTATCCACCGGATTTTGTTTCAATCAACACAACCCCGTTGGAAGCCCTTACCCCATAAATCGCGGAAGCAGAAGCATCTTTCAATACGGAAATGGTTTCGATGTCATTTGGATTGAGGAAATCGATGTTCTCAAAAAACATCCCGTCAACGACATACAGCGGAGCGGCATTTCCTTCAAATGAACCTACACCCCGCACCCTTACTGTAGGACTTGCGCCAGGTGCACCGTTGCTTACAATCTGCACACCGGCCACACGTCCCTGAAGGGATTGCATCGCATTTGCTGCCGGCGTTTTGACGATCACGTCAGATTTGATGGTCGTGATGGCAGAGGTGAGGTCTTTTTCCCGGAGGGCACCATAACCTATGATCACAAACTCATCCAAAGAATCGGTGTCTTGGACAAGGTTGATGTTGATGATGTTAGCAGTACCAACTACCACCGATTGTTTGACAAATCCGACAAACGAAAAAACCAAAACATCACCCTGTTCTGCGACGATGGAATATTTGCCATCAATATCCGTGACAGTGCCTGTCCCTTTTCCTTCAAGTAAAATTGTCACTCCGGGGAGGGGCAATCCAAGATCGTCATAGACAGTCCCGGTTACAGTCAGTTCCTCCCTCTCGGCGGTCACCAATGGCTGGGGAGTTTTCTCCTTTCTGACATCGATGTTATTGTTGATCTGGCGAAATGAAAGAGATGTCTGGACAGCAGCCTGCTTTAAGAACTCCTCTACTGTACCCTCTTTTTGTGAAAGGACGATCGGTGTAGCAGCATCAACATCCCTTTTGTCAAAAGAAAACTTAAAGGAAGTCTGGCTTTCAATCTGTTTAAAAAACTGACCAAGACTGTAGGATTGCTTTTGGAAATTGATACTTACTTCGTCTATGCTTTTATATTGTCCGTTGGCATTGGTTGCAAAACAAAAATTAAAAACCAGCAACTGGACAATAAACCCGTATAGGAAGAATTTGGATAACATATATATTATCTTCTGTAGATTATTTTTCATATAATTGAAAGGTTTATTGAATTGAACTATTCATTAAGCTTGGTGATTTGATGGTTCCATTCCCCAATGTTTTACATCAAAAAACCAATCCGAGCCGATAGATTTCCCAATCTGTCGGCTTTTTTTATAAGCTGTTTTTTTTCACCATAGATTTTTTTAATATCCATTCTACATCTATTTTTTTTTCTCTATTCAAAAATGAATGAACAGAAGCGACCAATGACATTTTAAGTCGGGATCTGTTATGGGTTTTAGTATAAAAAACATAGACAAGTTCACCATCAATCCTTGCCCTAAAACCCCTTTAAACCACGTCAGCGCATTTTCTTTAATTCGAAAAATGAGTCACCTTCCGTTATGAAATGAATGATTTCCAAACTGACTGAATTTTCTAAAAACCTTCAAAAAAATCCCTTCTTCATCGTCATCAATACGCATCCAATTACTCGACCCTGAGAAGGAATTAGAAAAGATTCCCTATTTCAAAAATCCTTCGGTATATAATTTCGTTTTTGGATTGCCAACCTTTAAAAAAGAAGGGAAATTTTCTATAAAAATACAGGAACTAACCCTTCAAAGAGTTATACAAATATGGAGAAATCTTACAGATTTGGCAGATTTTGGTATGAAATACCAACACAAAGCACCGGGTATATCTCAATGAATGTCCCAAAAATTTGGGGCTTTATAAATCAGTAATCCCGCTGACAAGATCATTTCATAATCCTTTCTAATTTGAAATGTCCTTCATTTTGATGAAATTCTGAATAAAGCCAACATTAAACAATAAGATCAAAAAATTCAGGTTTACTTTAATCTCTCCTCTAACACCAACACCTGTCCATCGGATTTCAATTTTTGGTTCAACTTACCATAATCCACCTCCTGAACTGCTGTTTTTTCATCTATGGCCATTACCGCAGCGGTGGCAGCTGATTGGCCCAATATCATAAATACAGGCTCCATTCTGATAGATCCAAAGGCGGTGTGGGAGCTTGACACACAGATAGGAACCAAGAGATTTTCGCATTCCCGCTTTTTGGGAACAATCGTACCATAGGAGATGCTATAAGGATTCTCAGGATGCACGCCGATATCCCCCTCATTCTGAACAAGTCCATCCTCAGTCACAAAACGCTGTACATTATGCGAATCCAAAGAATAGGAACCCATCCCGATGGATTGTGGCACTTCCCTTTTGCCCAAAACCTCGTGTTCTGTCATCACATAATCCCCGATCATGCGCCTTGCCTCTCTGACATAAATCTGATGCGGCCAATTGCCGTTGTCTGTAAATTCATCCTTTGCCAATCCCCATTTGGACATTTCCATTCTGACGGAGTCGGGTACCCTCGGATCATTGGCCAAGAAGTACATCAGCCCTTTTTGGTAATCCTCGTGTTCGCGGATCATGGTTTTACGCTCTTCATAGCTGGCTTCAGGATAGGCATAATTTTTACCAATGTAATCAGTGCTGAATGGACCGTGGTTGTTGGTGTCGGTTTTGAGGTTGGGAATATCATCAAACTTGTCAAAAGTCTCATTCCAGCCTGTCGCAAAAACCCGTGCAAGGAGTTCATACCTGTTTGGGTCGTAATTTTCGGGTTTTGGAAACGGAAGCCTGTTGTTAGGATGCTGACTGAGTGCCATTCTGAAGTTATAGGCCTGTAGTCTCTGATCACCTTCCCCATTTTTGCCGGGAGGCAAATCAGATATTTCCGGAAGCAGCCCGCTAGTGGAATCTCCGGGAATAATATAAGGACTCACCGGTTGTAGGAAATAATGCCTGTGCTGAAAAACTCCTACTTGGACACCATTCCAAGTTTCATTGTAAGTGGCATTGGATTCTCTGCCGACATGATAACTGACCCCTGCTGAAGCCAACAAATCCCCTTCGTAAGTCGCGTCAATAAATACCTTTCCTTTGAAGGTTTTTCCTGAAAGGGTTTTGAGGGAAATGATTTTACAGTTTTCTTTTTGTACTCCTGATTCCCTGTCAAGCCACTCGTCCCGCAAAACCTGTATCTCATTTTCTCTTACAAAATCCTCAAAAATCATCTCTGCAACATGGGGTTCAAAAATCCACATTGTCCGTGCACCGCCATCAATCGCGGGAGTTCCCTGTCCTTTGTTTCCGTATTCCTCCCTTTTTTGCCATTTCCATACCGAGTCGTTTTGGTAGTGCATATACACCCTGTGGTAAAATTCCCTTGCCAAGCCTCCGATTACAGATTTGTCTCCGGTATCTGTGAATCCCAATCCTCCTGAAGAAAGTCCTCCTAAATGGATATCAGGGGAAACGACAATCACTGATTTGCCCATTTTCTTAGCCTGAACCGCAGCAGTAATCCCTGCCGAGGTACCGCCATAGATGATGATATCGGCTTCGAATTCGTTGGTTTGGTCTGTTTTGGCACAACTGACTAGTGCTACCAACAAAATGATCAGGAAGTAGAAAAGGGTGTTTTTCATCATTGAAATTTTAAATGGTCAAAGGCAAAAAGGATTAAAATTATTCATTCCCCACTTTTTTATATGATCGGACAAAAGAACCTTGGGTATCCTTTACCTCTTTGAGGTATCTTTCGAGTAGATCTTGGCTGATTTGGGAAGAGTCTCCGTATTTTGTCCGAAGTCCTTCCAATTCCCCATGAAGTTTCTTTTTTACAGAGGCGTATGCAGGATCGTCGTAGACGTTTTTCATTTCTTTAGGGTCATTTTTACGATCATACAATTCCCATTCATCCACATCATAATAAAAATGGATCAACTTATACTCCTTGGTCACAATGGCGTAATGCCTTTTGACCATGTGGATAGAGGGGTACTCGTAATAATGGTAGTACACGGCATCCCTGTCCCACTTATCCGACTGCCCTGTCAGCAAAGGCATCAGACTTTCTCCCTGCATGTCTGATGGTGCTTCGATGTTGGCTGCTTCGAGAAAAGTCTGTGCAAAATCCAGGTTCTGAACCATCTCATCAGACTTGCTTCCCGGCTGGATTTTTCCAGGCCATGAGATCATCAGTGGGGTCTTGAAGGACTCGTCATAGACGAAGCGCTTGTCAAACCAACCATGTTCGCCGAGATAAAAACCCTGATCCGAAGTATAGACGATGATGGTGTTTTCCATCAAACCATTCTCCTCAAGGTAGTCCAAAACCCTTCCGACATTTTCGTCGACAGCGGCTATGGTACCAAGGTAATCCTGCATGTACCTTTGATACCGCCACTTCATTTTATCTACCTCATTCATAGAGGGATATGATTTGACAAATGAATCATTCATTGGGCCATATACCTTGTCCCAATTGGCGCGCTGCTCCGCATTCATCCGTCCCACCTCTCTTTGAAAAGCTCCTTTATCCCAACCTGACGCATCCGGAATCCCCAACTGATCCATCACTTCCGGGTACAGTTTGGAATCCCCTGACCAATTCATATGGGTCAAAAGATTCATTTCAGCCTCTTTTGCCGCAGAACCTCTTCCCGAATAATCATCAAAAAGGGTGGCCGGTTCAGGAAATGTTCTTTTGGAGAATTCCTCGAGATGGCGCTCGGCAGGCAGCCACTCCCGATGAGGGGCCTTGTGGAGATACATCAAAAAAAACGGCTCTTCCTCCTTCCTTTCATTCTCCAGCCAATCCAAAGTAAAGTCTGTAATCAGGTCAGTGACATAGCCCTCTACCTCGATGGTACCTTCGTTTTTGGTAATAAAAGTCGGATTGTAGTAAACCCCCTGTCCAGGCAAAATCTTGAACTGATCAAAGCCCTTTGGATTGTTGCCAAAATGCAGTTTCCCGAACATAGCAGTCTGATACCCATTGGCTTTTAGCAGTTGGGGAAAAGTGACCATGGTCGTATCAAAGGGGAAATGGTTGTCAGTTTTGCCGTTTAGATGGGAATGCTTCCCTGTCAAAATCGTTGCGCGGGAAGGCGCGCAGATGGAATTGGTGACGCAGGCATTGGAAAAAAGCATTCCGTTTTTGGCAATCCTGTCAATATTTGGGGTCTGGATCAGCCTGTCATCGTAGGCACTGATGGCCTGATAGGCATGGTCATCCGACATGATAAAGATGATATTCGGTCTTCCTTTTTCCTGTTTGGACCCAAGGCTGTCCATCTTGGCGGCGACTTCCGTGACCATCAAGCCTACAAACAACAAGGCAAATATTTTAATCATAGCATCTTTTGGTTTTTTCAATCACCTCTTCCTAAAATTACTGACTTTATCTCAAGGCCGACATCCACGCCGCCTTTTGTCCCTAAGGTAAGTTTCAGCGGTCCTTTTTTCAAACCTCTTTTTACCCAAACGGACCAACGACCATTTCTTTTCATACACTTTTCCCCGAAGAACCCAATCTGAACTGGAAACCTCCTCAGCAATATGAACCTCAGCGATCTCGATCTTCCAATCAAGATACCTGAAATAATGGGAAATCATCAAGAAATATCAAGGGTTATCCCTATTTTTAAGGAACAAAAAACCTATAACCTATGAAAAAACACTTTGTAAAAACCTTTACGACAGCAGCTGTAATATCCTTTTTGGGGTTATCCTGTTCACCCAAAACTGAGGAAAAAGTCGTCGTAGCGCCAGAACCATCCAAATATCTCAATGCTCCTTTGGTAACTGAAATATTTACAGCAGATCCATCAGCCCATGTATTTGAAGGAAAAATCTACATTTATCCTTCACATGATGTCGAATCCGAAGTGGTGGAAGATGATATGGGTGCCCATTTTAATATGACGGATTACCATGTTTTTTCCATGGACAAGCCCGGTGGCCAAATTACCGACCACGGCAAAGTATTGGATGTGGCAGATGTGCCTTGGGCCAAAAGACAAATGTGGGCACCAGATGCGGCTGAAAAGGACGGTAAATTCTACCTCTATTTCCCCGCAAAGGATAAGGATGATATTTTCAGAATTGGAGTAGCGGTAGCGGATAATCCTGCCGGACCATTTAAAGCCGAACCCGAAGCTATCAAAGGAAGCTACAGCATGGATCCTACTGTGTTCAAAGATGAAGATGGCAGTTATTACCTATACTTTGGGGGAATTTGGGGAGGACAGTTGCAGCAGTACAGAAACAACAAACATACCCCTGTGGGTCCCGGCCCTACTGATGGAATCCCTGCAAAAAACGAACCTTCCTTGATGCCGAAAATGGCAAAATTGAGTTCAGATATGTTGCAAATGGCTGAAGCCCCAAAGGATGTAAATATCCTGGATTCATTGGGCAATCCAATCTTGGCTGGAGACAGTGTGAGAAGGTTTTTTGAAGCGGCCTGGATGCACAAGTACAATGGAAAGTATTACTTTTCTTATTCTACCGGAGATACCCACAATATTGCCTATGCCATAGGGGACAATCCTTATGGACCTTTTACCTACCAAGGAGTGGTTCTGAATCCTGTTCAGGGATGGACCAACCACCATTCCATAGTGGAGTTTGAAGGCAAGTGGTACATTTTCTACCACGATACCGAATTGACCAACAAAACCCACCTGCGGAATATCAAAATGACCGAATTGGTCCACAATGAAGATGGGACGATACAGACCATCGAGCCTTTGAGGAAGTAATGGAGATCTGAGACGAGAGATTTGAGATTTGAGACAAAAAAACACCGTCAAGTGATTCTTGACGGTATTTTCATTTATGCTTGATTTGATTTTTTTAAGGCTGAAATTGAAAAGCCCTAATCGAAAGGTAATTATCGGAAACTTGAATTATAAATTCTTAATCAGAAAAAGGAGTAATTTCAAATTATGCCAAGCTGAGGGAAGAAGTGTAAAGGAATTTTTCTGAAGAAAGTAGAGACTCTATAAAACAAAATCCCCATTATAACTCCTGATTTTTCCATTTCATTTAAAAACTAACTTGGAATATCACCCTTTCATTTTCTGACATAAATATAATTTTCATCAAACTTAAATTCTGACTGAACCCATTTACCATTTATCCAATTACTCATTGATAAGTGTTTTAATTTATTCTCCTCAATAACCACTTTGTATAATTTTCTTTCCGCACTATGTGGAGAAGTCTTAGGAAGATTTTTATCATTAATACTTTCTATTTCGTCAAGCATTAAAAATCCATCTTTAAAATAGTAATCTCCAAAATACTCCTCCTCCATTTCACAACTGAAAAACTTAAACGTGCTGTCAGTTATAAACTTATAAGTATTGGTGCAATCTTAGGCTATTTTACACTCCCACTCTGTCCCATTTAAGTCTGCCTTTTGCATTTCCTGAGCTTTGCATGAAATAGAAAGAATAGGAAATACTAACATTACTATAAAGTTTCTCATAATTTCTAATATCGCAGTAAAAATTGAAACATATTCCTAAACAGTAGACATAGGTTTTGAACGTAAATAATATGTTCCTTTGAAGTCTGATTCAACTGTTTTCACACCCTTTTTGAGCCTAGTCAAACGTTGGAAACTATGACTGGTTAGTTGAAATTTCACCCTTTTTTTCTTTTCCAATTTGTAATTGGCCTGAAATGTCAAAGCCCTATTCGAAAGGTAATTCCTGATAATTTGAATAACAAATTCTACTAAACAAAAAGGTGTTGATTGTTTCTACAGCTGGAGGAGAAGCTTAAGCATTTTGATCCTTCGACCAAAAGCCCCATCGGGGCAAAATATTTGTAGCCATGGGTAAGGTGCTAAACCTAGTTTTATATTTTCTCAAATCTCCATGCACCGCAGCCCATGGGTAGAATGGCGGTTTTTTTGGTATTTCGGTCACGGGTCTCATAAGTTCGAGAATCTCAATTACCGAAATCTTAAGTGAAATCTCCTGATTTTGGCTCCTTCGACCAACAACAGCCCCGAAGCGGGCTGAATAATATTAACCCCGTGCAAGGTGCTTCTCTGATTTTTATACCCAAACCAATTTCCTTGCACCGCAGCTCGGGGTTATAGAAAATGGATGTCGTTAGTTTTTGGGAGCAAAAAGGGAAAGTCAGGAATTGGCTTCACACCAAAAACAGGGAAGGTTCAATTAATTTGGAAGGTCGCCTTTCTCTTTTTCAATTATTTGACCAAATCTCGACGATCTTTTCTCGTGTCACTTTTTGTCTTGAAACAAAAAGTAACCAAAAAAGGCAAGAAATTTTAATCCTCCCCTGCGCAGTGCCACCGCCGGCCCGGAAAAATTTCCTCCTCCCCACAGGTGTTCCAATAAAGGATTTTCCTGAAGTGTGAGATTCCCTATTAACAAACCATTGAAATTACTATTCTCGGGTCTCCTTCGACCAATAGCCCCGAAGCGGGCTGAATAATATTAGCCCCGTGCAAGGTGCTTCTCTGATTTTTATACCCAAACCAATTTCCTTGCACCGCAGCTCGGGGTTTTAGAAAATGGATGTCGTTAGTTTTTGGGAGCAAAAAGGGAAAGCCAGGAATTGGCTTCGCACCAAAAACAGGGAAGGTTCAATTAATTTGGAAGGTCGTCTTTCTCTTTTTCAATTATTTGACTAAATCTTGACGATCTTTTCTCGTGTCACTTTTTGTCTTACCACAAAAAGTAACCAAAAAAGGCAAGAAATTTTAATCCTCCACTGCGCAGTGCCACCGCCGGCCCGGAAAAATTTCCTCCTCCCCACAGGTGTTCCAATAAAGGATTTTCCTGAAGTGTGAGATTCCCTATTAACAAACCATTGAAATTACTATTCTCGGGTCTCCTTCGACCAACAGCCCCGAAGTGGGGCTTCCTTGGACCAAAAGCCCCATCGGGGCAAAATATTTGTAGCCATGGGTAAGGTGCTAAACCTAGTTTTATATTTTCTCAAATCTACATGCACCGCAGCCCATGGGTAGAATGGCGGTTTTTTTGGTATTTCGGTCACGGGTCTCATAAGTTCGAGAATCTCAATTACCGAAATCTTAAGTGAAATTCACATATTTTAACCCTTCGACAAGCAGCCCCGAAGCGGGATAAGCCTAGCACCAAACAAAAAAACCGTCTAGTTCACACCAGACGGTTTCTCCATGTATGTTTCGTTAAATCCTAAATGAATTCATTCAGGATATTTTCGTACAATTCCTGCTTGCCGCTTGTTTGTTTTGGTTCGCCGTTGGCAACTGCCAAGCTTCTCAAATCCTCCAAAGTCAGCTTTCCTTCTTCGAATTCTTTTCCTTTTCCTGCATCAAAAGAAGCATAACGCTGCTTTCTCAGATCAAGGTAAGCTGAGTTTTCTAAGATGTCATTGGCGATCAACATGCCTCTCGCGAAAGCATCCATAGAGCCAATATGTGCCAAGAACAGATCTTCAAGGTCTGTGGAATTTCTTCTTACTTTCGCATCAAAGTTCACCCCTCCACCTTTTAATCCTCCGCCTTGAAGGATCACCAACATAGCCTCAGTCAATTCCTGAAGGTTGATAGCAAATTGGTCGGTATCCCATCCGTTTTGCGCATCTCCTCTGTTGGCATCGATGGACCCCAACATCCCTGCATCAGCTGCTACCTGCAATTCATGTTGGAAAGTATGGCCCGCCAATGTCGCATGGTTGACTTCGATATTCAATTTGAAATCCTTATCCAATCCAAAATGTCTCAAGAAACCGATCACTGTGGCGGAATCATAGTCATATTGGTGTTTGGTAGGTTCCATCGGCTTTGGCTCGATAAAGAACGTTCCTTTGAATCCGTTCTTTCTTGCATAATCCCTAGCCATGGTCAAAAATCTGCCAAGGTGCTCGGTTTCGCGTTTCATATCGGTATTCAAAAGAGACATATAACCTTCTCTTCCTCCCCAGAATACATAATTTTCTCCGCCTAATTTGATGGTGGCATCGATCGCATTTTTCACCTGAGTTCCCGCCCAAGTCACGACATTGAAGTCGGGATTGGTAGAAGCACCGTTCATATAGCGTGGATTGGAGAATACATTGGCTGTTCCCCAAAGCAATTTCACCCCGGTTTCTGCTTGCTTTTGCTTGGCATAATCTGTGATGATCTGCATTCTGCTTTCGTATTCGGAAAGAGAATTTCCTTCGTCTATGAGGTCAATGTCATGGAAGCAATAATAGGGAGCGCCGATTTTGGTGATGAATTCAAAAGCCGCATCCATCTTGTCTTTGGCTCTTTGGACTGCATCTGCATTGGCATCCCAAGGTCTCACCATCGTTCCCGGTCCAAAAGGATCTGCACCGGTGGCACAGAAGGTATGCCAATAGGCAATTGAAAACTTGAAGTGTTCTTTGAGGGTCTTTCCCCCTACAATTTTATTTTCATCATAATATTTGAAAGCAAATGGATTTTTGGAGCCTTTTCCTTCAAACTTGATTTTGTCGATGTTTGGAAAATAGGTTTTTGACATGGTATTTATAGGTTATTTTTAGATTTGAGATATGAGATTTGAGACGTGAGATTTGAGTAAGCAGTGTTCAGTAAGCAGTATTCAGTGATCAGTAAGCAGTATTCAATAACTGGTATGAATTAATAAACGCTGCGACTGCACACTGTAAACTATCCATTGACAACTGTAAACTGTCCACTGTAAACTGTTTACTGTAAACTACAAAAACCGATCACTGCACTTTTTTCAATGCCTCCAACCAACTTTCGTAGACTTCCTTATAGGCACTGACCAAAGAAGGGTCAGGTTCTTTTGATGCTAATTTTTCAAGGCCCTGAAACGCTTCTTTTGGAGAGGCGTAAATTCCTGCACCGATCCCTGCTCCCCGTGCTGCTCCCTGAGAGCCATCAGTGTCATACAACTCAAGAGTGACGCCGTTCATGTTCACAAAAGCCTCTCTGAACAATGGACTCAAAAACATATTTGCTCTTCCTGCTTTGACAGTGTCGAGATTTAGGCCCATGTCTTTCATGATGCTAAAACCATAAGTCAGCGAAGCTACTATCCCTTCCTGCCCTGCCCGGAGAACATGTCTCCTGTCATGCTTGAGAAGATTGATGCCTGAAAGATGCGCGTCCACGGATTTGTTTTCCATGATCCTTTCCACACCGTTTCCAAATGGGATAAACTTCAAGCCTTCAGAACCTATCGGAACCTGGGCTGCCAAGTCATTCATTTCAGGATAGGAAATGCTTTCACCTCCCAAGAGTTTTTTGAGCCAGGAATTCAAAATCCCTGTTCCGTTGACACAAAGCAAAACACCATATTTTGGATCTTCCTGCTTGTGGTTGACATGGACAAAGGTATTTACTCTTGATTTCGGGTCATATACCGCTCGTGTACTTACTCCATAAACTGTCCCACTTGTACCTGCTGTAGTAGCCAATTCTCCTTCTTCCAATACATTGAGGGAAAAAGCATTGTTGGGTTGGTCCCCGGCACGGTATGTAATCGGAACACCGGCTTCTATTCCCAAAATTTCCGCAGCTTCGGAATTCACCTTTCCCTGAAAGGAGAAAGAAGGCACTACATCTGCGATCAGTGATTCATCGATTCCGTAGTATTCCAATAGCTTTTTGGACAATCCATTTGACTTAAAATCCCAGAAAATCCCTTCTGAAAGACCTGTCTCCGAAGTTTTGATTTCACCGGAAAGCTTCATGGCGATGTAATCACCGGGAAGCATGATTTTATGGATGCGGGCATAAAGGTCAGGTTCGTTTTCCTTGACCCACTTCAGCTTGGATGCCGTAAAATTTCCCGGAGAATTCAACAAATGGGGAAGGCAATATTCTTCTCCCAATTCCTGAAAAGCTTTGTTTCCTATCCCAACAGCCCGGCTGTCACACCAAATGATGGAAGGACGGATAACTTTTCCGTTTTTATCAACACAAACCAATCCATGCATCTGATAGGAAATCCCTATGGCATTCAGTTCGCCTGACAGGATATTTCCCTTTTTGACGATGGCATGCGTGGTATCTATGATATACTTCCACCACATGTCAGGATCCTGTTCCGCCCAGTCTTTTTGAGGGGCTGAGATGGTCATTTCCACTTTTGGCAAGCCTTCTGTCGCTACAACTTTTCCGGTATCAGCATCCAAAAGGGTAGCTTTTACCGAAGAACTCCCGATATCATATCCAATTAATAATCTTCTCATGCTTGATTAATTCTACCAGAATATAATGTAAAGGGCGGCTGTAATACCTGAAATAAGGATAGCTCCGATTTTGAATGTAGTGCTTGTCTTGAAAAGCTCTCTATTGATTTCAATGCTATTTGGATGGTCTTTTCCTTTGCCTTCATACAAACTGATCAAAATAATCAACGCGGAAATAACCAAGAACACGACACCCATCCTGTCAAGGAATGGAAGGTTTGGTAAACTGAATTTCAAAACTGTAGACAATGGAATTGTCAAAATCGCAGCAGTCAACGCAGCATTGGAAGTGGTTTTTTTCCAGAACACCCCGAAGAAGAAGATGGCAAAAACACCCGGAGAAACGAAACCTGTATATTCTTGGATAAACTGAAAAGCCTGATCCAATGACCCCAAAGCCGGAGCTACGATAGCAGCAACAACAAACGCGATCAAAGCTGACAATCTTCCTACCCTCACTTGCTTGGTCTCGGATGCATCTTTGTCAATGTATTGTTTGTAGATATCCATCGTGAAGATCGTAGAAGTACTGTTGGCCATGGAGGCCAAGGAAGATACAATCGCTGCAGTCAAGGCCGCAAACGCCAACCCCTTTAAACCTGTTGGCAAAATCTGAAGCAAGGTAGGATATGCCCTGTCTGACTTGATCAATCCTGTCACAGGATCATTCATAGATGCAATAAAACCCGGATCAATATCATTTTTTACAATCACCCAAGCTGCAATTCCGGGGATAACGACTATCAATGGCATCAAAAGTTTCAAAAACCCTGCAAAAATCATCCCCTTTTGGGCTTCATCAAGATTCTTAGCGGCCAAAGCCCTTTGGGTAATGTATTGGTTGAATCCCCAATAACTCAGGTTGGTAATCCACATCCCTCCTACCAACACACTGATACCCGGAAGGTCCAAATAAGCGTCTCTTGTCCCGCCTTTTCCATCAGAAATCATCATTTCACCTTTGGAAAGGATCATTGAAAAGTGACCTGGAACTTCTTTTCTCAAAAGACCCAAACCATCCCAAGCACTGCCATCCCCAACAATTTGAAGGGCTATATAGGTGGTAGATAAACCTCCTGCTATCAAAAACACCACCTGCACCACATCAGTCCATGCGACAGCTTTCAAACCTCCATAAATCGAATAAACCATAGAAAAAAGCGCCAAGCCTAAAATACCGTAAGTCATCGGGACATTCAGGATGGTATTTAAGCTCAATGCTCCAAGGTATAGTACCGAGGTAAGGTTAACAAAAACATATAACAGCAACCAGAAAATCGCCATGGTGGTCCTGACCCTTGTATCATATCTGTCCAACAAGAATCCCGGCATGGTGTAAATGCCTTTTTTCAAATACACCGGTAGAAAAAATATGGCCACCACAACAAGTGTGGCTGCTGCCATCCATTCGTAGGTGGATATTGCCAATCCCATGGCAAAACCAGAACCCGACATGCCAATAAATTGCTCGGCGGAAATATTTGATGCTATAAGCGATGCACCCACAGCCCACCAGGGCAGTGCTTTCGAAGCCAAAAAGTAATCTTTGGAGTCTTTAATATGGCCTTCCTTTTCCCGGGAAACGAAAAGGCCCATGCCCACAATCAGTAAGCAATACCCGATAAATACGGCGAGGTCTAAGGGTTCTAATAACATAGGTTATGGTTTATTGTAAATGATTATGATTCGTAATCGATTGCAAAAGATAATTTCTTTTTTTGACCGAATTATTTTCAAATATAATGTTTTCGGCTAATCTGACTAGTGTTTTTATATTTAAATCAAAGTCCTTCCATTAGCAGGGATAGTTCTTATATTCTTGGTTTATTTTGAATTTAAATTTGTTTGAATTCCCCTTTTGAAAATAAACTGTGAAAAACCTTGAAAGCAGAGAAATATTTTACCTCTTGGTTTTTTTTAGCCCAATTCAGGTTAACTTTATAAAAGCTCCCCTTCCACAACTTTTTTTCCTTTAACCAAACCCAGAATACCATGAGAGATTCAAAAAAAATCAACATTATCGGTGGTGGTGTTGCAGGTCTTGCTGCAGGAATTTACGGAAGGCTCAACGGATTTGATGTCACCATTTTTGAAATGGGAAAGAAGACGGGTGGAGCCTGTACTTCTTGGGAAAAAGCAGGTTACAATGTCAACGGTTCCATTCATTGGCTCGTCGGTTCTGCACCCGGAATAGATTTTTATAAGATGTGGTCTGATCTTGGAGTTTTGCAAAACATGGATTTTCATTACCATGAAAGTTTCTTGGAGTGCAAAAACATCAATGGAAAGGATATCCATTTTTATAGTGACCCCAATAAACTTCAGCAACATTTATTGGCTATTTCTCCGGTAGATTCAAGATTGATTGGAGAATTGATCCACAATATCAAGATTCTGTCGGATGCCAATTTTACCATGGACCGGGCTTTTGGTTTGATGCAGGCTTGGGATTGGAGCAAGATCTTTATGGATAATATGCCTGCCGTAAGTGCCCTGGGAAAATATAACGAAATGACAGTCAAGGAATTTGCAAAAAAATTCCAGTCGAAAATTCTGAAAAAGGCTTTTGAAAATTTATGGTCACCGGACATGTCCATGAGTTTTATGCTTCTGCAATTGAGTTATGCTGCAAATAAAATAGCAGGTTATCCTATCGGGGGGTCAGGGAAATTTACCGAGATGCTGACCAAAAGGTATACGGACCTTGGGGGCAAATTGAAGTTGGGACAAAGAGTCACCAAAATCATCATTGAAAACAATAAGGCAGTTGGAATCAAAACTGAAGATTTAGTATCCCACTTTTCTGACTATGTGGTTTCTGCCTGTGATGGCTACACGGTATTGTTCAAGTTACTGGAACCGGGTTATGTGGATGAAAGTACACTGGATGCCTACAGGACTTTAAAAACTTTTCCCTCTCTCCTGTATTTTTCTGCCGGCCTCAACCGCACATTTGAAAAAGTCACTTCTTCCATCATCGGGCTCAATATCCCTTTGGACAAAAAACTCAGGGTAGGAAATTGGCTTCATGACAGGATATCCTTTCAAATCTACAACTTTGATCCCACCATTGCTCCAAAGGGAAAAACTCTGGTCACAGCCATGATTGACACGGATTTTGAATTTTGGGAAAAACTTCATCAAAAAGGAGAAGAAGCTTATCTCGAAGAAAAATCAAGGATCGAAAAAGAATTGCTCAAAAATCTGGAGCGAGAATTTCCCGGAATTTCCGATCAGGTAGATTTCATGGATATCAGTACCCCTATCACATTTGAAAACTGGACCGGAAATCACAACGGTAGCTTTAAAGGCTGGTTGCCCACTCCGAGGTCTACCAAGACCAAAATCTCAAGCCATTTTGACCAACTGAAGGGATTTTATATGGCAGGTCATTGGGTGGCCACAGGAGGAGGATTGCCACCGGCAGCCTTTTCGGGCAGAGATGCCATCCAACAAATCTGCAAATCGGAAGAAAAAATATTTGAAACAGGATCGAAAGGATAAGAAATCCAACTTTTGTAAACATCCTGCACAATTTGAACTCCGCTTATCAAGAATGCAGGATTCTTTCATTCGAAATTATTTAGCTTGACCTTTCATCAGTCAATCAAACCTATTTTATCCACCATGAAAATCAAAAAAGCAGCAATCTTCTTTTTGCTACTGATCTTGGTAAATAACACCTTTGCCAACGATGGCTATAAGCTTTGGCTACAATATCTACCCTTTGAAAACAAAGCAGTAAGCGATTATTACAGGGATTATCTCGAACACATCACCCTATCCGGAGCTTCTGCCACCCAAACGGTCATCCAAAAAGAATTTGAAATCGCCTCGGAAGGTTTTTTTGGTCACCATATCCATCCTGTTTTTTCAAAAACTACCGGATCAAATTTGACTTGGGTGCTCAAAACTGATGACTTACCTGCTGACACCAAAAGCAAACTGGGGCCAAAACTCGATGAAATCAAAGAAGAAGGCTATTGGCTGAAATCCTATCAGGGAAAAATCATCATCACCGCAAAAACAGATATTGGCCTATTGTATGGCACTTTTGCTTTTTTGAAAGCCATACAGACAAGGGAAAAACTGGAAAACCTTGACCTTCTAGAAAATCCGAAAATCCAAAAAAGACTTCTCAACCATTGGGATAACCTCAACAGGACAGTAGAAAGAGGATATGCCGGCTTCAGTATTTGGAATTGGCACCGGCTTCCGATGCATATCGATCAGCAATACATCGACTATGCCCGGGCCAATGCTTCAATCGGCATCAACGGAACCTCGATTACCAATGTCAATGCCAATGCCTTGGTCCTGACACCTGAATATCTGGAAAAGTCAGCTGCGATTGCAGATGCATTCAGACCATACGGTATCAAAATTTACCTCACGGCAAGGTTCAATGCTCCGATGATATTGGACAGTTTGCCCACTGCCGACCCTTTGGATCCGGCGGTGCAGGCTTGGTGGAAAAAGAAAACCGAAGAGATATATTCCTACATACCTGATTTTGGAGGCTTTTTGGTCAAAGCTGATTCCGAAGGACAGCCCGGTCCGCACAATTATGGACGAACCCAAGCCGACGGGGCGAACATGCTTGCGGATGCTGTCAAGCCGTTTGGCGGGATTGTGATGTGGCGGGCATTTGTCTACAATGAAAAGACACCAACCGACAGAATCAAGCAGGCTTTTGATGAATTCAAACCTTTGGATGGGAAATTCAGGGATAATGTGATCGTGCAGGTCAAAAACGGACCGCTTGACTTTCAGCCTAGGGAACCATTTCATCCGCTTTTTGGCGCCATGCCAAAAACCCCTTTGATGATGGAATTCCAGATTACAAAGGAATACCTAGGCCAAGAAACACATTGGGTAAATCTAGCTACCATGTGGCAAGAAGTGATACAATCTGATACCTATGCCAAAGGAAAAGGGAGTACTGTCAGCAAAGTTATAGACGGAAGCCTTCATGGCTACCCGCTTACGGGTATTGCGGGTGTTGCGAATATAGGAACAGACAGAAACTGGACCGGGCATCCTACGGCCCAAGCGGATTGGTATGCATTTGGAAAACTCGCTTGGAATCCTGACAGCAATATTGACGATATCGCCGAGGATTGGCTGAAAATGACATTTACTAATGATGCTGAGTTTGTCAATACCTCCAAGGATATCATGCTCCAATCCTATGAAATTTTGGTCAATTATATGACCCCATTGGGATTGCACCATATTATGGCTAGAAGCCATCATTGGGGACCCGGGCCTTGGGTGACCGGCGGCGGTAGGGAAGATTGGACAGCTACTTACTATCACAAAGCATCTGTAGACGGCATTGGGTTTGACCGCACAGATAAAGGAAGCAACGCCTTGGCGCAATATTCCCCTGAATGGAAAAAAACTTGGGGAAATGCGGACAAAATTCCTTTGGAGCATTTGCTTTGGTTTCATAGGGTCTCTTGGGATAAAAAACTGAATACAGGAAATACCTTATGGACAGAAATGGCTTTGCGTTATCAAAAGGGGGTTGAAGGAGCAAGATGGATGCAAACACAATGGTCCGGTCTGGAGGGAAAAATAGACAGAGAAAGATTTGAGCATATCAGTTCTTTTTTAAAAATCCAGGTAGCTGAAGCGGAATGGTGGAGAGACTCCTGCCTGCTTTACTTTCAGCAATTTTCAAAAATGCCACTTCCTGCCGGGGTTGAAAAACCTAAATATGATTTGAATTACTATGTAAACTTTAAAAGAAATTTTGTGCCCGGCATTTAATGCATATACCCATGAAACCTATACTCCTATTTTCAATCTGTCTATTTCTCCTCTCGCTTTCATCTCAAGCCCAAGTGGGAATGAAAGATGCGTTTGGAGATTCCTTCAAAATCGGAGCTGCTTTGAACAACCGGCAAGTCAACGGTCAGGAACCTAAAGCCATTGCGGTCTTAGAAAAGCATTTCAACAGCATCACAGGGGAAAACATGATGAAATGGGGACCGATTCACCCTGAGCCTGATAAGTATAATTTTGACCCGGTAGACAAGTTTGTGGCATTGGGAGAAAAATTAGACGCTTTCATAGTGGGCCACACCTTGGTATGGCACAACCAAACCCCTAATTGGGTTTTTGAAGATGCCGATAAAAACCTCCTAGGGAAAGATGCATTGCTAAAAAGAATGGAAGACCACATTGAAGCGGTGGTGGGCAGGTACAAAGGAAAAGTGCATGGTTGGGATGTCGTCAATGAGGCCATTTTTGATGATGGCAAAATGAGAACTTCCAAATGGTACAATGCGGCAGGAAAGGACTTTATAAAAAGGGCTTTTATTAAAGCCAACCAAATGGATCCTGAGGCAGAATTGTATTACAATGACTACAACATGTGGAAACCAGAAAAAAGGAACACTGCAATATTATTGGCAAAAGAGCTCCGCGCCGATGGAATCAGAATAGACGGTATTGGGATGCAGGGACATTATGGACTTGAGTCTCCTTCTATCGAACAGATTGAAGCTTCAATCGTAGCCATATCTGAAGCAGGTTTTAAGGTGATGTTCACCGAATTGGATATCGATGTACTTCCAAACCCTGTCAATAGGCACGGGGCGGACATAGATGCCACTTTTGAGTCGGATGAAAAATTCAATCCATTCAAAGAAGGTCTTCCTATTGAAATCCAAGAAAAATTAGCAAAACGATATGGGGAATTGTTTGCGCTTTTTTTCAAGCATCGAGACAAAATCACAAGGATTACCTTTTGGGGAATCCATGATGGAGGAAGTTGGCTAAACAACTGGCCAATGAGAGGAAGAACCGCCTATCCCTTGCCTTTTGATAGAAATTATGATGAAAAATCTGATGTGATCAAGGAAATCCTAGATAGTAGGTCAGTCCGCTGATAGCCTGTTAATAATTCTCCTATTGGAAGATTTCAGATTAGGTACAAATTTTAAGAAGGGGATTGGCAAAACAAATTTTGCCAATCCCCTTTTTTTATGTAATCTATTAAAGATTAAACAAAACAATACCTTTTTAAAGACTAGGAATAATCAAATTTTATTCTGATTTTTTCAGTAAAGTAACTCTTTACCATAAGGAACTTTAAATCTGATTCGAATAGCATAGCCAACTATTTAGAATTATGAACTCAAGCAAAGATTTAAATCCGTTCAAAAAAATGAAAGATTCTAGATGGTCTTTCATCGACAAAGCTTCAATCGATTTTTTTCACCAACCTTTTCTATTAAAAATTTATGGAAGAAAATGACTCAAAAGTAGGTTCGATCATCGAAACCATCCAGTCAGGAACACAACTCGTCACAGGAGGCGAAAGTGCTGAGCCCAAAAAAATGACTTTTATGAATGCCTTTTCTGCGGTTTTTAATGGGCTTGGTATCGGGCTTTTGTTGGGAATATTATTGTCTACCACCTTGTCCCCGGTAGTCAGCGGGGTAATCGCCACCGTATCTTCCCTTCTTGCTGTCTTAATTGGGTTAAATGAGAAATATTTAGACCCGGTCAAAAGTCTCAGGATAGGTTCTTTTGGACTTTTCACGGTAGTTGGGATTATTGCCGGACTTTACCTTCGGGCCAACAACCCCTTTGCCCCTACCCTCAAGGACAAAATGGAAGAGTATAAATCCATAGGGTTTTCAGATGAGGAAGCTAGGAATCTGATTATGGGTTTTATCAAATCCGATACTTCCAAGGCCCAAAGAGAGGCGAGTTTGTTGTATTCCACCGTTGTCAATTCATCAGATTGTGACATCCTATATTACATGACTGCTGAGACTCCTGTATCTGAAATGGTCAATACATTCAGGTCCACAGAAGGCATTTGGCGAAAATTTGCAGATACTTTTCAATCCGACCTTCCGGAAGAACTCACAGGAAAGTCTCTGTTGATGGTACGGGACAGTTTCTGTAATTCATCCTCTTCCGAGCCGTACAAAATTTCGAATACAGAACAGATCAAAGCCATTGATCCCAATAATGCTATTGGAGAAATAGAAAACCAGATTTCGGCTGCGGGCGAAAACTGGAAAAGCCTTGTTTCGAATGCACAAAGCCAGTTTTCAGAAGCTGAAAGAGCAATAATCTACGGAGCCATTATTAAAGTTTTTAAATGATGAAAAGAACAGTTCTTATTTCACTATTTGTTTTGTCGGCCATCTTTTATTCACAAGGCCAACAGTTTGATCCAAATCAGATCAAAAACTCCCTCGTCCGCGTTGTGGTGACCATCAATGACAAAGAGTCAAAAGTATTGACCGGATTTGTATGGAAAAATCCAAACCAGGTTGTGACTTCCCTTCACGGGATGAGCAAGACGGGAACGATCAAAGTGTTGTACCTGAATAATGCCTGGAGAAAAGTCAAAATAAAAAAAGTATATCAAAAGGCAGATTTGGTGCTGTTGGAGGTGCTACCGGGACAGGACCCAGTGCCGATTGGCGTCGCTCCTATCAACAATTTCCATGTGGGTCCTATTAAGTTTGGAGCTGATGTGTATGCTTTTGGATTCAACAGCGGAGCACCGGGAAGCTCCTCGAGAATCCTCCGGAAAGGGGATGTCAGCCCCGAAACGCTGAACAGCCTTATTCCAAGTAAAGACAAGGCCGCCTTAGCGAAAATAGGTTTTCCTGCTTTGGATTTAAATATCCTTTACCTTGAAGGAAGCCTTCTGCCCGGGTTTTCCGGTGCTCCTGTTTTTGATTCGCAGGGAAGACTCATAGGTGTTGGGGATGGAGGTTTGGAAAAAGGTGCCAGTAACGTCAGTTGGATCATTCCTGCAAAATACCTCACCGAACTCGAAAATTCGACTGTAACTGCACTTCCAGCAAATTTTGAAACCTTATCACAGCTCTTCTCAGCGGATGTACGGATCGAGACAACGGCTGAGAATTCAGAAATTTTAGGGGAGGAATTGTTTAAGCAAACCTATGCTGATCCTGTGGAGACGGATGAATTTGAATTTTATCCTACCAAAAACAGGTCTTTGATGGAAATGGTCGAAACCTCTGATGACCCTGAAAACCTGATGAAATTTGCAGAAGAATTGGAAGGGGACATCAAAATAACCCTCGATTATGAAGGGATGCGTTTCAATATTTTTGAAGACATCAACAACGGAGTGGTATTGGCTGTACCTGTAGAGCAGGAATTGATTTACAGCAATGAAGAAGAGGCTTTTCAGGTGGTTTCCGAAGTAGATGACGGTATGAATATCTACCATATCGGCTTGAAAGATGATTTTTCAGAAACTGATTTTGATGAATTGCTCGTAACCGTAGGAGAGCTGATCAACACAAATTTTGCGGAAAGGTATGGTCTAAGCGGATTCACCATAGATGAAGAATATTCCTATACCTTGGATTTTGGTCCTGACCGGAAAATCGCGTGGGTGCTTTCTGCAGCCAATGAAGGGATTACGGGGCAGGATGGTCTTACCTATGTGGTCTATGTCTATATGACTGTGTTAATGTCAAGTGAAAAAACTTTTATGTCTGTGGCTACAATCCCGATTCCTGCTGAATTTATCGTTCTCACAGCCACTTTGGGAGGTCTTGACTGCAACAATCCCGGCATGTATGCGCAACAATGTGAGTATATGGCCAAAGTTTTCAAGACATTTTCAGCCACTCATTTGACGACTTTTGCTTATTGATCTTTAATTCCGAAAGCATTTTTCTCTTGAAAATCCAACTACTCCATTACCTCAGAGAGATTAATTCTTAACGGTTTTTCATTGGATGTTTGGTTTCAACTGTGGTCCTTTGAGATAATACCAATTGTTTACACTTAATTGATGTGATATGAACAGTGAAGCGAAGCCAAAAGATGATTCAGAAATGATGAATAGAATTTTTGATTCTTTCTCCTTAAAACGCTTGAAGATTGCTTTAATAGTCTTTGAAAAAGAATTGGAATCACTGAAAAACAATGCTGATGATATTTCGGGAATTTCAAAAAATGTAGAATGGAAATCACCTGCAGAAGGACTTTTGAAGAATGCAAAACAAGCTGCCAAAAATCATAACACCGAAAAAGGCTGGAGATGTCTAAAAGCAGCAGATCGCTTTATGCATTTTGGATTGGCCGAACATGCCCCTGAACTTCTGATTTCCAAATAAAAATCTTATCTCATAGAGGCCAAGGATGAAAAAAAGGGATTATCCAAATGGAGGAGAGATTCCATCATTGAATTACTTGATTTCAAAGAAGAAATAGAACCAAGTGAGGGTGAATCAGGTGAGATAAATAAAGAAATAGAGGAGAGTAAAAAAAAGCTAATCGGAGTTTATAGAACTATTGAAGCCAAAAGGCTACTTGACGAACATTATGACAATGTTTATCAGAAACAATCGATTATAAAAAACAGGTTAATCTGGCTTTCGGGAATTGGATTTTTAGCCATTGTTCTTTGGATGATATTGTATCTACCTGTTCCTATTATCCAAGCGGAAGGAAATGATCCTTTTGGGATAGCCTTTGCCAACAACCCAATCAAATTTTGGCTAGCCATTGTTTTTGCCGGCATTTTAGGGTCTATCCTCAGTTCCTTTACCTCGGCTATTGGATATGAAAAAGGAACAAGTATTCCATCTGAGCTTTCTAGCAATGTTCTTGCTTTCGCCAGGCTGATGGTAGGGGCTTTATCCGCTATTGTAATTACGGTTTTCCTGACCGCGGAAATACTGAATTTTCAACCGAAAAACTATGCATTTATCTTGGCACTTGCGATTGTTTCGGGGTTTTCAGATAGATTTTTAATCAGTGCAATCGAAAAAATGGTTAAAACATGATTAATCAACATACTATCAGACCATACCTTTTTCAAAGTGCGGAGATAAGGTGGTTCCTTCCTCCCGATACAGAATGGGAATTTGTTTTGGAATGGTTTATGGGTAAGGATTACAAAAAAAACGATCAGTTCGCCGATAATACTTTAGGGGAAATATTTCCCAATAATATAAAAAGAGAGGAATTAAGGACAGATGAATATCTGATCATTCCGAGTTGCACCTCGGTTGGGGTAAAAAAACGGCAGGGCAAATTAGAGGTGAAATCACAGATTGGGTTACCGGAAAAATATATTCACGACTCAATTTCCGGAGAAATAAACTATTGGTCAAAATGGTCTTTCCAACCTTCGGAATCAAATACATCGATCATGGAAGACGATTTGAGGTTGTCGGGTGAATGGCTTAAAATATTTAAGGTCAGGTACTTATTGAAATTTTCCCAATTAAAAGATGATATCATTGAAATTTCACCTGAAGAATGGCCCGAGTCAGGATGTCAAATCGAATTAACCCAGATTTGGGCAGAGAATGATTTGCAAAAATGGACAAGTTTTGGTTTCGAGGCTTTCGGAGGTTCTTTTCAAAATATGAAGGAAAATTTGACCGATTCAATCCATTTTTTCATTTCTGAAAGAAAAAGACCTTCATTTTTATTAGACTCCGACAACTCCATGAGTTATCCTGAGTGGATTCAGAATTTCAAATAATTCCAAATGGTGGCTGGTTTTGAACGGATTCAAATTCACCAAAAAGATGCTTTCAGGAATGTTTTTTATATGATCTCCCGCCTACCTATCTTAATGAAATAGAACCAATAAAACCTTCCGAGGGAGTGGATTATGAATTTCCGGAAACCGGTGATTTTGACAAGTCTATTGGAAAGAAATCCAAGTTATGGTGATGGGTCCCGCTAAAAGTCCTTGAACAGATATTGTTTCAGATTTTTTTTCCAACCTGCCAAAAATCACTTTCAGGTAAGCAGAAAATCCCTATTTTTAGACCAACCCAAATATCAAACCATGCACTTATCCGACCTTGAAATTGCCCATGCATCCAAGATGCGTCCTATTTCCCAGATTGCAGCCAAACTTGGCATCCAAGAAGACGATCTTCGGCCATACGGAAAATATGTAGCCAAACTCCCACTCAGGCTGATCGACGAATCAAAAATAAAAGGAAAAAAATTGATCCTGGTAACGGCCATTACGCCTACTCTGGCCGGCGAGGGCAAAACTACTGCAAGCATCGGATTGGCAGAAGGCCTCAATAAGATCGGTGTAAAAACAGCGGTGGTTCTCAGAGAACCATCTTTAGGTCCTGTATTTGGGATGAAAGGCGGGGCTGCAGGCGGGGGCTATGCCCAGGTTTTGCCTATGGAATACATCAACCTCCACTTCACCGGAGACTTTGCCGCCATAGAAAAAGCCCATAATCTATTGTCTGCTTTGGTAGATAACCATATCCACAACCAAAATAACTCGCTCAACATTGATCCCCGAAAGATCATCTGGAAAAGGGTTATGGACATGAATGAACGTGCGCTGAGAGATATTGTGATCGGACTCGGCGGGTCGGCACAAGGGATACCAAGAGAATCAGGCTTTGATATTACCGCCGCGTCAGAGGTAATGGCTGCTTTGTGCCTTTCCAATGGACTGATGGACCTAAAAGAAAAACTGGGAAATATCATCATCGGATATACGTATGACGATGAACCTGTCCGGGCACATCAGCTCAAAGCACAGGGCGCAATGACGGCATTGATGAAGCATGCCATCATGCCAAATCTTGTCCAGACCATTGAAGGCAATCCAGCCATCATCCACGGCGGGCCATTTGCCAATATCGCCCAAGGATCCAATTCGATCATTGCAACCAAAATGGGGCTTTCTCTTGCCGACTATGTCGTAACCGAAGCCGGTTTTGCATCCGACCTGGGTGGGGAAAAGTTTCTTGATCTCAAATGCCAATACGGAAACCTCAAACCTGATGCGGTGGTCATAGTGGCAACAATAAGGGCTTTAAAGAGCCATTCGGGAATACCATTTCCTGATTTGAAAATTCCAAACAAAGAAGCTGTCGCCTTTGGCCTGCCTAATCTCGAAAAACACATTGAAAACATGCGGCATTTCATGTTGGTGCCGGTAGTGGCAATCAACAAGTTTGCAACTGATTCTGAGGAAGAAATACAGGTGGTCATTGACCATTGTGAAAAATTAGGAGTAAAAGTTGCCATTTGCGAAGCTTGGGAAAAAGGCGGAGAAGGTGCCACCGAACTTGCCATGGTCGTCAAAGAAGCTGCTGAATCAGGAAAAAGCAACTTCACGCCGCTATACCGATTCGATTGGAGTATAGAACAAAAAATAGAAATCATCGCCCGGAAAATATACGGAGCGGCAGAAGTGGAGTATAGCGTCAAAGCAAAACAGCAAATCAAGCTATTCAAAAAGATTGGCCTGGATAAGTTGCCGGTTTGCATTGCCAAAACACAATATTCACTTTCAGATGATCCCAAGCTTACCAACAGGCCTTCAGGGTTTACGATAAAAATACGGGAATTTGACATTGCGGCGGGTGCCGGCTTTATCATTCCAATTGCTGGAACCATCATGAGGATGCCCGGACTTCCTTCCAAACCTGCCGCAGAAAGTATTGATATTGACGCAGAAGGCAACATTACCGGTTTGTTTTAAACTTGGTTTTTTGGAAATTTATAAGCAAATAAAATCGGATTTTATGAAAAAGCTTTTGGTTATGTTTTCTGCCGCCATCTTTATGGCAACTTCGATTTCCTGCAGTTCTGAAAAATCCTTAGAACAGGGAGACTCAGTTGAAATCTCATCTTCTTCTGTTGCAATCGGTGACAACAGTCAAAACAGTCTGGATTGGAAAGGGGTCTATAAAGGGGTTTTGCCTTGTGCTGATTGCGAAGGAATAGAAACAACCATTAACCTAAAATCAGACGGCAAGTTCACAAGAACCTTAAAATACCTTGGTAAAGAAGATGGCTTTTTCTCTGATGAGGGGACATTTCAATGGAAAGAAGACGGTTCAAAAATCACTATATCAAGTGAACAGGGTGAAAGTCAGATGTATCTGGTAGGAGAAAATGTGTTGTTCCATTTGGACAAAGACGGAAACAGGATTTCGGGTGAATTGGAAGAAAAATATAAACTTCCCAAAAACCCGACAGATCCACGACTGGAAGATAAAAAATGGGTCTTGACAGAACTCAAAGGAAAACCTGTCGAGAAGAAAGATGGATTGAAAGAGGCTTATATACAATTTGATATGGAGACCAGCGCATTTCATGGAAATGGTTCTTGCAATAATATCTTTGGACCATATGAACTAAAGGAAGGGAGCCGGATATCTTTTGGGAATACCGCCTCTACGATGATGGCCTGCCCTGATATGGAACCGGAAATGGCGTTTTTGGAGATTTTGAGACAGGTGGACAATTACAGTGTGACTGACGGCACCCTTTCATTCCAAAAAGCCAAGATGGCACCATTGGCACGATTTTCACATAAAAAAACTGACTAATTCAAGCAAATTGACTTAAAATGAATGAGTTGCAGTGTTTTTTTTGAAATTTTAAAAAAGTGTTTTTTTGCATTTCAGAAAAACTCTTTTGCAAGTTAATCCGGAATTTTGGACTTGTCCAGACTCTGATAAAATTGCCGTTAGGCAACTACTTTGGATTATGAAATCCAAATCTTGTATATTCGTGGTCGCAATCAACCTTAAGTAATTTATGCTTAGAATTCTTTTTACTCTTTTATTAAACGTTTCTTTTATAGGACTTCTCAGTGCCCAAGGCTCTCGAGACCATATATCCGGTGGATTTGGTTGGGGAATGATATATGCCGAAAACGCCGGTATTTATAAGTTTATGGAGTTCAAATTAGAACCGGCATTTACGGTTGCGTACAGCAAAGAAATCTCAGACAAGTTTGATATCAAAGCCTCGGTTGGTGGCCAGGTTTTGAATAGCGGTGAATTTAGACCCTTAAATAACCCTATCATCATCGAATGGGGAGATAACGGACAGGCCTACTATTTCAAAGGGATGAGTTACTTTTTTGATGTGATGCCGGTGTTAAACCTGAACCCAAACACCTCTGGAGTCGGCGAACCGGTTAACTTCTATGTAGGCCTTGGTCTCGGCGCCATGTATTCAGAAAGGGCGCAAAGAGTCATGCGCGACGGCGTTCTCGAAAACGGGATTTATATTCAGGGTTTTGTCGAAAGATCAAACCAATCCACCACCGTCGCCTATGTTCCGGTAAAATTTGGAATGGTTTCTAATTTCGAATATGAGTGGGATATCGGTCTGGAATTATCGGCCATGTTTCTCATGAGTTCTGAAATAGACGGAAACAACATGCAAAACAAGCTAATCTATCCTGATGTCATGGGTAATTTTCAATTCTTCATAAGAAGGTATATCAACAGGTAGTCCTAAAAAGTCTAAAACAATAAAAGCCATTGGGAATTTCTACCCAATGGCTTTTTTGCTTACTATTTTATTCAATTTCCTGAAAGCTCATACTTGAGGGTTTTTCCTTTTTCGACAGCAGGCAAACCTTCTGTCATCCAAAGCGGTGCCGGGGCTCCTTTCAGATAGTAGTCAAAGAATTGGGCCATACGGATGGAAAGGTCTTTCCTGTTTTTCCTCAACCTCAGGTTATGGTCTTCCCCGTTGTATTGAAGCAACCAAGCCGGCTTATTCAGTCTTTTCAATGCCATAAACATTTCTATTCCCTGATACCATGGAACAGAACCGTCATCATCGTTGTGCATAATCAGGACTGGCGTATTTACCCTATCCATCGTAAATAGCGGTGAATTCTCAATATAATAAAGAGGCTTGTCCCAAAGTGTCCCTCCTATTCTTGATTGGGTTTGCTCGTATTGAAACATCCTGCTCATTCCGGTACCCCACCTGATGCCACCATATGCCGAAGTCATGTTCACAACAGGAGCTCCCGCGCCTGCGGCTTTGAACATATTGGTCCTTGTGATCAAATAGGCAACTTGGTAACCTCCCCAAGATTGGCCTTGTATAGCCATATTCGAGGCATCCACGAATCCTCTTGACACCAAAGCCTGAACGCCCGGTATGATGCAATTATAAGCGCTTGGTCCCGGTAAGCCCAAGTCATACTTGATATCCGGCACAAAAACCAAGTAATCATTACTCACAAAATAAGGGATGTTGATCGTCGACGCACTTGGAGCGGGGGCTCTATAGGAGTGCAATCCGTCAGAATTCCTTTCATAGAAATAAACCAACATGGGATACTTTTTATTCGGATCAAAGTTTTCCGGTTTGAAAAGAAGGCCCTGTAACGGAACACCGTCATTTGCGAGGTAATTGACCAATTCAACCGATCCCCATTTTACCTGACTTTGCTGTGGATTTGCTATGGATACCCTTTCCATCGACTTGAGATTCAAATCCGTGGCGTAGATGTCAGAATATTCCTGAAATGTAGATCTTCTAACAAGCATTTTGTCTGAATTCTCTGCCTTGGTCAAGCCTGAATACCGGTGGTCTGTAAAAACAATGGATTGTGGAATAGTTGCACCGGAAATTTCTCCTATGAAAAACCCATTCTTCTTATTCAATTCATTAAAAGCATTCAATATCAAGGGCTGTGATGGGTCTATACTTTCTTCTTCATTGTCCAGCTTTTCCCTCCTAAATACAATTTGCTGCTTCTTTCCTTCGCCTTTTGTCACATTCACCGGAGCTGACTTTCCTGTGGGATCTATTTTCCAGATATCATACCTGTCATATACCAAAAAGGCCAAATCCCCTTTGGTCCATCCTGCGGCACCATTGCTTGAAGGAAGTGCAGGTGAATCATGCAGCTCATCATAAAAAATGCTCTCAATATCCTGTGTCAGGTTCTTGAAGGTTTTTGATTTGATATCATAGGAAACCCAAGAACTGTCCCGCTCGTCATACCAAAAGACATATTTCCCTTCAGGAGATAATTGTGGATTGTCAGGGACATCTTTTCGAATGAGGTTTTTTGAACCCGTTGTCAAGTCTACCAAATACAAATCTCTTCCTATCTGAATATCCCAACTGTAATTTCTACGGTAAGGACTTGCGTCAAAACCAAGCCCGAATTGATTTTTGACTTTTTTGTCCACATCGATCTGGGATACTGATTCATCTCCAATCTGGGTGATGACCTTGGATTTCAAATTGAAAACAGTGAGAAAAGATTTATTCTCTTCCCTGCTTTTATTCTTCAATTGCATGGGCTGAATCTCTGCATCCTGCCATCCCCAAATGTCAAGACTTACCCTTTCCTCATCCAAAATGGTCGAATCGTCTTCATATTGATATGCGATATAATCCGGAGAGGTCCCAAAAAACAACCGGTTTTCGTCATTTGAAAAAAACAAACGTCCATTTTTACTTACCATGCCATTGATCCCTGCAGTGCCTTTGGAGGCTACCTTCTGGTTTTTTCCTTTGTTGATATCAAATAGGAAAAGGTCAAAATAGGGCTTTTTGGATTTGGCAGAATCCTCTGTGGCCAAAAAAGCCAACAGCTTATTTTCAGGAGAAAAAACCATAGAAATATAGTCGGTCTTTCCTTCATCAATGGTTTTTGTTTCTCCTGTTTTGAGATTTAAAAGGAAAATACCTGCATTCTTCAAAGTGTCTTCGGTTGCTTTTGTATAGTACAAAAAGTCTCCCTTCTCAGAAAAGCCAAATGATTTTACCCTATCAAATTCAAAAATTTGGGTTCCTGTCAGCTCTTTGACCATAAGCTTGGAACCGTCGGTTTTCTTTGGTTTTTCAGGTTTTGGTTCGTTGACTTTTGTAGAATCACCGTTTTCCTTCTTCTCCCCTTTTTTTGGCAAATCCTTCTCAAAATGAACTGCCATCCAATTTCCTTCCTTTCCTGGAAGAGAATAGGACTTCACCCTCGCTAATTTCTCCAATTCTCCGGTAGTCAGGTTCATGATAAAAACACTGTCCTTTGGCATATCGTCCGCTTTTTTCTTTTTCAACTTGAGAGAACGGACCGTGTCAGCCTGTGGAATGATTTTTCCTATGGCAAATTGGCTGTTGTTTGAAAATGTCCATTGACTGACTCTGGGAATAAGAAATCGCTGATCCGGATTTTGATGGGAGGCAATTTCGAGTCTACCGTCGCCTTCTTGGGGATTGACTGTATAACCAATCCATTGTCCGGATTTTGAGATTTTTTCTGAAGAAACAGTTTCCCATCCATCATAATCCTGATGGGTCAAGGCTCTTTTTTCTTGGGCTGCCGCAAAAGTGCTTATGCAGAATAAAAGTATTATGAGGTGAAGTTTGATTAGGTTTTTCATTTTAATCTGACTTTTGATTTGCTTCAAATAAAATCAAGAACAAGTAAGGATTCTTTAAGTTTTATTTTAACGGATTTTTGATGTTATAAAAAAAGCCACAAATCACATGGTAAAGAGGAAAAACCCCCTTTAATACCAATGATTTGTGGCAAACAAAAGAAATAATATTACCTCCTAGTTTCCTAAGGTGAATTCCCTCTCGATATAACCTCCCCTTGTAGAAAGAAATTTTAGCTTCCCTTTGACAGGTTCCTTTTGGTTCACTTTTACCTTGAAGACTGCTTCTTTGGTCTCTCCTACCTCAGTATAACCTGTGTAAATGGTTTTTTCATACAATTCCGGTGTAGTGATCTGTACTTTCGCATTTTCAAAACCTTTGGTAAGTTCTTTGTCAAACTCCAACATCAAACGATCCTCTTGTACGATTTTTACCCTTTTTGCCTGATCCAATGCCACAGGAAGTTTCCCGGAATTAGTCCAAGTAACTTTGATTTCATACTGATCACCGGATTTGGTGATATTGACATTTTTGATTTCGATCTGAGGCAAGTCCTTTGCCATGGCAAGGTTAAATAAAGACTGTTTTTTGATCCAGCTTTCTAACTGCCAAGGAGGCCCGTTTTGGCCAAAAAATTTCGGATGCGATCCACCAATTTCGACTTCACCAAGCTGCGGGTGGTTGAATTTTTCCCAATTCTTAAAACCTTTTGAACCATTCTCTTCATCATCCCATCGCATGCCATCGTAATCATCCCGCTGTCCATCACCGTCATAATCCTTCATGGCACCGTTATTCCATAGCTCATCACCATACCAAACTGCACCATAATAGAAATATCCAAAGTCAGGTCCATGTCCAAATAATGGGCTTGGCTTCAAAGGATCTCCTGTAAGCCTATTGACTTTTCCCCTTGTACTATATGTCTCATATACATCACCTGCCCAAGGATATCCTGTAATTGTCATTCCGAGGCTGTCATAATATTCATAGATCAACCTGTCTTTCAAAAACATGGACTCCGCACTAGAAGAAGTGGAAGGCGGCCTCAAGTGCATAGGAACTCTGGTATCCAATGAATTGACAACCGAAATATTCGGATGCGAAAGCAACCAAAGTACTGTTGAGCGGGTTTCGATTTCGCTTAGCGGATATTCACCCGCGCCAAATTGGGTATACCCTCTCCCTGTTTCATCACCACCTGTATCAGGTCTCCAGTTTTCGGGATAGTTTCGATGGAGGTCCAATCCACCGATTCCATCTTCATTGTATTTGCCATCACCATCATTATCAATGCCTTCTGAATACATCAGGTAGTCACCTTTACCTTCAAACACCCTCTTCATCAAACGCCCTTTTGGATCCCTAGGATCAATGATGAGGTTTGCTTCTTCCTTTTCCTTATCGGTAACTGCTTTTTTTCTAATCATGTGAATGATGCCATCTCCGTTAAGGTCCTCATTTGGATCTTCATCAAGTAAACCATCTCTATCCGTATCATGCGGGCGGACAGTACTTCTGTTTTGTTGTTCAGTAAAAAGGTACATGCTGGTCCCATCAGGATTATTTTGAGGCCTGACATAGACTGTTTTGGTGTCAATCAGTTTGGTGATTTCAGGATCTTTGCCATAGTTTTCCAATAATTGCTGGGTCAACCAAAAAACTGCTTCACTTGCTGTAACTTCTCCGCCGTGTCTGCCTCCTTCAAAGTAAGCAGCAGGCTTATCTGTATGTTTTCCAGTTTTTTTGTTGGTAATGGTCATTTGGAGAATCGGCCTCCCTTCGTAGGATTTTGCCACCTCGTAGAGTTCGGTGATTTCAGGATACTTTTCTGCCCATAATTTATACCAGTGATACATCACATCAGGTGTATGGTAAATATCAAAAGTCAGTTTTTCTCCCGGGGCATATTGCACTTCGGGAAACTCATGTTTCTTGAAAAAAGATTGACCGTGTCTTTCCCCGGAAACTGTATAAAATTTTGACTTTTTATCTTGCTCAGGCCATTTCTTATCCGGAGACAGAGATACTTCCTGTGCTATGGCAAAGCTTGTGAAAGCAAGCAGGCCAATAGCTACCATGAGTATGTTTTTTTTCATTTCTGTTTGAGTTGATGATTAGGATAAAATTAGGATATGACGACCCCCCTTCCTAACCGCTCAAAAAAAATCCCTGCCAATTCTTTGGCAGGGAAAATCATTCTGAAGAGTTAATCAAAACAAATATCAATAAGCCATTATCAATTCAAAATCCATGGATTCATAAGAATTGAATCCGGGAACAGGTATTGCATCAGGCATTTTTCTTATCACATGGGCAAGTCTTTCCTTCAAACCTTTATCGGCTGATTCATTCAGGATTTTATAACCTATCACTTTTCCAAATTCATTTATTGAAATCACAACCCTCAATTCATCTATTGCAGAGGCGCTTTTCTTTGTCCTAAAAATGAATGGAGCATATCCATCAAGCAAGGCAAATGTCTCTTCTGACCAAAACCACGGTGCATAGTCCGAACCAAATCCATCTACCGGATCAAGAACATCAATTATCAAATCACTCGTTAAACCAGAATTTTGATCTCCTGAAGAAACGCCTACAAAAGGTTTCAAAGAAACGAGCGCCTTTTCGTTCTCTTTGGTAGCGTTTTTAATTTCTTTTTCATTTTCTATTTCAGAAAAAACCGATTTGGCCTGAACACGTGATCCAACAAGTGAAACACTTACGAATAATGCGAGGATGAATGAAAGTCTGTACATATGCGAGATATTTTTTTCAAATATACAGTAAAATATTTTTCATATGCAAATTTTTGCATTTTAAATTTTTTAAAGGGCACAAAAAAGTCTTGCCATTAGCAAGACCCTTTTCAGAATATAAACCCAAATATAACTTTAGAGATTAAAAGTTTCCATTTAAAAAATGCCTGAAACAAAGTAAAACTTAAATTTTCAAACATTTATTTGACCAAAAGAAGCAAATACCAAATATTATATAACTTCAAGTCGAACGCACCAAAGTAACTTCATTTTACCGAATTTTACAAATTGAAAAATTTATTTTGCAATTTTTTAACTATTTCATAATTTGTGGGCACATATATTAACATAGCCTCAAATTAACCCAAAAAAAATGGACAAAATTTTAGATATTGACAATGTTGATCTTAAGATTATTTCATTGTTGAATGACGATGCCAAGACCCCATATACAGAAATTGCCAAAAAAGTTTATGTTTCTTCCGGTACTGTACACGTAAGGATGAGAAAACTCGAAGACATGGGAATCGTGAAAAGTGCCACACTCAATATTGATTTTTCAAAACTAGGGTATGACATTTCAGCCTTTCTTGGAATTTACCTTGAAAAAAGTTCTCTCTACGATACTGTAATCGGAAGATTAAAGGAAATTTCAGAAGTAATCAACGCTTATTACACCACAGGAAACTACAGCATTTTTGCAAAAATTATCTGCAAAGACACCAATCACCTCAGAACAGTTTTGGATAAAATCCAAAAAGTCGATGGGATAGACAGAACAGAAACCTTGATTGTCTTGGAAGAAAGTATCAATAGGCCCATTCAGTTTTTTGAAAAATAAGTGCTAAAACACCCAAAAAAATGATATTCCTCATATAAATTGATTATTTAGATTAAATCCATTTTAATAAAAATTATAACTTAAACAAGATATACTTTGCTTTTTATCATATAGCTGAGAAGGTAAATCTCAGCTATATTCATTTTTAAATAGTTGAATTTCTGAGAAATAAGCTCACTATTCAGCTTGAATGATCAATTTTTCCTATTGATTTGAACATTATATTTTGGTTTAATGTTGTATCTTCGCCTTACAAACTATAATTAGTCTAAATTACTCAAACAAATGAGCAAGGACAATAAGATATTAGAAGAATTAACCTCCAAAGACTACGAACACGGCTGGTCGGTCAATCTAGAAGCAGATGAAGCTCCAATTGGTTTAAATGAAGATATCATTCGTTGGATTTCTGCAAAAAAGGAAGAACCGGAATGGCTTCTCGAATGGAGGTTAAAAGCTTTTAATAATTGGTTGACAATGACCGAACCGGTATGGGCCAATGTGCATTATCCCAAAATCGATCTTCAGGGACTCAGATATTATTCTGCACCTAAAAAAAGTAACAAGCCAAAAAGCCTGGATGAAATTGATCCTGAACTTCTTCAAATCTATGAAAGGCTCGGAATCAATCTCAACGAACAAAAAAGACTTCAGGGAATTGCTGTAGATGCGGTATTGGATTCGGTTTCGGTGGGAACGACTTTTAAAGAAACGTTATCCAAATTGGGAATTATTTTTTGTTCATTCAGCGAAGCTGTCCATGAACATCCCGAACTGGTCAAAAAATATTTGGGATCAGTAGTCCCAATGACTGACAATTATTATGCAGCACTCAATTCCGCGGTTTTTTCTGATGGATCCTTTTGTTACATCCCTACCGGTGTCAGATGCCCGATGGAGCTTTCTACTTATTTTAGAATCAATGCTGCCAATACAGGACAATTTGAAAGAACTTTGATCATTGCAGATGAGGGTTCTTACGTCTCTTATTTGGAAGGATGTACTGCCCCACAAAGAGATGAGAATCAACTTCACGCCGCCGTTGTAGAAATATATGCTGCCAAAAATGCAGAAGTGAAATATTCCACAGTCCAAAACTGGTATCCCGGTGACAAATCAGGAAAAGGTGGTATCTACAATTTTGTAACCAAAAGAGGAATCTGCGCAGGCGACCATTCTAAGATATCATGGACGCAAGTCGAGACCGGTTCCGCAGTGACATGGAAATATCCTTCCTGCATCTTAAAAGGTGACTACTCGATCGGTGAATTCTATTCCGTAGCTGTCACCAATAATTACCAACAGGCTGATACGGGAACCAAAATGATCCATATCGGTAAAAACACAAGGTCAAGGATTGTTTCAAAAGGTATTTCTGCAGGAAGATCACAAAATTCTTACAGAGGTCAGGTTCAGGTAATGAAAAGGGCTTCCAATGCAAGGAATTTTTCCCAGTGTGACTCTTTATTAATGGGTGACCGGTGTGGCGCACACACTTTCCCCTATATAGACATCCAAAATCCTACAGCCAAAGTCGAGCACGAAGCCACTACTTCCAAAATCGGTGAGGACCAATTGTTTTACTGTAACCAAAGGGGAATCAGTACTGAAGATGCAGTTGCCCTTATCGTAAACGGCTATGCAAAAGAGGTACTGAACCAACTTCCGATGGAATTTGCGGTGGAAGCACAAAAGCTTTTGGCCTTAACGTTGGAAGGAAGTGTTGGGTAAAAGATTTCGAATTTCTAATTTCTAATATCAAATCAATTATGTTATCAATTAAGAATTTACATGCCTCCATCGAAGGCACTCCTATATTAAGAGGTATCAACCTAGAAGTAAAAGCAGGTGAAGTTCACGCCATCATGGGGCCAAATGGCTCAGGAAAGTCAACTTTGGCCTCCGTTTTGGCAGGCAGAGAAGAATATGAGGTGACTGAAGGTGAAGTTGTATTTCAGGGAAAAGACCTTTTGGAATTGGCACCTGAAGACAGGGCTAGAGAAGGTGTTTTCTTGGCGTTCCAATATCCAGTAGAAATCCCCGGTGTGAGCACAACAAATTTTTTGAGAACTGCTGTCAATCAGGTTCGTGAGTACAGAGGCTTGCCTGCCTTGGATGCCGTCAAGTTTCTTTCTGTGATGAAAGAAAAAATGAAATTGGTTGAAATAGATCAAAAACTTTTGAGCCGTTCATTGAATGAAGGATTTTCGGGAGGAGAAAAAAAGAGAAATGAAATATTCCAAATGGCAATGTTGGAACCAACGCTTTCCATTTTGGATGAGACGGACTCAGGTCTCGATATCGATGCCTTGAGAATAGTTTCCAATGGGGTAAACAAATTGAAATCTGATAAAACAGCCACTATTGTAGTCACCCACTACCAGAGACTGTTGGATTACATAGTCCCTGATTATGTCCATGTTCTGTATAATGGAAGAATCGTAAAATCAGGAACCAAGGAATTGGCAATGGAATTAGAAGAAAAAGGGTACGATTGGATCAAAGAAGAAGTGAATGCCGCTTCCGTATAATTCCGGTTTTTACCAAAAATCTTTTAAAATCAATGACGACAACTACAAAAAATAACACACTTGACTCGATATTAAGTCAGGTTTCAAGCGGATCTTCTTTCTCAGATCTGAGAAAATCAAGCAGGGATTTTCTTGAAAAAAACGGCCTTCCGGCTATAAAAGAAGAAGAATACAAATTCACCGCCATTACCAAAAAACTTGAGAATTCAATTTCTGATTTTTCCTTTGCCAAAAAAGCAAGTTTAAATAATGAAATCATCCAATCCCATATGTTCGGAGGATTCGAGGGTGACCTTCTGGTTTTTAACAATGGCTTTTTTGAAAAAGAATTATCCACCATATCAAACAATGGGTATACACTTTCATTGATAAGCGATGCCAAACCCGAGTTGTTAGGGAAAATCGCAGCTACTGAAAAAGACCCATTTGTGGCGTTAAACAATATTTCTTTTGGGGATGGAATTTATCTGAAAGTTTCAAAAAACCAAAAAGTTGAAAAACCGATCCTTTTCCTTTTCCTTAATCAATCGAATGACGGACAGGTAATCAATTCTAGAATTTTGATTGAAGTTGAAGACAATGCAGAGGTTACCTTTTTGGAGGACAGTGTCTCTTTGGATGGCAAAACCTATTTCAGCAACATGGTGACTGAAATCAAAGTCGGACAAAATTCCCAAGTTCACTACAACAGACTTCAAAACGAAAGTAAAAACGCCATTACAGTCAATAACACTGAAACAGATATTCACAGAGATGCTGTCTTCACTTCTGTGGTAATTTCACTTTCAGGAGATATGGTTAGGAATAACCTGAGCTTGAATCTTCTTGATTCGGGATGCGAAGGAAACATGTATGGTCTGTATCTTTTGAATGGTAAAACCCACGTAGATAACCACACCAATGTGGACCACACCAAGCCACATGCCCAATCCAATGAATTGTACAAAGGGGTTTTGGCTGATAGTTCAAGAGGGGTTTTCAATGGTAAAATTTTCGTAAGGCAAGATGCCCAAAAGACAAATGCCTTCCAGCAAAATAACAATATCCTATTGTCCGAAGACGCGATTGTCAATACCAAGCCGCAATTGGAAATCTGGGCGGATGATGTCAAATGCTCCCATGGCTGCACTACGGGCCAATTGGATGAAGAAGCTTTATTCTATTTACGAGCCAGAGGTTTGGGAAAAGAACAAGCAAGAGGAATGTTGTTGTATGCTTTTACAGGCGAAGTGATGGACCATATCTCCGATGAGGCATTTCAAAATCATATTGTAAATATCGTCCAAAACCGCCTAGGTAGTAACTTTTAAGAAAAAGTCATGCCATTGAACATTGAAGAAATCAGAGCGACTTTTCCTGTCCTCCATCAGGAGGTTAATGGCAAACCTTTGATTTATTTTGACAATGCCGCGACTACCCAAAAACCACAATCGGTGCTTGATGCGCTTACAGGTTATTATCAGAATGACAACTCCAATATCCACAGAGGTGCTCATACCCTGGCAGACCGCGCGACAAGACATTATGAAGAGACAAGAGAAGGGGTAAAGAATTTTATAAATGCCAATGAAAGTGCGGAAGTAATTTTTACAAAAGGCACTACAGAAAGCATCAATTTGGTTGCTTCTTCTTACGGTAGAAAATTTATCACCAAAGGTGATGAAATCATTATTTCTACCCTTGAGCATCACTCCAACATCGTGCCTTGGCAAATGCTCTGCGAAGAAAAAGAAGCTGTCCTTAAAGTCATTCCCATCAATGACAAAGGGGAAATTCTTTTGGATGAATTTGAAAACATGCTTTCGGACAAGACGAAATTTGTAAGTATCGTCCATGTCTCCAATGCATTGGGCACAATAAATCCCGTAAAAGAAATCATTAAAAAAGCGCATCAAGTTGGAGCAAAAGTACTTTTGGACGGTGCCCAATCTACCAATCACCTGGATATAGATGTTCAGGATTTGGATTGTGATTTCCTGGCCTTTTCAGCACACAAACTTTACGGACCGACAGGGCTTGGGATTTTATATGGTAAAAGAAGTCTGCTTGAAATAATGCCTCCATATCAAGGAGGGGGAGAAATGATCAAAGAAGTCACTTTTGCCAAAACAACCTACAATGAAATCCCATTCAAATTCGAGGCGGGAACGCCAAATATTGCCGATGTAATTGCGTTCCAGAAGGCGCTTGATTTTATTTCCATTATTGGAAAATCAAACATCAAAAAGCATGAAGATGAATTGCTAGACCATGCAAACGAAACTTTTGGACAGATCAAAGGATTCGTCCCCGTAGGTACAGCAGCAGAAAAAGTAAGTGTGGTATCATTTAACATTAACGGGATGCATCCTTTTGATGTCGGGGTGATGCTCGATGCAAATGGAATCGCAGTCAGGACCGGGCATCATTGTACCCAACCCCTGATGCAGAGATTGGGCCTGGAAGGAACTGTCAGGGCATCATTTTCTGTTTACAATACCAAATCAGAAATTGACCAAATGGCGGTAAGCTTAGCCAAAATAGCCAAAATCAAAAATAAATGAGTAGCATTCAGGACATACAGGACGAAATTATCGAAGAATTCTCGATTCTCGGAGATGACAAAGAATCTACCATCTATTATATTATGGAATTGGGCGGTCAATTACCCCAATTTCCAGAAGAAGAACGAGTAGAAGAAAACATCATCAAAGGATGCCAATCTAAAGTATGGCTCACAACCAGAGAGGAAGGAGAAAGGATTCAGTACTTGGCAGATTCCAACACAGATATTACCAAAGGACTCATCAGCTTATTGATCAGGGTACTCTCAGGAAGAACTCCTCAGGAAATCCTCAAAGCAGATCTTAACTTTATTGATAAAATCGGCATGGGAAATATCATCGGTTCCCAAAGGTCAAATGGCCTTTCCGCGATGATCAAGCAAATGAAATTATACGCATTGGCTTATCAGGCCAAGCAAAATGTATAAATGATATGTCAGAAACCACAGAAGAGATAAAGGAAATACCTTCGCAAGAACTTAAGGAAAAAGTTATCAATGCCATCAAGCAAGTGTATGATCCTGAGATTCCTGTAGATGTGTACGAATTGGGTTTGATTTATGAAATCAGCGTGTACCCTGTCAACAATGTATACATCATGATGACACTTACATCTCCCAATTGCCCATCCGCCGAATTTATTCCTTCAGAGGTGAAAAATAAAATCCAACAGATACAGGGTATCAACCACGTCGAGTTGGAATTGACTTTTGACCCTCCTTATTCACAGGACATGATGTCTGAAGCTGCAAAACTTGAATTAGGTTTTCTTTAAAAATAAAAAATTAAAAAAATATGTACCCAGAGGAATTAATTGCTCCCATGCGTTCTGAACTGACCAATGCTGGTTTTCAGGAATTCAGAACAGCCGAAGAAGTGGAAAACCATTTGAAAGACCACAAAGGAACCACTTTCATTGTCATCAACTCTGTTTGCGGATGTGCAGCCGGTGCTGCAAGACCCGGAGTTAGGTTGGCTTTGGATCAAAGTGACATCAAACCGGACGTTCTTGCAACTGTTTTTGCCGGAAATGATGCCGCTGCGGTCGCAAAAGTCCGTCAACATCATTTACCATATCCTCCCTCCTCACCTGCCATGGCATTGTTCAAAGATGGTGAATTGGTGCACTTCATTGAAAGACACCACATCGAAGGAAGAAACGCAAAAATGATCGGTGAACACCTTGTTGAGGTTTTCGAACACTTCTGTAAATAAAATTAGCCCTTCGGGGCTTTTTTTTTGCAAAAAAAACAGAAGCTTCTTTAGCTTAGGGAAAAATATTAATTTGGAAATACGATATTTGAACAATAATAATTATGTATTTGAATGAAATAAATCAAGAATCATTTTTAATTTTTGATTTTCATAATAGAAACAATAAAATAATTTCATAATCTTTAATCCGCTACTAATGTAATTAAACATGTAAAAAATACACGTTTTTACTAACTTAAGCGCAGCTAAAGAAGTTAAACACTTTGATACGATAAACAGAAAAAATAAAAACAATACTTATGTCCGAAACCGTTAAGTTTTCATATGGAGGAAAAGATTTTGAACTCCCAATTATTGAAGGAACTGAGAATGAAAAAGCTATAGACATAGCCAAACTGAGGGCTCAGACCGGATTGATAACAATAGACCCAGGATTCAAAAACACAGGTTCAACCACAAGTTCAATCACCTTTTTGGACGGTGAACTTGGTGTCCTAAGGTATAGAGGATATAATATTGAAGAACTTGCCGAAAAGTCAACCTTCCTGGAAGTAGCCTACCTATTGATATATGGCGATCTTCCTACACAAAGCCAATACGAAAAGTTTACAAGGGAGATTACTACCCACACTTTGGTCCATGAAGACATCAAGAAAATCCTTGATGGGTTCCCGTCCAACTCTCACCCAATGGGCGTTCTTTCTTCTTTAATCTGCTCTTTGACAGCATTCTATCCGGAATCCTTGGATCCAACTAGAAACGAAGATGCAGTAAATCTGAGCATCATTAGGTTATTGGCCAAAATGCCAACCTTTGCAGCTTGGGCTTTTAAAAATGAAGTGGGACATCCGGTAAACTATCCTGATAACAGCTTAGATTATTGCTCCAACTTCTTGAAAATGATGTTCGCATTGCCGGCTGAAAAATATGATGTTGATCCAATTGTTTCCAAAGCACTTGATCAGCTTCTGATACTCCACGCTGACCATGAGCAAAACTGCTCTACATCAACTGTCAGAATTGTTGGTTCTTCACAGGCTAGTATCTACGCTTCCATCTCTGCAGGTATCAATGCACTTTGGGGCCCGCTTCACGGTGGTGCCAATCAAGCTGTCATTGAAATGCTGGAAGCAATCAAAGCAGATGGTGGAGATACCAAAAAATTCCTCGACAAAGCAAAAGACAAAAACGATCCTTTCAGATTGATGGGATTTGGTCACAGGGTTTATAAAAACTTTGATCCAAGAGCAAAAATCATCAAAAAAGCAGCTGATGACGTCCTTGCAAAATTAGGAGTTAAAGATCCTGTTTTGGAAATCGCCAAAGAACTTGAATATGCAGCCCTTAACGATCAGTATTTCGTAGAAAGAAACCTGTATCCAAATGTGGATTTTTACTCAGGCATTATATACAGAGCTTTGGGTATCCCTACAGATATGTTTACAGTGCTGTTTGCCATGGGACGTCTACCGGGATGGATTGCGCAGTGGAAAGAAATGAGACACAACGGCGAACCAATCGGAAGACCACGTCAAATCTACACCGGTGCTGTGGATAGGCATTATGTTTCTATGAACAAAAGAGGCTAAGTAAAATTTATCGAATATTTTAAGCTCCAACTTCAAGAATAAAAACTTGGGTTTGGAGCTTTTTTTATTATTACATATCCATATTTAAAATTGGATTGATTCCCAAAACCAAAAACCAATCACGATTCTTTTATATATTTGGAAACTGAAAATCAAAATCAAGTTTACATATGGAAGCAAATACCCTAGAATCAGCTGTCGCATTGACAAAAAAATTTACAAGCAAGCCTTCAAATGAAGAGTTATTAAAACTTTACAGCCTTTATAAGCAAGCAACGGAAGGCGACAATAATGAAGAAAGACCCGGTGGATTTGATTTTGTAGCAGCTGCAAAATATAATTCCTGGTTGGCAATAAAAGGAAAATCAAAAGAAGATGCCTCCTCAGAATACATTAATTTAGTCAATCACCTTGCAACAAAGTATATGTAATGGGCATAGAAAACGCCCAAAACAGAATAAAAAATTAAAAAACTCCCATTTTTTTTAAAGATATTCTAAAAACTTTCAAGACAACCTTGCAAGACAATAAATTTTATCTTACCTTTGCACCCGAATTAATTATATAACATTTTTCTAACCGTGGGTTTCCTTACTGTCGCTTGACTTGGGTTGCTTCAAAGAAAATCATGGTCTAGAAGAAGTAAGGAAACATTTCATGGAAAAAGAATTAACATTCTCAGACCTTGGGATTTCAGAAGAAATCCTCAAGGCGGTGGAAGATATGGGTTATACCCAACCTTCTACCATTCAATCACAATCTATCCCTTTCTTATTGGATGGAAAAGACGTCATCGGACAAGCCCAGACGGGAACCGGCAAGACTGCATCTTTTGGTATTCCGATAATCGACAAGGTTGATGCGAGCATCAAAAAACCACAAGCTTTGATCCTTTGCCCTACACGTGAACTTGCTGTTCAGGTGGAAGGCGAAATCGTAAAACTTGCCAAGTACAAAAGAGGGATTTCCTCAACTTGTATCTATGGTGGTGATTCGATGGACAGACAGGTAAGAGACCTCAAAAGAGGTGTTCAAATCGTGGTCGGTACTCCGGGTAGAATCATGGACCATATGGACCGTGGTACATTAAAATTAGAAAACGTCGGTATCATCGTATTGGATGAGGCTGATGAGATGCTTGACATGGGCTTCAGAGATGATATCGAAAACATCCTAAGCGAATGTCCTGAGGAAAGACAAACCATCTTCTTCTCTGCGACTATGCCTAAGCCAATCATGGACTTGACAAGAAAATATCAGAAAAATCCTGAGATTGTCAAGGTCCTCAGAAAAGAACTCACTGTTGAGAATGTATCTCAGGTGTATTACGAGGTAAAGCCTGCACTTAAAATTGAATTGATGACCAGGCTGATCAGCTTGAATCAATTTACCTTGGGTATCGTGTTCTGTAATACCAAAAGAGTAACCGACGAAGTTACCGAAGAACTCTTGGCCAGAGGCATCGCAGCTGAAGCCCTTCACGGTGACCTTTCACAGGGTCAGAGGACAAAGGTGATGAATAAATTCAGAAAGGGACAGGTAGCTATCTTGGTGGCAACTGACGTCGCTGCAAGAGGAATTGACGTGGACAACGTTGAGGTTGTTTTCAACTTTGACCTTCCTTTGGATGAGGACAATTATGTCCACAGAATAGGAAGAACAGGCCGTGCCGGTAAATCAGGTGCAGCTATAAGTTTTGTTACAGGAAGAAAAGACATGTTTAGGGTGAAGGATTTGGAAAAATTCATCAAGACTTCCATCACTAAAATGGCCCCACCTTCTGTCGCTGATTTGGTTGAGTTGAAGAAAACACAATTGATCAAAGATGTCTATAGACAATTGAACAAAACTGAGGACAACAGCTTCTACGAAGATACAATCGGACAAATGCTTACCGAAGGTTTGACAATGGAGCAGATTGTTTTAGGTCTTGCAAAAATCCAAATGGCTGACGCCGTCCACGAAATGGAAGATCAAAACTTTGACCTTGACCTTGGAAGAGGTGGAGAAAGAAGTGGAGATAGAGGAGCAAGAAGGTCTGAAGGAAGGGATTTTGGAAGAGGCAGAGAAAGAGACAGAGATTCAGGACGTAGCGGAAGCAGAGAGCGTGGTGGAAGATTCGAAAGAAGTGATAGAGGGGATAGACCTGAAAGAGCAGAAAGAGGAGATAGACCTGAAAGAACAGAAAGAAGTGATCGACCTGAAAGAACAGAAAGAAGTGATCGACCTGACAGGTTCGAAAGAAGTGAAAGATCTTCTGATCGTGGTCCTGCAAGGGAAAAAGGAGTTAGAGAGCCTGGAATGGCCCGTTTGTTCCTAAACCTTGGCAAGAAAGACAGAATCAGACCAAATGACATCGTTGGAGCAATCGCAGGTGAAACCGGAGTACCGGGCAGAAGCATTGGCGGCATCGATATCTTTGACAACTTCTCTTTCGTAGATGTACCTTCCAAAGATGCAGAACATGTAATCAAAGTGATGAAAAACAATACCATCAAAGGAATTACAGTAAATATGGAAATTTCAAAGGCTTAATTGTTACAAAACAATAAGTCAATCATTGAAAGCGCAGTCTCCCGGAGATTGCGCTTTTTTTTTAATCATGGCATAGTCTCCAAAATCAATATGTATTTTTACAATTAATTATTAGAGAACAATGCAGCTTTTCTTCCACGAAAATATCACCGAAAACATTTTCTTTCTTGACCCTGAAGAATCAAAACACCTGATCAAAGTTTTGAGAAAAGACCAGGGTAATAAAGTAGATTTTACTGACGGTCATGGATACTTATACCAATGCGTAATATTAGACCCAAATCCAAAAAAAGCAGGATTGAAAGTGGTTGAGAGATTTTATGAACCTGAGGACGATTATTATATACACCTTGCCATTTGCCCGACAAAAAATCCTGACCGAATGGAGTGGATGATTGAAAAAATCACAGAAATCGGTGTTCACGAAATCACCCTGATAGAATCCGAACATTCAGAGCGGTCCTTTCTTAAACCTGACAGGTTGGAAAAAAAGATTATCTCAGCCTGTAAGCAAAGTATAAAGACGAGGGTTCCAAAATTAAATCCAATCTGTAAAATGGGGGAATTTGTGGCAAACAAAAAGTTTGATACTTACCAAAGGTTCATAGCTTATGTCGACCAAAACAATACCCAACACCTATTTGAAAAAGTAATACCAAACAGAGAATACCTAATCCTGATCGGACCTGAAGGAGATTTTTCTACCCAAGAGCTGGATCTTGCATTCAAGAATTTTTTTCTCCCCTGCTCATTGGGGAAAAGTAGACTGCGGACAGAAACAGCAGGAATTGCAGCTGTCCATACCTTCCAGTTGGTCAATAACTTGACAAAAACAGAATGAAAAATACAGTGAAGATTTTTTTCAAATAAATATGTCGAACAGGAAAAAGATGAACAAAAAATTAAAAATTCTTCTTTAATTGCCCGACACAAAAACCTAATTTTACTCATATAGAATTGATATTAACAAATTGGAAACAACGAGGATGGAATGTGATGAAAATGCGATAGTGAGTCAGGAGGAAGCCAAAAATGCTGAAGATGGACTGACCATTCTACTCTCAACCGATCAGGACGATGATCGCCCTGTATATTTGTCAGGAAATTTTAATCAATGGATTACCCAGGACAAAAAGTACCTGATGCAAAAAACTGCATCCGGAAAATACTCATTTACTTTCCCGCCTGAATTTGCATACCCCGCAGAACTGATTTATAAATTTACCAAAGGTGACTGGTCGGAAGTAGAAATTGACAAATTCGAGAATAAAACCCCGAACCGATTTTGTAAGAAAAAAACAGGTGTTCAAAAAGAACATGTACCTAAATGGCGTCAAAACTGGCTTCCGTATCGACCCAGTCAATTGCCTCAAGTACACCTGATTTCTGAAGAATTTGAGATTCCCCAACTCAACAAAACCCGTAAAGTATGGGCATTGCTGCCCCATGACTACAATACTTCAGAAGAACTTTATCCTGTGCTCTATTTGCAGGATGCCCAAAATCTTTTCAATGAAAACTCGCCTTTTGGCAACTGGCAAATAGATAAAAAACTCGCTGTCATGTCAGATTATGGGATCGGGAAAATCATCATTATCGCCATAGAACACGCCGAAAAAGAAAGGGTTTTGGAATATAATGTGGGAAAAACATTACTGGGGAAAGGCCAGGGAAAGCAGTACATCAGATTCCTGACAGACACACTAAAACCATTCGTCGACAAAAATTTCCGTACCAAACCTGAAAGGGAATTTACAGGTATCGGAGGCAGTTCCATGGGTGGATTGGTGAGTTTATTCAGTGGCCTGATCTATCCTGAGGTCTACGGCAAACTCATGATCTTCTCCCCTTCTCTTTGGGTGATCCCAAAGATCAAATTTTCCTTTTTGGACTTTTTCGACCCCCTGGAAACCAAAATATATCTCTATGCAGGAGGAAAAGAAAGTGCCACAATGGTCAGCCATATCAAAAAATTCAAAAAAAGACTCCTCAAAAGAGACACTCTCAGGGAAAAGATGGAAATACAGCTTAGTATTAATGAGCAAGGCAAACACAATGAAACTTATTGGAGTGATGAATTTCCAAAAGCAATAGAATGGCTTTTCTTCAGCAACCGAAAAGGTGATTTGTAGCAAAAAAAGTCAAAAACAGGTCAGTCTCCTGATCACCGACTTCAAAGAATTCTCTTTTGCCTTTTGAAAATTCGAAAATCACTTTATCTTGTCGTTATAGTTAAAATCCCTTCCATTAATCTGTTTTGAAAAATAATTTCCGCCTTTTTATAAATACACCTGTCCCAAAATATAATGAAAATATCCCCCATAAAATCTTCTGAAAATTTCAAAGGATTGGTCATCATTCCATTTTTTGAAATGGATGAAAGCGGACAAGCTATTTCCTTTGAATCATTTTCCATTTCCAAAAATCTATTCTTGGGGAAAAAGGACAGTCAATTTATCATTGAAGACAAAGTTTCCGATCGGATGTTTTTATTGCTTGGACTGGGCAAGGAACCTTCTTACAAAACCATCAAAACGGCCTTCAGGAGATTGACCTCCAAACAAGAAAATCTTTTTGAAAAAAAGGTTTTGGTCATTTTGGAGGATAAGATGGATACCGATTTTCTTGAAGCTGCTGTTTCAGGATTGGTTCTTGGCACTTATAGGCTTGGCCATTACAAGCAATCCGAAAAGGGTCCAAAAAATTGGTCAAAAGTCAATATTTCAATTTTATCAGCAATACCTGAACCAAAGAAAATAATCGAAAAAGGGCTGAAAATTGCTGATGCCCAAATCGAAACATTCCATTTGGTGGATTTGCCTCCAAATAAAATCACCCCGAAATATTTGGCGGATTGGGCTGCAAATGCAGGGAAAAAATTCGGTTTTGACGTTAAGGTTCTCGATAAAAAGAAGGCAGAAAAAGAAAACCTAAAGGCATTTTTAGCTGTCGGTCAGGGAAGTCATCGGGAACCCCAATTCATTGTCATGAAATACCGGTCCAAATCGGCTTCCAAGCATATAGGACTCGTAGGCAAAGGTGTCACCTTTGATACAGGTGGACTGAATATCAAAACCCAAGGCATGGTCCATATGAAATGTGACATGGGTGGCGCCGCCGCAGTTCTCGGAGCCATGCAGCTGATCGCTGACCTCCAACTCAATGTGAACGTATCAGCTGTGGTTCCCTGTGTCGAAAACGCCATTGATAGCCATTCTTTTTTGCCATCAGATGTGATTGGAAGCTATAGCGGCAAAACCATTGAAATCATCGATACAGATGCGGAAGGAAGATTGATTTTGGCAGATGGACTTTCTTACCTGATCCAAAATTACAAACCTGATACAGTCATTGATTTTGCAACGCTGACCGGAAGCGCGATAGGAACCTTTGGTTATGAATGTGCCGCTTTATTTTCCAAAAACGAAGAATTATCCAATAACCTCAAGCAGTCCGGAGAAAAAATAGGCGAAAGGCTGTGGTCTTTGCCTATGTGGGATGAATACAAAACCGAGATGGATTCGGAAATCGCCGACATCAAAAACTTTCATGGCAAACCTTACGCGGGTGCCATCACAGCAGCAAAATTTCTGGAGTTTTTTACAGAAAACCATACCTCATGGGCCCATATAGACATTGCCGGTACAGCTTTCGGTGATTCTGAATTTGCAAAAACAAAGCATGCCACTGCGTATGGAGTACATTTATTGATTAAATTGTTAGAAAATCTTTAGACCATGGAAGATAGCCCTAAGACATTTTTATGCATATCCAATTATTTCAAAGGAAGTGCATTTTTGATTGCCCTGAAAAAAGCCGGCAACAAAGTTTATTTGATCACCTCTGAAAAACTACGCGAAAACAATTGGCCAAGAGAATTCATAGATGAGATTTTCTACATGCCTGGCCAAGACTTAGATTGGGACCTTGAAACCTTGTTGATAGGAGTAGCGGGTTTGATGAAAGGCGTAAAAATCGACGCAATTGCAGCATTGGATGATTACGATGTGGAGAAAGCTACTTTCTTAAGGGAAAACCTCCGAATCCCCGGCATGGGTCAGACCACCGGAAGGTATTTTAGAGACAAACTCGCCATGAGAATGCGGGCAAAGGAAGCCGGAGTTTTGGTACCTGCATTTTCTGCCTTATTCAATGATGCCGAAATCAACCATTTTGCAGACAATGTACCGCCACCCTGGGTCTTGAAACCAAGGTCCGAAGCCTCTGCCCATGGCATTATTAAAGTATATGACAAAGACAGCCTTTGGCAGAATATCCATGAAATGGGCGATAACCGTCTACGATATTTGGTGGAGCAGTTTAAACCCGGAGATGTCTACCACGCTGATGGGCTCAATCTGGACGGAAAAAACATTTTCTGCACAGTTTCCAAATACCTTGCTACACCGATGGAAATCTCACAGGGTGGCGGAATATTCAGAAGCGCCAATGTCCCCTATGGTTCTGAGGATGATAAATCCATGCGGAAAGCAAATGAAGAAGTGATGAAAGCCTTTGGGATGAAAAACGGCGCCAGTCATACCGAATTCATCAAAGGAAAAGAAGACGGTGAAGTCTACTTTTTGGAAACATCCTCCAGAGTCGGTGGTGCCCATCTCGCTGAGATGGTCGAGGGTGCAACTGATATCAACCTTTGGACAGAATGGGCCAAAATTGAAGATACTATCGTAAAAGGGAAAAAATATAAGCTTCCCAAAGTGAAGAAAGGCTATGCAGGAATTGTCTTGACATTATCAAAATTCCAAGATCCTGATCTTTCTTCCTTCAATGACCCGGAAGTTTGTTTCAGAGTACCCCTGGATTACCATGCAGGTCTAATCGTCAAATCCGATAAACATGCAAGAGTGCGGGTATTGTTGGATGATTATGCAGAAAGGCTAAGCCAAGGTGTATCATCTGTTGGCGAACAGGAGAAAGTCAAAAAATTCCATTAGTAGTTTCATTGAAGCGTCAGCAATGCAAAAAACATTTCTGACGCTTTTTTTCTTTGACCCTCTTACATTTTTTATGGTGCTTGTCAGGTAAAAATTATTTGATTTGGTTTTTTTACAAAGTACTTTTAAAAAAACCTACCATCATGATGATCAAAAGAATTTCTGTGGCTGTTGGGATATGGCTTCTTTTCCAAATCCCGATCTTTGCCCAAGTGGATACAATCGAGGTATTCAGTAAGGCCATGAACAAAACCTTAAAAGCTGCTGTCGTGACACCTGAAGGTTATAGCCGTGGCAATAATTCCTATCCAACTGTCTATCTGCTCCATGGTGGTTCCGGAAGTTTTTCGGATTGGCACAAAAAAACTACCCAACCCGATCTTTTACCAAATCTAGCCAATCAATACGGAGTCATTTTCGTCACTCCGGGTGTGGGGCCGTCCTCCTATTACTATGACAGCCCATTATTAGACTCGGTACGGTACGAAACTTATTTCATCCAAGAACTGATCCCTTTTATAGATAAAAACTTCAGGACCATCAATGACCGAAATTCAAGGGCCATCACAGGCCTGTCGATGGGTGGACATGGTTCATTGATGCTGAGTGCAAAGCACCCGGAATTATTTATTGCGGCTGGAAGTATGAGTGGTCTGATGAACATCGACACCAGAATGTGGAAAGTACCAGAAGATTTCAGAAAACTTCGTTATGAAAGTCAAAAGGCAATGTTGGGGGAAATCACATATGATTCCCCCTTCACTGACTATACGGTGGTGGGACTTGTCGATAGGATGAAACAAAATGGGATTTCCCTGATCATAGATTGTGGGGTGGATGACTTTTTAATAGAAACAAACAGACAAATCCATCAACTGCTTCTTCAAAACCAAACTCCCCACGAATATACCGAAAGACCGGGTGCCCATACCTGGCAGTATTGGACGGAGGCTCTCCCATTCCACATGCTTTTCATTAACAGTGTATTTGCCAAAGCCAATGTAGATTGATGCCAAGCAAACACTCCAATTTTATTTATCTTAATTTCCCAAAATCGCAATTATGAAAAAAGGATGGTTTTTTCTGATTTCCCTACATTTCCTTAGCTTACTCTGCTTCTCCCAAAACGATATTTCAAAATGGCAGCTAAGGGCCCAAAATACTGAAATCATCAGAGACCAATGGGGCATTCCCCATGTCTATGGCAAAACTGATGCCGACGCGGTTTTTGGGATGGTCTATGCCCAGTGTGAAGACGATTTCAACCGGGTCGAAGTCAACTTTATCAATGCCATGGGAAGAATGGCCGAGGTGGAAGGAAGTGATATGCTCTTCCAGGATTTCAGAATGAAGCTGTATATCGACGAAGAAGTAGTCAAAAGCGAATACCAAAACTCCCCTGACTGGCTCAAAGAATTGATGAACGCATGGGCCGACGGGATCAATTATTACCTGCATACCCATCCTGAAGTCAAACCCAAGTTACTCACAAAATTCGAACCTTGGATGGCTTTGACTTTCAGCGAAGGAAGCATCGGCGGAGATATTGAAACCATTTCCACCAACGGACTCAAGTCATTTTATGGGAAAGAAATGCTTTCCGATCTTGTGTTGGAGGAAAGGGATTGGGATACTGAACCAAGAGGCAGCAATGGTTTTGCCATCGCACCCCAACTTTCGAAAAGCGGAAATGCGCTTTTTTTGATCAATCCACACACTTCCTTTTATTTCCGTCCTGAAGTACACATGGTCAGCGAAGAAGGACTCAATGCCTACGGCGCGGTGACTTGGGGGCAGTTTTTTATCTACCAGGGATTCAATGAATACAACGGTTGGATGCATACTTCCAGCAAAGCCGACGCGATAGACCATTATGCACTGATTGTAGAAAATAGAAAAGGAAAACACCATTATCAGTTTGGGAAAAAGTGGCTGCCACTGACTGAAAAAGAGATCAAACTCAAATACAAAGAGGGAGATCAGGTCAAAGAGCACTCGATAACAGCCTATTACAGCCATCACGGCCCGGTAATCAAGGTAGAAAACGGAAAATGGATCGCCATCGCCCTGATGGTAGAAAGAGAAAAAGCACTGATCCAATCATTTTCAAGAACAAAAACCAAAAACCACCAGGAGTTCAAAGCCACCATGGCACTCAAAACCAACTCCTCCAACAACACCGTCTATGCCGATAAGGAGGGAAATATTGTCTACTACCACGGTAATTTTGTTCCAAAAAGAGACCCGAAATTTGATTGGAGAAATACCGTCGACGGCAGCAATCCGGCCACAGATTGGAAAGGGCTGCATGAAGTCGAGGAAATGCTTTTGATCGAAAATCCTGAAAACGGATGGATCCAAAACTGTAATTCAGATCCTTTTACCGCGGCCGGACCCTTTTCTCCAAAGAGGGAAAGCTTTCCTGCTTACATGGCTTGGGATGTGGAAAATGCACGGGGACTGAATGCTGTGCGGGTTTTGACCGGCAAAAAAGATTTCACTTTGGAATCGTTGATAGCCACTGCCTACGACCCTAAGTTGATGGCATTTGAACCTTTGATCCCTTCTTTGGAGAAGACTTATGGGAATCTGCCCGAAACAGATCCACGAAAGGGAAAGCTAAAAAAGCCTATGGAAGTACTTTCCGATTGGGATAGAAATACCGGAGTGAGTTCTGTGGGAACGTCCTTGGCGGTATTTTGGGGAAACCAACTCCTGATGGAAGCCAAAGATATGGACAGACCTTGGGATGCTTATGTCTTTGATCTGCTTGCCAAAGAAGCACCTGATAGTATGAAGATCACCGCTTTTGAAAAAGCCGTGGACAAATTGGTGGAAGATTTTGGAACATGGAATACCCCTTGGGGAGAGATCAACAGGTTTCAGCGGGTTACCAATGACATCCAGGGAAGGTACGATGACCATCTCCCAAGCTTACCCATCGGCTATAATTCTTCCCTTTGGGGTTCATTGGCGGCGTATGGCAGCAGGGCATATCCCAATACAAAGAAATGGTACGGAAATGTCGGCAACAGCTTTGTGGCAGTAGTCGAATTTGGAGACAAAGTCAAAGCAAAAAGCCTCCTTGCCGGCGGTCAAAGCGGCAATCCCTTCTCTCCCCACTTTGTCGATCAGGCAGAAAGATACAGCAAAGGCGAATTCAAAGACGTCAGTTTCTATCGGGAAGATGTGCTTAAAAATGCGAGGAAGAAGTATAAGCCGGGAATGAGGGAGTAGTTTTCAGTTGCGAATTTTCTTCGTAGAAAGTTAGGGGAAAGTTATTTGTCAAAATTCTCAAAACATTTTACCCTTTCATGGTTGATGCGACCTTTCTTCGGTCCTGTTTCCCCGGTTGAACCAAAGGGATGAAAATCATGGAAAAAAGAATATCAACACGATTATTTTAGACCCCAAACGGTCCGGTCCAAATTGACTAAAAAAGGTTCTTCCCAGGCATCCCCCACTTCAAAGGCCAAATCACTCACCATACTGCTATACTCTTTGGATCAAAAAAAAACCACATTCATTTACATGAATGTGGTTTTTTATTCTGGATGATATTTGGACTTTTAGCACCTCGATGGATTTTTGATTATTTCATCTGAAGCCGAAATCTATATATTAGCTAGGGTTAAATGGAAGAGAAGATTTGTGCACGATAATTCTAAGTTTTCCGTCTATTCCTTTTTTGAAGACCCAGGTTTTTTCAACCATCGTTTCATTGCCTTCTTTATCAGTCACCCAAACATTGCCCATTGTAATCGCCACAGAACCATATATCTGGATACCTTGGTTGTCGGACCCGGCATTGTCATACCTGGCTTTTACCCAAGGCGTAAGGGCAAATCCTTTGTCGTTGGGAAAATCCGGATCTCCGCCGACAAAATAAGACAGGGCACCTTTTTTATCATTTCTGAAAGTCTGGTCACCAAATGCCAGGGTCGGTTTGAAAAATACCTTCCCATAATCGTAATTATATGCTTCTGACAAAACCTGTTCTGCAACTTTCCTGTAATCTCCGCCCTCCTCTTTGGTTTGACCGATTTTGACCAAAGCATCGCACCAAGCCTGCTGGGCAGCATTTACTTCATCATAGGTAATGATATATTGTGCACCTTCCTCTACATAGACCAAACCCAATTCATCGATCACACTTTGTACTTCAGGATTGGTAAGTGTTGCAGTTTGAGTATCTTCCTCGACTTTCTCTGCAGGTTTGGTGCAGGCAGCACTTATCAGACCTGTCAGGATAACAATCGCCATCAATTTCGTTTTTTGCATTTTTCTTTGTGTTGAATTTAGCCTACTTCTTAGAATGGTGTTCGGCAAGTCCATGCTCGTGAAACGCCAGAAAGTATCCTTTGTTAGGTTGGATCCTATTGAAATTTGTAGTGCTGACTATTAAAGAATTTTATGATTTCTAGGTTGGAAATTTAATTGAATTCATTCCGTCAAAAGAGGTACTTCCAAAGCCTAAGGGGGTACTTCCCAAGTCCCCCCACTTCATAGAAGAACTCACTCACCCTTTTATTTACCAAGCTTTTCCAAACCTTTGGTTTATTTTGAAATTATACCCTTTTATTTCTCCAATTTGAATTGGAATTCATGGATAAATCTTGATCTAACTTTGAGAAATTGGAATAAAACTCAAAATGATAGGAAGGCGTAATTTCAAATTACGACCAAGGCATGATTGATCTTTTGATAGGCAAAATTTTCATCCAAACCAATTTCCTGGAAACCTGTATCTAAAGGAGGCAGTTTTATCAATTTGCCTGAAAAATTTAATATCGGAATATTTCTATCTAGGGATCAATACTTCTATATTTAGAACCAAATCAGACTTTTATGAACCAAAATTTCACCTCCACCACCCTGACTGAGTCGGCAGCATTTGACACCGCCACGGTCACCCGAGTGATTCCGACTTATGTCTATGCGACCGTTTTTGCTTCCCTGTGCATCGCGGTGGGATTGCAATGGGACATTTCATGGCACATGAGTGTGGGCCGGGATGGCTTGTTTTCTCCGCCCCATATTCTGATTTATTTGGGTGCAGTGATTGCGGGGGTATTTTCGGGGATCAAGGTGTTGAAAACCAGCTTTTGGGGTTCCAAAGAAGAAAAGTCCCAAAGCATCAGATTTTGGGGGATTTTCCATGGTTCCTTGGGAGCGATGTTTTGCGTATGGGGCGCATTTGCGATGTTGACCTCCGCTCCTTTTGACGATTGGTGGCACAATACCTATGGTCTTGATGTAAAAATCCTCTCTCCACCCCATGCTTTGTTGGGGCTCGGGATGATGATGATCCAATTCGGCGCCATGATTTCGGTGATTGCAGCCCAAAATAAATTGGGAGAAAAAATGGATGCCCGCACCAAATCCCACCTCCAATGGATGTACGCGTTGTCCGCAGGGTTTTTGTTGGTGATGGTCTATACCTTGGTGTCTGAGTATTTCTTTTTGAATATGCTGCATGGGGTTTTGCCGTATCAGATCGCCGCTTTGATGTTTCCGCTTTTTTTGATTTCCATATCATTTGCCTCTCCATATAGATTTGCAGCGACCAAAATGGCATTGATATATACCTTTGTCATGGCAGCAATGGTGTGGATTATGCCTTTGTTTCCCGCCGAACCCAAGCTCAGTCCGGTTTTCAATTACATCACAAGGTTCCAGCCTTTTCATTTTCCCATTCTCCTGATTGTGCCGGCGATTGCCATTGACTATGCCATCGAAAAATGGAGAAATTCCAACAAGTGGCTTTTGGCAGTCCTGCTTTCCCTGATCTTCGTTGTCTGTTTTACCCCGGTACAATGGTACTTTTCTGAAGTTTTGATTTCTGAAATCGGCAGGGGTTGGTTCTTTGGCAGGTTCTCCTGGCCTTATTTTGCCAATCCAAGCTATGAATTCAGGTATCAGTTCAACCCCAATTTCTCTACCTATGGTTGGGATCTGATCAAAGGTCTCTTAATCGCTGTGGGTATTGGAATCCTGACTTCGAGAGTCGGGCTTTCTTGGGGCAATTGGATGAAGCAGGTGAAAAGATAGATTATGAAAAGAAAATCAGTATTGCCTATTCTCATTTTGCTTTGGTATTTGTCGAGCAGCCATATCGGAAGTCCAGGAGTCATTTATGAGGGTCTTCTCGGCCCTTACCGCATCCTCGCCAATATCCAACCGGCTGAAGTTGTCCCCGGAATCGCGAGGGTGACCATCATCATTCCCGAAAATCCTGAAAATATTACCCTTGAGGTTCGTCCTGTTTATTGGTCTGCCGGCCTTAAAGGAACTCCCAAAGCCGACCCCATGGTGGCGGTGCCCGGAGAACCGGGAAAATATGAAGGCGAATTGTGGTTTATGAATTCGGGAACTTCGAGTGTTCAGGTGATGATGCAGGCCAATGGGCAAACTTTTGAAGCGATCGTTCCGGTCATGGCTTGGCCTACAGCCAAGAATTCCATGACCTCCGAGTTGGGCATTCCGCTGACAATTCTGGGGATATTTTTGGTCATCCTGATGGTGACCATCATCTCCTCAGCGATGAGTGACAGCATCCGGGATCCGGGAAAAGAAAGAAACCCTGCTGTGGACAAAAGAAGAAAATATGGCATTGCCATCGGGTCAGTCATCATGCTCTTGGTACTTTGGGGAGGAAAAACCTGGTGGGATTCAGAATCTGAAAAATACAACGACTACCTTTTCAAACCCATCCAAGCCAATTCGCGAATTGAATCGGCAGCCGGGGAAAATTACCTTCACCTCGCAATAGACACCGCTACCCTCAAGCAAGGCAAAACCTCAAGAAAGCTCAGTCTGATAGTCCCCGACCACGGCAAGCTGATGCATTTGTTTTTGATCAGAAAGGGAGATTTGGATGTGTTTGCACACCTGCACCCTAAGCGGTTGGACTCCTTGAATTTCAAGGTAAAGCTACCTCCCATCCCGGCAGGCGATTACCATGTATATGCGGATATCACCCGGTTCACAGGGTTTTCAGAAACCATCATTTCAGATTTTTCTATTCCAGAAAATTCAAATTTCCAGCTCATATCCAATACAGATGTCGTATTGGGACGGGACGATACCTATACCTTTTCCAATCCTGTTTCGGGTAAAAAGACCTCATTGGATGGGGATATCATGATCTGTGGCAAACCCGGTATCAAAACCGATTTGCCGGGAGGATACTCAGCAGTTTGGGAAACTGATGGAGAAAACTTTGAAACTGGCACCCTCTATAATCTTGATTTTGCGCTTTTTGATCCGGAAGGAAATGCTGCCAAGCTTGAACCCTATCTCGGCATGATGGGTCATGCGGTAGTCCTGAAACACGACGGGTCTGTGTACATCCACCTCCATCCTACAGGCAATTATTCCATGGGTTCGCAACAGATGCTGCTCGAAAGATTTGAATCAGGCAAAATAGGCATGCAAAATTTGCCGTCAGGGCTGAGCTTTCCTGACAGCATCGATGGTGTGATCCAAGTTTTGAACCAAATGCCAGAAAAGGAACGGGACAGTCTCCTGATGGGGAATATGGTCCATCCCGACCCAACCGATCCCGATCACATCGAACACAGCATGGTCAGCTTCCCCTATGCCTTTCCCCAACCCGGCAATTACAGGATTTGGGTACAGGTAAAAATCGATGGAAAAATCGTCAACGGGGCTTTTGATGTGGAAGTGGAATAGAGCTTAAGAAAAAATCTAAGAATTACCATCAAGGGTTCAACCCTTTCAGGGTTGTTGCCATCTAACTTTTGTCCTTTTTACCCCCGGTTGCACCGGGGGCTATTGAAAAGTTCGACCACTTCATGGTCGGGAATTATTAAAGTTGTCCAAAAACAATGACACCAAATGGGTCAATTCTTTCATTGCAATGGGCTAATTCCTTTGGAAGTTTTAAATCCTGCTAATTCTTAACGACCCCAAAGGGGTCAAACCTCTCAATAGCCATAGGTGAAACCTATGGAAAAAAATGGTTTTTATTACCCACGGCCCCAACAGGATCAAACAATTTTCCACCAAGAGGGATTAACTTGGATTCTTGGAAAAACACCTCTTAAAATTGACTCTAAATCTCCTACCCCATCAAAACCTGCTTGTCCCAAGCAAACTTTACCAGTTTGCTTCCGAAGAAAATCAGGATAAATCCCACCAGGATATTGAGTTTGGTCATCAGTTTTGGGGTAACAAAACCCGAAAGCTGCTTGGCAATAAATGCCTTGAGCAGGTCGATGCAGAATACCGTCAGCAAGATCCCGGTGTAATACAGCCAAATATCCATCCTTTGGTACTCTTGCTTGAGGTTGACCAATCCGGCGATGGAGATCCAAAAAAGCATGACAAATGGGTTGACCCCGTTGATCCCAAATCCTTTCATAAACCCGGTTCTTTTTTTGGTTTTGGGCAAAGGTATCCCGCCGGTATTCGGTCTGTTCCTATTTTTTTTGAGAATGGTAGAAATCCCAAATCCCACCAACACCGCCCCACCGACATACCCAAGGATGATCTCAAAGTAGGGATTCTGAGCAAAGAGGGACACCCCAAAATACGTGATCAGGACATAGATCAGGTCGGAAAGCAAAATCCCCAAGGCAAGAATAGCGGCATACCTAAATCCATGTTCAAGGCTGTTTTGGATCAGCGCAAAAAATACCGGTCCGATCATCGCCGACAGTACCAGCCCCATGCTGATTCCTTCCCAAAGCGCCTGATTCATATTTTTATGCCGTTTTCTTTTAAGAATCCGAGCCACTGCTCCGCCTTCTCCCCTTTCAATACCCTCGGAAATTTGTTCTGTCCTCCTTCTTTTCCTTTGGATCTGAGCCAATCGTAAAAAACAGAAGGAGACAGCACCGTCAGCTTCACTTCTTTCAGGGCGTGCTTCCGCTCCACGACATAATCGTCGTTGAGTTGCTTCAGTTTCTCATCAATCTGACTTAGCAGTGCGGCATGATCCACTTCGTCATCAGAACCGACAAACCAATGGTGCATAAACAAGGACCCATGAGGCAAACCGAGAACGGTAAATTCCCTGATATTGAGGTTCATTTCTTCAGAAACCAATTCCACGGCTTTGTTCATATTGTCCATAGAAAGGTGCTCGCCACAAAGGCTCAAAAAATGCTTGGTCCTGCCTGTGATATAAATCTCACTTTCTTCTTTGGAAGTAAACCGGATAACGTCCCCAATCAGGTACCGCCATGCCCCGGCACAGGTACTGATGAGCAGGGCATAATCTGTTTCTTCTTCTATTTCGTCAATTTTAAGCGTTTTGGCATGGGGAAGAATTTCGCCCTCACTGTCAAAGTTCTCTTCATTGAAAGGGATGAATTCATGAAAAATCCCATTGTTTAGAACAAGCCGCATGGACCTACTGTCCGGTATCGCCTGAAATGCCAAAAATCCCTCCGATGCCAGGTAGGTTTCCATGTAAATCAGAGGCTTTTCAAGTAATCGTTCAAAACCCTGCTTGTAAGGCTCAAAGGAAACCCCACCATGGACAAAAATCTGAAGATTTGGCCACAGGTCATGGATGGTTTTGAGGTTATACCGCTCAATGATTTTTTCCAATAAAATCTGAAGCCAAGCCGGAACGCCGACGATGATGCCAATATCCCAATCCGGGGCTTTTTCTACAATTTGGTCCAGCTTTTCTCCCCAGTTTTTGTTTTTGGAGATTTTTTTCCCCGGCTTATAGAACCGCTGAAACCATATCGGCAATCTTCCGGTGGTGATTCCGCTTAAGTCCCCCGAAAAATACGTCCCATTGAATTCCAAATCTGTACTTCCCCCCAGCATCAAAATCCCTTTGGTAAATAATTTGTCAGGAAGGTCATATTTGGATAAGGTCAAAATCTGACGGACTCCGGTTTTTCGGATGGCTTTTACCATATCCTTGGTAATGGGAATATATTTCGAAGCGGCACCCGAGGTCCCTGAAGTCAATGCAAAATGCCGGATTGCTCCCGGCCATGTGATGTCTTCTTCTCCACCTTTGAGCCTATACCACCATTCACTGTAGATCGTATTGTAATTGTATATGGGAATCTGTTTGGTAAATGCTGTATAAAAATCATGTTCCCCTTTCTTGAACTCCTTTAAAATCAGGTCAAAATTATACTTTTTGGCAAATTCAGTATCCTTTGCTTTGATCAGTAGTTTTTTGAGTTCCCCTTTTTGAAGGTCCAATGGAGAACTGTATTCCTGAACCAAAGAATCCCTTAATCTGATACCTTTTTTTAGCAATGTACCCAATATCGCCATATCTTTGTTTGCGTTGATTTTGCCAAATTTACAGAATGGGTATCAAAGAAAACCTCCTATCATTAAAAAATACATTTGTAAATCCCCACTGTCTATTGGTGGCTGTCAGTAAGACCCATCCGGCAGATACCATCCTCGAAGCCTATGAACTTGGGGTCAGGGATTTTGGCGAAAACAAAGTACAGGAATTGGAAGAAAAACAGGCTGCGCTTCCAAAGGATATCCGGTGGCATTTTATCGGACACCTACAGACCAACAAAGTAAAGTATATCGCACCCTTCATATACCTGATCCATGGCGTGGATTCTCTGAAGCTCCTAACAGAAATCAACAAACAAGCCGAAAAAGCAGGAAGGGTTATCAATTGTTTACTACAGGTTTACATCGCCAAAGAAGAAAGTAAATTTGGTCTCGACGAAAAGGAATTGGAGGAACTTGTCCAAAGTGAAGCCGTAAAATCTCTTTCCCATGTGAAAATTGTGGGTTTGATGGGCATGGCAACTTTTACCGACAACGAGAATACTGTAAGGGAGGAATTCAGAAATTTGAAATCTATCTTCGATAAATTAAAAACCAAAAAACTTACGTCAAACTTTGACCTGAGAGAGATTTCTATGGGAATGAGTGGGGATTACATCATTGCGCAGGAAGAAGGGAGTACCATGGTCAGGATCGGAACTGCCATTTTTGGCGAAAGAGAATACAAATAGATTATGAAAGTTAATTTTATTCAGATAGCGGCGATTGTTGGCGCGACGGCAGTGGGAGTAGGTGCTTTTGGGGCACATGGTTTGGAGCCGATTTTGGAATCCAATGGAAGGTCGGATACCTTTGAAACGGCCGTCAAATATCATTTTTACCATACCTTGGCCATGTTGGCAGTAGCTGTTTGGTATCATTTTCAACCAGAAAGAAAAATATTAGTGAAAGCCATGTGGTCCTTTCTAATAGGAATCCTAATTTTTTCAGGTTCGCTGTATGTCCTTTCACTGACCGGTATCACTTGGATTGGAGCCATTACGCCTTTGGGCGGAGTTGCGTTTATTGTGGGTTGGTTGTTTTTGTTTTGGGCAGGAAAAAAACAAGGAATCTGATTTCAATGGATATTAAAAAAACCATCCTCCCCTTATTCCTCGCATTATTCTTCCTCTCCCCTCTTTGGGGACAGGAAGCTGATTTCAGGGCTAAATATGCAGGCTTGGATAGTCTTCTCAATGAGAAATCATTTTTTGGCAACCACCTGACAGGATTCATTCTTTTTGAACCGGACAGCCAAAGGGTCATTTTTGAAAAAAACAGCCACATGAATTTCATCCCGGCTTCCACCACAAAACTCCTGACTTTTTATGGAAGCATCATGATGCTGAATGACAGCCTACCTGCATTCCGCTATGTAGAAAACGGAAAGCAAATTACCATTTGGGGAACAGGCTATCCGGGATGGAAATACAGTAAACTACCACAACCTGATATCGATGGATCCCTTCAAAAATATGAAACCATCCAATTCTCTGACAAAAACTGGAAAGACGAAGCTTTTGGCTACGGTTGGCAATGGGACGATTATTATTATTCCTATTCTGCCGAAAAATCCCCATTTCCCATCTATGGAAATTTTGTCACTTTCACCAACCAAAAGAAGGTTCCCAAAGCCAATATCCCTTCTTTTGGGAAAATCTCCGTCAACCCGGACAAAACAAACAAAGGCGTAGAAAGGCAATTGCATGAGAATGCCTTTTATTTCAATCCCGACACCTATACAGAAACCAAGTCTGAAATCCCTTTTATCACTTCGGCTAAGACATTCTCACTTTTAGCTGGGGAAGAATTGAAAAAAAACATCACTGTTGTGGATGAAAGTCTCCCAATGGATCATCAGGTTTTTTATGGAGGAGCCCTTGAACCGCTTTGGATAGAAATGCTTCAGGAAAGTGACAATTTCATTGCCGAGCAGCTGCTCTTGATGATGTCTGACAAACAGTTTTTGGAACTCAATTCGGAGAGAATCATTGAATACATTCAAAAAACTTATTTGTCGGATCTTGCTGACAGACCAAAATGGGTAGATGGATCGGGACTTTCCCGGCATAACCTGATTACGCCGCGGTCGATGGTTTCCCTTTTGGTCAAAATAGAAAAAGAGATACCCCGGAATCAAGTAATGCAACTCCTCCCGCAAGGTGGCATCAGCGGCACTTTAAAAAACAATTACAAAGCACGAACTCCTTACATCTTTGCAAAAACAGGTACCGTGGCCAACAACCACGGCCTTGTGGGCTATATCAAAGTTGACTCGGGAAAGGTTTATGCATTTGCCTTTATGAATAACAACTACCTCAACAAAGCACCCGAAGTGAGAAGGGAAATGGAAAAAGTGATGCTGTACATCAAGGAGAATTTCTGAAATAGGCACCATCCATTTCTGATCAAGGGTTTACCTTATCTTGGAAAAAAAGCCACTATTCCTTAGCTTAGAATAAAGAGATTTGGTCTCAAATGTTTTCAAAATGAAAAATCAAGAATCCGGCAAGCTCAATTACTCCAATCCTGAAGAAAAGGAAGCCAAAAGGATTGCAGAAGTGAAGTCACTTTCCTATTTGGAACGGCTTGAGCGTTTGATGGCAATATTAGAGATTTCCTTCCTGGTCAAAAATGGGACAAAAATAAAAAACAATGATCAGTCAAATAGTTGATATCTGGAGACAATTCCACATTAACCAAGTCAAGTACTTGACAATAGGCGGATTCGCTGTAAATATCTATGGATTCAACCGCAACACAGGGGACATTGATATTTACATCAAGGATTCAGTTGAAAACCGAAATAACCTAAGAAAAGCTTTGAAGGATGCCGGAATTGGTGATTTTAAACAAATTGAAATCTTACAATTTGTACCTGGATGGACGGATTTTAGTTTGGATTCTGGAATGCGATTGGATATTATGACAGAGGTCAAAGGTTTGGAAAACATACCATTTGACGAACTTTGGAAATTGGCTACGGTGGTAATGGTAGAAGAAATACCTGTTTTCTTCCTCGATTACAATAACTTAATTGCATCAAAAAAGGCAGTAAACAGACCTAAAGACCAACTCGATATTGAAGAATTGGAAAAATTGAATCAACTCCCTCAATAAAAGTCCAAATCCTTTTTATTTTTTTGTGATTAAATAAGCCATTAACTATTGAAATATAAATGAACAAACGTCACTTTATAAAATCAGCCCTCCTTGGTGTCGGTACTTTACCTCTTGTTTCATTCCTACCCAAATCAGAAGACCCAAAAAAGAAACTTTTTCCAAATCCTTTTGAAAAAGGTGATATGGTTGGTTTGGTCAGTCCTTCTGCGGCTACCTCAGAGCGTATTCAGTTTGAATTTGCAAAAGAGTCTTTGGAAGCTTTGGGTCTTCAGGTCAAACTGGGTGAAAACCTCAAAAACCGGAGAGGACACCTTGCAGGTTCAGATCAGGAGCGCGCGGATGACCTCAACGGAATGTTTGCCGATCCGGAAGTCAAAGCCGTCATATGCATTCGGGGAGGTTCAGGCGCTGCGAGGATTCTTGATCTGATCGATTATGAAGTGATCAAAAAGAACCCAAAACCGATTTTGGGTTATTCAGATATAACCGCTTTACATTGTGCCATCCATTCACAGACAGGTTTGGTCACTTTCCACGGACCTAACGGTACCGGAAGCTGGAACAATTTCAATGTAAGCCAATTTCAAAAACTGTTCTTTGACAAAACATTGCCTGTATTCCAAAATGAACAAATCAAAGGAGATGATTTGATAGTAAAGCAAAACAGGATTCAGACTTTAATCGGTGGAAAAGCTTCAGGAAAGATCTTGGGAGGAAACCTGACGGTGTTGAGTTCCTTGTCCGGGACACCTTATTATCCTGATTTCAAAGATGCTATCCTCTTTGTTGAAGATATCGGAGAAGATCCTTACAAAATCGACAGGATGTTTAGCACATTAAAACTCAACGGGACATTGGCCAAGATCAAAGGATTTATTTTTGGGCAATGTACGGATTGCAATCCCGGCGGCGGATATGGCTCATTGACTTTGGATGATATCATGGATGATTACATTCTTCCGCTGAATATCCCTTCCTACCGGGGTGCGATGATCGGGCATGTTGCCAAGCAGTTTATTGTTCCCTGCGGCGCAAATGTAGAAATGGATGCTGATGCAGGGACATTTACCTTGACTGAAGGTATTTTTAAATCTAAATAATCTTTACATGAAACCAGTCGCACTCATCATTTTGATGATTTCAGGCCTTTATCTAGGCTGCATAGAAAAAGAAAAAACAGACATAATGGAAGAAAAAACATACACCTATCTGGCTTTGGGGGATTCCTATACAATCGGTGAGGGAGTCGAAGAATCAGGAAGATACCCAAACCAAGCTGTAGAAATCCTGAAATCAAAAGGTCTGATTTTTGAAAAAACAACCATCATAGCAAAAACAGGGTGGACGACCGACGAATTGGATCAAGGTATTGAATCAGCAGGGATTCAAGGAAAAACCTATGATTTGGTCACGCTTTTGATTGGAGTCAACAACCAATACAGAGGGCGGCCGGTCTCTGATTACGAGACTGAATTCAGGAAAATGCTGACCAAAGCCATTCGATTTGCAAAAGGAAACCCAAAGCATGTCGTGGTTATTTCCATTCCCGATTGGGGAGTTACTCCTTTTGCAACTGACAGGGGTACAGACAGGGAAAAAGTAGCCAAGGAAATTGATGCTTACAATATGGCCAAGGAACGAATTTCCAAAGAATTGGGCGTGTATTACATCGATATCACGGAAGAGTATAGGAAAATCGGCGCATTGCCTGAAATGGTTGTCGAAGACAAACTCCATCCAAGTGCTTTGGTTTACAAATCCTGGGCGGAGAAACTGGCAAAAGTGATTATCACTGATATGACCTTCTAAAGAAAATCGTATTTAGGACTTTTTAACTTTCTGAAGGGTAAAATCTCCAATCAAAAGAGTGGTAACCTTCGTCTTGGATCAAGAACAAACCAAATAGCATAAAAATGAAACGTCTTCTGATCTTCTCTTTTGGAATATTTCTTATTACAATGTATTCCTGCAAATCAACCAAATTATCTGAAAACCAGAATATGGAAGAAAAAGTATTTTGGATAAACAGCACCAAACTTCCCTATCAGGGAGTTGGTCCGATGACTTGCCTTCAGATCCAGGAAGGTGAAGAAATCGAGGAAGGAAAATGGTTGAATTTTTTCAGAAATATCGAAGGATTTGATTACAAACCCGGAAACATTTACCGTATCAAAGTCAATGTGGAGCAACTCCCTCCTCATATTCCGGCTGATGCTTCAAGCCTCAGATACACCTTGGTAGAGGTAATTTCCGAGCAACAGGACAGAACCCTCCGCATCACGGATATTTTCAAAATAGAAAAGGTAGGCGAAATTGAAAATCCTGTCGGGATGGGAAAATCATTGACCGTTGAATTCAATGCTGCAGAAAGAGGAGTTTTCGGATTCTCGGGATGCAATACCTTTAGAGGTCCTATCACAAAACTGACAGAAACAGAAATTGAATTCGGAAATTTGATGAGTACAATGATGGCCTGTCCACAGATGGATATGACATTGGAAAGGACCGTAACCCAAGCTTTACAAAAAGTCAAAAAGTTTACCTTCGAAAACAGACGGCTTGTTTTGAAGGACCAAGAAGAAAAGGAGTTATTGATTCTGTTGAAAGTGGATTGACCATTTGACATAAAAAAGCCGATAGGAAATAAATACTATCGGCTTTGATTTTTTAAGCTCAGTACAATTTATTGTCCTTTCGGCACCACATTGACTTTCAAAGATACTTTTTCAATTGGTTCGGAAGCGTTGGAGTAGATGCGGATAATTGGGTTTTGGGTGCCCATTTTGCCTGCAGAGTTATACACTACTTTCAACTCTCCTGTTGCACCCGGAGCGATTGCATCCTTTGGCCAATTGGGAGCAGTACAGCCACAAGTGACTGCCACATTTTGGATTTTGAGCGGTGAATCACCTGTGTTTTTGAAAGTAAAAACGTGTTCTACTTTTTCACCTTGGGTAATGGTGCCAAAGTCTCTTTCTTTCACTTGGAACTCGATTACCGGTCCTTTTTGATCTTGCGAGTAAACGGTAAATGCCATCAGGACAGCTACCACGAATAAAAGGGTTTTTTTCATTTTTAATTGTATTTAGGTGTTAAACTTCTAAATCATTTCCTTTAAGGTAAAATTTGGGATGAAAGTTCACCATAAAGAGTTCTTTCTTTGCCCTGGTCATTGCGGTATAAAGCCATCGGATATAATCTTGATTTACCATTTCGTCAGTCAGGTATCCCTGATCTACAAATACGGCGTCCCATTGTCCACCCTGAGCTTTATGACACGTCAATGCATACGCAAACTTGACCTGTAAAGCCGAAAGATAAGAATCTTTTTTTATCAATTCCATTCTTTCAGTCTTGTTTGCCACATCGGCATAATCTTCCGATACTTGTCGGTATAGATCCTTGTATTGTTCCGGACTCAATGCCGGAAAAGGACTGTAGAGTGTATCCAAGATTACTTTTGCTTCGAAATAAGGTTCATCGGGATAGTCGATCAGCCTGAGTTCCAAGGTTGCAAATCTCAGACCATACATTTCTTTAAATGACCTGATCTTGATTACTTCCGCAAAATCACCGTTTGCAAGAAAGTTTACTTTCTCTGACTCGGCCATATATACATAATTGTTTTTGACAACCATCAGCATATCTCCTGCCGAGATCTCATCTTCGAAGAAGTGGATTGTTCTTCTTATGTATTGGTTGTATTGGACAGCGGACTTATTTGATCTTGTGATGATGGTGGTATTTTCGATACCATATTTTTCATAGGCATAGCGCAGCCCATCTTCCAGTCTTTCCCCTGTCATTCTAAAAAAGTCCCGAAACCCGGAAGTCACCATCTCCACAGTTGGGGTTTCTTTGGTAAGTGTTTGTCTCAGTTGTGTGGCATTGTACAAAATGCCTGAAGCCAACTGCTGCCTCATCACTTCCTTCAATTCTACGCCATCTACCTCCAACCTGAAATTCCGAATCAAATAATTTTTGTCCAATCCCGGACTGGATGAACTCCCGACAGGAGGCAATTGGGCCATATCACCCACCAAGATGAGTTGGTTGGTCGACTCTTGAAATACAAACTGGATCAAATCCTTAAGTAAACTTCTACCAGATGTAGTATCATCAGAAAGCATCGAAGCTTCATCGACTATGAATAAAGTGTCTTTGAAATAGTTCTTTTGAAGCACGAAACCCTGACCCAAATCCCCTGCTTCGCCTTTTGGCTTATAAATGATTTTATGGATGGTAAAAGCAGCTTTATTGCTATAATTGCCCATGACTTTTGCTGCACGTCCTGTCGGTGCCAGCAAAAGGGATTTGAATTTGACCTTGGGAAGGGTTTTGACCAAGGCAGATATAAGGGATGTCTTGCCGGTACCGGCATAACCCCTGAGCAAAAAAGCCTTGCTTCCCGTTGATTTTCGGGTTAAAAATCCATCCATGTGCAAAAAAAAATCCATTTGTCCCGAAGTAGGTTCAAAAGGGAAATTTCTTTTCAATAAGGCGGAAGGCTTTAAGCTGTCTTGACTATCTTTACCAATCATCTTGACGAAGCTAAGGCTAATATGACAATTTCGGAAAAGGAACTTCATGAGAAATTCGGGGGAAGGCTGAGGACAAGAGTAAATGGGGTTTTGATTCAGGATGAAAAAATCCTCATGATCAAGCACAACATGGGAAACGGCAAATACTTTTGGAATGTGCCCGGTGGGAGAATGAAATACGGAAGCTCAAGTTCAGAAAACCTCAAGCGTGAGTTCATGGAAGAGACAGGATTAGAAATTGAGGTAGAAAAATTCCTCTGCAATTATGAATATTTGAATCCGCCCCTTCATGCTGTTGAGCTTTACTTTGAAGTAAGGCAAATTGGAGGGAATATGACCATGGGACAGGATCCAGAATTGCCTAATGACAAACAGCTGATCACCGAAATACAGTTTCTCGACATCGATATATTGTCATCCATCAAAAATGAGGAGAAACACCGCCTTTTTTGGGGAATAAAATCCGTGAATGATGCGAGATTATGGAAAGGTTATTTTAATTTTGAAAATAATTCTATAAAATAGCATCTTGATTATTTACCATCAACCAAATTAAAAGTTCTAATCAATCCAAAAAATGACACTAACAAGAATTTTATCGATTGTCTTCCTTATTTCCGCATTTACCTTAGGGTATTTTCTTTACAAGAGTGTGGACGATGTAATGCAGCAGGAAAAATTAATCATAGCTACAGAGGCTAGGATTATCGAAAAACTTCAAATGCTTAGAGATGCCCAAGGTGCATATCTTGCTACCAACGGAGTTTATGCCGGCAATTGGAATGATTTAAAGAAATTTATCCAAGAAGGTAAAATTTGGTTAGTTCAAAGAACAGAAACTACCAAACTCCTTGAATATGGTAAAGAAGAGATTTCAGTACAATACGATACACTCGGTTCAGTCAATGTGATTGATTCCCTGTTTAACGAAAGAAAATATCCGAATTTCAATCTTGACAACATGCACGTTGTCCCAGGTTCAGGTGGCAAGCAGTTTGAGTTTTTTGCTGACAAAGTTGAAAGAACCCAAAGAGAGATTCCGGTATTCGAAATCAGAGATCCAGATCCGATAAATCCTAAAAGAAGACTAAACAACAAAGAGAAAGCTCTTAGGGTTGGATCAAGAACCGATTCTTCTACTTCAGGTAACTGGGAGTAATTTTGGCTAGCCAGACAGAAAATAATACCCTACAAAAAATTCAATGCGATAAATTTGACATCCAGGCGGTGTCAAATTTATCGCTTTTCTTATTTGATGGTTTTTATTTTTATTATGCAAAAGACCAAAACGGGAAAATCTTAGCCATTTACAGCCAATCCTATGAAAGCCCAAGATTGTTGGCTTTCAAACTTAAGGATGAAAAACTTCTGAAACTCGATATCCCAACCCGGGTTTTCAACCATGTTTCCCCATTTTCATTGGTTCCGGGCATGTTGTTTGAAAGTCCGTTGTCTCCGATTTTTCTGTTTTTTGCAGAGAAACCAAAAGAAAACATGCATGTTTTCGATACAACTTTAGCTAGTAACAACCTGCACCTTGTGGGCAGCATACGGAAAGAACTTGCTGATTTATTGTCTGAAGATAAATCTGACATCACTTTCCACCATGGGGCTTCTTCTTTCCTTTCATTCGTATTGAAAGAAAAATTTAACCTGCTCAACCAAGAGGTCATAATTTTGATTCAAAGGGGGTTTTTCTATTTGGTCGCATTTACCAATCAGGAATTGACGCTGTTCAATAAATTTGAAATAGACAATAAAGAAGATTTTTTGAAATATACCCTTGGCGTAGTCCATCAACTCAATTTCAATAGGATGTTTTGCCGGGTTTCAGTATTTGGCGATACTTCTTTTTACCGAGTCGAAGAAGAATGGGGAAATCTTTATTTTAAAAATTTCAGAATTTCCATTCCTTTTTCGAACATTCAATATCAGGAAGGTACTGAGGTATTTCAAAAACCAGAGATATTTGAATCCTTTTGGGTACTTCCCTAAAAATAATCAAGATGAAAAAAATTGCGCTGTTTCCCGGTTCTTTTGATCCTTTTACCAAAGGCCATCATGACATCGTGCTTCGAAGTCTAAAACTTTTTGATGAAGTGATAGTAGCTATTGGATATAATTCAGCCAAAAAAAACCGGTATTTCGAAATTGAAATGATGGTTGAAAAAATCAGCAACCTTTATCTTGGGGATGACAGGGTCAAAGTTTTGGTATATAATGAATTGACCTCTTCTCTTGCAAAAACACAGGGAGCAAATTTTTTAGTAAGGGGGTTGAGGAATATTATTGATTTCGAATATGAAAATACCATCAGCCAAATGAACCGTAACCTCAATCCTGATTTGGAGACGGTTTTTCTGATTACTTCATCAAAGTATGCGGCGGTGAGTTCGACCATCATCCGTGAAGTACACCGGTACAACGGTGATGTATCAGAATACCTGCCGTATCAATTGTGAATTTTAGGGATAATTTTTAAAAATTGCTTGTATAAATACCGCATAGAAGGATAGGAATTGACCAAGGCTATTTTGGCTTCCTGATGCCCCATCCACCTGATATCCACGATTCCTTCTTCCTTTTGTGGCTTCATCCCGGCATCATTGGTGCTTTCCATGACATACCAATATGTCTTTTTGAGGATACTTTTTCTGTCTTGGGTATAAGTATGCCAAGTATTGGTGATTTTTGGTCCAATTTTGACTTTGATACCACACTCCTCCTCCACTTCCCTTAATGCACATTGGGCGGGCGTTTCTCCCTTATCAAATTTACCTTTAGGTAAATCCCATTTTCCCAACCTGTATATAAAAAGTACCTTTTCATCTTTGACCACAATACCACCGGCTGCTTTGATGACAGTAAACCTACTTTTAATAAAGGATTTAAGGTCAGCTTTTTCTTTGCAAACAATACTTACGGAGTCAAGGTTTTTAAGCTTTCGGGTCCTTAGCAAATAGAGTAATTTGATGATCACATCCTTTGAAGGCTCGATGATCAGGACATCATCATGAAATTCACCGGTCGCCGGAATATCTACGGGATGGTCATAGACCACTTCAAAAGTTCTGTCTTTCGGCAGTTCCTCGGGCGTAAAGAGCTCAAGAGGTTTGTCGTTGATAAAAATCTTCATTGGATGAAAATTCTATTCCGTGGTTTTGATAGTAAGATGGTCAAAAATGCATAAAATTTTTAAGCCTGCACAATCCCCGCTTGGATTTTATACCTTAATTTTAGACCATGGAAATATTCGACAAAAAAACTGCCTCTGAGGTGGCTGCAAAGCTTTTGGAAATTGAGGCGATCAGGCTTCAGCCCAACAATCCATTTACTTGGGCATCAGGCTGGAAATCCCCAATCTATTGTGACAACAGACTTTCCTTATCCTATCCCAAGGTTAGAAAATTCATCAAAAAGAAACTCATTGAGGCCATCCAAAATAACTTCCATGATGTGGAAGCAATAGCCGGAGTTGCTACCGCGGGCATTCCCCAAGGGGCACTTATCGCTGATCAGATGGAATTGCCTTTTTTATATGTCAGATCCAAAGCCAAAGGACACGGCATGGAAAATATGATCGAGGGAAAAGTCACCCCCGGCCAAAAAGTCGTAGTTATTGAAGATTTGGTTTCCACCGGAGGAAGTTCCCTGAAGGCAGTGGCAGACCTCAGGGCATCAGGTTTCGAAGTGTTGGGAATGGTAGCTATTTTCACTTACGGATTTGAGATTGCCAATCAAAATTTTGAAGAAGCCGGTGTCAAATTGATTTGTCTGAGTGATTATTCCTCCATGCTTCCACAGGCGCTTGCGGATGATTTCATTGACGATTATACCCTGGCATCCCTTGTAGAGTGGCGAAAAAATCCGTCAGAATGGCCGAAATAAGGATGTCTGTTAGGAGAAGTGATTTAAAACTTCTCCTCAACTCCTAACCCAAACAAAGCAAAGTCATATTTGACAGGATCTGCAGGGTCAAATTCCCGTAGTCTTTGGGTCAATTCCATAGCAGTACCCCAATCTGTCTGCTTTCTGGTAATCAGTCCCAATTTTCTCGCAACCCTGTCCACATGCAAGTCACAGGGACAAATCAGCTGATAGGGCTTAATGGTCTCCCAAATACCGAAATCCACTCCTTTGTCATCTTTTCTCACCATCCACCTCAAAAACATATTCAACCGCTTACAGGCAGAATTTCGGTCAGGAGTGGCGACATGCTTTTTGGTTCTGTTTGGAGCAAAGGGGAATTGAAAAAAATAGTGGTGAAAATTTTTCAGGAGTACGGCCATGATGTCTTCCTCCTCATTCCAACCAATAACAAATGCACTTTCTAAAGATTGATGCTCCCTGTAAAACGTGGAGAAAAACTGAATAAAATAAAGCGTATCCAGATCATTGAAAGTTCGGTGTTTGAAATTCAAGAACGGTTTCAAATCAGATTCGGAATGGTGCAACATGAATTGGTAGGGAGCATTATCCATCATCTCCAACAATTGCAGGCATTTGCTGATGATGGTTTTTCGTTGGCCCCAAGCAAGCGTCGCCGCAAAAAAACCGGCAATTTCAATGTCCTGCTTGATAGAAAATCTATGCGGGATAGAAATAGGGTCCAGGGTAATAAAATCAGGCTGATTGAAGTGCGCTACTTTTTGATCCAAAAATTCTTTTAAATCCATCTCAAATAGCCACTTTTACCTCTCCACCCTGTATGCCATCAAACCATTTGAAAGACAGGTTTTTGTTCTCTTTCTCAGAAAGATGCCAATCAAAGCATTTTATATTGGCCAGAGAAGTAAGGCTGTCAGTATCGGGATTATAAAGGCAAATATCAAAATCAGGCAATTCCTTTGAATCAGTACTGTTCCATTTTTCGAGCAAAATTCCCTCTTCGATAAACCTCACCTTGTTTCCAAAAAAATAATCCTGAATCACCGATGGCACCCCGTCAATTCTCCTCAACTGGAAGCAGGAAGGCCCAAACATGATTTGCTTATGCATTTTGGCTTCCAACAGACCCTTTGTCTGTGGCAACGTCACCCAATCTGAATCCAGAATTACTTCGGGATTTTTCCCTTTTCTTAATCCTGCAAAAACCCTTGACAATAGAGAAAAGAGGTAAGTAATCCCAACAAACAACAATCCAAAAGTCGCCAAGATGGGATAAGTCAACACAAATATTGTATTCCAGATGAACCTAAAAAAGTGATGAAATATCAGTTGGATTTTATTCATCGGAAATCAATAAGAAACTTCAACAGGAAACCTTGGATTGACTGCCCTTAGCTGGTCATAGGCTGCTTTGGACAACTTCACCACTAGCTTGCTGTTGTCTCCGGTATCCGGAAGTTTACCAACTACTCTGGCAAATATGGTAATGTCATTTTCTTCATTTCTAACCCTCATGATGGTACCGACAGGTGCCTCCTTATGCAAAACCAGGTATTTTTTGTGGTTTGCAGTCCCTTCAATTACCTCTGCCAAACCTGTTTCCTTGATGTTTTTGTAGGCAGTACTTGCATCTGTATCGCCCAAATCAGGTTTTGCGGTACTCAAGGTTGCATTTGTTTTTTCGTTGTTGATAATGACAGGCACTGTGGAAGTAACCACAGGGACATTGGAATTGGATTCCCTACCCACTTTCAGTTTTTGTCCTACAGAAATATTGTTTGATCCCAATCCATTCCACGATTGGATGTCATTTACATTGGTATTGTACTTTTTTGAAATAGAGAAAAGTGTCTCCCCTTGGGCTACTGTATGCGTAATCCAATCACCAGGAAGGTTTGAAGGCGTAGCGGTCTTTACCGGACTTGTGGCTACAGGAGAGGGAGTTGAAGCTTTGGCAATTTCCTTTTTAGGTTCCGGAACAGTTTTCACGGTTGCAGGTGGGGTAATAATAGGTGCTGCTTTTTCCTCTTTAGGTTGGACTACAGGTTGGACTATAGGTTGAGCCTCAGGTTGAACAGGAGCAGCTTTGGGTTCTACACCTTTGATGATGAGAGATTGACCAACACTGATGTCGGTGCCTTCGAGGGTATTCCATCCCAAAATATCGCTTACTGATACGCCATATTTTTTCGAAATGGAAAACATCGTTTCACCAGGAAGAACTTTATGGAGAGTTGACCCTGAAGGTACAGCTGTTTTGGGAATAAAAGGGATTCTGATACGCTGCCCAATTTTTATTCCCTCCGAAAGCAAAGGATTATTTTCAATAATATCACTGACCGCAACCTGATATCTTCTTGATATCCCGAAAAGCGTTTCCTTTTCATCTACTTGGTGGATGATGAAAGTCTTGTTTCCCACTTTTTCTATCCCTACCGAATCCCTTGATACTAATTCTTTTGCATTGACCTGAAACCCAAACGCCAGACAAAATCCTACTATTGCAATCTTTTTCATGTATATGTAACCTACCTATTTGCGTACAAAGTTCAGATTTATTTTTTCATTTGCAAGGAAACTTACACTTGCCCCGGACATTCTTTCACCCAATTTACCAACGGGTAAAAGTAGGTTTATTATCAGGAGAAAGGCCAAAAAAAATAAAAAGCAAGAATTTTAAGTTCCTTGGATTCAAACTTTATCTATAATCCTTTTTGAAAAAAAACTCCTCCATCCTGATATTGGGAGGTGGGTCAAATGGAAGGAATTTGGTTTCAAAAATGGAAAAACCAATACTCCATCCATCAATCCAATACCCCCCTTATATCAAAAGAATATTTTACCCGACTAATTTGAATTTATTTAATATTTTAGAAAACAAATATATGCCCTTATGAAAAAAAGAATACTTACCCAAATGAGCTTTCTCTGTTTGATAATGCTGTTGATGTTTGCCCCAACATCAGCATTGTTTGCCCAGAAAGTAGACATGGACCAATTCAAATCCATGAAAGCACGAAATGTAGGACCTGCTGCCATGAGCGGAAGGATCACTGCAATAGATGCCATTCATGACAATCCTCAAATCATTTATGCAGGTTCAGCATCCGGGGGCCTGTGGAAATCAACTTCGGGGGGAATAACCTGGACTCCGATTTTTGATGAAGAAAAAGTGCACTCAATCGGTGCGATTTCAATCTACCAAAAGAACCCAAATATCATTTGGGTAGGCACAGGAGAAGGAAATCCCAGAAACTCATTGAACATGGGCCTCGGCGTGTATCGATCCATGGATGCAGGTCAGACCTGGCAGGCAATGGGATTGGAAAAAACCAAAGCTATCCACAGAATCATCGTGCACCCTGATGATCCAAATACAGTTTATGTCGGTGCTATCGGTTCTCCTTGGGGAGAGCAAGAGGACCGTGGTGTATACAAAACCACAGACGGTGGCAAAACCTGGAAAAAAATCCTTTACATCGACACAAAAACCGGTGTCGGCGAAATGATCATGGATCCCAATAATCCAAACAAGATTTTTGTCAATATGTGGGAACACAGAAGGTATCCTTGGTTTTTCAAATCAGGAGGCCCTTCTTCAGGACTTCATATGACAATAGATGGTGGAGAAACCTGGAAAAAACTGGATGACAAAAACGGTTTGCCTAAAGGAGATCTTGGAAGGATGGGATTGGCCATGTCCAAAGCCAACAGTCAAAAGGTTTATGCTTTGATTGAGTCTTCCAAAAATGCATTATATGTATCTGAGGATGGTGGAAGCAACTTCAAGTTGGTAAATGACAAAGCCGAGATCGGAGACAGGCCTTTTTATTATTTTGAAATCCATGCAGATCCAAAGAATGCTGACCGTCTCTACACACTTTATTCAAGAGTGGGAATGAGCGAAGATGGCGGACGATCATTTTCGCAATTATTGTCTTATGACGGTGTACACCCTGACCACCATGCTTGGTATATCAATCCCAATGATCCAAAATTAATGATTGACGGAAATGATGGTGGATTGAATATCTCAAGGGATGGAGGCAAGACTTGGTACTTTGCCGAAAACATCCCTGTAGGACAATGGTACCATATCAATGTAGACAATGAAGTACCTTATAATATTTATGGAGGTCTTCAAGACAATGGGAGCTGGGTTGGACCTGCTTATGTTTGGAGAAGAGATGGTATCAGGAACACATATTGGCAAGAAATCATGTTCGGTGACGGATTCGATGTGGTGCCTGATCCTGCTGATTCCAGATATGGCTACGCCATGTCCCAAGGAGGAAATGTTGGTCGATATGATAAAGAAACAGGACATACGAGAACTGTCAGACCCACCCATCCAGACAAGGATGTGTTTTTAAGATTCAACTGGAATGCGGCAATCGCACAGGATCCGCACAGCCAAACCACGATTTATTATGGAAGTCAGTTCTTACATAAAAGTACAGACCGAGGTGAGACCTGGGAAGTTATTTCTCCCGATCTGACTACCAATGATCCTGAAAAACAAAAACAACAAGAAACAGGCGGCTTGACCTTTGATGTGACCGGGGCAGAAAATCATACAACCATCATAGCCATTGCGCCAAGTCCCGTAGATCCCAATGTGATCTGGGTAGGTACAGATGACGGCAATGTCCAAGTAACCAAAGACGGAGGAAAAACCTGGACTAATACCGCAGCCAAGCTGACCGGTCTACCAAAGGCAAGCTGGATTCCACAAATTCAAGCATCCAAATACGATGCAGGTGAAGCATGGATCATTGCGAATAACTATCGAAACAATGACTTCTCCGCCTATGCCTATAGAACCAAAAACTATGGTACGTCTTATGAAAGGATTGCTGATGACAGCAAGGTTTGGGGATTTGCTCTATCTATTGTGCAAGATCCAGTTGAACCGAATCTTGTTTTCTTGGGAACCGAATACGGCCTTTATGTGAGTTTTGACAATGCCAAAACATGGAACCAATGGCGACATGGTTATCCAAATGCTGTATCCACCTATGATATGGTCATACAAGAAAGGGAAGCCGACTTGGTAATCGGAACATTTGGCCGGTCTATTTATGTCCTTGACGACATCAGGCCTTTGAGAATCTTTGCTAAGAACACAGGCAAAACTCCAATTGAAAAGTTAACAGCAGTTCCTGCACCTGATGCTTATCAGGCAGAAATCCATCAGCCTCATGGCGAAAGATTTCCAGCAAATGGAAAGTATGCAGCCGAAAACAGGGAATTTGGTGGAAGATTAAGTTTTATTCTCAATGATCCGGGAAAAGAGAAATTGGATTCTGTGGTAGTTTCCATTTTCAATGAACAAGGAGAACAAATCAGAACCATCAAGAGACTCCCGACTCAAGGTGTTAATAAATTTACTTGGAACCTTGACAGAAAATCTTCTGTAGAAACCCCATCATTTGGTGGTGGAGGTGGTGGCGGTGGCCAAGGTGCAAGATCACGCGGATTTTATGAAGCAAGCGGCGGCGATGCACTTCCGGGTAAATACAAGGTGGTATTCAAATATGGAGAAAACACCGCTGAAACTTCCATTATGGTTTATTCAGACCCGAGAATCAAAACAAATTTGACCGACCTGAAAGCCAGAGAAGAATTTATCCTACAAATTGAAGCTTTATCAGGTGAAGTCATGAAAGCCACCAGGCAGCTTGATGATGCCAAAAAGACGATCGACAAACTCTTGGCCTATGCCAAAGATGTGGATTCCGAACCTGTCAAAGAACTCGTCAAACTCGCCAATGAAACCAAGAAAAAAGTGGATACGACAAGAGAGGCATTCTACGGACCAACGAGAGAAGGCCAGGGAATTGTAAGAAATCTTTATCCAAGCACCATGACAAGGCTATTTGCACCTAGAAGCTATGCCAATTCTTCTTTCACTGCACCGGGACCTACTGAAGCAAGGCTGTTGCAGCAGGCAAAAGAAAGTGCCGAGTCCGCGATGAAGGTTTGGAACAATTTCTTCGAAAATGACTGGAAGCAATTTGAGGAAAAAGCAAAAGCCACTCAGATTGACATCTTCAAGGAAATCGAAAAAGTTGAGGTAAAGTAACTGCAACTTATCCTTAAAACGAAAAACACCCGGCCATTTGGTCGGGTGTTTTTCGTTTATAGTCAAATGGTAAAATCATTTACCATAATGGTCCTGATAATATTTTTGGTAATTCCCTGAGGTAACATTATCAAGCCAAGTTTCATTCTCCAAATACCAATCTATGGTTTTACTGATTCCTTCCTCAAACTGAAGGCTTGGCTCCCATCCTAGTTCTTTCTGGATTTTGGAAGCATCTATGGCATACCTCAGGTCATGTCCTGCACGGTCCTTGACATAGGTGATCAGTTTTTCGGATGTTCCTATTTCCCTTCCGAGCTTTTCATCCATCTTTTGACAGAGAAGCTTCACAATGTCAATATTCATCCACTCATTGAAACCCCCAATGTTATATGTTTCCCCGCTTTTTCCTTTGTGAAACACCATGTCAATGGCTCTTGCGTGGTCCACGACATACAACCAATCCCTGATATTTTCTCCTTTTCCATACACAGGAAGCGGTCGGTTATTTTTAATATTGTTGATACAAAGCGGAATCAACTTTTCGGGAAATTGGTTTGGCCCGTAATTATTGGAACAGTTGGTAATGACGGTTTTTAATTTGTAAGTATTGCTGTAAGCCCTTACAAAATGATCTGAGGCTGCTTTTGAAGCTGAATAAGGAGATTGAGGATCGTAAGGTGTAGTTTCTGTAAAGAATCCTCCATGATCCAAGGATCCGTAAACCTCATCTGTAGAGACATGGTAGAAAAGGTGGTTTTCCAGATCTTTCCAATATGACTTGGCGACATTCAGTAGATTTACGGTGCCGATGATATTTGTTTTGACAAATGCCAAAGGATCGGTAATAGACCTGTCCACGTGGGATTCTGCTGCCAAATGGATCACATCTGTAATTTGATGTTTTTCAAAAACAGAAGTCAAAGCTTCCACATCCAAAATATTCACTTTCTCGAAAGTGTAATTTTTGGCATTTTCAATCTCGCTGAGATTTTCAAGATTGCCGGCATAAGTCAGGCAATCCAGATTGATAATATGGTAATGGGGATATTTCTGCACAAAAAGCTGTACGACATGACAGCCTATGAATCCTGCGCCTCCTGTGATGAGGATGTTCTTTTTCATAATTGCGGATTAGAAAGATTGAGAGATTGGATGAATAAAAATAAAATTCACCAAGTTCGTTTGTGGGATGAAATTTTGGTTCAGGTTATTTTCCGTAGGATTCCTTATACCAAGCCACAAATTTGGCAACACCCTCTTCCACTGAGGTTTGGGGTTGATAGCCGGTATCTCTTTTGAGGTCAGTTACATCGGCATAAGTGGAAGGTACATCTCCGGGCTGCAAAGGCAACATGTTTTTGATAGCTTCCTTACCCATCGCTTTTTCCAAAGCAGCGATGTAATCCATCAATTCCACAGGTTGGGAATTGCCAATATTATACACTTTAAAAGGGGCATAAGAAGATCCAGGATCAGGATCTTGGCCTGTCCATGCTGGATTTGGCTTGGCAGGTCTATCAGCTACTCTGATGATGCCTTCTACAATATCATCTATGTAGGTGAAGTCCCTTTTCATTTTCCCATGGTTAAAAACCTGAATGGGTTCGCCTTTTTCAATAGCCTGGATAAACAAAAACAAAGCCATATCAGGTCTGCCCCAAGGTCCATAAACCGTAAAGAACCTCAGTCCTGTAGTCGGAATATTGAAAAGATGGCTATAGGTATGCGCCATCAATTCGTTTGATTTTTTGGTAGCGGCATACAAACTTACCGGATGGTCAATGTTGTCAGAAGTTGAAAAAGGCATTTTGGTATTGGCGCCATATACCGAACTGGAAGAAGCATAGACCAAATGTTTGACAGGGTACGCCCTGCAAGCTTCCAGAATATTCAAGAAAGATTGGATGTTTGCGGTAATATAGGCATCAGGGTTTGTCAGTGAATACCTTACTCCTGCTTGGGCAGCAAGATTGATCACAACATCTATTTTTTCCTTCTGAAAAATATCCATCAAAACAACCTTGTTGGAAAGGTCCATCTTGTAAAAGGAATGATTGGGAAATTTCGTAGAAACCGATTTTTTATTGTCTGAAATACTTTCACGGACTATTCCACATTCAGCAAGTCTTTGATACTTAAGATTGACATCATAATAATCATTGATATTGTCAACCCCTACTACAGATTCTCCCCTATTGAGAAGATACAATGCGACATGAAAGCCGATAAAACCTGCAGTACCTGTAACGAGATATTTCATTTTCTTTTTTTAATTATTTGCTAAAAAACGAATAAAATTTAAATTAATTTACCTAAATCCTCCTTATTTCTAAGAATTTTTGCTTTGGGCAAATTTAATTTCCTTCAACTGAGCGTAAAGAGTTTTTATATTCCTCCAAAATCAATTGATGCATTTTCCCTCTTTGGTATTTTCCTTCCACTTCCTTGTACAAATTGTCAGCCAATTCCTGCATAAAATCCCGCTTTACATAAGCAAATTCCAAGGCATCTTTTAGAAAATCCTTGTTTTTCACAGGAAATATAAGACCTGTTTTTTTGTTGGTCACGATGTCTGTATTTCCGATGATGTCCGAACAAATAATCGGAACCTGCATAGCACCGGCTTCCAAGAGCACATTGGGAAATCCTTCTCTGTGCGACGGGTGAACCAAAACATCCGCCAATGCAAGATAATGCGCGACATGATCCGTCCATTCGATTTGGACAATCCTCGCGTGGTCTTTGATCTTTCGGACTATTTCCTCATCTATCGGATTTAGTTCCTGTTCAAAAGAACCGAGCAATACAAGCTTAGACCTATCAGAGATTTTGGATTCCAAAAACGCAGTGACGAGTTCCTCTATTCCTTTGTCCTTCACCAGCCTTCCAACGGCAAGGATGATATAATCATTGTCTCCGGGCATAATTCTCATGGTAGCTGCCACAAGGTGGTTTTCTTTGAGAATCCCACGGTTGAATTTCTCCAAATCAATGCCATTAGAGGAACCAAATCCAATTACCTTCAATTTTTCCTGTCCGACCAATTCTTCCTCGACAATGAATTTTTTCAAAGAAGGCGAATTGGGCCATACTTGGGTAGCCCATGAGTAGGTTAGCTTTTCGACATTGACAAGAAGGCTCTTTTTTTGCTTTTCTGCCACCATATACGGCAAGCCGGCCACAGTATGGATCCTTGTTTTGACCCCTGCCATTTTAGCTGCCAACATTCCCAACAACCCAGCTTTTGGAGTATGGGTATGGACGATATCAGGCTTTTCTTTTTTGATCAGATTGTAGAGCTGCCACAAGCAGACGAGGTCATGAAACGGGGTGATTTTTCGTGTAAAAGGAATAACCACATGCGGGCAACCTTCCTTTTTTACTATTTCATTGATCTCTTTGCCGTCAGCACTTACCATAATTACCTCCCACCCTGCATCCTTCATGAACTTCATCTGACCTGAAAGTAAAAGCTTTAATGAAATGGGTACTGTGGTGATTCGGATAATTTTTGACATTCAGTTTTTTGTCTTTAAAATGCCAAATATAACTATTTATTGCTTTGGGAATGGAAAAAATCCCAAAAAAGTCAAAAGGATTGTTTCAAAATCGAAGTGTTTATTCTTTGACTTTCATTACCACCAATACATGCTTTTCCTCTTTCAATTTTTCTTTATTGTTCCTGAAAAAATCATGGATATCGCCTTTTTCGATGGTCACTTTCCTGTCATTGAAAGTTTCAACATAGTCATTGTAAAATCTACTTGATTCATAATAGTAAACTACCTCATTTTCGGAATAAGCCCACGACCACAATTTAAGCTTCATTCCATCAAAATCATTTTCAAGTTCATCGACATGATAGATGACATCAAAGTTGTTATCTAAAAACAGGAAATGGGAATTTCTGATGCCTGAAAAAAATTGAATAAAAATCTTATTCTTGAAAGGGAAAAATGAGTTGATATGTTGGACAATATTATTTTCCATAGCATAAGTATTTACCTTACGAGGATTTTCAGGAAACTCTTTCCTTTTATTGATATCATAGTTGTTTTTGCCAAAGTCGAATTCAAGTTTTTGTTTCAAATAGCCCTTGCCATCAAAAACAGGTATTTCATAATTTAGCAAACTTGTGATAAAAAAAGAATCCCGGTGAGGATCATATTGAAATCCATGAAGACTATTATAACTGTTGAAATGCTCTAAATCTTTGTTGATTGGGACAAATCCTTGTATGACATTATCCTTAATACTTACAATCGTATTCTTTTCAGGACCATACCCTTCTTGAAATTGATAGAGAATGAATTCTTTTCCTATAAAACTCCTATCAGCCATTTCCTTCAATTTTCCCTCCTCAATCAATATTCCATTAATATTGAAAATCAGGTATTTTTGCAAATAGTTACAATGGATCCGAACCAAATCCCCCTCCAGAAACATATCATCAATCAACCGGAATTGGCCTGGACCATCACCAAAATTCCTGATGACATTCTGAAGATTCCCTTTCCTGTCAAAAACAAAAACCGCAGCGGTTTCCCTGCTTTCGACCAAAATTCGATCATCGGTCAATATCATTTTATAAGGACCAACAATCGGAAGACTGTCCGGATAGTCCAAAAGGATGTATTCAATGGATTCGAAATGATCTGATATTTTTCCTTTTTGAGCAGCATCAACATCCACTTGAATCATCTTAATATCCCCTTTGGTCTCTGATTCACAAGAAATCAAGATCGGAATCAGCAGGAAGGTCAATAGTATAAAAATGATGGCTTTGTTTTCTTTCATAAAACTAAATTATAAAAATCACCTAAATCCGCAATAGAAACTTTCCTGTTTTCTCACTATTTTTTAGTCAGAGGGGAAATTCAAATGGCAATTTCTCCAGACTGCGACTGCCAACTGTCAACTAATTAATCCCCTTCCTCCAATTCAAAAATCAACTCCAAAGGCGTCTGGAATACCCGGCCAATTTTGAGGGCAAGAACTGTAGACGGAACGTACTTTCCCGCTTCAATGGAATTGATCGTCTGCCGGGAGACACCGATCTTATCCGCAAGGTCCTGTTGGGTCATGTCTTTCTTGGCACGTTCTACTTTGACTGTGTTTTTCATATCACCTCCGATTAAATCAAAGTAAGGGTTTCCTGTTGTCTATACATCACCCATCTAAACCTAATGATAAACACCAGCTGCAGAGAAAATGTATTGTAACCCATAAACAGCAAATAATCAAAACTGTAAAAGACCAATGTCCCCAAAATAGAAATCAGGGAATACAAATAAAAAGCCAACAGAAGACTGTCAAGTCTGAGTTTTTGAATGTATTCGTCTTCGATTTTCTCTTTTGAAAAAGCAATCAAAAACATAGACAAAAATGTCCCTATGTAAGCAAACTCATAGGTGAAATTTTCATCTGAACCATAAAACAAATCACCTGTTTTTCGGAAACCATCCCAGGTCAACCATGATAATTCATATTCATGAACACCCGAAAGAATGAGCAAAAGCGTCATTGGAAGTAAAAGCGCCAAACCGATAAATTTTAAACGATAAGGCAAAAGTAATTTAGTCAGCATATAGTTTTGATTTACATTTTATTGATTTGATCTCCATTTTTGATATTCGAAGGCAGCAAATACATAGGCATTGAGTAGAAACAATACCAGGGGTGCAGAAAATATCTCCTGTCTGAATTCTCCAAACCGAAGGTAATTGACCACCATGATAGCGACCAAGCCACACATCAACCAAAAAAATCCGGTCTGAAATGCCTGCAACCGAAAGGTCTTGACCATCTCATCTTCTATTTTTTCTTTGGAAAGGTTCAACAGCGTAAAACCCACCGCCCAACTTCCATAGATAATTTCGGCTGCATTGTCAGGACTTAATCCCACTTGCAACAAAGCCAAGACAATCACGATAACCACCGGCAATGGAAAAAAGAGAAACGACAAAGCCCTCCACTTCCTTTCCAACATCGGTACGTACATTAAATCATCATTTTTCATATTTGTAAAGATATTTTTACCAAATGTAAAGTTTGTTTTACATATAGTCAAACAAATTTGATAAAAATTTTTAAATGAAATTATTTAAACAAAAAAAAATCAAGTAGGCTATTTGCCGATCGTCTGTTTTAATTGAAAGGAAAACACCAAAAAAACACGTATTCCTAGTTACCTTTGATAATCAAACCTAAAACACCGAAAACACCACATGCTGAAAGATATCAGAATCGCAATCATAGGTTGCGGAAATCTCGGGACCTCCATCGCCAACGGCTTGCTGGAACAGGCTGATTTTTTGCCACAAAACCTCCACGTCACCAAAAGAAACCCTGCCAACCTCCTTTATCTCCAAGACAAAGGAGTACGGGTTCATTCAGACAATTTGATCGCTGCCAAGGAATCGGACATTGTTATTCTTGGCGTGAAACCATATAATGTCTCGGCTATTTTGAAAGAAATCAAACCGGCACTCGACCCCAAAAAACAGATTATCGTATCCGTCGCGACAGGTATCACTTTGGATGAAATATTTCAGGAAATAGACCCGAAGACGACTGCATTTAGGGCCATGCCCAATATCGCTGCCGATATCCGTGAATCCGTAACCTGCATCTGCGGAAGGAATATCACCGAATCGACAGAAACACAAGTGAAGGATTTATTCAACAGTGTCGGGTTCAGTATCACCATTGATGAAAGTCTGATGGAAGCGGCTACTGTCCTTGGTGCCTGTGGAATTGCTTATGTACTGAGATTTATGAGGGCGATGATTCAGGGGGGAATCCAAATTGGATTTGATGCAAAGACTGCAAGCAAAATCGTAAACCAAACAGTAAAAGGCGCAGCGGAATTGATGATCCAAAAAAACATCCATCCCGAAGAAGCCATCGACAAAGTGACTACGCCGAAAGGCTGTACCATCGTCGGACTCAATGAAATGGAGCATCAGGGTTTTTCAGCCGCCATGGTCAGAGGGGTTTTAGCATCCTATGAAAAAATTGAAAAGAAATAAAAACAAAAATTCCCTGCCTCAAAAATAGAATCGGGAGACAGGGAATTTTTGGTTTGTGAGATTCCCAAATTTATTTTTTCAGCAATACATCCGCAGGAGGCGCTTTCCTGTTTGCCCTGACGTTGGGATGAACAAATGTGTAAAAGAACATCCTCAACTCATAGTTATCTTTTGTAACAAAAACATTACTCATGCCATCAGTAATATCATTAAGGGTTGCCATGTCCTGCTCTTCAAGCCAGTTTTGATCCAGACTTTTGAATATAGTATTTAAGGGTACGAAAGTCATGTCATCTTTTTGGATCATTACTGGATTGGTAAATTTTCCTCCTTTTACTGTTGCTTTACCAAGATAGCATTCACTCTTTCCTTGGTGAATTACAGTTATGACCACTTCATGCTGTCCGTCTGTCACGGGATTTGCACCTCTTTCTGTAAAGGCTATATAATAATCAGTATAACATCCCTCTATTCCTTTTGCATGGAAACTCACGTCAGTTTGGCCAAAAGCGAAATGTAAAGAGAAAAAAAACACAAGAATCGTAAGTCTGTTTTTCATAGTTTTTGTTTTTGAGTTTAGCAGGGCAAGTCTATTTTTTTTAAAACAGGTAAATAACCTTAAAACTAATTTGAGAAAAAAAATCAAAAACAACCACTATTTATTTGCTAAAATTCCCAACTCTTCCAAAGAAATCCTCCCTTCATAATATGCCTTTCCTACAATCGCCCCGTAAACCCCAATTTTCTGAAGTTCTTCCAAATCCCTTATTCCTGCCACACCACCACTTGCTATCAGTTTGATACTTGGAATTTCAGCCAAAATATCCTGATACAATTCCACTGAGGGACCCTGTAATAATCCGTCTTTTGCCACGTCAGTGCAGATTACATATTGGATTCCTTTGGCATGGTAAGATTTGATAAACTCGATCAGGTCCATCGCTGTGGTTTCCTCCCAACCTGAGATTGCTATTTTCCGGTCTTTGGCATCTGCTCCCAAAATGATTTTTTCTCCACCAAAGTTTGCTATCCAGGATTCGAACAAAGTAGGATTTTTGACAGCTATGCTTCCACCTGTAACCTGATGTGCACCGGATTCAAATGCAAGGTTGATATCAAAATCGGATTGGATACCCCCGCCGAAATCTACTTTCAGGGAAGTTCCTTCGGCAATACTTTTCAAGACTTCAAGGTTGACGATTTTTTTCGCTTTCGCTCCATCCAAATCTACCAAATGAAGATTTTTGATTCCGACTCCCTCAAATCGTTTTGCCATCTCCAAAGGACTGTCATGGTAATCTTTTTTTTGGCTGTAATCTCCTTGAGTTAAACGGACGCACTTGCCTCCGATGATGTCTATGGCAGGGATGATTTTCATGGGGAAGTGGGAAGTTGGGAAGTTGGGAAGTAGGAAGTAAGGAAGTTGGAAGTAAGAAGTAAATGGTTAGAGGTTGGAAGTTAGAAGTCAAAGATTGGAATTATCTAAATCAGGAATCAGAGGTGAAAGGAAGGTAACAAGTAAAAGGTTAAGGGTGCGAGCGTGGTTAATTTTTCAATTTTCCAATCTTCAAATTTTACAATTTATAAATTTTCAAATCCTCATGAAATTCTCTAGTATTCTCTCTCCCACTTTTCCGCTTTTCTCGGGGTGGGCCTGCATGGCGTAGAAATTATCCTTGTGCATCAATCCCGCAAAATCAAGCACATAGTGGGTTTTGGCAATGGTAAAATCGCTCAATTCGCAGTAATAGCTGTGGACATAATAGACAAAGGATTCGTCACTCAGTCCCTCCAACAATGGGGTTTTCAAATCAAAAAGATTGTTCCAACCTACATGAGGAACTTTAAAGTCCACATAGCTTTCGGGTATAAACTTTTTGACTTTGACAGGAAATACACCCAAACATGTTGTGTCATTCTCTTCTGAATAGTCACAAAGAAGCTGTTGGCCAAGACATACACCAAAGAATGGTTGGGTAAGGTTTGGGATAAGTTTGTCCAACTGCTTTTCCTTCAGGTAGCGCATGGCAGTACTTGCTTCTCCCTGTCCGGGAAAAATCACTTTGTCCGCTTTGGCTATTTCTTCCAAATTATCGGTAAGAACAGCCTCCGCCCCTAACCGCTCCAAAGCATAAAGGACGGACTGCACATTACCGGCATTGTACTTGATGACTGCTACTTTCATATTTTAGATTTGAGACAGGAGATTTGAGACATCCCAAAACTGAGCCTAAATTTTAATTTTATCAGATTTATATTCTTGAGGAAAATGCAAAAGACTTCTCTCTGCGTTCGAAGTGACAAGGACAAGTTTTTTTCATTTACAGGCGAATTCTAAACTTCCACCGAATCAATTCCTCTTACCTTTCACCACTTACCTTTTACCATCCTTCCGCCTTCATCCTTATTTTCCCGCTTCCTCGGCTACCATTTCCTCTAAGACTTCTTCAATCTCAGGCAATGATTCGAACAACTGCTCATAGCTTTCAATGATAAAGTATTTGTCCTGAAATTTATCCTTCCAGTAAGGAGTGTTCAAAATCCTTTTGACATCATACTCATAATGGGCGGGTACATCCGATAGGCTGTATTTGGTTTCTCCTGCGGAACTCAATATTCCAGCTCCATAGATCTTGAGTTGGCCTTCCTCGCGGATCAATCCAAACTCAATCGTAAACCAATAGATCCTCGAAAGCAATTCGATCGCCCATTTGTTATCGATATGCTTCAGTGCCAATCCACTTAGATTTTCAAGAAAATCCACATAGGGTTGGTTGGTCAACATCGGCATGTGGGCAAAGGCATCATGAAACATATCAGGCTCTTCGAGGTAATCCAACTGTTCCATTTTTCTCAGCCATGTAGAAGAACAAAATCTTCTGTTGTTCATCAGACCGAAGAATAGGTCATCGTCAATCAAACCCGGAACCACTTGGATTTGCCAGCCTGTGGTGTTGGCCAATCTTCTGTTGACGTCTTCAAAATCCGCAATCTTGTCTGCAGTGAAGTTGATTTCTTTGATTCCTTCCAAATAGGCTATCGAAGCCGCTTTGGGAAGGTTGACGATCTGTCTTTCGAAAAGAATCCGCCATACTTCAAAGTCCTCCTTTCTGTAAGCAGCATAGTCCTGCTCCAACTTTTGTAATCTCGGGTCCGAAAAGACCCAGTCTTTGGGTTTATTCATTATTCTATATTTGGGTTGTATATTTTAATTCTTAACCTGATTGGGGTTCAGAGGCATTATGTCAATAGTCCATAGTCCACAGTCGACAGCCCGTCCTTTGTAGATTCAAAACCTCTGTTTGAGTCATGAAGGAAGCGTTTTTTTGAATTCAAAATTTCAATTCTCCCATTCAAAGATCCGTCTATTTGATTCCTATTTTTCAAAATTAACAAAACCTGTAACCTTACCCAAAATCGGAAACTATTACCAATCAAATTAAGGTAAAGGATTTCCTCATAGCAAAAGTCTTCCTGATCCAATCTGCCAACAAGGCACTTTGTGCAAAATCCAAAGTCTGTTGGCCATCTGAATAAGCTTTTTCAGGAATCTCGTGGGTTTCATAGATGATCCCGTCTGCTCCTGCCATCACACCCGCAAGTGCCATTTGGGGTACATATTCCCTGATCCCAATCCCGTGCGATGGATCCACGATCACAGGTAAATGGGACTTTGCTTTCAAAACAGGAACTGCATTCAGGTCCAAGGTATTTCGGCTCGCCCTTTCGTAGGTACGGATTCCTCTTTCGCAGAGAATCAACTTTTCATTTCCTCCCGAAAAAACATACTCGGCAGATTGGAGCAATTCCTCAATGGTACCGGAAATCCCCCTTTTGATCATTACAGCTTTGTCCACTTTTCCCAATTCATCCAATAGATTGAAGTTTTGGGTATTTCTCGCCCCTACCTGATACACATCCACATAAGGGTACATTTCCTCGATCTGGGAGACCTGCATGACTTCGGTGACGATTTTGATTCCGGCTTTTTTGGCCAAACCATACCATAATTTCAAACCGTCAATTCCCAAACCCCGAAAGGCATAAGGACTTGAACGTGGTTTGAAGACACCGCCACGCATCATGGTGATGCCGGTGGCCTTGAGGTGGTTGATGATTTTGACAATTTGGTCCTCAGACTCAATGGAACAAGGTCCTGCCATGATCGCCATATCGCCATCTTTGATGAATATGCCATCGCCAAGGTCAATCGAAGTCGGTTTAACTTTCCACTTTTTGGAGACAAGTTTGTACTCGTCCGAAACGATATGAATGTCTTTAATACCCTCTTGCTGACCGATTTTGCGGATATCAAAATCATTTTTTCCGATCCCGATCAGGTAATCTCCCAATTGGGTTTTGACTTCGGTGATCTTGTAGCCGATCTGACTGATCTCGTTGATCAGTTTGTCTTTTTGCAAATCGGTAATTTCTTCTTTTAACTGGACAATCATAATTTCAATGGATTACGGACTGTATGTAAGATTCAATGTCGGATTTCAAGTCCTGACTTTCTTTGATTTTTTTGATAAAAGCACTGCCAATGATGGCTCCGTTTCCATATTTGGAGGCGGTGGTGAATGTTTCTGAATCGGAAATCCCAAACCCGATCAATCTCGGATTTTTTAGGTTCATGGCCTCCACTCTTTGGAAATAGGCAATCTGTTCCTCGGAAATCCCCGTCCTTGCGCCGGTGATACTATGCGCAGAAACCATATAAATGAACCCATTGGAATGGGTATCAATTTCCCGGATTCTCTTTTCACTTGTTTGTGGAGAAATCAGAAATGTGTTGCGAAGGTCATACTTGTCAAAAACCTCCTTGAATTCATCCAAGTATTGCTGCATAGGCAGATCAGGGAGAATCAGTCCATCCACGCCAATTTCCTGACATTTTTTACAAAAAGCTTCCATTCCATATTGGATGATCGGGTTGAGGTAGCCCATCAAGACCACCGGCAAAGAAACAGTTTGGCGCATGTCCTGCAATTGCTCAAAAAGCCTTTTCAGGCTCATGCCATTGTCCAAGGCAATCTGATTGCTGTCCTGAATCGTGGGCCCGTCGGCAATCGGATCGGAATAAGGAACTCCCACTTCGATAATGTTAGCACCGGCCGACTCGATGGCCTGCATGATTGTAAGCGTATCCTCGAGTTTTGGAAAACCTGCCGTGAAATATATGGAGAGCACCCGCTCTTTTTTGGTTTGGAATAAATTATCTATCCGATTCATAGTTAAGACTTGAGACATAAGATGTGAGATATGAGACTGGATTTTGATAAAAGTTGGAAATTAAGCGAAAAGGAGAAAGGAGGAAGATGAGGGTTTAAAAACTTCCGTCTTCTGTCTTCCGACTTCTGTCTTTTTCGTACTTCCTCCTTCTACCTTCTTACTTACTTCAATATCCTCCCCACTTGATATAAGTATCCAAATCCTTGTCTCCTCTTCCTGAAAGATTGATGACGATGATGTCATCTTTGCTGTATTCAATCAGGTTCAAAGCATGGATCGCATGTGCAGTTTCTATAGCGGGAATGATTCCTTCGGTACGGCTGAGTTCGATTCCGGCCTTCATCGCATCCTCATCCTCCACGGCTACGAATTCGGCCCTTCCAATATCAAACAGGTGCGCATGTACGGGTCCGATTCCCGGGTAATCCAATCCTGCTGAAATAGAATGGGGTTCTACCACCTGTCCATCTTCTGTCTGCATCAGCAATGTCTTGCTGCCATGCAGGATTCCTGATGTTCCCAAAACAGTCGTAGCTGCTGATTTTCCTGAAGTCACTCCCAAGCCTGCAGCCTCTGCAGCCACCAATCTCACTTGGGGAACATTGTAATAATGGAAAAAAGCTCCTGCAGCATTGCTCCCTCCACCTACACAGGCGATGATAATATCGGGATTTTCGGTTCCTTCTTTTTCTTTGAGCTGCCATTTGATTTCCTCAGAAATTACTGACTGAAATCTTGCCACCATCTCAGGGTATGGGTGTGGTCCTACCACAGAACCGATAATATAATGTGTATCGACAGGATTATTGATCCATTGGCGCATCGCTTCATTGGTGGCATCCTTGAGGGTTTGGCTACCGGAAGTCGCAGGCACTACCTTGGCTCCAAGGATTTTCATTCGCTCGACATTGGGCCGCTGTCTTTGGATATCCACTGCACCCATATAGATCGTGCAATCCATCCCCATCAGCGCACAGACTGTTGCGGTGGCCACACCATGTTGTCCGGCCCCGGTTTCTGCAATGATGCGCTTCTTCCCGAGTTTTTTGGCCATGATAATCTGACCCACAGTATTGTTCACTTTATGTGCACCGGTATGGCAAAGATCCTCTCTTTTGAGATAGATTTTGGCACCATACTTCTCGGAAAGCCTGGAGGCAAAATACAATGGAGTCGGTCTTCCGACAAAGTCTTTGAGCAAGCCTCTGAATTCCTTTTGAAATTCCGGTGTGGCCATTATTTGCTCATAGTTTTCTCTGAGTTCCTCAATATTGGGATGGAGCATCTCCGGGATATACGCCCCGCCAAATTTTCCATAAAAGCCTTTTTCGTCGATTTTGATCATTTTTATAGATAGATATGAGACGTGAGATTTGAGATTTGAGACTTCGGCATTTTGGTTTTTTAAACCTTATTTAAATAGGGTTTTTGTAAGTGACTTTTTGAATTCAGAGACCAAGTCGATGTCCTTTAGTCCGGGTTCGATTTCAAATTTGGAATTGATATCCAAGCCCTCCAATTGGGGAACTTTGGACTTCAAATCTTTGATGGCCTCCACATGTCCAATGGTTAAACCACCGCTAAGCAGAAAGGGTTTGTCAAAAGGATAATCCAAGAGGATTTCCCAGTTAAATGTCTTTCCGCTTCCTCCATATGCGTTGGTGAAGGTATCGAAAAGAAAATAGTCCACATGAGGCAGGTATTCCTCAAGTTTGTTCCAATTGATTTTTTGGTCGATTGAAAAGACTTTAAAAACCTCCAAACCTGTTTTTTCTTTTATTTTATTCACCTCTTCCGCACTTTCATCTCCGTGAAGCTGCACAGTGGAAAGTCCAAACTTTTGGACCTTGTCTGCAATATCTGAAAGAGAGGCATCAACAAATACACCTACTTTCCTGATCTCTGTATCTCTGATCCAATCAGCTTGGATATCGTCCACAAACCTTGGTGAAGCCGGGTAGAAAATCAGCCCCATCCAATCCGGTTGGACTTGGCCCAACAGATTCTTGACGTTGGCGGATTCCCGCATGCCACAGACTTTTAGCTTCATTTTATTGAGAAATTGCTTGATTTTCTACCAATAACCTTCTGTATTCATGCATAAAATTATATGCAGCCTGCTCAGGACGCGCAGATTTCATAAAATTTTCCCCGATAAGAAATCCATCAAATCCCGCATTTTTCAGCGATACCAAGGTTTCGGGCTGGGAAATGCCCGATTCTGAGATTTTGATAAAGTCTGTAGGAATCCTTTCCACAAGACCAAAGGAAGTTTCCAAAGAAACTTCGAAAGTCTTCAGGCTTCGGTTGTTGACTCCGATCAGATCCAAATGCTCGTTCAGAGAAGCATCCAATTCCTCGCCATCATGGACTTCCATCAACACTTCCAATCCCAAAGAATGCGCAAAAACTGCCAATTCTTTAAGTCTTTTTGGTTCTAATGCCGCCGCTATCAACAAGATACAATCTGCTCCGATGGATTTGGCCTCGATGATCTGGTATTCATCAATGATAAAATCCTTCCGAAGGATGGGACAGAAATTAAATTTCCTGGCTATTGTCAAATCCTCATTTTTTCCGCCAAAAAACTCTTTGTCTGTCAAAATAGACAATGCAGAAGCACCTGCCTGCATATAACCAATACTGACTGTCTCCACCGAGGCATTGGTATTGATGGCTCCTTTGGAAGGGGATTTCCTTTTGAATTCTGCGATGATGCCTGTTTTATTTTCGTGTTTGATGTACTTTTTCATCGACACGACATTGCTGTCAAAGTAGACACTTTGTTCAAGCAACTTTACAGGTACCAAGCTGCTTTTTTCAGCAACTTCTAATTTTTTGTGGGCAATTATTTTATCTAAAATATTCATCATGTTCAGTTTGAAAATGAAACAGTTGTTTTTGGATTGACCAGGGCATTGAAAACTTTCAGCGCATTTCCCCCATAAAGGGAGTCTTTGGCTTTTTCCAAGGCAGATTCAAATCCCAATTTAGGATCTGCCGTTACCAGCGCCGCAGCGGCATTGGCAAGGACAACAGAATTTTGCGGAACTGTTCCTTTTCCTTTCAATATATTGTCAAATATTCTTGCGGACTCTTCTACGGTTTCTCCCCCCAAGATGGAATCGGGAGATATTTTGGGTAAACCAATACTCTCCGGACTGAGGAGTTTTTCCCCCGAATTGGAAATCATCTTGAAATCCCCTGTGAGGGAAATTTCATCATAGCCGTCCAAGGCATGTAAAATACTGAAGTTGCCATCGTGCTCCTGATAGAGGTAGGCATAGAGTCTCGCCAACTCAAGACTGAAAACCCCTACCAATTGTTTTTTCGGGAAACTCGGATTAACCATCGGGCCCAACATATTGAAAAATGTCTTTACACCCAATTCCTTTCTGATGGGGCCAACATTTTTCATGGCAGGGTGGAAAAGCGGCGCATGAAGAAAACAGATTCCTGCTTCATCGAGGCTCTTTCTGATCTTGCTGATGTCATTGGTAAACTCATAACCAAAGTGCGCCAGTAGATTGGAAGAACCACATATCGAAGACACACCGGTATTACCATGTTTGGCTACATTTTGTCCTGCACCTGCTACGATAAAGGAAGCAAGGGTAGAGATATTGAAAGTATCCTTTCCGTCACCGCCTGTACCGCAAAGGTCCATGGCATCGTATTCGGCTATCTCCACAGGAATGCACAACTCCAACATCGCTTCTCTAAATCCGCCCAATTCCTCTACGGTGATGCTTCTCATCAGGTACACGGTCAGGAAAGCCGCTATCTGACTGGAGTTGTAAGAACCTGAAGTGATTTTTTTCAAAACTTCCTTTGCTTGGTCTTTCGAAAGGCTCCGGTGTTCAATCAGGTGGTTGAGTATGTCTTTCATGGAGGTTGGTTAATAGGTTGTAGTTGTTGTATTGGTTGTGGTTGTTGTAATGGTTGTAGTTGTTATCAGGTTATCAGGTTATTGGTTATTGGGTTAATGGTTAATTGGTTAATGGTTATCTGGCTGGGTCTAATTTTGGACACTTCGTACTTGGTACTTAATATTTGTACTCCCTACTTTCCCAACTTCCAACTTCCCGACCTCCATACTTCCTACTTACATACTTCCTACTTCCCGACTTCCAACCTTCCCATCTCCCCTAGCTTTCCAGCCAATTTTTCATCATCTCTATGCCATGTTCTGTCAACACAGATTCAGGATGGAACTGAAGACCGCGGACTTTGAATTCTTTGTGCCTCACACCCATGATTTGTCCATCGGGTGTTCTGGCGGTGATTTCCAAATCAGGGGAAAGTGTCTGTTCATTGATCACCCAAGAATGGTATCTGCCTATTTTGAATTTTTCGGGAAGGCCTTTGAAGATCAGATCGTCAGCGACTTTCACTTCAGAAGCAAGTCCGTGAACTACTTCCGAAAGGTTGATCAAAGTCCCGCCAAAAGCCTCTCCGATCGCCTGATGTCCAAGACAGATGCCGAGGATATCCTTGGTAGCGGAATATTTTTTCAGCAATTCGGGCATAATCCCAGCTTCGGCAGGAACGCCAGGACCTGGAGAAAGGAGTATTTTATCATAATTGGAGACTTCTTCAAGGCTGATTTTATCATTCCGGAATATATCCATCTGTGGACCATAGCCCAAAGCTCTGATGATATAAACCAGGTTGTAGGTAAAGGAGTCGTAATTGTCTAGTACTAGGAGTTTCATTTTTTTAGATTGGAAAATTGAAAGATTGAAAAATTGGAAAATTAAAATCCAGTTTATTCTAAGCTTTCCTTGGTTAAATTTCAACTTTTTAAATTTTTCAAATCGCTTCTGCTGCTTTCAGGGCTACTCTTAAAGCTTCCAGTTTATTGGTTACCTCCTGCAATTCTGATTGGATAAAAGATTTGGCTACGACTCCGGCACCGGCCTGGAACCGCAATCTGTTGTTTTGGGAAACAAATGACCGGATCAAAATGGCATGATTGAAGTCACCGTTGAACCCCAGGAATCCGATAGCGCCTCCATAGAATTTACGGGAAGTATTTTCAAGTTGGTCGATGAGTTCCATTGCCCGGTACTTGGGAGCGCCGGACAGCGTACCAGCAGGAAATGTATCGGCCACCAATTGCAGTGGGTTGGTACCTTCGGGAAGGATACCGGTCACTTTGGACACCAAATGGATGACGTGGGAATAGTATTGAATTTCTTTGAAAACCTCTACTTCCACTTTTTCGGAGGACCGGCTGAGGTCATTTCTCGCAAGGTCTACCAACATGACATGTTCGGAGTTCTCCTTTGGATCGTCATAGAGTTTCCTTGCCAAGTCTGCATCAGCCATGTCATTTCCTGTCCGTTTGAAAGTCCCGGCAATCGGATAAATCGTGGCTTTGTTGTTTTTTACCACAATCTGCGCCTCCGGTGAACTCCCAAAAACCTTGTAGGATCCATAGTCAAAATAGAACAAATAAGGCGAAGGATTGACGGACCGGAGTGCGCGGTAGACATTGAATTCATCTCCTTTGAATTGGGTGGAGAATTTCCTCGAAAGCACAATTTGGAACACATCGCCACGGAAGCAATGCTCCTGCCCCTTTTTGAGGATATCCAAAAATTCCGAATCGGTATAGTTGGAAGACTCCTCTCCTACCAATTTGAAAGAATAAGAAGGAAGGTTTTTATTGTTGAGAAGCGTCTCCAAAAGCGGAAGCTGCACTTCTGTTTCGATTCCCTCCACCTGATGTTCAAAGAGATGCATCTCATTTTTGAAATGGTCGACTACAATCACGTTTTGATAAACCGCATAATGAAGCATCGGAACCGAATCCGGAGAGGAATTTTCCAGCTTGATATCTTCAAAATAAGCCAAAGTATCATATTGCATATACCCAAAAAGTCCATTGCTGATGAATTTGTGCTTCCCGTTGTCATCCTGAAATCTACCAGAGAACTTTCGCAGCGCATCAACAAGGCTCAATTCAGGCCCAACATGATAGGATATGGACTCGCCAAAAGGAAGTGTTTCCTTCACCTGACCTGCATTGAATGAAAATGACGCGATCGGATTGAAACAGATATAGGAAAAACTGTCCTCTTGCCCATGGTAATCAGAACTCTCCAACAAAATGGGATTGGCAAACCTATCCCTGATCTGAAGGTAAATGCTGACCGGCGTAATCGTGTCAGCCAAGCGCTTTTTATGATGGGTATTGATTTTGAACTTTTCCATTGCAGAGGGTTTAAGGAATAAAAAAAGGGCTTACTGGAAAAACCAGTAAGCCCTTTCGATATGTCAGTCAAACACAAAATTAGGCAACAACAACCGGTTCTTCCATTTTAGAAGTCGAATGCCACCACCAATATTTGTTTTGAGTTGTTTTCATTTTTTTCAGTGGGACAAAGTTAAAAATGCATTTTGCTTAACAAAAAATTATTGAATAAAAATTATCGGTAATTTTGAATAAAAAAATTGAACGCTATGGGTACGATGCCAAAATATTTCAAAAGGGTGTTTGACGATTACCAGGTATTGGTCAAGGTCAATCCTGAGGATTGGACCGGAACTGAACTGATTATCCATCCCGACGGAAAAGTGGAAAAAACCGAAATGGAGTTTGATGATGAAATCATGGAAGACCTCGCCGTGGATGAATTTGTAGCGGGCAATGCCTTGGAATTCAACCTTTATCTTGCCAAATCATAACCGAATTTTTTGGTAAAACTTTAAACGAAAACCGGTTTCAATCCTTAAAAATGACTCTTCTTCACCATCCTACACTTCCGCATACCTGGACAGGACGTCCTTCAGATTCCATTCAATATTGGCATCAGGCTGTGACCTGTGTGGATAATCTGCACATCGATCAACCTTCAAATGGAAAAGGGATTGCAATCCTAGGATATGCAGGAGATGAAGGCGTACGTAGAAATCAGGGAAGAACGGGTGCAGCCAAAGGTCCGGAAGCTATCAGGAAAATGATGGGCCCGATGGCCTTTCACCTGCCTGAGGAAGTTGGGATTTATGATTTGGGGGATATAATCACAGAAGGGGAAGACATGGAATCCAGCCATTCCCTCATTTCCAAAACCGTCACCGAATTACTCCAAAACCACTATTTCCCTGTTTTATTGGGTGGTGGACACGACCTTGCTTTTGCCCATGGTCGCGGGATAATGGAGTATTTGATTCCCAAAGGAGAAAAATTAGGCATCATCAATCTGGACGCACATTTTGACCTCAGGGAATTGAACAGCGGCAAAGGACATTCAGGGTCCCCCTTTTTTCAGTTGGCCAATGATTACCAAAGCCAATTCCATTACCTATGCCTTGGTATCCAACAATCATCCAATCCAAAAGTGCTTTTTGAAACTGCCTTAAAACATAAAGTCCAATGGATGGAAATGGAGGAATTCACTTTGGCAAATTGGGAAACCATTGCACAAACTTTAGATGATTTTTGTCTTCAATTCAATAAAATATACCTCAGTATAGACCTTGATGGTTTTTCATCAGCATATGCACCCGGGGTGAGTGCGCCCTCTCCTTTGGGATTTTCACCTGAGTTGGCTTTCAGGATATTCGATTATTTGGCCAAAACAGGAAAGCTGATAAGCATGGATATTGTCGAACTCAATCCGGATTTTGATCGGGATAATGCCACAGGAAGATTGGCTTCAAAATGTATTGAAAATATTGTAAGAAAGCTTTTTTGAATTGTATTTTTTGACCACAATCAGTTGGTAATGTGACTATTGTCATGTGGTTTTTATTGGAACAATGTTAACTTGGTGCTGTTAAATAAATCCAATTAACTCTAAATTCTTAAAGCCATGGGATTACTAACTAAGCAAAACGGAAGTGCTTGGCCAAAATTGGTCCAGGATTTCTTCGGAACAGAAAACCCTTTTGATTTGGATGAAAAATTCTGGCTTCCTGAAAAAGGCGTGGAAATTCCTTCCACCAATGTGATTGAAAATGACAAAGAGTTCAAACTTGAACTTTCTGCACCGGGCTTTGACAAAAAAGATTTTAAAGTCGAAGTAGTAGATGGAATGCTGAATATCAGCGCCGAAAAAGAAGAGAAGAAAGAAGAGAAAAAAGAAAATTACCGTAAGAAAGAATTCTCTTATTCAAGTATCAGGCGTTCATTTAGCCTTCCTGAGAATGTGATGGACGAAAAAATAGATGCCAAATATGACAACGGTATTTTGAATGTTGTCCTCCCCAAGAAGGTTATTGAAAGTGACAAACCCAAAAAGGCCATTTCGGTAGGTTAAGATTTTTTCCTACGTATGCAAGTCCCCAGCCTATAAGGCTGGGGCTTTTTGTTTTTGGAAAAGCGTTGTATTGTCCAAAGTTTTGATGATTGGAATATACCTACCAATAAATTCCTTTATTTTGAGTAAAAATTGAAATTCAACACCCTCACAACAAAAACCATGAATAAAAAAGGTCTTTTGGTCTATTTATCGGTCATTTTAATTACTGCTTTGGTATCAGGAGCCCAAGCGCAGACTTTTCGGATCTTTGACAAGCCCATTATTTTTGACGAGGAAAGAGAAAAACTCTCTATTGAATACCTGAAAAACAGACACGGGATTGAAAAGGAAACCGCGACAATTGTTCCCACCATGGTTGTAGTGCATTGGACCGCAGTGTATTCCTTGGAATCGACTTTTGATGTTTTCAATCCTGTTCAACTTGGTGGCCGACCGGAACTTACTGCTGCTAGTAACCTCAATGTTTCGGCGCATTTTTTGGTTGACCGGGACGGAACTATCTTCAGGTTACTTCCTGACACGACCTTTGCAAGACATACCATTGGACTCAACTATACTGCAATTGGTATCGAAAATATCGGGGGCCCGGATGCGCCACTGACCAAAGCGCAGGTCAAGGCCAATGCTGCATTGATCAGATACCTCAACAGAAAATATAAACTGACCTATGTCATCGGGCACCACGAATATTATGCCTTTCAGGGAACACCCATTTGGAAAGAAACTGACCCCAACTACCTGACCCAAAAACAGGATCCAGGACCAAAATTCATGAAAAAGCTAAGAAAAAAACTGGCAGATCTGAATTTCAAAAGTAATCCTTAACCAAACATGAAGCCTCCATTCAAATTGAATAAATCCCGAATATTTCATTTAGCTTTCCTTTTTGCCCTGGTCATGGGAATACAGTCCTGCAAGACAATGACACCTGTCCCCACTTCCAGAACGAAAACAAGTCCGCAAGTCTCTGTTCCCGCTAAACCTGACGGCAACAGCAACTATCCTCCCAAAACCGTTACTGCACCAAGTCCTCCTTCTTTTTACAAACCTTTGGAAATTGAATTGGGACCGAGTCCAAGGGAATTCAGAGGAGTTTGGATCGCGACAGTCGCCAATATTGACTGGCCAACTTCTTCAACAGATTCCTATTCCAAGCAAAAGGAAGATTTTGTAAAGCTTCTGGATTATTACAAATCACTCAATTTCAATGCGGTGATTGTGCAGGTTCGGGCAGCCGGCGATGCATTTTATCCATCCAAATTTTCCCCTTGGTCCAAATACCTGGCAGGGAAACAAGGCCAAAAACCAAATACCATGGAAGATCCTCTTTCTTGGATGATATTGGAATCGCACAAACGGGGATTGGAATTCCATGCATGGTTTAATCCTTACCGGGCTACCATGACCATGGAAACCAAAGACCTCAGTCCAAACCATGATTTTGTCAAGCATCCCAATTGGATGATCAAGTATGCCACGAAGTATTATTACAATCCCGGTTTGCCCGAAGTAAGGGCTCATCTGGTAGAAATCATCAAAGAAGTAGTCCAAAATTACAATATTGATGCCATCCACTTTGATGACTATTTTTATCCTTACAAAGTGGAAAAGGAAGTTTTTAATGACGCAGCATCTTTTAAAAAGTATGGAAAACCCGGACAAAAACTCGATGATTGGCGAAGAGAAAATGTCAATCTTTTGGTCAAAGAAGTAAATGAAACCATCAAAGCCGAAAAGCCTTGGGTTCAATTCGGAATCAGTCCTTTTGGCGTATGGAGAAACATCGACAAAGACCCGTCAGGATCCAAAACCAGAGCCGGACAGACCAACTTCGACGATCTTTATGCCGATGTCCTGACATGGATGAAAAACGGATGGATTGACTACCTCATTCCCCAATTGTACTGGAGCATGGATTATAACCTTGCTTCACACAGAGAATTGGTAAACTGGTGGTCAAAAAACCATTACAACACCAAAATTTATATCGGAAACGGCCCCTACAAAATCCGTGACAATGCGGACAAAGCCTGGGAAAACCCAATGGAAATCTCCAATCAGGTGGGACTGTCCAAGATCACTCCAAACATATCCGGGAACGCTTACTTCAGTGCCAAATCGATGTATGTAAAAAATAAGGATGTCGCCGATTTGCTGCACAAAAACCATTACCACTTCGCGGCATTGCCTCCTGATGTACTTCCAAATCCCAATGGCAATCCAACAGGCCAAACTCCCATTCTGATCCCACATGGCGACGGATTTGCTTTTCAGTTTGAGCGGGGTATACAGCCGGATTTTCGGTTTGCATTGATCTACATCGCGCCGACCCTTCCTGATCTGCAAAAACGCAAAGAGAATGTTTCCTCCCAAAGGATATATCTGGATGAAAGCAACAGGATGTTGCTTCCGGTTTTGAATACCATCAGTCAAAAATACATTGCCATCAGTTTCTTGGATCGATTTGGTAAAGAAACAAAACCAAAGGTTTTCGAAATTCAGGCTAACCCAAAAACCCAAATCCCATGAAAGACATGCTTGTCCGCTTGATGGAACTCCCGGATATTTCGGAGAATGAAGCCATTTTGGCTAAGGAGAATATCGTGTTTCGAAAACCGATACCTCCTGAAAAGTCATTTGTCAGGGAATGGGTGTTTGAAAATTTCGGTATTTACTGGGCAAATGAAGTGGAGTCAGCCTTTTGCCAAATTCCTGTAAACTGTTGGATTGCGCAAAAAGGAAATGAGATTTTGGGTTTTGCCTGTTTTGAATCTACTGCAAAGAACTTTTTTGGGCCAACAGGAACTCTGGAAGCTATGAGGGGAAAAGGAATAGGAAAAGTACTTTTGGTCAAAAGCCTTCAATCCATGAAGGAAATGGGATATGCCTATGCCATCATCGGGGGAGTGGGACCTGCTGATTTTTATAAAAATACTGTTGGGGCAAGCATCATTGAAAGTTCTGAAATCAGCATTTACCAAAACCTCATCAGAAAGAAGCCATGAGCAAAACCATCAAAAACAATCCATGGTATTGGGTTCCACCTCTGTATCTGACGGAAGGGATTCCTTATGTGTTAATCATCACGGTTTCTGTCATCATGTATAAGAAACTGGGGGTGGAAAATTCTGATATTGGACTCTACACCAGTTTCCTTTACCTCCCTTGGGTCATCAAGCCACTTTGGAGTCCATTGGTAGACCTTTATGGAACCAAACGAAAATGGTTTTTGGCAATGCAGCTGGTATTGTCTTTTGCCTTTCTTTGCATAGGCCTCAGTGTACCTACAGATCAGTTTTTTGTTTTGACATTGGCATTTTTCTGGTTGGCTTCTTTTGCTTCTGCGACCAATGACATTGCTTCGGATGGGTTTTACCTCTTGGCTTTGAAGGAAGAACAACAATCGTTCTTCATCGGTCTGAGAAGCACATTCTATCGTGTGGCGATGGTAACCGGTCAGGGATTGATTGTGATTGTGGCTGGATATCTTGAAGTCACATACGGAGACAATACCAAAGCTTGGTCTCTGACCATGGTGTTGGTCGGGGGATTGATGTTTATACTGACACTGATCAATCTCTGGACAACTCCCAACATAGAAAAAAGTAGCAGCTACGTGAAAGAGGTTCAACTGACATTTGGGAAGGTTTTCGGTTCTTTTTTTCAGAAAAAAGAAATCTGGGTCGCGTTGGCCTTTATACTTTTCTATCGCTTGGGAGAATCCCAATTGTTAAAAATGGTTTCTCCTTTTTTCTTAGATGGCAGAGCTGATGGTGGTTTGGGTCTAAGTACCACGGACGTCGGTTGGATTTATGGGACATTTGGGATTATTGCACTTTCTCTTGGAGGCATCATCGGAGGTGTCGTCATATCTAAAGATGGCTTGGGCAAATGGATGTTGCCGATGATTTTGGCATTGAACGTACCCAATTTCTTCTATTACCTTTTGGCCTATTTCCAACCTGAATCCGCATTTTGGGCCGGCGCTGTTGTAGTAGTGGAGCAGTTGGGTTATGGGTTTGGATTCGCAGCTTTTATGATGTACCTGATATATGTTTCAGAAGGACCTTCCAAAACTTCCCATTATGCCATAGCAACTGGATTTATGGCCATGGGAATGATGCTTCCCGGTATGGCAAGTGGTTTTGTGCAGGAATGGTTGGGGTATGAAGGGTTCTTCCTTTGGGTAGTCGCGGCAGCAATTCCTGGTATTCTTTTGGTGAGGTATGTGAAATTTCCAAAGGAATATGGGAAGAAAAAAGAAGGGATGAAGGGTGAGGGTTGAAGGATGAAGTTGGAAGTTCGAAGTAGTGAGGTGGAAGGTTGGTAAAAGGTTAGAGGTGAAAGGTAAGAGGAATGGATAGGTTGGGAGAAGTGATTTAGTTGTTTAAAGAAAAAATTTCTCCTTGTCACTTCGAACGCAGAGAGAAGTCTTTTTAAAGGTTGAAGGCTAAAGGTTGAAGGATGAAGGGGTGAGCAACTCTTAGAAAAAAAGCCCAATTGAAGAAAAAATTTCTCCTTGTCACTTCGAACGCAGAGAGAAGTCTTTTTAAAGGATGAAGGCTAAAGGTTGAAGGATGAAGGGGTGAGCAACTCTTAGTAAAAAAGCCCAATTGAAGAAAAAATTTCTCCTTGTCACTTCGAACGAAGAGAGAAGTCTTTAAAATGGATTTAAAATTGAAATCAAAAATTTTCTCAAAAATGACTTTAAAAGAAAAAATTGGACAGCTTTTTTCGCCGGCGGCATTTATCCATGATACGGAAGAAAATTATTTGAAAATCGAGTCATTGATCAAAAACCAACACATCGGTGGCCTTACTTTTTTCCATAGCCGCCACAGTGCCGCAGCAAATTTTGAGAAAAGACAAGAAAAGCTGACTTATGAAAATACGCTTGAAAAACTTCGGGCATTGATCGTCCGATACCAATCCATTTCCAAACAACCACTTTTAATGAGTATTGATGCCGAGTTTGGGTTGGCGATGAGGATAGAAAATACACCCCAATATCCATACGCCATTACCTTGGGAGCACTTTCTCTTGAACATGAGGATTTGGTTTTTCAAACAGGTTACCGGATGGGAAAAGACCTCAAGCAGACTGGAATTCACCTGAATTTTGCCCCGGTTGCGGACATCAATACCAATCCCAAAAATCCTGTGATCGGATACAGGTCTTTTGGACCTAACAAAGAGAAGGTGAGCAGATTTGCCTTGGCAATGTATCAAGGTATGGAGAAAGCCGGAATTGGGGCCTGTTACAAGCATTTTCCGGGACATGGAGATACAGACACTGATTCCCATCTTGGACTTCCTGTGATTAATAAAACAAAAGAAGAATTGATTTCCGAAGAACTTTATCCTTTTGCCAATGGGATCAAAGCGGGTATCGACATGATCATGGTGGGGCACTTGGCTGCACCGGCGCTTTCCAACGGAAAAACTATTCCCGCATCCATTTCAAAAGAAATCATTACCGACTTATTGAAAAGGGAAATGGGATTCAAAGGAATCGTGGTTTCCGATGCATTGAATATGAAAAGTGTCTCTGACCTTTTTCCCGAACCGGGACAGTTGGAGTGGGAAGCATTCCTTGCAGGAAATGACCTGCTCTGTTTTTCAGAAAATGTGGCAGAAGGAATAGAGATGATCCTCAGGAATGGATCAGAAGAAAAGATTTTGGATAGTTATCAAAAAGTGACCCGCCTTAAGGAAAAACTCGGAATCAATTCTGATTACCTTCCGAAAGAAAAAGGATTCGACTGGTCTGGTCATATTGCTTTCAATGACAAGCTCCCACGCCATTACATCACCGAAATTTCCAACCAAAACCCACAAACCTCCCTTGATTTATCAGATGCCAAGTTTGCGAAGGTTTCTTTATTTCAAGAAAATGAAAATGTTTTCTTTTCAGAATTGGACAAAGTCACTTCTTCTCAATCAATTGGCTTGACTTCCCTTACCGATCCGAGCTGGGAAAAATTAAAGGATTTTGACAACTTTCTGATCGCGGTTTTTGTACCCTCGGCCAAGCCTGTGAATAATTTTGGGATGGACATCGAAATGATCAAAAAGCTTATGATCTGTATTGAAAATAAAAACTGTCAACTCTATCTGTTCGGGTCTCCCCTTTCACTGAATGAAATCGGCAATTTCCAAAAATTCAGTAAAATCATTTGTGCCTTCCAAAATTTTGAATCTGCCCAAAAAGCAGCTGCCCTCCACTTCTTGGGAAAAATTGAAGCAGAGGGCAAGCTTGATTGATTGTGGTTAATTTCTTGTCAAAATCTTAAATTGATCCATTACCCTATAGGTTGCTTTGGTCAGTTCGGTATTGACTTCAGGGGAATAAAAATCAAAACTCGCAGGAGTATATCCTTGCCAAATAGTGTTACCCCTTTTGTTGTCGATCACAAAAATAACCAACATGCCATTGTTTTCAGTGAATTTTACCTGATTGTAATTTTCATCTTTCTCCCGGTTTTCTTTTTCCTGCTGTTCTGTCAGTTCTACTTCCTCGCTCCTTCTCTGCACCCAATAATCAAAATTAGGCTGTTCATATCCCCGGTATTTCACTCCATCGATAAATACCTTGTAATTGATCAAAATATCGGGCTTCTCGGGCTGTAATTTAAAACCCTGAGAACCCAATCTATTGGTAATTGTCCTTTCAATAGCCAAATGATGGTTAGTCGTATCGGGAAATGGGTTAATGACAAAACCAAAAGTTTTGTATCTCTTAAAATTACCAGCATAATTAAAATCGTATTCTGCGATGTAATCTTTTTGGCTCATGCAAGCAGAAAATGCAACAGCAAGGGAAAAGAGAAATAGTGCTGATTTTTTCATAACAAACAACCTTTGAGGGAATTTAAATCGTTTAAACAAACATAAAGACTGGCTATTGATTCAATTCATTAATGACTTATAGAAAACTTCTTTAGGCCACGAATGTTTTGAAGTTATAAAATTGATTATGAAGTGATTATAATTAAATTTATTGATCAGAACAAGAAAATAATAGAATCATTTATTGGTTTTTTTATAATCCAAGAAAGTTGTTAGTTTTTAACCTTTTAAATTCTATGGGAATATTCATTGTTGGAGATGTCCACGGGTGTCTCAATACCTTCTTGAATCTTTTGGACCATTGGGATCCGAAATCTGAAACCCTGATCCAATTAGGCGATCTGGTGGACAGAGGGTCATTATCACCCTCGGTTATCCATCTGGCTTTTGAACTTCAGATTAATTTTAAAAAAGAAGCCCATTTTTTGAGAGGCAACCACGAGCAACTGATGATCGACTACATGAAAGGGGAAGACAGGTTGGGAGTGTGGCAGTCGAATGGAGGAAACAAAACCCTCCGTCAGTTTGAAGAAGCCCACATAGATCCGGACAACTACTCTACTTGGTTGACAGACCTTCCTTTGGTATGGGAAAACGACTCTGTGCAGGTAACACATGCGGGGTTTTCAGGAATTGGAAATCCTTATGACCAAAAGAACACCAACGGGCTTTTATGGAACAGAAAGTCTTTGATCAATACCGGGAAACTTCAGGTAATCGGGCATACACCAAATTGGGACGGAGTCCCCAAATACAGCAAGGAATCAAATTCCTGGAATATTGACACAGGAGCTTATGGGGGTGTCTGCCTGACAGGAATCAGATTGGAAGATGATGGGACTTTTATAGAGACTGTTTCAATTCCCACAGAAGCAAGCGACCTTCTCTGAGGATCAAAAAGCCGCTTTTCCTCCTTTTAATCTAAAAATTTTATCCACGCATTTTGGAATATCCTCCTCATAATGACTCACATAAATCATCGAAACCGGCAGGATTTTGCAAACCAGATCGACAGTTTCTCTGAACCTGACCCTTTGTAAGTCATCCATTCCTTGGGCAGCCTCATCCAAAACCAATAATTCAGGGTTTTTGATCAAAGCCCTTGCAAGCAAGATAAACCTTTGGTTTTCGAGTGAAACCTGACTTAACAATCGATTGGCTATATTTTCCAAATGAAACAATCCCAACCAATCCATTGCCAATTTTTCCTGATCCTGAGAGACTTTCTTGAACAAACCCATGGTATCAAATAATCCCGATAGCACCACTTTGATGCAAGTTTGATTGGGAGGAAAAAACCTTGAAAGCTCCGGTGCTACAAATCCAATTTGTTTTTTGATATCCCAGATACTTTCTCCTGATCCTCTTTTCCGGTCAAAAAGCCATATTTCATTGGCATAGGCTTGAGGATTCTCACCCAATACCAAACTGAGAAGAGTGGATTTTCCAGCACCGTTTTCTCCTTTTAGAGCCCACTTTTCATTGGGGAGAATCGTCCAATTGATGCCATCCAGGATCTGCTTGTCTCCATACCTTACCGCAGTATTTTTAAACTCCAAAATTTTTTGGAAAGAAAATGCCGAATTCTTAACCAAAAGCCTTTTTACAAATTCCGGATCAACGTCATTCTCAAACCGCAAGCTTTGGTGCACTCCTTTTATTCTTTCCGCTTTGTCGGCATTGGAGATTTTATTTTCGCCCAATATGGCTACGTGGGTGATTCCCAATGGAATCTCGTCATGGTGGGTACTCATCAGGACATGGATCCCCGAGGCAATGATATCCGAAAGCATACCTCCAAAATCGCCCCTCGTTTCTTTGTCCAAACCCGTAAGCGGCTGGTCCATCAAAAGAATTTTTGGATTCTTGATCAAAGCTGTGGCAAATGAAAGTCTGCGGGTCTCTCCATTAGACAATTTGATAAGGGATTTGTCTTTGAGATGCTCTAAATTCATGAACCTGATTACTTTTGATAAACTCCAGGGACCAGGCACTTTTACTTCTATGTTTTTAAGATAATCTTCCACAGTCAGGGCCTCGTCCGACTCCATCGAGTTGAAGCGCTGCTGGTAATAGAAATTCCCAAGGTTGGACTTATTCTTGAAAGTATATTGCTGAGAAACGGTGGCAATCAAATCCCTGAATGAGTTTACTTCGCCTGCTTCTGACTTTTGCTCTTGGTATTCTTTGGCAAAAGACCTTTGGATCCTACCTGAAGTCACCATGGTTTTGCCTAATAGGGTATCCAAAAAAGCCGTGAGTTCCACACCGGATTGCCCCAAAATTGCCCAATGTTGACCCTTCTCCCATTCAAAATCCAGGTTCTCAAAAACTACTTTATCAAATTGTCTGACAGTGGCTTTTTGGATGGAAATTAGCGTGGACATGAAGGGGGGTTGTGTTGGTTGTAATTGTTGTAGTGGTTGTAATTGTTGTCAAGTTATCGCGTTGTCGAGTTTTTGGGTTTTGCCAAACTGCCTACTGCGACTGTTAACTGTAAACTCTTACTTCTTCCTCAAACTTTATTCTTACTGTCCATGATGATCGTCACCGGGCCATCATTGACCAAGGCTACTTTCATATCGGCGCCGAATTCCCCTGTTTGGATGGCTTTTCCCAATTCCTTTTCAAGGGAATGAATGAAGTTCTCGTAGATCGGAATGGCAATGTCAGGTTTTGCAGCTTTGATATAAGAGGGTCTGTTGCCCTTTTTGGTACTTGCATGGAGAGTAAACTGGCTAATGAGCAAAATGTCTCCTGAGGCCTCAAGAATGCTTCTGTTCATCACCCCATTTTCATCAGGGAAAATTCTGAGGTTGACGATTTTTTTACTTAGCCATTCTATATCCTCATTGCCATCCGCCTCTTCTATTCCCAATAAGACCATTAATCCTGTCCCGATTTGGCCTTTGACCTGTCCGTCTATTTTGACTGTGGACTCAGATACCCTTTGAATCACTGCTATCATAACTCAAAAATCCTGCATCTTCTTAGAGGAAATAATCTCCACTTTTACCGGTTTGGTTTGGTTGGCATTATGAATCATTGCCTTCGCAACCTGATTGTCATTGATAGGACGGAAAGACTTCCCCAATTTCAACCATACCAAAGGCTTTGTCAATATTTTGGCCACTTCTTCCCCAAACCTGAATTCTTTCCTGTTCCCGACCAATAATGAAGGCTGAAACAGACCAAGATAATCAAATGGTATCACTTTAAGGTCCTCTTCGGTCTCTCCTTTGACTTTGTTGTAAAAAACCGAAGACTGTGGATTGGCACCCATTGCACTGACATATAAAAATTTATTTACACCCAAAGTATGTGTCCAAGCTGCAAATCCGATCACATAATTATGATCAATTTCGTGAAATTTCTCTTTCGATCCTGCCACTTTGATGGTAGTGCCCAAGGAACAGAAAGCATGCATTTCACAGGTTTTTTTATTGATGGCATCTACAAGGGGGAAAAACACCCCGCCCAAGTCCTCTTCCCGGAGTTTGGATTCTATGTCCCAACTTCGGATTTTGCTGAAATCACCTTCCACCTGGACTAACTTATGGTGCTTCAAAGCGAGTTTCCGACGTCCTACTGAAATGAGGTAATCATAAGAACTGTCCTGAAGCAACTGGTGCAGCAGCTGCATGCCAATCAAACCTGAGGTACCTGCGAGAAATGCTATTTTTTTCATATCAGGTAAAGTACGCCCAAAAAGATGAAAAGCAAAAGTTCAAAGTCATTAAGCCTGGGTCTTTTCCCAATTCAAAAAATCCTGGACTTCATGTTTGACAGAATTGAACACCGCTAAAATCACGGAAAGATCATCAGTAAAACCCAAAATCGGCATGAAGTCAGGAATAATATCTATTGGGGTGACAAAATACACCAAACCCAAAACGATGAGACCTAGGGTTTTGGATGAAACTTTAAATTTTCCACTTCTGTGGGCCTGGATCATCCTTTTGAAAATCAAGATCGGTTCCAAAGCTGTCTGAACTTTAGGGTTTTGGGAAACCGCATTTAATCTTTCTCCGACATTTTTTAGAAGCTTTTGAAGCTTACTGTCCTCCCCTGCTATTTGGTTTGCTTTTTCGAGGTAAAGGATTTTGGCCTTACCAAAAAAATCAACTGTCTTTTCCCTTAATGATGCCATGTTTTTAGAAGAATATTCTTATTTCAGACTTAACGGATTTCAAAGCCATTTGGATGGCATCATTTTTCTGGTCCAATGTTAGCTGAAAAACCCGCTTGGCGAGATCGATACTTCTGGCCTCTTCCGGCAAATCCTGCATGGCGGAATTGATGATGGTAACGACACTTTCCACCGCCCTGCGGACGCTTTCCCAAGTTTCATCAGTAAAATAAATCTGCTGAGAAAGGTTATGGTTAAACTCCTCCCTTACCTCATGTAGCAATTGGCTATAGAATTCCCTGGCCGAAAATTCAGGGTTGCTGATTCTTCTGACAAGGTTATTTGGGGTGATCCTCTCAAGTAAAAGACAAAGTCTTTCACCAGCTTGCAACCTGATAGGCAAAATCGTCTGTGTGTTTTGGGTTTTCAAATCCAACAACATTTTCTCCCTTTCTTTCTGAAGAAAGGACATGATAGTCAGGTACATCCCATAAATCACCAATCCTGCAGGCAAAATAATTTTCAATAAATCCGCGAGATACGCCATATAATTACAATAATTTGATCCGAATATCAGAAATTAATAGACGCAATAAAACTTTGCCAATTGATATTTTTAAAACCTAAATTTGAACTTACCTTTCAAAAAGTGGATTAATTAGACATGTTGATTCCGATCCAAATCACTGATAAGGCACAATCCGAAATCAAGGATATAATTGCCCATAAAAATATCCCTCCTGACTACTCGCTCCGTGTTGGAGTCAAAGGGGGAGGCTGTGGCGGAATGTCCTATCTTTTGGGGTTTGATAAACCCAAGGAAGGCGACCAACAATTTGAAGTAGCCGGAATTCCTGTTTTGATCGAAAAAAAACATTACATGTTTTTGATGGGGATGCAGGTTGATTTTTTTGAAGGAGATGAGGCGAGAGGCTTTACTTTTGTCAATCCTGATATTCCAAAAAGACATGACAGTGACATCAAGTAGCAGGTAGAAGCAAGCAAAGTTTTTATCCCCTTCTCTTTAATCCATTTACAAGCTCTTTTTCTTCCCCTACCAGCTTCAATGACCTGATAATCCTGTCCGGTGAAGGTTTGGCTACTGAAAAAAACAACAAGGCAATGGCAAAAGAGACTGTATATCCCGGGTTTTCAAATAAAAACAAACCCAATGCCGATATCAATGCTGTTACCAGCAGTAACCCAAATCTCTTGAATGAGGCTTCGGAATAGGAATGGAGCTTTTTTGGAAGGTCATAATTGGAGTTGACTATACTTTTGCTTTCTTTTTGGAAAACCACAAACTGGGCTAGCAAAAGAGTAAAAACAGTTCCCAAACCAAAATATTCCCAAAATCCAGGTAATTGAGGCACGTTGAAAAAGAAAATCGGGCTCTCTGAATTCAGGTAAACAAATCCAAAAAAGGGAATCGGAATGGCGATCATGATCAGCACAGTCCGTTCCAAATTGTCGTAGATTTTCCTTATTTGTGAGTCTTCCAAAATCCTATTCGATTACAATTTTGATATCAGAACTTGCCGGCTTGGACGAACAACATAGAATATATCCTGCTGCAATTTCACTTTCGCTCAATCCTGCATCTTCGATCATATCAACTTTACCGGAAATCAATTTTCCCCTGCAGGCAGTGCAAAGACCACTTTGACAGCTGTAAGGCATATTGATGTCTTTGTCCAATCCCGCTTCAAGAATTGTTTTTCCGGCAGGAACTTCAAAAGAGTAGGATTGTCCTTCGACAGTTACCTCGATTTCCCGGGTCAGCTCAGGAGACAATTTACCTTCCGACTTGAGTGTCTCCTCTTTGGCGTGAATGTCAGAAAAAAAGCTTTCCTTAAAGATGGATTTTTTGTTAAAACCTATAGATTCGAATGCTGAGATCGCAGTGTCCATTACACCATCAGGACCACAGGTGAAAAATTTTGGAGTATCGAGTCCAGGGTAGTTATTTTCATTAAGGATGGTCTTGACCTTTTCTACATCCAACCGGCCTTTTAGTCCTGTCCAACCGGAACTAGGCTGACTGATATTATGGAATATTTTGAGCCTGTCGGGATATTTTGATTCAAAAGCATCAAGTTGCTTTTTGAAAATAATCTGATCTTCAGACCTACTGCAGTAAATCAGGGTAACTTTTGATTCAGGTTCATTGACAAAAACTGACTTGATGATACCCATGATCGGAGTAATCCCGCTTCCTCCGGCCACCATTACGAAGTGGTTTTTATTTTTGGAATGAAACTCTGTGGTAAAATGTCCCAGAGGTTTCATTATTTCTATGGTTTTACCAGGTCTGATCTGTTCATTGAGGTAATTGGAAACCAAACCGCCTTTGACACGCTTGACGGTAATCCCCGGATGAGGATCTGTAAAAGGAGAAGTACAAAGACTATAAGATCTTCTTACTTCTTTTCCACCCAGTTCCAGAATCAAAGAGATGTATTGACCGGGCTTATAATCGAGATATGGCTCCGGCTGCTCAAAATAGATGGTAACTGTATCTGAAGTTTCTTTGACTACTTCCCTTACTTTCAAAGACATATAATGGTCTCCCCTCTTATTGTCCTCTTTCTTTTTCTTGAATAGATTAAACATTCGCGATTTTCAATTTACACACTAACAATTTTGGCTCGCCCAAAATTAAGGTTCTGTTTTGTAATTATTTTATTTATTCACTGATTAATAACCATCATCACAACAAATTAATGGGAAACAGGTTCGAATTAGGCAAAAGGAATTTTAAAACTTTCTAAAAATCAAATTGAAATAAGAAATAAACAAATTACGCGGACTATACCACCTACAGAAAAGCCTTTTATTAAAAATTTACCTCCGTATTTCATATTGAAAACCTAAATTGCAGGCTCAAATCAAAAATCATCCTTATGGAATTGACACATCTGACAGCCGTGAGCTCCATTGACGGCCGTTATGGAAATAAAACCGCTCCTCTTCGTTCCTATTTTTCAGAGTTTGCTTTGATCAAATACCGGGTTCACGTAGAAATAGAGTACTTTATCGCCCTTTGCGAACTTCCACTTCCACAGTTGAAGGATTTTGATAAAAACCTTTTCCCCGCTTTGAGGAAGATTGTTTCTGAGTTTCAAATTGTCGATGCCGAGACCATCAAAGAAACAGAGAAGACAACCAACCACGATGTGAAAGCGGTGGAATATTTCATTAAGGAGAAATTTGACAAACTGTACCTTCAAGACTTCAAGGAATTCATCCATTTTGGCCTGACTTCGCAGGACATCAATAATACCTCTACTCCGCTGATGCTCAAAAACGGGCTCAATGAGGTGATTTTACCGGCTTTGGATCGGGTCATGTCTAAGCTCCTATCCCAGGCAAACGATTGGAAAGATATCCCGATGCTTGCCAAAACCCACGGTCAGCCTGCCTCCCCGACAAGGTTGGGCAAAGAGATCTTGGTATTTGTGGTACGCCTTGAAAAACAACTTGGATTATTGTCACAGGTACCTTATTCCGCAAAGTTTGGAGGGGCCACTGGGAATTTGAACGCCCATTTTGTGGCGTACCCAGACACAGACTGGCATGGATTTGCAGATGGTTTTGTTTCAAAATATTTGGGATTGGAAAGAAGCTATCCTACGACCCAAATTGAGCATTATGATAACCTTGCTGCGCTTTTTGATGGGTTAAAAAGAATCAATACCATCCTTTTGGACCTGTCCAAAGATGTGTGGCAATATGTAGCCATGAATTATTTCAAGCAAAAAATCAAAGCCGGAGAAATAGGATCTTCTGCCATGCCACATAAAGTAAATCCCATTGATTTTGAAAATGCAGAAGGAAATTTAGGGATTGCCAATGCACTTTTGGAGCATTTGGCTGCCAAACTCCCGGTTAGCAGGTTGCAGCGGGACCTTACGGACAGTACGGTACTTCGGATTATCGGAGTTCCTTTGGGACATATGCTGATTGCTTTCGAGTCTTTAGAAAAAGGACTTGGAAAACTTGAACTCAACCGTGCAGCTATAGATGCTGATCTGGAGGACAATTGGGCGGTGGTTGCAGAAGCCATTCAGACAATTTTAAGAAGAGAGGGTTATCCAAAACCTTACGAAGCTTTGAAAGAATTGACTAGGACAAATGAAAAAATCACCGAAACTTCCATCAAACATTTTATAGGCACCTTGAATGTTTCAGATTCGATAAAGGCCGAATTAAGCAGAATAAGCCCTTTTAATTTTACAGGGAAATATTGAAAAAATGGGTTTGGGAATTTGAAATACGGATGGTTTTTGAACAAAGGATGACTTTATTGGATTTACTTTAATGTTCATTTTATCAAAAATGTTCTTTAAGATTTGGTTAAAAATGATATTTTAGCCTAAAGATTGAACCAAACAAGTCCTTATTCCATGCAAAAAAACCTCTTTTCCCACCTAGGCAATGATTTACCTGCAGGATTGGTCGTTTTTCTGGTAGCTCTTCCTTTATGTCTCGGAATTGCTTTGGCGTCGGGCGCACCCTTATTTTCCGGAATTATAGCAGGAGTTATCGGGGGTATCGTCATAGGTTCTTTATCCGGTTCGCACACTTCTGTCTCCGGTCCTGCGGCAGGTTTGACGGTTATAGTCCTCAATGCCATCACCGAACTTGGGAGTTTTGAAGTTTTCCTTTCTGCGGTAGTCCTTGCAGGAATAATCCAAGTTGGTTTTGGCGTTCTAAAAGCCGGGGTGATAGGGAATTATTTCCCCACTTCGGTAATTAAAGGAATGCTGGCCGGTATTGGTATTATTTTGATTATCAAGCAAATCCCCTATGCATTTGGCATAAACGAAACCAAGGAACTGGAAAAATATATTCCCTTTGTCAATGACTGGGATACTGTCCTGAGTCTGGGAAATTTGTCCAAAACATTTGATTTTGGGGCAATTATTATATCAGCAATATCCATTGGCATCCTGGTTTTATGGGACCAACCTTTTGTCAAAAAGCTGTCTTTTTCCAAAATAATTCCCGGTCCTTTGATTGTGGTTTTATTAGGAATTGGATTGAATAACTATTTTAAATCTTTTGTTCCTTCCTTGTATTTGAGCGATGAAGATAAAGTAGTTTTGCCAGTAGTCCAGTCTTTTGATGGATTTTTCAACCTGTTCACATTCCCGGATTTTTCGCAATTGGGTAACAGCGATGTTTGGCTTGCGGCAGTGACTATCGGGATTATTGCAAGTTTGGAAACCTTGCTAAGTTTGGAGGCTGCAGATAAAATAGACTCACTGAAACGTGTTTCCCCTCCAAATCGGGAGCTTGTAGCACAGGGTATCGGTAATGTTTTCAACGGCTTTGTAGGAGGACTTCCGGTGACAGCTGTTATTGTCAGGAGTTCTGCCAATGTAACTGCAGGAAGTAGGACCAAGATGTCCACGGTTTTCCACGGGATCTTGCTTTTTGCAAGTGTCATGTTTATCCCCGGTCTGCTAAATTTGATCCCCTTGGCATGCCTAGCTGCGATATTGCTGATGGTGGGATACAAGCTTACCAAGGTGTCTCTTTTCAGGAATCAGGCAAAACTTGGTTGGGATCAATTTCTCCCATTTATCATCACTATTTTGGGGATTGTTTTATTCGATCTATTGATAGGAATTGGTTTGGGGATGGGTATAGCGATGGTGTTTATCCTTTTGAGAAATTACCAAAACTCTTATCTGCTTGATGATAGGAAAGAGGAAAGCGACGGTTCGGTCAGGATAATCCTGTCAGAAGAAGTGAGTTTTCTCAATAAAGGTGCGCTGATTAAAGCCCTAGAAGATATTCCCGATGGAAAACACGTCATTATAGACGGTTCCAAATCCAAAGTAATTGACTACGATGTCCTCGAAGTAATAGAGAAATTCAAAACCAATGCAGGATCCAGAAACATAGATGTGGACACAATCAAGATCAAATCAACCAAAACGAAGGGGTTAGACTAAGGGCAAAAAGATTTCAGCCATCATGCACCTGACACTTCCACCACCAATTTTTTCAATGGTAGGGATCTTCGGGACAAGGATTTCAGTGTATCTTTTGATAATGTTAATTTGTACCTCATTGAGAGATTGAAATGCAGATTGAGACATGACGGTAAATTTTTCACCCTTACGGTTTTGTATTTCGAGCATATTCCCGGCAAACTGAAATTTCTGCTTGGACGTAATCGGAATCATTTTTTTTCCAGTCTTTTCGAGATACTCCTGGACTTTCAGTTTTTCCGAGGCAAGCGGAATACTGTCCAAACAGACAACAGCAATCTCAGAACCGACATGCATCATCACATTGGTATGGTAAATCGGCGATGCTACACCATTTATAACTTGAGTCGCATCAAAGTCAACAATCTCAAATCCCATTAATTTACCGAAATATCCCAATGGAATATGGTGTGTCCTTTGGGACCGGCAGGCATAAGCTATTTTATTTATTCTATCCAAGATCAAGCTTCCCGTACCTTCGAGAAATTGGTTGTCCTGCTCAAAAAATGTCAAATCAATTATTTCACTTATTTTGAATCCTTTTTTTATGAGGATTTCAATTATATCTTTTCTCCTTTCCAATCTCCTGTTTGGAGAAAACATGGGATAAAGCACCAATTTTCCGTCATGATGGGTGCTGAACCAATTATTTGGAAAAACCGCATCGGTTTTTTTTGGTAAAGCTGTATCCTCAACCGCCAAAACATCGACGCCTTTTTCTTGAAGCAGGGAAACAAAAGCATCAAATTCCTGCCCAGCCACAGCATTTACCTCATCTGTACTGCGATCATCTTTTTGTTGATAAAAGTTATTTTCAGCAGTTTCAGGGTTAAAACCAAAATTTGCAGGTCTAACCATTAAAATGTGGGAAGTAATCTGATTTTTCATGAAGTTTTGATTGGGAATACTACTTTCGATTGTATCTGTACAATACAGGTTCTATGTTGAACCTTTTTTCGCTTAAAGTGAAATAACTTTTTCCATTCGGATGAAAACCAAGTGCTTCACCTTGAGGCTCAGGTTTATAGGGCAAAATCAAAGGATCCCGCGCCAAAGCCTGAGCGATAGTTTCATTTACATTTCTCTTCCAATAATAGACAGTAAAGTAATTTTTGATCAAAATCTCTTTGCCATCTACCGAAATATCCCCGGCTACGGACATCGTAAACGGCAATTCCATCACTTTTTCCAGAACCGCCTCTTTACTCTCAAACGCCTCTTGGGTAGTTTTGTAAAGGATGTTCAGGCTATCACGCTTGGTCAAAATAAAAATGTCTTTCGAAATCGGGTCTACCATCAGCGTCTCTGCATCTTTTGCCCCATCAGGGTAGCTGAGTTTCAATATCTCAGGCTCTACTTCCATCGCTTCTAAAAATTGATCGGGTTCAGGAAATCGATAAATGAAAATATTGGTATACTTTAACTGATTGTCACCAATCTCCCCAACGTAAACATAATTCAGTTTTGGATCCGGTCCAGGGCCAACAGCTATATCTTCCCAATCCCTATTCCAAACCCCCTTGAGTTTGAATACACCCATTCCTTTTCCGAGGGAATCAATCACGTAAACCCTTCTTCCACCTCCACTGTCATTGTGGGTATAGATCAGACCATCATGGTCTCTAGAGAATGCCATCCCGCTCGCCTCTTCAATTTCCTTGTTTTCTAAAGTGCCAACGCTGATTTGGTTTGTAAAAACATGTTGATCAGCCATTTTTTCAAGCCTGACCAATTTTGGTTGGGGGATATTAAGCATCAGCATGGATGGAAAAAAGTACAAAAACAAAAACAACCTCATGTATTCACTCATTTTTCAGTCTCTCTTTTATAATGGGTAGCAAAGTTCAGGCTTTTTTGGGTTTGGCAAAGTTAATTATTGTTAGGATTTCTATCCAAATCCGGCTTGGGGTATCCTTAATAATCCGGCGATTCAATGTTTAAACAAAATCCGACCGATTAAATTCAATTGATCCGTTAATTATTTCCTTTTGTAATAGTTCAATTCAGGAATAACATCATCATTCCATTCACTTAAGGTAAAATAACCACCCTTATCATCGAAGCAAATGGCTTCTCCCTGTTCTTCTTTTTCGTAAGGCGCAAATGACGGAATGCTACCCAACAATTCCACCAAGGATTGGTCTGTGGTTTTTTTCCAAAAGAAAATTTTGTCATAATTCTTGATCAAAACCTCATTGCCATCCTCTGACACAGTCCCTGCTGTTGCGATTCTAAATGGAAAAGTACCGGATAGAATTGCTTTGTTTAATTTATCTGTCTTTTGAGGAAAGGGTAAAGAAAAGAGCAGGGAGAAGATGTCCCTTTTGGTAACCAACAAAATATCCTTTGTGGTTGGATCTACCAAAATTGCTTCAACATCATGGCTTTTGTCAGGATATTCAAATACGATTTTATCCAAAGGTACTTCCAGGTCAATGGTTTTGGACCGATGAGTTTCTTCAAACCTAGGCTCTTCTATACGGTAAATGGTATAATCTTCATAATCCAGATTATTGTCGCCTGTGTCGCCGATATATAGGTAGGTTTTTCCTGATTCGGGACCTATACTGATTTCAAGATCCTCCCAATCTCTATTTTGAGCGCCACTGATCTTGTATTCAGCAACTGTCTCACCGGTGTTGGCATCGAGAAGGTAAATGCTATTGGTATTGCCTTTATCCATAAGGGTCCAGACAAATCCACTGTTTTTTCGGCTGTAAGCAAGTCCGGATGATTCCTTCAATCCTACTTTTCCTTTTGATTCGGCATTTGTTTCAAAAAATTCTGAATTTTTTAAATCACTTAATTTATAATCAGATTTGAAAGGAATGTTCCCCACCGGGCTATTATCCGGAGCTTCATTTTCTTTGCATGAAAAAAGAAAGATTACCAATAGAGGCAAATAAAAATGGAATTTCATCAGATTATCGGATTGGAATTACAGCTGCAAGGTAAGAAATAAATTCCTGAAGGCTGATTTTACTTACAATCATGGCTATGATTTGTGTATCACCCAAAAAAAATAGGCAAACAATTTCTTGTTCGCCTATTTTCAATGAAAACTTCTAAGGATTATCCCGCTTTCTCTTTTTTATCTACTGTGATGGTCAACTGATCACCCTCTCCGGAGTAATCTGCCATAATCACATCGCCTTCTGAAAGTTCTCCTTTGAGTATTTCTTCAGCCAAAGCATCTTCGAGATACCTTTGGATTGCCCTGTTCAATGGTCTTGCACCATACTGCTGGTCATAGCCTTTGTCAGCCAAGAAATCTTTGGCTTTTTCAGTCAATTGGATAGAATAACCCAAATCTGTGATTCTTTTGAACAATTTGCTCAAACTGATATCAATGATCTTATGGATATGCTCTTTATCAAGCGAATTAAAGACTACAACATCATCCAACCTGTTTAAGAACTCCGGACTGAAGGCTTTTCTTAAAGCACTTTGAATCGTGGACTTCATCACATCGTCCATGCTGGTGGATTTGGCTTTAGACGCAAAACCGATTCCTGCCCCAAAATCCTTCAAGTCCCTTACACCAATATTGGATGTCATGATGATGATGGTGTTCCTGAAATCAACCCGTCTGCCTAACCCGTCTGTCAATATACCATCATCCAAAACCTGTAGTAAGATATTAAAAACATCCGGATGGGCCTTTTCGATTTCGTCAAGAAGTACTACAGAATAAGGCTTTCTTCTGACTTTCTCTGTCAACTGTCCACCTTCTTCATATCCGACATATCCTGGAGGCGCTCCCACAAGTCGGGAGACACTGAATTTTTCCATGTATTCCGACATGTCAATTCTAATAAGCGCGTCATCTTTATCGAAAAGATAGTTGGCCAACATCTTTGCAAGCTCTGTCTTTCCGACACCTGTAGGACCAAGGAAAATGAATGAACCGATTGGTTTTTTCGGGTCTTTCAATCCGACTCTTGTTCTTTGAATTGCTTTTGAAAGTTTTTTGATAGCTTCTTCCTGACCGATTACTTTTGCCTGAAGCTCTTCATTCATGTTCAAGAGTTTCAGGCCTTCATTTTGGGCTATTCTCTTGGCAGGAATTCCCGTCATCATGGCAATCACTTCGGCTACATTGTCTTCTTCTACAGTGTATCTTTTGGTTTTGCTATCTTCTTCCCATTTGTTTTTAGCATTCTCCAACTGCTCAAGAAGTTTTTTCTCCTTGTCTCTCAGTTGGGCTGCTTCTTCATATTTCTGGCTTTTGACAACCCTGTTTTTCTCTACTTTGATTTTCTCCACTTCTTCTTCAAGTCTCAGTATATCTTCCGGAACATGAATATTGTTGATGTGAACCCTAGCTCCTGCCTCGTCAAGGATGTCGATGGCTTTGTCAGGAAGGAATCTGTCGGAGATATATCTGTCTGAGAGCTTCACGCAGGCCTCAATTGCCTCAGGAGTATAAATTACATTGTGGTGATCTTCGTATTTGTCTTTGATGTTGTTGAGGATTTGAATGGTTTCCTCAGGTGTAGTAGCATCTACCATCACCATTTGGAATCTTCTTGCCAAAGCACCATCTTTTTCGATGTATTGTCTGTATTCGTCCAGAGTGGTGGCTCCGATGCATTGGATTTCTCCCCTTGCCAAAGCCGGTTTGAACATATTGGAAGCATCCAAGGATCCGCTGGCACCACCTGCGCCTACGATTGTGTGCAACTCATCGATAAACAAGATTACGTTGGGAGATTTCTCAAGCTCGTTCATGACGGCCTTCATTCTCTCCTCGAATTGTCCTCTATATTTTGTCCCTGCCACCAACGATGCCAAGTCCAAAGTAACTACGCGCTTATTGAACAAGACACGGGAAACCTTTTTCTGGACGATTCTCAAAGCAAGTCCTTCTGCAATGGCAGTTTTACCTACACCGGGTTCGCCAATAAGGATCGGATTGTTTTTCTTTCTTCTTGAAAGAATCTGAGCAACCCTTTCGATTTCTTTTTCTCTACCGATGATTGGATCAAGCTTATCATCTTCGGCCATTTTGGTAAGGTCACGACCGAAGTTATCCAATACTGGGGTTCTTGATTTTTCTCCTGTGGTTTTGGACGCTCCTGAAGAGCTACCTGATGAACCAAACAACTTTGACCCGTCCTCATCTGGATCATCAGCTTCCGCTTTTGCTCTTGGGGCCGAATCTGTCTGGAATTCAAGCATCTCTTTTACAGAATCATAATTGGTATCAAACTTATGAAGGATTTGGGTCGCTATATTGTCTTCATCCCTTAAGATCGATAACAAAAGATGCTCAGTTCCTATCAGTTGGCTTTTGAATATTTTTGCCTCCAGATAAGTGATTTTCAAAACCTTTTCGGATTGTCTTGTCAACGGAATGTTGGCAAGATTCTTTACATTATGCGTTGCAGTTCCTTTAACAGCCCTTTCTATAGAATTTCGGAGCTCGTCAAGTGGCACACCCAATTTCTTTAATATGGAAACAGCCACTCCTTCCCCCTCTCGAATCATACCCAGCAAGAGGTGCTCTGTACCGATGTAATCATGTCCCAACCGCAATGCTTCTTCACGACTGAGAGAGATCACCTCTTTGACCCTGTTTGAAAATTTTGCTTCCATGTATTTCCTTTCTAAATTTTATTTTAAATCTGTAATAATGTTACCGAATTTGTTTTAAAAACACAATCTATTTGCAGATTGTTCAATGATTTTTTTTTGATTGAGCGAGGACTTCTCTTGATTCTGGACCCATACAAAACAACAAATCAAGTATGCTCAGGTTGGGAACAAAGTCTAAGCCAAACAATTGTGGGTAAATAGAGGGTGTCATGAAGTCTCTATCGGCAAATCCTGCTTTGGTGTGGATTATTCCCCTGATATCGGCAGATTCAGGTACTTTGCCGATATTTTGCTCCACATTCAGGCTTACCTTCAGTTTGAGAAGTTTCAGACAAACTGTCAGTAACTCCAGATTCATATCAAACAAAAACGTCAGGTTTTTTTCAAAGACATGGTCAAAGTAGGGATAAAAATATTCAAAAAAAGGCGCCTTTCCATATCCACTTTGGATTCCCCGAAGGTGGACATTTTTCCACTTTTGGCTGTAATCGATTTTCACCTCTCTATAGCACTGTTTTTTACTGCTTCCCAAGACAGGTACTGATAGTACATCCACTTTGTTTGTCAATAAAATATGGGCTCTATTCCTGTAAGTCTGCTTCTGAAATCTCTCTGATGGGTCTATCTTTATTTCATCACAATCCTGGACGGCTACGAAAAATTCGATCGAAGGCAAATAAAAAAGATCGGAAATTATGGTGCTATCTTGGTTCAAATGATCCCTGATTTAAATAAGTTGATTTTCAAATGTTTGCATTCTTGATCGGATTTGTTTCAGTCCTTCGGGAAAATTTTTCACATGATATCCTCCACAGACCCCAATCCCTGACGGACTACCTCTATCTCCTCACCGGTACAATCCAAAATAGTCGATGCGACATTATTTCCATATCCGCCATCTATGACCACATCCACCAAATCCCTAAACTTCTCATAGATCAACTCCGGATCTGTACTATACTCGATCACATCGTCTTCATCGTGGATGGAGGTAGTCAATATCGGAGAACCTAATTCTTTTACAAGCAATCTGGGAATGGCATGGTCAGGAACCCTTATACCCACGGTTTTTTTGTTGCTGTTGAGGATTTTTGGAACAGAATTATTGGCTTCTAATATAAAGGTATACGGCCCGGGCAGTGCTTTTTTCATCATTTTGAAAACTGGCGTACTCAAAGCCCGGGTATATTCGGAGATATTGCTCAGGTCATAGCAGATAAACGAAAAATTATGCTTCTTGACTTTTATGCCTTTGATCAGGGCAATCCGCTCCACCGCCCTGAGGTTATGAATGTTACAGCCCATCCCATAAACCGTATCTGTGGGATATATGATCACGCCGCCATCATGAAGGATGTTGACGATTTTCTGGATTTTCCTTGGGTCAGGATTCTCAGGGTACAGCTTGATAAATTCGGCAGCCATGGCAGCTTTTCAATTCGTTGGTAAGGTCAATGGTTTGCTTTAAACCATTCGATAAAGTTATTCACAATAGGAACATCAGCATCTGCCCAATCAAGAATAAGAAGATTTTCAGGCTCAATCCATCGGATCTGCTGATGCTCTTTGACAACCAAATGTCCACTTATATAGCCACAAAGAAAAGGAATAAGTTCAATTTCCTTCCCTTCTTTGTAAGAATGGAAGTTACTCTTAAATGGCTTTTTAACCTTAATGTCGATATCGAGTTCTTCTTTGATTTCTCTGGTTAGGCAATTTTCGGCCGATTCATTTTCTTCAATCTTTCCTCCCGGAAATTCCCATTTAAATGGTAGATCCATTTTTTCGCCCCTTTGGGCAACAAGGATTTTACCATCTTTGAGGATGATCGCACAGGTCACTCGAATGGTTTTTGCCATAGGTAGAAAGGAATTGCCAGCCCTTGAACAAAAATCTCTATTTTTGCCGTTAATCTATTATTGCCCCCTAATTATATGTTCAAAGACAATAAAACAAAATATTTCCTCATTGCCGTGATAACTTTCTCGGTGCTCCTTACTTCTTTGTCTTTTTATTTTTATCAGGCATTTTTCAGCCCAAATGCACTTACAGAGAAAGAAAAATCATATACTTTGAAAATTCCAAGTAATGCGACTTTTCAGATGGTGTCTGACAGCCTCTACCAAAATAAAGTAATCCACGATTTGATTACCTTCAGTTTTGTGGCAAAAGTTTTGGGATACCAAGATGATGTGAAGCCGGGTTTGTACATTATTCCTGCCAAAACAAGTAACCTTAACCTGGTCAGGCTTCTGAAGTCAGGGAGACAGACACCGGTAAAACTGACATTCAACAATGTCAGGACCAAAGAGGACCTTGCAGAAAAAATTACCAAAAACCTTGAAATCAGCGAAGACGAGTTTTTAAATCTGATCACAGATTCTACCTATATCCGGAAATTTGGGTTTGAAGAAGAAACCGTCATGGGAATGTTTATTCCAAATACCTATGAAATATGGTGGAATACAAGTGCTGAAAAACTATTTGACAGGATGTATAAGGAATATGGAAATTTCTGGACAGAAGCAAGATTGGCTAAAGCCGAAAAATTGGGATTGACTCAAAACGAGGTTTCTACTTTGGCATCCATCGTACAGGCAGAAACCCAAAAGGCAGATGAAAGACCCAAAGTGGCCGGTGTATATCTGAACAGACTGAGAATCAATATGGCATTGCAAGCGGATCCGACGTTGGTTTTTGCTGTGGGCGATTTCAATCTAAAAAGAGTATTGAATGTCCACAAAGAAATCGATAGCCCATATAATACCTATAAGTATCCCGGTCTTCCTCCGGGTCCGATCAACTTACCTGAAATTTCTGCGCTCGAAGCTGTCTTGAATTATGAAGACCACGATTATTTATATTTCTGTGCCAAAGAGGATTTTTCAGGTTACCATGCCTTTGCAAAAGATTACAACGAACACATGAATAATGCCCGCAGGTACCAGACAGCTTTAAACAAATCAAAAATATACTGACATGTTCCAAGCTGAAACCAAAATAAGAGTTCGGTACGCAGAAACAGACCAAATGGGATATGTGTATTATGGAAACTACGCCATGTATTTTGAAGTGGCAAGGGTCGAAGCGCTTCGATCTGCAGGCTTTTCATACAAGCAAATGGAGGATGACGGAATCATTATGCCGGTCTTAGATCTCCATACACAGTTTATCAAACCAGGTAAATATGACGAGCTGCTGACCATCAAGACAACGATACCCGAAATGCCAGGAATCAGGATAAAGTTTGAGTATGAAGTCTTCAACGAAGCAGGGGAACCAATAACAAAAGGCCGGACGACTTTGACTTTTTTGAAAAAAGAAAGCCACAAACCCTGCAGACCTTCCCAATATTTATTAGATTTATTACGTCCATATTTCCAGTAATCCATTTTTAAGTGAAAAAGAGGATCCGCTTACTTTCTATCAGATTTACAAGACAAGCTAAGTTTCTGAGAAAATTCCACCTTGGAAATCCTGATCAAAACCTATATGATGTGGGTAGGATTTTTATGATTCAGATGCGAAAGGATGAAATTACTGAAAGGGCAGGTGCTATGGCTTTTAGTTTTACGATCGCGATGTTTCCGCTTTTGCTGTTTTTGTTGAATATGATCCCTTACGTAGGATTATTTTTTCCAAATGTGACGACACAAAACATCCTGCTTTTCATTGCAGAATTTATCCCATCAAGTGTCTATCAGGAAGCCGAAGCCACGATCATGGATATTGTCAGCAAACCCAGGCAAAGTTTATTGTCTTTGGGTTTTTTCCTAGCCCTTTTCTTATCCACTAATGGCGTGGTTTCGATGATGAATGCTTTCAATGCTGTCTACAGGACGAAGGAGAACAGGTCTTTTTGGATGACCAGACTGATAGCAGTAAGCATCGTGACTGTATTGGTATTGGCTGTTTGCGGGGCGGTATTGATCATGATTATTGGAGGAAGTATTCTTTACCGAATATCGGAGTGGGATATGGTCTCCAGCAACCTTTATATTTATATGCTGACCTTTTTTCGGTTTCTGGTTTTGCTGTCTGTTTTCTTGATCGCTACAGCTTTTATTTTTCGGTTTGCTCCCGCTGTCCATGACAAATGGAAGTTTTTTTCTGCCGGATCTCTCACAGGTGGCATTTTGATCACATTCGGATTTTATCTCTTTTCTTTTTATCTGAATAATTTTGCAACCTATAACAAACTCTATGGCTCTATCGGGGCCATGATTGCAGTCATGCTTTGGCTATTTATCACTTCCCTGATTATCTTGGTGAGTTTTGAGATCAATGTCAGTCTGGACAAAGCAGCAGGTAGACATCTCCTCACCAAAGGGATGGTTGAAGAAAAAATATGATTTTAATCATGATTATATAGCATTTTCATCAAGTTTGGAGTCCTCCCCGCATTCTAATTTTGTACCTGATTCAAAAACCGTTTTCTATGGAAACCAACAAAAGCATTTTTATTGCCACAACACAACCCTTTAGCGGAAAATCAATCATTGCACTAGGATTGGTCGATATGCTGCTTTCAAAAGCACACAAGATCGGTTATTTCAAACCCATCATCAACCACAACCCCGGAGTCAAAAAGGACCCTCATTTCGAAACCCTCATACAACATTTCAAACTTCCGATCCAATACGAAAAGTCTTACGGCTTTACCCGAGAAGAGGCAAATCATCTGATCGAAGCAGGACAGCAGGGAGAAATCATAGATACCATCATCACGAAATACAAAGTCCTTGAAGAAGAATATGATTTCACGATCATTGAAGGGAGTGATTTTTTGGGAGAAGGGACAGCTTTTGAATTTGATGCCAACCTTGCCATTGCAAAAAACCTAGGTTCCCCTGTTATTATTGTCCTTTCGGGAGATGGTAAATCGGCGGCTCAGGTAGTTACCTCGGCCATAGTGACTATCAATAATTTCCTGCAAAGGAAAGTAAAAGTGTTGGCAGTAGTCATCAACAAAGTGGATGATGAATTCAGAAAAGAGATCAAAAAGAGCTTGCAAAGCCAATTGAATAAGGATATCATCTTGGCAGTGATTCCAAAAATACAGGAACTCAAAAGCCCTTCCATGAAAGAAATCAAAGAACACCTTGGAGCGGAGGTCATGTTTGGAGGACAATTTCTTTCCAATCCTGTGGACCACTTCATTTTTGGTGCGATGCAGATTTCAAACTTTCTCAAACACATCAAAAAGAATGTCCTGATCGTCACACCTGCAGACAGGGCGGATATCATCTTGGCTTCCCTTCAGGCCAATCATTCCCAAAACTTCCCGAGGATGGCAGGAATGGTACTGACCGGGGGTTTTGAAATCGCTGATTCCGTCATCAAACTCATTGAAGGCTCTGATGTAAACCTTCCTATTTTGAGAGTGGACGATCCCTCTTTTTATGCGGCGACCAAAGTAGCCGCCATCCATTCCAAAATCAGTCCCGACTGCCCGGATAAGATCATGGGGGCGATCAATACTTTTAGAAAATATATTGACACAGAAGCCCTAGAAAAAGAAATGATCAATTTCGTGGGTGTTGGCATGACCCCAAGGATGTTCCAGTTTCAACTTGTCAAATGGGCGAAAAACAAAAAGAAACATATCGTATTGCCGGAGGGAAAAGACGATAGGATATTGAAGGCCGCTGACCGACTTGTGAAGCAAAAAGTTGTGAAAATCACCCTCCTTGGAGATGTTCACGAGATCAATGCCAGTATCACTAGGCTAGGATTAAACCTAAACAAGGACAATTGTCAGATCATCAATCCACAGGATTCTTCGAATTTTGAAGATTATGCCAATACCCTCTATGAGCTCCGAAAAGGAAAAAATATGCCATTGGAAGTAGCCCGTGACCTGATGACCGATGGGGCCTATTACGGAACAATGATGGTTCATAAAGGCCACGCTGACGGAATGGTCTCCGGAGCAATCCATACCACGGCACATACCATTCGGCCTGCACTTCAGTTTATCAAAACAAAGCCGGGTATCTCATTGGTATCTTCCGTTTTCTTCATGTGCCTTCCGGACAGGGTTACGGTATTTGGTGATTGCGCCATCAATATCAACCCAACTTCTGAAGAATTGGCGGAAATAGCCATTTCCTCCGCAGACACAAGTAAAAGGTTTGGAATCGAACCTAGAGTAGCGATGCTGTCCTATTCCTCCGGTGAATCAGGAACAGGAGAAGATGTAGAAAAAGTCAGAAAAGCGACCGAAATCGTGAAAGAAAAAAGGCCCGACATCAAAGTAGAAGGTCCAATTCAATATGATGCAGCCGTGGACCCGGTGACAGGACGCCAAAAAATGCCCAATTCAAAGGTTGCAGGAAATGCCTCGGTTTTGATTTTCCCTGATCTTAACACAGGGAACAATACCTACAAAGCAGTCCAAAGGGAAACAGGTGCAATGGCCATCGGACCGATGCTTCAGGGACTCAATAAACCTGTCAATGACCTCAGCCGAGGCTGTACGGTAGACGATGTGTTCAACACGGTTGTCATCACCGCCATTCAGGCCCAAGAATAGTTTTCTTATTAAATAAATTTGGTTTGAGAATTGATTTTTATCTGTTCTCAAACCTTTTTTGTTAAGTTCCCTCATGAATTCCAATATTTCCATTTATGAATCCCTCGGTGAGGAAAAGATTAAGCTACTTGTCCAATATTTCTACCAAAATGTGGCAGAAATTAAAGAATTGAGGAAGCTTTACCCAGAGGATTTGGCACCTGCCGAAGAAAGGCTATTTTTGTTCCTCATCCATGTATTTGGTGGACCTCATACCTACTTGGAGCAACGGGGACATCCCATGCTTCGCAAAAGACATTTCCAATGGCCAATCGACGGCGATATGAGAAACTCCTGGCTCAACTGCATGCTGCCTGCAATCGAAAAAGTAGAAATGGACACAGAAATAAAAGATGCTTTACAAGGATATTTTGTCAAGGTAGCTAACCATATGATTAATCAATAAACCATGGTTGTAATTAAGAAGATTTATTCCATTTATGCTTTTTTGATCTTTGGATTGACATTTCTTTTACTTTTCCCCTTATTTCTGATTTGTATCTGGATTCCAAATTGGGAGAAATACGGCAGGAAAGTCAATCAGTTTTGGGCCAACCTGTTCTTTTTTCTGATCTTTATGCCCATCAAAGTGGAAGGGAAGGAAAATATTAAAAAAGGACAACCCTACATCTTTGCAGCAAACCATTTTTCCTACCTTGATATTGCCATGATGGGATTTATCCCGGGCGATGTGGTATATATCGGCAAAAGCTCCATCCGCAAAGTCCCTCTTTTTGGTTATTATTTCAAAAAACTGCATATAGCCGTCAACCGGTCAAGCATCAAAAGCCGCAGTGAAGTGTTGGTAAGAGCAAAAAATGCAATTTCCAAAGGAAGCAGCATTGTGATTTTTCCTGAAGGGGGTATCACCACAGGTATGCCTCCCCACATGAACAAGTTCAAGGATGGGGCATTTAGTCTGGCAATAGACAAACAAATACCATTGATTCCTGTCACATTATCGTTTAATCATTTAATTTTGCCCGACGACGGGCGGCTTATATTGAATTTTAAGAAAGGAAAAATCGTAATTCATCCTCCGATCCCAACGCTTGGCCTGACTTCCAAAGATCTTTCAAGCATCAAAAATAAATGTTACTACACCATCCAGGACCAACTTTGGGAAGACAACAATCTCTTGGATACTGAAAAAACCATAATTCAGACTTTATGAAAATTGATTTGAATACCGTAAAGAAAATCTCCCACCTCGCCAGACTTGAGTTTAACGAGGAAGGAGCAGAAAAAATCCAAAAAGACATGACCCAGATCCTTGATTGGGTGGAGCAACTCAATGAGGTCGATACAATAGGGATTGAGCCTATCACGACCATGTCTTCCGAAGTCAATGTCATGAGAGAAGACGTCGTGGGAGAGCACCTTTCGCATGAAGCAGGTTTGCTCAATGCCCCACAGCGGGATTCGGATTACTTCAGGGTTCCAAAGGTGCTCGAATAATGCCGACAAAAAACAACCAAAAATTAGACAATATCATTTTGAAAGGCCTTCCAATATCACTCTCGGTGGTAGGAGGCCTTTTCCTATTGTTCAGCAGCTTCGTTTGGGAACGTGGGATTATGCCTGTCCTTCCAGGAATATTTTCTGAAGCTGTCTCGGTTCCTGTGAAACTGGTACAGGTCGGTGGGGAATTGGTCAGGATTGAAATGGACAATTTTCTTTTGTTCCAAAATTTCGAATCCATCCCAGCGTTGGTTTACCCCTCCCTCACCCTACTGTTTGGCAGCTTGGTATGGATACTTTTCAGTTTGGGACTTGCCTTGATCAGCTCCCTCAAAAAGCTTTACTTCACTGCGGCGACAGCTCTGGTGATCTTTCTGCTGGCATTCAGCGGAATCAACGGCCTTAATATTGGCGGTATATCAAGCAATTATGCTTTGATTGGATTGATGGCAGGAATCTTGATCCCATTGATGGGATTGTCCTTTTTTGCCCCCTCTTGGGGAATATTGAGAAGGTTTTTGGTAATCCTGATTTCAGGATCTGCGACACTATATCTCTTGACGCAGGTATCTGAAATCCCATCTCCATGGCTTTGGCTAGGGGAAAACAGCGCTTTTCCTCCAGCAGTAGTATCAATGGTTTTCCTCATGCATATCGGTCATGCGTTCATTTCCGGCAGTTCGATTCTATTGATCAAGCTGAATAAGGGAACCGGGATCAAAATCACATGGCATATCCTTTTCATCTTCCTGATTTATTTCTTTCTGGTCTTCTTTTCGTTTTTGGACCTTACAGGTGAGGTTGATTTGCCTTTTCCAATCCTTCCTCCTGTGATTTTGATGCTGATCAGCGGATTGATTGGATATTTTGTATTGCAGTATAAAATCGAACAGACAGATCAGGTATATAACCATCCTGATATTGGCAAATCTTTCTTTTGGATTGGCTATGCTTTGACCACATTCACCTGGGCTTGGGTTATCTTTAAGGACAACCAACCGATGATTGAATTTTTCAACCATATTTTCATCTATGGTCAGGTGGCATTCAGCTTGCTGTTCTATTTGTACCTGATGGCCAATTTTTCCCAAATTCTTAACTCAGGAAAAGAATTGGAGAAAATCATTTTCAAGCCTCAGTTTTTCGCCTATTTCCACATGAGAATCGGAGCAATCATGGCTGTGGTGGTTCTAACCATCTATGCGGATGGGATCGTTGGAGTGCAGTTGGCCTCGGGCAGTTCCAATATCAATGCGGAATATTATTACCAAACCGACCGTCCGTTGGAAGCGGCCATTCTTTATGAGAGTTCTTGGATCCAATACCGAAAAAACGACAAAGCAAAGAATACAGCCTCCCATTTGAGATTTTCGCTTAACCAAACCAATTTGGGAATGGAGAATCTCTATCAGGTATTTGACAATTCCCCCTCGGTCATCAACACACTCTTGCTCAGTTCCAAACTTCATGAACAGGAGAAAATCTTCGATGCTGTTTTTTACCTAGAAAGAGGTTTGAGTTACTTTCCTGGAAATCCATATTTGGCCAATAACCTTTCCCTACTTTATTCCAAACTCAATAAACCGACAGAAGCAATTTCGATGATGGAAGAAATTGTTGACCAAGACCCTGTCATTCAGTCTAATCTTCTTGCCTTAAAAGTCAAGCATCAGATCGAACAGGAAGATGAAGTATCTATTCCAGATGATAAGATTTTCAAAATCAACTACCTGGTTTTTGAAAACAAAAAAGGAAACTTTGCTCCATTTGAGTTGGGTACAAATGACCTTTCAGAAAATTATTCTTTGAAAACAGCCCTTCTCCGAAACCAATGGACCAATAAGGTTACAGCACCGTTAGCCTCGGACCTGCCCATCATTGATTCACTTGTGGCAAAAGCGCAGGTGAGTTCTGAGGAAATGAATCTTCGGGAAACGAGGATATTGAGGACACTTCAAGAATCGTATATCAATGAAACGCTGAAATACCTCAACGGTACTGCGATGGTTCTACCCAATGCCGCAGGTTACTACCATTCCATTTCTGCCAAAATTTTGTATGGAGAATTGGATTTTGAGAAATCCTCGGTGGACATTTTGGTGGCTCAGGAAAGAGGTTTTCAAAACTTTCAGCCCATTCATTTGGCTATTCTTTATTTTGGTGGAAAAGCTGCAGAAGCGCAGATGATTTCTCAAAAATTTGCTGTTCCATTTCCGGATTGGATGGTCTTGGATGAAAACGGGGATTTGGCAGAAAATCCGAAGACGGTCTATTTTGATAGATTATCAAAATTGCACCGCGCAATGCCTGTTGATTTCCTGAATAATCTGGAAGAAATCCAAGACCCTAAATTCAAGTCGGAATATGCTTTCAAAGTATTGTTACACAAAATGCATTGGCTGAATGCCTCTGATTTTGAGAAAGTGAAGAATATTCTGCTTCAAAACTTGGGTGATGTATGGTCTTCTGAAGATTTGGATTCTTGGTATTCATTTGTAACCAAAGAAGAAAAAACAGAACTGACGGAAAAAACCCAAGCATTGATCAAACCAGATCTGGACCTGGGTCGAAATGCATATTGGGTTCCCTTGGTGTTGAAAAAAGTTAAGGCCGAATCCGATGACCTGAAGAAATACGAGATCCTGCAGGACGCGATCCAATTTTCCAAAGACCCGATGCTTTGGATTCAATATGTGAAACAAAGCAGGAAACTAGGACTAGACAGCTATGCAAGCAGTGCGCTGATGGAGATGCAAGGCTGGCTGACTATTTCCCAAATTGAAAAACTGCAATTGGAAAACTTATAGCACCTTTTATCGTAATCTTGAAGTAAAGTTTTTTGCTACAGATCTTTTCCATTAATTTAAGACTTTAAAATTATTTGCCGATGACTAAGATAATAGAAACCACCGCAATCAGTAAAACCTATAAAATGGGTGCGGAAATAGTAGAAGCGCTAAAATCCATAACCATTACAGTCAACAAAGGCGAATATGTAGCTTTTATGGGTCCCTCAGGTTCAGGAAAATCCACTTTGATGAACATCATAGGTTGTTTGGATTCTCCCACAACCGGCTCTTATGTCCTCAATGGAAAGGACGTCAGTGACATGACCGAAAATGAGCTTGCAGAAATCAGAAACAAGGAAATCGGATTTGTATTCCAGACTTTTAACCTCCTTCCAAGAGCCACTTGCCTAGACAATGTGGCGCTTCCATTGATTTATGCAGGATATAATAAAACCGACAGACAGGAAATGGCGAATCAGGCGTTGAAAAACGTCGAACTTGGAGACCGGGTCCACCACAAGCCAAACGAACTTTCAGGTGGTCAGAGACAAAGGGTGGCCATCGCCCGTGCCTTGGTCAATAACCCAAGTATCATCTTGGCCGATGAACCTACCGGTAACCTGGATTCCAAAACTTCTTATGGAATCATGGAGCTTTTCCACGAACTCCACCAAAAAGGAAATACCATCATCATGGTGACACACGAAGATGACATCGCACATTATGCCCATAGGATTATCCGATTGAGGGATGGTCTAGTAGAATCAGATACTGTCAATCCAAATCCTACTAGAGGAATTTCGATGTTGGTATCTGAGTAAATTCGTGAAGCATTTATAAATCTTTATGTTATTTTTGTGGCTTGGTTGAGAAAGGCCTGCTTAGATACAATTTTGCTTCCATGAAAATATACACCAAAACCGGAGATACGGGAAAGACTTCATTGTTGGGAGGCCGGAGGGTTTCAAAAGCAGAATTAAGAATTGATGCTTATGGAACAGTAGATGAACTTAACAGTTTCATCGGGTTGCTAAGGGATCAGGAAATCAACAAAAAAAGAGAGACTCTCCTCAAAGAAATCCAAGACAGGCTTTTTACTATCGGCGCTACCCTGGCCTCCGAACCGGGAAAAGAAAATATTAAAAAGCCCGATCTTCATGACGAAGATCTGGAACTTTTGGAAAAGGAAATTGACGATATGGAATCCCAATTGCCACAATTGCGGCATTTTATATTACCCGGAGGACACCAAAGTGTATCTTTTTGCCACGTGGCCAGGACAGTATGCAGGAGAACCGAGCGCTGCGTTATAGACCTGATGGAGATAGAGCATGTAGATGAAATAATCGTAAAATATTTAAACCGGCTTTCTGATTATCTTTTTGTTTTGGGAAGGTTAATTGCCCAAGAGTTAGGAGTTGAGGAGGTTACTTGGAAGCCCAGAATCTAATACCATGAAAACAGCATTACAAATAGACATCACCAAAACGGATGCATCCAGACTCCATGAGACTGACTTTGACAACTTGGTGTTTGGAAAAACCATCAGCGACCACATGTTTGTTGCTGATTATGTAGATGGCGAATGGACAGACCTACGCATTGAGCCTTATGCACCCCTTTCCCTCAATCCTTCCAATGCCACCCTTCATTATGGGCAATCAATTTTTGAAGGAATGAAAGCCTACAAAAATGAGGAAGGTGAAATCCTTCTTTTCAGGGCAGATGCAAATCAGAAGAGATTGAATGAATCAGCAAGAAGAATGTGCATTCCTGAAGTTCCTGAAGAGATTTTTATGGAAGGACTGATGACACTTTTGGATCTGGACAGGGCTTGGATTCCGAATAAACCAGGTTATTCATTGTATATCAGGCCTTTTGTATTTGCAACTGATGACTATATCGGTGTCAGACCATCAGAAAAATATAAATTTATGATCTTCACATGCCCTGTTGGAAACTACTATTCCAAGCCTGTGGCAGTAAAAGTGGAGCAGAAATATACGAGGGCCATTGAAGGCGGTACAGGACAGGCGAAAGCTTCCGGCAACTATGCAGGCTCGCTGTATCCGGCTCTCTTGGCACAACGAGAAGGCTACGACCAATTGCTTTGGACAGATGGTAAAACCCATCAATTCATCGAAGAAAGCGGTACGATGAATGTGATGTTTATGATCAATGACACCATCATCACCGCTCCGACCCACACCGGGACTATCCTTAAAGGAATCACCCGAGATTCTGTCTTGTCCATCGCGAGAGAAATGGGTTATCCAGTGGAAGAGCGTTTTTTGAGTGTGACTGAACTGGAGAAAGCTCTTACAGAAGGAAAACTTCAGGACGCATTTGGAACAGGCACAGCGGCGACCATTGCCCATATCTTCAAAATCAATATCCATGGACAGGATTACATCCTTCCCGAAAAACCATCCTATGCTTTTTCCCATCAGGTCCAGAAAACCCTCGATGACATCAAGTATGGCAAAAAAGAAGACAAACGGGGCTGGATTATCAAATTGTAAAAAAGATTCTATCAAGTGATATTTTAAAAAACCACCGATGGGTGGTTTTTTTGTTTCAATTGCTCACCTTTCACATCATGTTATGTAGGAGATAAATATTTTTAATACAAGGAAAAAACTGTTTTCAATTTCCAAAAACTTCTTTTTTAGCCTATTTCAGAGCTTTATCTTAAAGAAGAAGAAATCCAGTGATTTTAAACCATTCTAAAAATTACCCAATATTCATAATCGCGCTCATTTCCTTATATTAGCCTAAAATCTTCTATTTGAGCATAAAACTCTTTTGGGGATTTCCGTTATAGCTAATAGCACCAAAAAGGCCGATTGCATGAAGAGCACTTTTTTCAAAACCAAAGTATCCCTGATTTCCCTGATACTCTTGTTTTCATTGGCCCATTATTCCTATTCCCAAAAATTCCTGCTTTTACAGCACGGATCCAATACCAAAACCGCGCTCCGATTTGAGGTCGGTGAAGAAATTACTTACAAGTCCACCAAGTTTGATTATTATGTCACAGATGTGATCGTAGATATCAAAACAGACATTATCGTTCTTTCAGAAAATGTCCTCCAACCCAAGGATATCACCGTGGTCGACATCCGCAACAAAGACCCTAGAAACCAAACGATCAAAAACCTGGCTTACCTGAGTATGGGTGCGGGTGTCATATACCTACTTGTCAATACTGTCAACAGCCTTTACCAACAGGGAGACCTTTCGCGATTACAAGAATCTTGGGCTTTGTCCGCAGGTCTTATTGCCGGTGGATTTGTGATTTCAAAACTCCGTTACAAAGAATTCAAACACAAAGGAGACAACAAAATCCAGATTGTAATTCTGTATGGAGATTGAAAAGGAATAGGTAAATCGGGGATTTTTTACGACTTTTGCACCTCAAAAACTAAATAAATTATGACATCAGACCAGTTGAAAGACTTGAGAGCCCGCGTTTCGGCTTTGAGGAGGTATCTTTGACTACGATAAGAAGAAAGCAGAAATAGAAGATTTAGAGGCTGTTTCATCACAGCCCGGTTTCTGGAATGATTCTGATGAAGCGGAGAAGACCATGAAGCAAATCCAATCCAAAAAAGGATGGACTGCTCCATACGAAAAAGTAGAAACCAGCCTTCAGGATCTGGAAGTTCTCTTTGATTTTTATTCCATGGACGAAGTTTCTGAAGAAGAAATGAAGGCCGAATATAAAAAAGTTTTGGGAGAGGTGGAAGACCTCGAACTCAAAAAAATGCTCAGCAGTGAGGAAGATCAACTCAATGCCGTGCTAGAAATCAATCCCGGTGCAGGAGGTACAGAAAGTAACGATTGGGCATCCATGCTCATGAGAATGTACATCATGTGGGGCGAAAAAAACGGGTATAAAGTTCGCGAAGTGGATTTGCAGGAAGGTGAAGTCGCCGGAATCAAATCCTGTACTTTGGAGTTTGAAGGACCATTGGCATACGGTTTTCTTAAATCAGAAATTGGTGTTCACCGATTGGTTCGGGTTTCGCCATTTGACAGCAATGGAAGAAGGCATACTTCATTCGCCTCAGTATATGCTTATCCCGAGGTGGATGACACCATTGAAATTGATATCAATCCTGCAGATGTGGAACTTCATACATCACGCTCAGGTGGTGCAGGTGGCCAGAATGTAAACAAGGTCGAAACCAAAGTCCAGCTTACCCACAAACCGACAGGAATCGTGGTTGTTTGCCAGATTGAGCGTTCTCAGCTAGCCAACAGGGAAAAGGCCATGCAAATGTTGAAGTCCAGGCTTTATCAAATGGAAATGGAAAAAAGGAATGCTGAGCGGGCAAAAGTTGAATCAGGAAAACTGAGGATTGACTTTGGCTCTCAAATCAGAAACTACGTCCTGCATCCTTACAAATTGGTAAAAGACGCAAGAACAGGCTATGAAACCTCAGACACCCAAAGTGTACTTGACGGGAATATCAATGAGTTTATTAAGGCTTTCTTGCTTGCCCAAAGCGAAGAAGAAGCCAATCAAGATTGATCTTTTTAACTTTACAATCCTGGTTCAGACAGGTTCTGGATCAGGATTGTTTTATTTCTAACCGAACTCCTTCATGAGATTTTTGCCTCCATTCTTTACGTTGGATTATTTTCTCCTCTGCCTGAGTTCGTTTTTGTTTTTTTCAAGTTTCAATATGATCATCCCGGAGCTCCCCTCCTACCTGAGCTCTTTGGGCGGTGAGGATTACAAAGGATTGATTATTGCCTTATTCACACTTTCTGCGGGACTTTCACGTCCATTTAGCGGTAAGTTGGCAGACAAAATCGGCAGGATACCGGTGATGGTTTTTGGAGCTGTGGTCTGCATCATTGCAAGCTTGGCTTATCCCATTGTCACTTCAGTGGCAGGATTTCTGTTCTTACGATTTATGCATGGATTCTCTACGGGATTCACTCCAACAGGAACTTCCGCCTACGTGGCAGACATTGTCCCATTCAACAGACGTGGGGAAGCTATGGGTATCCAATCTCTTTTTGGGTCTTTGGGAATGGCTGCAGGTCCGGCGACTGGCGGTTATATTGGCTCAATTTGGGGGATTCAACCTTTGTTTTACACCTCTGCATTTACGGCAATTCTTTCCATTCTGATTTTGATCAGGCTAAAGGAAACTGTCGCCAAACCTGAAAAATTCCATCCAGGGTTATTGAAATTGAAGAGGGATGAAGTGATTGAAAAAAGGGTTTTAGCTCCCTCTCTTGTGTTATTTTTGACTGTATTTTCATTTGGAGCAGTACTGACTATTATTCCCGACTTTTCTGAGTATTTGGGTATCCTCAACAAAGGACTGTTTTTCGCGGTTTTCACGCTTTCTTCTTTGGGAATCAGAATCATTGCCGGCAGGGCTTCCGATAAATATGGAAGAATTCCTGTGATGCTCGTTGCATGCCTTTCTATGGGAATAGCCATGTTTCTGATTGGTTTTGCGGAATCCAAAGCCATGTTTCTTTTTGGAGGAGTAATCTTTGGTTGCTCGGTGGGTATGAATTCCCCCACTATTTCAGCTTGGACGATTGACCTTTCTTTAGATAAATTTAGAGGCAGAGCATTGGCCACAATGTATATTGCTATGGAATCCGGAATCGGTGTTGGTGCTTTGGTTTCCGGTTATGTTTATGCCAACAAATCTGCCAATTTCCCTTTGGTTTTTTCGATTGCAGGTGTATTCTCTTTGACCGCTTTTGTTATCCTAATTTTCATCAAGAATATCCAGAAAAATAGAGAAAAAGCGTCTAACCAGTAAAATTATAATTGAAAAATCGAAATTTACCAATTTTCCCAAAACCTAACGAAAAAGTAAAATAAATTGGTTATATATGGATTATTAAAATTTTTTAACAATTTATTTTACAATTAAAGCATTTTATTCTGTTTTAAAAGATTATTTTTAGAATTGATTAATAACTGAATCTCTGAATGTTAGTCTGGAACAGCAAGTTTACTATCCTTTATTTCTTAACCGTCATTTTAGGAATTGCCTTCCTTCTCTTTGACCTAAGGGTTGGATTCCTTTTTTTCAATCTGTCTACATTGCCTATTTTGATTTTTGGGCTTTTGCTTAAGTTTAAAAATTATCCCCACTCATTAATGACATTGATGATTGTAGCATCCATATTCTCATTTGCCGGGGACTTTTTGATGATATTGGATATTGAAGAAAGTCTGTTCAAAACCATGGGTATCTGTACATTTATTGTAGCACAGACCTGCTATGGTCTATTGTATTTTTTTTCCACCCAATTTACCGATCAAAGCATCCAGCCATCTCTTGTCAAAAGATGGCCTGAATTAATTGCTTTAATTGTTTTGGGAATTTATGCAGCTATTGTCCTGGAATATACCAATGAGTTTTTTCTTCCGGGATTACTCTATTCATTCTTTGGTATTTCCACCTTTGTACTGGCTTTGAACAGAAGGTTTTTTGTTAGCCGCCGCAGTTTCATTTTGGTGTTTTCCGGAGCTTTTCTATTTATTTTAAGTGCTTCGCTAACAGGGTTTGACCTTTATGCAACCAATAAAATAAGGTACGCGGTTGCGATACTCTTTTATTCGGGAGGACATTACCTTTGCAGCTACGGGATACTTACCCAAATCGGTGAATTAATCAACCAAGAAATTCCTGTCAAATCTTTGTTTGAGTAGAGTTTATGGATTGTGCAAAAATCCATTTTTCCTTGGAACAGGCATGATTTCTATCTGTCTCCCATTTAGATAAGTGACCTTTTCACCATCAAAAAAAGCTCCTTCTTCTAGCTGAACCCTTAACTCCTTGTTCCACTCTTTCAGGAAAACCACCGCGTTCAGTTCAATCGCATAAACGGTATTGGGATACATAGGATAATCACCTGCACCGGGAGTATCTCCCTGATTGTCCCACATACCGATAGTCGGCCCGGATGCATGGCCGTGCATGCCAAGAGGATGCGAATAAATACTGCCCTTTATGCCTTCAGCATCCATGATTTTTCTGGTTTCCCGGAGGATTTGATTGCCTGAACGACCGGTCACAAACTGAGAAGTGAGTATATCCTGAAGCCTATTGCCGACTTTCATGGCATCTTTGAGGTATTGAGGGACTTCATTTTCTCCAAGCTTCAAAACGTACGCAAGTTGCTGTGTATCGGTATTTAATCTTAAATAGGAAATACCAAAATCAATATGAAGCATATCTCCAGGCATGATGACCTCGGAATCTGCCTTCACTGCAAAAGACCTCAATTGGCCCTGTGAGGCAGGATCTGCCCTTTGGATATCGACGGAGGGATGAAACCAGGTATCCAATTTCAGTTCTTTGATTCTTTCCCTGTACCACCATACCACATCATCAGTCGTGGTGACCCCGGGCGTGATTACTTCTTCAGAAAGTCCATCTGCGATGATGTCATTGGCGATTGTTTGAAGATGCCTGTAAGTTGCCATTTCTGAAGGCGTACGTGTTTCAAGCCATCCGACAGCGAGGTTTTGGGCAGAGGTAATTTTATTTTGAAAATTCTCAGGCAGGTAAGACTTTAGGGTATTGTATTCTGTGACATTGAGACCATCTGCATGACCAAAATCCTTGGCTATATTCAAACCGATTTTCTTGGGGTTTTTCTCCACTATCAGTTCTGAAAGTCGCTTCCATTGATCCGGTTGGGTATCCGGATCCCAAGCTTTTTTGAAGGATTTACCTACATCATACCTCGCCACAGCGAATGTTTCAACAGTTTTTGAACCGGGAGCTTTGTATAAAACCAGCATGGTTCTCCTCCTGGCCGCATGCCAGGTCGCAGGTAAAAATGTTTTGATCACAGGGTCTTCGTTGTATTCCCTCGAAATAATCACCCACATATCTATCTCGGTCCTGTCCATCAATGAGGGCAAAAGTGTTTGAATCCGCTCTTCCAGCCAAGCATCGATGACAGCTGCCTGCTCTCTCTGACTCAAAATATGGGGGGTTTGTGCAGGAAGGATCTGACTTAACCCAATGAACAAAGCAATTGATAACAAGAATTTTTTCATGGTGATTTCCAAATTTAATTTCGGAAAATAGAAAGAAATCTTAATATTAAAAAGACAAACTATGCCATTGAAATATTGCTTTCTTGCCTAAGCAATAACCGTTGGCTAAGTTTATGAAAACGGTAAAGCAACATGATGCCTGTCACGGTCAGGCCAACCAGAAGTCCAACCCAGATTCCAATTTCCTGCATGCCAAATGAAAATGCCAAGATATAGCCCAAAGGCAATCCAATCACCCAATAAGCCACTAAGGTCACGATGGTAGGAATTTTCACGTCTGACATTCCCCTAAGAGCGCCTAGACCCACCACCTGAATGCCATCGGACAATTGGAAAAAGCCGGCAATGATCAGCAGAGTTGCACTCATCTGTATCACTGAAACATCATTGATATAAAGTGCGGGAAAAAATTCCCGAAAAACGATAAAAATAACCGCTGCCACACTCATGAAAATGGCCACCATCACAAATACAGTAAAACCTGCCTCCCTAAGAGCTCTGATGTCGTTCCGCCCCAATTGATTACCCACCCTAATCATCGCTGCTGTCGAAAGCCCTGAGGCCATCATATAGCTGACCGAGGCAAGGTTGATTGCAATCTGATGCGCAGCAAGGGCAGTAACCCCGATCCACCCCATCATAATAGCTGCGGCGCTGAATGCCCCTACTTCAAAAATAAACTGAAAACCAGTCGGAACGCCTATTTTAATCAATTTGGACAACATCGGGAAACTCAGTTTTGTCATTCTCAAACTCAGGTTATATGGCTTATAACGTTTTGAATTCCAAACATAATAGGCCATCATCAATCCCATGAATATCCTCGAAATCAATGTGGCCCATCCTGCGCCGTTCAAGCCAAGCGCTGGAAAACCAAGATTCCCATAGATCATTACCCAATTAAAAAACACATTGATCCCATTACAGAAAATTGTAATGTACATGGCTTGTTTGGTTTGGGAAAGTCCTTCGGCAAATTGCTTGAAAGTCTGAAAAAACATGAATGGAAGCAAAGAAAACGTGATGATAGCCAGATATGGAATAGCCAAAGTGACTACTTCTTCCGGTTGGTTGAGGTTCTTGAGAAAAGGAGAAGCCATCACAATCAGAAAAAACATCAAAATCCCGCCTGCCATATTGATTATAAAACCATGGTTGAACAACCGGGAAATTCGTTTGCCTTTGTGATTTCCATCTGCCATAGCCACTAAGGGAGTCATGGCCATAGATACACCAATCCCAAACATCAAAACGACAAAGAAAATGCTGTTTGCCAAAGAGGCCGCTGCCAGGGGAACTGCCCCTAGCCTTCCAACCATCATGCTGTCGGCCACCCCTACCAAAACCTGACCCAACTGACTCAGCATCACTGGATAGGCGAGGTAAAAGGTTGTTGAAAAATTTTCCTTGAAATTGTGGAGAGTCATTTTGAGAAAATATAATCGTCAGATATTGAGTATTCTTGCCACTTTCAATAAGCCTGCAATTGAAATAGCATCCGTAATTTCTCCATCCATGACCTTTTGGATCGCCTCCTTGAGAGGGAGTTTGATGACTTGAAGCTGTTCGGTTTCCTCAAATTCCGTTTCGCCCGGGGTGAGTTCCTCTGCAAGGAATACAAATCCTTCCTCGTCCGTCACAGAATTGGATGTATGCAACCGCATGATTTTTGTCCACTTTTTGGCAGAAAGGCCGGTTTCTTCCTTCAGTTCTCTTTTGGCTGAATCCAGAATATCCAGCTCCAAAAGCCCACCTCCCATAGGGATTTCCCATGAGTATTCATCCAAAGTGTACCGAAATTGCCCAACGAGCCATGTATTCAGATCTTCATCAACAGGAACAATGGCCAATGCCTTATTCTTAAAAATGACTTTTCCATAAATCCCGTCTTTTCCTGAAGGAATTACCACTTGGTGCTCCTCAAGTTTGATCCAAGGATTTTGATAAATGGTGGTTTTGGATTTGGTTTTCCAGGGATTTTCCATGTATTGTTCCAATAAAAAAAGGGTGACTTTTGGCCACCCTTGTGATTTATGTTTAATAAATATTAAGCAGGGATAGGCAATACTTTACTGTCCTTAAAAGTAGAAAGAATCACCATGGATTGCATGGAATCAACTTCTTTAATTTCACTGACTTTTTCGAGCATCAATTTTTGATAGGCAGTTATGTCTTTTGCAATGATCTTGAGGATAAAATCACCTGTTCCTGTGATGTGGTGGCACTCAATCACTTCCTGTATTTCGTTGATTTCTTTCATGAAGGCATCAATGTTGCCTTTGTTGTGTCCGATTAGACTGACCAAAACAAACGTGCTGACACCAAGTCCGATTTTTTCAGGATCTAATTTGGCATGATAGCTTTTTATGATTCCCGATTGTTCCAATTTCTTCACTCTTTCCAAAGTCGGTGCAGGAGAAAGTCCGATGTCTTTTGAAAGTTGGGCATTGGTTATTTTGGCGTTCGCCTGAAGTATCTCCAGAATCTTGCGGTCTATTTTGTCGAATTTCACTTTTATGCTATTATCCATGATTCTTGAATTTTCAAAATTTTATGTCGTGCAAAGTTAATATAATTTGATATTGTTTTAAAACAATTAATTACAAAATAAAACCCTGTTTGCAAAATATTGTTTACCAATTAGCAATTTTTCAGAATATTTGCATTGAATTGTTTTCAACTTATGGAAGTTAATCAAATTATCTCCTGAATTTGATATATCTCATACGGGAAAATATGATTAAAGTTTATTCTTTTTGATATAATCCCTTGCTTCCTTATGTGCGGGGTGATTTCGCTTGGCATATTTCTTCACCTGGTTAAAATAACTCTTTGCCAAGGGCTTGTTCTTTTCTTGGTTTGCCATTTTTCCCAAAGCAATCAATGTATAAAGGTAGTAACCGCTTTCCTGACTTTCGGATTCTTCCCCATATGAAAGCGTCTTTAGGTAATATTTTTTAGCTTCTTTCTGGTCTCCAATCCTGTCATAATATTGGGCAATATAAAATGCTGCATACCTCCCGCTATTGGATTCATAACCTGTCCATTTGTCATCGATCCTTTGGAGAATCTGTTCAGACATTTCCTTCGCCTCGGTGATTCTCCCTACGGTATACAAATGTCTGGCATAAGAACGGTGGAAATACGGATTATTTGGGAATTTACTATGCAGATAATCCGTGATAGCCAAGGCTTTATAGGGTTGTTTTTCTTCAGAAGCATAGAGTCTGAAAAGAAAATATTGCGCTTCGATTCTGGCATAGAAGGCGTTTTGAGCCACGTCTTCCAATTGTTTAAGGCCAAGGGCTTTATTTCCTTTGGGAAACATGGCGACAACAGGCTTTAGCAAAGGATAATTTTCAGGAATCCAGACAGAAAAGTAATTGAATAAGGCATCACCCAACAGCAATTCAGGACCCAACTCTTCTTCTCCCCTGCTGAGATTTAAGTATTTGAGCGCATTTTTTCCTGCAAAAGTTGCTCTTGTCCAGCTTTTTCTCTCACTGTATAACCTTCCCTGAAAACCATAAGCACCTGCCAAAAAGAATGCTGCTTCCTTATTTTTGGGATCGTCATCCAACATTTCCTCAGCTTTGTCAATGACGACATCCATCTGATCGATAAAAAGGTCATCGTATTTGTCGTTTTCGACATCAGGGGCAATTTTCCACCAAGTACTCAGACCCAATAAAAAATAGGGAAGCGGATGTTCAGGATATTGGTATTGCATCACCCTAAATCCACGCTCCGCAGTCTCAAAATCAAAGTTATACAAGGCGTTGACATTTTCTGTGATTCTAAACTGCAGCCCTTTGTCCAATAACAGATAGGGAGATTCACTCTTGCCCACCTGATCTAAAGGACGGTCTTGTGCAATAGAAACTTTTGCAAAAAACATCAAAATCAATATCACTGAAAAACTTCCTTTTCGCATTCTTATTCTAAATTTTCTCCAAAATTATATGCTATTCCAAACAATCATTTAGATTTGGCTATAATTATTTCAGATTATGTCACAAACGCCCAGTCCTATCTCACAACGCATCGAAGCCAATTTAGATTTCGATAAAAGGCTGTTTTTTTTGATTTTGGTTATTTTGTTCCTTTTGGTAAGGTATGTGACCAATGACCTGATCCTACAGTCCATCCCCGGATATGACAAACTGGAGTCCGAAGGATCTTTCATGGTATTCCATATTTTCAACGCGCTGAATTACGTTTGGACACCTTTTGCCCTGTTGTGGAAATTTACCGCGACGGCCTTTGTGATTTGGTTGGGGGCGTTTGCTTTTGGCTACAAGGCGCCTTTTGTTCGTCTGTGGCAATTTGTCTTGGTAGCAGAATTTATCTTCATCATTCCGGAATTGATCAAAATGTTGGTTTATATCAAACCATCAGATTCAGTGACTTTTCAGGAAATCAGGGATTATTACCCGCTTTCTTTATTTTCAATGGTCAATCCTGAAAGTGTTGCCACCAAATATCATTATCCGCTTAGAGCAATCAACCTCTTTGAATTGATTTATGTTGTTTTTTTGATTTTTGGATTTCATACTGTCAGCCGCCGAACACTCTCTGAATCAACCTTTGTGATTCTTTTCAGTTATGTTTTGATGTTTTTGTTGTGGCTTTTGTTTTACATTTTGGTGTACAAATAATCTACAGAACAAACTACTTTCCAATTGATTTGACACTTTTTAAGGTTTCTATCTTCAGTCAGGGATATAAACTTGATTACATTTGCTGACACTAATTTCCTTGAATTTCAAAATCAAAAACCATGAATCCATTATTGGAAAAATTCGACACCCCATTTGAAACAGCACCATTTGGCTTGATTAAAGCAGAACATTATCTACCTGCCATTCAGGAAGCCATAAAAAAAGCAAAAGAGGAAATTCAGGAAATAAAAAATAGCCCGATTCCTACTTTTGAAAACACGATAGTTGCTTTGGATCAATCCGGTGAAAAACTGAATGACATATCTTCCATATTTTTCAACCTCAACAGTGCCGAGACCAATGATCAAATTCAGGCTTTGGCAAGAGAAATCTCCTCTCTTCTGACAGCACACAGCAATGACATTCTGTTGGATGAAGCATTATTTGCGAACATACAATTTGTCTATGAACAAAAGGAGAAACTTACCCTGACCGAAGAACAGAAAACCCTTCTGGAAAAAACATACAAGGGTTTTGTGCGAAATGGAGCCAAACTTGACGAAAACCAAAAGCAAAGACTGAGAGAGATTGATAGGGATCTTTCCCAATTAGGTTTGAAGTTTGGTGAAAATGTATTGGCCGAAACAAACAAATATGAATTGGTCGTTTCTGAAGAGTCAAACCTTGCAGGATTGCCGGACGCTGTCAAAGAAGCTGCATCGCAAACTGCCGAAGAAAAAGGCAAACCCGGAAAATGGGTCTTTACACTAGCCTATCCCAGCTACATCCCGTTTATGATGTATTCCGAAAATAGGGAGTTGAGAAGAGAATTGTTCATTGCCTCAAGTACAAAATCCTGTAAGGGAGACGAATTGGACAACCGACAGCATATCAAAGATATGTTGAGACTCAAAAATGAAAGGGCAAATCTGCTTGGATATAAACGCTTCTCGGATTTCGTATTGGAAGAAAGAATGGCTAAAAGTGCTCCAAAAGTAATGGATTTTCTTCACAACCTTCTGGAAATGGCCAAACCGAAAGCACTTGCAGAAATCAAAGAACTTGAAAATTTCGCAAAGGAACTTGATGGTCTGGAGAAAATTGAAAAATGGGATTTTTCCTTCTATTCCGAAAAACTCAAGAACCAAAAATATGAGGTCAGCGATGAGTTACTTCGTCCTTACTTCAAACTTGAAAATGTAATTGAAGGGGTATTTCTTACTGCCGAAAAATTATTTGGTATCCATTTCATAGAAAACAAAAACATCCCAAAATACCATCCTGAGGTGACAACCTATGAAGTCATTGACACCGAAGGCAATCATGTTGCGGTTTTTTACGCTGATTTTTTTCCAAGGGCAGGAAAAAGAAACGGTGCGTGGATGACCAGTTTCAGGGGACAAAAAACAGTGAAAGGAAAAGAATCAAGACCACATGTTTCGATAGTCTGCAATTTTACCAAACCTACCAAAACCAAGCCTTCCCTTTTGACATTCAATGAAGTTACTACGCTTTTCCATGAATTTGGACATGCACTGCATGGCATGCTGGCAAAGGGCAATTATGAATCGCTGACAGGCACGAGTGTTTATTGGGACTTTGTAGAACTTCCCTCCCAGATTTTTGAAAATTGGAGTTACGAGAAAGAATGTTTGGATCTTTTTGCAAAGCATTATGAAACAGAAGAAATTATACCTTCTGAGTTAATCCAAAAAATAAAAAACGCAGCCAATTTCCAACAAGGTTATCAGACAGTCAGGCAGATCAGCTTTGGCCTACTTGACATGGCTTACCATGGAACTGATCCATCAACCATTTCGGAAATTTTTTCATTCGAAAAAGAAATCCTAAAACCGACTTCCCTGCTTCCAGATGTGGAAGGTACCTTGATGAGTACGTCCTTTTCCCACATTTTCCAAGGTGGCTATGCAGCAGGATATTACAGTTATAAGTGGGCTGAGGTTTTGGATGCTGATGCATTTGAAATGTTTCTCGAAAAAGGAATTTTCGATAGAGAAACAGCCACATCATTTAAGGAAAATATCTTGTCAGCAGGAGGAAAAGAACATCCTACAGTACTTTACAAAAGGTTTAGAGGAAGAGATCCAAAACCTGATGCTTTGCTCAAAAGAGCAGGATTGGTTTAAAATAAAGCCAGCCTTCAAATTAAATTGAAGGCTGGCTTTCACTTTTCGATTTACTGCTTCTTTGCATTTAAGAAAAATTTGCTTTTTATCGGAATATCAAAAGGTTTTGATCCTACTTGGTAACATTAAAATCAAGAGGAACCACTTTATCGCCAACTAGCGCTTCATATTTCAGACCTCCCAATCTTTCGTCAAACTCTTTTTTTGCTTCTTGGATGATCAGAGGATTTAAAATCAAGTCCTTTCCTGTCAAGGCCATGGTTTTTGCAGCAAGCATCATTCCCTTAAATCCGATGCTCATTCCGTCGGCAGCAACTGCCTGCCATGTATGTGCGGCAGTTCCAGGAACCCAAGTAGCTGTTCCCAAACCGACTGTTGGCACTACATAACTTACATCACCAACATCAGTGGATGCAGGAAAGAAATTCAGTGCATAGGGCTGGACTTTTTTTGCGACATCCAAAGAAGGTACTTTGGGGGAGTTAAAGGTTTTTTGGATTTCTGTGGCCCATTTGATTTCCTCCTCGTCATACTCAACTCCTCCGAGTGAGCTCAGGTTTTTATGCATCAGTTTGGCCAAAGTTTCATTTGGCAGTAAACCATATAATCCTGACGCCAATTCAATTTCAACCCTTGTACCTGTTCCCATAGCCGCACCTTCGGCAGCTTTTCCGATTCGCGCCCACATATCTTTCAATTCTGTAATATCAGGATGGCGGATCATATACCTCACTTCTGCAAAATCAGGAACGACATTTGGTGCTAAGCCTCCACTCGAAATAATATAATGTATCCTACTTTCCTGATCCACATGCTCACGCATCATGTTTACCATCATGTTCATTGCCTCTACAGCATCTAAGGAAGACCTTCCTCTTTCAGGAGATGCGGCTGCGTGGGCAGTTTCTCCATAAAATCTGAATCTGCCACCGATTACCGCATTACAGGTGGAAGCGTTGGCAGCATTTCGGTCAGAAGGATGCCAGTTGATGACTGCATCTACTCCATTAAATATTCCATCACGGGCCATGTACACTTTCCCTCCGCCACTTTCTTCTGCCGGCGTACCAAAGATTTTAATAGTTGCCTTGATATTGTTGGCGTCAATCCACTCCTTCAAAGCTACGCCTGAAGCGACTACAGCTGTTCCAAAAAGATTGTGTCCACATCCATGGCCATTACCACCCTCCACGATAACCGACCTGTAGGGAACCGCGTCTTGTGACAAACCAGGCAAAGCATCATATTCCGCAAGGAAACCGATTACAGGACCTCCTTTATCATAGGTGGCCACAAATGCAGTAGGCATTCCGGCTACACCCACCTCCACATTAAATCCCGAGGCTTTCAATTCATCGATCAATACTTTGGAGCTGGTAACTTCCAAAAATCCCAATTCAGGATTTTCCCATATCTCCCGTGCGGCTTTTGAAAACCTTTCGGTATTGGCATCCAATTGCTTGACGATAAAAGCCTCATGGGATGGTTCTTGGGCCAAAGCCGGCAACCAAATCAGCACCCCTAATAATCCAAGTAATATTCTCTTCATGGCGATAATTTTTAAATGAAATTTTATGAAAGTAAGTGTTCTTAAAATTAATTATCGTGAGATTAAAACAAAACTGAAAAATGAGAAAATTAGAAAATAAAAAAAGGATACGTATTTACATATCCCTTTTTATACTCCTTAATCCATTTGAAAAGCAATTGCTGTTGGTGTAGGTACAGCTTAAAACCTTAATATCTTGTTAGATTATGATTAGAACTCCAACAAGAATTAACCATACTACGGAAGTAACCGCTAACAGTACCCGAAATTGTTTGTCCTCGTTCATAGCTTTTTTTTTGTTGAATATACTAAGATAATTGTATTCTTGAAAAAAGGGATAAAATATTTTAATTTTTTTTAAGTTATGAAATATTATTGCTCAATAAACTCATGATAATGCTTTTGGTTTTTTGACATATTCGTCGATGTCCATTCTATTTTGGTGTCTTTAGGATATTGCCGAACAACACAGTCTTTCATTTGACAATAATGGCAACATTTTTCCGGAATACAAGGATCTGCATGTACAAAAACTTCCATAATGCCAGGCCACGCATCTTCTAAGGCATGTTCCAACTCTTCCACTTCATTATGTACTTGTTTCAAATCAAAGAAATAAGGCAAAGTCAAATGAAGGTCTATATGCCTGTCTCCGCCATATTGCTGTACCCTCATATTATGGATGTCAATCCAACTCGGCTTCCGGTTTTGGTTGATGGTTTTCACGGTCGAATCGATCGCAGTCGGATCCAATTCATCCATTAATCCCGCCACAGATTTCCTTACCAATCCATATCCTGAATAAAGAATATAGAAAGAGAAAAATACTGCAATAATGGAATCAAGGAACTGGTATCCTGTAACCAAAATGACGACAACCCCCAAAATCAATAGAAAACTGGACAAAGCATCTGTAATCAGATGCTTCCCGCTTGCTTCCAAAGTGATGCTGTTGAGGGATTTGCCCCTTCTTTGTAGCATAATCCCCAAAATACCGTTTACCGTTCCGGAAATGGTAATCAATACAATACCTGCAAATAGGTTTTCGAGAGTATGTGGGAAGAAAAAACTATAAACCGACTGATAAACGATAAACAAACCTGCAAGAATAATCAGGGTACCTTCCACTCCTGCACTAAAAAATTCTATTTTACCGTGACCGTAAGGATGATTTTCATCTCTTGGCATTGAACTCAAATAAATACTGTAAGTGGCAAAACCTGCTGCCACAACATTGACTATGCTTTCAAGGGCATCGGTCAGAATAGCAGTAGAATTGGTAATATAATAGGAATAGAACTTGACTACCAACAAAACAAAACTGACAATAAAGGACACTCTTATCCAAATCGACTTTTCTCTTTCCACTTCAATATTTTTGATCTGTTAAAAATAGAATTAAATTTAATGAGTTTTGATAATCACTGTTTTAATTAATCTCTTTAGATTGAATAAGTAAAGCTAACAACCAAAACCATTTCTGCTTAACCTTCTTTTAAACCTTTTTATGAGCCAAAGTAACATTAATTTACCCCCCTACCTGAAAGCACTTGCTGTTTTGTCATTGATTAGCCTGATCATTTTTATTTTGATTATAGGGCGGAGTCTCTTGGTCCCTTTGTTTTTGGCAGGCTTGATCTCTATACTTTTGACTCCGATGTCAGATTTCTTGGAAAGAAAAAAACTTTCACGGGTTTGGAGTACTCTCGCTTCACTTCTTTCAGGCCTGTTTCTCATTTTGGGGTTGATGGTCTTCATAGTATTTCAGGTCGCCTCATTTGGGAGGGATCTAGGAAATGTGAAAGAAAAGCTTAACATCTACTTAATTCAGATCGATGGCTTCATTTTGCAGAATTTCCAGATTGAAACCGGCATAGGAAATGGAATCGACAAACACTATTTGATTGATTGGATCCAATCTCATGGATCCACTTTAGCTGAATTTGTTTTTGGCACTATAGGATCCTTGTCGATGGTTCTTTTGTTGCCAATTTTCATTTTCTTCTTTCTACTTTACCGGAACCACCTGACCGTATTCCTTTCAATGCTTTTTCCAAGACATAATAAGGAAAAAGTGATTGAAGAAATCCTGATCCTCCGAAAAGTTGTACAAAATTATATAGTGGGAGTTTTCAAGGTAATGGTAATATTGGCCATTTTAAATACCGCTGTATTGTTGGGATTAGGGATCAAGCATGCTATATTTTTCGGTGTTATTGCTGCAGTCCTAAATATCGTGCCTTATTTGGGTCCATTGATTGCCCTTACCTTACCTGTTGTGTTTGCATTTTTGACCAAAGACGGATTGTTTTATCCGTTTGCCATTATCGTTTCTTTTCAATTGATCCAAATGATTGAATCAAATTTTCTAACTCCAAAAATTGTAGGTGGCAATGTAAACCTAAATGCATTTGCAACCATTATCGGATTATTGGTTGGTGCATCGATTTGGGGCGTGGTGGGAATGATCCTAATTATACCTTCCTTGGCGGTTTTAAGAAAAATATTTGAACTTACAGATGCCACAAAGCCTTATGCATTATTATTGGGCGAAGAAAAAAATGACGTTGATTTCCTTAATGAACAATCTTAAATTTTCAGTGATATTCCTTTTTGGGGTTCTGGTTTTATTTTCATGTGACAATACCGAAACTAAAAAAGGACGGTTTCTACTCAAAGGAAATGAAAAGCTGAAAGAAAATGATCCCGAGGCCGCAGTTGAATTCTATACTGAAGCGCTTCTGATAGACCCTAATTACAAAGATGCGCTCTATAACAGGGGCTTGGTTTATCAGCAGCTCAATAAGTTGGAAGAAGCAATTTCCGATTTTTCCGCAATCCTCATGGTTAACCCAACTGACTCTTTGGCCCTTTTTCAACGAGGGGTGGGTTACATGGATAACGGGGAATATTACAAGGCTCTTGAGGATAGTAAGAACCTTTTATCCAACCTACCCAAAAGCTGGAAAGGCCATTTTTTGAGCGGATTAATTTTGGAGAAAATGAAAAATTATTCCGAAGCGCTCTTGGCGTTTGATAATTCTTTGGAGCTACAACCCGACAATCCTGAAGTTTTAATCAATAAAGCCACGCTTCATTATTACCTGAAAGAATTTGAGCAGTCCGAAATATCCTTGGATCTCGCCCAAAAACTTAACCCCTCTGAACCTAACATCTATAATCTCCGGGCAATGCTTTCTTTTGAAGCAAAGGATTATGCCAAGGCACTGGAATGGATTGAAAAATCAATAAAACTCAACCCAAAAGAGGCTTTCTTCTACAATAACCGAGGACTGTATCTTATTTATTTGGGCGAACATGAAAAAGGTCTTGAAGACATCAATTACAGCCTGAAGCAAAATCCCAAAAACCTTTATGCCATCAGAAACAAAGGGATTTATTATTTCTACAAAGACCAAAAGGAGTTGGCTTTGAGCTATTTTGAAGAAGTGTATGAAAAAGATCCGGAAATAGAACTGGTCAAAGAATATATTGCCAAATGCAATCAAAAGTGATTCAATGCTTCTTTGATTTTTTTCAATAACTCTGAAGCATCAATAGGTTTTGAGACATAACCTGTAAATCCACTCTGGTCGATTTTTTCTATCAAATCCTGCTTGGCAGCAGCAGATAATGCCAAAACCGGGACATTTGAGATTGATTTGATAAGTTTTGTAGCCTCAAATCCATCCATAACAGGCATTTGAATGTCCATTAAAACACAATCATATTTTTCATTTTTTACAGCATCCACAGCTTCTTGGCCGTTATTTACCCTGTCATATTCAATACCCCATTTTTTAATGATTTTTCCAAGTACAAGTGCATTTACATCATTGTCCTCAGCCATCAATAGTTTTATTTTATCGAAGGGCAACATGGCAGCATTTTCCTTTTGAGGGGCAGGAACAAATAGTTTCTTGGTTTTTTCGAATACAATTTCAAAAAAGAAGATGGAACCCATTCCCAATTCTGACTCAAGACCGATCTGACTGTTCATTTGTTCAAGCAACCTTTTTGTAATGGAAAGACCCAATCCGGTTCCTCCATATTTTTTGCTGAAAGAATGGTGAATCTGATCAAATTGGTTAAAAATCCTTGATTGGTGTTCTTTGGCTATCCCAATGCCACTGTCCTTCACTGAAAAATAAACCCTGATTTTTTCATCCAAGAACTCCCTAATCCTGACCTCAATCTCTACCTCTCCGTTGTTGGTAAACTTGAGGGCATTTGTAATCAGGTTATTCAAAATTTGGGCAAGTCTGACTTTATCGCCTTTCACCTCTTGATTTAATTCCTCCTGGATATTTAGAATCAGTTTATTGCGACTGTCTTTTGCATGAAACTCAAGGCCTTTTACCACCTGATTGACAACCTCCTTTAAATTCATTGGGTTGTATTCCAAGGTAAGTTTGCCGGCTTCGATTTTTTGATAATCCAATAAATCATTGATCATGATGATCAGGTTATCAACCGCAAAGTTTATGGTATTCAGTGCAGATGCTTGTTGGGAAGTATGATCATCCTGAAGCAGAGTATAAACTGATCCGGAAATGGCATTGAGAGGGGTACGCAATTCATGACTGATCATGGATAAAAACTCGGATTTGATCTGACTGGCCCTTTCAGCCTGCTCTCGGGCATTTTTAAGGTTTTCCTCAAATCTCTTTTGGTCAGAAATATCAGTCAGATATCCATACCAGACCACATCTTCATTCTCCAACATTTCAGGTTTTGCTGCACCATAGACCCACTTAAATTGCCCATTTGCAGGTTCTTTGACTCTGAATTGGCAATTCCAAGGCTTTAGTGTCCTTGCTGAAGTCACTGTCGAAGTAAGTACAAGACCAATGTCTTCAGGATGAACTTTATTGATGGCAAGGCTGATATCACTAAAATCCTTTAATTCCGTTTCTTTGATTCCCAACAAATCCTTTATTCCCGGGCTTAAGTACGAAAACTTCATCTGGCCTTCTTTGTCTAAAACAAATTGATAAAGAGCGCCGGGAACCTGTTCGGTTAGATGGAGTAGAAAATCCGAGGAATCCTGCAGCGTCTGTTCAAGATTGACCCGCTCTGAAATATCTCTTGCAAAAGAAACAACGTATTTATTCTGGTTGATTTCTACCAAACTGCAATTCACTTCCATGTGAATCCCCAATTTATCCTTCTTGATATATTGGGTTTTGTACATGAGATTCTTATCTCTTGCTAATTGGCTGAGGAAGTTTTCCCAGACACTTCCCTCAACAAAACGCTCATCAAAATTCCCGATCTTATACGTTTCCCCTGACCCGATTAAAATTCCAAGTTTTTGGTTCGCTTCCTGGTTTGTAAAAATGATTTTACCGGACATGTCTGAAATCAATATTGATTCAGGAGAATGTTCAAACATTTCCTTATACAGCCCCAACTCACTCAAAAGGTCATTTTCTTCTGAAATATCACGGATAGTCCCAAAAACCTTTGAGGTGGCATTGTCTTTGAATTGACTCTTTCCAATTACCCTTACCCATTTTTCTTTTTGAAGCTTTGACTTGATTTTAAGTCTCAAGTCAAAGTCTTTTCCAATAGCCATCAATTCAGTCAGGGACTTTTGAATCATTGGTCGAAAATCAGGTAAAAAATATTGAATGATTTGCTCAATACTCAAAAAATCACTTTGCCCCATCTCCAAAATCGAACAAAAACCTTCACTCAAAATCACCTTGTTTTCTGGCATGATGATTTCCCAAACCCCGGTTTTGGAAACAATTTCCCCAAGTTTGGTAAGTTCATTTTTCCAAGCCAACCCTTCTTTAACAAGTCTTTCCGTTGTAATATCTCTACCTATCGCATAAAAAATCCCTTCCAGATAATTTACATTCCAATCAATGCACTTGAAATCCCCGTTTTTTGAAATCATCCTTACTTCCACATGACCGTAGGATATCCCTTTCTTAAATCCCAACAATAACTCCTGAACCTGTGGCAAATCCTCGGAATGAAAAAACTGACATAGCTCTACATTTGTCATTTCTTCCGGAGAATATCCCAACACTTCGGCGACCGAACTGCTGATCCATGTCAGAAAATTTTCTTGACCTATAGCTATCAGGTCATGGGTGTTTTTGAAAAATTCCCCTGTCTCCTTTTTGGTGGGCATTCCAAGCGCCCTCATTTCTTTTCCTTTATAAAAAAGGAAATAATTTGAGCCATTATCCTGAGGTAACTCAATGTTAAAAACAAATTCGTGATCTTGGAAACTGATAATCATTTCCTCGCTGAATATGTAAGAATTAATATCCAATCCCAAACCCACCAAGGTTTTGTCCACTAATTTGTCCCCGATTATTTTATCAAAAGATTCATTTGTATAAAAAATATTATATGGATAGGTATCGTCGGCCAAGAAAACCATTTCTGATGATTCATAAATAATCTTCTTGAATGTATTGTTGATACCTCTTTCCTTCATAAGGACTTGCAAAAGGGGGTGATTAAAGAGTTTTAAAATTTGGGGGATAATTTTAAAATTATTTATCTGTAAACATATAACAAATTGTATTTCAAAACAAAAAAATTACAGTTTACACAAAGGAATTTGAATTAAAAATTATAGAAATAGCTAATTTTTCCCCATAATCGAGTTCTAAATCCATCCTGAATAAATCCATCAGTTCGATAGTCCACTCCCCACTCTAGTTTTTCTCTGCTATTATATAATTTTCCAAGCGCCAATGCCACCCGATTTTCAATCTCGAAGTCACCACCTTTGTAACTAAAAATAAGCTCTTCTGATATCACTAAATAAAATTCCTTAGGGTCAACTATTTTACCTTGAAGAGGGATTTCACCAGAAATACGATACCTCATCCTAAGCTCTAGGTCGTCATTTCGGGTAAAAGTTTGGTCAGTTCTAATACGATGGTTAATCCTCAGATTCCTCATCCTCTGCAAAACTGCAAACTGCTGAATAATTCTATTACTATTTTCATTTTCTTGAAAACGATGAAAAATACCCAATGCCATGCTAACTCCCGGTCTGACACTATGATCAAAAAACATCATTAAATCAGTCCTATAATGGGTAAATTGTGGGTTCTCTTTATCTCTATTATCAAAAAGTACTCTTTGATTTTCAATTTTAAAATTCAATTTATTCACATCGCTGATTTTTTTTGTTAAAGAAACTTCAGGGAAAATCCCGGTAAAAAACGTTTGGTTTTCCTGAGCCGTAGCATTGGTAATTATTAAATAAATGATCAAAACTAGAATGACTTTCATTAAAAAACCAAATTGTCATTAGGCCGGATTTTAACCTTAATCTTTGAAATAAATTTTCCTGTAGAATCAAAAAGAGCTTCCCATAATCCCCAACTAGAACTCTTACCTTGAAACACTATTTCATAGCGCGAAAGAATTCCCTCTCTATCGTTTTCATCAAAAAAATCCTCTAAATCAGATATGGAGCCTGAAAACTGTATTTGTATCTTTTCAATTTTTACTTGATCAAACTCTGCATCAAAATAAGAAGAAATCTCATTCCAGACCTCTTTGGGAACTCTTGATTGCCTAATTTCAATTTCTACATCTTCCACAATACCTGACGAATTAAATTCTACACTATGATAATCACCTTTATAATGGAATTTTGCTTCATAGGATATACCGTTTTGAGAACTTTCTAAAAACCACCTTACTCTTTTAAGCTCTTCAAAAGAATCACATAACCATTCTTTGGCAGGTTCGGGAACTTCGCTTGATCTAATCCTTGATTCTTTCTCTATTTTCTCTTGAGAAAAACAAAAATGAATTAGCCCAAAACTTAGAATGAATAAAAAAAGCGTTTTAAGGAAATTTGAAATCCTCATATTTAAATATTCAAATATCAAAAAGCCGCGGAAAATAATCCGCGGCCAATACAATATTAATCAATCTCCTCTTTGATCAGATTCAAAGCAGAACCTGCAACAAACCAACCAATTTGACCTTCATTATAGGTATGATTGACCGCGATTTCGTTTTTGGTCCCATTAGCATGGTTCAAAACCACAGTCAAAGGCTTACCTGGTTTGAAATCAGTCAATCCTCCAATATCAATAGAATCATCTTCCTGAATCAGGTCATAATCAGATGGATTTGCAAAAGTGAGTGCCAACATACCTTGTTTTTTTAGGTTTGTTTCATGTATCCTGGCAAAAGATTTTACCAATATCGCCCTGACTCCCAAGAATCTTGGCTCCATGGCAGCATGTTCCCTTGATGAGCCTTCTCCATAATTCTCATCCCCAACTACGATTGATCCAATTCCGTGTTGCTTATAGTGACGTTGAACCGCGGGAACTTCTGCATATTCACCGGTAAGTTGGTTTTTCACCTTATTGGTTTCCAAATTGAATGCATTTTGGGCACCAATCAGCATATTATTTGAAATGTTGTCCAAATGTCCCCTAAACCTAAGCCAAGGTCCTGCCATAGAAATATGGTCTGTGGTACATTTTCCTTTTGCTTTGATCAATAATTTTAATCCTTTCAGATCAGCTCCTTCCCATGCTTTGAAAGGTTCAAGCAATTGTAATCTTTCAGATTTGGGATCAACCAACACACTCACTTTGGATCCATCTGCAGCGGGCGCCTGGTAACCGGCGTCTTCAACGGCAAAACCTTTGGAAGGCAATTCCATTCCACTTGGCTCTTCCAGTCTTACTGATTTGCCTTCCTCATTGATAAGGGAATCGGTCAAAGGGTTGAAGGTCAAATCTCCCGCAATCGCCATTGCCGTCACGATTTCAGGGGAAGCTACAAAAGAGTGCGTATTTGGATTTCCATCTGCTCTTTTTGCAAAGTTTCTGTTGAAAGAGGTGATGATAGAATTCTTTTCTTGCTTTTCAGCACCATGCCTTGCCCATTGACCGATACATGGACCACAGGCATTGGCCAAAACAACTCCTCCCATGTTTTCAAAAATCCCAAGAAAACCATCTCTTTCGACAGTAAATCTTACCTGCTCTGAACCGGGTGTAATGGTATATTCTGACTTTGCCGTCAATTTTTTGTCTACTGCCTGCTGCGCCAATGATGCTGCTCTTGAGATATCTTCATAGGATGAATTGGTACAGGAACCGATCAACCCGACCTCTAACTTGGCAGGCCATCCGTTTTCCCTCACTGCTGCTGCGAATTTTGAAATCGGCCACGCCAAATCAGGAGTAAATGGCCCATTGATATGCGGCTCAAGTTCAGAAAGGTTGATTTCGATTACCTGATCAAAATATTTCTCAGGATTGGAATACACCTCATCATCGCCGGTAAGGTGACTCTTGATAGTATTGGCCAGATCGGCGATGTCTCCTCTTTCAGTTCCTCTCAAATAGGCTTCTGATTTTTCATCATAACCAAAAATTGAAGTAGTTGCTCCGATTTCAGCTCCCATGTTACAGATTGTTCCTTTTCCTGTAGCAGAAAGAGACCTTGCACCATCTCCAAAATATTCAACCACTGCTCCTGTTCCGCCTTTTACGGTAAGAATTCCCGCCACTTTAAGGATTACATCTTTGGCAGAAGTCCATCCAGAAAGCCTCCCCGTCAATTTTACTCCGATCAATTTTGGAAACTTCAGTTCCCAAGGCAATCCTGCCATCACATCACATGCATCGGCGCCACCGACACCTATTGCAATCATCCCCAAGCCACCTGCATTTGGTGTATGGGAATCAGTCCCTATCATCATTCCCCCGGGAAAAGCATAATTTTCCAAAACCACTTGGTGGATAATACCTGCTCCGGGTTTCCAAAATCCTATTCCGTATTTATTGGAGACAGAAGAAAGAAAGTCATACACTTCTTTGTTCTTATCATTTGCTTTTTTAAGATCGGCCAAGGCCCCGATTTCGGCTTGGATTAGGTGATCACAATGTACCGTTGATGGAACCGCAACCTTATCCCTTCCTGCCTGCATAAACTGCAAAAGTGCCATTTGCGCAGTTGCATCCTGCATGGCTACCCTATCAGGATTGAAATCCACATATGACACACCTCTTTCGAAGGAAGAATTCGCTTCCCCTTGGGTAAGGTGCGCATATAATATTTTTTCGGTCAAGGTCAGTGGTTTTCCTACTGCTTTTCTGGCAGCTTCCACCCTTGAAGGGAATTTGGAATAGACCGCCTTGATCATTTCTATATCAAATGCCATTGGGAATTGTATTTAAAATGTTGAGAAGGTTAATTTTATCGTTCGCAAAGATAAAAAAACAGGCCAAAATTGGAAGTGTTTTCATGTAAGCTACGTTATTTATTTGGCCGAAATGTTTTAAAATTTTCCAATTGACCATTTATTCAGGTCCTTATCGCCCTCTGTCCCAAGATTGGTCTCACTATCCAAAATTTACTGAGAAATTGGAGAATCGAAGTTTTCAAATTATTTGTGTTCATATCACCTATTTGGTGTTTAGATATTTTCATATTTGAGGGTAAACCACCCAATTGTATATCCTGAATTTTTGATTTTTTAAAAAAAGGATAATCCATAAAAATGTGATTTTAATGAATCTGGCTCTTTTATACCCATTCATGTGTTTGCCCTTTAAAAACTAAAGTTCAAACCCAAAATACAAAAAACCTGTCCTTTGGTTTTAAAAATGTTTACATTTCTGTCCTTAATCAAATCCAAACATCTGTGGAACTAAATATTTTTTCCATTACCCTTTTGGTATCGGGAATAATCGTAGCGGCCATTTCTACTGTAATCATCTACAGATTAGGAGACTCAGTGCGGTGGTTTGCATTTACCATGTTATTTGTCTCTATCTGGGCGCTTGGGTATGGCTTTGAGCTTTCTGTCAAAAGCCTTGATGCCATGCTTTTTTGGATCAAAATCGAATATATCGGGATTTCCATGGCACCGGGAACATGGCTTTGGTTTTCCCTCAAATATTCCGGACTTGAAAAGTACGCCACACCGAAAATCCTACTTATGATTTTTGTGGTCCCCGCTATTACTTTTTTGATGGTGCTTACCAATGAATTTCACCACTTACACTATCAGGAAGTATCAGTGGATGAATCCGGTCCCTTCCCTTTGCTTGCCATCAAAATAGGGCCGTGGTACTATATCCACCTATCCTTTTTTTACATTTCACTCTTCCTTGGGATTTTAATATTGCTCTATAAATTCAAAAACGCTGATCCCGTATTCAAAAAACAAAACAACCTATTGGTTCTTGCGGGGCTTTTTCCCTGGGCCTTCAACTTAATTTACCTATTTGGATTCAGACCATTTGGGCATATAGACCTTACTCCTTATGCATTTTTGATCATGTATATTGTAGTGGGGATCGCGCTGATCAGATTCGATCTTTTCAGCATCAAACCGATAGCACGAGATAAAGTATTTGAGGTAATCACCAAAGGAATTCTTGTATTCGATCCCAATTTCCGGATCATTGATTTTAACCCGCATATTGGGAAAATACTGGAACAGCCGCTTCCGTTTTTGATTGGAAAAAGGCTTGAAGAAATTGTTGGAGAAAAAACTGAATTTGAAAGTTACCTGAAGCAAGGTGAAAAAATGGAGATTGAATCCTCCTTAAATCTATTGTCCGGGAAAAAAGACCTTTCCATAGAGTATGTTCCTATCAAAGACAAAAAAGGTGAACCGATAGGAATGATGGTCATATTTGAGGACATCACCCTCAAGAAATCTATCCAGAACCAAATTAGAAAACAGGCAGAGGAATTAAAAAATCTCAATAGCCTTAAAGACAAACTTTTTACCATAATTTCCCATGATTTGAAAGGGCCGATTTTTGGGATCAGGGAACTGATAAAACTGTCATTTGAAGGCGTGATCACCAAAGAAGAGTTTTTTGAAATCCTTCCTGAAATCAATAAAAACATGGACTCGGTTTCTATTTTGCTTGAAAACCTTTTGGCTTGGACCAGCAGCCAACTAAAAGGAGAATATTTGGAGAAGAAAATCTTTGACCTTGACAAATTGGTAGAGCAGCAGATTTTACTCTTTGAAAAGATCACGAAAGAAAAAGGAATTACGCTGACACTCCAAAAATATGGTAATCTTCAGGTTTTTGCTGATAAAAACATGATCGATCTGGCTATTCGGAACCTTATCAGCAACGCGATAAAATTCTCCGGACAAGGGGATTATGTGACCGTTATTCTCAAAGAAAATGAAGAAACCATTTCTGTCAAAGTCAAAGACACGGGATTAGGGATATCAGAAGAAAATCTGGAAAAGCTCAAAAACAGGGAATCATTCACTACTCCCGGAAAAGACAAAACTACCGGAACCGGATTGGGAATGCTTCTTGTGCATGACTATATCGTCAAAAATGGCGGAGAATTAAGCATCCATAGCCAAACAGGAAAAGGAAGTGAATTCAGTTTTAGCCTTCCCAAAAATGAATAAATACTGAATTATATACTTTTTAAAAACGCAATGGTATCAATTCCATCTGCATAATCTCCCAAAGTGGGGCATTGGGCCTGACCAAAATCAAGGCTGTCCTCAAACCAACCTCCCCGAGAAAGCTTACATTGGATTTTGTCGCTGACCGTCTTGATCAATTCATTCAGTTCCGCTGTGGTTTGATAGACTTCATAGTAAAGAACGGAAATAGGAGAAACCAGACCTTTGCTTTCCTGCAAGATCAGAAAACCATTATCGAGATGATCTTCCTTGTTTACCAGTAAGATGGATTTATTGTACTCGTAATTGTGGAAGAACTTGTGGTTATTGGCGATTTCACTGAAATCTTCAATGGAATCCATGAAAGAAATGAGAATCTCCCTGTTTGGAACAAAAATCTTGGATACATTTCTGCAGCCCAACCCATAATATTGAAAAATATCGGACCCAAGTTTACTAAAATCATCCTTGGATTCAGTTCCGTCCAATATCCCCACGGAAGTCCTGTTTTTCCTGATGATATTGGGATATTTGCCAAAATAATACTCAAAATACCTTGCTGAATTATCACTTCCGGTGGCGATATACGCATCTTTATTTTTGAGCATTTCTTCTACAGAAATCAAAGATTTAAATTTTGGTTGGATCGACACCAGTTTTTCGATTAGCCAAAGGATAAGCACCTGATCTGAAGAACTGAGTTTGATGCAAGCCCTGTGTCCGGTTAACAAGACACACATCAGGTCATGAAACCCAACAGCCGGAATATTGCCTGCCATGAGGACACCCACGGACTTTGGATCATTGGCGGGGGAAAGATCATAAACCGAAAGCCAATTCTTCAGACTTTCCTTGTTCAAAAAAACCAAAAGGGCATTCAGCGCATTTTTTGTCTGTGGAGGCGAAAACCAATTGTTTTGGTTCTCTACTCTTCGGCACAAATTGGAAAGATCTTCTTCAGAAATATTTCTGATAATGCTTCCAAGTTGGTCAAATGCGTCAATTCTCTCTTCAAGGATCATTGTTTTCGGTAATTTTGGCAAAGATATCCAAATCAAAACAATAATGATTTTTGGCCGAATGAAAATAAATTACTTAGCATGACAACTTTTTATTGCAGGAATGGTTAATTCCATGTTAATTTTGGGCAACAAAAAAAGAGGATTATGGCTATAATGATAACCGATGAGTGCATCAACTGTGGTGCCTGCGAACCAGAATGTCCTAATACCGCCATTTACGAAGGTGGCATATCGTGGACTTGGGCTGGCGGTACCAAGCTAAAAGAAGTGACCCTTCCTGATGGGTCTGTGATTGATGCCAATGAAAAACAAGAACCAAGATCTGACGAGTTTTACTATATAGTCACTGAAAAATGTACGGAATGTACCGGATTTCATGAGGAGCCACAGTGCGCCGCGGTATGTCCGGTGGATTGTTGTGTAGACGATCCGGACCACAGGGAAACGGAGGAAGATCTGATGGGCAAAAAGATTCATATGCATGGAGAATAAAAAGAGGGGAATCCCCTCTTTTTTTGTTTTGATCAGGATTGAATGGCAGAATTGATCCAATAATCCATGAAACCTTATCCTCAATTAAAAAAAACTAGAAAATCCCTTGAATATGATTTTTGAATTGATTTAACTTGTCCTCAAAATAAAAACCTATATCAAACATAAACTTTGGCAAGTGGAAGATCACAGAGGAAATGACAGAGAAGAAATCTTCTCAAAAAGAGTGAAAGCAGGTAAGAGGACTTACTTTTTTGATGTAAAATCAACGAAATCAAACGACTATTACCTTACCATCACAGAAAGCAAAAGAAGGATGCAGGGCGACACTTTTGTTTTTGAAAAACACAAAATATTTCTTTACAAAGAAGATTTCGGAAAATTCATCGAAGCTTTGCAAAGCGCTGTGGACCATGTCAAGAATGACCTAATGCCTGAAGTCGATTTCTCACAATATGATGTCGAGGAATCAGAAACTGAATTTGATGACGAGCTGAAGTGGGAATAGTCCCGATTTTTTAAATCATAAGGAAAAAGAAACAATTTCAAGGAATCTTAATGGGATTTTGGACAATCCACTTTGAAAGATATCATTGTGATTGTTTCTTTTTCCTATATTTCTGTTACTTATGAAAAAGCCTATCATTGCCATTTTATTTTTTATTGTCCTTCTTTTTGCCATTGGCTGGTATTTTTCAAACATCACCTTTTATTTTATCTTCTCTTTGGTATTAGCGGCTATCTTACGGCCTTTGACCAACAGGATCAATTCATTTCATATCATCGGGCAGCATACACCAAGATGGCTTGCCATTTTGTTTTCTTTTGGAATAGTGTTGACTTTGATTTTTCTGATCAGTTTACTTTTTATTCCCCTGATCAGCGCGCAGATTCAGGTGATTTCATCTTATGACCCGGATTTCCTGTATGAGCAGATCCAAAACCCGGTTGGAAAAATCGAGGACTTATTGATCAAATTTGGATTGGTCAAAAGCGATCCAGGATTCTTGATACTCCAAGTCAGAGAAACACTGATATCAAGTTTTGGGTCGATCAATTATCAGGGCATTGTCAATACTGTGGTCAATACCACAAGTTCTTTTTTGATAGGTGTCATGGCCGTCAGTTTTATTTCCTTCTTTTTGTTGCTTGAAAATGGTCTCCTAAGAAGGAATATCATGGACCTCATTCCCAATTCCTATTTCGAATTATCAGTATCTACATTCAATAAAGTTGAAAAACTGCTTTCCAATTATTTAGTCGGGCTTTTGATCCAAATCACCTGCATTTTCTCCTTGGCTGCAATCGGACTTACATTGATGGAAATTGATTATGCTTTGACTATCGCCATGTTTGCAGCTGTGGCAAATCTGATTCCTTATGCAGGACCTATTCTAGGGGCTACTTTTGGGGTTATTGTAGGAATTTCTACAGGAAATTTTGAGAACTCCAATGAAATAACATTTATGGTAATCAAAATACTTTCGGTTTTTGGAGTCGTCCAATTGACTGACAATATCATTTTGCAACCAGTGATTTTCTCCAAATCTGTAAAAGCACATCCTCTTGAAATTTTTGTGATTATCTTTGCCGGTGCGAAAATCGCCGGTATCCTTGGGATGATCTTTGCAATACCGGTTTACACCATTTTCAGGGTGTCGGTATTGGAATTTTACAGGGGATACCGTGAATACCGAATCTTTAAAATGTAAAAAACAATCTTAAATGGCTTTACAATGTGGCATCGTTGGCTTACCCAACGTTGGAAAATCAACTTTATTCAATGCACTTTCTGCTGCAAAAGCTGAAGCTGCCAACTTTCCTTTTTGTACAATAGAACCAAATGTCGGTGTAGTCACCGTGCCGGATCAGCGCTTGGCGGTTTTAGAAAAGCTTGTAAATCCCAACCGTGTCGTTCCTACTGTAATTGAGTTTGTTGATATCGCCGGACTTGTAAAAGGAGCAAGCAAAGGGGAAGGTTTAGGGAATAAGTTTCTTGCAAACATCAGGGAAGTAGATGCAGTCATTCATGTGATCAGGTGCTTTGATGATGAAAACATTGTACACGTGGCAGGAGGAGTAGATCCGGAATTTGACAAAGAGGTAATCGATACCGAACTTCAGCTCAAAGATTTGGAATCAATAGACAAAAAAATCGCAAGGATAGAAAAAATTGCAAAATCAGGAGATGCAAGGGCCCGAAAAGACCTTGAAGTTCTTCAAACATTCAAATCAGAGCTCGAAGCAGGAAAAAACGCCAGGGCTGTTTCCATTGACAAAGAGGAATTTGAAGCTGTCAGAGACTTACATCTTTTGACCATCAAGCCTGTGCTGTATGTAGCCAATGTGGATGAAAAAAGTCTTTTGACCGGCAATAAATATGTGGACCAACTGAGAGAAAAAGTAAAAGAAGAGAACGCAGATGTCATCATTCTCTGTGCGGCAATTGAGTCTCAAATCGCTGAATTGGACGATGCAGATGAAAAAGCCATGTTTTTGGGAGAATATGGACTGGACGAAAGCGGCTTAAACAAATTGATCTCAGGGGCGTATAAATTGCTTGATTTGATCACTTATTTCACTGCGGGGGTTCAGGAAGTCCGTGCGTGGACAATCAAAAAAGGATGGAAGGCTCCCCAAGCTGCAGGAGTGATCCACACAGATTTTGAAAGAGGATTCATCAAAGCAGAGGTAATCAAACTTTCTGACTATGAAATGTATAAATCGGAGGCCGCATGTAGGGAAAATGGAAAAATATCGATTGAGGGCAAAGAATACGTGGTTCAAGACGGAGATATAATGCATTTTAGATTCAATGTATAACAAGTTTCAAGAAATTAATTTGTACTTTTGCAAGAACCGTGATAATTGAGAATAATGATTAATTACCAAGTTTAAATAATTGTTTCATTTCTATTTTTAATAAACCCGTGAGAATAAGATTAATATTTTCGTTAAAAAACAAAGGTGCTTATTTACCTTTCCATCACCAGTACATCTTGGCTCAATTCCTGAAAGGATTGATTGTAAAAGGCGGCAGGGAGGAATTTTTTAACTACAATTACTTCAATTTCTCTGGTCTTAAAGGTCAGACCAAAGTAAGTCGAAGCGGACTTCACTACTACTCGAGCTTAGTCACTCTAGTGCTTTCATCACCCAATGAAGAATTTATGGACTATTTGCTGGAGCAGGTATTCGAAACTCCCAAAATTGAGTTAGGAAACCTTATCCTTTCCCCTGAGTACACAGAACAGGAAACGGAACCAACATTGGAAGTATCAAACAAATTTGTTTGTATCTCTCCATTGGTATTGTTGACACCTGCCTTCAATGATGAATCAGGAAAAAGATTTATCAACCCGGATACAGATGAATTTTCTGACCTGTTGTATGAATCTACCTTGACAAGGATGGAAAGATCAGGATGGTACAACCAAGAACAAATGGAGTCATTCTACAAATTCCAAGTTGTACCTGACATGAATTATGTAAATAAGTTGAGAGAACAGCAAAAGAAATTTGCTAGAATCTACTCCGTCTACGACATGGATGTCAAATATGAAGTAAGAGGGTATACTTTACCTTTTACACTATATGCTGCTCCAGAGGTACAAGATTTTGTGTTTAAGTGCGGATTGGGTGCTTTCACCCACAAAGGATTTGGTATGCTAGACCTTGCAAACCATGCTCCCAACCAACGCGCTGAACCCTACAAGTTCAAAAGAGAAGGTTTCATTCCTTACAAAGCCCAAGACAGACCTAAGTCCGGGGAAATGGAAGAAGGACAAGAGGAACTTTAAAACAATAAAACCGGCCGAAAGCCGGTTTTATTGTTTTATTTACTTTTTCATTCTCTGTATCACTATTTTTCAATCAGGTTTAAAACTGACAGTGTTCATCAGAAATGAGCCCCAAATATCTACCCCTGTTTCAGTCTGGAAAATAATGTACAAATCTTCCCTTCCATTCGTTTCTTCTATTTGCAGACTGTAATCAAACCATTTATCCCGATTGTTTTTTGGCCTGTTATCTTCATTTAAAACCGGTGTCTTTCCGACAATTTTTCCACCTATTCCGCCAACCCTTACCTCAAACCACCCTGTTTTTTTATTGGGATCTATAGAAAAGACCAATCTTCTCACGTCTCTAAGATCAATGTCACTGAATCCAATGTAGGATAAGTTCTCGGTAAACTTGACCAATTTTGAATCCTCCCAATTGGCTTTTGCAGTTCCTTTGAAATAATCAGCATCAGCAGCCTGAAGCATCGGATTTCTCAGCACTATCTGATCCCTTCTCAAAATGGGAGAGATACCATTTGCCCCTTTATCCTGATAGCTTACTGTCAGGAGGTAGGTTCCACTCAAAGTCCCTTTGGCATGTTGGTTTAAACTCAAAACGCCTTTCGCCGCAATCCGGTTTTTGGGATTGGATTGCCGGTTTGGAGACAAGGAAAGAATATACTCTACCATTTCACCAATGTCTCCTTGGGATAGGTGGGAATGGCTTGGCATCTGTCGCTCACCCCAAACACCCCCTCCACCATTGGTGATTTTCTTTACAAGATAGTTTTTGCCTGATGGATCACTTTCATATTTGGCTGCCACTGTTGCATAACTTGGACCAATGGATGGATTGTCAATGCCATGGCAGGCATTGCAACCACTCTTGACAGTCAGATTCTGACCCAATAAACTAACTGAAGACATTTCCTGCTGATGCCCTTCCGCGGCTTCCACCCTATCGAAACCATTTTTCAAATAATCCCACGTGACCATGATCTTATCCTCTGTAATGACACCATCCTCACGGTCTGTGACAGTCACATGGTAATCAATCGAAGGATTTCCCCAATAAAATGATTGGTTGTTATCCATTTGAATTGAAATTACCGGAGGCTCATTGCCCACCGAAACTTCCAATTGATAAGTGGCAATTTTCCCTTCACTGTCTTTGACGGTCAGAGTCGGTTTGAAAATTCCCGTTTTTTTAAAGGTGAATGTCGGATTTTGTTCTCGCGACTGTATTTTCCCTGTTCCTTCAAAATCCCATTCATAGATCAACAAGCTGTCTCCTTCATCAAAATCCATGCTCCCTTCACTGGAGAATTGAACGGTCAAGGGCGCTGCTCCCTGGTTTTTATCCGCAGCCGCTTTGGCCACGGGCTTTCTGTTTCCGGCACTGAATTCTATTTTGAACAAACCTGAATCGTCATTTTGAGCCGCCCAATAAGTCCCATATTCGAGCACATAAAGAGAACCGTCGGGTCCAAACTGCATGTCCACCGGCTTATCAAAAACTACACTGGGAAGAAACCTTTCCATGGAATCCAAATCGGAATTCTCATCCATGCTGACTGTGAAAATCCAGTTCCGCATCCAATCATAGATAAACAGTTTACCATGATAGTATTTTGGAAATTTCACGTCTGTCTTTGGAAACAAGTCATGGTAGTAAACAGGTCCTGCCATGGCATTCCGCCCTCCTGAACCCAATTGGGGAAAATCCTCAGAGTCAGCATATGGATACCAGATAAATGCCGGTTGGGCGGGCGGAAGTTGCTTGACTCCGGTATTGTTTGGAGAATTGTTGACCGGTGCCTTGGGATCATATTCAAAAATGCTTTGCTGCTTTTCAAAATCATAATACCAATACGGCTTATTGTTTGCAATCAAGTATGGCCATCCAAAGAAGCCTGCTTTCTTGGCTTGATTGACTTCATCGTAACCTCTTGGCCCTCTTTGAAGACTGTCTTTTGTGGCATCAGGTCCGACTTCTCCCCAATATAAATACCCGTTCTTTTGATCAACCGAAATTCTGAAGGGGTTTCTATTTCCCTTGACATAAATCTCAGGACGGGTATCAGGAGTTCCTGCAGGAAAAAGGTTGCCCTCAGGTATAGTATATGTCCCGTCGGGCTGAGGTGTAATTCTCAATATCCCTCCACGAAGGTCATTGCTATTGCCGGAACTTCTCTGTGCGTCGACGTTTTCGGGCCTTCCTTTTCGCTCATCGATGGGATTGTAGCTGTCAGATTCGAAAGGAGTGGTGTCATCGCCTAGTGAAAGGAAAAGATTCCCTTTATTGTCAAACTCAATAGAGCCACCACTATGGCAACAGCCCCTAAAATGGGGAATCTCCAACATGATTTTTTCAGATGTCATGTCTATCATGTCATCTACAAGCGTAAATCTTGACAAACGGTTGATGCTGACAGTTCCTACAGGAGCATAATAAAGGTAAATCCAATTATTCTTATCAAAGCTGGGATCCTTTGCCATTCCCAACAAACCATCTTCCCCATCAAAGTAAACGTTCAGATAACCGATTTCTTTGGTTCCTCCATTAGAGGGCTCATACATTTTGACTCTCCCTTTTCTCTCAATGAATATCACCCTACCATCACTAAGCACCTCCAATTCCATGGGTTCATCCAGTTTTTCCACCAAAGCGACTTTGGTAAAGCGGCTATCCTCCGGCTTTTCAGTGACAAATTTTTCCTCTTCCTTTTGGCAGGAGGAAAAAACAGTAAGCATCGCTGAAAAAAGAATTATGGGTAAAAGTGGTTTCATGGGCCTTATGGGTTTGAGATAAGACCAAGATATAGAAAATAAGGTTTAAACAAATAAAAAAATCCCCTAGAGGCTAGGGGATTTAACAAATGGATTTTGGAGTAATTAAAATTTAAATGATAGGCCAAGCATCAATTGTTGGAATCTGAAATCACCATCTCCTGTGAAGACATTATCAATGTCTACGGTTTGCCCGTTTAGAACTCTCTCATACCTGAGATCCAATCCGACATTCCCAAGATTGAGTCCGATTCCAAATTGATACCCTGCATTGAATTTGTCATATTCGAAGTCCCGCAACTCGTCTTCTATGTAGTAATGGAAAGAAGGCCCTGCGAATACCGAAACCAGAGGCCCGAGAAGATTGATTCCTACCAAAACCGGAGCATCAAGTCTTTGGGTTTGCAGTTGGACTGAATTGATTTCTGATTTTAAATTGGTATAATTAAGTTCCGGTCTGAGAAAAACAGGTCCTGCATTTACCTTCCCGAATAATCCCAAATGGTAGCCAAGGTTATTTTTTGGAGATCCCCAAATCGCCTCAGCATCCTTAAAATACTGTCCGTTTGAATTGTAATTTAATCCTCCTTTGATTCCAAACCCTCCACTGGTTTGAGAATACCCTGAATGGCAGAATACCATCAGGACAAACATGATTACGCTTGCTTTCAATGTAGTTTTCATAATAGTTGGTTTATGTGAATTGAAATATATTTTCAGCAAATGATGTCATGGTTGACGCATATCTGACAATTCTTTTTTGAGCAATTGTTAATCTTTGCAAACACATTCATCTGATTTGCTGTTAGTAAACGTATATCTTCCGGATTCTTGTATAATTTGAATGTCCAGAAAATGTCGTTATTCAATTGTCTTTATAGACAGCAACCGAATCCCAAGTATGCCAATTATCTAAAATCATGCCCCATTCAAATTCAATAATCAAAACAGTCAATAAGATCATGGCCTTTTCAAAAAAAATCCTTTATCTGGTATTAATTCCTACTTTCAGTCTTTTGGTGTTTTCCTGCTCAAAGGCAGAAAATGGAAAACAAAAAAGTGAAAATTCCGATGCTCCTGAAGAAATTTATGATGGACCTACAGCTTTGGCCACTTTTGCAGGTGGATGCTTTTGGTGTATAGAAGCTCCTTTTGAGGGAGTTGACGGTATTGTATCTGTGGTTTCCGGCTATGCCGGTGGCAAAGAAAAAAATCCAACCTATTCGGATGTATCAGGAGGAAAAACAACCCACAGAGAATCTGTACAAGTCACATTTAATCCTGATATCATCAGTTATTCGGAGATATTGGAAATTTTTTGGCAGCAATTTGACCCCACGGACGAAGGCGGTTCTTTTTATGACAGGGGATTTCAATATACTTCTGCAGTATTTTACCATGACAAAATTCAAAAAGCGGCTGCAGAAACTTCCCTTCAAAAGCTTTCCCAATCAGGTAAATTTGACAAACCCATCGTGACTCCTTTGATCAAGTTTACTAACTTTTATCCGGCGGAAGATTACCATCAGGATTATTATAAGAAGAACCCGACCGAGTATTATGCTTACAGAACAGGTTCGGGAAGGGATGCATTTATTGCAAAACATTGGCCTGTAAAATTGGAAGATAAATACAAAAAACCTTCTGACTCAGAGTTAAAGAAAAGACTCACAGAACTTCAATACCAAGTCACCATGCATGAAGAAACTGAGCGGGCATTTACCAACGATTACAATGAAAACAAAGAAGAAGGAATCTATGTCTGCATTGTTTCGGGCGTGCCTTTGTTCAGTTCTTCGGATAAATATGAGTCCTATTCAGGTTGGCCGAGTTTCACCAAACCGATCGATGCCCGCGTCATCGGCAAACCAACCGATACCGCTTACGGAATGATGCGTGTGGAAGTCAGGAGCAAACTCGGTGATTCCCATCTTGGGCACGTATTCAATGACGGACCCGAACCTACCAAACTTCGGTATTGCATGAATTCAGCCGCCATGAAATTCATCCCAAAAAAGGACATGGAAAAAGAAGGTTACAAAGATTGGCTTTGGGTAGTCGATTAAAAAAAACCTGCACAAAGGTGGGTCAATCTCAATTCGGCGTAATATAACGATTGATCCTAGGACTGGGTGGAATTTGTAATTCCACCCTTTTATCTTTTCCAATTTACAATTGGACTATTCAACCAAACACCCTAACGAAAGGTAATTCTTGGTAAAATGAATTACAAATTCATATAATAGAAAAGGGTAGTTACAAACTACCCTTAGCGGTTACGCCATTCTACTCCCAGATAGGGATCATTTCCAAACGCCTTGTCCTACCCTTTTATCTTTTCCATCTGCGACAATTGTCGGGATGTAATTTGATTCAACCAAACACCCAAACGAAAGGTAATTCTTGGTAAAATGAATTACAAATTCATATAATAGAAAAGGGTAGTTACAAACTACCCTTAGCGATTACGCCATTCTACTTCCTGACGGGGAATTCTACTAAAATGTGGGATTCCCTAACTGGTAAGTGAATTAATGTCTACTTAAATTGTCTATAAAATACTCCAAAAATAATGATGTTCTATGTTTCACATCTGAAGCTAAGTTGGTTGAGTTTGCCCTTAGAAATTCTTCAACACGAGTTACATCCTGTCTTTGAAGCTGATTGTTCTCGAATTTAAACAACAATTCAACCAATTGTATTCCCAGTTTCTCCTCTGCCAGCAATTTGTCTTCGGAAAATTGATCGCACGAGGATAATGAAAATTTTGCAAACTCAACAAAAATATTCCTGCAAGATGGATCTGATTGGAAAGCCAGTGCTATAAGGCATATTGCTCGTCTTGTTCTCATTCTTCTTTCATCAACTGAATCATCATATTCAGACCTTCCGTTCACTTAGAGAGTTAATAAAATCTTCTCTTTTTCTTCATTGACTGCGCTTTCATTTTCTAAATATTGTTTGGCTGAATTTTTCAGCATTTCATTAATTTTTTGAGACTCACATGTCTCAATCGGGTTTAGTTCATGCAACATTAGCAGAGAAATAGAAAATTGTGTTGCTTCATCTAAGGTGGAAACCTTCTGAGAGAATGCCGCATTCACATGAAAAATCAAAAGTATGATTAGTGTGTATTTCATCGTTTATTGTTCTCTAAATAATATATTATTCCGTCCGCTATTTGATTCCCGATTTCAAAGGAATTAGTTTTAAAAATTTCTAGATCACCTACTCCCGTATAGAATTATCTTCAGTTCAAAGAATATCCTTCACTAAAGATTGATATCTTCCTGAGATGTCAAATACCAAATCCCGTCGATCTGCTCAAATTTTCTTCTAAAAACAAGACCCAAAAAGGATTTCGATTTTACTTCCTCTCTCACTGATCCTCTGTGGTTCTCAATAATATGGCTAAAATGCGAGGTATCGATTTTGGACAATCCTACATATTTCCAATCTTCCATTTCCCAAAAATATACAGAGTCAAGAGCGCTCATTTCCTCGGTATTCAAGCCCGGAAGCGGGAACTTGACACGACTCAATTGAAATAATGAGTCGTTATTGAATTTTCGATAGAAATCATCAAAATCCTCTACAAGAACATTAGATTTCTGATTACAAAAACACATGACTATCAAGATAAAAGTAATGAATGCTATTGAAAATCTATCTTTACCGAAAACCCCGTTTGATCCAATCTTCCACACTTTGAAGCAACTCATAAATTTTAAACCAGCTATTTTTTCTGGTTGTCTCAGTTTTTTTTGATCCTTCATTTCTTTTTGAATTTGGTTTCGAATCGTTTTTTCCAGAACTTGAACAAGTCATTTTTGACCTCTGACTCCACCCTTTTATCTTTTCCATCCGCGACAATGATCGGGATGTAATTGGATTCAACCAAACACCCTAACGAAAGGTAATTCTTGGTAAAATGAATTACAAATTTTACTAAATAAAAAGGTATAGACAGAATCTGCACCTAGCGCCTTCACCTTTCTACGCTCAGGGATTAATGATTTTGGGCTTTGGATGAGGTTAAAATAAATGCCCAAATAAATTGTTGTTTAATTGAAGCATTTATGAGAAATTGGTTTTCAGATTTATAGTTTAAATTGCACAATTTCTGTAATTGTTTAAAGAATCTAAAAACCAACCAACATGAACAAATTCGTTAAAATCGGCATTTTTGCCCTCATCATTATCCTTGCAGGAGTATTCTATTGGAGGTATTACTTTGTGTTCAGTGAAGGTGTCAAAGGCGGCACGCTCAATTATTTTGAGAAAAAAGGATACGTCTTCAAAACCTGGGAAGGCCGTATCGTTCAGGAAGGTTTCCAAAGTCCTACTGCCGGTGCCCTTCAAAGCAACGAGTTTAGATTCAGTGTTCAGAATGAAGCTCTTGTTGAGCAGCTTGAGCGTGCAGGTGGCAAATTCGTTGAACTTCGGTACAAAGAGTACCTCAATTCTTTACCTTGGAGAGGCGCAAGCGAAGTAGTAGTCTATGAAATCATCGAAATAGGCGGGAGGGGCGAGGTCAATACCGAGTTACCCATGAATAAAAACTGACCTGAGAATCTAAATTTTCCAAAAAAATCAAATAAAAAACTCCAACAGAATTTGAACCTGTTGGAGTTTTTATTTTTTCTACATTTTGATTATTTAGTCCAATAATCCACCACCAATACTTTGTCAAAATGTGGCCCCAATACTGCACCAAAAGCCTTATGGTCAGGATGTGGAAGGTAAATGTCTCTGTCTGCTTCAGAGGCAAAGGTTAGAAAAAAGCAATGCGTAAAGCCTTGATCCAATCCTTCAGGACTGTTATTGGTTCCCCATTCGATTGACTTGATGACATCAATCTTTGATGGAAGTGCGGTGAAGGCATCTACCACTTTCTGAATGTCCGCTTCGGCAGTACCATCTTTGAACTTAAATAAAACAACATGTCGCAGTGCTTTGTCCATAGTCACTATTTCTTTTTCGATTACTTTTTCAATAATTTTTTCCTCTTTTTGGGGAGCTTGGCAAGCTGCAAACAGCAGCAGCGAAAAAGCCAAAATCATTAAGTTTCTCATGGTTGAAGGTTTTTGGTTATGGTAGCAATTTGAAAAATAAAGATGAATGGTTTCGACCGTTTATCCAATTTTCTTATTGGATTCAAAATATTTTCAGAACTTAAAAAGGACATTAAACCTCCCTGACCATTTATTGTTGTCAGCCAGAAATTAAGAACAATGAGAAAACTCCAAAAACAACCAAACATCTTATTTATACTTCTCCTCTTCTTAGTAATAAACCAAAATTCTTTTTCACAGCAACTCAGCATAAAAAATCTGCACGGGGAAGTCGAAGTATTTCGGGACAGCAGCGGGATCAACCATATTTTTGCCAAAAACGAACAGGACCTTTTTTTTACCCAAGGCTACATGGCTGCCAAGGACCGCTTATTCCAGTTTGAAATCTGGAGGAGGCAGGCCACGGGAACCTCGGCAGAAATCTTCGGGGAAAAAGAATTGGATCGGGATAAAGGGGTAAGACTTTTCAAATTTCGAGGAGATAAAAAATCCGAATTGGCCCATTATCATCCGCGGGGTGAATTGATCATTGATTCATTTGTGGAAGGAGTCAACACCTACATTTCAGAAGCCCTCCAATCGCCGGAAAACCTTCCAATAGAATTCAAGCTTTTGGGCATCTTACCTGAATTTTGGACTTGGGAAGTAGTCATTTCCCGCCATCAAGGACTGCTAGAAAACGTCAAAGATGAATTGAATTTTAGCCGGATTGTAAGTCTCATCGGAGCCGAAAAAACGAAAGGAATCCACTATTTCCACCCTAATGAACCCATTTTGGTTCTTGACAAGTCTATCCCGACAGCGTTGCTGTTCAAGGATATTCTTGCTCCCTATAATGCTTTTCGGAAAAGCATGACCTATTATCCTGAATACATCATCCCGGAAGCCCGAAACAATCCCGAAAAATTCCTTACCCAATTACTGGATTATGAAACCGAAATTCAGGAAACCCTCGAGACTGAGAAATTTTCCATCGGTAGCAACAATTGGGTAGTCAGTGGCAAATTAACTGAAAGTGGTTATCCTATCATGGCAAATGACCCCCATAGACTGATCGCAGTTCCTTCGCTTAGGTATATGGTTCACCTCCATGCACCGGGTTGGGATGTGGTTGGCGCCGGAGAACCTGTGATTCCCGGAGTATCGATAGGTCACAGCCAATTTGGAGCTTGGGGTTTGACGATTTTCGAAACAGATAACGAGGACATGCGCATCTATGACATTCATCCCGAAAATCCGCACCTATATTTCCATAAAGGAAAATGGCATGAAATGGAAGTGATTTCGGATACTATCAAGGTAAAAGGAAAATCCGATGCTGTTGTGAAACATTTCTATACCATCCATGGTCCGGTGACATTCGTAGATCAGGATCTGAAAAAAGCAGTTGCAGTACAGTGTGCATGGCTTGAAAAGGGCGGCGCACCCTATTTGGCTAGCTTGAGAATGAACCAATCGACAACTTGGGAAGAGTTCAGAGATGCCTGTACTTACAACCACATTCCGGCTGAAAACATGATTTGGGCAGACAGGGAAGGGAACATCGGTTGGCAGGCAACAGGAATCTCACCCATCAGAAATGGTTTTTCGGGTTTGGTAGCAACTTTGGGAGATGGAAGTAAGGAATGGGACGACTACTTGCCCATTTCTGAGAGACCACATGATTATAACCCTGAAAATGGTTTTATAGCCACCGCCAATGAAAACGTAACTCCGGCGGACTATCCACACAAAAATGCCCTAGGTTATGAATGGTCTGACTCGTATCGCGGTGACCGGGTCAGGGAAGTTCTCGGAGAAGGATCCAATTTTTCAGTGGAAGAAATGGGAAAGCTTCAAAATGACTATCTGTCGCTTCCTGCAAGAACTTTGGTCCCCTACTTAAAGGATCTTGTTTTTGAGAAAAATGAAGCCGGAAAATTGAGGGATTTGCTTTTGGATTGGGATTTCAAGCTGGGAAAGAACTCTATTCCAGCAGGAATTTATGTCATGTGGGAAAGAAAAATCAGAGAAAGAATAAAGGAAATCTCAGTTCCCAAAGAGGTTTTGGGTTTGGTCGGCAGCATACAAATGACCCGTGTGATAACTTGGATAGAGCATCCAGAAGGTTTATTTTCCAATAATCCCGCTATGGAAAGGGATAAGTTTCTCGTAAATTGCTTTGAGTTGGCTATTCAAGAACTCGAGTCAAAACTTGGAAAAAACAGCAACAACTGGCAATACGGTCAGACTTCCTACAAACATGCCTACATCACACATCCTTTGAGCCCTGCCTTGTCGGATGCCTGGAAGAAAAAATTGGATGCAGGTCCGGTGGCGAGAGGTGGTTACAGTTTTACACCCAGTGCAAATGCCTATGGGGACAACAATACTTCAGGTGCTTCATTCAGGATTGTAGTCGATACCGGTGATTGGGAAAAGACCATTGGCATCAATACTCCCGGTCAATCAGGCAATCCCAATAGTCCATTTTATAGAAATCTATTTCCTATTTGGGCGGCGGACGAGTTTGTCAATATACCCTTCGGATACGATAGAGTCAAAAAAAACGCAATCGAGCGAATCTACTTAAAACCAATGAACCCATGAAAATCCGACATATTTTTATCAGCTGCCTGCTTGCCTTATCAGGTTTCTATTCATGCAAACAAAAAGAGGTTGAAATCCAGGTGTTTCCTTATGACAGCCACATTGAGCTCCAATGGCCAAAAATTGAGGGAGCAAATTCTTATTTGATTTTTGCCAGTTTGGATGGAGGCGAATTTGCCCAAAGAGCCGAAACTTCGGACACGTTGCTGATGGATTTTTGGATGAATAAGGAAGATGGAAGAAAGCCAATAGACTATAAAATCGAAGCAGTCACCAACAAAGGGAAGAAGGAAGTCGCACAGATAACCACCCAAACCCGTGAAATGAATGAGGAAGAATTATTGGACATGGTTCAATTTTACACCTTTAGGTATTTTTATTATGGTGCAGAACCTACTTCCGGCATGGCGCCTGAAAGGATTCATATCGATGGCGAATACCCTGAAAATGATGCCCATATTGTCACCACAGGTGGAACAGGATTTGGGATTTTTGGATTGATAGCAGGAATTGAAAGAGGTTGGATAAGCAAAGAACAGGGACTAGCACACTTTGAAAAAATGGTCACTTTCTTGGAAAAAGCTGACCGATACCACGGTATATGGGCACATTGGATGGATGGCCAAACAGGCAAAACCAAACCTTTTTCTCCAAAAGACGATGGTGCAGACTTGGTAGAATCCGCATTCCTGGTGCAGGGACTCCTAGCGGTAAGGGAATATTACCGAAACGGGAACAACGATGAAAAGGCATTATCCCAAAGAATCAACAAACTTTGGGAAGAAATGCAGTGGAATTTTCATACCAAAAACGGGGAAAACAAATTGTATTGGCATTGGTCCCCCAACTTTGGATGGGAAATGAATTTCCCCTTGGAAGGATACAATGAATGTCTGATTACCTATGTCCTGGCGGCAGCTTCACCAACTTTTACCATTGACTCTGCCGCCTACCATAAAGGATGGGCACGGTCCGGAAGTATCAAAAACCCGGTGGAAGCATTCGGATTTCCTTTACAGCTCAGACACAATTATGCCGAAAAAATGGGAGGTCCATTGTTTTGGGCCCATTACTCTTACATGGGCTTGGATCCAAGGGGATTGAATGATGAGTATGCCGATTATTGGCAGGAAAACCAAAACCAAACCCTGATCAATCGAGCTTGGTGTATAGCAAATCCAGGAAACTTTAAAGGATATGGAGAAGATCTTTGGGGATTGACTGCCTCCTACTCTATCAATGGCTATAATGCCCACCATCCGGGAAATGATACAGGGGTTATTTCTCCGACTGCGGCACTTTCTTCCATTCCTTACTCCTATGAAGAATCTATGAAAGTGTTGAAAAACCTGTATTTCAACTACGGTGACAAGGTTTTTGGAAAATATGGTTTCTATGATGCCATGAGTCCGGAACATGAATTTTTCCCAAAAAGATATCTCGCAATTGACCAGGGACCAATTGTGGGCCTGATCGAAAATTACCGCACAGGCTTGGGTTGGAAGCTGTTCATGCAGGCTCCAGAAATCTCCACAGGCTTGGAAAAACTCGGATTTTCAGTCAACAAAAATGGATTGGAGGGGCAGTGATAGACCCTAGGAATAATAAAAAATCCATCGGTCAGTTGCCTGCCGATGGACTTTAACACCATTCAACCCAATCAATATTTTAAACGATTTCGTAAGGCCATCTGATAATTCCGCCGGCCATATTATAAGTGTATTCAAATCCCATTTCACTCATGATTTCGCAAGCCTGTCCGCTCCTGTTTCCACTTCGGCAGTAGATATAATACTTTTTATCCTTGGGAAGGTTTTGGATTTGGGACATAAAGTTTGGACTCATCATGTCAATGTTCCTAGCTCCTTTCAATTTTCCGGAGTGAAACTCCCCTGCAGTCCTCACATCAAGAATCACAGCATCTTTGGCAGTCATACCTTTTTGGAAATCTTCACAAAATAGGTCTGTATATTTTTTTGGTTTAGTTCTAAAGAAATCAAACATGTTTTTTTCGTTTTATTATGATTACAAAGTTATGATCAGAAATACTTCCAAACCGTAACCAAAATCACATAGGATTTTTTGCTTCTGTTTGATTCTCTAAAGGTTTTGAGAGCTTACCGGTCAGTTGGAGGATGGAGAGTCTGATCAACAATGCCCAAGGAATGGCATGGTAAACAAAATCAAACCAATCCAAAGCAGCCATCCCTTTGGCTCCACCAGCTATCCATTTGATCTTTCCCCATATATGTGGCTCAGGGACAAAAGGGGCCAAACCTAAAGTCAGGCTGAGGATAATGACAAAGCGCCAGTTATTGAGGGTTGCTTTCATGTTGCTTTTTCTTTATAAAAGGGTAAGTGATCTGTTGGAAGAAAGTCTTGGGAAATTCTTCCATTCCTTCAAAACCCAATGGTTCATCTCTGCCTTCATGGGGAATATAATTGGTACCAAAAAGGTAATCCCAAACACTGAGGGTGATGCCGTAATTGACTCCGTAAGGCCTGTCTTTTGGCAAAACTTTCACATGATGCCATAAATGCATGATGGGATTATTTAGAATATATTTCAGCGGACCATAGGTGATTCTCAGGTTGGCATGGTTGAGATGACCGATGGCCGTGGTGAAGATATGCACGATAAAGAAGTCTTCCAGACCAAAGCCAATCATTGCCAAAGGGATATACTGGGCAGATTTGTAAAGGATGGTTTCCATCCAATGGAATCTCAAATGTGCCGCAAAACCCATTTCTTCCACAGAGTGATGGACTTTATGGAACTCCCAAAGGATCGGAACCCTATGCAATACCCTGTGGACATTCCATTGAATAAAATCCGCAACCAAGAATAACAGCAAAAATTGGGACCATCTTGGCCAGGTTTCAATATGTAAGGCCACCATATTTTCAATCCCGAATAATCCCAAGAAGTCATTGAATGCTTCTACCGCAACATTGGAAATGGCATTGTAGGCGATCAGGGAAAATAGGAAATAGTTGAAAAACATATAAAATCCGTCCAGCCAAAAATCCTTTCTGAAGACTGACTGGTTTTCCCTCCAAGGGCGAAAAATCTCCAATAACCAAACCCCAACCGATAGTCCCAATAACCACCAAAAGTAATTGTGCCAGGAAGGGTAAAACATTTCGCTGATGAGGTAATTCCAATAACCATAGTAGGAATCCCCGATGATTTTGATGTATTTCTCCAATTCCATATTCTAGCTTTTTTCATTTAAAAGAAAAAGGACAATCCACATGATTGCCCTCTTTCGATACTCCCATAAACCACAACTAATTATCTTTGTTTTCGGCTTGGAGGGATTTTCACCTTTTTCCCAAGCTTACTTTTTTTTGACCAACTTAGAATTCCAATTAACTTATTCGGAAATAGCTAAGACCAGTTCTCAAAAACCCTAAACTCTGGGTCTGAAATATTAACTGTCTTATTATTACAATTCAAAAGTAATCACAACAACCACATAAAAATGTGACGAATGTTACATTTATTCATGATTTTAATCTGAAAAAGTACCTTTAATTTCAGAACTCATGAAAATATTTGGAGTTATTTGAGCAAAAACTATAAATGGACAATATTTTCTGGAATGAAAAGTTTTCTCAAACTCCTAATTTATATGGAGAGCATCCTAATGAGTTTGTAAAATCATATATCGATTCGACGCCAGCCGGCAAAATCCTTTTTCCGGGAGAGGGAGAAGGCAGGAATGCCCTTTATGCTGCTTCTATGGGTTGGCAGGTGACAGCCATTGACCAAAGTGAAACCGCCAAAAAACATTGTTTACAAAAAGCCGAAAAATTAGGACTTCGGATCGAATACCATGAATGTGATGCTTTGGTGTATATACCCGAACCGGAATCTTTTGATGTGGTTGCTTTGGTGTATTTTCACCTGCCAAAAGAAATATTGGCTGAAGTTTATTCCAAATTTGAGAAAGCCTTGAAAGCGGGAGGCAAAATGATTATTGAAGGTTTTGGTAAAAAGCAGCTCCAATACCAATCAGGAGGTCCAAAAAATCTTGATATGCTTTATGAACTTTCAAGTTTAAAATCAATTTTTAAAAACCTAAAATGGGAAATCGAATTTGACGGGATAATCCAACTGAATGAAGGCGTCGGTCACGTCGGTGAGGCACATGTTATCAGATTGGTTGGGGAAAAAATCAAACTATAAACTGATGAATATCAGCTTTTTGTTTTTTAAATTCTCTTAAATTGAGACCAAATAAAAGCCCATAAAGCTAACAATAGCTAAACCCTAACCTGACATGGCCATGAAAATTCTTGTTCCCACCGACTTTTCAGACAATGCAAACAATGCATTGGATTTTGCAACAAAAATCGCCTTAAAGGAAAAGGCTTCTATAACGTTGATGTTTGCCTTTTATGCCGTGTATGATTTCGCAGCCCAAGCCACAGAAATCGTCAATCAAATAGAATCAGATGCGAGAAAAGCTCTAAAAAAATCTGCGAAAGAAGTTACAGCGCTTGGAATTGAAACTGAATTCAGGATTGTCCAAGGTGCCATAGCTTCAGCAGTAACAGCACTCGCATACAGAGAGGAATTTGACTTGATCATCATGGGAACACAAGGTGCAGGAGGTATAAAAAAAGCCCTAATGGGTTCAAACACGGGACATGTCATCAAAGAAAGTAAAGTTCCGGTTCTGGCAGTTCCCCAAAATTCAAAATGGGAGAACTGGACTAAATTCTCCATAGGCCTTGAACTGGATAAGGAGGAGGAAAAATTCTTCAATTTATTGTTTAAACTAACCGGCCACATGAGCCTACCTTATGAATTTTTTCATGTCAAAACCGAAGATAGTTTTGAGAAGGAAATTGGATTGATAGGGCTCGAGGATGTGCTTAAGGAAAAGTATAAAAATGAGAAAATCAGCTTTGTTGTAGAAGAATCTTCTGATGTCAACTCCGGTATAGAATCTTATCTCAAAAAAAATCCGGGATCTATTTTGGTTATGTTTTACAAAAACAAATCATTTTTTGAATACCTATTCAACAGAAGCACGAGTCTGGAGATGGCTTACCATACCCACGTGCCACTTTTGGTGATCAAGTGAAAAAGGGGAAAGATTAGAGGTAAAAGGTAAGTGGTTAAAGGTAAGAGGTAATCGGTTTCCACCTCTTACCTTTTTCTTCTTACCGTATTAACCAATAATCTTTATCCAAGATTTAAGCATCCACCCTCTCCTCAATCCACTTGACAATATCTCCCATGATTTCCTCCTTTTCATATTCATTGACCAGTTCATGGAAAAGGCCTGGATATTTGTTAAAGGATTTATCATGGGATGAAATTTTCCCAAAAAACTCCTCTGATCCTTTTGGATTGGTAAGCATATCACCGGTCCCGTGAAGCAAAAGTACCGGAAGTTTGAATTGACTGGCTTTTTGTTCTATTTCCCTCATCATCCTGAGCAATTCGTAGCCTGTCCTGGCAGGAATCGCTTCATGGTAATTCAAAGGATCTTCATCATATTTTCTTACTTCTGCAGGATCGTGCGAAACTTTGCTGCTATCCAATTTCAATACCTTTAATCTTGGAGCTATTTTACTCACCACTGAAGAAGCTGCAATAAGTAATTTGGAGACATCATCTGCAGGCTTCAAAGCTGCGGCACTTAGGACAATCCCTTTTGCATTTGGCTGGTATTTCAACACATAGGCGGCAACCAATCCGCCACCCATACTGTGTCCAAAAATAAATGCAGGGACATTGGGCACGTAAGTTTTTACTTTTCCGAATAAAGCATCGATGTCTTTGAGGTAATCCTCATGATCGGAAAAGTAGGCATCCGGCTTAGGAAGACAGGATTTGCCATGTCCCCTCCCATCGAAGGTAAAGACCGCAATATCTTTATCCACAAGCTTTTTGGCCAAATGGGCATACCTGGAAGAATGCTCACCCAAACCATGAACTATCAGAACAGCTGCTTTTGGTAATTCCGGCATCCAAGCCTGAAGGTAAAGCTTCAAGCCATCATGAGTCGTATAACTTGTCTCCAGATGTTTCATTAAGGGATCCATTTGATGTCTTTGAAATTCGGTTTTCTCTTTTCCAAAAAGGCATTTCTTCCCTCTTTTGCTTCCTCTGTGCCGTAGGCCAACCTCGTGGCTTCCCCTGCAAAAACCTGCTGCCCGACCATACCGTCATCCGTCAGGTTCATCGCAAACTTCAACATTTTGATGGATGTTGGGGATTTGGCTAATATTTCCTGTGCCCATTCATAGGCGGTAGCCTCCAATTCGGCATGTGGAATCACGGCATTGACCATTCCCATTTCATAGGCATCCTGTGCAGAATAGTTTCTGCCGAGGAAAAATATCTCGCGGGCTTTCTTCTGTCCCACCATTTTGGCAAGGTACGCCGAACCATATCCACCATCAAAACTCGTCACATCCGCATCGGTCTGCTTAAAAATGGCATGTTCTTTACTCGCCAAAGTCAGGTCACAGACCACATGCAGGCTATGTCCTCCTCCTACCGCCCAACCGGGAACAACGGCTATGACGACTTTTGGCATAAACCGGATCAAACGCTGAACTTCCAGAATATTCAATCGGTGGTAGCCATCCTCTCCGACATACCCTTGCTGACCACGAGCCCTTTGGTCACCACCAGAGCAAAATGAATAAATGCCGTCTTTTGGTGAAGGTCCCTCTGCAGAAAGCAAAATTACTCCTATTGATGTATCCTCTTGGGCGTCATAAAAAGCATCATAAAGTTCTTTGGTGGTTTTTGGACGGAAAGCGTTCCTTACCTCAGGCCTGTTAAAAGCAATTCTTGCCACGCCATCACATTTTTTATAGGTTATGTCTTCGTATTCCTTAGCGGTTTTCCAATTGATCTCCATGCTATTTTTGGTTTAATTATTTTACGCAAGATAACAGCCTTAAAGGAATTTTGTTGATTTTTGAAAAGGCAATGCTTTACAATGGGAAAAATCATTCTTGAAAAAAATGCGTACACTTTTGACCAAATCCAACAAGGCAATTGGGAGGAAGCGGATGCTTATTTTAATGAATCACTTCACTTTTGCCAAAGTTGGCTGCACGGGCAGGATTCCTTTTTGCTCCAAACCTCCGGTTCGACCGGAATCCCAAAGACCATTGCTGTAGACAGGAGACAAATGGAGATTTCAGCAACAGCTACCGGAAAATTCTTCGGGATTGCAAAAAATCCCCGCTTGCTATGCTGCCTCAATACCCAAATGATAGCTGGCAAAATGATGTTGGTGAGGGCAATGATGTGGGATGCGAACCTGATATTGACAAAGCCAAAAGAAAATCCTCTCGAAGAAGAATGGGTGGATGGCGCGTTTGACTTTGTGGCCATGGTCCCGATACAGGTGGCTGCATGCCTTTCTCAAAACCCCTCCCTCCAAAAACTGAGAAAAATCAAAACTCTTCTGATCGGCGGAGCACCTTCTCCTATATCACTTCTTGAATTTCTTTCGAAGGAAAAGATTTCTTCTTTCCAGACTTACGGGATGACAGAGACCGTTTCCCATATTGCTTTGGCCAAAATAGCAGGAACTGAGTTGGTTTATGAAACACTTCCCGGGGTAACCATTGGTGTAGATCTGGACAAAAGGCTTTGGATAGAAGCGCCAATGGCAAAAGAAAAAAGGTTGCAGACCAATGACTTGGTAGATATCGTGGATGAGAAGCATTTCTTGTGGATCGGGAGATCAGATTTCACCATCAATTCCGGCGGGTTCAAAATCCAACCGGAAATCTTGGAGTCCCAAATTGCTCCTACTATTGAAGCCTATTATGGAAAGGTAGCGTTTTTTCTTTTCGGACTGGATGACGAGAAGTTGGGTCAAAAATTGGTCTTGGTCATCGGATCCAACCAGACAGATAATGAAAAGGCAGGAAAATTGCTGTATTCCATTTCCGACTTGGTCCACAAATACCAAATCCCAAAAGAAGTCATCTTCGTTAAGGAATTTGTTAAAACCCCTTCCGGCAAAATCAATAAATCAGAAACCATTAAATCCACAAAATGAAACTGCTAATTCTATTTTTGACCATGTCCGCATTATTCCTTGTCAATCAAAATCCGACAACACTTTCCCTTCAGGTCACCCGCGTCAAAAACGACCAGGGATTAGTCAGGGTATTGCTTTTCAAAGGTGAGGCAGGCTTTCCTGATGATGAAGCTAAAGCCTTCAAAAGTGCTTCAGTCAAGATCAAAGATGGAAAGGCAGTGATAGATTTTGGAGCTGTTCCAGAAGGGACTTATGCCCTTTCGGTATTTCATGACAGTCAGAACACAGGCAAATTGAGAACCAATTCATTTGGAATCCCAAGGGATGGATATGGTTTTTCAAACAATTCGATGGGTACTTTTGGTCCGCCTTCATTTGAAAAAGCTGCCTTTAAAGTAACCGCCGGTAAAAATAATGTCAGCATCAAACTGAGATGAAATTACCTTTGCGTCAATAAACCCTTTCAAAATGATCCTGCTTGATTACCCTTATGTATCAGATTTTCTGCTACAGACGATTATTGAAAATAAATTCCCGGTGATCGCCACAAAAGAAGCAAAGCAAATTGGAGGCAACAAAGCCATCAATTGGATGGCTGAGGAAGATGCGGCCCGCATTCTCAAGGATAATCCCCACACTCCTATTTATACCAATTCGGAAAACAGCATCAGTTGGATCCAACAAAATACCCAAGGAACGGATCTTCCCGAAATCATAGACCTTTTCAAAAATAAGTATAAGTTTAGGAACCTTATAAAAACGGCCTATCCTGATTACTTTTTCGAAGCTGTGGCAGCGGAAAATCTGAGGAGTATGGATGTTTCCGGATTCAAATTTCCGTTTATCATCAAACCTGCAGTGGGTTTTTTCAGCATTGCAGTATACAAAGTGGACAGCCCCGAAGCGTGGACAGGCACAGTGGCAAAGATTGAACAAGACATCATCAGAACCCAATCTCTCTACCCCAAGGAGGTCATCGACAATACCGAATTTATCATCGAACAATACATCAGGGGCGAGGAATATGCTTTTGATTGTTATTTTGATGGGGAAGGTAATCCCGTGATTCTAAACATCCTGAACCATGTTTTCACCTCAGAAAACGACGTCAGCGACCGGGTTTATTCAAGTTCTCCCGATATCATCCAAAAACTTCAAAGTCCTATTTTGGACTTTCTCGGTGTTATTGGGTCAAAAGTAAAACTCAGAAATTTCCCTTTGCATATTGAAATTCGGATAGACGACGAGGGAAAATTTTTTCCCATTGAAGTCAATCCAATGAGATTTGGAGGATGGTGCACGACGGGAGACCTGTCATGGTTTGCTTATGGAATCAATTCGTATGAACATTTCTTTTATTCCAAAAAGCCGGATTGGGAATCTATATTCAAAACCAGAAAAGGGAAAAAATACAGTTTAATCCTTTTGGACAATACGACCGGATTTGAGCCTCAAGAAATCGCAGGATTTGATTATGATGCGCTCCTCTCAGATTTTGAAAACCCGCTGCACCTCAGAAAAATCGACTTGGACAGGTTTGGAGTTTTCGGGTTTTTATTTACCGAAACTTCTGAGGAAAATGAATCTGAGTTGACAGAAATTCTCCATTCAGATCTCAAAAAATATATCCAACTCAAATCCGGTTTTGAAAATAAAGCAATATTGATGTGACCATTTTGGTAAAAAGCGGTGGAATCACCTTTGTTAAATGAAGTTTGAAACGAGGTGAAATTGCGATTGAACCTTTCACCATTCCCATGAGGTTCTTACCGAAACACTCAAAATCAAAAGAATCCCTTAATTTTGACTAAGAATATCCTTCATTTGAATCCAAACAGCATGCATCTTAGAACAGAAGACCTGACAAGAATCGAAATTGAATATGATTCAGGCGTAATGCCACCGCCATACAGTCATATATTCAAGTTAAAAATCGGTTTTGGAAAGAATTTTCTAGAAACCCAGTTGGATTTGGTGTATACAGACCGCGAAGAGATTTCTGAGGATGAAATTCTCAATGAGGGTTTTACCATGGATGATGATTATCATTTTCAGGGGGAAATTCCAAAAGTGTGGGAAAAACCGTTGAGGGAACTTTACGCCAAGTCAAAATGGTCCAATAAAAAGCTGGACGAAGAAGGTGGCATCAAACTCCTTGCAAAAGATTCTCACGGTCAGATTGTACGGACGGTACCATTTAACCAAGAAGATTGGCAGTTTTTTTCTCAGGATTATATTCAGGCCATATACGAAATCTCAAAAAAAGAAGCACCTCTCACTCTTCATTATCTGATCAGAGAAAACGAAAAAGTAAACGAAATCAGTTTGACAGTGAAATTTTCGATCAGAAAAATTGAGGCAACTGTGAACGGAAAAACCAAAGAAGCCGATTGGGACCAAACCAAAGAATTGCTTTCCTTCATTTTTTTACCTGACTATGATTATGGAATCGCAACCGAGTCAAAGCCAACCCAAAAAGGTCATTTTATCGAGTGCGGCGATGGGTATTGGCATGATATGCAAAAAGGAGTCTTCAATATTGACGACTCCTTTGATGCAGTAAGTAAAATTAAGCAAGGTTTTCTCAGACTGATTTGAAATCAGGATTGGCATTGATGTAAAAATCCCTCACAAAGGCCAAGAGTTGGTTATCGGTAAGCTTATCACTCGTCTGTACAGATAGCCATTTTCCATCAAAAGATTTGTTTTCGCGCAGGCGATTCCGCATTTGTTCTTTGGCTACACCCGGACCAAACAGAAGAATATCATCAAAAGAATGAAGTTTGGTTTCCATCATTTTGTAATATTCATTGAGTTCCTTTTGGGAAATATTATGCTTTCGGTGTTCATTGTTGGAGGAATGGAGATTTGAGGAGGAGAACCTTGTTTTGTCACTTCCTTCCCCAACTTCCCGCTTCATGCTTTCAAAAGGGGATTCAATTGTCTCGATCAAAACGGTGTTCCCATCATTGAATCCAACAAAATGTGCTTTAGAGTGGTCTATCCACACGCCTACTTGTTTGAATGAATTGCTGTTCATATTATTTGGGTTTTATTGATATAAATGTTCATTGCTCGGTTTTAAATTTATTTTAATTCCCGAAATTAAGTTACTGTTTTCGGGCCAATGTTCCTTTAAATTGAAGCTCTTAATTTTTGATTTTCGTGTGTTTTTTTGATTCTGCAAGTGCAATGTTTTCTATTCCTTTCAAAAGCGCATCAGGATTGAAAGAAATGCTGTCAATACCTTCGTCCACCAAAAAACCGGCAAATTCCGGGTAATCACTCGGCGCCTGCCCACAAAGACCGATTTTGACTTTGGCTTTTTTGGCTGATTGGATTACCATAGATAACATGCTTTTGACGGCCTCATTGTTCTCGTCAAAAATGTCAGAAACTATTTCTGAATCCCGGTCAATCCCAAGAGTCAGTTGGGTAAGGTCGTTTGAACCGATAGAAAATCCATCGAAAATCTCCGCAAACTCTTTGGCAAGGATGACATTACTTGGAATCTCGGCCATGACATAGACTTCCAATCCATTCTTGCCTCTTTCCAATCCAAATTCTCTCATTGTCTCCAAGACTTTTTTTCCTTCCTCCACAGTCCTGCAAAACGGAACCATCAGCTTGACATTGGTGAAACCCATATCTTCCCTGATGACACGCATCGCCTCACATTCCAATCCAAAACCAGCTTTGTACCGCTCATTATAATACCTGGACGCTCCACGGAATCCGATCATGGGATTTTCTTCTTCCGGTTCAAAAACCTTTCCACCTATCAGCTGCGCATATTCATTTGATTTGAAATCACTCATTCTGACGATGACATCTTTTGGATAGAAAGCCGCAGCCACCATCGCAACTGATTCGGATAATTTCTCAATAAAATATTTCTTTTTATCGGGATATTGTTGCGTGATGGCGGCAATGGATTTTTTGTCATTGGAATCATGAAGCTTATCAAAATCGGCCAAAGCCATGGGGTGAATCCTGATTTCATTGCTGATGATAAATTCCATTCTTAGCAATCCAACTCCCTCATTGGGATAAAACGAGAACCGAAAAGCCTTGGAAGGGTCGGCTAAAATAAACATCGGCTTGGTTTTAGTCGGCGGCACTTTCTGAAGGTCAATGATTTTTTCTGACCATTCCAACTTCCCATCATATACCATTCCCTCATCTCCTTCAATGCAGGAAACAGTAATCATTTGCCCATCTTTCAGTTTTTGGGTTGCGTCTCCTGTACCTACCACGGCATGGATTCCAAGTTCCCTTGCCACAATGGATGCATGGCTTGTTCGCCCTCCTTTATTGGTCACGATACAAATTGCCTTTCTAAGCATGGCATTCCAATCCGGATTGGTAATGTCGGCCACGATGACGTCGCCATCCTTTACCTTACCCACATCCTTGACAGAATGGATGATACAAACCGGTCCGCTTGCAATGGACCTTCCTACTGCCTTTCCCTTCGTGATCGGGTCAGCTTTGGAAAGCAACTTGTATTCTTTGGTAGTGATTTTTTGATCCTTTCCATGGATGGTTTCGGGCCGGGCCTGCACAATAAACATCTCTCCTGTCAAACCGTCTTTTGCCCATTCGATATCCATGGGAAGCTTATAATGTTTTTCAATTTGGAAACACCATTCGGCCAATGACTCTACTTCCTCATCGGAAAGAGAAAAAATGATTTGCTCCATCGGGCTGGTTTTGACATTGACGATAGGCCTTTCTGTACCGACAGCATAGACCATCTTGTTTTCTTTTGCCCCTAATCTCCTGGTAAAAAGGGCTTTTTTACCTTTTTCTATAGAAGGTTTAAAAGCATAAAATTCATCGGGATTGACCGCGCCCTGAACAATGTTTTCACCCAATCCCCAAGCTGAGGTGATGTAAATCACATTTGCGAATCCTGACTCCGGGTCAATGGTGAAAGCAACGCCGGCACTGCTGATATCCGATCTGACCATTCGCTGTACACCGGCGGATAAGGCCACCTGCATATGGTCAAATCCATTGTCAATCCTGTATTTGATAGCTCGGTCATTGAAAAGGGATACATAGCAACCATGAATTGCCTCAAGTATTTTTTCTTCACCAGCCACATTCAAAAAACTGCTATGTTGCCCGGCAAAACTCGCCGTCGGCAAATCCTCGGCCGTAGCCGAACTTCGGACGGCAAAAGAAAACCCTTGACCATTGTTCAATTCTTTAAAAGCAGAAAGAACATCTTGCTTCACTGCATCCGGAATCTTTCCTGAAAGCATCAGTTTCCTACAGGCTTTTCCTATCTCGGGTAAATTATCCAAGGATTTGGTATCAAGCTTTTTCAATTCCTTGTTCAAAGAATCGATCAGGTTGTTGTCTTTTAAGAATAGCCTAAAGGCCTCTGCTGTCGTCGCAAAGCCATCCGGAATCCTGATACCAAGCGGACCCAATTCATGGATCATCTCTCCCAATGAGGCATTTTTACCTCCTACTATTGCAATATCTTTGTTTCGGATATCTTTAAAAGGAATGGCATACCTCATGGTCAGGTTGTTTAAGTTGGTGTATTGATGAGGATAATTTACTTTGAATCTCCAAAAAATAATATGACAGAAATCACTTAAGGTTCTGACTTTCATTTTTATTCTAAATGCCTGTTCTTTGCAGACTCAAATCAAAGCTCAAATGACCGAATCCAGTGGCACACGGATCAATAAATACCTCAGCGAAGTGGGGTTTTGCTCCAGAAGGGAAGCAGACAAACTCATTGATGCGGGAAGGGTAACGATCAATGGCAATGTTCCTGAAATGGGAACCAAAATCAATCCCGGAGACCAAATCAGGGTAGATGGGAAGCTGATTTCCGAACCGGAGGAAGAACATGTTTACATTGCATTCAACAAACCAATCGGTATCGTCTGTACGACGGATCTAAAGGCCGAAAAAAACAACATCATCGATTTTATCAACCATCCAAAGCGGATTTTTCCGATTGGTAGGCTTGACAAGGAAAGTGAAGGACTCATCCTGCTTACCAGCGACGGTGATATTGTGAATAAAATCCTGCGGGCTAAAAACAACCATGAAAAGGAATATGTGGTGACGGTGGACAAACCTATCACCAAAACTTTTATCCATAAAATGGCGAATGGGATTCCGATCTTGGACACCATCACCAATAAATGTGAAGTTCGGCAGATCAATACTTACAAATTCAATATTGTTTTGACCCAAGGACTCAACAGGCAGATCAGGAGAATGTGCGATTACCTTGGCTACAAAATCACCAAACTCAAGCGCATCCGCATCATGAACATCATCCTCGATCAGCAAATCGGCAAATGGCGCGACCTGAGCAAAAAAGAAATGGCTGAAGTGAACAGATTAATTGCGGATTCTTCAAAAACCTATGAAGACTAGTACTTTATGTTTGAACCAATTGTATTGGCAGGATTGACCATATTTGATTTAAATAAAACCCCTATCTCAATCGAATAATTTCAGACTTCAAATCCAGGATCATCTGGGAAATATCATCCAGGCTTACCGGCTTGGCTTTGTCTTTTGGATTGGGGAAGTCCGTACTGATAAATGCCTTCGCTTCCCATATTTCGACGACATCTTCCGCTTTGACTTCATAAGGTTTGTAATGTTCATTGTCAGAAACCAAAAATAATTTACCGTTTTCTTCGAGGTAATTGAACACCCTTTTGTAAACCACCCCCTCAGAAGAGGTGACAAGAACGTATGTTTTGCCGCTTTTGATATCTCTCAATTGCTCGATATAAGAACCGATAATCACGGTGCCGGCGACCAAGGGAAGCATGCTGTCTCCGCTGAGTTCAAAGGCCCGGTAAGTCGCACTTCTCGAGAGGGTCGGAATATGAAACTGCGGCAAAGATTCCATGTACTCCGGATCAGCAAAACCATTCAGATATCCGGCAGATGCCTTTTGTCCCACCATCGTGATGTTCTCGCGGTCGCTTTCATCGGCAGCAATTGTCAGGATTTTGATTTCTTTGTTTTTCGATGCCTTTCTTCCAAACTGTTGGATATCGTGGTGGAGCAATTCATCTATACTCACCGCAAACAGTTCCGCAATAATATCCAAGGCTGAAAGCTTTGGTTCGGATCTTCCGTCTTCATAAGCTGAAATCATGGTGCGCTGCACACCAAGCTTTTCGGCGAGGTCAGTTTGGGTCAATCCCTTTTCTGTCCTGAGAAATCTAAGATTCTTGGCGAGTATCATATGAATTCTTTTAAGCTGAATACAAGTAAAAATTGTTATCCTCTTTTTGTTGGTGCATTACCGAGAATGGATTCAAACCCGAGGTTGCCATCCTTCTTCTCTCCAACCGCTCCTGGATTTCGGCGATGATCTCCCCTACCGGCTTGGGTTCGTTGACCAAAAGGTAACCGTATTGGGGCTTCCTCTCATCTTCGATAAAAAACTTCACCTGACAATTTCCCGAAGGAAGTTCTTTTTGAGTTACACTGATTTTGTCGATAGCTTCCATGTCCATAGCGTTTTAACAGGAGCTAATATAAAAATGTTATTTTAAATAACATATATATGTTTATAAAAATTACCTTTATTCGACATATACTGTCGGAGTAATTGGAAGAATGAAAAATCTGGGATTGGAAAATTGAAGGGGGTTTTAATTCCCCATCACAAATTCCCTAAAATTGTCCCTATGGATGACTTTAGTCTCTGCCTGATATGATTCTATAAATGAAGCAGGAAAATTCACTTTTTGTTTCGGATTCCATTTAAATTCAAATCCAAGCACTTTTCCGTCAAATGTTTCTACAAAATCAATCTCCTGTTGAAATTTAGTTCTCCAGAAAAATATATCCCTGTTCACTTTATGGTATTCCAAAAATTTTACCCGTTCACTTATCAGAAAATTTTCCCATAGTGCACCGATATCATTTCTCAGTGAAACAGGTTGGAAATTGTTTATCAAGGCATTTCTAACCCCATTATCATAGAAATATATCTTTTTATTTGTTTTTATTTCATTGCGTAGGTTTCTGCTGAAGGTCCCTAATCTGAAAACCACAAAAGCCTGCTCCAATAATTCTATATAACTGATAACGGTTTTGACATCGATTTTCAAAAGATTACTCAATTCATTGAATGAAACTTCATTTCCAACTTGGTAGGCCAAGGCTTGCAGCAGTCTATGGATAGCATCAGGTTTCTTGATAAGTCCCAAGGAAAAAATATCTTTATATAAGTAGCTTTCTGAAAGTTCCAAAAGCAACTCCTTTTGATCAGGCACGTTTGTCAGGATTTCTGGATACATACCAAATACCAATCTTTCCTCAATACTTTGCTCAGCCCTCAAATATCCTACCTGCTTTTCCCACTCTTCCCAACTAATCGGAAATAAAAAAAATGTCCATTTTCTCCCTGTGAGAGGTTCTTGTGTCAACCCGGAAAGCTCAAAAGATGAGGAGCCACTTACCAATAACTGCACATCTTTAAACCTATCATGAATTAATTTTAGAGTAATCCCAATGTCTTTGATTCTTTGGGCCTCATCTATAAAAACCAAGGAATAACCTCCCAAAATACTCCTTAATTGCTCCGTGTTTGGAGAATTAAGAAGTTCTCGAACGGTCGGGTCATCCCCGTCCAAAAATAAAAAGCTCTCAGATTTCAATAATTCATTGATCAAGGTAGTTTTTCCAACCTGTCTTGGACCAATGACGATTATGACTTTCCCTTTATGAAGCTTTTCTCCAATCCAATGTTTTTGTAACCTTCCAATATCCATTATTCCCAGGATTTTATGCAGTGGACAATCTTTGTTATTCCAAATATAGCAACTTTTATGGAATACGATCCATAAAAGCAGCTACTTTTATGGAATACGATCCACAGAAGTAGCTACTTTTATGGATTTGAAGGAATAAGGCAAAAAAAGCTTCTGCTGTCGGAAGCCCATTTTTCAATTTTGAAATCTTTCAATTTTCCAATCTTTCAATTCTACCTAAACCTCCCCTTCAGCAACGCCAACTTCGCAGCCAAGTCACCTTCTACTTCGGCTTCTTTCTTTTTCTTTTCTTCAGGTTTTTCTTTTGGGGTGAAGCTTCCCTTGGCAGCAAATGGATCCGATTTCATACTCAATGCTATCCGCTTCCTCGCAATGTCCACTTCCATGACAGTGACCTGTACTTTTTGGTTGACGGAGACGACAGCAGCAGAATCAGTCACGAACTTATCTGCCAAATGACTCAAATGCACCAAACCATCCTGATGAACCCCGATATCTACAAAAGCGCCAAACTTGGTGATATTGGTAATGATACCCGGAAGTTTCATACCGACTTTCAGGTCTTTCATTTCGTTGACACCATCCTGAAAATTGAATACCTCAAAACTTTCCCTTGGATCTCTTCCCGGTTTGGAAAGTTCAGCCATGATATCCTGTAAGGTCGGCAAACCAACTGTCTCAGAAATGTAATTCTTCAAAATGATTTTTGACCTGAGTTCCCCTGAGGTCATCAAGTCAGCGACTTTGGCACCGATGTCTTTTGCCATTTTCTCTACCAACTCATAGCGTTCGGGGTGGACGGCTGAAGCATCCAATGGATTTTTGGCGTTTCGGATTCTCAGAAATCCTGCTGCCTGTTCAAATGCCTTTTCGCCCAACCTAGGAACTTTCCGGATTTCACTTCTGCTTTTGAAGGGACCGTTTTCCTCCCTGAAGCTTACAATGTTCTGTGCCAAAACAGGACCAAGACCCGAGACATAAGTCAGCAATTGCTTAGAAGCAGTATTGACCTCCACCCCTACGCCATTGACACAACTCATTACAGTATCATCCAATGAATTCTTCAACGCTCCCTGATCTACATCATGTTGGTATTGGCCGACACCGATTGACTTCGGGTCGATTTTCACCAGTTCTGCCAAAGGATCCATCAGCCTGCGACCGATAGAAACGGCTCCTCGGATAGTAAGATCGTGGTCCGGAAATTCTTCCCTTGCCACATCGGAAGCGGAATAAATGGAAGCGCCGCTTTCATTGACCATGGTGACGATGACATTTTTTGGCAAACCCAATGATTTGACAAAAGCTTCAGTCTCGCGGCTTGCGGTACCGTTTCCGATGGCGATGGCTTCCACTTGGTGCTTTTCCACCAAACGCCTGATTGTCGCACCGGCTTCAGCGGTTCTCTTTTGTGGCTCATTGGGGTAAATCGCATCATAACTCAGCAACTGACTCTGCGGACCCAAGCAGACGGTTTTACAGCCTGTTCTGAATCCAGGATCAAGGGCCAAAACGGATTTTTCTCCCAAAGGTGCTGCCAAGAGCAATTGCCTCAAGTTGTCTGCAAAAACTTTGATCGCCTCCTCATCGGCTTTCTTTTTGGTGAAAAGCCTTACTTCTGTTTCCATCGATGGCTTCAATAATCTTTTGTAGCAATCCTTGATGGCAAATTTCACTTGCTCGACTGAGGAGTTTGCAGCATTTTGAATAATCTCCTTTTCCATCAATGCTATAGCTGAAATTTCATCAGGACAGGTGTCCAACATCAGGAAAAGCTCTTTTTCTCCCCTTCTCATTGCCAAGACCCTATGGGAAGGCGCAGATTTGACTGGCTCGGACCATTCGAAATAATCCTTGTATTTGATTGCTTCCTCTTCCTTGCCGGGAATGACTTTGGATACGAATTGACCCTCTTTAATAAATAAGTCACGCATCTTCTTTCTCAGCTCCACATTTTCATTTACCCATTCGGCAATGATATCTCTTGCTCCCTGAAGTGCTTCTTCGATAGAATTGACCTCCTTTTCTGTATCAATAAAAGAGGAAGCTTCAAACTCAAGGTCTATGGAAAGTTGCTCAAAAATCCTGGATGCCAATGGTTCCAATCCTTTTTCCCTGGCGATTGTGGCTTTGGTTCTTCTTTTGGGTTTGTAAGGCAGATACAAATCCTCCAAAAGCGACATGGTTTCTGCGGTTAGGATTTTTTTCTCCAATTCTGGGGTAAGTTTTCCCTGCTCCTGTATTGATTTTAAAATTGCCTCTTTCCTTTTTTCCAGTTCCCGCAATTGTTGGATCCTGTCACGAATGGCAGCCACTTGCACCTCGTCCAGACTTCCGGTGACTTCTTTTCTATATCGGGAAATAAAAGGAACGGTCGCTCCGTCATCCAACAATTCGACGGTGTCGTTTACCTGTTTGACTTTGATCCCGAGTTCCTCGGCAATTTTGATAGAATGATTTGATGACATGAAGCTTTGATCTAGATAGATAAGCCCGCAAAGTAGCAAGCTTTAAAAAATACTCCTATGGCTATTGGATAAATTATGGTCCCTATCTTTCTAAGTTTTTGATCCTTTGGGAGAATGTTTTTCCATTAGGCAATAAAAAAACCTGCTTGTTGCCAAGCAGGTTTAAATTGTACATCATTAACCCTTTATTGCTGCAAACGGAAAATAATACCGCCCGTAAAACCAAACTGAACGATCGGCGACCAAGTGGATACACCTACAGCTGTACCTCCTCCCGGACTCCACCAAAGACTTCCTCCTGCACTTACCACAGGCATCATTAAGTTTGCCTGCAACCTGATACCAATCCTGTCCGATGCAAAATACTTCATACCGCCTTGAAAACCCCAAGAAAATTTGGTGATATTATTAAATTCACGGTCAGGAAATGCCAAAGTTCCTGTTCCCAATTTCATTCCTGCAAAAAAAGTCATTGCATCAGAAGTGGGAAACAGCCTGTTGGCACCAATCATCGCATAATGAACCTGTGTCCTTACATCCACTCTATTATTTATTAGTGGTGAGGAAGCTGTAGCTCGCGTTGCCATGTAACTGTAAGAAAGCTCAATTTCCACATGTTCATTAAGGGAAAATCCTAGATTACCTCCCCAATTCTGACCATCTCCTAATCTCGCATTTCCTGAAGTGATACGATAAGAAGCAGGAAAAGTGTAACCTGTAATCGGTGTAATTTCCACACCTTGAGCTTTCAATTCCAGAAATGATACGATGACCAAAACTGAGAGTAAGATTAATTTTTTCATGATTTGTGGTTTGTATTTATTTAATCTGATGATCAAATATTAGCATTTTTTTGAATTGAAAATAATTTCTATTGAAAATTTAGTTTCAATATCAAATCTTGGCAATTACGGGGTTAAAGGAAGCGCAGGGTTGAGAATCGTATTTTTGATCCTTTTAAAAATAATTGGTACCTATCGGCAATTTCCAAATGGCCAAAGATATTTAGGTTTGCTTTTATATATTTACAGTGGATTTCCTTAACCGTCAGTCAAATCAAAAGTAAAATCATGCTTAGAAATAAAATTTTGTTTTCCTTGCTTGGAGTCCTGTTTTTAGGAATTGCATTCTTTTATTTTACCGAAAAAGGAAAATCCATCAAAAGACGCGTCAGGTTAGAGCTTGTAGGCATGAACCTGATTGGTCCTAAAAATGAACCCCAAACCGATAAAGAAACTGAATTTGATTATGCGGGTACTTTTTTGGATATGGAAGGAAACAGGGTCAGCCTTGACCAATTCAAAGGAAAAACACTTTTTATCAATATTTGGGCTTCTTGGTGTGGCCCATGCAGGATAGAAATGCCTTACATCCACAGCTTATATGACAAAGTAAAAGACAATCCAGGCATCGAATTTTTGATGGTTGCTACCGATCAGGATTTTGGCAAAAGCAAAACCTTTATCCGGGATAAAGGATATACCTTTCCTGTTTTCCATGCCGATGAGGGATTGAATTCCTCACTCTACACCAAAGCTATCCCGACAACAGTGGTGGTAAGTCCTGAGGGAAAAGTCATCTATTACCTCAATGGAACAAATAATTTTGATACTGACCACTTCAGAAATTTCTTGATATCAAGCTCTGAAACGGCCCGTTAAGAACTCTTCAATATTCCTATCAATCGTTAAAAGAGCTAAACAGGTATAAATATTTAATATTCTACAGTATCTATCCAATCAAATAAATTGATTTTTTAATTCCAAGGAAAAAGGCAAGGAGCCTGTCTTTATTGAAAAAAATAAAGATTAAAACCGAGGTTATTGTTGCAACCTGATAATCAATCCGGCATTCATACTGACAGGAACGATCGGAGACCATCCACTTACATTGGTTCCCGTATTTGGATTCCACCAAAGACTCCCCCCTTCACTTACAATAGGAAGCAACAGGGTACCCTGAAGTCTAAACCCAATCCTTTCAGAAACATAGTAGCGCATTCCTGCCTGAAACCCAAGAGAAAACCTAGTCCGGTCTACATTGGGGCTGTCCTTGAAAAGCAAAGATGCCGCGCCGATTTTCAAACCTCCAAAAAATGTCACTTTTTCTGTTGCAGGAAAAAGCATGTTTACCCCTCCCATCAAAAAATGAAGGTTGGCTTTGGTGACCTCGTCCTCCACCAGATACACAGAACTCGCCCGGGCATCTGTTCCAAAATAATTATAAGAGATTTCAAATTCCATAAATTCATTAGGAGTGTATCCTGCCGAAAGCCCCCAATTAACCCCTCCTTCCAATTTTCCGGTGCCTCCCGTGATGTCAAATTGAGAGGAGAAAGTGTAGCCCGTGGTGGGTGTAATTTCAAAAGTCTGCGCCCCTGCATGTCCTCCAAATAGCAAGGCGGGAATTATCAGGTAAAGTGAAAGGCTCTTTTTCATAATCACTCAGGATAAAGATTTTCAAAAGTTCAAATAGCAGCAATTGCTGTAAGTATAAATTTACCTTTTTATCAAAACTCGATAAGCAATTGGCCTCCTGTTTTTTGAAGAAGAATCTAAGATTACAAAATTCGGGATGGAAAAACAGTATGAATTATCACAGAGAAAGATGGCCGATCCTTTTAATTTTGCGTATTGAATCGAGAAAAAAAATTGAGATGATTGATTGGAAAAAGGAGTTGAAAAGTTGGGGACTGATACTTTCAGTATTTGCATTCCTATATTTTACAGGGTTGATTACACCGATAATGGGAGGACTGCAGTCGCTGCTTTTGGCCACAGGAATCAAAAAACCAAAAATCACTTTGGTAGATAAAGAAAACCAGACTTTTGATTATGCCGGAAGGTTTGTCGATATGGACGGGAATCCCGTCAACTTGGAAGATTACCGGGGCAAAACCGTTTTTATCAACCTTTGGGCAACATGGTGTCCTCCATGCAGGGCCGAAATGCCACATATTGAAGACATGTATGCCAAAGTCAAAGACACCGAAAACCTGGAATTTTTGATGATAGCCCTTGACAAGGAAATGGAAAAAAGCAAGAAATTCATTGATGACAAAGGTTTCACTTTCCCTGTCGTCCATGCGAGCTATGGTCTTAACAATGCCCTCCAAAGTGAGTCTATCCCAACCACTTTGGTAGTGAATCCTAAAGGAGAAATCATTTTTTACCAGGAAGGCATGAGCAACTTCGACACGGAAGAATTCAGGGATTTCTTGACAGGAAAAAATTAATTTCCACGTTTTTTTCCACGAAGACTTCTTGTGGATCAGGGTTAAGTTCAGGATTTTGAATATTCCCGATTCACACGAAGTCTTTGCCTTTTCTGATTTTTTCAATTTTGGTTTTCCAATACTATATTCCAACCATATCTTTAGCGCAAAAAAATTACTTGAAAAAGAAAATCCAACAAAAGACAAATTCAAAAGATAATTACTTTGGGTAAAGTATTTGGCGAAATTAGTGAGGATTGGCTTGAGGGTAAAAGCCCGGTAAGTTGTCATAGGCTGGAACGATTCATTAACTTCATTCCATGATTTATATTATAGGCATTTTTGTAGCGTTTTTTTTGGCGCTACTCATCTTTACCAAAAAAGGGAGAAATCTCGCTGATACTGTTTTGGGGATTTGGATGGTTGTCATCGGTACCCACCTTTTGGGCTATTACAGCTACGCTTCAGGATTGGTCTATGACTACCCTCAATTTTTGTGGCTGAATTTACCTTATCCGTTTTTTCATGGCCCAATGCTGTTTCTATATACGCAGGCATTAACCAATCCTGAAAAACTGAAATCAAAAGCATGGTTATTTCATTTTATTCTTCCGGCTTTTATATTGGTTATCCATATTCCATTTATGCTTTTGCCAACAAAAGAAATTTTTGAAATACTTAAAAATGGAGGAAGAAACACCAACGATTGGCAGTCAGTTATACATTCAATTTTATTGATTTCTTCGGGTTTTTTTTATGTTTTCATTACCCACCGTTTGCTTTCCAAGCATAAAAAACGGATCCTAAATCAGTTTTCTTATCAGGAAAAAATCAGTCTGAACTGGCTGAGGTTGTTGTTTTATGGAATGGGAATTATGTGGTTTTTTATCATATTTATCGGTAATGATACCCTCATATTTTCGGCTGCTACGGTTTTTACAATACTTATTGGCTATTATGGCATCAATCAAGTGGGTATTTTTTCAAATCAAAACACCAAAAATGAATCCCTTGAGTCAATTGCCAAGGAAGAAGAAGATATAAATTCAGAAAGGAAAAAATATGCCAAATCGGGCTTGAATGAAGAAATGGTCAAGGCAATCCATCAAAAGTTAACTTGCTTGATGGAAACTGAGCGGGTGTTTACCCAACCCGAATTGAATCTCAATGATTTGGCCACCCGGTTAAATATTCATTCCAATTCGCTGTCACAGGTGATTAACGAAATCGAGGGGGTTAACTTCTACGATTATATCAACAGGCTTCGAATCGAGGAGTTCAAACGCTTGGTTTCACTACCCGAGAATCAAAAATTTACACTTTTAGGATTGGCTTATGAATGTGGCTTTAACTCCAAATCAGCATTTAACCGCATTTTCAAAAAAGCAACCGGTTCATCTCCGTCGGAATATGTAAAAAGCCTAACAGAAAAAATGTAAGCCAAGGTTTTTATCGGAAGGTGCTAAAAAACAATGAAACAAATCCTGATTTTCATTTTTTCGACTGTCTTTGAATTTGTAAATCAATTGGCCTACACATCCCCTTTGAAAGGCTGTTTTCAAAAGCAAATACCGCAAAATCATAAGAAAACTTCTTCCCACCTTACAAGCAAAGACGCTTTTGGTTTTTGATTGACTGAATTTCGGGCATTAAGCAAAAAAAATCAATCAATTATGAAACGCTATTTCTTAAAATCAATGTGGGTTATCGTTGTCATTTTAGCAATTTTGATAGGATATATACCTGTTGACTATTTGCTAAACGGAGTAAATACTGGCTATTTAGAACTGAAAAGTCAAGCTCTTTTAAACAGTAAAACATGGTACTTTTTTCTTTACATGCACATCATTTCAGGCGGCATCACCATATTGATTGGTTGGGTTCAATTTAATCAAACCATGCAGAAAAAATGGACGAATCTGCATCGGACCATTGGTAAAATCTATCTTATTTCAGCATTATTCTGCTCCCTATCCGGAATATATGTCGGGTTTTTCGCCACAGGTGGGTGGGTTGCAGCTGCGGGATTTATTACAGTAGCTTGTATCTATTTTTATACATCAATCCAAGGATTTTTTCACATCAAAAAAGGACAAATCCTATCACATCAAAACTTCATGACGTATAGCTATGCCGTTTGCCTTTCGGCAGTTACCCTAAGATTGGCTACACCAACAGCCTATGTGCTGGGTCTGGATTACATTTCATCTTATCAAATAATAGCTTGGGCAGCTTGGATTCCAAATTTGGCAATAGCCTATTGGATAAATAAAAACAGAGAAGTCAATTCTCAAATATTGAAAACCTCCAAATTGACATAAAGCATCTCAAAATTCATCTGCACCACAGGAGCGCACAATCCCAACCCTTCACAGTCTCATGAGGAGCTTTTTCTTATTTGAAAAAGTGACAATGAGGCTGTTTTTGGTAGTTATTCCGATTTGAATTTAAAAGGAATGATTTTCCCAAATAACCCTTTCTGCCTGTTGAGTATCTTTTTGAGCTTGAAAAAAACGAGCTTATTTAAACCTCAAAAAAGGAGAAAGGTTTGAATTGGAATATTGATAAATTGCTATCTTGAAGGTCTGAGAAGTCATTTCTTTTCGACTGAAAAAATGACTCATTCACTTTGCCCAAAATATCCCTATGCTTGACACCATCATCATTGGCGGAGGGTTCTCCGGGATTGCCGCCGCACGCATCCTTCACAAAACGAACAAATCCTTTATCGTACTTGAGGCAAGGGAACGTCTAGGAGGAAGGGTTTACACCAAAAGATTTGAGAATGGACAATACCTGGATTTTGGCGGACAATGGATTGGCCCTACCCAAGACAGGATGTATGCACTCTGCAAAGAATACGGAGTGGACTATTATGAGACTTACAACGAAGGCTACAATATCCTTGACTTTGATCAAAAGGTAAAAAAGTACAGAGGTTTGATCCCAAAAATCGACATCATCTCTCTGCTCAACCTCGATTGGTTATTGCGTAAAATGGAAAGGATGGCCAAAGGAATCCCTGCTTCCAAACCTTGGTCGCATCCCAAATCGGAAGCTTACGACAAAATCCTACTTTCAGATTTTATAAAAAACAACAGCTTCACCAAGGCAAGCCATAAAGTAATCACCTACGGTCTGGAGACTGTTTTTGCCTGCGAGCTCAACACCATTTCTTTACTTCATGCATTGTTTTATATCAAGTCAGGCCATAATTTAAATAGCCTTATCAGTATCAAAGATGGTGCTCAGCAACATCGGATCGTTGGAGGCATGCAGACGCTTGTCGACAAAATAGCGGCTGAATTCCTCTCGAAGATCCGTTATAATCACCCTGTTCGGTCCATTATACAAGATCAAAAAAGTGTGAAGGTTTCGGGCGATGGTTTTGAATTTGAAGCAAAAAATGTAATCATTGCTATTCCACCACCACTTGCTGCCGAGATCAAATTTTCACCTGAGTTAGGTTCTCAAAAGTCTCAGATAATCAATCGGATAAGCATGGGTAAAGTAGGTAAATGTTTCATGGTCTATGAGAAGCCGTTTTGGCGGGATAAAAACTTCAGTGGACAAGCTTTGGCCGATGAGCATTCTCCATTTCAGACTTTTTTTGATTCTTCTCCCAAAAACGGCGAATACGGAGTAATCCTTGGTTTCACGATTGCTGACAGAGCAGAGAATTTTTTCAAAAAATCACTTGAACAACGAAAACAGACCATGCTGAAGAAGTTGGTGGACTATTTTGGGGACGAAGCCAAAAACCCTACCGCTTACCATGATTTTACCATGACGGATGAAACCTGGAGCCGTGGCTGTTATGCGGGACTTTATCCCGTCGGTGGTTGGACCGAATTCCAAGATGCCTACTCCAAACCTGAAGGCAGAATATTTTGGGCAGGGACGGAGGCATCAGATGTCTGGTTTGGCTATATAGAAGGGGCTGTACGAGCAGGAGAAAAAGCCGCACATATGACAATCGGAAATCTATCATGAAAAAAATATTGCTCGTTATATCTGTATTTGTCCTGATTTGGGCCATTTGGGCAAACACCGGGTTCCATCCTGAGCTGCCGGCCATTGCACCTGAAATCAGCGTTACTGAAAATATTTCCCCCATACCTTCTGACAGTATTCGGGGAAATGTGGTTGGAATCCAACCCTACATGCTGGAAACAGATTATCTGACTCAGCAACAGTTTCAAGCCAAACTGGAATCCTATTTCCATAATGCCAAGGAAAGTGGGTTTTTCAAAGAAAATACAATCGTCTTGCTGCCGGAATATCTAGGAACTTGGCTCGTAATCCTGGATGAAAAGAAATCCGTGGCCAATTCGGGAAACCTCACCTTGGCCATGGCCCAACTGATTTTGAGCCATCCATTCGATTTTATCAGCTATTTTTCAAAATCAGACAAAGAATCCGACAAACTTGCCGCCACCCTTTTCAGAATGAAATCAGAAAAAATGGCCAAGACTTATGCAGAGGTTTTCAGCCGACTTTCATCTCAATACCAAGTGTATATCTCGGCGGGTTCTATTTTGCTACCAGGACCGGAAGTCATAGATGGCATCTTGACAGTCGACGCAGCACAAGGAATCTACAACACCTCTTTTTTGTTTGACCCAAATGGCAATATCCACCCCCAAAGTATCCGAAAGGCATTTACCATAGATTCAGAAAAGCCTTTTGTAACCCAAAGCCCAAGTCAACAAATCCCCAAATTTGAATTGCCTTTTGGAAGTGTCGGGGTTTTGGTCTGTGCAGACTCATGGTATCCGGAATCCTATCAAGCGATAGAGGGTGTGGACCTAGTTTTGGTCAACTCCTATTGTGCGGTGGACGGCGCAATGGATGTCCCATGGGCAGGCTACAATGGAGCTCCCATGCCTAGTGATGTAGACCCCAATGACATCGGGAAACTGACAGAAAAGGAAGCATGGATGAAATATGCACTTCCGGGGAGAATCGGGAGCTCGGGTGCCAAAACAGGCGCAAATGTATTTTTACGAGGTCAATTGTGGGATTTGGGTACAGATGGCCAACCGTTTTTCATCAGAGACGGAAAATTATTGGAAACCAAAAAAGCTGAAAAAGGAGGAATCTGGAACATGGATTTTTGACCTTATCATATCTTAAATTAATCCCTAACTATGTGCGATACCCTGGTTGCCCTTCCCCACTTTACCAAAAACAAAAACCTGATCTTTGCAAAAAATTCAGACCGCGAACCGGATGAAGCGCAGGCATTACAACATTTTCCAAGGATTTCCCAAAGAGAAAACACAAAAGGGTCCGAACAGAATCAAACGTTAAAGTGCACATATATTGACATTCCACAAGTCAAGGGAAACTATGAAGTGCTGCTTTCCAAGCCATTTCAAATGTGGGGAGCAGAAATGGGTATAAATGAATTTGGAGTTGTGATCGGTAATGAAGCCGTATTTACCAACGTCAAAATCCAAAAACAAAACACAGGATTGACCGGAATGGATATGCTGAGGTTGGCATTGGAACGGAGCGAAACTGCAGAGGAGGCGCTAAACTGTATCACTAACCTTTTGTCCCTCTATGGTCAAAATGCCTGTGGCGGTTACAAAAACAAGGATTTTTTCTACCACAACAGCTACATCATCGCTGATCCAAAAGAGGCCTACATCTTAGAGACAGCGGGTAAATCATGGGCAAGCAGGAAAGTGGAAAGTTTCGCAAGCATTTCCAATGGTCTTGGCATAGGGTCGGATTTTGAAAGTATACATTTGGCAGAGGAAAAACGGACTTTCCCATTTTCTCTCAAACCAAAAACCACTCCTTTTTCCTTTAGGGAGTATTTCTCTGATTTCCTTTATACCAAAGTGGGGAGATCAAAAACCCGCCAAGCCTGCAGCAGCAACCTACTTTCTGCAAGCAAAGGGGACTTTACAGCAGAGAAAGCCATGCAAATCCTCCGAACACACAACCTTCCCGATCCTCAATTCAGTCCAAAAAATTGCAACACTTCTTCCCTCTGCATGCATGCCACAGGAATGACTAATCCAAGTACTACCACAGGCAGTATGGTGGCAGAAATCCGTACAGCCCTTCCGTCCACGGTTTGGATGACAGGAACCTCCATGCCCTGTTTGTCGGTTTACATTCCTTTTTTTATGGGGACAAAAACATTGGGAAATTTCCTCCAACCCGGAGCAAATCCGGACAACTCGTTGTGGTGGAAAGCTGAAAAAATCCATCGGTGGATTTGTGAGGATTATCAATTTCGGAAAACAAGTTTCATCGCGGAAACAAAAAAATTAGAGGAAAGCTTTTTGAAAGAAGAAAAAAACCTCCTCCAATCCAGCGCCAATTCCACTCAACTTGAGGCATTCAGTAGAAATTGTCTCCATGCCGTGATGGACATGTATTCCAATTTTCAAATCTGAATCCGTCTCTAGGGAAATGGCGTTTACCTTTTCAAAAGCTTGAATCCGATATCCCTTCCCTGTCCCTGCATCATCGCGAGATTGATCCAAAAAAAGGCAAACTGCTCCATCAGCCCAAATTTATCATTGCCTCCGATATCATAGCATTCCGCAAATCCTGCATCTTTACCCAATTGGATCGCAATTGTTTTTCCTTTTTTGCTGTCACCTGCAGTAAACAAATCCAAAGTCTTGTCACCATATCGGGGATTGACCATGTTGTTGAATCCCGTGGTATTGAAGCATTTCACGACATCGTTGGTAGCAGTATTTGCGAGGATAGCATCGGCAGTATTGCTAAATCCCTGAGGCCCCCTTCCCATCACAATATTCATGGAGTCAATGATCACCTTTCCTTCCGTATCTCCTAAGGATTGGGCAACTTCAACAGCTGCTGTAGCTGGAACTGCAATAAATATCACCTCGGAAGCAGCCACTGCCTCTTTGACCGGATGCACGGAAGTATTGGGATTGGAAAGTAAATCCATTCCTTTGAAGTTTTCAATATCCTTGACTCCCAAAAGAATTTGGTGTCCAAAATCCGCCCATTTGGTAGCTAAAGCGCCGCCTACGTTTCCTGTTCCTATGATGGCTATTTTCATGGTGTTATCATTATTTTCTTCAATCATTTAATTTAAACAGAAATAACAATAAACTGAAGTCGGGCTGCTTGCTACCATCAGAAACTTCCCTTCAGATGCCAACCCGTGGCTGAGGATAATATCCTAAACTTGGGACATGAGTTTATTATTTGTATGGGTCTTGAATTCAATATTTATCTCTCAAATTTGGATTTATATAGTATCTCAATCAATATACTTACCAATAAGAGCCATACTCACTTTTTGGAAAGTAATGTAAAATTTAGCTTCAGAAGCCGATGCCTGATTTTCTATTTAATAAAAAACTGTATTACAATCCCGTGGAGTTTGCCATGGATAGAATCGGAGGAACCTGGAAAATCCCGATTTTATGGAGATTGAAAGAAAAAACAATGCGGTATGGAGAACTCAAAAAAGACATACCTCACATTACCCACAAGATGCTGACGAGTCAGCTAAGGGAATTGGAAGAAGAGGGTTTTATCCTTAGAAAAGTCTATGCTGTTGTTCCACCAAAAGTGGAATATTCCATCACTGAAAGGGGAATAAAAGCTATTCCTGTGATTGAAGTGATCAGGAATTACGGTTTGGAATTGATGGAGGAAATGCGAATCGGCCATTAAACTTAAAAAAAATAGCCCTTTCGATATTGAATCAAAAGGGCTATTCAAATATTTGGATCTTTTTTTAATTGCTTCCTGCAGCTTTGGCATCTGCTTTGGCTTTCTTCTTAAAGCCTTTTCTAAATGGCCAGGTATATTCCAAAGCTTCTAAGCCCCTGTTGAGGTTCAAAGCCGAACTGTCAACATTCACCATGGTGCTTTTTAGATTTTGGGCAAACTCAGGGTCGTTCAATAACATACCGACGGTGTTATTCTGATCATCAAGTTTTTCAGAAACCTTGTTAAGGTTGTCTGTCAGTACTTTTGTGTTTTCAGCTGTAGCCTGCAACTCACCTACTGTTGCTTTGAGGTTGGCAAAAGTTTCTCTGTCATTGGCAATGTCGTAAAGCAAGGTTCCTTTTTGGTTCAGACTGGAGGAAAACTGACCGAGGTCACCCATCATTTTGTTGCTTTTGGCAGAAGCTGCTTCTAAGTTTGAAAGTGTGTTTTTAAAATTCTCAGCGATCACGCTATCCGTCATCACTGCTCCTACAATACCTTTGCCCTCCGCTATTTTGGTGGTAAGGACTTTTAGATTTTCAGTAATCGTGACAAGGTTTTTATTATTTTCTTGCAATGTTGCCATCATTTTATCCGTATCAAGAGGCATTTCGGCCGTAAGCCTGTCTCCATCTTCCACAGCAGGTGCATTGGTAGTTCCTCCATAGATGACAATGATTTTGTTTCCGATAAGACCATCCGAGCCTATTGTTGCTTTGGAATCTTTGCGTATATAGTCTTTGACCTTGTCCTCAACGCTCATGACGATTTCAACCTGGGATTCCCCATAAAAATTGATCTTCCTGACCGTCCCGATCTTGACACCTGAAAACCAAACGTTATTCCCTGTCTGCAATCCCCCGATGTCATCAAATACAGCATTCAGTTTTATGCTTCTTACAAATTTTTTCTGTTGTCCTCCCATAGTGAGGACGCCGGCTATGAAGATGATGATCCCGATCAGGACAAAAACGCCAACGATCACGGATTTTTTATTGTCATTTCTCATTATCTGATAAAATTATAGTCGTAAAATGATTTCACTTGTTTGTCGGTGGCTTCTTCAAAAACCTTTTCAAAGGTTCCTACCGATGTAAAATGGCCTTTGATCAATACAGCCATTCTGTCTCCTGTCTGTTTGGCGCACGTAAGGTCGTGCGTGATTACAATAGAGGAGGTTTTGTACCTTTCCCTTACCTCGTTGATCAGGTTGTTGATTTCGATACAGGTTACCGGATCCAAGCCTGCGGTAGGCTCATCATAAAGCATGATTTCAGGGTTGAGAATGAGCGTCCTTGCAATCCCGATTCTTTTCTTTTGTCCCCCCGAAAGTTCAGAGGGCATTTGATTGATGGTATTCGGCAAGGCCACGGACTCCAACAATTCCTCAACCTTAAAGTCGATTTCTTTTCTCGTCAGGTTTTTAACATTTCTGACCAAAGGAAATTCTAGGTTTTCCCTAACCGTCATGCTATCATACAATGCAGAAGCCTGAAATGAAAAACCGATTCTAAGTCGCAACTTATTCAGTTCCTTCAAATTAAGGTTAGAGTTATCTATGCCAAATATTTTGATTGTACCCTTATCTTGCTTGAGTAGGCCCACCATGATTTTGATCAAAACGGACTTGCCACTACCGGATTTCCCGAGAACTACAAGGTTTTCTCCTTTATACAAATCGAGGTCAACATTTCTGAGGACATGGTTTTCGCCAAAGGATTTGACCAAACCTCTGATCTCTACGACTTTTTCCTGTTCGTTAAGCATATCGGATGGCATTTACAATTTGCATAATCAAAAGCTCCTCCACAAAAATCAAGAACATAGACATGACTACCGCCGCATTGGCTGCTTGCCCTACTCCCTCTGTTCCTCTTGATGAATTATATCCTTTATAGCATCCCACTATTCCGATGGTAAAACCAAAAACAACTGATTTAATCACTGATGAGAATATATCCAAAAAGGAAACAGCCTCAAACACCTGAACAAAGAATGTTGACAAACTCACGAGTTCATTCGCATTTACGCTGGCAAAAGAACCCATCAATGCCACAAAATCCGTGTACATAACCAAAATGGGGATCATAAATGTAGCTGCCAAAGTACGGGTGATGACAAGGAATTTGAATGGATTGATCGCGGAAACTTCCATCGCATCGATTTGCTCAGTCACATTCATTGACCCAATTTCAGCCCCGATACTCGAGCCTACCTTTCCAGAGGCAATCAAGGCGGTAACCAATGGTCCCAAAGCTCTCACCACTGCGATAGAAATCAGAGAGGGCAACCAAGAGGTAGCGCCAAATTCAGCAAGTGATGGTCTGGATTGATTGGTAAATACAATTCCTATGATAAAACCTGTCAGTGATATCAATGGCAGAGACCGATAGCCAATTTCATAGCATTGTCTCAGGACTTCTTTAAACTCATATGGAGGAAACCAAACTTCCTTAAAAAACCTTTTGACGAATGAAAAAGCCTTAGCCATACCGGTAAAAAACTCATCCAGGTTTTTGGATATTACAGGTTTATCTACCTTTTTGATTTTTGACATAAATAGTTAAAATTCTTTTCCCTAATCTAAACAAATCCAATTGTTTCCAAGGATTATGTTCCCAATATTTCAGTCAATACTTCATTACTTAATGGCTTGACCAAAAAGCCCGACACCTGAGGATATCTGTGGCTTTTTTCGACATCCATTGGGTCCATAGAGGAAGTCAGCATTTTGACAGGAACCTTCTTATTCATTTTATTGAGTTCATCCAAAAAATCCCAACCCTGCATCTCAGGCATGTTGACGTCCAAAATCAAAAGATCTGTGTCATTGTCTTTCAGCCATCCCAGTGCTTCAAAAGGATTTTCAAAAAACAAGAGGTCAATTTCAGGATTGATCCTTAAAATGTTTTTCCGATTGATCATATGTTGGATCTTATCATCATCCACAAAAATCAATTTGTTGATAGGCTTTGTCATTTTGTAAAAAGATTAATCTACACAAGCAACTTAACAATCAAATCTCTTGTCCCATCATCCAAAGTCTATAAAGTTCTGGGAAGCTTTGGAAAGCAATATGACTGTTTACAAATATAACACCATAATCAATGTTTCGGGGAAAGATTTTGATTAATTGAATTTTTAGATTTATCTAATCTTTTTAGCTGTATCAAATTAAGGTGAAACTAAATGTGAATTAAAAAATTTAAAATCAGATACTTACGATACTTTTATTAAACTGAATTCACCTATTTTGTCTACACTTTTTTGTATGTATGCCAAAACAATTTTTGTCAAATTCTAATGGTTCAAGATTAGCCGCCAGTTTTACCGATTATTTTGAAACCTGAAATTTCCAAAAAAAATCTCCTGATTTAATTAAATTGCTTCACAAACCATTGCCGGTTTCAGAATAAAAACCATTACCTATTACTCCCCTATTTCAAAACCCAATTCAAAAAAAATCCTGTAACCCAAACCCAACCATGATGAAAACTCTATTTCTGTTTGTTCTATTCTCCCTATCGATTGGGGTGTTTACTGCCCTTGGACAAGATGGAATTTACGATCCAGATCTCGCTGCAAAACTGAAGGCGGATGATATCGGCATGAAAAAATATGTGATGGCTTTCCTTTATTCGGGAGACCGCGTGGCTGAATATTCCAAAGAGGAAAGGGCAGAAATCCAAAAAGGCCATATGGCCAACATCAGCAAATTGGCAGATATGGGAAAACTTATTTTGGCGGGCCCTTTCTTTGGGACTGAATCCATGCGGGGTATTTTTATTTTTGATGTGGAGACCAAAGAAGAAGCGGAGGAATTGACCAATACCGATCCGGCAGTGAAGGCCGGGGTTTTGAAAATGGAGCTCAGGGAATGGTATGGTTCGGCGGCGGTGATGATGGTTCCTGAGATCCATGCCAAACTCCAAAAACCGAAAAATTGAATTTTTCTTGCTAAGCTTACCTGCCAAATTTTAGCAAAAACTTAAAGAAACCCCACTATAAAAAGATCCTAATTTGGTCCGTAATGCTTGTAAAATTTTATAATTCCGATCTTCTGTTTAGTTTTAAAGGGTAACCCCAAAAAATCTATTCATGCAAAGTAAAAACTATGTTTTGTTCTTATCCATCACTGCTGCATTGGGTGGATTTTTGTTCGGATTTGATACCGCTGTAATTTCAGGAGCAGAACGCGATATCCAAAGACTTTGGAATTTGGACGATTGGAGCCATGGGATGGCTGTGGCCATAGCATTATACGGGACTGTTTTCGGAGCATTGTTTGGAGGAATTCCGGCAGACAAATTTGGCAGGAGGAATTCTTTGATTTGGATCGGGGTATTTTACTTTGTGTCGGCAGTCGGCTCGGCTTTGGCAAATGATGTCAATACCTTTATGTTTTACAGGTTTCTTGGAGGATTGGGTGTCGGAGCCTCCTCGGTGGTTGCTCCAATGTACATCTCAGAAATCGCCCCTGCCAAAAGAAGAGGACAGTTGGTAGCACTATACCAATTCAACATTGTCTTGGGTATACTTATGGCCTATTTTTCAAATTACCTGATTGGGACCGCCAATCTCACCGAAGGATGGCGATGGATGCTTGGTGTGGAAGCTTTACCGGCTTTGATTTATAGTGTTTTGATCCTCAAAGTCCCTAAAAGCCCAAGATGGTTGATCGCTAAAAAACAAGATTATGATACTGCGAGAGAAATTCTCACTAGAACTGACCCTGAAGGGGTGGATGAAGCCATGGAACTTGCCATTGCAGAAAGTAAGGAAATTAGAGGGAAAATCTCCGTCTCTACCCTTTTCAATCCCAAGTTTAGAAAAATCTCCTTTTTTGCTTTCCTGATGGCATTCTTCAATCAGATGTCAGGGATCAATGCCATCATCTATTTTGCACCACGGGTGTTTGAATCTGCGGGGATTTCTACAGAAGATGCGCTGTTTTCTACCATTGGGATCGGTGTCATCAACCTAGTGGCTACCATGCTCGGTCTTTATCTTATTGACAGGATCGGAAGAAAAATGCTCATGTACATTGGATCAGTAGGCTATATCATCTCACTCTCACTGATGGCATACAGTTATTTTGGAGGGTTCATTCCACCACAGCTGCTCCCCTATTTTGTATTTGGTTTCATCACCTCCCATGCCATTGGCCAAGGTTCTGTGATTTGGGTATTCATTGCTGAGATTTTCCCCAACGAACTCCGTGCTTTTGGCCAGTCTTTGGGTTCATTTACCCATTGGATTTTGGCCGCCTTGGTAGCCAATATCTTCCCATATTTTGCCAATACCTACGGAGCAGGTAATATCTTCGCCTTCTTTGCATTGATGATGGTATTACAATTACTTTGGGTAATCTTCAGAATGCCCGAAACCAAAGGAAAATCGTTGGAAGAAATTCAAAAAGAACTACAAAAAAGCCATGTCTAAGAAAGTCATATGTTACGGGGAAATGCTTTGGGATTGTTTTCCTGACCACGAAATCCCCGGAGGAGCGCCCATGAATGTCGCCCTGCACCTCAACCAATTAGGCCTTGACGTACAAATGATCTCCCGGTTGGGAAAAGACGGGTATGGAAAAAGATACCTTGATTTTATCAATTCCTACAATTTCCCCACAAGCTTGGTACAAGAAGATTCTGAACATAGGACTGGAACAGTAACAGTCCATAATGAGGACCCGGAAAACATCAAATACACCATTGTTTCCCCTGCAGCCTGGGATTTTATAGCCTTGACAGAGGAAAATAAAAACGCCGTCAAAGAAGCCGATGCTTTTATTTTTGGGAGTTTGGCTGTCAGAAATACCGTGAGTTGGGAAACTTTGTACCAACTTATGCACCTGCCAACTTTGAAGATTTTTGATATCAATCTCCGTGCACCGTTTTTTGATTTTGAAAAAATAGAACTCATGCTCGGATTTACCGATATCCTGAAGATCAACGAGGACGAATTGGAGATTGTCTCCGATTATTTTAGCGTGCCTTCTGACGTAGAGAGTTGCTGTAAACTTTTGACAACTCGCTTCCCTATCAAATTGGTATGTGTTACCCTAGGTTCAAAAGGAGCACTGATATACCAAAACAGAGAGGTTTTCAGACATCATGGCTACAAAGTCAAAGTGGAAGATACTGTTGGTTCAGGAGATGCTTTTCTTGCGGGATTTGTCAAAACCTACCTTCAGGGTAAAACGCCCAACGAGATACTCGATTTTGCCTGTGCCATGGGCGCTTTTGTAGCTACCAAAAAAGGCGGAACACCGAGGTATGAGGAGAGGGAAGTTTGGAGTATGGTAGGAGATCAGTGATTTAGTGTTCAGTGTTCAGTGGGCGGTGTTCAGTGGGCAGTTTGGCAGGGGTGCAGTGGTCCGTAGTCGGTGAGCAGTAATCAGTCGGCAGTTTTCAGTGAGAAGTATATTTTAATTACAGGTCTCATATTCAAAGAGTAATTATCCGATAGTAAAATTTTTACGAAAATTTATGGATTTCAGGGATTTATTAGCATTCCAGAAAGCTTACTCTCTAGCTATGGAAATTTTTGAAGTAAGTAAATTATTCCCCAAGGAAGAAAAATATTCATTAATTGATCAAATAAGGAGAAGTAGTCGGTCTGTTTGTATAAATATTTCAGAGGGATATAGAAAAAGGATGTATCCTCTCCATTTTGCTTCTAAAATGAGTGATGCTGATATGGAAAATAGTGAAACGGTTGTTTGGCTTGAATTTGCCTTTTCTTGTAAATACTTGGAAGAAAAAACCTACAAACAGCTGGTTTTGAAAAATCAGGAAATTGGTAAATTACTCAATTACATGATTCAGAATCCTGAAAAATTTGGGGCAAAGGTTGGTGGGGCAAAATTTTGAATTTGATTTCAGTCAGTGTAAACCAAAATGCACTTTCAGATTTCATCAATTCCTACTTCGTCAACTTAATTACCCTATACCAAAAAACTGTGATTACCAACAATTCTAGTTACCTTCAAACTGTTACTGGAATACTCAAACCGTTATTGCAAACCACAACTGTTTACTGTTACTGAAAACTGCAAACTGACCACTGCAAACTGAATTAAAACACCTTCCTGATCGTTTCCGCAATCTCTGCCAATTCTTCTTTGCTTATTTTAAGCTTGGGTCTAGTGAAATTGATATCGTCCATGGTGCGAAGCGGGACAAGATGGATGTGAACATGGGGAACTTCCAATCCGATTACAGCCACGCCCACTCTGGTACACTTGATGGTTTTGTCGATGGCTTTGGCTACTTTCTTTGCAAAAATATGGAGTCCCGAAAGTGTCTCATCATCAAGGTTAAAAATATAATCCACTTCCTGTTTTGGAACGACAAGCACATGTCCTTTGACCAAAGGCATGATATCTAAGAAAGCAATGAATTTGTCGTCCTCCGCAATGATTTCTGCAGGGATTTCTTTGTTGATTATTTTGGTGAAAATTGTTGCCATGGGAGTAAAAATAAAAAATCCCGAGGGAGAATCCATCGGGAGAATAATTTTTTAGTAAGATATATCCAAGATTTCAAACTGCAATACCCCTGCCGGTGCATTGATTTCGGCAATTTCTCCGATAGCTTTTCCATTCAGTCCTTTTCCAAATGGGGATGCCAAGGAAATCTTACCTGCCTTGAGGTCGGCTTCTTCTTCGGAAACCAAAGTATAGGAAACCGTCATTCCGTTTTTGATATTTTTGATTTTTACGGTGCTGAGAATCCCAACTTTGGAAGCATCCATTTTGGAATTGTCCATAACACGGGCATTGCCTACTACAGCCTCCAATTTTGCAATCTTCAGTTCAAGCAATCCCTGAGCATCCTTGGCTGCATCATATTCTGCATTTTCGCTCAAATCCCCCTTGTCCCTTGCTTCAGCGATCTGTTTGGCGATATCTATCCTGCCTTTTGTTTTCAATTCCTGAAGTTCATCTTTCAGCCTTTTCAAGCCTTCTTCAGTGTAATATTGTATTTGTCCCATGGTATTCTAAATTTTACTATGCCTATGAAAAATAAAAGAACGGTCTCATTGCTGAAACCGTTTCTCCATTCTAATTTCTTATGTTATGTTACAAAGGTAATTAAATCAGTCAGAGAATGCAATCCATAAGTAAAAAGAAAACTTTTTGGAATTAATGGATCAAGACCATTAATTTAACGATTGCCTTATCTTCTCCACCAATACCTCATTGATTTTGATATAGGATTGATGCGTCCATCCTGCGATATGGGGACTGAAAATCACATTGTTCCGAGCTGCCATTTTTGAGAATTCCGCCTTTTGCTCGGGAGAATAGGTGTTGAATTTCTCGTTTTCCAACACATCTAAAACAGCTCCTTTCAAAATCCCTTGATCCAAAGCTTGGTTTAATGTCTCAAAGGAAATGATTTCTCCTCTCGCTGTATTGATGAGGTAAATGGGTTTTCTGAACTTTTTGAGGACTTCCAAAGTGAAAAAATTCCTTGTTTCTGGTGTCAATGGCACATGCATGCTGACGATATCTGATTCCTCAAGGATAGACTGAAAATCGGTTTCTTTGACGAATTCATTTCCAAAACCGCTTTTGTATTTGTCGTAAGCCAAAATCCTGACATCGAATCCGGTCAGTTTTTTAGCCATTGCGGAACCCATATTTCCATAACCAATGATGCCCACTGTTTTTCCCTGAAGTTCTTCCCCCCGGTTTTCTTCCCTTTTCCAGATCCCTTTTTTGACTTCCCGATCCGCTTTACCGATGTGGTTAAACAAAGCCAAAAGCATCCCAATCGCCTGTTCTCCCACTGCATCCTTATTGCCTTCGGCAGCATGAAACAAGTGGATTCCTCTTTCTTCCAAATACTCCAAATCTATTTTGTCCAAACCTGCACCAGCCCTGCCGATAAACCTGAGTTTGGTAGCCTTTTGTAGCAAAGGCCTATCCATCGGAGTTTTGGACCGGATGATCAATCCCTCATACTCATGGACAATCTCCATGATCTCCTCTCTTTTGATCTCCGGATTATAGTCCACCTCAAACCCTTCATTTTCCAACAAAGGAATAATGCTCAGGTGCATTTCATCGATGATAAGGACTTTCATTTGAGGGTTAAGGATGTTGTAATGGTTGTAACAGTTGTATTGGTTGTAATTGGTGTTAACTTAAAGGAGGATCTCCAAATAAAATAAATCAAGGTTGCTAAAATGATGGATTGTTACTTGGTATTTTTTCCAAATCTCTATTAAGTCACCCTTCTAACATCCCCTACTGAAAACTAACAACTGCTGCTGCAAACTATCACTTCCCTTCTTTAATCCTAGGGTGCAATTCCACAGGTTTTGATGTTTCTTTCTTCCTCATTCTCATATTGATTACCTCGACTGCCAAGGAAAAGAACACTGCGAAATAGATATATCCTTTTGGAACTTCAACATGGAATCCTTCCACAAGTAACATGAATCCTATCAAAATCAGAAAGGAAAGTGCCAATATCTGTAAAGTCGGGTGTTTGTTGATAAACCGGCTGATTTTGCCTGCAAAAGCCATCATAACCCCGATTGAAATGGTCACTGCAATAATCATGATTAACACTTCTTTGACCAAACCTATGGCAGTCAAAATACTATCAAATGAGAACACCATGTCCAGTAAGATGATCTGAAAGACTACCCTGGCAAAATTATTGACAGAATTTGCCTTCACCACTTCAGCTTTTCCTTCCATTTTGTGGTGGATTTCCAAAGTAGATTTGAACAATAAAAACAAGCCCCCACCTGCTAATATCAAATCCCTGCCACTCATTTCAAAATCGAAAACAGTAATCAAAGGCTGTGTAAATTGGATGATATAGGAAATACCCAAAAGCAACAGAATCCTAAAAATCAATGCGAAAGCCAGTCCCAAGGTTCTTGCCTTTGCCTGCTGTGATTCAGGAAGTTTGTTAGAAACAATGGAAATAAAAATAATATTATCAACCCCAAGGACTATTTCCAAAAAGGTCAAAGTCAATAAAGCAATCCAGGTTTCGGTCTGAAGAAAGATTTCCATGTGTGGTTTAGTTAAGTTTTAGCCGATAAGACGTGCGAAGTTATATAGAGTTGTGAATATTTGTTTAAAGAAATTTAAGATTATCATAAATTGACAACATATTCCGTAAAATGTATAACGCTCCAAAAACCGGGGTTTTGGCCTTCACATTAATTACTTTATGAGATCTGAGAAATGGATTGAGTCGTTTGATTTCTTTTTTTTCCAAAAATTAACCGGCTTTGATGGGAATCCTTGCTTTTGTTTCAATAAGCCATTTTTCCAGTTTTTTCAATAGTAACCCGGCGGTTTCCGGATCCGAATCGATCATATTCAGGCTTTCTCTGGGATCACTTTTTAAATCAAAAAGCTCTGCCTTACTACCATCAAAATAATGTATCAACTTAAAATCTCCCGACCTGGCAATGGCATAAGGTACGATATCTGTTCCCCTAAAATGTGGGAAATGCCAAAATAAATCCCTTGTGATATTTTGGTCCGAATTATCAAAAACCTTAATCAAGCTGACTCCATCCACAGCCTCTTTGACCGTTTTATCTCCCAAATACTCCATGATCGTAGGTATCCAATCCATGCTGATAATAGGGGTATCACTTTTTTGCCCAGCTTTAATTTTCCCTGGCCATCTTACAATAGTCGGGACCCTGATTCCCCCTTCGTATGGATATCCCTTTTGGGAGCGTAAGGGAGAATTGTCCGTAATTGGCTGTGTGGGATTTCCGATCAACCCGCCGTTATCAGAAGTGAAAATGACCAATGTGTTATTCCTCAAACCCAGCCTATCCAATTCCATCATCACTTTTCCTACATTTTGGTCAAGGCTTTCGACTAGGGCCGCATAGACGGGATTGCCTTGAATTCCCTTCTTCTTCTGTTGGTATTTGGCGATGATTTCGGCTTTGCCCATGATCGGAGTATGGACTGCATAAGGAGCCCAATGAATAAAAAATTTATTCTTCTCTTGGCTTTGGATAAAAGCCACTACCTCATCTCCTTCCCTATCCATTAAAAATTCCCCCTTTTTTCTTGGTGGAAGGTTTTTGAATTCATAGTGCTGAACAGGCTTTTCTGGCAAATATGGATCAAAATAACTTGGCGGCTGGCCCAGGTCATTTCCTCCAATATTGATATGAAATCCTTGGTCCTCCGGAAAATGCCCTTCTTCACCCAAATGCCATTTACCAATATGAAGGTTGGTATAGCCATATTGCCGCAACCTTTCAGCCAAAGTCATTTCCTCGAGGGGCAAAAAGCCCTGATTCTTGGGTGTTTTCCATTCTTTTCCAAGGTTTTCCTCATACTCATCGGGCAAAGCCATTTCACTTCCACCCTGGAATTTTGCCCGAATCCAATCTGTTATGCCGGTCCGTGCAGGATATTTCCCTGTCAACAACGCTGCTCTGGTCGGGGAACATATTGCGGCAGCGGCATAGGAGTTGGTAAACAATATTCCCTCGGCAGCCAATCTATCAATATTCGGTGTTTCATAAAAATCGCTACCCAGAACGCCGATATCTGCCCAGCCCAAATCATCAACATGGATCAAAATGATATTGAAATCTTCCTTGGCATCTTGCGCAAAGCAGACCGTGCCAGTGGAAAACACAACCACAAGAAACAATTGAAATGCCTTAAATTTCAAAGTTTGATGAAAAAATAAATGCAAGGAAGTCACAGTCTTCTTGCATTAAAGGTATCACCCAAAGTCACATCGCCGGTGTCAAATCCGAGCTTAAACCAACGTGCCCTTTGCTCCGAAGTACCATGGGTAAAGGAATCGGGCACAACCCGACCTGAAGCCTGTTTTTGAAGCCTGTCATCTCCTACCGAACTGGCAGCATTCAACGCTTCCTCCAAGTCTCCGGGCTCAAGAATTTTGGCGACTTTTTGGGTATGGTGCGCCCAAATACCGGCATAAAAATCTGCTTGCAATTCCAACATGACCATCAATTTGTTGAATTCAGCTTCAGGCAAACTGCCGCGCTGTGATTGGACTCTTTCCAATGTACCATCCAACCTTTGGACATGATGACCAACCTCATGGGCAATGACATAGGCTTGTGCAAAATCCCCATGTGCCCCTAGTTTTCTTCCCATGTCTTGAAAAAAACTCAAGTCTATATAGACTTTTTCATCACCTGGGCAATAAAATGGTCCTGAAGCTGAAGAGGCAAAGCCACACGCAGAATCCACACCTTCCGTAAATAATACCAAGCCGGGTTCTCTATACCCCTCCATTAAACTGTTCCACACATCTTCTGTTTCAGCTAGGACAACAGCTGTGAATTCTGCCAATTGCTCTTCTTCAGCTGTAGCTTGGTAGGTTTCTGTCAGCTGTGTTGTCTGACCCCCACCGGTAAACTGTGATATCAAAGCAATCGGATTGGTTCCCGTAAGCCACATGACCAAAAAGAAACCTCCGACGATGACTAGACCTGCTTTCGAAAAAAGCAATCTGACCAAAGGGGCAAGTAACATGGGATTGATACCGCCACCACCCCCTCCTCCTGAAGATTGCCCACGCCGGTCTTCTACATTGCTACTTTTACGTCTTCCTTGCCATTTCATGATGGTTTGATTTATGTTGTGATGAATAAATGTTAATGTCTACCCCTTTTGAAAGCAATAAAAATAATGATGGATTTGATGCTTTTTACGCGTGGATTTCAAAAACAAGACTATCATCCATGGATGGCAATTGACATGCCAATAAAACTGATTACTTGGCCCCTTCCACAAAATACATATCTACCACTCCTTTATTTTTTGCCATAATTTTGCCACGGTAAGTACATACAAAATGGTCTTTGACCAGCTCATAAGTTGTTCCTGAAATATTGATCCTTCCTGCTTCACTGCTGCTTTCCATGCGGGAGGCGAGGTTTACTGTATCACCCCAGATGTCATAGGCGAATTTTTTTAGCCCGACAATGCCCGCTACCACATTACCGGTATGGACTCCGATTCGGACTTCAAAAATGGGTTTGTTTTGTGCTTTCTTTTTCTTTTTGTGTTCCTCTATAAAATCCCTGATTTCCAAGGCAGCATGAATGACATCTACCGCATGGGTTTGGTTGGTGACCGGGAGGCCGCCCACCGCCATGTAGGCATCCCCGATGGTCTTGATTTTCTCAATTGGGTATTTTTGGATAATCCTGTCAAATTCTTTGAAACAATAGTCAATCTCCGAAACAAGCTCATCCGCACTCATATTCTCTGCGATAATTGAAAATCCAACAAAATCCGTGAACAGCACACTGACACTTTCATATTTTTTGGCCTGCGCAGTTCCTTTTTCCTTGAGTTCTCTTGCTATGTCCAGAGGTAGGATGTTTAGCAGCAACTCATCTGTTTTTTCCTTTTCCGATTGCAGGTCAATGGTTCTTTCGTTGACTTTAAACTCGAGGTTGGCATTGTATTCCTCCAGCCTTTTTTCATTGATTCTGAGATTTTCCTCTACTTCCTTCCGCACCTCAACCTCTTGTTTGAGTTCCTCATTGAGGTGGGTGGTCTGTTCCAAAAGCATCGCATTTTGAAGAGAAATGGCTGTTTGGGTAGCCATTACCTGCAGGATTTCAATCCGTTCCTTTGTGAAAGCCCCGGAAAGTAACCTGTTTTCCAGATATAGATAGGCAAAACCTTGTCCAGCATGCTTCAAAGGAAGACAGACCACAGATTTAATTTTGTTTCTCAAGATGTATTCATCATTGGAATAGGGAAGTTTTGCACTTGCATCTTCCAACACCAAAGTCTCTCCTGTTCTGATGACATAATTGACCACTGAATGGCTGATTTCTTCAAACTGGTCAAAAGGATCATCCTGCAATACCCGGATTTCATTGTTTGAAATATCCAAAGATGCCTTGATTACTTTTTTATCCTTGTCTTTAGTGACAAGGAAAGCCCTTTCGGCTCCGGCATTTTCTGTTACCAGCTTCATCAAGCCGGTAAGGATGTTTTCGAGGACCATTTCCCCTGAGATCAGGTTGATGGTTTTGAGGATGGTGTCCAAGTCAAGATTATTGGATTTCAGGCCAATTTCCTCCGGAGAAATAAATCCTGAATATTCTTCCTTCATCTGGTCAAGCTTGGCCTTGGCACCCCATTTTGAATAAGCTTTGTAGGCATTAGAAAAATAAAACTGGGCCGCCTCAGGCTGGTTTTGGGATTTGAAAAATAATCCTGCCCTTTCCCAAATCATTGCTTCCTCATTGATGTATTTATGAAGCCTTGCATACCTGATCGCATAGGTATAAGACTTGACCGCTTGATCAAAATTATTGTTTAGCCTTTCGTATTCGGCCTTCATCAATTCATAGCGGTGCTGGTAATTTACCTCCGAATATTTCAACAAACCTTTGATCAGGTTAATGTTTTTTCGGCAAATTTTCAATAGTTGCTTCTGTTCTTCAATTGACCTTGATGCATAAATGGGCGTAATACACAGGTTTTCATAGAAATAAAACAACATTTCTGTCACTGAACCTTTCACAGGAATGAGGTATTCTTTTTCCTTGACACAAAATTTCCAGGCTGTTTCATCTTTATTGAATACCATCGCAAGGATTTTTTTCTGGGCATAAAGGTTATGGAAGTAGAGTCCAAATGCAGGTTCATTTGGGAAATCGATTTTTCGCTCATCGAAAATATCTCCGCTCAAGACCTCAAAATCCCTGACTCCTTCCAACAAACCTAATGTGGATTGCCTGAATAAATCAATCCGCTTGATCTGCATGATCTGATTGAGTGGGGCAACTTGCATGCTGAGAAGATCGCCTCTTTTCAGGACTTTATCCAAAGGCTCGCCACCATAAAAATTCCAATAAATAATCAGCTGACCGATGATGGAGGTAAATTCAAAATCTCCTGTTTCCAGTCCCTTTTTGAGTGCTTCTTCCAAGTCCGGGATGGTATCGGCTAGGTGGGTAAGCCATTGGGAAATAAACATGACATACACCTGCTTGAGGGAAACGAACTGGTCTTCATTATTCAGAATTTCACCTAGTCTATTGCCCAACTGCCCCATTTTAAGGCCTTTCTCCATTTTCCCCATGAAGGCAATATTGATATAACCGAAAACCACAAAAGCAAAAGGTGTCTTGGGTCCCAAGCCAAATTTCAAAGTCAACCTGATCAGTTCAAACATAATCAAAGGAACCATATTGGGTTCCAAAAAGTAAGCTGCCAAAGACATGTGGTGCATGATGGACATGCTGAGAATGATCTCCTCATCTTCGATTTTTGGAAGCTTTTCTATGTCTTCTTCCTTGTGTGATCCCAACCGCATATTGGTTCTCAAGTAACCCAATAGCACATCTATCTGAGAGGGGTGAAGTTTCAAATGGATGTTGGCAAATCGGAGGGCTTCCAGACCGATTTCGATTACTTTCTTTTGGTTGTTGTCTACATTGGCATTTTGGATTTTGAGTTCAGCAAGTTTGAGTTTGTCCAAAGTGTCGACTGCATTGGCATCAAGCAATTTTGTAAATTCATTGAACCGATCCTGTCGGTTGCATTGATTGGCTGCTATCGCGGAATTCAGGTAAAGGTTGTAGGTGAATTTTTTGTCCTTTTCCCAGGCATTTTCGGGAAGAAACTGAAGGGCGTTTTCAAAATATTGCATCGCCAACAAATAGGCAGTTGCGCTCTGTGAACGCTGCCCTGCTATGATGTTGAGCTCGCAAAGTCTCTTTGATTCCAAGGGATCAGAAATCATTTCCTTGGCGAAGTTGAACTGGTTTACGATATCGAAAATGCTATCCCGCAGGTCTTCCTCATCTGTATTTTCGAGTAGAAGTCTGCCGATTTTCAAGTGGTATTCCTGCTTACCAAGATCATCGTTAAGAGAATAAAACGCCTGCTGTACCCTGTCATGTACAAAATAGAGGCTGCCGTCTCTGCTTTCCAAAACCAGGTCTAGATCCAAGGCAGGTTTCAGGTCTTGGTAAACTTTGTTTTTGCCACTTTTGGTAATGATGGACAATTCTCCCAAACCAAATTTATTGCCGATGCATGAAGCAAGTTTGAGGACCTCAATACATTCCGCAGGCAATTTATTGATGGTTTCTAAAAATAGGTTAACGATGTCCCCTTCCACATTATAGCCCATCAATTTTTCAGAATCCCATTTCCAACTCGACTCAATACTGTCAAAGTACAGCATCTCGTTTTTGTAAATTGCCTTCAGAAACTGGTTGACAAACAGGGCATTTCCCCCGGATTTTTTATCCACGATTTTGACCAATTCATCCAATGGGTTTTTTGATTTTCCCAAGGTATTGGTTACCAAACGGTAGATATCTCCGTACTGCAGGTTGTCAAGGTGGACTTCTTCAGGATGGATTCCCAATTCCTCAATCTCCATCTTAAACTGAAGGAACAAATGGCCTGTGGTGATTTCGTTGTCCCGGTAGGCACCGACGATCAAAATGTTTTTAAGGTCTTTGTTGGTGAGGATATTCCTCATCAAATTCAGTGATGAAAGATCGCTCCACTGAAGGTCATCTATAAAAATGACAAGCGGTTTATTGGAATCCGAGAACACCTGAAAAAAATTACTCAGCGCATAATTAAACCTCAATTGTGCCTCCACACCGTTCAAAACAGGAAGTTCAGGTTCGTTTTCCAAGAGTTTTTCCAAACCAGGGATAATGTCATACAAGACCCTGCCGATAGGGTGAAGGAGTCTGTGCAGCTCGTGCTTCCAATGGGCAAGGTCCTTTTCGTTAAGAAGCAATATCTGATCCACCAATCTGCCCAAGGCTTGGGAAAAAGCAAAATAGGGAACATCTGTTCTGAGCTGGTCAAATTTGCCGGAAATAAAAAAACCACCTTCTTTGATTACCGGACGGTACAGTTGTTCTACAAGAACCGACTTCCCAACACCTGAATTTCCAAAAACAAGCATGAGGACTTTTTCATCCTCTAAAATCCTTTTAAAAGCTTCTAATAGCTGGGCGATTTGTTTTTCCCTTCCATACAATTCATCTGAAAATCTCAAAACACCGGAAGTATCGTTGGAGCCAAGTTCGAAACCAACTGCGACACCTTTTCTCTGCAAAGAGTTCAGGATCAATTCCAAGTCAGATGAAACCCCTGCAGCGGAATGGTACCTGGATTGAACATCCTTTTCGAGCATTTTCAGAATCAGATCCGAAATGATTTTGGGAATATCTACAAGATCGATTGGACTTCGAGGAGTCAATGCAATGTGCGCATGGATTTTGGAAGGCCCTTCTTTCGATTCAAAAGGAAGTTTTTGGGTAAACAACCAATAAAAAACCACTCCCAATGAATAAATATCTGTGTAATAGCCAATATCAGTGCTTATCCTGCCCGTCTGCTCAGGGGCTATGTAATCATTATCAGCTTCAGAAAAAATCAACCTGCTCTGAATTCCGATTTTCCTTTGAATATGTGTGGCCAAACCAAGACTGATAAAGAAAATTTTGTTTGTGCCGGACTCAATAAGGATATGGTCAGGATTTAGGTTTAGGTGTACCAATTCCTGTCTGTGGACTTCTGCAAGTCTTTTGGTGATGGCAATGCAGATTTTTAATTTATCAACTATGCTGAGAGGAGCAGAATTATATTCTCTTAGACTTTGCCCTTTGATAAATTGAAGTTTGAGGTTGAGTTCGGAACTGCTGTTTTCGCTTTCCAAAACTTTTCTAAAGCCTTCGACCGATTGTCCTGCAAAAGAACCCTCATTTCCGGATTTGAGAAAATCAATCTGGGAAAGAGATGATATAGGGGCTTTTTTGATGACAAAATTTTGTTCAAAAAACGATTCTGACTTCAGAATAGAGTGAATTTTATTTGCATACAAAACATGCAACTCCATTTAGATTAGGTTTTTAGGGTAATAACCAAAGCGGAAACTTTAAATTATCCGTGCATCCGGACAGGTAGGATCAATAAGTTTCGTCTTAAATATAATACATTTTTAATTATCTGAACTGCCTAATAATATTTTGTTATCCAGAAACTTTACCCTATTTTTAATTACTTTCAGGCTATTTGTCTAGGTTATTGGATAAAATATTCAAATTTAAAAAACTTAATTTTATGTCAATTCAGGTTTCAGGTAAAAAAATAGGGCATGAATATGTGTCAGCCGATGAGGATACCATTGCCTCTCAAATGGTCAATGAATTTGAGGCCCAGGTCACCCGGATGTACAAAGACAAAAAAATGCTCCGGCAGGTCCATACCAAAATGCACGGCTGTGTCAAAGCGACTTTTGCAGTTGAAAAGGACCTGCCTCATGATTTGAAAGTGGGTGTGTTTGAGGGAGAACCAAGAGAATACCAAGCATGGGTTCGTTTTTCAAATGGCAATACCGAAACACAAAAAGACAAGAAAAAAGACATCAGAGGAATTGCCATCAAGCTGATGGGCGTCCCCGGTGAAAAAATCCTAAACGATGCACATTTTCAGGAAACACAGGATTTCTTATTGATGAGCAGTGAAACTTTTTTCGCAAAAACCATCAAAGAACTGAATACTTTATTAACAGCCCTGACATCTGCAAGCAAGATAAAAACCTTGCTTTACTTTCTGAACCCGCTCCATTTACCTACGCTGATGCGGATCAAAAAATCCATGGTAGCCTGCGACAATCCACTCAATATCCCCTACTGGAGTACACAGCCGTACCAATTCGGGACCATAAACCAAGCAGTAAAGTACCACCTCAGACCTTCACCTGATAATCAGATCGTCATCGAAAACACGACAGATTACAATTACCTGAGGTATAACCTAGCCCAATCGCTGCATGACAATGAGGCAAAATTTGATTTTTATGTCCAATTCCAAACCGATGCCGAAGCCATGCCGATCGAAGATCCCACAATTCCATGGACTTCACAATATGTCAAAATGGCCACACTGACTATCTATGCCCAGGTTTTTGATTCCAATGCCCAAATGGAATTCGGAGACAACCTCTCTTTTAATCCTTGGCATTCCTTACCGGCGCATAGACCTTTGGGCAGCTTCAATAGGGTCAGGAAAAGAGTCTACGAAGTCATGTCCAAATTCCGTCATGACAAAAACAAACTTCCTGTATTCGAGCCAAAAGAGTCACCCGATTTCCTCAAACATATACTCAAACCAAGCGGAAACAAAACCATCGACCAACAGGTACCTTCTAAAAAAATCCTGCAAACTTCCGCAGAAGTCATTGTCAACTGTAATAAAGAAAAAGCCTATAAGTATGTATCCAGTGTCAAGGAATTACCTAATTGGCTATTAAAAACAGGCCCGATATATGGCGTCATCAATGTGACTACCCTTCGTGGTCATTGGAAAAATGTCGGCGATAACAGGCTTGTAGAAAGGGGTGACTCGGCTACATTGGTAGAAGAATTGATTACGGTCCACCCCCATTCCCATTATGCCTATCAGACGACAGACTTTAGCGATATCTTCAAGAAAATGACCAATAAAACCTACGGGCAGATGTGGTTTGATACCGTAGATGACCAAACAAGACTGAGATGGGTCTATACTTTTACTTACAAAAACATTTTTGCTAAATTATTCCTGATGCTTTTCATTCCTCTCTTTCTCAAAAAGTACCTCCAAAACGGCCTCAACAATGCAAAGGCTTATTTAGAGGATTGATTTCTGGGTCGTCACACTGGTCCGCCGCGGCGGAGAAGTGTCTCTGCAAGTGGAGATTCTTCACCTTCGCTGGCTGCGGTTCAGAATGACGGAGGAACAGCCGCTATTTCCCTATCTGAGCCTTTTCTTATTGCTGAACACTTCGAATTCTCCAATCTCTTTCTATTTTTTCTAAAATCTCATGTCTTGTGTCTCACGTCTTGTGTCTCACTTCTCACGTCTTATTCCTAAACCGTTGCCAAATACCGCAAAGTACTGATCGAAGGAAAGAAGAAATATGCACCGCCTTTGACAGTGATTACCCTTGGCAGGTCATGGATTGTCCTGTTTACCGGAAGGTCCTGAATGGTGAAATTCTGTTCTTCTCCCTCATCCGGCTTTTCCTTTACTCCGATGATAGGGTCAGGATCATTGTAGAGTTCTTTGACTTTGGGAAGTTTTCCCCAAGTATATTGCAAAAACTCAAACTGACGGCTGATGTCGGCATTGAAGCAGGCAAAAAGCAATCCCACTTCCCCTTTCGGCTTTTTATTGGTCGGTGATCCTTCGAAAATCTCTCCATAAAGCCTCGCCCTCCTTATGATCCGGTGTTGCTTGCTCAGTTTGAGCGATTCTTTGACCCCATGGTCATCTACGCTATCGCGAGGATTGGTTCGTCGCAAGTGAGATCCAAAGGGGCATTTCAATCCGTCAGGGTCAAATTTTGAATAACCAAAATCATTGATGTCGCTGGTATGTCCCGGATCTTTGTCAGGAAAAAGTGTGATCGGCGCCCCGCTTTGCCACCTTCCCATGATCCTCGCACCCAATTTCAGGCTTTCCTCCTTATTCAAGGAGCCGTCAGGGTTTTTTGATTTCTCATTCAGATACGACCAAAACTTATCTACATCCTGTTCCAATTGACGCATGACAAGAAAAGATCCGTTTCGTCCTAAATCCTTTAGCCCACTTCCTCCTGCGTCTTGAGCAAGAAGGTTCTGATCCCCTTGGTCTTTGATAATAAGCGGGGTATCAGGATAGACGCCAAATTCATTTTCATACCCGAATAAAAATTCTCCGGCTTTGACAACATCATCTTTGGAACCTACCCTTCCGGAACCTTCTATGATCGGCTGTGAAATACCATCCCTAAATCCAAAATGCTCCTTGTTGTCAGGCTGTGTCTGCCCGTCAATGAAATAAATTTCCTTCAAGCCACTTTCTGCAAATTCGGCTTTTAACTTCTCATAATAATTAAGGCAAACGATTTTGTCCTTTTCAAGATTGTCGACAGTTTTTTTGTCATTGCCAAAAATCATCAGGCATAGGTGAATTGGTTTATTCAAATGTTTGGATTCATTGGTCTTTTCGGAATCCTTGGAATCATCGGAATTATTTCCCCATTTCCAATGCTTCGGTGCACTGCTTTCAACGTCTCCCAGCAACCGACTCCTGTGTGGAGAAACCATTCCCTGTCGGAATTCCCTAGAAAATGCATCGAGATTTTCTTGATATAGCCCTAGAGACTCTAAACCGAGGTGTGTGAAAGCGATATTCAAATGTGTGTCTGATATCTTTGATCTGTCATGGAAATGGACCGCTGTGGTCATGTCTTCCCACGATTTGGACAGCCATTTTTTGGCAGCAGCGGCATCTGTAATCTGAAGGTATACAAACCGCGAATACATCATGTGTGCATAGCCGCGGATGATATAACCCTGAATATCTTCGAGTTCTAACTTTGTCATAAGGATATCAAATGAGTTTGAGGAATTTGGCAGCCTGACGCTCTGATAACGATTTCATCAGCTGCACCCTGATTTTGGTGTTGTTGTTGACGTTTTTGATGGAAAGATCCGGGTATGCGGTGTACCAAACATTGGTGACCAACTCCGAATTTCGACTCCAAGCCAGGAAATGCTCTTCGTCATAAGCACCACCTGTGAGTAAAAAATTGGTTTTGGGAAAGACCTTGGTATTGGAAAAAATACCGGTCAATCCCCATCCGCTGTTGTCGATAAAGTCCCCAAGGTATTGCTGCCAACTGCCGTCAAAATTGCTGAAGAACAAAACCCGTGAATTGTCTTCAAACATGACCCATTTGGCAAAGTGTATGGTCGGGATCCCCATCAGTTTTCCTTGTACAAAGACAAACCTGATCAGACCTTTGGACAGGGCAAACATGGCTTTAATGGTAATCAGCCTGACTTTTCCTTCCTTCATGTCAACCAATTGGGTAAACTGATTTTGGTTTTTGAAGTCCTCATACTTTTCAAGTTCGGTTAAGTAATGACTGTCCAATCCACTCCGCTTTTTGGTAAAGTTCACATCCTTTTTCTCGTAGAAAAAATGGACAATCAACAGCCAAATGATAATCAAAGGAAGTAAAGCAATCAGGATCAAGCCGAGGAAAATCAATCCCAACCAATTGATTCCGGGCATTTTGGCCCTTTTGCTAAGAAATGAAAATTCATTATTATGAAGTACCTCCTCCTTGATTTTTTTGTGAATGGTATGTGCGGATACATCCTGCCAGGACCTGGAATCAAGGTATTTCCTGATATGATTTCTCAGTTTCCATTCCTCCTTTATCTGCCGAACTGTCCGTCCGGGAGCCCCGATATAGACTGCGGCATCCTTCACCATGTGTTTTTCCAAAAAGGCAACCCTACTATCGGAAGTTCTTTGATCCGAAACCGGAAAGCCCTCACAAAATTGATAGACATTATCCAGAATATCAGAAGTATCCTTGCAAAAACTTTTTAAAAAAGCATCCACTTCTCCATCAAAATCAACCACAAAAACAAGCTTGGGAACTCTCGGTGTCGGGTCATTGATATAGGATTTTCCATGGTCGATGACCACCCACCTTGCAAAATGGATAATATCCAATTTTTCGAATTCCGGCGGTATCCCTTTGTCAAGGTCTTTTTTAATTTTACCCAGATATTTCAATAAGTCATCAACCTTGTTTTGGATGACCGGGACTATGATGGTGACTGAGCTTTGCCTCATAAATTTTGCATTAACTTATAAGTTTATTTTTCAATAGAAACATTTTGGCGCATTCACTTCCTGAACGGATCAAGCTATCCATGTCCGAAAGTGACAAATTAAAATCAGTAGCAGGAATCCCCAATCCATCTATCCTGATGGAACGGTTCCCTTCGGCTGTTTCAAATCCTATATCTATGTTTTGGACATTGAGAAGTGTTTCGAATAACTGCTTTAGAAAACTCAAAGGTTGGGAAAAATGCAGGTCCACCTCCTTATCGCTCGCTTTGTCATGCAGGTACAGCCCAATTGCCTCCTCGCATATAAAATCCGGGGCCGGGGCAAAGCGCTCATTGTCAAAGAATCCCAATGGGTAGTTGAAGGCAATGCCACCGTCCACGAAGATATGGTTGTTGGGATTGGAATTTCTGAATTGCCATGCCCTAAAAAACATGGGTATAGACATCGAAGCACGGATGGCTTCCGCAACGACGACCTCAGGGGTTTTGAAAGGTGAAAATTCCTGAATCGTGTGCAGGTTCAGGTCGCAGGCAAAAACAAAAAGATCCTTGCAACCGGCCTCTTTCATTTGTCTGAAAGTCACATTGGGAGGAAGGTTTTTTGGAGATTCGATCAGATAGGAATGGATAAAATCAAAAATATAGCTTCCGGAGTAAAGTCCGAAATATTTGAAGATCCGAAGCGGATTCCAACCTATTTTGAATTTCTTTAAGTCAAAATGATGCTTGAGAAGATTTTCGATCTGATCGACTGAATAGCCGGCACAGATCATTCCTGCCAAAAGCGAACCCACCGAAGTCCCTGCCACCCTTTCGATTCCGGAAAGAAGACCTGCATGGTGCAGTTCCCTTAAGGCACCCACATACGCAATCCCCTTGACCCCTCCCCCTTTCAATGCAAGATTTCTTATTTCCATGCGGATTTACAAACAGGATTTATGTAACAAATACAGGTAAATAGGTACTTTGAATATAAAATAAATATTTGGATTATCTAGAATTGAGGGATTTTCGGAAGAATTGTAGCACGATTTAATAAAACAGGAGTCAAAAACTTCGAATTAATTTGATGAGGAAATAATTAAACCTTGTTCAAAGAATTCGTAAATACGTTACAATTTGAAATTCTTATATTTACTTATTAACTGTCAAACACATGAGTACAATAGAAATTAAAGAGCATCTTCATGAGTACATAGATCAAGCAGATGAAAGAATGCTCAAACTTTTATACGCAATGGCTCAAGCAGACTTGGAAGAGAGAGAGTTTCAGTTGACTGATACCCATATCAAAATCCTTGATGAAAGAATTGCTTCACACAAAGCCGATCCGGAAGACGGTTCAAGTTGGGAGGAGGTAAAAACCAGGATAAAAGGTACATTATGAATTATCATTTGGTGATCAAACCGGAAGCTGAAAATGATGTATTAGAAATTGCAAAGAAGTATGAGTCTAAGAAAGATTTTTTGGGAATTGAGTTCCTTGAGGAGATAGAAAATAAACTGAAATTAATTCAAAATAACCCACTCCATTATCAAATCCGATACAAGAAAACCAGATTTGGTTTAGTGAAGAGATTCCCTTTTGCTATTCATTTTACAATTGAGGGTGACAAAGTGATTGTACTGGCTGTATTTGCTACAAGTCAAGACCCGCAAACTTGGAAGTAATACAAAAAAAATCCCCTTTCAAAACCACTGCTTGAAAAGGGATTTGTATTAAATCGAATGCTTAAGAAATAATGTCAATAGGCGTAAAAAACAATCCCTTCATCCGCGTACCCATTTTTCAAGGCATTTTGATGTTCTGTAATATCTGCAGTGAGTAATTGATGGGTATTGTTTCCTTTGGTCTTTTTGCTGCTGAAGATAGGCTTGGTTCCCGGCGCTTCTGATTCAAAAGCATAAAAAGCGATTTTTTCAAAAACATTATCCCCACCAATAAATGGGTCTTTTATAAAACCCTGAGAAAGCTTTGGTTCCATGGTAAAAAGATGGTTCGAGCTTTCAGAATTTAAATACCTATAAACCGGGCGGGTACCCGGAGCGAGATAGGTGAAAGCTTGAAAGGAAACTCCCTCATAATCATACCCTCTGAGGCTTTCATTTTCAGGTTCACCCGTGAAGATGTGGTTCTCTCCCTTTCTGTCATGAAGTCTATGAATATTTGCCTTCTTGTTGAAAAGTTTGGCACTGTTATCAAAGATATATTGGTCTACATAGTTTTTGACTTCGGCTTTTTTGTTAGGATCAAGGATGAAATAGTAAATGGGAATTAATCCTCCTGGAACAAACTCAATCAAAACATTATTTATTCCTGAAATTTTGCTTTGCCAATTTTCCAAATTGAGGGAAGGAGGAGTGCCGTCTGATAAATCATGCCTTCCGCTTATAGCAAGTGAAGGATCTCCTCCGATTGTCCTCCAAGTATAGATTTCATTGAAAGTTCCTCTAGCTCCCGGGTAAGATTTTAGAGGAAGTTTTTGAAAAACTTGTTCACTTCTGTTTGGCTGATTGGTTTCTGCTTGGAAATTGACCTGCACCTTTGCACCAAAAATTGCATTAACGATTACATGGGTTCCGAAATTTTTGACAATATCATGCGGACTGCTGTTTTCAATAAAACCAATAAATGATTCCGAAAGGTATTTGTTACGGATGTTAATCATTGAAATATTTTCTTCCTGAGGTGCTACCCCAAATATCTTGAGGTTTTCTTCCTTTATGGAAATCTCGAAAGTGCCATATATTTCCTTGCCATCAAATTCCTTTTCGGCGTTTCTTTTGGTTCCAAACCGATTATTAATAGCTCCACCAAAAACAGGAGTTGAACCATTTAATCCTGCATTTAAGGTTAGTTGATTACAATATTCAGTTGCATTACTACTTACAAGATCAATCGTTTCTTGGATTAGGATTTTTACTGATTCAATGCCGACTAAATCGGCAATCTTGCTACCTGATTCATTGATTTTTTGAATGTCAATCACTTGTCCTTTATTGGAAAAACCATCCTCGATTGCATAATCTTTGGTGACATCATATCCATGTCCAAGAACGCCAAACTCAGCATAAGAGGCTGTTTTGAGCGGAAAAATCGATGCTTCATCTGTTTCGTCAACAGGAATAAATTGAACAGTTTCTTGTGGGATATTCTCGAGATCCGGTTCGGAAAGGCAGGATGAAAGCAATCCGGCCACCAACAAGAGTAACGGTAGCGTAAATTTTAACTTCATTGAGACTGGGGATTAAGTGAAATCAGGGCTGATTACAAAAGTAGTTTTTTTCTATTCACAACAACAACGAAAAAGCAAGATTTAGGTTAAGGGTATGAAAATTAATTTTTTGCCTAATTTTATTTTAAAAAATACCAGATAATTAAATTTCTATTCTGTTAAGTGACATTCTTTTCAATAATTCGGTCAAAAAAATCAACACCATCAACAAAAAGGCTAAAAAAAAAGACTTCTCCTCCGTCGAAGTGACAAGGAAAAGTCATTTTCTTTTGGTCCCTGAGCGAAGTCGAAGGGCTCTTGGTCCCTGACCATAGTCGAAGGACTACTTCACATCCTTCATCAATTCCTCCACAGCTTTTTCCAACTGTTGGTCTTTGCCTTTGTCGATTTGTCCAGGCATATTTTTGACTTGGAACTGCGGCTTGGTTTCGTTGTTTTCCATCCAATTGCCTGCTTTGTCTTTGGCAGAAATCGGAACCATTCCCCATCTGCCGCCATCCGGCAACATTTCCCAACCTGCAAAAGAACAGGTTCCCGGAGTAGGCATGCCGACGGTTTTGCCGATTTTCAAGTCGGTATAACCACAGGCAAAACAATGTCCATCGGAATAGTTGCTTTCGTTGAACATCGCCAGAGTCGGCTTCGTCCATCTGAATGTCGGTTCATAACCTACTTCCCTGTCCTCAGTTGCATAGGTGATGAATCTTTCTCCGGTAAAGAACATGGCCAAATCCGCCACCAAGTCTCCCCCACCATTGAATCTTGTATCCACGATGACGCCTTTGCGGTCATGGTATTTGCCCATCATTTCTTCATAAGTGGTCCTGTAGGGACCGTCTGACATGCCGGGGATATGGACATAGCCCAAAGTGCCGTTGCTCAACCTGTCCACTTCTTCCTGGTTTTTCTTTACCCATCGCTTGTATAGCAATTGATTCTCTTCACCCAAACTGATCGGCTTCACAGTGACCTGTTGACGGGTATTTGTCTTTGGATCCAATACTTCGATCAAAGTGAATTTGCCGGATTTACGGTTGAGGTATTGGGCAATGTCCTTGTCCAAAGCAATGGTTTCTCCGTCAATTTTCTCGATGATCATGCCGCTTTGAATGTTCATGCCGGATTTGTCCAAAGGTCCGCCCTTGAGCACTTCAACGATTTTGATTCCGGGATTTTTGAAAGAATAGTCCGTAAAAATCCCCAAAGATGCTGTGGCATCAGCCTGTGGTATGCTTCGGCTAAACCGCGCTCCGGCATGCGAGACATTCAGTTCGCCAATCAACTCAGAAACCATCTCGGCAAACTCATAGCTGTTTCCGATATAAGGAAGGTATTTTTCATATTGGGCAGTCAGGGCGTCCCAATCCACCCCATGGAAATCCGGGGTGTAAAAAGCTCCTTTTGTACGGATCTTGATATGCTCAAACATCTCTGCACGCTCTGCATCGGTATCCAAAGTCATTTCCCCGGCTATTTTGATCTGCTCTCTTTTGGTGCCTTTGTCGGTGATTTTGGAGATGTTTCCATCTGCGAGAAGGTATAGGTTTTTCATTTCTTTGTCCCATTCCAACCTGCCAAATCCGGCATCGAGTTTCAGTTCCATCTTGGTATCTCTGGTTCGAAGATCCGTGCTCCAAAGGTTCATCCCTTTTTCAAAACGGGCGAGGTAAAAAAGTTTCTCGCCATCTTTGTCAATGACCGCATCACCCAAAGCAGACGAATGGATCGTCAATTTGGCTTTTCTTTCCCTCAGGTCCTCCCAGTCGATTTTGATGTCTTCTACTGGGGGAGTTACTTTTTTCTCCTCCTTTTTGTCGTCATCCTTCTTTTCCTTTCCGGCTTTCTCGGTTTCCTTTAGCAAGTCAAATTCATCCTTGGTCAACTTGAACCTGTCATAGGCATCCTTGGTCATAAACAGTGTAAACACATCATTTTGGGCACCTCCGCTTGCTGCAAAACCTTTCAGACCGTCCCTGTTGCTGAACCATATCAACTGCTTGCCGCCATTGACCCACTTTGGTCTGCTGTCACCATAACCGCTTTGGGTCAGGTTTTCCATGGCTTTTTTGCCTGAAGCATCCATTAGCACCACTTCACCATTGGCCATGGTGGGGTTGAATTCTGCCAACAGCCATTTGCTGTCCGGACTCCATGTAAAATATTGGTCACCGTCTCCCATGTGTAACAACTGCTCAGGAGTCATCAAAGTCACGGAAGTTTTGGTGGCCAAATCGAGAACTTTCAAGGTCCTTCTGCCTTCGACATAGGCTAGTTTTTTTCCGTCAGGAGAAAAAATCGGCTGGTAATTGTCTACCTCCGAACTCACCAAAGCCTCTTCTTTGAGTAAGGTGCTCGCAAAGAAGAATATCTCCTCTTTTTCCCTCAGCCTTTTGGTTTGGTATATCTGCCACTTGCCATCCCTTTCGCTTGCATACACGACTGATTTGCCATCCGGTGCAAACTGTACAAAACGCTCCTGTTGTGGCGTATTGGTGATTCTTTTGGTCAAAGAACCATCCACAGAAGTCACAAAAACCTCTCCCCTTGCGATAAAGGCAATTTCTTTTCCGTCCGGCGAAATGGACATTTCTCTCACTCCTCCATTGATCCCGATATAGCTGTCCGCATTAGAAATACGCTGTGTGGTGATGGAAACCGCTACTTTTTTTGGTTGCTCCCCTTCTTTCAGGGTATAAAGTTCTCCATCATAAGAAAAACTCATCAGTCCATTTTTGGAAATACTCAAAAACCTGACAGGAAAATTCTTCAGGCTAGTCAATACCGTTTTTTGGGCAGGATTGTCCAAACTCATTTTTTGAACATTGAAGCTTCCCTTCTCTTCGGTAAGGTAGTAGACCGCTTTTTCTCCCGGAGCGAAAACAGGATTTCTGTCTTCACCCCCAAATTCCGAGATCATTTTATGGGTATTGCTCGCAGCGTCATACACCCAAATATCTCTGGTGATGGCAGATTGGTGTCTTTTGCGCCATTCATTCTCGCCGCCTTTTTTGTCATGATAGATCATCTTGCTGCCATCAGCGCTGACCTGTACATATTCAGCAGGAATGGTCCACACCTGATCTACCCTACCGCCTCCGATAGCTACCTGATAGAGTTCTGCCTGCGAACCTGTCGGGTATTGTCTGTGTTCGGCAAGGTCCTGACGCACACCGCCAAAGATTACATTCCTGTCATCTGCAGAAAAAGTATTGGGCATCTCATCATTGGAATGATAGGTCAGCCGCTTGGCATCTCCGCCAAGAGCACTCATGACATAGACATCAAAATTACCGTATCGGTCCGAGGCAAAAGCGATCTTGCTGCCGTCTTTGCTCCAAACAGGCATAAAATCATGTGCTTCATGGAAAGTCAATTGGGTGGCTTTTCCGCCTGAAGCGGGAATGCTGTACAAATCCCCTTTGTAGGTAAAAACAATCTGCGAACCGTCAGGAGAAATGGAAGGATAACGTAGCCATTTTGGGGATTCTTGGGCAAAAGCAAAAGAAAAAACAAAGAGCATCATCATGCTCAAACTCGATTTGATGATAGGCATAAGGGAATTGAAATAGTTTGGTTTAAAATTATATAAAATTTGACTATCCAAGTCCGGTTTTCCAATTTTGGGCTAAATAGTTTTTAACCGATACAATATGAGTGCTGAAAACATCCAAATCTCAAAAACACCATCTCCACCTTACTATGCAGTCATCTTCAGCAGCATTCGTACAGAAGTGGATGGGGGTTATGGAGAAATAGCGGATCAAATGGTCGAACTTGCAAAAAAGCAACCAGGCTATCTCGGGCACGAGTCGGCTAGAGAAGGACTCGGAATTACTGTCAGTTATTGGAAAAGTCTCGATGCCATCCGCAACTGGAAAATGGTCAGCGAACACCTCTTTGCACAGCGGATGGGAAGGGAAAAATGGTACCGTTCATACAAGACAAGAATTTGTTTGGTAGAGAGGGATTATGGGTTTGAATTGGAAAATTGAAAAATTGGAAGATTGGAAGGTTGGAAGGATTTAAGGATTTGACAAGATCCATAATTCATACCACTTACACCTGCGACTGAAAACTGACTACTGATTCACTGGCAACTGCGACTGAAAACTGACTACTGAGACACTGCCAACTGCGACTGAAGACTGCCTACTCAATACTCCCCAAATTCAATCCAAAGTTGCTTGCCTACATATAAGCTTTCTTCTTCGACATTAAGGTTGGAGATGCCAATGCCGAAGAGGCGGACAGGTGATTTGAGTTCTTCTTGGTGGAGGAGTTCCAAGGTGGTTTCCCAGATTTTTTCAGGTTCGGTAAACTGCTCAAAGGTCTTGCTTCTCGTCTGAACAGTAAAATCGTGGTATTTGATCTTGAGCGTGACAGTTCTTCCTTTGATCCCGCTTCGGCTGATACGGCGCTTAAGTTCTTCGAAAATCTCCTTCAACTCTTTCAGCCATTCTTCCATTTTTGCCAGATCAGTTTCAAAAGTATTCTCAGCACTCAACGATTTCCGGATGCGGTTTGGTTGGACTTCGCTCAGGTGAATCCCACGGACTATGTTGTAAAAGTGAAGCCCTGATTTGCCAAATCGCTTGCTGAGGTATTGCAGGGAAAATTGCTTCAGGTCAAAACCATTGTGGATGCCGAGTTCTTTCATCTTGTCAGCAGTCACTTTTCCAATTCCAAAAAACCGCTCTATCGGCAACTTCTCCAAAAATGCTTCCGCATCCTTGGGCAAGATGACGGCCTGACCATTGGGTTTGTTGATGTCAGAGGCAGTTTTTGCCAAAAACTTGTTGTAGGATATTCCCGCTGAGGCATTCAATCCGACTTCTTCTTTGATACGTTTTCGGATTTCTAAGGCGATTCTTGTGGCAGAAGGGTTGTTCACTTTGTTTTCTGTCACATCCAAAAAAGCCTCATCCAAAGAGAGGGGCTCAACCAAATCGGTATAAGCATAGAAAATCTCTCTGATCTGATTGGATATCTCTTTGTACCGCTCAAATCTAGGAGGAACAAAAATAAGGTGAGGACATTTCAAAGCGGCCATTTTGCCGGACATGGCCGAGCGGACGCCGTACTTTCTGGCTTCATAGGAAGCTGCGGCTACCACTCCCCTTTCCCTGTTTCCGCCTACGGCAAGGGGCTTTCCCCTCAAGTCAGGATTGTCCATCTGCTCCACTGATGCATAAAATGCGTCCATGTCGACATGTATGATTTTCCTGACGTTTTCCATGGTTATATTCCTTCCAAAACCTCTATGATCGCTGAAGCTTTGAGCAGACACTCTTCATATTCGTATCCTGCATCTGCATCATAGGTGATCGCCGAACCTACTGCAAAGTATCCTTTGCCTTCATTTTGATCAAAAATAATACTGCGGATAACCACATTGAAATCAAAATCCCCATTCGCTTGAATATGTCCCAAAGTTCCTGAAAACCATCCTCTCTGGAAATTTTCATATCCTTCGATCAATTCCATGCACTTGATTTTTGGAGCGCCTGTCATACTGCCCATCGGAAATGTGGCATGGAAAATTTCCTTAAGACCAACCTCATTTTTAATAGTGGAACTCACCGTCGAGATCATCTGATGGACTTTGGCAAAAGTATAAACACCAAAAAGCTCTTCCACCTCCACAGAACCTGTTTCGGAGATTTTGGAAAGGTCATTCCGCATCAGGTCGACAATCATGAGGTTTTCGGCCCGTTCCTTTTCCGAGTGCAGCAATTGGTTTTTAAGAATTTCATCTTCGACAGAATCTTTGCCTCTTTTAATGGTGCCTTTGATGGGTTGGGCGATAAGTTGATTTCCTTCTTTTTTGAGAAATCTCTCTGGAGAAGCTCCGATAAGGTATTTCTCTTTTGCTTTGAATAAAGAGGAAAAAGGCATGGGAGACTTTTCCATCAAATCTTTATAACCGATAATCGGATTCCAATTTTGACTTTCAAAGGTAAAAGCCAAACAAAAATTCAACTCATACATATCCCCTTCTTCAATGTGGTTCTGGATAGCTTTGATAGCAGAGAAATAGTCCTGTCTGGTAGTCAAAGGATTCACTTTTACTGTGGGATTGGACAAAATCAGTTGGATTGACTCCAAGATTTCTCCTCCTATTCTTTTTCCTTCAGGATGAAAAACAGTGAAATTGTTCTTGCCGATTTCTATCTTGATTTCGGGAATAAAAAATAAGGATTCAGGACAATCGACCGGTACAGAATTATTGCTCCTGAGTTTTTCAACCTTGTTTTTGTAATCGTAACTGACGATTCCTACCAACTCATTTTTCCCATAAAACCGGTCTGCCTCAGCCAAATCCAAGAACTGATTGGCTGCAAAAATGACATTTGGAAATCCATCATGCGGATAGGAAATCCCGTTGTTCTGAAAAAATGAAAAATACAGATACTGATTGTCAAACCATTGTAGCAAATGGCATTTCCAATCAAGATGATCAGGAATCGAAAACACAAATTTTTCTGACATGTTGCAAAAGTAACGTAATGGCACAAAAAAAAGAGGAAACCTTGCGGCTTCCTCTTCTGGATTTATATACTATGTTGGTTTAGTTTGCTTTGATGTCAAAACCTATAGAAACTGTATTGTAGATGAATTGATCTTTTGCTTTGTCAACTGCAGTGCTTTCGTCACCGTAAGCCAAGCCCCAAGCTGTTCTGTCGATATTGAAACCTGCAGAAGCTGAAACCGCTCCGTCCACAATAGACACAGAAGCCGGGAATTTGATGTTTTTGGTAGTACCTCTCATAGTCAGGTTACCTGAAATCCAATGGGTTGGATTGGCAGGAGCAACTTCAGAGTCCTTCTTTGGTGTATTTTCAGAAGCGAATTCTTCTTTGTCTGCAATCGCACCTGCTGCATAAGGCTCTACAGAAGTCAATTCAAAAGTAGCCTGTGGGTGATTTGCTGCATCAAAGAAATCAGGAGACTGAAGGTGTCCCCAAAGTTTTCCATAAAACTCGTTTGATTCTTCCATATCCTGGATTTTCAAACCAGTGATGTCAAATACAAACTTTGCGCCTGTTAGTTCATCACCTTTCACAGTCACCTCTCCTGTAGTCACAGGGATGACTCCAAAATGTTGACCTGTTGGCTTATAGCCTCTCCAATTAACTTGGCTAGAAGATGGATTGATGGCCAAAGTTTTGCCCGTAGCCTCAGCTACTTCAGCTGCTTCTGTTGCATCAACGGCGTCAGATGGTTTGCCACAGGCAACCACAATAAAGGCAAGTGCAATGACCAAACCTGTTTTTTGTAATAGTTTCATAATGTTGAATGTTGTTGTTTGAATTAAATGTACATACATATGTGTATATACATGTAAAACTATTTTTGGTAAAAAAAGTTCAGATGGTTTAAAAAAAAATAAATTTGACCTTCAGGTATTTGTACACAATCAGACTATAGACCAAAAAAAAATGGCTTTAATTAAAAGTGTAAGGGGTTTTAGCCCAGTTTTTGGAGACAACTGCTGGATGGCAGAAAACGCGACAATAGTCGGCGATGTGATCATGGGCAAAAACTGTACGGTGTGGTTCAATGCCGTGGTCCGCGGGGATGTACACCACATTCGCATCGGTGATGACACCAACATTCAGGACGGCGCAGTGATTCACTGCACCTATCAAAAATCCGGAACAGTAATAGGAAACAAAGTTTCTATCGCTCACAATGCGGTGGTACATGGCTGCACGATCCATGACAACGTACTGATAGGCATGGGAGCGATTATCATGGACAATGCCGTGGTCCACTCCGGCGCGGTGATTGCTGCAGGCGCTGTGGTTTTGGCAGGAACAATCGTAGAGGCCAATTCAATATATGCAGGAATGCCTGCCAAAAAAGTAAAAGAAACCGGACCCGAAATGCTCGAAGTCATAGAAAGGACAGCACGCAACTATCCGATGTATGCAGAATGGTTTAAAGAAGGCGATGCAAAATGAAGGATTTCTTGGCCCATTTCAGTACCAACAAAAATATCTCCCTACTTTTTGTACTGTTTCTAGGATTTAATCTTTGGATCTTACCGGGTATGCTGCCGGGAGAAAAACCGCTTGATTTAGAGATTTTTTATACTTCAGACGAAGCCTATGCCAAAATTAACCGATTCACTCCTGAAATCAGGGAAAGCTACCGAATGGGATTGATGGTTTCGGACATGCTCTATCCATTGGTTTACGGCGCCTTGTTCTCATTCCTTATTTTCAGCCTTTGGCAAAATGAAAAATTGGTCATTTTTCCCCTTGCCATCCTGTTGTTTGATGTCATCGAAAACATCAGCATCATCAATATTTTAAATCTATTTCCTGAAAAAAGTGACTTTTGGGGATCATTGGCCGGAATTTCGACAGCTATAAAATGGACCTTTTCCGCACTAACCATCTTGGTTGTCCTGTCCGGGATAGGCAAAAAGATATTGTTGAAAAAATAATATGTATATCCACCTTCTTACCAGAATAGGATTACTTACAGAATGGTCTCGTCCACGATAATTATCGGGATCGACCACCGGAATTTATTGATATTGAAGGGGGGTGGTAGAAATGCGGCAAAGCCGCATTTCTACCACCCCCCTCTGATCTCACGATATCCGTTCACCGAGCTTGCCGAGGTCTGGAAAATTGGTGTTTGGCTCCTGGTAAAAAAGCGGATAATCATATAGAATAATTTCTAGATCAATTTTTTTATGAGGATTGAAAAGAGAAAGCTTTTTAAATAATCAAGATATCAGTTTCCTGCAATGCCAAAATTTACCGGACTTAATACCTCCAAAAATTATTACGCTTACCATTCTTTTAAAAATCTATTCATTTTTAACCTCTTTTTTCTGCTTAACCAATTTGGTAAAATATAAATTATACAGGGTAAAATATTTATTTGAATCAGGTCCCGAAAACTTTAACCATATTTTTTTGTGAATCCCCAAAAGCGGACTATTTTTATTCAGATAAGAAAATTTTGTTATATGAAAGAGGAATATTTTAAGTGGTACTCACCCCATCTGCATAGAGATGTACAAATGCTCTCGTTTGGCCATGCGGGTTATCCTATTGTATTGTACCCAACCTCCATGGGATCATTCCATGAAAACAGAGACATGGGATTGATAGGTTCAGCAAGTTGGTTTATCCAACAAGGTTTGGCGCAGATATTCTGTCCGGAAAGCAATGACAGGGACAGTTTTTACAACAAGCAAATCCACCCCCATCAGCGGATCCAAAACCACATTGCTTATGACCACATGATCCGCCACGAGATCGTAGAGAAAATCAGATTTAATACCGCCGTCGGCAAAGTCGTAGTGGCCGGTTGTAGTTTTGGAGGATACCATGCTGCCAATTTTGCATTCAGATATCCAGGTTTTGTCAGCCATATGTTTTCGATGTCGGGAGCTTTTGAAATCCGCAATTTTATGGATGGATATAACCACGGTGATATATTTTATAATTCTCCTTTGGAGTTTTTGCCGGGCAACCATGACGGGGATTTGTGGAAGATGGACATTGTTCTCGGCACTTCCAATTGGGACATCTGCTTTGATGCCAATATCAAACTCAGTGATGTATTGGAAGGAAAGGGAGTCCGGCATTGGCTGGATGTGCGCAAGGACAAGCACCACGATTGGCCGATCTGGAAGGAGATGTTCCCCCACTATTTATCAAGAATTAAGTTCAATTAACCAAATACCAACCATATATGAAAAAGATAGGAATTCTGTTTGGCATGGAAGACACTTTTCCCCATGCATTTGTCGAAAGAGTCAATGAAAAAAATGAAAAAGGAATTGTTGCAGAACCTGTTTTGATCGATAAGGTAATCCAAAACCAACTTTCTGAGTATGCTGTCATCATTGACAGGATTTCTCAGGACGTTCCTTTTTACAGGGCTTATCTGAAAAATGCCGCCCTCACAGGCACGGCAGTCATCAACAATCCCTTTTGGTGGAGTGCAGATGACAAGTTTTTTAACAATGCCCTCGCAGACCAATTGGGAGTCCCTCTTCCCAACACAGTGATTTTGCCCTCTGCGGAACATCCCACCGACACTACGGCCAAGTCCTTCAGAAACTTAAAAATGCCACTCGACTGGCAGGGGATTTTTGACTATGTAGGATTTCCTGCCTATATGAAACCCTATGCGGGTGGCGGATGGAAAAACGTCTATCGCTTGGAAAACAAAGAAGAATTCTTCCAAAAACATAGGGAAACGGGCCAATTGGTCATGTTGCTACAGGAAGAAATCGTTTTTCAGGAATATTTCAGGGTGTATTGCCTTGGCGGAAAAGCGGTCCGTATCATGCAGTATGAGCCACGTAATCCACACCATCTCCGCTATGTGATTGATGGACCTCCTGCTTCCAAAAAACTATTGGCAACTGTGAAGGATTATACCATCAAGCTTTGCGAAGGATTGGGATATGATTTCAATACCGTTGAATTCGCAGTAAGAGATGGGGTACCTTATGCCATTGATTTTGGGAATCCCGCACCGGATGCAGACATCAACTCAGTCGGTCAGGCAAATTTTGATTGGGTAGTGGAAGAAGCCGCAAAAATGGCTATTTCCTACGCCAAATCACACAAACCGGGAAAAATCAACCTCACGTGGGGTACTTTTATGAAAGACGCAGTCAGTTCGGCCAAAAGATTCTGATCTATGAGAAAATTACCTGTTTTCACTTTGGGCGTTGAGGAGGAATACCAAATCATCGACCCCAACACGAGGGACCTGAGATCCCACATGTCAAAAATTGTAGATGGTGCCAAAATCATTCTTAAAGAACAGGTAAAGGCAGAAATGCACCAATCTGTGGTAGAAGTTGGGACCAATATCTGTCAAAACATTGCCGATGCAAGAAATGAAGTCTCCTACCTGAGAAAAAAAATCGTGGACCTGGCCGCCGAACAAAACCTTATTGTAGGGGCATCAGGAACCCATCCTTTCTCAAAATGGCAGGAACAGCCGATCACCGATGATCCACGGTACCACATGATCGTCAAAGAACTTCAGGATACGGCAAGGTCCAATTTAATTTTCGGACTGCATGTCCATGTGGGCATCGAAAACAGGGAACTTGCGCTGCAAATCATGAATCAGGCATGCTATTTCCTTCCGCATATTTACGCCCTTTCGACAAACTCACCTTTTTGGGAAGGGAGAAATACAGGCTTTAAAGCTTTCAGAGCTCACGTCTTTGCCAAATTCCCCAGAACAGGCCTTCCAGAATATTTTGATTCTGTACAGTCTTATGATAATTTCCTAGAGACATTGGTCAAGACCAACTGTATCGACAATCCTAAAAAAATATGGTGGGACCTGAGGATGCATCCCTTCTTCAGCACCATTGAGTTTAGGATCTGCGACATGTGTCTGACTGTAGATGAAACAATCTGTATCACCGCACTGATCCAAGCTGTAGTTGCCAAACTCTACAAAATGAGTATGATGAATACCAGCTTCAATATCTACAGAATAGCCCTGATCCGCGAAAATAAGTTCAGGGCGGCAAGGTATGGGACAGATGGGTTGATGATCGACTTTGGTCAGAAAAAAGAAGTCGCTTACAAGGAGTTGATGGTGGAGTTGTTGGAATTTATCGACGACGTGGTAGACGAGTTGGGAAGCAGGCAGGAGATCAATTATGTCTATGAAATCCTCAAAAACGGTACAGGCGCTGACAAGCAGCTTGCGGTATTTGAAGAGAATGACCATGATCTGTCCAAAGTGGTGGACTTCATTGTGGGAGAATTCACCAAAGGAATCTAGTAGGAAAAGGGTTTTGAACGTGGGATGGGAAATAATTTTTCACATACCTGCATTCAAAACTCTTTAACTTTCGGCCCCAAAAATCAAACAATCACCATGCAAGAAAAAATCAAAGTTGCTGTTTTGGACATGTACAATGGCAAAGCCAATCAGGGTATGCGTTGTATCCATGATATTGTAGGAAGGTTTGCCGACGAACTGAGCCTTGAAGTTTTTGATGTAAGACAAAATGCGGATGTCCCCAATATAGAAGACTTCAACCTTTATATCTCTTCCGGTGGACCCGGAAATCCGCTGGAAGGTGATGGCATTTGGGATAAAAAATATTACCAACTGATCGATGACATTTGGGTTTGGAATCAGACCAATGAAAGAAAAAAATACATCCTTTTCATTTGTCATTCCTTTCAGATGGCGGTAAACCATTTTGGGCTGGCCAATGTGACCCGGAGAAAATCCACCTCTTTCGGGGTAATGACCATCCACAAAACCGAATCAGGGATGACGGATCCAATATTTGAAGGTTTGGATAATCCATTTTGGGCTATTGATTCCAGAGATTACCAGGTGGTGCAGCCACACCAAAAAAAATTCAGGGAAATGGATGCTGAAATCATTGCACTTGAAAAAATCCGAAACCATGTAGAATACGAAAGAGCAATCATGGCCATCAGGTTTTCGCCGGAAATGGTAGGGACCCAATTCCACCCGGAAGCCGATCCGGTAGGTTTTCTGAGCCACCTCAAAAAACACGAAGTCAGAGATGAAATCATTGCCCTAAGGGGAAAGTCCCGCTACTTGGCGATGCTTGAGCATATTGTGGAAGAACACACCATCTACAAGACCAATGAAACGCTGATTCCTAACTTCCTTTCCCAATCCATCCAATTTATCAAAGAGCAACAGGCCATCCTTCAATAATTAGTGAACTATGATTCAGCAGCATCGGGAATTTTTCAACAACGGGTTCAGTAAAGAAAAATATCAGGCTTTTCTAAATGACCTAGCCTCAGATTTTGATTACCTGCCGACATTCAGGGTAGCAGAGACCCCTTTCTTTATTCCCAGTCAATTGAAAGCCCAACTCATCGAAGGCTGTCAACATGTCGTCGATTTCATCAAAAGAAAAGATTTCAACCAACTTACCGAACCTTCGTTAGGTCTCAATTTTAATGTACCGAATCAAAACAGGCACACTGAGTTTTTGGCAATTGATTTTGGCATCTGCGAAGAAGATGGGAAGATCATTCCCAAATTGATTGAAGTCCAGGGTTTCCCGTCCGTATTCAATTTTCAATATAACCTTTTTGAAAAAATCAAAAAGGCCTACCCCTATCTCTCCCAATTCACTCCCTATCTGAGTGACCTTGACTCGGATGGATACCTGAAAATTTTCAAAAAAACTGTCCTCAACGGATACCAACCTGAAGAAGTTATCTTGCTTGAAATCGAGCCTGAAAAACAAAACACCAAAATTGATTTTTACTATTGCCAAAGAGATCTTGGAGTTCCTTTTGTCTGCGTCACAGAAGTGATCAAAAAAGGGAAGCAGCTTTTTTACATCAATAAAAAAGGTCGTGAGATCCAAATCAAAAGAATTTATAACAGGGTGATTTTCGATGAACTTGAAGCAAGAAAAGACCTCAACATGCAATTTTCTTTTTTGGAGGAACTGGATGTGGAATGGGCAGGCCACCCAAATTGGTTTTATCGCATCAGTAAATTCATCCTGCCATATTTAAATGGCCCCTATTTCATAGAGACAACTTTATTGAGCGAGTTGAAGGAAATACCCGATGATCTGGAAAATTACGTTTTGAAGCCTTTGTTTTCCTTTTCAGGAAGCGGGGTGATTTTTAATGTCAAAAAATCCGATGTTGAAGCGGTAAAAGACAAAGACCTTTACATCCTTCAGAAAAAAGCCAAGTACGTTCCTGTTCTCCAAGCCATTGAAGGAAAGGTTAAGGCCGAGGTGCGGATTTTGGCTGTTTGGCCGGAGAAAGACGAAAATCCCACCCTGATAGGGAACCTCGTCCGCCTAAGCCGTGGAGAAATGATCGGCGTCAAATTCAACAAAGACAAAGACTGGGTAGGTGGTACAATAGGTTTGTTTGAAAAATAATCCGCTCAATTCTTTTCGAGCAATTCGTTCAAACCCACAATTTCGTAACCTTCTTTTTGCAATCCTTTGATCAAATCCGGAAGGAGTTTGTAAAATTTATCTGTTCGCTTATCTCCTACCCCAATATGTAGCAGTATAATATAGCCATTCAGTCCGTTGGGGTCCTTGAATTCAGCCTGCCATACAGTTTGCATAATTTCTTCCGAATTGATATAATTTTCCATTTCCGGATCGGTATAATCGGCAGGGGTTTTGGGACCCGGTGTAAAATTGATAAGCTGAAATCCCAACTTTCGTGTCCATTCAGTGATATTTTCATTATACCATTCGTAAGGAGGTAAAAAATAAGGCGCATTTTCCTGTTCGATACCAAACCGCTTCATTTCTGAATAGTTGTCCAAAAGGTCTTTTGAAAAAGTGTACCTGTCAATCAATAGCTGTGACCTTTCTTCCCAAGAACAATAAAGAAGGTGCTTGTCCGAATGGGCACCAAGATAATGGCCTTTGTTCTTGATGGCTTTGATCAAAGGTTCAAACTCATGATTCCTATAAAAATCCCCCGTGAAAAAAAATGACGCTTTTAGATTACTCCGCTCCAAAGTTTCCAAAATTTCCCAACCTCCTTCAGCGTATTCATGACCCGTCAATACGAGAGAAACCTGTTTTTTGGAAATGTCCCCTCTGATAATTCCGTCCAACAAACATTGGTTTTGACAATAGGATTTCTGATAAAAAGATAGAAAAAAAGCCATTAACAGGCTAAATCGGACTAGGTTGGTTTTCATGAGATAGATATAAATAATTACTGAGGGCTGATTCCACAATAACATTGCCTACCTAATTTTATTAGGATGGAATTTAAAGGTGGATTGATTTTACTTAAATAACTGTTTGTCCCTGACAAAAAGGTTCTATTTGGACTAAAAACAGCTGATGTTTAAGGGAATTGGTTTGGGGTGATACTTACTATACCTGCGAGATTTTGCACAATATTCCAAAAAAATCACTCAAATCAAAATAAACCAATACCGCCTGATTAAAATCACTTTATTTTTGCAATCTTTTTGATAGTTTAAGGACTTCAAATCTTTTGAGCATATATTTATCGCCATCACATTTTCAACCAATGATAATAGGGATTTTAAAAGAACCCCAAGACGAGTCCAGGGTAGCGCTTTTGCCGGAAGCGGTCAAAACACTCCTCAGCTGGAAGGTCTCGGTTTGGGTAGAAACACATGCAGGCGCTAGAGCCTATGCATCGGATGAACTCTACAAAGAAGCCGGAGCAGAAATACACAGCAGACAGGAAATAGTAACACAATCAGATTTGGTCATCGGTATCCAACCCATTTCACAAAGTGAAATAAGCGGATTGAAACCCGAGGCGGTGCTGATGGGACAAATGGGTGCCTTGTTCAATCCTGAACTTACCAAGTACCTGATCCAACAGAAAAAAACCGCATTCAGTATGGAGTTGGTACCGAGGACGACTAGGGCCCAATCCATGGACGTGCTTTCTTCCATGGCTACAGTCACAGGTTACAAAGCCGTATTGATGGCTGCCAATCTCCTTCCGAGATTTTTTCCGATGTTTATGACTGCCGCAGGAAGTATCACTCCCGCAAGGGTCTTGATTTTAGGTGCCGGTGTGGCGGGGCTACAAGCCATTGCTACTTCAAGGAGACTCGGAGCCTCTGTTTTTGCATTTGATGTCAGACAGGCAGCCAAGGAAGAAGTACTTTCTTTGGGGGCAAAATTTGTCGATGTCGAAGGTGCCAAGGAGGACAAAGGAGCCGGTGGCTATGCTGTCGAACAAACTCCGGAGTACATCCAAAAACAAAAAGACACGATTCATGAGCATGCCACCAAGGCAGATATCATCATCACTACCGCACAGATTCCGGGACGAAAAGCACCACAGCTCGTGGAGGAAAGAACTGTCAGGGCTATGAAACCGGGTTCAGTTATCATTGACCTTGCCGCTTCCTCAGGAGGAAACTGTGCACTCTCCCAGCCGGATCAAACCGTGGAAGTCAACGGCGTGCGCATTGTCGGAGTCGGAAATCTGGCTTCAAGCATGCCTCAGGATGCCAGCAAAATGTATGGCAAAAATTACCTTAATTTTCTCAAACTGATCATCAAGGACGGAAACCTCAACCTGAATTTTGAGGATGATATCGTCACCGGCACCTGTGTCTGCCATGCCGGCAATCCGATCAGTCCAAGAATCATTCAAATGCAAAACAACTGACCATGGAACAAGTGCTAAGTTATATAGGCGAAAATATGGAAATGGTATATTTCCTGTTGCTAGCCATCCTATTAGGTGTGGAAGTAATTTCCAATGTCCCTGCCATCCTTCATACTCCCCTGATGTCCGGTGCCAATGCCATCCACGGGGTGGTAGTCGTGGGTGCCATCATCGTCATGCTGCAGGCTTCTCCTGATAATTACCTTGCCTTGTCAGTCGGATTTTTGGCCGTATTGGTGGGCACTTTGAATGTCATCGGCGGATTTGTGGTGACGGACAGAATGTTGGAGATGTTTAAGAAAAAACCTAAGAAATCATGAGCCTGAACATATTAGAAATCAGTTATCTCATAGCATCCCTGACATTTATTCTGGGATTGAAAATGCTCAGTAACCCTGATTCGGCAAGGAAAGGAAACCTCATCGCAGCCGGGGGAATGCTGATCGCCATCATTGCCACCATCACGCTATACCAAGATTATGATTCGGGAAAAATGATCAATTATGGGTTGATCTTCTTGGGGTTGATCATCGGAACTGTCATCGGAACCATCATGGCAAAAAAAGTCCAAATGACTTCCATGCCTCAGATGGTGTCTTTCTTCAACGGGATGGGTGGTGCCTGTGCGGCTTTGATCGCGATCATCGAATTCCAAAGCCATCAGCACAGCACGGTTACCGGTTTTGACGGGGAACTGTTGGTGATGCTTTTGGGCCTTTTGATCGGTTCGGTTTCATTCTCCGGTTCTATCATTGCCTACGGCAAACTGGAAGGAAAAATCCAGGACAAAGTATTGCCAATGAACCAAGTCATCAACATGGTCATGTTGGGAACAATAGTCGTATTGATCGTATACCAAATGGTAAGCGGTTCTGACCCTCTTCTATTCTATGTCCTTCTTGGAATTGCTTTGATCTACGGAGTGCTGTTTGTGATGCCGATCGGGGGAGCAGATATGCCGGTGGTAATCTCCCTGCTCAATTCCTTTACAGGTATGGCAGCGGCTTTTGGTGGTTTCCTTTATGGTAACAAAGCCATGCTGACAGGAGGTATTCTTGTCGGTTCGGCAGGAACAATCCTGACGATCCTCATGTGTAAAGCCATGAACAGGTCGTTGACCAATGTATTGTTGGGTGCATTTGGTAGCGCCGCACCCGGTGGTGCAAAATCCGCTAGTGGTGACCAAACGGTCCGTGAAATTAGCATCTCAGATACAGCCGTGTTGCTTTCCTATTCACAAAGTGTCGTAATCGTACCAGGCTATGGATTGGCAGTCGCGCAGGCGCAGCATATTTGCCATGAACTGGAGAAATTGTTGGGAGAAAAAGGAGTTGAAGTCAATTATGCCATCCATCCGGTGGCAGGGCGGATGCCGGGACACATGAACGTGCTTTTGGCGGAAGCTGATGTACCTTATGAAAGGATGCAGGAAATGGAAGAGATCAATTCCAAGTTTGCCAACACAGACGTCGTAGTCGTGATCGGGGCCAATGATGTGGTCAATCCGGCTGCCAAGAATGACCCTTCCTCTCCGATATATGGTATGCCAATCCTCGAAGTCGACCAAGCCAAAAATGTAATCATCCTCAAAAGAGGTATGGCGGCAGGTTATGCCGGTATAGAAAATGAACTCTTCTTCTATCCTAAAACCAGAATGCTTTTTGGAGATGCCAAAGCCACACTTCAGAAATTGACTGCTGAGGTGAAAGAAGTGTAAAAAAATTGTCCGATGACGGATGACAGATGTATTGCAATTCTTTAATCTCTATTGGATTAATAACTGCAATCAGAATTTAAAACAAACCTCTTGCTTCGTAAAGACAAAAAAGCCCATGCCACCAAGCTTGGGCTTTTTGCTTTTCGAATAATCAGACAATAGCATCAATAGAGACTGAATTTTCAAAAGAAACTCCTGATAACCTATCGATTGCCCAATACTCCAAAAAATAAAACTGCTTTCCCTTCGAAGATACATCAACGAAGAAAAAGCAGTTTAGAAGATTTGATCCAATTCTACTAAAATATGCATATATGCATTGATTTCAGTAAAATGATTTTCCAATTTAAATCATGGCCGGAAACCATAATGAACGGTACATCCCTGCCCGACGGCAGGCGGGGGTCTTCCGACTTCCGTCTTCCAACCCGTTTATAGAAGATTATTGGCCTCCTGGCAAAGTAGCGGACAACCAAAATAAATAGATCTACCTTACCCCAAAAACATACTCAATCTTATGGCTGTAAGTTTCTCCCGGATTCAACCTTGCTGTTGGGAAATCAGGGCGGTTTGGAGAATCGGGAAAAAACTGAGGCTCCAGGCAAAATCCATAGTTTTTTGTGTAGGTCACTCCGTTGGTAGTCTGCTTGCCATCCAGAAAATTCCCGGTATAAAATTGCACTCCGGGCATATTGGAATACATCGTAAAAACCCTTCCGGTACCGGCATGATAGGCTTCCGCCATTTTTGCAAGTTGGCCATCGTGTTCTTTTTTCACCACAAAATTATGGTCATAGCCGCTTCCCGTATCGGCAATTCTTTCGCCGATTTTGTGTGGGGTAGTAAAATCAAAAGGCGTTCCTGCAACAGGCGCAATCTCTCCTGTAGGTATCAGACCAGCATCCACCGGTGTATAGTAGTCAGCAAAAATGGTCATTTCGTGGCCCAGAATATCTTCTTTCATATCGCTCAGGTTGAAATATCCATGTTGGGTGATATTGACAACAGTCGGCTTGTCTGTTTTTGCCTCTATTTCGATGGAAAGTTTGTTATCTTTTGCCAGTATAAAAGTCATCGTCGTGGTCAAAGTACCGGGATAACCTTCCTCTCCGTCAGGGCTTACATAGGTCATTTTGACTCCCACGGCATCTTCCAATTCCAGTATTTCGGCATCCCAGATTCTTTGGTTGAACCCGACTTCTCCTCCATGCAGGTGGTTTTCGCCGTTATTGGTGGCCAATGCATAGGTCTGACCGTCTAATTCAAATTTACCTTTGGCGATCCGGTTGGCATATCTTCCCGCAGTCGCACCAAAAAAGTAACTGTCTGTAACGAAATCCTCCACTTTATTGTAAGTAAGCATGACATTCCCGGAATTGCCTTCACGGTCAGGCACGAGAATCCTAGAGATCGTCGCGCCATAGTTGGTCAGTTCCACTTCCATGCCATTCCCGTTTTTCAGGTTAAATACCTTGGCATCTTTGCCATTCATTTGGATATTTTTTATCATGACTTCAAATTTGATCTGTTCCTCTACCTTTTCCTCTTTAGGAGCTTGGCAGGAAGCCAGTGAATAGTACAATATTAAGGTTAGTAAATAGGTTAAGTTTTTCATTTCGATGGGTTTATCAGGTAAATTAAAACTAAATACGAGAAAACGAGGCCTAATTTAAGTGAATATCAATTTTAGTATTTTCAATGGCTTCATTTTTGGAAGTAAGGTAGAAAAACTGTTCTATCTATGAAAAAAATTATCGTATTATCTCTCGCAATCGCTACCATAAGCGTTTCGTGCGTTTCCAAAAAGAAATATGTCCAACTTCAGAATGACAAGTTCCAAACTGAAGCCGCCCTTGCCGAAACACGCCAGGAAAAAGAAGCCTTAGAAGCTGAAAAACAAGTTTTAGAAGATAAAATGGGGAAAATTGAAGCCCGTGTAGCGGAATTCAACAGCAGGATCAATTCATTGAAGGAAGAAAACGATTCCAAATTCACTTTGGAAGGAAAAACCCCGATGTCAAACGACACCAGAGGAAAACTCAACGCAACTCTAGCCAATGTATCTGCATCGGAATTAGAAGGTGCCAAAAACCTGGAAGACTCTATCAATGTGGCAGTTTCTCATAACCTGATGAAATCAATCACCGACGGTTCAACCGAGCAAAATGACGACATACAGATCACTGTAGACAAAACTGTCGTGATGATCAATGTGTCAGACAGATTACTTTTCAATACAGGTAGCTACCAGGTATCCAAAAATGCTGACAACCTGCTTAAGAAATTAGCCGAAGTCATCAATTCAGAGCCTTCTCTTGAGGTGATGATCGAAGGTCATACTGACCCTAGAACTATTCAGACCGGTGTTCTCCAGGACAATTGGGATCTAAGTGTAAAAAGAGCAACTTCTATCGTAAGGATACTTGAAACCAAATACAATGTATCTCCAGAAAAGTTGATCGCTGCAGGTAGAGCTAGCTACATTCCTTTGGTAGAAAACGACAGCAAAGAAAACATGGCCAAAAACAGAAGGACAAGAATTGTCCTTATCCCAGATATGGATGAGTTTTTTGCAATGATCGAAAATTGAGTTGACTTAATATCCAACCGAAAAATTTTATTTGAACACAAAAAGCCGGGAATTTTCCCGGCTTTATTTGTTTAGGCAATTGGGTGGCCAAACCGCAGAGTTACTTGCTTCCTTTTGGCTCCTTGGCTACATAGGGTTCAAATGGATACACCTTAGGCAAAACTTCTACTCCTGTGGTGACCTTGATCGGCGCTTCACCCGGATAGGTGATTTCCACAAAATAGCCTTTATATCCTTTTTCTGGTTCTTTGATATCTACCTCATACCTTCCGCTTTCATTGACAAGGATTTCTGAAGAAGTCCATTTTGGTCCCAAAACATCGATCCTAAAATCACGGGATTCCTCATTGTGGGCTGACCAAAGCTTGATGGAGGCTGGCTTTTGGTTGGGATCTGTGGTGATCAATATTTTTTCTCCGTCTATCTTCCAATCATATTTAGGCCGATCCTTTCCATTCAATACAGATGAATAAAACGCAATCATATTGGGCAAGGCATCAGACTCGCTGAGGTCATGTCCAAAGTTGGGGACGTATTGGACGTGCTTTTCTCCAGGCAGGCTGTCCCAATAAAACTTCCAGCTATCGGGCAAGAAAAATTGGTCTCCGGTAGCATTGATGAGCAGTTTTGGCATATCATAATTCTCCCGGAAGGAATAAGGTTCGGTAATTTCCAGCAGCCTGTCATATTCTTTGGAGCCCTGCCACTCCATAATCCCCTCTCTCACATAATCATCCACAGCAGGCGCCCAAAAACCATAATTTCTCCAGTGATGCTGAAAAGAAGGCACCACGTTGAGGAGGTCGATCACGATGGGAACTATCGCCACCACCCTATCGTCCACTGCAGCAGTGGTCCAGGTAGTCCATCCTCTTTTTGAAGCACCGGCTACCACAAATTTATCCACCTTTTTACTGTGTTCTTTTTGGGCAACTTCCGTAACCACGTCCATCGCCAATTTGACGGCTTTGGTCATGGGCAAGCGTGCAAGCCAATAGGCATCCTCATCTTTTGCTCCCCCTTCCATGAATTTTCTCCATCCGTAAGCGATGATGGCATCTTCATACCTTTCGCCAAAAGTGTCATTGGCAAATACGATTGGCTGAAAAGGTACATTGTGAATCTGTGCAACAATAGAATTGGTCTGGGTAGCAGCGGCCAAAATCAAAGCATCCGGTTCGGTGGGCAACTTGGAGTTTTTACTCCCACCGCCTATCCACATCATGCCGGTTTCAAAAGGGGTGTCTTTAGGAATCACCACCGAGACATAGTGCCACCATTCAGTGTCATCCACGATATCTTTGGTAAGCCAATGCTGTGAATACATCTTCATGACATGGTAATCATAGCCTTCCCCTTCACTGCTATGGATGATTTCATACCTAAAAGTAGAATCAACGGCATGCACATAATCATGGAGAAGAGTATCGGATTTTTCGGAAGAGGTGACAATTTCTTCCTGTTTGGGCTGACAGCTCCAGCAAGCAAAAAGAAGTAGTACAAGGGAAAATACCCTAAAAATCAATGGATTGAAATGACGTTTCATAGAGGTGGTTTTATTTGTTTTGCATTTCAAAAGTTACTGAAAAAAAAGCCAACTCTCCAATTTTAAAAATGCCTGAAATCATTAAAACCCAAAATAAAAAACAAGAAAAAGCCAGGTTTCAAAAAAAACCCGGCTTTCCAAAATCCATTCAACCTTTATTTATCTGCTGGAACAAGAACTTTATCTATTACGTGGATAATGCCATTGGAGGCTGGAACTGTTGCGATTATTTTTCCTCCATTTATCAAAATGGTACCATCAGCACCGACTTCTACATCTAGAGACCTTCCATCAGCGGTTCCCAGTTTTCTGCCGCTTACAAAAGCATCAGCCTTATACACACCCAATACTACATGGTATTCAAGAATGTCCCGCAGTTTCCTTTGGTTCTCGGGTTTGGTGAGTGTCTCCAACGTTCCCTCTGGCAACGCATCAAATGCGGCATTGGTGGGGGCAAAAACTGTAAACGGCCCCACATTGGTCAGCGCATCTACATATTGGGCAGCCTGCAAGGCGGCCACAAGGGTGGTGTGGTCAGGGGAACCAACTGCTACCTGCACGATATTGGGATTGGAATCGTCATCGACAACACCTGACTGTCCGACAGCTTGAGGAGATGCAGGGTTTTCAGTACTTTGTTGCTGTTCTCCGGAACCGCCACAACTCATTGTTATCAGCAATAAGGCCAATAATGGAAAATATTTGACTAGTGATTTCATATTGTTTTGGGGTTTTGAATGTAGGACAAAAATAATAAAGGATAATTTTATCCTTTATGATAAAAGTCATACTTTCCCGGATAATTAAACCCATCCAAAAATATTTTATAGGAAGGCGATTCCTTTTGTGGAAAAAAAATCAGGCTAACCTTGCCAAAACGGTCGTCCCGTCTCCAACCTCCTCAGCCAACTGTTTCAGACTTTTAATGGTCAGCATATTGATAATCTTGGTGCGGACATTTTTAATTTCAAAATGCAAGGGACAGGGATTTTCTTCAGAGCATTGATTCAGCCCCAAGCTACAACCCTGAAAAAGTTGGTCACCATCAATGGCCAAAACAACGTCTTTCAAGGTTTTGGATTCATGACTTTTGTCTACAAAAAAACCTCCGGTGGGACCCTTGAATGAACCTACCACATGCTGTCTCACCAAAACCTGAAGAATTTTAGCCGTAAATGCATCCGGCGCATCTATTTCCTGACCGATCTCCTTCGCCCCTACTTTTTTTCCCTCCAACGATTGCTTATGGATATAAATTACCGCTTTGATTGCGTATTGACAGGTTTTTGAAAACATATGAATAAGTTTTTTGACTCGACTGACAAGATCAGGAAATGAATCCCAAATAAAAGATATTTTCATCTTATTATTCGTAATTTTTATTACAAAACAGAAAATGGTTTTTTCAGACTTTTGAATAATTTATTGAGAAAGAAAATATTCAAATTCAGATATCCAATCATGGCAAATATTGACAAAGAGCAGCATTGGGAGAAAATCTACGAAACAAAAAATTTTACCGAAGTGGGTTGGTATCAAAAAACACCAACTGTTTCCCTATCCTTCATTGAAGAATCGAAAATCCCAAAAACCGCCAAAATCCTTGACGTAGGCGGTGGGGACAGCTATTTGGTTGACCATCTTTTGGATTTGGGGTTTGTGCATATACATGTCCTCGATCTCAGCCACAAAGCCATAGAAAAAGCCAAGAACAGGTTGGGTGAAAATGCTACAAAAGTAACTTGGATCAATTCCGATATCTTAATGTTTGAGCCCAAAGAAAAATTTGATGTATGGCATGACAGGGCAGCGTTCCACTTTTTGCTTGACCCAAAAGAAGTTGAAAACTATGTTCGAATAGCCAATGAGTCCATTTCCGAAGGCGGATTGATGCTAATCGGGACTTTCTCTGACCAAGGCCCAACACATTGCAGCGGACTGCCAGTCAGACAATATTCTATGGAACAGTTGGCCGCAGTTTTCAAACCTTATTTCCAAAAAACCAATTGCTTCCAAACCGACCATATCACCCCCGGCGGCACAAGGCAACATTATACTTTTTGTAGTTTTATGAAAATTTGATATAAAAAACCAGGTCGTTTTCAAGAAAAGACTTTCAATAGCAAAAAATTAACCTGCTTTTCATTCAATAATTATTTCAGTTTCTCATAAATTTTCCGGAAACAAGAAACCATTGTTTAAATGTTGTCTCATTCCATACATTCAAAATCAGGGATATTTTTTTACACTGTTTTTGTTTCAAGTCCGGCGATTTTTTCCTTCAATTCAGTAAGTTGTGCTTTCATTTTATCCATCACTTCCTCCGTATCTATAGGAAAAGAAGCAATCAATTCCTGATAATAAGCAATTCCCTGAGACAGGTTGGTTTTGAATTTTTCGACATAGGCCTCAAACTTCTGTGTTTTTTCAGGCAGCGATTTGCTGATTTCATGCTGAAGGTGTTGGACGTAGAGCTGCAGTTCTTTTACAAAAACCTGCGGTCTTTCGGGATCGAGGGCAATGCTGACCTTGCCATAGATATGGTCAAGCATTTCTTTAAGGCTAAAAACCCCTTTGAAATACGCCAGGTTAGGACCCGGGCATATTGTCACTGCCTTTAGGTTTCTTCTTGGTTCCTCGCCTTGGTTCAAAATCACAGAAGCACTCAGCCCTTCACAGAGGCAGTCTTTTTCCAAAACTTCATCCATTTCCAATTGTGATGTTTTTCCCTCGGCATAATCTTTCAACTTGAGATTTTGGTATTCGCGGGATGCGGTGCAAATGGGTTTGGCCGAAAACTCCGTGCTGAAAGACAGGAATTTCTTGTAGCAGGGACTGCCCGGTTTGTTTTTCTCAATCCTAGAAATCCGCTGTTCCTCGCCGCTGCTGGTGCGGAGATTATTGAAAGGAACACCCAAAGGAGAAGCATGACTCAGATAATAGTCCGATTTCCGGGATTGGATCAACCTGTCCAAGGTATCCTTGTCCACACTTGTTGCTTCGGGTACGAGTAAAAAAGGGCTTCCCCAACCGGTACCGTCTAGTTGGTAATAATTCATCAGGAATTTGTCTTCAGCTGCAGAACCAATTCCGCCTTGGTAGGTGATCTTCGGCATGATATCATCTGAAAGGAGGTGACTTCCCTTTTCAGTCAAAGCTTTTTGACAGGTATCAAACAATACCTGTCTCAATTCCGCTCTGTTGCTTTTGAATTCCTCCAATATCGGACCGATCAATAATCCGTCCGTAGCAAAGGCATGACCTCCACAGTTGAGTCCCGATTCGATCCTGAATTCAGAAACCCACAATCCTTTTTTGGCCAAAAATCTTCCCTGAATCAAAGCTGAGCGGTAATCGCTTACTTTGAGGATGATGCCTTTTTTGATTTTTCCATTTTGATCAGGAAAGAAATCAGCGAACTGCTCAGCATAACCATAAAGCGCGGGATTCATCCCGGCAGAAAATACGACGGAAGATTCCAGGTCACTTTCTGCAAATCCCCTAAGGGCAGAGAGGGCATCTGAATATTCTCTCGGCAGTTCATTTCCTTCTTTGTCAAAGTTGATTTTGTCTACTTTGGTCATGATGTTGACATCGATTTTCCCAGGAGAAATAGCCGCTTTCAACTTGCTTTGGATGGCTTCTTTGGCTTCTCCCACTTCCTGCTTCATTTTTTCATAAAGCACTTTTAGACCATGACTTTCCGGCAACAAAGTGAAATATTCATTGATAGCAATGCCGTATTCAAAAGATTGGGATTTGAGATCTACAATCTGTTTGTTGACAGCATCATGCAATAAATTGAGGTAAGCTTTGATCCTGTTGGCACGGGAATCATCGGTTTTGTCGGTGATTGGCAAGTAAGGAATCTGCAGCTTTCTGCTGTAAATGCGCCTCAGGTCTTCCAACATGTGGTCATCCATGATGGAGACTACAGAGGAAATCCCGTATTTGGCAACTTTGATTGGGGAGTCAGCGGTAAAACCCAATCCCATGACCGGGATATGAAAACTATGTGTGGCTGCTTGGGAATTGAACATATGCGAGAGCTTGATCGGTTTTTTTATATTTAGGACAAATAAGAAGCAGGCAAAGCTAAAGTCATTATTAAGCCAATTAGGAAACCTGGATCATTTGTGATTATGATTTTGATCAGGAAAAATGAATAATCAGAACAGGAATAACCACACGATACTCCCCGAAAATCTGACAGAAACAGGTAAAAGAATGGGGAAATATCCTCAAATCCGGACAACTTAAAAACCCTACAAATTAGAACTGCGTAACAATTTTTGGCAATTATTTAATTTCAGTTGTTTATTCTATTCGATAGTCCTTTTCTTTGATTCTCTTTATCCAACTTTATAATACTCTATGAAACCCAGCTACTATTTGACCATTTTCCTTTTTTTCGTTGCCTTTGCCCTAAATACCCAAATAAATGCGCAGGGAATCTACACCGCAAGGGGATATTGGGAAGAATCAAACAAAGAAACATACCGTATCATTAAGCAGAAAAGCACAACAGGCATCGCCCTGACGGCTGATGAAACCTCCTATTTACAGGATTTTGAAACTTACCTTTCCAATTATTTCCAGCGTCTTTCAGAAGATGAAAAAGCATTTTATACCAAAATGAAAGAGCAATGGGACCGGGAACTGATGGGACCATCCAATATTCAGATTGTAGAAGAAGAATTTGAATGGAGAGGCAGGGACTATGCGACCAATATCCTCTTTGGAGCCTATTACGGTGCAAGTCTGGTGGCTGTCACAGAAATCAGCAGTGCAGCAGCTCTTGGTATTCCTTTGTTGACAGGTGGGCTTTGGGCATTGGGACCGGTCATGGTACCAAAAAAATATGAAAACATCAACCGCTCTGTCATCCGTGCAAGCAATACAGGAAAATTTCTCGGCCTGATTTATGGTGGATCTTTGGCATTGATGATCGGTGGAGATCAAGACTATACGGGACAATTGGCTTTGGGGCTTTCTACAGTAGGAAGTATAGCATTGGGAGAAGTCGGTTTCAAATTGCAGAAGAAAAGAAACTTTTCTGAAGGACATATCGAATTGATCAGCCATTACGGCATTATTGGACCTTGGCTTGGTGCAGCGACTTTGATTGCGGCCGAATCCGGAAACTCAAATCTATACGGAGCGGCACTTTTGGCAGGCGGGGTAGGTGGAATCCTTGTGGCAAATAACGTTTCTAGAAAATACGATTACACCAAAGGTGATGTGAACAATATTTCGGCCATGTCTTTGGCAACAACTGGGATTGGTTTTGCAATTGCTGCAGAAGTCTTACAAGATGATATCTCAGGTGCTGTCATATTAATTCCTGCAGCAGGTACCGTCCTCGGTACGATACTAGGACAAAAAGCGGTCAAAGGGGTTTACCTCAACAAAAAGCAGGGAAGCACCATCGCACTTTCTACTGGCGGTGCGGGGCTCGTCGGCTTTGGACTTGCAGCGATCTTCGAAACGGACTCCCCTACTCTATGGGTTGGTATCCCTTCTGTGTTGGCTTTGGCTACCCAACAAATCCTTTTCAATAAATATAAAAAAGACAACCTAGCCGGAAATCTCCTGAGCAAAATCAACAAGGACAAACCCTACAGATTTACCATGAAGGTCACTCCTGAAAATTTCTTTGTCAACCAAAGAATGATCGTTCCTTCCGGCATCATCGGGATCAATTCCAATGTTTCCAATCCCTTGGTCAACCTGAAGCTGGCTTTTTAAAAGTTTTTCTTCTCAGCCTGAAATTTTAAAGAGAAATTTCCAAAATCCCAAAAAGCCCCAATTTTTAGAAATTCTCAAGAAATCAAGTGAGAATTTCTAACGGTTGCGGTTTAATTTTTTTATTAAGAAATTCCTAAACCCAAATTTCAAAAATATTGTTTCGTGCCAATAGTCACAATAAATGGCTGAAATTGTCCGTAAACTTGTACTTTATTAAAAGATGAAATTGTTCCAACAAGCAATTCACTTTCAAATAATATTAAACACGATAATGCCAGTCGATTCTCTGGGTTATTTAAATCCATGGATAGATAAAAAAAGCAGCCTACTTCCGTCTTCGGTCTTCCGTCACTGTGATCAAAGGGAATTGGAATTCAGGCATTGAATACAGATAACTATAAAAAATAAAAATTATGTTCTTCGAATTAGTTTATGACAAAAGTCTGGCGCAAGCGAGTTACGTGATCGGATGTCAGGCGAGCGGGATCGCTGCCGTAATTGACCCAAAAAGAGACGTAGACACTTACCTCAACATTGCCAAAGCCAATAATTTCAAAATCACCCACATCCTGGAGACGCACATCCATGCAGATTTCCTGAGCGGTTCAAGAGAACTTGCTGCATTGACAGGAGCTGAGATGTACCTCTCGGATGAAGGTGACAAGGACTGGAAATATGAATTTCCACACAACAAAATCAAGCACGGCGACATCATCAAATTGGGAAATATCACCTTTGAGGTGCTCCATACCCCAGGTCATACACCTGAGAGTGTCAGCTTCCTTTTGACGGACAGACCGGCTACTACCGAACCTGCAATGCTCTTTACCGGGGATTTCGTGTTTGTGGGTGACGTGGGAAGACCCGACCTGTTAGAGCAAGCTGCAGGCATCAAAGGCACCCAGGATATCGGAGCTGCACAGATGTATGATTCCTTACAGTCTTTCTCCAAACTCCAGGAATATATTCAGGTATGGCCAGGTCACGGTGCAGGTTCTGCCTGTGGCAAAGCTTTGGGAGCTGTTCCGATGACGACTGTCGGCTATGAGAAAATCAGAAACTGGGCATTGAACCTGCTCGATGATAAAGCGGCATTTGCAAAAGAACTCCTTGCTGACCAGCCTGAACCACCAAAGTACTTCGCCATGATGAAGAAACTCAACAAGGTGGACAGAAAGCTGCTGACTGAAGTACCCAAGATCAAAAACCTGTCAAAAGATGAATTTGCGAAAGCCAAGAAAGATGGCCTGAAAATCATCGATGCCAGACCTTGGGAGCAATATGCCAAAGGATTCCTGAAAGGAACGCTGAACATCAGCAACAACAACTCTTTCTCCACTTGGATGGGTTGGTACCTGAACTACGAAGAGTCTTTCGTATTGATTGCCACAGAAGCTGAAATCGAAGACCTTACCAGAAAATTGATGAGAATCGGTTTGGACAACATCCATGGATTTATCACTCCGGATCAGTTGGCTTCGTTCGAAGCAGGCCATCTCGAAAGCTACAATCCTATCGACAAAGAAACTGTCAAAGCCAAACTTGAAAAAGGAAACGTGCAGGTAGTCGATGTCAGGGGTGTGGCGGAATACAAAAAAGGCAAAATCTATTCTTCGGACAACCTCTTTGTGGGTAAACTTCAATTGAACCTGGACAAAGTATCCAAGGACAAACCAGTCATTATTCACTGCCAAGGCGGTGCAAGGGCAGCTATTGCCTACTCTATATTGAGAGCCAATGGATTTGACAATATCCTGAACTACTCCGGTGGCTACAACGACTGGACAGCTTAAGCACATTTGATTCCCAAAACCAACCAAGGAGGACTGAAAAGTCCTCTTTTTTTTGTCCCTATTAATTATCTCGCAAAGCCACAAAGACGCAAAGGAAAAAGCTTAACCCTTCAGTAAAGCACACGTTGCGCCCCTTTGCGATACTTTCGGGTCCATTGCTGTGAAAAGAAAAATTATCTCATGCAGAGGATAAGAATGTTTATGAAGACCCAAATATGGGCTGAGGGGTTTTCTGCTACAATCTGCGATTTATGAGGGGGAATATGAAACCTACTATTCTCTGCGCCTTCATTTTCCATCATTGAATATTTCTATTGGGTGATAAAAGTCATAAAATGCCCGAAATGATTTATGTAGATTCAACTGTTGGTAAAAAAAATACAAATATACCATGGTAAAAATCAAGAAAAACATCGCCATCAGTGATTCGGGATTTGTTTTTGATCCTGGTTCGGGAGATTCCTATTCACTGAATCCCAGTGGTTTGGAAATTGTCCAACTGATCAAATCGGGAAAAGATTTTAGCGCAATTTTGGAGGCTGTCACCGAAAAGTATGAGGTGGACAGCGACAGTTTTGAACGGTACTACTACGACTTTATAGCCACTTTGGCCCAGCTTCACCTCACCGACCCCGATGGAAAAGAATAAGTTGACCATCGCCCTCTCCGGACTCAACAACATCGACAGCCCGGGTCCCGGGATTCCTGTTGTGAGAGGCTTGAGGGATTCGAAGGAAATTGATGCGAGAATCATCGGATTGGTCTACGACAACCTCGAGCCGGGTCCTTACATGCATGACTTGGTGGACAAATCCTACAAAGTCCCCTATCCTTCTGATGGGGTAGAGCCATTTTTGGAGAGGATTCGCTACATCCATCAAGTAGAAAAAATCGATGTCCTGATTCCCAATTTTGATTCGGAGCTTTTCACTTTTATGAAATCTGAAAAAATCCTGCGGGAAATGGGTATCCGGACATTCCTCCCTACCCTGCAGCAATTCGAAGAAAGACACAAATCCAACCTTCCGGAATACGGCAAAAAGTATGGCGTCAATGTTCCCTACAGCGCGCCGATTACAAGCGTGGAAGACTTCAGGAAAATGCAGGACAAATTTGAGTTTCCTGTCGTAGTCAAAGGAAAATTCTATGATGCCTACATCGCCTATGACATGGATCAGGTGGCGCTCTATTTCAATAAAATTGCTGCCAAATGGGGTCTTCCCATCGTCATCCAGGAGTTTGTCCGAGGTACAGAAGTCAACGTGATTGCTTTGGGTGATGGCAAGGGCAATACCATTGGTGCTGTTCCCATGCGCAAAACTTACATCACGGACAAAGGAAAAGCTTGGGGAGGAATCACCTTGGAAGACCCAACCATGATGGATCTCACCTACAAAATTATTTCCCAGACCCATTGGCGTGGCGGCATGGAACTCGAGCTTATCCGTACCACCAAGAACGAACTCTACATGATAGAAATCAACCCGAGACTTCCGGCTTGGGTTTACCTCGCCGTGGCAGCGGGCCAAAATCTACCTGAGGCCTTGGTTAAATTGGCTATGGACATTCCAGTTGCACCTTTTACCAAATACGATATCGGCAAAATGTTTATCCGCTACTCATTTGACCTGATTGTTGAATTAAATGAATTTGAAAAGTTGTCCACCAAAGGAGAACTCTGAATCAATAAGACTTAAAAACCCATGACAAAGCTAGATTTTGAAAGACCGATTATACAGCGGATCAATGCCGGTTTGCCAAGCAAATACGGCATGTCGCACCGCTTGGAACCGCTCAGCCACATCGATGGCACACCAATCAAGGACTTGATCGGGGAATTTGGTTCTCCGCTATTTGTCCTCTCTGAATCCACGATCCGCAAAACCTACAAGGAAGCCCACCGTGCCTTCAGCAGCCGATACCCCAATGTGAAGTTTGCCTGGTCATACAAAACCAATTACCTCAATGCCGTCTGCAATGTCTTCCATCAGGAGGGCGCATGGGCGGAAGTGGTCTCCGGATTTGAATATGACAAAGCAATCGCCAACGGTGTTCCGGGTGAACTTATTCTCTTCAATGGTCCGGACAAAAGCACCGAAGACCTGCAAAAAGCCATCCGTAACAATTCCCTGATCCATATCGACCACTTTGATGAGCTGTATGAAATCATCCACCTCAGCAAGGAAATGACCGAGCGGCCCAAAGTCGCCATCCGTGTCAACATGGACACGGGTATCTATCCCAAATGGGATCGGTTTGGATTCAATTATGAAAACGGGGAAGCTTGGGATGCGCTCAACAGGATCATGGCCAACAAAAACCTCGACCTGATGGGACTGCATACCCACATCGGTACCTATATGATGAGCGTCGAAGCCTACAGGATTGCCGCAGGCAAATTGGCAGACCTCGCCATCAAACTGGAGCGGAAGCATGGCCATGTCCTCAAGTACATCGACATGGGTGGGGGCTTTGCTTCCAAAAACACCCTTCGAGGTGCCTACTATCCGGGTACAGACACAGCACCTTCTTTTGATGATTTTGCAGAGGCCATTACCTCAGTACTCATGAGCTCCGATATCAAGCCCGACCATCTTCCCATGCTGATCCTCGAAACGGGCAGGGCCATGATCGATGATGCCGGCTACCTTGTCGGCACGGTCATCGCCAATAAGCGACTGGCGGACGGAAGAAGGGCCACCATCCTGGATGCAGGGGTAAACCTTCTCTTTACTGCTTTTTGGTATGAGCATGACGTCAGGCCTGTGCAGCCGGTATCCGACCAAACTGAAGACACGACCCTGTACGGTCCACTCTGTATGAACATCGATGTGATTCGGGGCAATGTGATGTTTCCACTCCTCAAAAAAGGTGACCAATATGTGATCAAAAGAGTGGGCGCTTACAACAATACCCAATGGATGCAATTCATCACCCTCCGGCCAAATGTGGTCATGCTCGACAGCAAAGGCAATCCCCATCTGATCCGAAAAAGAGAGGTCCTCGAGACCATCAATTCTCAGGAAGTGATGCCCGAGCACCTGAAGCAATTCAAACTCTAAAAGTTTCCTTAAAAAGCCAAATCAGCTTCCATGAAAAAGTTTGAATGGTTAGGTCAGTCCCTGTTCAACAGTTATGCACAGGTATTTTTCTCGAACAACAAATGGTTTGGGATCATCCTGCTTGGTATCACTTTCGTGGATGTATATGTCGGTTTTTTTGGGCTGACAGCGGTCTTGGCGGCTTTGTTGACTGCCTATTTTATCGGACTTTATGAGCCAAACATCCGTCAGGGATATTATGGATTCAATGCCCTCCTTGTTGGGGTGGGACTTGGAATTTACTTTGAGCCCGGACTCTTACTCTTTGTTCTAGTATTGATAGCAGGGATTTTGACTGTCTTTATTGCTGTGACGATGGAAGGGGTTTTGGGCAAATATGGCCTCCCCTACCTCAGTATTCCTTTTATCCTTGTTTTTTGGATGGTCAGGCTCGCCACACGGGAGTTTGGGGAATTGGGACTGAGTGAAAGAGGAGTTTATGTCCTGAATGACCTCTACCTCTTAGGCGGCAGATCACTCGTCGACATGTACGAATGGTGGAACCAACTCCCCATGCCGCTTTCTTTCAAAGCCTATTTCCTTTCCCTGGGAGCCATATTTTTCCAGAGCAATGTCTTTGCGGGAGTTCTCGCAGCCTTGGGAATCCTGATCTATTCCCGGATCGCCTTCACACTCTCCCTGTGGGGATTTTACCTTGCCTATGTTTTCTACCTGCTTTTGGGGATTCCTTTTTCCGAAGTATCCTTCAGCTATATCGGATTCAATTACATCCTGACAGCCATTGCCCTCGGGGGATATTTCATCATCCCGAGCCGTAGTTCTTACCTTGGCCTGATCGCCATCATTCCAGTGGTGACGATTTTGGGCATTGCCCTGCAGCAGGTTTTCAGCCTGATTTACCTCCCGATTCACTCTTTTCCATTCAACCTCGCAACTTTGACTTTCCTCTATGCGCTAAAGTTCCGGGTGGACAACAGGATCGGTCTCAGCACGATCTTTTGGCAGCAAAACTCTCCCGAAAAAAATCTTTACAGCTTCAGCAATTTTCATAAAAGGTTTGGGGAAGACAGCCCGGTACCCATTTACCTTCCATTCTTTGGCGAATGGACTGTCACCCAAGGACACAATGGGGCCTATACCCACAAAGACGCCTGGCGATATGCATGGGATTTTGAAATCAAGGACGAACAAAACAAGACTTTCAAAGACGAAGGGGATTTCCCTACAGACTATTACTGCTTTGACAAAAACATCCTCGCTCCTGCCGACGGGACGGTGGAAGCCGTGGTCAACGACATTCCTGACAATCCCATTGGGGCAAACAACCTGGAGAAAAACTGGGGAAATACCATCATCATCAAGCACGCTGACTTTCTTTACAGCAAATTGAGCCACCTCAAACAGGGCTCCATATTACCCAAACCCGGAGACAAGGTCAAAAAAGGAGAAGTTATCGGGAAGTGCGGGAACTCCGGAAATTCACCCTATCCACACCTCCACTTTCAGATCCAGGCGACCCCCTATATCGGATCCAAAACAATCGACTTCCGGATTACCGATGTGTGGATGAGGGTCACCGGCGAGGAAAAACTGATGTCCGCCGCCAATCCACCGATGGATGCTGTAGTCAGTACTCTTATGCCTGAAAATGACCTGAAGAAAGCTTTTTCCTTTGTCGTAGGCAACAGACTCCTCTTCGAAACCCAAGAAGGAAAACGGCATGAATGGGAAGTCAAAAGGGATTATAGCCTCAACAAATACCTCGAATGCCAACAGACAGGATCAAAAGCCTACTTCAAACTCGATGAGGCGATGCTTCACTTCACACACTTCGAAGGGGATAGGAAATCCCTCCTCTATGCATTCTATCTCTCCGCCTTCAAGGTAAGTTTCGGCTTTACAAACGGACTCAAACTCAAGGACCGTTTTCCTGTCCATATGGTTTTCAATATCAACACCATCTTCCTTCAGGATTTTATCGCCCCTTTTTACCAATACCTCAAAGGGGAATTTACCCTGACCTATCCCGAAAAAAACAAAGGCTTTTCCACCAAACCCCTTTCTCTCAAAGGCCAGGTCCTCAAAAAATCATGGGGAAAAACCTTGGCTGTTTCGGAGTTTGAATTTGTATTGGATGGCGGAGGACTCAGGACATTCGGATTTAAAAACAACAAAAACCAAATTCTGGCAACATGTATTTACGACAGTTAATGCCCGGAATCATTTTGCTTTTGGTCTGTACTTCTTTGGCACAGGCCCAACAGCAAAAAAGCCTCTCCCAAGTGGATGCTGAGACCTATTCCCTTTTCCAAAAAAAGGAATGGCAAACGCTGATCAAGGAAGGCAATGAAGCGCTTCAGGACGGCATCGACTATTACTACCTGCGGGTGAGGATGGGGATTGCTTATTATGAAACCGGCAATTACCATTTGGCTTCGACACATTTTGAAAAAGCAATCAAAACAAACAGCAGTGAGGAGTACCTTCAGGAATACCTTTTCTATGCCTACCTCTTAGCGGGAAGGTCCGCGGAAGCAAAAGTCGTTGCAGCAGATTTCTCTCTTGCAATGAAACAAAAGATAAAAATAGGTACTGTCAAATTAATCGAAAAACTCGATCTCTCCTACAACTATACAGGCCTGACCGACCAAAATGTAACAGATGGATTTACGGCTTCCCTCAGCCCGGATCTGGAAGGAAGTCAGTTTATCCCAAACCGGCACCACTATTTCTTCGCAGGTCTGCAGCATGGATTCAGTCCAAGGCTGACACTGTATCATGGCATTTCGGCATTGCGGGTCAGCCACCTTCTCTACAGCCAATCCGACGGGGAAATCCTGCTCGACAGGGATTATCAATCCAGTCTGTTTCAATATTACGCCGCTGCCAATGTCCTTTTGGCAAAAGGACTGAGCCTGATGGGTGGTATTCATTACATCAATATCAGTTACTCCCTTCCGGTCCAAAGTCAGGTGGGTCAAGGTCCCAATGTGATTACCCAAGAAATTAACCAAACCGACACCGACATGGTGTACTTTGGCTCGCTGTACAAGAGATGGTCCTATGTTACCCTAGCAGTATCCTATTATTACGGAACCCTGGCCAATGCACGGCAGGACCAAAAGGACCTCAAACTCATCCTCTATCCAAAGGGAAACCTGAACCTCTACACGGTTTCGGTTTTGTCCCACCAAAGACAGCAAACCGACACCCAGCCGACGACCAACCGCCTTGTCTTTGAACAGCAAATCGGGACTAAAGTAAACAACTTCCTGTGGCTCGAAGCCTATGGCAGCTTTGGTGAAATGGAAAACTTCCTGCTCAATGACGGCATTGTCGTCTTCAACAGGCTGGACAAAATCAAACAAAGAATCGGTGCGAGAGCCATTATCCTCCCAAATCCCCGATGGAGCATTACCCTGGATTATACCCTCTTCACCAACCAAAGTGAATTCAACACAGGCGGGTCCGAAGCCGAACCCCTCAACTTAAAGGAATACAACATTCAATCCCTAACCGGCATCTTATCATGGAGATTTTAGCAAAACAACCAAGATCCAAAACCAATTGGATCATAACCACCGAAATCCTGGTTTTGGCATTTCTGATCGCACTCCTCACTGCATTCACTGCGCAGGCACAGGACAAGGTCACCGAGGCATTTCGCGAGAGCTACGCCCTCGAAAAATCCCAAAACTTCAAGGCTGCCATTGACCAATTGATGGAAGTTTATCAGGCGGATTCCTATGAACTCAACCTCAGGTTGGGTTGGCTGCACTACCAAGCTTCCAAGCTTGATCAAGCCACAGGATATTACAACAAGGCGGTGGCCCTGAAACCTTATGCCATCGAACCAAAGCTTGGCTTGGTCCTTCCGCTCTCTGTACAGGGCAAATGGGACGAAATCCTCGATATCTACCGCCAAATCCTACAGACTGATCCCCAAAACAGCCTCGTCAATTACCGCGTAGGATTGATCTACTACAATCGCGGGGAATTTGCCAAGGCTGATCCCCATCTAGAGAAAGTCGTCAATCTCTACCCTTTCGACTATGACGGACTGCTGCTCCTAGCTTGGAACAAACTCAGCCTTCAAAAATCAAGAGAAGCCAAGGTCCTGTTCCAAAAAGTATTGCTGAACAATCCCGGCGACGAATCCGCCTTGGAAGGACTGAAGCTGATCAAATAACAGATCCTACTCCGACATCCATTTTCCATGTAAATGATAGACACTATGATTACCAAGAGATTAATCATTCTCTCTTTGCTGCCCGCCTTGTTGTGGATCGGGATCCTTTTGTACCTGCATCAGAATAAAAAGAACGAAGTCCACATACAGCTCCAAAATAGTGAACAGGAACTAGATGGCATGGTATTGATGGACAGGTATTGCTTTGCCTGTCACCATCCCGGAATGGGTGGGGGTCCGTCTGGACGAACAGGTCCGCCGATGTTCAGGGTAAGGGAACATTACTTTAGGGAAGGGATGGGAAGGGAGGAGTTTGTCGAACCCATTATTGCCTATGTGCAGCATCCAAGTCAGGACAAATCCAAAATGCCCGGAGCCATCCGAAATTTTGGGCTGATGCCGCCGCTGCCCATTGATCAAAAGGACCTGGCTAGCATCGTCAATTACATTTATGACCATGACCTTGCATCCGAAGAATGGATTAATGAATGGAAGGAGTTTAAAAAGCAGGAAAATCCACCACTCTAAAAGAAACAAATTACCGATATCATTGCCATGAAGTATCTGATCTTTCTCTTTTTCTTTCTGCTCCCGCAAACAGATTCCTACAAAGCCATGAGAGAACAAATGGTCAAAAACCAGATCGAAGCCCGGGGGATTACTGACCCGGAGATCCTTAGGTCCATGAGAAAAGTACCGCGGCATTTATTGGTTCCCGAAGACCAAAGGGAATATGCCTATGAAGACCGCCCGCTTCCTATCGGTGAGGGACAGACCATTTCTCAGCCCTATATTGTTGCTTACATGACCGATCTGATCGATCCAAAAAAATACATGAAAATTTTGGAGATTGGGACAGGTTCCGGGTATCAGGCAGCAGTTTTGGCCGAAATGGTAGAGGAAGTCTATACCATTGAGATCGTCGAAAACCTCGAAAAACGTGCAAAAAAGGATTTAGACAACTTAGGCTACACCAATATCAATTTCCGAATCGGAGACGGCTATCAAGGTTGGAAGGAACAAAGTCCCTTTGATGCGATCATCGTCACTGCGGCGGCGGAGAAAGTGCCCCAACCGCTGATCGACCAACTCAAAGAGGGTGGTAAAATGGTCATTCCCGTCGGACCGGAAGGAAAAGTGCAGGACCTAATATTGCTCGAAAAATCCAAAGGCCAAATCAAAACCACCAACCTTGGCCCCGTGAGGTTTGTACCTTTTACAAGAAAGTAAAGAGAGCGGATGAATCAGACAGAATTCCCGATGCAAGATTTCCGATGACCGGTGTATCAGGAAATTCAATCATTAACCGGAATATCAATTGATGCCCAAGACCTTAAAATGTGGAATAAACGGTTTTTTTGAATCAATATCCATCCCGATAGCTGTAGGGATCCAATATCAATCAATATCTGATACTTCAATTATAAAATTTAAGACAATTTTCACCAAATAACCATTAACCAATTAACCTTTAAGCCAATCAATCAGGCCTATACTTCATCTGAATCCCCCTCAAAAAATTCCTCAAAATCTGATCCTTGCAGGGACGGTATTGGTCTTGGGTTGGTTTGCGGAAAAACGCACTCAGTTCATGTTTGCTGATATTGATATTCACCTTGGCCAAGATTTCCAGGATCTCATCATCCTTCATGTCGAGCGCGATCTTTAGCTTGCGGAAAATCATGTTATTGGTCAGGGTCTTCTCCGCAACAGGTTCAACCCCTTCCCGCTTGCCACGGCGGTCGATAATCAGACCGTTGAGAAAATAGGCCAAGTCCTTGTCATAAATTCCCTTGTACTCCGGATCTTCTTCCCGCTTCAGCCAATCACTCACTTCAGACCTTGTGACCGTCTTGCCCCCCAACCCAAAAAGCGCGATCATCTTGTCATCACCAAAATCAAAAGTATAGCGCAGGCTGCGGAGGATATCGTTGTTGGTCATTTTTTAAAGGAGGAAGGAAGAAGGTTGAAACCTGAATTCGATGGAACGTAAAGATGTCTGATTGGGGTAAGTTTTCCAAATGAGGAGGTTAAAGCCGGAAAAGGAAATCTCCCTTTGCGTCCATTGCCAAACCTTCTTTTCCTTTGCGGTAAAAAAAAATGATCTCACGCAGAGACGCGGAGCAAAAGGAGAAAAAGAGGAGAATGAATAATGTTTGTGGAGACACAAACATTGGTGGCGGCGACCGACCACGTAGTGGTCAAATATGGGTAACCCCGAGTAAGGAACGCAACTCGGGGATATAGACGAACAAGACGATTCAGGTTTTTGGCCGAGAAATCGGAAATAGTGAATAAGAGTTTCCTCCAAAAACAGGTACGTTCAAAATCCTTTGCGACCACTGCGAAACCTTTGCGTCCATTTCGGTAAAAAAAAATGATCTCACGCAGAGCAGCAGAGGAAAAGGAAAAATATTAAAGGATAATGGATGATGAATTTTTCTCTGCGCCATCAGTGCGCTCCGTGGTAAATTAATCCCCTCATTCATAATTTAACCAATCACACGCTGGCTGTGGATCGGGCATCCCTAACTTGACCAATTCCCGGACAGGACTGAGACCATTCTGACTGTTGGTGAAGTAAACCACTGCATTTCCGGATTCTACATTGGCAGTAAAAAAACCCCTAAACGTAAAATTATCTCCCCATTGAAAAATCTGTCTGCCCTCAGATGTTTCTTGGATTCCCACACCCAAACCCCAATAGACCTCCTGCCCTTTGCCTTCCTTCAGATTGACTTGAACTTGGGGAGTAAACATCAATTGCTGCAAACCCGGGTTCATCTTTTTACCCTCCAATAAGGCTTCTAGAAACAAGGCATAGTCATACGCCGTTGTCTTCAGGGAAGCCGCTGCATTGGGATTTTTTACTTTACTTTTCCCTATTTGCTTTCCGTTTTTCTTGAAGGAAAGACTATGGTTAGCATCAAATTCCTCTAAATAAACAAAGCTACTCCTCTTCATATCCAATGGTTGGAAAACATATTCCTCAGCAAGCTCTTCCAAACCTTTCCCCTTAAGGTGTTCTGTCACCTTTTGCAACCAGACGAAACCCTCTCCTGAGTACCGAAACTGCTCTCCGGGTTCATATTGGAACTGGAGTTTTCCCTTTCTCCAATTTGGCAATCCGCTTGTATGGCTGAGTACCATTTTGGCTGTGACAAGTTTGTACCTTGGGTCATGGGCAATATCCAGATAATCAAAATAGGTATATAAAGGCGTGTCTAGTGCCAAAATGCCTTCATCTACCAACTGAAAGACGATGTAAGCAAAGATGGGTTTGCTGAGGGAGGCTGCGGAAAAAACCGTCTCTTGGTCGATGGGTTGGTTATCATTGTTAGCTTTTCCGATGGCAAAACTTTCCTTCAACTTACCCTCTTGCAGCCATGCGTAAGAAATTCCCGGGATATTCTTATCAGACATGATTTTGGAAATCGATTCGATGTCTGCATTAATTGGGAGAAATAATGCAATACTAAGCGGTCCGATCAGGCAAAAGAGTATTGAAAAGTATTTCATAAGAAAAAAGATTTACAGGTAAAAATACTAAAATCCTCTTGCAATACCTTTAAGACCTTTGCGGTAAAAGAAAATGATCTCACGCAGAGACGCGGAGCAAAAGGAGAAAAAGAGGAGAATAAATAATGTTTGTGGAGACACAAACATTGGCGGCGGCGACCGACCACATAGTGGTCAAATATGGGTAGCCCCGAGTAAGGAACGCAACTCGGGGATAAAGACGAGCAAGACGATTCCGGTTTTTGGCCGAGAAATCGGAAATAGTGATTTAGAGTTTCCGCCAAAAACAGGAACGTTCAAAATCCTTTGCGACCATTGCGAAACCTTCTTTTCCTTTGCGGTAAAAAAAATACATCACACGGAGCCGCAGAGGAAAAGCAAAAATATAATTGAATAGTGGATGATGGCTCTTTTCTCTGCGCCCTCAGTGCGCTCCGGGGTAAATTTAACTTGACTTTGGGACCCTTTTCGAAACCTTTGCGTCCATTGCGGTAAAAAAAAATGATCTCAGGCAGAGACGCGGAGCAAAAGGAAAAATATTGAAGGATGATGGATCTTTTCTCTGCGCCATCAGTGAGTTCTGTGGTAAACTAACCACCCCCTTGGCGTCCATTGCGAAACCTTTGGGTCCATTGCGGTAAATGAAAAATTACCACTCAAATTTCAAACAATAACCCGCTCAATTCTCTTCTCATGGTATGTGGCAGCCAATGTTATTTTTATTCCTTTTGTTTTATATAAATCCTCTTTTGATGAAAGATCCCTTGCTGTTTGATTTTGGAGTTGGTAAAAATTTTGGAAGTTGGACCATAGTCAACGACGGTGTCATGGGTGGGCTTTCCCAATCCAAAGCGAGTCTGGAAGCCGATGCGTTGCTTTTTGCAGGAAATGTTTCCCTAAAAAACAATGGCGGATTTGTTTCCCTTCGCAGTCCATTGGGTAGCTACGACCTTTCGTCTTACGGGTATTGTGAAATCCGTTTCAAATCAGATACCCAAAGGAAGTTTGAAGTGTTGATTGAAAAAGACACTCCATTTTACCTCCCAAAATTCAGGGTAAAGTTTGCTGCCAAAGGCAAAGATTGGGAAACCGTCACCATTCCGCTTCGGGATTTTGAAGTCAGCAGAATGGGTGCCACCATCCAAAAGGGAATTGACCCTGAGGTCTTAAAAGAAATTCAGCGGATTGGGTTTATTTTGGCTGACAAGCAGGAAGGTACTTTCAATTTGTGGATCGATTACCTTAAGTTCTATTGATTGTTTTTCCCTTCAGAAGGGTTGCCCTTTGCTCAAAAGAAAAATTGACTCATGCAAAGCGGCAGGGAAAAAGAATTTAAGGATTGAAAAGGAAAAAAACAATCTGCGTTTTCTGCGCAGTCTGCGGGAAAATAAATTACCCTTTGCGAAACCTTCGTATCTCTTGCGGTAAAAGAAAAATTACCCCTACCATTTCGGTATTGAAGATTCTTCTATTTACAAAATCCGTGACCGAAATGACCCACTAATCGCCTTCTTTACCATGGGCTGCGGTGCATAGGGATTTGTGATAGTATAAAGATGGCTTTAGCACCTTACCCATGGCTTTTAATATTTCGCCACTATGTGGCTGCTTGTTTGTAGACCTTCTGCGTCAATCTGCGATATCTGCGGGAGAAAATTAAACCTACTTTTCTCTGTGCCCTCTGTGTGCTCAGTGGTAAATCAAAATACCCCCTACCATTTCGGTATTGAAGATTCTTCTGCTTAGAAGATTCATGACCGAAATAAAACCAACGGCATTCATATTCACCATGGGCTGCGGTGCATGAGAATTCAAGAAATTATGAGAATTAGTTTAGCATCTTACCCATCGCTACCAATATTTCGCCACGATGTGGCTATAAGCCGAAGACCCTTGGCGACCATTGCGAAACCTTGGCGATCATTGCGGTAAAAGTGAAATCAAATCCAGCTTCTGGAGAAGCTGGATAGCAGAAACATAAAAATCGGCTTAGATGTCGTCTAAGTAAATCTGGAAATCTGCGGGAGAAAATTCAACCTTTTTTCTCTGTGCTTTCTGGGAGCTCTGTGGTAAAGTTAAAGAACCTTTGCGACCCTTTGCGAAACCTCCGCGTCCATTGCGGTAATTAAACATTCATTTGGAAAAACACCCCATTTGGGACATATTTACTCTTTCAAACTACTTCCATTTCAAACCATTACTTTGAAAAAATGACCAATACTGATTTCAAAAAATATGCAGTACTCCTAGGCTGTGTATTCCTGACTGGATTTTTTGGCAATACTGCCCTTTTTGCCCAGCAGACTGTAATGCTAAAAGACCTCTCTACTTTCAAACCCAACAGCGGCACCTGGCAGATGGCATCTGAAGTCTCGGGCGATCCAGACCAGGCCAACTTCCTCAAAGCCACTAAAGGCGATGGCATCATCGTCAACCTCCCTACCAAAAAGAACAACGGACAGGATCTCGTCTCTGTCGAAGAATTTGGCGACATCGACTTAGAGCTTGAAGTGATGGTGGCTTCCCATTCCAACTCAGGCGTCTACCTCATGGGCCAATACGAAATCCAGGTCCTTGACAGTTGGACCAAAACCACCGTCAAGCCAGGAGACATGGGTGGCGTCTACGAGCGTTGGGATGACAGCAAGCCAGAGGGACAAAAAGGCTATGAGGGCTATGCCCCAAGACAGAATGTCGCCCGCGCACCGGGAGTTTGGCAGAAGCTGCAGGTTTCCTTCCAGGCTCCTAGGTTCAATTCTGAGGGAGACAAAACCGAAAATGCAAAGTTCCTTTACATTGCACTCAATGGTGTGATAATCCACGAAAACCTAGAGCTTTTTGGCCCGACAAGAGGTTCGTTGATGCCAAAAGACATCGCCAAAGGCCCGCTCCGAATCCAGGGCGACCATGGCGCGGTGGCTTTCCGCAATATCAAAATCACAAGATTTGATACAGCGGTACCGACACTCACAGACCTGAAGTATATGACTTACAAAGGATTCTTCAATCAAGAGCCTGAATTTTCCAAATTGGACGCGGCCACTCTAGGCATCATTGCCAATATCCAGGACCCGATCCAAACCCCTACCGGACAGAACCTGACCCGATACATGGGAAATTTAAACGTTCCCGAAACAGGTGAATATACATTCCATTTTCTTGTTTCCTCGGGAACAGGTCAGTTAAAAATAGATGGAAAGAAAGTTACTGAGATGGGTGAAGAGTACCAAAGGGCAACTGTCACCCTCACCAAAGGAACAGTTCCTGTTGAAATCCTCGTCTCCAAAACCAAAGATTGGTCCGACACAGGTCTTGACCTTTATGTCTCAGGACCAGGTCTGCGCGAGATGCCTTTGTCAAAAAGTACGACGAGACAGATATGGACCACTGACCCTATTCTCGTCGACCAACAAGATGTACCGATGCTGCGAAGTTTCATGGATTTGCCTGACGGCAAAAGAATCACCCATGCCCTTTCGGTATCAAGTCCTCAGCAGGTGCATTATTCCTATGACCTGAGCAAAGGCAATCTATTTCAGGTCTGGAGAGGTGGATTCCTAGATGCCACGCCGATGTGGAATGACCGAGGGAATGGCGCCTCTGTTCCTCTTGGTGCGGTGGTTTTCCTCGGCAATCCTGAAAAGAACCTTCAGGGAATAGAATTCCAGTCAAACAAGCAGAACTTTGACCCGCAGGGCTACCAATCCAAAAACGGCGGCGTGGAGTTTTCCTACGAATTGCAGGGAATCAACTTCAAGGACTTTATCATCAGCAGGGCTGACGGCAAGGGATTGGACAGGACACTTTCCGCCACCGGAGGCACCGCCAACAAGCAGTACGCCATCGCCGAAGGTGCTGAAATTAAGCTGATCAAGGACGGATTGTATTGGGTGGCAGACAAGGGATTTTACATTCAGGTAGACCCCAAGTCGGCCAACAAGCCTGTGGTCCAAAGCAGTGGAGACAAACAGCAGCTCTTGGTATCCCTCAATTCACAAATCCAATACGCCATCTTGTTTTAACTTATTGACAATTAGAATATGAAGACCTTTTATTCAACATATATTACAGTCTTGGCACTTGGACTTTTGGGATTGTTTTCCCGTCCGGCTATGGCACAGGAGTCTCCATTAGAGGAGGATTATTACAAAATCATGAAGGTAAGCAGTCCGGAAGGAACGCTCCTTGAGGTGGGTGGATTGGCTTTGATGCCAAATGGTAACCTTGGCGTGGCGACTAGGCGGGGGGATATTTTCATCGTAGAAAATCCCACAAGCCCAAGACCTTTCTTCCGAAAATTTGCTTCAGGACTCCACGAAATCCTTGGATTGACCTATCAGGACGGTTCATGGATCTGTGCCCAAAGGGGTGAACTCACCAAAGTCACCGACACAGACAAGGACGGCTACGCAGACAAATTCGAGACGATCTATGCATGGGACATTTCCGGGCATTACCATGAATATAGCTTTGGACCCAAAGTCAGCAAGGATGGGAATTACTTTGTTTCCGGCAATGTGGCCTTTGGCAATGAAGAATGGTGGAGAGGTGAAAGCCGCGTGCCGTACAGAGGTTGGGTGATGAAAATCTCCCCTGACGGCAAAATGGAGCCTTGGGCCACTGGCATGCGCTCCCCTGCAGGACTCGGCATCATAGACGGAGAATTGTTTTACACCGACAACCAGGGAGATTACATGGCTTCGGGTGGTTTGTGGCATTTGGAAAAGGGAGATTTCACCGGACACCCTGCAGGCTTGGCCTGGACAGGATTGGCAGGTCCTCCCTTCAAACTGACCTCTGAGCAATTTGACGCAGTAGTCGATCCAAGGAAAATCAAAAACACTTACGGCCGCTATATTAAGCCAGAGAATGTAGTCGATGAGGAATTCATCACACTTTTTGAGGCCAAAGAAAAAATCCCATCCATCAAGCTTCCTGCAGTTTGGTTGCCACATGGCATCCACGGCATTTCCAACTCTGAGCCTTTGCAGATTCCAGAAGGACATTTGGGGCCATTCGAAGGTCAGGTCCTCGTCGGCGATCAGGGTCAGAGCAAAATCATGCGTATCATGCTGGAGAAAGTCAACGGACAGTATCAAGGGGCATCCATCGACTTCAGGGCAGGCTTCCAGTCCGGTGTAATGCGGATTGCCTTCGGAGCGGACAAGTCGCTTTTTGTAGGCGAGACCAACAGGGGTTGGGGTTCGGCAGGCGAAGCCAATGAAGGCTTGCAGCGTATGGTTTGGAACAATGAAATCCCTTTCGAAATGAGAACCGTCAAAGCCATGCCAGATGGTTTTGAGATAGAATTTACCAAGCCGGTCAATATCAATTCCGCCGAGGACTTGGCTTCCTATGCCGTTCAGAGCTTTACTTACAAATACCATCCGGTCTACGGCAGTCCTCCTGTGAATATTCAGGATAATGTTATCTCAGGAGTAAAGGTATCGGCTGACCGCATGAAAGTAAGGATCGTAGTCGATGGCTTGAGGAGGTATCACATCCATAAAATATCCTTGGATGGCGTCCGGGAGAGTATCGAATCCCATTCGCTTCTACACGGCACGGCATATTACACACTGAACAATATTCCCGAAGGGGCAAAGTTGGCAGTGGATGAACTCAGTCAGTACAACTCCATAGCCGAAAAAGCAAAACTGGAAGCTGAAGCAGCGAAGAAAGCCGCCGCTTCTCCAAAGAAAGCACCTGTTGCAGTTGCCGCCAAACCCGAAGCTGTTGCCAATGAAGTTCCTTCACTAGAGGTTATCAATGCCTTGCTTGCTAAAAATACCTGTACCGCCTGCCACAATGCCACCAAGCGACAAGTCGGTCCTGCCTATGCAGAAATAGCCAAAAGGAAATATTCCAATGAGAAAATCGTGGAACTGATCTACAATCCAAAACCTGAGAATTGGCCGGATTATGCCACGCCGATGGCCGCAATGCCACAGGTTCCAAGAGATGAAGCTTTGAAGATTGCTGCTTGGATTAATTCGTTGGCGAAATAAAACTTCAACTTAGGTTGTATTCGGAGTGAATAGATATTGAGTGATATTGATTGATAATGTTTCTGGATCAAACCTTTATTTGAAAATCAATCATCATACCCCAAACAGAAACCAGATTTGGTTTTTGTTTGGGGTTTTTAGTTTTTTTGAAACAGTTCAGATGAAAAAAGGGCGTTAAGGATAAAATTCACATCCCTTTGTCATTTCGGGTCTTAAACATTTTCAAAAAACATTTGGAAAAGGAATGACATTGAAACTATTTTATTTCGGCCTCGGCAAGCTCGGCCAACGAGGTTGTTCTTGAGAGAGGGGGAGGAGGAAAAAGCGGTGCAGCCGCTTTTTCCTCCTCCCCCTCCAAACGCCGAATCTCCGGTCCCTGAGCTTGTCGAAGGGGAAAATTCCATTTCTGTCATTGGCAACACAGAGAGAAATCTAAAAATATCTAGAAATGGACCTCGCCTTCGTCGAGGTGACAAGGATAAGTTTTTTCCAATTTCAAAGTTGTGAGTGACATTTAACTTTGCTTGGATAAAATCAAACTAACATTCTGAATGCGACTGAGACTGATCACTGTTAACTGTTAACTGTTACTGCCCACTTGTCTTGCTTCTCGGCTCCTTTCTTTACATACGTCATCGGACATCTGGCCTCCTACCCTTTACAAAATTCCCCTTTTAATTCTTAATCTTTCTTGGCAAATTTGATCTTGATACAATTGGGAAATTTACCCGCTTCGAATGCTCATTGACCAACATAACAGGATCCACAATTACCTCCGGATATCGCTGACAGATAGCTGCAACTTCCGTTGTGCCTACTGCATGCCGAATGAGGAAATCGAGTGCCTGCCCAATTCCAAACTCATGTCCACAGGAGAGATCGAGCAGATCGCCAAGACTTTTGTGGACCTCGGAGTAAAGAAAATCAGGTTGACTGGTGGCGAACCTTTGGTCAGAAAGGAATTTCCCGACATTGTGCAGCGGTTGTCAAAGTTACCGGTTGAACTTACGCTGACCACCAACGGGGTCTTGATTCACAAGCATCTCCAGCTTTTGAAAGATGCAGGCATCCGTTCCCTCAATGTCAGTCTCGACACCCTGAATCCGGAGACATTTTTCAAACTCACCAAAAGAAACCAGTTCCAACAGGTTTGGGACAATATTCTACTACTCCTTGACCATGGCTTCCGCGTCAAAATCAATGCAGTGGCACTGAACGGCATCATCGAAGAAGAACTGCTTGACTTTGTAAGAATCACTGAAAAGCTGCCCTTGCACGTCCGCTTTATAGAGTTTATGCCTTTTTCTGGCAACCATTGGAAAAGTGAAAAGGTCATCACTACCAAGCAGATGCTCGGGATGGTCCAAGCTGAAATGGATGTGGTCAAGCTTCAGGATCAGGTCCATGATACAGCCAAAAAATATAAAGTGGTCGGCAATCAAGGAACTTTCGCTTTTATCACGACGATGAGCGAGCATTTCTGCGGCGACTGCAACAGGATGCGGATCACAGCTGACGGCAAGATGAAGAATTGCCTTTTTGGAAAAGAGGAAATGGACCTTCTCGGCACCCTGCGCAAAGGTGAAGACATCCTTCCTTTGATCCACCTATCCATCTATAGAAAACACGCCATGCTCGGGGGACAGTTTTCACCTGATTACCTTAAAGCCGAAGCAGATAAAATCGAAAACCGCAGCATGATCAAAATCGGCGGATAGCCAACCCATATGATTTCAGTTAGCGAAGCAAAAAAAATACTTCAGGATAACCTCATTTTAGGCAGGACCATCTTGGCCGACCTGGACAAAGCTTCCGGATCAGTCCTTTCTGAGGATATTTTCTCCCCCATCGATATTCCTTTTTTCAATAATTCCGCCATGGATGGCTATGCCATTTGCTGGCAAAAAGACAATAACCAAAGAACGCTTTTAAGCCAATCTAAGAGCAAAGCCGGAGACATGCAGGAGTTGGTTTTGGGAGAAAATGAAGCCATCCGGATCTTTACAGGTGCGCCTGTCCCCTCAGGTGCAGATACGATCATTCCTCAAGAGTATGTCAAAATAAAAGAAGGGCAGCTGATTTTTGATTCAGAAAAGTTCCGAAAGGGAGCCAATTTCCGTGGCAAAGGAGCCCAAAACAAAGCAGGAGACCTGATCGCAAAGAAGGGCAGTCACATCAGTCCGGGGATGATCGGTTTGCTTGCTTCTGTGGGAATCAGCCTGGTTCCGATACATGCCGCTCCGACTGTCGGGATCATCCTGACGGGTGATGAACTCGAGGAAGCAGGGAATCCTTTGGGTTTTGGAAAAGTCTATGATGCCAATGGTCCTGTGATGAAGTCCTACCTGCAAAATCTTGGAGTGAAAGAAATCCAGATCGGGAAGGCGATAGATGAACCCGAGAAATTACAGGAGAAAATCAACGAATACCTCGGCAACTACGATGTCCTGATTCTTTCCGGAGGTATTTCTGTGGGAGATTATGACTACGTCAAAGAAGGATTGCGGCAAGCTGGAGTGCAGGAGCTTTTCTACAAAGTGAAGCAAAAGCCCGGAAAACCTCTTTTTGTCGGGCAGAATAAAAACAAATGGATTTTTGCCTTGCCGGGAAATCCCGCCTCTACCCTCACCTGCTTCAACCAATATGTCAAACCATGCATCGAAGCTTGGATGGGAAAAACTGATATCTGGAAACCAAGTGGTTCCTATCCCTTGGCTGATAATTTTGAAAAAACAACAGGCCTCACTTTTTTCCTCAAAGCAAAGCTTGAAAACGAAAAAGTGATCATACTTCCAGGTCAGGAATCCTTTAACCTGATCTCGTATGGTGCCGCTAACTGCATCGCAGAAGTCGGGGAAGAGGTGGAAAGTCTGGAAGCAGGAACGATCGTCAAAGTATACAATTGGTAAAGCATGGCAGAGGGACTGAATGAATTTATCCTTTATCTGCTGCTTCCCATCGTGGCTTTTTTGTATGCCTCCGTGGGTCATGGCGGTGCTAGCAGCTACCTGATGGTGTTGGCTTTGTTGAATTTTGCACCCGAGCAGATCCGGCCTACGGCGCTGATCATGAACATGTTTGTTTCTTTGTTGGCCTTTCTTTCTTTTCGGAAAGCGAGCACTTTTCCCACGCAGCTGTTTATTTCGTTGATCTTATTCTCCATTCCTGCGGCATATCTTGGGGGCAGTATTCTGGTGGATACAGTCCTGTATAAAAGGATCTTGGGTATTTTGCTTTTCTTTCCCATTCTCCGATTTATGAATGTTTTTCCGGTATCTGACCGTCCTGCCATGGAAAGGCAGTGGTGGATGGGACCCGTATTGGGATTGCTGATCGGATTCTTTTCCGGACTGATCGGCATCGGAGGCGGGATCATCCTATCGCCGATATTGCTGATGTTGGGTTGGACCAATATGAAAGAAACCGCCGCCGTCAGTGCGCTTTTCATCTTTTTCAACTCCGTATCGGGGTTTCTTGGTGCAGACGGGTTTCAGGTGGAGATCGACCGGCAACTTTGGATCGTCATGCCGTTGACGATCGCAGGAGGAGCTTTGGGCGCGTACCTCGGTGCAAAGAAATTCAATCCCGTCATGATCAAATACCTCTTGACTGTTGTTCTCTTTATTGCTGCGGTGAAGTTGATCTGGTCGGGATGAAATGACTTGTTTCTTTTCAATATCCAAAGGAAAACAACCATAAATTCCTTACCATACCTCGGTGAGGATAGGACATCGGTCATCGGACTTCGGTCATTTTCCAGAAACAAAATTTTTATTCAATCAGAATCTGACCAATTGAATTCCCTAACTTCGAACCTATGGCACTGACAAGTATACAAGTGATAGCCTTCGGTATGATTGCCGAAAAGATAAAAACCAAAGAGTTGGTGTTGGAATACATGCCGGACACAGAGGTTTTATTAGGCTATCTCTACCAACAATACCCCGACCTCCAGCATACCAAGTTTAGCATTGCAATAAATAAAAAAATGGCAGTCGGAAAGACAGCCATTCCTGTAGGTGCTGAAGTTGCGTTGCTCCCTCCTTTTTCCGGAGGTTAATAAAAAGATGATATGGACCGCTTTGAAAGACAATACATATTGCCCGGATTTGGAAAAGAAGCGCAGCATAAGCTGAAGCAGGCAAAGGTATTGGTCATCGGTGCGGGCGGTTTGGGTTGCCCCGTTCTACTATACCTCGCTGCCGCAGGGGTCGGAACCATCGGCATTGTGGATGGAGATATGGTATCATTATCCAACCTCAACAGACAAGTACTCTTTGGAGAGGGAGATTTGGGACTAAACAAAGCTGAAACTGCCGGCCATTTTCTCAAAGCAAAATACCACGATATCAAGATCAATTGCATCCCGGAATTCATCACCACGCAAAACATCAAGGCGATATTTTCCAAATACGACCTAATTATAGACGGTTCGGACAATTTCCCCACAAGATATTTGGTCAATGATGCCTGCGTGCTTTTGGGGAAACCATTGGTTTTTGGAGCTGTATACCAAAATGAAGGACAGGTTGCTATCTTGAATGGAAAGGGCCATAACAGCATCAATTACCGCGATATTTTCCCTGATCCTCCTACTGCCTACGAAATTCCCAACTGCAATGAAACCGGAGTCTTGGGGGTTTTGCCTGGAATCATAGGCACACTTCAGGCAGCAGAAGCCATAAAATATCTGACAGGATACGGCGTAGCTTTGGTGGACAAGATGCTGTTTTACAACCTTCTCAGCCATCAATCCTACTCAATGGAGCTTAGCAAAAATCCGGATTCAAAGAAGGGGATTCCTTTCTCGATGGAAGCTTTGGAGGCAACAGATTATGCCGTAGTTTGTGGAGATGGTGACTCTGTTGATTGGGAAGAAGCTTTTTCCTTATTGAATAAATTCCCCGGAGGAACACTCATTGATGTCAGAGAAGCAGATGAATTCCCAAAACTGAAAGGATTTAAATTTCAATCTGTACCCTTGGATCTGATAGAAGAAAAGCACCAAGAATGGCTCAATTCGGAATTGATCTTGTTGTTTTGCCAAAGCGGAGTCCGGAGTTTGAAGGCAGTAAAAATGTTGGAGAAGCATTTTCCGGGAAAAAAGATACATTCCATATCAGGAGGTATTGAAGCCCCTGATTCACCGATTTATAAATAAGTACATGGAAACCAAAAGAAGCCCAAAAAACATCTTTGTTCAGGGTCCTATTTCACCTGAATCCATCGCAAAGTCCATCGCCAACCACAGTACCAAAACGGATATCGGAGGCCACAGCATCTTCCTCGGTCAGGTGAGGGCGGATGAAAAAGAAGGCGGAAAAGTAACTGCGATTGAGTATACAGCCTATGAAGATATGGCGTTGGAAAAGGCCTTTGAGATCAGGGAAGCTATATTTGCCAAATACCCTTTGAGCTGTATGCATATCTACCACAGTCTCGGAGAGGTAAAAGTCGGTGAAATCTGCCTCTTTGTATTCACCTCTTCCAAGCACCGCAAAGCAGCAATCGATGCCTGCGAAGAATTGGTGGAACGGATCAAAAAAGAAGTCCCTGTCTGGGGAAAAGAACTGATAGACAACGACGGCTCGGTCTGGAAGGAGAATTTGTGAGGGTTGGAGTGAAGGGTTGTAATTGTTGTAGTTGTTGTAATGGTTGTAATAGTTGTCGGGTTGTCTGCTTCGCGTTGTCGGGTTGTTATGCGTCACCCTGAGGAACGAAGGGTCTCTTGGTTATTGCATCTTGGCTCCCGCTTTTCGCTACTTGATTCTTACCACACAACCACTGCCAACTGCTACTGCAAACTGACCACTGAGAGACTCTCGCTTCTTGATACTTGATACATTTTACCTGATACTTTATACTCAAAATCTAACCACTGCAAACTGCTACTGCCAACTGAGCACTTAGACTCTCGCCTCTTGTTACTTGATACTTGATACTAATTTCTTGATATTCTAAAAAATGGTCGACATTACCCACAAATCTCCCTCTCTCCGCAAAGCCATTGCCCAGGCAATTGTCTCAGTGAGTTCACAGGAAACCATCGATGCCATCGTACAGCGGAAGGTACCCAAAGGTGATGTTTTTGAAATGGCGAAGACAGCGGGACTTTTTGCTGCCAAGCGCACTTCGGACATGATCCCGGATTGTCATCCCCTCCCGATCGAGTTCACTTCCATCAGCTATAAAATCGAAGGGTTGGATATACACATCCATGCGGAGATACATACAATCTACAAAACCGGCGTAGAAGTCGAAGCCATGCATGCTGCCTCTGTCGTGGCGCTGACGATGTATGACATGCTCAAGCCTATCGACAAGGGCATCAGCATCAATCAGATCAAATTGTTGGAAAAGAAAGGCGGCAAGACGGATTTTGCCAAAAAGGAAAATCAAGGACTCAAAGCTGCCGTGGTGGTCTGTTCGGATTCTATATCAAAGGGAACCAAAGTGGACATGGCAGGAAAGGCCATTATAGAAAAGTTGGAAAAACAAGGTGTCATCATTGGAGATTATATTGTGATTCCTGACGAAACTGCTATCATTCAGGAAAAATTAAAGCAGTATTGTGCTGGAGGAATGGACTTGGTAATTTTCACAGGGGGAACAGGTTTGTCTCCAAGGGATGTTACTCCGGAAGCGATCAAGCCGCTTTTGGAAAAGGAAGTTCCCGGAATCGAAGAGGTCATCCGTTCGTATGGACAGCAGCGGACGCCCTATTCTATGTTGTCGAGAAGTGTAGCAGGTCTGATCGGAGAGACATTGGTATTGGCTTTACCCGGTTCGACCAAAGGAGCGGCCGAATCCATGGATGCAATTTTTCCCGCAGTGTTACATATTTTCAAAGTGATGGAGGGAGCAAGACATGATTGAAAAAAATTAAGGTAAAAAAAAATGGGGAAGAATAATTCCCCATTTTTTCCTCGAATTAGTCTGAAAATATATATCAATGGCTGACCACCATATGATCCAATATCTGAGTCTCTTGACGCTGAAACTCAATATCAATTTTTGCGTCAATTTTTAGGCTATATCCATTTGCTTCAGCTTCTTCCATTATTTCAAGCATTTTCTGCATGCTTGCCTTCAATTCTATGATTCTTGCCATGGAACGAGCATCTTTTTCACCAAATTTTAATTCAGAATTGAAACTTTTGATCTGATGAAACTTGATCTTGAAATCAATCAGGTTTCTCAAAATATCTTTTGCTTCTTCGGTTTCAAATTCCCCTTTGATCAAAGTGATGTTGTTTTGCCTGTTCATATGTGTAGCCTTTAGTGTCTGATTCTTTTGATATTACAAAATTGCAAAGGTCTACTCATTAGTTTTTATTTATATTAATAATTATATGTATAAAAAATATTTATAATTAATAATTCCTTGAATTCAAAAAATAGAGAGGAGAAAGGCACTAATTATCCCCCACATTTATCGCAACCTGGACCGGATTGGGATTTTTTTGGTTTTCTTATAAAAGTCCTGAAAACCCAAGTTCCCAAAACCAAGGCAAACAATCCGAAAACAACAAGTTCCTGCCACATAATTAAGAGAAAATCTGATAAGTGATAAAGGCTGCCAAATACGCAATCCCGGTCATGACCACGGTCTGCAGGATCGGCCATTTCCAGCTTTTGGTTTCGCGGTACACTACTGCCAAGGTACTCATACATTGCATCGCAAAGGCATAAAAGACCATCAGGGAAAACCCTGTAGCTTTGTCAAAAACCTTCTCTCCCGTATCAGAATGAACTTCTTTGGCTAGTTTTTCGCGGATGGTCAGTTCGTTTTCGACATCTCCGCCGATGCTGTAAATCGTAGCAATGGTCCCGACAAAGACTTCCCGGGCTGCAAAAGAAGTCAAGAGTGCAATACCGATTTTCCAATCATAACCTAAGGGCCTGATGGCGGGCTCGATGGCCTTGCCCATGATACCGATAAATGATGCCTCAAGCTTTTTGGAAGCATATAACTCCTCCACAGTAGACCAATCTGCCTCAGGAGTAGTTTGTAGAACAGTTGTTTTTTCCTCTTCAATCGCCTGCATTTTGCCACTCGGACCATAACTCGCCAAAACCCAAAGGACTATGGAGATGGAAAGAATGACCTTGCCGGCTTCCAAAACAAAGATTTTGGATTTGTTGAACATCGTCAATAGGACGGTCTTCCATCTTGGCAATCTATAAATGGGAAGCTCGGTCAAGAGGTAACTTTTCTCTTTTGTTTTTAGGATAAATTTCAGGGCCAAAGCCCCCAAGAGCGTAAACAAGACTCCCAACAGGTACATCGCCAAAAGACCAAGGGCCTGAAAACTGATTCCCATCCAAAGGGTATCCGGAATGGTAAGCCCTATCAGGATGATATAGACCGGCAACCTTGCTGAGCAACTCATCCAAGGAGTCACCAAAATCGTGATCAGTCTTTCTTTGGAGTTGCTGATATTCCTGGCCGCCATGATACCGGGGATGGCACAGGCCATACCTGAGATCAGGGGAACGACACTTTTGCCATGGAGGCCAAAAGGACGCATCAACCTATCCATCAAAAACACCACCCTGGACAAGTATCCGGTATCCTCCAAAATCGCCAAAAAACCAAACAACATGGCGATCTGCGGTATAAAGATGACAACCCCGCCGATCCCGGGAACAATCCCTTCTGCAAGCAAATCAGTCAATACACCCGGAGGAAGATTCTCATAAATCCAACCACTCAGGCCTGCAAATCCCACGTCTATCAAATCCATCGGGAAGGCTGCCCAAGCAAAAATTGCCTGGAATATCAACAGCATGATTCCCAGAAAAACCACAAACCCAAAGACAGGATTCAAGAAAACATTGTCCAAGCTGATGGTTACATTGCTTGATTCGATTTTAACCCTATCGACAGATTTTTTGAGTATTGAAGCTATTTTGACATATCGTGCTTCGGTTTCACGTACCTGTTGCCTTTTTCTGTCAAATCCAAAAGCAAGGGATTTTTCCTCCAGCCATTGCTTGTCCGCTAGTGGTAGGGTTTTGTCAAATTCTCCAAACACCAACATCTGGAAAGCCTGATAGGGATTTTTAAACCCAAATCTCACCATGACTTCCTCTACCAATGCCTTGTCGGCGAATGCGTAAGAGTCAAGAAGCGGTTTGGGGGATTCAAACTTTTCGGTTGCCATCAATTGACGGATGGCATCTATTCCTTCATTGTTTCTTGCATCGGTAAGTACCAAAGGCACGCCAAGCATTTTATACAAATCAAAAGTCTTGATCTGAATTCCTTTTTTGAGGGCGAGATCCTTCATATTGACCACAAAAGCCATTGGAATACCCAAATCCATCACCTGGGTACCAAGCAACAGACTTCTCTCCAGGTTGCAGGCATCGAGGATTACCAAAGCGAAATCCGGCTTTTCCTGTCCCAATCCATTCAGGACACGATGGGCGATGACTTCATCTTCAGACTTGGGGTAAAGGCTGTAAGTTCCCGGCAGGTCGATCAGGTTAATTTCCTTTTCACCAATCCGGAGAAAACCCACTGTTTTGTCAACGGTAACTCCGGGGTAATTTCCGATTTTTTGATTGAGACCTGTCAGTTGGTTGAAAATACTGGATTTGCCTACATTGGGATTGCCGATGATGGCAACAGTTTTGGTCTGGAGAGCGGTGGCGGTTTCCATACTAATCAGGATTTTAAATTGATCATAATGGCCTCCTGCTGTCTGAGGGCGATAATATTTTCTTCAATCAAAAAAGCCATTGGCCCTCCAAAAGGTGCTTTCTTTAATAATTTGATTTCTTTCCCGGGCAAAATCCCTAACTCCAAAAAATTAATAGAAATATCAGATTCCTGGATACTTTCAATGGTGGCTGATTGTTGAAGAGAAAGCTGTGCTGCGGTCATGAAATTAGTTTTTGAAACTCACAGATAAAACAGACCCATTCCATTCAATGGTTCATTTATCTTTTGGATAATTTGATTGAAAAAAAACCAAATGAAAGCACTCAGCGCCTCCGGTTTTTCATCTTCACAAAAGTAGCTTTTGGATCAGGTATAACAAGTAACCTTTCCGTTTTTTAAAATCAATTTTGGATCAATCCCCTTCTGCCTAGTCATAAAACACTTTCAAAACCGGTCCACATTCCTCCCCTGATTCTGTTTTGAATTGAGGAATTGTTTTTAAAAATATGATAAAAAGATTAAAGGATATTTTTGTCCTTTAATATTTTGTACTTACATTTGGACTATACAAGACGAAAGATGTTTTCGAAAGCCTGCAAATATGCCATCAACGCCATGATCTATGTGGCCACTCTGCCGGAAGGTCAGGAGCGTGCAGGATTGAAGGAAATCTCCAAAGCTATCAATTCTCCGGAGGCATTTACGGCAAAAATACTTCAGGAACTTGTCAGGCATGATCTGTTTAGTTCTGTCAAAGGGCCTAACGGAGGTTTTCATATTCAGGGGAATCCCAATAAGATATTTCTCTCAGAAATCGTAGAGGCCATAGACGGAGACATGCTCTTTACAGGTTGTGCTTTGGGATTGGAAAAATGTTCCGAAGACCACCCATGCCCTGTTCATCATAAGTTTTTGGCAATCCGCGATCATTTGACCGGCATGCTGATGACTACAAGCCTGAGAGATGTGGCGGATAGGGTAAACATCGGAATCAGCTTTCTGAAATACTGAAAAAAATTTACATATATAAAGGATAAAAAGGTCTTTAAATACTATTAAAATGGAAAATCTATCAAAAAGAAAAGTAGGCGGAATCGTAGCGGAAAACTTCCGGGCGGCAAAGGTTTTCACAGAATACGGAATTGACTTTTGTTGCAAAGGCGGCATCACCCTTGAGAAAGCCTGTGAGGTCAACGATGTCCCCATGGAAAGCATCCTAAAGGACTTGGCAAATGCAGTCAACCTCCCCGAGGAAGTTCATTTTACAGATTTTGGACTGACCGACCTGATCAACCATATCACGACTACCCATCATAGCTATGTCGAAAACAGCATTCCCGCTCTGAAGGCTTATTTGCAAAAACTTGTCCTTGTACACGGAGGAAGACATCCTGAACTTGAACTCATTAAGGATCATTTTTTCAATGCTGCAGATGCTTTGACTACCCATATGAAAAAGGAAGAACTGATCCTTTTTCCCTACATAAAAGCCATGGAAGAGGCAAAATCAAGCCACTTCTCACTCTCAAAACCACATTTTGGCACCATCGAAAACCCCATCCACATGATGGAACATGAGCATGACACTGAAGGCGAAAGGTTCCGGAAGATATCGGAACTGAGCGGCGGGTATCAGACACCTACCGATGGCTGTCAGACTTACAAAGTCGCTTTTGCCATGCTTCAGGAATTTGAAGAAGACCTTCACAAGCATATCCATCTTGAAAACAACATCCTTTTTCCGAAGGCAACCGAACTGTACCACCAATTGAATCCCTGAAAAAATGAAAACCGCACAGGAACTTTTAAGCCAAAAACCAAGTGTCTCTCCGCTTGAGAGACATTTGGCAAAACCGTGGATGTTCTGGGCGGTTTTCTTCTTTTTGATGGCTTCATCCTTTGGGCTTTTGATGAGGTATTTCCTTGTCGGCGAAGTCAGTTTCTTCGAATACAAGCATATTCTTCATGCACACTCCCATTTGGCCTTGTTGGGTTGGGGATATTTATTGGTCACAGGGGCTTTGGTTTTTACCTATGTAAAAGATGCCAAAAGGCTCCAAACCTATAAAGTACTTCTCGGTATATCGGTTTTTACCACGCTAGGCATGATGCTGAGTTTTCCCTTTCAGGGTTATGGCCTTTATAGCATCACATTTTCATCCCTGCACCTGATTTCAAGCTATTTCTTTGCATACTTCTTCTTTCAGGATCTTTCCCGGTACAAAGCATCTACTGCTACCCGATTGGTGAGATTTTCCATCATTTGGTTGCTTGTTTCAAGCCTTGGACTTTGGGCGATCGGTCCTGTCGGCGCAACATTGGGCAGGCTCCACCCCTTGTATTTCATGAGTGTGCAATGGTTTCTGCACTTTCAGCTCAATGGCTGCTTTGTCTATGGATTTTTGGGATTGTTGGTGTGCTACCTGCAAAAAAACGGATGGAGCATTCCTGTTTCCAAAAAAAGCGAATGGATTCTCCATATTTCCCTTTTCCTGACCTATGCCTTGGCCGTTTCTTGGAGTACACCGATCAAAGCCCTGATTTTCATCAATGCTGCAGGAGTAATCCTCCAAGTCATCGCCTATTACCGGATACTGAAACCTGCTTTCAACCAACTGTTCGAGGGACTGAAATTTCCCAAAAACTGGATAGACAGGATGCTTTACATCGGAATGATGAGTTTGGTGGCCAAAGCTCTGATTCAGGCCGCCCTTATCATCCCTGATGTGGCCACCATCGCCTATACCATCCGCATGTATGTCATCGGTTTTGTCCATTTGGTAATGCTTGGTTCCATCACCTTTGGCATTGGAGCCTTTGCTTTGAAAAACAACTGGCTTGGCACAGGCAGATTTTCAGGTTTGGGTTGGCACTTCCTGGCTTTGGCCTTCCTCGCTTCGGAGATTCTACTCCTCGGGCAGGGTACTTTGCTTTGGGCCAAACTTGGATTTATTCCTTACTACCACCTGATCTTATTCATTGCCTCCTCATTTTTCCCAATTGGCCTATTGCTGATTTGGGTGGGACTGTGGCGAAAACCGGCTTTCAATGAGGCTGAACTTACAATTGAAAATACTATCAAAACCCAATTTTATAAAAACAGAAAAACTATGAAAAGTACGATGATCATGACCATGGGAGCGGCTTTGCTCCTGTTGGCAAGTTGCGGTGGTGGCGGTGAAAACCAAGGTACTTATACCCCACCGACCGCAGAAGAAACTGCAAAAGAAGCCGATCCAAAAGGGGTGGGTGAAATCAAAAGTGTCGACCTCGGAGCCACTGTTGATGAAGCTTTGGCAGAAAAAGGAAAGGCAATAGTGGACATGAAGTGTACTGCCTGCCATCAGCTCAACGACAAGCGTTTGGTGGGTCCCGGTTTCCAAGGGGTGACCAACAGGAGACGTCCGGAATGGATCATGAACATGGTCACCAATGTCGATGTGATGCTGGATGAAGATCCTACCGCACAGGCCTTGTTGGAAGAATGTCTCACCAGAATGCCCAACCAAAACATCTCTATGGATGAAGCCAGGCACATTTTGGAATTTATGAGAAAAAATGACTTAGAAAAAGCCGGTAGCATGGATGCTGCTGCGAAATAAACAAACCAAACCCCAAGACAATGAAAACAAGATTATGGTTGATGGCAGGAGCAGCAGTTGCTATAGCTTTTGCCTATGGTTGCAAACCCAAAGGCGCACAGACCGCCATTTCGGGAGACGCTGCCTCCAAAGTATATGTGGCCCCGGGACAACATGATGAATTTTACAACATCATTTCCGGTGGTTTCAATGGACAGATGTCCGTAGTAGGTCTTCCTTCGGGAAGGGTGTTAAAGATCCTTCCGGTCTTTTCGGTTCACCCGGAAAATGGCTGGGGATTCTCTGAAGAAACAAAACCCATGCTGAACACTTCCCACGGATTCGTTCCTTGGGACGATTTGCACCACATTGCCATCTCTACGACCAATGCAGAGCATGATGCAAGATGGGCTTTTGGTAATGCAAACAATACCCCTAGGATCGCCAGGGTGGACTTGACTACATTCAAAACTGTCGAGATCATCGAAATCCCGAATTCCGGCGGTAACCACTCCTCTCCGTTCATTACTGAAAACACTGAGTATGTGGTGGCAGGAACGAGATTTTCGGTACCTACCGGAGATGACAAAAACAGGGATGTAGCCATCGATACCTACAAGGAAAACTTCCGTGGGACAATTTCCTTCATCAGTGTAGACAAAGAAAAAGGTGATATGGACATTGCTTTCCAATTGGAAGCACCGCCATTCAACTTTGACCTGGCAAGGGCAGGAAAGAAAAAGTCACATGGTTGGTTTTTCTTCTCTACCTACAATACCGAAATGGCCCATACACTTTTGGAAGTGAATGCTTCACAAAAAGACAAGGACTTTATCATGGCCGTAAACTGGAAGAAAGCGGAAGAATACATCGCCGCAGGAAAGGGCAAAAAAGTCCCTGTGAAATATGCCCACAACAAGTGGGATGAAAGTACCCACACTGCCACTTCTACCATCAGGACCGAGGTACTTTCCTTAGATCCAAGAGAACTGAAGGACATCGTTTACTTTATCCCATGTCCAAAATCACCTCACGGCACAGACACGGATCCTACGGGAGAGTACATCATCGGCAGTGGAAAATTGGCAGCGATCATTCCTGTATTCTCTTTTACCAAGATGCTTGCAGCCATTGAAAAGCAGGATTTCGAAGGAAATATTGACGGCATGCCGGTATTGAAGTATGAGTCAGTATTGCACGGAGAAGTTGAAAAACCGGGTCTTGGACCTTTGCACACTGAATTCGACGGAAAGGGATTTGCCTACACTTCCATGTTTGTTTCTTCGGAGATCGTGAAGTGGAACATCGAAACACTTGAAGTGGTAGACAGGGTTCCTACTTACTATTCAGTAGGACACTTGAGTATCCCCGGTGGACCGACAGGCAAGCCACATGGCAAATACATGGTCGCTTACAACAAAATCACGAAAGACAGATACCTTCCTACAGGTCCTGAATTGGCCCACTCTGCCCAGCTTTATGATATTTCAGGTGACAAAATGCAGTTGCTTCTTGACTTCCCGACCATCGGTGAGCCCCATTATGCAGAGTCTTTCCCTGCTTCTTTGATCAAAGACAGGCAAGTGAAGTTCTACAAACTGGAAGAAAACAACCACCCGCACGTGCTCAAAGGCATCAATGATGCAAGGGTCGAAAGGAATGGCAATGAAGTCCACATCTACCTGACAAGTATCAGGTCCAATTTCAGACCCGACAACATCGAAGGAATCAGGGTTGGAGATGAGGTATACTTCCACATGACCAACCTCGAACAGGATTGGGATGTGCCTCACGGATTAGCCATCAAAGGCGCCAACACTGCTGAACTGCTCGTCATGCCTGGTGAAACAGCCACTTTGAAATGGGTACCGGACAGAACAGGTGTGTTCCCATTCTATTGTACAGACTTCTGTTCGGCATTGCACCAAGAAATGCAGGGCTACCTCAGGGTATCTCCGGCAGGAAGCAATACGCCGCTCAAGTTTTCTACAGGAGCTGCAGAATAATTTCCCCATCAACCTCACCGCCGGGATCAAAACCGGCGGTGATTAAAACCGAAAAAGATGAACAATATCAGCCCATCAAACCGGATTCTGGCTCTCATCGCCGCTGCCCTGATGGTTTCCGCGTACTTTACCCCACTGTGGCAGATCAGCCTTTGGGCTCCCCAATATCCCGAGGGATTGAATATGAAAATATGGATAGACCGGCTCAGCGGAGATGTCGAAATCATCAACGGTGTCAACCACTACATCGGCATGAAGCATATCGGAGTTGAGATGTTTCCCGAATTTACCTACCTGATCTATGTCTTTGGATTCATTATCGGGTTTGGGATTCTCACTGCTGCCATAGCCAAAAGATGGGCACTTTATACCTTTTTTGTGATGATCGTCTTACTTGGAATCGGAGTTTTGACCGACATGTACCTTTGGGGATATGATTATGGCCACAACTTGGATCAGACTGCTGCGATCAAAGTTCCGGGAATGGCTTACCAGCCTCCACTTATCGGATACAAAGAACTCCTCAACTTCCTCGCTTATTCAGGTCCCGACACCGGAGGATGGATTCTTGGCGTATCGGCTTTACTCCTGACAGTTGCGGTATTTACCGAATGGAGGAAGAAAAAGAAAGTGTCTTCCCTCTGAAAACCAAATACGATAAACCACACCATCAATGAAAAATATAATCAAAATATTCCTGGTCTCTCTTCTGATGCTTTCCTGCAAGGCAGAACCGAGACCCATCAGTTACGGAAATGACAACTGCCACCATTGCAAAATGAAGCTGATGGACCCTGTCTACGGCGCGGAGGTCGTTACCCAAAAAGGAAAAATCTTCATCTTCGATGATGTCAACTGCCTGATGTCATTCTTAGAATCCGATGAAGTCAGTCAGGAAGATATCAAACATATCCTCGTCGCTGACTACACCAAACCCGAAAGTCTGACGGATGCTACGGTTGCTTTTTACCTGAAGTCTGACAAATTCAAAACCCCCATGGCAAGCAATATCATCGCATTCTCCGATTATGAAACACTGGAATCCTACAAATCCCAACATGGAGGCGTGTATCTGGCGTGGGGTGAATTAGTGACCCAATTCAAGTGAGAAAAAATTCAGGACTTAAATCCAAAAAGATGAAACCTTTAAAACTCCTTTTCCTGACATGTTGCATGCTGTATGCAGCTTCCTTGGAAGCCGCTACCATCAGGGTCAAAAACGGTCAATCCATCCAAAAGGCAATCACTCAGGCAGCCGTTGGAGATACCTTGATCATCGAAAAAGGAACTTACGCTGAAAATGAAATCACCATCAGGAAACCCCTGACCCTCATCGGCGAGTCCTACCCAATTATTGATGGGAGAGAAAAAGGAAACGTTTTTTTGGTAGCATCAGAAAATGTGCATATCCGTGGCCTTAAAATCATCAATACCGGAATGTCCAACATGGACGATTCAGCCGGGATCAAATTTTTTGATTCCAAAAACTGCACTGTGGAAGACAACATCTTGGAAGAAACATTCTTCGGCTTACACTTTTCCAATTCCTCCAGCCTTACCATCAAAAACAACCGGCTTTCTTCCCATGCCGAGCGGGAATACCAAACCGGCAACGGCATCCATCTCTGGAAATGCCGGGATTCATTCATTGAGGGAAATACGGTAAGCGGCCATCGGGATGGCATTTACCTGGAGTTTGTCACCAATACAGTCAGCACCGGCAACATGATCGAGGCCAACAAGCGATATGGGCTGCATTTTATGTTTTCCCATGACAACAGCTATATCCAAAATACTTTTAGAAAAAACGGTGCAGGTGTTGCAGTCATGTACACCCGAAATGTTCTGATGAAGGAAAACATCTTTGAAGAAAGCGAAGGGGCAAGCTCTTACGGGATTTTGCTCAAAGACATTACCGACAGCGAAGTAGTCGGAAACATTTTTAGGAACAACACCATCGGGATTTACATGGAAGGATGCAGCCGAAGTACATTCAAAAGCAACTCCTTTACACAGAATGGCTGGGCCATCAAACTCATGGCGAGCTGTGACCAAAACAAATTCGAAGAGAATAATTTCATGGCCAACACCTTTGACATCAGCACCAACGGAAATGTGGTCCTGAATACCTTACAGCATAATTATTGGGACAAATACGAAGGCTATGACCTGGATAAAAACCGTACCGGAGACGTTCCTTATCGACCCATCAGTTTGTTCAGCGTCATCGTAGAAAAAATCCCCGCTGCAGTGATTCTTTGGAGAAGTTTTCTGGTGACGCTCCTTGACAGGATGGAAAAAGTGCTCCCTTCCATCACACCAGAAAACATGATCGACAACTCCCCAAAAATGAGACCTTATGATATCCGTACAGCAAATACATAAAAAATTTGGCAAGCTAGAAGTCCTGAAGGATTTCAATCTGGAATTTGAATCGGGAAAAAGCTATGCCCTCATGGGTCCAAACGGCTCCGGAAAAACCACATTGATCAAAATCATCCTTGGCATGGTCATCCCAAATGCGGGAGACATCCTCGTCAAAGGCAAATCCATCAAAGGAAGCTATTCCTATCGTTCCGATATCGGATATATGCCACAGATCGGCAGATATCCTGACAATATCAAAATCGGTCAGTTATTCTCGATGATGCAGGACATGCGACCTGAAATCAGGGAATATGACATGGCTTTGGCTACAGAATTTGGATTGATGGACATGCTGGACAAACCCATGCATACACTCAGCGGGGGAACGCGCCAAAAAGTGAGTGCCTCCTTGGCGTTTATGTTTTGTCCGGATATTCTGATCCTCGATGAACCTACTGCCGGACTTGATCCCATTGCAGTCGAAATCCTGAAAAACAAAATCATCCAAGAAAGGGAAAAAGGGAAACTCATCCTGATCACTTCCCATATCCTGAGTGAATTGGATGAACTGACCAACCATGCGATCTATATCCATGAAGGCAAAATATTCTTCAATGACACGACCGAAAGCCTGAAGGATATCACAGGAGAATCCAAGTTTACCACCGCGATCGCGAGGTTGATGGAATGGAGTTTAAAAAAAAAGCAAATTAAAACTGAATTGAGCCATGTTTAAGTTATTGAAATACGCCCTGTATGATATCGTAAAGTCAAGGTTTGCCTTACTTTACACCCTTTTTATGGTGTTGGTAGCCATCTCCATTTACCAGGTTTCGGAAGACATGAGCAAGGTTTCCCTCAGTCTGCTCAACATCATGCTGATGATCGTTCCTTTAATTTCAGCCATCTTTGCCACAACCCATTTTTTCAATAACCTGGAGTTTACCGAGCTTATGCTCGCCCAACCAGTCAAAAGAAGGGATGTTTTTTTAAGTCAGGTCTTAGCGGTAATGTTTGTATTGAGCTTGGCGATTGTAATAGGTTTTGGTGTGCCCATGATCCTGTGGGGTGCAGATTCTTCAGTCTTGATCTTATTGGGAATCGGCATCGGACTGAGTGTAGTTTTTGCAGGATTGGCATTTTTGGCTTCCGTTCTGACGAGAGACAAAGCCAAAGCCATCGGCATCAGCCTTTCTTTTTGGATCTATTTCTCTTTGGTCTATGACGGATTTGTACTTTACCTGATTTATAGCTTGGTGGACTATCCTTTGGAAAAACCCACTTTGGCCCTGGTGTTTTTGAATCCTGTGGATTTGGGAAGAATCATCATGTTGATGCAATTGGACATTTCAGCACTGATGGGATATACCGGAGCCTTCTTTCAGGATTTCTTCGGTTCGGCAAAAGGAATCCTCCTTTCCTCTGCAGTGATGTTTATTTGGATGATTTTGCCTGTTTCCGCCGCCATGAGGGTATTTAAAAGAAAGGATTTTTGAGTGGAGGGAATATCAGGTAAGCATAAGGCTAAAGGAGGAGAAGTTTTCCATCTTCTATTTTAGAATAATCCTTCAATTGGAACAACAGCAGGGAGGAGGAATCCGCGACAATTGTCGGGATTTCCGGGCCAGCGTGGTCAAGGACCAGTGGTTACCCGTCATCTTGAATCCGAGGTACGAGGATGAAAGATCTCAAAAAAATAAGAGACCCTTCTCCAGATTACCATCAGGATCACTACCAATGACAGAATTGTTTCAATAAAAGATGTTCAACCCCTTCAGGGTTGGCCTGAACTTAAATCGCCATAAATCCCCGGGTTGAAACCCGGGGCTATTAATGGTTCAACCCCCGTTGGGGGTTTTCCTATATGTCAGTTCCTTTCTGGACATTTCTCTTAAGGTTGAAAAACTCAGGATGACAACTCGGACAATTACGAAATTTTGAGACTTGGAGATTCTCCGATTTAGCAACCACAATTTGTTTGGGATTATTGAACCAAACCTAAACCTGCACCAACTTCCACTTGCCTCTATTAAATACCCAAGTACTCACGATAGCATGCAGTGAATGGCTGACCGCAATGGCGATAAAAACCCCCGTTGCGCCCAATCCGAAAGTCTTGGCAAGCAGGTAGGCAAAGGGAATCTGAAATCCCCAAAGGATGGCCAAGTTGATGATCGTAGGCGTCTTGGTATCTCCGGCACCGTTGAGCGATTGACTCATCACCATCCCATATCCAAAGAAAACATAACCCAAGCAAATGATCGTCAGACCCATTGTCCCGACAGCGATCACCCCTTCTTCCTGATTGAAAATCCCGATAAAAAACCCTGCCCCTGCGATGAAAATGATGGCACAAAACCCAAGAAATATGGCTGTCAGATGTGCCGCCAACCAAGCGGATTTTTCAGCCCTGCCCGGTTGCAAGGCTCCGAGATTCTGTCCTACCAATGTCGCTGCAGCATTGGAAAGACCAAAAGCAGGCAAGAGCGCAAAGATGATGATCCGCACTGCAATCGTATACCCGGCCAAAGCCACAGAACCTGATTCGGAAATGATCCTCATCAAAAAGATCCAGGAAGCGGATTCGATCAGAAACTGCCCCATGCCTCCTGAAGCCACTTTCACAATGGTAAGGACGGTTTTCCAATTCATATTGAGGCTGTCCCAATAGAACTTGATGATGGATTTGCCATTGAACAGGATATAAAACTGGTAAATCACACCGATTCCCCTGCCTGTAGTAGTCGCCCAAGCAGCCCCTTCCAATCCCATAGCAGGAATCGGTCCCAATCCAAAGATCAAAATGGGATCCAAAACGATGTTTATGGCATTGGCGATCCATAGTGTCCGCATGGCTACCGCGGCATTACCGGCTCCTCTGAAGATTCCATTGATCAGAAAAAGCAACATCACACAGACATTACCTCCAAAAATTATCTGGGTATACCGGTAGCCCTGCTCGATCACTTCAGGTTCTCCCCCCATCAAGGCAAGCATTTGCTTGGCATACACTACCCCAAGAACTGCCACTGCTACCGCAAAAAGCGAACAAACCAAAATGGCCTGAAATGCTGCTGCAGATGCTTCCTTGGGTTTCTTCTCTCCTATCCTACGGGCTACAATCGCTGTTGCGGCCATACTGAGACCGATGGCAATGGAGTAAATTATCGTCAAAACCGATTCAGTCAGGCCTACCGTTGCGACTGCGTGCACGCCCAGTTTTCCTACAAAAAAGATATCCACTACTGCGAACAGCGATTCCATCACCATCTCCAAAATCATGGGGATAGAAAGGTAGAAAATCGCTTTTTTGATACTGATATTGGTGAAATCCTCTTCAAGACCACTTACGGCCTGTTTGAAATGTTGGATGAAGTTCTTGATTGTCATATATGAAATAGCTTTCCCGTAGGGAGGTGAAGATAATAGACCACTGTCCCTTATGGGATTGGGCCAAAATAAACCGGAGAAAAATCAAGCCTTCATAATGACACAAAAATGGTAAAAAAATCAAAGAACCCAAAAGAGAATTAAACAAGTAATAAAAAATTAACGGTCTGAATAGCCGAAAGAAAATCCGATGGAGAAATAAAACCTGAGGTTTTCATCTGAATTGTTTTTTCCAACTCCTGCTATAATGGGTCCCAAAATCGATTTGTAAGTAATATCCACTCCATACCCAAATAGGTTGTTGGATTCCATTTCAGAAATGATGGAACCTTCCCCATTTTTCAAAGGAACATGTTCGCTGTATCCGACAAAATTTGCACCTGTCCGGAGAAAAATATTGTTGACAGGAATATACTGAAACTCCAAGCCCAATTTGGCAAAATTGGGAACGACCAATTCCCTGTAATTCAATCCCCAAATCCTGGTGTCATTGAACCTCACCCGCTGATGCCCGCCCGCTATAAATCCATCAAAAACCTTGAAAGCATTTTCATTGGAGAATGTCAGACCTGTAGCTGCAGTCGGCATAACCTGAAGGTTTCTTGCCAAAGGGAAGTATTTGATGTATTTGAAATAAAAAGCAAAATATCCCTTTGGTGTCAATAAGTCCGTGATGAAAGGGATATCTTCTTTAGGAATTCCCACCTGACTGTCGCCTTCCCCGATAAACAAAGTATCCACTCCATCATTGAGGTTGATTTTTAAATTGTTATTGAATAAATAAACAGGTTCGACGATCGCCTCTGCACCTCTCGTGGCGTAGTTTCGGTCGTTGAGAGAATTGCGGTAATACATAAACCGCAAGCCCATAAAATTACTGACGGCGCTTCTGACATCAGAAGGTGAACTGATATTGAATTTTGATTTTGCCTGGTTATTTTCATAGAATCCCCCAAAAACAAAAGTCTTGTTCAAGGATTGGGTAGAAAGGATATGGGCACCGACCCTGCTTTCCCTATTGACATTGATGTCTGTCTCTTTGCCAGCTTCATAGACGGGTGCCTCTTGGTTGAAGTAATTGACCTTAAAGTTGAAGGCATACTTTTTTTGAGGTCCGATGTATTTGTAATAGTCAAACCGAAACTTGGGGTTTTGGGAAATGTCCGCGAGGATGATGGATCGGGAGGATTTTCCCAATACATCCCTCATGGTGAGGTTGAGTAGGATGCCTGCGGAAAATTGGTTGTCATAATGGACGGAGGCGAAAAGAAGACTTTTAGGTTTTTCATTCGCCCGTATCACCAATTGATAAATGTCCTCACCTGTTTTGATCAGAGAATAATCCACCTTGTAAAAACCGTTGATCCCAAACACCCGGGACATCCCTTCCCTCAGTTCCTGCCTGGTGACTGTTTCCCCCGCCTTGATATTCAGCTTGGATTTGATCAATACATCAGAAAACAGATAGTTTCCTTTAACCTCGATGTCACTGATGACGATCGGGGCGACATCAAGCCCGATTCCGGGAGTGGGAACAAATACATCCAAGCTGTCCGCTAGGTTCTTGAATTTTTGAGCATGCTTTTGTCCGGCCAAATCCCCCAATTCCAGGATTTCGCGAAACTTGCTAAAGCTCCCTGTAGAGTAGTTTTTCAGGTCCGGCTTGATGTAAATATCCGTATCCTGAATATTTTGCCTCAGCCTGCTGTAGGATTTGGACATAGCTATCTGCATCAGGATCCCTGAAAAAGTACCGATATCTTTGGGATCCAGAAAATCCTCATCTCCGACATTGACACCGATGATGATATCGGCACCCATCTCTTTGACCACATCTACAGGAAAATTATTGACCACTCCCCCATCCACGACCATGGTGCTGTCCATATCAAAGGGGGTAAAAAATGTCGGTATGGCTATACTCGCCCGCAATGCATCATGGAGATACCCGCCTTTCAGCACGATGCCTTCTCCGGTTTTCACATCGGTGGTGATGCATCGAAAAGGTATCGGAAAATCATCAAAACTCTCAATGTTATTGGCAGGCCAGGTGTAATAATGCAAGGTCTCGGAGAGCATTTGACCATGAATCAAACCCGAGGGAAGTGAAACTTTCCCTTCAATCACCGGCAATTCAACAAGATACCTGTTGTAATATTCCTTTTCTTCAAATGAAATGTCATTGAATCCCACTCGGTTGGTGATCAATATATCCCAATCGATATTGAGAATAATTTGCTCCAGTTCATCCGCACTATACCCCAAAGCATACAAGCCTCCGACTACCGAACCCATCGAAGTCCCAACGATAAAATCAGGACGAATGCCGGCCTTTTCCATATAGCGCAAAATCCCCACATGGGCCATTCCTTTGGCACCACCACCACTGAGCACAAGTCCGATCTTGGGTCTGTCGGCATTCTCTTTTTCCTGGGCCTGAAGGAATAAAACGATGAAAATAAATAAGGAGGAAAGTAAAAGTTTCTTCATAAAGGTCTATTTGGGTAGCCAAAATCAGGAAAACCAAATATAAAATTTTAATCAATAATTTATTGAACGGGAAGGCTCAATACCATCAAAAAACCAAATTGGAAATGAAGAGAAAAACAAATTAATTAAAGGAGGTTCCAATCAGCCCTGAAAGGGCGAAACATCAATCCAATCACTCCTGAGACTCTGGACTCCTGGATATTATGATCAATGTTATAAGGTCAAATTTTCAAAATTGATTTTCATTAATTAAAATTTCGCCCCGTCAGGGCTACCTGCAAATGGCAATGTTTTTTTTACGATGGGCTTCACCCATCGCTAGGTTATCCTGCCCTTTCAGGGCTTAAAAACAGCATTGAATTTGAAAAAAAGGCACTCAACCCTTTGATTGTTGCTCTTTCTGGTCTAAAAAACTTTTCATCAAGTAACTTAAAAATTCCATAGAAATGAGTATTTCATAAGCCCTGAAAGGGCGAAATATCTCAGGGGTGGGTGCAGCCCATCCATAAAAAATCGAATGAGTATGGAAAGCCCTGAAAGGGCGAAACATCGATCCGATCACTCCTGAGGCTCTGGACTCCTGGATATTTTGATCAATTTTATAAGGTCAAATTTTCAAAATTGATTTTCATTAATTAAAATTTCGCCCCGTCAGGGCTACCGGAAAATGGCAATGTTTTTTTACGATGGGCTTCACCCATCGCTAGGCTATCCTGCCCTTTCAGGGCTTAAAAACAGCATTGAATTTGAAAAAAAGGCACTCAACCCTTTGATTGTTGCTCTTTCTGGTCTAAAAAACTTTTCATCAAGTAACTTAAAAATTCCATAGAAATGAGCATTTCATAAGCCCTGAAAGGGCGAAATATCTCAGGGATGGGTGCAGCCCATCCATATTAAATCGAATGAGTATGGAAAGCCCTGAAAGGGCGAAATAAAAATTTAATCAATTCAAAAAATCCATCATTTCAAAAGACATGTTCAATATCATTGATTTAAATCAGCCCTGAAAGGGCGAAATATCTCAGGGGTGGGTGCAGCCCATCCATAAAAAAATCGATGGAGTATGGAAAGCCCTTAAAGGGCGAAATAAAAATTTAATCAATTTTGAAACGAATCAATCCCACACAAACCTCTCATCGAACTCAACTTTGTATTTTTTCAAAAAGGCCCTGTATTCATCTTGAAATGTTTTCTTTCGATGATGGTCATGTTGGTTCTTAATATATTCTACGACAACATCAACCTGACTCGGATTTACTGAAAAAGAACCATAACCATCTTGCCAATAAAAGTCTTTTAATGTAAAATCTAAAGTTTTCATCCATTTCGAAGAACTTGATTTTAAATCTTCCATCAAATTGACTAATGAAACTTTTTTTGACAGTAAACAAAGGATATGAACATGATCAACATATCCACCAATGATAATGGGAGTACATTCATGGTTTTTACATATTCCCCCAAGGTAGCTATGCAATTGTTTTTCAAAAGGGTTAATAATCAGCGGGTATCGTCCTTTTGTACTAAAAATAATGTGGATATAATTTTTTACCAGAGATTGTCCCATATTCTATTCCGCCCTTTCAGGGCTGCCGTTTAATTTGATCCAACATTTGCGATGGGCTGTACCCACCGCTAGGTTATTTTGCCCTTTCAGGGCTTTGAAGTTTGTTTATTCCTCCTTAGGTTAAGTTTCAAAATAACTAAGTTGACAAAGTAATCCCTAGGATAATCGAATACTTAAACGTTTATCTTCATCTATTAAAAATTATGGATTCCGCCCTTTCAGGGCTGCCGTTTAATTTGATCATATATTTGCGATGGGTTTCACCCATCGCTAGGTTTTTCCGCCCTTTCAGGGCTTTGGCGATAATATTGGATACCCTTTTATCATTGTTGAAACGAAGAATTATTGAAGATTGGAATTTAGTGAAATCCATTTTTAATCTTAGCCCTGAAAGGGCAAAATATCTCAGGGATGGGTGCAGCCCATCCATCGTATAAATGTCCGATTCAGGTTAGCCCTGAAAGGGCGAAATAACCACACCATCGGGACACTAAAATTTCCTAATTCCCAAATCCATTATTTTTGCCATTTTTTAAAAATCTCCTATTGACTTCATTTTGGATAAACAATACCTTTAAGAAATGAGGCATTTAATTTTTTTTCACCATTAGACGTTAATCGGAAAAATATGAACAATGAAAAGCAACTTTTAAAATTCTCTGTTTATGGAGCCTTGTTTTTTGCTTTGCTTGCCATTATTTGGGGTGTCATCGAAAACTCTAAAATCATCCTTTTTGACGGGATTTATTCCCTGATCAGCGTTGGGCTTTCGATGATTTCCCTCTTCACAGCTTCCTTTATGGCCAAACAGGATTTTGACCGCTTTCCTTATGGCAAAGAGATGATCGAACCCATCATCATCCTTGGCAAATTCCTCGTCATTACTATCCTCTGTCTGTTTGCCTTTTTCTCAGGAGTATCGACTTTGCTTTCCGGAGGACAGGAAGTCAATGCCGGTTCAGGGTTGGTCTATGCATTCATTGCGACAGTGGGTTGCTATGTAGTTCATATATTCTTGGTAAAAAAACAAAAAGTAAACGGTTCCGGACTTGTAGAAGCAGAATCCCAACAGTGGCTGATGGATACTTTCCTGAGCTTGGCGGTATTGCTTGGGTTTGTACTGTCCCTTGGATTGGGCTATACCAAATACAGCCACCTGACGCCATACATGGATCCCTTGATGGTCATTTTGGTTTCGGGCTATTTTCTCAAAGTTCCGATTACCAACATGGGTTTGCAGATCAGAGAAGTACTCGACATGAAAGCCGACACCAAATACCTGGATCTTTGTCAGGAGATCGTCGCAGAAATCGAAAAAGAGTACCAATTCAAAGAATCTTTTTTGAGGGTTTCGAAGTCAGGCCCAAAGCTTTTTATCGAAATTGATTTTGTTGTTGCTCCCGAAGGATGGCAACCGAACCTTGCCGAACAGGATAATATCCGTGAAGAAATCCTGTCCAAAATGAAGCCTATCTCCCTCAAAAAATGGCTGAACGTCGCCTTTACCAATGACAGAAAGTGGGCGGTGTAGGTGGAACCGTCACCCTGAGGAACGAAGGGTCTCTTGGAGGAAAGTTGTAGTGGTTTGAAATGTTGTAATTGTTGTAATTGTTGTCTGCTTCGCGTTGTGGGGTTGTCTGGTTGCTAGGTTATGAGGTATTGGTTATTGGGTTATTGGGTTATTGGTTATTGGTTATTGGTTATTGGGTTAATTGTTTAACTGATACCGGTATATCCTGAGTTTTACTTCTCACCTCTCGCCTCTTAATACTTCGTACTTGGTACTTTGTACTTGGTTCTTCGTACTTGATACTTAAATTCCCTACTTTCACCCATGCTTAAAACCCAACATTACCTCCTACTTGTCATTTTTATTTTTTTATCCGCAATCCCTTCACCTTCACAGACCAGTTCCAAATGGTACCAAGTTTCTAAAATCGTCGATGGTGACACTTTTTGGATCATCAATGGGAAAAACGAAAATGAAAAGATCCGGTTGATCGGCGTCGATGCACCTGAATCAAGGAAGTCAGGAAAAAAGGAAATAGGATACTATGGCAAAGAATCAAAAATCTACCTTGAACAACTATTGACTGGTAAAAAAGTGCGGCTGGAATACGATGTCAGCAAATACGACCGGTACAAAAGAACTTTGGCCTACGTATATCTGGAAAACGGCACGTTTCTCAATGCCCATCTCATCAAAAACGGCTATGCATCCACCATGACTGTACCTCCCAATGTCAGGTATGCTGACCAATTTGTCCAACTCCAAAAAGAAGCAAGGGAGAAAAAAAAGGGTCTCTGGAAGTGAGTTTTCCCCTACCTGCCAAATCTGTAATATTTTTCAAGATCATGCTTTTTGCCTTTCAGCATAGCTACTATGATGTCCATCGCCTGAATAGAAAACGTGATGCCATTTCCTCCAAATCCCAATACAAACAAGGCATTTGTGTATTCGGGAGATGCCCCGATGTAAGGCAATCCATCTTTGGTCGCTCCGAAAGTTCCTCCCCAACTGAAATCCTCTATAAATCCATTTTCCGGAATGAGTTCATCAAGTTTTGACTGCAATTTTACATACTTTCTTTCCTTGATCTGCTGTTGAAAAAATGGAAAATTGGTGGAAGAATCTTCTCCGCCCACCAATAGTCTGCCATCGTCTGTGGTCCTCATGTAGAGATACGGGTTTGCTGTGTCCCATACCAAAACATCTTTTAGCTGCTTGGCGCAGGCTATCCCTTGTTCACTCACAGAAGCATAGGTATAAAAAAGGCTTGCGATTTTTTCCTTTAGCAATTCGGTAGATTCAAACCCCGTGCAATAGATGACTTTCCGGCATTTTACTGAAAATCCATCCATAGTCTGGAGCGTGACCCCATCTTCCCGGTGCTCGGTTTTTGTGATTTCGGTTTGGTCATAAATATCCATTCCCCTTTTGAAGCTGTGGTGGATCAATCCATGCGCCAATCGGTAAGCATCCACGCTCGCTGCTGTTTTGGAAAGGATCGCACCAAATGACCTGATCCCAAAGGTTTTCCATACTTGATCGGCTGAGAGCCAACTCACTCCCATCCGGTGCTTATTGCGCATTTCAAATTCTTCCTTGAGCCAATCCGCAGCATTTTCATCATGGGCTAGAAAAAGTGATTTTTTGAAATCAAAACCACATTCCAAGTTCAGGTTCGCCACCAAATCCCCGATCGTCCGGATGGCTTTGATTCCTGCTTTGTAGCAGGCAACAGCTCCTTTTTCTCCGATTTTTTTTGTGAGTTCTACAAGTGGTTCATCGATTTCGTATTGAAGCATACTGGTCGTAGCAGATGTACTGCCCTGACCGATATCCCTTTTGTCTATCAATACTACCTGATGCCCGGCTTCCAACAACCCATGGCTGACCAGGGCGCCTGTTATGCCGCCTCCGAGTACAACTATTTCGGTTTCAAGGTTTTTTTGAAGGGATGGATAACTGTGCAAAAGACCGTTTTTAACTAACCAAAAAGGTTCAAAAGTTCTGATTCTCATATTCTTCAAGTTTGCCGGCCTTTTCCAATAAAAAATAAAAACCATCCCAATTACCGGGATGGTTTTATGGCCTAAAATCAGACCATGCTTTTATGCAAATCTCTCATTTTTTTGATCTGATCGTGGTCTCCTTTGAGGGAAGCTCTTTGATCTGTCAATGTTTGTCTGACGTCTACGCTCATATGGGCATCTGAAGCAAAAGCCATATCATAAGCTTTTAACGCGGCATCTTCGCCGGATTCGCAAGATTCCAATATGCTCGTTCTGTCATTTACCGAAAAAACGGATTTGATACTCATCCATGAGCGGAAGATCTTTCCTGAAGTAGTGGTGCCTTCTTCCACGTTTCCACCTGCTGCTACAATGAGGTCACTCAATACCCTGACATGGTCGCTGCTGTTGGAAATCATTTTGGCAAAAAGCATTTTCAGATCAGCATCTTGAGTTTCTAATGATTCAATTGCATTTTGATAGCCTTCGATCCTGTCATTGTTGATCAATACAAGATCATTTAGAGCACTGCTCAATTCTTCTGAATGTGTCATGGTTAGTTTTGTTTAATGTTAGAACTATTTATCTGATAAGCCAGTCCCAACATTCAGACCAAGTTTCGGATAATTCCCAAAACCAAAAAATATTGCAATTATTCCCTTCAACTATATAAAATCCCGGAGCTGCCCACAGCATCTATCAACGAATACCAAAAACCGGGTACCCAAAAAAATCAGACTTTTAAAAGATTGTTTTTCCTCAACTCCCTCATCTGCTTGAAAAATGAGGGTGTAAGTCCCGTTACTTTCTTGAATTGATTGGAAAGGTGGGACACACTGCTGTAGTCCAGTTGATAGGAGATCTCAGTCAGGTTGAGTTCATTGTACAGCAGGAGCTCTTTGACTTTTTCGATTTTATTGAAAATGATGAACTGCTGAATGGTAATACCCTGTACTTCCGAAAAAATATTGGATAAATAGGTGTAATCATACCCCAGTTTGTCACTCATATGGTCTGAATAATTCACCTTCGGCATTGACTCCGAATGGTGGATCATTTTGATTACCTCATTTTTGATTTTGTCGATCAGGATGCTTTTTTTATCATCAAGAAGCTCGAGTCCGATTTTTTTTAAATTGTGACCCAGGGCTTCTCTCTTGGAAGCGGAGATTTTTTCAGGAATCTCCACTTCCCCCAGATTGACACTGGAATAGAGGATGTCCAGACTTTTGAGCTCTTCTTTGACAACCATGATGCAGCGCAGGCTGACCATGTACTTAATATGAATCTTGTGATTTTCCACTTTATTCTAAATATACCTAATTATTCCGCCATTAATAGAAAATTTTCTTTATTGAAGGGCGGATCCTGATACATATTTGCATAAGTGATCGCTTTTTCCAAGACTTTCTTTAATTTCTGGAAATCGTTAGGCTTATGGATGTATACATTTGCACCATTGAGGAAAGTCTCCTGCATGTCGTTTTCGGAAGAGGAGGTGGAATAAATCGCAACAGAAACTTCCCTGTACTTTTTGTCTGCCCTGATTTCCTTCAAACATTCCAAGCCGTTTTTTCTTGGCATATTGATATCGAGAAATAAGATGTGGGGAAGGCTATCGGCCTCGGTGCTTTGCATGAGGTGCATGAGTTCGTCCCCGTCATTGACGGTTTCGACAGATGTGCCGACATTGAGTTCATCAAAAGCCTCCCTGAACAACAGTCTATCGGCTTCATCATCATCTGCTAATAGGATTTTAATGGATTTTTCGTTCATTTTTTGGCTGGTAAATAGATATCTATGATAGTTCCTTTATTTATTTCACTTGTTGCATTAACAAAACCATTGTGGTTTTCTATAATCTTTTTGACAATGGCAAGTCCTATTCCCGTGCCCGGGTATTCATCTTTGCTGTGTAGTTTTTCAAACACCTCAAAAATTCTTTTGCTGTATTCCTGGTCAAATCCAATCCCGTTATCCGAAAATCTTATATGACAGTAAAATTTTTGGCTCAGATTCTCCACTGTTTTGATATCCTCCATCTTTACTATTTCTGAGGAGATGGTAATCTTGACAGGGTTATCAGGATTAGAAAACTTCAAAGAATTACTGATCAGGTTATTGAACAGTTGCCTGAACTGAAATGGAATCACACTGACCTCGCACATCTTTTTGATGGTAATGGTGGCTTTTTTTTCTGCCAATCCCTCTTTCATTTCCACCTGTACGTCATTGAGGATATCGGCGAGGGGAAGGGCTTCAAATTTCCTTTCGGCTGAATTGAGACTCGTAAAAGTCAACAGTTCCTCAATCAGCTTTTGCATCCTGTTGGCGGATTTCTGCATGTGTTGGAAGTAGACTTTGCCGGATGCAGATAAGTTGACCTCCTCTTTCTCCAATATCCTGTCGGCAAAAGTCTGGATCTTTCTGAGGGGCTCCTGCAAATCGTGACTGGAAATGTAGGCAAAAGCTTCAAGCTCTTTGTTCATTCTTCCAAGTTCATTGTTTTTTTCCGAAAGGGCCTTATTGGAAAGGTCAAGTTGCTTGGTTCTTTCCAAAACCGCCTTTTCGAGCTTTGCATTGTAGTTTTTGGTTTCCTTTATGTCTTTGGTATATTCTTCCAATTCATTCTTTTGAGTCTGCATGGCATCTGTTATATCGTTGAAAGAAAGTAAGATCAATTGCTCCCCGTGCCTTCTTTGGACTAGGCGGCTGGCATTGAGCAAAAAGACTTTTTCGCCAATCCTTGGAAAGGTATGCGTTATTTTGAAATTGCTGAAGGAGGAATTCTTGGGAATGATATGTTCGAGTAATTCCCTCAAACTCGGGATGTTCCATTGCTTTTCTTCCAGGTCAAACAACTTCTTTCCATCTATCTGGTCTTCTTTGAGTTGGAATATCCTGTAGAAAGATTTGTTGGCGGTCTTGATCTTCAGGTTTTTATCCAAGACGATCATGGGCTCATGAAGTGTGGCAATGATGGCATTGGAATAGTCGTAGGATTCGTGGAGCAGGTCATTCCGGGTTTGGAGTTCCTGGTTGGTCGTGACAAGCTCCTCGTTGGAGGATTCAAGTTCTTCCTTGGAAGTTTCGAGTTCCTCATTGACCGTCTGCAACTCCTCATTGCTGGAGACTACTTCTTCATTGGCGCTTTGCAATTCTTCTATAAATCCTTCCTGCTCTTGGGACAGTTCCATGGCATCTTGCTGTGACAAGGCAAGTTCCTCTTCCAGTTTTTTTATTTTTTGTTCTTTGATATTTAAAATCGAATCCGGATTTTCATCTTTCCCGTTTTTCTGATGAGACCCGGCGACTTGATCGTGTTGGGAGAAAACCACAAGCATCAGTTTTTCTTCATAATCTGTATTCAATGGTGCTACCTCGATGCTGATGACAAAAACAGTATCCTCGATACTCATCTCAATTCCGGTTTTCCGAATACGCCGATTGGTTTTTATGCATTTGGAAATCAGGCTTCTCAGGTGAAAAGCTATTTCCTTTCGCACCAGCTTGAGGATATTCAGGGAAGCCTTTCCTGAAAAATGACTCAGGTAAAGGTCCGTCTTTCCCCTGAATTGGAGGATTTCCATCTGTTGGTTGATGACTGCACAAGGGGGTAAAAATTCAGCCATAATCACTGCATCTATGGCTTGGTCCAGGTTTTTGCTGTTTTGCAAAGTATTGGCTTTGGTAATTCCGGCTTTGGAATCAGAATCTACTGTATGTTTTGTATGTTGGGTCTCTCCTTTTGGCATTCTTGAAGCTGATAATGGTATTTGGCGCCCTTCGGCGCTGCTTTTTCTTGAATAGATCCTGTACTTCTTATTGACCTCTGAAAATAAATGGGGTGAAGAACTGATGGTCTCTGCTTTGCCAAGCATCAGATATCCTGTTTCGTTCAATGCATAATGAAAGGTGGCCAAAACCCTTTTTTGTGCTGCCGAATCAAGGTAAATGAACAGGTTGCGGCAGCTGATAAAATCTATCCTCGAAAATGGCGGATCCTTCAGCACATTGTGCGGCGCATAGACACAGATGTCCCTGATTGTTTTGGAAATCCTGTAGCTGCTTCCTGATTTTGTAAAAAACCGCTGCAGACGTTTTGGAGAAACCGATTCCAGTTCATCCTTGGTATAGACACCGACCCTTGCTTTCTTGATCGCTTTTTCACTCAGGTCGGTCGCAAACATCTGAATGGGGTTATGGGTACCGGTATTTTCCTGTATTTCTAACACCATCATGGCGATGGACAATGCTTCCTCCCCCGAAGAACAGGCAGGAACCCACACACGGAAGGTTTCCTCACTGCTTTTGGACTTCAGAAGCTTGGGAAGAAGGGTCTCTTTCAGGTATTTGTAGATATCCGAATCCCGGAAAAAACTGGTTACATTGATCAGCAAATCCTGATAAAGGATATCCAATTCTTCTTTTTTTCCATTGATCAGCGCCAAATAGGACTTGAGGTCTTTTGCTTTGTTGAGGAGCATGCGCCTGAGTATCCTTCTTTTGATAGTCCTCATTTTATAGAGAGAAAAATCAACACCTGTGGATTTCAGAAGGCTTTTGATGATGGCTACCAATTCCGGATTTTCGTCGCTTATCAGGTCTTCTTCTCTTGCTTTCTTGCCTGAAATCTTAATCAAAGGATTTTGGCTGATCCTGTTCAATTCCAGGGCGATATCCTTCGGGGACAAAATAAAATCCACCGAACCTGCAGTAATCGCGGATTTGGGCATGCTGTCAAATTTTGCTGAGGTATCTTGGGCAAAGGTCAGTCCACCCTCCTGCTTGATCGACGTCATGCCGATGGTACCATCCGTGGCACTTCCGCTCAGAACGATACCAATGACATTTTCCCTATGGGTCTTTGACAGCGAGGTAAATAGAATGTCTATCGGAAAATTGAATTTGGGCGTTTCAGGTCGAGGGGATAAGATAATGTGGTCTTTTTCCACCGATATCTCCTTGTCCGGAGGAATGATGTAAAATGTATCGGGCGTGATCTGCACCTTGTTTTCAACCTCTCTTACCTCCATGGAGGTGATTTTGGCCAACAACGGCGTAAGCATACTCTTGTGGTCAGGGCTGAGGTGCTGCACAAAAATAAATGCCATGCCCGTATCCGGGGCAAGGTATTTCAACAATTCGGAAATGGCTTCCAATCCTCCCGCAGAAGCACCGATAGCAACAATCAGGAAATCCTCCTTCTGCTTGGGTTCCGGTAAAGGTACTTTCTTAATTTTCTTTGTTTTGGATAGTTCCATGCCGGTTTTCGATTTTTATTCGGTAGCCTAGGTCAGCATCAGCAAGAACATATGTGATGTAGGTAAATTCTACAGGATTAAGTTACGACTTCTATACCCCGAATCATAACCACTCATACAATATGTACAAGCTCATTCTCTGCATTTCTTAATAATTTGGTTTATGGAGAGAAAATCAGGGAGTCCTTCACCTTACCTGATCAAAATGATCCCACCGAATGCAGGAAGATCCACCAAAACCGAATAAGGCTTGCCTTCAAAAGGTCCCTTGGCATCAACGGACAAAAACTCTGTCCCTGAAAAATCCTCATCATACCCTTTCCAGCCGCTGTTGAACTTGACATGCCATTTGCCACCATGGGATATCCCGATTTTGTAATCATAGTATTCCCGGTCGGAAAAATTGAGGATTACCAATACCGGCCGGTCTCTAAAATCCCTGTGGGTCCTGCTGAAAGCCAATACGAGCGTTTCCTGATTGAAATGCAGCGTTTCGATCGCATGACCGTTCAGACCTACCATTTGCGGGTTCCTACCGTTCCTCATATTGATGAGGTCTTTGTACATCCTTGAAATCCCGTTGAAAGTTGACTGGATTTCCCAGTTTAAAGGGACATCATCTGTGAAGTGCCCGTTGGTAATAAATTCCTGTCCCTGAAAGATCATCGGAATCCCCGGGGCTGTCATCAGCGCTATGGCAGCCAAAGTGGATTTTTTCTTGGGATATTCCCCATCGGCTTCCCCGGGATGGATTTCTTCGGGCAGGCGGGATGAACCGTTGGCCACCTCATCATGGGATTCAGTGAAAATCACCCTTTGGAAAACATCGTTGTTGAAAGAGAAAAACAGGGATTCGACCACCATTTGGAGGTTCCGGTGACGGTCATCAATTTCAAGGATCACCCCCCTGATATGGTTTGCAAAGCCAAGGCCCCATTGGGAGTGAAAGCCAAGGCCATTGTGCATGATGTCAGAAGTAACCACAGGATCCGCTTTGAGGTCTTCCGCGATCAGGATTTTGCCGGGAAATTTATCCCTGATTTCTTCATTCAGTTGCTGCAAAAATCGATAGCCATCATCTAACTTGGCATTGTTGTGAGGGTTTTCATTTTCCAAAAACCGGATAACGGCGGTGGCATCCAACCTCAACCCGTCACATTGGTAGTCGTCGAGCCACATCATGGCATTGTCCCGGAGGTAGTTTCGTACTTCCTTTCTGCCGTAATCGGGGCGGTTTTCACCCCAAGGTGTCTTGGCCCTCTCGTCGTTGTAGAAATAGATGCCGCCGAGATCATTTTCCTGCCAACCGTCAAACTGCCAAATGTCAATATCCGAAGGACCAAAATGGTTGTAAACCACATCCATGATCACGGCCATGCCCCTGATATGGGCTTCGAAGATAAAATGCTTGAGCCCTTCCGGTCCGCCATATGCCGACTCGACGGCAAAAGGATGTGCGGGATTGTATCCCCAGGATTCATCTCCGGCAAACTCCATCACCGGCATGATTTCTATGGCATTGATGCCCAAATCTCTGATATAATCCAATCTCTGTACTGCGGAATAAAAGGTTCCCACGCCTCCGTTTTCTATCCCATCCCTGTTGAATGTCCCGATGTGCATCTCATAGATCACGAGTTCATTGAAGGAAGGAATTTGAAACTGATGGTCTTCCCGGTCTCTCTTCAGGTCTATGACAATGGAATTGCCCATGCTGTTGGTCAATTTCCGGGCATAGGGATCGTTTTTAGTGATTTTGTTTTCTCCGTTGTAAAGGATGTATTTGTATTCATCGCCTTCATGGGCAGCATCCACATGCACCGCCCAATAACCGTCATTTTCGTGTTTCAACTGGTATTCATCGTCTTTCCAGCCATTGAAGCTGCCCATGACAAAAACGCTGTTGGCATTGGGGGCCCAAACCCTGAAGGTCACACCTCGTAAGCCTACGACGGCTCCCATTCCCTTGTTTCCTATCTCCTTCATTCCTGTTGTTTATTAAAATATTAAGAAAAAAATGTTCCTTATTGAGAAGGTCTCGAAAAAACATCAATATCCTATCATAAGGTAATATATTCCTGTATAGTTCCAATTGCTACCCTTCGGTCTTTATTTCCTCGTCCCCTTTCTCGACGATGATATCCTTCTCGACGACTTTCATCGCAAAATCAGAAGGATGAACCGCCGCCTCATACTTCTCCGCATACACCCTGGTAAATGCCGCCCCAAAGAACAATATCAAACAGGAATAAGACACCCAAAGCAAAATCAGCACCACGGAACCTGCCGCACCATAGACCGAAGCCGGATCCGCGGCCCCAAAGTAGAGGCTGAGCAGAATTTTCCCCAGATTGAACAACAGTGCTGTCATAAATCCCCCCAACCATACCGACCTCCACCTGATCTTCATGTCAGGCATAAACCTGAATATCAACACAAACAGAAGCCCGATGACAAAAGTGGACAGGGCAAAATCAAAGAACTGGGCTATAAACACAAAAGCAGGCTCCCAAAGCCTGGACAGAAAACTGCTCAGCAGCGTCAGCGCCGTGGAAACCACAAAACTGATGATCAACAAAAAAGCAATGACCATCACAAAGGCAAGGCTCAATGCCCTGTCTTTGATGATTTTCCACCAACCGGCGTCCGGGTCCACCTTGACACTCCAGATCTCATTCATCGAGATCTGAAGCTGGTAAAACACACCCGTAGCACCGAATACCAACACCGCCACACCCATCACGGTAGCAAAAACCGTCCTGTCATCCTTACTCGAATTTTCGATGATGGAGACGACAGACTCCGCAGCACCCGGACCGATGGCCTCCGAAATCTGCCCTGTAATCTCCCCCTGCACGATCTCCTGTCCCCAAAATGCCCCGACGGCATTGATGACGACGACAAGCAGTCCCGGCAAAGACAACACCGCATAGTAGGCCACGACGGCGCCCAATCTCCAGGGATTGTTTTTATTCCAAAGCTTCCCCGCTTCCCACAACAGGCCGGGCAGGTGTCTGATTTTGAATCTATTTTCTTTATGCATTTTGTCTAATTGATTTGGGCCAAAAAAAACCTGTCCCGGCCCCCGGCTTTGAACAGCCGCAGTAAACAGGAGCATTAACCGTGCCTCAAAGGAAAATGGAGGTGAATTTGTGGTGGAAGGCAGACAAAAAGAAAAAGCGGTTATCCGAAACAATTCAGGATAACCGCTTTTTGAAAATGGTTTTTATGTAAAAACAGTTTTAGGGGATATTGATAAAAATACAAGGAAAGGAGGGGGAAAAATGGGCAATAAGTTTTGCGGTGTTGCTTTGATTTCGGTCTCAAGGTTAAAACAATTGATTCCCAAACTTATTTTTAAAGAAATTAACCTGAACCAAATACCTTGTCGCAAACGAAAGCCTTTCAGTTTCCTTGTTGGTTTGTAGTTCAATTAGGAAATCAATTGGGATCATTTTCTGGGTTGGTAGTAGTATTGAAGTATTGAGTAGTATAAAATGGCCCTAGCCATTGCAAGTGCGGAATTTTGAAACCGGTCCCTTGTCCACCAGACCGAACCTTGTTTAATTGAAATATCTTAATTTTTAAGCAATCAGCCCGAATTTGCTAAAGCGGATGTTGTAGCGATTTTTTTATTAATTTTTTCAATTTTTCGTCTTCTTATCCATTGAGTAACAGCAAATGAAATTATCAGGGTTAACCAAAGCCAATAGTCATATTTGAATGCCCATGTCACGAACGGAGGGACAATTATTATCCATTCGAGTAGGAGAATGAAATCAGTTTTGGTCTTTGTCATGTTGAACCCAATCGAGTCCATAATTATTAATGCTACATAAAATCCGACCAAAAACATTAGTCCGTAACCGAATATCAAAAAGAGAATCATTATCAGGTTAAGAAAAAGTGCCTGTGTCCACGTTTCGGTCGTATAACCTTCTAGTCCAAAGAAACTGAAAAGGATCAAACTAAAAAGGGTCGTCACGTAAAACCCAACAAGGTGCACCCAATTTGTCGAGATTATTTTTAATGTCCGTTTCAACCTTTTCATGTGATCTCTTTGTCCATAGTCTTCTTTTTTAAATACGCTGCAACGTTTTTCCCTTGACGCAGTAGCGGATTTCGTAGCACTTCAATATCAATTAAGAACAAACTTTGATAGAAGCACAAAGCTTGATTTAATCACTGAACCGCCACTTTTGGGTAGGTGCTGTTATGAGCCGTATTTATTTTCTTAGTCAATGTGTTTCAGTAATTCGTTAATGTCTTCTGTTGATGAAATTCCTTTTTCTGTCGCAATGAACGAAAGTAAAGTTATTTCAGAGTTTAATTCACTCGCAGCTTTAATTTTATGGTGTCCGTCTAGTATGTAGTGAGCAATGCACCAATGCGAAGTAAATTCAGGTTTGATGTCATCGTCAGGCCAAACAGCAGGCTCTTTAATGTCTAAAATTGTCAGGCTAATAGCTGTCGGTTTGTTGCCCTTTAAAATTTGTTCTTTATAAAAGTCAACTCGTGTTTGGTCAATATTATCAGGCGATGTCAACGGAATAAAAAATTCAAATATTTTTCTATCGTCACCGATTTCCTTGTCTGTCCCACGATAGTAATTTACTTTGGGCGAATGCGGAACGCCATAGTATCCGTCTATTCCCCATAAGTCAACTTGTTCCTTTGCGAAATAGTCGCTTGGTTGTCCAACAACTGTAAATTTTGGAATAATTGTCAGCAGAGCTATTTCGTAAAACCCGTTGGGAATTATTTCTCTTAAAATTTCAATTGTATTGTCGTCAATGGAAGTAAGTCCAACATTTAGTTTCTCAATGACCTCTTTGGGATTGATTGATTTCTTATTGTCAATTAGTTTTTCAAAAAAGAATGAACAAGTCCCACAAACATTTCCAATGTGATAGATATTTTGTCCGTTTACAGCAATAAATCTGTCCCATACTTTCCCCGAATCACCACCTGTCGTCTCAAATGTCAGAGGCGAAGTTGATGATATAATTTTTATCGTTCGTTTGTTAAGTATTCGTTTCAAAATATGGCACATAACGATTGTAATCAACAAGACTTGTTGATACCTACCTCTTCCGGCTTTTATCAACAATATTGTTGTAATTTTCAATTACCTAAACTTAATTGCTTTTAGTTGGATATCCAAAGGATCATGGTCGGGAAAAAATTCGACTATCCGACTTTACCCCCATCCCCCACTTGCTGACTTTGCACGCATCTTTGTCCAAAGCGACTCACCAATCAGGCCTATTATAAAAAGCTGAAATGGTTGTGATGATCAATTCCCATTTATTCAATCACCGTCAAGGGAAATCCAAAAAAAACCAAGTAAGGAAAAGGCTTTGTCGTATTTCAACCGGTCTAGTTTAATAATACCTCAATTCAGGCGGCGTTCTTTCAGGGCTTCCTCCAAATCCTTATTCCCTTTTGGATTTTTAACCAGTTTGTAAATGAAAACGATGGGGATCAACATGGGTATAAAAAATCCCAAACGCTTTTCCTCAGACAGACCCCAACCTACCAATCCGAAAATGAGGATTCCGGCAAGAAAGCCAATTGCGCTTGCGTGAAAGATTTTAGATTTATTTAGTTCCTTTCTTTCGACCAACAGTTCTTCATCTGTCATCTCGTTGTAATTCTTTTTTTCCATATCAGTGTGGTTTTGAGGTTTTGTTAAGTACTAAGGTTAAGTTCTCAAAAATTTGAGATTTTCCAAATATACCATCGGTCAGCTTTTATTGAGGTTGTAAGAGGACAAGGTGTCTTGTTGAATTTTCTGTAACCCAGGTATTTCCTTAGGTCTTGTTCGATTGATTAATTTTTACTTTTCTTCTTCGTTTTTTATTTTCATCACGAACCAATAATATCCATAAAGTGCTTCAAGTTTCTTAGGAATTTCTGTCAAGTCAGTTTTTGTAGCTGATTCAAAGTCTGTAAGAATAATGTGGCTTTGATTTCTATCGTTCCATTCGTAGGATTTCAACGTTTCCAATGAATTATTTACCCATTTGAATTCAAAAAACTCTGTTTCTCCCGGTTGCCCATAGGTCATGCTGTATGTCTGAAATTGGTCTGGATAGAATGTCGGATTCGGTATTTCTACTTTTTTCGAAAATTTATCAGTTTGTTCATCATAAATATAACAGTCATAAATGTCCGCTAAACAGCAGCCTGAAGATGGATACCAATGAATCGCTAGGTCAATTACTCTATCTCCATTAATGTCAAAAATTGAATCTTTCACAAAGTTGATCCAATGGACAGACTCGGTGAAAATTGGTTCCAAATACTTATCTTCTTCTGAGTAAACATGGATATAAGTTTCTAAGCGAGTAGAAATCCTTATATACTTGTGATTAACTGATTTTGAAAACAAATGTCCAGAAAGGAAGGTTAGCGAGTCTTTTTCAACGTTTTCTTTTTGATTCTGAATCAAATCTGAAATCATTTTCGCTGTCTTCAGGCTGTCTTGCTCGACTTGACTTAAAGAAAAATCTGTCAGTCCCAAAAAAATCGATATGGTCAATAATATTTTGTTCATTTTCATTAGTACCAGCGTAAGTCGGCTAGGTGAAGAAATCGTTTTTTAATATTAAACTTCATTATATGCACAATCCCGATCTATCAGAATGAATTCAGCAACCCGCACTTGCAGGAGAGAATTTAAGGATTTGGCACTTGGCCAAGAGGCAGATTGCGGAGCATAAAGCTGTCAAAACATCTCAAAAGTTGATGCGAGATAGGAAGTTTAATTTACCACGTCACCTGCCATTGAGCCAAACGCCTGTTACCACATGTTTTTTATTTTTCTTTTATAGCTTCTTCTATTAATTCTCCATTTTCATAAACGGCCATTTTTTCGACTTTCCCTCTATTTTTTATAAACTTGATTTGAACATTATTCTGGTTTAAATAGAATGTATCCTCAGTTTCTGCTAGCATATCATTGCTCCACACTTCTTTTTCATCCACCAAATCCATTATTCTAAGAGCTTTTCCTTCTTGTTTGATGTTAATCATTCTGTCAGAGGCTTGATAGTTTCCCACGTATTGTTCAAGAATTTCATCATCAAGCTGAATTTTACCGTATGGAACATGATTATAACTTATTGTTCTTGCCAGTTTCCATTCATTTTTGTCAAACCTCCAAATACTTGTGAATTTAGCTTTTGAAACAGGTTTACTGGTATTCTCATCTATAACGAGGTGAAAAATATGTTCTCCATTTTCAATAGCTCCATAATTTGCAATAGGATATACTTCAAGACTTTCTTTTATAAGCTCCCTTTTAATTTGCTGTCTTTCTCTTTGTTCTCCACAAAACAAGCTCATTGACTCCATTTCGCTTGCTTTAGAAACTGTTAAGCCTTGTTTGTCGTGATAGAATTCATAGTCAAAGGCTAAAAAAGATTCGTACTTCTTAAGGTCACATTCATTCAGGGCTTTAAAAAAGGTATAGTCAAGCTTTGAAATAGTATCATATAATTCTCCACTTTTTTAAGCAAAGCTTTCTACGCAAATTATGAAGGTGAATATTGCTATCAGTCTTAATCGCATCATTTTTCAAATTTGTGGTAACAATTGTATATCAACTTGACTTGTTGATATCTACCCAAATCCGGCTGCTATCAACAATTTTGTTGTTGTTTTTCAGTTAGCTAAACTTAATTGCTTTTAGTTGGATATCCAAAGGATCATATCCGATAAAAAGTCGGAATATATGCCTTTACCCTAATCCCCCACTTGCTGACCTTGAACCCTTCTTCGTCCAAATCGAAGAAACTATCAGACCTATCATAAAGGCTGAAATTCCTGTGAAAAGCTGGTCTATCTTATGAACGTTTTGCCGCTTTGCGAAGGGGACGATTTTACCACCAAAACTTCATACGAAGCCACGAACTTCAAACTTAATAAAAACTGTCATTCGAAGCACTGAACCTCCACTTTTGCAAAGCCCGCGTCGGTGGATGGTGTTCCTGTCATTCACTTATTTTTAGTACAACATTTCCTTTCTTTCTCCCCGTGTCGACATACCTGTGGGCAGCTACAACTTCATCTATGGAATATGTTCTGTCTATAGTTGCTTTATATCTTCCCTTTTCAAATAGCTCCCGTAAAAAATTCAGTTGTTCAATTTCTTCAGATGCCATTTCAAAACTTTCAACAGACTTAAAAATCCCTCCATGGTTTAACAAATGTCCACATTGCTTTTTGGTGATTTTGCCCACTGCATCAAAAACAACATCAAACTTTTCAGCAGTTTTTGTATAATCTTCTTTGTTGTACAGGATGATCTTATCAGCACCAAGTTCTTGGACAAGTTCCTTCCCTTGTTCGCTGCAAACGGCCGTAACTTCGGCGTTATGGTATTTTGCTATTTGTATAGCCGCTGTTCCTACAGCCCCTGTTGCCCCATAAACCAATATTTTTAAGTTTGCTTTTTTTGAAACTTTAGCTTTTTCTAAAAAGTAATAGGCAGTCTGACCTCCAAAACAAATTGCTGCTGCCTCTTCAAATGTTGCGTTGGATGGCTTTTTGACAACAACACTTTTATCTGACACCGCTATATATGCTGCATAGGTGCCAAAATTAAAACCTGTGATACCATACACTTCATCACCAATTTTAAAATTGCTTACATTTTTTCCTACTTGCTCTACTATGCCGGAAAACACCGTCCCCAAAATAGGTTTACGTGGTTTAGAAAAACCAAGAACGAAACGCATTACTGTTTTCATAAAGCCTTTGACATCAAGCGCTCTAACCCTTACATCTCCGGAGTTGACGGCAGTAGCAACTATTTTGACAAGAATCTGACTGTCTTTGGGTATCGGTTTAGGGACATCCCGAATTTGCAAAACTTCAGGTGGTCCGTATTTGGTGCAAATAACTGCTTTCATTTTATTGTAGTTTTAAAGATTATGTATGTACGCAATTATGCCATAAGGTTTGGGAACCATAATAATTCTCGTCTGAGGACTGAAATGCCCGGTACATCCCTGCCCGACGACAGGCGGGGGTCTTCCGTCTTCTGTCTTCGGTCTTCGGTCTTCCGTCTTCCGTCTTCCGTCTCGATTGAAGAAGAATAATGGGTTACTGGCAAAGAAGCGTATAATAGTGAAGATTAAAGATTAAACCCAAAATGCAGTCCAAATTCAAACGTGTATTTTGGCCACTTGTCATCTTTTTGTTTAAAACCGTCAGGCATTTCAGTGTGAAAAGGTCGGCCGGCAATACCAAGTGATGGTTCTATAAAAAACCTGTCTTTAAAGAGTTTAATATGATAGCCAACCCGATTCGTATTGAATATATGGAAACCGTTGTCAATTTTTACTCCGTTATCATTCATAAATGTTTGCCACATAGGCATGACATGTACTGCTACGTACAGACCTTTCCAAAAAAACCGTTGATAAGCAAGGCCAATACCATATTCTCTTACATAACCGGGAAATTTTTCTTCAGGTGTTCCGTAGGCCTGATTAAATATAGGGTTGATACCAAGTGGCCAGGCATATTTCCAGGTTATGAGTTCAAGGGAAATCACATCCTTTCCTGTAATGCGATGGCCTAGATTAAGTTGAACGAATTCGGGGTTGTTTGTGGTTGCAAAATTGCCCAACAAAAACAAGGTACTTCCCACAAAAAACTTTCTGTAAGTACTGTCTTGTTTGTCATACTGTGCTTTCACCTGTAAGCTGCCTGCTAAAATTAAGGCAAGTCCAATCCATAAAATCTTCTTTTGCATATCTTTTTTAATTGATGTTAAAGGATAATGCAAAGGTGGATTGGCAATAGACTTCAAATCGTTCACTTAAGTGAAGAAATGATTTACGCTTTACTTTTTTCTAAGATTCTTGCTCTTAATCTACTCAGTGATTGTGGTTTTATACCCAAGAAACTTGCCAATTGGTGTTGTGGCACACGTTGAATCAGGTCCGGTCTGTTTTGCAGTAAGTTCAGGTATCTTTGTTCAGGGGATGAAGTCTTAAACTCGTCAAAATTGATTTGGTGTTTGGCCAACGTTTCTTCTGACAATATTCTACACATCAGTTCAAATTTTGGAGACTTGGAAAAAATTTCAATATCCATTTTTGGGTTTCCAACCGTCAGGATGGTATTCTCTTCACAACTTATAAAATATTCAGACGGAGCATTATTGATGGCACAATGGGGTGTTAGAGCGTCCATTTCTGTAAAAAAGGCGGTAGTTTTTTCTTCACCGTTGATGATGTAATACTTCCGTAAACATCCCTTTAGGATAAAATAGACATCCTGCGATTTCTGTCCTTCTTTGAGTAAAATAGTCCCCTTCTTGACAGTGCGGAATATGTCTAACGAAAGCATTGCCTCCTTCTCCTCCTCAGTCAGGGAAATGTATTTTGATATAAAGTCAAATAGAATGTCGTGCATTATAGTATGATGTTGTTATTGTTGTCTGTCACACTTGCTATCAACGGGATTCAGCTTGGCGAAGTGGTGGATTTTAAGCACTTACTTTCATTTTTGTACTAATATTCATTTGAAAACTGAATGTTCATATTAGTACTAAACCCGCCATTTTGCCGAAATACTGCTATCGGCTGCCCTTTATTCTAATGTAATTATTCTTTCCGCTTTTTTATTCCAAAGTATTATTCTTTGTTCCATACTTGATGTGATAATTCTGTTCCCTTTTTCATTCCAAGAAACTCCCCATAAATAGTCTTTGGAATTACCTTCCGAAATAAGATTTCCTTTTGTGTCCCAAATTCTCAAAGCGTCACTTGCAGAGGCAAGTCTATCACCTTTTGGATTCCAAGCCAAATTTCTATATTCTCCTTTGCTGATGTCAATGGTCTTTAAAAGTTCGCCTTGGTCATTCCAATATTGAAGTAATGATTTGTCTTTTTCGTCTCCGTAATCTCCTGTTACAAAAAAGTCACCTGATTGATGCCAAGCGATACTTAACAACATTACATCTTCCTGTCTATGTTTTATTAATTTCAACAAATTTCCTTCAATGTCAAAAAAACGAATTTTGTCAGTTACAGATGTAAGCATGTTTTTTTTAGGATGCCAATCAAGAGCTGTGATTCCTTTGGTTGAGTTGACTTGATTTACAAATTTTCTGATTAATTGACCTTTGATATCATAAATCAATATTTGTCCATCATTGTCTGCAACAGCTAAATAGTCACCTGTGTAATTCCAATCAATTCCTCTTGCCCCGTCAGGTGAGATGCCACTTAATTCAATTTTTTCATTTGTCTCAAGATTGAAAATGAAAGATTTTTCATCTGACATTTGTGTCGTTATAGCAATTATATTGATTGAAGGATGCCATTTAATACGGGTGATTGTATTCTTTACTGGGATTGACTTGTGTATTTTTAGATTTCCTTTATTGTAGATATTTAAAGAGTCAACATTACCTCCAATTGCAATGTACTTTCCGTTGGGACTCCAATCAGTTGTCCAAAGAATTTCCTTTGTCAAAGCATTTTGTCCAAAAGTCTGATTAGATAAAAAAATTATCAGAAAATTCAGAATAGCCAATATATCAAGTCTTTTCGTCATCTAGTATGCTGTTTTTTTAGGGTTGCCACTGACAGTTTTCAGCTTGGCGAAGAAGCGGATTTCGGAGACGAAAGCTGTCTGCCAGCTCTGAATTTGCTAAGAAGCACAAAGCTTCATTTAAGCACTGAACCCGCTTTTTTACCAAACTCCAGTTACCTGCCGGCATTATTTCAGTTCATTTATTATTTCAGTCATTAGTTTTGTTGCTATTTCTATGTCATTTTTTGTTGTTCTCCAATTTACAAAAGCAGCTCTAATTCCCTTTTGTCCATTGTAAATAGTTGGTGTCATAAATACTTTACCTGTGTCGTTTAAGAGTGTTAGATATGTATATACTTTTTCTTGATTTTCTTTTCCTGTCAATGTAAAGCAAACAGTGTTTAGTCTTACTGGAGCTAATAATTCAAAGTTGTTATTTTCTTCTATAAATTGTCCGAATTGATTTGACAAAGCAATACAATTTTCTACAATGCCTTGATACCCGGTTTTGCCATAAGCCATAAGAGAAAACCAAACTGGTAATGCTTTTAATCGTCTTGAATTTTCGGGCAGAAAGTTTAGATAACTAAAATTTTCAAGTGGATTTCCTAAATACGGGGCATTAGAATTTTGAAATGTTTCAATTTGTAAATGTTTATGTTGTTCCTTTACAAAGAACACGGCACTTTCATAAGGAACATTTAACCATTTATGACAATCAATGGTTATACTGTCTGCATTTTCCCAACCTGCTACAAGGTATTTATGTGTTTTTGAACATACCGCAAAACCACCAAATGCAGCGTCAATATGCCACCAAAAATTATACTTCGCTTTCAATTTTTTTATTGCAAGAAAGTCATCAAAATCAACCGTATTTACTGTTCCTCCACTTGAAATAAGTATAAAGGGTTCTCCACGAAGTTCAATGATTTTCTTTTCTAAATCAGTTATGTCTATTGCTTCTCTATTGTCATCTAATATTTTTACTTTAATTATATTGTTGTTTCCAATTCCTAAAAGTGAAAGTGATTTTATAACAGAAGAATGTGGAGTTGCAGTTAAAATGTTTACATTTCCAGAAACACCTTCCTTCGCAAAATCTTTTCCTAATTCTTTTCCTATCCATTGCCTTGCAACTGCAAGACAAGTGAAATTAGACATTGTCGCTCCTGTAACAAATCCCCCTAAAAAATCATTTGGCAATTCAAAAAGGTCCAACATTAACTGTATGGTTTCTAATTCAATTAATGCAGAAATATCTCCTTGTCCTTTTGTTGCAAAAGTATTTTGGTCGTAAATTGTGGTTAGCCAATCTCCAACTATTGCGGCTGGTGTTGAGCCACCAGTTACAAATCCCCAATATCGAGGTCCAGAAGAAGATACAATTATCGGTTCAAATCTTTCATTGAATTTTTTAAGCGTTCCAATTGTCCCCAAACCGATTTCGGATAAACTCAGTGTACCATTTTTTACACTTTTCGTAGAGGTTTGTCTGTCTGAAAGTTTGTTCAGATATTCAAGTCCTTGGTCTTTTACTATTTCAAGTAAATTGTCAAGGTTTAATAAGTCATTTTGTAAATGTTCATTCATAGTACTGTCGTTGGTAATGCTTACAGGTAACGCTTGTATATCAACAAGACTTGTTGATATCTACCCAAATCCGGCTGCTATAAACAATATTGTGGTTATTTTTCAATTACCTAAACTTAATTGCTTTCATTTGGATATCCTAAGGGTCATGTTCGGGAAAAAGTCGAAATATATGCCTTTACCCTAATCCTCCTCTTGCTGACCTTGCTCCCATCTTCGTCCAAAGCGACGCACCCATCAGGCCTATCATAAAAGCTGAAATGGTTGTGATGATCAATTCCCATTTATCCACTGAAGCGTCAAGAGAAATCCGCAAAAACACCACCGTCGCCGCTACCAAGAAGCAAACAGACCAATAGACCATCTTATTGAAAATGCTTTGGCCGGGTACGCTTACCTTCGGCAGCCGCAGCACAAAATAATAAACCAACATCAATCCTATTACGCCACTCAAAACCTCTATAATCAGGGAAAAGGACAAATAAATAGCATCGCTGAGGTGGATGCCATTCCCGGTCAGGGGAAAATACCTGACCAACCTTTCGTGGTCCTTGGTAATGTCATCCAATACAATATGGGAAAATGCGCCGATGAGGATGGAAATACAAATAAGGAGATAATGCTTTCTGAAATGCGGAATCCAATTGACAGCCTTATACACATGGAGCCTCTTTCTGAAATGTCCCGGTAGGTTGTCAATCAAGGGATCTCTGACCAAAAGGTGAAAGATAAAGCAAAGCAATAAACCTACCGGCAGACTGAACCAAAAAATACCTTCCCAAGTGTGGCTGAAGGTATTTCCCGGTCTCATGTTGATGAATTTTTCGAAATCAGGAACCATACTGCCTATGATCAGGCCGGTCATGGAAGTCCATTTTTTGAAACCCCAATTGATGGGAAAAACAAGCGCAGCATGGGAAAAGGTAAATGGCATCAATTAAGGATTTATGTAAAAATAGATGATTATCCGCAAATTGCCAGAAGCCCAAATTTAAAGTAAAAGCTGCGGAAAATCAGACCATAGACCATAGTCGATAGTCCATTTACCACCGTGTTTTCAGTACTCTATCCCTCTTCTCTTCATTTCCTCGGCGAGCTTCCCGTCAATTTTGCGGCAGCTACAATTTTTGGAATGGGCGAGGTGCCATGCTATCCGCTGTTCGATGGTTGGGTTTTTTGGCATTTTGTGTTGTTCATGCCACTCCCTGTTGATTTTTCCACTCATTTCAATTCAAATCTTTTCATGATGGAAGGTGTCAAAGTGAAAACAACAATCAGCAGCCCGGTGAAAATCATGACCGGCTGCAACCAAAAATACCTAGTCATGACCAGCTGAACCGTAATCCAGGTAATCACAATAATGCCTGAATACAGGGAATATGTCCAGGCCCAATGTCTGTTTGGGTAGATATTGAGTGCATTTGACCATCGCCATTCAGGTTTGAAGAGTAACCCAATAAATGAAAACAATGGAAGCAAACCGCTAAAAATGAAGAGTAACAAACCGGGTATGAGGTAGGAACTGAATGGCGATTGAGCAAGCCATCCCGGTTCCATACCAAGTAAGGAACCATCCGGTTGGAGGACCAGCATTCCACCTCCGGCCAATGCGCCCAAACTCAGAAAAAGATGAAGCACAAGAAGCAGGTAAAGAAAAAGCCGAGCCTTCATATTCTAAAATTTAAACCTTGTGATTGACAACAAATTAAATTTAGGAATATCATTCCGAAAATCACATTGGAAGCAATGAAATGGGATTTTTATTCAGACTCTGAAGCCTAATTAATACCCCTCCTGCAGAACATGATCTGCTAAATTTCAAATGAATTCTTGCTGTCCTAAACCTAAGGATCTCCAATAGTAAATCCCTAGACCCGTTATAGTTCCCCCCACCTTCCCCTACCGATACTCCGTGTCTCTCCTACCGATACTCCGTGTCTCCCTTACCCATACTCCGACTCTGGGTTACCCTTTAGCTACCTTAACCTCTCACTTCTCCCTCATCTCGGCTCTTGTCTCTCACTTCTCACCTCTTACTTCTTACTTCCCACCTCTTACTTCTCACCTCTTACCAAATTCCACCTTCCTCCCTCGTACTTCCCACCTCCCACATCGTACTTCCCACCTCTCACTTCTCACCTCTTACCAAATTCCACCTTCATCCCTCGTACTTCGTAACTCGTACTTCCCACTTCCCCTACCATCCCTCCAACCCCAATAACCTTCTCCCCAAATCTGTCAATTCCGCTACAGGATGCTGTTTTTCACGCTGTAAAGGATCGCCGGGAAAGGCATAGCCTTTCAGCGCTTCGCGGCTTTGCCAGCTATGGATGCGCCACTGACGGAGGGATTCATTTTCGGGTTCGGCAGGCATCATGGAGAGGTATTGAGCGATGCGAACTTTGCCCTTGCTCCTGTTGGCACGGATTCCGTGCGGCAAAAGTGAATTGAAGATCAGCAAGTCACCGGCTTCCAGTTTGACTTTGGTCAGTTCAAATCCGGTGGTGTCGGGTTGGAAATAATTGCGGTCTATGGGTTTAGTAAGTTTCCAGGTATCGTAAGTCCGGTAGAGCTCGGGAATACATTGGAAGCCACCCATTTCTTCATCGGTTTGGTCTGCGAGGGCAAGGACGCCTTGCACATTTTGGGGTTTGGTTTCGGGGTCATAATCCCAATGGATAAAACCCTTGTACTCAAATCCGGACCGGATGGGAAAGTTCAGGTTGGCCCGGTCGATGGTCACCCAAAGTTTTTCGGTACCCCAGATATCCGAAAAAGCCTGATGGACTTTTGGTGTCTGCCTGTTGTCCCAAAGGTATTGGTGGTGGTAGATTTCGACCATTCCGGTATTGACAAGTTCCTTCATCTCCATATCGGGATTGGTTTTTCGGTACCAGGTCTCCGGATTTTCGGGATCTTTTCCTTCGTATTCCCATAGGAAATCCGACAGCTTTTTTGCCTGAGATTTTGGAACAGCGTTTTTGATAATCACATAGCCATTGTGGATCCAAAAATCCCAATCCGCTTCAGACATTACATGTAATGATTTTCCGTTGCTGCGGTCATTGAGCTTGGTTATAGCAGTCTTGGAGACCGAATAATTGGATTTGGGATCATTTGTCATGCTGTTAATTTAATCGAAAAACCGCGATATTTAGAGAAAAATATTCCCACAAATGATCTCATTTTTATCCACTTTGGAAGATTTCCATACCAATCTTTGGAGGTTTCACCTGCCCTTACCTAGATCTAGCAACACAGTTAACTGAAGGGAACATCGAGCCAATGAGGGTTCTCTTGGTAGGGAAGGAATTCCGGTCTTTTTAGCGGCTTTGAATAAACCAAGTGAGAGTGGTTTGCCAAGAATTGACATACCAATTCTTGATAAATCAAATACCTGAAAAGTTGATAATTATTTTTCTAAAATATGACGTAAATCATTGAAATACAGCTTAATGTATGGTAACTCTGTTCCATATATTTTGATCTTTTAAACCTCACTGATATGAAAACTTTGCTACGCGGGTACATACTTTTCCTGATATGTACATTTTCAATAAACACATATGGTCAAACTGTTATTTTTTCAACTGAAAGAGGGTTTTATGACACTCCCTTTCAACTAACATTGACTACTTCGATTGGTGAAGGTGCTATTCGATATACAACAAACGGTACTGCACCTACCCCTAGTTCGGGAACAATCTATTCGGGTTCCATACCCATCAATACAACCTCTGTGATCAGAGCCATAGCTTACAATGGTGGGACAGTATCACCGGTTATTACACAGACATATCTGTTCATAAATGACATCATTCAGCAGCCGGCAAACATATCAGGATGGCCAAATAACACCTATAGTTTGGGTTCAGGCACAGCCACAGCTCAGCACGATTATGAAATGGATCCTGATGTGGTAAACAATCCGGAATATAGTGCCCAACTAGATGCAGCAATGAAGTCTATCCCCACAATGTCTATTGTCATGGATAAAAATGATTTCTGGGCTGCCTATGATGGGGAAGATATTGACAAACCCACCTCTGTGGAAATAATATATCCCGCTACTCCCGGGCGAAATGAGCAGTTCGAGTGCGAGATTGAATCGCATAGCCACCTTCGGCTTAAACGATCTTTAAAACTCAAATTTCCTAACCCCGTCACCTCGAAAATTTTTAAATACGCACCCCTGAATAACCAATCTGCAGTAGAGACATTTTATAAAACAGCTATTGTTTTACGCGCCGGAAATAACCGTGCTTGGTCAAGAAACTGGAATCCTGACAGAACCGCTTTTACCCGAGACCAATGGTACCGCGACTCTCAAATTGCCATGAGCGGTGAAGGCTCTCGGGGAACTTTTATGCACCTCTATGTCAATGGATTATATTGGGGCCTTTTCAATCCAATCGAACGGCCGGATGAGGGATTTGCTCCTGCTTATTTTGGAGGGAATGTTGAAGATTGGATGGCTCTCAATCACGATGGTGTAAGAAGTGGGGATGACAGTCGCTATCAATATATTTTAAATACACTGGTTCCAAAGGATATGTCAGTTTCGGCAAATTATCAAGAGCTCAAGCAGTATTTGGATGTTGAGAAATACATTGAATACCTCATCGTAACATGGATGATAGGAATGACAGATTGGCCGGATAACAACTATTATGGCATCAATCGAAATAACCCTCCCGGCTTATTCAGATACTTAGCATGGGATGCTGAATGGTCTTGGGATGTCACCAACGGATCGAATGAAGGAGCTTGGGTACACCCAAAATTCCGTACAAACTCGACCGGCGGATCGCCTATAGCGAATATTTGGCATTCGGCTAGAAAAAGCCCGGAATTCATGCAATTATTTGCAGACAGGGTATACAAGCATTGTTTCAATAATGGCGCTATGACCGATGAAAACGAAAGGGCGCGATGGATGCTATTGAATAATTTCATCTCTTCGGCAGTCATCGGCGAGTCAGCCAGGTGGGGAGATGCCTTGAATGATGGCGTTACAAGAACCAAAAATACGCATTGGCAACCTGAGGTGACCAGGGTGGATAGTCTAATGAACGGGAACGTGAACAGATTTATCAACGCCTTGATAGCCCAAGGATATTACCCTTCCATCAATCCTCCTGCCTTTAACAAAGAAACAGGCGTCATAGTATCAGGTTTCAATTTGACCATGTCCAATCCAAATGGATCAGGAACCCTGTATTACACAACGGATGGTTCTGACCCCAAAAACCCTGACGGTACAGTCTCAAGTAGTGCCTCCATTTATAATAGTTCAATTTTATTGACAGGGGATTTGACTGTTAAGGCGAGGGTAAAAGATGGAAGCATTTGGAGCGCCTTGCATGAAGCAACTTATTCACTTCTTAATCTGAAAATCAATGAATTCCTTGCAAGCAATGTAAACGGTATCGTAGATGAGCTGGGGGTTCATGAAGACTGGATTGAGATATATAACGGAGGTCCCGTACCTGTAGATATTGGAGGAATGTACTTAACGGACAATCTCACCAACCGTACTTTATGGCAGATCCCGACTACTAACCCTGCTCAAAGCACCATTCCTGCGAATGGATTCCTGTTGCTCTGGGCAGACAATGAACCTGCACAAGGTGTCAGGCATTTGAATCTAAAATTGTCCAAGGGTGGTGAGCAAATTGGCCTGTCCATGATAGAAGGAGGAAGTACTGTGGTGATTGACTCACTCACTTTCGGAGCACAATCGGACGATGTATCCACCGGACGCTATCTTGATGGTATTGCAAACATTAGAACTTTCACTAATCCGACTCCCGGTCAATCCAATAAGCTGGGTTTTGCTACAGGATTGTATATAAATGAGTTTCTTGCCAGCAATGTGAATGGCTTGGTTGACGAAGCCGGCGACCATGAGGATTGGATAGAAATTTATAACAGCAATAGTTTGCCTGTCGATATAGGAGGAATGTATATCACGGACAATTTAGCCAATCCTTTATTATTCCAAATCCCAACCAATAATCCAGCGGCCACCACTATTCCAGCCAAGGGTTTTGTTATATTATGGGCGGATGCCGAACTGACTGAAGGCCCCTTGCACATCATGCCAAAGCTTGGCAAAAGTGGTGAACAAATAGGCCTCACCCAAGTGCTGGGAACTGATCAACAATTCATAGACTCCTTCACTTTCGGAGTCCAGACAGATGATATTTCACAGGGGCGCGATCCTGATGGGAATGCCGTTCAGCGATTCTTCAATATCCCTACTCCTGGACAGCCCAATTTGATACCATTCATTTCAGGGCTATACATCAATGAATTTCTGGCAGAAAATAACGCAGGTATAATAGATGAGTTTGGAGAAGCAAATGATTGGATCGAAATATATAACAGCAACACAGAAACAGTAGATCTGGGAGGAAAATACCTTACCAATAACCTGGATAACCCAACTTTATGGCAAATCCCATCCGGTCAACCCCTAATCACAAGTATTCCTGCTAAAGGTTTTCTAAAACTTTGGGCCGATAACCAACAGGCACAAGGTCCCTTGCATCTGGGTTTTGTATTGAATGAAATCAATGGGGAAATCGGTTTAATAGAACGTATAGGAACTGATACTAACTTCATAGATTCCACGCAATATTTCAATCAGGTTACCAATATTTCTACAGGACGTTATCCGGATGGAAGTGTGAATTTTGTTGCCTTCAGTCTGCCTTCACCGGGAGAACCAAATACGCTCCCGCAAATTCAAAATCTTTTCATCAATGAATGGGTAGCAAGTAATAACACCGGTGGACAGATTGATGAGTTTGGTAGTTACGATGATTGGTTTGAAATATACAATGCCAATACCATGCCTGTTGATATTGGGGGTCTATTTGTTACCGATAACTTGGCCAACCCTACAAAATGGCAAATACCTACTTCTAACCCAAGTATGACCACTATTCCTGCCGGTGGTTTCATTCAACTTTGGGCGGATGAGCAAACTTTTCAGGGAGTGCGCCATGTCAATATCAAACTCAGTGCAAGCGGGGAGCAATTGGGAATTATCCAGGTCAACAACAATACTATAACCTATATTGACTCTTTGTCATTTGGTGCACAATTAACCAATATTTCCCAAGGCAGAACACCTGACGGAGGAGCTACAATAAACAGTTTTAATCAACCTACTCCCGGGCTAAGCAATAGTCATATAAACGTGTCAGGTATTTCTGTTATTCCTACGAATTCCTCAATCACTTTGGGAAATACGCTCCAAATCAATGCCACCATTACACCTTCCAATGCCACCAACCAATCAGTGATTTGGTCTTCTTCCAATCCGGATATCGCCTCGGTAAACCAAAGTGGTCTGGTGACAGGATTGGCTACCGGGAATGTTTCCATTTCAGCAAAAACACAGGATGGGAACTTTACCGCTACAACGTCGATTACTGTCACCCCAAGTCTTCCGCCACTGAGCATTGAAAGTTTTACCTTGATTAATTCAGGTACTGATTTGGATATCTTAACCTTGACAAACGGCCTCCAGATCAGTCAAGCTCAGGTACAAGGCTTAAGTTTGAATATAAGAGCGAATACGCTGCCATCTGTAGTAGGAAGTGTTTACATTACCCTTTCCGGTCCTGTCAATGCAACAAAAACTGAAAATGGAGCACCTTACGCCCTGTTCGGGGATAGCAATGGCAATTATAGTGGCCGAACTTTGCTCGTCGGGAATTATACCCTGACTGCTACAGCATATTCGGCAGCAAACAGGGGCGGAACAACCGGTACACTCTCTTCCATACAGTTCTCAATAGTAGCAGCTCCTGTTCCGGTAACTAGTATAACTACCAATCCTTCCTCATCCTCCCTCATCGTCGGTAACACTGTACAGGTGGTGGCAACGGTTTTGCCGACAAACGCTACCAACAAGAACGTGATTTGGTCAACCACTAACCAAGCTGTGGCAACGGTAAGTAGCAGTGGTTTGGTAATGGCCATGAGTCCCGGTGAGACTACGATTACCGCCACGACGCAGGATGGGAATTTTTCAGCCAACACTCAGGTTACTGTAACCCAAAGTCCTCCGCCACTTACCATTTCAAGTTTTACCTTGATCAATTCAGGTACTGATTTGGATATCTTAACCTTGACAAACGGCCTCCAGATCAGTCAAGCTCAGGTCCAAGGTTTAAGTCTGAATATAAGAGCGAATACGCTGCCATCTGTAGTAGGAAGTGTTTACATTACCCTTTCCGGTCCTGTCAATGCAACAAAAACTGAAAATGGAGCACCTTACGCCCTGTTCGGGGATAGCAATGGCAATTATAGTGGCCGAACTTTGCTCGTCGGGAATTATACCCTGACTGCTACAGCATATTCGGCAGCAAACAGGGGCGGAACAACCGGTACACTCTCTTCCATACAGTTCTCAATAGTAGCAGCTCCTGTTCCGGTAACTAGTATAACTACCAATCCTTCCTCATCCTCCCTCATCGTCGGTAACACTGTACAGGTGGTGGCAACGGTTTTGCCGACAAACGCTACCAACAAGAACGTGATTTGGTCAACCACTAACCAAGCTGTGGCAACGGTAAGTAGCAGTGGTTTGGTAATGGCCATGAGTCCCGGTGAGACTACGATTACCGCCACGACGCAGGATGGGAATTTTTCAGCCAACACTCAGGTTACTGTAACCCAAAGTCCTCCGCCACTTACCATTTCAAGTTTTACCTTGATCAATTCAGGTACTGATTTGGATATCTTAACCTTGACAAACGGCCTCCAGATCAGTCAAGCTCAGGTCCAAGGTTTAAGTCTGAATATAAGAGCGAATACGCTGCCATCTGTAGTAGGAAGTGTTTACATTACCCTTTCCGGTCCTGTCAATGCAACAAAAACTGAAAACGGAGCACCTTACGCCCTGTTCGGGGATAGCAATGGCAATTATAGTGGCCGAACTTTGCTCGTCGGGAATTATACCCTGACAGCTACAGCATATTCGGCAGCAAACAGGGGCGGAACAGCTGGAACAGTCAAAACTATTAATTTTTCCATCACTAGCGGAGCGTTAAGGATTTCCGAAAACCCGACAGAAAAAGGGAATTCTTCTGACTCCCAAGAAAATCCTTCTATGATGGAGAAAGATTTGACACCAGGTATGTCCGTGCCTGAAGATGGAATGGAATCCATGTTTGGATTTAAAATCTTCCCTAACCCTGTTGAAGACAGGATGTACATTCAGATGAACAGTAAGGAAGATGTTAGGATTTCCCTTGCGGTGTACGACATGATGGGAAGAATTTATATTTCCAGAATGGAAAACACCGAAAATGGTGAAATAGAACTCGACCTAACAGGACTCAAAATGGCTCCCGGAACCTATTTGTTAATAATTGATCAGGGTCAGGGGTTAATTAGGAAAATTAAGTTTCTTAAAAAATCAAGATAGGACTTTGCCTGGTTCTCCATAGAGCTTAGTGTTTTTAAGGTTTCAAATTAAATAGCATCGGGTTTAAACCCGATGCTATTTTGTTTTTATAGGTTTGAATTTAGATGCTGTTTTGATTAAAGATATTGTTGGGGGTTTCAATCTGACTACTTCAATGCATTCTTTCACAACTGAACCGGGGTTTTGGAGTAAAGCATAATTTGAATCCTTACATTATTAAAGACCCTAACTGAATTGTGAATCAGTAATTTTTTATTCATATTTATCATTGGCAACGGCAAGATTCATAGCGTCTATCGCTCGGCAGCCATCTCGGCTTTTGGAGAAATTAATTCCCTCAAATGATCTCATTTTTATCCACTTTGGAAGATTTCCATACCAATCTTTGGAAGTTTCACCTGCCCGTGCCGGAGGATATTGCGGCGCAGTTTATCAACGGAGACAACAGGCGGGTCAGGGTTCACCTGGGAGGAATCCCTGTCTTCCCTGCTGCCCTGATGAAGACGAAAGAATATTGGTTTATCCTGCTCAATAAGCCCAACAGGGAAAAGCTCAAAATCGCCGAGGGGGACAAAATCACCATGACCTTGGAAAAGGACAACTCCGAATATGGTCATGATATGCCGGAGGAAATGCAGGTACTCCTTGATCAGGATGAGGTAGGAAGCAGGTATTTCTATTCCCTGACCAAAGGAAAGCAGCGGGGCCTGATATACATCGTAACCAAAGTCAAAAACACCAATTCCCGGCTCAATAAGTCGCTTGCCATCATCGAACACCTGAAGGATGTGAAAGGAAAATTGGAATACAAACTCCTCAATGAAAAAATCAAGTACTATAATAATCTGGATAATGGGTGGTGAGTGGTTAGAGGTTAATGGTTATTGGGTTATTGGTTAAAGGGTTATTTGGTTAATGGTTAATGGGTTATTTGGGTAATGGTTATTTGGTTAACTGTTCTGCATAATTCTGTAGGCAATCGTACCAATTCAATAAATTTTTCTTAATACTGAATCTTGAATTTTTGAGGCGGGCAGGACGACGGCGGACCGGGCCGGCTCCAGCCTTGTGCGTGGATAGGATTCCGCCGTCTTGACTTTTTTGGCTACTTTTTTTGTCAAGAAAAAAAGTAGCATTAAAAAGTACAATTATTTTTGCCATAGCCTTTAGAATCATTTTAATAAATTCGAAAATCCATACTAGGTTTGCTCAATAAGCAAAATTTCTATTCCCAAAAACCCATCCGCATGTTCTTCTACCTTTCCCAGTTCCTGAGTTTTTTGGCCATGCCGCTGACGATCATCCTGATTTTGTTGATAGCAGGTTTTTGGCTCCGCAAAAAGAAGTACGGCAAGAAATTGATGTTAGGTGGAATCATTCTGATCCTCTTTTTTTCCAATCAGTTTTTGGCAAACCTCGCCATGCAAACTTGGGAACCGGATTTCAAAGCCTTCGATTCACTCCCCGAGTATGAAGTCGGTATTGTCCTGACCGGCGTGACCAATCTGAACAAAACAGCCTCCGACCGTACTTTTTTCAATAAGGGCGCTGACCGTGCCACCCATACGGTGCAACTCTATAAATTGGGGAAGATCAAAAAAATCCTCATCACCGGCGGACAGGGCCTCGACCCCTCCAATTCCAATACTGAAGCGGAATTGTTACGGGATTTTATGGTCATGACCGGTGTTCCAAATGAGGATATTTTAGTAGAAAACAAAGCAAAAAATACAAGAGAAAACGCAGCCTTTTCCAAAGATATTCTTACTCAAAACGGATTCAACCTTGACCAAAGATTTTTATTGATCACCTCTGCTTTTCACATGTACCGTTCCAAAGGCTGCTTTGACAAGGTAGGATTGCAGACAGATACTTTCCCCGTGGATTACTATTCTGAAGATATCCGCTTCAGCATCCCACAATTACTCCAACCCGAACCCTATTCCATTTTCATGTGGCACAGACTTTTCAAAGAATGGATTGGGATTACGGTGTATTGGGTGGTGGGGTATATTTAACCTGTCCGTCACCCTGAGGAACGAAGGGTCTCTCATGTCATTCTGAGTGAAGCGAAGAATCTGCCTTAGGGTTGGTTGTAATTGTTGTAGTGGTTGTAATTGTTGTTTGCTTCGCGTTGTCGAGTTGTCAAGTTGTCTGCTTCGTGTAGTCATGTTATCAGGTTTCACGGTTCTCGAATCCGTCACCCTAAGATACGAAGGGTCTCAGTCTAATTGGTTGTAGTTGTTGCAGTTGCTGTAATTGTTGTCTGCTTCGCGCTGTCTGTTTATCACATTCGGAATCATGGTACTTTATACATAATACTTGGTCCCAATCTAACCGTACGTCTCACCTATTTTCTTTTACCTCTCACCCCTACTTTTTCACTAACTAACTGAAAAATGCCAACTGCTACAGCCTACTAAGGTACTTAGTACATCATACTTGGTTCCCAATCTTACGGCACCTCTCACCTTTAACCTTTTACTTCTCACCTACTTTCTCACTAACCAACTGAAAACTGCCTACTGAGACTGCCTACTCTTATCAAAGTTCTTGCGTAAAAATCGCCAACGCCGTCTTGATACCTTCTTTGTAATTCCCCAAACGGATGTTCTCATTGGGGCCATGTTGGTTGTTGTCGGAGTTGACTGTCACCACGGTCACAGCAGGGATCTGCAACGCATCGACAAATGGTGCAATCGGAAGTGAACCGCCGCTGATGCGGATTTTGATAGGATCTTTGCCAAAAGCCCTCACCATGGCTTTGTTCAGAAAAATACCAGGTTCGGAATCAAAAGGTGTTCGGAATGCTTTGTAGGAAATGGTTCCTTCCCACCTGACCAATTTTGGATATTTCAACCTCTCCTCATCAGTGGGAGTATGGTCCAGAATGTGATAACCTTGGCCTTCGATATGTTTCCTGACCAAGGCAAAAAGACGCTCAGGGTCACTTTCGGGTACCAATCGGATATCAATCTCTGCGATGGCTTCGGCAGGCACGATGGTCGTGGCCATTTCCCTTACACCTCCTGCCGCCAATCCACGGATGTTGAGCGAGGGGTACTGCAATGATTCCTGATAGGTACCGGCCACTTTATCTGTGGAACCAATTCCAAGTTTTTTCTTAATCGCCTCTTCATTGTCAGGAACCTTTGTCAGAATGGCTCTTTCCGTTTCGGTCAAGGTGATCCCGTCATAAAATCCCGGGATGGTCACCCGCCCTTCATCATCTTTCATCGAAGCCAACAATTGGGACAACCTAAAAGCCGGATTTGGGGCATAATTGCCATAGTGACCGCTGTGTTGGGCGGCTCTTGGACCAAAGACCGTCAAGGTAATTTCAGAAATTCCCCTTGCCCCAAAACTCAAAGTCGGTTCATTGCTCAGGTGTCTCGGCCCGTCCATGATCAGCATCATGTCAGCGGCCAACTTTTCTTTGTGTATGAGGACGGCAGCCGGCAGATTCGGTGAACCTATTTCTTCTTCGAAATCGAGAATGACTTTGATGTTGTAATTGGGGGATTTTCCTTCTTGGGTTAAGGCATCCCATGCTGTCAAAAACATCGCCAAAGGACCTTTGTCATCAGAGGAAGATCTTGCAAAAATTCTCCATTCAGCATCATAGGAGGAGTCCAATGTTTCCATTGGGATAGTTTCCCACTTGCCGTTTTCCATTTTCTTCAACACCGGTTTGAAGGGATCTTCCTGATCCCAACGCTTCTTTTCTACAGGCTGACCATCCACATGGAAGTAAAACAAAACTGTCTTTTGGGCTTTTGGGAATGTTTTTTCGGCCAAAAGCATAGGAAAACCTTTCGTCTCCAGCCGTTCTATCTTCCAACCTCTTTTCTCAAAATTTTCCTCGCACCACTCTATATTGGGAACCAGTTCTTCCTTGTTATTGGAGTTGTTGGGGATGGAAACCAGGTCATTGAGAATGCCGATACCTGACAGAAAATGTTTTTCAGTGACAGCATCGAGATCGATAGCTTTCTTTCCCTGTGCCAAAAGGATTGTCGGTAAGGTCAAAAGAAGAACGAATAAGGGAAAGGATTTTTTCATAGTGGATAGGATCAATGAAGACTATTTTCAAAAGGTAAAACAAAGAAGGAATATAAAAAAGTGGTTTTTTGTCAATGAATTTTTACTCTAGAGGGTTTTTGGAAAGCTGCGAATTGGGGATGCATTTGCATGATTGGAGTATTGTTGTATTGGTTGTAATTGTTCTAGTAGTTATAATGGTTGTAATTGTAATTATGGTTGTCTGCTTCGCGTTGTCAAGTTATCGGGTTGTCAAGTTATCGGGTTGTCGAATTAGTAAGCTTGCAACTTGGTACATAATACTTTGTTCCTCTTATCTTTTACTTTTTACTTCTTAAACTAATTCCAACTTCGTACTTCGTACATCGAACTTCCCACTTCCTCACTTCCCGACTTCCATACCTCCCCCTCAAACCGAAATCGACCCATTCCTAAAGTCCGTCTTCCCGATTATGGCATTGATCAAATAGGATTTACCATGTTGATTTGAAGTTATGGCCTGCTTCACTGCCGACACATATGCCTCCAAACTCCCGGTTTTTTGACCTTCCACACCGAAGGACAAAGGAATCTTTTCATAATCAGAAGCATCCAATGTCACAGCGCAGTCCGAACCCAAAAACTCCACCTGATCTCTGGCAATCTGCATCCAAAAGGCATCATTTCCGATGAGGGCAGTGATAGCCAATCCATGTCTTTGGAAAGTATCGAATTCCATCAGGCTGTATCCAGCACTCCCATCTCCATACAAGATCCACACTGGCCGATCCGGATAGACCAAAGCTGCGGCGATGGCAAAACCTGCTCCGACTCCCAAGGTCCCATAAGCTCCCGGATCAAGCCATGACAAAGGTTGTCTTGCCTTCAAAGTATAGGAAGCAGTCGCCACAAAATCACCTCCATCTGCCACAAGAACTGCTTTTTCGGGCAATAGATGCTCCAACTCGCAAAGCAACTTCAAAGGATTTAAACCATTGATGTTTTCTTCAGACTGTTTGCCAATCTCCTGATCCCTCATCGAATCCCTCTTCCGCAAAGTATCAAGCCATTCCTGTGAATTGATTTTCAAATGATCAGAAAGGGCTACCAAAAAACTACAGGGATCAGCTTGGACAGCTAGTGTGGGTTTTTTGTTGAGAAAAAGTTCTGACTTGCTCCTGTTGATGGAGATGAATTTTCGGCTTCCGATATGGCTTCCATAATCCAGACGGAAATCATTGGGCACCCCTGCCAAAATAATCAAGTCGGCCTCTTTGATGGCTTCCTTTCTTTTGTGCCGGACATGAAGCCTGCCTGAGCTCCCGAGCAAACCTCTTCCCATACCACTGAGGAAAACAGGTATCCCTATTTGGTCTATCGCTATGGCCAATTGCCCGGCCAACTCGGGTTGGAGCATAGCACCGCTTCCCAAAATCATCAGCGGACGTTTGGCTTTCTGGATCAGGGAAGCAGCTTTCGCCAATTGTGAATCAGAATGCAGCTGAAATTTTGGCTTTGCAGGATGGGAATTGAAAATAGTCTTGTCGTTGTCCTCAAAAAGCTTCTTGGCATGTCTCTCAATGTACCATTGTAAAGCCTTGTCCTTCAGGGATGGGTTGCCTGATTTGCTTTTGGCACCGTACCACTCTCTGACCATGGCCTCGGGATAGAGTGTGTCGATGGGGCATTCTATAAAAACCGGTCCGGGGACGCCTTCAGCTGCAATCCGAAAGGCTTTTTCCATGGTCGGCCCAATATCCTTCACTTTCTTGATACTGACTGCCCACTTGACGATGGGTTTGATGATGCTGATCTGATCAATGTCCTGCAGTGCTCCCCTGCCTTTGAGCAAAGTAGCGGCTGCACCTCCCAACAAAATCACAGGTGATTGGGCCATTTGTGCATTTTTGATGGCAGTGATGGTATTGGTCAGGCCGGGTCCCGCAGTGACGGCAACGACTCCAGGAATTCCCGTCAACCTCCCCACTGCGTCTGCAGCAAAAACCGCTGTGGCCTCATGTCGTGTATCGATGACTCTGATTCCCGCTTTCTCAGCACCAACAAAAATGGGGGAAATATGTCCACCACATAGCGTAAACAGGAATTTGACTCCGTGGTTTAGGAGTACTTGGGCGATGATTTCTCCTCCGTTCATAGGAAGGAAGTTAATAAAAATAAGGGGTAAAAAAGTTGATTATTGAAACAAAAACAAAAACCATCAATTACATATTTCCCAAATCATCTAACATTTTAGACAATTCATCTGTATCAAATACTCTCGTAAAACCTTTTCTTTTCAATCCTTGAATTAAAACTTTATCTCCAGTCCACAGAATCCCATTTAAATTAAGTGTAAGTGCCAAAAAAGGGATATCATTTTCATCTATGTCAGCTAATAATTCTTGAGCTTGAATGAAATTCTCACTATGAAGTAATGATTCATTTATAAAAGTATATTTGCGGTAACCAATTGCTCTAATTCATCCAATTCTAAAAGTGTCAATTTTGTTAGTTTTACTAACTTTCCTCTATGATTTAGCAATTCCTTTTTTAGAAAATCGCAAGAAAAAAATTCAAAATGATCGTTTGAAGAAATCAATTTCTTACCAATTCTGCTAGATGAATTTAAAATTCCGCTAAATACAATATTGGTATCAACGATTATTTTCACTTGAGGAATCTGTCTTTATTTTTAGACCACCAAGATTCATTTATTTCATCAGCCAACTTATCAACATCATTTTGGTCAACCTCAAATTTAGAGGTAATCTCTTTGTACCTGACATAATCTACCAATTCCTGTAATCCTTCTGTATCAACTGAGGCAGGTATTCGAATAATGATCTCTTTATCTGTTCTTTCAATTTTCATTGTTTTTAACTTTTATTTAAAGGTAACGAAAATTTCAAAATTTTAGGTTTTTGCATCAATTTGAGATTAAGAACAGGACAACAATTTTTATCCGATATCAAACGATAATTATATGGCAAACAAGAAACCCCTCTGATAAATTCTCATTAATTCATAGGAAGTAATTTAAAAAAATCAGAGGGAAGGCATTTAAATTGAAAATGAAAAATGAATTAAAAATTGACTTGGTATTTGCCAGGCCAAAACTAATTAATCAAAGAATGACCTTCTTCTAGAAACTTTCAAATCCTGAAGAATGGACGATTTGACACGGATATCGAGGTTGTAGGAAGTGAATCGGCCAAAAGGAATCCAGCTGACATTCATCTGCCAGCAGTGAAGGTCTCTCGCCAAACCTATCATGGATTGGGTAAGCTGAGCTGTCATAAAATCATAGCCACCACTATAAGTGATTTTCCACTTTTCCGAAATACTCAGGTCACCGTTGATATTGATCGCTGAAGTGATGTTGGACTCTCTGCCAGGCTCTTGAGAGTAGGCTATATTAAAACCAAAACCTAATGACCAAGGAATATTCCATTCAATATACTGAGAAGGATCGTTGATGATTTGGTTGATTTCATTTTCAACAAATTCATTCAACTGACCGCCTTGTTGCAGGAAGTCGTCGGTCATTTGGTCCCTCATTTCGCCGGCTTGGCCTCCCTGTTTGGCAGGATTGAGGTTACCGTTGATATTCATGGTGACGTTCCTGAATTTACCGATTCCCTGACCGCTTCTCCAAGCAAACTGATTTACACGACGTCCTGTCACCGCTCCGGTTTCAGAATCTGTCTTGACCAATTCCGCATAAGGATCCAAGGTAGCTGCGATGTTGAGCGACAATTTATTGTCAAAAAAAGATGTCCGCGTGTCCATTCTAATCGGAGCCAATTGGAAGGAATCTGCCTCAAAATTGTAACTGGTACCGATATTCAAAGTTTGGAGCAATGGGATTTTCTTGGTTTCTGCTTCCCCTGAATCGGACAATTTCTTCAATTTTGCTTCAAGGGTATTTCGGATATTGAGGTTTAAAGATTTGGATGCACCCAAAGGCGCACCCCCAAAAACAAAACCCTGATGTCTTGAGAAGAATTGTGACCTTCCCATGGAGTCAGTTTGCACAATTTGGTAATACCCAAAGGAAGGATCAGAAAAATCCGGATTGAATGTAAATCCAAAAGAAGGCTGCATATGGTGCCTGATGGTTTCTATTTTTTTGCTTCCCTTAAAATTATAGAAACCATAGACGTTGGTATTCATGGCAAAGGAGGTGTTGTAATAAGTCACCCTGTTGAAGCCTGACTCCAATATTTTATCCACCCTTTGCTCAATGGGATTGTAGAAGAAATTTGTTTTCTCCAAGTACCAAAGCTCCGTTAGGTTTGCCGAGGCTGTTCCTGTAAAGTATTTAAAAAGGCGGAAATTGGAGGAAATCGGAATGGTGTTTTTGGCACCATTGCTGGCATTTTTGAGCAATAAAGGTAGGTTTTCCAGATTGAATGGAATGATGTTCTGGTCAGGACTGATCCCCTGTCCCTGATTCACTACCTCGCTTGATACGCCTATAGGAGGGGTTACCCTATTGGTTATTGTATTCTGAAGGTTGAAATTCCATGCAATGTTTAATGTCTTGATCGGTTCAAACTTGGCATTTTGAAAGGGGTTTTGCCGGTTCATGTTGACCGCAATGTCCGGCAGGATCAGGTTGACTTCCCCTGATTGGATGTTTTGGGAATGCCTCAGGTTGGCAGACATACTGAAAGGCGTTCCTGAGAAAGTCTTGCTGTAAGCGATGTTGGAGGAGAATTCAGACTTTACGTTCTGAACAAAGTTGTTGGGGTTGACCACCACGTTGTTATAGTTGGAGGTACCGGCATTCACCGAAGCTGAAAACCTTGAATTGCCCCTTGATTCGGGGGAGTGGTTCCAATTGACCCAGATCGTATTGTAATCGACCGGGTTCAGTTCTGTTTCGGGGCTTTTGAATTTTTGGTAATCTATATTGAATGCGCCGCTGTACCGGTATCTCTTTTTATACATCGTAGATGCTTTGGCACCCCAACCGCCATTGGAGAAAATATCGCCTGTAACCCTTGTGTGTACATAATCATTAAAGGCAAAATAGTAGCCGAAGTTTCTCAGAAAAAATCCCCTGACCTGCTCCTGTCCATAGGAGGGAAACACAATTCCTGAGGCTTTTTCTTCCGGTGTGTCAGGGATTATCCCAAAGGGGAGGCCAAGAGGAGTAGGAATATCATTGAAATAGAGGTTGAAAGGCCCGGTTACGACCTGTTTGCCCCGGATGGATTTAATCTTGCTGGAGTTGATATGCCAATGGGGTTCGGCGAGATTACAGGTAGTGTAGAACCCGTGGTCAAGGTAAATGCTGCCGTCTTTGTCTTTTTTGATGGTCTCACCTCGGAGCAATCCATCCTGCTGTTCGGTAACGACATCTTTGATAATGGCTTTTTGGCTTTTGAAATTATACCGCATTTCCTTACGGATTTCATAGGATGTCGCTCCTTCTTTAAAAATGGGATTTCCCTCAATGGCCCCCAATGAATCTGTTACTCCCGAAGCAAATATTTCGCTTTTTTCCCAATCAATGATGATCAGGTCAGCATCCAACCTGATGAGACCATACTCAAACCATGCCCCTTTATGGAGGAATACTTTTTTGGATTGAAAATCTGTGATGATACTATCTTCTGCGTAATACTTGATTTCCGTTTGGATATCCCCTTGGGGTGCTATCTTTGTGCTGTCGGTAATGGGAATGGTATCGTTTTTTATTTCCGGCAAAGTATCCAAAGCAGAAGGATTCCTCGTTGGAGTAGTAAGGATAGAATCCGGAGCAGTGATCCTCTTCTCTAGATTTCTTTGGCTTCTTTTTTGTGAATAGCCCATTTGGGGCAATGCCCACAAAACCAAAAATAGAAGCCAAAGGAACCGGTTATTCCGCACTTAGTGATTTTAATTTATTTAAAAATTTGTAAAATTTGCCTCAGCAAAGTTAATAGTATTAACACGCATGAAACGCCCCAAAGTTAAAAATATTCTTATTATTTCGGTCCTGACGATTTCTTTCTTGCTCTCAGGATTTATTTCTACAGGCCCAAAAGCACCTGAATTCAAACTCAAACGCATCGTCATCGACGCAGGTCATGGAGGAAAAGACCCCGGAACTGTCGGGTCTATGTCCAAAGAAAAAGACATTGCCTTAAAGGTAGCCCTTCAGGTTGGCCAATACATCCAAGAAAATATGCCTGAGGTGGAAGTCATCTACACCAGAAAAACAGACACTTTTATCGAGCTAAAAGAAAGGTCCAACATCGCGAATAGAAATAAAGCGGATCTTTTCATCTCCATCCACTGCAATGCAGCACCGAGTAGGGCTGCCTACGGTACAGAGACTTTTGTAATGGGTACCAAAAACTTTGAGGCAAACTTTGACATCGTCAAAAGGGAAAACTCTGTGATTCTTCTGGAAGAAAATTTTGAAGAGCAATACGAGGGATTTGATCCATCGTCGCCGGAATCCTACATGATGTTCAACCTCATGCAGAAAGCTTTTTTGTCCAACAGCCTTTCACTTGCATCCAAAGTTGAGGAGGATTTCAGCACCCGTGTCAACAGGTATTCGAGGGGTGTGAAACAGGCACCGCTATACGTACTTTGGACCACAAGTATGCCAAGCGTCCTCATCGAATTGGGCTTTCTTTCCAATTCAAACGAGGAAAAATACCTCAATACCAAAGACGGACAGACCTACCTATCCTCGGCTATTTATAGGTCAGTGAAGGCGTACAAGGAAGAGATAGAGGCCTTGTAAAATTGGTTATTGGGTTATTGGTTATTGAAAAGTCTCATATGCGATTTTTCTTCAATTTACTTTTATCTTAAGACTTTACCTCCTCAAAGTATTTCTTTTTACCGCAAATCTTTTCACTCCCTTTGATATCAAAAAACCTAGATTCATAATCGCAAAATGATTTTGTTTCTAAATCCATATTGATTTTTAATCCTGAATTTTTTCAGTGAACACTGCCACTGTTCACTGTTAACTGATGACTTTTCTAATATTTTAGCTTTAATGAAATAAAAACTTCTATTTGATTCTTGTGGGTTAATTAAGTTATTTTAGCATCACAAGAAAACTAAACCCAAGTGCCTTTATGGACAGTGAATTCAAAAAAAACGAAGATCAGGTCAAACAGCTGCTTTTTCATCTTCAAAGTAAAATAGAAACTGTCAAGCTTGGCGGTGGCAAGTCCCGGATCGCCAAAGAACACGAAAAAGGAAAGCTAACCGCCAGAGAGAGAATCGATTACCTGGTGGATACCAATTCGGAATTTTTGGAAATCGGCGCTTTGGCTGCAGATGACATGTATCAGGAAGAAGGGGGTTGTCCGTCAGCCGGGGTTGTTACCGGGATTGGATATGTTAGCGGAAGGATGTGCGTGATCGTCGCCAATGACGCCACAGTGAAAGCAGGCGCATGGTTCCCCATGACTGCCAAAAAGAACCTCCGTGCCCAGGAAATCGCTATGGAAAACAGGCTTCCCATCATTTACCTGGTCGATAGTGCCGGGGTTTTTCTACCCCTACAAAATGAAATATTCCCTGACAAAGAACACTTCGGACGTCAGTTCCGCAACAATGCCCGGATGTCCTCCATGGGCATCATTCAGGTAGCGGCTATCATGGGAAGCTGTGTGGCAGGTGGAGCTTACCTTCCCATCATGTCGGATGAGGCGATGATTGTGGACAAAACAGGTTCCATATTCTTAGCGGGATCTTACTTGGTCAAAGCTGCTATCGGAGAAAATGTTGACAATGAAACCTTGGGTGGAGCAAGTACCCACTGTGAGATTTCGGGAGTCACGGACAACAAATACGCCAATGACCAAGAATGCCTGGATGCCATCAAAAAGATTTTTTCAAAAATAGGAGCCTTTGAAAAAGCCGGGTTTGACAGGATAGAACCACAGAAACCGGCTAAACCTGAACCTGAAATTTACGGAATTTTGCCTGCAGACCGGGCCAAACCCTACGATATGACCGACCTCATATCCAGGATCGTGGATAATTCTGAAATAGAAGAATATAAAAAAGATTATGGCAAAACACTGATCTGTGCCACTGCCCGGATCGATGGATGGGCTGTCGGCATCGTCGCCAACCAACGCAAAATAGTCAAAACCAAAAAAGGCGAAATGCAGATGGGCGGAGTGATTTATTCCGATTCTGCTGACAAGGCTGCGAGGTTCATCATGAACTGCAACCAACGCAAAATCCCTTTGGTGTTTCTTCAGGATGTCAGTGGATTTATGGTGGGTAGCAAGGCCGAGCACGGCGGCATCATCAAGGACGGCGCCAAGATGGTCAATGCCATGGCCAATTCGGTTGTTCCAAAATTCACCTTTATTATAGGGAATTCTTATGGTGCAGGCAACTATGCCATGTGCGGCAAAGCATATGATCCGAGGTTGATCTATTCGTGGCCGACTGCACAGATGGCTGTCATGAGTGGTGCCTCTGCTGCCAAAACCCTGCTTCAGATCAAAATTTCGACCCTGCAAAAGTCAGGCAAAGAAATCAAGCCTGAAGATGAGGCCAGACTGTTGCAGGAGATCACCGACAAATACAATGAAGAATTAAGCCCTTATTATGCTTCAGCTAGACTTTGGGTGGATGGAGTCATTGATCCTTTGGAAACCAGAAAAGTGATCAGCATGGGAATTGAAGCTGCCAACCATGCGCCGATTACCGAGCGGTATAATGTCGGGGTGATACAGACATAAGTCTTGAGACATGAGACTTGAGACTTGAGATTTGAGACTTGAGATTTGAGATTTGAGATTTGAGATTTGAGATTTGAAAGCTTCTTAGGGTTTCCATTCATCCTAAATTTTATTAAATTGGATATCAATTTTGCCCATGGAAAAACTCAGTGAAAAAGAACTTCATGCCCTGGTTTCCCTGCTCGACGATACGGACCGCGAGGTGAAAAGCCTTGTATTGGACAAGCTGATTTCCATAGGGCATCCTGTAATCCCGTTTTTAGAAAAAAAGTGGGAAGAAAGTTTCAATCCTGCCATCCAAAAAGAGATTGAAGACCTGGTACACCGTCTCCAGTTTTTGCAATTAAAAGAAAGGCTTATAGATTGGAAAAATTCCCCTGACCAAGATCTCCTGACCGGATTATGGATCATCAATACCTATCAATACCCCGATCTGGAATTTGAAAAATTGAATGCAGATATGCATCAGATTTATTTTGAGGTATGGACGGCTTTCAAAAATGACCTTCTTCCATACGAACAGGTCAGGATCATCAACGGCGTTCTGTTCAATTCACTCCGATTTTCGGCCAATACCAAGAATTTTCATTCTCCAGGCAACAGCATGTTGAGCAATGTCCTTGAAACCAAAAAAGGCAATCCAATCAGTCTTTGTTCCATCTACCTCTTAGTTGCCAAAAAACTCGGTCTTCCTATTTATGGTGTCAATCTGCCCAATTTGTTTGTCCTAACTTACAAATCTTCCGATGCTTCATTTTACATCAATGCTTTTAATAAAGGCTTGATTTTTTCGAGAAAAGACATTGTCAATTACCTTGAGCACCTCCATATCGAATCACGTGAAGTTTTCTTTGAACCTTGCTCCAATAAAGATATCATCACCAGAGTCCTGAGAAATCTGATTGTCGCATTTGAAAAACTGGGAGAAGTAGAAAAGTCCGGAGAGATCAAAGAACTCCTGGAGATTAGCGAAAGTTAACGCAATTTGACATTACAGCCCACGGCACGGCTGGAGGAGGGACTTGGAGACCTCCTGTTTTGGATAGCTGTCAAGGCACTTTCCAGGTATTTAAGGTTTGCATTTTCAGCCATTTGAGGATTATTGTCGATAGCACCTCTATAAGCTACAGCAAAACCTGTCGGTCCGGGGGTAATGACCACTACCTCGGGCAATTTGGTGATTCCAAACTGTTTGGTGACAACCTGATTCCCATCCTCAAGAAATGGAATTGACATCTTTTTTTCAGCAACCCTAGCTTTCATTCCGGCGGAGGTTTCTTCTTCCTCGATTCCTACGTGGGGGTTGATCATAGCAAAAACGAACCCTTCACCGGCAAACTGACTATTCAGGCTGGAAATTCTTTCTTCATACAATTTGGAAAATGGGCAATTGAGGCTCGTAAAAACCAATACGACGGCTTTGGCCTCCCCGTGTGAAGCCAGAGAGAATTCTTGGCCTGATACTGCATCTACCAATTGGAAGTTTTCGACCCTTTGGGAAAAGGAGTAAGAAACCAAAATAAACGATAGAAAGAATAGAGATATCTTTTTCATTTTCAGGTATGAATTGCGTGATACAATAAAGATACATACAAAGATACTACCAGATCGTATAAGTCAGGACAATATCATTTTGCCATTCGATTTTGACTTGGTAATGGTGGTCTGAAAATTCGGTGTTTTCAATTCTTCCTGAGATGACTTTGTCCTGAAGGGTGAAAGGAGAAAGGCGGATGTTATTTTTGAGGCTTACCCCCCTCCTTCCCTGACATTTGAAGATGGATTCTTTGGCTGACCAAGCAATGGTATTGATAAGGGGTTCATTTCCTAAAAAATCAATCTCAAAATTATTCAGAAACTTGGGTCCCAAGCGAACGACCTTTTCGCGCACATAATCCAAATCAATCCCTACAGGCATTTCTTTGTGAAAGATCGCAGCGGCCAGGCCTTTGGTATGGGTCATAGACACATGCCCAAAACCGTCCATAGAATGTGATTTCCCATTTTCATCCTTATAAAATCCGGGATAAGGCAATGCAATACAGTCCAATGCTTCCTTGATGGCAATTCTCGCACCCTTCCACTCCATTCTTTTTTCAGGATGAGAAATATTGGCGAATGAAAGTTTTTCCCTAAAGCTTAAAAAATCAGTTCCGTTTTGGGAGACCTCCTCAATATTCTTTATCGCCAAAGCAGATAAAGGACTTATTTTTTCTATTTTTGTTTGCATAGACCCATTATGGGAAGAAGTGCTAATCACAGCAAAATATGGTAAAAATCCAAGTAAATAAATTGCATACATTGACCGGCCACAACGATTGTATTTATGCCTTGGCAGAAGCTCCTGACCCAAGGTATTTTTTTACGGGTTCGGGGGATGGAATGGTTGTTTTATGGGATTTGGAGGATCCAAAGGACGGAAAGCTCATAGCCAAAGTCAACCATTCTGTCTATGCGCTGGAGGTCGACCGGAACAGAAATCAACTCATTATTGGCCATAATTTTGAAGGAATCCATGTAATTGACCTCCTGGATCAAAAAGAACTTTGGTCTTTGAATATTACAAACCAATCGATTTTTGACATCAAAGTGGCGGGCAATAATATTTTTGTGGGAACAGGAGATGGCATGGTCATCATCATAGACACCCAAACAAGGGCTGTCAAAAAACATTTGAAAATCTCCGAAAAAAGCGTTCGGGTCTTGGCTATCAATCCTGCCGGAACCAAGATTGCGGCGGGCCTGAGTGACCACAGCATCAAGATTTTTGACCTTAATTCTCTTGAACCCATCCACAACCTCAGTTCCCATACCAATTCAGTCTTTGCCCTGGCCTTTGATCCGAATAATTCAATCTTGATCAGCGGTGGCAGGGACGCAAGTCTTAAGATTTGGGATACAGTGGATTATGAATTGAAACAGACCATTATTGCCCACCTTTATGCTATAAATTATTTGGCCTTCCGTGAAGATGGCAGATATTTTGTAACTTGTAGTATGGACAAATCCATCAAAGTATGGGATGCTGAATCCTACAAACTCCTCAAAGTCATCGACAAAGCAAGGTATGCAGGTCATGGCACTTCCATCAACAAAGTTGCCTGGAGCCGTTACAACCAAAACATCATCTCCATCAGCGACGATAGAAAAATCTCCATCTGGAACCTAGAATTTTGAAAAACATGAACATAACCTCTAAAGAAATTAGCCAAAAGTCCTTCGAAAAAAACTTCCGGGGATACGACAAGGATGAAGTAACCGCTTTTTTGGGCGTATTGGCAGATGAATGGGATAAATTGCAGGGAGAGAAAAAAGACCTTGAAAGGGCCCTGGAAACCAGTCAACGGGAAGCAAAAAAACTCAAAGACGTGGAAGAGTCACTTTTCAGGACTTTGAAAACTGCAGAAGATACCGGCGCCAGCATCATCGAAGAAGCAAGTATTGCCGCCTCCGAAATCATGGCTGATGCGCACCATAATGCAGATTCGATGGTCATTGAGGCGAAAAGAAATTCCCAAAATCTGATCGAAACAGCTGAAGCAAAGGCAAAACAGATCATGGAAGAGCTCAAGGAAAATGTCAAAAGCCTTGTTGAAAGCTATGAGAAACTGATCAAAGAAAGGGAACTCATCCTCAAAAACATGAAGCGGTTGTCCGAGGATCTGGATGACAAGATCACCACATCCAATGAGTCTTTCAAGAAAGTAAACGTGCAGGTTCATGCCAAGATAGTTGATGAACTCAGCAGGGCAAAAGCATTTACCTTTGCCAATATCTCCTCGGTCCATGTGGATGAATCGCCAATGACCAAGCAGGTATTGCCCGAGGAACCAAAAGAAATTTCCCCTCTTCAATCACAGGAAACAGTCGAAGAGACCATAAAGGAAGAATCCGTTGAAACCATCCAATCAGAAGCAAAAGGAGTTGAAACAGCTGTAGAAGAACCAAAACCAGAAGCCGCACCCGAAGTGGAAAATTCAAAAGCTGAAGATGCGGAAGAAGAGAAAGAGGATGAAAAATCTTCCGAACCAAAATCAAAACCTGATAAAGGAAGCTCATTTTTTGACCAGTTTGATTGATGGGAAAAGTATCGCTTGAAGGTATCGAATTTCATGCTTACCATGGTGTCTTTTCCGAAGAGACCAAATTGGGCAACAGGTTTACAGTGGACATCCACGTGCAGACTGATTTCCGCAAAGCAATGTTGGATGATGACTTACGTTCCACGGTAGATTATGCCAAGCTTTACAAAATAGCCAAAGCACATATGCTTGAGCCTGTCAAATTATTAGAGCACCTTTCCCACCTTATGATCCTGGATATTCTCAAAGAATATCCTGACCTCAAATCAGTAATCGTAACCATCAAAAAACACAATCCTGCCCTCGGAGGCGTTGTTAATTTCTCCGTGGTGACAGTGACCTATCCAGAAGATTATGTTTAAAACACGAATCATAGCCCTCCTATTCCTATTTGCATTCCAAGCGTCTTTTGCCCAAACAGAGCCTTATAAAATCTTTGATGGCAAGGGAAAGGAAGTCACTTTTGAAAATATTGTAAAAGACTCCAAGAAGTCTGAGGTCATCTTTTTTGGAGAACTCCATAACAACAGCATCGCACATTGGCTACAATTGCAGCTTTTGAAGAACCTTCAGGAAAATGGCAATAAAGTAATCCTTGCCGCTGAATTCTTTGAAAGGGATGACCAATTGAACATCGAGGAATGGTTTGCAGGCAAAATGACGGATAAAAATTTCGAAGCAGAAGCCAAGCTTTGGAACAACTATCAGGTGGATTACAAGCCGATGATGCTCTTTGCCAAGAAAAACAACATTCCTTTTGTGGGTACCAATGTTCCCCGAAAATATGCTTCCATGGTCAGCAGAAAAGGGCTTTCGGTTTTGGACAGCCTTTCCGAGGAAGCCAAAAAATCCATTGCACCTTTGCCGATAGAAGTGGACAAAACCCTTCCTGGGTACGTGGGCATGAAAGACATGATGCACGGTTCAGGCATGAATGCAGACTATATGGTAGAGGCACAGGCCCTGAAAGATGCTACAATGGCTTACTCATTATTTGACTATCTCGAAAAAGGCAATTCCATTCTCCACATCAATGGCTCGTACCATTCCAACAATTATGAAGGAATCATTTGGTACCTAAATAAAGCATACCCAAAAACCAAGATCCTGACCATTTCCACTGTAGAACAGGAAAGTATCAAAGAATTGGAAGAAAAATCAAAAGGCATCGCAGATTTCATCATCGTATTGCCAATGGATAGTCCCAAAAGCTACTGACCCCCGATGTACTCTGCTGCCGAATCCTCAAAAATCAGACAGGATTTTTGGACTACTTTTGGCCAATACATGAAGCCCGTACCTTCCGCCCAAGGATATCGGATCAATTGGCAGAATTATAAAACCGGGGTGAAAGATGTCTATTTCCGCATGAAAACCGAGCGGGATTTCATTTCCATCGGGATAGAAATCTACCACAAAGACGATGAACTGCAGCAGCTTTACTTTGAGCAGTTTGTGGAATTTCGCAAACTGTTGGAAGCTGAACTTGAAGAACCGTGGGATTGGCAACTGCACCAATTTGATGATTTGGGAAAAGTGGTTTCCCGCATCCAAAAAGTCAAAAATGGGTTGAATGTATTTGACCAAAATGATTGGCCGGCGATCATCAGTTTTTTGAAGCCAAGAATCATCGCGTTGGATGCTTTTTGGGCGAACATCAAACCTGCTTTTGAGGATTTGTAAAACTTTTTTTACCGCATAGTTCATATAGATCACATAGTGAAATCATTTTTCTCTTTTCTCAATCAAAAGTAATTGAAAAGGAAAACTATTCGCTCTATCTGTCTATGTGGTAAATTAAATGCAAAGACCTTCGAGGTTCAAAAAAACCTCAAAGGTCTTAAGAAAATTACACAATTACCTTGGTTGTTCCGCCGCCTTTGAGGGTGATATCAACAGGCTTGTTTGATTTCCAGCTTCCTCCAGTAAAATCCGGAACATCGATGGAGTTGGAACGGTGGGCTACCGACCATTCGCTCAAAGGCGAAACAGCTGACCAAAGCGCTGCATCGTATACATCCTGATCCAACGGAAGCCCATTTCTCAGGCAGTCAATCAATCTCCAATCCATCATAAAGTCCATGCCTCCATGGCCTCCGATCTGCTTGGCTAGTTCCCCTACTTTCCGGACGATTTCCGGAGTGTATTTTTCCTCCAAAGCTTTCATTTCTTCTGCCTTCATCCAACTGTGTCCCTGTGCGACCTTTGGATCGGGATATTTTTGTGCATAAGCTTTTGTCCCGCTGACTGTATGCAGACGTGAATAAGGTCTTGGGGAAGTCACGTCATGTTGGATCATGATGGAGCGTCCTTTTTGGGTTTTGATAATGGTGGTATTCATATTTCCTCTAAACTTCTTTTCTGCAAAAGGCGCAAAGAAATCATCTGTTTCAGCCAATTCATTGGCTTTGGCTCCCATTTGAAAATCAGCACTGGACAATGAAGTCAGGTAATTCATTTGGTCTCCCCTGTTGATGTCCATGATTTGGCAGACCGGACCAAGACCGTGCGTGGTATATAAATTTCCGTTTCGGTAGTTTTCCTTAAGCCTCCACATATCCTGATAGCCGCCATCGCTTGTTTTCATAAAATTCAGCCAAAGCAAATCATGGATATATGCTCCTTCGGTATGGATAATTTCTCCAAAAAATCCGTCTCTTTTCATGCTGAGTGTCATCAATTCAAAAAAGTCATAGCAGCAGTTTTCCAATTGCATGCAATGTTTTTTGGTGCGCTCGGAAGTTTCTACCAACTGCCAGCATTCCTCCAAAGTCCTCGCTGCAGGAACTTCCACGGCGGCATGCTTGCCTGCTTCCATGGCATAGACGGCCATCGGAGTATGCCATTCCCATGGGGTAGCAATATAAATCAGGTCCAAATCCTGCCTGTCCACCATTTTCTTCCAGGCATATGCCGATCCTGAATATCCTTCAGGCTTATGCTTGGTACCTTCCAACTCTTTTTTCATTTTGTCCACCCTATCAGGCATCAGGTCACAAAGGGCTTTTATTTCAACACCTTCGATTTTGCTCAGACGGTCTACAGCGCCAGGTCCTCTTTGACCTAAACCAACAATCCCTATCCGGACGGTTGGAAGTTTTGGGGCTGCGTATCCCGACATATTGAAATGCTGGGAATGGGTTCGTAGGCTTTGAAAAAGCACTTGCTCGGGGGTTTCGGCTTGCGCAAAATTTGGCAAAGCCGAACCTACTAATCCGAGGCCTGCAAGCCTGAGGAAATCTCTGCGGTTATTGTTCATGCGGAAATGGGTTTTTGGTATTTATCTTTAAAAATTTGAATTTAAGGTTTATTCCTATTTGAAAAAGATCCTCGTGTAAAATTTGAAAAATAAAAAACATGGATATACGCTTCTTTGCCAGTAACCCTATATTCTTCTTCATGGGGACAGAAGACGGAAGTCGGAAGACCGATGTACCGGATATTTCAGTCTGCGGACAAAAATTTAAATGGATATCCAATCTACTGGCATAATTGTGTGCATACATATTAAAAAAAGCAACCCAAAAAAGGATTGCTTTCAATGAATACAAAGTACAGAGTTTTATTTCTTAACGGAGCAGGTATTGAGTCCTACAATTGAATAAAGCGGGCAAAAACTTACAAGGCTAGTCAATAAGAAAACAGCCGCAACAACGACAAGTACAATGCCCAAAGTGCCGGTCACAATTCCGCCAAAATATAAGTAAGCCGCCATCACGGCAATAATAGTACGGATGATTCTATCCGTGGTTCCCATGTTCTTTTTCATGATTTTTGTGTGTTTAGGAGTGAAACAATAAAACCAAACCAAAAATTATTGACAGGCAAATGGCGCAGACAGCAATCAATTTTAAAGCGGTTTTCATTGGATTAAATTTAAATCAAACAACACCTACATTCTTATGACTTTTGTCACACAAAAAACTAACCTTTCTTATTCTTTTCTAAAATCACAGAATTCAGAAAATAAAAAACCATTCCGACAAAAAGAAAACTGAACGGTAGCGCAAAAATGATAAGCAACTGACTGACAGATTGAAGCAGACTTTCTTTGCCCATCAAAATCACCACAATAGTGAACATGGCAATGCTGACACCCCAAAACATCCTGTACCTTCTCATTGGCTCGGCCTTTCCGTCGTCTGTAAACATGCTCAACACAAAAATGGCTGAGTCCACAGATGTAATCAGAAATGTGAAAATCAAAATCGTAGAAACGGTATTACTGAATGAGGAATAGGGGAAAAGAGAAAAGAAATTGAACAGGGCACTGTAAATGGAACCGAAGCTTTCGGCAGTGGTATTGCCGCTTTCGATCAATCCAAAAGCATTGGAACCAAAAACTGTAAACCAAATGAAAGTACCCAAAGCCGGCACAATCAATGTTCCGGTAATGAATTGACGAATTGTCCTTCCTTTGGAAATCCTTGCCATAAACACGCCTGTAAACGGTGCCCAAGCCAACCAAAATGCCCAATAGAAAAATGTCCAATCTGTCAGAAAGGAATGCGAAACTTTTTGATCTCCTATATTGAGACTCATGGGGACGAATTCCAACAAATAGATTCCGAGTGACTTGAAAAACATCCCGACCACCATCCATTCGCTTCCGACTATCCATGTGAAGAACAATAAAAGGGAAGCGAGACCAATATTGACATTGGATATGATTTTGATTCCGCGGTTTAGGCCCAAAATAGCAGAATAGGAAGAAACCGCGCAAACCAAAAGGACCAGCCAAATGGTAAGGTTGGAAGGTATTTCTTCCAAGCCCATCCAATACGCTGCCGCATCCAGCAATTGCCTGCTACCCAATCCTACCGCAGCCACTACGCCCAAAAGCGTACAGATGATGGTCAAGATATCCATCATTGTGGCCCAAATGGTTTTTTGAAGGCGCTTTTCTAAAACTGAGGAACTGAGGATGGTTCCATTTTTTTCATACAGGTTATAGGCTATCACCAATCCGAACAATCCATAAAATGCCCAAGGTGTAAGCCCCCAATGGAAAAAAGTGTATTGCAGCGCAAACTCCCCCTGTGAAAGCACCGATTCCCGAGGAGGATGGGTATAATAGAAAACCGGCTCCTGCACTGCCCTCAAAAGCAATCCTGCACCCATTCCTGTGCTGTAAAGCATCGCAATCCAAGAAAACCAGGAATATTCAGGTTTTTCCTTTCCCAATTTTCTCTTTCCTAAAGGAGAAAAAGCAATGGCCAACAATATCAAAACCGAACCCAAACCCACTATCAAATTGAACATCCCAAACACCTCCAGGATTTGAAAAGTCCAGGTACCAAGCTTTTCCCGGAAAAAATCAGGAAACCAAAAGGCCAAAATCAGAAATAAAAACACAAAAATCCCTGACCCATAAAGGGTGTGCTTTTGGGTATCTGTCGGCTGAGTGAAAATATTCAAACCTGTATCATTTAATCTCAGAACTCATATTGTTTACGGCTGTTTTCCTGCTCGACTTTATTGCCCTAAAAATCTGAAACAATATCACGTATAATAAAACTGCTATGGGTATGGTTACTATCATCCAACCGCCAACTGCCAAAACCAACCTACCCGAATACTGTGAAAAAACCTCCAAAATTCCATCGGCATATGCATTTTGCAAGCTTTCCATGTCCATTCCCAAAGTCTCAAACCCAAACAAAAATTCTCCAACCCTAGCAAAAGGAATAATAAGTAAGATTTGGGCCGGCGTCAAAACATAACTGACGGCAATCATGATGGGCAAATTCAACCTCAATCTCAAAGCCAAAAAAGCCAAAATAAAAGTAGTGGTTCCGTAAATAGGAAAAACCCCGATCAGGACTGCGATGGAAATACTCAAAGCGAGTTCCTTGGGTGTAAGCCCCTGTTTAAGTAGCCCTTTGAGTTTTTGACCAAGATTTCTTAACCGCATGCCTATTTGATTTTGCTAGTTCTTGTTCAAAAATTATGGGTCTTATTCTGAAAAATAACTTCTCATCACCAATTGCGCCTTTTTGTTTTGCGGGGTAAAATCCGGATCCCGTTCACGGGGTTGAGGATACCATTTCCAAAAATAGACGCCCGCCAACCAATCTTTTTTCCAAGCTGTCTGAAAGAAAGCCTCATAGCAAAGCGCCTGAACTTCCTCCGACAGCGGGATTTCCTTTCTTTCATTTGGCCAAACCCATGGTTGGATGGCCGCATCCTCGGTGTTGCAATAGCCGATTTCTGTAAAAATAACCGGCTTACGATATTGCCTCACGGTCTTTTCTATTTCTTTACTTTTCTTTTCCCAAGAAGAAATCAATTCCTCGAGATCAGGATTCGTCTTGTCACTCAAGGGGAAATAAGCCTGAATGCCAATGTAATCCAAGGCATCCCAAAATTCAATCTGTTGGTATTCTGTAAAATTCGCAGCATATACGAGTTCGCCCTTGTACACAGACCTGATTTCTTCAATAACTTTCCTCCAATCCTTCTCCCGCTCACTTGTCATCTCCAATTCTGTTCCGATACACAAAATCGGGATCTGATTTTCCTCAGCAAACCGTGCAAAATAAAGGATGAAGGCAGTGTATTGCTCAAACCATTTTTCCCAGTCTGCTTCTGTCTTCATGCTGATGGTTCCCGGCCAACTCCCCCTCACCCAAAGATGTGGCTTTAGAATACTTTCAATGCCCTTTTCCCTGCCAATGGAGGTGGTTGTATTCATCCCCTTGAGAGATTCTCCCCACCACATTTTATCAGAATGCTCCTCCCATTTGATTTCAGGAAGGTTTGGATCCCCTTGCCATCCAAATGGAGTCTGGGAAATATGGCTCACACCAAAACTCCCCAATGTATCCAATTCCCATCCTTCCAGAGGATTTCTGCTCCCCACCCAACATACTCCCTTGTGTTTATCGGCGATAACAATGCCGATATTTTCTTCGGCAGCCTGATTTTGATAAGTCCAGATGGCCAGACTCAGCAAAATCAACACAAGCAAGATCAGAGGTCTTTTCATTTTGCTATTGTTTGGTAACGGGTAGTTCCACCACCACATTCTCTAAAATGATTTCAGAAAGTAATTCCAATTTACCTTCTTTAAACAGGTTTTCCATGTCTTCCACAGGGGTGTTTTTATCCGCCGGTTGGTAATTTTCAAAATCCTGAAGGATTATACCTCCAACATTGTGCTGTCTGATCGCCTTGCGGAACCTCACCCCACCACCATCAGTATGGTAGGAATAAGCAAGGTAATCGATAAGGTTGGTTTCCTGATTGAACCAATAAATAAACACGTCGTCAAAGTCCTCTCCGCCCCCATCTTCAGAAAAAGTCACCTTGACTTTGTGGTACTTTTTTCCTTCAAGCTCAGCCTCACCCAAATAAGTTTTGAATACCGCTTCATCATTTAAGCCGTAAGGCAAAAAGGTGAAGTAAGCCACAGAATTGACAGAGTTGGTAAAGGCCCTGACCCTGTCCTCGGGAAGGGTAACTGCTTCACCATTGACTGTTCTGACAAATCCGGAGTTATTCAGCACATCACGGACATAGCCAGTAGAATCTGAAAATTCCCTGGTATATCGAAATTTGGAAGGGCTTTTGAAGATTTCATATTGCCGGTCTCTGAAATCAAAACTGATATTGCTAGTTTCAAATAACTTACCTCCATGTGCTTCAATGGACCGGTCCACGATTTGTTGGGCCTCAGATACAGGCTTACAGGATTGGAGAAAAGCCCATAAAACAATCAGGAGCAGCGAAGGAATCAAATTGGATTTCATGAGTTTATAAGGTTTAATGAATTGAATTACGCAGTTTGGACTTTTCATCTGTGTCAAATTCCCGACAGATCAATCTTTATTCTTTTTTGAAATTTTTGAAATAAATCAGTTGGAGTTCTTTACAGTTCAATTGTTCTTTTTTGAACCACACCGTGAGCAATCTTTCAGCAATAAAGCCAAGGATTCTTTTTTGGTATCCGGTATAATTTTCAAGATCGATTCTTCTCTCAAATTCAAACATCATCCCAAACCACCAAGGCATGAATTTTTGGTATTGTTCACGCTTCAATATAAACATATTGTTGGCATACAGCCTATTGCCTTGAAGGACCGCTTCATAAGCAGGCAGGTATTCCGGACATTTTTCTTCAAGAATAGAACGGAGAATTTCCAGATCATGGATATCATGGTAGCGTCTGTAGTGTTCCTCTACCGAATACCTCAACTTGCGGGCCTGGGGCAATATGGCATCAAAACGGCTGAGAAGACCATTCAATTGCTCTTGATTTAAGATTTTTGAACTGAAAAAATCCACATTATCGGTATAAATCAATCCATACCTTTTGGCAGCCAATCCAATCGGATAATAAAAAAAACGCTTGATCCTATAGAAAAGCGGTTCAGGCTCGACAGTGTAGAATCTCCGGTAGTGACAAGTGCCTGTGACCTCATGGTCGGTATTTTTCCAGATCCAATATGTACCAGTCAATTCGCTGAAAAAAGAATTTTTTTCAGAAATATTATCACCGGAATCATCCCCTGTCATGTTGTCTGAGGCTTTTTCAGGATTCAATGCATTGCCACACATGAGAGGCCGGTACAGGGAATCGTTTTTCAAAACCATGCCCTTCTTGTAATGCATGATGTATATTTTCGAATCCAAATGGTCAGTCATGGGTTTGAGAATTCAATTTTTTTAAAAATACACAAGCAAATTAGCTTAGGAATCCGGTTTATTGAAAAGCTCCTTAAAAAATATTCCCAAATTGGTCTTACTTTTCTCTTTTCATCCTTTTCAGATCCTTAATTAAGCCTTCTAGATCCCAATCCCTGTTGCCGTATTTCAACATCATGGCATCCCACTTTATCTTTGGTCTAAAAAAGCACTTGAAAAATTTGGTATGGAAAATCACTTTCTTTTTGATGACAGGATAGCCCGCCTTGATCAACCTGAAATAGTGGGAATGGCTTAAATTGGTGTCTTTTTTTATGTTATTCTGTGCTGAAAAGGACCTGCTGTCAATAAAACTTCCTACTCTTAATCCTTGGCTTTTAAAAAACTGCGTCAAACCAATCTCCCATGTATTGATTACTGTTTGGCGGAGTTTTTTCAAATCCTCCTCCTTGTACAATTTTTCCAGCTCAAGGGATTTGAAAATTTGAGGAATCAGTTCAATGGCTTTTCTATTGAAGACCAAAAAGTGACTCTGAATATGGTGGTTGTCTGAATGTGTCGAAAACCACGGTTTTTGGTAAGAATCAATCAATCCCCAAAAATCCAAATCCTGTTTTTCTCCCCAGGTAAAAACAGGCTCTAAGGATTTGAATAAAATATTGGAATCATTGATACAGGCTATCTGACTGTACTCTTCTGGATTTACTTTTTCGATGGCTTTATGAAACATGCCAAGATCATATCCTTCATTTTGGACGAACATCATCCTGACATTGGGTAAATTAACATTCTCAGCATCTTGGACCTGCCTTTCGTTGGAAATCAGAATCAGTTCATCAAAATACCCTGAAAGCTCTTTTACATATATTTCTACATACTTGGGAAAGTATGGCAGGTTACAGAAATGAATAAAAATACAGAGCTTTTTATCGGTTACGGCCATATTTTGTCCCGTTTTGAATCGTTAGAATTTGCTTGAATTGATATTTTGGGAAATTGTCATGGGGCCTAAAAAATCCAATAATTGATATTCAGAAGAAAAAGATTTGGCAAACATCCTATCCCAAATATTATCTAACAATACACAAACAGAGATACCCATATCTAAACTTTTTTGAATCCGAATTCAATGTTTTAATTCTACCTATTGATGGTAACAATCACTGAAGTAATCTGGAAGAGTTTATTTTGGGTTATTTGATCAATGGGCTTGAATCATTTGGTGGTGATTGCACCCACAAAATTCAAATTTGGGCTTGATTTTAATATTTCAGATTAAATTTTAACCATGAATATCAAAAACTGTCCATCTATATGAAAAACAAACCACACAAATTAGACCAATTTTTATTTAAGAAACTAATTGTTCTTTGAAAAAATAAGAAACCCCAAAACCCGAGAATTCTTAGGCGTAGTTTCTTTTACCGGCTTCCATAAAAAGTAAAAAACTTTGAGCAAAAAAAGAGGAAACAGGCTATTCAACCTGTTTCCTCTCCAATATGAAGTTTTGACACTTACAATCTATTTCACATAAAGCTGATTAAACAACAACTTGAAAGTATTGTGTGCCTGCGCCCTGAAAGTGATCTCCGGTCCGAAAGCTACCAGTTTTCCTTTTCCGATCGGTGCCTCAAATGCGACCACACCATTTCTCAGATAAGATTGTCCCCAAGCCCAACCGGATATTAGCGGTGATTCTGTCCCGAACCAAGCCAAAGGTTTGATGCCTTTGATCAGTGCATCAGGGGCAAGGTTGAATACTGGACTGTTGTTGAATACCATGTTGGCAGACTCTCCCATTCCCCAGTTTGCCGGAGCTGATGAATCAAGATTTGCTTTCAGGATACTTCCGGGTATATAGTATTTTTCACCTGATAAAGGTCTTTCTCTTCCATCAGGAAGTTTTTCTAATAAGGCATTCGTCACCGGGAGCCCGAGGTCGTAGGCAAGCGAAGTGCTCGCACCTACGGCTACTACATTTCCTCCGTCTTCCATGAATTTTTTCAATTCAGGTACTGACTTGTCTTTGGTCAGGTTGCCAAGGAGTTTGTGGTATTGTGCATCGATGTCTTCTGCTTTTGGCATGCCACCCCAGCTTCTGATGGTACCTGGTGCGCCTGCACCGATAAATAAGATGACATCATATTTGGCTTTCAAATCACCTTTGTCAATGTCCTGAGGAAAAATAACCTGGAATGGAAAATGGTATTGCTCCATCATCCACCTTACCCAACCTGAAGGCATAGAACCTCCATAATGGTCAAACAAGGCAATTCTTGCAGGTTTGATTTTGACTGCGCCGGAAGGCTTGGAACTTGCCACCAATTTCACCCCAAAATCTTTTGCGGCTTTCTCTAAAACTGCTTTGCCACCGGAAACATAGAAACTCCCTGCGGGCAATCCTGAAACAGTTGAAGTGGTTCGTGAAACTTCAGCTCCTGATTTCAACAAATCATTGACTGCAATAAAGGCATTGTTTGCTCTGGCATCAATCAAAAATCCTGAACCGGAAGGCACTTTCATGGCAGGGAAACTTTGAACTTCACCATAGCCAATCCGCTCAAATGGTCCATCAAACCCCTCCATGATCCTGTCAAACTCTACACCCATCTGGTAGGCCAAAGTCCATCCTGCTGCATCGTAAGGACGCTTTGGAGGTCCTCCCGGATATTCGAAATCATTAGGGTGATCCTGGGGCTCAAACATGTCCAAGACGTGAGGACGGAATGCCTGGGCGGATTTCACCACATACGAACCTGCAGGATATTTTTTGCCATCCACTGTAAATTCCGCAGTGGCTTTATGCACCAAAATCCCGGATTTGATCAAGGCATTGATAAACCTGACCGCAGTCGGGAAGTCTGCCTGATCGGCAGGAAGGATAAATCCTCTTGGATCGCGAAGGTCCATATCCTGAAAAACCGAATCGAAATATTGCTTTGGCAATCCGCTTCTCATACCAAAAAAAGCCATTTCAGGATCGTCGGCTGACTTCTTTTCTTTGGCTTTGTCATAGGCTGCCTGGACAGCGGCAGATCTCTTTGGATATTTCGTCCAATAATCCATATTGCCACGGTCAATGCTGTTTTTACCCATCTTATAGATGTTGTAAAGGATGGCGTCATCATTTCTGCTGGCAAAATCCAAAATCGCAAAGTTCAGCGAAACAGAATAGTCGATTGATTTTTTGAAACTCCAAGCCTGAGGCTCGATTGGAAATGGCGTGGCATGGGTCGGGATCAATCTGTCCGGCACCAAAGGAATCTCGGAAGGTGTAGGCCCTCCGGTGATTTCTGTCAGGATACCGATCATGTTGTGAAAATAGGGCGTGGTACGCAAGCCACCATTCCACCAAGATGAAAACACCGAACCGCCAAGACGTGTATAACCGGGTCTTCCTTCCAAATTGAGTCTGTTGATCATCGCGGCACCTACTCCATCCAAGCTTGTCATGATCAATGGATCAAAAACATGGTTGAAAGGATCCCTATAAGGAGGTCCTGCGACAACTGTTCCTGCCGGCGAGGTCTGATGGTGGTTGTAGATGATTTGTGGAAGCCACTCCACATATTGCTGAAGCGAAGTGTTGGTAGTTTCCTTCATGTTCATCATGAAAAAATCCCTGTTGTTGTCATGACCCACGTACTTTTGGTACATGTAAGGGCTGTTCATATTTCTCTTTTTGACATCAGAAGGACCCATGTACCAATTGGTGACAATCTCTTGTCCGTCAGGATTGACCTGTACCATCAGAATGATCAGGTCGTCAAGAAAGCGGAGGATTTCAGGATCATTGCTGCTGACCAATTCGTAGTAAGTCGGGATCAACTGGTGCGAGCCTACAGTCTCTGTAGAGTGCAATCCACCATCGATCCAAACCACAGGTTTTCCCTCAACAGATAGCTTTTTGGCCTCTTCTTCGGTGATTTCGGCCCTTGCGAGCAATTGGGAAATCTCCTTATACCGGTCTAATTTTTTGTGGTTTTCGGGGGAGGTGATGATCATCATCGGCATTTGTCTTCCTTCCTCCGTCGGTCCGATTTCTACGAACTTTACGCGGTCTGAAAGGGCAGCCAGTTTTCTGAAATAAGCATCTGTAGCCGTATACGTGGCCAATTTGTAGTCTTCCCCTATCTCAAAACCAAAATGTTCCTTCGGGGTGGGGATGCTTTGGGAAAAGGCAGTAGTAAAGGTCAACAAACCTACTATTGCCCACAAGAAGTAAAATTTTCTCATAAGTATCTGCTGTTAGGTATTTTTTTCAATTTAGCACGGACCTTTTTCCAAACCAAAAGCGGGATTGTAATCGGAAAGAAAAAGGTTTGATTGGTCATATTCCAAATTCAAATTGGTTAAATTTGATCTTACTATTTCCTTTCATTGCAGTAGGCATGTTTTCTCCTTACCGTCAGGCCAACAATATCTATTTTAAACAGTTCTAACCAAAAACTAACCCTATGTACAAAATCATCATCTACCTCAATCTGATCCTTATCGGCCTCATTGGCTGGAAAGTATCCGAAAAAGAAACCGTAATCGTTTCTGACGAAATCACCATGTGCCACACAGGTCCTTCCGAAATGATCGCGTTCCTTGACGATCCCAAGTTCGTTGCTTTCCATCCTTCCCCGGTTCCTTTTGACTTTAATCCATTGGGGGAAATGACAACTTTCCCAACCGCAGATGGAAAAAAAGCCAACGGCTATCTGATCAAAGCCAAAAAACCATCAAACAACTGGCTTTTTGTCTACCAGGAATGGTGGGGTCTCAATGACAATATCAAAGCCGAATCAGACAAATTTTATACTGACCTTGGAGGAAATGTCAACGTGATCGCTATCGACATGTATGATGGCAATGTGACCTCAAATCCCCAAGAGGCAATGGGTTTCATGAGGGGAACAAATGAAAAAAGACTGGAGACAATCGTTCTTGGCGCCAAGGATTTTGCAGGTAAAGATGCTAAAATCGCCAATGTGGGCTGGTGTTTTGGAGGAGGATGGTCATTGAAATCCGCACTTTTACTAGGCAAACAAAACGTGGGCTCGATCATTTATTACGGCATGCCGGTACGTGATGTGGAGCAATTGAAAACTTTGAACTCTGATGTTTTGGGACTTTTTGCTACTGAAGAAAATATTTCCAAAGCAGTGATTGAAGAATTTGCTGCTGCGATGGACAAAGCCGGAAAAGACCTAGAATACAAAATATTTGACGCAGTGCATGGATTCTCCAATCCCTCCAACCCAAAATATGACAGCGAAGCTACCGCAGAAGCATATGGTATGGCTTTGGGCTATTTGAAAGGGAAGTTTGGGAATTGAAAGATTTGAAAATTGGAAGATTGAAAGATTATAACCTGTCTTAAATTTTACCATAAAAAAAACCTGGAAAATGTTTCTTCCAGGTTTTTTTTATTCCAAATCGTTTAAATTACTTCAATTCCAATTGTTCAATAATTCCTGTTCCGACACCCCTCAATTCTTCAAATCTTTTCTTCAATTTCTCAAGCATTTCCGGTTCTGCCGCAGCAATGTTGTTTTTTTGGCCGGGATCTGCCTTGAGGTTATAGAGTTGATATTGGAGATCATTTCCCAATTCTATATTGACGGATTGATTTACTGCCGGACCTTGGTATGGGGGTATCATGATATAATCCCCGCTGCGAAGGGCTGTCTTGGTGGTAGCCTCTAAAATCAATTCTTCTCTTCCCAGATTTGTTTCTCCCAACAGGACTGACAGCATGTCCTTGCTGTCTTCGGTGGCAATTTCACTTCCCACAAGCTTGGACAGGGAAGAGAACAAGTCCAATTGTGATACCAAGGCATCAGAAACCCCAGGTTTGATTTTCCCCTTCCAATAGGTCATAAATGGAACCTTGGTTCCTGCCTCAAAAAGGCTGTACTTCCCACCTCTCAGGATTCCTGCGGGTTTATGGTTTCCTATTTTCTCGACGGCTTCATCATAGTAACCATCATTCAGAACAGGCCCATTGTCAGAAGAAAAAATCACCAAGGTATTTTCCAAAATCCCTGCTTCTTCCAAAGTCTTCAGTAATTCTCCAATGGCCCAGTCAGCTTCCAAAATCACATCCCCCCTAGGACCCATTCCTGATTTTCCTACAAATCTCGGGTGCGGAGTTCTAGGCACATGTGGCTGCTGCATCGCAAAATAGAGGAAAAATGGGTTTTCATCATTTTTCTTTCCGTTGATATACTCCTGGGCTTTGATCAGAAAATGGTCTGCCATATCCTCATCTACCCATTTGGCTTTTTCTCCTCCTTTCATAAAACCGATCCGAGGGATACCGTTGACAATGCTGTTGTTATGACCGTGATGCCATTTCATTTTGATCAGTTCAGGATTGTCCAAACCCGTCGGTTCACCCTCAAAGTTTTTGTCGTAATCCACCAAAATGGGATCATCGGCTTCCAAACCGACTACGAGGCCATTTTCTATATAGACAGTGGGTACCCGATCCTGCGTCGCAGCCATGATATAGGCATAATCAAACCCAACCTCATTGGGTCCGGGTGAAACGCGCTGATTCCAATCCATATTTCCTTCACCCAATCCCAAATGCCATTTGCCTACAATTCTGGTATGATAGCCTTTGGTTTTCAACATTTTGGGAACGGTCATCTGATCAACCCCAATCAATAAGGGGGCGGTACCAGGCAAGATCTTGGCATTTTCATTTCTCCAGGGATAGATTCCTGTGAGCAAAGCATACCTGCTGGGCGTACAGGTGGCGGAGGTAGCATAGGCATTGGTGAACTTCATACCTTCATTGGCCAACCTGTCCATATTGGGAGTCTGCAATTCGGTGGCACCGTAAGCGCTCAGATCACCATATCCCAAATCATCCATGTAAATGATGACAATGTTTGGTAGCTTATTCTCCTCAGTTTGGCCGGTATTTTCATTTTTGCAGCCAAATAATAAGGTAAAAAATACAGCTGCAAAAAGGCCACGGATTAGACGTGGTTTTACTTTTTTGCTTTGGGTTTTCATTGGATTGTTGTAGGCAGAAGGTTTATTATACTTCGTAAGATGGGGAAATTTAAATCATTTAAAAAAAACTCAATTGTTCCACCAACATTAAAACTATCCAAACCTTTAAACTTTTTGATCCTTACAGCCTCCTCTTATTTGGATTGAGATTGGTGTAGCTGATCAGTTCGTCATACCGCGAGCCCATGTCCCGAAAATATATGAGAATCTCGTACTCATTTTCGGTTTCGAAATAATTCCCCTCAAAAGGCGTCATGTTCCAACCCTCAGCAGTTTTATAGGCATATTGGTAATCGTACCAACCTTGCTTAAGCAATAAAGTTGCCTCGAAATTTTTGGTCGATTTATTATAAACCATTTTGGAAGTTGGGTCATTTCCCCATTTTGTCATGGCGCCTATGACATAGGGAACTTCATTCCCCGGTTCTGCCTCCAGATTAAAAGTCACAAGCATGTATTCACTTTCCAACTCATAATTTCTCCGCTCGAGATTCATGATGCCATATTGCCCATTTAAATCAAGGTATTCGGAATAGACACCCTGTGGTCTTGGTTTATCGATCCCGGCCTCGGCATAGACCACATCCTCCTCCATTTTGATGGCTTTGACACCCAATCCTCTGGACCTGACAAACCTCAAATCGATAAACCTGAATTCATTTCCTGCCCAGAAAGTATTGCTCCCATCAAAAAGCTGGTATTCGATCAGCTTGATGTCTTCTCGGATCATCGTCGGGGTTTTCAATAGCTTGGTATTGTCCCAACGCTGATTTTGCCGGATCATGACTTTCAGGTTGTTTTTGGGATCAAACAATTCCCGCGTCTTGTAATTGATATTTACATTGATTTGCTGGACAGCGCGTCTGTTTTCAGTTTGGCTTGGGGGAACGACCTTGGCGGCCACGGTCAAAATCCTTTGATAAACCATAAACCTCTTGGTCAGCACCACCTGTTTTTGGTCCCTTCCCCGGTATACCATGATGGCATAATTACCGGATTTGGTGACTCTTGGCAATACAAAATTATAATGCAGGTAAGGAATTCGGGTATCAATCGAATAGCTGAAATCGAGGATATTGAACTCATTGAAATCCACCAAGTACTCCGGTTCCTTTAAGTCCGAAGGGGTCCAATCAAAATTACAATGGATGATTTTGGCAGAATACTGATCGGGATCATACGCCAAATCATCGAAAGTCAGGTACATCGGAATGCCGCTATTCAACTCGATCACCGGAGAACTCATCTGTGCTTCATATTCAATGGAGGCAGGAAACAACCTCACCGATTGGATATTCTCTTCAAATACCCTGTCTTCAAAAACCTTTTGGGCAAAAAGAGGGGAAGAAAATGTGAAAAGAAGAATCAGAACGGCGATCGAACTACGCATGGGCTTTGGTTTTCAGGAACAATATAAAAAATTATGCCAAAGAAGCTGTCTCCTGCAAAGAACCAATCTCTTCCACCAAAGTCTCCCAATTTTGATTGAGTTCGGTTTCTTGGTTTTTGAGTTTTTGATAGGATTGATTGACTTCCTCCATTTTGTTATTGTCTGAGAAAACGATCGGATCGGCCATTTTCTTTTCCAATTCGGCTTTTTTGGTTTCGATCTGAAGGATTTTTTCCTCAACCAAAGCAAGTTCCTGTTCTTTCTTCTTTAGGTTTTTCTTTGCTTCGTTCACTTCGGTGATATTCAATTCCTTTTTCCGGGTATCCTGTTTTGGTTTGGAATCCTGTTTGGTGTCGGCAGGAGATGCGGCTTGTTGGGATTTCCAATAAACAAACTCGTCATAAGTTCCCGGATATTCTTTGATCTTGTTTTCTTCGATGTACCAGATTTTGTTTGCCACACCACGGATAAAATGCCTGTCGTGGGAAACAGTGATGAAAGTTCCTTCATATTGCTCCATCGCCTGAATCAGGATGTTGACAGACTGGATATCAAGGTGGTTGGTCGGTTCATCCAAAAGCAGGAAGTTGGCCTCTGAGATCATTGTTTTGGCCAAAGCAACCCTTGATTTTTCTCCTCCCGAAAGGACTTTTATTTTTTTGAATACATCTTCATTGGTAAATAAAAAGCAACCCAAGACATTTCTGAGTTCGGTTTCGGTTTTCTTGGAACCGGCCTGCACCATTTCCTGAAGGATTTCATTGTCGACATTCAAAGCCTCGAGCTGATGCTGTGCATAAAACGATTTGATGACGTTGTGTCCCTGTTCGCGTTTTCCTTTAATCGGTTCGGTACCGTCGACAATCCTCAAAAGCGTGGATTTACCTTTTCCATTGGCTCCGATCAAAGCGATCTTATCCCCTCTTTCGATCCTTGCGGTGGTGTCTTTCAAGATCACCAGGTCCCCATAAGCTTTGGATACATGGTCCAAAACAACCACATCCCTTCCTGATTTTTGGGAAAATTTAAATTTGAAATTCACAGAGATGTTGTCATCTACCACTTCATTGACCCGGTCCAATCTGTCCAAGGCTTTGATCCTGGATTGCACCTGATTGGATTTGGTGGCTTTGGCACGGAAGCGCTCAATAAATCGCTCCGTCTGCTTGATCATCTGCTGCTGATTTTCGTAGGCGTTTTGCTGGATTTCCATCCTTTCTTTCTTTTCCTCTTGGTAGAAAGAATAATTACCGGAATAGGAAGTCAGAGATCCATTAGACACCTCCACAGTGATATCGACACAATTGTCCAAAAAGTCCTGATCGTGGGAAACCACAACGACAGCACCTTCATAATTTTTGAGGTAATTTTCCACCCATTGGATGGAAGGCAAATCCAAGTGGTTGGTAGGTTCATCGAGCATCAGCAAAGAAGGCTTTTCCAAAAGCAACTTGGCAAGCATCACCCTCATTCTCCATCCTCCGGAAAAAGTCTTCAGCGGTCTGCTGAGGTCTTTGGTATTGAATCCGATCCCTTCCAAAACCTCTTCCGCTTTGGCCTTGATGGTATAGCCTTCATTGGCTTCAAACTGGTCCTGCAACCTTGCCAACTTATTGATAATCTCATCAGAATGGTCCGTTTCCATCTGATGGAGTACATTTTCTATTTCTTGTTCGAGTTGGAGTGTCTCCTTGAAAGCCTCCAAGGCCACATCCAAAATACTATCCTCTGATTGGTAAGAAAGCAAATCCTGGTTCAAAAAACCGATGGTACAATCCTTCGCTTTTTGGATTTCCCCTGAACTCGGTTGGATATCGCCGTTGATGATTTTGAGCAAAGTCGACTTGCCGGTTCCGTTCAGACCGACCAATCCGATTTTGTCTTTAGGTTTGATATGGAGAGCGGCGTTTTCGTAAAGCGCCCGGCCTCCGATAAAGTAAGAAAGATTATTAATTGATAACATGCTGCAAAAATAACCAAACTCCCGTTTATAAATGATTTCGTTGCAATTATTACTGAGAAAGTGTCTCGACTTTTAATTTTCAATAACTTGTAGCTTGAAAAAATACCTAAAACCCTCCAACGGTTCGGAACCCTAGGAGATTTAACCAAAAAAACCAGTCTCTTTATTCATTATTCAATTTAAGATTTATCCCTAGTACGAATATCAATGAATATCTATTCCGCTAAAACCAAAACCAACATGCGCAAAATAATCCTTCTCCTTTGCCTCTCAGTCATCAGCCTGTCCTGCAATGCCCAAAGCACCAAAAAAAGTTATATCCAACTAGAAAAAATCAAGCTTCCGGCAGGTTTTAAGATCAGTGTTTGGGCTGAAGATGTCCCTGACGCGCGCTCACTCGCTATGAATGGGGACGGCAGCATCATTTTCGTCGGCAACCGACAGGGTAAAAATGTCTATGCCTTGGTCGATACCAATAAGGACGGAAAGGCTGATAAAAAATATACCCTTGCCGAAGGATTGCGGATGCCAAATGGTGTCGCTTTCAAAGATGGCGACCTTTACGTGGCGGAAGTCGGTAGAATCTTGAGATTCAGGAATATTGAAAAAACGCTGGATAAACCTGTTTTTGAAGTGGTTTATGACAAGTTTCCCGACAAAGCGCATCATGGATGGAAATTCATCGCTTTTGGTCCGGATGGCTTGCTTTATGTGCCGATTGGCGCACCGTGTAACATCTGCGAACCTGAAGAAATCTTCGCCTCGATCACGCGTATTGATGTCAAATCAACCAATATCCAACCTGAGATTTTTGCCAAAGGCATCAGAAATACCGTTGGTTTCGCTTGGCATCCTACATCCAAGGAAATCTGGTTTACCGACAATGGACGAGACATGATGGGTGACGATGTGCCGGATTGCGAACTCAACCACGCTCCAAAAAAAGGCATGCACTTCGGATACCCGTATTGGCATGCCGGTGATGTCAAAGATCCGGAGTTTGGAAGTAAAGGAAAAGACAAATCTGCCTATACGGCTCCCAAAGCCAAATTAGGAGCGCACACGGCACCTTTGGGAATGAGGTTCTATACCGGAAATCAGTTTCCTGCGGCATACAAAAACAACATCATCCTAGCCAAACACGGCTCTTGGAACAGAAGCAAAAAGTCAGGATATAACCTGACCCGGGTAATCCTGGATGCCAACCAAAACGTGGTAAAGCAGGAAGTTTTTGCTGAAGGATGGCTCGATGATGCATCGCAGGATGTCTGGGGCAGGCCTGTGGATGTCCTTCAGATGCCGGATGGCAGCATGTTGGTATCAGATGATATGGCAAATTGTATTTATAAGATCACCTATTCCGGCAAGTAACCATGCACAGACGTGACACTTTGAAAAAAATTGGTCTTGGCGCTGCAGTCAGTTTGGCTGCCCCGTCCCTTTGGTCTTGCAACCGCCCCACACAAACCGCTACCGTGGATACGCCGGAACCTACCAAACTCCTCCGCTTGTCTTTGGCCCAATGGTCCCTTCACCGCGCTTTTCAAAACGGGGAACTGAATCCCTATGATTTTGCCAAGATTGCCAAAAGTGAATTTGGACTGGAAGCTGTAGAGTATGTGAATGGATTCTACAGGGAAAAGGGTTCGGACACCTCTTTTTGGAAGGAAATGCTCCAAAAATCCCAAGACCAAGGCGTCAAAAATCTCTTGGTCATGGTGGATGAAGAGGGTGATTTGGGTAATCCTAATCAAGCCGAAAGCCAAAAAGCGGTTGAAAACCACTACAAATGGGTAGATGCCGCTAAAATCCTAGGATGTCATTCTATCCGTGTCAATGCATTTGGAGATGGAGCCAAGGAAGATGTCCAAAAAGCAATGGTACAAAGCCTTGGAAAACTCTGCTCCTATGCTGCTGCATCTGATATTCAGGTGTTGATTGAAAATCACGGGCTCTACAGTTCGGATCCGTTTTGGATAAAAAGCATAATTGAAGAATTGAAAGCCCCCAACCTTGGTACTTTGCCTGACTTTGGGAATTGGTGCCTCTCAGCCAAATGGGGCAGCACCCAAGCTGATGATTGTACAGAAGTTTTTGACCGGTATGAGGGAGTGAAGACGCTTTTGCCTTTTGCCAAAGGGGTGAGTGCAAAGTCTTACAGTTTTGACGAAAAGGGAGAACAGCCTAAGATAGATTACCGAAAAATGCTCGGTATAGTAAAAGAATCAGGTTTTGATGCTTATATCGATATTGAGTATGAGGGCTTGCAGCAATCAGAACCAGAAGGAATCAGGCTTACCAAACAGTTGATTGAAAAGATTTGGGAGGAGTTATAGGCTAAGTTGCTTGATGAATCCATATGGCCTTTTTCAATAGCAATGATTGATAAAAGTCGAAATAAAACGACTAATCAAAAAATCTTGGGTTCTGAAAAAGTTTTAAACTGATATCAGGCAAAATTTATAAGCCATCCCGAGGAACAAGAGATCTTTTCAGACCCTTTTTACTCCGGGATGGCGAACATTACATTTTCAAAAATCCAACTTTACATACCAAGACTCACTACTTCCTTAACTAGGATTTCGAGATGCCTTTACCTTTTCTTTGTTTAAGGTAAATGAAAATAACTTTTCCTTATTTCAGCCATTCCGGCTTGGTCGTGACAATATTTGCTTCCAATTGATTGAGCAGATTATAAATTCCAAAATAAGTCCTGTTGATATACAAGCCGTGACGGGAACCACGCGCCTGACGGGATTTTCGGAACATTTTGTCATTGGAAATTCTGTCTCCCAACTGGAAGATCTGCTCGAAATAGCTGTTGTCCGCAAAATCGAAAGTTTCCACATGGAAAGGTTTTCCCAACAAAGAGATCATGTCCTTGAATATATTTTTGAAGTAAACTTTCTCCTCTGCGGTATCCTTGTCGCTGATAAATTCCAAACCGTAGAAGATCTCGTTCAATTCATCTTCATTGATGAATAATTCCCTTTTGATCAATGAAAAATAGCCTTTGTAAAAATCCTCCGGAATGACTTTAACACAGCCAAAATCGATGATTCCGAGTTTGTCATTGTTTTGGATGATGAAGTTTCCTGGATGTGGATCGGCGTGAACCTGCATCAGATTATGCACCTGATGGTGGTAAAAATCCCAAAGTGCCTGCCCGATTCTGTTTTTTTGTTCTTGGGTAGGATTGGTTTCAAGCCATTCTTTTATGTGCTTTCCTTCTATCCAATCCATCGTGATGATGCGGTCAGAGCTCAGGTTTTCATAATATGTCGGGAAAACGAGGTCTTCAATATGGCTGCATGCACCTGAAATTTCCTTGGATCGCTGCACTTCGAGTACATAATCCGTCTCCTCCAACAGTTTCTCTTCCACTTCTGCCATATAGTGGTCGAGTTCCTTTTCATTCATATTGAGCAGGCGCAAGGCGAATGGTCTTACCAATTTCAAATCAGAACTTACCGAATCAGCCACACCGGGATACTGGATTTTAACTGCGAGTTTTTTGCCGTTTTGGATCGCTTGGTGCACCTGACCGATGGAGGCCGCATTGACCGCTGACCGGGTAAATGTATCGTAAATCTGCTCGGGGCTCTTGCCAAAATACTTCTGAAAAGTCTTTACTACCAAGGGATAAGACAAAGGCGGTGCACTGTATTGCGCCATGGTAAACTTATCCTGATAGGCCCTTGGGAGGATATTTTTGTCCATAGACATCATCTGCGCCACTTTGAGTGCTGAACCTTTCAATTCACTCAGAGAATTGTAGATGTCAGTCGCGTTGTTGGTATGAAGTTCCTCCTTGGTCATCGAAGGATTGACGACCTTTTTGGCATAATGCTTCATGTAATTACCGCCGACTTTGGCACCTGTACTGATAAACTTCGCCGCACGCTGTACTTTGGATGTTGGGATACTCTTTTGCTCCTTCACTTTGCTTTCCATGATGTTACTGATTACTTATTTTGGTACAAAAACTTGGCAAAATCGATAAAGGAATCAATGGCGCTTTTTCCCATAAGGTCAAAAGCAAGGTTGACGGATTTCTCGATGGCCGCGTCTGTTTTTTCGAATGAAGGTGAACTGTCTTTGATCCAAAACTGGAACACAAACCAAACCTGAAGCCAAAGTGCCTCATCGTATCGGTCCGAAATGATCGGTCTGCTTGCGATTTCTTCCGTTTCTTTTCCTTCCAAAATGATCTCATTGGCAAAGTCCTTAAACTTGTGCCTGAAAGTTTTGGCTTCTGCGGGAAGGATATTTTTTAGACCTTTGTTACCTCCGTACAGGGACAGCAGATATGACCTGTTTTTCTTAAGTTCTTCCACCAAGGTGAAAAGGAATCCAAGAAATTTTTCACGGGCGCTGTACTCTTTATAAACTTCCTGAGATTCCAAGTTTCCGATGGTGTCGTCAAAAAGTTTTGCCCAAACGGCTGATTTGATGGATTCGAAAGAAGTGAAGTAAGTGTAAAATTCCTCTTCTTTCATCTTCAGTTCCTTGGCAAACTTGAATACCGAAGCCGGTTGCTTACCGTGTTCCAATACGTATTCGACGTATCCGGTTATGATTTTTGTTTTTTGATCTACTTTGGTAGTTTTCTTGGCGGGTGCTTTTTCCATGGTTGGTATTGTTTACTGGAGACATAACCTAGAAAAGGGATATGAAGTTTAGAAAAGCAGCACAAATCCAACAGGATTATAAAAATTTATTTTTAGTTTTATGGGGTTGGGTTCAATAGGAAGGGGGAAAGGGTTTTAAATTGGAGGGCTTTTCCAATAGTCAAGAGAAAGCAAAAAATCTCTACTCATTTAGGAGCAAATGATTGAACAATTAATCGAACGGACAAATAAGAAAGAATTCTATCAAAGTGGAAGAATACACTTGACTGACTTAATTGGCCAAATTGGGCAACTTAAAACTCTTGAGCTTAATCTTATACTTGATGAACAAGATGATTATGGAAAACTAACCCATCCCGAACATTGGAGATTGATCTGCAACCAAACCATAGACTTTCGCGGAATTTTTGCTGATTTGTATTTACCTTATATCAAATTAAAAATACTTACCGACCATCCCTTGCTTTGGACATATACAAAACCCGAACTTGAGTGTATACTGAATGTCTTTCCAAAAAATCCAAGTGAGTTTATTGGCGACTTATTTTTTGAGTATGAAAAAATTACTGGAAACTGGATTCCTATAAATAATACTTTTCGGTCACTAAATGAATATTATAAAAAAAAGGGAAAGCTGAATTTATCCATTGCAAAACCATTAAAAGAACCTATTCAAAGAGTTTGCGAAAAGCACGGAATAAAATTTATTGTTGAAAATGAAATTGATGGTTTTAGCAAAGGTTATGCAAATCGGACAAATGCAAAACTTTTGATTTTTGGAAATGAAGATGTCAGCCCGAATGATTTTAATTTAGGACAACCATACATAATTGCAGATGAATTTTTTGCGAATCGAATATGAAAAATAGTTACCAAAAAGAGAGGTTAGACGGGAGAAAGGCTAAGGTCCTACTCTTACATTTTGAATGAATATCTTCGGGAATAATCAGTAAACGAATGGTAAGGCCGAACTTTTCAATACCTAAGAAAACAAAAAAGACCTTCTGAATGATCACATTCAAAAGGTCTTTCGAAAATTAAAAGCTGAGAGAAATAATTTTAATTAAGGTTTCTAAATATGGAAACATTATGTATTTTTGTAATGTTTAACAAGTATTTAATGAGGTATTTCGAGACAAAATTTTTAGAAGAAGCAAACGAGTTCATTTCAGGATTGGATCTTAAGGCCATCAAAAAAATCTTTTACAATATTGACCTTGCTGAACAGACCAATGACCCAAAACTTTTAAAGAAACTTCAAAATGACATTTGGGAGTTTCGTACAAAATACGCAGGACTTCAAATTAGGCTTCTTGCCTTTTGGGATAAATCAAATAACAAAAAAACTTTGGTTGTTGCGACCCATGGTTTTATAAAAAAGGTTGACAAAGTGCCAAAAAGCGAAATCGACAGAGCAATTAGATTAAAGGATAATTATTTTCGAAACAAATAGAAAAATTAATCATATGGCAACCAAACAGATCAAGACATACTCGCTTGCCGAAATGAAGGACAAGTATATCGGTAAAGTAGGAACGGTTGACCGTGACGAATACGAATATGAACTTCGTATGGATGTTTTGGGGAAAATGATCAAAGCAGCTAGGCAAGAACGGAATTTGACACAAGAAGAACTTGGGAAGCTTATTGGCGTGCAAAAAGCCCAAATTTCCAAACTTGAAAGCAGTGCCAACAGTGCTACAATTGATACCATTTTGAAAGTGTTTAAAGCTTTGAAAGCAGAGATAAACTTTAACGTAAAACTTGAAGATAACTTTGTTAAAATCGCATGAAAGGATGGTAATCCAATTCGATATGTACCTTTAGACTTACGACACTTTATAGATATTAAACAAAAATTCAAAAAAATCCTTTCGACTTCGCTCAGGGAACGCATTAAATGAAAAAACAGTAGGGGGAGAAGGGAAAGGGCTCCGCCCTTTCCCTTCTCCCCCCCTTCATTAAATCAATATTGGACCCTCAGCGTGGTCGAAGGATAGGTCCCTGAGCGAAGTCGAAGGGCAAAATTTTAAAAGAAATTATTTCACTACTTTTTCCACCACCAGGTTATGGTTGGTATAGATACAGACATCAGCAGCGATGCCGAGGCTTTCCCTGACCATTTCTTCTGCAGTAAGTTGGGGCGCAAATTTCTTCAGCGCTCTGGCGGCAGATTGGGCATACATGCTTCCGGAACCGATGGAAGCGATCTCCATATCCGGTTCGATCACATCGCCATTACCCGAAATAATCAGAATATCCACCGCATCAGCCACAATCATCATGGCTTCGAGCTTGCTGAGCATGCGGTCTGTCCGCCATTCTTTGGCGAGTTCGACGGCGGCTCTTTTCATGTTGTTGCCATAGGCACCCATCTTTTCCTCGAATTTCTCCAAGAGCGTAAATGCATCTGCCGTAGAACCTGCAAATCCGGTGACGATTTTTCCGCCTTGTAATTTTCTGATTTTATTGACCGTGCTTTTTGCAATTGTATTGCCCAAGGTAGCCTGACCATCTGCACCGATGACTACTTCCCCGTTGTGTTTGATGGCTACTACGGTTGTTGATTTTATTTTTTCCATTTTTTAAAAGACAAGAGATATAAGACGTGAGATAAGAGACTTTTGAATTGAGATAAGTAGAAATATGGTAGAAATTAATTGAAATATTTAAAGGAGATACATTGAAATATGGTAGAAATAAAATTGAAATATTAAAGGAGATACATTGAAATAAGATAGAAATACATTGAAATAAAACTTAGAACCCTAGTCTATGTAGCAAACCCTATTTCCACTTTTTTTCGCGAAGCATATTTCCAATGTATTTCGCGAAGCGTATTTCAACTTTATTTTCTAAAATATATTTCACTTCTTCAATAACCATACAAAAGCAAAAAGTCCTGTGAAAACAGGACTTTTTGACAGTATTTATTTTTTTTGTTAGATCAACATCCTGACGGGATCTTCTAGCAGACCTTTCAAGGTAAGCAGGAAGGCAGAACCGACAGCTCCGTCCACTACCCTATGGTCACAGGAAAGTGTCACTTTCATGATATTTCCGATCTGCATCTGACCGTTTTTCACGATCACGGTTTCTTTGATCCCGCCGACGGCAAGGATACAGGCATCAGGCGGATTGATGATTGCTGTGAACTCATCGATTCCGAACATCCCCAAGTTGGAAATGGTAAATGTATTTCCTTCCCAATCTTTCGGTTGCAATTCTTTGTTTTTGGCTTTCCCTCCCAATGTCTTGGCTTCTGTCGAGATCTGCGACAAAGACTTACTATCCGCAAACCGGATCACAGGAACCAATAATCCTTCCTCCACGGCAACTGCCATTCCGATATGTATATGGTCGTTATACCTGATTTTATCCCCCAACCAAGAAGAATTTACTTTTGGATGTTGCTTCAATGCCATTGCAGCGGCCTTGATCACAAAATCGTTGAAGGAAATTTTCACCGGAGAAATTTCATTCATGCTTTGTCTTGCAGCAATTGCCTTATCCATGTTGATTTCCATGGTAAGGTAGAAATGAGGCGCCCCAAATTTACTTTCTGCCAATCTCTTGGCAATGACTTTCCTCATTTGGGAAACCTTCTCTTCTCTGAAAGATTCCTGACCCAAGACAGGTCCTGATACAGGTGTACTTGATGCTGCGGCTGTAGGCATAGCAGCAGGTTTTACAGATGCCGGATCAAAGGATTCCACATCTCTTCTAATGATTCTTCCACCTTCACCGCTTCCTTTTACCAAAGTTATGTCGATTCCTTTTTCGGAAGCCATTTTCTTAGCCAAGGGAGAAGCTATTACCCTTCCATTGTCAGAAGAGGAAGTTGACGCAGTTGGTGCAGCAGGTGTAGACGGTTTTGATTCTACAGGTTTTGATTCAGAAGTTTTTTCCGCCGGAGTAGCTGGCTTTTCTTCTTTCTGCTCTTCAACAGCTGGGGCTTCCGCACCGCCTGATTTTGATTTGTGTGCTTTGAGCAATGTCTGATAATCAGCACCCTTTTCACCGATGATGGCGATCACGCCATCCACTTCCACAGAATTACCGGCTTCCACACCTATGTAAAGCAAGATGCCATCGTCATAGGATTCGAGTTCCATGGTGGCTTTATCGGTTTCCACTTCAGCAATGATATCACCGGATTTGATGGCATCTCCGACTTTTTTCAACCAAGAGGCTATCGTGCCCTCGGTCATGGTATCAGACATCTTTGGCATAGTCAACACGGTCGCATTGATGCCGGAGACATCGATAGATTCCTTTGGAGCCTCTGCTTTTGGAGGAGCAGGGGCAGCTTTTTCTTCCTTGGGAGCTTCGGTTTTTTCTTCTTTTTTATGTTCAGCTTTTGCTGCAGGAGCTCCGCCACCGGAGATGTCCTTGAGCAAAGCATCAATGTTTTCACCTTTTTCTCCAATAATGGCAATTACCCCATTGACAGCCACAGCGTTTTTTTCCTCCACACCGATATACAGCAAAACACCTTCTTCGTAAGATTCAAGCTCCATGGTTGCCTTGTCGGTTTCCACTTCTGCAAGTATATCTCCCGGCTTTACTGCATCTCCTACTTTTTTCAACCACGCTGCGATCACCCCTTCTTCCATGGTATCGCTCATTTTGGGCATTCGTATTATCTCGGCCATAAGTTGATTATATCCTAGTCAAATTTTAAGGAGTCCAAAAATAGTTCTTAAAATGTCTTAATTCAAATATAATAGTAGTATTTTCAGGTTTGATAAGTTCAGAATTGATGATTTTGTTTTAAAATGCCTGTTGTAAAAAAAACAGATTATGAGTATCCAAAATGGCTTTTTAACGGTCATTTGCAGACCATAATCCCAAGCTTGTTCAGAGACACGCACTCCTTACCTTTTGAAAGAGAAAGGGTTACTACCCCTGACGGGGACTTTTTGGACCTGGATTGGCTCAGGAACTCATCCCAAAAATTAGTCATCATCAGCCATGGATTGGAGGGCAACAGCCAGCGGCCTTACATGACAGGAATGGCAAGACATTTTTTTGCAAACGGTTATGATGTGCTGAATTGGAATTTTCGCGGATGTAGTGAAGAACTCAATAACAAACCGATTTTCTACCATTCAGGAGCCACTTATGACTTGGATTTTGTGGTGGACCATGCTTCGCAAAATTACGAATCCGTCTATCTTATCGGATTCAGCTTGGGTGGAAACCTTACCTTGAAATACCTAGGAGAAAAAAGAGAAAGAACTCCAAAAATCAAAAAAGCCGTGGCTATTTCTGTTCCGCTTCATCTTGAATCTGCCTGTATCAAAATTTCAACGGGAGAAAATATCATGTATGCCAAGCGATTTTTGAAAACCCTGAAAGAAAAAGTAGTCAAGAAGGCAATAAAATTTCCTAATGAAATTCCAACAGGAATTTTGAGGAAGATCAAAACCCTACAGGATTTTGATGACCACTACACCGGGCCCTTACATGGATTCAAGGATGCCCACGATTATTATGAGCAGAATTCCTCCTTGTATTTCTTAGAACATATTGAAATCCCTTCTTTGATTCTGAATGCCCAAAATGATCCATTCCTCAGCGACCAGTGCTTTCCGGTATCTGTTGGAAGAAAGTTGGAACAAGTATGGATGGATTTTCCAAAATATGGAGGCCATGTTGGCTTTAGTCCGAGAAAGAAGGCCGATATTTATTGGTCCGAAAAAAGGGCGTTTGAATTTATCACATCAGATCAGTAATTTTCAGAAAAACCATTACCATGTGCGGCAGATATTCCCTCAGCAAAAGTAAAATTGAATTGGAAGAAAGATTTCAGGCAGAGATGTTGGTCGATTTCAAACCACGCTACAATATAGCGCCTACCCAGCTTGTGCCGGTCATCACTTCTGATAGCCCTAAGGGTTTTTCATTTTTCTATTGGGGCATCACACCTGATTTTGCCAAAAACAAACCTGTTTCCCAAAAATTTATCAATGCCAAGGCAGAAACGGTAAATGAAAAAATTTCCTTCAAATCGTCTTTTGAGAAAAGGAGATGCCTGGTGCCTGCAGACGGTTTTTATGAATGGAAAAAATTGGGAAAGAAAACCAAGGTCCCGTATCGTTTTACGATGGCCAACGATGAAGCTTTCGCTTTTGCGGGTATTTGGGAAGAATATGAAAACGAAAAAGGGGAAATCAACCATACGTTTTTGATATTGACGACCGAACCAAATAGGCTTGTGGCCGAGGTTCATGACAGGATGCCCGTCATTCTGAAAAAAGAAGATGAGAAAAAGTGGCTTGACAAATACAGTTCTGAATCAAACCTGCTCAAGATGCTAACAACCTACTCGGCCGATGACATGTTAAGCTATACGGTATCCCCTCTTGTAAATCAGGTCACCAACGACAGTCCCGGAATTATCCGCAAAACATCCCCTATGGACCAATTTGGGAATTACACTTTATTCGGATGATGGAAAAAATCAAAATTATTGACCTGCATTTTCAAAAATCAAAAGATGCTATCGCAAGCTTTTTGATAGAAACATCCGATGGACCGATACTTATCGAAACCGGTCCGGCAAGCACTTATGACCAACTCAGCCGAGGAGTATCAAAATGCGGACATTCCATAGATGAAATCAAACATGTATTGCTGACACACATTCATTTTGACCATGCCGGGGCAGCTTGGAAACTTGCTGAAGCCGGAGCCAAAATTTATGTGCATCCCTTTGGTGTTCCCCATCTGGCTTCTCCGGAAAAACTTTGGAACTCCGCCTCCCAAATTTACGGAGATGACATGGACAGGCTTTGGGGAAAGATGAAACCAATTCCTGCCAACCAATTGGTCAGTGTGGAAGACAAGCAAGAACTCGAATTTGGTACTACCAAAATCAAATCCCTCCATACTCCCGGACATGCTGTCCACCACATAGCATGGAAAATGGGCAATATCATATTTACAGGCGATGTAGCAGGCGTCAAGATTGCCGGAGGCCCGGTGATGCCTCCCTGCCCTCCACCCGATATCAATTTGGAAGAATGGAAAAAGTCCCTTGCCATCATAAAAAGCGAAAAGCCTAAGGAATTATACCTCACCCATTTTGGGATTATCGACGCGGTAGACTATCATTTGGATAGTCTCTCCTACATGCTAGACGATTGGGCAGAATGGATCAAACCCTATTTTGAGAAAAATGTGGACCAATCTGAGGTGGTCCCACTTTTTATGGAATATTCCAAATCGCAATTTTTGAGAGAAGGATGTTCAAAAGAACAGATCCAAACCTATGAATATGCCAATCCCAGCTGGATGTCAGTAGCGGGCCTTTACCGGTATTGGAAACTTAAAAGTCAGGGAAGGCTGAAATAGTCCCTTATTTTATCCATTCATGTACGAATAGCGACTTGTAAGGCTGTTTCAATTTTGTTTTTTGGTATTCAAAAAAGGAAATGGGATATTTGCCTCAACCAATTACGCGCAAAACAACCAGACCCAAAATACTTTTACGGCCATGTACAAATCCAAAATCACAGGAGTAGGACATTATGTCCCTGATAGAATCATCACCAATGAATATCTATCCACCATCATGGATACCAATGACGCGTGGATTGTGGAGCGCACAGGCATCCATGAGAGAAGGTGGTTTACTCCGGGCAAAGACACTTTGGCAAGTATGTCTGTCAATGCCTCAAAGATTGCCTTGGAAAGAGCGGGATTATCCAATAAAGACATTGACTTCATCATTTTTGCCACAATAACCCCTGATTATTTCCTTCCGGGGGAAGGGGTATTGTTACAGAGAGAACTTGGCATGCAGGGAATCGGAGCATTGGATATCCGGAATGCCTGCTCGGGATTCATATACGCGCTTTCTATTGCAGATCAATTTATCAAAACCGGGATGTATAAAAACATCCTTGTGGTAGGCGGAGAAATCCAGTCTTCAGCTTTGGACAAAAGTGATGAAGGCAGGTCAAGTGCGGTAATTTTTGCTGACGGCGCAGGTGCAGTGGTGGTAAGTAGGTCCAATTCTGAAAAATCAGCTATCCTTTCTACACACCTCCATGCTGACGGTGACCATGCCGAAGAGTTGTATTGTTCCTCACCTAGCAGTTGCCAAGAAGTCAGGATATCCACTGAAATGATAGACAGAGGTGACTTTTTTCTCAAGATGAACGGAAATGCCGTTTTCAAACATGCCGTGGTCAGGTTTGCAGAGGTTATCCAAGAAGCCCTGGACGCCAACGGTAAAACCAAACATGATATTGACCTCCTTGTTCCCCATCAGGCCAACCTAAGAATCAGCAATTATATCCAACAAAAATTGGGCTTGCCTGACGAGAAAGTATTCAATAATATCATGTATTATGGTAATACGACTGCGGGTACGATTCCTATTGCCTTGAGTGAAGCTTTTGAACAAGGAAAGCTCAAAGAAGGTGATTTGGTTTGTTTGGCCGCTTTCGGAAGTGGTTTTACTTGGGCCTCAGCATTGCTGAATTGGTAAAAAATGACCGAATTGAAACTAGATCTGGAATTGCTAAAAAACAAAACCCTGTTCCAAAAAATCAAGGAACAGTCAGATTTGGTAGAAGATCTTTTCAGTAGCCTGGCAAATGATTTCCCCCAGAAGGAACTTCGGAAAATTCACCAAAATGCCAAAGGAACAAAAATATCCAAGGGATATAATCTAGAAAATTCCCCTTATCAGGTGTTGGATTTGGTCAGGGATTTTGACGAACAAACAGGATTTAATATCCGGGTTTTGAACTGGTGGGGAAATGGCCTTTTTATTTTTGTTTATTTTGGCGGACTGACCTTAGAAAAATACATTGGATCACAATCAGAATTAACAGCTTCCTACAAGAATTGTGACCATTCTTCCCCTTGGGCTTATGGCCAAATTATTTCCAAAGAAGTGCAGGAAGTTGGTTTAAAACCAAAAAAAGATGGTTTTTCCCAATTTTTTAAACAGATTGATCCGGACCCGGAATATTCTAAAACATATTCTTTGATAAAAAAAGAAATTAGGTTTGTCTTAGATAATCATTCTTAAAACTTTCCTTATTTCATAATTAGCGCTAATTTAGAACCTCCTTTGTAGGGTTACCGTATTCAACAAAAACAAGAAGCCAACTTATATGAAATATATTTTTGGAGTTTTATTCTTCATTATTTCTCTCAGTTCAATCGCCCAAGACAATCAAAATCTGGTTTCGCTTTACAACTCAGATTCCTCATTGGTTGGAACAGGTGTCCTGAGGGATGGAAGAATGGAAGGACTTTGGAGATTTCAAAATCCCAAAACTACAGCACTTGTACAGACCATCACTTTTAGCCGGGGATTGAGAGAAGGAGTCACAGTCAGCTATCATCCAAATGCAGCAAAGCACATAGAAGCAGAATACAGGGCAAACAGACTCAATGGTTTTTACAAAGAATATGACAGGACGGGTTCATTGAAAACAGAAATGGTATTCAATGACAGTGTCAGAGTGGGCCCTTACCGCGAGTTTTATGGAAGAGAAGGACAACCTGATTTTGTCAATCCTAGACAAGTTAAAATTGAAGGACAGTTTGTCAATGGCAATAGACATGGCAAATGGGTGACCTTTTACAATACCGGTGACCTAGCTGTGATACAGACCTATGAGAACGGAAAAGTGGAAGGTCCGCATATAGAATATGCACTTGAGGGTGATATTATGCTTCAGGTCAATTACAAAAACGATGTACCTCATGGGCAATTCACCCGATTTGCATTTGGGGGAGTGGTCGAAGAAACGGGCGAATTTGAAAATGGAAGAAGAATTGGTAAATGGCTTACTTATTTTCCCGGTACCAAAACCATCGAATCTGAAAAATTCTATGATGCTTTAGGAAATAAGACAGGAGAATGGAAATTTTATTACGAGAATAAAAGAGTTGCCAGAATAGAAAAGTATGAAAATGACATTCCGGTGGGAACTTGGGAGGAATTTTTTCCCAATAGGGCATTATCCAAAAGAAAAACCTATGAATTAGGCCTGCCTACCGGTCCCTATATCGAAAACCACGCCAACGGCAATGTCTCTGTACAGGGTCAATATGTAAACGGAGGGAAAGACGGACTTTGGAAAAGTTATTTTCCGGAGGGTAAAATATATTCTATCGGTGAATATAAAAATGATTTGAAAACAGGTCTTTGGAAGTATTTCAACAAGATCGGGATTTTGATTGCTGAGGGTGAATATACCCTTGGGTCTGAAAACGGACAGTGGTTTTATTACTATGACGGCGGCCAATTGAAATCCGTAGGAAGTTACTTCCTTGGATTTGAAGACGGGACTTGGGGCTTGTTTTATGACAACAAGCAACTTACCCAAGACGAGTTTTGGACCAATGGAAGACTGATCAATATTGGTGATTATAATTCCTATGACGGTACCAAAACCTTGGATAAAGGTTCTCTAAAAGACGGAAATGGCATCAGAATTACCTATTACATTGACGGTACCAAGGAATCTGAAGGCAATTATTCAAGCGGCAAGCCGGAAGGTTTGTGGATCTATTATCATGAGACGGGCAAAAAAGCCTCAGAAGGTCAAATGAAAGATGGAAAAAAAGAGGGCCCATGGAAATACTACAATATCAGCGGTCGTCTTGAACAAGTCATCAATTATAAAGACGACGAAATTATAGAGGATAATGAAGAAACCACTCTTTCAAGATTCAATTTTTAAATTGGGCAAACACTTTTGAAGTTCTGGGAGTTTTCAAAATAAAAACCATGTTTGGACTATTCAAGAAAAAAACCGAGTTGGAAAAACTCCAGGACAGTTACAAGGAATTGCTAGAGAAAGCCCATAAAATATCCCATAGCAATAGAACACTCGCTGACAAGATGGCTGCAGAAGCGGAAGAAATAGCAAAAAAAATAGACCTCCTCAGAAAAAACGGATAATCCCTCAAGCCCGAAAGTCACTTTCGGGCTTTTTTATTGCTACCATTTTTAATTGATTTTTCACTTTTTCAGGTAATTTAAAACGGGTAAAAAAAAAATAATAATTTGCTAAAACGATTTTTCAAAATATATTATTTTATATAAGTCAATATCATAAAACTTAATTCTTTAAACTGCCGTAAAACCCATCAAGAGAATAAACCAAATTATTATGAAAAGGTCAACAATTTATCGGGTAAGTTTCCTGATCCTCTTTGGCTTAGGAATGGTATTCAGTCAAGAATCCAAGGCAAATCCTTATCATGGAATTTCCTTTCAGGTATTCTACAATGAATTGAGTCCTTATGGTGATTGGGTCATGGACCCAACTTATGGCTATGTATGGATACCTTATGTGGATCAGGGATTTCACCCTTATGGAACAGATGGGTATTGGGAAATGACAAATTTTGGTAACACTTGGGTATCAAATTACCAATGGGGATGGGCAGCTTTCCATTACGGAAGATGGTTTTGGGATGATTTCTACGGTTGGGCTTGGGTTCCGGGCTATGAATGGGGACCGGCTTGGGTAAATTGGAGAACCGGTGGAGGATATTATGGTTGGGCACCTTTAGGTCCCGGACTTCATGTCAGCATGGGATTCAACATCCCTTCCAACTATTGGGTTTTCATCCCTCAAAGGAGGTTCAGGTCAAGAAACTTCTACAGGTATTGCGCCCCTTCCTACTATGTGTCGCATATCTACCAAAGAACGACCCTCATCAACAACACCTATGTCTACAACAACAACACTTACTATTCAGGACCTTCCAAAAGAGATATAGAAAGGTCCACAAGAACGGTGGTTCCGGTGTACCAAGTCAGTGATTCTGAAAAACCGGGCAGGACTGTCGTTCAAAAGGATAGGTTAAATGTCTACAGACCAGAGGTAAGGGAAGTAAATGGAAGAAATGAAAATCCAAGACCTTCAAGAGCATTTACTGCTGAAGAGTTTAAAAATAAGTCAATCATGGAAAACCGGTCCAGACAATCTTCCACAAGAAGCGCTGAAAACCAACCTACCCGTGAATCAAATAGACAGGCTGTCCCTGACAGAGAAATCAATAGAAACAGCTCTGGAAATCCAAATGTTGGATTAAATGAATCCAACACGCCTTCAAGGAATGTCCAAAACAGCAATAGAAATGGTTCTTTTGAACAAACACAACCTCAGAGTCAAGCTAGACCAGAACAGGCACCAAACCCTGAATCAAGGTCAAGGAACAGTTCGCCTGCCGTTGTAGATGGGAATTCAAGATCAGGTCAAGCTTCACCAGCCCAAAAACCGGGTGTATCAAGAACCATTGAAAATTCTAAAAGACAAGCTGAATCTACAAGGCAACAGGTAAACCAGAGAAGTCAGGAGGTAATCAAAAGACAGCCGGCACCAAGTCAACAAAGTTCTCCAGCTGTAAATTCCAGACAAGAGGCCAGACCGACTAGAACCCAGGAAGCCGGGCCAAGTTCGGAAAGCAGGCCTGCTTCATTTTCCCGAGGAGGTGGAAGAGGTGGAAACTAAAACAAGAAAAAGAGGTCCAAAATGGGCCTCTTTTTTCTTTTTATATCCTACCTGAAAATTTATTCCCAGTATGAATTAAAAATGTTAAATGGAAATTTCACACCGATACTATAAAAAGCAATTGGAATTTAGGAAAGTTGAAAATCAGATAAAAAATGAAAAACTTTCCTAACACCTTAGAGATTTCGGGTAATCTTCAAGGAAAATTGCAACAAATGACCATTGATAATTGATTTTTTTTAATAAGCCCTTTTGATATGCTTAAAATAATCATTTAATTGGCTTTCTTAAAGCCGCAGAATGAACCTAATAAACCCGAAAAAAAACCTGGAAAAAATTCTGGGTGTGGTAGAAACAAAAAGTTATACCAACAAATTGAAATTAATCAAAAACCTTTACACCAAAGGAAGCAATACTGCTGGAGAAATCTGCATTGAGGTGGGGATTTCCCTGCCGACAGTCAATTCCCTGTTAGGTGACTTGATGGCTTCAGGAGAAGTAATTAAAAACGGAAGGGCAGAATCTCAGGGTGGAAGAAAACCGGACTTATACCAATTGGCAGGAGATGCCTTCTATGTACTTTCTGTGGACATCAATAAATTCCGTGTCAGAGCTGCCATCTATAACAGTTCAAATGAATGTATCACGGAGGCCGAAACTATAAAAATCACTTTGAACAATGAAAAAGAAACCTTTGAGCAGATTTGTGATTTTATATTGAACCATAAGAACAATTCAGGAATACCGGACGAAAAAATCATTGCCATAGGGATTTCCATGCCGGGATTGATTGATTCCATTCACGGCATCAACCATACCTATCTGAAATTTGGAAAGAAAAGTCTTGTGGAAAATTTTGAAGCAAGACTTGAGAGAAGGGTATTTTTGGAAAATGATGCCCGGGCCATGACCTTGGCCGAATTTAAATTTGGTCAAAAAGACAATTACAAAAATGTCCTTGGGATCTTTATAGGTTGGGGAATTGGATTGGGAATAATCATCGACGGGAAAATCTACCAAGGTGCCTCCGGTTTTGCCGGGGAATTTAGCCACTCCCCCATTTTCGAGTCAAGTGACATCACCTGCACCTGCGGAAAAAAGGGATGCTTAGAATCAGTGGCTTCAGGAACGGCGATAGTCAGGATGGCAAGAGAAGCGATTGCCACAGACAGCGATTCCATCTTGTCACGCATGGTAAGGGAAAACAACAATGAAATCGAACCTTTCTTGGTAGTGGATGCGGCATTGGCCGGAGACCAAAGGGCCATCACTATTCTTTCGGAAGTGGGGCTTGATTTGGGAAGGGGCATATCTATCCTTATCCAACTGCTCAATCCTGAAATGATCATCATTGGTGGTTCGGTAGCCGAAGCAAAACAATATTTAATAACCCCGATCCAACAAGCTTTGAATATTTACAGCATGGCTAAGGCCCGGGAGAATACCGAACTGGCATTGTACAAGCTAGGGAAAGAAGTAGGACTATTGGGAGGTGTAGCTGTGGTCAATGAAAAAATCTTTGACGATGTACTGGTTTAATTTTGCGGATATTCAAGGTTCTGTTCGAAGTCAGGTAGAGGTAAAATATTCTTGAAAAGTATTATGAATCAGAAGTTTTCAATATCCGTATGGATTTTATTGGGTGTGATCTTCATGGCAGGGCTTTTTTTCCTTTCAGTGACTGAAAAAAACAAAACCGGAGCATTTGAACTTCTTTCTCCCAAAAGAACCGGTATTAATTTTTCCAATACGCTCAGAGAGGATCAAAAAAACAACATTTTAACCTATGAATATTTTTACAACGGAGGAGGTGTCGGCGTAGGAGACATCAACAATGATGGACTGGAAGATGTTTTTTTTACCGGAAACATGACAGACAATGTCCTGTATCTCAATCAAGGTGATTTCAGATTCAAAGACATTACCAAAACAGCCGGAGTCAAAGGAAAAAAATCATGGACAACAGGGGTTACCATGGTCGATATCAATGCCGACGGATGGCTTGACATCCATGTGTGCTATTCGGGAAACGGAGATCTCAACAGCCGCAGAAACGAACTTTATATCAACCAAAAAAATCTGACTTTCAAAGAAGAAGCCGCCTCCTATGGCTTGGATGACCCTTCTAACAGTACCCAAGCCTTATTTTTTGACTTTGATAAAGATGGTGATTTGGATATGTTTCTCCTCAATCACCACATTGAAGTCATCAATGAAATTGAGTTTGACCAGGCAAGAGCCGTAAGGCATCCCTTTGCAGGAGATAAATTATTTAGAAATGATGGGGGGAAATTTACGGATATCAGCGAAGATGCAGGGATCAAAGGAACCGCTTTGGGATTTGGTCTTGGAGTAGCGGCTTCAGATATCAATGGAGACGGATGGATTGACCTGTATGTCAGCAACGATTATATCGAGCCGGACTATGTGTATATCAACAATGGAGACGGTACTTTTTCGGACCGAATGACCGATATGATGCAGCATATTTCCCATTTTTCCATGGGTTTGGATATCTCCGATGTCAACAATGACGGATTGATGGACATATTCACTTTGGACATGCTTCCAGAAGACAATAAAAGACAGAAATTGCTGTATGGCCCGGAAAATTATGAACAATATGCCCTCATGGTCAACCGTGGCTTTTACCACCAAAACATGCGGAATATGCTTCATCTCAATCAGGGAAACGGGTTATTCAGCGAAATAGGACAATTGGCAGGCATATCAAATACTGATTGGAGCTGGTCGGCTTTGTTTTTTGACGCTACCAATTCCGGTTATAAAGACCTCTTTATCAGCAACGGTTATTACAGGGATTATACCAACAGGGATTTTCTGAAGTACAAAGGAGACTATTATTTCAAATCAGCAGTAGCCGGAGAAAAAGCCGACACGCTTCATTTGGTCACCAGCATGACCTCCACTCCGGTTTCCAATTACATTTTTGAAAATGGCGGGAATCTGATTTTTAAGGACAAGTCAAAAGATTGGGGAATCTACTCCCCCAACTTCTCAAGCGGTGCAATATATGCCGATCTCAACAATGACGGGCAGCTTGACCTAATTGTAAACAACCAAAATCATCCTGCTTTCATTTATGAAAACAAATACAAAGATTATAGCGGAAAAACCCAAAACTGGATTCAGATCAATTTGAAAGGAAACAATTCCAACACACTTGGGATCGGTGCCAAAGTAGCTCTTTACTCTGGAGGCCAAGCCCAATATCTTGAGCAAATGCCGACAAGAGGCTTCCAATCCTCTGTTTCTAACCGACTACATTTCGGATTGGGAGAAAAATCCAACATAGATTCCCTGGTTGTCATCTGGCCAAAAGGAAATGTTTCAATTTTGAAAAATCCTGAAATCAATAAAATTTCTGAGATTTCAGAAAGTGACTTGGCGGGCGGAGAAACCAAGAGACCTTCCATTACGCCTCTTTTCCAACCAACAGAAAACAAAATCCCCTTCATTCACAAGGAATATGGTTTCAATGATTTTAAAAGGCAACCACTTTTACTCGAAATGCCTTCTTATGTCGGTCCTGTCTTGGCTGCAGCAGATATCAATGGTGATGGATTGGAAGAGGTATTTGTTGGAGGTACCAAAGGGTCAGCCGGAAAATTGTTTCAATTTTCAAACGGAAAGTGGCAGACAATTAATTCCTTTAAATCCGAAAGCGAATTCACAGATGCAGACGCAGAGTTTTTTGATGCCAACAGTGATGGGCATATGGATTTGTACATCGGCAGTGGCGGCTATCACGATTACCTTTCCAATGAAGAATCCTTACAGGACAGGTTTTACCTCAATGATGGCGTAGGAAACCTGAAACTTAGCCCTACGTCTTTACCAAAAATGTTGGTCAGCACCTCATCGGTCACTGTAGCAGATTTCAACAATGACAGGAAACCGGACATTTTTGTTGGGGGAAGAATAATCCCCGGAAAATACCCACAAACTCCGCAAAGCTATATTTTGATCAATGATGGCGAAGGCAATTTTGTTGATCTTTCAAATCAGTACCTGCCGTCAGGTGGAAAAATCGGAATGGTTACCGATGCTGTGGATTTGGATTTGAATAAAGATGGTTTACAAGACCTGGTTATCGCAGGAGAATATATGCCTATCACCGTTTTTCTCAATGACGGGGGAAAAAGCTTTAAGGATGTTACCAAAGAATGGGTTGGAGAAGAAACAAAAGGTTGGTGGTCGAGTCTTGCCATCGGGGATTTTGACAAGGATGGTGACATGGATATAGTGGCGGGTAACTTCGGCCTGAATTCACAATTTAAAACAAATACAGCCGAACCGCTGAAACTCTATTTTGGAGATTTTGATGACAATACCTCCATAGACCCGATCCTAGTCAGCTATGTTCAGGGAAAACCCTTTCCATTTCCAAGCAGAGACGAATTGCTGGATCAGGTATATGGTTTCCGGAGTAAGTTTACCGATTATGCAAGTTATGCCGAGGCCACCATAGAGCAGATTCTGACCAAAGAACAATTGGCAAATTCCTCAAAATTGGAGGCCAATGAGTTGCGGAGTATGTATTTCGAAAACAATGCGGAGAAATTCATTCCCCACGTATTGCCGATTGAAGCTCAATTCGCTCCGATTCATGCCATTCATGTTTTCGATTATAACAATGACGGTAATTTGGATTTGGTCCTTGCAGGAAATCAAAGCTATACAAGGTTGAGGCTTGGAATGATGGATGCCAATCTTGGACAACTTTATCGCGGAGATGGAAAAGGGAATTTCCAATTCATCCCTCAGCGGGAATCAGGATTTTCCATTCTGGGCGATGTGAAGTCGATTCTTCAGCTGCCTTCCCAGCCAAATCTTCTATATTTCGGTATCAATAACAAAGGGCTGATCAACTACCAAAAAAATGATTGACATGAATTGCTTCAATAAACGATGGGGGTTAATTCACTTGGCCTTTCTGGTATTTGTTTGCCTTGGCAATCCAATTCCTGCTTTCTCCCAAAAAAATGGATCTCCTCCTACAAAAGTTTTCATCGAAAATCTATTTTACATTACAGAAGTGATGGTTACGGATGTGGCCTCCCCACCCGGTGCCGCTAGATTCTATGCTTATTCGACCTTAGCCGCTCATCTTGCATGGGATCAAGCTTTAGGAATAAAGGAAAACGAAAATCTGTTGACCAAAACCAATCATGAAAAAATCGGATTCATCGGGGAAACAGAAAAAAACCTTTCACCGGAATTTGTGTCAATTTATGCCATGCTGGATGTGGGAAAGAAAATCATGCCCTCCGGAAAGCTACTTGAAGCCAAGCAAAAAGCCCTAATCAACCAATTTTCCAAGTCAAAATGGATTTCTAAAAAAGAAGTAGAAGCCAACATTACCTTTGCGGAAAAAGTGTCGGCACAGGTTTTGGAAATAGCCAAAAATGATGGTTACAGGCAACTGAGTGCACTGACAAGATATACTCCCAAGAAAAACGAAGGACATTGGTACCCCACTCCTCCTGCCTATATGGGCGCAGTGGAACCCGAATGGCGTACAATCAAGACATTTTTCTTACAAGACCTGAAGCCCTATAAGCCTGCCCCACCTGCAAAGTTTGACCTGACCGAAGGAAGTCCATTCAAAAACCAATTGGATGAAGTGGTTCAGGTTACTTCTGCATTATCGGAAGAACAACAATTGATTGCCAATTTTTGGGACTGCAATCCATTCAAAGTGAGTTTTTCGGGACATATGGCCATTGGGTTAAAGAAGATTTCACCCGGAGGTCATTGGATTGGAATCACAGGAATTGCCGCAGAAAAAGCCAAGTTACCTTGGCAGGAAACCATATATATCCACACCTTGGTGGCAATGGGATTGCATGACGCTTTTGTAAGTTGCTGGGAAGAAAAATACGATTCCGATAGAATCAGACCTGAATCTGCCATCCAAAAATACCTGAACCCTACTTGGCGGCCATTGTTACAAACTCCCCCATTTCCTGAATATACAAGTGGTCACAGTGTTATTTCTAAAACGAGCGCTGTCATCCTTACCCACTATTTTGGGGATGATTTTGATTTTATAGATACCTCAGAAGTCTATTTTGGATTACCAGAAAGGCCTTTTAAGTCATTTTCCCAGGCGTCAGATGAAGCTGCGATTTCAAGGCTTTATGGTGGAATACATTTCCGCGATGCCATAGAAGAAGGTGTCAAGCAAGGTGATAAAATAGGAAATTACATCCTGCAAAGAGTTGGAGGAAAACAGGTTTCCGAACGCTAGGCAACCTTGATTTAAGGCTTGATAATCTTCCCATTCAAATCGACCGGAATTGAAAATGGATCAAGGATATTATCCAACAAAACCGCCACAATCAGCCTGTCAAGCTTTGAATCGGAATCAGGTGACCCACTAAGCTCTAAATTTTTCCAAATCATCCTTAGATCGGTTTCATTCAGTTCAGGTCTGACTACTTTCAAAATCTCTAAAAACCTACCAACGTTCAAGGGTTCACCGGAAGCATCCCAATATTGGGCATATTGTGGATACAAGGGCCTCAAGCCATCGACCAATTCGAATTCAGATATTTCCCTTTCAGGATAAAACCATGTTTGATTTGCCCATTTATAGGGCACACCAAACCCCTTCAAAATCCCTGTCGCTCCAATTTTTTGAACTGCCAAAAAGTGGGGATGACTTATCGGCACATCTCGAAATGGCATCAGATAGGCATTTTTTGCCAAGAGGTTTTTCTGAACCATCCTCACTTGAACCTCTTGCAGATTTTGTTGGCTCAGGATAGCCGTCCCTGCCAATGCTCCTGCTGCTTGTCCGATCCCCAATACAACCGGCTGAAGTCGGCTTGCACCATTGACGATATTAGAAACGCCGATGCTTTTCTCCGCCACAATTAAATTGGTGGACCCCTTGGGAATCAAACTTCCCAATGGAATATTGTAGGCAGGTACTCTGATTTTAATAAAATCCATTTCGGGTGCATTTAGATTCATCTTATGGTGATGGTCAATGGTATAATCCCCAACCGCGATTCCTGTCCGGTAAAAAGCATTCTCCTGCCCGTTCGGATCCAACACATACTGCAAAGAAAACATGGCTTCCGCGTCAATACGCCTAGACTCTCTATGGTACGGCACAAATGGAAGTTTGTCTTTTGTTGGAAATTCGTCCTCTGCAAGTCCAAGGTTTTTGTACCCAAGTTCGTTTTGGATATAATAGATAAACCTCAAAGAATGCAATTTGGCTTCTTCAAGCGCCTTGTTTCGATCTTCCTTTGACATTTCAATGATGTTCATATACAGGTCATTGCCGCAGTTGGGCCAATTGATCATGTACTTTCCATTGGGAAGTTTTCCATAGTTGAGCATCTTTTGACAATCATTCTGGGGACTGTCAAATGAAATGGGATCTGCATGATTGCATGCGCAGGCAAAAATTGAAGGATCATATCCCTCCGGTTTGGGAATGGTTTTGTCTGAGTTTTTCCCAAAATCTTTCAAAACAACCACATAAGTCAAATCCTGTACAATGTCATTGGCCGACTTTGGTGCGAATGTTTCTCCAAAGCGCTCCTGACTATCCATTCCTACAAAGTACTTGTAGCCCAGAGAAGCCATCACATCACCAAGCTCAGTGGCATCGATGAGCATTTTGGATTTTATGGTCTTAACTTTTCCTTTTTCGAGGTACTGAACTGTCCAAAAACCGTCTTCAAAAACAGCCTTTTGCCAGCTGACTCCAAATAGTACACGGAGGTTCTGCTCTTCTTTGACCCATTCCTGAAAAATCCTGTTGCCTACCGATGGCTCAAAAAGGGTGTTGCTGACCCAACCCGTACCGACTGCATCCGGACCACCATAATGTGCATATAGCTTTTCTCTGAATTCTCCCCAAATCCCCGACGGTAAATTGTGGTTACCATCAATGGCAGAGACACCGGCAGCGGTAATCATTCCACCAAGCCAAGGGGTTTCTTCCAAAATAACCGTGCGGACACCCATTCTCGCGGCTTGGATCCCTGCAGATGTGCCACTTGCACCTCCTCCGATGATGATGAGTTGTGGTTCTTCCTGACTAAATCCTGTAAACGAGCTGAAAAGAATTGACAAAAAGAGAGTAATCGATGAAAATCGCTTCATTGGTTTATAGAAAATAAAGTAAAGGATCAAGTTACGATTCTTGATCCAAACCTAATAGTACTTTTTGACCAAAAAACTGGGATGCTGCCCCAAAAAGTGCACTCTTGTCTCCAAGATCGCTGATAAAAACCGGTTTGTGGATGTGGTGTTGATTCAAGATAGAAATTGTTTCTTCCAAAAAAAGCACATGTGCCCGGGAAATACTTCCTCCCAAAACAATGGCATCAATAGGGATTTCCTCAACTCTCATCAAAATAAATTCCGCTAGATTTTTTGAAAATGTACTGAATGCAGGCATTGCCATCTGAAGAAATTCGGGATTATCAATGATTTCTTTTACACCCTTTACTTCCAGAGAGAGATTCTCTTTACACCAACCGATAAACCATCCTGTACCAAGGTAATCTTCTGCAATGCTGTCTTTGAATTTTGAAGACCATAGTTCAGCATCGAAAATCTGTTCCCCATTTTTTCGTGAAGAGCCAAGACCTGTTCCCAAAGTCAGTCCCAAAATATCTTCAAAACCGGAAACTTTCCCAAATTTTGATTCTCCCATCAAAAAAGCCTTTGCATCATTGACAAAGTGGATTTGGGTAGTAGAAATGCCCAATCTTTCACTCAATTCTTTTTTTATATCAACCCCCAAAAGATGGATAAATTTTCCTTGGTCTACTATCTGACAGATTCCATTGACATAGTCGAAAGGCGCAGGCATGGCAAGAACGATGCAGCAGTGACTGAAATCAGAAACCAACTCCTTAAAAACCGAGACCCATTGTTTGAGTATGAAATCTTTGGATTGTCTTGAATCAATACTTTTCGTTGCGATTGACTCCATAGCATACCCCTCAGGCCTTTCTACAAAAGCTGCGGCAGTAATATGCGAGCCACCGATATCGGCAGATAAAATTGATCTATTATGCATAGATTGAATTCAAATTATAGATGAAGAGGAAATTTCAGAAACCTCTTTCCAAATCCAAAAAAGCTAAAGAATCTTGCTAAAAGGATTTATCAAAAATAAGAAAACACTTTCACATTTCCATCTTCAAGAAAGATGCTTTACTTCTTGTAATCTGATGATTCTCTAATATGAAGGATATTTGGCAGTGTTACCTTGAAATCAGGTTTGCTGCTTCCATCATCTTCAAGAAGCATCAACATCCCCTCCATCAATTTCTCCGCAATAGATTCTAATGGCTGTTCAATAGCTGAAATGTTTGGCTGAAAAAGGGTAAAGAAATAATGGTCATCAAACGAAACCAGCAACACGTCCTCGGGGATACGTTTCTTCAAGGAATTGAGCGCCTGTAATCCTTCAAAAGCAAGGTAATTGGTTGCAAAAAAAATACCGTCAAGTTCACTGTTCTTTTGGAGGTACTGCTGGATTTTAGAGCTTGCACCCAATTCCGAAAGGTTGTGGAATGGCAACATAAACACGTTTTTCTTCAAACCATTGCTCTCCATAGCATAGCTATATCCCTTAAGCCTGTCAATCATCTGGATCTGATCAGATTCTACGGTGATAAATCCAATATTCTTACACCCATTTTGGATCAAATGTGACGTAGCTTCGAAAGCACTTTTTTCATTTTCCACCACCACGTAGCTGCAATCTATAGACGGTATCCATCGGTCAAAGAGCAAAACTGCGAATTCTTCCTCCAACAGTTCTAAAACTGTGCTTTCTAGGGCCGGGGTAGGCGTGATGATAAATCCGTCTACACTTCTCACTTTAAAGGTATCGATCAGTGCTTTGGCCTTTTCGGGATCATTATCAGTACTGCAATAAATGATCTTATAGCCGTTTTTATAGGCTTTTTCTTCAATCTTCCTCGCTATAGAAGCAAAAAACTGGTTAGAGATATCTTCCACCATAAAGACGATCACTTTGGATTTCCCTAAGCGAAGACTCTGTGCCAAATGGCTTGGTTTGTACCCAACTTCTTTGATATACTCCTCTACCTTCAATGTCAATTCTTCACTGATTCTTTTCTCCTTCGCTTTCCCATTGAGGATGAATGAAACCGTCGTAATTGATATTCCCAAGGACTTAGCAATATCTTTAATGGATGTCTTTTTCTTTGCCATTTCCTTCCTTTCCAAACCTTAGAATAGGACGACAATATGATGAATTTTGTTTATTTATCCATTCTATGGCAAAATTTAAGACTACTTCAAGCTTTCAAACAAGGCATTCAATAAAATATGGTCATCGGTATCCTCATTGTATTCCCAAAACATTGCCCCTCCCATTTTGTGTTTTTTGATAAATTCGGCTTTCTGAAAAATAGACTCAGGATCTTCAAAAGTCACAAATATTTTTTCCTTTTCATTCCACAAGTATGAAGCCTTTGAGTTTTCATCCCAATGACGGACAAAAGAAGAATCTTTCATCATTTCAAAAAGGGCACTATAAGGATATCCTTTTGATCCCTTTCCAAATTGGAAAAGACCATTATTAGCCGGATTGACATCGGTCCAACTTCGCCCATAAAAAGGAATTCCCATCACCAGTTTTTCTATAGGTACTCCAGCGGCCACATGGTCGTTGACAGCTTTTTCAACTGACCTTCCGATTGGGTCATTGGTATGCAGATTGGCATGGTGACCTGTGGTATCTCTCCAAGATTGGACGATAAAATCATAGGACATGATGTTGATAAAGTCAAGGTATTTTTGCGCTTCACCGAGGTCATTCACATCCAGGTATTCCTTAAAACCCGCAGAGGCAATGGTGCTCAAATAATGGGTATTGTCCAAGGCACCAAGGCTGTCCAAAGCCTCCCTAACAGATTTGAGCATCAATATAAAATTCTCTTTGTCTTCTGCACGATAAATGTTGTCATCACCAGGATACGCGGGATATTCCCAATCGAAATCCAATCCATCCAGGTCATGTCTGATCAGATAATCCACCGCTGAAGCCGTGAATATTTTTCGGGAATCTTCCGTCAAGACCGCATCCGAAAATCCTTTGGACCAAGTCCATCCACCGATAGAAATCATAATTTTCAATTTGGGATTTGACTTTTTGAGAGAATTCAATTTGGCCAGGTTTTCTTTGTCAGCCTGTTCTCTTCCCTCTCCTTCGATGACTTTACCATCAATTACATTTGCAAAGGCGTAATTGATATGGGTGAGTTTTGTAGCATCGATTTTCGTGGTATCCACACCTTTCCATCCTGCAATGTACCCAATGATCTTATAATCGGAATCTTTGGAAACAATGTTTGCGACTTTTGATTCACAGGATAGGAAAGCCAAAACAGCAAAAGCAAAAATTATTCTTCTCATTTTTTATCTCATTTAGATTGAATGAAAAAAGGTGCCCGAAAGCACCTTTTCTTTATTTAAATTCCTATGGAAATCAATTTCCACCATCCCACCACATTTTGGTCATCAGGTTATCACCACCCATTCTAACACGGGCAGCTTCATAATTTGCAGGGTTTCCACCGATTTCAGCTTCCCAATAACGTAATCTTCTTGGGATTTCATTGGCTTCAAACCTGTTTGGATCCTGAGTTGGAGCCAATACAGGATAACCTGTTCTTCTCCAGTTGGACCATGATTCGATATCATTTAACCATGTTGCAGCCCAAAATTCTTCTCCGATAAGTCTTAATTTATCAGTATTGGAAGCTGCTGCAAAACCTCTTCCGTCAATGTAAGCATTGATTTGGGCAGTTGTTCTGGCAAAAGTAGGATCAAAGTCAACCCATGAGGTGATTGCAGCTGAAACGCCGTTTCTGAAGTGTGTATTGGCATCAGAAGTGATCCAACCTTTTACAGCTGCTTCAGCCCTCATCAATTCAGTCTCAGAATAGGTTATCAACAAATACGGATCTTCCCAATCAAGATACTTAAGGTTAAGCATAGAGAACATTCTGTTTCCTCTTGGCTGTAATGCCTCAAATTCTGCTAATTCTGAAGGAGTAAGGATAGTTCTCAAAGTCTGTGTATTGTATCCGTTTGGCATACCACGCTGTGCTGGCGGATCAACATTCCAAGTGCTGGAAGCAGCAGTTGGATCGCCAAGTCCACCGGAAACAATCATCAATCTAGGGTCATTATTGGCTTTCATCCAATCAATGAAGGTCTTACTGATTTTACAGTCCTGAGAATATTTATAAGTATTCCAATAACCATCATTCAAACCGTTTCTGTTATTACCGATCGGGCCTGTAGTGTATTTAATGTAGGCATTGTCAGTAATTGAACCAAAAGTTCCACTGTTACTAGCTTCGATGAATACCTCACGGGCTTTGGCAGCATCCTTATTGGACATTCTCATAGCAATCCTCATCAAAAGAGCGTTGGTAAATCTCTTCCATTTATCAAGATTTCCTGCATAGATAAAGTCTTGTACGCCAAGTGGTTTGGCAGTTGCCGAAAACTTATCCCTTGCTGCTTTAAGCTGATCTACCATGTCATAGTAGATATCTTTCTGGTTATCATAGGCAGGAAACCAGTTGGTTTCACTCTCCAATCCTCTTCCGGCTTGGAAATAAGGGATATCACCATAGATATCAGTCATTCTGTGAAGGTCATAAATCCTCAAAACAGTTGCTGCCGCATTCAAATTGGCATCTTCAGGACTGTCTTTGGTTTGATCTATCACATGCGAATAAAGCTTGATTACATCGGTATAATGTCTTTCCATGTAAGCACCGCTATATTGTGCATTATAGAAATACTTATCACCGCTGAAATATCCCGCCAACGAGGAGGAATGTTGGATCATGGTGGCAGAATACAGCATGTTAGCTCTTGTGTTTTCATATTCCCCGCCTATCCTTAAGGTAGCAAGAGAGAACAAGAACGCCATATCCATATCTGTAACTGCATTTGGATCGTTGTTCAGATCCAACAAGGCCTGCTCATCACAAGAACTGAAAGTCAAAGTGAAAGCGAGAAGGAGTCCAGTTATTTTATATATACTTTTCATTTTTCCGTGAATTAGTTTGTTAAACATCCCTATTAGAAGTTAAGATTGATATTGAAACCGAAACTTCTTGTAGTAGGCATTGCGAAGAACTCCAAACCTTGGGAGTTACCACCGACAGTGTAGGCAGATTCAGGATCTATGTTAGGAACTTTTGACCAAATCAAGGCAAGGTTTCTACCCACCAAAGAAACTGAGGCAGCGGTAAAAGGTGTCTTGCTCAAAAGTGTTCCAGGAAGTGAATATCCGAAAGAGAATTCTCTCAACTTGATGAAAGATGCATCATACACGATGTTTTCCGTGATCTGAGCATATCTGTTGAAATAATCATCAATCAAAAATTGCGTTGGATCACCAGGATTTGCAGGAATGTTCCAGGTTCTTGACTCACCGTTAGCGTCCACACCAGAAGTAGTCAAACCATTCGTACGGCTTGCCAAGGTTTCTTCATGTAAACCATTGTTGTAAGCAAAGTAATTGGTTCCTGAAACCAAATGGCCTCCGAATCTACCATCAAGCAACACCATCAACTTGAAATTCTTATAGCTGAAGTTGTTGATAAAACCTGCAGAAATTGGGTGACGTCCCTCTGCGATAGTTTCAAGTCCATTAGTTGGAACTGGTAGACCTCTGTTGTCATACACTTTTTGACCATCGATTTCCAGATGTTTGAAACCTGCAATCATACCCAAAGGCTGACCAACTATGTGACGGATTCTTTCCCTTCTCAATCTTGATTCGTCAAGGTTGATGAATTCAATCGGTTCACCTTTTGCGTTTGTTCCAAGACTTACGACGTTACTTTGGTTGTTGGCATAGTTCAAAGAGAAGTCCCAGCGGAAATCTTTCCTTTCGTAAGCAACAACGTTCAATAACAATTCGACACCCTTGTTTGTCAATTCACCAATGTTGATGATGGTGGATCCAAAACCTGAAGTTGCAGAAATACCAGTAGCAAGGATATCATTGGTTGTATTTCGGCTGTAATAAGCCACATCCAATCCTAATTTATTTTCGAAGAATCTTAAATCAGCACCGAATTCATATTCAGTAGACAAATAAGGCTTAAGGTTTGCATTAGGGATTGAACCATTGTTGATCTGACCCAAACTTCCGCCCAAGTGTCCTGAACCCACAAGACCATAAGTCAAGTTAAGGGCATAAGGATTTGGTGCACCTCCACCTGTCTGACCCCAAGAAGCTCTTAACTTGGTGAATGTAAATGCTTTTGGCAATTCAATTACATCCGACAAAACAAAGCTGGTTCCCACTGATGGATAAAACAATTTGCTGTTTTCAGGAGACAAAGTCGAGAATTGGTCCTGACGTGCAGTAACATTTAAGAAAAGGAAGTTTTTGTAACCCACATTGGCATAACCAAATATGGAATTAATTCCTTGTTCACTAAAACCATATCCAACCTGAGGGGCTGCTACGTTTCTTACACTAGAAAAGAATGGTACTACAAGGTCATTTCCTCCACCTGAAAGGCTTTCAAAGGACCTTCTCATTCTATTGCCACCGACCAAGGCATCCACAGAAATATCTCCAAATTGCTTTTGCGCACCGATAAACAAATCCAAGTTATCTTCTCTAATGGTTCTCTTACTTACATTGTAATCACCTCTTGGTTTGTATGCAGTTCCATAAGGCTCAGAGGAATCATCTGTTCTTGACTGAAAATCAGTACCTGCCCTACCCATTACATATAACCAATCTGTGAGGTCATATCTCACGGAGATTTTTCCCAAAACCCTGTCTGTGACATCCTCACGATAGAACTGATGCGCAGCCCAATAAGGGTTGGTTTGGAAAACGTTAGGTTGATATCTCAATTCAAAACCGTCTTCCTGAGCACCAAGTTTGTCTGTCGGTCCTCTCATTGCTGAAAGTGGAAGATTGCCTGGTCTTGTCATCATAGAAAAATTGGCATTTCCCGGAGAGTCTGAAAGTCTCGGACGGTTTTGCGCATTTTGATTGGAATACTGACCGCTCATATCCAATGTGAGTCTCTTCAACTTACTGTTGATATTCAAGTTGACAACATCTCTTTTGAAACCTGCATTTGGCATGATGTCATTATTATTCAGGTTTGAATAAGCCAATCTATATGTACCTGTTTCATTACCACCACTCAAAGCAACGGAGTTGTTAATAGTATAACCTGTTTCGTAGAAGGCATTTAAACCTTCGCCAGTATGGGAGTAAGGTCTTGATACGCCATCAAACTGAGGGGTACTTGCACCGTTGTATTTACCACCCCAATGGATATTGCCAGCATCCAATGCCTGGCCTGAGGTCGCAGGTATAACACCGTCTATACCTGGACCATATGATCTTTGGTATTCGGTGAAATCAAGAACGTTATCAAAGGTGATGTTAGAGTTCAATGCTACGCCAATACCTTTTCTAGCTTTACCGGTCTTGGTTGTGATCAACACAACACCATTGGCAGCTCTGGCACCATAAAGCGCTGCAGCAGCATTTCCTTTCAATACAGAAATACTTTCGATATCATCAGGGTTGATAGAAGCAAGACCGTCACCGGCATCATTACCTCCCCACATACCTGCACTTCCAAGGTTGCCTGTTTCGATTGGCATACCGTTGACCACATATAGAGGTTGGTCATTTCCTGTTAGGGAAGAACCTCCACGGATAACAACTCTAGTAGAACCAGCAGCTCCTGAAGCAGGAGGAGAAACGTTCACACCGGCAATTTTACCTGTCAAGGCATTACCTAAGTTGACGGCCCTTGATTCAGTGAATTTGTCACCACTTACCTGTGTTACAGAAAATCCAAGAGCTTTCTTGTCTTTTTCCATACCAAAGGAAGTGACTACAACTTCGGAAAGTTCTGACAAGTCCTCCGCTAAGTTTACATCAAGTGAACTTCTGTTTCCCACCAAAAATTCTTGGGGCGAAAATCCGATAAATGAAAATACCAATACCGAGGTATTGGTCACCGAAATGGAGTATCTACCATCCAAATCGGTGGTAGTACCGGTATTTGCTTGTTTGTCCAGGATGTTTACTCCCGGGATCGGTTCTCCGGTAGAATCAACTACTCTACCGGTAAGAACTCGGCTTTGGCCATATGCCTCAAAACCTGAGGCAAAAATCATGACCATCGCTAACATTAATAGTACAACTCTGTTCATAGGAATTATTTAAAGGTTACATTTTATTGGTTTAGGGTAAATGGGAATTAACTTGATTTCAACTTATTATTTTTTATTTCGACAATTTTAAGATACGCCATAGATTAATTTAACCATTTTGAGATTAAACAGTATAATAATATAGGTTAAATTCAAATAATTGAAAGATTAGCCTTTTGTAAATGTATCTAAAAAAAATTATTGTTAAAAATATTTAAATATTTTTTTTAATTAAGTTCAGTGACTTTTACGATTTATTATATTTAATAAATCGGTTTAGCAAATAAATTTATTTATTGTTTACCAGACAAGGTTGTTTATCCATGACTTTTTTCAGTTTGTCCATTTCCATTTACATCTTTCAATTCCCCCTCAAAGCCAATTAATTACGTCCAAATGTTTATTATCGAAATAAGGCTTGATTTACTTCGCAAGCTTAATCATACCCACTTTTAAAAAAAAATTAAAGAAGATCATTGACTTTATTCAAAGCGGGTGCTGGTAATGCAGTGATTTGAGCAAAAAAAAACCGCCCGAAGGCGGTTTCTATTTTATTTGATAAACAACATCTCCCGATACTTAACCAAAGGCCACAATTCGTCATCGACAACCAATTCAAGTTTGTCAACAGCATACCTGATTTTATCGAAATAAGCTTCTTTGACATCATTACAATATCCTTTGGCTCTTTTGACAATATCCTCTTCTTTATTCAGCTGCTTTCTTGCTTCAGTCATCCCGTGAACATTCTTGTTGATAGATTCAAGGTGCTTACTGATTTCTTTGATAGTCTCAATGGCAGCAGTATTATCTAAGCCTAATCCAGCCAAACCATTTGCATTTTCGATCAGTTTGTTTTGATACAGGATAGAAGTTGGGATTACATGGTTCAAAGCAAGGTCGCCCATTACCCTGGATTCGATCTGAACTTTTTTGATGTAATTTTCCAACATGATTTCATGTCTCGCATGGAGTTCCTTTGGATTCAAGACATTGTGCTTTGCAAATAACTCTGCAACTTTCTTGTCGTGATAAATATCCAAAGCAGCCGGAGTACTTTTTAAGTTTGACAAACCTCTTTTTTCAGCTTCTTTGGCCCACTCATCGGAATAACCGTCACCTTCAAATCTGATTTTTTTGCTGTCTTTGATGTATTTCCTCAATACATTGACAATGGCGATTTTCTTTTCTTTGCCGGCATTGACTTCCTTATCAATGTCTTTGAGAAGATTCCTTAATGTTTCGGCTACGATCACGTTCAAAGCCGTCATCGGTCCTGCAGAATTGGCACCTGAACCAACCGCTCTAAACTCAAATTTGTTTCCTGTGAAGGCAAAAGGCGAAGTTCTGTTACGGTCTGTGTTGTCCAATATGATTTCCGGAATCTTGGAGATTCCAAGTTTCATATACATGTTATCTCCTTTTTCGATTTTCACGTTTCCGTTTTTCTCCAATTCGTCTAACACGGAAGATAATGTTGAACCCAAGAATACAGACATGATAGCAGGAGGTGCTTCGTTTGCTCCCAATCTGAAATCATTGCTTGCAGAAGCGATGCTTGACCTCAACAAATCCGCATGGTCATACACTGCCTTTACAGTAGCAACCACAAAAGTCAGGAATTGAAGGTTTTCTCTCGCAGAACTGCTTGGCTGGAATAGATTGACACCTGTGTCAGTGATCAAAGACCAGTTATTGTGCTTTCCGCTACCATTTACACCTGCAAACGGTTTTTCGTGGAACAAAACTTTCAAATTATGCTTTTCTGCAACTTTATCCATCAGATCCATCAACAATTGGTTGTGGTCGATGGCTTTGTTGATTTCTTCGAAAAGAGGCGCAACTTCAAATTGACCCGGAGCTACTTCATTGTGGCGGGTAGAGACAGGAATTCCCAATTTGTGGGCTTCAATCTCAAAATCCATCATGAAATCTTTCACTCTGGTAGGGATAGATCCGAAATAGTGATCTTCCAACTGTTGACCTCTTGCGGGGTTATGTCCAAAAACTGTACGTCCGGACATCACCAAATCAGGTCTTGTCGCAAACAGCGCTTTGTCAATCACAAAATATTCCTGCTCCACACCCAAGGATGGGCTCACTTTTCTGACATTTCTGTCAAATAGCTGACATACTTCCACAGCAGCTGAATTAATGGCTTCCATGGATTTCAACAATGGTGTCTTATAATCCAACGCTTCCCCTGTAAAGGAGACAAATATGGTAGGAATACACAATGTCTTATCAAAAATGAAAATCGGTGAGGAAGGATCCCAAGCTGTATAACCCCTTGCTTCGAAAGTCGAACGGATACCGCCATGTGGGAATGAGGATGCGTCAGGTTCTTGTTGAACCAAAGCAGAACCTTTGAATTTTTCTAAACCTGCATGGGCATCAAAGAAAGAATCATGTTTCTCCGCAGTCGAGCCTGTTAGAGGCTGAAACCAGTGGGTGTAGTGGGTAACTCCTTTGGATAGCGCCCATACTTTCACTGCAGATGCGACTTCTTCTGCGGTTGAGGGATCAATCTTGCTGCCTTTGTCGATCGCCTCCATTACCTTTTTGAATACGGATGGGGCCAAAGACTCTTTCATTTGCTTTGTGCCGAAAACATTGATTCCATAATAGTCGGAAATCTTGCTCGAAGGCGGTGTTACAGTAACTTTTGACCTGCCTTGGGCCATTAGTAGCGCTTTTTGTCTTAAAGTTGCCATTTTCTACAATAAGTGGTTTGATTATGTACCCACAAAAATATGAAATTATATGAATTTCAAAGCAAAAGGGTTTCAATTGGGCTCATTTTTTAAAAAATTTACATTTTTTTTAATTAAATGGCTCAAAATATCTTTAAAGTGGCCAAAAAAATCGGGTTTTGATCTCAAAAAATAGAAAATTGAAAACTGAATGATAATATTTAAATTTGCGACCGGTAAAAAGAAAGGTTAGCGTGAAAAAAGTTGCATTTTATACTTTAGGTTGTAAGTTAAATTATTCAGAAACTTCCACCATCAGCAGGATGTTTGAAGCGAAAGGCTATCGAAAGGTCGACTTCGACAATACGCCTGATATTTTTATCATCAATACCTGTTCTGTGACCGAAAACGCAGACAAGAAGTGTAAAAAAATCGTCCGAGAGGCAAAAAAGATTTCTCCCAACTCTTACGTGACCATTATTGGCTGCTACGCGCAACTGAAACCACAGGAAATCTCTGAGATAGATGGCGTTGACGCAGTATTGGGCGCTGCAGAAAAATTCAGGTTAATAGAACTTTTGGATGGATTTGCCAAAGAACAGGAAACCAAAGTCTTGGCCTCCGAAATCCAAGAGGCGAATATTTTTAACAATGCCTACTCCATGCATGACAGGACAAGGACCTTTTTGAAAGTGCAGGATGGCTGTAATTATGGATGTGCTTTTTGCACCATCCCTTTGGCAAGAGGAAAAAGCCGGAGCGATACCATCGAAAATATCCTGACTTCAGTTAGAGAAATTGCCGCCACAGAAGTAAAAGAAGTGGTTTTGACAGGAGTCAATATCGGAGATTTTGGTATTCAGGAAGGGAAAAGAAAAGAAAGGTTTGCAGACCTTGTGATGGCGATTGACGAGATTGAAGGTATAGAAAGGTTCCGGATTTCTTCTATTGAACCCAATTTGCTTACCAATGAGGTCATAGAATTTGTGTCGACTTCCAAAAGATTTGTCCCTCATTTTCATATTCCCCTTCAATCCGGCAGCAATACCATTCTCCGAAGCATGGGAAGAAGGTACCTAAGGGAATTATATGAAGACAGGATTTCCAAAATCAAATCCCTAATGCCGCATTGCTGCATCGGTGTGGATGTGATTGTGGGATTTCCGGGTGAAACAGACGAACTTTTTCTAGAAACATACCATTTCCTGAACGAACTCGATATTTCTTATCTCCATGTTTTCACCTATTCCGAAAGGGCAAATACCCGTGCAGTGGAATTGGAAGGAGTCGTCCCAATCAAAAAGAGAAATGAGCGTTCCAAAATGCTCAGGATTCTTTCTGAAAAGAAAAGGAGAAAATTTTATCAGGAGAATCTAGGAAGAACCTTTACCGTCCTATTCGAAGAGGATGTGGAAGATGGTAAAATGCACGGCTTTACCCAAAATTATATCAGGGTAGCAGCCAAGTACGATCCGATTTTAATCAATGAACTGAAGACCGTCACCCTCAGCGAAATCAATGAAAAAGGGAATGTGGAAGCCGTCGAACCGGAGATGATGTACGAAAGGCATTGAAAAAATCGATCAAACTTTAAGGAAAGCTGAGGCTTTAAAATGAGGAACTTTTCATCTGTGCAAAAATTGAATTTTTGCCCATTTTTTAATCTTGCCTTAAAAGAGTTGCTTTCTTAGTCTTTTTTAGTCGTTTAATTTTCTGTTTGTTTTTAATTATAGGGGATATGATTAATCCAACTATAAAACCACTCAAAAGGCCTCCTATGTGTGCAGCATTGTCTATACCACCTGCTAAACCCATAAGAAGAGTAAATCCTATAAATATTGATGTACTGATAAAAAATGATGTAGAAAATTCAGGAGGAAAAATTTTAGTCAGGAGAAATGTAAGAAAAATTCCATAAAGCCCTAAAATTGGTCCCGAAGCACCTACACTTATAATTGCTTCATACCACCAAATACTGGCAATGCTTGCCAAAATACCGGTAATTAAATAAAATGTCAATAATTTAAGTTTCCCTAATTTTGGCTCAAGAATACTCCCGACAAAAGTAAGTCCAAACATATTTGCTAATAGGTGCATTAGTCCGCCGTGTAAGAATGTGTTTGTCAAAAGCCGCCACCATTCTCCGTTTTTTGTTAAGGGTCCATAGTTAGCTCCCAATTGTAAAAGGTCTTGACCTTTGAATGAAATAAATCCAAATCCCATTACAACCATGATTAAGTAAATCCCAATGTTGGCATTGATTAATATTGGTGTTATGAAATACCCTTTTTTAGGTTTTAAGAAGCCAACAAATTCTTGAAATTCTTTTTGAGCCTTATGGTCAGGCTTCCCCTCTTTTATCCTTTTTAATTCATTTTCGTCAATTTTAGGAACAAGAACCATAATTAACCAAACAATTGATCCAATTATTGAAGAACCTATAATCCACTCTAACTTTTTACCATTCCTCGCTTCAAATGGTTCATTTATTGGTTCAAGAATAATTTCATTTGGGATATATTTTGGATTGGCTTTAATTGCTTCAATATATCCTTCTTTTTTATCGGAATGTCTGATTCTATCTAAATACACAAATTCAGAAACATTTTTATGCTCAAAATCCAACTCACTTTCCTTGGCAAACTCTTGATATTTTTTCTCTTTCTCATTTGGTTCAAGTCGGTTACTTATGGTTTTTCGATACTCAATTCCAAACCAAGCTTTCGGTTCTAAAATTGTTGTATCCTTTAAACTTTCAAAAATTGGAAGGGCAACATAAATATGCATATTGAAACTTTCATTGTTCTTTCCACTAACATCAAATGCTGAATGTAATCCAATGGCGAATTTGTCTATAAAAAAATTTTTAATGGTGTAATATTTTGTTGATTCAGAATTGTTGATTTCGTTGATGGAATTTAATTCAGTCAATTTTCCTGTTGCTGAAACAACATATTGTTGAGCAATCAAAAGAGGAGCTGTAAAGGCCATCCACATAATGGCACTATAAAAATCTCTCCAATTCCCATTCTTGGCTTCAAGATTTAAAATTTTAAATCTTGGTCTTAGTATAAACCATGCCGCAAGTGCTGTCAATACGATTGGTATTCCAAAACTTATAATTATATCTTTTAGTTGAAATAATTCAAGTTCAATAAAAATTATCCAATGCAAAAACGTATAACCCAAGGTTAACCCTACAAGCGTGAAAACAAATGGTACAAAGAGTAAATTGATTTTATCTTTCACACTCCCCTTTTATTTAGTGTTTTCAATTAGACTATTTACAACGGATTCATTGAACCTTCTTTAACACCACCTTGGTTTTGTCGGCTTTTTCGATGTTGGTCACAAAATCCACAAAAGCAGGAAATTGACCTGCCTGATAGACACCATCATTCATTTCCAGTTTTCGCTTGTAGACTAGACTTCTTTCCTCAAGATGGTATTCGGCAGAATAAATCCCAAAATCGGATTCCAATAAGACCTTGGAAGGAACAGACTCAGGATTGTAACCTTCAGGTAATTTGTAGGTAATCAAGTCCTCGTCAATAAAACCCATGCGCCTTTCAAAAGAGGCTTTCCTTTCAGGCTTGGAGGAAATCTTCATGGAATACACATTCAATTGGTTGGGCTGTAAAAAGATACGGGTGCCGGATTTGCTGGCAATGCTTTTAACCATAATCTTCGCGTCGACTTTGACAGTGGGCAGAGAACTCATTTCAGGTGAGAAATTAAAATCGACAATGTCAAAAGATGAAAGTGTCAAATTGGTCAGTAGCCAATCCTTTTTCTCGGTAGCTGACAATCCTGCCACAGTCAGCAAACTTCCATTTTCAGTCTGAAGACCGCTATTTTCAAAGTGTAAACTCCCTGTTGCTTTTCCTGTTTCATCCACTTCAAAATCAGCTTTTTGGAACAGGGTATTTTGTTCTTTGCCATATTTTGGTGTTCTCACCAATTTTCCTCCATTTTCGGTAATCAATAAGGCATGCCTGTCTGAGGTAAAATTCCCAAGATATCCAAAAGGATTGGTCTGGGAAGTACACTCCAGCCAAATGGTGTCTTTCCCGTCAGGAACTGCGAGAATGACGTGATTGAAGTAACTTCTGGGAAATTCTTCATAGACCTTGCGCTTGCTTTCGCCGCCATATATCAGCGCATAATTACTCTGAATACCGGCTTCTTTCAGCATTGCGCCCATAAAGTTGGACAAGGCCTTACAGTCTCCATACCCATATTTCTCTACCGTCAATGCCTCAAACGGCATGAATCCTCCTATTCCCAATTGAATACTCACATACCGTGTATTTTTCTGCAGGTATTCATAGATCGCTTTTGTTTTTTCTTCGGTTGTTTCCAGACCCGAAACAAGTTCATTGACTTTGGCTTTCAACTGCGGGGTCAAAACATCCTTGCCGAAATTCAGGGAGGCAATCCATTTTCCCATAGATTCCCATGAACTCAGGTCTCCTTGGAATCCTTCATATTCAAATTCCGAGGCTCCTACGAACAACACCTTGACCGGACTTTCCTCCAATGGAAGCATTATTTCCGGCTCAAAGGCCTCCATATTTTCTATTTTCCATGATTTCTCTATCAAACCTCCTTCAAGTTCATTGGAAGTGAGATGCTTGTCATCTATTGTTTTGGAAAAAAACCGGAGCTTCGTTGCCTGGGGATAAATGTATTTCCCCTGCGCAATTTCCACCGGGATGTTGGGATAAGATTGGGGATACCAATTTGTCAGAAAAAATAAATTAGGATACTCTACCTCATATTCAAATTCTACGGTGTAGGGAAAATCCAACTGCCGGAGGTCCATTAGCTTGATCCGGTTGTCCTCGTAGATCGAAAAAGAATTGAAATTGCTGTAGTCGCTGATATCACTTTTTCCTCCTTTTTTGATAACACTCCCCATCATGTCATAAACCCGACCGTCGATACTTTTGATCTTGATTTTGTTGGTATAATCGACCTGAAGCAAACCGAGGTCATTTGCCTCCTTTTTGAAAATGGTCACGACCATCTTGGACTTCACACTAAATCCGCCCCCAGCTCCAACCACAACCTCCTGTATATCTTCCCTGATTACGGCCGGAGCGTTTTTGATATGTTCAGGATTGATAGTCGTAGCTGCATATTTTTGTCCGAAAGATGGTTGAACGGCTGTCAATAGACACAAACAAAGCAGAAAAGCATTTCCAGAAATCATTTTACCTTTCATACTTTAGATCTTTTTGAGGACGATTGCTTCTTTCTGCTTATTGGCTATCATATCAAAAAACTCCTTAAGATTCTGATATTCTTCAGCATTGAATAAAGTTTCATTTACCTGATAACTCAGCATGATGGTGATTCTTCCATTTGCAGGTGGGGCTGTCCTAAAGGAATAAACAATTGCCTTTTCATTAAATTGGGTCAAGATCGATTGTGGCATTTCTTCCACTGTATATCCTTCAGGAATATCAAAATTGAGGATCACCTGTCTCTTTTGCGGGTAAATGAAATCAATGGGGAAGACCCTGCTGTCCAGTTTAAAGGGGTTTTCGGACAGGTAGCTGTTTTCAAAAAGATTGAGGTAAATATTGTCACCTGTAAGTACGATCCCCTCATTGGTTTTGATCTCGTATTTTTCGACAATGCCTTTTTCTTTGGAATCAAGATTTTCAAATTGGATAGATACCAATTCACCCCCGGTAAATTCATCTGTCATTTCTTGTTTGAATTTATCTTCTCCGGTCGCCTTTATTTTGCTTTTTATCTGGGAAGATTGATAACCTTTGGTGGTTTTCTGGATGGTTGAATACAAATTGTCATCCTCCATTTTGGCAGTAATCATGGCCGTCTCCGATGTGGGAACGGTATTATAAATATCTACCCAACGGGAAGCATTATTAGGAATGACAGCCCAACCTCTGAAATTCAAACCGTTGATGGGAAGGAACCCAAAAGGCAAAGATGAATCAGAAATATCCATCACAAATTCTTTGTCTCCTGATTTAACCAAAGCACTTAAATAATTGAGCTTGTACATGACAGGATTGGCAGGATTCAAAAACCCTCTTGTCCTGGTAGAACCGACAACAGGATGGGCATCGAATCCAGCTTCTCTTAGAAATGCAATCAATAAAAAATTCACATCAGCCAAATTTCCTTTGCCTTCTTTATAAATTTTTTCAAGAGATGGCTGGCTGGGATATATCCCGAAATTCCCATTCCATTGAACCATTTTTTGGAGATGGTCAGTAATTGCATGGAGCTTTTCTTGTTCATTTTGGTCATTGGAAATTATTTGGGCTAAAGTACCCTCGATAAACTTATTCCTTTCCAACAATTTTCCGAATTCAGGATCTTTAAGAAGCTCTTCCGACATGGTATTCCAACTGCCAGAAAAAGTCTGCCTTTGGCTTCCGGGGTACTGAATGTATTGAAGTTGAAATTCAATCTTTGTTTGATAAATCTGGGGATTGTCTATATAAGGCTCGGGACGCAATGCTGGTGCATCCTGGACAGCCCAATGGTATTTTCTGGTGGAGAATGATCCCCCATTACCTTCTGTTTGTTCGTTGATTGCATATTCTACAAAACCTTGTGCACTAAGGCTGAAAGAAAAAAACTCGGGATATTCCAAGGAATACTCACTCCATCTGGTCGGAATCTCACTTTGAAATTCCCATTCTCTCAAATAGCTGAATAAATCAGAAGTGATTTCATAGGAAATCTCAATGACTGAGCCTTCTTTGATATTGGGCGCTGATATTTTTTTCATCCTGTAGGACTTGGATACTTCTTCTTCAAAAACATGTTCCTTCCCGATTTTCTCTTTCAAAATTGTCCCTTCAGATTCATTGTAAACATATCCTTTGACAGAACTCACCAAGTCTGTTCTCCCTGGAATGAAATAATAGGGTATCATAAAATCCCCATATGAAACTCCCTCTTTGGTCAAAACCTTGATGACTGTATGCCTACTATAAATAATCTGAAAACCGGATCCTCCCAAATTTGTGATTTTTGCATCTCCAACATCGGACAAAACTACCGCTTCCGCATCGGGATCGGCTTCATATACTTTCATAGTGACGAATTCATCCGGGATTTTTCCAAACTTGAATCCTTCTTGAATAGCGGCAAAAGAATTGGAAATTGTAAGCAAAAAAAGAATTGCTAAAATTGGGAATCTGTGTGTTTTCATAGCGGTGGGTGGTTGGTACGCTTTGAAAACTAGAAATAAACTTAATCACAAAAAATACCCAATACTGGGTATTTTTTAAATCTCGATTATAACTGATTGATTTATAATCTGATAAATTTCAAAAAAGAGGGGATAACAAGAATTTCTCTGAAAATCTTCAAATTTTCGTGATTTTGAAGTGAAATTTAATCACCCAAATAAGTATATTTTTTTATTCCGGGATCAAAATCATGCCGCCACTGCCTTGGATGAATTGGCAGGATTTTTCTTCTTTTTCATCTTATTTATCCAGATCAAAGTGCCTGTAAATGGAAGGCTGGTAGCTACCAAGCAGGCTAAAAAGTAAAGAATTTTGGAAAATGAACCGTATACATCCCCGATATGGATTGATTTGATCGAAGAAGATATTCTTTCATTCAAGGGCTTTTCCTTAAATACCTGTACTTCATCGATTGTCAGATCTGCTTTCATTTGTATCTTATCTGCAGCAGCAGGAGCAAAAAACCCGGTTTTATACTTATTTACACTGATCAGATCTTCAGGTTTCTGTGGAAAAGATATCCGATAACTTCCCTCATATTCAAGTATGCTGTCTGCTAGCTGTACAATTCTTTCAATGTCCATTGTCATCAAAGCCACTGATTGGTTCCCACTTTCCCCTGAATTTGCACTTGAATTCAGAATGGCGGTTCCCGTTACAGTTGGGTTAGCAGCATTTCCAGAGCGATTTTCGGAAGGCTGTTCTTTGTAAGTTCCCAGTGATTTCTGTAAGGCTTCTTTATACCATGGAAACGACCAAAATGGACCTGTCACGCCCATCAAAAACAAAATAATGATCGAGTAAAAAGCTAGAGAATTGTGCAGGTCATGGTTGAGTCTTTTCCAATTTCCTGTTTTGATTTTCAAACCCTGTTTCCAGTTTTTAAGCCTTTTTGGAAACCAGATAATCAACCCTGTAATTACTCCAATAGTAAAAAGAATGGTTGCTGTCCCGGTGATATAACTGCCTAGGGTTCGGTTGGGAAGTTCTCCGATCAAAGGCTTCTCGATCCTGTCCAACATCAGCCACCTGTGGAGGCTGAACATGTCCTTCATCAAATTATCAGCCCAGGTCGGTTCAGCATTATTTCCCAATACTTCTCCAGAATAGGGGTTGATAAAATAAGTTGTACCTGAACGGCTTTGGTCTCCCTCCTTTTTGACATTGATCTGTAAAGACCTATTGGCTTCAAAAGGAATTGAAACCGAAATAAAATCACCTTCAATCTGCTTTCTGGCACTTTCCAAAATGGGATTTAACCCCGGCTTTACTTCTCCCCTTTGCTCTGAAACTTCATAAAGATGCTTAGCGGCAGATTCCCTGATTTCAGTATTATAAACATAAACAGTACCTGTAAAACATACCACTACCAAAACAAGCCCACTGAAAAGCCCAGCCCAAAGGTGGATGTCATTGAAAAACTTTCGCGTCTTTTCCCAAGTGGATTTAGGCTTTTTGGAATTTGGCATTGTCAATAATATTAATCGGTGATGAAATCATAGCTGTATTGAATCCTGAAATCAAGAGTTTAATGGAAAGCAAACTCGACACAAAGATATCTATTTAGATTAAATCTAAAAAAGAATACTAAGAAAAAAATTATCTTCAACAATTTTCAGGATTATTCTCGGGTCTTATTCGACCAACAGTCCGCCGCGGCGGAGCTGAATATGAATAGCCTCTTGCAAGGTGCTTCTCTGATTTTTATATTTCAACAAATCCCCATGCACCGCCGCCCGGGGTAATAAAAATGTGATGTCGCAGGTTTTTGGGAGCGAAAAGGAAAAATGTGGTATAAGGTTTACCCCAAAAACAGGGAAGGTGGAGAAGTCAATTCATTTTGAATTTCTTTCCTATGGTATTTTCTTTACGTTTCCTTCTCGTGTCACTTTTTGTCTTGAAACAAAAAGTAACCATCCCGATAATTATCGGGACAAGAAATTTTAATCCTCCCACGCTCAGTGCCTCGCCGGCCCGGTAAAATTTCTTCCTCCCCGCTAGTGTTCCATTAGAGAATCTTTTTGAAGAATAACTTTCCAACTTAATCCAACTTCGACCAAAAGCCCCGAAGCGGGCGAAATATTATTAGCCCCGGGCAAGGTGCTTCTCTGATTTTTATATACTCACCGATCCCCATGCACCGCCGCCCGGGGTAATGAAAATGCGGGTTATTAGGTTTTTGGTAGCAAAAAGTTAAAGCAAGGAATGGAGTTTCCACCAAAAACAGAGAAGGTTGATTGATCGATTCATTTCTATTCTTTCCTCAAGTATTTTCTTAACGTCTCTTCCTCGTGTCACTTTTTGTCTTACCACAAAAAGTAACCAAAAAAGGCAAGAAATTTTAATCCTCCCACGCGCGGTGCCGCGCCGGCCCGGTAAAATTTCTTCCTCCCCGCTAGTGTTCCATTAGAGAATCTTTTTGAAGAATAAGTTTCCAACTTAATCCAACTTCGACCAAAAGCCCCGAAGTGGGCGAAATGTTATTAGCCCCGGGCAAGGTGCTTCTCTGATTTTTATATTTCAACAAATCCCCATGCACCGCCGCCCGGGGTAATGAAAATGTAATGTCGCAGGTTTTTGGGAGCGAAAAGGAAAAATGTGGTATAAGGTTTACCCCAAAAACAGGGAAGGTTGATTTGTAAATTCATTTTGAATTTATTTCCTCAGATGAAAGAAAATATTCCAACATTATTTCCATTCTGTAAACTACCGTTTCATCACCAAAACAGCACCGAGAGGTGGTTTGCAACCTCCTCTTACTCGCTGATTGCAGTAGGCCTACTACAATCTTCTAAACAACATATCTTGAATTCACATCAAAGATTTCATGACACACCTACTCCCAGTGGGGGATTTCTTTCCAACCTCCTGCTGGGGCAATTACTGAGTCAGGGACTACGACATCGAAAAGAATGTCATACATTGAAGGGTCCTTTAGGTAATAATAACCTAAGCGCCGTTCTCCCGTCAGAATTTTTCTGCATCTATTTGAAAGACAATTACCATGTTCCTGCCTTCCTTCTGCCAAATAATGAATCTTCATTCCTCTGCCCTTACCCTCTGAATACGGTGCATAAAAGTTGATAATTGTAAACCTTATTTCTGATGTCGATGAAATGTATGTTCGATAAAATTCAAATCCGAAAACAAGAGTTACAAATAGAAGAATAAAGCCAACTCCTAACTTCTTATGAAATCCAGACCACTCTTTGTAGTTATTTTGCTCTATCATATTTTGCTTTTTTCCATTGATTGGCTTCGAATTCCAAATCATATCTACACCTCGTGAAAGTTGCGTCTCTGATAAAAATACTCACTCTGATCCCCATGCACCGTAGCTCGGACTTCACGACACACCTAGACTCAGACTGGGAAAAGCACCGACTATCTCTCTGGCGGTGGAGGGGGTATTTCACCGGCATTTTTGAACTTAGGATTATGATAAATTATTTTTCCAACGTCATTCTTGTATTCTGTGACCGAAACTAAAACTCCATCTTGAAAGAAATACCAGAGCCCAACTCTTTCTCCATTGTTCCAACAACCATCTTCAAGTACTTTACCAGAATCAATTTCATAATTTATTTCTCTTCCGTGAGGTATGGCATTTTTGTAATTTCTAATGGAGAATAACCTTTCTTGTCTGAATTCCCGCCATTCTCCCTCTTTTTTTCCCAATATCGTGTATCCCACTAATTGAATGTTCCCGTCATCATCGGTCTGGATTGTCAAAATTGGATCTTCGATTAAAACTTCCTCTTTTGAATTACAGCTAAAAACTAAAATTAAGACAGTAAAACAGATTCTATAAATTCTTCTCGTTCTCATTTTTTTTTAGTCTTTAGTCCTCTGCTTTTTTCAGTCATTATATTTATTATGGAATGTATTATCCCACCTTGGTGTAGTTTAGCGATTGATAGTGTGCTGGATGAATACTGATAGCGGCATGTAATTCCACTACGACTGGGTGTAGGTACTATCTTTAAAATCAAGATTATTTTAATTTTTTTTACCTTTACGATACCGGAGAGGAAGCATACAGTGATCGTTCACTTGGATGTTTACCTTGTGTAGTGCCGACTTGATCGGCACT
>NZ_QMIK01000003.1 GCF_003316845.1 Cognataquiflexum aquatile | reverse complement strand
ACTATTCAGATTCGAAGAGGAAAAAATAAAGGTGTGATCCCTACACCGCAGTATCAGCATTGCTGTACTTAATTTGCAAATCAGGCTACACCTTTATTCTGTTTTTTGGTTCAGTTTAAAGATATGAGTTTGTAACTACACCTTTCTATCAAATTCAATTTGTAATTGCACGCCTATTAATATGTCCTAGATTGAAATGAATTTTTACGGATTATATACGTACATTTGAAAAAACATTTTAAGCCATGAGTACTGATACAAAAGAACATGCAAGATTTGATGCAAGACTCCCCAAAGAACAAAAACAATTCTTTGAGAAAGCTGCCTATTTGGGAGGATACCGTAATCTGACTGACTTTGTTATCCTTACTGTTCAGGAAAAAGCAAAGAAAATTATCAAAGAGAAAGAACAGGTGCTTGCTTCAGAAAGAGATTCTGAAATTTTCTTCGATGCCATTACCAATCCAAAAGAACCATCTGAAAATTTGAGAAAAGCCTTAGATGATTACAAGACTTTTTTATCTAATTCAAAGTAGGTAATGGTTGAACTTTTAGACAAAAAGCACAACAGAGATGATTTTGACTGTGGGAAAGAGCTTTTGAACAACTATTTAAAAAATCAAGCGGGACAAGACATCAAAAGAAAGCTTTCAGCTTGTTTTGTATTGGCAGAAAGTACCTCAAACCAAATCCAAGGCTATTGCACCCTTTCCAATAACAGCATTCCATTAAGTAGTTTTCCTGACCATATTCAGAAAAAGCTTCCTAGATCCTATATTTCAATTCCCACTACTTTACTTGGTAGATTGGCTATTGACACAAAATACCAGGGCAAAGGAATCGGAAAGATTTTGCTGATAGACGCTTTGAAGAGGAGTTATGAAATTTCACAAGAAATTGGCTCATTCGCAGTAGTAGTTGACCCGATTGACGAAGAAGCGGAGAAGTTTTATGAGAAATATGATTTTATAAAAATACCCGACAGCGGAAAAATGTTTATTTCAATGAAGACTTTGACCCAGCTTTTTGCTTAAAGAATTAACCGGTCTTTATATTGGTTCAATGGTCAAATTATTTTCAATGGTTGTTTGATTTGGTTGTCTCAAGCAAGCTAGATTCAAAAGGGTAAAATAGAATCTGTTGGAATTGGCCTTTTTGTAGAATCCAATTTACAATTGCTTGCTTCCCAACCATAAACCGCTATATGTGAAGTGGCAAACCCAACCCATCAAAGAGTTTTGAATACAAAATTCGCCAGACGCAATAAAATAATGTTGCTCATTCGGACAACTTTTTCTACCTTTGCGAAGTATGAGTGAGATAAAAACAAGAACTGTCACCTTATATAAAGACTACTTTTCTGACTTTTTCAATAAACAAAAGCAGAAAGTTAAAGACAAAATATTATGGACTTTTAGAATTATCGAAACCCAAAAACAAATCCCGACAGACTATTTGAAGCATATGGAAGGGACAGATGGACTTTACGAAATCAGAGTCCAGCAGGGAAGCGATATTTTTCGCATTTTCTGCTTTTTTGATGCAGGAAAACTTGTGGTTTTGGCAAACGGCTTTCAGAAAAATACTCAGAAGACACCGAAATCCGAAATTGAAAAGGCTTTAAAAATTAAAAAAGAATATGAGCAAGACAAAGAATACTAAGACACTTGACCAGTTTGTTGAGGAACAATACGGTGAAAAAGGCTCTTTCAAACGTGACAAGTTCGAGAAAGGGTATGAAAGTTTTAAACTTGGTTTTCTAATTCAACAAGCGAGACTTCAAAAAGGAATGACCCAAGAAGAACTTGCAGAAAAATGTGGAACCAATAAAGGCTACATTTCTAAAATTGAAAACAACATTAAAGAAGTCCGAATTTCTACACTTCAAAAAATCGTTGAACTTGGACTTGGTGGACAATTAGAACTATCAATAAAACTCTGACGACAAAGCGACGATCACAGAAATTAACACCACAGACAACTAATAGTCGACCCACGAGTTGAAAAGAATCCGTTGGCATTGGGAGCTCATCCAAAGCCTTTTCGAAAAAACACCAAGACAAAGTTTGATTTGTAACTGTCGTTTGAATTCAGGTTTGTTTATCAAAAACAAAAAAAAACCGCCCCCAATTCCTCAGGGTGCGGTTTTTTAATTTTACCTTTTCTGTGTTCAAAATCACATTGTCAGGTTCTGCATTTCGAGCTGGGGGGCAAAAGGCTGGTCATAGTACCTTCTTCCGGTGGCTTTGTACAGTGAATTGGCCAAGGCCGCAAAGACCGGAGGGAACAGCGGTTCGCCAAGTCCGGTAGGATCGATGTCGTTTTTCACGAAATGGACTTCAATGGATTTTGGTGATTCCATCTGTCTGATCATCCTGTATTTGTCAAAGTTTGTCTTTTCAGGAACCCCAACCTTGAAAGGCAAATCTCCAAAGAAGGCGTTGCCGATACCATCCACGATGGCACCTTCTCCCATATTGGCTGCTGCATCCGGATTGACCACGATGCCGCAGTCCACTGCCGCGATGACATTTTTGACTACAGGTTTGCTGTTTTGGATTTCAATATCCAATACCTCTGCAACATAGGAATTGTGGCAGAAATACGCCGAAACGCCACGGTGGACATTAGGCTCCGGAGAATCCCATTTTGATTTTTCCCGGACGAGTTCCAAAACGCCTGCATAGCGGCCAGCGTCATAATCGTTCTTTTCTCCCACAGGATTGGTTTTGGCCCGGTCTAAGAGTTCCAATCTAAATGCGATCGGATCTTTGCCCATTTCTTCGGCCAATTCATCGAGGAAGGATTGCTCCGCACTGGCGATAAAGTTGGATCTCGGTGCCCGGAAAGCCCCGATGGTGATGTTGGAACTGATTTCCCAACCTTCCGCCAGGTAGTTGTCTATCGCTCCGGCAGGAAACCTGTTTGGCGCAATCGGCGTCTCAGGAATGCCCCCTGCTTTCACATGGAAAGCTGTCAGGTTGTTGTTTTCATCCAAAGCTGCACGGTAGGTAGCTGAATAAGTTGGCCTGTAGACACCCGAGGTCATGTCATCCTCCCGGGTGTAGGTCATTTTGATAGGTGCATTTACTTTTTGGGAAATCAAGGCTGCCTCCACCATTTGGTGGCTGTAAGCCCTGCGTCCAAATCCACCTCCCATGCGGGCTAGGTTGATTTGGATTTTTTCTTTGGGCAATCCAAGCCTGTTGGAAAGTGTCCCCATGATAAATTCCGGTGCCTGTGTAGGTCCATAGATGACCGCCTGATCCGCTGTCACATGGGCAAAACAGTTCAAAGGCTCCATGGTATTGTGTGCCAAGAAAGGGGCAGTATAGGTGCGTTCGAGGATTTTTGCCGCTTTTTTGAATGCAGCTTCAGGGTCGCCGTCCCTTCTGAGAATATTGCCGGGTTTTTGGGAATACTCCGTCATTTTGGCTTTGTGGTCCGCAGAGTTTTCCAATCCTGCGGGCACTTTGATGGTGATTTTATTTCCACGGGCATCCACAGCAAAGGAAGACTCCGGTGCTTTTTCCCAATCAACTTTCAAAGCTTTTTTGGCATTCAGTACTTCCCAGGTGGAATTACCGACAATGGCTACCATTTCATCAAAAGTAGCTGTATCAAAGAAATTCCTTTCATAGTCATCATTGAATACCTTGATCGAAAAGACATCTTTGACACCGGGCATGGACTTTACGGAAGCCCCGTCAAAGGCTTTCAGCTTCATCCCGAATCCCGGAGGATGGACGATGGCAGCATAAAGCATTCCTTCCACTTTATGGTCAATGGCAAAAAGAGGTTTCCCCATCACGATTTTCAGACCTTCCACATTCTTCTTGCTGTTGCCGATGATTTTAAAATCTTTGATTTCTTTCAATTTGACTTCCTCAGGCACCCCAAGTGTGGATGCCAAAGAAGCCATTTCTCCATAACCGGCTTTTTTGTTGCTTGCTTTGTGGATGATTGTGCCTGCTTCGGTGGTGATTTCTTCGGCGGGAACCTGCCAAGTCTGTGCAGCTGCATTGACCAGCATCTGACGGGCAGTGGCACCTGCAGTACGCAAAGGTGTCCAACCCTGACGGATTCCTTGACTACCTCCGGTAAACTGTCTTTCAAATCGCACCGGGAAAAAATCGGCCTGCTCGACCATTACCTTTTTCCAGTCAACGTCAAGCTCCTCTGCCAAAATCATGGGCATGGACGTAATGACGTTTGAGCCAAATTCCGGGTTGGCAGAAAAAAGCGTCACAGTTCCGTTTTCGCCGATTTTGATGTAACTGTTCAGTTCAAACCACTCCTTTGGCAATGCCAAAAGTTCTTCTTTGGCGGTAGGTTTACAACCCGCCAACCAGCTAAAGCTGAGCACCATTCCCCCGCCTGCAAGTGCTGATACTTTGAGGAAAGACCTTCTATTGATATGCTTGTTTGCTAATGTCATGGTCCTTGGATTTACAATGATTTGGAGGCGGTTTTCACAGCTTCTTTGATTCTGAGATAAGTTCCGCAGCGGCAGATGTTACCGTTCATTCCGGTTTCAATTTCTGCATCACTCGGGGTGGGGTTGTTTTTCAACAAAGCCACAGCAGTCATGATTTGACCGGCTTGGCAATAGCCGCACTGAGGCACATCATGCTCCATCCAAGCTTGCTGCACAGGGTGGTCGCCGTTTTCGGAAAGCCCCTCGATGGTCGTAATTTCCTGATTTTCTACACTGGAAACAGGCAATTGACAGGAACGGACGGCTATGCCTCCCAAGTGAATGGTGCAGGCCCCGCATTGCGCGATGCCACAACCATATTTTGTTCCGGTAAGGTTGAGGTGGTCTCTCAACACCCACAGGACAGGCGTGTTGGGGTCCACGTCTATTGTCTGCTTTTTACCGTTGACGTTTAGGTTTATCGTTGCCATAGAATTGGAATTTAAGTCTAAAGGTAGGTTTTTATGATGGTCAATAACTTACGGAAATCAAACATATTGTTCTTGGAATCAAGTAATTGAATAGCATTCATGGTAGTTTTATGTCCAAATTAATTACTCAGATTAACGGAATCAACTCCATCATTCTAGACTGTAACTTTCAAAATAAAAGGACATAAGTCAATCAGCTCCTATTTAATAGTTACTTGGAAAATAGAAAACCTATCAGCTCGTTGGTTAATTTCTTTTACTTTCGAGTCTGTTCTGCAGATTGACCTGTGTATCGGTCGCCTACTATTTTCACGTTGTTGAGGTCAGCAGTGAGTTTTTTCAATTCCGCTTCAGTGAATTCAAAATCTGCTGACCATATATTTTCTTGTAAATGGGCCAATTTGGTAGTTCCCGGAATGGGTACAATAAAAGGTTTTTGGGCCAATAACCAAGCCAATGCAACCTGTGCGACTGTCAACCCTCTTTGATCCCCAAATTCTTTTAAAATGTCTATTAATGGCCAGTTGGCAATGATCGCATCAGGCTGATAACGGGGAAGTGAACCCCTGTTGTCATTGTCAGGATTGTATTTTGTTCGCTCGTTGATATATCCCGAAATAAGTCCCCTGCTGATCGGACTGTATGGGACAAATCCTATTTTCAACTCTTCACATACTTTGATGACATCGTTTTCGGGTTGCCTTGTCACCAACGAATATTCACTTTGAAGGGCAGTCACAGGTTGTATCGCATGTGCTTTTCGTATATTTCCTTCCCCTGCTTCGCTTAATCCGAAATACTTCACTTTTCCCTCTCGGATTAGGTCTTTTACCGTTCCAGCAACATCTTCCATGGGCACATTCGGATCAACCCTATGTTGGTAAAGCAAATCAATATAATCTGTTCTCAAACTTTTCAGAGAATTCTCCACCACTTGTCTGATTCTTTCAGGTTTGCTATCAAGGCCTAAGCTGGGTCTTCCCTCCTTAAATCCGAATTTGGTGGCAATGATGAGCTCTTTCCTGATCGGCTCCAGGGCCTCCCCGACCAACTTCTCGTTTGTAATTGGGCCATAGGCTTCAGCTGTGTCAAAGAAAGTAACGCCTAGGTCCGGAGCTTTCCTAAGTAGGGAAATCATTGCTTTGGGATCAGGAATAAAACTCCGGTGGTAAGTCATCCCCATGCAACCTAAGCCCAAAGCAGAAACTTCTAGCGCATTTTTCCCTGACCCCAGTGTTCTGGATTTGGAGGTATTTCTATCCAATGTACCAGATTTCTCATCTGGATTTTGACCTTGAGCTGAATTTACAATGGCATTTGCACCTAATATTGCCGCACTGAGTGTTGCACCGACTTTGATAAAGTTCCGTCTGCTTTTTTCTTGGATCAATGTTTCTGAATTCTTTTCCATATTGGTTAAGCCTTATTGCAAATCAAAGTTAAACTCACCGAATCCTGAAAAATAACTTCAGGCAAACAATAACTTACTAAAATCAAATAAATTTTAACTTGCGTGGCTATGGTTGAATTCTTTCCTTTAATAAAGATTAACCGAGGCCAAGATTGCTGGCTAGTGGAGACACTTGCCTAGGCGGCGGAAATACAGAATAAAATTATTTGAATTTCTTTATTTTACAGAATGAAAAACAAAATCACAAGATCGGTTTCAGACTTCAACAACGAACTCAAGCTACGTGGCTTCAATGTATTTAAGATAGAAGCTGATGGCAATGCTACAAAAATCTATAGCCGAAAAGACTTCTACAAAATCTGTCTCACAACAGGTACCAGCCGGATTCATTTTGCAGACCGGAGTTTTGAAGCAGAAGGTACCGTATTGTTTTTTGGTAACCCCCATATTCCTTACTCTTGGGAGACAATCTCAAGTTCCTATGTAGGCTACACCTGTCTTTTTTCTGAGGATTTTCTCCAAAACTCATCCCGAAGTAATGCTTTACTCCAATCTCCCATTTTTAAACTTGGTGGAACACCCATTATGGAAATCAATGACAAGCAGAGAGAATTTCTTAACAGCCTGTTTGAGAAAATGATGGAAGAACAGCAATCTGATTATGTAAACAAGGATGAATTGATCAGAAATTATATTCACCTGATCCTCCATGAAGCACTCAAACTTCAGCCCACAGAAAAATACGAAGTCCAAAAAAACGCTGCTTCACGTATTTCTTCCGTATTTTTAGAATTGCTTGAAAGGCAGTTTCCTTTCGAAACTCCCAGCCAACCCCTCAAACTTAGAAATGCGCAGGACTACGCAAACAGCCTCTCTGTGCATGTGAATCACCTCAACCGCTCACTCAAAGAAGTTACAGGAAAATCGACCTCTACCCTGATTATAGAAAGGATTATCAGCGAAGCAAAAGCACTTCTTCTGCATACTGACTGGAATATCTCCGAAATTGCATTTGCCTTGGGATTTGAGTATCCTACCTATTTCAACAACTTTTTTAAGAAATTTACAGGACTCAATCCAAAGGCGTTCCGTGAAGTGCCAGTTTGATTTTCTTAACCTATGATTTGATAATCATTAACTCCAAGGACCAATTAAAGGTACCTTTGTTTTAGGAAAATCAAATCAATAACTATGGTCAATCCAATTGATACCTCAAAGGATATTTTTGAAAGATTGAAAGGCGGCGAGCCAATCAGATTGAACGATCCGGAGTATTTTAAGATCAATGAGATAGTAAACCGGACCCTTTCCCTTGTCAGCAAACTCAACCAATCCGGCGACATCCAGATCATACGGTCCACGCTTAGAGATATCATCGGCAAACCCATAGATGAGTCTACCATGATATTCCCTCCCTTTTATACCAACTTTGGCCGATTTATTCATTTGGGCAAAAACGTCTTTATCAATCATGCCTGTTCCTTTTTGGATCTAGGCGGGATCACGTTGGAGGACCATGTACTGATCGGTCCGCAGGTAAAACTCGTGACTGAAAACCATCCCTTGGATCCTACAGACCGCAGGGCTTTGATCGGAAAGCCAATCGTGATCAAAAGGAACGCATGGATAGGAGCCGGCGCCACCATATTGCCGGGAGTCACTATAGGTGAAAATGCCGTAGTGGCAGCTGGGGCTGTTGTATCAAAAGACGTTGCGGCAAATACGGTTGTAGGAGGCATTCCGGCCAAATTCATAAAGAACATTGAATAATTTCTTTAGAACATAAAAGAGCAAATGAAAAAACAGATTATTCTCAGGACTTGGATGCTCACCATGATATTTGGAATGATTTCCGGTACCTGCTATTCTTGTGGACAGTCAGATGCTGACCTTCAGGTTCAAAATGAAATCAACGATATGGAAAATTCAAACAATAAAATCACGATCAAAGTAGGTTCAAAAACCTTCACTGCGACACTTTTGGACAATGAAGCAGCAAATAGTTTTTTCGATCTCCTTCCCTTGACAGTGACCATGACCGAACTGAACAGAAATGAAAAATACTATCGCCTTCCCAAGAATCTCCCTACAAATCCTGCCAATCCGGGAACGATCCTATCGGGAGATCTGATGCTTTGGGGAGCCAATACGGTAGTCATCTTTTATGAAACATTCGACACAAGTTACAGCTATACCCGTATCGGAAAGATCGATGATCCTGATGGATTGAAGGCAGCTTTGGGGGCCGGGAATGTTTCTGTCAGTTTTAGTAAAGAGTGATTTGAAAGGATATTCGAAAAAAAATTGAGATAGGCTTACACTTTTTCCTCCTACCCCAATTCAATCTCCATGCCTTCCCTGGCAAGGTCAAAGTCAAATTGTCCTGTATGCTTGGACTTCAGGGCTTCAAGAATCTCATTCAGCTTTGTGTCGCTGTGTGCCGGGTCATGGTGGGTCAGCAACAGCCTTTTGACTCCTACATACACTGCCAATTGGATGGCGTCCTCCATACTGGAATGTCCCCATCCAATTTTTTTTCCATATTGTTCGGTGGTAAATTGAGCGTCATGCAGGAGCAGGTCGGCTTCCTCCATGAGTTCAAAACCCGAAATCCATTTTTTATCGAAGTTCAATCCCTTAGGGCCAAGGGCCGGTTCGTGGTCTGGGACGTAGGCAAACACCGCATTTTTCCCTTTGACCCTGAAACCTACTGTGGCCCCTGGGTGGATGACAAATTGGGACATAATGGTGAATGGACCAATCTCAAAACTGCTGTTGGAAATATCATGAAGAAAAAGCTCACAGGGAAGGTCCCGCATCAACACAGGAAACAATGGAGGGGAAAGAAACCTGTTGAGCCGGGAATGTAGGTTGTGGGTGATACTTGAAGGCGCCCAGATATGGACTTCTTTTTCCGGGTCAAACAAAGCGCTGAAAAACCCAAGTCCCTGGATATGGTCCATATGGAAATGAGTCAGCAAGATATCTACCCTCTTGACCTCAGGATCCGGAAGGGTTACCTTCTGCAGTCCAGATCCGCCATCCAAGATGATCATCCGGTCACCCTCCATAATGGTGACACAAGAGGTATTTCCTCCAAAATGGGCTGTTTGAGAGCCTGAAGTAGGTATAGAACCCCTTACGCCTTGAATAGAAACTTTCATATGTCTTTGTTTTCCCAAAAAATAGCGACACCACCGAGAAATTTTCCCATCCTTCCGATGATTGGATAAGAAGTGACCGAAATCTTTTCCGGCTTTCCTTTCAGACTTTCTATCCAGAAAACCTTGTGGTGGGGAAGTTGGTCTTTTAGGGTTTTTACCAAGGGCAATCCTTCCGGCGGCAGTGGTTTCCCCTTTTCATCCAAAGGTTTGAAAATCGTACCCCACACCTCCACGGGCATTTCGCCCGTGTCTCCAAATCGGGAACCAAGGATAGTTTCCGCAGGCTCATTGTAAAAGATCAAATTGCCTGCCGTGTCTGTGATAAATACCGGTATGGAAAGGCAATCGGCAAGCTGTCGGTTGAGAATGATCTCTATGTCGTAGGTGGCCATATGGGGATTGTTTGACTTACATAAATATAATAAATCAAATCATAAAAAAATTTAATAATTATACCCATATAATCTTATTGATTCCTCATTCATTTCACCGAAATGGACGGAAAAAAAGATTGGAGATTTATACCGCGGAGTACACTGAGGGCGCAGAGTTTCTTTTCTCTTTTTTTCACAGCTTACTCTGTGAACTCCGTGAAAATAAATTTTTCACCACAAAGGAAAAGAAGGTTTTGCAAAGGGACGCAGGGGATTTTTAGCCTCTCTGTTTTTGGCGAGAAGTCTTTTTCTCTCTTTCCATACTTTCGGCCAAAAACTCAAATCTGCTTTTTCATTTTTATCCCCGGGTTGCGTTCCTTACCCGGGGTTATTAATATTTGACCACTACGTGGTCAGTCGCGGCCGCCAATGTTTGTGGAGACACAAACATTATTCATTCTTTAACCGCAATGTCCGCCAAGGTTCCGCAATGGGGGATGGATGATTTTTACCGCGGAGGACACTGAGAGCACGGAGTTTCTTTTCTCATTTTTTCTCAGCGTCCTCTGTGAACTCCGTGAAAATAAATTTTTCACCACAAAGGAAAAGAAGGTTTTGCAAAGGGACGCAAAGGGAGAATCGGCTAGAGTAATAATTTACTACGGCTCACACGGAGGGCACAGAGACTGTGGTGTTTTTATTTTATCTTGGTTAAAGCCCTGAAAGGGCGGAATAACAAAGGGATGGGTGCAGCCCATCCTTAAAGTTTGGATGGATTCTCGTGAGCCCTGAAGGGGCGGGACAATTCCTTCAACAAATTTCGCCCTTTTAGGGCTGATGGGATTTTACTGCATTGGAAAAAGAAGGAGTATCAGTGGGAATTATTGACCACACGGAGAGCACGGAGGAAAAATAAGGTGGGGTGAAGACCCCAAAGGGGTCGAACTTTGAATAGCCATTCTGTAACTTTTAACCGCAATATTCGCCAAGGTTTTCTCCATACTCCTCTCTACTCCATCGCCAATGTTTGTGTCTTCACAAACATTCCATATTCTGAAATATTGGTTTTTTTCGATATCCTCCTTCTCCGGAAGCGGTTTACATTTTCTTACTTTTTTACCGAAATATTCTTGCAAAGGGAATAAAGAAATGGAATTCCATTTTAGAATCAATTTCTAAAGGGCAATATTTTATGGCATAAATGGTTGAGGGTTTCTAAAATCCAAATTAGAAACTTAAACTCAATTTGATTTTAAATAAACACATTTCCCCTCTTTGATGGTTTCCAAAACTTTTATGTCCATAATGGTAGCAGGTTCAACTTTTAAAGGATTTTGGTCTAAAATCACCATGTCTGCAAGTTTTCCAACTTCAAGCGTCCCTTTTGAAGCTTCCTCAAAGTACTGAAAAGCCGCCCATGTAGTAATACTCCTCAGGGCATCATAGGGACTTATCCTCTCTTCAGGTCCAATAATCTGTCCCGAACGGCTTGTTCTATTCACCACAGTGTGTAAAATCATAATACTATTGGGCAAGATAACCGGAGAATCATGGTGCTGACTGAACAGCATTCCTTTCCGTAATGCAGTGCCGGCAGGAGAAATCCGACTTCCCCGCTCCTTCCCCAAAACCTCGTTGACATGCCAATCACCCCAATAAAAGGTATGCAATCCAAAAAAAGAAGGTATTATACCGAGTTCTTTCATTTTGTCCAATTGTGGGTCTGTCACCGTTTGGGAATGAATCATAACGGGTCTTCTGTCGTCATTTCCATAAAGAGAAGCAGCATTTTCCACTGCCCTAATAAATTGGTCAGCAGCGGCATCCCCATTACAATGCGCCAGTATTTGCCACTTATTTTCAAAAGAAGCATTGATCAAAGAGAAAACAACCGAATCTTCCTGAATAGCGGGATATCCCCGATAGTCATTATTCTGCCCAGTTGGGGGTATTTTATAAGGTTTAGAAAGCCAGGCTGTTTTTCCCTGGGGAGAACCATCTAGCGAAATCTTTGCTCCTGCGATTCTCAGGTGGTTTTGGTAGGTATCACTTACCCCTACCTCCTTGATATATTCCAATTGGGATTGGATATCAGGGTACACCGCAATATCAATTTCTATTTGGCCTTTTTGGGCTAAACTTTTTAGGATTTCCGAAGCATCGTTGGTAGCCCTGCCTTCTTGACCGGTAGTAAATCCAAAGGACTTGTACATTTCCTGTCCGGCCAAGGCAATTTTTTGGTTGGCTTCAGAATCCAGGCTTCCCAAAATTTTGAAAATAGGAATGAAAAATGCCATCTCCTCCAAGACACCATTGGGGATTTCAGTCCCTTCAATCCTTCTAATCACCCCACCCGGTGGATTTTTTATCCCATCAGCATAGCGCATCAATTGGAGTCCTTTATTGTTCATCGAGGCCAAATGCCCGGATTGGTGGATAATGATCACGGGAATGTCTTTTGACACTTTATCAAGGTCTTCGGCAGTGGGATGGAGTTTTTCTGTGAGTTGGGAATCATCATATCCAAACCCGATAATCCAGTTAATTTCATCGATGACCGCCTGGTTTTTACTTTTCCATTCATTCAAAATATCTAAAATTGACTGGATATTATCCCCGGGACCATCAGGAGGAGGTAATAAATTGGCAGCTAGGGCTTGTATCCCTGTATTAAAAATATGCCCATGGGCGTCTATAAAACCGGGAAGCATGGTTTTTCCTTTCAGGTCAACTTCTAAAGTTGGGTTTGGAAATGTTTTTTTTGCCTCATCCAAATTACCCGCAAAAACGATTTTCCCTTCCTTGACGACAAGCGCATCTATGTATTGAGGTTGGTCACCGGCCATGGTAATAATATCACCCCCGTGATAAAGGGTGACATTTTCAAGAGCTACATTTTCTACAGGTTTATTACAGGAAAGGAAAAAATAAATAGAAAAAAAGACAAGAAAGGGAAAAGAGCGATTGGTTCTCATAAGATGTCAGATTTGACATAAAATTTACAAAATGAAATTTTTATCTGCAAAGCTGAAACGCGGTTTTTAATCATGGCTTGAGGCAATTGGATCATAGAAAATCCCAATTGTTTCAATATTCTCATTTCCTTAACCGCAATGTTCGCTAAGGTTTCGCAAAGGAGGCAAAGGATTTCTATTCTTTTACCTCGGAGGAGGCAGAGCACCAGAACGAGAAAATCAAAAGCAAGAATAAAAAGAGGAGAAAACCTACCCTTGTCATTTCGAACGCAGAGAGAAATCTTATCATTCTTAATCCTTTGACAGCAATGGTCGCAAAGAATTCAAAATTTTAACTTTTTAATTCAGAATTGTCCTAAGACTATAATGCCTTTCCACCTTAAAAACTTATCTTAATCCCCTGAAAAAGTAAACATACCTTGTAGATGATTTTAAGAGAATTGAAACCAAAGAAGGCGCTCAACAAAGCTTTTTTGAAAGTAAAACCCAACAGGATTGAAATTGAAGGTTTCAAAGCCAACCTCATTACACTCCTCGACAGAACCAATGACACCGAAACGGAGGAGTTTCACAAAAATCTCGTTTCGGACTTTCTCAAGGATACTTACTACAAGCAAAACCACTTTATCAATACCAAAGGCCGCAATGACCTGGTCATCCACAACGGCAGTCAGGCCAATACCCCTGTGGCCGTAATCATTGAGGCCAAAAAGCCGACAAACAAATCTGAAATGGTGACGACGGAAAGGCTGAACGCAAAAGCATTTCAGGAATTGGTCCTTTACTATCTTAGGGAAAGGATTACCCACAAAAACCTGGAGGTAAAACACCTCGTGGTCACCAATATCAACGAATGGTTCATCTTTGACGCCACCCTTTTCGACAGGCTTTTTGCCCAGAATAAAAGCTTTGTGCAGAGATTTCAGGATTTTGAAGATGGAAGACTGGCAGAAGTAAAGACAGACTTTTTCTACAAACAGATTGCCGAACCTTACATCGCCGACATCAAATCAGAAATAGAATTTACCTATTTCAATATACAGGATTACCAAAGACCCCTGAGAAACGAAGACAAACAGGACGACAACAAACTGATCGCGCTATTCAAACTCCTGTCACCCGAACACCTTCTCAAACTCCCTTTTACAAACGACAGCAACAGCCTTGACAAGCGCTTCTATGCAGAACTGCTCCACATCATCGGACTCACCGAAACCAAAGAAGGAGGCAAAAAACTCATCGGGCGCAACAATGTGGGGGAAAGACATTCGGGAACGATCCTCGAAGATGCCATCATCCAACTCGACAGTCTTGACAAGCTGAGCCGGCTTGACAAACCAAGCCAATTCGGTAGCACGACTCAAGAGCGGCTTTTCAATGTCGCCCTTGAGCTCTCCATCACTTGGATCAACAGGATCTTATTCCTGAAGCTACTTGAAGCACAACTGATCACTTACCATAAAGGAGACAAGGCGTATTCCTTTCTCAACCTTGACAAGATCAAAAGCTATGACGACCTGAACAGCCTCTTCTTTCAGGTCTTGGCAAGGAAGCATGAGGACCGGAATGACGATGTCAAAAAGGTCTTTGAGAAAGTTCCCTACCTCAATTCCTCGCTTTTTGAGCCGACGGATATGGAGCAGGTCACTTTATTTATCTCCAACCTGAAAGACACCAAGTCCATTCCTGTCATCGCCTCTACCGTTCTCAAAGACAAGCAGGGCAAAAAGCGCACAGGAAACATGCCTGTTTTGGAATACCTGTTTGCGTTCTTGGATGCCTATGACTTCAGCAGCGAAGGCTCAGAGGAAATACAGGAGGACAACAAAACACTCATCAATGCCTCGGTGCTTGGTCTGATATTCGAGAAGATCAACGGATACAAGGACGGTTCCTTCTTCACGCCGGGCTTTATCACGATGTACATGTGCCGGGAGACCATCCGAAAGGCTGTAGTGCAGAAGTTTAACGAAGCACTCAACACCCTCACCCCTGGCCGTACTGTAAAAGATGGGGATTCTTCTAACACCCTCACCCCTGGCCCCTCTCCCCGAGGGAGAGGGGTTTGGGGTGAGGGTATTCCCCGAGGGAGAGGGGATGAACCCAGAATTGAACTTCAGGGGCAAAAGATAAATCCTGAGCTTTTGGAACATGCAAGGGAGATGAGAAAAAATGAAACCCCTGCAGAAGATTTTATGTGGAATCTCCTTCGAAATCGGAGATTTCTTGGATATAAATTCAGAAGACAGCATCCCGTGGCCCAGAAATATATCCTGGATTTTTTCTGTGATGAATTACGGCTTGGGCTTGAGTTAGACGGCGACTACCATAATTCCCAAGACCAAAAAGAATATGATGAAGGAAGAACATATGAACTGACAGAATTAGGAATAAAAATAATCCGATTCAGCAATCAGGAGGTTCTTTGGGAAACAGAAAAAGTCCTCGAAACCATCCGCGACTTTGCTACCACCAAATCTCTTCCCCCCCTCTCCCTTGGGAGAGACGAGGAAGGCGCATCTCCCCTCTCCCTTGGGAGAGGGGCCAGGGGTGAGGGTGATAAACTAGACAGAGGGGCCAGGGGTGAGGGTGATTATAAAGGAAGAGCCGCCAGACCTGAGGGTATACAATTAAAAAACTTCAACGACCTCTATGACTTCATCGGGCCAGGCGGTGTATTTTCCTACAAAGAAGCCAACAACATCGTCAACAGCATCAAAATCTGCGATCCCGCCGTAGGTTCGGGACACTTCTTGGTATCGGCACTCAATGAAATGATAGCGGTCAAAAACGACCTCAAAATCCTCCTCGACCGGGACGGAAAGCGCCTGAAAGAATACCAAGTCGAAGTCGTCAACGACGAACTGACCGTCACTGACGAGGAAGGGGAATTGTTCGAATACATCCCGTCCCCCCTTTCATCCCCCCTGAAGGGGGGAAAGGGTGAAAGCCAACGCATCCAAGAAACCCTCTTCCACGAGAAGCAGACGATCATCGAAAACTGCCTCTTTGGTGTCGATATCAATACCAACTCTGTCAAAATCTGCCGTCTCCGTCTGTGGATAGAACTGCTGAAAAACGCCTACTATAAAAACCCCACCGAACTCGAAACCCTTCCCAACATCGACATCAACATCAAGTGCGGCAACTCCCTCGTAAGCCGCTTTGCGATCGATGCAGACCTGAGGCAGGCACTGAAGAAAAGCAAGTGGTCGATAGACAGCTACCGCATCGCAGTCGATACCTACCGCAACGCCGAAAACAAAGAACAGAAGCGGGAAATGGAAAGGCTGATCGCGGACATCAAGTCAGACTTCCGCTCTGAAATCACCAAAAACGACCCCAAACTCAAGCGGAAAGCACAGCTAGCAGGGGAACTCTACAACCTCACCATGCAGCAGGGCCTCTTCGAAGAAAGCCCAAAACAAAAGAAAGAACGCCTTGCCAAAGTCGAAAAACTGGAAGAATCCCTCAACAAACTCGAAACCGAAATCGAAGAGATCAAAGCCAACAAGATCTTTGAAAATGCCTTCGAATGGCGTTTTGAATTCCCTGAGGTATTGAATGAGGAAGGGGATTTTGTGGGTTTTGATTTGGTGATTGGAAATCCTCCTTATAAAATGATTCAGCCGAATAACACATCGTTAGCTGATCTTGCTTATTTTAAGCAGAGATTTCCCTTCGCAGAATTCAAAATTGATCTTTTTCATCTATTCTATCAATTAGGGACATTTATATTGAAAGATAAAGGCGACATATGTTTCATTACACCAAGCTCAATTCTTAATAATGTTTACGCCTCGGGTTTACGGAGTTTTTTAACTAAGAATCATAATATTTATACAATAGCTGTTACGGAATCTAAAATATTCGAGGAAGCAGATGTGCATACTGGGATTTTTCATTTTGAAAAAACGATAAATACATATCCTGATAAAATGATTCAGCTTACGACAGATCTTGAAAATGTCATTAATGGTTCAATTGGATTTAGATTGATTTCACAAAAAGATTTTAAAAGTCAAGTTGGTGACAATTGGAATTTATTAATTGATTCGAGTAACATTTCAATCTTTAAAAAGTTGAAAAACCTCAATTTTTTAGGTGAAATATCAAAAATCAATAGGGGCTTAATATCAGGGGATAGAGATAAATTCTTTTCTAAGGAAAAGAAAACAGATAACCATGTCAAAATCCTAACAGGAAGTGACATTCTTAGGTATAGGTATCTGGAACCTGAGGAATATATTTGGTTTGAAAGACCCAAATCGGCAGGAGGGTGTTGGGATAGGGAAGTACATTTTGCCCCATTTAAAATTTGTATTCGACAAATAGGAAATGAACCAATTGCAACAATTGTTGACAATCCTTATGCTGTTACAGGAAATATTTTCACGATTATTCATGATGATTTGAATACATTAAAGTATATCCTTGCCATTTTTAACTCCAAATTCATTAAATATTTTTGGAAAATAAATTTTCATGATTTCAAAACTTCCTTCCCGCAAGTCACCATAAATAGCCTCAATTCTATTCCTATTAAATTTGACACCAACGAATTCCAATTATTCATTGTAAAAAAAGTTGATATGATTTTGGATTTGAAAAATATCCCTACCTCCGACACCTCCGACCTAGAAAACCAAATCGACCAATTGGTTTATCAGCTTTATGACTTGACAGAGGAGGAGATTAGGATAGTGGAAGGGGGTGAGATATGAGTTTTGAAATACCAAACGGAAAGGATATCCGAGAAGGAATAAATCAATTACTGCTAATTAAAAATTGGGATCGTTTTAAAATCAATGATGATCCTGAGAAATTTGCAAAAGAGTTAGATGAATTCCTTCTATCAAAATTAAAAATTCTTCCACTTTTTGTAACAAAATTTAGTTTTAATGATTTTCCATTTAAATTCTACAGACTTAGAAAGTTTGACAGGAATATGAATATTAATTTAAAGTCAGAGTATTCTTATCCACCAGTTGAATATGTTAAAGAGACTCAAAGGGCAAATCTTCCGAATCATCCTGTTTTTTATTGTACCAATTCTCCTGGAACAGCAATTATTGAAACAGTTAAAACAGGAGAAGGAATAAATTTTGAAAAAGATATTTTTTTTCTATCTGAATGGCAAATGAATCCAGAAAGGGAATTTAAAGTAACACCTTTCTTTTTCGAATCAATCGAAAAAGAAAGTATTTTTAACCATTGGCAAGAAGATAATAAAAAGAAATTAAATAATATTTTATCAAAATATTCTAAAGATCAGATTAATTCATATTTAGAAGTACTTATATATTTATCAAATTTATTTGTTTTTGAAAACACTTACCCTGTAACGGGTTTTATCGCTCACGAACATATTTATGCAAACCATGATTTGAATACCGAAATTTTTGTTTATCCCAGTTTTCAGGCTAAAAGAAAAACTGTGAATTATGCAATTCATCCAAATGTTGTTATGGATTATATGAGGCTGGAAACAATTTACAAGTTAAAATTGAATGATATCGATTTTAAGAATGAGTCTATTTCTTATAATTTATTAAAAATTGGTGATTATATAGAAGGAAAAATTATTTGGAAAGACATCGATTCAAAAAATCCTGATTTAATAGAAAAATTAAAAAATGTTTTTGGAAATGATATAAAAGTTTAAACTGTTTGTTGCACAAGCCTTTTATTTTTTGGGATTTGAAATCCCAATTCTGAGAAGTTAAATCCAGGGCTGCTTCCCACTGAAAAAAAATCCTGTATTCTTCCCAAGCCAATGAAATGCCATTCCCGAGAACCGGAAGTTAGAAATATTTAATCCCTCAGGGGTACTTCACAAGTGGAGGGGGATACTTCGGAAGTACCCCCCTCCACTTCATTACCCCATCGTTGGACCTTTTTACTCCTCGCTTGAGCCTTTTTACTCCTCGCTTGCGCCTTTTTGCTTCAATGTTGCGCCATTTTGGTTCACGCTTGCGCCTAATTGCTCCGACGATGAGCCATTTTGGTTCACGCTTGCGGCTTTTTGCTCGGACGTTGCGCCTATTTGGTTTACGCTTGAACCTAATTGCTTCAACGCTGAGCCTCTTAGGTGCATTGTCGGGATTGGGAAGTACCCTCTTGGTTTTTTGTGGTTGGCAATAAAAAAAGCCGAACCAAATGGTCCGGCCTAAAAAGGGTTTATCCAACAAATCAATCAAATTTTGGCACCATCAGACAGTACCGGTTCCGCTTTTGCTTTTCTTCTCAAACCTCTTTCTCAGGTCTTCATAGATGGCTTTGGCATCGGGCGCATTCATTTTTGCGGCTTGCTTTACCGAATTGTAATAACTCAAGGCCCCTTTATAGGCTTCAGACCCTGCAAGCATGGCGGTATCGCTCATGGTGTCTTTGATCTGATCTACCATCCTGAGTAAAGGAAGCAGATTGGAGGTAGCATTCCAATCTTTTTGGAGTTCGGCCTGATTGACAAAGGGCGGGAGAAACTCCGCATTGTTGACGGCATAGTCCATGACCTTGTCCACAAAAGGCTCTGTGCCGTCACTCATTTTGGGGATGGTTTTGCGTTGCTCGGGTGTGAGTGCAACGACATAGGGTGCCAACAGGCCCTGTACCTGTTGGAGAGCGGCCTTGATGGCCTGGAGATCCGCCGGTGGGATCTCGATGGAGATTCGATTTTCCATTGATTTGATTGTTTAAAATGAAAGAATTGAACTGTAAGCACATAGTACTTAGAACAAAATGTAGTTATTGGACAGGAAATAAACAAGGGTTTAGGTAAAAATTTTTAAGAATGTTAGTTCAATGTCGAAAAATACCGTAGGAAGGAGGGTTTTTGGGATTCCTAGAATTTGGGATTTGTCTTTTGGTTTATCTCTCCGACCTTCTTCTCTCAGTATCGGAATATTGCCACAAAATCCGAAAGGAAACTTCACTCCCTTTCTATCAAAAATTGATTTCTTTATAACTTTTTATGCATTTGATAGCATATTATTTTGGGTTTTTTCATAGATTGTTTCATCTTTTATATTCAAATACAGGATCCTGAATTATAATTTTAAACCATCCATAAACCCCAAACAAAATGAGAATTTTTGACAAAGAAGAATTTATTGCCCTTTCCAAAAAATCGGGTTATCCTTTCGTCTCTATCTACACACCGACCTCCCGGTTGAGTACTACTGCCTACAGGGAGGACAAAACCCATTTCAAAAACCAACTGCAGGAGATCAACAACAGACTTACTTCAGAAAAGGGTCTGGCTTGGAAAGAGGCCGACAGAATACTTGCTCCTGCCAATGAACTTTTAGATAACGATGAATTTTGGGAGCACAATTCCGACATGTTGGCCGTCTTCCTTCATGATGGGGAAATGGAGGTTTTTCAATTACCCCTTGAAGTACAGAAAAGCAGCCATTTTATCGGATCCAAACCGATGCTTCTTCCGATTATTCCTGAGCTTTCGGATGATGGTCACTATTATTTACTGTTATTGAACCTTGACCATATCTACCTCTATGAAGCGACGAGAAACGGAATTCAGGAACTAGATGAGGAAGATATCGCCTCTTCCTTTACAGAAGGTGAAGAAGAAGCAAGGGGTGATAAAGGTTTTCAGGCAAGGGGTGCGGGGGCAGGATCGCAGTTCCACGGTCATAGCGAGAATTCCGACGAGGAGAGAAAAAAGCGCTTACTCCAATTTTTCCACAGGGTAAATAATAAATTGGTTCCGGTTCTTAACCGTAACCCCTTGCCGCTATACCTTGCAGGGGTGGAATACCTTGCCCCGATATACAGGGAGGCAAACAGTTACGGATACCTGAAGGAGGGCAAGATCACCGGAGCATTCAACCACAATGACATGATGATTCTCCATGCCAAATCATGGGAAGTCGCAGCGCCTTATTTTGAAACAGAAAGACTTGAAAGAAAGGAAAGCTTCGGTTCTTACCTCGCCAATGGTCTTGCGATCAACAATGACAAACTCAAACTGATCAAGGCGGCACTGACAGGAGCAGTAGACACACTTTTGGTGGACAAAGACCATGAGCATCTGTGGGGGACTTATGATGAAAGTGCCCACCAAATCGTCCTTTCTGAAACCCAAGAACCGGGAATGCACTGTCTGATAGATGAGGCTGCTGCCAGGGTCATTGATTTCAAAGGCAAGGTCTACCTCGTAGAACCTGACATGATGCCGGATGAAAGCAGCGCCATCGCAGGAATCTTGAGATATCCGCTGTAACAGTTTGCCAAAAAGAGTTGCCCTATCCTCGGCAACTCTTTTTGATTTTTTGCTGAAAACGGTTTTCCCGAATCCATTCACCTGACAAATCTCGAAGCATAGCCTTGCAAAATAATTATAGACCAGGCCCTGTTTTTAAATTTAAATCCTTAATTTGATTGAAATAATATTCTTTACATCCACCCTTTAACCAATAAAAATTATGCCCAATTTCAATTTTGCAAGGAATTCCCTATCAGTTTTCCTGTTTGCTATGTTTTTCGTGCTTGCGGGGATTCCCTTTGCACAAGCCCAAAGTCTTCCCGGCGATCATGGCCGATGGATTGGAACTTTGGAAGGTTCGATGGTCGATTCCCAGGGAAGCGGCCTGGTGTATGATTTTCAATTCAAGGAAGACGGCACCGTCGATATTGAAAAAAGCATGACTGTCCGCAAACTGAAGCAGACTTTCAATTGGTCGATGGAAGGGTCAAACATTGTCCTGTCCGGCGATGCTTCCGGTCCTATCGGAGAACTTTCAGACAGGACCATCACCTACATCGATGACACCCGATACGAGTTCAAACATGTGGATGGCGAAACAGACGTAGAAATCCGCAAAAGCAAACCCTTCTGGTCTTGGATGCATTTGGTGTTTCTGTTTATTATCCTGATGGTGGGCAATGAAATCTCCAGATATTACAAGGGCGTCTCTTATTTGCTTTATTTCATTCTTCCCATAGTCTTGATCCCACATTGGATGAAAGCCGGATTTGACGGTTGGTTCAGGTGGATCAAACTGTATTCTGCCGTCGCAGGAAGTGTTTTTACGACCTTCTTTAGGTTTCACAACATTGATGGAAAAACATGGGCAAAATTTGTGGTCATGTTGATCTTGGCCATCAACATTGCTGAGGCGGTATTGCAGGATTTTTCCCAACCGGATTTGCCTAACATCATCAATGGCATTGCCGGCGTATTGTGTATGGTTACCATATCGAGATGGAAGGGCGTCAAGAAAGACGAGCAAAAGCCCCATGACATGCTGTGGCCGGGAATGACGACATTTTGGATTTTGGCCTATGATGTATGGAACATCACCTTTGTTTATATCAATTTCCCAAATACCGTTGCATTTTCTTTCATCGTCTTGTTGGCGCCGACAGTAGCTGCCATTTGGATCAAAAAAGGAACCTACCTTCAGGCAAGGGCATTTACTTTGGCGATTTATATGATGTACCTCTTCAGCTTCAAAGCCTTTGCAGACAACAGCTTGGGACTGACTTTTGTGATCCCGATGCCAAGGTCTGAAAACCTCGTATTGATCATGGCTTTGGTCAGCTTGGCCTTTAATGTGGTTTATTTTGTGCTTCATTACAGGTGGAGATTTACAGGAAAAGCTCCTGCCAATCTGGAAGTAGGACAAAGCGAATCTGTGCTTTAAAATTTGATATTGATTGATATTAGATATTGATTGATAAAGATTACTAAACCATCCACAATCTCTGTTTTAAAAGTTTGAGGCTCAAAAAAGCAGGCAATCAAAAAGGCTATCCTGATTTGGGATAGCCTTTTTTTTGCTCTAATTATATTCCAAAACATTTCATTCCGTCAACATATGCTTTTAGGAATGTCCACGTTGCAGTTTCCTAATTCCTGGAAAGGAACTCTTTAATATACCTATTGACCAAATCTGGTTTTTCGTGAATGATCCAATGAGTGGCTCCTTCCACCTCTTGGATGGTCAGGTCAGGTACGAATCCATCCAATCCATTTAGGTTGGAACTGAGGATAAACTCATCGTCCATGCCCCAGATAACAAGTGTCGGGACATTGACCGAAAAATCCTTTATATCATAACCGTAGCCATATTGGGCGCTAGCCCTATACCAGTTAAGCCCTCCGGTCAAAGCACCGGGGCGAGACCAAGCCTCTCTGTATATTTTTTTGTCCTTTTCGGTAAATACGCCGGATTTTAACCCTTCCGACATCATCATGGTGACCAGGATTTCAAAATCATTGGCTGTGAGTTTTGCTTCAGAACCTTCTGCCCTGAACATCTGTGTGTAACTGTTCCCTGCCTGCTGCGCCGGATTTTCCCTCATCTCTCTTGCAAAGATCGCCGGATGGGGAGAATTGATTATAATGAATTTTTCCAAAAGGTCAGGATGTACTATTGCCAGAACCCAACATACAATCCCTCCCCAGTCATGTCCAATTAGGGAAAATTTCTCATGACCAAGACCTTTTACCATTCCCGCCAGGTCATCCACCATATTTTTTATTTGGTAGGCTTTTACTTCCCCGGGCTTGTCAGTCAGGTTATACCCCCGCATATCAGGAGCTACAGCAGTATATTCCTTGCTCCCGATAAAGGATTGCAGAATATTATAATTGCCATACCAAAACTCCGGAAACCCATGTGCCATCACAACCAACTTAGGGCCTTCGCCTGCTTTGACATAATGCATTTTAATTCCGTTGGTTTCAATGAAATGGCTCGTCATTCCTTTTTTTAACAAATGATCCTGGGCAAATGATATTGACATGCTCAAAAATAAAAATGAAACCATAAGGAAAATGCAAATCTTTATGTTGGATACTTTCATGATCGTTTATGATTTAGGTAAAAATTTTAGTCTGAATTCTAGAACATTTCATTCAAGTTGAGAAAAATGGCCGATGCACCGTGGATTCCCCTTCCGTAATCCAATCCGATATTGACCCTGTTTTTTGGACTGATCATATACCTCAAACCAGCGCCGTAACCAGCCTGGAAGTGACTGAAAAGCTTCACATTGTCTGTCCTGCTGCTGGCAGAAGTGGCATTGACAAAGACCACACCTCCCAATCTGTCTTTTGTCTTTTGCAAAGGAAACCGCCATTCTGCTTCTGTGTAGGTCAGGTCTTCTCCCCTAAACCTCCCCATGGTATAGGGCCTTCCCGATCTACCGAACATGTCCCAACCTGTCGCAGGCAAAAACATATAAGGCACCTTGCCTCCTGTCACAAACCAACCATAAGCCCACACTGCAATCAGATTTCTGGGTCTTTCGGGGTTGAGGTTGAAATAATCCCGGTATTCCAGCCAAAGTTGGCTTGCTCCTTCGGTACTTCCCAAAAACTCGGGATTGAGTCTCAAAGAGGCAAAAACCAAACGGCCGTCATAGGGATTGGCCACATTGTCACGGCTATCCAAAGACGCATTTAAAGAAACACCCGATTGGGTATAGCCTTCAAGAGGCATTCCTTTCAGGGTTTGGTATTGATAGTGGTAGGTGAGTCTGGGAGGATCTGCATCCAGGTCCAATTGCTTGTCATCGATATTGGACATGATGTCCAGATGGTATCCGACCCCATAGAAAAACCTGGTATCTGCATACCGCCTCAAAGCGGTCTGGTAAAACCTGAAGTGGTCAAAACCCATCATTTCGTTTTCCGGTGGACCTTTGACCAGGTCATCTGATACCTCTCCATCTTCGCCAATGACAGTGTGGTAGGCATACCTTGCATCTGTACTCAGTCCGTAGGTAGGCTGACTGTTGAGGTTGAACCTGAGGTCAGTCATCATCAGCCATCTGTCATTCTCCAAAAACATATTTCCCCTTACCTGGAGAAACAACTGGTTTTTTTGGGTATAGAGAAAAGTCCCCAGGAAACTTGTCATACTTGTAGTTTCGGGATTGCCATTGAACCAATTAAATCCCGGGGCAACACCATAAACCAAACCTGTGGTCGGATTGGCAGCAATGACCGGCATGGGGATGATGGTCACTTTCTTTTCTTTTTTTCCTTCGGGAATGGAATCCATATCCTGGCTGAAAGACATTGTCCCAAAGCTAAAAAGGAACAGAATGAACAATAAAATTCTTTGGCTATTCATCATCATGTGATTTAAAAGTGAATAAAAAAACAGGCCTGTTTTTTTCAATGGGAATGAAGAAAAAAGGCTACCCTCGATTCGGTAGCCTTTTATGTTTAGTAAAATCCTAGCTAGAGAGGAATTATCCTTTTTATTAGGCCATTTTGATAAAATGCGGGAAGGTTTTGTTGGTGGCCACTATTGCCTCCTGCTCGGCTAGGGTCAACACCGGCTGACCAAATCCCCATGCTTTTCTCCTGATCATCATGCCAAAATGTACATAAGCATTATAAACATTGAGCCCAAGGCTAAGCATAGCCAAAATGATGATAAAAGTAGGATCATCCGGAAGCAACACATTGTTCAATGGATGGCTGATCCATTTGGAACCGCTCATGATGTACATCATGTATGCAGATAAAGTGTAAGCCCTTGCCTGAAGCCATGTGCCTACTTTATAAAAGGCAGGAATGGTGCAGGATAAAAGCACTATCAGACCCATGACACCGTGCTCAGGGATACAGTTACAGATATAACTCCAGTTCCAAACGTCATAAGCGATGATCCAAAGCAAGGTCATGTCCGGCCAAACCATGTCTTTGAATTTTGAATCGTCTGCCTTGATGGTCAACCATCCGGAAAGCGTGATGATACAAAGGATGCCGGCTGTACCGTTGAGGTAATGGTAAATCCCTCCAAATCCGGTACCCAATTCAAAATCCCTCATGACAGCTTCCACAATATTGATGGCCAAAATGGCTGCTACTACAAATTTTGCCCATTTGTAATTGTTCAATTTGGTAAACCTGACCAGGGTGAAAAACACCGAACCGGCGAGGGCTGACCAGACCTTGGCTACGTGAAACCAGGTGTCTACCGCAGTACCAACAGTGGTGATGGGCCATACATAAATGGTAAGGTAAAGGGGCAAAATCACACAGGTAGCCCAAACAAACCATTTGGACCATCTGCAGAGGTAATTGAAAATCAGCAAAACAATCAAAACCGCCGATACATGTATGATGGCAGGCACATTGGAATGCTCCTGCACTTCATAATCAAGTCCATCTTTGGAAAAAGTGAACAAACCCTCTCCTGCTTTGGTCATTGTGACATCATTGAAATCGTCGATGACACTCGGAGGCCAAATCGGGGTGATGGTCAGTTTGTCTCCATTCAATTCATACTTCTGTTTTTCTTTGAAATCTTTGTCTTCCGAGTTTTTCTTTGTTACAATAACGGTTCCATCCTTGCTGAAACTAAAGATGAAGACCTGATTGTCACTTCGGGTAACTGCATACTTGCCTTCTAAAGACGCCCTTTCCTGAGCAATTAAAGGTGAAATGATTCCCCCGAAAAGAAGGAGGAACAGCATTGGCTTAAGTAGGTTTTGAAGCCAATGAAAACTGGTACTTTTTCTCATGTTACTGTTTTGTTAAGTTATGGTTAATGGAGTAAATAAAAAGATCACAGTAAAAAACTAAATGTGAAGAAATCATTACGAGGATTTCAAATTAATTTTTCCTTAGAAATATAAATAAATTTTTAATTTAAAAAAAAGCTGTTTTACAAGTTTTTGATTCTATTTTTTCTCAAAACAGTGACATATTCTACTTTCTGTAAAATGACTCAAATTCAAATATCAAACATAATTAGACGAGAGATATTCAATGTCTTCTTGGGGTTATTTGTTGAAGGTTGAATATTGAAATGTAGTAGAAAGTACCAGCCAAGTGGTTTTTGAAATCAGTCGGCTGTTACAAGTAGTCCCCCCTCGGCTTGGTCAATTGCCTTTTAGCATTGAGGTTCAAGCATGCGCCGGTTGGTGCCGATAGCTATCGGTATGAAATCCCACACTTTTGTTTTTTGGGATTTACTTTCCGCCTCTACTAGCAAATAAATGCCCTGAGTTTAGCTTTGACTGTGGAGGAGACCGGGATAGTGGAAGGGGCAGGATAATTCCATTTCCTTTGTATATTCCAAACAAAAACAATCAATTTGAATGAAGTATAACTTGATTCCGGTTTTGATATTAGCCTTATGCTGCTGCAAGGAACCAAATCCAAATACTGTCCTCTCGGAAAAAGCTCCTTTAATAACCATTTTTGGAAACCAATCAAATGAAAAAGGGTTGGTCTATTTCTCTTTTGACAATGGAAATACCTGGAAAAATGTAAGTTCGGGCATTCCCCAAAACTCCTCCATCGGATTGGGTGGTGTTGCCGTATCCAAAACCCAAATTGGAATAGCGACCAAAGATATGGGTGTTTTTTTATTCAGCGAGGCAGACAGTTTATGGTATAATATTCCCACAGATAAAATTATCCTGGAAGGAAATCTTGGAGCGATTATGTTCTATCATGACACCATTTATGTAGGTACCCAATATAAGGGAGTATTCTATTCCACTGACCAAGGCAAATCCTGGACATCCCAAAACTCAGGATTGGGAGACACAACTATCAGGAGGTTTTTAATTTTTGAAGATATCCTTTATGTCTGTACTAATGACGGTTTTTACTCCCTTGGGTCAGATTCCGATTCTTGGAAATTGGAATTTGGACAGCCCTCTTTGCAGGTCAATGGTGCAACTGACTTTGATCATGAACTCTATTTGGCAACAAGCAAAGGAATTTTTAAAAAAGATGCTTCCGGGGAATGGAAAAATATCCTTCCCAATCACAGTGTTCACAATATCAATTCGGATGTAGATCAAATCTACGCCATGACCTACACGGCACTTTTATTGACCTCAAAGGATGGGATGGTATGGCAAAAGGCACAGGAAGGATTGCCTGAAGATTTATATACCTTCAATGTACTTAACCAAAATGGCATCGCTTTGGCAGGTCAGTGGGATGGGGTGTATAGAAAAGGAAAATCAGATTTTCACTGGAAACCATCAAGTGAGGGACTGCCCGCAAATTTCGCAGTTACCAACCTGATTTCATCAAATGGGACTCTGATTGTAACTACGTCCAAAGGAAAGTAAAAAAAAGGGGCAAAATAATAAAGATCTAATCGTCATGATTTCTTACTTGTTATAATATCCACTCTTATTAAATAAGACAATGGTCTAATCAAAACTGGTGGGTTTACCGATTCTATCTAACCTTTTTGGCTAAAGCCCAAGTGCCTCTCTTTTTTTTCAACCACCAGCTAAAGCAGGTGGCAATACGGCAAAAGCAGGCGGCAATTATTCAAGGACATGCTGCTACTGAATTTCATTCATTATTCATCAATCCCTGAAAAAAAATGATGGTTTTTTGGGATTCATTTCCTTTCTTTTAGTGAAAATTCAAAAATTCCTGAGGAGATTTCCCTTTTATTTTTTTAAAGGCCCGGTTAAAAGTTGCTTTGGAATTGAAGCCGGAATCCATGGCATGCGACAACAGTGTAAACCTACGGTTGCTGTCTGCATTGTACTTTCTGACAAATTCGTCAATCCTGAGGCCATTGATATATTCATTGAAATTTTTGCCAAAAACCTGGTTGATGGCTGCCGAAAGAAGGGCAGGATTGGTCTGTAGGTATTGAGCAAGTTCTTGCAGATTCAATTCAGGTTGAAGATAAAGACTGTCATTTTCCATGATTTCTTTAAGCTTTTTGGCTATTTGAACCTTTTCCGGATCCACACCTTTGATACTGACCGTTTTCTCCGGCAGAACCGAAGGTTCATGTTTTGTAAAATCATCAACTTTATCAAGGTCAAAACTGATCCTTGCAGGCTGCTTCTGGGAAAAACCTTTCAGACCGATATATATGGCGACAGCTGCCAAGGCGAGGTTCCACCACCAATCCTGATAAAAATCCAACTTGAAAATCACATCTATCACTAGCATAACTTCCCTGAAAATCAGCCAAACAATCATGGAGAAAATGAAATTTCGAAACCATCTGAAATCGATAAGCTCGAGGTTGCTAAACTGATCGAGGCTCCACTTTCTGTATTTTCTGTAAATGGACGAACATTTAGACAAGTAATAAATAAAAGAAACAATCAGACAGATCCTCAGCACATAAGTCATGACAAGGTCTAGGGTAGATTGGTGCAGGATTTCTACCCTTTCAGGTCCTTGCAAAAAGAAGAAAAGCTTATAAACAAAGTATGCCACATACGGAAGAAAATGCCATGAATGGGTCTTTTTGAGAACAAAAGAACGGTTGGTCTGGGCCAAAAAATAGAAATAAACGATCGGACCAAACAACAGGCTCACACTTCTGGGAAAGCCATTCAACTCATCCCAAAGGAAATTAATCCCCGCAAAACCAAAGGTATAATCCTGCAATTCCATAGCAAGGATAAACATGATCCAACCAAGTAGTTTGTCTGACAGCCGTTGGTTTTTGTAGCCCCTGATGAGGAGTAGCATCCAGAGTAAAAGGCTGAAAAAATATCCGAACTGAAGGGGTGTGGTATAAATTGACATGTATTTGGAATGAGAGGTGTGGCAATAAGTAAGCCAACCATTGGAGGGTTGGCTTACTTCAAACCTTTGGGATCTAAATTATCAATCTTTTTTGATGTCTCGGATCAATTTGGCTACATCAATTTTGTCTCCCGGTTGAATAGAATCATCCACGGTAAGAATCACCACTTTTTTTGAACCGATTTTATAGTAAATCTTCTGACCCATTTTGAGGGAAACGCCACTGTTGGACATGGGGGACAGGTTTGGGTTCATTACGTTTGGTATGATCAGCGGGATTGATTTGAGAGAAGAATTGTGTAGGGTAAAATTCACTGTGGGGGCATTTTCGGGATTGTAGGTATCAGGCTCCTTCTTCACAAAATCAATGGAAAGACTCATGTTTTTCGAGGAATTATTCCTGAGCTTGAGGATGTGGTTTTTGTCCACAGAGACTGTTGCATTACCGTATGCGCCAAGGCCAAAACCCTTTACTTGCTTGTTGGTAATGGGGTTAATGACCGAAACATCAATTGGGGTTCCTGAGGAGTTGCTCAGGTTGACGTCATAAGTAGCAAATTCCGGATAAGTGAGTTCTACGGATTTCATAGAGGCGATTTCGATTTTTTCGTTTTTTACCATCAATACGGTAGCAAAAAGCATAGATGCGAGGAGCGTGAGTGTTTTCATTTTTTCTTTCGTTTTTAAGTTTTTTCTGACACACCTGTGTCTGATTTGATGTCCAAAGTAAACTCAGACTTTTTCCCCAATCGACTTAAAATATGATTTGAGACCTAACATGGAATATTTTGAGGTCTCAAATAATTTGAGACCTAACAAGGAGAACGTCCAAAAGTTGGCAAAAGACAGAAATTTCTCACCCAGGTTATAATTACAAATCCTGTGGTCACACAAAGTAAAATCCCATTCAGCCAAGCGTCCCCTTTTTAAAAAAATCGAGAGAACATTTGACCAAGCTAGGATCCGGTTTAAGATGTTGGTTCACCATCTGACCTTTGATCTGTCGGTGGTCAAAAGCTTCGGGGTTGAAAAAAATTAAGGAGTTATTATCCGGCCCTGAATTTTAATGGACTGGTCTGCAGGTGTTTTTTGAAAAAGTTGTTGAAATGGGTCACTTCGGTAAATCCCAAAGCGTAGGCAATATCAGAAACATTCCATTTGCTGTGTTTGAGCAGGACTTTGGCTTCCTGTATCAGTCGGTCAGCGATCACCTGAGAGGTGGTTTTACCGGTGGTTTCCTTGACGGCACGGTTCAGGTGGTTGACGTGGACATTGAGGTGCTCAGCAAATTCGGAAGCTGAGCGCAGGTCGATTTGGGGATGGTTGTCCTCGACGGGAAACTGCCTTTCGAGCAATTCCAAAAACATGGCCGATATCCTTTGGGCGGCATTGAATGGCTGTCTGTCGGCCAAGGTATTGGGCTGCAGCTTGAGGCCATAATGGATAAGTTCCAAGATCAGACTTCGGATACTGTCATACTTGTATTTGTATTCTGAGCTGAAGTCGGTTTCCATTTTCTTAAAAACCGCCTCTACTTCCTCCACCTGTTGGTCGGAAAGTTCAAAGACGTGGTTGCCGGTTGGCTGGAAGATTTCATATTGGCTGATGTTGCCAAAGTCATGCATGAAATGTTGGTTGAAGATGCAGTATTGGCCTTTCAGGTTCTCATGGTGCTCCCATTTGTAGGGGATCAAAGGATTGGAAAATGCCAATGCCTGCTTTTTGACCTCGATAACCTGATCTGCATAGTATACTTCACTTTTGCCCTTGACCAACATGACCTTATAGAAATCCCGTCTTCTGTAAGGGATAGAGGTGGTTTTTCCTTGGTAATAAGGTTCCAACCGGAACATGTTGAAATGCCCGATGTCGTTCCTGATATTCTCAGGAAGCCAATTGAATTTCCTTTTGTAAAATTCTTCAAGCGATTCAGGTTTGTTCATTTTTTTTATTTCAGATGTCTGATATGTTAGAAACTTTTTTCTAAATATTGATCGATATATGCTTCCCGATATAAATGGAAATATGCCTGCGGCGATATAGGAATGATATAAGCTTCGCGATATATATTGATATATGCCTGCGGCGATATTTGAAAGATACATGCTTCGCGATATATATTGATATAAGCCTTCGGCGATATAATTTTTAAGCATCAAGCCTGAGTGGCAGAAATTGAGGCTTAAGTTCCGCAACCTATTTCTACTTTATTTCTATTTATTTCCACCATATTTCTTCTTTGACTCCAACCAATATCAATATATATCCAGTATCCATCAATATCGATCTCACCCATATATCAATTTTATTTCTACTATATTTCTATTATATATCAATTATAATATCGGATTCGATCTTTTGACAAATTCATTGTTGAAGGAATAGATCAGACTGATGTTCCAGATCCAGTTGTCCACTTCAATCTCAGACACTATCACTTTACTGACAATTCCTCCCAGAGATATCGGGAAATTTTTCCTGCCTATGACCATGGATGAACTGGCAAAGAATCCATCTTTTTCATTCATCTTGAGGTAAAACACCTGAGGCCTGGCATTGAAGAAATATTTCTGGGAAATAGGAATATTGGTAAATGAAGGCCCAATGGTCACAAATTGATTGAGTGAATAAGGGACTTTGCCCAAACTTCTCCCTGCGAGGTAGAGAAAACTCAGTTTGGTTTTTGGACTGATGGTATAGGAGGGCGAGATTTCTGCTGCAAAAAACCTTTGGGTCTTGGTGATTTCGACCATTTGACCATTTGCATCAGGCTCCATGGTAGTCGTAAAAATATATGCCGGATGCGCGCCGACATGCAGGTTAAATTTACTGGACTTGACGATTTTGTACCGCCACCAAAAGATAAAAGACCAGGGCTTTCCATCCAAAGCAAAACGCAGTTCGGGATCAAAACTCAGCCTTTCGCCGCCCATCGACATTTCGAAAATCGCTGCAGGTCTCCCAAGCGAAAATGCCGGAATGAGAGAAAGTCCGTTGTTGGTCACACTGATATTGCCACGGAAATAGCTTGGTCCTTTTCCGGAATTATCCTGAGCAAAAACACCCGTACTTATAAATAGAACAAACACCAAAAGGATCATCGCTTTTATCAAGGCCAACTTATGGAAACCAAAAATCAAATAGTATCCTTCCCGTTGGTTTGGCGATGGTTTTTCTCCTAAATTTTGGAAATACTGCGTCATGTTCCTGTTTGTGAATGCTTTTTACTTTTTTCGATGTTACAAATTTACCAAATGGGAAAAGGTATTTTTAACTTTTTTCAAAGTAATAATTACGATTTTCAAACAATGAGAAGATGAGGGAAAATACAGATGGTTTATTCAAGGATGTCAGCCGTCATTATCCATTTGGCCACAATCCAATAATAAACTGTCCATTCCTATAATTGACAGGATGTTGCAAAGCTTTTCAGGAATGTTTTTCTAATTTTAAAGAACCCCAAAAACCTGTTATTATGAAGTCACTATTAAAATTGTTCTTGGCTTTAATCCCGGTCGCCATGATTGGCTGCAATGCTGCAAAGGAAGAAAAGCAGGCTCCAAAGCGCCCCAATATCATTTTTATCATGTCGGATGACCATGCGTACCAAGCCATATCCGCTTATGATGACCGCCTGATCCAGACTCCCAACATCGACAGGATAGCCAAAATGGGTATGCTATTTACCAATGCAAGCGTGACAAATTCGATCTGTGCGCCAAGCAGGGCGACAATATTGACCGGAAAACATTCCCATATGAACGGGAAAGTGGACAACCATTTCCATTTCGACACCACCAATGTGACCTTTCCACAGCTCCTTCAGGAAGCAGGTTACCAGACCGCCATGTTTGGCAAACTCCATTTTGGCAACAATCCCAAAGGCTTTGACCAGTTCAAAATACTTCCCGGTCAGGGGGCATATTACAATCCGGAATTTATCACCAAAAACGAAGGCAATATCACCATAAACGGCTATGTGACGGACATCGTGACGGACATGACCTTGGATTGGCTCCAAAATGAACGAAAAGCGGAGCAGCCCTTTATGCTGATGTACCTACACAAGGCGCCACACAGGTCTTGGCTGATGGCTGAGCGTCATTTGGAGGAATTCACGACGAGGACTTTTCCGGAGCCTGCTACACTTTTTGATGATTATGCAGGCAGGACTTCGCCGGCAGGAGAGGCAGAGATGAATATCCTGAAGCACATGAGTTGGGCGGGAGACAATAAGGTTTTTCCTGAAGTGATGGATGAATTGGGCATACCCGAAATCGGGTTTGACAAACGCCGCTATGAATATGAGTACAGCCGCTTCACTCCTTCCCAAAAAGCCAATTTCATGAAGGCCTATTCCAAAGTCAATGAAGACTTCAAAAAAGCTTATCCCTCCATGACCGATCAGGACAAGATGAAATGGAAATACCAACGGTACATGCAGGATTATCTCGGTACCATCCAGGCTGTTGACGAAAATGTCGGAAGGCTTCTCGATTACCTTGAAGCCAATGACCTGATGGAGAATACCATCATCGTCTATACTTCGGATCAGGGTTTTTATTTGGGGGAGCACGGCTGGTATGACAAGCGCTTCATCTACGATGAATCTTTCAAAACCCCGCTTTTGGTGGCTTGGCCGGGGCAGGTGAAGGCCGGTACCCGCTCAGATGAACTGGTTCAAAACCTTGATTTTGCCCAGACATTCCTGGAGGCTGCAGGCGTCCAAGCACCGGAGGACATGCAGGGGGAAAGCTTGGTTCCGCTTCTCACAGGACAGCAAGAGAATTGGACGAGGGATGCCGTGTACTACCATTACTACGAATACCCCGCAGAGCACATGGTCAACCGCCATTATGCCATCGTGACAAAGGAGTACAAGCTGATCCATTACTATTATGTCGAAGACCAATGGGAACTGATCGACCGGAAAAAGGATCCGATGGAGCTCCGCAATGTCTACGAAGATCCGGCCTATGCAGAGATCAGGGAAGATCTTCATAAGCGGCTGGAAACACTGAGGACAAAATACAAGGACAATTCCCAACTCAGTCAACGCTATATCGACGACCTGATGAAAGATGCCTCAGACGGAAAGGTGTTTGGGGTGACCAAAGAAAAAGTCGAAGAAATCAAAGCAAGGAGGAGAAAAATAGATCAAAACCCGTCCAAATAAGGCAGCTGACTGAAAATTCAAACTAACCATCATCACCGCTTCCGGCAAAACAGAAAATGTGGAAGTGGGCTATTCAGATGAATTGATGGTTAAATTGAAAAAAGGCGGATAATTCCTTTCAATTGAAATCTAATCATAAGTATACAAAATTGTGTACCCTCCCAAAGGTTTTATGGGTAAATCAGAATTAGGACCAAAAGCCTTATCGAACCCTTCATCTGTATATAGATATACTTGGTAATCCTGTGGAAACCTTTCTGAAAGGGCATTTTTATAAATTTTACTTGAAAAAAAATGTACAATTTGTGAAGCATTCATTTCATCCAATTTTGAGTTTGGAATGTGGATTCCATCTAACCAAATTGCAAACATCTTTGAATCTTTCCAACCTTCAAAAGTCTCGGAAGATGGATTTGCTTTTTTTGGTGCAGGGGGTGGTTCTGGTAATCTTGCTTTTTCAGATTCAGAAAGATCGGAATAGAATTTCTGGGTTTTGTTGCCGTTTTTATCTTGAATGTAAAAGGTGGTGTGTTCGTAATACAAATCTTTTTTACTTGATGGAACTGAGTCGGAAAGAACTGTTTTTTTCTCAGACTTAACCAATTCAACGTGGGTTACACCATTATCAAAAAGCGCCATCTGTAAATCAAAAACATCTCCGGTAGAAATGCCTTGGTTTACTGATACTCTCGCAACAAGGCCATTTTCCTTTTTGGGAACTTGTTGGAGAATCTCACTAGTCTGGGCCAATGGATAGGTTTTATCGTCAACTGATACAACGCCGCTTTCGATAAAATTTAAATGAATGTCAACATCATCTCTTTTATCCCCTCCTAGATCAAGATAAGTCGTCGTTCTGGGCATTCCTTCACCGTTCTGGGCAATGACCCGTTCGCTTAAGAAATAAACCAAAGTCCCGAGTACCGGGAGCACGGCCATAATTTTGAGCCATTTCATCGATTTTGTGGTGTCATGTTTCATCATTTCCAGTCTTTTTTTGGTGAGTGAAAAATTCAAACTACTTGCCAAGCCAAAATTTTGTCCTGTTAAAACCATGGATAAAAGCTCGAGTTTATATTTTTCGACAGGAATAATTTTCAATGCAGCTTGGTCAGCGATAAATTCATGGTTCAATTTGATGGCGGTCTTGACCCAATACAATCCCGGGTGAAACCAAAAGAAAACCAAAAGAAATTCGACCAAAAGGTTATCCCAACTGTGCTTTTCCTGCACATGGGTGGACTCATGAATCAATATCGCATCCGTAAATTTTCCGCTTTCAAAATCTGAATGGGAGACAAAAATATATTTCAAAAAAGAAAAGGGAGGGCAATCTTCACGGAGCATCACGAGGTTTTCCCCGCGGTATTTTATCAAAACATTCCGGTTTACTTTTTCAAATAAAATGTTGATGTTCCTTATAAACCGGACCAACAATGCAAATGTGATCAATCCATAAAAAAGGGTCAAAACCAGCTTCCAATCTAAGCTTTTTTCAGCTTGGGAAACGACCGGCTGCATTCCCAAGCTTTCCACGGCAGGTACAAATTCGGTTGGCACTTCTGGTTCAAACAGCGGCTGTATACCAGCAACTTCAATGGTATTTAAAGGTATCAGAAATGACACCACCACTGAAAACAGGAGGTAAAACCTGTTGAAATGATACATGGCCTCTTTCTGCAACACCAAACGGTGAAACAACAGAAGGAGAAGCAGGCAGACCGCGGATTTGATGAAGTAAAGTGCCATTATTTTTTATTTAAGAGGTTGTCAATATTGGCTTTGATTTCGATGAGTTCCTCATCGCTGAGTTGGGTCTTTTTTGTAAAAAAAGAGGCAAACTGAGCCGGTGAATCATTGAAGAAGTTTTTGATAAGCGCATTGATGTGCTTGGAGAAATAATTTTCTTTGGTCACCAGGGGGTAGTATTCACGTGAATTTCCAAATGTCTTGTACGCAACAAATTCCTTTTCCTGCATCCGTTTTAGCAAAGTTGAGATTGTCGTCGATGCGGGTTTTGGTTCTGGATAGGCATCCAAAAGGTCTTTCATGAAAGCCCTTTTAAGGCTCCAGAGATGGTTCATGAGTTCTTCTTCGGTTGGGGAAAGTTTCATTGTCTAGTTTTAAGTTCGATATCTACAAATGTAGATATTAATTTTAAATCTACAAGTGTAGATTGATTTTTTTGTTTCAGATTTCTTCAATTGGAAATTTTTACTTCGGACTTTAATAAAATAAACTTGATGTATATCCGCCTTCTAACCAGTATGCGATTTCTTACGGAATGGTCTCGGCAGGCTCGACCACCGGGATTTAAAGATTTTAATTGGGGGAGAGAGAAATGCGGCTTTGCCGCATTTCTCTCTCCCCCTCAAGTTTAAAGTTATCCGTTCACCGAGCTTGCCGAGGTGAAGAAAATTGATATTTGGCTAATGGTATAAAACCGGGTAATCATAATGAACTTTAAAAATGTTCTTAGAGCTAAATGAAATCGATCCTATTTTTTTTCAGCTACTTTTTTGCTTGACAAAAAAAGTAGCCAATTCCGAAAGCTTTCGGAACAAGATGGCCTACCGCACAATCAGGCTATTAAAACTCGCGTTTTAATCCCTTATCCACACACAAGGCCGGAGCCGGCCTCCCTAAGCTTCGGGATCATTCCTCCCCACCTCAAACCTATAAGATTTTGTATTAGATAGAAAATTTTGAAAATAGATAGGTACATAAGACAATACTGATATATATTTTTTAAACACCTCCCGATATTGGCATTAAAAAACCAGCCCCAATCCAAAACCTTAAGGGTTGTTTTACCATTATATTTTTTATTCCCAACTTGCTGCCATGAATCTGAACCTCTTCGAACCAAGTACCAACCCAACCAAAAACCTGCTCCCCAAAGAAGGGATCGTCAATTATTATGGGAAAATTTTCACTCCCAAAGAAGCTGATTTTTACTATGAGGTTCTCCTCAATACCATCGAATGGAAAAATGACGAGGCACACATTTTTGGGAAAAAGATCATCACCAAGCGTAAAGTAGCCTGGTACGGCGACCGGGAGTTTGAGTACACTTACTCCAATGCTACCAAGACCGCCCTGCCTTGGACCAAGGAACTGCTGATGCTTAAAGAAGCCATCGAAAAGGAAACCGGGGAGACTTTCAATTCCTGCCTGCTCAACCTCTACCATACCGGAGAGGAAGGCATGGCCTGGCACAGCGACGGGGAAACAGACCTCAAAAAAGACGGCGCGATCGGTTCGGTAAGTTTTGGTGCCGAGCGGAAATTTGCCTTCAAACACAAAGAAACCGCCGAGAAAGTGGAATTGATTCTCGAACACGGAAGCCTGCTCGTGATGGCAGGCAAAACCCAAACGCATTGGCTCCACCGACTACCTCCTACCAAGTTGGTCAAAAGACCAAGAGTCAACCTGACCTTCAGGACGATAGTTGGCTAAACCAAAAACGCAATATTCCATGGTTCATTCTACTTTGACGACCGGAAATTCTGTGATCCTGAGCGTTGTGCAGCCATAAGGAACAAGAGTAATCTCCTTTTGCCTTTGGGTTACTTCATTCAAAGACATGCTTTTAGGCAGGTTTTCCGGGAGCTGTGGCGCACTTTTGACGGTTCTCCATTCCGGTATATGAACACCTTTTAATCTCAGCTCGATAGGCGCGTTTTCCAGATTCCATGGAAATTCACCGTTCCAGTCATTTTCGATGATTTCGATATTGCTGCTCAGGTTTGAAAGGGTGTTGGCTTCAAGGGCAAAATTCCAATCGCTTTTCGGAAAAACTTCCCAAAAGGCACGGAATCGGTCTTTTCTGTCTTTGATTTTATTTTCAGATTCGATCTTCAAACTGAAAACCAAAGGTCCTCTTTCAATAGAAACCAAGTCCCGATACCAGGTTGAGTACTTCAATTCCATAGGCAAGGTCAAAGTAACCTTGTCACCACTCTTCCAAGTCCGATTCAGCACAGCCACTTGGCCGGTAACTTCAAATTTCTCTTCGGTCCCATTGACCTCAATTTTGGGATTATGGGACCAAGCCGGAATCCTGAGGTGAAAAGGGAAAGATGCCTCTTCCGAAAGCTCCATGTCGAAATGGATGGTTTCACGAAAAGGAAATCCGGTGGTTTCTTTGATTTTGAGCGTGGCTCCATGGCCAACGGTCATTTCTACGCTGCTCGGGGCATATAGCAAAGCAGCCACTCCTCCATCCGGCGTCGCATAGAATAGGTTCTGTACAAATTTTGGCCAAGACTGGTGCATGTTGGTCGTGCAGCAAGGATAACCGGAGAGCACCCCAAACACAAAATCCGTCCCCTCATGGTTGGTTTTCTCATAGGAAGTTTCAAGCTGATCGGTGAGTTCTACCTGGTTGGCGGCTTGGAAATATTGCCTTGTCTGGTAATCATCCGAAACCTGAGTCGGGAGGGCGTTGTAGGTGATTTTTTCAAGCAGGTCCGCAAATTCCATGTCGCCGGTTATCTTGAGAATGGTTTCCAGAGAAAACATTTCTTCGGCGATGGAGCACAACTCAACTCCCTGAACAGGATTATTTCCGTGCAGGGGTTCATCGCCTCCATACATTCCCTGTGCCTGCCCGTGATATTGCTGAAGGTCTTGAAGTGCTTTTTTGACAGCAGGCAAAGCTTGGGAGTCTTTGCTTTTTTGGAAATAAACCATCGGCTGCTTGAGGCTTTGGGCGACATTGACGGTATGCAGTCCGGGGACTTTTGACAGGGTCAGGTTCCCGATTTCTTCCCGATCAAAAGGAAAGCGCTTGATTTTATTGTAATGCCAGATATCCTGAAATTGGACCGCATTTTCTGCATTGGTAAAAATCTGCTGCCAGGGAAAAGTCTGTTCCTGAATCAAATCCCCCAATTCCAACAGGAATGCATCTCCGGTGATATTATACAGCCAATAGACGACCATCAGGTTATCTCCTGCCCTGCGGTTTGCCCAAAGGGAAAGATAATCCAGCGGTTTTTCAGGGAGGGTCTTTAATTGGTATTGGAAATATTTGGTCAAAGCAGCTATTACCCGTTCATCGCCTGTAGCCTGATAGTATTGCTGCAGGACTTTGAGCATGACCATTTTCGGCCACCAATCCTCCCTTGGCCCTTTTTGGATTCCTTTTTCGGTTTCCGGTTCGGTTTCAAAAGGAATTGGTCCAAGGTAGCCGGATTCCGCCTGATTGTTCAGCGTCCACTCAATCCAGGTTTGTGCTTTTTCCTTGAGGCGTTCATCATCGAGGATATAAGCCAATGGCAACAGACCATCTATCCAATAGGGACCCCGTTCCCATCCATCTCCATCTCCGCCAAGCCATCCATTGCGCGCACCTACCACCTCGGGGTAAACCTCGTCCAGGTGTCCGGTCAGTCCTTTGGCCATCCGCTGAAGTTGGTCCTGCAGCCAACCTTCGGCCTTGATACTTCCGAGGGGCAGTTCAAGGTAAGGGGTGGGCTCCAATGGTGCGCGGTTGACAAGATAATGGGATTTTACAGTGGATTCCTGAGAAGAGTCAGTTTGGGAACATGCAACAAACAAGGTGCTCAGGATTAAAAAACAGGCTAGTTTCTTCATAGGATGGAGAGATTATTTTGGGTATTCCAAGTTAATTATTTCCATTCTGAAAAAAAGAAAAAGAGATTGAATATACCCTTGGCTACAAATTGGGACTGAAAGCAGAATTTATCCGATCTTCAGTGTTTTTTCTCCAACTTGATATATTTTTATCAAAATGGCACTCAGTGAAAATTGAAAAAAATAGGTGCTTTCCGTACAAAACATCCAAGAATTTAGATCTTCCCCAATTGGATTTTCTTTTATGAAAACGAAAAATTCAAACTTTACTTTTTCGTGATTTTTTTGTGATAACTGATGGGCAATTTTGATCAAAACAAAATCAAAACTATCATGAAAAAAATAATCCTATTTCTAGCGGTGGTCATCTTTGCCGCATGTTCCGATGACACAGATCCGATAATCATCGATTCTACATTACCAAACGGGACCCTTTCAGTACAGCGTTCCGGTACTTTCACAGATCAAAACGGCGCAGGAAGTACAGGTACAGCCACTATCGGTACCGATACACAAGGAACGTTTTTTTTGGCGTTCAACAATGCTTTCCGGACAGCCTTGGCTACGGGAACTGTGACGGTTTACCTCTCTACCTCTGATACTTTTACTCCCGATCCGGGAAATGGCAATCCAAATTTATTGTTGGTAGGTCCTGTCCGAAATGCAGGTGAAAACTTCTTCAGAATACCATCAGGAGCCGATTTAGGGAAATATTCCCATGTCATACTTTGGTGCGGATCGGTGGGCATTCCATTCGGAAACGCAAGGTTGCAATAATTACCCAACAGCATCCCGGAGTACCCGGGGTGCTTAACTCTCCCATCATGAAAAATATAAAACTCTTCCAGATTTTGGCATTGGTGTTTGTGGTACAGGAAGCAAGTGGTCAGAGTGGATGGACAAAAACAAAAGGCGAAGGTTTTTTCCAGACCTCATTTTCGTCATTTAATTCCAAGGATTACTTCACCCTTGATGGCGAAAGGCTCGTTACCAACAGATTTCACCAGCAAAGCATCGTCTTTTATGGGGAATATGGGGTGACTGACAAATTTACCATCATCACCAATCTGCCTTTGCAGAACTTCAACGGTTTTGAAACTACCGAAACTGTCTCAGGACTCGGCGACCTGAGACTGGAATTCAAACATTCCTTGCTCAAGAAATACTTTCCCTTGGCCATCAGCGTCGCTCCCGAAATCCCGATTGGCAGGGCCAATAATTTTGCCAACAGTACGGTCAACGACTTTGAAAGAATCAATCTTCCGAGCGGAGACGGGGAATTCAATGTCTGGACTACATTGGCCACTTCATTTGCATTGGGGGATATCCCTTTTTATGGATCCTTATTTGGGTCATACAATTATCGGACACAATATGATGGGATTTCATTCAGCGATCAGTTTGCTGTTGGGGTGGAATTGGGTTATAAGATTGCCGACAAAGTTTGGTTCAATGTCCGGATGAACGGACTTACTTCCGTTGACGAGATTACCGAAGTGACTGATTTTGTAAGAGGGGACGGCACGGAATACACAAGTTACAGTTTGGGTCTTAGCGCCCCGGTCTACAAAGAATTCCACCTGAGTCTAACTTACCGCAATTTCAATGACCTCCTGTTTGATAGAAAAAACATCTATTCAGGCGGTGTCTTTGGATTGGGTGTCTTTTATAACCTCAAACCTCCGACAGAATGAATCACATCAATTTATTATCCGATTATACCTCCGGGAAAAAGGACTTTCCAACAGGATTGATGTTTCTGCCCTTTAAGAAACTGGGGAAATTCCAGACAGTATACCGGCAGGGAGATTTGGCAAACAAGCTTTTTATGGTAAAAAGCGGTTCTGTGAAGCTGTGTGAATTGGCTGAGTCCGGTGAACAGGTAATCCATGCCATCAAAACTGAAGGAGAGATTTTTGGTGAATGGGACGCCTTATTCCATCCTGAAATACATTTTAATAATTCTGCCATCACCCTATCTGATGATACCGAAGTCCATTATATCAAACTCTCCGAAATCAATTTGGAGACCTATCCCAATTCGGTTGCAGGTCTATCAGCGCTTATTTTGGAGGATTTTAAAAAATTAAATCTCCGGCACAAAAGGCTTTTGAACAAAGATGCGGCTTACCGCATTAAGGAAACTCTCCTGGACCTTGCCCAAAAAGCAGGTCAGAAATTTGGAGATGAAACTTTGCTAAAAATTTGGCTGTCCCATGAAGACATTGCAAAACTCGCCGATACCAGCCGGCAAACCGTGACTACAGTCATGAATGAACTTAAAACCAAAAAGAAAATCATTTATTCAAGAGACCGGATTCTTTTTAGAAGCCTGTCAAATATTCACCATTAAACTATATCAACATGAAAAACTTAAGTATGATTTTAGTATTGATGACGGCCTTTCTGCTGTCCTGCGAAAACATGTCGGAAGAAATTCCGATGGATGATGACATGGTTGAGGTAACCGGCCCTCTTGAAGTGCTCAAGAGCGGCACCTTATCAAACCAGAGCGGCGCAGGGACAAGGGGAACTGTCCAACTTGTAAGGGATCAGGCGGGAAAATTTTACATTTCTCTGAGTGACAATTTCACTACCAAGTTTTCTACCGGTACGGTCACTGTCTACCTGTCTACCTCCTCTTCTTTGAGGCTGAATGAAAGCGGGAGTTTCCAGTTGTTGGGATTGGCAAACAGGCCGGGGGCTCATTTTTATGAACTTCAGGGCAATAAAGACGATAAGTTTACACACGGTATCATCTGGTGCGGAGCCGCAGCCATTCCTTTTGGAAATGCATTATTGGAATAAAATTTTATGAGTATTCGCATGAATGCACGTAACAAAATTAACTATAAAGATTTTCTTGGGGCTTCAGGAAATCGGTCAATCAATTTTACAGCTACTTTTTTTCTTAGCAAAAAAAGTAGCCAAAAAAGCCAAGACGGCAGAATCCTATCCGCGCACAAGGCCTGGGCCGGCCCGGTCCGCCGTCATTCCTCCCCACCTCAAACATATGGAGTTCAGTTTTATAGTAGAAAATTTCGGAATTAGTCGGGGACGTTCAACAATGCGGATGCACATGTAACATTTTGTTTGGTCTATTTATTATAAAAAACGGGGGATGAAGATTCATCTCCCTTTTTTTATCTCAAGAAGGGGCTTAAGTCAGGTAATTTCTTTTCAGCCCTATAACAGGTTAGCTTAAAATGGAATCCTACATTCAAGAATGGTAAAGAATCCATGTTAGAGTCCAAGTTTCATAATTCCTAAAGCCTTTTAAAAACCTTTCCCTTTAATTGGTCCTCATGGGATCAAGTTCAAAAACGAATTCGGTAAATGTGGAAGAATCAGAAAAGACCTGGATGTTTGAATCGTGGACTTCCAATATTTTTTTGACAATTGCCAAACCCAAACCTGACCCTTCGATTCCTTTTTTATCCCTGTCCACCATATAATACCTCTCAAAGAGTGAGGCCAAGTCTTTTTGGGGAATTCCCGAACCGGTGTTTTTGATACTGACACAGACTTTGTAAGTGGTCTGGCAATAAAATGCTTTGAGGATTATCTGTCCGTTTTCTGGAGAATATTTGACGGCGTTATCAATCAGGTTTTGAATAACCCTGTCCAATAAATATAGATCTGCTTTCACCACAGGGAGGGAAGGGGAAATGTCTGCGACAAGGTCTATTTTTTTGGCTTTGGCCAAAAGTTCAAATTTAAGACAGGCATCAAAAAGCAATTCCTGGATTCTGAACGGCTCCAATTTTAACTGCATCTGACCGGATTCCAGTTTGGAGAGTTCAAACAAATCCGCTACCAGTTTGGTGAGCCTTTCTGAGGAATCGGAGATGATTTTCAGGTATTGCTCTCTTTCGGATTCAGTAAGCTGATCACCCTTGATCATCATGGTTTCGACGTATCCGTTGATCACAGCCAAAGGATTGCGGAGGTCATGGGATACATTGGCGATCAATTCCCTCCTCAGGCTGTCCACTTTTTTGAGCTCCTCCATATTGTGCAGAATATTGTCTGCCATTTGGTTGAAAGTAGAGGCGAGTACGGAAAGTTCAGAATTGGCTTTCATCTGGGGAATTCTTACCTGAAGGTCTCCATCTTTAAACTTACCTACCGTTTTGACTATTTCCCGGAGGTTCTTTGTCAACAGCGCCGTCAGCAACAAAGAAATGATCAATGAAATGACCATCGTGATCAAGAAAGAATTCAGTGTCAATTTGAGCCAATAACTTCCCAATAGACCTGCTGCTACTTCTTCAAATTTTTCGCTTGCCAAAGTGATGTAGACATACCCCAAAAGTCTGCCATCTTCGATGACCTCTGTCGCAGAAAAAATGGTCTGATACCCATTTGCCCTTGGGTCATCTCCGAGAACAAACCTGGAACCGCCGGATGCGATGAACTCCTTTACAGGTTTGACATCTACCCTTTTGAGCTTGACCTTGGAATCCAATACCACAAAGGAAAGTATTTCCCCTTCAGGATCTAAAAGAAACACCTCAATGCTCGGATTGACAGCCATCATGGAATGCATGATTACACCCAAAGCCTCTTCGTTGACTTTACCGTTTTTGAAAGGCGGCGCTTCTTTGACCAGGTATTCAGCTACTGAAGCGTTCAGTTTTTGTGTGGTTTCGAGAAAATAGTTTTTGGATGCGACTGTAGTGATCATGATATACGCAAAGCCTACCACCATCATGACTAAGGTAAAAACCAAGGATATTCTCCAAAATAGACTTTTCATACCATCTAATTTAATTCTTAAGGGGATTTTACCATTCGTCATTGAAGCGGTAACCGATGCCCCATGTTGTCAATATAAAGTTTGGATTGTTGGCATCAACTTCGATTTTTGACCTCAGCCGGTTGATGTGGGCATTGACAGTGTGTTCATAGCCACTGAAATCATATCCCCAGATCAGTTCCAAAAGCTCTGACCTGCTGTAACTTCTTCCGGGGCTTTTGGCCAGAAGCATCAGCAAATCAAACTCTTTTGGAGTCAGGTCAATTCTTTTTTGGTTCAATAAGACTTTTCTCCTTTTTTCGTCGATTTCCAGATTTTCAAACCGCACGGCATCCTCATTCCTGTTGCTCAAGAGGACAAATTGGTCCTGCCTTCTCATGATGGCTTTGACCCTGGCTATAAATTCCCTGATTTTGAAAGGTTTGGTGATGTAATCATCGGCACCCGATTCCAATCCCATTACTTTATCGATTTCTTCGGATTTGGCTGTGATCATCAGGATAGGAGTGAAATTATCCAATGCCCTGAGCTTTTGGCAGATACTCAGACCGTCCATTTCAGGGAGCATGATATCCAAAATCATCAGGTCAAACGCACCCGAAGAAGCAAGATCGTATCCGGTCTTTCCATTGTTAGCCACCTGAATCTGATAGCCCAGGTCCCTGAGATGAATCTGAATGAGTTGGCTGATATTAGGGTCATCTTCGACTACCAGTACCTTTTTCATAATTACCATGTTGTAAATACCGATAAAAGTAAATCGAAATATTCACGAAAGTATCACGAAAGGCCCTGAGGGAATTTTCAAGTAAAAAGAATTATTTGTGCTAAACGAATTAGCCTAAAAACGTGAACCTTATCGATGAGTTTTTTTGGTTCCAATGACCCCGTGCCTTTCCATTCCTCAATAAAATGTAACCCGGATTTTGGAATCCATCCTTGAGGAGGCTTCCAATATCCGGGTATCTTGTTAGTATAAAACCAAGGATTTATCCGCCGATCAGCTTCATTCCCTTTTCTTCCCCCTCTCCGTCCACCTCAAAACTCCAGATGAAATCCCTGCAATCTGCGGATACATTTGAACCGGGACAAGTTTGTTGGGTGCCAGCAATCAAATAACCATTTGCATCAGCCGCGACTTCAAATTTTTCTCCATATTCATTAAAAAATCCTCCATACGTTTTTTGCCAAAGTAGCTCGCCTGATGCATCGACACTCAGGAGCAACACGTCATAATTTCCTGCGCCAAACGAACTGGTAGAACCGAGTACCGTACAGCCGCCATTTTCGGTGGGAAGGATTTGGGATGCCTTGTCATAACTTGTCCCGCCATAGGTTTTTTGCCACAGAATATTCCCCAAAGCATCTTTTTTGGTCACTTCAATATCGCACTCCGTCTCAGACCCACAATTCACCGTGGCTACTTCAAAGGCATAATTTTGGGATGGTTGACTTTCATTTGGTCTTCCATCTGGCCAAAACAAGAATGACAAAATAGACAATCCGACAAGCGAAAGCGATCCTAACAGGGGAATTCTGTACAAGGTAAAAGAGGAAAATAAGCCATTCATGGTTTTGGAAAGTTTAGAATTTGGAACATTGATTTTTTTCTCGGAATCCTTAAAAAAGCCAACCAAATCCACTTCCAATACCTCGGATAGTTTCTTCAAAGAATAAAGGCTGGGTTTGACATCCCCGTTTTCTATTCTTTGGATGGTCCGCAGGGAAATGCCGCTTTGGTCTGACAATTCCTGTTGGGTAAGTCCTTTGGCAAGCCTCAGGGATTTGATTTTTTCTTCTGGATTCACGGCCAAATATCTTTTATTCTAAATCCTATTAAAACGTCAGGCATGCGCCATCTTTACGCCAAATACAAAACTGATTCCAAATCGGATTGTTTGGAATTAATCCACCACACAACCTTAGCTCATGGCATTCCGTGAAAATCAACTAATTTTGTTTCCAAAATTTAAAAATTATGCAAAGTTCATTTAGAAACGTTTTTTGGATTGGGGTCATCAGTTTGTTCATTTGGACAGGATGCCAGGAACCAGTTGAAGTTATCCCAAAGGGTGACGACGGACAGGTATTTGCCATCGATACTGAAGATAGCGAGATACCCTATGTCGTGATAGACACCCGTGGTGCTTCGATTCCTTATGAACCGGGAGTGCAAGCTCAAATGAAAATCTACCAAGAGAAAAAACTTCTCCAAACCCAACTGATCGACATTGAATACCGAGGCAAGACTTCTTTTCGTCTGTCTGACAAAAAGGGATTCAACTTCGAAACTATAGACGAAGCAGGCGAAGGAGTGGATGTTACTATCCTTGGTCTTCCAAAGGAAGAAGATTGGAGGCTTATCGGCCATGTTGTGAATAAATCCGAAAAGTACATTTGGGACAGAAGTTTGATGTATAACCAGGTCGCCTATGACATCTCCAATCAGATGGGGAAATATGCAAGCAGGGGAAAGTTTGTCGAAATTGAAGTCAATGGAGAATATATGGGCGTGTATTATTTGTGTGAAAAGCTGAAGCGAGACAGTCAACGGATTGACATCAAATCACTGAATACATCCTCCACCAACCTGACAGGTGGCTATATCCTCAAAATCGACAAGGCCGATGCCGGGCCTGAACATGATGGCAAACCTCTCTCCTACTTTCTCAACAATTGGGATGACGATGCCCGATATACCTCTCAAAACAGCTTTCGCAGTGGTTTTGATATTTTTGGAAAACCCGTCACTTTCCCGGCATTTGCACCACCCTATCATGCAGACCAATATTTGGAGACCTACTTCATGTACGAATACCCAAAAGCGGAAGATATCACCGAAGCCCAAAAAATCTATATCGCCGATTATTTGCAAGACTTCGAAACTGCCTTATTGCAGGATGATTTTGGTGCAGGCGAAAGGAGTTATGCGGATTATATAGACATCGGAAGTTTTGTGGATTATTTTATCATCAATGAGCTTTGCCGTAATGTCGATGCGTACCGCCTGAGTACTTATTTGGTCAAAGACAGAGATGGCAAGCTTGCCATGGGACCTGTTTGGGATTTCAATATTGGCTTTGACGAGGGAGATAGGATTCCGATGAATGATTGGGTGATCAATTACAATAACTATGTCAACAAAGATCCTTGGATGATGCCGTTTTGGTGGAACCGGTTAATGGAAGACCGGGTTTTTCGCCAAGCTGTCAAAACCCGTTGGACGACCTTAAGAGGAAGCACCTTGAGCAATGGAAACCTCCAAAAACTGGTTTCCGACACTTCCAGGTACCTTCAAGACAATAATGCTGTCACCCGCAACTATGCCAAGTGGGAAGTGAGTGCGGACCGAACCTACGACCAATCCGTCCTTGACCTTCAGAATTTTCTCAGTCAACGCGCCAATTGGATGGATGGAAAAATCGGGACTTTTTAACAAAAACAAAGTCCTTTCAGACCCTTAATTCCTTACTGGTCTGGGCTATGCCTAAACCAATTTGTCCATCAGCGAACGAAATAGTGAGATATCGAGCACATTTACATTTCAAAAACATGTAATTTCTAGTCAAAATCGATTTTTTGGGCTGGCATGGACATTGGCATTCATTAGGGAAAACTTTTAATCTCCATGATCAAAAATTACATTCTTATTGCTCTAAGAAATCTCAAGCGAAACAAGCTACATGCCTCCATCAACATTATTGGGCTAGCAATCGGTATGGCTTGCTGTGTTTTGATTGTCCTTTTCGTTCAATTTGAACTCAACTATGACAGGCAAAACCGCCGTGCAGACCAGGTATACAGGTTGGTACTAAATCTTGAAGCCAATAATTGGGCGATATCCGCATTTCCGATTGGAGAAATACTGAAAGAAAATTTTCCTGAAATCGAAGCTTATTCAAGGGTCAAACCATCCGATATGTATGTTTCCCGCGAAGAATCTGAATCCAAAGTAAAGGAAAGGGTATTTTTTGCTGATTCCTCTGTTTTTGATGTTTTAGACTTTAAGCTTCTAAGCGGCAATCCTAAGCAAGCCTTGATGGAACTCAACTCCATGGTTCTAACGCTTAAAAAAGCGAATGAATTTTTTGGAATAGAAGATCCAATAGGCAAAACATTAACCTTATCTCACGACAACCAAGCCTATAAAATCACAGGAATCATGGAGGAAGTCCCTTCAAATTCCCACTTTCACCCAGAAATCCTGGTTTCATCAGGGAATTTTGAACCGATGCGCCCTGGTTCTCCCAATGGCTTTAGCTATTTGACAAACCATTACACCTATCTTGTATTACCAAAAGGAATCGATACCAAAGAATATTCGGTAAAAATTTCAGAGTTTATGGATACCTTCCAGGAATTGACCCCTGAAGACCCAAAAAATGACCTTGAACTCCAGGCTCTCACAGACATCCACCTCAATTCCAATAGAGGCTTAGAGATCGAACCCAATGGCAGTATCCAAACCGTGTATATCATGTCTGCCATTGCTTTCTTCATTTTGGTCATAGCATGTATCAATTTCATGAACCTCACTACTGCCCAGTCTCTGAAGCGGGCACGTGAAGTAGGTATCCGTAAGGTTGCTGGAGGAAAGAGGAGCCAGCTCATCTTCCAGTTTTTGAGTGAGTCTATACTGATATCCTTTTTTTCTTTGTCCTTGGCTGTGCTGATTTTGACGGTTATCATTCCATTTTTTAATGAATTATCCGGGAAAGAAATTGAATTCAACCCTATTGAAAATGGCTTTGTGTTGCCTGTTTTTGCTATCATCACCTTTTTTGTAGGGGTATTGGCAGGTACTTACCCTGCTTTTTTCCTTTCCAATTTCAAGCCCGTGGAAGTACTTAAAGGCAATTTGGTTACAAATCTGAGAGGTCAGACTTTACGGAAATCCTTGGTCGTTTTCCAGTTTGCGGTAGCTTTTGTCATCATGGCAGGTACTTTCATTATCTACAGGCAGTTGGATTTCATGATGACCAAAAACATGGGTTTCGATAGAGAACAGGTTTTGGTAACATTGCTTCCGCAGGATTCTATCGGGGTCTTGACCTTAAAGAACGAATTCATGAATGTTCCCGGAGTAGAAAGTGCTTCAAGGATGTTGGAAATTCCAGGAAAAATGGTGCGTACAACCATGTTTTGGCATGAAAACATCCAGGATAAAAAACCTGAAAACATGTATTTCTTTAGCGGTGACGAAGATTTGTTGAATACCCTAGGCATGAAAATGAAAGCGGGAGATTATTTTCATCCAGAAAGCCAACAATTTGGGAAAGAGTTTATTATCAATGAGACTGCTGCCAAATTCTTTGGCTGGCAAAATCCCGAAGATGCCATCGGCAAACTCATGGACATTGGAGAAAGAAGCGAAAGTCCCGGTAAAATTGTCGGCGTGGTTGAAGATTTTCACTTCAAACATCTTGAAGAAAAAATTGACCCTCTTGTTATGATACTCAATGATCAGTTTGAGACTACATTTTTGGCAGTCAAGGTCAAAACAGAAAACCTAGAAGAAACCATAGCCGGACTTGAGAATACCTGGGCAAAAATTGCTCCGGATCATACATTTGAATACTTGTTTCTTGATGAAACTTTTGACAAGCTTTTCGATCAAGATAAGAGGTTGGGTCAACTTTTTGGTTTGTTTTCCGGCTTGGCCATCTTTGTATCCTGTCTAGGTCTCTTTGGATTGGCTTCTTTTTCTCTCGAACAGAGCAAAAAATCTGTGGCAGTAAGAAAGGTTTTAGGCGCTTCAGTGGGAAGTATTGTAGTGATGATGTCCAAGGATTTTCTCAAATTGGTATTGGTAGGTTTGTTGATTGCAGCACCAATTGGCTGGTATTCCATGAACACATGGCTTTCGGGATTCGCTTACCATATCCCATTTCCTTGGATTGTCTTTCTTTACGTTTTGCTGGCGGGATCATTTGTGGCTTTGGGCACTGTTAGCTACCATGCGCTCCGCGCTGCAACCAACAATCCTGTAAATTCACTTAAAGATCTTTAACCCTATATAAATCACCATTAAAAACCAACAAGACTCCAATACACCACTGCAAAACCTCCTTGCCAAAAATTAATCCGGTCAAGGAGGTTTTAATTTATTCAAAGATTGATCTCAAAAAAACATAAAAAGAGGTAATGCTCCTCAAAACACTCCGATATGCACCCCTGTCCATAAAGACCAATTTTTTAGCACTAAATAAGTTCTAATAAACAAGCCAGTCCTAAATCAAATATTGGAGGAAACCGTAAAGGAAATCAACGAATAGGGATTTGAAATTATCAAAAAAGACAACCAAAGTCCTTAAAGGGGGGGCGATTCATGGAAGACCGGGTTTTTCGCCAGGCGGTCAAAACCCGTTGGACCAACTTAAGAAGCACCACCTTGAGCAATGGAAACCTCCAAAAACTGGTATCCGACACTTCAAGGTATCTTCAAGACAATAATGCCGTAACCCGCAACTATGCCAAGTGGGAAGTGAGCGCAGACCGAACCTATGACCAATCCGTCCTTGACCTTCAGAATTTTCTGAGTCAACGCGCCAATTGGATGGATGGGAAGATTGGGGCTTTTTAGAAGATTTTTGATCAGGCAGTTTTCAAAACCTGCCGGTTTTTTTTCTTCAAATCTCCAAACCTCCCATTCCTGTAATTCCCCTATCCAACCCCAATCCTTTGATTTAACTTTTACTCTTCAAACCAAACCCATTGTATCTCCTATGAAAAAGTTTTATCTCCTCCTCTTATTGACTTCTCTGCTTGGCCATTTTTCTTTTGGTGCCACAGCTTCCGATCCAAATGAAAATCAAACAAATTCTTTGGCTACACCTGGAGAGTATAGATGGGTAGTGGAAGGGTTTGATTGGGGACCCGCTGTGAACAAAGTCATCCTCAGCTTGGAAGAGTCCGTCAAGGATGCAAACGCAACAGAATACCAAGTATTCGCAACCCGGAGTTTGGAGGGAGCAGAAATTCCGGCTGAAAGTGCTTCCGGAACCCGGTCAGTAGTATATGCTTATGTTTCGGATGAAAATGGAAACAGGTTGGCAGAAGGCAAAAATATCACTTTGGTTTTGGCAGTTGGTCCGGTTACGCCACTTGGATCACCTTTCCAATACACTAGGATCAATAACCGCGGCTCTAACTATTGGGTGGATTACAAAATGACCATCCTCCACAACAAAACGGGAAAAGTTTGGAATAACTCCAAAGGCAAAATCATGCCCCTAGTAGATCAATATGATTTATCAAAAACATTCCAATACGGAAACGGTCTCAGCATGTCTTACGCTTCGTTTGCACCTAAAGACATCAAGTCAAAAGTTCCTCTGATCATTTGGCTTCACGGTGGCGGCGAAGGGGGCAACGACCCCACCACCGCTCTGCTAGGCAACAAAGCAGCCAATTACGCGTCACCGGAAATTCAGGTTTTTTTTGGCGGGGCGTATGTCTTGGTACCCCAAGCACCCACCTTTTGGATGCAGGCGGCAGAGGGCATGACCCGCGGAAAAGACAACGACATCTATAATGCAGGTGTCTTCGCTTTAATCCAAGATTTTGTAACCAAAAACCCCAATATCGATACGAAGAGAATTTATGTCGGGGGCTGTTCCAATGGGGGCTATATGTCTCTCAAACTGATTTTGGAGAACCCGGACTATTTTGCAGGCGCTTATATCAGTGCTTTGGCTTACTTTAATGAGTTTGTAAGTGACGCACAGCTACAGAAAATCAAAAACGTACCGATGTGGTTTATCCATGCCAAAGATGACGGGACCACCAAACCAGAGGAAACAGTCGTTCCGCTTTACAAAAGACTAAAACAGGCCGGCGCAAAAAATGTGATTTTGTCCTACTACGATAACGTGACAGACATCACGGGATTTTATGGTGGTGAAAATTACCGTTACAACGGACATTGGTCGTGGATTTATTCCCATGCCAATACGGCTAGGACGGATTTGGATGGCTCTCCTGTAATGCTCAACGGACGCCCTGTTACCATCATGGAATGGCTGGCGGCGCAGAAGAAAAAGTAGACGTGAGGAGATCCTTGGGTCGGTTTTTCAAAATGCTCTTTATATTTATCACCGATTCGAAATAAATAAGGAGAAATTCAAAAAATTCTTTCCTTTACAAGTTGAACACTTTATCATCAGCACCAATTTTGACTTAGAAATAATGAATTCTAAAGAAGAGATTTTTGAACAAACAGAACAGTATATTGAAGGTTTGGGATTTGAAATTGTCAAAAAAGACAAACAAAGACCCTGGGGAGGGTTTTTGGTGATCAATGAAGACCAAGCTTCCAAATTTGCCGCTCAATTTTTCCCGGAGGAGGATTTTGAATCCCTGAAAATATCAGAAATGCTTAGCCCAAAAATCCTTTTGGTAGCCCCCGAGAAAAGATTGAGTTGGCAATACCACTTCCGCCGGGCAGAAATCTGGCGCTGCATCAAAGGAAAAGTAGCAGTGGGAACTAGCATGACTGATGTGCAAAATGAAATCAAGACCCTTTCGGAAGGAGACAAAATCAAGCTCCAACAAGGGGAAAGGCACAGGTTGATAGGTTTGGAAGATTGGGGAGTGGTGGCGGAGATTTGGCAACATACGGATGCTTCCAATCCGTCCAATGAAGACGATATTGTCAGGCTTCAGGATGATTTTGGAAGGTGATTCCTAAAGCCCCGAATTCTCTTTGTCCGAATAGTCCAATTATATTTAACTAAAAAAAGTGCCCTAAATATGTTTAGGGCACTTTTTTTTGAAACTCATGAGAAAACAATTGGAAGTAAACCTAGCCTGAAAATACTTCCTCGATAAGAAGAGTCCTCTCCTTAAAATTTCAATCCAAAAGTAAAGTAAACAGTTCTTCCTTCACCCGGCATAATTCCTGGTCCAGGATAGCCGCCCGCCCTTCTGGTAAAGTACATTTCATTGGTCAGGTTGTTGATTCCTGCTTTGAATATGTAGCGGTTTTTGATGTCAGTGGATGCTGAGATGTCTTGGACCCGATAAGCGGGTATCAATCCAACAGTGGCAGCCGCATTGGGCGTTACTGTATTGGAAGCATCGGAAAAGGCATCTCCGATATCACTCAATTGCCAAGTCACTGAAAATCTATCATAGCGGTAAGTCACTCCGTACCTGTTTATCTTTCGGGGGGCATTTTCTACCCTATTTCCTTTGAGGTTGCCGGGGACGATTACGCCGTCTTTGACAGATGTCGTGGCAAAATCCCCGTATCGGGCATCCACAAAAGCAAGGGAAGCAAACAGGTGAAGGTATCCAAATTTGGAAGTTTTGGTAAGGGCCGAAATAGGGTCAAATTCAACATATCCCTCAAAACCCTGGCTGACTGAATTGCCCAAGTTGGTACGGAACTGTGAGATCGCACCGTTTTCATCCTGTACAGCAATAGTCCCGATCCTGTCCGCGTAGTTCAGATAAAAATACCCCACATCAAACTTCATCCAATTCTGAATGGCACCCCGGTATCCAAGATCAAAATTGAAACCCCTTGAGTCCTGCAAATTTTCATCGATGATATCTGTAGTAGCCGGAGGGGTAAGGTCCGATATCAGCACAGGCCTGTAAGCTTGGGAAAAATTGGAGTAAAACTCCATGGATGGGGTAATTTTATACTCAGATCCGATACCCACCAAAAGGAAATTCCTGGTCCTGTTTTGTGGAAGCAATACTTGTTCTTGGTCATTGACGATATTGAACAATCCTTCCATATTGGATGATATTCTCTCATATCTCAAACCGGTGGTGAGCAACCATTTTTCCGAAAACCTGAACACATTCTCTGCGAAGGCAGCTTGGTTGATATTGGTAAAGTCAAAATCCCTTCTGAAAATCCCGCCGTCAATAAGGCCAAAGTTCATTTCCTTGCCATTGTCTCCTGCACCCACTTGCTTTCTGTCGATAAAGCCATTGAAATATCGAAGCCCGGCTGCCAAGGTATTTGCTTTGCCAAACAATGAATACTCGGTGATCATCCTGATCTCTGAACCGTAGGTGGTATAGAAATCCCTGTCCACCTGTCTGTTGCCCAAATCATCCTCTTGGTTTATGGGACGCATAAAACCCACAGAGTTTCTTTCTGCAAATGTCCCGAAAGTCTTCCAACTCAGCTTGGTGTTTTCGCTGAGTATATATTCTGCCGTCAAAGCCGGGATAAACCAAGGCGTGCTGAACCAATTCCTTTCCCGTGAACTTGATCTGGGATCAGTTTTGAACTGCTCATCGGTCAGACCACCCGGCTGTTGGCTTTCGGTGTCCATGTAAGTCATTTCCAGACCGATCATCAGGCGGTTGTTGGCAGCATAATTGACTTCCAAATGGGCATGGTCGGTATTGAAATAGCTGTTTTCTCTCCAGCCATTTCCAACCCGCTTTTGGTAATAGGCTGTATAGCTCCATTTTCCTTCTGTTCCCCCGAGGTAATTGAAAGTGCTAAAAAGCCCATTGCTACCCACAGTGTTCAACGTCTCGAAGGTAAAACGCTTGGATTTGTCAGGCTTGCGCATGACGAAGTTCATCAATCCTCCAAATTGGGAACCATATTGGATGGAAGAAGCACCACGGACGATTTCAATCTGTTCTACCACTTCCATGGGGGGAGTGTAATAAGCCTCCGGATACCCCATGGGGTCGGGAGTGATGTCATATCCATTCATTCGTACATTGAACTCCCAAGAGCGGTTTGGATTCAAACCCCTAGATGCTACTCCAAGCTGGATTCCTGAACCGTCATTTTCCCAAATCGAAATACCTGGGGTTCTTCCAAATATTTGACGGCTATTGTTCATCGCAAGGTTGGCATTGATCTCTCCCACCCTGATAACTTCATTTTTTTTTCCGGCATTGATCCGAAAACGGTCCACTTCAGGTAGCCGCTCTTGGCCCATAATCCCTCTACTGACAGTGAACTCAAAAGCATCTAAGGAAAGCGGTGCCTCTTTTAAGGTGATGTCCAACACTTTGTTTTCTTGCTGCGCAATGCTAAATGGAATGCTGACTTCCTTGTAGCCGAGCATGTTGACTTTGAGGATATAATCTCCCTCGGGAATATCCTTGATTGTATAACCGCCCGAAAGGTCAGACTGCACTCCCCTCACGGTACCTTCCAACATCAGCGCCACACCGGGAACAGCCTGCTTGGACTCATCCAAAACTTTCCCTTTCAATATATTCTTTTGGGCAAATGAAGCAGTCAGGCCCAAGACAAAAGCGATTACAATCGTAAAAACCAGTTTCATGTTTTATGTATCGTATTTATTTGGATTAATTTTAAATAAGAATACAATATTAATAAATGCCTGTTTTTTATCCAAAATTTATTTAGATCAATTCTAAAAAAAAATAATTTAATTGGCCAAAAAGGCGATGGAAACACTATTTACGCTGTGGTATTGATTGAATGAAAGACATCAAAAAATTGAATCGCAAAATAAAAATCCTATTATGTTTTTTGAAAGTATCTACTTTTTTGAGGGGTTTTGAAAATTTCTTTTTGAGAGTATTTAAAAAAATCGATCTGGTGCGAAAGATCCGGTCCTGTTTATTTACAAGATTTTTTCACACAAAACCATTGACAAATTTTCATTGATATAAACTTGCCCAACTGATGAATCGCTTATAATAATGGGAAAAAAAATCAATACAACATTCAACGAGGAAATTTTTTTTCATCTCTTAACAACTGACAGACGACTGTTTTTTTTGTTTGTAATAAAAACGCATTTTGCATGCCATTCTTACCAGCGACTGACACCCTATGAAATTATTCCGAACCGGGCTTTTCCTGCTCTTTCCCTTTTTAATTTTTTCTTGTGACTCCCCATTTAATCATTCAGGTTGGGATACCTCCAAAGTCCAAATCGCTCGGGATGAATTTGGTGTACCACATATTTTTGGAATAACAGATCCAGATGTCGCCTACGGTTTGGCTTGGGCACATGCCGAAGATGATTTTGAAACTATCCAAAAAACATTGCTTGCCGGGAAGCGAATGTTGGGAAGGGTTTATGGGCAAGACGGAGCTGCTGTGGATTTTTTTGGACATTTACTCCAAACCGTTGAAATCGCAGAGGCCAAATATGAATCGGCCTATTCAGAGGAATTCAAAGCGATTTTAGAGGCCTACGCCGCAGGAATGAATGACTTTGCATTGGCACATCCTGAGGAAGTTTTATTCAAAGAAGCTTTTCCTGTCAATACCAAAGAAATAACGGCGGCATATATTCTCTCCCTTGCCCAGATGTCCGGAGCAGATCGGGCGGTCCAACAAATCGTCTCCGGAAAAGTAGAAACCGTACCATTTGATGCCGATCCAAAAGGCTCAAACGCAATTGCCATTCACTCTTCCCGAACAGACTCCGGTGAGGCTTTTCTAGCCATCAATTCCCACCAACCCCTAGACGGACCTGTAGCTTGGTATGAAGCACACCTCCACTCAGAGGAAGGATGGAATATTCTTGGGGGACTTTTTCCGGGTGGAGCGATGATTTTTCACGGAGTAAATGAAAATCTTGGATGGGCGCACACGGTTAATTTCCCTGATCTCTTGGATCTGTACCAATTGGACATCAATCCAAAAAATGAGGATCAATACCTAGTAGATGGGGAATGGCTGGAATTGGAAGAAGAAACAGTTTGGCTTCGGGTAAAACTTTGGGATTTGATCACGATTCCCTTTCCAAAGAAAATCTGGAAAAGCATTTACGGTCCAACCTTGGTTACTGAACAAGGAACATTTTCAATCCGCTTGGGTGCCTTGGAGCGAATCGGTGCGCCGGAGCAATGGTGGAGAATGAACAAATCGAGGAATTTTAAAGAATTCAGTGAAGCCATGTCGCGGATGGAACTGACAAGTTTCAACACGGTATACGCTGACAAGTATGATACAATTTTTTATGTCAGCAATGGCCTGATCCCCATCAGAGAACCATCCATTGATTTCACCGGAACGGTAGCCGGAAATACCAAAAAAGCCCTGTGGACCAGCTACCATGACTTTGAGGATCTGCCGCAACAATTCAATCCCGCTTCGGGATTTTTATTCAACACCAACCATTCTCCTTTTAAGGCGAGTGGATTGGCTGACAATCTCAATCCGGACAATTACCCCAAATCCATGGATTACCTATTGCGGGACAATAACCGATCGACCCGATTCCGTGAATTGATGCCCGACACGGGGAGGATTTCCTACGAGCGTTTCAAAGAAATCAAGTATGATGGACAATTGCCTGAAAAACTGGCTTTCCGTACCAATATGGAATCTCTTTTTGGCCTAAACCCAAGCAAATATCCCGAAATCGCCAAGCAGATCGAAGCCATTAACAAGTGGGATAAACGCTCGGGAATCGACAGTGAAGGTGCGGCAGTTTTTGCTTTTGTCTATTACTATTGGTGGGACAAATTTGCTGAAAATGGGAGGAGTTGGGAAACCACACTTACAGAAGAAGAATCTGTAGAAAGTCTCAAAGCTACCAAAGACCATTTCAACACCCATTTTGGAAAGGAATTGGTGACTTTAGGGGAATACCAAAAACTGGTAAGAGGAGACAAGGCGCTACCGTTGCAGGGAATCGACGATGTGATTACAGCCATGCGTTCATTGCCTTGGGAAAACGGGATGAGAAAAGGCACACAGGGGGAGTCCTATATTATGATGGTTCGCTTTGGGGAAGGCCTTCCAAAGATCGAGACAATCAATGTCTTCGGAGCAAGCAATGACCCTGACAGCCCCCACTTTGATGATCAGATGGAACTTTTCCTCGGTCAAAAGCTGAAACCGATGACTTTGGATAAGGCCGAGGTCCTGAAAACAGCGAAAGAGATTTATAATCCGGGAGGTAAGAAGTGATTTGATTTTTTACCTTCTGGTGAGGGGAAAAAACTTTCAAATTACCCACATTTCAGCAAGACCTCATTTATTACCTTTAGGAATGGATCATTCAACCAATCCTTATCTTTGAAATTCATATTAAAACAATCAAATCATGTTTGAAGGCCCAAGCTATCCCAATGCGTTAGATGAATCGGTTTTTGAGGAATGGCTCGCAAAAGGCCGATTAAGCAAAACACCTTTTGCCTATCTATTGGTCATTTGGGATGAACTGGACCGCACCTACATCCCGGTATATATCGAACAGCGGAGCGAACTGAAAAATTTTGCCCGCTATGGTCAGGCTCCGGACCATCAACTTTTGGTAGCTGCATACGATCTGTATTCTGAGACGAGGGTGGTGTAGGGAATGAATTGCTATTCAAATTATAGCTTAGAACGTGTTTAATTCAGAAAATATTCAATCTCTCTACGAAAGACCTTTCTTGGGCGATTGTCAATAAATTCTTTTTTTTCTATCCAATTGCCAGTTGTATCATAAATATACATATAGGTTGTTGTTTTGAATTCTCCAGTATTCAAAGAGATATTTTTTTGACTGGTAATATTACCTTGCTCATCGAGTAGATTTTCAGTGAGATAAACTTGTCCACTTTTGAAGTGGGTTATCAAGACCTTATTAGGTGTCCTGAAAATTTCATCTTGATAAAAATTGATGGTCAAATTTTGTAGTCTGGAAACATTGCTGTAATCCTCTTTTCTTATGATTCTTCTTTGGGCATCCATTTCGAAGAAAGATTTACTAATATAAGAAATATCACTGTTGATGGTGATAAATTCTTCGGTCATGTTTTCTAGTATATAGTGATAGATTCTCTGGAATTCACCTTTTCGTTTTTCAACAACAGTAGTTAAGCTATCAAAAGGATAAGTATATTCGAAGGTTGCTGTATCAGAACCGTCAATTGCATCAAAAATGTAAGATTCTTTGGCAAGCCGATGTTCTTCATCATAGTCATAGGTCCAAATCCCAGAAGGAATTAGCTGATCTTCCCTAAGTTTCAATTCAGTTTTTTCAAGAAGCCAACCTTGTTTATCGAATTTATGGATATAATTATGCATGCCAAAAAAGTCGAACTTTAGCAGGTTAATGCTGTCGGATTCAATACTTATCGGTTCATAAGCAGTGTGTTTAATAGTTTTGACAGCCCCTTTTAAGTTCATCTTATCCACGTGTTTTATCGAATTTGTTCCGTTTTGGCAGAGTGAAAACCGGGGGAAAATCAGGATCAGTGAAAGTAAAAACCATTTTTTCATACCCTATATTTCCTAAATTAAAAACTTTGTTCAAAGTTATTTGAGTGAAAATATCTGTTTATCAAATCAAAGGAATAATGAAATGGATTTATATAACTGCCATAACGTTTGAAGTTGTGGCTTTCGGCACGCTAAAAAGTTGCCATCGTTTTGCCTGCTCTAGATAAAAAAGCACCAAAATAAGCACTTTTTATCACCAAATTTGCTAAGGAATTTTTGATGCGACCAAATCCCCTAAAAAAGAAAAGAACTCAGAATAATGTTCTGAAGCCTTTCCAAAAGACAAAACCTCAGGTTTCTCTGAGGCTTATTTGCTCCCCCTATTGACAGAAGCTGAAGCAGATTGCTTGCACTTTAGACCCAAAATAATGAAAAACTTATATCTACCCATTTGATGCCATTCTTAATTTGTCGTAAAAAAACTGAAAGTATTATACTTAATCTTCAATTTATATCCTTGATTTTATTTTATCGAGCAATACAGGATTTCTTATTACTATGTATTTTTAAATTAAAAAAAAGCCATGAATGAAATTTCCCGTAAGGAATTTTTGAAAATGACAGCAATGTCAGGTGCAGCCATTCTTCTATCATCCTTAGAATCTTTTGCAAAGGAATCCAAAAGCTCAAAACTCAGGATAGGTGTGATAGGTTGCGGAAGTGTTAGCAACAGATATATCCCACATTTACAAAGTTCATCACTCATTGAAATAGTGAGTCTATGTGACATCAAATATGAGCGGGCATTGGCTCAAAATCAAGAATATAAGGTAAATGCAGCCACCTATCCGAACATAGATGACATGCTCAAGGGAGTGCCTTTTGATATGATGATCACACTTACTGACATGCAACAACATGGACACTTGAATAAAAAAGCATTAATGGCTGAAAAACACGTTTGGAGTGAAAAACCAATAGCGACCACTTATGCTGAAGGTAAAGCTTTGTTAGAATTGGCAAAAAGTAAAAATTTGAGATTATGGGGAGCTCCGGCTGTTGTAAATAGTCCGCAATTTTCATTTATGGCAAAATGTATTCAAGAAGGGAAATTAGGAAGAATTGCCAGTGCCCATGGTCAATATGGGCATACCGGCCCAGATTGGTCTTCTTTCTTTTATGAAAAAGATGGTGGAAGTATGCCAGATCTTGGAGTCTATAATATTGCAACCTTAACCGGATTACTTGGTCCTGCCTTATCAGTAATGGCAATGACCAGTATAGTCAATCCTGAGCGCATGATTTATGAAAAAGGATTGGTAAAAGTAGAAGTAGAGGACAATGCCCACATATTAATGGATCATGGCAAAGGAATTATAAGCCATGTGATGTGTGGATTCAATTATTTTGATCCTCATGGCCATGAGGCGCATGGTCAACAATTGCATTCCATTCAGATTTTTGGGGATAAAGGGAATTTGAGATTAATCGGTTACGATTGGGAAACCAACGGTGTTTATTTGGATGATTCCTACGATCATCCAGCAACTTTATATCATCAAGAGACCGGCGGTTATGTTTGGCAAGAGGGCGCCACAAAAGTAGCTGAATCCATAATCAACAAAACCGAACCAAAAATCAATGTTGAGCATGCATTGCATGTTCTTGAAATTATGGAAGCGGCACGAAAATCTTCAGCAACAGGGACAAAAGTCAATCTTCATTCTGAATTTAAATATCCCCTTAATACAGTACTCTAATCTCCCGATAATTATCGGGAAGAGCTAAAATATCAATAAAAGAAAAAGCCTCAAATCTTGCGATTTGAGGCTTTTTGCTCCCCCTCTAGGGCTTGAACCTAGGACCCCATGATTAACAGTCATGTGCTCTAACCAACTGAGCTAAGGAGGAATTTTATTGGTTTTATTAGACCCTTTGGTCTAAGGTGATGTAATATTAGCAGGTTAAGCCATTTTTTCCAAACTGACTCCACAAAAAAATTGGAATATTATCAACTGCAACTTAATTATTCCTATAAATCAGGGACTTATTTTTAATTCCTCTTCCCATTTCCCCATTTATGAAAGTAATGATGCCTAGAAATATGATATCTATTCTAATTCTGGTCTGGGAATTAATAGCCCGCTACATCCGTCTTCCGACTTCGGTCTTCCGTCCCGCTTGAAGAAAAATATAGTGTTTCTGGCAAATAAGCGGATACCCACATCACATCTCATTCCTTCCCTTCAACCACTTGTTTCATCAAAAGCTTGTTATAAATATAAGTAACTCCCAAAACCATCAAGCCGGCAATCACCGCCAACAAAACATTATAATAAGCAGGGGCAGACAAGGTCAGCCTCAGGAATATCGTCGCCAAGGCAAAGGAGGAATACCTGAAAAGGTTATAGTATTTGGTCGTGTACCGCAATGAAAACAGCAGGATAAACACATCTGTGAATATAAGCAAGGTATAAAACAACTTGATACTGTAAATAAACTCATGGGTTTGGTAGGCCGTGAAAATGTCATAAATCCCCAAAAGTATAAAAGAAGCCGTCAGGTAAATAGACATTAACTTTTTGATAGACACAAATCCTTTTTGCTCTTCGTAGGTCCTGGTAATTCGGATATGCTTCTGTGCTCTGTAAAAAAGCCCTGTGATCAAAAAAATCACGACCGCGCCAAAGGCATCGGACACAATGGGAAGTAGTTCCATCAAAAACCCAACTTCCCAGGTCATGTCTCCCAGATAATGTCCAAACTCCTTGAAAGCATCCCGCAACAAGAGGAGGGAAATTATTTCAAACTGCTTTCCGACAGAATCCGCCACAGACTTTGGAATCAAAAAAATCAATCCCAACACTTCAAATACCAAAAGCACGTTGAAAGCCAGTTCTATTGCAAAGAAGGCAGTAAACTTCTCCCCAAAATGGAGAATATTAAGGTAGGAAAGCAGTCCCATCAGCAAACCTCCTACAAAAAACATCACGACAATGTTGCTGATCCATTTGGATACAGACTCACTTTCCCAGTGTTCATCCAATAAATCGAAAATTCCAATCTGCCAATCAAAAAACCTCTTTACCATACCTTTACAACTCCGATTTTCAAAATTGGTTATCAGCCATTTATGGCATCTGTTCCCCGTTTATATTTCTATTATCCAATAAATATAAACAAAAGCCAATCTTGAGGAAGGAGATAAAAATCACACATTTTTTTTATTTATATTGAAATTAAAAGAAGGGCCTTCTTCAAAAACCCTAAAACCAACCCAAAAAACCAATCTTATGAGTCAACATATCAATAGGCGGGATTTTGTACGCTACTCTGTCCTTACTGCTTTGGGACTTCAGTTTTTACCATTCCAGGGTCTGAAAGCAGCCGCCTCTGACAGGGTCAGGATTGCCCATATCGGATTGGGGGGAATGGGGTTGGCACATATGAATTGGTTTGCCAACTTACCCGAAGCTGAAATCGTCGCCCTCTGTGACGTCGATGAAGAGCACGCCAAGGAAGCTTTGACCCAACTCAAAAAAATCCATCCTGATACCAAAGCCCAGATTTATACCGACTTCAGAAAAGTTCTGGAAAGGCAGGATATCGATGCTGTCACCATCGCCACTCCGGACCATTGGCACGCACAGATCGCCATTTTGGCATTTCAGGCAGGCAAAGATGTCTATGGAGAAAAGCCGCTTTCCTATTCACTGAGAGAAGGACAGTTGATGTTGGCTGCGCAAAAGTCAAACAACAGGGTTTTCCAATTGGGCACTCAGATCCATGCCGGAGACAATTACCACCGTGTGGCCGAGATCATCCAATCCGGGGAGTTGGGAAAAATCAAAACAGTGAGGCTTTGGAAAACCGGCGAACCCCCGATCATCGAAAAGCTCAACTATCAAACCCCTCCACCAAACCTGAATTGGGACATGTGGCTAGGGCCCGCACCCTATTCAGAATATGCCCCTGAAAAATGTCATTTCACTTATCGCTATTTTATGGAATATTCGGGAGGAGTATTTCAGGACTTTTGGTGTCATATCGCTGATGTGGTCTGGATGTCCATTGCGCCAAGCGGCCTGAAATCCATTTCGGCCAAAGGAGAAAAATCTGACGGTGTCGGCGATACTCCAAAATGGATCGACGTGGATTTCAAATTCAAAAAACTCAAAATCCATTGGACCTCCACGCCTCCACCGGTGCAAGGTGCCGACAAAATGGGAATAGGCGCTTATTTCGAAGGCACAAAAGGAAACCTGATCTGTGATTACAGTACCATGGCCATCCACATGAATGGCCAAACTTTGACTGATATTCCAGAAATCGCCAAGTCCATCCCAAGGTCTCCGGGCCACCAACAGAATTTTCTCGATGCGGTCAAATCCCGTCAGCAACCTGAATCCAATCTTGAATATGCTAGAGGTATGACCCTGCCGATGCATTTGGCACTGATTTCCTACAAACAGGAAAAATCTTTGAAATGGGATGCGAAGAAAGAACTGTTCCTAAAAGATGACGCTGCCAATGAATTGTTGTTCAGACCATACAGGGAAAAATGGAACCTGATCGGAGCTTAATTTTGTAATAATCATAAACTTTTACCCAAAAAATAACAAAGACCAATCCAACCACCATGGAAAAATTCACAATATCTGTCAACGGAAAAAACCAGGAAGTGACCGCTGATCCGGACATGCCACTGCTTTGGGTTTTAAGGGATTTGCTCTCGATGAAAGGGACCAAATTCGGTTGCGGGCAAGCGCTATGTGGAGCCTGCACGGTACATTTGGACGATGAAGCCATCAGATCCTGCAGTACTCCCATCTCCACAGTTGGAAAAAGGAAAGTCACCACCATCGAGGGTTTGGATAAGGAAGGCCATCATCCCCTTCAGGACGCTTGGGTGGAGCATGTAGTCCCCCAGTGCGGCTATTGTCAAACAGGTCAGATCATGAATGCGGCTGCCTTACTTAAGAAAAGCCCCAACCCATCAGATGCTGAAATCGAGGAAGCCATGGCAGGAAACCTCTGTCGCTGCGGTACCTATAACCGCATCAAAGAAGCCATACTCACCGCATCCAAATCCCTTTAATCCTGAACCCAAAACATCAAAATATATGATGCCGAACTTCCCGTTTTTAAAAAACAAAAAAGCTGAAGACAAAAGCGAAGTCTTTGTTCCTTCACGCAGGGATTTCTTGAAACTCAGTTCTCTGGCTACCGGAGGATTCCTTTTGGGAGTCAATTTCCAATGTGCCGGACCCAAAGGTGAAACCATCACTTTTGCCCCCAATGTATTTGTCAGCATTACCTCAGACAATGAAGTCATCATCGTCGCACACCGCTCTGAAATGGGTACGGGCATCCGGACCTCCCTGCCTCAGATAGTGGCCGACGAATTGGGTGCGGATTGGTCTAAGGTGAAAATCGTGCAGGCCGAAGGCGATGAAGAAAAATATGGAAACCAAAACACCGACGGTTCATTTTCTGTCAGGATGTTTTATGAACCCATGCGAAAAACTGGGGCGACGGCAAGACACATGCTTGTCGCCGCCGCAGCCAAAAAATGGGAGGTAAGTCCCGCTGAATGCCATACGGAAAATTCGCAGGTCATCCATTCTTCAGGCAAGAAAATCGACTTTGGAGACTTGGTAGCTGAGGTCAAAGACATGCCATTGCCAGATCCGGCAAGTATCACTTTGAAGGAATTTTCAAGCTATAAACTGATCGGCAAAGACGTCACCATTTATGATGCCAGGGATATCACTACAGGCAAGGCGGTTTTTGGTGCTGACGTGGATCTGCCGGGAATGCAGGTAGCTGTGGTCCGTAGAAGTCCAGTCATCGGCGCTAAAGTCATTTCTTTCAATGATGCCAAAGCCCTGGCAGTGCCGGGAGTAAATAGGGTAGTGAAGATCGAAGGCGCGGGAATTCCTCCGGGATTGGACAAAGCCTTGGAGGGTGTTGCCGTCATTGCCGACAATACCTGGGCCGCGATGAAAGGCCGGGAAGCATTGGAAATAGAATGGGATCTGGGACCAAACCAAACTTACAATTCTGCCAAACAATTGGAAGAAATGCTTCAAAGTACTGCCAAGGACGGAAAAGTCAGAAGGGAAAGAGGCAACTTTTCGACAGCGCAAAGGGCTGCAGGAAAGGTTTTGGAAAGAACTTATTTGGCTCCTTTCTATGCACATGCTACCATTGAGCCACCTGCTGCCATCGCCCATTACCAAGGAGACGGCATCTGTGAAATCTGGGCACCTACACAGCATCCCCAATGGGCAAGACAGGCAGTAGCAACAGCTTTGGGACTTGATCTGGATAAGGTAAAGATGAATGTCACACTTCTCGGAGGAGGATTTGGAAGAAAATCCAAGCCTGATTTTGTGGTGGAAGCAGCCATCCTTTCCAAGGCCGCCAAGTCACCTGTCAGGGTTCAGTGGACAAGGGAAGACGACCTCCATTTTGACTTTTTCCACTCACACAGTGCCCAAAGGATCAAAGCGACGATTGACAAAGACGGGAACTTCACCGGATGGAACCACCATACTGTTTTTCCCGCCATCGGAGCAACAGGCAGTACCACTGAACTTCATCCCTCTGATGGTGAATTGGGTTTGGGCTGTACGGATTTTCCATATGATGTGCCAAATATTAAAATTGAAACCCACGAGTCAACAGCACATACGAGAATCGGATGGCTGAGGTCGGTGAGCAATATCCACCACGCTTTTGCCATCGGATGTATGATGGATGAAATCGCTGAAGCACGAGGTATCGATCCCGTGAAGCACGCCCTTCAGATGCTCGGTGAGGACCGCAATCTGGAGTTCAAACCTGAAACTGACGGGAAATATGAAAACTATGGCGAACCGATAGAAACATTTCCATGGAATACAGGAAGGATGAAAAAAGTGATTGAAAGGGTTGCCAAAGAAGCAAATTGGGACCAAAAGCTGGCAGAGGGAAAAGCGGTTGGCTTTGCAGCACACAAGAGCTTCCTGACCTATGTTGCTTGTATAGTGGTAGTGGAAAAAGACAGTTCGGGAAAAGTTGCCATCCCTGAAGTCTTCTATGCGGTGGATTGTGGCATCGGAGTCAATACAGATAGAATCCGCTCGCAGTTTGAAGGCGGGGCACAGTTTGCGACAAGTTTGGCGACCACTTCAGCCATCACTTTCGAAAATGGAATCCCACAGCAAAACAACTTTGACGGCTATCAGATCATCAGGATGCCCCAATCACCCAAGAAAATCCATGTCCATATTATAGAGAGTATGGAAAAACCAACGGGTGTCGGCGAGCCTCCGGTACCTCCTTACATCCCGGCTTTGTGCAATGCGATGTACAAGCTGACAGGAGAAAGGATCTATGAGCTGCCTTTTAAGGCTTAAATGTGTGGCAAGTTCAACTCCTTCAGAGTTGGTGTTTCTTCGGATTTCCTCATAACCCCCAATTTCATTGGGGGTTATTGTTTTTCAAGTACTCCGTACTTGCTCCTGACCTGAAAATCAAAGAAGCCTTGGAAAGGCTTCAACAATAATTACCGCGGGTGAAACCCGTGGATGAGCAAAATATCATGAAACGGACAACTCTGGAGGAGTTGAACAAAATCCCTATCAATGAGGGAGATTTGCAAGAAATCACTGAATCCGAATGAAGCCTTGGAAAGGCTTCAACAATAATAACCGCGGGTGAAACCCGTGGATGAGCAAACTATCATGAAACGGACAACTCTGGAGGAGTTGAACAAAATCCCTATCAATGAGGAAGATTTGCAAGAAATCGCTGAATCCAAAAGAAGCCTTGGAAAGGCTTCAACAATAATAACCGCGGGTGAAACCCGTGGGCCAACCAAATAAAAGTGTCTGCGACAACTCTGAAGGAGTTGAATTATTTACAATATTTAACTAATTTCATTTTATTCCTACCCTTTTTAAAATATGAGCAGTTACAAACAGATCATTTATCATTTGGTTTTTGGTACAAAACGGAGAGAATTCACAATTCCTGAAACTCATTGTCTAGACCTTTATAAATACATCCGTGGGATCACCAAAAATAAAAACTGCACGCTATACCAAATAAATGGAATCGGAGACCACATTCATATTTTGACTGATTTACATCCAAGTCATGGTTTAGCAGACTTCATCAAGGATATCAAAATTGCAAGTAGCAATTGGATGAAGGAAAATCCTGATTTTCCCAATTGGGATGGTTGGGCTCTAGGTTATGGTGCATTTACCTGCTCAAGTAAAGAAAAACCAAATATTGTTGAATACATCAAAAATCAAAAAGAACACCATAAAAAAGAATCCTTTTATGATGAATACAAGAGGCTATTGATCGAACATGAAATTGAGTTTAAAGAGGAGTATCTTTTCAAATAGAAGATGTTCAACTCCTTCAGAGTTGGCCGTCCCCTTACATATCTCTGCCCCCCCAATTACATTGGGGGTTATTGTTTTTCAAGTACTCCGTACTTGCTCCTGACCTGAAAACCAAGAAGCCTTGGAAAGGCTTCCACAATAATAACCGCGGGTGAAACCCGTGGATGAGCAAACCAGGATGAACCTGACAACTCTGGAGGAGTTGAACCAATCCCTCAAAGGCTTCCCTTCCCTATCGGCGTCTCGTCACATTCCACATCTCCGACCACATATTGTAGCCCGTTCAAATAGAACCTGAGCAAATCCGGATTTTCGAAACTCTGCGCATTGTGGGAAGGTGAGCAATACATCACTTTACCTTTTCCTTGTGACCTGATCCAGGCCACATAAGTTTTTCCTTCGGTCAATGGGTTTTTCTGATTGGTAATCTCTGCGTTGTTGAAGTACAGCAAAGGCTTGAAATCCAAATCTGCATAGGCATTCTTATAAAAATAAGGTTCATCGACATGGTTGAAACCTGTGGCAGGAAATGCCTGCACCAAAGGATGCTTTGGATCGGCCAACCTTATCTGAATGGCTTGCTGCGGCGGATGGTAATAAAAACTCGCCCCCACCAACTTGCTGAAAGCGCGGGAATTGTTTTGGGTCGTCACCGCCCCATGTACCAATAATAAGCCTCCGCCTTTTTCAACATATTGAAGTAAATTCTCTTCCATCTGAAGTGCTTTTTTCATCAACACAGCGCTGTCAGCATCTGAATCCGCTCGAAGTTTATCCCAAAAAAGGTTGCGGTGATCTCCTTTCGAGCAGGTGTTGTTGAGTACGATGGCGTCATATTTAGCTATGTTTTTTGCTTCAAACATGCTGATATCCTTACTTCCTGAGACCTCAAAAGCACCGCTCTTTTCAGAAATTATCTTGATCATTTGCTCCGTATGCGGAATCACCCAATGTTCATATCCTGTATGGAGGGAGAACACAAGGATTTTCTTCTTCTCAGAAATAGGAAAAGTGGCTTTCTCAGGAGCAAGTCCATAAATCTTTTCCTTCCATGTTTGGTCCAGCTTTACTTCAGGAAGGCCCTGTCCCTGCGCCCAAGAAACCTGAAGCAAAAGAAGTAATACTGATACAATCTTTCTATTCATTGGTGAAATCGGATAAACGGTGGCTAAATTTTTTGTGGAATTTAATAAATTACACTTCCCAATAACCTAAAAACCGATGATATTCAAAAGACTTTTATTTATCACCTTCGCTTCATTTATTTTTATCGGCAATGCTTTTTCCCAAAAGATAACTATGGAAGAAACTTCAAACGGAATAGATTTTAACGCAGCCGGCCAACTCCTTTTGACTTATCAGACAGCAAAAGCAGAAGTACCCGCCGGTGTCAAACCTGAGTTCAGCAAATCCGGATTTATCCATCCCCTTGCCTCCCCCTCGGGTCAAGTACTTTCGAGAATACAGCCGCCGGATCACTACCACCATTATGGGATATGGGGACCATGGACCAAAACCACTATAGAAGGTAGGGAAGTTGATTTTTGGAACCTTGGAGATGGAAAAGGAAGAGTGGATTTTGAAAAAGTCATCTCCAAGAAAATAAATTCCAAGTTTTCAGAATTGGTAGTCAGGCAAAACCACATGGATCTATTGGCTCCCAAAGGCCCACAGTTGGCTTTGGAGGAAGACCTAACCATCCGTGTTTGGAACAAGGAAGGTGAAAGGTATCTTGTCGATTATTCCACGACGATCTCAACCCCCTTGAAAACAAGCGTCATGTTGGAAGCTTATCGATACGGTGGAGGAATTGGTTTTCGTGCTACGGAAAAGTGGGACCACACAAACAGTACCATTTTGACTTCCGAAGGAAATGACAGAAAAACGGCAGACGGGACTTTTGCAAAATGGCTGATCGTACAGGGTGAAAGTTCATCCCCTTCAGGTCAAAGCGGCATTCTAATTCTCAGTCATCCTGACAACAGGTCACACCCCGAACCGATGAGGGTTTGGCCGGAAGATTCCAATGAAGGAAAAGAAAATGTCTTCATCGAATTTTGTCCCATCCGTCATCAATCATGGGATATCCAACCGGGAAAAAAATATACACTTCATTACAGAATGGTCGTCTTTGACGGAAAAATGACGGCTGCAGAAGCGGACGAATATTGGAAAGCCTTCTCAAAAAAATGACCACAATCTAACCTTAGCTCCTCCTCATGAAAAGAAGAAACTTTATAAAAAACAGCGCCATGGCTTCAGCAATCATCGGATTCCCTACGATCGTCCCCTCTTCCGTTTTTGGGAAAAATGCCCCAAGTAACAAAATCAATATAGGTCAGATTGGATGTGGCCGGATCGCAAGGGAGCATGACCTGCCCGGGACATGGCAACATGATGTGGCCAGGATAGTGGCCGTCTCGGATGTGGACAGCAAACGGATGCGTGAAGGAAAGGAACTGATCGAGCAGTATTACACCAAAAAAATGGGCAGTCCTTATCTTGCCGTGAAGCAGTATGCAGATTACCATCAAATGCTCCAAGACAAAGACATTGACGCCGTCATCATCAGCACGCCGGATCATTGGCATTCCCAACCTGCCATGGAAGCTGCTTTGGCTGGCAAACATATTTATCTCCAAAAACCAACTTCCCTGACCATAAAGGAAGGACGGCAACTCGTGGAAACCATCAATAAAACCAAAGTAATCCTGCAACTTGGGACCCAACAACGTTCCAGTTTTCAGTTCAGGCGCGCTGCGGAATTGGTCAGAAACGGCAGGATCGGAAATCTGCACACTGTCAGGATTGGCTTGCCCGGTGATCCATCAGGACCTGGAGCTTCTGCAATGCCGATCCCGAAAAACCTGAATTTTGACATGTGGCTTGGGTCTACGCCGGAAGTACCCTACACCGAAATCGGCGTTCACCCTCAGCATGACTATAGCCGTCCGGGTTGGCTCCGTCATGAAAATTATGGAGCAGGAATGATTACAGGTTGGGGACAGCATCACTTTGATTCAGCGGCTTGGGGAATGGACACTGAACTGACAGGACCAAGTTTCATCGAAGCTGTTGCTGAGTTTCCACGCTCGGGACTTTGGAATGTCCACGGTGACTTTATGGTCAAAGCAGAATATGACAACGGCATCACGATGCTTACAAGCGGCGGATATCCCAATGGAATCCGATATGAGGGTTCGGAGGGATGGATTTGGGTTTCGAGAGGAAATTATACCGCATCGGCAAGTGACCCTGTCGCACAAGGAAACAATGCCAAAGCTTTGGATGCTTCAGATCCAAAAATCCTTCAATCCGAAATCGGAGCGGGAGAAATACACTTATACGAAAGCGAAGAACACCACGGCAATTGGCTCGATTGCATCCAATCCGGTGCACAACCACTCTCCCCTGCCGAGATCGGTCACCGTGCCTGTTCTGTTTGCCTAGTCAGCCATGTTGCCATGAAAGTGGGAAGGAAACTCGAATGGGATCCAAAAGCGGAACGCTTTGTCAATGACGAGGAGGCAAACTCCCACTTAAGCAGGCCACAGCGTGAACCATATGGAACAGATCACATCAAAGTCTAATCAGATGAAAAAGCGTTTTCTCACTATTCCATTCTTGGCTTTTTTGATTTTCTTCCAATACTGCAGTGCTCCAAATAATGAAAAAATGGAACTTTCGGATAAAGGCAAAGTAACGATCATGAGTCTTGACCCGGGGCATTTCCATGCAGGGCTCATCCACAAGACCATGTACCCTCAGGTTGATTCGACTGTGTATGTCTTTGCACCTGAAGGGGCAGAATTGGATGACTATATCAAGAGGATCGCAGGCTACAACTCTCGCGAGGAATCCCCGACAGCATGGAACATAGAAGTGGAAAAAGGGGATGATTATTTGGCAAAAATGATTTCCAAAAAGCCCGGCAATGTGATGGTCGTGGCCGGAAAGAATGACCAAAAAATCAACTACATCAGCGCTGCCATTGCCAATGGAATTCATGTCTATGCTGACAAGCCTCTCGTCATCAATCAGGAAGGTTTTCAGAAATTGGTGAGTGCATTTGAAGCAGCTTCAGAAAAAAATCTCCTCCTGTATGACATCATGACCGAGCGGTTTGAGATCGCTTCCTTACTTCAGCGGGAGCTTTCTATGTTGCCAGCTGTTTTTGGAGAATTGGAAAACGGTAGCTTAGAAAATCCTGCAATTACCAAAGAAAGCGTCCACCACTTTTTCAAGTACGTTTCCGGAAATCCTTTGGTGCGTCCCGATTGGTTTTTTGATGTGACCAAAGAAGGGGAAGGGATTGTCGATGTGACAACACACTTGGTGGATCTGATCCAATGGGAAGCTTTTCCAGAGGTCATCTTGGACACCATCGATGTGCAGATGTTGACTGCCAAGAGATGGCCCACTTCTCTGACTTTGGATGAATTCAGCAAAGTCACAGGCAAAACCGCGTTTCCGGAATTTTTGCAAAAGAACCTGAAAAATGGAAATCTTGAAGTCTTTTGCAATGGAGAGATGAATTACACACTTAAAGGAAAGCATGCCAAAGTCAGCGTCATCTGGAATTTTGAGGCGCCGGAAGGTGCCGGAGATACGCATTACAGCATGATGCGCGGAACCAAAGCAAACCTCATTATCAGGCAGGGAAAAGAGGAAAATTTCAAACCGACTTTGTATGTGGCACTGTTGGAAGGTCAAGACCAAGAACTCGAAAATGCAATAGCCTCAACTCTTCAAGTCAAATACCCCGGGCTTGGACTTCAAAAACAAGAAAACGGTGAATACCTGATTGTCATTCCTGAGAGCTACCATATCGGGCATGAAGCTCATTTTGGACAGGTCACGGAGAAGTTTTTAGAATATTATGAATCAGGAAAAATGCCCGATTGGGAAGTTCCCAACATGATTGTGAAGTATTATACAACTACCAAGGCGCTGGAGGTGGCGAGGAAGTGAAAAACCTCTCAACTTGAACCCATCGTGACCACTCAAGTCAATCTATTCTTTCTAACCATCACCTTGATAAATTCCACTTTTCGGAAGCGCAGCGCAGACCAATTTTCGTCAAGTGCTACCTGACGTACTCCCTCAAAACCATGCTGTCCCAGAGATTCCCAACCTGAATCTCTGTTAATCGATGCTTTATATTTCTTTGAACTTCCCTTGGGATATGCCATCCAAAGCACCTCATCTTTCTGAACGAAATTTTTGACGGCCTCCAAATTAGCAGAGATTTCATTCTCAGTTTGGACGAAAAGTAAGAAAAAATTAGCCTCTTGGGGAGTTTCAACGATGACAACTTCTTTTTCCACCCAATCCTCCACAACAGAGATAAACTCCTCAGGGAAATTGGCCACAAAGATTTTCATACCAGGTTTGAAATTGAGTTTATTGAGCAGTTCAGTCATGGCTTTGAAAGTTTGAATAGAATAATGAGATTAAAAATAAATCAATTCCGGTAAATTTCCATCATCTCCAAAATAGGTTCCAAGGACATTCCGCCTGGATTCAAACCAGGTTTTCCTTCGGGAATTGGGATCCCTAATTCTAGAAAATAGGTTTCCCAAATCGGAAACAAACCCCCTGTATCAGGGTCTTTGTAGGTCATGGGTTTGGGGTGGAAAAGATCCGAACCTCCGTTTGCGGCTTTGAAGGCAAAGTGGATCAATTCAGAACAGTAATACGCCTCATTTTCAAAATCAAAAGCCGAATCATACGGTTTGTCAAGGTGCTTTTGGGCTTCCAAAATGGCTGTCGAAATCAAATGTTGGTATTCCGGTTTTAGCCTGCCGACCATAACTTTTGGCTTTCCACTTTCATCGAGATGCCTGTTGAGGAATTCCTCCAAGGGTGTTTTGCTTACTCCTTTTCCGATCGCCTCAAGTACAAACCACTCGCCATTTTCCTGCATCAGCAAGCCATTGTGCGAAAACTCAATGCCCTGATATCCCTCAGTTACTTTCCGGATGGCTTCACAGAAATCTCCACAATCCCCGTCTTGAAACAGGATATCACCTTGCTGCCAGGAGAATTCTTTTTCATTACATGAAAAAAACAAAATCATGACTCCCAATAAGAATAATTGGCTTTTCAAAAATTTCATTGATTATCAGTTTTCGATCAAGTCAGTTAACATTATTTTTTAGACCCAATAAATCAAATACTTTCAAAAGAACTGCCGTGGACTTTGGACCATGGACTATTTGACCAACTAAATCACCATAAAAAAGAACACCAAAGCTACTCCCAACACCAAGATCATTTTTTTGGCTTTGTCCTTGGCCTGTTCGGAGATTTTTCTTTTTCGCAAGACCATGATGGCGATACTCAACCCAAAAAACTGCAACAACAATCCCACCCCATTGAGCGGTCCCATCGGAGCATTCAAAAACTGAAAGTACCCATTAAAAAGCGGGACCAAGCAAAGTGCTATGCCAGTCAACCCAAAAATAAAAGAACGCTGCAAGAGCAGATTCTCATCTTTATCAAACCACTTCATCCTTCTTATCTTTTATTTGATTTTACTTTTTCTGTCCTGAAAATATTTCCCGATTTCATCGGCTGACATGGCATTGAAGGTCATGTCTTTGGTCAATCCTCCTTTTCTACCCGCGATCACACCGTACTTCATATCCGCATAGCCTTCCATTTCGTGGGCATCAGGATTGATGGAAAGCTTCACCCCTTTGTCCATGGCGTAGTTTACCCATCTCCAATCCAAGTCCAGGCGCCAGGGATTTGCATTGATTTCGATGACGACGTTGTGGATTGCGCAGGCATCAATGACCGCTTTATGGTCAATCGGATAGCCTTCCCTTCTCAACAATAGCCTTCCGGTAGGATGGCCCAATATGGTCGTGAATGGATTCATGATCGCATTGATCAATCTCGTAGTTGCTTTTTTTCTGTCCATTCCCAAGTTGGAGTGGATGGAGGAAACAATAAAGTCAAAACTTACCAAAACCTCCTCAGGATAATCCAAACTGCCATCGGTGAGGATATCACTCTCAATTCCTTTGAAGATCCGGAAGGGCGCCAACTCCTTGTTCAACTGATCGATCTCTTGGTGTTGCTTCTGCACTTTTTCGATCTCCAAACCTCCTGCATAGAAGGCCGTGCGGCTGTGGTCAGAGATACCCAAGTATTCATAGCCCAATTCCTTGCAATATTCGGCCATTTGCCGCAAAGTGTGCTTGCCGTCGCTGTAAGTAGAGTGGTTGTGCAAAATCCCTTTCAGATCCTTGTCTTCAAGTAATTGAGGGATTTTTTCGGCCTTGGCCAGATCAAATTCCAGATAACCTTCCCGCAGTTCCTCGGGAATCCATGGCAATCCTGCTTTTTCGAAAAACGCCAACTCGGAAGCAATCGGGGTATTTTCCCGAAGTACTTCTATCATTGTTTTTTCTCCCTCTATTGGGTACAACAAGTGGGATTTGGTACCTGTCCTCACTATTTTTTCTTCCACAAAGTGCGATGGCTTCGCAAAATGAATGATCAGGTTAATTTCAGGCTCGGTCATTTTCCCACTCCATCTGAAAGGACTTGAGGATTTTTTACTATGTTCAAGATTATCCAAACCGGAAAGCCTGGCAACCGTATCGGCGTGGTCTTCGGTGGCGACAAGCCATTCTACCCTTTCAATTATTTCCGCTTTCCGTGCAAATTCCCCCACTGTCACAACTTCCTTAACTCCTGTAAGTCCTTTGATTTTTGTGCCAAAGTCACCCATTATACCTTCTATATCCGCATAAAGCCATTTCCCTTGATTGGCTTCCCTAAACTCAAGTGAAGCCAGGATGCTTTCCTGCGTTTTTTCTCCAAATCCTTTTGCCTTTGCCACCTGACCGGCTTGACAGGCTTCAAGCAATTCGTGGGTAGAAGTGATGTTCAAGTCTTCCCAAAGCGCTTTCACTTTCTTTGGACCAAGACCTTTGATCTCCAAAATTTCCAAAATCCCAGAAGGTGTTTTTGACAAAAGTTCCTCCAAATAGGGATGCATTCCGGTGGTCGCCAGAGAAAAAACAAATTCAGCAATACTTTTGCCCATACCTGCATCTGCCTGTAATTGCTCCACAGACTTATCTGTGACTGTGATGTCATTCCTGTCAATGTTGTTGAGCGCAGATTGGTAGTTTCTGATCTTAAAAGAGTTTTTATCATGCAGTTCCATGAGTTGGATGCTGCGTTTGAGAAGGCGAAGGATTGATTTTTGGTCCAAAATCTTGAAAATGTTTGTTCCTGAGATAGACAAATGTCATCAATAATTGTTTCAAAATAAAATGTTAAGCCTTAACTTGACACATGTAAAACTGAACCCAAATATGAATTACTGGCTAGTCAAATCAGAACCGAGTGAATATGGATGGGAGGACCTTTTCTCCAAAGGAGAAGATATTTGGGATGGAATCCGCAACTACCAAGCGCGCAATTTTTTGAGAGAAATGAAAACCGGTGATTTGGTACTCTTTTACCACAGCGGCAAAAACAAAGAAATTGTCGGGGTGGCCAAGGTATCAGAAGAAGCATTTCCTGATCTGGAAAACGGCGAGGACAAAGGCTGGGTGGCTGTGAAAATAAAACCACATCAAAAATTGAAAAAACCCGTAACATTAGATCAAATAAAGGCAGACGATTTATTGGCGACTTTACATTTGGTCAAGCAATCGAGGCTTTCAACCATGCCGGTAGAAAAATCCCAATTTGACCATATCATTAAACTTGGTTCATGAAAAAACTCATTTTGACATTGCTCTTTACACTAACGCTGGTTTTTTCAGCTTTTCCACAATTGATGTATGTGGACAGGTTTGAGGTTCCGACCAGTTTTAATGAAAAAAATTTCATTGTCATACCAAGACAAGGTGGGTTGATTGCATTTCGCATCCAACCTGAAAAGGGATTGAACCTGAAATCCAATCTCCAATATTTTTTGACTGACTTCAATCTCAAATCGGATAGCTTCAAGGAAATCAGAATCAGGGATGGATTTGATTTGACAGGGTATGACCTGGAGGGAGATTTTCTTTACATCCTGATGCAAAAAGGTACAGTGGCGACTTCGGACAGGTACCTCATAGAAATAGACCTAAAAAGCGAGGTCGCAAAAGAAATCCCTCTTGAAAATATCTATGCCATGGAACTTCAGGAGTTTTTTGTTCTCAACAGAAGTGCGATTTTCATGGGCACGGTTGACGTCAGGCCCATCGTTCAGATTTATGATATTGCAGACAATAATCTCATCACGGTACAGGGTGTTTATTTCAAAGACACCAAAATCCTCCAACTGAAAAAAGAAAGCGAATTTGGTGTCTTGGATTTATTGGTCAGCAGGAGGGATAAATACAAAATGAAGCAGATTTCCCTGATGACTTTTGATGACAATGGCAATAAAATCCGTGAAGTGGTCATCGATAAACTCAAAGACCAAGACCTCGAACTCGTAGAAGGTATGCTCACTCCGATTCAAAATTACCAACAATCCATCATCGGTACTTTTGGAAGCAGAAAAAGAGAATCTTATCAGGGAATCTACCTTGCCGATGTCAATGAATTTGGAGAATATAATATAAAATACCTGACATTAGAAAATTTCCCCAATTTCTTCAATTATATGAAAGAAAAACAAAAGGAAAAAAAGCTTCAGGAACTCGAAAAATATTTTGCCAAAGGAAAAACACCATCCATCAAACCGGTTTTTTCGGCCCGGGAAGTCATTACTTTGGATGAGGGATATTTGGTATACAGTGATCATTTTTTGGCTACAAATCCGCGCTATATCCCAAGAGACGGAGTTTATGCCAATGAAGCTTACCGGTATAGTGCCAACAGACTAATGATGGATCAGATAGGTTACGGGGAGGGCCGGTATCCAAACAGTTTTCCGGGTTCGAGGTATGGAAACTCCTATTCTTGGCAGGAGGAAGGTGAATATGAATTTGTATCCTCTTATTTCCTGTATTTAAACCGAGCAGGAGAAGTAATTTGGGACAATGCCCTAGACCTTCTCAATAAAACTGTCAATGTGCCCGGCAAATATGGTGAGGTAAGTTTTGATGGGGAAAAAATCCACTACATGTACTTGGACGGCAACCAGATGTACATGAGTTATATCAAAAATGGTGAAGTGATTTTTCAAAACCAGTCTTTCGAAATTGAATTGATGGATGAAAACGAAAGGTTGAGAGAAACACAGGAAGGCAGTCTTTCCCTTACCCATTGGATCGACAATTACTTTTTATTGACCGGGAAGCAGAAAATCCGGTTTATGAATGCTGAAAATAAGGAGGAGATCAAAGAGGTCTTTTTTCTGACCAGAATCAAGGTAGACGGAGACCTGTATGTGCCTGAGGAGGATGAGGATTTGGACAAGAAATGAGATTCGGAGGAATCAGTGGGCAGTTTTCAGTGGGCAGTCTCCATCCTTCGGAATCCAAAAATTCCCAACTTGTGAAAGTTTTTACACTAACCAATTAAAAACTCGGAGTGAAGTACAATTGTAGTGGCTATGGTCTGTCGACTATGGACTGATTGTCCGCAGCTTTAATCTATATTTTTAGCAATTAGCAAAGAAGCGGACAATCAAAATCCTCAATTTTCAAATTTTTCAACCCAAACACCTTGAAACTTTTTATATTTGCTCCCAAAGCAAAGCCATGCAAAAAAGACTTGTTCTGGACCAACAGCAGATCGCCATCATCCTCAAACGGTTCTGCCATCAGTTGATTGAAAACCACGATACTTTTGACAACACCGTACTTTTAGGCTTACAGCCCCGTGGACCGATAGTTTTGGATAAGATTGTCAGGTTATTGGAAGAAATCGCAGGGGTAAAAGTGCCTTTTGGATATTTAGATGCGACATTTCACCGGGATGATTTCAGAAGAAGGGATTTTCCCCTTAAAGCAAACGAAACCAAAATTGATTTTCTGATCGAGGGTAAAAAAGTTGTGCTGATAGATGATGTCCTGTACAAGGGGCGCTCTGTCAGGGCCGCTTTGGATGCCATGATAGCATTTGGCAGGCCACAAAAAGTGGAACTGATGATCTTGATCGACCGAAAATACACCAGAGATTATCCTATTATGCCGGATTATTGCGGCGTGAAAGTCAATACCCTTGAAAGCCAATATGTCTCCGTAGAGTGGGCGGAAAAAGGCTTTGAAAAAGATGCCATTTGGATAACAGAAAAAGCATAAACAACACATGTCACAACTCAGCACCAGACACTTATTAGGCATCAAAGACATCACCGCAGATGATATCCAACTGATTTTTGAGACTGCGGACAACTTCAAAGAAGTCCTCAACCGCCCAATCAAAAAAGTCCCCTCACTGAGAGACATCACCATTGCGAATATATTTTTTGAAAATTCTACCCGTACCAGATTGTCTTTTGAACTAGCCGAAAAAAGGCTTTCTGCCGATGTGATCAATTTTTCTTCTTCCAACAGTTCTGTCAAAAAAGGAGAAACCCTCATCGATACGGTCAATAATATCCTTTCGATGAAAGTGGACATGGTCGTGATGAGACATGCAAGTCCTGGTGCACCGCACTTTCTTGCCAAAAACATCCAAGCCAATGTAGTCAATGCAGGAGATGGGACACATGAACATCCTACCCAGGCACTTTTAGATGCTTTTTCAATCAGAGAAAAACTTGGAGATGTGGCAGGAAAAAAAGTTGCCATCATCGGAGATATCCTCCACTCAAGGGTAGCACTTTCAAATATTTTCTGTCTGCAAAAACTCGGTGCCGAAGTCATGGTTTGCGGACCGATTACCCTACTTCCAAAACACATCGACAGTCTCGGAGTCAAAGTGGAATATGATGTCCAAAAGGCACTTGAATGGTGCGATGTAGCAAACGTCCTCCGCATCCAACTTGAAAGACAACAGATCAAATATTTCCCTTCCCTGAGAGAGTATTCGCTTTATTTTGGCATCAACAAAAAGATGCTTGACAAGCTTGATAAAAAAATCGTGGTCATGCACCCGGGCCCTATCAACAGAGGAGTGGAACTGAATTCGGACGCTGCAGATGGCGAACATTCTATCATCCTCCAGCAGGTTGAAAATGGAGTCGCAATCAGGATGGCGGTATTGTATCTGCTTGCGGGGGCTAAATAGAAAAAATAGAGTGAAACTTTAAGATTTCACTCTATTTTTTTCTATCAAAATGAGTCTATCGGTCCAAAATCTCCCCTTTGATCACTTAAAGATAAATCCAGAGGGGCCTTTCCCTACACTCAAAGTTTTGACTTTTTGACCTGTCGCGCTGAGAATGGAAACTGAGCCCTTTCCTTGGAAACCATTGTTCTCCGCTACGTAAATTTCCTTTCCTTCAATCTTGAATCCGATCCCGTATAGCCCTGAACCTGTATAAAAAGACCCATTGATGACTTGTCCGGTATTGACGGATACTTTTGCCACTGCATCAGTATAATCCGGAAAACCCGTAGAGGTGACTATAAACAGTTCACTCCCTTCTCCCAAGGTGACTATTGGAGTTGGGTTGGCCAAAGGGATTTTAACAGTCCTTACAAGGGCATAATTTCCTGGATTGATTTCGTGAAAAATCGCATTGTTATCATCCTGGGCATATAAAAACAACCTTCCTTCGATTTCCAAAAACCGGGTTGGATTTCCTTCCACCGCAATGCTGGCTGCTACAGTTTCTGAAGCAATGGAAATCACATCATATTTTTTGGCCGCAGTACAGGCTACATAAATAAAATTTCCCGCCACAATCATTCCTTCAGGACGGCTTGAAACAGCTATCTTTTTAGCGATTGGCCCTCCATTAAGGTCATTTACCACTGCAACATAGGAATTAAGATTGTTGAACCCGGCATCATATGGACCCCAATCGCTGATGAATAGCTTTTGGTTGACAGAAACCAAAGACCTGGTAATATTCAAGCCTAAACTTATGCCTCCAAGAAGACTAAAGTCCTTTGGATTTACAATTTCCACCTTCCCTGTATTGGCGACAAGGTACATTCTCCCCTCAGCTTCGACCATATCCTCAATCAATCCCCCAAAAGGTCTGCTGTTTTTGGTCCGAAAAATATCTTCTTTTATCACTCCGGTAGATGGATCATAGTGATATACTTCTCCGTCATTGACACCAAAAGCACCTTCATTCATGATCAGAACTCCTTTTTCAAATTCACCAACAGGGATATCTGAAGGACCTGAAGTATCATCGTTACAGGAAGCGACAAAAAATGTAAGCCAGATCAGTGGCAGGAGCAAGCGTAAATTTTTCATATTCTTACATTTAAATTGAGTTGAAAATTTCTCCCCGGCATCGCACGCAATGGCATGACTTGATAGTCGGTGTTGAATAAGTTGTTGATTTGAAAACCCAGGCTTCCATTCAGATTTCGGATTGACCAATTGCAATTCCCTCCCAAGTCCCAAAGCTGGTATGGGTCTAATCTCCCGGAGCCATCTGTTCCTGAAAACCGCTCTCCTACCAACTGGTAATTCAGAAATGTACTGAATGTCCCTTTCCCAACCATAATTATTGACTGGAATTTATGCAAAGGGGTATAGGGAAGTTGATTTCCTTTGCTACGGTCATTTTCTGAAATATCCGTTTGGTTGATGGCACGGGTCATGGCATAATTAACTTTCATATGGAGATCCCATTCTCCGGCTTTTTGGTTTGCTTCCAATCCATATTCCAAACCGGAATTATGAACTTCACGGATATTTTCGGGGCTCCAGACATTTCCTTTGGGAAGCCAAATGATCCAATTGTCTACCTTCATTCTGTATACCGTAATCTTTTGGGAAAGTTCAAAATTCTCTTTTTTGAAAAGGTAATTTATGCCTGATTCCGCACTCCAGCTCTTTTCGGATTGCAATTCAGGATTGCCACCCGGAACCCAAAAACGGTCATTCAATGTCGGAACTTTGAAACTTCTAGCCAAATTGGAAGTGAAATGTATTTGATGTGACTCATTTCTCCATACTTTCCATTCCCCTCCGACACTTGGTGTAAATGGGGCCAAGTTTCCCTCAAAAACCAATTGCCTGAGATTGACAGAAAAGCCCAATCTTTCTGAAGGCCGAAAATTGGTGGATTGATACAATTCGACCCGGGATTCTTTTGCCTGATAAGTGCTCAAATTACCCTGGATTTCTGTTATCCTAAGACCGGATTTTGAATTCCATTTATTGCTGATCTCCCAATCCAAGTCTCCTGCAAGAAAATATTGGATGGTCTGATTGAATGAATTATTGAATAATTGATCATCCCTGACCAAGCCACTTTTTAGATTCCAGACTTTATTTTTCCCAAAATGGAAATAATCCAAAACCCATCTCAGGTTTCGGTCTGATTGAAAATCAATGGTATTGGAACCCATCAGCGGTTGAATTTCCCGATTGGTTTCATTCCACCACACAGACGTGCTGATGAGATTTTTGGGGTTGATGCTCCAAGCCAAGTCCTGCATTGCTCCTGTTTGCTCAAGCCGTGCATGGCTTTGTCTTTCTATCGGGGTACCCATTTTGGTAATGTTTCGGAAGAGGAAATCATTTTCAGAAAAATTGCGGTAGATTCTGGTTCTTGCAGAGAATTTTTTATCCGAAAAGGAATATTCTACTTGTTGGTTCCATCTCCCAAAACTCCCAAATACCGACCCAATCCTAACCTGATGACCTTCGCCAAATTTAAGTTTATTGGTCAAATGGACTGCCCCACCGATGGCATCCGTGCCATAAAGTGCTCCTCCACTTCCAAAATGGATGGAAGCATTGTCAAAACCACCTACCGGAAAAATCGAAAAATCCGACTGCCCAAGCGAAGGGCTGTTGATGGGAAGGCCGTTCCAAAAGACAGCGTTGTGTCCGGCAGATGTCCCACGCATGGTAAGGGCGGATAACATTCCCGATCCATATTGACGAAGAAACAGTCCGGTTCTTTGTTGGAGAAAATCCGACAAAGGCAATCCTTGGAAGATTGCAAGGTCTGATTCGGAAATGTTTTGAATGGTACTTCCAAAAGTGTATTTGTCGAGAGGAGGAGAAAAAACTTCCACCGGGGATAAAGCGACCGTGTCTTGATGTGTCTTTTCAGTTTCATTAACAACCTTACTTTCCATTACAGGTTTAACCTCCTGATTAAGAATTGCTTGAAACATAAATACAACCAAGAATACCAAAATCTTTTGAATTAAATGAAGATCAACACCTATTTAACCCAAAGCCTTTTGTGGAAAATGATTGAGAAGAAAACCTAATGGTTTATAAAAACAATTAAGAATGAAGAATTCTGAATGAAAAAAATTCAAAATCCAACATTGGAAAGCTATCAACGGATAGTCCCTTTCATCCTAATCATTTTTGTGATAAACCAACTGCCTTTTCCTCAGCCTTTCACCCGAAAGCTTTGAACATGATGAAAAATGGCAGGTCTCCTGGCTTCCCTGGATTTACCGGCCTTCTCGCACGCCGCAGCGCACAATGGCAAAGGAGGTGGGTAAATCACTATCCCGGGTTGATCGGGATGGGGTTACAGTTGCGGGGACAGCTTCGGTATTTCACCGAATTCCCTTTTCATCCCGAGAGCCTGATGCAGGTTCGGGAACCATAATTCTGTCACAAACATAGCTAAAGAAATTTTTTAAGGGGCTGTATGGGAGATTTTTTTGTTCAAAAACCACAATAGAAAATAGACTTTGGCTTCGGGTGTTATATTTGGAAAACATTTGTTGACAATTACAAGATGAAAATCTCCCTACTTCACTCTTTTTCTTCTATTCCCTATTTCATCTTCTCCATTTTTTTAATCCTGCTTTCCTGTCAATCTCCAAAGGAAATCAAAGAATTGGACTTGGTCGAAATCCCAAATTCATATGCAACGGGCTTTGCTGTTTTTCAGGGGGAAGGATTTAAAGTGGTTGAGGTCCGACAGGCATTTCCGGATAAACATCCTCCTTTTCGTTATTTGGTCAAAGAAATTCCAGATTTGAAATTGGATGAGACTGGGTTTGACGCCGCTATTTCACTGCCAATATCGAAGGTGGTGCTGACCTCCACGACACAGGTTCCTCATCTGGACTATTTGGGTGTTTCGGACCTATTGATGGGATTTCCTAACCTAGATTTGATTTCATCCCCACAGACAAGAAAATTGATTGATGCCGGAAAAGTGACAGACCTCGGCTCCGGGGCGCAGGCGAATATTGAGAAGATCATAGAACTCGATCCCGACTGGGTGATGATTTCTACCTTGGGAGAAGACCTCAAGAACCTTGAAATTCTCAAATCAGCCAAGATTCCTGCAATACTAAATGGGGAATATGTAGAGCAACATCCCTTGGGAAGGGCAGAATGGATCAAATTTACAGGCGTATTATTGGGGAAATCCAAAGAAGCCAATACCGTATTTTCTCAAATCCAATCCGATTATAATCAAGCTTCGGATTTGGTAAAGGAGTTACCGGAAAACAAACCAAAAGTAATGGCAGGAGTCATGTATAAGGACATCTGGTATGTACCGGGAGCAGACTCTTGGGGAGCAAGATTGCTGGAAGCAGCAGGAGGTGATTACCTTTTCAAAGACCAAAAAGGAACAGGAAGCGCGCAGTTGAGTTATGAATATGTGTTGGAAAAAGCACTTCAAGCAGACTTTTGGATGGGAGCGGCTGATTTCAAAACTTTGGAAGAAATGGAAAATGCAGATCCTAGGTATAAACATTTCGATGCCTTCAAACAGGGTAATGTCTATACTTACACCCAAAAAAAAGGGGTAACCGGTGGGTTGGAATACTTTGAGCTTGGATATTTGAGGCCCGATTTGATACTTCGGGATTTGATCAAAATCTTATACCCGGACCTTTTGCCGGAATATTCCCTTTATTTTTACACCAAACTGAATGAAAAATAAACCCACGTATTTCCTTTTTCTTATAGGCATTTTGATTTGCCTGCTGCTTTTCGCAGTGAATCTGGCGAGCGGGTCGGTTTTGATTCCGATTCAAGAAGTGATGGGGAGGTTTATCGGGGGAGAATTTTCAAAAAGCTCATGGGAAACCATTGTTATCGGCTATAGGATACCCAAAGCCTTTACAGCCATTTTGGCAGGAATCGGGCTTTCTCTGAGCGGGCTTCAGATGCAGACATTTTTCAGAAATCCTCTGGCTGGCCCGTATGTATTGGGGGTCAGTTCTGGGGCCGGGTTGGGCGTAGCATTGTTGATTATGGCAGGATCGGCTTTTGGTTGGTCCATGTATTCAGGTGGTTTTGGGATTTGGGCTGTTGTGCTTTCTGCCACTTTAGGATCTATTCTGGTCCTTTTGCTGATGAGTCTCACCGCTTGGAAAGTAAAAGACAGCATGACATTGCTGATCGTGGGCTTAATGTTTGGCTCGGCAGTTTCAGCTTTGATTTCAGTATTGTCGTACTTTTCGGGGGCTGACCAACTGAAGATGTTTACCATTTGGTCTATGGGAAGTCTTGGAAGTACCCAACCTGATCAGCTTGTTGCATTCCTTGTTTCAGTTTTATTAGGTTTACTCCCTTTGCTGGTCAATCTCAAATCTTTCAATGCCATGTTGCTCGGGGAAGCTTATGCGGAAAGTATGGGAGTCAATGTCCACCGGCTGCGTTGGGCGATGATTGTCAGCACTGGGATTTTGGCAGGATCAGTGACGGCATTCTGTGGGCCTATTGCCTTTATCGGCATTGCCGTCCCCCATATGGCGAGGCTTGTCTTCAAAACAGGAGATCACCGGGTTCTTTTTCCGGCTTCTGCTTTGATCGGTGCTGCAGTACTATTGGCATGTGATACGATCAGTCAGTTACCCGGAAGTGCGCAGACTTTACCAATCAATGCAGTCACTTCATTGGTAGGAGCGCCAATGGTCATCTGGTTGATTTTGAGGAGGAATTTCAGTAAGGAGTTTTAAATAGATGAGAGATTTGAGATTTGAAAAAACGTAACTAACATAATTAACCTTGTCAATTCAAAATTCCATATTGCAGGCAACCGATCTTTCATTAGGTTATAAAAAAGGCAGCAGATCCAATGTCATTGCAGACCATATTTCCTTTTCATTAGAAAAGGGAAAACTCACCTGTCTGCTTGGTCCAAATGGTGTTGGTAAATCCACCTTGATCAAGACAATCATGGGACAGATTCCTGCTTTGAAAAATCAGGTTTATTTGGATAAAAAACCTACCAATTCCATTTCAATTAAGGATTTATCCAAAAAAATCGCAGTAGTTCTCACCGAAAAAATCAACAGTGCAAATCTTACCGTAAAGCAAGTTGTGTCTTTGGGAAGAATCCCGCACACAGGTTGGTTGGGAAATTTATCTGTGGAAGATCAGCAAAAAATTGACAAGGCTATCCAATCAACACACATCAATTATATTGAGGACAGGCCAATGAATGAGCTCAGTGATGGGCAATTGCAGAAAGTCATGATCGCAAGGGCTTTGGCCCAGAATTGTGAAATTTTGATTTTGGACGAACCAACAGCTCATTTAGACCTCATCAACAGGTTTGAGATCATGCACCTCCTGCGGGATATTGCAAAGAACGAAAACAAAGCCGTGCTCGTAGTAACCCATGATCTTGATATTGCCATTGATACAGCAGATGAATTTTGGCTGATGCAATGCGGCTTGCCTTTGGTCTGTGGAAGTCCGGAAGATCTGATTCTCCAAGGAAAAATCGATCTCTTGCTTCCCAATGATCGACTCCATTTTGACAAATCTGATGGCAAAGTGCGGGATTCCGCAGAATTTCAATATCCCCACATAGATGGTCCTGAAGATATGGTGAAGTGGGTAAAACTCGCCTTGAGAAAAAATGATATCGGGCCCGAGATCAATTCCATTACTATCAAAACAGAGGGCATTCAAATTGGTTTTTATCTAAGTGAAAGTACAGATATACTCAAATTTGACACCATCACTTCCTTAATTAACCATCTCACCACTTTGGGTTATACCAGGAAAAAATAGAGAAACCTAGATTTTGAAATAGATACTCAAAATTTGTACTCAGAAAACCTTGAGTTTCTATATTTTTCCAAAATGGAGGTTTGTAAATTTTAGATTTTTTTATTTAACTTGTAAGACAAACATAAAAATTTTATAAAACATGAGTTTTGAAATCAAATCATCCGGAGAAGCTTATGATGTGATTATCGTAGGTTCCGGTGCCGGTGGCGGTATGGCTTCCAAAATTCTTTCTGAGGCAGGTCTATCAGTAGCTGTTCTGGAAGCAGGAGGCGATTTTGACCCGGCTAAAGAGGAAGATAGGACCCAATTGAGACCACCTTGGGAATCTCCGAGAAGAGGCAGTGGAACAAGGATCAGGCCCTTTGGAGATTTTGACCAGGCTATTGGCGGTTGGGACATAGAAGGTGAACCCTATACCAATGTAAAGGGGACTCAATTCGACTGGTTCAGGTCGAGAATGCTTGGAGGCAGAACCAACCACTGGGGCAGGATTTCTCTCCGTTTTGGACCCAATGATTTCAAAAGAAGCAGTATTGATGGGATGGGTGATGATTGGCCGATTGGCTATGATGATGTCAAGCCCTATTATGACAAAGTAGACAAACTCATAGGAGTATTTGGATCAAAAGAGGGGATTTATAATGAGCCGGATGGATTTTTCCTCCCACCTCCAAAGCCAAGACTCCACGAGATGTTTATCATGAGAGGTGCCAAAAAAGCCAATATGCCGGTAATTCCCGGAAGGCTTTCTATGCTTACCCGTCCGATCAACAATGAAAGGGGAGTTTGCTTTTTCTGTAACCAATGCAACAGGGCCTGTCAGGCATATGCGGATTTTTCTTCAGGAACGGTATTGATCAAACCTGCCATGAAAAAAGGCAAGGTGGAATTGTACACCAATGCCATGGTAAGGGCTGTCACTACCGATGAATCCGGAAAAGCTACAGGCGTATCCTATATCAGTAAAGTGGACATGAAAGAATACAAGCTCAAATCAAGAGTGGTCGTTCTAGGTGCATCCGCTTGCGAATCATCCAGGATTATGCTTAACTCGAAGTCCAAAACACATCCAAACGGAATCGGTAACAGCAGCGGTGTAGTTGGCAAATACCTACATGACTCGACAGGTGCAGACAGAATGGGAATTCTCCCTGATCTGGTCGATAGAGAAAGATACAACGAAGATGGCGTAGGTGGCATGCACGTCTATACACCCTGGTGGCTTGACAATAAAAATCTTGATTTTGCCCGCGGGTACCACATCGAATATTGGGGAGGAATGTCCATGCCGTCTTATGGCATAGGCTTTTCAATGGATACCATGAGAAAATATCTGAAGGATGAATTTGGCAATCCAAGTCCAAATGGCGGATATGGGGAAGGATTGAAAAAAGATATCCGTAGGTCCTATGGTTCTATGGTGGGTATGTCGGGAAGGGGTGAAAGTATTCCAAGGGAAACCAATTATTGCGAAATCGACCCAAATGTGGTTGACAAATTCGGCATACCTGTGCTGCGATTCCATTACAAATGGTCAGACCAAGAAATCAAGCAGGCAAAACACATGCAGGATACCTTTGAGGAAATCCTCACCAATTCCGGTGCTGTTCTATTGGGTCAAAAACCGGGAGCTGATACCATGTATGGGCTAGCTACTCCGGGAAGGATTATCCACGAAGTAGGAACCACAAGAATGGGAAATAATCCTGCTACTTCTGTTTTGAACAGCAACAGCCAAGCCCATGACTGTAAAAACCTATTTGTGGTAGATGCAGGACCATTTGTTTCCCAAGCTGACAAAAACCCAACCTGGACGATTTTGGCCTTGTCTTGGAGAACTTCAGATTTTATCATCAGTGAATTGAAAAAGAAAAATATATAATTCAGGAGCTATGAACAGAAGAGACAATCTCAAACTCCTTTTTGCCGGGTCCTTGGCATCCGGATTCCTTTTGACCAATTGTAAGCCGGAGGATAAGGCAGCTGATTTGAGCCCCCAAATTTCAGGCGGTACGATGGGTGGCAGGATAGAAGCGGAAAACATCAGAGACCAAAAGCTACTTTCCGAAACATTCTTCACTGAAGAGGAAAGAAAAAAACTGGATGTCCTGGTGAATATAATCATGCCTGCCGGTGAGGATTCAGGAAGTGCAACTGATGCAGGTGTTCCTGATTTCATTGAATTCATGATGAAAGATTATACTGCCTATCAAACACCGATGCGCGGTGGACTCATGTGGCTTGACCACTACAGCGATGACAATTATGGAAAAAAATTCCTGGAACTTTCTGAATCTGAAAGAATGGAAATCATTGACTTGATCGCTTGGCCTGAAAAAGCAAAACCTGAAATGGAAGGCGGCGTCAAGTTCTTCAACATGCTTAGGAACCTTACTTCTACCGGATATTTCACCTCTGAAATTGGATTCAACTATTTGGGATATGTCGGAAATAAACCGAATGTCTGGGATGGCGTCCCCGAGGAAGTTATGAAAAAGCACGGATTTGCCTATGAGGAAAAATACATTCCGCTTTATTTAAAACCTGAAGACAGGGCAACTGTCGCTGTTTGGGACGATGAAGGGAATCTGATTGGGTAGAATGACTTTCTTTCGTTTAGCAGAGATTTGGATAAAAAAAAAGCAGCTTCTCAGCTGCTTTTTTTTTAAATTGATTTACGCATTTACTTTTTACGTGCGTAAGCTTTCTTGCCATAAAACACATAATTCTCCGATTGAAAATCCATATAAGGCTATGGACTGTCGACCGTGGTCTATGGACTGATTACTTTTTCTTACTAGGGAAAATAGCTGATTCTCCCAACTGTTCTTCAATTCTTAGCAATTGATTGTATTTTGCCATCCTGTCAGATCTGGATGCAGAACCTGTTTTGATCTGTCCACAATTGGTTGCTACTGCTAGGTCAGCAATTGTCGAATCTTCGGTTTCGCCTGATCGATGTGACATTACAGCAGTAAATCCTGCCTTATGGGCCATTGCAACAGCTTTCAATGTTTCTGTCAAAGTTCCGATTTGGTTAACCTTCACCAAGATAGAGTTGGCTGATTTTTCCTTAATCCCTCTTTCCAGAAATTTGACGTTGGTTACGAAAACGTCATCTCCGACCAATTGGACCTTATCTCCTATTTTGGCAGTAAGCATCGCCCAACCTGCCCAATCGTCTTCAGCAAATCCATCTTCGATAGAGTCTATTGGGTACTTTTGAGTCAATTCGGTCAAGTAAGCAACCTGCTCTTCTCTCGTCCTGATTTTTCCGTTAGGACCTTCAAATTTGGTATAATCGTATTTTTCGTCTTTGTAAAATTCTGTCGCAGCACAATCAAGGGCTATAGTGACATCTTCACCTGCTTTGTAACCCGCATTTTTGATCGCATCCAAAACACATGCTAAAGCCTCTTCAGTACCTCCTGAAAAATTAGGAGCAAAACCGCCTTCATCGCCTACCGCTGTGCTAAGTCCTTTATCGTGAAGGATTTTTTTCAAGTGATGAAAAATTTCAGCACCCATCCTGATGGCTTCTGAAAAACTTGAAGCACCAACCGGTCTTACCATAAACTCCTGGAAGGCAATAGGAGCATCAGAGTGTGATCCACCGTTAATGATGTTCAACATTGGAACAGGCAGCGTGTTGGCATTAACTCCGCCTACGTATCTGTATAGTGGTTGACCGGACTCCATAGCTGCTGCTTTGGCAACTGCCAAGGACACACCAAGGATTGCGTTGGCACCAAGCTTACCTTTATTGGGAGTTCCATCAAGACCTATCATGATTTCATCAATTAGGTTTTGTTCGAATACATCCATACCCACCAATTCTGGCGCAATGATATCATTCACATTGGAAACTGCTTTTAACACGCCCTTTCCAAGATATTTCGTCTTATCTCCGTCACGGAGCTCAACTGCTTCACTGATTCCAGTAGATGCGCCACTTGGAACTGCAGCCCTTCCAAAAGCTCCGTTTTCAGTGTAAACATCAACTTCGACTGTAGGGTTACCCCTGGAATCTAAAATTTGTCTTGCATGAATCGATTGAATCAATGTCATAATGTTAAAGGTTTAAGAGTTGTTAATTTTTATTTATTAAAGAGATAAAATCATCAAATAGATATCTTGAATCATGTGGCCCAGGTGAGGACTCAGGGTGGTATTGTACTGAAAAAGCAGGCTTATTAGTCAGTTTAATTCCTGCAACTGTATTATCATTAAGATGGACATGTGTCATTTCGACGATATCACTCTTTTCCACATCTTCTCTATTGACAACAAAACCATGATTTTGCGAAGTGATTTCGCTTTTACCGGTCTGAAGATTTTTGATCGGATGGTTCAGCCCACGGTGACCATGATGCATTTTATAGGTAGAAATACCACAGGCTTCGGCTAAGATTTGATGACCAAGACAAATCCCAAAAAGCGGTTTATTGGTAGCCAAAATATCTTTGGTTGTATTCACTGCATATTCCATAACCGCGGGGTCTCCCGGGCCATTTGAAAGAAAATAACCGTCAGGGTTCCATGATTCCATTTCCGCCAAAGTAGTCTTTGCAGGGAAAATTTTACAATAAACCCCACGATCAGCCAAGTTCCTAAGGATATTTCTTTTAATTCCAAAATCAAGACATGCCACTTTGATGGCTGAAGATTCATCTCCAAAGAAATAAGGAACGTCCGTAGACACTTGTGAGGAAAGTTCCAATCCGTTCATATCAGGGATTTTGTTCAGTTCGGCTTTAAGACCTGCTAGGTCATTTTCAAATTCAGAACTGATGATGGCATTCATGGCTCCCTTGGAACGAAGATGCCGTACAAGCTTTCGGGTATCAATATCCGCAATACCTGTAATACCGTATTGGACCAAATAATCCTGCAGGGAACCAGTTGCATCAAGTCGGCTGAATACTTCAGAAAAACTGTTTACCACAATACCTGCAATGGTAGGATGGTCGGATTCAACTTCAGAATCGATGACACCATAATTTCCAATGTGGGAGGTGGTAGTGACAACAATTTGCCCGGTATAGGAAGGGTCAGTATAGATTTCCTGATATCCTGTCATACCTGTATTAAAACAAATTTCACCACCGTTGGTACCTTTACTTCCAATTAATGTACCATGGAAGATTGTACCGTCAGCCAATAGAAGAGTTGCTTTTTGCTTATTCATCGTGATTTTTTGGACTCGCCAAAGTTAAGGAATTTTGAATTATTAGCCTTGGTAATTTAGAATTGAAATAAAAAAAGGGATTGAACGAAAGTCCAATCCCTTTATATTTAGAATTACCTACATGAATTATTCACCGGTATTTTCTTCTTTGCTGTCATCAGCCTTTGCGACAGGAGATTCTGTAAAATCAGTAGCTTTTGGAGCACTTCTTCTGCTTCTTCTCGTTGTCTTCTTAGCCGGCTGTGCGTCTTTCAACATCAATTCATTAAAATCTACCAATTCAATAATACACATTTCTGCATTATCACCTAGTCGGAAGTTTGTTTTGATGATTCTGGTATAACCGCCAGCTCTTGTTCCTACTTTTTCTACAACATCACCAAAAAGTGCTTTGATACCTTCTTTATTTTGAAGGTAAGAGAAAACTACTCTTCGATTGTGGGTTGTATCTTCTTTGGCTCTGGTAATCAGAGGCTCTACATATTTTCTTAGCTCCTTTGCCTTGGCAAGCGTCGTAGAAATACGCTTATGAAGAATCAGGGAAGTGGCCATATTAGAAAGCATTGCTTTTCTATGGCTGGCTGTCCTGCCAAGGTGGTTGAATTTCTTACCGTGTCTCATTTTAAATTATTCTTCATCAAGTTTATACTTAGACAAATCCATTCCAAAAGTCAAGCTTTTTTCTTGAATCAACTGCTCTAATTCAGCAAGGGATTTTTTTCCAAAATTCCTGAACTTCATCATATCTGAAATTTCCAATTTGGCAAGGTCTCCGAGAGTCCTGACATCAGCAGCTTTCAAACAGTTGAAAGCTCTTACAGAAAGATCCAAATCACTCAATGGAGTTTTTAGAAGCTTTCTCATATGCAAGAATTCTTCGTCAATTGGCTCAGGTTCAGAAATCCCTGTAGAATCAAGGACCATAGTCTGGTCTGAGAACAACATGAAATGCTGGATTAGAATTTTTGCTGATTCCTGAAGGGCTTTTTCTGGGTGGATTGATCCATCCGTTGTGACTTCTAAGATCAACTTTTCAAAGTCAGTCTTTTGTTCAACCCTTGTGTTTTCCACGCTGTACTTCACATTCTTAATAGGAGTGAAAATTGCATCGATTGGAATTACACCGAATATCTGCTCTTTTGGTTTGGATTCTTCGGCAGGAAGATAACCCCTACCTTTTTCTACTGTCAGTTCAATTTCAAAACTCTTGGTGTCGTCAAGATGACAGATGATCAACTCCGGGTTCAGGACTTCGAATGAAGAAGTGAACTTGGCAATATCTCTGGCAGTCAAAACAGGTTGGTTTTTTATCTCAACAGTTATTTTTCCATCAATTGAATCATGGACTTTTTTGAATCTAACTTGTTTGAGGTTCAGAATGATATCAGTCACATCTTCAACAACGCCCTCGATTGTAGAAAACTCATGTACTACCCCAGGAAGCTTCACAGAAGTGATCGCATAACCTTCTAATGAGGACAAAAGGATTCTCCTCAAGGCATTACCGATGGTGACCCCGTAACCTTTTTCAAGAGGCTTAAAGGTGAATAGACCGTGAAAATCATCGGCTTTTTCCATTACCACTTTCTCGGGCATTTGAAATGCTAATATGGACATATCAATAGTTCTGTTTAAGTCTGAAAGTAATTATTTAGAGTAAAGTTCGACGATCAATTGTTCCTTGATATTCTCTGGAATATCATCTCTGCTTGGAATCGATACAAACTTACCTGCTAAAGAGGTGTTATCCCACTCTAACCAAGAATAACGTGTACTTCTACCTGCAAGGCTATTGGTGATCGCTTCAAGAGACTTTGACCGCTCTCTTACAGAAACAACATCACCTGGCTTCAAGGTATAGGATGGAATATTGACTAGTTCACCATTGACAAGAATATGTTTGTGCGAAACAAGTTGCCTTGCTCCTCTTCTTGTTGGCGCGATACCTAATCTAAAAACTGTATTGTCTAATCTTGACTCAAGTAACTGGAGAAGGTTTTCACCTGTAATTCCCTGCTTTCTGGACGCAATATCAAACATTTTAGCAAACTGTCTTTCCAGTACACCGTAGATGTACTTAGCTTTTTGCTTTTCAGCAAGCTGGATAGCATATTCAGACTGTTTCTTTCTTCTACCTCTTCCGTGCATTCCGGGAGGGTAATTTTTCTTTTGGAGAGCTTTGCTATATCCTTCGATAGGCTCACCGAATCTTCTGGCGATCTTTGCCTTTGGACCTGTATATCTTGCCATTATATATCTTCTTTAAGAAATTATACTCTTCTACGTTTTGGAGGACGACATCCATTGTGTGGCAGTGGCGTCACGTCCACTATGGTAGTCACATCCAGACCTACATTTTGTAAAGTTCTGATGGCAGACTCACGTCCTGCACCAGGTCCTTTTACAAAAACCTCAATTTTTCTCAATCCAAGGTCGTATGCTACCTGTCCGCAATTTTGAGCGGCCATTTGTGCAGCATAGGGAGTGTTCTTTTTGGAGCCTCTGAAACCCATTTTACCGGCAGAAGCCCAAGAGATCACTTGACCAGAATTATTGGTAATAGAGATGATGATATTGTTAAAAGAAGCTTTGATGTGGACTTGCCCAACAGCCTCTACTTTAACTACTCTTTTTTTACCTTTAGCTTTATCGTTTCTTTTCTGAGCCATAATCTAATTCAAGATTTATTTAGTTGCTTTTTTCTTGTTAGCAACAGTCTTTCTCTTACCTTTTCTTGTTCTTGCGTTGTTCTTGGTCTTCTGACCACGAACAGGGAGACCTTTCCTGTGTCTCAACCCCCTGTAGCACCCAATATCCATCAATCTTTTGATGTTCAATTGGATTTCAGACTTAAGTGCACCTTCGGTTCTGAATTCATCCGCAATGATAGTTCTGATAGCGGTAGACTCATCATCATTCCACTCACCTGCTTTCTTATCGAAAGAAATTCCCGCTTTGTTCAGGATAGATCTCGCTGAACTCCTACCAATTCCGAAGATGTAGGTCAAGCCGATCTCACCGCGCTTGTTGTCTGGTATGTCAACACCTGCAATTCTTGCCATAATGATTAACCTTGTCTTTGTTTAAACTTAGGATTCTTCTTGTTGATTACGTAAAGTTTTCCGTTTCTTCTGATTACTTTACAGTCAACACTTCTCTTTTTGATTGATGTCTTAACTTTCATGACATTTTATTTGTATCTGTAAACGATTCTACCTTTAGAAAGATCATACGGAGAGAGCTCTAATTTGACTTTATCTCCCGGAAGTATCTTGATATAATTCATTCTCATTTTACCTGATATATGTGCGATCAATTGATGCCCATTTTCAAGTTCCACTTTAAACATTGCATTTGACAATGCTTCAACGATTGTCCCATCTTGCTCTATAGATGTCTGTTTAGCCATACTTAGAATTTGAAATTTTCCTCTATATATTGGTGTGTAGTCAAAATTTCGGTTCTATCCTCAAATATCGCTACAGTATGCTCATAATGGGCTGACTGTTTTTTATCTGCTGTTCTGATTGTCCATCCATCTCTTTCCTGAACAATGTTCCTGGTTCCGAGATTAATCATTGGTTCAATGGCAATGACCATACCTGCTTTTAACAGGGGCCCACTTCCTTTTTTACCATAATTTGGAACCTCAGGAGATTCATGTAGGTGTCTACCCAACCCATGACCAACCAATTCCCTTACTACTGTAAATCCCTTGGCCTCAACATATTTTTGGATAGTAAATCCGATATCTCCAATCCTATTTCCGAAAACAGCCTTTTGAATTCCTAAATAGAGGGATTCTTTCGTTGCTTTGAGCAATGACAATACTTGGGGAGAAACTTCACCGACAGGGTAAGTATAAGCGCTATCGCTATGAAAACCTTGGTGAAAGACTCCACAATCTACTGAGATTATATCGCCATCTTTCAAAACATAATTACCTGGAAAACCATGCACCACAACTTCATTTACTGAAATACAAAGTGCAGCCGGAAATCCATTGTAACCTTTAAAAGAAGGTAATCCGCTGTTGTCGCGGATATACTCCTCTGCTATCTTGTCAAGAAAAGAGGTCTTTACCCCTTCTTTAATATATTTGGCCACTTCACCGTGAGCCTTTCCTAATATTTGAGCACCTTGTTTGATTATCTGAACTTCCTCGGAAGTTTTGTAATGAATCATACCGCAGCTGCGTAATTGGTAGGATTGTTTTTCATATTACCACTCTTCATCATTCCTTCATAATGCCTCATCAACAAATAACTTTCTATTTGTCTCAAGGTATCCATGATTACCCCAACCATAATCAATAGAGATGTACCTCCATAGAATTGGGCAAATTCACCGCCTACTCCTGCAATAATTGCAAAGGCAGGTAAAATGGCAATCAGGGACAATAACAATGAACCGGGAAGGGTAATTCTTGAAATGATATTATCAATGAAATCTGAAGTCGGAGCACCTGGCTTAATTCCCGGTACAAAACCACCGTTTCTTTTCAAATCTTCAGCTATTTGCTCAGGATTAACTGTAATTGCTGTGTAGAAGAAGGTGAAAAGAATAATCATTGTAGCAAAAACCAAATTGTATTGCCATGAAGTGAAATCACTAAAGGTGCTTCCAATGTAGTTTGCTATATCACTTTCGGAAGACCATATCTGCGCGATTAGTGCAGGTAAAAACATCAACGACTGAGCAAATATAATAGGCATTACCCCTGAAGCATTTACTTTAATCGGAATGTATTGTCTTTGACCTCCATATACCTTTCCACCAACAACCTGCTTGGCATATTGAACAGGGATTCTCCTTGTAGCCTCCGTCATAGCAACTACGCCAAGAACGACAAAGAACAAAACGGCTCCTTCAATCAACAACAACAACATCCCGGATGTACCCTTGGACAGAACCTCTGCGATAATTGCTCCCGGAAATCTTGAGATGATACCAATCATGATGAGCATAGATATACCATTTCCGATTCCTTTCTCAGTGATTTTTTCACCAAGCCACATACAGAACATAGTACCTGCCGTAAGAAGCACCAAAGAGCTGAACATAAACAGCGTTGTCCCAACCATAACAGCTCCTGTAGGGAGAATTGTGGCGGTGATATAGCCGACACCCTGTGCAATGGTGATCAGAATAGTGAGAACCCTTGTAAACTGATTGATCCTTTTTCTACCCGATTCTCCTTCTTTTTGAAGTTTTTGAAAATACGGGACTCCAACAGTCAATAACTGAAGAACAATTGAAGCAGAAATATAAGGCATGATACCCAAACCGAATATGGAAGCATTACTAAAAGCACCACCTAAGAATGTGTCAATCAAACCGAATATACCTTCTGGCGCATCACCAAGTTTAGACGGATCTACCCCCGGCAATACAATAAAAGAACCAAGCCTAAAAACAACAAGAAAACCTATTGTATTTAATATCCGGATCCTTAGATCTTCAATAGAAAAGATATTCTTAACTGTTGAGATAAACTTTTTCATTTATTTAAATCTTGTTTACTGTTCCGCCGACTTTTTCAATGGCTTCAACAGCTGAAGCAGAGAATAGGTGAGCACTTACATTTAATTTGGCTGTAAGTTCGCCTCTACCTAACACTTTTACAACATCTTTTTTAGAAACCAAGCCATGTTCTACCAAAGTATCAAAGGTAATGGTATCTAATTTAAATTCTGTTGCCAAGGCTTGGATTACATCCAAATTTAATGGCTTGTGTGTAATTGTGTTAAGGCTTTTGAATCCAAACTTAGGAACTCTTCTCTGAAGTGGCATTTGACCACCTTCAAATCCTAATTTTGATTTATATCCAGACCTGGATTTAGCTCCTTTGTGACCTCTGGTTGAAGTTCCGCCTCTTCCTGATCCTGTTCCACGCCCGATCCTCTTACTAGATTTGACCGAACCTTCCGCAGGTTTTAATGTATGTAATTTCATGATTAAGCTTCCTCCACTTTTACAAGGTGACTAACTTTTCTGACCATACCAGCAATTGCAGGATTTGATTCAATCTCTACAGTCTTGTTGATTTTACCAAGTCCTAAGGCTACGATTGTAGCTTTCTGATCTTTAGGTCTTTTTATGGTACTTTTTATCTGAGTAATTCTGATTTTTCCCATCTTCTTAACCGTTAAAAACTTTTGACATTTTAACACCTCTTTGCTGGGAAACAGCGATAGCATCTCTCAATTGCACCAAGGCATCAATAGTTGCTTTTACCACATTGTGAGGGTTTGATGAACCTTTAGACTTTGCCAATACGTCTGTAACGCCGGCACTTTCCAAAACAGCACGCATTGCACCACCGGCTATAACACCGGTACCGGCAGCTGCAGGCTTGATAAGAACAAATCCACCACCAAATTTTCCTAATTGCTCATGAGGAATTGTACCTTTTAAAACAGGCACCCTCACAAGATTTTTCTTTGCATCTTCAATTCCTTTTGTGATGGCATCAGTCACTTCATTGGCTTTACCAAGTCCATAACCTACAACACCTGCTCCATCACCCACCACAACTATAGCTGAAAATGAAAATCTTCTACCACCTTTTACCACTTTGGCAACTCGGTTGATAGCAACAACTTTTTCTTTTAATTCAGTATCCGTTGCCCTAATTGGTTTTCTTTTTACCTGAGACATAATATCTATTAAAATTTAAGGCCACCTTCCCTTGCACCATCGGCAAGAGCTTTAACATTACCATGATATAAGTAACCACCTCTGTCAAAAACAACTTCAGTGACACCGTTTGCTACAGCTCTTTCTGCTAACTTTTTACCAACCTCTTTGGAAACAGTAACATTTGCATTGTTAACAGATCCCAATTCTTTAGAGGATGCATGAGCAAGGGTATGACCTTTAAGATCATCTACCAACTGCGCATAAATTCCGGTATTACTTTTGAAAACCGACAAACGAGGTCTTGAATCAGTACCAGAAATCTTTCTTCTGATACTTTTTTTGATTCTGAGTCTTCTCAAATTCTTATTAAAGGCCATATTAATTATTTTTTACCGGCAGTTTTACCAGCCTTACGTCTAACAATTTCTCCGACAAAGCGTACACCTTTACCTTTATAAGGCTCTACTTTACGCAATGATTTGATTTTGGCGGCAATTTGACCAACCAATTCTTTATCAATACCCTCTAGTGTAATCAAAGGATTTTTACCTTTTGGAGTCTCAGTTTTCAAAGAAACAGACTCAGGCAAAGCAAAGAAGATGTTGTGTGAATAACCAAGAGAAAGTTCAAGAACTTGACCCTGGTTAGACGCCTTATAACCCACCCCTACAAGTTCAAGGTCTTTTTTGTATCCTTCAGATACACCAATTACCATATTGTTGATCAGAGACCTGTACAGTCCGTGGAGTGACTTATGTCTTTTAGAATCTGTGGGTCTTTCGAGGATAACTTCTTTACCCTCAACCTTCACAGCAATGTCGGGATTCACATCCCTACTCAGAGTACCTTTGGGACCTTTAACAGTAACTGCATTAAATGCAGTTACGTCTACAGTAACACCCGCTGGTATATTTATTGGTTTTTTACCTATTCTAGACATGACGGTATATTAATAAACGTAGCAAAGTACTTCTCCTCCTACACCTTCGGTGCGGGCTTCTTTATCGGTCATAATGCCTTTTGAAGTAGAGAGGATCGCGATTCCAAGGCCATTTATGACTCTTGGAAGATCTTCATGTTTTACATATTTTCTAAGACCCGGCTTACTAACTCTACTCAGGCTTACGATGGCATTTTGTTTCGTAGATGGGTTATATTTCAAAGCTATTTTGATGACTCCTTGAGGGCCATTCTCTTCAAATTTATAGTTTTGGATATAACCTTTATCATGAAGCACCTTCGTGATCTCCTTCTTAATGTTAGAAGCAGGCATCTCAACGATTCTATGAGTTGCCTTGATGGCATTTCTCAATCTTGTCAGATAATCAGCTATTGGATCAGTCATAATTATATTAGTCTAACTGCACTTTCCCGCTAAGGGAGTGCAAAGTTACACAATGATTTTTAGAATAAAAACTCTTGTTTAATTTTTACCAGCTAGACTTAGTAATTCCTGGGATTTTTCCAGCTGAAGCCATTTCTCTAAAGGTTACCCTGTTGATTCCAAACTTCCTCATGTATCCTTTGGGACGACCTGTCAATTTACATCTGTTGTGTAACCTAACAGGTGATGAATTTTTAGGTAGTTTATCCAATCCTGCAAAATCTCCAGCTGCCTTTAAAAGAGCACGTTTTTTAGCAAACTTTGCTACAAGGCTCTCTCTTTTACGCTCGCGAGCTTTTAGTGACTCTCTTGCCATAATATTTCTTAATTATTTTTGTTAATAAAAGGCATACCGAAAGCTTTCAACAAAGCATAGCTTTCTTCATCTGTCTTGGCAGACGTTACAAAAGTGATATCCATTCCTGAAATTTTATTCACTTTTTCGATGCTGATTTCAGGGAAAATGATCTGTTCGGTTACACCTAATGTGTAATTACCTCTTCCGTCAAATCCTTTGTCATTGACACCTTTAAAATCTCTTACCCTTGGAAGGGCGATAGTCATCAAACGGTCAAGGAATTCATACATTTTATTACCTCTCAAAGTAACTTTTGCTCCGATAGGCATGCCTTCTCTCAACTTAAAGTTGGAGACGGAAGTCTTTGCTTTGGTAGCAACAGCTTTTTGACCTGCAATAAGAGATAATTCCTCTACACCTTGGTCAACCAACTTTTTGTCAGCCACTGCAGCACCGATTCCTTTGTTGATTACAATTTTGGTCAACTTTGGAACTTCCATTACGGAACTGTACTGAAATTTATCCTTCATAGCAGGAATAATCTCAGCAATATATCTGTCTTTTACTCTTGGATTAGCCATTGATCACCTCCCCAGTTTTCTTAGAATACCTAACTAGTTTACCTTTCTCATCTTCTTTTCTTCCTGTTCTGGTAGTTTCCCCTGTTTTAGGATCCACCAACATCAGGTTGCTGATATGTAAGGAAGCCTCTCTTTTCTCAATTCCTCCCTGAGGATTGGATGCAGTTGGCTTAACGTGCTTGGTCACCATATTGATACCTTCAACTATCGCCCTTCTTTTGGTAGGGTCAATAGAAAGTATCTTACCTGACTTGCCTTTATCATCGCCCGCTAGCACCTTGACGGTGTCACCGGTTTTGATATGCAACTTTGGTTGCTTGTTGAATTTTCTTTCCATGATTACAATACTTCTGGGGCTAAAGACACAATCTTCATAAATTGCTTCTCTCTCAACTCTCTGGCTACAGGCCCGAATATACGGGTACCCCTAGGCTCATCATTGTTATTCAAAAGAACAGCTGCATTATCCTCGAATCGGATATAAGAGCCATCTTTTCTTCTGATTTCTTTCTTCGTTCTCACGATAACCGCTTTTGAAACGGTACCTTTTTTCATGTTGCTTGAGGAAAGAGCAGATTTAACAGTTACCACAACTTTATCACCTATGGAAGCATACTTCTTCTTGGTACCTCCCAACACACGGATTACAAGCACTTCTTTAGCGCCTGAATTATCCGCTACACCTAGTCTGGATTCTTGTTGTATCATGATTATTTAGCCCTTTCAATTATTTCAACCAATCTCCAACGTTTGTTCTTACTCAGCGGACGAGTTTCGCTAATTCTGACAATGTCACCTTCATTAGCATCATTTTTCTCGTCATGAACCATAAATTTTGTAGTCTTAGCAACAAATTTACCATAGATTGAATGTTTAACTTTTCTTTCTACAGCTACAGTAATGGATTTATCCATCTTGTTGCTAACTACCTTACCTGTTCTTTCTTTACGAAGATTTCTCTCAGTAGTAGCCATATTATTATTATTTAGCTAGTTGTTTTGCGCTCAAGGTTGTTTTCAGTCTTGCGATCAACTTCCTTGATTCCTTAATTTTATTGGGATTCTCAATTGGAGAGATAGCGTGTGCGAAGTTCAATTTTGACAAATTGCTCTGCTCAGAGGCTATGCGTTCCAAGATTTCACTTTCGGAAAGTGATCTTATTTCGGCGTTTTTCATAGTTCTATTATCCTACGTAATCTCTACGTACTACGAATCTTGTACTTACTGGAAGTTTCTGTTGTGCCAATCTCAAAGCTTCATTTGCTACTTCAAGAGTAACTCCTGTTGCTTCAAAGAGGATTGTTCCCGGCTTGATAACTGCAACCCAATATTCAGGGGCACCTTTACCTTTACCCATACGAACCTCTGCAGGCTTCTTAGTGATCGGCTTGTCAGGGAAAATCCTGATCCAAACCTGACCTTCTCTTTTCATCGCTCTCGTCATGGCAATACGTGCTGCCTCGATCTGACGGGAGGTAATCCATCCTGGCTCAAGGGATTTGATGCCAAAGTTGCCAAAAGAAAGTTCATGACCTCTTTGAGCAAGTCCTTTGACCCTACCCTTATGCATTTTTCTAAATTTCGTTCTTTTCGGCTGTAACATGATTTCTCACTTATGGGTGAAAATTAGTTATTTCTCTTTCTTCTCTTTGGACCACCTTCTCTTCTCTTTCCTCTCGCTGCTGCAGAAGCATTGGTTTTTGGCTCGCTAGCTGCGCCTACGTTTGGAGACAAATCTCTTTTACCGTAAACTTCACCTTTGAATATCCAAACCTTGATGCCGATGATTCCATAAACAGTGTTGGCTTCAGAAACAGCATAATCGATGTCTGCCCTTAATGTGTGCAAAGGAATTCTTCCTTCTTTGTACATTTCAGATCTTGCCATTTCGGCTCCTCCAAGTCTTCCTGAAAGTTTCACTTTGATCCCTTCGGCACCTACTCTCATAGTAGCAGTGATAGACTGCTTCATAGCTCTTCTGAATGAGATACGTGCTTGAAGTTGTTGTGCGATAGATTCACCAACCAATTTTGCATCCAATTCAGGACGCTTAATTTCAAAAATGTTAATTTGAACATCTTTGTTGGTCAATTTTTTCAATTCCTCTTTAAGCTTATCAACTTCGGCTCCACCTTTTCCGATAACTACTCCTGGACGGGCAGTATGGATGGTAAGAGTGATTCTCTTCAAAGTTCTCTCGATGACAACTTTTGAGATTCCTCCTTTTGGAATCCTGGCGTTAACATATTTCCTGATTTGCTGATCTTCATACAGCTTCTCAGCGAAATCTTTTCCGCCATACCAGTTGGAATCCCAACCTTTGATTACACCAAGTCTAAAACCAATTGGGTTTATCTTTTGTCCCATAGTCTGATTTTAATTAGATTTTTCTGTTGTTTCTACTTGATCAGCGGTAACATTTGCACTGTAGGAATCTACAATCAAAGTTACATGATTCGATCTTTTACGAATTCTGTGGGCTCTTCCCTGCGGTGCAGGTCTAAGTCTTTTGAGCATGCGTCCTTCGTCCACGAAGATTGTTTTCAGAAACAAATCAGCTTCTTCAATCTTCTCATCAGGGTTTTTAGCTTGCCAGTTGGCTACAGCAGAAAGCAGAAGTTTTTCGATTTTTGCAGCTCCACTGTTTGGAGTAAACTTCAAAATGCTTAATGCCTGACCTACTCTTTTACCTCTTACAAGGTCAGCTACCAATCGCATTTTGCGAGGAGAAGTAGGAACGTTATTTAATCTTGCTATTGCTTCCATGATTATCTCTTTCCTTTGTCTTTTTTGGCAATATGACCTCTGAAGTTTCTAGTGGGTGCAAATTCTCCAAGTTTATGTCCTACCATATTGTCTGTAACAAAAACAGGGATAAACTTATTGCCATTATGCACAGCGAATGTATGGCCTACGAAATCCGGAGAAATCATTGATCTTCTTGACCAAGTCTTGATGACAGATTTTTTTCCGGTCTCGTTCATTACATCCACTTTTTTCAATAAGTGGTGCTCTATATAAGGACCTTTTTTTAATGAACGTGCCATATCTATTTGGTTCTTTTGCTGATAATGAATTTGTTAGAATACTTTTTAGGGCTTCTGGTTTTCTTGCCTTTGGCAAGTAAACCTTTCCTAGATCTTGGATGACCTCCAGAAGACCTACCTTCACCACCACCCATAGGGTGATCGACAGGGTTCATTGCGACACCCCTTGTTCTAGGTCTTCTTCCCAACCAACGGTTTCTACCAGCTTTACCAAGTACAACGTTCATATGGTCTGCATTGGAAACTGTGCCGACAGTCGCCATACAAGTTCCGAGAACAAGTCTCATTTCACCTGAAGGCAATTTGATAGTCACATACTTCCCATCCCTTGCTACTACCTGACCATATCCACCTGCACTACGTGCCATTGCGCCACCTTTACCCGGCTTAAGCTCAATGTTGTGAACAATGGTACCCAAAGGTACATTTACAAGATGCATCGCATTTCCGATCTCAGGAGCTACACTTTCGCCAGAAATTATAGTCTGTCCGACTTTAATTCCGTTTGGTGCTATGATGTAAGTTTTTTCCCCATCAGCATATTGCAACAAAGCAATACGAGCTGTTCTATTTGGATCATATTCTATAGAAACCACCTCAGCAATTACGCCGAATTTGTTTCTTTTAAAATCAATAATTCTAAGTCTTTGCTTATGACCACCACCAATATATCTATTGGTCATTTTACCAGTGTTATTTCTACCACCTGACTTTGTTTTCGGAGCCAAAAGAGATTTCTCAGGTTTTGATGTAGTAATCTCATCAAAAGCCGGTGCTACTCTGAATCTGGTTCCTGGGGTTACAGGTTTTAATTTTCTTACTGCCATGATTCTGATTCAATTAAATTTCTCCGTAAAAATCAATTATTTCCCCTTCTGCCACTTTTACGATTGCTTTCTTATAAGGAGCACTGAAGCCGGAAACAATTTTGGTTTTGGTATATCTTGTCTTTGGCTTTCCTGCATACCTCATGGTACGGACATCCAAAACTTTCACACCATACATCTTTTCCACAGCTCTTTTGATCTCAGGCTTTGTGGCAGTTTTCTCAACTGCAAATCCATAAACACCTTGTTCATTCATTGCTGAAATCTTCTCGGTAATCAAAGGTTTTTTAAGTGTTGCCATCTTCTTACTTCAATAAAAGGGTTTCTAACTTACTCACTGAACCTTCACACAATACCAAATTGTCAGCATCCAACAATTCATAAGTATTTACGCTGTCTACAGTTGTCACTTTAGCTTTTGGTAGATTTCTACTTGACAAATAAACATTCTTGTTTACTTCAGGAAGAACCAATAATGTCTTCTTATCAGATAGAGAAAGTCCATTCAACAAGGCTATATAACTTTTGGTTTTTGGAGCCTCAAAAGAGAAATTTTCCAAAACCATTACGCTATTTTCTTTGGCTTTGTAAGACAATGCCGATTTTCTAGCCAATTGCTTCAATTTTTTATTCAATTTAAATGAATAATCTCTTGGAACTGGACCGAAAACTCTACCTCCGCCTCTAAATAGCGGGGATTTGATAGAACCTGCTCTGGCTCCACCGGTACCTTTTTGCTTTTTGATCTTTTTGGTAGATCCAGCAATCTCATTCCTTTGTTTGGCTTTGTGGGTACCTTGTCTTTGGTTGGCCAAATATTGCTTTACATCTAGGTAGATCGCATGATCGTTTGGTTCGATCGCGAAAATGTCATCAGAAAGAGTAACTTTCCTACCTGTGTCTTCACCGTTATATTTTAATACTGCTAATTCCATTTTCTTACTTCTCTAGAATAACGAAAGAATTTTTTGGACCTGGGACAGAACCGCTTACAAGTAATAGGTTTTTGTCTGGATAGATTCTCAAGACTCTCAAATTGATCACCTTAACTCTATCTCCGCCAGTTCTACCGGCCATTCTCATTCCTTTGAATACCCTGGATGGCCAAGAACAAGCACCTATAGATCCCGGGTGTCTTGCCCTGTTATGCTGACCGTGGGTTGCACCACCGACACCTGCAAAACCATGACGTTTCACTACCCCTTGGAAACCTTTACCTTTGGAAGTTCCGATAGCATCCACAAAGTCACCTTCGATGAATACTTCGTCAGCTTTCACTGTCTTACCAAGATCAACCTGACCTTCAAATTCGATTCTGAAGTCTCTGAATTCAACAACTTTCTGTTTTGGTGTTGTGCCAGCTTTTTTGAAGTGGCCCATCAACGGTTTTGGCGTGTTTTTTTCTTTACGCTCACCGTATGCCAATTGAACAGCGTTGTACCCGTCTGTCTCTACATTTTTTACTTGCGTCACTACGCAAGGACCAGCTTCTATTAGCGTGCATGCGACGTTTCGTCCATCGGCACTGAAAATGCTAGTCATTCCTACTTTTTTACCTATTATTCCAGACATCTTCTGTTGTATAATAATCTTGAAACCCAAGCGTTTAATCGCCTAGGCACTTTTTTAAGGACTGCAAAGTTAGGGTTTTTCCCCCAGCTTACAAATCCCAACTTTAATATTTTCAATTATTTACGAAAATAAATTTGGCTGACTATATAAACCCAGCTAATTATTCCAAGCAAACACTCTAAATGACGAAGGCAAAAGAAAAACCCGCACCAGTTCGGTACAGGTTTCTCTTTAATATGTGTTTTGTCTGTCAGACTTTGATTTCAACATCAACTCCACTTGGAAGTTCGATCTTCATCAATGCATCAACAGTTTTAGAGCTGTTGCTGTAGATATCTACCAATCTTTTGTAAGTACAAAGCTGGTATTGATCTCTCGCTTTTTTATTTACGTGTGGTGATTTCAACACAGTAAACTTCTCTTTCTTTGTAGGCAAAGGAATAGGCCCAACCACAATGGCACCGGTTGCTTTTACCGCCTTGACGATCTTCTCAGATGACTTATCCACCAGGCTGTGATCGTATGATTTCAATTTTATTCTGATTTTCTGATTCATTTTCTGTCAAAATTTAGGCTTTCTCACCTTTTACTTTTGCAATCACACCCTCTGCAATGTTATTTGGCACCGGCTCATAGTGAGAGAATGTCAAAGATGCAGAAGCTCTACCCGAAGAATTTGTCCTCAAGTCAGTTACATAACCAAACAGCTCAGACAAAGGAACGTTGGCTTTGATAACGGTTGAAGTACCTTTGGTATCCATTCCTTTCATCATTCCCCTTCTTCTGTTCAAGTCGCCGGTAATAGGACCTGTGTATTCGTCTGGTGTAACGACTTCCACACCCATAATTGGCTCCAGCAATTGCGGCTTACATTTTTTGGCTGCTTCTTTAAATCCAATTCTCGCTGCCAATTCAAATGAAAGTGCATCGGAGTCAACGTCATGGTATGAACCATGAAACAACCTAACCTTCATGGACTCTATAGGATATCCTGCCAATGGACCATTTTTCATAGCTTCATTGAAACCTTTCTGAATGGCCGGGATAAATTCTCTCGGAATGACCCCACCAACGATACCATTTACGAAATCAAGTCCTGGCTTAATTTCATTTGTAACAGGATCAGGATCCTTAGGTCCAAGTTCAAATAAGATGTCGGCAAATTTACCTTTTCCACCTGTCTGCTTCTTGTAAACCTCTTTGTGCTCAACTGAGCTAAAAAGAGCTTCCTTGTAAGCAACCTGAGGAGCACCTTGATTGATCTCAACCTTAAATTCCCTCTTTAGTCGGTCAATGATGATTTCCAAATGGAGTTCACCCATTCCTCTAAGGATAGTCTGTCCAGTTTCCTGATCAGTGTGAACCTGTAAAGTTGGATCTTCTTCTACCAATTTAGAAATCGCCATACCCAATTTATCAACGTCAGCCTGAGTTTTTGGCTCGATAGCATATCCGATAACAGGCTCTGGGAAAACCATGGACTCGAGTACAACTTTGCGTTTCTCATCGCAAAGAGTATCTCCAGTTTTGATGTCTTTGAAACCAACTACTGCACCGATATCACCTGCAACCAATCTCTCGATCTGGTTCTGCTTATTGGCGTGCATTTGGAATACTCGGGAGATACGCTCTTTATTGCCTGAACGGCTATTAAAGATATATGAACCCGATTCCAAAATACCGGAGTAAGCTCTCACAAAGCAAAGACGACCAACAAACGGATCAGTTGCTATTTTAAAAGCCAATCCTGTAAATGGTTCTTTTTCGTCAGGTCTGATGACAACTTCTTCCTCAGAATCAAGTCCTGTAGCAATGATATCATCTTTGTCCAAAGGAGAAGGAAGCAATTCCATAACAAGATCAAGCATGGTTTGCACACCTTTATTCTTGAAGGAAGAACCACAAACCATTGGAACAATTTTCATGTCAATGGTTGCTCTTCTCAAAGCGGAAAGAATCTCTGCTTCTGTAATAGAGTCCGGATCATCAAAAAATTTCTCCATCAATGACTCATCGTAATCAGCCACGGCTTCAAGTAGGTGTTCTCTGTATTCAGCCACTTCCTCAAGCATGTCATCCGGGATAGGAACTTCTGTAAAAGTCATTCCTTTATCATCCTCGTTCCATACGATGCCTCTGTTATTGATCAGATCGACCACACCTTTGAAGTTATCCTCAGCACCGATAGGCAATTGCAATGGAACTGCATAGCTTCCTAACATTTCCTTTACCTGCTTACACACTTCAAGGAAATTTGCTCCAGAACGATCCATTTTGTTAACAAAACCGATACGGGCCACCTTATAGTTATCGGCAAGTCTCCAGTTAGTTTCTGATTGAGGCTCTACACCATCCACAGCACTAAAAAGGAAAACAAGCCCATCCAAAACTCTCAAGGAACGATTTACTTCTACAGTAAAATCTACGTGACCCGGGGTATCAATAATGTTAACTTGGTACTTATTTTTTCTGTAATTCCAAAACACAGTGGTCGCAGCAGAAGTAATGGTAATACCTCTTTCCTGCTCTTGTGCCATCCAGTCCATTGTAGCCGCACCATCGTGAACTTCACCGATTTTGTGACTGACACCTGAATAGTAGAGTATGCGTTCTGTAGTAGTTGTTTTACCGGCATCGATATGCGCGGCAATGCCAATGTTCCTAGTGTATTTTAAATCTCTTGCCATTACTGATTAAAATCTAAAATGTGAGAATGCCTTGTTTGCTTCAGCCATTCTGTGTGTATCATCCTTCTTCTTCACTGCAGCACCTTCGCCTTTTGAAGCAGAGATGATCTCACCTGCAAGCCTGTCCATCATTGTCTTCTCACCTCTTTTTCTGGCGTAAGTGATCATCCACTTAATACCTAGGGACGTTTTTCTTTCAGGTCTAACTTCCATTGGAACCTGGAATGTAGCACCACCAACTCTACGACTCTTCACCTCTACGGCTGGAGTTATATTGTTAAGCGCTTTTTTCCAAACCTCAAGACCGTTCTCACCTACTTTTGATTCTACCTTCTCGACTGCGTCGTAGAAGATTTTGTAAGCAATACTCTTCTTACCATCTACCATCAGACAGTTCACGAACTTGGTTACCAAGGTGTCGCCGAACTTCGGGTCAGGAAGAATATATCTCTTCTTTGGTTTCGCTTTTCTCATTTCTTTAACTAGTTTTTATTATTTCTTTTTTGCTGGAGCACCTTTTGCTGGGGCACCTTTAGCAGCTTGACCTGGCTTAGGTCTCTTAGCACCGTACTTGGAGCGACCTTGCTTACGGTCTTTTACTCCTGCAGTATCCAATGCACCTCTGATAATGTGGTAACGTACACCTGGGAGATCTTTTACACGACCACCTCTGATCAATACGATAGAGTGTTCTTGCAAATTGTGACCTTCACCCGGAATGTAGGCGTTTACCTCTTTACCATTCGTCAATCTTACCCTGGCCACTTTCCTCATCGCTGAGTTAGGCTTCTTAGGCGTGGTAGTGTACACCCTGGTACAAACACCTCTCCTTTGAGGACAAGAATCCAAAGCTCTCGATTTGGATGTAGTCTCAAGGGTGGTTCTACCTTTTCTTACTAACTGTTGTATAGTAGGCATTAACTGATAAAATTTATTTTTCTTCCTTTAACTTGTGAATTTTGGACTGCAAAGGTATGCAAATAGGTAAAACAAACAAAATTAAGCTGTTATATTTTTGTCAAGCTTCACCAAAGTTCCCTCCGAAATTTAGTGGAAAGGTGGGTCCTTCTGAACCTCCCTCTATTTTTCCGAAAGCCTGTTCATATTTACTGATGTTGTCTTTTAAAGCAGCCAAAAGTCTTTTGGCATGATCTGGGGTCATAATGATCCTTGATTTCACTTTTGCTTTGGGTACTCCCGGCATCAGCCTGATAAAATCAATCACAAATTCTGAATTGGAATGGGCTATCATAGCAAGGTTGCTATAAATACCCTCTGCAACTTCTTCTGAAAGCTCAACATTGATTTGTTGATCGATTGTTGGTTTTTGTCCTTTACCGTCTTCCATGGTGATTTTGGTTTGATGAAAAAAGGCCTGTATGGGATACAGGCCTTTTATTTATGAATGAATCATTACTTATTTTACTGTTTCTCGTGATTTGTTATATGACCTTTCTTTTTCTGCAGAAAGTCTGTCATAATCCTCCTGAGACCCAACAATGATCTCAGCGAATCCTCTTTGGCCAGTACCTGCAGGGATCAAATGTCCTACAATTACGTTTTCTTTCAAGCCCAACAATTCATCACGCTTGCCTCTGATGGCTGCCTCACTCAACACCTTGGTTGTCTCCTGGAAGGAAGCAGCCGAGATAAAGCTTTCAGTTCCCAAAGATGCGGCGGTGATACCTTGCAAAGTTGGCTGAGAAACTGCGGTTTCAGCATCTCTCACCTGTACAAGTTTCAAATCCTTACGCTTTAAGCTAGAGTTTTCGTCTCTCAATCTTCTTGAAGTGATGATCATACCCGGTTTCAAAGTAGAAGAATCACCCGCATCCATGACAACTTTCTTGTCTAGAATATTGTCATTTTCTTCTCTGAATGCCCATTTATCAACTACTTGGTTTTGAAGGAATCCTGTGTCACCTGCGTCAAGGATTTCAACTTTCTGCATCATCTGGCTTACAATCACCTCGATGTGCTTGTCATTGATTTTTACACCTTGAAGTCTGTAAACCTCCTGGATTTCATTTACCAAATATTCCTGAACTGCAGTCGGACCTTTGATAGAAAGGATATCACTTGGTGTGATAGCTCCGTCTGACAATGCCTCACCCGCACGGATAAAGTCGTTTTCCTGAACAAGGATATGCTTGGAAAGAGACACCATATATCTTTTCTTCACACCATCTTTAGATTCGATGAAGATTTCACGGTTACCTCTTTTGATTCCACCGTAAGTTACCACACCGTCGATTTCAGAAACTACTGCAGGGTTGGAAGGATTTCTCGCTTCAAACAATTCAGTAACTCTTGGAAGACCACCGGTAATGTCTCTGGTTTTTCCAACAGATCTTGGGATTTTCACCAAGATTTGTCCGGATTTAACCATTTCACCTGCTTCAACTGAAAGGTGAGCACCTACCGGGATGTTATATGATTTACTTTCTTCCGAGCCATAATTGACTACTACAGCAGGGTTTTTGGTTTTGTCTTTTGTATCGATGATAACTTTTTCTCTGTATCCAGTCTGGTCATCGGCTACTTCCTTGAAAGTAACTCCTTCAATAATAGAGTCGAATTCTACCTCACCGTCAAATTCCGAAAGGATAACGGCATTGTATGGATCCCACTTACAAAGTGCATCTCCTTTAGCGATTTTTTGACCATCCTTCACATTCAAAGTAGCACCATAAGGCACGTGGTTTGAAACCAAAGTTTTTCCGGTCTTGGCATCGTTGATTTTGATCTCACCTGATCTACCCATTACCATTGAAACTGGTTCACCTTCTTTGGTAGTAGTATCAATCCATCTCAATTCCTCGTCAAATTCAACAACACCTTCAAACTTGGCAGTGATGCTTGCTTCAACGGAAATGTTGGATGCTGTACCACCTACGTGGAAGGTTCTCAATGTCAGCTGCGTACCTGGCTCTCCGATGGACTGTGCGGCAATTACGCCGACAGATTCACCGTTTTGTACCATTCTACCTGTAGCAAGGTTACGTCCATAGCATTTTGCGCAGACACCTCTTCTTGTTTCACAAGTAAGTACCGACCTGATTTCGACTTCTTCTATGGTAGATTCGTCTACTTTTCTGGCAATTTCTTCTGTGATTTCGATTCCTGCAGGAACAACAAGTTCTTCAGTCACCGCATCATATACGTCGTGTACAGATACCCGACCTAGAATTCTTTCAGAAAGCGGTTCAACGATTTCGTCATTGTCTTTCAAAGCCTGAACGACTAGTCCTCTCAAAGTACCACAATCCTCTTCAGAGATAATCATGTCTTGAGCAACGTCCACAAGTCTTCTTGTCAGGTAACCCGCATCCGCTGTTTTCAATGCAGTATCGGCTAGACCTTTACGTGCACCGTGTGTAGAGATGAAATACTCCAATACATCAAGACCTTCTTTGAAGTTGGAAAGAATTGGGTTTTCGATGATTTCGCCTACAGAGCCTTGAAGGTTTTTCTGTGGCTTGGCCATCAAGCCTCTCATACCACCCAACTGACGGATCTGCTCTCTTGAACCTCTGGCTCCTGAGTGCATCATCATGTAGATGGCGTTGAATCCTTGCTTATCCTCTTCCATCTGTTTCATCAGGATGTTGGTCAGGAAGGAGTTCGTTCTAGTCCAAATATCAATTACTTGGTTATATCTCTCATTGTCTGTGATCAGACCCATGAGGTAGTTGTTCCAAACCTGATCAACCTCATCTTTCGCCTTAGCGATCAATGGATCTTTCTCAACAGGTATAATTACATCATTCAATCCCATGGACAATCCACCGGCATATGCCATCTGGAATCCAAGGTGCTTGATATCATCAAGGAATTGGGCTGTTCGGGAAACACCACAAATCTTCACAACTTCAGAAATGATCTGCTGCAGTTTTTTCTTAGTCAACAACTCATTGACAAAACCCACCACTTCAGGAACGAACTGGTTGAAAATCAAACGACCTGCTACAGTTTCAATGATTTTTTCAACCAATTGGCCATTTTCATCCCTTACATGTACTTTACACTTGATAAATGCATGTTGGGAAATCGTGCCTTCGTTCAATGCGATGATCACTTCTTCTTCACCATAGAAAGTCATTCCTTCTCCAAGAACAATTTCCTCAGGAGTGGATCTCTTTCCTTTGGTTACATAATATAATCCAAGAACCATGTCTTGAGAAGGAACCGTGATAGGCGCTCCGTTAGCAGGGTTAAGGATGTTATGTGAGGAAAGCATCAAAGTCGAAGCTTCCAATATCGCCTCATGTCCAAGTGGTACGTGGACCGCCATCTGATCACCGTCAAAATCGGCGTTGAATGCAGTACAAACCAATGGGTGAAGCTGGATAGCTTTTCCTTCGATCAATTTTGGTTGGAAAGCCTGGATACCTAATCTGTGCAAAGTTGGAGCACGGTTTAGCAATACAGGGTGACCTTTCAAAACGTTTTCAAGAATATCCCAAACTACAGGATCTTTTCTGTCTACAATTTTCTTGGCGGATTTTACTGTCTTTACAATACCTCTTTCGATCAGTTTTCTTATGATAAATGGTTTGAAAAGCTCAGCAGCCATATTTTTTGGAAGACCGCACTCGTGAAGTTTCAATTCAGGTCCTACGACGATAACCGAACGGCCTGAATAATCAACCCTTTTACCGAGCAAGTTTTGACGGAAACGGCCTTGCTTACCTTTCAACATATCTGAAAGAGATTTCAAAGCACGGTTACCATCCGATCTTACGGCATTTACTTTTCTTGAATTGTCAAACAAAGAATCGACAGCTTCTTGAAGCATCCTTTTTTCATTTCTCAAAATGACTTCAGGGGCTTTGATATCTATCAATCTCTTCAGACGGTTGTTTCTGATAATTACCCTTCTATAAAGGTCATTCAAATCAGACGTAGCAAACCTACCGCCATCCAAAGGAACCAATGGACGCAATTCTGGTGGAATAACAGGGACCATCCTTACGACCATCCACTCAGGACGGTTTTCAATTCGGGTTCTGGCTTCTCTGAATGCTTCAACTACTTTAAGTCTTTTCAAAGCCTCAGCTTTTCTCTGCTGAGAAGTATCGGTAGCTGCCTGATGTCTCAAGCTGTATGACAAGTCATCCAAATCCAATCTGGACAAAAGCATTTCGATTGCTTCTGCACCCATTTTGGCAATAAATTTATTTGGATCATCATCATCAAGCATCTGGTTTTCTTTTGGAAGCTTATCCATGATATCCAGGTACTCGTCTTCAGTCAAGAAGTCAAGATATTGCACACCGTCTTCAGCTTTTAGACCAGCTTGAACGACCGCATACCTTTCGTAATAGACAATTTGATCCAGTTTTTTGGTTGGAAGACCCAATAGGTATCCGATTTTGTTAGGAAGGGATTTGAAGTACCAGATGTGAGCAACAGGCACCACCAATTCGATGTGTCCCATTCTCTCTCTTCTTACTTTCTTTTCAGTAACTTCAACACCACACCTGTCACAGATGATACCTTTATATCTTATGCGCTTATATTTTCCACAATGACATTCCCAGTCTTTTACAGGACCGAAAATCCTCTCGCAGAACAAACCGCCCATTTCAGGCTTGTAGGTTCTGTAGTTGATTGTTTCGGGCTGCGTTACTTCACCATGTGAACTATCCAGAATGGATTCTGGAGAGGCCAAACTAATAGTGACTCTGGAAAAGTCGTTGTTTAGTTTTTTGTTTTTTCTGAACGCCATAATTGTCGAAGAGTATGTGAAGGGCCTTGCGGCCCATTGAAATTTTATTAATCAAGGGTAATTTCTAGTGCAAGACCTCTTAGCTCGTGAACCAATACGTTGAATGATTCAGGGATATTTGGCTTAGGAAGGTTTTCACCTTTTACGATCGCCTCATACGCCTTGGCTCTACCCACCACGTCATCAGATTTCACAGTTAAAATTTCCTGCAACACATGTGATGCTCCAAATGCTTCAAGCGCCCAAACTTCCATTTCCCCAAAACGCTGACCACCAAACTGGGCTTTACCACCCAAAGGTTGCTGCGTAATCAAAGAATATGGTCCGATAGACCTTGCGTGCATCTTGTCATCCACCAAGTGACCAAGTTTCAACATATAAGTGATACCAACTGTTACCGGCTGATCAAATCTCTTACCTGAAAGCCCATCATAAAGATAAGTTCTGCCGTAGGAAGGTAAACCTGCCAAATCCAATTCGTGGGACACTTCTTCCATGGTAGCACCGTCAAAAATTGGAGTAGAATATTTCTTTCCAAGCTTCATACCTGCCCAAGCAAGAACGGTTTCGTAGATCTGACCGATATTCATCCTTGAAGGTACACCAAGTGGGTTGAGTACGATATCCATCGGGGAACCATCTTCCAAGAAAGGCATATCTTCCTCTCTTACGATTCTGGCTACAATACCTTTGTTTCCGTGACGTCCCGCCATCTTATCTCCTACTTTCAGTTTACGCTTTTTGGCCACATAAACCTTAGCAAGCTGAACGATACCTGCAGGAAGTTCATCACCTACTTCAAGTGTGAATTTGTCTCTCTTGAATCTACCTGATATTTCATTTCTAGAATTCACGTAGTTCTTGACCAGTTTTTGGATCAACACATTGGTATGTGCATCTTCAGTCCAATCATCAAGGATGATATCAGAAATAAGGTTAGCCTCTTCAGAAACATTGTAGTTAGACTCATCTCTGTAAGGGTTTTTTGCTGGGAAGAGATTTTGCTCAATATTTTTCAAATTGATCTTAACTCCCTTACTGATGATCTCATCACCGAACTTATGTCTAATACCTTGAGAAGTTTTCCCGTCAAGAAGAGTGACCAACTTGTTGATCATTTTCGCACGGATTCCCAAAAGGTCTTTTGCATACTTCCCTTTAAGTTTTTCTACCTCTGCTTTGGATTTAGCTCTAAGGTCTTTGTCTTTCTTAGGTCTTGAGAATAGTTTGGTTTCGATTACCACACCATTCAATGACGGGGAAGCTTTCAAAGAAGCATCCTTTACGTCACCTGCTTTATCACCAAAGATTGCTCTCAACAATTTCTCTTCAGGAGTCGGATCAGTTTCACCTTTTGGTGTGATTTTTCCGATGATGATATCCCCTTCTTTTACCTCAGCTCCAACTCGGATGATACCGTTTTCATCAAGGTTTTTAACTGCCTCTTCAGAAACGTTTGGAATTTCAGAAGTCAATTCTTCTTCACCCCTTTTGGTATCTCTTACTTCAAGTTGGAATTCTTCGATGTGAATTGAAGTGAAAATATCTTCCCTTACTACCCTTTCAGAAATTACAATCGCATCTTCAAAGTTATATCCTTGCCAAGGCATGTAAGCGACCATCAGGTTTTTACCGAGGGCCAATTCACCTTTATTGGTAGAATAACCTTCTACAAGTACCTGACCTTTTGTTACTTTCTCACCTTTCAAAACCAAAGGAGACAGGTTAATAGTTGTGTCCTGATTGGTTCTTCTGAATTTCACCAATTCATAAGTCTTATACTCATCGCTGAAATTGACCAAAAGATCATCCTCAGTAAGGTCATACTTAATGGTGATTTTGCTAGCGTCCACATATTCCACGACACCATCAGCCTCAGCCAATACCAATGACCTTGAATCAGTGGCCGCTTTCGCTTCCAAGCCTGTTCCAACAATTGGGGCCTCCGGCTTCAATAATGGTACTGCCTGACGTTGCATGTTAGATCCCATCAAAGCACGGTTGGCATCATCATGCTCCAAGAATGGAATCAGAGAAGCTGCTACAGATACAATTTGATTGGGAGCAACATCCATATAGCTGATTTCTTTTGGCTCTAACACCGGGAAATCGCCTTCAAATCTTGCTTTTACTTTTTCATTGATAAAGATTCCATTGGCATCCAATGGAGCATTTGCCTGTGCGATGTTATTGTCATCCTCTTCTTCTGCAGTCAAGAAAACAATATCATTGGCATTCATGCTTACTTTACCATCCTTCACTTTTCTATATGGAGTTTCCAGGAAACCCATAGAGTTCACTTTGGCATGAACGCAAAGAGAGGAAATTAATCCAATGTTTGGACCTTCAGGAGTTTCGATAGTACACAAACGACCATAGTGTGTGTAATGAACGTCACGGACTTCAAATCCTGCTCTTTCTCTTGAAAGACCTCCCGGACCCAATGCTGACAACCTTCTCTTGTGAGTAAGTTCTGCAAGTGGATTGGTCTGGTCCATGAACTGAGAAAGTTGGTTGGTACCAAAGAAGGAGTTGATGACAGAGGATAATGTACGTGCATTGATCAAGTCAACAGGCTTGAAATCTTCATTGTCACGAACGTTCATTCTTTCTCTTATTGTTCTCGCCATACGGGCAAGACCAACGCCGAATTGGCTGTACAACTGTTCTCCAACTGTACGAACTCTCCTGTTACTCAAGTGGTCAATATCATCGACAACAGCTTTAGAATTGATCAATCCTATCAAATACTTTACAATGCTGATGATATCCTCAGTAGTCAATACAATTTTTTCAGGATCAATCTGCAATCCCAATTTTTTATTGATTCTGTATCTACCAACTTCACCAAGATCATATCTCTTGTCAGAGAAGAAAAGACCATGAATAACCTCACGGGCAGTAGCCTCATCAGGTGCTTCAGTATTTCTTAATTGACGATAGATAACTTCAACTGCCTCTTTTTCAGAGTTAGAATTATCTTTTTGGAGCGTATTATAGATAATGGAAAAGTCCGCTACGTTCACATCTTCCCTATGAAGGATGATGGATTTAGCGCCTGAGTCCAAAATCAATGATATATCTTCATCTGTCAGAATGGAATCCCTTTCTAACAAAACTTCATTTCTGTCAATTGAAACAACTTCCCCTGTATCCTCATCTACGAAATCTTCAACCCAAGTGCGGAGTACCCTTGCGGCAAGTTTTCTGCCTGACACTTTTTTAAGGTTGTTTTTGGTTGCGTCGATTTCTTCGGAAAGACCGAAAAGATCTAGGATTTCTTTATCTGAACCAAAACCGATGGCTCTCAACAAAGTAGTTACGGGGAATTTCTTCTTTCTGTCAATGTAGGCATACATGACATTATTGATGTCAGTAGCAAATTCAATCCAGCTACCCTTAAAAGGAATAATCCTGGCTGAATATAGTTTGGTGCCATTGGTATGTTTGCTTTGTGCAAAGAATACACCCGGTGATCTATGCAACTGGGATACGATTACCCTTTCTGCTCCATTGATTACGAATGAACCCTTTTCTGTCATGTATGGAAGATTCCCAAGGAAAACTTCCTGCTCGATAGTTTCAAAATCCTCGTTGTCCTCATCGTGACAGAGAAGTCGTAATTTTGCTTTGAGAGGGACAGAATAGGTCAGACCTCTGTCGATACATTCCTCCACACTATATTTAGGAGGATCGACTGCGTAGTCAATAAATTCAAGGGTGAAATTTTCCCGGGAATCCGATATTGGGAAATTCTCAGAAAATACCTTGAACAGACCATCTTGTCTTCTTCTTTCAGCGGGAGTATCCAATTGGAAAAAGTCTTTGAAAGATTGTAATTGGATATCTAAGAAATCCGGATAGTCTTTGACTACCTTAATAGATGAGAAACTTTTCCTTACGGTTTGATTCTGGATAGCCAAGGCAGTATAAGTTTTAGTGATAATGAATAACTAAATGCGACAATTTTTGCTTAGAATAGTACAATTTATTACCTGTGCACAAACAGGAAAAGACCTGACTATGTAGTCAGGTCCTATTGCTTAACCTTTGCCTAGAAGGAAAGGTTATTCAAATTACTTAATCTCTACTTCAGCACCAGCTTCTTCAAGAGACTTCTTCAAAGCGTCAGCCTCGTCTTTAGCGATACCTTCTTTTACAGCTTTAGGAGCGCCATCAACCAATTCTTTTGCTTCTTTCAAGCCAAGACCGGTCAATTCTTTCACTAGCTTCACAACAGCCAATTTCTGACCGCCAGCAGCTTTCAAGATTACATCGAAAGAGGTCTTTTCTTCTACTTCAGGAGCACCGGCACCGGCACCACCAGCAGGAGCAGCAACAGCAACAGCAGCAGCTGCAGGCTCGATGCCATATTCGTCCTTCAATATATCAGCCAATTCTTTTACTTCTTTTACAGTCAAGTTTACTAACTGATCAGCAAGTTGTTTAAGATCTGCCATTGTATTAATATTTAAATTGTTGATTTTTTTTTAACTGATTTGATAACTGTAAATTTTATTCTTTCTCAGAAAGTGTCTTAACAAGACCTGCCAACGTATTCTGTCCACTTTGAAGGGCAGAGATAAGGTTTTTGGCAGGAGATTGAAGAAGTCCGATGATGTCTCCAATAAGCTCTTGTTTTGATTTCAAATTAGACAGCATGTCTAACTGATCTTCACCCAAGAAAATTCCTGAATCTATCGAGGCGCCTTTGAACAAAGGTCTCACTTCTTTTTTTCCAAGTTTCTTTCTGAAATCTAGGATTACTTTTGCAGGAAGATTACCACTCTCCTTGGAGAAGATAATACCTGAGAATCCTTTTAAAGCCACTTCTGAAAATTCGGTGTAATCTGTATCTAGGTTTTCAAGCGCTTTTTTGATAAGCGTATTTTTGAAAACTTTGTACTCGACACCTTTTTCAAAGCAAGCTCTTCTGAAGGCATTTACCTGTGCCACTGTAAACCCTGAAGCGTCAGTGATATAGAAGTAGGGATTTTCCTTTAACTTCTCGGTAAGACCGTCGATTATTTCTAATTTTTCTTCTCTAGTCATGATTAAATACCTTGAAAACTTCCTTTATCTACTTTTACTCCCGGAGATTGTGTACTTGACAAGTGAATGCTCCTGAAATATGTTCCTTTTGAAGAAGATGGTTTCAACTTAGAGATCGTATTGATAAGTTCTTTTACGTTATCCTGGATTTTTTCAGGCTCAAAAGAAACTTTACCAACGCTAGCGTGGATAATACCGAATTTGTCAACTTTAAAATCGATTTTACCTGCTTTTACCTCTTTGACAGCTTTTCCAACTTCCAAAGTAACTGTACCGGATTTTGGATTAGGCATCAAGCCTCTAGGTCCCAAAATCCTACCAAGTCTACCTACTTTAGCCATGACGTTAGGCATGGTTATGATGACATCAACGTCAGTCCAACCGCCTTCAATTTTAGCTATGTAGTCATCCAGACCTACATAATCAGCACCAGCTTCTTTAGCTTCCTCTACTTTGTCAGGCGTACATAACACCAATACTTTTACGTCCTTACCGGTGCCATGTGGCAACGCCACGACACCCCTCACCATTTGATCAGCTTTTCTTGGATCAACGCCCAATCGGACATCGATATCAACAGAAGCATCAAATTTTGAGCTGGTAATTTTTTTGACGATAGAAGAAGCTTCCTCTAGGGAGTACAGCTGGCTTGAGTCGTACTTAGAAAGAGCTTCTTTTTGCTTTTTTGTTAACTTAGCCATATTTGTATTATTATACCTCCCAAGGCGCTTTACCCGAAACAGTGATACCCATACTTCTAGCGGTACCTGCAATCATTTTCATGGCAGATTCCACTTTGAAAGCGTTTAAGTCAGGCATTTTCACCTGAGCAATCTCTTTTACCTGATCCCAGGTAACAGAACCTACTTTTTTTCTGTTTGGCTCCGCTGAACCACTTTTTACCTTCGCAGCCTCAAGCAACATATTTGCAGCAGGAGGAGTTTTTACTACGAATTCAAATGTTTTGTCAGAGAAAACAGTAATCAAAACAGGCAACACCTGACCCATTTTATCTTGGGTACGGGCATTGTATTGCTTACAGAACTCCATGATGTTCAGACCCTTGGAACCAAGAGCCGGACCAACCGGAGGTGATGGATTTGCCTGGCCACCTTTCACCTGTAATTTCACATAACCTGTGATTTCCTTAGCCATTTCTTAATCTTGTTTTTCTACTTGTATAAAGTTTAATTCTACCGGTGTGTTTCGACCGAAGATCTTGACCATAACATTCAATTTCTTCTTGTCTTCGAACACCTCTTCAATAATACCCGAGAAACCACTGAAAGGACCGTCCATTACTTTGACTGTCTCTCCAACTATAAATGGTGTATCAAGCTTCACGGCAAACTCATCAATCTCTTCAACTCGTCCTAAGATTCTGTTGATTTCAGACTGGCGCAATGGCTCAGGGGTTTTGGAAGCTCCCCCCTGGTTAGAACCTAAGAAACCGATAACACCCGGGATACTTGTAATAACGTGATTGGCTTCACCGTGAGTCAAATCCGCATTGATCAAAACATAGCCGGGAAAGAAATTTCTTTCACGCACTCTCTTTTTACCATTACGCATTTCGTAAACTTTTTCGGAGGGTATTAAGACTTCAGGAATAAATTCCTCAAGTTTTTGACGGACAATTTCATTATCCAAGTAAGACTTGGTTTTTTTCTCTTGCCCGGCTACCACCCTAAGTACGTACCACTTATGTTCAGCCATCAGTATTATTCAATTAGAATAGATCGTAAAACCATTTCATTAGATTCTCGAATCCCAAGTCAATCGCTCCAATTACAAGAGCAAAAATGAGAGATGCGACAATTACCAAAACAGCACTGTTTTGCAAAAACGAATACGAAGGCCAAGTGACCTTGTTTTTCATTTCGTCGATTGATTCGATAACAAAACTCTTAATATTCATGGTTTACTACATTTTGTGCACGGGCAGAGAGATTCGAACTCCCATCAACGGTTTTGGAGACCGCTATTCTGCCATTGAACTATGCCCGTAGAATTTTAAGTCCCCAAAAGGAACGCAAAGGTAGTCAGAAATGGGATGAGATACAAATGCGATCCTAAAAATTATTCAGGATCGCATTTGAGATTTTATTAATTCTACGACTATTAGTCAAGAATTTCAGTCACCTGACCGGCACCTACGGTTCTACCACCTTCACGGATAGCGAAACGAAGACCTTTTTCAAGTGCAACTTTGTTCAATAAGTTAACTTCGATAGTTACGTTATCACCTGGCATAACCATTTCAACGTTTTCAGGAAGCATGATTTCTCCAGTTACGTCAGTAGTTCTTAAGTAGAACTGAGGACGGTATTTGTTGAAGAATGGTGTATGACGTCCACCTTCTTCTTTTGAAAGAACGTAAACTTCAGCCTTGAAGTGAGCGTGAGGCTTCACAGAGTTTGGCTTACAGATGATCATACCTCTTCTGATTTGAGATTTTTCAATACCTCTCAACAAAAGACCTACGTTATCACCAGCTTCACCTCTATCAAGGATCTTGCGGAACATTTCAACACCTGTAACAGTAGACTTCAAACCTTCAGCACCCATACCGATGATATCAACAGCGTCTCCAGAGTTGATTACACCTCTTTCAATTCTACCGGTTGCAACAGTACCACGTCCAGTGATTGAGAATACGTCTTCTACAGGCATCAAGAAATCTTTGTCGATCAAACGCTCAGGGATTGGAATAAACTCATCAACAGCATTCATCAATTCCATAACTGTAGCTTCCCACTTAGCATCACCGTTAAGTGCACCAAGAGCCGAACCAGCAATTACAGGAATGTTATCGCCATCAAAATCATAGAATGAAAGAAGTTCTCTGATTTCCATTTCCACAAGCTCAAGAAGCTCAGGATCATCCACCATATCCACTTTATTCATAAATACAACAAGGGCAGGTACACCTACCTGACGTGCAAGAAGGATGTGTTCTCTTGTCTGAGGCATAGGTCCATCAGTGGCAGCTACTACTAGAATAGCACCGTCCATCTGAGCAGCACCTGTAACCATGTTTTTTACATAATCAGCGTGTCCAGGACAATCTACGTGAGCGTAGTGTCTCTTCTCTGTAGAATATTCTACGTGAGAAGTGTTGATAGTAATACCTCTTTCTTTTTCTTCCGGCGCGTTATCGATGGAAGAAAAATCTCTTAATTCAGAAAGACCCTTTTTCGCCAAAACTGTAGTAATGGCAGCAGTCAAAGTTGTCTTTCCATGGTCTACGTGACCAATCGTACCGATGTTAACGTGCGGTTTTGAACGGTCAAAGGTTGCTTTTGCCATGCGTGAAAATCCTCTGTTTTAGTTAAGGTTATAAATTATTTTAATTTTTCAATGTTTCAGAGCCAACGACGGGAATTGAACCCGTGACCCCTTCCTTACCAAGGAAGTACTCTACCCCTGAGCTACGTCGGCTGGTAACATTCGCTCTGCTTTATTAAAAGCATAGAGCGGGAGACGAGGCTCGAACCCGCGACCTGCAGCTTGGAAGGCTGCCGCTCTACCAACTGAGCTACTCCCGCTTTTGAAAATGCTGTGCAAAAGTAATAAAATATTTTGCAATTCACACTTTGTGGGGGAAACAGGATTCGAACCTGTGAAGACATAAGTCAACGGATTTACAGTCCGTCCCAGTTGGCCGCTTTGGTATTCCCCCAACTGATTTTTTGCTAAGAAATTAACCCAAATTGGGTTTTTGTATTCTTAACGGATGGCAAAATTATACCCTTTTCCTAAACATTCAAAATTATGTCTGAAAATTTCAAAGTATTTTTTGAAGACCGACTTTAATACCATAAAAATCAATGATTTAATTTTTCTCAAGGTATTGGGAGAGGAAAAATTCCTCATATCTTTTGGCTAACTCATCCTTTTCCAGTGAAAATAATTCTTTGGCCTTATCCAAAACTCCGGGCTCATCAATGAATCCGAATAAACCCATAAAGGCTCCTATGCGAACAAAATTGGAACTGTTTTCTTTAGCTATTTTATACAGATTATTAATGGCAGTTTCTTTTCCCTCTCCCGGATTTTGAACAAAATATTCGCTGTAGTATCCCACAAAATAATAAAGCGATTCTCCTGTCTGTTTGCTCAAAACAGAATTGAACCAATCTGCTTTGCCTGGAATAAGATTGGTGATGTAATATTCAGCCACGGGCACTAATAACCTGATGCTTTTCTCGGATTCAAACTTTGCCGCCATTTCTCCCCTATCGGCATTGTTTTCATTTTCCAAATAAGCTGCCAATGCTGCCCCCGCAACATAATAAGAAGGATGGTCCATCCATTTAATGAAATAAGGAGAATATTTATCAGGGTCTAACAAACTCAGCATTTCAATGGCACCTTGCTTTACCGTATTCTTTGGATCAGTTTCCGCTATTGCCAAAAGGCTTTCCTCGAGACCTGAAATCTCCAATAACCAATCAGGATGCTGGGCAATGTGCATGATGGCAGCCTCCCTGATTGCCCAAAAAGGATCTTTCAATCCTCTCCCAACAAGTGAGGCAACTTCCGGATCATCTGCATAAGTATTAGCCAGGCTATCCAATGCCTCGAATCTTGCCACTCCCAATTTGGAAATACTAAACTGTTTTTTGAAATGGTCAGCGCCCCTTGAAGATTTTTTCTCAGCAAGCAATTCCAAGGCTTCATCCACATACAATTCAGTTACGGGAACTTTGTTTTCGACGGCAAACTGCTGCCAAGCTTTGTCCAATACAAATTCTTTTTCATATCTCTTCCCTTCGTGGTACCAACTCACTTTAAAAGGAATCCTATATAAAGGTGTGGGGGTTAAATCCTGCTTTTGTGATATCGTCAGGAGTAAGTTATCCGGTTGGCTATAATCCACCTCATAATCCAATGTCGGATGACCTGAACCTAGAAACCACTGATTGAAATACCAATTCAAGTCCTGACCTGTAACCATTTCGAAGGCAATTCTCAAGTCATGTACTTCTACACTTGAAAACGCGTGTTTGGTCAAATAAAGCTTAATAGCTTCGAAAAAAGCCTCATCCCCGATATGTCTCCTAAGCATATGGAGAATTCTCCCTCCTTTTGCATAGGAGTGACTATCGAACATGTCTTCTGAATTGTCATAGTAAAACCTGATCAAATCAACCTGTTTCTCTTTGGATTCCTCAAAATACTGTTCCATTTCAGAAATATGGTGCATGTCTGCATCATCCTTTCCGTTTTTGTATTCATACCACAGGTATTCAGAATAATTTGCAAAGGCTTCATTTAAAGTAAGGTTGGCCCAAGATTCGTTGGTCACATAATCCCCTACCCACTGATGAAAAAGCTCATGTGCGATGATTCCATCCCATTCCGAATCTATGGCTGCTCTTGCATCAAGGTTTAGTTCCTCCATGAAAACTGAAATCGTGGTATTCTCCATCGCTCCCGATACAAAATCCCGGACAACAACCTGATCGTACTTTTGCCAAGGATACTTGACACCAAGGATTTTGGAGAAAAATCCAATCATCTCAGGTGTATGTTGAAACACCGTCTTCGCGCCTTCTTCAAATTCTTTCTCGACATAATACCTCACAGGCATTCCTTCCCATTCGTCTCTGATCTCCACATAATCACCTACAATCACTGCCGCCAAATAAGGCGCATGGGGTAAGTCCATCACCCAATGGTCGGTTCTGGTCCCATCTGCATTTTCTTTACTTGATTTAAGCTGACCGTTACTGATTGTCCTGTATTTTTTATCAACCGTCATTCTGATTTCCTGGGTCATCCTTTCATTGGGAGAATCAATGGTCGGAAACCACTTGGAGTTGTGTTCGGTCTCTCCCTGTGTCCAGATCAGCGTCGGTTTATTGGGGTCTTCTCCACGGGGATTGATAAAATACAGTCCTTTGGTATCAGTAATGGCTGCACTTCCCAATTCGGGATTCTCATTTGGTTTGGCAGTATATTTTATCCTGACTTGGATGGTGTCTTTTGCAGTGTAGGTCTGCGGTAAATAAGCCGTGACAATCTGTCCATCATACCGGAAATTCAATTCTGTTTCTTTTCCTTTTTCAATCAATGAAAAAACATGGATATCAAAGTCCTGTGCATCAAGGACAAGTTCCCGCTGGGGGAAAAAGTAAGGCTTCAAAGTAAGGACGGCAACACCGTTTACCCATTCTTTTTGGTAGTCAAATGACAGGTCCAAGGCTGTGTGCAAAAGGTCAAAATGTCTGGTATCTGAACCTTTATAAGCGGATATCTTATTTTCAAGGACTGGAATCAACGCTTTGATCGAAGTAGAATCAAAGGGAACGGTTGTTTCTGAAGCCTCAGTCAATTCTTCTGAAAGAACATTTTCTGCCGGATCTGCCACCGGTTTTGAACTTTTACAGGACCAGATTAAGAAAACAGAAACAGCTAAAAGTGCCTTGGGTTTATTGAATACCATGAAAATGCTTTTTAAAGATTAATTGTATATTTTAGCGCAAAATAAAGGAAATGTATTCAGTTAGTATCAAGAATTCGCTTTTTGAGGTAGAAAAATCAAAAGAAAAGGTAGCTGTAAACGGAAATATCCTAGAATGGGACATCAAAGAAATCCGTGACAGACACTACCATGTGATCTACAAAAACCAATCCTTTAACCTAGAATTGGTGGGCTTGGATACCGAAACCAAAACTGTCAGGCTCAAACTCAACAACAAACCCTGCGAAATAAAACTCAAGGATAAATTTGATCTTTTGTTGGAAAAATTAGGAATGAACAACCTCCATGGACAGGCCGCTAAGGAAATCAAAGCCCCTATGCCGGGATTGATTTTTGATATCAAGGTAAAAGAAGGGGATGAAGTGAAGAAAGGAGATGCAGTACTTATCCTTGAAGCCATGAAGATGGAAAACATCCTGAAATCTCCCGGAGACGGAACCGTCAAAGCCATCAAAATCAAAAAGGGACAAAGCGTGGAGAAAAATCAGGTCCTGATCCAATTTTAAGAAGTCATGGGTTTAGATTTCTAATGGAAGGCTTTATATTTGTCGGATTTATCAAATGACCAAGTAGATTAAACTAGCTCTTTTTCACATTTAAAAACCAAAGATGAAGTATAAAAGGATATTGCTGAAACTTAGCGGCGAAGCGCTGATGGGAGAAAAAAAGTACGGGATTGACTCCAAAAGACTCGAACAATATGCCCAAGAAATCCGACGTGTCAAAGACCTTGGGGTAGAAATCGCCATCGTCATCGGAGGAGGCAATATTTTTAGGGGGGTGCAGGCAGAAAATGCCGGAATCGACCGGGTGCAGGGTGATTATATGGGCATGCTTGCTACCTTGATCAATGCCATGGCACTTCAAAGTGCCCTCGAGCAAGGAGGGATGTTTACCCGACTGATGTCAGGGATCAAAGTGGAAAGCGTCTGCGAGCCATTTATCAGAAGAAGGGCCATCCGACACCTCGAAAAAGGCAGGATTGTCATTTTCGGAGCAGGTATTGGAAATCCCTATTTCACCACAGACTCAACAGCCGCTCTGAGAGCAATTGAAATTGAAGCCGATGTGGTATTGAAAGGCACAAGGGTAGACGGGGTATATACCGCAGATCCCGAAAAAGACAAAACCGCTACCAAATACAGTTCGCTTTCTTATCAGGAAGCTTACGAAAAAAATCTCAATATCATGGACATGACGGCATTTACACTTTGCCAGGAAAACAACCTGCCCATCATCGTTTTTGATATGAACAAACCCGGCAATCTTGACAAAATAGTCATCGGAGAAGACATAGGGACATTAATCACTTCAAACTAATACGGATTATATTATGGAAGAAATTCAGCTGTACCTGGAAGAAGCCAAAGAACTGATGCAAAAAGCAGTAAACCATACTGCTGCTGAACTTGTAAAAATCAGGGCTGGAAAAGCCATGCCGAATTTGTTGGACGGGATCATGGTTGCCTATTATGGCGCTCCCACCCCTCTCCAACAAGTAGCTTCAGTAACAACTCCTGACGCCCGAACCCTTACCATCAAACCTTGGGAAAGAAACCTGATCAATGAAATCGAAAGATCTATTGTCAACTCTGACCTCGGCCTTGCACCGCAAAACAACGGAGAAATAATCATCCTGACGATTCCTCCCATGACGGAAGAGAGAAGGAGAAACCTGGTGAAGCAAGCCAAAAATGAATGTGAATCTGGAAAAATCTCCATTCGCACCGTGAGGAAAGAAACCAATGAATCCCTTCGCAAACTTCAAAAAGAAGGTGCTTCTGAGGATGAAATCAAAAGGGCCGAAGATACAGTCCAAAAATTCACCGATAGTTATTCAACCAAAATTGATGAGCTTCTTGTCAAAAAAGAAGTGGAAATTATGACGGTTTGATCAATAATATTAATCGGTCCACAGACCACGGTCGACAGTCCATAGCCACTGCACAGGATTTTTTAATCCGAGTTTTATAAGGTTTGTAGCAAGAAAGCTTATATACGTTTTGGTAGATATTAATTGATCCCGGTAGCCATCGGGATCAATCAATATAAGATCCTTTTGAAAAAAATTGATTTTCACAAAACAGCTTTCACCAACTCCACCAACTTCTTACCTGCCTGATTGGCTACAGACATCACCTCGGCATGGGTAAATTCTTTGGCCACTTTTGGGATACTTTCATTGGTTATCACGGATATTCCCAAAACCTTTATGCCCATATGGTTGGCGGCAATGACTTCAGGAACGGTACTCATTCCTACCGCATCTCCGCCAATAATCCTACAATACCTGATCTCGGCTTTGGTTTCCAACTTTGGACCCTGCAGTCCGATATAGGTTCCTGTTTTCAGCTTGATTCCCAATCTCAGGGCTTCGGATTTGGTTTTTTCTAACCAACTTAGATCAAATGGTTCGCTCATATCCGGAAACCTAGGCCCAAACACCTCCCGATTTTTTCCACGCAATGGGTTATCAGGAAAAAGACTGATCATATCCTCAATCAGCATCAAATCCCCTGCCTCAAAGTCCTCATTCAATCCTCCTGCAGCATTGGTGACAATCAATTTTTTTATCCCAATCAACTTCATGACCCGTAAAGGAAAAACCACATCGGCCATTTCATAGCCTTCATAATAATGAAAACGTCCATTCATTGCCAACACAGCCACACCTTCCAACTTTCCGAAAATCAAATCTCCTCCATGCCCTTCAACAGTTGCAACAGGAAAATGGGGAATCTTTGAATAGGGGATTCTTTTTTCAACTTGGATTTCATCCACCAATCCCCCAAGGCCCGAACCTAGAATGATGGCAGTTTCGGGATATTCCGTTATCTGTGACTTCAAAAAATCAATTGCAGCCTGTTCTTTTGTCAGCATGGAATGCGTCAGAAAATAATGATTAAAGTGATTTTACAATTTCCCTAATGATCAGACTCATTCCAGGTTCGGCTTTGGCAGCACCGGCCAATACTTCGGCAAGACTGATCTTGCGGACTTTTCCAGGAGAGCAAAGGTCAGTAATCGCAGACATTGCAAATACCGGCAGTTCCATATGCCTTGCCACTATGACTTCGGGGATGGTACTCATCCCTATCGCATCACCACCGATGGTTCTGAGGTATTTGTATTCCGCTTTGGTTTCAAGGTTGGGACCCTGTACAGCAGCATAGACTCCCTGATGGACTTTCAATCCGTTTGCAGCCGCGATCTCCAGACCTTTTTGGACCAAAGACAAATCATAAGGCTCAGACATATCCGGAAAGCGTACTCCAAACTCCTCCAGGTTTTTGCCTCGGAGCGGATTTTCAGGAAAAAGATCAATATGGTCATTGATAATCATCAATTCGCCGATCCCATATTCAGGATTGAGGCCACCGGCTGCGTTGGACACAATCAGCTGCTCAATTCCCAGCTTTTTCATCACCCTGACGGGAAAGGTCACTTCCTTCATCGAGTACCCTTCATAATAATGGAATCTCCCCTGCATGGCCACAACAGATTTCCCTGAAAGCTTACCAAGAATCAGTTTTCCTTTGTGGCTTTCCACTGTCGAAACAGGAAAGAAAGGAATGGCATCATATGGGATTTCCAGTTCAATCTCCATGTTTTGGATCAATTGGCCCAGACCGGTACCAAGGATAATGCCTACCTGAGGGGATTTGGGAAACAGGTTTTGGATATATTCATAAGCAGTCTGTATTTGCTCAGAATAGGATGGTGAAGATGCTTGTGTCATGGATTAAAAATTTCCCTAAGGTAGGGAATTCGAGAATTTTGTTACCCACAAATAATGAGTATAATTCAGGCTACAAAATGTAAACCACACTAGGTTAAAAACTCTATCCAATCCGCAAACAATGCCTGCGCCGATCCGTTCCGCCGCGGCGGATCTTCCTCCTCACAGGTGTTCCAAAATAGAATTTTTTCAAAAGTTTAAGATTACAGAATTTGTTATCCACTCCAATTTCTATCCCCGACTCTTTATCAACATTCAGCCCCGAAGTGGGCGAAATATTATTAGCCCCGGGCAAGGTGCATCTCTGATTTTTATACTTAAACAAATCCCCATGCACCGCGGCCCAGGTTATTGAAAAATAGAGTCCACAAGGGTAGAGAGGGACAATCATCGGCACAGAAAGGGGAAATTCTCGCAAAAGCTTGGGAAACGACCACAAAAAGCAGGGTAAAGCTCGCAAAAGGAAGCATCTGTAACTAAATGCAATATTGCTAACAGCAGTAAAAGCAAAGTCCCACCCCCAGTTCTAATTTTTTCGATCTTTATACCTTCTCCTTTATCTTCTGGTTTGACCTTTTTTAGAACATCCCTAGCCAAAAAGTAAACTCCCACTAATATAATAATTCCAATTATCTTATTCATAACCTTTAGCCTTCTTTAGATTGATCAATCGCGAATTTTACGCCCGAATTAAGTTTTTTAACTTGGGCATCAAGAACTTCTCCCCACCTGGGTGTAGTCAAACGCCTGATGCTAGGACTGGATGTAATTTGCAATTCCACCCTTTTATCATATTCAATTTGAAATTGAATACAAATCAAAAACCTCTAATCGAAAGGTAATTGTAGTTTATTGAATTACAAATTCAAAAAAATAAAAAGGCGTAGTTAAAAACTGATCTTAGCTCCTTCGCCAATCTTCACCCAAGAAGGTTTTTTCCCTGTCCCCCATCACAGGCTGAGTGTAGATACAATATGCACCTTTTGGAAGTATATTGGCTTGAGAATTTTCAAAACAAAAAAGCCCCGCCAAATGGCGGGGCTTCTTTGTTTGGGCCAGATTAAAATCAATCCTCCAAAGCAACCAATTCCCATTTTTTGAACAAAGCAAAATTCAAGGAAACGTAGAAAATATTGGCATCCAATCCGGCATAAGGTTGGAAAGTGCCGCCATCTCCATCCGAGGCGGTAAACCCTTGGTTGAAAAACGAGGTTAGGTAATATTTGGCTTTGATACTTGTTCCTCTCGGCAAGGTATAGCCAATAAAAACAGCATGTTGCACAGTATTGACACGGTCACTGAACCATACACTGAACCTTTCAGTCCTCACTTCATCGACAAAAGTCCTTTCTCTATAATTCATCGCGATTTCAAACTCGTATCCGGCAAAGAAAAACCGGTCATCCATGTGACCCAATTTGATGCCCAAAGGGATACCCAGATTGTAATTTCTTACTTTCTTTCTGACCGAAGCCGATTCATCAAAAATGAATCCGACGTTTCGGATATTTACCCCAGTAAACCAGCCAAAAGACTCACTTTTGTCAAAATTGAGGAGGGTCTGTAAGTTGATGACCGGAGAAAACCTGAGTACGTTGTTGTTGTTTTGAAGGGTTCCTGTGGAGAAAATCCACTCACCTCCTGAAGTGAAATAAGGTTTGTTCTCTGTGGTCACTGTTTTGGTTTGGGCAAAAGTGGCAGAAAGAGCAAAAGTAATGACAAAAATAGTTGTGAAGATTTTTTTCATAGGATGGGACTTTTATGGTTCAACAGCAAATATCTTAAAACTTGAATTAAATCAAGAGTCCTTAGTATGAATAATTCCTTATTATTTTGAAATATTTTTGGCAAAATGATGAATCCCAAAAATCACCAATCCCAAAGCTGTCCAAAGTGCTGTGTCCCAGATTTCTTCAGATTTTGTCCCTGATAGCAACCAAATTGTGGCCCCAATTCCAGCCAATGCAAAGTAGTTTCCGAACGGTATTTTGAAAAAGTCACCCTCAGGATTTTTCTTTCGAAGTTTGATCAAGGAAGCACAGACCAAAGCATAAAGAATGAGTCTCGAAATAACGCTAACTGCCAACGAACTCATAAATCCCCAAACAATGGCCACAAAAGCGACAAGCGCAGAGAAAAATAGAATGGAAATATATGGTGTCGCAAAACGTGGGTGGATTTTTCCAAACAACCTTGGCAACTGATTTTCTTGACTGAGTGCAAAAGGCAACCTAGACCCGCTCAAAATCTGCACATTCAAGGTTCCCAAAATGGAAATAACGGCACCGACCGTAATGAAGAGTCCCCCATACCAACCCATAAAAACAGTGGCTGCATCTGCAAGTGGTTTTTCTGATGTGGCCAAATCCGGAAGTGTTCCAATAGAAACAACCTGGATTAGGATGTAAAACCCCGCGATGACCGCCGCTGCCGTCAATAAACCAAAAGGAAGATTTTTCCTTGGATTGACGATCTCACCGCTATTGACCAAACCGGCCTCAAAACCTCCAAAAGCAAACACCAACAATAAGGTCGAAGCAGAAAAATCTTTCAATGTGGGAACAGGCTGACCTTTCATCAGGTCAAAATCAATGTAAAATAATCCTACAATGATAAACATGGCCAAAGGAAAAAGCTTTGCCACAGTCAGGACATTGCTGACCCTTGCAGTATTTTTCACCCCAATCCAATTGAAGTAGGCAATCAAGGCAGTTATGAAAATGATGATGGCTATCCTGACTTCAGGTTGGTTGAAGCTTTCAGAAAAAAAAGAAAGGTATAAGGCCATCAGATTGATCAGGGTGGCATAGCTAAACAACCTCGTCAGCATCAACAGCCACCCGATAATAAATGCCGGAATCGGCCCAAAAGCAGTATGAACATAGAGATAAGGGCCTCCGGTCTGTTCAAAACGGGAACTGACTTCAGCAAAAACCAAAATCAAAACTGCCATGACCAAAGCACAAACCACAAAAGCCAAAATGGAATATACTCCCGATAAGGCAAATACTTTGGCAGGCAAGGCAAAAATCCCGGCCCCAATCACGGAGTTGATGATCAGAAAAACCAAATCCCATCTTTGAATTCCGCGCTTGAGTGTTGTGGGTGAATTTGCCAATTTATCTTCTTTTGTGATTACTTTCAATCATATTCTCCCAACCAAACCAACTTCACCTTTCTACAATTAAACAATAACCAATTAACCTTTAACCAAATAACCCCTTAATCCAATAACCAAACTAAAGAAAATCCACATCCACGCTAAATGGATACTTCATTAAATATTGCAATGCTTCTTCAATCTTAAGGTCTTCAAAAAGGACTTTGTATAGGTTTTCGGTGATAGGGGCCCGCATTCCGGTTCCCTCGACAAAGGCTTTGATGAGTTTGATGGTGTTTACGCCTTCTGCTACTTCTTCCATGGTGTCAAGAATATCATCGAGCTTCTCCCCTTGTGCCAATCTGTAGCCCACTGTATAATTTCTTGACAAGGTCGAATTGCAGGTAGCCACAAGATCTCCGATCCCTGCCAGGCCGATAAAGGATTTAAGACTTCCCCCCAAGGCATTTCCCAAGTACACAAGCTCCACCATTCCCCTTGAAATCAGGAGTCCCTTGGCATTTTCTCCCAAACCCAATCCTGCTAATGCGCCGGCTGCTATGGCGATGATGTTTTTGAGAACCCCGCTCAGCTCGACTCCGACGATGTCAGAATTGCCATACACCTGGAATTTGTCAGTCCGGAGTAGTCGTTGTCCTTCCAGGATCACTTCATTGTATTTGCTCGCGACCACTGTAGCGGCAGGCTGACCTAGGTATAGTTCCCTTGCCAAATTGGGGCCTGCAAGGCATCCCACCCTCACGACAACAGTTTCTTTCATGATGACCTCACTCATGGTCAGGATATTTTCCCTGCTGATCTTCCCCATATCCTCCAAGGTTTTCCCCGGAGGTAGGTTCAGGCAAAGGCCTTTGGTTCCATGGATGATCAGGTGGTATGGGTATAAAAAAGGAGAAAATGAGCGGATCACTTCCTGAAAAGCCGAGGAAGGAACCATAAAGAATATGGTATTGCAGGATTGGCACAAATACTCCGGATCTTGGGTGCCAAGGATTTCCGGATTGATCGCTTCCCCATCGACGGTATGCTTCTGGTTGATTTCATCGACCACTTCGGCCCGTCTGACATAAGCGATTACCTTACTTTTCTCAGCTAGGATATTGGCTATGGCAGTCCCAAAACTTCCCATGCCTACGACTCCGACTGATTTTTCTTTAGAAGAGTTTTTCGAGGTCATATCCGTGAAGTCTGTTGTGGTAATAATACAGGAGATTCAAGTCCTGGGTTTCTATGTTGCCCATGCTGTTTTTGACCAAAGGACGCTTTGCATGATACATCCCGACGTTGGCCAACCCATGATCAATGATGCTGTCTATATCCATTTTCATGTGCGGCGCAATCTGCACTTTTGATTCTGCTTCCAGTTCCTTGATTTTGCCCAGTACTTTTAGACACTCTTCTTTGAATTCATTATAAATGAGCACCACATCCTCTTCCGGCAACCTGAGGAGGTTATAGAGGTCCATTTTTTTATTATCCCTTTTGATCATCTGAAAGGCAGTGAATGCCACCAAATGGGAGCTGAAAACCCTGTTGATTTTATGGAATTCCTCCACAATCCTTTTGCCCAAATGATAGGTATATTCTTCTTCCCTCTGGGCATCCACGGTAACTTTCCCATTGTAGAGAAAGTAATCTTTGGTATCAATTTTTCTCCCATTTCGGTCTATGCTGTTGCCGTCATTGTCGACATAGTTGCCCAAGACATCAAGTGCCTTTCCTACAGACACCGAGATATCGGAACCTTTGGTAAAGAACTTGACCAAAAATTTCGAGATTTTGTAGGAGGTAGAAAACTCATCCGACTCTTTATAATAGCGCTCCTGACCTGTCAAAGCCAGGTGTTCCTGTATAAGGCTTGGTGCCTCGAGGACGAAGTGGTAGTTGATCGTAACAGGGACAATGAAAATCTTTCCGCTGACATCATCTTCACCTCTTTCAAAATTTGCTCTTTGAGCTTCTACAGCCGTACTCAGGAGTCCGAGTTTGAGTTTTTTCTCTATCATCCCGCTTCGGGACCGGGTGCCACCAGGAAAGAAAAGACTATGAACGCCAAACTGCAAAGCTTCTGAAGAATAGGTTTTTAATGTCTCAAGATAAATGAGGTTTTTCTTTCTCCTGTCAACCTTGTAGGCGCCTAGGGCATTCATGAAATAAGCAAAAATGCTGATGTTGAACAGGTTCAATCCGGCCCCATAGATGAAGGGCGGCAAGCCCAAAACGGAAATAATCCAGCCGATCAAAATGCTGTCAAGATTAGAAAAATGGGTAGGAACCATTACGATCGTTCCCTTGGAGGCAAGCTCACGTATTTGGTCTGTTTCTCCTACAATCTGGATTTTATCCTGAAGGCTAAATTGATTGCTAAATATTGATTTGAATCCTTTTACCCGGGCAGCATTCAGCAACCTGGAAAAACCAAAAGTGACGATCCTACGGGTAACTTTATAGTGGGAATGGATAAAATTACTGGCGATTTCTTCCGAATACCGCATGGTAATGTCATCGAGAATTTCAAGGTATTTCTTCTTCTTTTGGGTTTTGGTCAAACTGCCATCTGCGCTGAGTTGGACCATGGTTGATTTTACTTTTCCCCAAAATTCTTTCTCATCATCCGGATCCACTGCCCAGGGATTTTGCTTCATCCTGAGTTTTTCGCGGTAAAGCGTTGTTTCAAGCTCCTCCTTGAGTAGGTCAATATTCTCTGCGGTGATTTCCAGGACTGATTTTTTACTGGCATCCGCCACTTTTCTGATAAAATCTTTCCTGTTTTTGCTGAGTTTGACGACCGGCCACTCGTCCTTTTTGGGAAGAATAGGTTCGTATTGGTGTTTGATATAAGTATCAGCCAAGGGATTTCCTTATTTTGATGGACAACAAAGATAACAAAAATCACCACGTTGGTACACGCACAATTGTGTGTTTACAATCCGTTTTAGGATGTAGAAAGAAAAAGAACTTGTTGCCTAAAACGTTTTTAACTCTGGGGTGTTTGTTTGGTAATATTTTACCTTGGGTTTTGTGCTGCTAGGAATCCATTGTATTATTGCAGCATTATTGTTTTATGAAGCCTGACCTCAAACAGATTCAAGCACCTATCGCCACAGAGATGGAGGAATTTGAAACCAAATTCCGTGACTTTATGAAAAGTAAGGTCAAACTTCTCGACCATATCACTAATTATATTGTCCGACGCAAAGGCAAGCAGATGCGGCCTATGTTTGTGTTTTTGACTGCCGGTATGTGTGGGGGGATTTCAGAATCAACATATAGAGGAGCTGCTTTGATTGAATTGTTGCACACTGCGACACTTGTACATGACGATGTGGTGGACGACTCGAATTACCGCCGCGGATTTTTTTCAATAAATGCCCTTTGGAAGAACAAAATCGCAGTTTTGGTAGGTGACTATTTGCTCTCAAGAGGTCTATTGCTCAGCGTAGACAACGGGGATTTTGACCTGCTCAAAATCGTCTCCAATGCCGTACGCGAAATGTCAGAAGGAGAATTGCTTCAAATGGCAAAATCACGGAAGCTTGACATTACAGAAGATGTCTATTATACCATCATCCGCCAAAAAACCGCAAGCTTGATTGCTTCCTGTTGTGCTGTCGGGGCATCGACTTCCGGGGCTACGGGAGAGATCATTGATAAGATGCGGACTTTCGGGGAAAAAATAGGAATGGCTTTTCAGATTAAAGATGACCTTTTTGATTATGGTGAAGATGAGATCGGAAAACCTTTGGGCATTGACATCAAAGAAAAGAAGATGACACTTCCCCTAATCTATGCCCTCAATAATGCCTCTTGGCTGGACAAAAGAAAAATAATCTATCTCGTCCGCAACAAAAACGAGGATAAGAAATCCGTCAATGAAGTCATTTCTTTTGTAAAGAAGTCAGGCGGCTTGGCTTATGCAAATGAAGCCATGAACAGGTATTTTGAGGAAGCAATGGTGCTTTTGACCGAATTCCCTGATTCTGAATACAAACACTCCTTAGAAGGCCTCGTCAGGTACACCATCGAGCGGAAGAAATAAAGTTATTTCTAAGTAGAGAAGTATTTTCTTACAGTACAATCTGATTAACCGGTACTGCAAACTGCCTTCTGCGACTGTCACCTTCTCGCTGCGACTGCGTTCCGCCTACTGATTTACTCCTCCACCAACTCACTCACCAAAGCTTCATGTTCGGCCACCCATCGGTCATAATAATCTCCGGTGCCGGGACCGGTAAATCCCGTGTGGATCTTTCTTACTTTTCCTTTTTTGTCAATATAAATCAAAGTCGGAAATGCCAAAACCTCATTCAAAGCAGGCAAGGCCTCTGAAGCCTTTTCCTTATCACTGACCCCTGCGATCAGAAAAGTGTAATTGGCATTCAGCCTGTCGATTGTCTTTTTTACCCTGGCACTTGCATAGTCAAATTCGGGCTTGCTTTCGAATGCCAAGCCTATGATTTCCACCCCTCTGCTTTTGTTCTTCTCATACCATGGAGCCAAAAACTTGGTTTCATCGACACAGTTTGGACACCAGGTCCCAAAAATCTGCACCAATACCACTTTGTCTTTGAATTTTTCGTCTTCGAGAGAAACCATTTTTCCATTTACATCAGGAAATGTGAATGAAAAAGTATCATAACCTTCTTTGAGGTAATTGAGGGAAAAAGCATCAGGAAGTTCAAAATTTTCATCCCGAATAGCCTGAAAAGTTTCCTTCGATTTGGGGCCGCTGCGGAAGCGTCCGGTTACCGAACCATCAGCCTGAAGTTCTCCCGAAAACAGGAATAAATGGTTGCCATCAAAGGTGCTCAGGTAAAAAGTATTACCCGATACGTTGCCTTCGAGGTAACGATAATCTCCAAGTTTGGTAAGAAATGTCCCGGTGATTTTATCACCGTTTTGGGTGAAAATCCCAACAGCAGGATAGGTATCTCCATCTTCCTCGAGAAACTCTGTTTTCCACTTTCCTGAGAAATCTGTCGATGGTTTTTCAGTCACTTCAAACCTGCTTCTTTCACCCTTTTCAGCTTTGAATGGCACGAAGTAATCTTTTGCATAATTTTTTGTGAACACTCCCTCTATCAGGTTGTTACCAATGAATTTTGCCCGGATTTCAGAGTCAAAAGTTCCCATAGTAACCTTGATAGAATCACCTGTGACCACCACCTCATCAAAGCTCAAAACCTCTTCTGCATGATAAGCTTCCATGATCCAGTTTTCGCCCTTTTTTACAAACCCGATTTCAAATGGGAGAAGGTCCCCGGTGAGGTTCAGTTCGGCATGCCATCTTCCTTGAATATCCGGTTTTTCTGTTTTTTTATTTCCGCAGGAAAAAAGGAAAAGAACCGGGAGAGTAAAAGCCAATACTATTAATGATTTCATAAGGTGTTGTGGTGGATTTTCTTGTAAAGAAAATTAAAATCTATAAACCTACTGGTTTTGTGTGGTAAAGAATTTTTTTGGTCAAAAGGTTCAAAAGTCTTCCAAAAAATAAAAAGAATTCTCAAAATCCTCCAAAAAGGCTAAACTCTTTGGGAAATTGCCCCACTTTTCTCCCAAAATGGAAATAATGGATTTGATCCCGAATATTTTTCATTTCATTTAACAGAAAAACGCTGTTTTTGAATTGTTTTTGACGTTTTTTTCTCGGGAGAGATTCTTCCCAAGTGGCTGAGCACCAAATAAAAAAAGGGCTATTTTTTTCAAAAATTATTGTAATAAATCAAACTTTTAAATAGTTTTAAGAAAAAGTGGAGAAAAGTGGGGAAAAGTGGTGGATGGTGTTGTTGCTTTTCTTACTTTTGTCATTGTAGTAAATCCAAGATAAGCCCATGGGAATGTTCAACAGCCGATACGAATGCAAGGTGGATCCGAAAGGACGTCTGGCATTGCCTGCCAAGATGAAGGCAGCAATACCGGAATCCAACGGTGATACCCTCATTTTGCGGCATGGAGACGATGGATGTCTTGCGTTGTACACCCAAGTAGAGTTTAAAAAACTTTTACACCAGATCAATGCGCTCTCAGACCGTGATCCAATCCAAAGGAGGATCAAGAGAGGTTTTTTTGAAAGCATGACTGAAGTGGAGCTGGATAACGCCGGACGTTTTTTGATCCCCAAGACTTTTCTCCAAAAAGCCGGTATCGACAAAGATGCCATCCTTTTGGGAGTGGGTTCATTCGTGGAAATCTGGAGTCCTGAAAAATACGATCAAAATACCATTACCGATCAGGATGAGCTGTCAAACTTGATGGATAAATATCTTTCCTGACCATGACAGCACTTCCTTATCATATCCCCGTGATGCTTGGCCCTTGCATTGAAGGCTTGGCTATTGATCCCAATGGGATTTACATAGACCTGACTTTCGGTGGCGGCGGGCATTCGAGAGAAATCCTCAAACACCTGGATAAAGGGCATTTGTATGGATTTGACCAAGATGTAGATGCTGAAGCCAATATTCCTGAGGATGCGCGCTTCACCTTCATTCAGGCCAATTTCAGGGATTTTAGAAAATACCTCCGCCTCTATGGGGTAAGCCAAGTGGACGGAATTCTCGCTGACTTGGGGATTTCTTCCCATCAGATAGACGAACCCAAAAGGGGTTTTTCGACGCGTTTCGAAGGGAAACTTGACATGAGAATGAGCAGCGGCATGGATATTTCAGCCAAAGATGTCCTGAATACTTACGAAGAAGGAAAGCTTCACAAGATTTTTGGCATTTACGGTGAAATCAAAAATGCCAAGACTCTTGCACAGGCGGTCGTCTCCCAAAGAGCGGCAGCGCAATTTGAAACAACAGCAGATTTCAAGGCTTTGCTCCAGAAATATGCGCCACGAGGCAAAGAGTTCAAATACTTCGCCCAGGTGTTTCAGGCATTGAGGATTGAAGTCAACGATGAGATGGGGGCTTTGGAAGACATGCTGAAACAAACAGTGGAGGCATTGAAACCCGGTGGAAGGTTGGTCGTGATGAGCTACCATTCATTGGAGGACAGGTTGGTCAAGAACTTCATCAACAAAGGAAAATTCCAGGGTGAGGTGGAAAAAGATTTCTACGGCAACCTACTCAGACCTTTGGAACCGATCCATAGAAAGGCACTCATCGCTGATGAGGAAGAAATACAGAGAAACAACAGGGCACGCAGTGCCAAACTGAGAATAGCTGAAAAGAAATAAGATGAGCCAAAATACTTTCAAGAAGAAAATCCAACAAGGTTCTTCTCCAAAGGGGAATGGTAAAAACATCTTTACCATGATCGAAGAGAAGCTCAACGTGACCGGTATTCTTGGAGAAGGTGTTCCGGTTCATTTTGCACCGCCTTTCTTCTTTGCGGCTTTCTTGGCGCTCATTTATATATGGAGCAACCACCGTGCAGACAACATGATCCGAAAGATCGAAAAACTGCAACAGGAAGTCGAAGACGTCAGGGCAGATGTCACCACGCTCGAAGCGGAGTTTATGCTGAGCAGCAAGCAGTCTGAAGTTGCAAAGAAAATTGCGCCTTTGGGTATCGTAGAAATAGATGAACCACCGATTAAAATCATTGTTGACTAAGTGAATATAAAACGTTCCATAGTACTGCGTGTAAGGATAGCCTTCATTTTGGTGGCTTTGTTTGCAGGGGCAATCTTCTACAGGATTGTCCATTTGCAGTTTATGGAGGGTGAAAAATGGCAGGCAAAGTCTGAGACGCTCAATTTCCAATACAAGCAGGTTACCGCTACAAGGGGAAATATCTATGCTGCTGACGGAAGTCTTTTGGCTACAAGCCTACCGTTTTACAGGGTGGTCATTGATCCAATGATGGCTAAAGAAGATGTGTTTTCAAAAGGCATTGACTCTTTGTCCTACTTTCTGTCTTCCCACTTCAAGGACAAATCCGCCAATTCTTACAAAAGAATGATCAGGGATGCACGCTCGGATAAGAAAAGATATGTCATTCTCAACCGTACCCAAATAGGTTATCAGGACATGCAGAAAATGGCCAAATGGCCGATTTTCAGAAACGGCCGCTCAGGTGGCGGTGTGATCTTCGAGAAAGTAGAAAAGAGATACAGACCCTTCAATAACCTTGCTAGCAGGACAGTAGGATTTGTCAATGAAGACAAAAACGGAGCAGGAATAGAATACAGCTTCAATAACTTTTTGGAAGGAAAAAATGGCAAAGCCCTTTTTCAAAGAATTGCCGGCGGTTCTTGGAAGCCTGTTTTTGATGCGGAAGATATCAAACCGGACGACGGATATGATATCCTCACCACTTTGGATGTCAATATCCAGGACGTGGCAGAATCTGCACTTTTGAGACATCTGACAAATAAAGATGCCGAATTTGGGTGTGTCATCGTGATGGAAGTGGCTACCGGCCAAATCAAAGCATTGATCAATCTCCAAAAAAATAAGGACGGATTGGGATATGGAGAGAACTACAATTTTGCCATCGGTGATCAAGGCTTGACAGAACCAGGTTCGACCTTCAAGTTGCTTTCCATGCTTGCCTTGCTTGAAGAAGGCAAAATCAACCTCAAAGATTCTATCGATACAGGCAAAGGGACTTTCAAATTCTATGACAGGAATATGAATGATTCCAAAGAAGGTGGATATGGCAAAATCACGATCAAAGAAGCATTTGAAAAATCTTCCAATGTGGCTATTTCCAGACTTGTGGAAGACAATTTTGGACACAATCCAAGCAAGTTTGTCGCCTACATTGAAAAAGCAGGACTCGACAAGCCGATTGATTTCCAATTGAAAGGCGAGGGAGTACCCTACTTCAAAAAGCCGGGAGAGAAAAATTGGTATGGAACCACGCTTCCTTGGATGTCTATCGGCTATGAGGCCAAGTTGACTCCTTTGCATACGCTCATGCTGTATAATGCTGTGGCCAATGACGGTAAAATGGTCAAACCCATGATCGTGCAGGCTGTAGCCAGAGGCAATCAGATCGAAGAAAAATACGAAACAGAAGTGGTACGTAGGAGCATTGCTTCCTCCAAGACCATTGACCAATTGAAGGAATTGTTGGAAGGTGTGGTAGAAAACGGCACCGCCAAGAATGTCTATACCGAAGAATACAAGATCGCCGGAAAAACAGGTACTGCACAAAAGCTGATCGGTGGCCGGTATACACAGCGGTATTACACTTCATTTGCCGGATACTTTCCTGCAGACAATCCAAAATATTCGGCCATTGTGGTGATTGACAGTCCAAAAGGTTTTGCTGCATATGGAGGTGATGTTTCAGCTCCTGTATTCAAAGAAATTGCGGACAAGATTTTTGCGCAGGATCTTGAATTGAATGAAAAGGAAAATGACAAAACATATTTGACTTCCAATTCAGGGACTTTTCCAATGATACAGGCAGGCAAAATGGACGAACTTCAGATGATCTGCAACAAGTTTGGAATCTCCAACCATGTATCGGGTGAGACTGAAGAAGAATGGGTAAAATCTACCCCGGTCAACAACGCTGTCATCTGGAAAGCCAACAAAGTGGATTCGCCGACTGTGCCTGATGTGACGGGCATGTCCTTAAGGGATGCTTTGTATGTATTGGAAAACAAAGGAATACGTGTGGTCTACCAAGGGAAGGGAAGGGTCAGAGGCCAATCCATCAATCCTGGTTCACCAGTAAATAATGCTTATGTAATCAATTTAGTATTGGGATAAATGAAAGTACTGAAAGACATATTGTATAAAGTCTCCCTGACTTCCACCATTGGAAACATGGAAGTGGAGGTTGGCGATATTGTCTTTGACAGCCGCAAAGTCCTGCCGGGAACGTGCTTCGTTGCCATTACCGGGACTCAGGTTGACGGCCATGCTTTCATTGAAACAGCCATAGAAAAAGGAGCTGTAGCCATAGTTTGCGAAACGATGCCTGAAAAGCTCCAAGGAAATGTCACCTATGTTCAGGTAGTCAATTCCTCCAAAGCATTGGGAATCATGGCATCCAATTATTTCGAAAATCCATCTGAAAAGTTGAAGCTCGTGGCGGTAACAGGTACCAATGGGAAAACCACTACCGTCACGCTTCTCTATCAGTTATTTATGGAAATGGGGTATCAGACAGGTTTGCTTTCCACCGTGGAAAACAAAATCAACGAACTGACCATCCCTTCCACACATACAACACCTGATGCGCTGAGCATTCAGAAACTCCTCCGTCAAATGGTGGATGCCGGTTGCACCCATTGCTTCATGGAGGCAAGTTCCCACGCTATCGTCCAAGAAAGGACAGCAGGTCTGGCATTTGCCGGAGCCTTGTTTACCAACATCACCCATGACCACCTTGATTACCATGGTTCTTTTGACGAATACATCAAAGCCAAGAAAAAGCTGTTTGATGAACTTCCAAAAGATGCTTTTGCGCTAGTCAATGCCGATGACAAGCGGGGCATGGTCATGCTACAAAACTTCAAAGGCTCAGGCCATACTTTCGGGTTGAAATTTCCTGCTGACTTCAAAGCCAAAATCATTTCCAATACCCTCGAAGGACTTGAGCTGGAGATTGACAACAGACAGGTTTGGTTTAGGATGATCGGTCAGTTCAATGCTTATAACCTACTTGGTGTATTTGCCATCGCAGTTCTCTTGGGTGAAGACGAGGAAGAAGTGCTGATGCAGCTTTCCAAAGTTCCCGGAGCGCAGGGTCGTTTCGACAAAATCGCCATGTATGGCATCACTGCCATCGTCGATTATGCCCATACGCCTGACGCACTCGAAAATGTCCTCAAAACCATACAAGGTGTAAGGACCGGGGGCGAACAAGTGATCACCGTCGTCGGATGTGGCGGCAACAGGGACAAAACCAAAAGACCTGTAATGGCAAAGATCGCAACCCAATTTTCGGACAAAGTGATCCTGACTTCCGATAACCCGCGTGATGAAGAACCTATGGCCATCCTGAGAGAGATGGAAGCAGGAATCAATCCGGTGGATTTCAAAAAAACACTGGTGATAGAAGATAGAAGAGAAGCCATCAAGACGGCTGCTCTCATGGCAAAAAAGGGTGATATCATCCTCGTTGCCGGTAAAGGACATGAAACCTATCAGGAAATCAAGGGGGTGAAATATCCTTTTGATGACCGTCAGGTTGTGGCCGAATTACTTAATCTGTTGAATAAAGACTGATATGCTATATCCTATTTTTGATTATTTGGACTCAGTATGGGACATCCCGGGAACGGGGGTCTTCCGCTATATCTCCTTCAGGGCAGGGATGGCGGCACTTTTTTCATTGATCATCACCATCACCTTTGGGCATAGGATTATCAATTGGATCAGAAACAAACAAATCGGGGAAACGGTCCGCGACTTGGGTCTCGAAGGACAGACCGCCAAAAAAGGAACACCTACCATGGGTGGGCTGATGATCATGGCCGGTATCATTATTCCGACTTTGCTTTTTGCCAATATCAACAACGTCTACATCATCCTTCTGCTTATCACTACGGTTTGGTTGGGGACCATAGGATTTGTGGATGATTATATCAAAGTATTCAAAAAGAACAAAGACGGTCTTGCCGGAAGGTTCAAAATCGTAGGTCAGGTTACCATCGGGATTATCGTGGGTGCCACCCTTTACTTCCATGAAGATGTCGTGATTCGTGAATTTACCAATCCGGTTTCCATCGAGGAAGGCGTAGTCGAAACCCCTGCTTTCAAAGATGTGAAAGTGGCAAAGACTACTATCCCTTTTGTCAAAAACAATGAGCTGAACTACGAGACTTTCTTAGGTTTCATGGGGGAAAGCATCACTCCTGTGCTTTATATCCTTTTGGTGATTTTCATCATCACGGCAGTTTCCAACGGAGCCAATATCACAGATGGGATTGATGGATTGGCAGCGGGGACTTCCGCGATCATCGGACTGACGATTGCGATATTCGCCTACGTTTCCGGCAACGCCATTTTCTCCCAATACCTCAATGTGATGTTTATTCCCAACTCAGGCGAGTTGGTGATTTTCTGTGCTGCATTTGTGGGCGCCTGCGTTGGCTTCCTTTGGTACAATGCCTTTCCTGCTCAGGTTTTTATGGGAGATACAGGAAGCTTGATGTTGGGTGGAGTGATAGCTGTACTTTCATTTACATTGAGAAAAGAACTGTTGATTCCAATCCTTTGTGGGATTTTCTTGGTCGAAAACCTCTCTGTGATCATGCAGGTAAGCTATTTCAAATACACCAAAAGAAAATATGGAGAAGGTCGCAGGATATTTCTGATGTCTCCTTTGCACCATCATTACCAGAAGAAAAATATCCATGAAGCCAAAATCGTATCCCGCTTTTGGATCACGGGAATACTTCTGGCCATCATCACTTTGGCAACATTGAAACTGAGATAAATGAAAAAACAGATAGCCATATTGGGTGCAGGCGAAAGCGGATTGGGAGCAGCATTGCTCGCCAAGAAGCATGGCTATGCAGTATGGGTATCTGATGCCGGGACCATCAGCGCATCCAGAAAACAAACCTTGACCGAAAACGGGATTGGCTTTGAAGAAGGAATGCATTCGGAGGAGAAAATCCTTTCTGCCGGCGAAATCATTAAGAGTCCCGGGATTCCGGAGAAATTAGCCATTGTCCAAAAGGCTTTGGAAAAAGGAATACCGGTAATCGATGAATTGGAATTTGCTTTCAGGTATTCCAAAGGAAAAGTAATCGCGATCACGGGTACAAACGGCAAGACCACAACTACACTCCTGACTTATCACCTGCTCCAAAAAGGAGGGTTGAATGTCGGATTGGGAGGAAATGTCGGCGAAAGTTGGGCCGCGCAATTGGTGGACGGAGACAAAGATTGGTGGGTATTGGAAGTCAGCAGTTTCCAGATTGACGGCTTCAAATCTCTGAAACCTTCCGTGGCAGTATTGACCAATATCACTCCTGACCATTTGGACAGGTACAACTATAAAATTGAAAATTATATCGCTTCCAAAGTTTCCCTTTTCAAAAACATGGATGAAAAAGATGCAGCGATTTATTGGCTTGACGATCAACTGATCCAATCAGGTTTTAAAAAAGTGAATCTGAAAGCGGATCGGTTACCATTTTCACTCAAAGAACCGCAAAACAAAGGCGGGTATTTTGATGGAAATGCCATCACTGTTCAAGCCGTCGGAAAAAAATTAACAATAGACCCAAAAGATATTATCCTGAAAGGAACCCACAACATGCTCAACACCATGTGCGCCTCTTTGGCAGCAACATTGGCAGGCGTGTCGGAGGAAGCCATCAGGGAAGGATTGAAGGATTTCCAAAATGCGGCACACAGGATGGAACCGGTGGCTACAATCAATGGAATTGCTTTTATCAATGACAGCAAGGGAACAAATGTCGATGCCACAGCCTATGCGCTTGACAGCTTCAAACAACCCTTGATTTGGATTGCCGGTGGGGTGGACAAAGGGAATGATTATGCAGCCCTGTACCCTTTGACTGACGGAAAAGTAAAAATGCTGATCTGCCTCGGCGTGAACAATGAGAAGTTGAAAAAAGCATTTTCAGGAAGGATTCCTGAAATTAAAGAAACACAGAGCATCGCTGAGGCAGTGGCCTTGGGATTGGAATTTGGGAAGGAAGGCGATGTGGTTTTGCTTTCCCCGGCTTGCGCAAGTTTCGACTTGTTCAAGAATTATGAAGACAGAGGAAATCAGTTTAAAGCCGCAGTGGCAGCATTAACCGCGACCGCAAAATGATGGAGAACATAAAAATATGGTTTGACAGAAATTTGAAGGGTGACCCGATTATTTGGGGCATCGTGATCATTCTTTCTGTCATCAGCATCGTGGTGGTTTATTCTGCCACGGGTTCTTTGGCATACAAATACACCGGCGGCAATACGGAAAAATACCTGATCGACCATTCAATGATGGTGCTTGCAGGCCTTTTGGTGATGTGGGTCGCCCACAAAATCCCTTATAAGACTTATGGTCTTATCGGAAGGTTTTTGTTGGTGGTTTCCATTCCGCTGCTGTTGTTCACATTCTTGTTTGGCTCGACTGTCAATGAAGCCAACAGGTGGATCACCATTCCTGTCATCAACAAGGCATTCCAACCTTCGGATATCGCAAAATTGGCATTGATAGCAACCTTGGCCTCATTGCTCGCCAGAAAGCAAAAAAATATTGACGACTTCAGAAACGCTTTCCTTCCGATGATTTTGGTCATTGGCTTGGTTTCCGGCTTGATCGGATTGGCCAATATGTCCACCGCAGTCTTGTTGCTGTCGACTTGTTTGTTGCTGCTTTTCATTGGCCGAGTGCCGATGAAATATATCCTGATGGTGGTTTTGGTTGGTGGATTGTTTCTGACTACTTCGGTTTTCTTGGGACAAAGGGGCGGAACTTTCTTTTCCAGGATAGAAAAATTTATGTCAGGGGATGAAATTCCTTTTCAGGCAGAGCAATCATTTATCGCCATTTCCACAGGAGGAATCACAGGCAAAGGTCCGGGAAAATCCGAACAGAGAAATACACTTCCGCATCCCTATTCTGACTTTATCTATGCGATCATCATCGAGGAATACGGGATGGTTGGCGGTGCGACGGTTTTGTTCCTTTATCTGGCACTGTTGTTCCGGGGAATGCGGATTGTCGCTTCTTCGACCAAGCCGTTTGGAGGATTGCTTTCGGCGGGACTGAGTTTCGCGCTTGTGCTGCAGGCCATGGTCAACATGGCAGTTGCGGTGGGATTAGGCCCGATTACCGGTCTGCCATTGCCCTTGCTGAGTATGGGGGGGACATCATTGGTATTTACTGGATTTTCATTGGGAATTATATTGAGTGTAAGCAGGGGCGACCACCAAGAACAGTTGGACAGTCCCGCTGAGGGAAGCAATAAAGTGAGGAAGACATTTCAAACAGCATAAGAGAAATTGGGAAATAGCACACCATATAGAATCATGATCAGCGGAGGAGGCACAGGAGGCCATATCTATCCGGCACTTGCGATCGCAAATGCCTGGATGGAGAAGCATCCTGACACAGAGATTCTATTTGTCGGTGCAGAAGGAAAAATGGAAATGCAAAAAGTGCCTGAGGCAGGATACCGGATCGAAGGACTCAAAGTAGCAGGATTGCAGCGAAGTCTCAGCCTTTCCAACCTCAGTTTTCCTTTCAAATTATTGGCAAGTCTGAACAAGTCCAAAGAACTTCTCAAGACATTCAAACCCAATGCCGTGGTCGGAGTCGGTGGCTATGCAAGCGGTCCACTCTTGTATTCTGCCCAAGGAAAAGGAATCCCGACAATGATTCAGGAGCAAAATTCCTATGCCGGATTGACCAACAAGATTTTGGCAAAAAAAGCAAAAAAGATCTGTGTGGCTTATCCGGGGATGGAAAAGTTTTTCCCCGCCGATAAGATCCAATACACCGGTAATCCTGTCCGCAAGGACATCCTTCAGTTGGATGGAAAAAAGGAAAAGGCATTCCGACACTTTGGATTGGAAGAAGGCAAGAAAGTCCTGTTGGTATTGGGAGGAAGTCTTGGCGCGCGCACCATCAATCAGGCGGTATTGGCTGATATGGAAGGTCTCGAAAAAGAAGGCTACCAAGTTCTTTGGCAAAGCGGGAAGTTCTACTTCTCCGAAATGTCAGAAAAAGTAAAGGCTTCTGGACTGAAACACATCCATGTTCTTGAATTTATCAGGGAAATGGATTTGGCTTATGCCGCGGCAGATGTCGTGGTATCGAGGGCCGGTGCGCTTTCTGTATCTGAACTCAGCCTTATTGGCAAGCCGGTAGTATTTATCCCTTCTCCCAATGTGGCCGAAGACCATCAGACCAAAAATGCCATGGCCTTTGTGCAGGCAGATGCAGCGGTTCTTTTGAAGGATAGTGAGGCAGTCGGGAAATTGAAATCAACAGTAAACCAACTCATGGCGGACGATATCAAAGTCCGGTCATTGGGTGAAAATATAAAGAAACTGGCCAAGCCAAAAGCAGCCGAAGAAATTGTAAAAGTATTGGAAAGCATTATCAAATGAATCTGAAAAACCTACATAGCGTCCATTTCCTTGGAATAGGTGGCATCGGCATGAGTGCTTTGGCGAGGTGGTTTAACCATGTCGGCATCAAAGTCTCCGGCTATGACCGTACCCCTTCTCCATTGACAGATGCATTGGTGGCAGAGGGAATGGAAATTGTGTTTGAAGATACTTTGGAAAATATCCCTTCCAGGATCCGCTATGACAAAGTCCATACTTTGGTCATTTGGACTCCGGCGATGCCAAAGGATTCTATCCAACTGAACTTCTTCCAAAACAACGGCTACAGCATCAAAAAAAGAGCTGCAGTTCTCGGGATGATCACTGCTGACCTTCCGACGATAGCCGTAGCGGGAACACATGGCAAGACGACAACTTCTTCCATGGTCGCTCACCTTTTGAAATCGGGAGGAAAAAATATTGCTGCCTTTTTGGGTGGCTTGACACAAAATTACAATTCCAACCTCATCCTCCATGACGAGGAAAGTGGAGACGCCACAGTAGTCGTGGAGGCAGATGAGTTTGACCGCTCTTTCCTGCACCTTCATCCAAATGTGGCTGTCGTCACCAGCGCCGATCCCGACCACTTGGACATCTATGGGGATGACGCACAGATGATGGATGGCTTCAGGGCATTTATTGACCTGATTGCTGCCGACGGGTCATTGTATATCCATGCAAAGGCATTCCAAAAACTCGGAGCTCCGAAATCCAAATCGGTTACTGTAAAGCAATACGGAATCAACACCGGAGAGATCCAGGCCAAAAATATCGTAGCAGGACCTGCGGCTTTCACCTTCGATTATGTGAGTGGAGACAAAGAAATCAAGGGATTGAAAATGTACATGCCGGGATTTCACAATGTGGAAAATGCCCTGCCTGCCATTACGGTCGCTTTGGATTATGGCGTCGAAGAACAAGCCGTCCGTGAAGGTTTGGCAAGTTATAAAGGAGTAAAAAGAAGATTTGAAATCTGGGTTCAGGAAAAGGACAGGGTATTTATCGATGATTACGCCCACCATCCTGAGGAGATCCGCGCTTTTCTTTCATCTGTCAAAGCCATGTATCCTGATAAAAAGTTGACGGCAATTTTCCAGCCGCACCTTTTCACCAGGACCAGAGATTTTGCAGCAGGATTTTCAGAGAGTCTTTCATTAGCTGACGAAGTGGTCTTGCTGGAGATTTATCCGGCAAGGGAACTCCCAATCGAGGGAGTAAATGCGACGATGCTGTTGGAAGGAATCACTTCCGCCAAAAAATCCCTCCAATCCAAAGAAGGATTGTTGGATTACCTCAAAGCGGCTAAGCCTGAGGTTTTGGTTACCATCGGTGCAGGAGACATTGACAGACTGGTATTACCTATCGCAAACTGGATGAAAGGACTATGAAAATTAGGATCAAAAAATCATTGATTTTCGCCGCTTTGACATTGGTTCTGATCGGCTTTATAGGATTTGTGGAGAAAAAAGATTCTGAGAAAGTCTTCACCGGGATTGAAGTCAGGGTCAAAGGAATTGCAGATGTCTATTTCGTAAATGAAAAAGACATATTGAAAAACATACAGACTGAATTTCCAATCCTGCAAAATGGTGTATCCATGCAGGAAGTGGATTTGAATAAAATTGAAAAGAAGGTGGAGACTTATGCTTTTGTCCGCAATGCAGAAGTATTCGCAGACCCCAAAGGACATGTGATGGTGGAGATTACCCAGCATATTCCGATTGCAAGGATTGTGAGACCAAGTGCAGCAGACGGCTACATTTCTTCGGAAGGAAAAATATTACCGACATCCAATTCATACACCACTAGGGTGATGACGCTTGAGGGTGCTTACGCCGAAAGTCTTTTGAAGCTCGAGGATATTTCCGAAAGCCACAGCGACCTCATGGCAATGATCAATTTTATTAATGCCGATGAGTTTTGGAAAGCGCAGATCTCCGGGATGGATATTTCCCGAAAGACGGACATCAAACTCTACCAGCAGGTAGGCAAGCAGGTAATCGAGTTTGGGGAAGCCAAGGATTTAGAAGAAAAATTTGAAAAGATAAACCTGTTTTATGAAGAAATCATCCCTGCTAAAGGATGGAATGCATACAGCAGAGTGAATGTAAAATATAAGGGCCAGATTGTTTGTGAATAATTGAAATCGCTATGGAAAATAACAAATTGATTGTAGGACTTGACATCGGAACCACCAAAATCTGCGCGATCATCGGTCGCAAAAATGAATTTGGAAAGTTGGAAGTTCTCGGCATGGGCAAGGCCGTATCCGACGGGGTCATCCGTGGTATCGTCACCAATATTGACAAAACTGTCAACGCCATCCAAAAGGCGATGCAGGATGCGTCAGACATGGCTGACGTGGATATTGTGGAAGTGATCGTCGGGATTGCCGGACAGCACATCCGCAGCACCATCCATCACGGTGTCATTATCCGTCAGCCCAATCAGGATGAAATCACTGTAGAGGATGTCAGGAGACTTTCCAACGACATGGAAAACATCGTCGTGCCTCCCGGAAATACCATCATACATGTCATGCCACAAGATTACATTGTGGACTATGAAGATGGGATCAAAGATCCTGTCGGGATGTCCGGATCCAGATTGGAAGCTGATTTTCACATCATCACCGCACAAACAACAGCCATCAACAACATCAACCGCTGTGTAAAGCGTGCCAACCTCGTATCCCAAGACCTGATCTTGGAACCTTTGGCGAGTTCTCTGTCTGTACTTAGCGAGCAGGACAAAGAAGCCGGAGTTTGCTTGGTAGACATCGGAGGCGGCACCACAGACATTGCGATTTTCTACGACAATATCATCCGCCATACCGCGGTCATTCCTTTGGGAGGAAATATCATCACAGCCGATATCAAAGAAGGCTGCATGGTTCTTCACCATCAGGCCGAATTGCTCAAGACCAAATTTGGTAAAGCCATCGCCGAAGAAGCCAATCCAAATGAAATCGTGTCCATACCGGGACTTCGCAACAGACAACCCAAGGAGATTTCTATCAAAAACCTCGCAGCCATCATTCAGGCAAGGATGGAAGAAATCATTGAATACGTGCAGAATGAATTGGTAGCAAGCGGTCATTACAAAAAACTCACAGGAGGAATTGTCCTCACAGGAGGCGGTTCACAGTTGCAGGGAGTTTCCCAACTCTTTGAATACATGACCGGGCTCGACACCAGGATCGGCTATCCAAATGAGCACTTAGGCAAGTCCAAAATCGAAGAAGTGAAAAGTCCCATGTACGCCACTTCAGTAGGATTGGTTTTGGCAGGATTCAAGTCTCTTGACGAAAGGGAAAACATCTATAGACTCAGAAAAGAAAGCGTAAACAATAACACACAAAAAGTACAGGCCAAACCTGTAAAAACAGAATTTGGCCCGAACATATTCTCTAGCATAGGTAAGAAACTGAAGGATATCATCACCAATGATATTCATGATGACAATAATTACTAGGGCTTATCATACTAGGGAGGTAGAAGACCTTGTCTTCTACTTCCCTTTCAATACAAAAACCATACTAAAAAGAAAAACAAGTTCACCAATAGATAAAAAATGTCAGATAACATGAAAGATTACAAATTTGATCTTCCAAAAAACCATAAATCAATCATCAAGGTGATTGGTGTTGGAGGAGGTGGTTCCAATGCAGTGAACCATATGTACAACCAAGGAATCAAGGACGTGGAGTTCGTCGTGGTCAACACCGACGCCCAGGCTTTGAAAAGCAGTCCGGTTCCTTTGAGGCTTCAATTAGGTGTAAACCTGACCGAAGGACTAGGTGCCGGTGCCAATCCTGAAAAAGGAAGAAGTGCGGCATTGGAAAGCAAAGAAGACATCAGAGAATTGCTTTCAGACAATACCAAGATGGTATTTATCACTGCCGGCATGGGTGGTGGTACAGGTACAGGTGCCGCACCGGTGATCGCCAAAATCGCCAAGGACATGGACATCCTTACCGTGGGTATCGTTACCGCCCCTTTTGTATTTGAAGGAAGAAAGAAAATGATCGCCGCACAGCAGGGTATCGAAGCTCTGAAAGAAAGCTGCGATACTGTTTTGGTCATCCTCAATGACAAACTGAGAGAAATCTATGGCAACCTTGCCATCCGTTCGGCCTTTGCCAAAGCCGATAACGTTTTGACAACTGCAGCCAAGTCTATCGCCGAAATCATCACCATCCATCAGGATGTCAACGTGGATTTCGAAGATGTGAAAACAGTAATGAAAAATGCCGGCGCTGCAGTAATGGGTTCTGCTACCGAAGAAGGTGAAGGACGTGCCATCCGTGCAGCTGAGAAAGCCATTGCTTCTCCGTTGTTGAACAACGTAGACATCAAAGGCGCACAGAAAATATTGCTTTCTATCATGTCCGGTGAGGACGACGAACTCTCCATGGACGAGTTGAGCGAAATCACCGAATACATCCAGGAAAGAGCCGGTGACGATGCCGAGGTGATCTTCGGTCAGGGTATTGACTCTGAACTGAGCAAAGGTATCCGTGTTACCGTAATTGCCACAGGTTTTGAAATGGACAGATTGACTACAGCTTCTCCTTCAGGTAAGAAAGAAGAAGTGGTTATTGCCGCTGTCATGGAAGAAGATACCAGCAAAAAAGTAATCGACCTCGAATCAGGCAAAACTTCCAAAGTAGAGGAAGATGCCACTCCGGCACCGGGTCAGACTTTCACCTTTACTTTCAACAAGCCTTTGTTTACTCCGGCCAATGAAAGTAAGCCTGAAGAAATAAAGCCAAAAGTGGAAGTTCCTGCTCCTGCAATTGAAAACAAGGAAGAAGAAATGGAGCCTCAGTTTGAATTTGTTCCAGCCAAGCCAGAAAGCAACAAGGTGTTTTTTACCCTAGATACTGAGGAAGAAATCACCGAAGAAGCTCCAAAAGCAACCGTAACAGTTCCAGAAGAACCAAAACCTTCTCATAGCAATGATTATTATGAGCAATTAAAATTGAAAGCAATCCAAAGGGCACACGAGCGTTTTGAAAAGCTGAAAAGCATCAAAACTTACAACCAGAATCCTGAGGAATTCAAAGATAAATTAGAGACCCCTGCTTATCTCAGAAAAGAAGTGAAGTTATCAGATGTACAGCACAGCTCCGAAAGGAACATTTCAAGGTACAACCTGACTGACGAAAATGAGTTTCTGAAGAACAACAGGTTTTTGCATGACAATGTTGATTAACTCTAAAAGTTAATCAACATTTCTGCCTGGGTATGGAGTAATTCCATGTACAGCCTGTTGGTGAGCAGGTTATCTGACATATTGTCCTCGATCTTGGCTAGTTTGGGCTTGAGGGCAAGTACATGCATACCCACGTAGTGGAAGATGTCGGTGAGGTGGCTCAAAGCGATGCCACCCCCGCCTATTCCTGATGAAATGCCGACCAAGGCACATTTTTTATTGCGGAAAGAGTTGGGATAAGTCATCCCGTCTATAAATCCTTTCAAAATGCCGGGGAAAGAACCGTTGTACTCCGGTACGACGAAGACAAACTTCGTCCCTTCTTTGACTTTTTGGTGAAAGCTATTGTAGCCCTCATTTTTACCGTTATTATGGTAAAGGGCCGAAAAAATAAAATCATGAGGCAAATCTTCCAATAATAAAATCTCCGATGGCGTGTCCATTTTGGCCAAAAGATCCTGATATATCAATGCTATTTTTTCTGAGACGGAATTTCTGCGGTTGGTACCGACGATGATCTTGATCATGCAAAAGTTGCTTTCTGTTGATTTGAGGTAAATACAATCTAGAAAGTCAATAAGTTTCAGGAATGTTTAAAAATCAAAGGCGGTATTTCACACAAAGGCACAAAGACGACAAATACAGATATTCCCGCATAGCCAGCAAAGACCGATAAAAGATATCTCTCGCAAAGACGGGAAGACGCAAAGAAAAGGATGAAGGCTGAGAGCTGACAGACTTTTTTGGAACAAGGATCTATCGTAAAATTAATAAATCCGAGAAAGATTCTATTATTTTGAAATCCCAATCACTTTTATGATATTACTTTTAGTTTTAGAAGTTTTATTAATCGAGCATTTCTGAAAAAGTCTCCCAAAGCATGAATGTAAAGAAGGTTCTTTCGATTCCATCATTTTTAAAGAAGGCTAACAAACAATGGAAGAAACTTCAAGCTATGCAATCGCTTTATTCGGAAAAAAAATGGTTAGAATCTATCTCCTTGGCCAATGAAATGGTCATTTCTATGGAAGATGATTTTTATGGGTTTTATTATCGCGGGTTATGCAATTTTCAGCTTAAATTTTTCGAAGAAGCAATTGAAGATTTTAAACGGGCCATTGCCAATGCCGAAAAGAACAAGTTTCCCGGAGTAATGCGCGAATCTATTTTTGATTGTAATCTTCGAATCGCCATGGTTTACAGGGTTCAAAGGAATTATGATCTTGCTCTAGGATTAATTGATTCAGCTATTAAATTATTTCCTCATTCCATTGAAGGACATATTTTGAAGGCACAAATTTACCAAGATTTAGAAATGACAATTGATGCACTTGACTGTATCAACAGCGGTTTGATTGTGAAACCCAAAAATTCTGATTTGTTTAAATTCAAGGATAATCTGGTATATCAATATTCAAGGGAACAAAATGAAAAAAGAAACGGCAATGAAATTTAAAAAAACCAGCTGAGGGATTAAAAGAGTGGGATAATTTATCCTACCAAGTCGAAGCATCTAAGATTGGGAATACAGATCAAGGGAGGGGTGGAAAAATAACTTAAACTTATGGAATGGTATAATTTGATTTTCTTTCATGCATTTAAATTCTATTATAAGGACGGAAATTATAAAAATGATGTACCGTGGTTTACTGCTACCAGTTTAATTTCGACTTCATTTTGGGTTTATTTGTTTAGCAGTACGATTATTATAACTAGTTTATTTAATCTTGATGGATTCCAAACAGAGAATAGGCATATATTTATTTGATCAGGCTTTATTTTTCTTTTTGCTAACATTTTTTGGTTTAAAGGCAGTGATAGGTACTTAAAAATTTATAAAAAATATAGAAATTCACCTCAAGATATAGGGATAATTAGTATTATTTCCTGGGTTATTGTATTTGGGGGATTTCTATCATTACCAATAATTCTTTTCCTGTAGAAAAGTTCAATATTCTACAAAGTAACCCCTCCCATTTCAGAACTACTCCTTACCGCCGGCAAAGGGAATTTGGTTTACCTAGAAATTGATCTCAAAAGAAACATTTGGCGTAATTCCCATCAGGGGCACATAAGTAGTCGCAAGAATTTGATCCCTGTTGTTCCTCCTGTCACGGGGAGCGACCACTGAAACTTTGGTGTCGAGAATATTTTCTCTGTTGTAGAGGTTAAAAATACCCAATGAAACATTGGCCCTGGACTTGCCAAGGTTTAGAAAATACCTTGCACTTACATCCAACCTATGGTATGCTGGCAATCTTTCGCCATTCCGTTCAGGAATCTGTAACTGGATTATCTGAGGACCATTTTGGGAATTTGATGGCCTGGTGACAACCTCCTCAAAGGAGGAAAACGGCTTTCCTGATCCATAAATCCAGGTAGCCGAAAACTCAAAATTCTTGAATGCATATACCCCAAACCAATTGATCTCGTGACGCTGATCGTGGTCTGCAAAAAAGGCCCTGCCCTGATTTATCCTTGGAAATGTATATTTTACCTGAGACAGGGTATAGGTCACCCAACTTGAAAAATTTCCCAAATCTCTTTTGACCATCATTTCCACTCCTTTAGCTACCCCGTCTCCTGAAGTGAAAATCCTGTTTTGGTCTTCAAATTGGGTAATCAGACTCCCATTTCTAAACGCGTATTCCATCAATCCTTTAAAGTTTTTTTGGAATAAGCTCAAAGTGAAAAGGTTTTTGTTTACCGCATATTCAATCCCCAACAAGCCATGCCAAGCTAGCTGGACCGGAACATTCTTGCCATTGGCCAAAATCCAGAAATCGCGGCTTCCCTGCAGGACATTCTTGGTATTGGATTGGTTGATAAACTGATTATAAATCCCTGTCGCTCCCTTTAATTGAAGTGACTCATTAAGCTTATGGATAAATGAAAATCTGGGCTCAAAATAAATTTTCCCCGTGGAAGAAAAATAGCTGCTGCGAAGTCCCGGAGAGATGGAGAAGCTTGGGCTGAGGATAAAAGTCCCTTGTAAATAATGTGCCAAAAGGTATTCGTTTAGCTCGGATTTATCTACCAGCAAGGAATCATTTGCCACATATTTCAGCTGATTGTTATACAGAGAACCTGATATTCCTGTTTCGATGGTACTCGAATTTCCAAGGGTCCATTCATGATCGAGTTTGATGGTAAAATCCTCGATATTATTGAGCTGATCCTGTGATGCTACAGTTTGGAAATTACCCTGACCGCTTGATTTGACTTCAGAAGTTGCGATTTCCTGGAAAGTGCTTTCATAAAATGAATAAGAAATAAGGGCGCTTGTATGATTGTTGCTATTCCATTGCCTGGAAAAATTCAGGGAGGTTCCCACGTTTCCCCAGTTTATTACCCCCAGCTTTTTTGTTGACACTGAAAGGGTGTCTCTAAAATTTACCTGTGACTTTTCCGTATAGTTCAGCAGATCATTGCTGTCATAAAAGCTAAATGAAATTTGATTTTTAGCGCCTACTTTGGAAGATATTTTGAAGTTGATATCTGAATAGTAAAAATCGGGTTTTACCTCGGATTGGATCGTCCTCGGGAATAAAGGACCTCGAGGACCTTCAGTTATGCTGCTCTCGAAAATGGAAAAAATATCCTCAAACAGCGAAGAAGACCACACATCAGTGTAAGACCTTCTACCCGAAAAGAATAAAGTGGCGCCTTTGTCAGACAAGGGGACTTCCAGGGACGTATTGACGCTCAGCAAATTAAATCCCAAGGAACCTTTTGTCTCATTTCGGTTGCCATCCTTTCCCGAAATATCGACCACACTTGACGCCCTGCCACCATACTTTGCTTCAAAACCGCCTTTGTAAAGTCTCAAAGACTTGATAGCATAAGGATTAAAAGCACTGAAGTACCCAAAAAAATGGTCAACGTGATAGACGGTGAATCCATCGAATAAAAACAGATTCTGGTTGTTGGTCCCGCCATTGATATTGAGTCCGGAAGAAATTTCATTGGTCGCATTTACCCCGGGCAATAACTGAAGAGATCTCAATACATCCACCTCTCCCACGGAAGGAGTCTGCCTCGCATTGATGGGGTTGTAAGTGATTTTGCCTGCTTGACCTGCCGTACTGAAATTATCAATTTCCTGATCTGCGAGAATATATTCTTCTAGTTCGGTCACCTTGGCTTTCAGCCCAATCTGTAATCTTTTATGTTGGTTTTGTTCACTGAGTACGAGAACAGTATCCTGATATCCAAGATAGGAAACACGGATTTTGTTGATTTTTCTGGTATCAGAAATGAAAAAATAGCCTTCCTCATTTGACAGAAAGTTTGTTTGGTTTTCCTCATTCCAAACCGCCGCATAAGGTAAGTTTTCACCTGTCATGGCATCACTGATGACTCCTGAAAATTCAGAGAGTGCAGGCGGTTCATTTTGCTTTTGCTTCTGCTTTTTGATGATGATGGTATTCTCATCTATCAGTTCAAAGCTGAGGTTTGTATTTTCCAAAATCTTCACAAAAGCTTCCTCAATCGAAAGATTCTGGATGCTTACATTGACCAAAACATCCCGGACATTTTTGTCACTGAAAGCGACCTTGAGTCGGTAGTTTCTTTTCAAAACCTGAATGACTTCTTTGAGAGGAACATTTCTAAATTCCTCATTGACCACAGTTGCCCGATTTGCCAACGTGACATTGGCAATTAGAATAAAAAAAAGGACAGGAAAGAGGGTTCTCAGCATGCGGGTTTTCGATGATTGAAACTCATTTTGTTGTTGAAACAACAAGCCCTAAGGGGAAGCGGACATCAGTATTTTGGATTTAGATGATATTTTGATCTATAGGTTTATTTGGTAAATGTAAATTCCAATGAATTGCCGTTGCGGACGTATTGTAAACCCAAGGGTTCACAAACCAATTTGAGTGCTTTTTCCAGGTCCTTATTGTCGAAGTAGCCTGTATATTTTTGATTTCTTAATTCCTCAGGAAACGAGATTTCAAGGTCAAATTGTCTTTCTAATTCTGAGATGACATCTTCAACATTCTCCTCCTCAAAATAAAATTCACCATTCAGCCATGTGGGGCTGGTTGGAGTGGAAAGGGAATAAGACTGCGTATCAGATTGGTTTAAAACCACCCCATCACCCGGTAAGAGTACCACTTTTTTCTGTGTGGCATTGGAAGTGACAGCTACTTTTCCGCTGAGGCATTCCACTTCATATTTTCCGGGACGGGAATAAATGTTAAAACTCGTGCCCAGGATTTGAGTCATTCCTAAAGTGGAATAGATTTCGAATTTTTCACCTTTTTGGATTTCAAAGAATCCTTCTCCCTCAAAGGTTACTTTTCTGCTGAAATTCCATAAAAATTTATTGTACACGATTCTGGAATCAGCATTCATATGGACGACCGATCGGTCAGGCAATTCCACTTTTTCAAATGCGGTTTTGCCCACTTCGACAGTTACTTCATTGAATGCGATCAGGGCATAAAGGGAAATGATCACAAAGGTCAATGAGGCTGCGATTTTATAGACAATGTGAATTGGTTTTTTGGTGTCAGCAATAGGATTTAGGACCCGGGTTTTGGACTCCAAAGGAAGCGCCTGATCAAGCAAATCCATCATGTTTGATACGGCATCATCATTTGGCTTTTCCTCAGTAGGAAAGGATAATAGCTTGTCTTTAATTTTTTTATCAAACTTTTCCATTTTTCTTTAATTGGATTTTTCCAAAAGTGCCCGCTTTAATTTTGCTCTTGCAATAGACAGGTTGGATTTAGATGTCCCTTCTGAAATCCCGAGTTTCTCGGCGATTTCGTGATGCTTGTACCCTTCCATGACATAGAGGTTGAAGGTGATTTTATAAGAAGGTGAAAGACCTTGAACCAGCACCATAATTTCCTCTGCCGAAAGTGCTTCCAATGCATCTTCAGATCCGCTTGACACATCGTATGCCTGATCGATATCATCCTGGAAGTAATGTTTTTTATTCTTTCTGAAATGATCTATGGCCGTATTGACAAAAATCCTGTTCATCCATGCTTTGATTTCCAGTTCAGGATTGTAGGCTTCTATGTTGGTAAATACCTTCAAAAAACCATCATTGATCATTTCTTCGGCTTCGGCCCTGGAGTGGGAATACCTCAGACAAATACTCATGGCAAAGCCATAATATTTCCTATAAAACGCTGCCTGTGCATTTCTCTGGTTGGACTTGCATCCCAAAATCAAGTGCTTTTCCTCTTCTGTCATTCGAAATGTTGAAATGACTCCGGGAATATTTCGATCCCCGGAGTCAAAGCCAAACCAAATATATACTTATCCTTTATTCATACCACAGGTTTTCAATTCAATAAACTCGCCGCTTTCATCAAAAATCAAAGCGCCTACGCCGGCCACCAAGACATGTATTTCCACTTCTTCTTTTCTGGTACCCTTGCGGGCTCTTAAAATTTCATTGTCGGGATAATTCTCTGCGATGTAGGAAGTAATGCTTTCCGGAAGGTCTTCAATTTCAATTTTTTGGAAATTTGGGCAGATCCTTACCGGTTTTTCCCTCAATTTCAAAAACGCTCCATCTGCATCGAAAATCACGATTCCTATTTCCTTGACAAGGACATGGTATTGGTTCAACTCTTCCCGTTCAATGAAAATGACTTTAATTAGTTCATTTTCAGAATAGTTCTCCCTCAGGTATTGTTTTGCAGCATCCGGCAAATCAGCAGGGTCGATCACATTTGGCTTGGGTCCATCTTCTCCCGGCCTTCTCGGAGGACGTCCAAAGCCACCTCTTTTTCTGTGTCTTCCTTCACAATCCACTTCCGCACCATCTTCGCCGAAAGCCCGGATCCTACCATTTTCGGAAAACACCAAATTCATCTGATTGGTGAGATTTGCTTCAAATGAAACTTCCTTTCCGTCGGTAATCCGAAAAGCCGAAGTAACCACCTCTCCTTCAAAATTGTCAGAAATAAATGTTACCGCCGATTGGGGAAGATCAACTTCGGTTATTTCTGTGACAGATATATCCTCTCCCGGCAATCCTTCTTCCTGTTGGCATCCACTGATAATTCCCATAAAAATGGAAGCCATTAAAATTTTCTTTAACATGTTGTTTTCAGTTTTTGTGGAACATAAAATTTTTGAATTTGAACCATTACGGAGGCTGCTGTAGATATGGTTGGTCGATGGGTAAAAAAAAAGTGCAGGTTTTTTTAGAATTATTTTGAATCCAAAAGGAAGGCTTTGAGTCGTCAGACTATTTTGGGTTCCTATTTTATTTCCTTATTCCCCCCTGTTTCCATTGGGATATACCTTTTTGATCTTAATTTTAGTCTGTTAAAAATGTCTAAATGAGGATACAAGTAGCAAGAAATTGCGTCAGGTTGATTGGGATACCTCAATATCCAACCTCCACAAACCACGAATAAATCAAATCAGATGAAAGACCGAAAACACATTTTTTTATTGATGGCAACCGGAATGCTTCTATTTGGCTGTTCTCAGACCAAAGAATCCAAAGAGAAATTGACCAATTCTAATACAATTGAAACGGCCTCTATTGACACTGAATATATCATAGAAGGGAATTCCATTGAAGGATTTAAAATCGGTGATACCTATTCCGAGAAATCCCCTGAACTGAATTATGAAAAAAAGTTGAGCCCTTCTTACACGGATGAAGGGATTGATACCTTAAACATGGTATCGGTTAGCGACAAGTCGGGTAAACTCTTTGACATTGTATTGGAAGAAATGACCATCCAAAAGATATGGGTCGGGTCACGCCGATGCAAAACGAAAGACGGGATTTCTGTGAATTCTTCTCTCTCAGATTTTACCAAAACTTACCCTGATTTTGAAATTTTTTATTCTTACGTATCGGATTCGTTTTGGGCGAGTACTAAGTCACTAACTGGAGTACAATTCCACCTTGATAAGGAATGTTACTCAGGATCTAAGGATGGATTAAATGCCAGCGACATGGTGGAGTTGGATCCCAAAGAATTTAACCAAAACTGTAAAATCGTATCCATAGCGGTATTTTGAAAACAAAGAGAAATCCCCGATGGCGTGAAAATCAAAATGAATTGATCGATCTAACTTCCCTGTTTTTGGTGTAAACCCAATATTACCCTTTACCTTTTTCCTCCCAAAAACCAAGGACATCGCATTTTCAAAACCCCGAGCGGCGGTGCAGGGAGATTGGTGGGAGTATGAGATTCAGCAAAGCACCTTGCACGGGGTTAATAATATTCAGCCCACTTCGGGGCTGTTTGCCAAGCTGTTTGAGTATTTGAATTCAGGTATGGTGGAGGAAACAAGAATTCCCTACCTATAAGTAAACCTACTTTGGAACACCGGCGGGCAGGAAGATCCGCGGCGGACCGGGCCGGCGGTGGCACTGTGCGGGGGAGGATTAAAATTTCTTGTCCCGATAATTATCGGGATTGGTTACTTTTTGTTTCAAGACAAAAAGTGACACGAGAAAAGATCGCCAAAATGTGGTCTATTGATTGAAAGGGAAAAAATAAAGCCCTGTCAGAAAAATCTGACAGGGCTTTATTTTTAAAATCGAATGATGTGCAATTACCTCTGTGGGATCAGCTTCACCAAAAGTCCGGTACCCTCAGTAATGGCATAAATATAGCCATCGGGGCTTTCAGAAACCTGTCTTACCCTTCCAATATCTTTCAATAGCGTCTCTTGACCGACATATTTGGTTCCATCCAATTCTACCCTTGCGATCTGCATTCCGGCCAATCCACCTACCAAAATATTTCCTTTCCACTCAGGATATCTGTCTGAGGTAACAATGGCCACACCACATGTTGCAATAGAAGGCACCCAATAGGTAACCGGCTGTTCCATGCCCTCTTTTTCTTTCAATTCGGTCAGGATTGTTCCGTCATAATTGATTCCATAAGAGATCACAGGCCAACCGTAGTTTTTGCCTTTTTCGATCAGATTCAGTTCATCACCGCCTTTTGGTCCATGCTCGACAGCCCAGATTCGGTTGTTTGCCTTGTCATATACCATGCCTTGTGGATTTCTGTTTCCATAAGTCCAAATTGATGGTGAAGCTCCGGGAGTATTGACAAAAGGATTGTCTTCAGGTATCCTACCGTCATCATAGATTCTGTGGATTTTGCCATGGTCATTGTCGAGTTCCTGTGCGTTGGCAGGTCTAGAACCTTTGTCTCCGTTGGAGAAATACAGGTAGCCGTCATTGTCAAACACGATCCTTGACCCAAAGTGTCTGCCGCCTTCCCACTCAGGTCCGCACACAAATACCTCTTCCAATCCTTCCAAAGCATTGCCGTTGAGCTTTGCCCTTGCGATAACCAAGACCTCTCCTTTTCCTTGCTTTTTGGCGTAGGACATGTAAATCCATCCGTTTTCCTCATACTTTGGGTGAACGGCGATATCCAAAAGTCCTGCTTGATTGACCTCGCTTACAGCTGGTACACCTGTTAATTTTTCTCCTGTGGATTTGTCATCCTTGAATACGAGTATCTCCCCTTTTCTTTCAGTGACAAGCAATCTTCCATCCGGCAGCCAAGTCATTCCCCAAGGACTGATCAGAGTGGTGGTCAAAGTATCAACCTGAAAAGTCAGCTTTTGCGATACCACAGCAAAGGGACTAGGCTCAACTTTTTCCTCAGTTTGGGGTGGATTGGAACAGGAAGAAAAACCCAAAATAAGGCTTCCTCCCAAAATAAAAGATAAGTTCTTAAGTGTTTTCATTTTTTTGGTGAGTAGATTATCCTCAAAATTAAGCAATTATCCCTGAAAATGTTTTTTCGATTTGATAAGCGGACGGCATTGGCGGGATTTGGCTTTTAAAACCAAAACAGGGTATTTATCTTTAAAAAAAACTACTACTATGAGCAATCAGATTTGGATCATGACATCCGCTTTTGACCAATTGGATTTGGATCAAACCATCACCAAAGCCACCGAAATCGGAGTTCAGGGATTGGATGTCTGTGTTTTCAGAAAAGACGGCACTAGGGATGACTTTGTGGCGACCCATATGGATTATGAAAACTTCGATCCCGAGGCTGCCAATAAGATGATCGACAAGTTCAATGCCGCCGGACTTCGGCTTTCTATCGGTGCTTTTGAAAACCTGATTGGCGGCGATCCTTTTCACAAGCTAAAAAACCAAAACCACCTGCTGAAACTGATCCGGATGGCTTACCTGATGGGCGGAGATGAAAATGATGTGAAAGTGGGAACTTTTGTGGGTTACAACCATGAATTGGGCATTCAGGAAAATGGTTTTGAAAAAAATCTGGAAGAATATCAAAGGGTTTTCACACCCATCATAAAATATGCAGAAGACCTTGGCGTCACCGTTTTATATGAAAACTGTCCCATGGAAGGTTGGCGCTCTTCAGGATACTCTACGACATACAACAACCTGACCGGAGTCTTGGCCGCAAGGAAAATCATGTACGACCTGATCCCGAGCAAAAACCACGGGGAAATCTATGACCCTTCGCATGATGTCTGGCAGCATACCGATCCTGTGGAGGTAATCAGACATACGGATATATCAAGGTTAAAACGCATCCATGTCAAGTCGACGAGAAATAATCCTGATCCATTTTGGGGAAATATGTACCCTATGCAACGAGTCAAACCCGAATGGGCTGCAAAAGCAGGAATCCCATCTAGTCAAAATGAATGGGACAGACACCATTACGAGGCGACTTTACCGGGATTTGGGTTGGGGGATAGCATGGATTGGAGAGCCTTTGTCAATATCCTGAAGGAAAAGGGATTTACCGGACCATTTGAAATCGAGAATGAAGCCAAATTGTCCAAACAAACAGGAAAAATGGGTGCTATTGTCCAAGGTTGCAAAGCTGCGGTTCAAAATCTGGCGCCTTTGCTATGGGAATTGTCGGACAATGGATTTGAATACCCAAAGTCTGAGATCAAGCCATTGAAGCAAATCGGGAATAAGGATATTCCGGTGGTGACGGTGGATAAGTTAAAGTAGTCCATAGTCGATAGTCCACAGTCCACAGACGCATCAATTGAACTTCAAAACTTGTTATAGATTAAAAATCAATCCAATTTTTACCCTACAAAAAAATCCATAGATCATACATGTCACGTGATTTTCATGAGTCACTTTTTGTCCCCGATAAATACGGGGCAGAATATGATACAAATAGTGACGAGGAGGTTTTTTTTCAGTCAATCCGGTTTGGTTGTGGCTTCAAGAAATCCGGAATTTCTTCCCAACCACCATTAGGAACAACCACAGAATCTGGAACGATGGTGTCATAAATAATCTGATAAAGTCTAGGGTCATTTACAAAGTAATAACCCAATCGCCTTTCCCCAGTTTTTATTCTCTTGCACTTATTTGAAAAACAATTGTCGTATTGATTTTTACCTTCAGCTAAGTAAGAAACTTTCATTCCGACCCTCTTACTATCAGTATATCTTTCATTAAAATTAATTATTGTATACCTAATATCTGATGTCGATTCCACATATGATTTATATAAATTATATCCAAAAACGGCAAATACAAATAAGAAAAGCAATCCAATAGCCCACTTAGTGTTTGGGCTCGCCCAATCTTTGTAGTTGGTTGGCTCAATCATATTTGGTTTTCTTAACATGACTAGAATTGATCTTTTTCAGCCAATAATTAAATCAATAGACTTAAAATCTCATTTCCCTGAAGCCGCAATCACCGCATCCCAAACCCTGAAAATATTCTTGTAACAGATCTTTTCGATGTCTTCTTTGGAATATCCACGCTTGAGAAGTTCAGCTATAAGGTTGGGATACATGGATACATCCTTGAGGCCGGTTGGCAGGCTATCCCCCACCCCGTCAAAATCAGAACCCAAACCCACATGGTCGATTCCAACCAAAGCCACTACATGGTCAAAATGGTCAGCCACTTTTTCCACATTGGGGAATGGATTATTCTCAGCGGAATATTTCTCGATATAAGCCACAGCTGCCGAATCGGTGCTGCTCAAACCGTTTTCTGCAAGCCAATTAACAATATGCTCCCGAACTGCTCCGGACTTTTCATTATATTCTCCATCGACAAAACTTCCCCCAAAGTTGATCATGATGACACCACCGTTTTTACCAAGGGCTTTGATCATATCGTCGTCCATATTCCTTTCAAATCCAGGAGTAAATTTCCTTGCTGACGAGTGGGACGCGATGACAGGAACATCAGTCACTTTCACCACATCGTAAAATGTGCTGTCCGACACGTGTGAAATGTCCACCATGATCCCTACCTTATTCATTTCTTTGACAACGGCTACGCCATAGTCACTCAAGCCATTGTGCGTACGCGTGGTATCGTAAGATGAATCCCCGATCAGGTTGTCCGTGCCATGGGTGAGTGTGATATACCGGATGCCACGGTCATAAAAATATCGGACATTGTTGATGTCATCTTCGAGCGCAGCCCCATTTTCCATTCCCATCGGAAATGAAACCTTACCCTCTTTGGTGTTTTTCTCAATATCAGAAGGGGAATAAGCCATCGCAAATTTGTCAGGCCATGTATTCACCAACCTTTCTGTCATCAAAATCAATGAATCCGCCAAAACCTTTGCCCCTCCCCTGTCTTGGTAGCCTGAAGGAATATAGATAGACATAAACGGCGCGTCCAAGCCCCCTTCTTTTGATCTTGGAAAATCAAAATTTCCGCCATCAGTCCGGACTGATACATCCAAGATCTCCCGCTGAAGGGTAAAACCACCGACTTTCATCCTGTAAGGAAGGTCCACGTGTCCATCTACCATGATGGTATTTTGGGCCATTTCTATAGCGGCAGCAAGTCTTTCCTCATCTGACAGCAGGGTATAATCTATGGTTTCGGTTTTTTGGGCACAGCCAAAAACGAAAGCCGAGGCAATCAACAAAAGCAGGGGTTTTCTCATAGCAGTTCAATATAAAAGATTAAAGTAAAAATTTCAGGATAATTTATATGGATTTACGCAATTCATTTTATTCTAAATGCTGACTGAAATGCCTGGTACATCCCTGCCCTCCAGCAACCCGGGGTCTTCCGACTTCCGTCTTCCGTCTTCCGTCTTTCTTATTGACAGACGGTCAGAATTTGATAAAAAAAGGATTTTATATCCGCTTATGTAATAGATTTTTCTACTTGAATCCTATAAATGGAAATTTGGCTAAATTGAAAGAAACCAAAGAAGATTCCTATGAGGCTGCTGTCTTTCCTGATGTTATTGCTGATTGTTTCGTGCAATGCCCCGACTACCCCATCTGCCAAGATTACTATCGAGCCGGAATTAGGCGAAGGCATAAAAGACGGTAGGCTGTTGCTGCTTTTTCACCATGATGAAAAAACAGAGCCGAGGTTTGCGGTGTCAGATGATGTCACTTCTGCCCAAGTGATGGGGATGGATTTTGAAGATTATCAGGCTGGGAACTCATTATCTTTTGATTTTGGGACATTTGGATATCCCATCGAAAACTGGCAGGAAATCCCTGCAGGTGACTATTGGGTGCAGGCTTTTATTGTAAAACATGAGACATTCAACCGGGCAGATGGGCATGTCATCAAGATGCCTGTTGACCAATGGGAAGGTAGACAGTGGGCAAGAACTCCAGGAAATGTCTACAGCACTCCACAAAAGATCTCTTGGGACGGGGAATCAGGTATTGAGATTAACATTGATCAAATCATCCCACCTGTCTCAGAACCTGAGGACACAGAATTTATAAAGCATATCAAATTCAAAAGTAAGTTGCTTTCTGACTTTTGGGGAAGGGATATTTACCTAGGAGCACACGTTTTATTGCCCAGGGATTTTGATAAGAATCCAAATGAATATTATCCTTTGATGATTTATCATGGGCATTTTCCCTCTGATTTTGGGGGATTCAGGACCACGCCACCTGACGAAAACATCGAAGAAACCTTCAATGCCCGCTTCAATATCTATGGCTATGAAAAAATCGAACAACAGGAGGCTTATGATTTTTATCAGAAATGGATTTCTCCTGATTTTCAAAAATTCATCATCATCGAAATCCAACATGCCAATCCATTCTATGACGACAGCTATGCCGTCAATTCGGAAAATATCGGGCCCTATGGCGATGCGATTACCTATGAATTGATTCCCCATATTGAAGAGCAATTCCGCGGAATCGGAGAAGGTTGGTCAAGGTTCACCTATGGCGGTTCGACCGGAGGATGGGAAGCTTTGGCTGTGCAGGTGATGTATCCCAAAGAATACAATGGCTGCTTTGCTGCTTGTCCTGACCCGATAGATTTCCGTGCCTTTACGACTGTGAATATTTACGAAGATCAAAATGCCTATTACCTCAACGGACCTTTCAGGACTACCGACCGGGTTGGAAAAAGAAATTACCTAGGGCATGTTTCGGCTATGGTCAAAGACATGAACCACAAGGAACTTGCTCTCGGCGGGACCAAAACCCGGTCCGGTGACCAATGGGATGTTTGGCAGGCGGTTTATTCACCTGTCGGGGAGGATGGCTATCCAAAACCGATTTGGGACAGGTATTCCGGAGAAATCGACAAAGAAGTGGCCAACCACTGGAAAGAAAATTTTGACCTCCGCCATATCATGGAAAGAGATTGGTCTAAGTTGGGGAAAGATTTGGAAGGGAAAATCCACATCTACTGCGGGGATATGGATAATTACTACCTGAATAATGCCGTTTATCTTACTGAGGAGTTTCTCGAAAAAACTTCTGAACCTTATTATGGTGGTGAGGTTAAATACGGGGACCGCGCCGAACACTGTTGGAACGGTGACCCTACACAACCAAATTATATCACCCGCCTCAGGTACAATATCATGTATTTAGACAAAATCGGCAAAAGACTCGAAGAGACGGCACCTTCTAATTTCAACCAAAAAACTTGGACACTGACAAAATAATCAATTGTAAAATTGAGAAACCCGTTTCAGAAATTGGGTTTCTTAGTACCTAATGACACTAAATGTGATTACCTTTACTTAGAATTTATATAAATTATACGATTGTAGCCTTTTGTGAATACCCCATCCCAACTTGGCAAGGAGGGTTTTAAAGGCAAAAAATAAAAAGTCATGAATAATTCAGAAAATATCAATTACGAACTAGAAAAAAACATGGAGGTCATTTCCCAGCTGGATGGCTTCGTCAACAATGCTGTTGAAACAATATTGGTAGACCCGGATGAATGCTGGCAACCCTCTGATTTTTTACCCGACATGGGTCAACCTGATGCCTTTGACGAGGTCAAAAAACTACAGGAAAGAGCAGCCGGAATCCCGGATACCATCATCACTTCTCTCATCGGCAACATGATTACCGAAGAGGCGCTTCCAAGCTATCAGACCTATTTCAACTTATTGGAAGGAATCAATGTAGAAGGAAGTCTTCTGAGCAACTCTGGTTGGGTAAGATGGTCAAAAGCATGGACTGCAGAGGAAAACCGTCATGGTGACCTGCTCAACAAATACCTCTACCTCTCAGGACGTGCCGATATGAAAAAAGTAGAGCAGACTATCCACAGGCTGATCTACAACGGTTTTGATCCAAAATCAGAAAAGGATCCTTACCAAGCCATGATTTATACCTCATTTCAGGAGAGAGCCACCAAAATCTCCCATGTCAATACCGGTAAATTGGCGGACAAGGCCGGAGATGATGTGCTTTCACGAATCTGCAAAACCATTGCAGGAGATGAAGCAAGACATGAAAAAGCCTACAAAAGCTTCATGAGTCAAATTTTTGAAATTGACCCGAACGGAGCTATTCTTGCATTTGAGAAAATGATGCGGAAACAGATAGTCATGCCTGCAGTTTTGATGGGAAAAGGAAGCAGCAACCCTACTCTTTTTGATCAATTCTCTGCGATTACCCAAAAAATCGGTGTTTACACTGGTTGGGACTATGCCCGAATCATCGAACACCTGGTCAAACTTTGGGATATTCAAAACCTCACCGGCTTGAACGATGTGGCCTCTAAAGCGCAGGATTACCTTGCCCATCTTTCGGACAGGTATATGAGACTGGCCGACAGAATGAAGGCACCTGACGAAATCTCCCTGGCTTGGTTGAAATAAAAATATGATTATCTGCTATCCTCCTGCATAATTAATAAGGCGCTCAGAGTTGCATATAATCGACCACAGTCCATAGCAACTTAAATTGAACTTCGAACCTAGTATATATGGATATGGGCAAGGATGCATATAATTTTAAATAAAGAACCTGAAGAAATTCAGGTTTTTTTTTGCCATGAGGGGAACATTTATGAAGGAAAACATATTGAATGTTTATACATACAATTAAAATCATGACCATCAAAGAAATACATCCTGCCAGCTACCATCCCATTGCAGATCTCATTACTTACAACCCGCTTCCCTCTGCGAAGCTGAGACAAATTGATCCATTTATATTTTTGAACCACCACGGCTTTCAAACCTACCCAAAAAACAACCGCGGACTTCCTTTTGGCCCACATCCCCACAGAGGGATGGAAACGGTCACTTTTATCCTTGCCGGTGATATTATGCATCAGGATTCGGGAGGACATGAATCAGTGATCGAATCGGGTGGGATTCAATGGATGACTGCAGGAAGGGGACTGATTCATTCAGAAGTCTCTTCTTCTGCATTCAAAAAGGAAGGCGGTGATCTGGAAATACTGCAGCTTTGGATCAACCTTCCTGCCAAGCTAAAAATGACCGAACCAAGATATGTAGGTCTGCAAAAAGAGGAAATCAATCATTTCGAACTATCCGAAGGAAAAGTATCTGTTCAAATGATTGCCGGTGATTGGGATGGAAATCAAGGTTCATTTGAAACATTGAGTCCGATGTTCCTGAGCACCATCACCATGGCTAAAGGAGGTAAATTCAATAAATCAATTCCTGTTGGAGAAAACGTATTTTTCTATGTAGTCCGTGGAGAGGTCAAGATTTTGGGTGAAAAAATCCCTTTTAGAAACCTTGTGGAATTTACCAACGATGGCGGAAATTTATCTGTAGAAGCTTTTGAAGATTCGGTCCTGATTCTTGGCCATGCGAAACCTTTCAACGAACCGATGGTAGCCCAAGGGCCATTTGTCATGAACACCCAACAAGAAATCATGGAGGCCTACCGCGATTATCAGCAAGGGAAATTTGGAACTTGGAAACATTAAAAAAAATGTGTGGCTGCCCTTTGACAGGCAGCCACCCGATATACTAAAAAATACTAAACTAAAATCATTTATAAAAACAGTAAAGCTGAAAAAGTTGCTTAATCACCCGTATCAAATATACTGGATCCGCAACCTTTAAAAAATACCCTAAAGGGGGTATTTTTTAATAAGAATCGATAATATCCTGGGAAATAAGCTTATATAACTCAGCTATCTGTTCATTGTAGTTCAAAAATTGGTAGTGGGCATCCAAGGTATTAAAGTCCACCCGTCTTGCCGGTCCTGTCTGCGCGCGCTTGGCACCCAATTCCAGACTTTTACTGATGGTTTCTATAATAAGTGGTTTGAGCATTTCGAAATCCAAACCCTGACGCGCCATGACTTCTTCTGATATCCTCAACATGTGGTTGGAAAAATTACTGGCAAAAACCGCCGCTACATGCAAAGCCATTCTGTCTTTGGACTTGATCAGGTATTGGTTAGGGGACAATGATTTTGCAAGTTTTTTTAATTTTTGGAGCGCGGCTTGGTCCTCAGATTCCAAGAGAAACGGGACATCGCCAAAGTCAATTTTTCTTTCTTTGCTGAATGTCTGTAAAGGGTAAAAGATTCCTGTAAAAGTCGCTGAACTATAGCCCAACACATCTAATGGCACTGCTCCTGAAGTATGCACCAGGATACTTTCTTCGGGCAAAATGATTTCATCAGCCAGCTCTGAAATCGCCTGATCACTTACTGCTAAAATAAAAATCTCCGCCTCGGAATCTGAAAAATCGAGGTCATCTTTTGCATCTGCAGTATATAACCTTGCAGTTAGTTTTTCGGCGTCCGTAAGATTCCGTGCATAAATTTCTGTGATGGTATGACCTGCCTCTTCCAAGGCCGGTGCCAAATGCCAGGCGACGTTGCCGGTTCCCAATATTGCAATCTTAAATTTCATAATTGAAATATATACCTTTTACCGTGATTCTAAAAAAACAAAAAGCCCTAAAGAAGGTATCCTTAGGGCTTTATGGTTTTGAACTTAGTCAGGAATTTAGGCTTCCATTCCTTTATCCCTCATTTTTTTGAACTCATCATACCTTCGGTAGATGGCTACACAAAAACCTATCAGCATCAGGATCGTTCCTGCCCAAAGGATATTGATTTGAGGCATCAATATGGCCTTCAATACCACATAGTCTTTTTGGTACCTGTTGACTTTGAAAGAAAATGTATTTGTTTCCGGTTTGATATTTTCCAATTCAACCTTGACACCGAGTTCGTTGTCTATAGCGGCAATCTTTCCTACCTGATTGTCACGGATGATGAAAACAGGCTCCAAACGCTTCTCGACATCATAATCCATGACCACCAACTTGGCTTTTACTGCTACATCTCCCTCTCTTAAATCCAAACCGTCGACCTGACTGAGAACTTCGCCTCCTTCAAATGTGGTCACAAAGTCAGAGATATAGAAGGTCTCCCCCGGAGCTACTTCATAGAATTCATCTTCCCTCCATTCCGGGTCTTCATAATCATTGATGGCGGAGACATAGGTGTACAGATCCCTATTTACAAACCTTTTGGAATCCGGAGAGGATATCAATCCCATGGAGGAATTGAATTGTGACATCGGGTTCAATGAAAACTGAAAAACAGAATCCTTGTAGTAATCAACCTGGAAATAGTCATTTTCCTCCAATACAATCTTTACTTTATCCCCTTTGGCAAAGTAAGTCCTTCCTCTGGCGACAATATCTTCCAAAGCAATGGCCTCATTGATTTCCCCAGTGGATTTGAGTTGCTTGACGTTCACAAATCCGGGTACACCAACCACTTTTTTCTGTCTGCCACGATAGACGGCTGTATAATCTTTGATTTGGGTTGGCTTATTGATCCAAAGCAGGACGTGCTCTTTGTTCATTTCTTCTTCCCACGAATTGCTGTAAGTCAATCCTGAAAGGTTGTAAGAAATGATTTCAGAATATCCTGAGGAAAACATAATCCCGATTAGCATCATCCCAAGTCCGATATGCGCCAAAGAACCACCTGCCAATTTGAAAGTGGATTTTTTTATCAGTTTGATCAAAATGGATGAATTGGCGACGATGGTGAATACTGAGGCCAAAACCACAATGATGTAAGGAATATCATAAACCTTCCCAAAGACAATGATCAGCGCTGATATGACGACAGATATGATGTATGGCATCACCAACGACTCCCTCAAGGCTTTCGGATCCATTTTGTTCCACCAAAAAAACTGTCCTACCGCTGTCAGCAAAGCCACAGCCACAGCAAACCAAAGCTGAAATTTGGTATAAAAACCAATCTGATCCGCAGGAGGCGCCATGTTGGAGATGCCTCCGAAACTTTCTACCAAAGCATTCCAAACAGGAATGGAAGTAGGAAGGATTACCTGGAAAGCCATCAATGCCAACGTCGTTGCACCAATAAAAATCCAGAATTCTCGGGAATAAACAGAAGCTTCTTTGTCAGAAGTCGGGATATGTTTCCAGTTTTTTGCTGCCAGAAAAACTGCAATGACAAGAAAGAACAGCATGTAAATCAACAGCTGACCTGACAAACCCAAGTCTGTAAAAGAGTGAACCGAAGAATCACCCAATACCCCACTCCTCACCAAGAAGGTGGCATACAGTACCAAAATGAAGGAAGCAATGACCAAGACGATGGAAGACTTCAATGCAGTACTGCTTTTCTTGAAAGTGATCATTGTATGGATTGCCGCTACCATAATCAGCCATGGTACATAAACGGCATTTTCGACAGGATCCCAATTCCAATAGCCACCAAAATTTAAAGTAACATATGCCCAATAAGCACCCATGATGATCCCCATTCCGAGGATCATGGCGGAGAACTGTGCCCAAGGCAATGCAGGACGAACCCACTCAGAATATCTTTTGGTAGCCAATCCACCCATCAAAAAGGCAAACGGAACCAAGGTGGAAGCATATCCGAGAAACAAAGTCGGGGGGTGGATCACCATCCAGATATTTTGAAGCAAAGGATTCAGACCGGTTCCATCTTCTGGCTTAAAGTCAGGATTGATCTGGAAAACCGGTGCGGAGACCGCATCCCTCAAAAGAATAAAAGGCGAACTACCGATCTTCAAATCTCCGATCACCACACCCAAAATCATGGATACAAGAAATGCCTGCACCAAAGCAAAAACGATCATCACAGGACCTTCCCAGAATTTGTTGGTATGGATCAAAACCAATCCCAAAACCACATTCCAAACTATCCAAAGGATAAATGCCCCTTCTTGACCTTCCCAAAAACTGGAGATCATATAATGGACCGGAAGCGCTTTGGAAGAATGGGAATAAGAGTAGAAGTATTCAAACCGGTGGTTGTAAATAATCTCAAAAAGTGCAAATGCCACCGTCACGCTTGCCAAAGAATGGACATAAAATGTGACTCTACTGAACCGCCTCCAATTGGCTTTGTCCAATTCCTGTGCAATCGTGTATTGATAATAAGAGTAGGCAGTAACCAAGGCACTGACAAAAGCAAGAATCAATGCAAAGTGGCCTAAATTACCTATAAAGGTATTGATCATGTTAAATGGAATCAGAGGGAAAACTAATTTACATTCCGGCTGTCTTGAGCTCGGTTTCCTGATATTTGGAAGGGCACTTCATCAGGATTTTGTCTGCTACAAACAGGTCTTGGTCTTTATAAGCACCGATGACCACCACTTGTTCAGCCCTTGAAAAATCCGGTGGCACCGGTTCATTATAAAAGACCTTTTGTTCTGTGCCTTCATTGTCCACCATCAGGAAATAGAATGAAGTCTTATCCTCATTGACTTCGATCCCGACAACATCACCGGTTTGGGCTTTTTTCAGTTGGCCCACCACGTGGATGGCCTTGTCATCGCCTTTGGTTTTCATGGCTTTGGCGTTGGAAAAACTTTCGTAAGTACTTGCATCCCCGATCATTGACATGATGATGATGATCGCGACAGCTATGATTCCCAAACCAATTATATGTCCCTTTTTCATTTTGGTAGATTATATTTTTGATGGGTTCAGGAGCAAATTCTTTTAGATTTTACTTCCTTTCTCCTTATTAATGTTATTCTTCTTTCAATTGTTTTTCAAGACGGGTCACTTTCCTATCCGTATTGATCACATAAACCAATAATCCCGCAAAAACGATCCCGATGATACCTACCAAAACGTAGATTTTTCCCTCGGACCGCATCACATCCGCCATTTCAACGGTGGAGTTTTGGTAATCGTTTTCAGAAATTTCAATTTTCTCCTGTCCGAAAGCACTCAGACTGAATGCCATGAACCATATTATTAACCACTTTTTCATGATACCTGATTGATCAATTTATCTTCAAACTTTCTTTCAATTCGTCTCAGCCTGACCCTTATGGTACTGATCCAAGTTCCCAACAGTGTCCACGCGATGATCGCGGGATAGAACACCATCCTGAGTTTGCTGTCCAGGTCATAGGCATTGAATCCGGGATTGCCACCGTTGCCGGGATGGAGACTGTCTGTCAGTCTTGGCAAAACAAATATCAATGGTATAAAAGCCGCAAATGCGAATATGTTATAGACGGCACCGATTCGGGCCCTTTGATGGACATCAGTGAGTGAATTTCTCAAAATAAGATAGGCGAAATACATCAAAAGCCCGATGGCGGAAGCATTCTGTTTTGGATCACCGCTCCAATAATCCCCCCAAGTGAATTTGGCCCAAAGCATGCCTGTGACAATTCCCAATACGCCAAAAAGGATCGCCGCATTGGTGAACTCAAGCGCCATGTCATCATGCCTGAGGTCGTTGCTTCGGAGAAATTTGATGCTGTAAACCACCGCAACCATTAGCATCAATATCATTCCAAACCACATCGTGACATGGAAATGCAGGGCCCTGATCGTCTCATTCAGGATGGGTAACCTAGGTACGTCAAGGAGAAGTCCGGCTGTAAGGGTAAATGCCAACAGGGCTACAGTCAGGATTTTCCACCAATATGCTCTCATTATAATGGGTTTGATTTTTCAAGCGCAAAAATAAGGCATAAGTTCCTCATTCCTGTGCTTTTCATGAGATATGTTGCGGATGGTCCATAAAATGATTTTATGCCAATAATCAAACCACGAAATCAGAGACTGATTACTGAAAATGAAAGCAAAAAAATAAATCAGGCTCCTCAATCCTTCTTCACATAATGTTCCGTCCAACCATTTGGCATATCACTTTTTAAAATTAATTCATTGCCCTTAAACTCAAAATAACTTGAAAACCCATCATTGCCCGAAAAACCAGGAATCGGCTTGGTAGGATAAAAGTTAATCTTATCGTTTATAATCCGCCATGACAGCATATTGGCGGCTTCAAACATTTCGGAACCGCTCATTCTGTATTCTGCCGGAATCTCTCTTTGGGCATCCCTAAATCCCCTGATATCCGCGACGTATTTTCCATCAGGCATATAGGCAAACATGTAATCCTTACCTGTCATCTCACCCATTACTTTTTCTCCATTTTCATCGATTTTATACAGTTCCTTCAGAATCCAAACTCCGGTCAGCTTGTTTTTAATGTCATCAAACTGTTCCGGAAAAAGCTTTGAAAAATCATAGGCCAAATTTTTGGAAACCAAGTCCATCGTAAAAACCTCTCCACTGCTTTTGACAGTTAACAATAATGCTGATTTTTCAATTCTTGCATATATTTCTTCCTCTACACCCGATATTTCCATCACACCTCTAAAACCTGTCTTTTCTTTTGCCCCAAAAAATTCACTTTTGTTCATTTGCTTGTCGTAAAGCTGACCATAGACCATTTCCCCTTTTTGTTCCAAAGTAATGACTGAAAGTTGGCCAACAATATTACCGGAATATACTCCCTGTATAGTCTGGGCAAGGCCAAAAGAAATCTGGAAAAAATAAACCGCTATACATGCAAAAATCAAGATAAGGGGCTTTGATGCTTTCATGGGAAATTTGGTTTGGTTGTGTTGGTTCAGGATAAACCACAGAAACTAAAAGTAGTTTTGGAACATGAAAAAACCAAGCGCGCCAACAGAAAAAGGAAGATTTCGCGCAAAGGCGCAGAGACGCTAATTGAGAATGTTTGATTTGTTCCCCGCGAAGACGCTAAGAAATAATTATAAGTAAATAAACTGATGTTAACCTATCATTTTTAATTAAAATCCCTTTGCGATTTTGCGGCTTCATGGGAAAAAGTTTCTTTGCCAAAGTCTACCAGCCTGTAATCCTCCGACTTGCTTTTTTTTCTTTGCGTCTGAGTGAGGTATATTTTTTACTGCAAAAGAATAGAAGGTTTCGCTATGGTCTCAAAGGATTTTGAACGTCCTTGTTTTTGGCGGAAACCTCAATTCCCTATTTGCATTTCTTCGGCCAAAAACCGGAATCACGGTTTTCGTTTTTAACCCCGAGTTGCGTTCCTCACTCGGGGCTACCAATATTTGATCCCTATGGGATCATTCGACGCCGTTGTACGCCGTTGGTTTGATGCGGTTTGGAAATATCAGCACTGAAAGTGCGAAAGATCCTAGCGATGGGTGAAGCCCATCGCTATCATGAGGAATGGTTTCATCAAAGCCCTGAAAGGGCGAAAGAAATTGATTTAAAAAATATCCTTCTTTTTCGGCAAAGGACTCAATGGTTTCGCTATGGTCTCAAAGGATTTTGAACGTACTTGTTTTTGGCGGAAACCTCAATTCCCTATTTGCATTTCTTCGGCCAAAAACCGGAATCACGGTTTTCGTTTTTAACCCCGAGTTGCGTTCCTCACTCGGGGCTACCAATATTTGACCACTACGTGGTCGGTCGACGCCGCCAATGTTTGTGTCTCCACAAACATTCTTATTCTGAATAATTCATTCTCCTCTTACTCTCCTTTTCCTCTGCGGCTTCACGGGAAAAAGTTTCTTTGCCAAAGTCTACCGGCCTGTAGTCCTCCGACTTGCTTTTTTTCTTTGCGTCTTTGTGACTTTGCGGGAAAAGTTTCTTTGCCAAAGTCCGCGGGCCTATAACCTTCTGACTTATTTTTTCTTTGCGATTTTGCGCCTTCGCGGGACAGTTCCTAACTCCTCCACAGATATGGAAACAGGATATACGCCGTCACAGCCACGATAACATTGATTGCCATAAGCGTTACAATCTTATCCAAGCTCACTGACCAATCCAATCCATCAATGGCATTCTTTGACACCCGGATGGCCATCAGCAAAATCGGGATGATGACCGGAAAACTCAATATCGCCATCAAAGTCGCATTGTTGCTCGCCTTGGACGCTATCCCCGATACCATCGTCAGACAGGCCGAAAAACCAACCGCTCCCAATATGAGGTTCAACAAAAACATCCCCTGATCCTGAACGGGATTGCCCAAAATCACGCTGAAAACCAGATATCCCAACAATGCCAAAACAAGTGTGAGGAGTGTATTGTAGATGATTTTGGAAATGATAATGGCCTCCGGAGAAGCAATCATGTAATAATACAGCTGTCGGCCCTGATGTTCCTGCACAAAGCTTTTGGCCACGGCATTGACGGCAGAAAACAGGATAATGATCCAATACAGTGCATTCCACGTCGGAACTCCGATATTGCCTTGCTTCGCTCCCACGCTGAGATACGTGATAAAAACTGCCGATACGACATACAAAAGAATGCCATTGAGCGCGTACTTCTGTCTCCATTCGAGGGTGATTTCTTTTTGGATCAGAACAGCAATTTCTTTGAGCATGGGGCAAAGATAAAAAGTTTGGTGTATTCATCGGTCAAACCGATCCTACCTTTTGGCCATGATAAAATACTATTTTTTCTTTCCGAGCCTTTGGTCTGAGAAGGCCTAAACTCTGTTGGGCGAGGTATCCCAAATGGTGAAAAAGCGTCCTTTCATAAAGTTTGTAGTTTCTCCCTTTTTCTACCTGCACTTTTCCGGAAGGAATTTCATCACAGTTTTCGATGTCTTTCAGAATTTTGACTGCTGCCTTAGCAAGCAATTCGGAGGTCTTGATGTCCACGTGGACAAGGCTGTCCTTTGGATCCAAGGAAGGAAATACTTCCGCCAAAATATTTCCCCTATCCACGCCTTTGGTGGTATAATGCAGGCATCCGCCAAGGTTGTCGAAATCTTTTTTGATATAGGCCCAAAACAGCGTGTCATTGCCACGATAGTGCGGCGGCATACCATAATGCACATTGATGGCCGCAATCTTAGGGATATTGAGAATTTCTCCCTTCAAAATTGGCGCATTACAGGTAAACAAAATGTCAGGCTGGAGGGACTTCAAAAATTCAAGTCCTCTTTCTGTATTGATTTCGGAAAATGGAATGGTAACCTTTTCGAAATCATGGTTTCCGGTTTTAAGATGTTTTGTTTTGTTATGTATGGATATCTTATGGAACTTATGGAAAAACCTCAATCCATTCCTATCCAAAAAAGATTGCGACCTGATTTTTTTTCCTGATTTCGCTTGATTTTTGGGTTTTATAACCAAGCCCTGCCTTTGGCCTGAATGTACCAAGGTCACATGATCGAAGTTTTTGACAATTTCGTGAACCACTATTTGTTCTCTAGGGGTACACTGACTGATGATTACAATTTTCATTCTTGCGAGATACTATGGGTGACTTCATTATGAAGGATAAAAGTTTGATCTTAAAGACCCCACTTACCCTCCGAAACAGACTACAATATTAAAAAAAAATTTGAATATTTTTTGATTTTCTGCCAAAATGACATTTTCAGCGAATTGGAACAAGCCTTGATAAGGGTCTTGTATCAATATTGTAATTCACTAAAACGAAAATAGCTATGCAGGAAAAAGGTACCATCTCGATACATACCGAGAATATCTTCCCGATCATCAAGAAGTTTTTATACTCTGACAATGAAATCTTCCTCCGTGAATTGGTTTCCAATGCGGTAGATGCCACACAGAAAATCAAAAGGTTGGCAACTTTGGGCCAATACAACGGCGAACTTGGCGACATCACTGTCGAAGTGGCTTTTGACAAAGACAAAAAAACCATCACCATCTCCGACCGTGGCCTTGGCATGACTGCCGAGGAAATCAAAAAGTACATCAATCAGATTGCTTTCTCCGGTGCGGCTGAATTTGTGGAGAAATTCAAAGATGCCAAAGACGCCAATGAAATCATCGGCAAGTTTGGTTTGGGTTTCTACTCCGCATTTATGGTAGCTGACAAGGTGGAAATCAACACCCTTTCCTATCAGGAAGGCGCAGCAGCGGCACGATGGACCTGTGACGGCAGCACCGAATTTGAAATCAGCGCCGGTGACAGAACCGAAAGGGGAACAGAAGTCACTTTGTTTATCAACGCCGATTCTGAGGAGTTTTTGGACAAATGGAAGCTTCAGGGCATCCTGGACAAATACTGCAAATTCCTTCCCGTTCCGATCAAATTTGGTACAAAAACCGATTCTGTAGAAGACGGTGAAGAGGCCGATGGCAAAAAGAAATGGAAGTCTGTCGAGAAAGACAACATCATCAACACCACTTCCCCGATCTGGACCAAGTCACCCAACGACCTAAAGGACGAGGATTACCTGAAATTCTACAAAGAACTCTATCCAATGGGCGAGGATCCTCTTTTCTGGATTCACCTGAATGTGGATTATCCGTTCAACCTGACAGGGGTGCTGTATTTCCCGAAAGTCAAAAACGACTTCGAAATGCAGAAAAACAAAATCAAACTCTTCAGCCGTCAGGTATTCATCACCGATGAGGTCAAGGACATTGTCCCTGAGTTTTTGATGTTGCTTCACGGGGTGATCGACTCGCCGGATATTCCGCTTAACGTATCTAGAAGCTTCCTACAGGCGGATAGCAATGTGAAGAAAATCAACAGCTACATCACCAAAAAAGTAGCAGACAAGCTGGGCGAACTTTACAAAAAAGACCGAAAAGTCTACGAAGAAAAGTGGAATGACATCGGCCTTTTTGTCAAGTATGGCATGATCAGCGAAGACAAATTTGCGGAAAAAGGAAAAGATTTCGCTTTGCTCAAAAACACCAAAGGCGAATATTTCACTTTGCCTGAATACAAAGAAAAAGTCAAGGCGATTCAGACAGACAAAAATGACCAAACCGTCTATCTCTACGCCACTGATGTCAACAAGCAGGACGGATTTATCCAATCTGCCAACAAAAAGGATTATGATGTCCTCGTGATGGACTCTCCGATCGACAGCCACTTCATCCAACACCTCGAGATGAAGGAGGAAAAAACCCAACTGAAGCGTGTAGATGCGGACGTAGCGGAGAAGTTGATCGAAAAGGACGATTCCTATGCCAACCTCCTTACCGAAGACCAATCCAAGAAGGTGAAGGAAATCTTCGAAAAAGCGATCTCAAACGCCACTTACAGCGTGGACGTGGCAGGACTCAGCCCTGAGGAAATGCCTGTGACCGTGACCATGGATGAGTTTATGCGCAGGATGAAGGACATGGCGCAGATGGGCGGCGGGATGAGCTTCTACGGTTCACTTCCTGACAACTACAAAGTAGCCATCAACGGCAACCATCCTGTGATCGACAAACTCCTCAAAACCGAGGATGAAGAGGCGCAGACCAAACTTGCCAAGCAGGCCTTTGATTTAGCTTTGCTTTCCCAAGGCATGCTTACCGGCAAAGACCTGACTGCCTTTGTGAAGCGAAGTGTGGAATTGATTTAATCTCAGAACCCTTGAGGTTTTTTTCTAAACCTCGAGGGTTTTCTGTTTTCTGACAATTAACAATCCAATCCACTAATAGCATATTTGATCATTAAACCTTCGAGGTCTTGGAGATCTCAAAGTTTTCTGATAAAATCAATTCTTCACGGTTTTCAGAAACTTCAAAGAACAATTAAGCCCTTGGAAATTCCGGTTTTCAAGGGCTTTTTTTTGATTTATAATTTAGACATTAATAATGTAAATGATAATTATTAATATTATTATTTATTTTTCTAGTTATTTATTCACCTAACTCCTTGATTTTATCATTTTTTTTTTTTTTACATTAGACCAAGAATTAGTTTTGTCGACAATTTTTGATTCTAGTTACCAAAGGTTGGTGACTCAAGTCTAAATTTTAAAATTTTAAAGAAAAATGAAGAAACCATATTTGATGTTCATGCTTATCCTTATACTGGTTCAAATTTCAAGTACAGTGAAAGCCGAAAGATGGTTTTGTACTGAAACCTGGTCAAATGGAGCTGGTACATGGACAAGAGATAATCACTGCTACGGGACTCAATCACATTGTACAAACACTTGTATAATTGGTCCCGGCTGTACAAGATCTTGTACTCCTGCTGTTCCATAAAACCAAAAAAGGAGTCAGAATTGACTCCTTTTTTTTACTTCAATCTTAAATTTAAATGATTTTCAAAATGGTCCATTCAAGGTTTAAAATAATTTTATTTTGTTTACTATTAGTTTTTTGCTCACAAAAAAAGGAAAAAGAGCTTGTCTCTGAAATAACTATTTCCACTGTGCCAAATTCCTTTGAGATCGAGGATTCTTTTGATGAATTCAAAATTGTTCATTTAAAAAATATCGATCTTATCCCAAATTTATATAGGGCAAAATCTTATGATAAAACTATTTATGTTTTGGATGGAGGTAGAGCAAAACTATACAAAATGGGAAATGAGGGAGAATTAAATCTAATTTTATCATCTAAAGGAGATGGCCCTAATGAATATAATTTAATTAGTGACTTTCAAGTTTTAAATGAGAATGAAGAAATTTTGATTTATGATGGGTCAAAAAAAAACATGATGAAATTTGCCCCATCAAATAATCTAATTTCAAACCAAAGCCTTGAAGGAGTGAATGAAAAAACATTAGGTGCTTTCCAAGTCATGAAGGATGGAAAATTATTATTCAATTTAATTTCAGGGTCTCCAAACAGGTTCTTTATTTACGATTTGGCCAATAACAGTTTCTATGAAAATTCTTTAATTGACTCTATATATCATGGTTTTGATTTTGGAAGCGATAAGGGGTTAACAATTGGCTCAAACAATTTTTCAACAATTCATCCATTTGAATATAAAATTTTAAGCTTTAATGAAAAGTTGGAAAATCAAAACTCTATAGCTTTGAACTTTGGAGTAAATTCTATTTCTGAAGAAGAATTAAAAGGAATAAAAAATGATCCAAACCAATTGTTTGATTTGATCAACAATGATATGAACCCCAAAGTCCATTCATTCATTCTTGAAGAAACAGAGAATTTTTATCTTGTTCAATATTTTTTAGGGTCATTTGGAGGTGGAAAATTTCTTAAAACAATCATCGGTAAGGACAGTAAAAATTCGTATACCTTCGATAGTATCAGACTGTCCAAAATAGACATACCTTCCACATTAATTGGCAAATTAAATGATGACCGATTCATTTTTAGCCTGAATATTGAGTACATCAAAAATCTAACAGAGGAACAAAAAGCTTCGATATCGGAATATATCCCGGCCGATTACCTAGATGACAATCCGATTTTGCTGATTGGAAAAGTGAAAGCGTTTTAAATTTTGATTTTCAACTTTTGATAAATTCAGTTCTTCGAGGTTTTCAAAACCTCAAAGAACAATCCAGCCCTTGGAAATTCCGGTTTTCAAGGGCTTTTATTTTAAACTTAGAACGTTAGTAATTTTTTGATCTGAAAATCAAGGCTTTAGAAGATTTCACAATTCGCCCACAAACCAAATTCTTGCTTTTGGCCACAATTCTTTTTTCATTGGAGTAGAATTAGTTTTATTTAAATTCTTTTACTCTAATGGCGGTCAATCAATTTCAAACTCTATTAAGTCCCAAATCACAGCGCTAAATATCCACTTTGAATGGTCTCAATATTTCCCTTGGCCAGTGATTGAATTCATTCGTACCAAAACCAAATTATTGCCCACCACCATTATTGAAAAGTCGATATGAAGTTGAATAGCTGTTTCAAAATCATTTTTGAAAAAAACGTTTATGTTTTGTATTCAAAAAATACATGGTTCACTTTCATGCTTCTACCCTGTTTTTTGTTTTCATGCGAGAATCCCAAAACCAACACCACCATTCAGGATAAGGAAGTATTGTATTCATTGATTGAAGTAGATACCATAGTATTGGAAAAGGACTTTTTTTCCGGAAATGGCTTTTTCCAGTTTTCCCAAGGCGAGCTATATTTTGTAGACCAAATTTTCAGCACAGTTTCAAAGTACAATGCCTCAGGAGAACTGATAGGTACATTTTTGGGAAAAGGAGATGGTCCAAGTGAACAAAACAATATCCATGGCTTTGTACCAAATGCCTTGGAAGAGGGACATGTGGTATTGGACAACTTTGAATTGGTAATCTTCGACAGCAACTTTGTCAGACAAAAAAGACTGCCGATTGCATGGAACCACAGCGACTCCTATCAGGAAATGCTCGACAATCCAAAAGCTGAGATGTTAGGACTTTATGAAATCGCTTGGAAGATGAAAGGAGAAAATTCCGCTTTTCTTTCAGTTGGTAAAGATCCTCAAAGATCAATCCTATTGCCAATTTCCATGAGTCATCCCATACTCAATGCCTACATTTCTGAAGGATATTATAAAACCGTGTATACATTTGGGAAATATGACTTAAAGTCCCAAAAAATCGAAATGGGATTTGGAAACCGAAGTGAGGAATATCTCCGTCACGGCTTCATCCCAAACTTTGACTTCTTTCATTTTACCACAAAAGGAGATTCCATTTTGGTGTCCTTTGGCATCGATCCTTTGATCCATGTCTATAATCAGGATTTTAAGCTGATTGGAAAATTTGGATGGTCCGGAGAAGAAATGAACGTCAATTATCCAAGAACACAAACCATCGAAGAAGCTATTGACAATTATAAAACCGATTTGGAAAAGGCCGGATTTTACCACCACATCTATTTTGACAATGCAAGTCAGTTGCTGTTTAGAACCTATTTTCCTAATGGCTTAGAAAAGGGAAAGTCAAGGTTGCAGGTATTCAAAAACCACATTTTGGTTGGGGATTTTGAGGTTCCAGAAAGGTTTAGGGTTTTGGGAAGTGAAGGAAGTACCTTCATTGCGGATGGTATTTTGGATGAAGAAAAAGACAAGCTTGGTATTTTTAAATTTTCGTTAAAATGAAAACATTCTTGGTTCTATTTCTTTTCATGGTCTTTTTGACAGACCAATCGTTTTCTCAAAAGATAAGGGTTATGGATTCGAAAGGTGAAAGACTACCGTTCTTTTCTTTGAGGTCACCAGATTCAAATCTGGTGAAAGTCGGAAATGAAAGCGGGGAAATGGATTTGTCCGGAATCGAAATGCCACTTTGCGGAATAGAAATCAGGTACCTAGGATTTGAACCCTTTGCTTTTTGTGATTCAATCCTTGTCGATGGTGAAGTGACACTGATAAAACTCAAGGAAAGCTTCCTGGAATTAAGCCCTGTGGATGTGAAGACAGCTGATGAGAAAAGGGTTTTTGAAAATTTCAGATTTCTGTTAAAAAATGACCTGAATAATTTCACCATGCTGAAAGGACAATACCTGGAACTCATTGGCAAAACTGAATTTCATTCATTTGGTATTCTCGCTTATTCAGGATTGATCGATAGAAACCAAAAAGCCAATAAATTTTTGGCAGGAAACATTGCTTTTTTCCATCAAAAGCAGCTTTTGGCCAATGTCGATCCCAATGAAATACCTTACCAAACCTCTTTTGCAATCATCAGTCAATTTTTAAATGATTTGTTTTTTGGAATAATCCAATCACATAAGAATGAATACCAACCCATCGAATCCAAAGTCGTCTCAAACATCAACTTAATCACCTATGCTAATAAATCCCGCACCATTCAGACCACTGTTTCGGAATATGGAGTTATCCGAAAAATTTCTGTAAGCAATACCACATTTATAAATGTAAATGGGAATCCCATAGAAATAAAAAAGGCAGAAGTTCATTTTTTTGAAAGCCGGGGAAGGTCTTTTATCGCCAAAATTAATATGCTTATGGATGTCAAAAACCGGGAAGTTAAACTCAACTATCTAACTCATGGTTTTCCTTATGACATTCAGTTACCAGATAAATTAGCAGAAGAGAAAGAAAAGATGGCCTTTTTCACTGCGGCCTTAGCGCACTCCTCCTCTCCTGATTATTCCTTTCAGGAATCATTTTTCAGCAATAATGAAATTTTGGAATACGTGAAAATGATCGACTTAAATTCAAGATCATCAACCAATCTTAACCTCCTCAAACAAGCCTATGATAAATCCTATTTCTATTTTGAAAAAATGGACCAAGGCGACCAATCAAGTACAGCATACATGAAAAAGGTATCCGAATTTGTCAATTCCTTGAATCTAACCTTTCAGAATAATGATTTGGGTTGGTAAAATGATCGTTTTGCTTTTGATGGTTTCATTGTTGAATATTTCAATTGAAAACAGGGTGATTTATAAAGATGAATCAAGTGCTGATAAAAACGGCATAGTTGAAACTGTATTTCTAATAGCCAATAATTCAAACCAACCCGTTAATATAATTTCTATTTCACCACATTGTGCCTGTACTGAGTTTAAGCTAGAAAAATGGAAGATAGACCCAGGAAAAAAAACCAACCTAATTTTGACCGTACCAATAGACCAGTTAAAATCACTAAGAGAGGTCCATGCAGTTATAAAAACTGATTCACAGCAAAAATTTCTAAAGGTTTCAATAAAATACGGGAAAGCCACTTAGACCTTGGCCCTTGAAAATTCCGGTTTTCAAGGGCTTTTAGATTTATCATTAAGATTTTAATATTTTTTTCTATTTGAAAATCAATGATTTATATATTTTTACTAATATTAATGCAACTAACCCATTGCTTTTTCTATTTTTTTTTTACATTAGATTAGGAATTAGTTTTGTCGACAATTTTTAATTCTTATCTGTAGTCTTATTATTTTCAACCTTAAAATTTTAGAAAAATGAAAAAGCATGTTTTCCTGATTATAGGTGCTATACTGCTTGTAGCATCTATTTCTTTCACCTCCCACTCTGCGTGTATTAATCCAAGGACAGGAGGTGAATATGTTATCCCTAATCCAAATGGTCCAGGCTTGGCAGTGTTATCTGCAAATGTTGGCGGGGGTGCATGTATGGGATGTGGGGGCTGTATTATTCCTCTTCCTATGCCATAATTTAATGCCCTTGGAGAAATCCAAGGGCTAACTTCCATACCATATGTTAATAAGAAATTTAGTTTTATTCTTTGTTATTTTTCAATCTTGTTCTCAACCCAAACAAGAAAGTAATGATGGATACATGTCGCATTTCGTTGAGGAAATCAGACTTGTTTTAGATGATTCCACTTCCAACGAATTTATTTATTCCCAATATTACTGGGAAGGTGAAGATGAATACTTGGTTTCACTTAATACCATTACAAAATCGGTGGATAAATATTCCCTCAAGGATGGAAGTCTTTCGAAAAGAATCAGGTTTCCAATCGGTGGACCTGAAGGTATAAGTTCGGTGATGCAGGGTTTTACCTATGCTTCACAGGATTCCATTTTTGTTTTTATAAAAGGAAGCATAAGAGGAAGCATTGCATTTGATGAAGATGGCAACTTTGTAAAAAGATTGACTCCATCGATCGATAAATCCGCACATTTTGGGCTGATTAATCATGTATCTACATCCGGAAATCCAACCAGATTATTTAAAAACCTGATTCATTTTATGCAATATCCACTTTTTGATGTGTACAATCCTTCCAATATCAATGAAAATTACCCTTTATCATTAGAATATGATCTGGTAAAAGATGAAGTATCCTACGATTCATTAATCACCTATCCTGAATCTTATCGTGATAAAATCTGGCCCGTATATGACCTTGTGTTTTCACGTGAATTTATCTCGGATTCCGTATATCTAATTTCGTGGCCACTATTGGATTCTTTGATTTGGGTTGACAAGAAAAACCAACAAATAAAAAAAATACACGCAAAAAGTAGCTTTTTCTCAGCAAAACAAGCTCCCCTGATCTCTGCACCTAGTCAGGAAGAAGAAAATGAAATGGTTTTGGGACAATATCGGTATAGACAAATCTTATTTGATCCATACCGGAAACTTTACTATCGCCTGGTTATGCATCCTCTCACACAAACACAGAACAAAACATTCATCCCAAATATTGAGGAGCAAAAGTTTTCAATATTGGTCTTAGATGAAAATTTTAAGTTTCTTAAAGAAACAATTTTCCCTCCAAATATGTATTCTCCCTTCAATATTTTCATTGGAAAGAAAGGTATCATCCTGATGAAAAATAACTATTTTGATGAAAATGTCAATGAAGATGAATTGGTGCTTCATATTTTTAACCTTGAAAAATGAAAAATTACTGTTTACATCTAGTTTTTGTATTTCTAATGTTTACTTTCTCCTGTAGGCGCGACAATGAAAAAATTGAATGGAGGTTCCGCGAATTACAAAAAAGAATTAATACCAAGGAAACCAAACTTCTATTGATAAATTTGGATGGATGTCCTTCTTGTTATGTTGTATTTCAAGATTTTGCAAAACATTTTCTAGATTCAGGTGTGGTGGTTTTGGTTTCAAAAAATTCAAAAAAAGCAAATGCTTTTTTAGATTTATCCCATCCAAATGTATTTTATGACAGGAAGAATATATCTTCTGAACTTAAGTTAGCTAACGATTTACCAACAGAATATCAAATTAATCCTGACAATTCTATTGATTCTCTGATTGTCGGTTTTTAAAACAAAATTTATGTGTAAATGGGTAAGTGCCTTAATCTTCTTAATTCCCTTAATTTCCTGTTCATTTCAAGATCAAAAAGATAATCTTTTGAAAGGTAGATCTTTGTTTATTGAAATAGATGATCCGAGTATTCATTCACCACATCTTTATATCGGAAATCACATTTGGTTTGAAAATAAGCTATGGTTTAGTACCAATTTTTCAGAAGTGGTCTCAGTGGATACAACAGGAAAAATCCATGAAAGAATAAATTTGGGAAAGGTAGAAATAGACCCTTCTGGAATGCCGGTTGAATACAAAAGTGGGATGATTACCGATTTTTTTCTTGGTGATTCTGAAATTTATGCTTTGTATCTAGCCAGTGATCAATTAAAAAAATTGGGTTCAGGAAAAAAGCAAAGTGTAGCCATAAACCTTCCCTCCAAAGAGGACTTGTTTTTTTTGAACTATAGAGCTATTGCACCATCCATAAGCCAGAACAGCAAAACCTTATTTGTACTTTCGGGAGTTTCGGGCGATTTCGATTCATATGACTTGAACTTTAAGACACATGAAACCAAACCCTTATTTAAAGGAAAGTTTGTGCCTGACGTCCGAAGCTTTGAGGTTACCAAATCACCCTCTGGAAACTATATATTATTCGATCTGGGCTGGAATGGAATCATGATTTTTGATCCTTCGGGTGTAAAAATCTTTGATTTCAAAATGCCTCAAAATTCTGCAGAATTGCACCAAAGCGGGAAGGAGGATTTTGAAAAATGGTTTCGGTTAGGTTTTGAAGAATTGGGAGCAAGAATTATCAATGTTGTAGGTGAGCCTGAAGATTTATGGGTTTTGGTTAATTTAAATCCGAGCGGCAAAGCAAACGGTCCTACTGATTCATTTTTTATTTTAAAGAAGAATAAATCTGAATGGGATTTTTTCAAAATAAAAGGAATAGACCAAATCGATATCAATGACGAGGGTCTTGTTTTAATTACGAATTTGAAGAACAAAAAAGTTGTTTTTGAAATTATGGAATTTGATCATTTTATATCAAGATTAGATTATTCAAAAAATTGAATCCTTTGGAATTAGACTTTTTCTAAAATTAGTCTAAATATTTGTTGCCGATTTAGGCAACTACACCTCTAAAAAAACAAAAAACCCTCATCCTTTGAAAATTCCGGTTTTCAAGGGTTTTTGTTTTGGAATGAAATTGGAAATAGATGGTTCTTTTCCTTCCGCTATTTTGTCTAAAAGCCAAAAAAAAACCTCCGATAATTCGGAGGCCTTTTTGCAAAATTGAACTTAACATTTATCAATGAAATCAGCTAGGTCCGCAGACCTTTTGGGTGAATCAAACAACTGTTCTGATAGCTGACTAAGGTTTTTTAGAGTCTATTTTTTTATTCTTTTACAATTCTTCTCATGCTCTTTCCTCTCCTGTCGGTTACTTCCAAGAGGTATACTCCGGTAGGCAAAGTACTCAGGTCAACGACCGTCTCCTCAGTCGGGTCACAGTCTTCTTTGCTGACCAATGGGACACCCAAGTTATTGATCAACCTAAGGGAATAAGTGTTACTGACCTCTCCTTTTACTTTGACCCGGATTATTCCTGAGGTCGGGTTAGGGTAGGCTGTGACACTGAAGAGAATATCAAGATCCTCAAGACCACTGACAAGGTCTACCTTTACAGGGAGTTCTACTTTCCTTATAGCCCCAAACTTATCCTTTACGGTAAAGGTGATGATCACCTCACCCTTTTCTAAAGTTTTGATGATGAACTTGGAGGAAGAAGCAAAAACCGACAGTACAGCTTCGTTGCTGCTGCTAACAGTGTATGTGAATTCATCCCCATCAGGATCAGTAAAATAGGCAGAGAGAGTATGTTCCTCTAGAATTCCCGGCTTGAGGATGGCAAACGCATCGCTTGCTCCGATATAAGCCGGCGCTTGATTGGTGTGAAGTACCTCCACCGGAATAGTCAATTCACGCTTGGCACCGTGTTCATCCGTTGCAGTCAGTTTGTATTGGTACATGCCATCATCACCAAACTTCGGCATAAAGACAAGTTTCAATGAATCAGCCTTAAAGGTTGAACTTGCAAACTGATGGCCAATGACAGCATTGAGTGTGATGGAGTTATTTTCGGGATCCTTCACTTTCAGCATGACTGTGGCGGTTTCATTTTCTGCAATGACAATAGAAGAAGGCGCATTCATAAAATATGGTGCTTCGTTCATATGCAATGTAATCGGTACACGTACCACAGGTTTGGCAGGGTCATTGGAAGCAATGACGATATGTGCCAGCTGATCGCCTTCTTTGGCAAAAGTACCATCGATATTTACCTCGACTTTACCGGATTCACCTTTTGTCAAAACTCCCTCCTGACCGGATTTGATTCCTAGCCATGAGAAATTCCCGGCTTTCATTTCACCGGCGAGCATCAGCCAACCGACATTGGACATGTTTCCTTCTTGTACCTCAAACCACTCTCCCTCGTTGAGGTAAGCATACCTGCCGGGCACATTGGCTGCGTCGGTGATGGTACCTTGAGGAAATTGATTGCCAAAAGGATGAGTCACGATGACATAGAAGTCCTCATTTGGATAGATTCCGGTTTCTTCTTCAAGAGCGATCTGATACCAAGCACCAGTTTCATCAGAACCATTTCCAGTGATGGTCAAGCTTCCTTTAGTCAGGATTTTGGCATCGGCGATGGAACTACCACCTGCCCGGATTTCGAGCTCGATTCCTGCCGTTGGAAGGGTTTCCATTCTAAGGAAGGTTTCAACATGTGATAAGTTGAAGCCTTGAGGTCCAGCATTGAATTTGGTACTGAGGGTGAACGGTGCCGCACCTCCAGTACCGATAAAGGTATCCGGGGTTTTCTTATCCGTATACGAAAGTGTCCTGTTGTAATTGGAAGCTTGTCCTACCACCGCATTGGTCTCTGCCGCCGGTGAGGAGGCAAGGGTGATACTTGGAGTCGAAGACTTATCAGCCAATTTATCAACACTTGCTCCAGCTACTTCCGCCTCTCTTTGGTAATCAATGCTTACCTGATAGTTAAGATTTGACTTCCCTTCTATGTTGTCAAAAGAAATGCTCCTGACTTCGGTTTGTACGGTATTCATGGATACGAATATGGAATCGGCTACTACTTTGATTTTGGCAGGCTCGAAGGCATCTCCTTTGAGTAAAATCCGCTTCTCTCCAATGCTTGTCGTGAGGATAACTTCTTCGGAATACGTGCCTTCTTGGGTTGGGGCAAATACCGCACGGGTAAGCATTTTATCACCCGGTTTGATGGTAAATGTCGGCCAAGACCAGATTTCATTGATTTTGGTCCATTCAGGTCCCCAAAATCCATTTACCATGACCATGAGGTTTAACGGTCCTGTACCATCTGCTAAAGAAGCATAACTGATGTCAAAAGGAGCCGCACCGTCATTTTCAATCAACACATCCATCGTGTTGCTGACAGGATAAATGGATTCGAACGCAACCAACTTGCTGCCAAACTCAACAGTGTCTGCCATCAAAATGCTGGCCTCTCCTGTTACTGTCAATTCCACAGGCTTTTCCAACAACTCATTATTGGGTGCATTGGAATGGAACTTCAAGGCTTGGGAATAAACTCCTCCGTAGACATTGGTGGCGTCTAAGGAAATGTTTCCTGAAATGGTTGAGCCCGGAGCGATGGTATATCGCCTAGTAGGGACTATGATATAAGCCAATCCCGAACCGTGGTCCAAAGGTTGGTATTGGGAAATTGCAATCCCGTCTGTACCGTTTCTTTGGAGACCGATCGTAGAGGCTTGTGAAGTAAAATCTGCGCCGCCGTCTTCCCTCTTGTATTGAAACTTCATCGTTCCGTCTTTGTAGAAGATGATTTGCGCAGAAACAGGATCACCCATTCCACCAAAATTATTCACGAAAGTGCTCCAGGTGATGATGATTTTGTCATCGACAAACTGGTAGAAAATACCGATATCTTCTTTGGGATGTTCAAAATCCGTAAAGCTACTGAAGGTCCAATATGGCATGATCCGTGGATCAGAATGGTTATTGGAAGGAATATAATCCGTGAAGAAATCAGCCATAGGATTTTCCCCAAAGGAAATAACGCCATTGTCCCCGACCTTGAAGGAATCATACTTTTGACCATAAAACTCCACAGGGAATGGAAGCTTCAATTCTCTCCAAAACGTTTTTTCAAAGTCCTCATAATCCACAAAACTCATTTGAGTCCCGGTCTTTCGGATTTCGATCCATTGGTAGACTTCCCCGTTGTTGTATTTCTCGTACGTGTAGGTATAGTCAGGCAGTGAATTGCTTGGGGCAGTAGGTGAAGTAAAACTTAGCCACTTGCCTCCACCCACAGGTGCGACCTGCAACGGTGCCAATCCTGTATTTTCGATCGTAATCGGAAGTTCTGCTTTTTCCCCAAAAGCCAAGGTATGTGTGATTGGACTCAAGTCCACATTGATCGCGGGTGCATCGACAACTGTTCCCGTGACATAAATTGTATCCCGCGAACCATCGGCATACGAAATCAGTAACCAATCTTCCAAATCCGCCAAAGTGGTGGTAGGTAGCTCGATGCTGTATTTCTTAAACAATCCCGGTTTGATCTCGGTAGGTTGATCTCCTGTCAGGCTAAACTCCGAATCCTGGAATTGCATACCTGTGATATCCAATCTGGCTGTTCCGGGATTTTTGATGGTGAAAGGGAAACTTCTGATGGCACCTTGGAATACATTCCCAAACTTTACCGTATCGGCGGAAACTTCAGCCTTGGCCACGCCACCACCGGTTATGTCAAGTTGGACCAGCACATTTTTTTGCCTTTGGTCAGGGTCATTGTTGATGATGCTGACATACCTGTTGACAGTACCTTCAGAAAGGGTACCAGTATTCATTTTGATTTCCACTTCCCTACTTGTGCCAGGCATCAGCAGGCCCGAACCATTGCTGATTTCAGAGATAATGGCAGGGCCGGGATAATCCAATCCCAAGGCAAGTCCGCTATACAGCGCCAAAGGTTTTGTAAAGTTGCTGACCATAATCCCATCACTTTGACCCATATCTTCAATGAGAATGGTCAGGTACTGTTGGTTAGTCTCTGAGAAATTCATTTCCTCATAAAAGAACCTGATGTCCCCATTGGCATAAAGCACCATCTGTGCAGTGATGGTTTCACCTACACTCCAGCCATCCCATACATTGTCATATTGGACGATCACCCTGTCGGCCTCCACTTTATAGAAAACCTCGCCCTGTGTCAGGTAGTTAAGCTGGCTTCCAAGAATGGAAATGTATCCTTTAGGACTCCAGGAATTATTAAGAATGGGGACATTGACTGCACGGACGGTGTTGTCGAATACAGTAAATCCTTTTTTGGAAACGTATAGGATCTGCTTATTTTCACCATAGTAAGGGAACTGGAATCCCATATCCACCGGTACATAACTGGCATCATCAAAGAAGGTCTTGGTGATATTTGTTCCTGTTTCAGAAATATCTTCAAACTCATAATTGATAGGATTGGCTTCAGTAGAGTAACTTGTCCTCAGTGTGTAGCCATAATTATGGTAATCCGATGGCCAGTTTTCGCTGATGCCATCCTTGTCGTATCCCGGAATAAAGTATTTGAGCGGGAATACCCCTTTGTTTTCGATGGTTACTTTGGCGGTGAATTCATCACCAATGGTCAGATTTTCCACCTGTTGGGTCTCCGGGGTGACGGCGATTTTTGCCGTCTCGGCACCGACTCCAAACAAAGCGATCTCATAAGTCTGAGACCCATTTGTGATTGTCAGGATACCGTTGGTGTTTCCTGCTGCCGTTGGCTTAAAGGTCACTTTGACTATTGCCTCTTCGCGGGCCTTTATCTGCCAAGGCATGTTGGCGTCCAATACAAAAGCCGGAGAATTTGTAGTAATAACCGGATCGTTGAAATTGCCATATCCGATGTTTTCCAACACCAATTCATAGCTTTTTTCATCTCCAATAAAGACGCTTCCATATTCAGCGATTTTGATATGCTTCAATTTTGGTTGGTGGCCAGTCACGGTGACATTGACCGGAACCCTGACTTCCTGGTTGACGGCATCGTTTGATTTGATAATCAGATTGGCGATGTAATCCCCGTTGATGAGTGTAGCTGCATCAGCAGTCAGACTGACGGTACTTTTTTCAAACCCATTGATGTCGCCTGATCCTGGTTCAAGGTTCAAATATGTACCCAAATGCTCATTATAGCTGCTCGCGGTTACTGACCAAGCAAACTCAGTCGCATCCAGCAAATCATTTAATGGCGCCCAAGAAGCTCCAAAATCAAATGACATGAAGCAGTTTTCAGAGAAGGTTGGCTTTGACTCAAAGCCAATTCCCAACGGAAATCTATTTCCTGAAGGCACGTGGAATACTATCCAGAAAGTAATTCCAGACTCAAAATAAATCTGTTCGCTGAGCTTGATATAAGCGAATGCCTCTCTGTTGTCATAATTGCTGTACTCTTGGGAATAAACAAGGTTTTCCTTTTCCGGGCTTTCTCCTTGGTATATCTCCATGATGACCGGTCCTTTGACGGGGTCATGCTTAAGGTACATGCGCACATCTGTGAGGTTGAAACCATCCGCATCTTCTACTATAAACTTTGCTGCTGCAGAGTTTGGTAAATTGATATCCGTATCCCCTATGATATTGGTCGGCCAATAAGAATAATCTATAGAAACAGGAGTAAAGGCAAATGTGGCAATTTCGTTGCTTCTCAGATGAAGATCGTTACCTGATACATTTAGCTTTCCGAGATTTCCTTCACTTGCGGTTTTGGTTCGGGGGCTTGCAGGGTAGTTGAGTCTTCCGCTGCTATATGAAAGTGCTGTATTTCGATGACGCATGAGGTGATTCCATCTCAAAATACCAGCTGCTTCATTGGAAATCGTAATGTCTTTGCTTGCTGTAGAACTGCTCGCTGCATCAATCGACAGGCTTATCTCCTGGCTTTCTGCATCCAGTGTGATTTTGGGTCCTTCATTGGTAGTGGCACTTACCACTGTGGACAAGGCGGATATATTTCCCCATCTATCAGTTGCAGTAATTGCAAAGAAATACTTGGTAAGTCCCAAAAGTCCTGTCACCTCCAAATTCACTGTACTGTCTGCCGCATGTTTGTTTTTAATCGAAACTTTTTTGGCATTGATCAAATTTGCAGCTACAATACTGTCTGTATGGTAATAAAATTGGAAGGAAAAAGGGGCATCATCATCGATATCCGTAGGAACTGTCCAAGAAATATTGGCGAATTCCTGGGCCATTCCATTTACCTTCAGGTCTTTGACTTGTCCCGGAGCAATCCCTAAATCATTTCTAATCGCTATCTCTGCATCAATGGCTCCGGAACCCAATTTTCCGATATAATCAGGATTTTGGTCATCTATATTCACCACTCCAGTTAATATTTTTAACTTGAGTTCGTCATTGGTCAGCTGTTTTGTCCTGTTGGCAAGTGCAAGGGCGGCAATCCCTGACACATGTGGACATGCCATGGAAGTACCATCGAGGTAAGCATATTTATTTCCGGGAATGGTGCTGAGGACACCGTTTTTGACACCGTAATCTGAATCTCCACCCGGGGCGGCAATGTCCGTCCAGGTACCAAAATTAGAGTAGGACGTTTTTTTCCATTCAGGTCCCAATGCCGTAACTGCAATGGTGCTGGAAAAATATCCCGGATACCATTGCCCATCCCAGTTGTAATTACCTGCTGCAAAAATAACTACCCCACCTTTCATAGGGCTACCAGGGAAATCTCCCGCCTCAGCTACAAAGTAATCGATGGCATCCAATACAGATTGGTCAAACCCTCCCGGATTGGTATATCCCCAGCTATTCTGGGAAATCACAGCGCCATTGTCAGCAGCATAGATGTAGGACCGCTCAATAGAACCTGAACCTCCAAGAATTTGAAGCGACATGATTTTCACACCGTTTCCGGTTCCGTTTCCTCCGGCCACACCGGCCACACCGATGCCATTGTTATTGACAGCAGCGATTGTTCCCGCCACGTGGGTACCATGGTATTGGGCGTCTATGGTTGCTGTGTTTTTAGCAAAGTTGTAGCCATTGAGGTCATCGATATAGCCGTTGTTGTCATCATCGACTCCGGCTTGGCCGTTTAACTCGGCCTGATTTACCCAAATGTTTTGCTTTAAATCTGAATGGTTTACATCGACACCTTCATCATGCACAGCAACAATGATATTATTTGATCCTGTGGTTTTTCCCCAAGCTTCAAAAAGATTGACATCAGCATCACCATGGCCTGTTTGCTTCACATTGTTGTAATGCCACTGATCAACTAAAAGAGGGTCATTGAATGGTAAAGCCGAAAAGGCACTTGCTCCGGGAGTATGGGGTTTTACCGCATAGGGAGCCAAAATCTTTTCATGCTCCACTTCTGCGAGTGCCACTTCACCCAATTTTTTGAACTGAACGGCAGCTGAATTGGGATCAACGCTTTCATCAATTTCTATAACATACCAAAGGTGCAGTCCATGTTTTCTTAATTTCTGCTCATTTTTGGCATCATAAGGAAACAGGCGGTACATGGTGTGCGCCTGGACAGCATTGGCGGCAGCATCAAATGTTGCCATTCCGGTTGTCAATCGGTTATTCCTTGCATTTACTTTGCTCTGGGGAAGTATTGCAGTAATGGTAGGGGTGAATTTCACCTTTACCATTCCTTTTTTGATGCCTTTGTCATATTGGGTTTGAGCAGTCACATTGACTGTACACACCAACATAAATAAAGCAAACAACACTTTTCCAGTGCTCTTTAGTAGAGAATTATTCATAGTGCTTGGTTTGGGATGATTTAAACTTGGACTTTGGGAGGGTAATCATTTTTGTAGACGGTTAAGTGTGTCACAAATGCGACACATATAATTTTATTTTCTTGGATTATTTTTTTGAGTATCGGCACTTTGACCTGAATCCGACTGATTGCCGTTTTTTACTTTCATGGCATTGAGGAGCTTCGCAAAGGCATCATTCTCAAGCTTCCGTTTTTTGATTAGCTTATTTATCAATTCTTCATTTGGGCTCTTTTCTTCCATAAGGGTCTTCCTTTAATTTGGGTGGATAAAGAAAGTCCGGATAAGTGCAGTAAAAAATTATTCGACCTTTGAATAACTACTACTTAAGAAAATGACACCTTAGAATTTATACTGAAAAAGGAAAAAATCGCCTTAACATCACCTTAGCAAAAAAAATAACAGATTGTATTTCAATGACTTATAAATAGGGAAACAAATGAGTAAAAAATAAAAAGAATCTCCCTTAACCCCTATAAATTGGCCAAATGCGACACCAAATTGGAATTGGTATTGGTCAGGTTAAGCTTTTTGCGCAGTCTTGCCCGGGCCACCTCCACACTTTTGATGCTTTGTTGGCTGACTGCAGCTATTTCTTTGGAACTCATATTCAGCCTCAGGAAAGCACAGAGTTTTTCATCTGCCGGCGAAAGGTCAGGGTAAAGTTTGCGCAGCGTGGTATAAAACTCACTATGCACCTGATTGAAACGAAGCTCAAATTCTTTCCAGGTATCGTTGTCAGCTTCACGCTGTAAGTCCAAAATAATTTCTTGGAAGATTTTTTGGTTTTCAGGAAGCTCCCTCCGCTGAAGTTTCAATAACCGCTCAGCCACGTTGTTGATCAGTTCATTTTTGCGGATGAGGTACATCACATTGGTCGTGAGTTCCTTATTTTTGATCTCCACGTCCAAGGCCAGGTTCTTTTGCTTCATTTCTGTCTGACGGGCTTTGGAGCGAATAATAAAAGTGATCAATACAGCCAAAATCAACCCAACTGACAGTGCTGCAATGGTGAGGAGGTATTTGAAGCGGGTCTGACTGGCTTCTTCAGACCGGATTTTTTCTTCTTTTTCGAAATCATATTGCAGTTGAAGACGGGTGATCTCCCTACTAGCCTGCTGGTTGAGAATGCTGTCGCCAAATTCCTTGGATTTACGGAAGGCTGCAAGCGCAGCCTGAAAGTCCCCATTGGCTTCCGCAGTTTCCGACAGGCGGCTATAAGCTGAACTTTGGATGTCAAGGGAGCCTATTTTTTCACCGATTTCCAGGGCCCTCTCTGCATATTCTTTCCCTTTGGAATATTCTTTTTGCTGAAAATGAAAATTACTCAGAATGACAAGAGACCTTGCCACTTCTCCCAGATCGCCGTTTCGTTCCCTAACTTCAAGTCCTTTGGTCAAATATTCCAAAGCCTTTTCAGGCTGATTCAGTTCGTTAAAGTAGAGTTTGCCTATATTGTTGTAAGCAATGCCCTGTGCTTTGTGATTGGGGACCTGAAGGGCAAGGTCAAGGGCTTTTTCGTAATAAGTCAGGGCAGAATTGGCGTCGCCTTTGGTTTGGTATATGTTGGCGATGTTGTTGTAAATGGAGGGCAAGACCAGGTTTTTGTTGTCATTCTTATTCGAAGCATTCAGGTATTCCTGTGCTTTGAAGAAACTGGCGAGTGCTTTGTCATATTCCCCCATACGGTCATAAGCTGCACCGAGGTTATTGTTGAGCGAAATGATACCGGAGGTGTCCTGCATTTCCTCATACGCCTTGAGGACGGTAAAATAGTGCGTGGCAGCCATTTTATAGTGTCCTTGGCTGATGGCAACATTTCCCATGGTGGTTTCTGCGAGCAGTTCCTTTTTCTTCAGTTTTTTGTCAATGGCCAATTCTTTGGCCTGCCGCGCATATTCCAGGGCCTTGAGGTAATCGGTGGCATTGTAAAGATTAGAAAGCTGCATCAAGGTATTGAATCTTGCAGTATCCGTCCCGGCCTGCTTCAGGGCCAACTGCAGGCTATCAAGCCTGATGATATTTTGTGAAAAAGACTTGCCCCCTTGGAGGAAGATGACCAGGAAAAATAAAAATGAATATGCTAGCTTCTTCATAATAACCCATTCAGGTTTGGCACCCGTGCATTCAAGATTGCAACTTAATGCAAATCAAAGAAAGTAGCAACGGGTGGGGGTCAATGTCCATTTGCAAGACCAAGAAGCAGGTACGGAGGTTTTTAATATTTGGTTGTGAAAAATCAATTGAATTCTTAGCAATCAGAATCTCCTTTTCGATAAGGCATTGGTCATATAGCCAATTTCGTTTTTTCCCCTATTTTTGTATCCATGCTCTCCAAAAAAACCAAATACGCTTTTCATGCCCTGACCTATCTCGGCAAGCACCGGGACCAAAAGACCGTACTTATCCATGACATTTCTGAGGAATACGGGATTTCACATAAATTTTTGGAAAACATCCTCCTCGAACTCAGAAAAGCGGGCATCCTTGGAAGCAAAAAAGGCAAAGGCGGAGGATATTATTTGATAAAAGATCCCAAAGACATCGCCCTTTCCAAAGTCATCCGCCTGCTTGATGGACCTATCGCCCTGCTTCCCTGCGTCAGCCTTAATTACTACGAACCCTGCGTCGAATGCAAAAGCGAGGCGCTTTGTGGTCTCAACAAAGTCATGATCCAGGTGCGGGACGAGATGCTCAATGTGTTGGAAAACAAGTCTTTAGCAGACATTTTAGATAAAGAATAAAATTTTTTCTCCTATTACCCTATAATATTTATAGACTTTATATACTTTTGTAAAAGTGTTATAATGTTAACTATATGATTTTAGACCAGCCGATCAAAAAGTGGTTTGTGGCCAAACAGGGCAAAGATTCCAATTTAAAGAGCTTTATGAAATCCATTTCCTGGAGAATCGTCGGGACTTTGGATACTATGGTGATCTCTTTTTTTGTCACCGGGCAGCTGGTGATGGCGATATCCATCGGATCCATCGAGGTGGTCACCAAAATCATTCTTTACTACTTCCATGAAAGGGCGTGGGAAAGCGCAACAAAAATTGAAAAAGATGAGCCTGAAAAAGAATTTGCATAACCTCAGCGAAAAGATCGACAACCTTTCAGCGGCAGAAGGTCTGGCATTTCTTTCTGATCTTTTCAGGGGGAAAGTTGTCTTTTCTACCTCATTGGGCCAAGAAGATCAGGTCATCACCCAAATGATCGCCGAAAACTTCCTTCCGATCCAAATATTTTCCCTGGATACCGGGAGGCTTTTTTCTGAGACATTGGACCTGATAGCCCGCACCGAAACCAAATACCATACAAAAATCAAAGTTCTCTACCCGGAAAGAGAATCAGTGGAGAACCTGGTCCTGAAACAAGGAATCAATGGTTTTTATGATTCGGTTGATAACCGCAAATCCTGCTGCTATGCCCGCAAAGTCGAACCCCTCAAAAGGGCCCTTCTCGGAAACAGTATATGGGTCACCGGACTTCGTGCCGAACAAAGTGCGAACAGAAGCGGCATGCAAAAGATCGAATGGGACGAAGCCAATCAGATCATCAAGTTCAACCCGCTCCTGGATTGGACCTACGAGGAGATGATAACCTACATCACAAAAAACAAAATCCCCTACAACCCGCTCCATGACAAAGGCTTTGTCAGCATCGGCTGTGCACCCTGTACACGTGCGATCATGCCGGGAGAAGACGCCCGTGCAGGCAGGTGGTGGTGGGAAGATTCCAAAAAGGAATGTGGGCTACACGCAAGGTGAGAAGCGAGAGGCGAGAAGTAAGATTGAGATTTAAGAAACAAAAGTAAAAAGACATGTCTAACCTATTTATACCTAATCCCAAAGAAGCAGAATCGATCCATATCCTGAGGGAAGTGGCGGCACAGTTTGAAAGACCGGTGCTGCTTTTTTCGGGAGGAAAGGATTCGATTACCTTAGTCAGATTGGCCCAAAAGGCATTTTATCCGGCAAGGATTCCTTTCCCTTTGCTGCACATTGACACAGGACATAATTTCCCGGAGACCATCGAGTTCCGTGACCAATTGGTCGCCGAATTGGGCCTTGAACTGATCGTCCGCAATGTTCAGGACAGCATCAACCAAGGGAAAGTCACCGAGGAAAGAGGAAGATATGCCAGCAGGAATACCTTGCAGACCACTACCCTTTTGGATGCCATCGAAGAATTCAAATTTGACGCCTGTATAGGTGGTGCAAGAAGGGATGAGGAAAAAGCAAGGGCCAAAGAAAGGGTATTTTCTGTCAGAGATGATTTTGGTCAGTGGGATGAAAAAAACCAACGCCCTGAGTTATTCGACATGCTCAACGGTCGGATCCATCAAGGCCAAAACGTCCGGGTTTTCCCGATTTCCAACTGGACTGAACTTGATGTATGGGAATATATCAAAACTGAAAACATTGCGATTCCTTCCATCTATTTCGCCCACAAAAGAGAAGTTTTCTTCCGTGACGGCATGGTTTGGACAGCAAACGAGCATGTGTACAGGGAATCATACGAGGAAGTATTTGAGAAAATGGTCAGGTTCAGAACTGTCGGCGACATGACCTGTACCGCGGCAGTTCTCTCCGAAGCTGACACTTTGGATGCTGTGGTAGCAGAAATCAGGGATTCAACTATCTCCGAGCGAGGCGCAAGGATCGACGACAAACGCTCAGAAGCAGCCATGGAAAGCAGGAAAAAAGTCGGGTATTTTTAAAGGAGTATCAAGTATCAAGTACCAAGTATCAAGACTGAAAAATTAGATGCATGGTAATTAGAAAAGACAATTATGAGAGTTAGGAGCCCCAATCTCATGTCTCAAATCTCACATCTCATATCTCGAAAATGGAAAATAGAAAACTTATAAAAATCGCTACTGCAGGATCTGTGGATGATGGCAAAAGTACCTTGATCGGAAGGCTTTTGTATGACACCAAATCCCTGACTACGGATAAACTGGAAGCAATCGAAAAAACCAGCCGTCAGCGTGGCTTTGATTACCTTGATTTTTCTTTGGCCACCGATGGCTTGATTGCAGAGCGCGAGCAAGGCATTACCATCGATGTGGCGCATATCTATTTCAATACTGCCAAGACCAATTTTGTCATTGCAGATACTCCCGGACACGTGGAGTATACCAGAAATATGGTGACAGGAGCCTCCACTTCGCAGGTCGCAATCATTTTGATTGACGCTAGAAAAGGTGTGATCGAGCAGACCAACAGGCATTTCTTTATCAGTAACCTCCTCCGTCTCGGCCATGTGGTCGTCGCTGTCAACAAAATGGATCTTGTCAATTACGACGAAGATGTCTTCTTAAAAATCAAGGCTGACTTCGAAGTTTTGGTAGAAAAAAGCGACTTCAAAACAGATCAGATCACCTTCATTCCAATTTCAGCATTGAAAGGCGAAAATATTGCGAAGCATTCTGAACTCATGCCTTGGTATGTCGGAAATACACTTTTAGACCATCTTGAAGTTTTGGAACCATCGGATTTACATGAAAGCACGGTGGCAAGATTTCCGATCCAATATGTAACGAGACCTAGGACGGAAGCCTTCCATGATTTCAGGGGGTTTTCCGGCAAACTTTATGGCGGCAGCCTAAAGGTGGGCGACGAAGTGACGGTTTTGCCTTCCTTCACCGAATCCAAAATCAAAACCATCCATTTCTTTGACCAGGAATATTCTGAGGCATTGCCCGGCGCTTCCATCACAATCACCTTGGAAAATGAAGTCAACATCAGCCGCGGTGACATGTTGGTGAAGTCCTCAGAACTGCCAAAATCAGAAAAACAAATCTCTGCCACCATTTGCCAGGTCAATTCCAAGCCACTGAAAGTCGGAGATAAATACACGCTTCAGCATGGAATCAACAGGGTTTTGGCAAAGGTAGAAAGCATTGATTCTGTGATCCACACGGACTTCACAGGGGAAGTTTCTGCCTCTCAACTCAAACTGAATGATATCGGAAAGGTGAATTTCAGGTTGAGCAAGCCTATCCACTTTGACACTTACCATGACAACAAATCCAACGGCAGGTTTATCCTGATTGACGAAGGAAGTTATGATACGGTGGGAGTTGGGTTTATTGATTAAAACTGAAATAAATAGAAATAAGTGGAAATAAATTGAAATATAAAAAAAGCACCTGACCGCCAAACAAGCTCAAAAGGTGCCAAATTATTTCGCCGAAGGCATATTCGCAAAGCATATTTCAACCTTATTTCACTGCTGACAATTAAATGTCGACCGATTAACAACCATAACACCACATTCCCTCATTAGGGACAAAGATTAAAAAGATGCAAAGTTTCAGGACAGAAATAGAAAATCCCATTGTTGAGAAAGATATTCTCGAACTGGAAAAAAAGATACGACTTTTTAGAGAAGGCAAGATTGACGAGGAAAAATTCAGAAGCCTCCGCCTTGCCCGTGGCGTCTATGGACAGCGGCAGCCGGGCGTGCAGATGATCCGGATCAAACTTCCTTATGGCAAAGCCACAAGCGAGCAGCTGAAGCGGATAGCAGATGTTTCTGACAAATATTCCACAGGTCGATTGCACATTACCACCCGTCAGGATATTCAGATCCACTATGTGAGTTTGGATGAAACTCCTGCTTTGTGGGCCGAACTCGAAAAAGACGATGTGACTTTGCGCGAAGCCTGCGGCAATACCGTACGGAATGTTACCGCCTCAGAGACTGCAGGTGTCGATCCCAATGAACCTTTTGATGTGACATTATATGCCGATGAGGTTTTCAAATATTTTTTGAGAAATCCAGTTTGCCAGGAAATGGGCAGGAAATTCAAAATGGCATTTTCAGCTTCTGATGAAGATACAGCATTGGCTTACCTCCACGATTTGGGTTTTATCCCAAAAGTAAAAACTGAAAACGGCCAAGAAATCCGTGGCTTCAAAGTGATGCTTGGGGGCGGATTGGGTTCCCAGCCGAGACACGCCGATTTGATTACGGAATTCCTACCAACAGACGAATTGATTCCATTTATCGAAGGTGTTTTGCGGGTTTTTGACAGACATGGAGAAAGGGCAAGAAGGCTGAAAGCACGGATGAAATTTTTGATTTCAGATATCGGATTGGAGGCTTTTCTGGATTTGGTCAAAGAAGAACAAAAAGCACTTCCATTCAAAAAATATCCCATAAACCACAACGACTATGAGGATTCCAAACAGCTTTTCCAACCGGAAGTTCCCGAGTTGGAAGAGCCTTTGGAACTCGCTTATGAGCAATGGAAACTCACCAATGTCCTTCCCCAAAAGCAAAAAGGACTTGTATCGATCGGTGTGAAAGTCCTTTTGGGAGACTTCTACACCCCCCAAGCAAGGCAGATAGCGGACCTTGTCAAAAAATATGCAAACAATGAGCTGAGATTCACCCTCAGACAAAATATCCTTATCCGGGATGTCCAGGAAAAAGCCATTCCTTTCTTTTATCAGGAATTGAAAAAAATCGGTCTGGCGGATGCCGGATACAATACTTTTGGAGACATCACCGCTTGCCCGGGAACAGATACCTGTAACCTTGGCATTGCGAGCAGTACCGGAATCGCCAAAGAATTGGAGAAAGTAATCTTGGCAGAATATCCCCAATACCTCAAAAACAAAGACCTGACCATCAAAATCTCAGGCTGCATGAACGCCTGCGGACAACACAATATGGCGCATATCGGCTTTCAGGGCATGTCTATGAAAGTGGGTAAAGTGGTAGTTCCGGCACTTCAGGTATTGCTTGGAGGCGGAACACTGGGCAATGGACAGGGAAGATTTGCCGATAAAGTCATCAAAGTTCCAAGCCGCCGCGGACCGGATGCTTTACGGATCCTGATTGCGGATTTTGAACAAAATTCCAACGATACTGAATCCTTTTTGGATTACTATGACCGACTTGGACATATCTATTTCTACGACATTCTGAAAGTATTGACAGAAACCTCCACCATTACCGAAGCTGATCAGGTTGATTGGGGACACGAGGAAGCATACAAGGTAGCCGTAGGAGTGGGCGAATGTGCCGGGGTGGTGATTGACTTGGTAGCTACCCTTTTGTTGGAAGCGAGGGAAAAACTCGAGCTTTCCAAAGAAGGATTGGTAGAAAAAAGATGGTCTGACAGCATCTACCATACCTATGCTGCGATCGTAAATGCCGCAAAAGCAATCTTGCTGAGCGAAAGCAAAAGCACCAACTCCTATGCAAACATCGTGGCTTTGTTTGACGAGACATTTACCCAAACAGGTAAAATTAGCTTGGAAAAAGACTTGGCTTCATTCGTATATGAAATCAACAAAAATGAGCCTTCCCAAGAATTTGCAGAAGCTTATTTCAAAGAGGCCATCAAAGTATTTGACGCGATCAGCGCTTATAGAGAACAGGAGGTAACAGCATGATTCAAGCCATTAAACCAAAAGTAACCTTGGTCGGTGCGGGTCCGGGAGACCCTGAACTGATCACTTTGAAGGGGGTATTGGCGCTAAACAAAGCCGATGTCGTTCTTTATGATGCCTTGATTGACAAAGGTCTCCTGAACCATGCTCCTGACAATGCCATTAAAGTATTTGTCGGAAAGCGGGAAGGCAGTCAAGTAAATCCACAGGATGATACCAATAGGCTATGCGTGGAATATGCCCTGAAATATGGCCATGTGGTCAGATTGAAAGGCGGTGATCCTTTTGTTTTTGGCCGAGGGGCTGAGGAAATAGATTTCATCTCAGCCTTCGGGATTCCAACGGAAATGGTTCCGGGCATTACCTCTTCGGTGGCTGTTCCGGCAGCAGCGGGAATTCCCGTCACCAAGCGCGGAGTGGCTGAGAGTTTTTGGGTAATCACAGGAACCACAAGTTCCGGGGAATTGTCACGCGACCTACATTTGGCTACCCAATCTACTGCTACGGTTGTGGTTTTGATGGGCTCCAAAAAGCTCTCCGAAATCGTCAAAGTCTATCAAAAAGCAGGAAAGGGAAATCTTCCTATCGCCATGATCCAAAGCGGAACTACCATCGAGCAAGAAATAGTAGCAGGAACGATCAACGACATCGAAAGTAAAGTATCCAACAGCCGTATCGGTGGTCCTGCTGTGATTGTAATTGGGGAAGTGGTGAAGGAAAGTTACCAATTGGCAGAGATATATCAATCAACAGTAGCTGTTTTAAAAAATTGATATTTATGGATATTGGATATTTGCTTCGCGATATTGAGTCCAATCTATACCCTCTTATATACCCAAAACCAAATACTTTGTGCAATCCTAAGTTCGATATTAATTGATATTGGATATTGATAGATATTTTACCGGAAACAGTACTTCATATCTTCTCAATTAGGCGGAAACAAGTATCAAATAATATCAATTATTATCAACTAATATCAACCTTGAATATGAACCACCTCTACCCCATTTTCCTTAAAGTCCACCAATTGAATACGCTCTTGGTTGGTGGGGGATTTGTGGGCACGGAGAAGTTGGCTTTCCTGCTCAAAAGCAGTCCAAAGGCGCAGGTGACGGCTGTTTCAAGAGAATTCAATGAAGATTTTTTGGCTCTGGCAAAAGACAATCCTTATGTCACTTTGATCCAGGATGTCTACCACGAGAAATATCTTGGGGGAAAGCATATCGTCATCGCCGCCACAGACGACAAAGCCGTCAATAGGCGAATCCATGACGATGCCAAAGAAAGGTTTCTGTTGGTCAATGTGGCGGATACACCGGACCTCTGTGATTTTTACTTGGGAGGAATTGTCAGCAAAGGCAATGTCAAGATAGCAATCAGCACCAACGGCAAATCTCCTACTACAGCCAAGCGATTGCGTCAGCTACTCGAAGAAGTCATCCCCGAGGACATCAATGAATTGGTAGAAAATATCAACAAATACAGGGAGACTTTAAAGGGGGACTTCGAGTACAAAGTCGAAGCCTTGAACAAGCTGACCGAGGGATTGGTCAGCAAGGAGAAATCGGGACAATTTGAGTAAAATCACACAATTGGTTCCGATTATGTGATTTTTTTCACACTTTTGTAACCAATTGTGTGATTTATGTATTTTCAAAGGGATTTAGAAAAGGATTTGCTTCTGTGGAAAAACAGAAAAAACCGCAAGCCACTGTTACTCAAAGGTGCCAGGCAGGTGGGTAAAACGTCATTGATAAAAACTTTCGGAAAGAGAGAATTTGAAGATGTCGCCTATTTCAATTTTGATGAACAGCCGGATATCAAACAATTTTTTGAATCAACCAAAGATGTTACACGATTGCTTCAAAATCTTTCTTTGGTACATGGTAAAAACATCCAACCTGAAAAGACACTCATTTTTTTTGATGAGATTCAGGAATGCAAACCTGCCCTAAACTCACTCAAATATTTCAATGAAAATGCGCCTGAATATGTTATCATAGGTGCAGGATCTCTTTTAGGAATTACTTTGGGCAATGAAGCCTCTTTTCCAGTTGGCAAAGTTGAATTCATGGAAGCGTTCCCACTTACATTTTTGGAGTTTTTGCATCAGGCAGATCCAAATTTGGCTGCATTTGTGAAATCCGCAGCATTGGGAGAGCCAATACCTGATTTCTTTTTCAACTCCCTATTGGAAAAATTCAAGCTTTATTTCATTTCTGGCGGATTACCGGAAGCAGCCAAAATCTTATTGGATGAAATGGACATTGATAGGACTCAACAAATTCTTCAGGACATTCAGAAAGCATATGAACTTGATTTTTCGAAACACACTGAGACGAAAGACATACCCAAAATTTCTTACATATGGGATTCCATTCCTTCACAATTGGCAAAGGAAAATAAAAAATTCTTATACCAAGCTGTCAAAACAGGTGCGCGTGCAAGAGAATATGAAGACGCTTTGCTTTGGTTGGTCCAAGCAGGATTGGTCTACAAAATTCACCGCTGTAACCAGATCCATTTGCCATTGGCGGCTTACGACGATTTGTCTGCGTTCAAGATTTATCTTTTTGATACCGGTTTATTAAGAAGAAAATCTCAACTTGATCCCATGGCATTCAAAGAAGGGAATAGACTTTTTGTAGAATTCAAAGGTGCATTGACTGAAAATTTCATCTTGCAGAGTCTGATGCCTCAACTAGATGTCTTTCCAAGATATTGGACCTCTGAAGGAAAGGCAGAAGTGGATTTTTTGATTCAATTCCGGAATGAGATTATCCCAATAGAAGTAAAATCCGATGAAAATGTTAGAAGTAAAAGTTTGGCTTATTACTCCCAAGTTCATTCTCCTAAACTTAAAATCCGCTACTCACTGAAGAACATGGAATTCAGGGATGGATTGTTGAACATTCCTCTCTTTTTGGTGGATAGGACAGCAGATTTTTTAACAAATATTCTGGGAAAATGAGATCAAATAACATGAATAGGAAAGTTAAGTCCCTCAAAGACAAAGAATGGCTTCAAAAAAATGAGGAAAAAAAGAGATTAAATCTACGGAAATTTGCATGGACAAGTATCTCAATTGGACTTATAGTTTTTTGTTTTACTTGTTTTTATCTTTATCATTTTAAAGGATTGAATGTCTGGAGCGCAGGATTTAATGAGTATCGGTTGCTTATCTACTTTTTTATTCTATTTTCCCTATCAATTGCCTTAATCATAAATGGTCTGATGAATTTTTCAAACTCGAAAAAATAACTTTCCCTTCTAGGACAATTGGTTCCGATTATGTGATTTTTTTCACGTTTTACTAACCAATTGTGTGATTTTGGTATTTCTAATCAATTTTTCAAAACCGGAAACCAATCCCGACCGAGTACCTGAATCCCATAGTAGATATGTTTGTCCTGCCATTAAAATCCGCGACTTTGTCCTCCAATAACCCGTCGATAAAAGGAAGTCTATTCACAATGTGCTCAAGGATAAGTTGGAGGTTTTCATCTAGTTCCACCTGAGGAATATCTCCATCCAAGGTCATTTCTGCATTGTAATTGGAGATAGAAGGCCCCAAGACCAAAAAATCCAGTGTCATCCTTTCCCATAACACAAATTGATATCCCAAAGCCACTCCTGCACTGAGGATATTCGCTTTGGAATTGAGGGTAACAGTTTCAAATTCATTTGTTTCTGAACTTTTCAATTCAAAATCCTTGACGTTTTTAAAATGGTGAATAGAAACAAACGGGGCGATATAAACACCCCGAGGGGCATTGTATTTGTTTTCTTTGGCAAGGTAAAACCTATAATCAACCGTTACATTGTATCCGAATTGCTCCGCATCGGATATCTTCTGAATATTTTCAAATCTGGTGAGGAGCTCAGGCAAAGTTACATGACCTAATTGGACAGATATTGTTCGATTGGGGTTAAGTACCCTTTCGTATTGAAACAAAAATGCCCGGTTATAAAATGCTGCTGTACTCAGGTTGTATTTGATGACATTTTTTCTTTCCACCGAATCTGCTTTTTGGGAAAAAGCAGAAAAAGAAAGCAAAACCAAAACAACTATTAGGGGTAAACTACCAAGCTTTTTCATAATACGGTCATTTAAACCTTTAAATAAGAATTCAAATCTGTTGCTTTAATGTCTCCCGAAGGAGTTCATGATGAAAAAAGGAAATTTACAAAATCAAAATTTCCTCTTTTTTTCCAATCGTTACTCAAATTTAATTTTTTTTGGCTACTTATTTCATCAATCAAAGAGTTAAATCATTTGTTTTTCAATTATATTTTTAAATGTCAATTTCTTGCAAACTCATCGGTTAAAAATAGATTTTTTTAGAAGGATGACCTGTCAATCCCTATTTTTTTTCCCAAGAAAGCCTATATTGTATTGGTTAGAATCAAGTTATAAAGCCTTTTACAAATCCTTTATCATGAACAAACTCTTCCTGTTTTTCGCCCTTTTATTGTTTTTTACGATCGATCTGTCAGCCCAAACCCAAAAGGGTCCGGACCTCAAAAAACTCGATGCCTATTTTGCCAAAATGGTAGCCGATTGGGATGTCCCGGGCGCAAGCATCGGTATCGTCAAAGACGGAAAACTTGTCTTTACCGGAAACTATGGCCTCATCGAAACCGGTAAACCCGCCAAGCCTGATGAAAACACCCTCTATGCCATTGCCTCGAATTCCAAAGCTTTCACTTCTGCGATCATCGGGATGCTCGTGCAGGAAGGGAAACTTAAATGGAACGACAAGGTCAAACACCATCTCCCCTATTTTTCACTTTACAATGATCCCTGGATCAGCAGTCAGGTGACCGTTCGGGATATCCTCAGCCACAGGGTGGGTTTGGGCACATTCAGCGGAGATGTGATATGGTACAAATCTGAGATGAGCTCCGAAAACATGATCAAGCTCGCAGGAAAACTTCCACAAGCTTATGACTTTCGTGCCGGGTATGGCTACTCCAACCTGATGTACATCACAGCGGGCGAACTCATCAAGAAAATCACCGGCAAAACCTGGGGAGAAAATGTCAAAGAAAGAATCCTGGTTCCTTTGGGTATGGACAGGACCCTGACCACTGCACAGGATTTGGCAAATACCAATAACGTGACCACTCCCCATGGACGGGAAAATGACAAAAACTTCCCTATCGAATTTGAGGATTGGAATGAAATCGGAGCTACCGGCGGCATCATCTCTTCGGTCAACGATGTGGCAAAATGGATGATCTTCAACCTCAACCATGGTATCCACGGCAAAGACACGATTTTGACCAAGGCCACCCGAAATATGGTCTGGACACCGCACAACAATTTTATGGTAGACCATACCACAAAAAACGACTTGGGAAGGCACTTTGCTGCCTATGGACTAGGCTGGAATCTGGGTGATTTCCATGGGAAATTTATGGTGGGCCATACAGGTGGATTTGACGGGATGATCACGGCCGTGACGATGATTCCGGAAGAAAACCTGGGCATTGTCGTCCTGACCAATGGCCACAAAAGCCCCATTATGGCCGCTACGTATTATGCTTTTGATCAATTCTTAGGGACAGGCACGAAGGATTGGTCGGCAGACTTGCTCGTCAGGACCAATGAAAACCAAAAAAATGACACCCGCATTGCATACATGAAAGCCAAAAGGGTGATGGATACCAAACCCTCCCTTGAGCTTTCTGCCTACACCGGCACTTACCATGCGGACGTATACGGCAATATTAAAGTACTGCTTGAGGGTGGAGAACTTGTAATTCTATTCGAAAACTCACCACGCCTTTCTGCAAAGCTTCGCCACTGGCATTATGATGTATGGGAAATTGTATGGGACGAAAAACATGCGTGGTTCAGTTTTGGTACAGTTAAATTCCAGACCGACAACGACATGAAAGTAACCGGACTGGAATTCCAGGTTCCCAATGATGACATATTCTTTGAGGAATTAAAACCCAGGAAAGTCATGGATTAGTAATCAAAAAAATCAGGATCAATTTTCTATATTTGATTATAATCAAACTTATGATTCTGGAAAGGCCTACGGACAAAATATTGGTAAGGCTTCCTTCTAATTTTGATTTGCCAGAACTTAAAAATTGCTTGACGATCTAACAGACCTCAGGTTCAAAATAAGTCAAGACGAAGTTGAAAAAAATTGCAGATGAAGTGTCAAAAAACATTTGGCAGAAACTTAAAGCCCTGAGAAATATTGGATGAAAATCATTGTTGATCAAACCATTGTGTATAGCATAATTTTATATATTATATTGAAGAAAGTCACTTTACATAAATAACGACAATCAAACAAAGCTATTCTTATGAAAAATCAAACGATTGGAACCCTTCTTTTGGCTTTTTGCCTAGCTTATTCCGTAAGTGCCCAGACCGCAGATCCCAAGCAGGCCATGGCACAGATTAAAACCAACCTGGAAACCAGTGCCAAAAACCTCGCCACCTACACTTGGGTAGAAACCACCACCGTGATGAAAGGGGATGAAATCAAATCCCAAACCCAAAACCAATGCAGCGTAGGACCCGACGGCAAAGTAAAAAAAGTACCCCTCACAGCACCAGCACCACAAGAGTCCCCCCGTGGAGTAAGGGGTAAAATCGTGGAAAAAAAAAAGGAAGAACTCGGTGACCACATCAAGCGATCCGTAGCCAAAGTGCAGGAATACCTGCCCCCAAATCCCGAAAAACTGCAGGCCATCTATGCCAAAGGCCAAACCAGCATCAAAGTGCTGGAAGCGAATAAAAAATACACCTTAGAATTCCCGGAATACCTCCAGCCCGGAGATAAAGTTTCCATCACCCTCGAGCTTCAAAAGGGATTGTTCGATGGAATTGAAGTCCTGACCACCGTGGATAATCCGCAAGACAAAATTGTGTTTAACCTTATCTACTCAGTGCTTGCAGATGGTACCGAGTATCCCAGCGAAACCAGGCTAAACCTTCCCGGTGAGGGCATCAATATTAGTATCAAAAACGACAAGCATCAAAAAGTAGGAATGTAATAAGCCCTACACTCCGAAATTGATCCCCCCGTAATCTCTAGAAAAGGTCAATTTATCGAAATTTGGTGATGAGAGGGAAGCTTGAACCCTCTCCTCCTCACCACTTCAACGCAATTGATTCTTGAGAATTATCATCGTTCGGAATGTTGCAGGAAAGCGACTAGATAGATTTTTAAAAACCATATCCAAATGAAAAAACTATTCGTAATTTTTATCGCCCTCCTCTTTCACCAAGCCGTACAGGCCCAAAAAGAGGAGAAATGGGAAGTGCTGGGAACCAAAGAAATTGGTCTTAAGGCTGATTATGACGTCATCGTCCTCACCGCCGGAAATGACAAAATCAGCAAGATAAAATTCCAGGTGAAAGACTCTCCAGTCGACATGATGCGCATAGAAGTGACATATGATGTCGGCACGCCCGACCAGATCGAAATGCGGGGAAAAATCGCAGATGGAGGAGAGAGCCGCACTGTGGATATCCGGGGCATCGGAAATAAAAAAATTAGAAAAATTACCTTTTGGTACGATACCAAGGGATTAAACGGGAATGCCACCGTCACCATCCTGGGAGTAAAAGAGGGTCGCTGAGACTGTCAATTTTTTTGAATAAATTGAAAACGGTGTCAGAAACTTGTTCCTATGGAATTTTCTTTTGAGAAAGATCGGTTTAGCAGATTGATAAACGGTATACAAATAAGTAAAACCTCCCCGGTGAACCTAAGCATGAAAGCCCTGCTGGTCGTTGGCATCTGCTGGGTTCCGCTGGCCATTTATTCCCTGATCAACAACAGTTTCTGGACGGGCAGCGTTACTAATTCGTTTATCACCCATCAGGATACCCAAGTTAGATTTTTGGTGGCACTTCCGATCTTTATTTTGTCAGTCCGCGTGATTGGCAAGCGACTAGAGAAAATTCTCAAACAGTTTACCGAAGCGGGCATGCTGCCTAAAGATCAAATGCCCCATTATGAGGCTTTGATTGTAAAAAGCAACAAACTACTCATTTCAGGTTGGCCGGATTTGATCATTCTCGTGATCTGTTACATTCAGGTGTCGGTCGTACTTTACTTCGAGCAGCTTACTCCCGAAATCCTCTCTTGGCAGGTCAATGTAATCAACGGTGAACCTTTTCTGAATTTTGCGGGCAAATGGAATCTATTATTCAGCCGTCCCCTAGTCATCTTCCTGCTCTACAAATGGCTCTTCCGCATTTTTGTTTGGGGCAACCTACTCCGCAAAATTGCCAAAATACCACTGAAACTCTACACCATACATCCCGACCTAGTCGGCGGCCTTGGATTTCTCGGTTATTCGATCCGGTATTTTTCACCGGTAGCCTTTGGGATTTCAGCACTTATCGCCGGCAAAATGGCGGATTTTATGCTGATCGAAGATTCCCACTTGTCCGATTTCAGGATCCCCTTTATTTCCTACATGGTCTTTATCACCCTCCTGTTTGTTATTCCACTCCTCAGCTTTACCAAACAACTCACCTCAGCCAGGGAAGAGGCCATATTTAATAACTATGATTTTGCCAATGGAATTTACAGGGAATTGAAACCCCGGATTTCCAAAAACTACGAAAAAGTACAAGAAGAGGACCTGAAATCGGCTGAATTTGGCACTGTCAATGACTTCAACAGCCTTATGACTAATACCCTAAAAATGAGGTCTCTGACCTTTTCACTGTATGACATCCTCCCGATTTGGGTAGCAGCATCCCTGCCTTATTTCCCTGTGATTCTCCTGGAAATTCCCATTGCAGAATTGATGAAAACTTTCGCATCCTTTGTCCTTTAACACTAAGATCAAAACCTGCCTGACCGGAAAATACTAGATCAAATCATCCTGTTTCCTTTCTGAATGTTACATCCATAATTGTTTTACTCAGGGACTGGACTTAAAAATGAATGGAATGATTTGTGATGGATCGGTCTTTACTGCATACTGTTTTGAGGAGGTTCTTGAACAGGCTGAGGCAGCTGACTTACCTGCAGTTAACTTTTTATAAGACCACAGGTGCCACAGAATTAAGTTCAGTTTTGGAGCCTTCCAAAAAGCATGGTCTGCCCTCTTGAAAGTTTTATTTCCAAACCTTTAAAATACGCCCTTCCAAATTTTTTTAACTAGCATCTTTTTAATAGATTTACTCAAAACCCTTAGAATGAAATACTTATATAGATTTTTGATTTTCTTCTTCTACCTAGGATTATGGACAGGTTGTGAACCGGATGAATCTCCTTCAGACACTGCTCCAAAGGAAATATTTATAGAGGATGAAGGAGGAAGTAACGGGATCCTTTTCCCCAATGACAATACAATTGTAATCTACAATATGGCCCGGGGTGCTGTTCTGGATCGAAACGGAAAATTTCAGCATCGATTCTCGATACGTAGCCATGTTTTTGACTACATGATTACAGAAGGAAACCAAATCTTTGCAACGGGAAAAACAGAAGATCCCAACAGACTTGGGGTATCTGCCTACAATCTAAACGGGGATTTTTTATGGGAAAAATTTGTAACCCGTGGTCCGGAAATGGTGGAAGCGCCCACCCTCAAGATGCTGGGAAATGAACTGATTCTTGCCTTTACATCGACCACAAATGAAGATCCCACATCACTCCAAAAAACAATTTATCTTGAAGCATTTTCCAAAAATGGGGACGTATTAGGATCCTCAGATTTCAGATTTAAGCCAAAAGCGGATTTCTTTACCTATCACATCGTGATTGAAAGCAAATCAAATTTTCTTGTCCAAGGTCAGAGAAAAATAGCAGATCCGATTTTAGATGAACAGGGAATCCTGATTTATAGGTTTAAGGACGGCAGAGTATATTGGGAAACTGAAAAAGGAGGCCTCGGGTTTTCGACAGTGACAAGCGTCATCAAGAGTCCCACTGGGGATTTCCTTTTTGTAGGATCCAAGCAAACTTCTGCATGGGCATTTTTGCTGAATGACAGCGGCAACACCCTTTGGAATTTTGACCATGGTGATGGTATCAACAGAAATTGGTTTATGGATGCCATCTATATTGGGAACTCGATTCATTTTTGCGGATTTTCTAATGCCACCCCAAACCAAAAGGAAACAGCTTTAATTTTCTCTACCGATTTAGCAGGTGGCGGAGGTATCGAAAAGATTTACAATGGAACTGAAAGTTACCGACACAATGCTGTCGGCAGCCGGGTGCAAGATGAGGTTATTTTTGTGGGCACAAGAACCATAAACAATACCTTTAGAACTGATTCCTGGCTTTTTTTTACCGATGGCAAAGGAGAGTAGATGACCTATTTTTGACCGCCACAAATGGGTAATTTCCTTACTGTAAACTGTTCACAAGAATGAAAGCAGAAAATCAGCAATTGTTACTTCGGGATGAATTAATCGTACCAACAGACAAAGTGTTGGAAAAAGAACTTGGGGAAGATATTTTTAAGATTTACAGCGAATTGCGAGAAAAAATTTCCGTTGATTTTGGACTTGACCACGAATGGAGATATTACAAAGACGGAAAAGCATGGCTGTTTAAAGCCACTCAAAAAAAGAAGACAATTTTTTGGCTTTCTGCTTGGGAAAATCTCCTTAAGATGAGTTTTTATTTCACCCATAATTCCCACTCAGGGATCTTCGATTTGCCAATAAGCTATGCAACCAAAGAGAATTTTAGAAATGCCAAACCGGTTGGCAAATTGATCCCACTGACTTTTGAGATTGACCAAAAGGAACAGTTAATGGATGTGTGGGAAATTATCAAATACAAAAAAGGGTTGAAGTAGATTTTTTGGAAATTATCGGACTTTGATGGAAAAGGAGTCTAAAATAGGATTTGAACTGTTCCCATTTACTTCTTTGTTTCCATTTTGTCCACATCCCCAAAACAAGGTGACGGTAAGTAATAACAAGGTGGATAACTTGTATGTTTTCTCAACACTTTTGAGTTAAGGTGCCTTTTTTAGGTAAAGTGAAAAACCGTTTTAATCATAAATTCATCCCCCCATCAAATACGCCGCAATCTGCCCAATCTCATTTTCAGAAATATCCATCCAAACCGGGCTGGGCATTAAGCTGTGGGGAAGTTGTCGCCTATCTTTGATCATTTCAGACGGGATAAGGTGTTTCCTACCTGAACTTTCCATTACCGTAACCACAGGGCCATTGGATTGAAGCATACCGTAAAGGATAGCTCCGGAGTTCAATTCAATCAAGAAAGTCTCAGAGCCAAAACCTACAGAAGCATCAGGCTCCAAAATTGCCTCTATCAAACCAGTTTTGCTGAATTTTTGGTTTACCTGCCGTAGATCCGGGCCTATATCGTTTTCCGTCTTCCCAATGGAATGACAAACCGCACAATGTCGAATGGCCAGCATCTCCCCTTGGCCCGGGGAAGTCTTTGCCCTTTCCACTTCCCCCCTTTCCAGTATCCCGGGAGTTTCCATGGGAAAATAATGCGCCAACAAACTCTTTTTCGCCAAATTGATCTCAGCATTCATCATTTTTCCAGCCATTTCTTTTTCAAGCTTGGAGAGCCTGTCCATGATGGCAAGCTGAATGAGGTGTAGCCTTCCCTGACTTTCGGAAGCCAAGGCTTTGATAGCCGTTTCCCTATCTTCCTTTACTGCCAATGTGTCCAACAAAGTTGCTTTAAAAACCAATACCTCAGGTTCCACTTGAGGTAAGTTATCTTGTGGGGACTCCCAGTCTGCCAAATAGGTTTTCCATTCATTGGTTTTTCTAAACTGAAGCCACCATTGGGCCTGAGATTTTTCCTTACCTGAGGCATTGGCGTAATAATTACGAATAACAGTAGCAGCCTTAGGTGTATCGATAAATGCCAAAGCTGTCATAGTTTCTTCCTTTTCTTTCCCTGATAGCTTGGCCAATCGAATAGCCAAGTCATCCACTGCATCGGCTGGGTGGAGTTCCCATACCAATTTGGCTAAGGGTTGCGGCCACGCCTCGGGATCTTTCGCATCAAAATACCTGAGTAACTCAGGATAAATCTTTTCTCTGTGCGCCGCAAAACCTTTTCCCAAAGCATGGAGCAACCAGGGGTCATGCCCATCGTAGGCCCCTACTATAGAGAACAGTAAATCCCGACTTTGGTCCAAAGGCAACGCCTGTAAGGCTATGGCCACTTCTGCCATAACCACAGGATGATTTGCCTCTAGGGCAATAGCGGCATTGTTCAATAAATTGTCCTTATCAAATTGCCTCAATGCCCTGAATGCGGCAAGTACTATTTCTGCATCATGATGAGCTAAAAAACTACGGATCTTTTCCTGCTCTCCCAGCTCGGCCAACAGCCAAATCGCTCTCGCCTGTATAAAGGTATTGTCCGATTCCAGCAACTGCACAAGGCTCGGTATGGAAGCTTGTCCCTTCTCTAATAAACCCGCCCTTGCGTATCCCCTTACATGGATGGCAGGGTTTTGAAAAGCCTGAACTAGACCCTCAACGCTGGAAAAATCCAAGTTGGGTTTTTCAAGTGATTTATTCTTGGGCTGTATTTTATATATTTTGCCATGCCCCTTTTTGTCTATCATACGATGGCCCCCCACTATAGGGTCAAACCAATCTGCTACGTATAAAGCACCCTCCGTGCCCACAGCAATATCACTTGGCCTAAACCACTTGCTCTGATCGTCTTCCACCTCATGCCAAATGTAATTGGCTTTATCTACCTTAACGGAAGAAATAAAGACCGTTCTCTCCTCAAGAGGATAACCCGCCCCTCGCAGTGTAGGTTGGTATCCAAAAATAATATTTCTACCTGCATCAGCACTAAGTAGCATGCCTTGGTAGGCTTCTCCCAATTCATTTCCCTCTAATCTCAATATGCCTGTTGGAGAGCCCGCACCATAGATATCCCCTGCCGGCAATACTCCAGGGTCATATTGGTGCCAATGCGCCATAGGCACGGTCTGTCCCGGTCTACGGTCTGCCTGCCAGGTTCGATTGCCATCGGCACTAAAAAAACCTGCGTTACTGCCTTCCATCAGCCATGTGGTCCTGCAAGAGCCGGTCTGATCATCATTGTCACTTTGCCACATATTGCCAAAAGAATCCACAGCCACTTCATAGGCATTTCTAAAGTTGTGGGACATCACTTGCATGCCTGTACCATCTTGATTCACCCTGATGATCAAACCCCCGGTGTACACATTTCCATCATCACTTACCTGATTGGGTAAGTTCTCTTGGGCATATGGGGTGTATTCGTTGTACACACTACCGGATCTAAGGGTCCATCCATTCTTATCCGTCACCTGATGAGGTCCAGCGTTGCCGACAATAAAATACCACTTTCCGTCGGGCCCTAAAACCCCGGCATGAAGACCATGATCGTGATCCCTACCCCCAAAGCCAGTAAGAAATATCTCTTTTTTGTCGGGTTTATCGTCCCCATTTTCATCAGTATAGATGATGATATGAGGGGCACAGGAAACGATTACACGATTTCCCACCACTGCTAATCCAAGGGGGGACCGTAAATCAGGATCCTGCACAAACACTTTGGAGCTGTTAGCCTTGCCCTGGCCATTGCTGTCTTCCAAAATCACCACCCTGTCTCCCTCTTTCTGCACCATGTGACCTTCTGCATTTCTGAAGTCCCTGTAATTCACTGCCTCTGTCACCCAAACCCTTCCTTTTGCATCTACATCTATATTGGTGGGATTATAAAAATCCGGGGATTCTGACCAAAGTACCACATCCAAATCATCAGGAACAAATAACAGTGGAGCGTCTTCTTCGGGCGCTGTGCAACCTAAGATTAGCATTACAGGTACTATTACTTTGAATAGTTGTCTCATGGATTGAAAGTTTGATGCAAGAATTTCAGATTTTTTCTGTACGCCTCTATCATTTCCATTCCATCAGGAATAGCCCCCTCCAAGATAATCCAGTTGCGGTAACCTATTTCGTCCAATACATTTCTCACCTTCACAAAATCCACTTCGCCCTTACCCAGCAGTTGCCCGTTTTCCTTGGCATGGACTTCACATATGTAGTCGGTTCCTAACAACCGCATCTCCTTAAAAATATCGTATCCCATGCTGGTGGCATTGGCCACGTCATAATAGACTCTTACATGGGAAGAACCCACTTTTTCTATGATATCCAAATGCTCCTCAGCAGAAAGCCAGGATTCTACCGCCAAATAAACATCTTGCCTTTCGGCTTTTGGGGCTACCTCCTTTAGTTTCCGTATCACTTCTTTTTTGCCTTCCGGATCATTACGTAAATCTCCTTTACCAAAAAAAGCAAGAAGTACCACTTTACATCCCAAGACTTTGGCCACATCTATACTGTCATGAACCCATTCTTGGGTATGCCCTTCTGATTTATAGGGAATCTCATTTAGCTCTCCTATTGCCAAACTGGCAATTTTTACTCCTGTTGATCGGGATGCCTTCAGGTATTTTTCTTGCATGTCTGACTGTCTTAGGTGCATATTGTCTTTGGCAGTTCCCAAACTTACCTGTATTCCATCCAGCCCTATTCCCTTGGCAGTTTCGAATGCGTTTAGGGAAGCCATTTGACCTATGGACCAATCACAGGCGCCAAAAGAAAAAGGGAATAAGGGTTTTGCTTTAAGGGCCGAAGGCAGGAAGAGAACACCCAAACCAATGCCCAAAGATTGTCGGATAAAGGTTCTTCGTGGAGTGGTGTGGGTCATAATCATTGAAAATTTCTTTACACCAAGATAGAAAAATATCCCAATAGGTCAAGCAGATAAACCCATGTGGCTCCCAAAGAAATGGTATCCTTCTTTTTCATTAATGCGAGGACTGAAAAGGCTATTAATAAATTTTTTAGTACCTACTCATTGTGAAGTTTATTCCCTTTTCAGTAAGGTTCTACATGGCCCATTTTACGTATTTGGCCTTATTGAGATAATCAAAACTCTGTTTTACGCTTTCAATGGGTCCGAAATTGTACCTTTCCACCTCTACAAAGTAATCTTTCATCCCTTGTGCACTTCCTGATTTCTCCCTATCCCCTTTAGACAAAAGGAAGAGCCCCTCCATATAGAGCTATTCCCAAAACAGATATAGAGATTATCTGCAAGGGATACACCTCGATGGGATCCCTAGGACATACCCCTGACACGGAGTATCCCTAAGTAGGACACGGAGTATCTATAGGAGGGACACGGAGTATCTATAGGGGAAGGTGGGGGGAATATGGGGGGAAGGTGTACTGGAGGGGAGGGGAAGTTTGGAAGATGAACAGGTTTCACGCGGATGGATTTGACCAAATAAAAAGTCCATTGGACGGATTGGATATGTAGGATATTAGTTATATGTTTAGATAATGAGAAAATAGACGCCACAGTGGCGTCTATCACTCTAATTTGGAATGCTCCACGCCACTGTGCCGTGGAGAGAATCGTTGTGGCCAATTGGGTTGGCTTCGTGGACAGTGACGTGTCAGCCAACAAAATTTCGGTCGACAGAAAATAAACAAGGGGAATAGATTTGATCACGGACATTTCAGTAATGCGAAAAAACGACACCAAGTCGACAGTTATAACGACTAACATATTTTGACATCTATAAAAAGTTGAGTATGGAAATACACTTAAGCCCAAATAACCTATTCTATTTTTATAGCACATTAGCGCAATCAGTCGCAGCTTTGATTGCATTCCTTGGAGTATTCATTGTGTTTCGAATGCAATACTTGGACAATTTAGTCTCCAATTTAGATCGCGGACTCGACAATAATACAACTCACAATTTTAACGAGAATTTTATCGGTGAGATCGACCTTTACGATAAAGTCGAAACTATTCTAAAAAAGAATGAATCGAATCCAACCAAAGTAAATGCTATTCAAGAAACACGTGCGCTCATTTCTAATTGTAGGAGTTTAAGGGAAGAAAAAAATGCTATTAGAAAGTACTTTATTTGGCCAACAATATTTTCGATAGCGACAATAATTAGTTCACTAATTGGTATCGTATTCGTGGATAATCAAGCTGACAACCTTAGCTGCTTTCCTATTTTTTTAGTTTTAAGTATGATTCTTGCTCTGATATCAATCGGAATGATGTTTTACTTATTATTTCTATCGCTTAAAACCGAAATAAAATAATTTTTCTAGACGCTAATTGACAAGAGACAACCTCAAGCAAAAAAATCAGACAGTATTTACACAGTGGACGCGATTTTCGTCCGCTGACAATTTGGACGGGGAACTAAAAAAAGGAGTTATATTTCTTGACCAGCGACATAAACTCAGACTTTAAGTTTAGGGCTGACAATTTTTGAGACTCGCTAAAAATTAACGGACGAAACCCAACTGGCCACAACAATGTATTTGCGTCAAGCGGGGTTGACCCGCAATCCAACGTTTTCGTATCTTTATTCCGTTCGGTGTCGGGGACAGGACGCGGCTTCGAAAGCCCCGCTCGAACGCAAATACTCACGTTAGCGGCAATTCTACCAGCGACCCACGCCATAACATCAAGAAATTAATAACAATCAAATAATCTGAACTTTAAAAATGACTTTGTAAATTTATAACGAACTAAAACTTATCTATATGAAACAAGATTCGATTTCAAAATTTGAGCAGCTTGTAAATAGCACCAAAGAAACCAGAGACAAAGTAAGACGCTTAGTTGAAATTGGGAAATGGACGGAAGCGGAAACCGACCAAACAAGAAAAGATAGGTTTGTTCTTAAAAACAAACTAAAAAATAGAATTAGAGGACGAGAATCACAAGTTGGTGATACATTAGATTGGATTGACATTTCGTTTTTAACAGAAGGCAGCCAAGTCAAACAAGCTGTAGGCTATATAACCGTAAGAGTAAATGGAAAAGTGACCACTGGTTCAGGGTTTATGATAAGTGATAAACTTTTTATGACAAATAACCACGTCATATCAAGCGGCAACGATGCTGAAAACTCTTTCGTCACATTTAATAAAGAGAATGACGAAAACGGCTACCCTCAACAAGCAAGCGTTTATAAATTAAATCCAACAGCATTTTTTATTACTAGTCCTGAAAATGAACTTGATTTTTCTATAATCCATATTGGCGAAAAACAATCTGGAAATTTAACTATTGAAGAAATTGGTCACTTCATTATTTCAGATTCGCCTGATAAGCACATTCTTGGTATGAATGTAAATATCATCCAACATCCATTAGATTTACCTAAGAAAGTTGTTTTCAGAAACAATACTTTGGTTGAAAGAACAGATACATCATTGTTATATGAAACCGACACAGAAAATGGCTCATCAGGCTCACCTGTATTAAATGACGATTGGGATTTAGTCGCCATCCACCATTGGGGAGAGCCGTATAAAGCAAAAATAGATAATCCCAATAGCACTTTGCCAAACTATGTTAACGAGGGAATTAGAATAAGTTCAATTTATAAGTTTCTCAACAATCAGTTACCCAGCTTACAAAATTTACAGAAGAACATATTATTGGAAGCTCTGTCTTACGCAAAGATAAATCCACTTACTTCTCATAAAGTTCCAATGCCTAAAAAAACGACAACTGAAGCCAGTAACGAAACAACTAAAAGTGAAAATAACCAACAACTAAATTCAACATATATGAGTTCGACAAATACAGAAATCAAAATACAAATTCCTTTAGAGGTAACAATTAGTGTTGGTAAGGTAACCGTTAATAATATCGCACAGCAGATCGAAGTTGCAACTACTCCCTTATTAAAAAAATCAGAAGCAAATAAAATTGACAAGAACTACTCTAATAGAAATGGTTATGTTGAAAATTTTATACCATCCTTTAAAATACCATTACCCGAAATATCAGACAAAAGCAAAATTGCCCCATTATATTCAGAACAAACAAACTATAAAGATGGTATTTTAAAGTATGAGCATTTTTCTCTTGTAATAAATAAAGAAAAACGTTGTGCGTTTTATTCTGCAACCAATATTGATGGAGCAACATACAAATCAATTAATAGAAAAACTGGAGAAATTACAGATAGAACAAATTTGAACCAAGACGAAGGGGAAACTTGGTATGAGGATGACAGAATAAATCCGGACTTTCATTTAAACCAGCTTTTTTTCTCTGGTTGGTCGCATTTTTTCGACCGAGGACACTTAACCCGTAGAACTGACCCATCTTGGGGAACTGATGAAGAAGCATTAAGAGCTGATGCTGATACTTTTCATTTTTCAAATTGTTCAATTCAGCATTTCAGATTTAACCAAACCGTAAAGTACTGGCAGGGAGTAGAAAGATATATTCTTGAAAAAGGTGTAATAAATGATGGAGTAAATAATAAAATTTCAGTTTTTCAAGGTCCAATTTATGATGATAAAATTGACTTGTGGGCAGATGATTTTCAAATTCCATCAAAATATTTCAAAATCGCTATTTGGAGAAACAAACAAAAAGAGCCAAAAGCAGTCGGACTTATTGTTGACCAAAGTAGTTTGTTATCAGAAGAACGCAAAAATTTGGGGAAACCAAAGCCTGCAAATAATATTAATGTAAACGAATGGCGAGTTTCAATAAAAGAGATTGAAAAATTAACGAACCTAAAGTTTGGAGATGATATTATTTCGGCAGACACGATTTCTTCAGTTGACCAACCAAACGTAGGCGAAGAAGCATTTGCAAAAACAATAATTTCAGATTGGGACGACCTACTAAAATAGAAAAGAACTGCCGCTAACATCGGTTTGGCAATATGGCGGCTGAAGGAATCCTAATGAACATTTGTGGTACAAAAAACATTTGGAACTTTAATGAACTTCAGTGCTAAAAATCCGCCACATCGCCAAGCCGTAGACCGTTAGAATTGTGTTGAATCACTTGAAATTGAAATACATTTTTTCCTTTTTATTTATCGCATTTCACCCGTTGGAACGTTTATCTTTTTAGTCTATATTCACTATTCAAGGCACACACAGCAGATTTGCAGAAGGCGGGTATCGTGTTTGGTAGATAATTTTGTCATTACCAAAAATTTTCCACTTTAACATTTATGGTGAATCCTGCCATCTTCGCCAATCCCGAAACCGTTAAATAAATTTTTAAAAAACAATGACGAAAAAACTGATTTTAATATTCGGAATTTTAGTAATAGTAATTGTCTTTCTAACCTATGGAAGGTCAATTTATAAACCTATTTTTAATAAGATGAAGGGAAAAGAAACTACTGAATCAAGAATTGAACAAATCCACAAAAATGTATGGAGTAGACTTGAAAATAATTTGAACTTGGCAGGATATAAAATGGAATATCCGAAAGAAATAATTCTTGCTGCTTTTAAAGAGGAGCAGATTCTTCAAGTTTACGCGAAAGACTACAACGGAATCAAAATGATCAAGGAATATCCGTTTACAGCATATAGCGGTAAACTAGGGCCTAAATTGAAAGAAGGAGATAAACAAATACCTGAGGGCGTTTACAAAGTTGAATATTTAAACCCCAACAGTTCCTTTTATTTGTCAATAAAAGTCAGTTATCCAAATGAATTTGATAAATCAAAAACTGAATTGACAAATATGTCCGATTTGGGCGGAGATATTTTTATACACGGAAAGGCAGCAACAATTGGCTGTATTCCGATAGGTGACGAAGCAATTGAAGAAGTGTTTTTATTAACACAAAAAGCTATTAATAATAATGTGAAAGTAATAATTAGCCCGAGGGATTTTAGGATAAATTCAAGCTATCCAATAATTGAAGAAATAGATTGGGAAAACGAACTATACGACAAAATAAAAGATGAATTAAAAACGCTACCTATCAGCGTGTATTAAAATTTGGGGGATGTGCTGTATGTTAAAGCTAAATGCTTTTTAATCCACCACTGATCATACATGCAAAATGCCGTGTCTGATGGCAAGAAATTTAAGTTTTAAAATTATGAGCTCTAAAAATTTACTTCTGTTAGCAATCCTTTGCTTGCTAACTTTTTCTTTACAGGCGCAGAGCAGAGATTCCATAGCCGTGATGAAATCTGCAACCAATTTTGTGTCAGCATTTAATAATTTTCAGTGGACTACTTTTCGCGAATCATTCTCAGATGAGGCGACTATTTTTTATCCATATTGGAATCAAGCAAAAAGAGTAAGAGGAAGACAAGAAATTGAATCAGCCTGGTTGACAATTTTTCCTGAATTTACAGATCCGACAAACACCAGGAAATTACAAATAAATCCGAAGGACATTAATATCCAACTCTATGGTAAGACTGCAATTGTTTCATTTCATCTCGGGGACGGATTAAAATCACTTTCAAGGCGGACTTTAGTAATGGTCAAGGAAAAGGGTATTTGGAAAATCGCCCATCTCCACGCTTCATCGGTAAGTGACGACAAAAATTGAAGAATTGGAAAAGCCACTTCAAACAATCGAGTAGACGGCCGTGAGCTATAAGCCCACAGCCAATCCCGCTCTTGGGTGAGTGCGCCTACGCCATGGCGCACAAGTCTCACACCAATGCCGATATCCCCTTTGGCGTTGAGTGCATAAAGATCTTCCCGAAACTTCAGGAGCGGTTCGCAGGATTGTAGGTTGCGCTTTGAGGTAGTAGAAAAGCATCGATTCTTATCTTTTTTTTCTCAGGCATGACAGCGTGATAGCAGTGGTCTGGATTGTGTTGAATCACTTGAAATTGAAATACATTTTTTCCTTTTTATTTATCGCATTTCACCCGTTGGAACGTTCATCTTTTTACCCTATATCCACCATTCAAGGCACACACAAACCAGCTTCTATTAAGCAGTAAAGTCTTATACTATCACATACTCATCTTCTGAATGAGATTTTAGCTCCGGCATGACGTTTCCCGAGCGTTGGTGGCAATCAGCTTTAGACAAACTTTACAAAAAAATATAAACCGGCAAAATCCTTATTCTCCTTGCGCGATACCCTGTTAAAGATGACTAATATCATTTTTATTAATTGGGACGGGTTGTATATTTTGAAAATTTATTAAGGATCAATGAAATAAAATTTTAAGAAGAAATGGAAAAGAAAGTAGCCATAAAAGAGACCCGTCCTCCAAAAACCAAGTCCACTTTAGCAAAGCCAAAAAAAGTTTCAACCGGAGACGTTATCAAAGGGAAAACCCCTAAACAGATTCAAGACAACACGATTGAAGTAGTACATCAAGCCAAGCTTGAAAAGGAAGTGGCTGCTATTGAAGATATTTTCGGGAAGTCTAACAATAAGAAAAGGTCTTTAAAAGACTATCTGGAAAAATTCTCTGAGGAAGATAAAAAAGAGGTCTTAAGACTACTAAGAGACGAATTGGAAAATAATCAGGTTCAGAAACATCCTGATGAGGTTTTGTCAAAACTTTGGCATCAAGGCGGATATCCCTATGAATATCTGATGTCCAGAAAAAACTACGAAAAGCAAAAGTATAAACTGCAGGTAGAATTATTAAAACTTCAATCATGGGTCAAAGAAACCGGTTCCAGAGTTGTGATTTTATTTGAAGGAAGGGATGCTGCCGGAAAGGGAGGAACAATAAAGCGCCTGATGGAACATCTTAATCCTAGGGGTGCAAGAGTTGTGGCTTTAGAGAAACCAACGGACGAGGAAAAAGGGCAATGGTATTTTCAGAGATATATCAAACATTTTCCTTCTAAAGGAGAAATTGTATTATTCGACCGCTCTTGGTACAACAGAGCAGGGGTAGAAAAAGTAATGGGATTTTGTAATGATGAAGAATATCTGGAGTTTATGCGTGAAGTTCCGGAATTGGAACGCAACTTAATACGGAGTGGAATATATCTGTTTAAATTTTGGTTTTCTGTGAGTAGAGATGAACAAAAGAGGAGATTTAAAGACAGGGAAAATCATCCCCTGAAACAATGGAAATTGTCACCAATTGATAAAGCTTCATTGAACAAATGGGATGATTATACTGATGCTAAAGAAAAAATGTTTTTCTATTCAGACACTTCAGATGCTCCATGGATTGTGATCAAATCAAACTGTAAAAAACGAGCCAGACTCAACACCATGAGGTATGTTTTAAATAGGTTTACCTATAGTGATAGAGACGTGAACAACATTGGAAAATTGGATTCATTAATTGTTGGACGTTCAAATGTGATTTATGAAAAAGGTGAAAAGCGGTCGAATGAAATAACTTGATTGTCAGCTACTCAAAAATAAATCATGTTGCCACTAATCGCGTAAACGGCCGTGAGCTTTAAGCCCACAACCTGTCCCGCTTCGCCTTCCAAAATCTGCAAAACTGTTTGGTGGTAATCTAATAAGACTCTTAATGGCTAAAAATTCTAGAATTATGCAGTGGTTTAACCAGCCCAAAATCTGGAGCTTTGAAGAAAATAGGCTCTCTCTGTTTGTAACCCCAAAAACTGACTTTTGGAGGATTACCCATTACGGATTCATCGTTGATGACGGACCATTTTACTACGAAACTTTAGGTGGGGAATTTGAAGTGAAGGTGAAAATAACCGGCGATTACAAAAGCCGATATGACCAAATGGGCCTAATGATCCGAATTGATGAAAAAAATTGGATAAAAACCGGGATTGAGTTCGTAAATGAAAAACTCCTTATCAGTGCTGTAGTAACTCATGATAAAAGCGATTGGAGTGTTATTGAGATTTCCACAAACCCCAAGTCGCTATGGCTGAAAGCAATCAGAAAATTGGACTCAGTGGAAATTTTCTACTCTTATGATGATATTACTTATACCATGATGCGATTAGCATATTTTCCGGAAAACAAACCTGTAATGGTTGGTATGACGGCAGCATCACCTGATGGAAATGGCTTCACTGCTCTATTTGAAGAATTTGAAATAAAACCTATTCCGGACACAAGAAGAACAAAGTGGTTGGAAAGTAATAAATGATTTAAAGTGGGAGAGCGAACATAAAAAAACAACAACAGAAAATGGTTATTTGGAAAACGGAATATGGGTTAAAAGCGAATGGTTTGACAAAAAAAAGGGGACTAATTGTCCCCTTTTTTTGTTGATTCCTGAATGGCTTTTTGAAGTTTCTGTATTTGCTCCTGCTGTTCTTTTTGCCAGATTTCCATCTTTCGCTGAAACTCCTCCATTTTGGGCTGATTGGCCTTTTGCCATTCTTCCATTTTTCTTTCGAATTCCTCCATTTTGGGTTGATAGGCTTTTTCCCATTCTTCCATTTTTCGCTCAAATTCCTCCATTATCGGCTGATTGGCTTTCTCCCATTCCACTATCTTCTTTTGGTATTCGGCCATCTTTGGTTCGTTGGCTTTTTGCCAAGCCTCCATTTTCCGCTCAAATTCCTCCATCATGGGCTTGTTGGCTTTCTCCCATTCCGCCATCATTTTTTCAAATTCCTCAGCTTTTGGTTCAAATTCCTTTTGCCAAGCTTCTACCTTTTCCTGCCATTTTTCCATAGCTTCGGCCCTTTTTTTATCTGCTTCTGCCCATTTGGCGTTCATTTCGGCTTTCTTCTTTTCGATTTCTGCCTTTGACATTTTGGTAGTATCAAAATCATATCTGTATTGATATTGGAAGCCTCGGGCAGAATCCCCCTGAAAATATACATCCACCGGAAAGGCCATGAACTGCATGCTATCAGGAAATGCCATGAACGGTGCAGGTCCAAAATTCATCGGCGGTACCGGACTGATGGCAAGCTGTGGCATGGTGGACATGTCAAAAGTCATTGGAGGCAAGGGAGCCATTACAAAATCCATCACAGGCATATCGGCCATTCCCTCAAAAGCCATTGGCGGCATTGGAAAGGCATCAAAAACCGGAGGTGGATTTTTGAAGATAGTCTCCATCTCTTTTTCAAATTTTTCCTTTTGTTCCGGGGTCAGTTTTTCCCAATCTTCTTTCTTTATGAAATTAGGGGCTTTTGTGGGAACAGTATCCTGGCTGTAGGACAGAAAAGGTCCCGACCAATTTCCTTCGATCGTAGAAGTATTCAATTCGGTAGCCATCAGGTCTTCGAAGGACTCCTTGGACGGCTTGTCGCTTGCACCGACCATCAAGGTGGCGCCAAGCAATAGTGTGATCATCATGGTCATGCTGGTTATAGTAGTTGGTTGTGTAGAGGAAGTTTTGACTCCCATAATTCTTTTGATGCGGTCTAGGGTGGGGTTGTTGGGTTTGGCGGCAGCCATTGCGATATCCGGTGTCGGGTTTTTGGCATGGTCCAGCACATTGGCGAGGCCAAATGCCAGGTCTTTTGGAGAAATCCCCATACTGATCGCCAGGTCATCGCAGGCATTTTCACGCTGTTCTTTGGCTGTTTTATTGATCCACCAGAATATGGGATGGAAAAAGAAAACTACTTCCAAAACAGATTGTATCAAATTGACCAAGTAGTCGTGGCGTTTGATATGGGCGAGTTCGTGCGCGAGGATCGCCTCGAGCTGCAAGGGGGAAAGCTGAAAGAAAAGGCCCGCAGGAATAAGGATGACAGGTTTCCAGACTCCATAAGTCATCGGGACGTCTACGTGAATGCTTTTCAGCAGCTGCACAGGTTTGGACATTTGGAGCGATGTGAGCTGCTTATCCAATACCTGCTGCCAAACAGATGCTACTGGGTCATGTTGCTTTTGCCGGAGGTTGCGGATGTCGGCAAGTGAGGTCGCCAACCTTACCAAAAACAGCATGGCTCCCAAAAACCAAACCTGAACCAAAGTCGGGATCCAATTTTCTATCCTTTTGGAAACAATCATCCAATCTGAAGGTGCTTCTATCAAGTGGTTGGAGTTGGCCTGTTGCCATTGAGCTGCATCTTCAGGATTTGCAAATGCATGAGATGGAATCGTGCCGGACTCAGGAATAGCAAAAATAAACGTTCCCAAAGCCAACACTGTAATCAACACAAGTGCTGAAATACTCAGCCTGTATTTGAAAGCTGCGGACTTTTTGCCAAAAATCTGAAGGGTCAACCAAAGCATCAGACCCACACCGGCGATCTGCCACAGGGCATGGACGATCATCCAACCGAGTGCGAGCAAATAGGGTTCAGCGATAAAAGTGGATAAAGTTTCCATTATTGTTCATTTTCCAATTGGTCCAAAAATGCGCGGATTTCATCTAATTCCTCCTTGGAGGGATTGCCCTGTCCGAGAGCCTGCATCACCAGGTTCTTGGCAGAGCCGCCAAATGCTGTGGCCATAAAATTGGTCACCAGGTTTTTTTGGGTGACGGTCTCGTCTACCGCCGGAAAGTAAATGTGGGTACGGTTCTGCTCATCCCTGCGGAGGAGTCCTTTGGCATGCATGATCTGCATGGTCTTGAGGGTAGTGGTGTAGCCGGTGTCCTTGGTTTCGGCCAGTTTCTCGTGGATTTCCCTCACGGTCGCCTGCTCCATGGGCCAGAGCAGGGACAAAATTTCAAGTTCGGATTCAGTTGGTTTTGCTTGCATAACAGTTAATACGATTGCTTTCGTACAAAGTTATACGAAGAGAATCGTAATGCAAATATTTTATACGATTTTTTCCGTAGATCAGTCTTAAAGGATGTTAAAAATCAAGTTCCGGTTTTGCATCCAATCGAATTTTCTTTCCAAACACATCCTCAGACTGACTGAAGGCTGTTCTATTTTATATTCCCTGAATGGCTGAACCATCCCTGAATACGGTTAGTTGTATATACACTGAATTAAACCAACAAAATTAAAACACGATGAGTACACAACCACTTTTAGAAAAATTACAATTGGGGGATCTGGAGTTGAAAAACAGGATCGTCATGGCGCCGATGACCAGAAGCAGGGCTGACAACCCGGGAAATATCCCAACAGAACTTCAGGCCACATACTATTCACAAAGAGCCTCCGCAGGATTATTGATTACTGAAGGTTCGCAGGTATCCAAAATCGCAGTCGGTTATATCAATACCCCGGGGATTTATTCACAAGAACAAGTGGAAGGATGGAAAAAAACCACGGCTGCTGTCCACGAAAATGGTGGAGTAATTTTTATCCAATTGTGGCATGTAGGAAGGATGTCACATCCTGATTTTCATCACGGCAAACTTCCACTTTCGGCTTCAGCACTCAATCCCCATGAAAAATCTTACACATTCGAAGGATTCAAAGAAACTGTCACTCCTAAAGAAATGACTTTGGAAGAAATCAAGCAAACCGTTCTTGATTTCAAAAATGCTGCAAAAAATGCCATGGAAGCTGGTTTTGATGGAGTCGAAATCCACTCTTCTAACGGCTATCTTTTTCACCAATTCTTCAATGGTACTTCCAATGTGAGAACCGACCAATACGGTGGGACCATCGAAAACAAAGCAAGAATCCTTTTTGAAGTGATCGATGCGATCAAAGAAGTGATGCCTGAAAACAGAATCGGACTCAGGTTGAATCCTTCCCTGAATGGCGTTTTTGGAATGACGATGGATGAGGAGACAATTCCTACTTTTGATTACATCATCAACAAACTCAATCAGTACGATTTGGCTTACCTGCATTTATCAGAGCCATTTACGGATGTCTCAAAGATTCCTTTTGCCGAAAAAGAAATTGCAAAACGATACAGACCGATCTACAAAGGAACGATCATTATCAATTCTGCTTTTGACCAAGAAAAAGGCAATCAGGTGATAAAGGATGGCTTTGCGGATGCAGTAGCTTTTGGCAAGCCATTTATTTCAAATCCCGATCTGGTGGAAAGGTTCGAAAATCATGACCCTTTGGCTGAATATGACACTGCCACTTTCTATACTCCGGGAGAAAAAGGGTATACAGATTATCCTTCTTATCAGGAACAGGAGCTTGTTTAATTCCAAAAAAGGCCGATATATTTCGGCCTTTTTATTACTTTGCGCGCATGTGTTTATTAGCTTTCAACTGGAACAACCACCCCGAATATAAATTTATCCTGGTAGCCAACAGGGATGAGTTTTTTGAGCGGCCGACAGCCTCTATCCATCTTTGGGAGCAGGGATTCTACGCCGGCAAAGACCTCAAAGCCGGCGGGACATGGTTGGGATTACATCCAAACGGCCGTTTTGCTACTTTGACCAATTATCGTGATCTCAAAAATGTCAAACAAAACGCCAAATCCCGGGGTGATCTGGTAAAGAACTTTTTGGAAGGAAATTCAAGTCCTTTGGAATACCTGCTTGAAATAGAAAAGGAAAAAGCCCAATATGAAGGTTTCAACCTTTTGGTCGGAGAAGGAGATGATTTGTTTTATCTGTCCAATAAAAAAGAAGGGATCTATAAGCTGGAATATGGTCTTTATGGCCTGAGCAATGCACTTTTGGAAACACCTTGGGCAAAACTCGTGAAAGCCAAAGAAAAATTGCACGCCAAAATTAACCACAATGAAATAGACTTGGATGGTCTGAGGGATGTTTTGCTGTCAAGGGAAATAGAACCGGACAGGTTTTTGCCTGCCACAGGTGCGACTTTGGAGCAGGAGCGCTTGCTTTCTTCGCAATTTATCAACGTGGGCAATTACTACGGGACGATCAATACCACGGTCTTGCTTTGGAAGCATTCCGGCGAAGTAGAAATGAAGGAAGTCCGTTATTTTCAGGCAGAAAACCGCAGCGAAGAAACCCGAGTTCAGTTTCAGATGGCAGAATCAGCCAAACAGAAAATAGGATAAGTTCGTTTTTCAATTGGGTGGGTATCCCCCAAAATTTTGTATTTTACAATCATCCGACTTGCGGGATTAAAAGCCCCATTATCGGATTAATTAACTCTCTTAGTGATGGAAATATTGGATGTGTTTATTGTCGGTGGCGGGCCGATAGGATTGGCCTGTGGGATAGAATGTGAAAAAGCCGGTCTCAACTATATCATCGTCGAAAAAGGGGTTTTGACCAACTCCCTCTTCAACTACCCGCTCAACATGACATTTTTTTCGACTTCCGAAAAACTTGAAATGGGCGGTATTCCTTTTATGTCCATCGCGCACAAACCTACAAGGACAGAAGCGTTGGAGTATTACCGCAGGGTAGCCAAAACCTGGAAACTGAAAATCAACCTGTACGAGGAAGTCAAAACCGTATCCAAAGCAGAGGGTGTTTTTGAAATCACTACCTCCAAGATAAAGTACCATACCAAAAACATCATCTTGTCTACGGGTTTTTATGACCTCCCAAACCTGATGAAAGTACCGGGTGAAGACCTGCCAAAAGTGACGCACTATTACAAAGAACCTTGGCCATATATCGGCCAGAAAATTGTCGTAGTCGGCGGAGCAAATTCTGCCGTAGATGTCGCCCTCGAAACATGGAGAAAAGGCGCTGAGGTCACTATGGTACTGAAGGACGAAGGCATAGATTCCAATGTAAAATATTGGGTCAAGCCGGATATCGAAAACCGCATCAAAGAAGGTTCGATCAAGGCTTTTACCCACTCGACAGTCAAAGAAATCCGGGAGAGGGACGTAGTGCTCAACACCCCTGATGGGGAAGTAATTGTAGAAAACGACTTTGTCTTGGCGATGACTGGCTACAGGCCAAATTTCGCTTTGTTGGACCAATTGGGCGTGGAGCTCAGCTTGGATGAAAAGCGTCAACCCTGCTACGACCAAACCAATCAGGAATCAAATGTACATGGGGTTTACCTTGCAGGTGTGGTTTGCGGAGGACTCAATACAAGAGAATTTTTTATCGAAAACTCCATCGTCCATGCCGAGCATATCGTGAAGGATATTGTGGGGAAAAAGTAAGGATGAAGGAAGAGGGACGAAAGTGAGAGATTGGAAGGTTGAAGGAAGAGGTGAGAGGAAAGAGGTTGGAAGGTAGGAATTGGGAAGAAAACGGTAAGAGGTAAATGGGGGGAAATTCTGATCCTATGGAATGTAAATTCAGCCAAGATTCAGTAATCTAAGTTTATTCCTAACGACCTTCCTGAAAATTTTGGAATTTTTCAATTTTTCTATCTTCAAATCTTAACATCCTTAAATCTTTTTAACCTACCTACTTTAAAAACCTTTTCCTCCTATCTTTGCGGCATGAATTACCTATCAGTAGAAAATCTTAGCAAGTCATTTGGCGAGCGCAAACTTTTTCAGAACATTTCCTTCGGCATTGACCAAGGCCAAAAGATCGCCCTAGTCGGCATCAACGGGGCAGGAAAGTCCACTTTGATGAAAATCATTATGGGTCAGGAAGTTGCCGACACCGGCAATGTAGCCATCAACCAACAAGTCAAAGTGGCCTATGTGCATCAGAATCCTGTCTTTTCGGGAAATCTGAGTGTCTTTCAAACCATTTTTGATGGAAGCACAAACGAAACACTCCAGGTGATTGAGCATTACCACAAAGCCATGTTGGACGCCGAGCACGGCAAAGACAACGGCGATGAAATGCAGAAGATTTTTGAAAAAATGGATACCCTTCAGGCTTGGGATTTTGAATACCAAATCAATGAAGTCCTTGGCAAACTTGGTCTCCACGACACAGAAATGGCGGTCAGCAACCTGAGTGGAGGTCAGCGGAAGCGTGTTGCCTTGGCAAAAGCTATTTTGGAAAAACCGGACCTCTTACTGCTGGATGAACCCACCAACCACCTTGATTTGGAGACGATTGAGTGGCTGGAAGACTACCTTTCCAAAGCCAACCTTGCGCTGTTTATGGTGACGCACGACAGGTATTTTCTCGAAAAAGTTACCAATCAGATCCTTGAACTTGACAATGGCAGCATCCACAGGTACATGGGGAATTATGGTTATTTTCTCGAAAAGAAAGAAGAGAGAAGAGAGATAGAAGCCACCGAACAGGAGAAGGCAAAGAGTCTTTACAAGAAAGAACTGGATTGGATCAGAAGACAGCCTAAGGCCCGAAGTACCAAAGCCAAATACAGGGTGGATGCCTTTGAGGAAACAAAGGAGAAGGCTTTTATGAAAAAAGAGGAACGCGAGATCGAACTCAAAGTCACCTCACAGAGACTAGGCAACAAAATCATCGAAATAGAAAAGCTGAACAAATCTTTTGAAGACAAAAAAATCCTGCAAGACTTCAGCTATACTTTCAAAAAAGGCGATAAAATCGGTATCGTCGGACCAAACGGCGCGGGAAAGACTACATTTTTGAATATGATCACCGGTGCTATGGCCCCCGACAATGGGAAAATCAGCATCGGTCAGACTACAGCCATCGGTTATTACAGGCAGGAGGAAGACAGTTTTGACGAAGAGAAGAGATTATTGGATATCGTGAAAGAAGTCGCAGAAGTAGTGACTGTAGCCGGTGGAGCAACGATTTCTGTTTCGCAGTTTTTGACCAAATTCGGTTTCCCTCCAAAACAACAGCATACGCCTATCGCCAAGTTGAGCGGTGGGGAGCGAAGGAGACTGCAACTGTTGATGATATTGATCAAAAGTCCCAACTTCCTGATTCTCGATGAACCGACCAATGACCTGGACATTGTCACCCTGAATACTTTGGAAGAATTTTTGGATAATTTTCCTGGCTGTCTGATCATCGTATCCCACGACAGGTATTTTATGGACAGGCTGGTGGAGCACTTGTTTGTTTTCGAAGGTGAAGGAATCATCAAAGACTTCCCGGGCAACTATTCTGAATTCAGAGAGTGGGAAAAAGAGGAGAAATCTACCAAAAAGGAAGAGAAAACAATTTCAGTTCCAAAAGCTGAAAAGACCAACTCCGATCCGGGCAAACCCAAAGCAAGCTTCAAGGAGAAAAAGGAATACGAAGAAATCAATGCCAAAATCCAATCCCTCACCAAAGAGAAAGATGGCTTGGTTTCCAAAATCAATACCGGTTCAGAAGACCATCAGCTGATGGTCGATTGGGCAAAACAAATCCAAAAAATCGAAAAAGACTTAGAAGATCTCGAGATGAGGTGGCTTGAACTGAGTGAATTGGAAGGGATCGATTGATACCTTTTTTTATGGCCGATACCAAAAATCCAACGGATCTGGAATCTGAAACTGAAAACCGGTTGCGAGGATTTTGTCCGAATAGATTTCTTTCCACATTGACTCTCCTTCTTTCGCGTAGCTTACAGGCGGTGAAAAACCCAATTCTACTGCATTCTTTTCATAAACATCCCTTCTCAAGGGATGCACAGGTGCCACACCATTGAAAGTTTCATTCCAAAGGTTTTTTTCAATAATCCAAGAAGACAGCCTGACCGCATCTACCTGATGGATATAATTGACAGGGCTGTCTCCTGTCACGTTTGCCTTTCCTGAAAAATACCTGCCCGGAATCCTGTCCACTCCCAACAATCCGCCAAACCTGATGATAGTCAGGTCATAGCTTTTTTCGGATTGGAGAATTCGTTCGGCCCTCAAAATACCCGGACTTCCTGTATTCTCCATCGTCAGACGGAATGATTCATCCACTTTTTGATTCCAATCCGGATACACTGAAGTAGAGCTGACGAAAATGATTTTTTTTAATTTGGACTGTATTGCCAATTCCCTGACAAACTTGACCTGCTCAACATAGAACCCTTCAGGTACGGACTTTGACCTAGGAGGAATATTGATAAAAAGAACATCTGTCTCAAAAAGTGATATGAATCCTGATCCCTCAGGGTGGGGATTGAATTTTAACAAAGCTGTTTCAATTCCTTTGGATTGCAGTAAGGATAATTTCTCAGGTGTTGTCGTGCTTCCTTTGACATGATATCCTTTCTCCAAAAGGTATAATGCCAAGGGCTCTCCCAACCAGCCCAAACCGATGATAGTTACTGAAGTCATAAAAAACAGTGGAAAATTTTCAAATATTTGGTAATTTGAGTGGCAGACAAAGATAAAGGTAATCCAAAATGATATTCAGGTTGAAGCTTCTTTTTAATGCTTTGAGGTTAATGCCCACCTGTTGGGTGTTTGGTACCGTTTCTTTCTTCCTGATTTCTTCCTGCAACTTCACCCAAACCAAGAACCCCATGCTCGGAAACTGGTATGGCTTTGAGGAGGATTCGACCTATTACGAACTCTATGTCAACGACACCTTGATCGTACTCCACCACCACCAAATAGGACCGATCGGATATGATTATGCGATAGACGGAAACTTACTCGTAGTGAGCAACGATGCCGGAATGGAAAGAATATGGCAGGTATCAGAAGAGCTTAATGATACTTTCACGCTTACTGACAGCCTTGAATCTATCCGGTACAGCAAGTTGGAACTGCCAAAGGATTTTTTTCTAAGCATAAAGGATTCTTTGTCCTACCGTGAATTTAAAAAAGAGTTTCTGAACCGATATTCCAGGAAAAACAAAGCCAAATAAAAATCCCCCTTTCGGAATTAATGAAAGAGGGATGTCATTTTATTTTTCTTTTTTAGGCATTGTCCCTAGGATATAATCCCAAAGCGGTGAACTTACTCCGAAAGCCACATCGGGATCTTTGTAATGGTGGACGGCGTGGTTTACCCAAAGAACTTTTAGAAAATTCTTTGGTGGCTGGAAAGCATGCACAACATAATGCACTCCCAAGTAAGCAGAATAGCCAAATAAAAACCCGGGCAAGAAATAAAGGGTAAAATCACCCATGATCAAATTGAAAACAGCATAGAAAATTAAGACGTACGCAGCGCTCACAAATGGAGGCATAGCGAGTCTGTCCTTGTCTTTGGGATAGTCATGGTGAACGCCATGCACACTGTACTGAAGTTTATCTTTGATAGGCGTATCGGGCTCCATATGGAAAAAATGCTTGTGCATCATATATTCCACAAATGTAAAAGCGAAAATCCCCAATAGCAGTACCAAAGTCCCACTCCAAAGATTGATATTGGTCGTGGTTACCGCATAATAAAGACAGACCGACGAAACCAAAAAGAACAGGGTGATGGGAACCAGGATATGGGTTCTTGATAATTTTTCCAGAAGCGGATTTTCAAACATATGGGCAGACCCCGAATTATCAGGCCTGTCCAACCGTCCGATTTTTTTCAATGTACTCGTACTAGTTGGCATAGTTTACTTTTTTGAGATTCCGAATAATACAAATAAAACTAATAAAAAAGGTAAATAGTTATACATATCATCTGTTTTGATTCACAAATTTACATTTAAAACACAAATTTATTGATTTCAGCAATAAAAATTCCCTAATGATTTAAATCATATTTTAAGCTCAATGATTTTGTTTCCTCCAAAGTCTGAACATATACCTGCTCATAAAGTGGTAATATTTTGGTTACGTCAAATTCTTTGGCCCGGGCAAGTGCCCGTTCTTTGAATCCCGGGAGATTTTTATCGTCAAGGATTTCAAGGGCTTTTTCAGTCATGGTTTTTACATCTCCGATTTTACAGGTAAATCCGGTGACTCCGTCGATGTTCAATTCAGGAATACCCCCTGCATCAGAACTTAGAACCGGGACTTCACATGCCATCGCCTCCAAAGCCGCCAATCCAAAACTTTCCTTTTCAGAAGGCATGACAAAAAGATCTGCTACAGAAAGTACTTCCTCCACAGCCTCCATTTTTCCGAGGAATCTGATGTCATCACAGGTTCCCAATTCTCTGCAGAGTCTTTCCATCTTATCTCTTTCAGGCCCATCTCCTACCAACAATAGTTTTGCCGGAATTTTTTTTCTCAATTCATAGAAGACATGGATCACATCCTCTACCCTTTTGACTTTCCTGAAGTTGGAGGTGTGCACCAGAAGTTTCTCTCCATTTGGACAAATTGCCAGTTTAAAATGCTCTTTTTTCTGTCTTTTGAAGCGCTCCAGGTCGATGAAATTGGGGATAACCACAATATTTTTATTTATGGCAAAATGCTCATAGGTGGCTTTTCTCAAATCTTCTGAAACTGCCGTAACTGCATCAGACTGGTTGATACTGAAGGTGACCACCGGCTCGTAGCTTGGATCTTTACCTACCAAAGTGATGTCAGTTCCATGAAGGGTGGTGACCACGGGAATGTAAATGCCCTGTTCTTTGAGTATCTGTTTTGCCATGTAAGCCGCCGATGCGTGCGGAATCGCATAATGGACATGGAGAAGGTCAAGCTTTTCAAAACTCACCACATTCACCATCTTACTCGCAAGGGCAAGTTCATACGGTGCATGCTCGAATAAAGGATAGCTTTTGATATCCACTTCATGATAGAAGAGATTCTGATTAAAAAAATCGAGCCTCGTAGGCTGTCGGTATGTGATGAAGTGGATTTGGTGACCTTCCTTGGCTAGGGCTTTTCCTAACTCCGTGGCTACCACTCCACTACCTCCAAAAGTAGGATAACAAACGATTCCAATTTTCATGTTGGCTGAGATGAATGTTTATAACAAAAAATTAAACACGCTTTTTATATAAAAATGTTCAATTCTTTGGATTTAATATTTTTATGGAAATGTAGGTGGCAGCACTACAGAAGTATATTTTGATACAGATAATCTTCAGTTCAATTCAGAAAAAGGAAACTTCATATTTCATAACTTCCATGGAATTATAAGAAATTTTCTATCTCCTATTCCTTTACCATCACCAAATTATCTGATTTGGTTTTGACTGTCATGGCTTGGTAAATGACATCATGGATTTCTTGTCTTACGCCGTCTTTGAGCAGCAGGTTGTTTTCTGCATATGGATGGACCCTGTTGGAGAGAAAAACATAAATCAGATCATTTTCAGGATCGGCCCATACACAGGTACCTGTGAATCCGGTGTGCCCAAAAGTACTCTTTGGAGCCATATTCCCCGCGCTGCCTCCTTTTCCTTTCTCGGGTTCGGGCTTATCCCATCCCCAACCGCGCCTGCTTTGTGTGGATTGTCTATCGGTAAATTCCATGACCGTCTCTTTGTCAATAAATTCCACGTCCGCATATTTACCCCCATTCAGCATCATCTGCATCAGGACAGCCAAGTCATTGGCTTTGCCAAAAAGGCCTGCATGTCCTGCCACACCACCATACATGGCCGCACCAGGATCGTGCACATACCCTTGAATCTGCCGCTTTCTGAATGCCACATCCTCTTCGGTCGGTGCGACAAAATCAATCGGGTATTTATTGACCGGATTGAATGTCATCGAATAAAGCCCCAAGGGGTTATAGAGATTTTGCTCCAAAAACTCATCTAAAGGCTGGTTGGTCAATTCCTCCACCAAGGCCTGCATCAGGTACATGGTAAGGTCAGAGTATACATAACTGTATTTCTTTTTATTGGATTCAGGTTTTCTAAGTTCAGATTTTACAGTCCATGTCCATATACTGTCACGGAGAGAATTCATCGCAAACATCTCATTGGATACCGGAAGTGTATACCCCTGTTCGGCCGCAGCGCGGTAATATTCCGGTTTCCACTGTCCTCCTTCCACTGTTTTGGTATAATGAGGTATAAATGCCACCAGGCCGGCCTCATGGGCGAGAATGTCTTTCAAAATCAGGTGCTCTTTATTGGTATTCCTCAACTCAGGGATATATCTCCCTATAGGCTTATCCATGTCGATCAAACCCCTGCTTTCGAGGAACATCACTGCCTGTGTCGTCGCCAAAATTTTGGTAATGGAGGCAAGGTCATATACGGTCTCAGTATTGACAGGCCTGGTTTTTTTATAATCATAATAGCCGTAGGATTTTTCAAATACCACCTGCCCGTTTTTTGCGACCAAAACCACGCCACCTGGTATTGCCTGCTTTGCAATACTGTTGGCCATGATCGTGTCAATCCTGGCCAATCTCCTGCTGTCGAGACCTTGATTCTCAGGAATACTGTAGGAAAGTCTTCCCAAACCTTCCAAATATCCTCCAGTTCCCATCCTCAAATAAGGATTTGCTGAAACAGGCAAAAGACCATGTGCATCCCTTGCACCAAATATGATTTCAGGTACAAGCCTTTGGGTGATTAAATTATTTTCAAAAGCCACAATGTTATGTGACATTTCAGGAAGCGTCTTTACCGAGTAGGCGCTACCAAAAACTACCAAAATCAAGTTTTTTTCTTGTTCCAACTTTTGAATAAAGTCAAAATCTGTTTGGCTGAGTCCAAAATTTCTTTTTGGAGTATTGGTGATTCCAGTCAATCCGACTATGATGGTCTGGTAAGGCTGAAGCTTCTCTGCAAGACCATTCAGGCTATCTTCGACGGCCCCATTTTCGATGCGGAAATGGTCAAACCTTGCATATTTATCTAATTTCTTCTGAAACTCGGTTCCGTTGCCACCAATGGTGAGGGAAGCAAAATTTTGCATGTCCAAATGGCGAAGCGGCAGCAGGTTGTCTTTGTTGGAAGTAACCGTAATGGATCTTTCGTAAAGTTTTTCTACCAATATAGCTGCCTCGGGTCTATTGATTTTTTCCGCAAGTTTATAGGTATCTATGGGGCGGTTTTGGTCCAATCCTGCCCAAAATTTAGCTTTGAGGATTCGTCTGATTTTTTCATCCACTTCCTCTTGGCTGATCTTACCTTCATCGATGGCTTGCAGGATAAGTGCTTTGGCTTTTGGGACATCCTGGGAGTAAAGTAAAACATCATTCCCGGCAAGCAAGGCATGTAAATCTATTTCACCCGGTTTCAAATATTTGGAAACTCCCCTCATATTCAAAGCGTCAGTAAAAACCAAGCCATTGAAATTCATCTGCTTTTTCAACAAATCAGTAACGACATATTTCGAAAGGGTGGTGGCTTTGTTGGTTTCGCTGTCCATGCTCGGTACATGCAGGTGGGCGACCATGACACTCATCAGGTCATTTTCGATCAATTCCCGATAGGGATAAAGGTCGATATCCTTGATCCTCGTCTCGGAATGCTTGATAACAGGCAGCGTATAGTGGGAATCTGTCTCGGTATCACCATGTCCCGGAAAATGTTTGGCATTGGCCATGACTCCATTATCCTGCAAACCTTTCATGTAGGCCAATGATTTTCTGGTGACCAAATGTTTTTCTTCCCCAAAAGCCCTGTATCCAATGACCGGATTTTCAGGATTGGAATTGACATCTACTACCGGGGCAAAATTGATGTGCATCCCCAAAGATTTGAACTGAAACGCGATTTCTTTTCCCATTTCATAGATCAGATCCTCATCGGGAAGCGCGCCCAAGGTCATGGCTTTGGGAAATCCAATGACGGAATCCAGCCGCATATTGACGCCCCATTCTGCATCCATGGCAATGAAAAGGGGCATTTTGGAAATAGATTGGTAATAATTGGTCAAATTGGCCTGTCTGACCGGTCCACCCTGAAAAAATATAAGTCCACCAATGTTTTGCTCGGCAATCAGTTTGGCAATTTCTTCGACGTGCTTTTCATCCTTATTGGAATAAGCGGCCACCATAAACAGCTGCCCCAAACGCTCTTCAAAACTATTATTCTCAAAAACACTGTCCACCCACTCCATTTGCCTTCCGAAATTCTCGGTACTGAGTGGATCCTTTCCATCCAATTTTGAATCAAGGTTGGATTTTTCCCATCCCATCAACACGTCTGACTGAAATATCGCGACCAACCCCAACAGGATACCCCAAACTTTTATACGCATGCTCTTGTTTAATTTTTATTGCTTGAATTTTAAAATAACTTTGTATGAATATACATCAATTTGTACAAACATATACGAAAAAAAGAAGCCCAAAGTATCAATTTGTGATGATTGGGACAGATGTTTTATAATTGAATGATTACCAAATTGAATTTAACCGCACTATGAAATTACCTTCCCTGTTCAAAACCGCCAATCATGCCCGATTTGAAATCAAGCCTCGGTTTTATGATCCCATTAAGGAGGAAATCGAACAAAGGACTGCTAGAATTAAAAAAGAATTGCAAGCTGAAGGGAAGCTTCCCTATGAGGAAGGATATGACGAAGCAAATGATTCTTACAGAGGATCTGCAATCAGGGGAGCTTTTTCACAGGGGAGTCAGATCAAAGGTAAAATGACATCTCCTCTTACCAATACAGGTATTTTCCGGTTATTGATATTCCTTGTATTGATGGGTTTGATTTTTGGTTACGTATTCTATGGTCCCCAAGCGATATACTATCTTATTTATATTTCAGGTGGACTGTTGATAACATTTTTGTTATTTAAGTTAATGGGAAAACTTAAAAAATGAGTGACATCATCCATTTACTCCCTGATGCGATAGCCAATCAAATTGCAGCAGGCGAAGTAGTACAGCGTCCGGCATCTGCCCTAAAGGAATTGCTGGAAAATGCAGTCGATGCCAAAGCAAGCCATATTCAGGTTATCGTCAAGGACGCCGGAAAAACCCTCATTCAGGTCATTGACAACGGCAAAGGCATGTCTATGACGGATGCGAGAATGAGTTTTGAGCGGCATGCGACTTCCAAAATCAGAAATACAGAAGATTTGTTTTCGATCCGCACATTCGGTTTCCGCGGAGAAGCATTAGCCTCTATCGGCGCCGTAGCCCAAGTGGAGATGAAAACCCGTCAAAGCGGAGCTGAATTGGGGACCATAATTGTGATGGAAGGTTCTGAGGTAAAAAAGCAGGAACCTGCTTCCTGTCCCGAAGGAACTTCAATATCCGTCAAAAACCTGTTTTTCAATGTTCCTGCCCGAAGGAATTTCCTGAAATCCAATCCTGTGGAAATGCGCCATATGGTGGAAGAGTTCCAAAGAGTTGCCCTCTCTTATCCTGAAATAGGATTTACTTTCATCCAAAACGACCTTGAACTTTTCAGACTATTGCCGGGGAAACTCAGCCATAGGATATTGGGGATTTTTGGAAAATCCTATCAGGGACAGTTGGTGGCCTGTCTGGAAGAAACCCCGCACCTGAATGTCCGTGGATATATCGGCAAACCGGAATCTGCCAAAAAAACCCGCGGTGAGCAGTATTTTTTTGTCAACAATAGGTATATCAAAAACAACTACCTCAACCACGCAGTCAGTAATGCCTATGAAGGATTGATGTCCGGCGACATGCAACCGTTTTACGTGCTGTTTTTGGAGATTGATCCAAGTCATATTGATATCAATGTCCATCCTACCAAAACCGAGATAAAGTTTGACGATGAAAGGACCGTTTATGCGGTGGTAAGGTCGGCAGTCAAGCAATCTCTTGGCGCCCACAATGTGGTGCCTGCTTTGGACTTCAGCTTCGATGTGAATTTTACCGAAAACTGGAAATCAAACCGGGAACAAACAGAAGCTGTCCACACCGAAAATACCCTCCAACCTGACAACCAAGGGATGGAGAATAAATACAAAACATTCCAAAGTCCTGCCTATCAGAAGCAATCTGTTTCAGGTTGGGAAAAGCTATTTGAAGGCGGAGGAAATACGATTGAGGTTTCCAGAGGAAAGGAAATAAGGAATATGGGCGAAGAGGAAATCCTGACCATCTCCTCCAAAGCCAACGAAGATGTCCTCCATTTTCCCGAGGGAAATGCCACGGGAGCGACATTTCAAGTTGAAAACAATTATATTGTGGCTCAAATGTCCACCGGCTTGCTGATCATAGACCAACAGTCGGCACATGAGCGGATCTTATACGAAAGGTATCGCAAGCAGCTCCAACATGCTGCCGGGGCTTCGCAGCAATGTCTGTTCCCCCCCCATATCCAATTGAGCCAGGCGGACTTTGCTTTGGTGATGGATATCAAAGAGGAACTGTACAGTCTTGGTTTTGTGATCGTGGAATTCGGCAAAGACACGATTTTGATTCAGGGAGTACCTGCTGATATTCAGGTCAACAATGAAAAGGCCCTTTTCGAAGGATTGCTGGAGCAGTTCAAACACTTCAAGTCCGAGCTTTCATTGGACAAAAGAGAAAATCTGGCGAGGTCACTTGCCCGGAGATCCGCCATCAAGCGGGGCAGCAAACTGGATATGTCCGAGATGGAAATTATCGTTGGTCAGCTATTTGCCTGTCAAAATCCAAATTATGGGCTTTCGGGGAACAAAACTTTTGTCAAAATTGATTTACAACAAATTCATGGCTTCTTTACCAGATAGTGTATGTTTAGAAATATTACCCCTGTAGTAAAAAATATCCTGATCATTACCGTTGCCGTGTATGTGGTAACTGCGTTTTTGATGCCACAACTGAAGGGGATGCTTGCCCTGTATTATGTCAATAGCAACCGCTTCATCCCTACCCAATTTTTGACATACATGTTTATGCATGCCGATGGATGGCACCTTTTCAGCAACATGTTTGGGTTGTTCATCTTCGGTCCTTTATTGGAGGAATTTCTCGGTCCAAAAAAGATACTGACACTTTGGATGGTTTGCGGTGTAGGCTCAGGGTTGTTGTATTCGGGTTATACAGCCTATCAGATGAACAAATTGGACAATCAAATCAGCGCATTTTACGATGAACCAAGTCCGGACCAGTTCAATCAGTTTGTAATTCAAAACAGACATTTGTTCAAAGCAAACGTTTTTGACTTTGTAGATTCCTATAGCCGCAATCCCGAAGATCCGGCTCATATCCAAAGAGCAAAAGAGAACCTGTCAGCAGTCCGGGATCTTCAGGCCAACGTCCCGATGGTAGGTGCCTCCGGTGCCCTGTTTGGGGTATTGATCGCTTTTGCTATGCTGTTTCCAAACACCCAGCTCTTTTTGTTGTTTCCTCCTATGCCGGTCAAAGCCAAATATCTGGTGCTGTTTTATGGCCTTTACACCATTTACAACGTTGTAAATAACAACCCATTGGACAATGTGGCGCACTTTGCCCATCTCAGCGGTTTGATTGTAGGAGCCGGATTGGTGTATTATTGGAAAAAAAGCAGGAAAGACTTTTATTAAAAATCAATTATGTACGACGGATTCTGGTATAACCTCAAAAACGCTTTCAAACTCCAAAACAACAGTTTGTATAAGATCATGGCGATCAACATATTGGTGTTTTTTGCGATGGTTTTTGTCCGGGTGATCTTTACCTTCTCCGGAGCAGGAAGCATATATGAGGGTTTCCGGTCATACTTGATGATGCCGGCAGATTTGCCACAGTTGATCATTCAGCCATGGTCTGCATTGACATATATGTTTTTTCACGAAGGGATTTTCCACATCCTTTTCAATATGCTGTTTTTGTATTGGTTTGGTCTCCTGCTCAACGAATACCTGGGAAGTAAAAGATTGGCCAATATCTATGTCCTGGGTGGCCTGGCCGGTGGGGTGCTTTACCTTGTGATGTACAATATCTCCCCCTATTTTGCAGATTCTTTAGCTACAGCGCGGATGTTGGGGGCGAGTGCCGGTGTATATGCTGTGGTGGTTGCGGCGGCTACTTTGGCACCAAATACCACTTTCTTCCTCTTGCTGCTAGGCCCGGTCAAAATCAAATATATCGCCATATTTTATGTCCTGATCGCATTTGTCAATTCGACGGGGAACAATGCAGGCGGGGAATTGGCACATTTGGGAGGTGCAGCATTGGGTTTCCTCTATGTCAACCAACTCCAAAAGGGAAGGGACATGGGATCATGGATCCAGGCAATTGGGAATTTCTTTACCAGGATATTTACCAGAAAATCTCCTGTGAAAGTATCCTACCGCAAAACAAAAACCTATTCTTCCGCTGGTGAGTATTCCCAGTCAAAATCAGGCAAAACAACCACTGCTTCAAAACCGGAGGTAGTCTCTCAGGAAGAGATCGATCTAATTTTAGATAAAATCGCCTCAAAAGGGTATGACGGTCTGAGCAAAGAAGAGAAAAGAAAGCTTTTTGAATTCAGTAAGAAGTAAGTTTTTTTTAAGTCCACAGTCCACAGTCGATTGTCCACTGCTCCGGTAATTGGTCTTTTCCTTTGCTATTTTGCGGCTTTGCGGGAAATAATTAAACTCCTACGACCCAATCTCCATTTCCAAATAGGAAAGCCTTCCAACCTGGTCCATGCCTTGGATGACGACTTTGTACCTTTGGACTATGTCAGAGTTGAAAAACTCAATATTGGCAGTATTTCCCTGCAACTTTATCTTGGGATTCCAATAGAGTGTGGAGCGAAAATCAGGTTTTGCGATGGTCTCTGTATCGTATTTTGGCATATAAAATTCCTTGGGAGTCGAATACCCCGGAAACCTGATATTGAAGATCCCTTCTCCTGTATCGACGATTCCGTTGCCCCGCTTGGTGTAAACCGCTATCACGCCTCCGGCACCTGCCGAACCAAACATGGCCAAGCTAGCCCCGTCTTTGAAAACATCAATTGCGGCCATGTCTCTTGGCGAAATCGCACTCAGAAACTGTGCATCTACGGGAACGTTATCCAACAAAAATATAGGTGAAAGGGCATTCAATGACCCCGCTCCCCGGATGGTGACAGTCGGTGAACCCATTGGATTGGGTTTGATCTGCACTCCCGGAAATCTGCCCTGCAGCAATTGCCATATATCAAAATACCCTTCAAAACCACCGATTTCGGCAGGAACAAGGGTCATGTCTCCTTTTCCATACACACGGGTAACTTCCTCATTTGCGACCTCATATTTTTGGGATTGAACCACAAACTCGTCAATCTCCACCAGGTCCATCTCATCAAACGCCGCAGAAGCCTGTCTTCTTTTTTCTGCATTTACCAAGTAATCCCGCAATACAGGATTGACTTCAAAGCCCTTGGCCAAAGGCTTGAAACCTGTCCATTTTTCGTATTTTGCTATCGGTGCATCCAAATCCAACTCCACAAATTCCTTCATTTTTTTGTCATTGATGGAAATGGTCAACAGCGTGGTGTCAGAAAAAATCATGTCATCAATGATAAATTTTCCTGTTTCATTGTACTGGATTGCGAGAAAATCTTCCTCTTTTCCTTTGCTGAATACATTGATCATCCCGCCGGTTACCCCTTTTTTGTTGTTGGATTTTGGTTTGATGGTTCCGGTGATATTGATTCCCTGCTCGATGAAATTCGGATTTTCAAATTTCCCTGCCAAAACCGCTTCCCAATCAAACCTCCTCCATCCATGGGTCAGCATGATCAGGTCTAGGCCCTCCACATCTTTTTGGTCTCCAAAAAAATGCTTTGCTGAATGGATATTGCCCCGGAGTTCGGATTCCATTTTGAGGCAAGAAATAATATTGGAAGAAAAATTATTTGAAAACTCATCCGCATCAGTGATGGATACAGAATAGGAACCCTTCTCAAATCCTTCCCCTTCGAGGGTAAGTTGCCACGAGTTTTTTCCTCTTGGTTTTAATTCAACTTTCGATACATCAAGATTGATTTTTCTTTCCGGTGTAGGAATATAAACCAAACGCTCTGCCAAAGCAGTGCCACTAGGCTCGAAAATTGTCACCTGATTGATACCCGGAGCAAGATTGGCTTTGTTGATACGGGCACCTGTGACACCGTTGGATAGGTTGATTAACTGCATGTGGCCGATTCTGCCGCGTGCATGGACCACAAGCAAACCTTCCGCAGTAGGGGAAATCGATTTGAAATCATTGGCCTGTACCAACACGTTCAATAGGCCTTCCTTCGAATTGTCAACCGCCAGATTGATCCCCTTAACCTTTACCGCAGGAAGATTTCTCTCAAAAACAGCCTCATCTGCAGTGATCTTGGAGACATAATTTTGACCCTCTTTGGGAGTAAAACTGAAAGCTCCCAAGCCCCACTCATTGGTAGAAAAATTCACTTCTTCTTCTCCAAGGTTGATTTTACCGGAAAGTTTTGCCGGTGAACCATCAGGATAAACCGCCCTGACAGCCACTTTATTGTTGAATCCGGAAATCAGGTCGCCACCTTCCGGCAAGAACTGAATGTCTATACTTCCCGAAGGAAAAGGTAAAATGAAGTTTCTGGTGATGCCATATTCTTCATTTTCATTCCAGGTCAAAATCAACTCGGTGACTTTTTTCAATTCTGAAGCAGGTAGCGCTATTTCCAGCGAACTTGCTCCATTAGAATCCAGCAAAACAGAACCTTCTTTGATTGTTTTCCCTGCGCCCACAATTGCGTAGGTAAGTTTTTCTCCTTTCAGAGGTGCTAAGTTGCGGTCAACAGCATTGATTTTTGCCTGATATTGGATGTCGTTTCCGGTTTCCTTTTTTTCAAAAACGACTGATGGCTGAAAGCGGAGGTTGTAAGGTTCAAAAATTTCAATTTTTGTTTGAAATACTGATTCAGCACCAAAACCTTTGGACCAATGTGAATATGCCTTGATGTGGTAAATACCTTCTTTGGTAAAGTTGTCAAGTTTAAAATCCCCGCTTCCCTGACCATCTTCGATTTTGACAGTCCTTTGTTGGAGGAGATTCCCTTCATTATCCAACAAATCCACATAGACCGTCTTGCTCAATGGCGACGGAAGGTCCGGACTTCCTGCAGTGACATAGGCTGAAAACCAGATTATGTCACCTGCTGCATAGATGTTTTTGTCCAAGTGAACAAAAACTTTTTCTTCCGGGAAATCATTGACATAACTCTCAGTCATCCTGATGATTTTTTCAGAGAGTTCCTTGATGCTTGATTGGTTTTGGAAAGAAGAAAGGAAATATAAAAAAGGGAGGATCAAAAAGGGAAGGATGTACTTGACTCGACTCATTATAATGTGGGTTTTTGGTTGGGTTTAAAAAACTAATGTCATTACCCAATACGTCGGGACGATGACAAAGTTTATTTTAAAACGGAATTTAGTTTCAATGATAGAAAAATATTTTCCTTCTTTCTTATTTTCAATAAAATAAACTGTAAGTGATATTTTATCACCTTCAGAAGGGAAAGGTTTTGAGGATAAATTTAAGATTCCAACTGAGCAACTTCGTTTTTATTGGCCAACTGACCGCAAGCTGCATCGATGTCCTGACCACGGGATTTGCGGACTTTGGCTATGATACCATTGTTTTCCAAGATCCTGACATACATTTCAACAGCTTCACGGGAAGCCTGACGAAATTCCCCTTCATCGATCGGATTGTATTGGATGATGTTGACTTTGGAAGGAATGATTTTGCAGAATTTGGCCAAGGCCCGGGCATGTTCCTCGTTGTCATTGATGCCATCCCAAATCACATATTCATACGTGACTTTCCGCTTGGTTTTTTGGTACCAATATTTCAAAGCTTCCGCCAAATCTTCCAATGGATTGACATCATTGATCGGCATCAGACGGCTTCGTGTTTCGTTGATGGCCGAATGCAGCGAAATGGCAAGGTTGAATTTGACTTCATCATCGGCCATTTTCTTGATCATTTTGGGAATGCCGACTGTCGAAAGTGTAATCCTTCTTGCCGCCATCCCGAGTCCCTCGGGGGAGGTGATTTTGTCGATGGCTTCGATGACATTGGCATAATTGAGAAGCGGTTCGCCCATGCCCATAAAGACGATATTGGTCAGGGGGCGGTTGAAGTAGGTTTCTGCTTCTTCCTTGATAGCGACAACCTGATCGTAGATTTCGTCCGGGTTGAGGTTGCGCATGCGCTTCAGCCGTGCGGTTGCGCAGAAGTTACAGTCGAGGCTGCAACCTACCTGCGAGGAAACACAGGCTGTAATCCGCTTGGAAGTGGGAATCAGGACAGATTCAACGATTTTGCTGTCAAAGAGCTTGACGGCATTTTTGATCGTGCCGTCAGCTGAGTGCTGCATCAGGTCAACGTGGATATGGTTGATGATAAAGTTGGCTTTAAGCATTTCCCTGGTTTCCTTGGAGATATTGCTCATGTCATCAAAGTTTTTGAGAGACTTGTTCCAAAGCCATTCATACACCTGCTTGGCCCGAAACTTCTTTTCACCTTTTTCAATAAAAAATTCCTCCAACTGCTCCAAGGTGAATTTTCTGATGTCTTTCTTTGCCGTGCTGTCCATGCTGCAAAGGTAAGGGATAAAAAGATTGGAAAATTCAAAAATTGGAAGATTGGAAGATTAGAGTTTAAGGTTGGAAAGTTATAAGGTTAGGAAGTTGGGAGGTTGGGAGGTTGGGAAGGTTGGGAAGGTTGAAAATATGACACCTTCATTCAGAAAATTTCATTCCAAATTGTTGATTCTTCCTTTACTAACTCTATTTATCCAGAGATTTAGAAAAAATGACAAATTAGGACTGGAATATCAATCAATATCCAATCCTAATTTCACCTAAGCCATACAAAAAGAATTTGAATGTACGCAATGATGCCAGTAGTTAAGATATCCATACTAATTCAGGTCTGCGGATTAATTGTCCGGTACATCGGTCTTCCGACTTCGGTCTTCGGTCCCGTTTGAAGAATTATATAGGTTACTGGCAAAGAAGCGGGAAACCACAAAAAAGAATCACCCCTTCATCAAATCCCTCAAATCCGTCATGGTATTTCGGATATCGACGATGCTTTCCCACTCACGGTCTTTTTCACCATGCTCGATCCCTACATAGCCATGGTAGCCATGGGAAAGCACTATTTTCATCATCCTGTCATAGTCCAAGGCATGTTCTTTGCCTCGGTCATCCCAAACCGTTGGCTTCAGACTTACCCCCTTTGCCTTGGGCATCAGTTCGTCGACTCCGCGATAGGAGTCATAGGAAACAATCCTTTTGTCGTCTGAATGGATTCTGAAATTGCCAAAATCAGGCAAAGTACCGGCCCTTTTGTGCCCAGTCTGTTTGATCATTTCGGCAAGCCACTTGGCATTGCTGGAGAATCCTCCATGGTTTTCGATCACTACATTGATGTCAAAATCATCGGCAAACTCACACAATTGCCTCAATCCTGAACTGCAAACATCAATCGCCTGCTTTTCAGCTTTTGGATCCTCACTCCAAGGCACGGCAGTGTAGGCATTGACACGTATCGAATGGCATCCCAAAAACTTGGCGGCCTCCACCCATTTTTTGTGGTTCTCGACTGTCTGCTTGCGCTCTTCGGATGTGGCTGCACCCAGCATGCCTTCTCTGTCACACATGATCAAAACCGAAGTGACTCCCTCGCCTTCTGCACGGGTTTTCATCTCCGTGAGGTAGTTCATGTCTTTGGCTTTGTCCATAAAAAATTGATTGACATATTCCACCGCGTCTATGCCGTGCTTCTTGGAAAGCATGGCAAAATCAAGGTGGTCCATCTTTCCTGCGAAAAGCAACCTGTTTACCGACCACTCGGCAAGTGAAATTTTAAATAAAGGATCTTCGTTTTTCATAGAAAATGCAAATTGGGGAAGGCCAAAAGTCAGTGCTGCAGCAGCGACTCCGGCTTGTTTGATAAATTCTCGTCTGTCTTTCATTTTTTTTGGTTAGGGTTGGTTAAAAGCTAATTTATTAGGAACTCAAATCGAGCCTATAAGCGGAAAATTCTGATCCAAAACAGTTGGAAGACGGAAGACCGGTGTCCCCGACTCTTTAGCATTGAAACATGCATCTTTTTTCATTTACTTTTTATTATTTAAAATCAGATTTCCCAACCGGGTCTGTAGTCACGGGTCAGGAATTTATTGGCATTTTCATCATTGGTTATTTTCAGGGCATCGGCGTCAAAGTCCACTTTTTTATTTGCCCGCAAGGCTACTGCCCCGAGATTGATGGTATCGGTGATGGTTTGGGCACGGATAAAACTTCCGGGAGTTTGTTGGCCCGACAGGATGGCCTCGACCCAAGCATCAGTATTCCGCACAACCGCCCTCGAATCTATCCGCTCCGAAGCAGGTCTTTGGCTCATTTTGCCTTCAGGAAGCAGCACAGGATTTTCACCCCTAAAACCTCCGAGGATTTTACCTTTTGTCCCCACAAGCATCAAACCTTCTTCAGGAGTATCCCTTCCATCCATTTCTAGTTCCTCGCATGCAAATGGCTTCATCCCGCCATCGTACCAAAACAAGTCAAATGCCGGAAGTGATGCCTGTTGGGGAAACTTCCATTTGATCATACTGCTCGCGGGAAATGCGACATCGTTTTTGATCCATTGATAGACTTGGTTGATTTCCTCGCGGGAAGTGGTACCAAAAGCCCTTGCACTCAAAGGGGATTTGGTGATTCCCAAAGTCTCAAAAAGGGGAAACAAACTGTAATGTCCCATGTCCGCCACTGAACCTCCGCCAAACTCATACCATCCACGGAAGACATTGTGGGTATAGTTGGGATGATAGGGCATGTCGGGTACAGGCCCGAGCCACAGGTCCCAATTGAATCCTGCGGGAATTGTCTTCGGTTCGGTCGGTCTTTTGGTCCACTGTTGCCACACCGGACGGTATGACCAATTGTGGATTTCGGTCAGGTCGCCGATCAGACCTTCATCCATCCAAGCTTTCATCTGCCGGTATTCAGGTCGGTCTGACCAAGCCAACAAATGGGTAATCACCCCCGTTTCCTTTGCTTTTTCGATGACTTTTCTTCCTTCCAATAGCCGGTTAGAAATCGGTTTGTGGGTCACCACATGGATTCCATGAGCCATGGCCGCCAAAGCAATCGGCGCATGGGTATGGTCAGGTGTCATGATTTTGACGGCATCGACCCCTTTTTCTTTGGCAAACATTTCCCTGAAATCTTCATAGGAGGCACAGCCTTTGTATTTTTTGGCAGGTTTGTACTTTCCATAATATTGCTCCACATAAGCCTGTCCGACATCCCGGCCTCCGGGGATTCCTGGAACATTGTCCCACCAAGTGTCATCTTCCAAGACTTTGCGGATGTCATTGCGGATGCCATTAGCGGACCAATCGATATAGTCGGTGCTGTATTTGTTGGAATCACAGACTGCAACCACCCTGACTTTTGGGTTTTGGAGCAGGTCACCCATTTCACGCAGGCCTTGGGTGCCGCAGCCAATGTTGGCCACGGTAATTTGATCAGAGGGAGGAATTTTGCCGCTTCCGGCGATGACATTGGACGGGACGATGGAGATGGTCGCTGCTACGGCAGCTGCCGAACCGATAAATTCTCTCCGGTTGATCTTATTCGATTGATCCATTGGGCTTACGTTATTGAAGGTCAATAATTTACCCAAAAAGAACCGAAATTACAATCTTCCTTTTTTTGATGAACTTTGAAATCCGAAATCAAAAAGGATTTAGAAGAAAAAACTCATTTAATCTTCAAGTCTTCAGGATTTTGCCTAACATCCCAAACTGTATGAATCACAATTGATTCGGGAGTTATTTCATAGTATAAAATGTAATCTCCGACAATGATACCTCTCACACCTTCAAGATCAGTAATTACACCAATTTCAGGTTGTTTTTTTAGAAGGTTAAGTTCTTTGGAAAATCTCGAAAATAATTTTTTCGAGTAAAAAGTATTCCCATTCCTTTCTGCAAAAAAATCAAGAATCTCAAAAAGTTTGATTTTGGCTCTATGGGACCAGATTATTTTTCTTTTAGCCATTTGCCAAATTCAGCTTCAAGTTCACTTTGATCAACAAATTTACCATCTACAATTTCTTTCCTGGATTCTTGAATTTCCAATTTTTGCCCCTCAGACAATAGCATTAACTCAGATTCTATTTTGGTGTCTAAGATGGTTCTAATTGCCTTCAAAAATTGTTCATCATTGATCTCTGCAATTCTTTGAATCAATATTTTCTTCAATTCCACACTTGACATATCGGTGAGTTTAATACTTTAAAGATAGGATTTCCAATGGAAATTTCAACGCTGATATCCTTTTCATAATATGGCATTCGGCAATGGATTTGACAGTGGTTTTTTAAATTTCCCCTTCAAGCCAAACAAGGGCCTGACCCAATTCCATCTCCTGATGCCGAATTCGTAGATCAGCCAGGCTATTCCAAAAGTTCCGATGGACATCAGGGAAAATTTGACAAATAGTCCCAAGTCTGCATGCATGAGGTAATATCCCAAAGCGACCGTGATGGTCTGATGGAGGATGTAAAACGGATAAACCGCCTCATTGGCATAGGCAAGGTGTGCACTCGGCTTGTTGAGGTAAGCTGCGGCATAACCAAACAGTACCAAGATCCAAGCCCAAAGATTAACGACTTTGAATCCCGCCTCGACAAAATGCACCAAAGTCGAATCTTCATAAAGCTGCCTCAAACCTAGCATCATCGTAAATCCGACCAATCCCAGATACAGGTACTTGCGACGATTTTCCTGCACTGTTTTCCAAAAAATCTCCCTGACGGATATCAACAGAAAACCATAGAAAAAGAAAGTGATGAAATTGATGATATTGAACCAATCCCCGACCAAGGCATGGGTGGATTCAAAGAATGGTTCGACCAAAGATTCCCAGATATAAAGCGGTATGACCAGCCAAAACAACCCGAATGGTGTTGCCGCCAACTTCCGCATTCCTCTCAGAATCCCCGCCTGTGGATGGTCTCTGAGGTACAAAAAGACCGGAATCAATACCAAAGAAAACAACAAGAGATAAGGCAAAAACCAAAGGTGGTGCCAGGAGAAATTTCCTTCCGGATAGATTCCGATAAATGCTTCCGAAGGCCAAAAGTCGAAATACCCTCCACTGAACTGTCCCTTGTCCAAGCGCTCAAAGTATACCTGTGGCGGTACGATCAGGATAATGCCGGCAATCAGTGGAATCAGCAGCCTTACAATTCTTTCTTTGGCAAAAGCTCCGCCGCTTCTCTTTGACAGCGCGTAATATGTGCCCATTCCCGAAATCACAAACAGGATGGGCAGACGCCATTGGTTCACAAAAAGCATCGGCCAACGAAGGTTGGGATAGATGATGTCATTTTTGATATGCCAACCCCAAGGAACGAAAAACATCCCCACATGGTAAAATATCAACAATCCAAAAACGATGACCCGTAGCCAATCCAAATCGTACCTGCGCATTTTCTTTTATTTTAGTCAAATGTAGAAATCAAAAAAGAGAAAAAAACGGCCTTGGGATGGCTGTCAAGGTTTTGTGATGAATGACAAAGTCTAGGCATTGATGCGGCTTTCAAACAGAGGAATCATCCCTCTCGAAACCGGGATGGTCTCAGGATGAGGAGTCAAATGAAGTTGGTAGCCCTGTGCATTTCCCCTGATATCGCTTACATGATGGAGGTTGACAAGGTAAGACCGGTGGGTTCGGATGATAAATTCTGGCGCTTTGAGTTGGGTTTCAAATTCTTTCAGCGTCATCCTTTTCAGCAGTTTTTGGATTTCTCCATTTTGGCTGACCATGATTTCGAGGTAGTTGCCGTCAGCTTTGGCAAAGAGAAACGTTTTGGGATCAAGTAAAAAGTCATCACTTTTTTGTTGGGTCTGAATGGCAACAGATTCCTGTTTGTCAACCAATATTTCAGAATGTGGCTTGGCCTTGAATTGGGAAGCGAGGTCGACATGTTGACTTTTCAGTCGGATGTAATTTATCGGGACGATGATCGCAAAGAATAAAAAACCCACGAGGCAGGTATTTCGGATCTCTTCCAAGAGGTATCTCCACGACCAATTATAGGGATTGTCATAGATCAAATCCCTGACCAAAAACTGGAAAATCCCGATTGATACAAACAAAGCAGTGGCCAGGACCATTTCTTTTTTGACTGTCCATTTGTCCTCATTTATCTTCATGCCGATTGGTCCAAAGAGTAGCAAAACCACCAAAGCAGCGTTAGCGGAATGGATCACACTGATCCAAAAGAAATCCATTTTGTGTTCGGGAACATAATTGTCGAATGGTTCAAAAAAATAATTGAAGAACACACTCATCATAAAAATCAGCAAAGCAAAGTAAAAAAGCTGTTTGCCTTTGTAGTAAAAAGGATAGGGTTGGTTTAAAAAGTCTTTAAGATTTGAAATCATGGTTTCCTTTTACGGATAATTGTGGGTTGGAGTCTTGGTTGGATAAAATTAACAGAATTCTCCAACCACTTTATGCAAAGCCCTCAATTCTTATCAAAGCCTCGCAATTTTCAATCAAAGGTGTTTCCAGATTTTACTGCGCCTTAAATGGGGGCATTTCAGAATTCCAAAATCTGGGTCCCAATCTTTATTATTTTCCGAAATGACAGAAAACTTATCTTTCCGCTGATGGAGTGTATTTCTCCCTTTGTATAAAAATTACAAGATTTTCAAAACCACAATGCGTAAAACCAAGTTTACAAAACTGCACAAACACTATTTTGATAGCAATTCTCATGAAAGTTTTCACCTGTTCAGTTTTTTTCAGATATGTATCCTTGGCTTTTTTTATCCTAGTTCCCTTAATTTCCAATGCTCAGGATAATTCCTTCACCATCAAAGGAAATGTCATCGATGCCGACTCCAAACAACCGGTGCTTTTTATGCAGGTTGCTCTATTCAAGCCTGGTGAGGATACTCCGGTAACCTTTTCAGATACCAAGGACAATGGGGAGTTTTCCCTTTCTGCCCCAAATGGCAATTATGAATTGAATTTCTACCTGATCGGGTATGACAAGAAAACCATTCCCGACATTCGCCTGAATGGCAATACCGATCTTGGAAAAATCGAGGTCAAAAGTGAAAACCAAAATCTGGAAGAAGTAATCGTACAATCTACCAAATTCCCTTTTCGTGCTGATGTGGAAGGCATCACCATCAACCCGGAAGCCAACATGTCTAACCTTGGAGGTACCTTGCTTGACATCCTGAGAAACACGCCTTCGATCAGTGTTGGGGACGATGGGACGGTCGCGTTGAGGGGAAGTACCGGAACAAATATCCTCATCAATGGACGGAACTCCTCCCTGACCCAAAACCTCGACCAACTCCCGGCAAGTGCTGTGGAGCAAATCAAAATCATCAACAACCCAAATGCAAGATTTGACGCGGATGCTGAAGGTGGCGTGATCGACATCATCCTCAAAAAAGGAGAAGACCTCGGCACAAACGGAAGTGCAGAACTGACCTATGGAACACGGGGAAGGATGAATACCGGAGCAAGGTTGAACCACAGGACCTTCAAGTACAATCTCTATGGGGGATACAATTTCAGAGATTGGAGAAATGTGGGCACAAGAACCTCCGACAGGATACTTTTCGAAGAAGATGAACGCCTCCTTCAGGAAACCGCCATGGAATCCCAAAATATCGGACATACCTTCAACTATGGAGGAGATTATTATTTTGGCAAGAATATCATCAGCTACGAAGGAGTTTTCACTACCAATGTCGACAGTCAGATAAACACTTTGTATTCCCAACTCAGCAGGAATTCCACCAGAGAACCTATTTTGGATTTCGTCAGGAGAAATAATGAGACCGAAGACGATGACGGTGTGGACAATGCCATAATCTACGAAAGGACATTTGACAACCCCGATCAGTCATTCCGGTTTTTGGCGAGCAGTTCTTACAGAAACCAATACAAGGTTCAGAATATTGATATTTTCAATAATTCGACTGACTCAAATGAAGAAAACCGCACCGGTCAGGAGCGTGGATTTACTGACGAAACCAGAAACATCTACGTTTTTCAGGCAGATTATATCCACCCCATTTCTGAGCAAAAGAAAATAGAAACAGGTCTGAAATCCATTTTGAGGGACTTTGACAATGATTTTGTTTTCCAGAGATTTCAGGAAGGAAACCAGGATTTTGTAACAGACCCCAACGTCAGCAACAGGTTTATCTACAAAGACCAGGTTTATGCAGGGTATTTTATCTATGCGGCATCTTCCGGTAAGGTTGATTATTCTTTTGGACTGAGGGGAGAATATACCAACCTCAATACCGAACTGATCAACACCAATGAGGTCAACAAGCAGAATTACCTCAATCTGTTTCCAAGTGCACAGGTGCTGTACAAGCTGAACGAGGAGAATTCCCTGAAATTTACTTACAGCAGGAGGATCGACCGGCCAAGACCTTGGAGACTTAATCCATTTCCGGATATCACCGATTCACTCAGTATCAGAAGAGGCAATCCAAACCTTCAACCGGAAAAAATCCATTCACTTGAGTTTGGACACATGCTCAACAGGGCAAAATCAAGCTTTACTACCAATGCATTTTTTAGACATGTGGATGGGCAGGTAGACATGATTACCATCATTCAGGATGGTATTTCCTACATTCAGCCTGAGAATTTGAACACCTCGGTGTCTTATGGTTTGGAATTTATCGGCTTGGGAGAAGTCACGCCTTGGTGGAATATCAGCGGTGGTCTGACCATGTTTAGGATCATCGTCGATGGTTCCAATGTCGAAAATGGAGCGATCAACAAAGGTTTTGCCTGGAACACCAAACTCACGAGTGATTTCAAACTTCCTTTGGGAATCAATTTTCAGATCGTGGCCAATTACGATTCTCCAGAAATCGAAGCCCAAGGCAGGGATCTTTCCCAATATTTTGTGGATGCCAACGTGATGAAAAATTTCTTCAAGAACCGCGGAAGCCTTGCCTTGAGTGTGCGTGATATTTTCGATACCCTCAGATTTGCAGGAGAAAACAGAACTGCTGCATTTTCACAGGATTTTTATTCCAAGATGGAAACAAGGATATTCTTGTTGAGCGCCAAGTTTAATTTTTGATTAGAATCGTAGGTTTTATGCAAATCACAAAGCTCAAAAAGTGATTGGTTGAAGTTTACATTGGGGATGTAAACTAGTTTACCTACGCAAGGTAAACTCATTTACTTTTGTGGTGTAAACTTTTTTGGATTTTTTTAAAGGAGAAAGTAGAAGCATCAAACTTTGTGGGTATGTACGCTTTCTTGCCTTTAATCATATAAAACCCGGATTGATTGTAATGACTGGGGCCATGGACTGTCGCCTGTGGACTGAATTATCTGCTCGGTTAATCTTTGATTATAGGCTTTAGCAAAGTAGCAGAAAATCATATTTAATTTTATAAATTGTGACCCTTTCCAAATTATAATGGGCTAATCTTTGATATTCTTCTTTAAACTTTAGATAATGACTGAAAGCAGCAATGTCCCGGCCTTTGAAGGCATCATGGTTCCGATGGTGACACCTTTACTTTCCAATGGGGAATTGGACAAAAAAGGCGTCGAAAGGGTCGTCAAACACTTGGTCAACGGAGGCGTTCAGGGTATTTTCATTCTTGGGACTACCGGTGAAGCCGCAAGCCTAAAGCCGGCGATAAAAAAAGACCTGATCGAAATCTCCTGCAAAGAAGCCAATGGAAAAACACCTGTTTTTGTGGGGATTACCCATACAGCTTTGGAAGTCAGTCTCAAACTGGCAAGGTCTGCCAAGGAAAACGGCGCTTTAGCAGTGGTAGCAGCATTGCCTTATTATTTTGCCTTGGATCAGGACGATATCTTCCATTACTATGTGAAGCTAGCCGACCATAGTCCCCTGCCCTTATTCTTGTACAATTATCCGGTGATGACCAAGTCTACCATTGCTCCCGAAACGGTGCTGAAGCTGGCAAAACATGCCAATATCATCGGATTGAAGGACAGCTCGGGAAATGGCGTTTACTTCCAGAAATTAATCCCCATCAAACAGGCATATCCTGAATTTTCACTGCTTGTCGGCCCTGAAGAAATGTTGGCGCAGGCCATCCTTTCAGGTGCAGACGGTGGAGTCAATGGCGGTGCCAATATTTTCCCTTCGCTGTATGTAAAGATGTTTGAGGCAGCGAAAGGGCGGGATTTTGAAAAAGTCGATCAGATCCAATCGCTGATTTTGGAGATTTCAAACGGCCTGTACAATTCCAGTCCAAAGAGCTCGAGCTACCTTTGCGGCGTCAAGGAAAGCCTTTATTTTTTGGGGATTTGTGAACCCCATCTTGCACCTCCGCTTCTTCCCGTGGACAGAAAACACAAAGAAGACATCATTCAAAACTTAGAAAGAATTCTCCTGAATATCAGAAATGTTTAATATGTATGTTCGCAATGATGCCAGTAAATAAGATATCTATTCTAATTCTGGTATGCGGACTTAAAAGCCCGGTACATCGGTCTTCCTCCCGATGTCTATCGGGATTATGTCTTTCGTCCCGTTTGAAGAAAAATATGGGTTTCCTGGCAGAGAAGCTGGTAACCATAATGCTTAATCCCTGAATTCTTTTTTCCAGACCATGAAAATCAACAGCCTCGACCTGATTGTATTCCTGATTTATATGGTTGGAATCGTTGGTTTTGGGGTTTCCTTTTACTTCAGAAAAAATTCGGCAGATGACTTTGTCACCGGCGGCGGAAAATTACCGGCTTGGGCTTTGGGGATGTCGATTTTCGCCACCTATGTGAGCAGCATCAGTTTTTTGGCATTGCCGGGAAGCGCCTTTCAAGGCAATTGGAATGGTTTTGTTTTTAGTTTATCGATTCCTGTCGCTGCCTTCATCGCTGTCAGGTATTTTGTCCCCCTCTACCGAAAACTCCAAAGTCCTTCGGCTTATGCTTTTTTGGAGGAAAGGTTCGGGCCATGGGCAAGGATCTATGCATCAAGTTGCTACCTCCTGACCCAACTCGCGAGGATGGGCGCCATCTTGTATCTTTTGGCTTTGCCGATGCATGTTATGTTTGGTTGGAGTATTCCTTTGATAATTCTTATTACCGGAATAGGTGTGGTGGTCTATTCGACTATGGGCGGGATTTCGGCGGTAGTTTGGACCGATGCGGTCCAGGGAATTGTCCTGATTGCAGGTGCTTTGGGCTGTTTTGTTTTGATTGTCATCAATATGCCGGAAGGAATCACGCAGATTTGGGATATCGCCCAAAGAGACAGCAAACTCTCTTTGGGAAGTCTTTCCTCAGACCTCGGGCGAAGTACCTTTTGGGTGGTTTTGGTCTATGGCTTATTCATCAACCTTCAGAATTTTGGTATTGACCAAAGTTATATCCAACGGTACAAAAGTGCCAAAACAGAACAGGAAGCCAAAAAATCCACTTGGCTCGGAAGCTTGCTTTACATTCCCGTCTCCTTGCTGTTCTTCGTGATTGGGACGAGTCTGTATGCTTATTACCAAATATTCTCTGAATCCTTGCCCCTTGAACTCCAAAGTATTGAGCAAGCCGATAAAGTTTTTCCTCATTTTATTGCAACGGTTTTGCCACCGGGAATTTCGGGATTGGTGATTGCCGCCATTTTTGCCGCAGGGATGAGTACGGTTTCTACGAGTATCAACAGTTCGGCAACGGTCATTCTCGAAGATCATTTCAAAAAATACGTCCAACCTAATTCTTCTCAAAATGCCCAAATCAAAGTTTTGCATGTCGGTTCTTTGGGAATGGGAATTTTGGGTATCCTTGTGGGGCTCGCCTTCAACGGCGTGGAAAGTGCTTTGGATGCTTGGTGGGCATTGGCATCGATTTTTAGCGGCGGGATTTTGGGTTTGTTCTTTTTGGCACTTTTGGGAAAAACCAAAACCAAATTCCCGGCCATTACCGCAGTCCTTTCGGGATTGGCTGTGATTGCGTGGATCAGCCTTGGAGAATTCCTTCCCGATGCCATCAGGCCTTCCTTTATGCTGCATAAAAATTTAGCCATCGTCTTTGGGACAATGGCTATTTTCTTGGTGGGATTTTTATTAAGTTGGATTTTCAGCTCCCGCAAAATTTGAAAGAAATTGGTTTAATCCTCCTTTTTTACAGCCAAAGGACTTTCGGGAAAGCTATCAATCACATTCCCGTCTTCGTCTATCGAGACGAAGCTCCAACGGTTTTCTTCCACAGTGAGTAAAGTAAAGGCCCTGATAGATTGGGCTTTGTTCAGGTACCAAGTACTGTCGACCGGATGGATTTTTCTTGGCATGACTCCATACGAACCGTCACCGACATAGATGATTCCGGATTCGTGGACTTCCATATTCTTGATCGGAAAGGTCCTTTTGTATGCATGGTCATGATTTTCAAAGGCGATCTCCACGCCATTTGCTTCAAAGATCGGTGTCCATGTTTCCCTGACCAAAGTCTGCACCCTGTCGCCATATTCCCTCACGGAGGGGTAACCAGGAACATGGTAAATGGGAACCTTGTGTGTGACCTTCTTCCTTTTTTCCAATGTTTTTGTCAACCAATCTGTTTGTGCTCCAGGAATAGGGTTGGAATGCTCTGTGTCCAAAATGATCAAACTCAGGTAATCGCCAAAGTCGAGGACATTGTATCCGGGTTGGCCGGGGAATGAAAACAGACTGTAAAAATACGGAGCAATACGTGCCCTGAATTCATTGTTTTGGACATAGCCTTCGTGGCTTGTGTAATACCCACCCACCACTTCATGGTTCCCGGCGGCAACAATGCAGGGCAGAATTCTTTTGTCGGCCGTCACCAAAGTGTTTTTATAGGCATCAAACCAATCGTAAATTCTTTGGATATTTTCAGCAAGGCCATTTTCGTAAGCCATGTCTCCTCCGATGATTACAAAATCCGGATCTTGGGCAGCAACTTGGCGGTTCATTTTTTCCAACCACTCTTTTTGATGCATGGAATCCCCGCCGATGGCGATTTTGAGGGATTGGTTGTTGAGGTTTTTTGGAAGGGTTCGAAAATAATAAACGGATTCCGATGAAGCAAACTTGAGTTCATATTCGGTATTGGGCCTCAAACCCTGAATCCCAACCCGATGGATATACCTTGGGGAAAAAGGATAAGGCAGCACATCACTTTCAAATGAATGCCACTTCTCCGTTCCTTTTCTTCTGAAATACAATGTCGTCGGATTGATCTCATCCATGTGCCAATCCACATCCATAGTCGTAGTCGGATCCGAGGTCCAAGTGAGGTAAAAAGCATGAGGTTCAGTTTGGGCAAAGCCTAACTGGGCTATCAGGACAAAGCTGAGGAGGAAAAGGATTCTTTTGAAGTTTGTCATGGGAGGAAATGGTTGGTATTGGAATTTAAAGCTAACGGCAAAAATTAGGGTTTCAAAAAATGGTTGAAAATATAACTTTGAGGTAATAACCCTCCAAGGGTTCAAAACCATTGGAGGGTTTGTTTATTATTTATGGATTTTCTCTTAGCCATTCTTTCATCGCCAGGTACACACCATTGGTCCAACCGAATCCATCCTGAACAGGATATTCTCCGCCTCCGGCCTCTAGGCTGAGGTCCTCCACGTTATACTTTTCCATCATTTTTCCGGTACGGTCAAAAACCGATTCGTTGAGGTAAGTCCATCTTTCTGCCAAAGTTTTGGCTAGGTCTTTTCTGCCATAGTTGAGCATGGCCTGAAATCCTATCCACTGAAGCGGCGCCCAACCGTTGGGAGCATCCCACTGCTGTCCGGTGTTGAAATTGGTTGTCACCAATCCTCCCGGCTTCAGAAAATTCTTTTCAACATATTCCAATACCCGAGCTCCTTGTTCTGGAGTGGCCATTCCGGAATACAGCGGATACAGCATTGCAAGCGAAGGCCTTTCCACCTTTTCTTTGAATTTGATATGGTAATCGAGGTAGATTCCCCGTTCTTCTTCCCAACAATAGCGCTCAATTCCCTCCATCCTGTTTTTATGAAACAGTTCCATCCTGGTGATTTCTTTGGAATCTTCGTTCTCGAGCTTCATGCCTCTGATAATGATGCGCTCCGTTTCGGCAAGCAGCACATTGAGGTCAATGGGAATCAAGGCAATTGTCTGCACACTTCTCAGGTCATTGGGATCATAAAGCCACCTTGAACTGAAATCCCAACCTGATTCGCAGGCAGCCCTCAGGTTGCGGAAAAGCTTTTCAGGAAACCTTGTCGATTGGTCAGAAAGCTCCACATCCTCTGCAAAGGATTCTGCCCTTGGGGTATTTTCATCATCCCAATACCTGTTTAGCGCGGTGTCGTCATCCATCCTGACGACACGGTTATAGTATTTTCCGGGCAAAGGAATCTCTGTTTCACCTTCGATCCAAAATAGGTATTCCATCCAGATTTCGGGTTGGTACTTCTTGATGGTTTCTTCGTCTCCCTTTGCTTCAGCCAACAATTCTACCATTCTGGCAAAGAAAGGAGGCTGCGATCTGGACAGGAAGTAAGTCCTGTTTCCATTGGGAACATGGCCGACGGTTCGGATCAGATGGGCAAAATTATCCACCATGTTTTCGATCAGGTCAGTTCTTCCCGAGACTTTCAACCCCAACATGGTAAAATAACTGTCCCAATAATAGATCTCCCGAAACCTTCCACCCGGCACAATGTAAGGATGTGGCAAAGGTATCAGACTGGAATTTTCAACTTCCTCATCCGCTTCTCTGGTAAGGAGATCCCATTGCAACTTGAGCCTGTCCTCCAGGTTGATGGCTTTGGGAAGGTTGAGTTTTTTGTATTCCGGTTCTTCGGGATAGTCAAAGTTTTTGTCAAGAAATGATTTCAGGTCAAATCCCGGGGTTTTTATTTCCTCGTAAAAATCCTTCAAAATGTCATGGACATCCCGCTTGGGAATGCTGTCCACGAAAGTCTTGGAATCAGGAAAAACCCCGCTCATCTGGATCACTTCAAAAAGTTCCAGGTATATGTCTTCCGGTTGCTCGTAAAATTTCATGCTGCTTGTTTCCTGACTTGAATGTTCAACAAAATTAATATGAGGCAAAGTCCTACAATAGGAATCAGCGAAAAATAAAATGCGGTGGTACCACCATATGCTTCAAATATATTTCCGGTGATGATCGATCCTGTTGTCCCGCCCAAGGCAGAAAATACCACAATCAGGCCAGACATGGAACTTTGCATATACCTCGGCAGTGCACTCAGCACCACTGAATTGATCGTGGGATAAATCGGTGCCAAAAAAATTCCCAAAATGGGAAATAGGTAAACGACAAAAGGAGCATTGAACCAGGTGATGGTTTCATTCATGACAGGCTGATCGGAAGTAAGCGGCAAAGTCAACAAAACACAGGCTCCCACAAAGATGGTACAGGTAAGTGTGAAGGTGAGCCAATGGATTTTTTTCAATACAAATCCTGCAAGCAAGCGTCCTATGGCCAAAGCTCCTGCCAAAACTGCACCGGCTTGAATCCCCATACTTGCCGGGACTTTCAATACATCCTGATAGAAAGTCGGCGTCCAGGTCATGAAACTTTGCTCAATAAGTACAAACAGAAAAGCCGAGGCAGCAAATACCAAGACAAGCGGTTTGGCAACGAGTTTTAGCATATCGAAGAATTCATCCGAGGCCTTGGTATTTTCCCTTTTGGATTCAGTTTCATTGATCTGGGCAAAAAAGAGCAACAACGCAGCCACCAAACTCATCGCCCCGAGGTACCAATAAATGTTCAACCAAGATTGGGAAGTAGGGTCGCTGTCGTTGACAAACAGGCTGAAGAATACATTGCCAAGCAATACCCCAACCATAAAGAATCCCTCTATGGTGCTCATCAGGCTGCTGTGTTCTTTTGGCGAGTCAGTCACCAAGCCGATCGTCGCAAAGACACTGACTTTGATGATTGCAAAGGAGACCCCGACCACTGCAAACAATACCTTGAAATACCAGAACTCATCGGCAATCACCGGCATCAGAAAGCACATGGCCGCCACTGCAAACAAAGCGATCAACATGCCTTTTCGGATCCCAAGTTTTGGAAGAAATGAGGCTACGATAAATGAGAAAATGGCGATAGGCAAATCCTTGAAACCCTCCAAAACCGAAGCTTCCGCTTTGCTGACATCAAAAGTCCGCTGTACCTGCAGGATGACTGCCCCTACCGAATTCAGCAACACAGCGAATACCATGTAGTTGAATATCAGGGAGAGCCGGACGAGTAGTTTTGAGTTCATAGATGATGATTCACGCAAAGGCACAAAGTCGCAAATGGTTTGGGAATGAAAGTAATTATTTTTATCCAAAAAGCAGGTTCATTCCAAAGTAAGAATCCGAATAAAATTAGATAATGTTCGATTATTGATTGCGAGTTATAAAGTCTAAAGGCTTTAAGCCAACCAACTACAAATCTTTGCGCCCTTGCGGTTTTGCGAGATAAAAAAAAGATGACACATCCAGTTTCTTGAGAAGCAGAATAACCGAGGAAAATGATCCAAAAATAATTTCACGGCATTAAGCCTTCCGACTGCAAATCTTAGCGACCTTGCGTCTTTGCGAGAAAAATAAAACCCATCCAGCTTCTGGAGAAGCAGGGTAACTGATATTGTTGCGAAAATCTGAGGCCTAAATCCCATCCGACTTTTTTTTTGCGTCTTAGCGCCTTGGCGAGAGCAAAAAAAATCGAGCTTGCAAATATTCTCTTTGTGTCTTTGTGGGCTTTTTTACCTCAAATTACTTTTCCAGCAAGTACCACCCACGCGGATCAACCTCAATCGGACCTGCACTTTTGACCATCACCGGCTTGGAAGAAAGGACATGTCTTTCCAATCCATTGGAAGTCCGGATCTCGACATGCATGGAAAATGTGATATTCGGAAGACTCACCGCATAGCCTTTCTTTCCTTTTTTGGACACTTTGACCTTTGGGATGCGGATACTTTTCAGGTACATGTCAAAAAATCCTTCCAGATCCTTTCCTGTATAATGCTGCACAAATCCAGTGAAATCCGATGTCTCCACAAGGTTTTCGTAGATGAATCTTTCATCCGAAGCAAAAGCTTTGAGCATCGGGAAAAATGCCTCATCTCCCAGATAATACCGCAATGAATGGATGATAAAAGCTCCTTTGGTATAAATCTCAGGATGGTAAGCATAGTCAGAAGTCGAATTTCTCGGTGAAACTACCGGCCTCGCATTGGCGATTCCTTTGCGGACCGAAGCGACTTTTTCCAGATAGGCATCTTCCCCGCCATGTTCGAGGTAAAACAGCCAATCCCCATAAGCCGTCAGCCCTTCGTGCAACCAAAAATCTGCCCAATCCTTCACAGAAACCTTATTTCCAAACCATTCGTGACCGAGTTCGTGGTGCAGCAACCAATCATATTGAACCTTCCCCATGGGTACAAACTGGAAATTGTTTCCATAAGCATTGATGGTTTGATGCTCCATGCCGAGATACGGCGTTTCAACTACCGCGATTTTGTCATTGGGAAAAGGATAAGGTCCAAAGTATTTCTCCAAAGTCTTTGCAGAGTTGTCCAATACATCCAAAAGTGCTTTGGCTTTATCCCTGTTTTCTTGCAGGACGTAGACAAACATGGGGATTTCAGTACCGTCGGAACTTGTGAATGTCCTCGATTCCTGATGGAATACCCCTAAAGTGAAATTGATATTGTAATTGTTGATGGGATATTCAGTAGTCCAATGATAGGTGATTTTTCCATCGGATTTTTCGGTTTCTACAAGTCGGCCATTAGAGGCTACATAATAAGGTTCAGGCGCTGTATAAATCAGGTCCACGCCATTCAGCGGTTCGCTCGAAGGATGGTCAAGACTGGGCATGAAGATTTTGGCGCCTTCGTTTTGGGAAGACAAGCCCATCCAATGGTTACCCAATTGGTCAATTTCCCAAGTAAAACCACCGGTCCAGGGAGGGCGAACTGCAATCGGCGTCTTCCCGCCATAGTGGATTTCCACATCCTGACATGTGCAATCAATAGGGAAAATATCCAAGGTATCCCCAAAATGACGGAAAGTGATTTCCTTTCCATCCATAATGATTTTGCTGACTGTATATTCCTCGATGAGGTTCAGTCTTAAGGTATCCAACTTCTCTTTTGAAGAAAAAGTAACCCTGTTAAAGCCTCGGATTTCCTGTTTTTCGGGAAAAATCTCCAATTCAAGATGGTAGTGCACCACCTGAAACTTGGCCTGCAAAGGATCAATTGGCCCACCCCAAGCCCAATTCTTTTGGATTTGGGAGAAAGCTAAGTTTGAAGAAAGGAGAATTATAAATAGAAATAAAGTGCGCTTCATGGTTTTGGAATTGGTAGTAGGTAAGGGAATCTCAAGTTTCAATTTGGTGAAAAGACAGGTAAAAAAGAAAGGGAATTATTCATTATGGACCAGACAGGGAATCTCTCAAATTATAATTTTTAAAATTTCGTAAAAAAAGAGCATGAAATAAAGGATAATTTACCCTTTACAATAGAGAAATATTCATTGGAAAAAGAGAGGAAGAAAGACCTAGCCTTACTTTACTTTTCATAAAAAATAAAATCCAGCGGCTCGATATTCTTGAACCCTTTATCTGCTGAAAACAGTGGTATATCAAGATACAATGACGTTCCGGCTATTATGCTATCCGGCAATTTGATAGGATAATTTTGTCGAAGGTCTATGGTGAATTGTTTGATACCTGCTGTGATATCGATGATCGTGCATTGCGACAACAATATATTTATTTTACTTTTTTCCTCTTGGGAAAGAGGCCTGAAACTGTAAAGCTCAAGTTCAGTAACGAAGGAAACATATATATTCTTTCCTTCTAATATGCTTACCAATGTGGAATCTCCCTGCATGAGATAAAGTAAGACATTTGTATCTACCATCAACTTATTTCCATTCATCACGAAGCTTTTTTTGGATTTCCATTGGGCTTTCATCAAGATCAATAATGCCCGAAAAATTAGAAGCCTGAAATCCTTTTTTCTTTTTTGTGAAACCAGCTAAGGTTTTTTGAATTTCTTCTTTTGTAGAGCCTTTTTTGATAACTCTTAACATATTGTATAGATTTTATGTGAATATAATCCAAATTTATAAAAAAGCGGTTTTGGTCGCCCCCTCTTTAATTTATAATTAGAGTTTCTTTGGGACTCGATATAAACCCATTGAATCCGAAACGTAAAAGATCAGTTAATTTAATGTTGTTTTGAAATCCTAAATATTAATGTATCAAAACTATCTTCCTTTACTATTGAAATAAAATTTGAATTTGAACTTTTCAAGATTAGGTCTCCCGGTTCCAAGATATTCCGAATTGAAATTAACCCATTTGATTTGATTTCAGAGGAAGTTGATACACCTCTTTTTGAACCATACCAAAGTTGAAAAAAAACAGTACTACTGCTTTTCCTAAAACTTGATCCAAAAAATGGATCCCTTAAAACAAGAACATTTGAATTTAAACTGTCGCTAAAACTTATAGATAAATACTCTTCATTAATCTTTTGTATTAATTTCCTGTTTTCCTTTAAATCATACCTGTATTTTAAGTAGACCATACCTCCGAAAATCAAAAATACCACTAGATTCGCTATGACTTTTTTCATTACTTCTTGCTTAAAATCCGATTCTAATCCTCATCAAATAGATATTCAATTTATTTTGATAAATGTGAACGACCTATTTATTTAAATTAAAACTAAACTTATAAACAAAACTGATAATTCCAAAAAATCTAAACCAAAAAAGGAGCCTCTCAGCTCCTTTCTTTATAAATAGTATTTTAATCAGATGTTAGGCTTCTGCCTCGACATATTCCTCAACAGGAATACAGCTGCAAACCAAATTTCTGTCACCGTAGGCTGAATCTATTCTTCTGACGGTTGGCCAGAATTTATTCCCTTTCACATATGGTAACGGATACACTGCTTTTTCTCTTGAGTATGGGAAATCCCAATTATCTGCCAAAGCCAGTGCCGCAGTGTGCGGTGCATTCTTCAAGACGTTGTTTTCTTTGTCTGAATTGCCGTCAGCAACTTCCTGGATTTCATGTCTGATGGCGATCATCGCATCACAGAACCTGTCAAGTTCAGCCATGGTCTCAGACTCAGTCGGCTCGATCATCAGCGTGCCAGCAACAGGGAAGGAAACTGTCGGCGCATGGAAACCATAATCCATCAACCTCTTTGCAATGTCTTCTACCTCCACACCAAAATCTTTGAATGCCCTGCAATCCAAAATCATTTCGTGTGCAGCTCTTCCATGGATCCCTGTGTATAGGATAGGATAATGCGCTTCAAGTCTTGCTTTGATATAGTTGGCATTCAGGATAGCGATTTTAGTGGCATTGGTCAGTCCTTCTCCTCCCATCATTGCGATGTAGGCATAGGAAATCGGAAGGATACTTGCGCTGCCAAAAGGGGCTGCAGATATCGCGTGGATCGCTTGTGTTCCGCCTGTCTGCACTACCGGATTTCCGGGAAGGAATGGCACCAATTGCTTTGCAACACTGATAGGGCCCATACCCGGTCCGCCACCACCGTGAGGGATACAGAATGTTTTGTGGAGATTGAGGTGACAGACGTCCGCACCGATTCTGCCCGGGCTGGTCAGACCAACCTGCGCATTCATATTCGCTCCGTCCATATAGACCTGACCGCCGTTGTCATGGATGATCTGGCAGATTTCCTGGATAGCCTCTTCAAATACCCCGTGGGTAGAAGGATAAGTCACCATCAAGGCTGATAAATCTTTGGAATGCTCTTCAGCTTTGGCTTTCAGGTCAGCGACATCGATGTTTCCTCTTTCGTCACATTTCACCAAAACAACCTTCATTCCTGCCATCACTGCAGAAGCAGGATTGGTACCATGGGCAGAAGTCGGGATCAAGGCGATGTTCCTGTGGTGATCGCCACGGCTCATATGATAGGCCCTGATGACCATCAGACCTGCATATTCGCCTTGGGCACCGGAGTTTGGCTGCAAAGAAGTATCTGCAAAACCGGTGATCTCACTCAACCAATTTCTGAGATTTTGGAACATTTCATAATACCCCGCTGCCTGATCTTGTGGGCAGAATGGGTGTAGTTGACCGAATTCCGGCCAAGTCACTGGAATCATTTCGGTAGTGGCGTTGAGTTTCATGGTACATGAACCCAAAGAAATCATCGAATGAACCAAGGAAAGGTCCTTGTTTTCCAGCCTTTTGATATACCTGAGCATCTCATGCTCTGAGTGGTATTGGTTGAAAACCGGGTGCGTCAAATAATCTGACTTCCTATTGATACCCTCAGGAAGGTTGATTTCTAATCCTTCGACCAGCTCCTCCCAAGTTGATTTTATCTTTTGGTTGGTGGATTTTGCAAAAACCTCCACAAGGGTTTTTACATCCTTCACCGTTTTGACCTCATCAAAAGAAAGTAAAATGGCGCCTTCTTCGTATCTGAAATTCAATTCCGAAGAAACAGCAAATGCTTTGATTTTGGACTGCTGCACTGAATCGGTTTTTATTTTGATGGTGTCAAAATAGTTTTTGTTCGTCTGCTCAAAACCAATTTCCGCAAGGGCTTTGGCTGTCAATTGTGCCAAACCATGAGTTCTCAAAGCGATTTCTTTCAAACCCTTTGGACCATGATACACGGAATACATCCCTGCCATCACCGAAAGGAGTACCTGAGCAGTACAAATATTGGAAGTTGCTTTTTCTCTTTTGATATGTTGCTCCCGTGTCTGAAGCGCCATTCTGTAGGCTTTGTTTCCGTCCTTATCTACAGAAACTCCGATGATTCTACCCGGAACCTGTCTTTTATAAGCTTCTTTGGTAGCAAAAAAGGCAGCATGAGGACCGCCATAACCCATTGGGACACCCAATCTTTGACTTGTGCCGACGACTACATCAGCACCCATTTCTCCCGGAGGAGTCAATAAAGTCAAGCTGAGCAAATCAGAGGCAAAAGCCGTCAAGACATTGTTTTCTTTAGCAGCTGCAACCAAATCAGCATGGTTGATTACTTCACCATCCATGTTTGGATATTGGACCATCACCCCAAAAAGATTAGGATCAGTCAAGTCCAAAGTGGATAGCGGTCCAATCACCAATTCGATACCAATCGGCGCCGAGCGGGTGATCAGCAAATCCCTTGTTTGTGGGAATATTTTTTCATCTACAAAGTAGGTGTGTGCGTTTTTCTTTTCCTTCGGCTTGGAAGCATATAACATAGTCATGGCTTCGGCAGCTGCTGTGGCCTCATCAAGAAGGGATGCATTTGCCATCTCCATCCCGGTCAGATCCATAACCATGGTCTGGTAGTTGATCAGCGCTTCCAAACGGCCCTGTGCTATTTCTGCCTGGTAAGGCGTATAGGCGGTATACCATCCCGGATTTTCCATAATATTTCTCAAAATCACTCCTGGCACGATGGTATCATAGTATCCCAACCCGATGTAAGATTTGAAAATCCGGTTTTTGGAAGCCATTTTTTTGAATTCCTTCAAAAATCCAGCTTCAGATTTGGCCTCGGGAAGGTCCAAAGGCTTCTCCAGTTGGATGGATTTAGGTATAGTTTGATCAATAAGTTCGGTCAGGGAAGCTGCTCCGATTTTATTCAACATCAAAGTGATTTCATGAGCTGAAGGACCGTTATGCCTATTTTCAAACTTAGTGGAGGGATTGAGATTAATCTTCATATCGATAAATAAGGGGGGATTTACTTGGGTTATATTCGCCTCAATTTTTGGTTGTGCAAAGGTAAGAATTATTGGATGATTATGGATTTCAAAATCAAAGAAATACACCCTATAAACATCCGAATTGACAAACGGTTTTATTGTAATTCAAATTATTTCTATGTTTAAAGCCTTTATTTGAATTACCTCAAAAATAACTTATGAAAAAAAGAATTTGGATCTCGGGAGCATTTGGATTTTTGCTTTCCCTTCACTTGTCTGCGCAAGACGCAGGTGTTGTAAAATACGCTTCCACCATCACTGCTTCTGATCTCGAAAAACACCTGACTTATTTGGCTTCTGACGAATTGGAAGGAAGAAATACAGGAGATAAAGGCCAAAAAATGGCAGCAGAATACCTTGTTGAATTTTATAAAGGATTGGGTTTAGCAGGTCCTGTTGACGGTTCTTATTTACAGAAATTTAACCTAGTATCTGTTTCCTATCCGGTAGTCAGCTTGACAGTCGGAAAGCAGAAATTGGTCAACAATGAGGATTTCGTGTTTCTCGGTGATGGCGATCTGAAAAAAGCTACCAAAGCAGAATTGGTTTTTCTTGGTCTTGCATCAGAGGAAAACATGAAGAAAGTAGATGTGAAAGGAAAATTGGTTGGACTTTGGGCCATTGGTGCAAGGTCACAGACAGTCATCGAAGACATCATGAAAGCCGGTGCCGCCGGTATTGTCATTGTTACTATGGAAGGTCAGGCAAACTTTGACAGGATTGCAAACAGATATAAGTCCTTGAGCGGTTCAGGCAGGTTGGGTTTTGAAGAACCTACCAAGCAAGAACCGGTATTTTTGGTAAGCAGTGATAAAATGGCAGCATTGTTTGACACACCGGTGGAAACATTGAAAGAAGCTGCTAAAAACAATCCTGAATCCATCAAGGCACAGAAAGCGGGTTACCTTGTCAAAAAACAAAACAAAGTCGTGCCTACAGAAAATGTCATGGCCTACCTGGAAGGAACAGACAAAAAAGAGGAAGTATTGGTGATTTCTTCACACTATGACCACGTCGGCATCAACAGCAAAGGTGAAATCAACAACGGTGCTGACGATGACGGTTCGGGAACTGTATCTGTCATGGAAATTGCGGAAGCATTTGTCGTGGCTGCCAAAGAAGGTAAAAAGCCACGAAGAAGTGTTTTGTTCCTCAATGTAACGGGAGAAGAAAAAGGACTTTTGGGTTCAGAATACTATTCCAACAATCCGGTTTTCCCACTGGCAAATACTGTCAACAACATCAACATTGACATGGTAGGCAGGATTGATTATGAATATCAGAATGCCGAAAATAAGGATTATGTCTATGTCATCGGTTCAGAGATGCTTTCTTCCCACCTGAAAGTAATCAATGAATACAACAACATAACCTACACCAATTTGATCCTGGATTACAGGTACGATGCGGCGGATGATCCAAACAGATTTTATTACAGATCAGATCACTACAATTTTGCAAAACATAATATTCCTGTGATTTTCTTCTTCAATGGCGTTCACGATGACTATCATCAGCCTACAGATACTGTGGAGAAAATCGAATTTCCTTTGATGACCAAAAGGGCCAAGTTGATTTTCCATACCGCTTGGGATCTTGCTAACAGGGCTGAAAGAACACCTGTGAATGGGACTAATGATAGGTAGGGATTTGTAATTGGATATTGATTGGGGTTTGACCGTGATTCATGCTTCAATTTGATGATTGAAGTCATTGCTACAAAAATTCTAAAAGCCATTCGTTTCTTTGACTCAAAAGGGTTAGAGGGGTGAATGGCTTAATTATTAATAAAAACCTTCCTCTTCTTTCCTTGTCTCCATAAATATCATGAAAGGGGGGTATTGGAGAAAGCGAATGGAAACAAAAACCTACCTAGATCACCTCCAAACTGAAATGAATTATTTCTACCCAAAAATATTTTTAAATTGGATCTCTGATAGCCTCCAATTAATTCAAAACTGATTTTGAATATGAAACTCCCCAAAATACCATTATCCCTACTTCTATGTATTTTTCTCTTTTCTTGTTCGGAATCCGATTCTTACAAATACCCCGATTATTCGGGTTGGGAGACTTTTGGGGGAACCAAAGACGCTGCACGTTACTCTTCGCTCGATCAGATCAATAAAGAGAATGTCAAAAATCTGGAAGTTGCATGGACCTATAACACTTCGGATTCTACCGCCCGGTCACAGATCCAATGTCAGCCCATCGTGGTCAACGGCATCCTTTATGCGACTAGTCCGCAAGTGAATGTTTTTGCGCTGGATGCGGCTTCAGGGAAGTTGCTTTGGAGATTCAATCCTTTTCAGATGCTCGGTGGACAAAACTCCTGGGCCGGAACCAACCGCGGCGTAACTTATTGGGAAGAGGGAGAAGACAAGCGGATCCTTTTTGCGGCGGGAAATTGGCTCATGGCATTGAATGCAGTAGATGGAAGGCCAATTATGGATTTTGGAGACGGCGGAAAAGTGGATCTGCAAAAAGACCTTGACACGGATCTGGAAGAATTCTTGATCACCTCCAATACACCTGGAATAGTATATAAAGACAAACTGATCTTGGGCATGCGGCTTTCGGAAGGATTGGATGCCGCACCAGGGCACGTTCGTGCATACAACATCAAAACAGGCAAAAGAGATTGGATTTTCCATACCATTCCCCATCCAGGAGAATTTGGCAATGATACCTGGCAGGAAGAATACCGGGAGTTGATCGGTGGGGCCAATAACTGGGCGGGAATGAGTCTGGATGAAGAAAGAGGAATCGTCTATGTCCCAACAGGTTCAGCAACATATGATTTTTGGGGAGGTTACAGACATGGCCAAAACCTCTTTGCCAATTCTCTAATTGCATTAGATGCCAATACAGGTCAGCGGATATGGCATTTTCAGGCTGTTCACCATGATATCTGGGACAGGGATTTCCCTGCCAATCCAAACTTAATCAGGATCAAAAAAGACGGGAATTGGATAGATGCTGTCGCTCAGGCATCCAAACAGGGTTATATATACGTGTTTGATAGGGTTACCGGCGAACCGGTTTGGCCCATCGAAGAAAGGGAAGTTCCCCAATCCGACATTCCCGGCGACCAAAGTTGGCCTACTCAGCCACATCCGACTTTCCCTGAACCATATATGAGAATGGTATATGAGGATAAAGACATCCTGAACCTTACTCCCGAGTGGGAAAAAGATATCAGAAAGAAATTGGAGAATGTCAAATACGGCCATATGTGGCTACCTCCCAGCGATCAACATGGCATTGTTCTCTTCCCCGGAATGGACGGTGGTGCAGAATGGGGAGGTTCCTCATTTGACCCACATACACAGACCATGTATGTCAATGCCAATCAGATTCCATGGGTGATCCGGATGACAGCCAACCCAAAATTTGAAAATGTAGGTCAGGGCATTTATGTAAATTATTGTGCCAATTGCCACGGCATGTCAAGAAAAGGGAATCCTCCTACCATGCCGGCTATTGAAAACCTGAAGGCAAAATATAACAATGCATCACTTTCGGATCTTTTGAAAAGTGGAAAAGGAGCCATGCCGGCATTTGCGCATATTCCGGAGTCAGACAGAAAGTTGTTGGTAGATTACCTGATGGAGATCGAAGAAAACGCTGATGCAGAAAAGAAAGAACTCGAAGGCGGAAAAGAAAGACTCAATCCCCAATACTATATGAATGGCTATGCAAGGCTATTGACCCAGGATGGCTATCCGGGCATCAATCCACCTTGGGGCACGTTGACCGCCATTGACATGAATACCGGAAGGATCAAATGGCAATCTGTTTTGGGAGAATTTGACGAACTGACTGCAAAAGGAATCCCTCCGACCGGTACAGAAAATTATGGCGGACCAGTCACGTCCGCCGGTGGATTGGTGTTCATCGCTGCGACCAAAGATGAGAAAATCAGGGCATTTGATAAGGATACGGGGAAAGTCCTTTGGGAAGCCAAACTTCCTGCCGCGGGACATGCGACTCCTGCTGTCTATGAGAAAAACGGCAAACAATACCTCGTCATCGCCTGTGGGGGTGGCAAAGGAACAAAGTCAGGCGATGCTTATGTTGCTTTTGCTTTGCCGGATTAAAAGAATATCAAATAAAAAGGTCTGACCGGTTTGAAATTCAAAACCGGTCAGACCTTTATTTTTTAAGATATTAAATTGAATCTTTTGACAAAATGCAATTTTGCTGAAGTCTATTTTTTGCCCAAAAGTGTTTTGACACCTTCCAACAATTGCTTGAAACCTTCCTTGAAATGTTCTTTGGATTCAGCAAGGTTAGGCTCTAGTTCCTCCTTCTTTTCGTGGTAAAGCTGCTCGACTTTTTCTTTCCCTTTTTTGAATTCGGCCTCAAGGGTCGTTCTTTTTTCCTTCAGGTCATCAATCTTTTTTTCGATCTCGACTTTCGCTTCCCCTCCTGCTTGGGTACCTTTTTCAATTAATTCCTCTATTTTAGTACCTATGTCTTGGAGAATAGATTCCACTTCTTCAAATCCTGTTTTTTTGGCTTCCATAATGGTCTTGTTTGATTAAATATAAAAAATACAATGGTCTCGAATATACTAACTAAGCTACAAACTACCAGCAAACTCAAATATAATTTGTTTGAAATGACGGAGACTCTTTTCCTTGATCTGGAAAAAATATGCGGGCAACTGGCAAAGGAAATCTATGAGAGCAACAAAGAGGATACACCCATTCCAATCAAAGTCGAAAGGACCAATGCATTTGAGTTTATCTTCAGAATCGGTGGAGATGCACTGATTTTCATCCTACAGAGCAATATCGTCAGGCTACCTGATGAAAATTACCTCAGTAAATCGAAGTATTTAAAGGACGATGTCACCCTACGGTATTTTGGGCAGATTCTCATCTATAATTTCCTCAGCGATACCATAGAATTTGGCAGATTGGATGATCCGGGATACCTTATAGGAAGGGTACTCATCAACAGAGAAAATAAATTCTTCCTCGAAGGGGATAGAAAAATCGTGTTCAATTTTCCCGAACTCGAAGTAAACCATGTAAATCCTGAAAAAATGAGGGATTTCGTAGAACAGTTGGTCGTTTCTGCTTTGGACAATGACCTGTTGGCGCCTGCCTTCACTGACATCATGGTGATTACCTATCAGCAAAAGATAGAACATATTTCAGGCTTGGGAAATCCACAAAAAATAGGTTTTGATTTTTTTGCCAAAAACAAAGACAAAGGGTGATTACTACTCGACAGTATCTACCGAATGGGTCTGCTTTTCATAAAGATCAGCATATACTCCTTTGAGGTTTAGCAGGTAATCATGAGAGCCCTGCTCGACCATTTTTCCATCATCGAGCACAATGATTTTGTCGGCAAGTTTGGCGGAAGATACCCTATGGGAAATGATGATGGAGGTTCTGTTTTCCATGATCTTCTTGAGGGAATTCAAAATCGCATTTTCTGTTTTGGTATCCACAGCTGACAGGCAGTCGTCGAGCAACAATATGCTCGGTTCCTTGGCTATCGCCCTCGCGATAGATACTCTTTGCTTCTGACCTCCGGAAAGTGTGATGCCTCTTTCTCCAAGTTTGGTTTCGAATCCCTGTGGAAAATCGATGATATTGTCATAGACATCGGCATCTTGGGCAGCTTTTTCTACTTTGCCTTCGGCTATGGTATCCAATCCAAACCCGATATTGTTGGCAATGCTGTCACTGAATAGAAATACATCCTGCGGAACATATCCAATCTGCCTTCTGAGGGAAGCGACGTCATATGCCTTGATGTCTTTTTTGTCGATCAATATTTTGCCATCCGTTGCGTCATACATCCTCATGAGGAGGTTAGCAATCGTGGACTTCCCTGAACCGGTAGTACCGATAATTGCCAAAGACTCCCCTGAGTCAATAGAAAAACTTAATTTGTCAAGCGCTCTGATTCCGGAATCCGGATACACAAAACTTAAATTTTTGACTTCAATATCGCCCCTGATTTCATCGATAAGGTATTCGGTACTGAGGATGTCATTTTTTTCATCCATAAATTCATTGATCCTGGTCTGTGAAGCCGCCGCACGCTGGATGATACTTGTGACCCATCCCAAAGATGTCACAGGCCAAGTGAGGATATTGACATACAGGATAAACTCCGCGATGACACCATAACCGATCGTTCCTTCTATCACCTGCATGCCTCCTACATAGACGGTAATCAGGGTGCTGATTCCGATCAAACCCATGATCAACGGAAAAAACAGGGAATTGACCATGGCCAAATCGATTGACTTTTCTTTATAATCCTCGCTTGCTTTGTTAAATTGGGAAGTACTGTCCTCTTCCCTCACAAAAGCCTTGATGACTCTGATTCCGGAAAAAGCTTCCTGAACAAACGTACTCAGTCCGGAAAGGCTCCTTTGTATTTTTTCGGAGCGTTCGTTGATCAGGTTGTTGACATAATAGATACTAATAGAAAGAATCGGCAACGGCAAAAGGGAATATATTGTCAATTCTACATTGACTGTCAACATGTATCCGATCACCATCGGGAACAAAAACAAAAGTGTCATTCCGTACATGATTGCCGGGCCGAGATACATCCTTACCCTACTGACATCTTCCGTTATCCTTGCCATGAGGTCTCCTGTGCTGTTTTTGCGGTAAAAACTCAAAGGTAGGGTTTGGTAGTGTTCGAATATTTCATTTTTCATGTCGTACTCGACTAGCCTCGACATGATGATGATCGTCTGACGGATCAGAAAAAGAAAAAATCCCCTCAAAAGCGCCATCACCAAAATCAGAACCCCAAAAATAAATACGAATTTCATGAATTGGCTACGGGCCACAGTGGCCAATTCACCATCAGCAAAAACCTGATAAAAGGCAAAACTCTCCACCACATAATCTATGGCAATTCTTACCAACTGGGCAGGAATAATTACAAAAACATTGGAAATGATGGTAAATAAGATACCCATCAGAAGATATCCCTTATATTTTACAAAATATTTATTGAGGCGCCAAAGTGATTTCACGAAATAAAAATTTTTAAAACTCTTGATTTGTTTTATAATACTCTTTTAATTGCGCTATAAAACCTCATTCAAAATATATAATTTTGTCCTGCGGTTTTTAAAAGCCAATCCCAAATATAACACATTAAAAAATTCCAAGTTCAAATGCTAGAGATTAAAACTGAGGAAAAAGTGAGAGAAGGTTCCATCTATGGACAGATTACTTCTCTCGGCCACGAGCAGCTGGTCGTATGCTATGACGAGCCTACAGGCTTAAAAGCAATCATTGCCATCCACAATACAGTATTGGGACCCGCCCTTGGCGGCACGAGGATGTGGAATTATGCTTCCGAAGCAGAAGCCATTACAGATGTGTTGAGACTTTCAAGAGGGATGACCTTCAAAGCTGCCATTTCAGGACTCAATATCGGAGGAGGCAAGGCAGTTTTGATCGGAGATCCAAAATTGAAAAATGAAGCCTATCTCCGAAGATTCGGTAGGTTTATCAATAGTCTGGGAGGAAGATACATCACCGCAGAAGATGTCAATATGAAAACCAGCGATATGGAATATATCGCCATGGAGACGAAATATGTCACCGGTTTGCCTGAGGTCAGAGGCGGAGGAGGCGATCCATCGCCTGTCACGGCATATGGCACTTATTTGGGTATGAAGGCTGCAGCAAAAAAAGCTTATGGTTCGGACAACCTAGAAGGGAAAAAAATCGCTGTCCAAGGAATCGGACAAGTTGGAAAATATCTGGTAGAATATCTTGTGAAGGAAAAGGCACAGGTATTTATCACAGATATTTTCGAAGATAGATTGAAGCAGGTGTCCAAAGAAACAGGAGCTACCGTAGTGGACCCAAGTGTCATCTTTGATATAGACATGGACATCTATGCACCATGTGCATTGGGAGCGACCGTCAATGATCAGACAATTGACAGACTTAAATGCCAAGTGATCGCGGGAGCAGCCAACAACCAACTTCAGGATGAAGAAAAGCACGGCAAAATCCTTTTAGAAAAAGGAATTACCTATGCTCCGGATTTCTTGATCAACGCCGGCGGATTGATCAATGTCTATGCGGAATTTGTGGGTGGGTATAACAGGGACCTCACTTACAAGCATGCAGAAAAAATTTACGATATCTGCACATCCATACTGGATAAATCTGAAAGAGAAAATATTCCTTCCCAGCAAGCCGCAACCGAGATGGCTTGGAACAGGATCGAAGCGATGGGCAAAGTAAAATTGCCATACTGATAAACTTCCAATAAAAAACCACCTGATTTTTCAGAATTTGAACTGAATCAGGTGGTTTTTTGTATTCTGAGAAGGTTAAAACACCATTCACTTCTTAACCTTCCCCAAATTGATTTATATTTACGTTCTTTTATTTCAGGTATGTTAAACAGACGAATACTTAGGGTTAAGGCTTTTCAAAACCTTTATGCCTACGAACAGTGCAGGGCTTCCAACTTCAATCTTGCCAAAGATCAAATAAAAGAGGCTTTCCTGCCTGATCTGAACAGTATGGAGGTGCAAGACAAAAATCTGTTGAGAAAAGAGTCCGGTATCACAACCGAGATTTTTGTCAACAACCTGAATACCGATACCCTGACCTCAAAAAGCGACACCAACGAACGGATCCTCAAAGAGGCGAGACGTGCCATCAATTTTTACCATTCCTCCAACAAAAAGGATTTTGATTTTTTGGCTAAAAACATGGTGGCTTCGGCCGAAAGACTTCCGCAGTTGTATCTCTATTCCATAGAATTACTCCTTGCTTTTGCAGACCATGTTTCCGCAGAGGCTGAAAAGAAAAAGAAATATGCGACTGAAAAAGTCACTTTCAATGAAGGGGAAGTGAATTTTTCCAAAAACAAGATTTTACTTAAAATCAGGAATTCCAACGAATATAAATCTGCCGTAACCAGACAACACGTCCACATCGGGGAACTTGAACTGGAGATCAGGGAATGGTTTAGGGATTATGTAAAACCTTTTGAGGAATATCAAAACTATATCAAAATCGCCGAACCAACCTTGGAGGATGACTTTGAAATCACAGATGAGATTTTGAAGAAAGTAATCTTCAAGACAGAAGCCATCATGAATTTCTTTTCAGAAAAAGATTTTAACTGGACTGAAAACAAGGCGATAGTACGCAGCTTGGCATCAAAAGTGCTTAAAAATGTAAAGGATCACTACGATTCCTCGGAAGAAGTCCTTCCCGAAATCGCCATCAACTGGGAGGACGATAAGGAATTTTTCCAAAATATCTTTAACTTGACCGTCGCAAATGACGAGATCAATAAGGAATTAATATCCAAAAAAACACAAAACTGGGACATCGAAAGGGTAGCCCAAACAGATAAAATCATTATCTCAATGGCCCTGACGGAAATGAAGAATTTCCCAAGTATCCCCATCAAAGTAAGTATCAACGAATATATTGACATTTCAAAAACCTACAGCACCCCCAAAAGCAAGCAATTTGTAAACGGACTTTTGGATGTTTTGTCAAAGGAATTAACAGAAAACGGAGATATCCGTAAAAGTGGAAGAGGACTATTGGACAATAAATAAAAATATCAAAACAATGAGCAAAAATTCAAATGCATGGATAGCACTACTTGTCGGGACAGGCATTGGTGCAGCTTTAGGGATTTTGTTTGCTCCCGATACAGGTAAAAACACAAGGGACAAACTTTCCTATCAGCTTTTTAAATACAAAACAGAACTTGAAAAACTTATCAATGATCTGATAGAAGGAAAAAATCTTCCCCTCAATGAAGCGAAATCAGAGGGAAACAAAGTAATTTCGGACGCAAAAAACAAAGCAGAGAATTTGCTCAGCGACGTCAATAAACTTATCGAACAAATCAACAGAGAAGCTAATTAACCCCTATTTATTATGAAATATTTCAGATTATCAGCCCTGACTCTTGCAGTAGCTTTAATGGCTGCAAGTTGCGAAACAAAAAAAGATGACCAATCAGACAAAATCGCTGCATTGGAAGAGAAACTGGCAAAACTTGAAGCAGCACAGCCTGCAGCTGTTCCTGCCAATGTCACCAATGTTGTCGATGCCGACCCTAGTTCTTTGGGACAGTTTGGTTTTTCTGAAATGGAATTTGATTTTGGTACCATCAGTGAAGGAAAAGTTGTGGAACATATTTTCAAATTCACAAATGAAGGCCAAGCACCTTTGGTGATATCCAATATCACTGCTTCATGTGGCTGTACGAGCCCTGACTGGACCAAAACTCCTGTAAAACCGGGTGAAGAAGGTTTTGTCAAAGTGGTATTTAACTCCACTGCTAAGACCGGTACTCAGGCCCCTACTGTTACCATTCAGGCCAATACCAACCCTAATGTGACAAGATTGAGATTAAAAGGAAATGTAACACCAAAACTGGCTAGTGCCGGTCCTGCCCAATTGGGTCCCGTAAAAAAATAATTTATGAACAATCAGATTTTATTGCAGTCGTTTTTGAGTTCTGAAATAATGGGTCAGGTATTTCTATTCGGATCCATCATCCTTATCATGTATTTCTTCATGATCAGACCTCAGCAGAAAAAACAAAAAGAAACCAAAAACTTTCTTGAATCCATCAAGAAGGGAGATACCGCAGTCACAATCGGAGGAATCCATGGAAAAATATATTCCATTGAAGGTGATACGGTTACATTGGAATTGGATAAAGGATTGAAATTGAAGGTTGAAAAATCTGCGATCTCAGCTGATTTCACCAAAAAAGCAACCGGAACCAAATAAAATTATCTTGGCCAAGCTTAAGAAACTCCTTACCAACCTTAATCCGCAAAAGATTGCAAACATGAAAGTGGCGGCCCTGTGTTTTCTCGCAGCCGCCACTTTTTGGGTTTTAAATGCACTCAACAAAGACAATTACAATACTGTCGTGGATTATCCCATCGAAATTGTTTTCGATGATACGGAGTTTATGCCTGTCGAAGAATTGCCAAGTCGAATCAAAATCGAGATCAATGGAAATGGTTGGGATTTATTGAGAAAGTACTTCAAAATCAATGAAAGTCCGTTTTTGATCGAAATCAACAACCCCTCCACAAAGAATTATATCCTGACATCCGAACTGAGGAGAACACTTGCCGAAAACCTTACTCCTTCGGTTTTGGTTTCGATGGTTACTGACACCATCAAATTCAATATTGATAAAATCGTCACAAGGAAAGTCAAAATTGAAATTGACACCACTTCGACTACCCTTGCGCAAAATTTCAGACTCGGAAGCTCCATTAATATAGATCCGCCTTTTGTAGATATCAAAGGCCCTACTTCTGTCCTTCAGGAATTGGAAGGGGTCTTGAAAGTGAATTTAGGTGAAGATAAAATCAATAAGGAATTCAACAAACTCATCCCCCTGACTTTGCCTTCGGCGTATACTGATTTTTTAACTTTAGAGGATGAAAGTGTCCAGGTAAAATTTGAGGTTTTCCAAATGTTGGAAGGTAATAAGAGATTGAAAATCAAAATGCTCAATTTCCCAAAAAATGTCAGCCTTGCCCAAGAGCCTGCCAATATCATCATGTCATATTTCATTGATGAAAGAAAAGTGGCAGAGCTCAGTGAGTATGAATTTGAAGCAATTCTAAATTACAATAACCGCGACAGGGAAGACAGTACCATTTTTGTGGAAGTTAAGCCGAAACCGGTATTTTTAGAAAAAATCAAGTTTGAACCTGAGGTTTTGAAACTGAAGTATGACAAACCATAAACCTTTGTTGGTAGGGATCACAGGAGGAATCGGCTCAGGAAAATCCACAGTTGCCAGGATTTTTTCAATTTTGGGAATCCCCGTTTATTATGCAGATGACAGGGCAAAGTGGCTCATGGCCAATGATGAGGCTTTGAAAGAACAGATAAAAGCTAACTTTGGACAAGAAAGTTATTCAGAAACAGGAGTGCTCAACAGGGTATTTTTGGCATCACAGGTTTTTTCGGATGAAGAAAAAGTAAAAACCATCAATGGGCTCGTCCATCCTGCCGTCAAAGCTGACTTTGAAAATTGGGCAAATGCCCAAACTGCTCCCTATGTACTCAAGGAGGCAGCTTTGCTTTTTGAAACCGGGTCATACAAAGACCTTGACAAGGTCATCAATGTATCCTCTCCGATCCGGATCCGCATTTCCAGAGTATTGATGCGGGACCCGCAGAGGAACGAAAAACAGGTAAACGATATCATAGACAAGCAGCTTCCTGATGAAGAAAAAAACAAATTGGCAGATTTCGTCATCAAAAATACTGACAACAGGCTGCTGATTCCCCAAGTTTTGGAAATCCACCGTCAACTTTTGAATCTTTGATTTTTTTACAGATTCAGACAGATAACTGAATCTGATCGAGATAGAATTTCATGCGGGTATGCTGGTGATCCAAAAAATCTATTTTGTCAATCTTATCTAATTTATGATTATAAAAAACCTCTATGTATTCATCTTCAAGTAGATAGAGATTCACTTTGTGCGTATAATACCGAATCCCCACTACAAAAGTCCCTTCTGTATAAAGCATGTGTATCTTTTTGTGAAGCGGCAATATTTTGAAATCCTCTTTACTCATTTTTTAATCCAGCCAATTCCATTTCTGAAGCAATATAGCCAAAAGCCGACCAATATCCAGTTGCAAGGACATTTTCAAAAATGGATTTTGCTTTGGCGGTATCCCCTTTGGACAAGTAATAATTGCCCAATCCATATCCTTGGGTCACATATTGAAGCTTTTGATCTTCCGATTTTGAATCCTCCGTATCCATCAGCGCTTCCGGTTTCAGTTCTCCTTTATACATCAATATTCTTTTGAAATACGCATCATTTTCAATGATAGTCATCTTGGTGTTTACAGCCCTGATTAGGCTTTGGGCCTCTTTGGTTTTTCCCATTTTGACCAGAGTCATATAGTACCAATCCAATGTCGCCACTATCAGGTCATCGTTGTCCGATACTTCAAGGCACTTTTGGTAAGCCTCCAAAGCTTTCTCCCAATCATTTTTCAGATAGTACGCCAACCCCAAATGGTACCAAACATTAAATTGTCCATTGGAAAGCGGGATGTTCTGCTTATTGGGCATCCCATCAGGTTCGATCTGTAGGGGAAGGTTTTCCATCAGTTCCGCTGCTTTCAAAAAATCAAGAATCGCTCGGTCAAATTCCCGGATTGAAATAAATCTGTGTCCCCGGTGCCGCAGTGCCTCGAAGGAATCGGGATATTGTTTGGCTGCCTTGCTGAAAGTCCGGATGGCTAAGTCATACCTTCCGAGGTACGCTTCTCGCCTACCGATCCAAATCAGATTTTCAAGACTTGGATCTTCGCCATACAGGTTTTCCGCTTCTTCAAGTTTATCGATTTGGGTTTGCTGCAAAGAGGAATCGATGTCTGTGAAAAGCGAGTCCCCCAGCAGGCCAATAGCCTGAAACACTTTTGTTTCTGGTGAAATTTCTTCTAAGTAAATGACTTTATTCTCCTTTTCCTTTTGGCTACAGGAAATGAAAAAAAGTGGCAATATTCCGTAAAAAACGATTTTTTTTAACATATGAATCAAAATTTTAAGCTTGAAAAACCTTTGAAAGCAGGAAATAGGAATGTATTATTGAATTTAAAATATTTCGATTACAAATGAGTACAAATCCAAGAGAAAAATTAAGGTTCTTTTCACACCAAATATTGCCGTTACTTTTTTGTCTGTTACTTCTTGGAGCTTGCTCATCCAGTAAAAATCTCAGGAAACAGAATGTGAACAAGGTCGTCGAAACGGCAAGAAGCTACCGTGGTACTCCTTACCGCTATGGCGGCACTACCAGATCGGGGATGGATTGCTCGGCTTTGGTTTATCATGCATTTTACAGTGTCGGGATCACCATGCCGCGAAATTCGGCAGCTCAAAGCAAGGAGGGGAAAAAAGTTTCAGGGAAAAATTTCGAAAAAGGCGATGTCCTCTTTTTTGCCACAGGCAAGAAAAAAAACCAGGTGACCCATGCAGGTATAGTCACGGACACGTCAAAGGGAAACATCATTTTTATCCATTCCTCCACTTCCTTGGGTGTCACGGAGGACAATCTCAGCCAAACTTATTGGACCAAAGCGTTTTTGTTTGGGCGGAGGATTTTCTAGTTGGTTAACGGTTATTTGGTTAATGGTTATTAGGTTAATGGTTGTTGAGTTGTAATTGTTGTAGTGGTTGTATTTGTTATCGTGGTTGTCTGCTTCGCGTTAACATTTCATAACCAGACAGTGACCAAGTCTCCCTTTTTATTTCAATTTATTTCAACCGTATTTCCACTTTATTTCAATCTTTTGTCTTGATTCTCGTTTCTCGACTCTCAGCTCTATTTTCTTGCATTTTGGCTGCATAAAATAAAAAATACCGGGAGTTAAAATTGATTTCATAGCTCAATAGTCCAAAAACTATGTGGATTATATTTCCAAACATCCTTTGGTATTAAGCTTTTATAATTAATTTTGCATTCGAATTTTAAAGCATCAATCCTTTTTACATCAAAATAAAAAATGGCAAATATTGGTAAGATAACTCAGGTAATCGGTCCGGTGGTGGACGTCTCCTTCGCAGGAGGAAAATTACCAAAGATTCTGAATGCCTTGACAGTTACCAAAGAAGACGGTTTGGTAGTGGTTTTGGAAGTTCAACAGCACTTAGGTGAGGACAGAGTCAGGACCATTGCGATGGACGCAACTGAGGGAATGGTTAGGGGTCAGGATGTTACAGATTTGGAAAGTCAGATTTCAGTTCCTACCGGTGAGGAAATCAAAGGACGACTATTCAATGTGATCGGACAGGCGATCGACGGTCTTCCTGAAGTGAAGTCAACCAAAAGAATGTCAATCCACAGATCAGCGCCAAGGTTTGAAGACCTTTCCACAGCTACTGAAATCCTTTATACAGGCATTAAAGTCTTGGATTTGGTTTGCCCTTATGCAAAAGGTGGTAAAATCGGTCTCTTTGGTGGTGCCGGTGTAGGCAAAACCGTATTGATCCAAGAATTGATCAACAACATTGCAAAAGCATATTCAGGTCTTTCAGTATTTGCGGGTGTCGGTGAAAGAACCCGTGAAGGAAATGACCTTTTGAGAGAAATGATCGAATCAGGTATCGTGACTTACGGTGATGATTTCCTTCATTCGTTAGAGACAGAAGGAGGATGGGATCTTTCCAAAGTGGACATGAAAAAATTGGAAGAATCCAAAGCTACTTTCGTGTTTGGTCAGATGAACGAGCCTCCCGGAGCCCGTGCAAGGGTTGCCTTGACAGGTTTGACATTGGCAGAATATTATAGAGATGGTGATGGTGAAGGAACGGGAAGAGATATCCTATTCTTCATTGACAACATTTTCAGATTTACACAAGCAGGTTCTGAAGTATCCGCCCTATTGGGAAGGATGCCATCCGCGGTAGGTTACCAACCTACCTTGGCCACAGAAATGGGTCAGATGCAGGAAAGAATCACCTCTACCAAAAACGGTTCCATCACTTCAGTACAGGCCGTTTACGTACCTGCCGATGACTTGACTGACCCGGCACCGGCGACTACTTTCGCCCACTTGGATGCTACTACAGTACTTTCCCGTAAAATCGCCGAATTGGGTATCTACCCTGCGGTAGACCCTTTGGATTCGACTTCAAGGATTTTGAATCCTTTGGTATTGGGAGATGAGCATTATGGTTGTGCCCAAAGAGTAAAAGAGATCCTTCAGAGATACAAAGAACTTCAGGATATCATTGCCATCTTGGGTATGGAAGAACTTTCTGACGAAGACAAATTGGTCGTTCACAGAGCGAGAAGGGTTCAACGTTTCCTTTCCCAGCCATTCTTTGTTGCAGAAGCATTCACCGGTTTGAAAGGTGTGCTTGTTGACATCAAAGACACCATCAGAGGCTTCAATATGATCATCGATGGAGAATTGGATCATTTGCCGGAAGCTTCCTTCAACTTGGTAGGATCTATTGAAGATGCGATTGCCAAAGGGGAGAAAATGCTGGCTGAAGTAATGTAATTTTCATTCCGATCCATCGGACAAATAAGGTTTTAAACGCATCATGATACAATTGACAATCATCACACCGGACCTAAAAGTATTTGAAGGTGAAGTTTCGGAGGCTACTTTTCCGGGAGCTAACGGTTCTTTTCAGGTATTGAACAACCACGCGGCGATTGTTTCCGCCTTGGGAAAAGGAACGGTATCCTATACCACCAAAGCAGGGAAAAAAAGCCATATCATCGACGGTGGTGTGGTGGAAGTAAAAGACAACAAAATTGTCCTTCTTGCTGAGAAAGTAATTGATTGATAATTCATAATCATTCAAATCCAAAACCCGACTGAAAAGCCGGGTTTTGTTTTTTTAGCCATCTTGAAAATCATTTGAGAATAGAAGTCAGAAGATGAACGGAAATATTTTGGTATTGGTAAATTATTATCCTACTTTTGCAACCCTGAAAGGAGGTGTATACATATGATCATTGTCAACGTAAAAGAGAACGAATCAATCGAGAAGGCGCTAAAGCGTTTCAAAAAGAAATTTGATAAAACAGGTGCCGTAAGAGAGCTCAGAGCGAGACAGCACTTTGTAAAGCCATCTGTAAGGAACAGAGAACAAGTTATCAAAGCAGCATACAAGCAAAAAATGCAAGAGGCAGAAATGAAGTAATTCATTTTGACTTTTGAAATAAAATCAAAAAGCGCATCTACGAAAGTGGATGCGCTTTTTTATTACCAAGCTTCGGATATATTTTTAAGCTCAAGATGAGTCAACTCAAATCTCTCTATTTTTTGAAAACCCGGCACATCACATCTTGATCAAAATTTCTGACCCAATGATTCAAAATAGATTCATTTCTTGGCGATTTTATACTAACTTCATTTCATCATCTTTCTCGCTCCAATGACCGATTCCTTTATCAATTACCTAGAATTCGAAAAAAGGGCAAGCCGACATACTGTCTTGGCTTATAGAAAGGATCTAGAGCAATTCAGTAAGTTTTGTTCAATCTCCTTCGAAAAAGAAGACATCAGCACCGCAGATCATCCTGAAATACGTGCATGGATCATCGACCTCGTCGATCAGGGACTGAGTTCAACATCAGTTAATAGAAAAATCGCTACACTCCGTTCTTTTTATAAATTTCTGATGCGCTCGGGAGAAATCACCAAAGACCCAACTTACAAACTTCGTGCACTGAAGACGCCAAAGCGATTGCCAGAATTTGTGCAGGAAGATGCTATCGACAAAGTCTTGGATGAATTGCAGTTTGAGCCTGATTTTGATGGACAGCGTGACAAAATGGTCATGGAATTTCTCTACCTGACAGGCGTCCGTCTATCCGAATTATTGGAACTCAGGTGGAAAGACATTGATTTGGCGGGGGAAGGAGTGAAAGTACTCGGAAAGCGGAAGAAAGAAAGAATAATTCCAATCACAAAAGGCCTCAAAAAGAATATTGTTTCGTACAGAAAAGTATTTCAGGAAACGTTTTCAAATCTACAAGATAGTGACTATTTTATCGTTATAAACCACAAGGAACAGGCTTACCCGATGAAGATTTACCGCATTGTAAGAGAACATTTAGACCTTTTTGCTCAGACTACCAAAAGAAGTCCCCATCTCTTACGGCACACTTTTGCTACACATTTACTCAACAAAGGCGCTGACCTCAATGCTGTCAAAGACCTTCTTGGGCATGCCAACCTTGCCGCAACGCAGGTTTACACCCACAATTCCATGGAAAAACTCAAGGCTGTGTTTGAACAGGCACATCCAAAAGCTTAATATAATTTTCACTATAAACCATTTACGTTATGAAACTTCAAATGCATTCCATCCATTTCGATGCTGATCAAAAGCTTATCGATTTTATCCAGAAAAAAGCCGATAAACTTGACACCTATTTTGATCGAATAATCGACGGTGAAGTTTTTATGAGACTCGACAAGCATGAAAAAAATGAAAATAAAATTGTTGAAATCAAACTGAATGTGCCCGGCAAGACACTTTTTGCCAAAAACCAAAGCGATTCATTTGAAGCCGCTGCCGATGAAGCCATAGAGGGGCTTCGGAGACAGCTCAAAAAATTCAAGGAAAAAATGGTCTTGGTCAACCAATAGCTTACAAAACCCCGCCGAAAGCGGGGTTTATCTTTTTTAAGATTTCCTTATAATTCAAGACAATAATTTACGCTTCGCAAATCATCCAAAAAACCAGTGGAACCCAATACCCGCCAAGATCCCCACGGCTATGATGAGTGGGGAAGAAAGCTTGGTAAAGTTCAATAAGAGATAAGTCCCCATAATGGCCGCAATATTGAAAAAATCAGGTTCCAATGGTTCAAAAAGCAAATAGGCTGCTGCAATCAACATCCCACAACTTACTGCATTGATGCCTTCCAAAGCTGCCCGGACGGGACGGAATTTTTTCAATTTGTCCCAAAATTTGACAACAAAGAAAATCAGGAATGTACCGGGTAAGAAAATCCCTGCAGATGCAATAAATCCTCCTGTCAACAAACCTATAATTCCTTGGTCTCGCATAGAAAGCGCACCTACATAGGCACTGATGCTGAATGTCGGGCCCGGAATCCCCTGTGATATGGCATATCCAGTCAAGAATTCCTGTGAAGTCAGAAATTTTTTGAATTCCACAAACTCCGTAAATAGATAAGGAACCAATACCTGCCCACCCCCAAAAATCAGACTACCGTTTCGGTAAAAATTCTCAAACAGAAGCACCGCCTGATTTTTTGTCAAAGCACCCAGAATAGCTGCAAAAACCAGGATTCCTCCCCATAAGTAGAAATTGGCCCATGCAATGACAAGCTTTTTGTCACCTTCTTCCTTGGGTTCATTTCTGTACTTCAAGGAAGTGGTCACTCCCCCTACTAGAAGCAACAATGGAAAAAGGAAAGGGGAATTATAGAAAAAGGAAATGAAAGTCGAAAACATCATCAGGACAGATGCCTCGGTGGTTTTGACCATTTTGAAAATCGTCTTTTGGGCAGCATAGATTATAAATCCGATGGCCATAGGCTGAATGAATTTTGCAAAACTCAAGGCACCGGGTGTATTTTCCTGCAGAAAGTCTATCAAAAAAGCAGCCGCGATCATCAAAAGCGTGGCTGGCAAAATCCATACAAAAAGCGAAAGGTAGGCGAGATTTGGCCCGCCTACCCTATATCCAATAGCAGAAATCGTCTGTGTCGAGGTGGGACCGGGCAGGATCTGACAGAGTGCATTCAACTCCCACAATTCCTGCTCTTTGATGTATCCCCGCTTTGTCACCATGGTATCCAAGACCATGGCAAGAAAAACCTGCGGGCCACCAAATGCGGTCAGGGAGAGCAATAATACATCTTTGAGATAGAGATAATACCTGACCTTCCTGACTGACACGGCTTATTTCTTTAAACCCAATTCACGGAGTCTCTCTTCCAAAAACTCCCCGGCTGTAGCATCTTCAAATTGCTTGGGATGAGCGGCATCAACGCAGCTTTCAAGACATGTCAGGTCCATCTCAGACCTTGGATGCATAAAGAAAGGTATGGAATACCTGCTTGTGTGCATCATTTCCCGAGGCGGATTCACAACACGGTGGATCGTGGATTTCAATTTTTTGTTGGTAAGTCTCTCCAGCATGTCACCCACATTCACGACCAATTGGTCTGGAAGTGCAGTGATCGGAATCCATTTCCCGTCTTTTCTCAATACCTGAAGACCATCCGCACTTGCACCCATGAGTAAAGTGATCAGGTTGATATCCCCATGCTCAGCGGCGCGTACTGCATCTGCCGGGACAGCGTCAGGATTTTCGATAGGGAAATAATGGATTTGCCTCAAAATTGAATTGCCGTAGGCCACTTTATCTTCAAAGTAATTTTCATCCAACTCTAGGTAAAGGGCAATTGCTTTGAGCATATTTTTGCCCGCAGCCTCTAGTGTTCGGTAAGCTTCGTTTGCGATATCCTTAAACTCGGGAACTTCGGAAGGCCAAATATTATCAGGATATTCTTTCTTGGTCTCATCACTGTCCGGGATGGTATCCAACTCCTGTCCTACATGGTAAAATTCCTTAAGATCACCGGTATTCCTTCCTTTCGCATGTTCTTTTCCTTTGCCGGTATATCCTCTTTGAAATCCGATTTCAGGCTTTTCATATTTGGCTTTGACATCATCCGGCAAAGAAAAAAATTTCCTGATCACCGCATACAGCTTATCCTGTAGTTCTTTGCCCAATCCGTGGTTTTTGATGGCCACAAATCCAATGTTGTTATATGCTTCTCCCAGCTTTTGGACAAAAGCCTTCTTTTGATCCGGGTTGCCTGAAGTGAAATCCGCAAGATCCAAAGAAGGGATTTCATTGTATAAAATATCTTTCATCTACGAAATTTTGTTTTTTATTATTCAGCAATATATCCCAAATTTAGATAATTTAGCTGTTAGACTTTCATCACTATGAAAAAAACGACTCTCTATTTTTGGTTGCCTGTACTGGTTTTTCTTTTTCATTCCTGTAGTTTAAAAGAAAAAAAAGAAGAGAAAGTCTTTGAAATGACCGGTTCTGACAGTTTGGAAATTGAGAAAAAAGAGGTCAGCTTTTATTTTTATGAGGAGGAAAAAGAATATCCGGACGCCATCATCGAGATGTACGCACCGCTCAGCAACCAAAAATTCAGTCCGGGAAGAATCCCATTCGAATTCAACATCAAAAATTACCCTTTCGGTGAAGATTTGGACGGTTTTAAGCTGAATACCATTCTGAATTCCGGCGATCCTGTAGGCCACAATTCCCCGATTTTCCAACAGGAATTAAAGGAAGGTACTTATAGGATTGTAGCTTATCTGGTAGACAGTCAGGGTTTGGCACTCAAAGAATTTGGAAATTATGTCGACAGGGAGTTTATGGTGGGAAATACAAGGCCTTTCCCCTATTCCTCCGAACCTTATCTTGCCCTCAACTTGCCTGTCAACGGACAAACTTACTTAGAAGGGGAAGAGGTAACCATAGATTTTTTGGTCATAGGAGGGGATATGCTTCTGGACAACTTGCAGGTTGAAATTAAAGTGGGTGATTTTCATTATGAGATCACCGAAATCAACCCGGTCCGTATTTTAAATCTCCCAAAAGGCGAACATCTTATCCAACTGAATCTTTCCAACCAAAATGGAAAGAGCATGGAGGGTCCGTTTTCAAGCGCCCAAAAAACCATTGTAATCCAATAATCAGGCAGGAGATATGTCCTGCATTCCCCCTTGGTTTTGGGGAACATCCTTATCTTTGTATAAGCAACAGAACACTCTACCATATACTATGCTACTCGTAAATACAATCAGGGATAATTTTGAGAATACCTTGGCAGGATTACAAAAACGTAATTTCCCCAATGCACAGGATGTTCTAATTCAGGTTCTGGACCTGGATAACAAGAGAAAAGAAACCCAATCCCAAAGGGACTCCCTTCAGTCAGAATCCAATAATTATTCCAAAGAAATCGGGATTTTGATGCGGGAGGGTAAAAAGGAGGAAGCCGAGAAGATAAAAACATTTACTTCCGAGATCAAGGATAAGGTAAAATCCTTAGAGGATATCTTCAGTCAGACGGAGGAAGAACTCAAACAGCTTTTATATACCATCCCAAATATCCCCCACTTTTCAGTACCAAAGGGAAAGTCTGCAGAAGACAATGAAATCGTCCTGACCCATGGGGAAATTCCGGCTTTGCCTGACAACAAACAACCGCATTGGGAGCTGATCAAAAAATACGACATTATCGATTTTGAACTTGGAACCAAAATCGCCGGTGCGGGATTTCCTGTCTACAAAGGAAAAGGAGCGAGACTGCAGCGTGCGCTCATCAATTTCTTTTTGGATGAAGCCCTGAAAGCAGGTTATCTGGAGATTCAGCCACCGATTTTGGTAAATGAAGATTCCGGTTACGGCACAGGACAATTGCCCGACAAGGAAGGCCAAATGTATGAGGCCACGGTAGACAAGCTTTTTCTGATCCCAACGGCAGAAGTTCCGATTACAAACATTTACAGAGATGTGATATTGAATGAATCTGATTTCCCTATCAAAAATGTGGGCTACACACCTTGTTTCAGAAGAGAAGCGGGAAGTTGGGGAGCCCATGTGAGGGGTTTGAACAGACTGCATCAATTTGACAAAGTGGAGATAGTCCACCTTTCCCATCCTGAGCATTCTTACCAAGCTTTGGAGGAAATGAGCCTCTATGTTCAGGGATTGTTACAAAAGCTGGAGTTGCCTTATCGGGTTTTGAGACTTTGCGGGGGTGATATGGGATTTACTTCTGCGCTCACCTATGATATGGAAGTATTCTCCGCTGCGCAGGAGAGGTGGCTTGAAGTAAGTTCTGTTAGTAATTTTGAATCATTTCAGGCCAACAGACTTAAGCTCCGCTTTAAAAGCGAGGATAAAAAAACCACTTTGGCACACACACTCAACGGCAGCGCATTGGCATTGCCGAGGATCGTAGCCTCCATTTTGGAAAACAATCAAACCGAAACCGGTATCAAAATGCCAAAAGTCTTGGTGCCTTATCTCGGTTTTGATACCATAGGATTTTGATTTATCCAATCTTTGCCAAAGTTTAAAACTTTGGCAAAGTTCTTTTTTTAAATTCCAAATTCCCAAAAAAATGAAATTCCTATTGCTTCCATGGTTTTTCCTGATTCCATTTTTTGCTTTTTCACAATCTGAAAAAGAAGAAAAGGAGGCTATTGCCGCCACTGTGCAATTGTATTTTGATGGCATGATCCAAAGGGACAAGGGGAAACTTGAAAAAGCTTTCATCCCTGAAGCGAGGTTGATAGGGTATCGGGGGGAGAATTTTACGGTAACAACTTTTGAGGATTGGGCAAACGGAACGGCAAAGGGAGAAAAAAGAGATCCTTCGAAGTACAAAAACATCCTTTTGGAAATTGAATTGAAAGGAAATACTGCTTTGGCCAAAACCGAACTTTTCTGGCCGGGGATCTACTATTACGATTTCCTGACATTGATCAAAAAAGATGGCCAATGGAAAATCGTCCACAAGACCTGGTATGAAGAGAAGAGGTGAATTTTGTGGATATCAGCTTCTTTGCCAATAACCCAATTTTCTGCTTCATACGGGACGGAAGACCGAAGACCGAAGCCGGATGTAGCGGCCTTTCTCCCTTTATTCATGGATGTACCAAACAACAAAGCCTCTAAGAGTGGACACTTTTAGAGGCTTTGTTAAAATCAATGTTTGGTTACTTTTTAAGGACTTTTATATGTTCGATTTTTTGTCCCCAAGTGAGTTCGATTACGAAAACACCCTTTGGAACGCTTCTGATCATCTGCGAAATAGCCTCATTCATTTCATTTTCAGAGGTCACGGACACAGCCTTGGAGATTGAGGTTGGATGTATGATTTTGAAGGCAATATCTTCTCCGGAATATTGGGACTTATCAAGCAAGCTGACACGTAGTTGTTCTCCGCTTGTCGGGTTTGGATATGCCCTCCATACTCCTTGGGTAAATTGAACACCGGGAACTTTAACTGACAAGACTTTACTGAGACTTGATGTGCCATCAAAATCAACCTGATTCAAACGGTAATAAACCGTTCCTCCTGCAATGCTCGGGTTCACATCCTCAAACCTATAATCTACAGGGGCATCCGACCAACCCATCCCCTCTACATTTCCTATCACATCCCAACTTTTCAATCCATCTGTTGACCTTTGAACTTCAAAATGGGAATTTTCCCTTTCCATGGAAGTAGTCCATGTCAATTCGGTTTGTCTTTCTTCTACATTAAATTCTGCCTCAAGAGAAACATATTCTACCGGTAAAATCCTTGAATTGGCATAGCCTATAAAAACCATACCTCTAGCCCCATTGCCGCCTGCAGCCTCTTCGGCACCGCCTCCGCCTCCTGAACCGGGTGCGACCCCATTTCTGCCAAGTCTTCCTGGTAATGGATCACCATCTTCCCCTTCTCCACCTGCACCGCCACTTCCTCCACTTCCTCCATTTCCCGCATCCCCCTGGCCTCCACCGCCTCCACCTGCACCAAAAAACCTGTTGGATACAATATCAAAACTTGAAAACTGTAAACCTAAACCACCATCACCCCCTTCATCCCCATCCGAATCTAAACCGTTGCCAGAAACACCACCGCCACCGCCACCTGATTCTTCGTCATCAGAATCCCCACCGTTTCCTGCACCGTTTTGACCATTTCCACCGTCTTCACCATCAGCCCCGCCACCACCGGACCCACCCCTCAGAAGAAAAGTGCTAAAACCAAGAGTCGTTAAATTTCGCGATGAGATTAGACCAATTCCTCCCTCTTGATTATTTTCGGAACCACCGCCTCCTCCGCCACCTGCAAATATTTGATATAGTCCTCCTTGATCAAAAATAGAATTAGAACCTTGAAGGCCTTTCACATTGTCAACTGTAGCTCCGGATCCACCAATTCCAACCTGAATCTGAAAGATACTCCCTGCAGGAAGACCACTTACCAGCCTTGCTTCTACATCAACTCGTGCATGTACAATACCGCCACCTCCTCCACCGCCACCATTCCCATATCCACCGCCACCGCCACCGCCGACGACCAAAACCTCAAAATCAAGAAGTCCCTCAGGAGCTTCCCAAGTACAATTCCTGTTGAATTGAATAATTGTAACGCCTGATAAAGACCCATTATCCAAAATTGTGAAGCAGGGGCAGGCAGAAACTATAAATGCTCCTGAAATAGCGCTGGTCCGAGATGCCCCGCAAGAATCTCCCACGACGACATAGTAGTAAGTTGTTCCTATTGAAGTTGAAGGCGGAGTATAAAATGCTGAAGTAGCTCCGGAAATTATTGTCCCGTTACTAGTTGATGCAGAGGAGTTACTGTACCATTGGTAAGTAAGTTCGGTTCCTGATGCCGTTACCGATATCGAATTAAATGCTTCCCCAATGCATGTCGTTTGTGTTGCCGTACTTTGGGAAGTAATACTAAGTGGAGCACAAATTCTTGGAGATCTGAGAGCAAGTAGTATAGAGGCTCTCCTTTCATTTTCTGAAATTCGAACTTCACCTATTCCTGTATTACCTGCAATAGCCTTAGTAATCCAAGCGGCACCTATCGAACCATCATCTGCTCTATCCGTATTTCTATCTAGGATTTCTGTAAGATTCCCGTCATTTCCAGTTCTCCATTGGTTTCCTCCTGTATTGTTGAAAGTTATGTTGTCGGTTGTCTGGGCAAGCATAATGACCGCAGCATTATTTGTTACCGTGGTTATCCCGGAACCTGTTGAGATATCGTCGTCAGGGTTGGTTTGAATATTTAAAATTCCGGGATCCACGTCAAATGGACCACCAGCAGTACCATTGGCATGGACTCCTCCAGTAACATCAACCCCTGAAAAAGCCATTATTGACCCAACAGCCATATCCGCTCTTGAATTAGGTAGATTAAATGTAAAGGCAGCACCTTCTAAGCCATCTGCTACTCGGTAAAGAACAGTCCCGTACCAAGCATTATTACCATTACTTGTTCCCTCAGAATAAAAAATTCTTCCATCAATTAATAACCATCCTGAAGCAGTTGCTGCTGAAAGACCACCATTGTCGTTATCAGTTTCATTTTGTACAATATTTGCAATTAGGACATCGCCGGCAACAACTCCTGTTGGTTTTGGAATTGTAAGGCTAGAGTTATTTGGCACATTAGGCGTTTCGGCAAATGTTGAGGTCCCTCTTTGAGCTATTTGCCCATAAGCTTCACCCCCAAAAAATAAGGCATTAAAAATGATCAATAGCAGACCTGCAAGTATGGATAAAATGTAAGATTTTTTCATTTTTTGGTGCGATAAAAAACCGATATTAAAATTACATTAAAATATTAATGTATTTCAAATACAAATTAATGCATTTGTTTGCAATAAAAAAAATTCTAAATCAATGTTTTATATTCACTTTTTATACTAAATATTTTATTTTATCTCGTTATGGATAAATAAAAAAGTATTTAAATAATTTTATTCTTATTTTATATTCTTTTTATATTATTTTAAAATTTATAAAGAAACAATAAAAAAATATTTAGCATACTATTTTTAAAAAAATTAAAATCCAGAAAAACTTTTGATTACCTACAAGGTGGTCCAAAGTGTTGCCTAATTTCGTTTTGCTTGTGGTTAATCCTACACCTTAGCACATAGCAATTCATATTGAGATCAGCCTGAGCCATTCAATTTTTCTTGCTAGTTTGTCTTCATAATGAAAATGGATCTGAGATAAGAAATACCAACAAATACCCAATTCTGGGTTTTTGGTATGTATGAAGGTTAAAAAACCAATGCTATCTTTTTTTCAATACCTTGATATGCTCCACTTTTTTCCCCCAACTAACTTCCACTACGAATACACCATTTGGAATGCTACCTATCATCTGTGCAATTGCATCGTTCATTTCATTTTCTGAATTTACAGAAATCTCCCTAGAGACGGATGTTGGATGGATAATTCTGAATTTGATTTTCTCCATGTTGTATTGTGAGCCGTCAAGTAAACTAATGCGTAGCTGTTCACCTTTTATTGGATTTGGGTAAGCCCTCCAAACTCCATGAGTAAATTGAACTCCGTTTACCTTAACTGAAATCACTTTGCTAATGGAAAAATTTCCATTAAAATCTACTTGCTTTAATCTGTAGTAGATATTTCCTCCCGTCAGAGGCAAGCTAAGGTCAGTATATTGATATTCTGAGACTGTATCTTTCCAACCCATTCCCTGAACTTCCCCTACTTTCTTAAAATCATTAATCCCATCTACTGACCTTTCAATGTCGAAATGACTGTTTCCCCATTCTTTGGCAGTGGCCCATTTCAACTCAACACTATTGTTCTCAGTAATGTGTTTGGCAAAGAAATTAACAAAATCAACAGGAAGAACTTTATAAGAGACCCTGATAATTACAATTCCACTTCCACCATCTCCACCTCCACCACGGCCTGCACCACCTCCAGAACCGGTATTTATTAAGCCCACTCCACCAACACCTCCATTTAGAGCGTTGCCGTTTCCTCCTAGTCGATTAGCAGCGAAAGCACCACCGAAAGAACTACTTTGTTGTCCTCCTGAGTTACGTCCTGTAGCTCCGCCTCCACCTCCAAAACCATTGAAAATTCTTGCTCCGTCTATTCCGTCCAAAATCATTGAAGATATCCCATTTCCACCGGAACCTGGATTTTGACCACTGCCTCCGCCACCTGTCCCATTGGCACCACCGCCTCCACCACCGGACCTGTTACTAGAACTACCACTTTGACTACCGTTACCTCCAGAAGACCCAGTGATACCCAAGATACCTATTGGAGGGATACTCGAGCCACCCAATAATGTGCTGTTAAAAGCTCCACCACCTCCAGACCCACCTGAAAGTCCTGCCCCACCATGCGTTGAGGAAGAACCGCCGCCACCGCCACCAATTGCATTTATTCCGAAAAAACTGGAAGGACTTCCATTGCTCCCTTGCACTCTAACTGTATAGGAACCCCTTCCCCCTGCTCCTATATTGACTGGATAAGTATTGCCAACAGATAAAGTCAACCCATCTACAAATAATACTGAACCGGCACCGCCACCTCCTGCGCTTTCCCCCATTCCACCACCGCCTCCACCGCCTATAACCAAAGCCATGGCATCAATTAATTCCTCCCCATCAATTACATCGGGCAATTTAAACTCACCCGAACACCTGTAGATGTAAACTTCGTCCCGCTCATTATTTGAATTGACCAGTTGGATGAATTCCAAACAGTCCACACCACTACAGGTACCTACCACAGCACCGGCCAATAGAGTAGAGTTACCGGTTGGAGCCTTGTTAACAAAAAGCGAAAATCCGGTTCCGATATAATTCAGGTTATTTCCTGAAATTGAGCCACTACTTGAAAAAGCTCCTGTTACAGTAATACTGTTACATTGGTTAGCATTCAATGATGTAAATCCTGCATTTGAATTGATTTGGGCTGAACCGGCTATGGTAAGAGATCCTGCCAAACCAATATTGGAGCTTATAGTGGAAGACCCTCCAATACTTGTATTACCTTGAAGTTTGACATTTGAAGCGCTATTAAATACAGCACTGCCTCCTATTGTAAGCTGGCCTATACTATTCAATACTCCATTGACAGTCAAATTACTCTGTACATTCATTGCAGCATAATTATTTACAGTCTTGTTGGAATTTATGTCAGTATTGAAGTTTAAGGTAGAAAAATTATTGATTGTCCAATTACCATTAAAATCGTTGCCCATAGTCAAAGTCCCGAAATTATTGATGAGACTCAAGGATGTCAAACTGTTAAATGGTGCATTTATTCTTCCGCTTGGGTCTATACAAATAGTAACCCCTGAACTATTATTGAAATTGATTGGTAAAGTTCTTACCCCGGATAAACATACAACAGAATTATTTCCAATAGTGGAAGATGGGTTTCCATTTCCGTTTATCGAAACAGTACAACTGGAACAATGGGCATTCACTTTCTGAAAGTGAAAAAATGCAAGGATAAAGAGCGAGATGATAAAATACTTATAAAACATTTTTTTATAAATTAAAATGTATTACAAATATACTTTTTTGTATTTCAAATATACAAATTATTTACAAAAAAATGCAGGATTTTTTTGCCTTGATAGAAAAGGGTGTGTCAGGTTACCAAAAGATTGTTTTCAGAACATGGAAATAAAAAAATCATGCTAGTTGGCATCAAATTCATAAAATCAATTCCCTCTAAACTGAAATCAGACCGATTTTAAAGTGTTTCAAAAAATTAAGCTCGCATCTATGTGAAACTCAAAAAACCAACCCATCGGTATCTTAATTTATTTATGGAATTCTAAAAAATGATGATTTTCACAACCTGAAAAAAAGAGGGAAACAATATCCACAAAGGTTTTAAGAATCTTTAGAATATAAACGGTTAAAAATTAGTTTTAGAAAAAATTGTCCCAAACCCAATAAAAACAAAAAAACCGGAGGCATTTCCTTCGAAATCCCACCGGGTAATTATCATGTATTCCATTTTTATATTTTCTATTTCAGTTTGTTTTCGGTGTCGATGAAATCACCTTTTATGGTTACTCCATTTCCTTTTCTAACCCTACCAAAAATAGTCACGCTGTTAGCTTCACCGACAAACTCGATGGTAGCACCGGAATTTAGATTCAAATCGCCGTACATTACCACCGAACCAGAAACTTTCAATACCGCTCCGCTATTGATGGAAAGGGTATTGTTTCTGTTGTATTGGCCAAAAACAAAAGAACCGTTCATCATAAATGTTCCCCCGCTATTCAAATTCAGGCTGTTTTCAATTGCCAATGAACCGCAGAAAGTCAGTTGGCCCCCGACATTTACATTTTTAAGGGAAGCTGCGCCTGAGAATTCCATCACTTCATTTGTATTGACATTCAGATTTGCATTTCCTTCATATGCCGGAAAACCGCCACAAACAATCCCTGGGTCCAAAGCAAGTTCATCTTTGTCGGTCAAAGTCAAGATTTGAAGTCCCTGACTACCTGAAGCCACAAAAATGTACCCATTATGGGCCTTGATAAAATTGGAGGATCCATTGATTCCCAAAATCCCGATTTCCTCCAAAATATCGTTTTCCATCAATTGAGCCACAGAAATACCTGCTCCTCCATTGGCCATATACACTTTGCCGTCATCAAAAGAGACCGCGTTGGTTACAATGTCCCCCTCGGCTACTCCTTCCGGATTCAATGGAATATCCAACCTTTGCATCAAGGTACCTGTTTCGATGGAATAAACGCCCACACCTTTTCTCCCTTCCGAAGCCAACAAAAATCCCGGACCCATATCCAAAGTCCTTTTGGATTCGGCAATGTCCCTTTCAAGATTGATGGTAGACAGTACCTTTAGACTAGCCGGGTCCAAGACTGAGATGCCTTCTGTTCCACTCAATGCACCCAAAACGCCGTTTCCATATTTTACAGATCTCAGGTCAGCCATTGGGAATTCAGCTTTCATCACCCCTTTGGAATCAAATAACCCCACCAAGCCATTGCTGCCACTTGCCACTGCTATATCATTGTCAGTGGCTGACACATCCACAGCGGCCCATCCCTCAATGTCAAATTTGGTAAAATCTGACGTAAAAACACCATCAACCACACTGACTATAACTAGCTGTGCAGGGGTTTTGATTCCCTCTTCTTTGTCTATATCAAATGCGGCAGCAGCATATATTTTTCCTTCTTTGTAAGTAAGGGAGTTGATGTCGCCATTTTTGAAGATAGCCTGACTCTTGATTTTTGGAAACAGGGGATCGGCGATATCAAAAATTTCGATCGCACCCAAAAACTCCGCACCTTCTGTGTTGTAACTGACGTAAGCAAAGCCATCAGCTATATCCACATGGGTTGCTTTGAGTATTTTGCCCTCATATAAAGGTGGATCTACTTGGGACACCATGATCAGAGGGACTTTTCCGGCAAGTTCTTCATCTTCCTTCAGCCTGCCATTGATGACATCTAAGGAAATGATGCCTACGACCCCGGCACCTTCAAGAGAAAGTCTCGTATTTAAAGATTCGGAATCTTTATTAACCAATACTGTTGGATCTGAAATAGGTTCATCTCCATCCGGTCGGCAGGAAAGGACGCCAACAATTAAAAATGAAAGTAACAGTAATTTACGCATACTTAGATGAGTGAGAAAATTGTTGAATTAAATTATAGCATTCAGTTAATGTGATTTTGACCAACCGGTAGGGAGGACAAAGAGAAACATGGATAATTATTCCCTTTTAATAAGTTTTTTGACCAGGATTTTTTCTTCATTATAAATATAGACGAGGTACAAACCGGCGCTTAAGTCCTTTACATCAAATTCCAATTTATCCTCATTGATCAATTTTGCTTGGAGAGGTATCCTATTCCCTTGGCTGTCGACCAGGACAACTTCCAATTTGTCCACTTTTTTGGTTTGGATAAACAATTGATCAGCGACAGGATTGGGATACAAGTGAATTTCCCAATCAGGGATAAAATCCACTCTAATGACACTTGTAAATTCATCTTTCCCATCAAAATCAAGCTGTCTCACCCTATAGTAATTTGGACCGACCATTGGACTTGGATCCCATCCAAGATAATAAACCGGCTTTTCGCTGTTTCCTTCACCCTTCACTTCTGATATCTCAGACCACGATTTGCCATCCTTGGAGCGCTGTAGGATAAACTTTTCATTGTTCTTTTCCTGGGCAGTTCCCCATTCCAGTCTAACTCTGTTTTCTATTGATTTTCCCCTGAAATAGAGCCATTGAACAGGCAGAATCCTAAAGGACCCTTGGACCTCGGTGTTGTAAGATCCTGCCCAACTGTTGATTGTGATGTTGTTTCCAAATCCATTATCACCTGAAGCCCACCATATATGGTCCGGGCCCAAAACTCCCGTTGTATTGACCATCAATGATTGTGGGCTATCGCTGGGCGTCAATCCCGTCCTAGGGATCAAAGAATCATCCCAAAAGAGGCTGTTATTTCCGGGTGCACCTGGTCTGATATTGGTAACCCTCATGCCGAGGCTTTGCTCCAAGTCAAAAATCGGGAAATGGACAGGGAAAAAGACAACAGTTCCTACCACCTCCACATCACTGTCGGCAGGGACCACATTTCCATCTGCATCTTCTCCGTTCCAATAAATCTGATATGTCCCCGGCGCATCATATTTCTCAGAAATAATCAGGTCCGTCCCTGCGTCGTAGGTCAGGTTACCATTAAGATCTATCAGCACGTCAACCACAGCAGGAAGGCTGATTGTCAGGTTGACCGTTGCCTCTCCTCCTATGTCCGGAGGCAATTTTGGTTCATAGTCAATGACAAGACTTGCTGAAGGCGGCGCTGTGGATTTCCAGATTGAAATATCAGGCTCACTGACGAATAGCGGATATTGAAAGTTGTTGGAAGTCCCTGACCTGGATTTCCTATTTTCCTCAAAAGTGAGGTCATTCCGAGGGCCATCCTTGTTGGCAAAAAAGTTTGTCCATCCCCCACTGGATCCTGCAAAATTGATGTATTTGACAAAATAATCATCCCCTGAGGAGGTAAAAGTATTGTCAACTGGGACAAAAAACCCGAAATTATTGTGAAATGAATAATTATCGGCGGAAGATTTGGTAAGAGTAAGAGTGGTCGAACTTGGATCCTGACGTGAATTGGCGATACTCCAAAACCTTGAATAAACCCGACCTCTGTGCTCATTAAAGCCACCCGAAGAACCAGATGCCACTGTTATGTCCCAAAAATTGATATTGAACCCATCGGTAATATGGTTGTTAGAAGTATTGGTAATTTCCACCCAAAAAGCCCTTGCGGCACCGGTATTGTTTACAAATGAAAATGCCGAGTATCCTGAACCGGTAATTTGGGAAGGCCCATTCAATGCACTCGAAGCTGAACCGGGTCTTCCTTGTATATCCCCGCTACTGCTCGGATTATAGTCTTGAATTGCAATTTGGGTCCTAGACGAACCTGAGGTTCCTGTCGGAAAAAACCCTGTGGAATTGGCGTCATAAAACCACCTTACCCTTATGGTTCCGGTGGTTCCCACCCTTCTAAATCCCCAAAAAACTGTTTCTCCAGCCTTGGCATAGACATATAATCTATGTCCGCCATTGTACCCGGACACATTTGAAGGCAATAGCATATACCCTCTGTTGCTGAATCCGCCTGAACCAGAATTACCCGGATACCATAAAAAGCTTTGCCGGTTGCTTTCTGTTCCCCAATTCCCGGATCCTTCCCCGAAGGATAAGTTGGTGATGAAGAGAAAAGCCATAACAATCCATATCGTATTGAAACCAATGGATTTCAAAAAACAATAAGTCCAATTATCAATAAAAATCAATTTCATTCTGAGTTATTCTAAGTAGTTGGGTGGCAGAAAGGCAAAACTTATAGCAATGCCCTCTAAAAAACGTAATGAAATAAATCAAACCTGATTAATTAAAAAAATTGTTAGTTTACAAAACAAAAATTCCAATATGAAATCCATTTTTTAATCAAAAAAAAATGCCCTTATCCATCATGGATAAGGGCATTTACAAATATGTTGTATTTCAACGTTATCCGTTCATACTGATCAGAAACTCAATATTATCTCTAGTTCCTTTCATTCTTTGAAGAAGGAATTCCATGGCTTCTTGTGAAGTCATATCAGACATCAATTTTCTCAAAATCCAGACACGCTGCATTTCTTCTTTGTCCATCAGGAGTTCTTCTCTTCTCGTACCTGAACCTGTCACGTCGATGGCAGGGTAAATCCTTCTATTTGAAAGTTTCCTGTCCAAAGCCAATTCCATGTTGCCTGTTCCTTTGAATTCCTCAAAAATCACCTCGTCCATTTTTGAACCTGTCTCTACCAAGGCGGTAGCGATAATGGTCAAGGAACCACCGTTTTCAACATTTCTCGCAGCACCAAAGAATCTCTTTGGCTTGTGTAGTGCATTGGCGTCCACACCTCCTGAAAGGATCTTGCCTGAACTTGGTACGACAGTATTGTATGCCCTCGCAAGTCTGGTAATGGAATCCAAAAGGATGACCACATCATGCCCGCATTCTACCATTCTTTTTGCTTTTTCCAAAACGATGGAAGCCACTTTAACGTGTCTTTCAGCCTGTTCATCGAAAGTTGAAGAAATGACTTCTGCCTTTACAGACCTGGCCATGTCGGTAACTTCTTCTGGTCTTTCGTCAATCAAAAGAATCATCAAATGGACTTCAGGATGATTTTCTGAAATCGCATTTGCTATTTGTTGCAAAAGCATGGTCTTACCGGTTTTTGGCTGGGCTACGATCATGCCTCTCTGTCCTTTTCCTATAGGAGCAAATAGGTCCAATATTCTTGTGGAATAATTGTCATGCTTGGTGGCAAGCTTCAGTCTTTCTTCCGGAAAAAGCGGTGTGAGGTATTCAAAAGGAACCCTGTCCCGGATCTCTTCGGAGGTTTTCCCGTTGACGGTAATGACTTTAAGCAGCGCAAAATATTTCTCTCCTTCTTTTGGAGGCCTGATAGATCCTTTGATATGATCGCCGGTTTTGAGGCCAAAAAGCTTTATTTGGGAAGGAGATACATAAATATCATCCGGTGATGCGAGGTAGTTGTAATCCAAGGAACGAAGGAAGCCGTAGCTTTCAGGCATGATTTCCAAAACTCCTTCATTTTCAATTATTCCTTCAAATTCCTTGACACTTACGTAAGGTTTTCTCTTAGTTTGGAAAACCTCTGCAGAAGGGATATGAACTTCTTCAATATCCCTGAAATTTTTTCGTTTCGGAATTTCCGCTTCTGTATCGAAAGCGGCTGAAGGTTTCTCAGAAGCAGAATTAAATGTCACCGGCTCCGGATCGTCCACTACTTTTCTTCTTGGTCTGATAAACTTAGGCTTCTCATCATCAGGAGTGAAAAGAGGAAGCGGCAATTTTTCCTTTGGTTTTTCCGGCTCGATGACTACGGCTTTTTCGTGCTTTACATGCTCGGGTTTTTTAAAGGGCTTCTCTTCTGATCTCTTGATGGGTCTTTCTTCAGTTCTTTTTGCAGGTCTATCCTCATTTCTAGGTATAGGCTTCTGCTCGATTTTTTTGATAGGTTTTGCCTCTACTTCTACCTGAATTTCTTCCTTTGGTATTGCGGTGACATTTTCTCTTCTGAATTTGGACTTGTTTTCCTGGGCGATCGGTTGGGGTGATTCAGAAAATTCTTTGGATTCAGGTTTGGGCTTTACCTCGCTGACTTCCAGTTCAACGACTGTAGGCCTTTTTTTAGGTAATGCTTTTTCGTCAGTGATGGCTTGCTGGTCCAGGATGGCGTAGACAAGTTCATCCTTTTTAAGCGTTTTGAAGTTTTTTACGCCCAATTCTTCAGCAATTTCCTTCAATTCAGAAAGTAGCCTGATTTTTAATTCTTCTATGTTATACATAAAAAGCTTATGGAATTATAAATAAGATGTGTGAATGTGTGATGATGTAATTTGAGTATTTCTGAACTGAATGAAAAAGGGATTCAGAATAGGTAAAATCCAAGGGGGGGAGGACTTTGCGATACTATGATGTTGCAATATTAAGGTTTCAATAATTAAATAACAAATATTTCATAAGAGATGGCAATTTATTTTAAGACATCATTTGCCGAAGCACCTTTACTGATTTCCAATCGTAGGCCAAATCAAGGTGATTCCCGTAGAATAGAAGGAAATGGTCCAACATATTCCTTCTGATTTTGGAAGGGGCGGAATCATTACAAAGAAAAGATTGGGCAATTATAGATTTGAGATAGTCTTTTTCCTCTTCCATCACATCAGGACCTTGGGGATATTGCTTCAGTTCTATAAAGAACGATTCAGAATCCTCTGGTGCAAAGCCAAGATATTTTGAACTTTCCCACAAAAAAACCAAAGGAAAATGCACCAAAACAGTTTCTTTTTCATCCAAAAGCCTGATGGATGATTCCAGAAAATCAAAAAACTCCTCATTTTGGTATCCTTCAAAAACAGATCTGCCCATAACTTCTGCCATAAACATCGCAATGCCTGACCTCAGAAAATCAAAAGGGATAAGTTGGAAAGGCAAAATCAATTTTGCTTCCGAAATCCTGCTGAGGCTACCGCCTTCTTTATCGTAAATCACCAGGTCCAACAAAGTCAAAGGCTGATAAAAGGCCATTTTGCTTTTGGCAGATTTTGACCTGGCTCCATTGATTATATAGGCTTTCAACCCAAACTCCCTGGTGAAAATACGGACAATAATTGATGTTTCACTATACTTGATATAGGATAAAACGATGCCTTTTGTTTTTTTTAGTCTCACTTGACAAAAAGTTTTCTGAATGGATACGCTCTTTCAATATTTACTGAAAAAGACCCAAAAAAGAACCTCAAGTTGAATCTAATTGCTGTCCCAACTATTGTCAGCATCATGGTTTCTCGAGAAAACATTTTCTGCATCTAGCCTCATAAGACTCTTTTTCACCAAGGACAACCTTCTCTTTGGTTCCTACAAGTCTGTATGAATAAGATGCCAAATCCCCGCATTTCATACAGATGGCATGGACCTTGGTCACGTACTCAGCGATTGCCAATAGTTGCGGCATGGGTTCAAAGGGGCTGCCTTCAAAATCCATATCGAGTCCCGCAAGAATTACCCGCTTGCCGGAGTTTGCAAGGACATTGGCAACATGGATTATCCTGTCGTCAAAAAACTGCACCTCATCAATCCCCACCACATCGCAATCCCCTGCAAGGAGAATGATATCATCGGCAAAATTAACCGGCGTAGACCTGATGGCATTGTCATTATGTGACACCACGTCTGTTTCATGGTACCGCTTGTCAATGGAAGGTTTGAATATCTCTACTTTTTGTTTTGCGATGTATGCCCTGTTCAGCCTTCTGATCAGTTCTTCGGTTTTTCCGGAAAACATAGAACCACAAATGACCTCAATGTGTCCTTTTCTTTCGGGGTTTCTGGATTTGCCAATCGTACTTTCTATAAACATGGGGTGCTATTCACTGTAGACCATATGGGGAAACTTGTTTTCTTCTGCTACGCGGACGAGGATTTCTCCCTCCATCAATTTGGCTTGGCAAGATAACCTTTCGTGACTTGCCAACCTGCCAATTCCTTTGAAAAATTCTTCCTTGTCAGTGAGTGGAGAGAGATTGCCCATTCCTCCCAAAACTATGATTTTGCAGGTGGTACATCTTCCTTTTTTTCCACATGCATGCATCCAATCAATGCGGTTTTCATGGATTAAATCAATAACTTTACGGTCACCATAAGGGGAATTGATCTCTTTATGGAATAAATTTTGAATTATAATTTTCAGCATGGTTTGTGCTTAATTCATAAAAAATCCGATAAATCTATATGTCTGCTAAGTTAAACAGCAATTACGTAGAAAACTACGCCAAGGAATTCAGTAAAAAAGTTTGTGACGGATACTTTCCCACCAAAAAATACATGACGGGGCAGGAAATCATCACACTAACACCAAGCGTTCAAGTCAATTTTTTTATTATCAAAACTCTCTTTGAAGCTTGGCAAGAGGAATTGGAAAAACTCAAAAGCAATCCTTTTTTTGATTACAGGGATAAGGCAGTGTATGAGGCGCTAAGGGAATTTATGAATGTCCTTTCCCGCACCATCAAGATTGAACGTGCCCATTTTGAGCCGATTCTTGTCCAGTCAGTAAAGGATTCGATTTCTTTAGCGGTAAGCCCGTTGGATTTTTACAAAGCAGAATTCGCCAAAATCAAAGGAAATGAAATCAACCAATATCTCAAAGAAAATAAAAAATATATCAAGTGGCACACCAATCTGATCACCAACCTGATCGATAAGGCAGGATTATCTTATACCCATGAGGCCTACCAAGAAGCATTAAAAACAAATTTACAGAACCAAAAAGAAAAATTAGAATCCTACAAAATACTCCTGAACAGCATGGGACAGGTAGTCTTTCTGGATTTTGACCAGATTTTTGATGGAAACTATGTTCCGGTCAAGGAGACCCCCAAATCTGATCCCATTCCCTTAGAAAAAATAAATGACAGTTCTTTCTTTGATACGCTGGAGGATGTCAAAGAATCAGAATTTGAAAGCAAATCCAACACTGAAATTGAGGATCACAACTGGCAGGAGGAGGAACACGTACTTGAAAATATTCCCTCGCAAAAACTGTTCAAAACCATCCGGCCTGATCAGGGAATAGATCCTGCCAAAGTCTGGGCGAGGTTTGAGACCGAGGAATATTCGATCATGAAAGGAAGTATCAAGGAACTTTCAGAAAGTGTCGGCCTTAACCAACGGTTTATGTTTACAAAAGATCTTTTTGACGGCAATCCTGATCTTTTGAAACATGCATTAAAATCAATAGATGAATGCAACAGTTTTGTGGAGGCTATCCACCTGTTAAATGAAAGGTATGTGGGAGAATTAGGCTGGAACAAAGATTCCGAAGCAGTCGATGAATTTCTACAGCTGGTTTTTAGGAAGTTTGATGTCCGTGGATGAAAAATTTTTTTGCAGTCATAAAATTCTGAATCCATAAAAATAACTGTCAATCATACCCATAAATTCATTCTTTGGACTCGGGCTTGCTATGGTTAAATTGATTTCTTTTTACATCATTATCTACCGGTTCATAAAATTTTAATCTCTAAATGTAGTTTTGATATTTATATTTATTAATATTCAATTTAAATGGACAAAAAATTGACTTTTTAAGAGCAATTCAAATATTAAAATGACTGGTTATTTTAAACTAAGGCGCATAGTATTGGAGGAATTGAAAAATGGACTCCCAAAAAACTTAACCTATCACGACATCGGCCATGTGTTGGACGTATTGGGTGTGTGTAATCAATATATCAAAAGAAAAAAAATCAAGGGAACTGATGCCTACCTTCTCAGAATAGGGGCTTTGGTTCATGATATGGGATTTATAACCACTACCCAAAACCACGAAGAGGTGGGTGCGGATATGGCCAAAAAAATAATGGAATCCTTAAAAATGGATCCGAAGCATATCGAAATTGTCCGGGGCTTGATAATGGCCACCAAAATCCCCCAAAATCCGCAAACTGAACTTCAGAAGATCATATGCGACTCAGACCTGGATTATCTGGGCAGAAAAGATTATGTCGAAATCAGCGGCAAACTCTATCAGGAGTTGAAATCCACCAATGTGATCAAAACACGCGAAGATTGGGTAGAATTACAGATCAAATTTTTGAAAAGCCATTCCTTCCATACTGATTTTGCCAGAAAAAACAGGGAACCCAAAAAACAGTTTTGGCTTCAGAGCATTATCAAAAACGAGAATTATTAACCTATTCTGCTCAGTAGCTGAATCCTATGGGAATCAAGCTTGATAAAAATAAAAAGCAGAATCGTGAATGACCAAAGCGATGAACCACCATAGCTAAAGAAAGGCAGCGGGATCCCGACAACAGGAAACAAACCGATAGTCATGGCAATGTTGATCATGAAGTGGAAAAGAAGGATTGAAATCACACAGTAGCCATATATCCTCGAGAACCTATTTTTTTGCCGTTCTGCCAACATTACCAATCTAATAAGTAAAGCACAAAAAAGCACGATCACCACCAGACTTCCTACCCACCCGAATTCTTCACCAAGTGTACAGAAAATAAAATCTGTATGTTGCTCCGGTACAAAATCAAACTTAGTCTGGGTCCCTTCCAAATAACCTTTGCCAAAAAATCCTCCTGACCCGATTGCAATTTTTGATTGGGTGACATTCCATCCCACACCAAGGGGGTCAATATTGGGATTGAACAAAACCATTATCCTGTTTTGCTGATGCTCCGGAAGTTTGGAGACCACATAATCAATGCTGTAGGAATACCCCACAATCAAAACCCCAATCCCGAGTAAGCTGATGATTCTTGGAATCTTCTTTTTGCCTAATAAAATAAGTATTAAAATGATTACCCCTACTCCGATGGCAAGGAATAAGTTGTTTTCAATTCCCAAAGATAAAAGTGTGATTGCTATAAACGACAAACCAAAAGCATAATACCATTGTGGCATCCCCTCTCTGTATAACATTATGAAAAAAGCGAAATAAACCATTGCTGTTCCAGTATCCGGCTGTAGCATGATCAATATCACCGGGACCATGATCACACCTATCGCTTGAAGCTGATATTTGAATTGGTTTAGATCAAAAGTAGATCGCTCCATCAATTTGGCCAATGCAAGCGCTGTGGCAAATTTTGTGAATTCCGCCGGTTGAATTCTGAATGCACCAAAACCAACTGAAAGTATCTGTCCATTTACTTCCTTTCCTATAAATGGTGTGATAATGAGCAGAATAATAAAAAAACCATACAATATTAAGGAGAGGTTCTCGAAAAGCCTGTAATCTGCCACCATGATGACAGTGATCAGCAGAACTGCGGTACCTATCCAAACAAGTTGTTTTCCTGAATTAATGGAAAAGTCAAAGATGCTTTTTATGGATTGTTCGTCATAGACCGCCGCATAGATATTGATCCATCCTATTATTACCAAAACGGAATAAATAGCTATGGAAATCCAGTCTATTTTGTTGATGTATAGGTCGTCTTGTCTCACATTACATAAATTTCCCTACCAAGACATATTCCTCCAAATCGAGCCTTTTGACTTCCCGTCTGATATACATTTCAATCATCAGACTGGCGGTACTTGCTGCTGCCCTACCACCCCATCCTGCATTTTCCACATATACTGCAATGGCTATCTGAGGATTTTCTTTTGGCGCAAAAGCTATAAATACAGAATGGTCTTCACCTTGGGGGTTTTGGGCAGTTCCTGTTTTTCCTGCAATGGTGATGTCCGGAATAGCCGCTCTAGCCGCGGTCCCGTAGATTGCCTCTGCCATGGCATCTTGGATCAAATCAAAATGATGGGCATCCACACCAACCTCTTTCCTAGTCCTGAATTCCTCCGGGATTTTATTTGGGTCACCATCGATTGCCTTGATCATATGTGGGGGATAATAATATCCCTTATTGGCAAATATGGCAGCAAGGTTTGCCATCTGAAGAGGGGTGACGAGCATCTCTCCCTGTCCGATAGAAAGGGAATAAATGGTAGAATACTTCCATCTCCCCTCTCCATAAATCCTGTCATATAATACAGAAGACGGAATGGAACCGCCTTTTTCATTTTTCAAATCAATACCCAAAGATGATCCTAAGCCAAATTTCAAAACAGATTCTCTCCAGGCATTCAATCCCAATTCAGTGTCTTTGAAGGTGTTGGTTGAAACTTCTCTGTTGATCATGGCCCTATAAGCCTGATGGTAATAGGGGTTGCAGGAATTCCTTATTGCCCCAAATAGGTTGACAGGACTTGGGTGATTATGACATGCTACCAAAGATCGGTTACAACTGTAAGTAGTATTTGGTGTCAAAACACCCATTTGAAGGCCAACCAAAGATTGGACAATCTTAAATATAGACCCCGGAGGATACATGGCCATGATTGGCCTGTTAAACAACGGCTTGCTTTCGTCCCTGTTCAGGTCCATGTAATTGTTCCCAAAGAGAGCCCCTGTCAATAAATTCGGATCATAAGTCGGGGCGGAAATCATGGCAAGGACCTCACCTGTTTTGGGCTCAATGGCTACTACTGAACCTCTTTTGCCTGCCATCAATTTTTCTCCATATTCCTGAAGCACGAGGTCTATGGTTGAAACCAGATTTTTGCCTGCCACCGAGGCGGTATCAAATTCACCGTCTTTAAAAGATCCTTTGTCAACACCCCTTACATTGACAAGTTTGTATTTCACCCCTTTTACGCCACGAAGGTCATTTTCATAGAATCCTTCAATGCCACTTAGTCCTACATAGTCCCCCTGCCTGTAATATTTAGAGGAATCTCTCTCAAGCTGATTTGAACTTATCTCCCCAATATATCCTAGCGCATTGGCCGCACTTGGCTGTGGGTAGGACCGAACCGACCTTGTCATGACAAACAATCCCGGATAATCAATCAAAAAATCCTGTATCCGAGCAAAATCCGTGGTCGAAATCTGTTTGATCAAAGGAGATGGTTTGACTGAAGAATATTTTTTTGCGGCAGTATAAGTCTCAACCAGATATTCTTTACTGATTTTGAAAATCTCACAAAATCTTGTGGTATCGCCCACCTGAAATTCTCTTGGTATGACCATTAGATCAAATATGGGGTAATTGTATACCAGAATCTTTCCTGTCCTGTCATATACAAGACCGCGATAGGGGTGGTCGACTACTCTTTGAATGGCATTACTTTCCGCTTTTTTTAAAAAACTGTCATCAACAACCTGGATCAAAAATAATTTGGTCAGGAGCACTGCTCCGATAATGATAATGGCTATAATAATTGTAATCGGCCTTTGCTCGTTCATTAAATCCCTCTCCTTCTTCTGTAAAATAACAGTTGAACAATAATACTCATTACTGTTACAAAAATAACACTAGCAATTATTTTTTGAAGGGATGTGAAGAATAAATCTGTTCCTAAACTTTCAATGTAGAAAAACAAAGTATGATGAATCAAAACAAGTGGGATGCTATAGGAAAGAAACCACCCAAAGCCCATATTCAACAAGCTTGGCTGAAGGTCATCATCATAGCCTCCCGGAGGCACCAATACTAAAAGCCAACGGTGTCTGACAAAACCAATAATAAGTAGGGCAGCAGTGTGGATTCCCAGCGTATCATAAAACAAATCCACACCCATTCCTATAAAAAAACTAATCAGCAAAGTCGGAATTGTCTTTAGATCAATTGGAAGAAGAATAATGTAAGTAACATACAAAAAACAAAAAGCTGAACCGAAAAGCACAAGATTTTTGAGCACCAAAACCTGAAACACCAGATAAAGGAACCCGGTAAGCAAAATGGAGATTACCCTTATACTATTCATTGCTTATTCCGGTTGATTGGTACAAGGAATCAAGTTCCGGCTGTTGGAAACTTTCTACCAAATAGACGTATGATATTCTTGAAAAATCGGTATCCAATTTTAATGTAATGTCAAGGTAATTGGTGTCAGTACCAGGCTTTACTTCTATAACAGTTCCTATTGAAATACCTTCCGGAAAGATGGAATTATATCCCGAGGTAACCACCTGATCGCCTAAAGCGACCACCACATGCCTGGGTACATACATCAGTTTTGCCTGCTCAGGATTTATCCCATCCCATTTGGTAGAACCAAAAACATCATTAGACTTGATCTTAGAGGATACCAATAGATCTGTGTGAAGCAAGGAAATGATCGTCGAGAAATTACGGCTGACGCTTTTAACCCTTCCCACGACACCCTGTTCGTTGATCACTCCCATTCCTGATTTTACACCATGGTTAGACCCTTTGTTGATAGTCAGGTGATTTTGTGCAAGCCTAAGGGAATTGTTGATGACCTTTGCTCCTTTAAATTGCATGGTAGCCAGCATTGCACTGTCAAGAGGAATAAAAACAGAATCTGCCGGTTTCCGAAGTGCTTCTAATTCAGTGAGAAGTTGGGCGTTTTTTTCCACCAGGCTTTTGTTGACCGATGAAAGCGAAAAGTAATCCACAACATTGCTTTGGGTCTGGAAAACAGAACCACTCAATTCATTTGAACTATTAAAAAACGCAGAGCCTTGCTGAGAATTATTAGAAACAATCAACGAAATCGCCACTGCCTCCAATAATACAAACAACAAAAACGCCCTTATTCGGTATAAAAAGAGGAATATCCGCTGCATCCAACCATTAAGTCATCAAAACTGTCCTGAAATTATTGATGTTCTTCAGTGCTGTGCCAGTTCCCCTCACTACTGCCCTCAGTGGATCTTCGGCAATATGGATAGGTAATTTGGTTTTTTGGTGTAGTCTTTTGTCAAGACCCTTCAGTAATGCGCCACCACCTGTAAGATGGATACCATTGTCATAAATGTCAGCGGAAAGTTCCGGAGGTGCTATTTCCAAAGCCTTCAAAACCGCTTCCTCGATTTTGGAAACTGATTTATCCAAAGCAAAGGCGATTTCAGAATAAGAAACTTTGATAACCTTTGGAATTCCTGTCATGAGGTCACGTCCTCTGATTTCATAATCCTCCGGAGCATCGTCAAGCTCTGTCAAAGCAGATCCGATGGCTATTTTTACTTTTTCTGCAGATCGCTCACCTATCAAAAGGTTATGTTGCCTCCTCATGTAATCGAGGATATCTTTGGTGAAAGTATCTCCGGCTACCCTGATGGACTGGTCTGCCACAATTCCTGAAAGGGCTATAAGTGCGATTTCGGTGGTACCTCCTCCGATGTCGACTATCATTGAACCCATCGGCTTCTCTATGTCTATCCCGATCCCGATCGCAGCTGCAATCGGTTCATAAATCATATACACCTCTTTTGCACCTGCATGTTCTGCGGAATCCCTGACGGCCCTTTTCTCAACTTCCGTGATTCCCGATGGAATACAAATCACCATTCTATGTGATTTTGGGAACATTCCCTTTTTGTGGCCGGGGATCATTTTGATCAATCCACGGATCATTTGCTCTGCAGCATAAAAATCCGCAATCACACCATCTTTAAGTGGCCTGATTGTCCTGATGTTTTCATGCGTCTTTTCGTGCATGTTCATCGCATCCTTTCCCACGGCAAGGACCCTGTTATTGGTCCTGTCAATCGCAATAATGGAAGGTTCATCAACCACTATTTTATCCTTGTGTATAATTAAGGTATTTGCAGTACCTAAGTCAATCGCAATATCACTTGAAAAAAAATCGAATAATCCCATTATTTTTTGATTGAGTTGATGATAGATAATCTTTTAAATTTAGCAAGGAAGCGTGTAACTTCTAACGTGGGTCGGCAAAATTATTATCTAATTCCCAATTTATTACAAGAATCCAATTTTTTTTTGTGGGAATAAATTTATTACCTTTGCACTGTATTACCAGAATCGAGGGGGGACACAAGTCCCCTCTTTTGTTTCCTATACCTGAACAAATGAGCTTAAAAAGTACACTTGAGGAAATTGTTTCCAAACATCTGCCTGACGAATCCTACTACTTGGTAGACATACAGCTGGTAGAAAAGGGTCCCAAATCCCAGTTGACAATCCTTATCGATGGCGACCATGGTGTCAGCATCGAGGCTTGTGCCAAGGTAAGCAGACAGATCGCTGAGGAAATTGAAGCAAAGGAATTATTGTCAGATGCCTACATTTTGGAAGTTTCCTCACCCGGGCTGGATTTTCCTCTTTCTTCCAAAAGACAATATACCAAAAATGTCGGAAGAAAATTGAAATTGACCCTAAATGATGGAAAAGAGTTGGAAGGTCAACTGATGGAAGTTGGAAATGCAGAGGTAAAAATACTTTGCAAAATCAAAGAAAAAGGAAAAAAAGCTGAGGACAGGGAAATCACCATCCCGCTCGACGAGATAAAAAAATCAATTGTGTTAGTCTCTTTTAAATAAACAAAATGGATGCTAAAGTACTCATAGAATCATTTGCAGAATTTGCAAAGTCTAAAAATGTGGACCGTCCCACCATGATCCGCATATTGGAGGACGTGTTTAGAGCGATGATTCGCAAAAAATTCGAAACTGATGAAAACTTTGATGTAACCATCAATGCTGACAAAGGTGACCTTGAAATCTTAAGGATCAGAGAAATTGTTGATGACGATTCAGAAGATATTTGGGATTTTGACAAAATCAGTCTGACCGACGCCAGAAAAATCGAACCTGATTTTGAAGTTGGAGAAGATGTCTACGAAAAAATTGAGCTAGAGGAATTCGGAAGAAGGGCAGTGATGATGGCAAGGCAGACTTTGATCCAAAAAATCAAAGACCTTGAAAAAGACCTTCTCTTTAACCAATATGAAGAATTGGTAGGGGAAATAATCTCAGCAGAGGTATACCAGATCCTGGGAAGAGAAACCCTGCTTATCGATGGAGAAGGCAATGAATTGATCCTTCCAAAAGGAGAGCAAATTCCAAAAGACCGATTTAGAAAAGGGGACAGCGTCAGAGCTATTGTCCATAAAGTGGAAATGGTGAATGGCAACCCACGAATCATACTTTCCAGAACATCTCCGATTTTCTTGGAAAGATTATTTGAAAATGAAGTTCCTGAAGTATTTGACGGTCTGATTACCATCAGAAAAATCGTAAGAGAACCGGGTGAAAGAGCAAAAGTAGCTGTAGAATCTTACGATGACAGGATTGATCCTGTGGGGGCATGTGTCGGAATGAAAGGAAGCCGTATCCATGCCATCGTCAGAGAACTTCAGAATGAAAATATAGATGTTATCAACTATACAGACAACCTTGATCTTTATGTCTCCAGAGCTTTGAGCCCTGCTAAGGTATCTTCACTTACTGTTGACAAAGAAAACAAAAGAATATCAGTGTATTTGAAGCCTGACCAAGTCTCAATGGCTATCGGAAAAGGTGGGTTTAACATCAGGCTTGCATCGAGGTTGGTCGGGTATGAAATCGACGTCTTCAGAGAACTCAACGATTACGAAGAGGAGGATGTGGATCTAGAGGAATTCGGTGATGAAATCGACAATTGGGTGATTGACGAATTGAAAAAAACCGGATTGGATACCGCCAAGAGTGTTCTTTCGCTTACAAAAGAGGATCTTTTGAGAAGAACAGAACTTGAAGAAGAAACAATTGATGAAATATTCAGAATATTAAAACAAGAATTTGAACAGTAATTTAGGTCAGATTTACCCAATAATTTGGCCTATATTTGCCATCAAATTAAGAAAGTGCTTTAGTGTATGTCAGAAGAAAAAACGATGCGACTAGGCCAGATAGCCAGAAAACTCAACGTAGGTATTTCTACGATTGTAGAATCAATGGCTAAAAAAGGCTTCGATGTCGAAAACAATCCCAACTCCAAAATCAGCCAGGAGCAATTTGATATGCTGGCCAAGGAGTTTAAATCCTCTGCGCAGGAAAAGGAAGAGGCCTCCCACCTTTCGATAGGCAAAAGGCATCATGAAACCTTTACCATCGAAGCAGAATCTGAAGTAAAGGAGGAAAAGAAAGCAGAACCAGTTGCAGAAGTCAAAAAACCTGAACCGGCAAAGCCCATAATTGAAACTCCTAAAGCCGAAGAACCGCCGCAAGAGAAAGTGGCTATTGATGCTCCAAAATTACAAGGGATAACAGTTTTAGGGAAAATTGATTTGGATGCTCAAAAGCAAGCTCCAAAAAAAGAAGAGGTTAAACCTCAACCAGTTCCTGTTACTCCTCCGACTCCACCAGTAGTAAAGCAGGAAACTCCTGTCCAAGAAAAAGTGGAACCTAAACCTCAGGCTGTGAAGCCTCAGACTGAAGACAACACTAAGAAAATTCAGGAATCAGTGAGACCTGAAAAAGCACCATTCCAAGAAAGACCAAAAACAGCACCCCAACCAAAGCCGGTACCTGAAAGGGTCGAAAAAATTCAGCCGCCTGTTGAAAGGATTGAGCCAAAGCAGGAAGAAAAAGTAATTGCGGCAAAAGCAGATGCTTTGAAAGGACTTACTGTATTGGGTAAAATTGAACTTCCTGATGATAAATCGAAGAAAAAAGGGAAACCAGTAGCTTCTTCTGATGAAAAAGGAAAAGACAAGAAAAAAAGAATTCGTAAGAGAATAGATAAAAAAGACGGTCCTGCAACCAAAGGTCCAGGTCCAGATGCTTCCAAACCGAGACCTGCAGGTCAAGCTCCGGCTCAGGGCGGACAAAATCCTCCACAAGGACAAAGGGATAGGAAACCGGCACAACAACAGCATCAGCGTCCTCAAAGACCCGGTCAACCGCAGCAAAATGTTAACCGGATACAAAAGGCCGAACCAACCCAGAAAGAAATCCAGGATCAGATCAAACAAACACTTGCAAGATTGCAGGGAGGTGGAAAGGCTGGTAGTGGAAAATCGAAAAGAAGGGACAAAAAGGCTGACCGATATAGAGAAGAACAAGAGGGAATCGAAGATTCTAAAATCCTACGCGTAACTGAATTCATTTCTGCCAACGACTTGGCTTCACTGATGGATGTGTCGGTTAATGAGGTCATCTCAGCATGTCTTTCATTGGGAATGTTCGTTTCGATCAACCAAAGATTAGATGCTGAAGCCATCACCATCATCGCTGATGAGTTTGGATTTGAGGTGGAATTTACCAAGCCTGATGAAGAATTTGAGGTCGAGGAAATCGCAGATACTGCCGAAGACTTACAAGAAAGAGCACCGATTGTGACCATCATGGGCCACGTGGATCATGGAAAGACCTCGTTGCTTGATTTTATCAGAAGGTCAAAAGTAACCGCTGACGAGGCCGGGGGAATTACCCAGCATATCGGTGCATATGATGTGACGACTACCGATGGACACAAAATTGCATTTTTGGATACTCCGGGTCACGAAGCATTTACTGCTATGAGAGCCAGGGGTGCAAAAATCACAGACGTTGCCATCATTGTAATTGCGGCTGATGACAGCATCATGCCTCAAACCAAAGAAGCCATCAACCATGCCCAAGTGGCAGGTGTTCCAATGATTTTTGCCATCAACAAAATTGATAAACCAAATGCCAACCCTAATAAAATCAAGGAAGAATTGGCAAATATGAATCTCTTGGTAGAAGAATGGGGTGGTAAATACCAGTCCCAGGATATTTCTGCCAAGACAGGATTGGGCGTAGACGACCTTCTTGAAAAGGTATTGTTGGAAGCAGAGATTCTGGAATTAAAAGCCAATTACAATAAAAAAGCTGTAGGAACTGTCATTGAAGCATCTTTGGACAAGGGCCGAGGTTACGTGACTACAGTTATGGTACAGGCTGGCACATTGAATATCGGTGATATCATACTTGCAGGCCCTCACTACGGCCGTGTCAAAGCAATGACCGATCACAAAGGAAAGAAGCTAACCAAGGCAGGACCATCCACACCGGTACAGGTTTTGGGATTGGCAGGCGCACCTCAGGCGGGGGACACCTTCAAAGTGTACGAATCCGAAAGAGAAGCTAGAGAAATCGCCAATTCCAGAGAGCAGATTATGCGGGAGCAAAGTATGCGAACCAAGAAACACATTACCTTGGATGAAATCGGAAGACGACTCGCTATCGGAAGTTTCAAAGAACTCAACATTATTATCAAAGGCGATGTGGACGGTTCCGTAGAAGCACTTTCCGATTCATTGTTGAAGCTTTCCAAAGAGGAAGTATCTGTGAGCATCATCCATAAAGGTGTGGGTCAGATTTCTGAATCTGATGTACTCTTGGCCTCTGCTTCAGATGCCATCATATTGGGATTCAATGTCAGACCTTCCACCAATGCCAAAAAACTTGCAGAGCAGGAAGAAATCGAAATCAGACATTACTCCATCATCTACGATGCGATCAACCAAATCAAAGATGCCATCGAAGGGATGCTTGAACCTGAATTTGAGGAAATCATTACAGGCAATGTCCTTGTAAGGGAAGTCTTCAAAATTTCTAAAATCGGAACCATCGCAGGTTCTTATGTGACGGATGGATTCATCACCAGGAAAAACAAAATCAGAATCATTAGACAGGGTATTGTCATCCATGAAGGAGAGATCGACCAATTGAAGAGATTCAAAGATGACGTTTCTGAAGTGAAAGCGGGATATGAATGTGGTATTTCCATCAAAAACTTCAATGACATCGAAATCGATGATACCATGGAAGGCTACATGATGCAGGAAATCAAAAAGAAAAAATAAAGTTTTGAAATATTTCAAGAAAAAAGGAACGGCACAAACTGTTCCTTTTTTTTATTTTGATGATATGCTAAATGCCCTACTCTTATTTATCCAAATCTTGGTTTTCCTTTCCTTTTTTTGCCTAATTGTAGGACTGATTCGACCTGTTTTGGTTTTATGGTTTTTGGATAGATTCAACAGGCTTCTTGTCATTAAGATTTATGGATCATGTACATTTGGCCTTTTGGTTCTTTGGGTAGTCATGGAATTTTTTATAGGTCTCAGATAAAATTCCCCGCCAAATCACAAAAACCTGACAAGCCTCATGTTTTTTAGAAAAAAATTCTAAATTTAGATTCCCATATTAAATTCACTTGAGAAAAACGATTTCCATATTCCTTTTGTGCTGCTTCGCATTGTATCATTTCGGATACTATGTGGCGTATTTTTCCTTTCAGTTTCAAATCGAAAGCGATTGGATGGAAAAAATATACAGCGACAATCAGGAAGGCTTAGAAGAAAAGTTATTGGAAATCCCTTTATCTGTTCCCTATATGGCCGAAGAGGAAGAATTTAGGGCGACAAATACTTCCTTTGAAAAAGATGGGCAAACTTTCAGAGCGATCAAACAAAGATACGTAAACGACACCCTTCAGATTGTTTATGTCCCTGATACTGCCAAACGTATATTGGACAATACCATCAAGCAGTGGGTAAGTTCTCTGGTCCAGGATGAATTGCCTGATTCAGGGAGCAATTCTTTATTGGTCAAGTTATTTATTAAAGATTACACCCAGCCGTTGAATGATTTTGATTATTCTGCGGTTGCTACCGAATTGGAAAAAAATTTCATGGGTTTCATTTTTTCATCCTACCAAAACAATTATTACCATCTCAATTCCCCACCTCCAGAGTTAGCCTGAATTCATTCTTTTTCGGACCTCTTTTCTTATTCCAAAAGGACATTCTTAATTGCTATGCCGCTTTGCACTCCTTTTTAGGAGAGTTTGGCAATATGTATGATTAAGATGCTTCCAATTTGGCTTGAGTTAAAATGGTCCAAGATCCCCCTTTTTCACAATCGGGATTAAAAAATGTATCATTCAACCTAACACAATGAAATGAAAAAAATTATACGCTTTACTGCTATTCTGGCAGTATGCTTTGGCTTATCCTTCACATCCTATGCACAAACTCCTTGGGATGAGGTCATGATGGGCAGAGGCGAAATCTGTGCTGCATTGATATACGAGCATTCATCTTGGGACCAATATTGGGAAGGCACGTATCTCCGTGAAAACGCCAACATCGGCACATTTACACGCCAAACTGCAATGCCGATGATCGCCATGGGTTTAACCAAAAAAATAAACCTCATTGCAAGTGTTCCTTATATCAACACAAAAGCTTCTGGCGGTACACAGTCCGGTCAATCAGGTTTTCAGGACCTTAGTCTTTCTGTAAAAGTAGATTGGCTTCAAAAACAATTGGGAAATGGAAAATTGTTATTCCTCACCAATGCTCATTTCAGCACACCCGTTGGCAATTACCTCTCAGATTATATGCCATTTAGTCTTGGAACAGGAGCTCCTGAACTTGGACTTAGAGGAATTGGGGGCTACAAAATGGACAATGGGCTCGTCTTTCGCGCTTCACTTGCTTATCTGTGGCGAGGACAAACCGAAGTGGAGAGGGATTACTATTACGAGAACGGAAGTGTCTATTCTTCTTTTATGAATGTTCCTAACGCCCTGAATTTTCATGGGGCCATAGGATATTGGGCATTTGACAACAGGCTTAGAATGGAGGCGACTTTTATGAGCCTAAACTGCCTGACCGGTGATGACATCCGCTCCTATAACAGGCCTCAACCGACCAATAAAATGGAAGTCAGCCAGGTAGGAGCCTGGGTCCAATACTTTATCAAATCTGATCAAGGTTTAGGTGCTTTGGCCTATTTCAACCAAACCATAAATGGCAGAAATATGGGAAAAGCCACCACCATTGGTTTGGGTCTTACTTATCAGTTAAAAGTCTATTAATCAAAGCATTTTATGAAAAAGCTCAAAATATTCTATACATATCTGTTTTTACTCACCTTCACAGTCAGTTCTTGTATTGAAGAGACACCTAATTATTATGAATTCGAGGATTATGGATTCGAAACATTAGATGAAAACGGTGGGACATGGAAAACAATCTTGGTCAGCACTCCTACCCAAATTAATATCCCACAGCCAGAGGCAACAAGTTCAGCAGCCTACCAAGGAGAACTGAATGCAGTGAAGCAACAAATGTCAGGATTGACACCCTCCCAAACCGAGGCCGTAAATTATTGGACCAACAATCCAGTTTTAAGATGGAATGAAATCGCCTTGGAACTTGCTGCTAAATACAACCTAATCCCGGGTCCAAATGCAGACGGAACTTACACACTACCAAATCCTGCCAATCCTGTAGGTCCGCCGTCATTTCCATTTGCCCATCCCCCCTACACCAGCAGGATGTTGGCCTATTTGAGTGTAGCTCAATTTGATGCTTTGGTGGTCGCTTGGCACTACAAATACGAGTTTAACCGCCCCTCCCCTTACCAGGTGGACAATTCCATAAAACCGGCCTATTCTCCAAGCCAACTTCCTTCCTACCCCTCCGATGGGGCCACCATTGCAACTGTGTCGAAGGAAATTTTAACTGTCATGTTTCCGCTTGAGGCCATTTATCTGGAAAAAAAGTACCAAGAGCATCTTGCCAGTCTGGTCCATGCCGGGATCAACGTCCCAAGTGACATCACCGCCGGTAATATCATTGGAACAGAAGTAGTCAAATTAGCCAAACAACGGGCTTCCACTGATGGTATGTCCAAAGCCCAAACTTCAAAGCCAGTTTCAGATTCGATTGCAAATGCCGCTTTTGAAAGGTTCGGTTGGAAATGGCAGAATATGGAAACGCCACAGAGACCTGTTGGATTGACTCCTCTTTTTGGAAAAGTTAAAATGTGGAATGTTCCCACCGTAGAAGAGGTAAGACCTGGACCTCCACCCGCTCCTGGTTCAGTGGAATTTGAAAAAGATGTTGCAGAACTGAGGAAGTTTGCTTCACATATGACTATCAGTCAACGCAGAATCGCCAATTGGTGGGAAGATGGCCTTGGTTCATATACTCCTCCCGGCCACTGGAACAAGTTTGCCAAAGAAGCCATTGTAAAAGCAAAATTAAATCCCCTCAGATCAGCAAGGATTTTTGCATACATGAACACCGCCATTATGGACGCAGGCGTGGCATGTTGGGATACAAAATATTATTATCATTACCCGAGACCTATAGAGACGATTGCAGGATTCAAAACCATTCTGGGCACTCCGAACTTTCCTGCCTATACTTCAGGGCATAGCACTTTCTCTGCGGCAGGGGCAGAAGTTCTCGCTCATTTCTTTCCGGCTGATGCCGCACAATTCAGAGCTTGGGCCGAAGAAGCTGCAGTTTCCAGGCTTTATGGAGGAATCCATTATCGTTTTGACGCTGAGGTAGGTGTGGCCCAAGGTAAAAATGTCGGAACCTACGCAGTCAACAGGGCCAAAAATGATGGGGCCCAATAAATGAAAGCCTTCTTCTATTTAGGAATCTTAGCCTGGGGTCTTCTGGAAATCCTGAAAGTATATTTCATCATGCCCATGCCCGGTAGTCAGCAATGGGATAGTGTGGAGTTTGCTTATTTAATACATCAGAACCGCTGGATTTTGCGTGCCTTGTTTGGTATAATGATTTTGGTTGGAGCAAGAAATGCCTTTTCTATTTCCAAAAAATGGATCCCCCTTCTTTTCATGGTTCCATTGATCATCATCATTTACACATTCAATTTCGAGTTGCTGGCAGAAAGGATGTTTCAACAACCGGGAAACCTCTCTTTTTATGACAAAGAGAGTTATGATGAAAATGACAGCAGTCTGGTGGTTGCGATTGTGCAGGAAGGAAAAGCCAAAGCCTATCCGATCCGGTATATTTCTTACCACCATCAGGTAAGGGATTCCATTGGTAGCACGCCAATTATGGTGACCTATTGTAATGTCTGTAGGACAGGACGGATCTTTTCTCCCATCATTGATAGCAAAAGCGAAGAATTCAGACTTGTTGGGATGGACCATTTCAATGCCATGTTTGAAGACAAAACGACAGGAAGCTGGTGGCAGCAAGCTACAGGAGAAGCCATTGTTGGTCCATCAACTGGAAAATCATTGGACGAACTTGAGTCTGAACAAATGACAGCTGCCACTTTCTTTTCACTGTATCCTGAAGGTTTGATCATGAAAGCGGATCCAAGTTTCCTTTCAAAATATGATTCCTTGGGGAAATTTGAAAAAGGAAAAAGCACCAGCAATCTGACCAAGACAGATTCAATTTCCTGGAATGAAAAATCATGGGTTGTAGGAATTTCTTTAGATGGCGTCTCCAAAGCTTATGATTGGAACGGACTCCAAAAAGAAATTATCATCCATGATTCTGTAGGAAACCAACCCATTGTATTGGTATTGGCCGAAGACAAGCAAAGCTACGCTGCATTCAAAAGAGAACCTTTTCATTACTTCCAAATAAAGGAAGATACCCTGTATTTGGGAGAATCAAAATACAATCTCGCCGGAAAATCCATGAATTCAGGCACACCAAACTTGGAGAAAATCAATGCTTACCAAGAGTTCTGGCACAGCTGGAGGACATTTCATCCCCGAACTGAGATTTACAAAATGGAAAAAGAAAAAAATTCCTAGCTATCCAAATGACTTAAAATAACGACTAAAAAAATTACCAAAAAAAGGGTTTGATTGATATACATCCCCGGCTTAAATAATGAGCCGGGGCTGTTTTTTTAATTTACATTGACAGGTTGAGCCATTTCTTTCTTTAGACTCTTTGAGGCCAATATGATCAAGGCTATAGAGAGGACAAATAACAAAGAAGCAATGATGGCCAAGATATACACATTGTTTTGGAAGTTGTTCCAAGCAAATAATCCCAAAGAAGTCAACGTCACCGTAAACATAAAAAACATAGGGATGGTCACAAAAGTGGCATTGACCTTTTGCCTGATCAGCCATACCGCAATGGTCAACAGCGCCAAAGCAGCTAGCAATTGATTGGCGGAACCAAAAATCGGCCAAAGGGTAGTAAAACTCCCGGAAGCCAACAATAAAATGGACAAAATGACTACCACGGTAGTGGAAACGTACCTGTTTTGGGAAATCTTTGCCCCAACAGGATGTTTTACATCTTCAAAATATTCCTGTAAGGTAAATCTTGCCAACCTAGTACAGGTGTCCAAGGTGGTCAAAGCAAAGGCAGAAACCGTCAAAGCCACAAAACCGACAGCAAACTGCTCAGAAATTCCAAGGGTAGAAATCATACTCCCCAATCCTGTCGAAAATAAGCTTACCGGCCCTTCTGAGCTCAAACGGTCCAAATACTCTCCCCTACTCAGGACTACCACTGCCCCGACAGATATAATTGCTAAAAAGGATTCTATCAACATCCCACCATAGCCCACTATTTTGGCATCACTTTCTTTATCCAACTGCTTGGAGGTAGTACCTGAAGCAACCAAGGAATGAAATCCTGAAATGGCACCGCAAGCAATGGTCACAAACAAAACCGGAAACAAGTATCCCAGATTGTCTGCATTGATATGGATTTGAGTATCCATTTTGATTTCAGGATTAGAAATAAAAACGCCGATTACCGCGGAAATCATCAAGCCATACAACAAAAAACTATTCAGATAATCCCTTGGCTGCAGCAATAATGTAACTGGGGTAACTGAAGCTAAAAAAGCATATCCCAGCAGAAAATAAATCCAAAGCTGATAGTCTAAGTCAAATGGAAGCTGCATTCCTAGATACACAAAATAATACATCAAAATCACGCCGATCGTGGTATTGATGACAAATGCTGTGTTGTTGCTTCCAAAAAATTTGTTGACATATCCGAAGGCGACGGCCAAAAACATGAATAAAATAGAAGCAGACGCCACTCCAGGATTGCTGACAAAGGTCTTGGCTATGATATCGGAGAAAACTCCAATCACAAGAATCAAAGTAGAAAAGCTGAAAATGATAAAGAGCTGCTTGCCTTTCCTTCCTATATTATTCTGAATAATAACACCGATTGATTTACCCTGATTTCTCAAAGATGCCGCCATGCTGCCCAAATCATGGACTGCACCAAAAAAAATACCTCCTGCCAAAATCCAAATTACCGCAGGGATCCACCCAAAAGTAACAGCAATGATTGGACCAACGATCGGGCCCGCCCCCGCTATCGAGGCAAAGTGATGACCCAACACTACCAAAGGCTTGCTCGGTACATAATCAATCCCGTCTTCATACAGGTGGGAAGGCGCTTTCCTTTTGTCATCTAGACCGAATTTTTTATAAGCAAATTTCCCGTAAGTAAAATAAGCTACAACAAGGATAACTCCCGATATGATCAATAAAACTGGTAAGGTCATTTTTAATTGGGTTAATAAACCTTGAATTTCTTTCAATTCAATCAAATAACAAATATAATTCTCAGGTTTTAAGCCCGGAAGTATAATAAGTACTGAATTTCTTACTTTAAACCATGTGCATAGACCTGATGTAAAAAATGAAGTTCCTTCCCAAATTTTATTTAATGGATAATAGCTATAAATTTGTACTCCCCGAAACGCAGCTTTTGGTCTAAATGAAAATATAATATGGCTTGGTTCAAAAGGACAGATAAAGGAATAAAAACCTCCACCGAGGAAAAAAAAGATACCCCAGACGGTTTGTGGTTCAAAACACCCCAAGGCAATATCATCCATACCAGAGAACTCAAAAACAATTCATATGTATGTCCTGACGATGACTTCCATGTCAAAATCGGATCCAAAGAATACTTTGAAATTCTTTTTGATGGAAACAAGTTTAAAGAACTTGACACCGAAATGAAGTCTGGCGATCCGTTAAATTTTGTGGATACCAAACCATATAAAGGAAGAATCGCTGCAACTATCCAAAAAACAGAGTTGAATGATGCCGTCAGGACAGCTGTTGGTAAAATGAATGACTTGGACCTTGTGGTAGCCTGTATGGATTTCAATTTTATCGGAGGTTCCATGGGCTCAGTAGTCGGCGAAAAAATCGCAAGAGCGATCGATTATTCCCTAAAAAACAAAATTCCATTTTTGATGATTTCCAAATCAGGCGGGGCAAGGATGATGGAAGCGGGATTCAGCTTGATGCAGATGGCTAAAACATCCGCAAAATTGGCCTTATTGGAAAAAGCTGCTATCCCCTATATATCACTTTTGACCGACCCAACCACAGGAGGTGTTACAGCATCTTATGCGATGTTGGGTGATTTTAATATCGCCGAACCTGAAGCTCTTATCGGATTTGCAGGGCCTAGGGTCATCAGGGAGACCATCGGGAAAGATTTGCCAAAAGGATTTCAGAGCTCTGAATTTGTGTTGGAACACGGCTTCTTGGATTTCATCATCGACAGGAGGCAGTTGAAAAACAGATTGACGACTCTTCTAAACCTTCTCAGGAATTAGGAAGTTATCTATTCAAATTGAAAAAAAGACAAATCTCAAAAATCAGGGTCTTTTTGGTCGATTATATTGATTAATAAATATATTTGTGTTCCCAAATCGGGCTTAATACTGAAATTAAAAAGTAAAATAATCATTAAATGGGTTCAGTAATTATTACCTCAATAGTAGCATTTACACTTATCATTTTGCTGCTCGTTTTTATCCTGTTGTTTGCACAATCTAAGTTGGTTGCCTCAGGTGATGTCAAAATCATTGTGAACGGGGACGAAAGCAACCCAATTGTAGCATCAGCCGGATCCACCCTGTTAAGCACTCTTGGCGGCAAAAAAATCTTCTTGCCATCAGCCTGTGGGGGTGGTGGTACCTGCGCCATGTGTAAATGCGTCATCGAAGAAGGCGGAGGAGAAGTCCTTCCCACTGAAGAAGGTCATCTAAGCCGAGCTGAAAGGCAAGGCAACGTGAGGCTCTCTTGCCAAGTCAAGGTGAAGCAAGACATGAAAATCAGGATTCCTGAAGAAATCTTCGGAATCAAAAAATGGGAATGTGAAGTTATTTCTAACTACAACGTATCTACATTCATCAAGGAATTCAAGGTGAAATTGCCTGAAGGCGAAATCCTTCACTTCGAATCCGGTGGATATATCCAGATCGATGTTCCTGTGACAACAGTCAAATTCAAGGATATGGATATCACTCCACATCCGGACTTGGGTCACCCTGCCGATGTTTATAAGAGTGATTGGGACAAATTCGGTTTGTGGGATTTGGTGATGAAAAATGATGAAGAGCTCTTCAGGGCATACTCTATGGCCAATCACCCTGCTGAAGGAAACATTGTCATGCTGACTATCCGTATAGCAACACCACCTTGGGATAGAGCAAATAACAAATGGATGGATGTAAATCCGGGAGTTTGTTCTTCCTATGTATTCGCAAGGAAACCAGGCGATAAGGTAACCATTTCAGGTCCTTATGGTGAGTTCCACATCAATCCTACTCAAAGAGAAATGATCTACATAGGTGGTGGCGCCGGAATGGCACCGCTGAGATCACATATCTTCCACCTTTTCCACACAGAAAAGACAGACAGAAAAGTATCTTATTGGTATGGAGGAAGGTCCAAAAAGGAATTATTCTATACACCTCAATTCCGTGCCATTGAAAAAGATTTTCCAAACTTCAAGTTTTTCATAGGGTTGTCCGAACCACTTCCTGAGGATAACTGGAAGATCAAAACTGACATTGATGACAGTGAAGCGGATGGATATGTAGGATTTATTCACAAAGTACTTTACGATAACTATCTTAAAAACCACTCAGAACCAGACGAGATTGAGTATTATCTCTGCGGCCCACCATTGATGAACGCTGCGGTTCTGAAACTGCTCGATGATATGGGAATTCCAAAAGAGAATATCAGATTTGATGACTTTGGAGGTTAATCCTAAAATTTAGAGTCCCGCAATAGCGGGACTTTTTTATTTCCCTCTGGATTTTTTAATTATTTTTGGATAGCCTTTAAAACATGTCCATGAATATTCGACAATACTTTGATCCGATTCCTGAATTCATCACCACCCAAACTTATAGCTCCAATTCATTTTTCAATTTCATACATTTTCATGGAGAAACCTTTCCTGATTTGAAAGGATTACAAATAGCCATTATTGGACTCAGCGAAAACCGCGGAATGGCAAAAAGTGAAAGTATAGAAAGAAGTGCTTCCGAAATCCGTGATAAACTTTTCCACTTAAAAAAAGGCCATGGACTTTACAAAATAGCTGACTTGGGTGATTTGAAGAGAGGAAGTACGAGAGAAGAATCCCTTCAGGCAATGGCCACAGTTGGTGAGTACTTGATCAAAAAACAGATACTACCGGTCTTTATTGGCGGGACCCACGACTTAGACTTGGGGCAATACCTTTCTTACCAAAACCTGGAAAAACTTGTTTCCATGGTCACAGTGGATGCTAAGGTAGACATGGAAGAGGAAGGGATGCCTTCTGATAACCATTCCCAGGAAATCATATTACACCAACCAAACTTTTTATTCAATTACAGCCATGTCGGCTACCAGAGTTTTCTGGTAGATAAGGACCTAACAGGGGTGATGGAAAAACTCTATTTTGACCATGTCCGACTCGGGCATGTAAGAAGTAATTTTAAAGAAATTGAGCCAATTATCCGGAATGCAGATTTGCTGAGCTTTGACATCTGTGCGATCCAATCTTCAGATGCCCCCGGGGCCGCCGATGCACAGCCATTTGGGCTTTCGGGAGAAGAGGCTTGTCAGATCAGTAAGTTTGCTGGGATGAATGAAAAACTTTCCTCATTTGGGATTTTTGGATACCAGCCTTACTATGACGACAACAAAAACAAGACCGCTTCTGTCATTGCAACGATGATTTGGTATTTCATAGAGGGATTTTATGACAGAAAAGATACCCTGTCTTTCAAGGGAAATGACTATATCAAATATACCGTATCTTTGGACCTAAAACCTTCCACACTGATATTCTATAAAAGCAAGAGGAGTGAAAAATGGTGGATGGAAATCCCACATCAAGATCAGTTCAAATATGATCGAAACACCATCATTCCCTGTAGCTACCAAGACTATCAAATGGCCCAGTCAGGGGAAATACCCGAAAGGTGGATCAATGCCCAGTTGAAGCTTCTTTGATGAAAACTTATACCAAGCAACAATTGGCCCTCAGAAACGGGCAGGACAAACCGGAAATATGGGTAGCTTACAAAGGGGAGATTTATGATGTTTCAGAATCTAGACTTTGGAAAAACGGAAAGCATTATGAGCATTGGGCAGGACAGGATCTTACCGACGAACTACCGGATGCCCCACATACCGCAGAAGTATTCAGAAAATTTAAAACAATAGGTCTTTTGACAGAATGATATGATATTGATCGCTGATAGTGGTGCAAGCAAGACTGACTGGAGAGTAATTAACCAAAATGGCGAAATCAGTCAACATAGAGGTATTGGTTTTAATCCCAATTACCAAACAACCGAAGAAATGGCCAATGAACTTCAGGACAATTATTTATTAAACCTGAGGGACCATATCGACACCATCTATTTCTATGGCGCCGGATGCTCTTCACAAAAAAACAGACTTCAAGTAACAAATGCGCTTCGGGGTGTTTTCAAAAATGCCGACATCAATGTTGACCATGACCTCATGGCAGCAGCTAGGGCTACCTGCGGTAACCAACCCGGCATTGCCTGCATTTTGGGAACAGGATCTAACAGTTGTGATTATGATGGTGAAATTATCATCAACAAAAGACCAGCCCCGGGATATATCCTCGGTGATGAGGGTGGAGGCGCATATATAGGAAGGAAATTTCTACAGGATTTTATTCATGAAGAAATGCCCAATAAACTGAGGGAAAAGGTAATTGACAAATTCCAACTTGATACCCAGACCATCATCGAAAATGTCTATCAAAGACCTTTTCCCGGAAGGTATATGGCGAGTTTTTGCAGGTTTATATCTGAACATACCGCCGATCCCTATTGCTACCTGCTTTATTACAATTCATTTCAGGATTTTTTCAAAAAAACCGTCATGAAATATGATGATTACAAAAAAAAACCTGTGAGTTTCGTCGGCTCTATTGCTTTCTATAACAGTGACATCCTGAGAAATGCCGCTTATGACACTGAAATTCAGGTCAACCTTATTTTGGAAGGACCAATTGCAGGATTAACCCTTTATCACAAAGAATTACTATGAATACTACCGAAAGCAACTCGCTCCATGACAATCTGGAGCAGATGGATATCCTTTCTTTATTAGAAAAAATCAATGAGGAAGATAAAAAAGTCGCATTTGCTGTCGAAAAACAAATCAAAGAAATAGAAGCCCTAGTAGAACAGATCGTTCCAAGAATGAAAAAAGGCGGTAGACTTTTTTATATCGGGGCAGGTACAAGTGGAAGACTTGGAATCCTGGATGCTTCAGAATGCCCTCCAACTTATGGCGTACCCCATGATTGGGTGGTAGGTATCATTGCGGGCGGGGATTCTGCCATCAGAAAAGCAGTTGAAAATGCGGAGGATGATCCCGACCAAGCATGGATTGACATCCAAAAGTTCGGGTTCAACAAAGAGGATACAGTCGTAGGAATTGCCGCATCAGGGTCGACACCTTACGTAATCGGAGGTGTCAAGGCCGCAAGAAAAGCAGGATTGCTCACAGGATGTATTACTTGCAACAGTGATTCCCCTCTTTCCAAAGAGGTCCAATTCCCCATCCAGGTCGTTGCCGGTCCGGAATTTGTCACAGGAAGCACACGGATGAAAGCAGGTACAGCCCAAAAACTGGTGCTGAATATGATTTCCACAACGACAATGATCAAACTGGGAAGGGTGAAAGGCAACAAAATGGTGGATATGCAACTTTCCAACAAAAAGCTAGTCAACAGAGGAATCCGCATGATAATGGAATCAACAGGCAGCCCTGAGGATGAAGCCAAGGAAATGCTTTTGAAATATGGATCCGTACGTTCCGCAGTAGAGGCCTTTTTCCAAAAGAGTGGAACCGGACTCTGATTATAATCTAACTTTTCTTATCTTTGCATCCCTTTTAAATTCAGCGACTTAGTACCTGAATCAAAAAGATTACATCTTAATACAGCAGAGATGCTGCAACACAATGAAAAAAGACAATAACAGAAGTTCGGGCTCAAGAAACGATGACAGCCCAAAGCCCTACAAGGGAGGAAACTTCGGAGGAAAAAAGAGCTATTCTGACAAAAAAGATTTCGGTGGTTCTAAGCCAACCGGAGAAAGAAAATTTGACAAAAAACCTGGTTATTCCAAAGGCGAAGGTTCACCCCGCCCTTACGGAGACAAAGGTAAATTTGAAGGGAAAAAAGATTATTCCGACAAAAAGGAATTCAGAGGACCAAAACCAGACGGAGAAAGAAACTTTGACAAGAAACCTGGTTATTCCAAAGGCGAAGGTTCATCCCGACCTTATGGAGACAAAGGTAAATTTGAAGGGAAAAAAGACTATTCCGACAAAAAAGATTTCAAAAGCTACAAGCCTGACGGAGAAAGAAATTTTGACAAGAAGCCAGGATATTCCAAAGGCGAAGGTTCATCCCGTCCTTATGGAGACAAAGGTAAATTTGAAGGGAAAAAAGACTATTCTGATAAAAAGGAATTCAGAGGTTCCAAGCCTGACAGAGAAAGAAAATTCGACAAAAAGCCGGGTTATTCTAAAGGTGAAGGTTCGCCCCGACCTTACGGAGACAAAGGAAGATTCGAAGGAAATAAAGACTATTCCGACAAAAAGCCTTTTTCCAAATCCCAAAGTGAAAGACCTGAGAGAAGGTTTGGAAGCAGAAGTGATTCACCAATAGGCGGCAAAAGAACTGAGGAATTTGATGAATTTGAGGACTTCAATGAAACATCCAAAAATAAAGGTCCAAGAAAACCAAGATTGGATGAGGAGAGATCAGCAAGAAGGGCAGAAAACAGAAATGATTTTCCAAGGTTAGAACGCCGTACTATTCCTAACAAAGACGAAGAAGAATTTGAGGGTGTCAGGGATCTTTCTGAAAAGAAAGGACCAAAAAAGTCAAGATATGATGGGCAATTTCCTGAAAGGAAAAAAGAAATCCCGACTGAAACATCACCTGAAAATCAGGATTACAAAAAATCAGACAGATTTTCAAAAGACGACAAACCTGCATTTGGAAAAAGAAATGCTGAAGGAGGATTAAATAAAAAACCTGCTGCAGAAGAAGATTTTAAAAGCGTGTATCGTGGAAGAGGAAAGGATGAAAAACCTATTTATGAAAAAATCCTTAAATCCGATCTCCCAAAAGAAACTGGATTTCAAAAGAAGATTAGAAAACCATTTACTGACGACATCTCAGGAGAAAGACCCAACTACAATTTTGAAAAATTAGAGAAGAACCATAATCCTAAAGTACAGTCAGATTCACTCAGGTTGAATAAATTCATCGCCAACTCAGGAATATGTTCAAGAAGAGAAGCGGATGTTTTGATCCAACACGGAGAAATCCAGGTCAATGGCGAGGTAATCAAAGAATTGGGCTACAAGGTAAACAGGACCGACAAGGTAATCTATAAAGGAAAAAACATCAATCCGGAGAAGCCTGTCTATTTGCTTTTGAACAAGCCAAAGGATTTTATCACCACTACGGAAGATCCGATGGATAGGAAAACGGTCATGCACCTCATTTCCAATGCCTGTGAAGAAAGGGTTTTTCCAGTTGGAAGATTGGATAGGAATACGACCGGGCTGTTACTGTTTACCAACGACGGTGAACTTTCAGCGAAGCTTTCCCATCCTTCCAATAATGTCAAGAAAATCTACCAGGTCACATTAAACAGGCCTCTAACCGCCAATGACGAAAAGGAAATCCTTGAAGGGATAACCTTAGAAGACGGACCTGCTAAAGTTGATGACATGCAGGTGCTTTCCAAAGACCGAACCATCTTAGGATTGGAAATTCACCTTGGTAGAAACAGGATTGTGAGAAGGATATTTGCACACTTTGGATATGAAGTAGAGGCTTTGGACAGGGTTATTTTTGCCGGGTTGGATAAAAAAGATCTTCCAAGAGGCAAATACAGATTTCTTTCCGAAAAAGAAGTCATTCAGTTGAAATACTTTCTTTAATCAATAGAAAGCAAAAAAATAAGGCCTTGGAGATATCCAAGGCCTTTCTTTTTGTTGGTTTAGCTATCAAATTTACTTTACGGCTAACAATTCCGCAAAACCGTCACTGCTTCTCACATAGAATTCCACCCTTGCACCTGCATTTAGATACTGGAATTTGTAGAGTTTTTGAAATCCAATTGAATTGTCAACTTTCTCCTCGTGGACCAATTTGTCATTTTCAAATATCAAAACAGATAGATCAGAAGGAAGAAGTGCATTTACCAGCAACTTGTAGCTGTTTCCTTCGATTTTTTCAAGTTTGGTATAGACCAAAGGAGATGATGCTACGGTCTCATTAAGATCCATTTGGAGTTGGTCCACAACCACATTATTTTCATAAACTTCCATGGAGTACACTCCTGCTTTAAGTTTTGAAAAATCATAATACTTCGCAAAGGCGTTTTCAGAAACAATTTTGTCCTTTTGGACAAGGAAATTGTTTTCGTCAAAAATCTTCACCGTTACTGTTTTAGCTTGGTTCAGGCCATACATGAGCTTAACTTTGCTTTCGTCCACTTTTCTAAGTGTTACCGGGGATTTTGCAGTTTTCTCAGAACCTGCCTCGTTTGCCATAGCGCTTACTGAAACGCTTGCAGCAAGAATCATTGTTGCAATGAATGCTTTCATAGTAATAAAATTTAGTTGGTTTAAGAAATTTTTTATAAGGTTACCTCTGCTGGATTTCTCCTTTATTAAACAATCTGAGGTCGGTTACTCGGGGGTGAGTTGAAGCCGTTTTGTATTTGACTTCGATACAAACATAGATAGAATGCTGATTCATTGCAAATAATTTAACAAAAAATAATTTTATTGCGATTTTGGCAATGAAATAAAATAATTTTTAATGATTCAATAATTAGGTTTTATTTCTTCGGAATCGATGTCATTTGGTGCTGAAGAGTTGCATTTCTCAAAAAAACCAAATAAAATTTTTTTATGTATAGACATATAAAAATCAAAAAGAATAACTTTCAAATACCTCCAAAATTAAAAAAAGAGCAAAGTAAGTCTACTTTGCTCTTTGAAAGTCAATAAATTTGAAATCTTTTTTGCTTTATTTTATCCCTTTTCCTGCTTCTGCCAAAGACTTGGAGTCAAAATTTCCAAGCAATTCAACGACCATAAGGTCACCTTCTTTGTCATTTAAGAGGACTACGACATCGCTGATCATCCTATCTCCTTTGGTAAAAATCAAAACTCCGTTTCCTTTATCTGATGTTTCCATCATCAATTCATACTTTTCTTTTTCCAAAGCTTTATGAAGTGTTTTGAACTCTGCCTGACCTGTGGGGCTGTTTTCAGGGAGTTTGAAAAGTTTGACCCTTTCCAGGGATTTGACGATACCTTCTACTTTGGCTTCATCCAATTTCACATTGAATCCTTCGGCGAAGTTCATAAAGTTGCCTCCTATGTCCATATGAAAGAAATCCTCATTGGCTTTGTACTTTTGGTAAAGTGCATCCACACTTTTGCTTTGGGAATAGGCCATATGTGCGAACATGGCAAGGAAGATAATCAAGGGTAGTTTTTTCATTGGTTTATGGTTTATCTATTTCTTTTTATTTCCGTTTTGGTATTCCTTCATTCCGGGCATGTTGGTCTTTTCAGCGAGAATGTTAAGGTCTTGGTAAGTAAAATTTCCCAACATACTCAGCAAGGTGAAACTTTCGCCTGAACCGGATATCATCAATAATTCCTTGACCAAACCATTTTCTTCCCTCACCATAAACTTGACATTGGACCCTTTGTCAGCCACATCCATCAAATCCTCATATTTGTTTTTATTAAGCGTCGCCATGGCTTCCTGATAGAGGTTTTTGCCGTTAGGAGTATCTGTAGATAAGATCCTGATTCCTCTGACTTTGGATATCAACTCCCCTAAATCCTCCGCCTCCTGATCTGAATCCTCGCTGGCGGATTTCAGAAATCCACCGGCCATCTGCATCATTTTTGGGCTGATATACACCCTGGAAAAATTCTCATCCTCCATATATTTGGAAAAGAATTTAGTGATCGCATCATCCTGAGCCTGAACTCCTGTTACCAAGAGGGTCATTATGATCATTGGAATTATTCTTTTTATCATTGCCTTTCTTCTTTAATATTGAAAATCTCTTGGGTGGTATTCAAATGCCTCATTTCCTCCATGGCACCGAGGCTTTCAGTACCTTTTTGCATATTGGTTTGAATCAGGTTAAAAGCCTGCATTACTTGCTCAAAGGCCTCTCTTTCGGCTTTCTTCACTTGGTACCTATATATTGCAGATCCCACTGCGAGAAAGATGATAAACAAAGCTGCTATTTTAAGCCAATGAAATGTTGGCTTTCTAATCTTGTTTTTTAATTCAAATTCATTGGGCTGTATTGCGGAAACTATGTCAATTCCCAAAAAGAACTTCTTTTCCTCTTCAAAGCCTTCCTCATTTTGTAGAAGGTTTTTGATTTCTCTTTCTTCTTCAAGGGTAGTTTCGCCTTCCCAATATTTTTCCAATAATGAGCTTAACCTATTTTCCATTTTTCTGCTGCATCAAATAATCCTTCAATGTCTTTCTTGCCCTGTGCAAATTGACCTTCACCTGATCCAATGAAATCTCGAGGTACTCCCCGATTTCCTCATACGTCAATCCTTCTACCTCTCTCAACTGAAATATTTCCCGTTGCTTTTCAGGAAGTGATTCCAAAAACCTAAAAACCATCTTCACTTCCTTACTTCTATCGTGATTTTCTTCTTCATTTGATTCAATATCAAAATCTCCTATGGAATCAAACTTTTTTGAAACCCGAAAGTGCTGAAGGCTTTCATTTTTCAGACTTCTCACCATCCATCCGGTAGGATTTTCCATTTTTTGAAGCTCATCTTTTCTCAACCATGCTTTTTCAAAAACTGCCTGTAATACATCCTGAGCTACTTCTCTGTCTTTGACCCAGAGAAAAGCCATACGATACAGTTTGTTTTTTAGCGACCAGATGTGTGCTTCAAAAAAAGTCTTCATTCAGGTAGATGATGATCGGGAAATTGGAATGTTACAGCAATTTGGAAAAAAAACTGAACTTTAGATTAAATTTAAATTAGACAATAAATAGTATGCATGCCTACTATTTATTATTTTGCAATGCAAAGTTTCAATAAATGAAAACCAATCATAACCTTAAAAAACATCAATTGGGCATAAAAAAAGCCCTGAAATATTCAGGGCTTGTGGTGATAAGTGGACTCGAACCACCGACTCACGGATTTTCAGTCCGATGCTCTACCAACTGAGCTATATCACCGATTCCGTTAAAGTGATGCAAATGTAGGTAATTGAAACATTGATCCAAACCATTTGATTAAAAAATTTAGACTAAACCCAACCCAAAAACGCTAATACAAACAATATGAGCATTTTACCCCAAGTAATTTTTCTCCTTGTTTTTGCGGTAGCAGGCTACATTCTTTTCAAAAGAATTAGCTTCCTCCGAAGAAACATTTTCCTAGGAAAAAGAGAGACTAGAAATGACCTCCCGGATCAACGATGGAAGACCATGCTATTGGTAGCATTTGGACAACAGAAAATGTTCAAAAAGTTTACTCCGGCTATTTTGCACTTGATGATATATGTGGCTTTTGTCATCATTAATCTAGAAGTGTTGGAATTTGTAATTGACGGGATATTCGGAACGCACAGGGTTTTTGCTCCTTTCCTAGGATCAGCCTATGGAGTGGCAATGAATATTTTTGAGTTTCTGGCCATAGCCGTGTTGGTTTCTTGTGTTGCCTTTTTGATCAGGAGAAATGTCATGAAGGTCGAGCGCTTCACCAAACCTGAATTGAACGGTTGGCCTGCCATGGATGCCAATCTCATTCTGGTCATCGAAATCATTTTGATGTTTGCCATTCTCACCATGAATGCTACAGATCAAATCCTGGCTTCCCGCGGAGTTCCGCATTATACGCTTTTGAATGGATTGTTTTTCAGCAGTTTCCTTCAGTCAATTTTTCAAGGAATGTCTGACAGCACTTTGGTATTTATTGAGCGGTTTGCATGGTGGTTTCATATAGTAGGTATTCTGGCTTTCGCAGTTTATGTGACCTATTCCAAGCATTTGCATATTTTCCTGGCATTCCCCAACACTTGGTATTCCAACCTCAAGCCCAAAGGTGAAATGAAAAATATGCCTGAGGTGACCAATGAAGTCAACATGATGCTCGGAATAGCTACTGATACAAGCGCAGAACCTCCTGCTGAGATCGGAAGATTTGGAGCCAAAGACATCAATGACCTCAGTTGGGTCAATGTCATGAATGCCTACAGCTGCACTGAGTGCGGTCGCTGTACAGCAGAGTGTCCTGCCAATATCACCGGCAAAAAGCTTTCTCCTAGGAAAATCATGATGGATGTGCGGGACCGGGCAGAAGAAGTGGGGAAAAGCATGGACTCAGGTGGCCCTGGATTGGCTGACGGCAAATCACTGCTTGGGGATTATATCAGCAAAGAAGAAATAAATGCCTGTACTTCCTGCAATGCGTGTGTTGAAGCTTGTCCGATCAATATAGATCCGCTGTCTATCATTCTTCAGATGAGAAGGTATGTATCCATGGAAGAATCCGCAGCGCCTGCACAATGGAATTCCATGTTTCAGAATATGGAAACGGCCTTTTCTCCATGGAAATTCCCTCCTTCTGACAGGTTTAATTGGGCAGAAAAAGTAAAAAATGAAGAAATTAAGGAGAATTGAGACTTGAGACTAGAGATTTGAGATTTTGCCCCTTAGGTTTTTAAATTCTTGAATCCCAAACAACTTGTTCAAATTTCCATTGCGCAATTTCACCACTTATCAATCAAAAATTCTAATTGAAATACGTTCTAATAATTCATTCTTGATTTCAATGTATTGTTTCTCTGATCTCGTTTCTTGTTTCTAAGGTCTCATATCTCACATCTCATCCCGATAGCTATCGGGACTAACATCTAATTAATGTCAACATATAAAGTACCAACCATGGCCGAAATGGCCTCTACCGGGGAAACCCCAGAAATACTTTTTTGGGTAGGTTGCGCAGGTTCGTTCGACGAACGATACAAAGCCGTAACCCAAGCTTTTGTCAAAATTTTGAATAAAGTGGGGGTAAGTTTTGCAGTACTCGGACCCGAAGAAGCGTGCACCGGTGACCCTGCTAGAAGGGCAGGAAATGAGTTCCTGTTCCAGATGCAGGCAGTTTCCAATATTCAGGTGATGAATGCCTATGAAGTCAAAAAGGTGGTGACGGCTTGTCCCCATTGCTTCAATACTATCAAAAATGAATATCCTGCCCTTGGCGGAAACTATGAAGTCATCCACCATTCCCAATTTCTCCAACAACTGATCAATGAAGGGAAAATCGTCCTTCAAGGTGGCGGGGAGTTCAAAGGCAAGAAAATCACTTTTCACGATTCCTGTTATCTTGGGAGAGCAAATGATGTCTATGAAGCACCCCGTGATGTCATCAGGGCATTGGATGTAGAACTTGTAGAAATGAAGCGCTGCAAGACCAAAGGGCTGTGCTGTGGAGCCGGAGGTGCACAAATGTTTAAAGAGCCTGAGCCCGGAAGGAAAGATATCAATGTGGAAAGAGCAGAAGAAGCCTTGGCAACAGGAGCTACCACCATAGCCGTTGGCTGTCCTTTTTGCCTGACGATGATGTCCGACGGTGTCAAGAATAAAGAGAAAGAAAATGAAGTAAAAGTCTATGACCTGGCAGAAATGCTGGCCAAGGACATGGGCATCTGAAAACATGAAAATTCCGAATCAAAACCCCAAGTTTAAAATTTGGGGTTTATTTTTGACTTTTGTTTGATTAAAAGAACCAATTTCTCAAAAATTACCGTTAGGTTAAAGAAATAAAAGCAGTCCGAAATACTTTACTGTAAATGCTAACCGACAATAATCATGTACAAGCCATTTGATCAGATGCCTTCCAATGCCAGAATCTGGACATATACCTCAAACAGAAGATTGGACAAAAGCGAATTGGAGATTCTATCTTCGAGATTGTCTGCTTTTTGCGAGCAATGGAATACGCATGGTGCATTGATGCCCACTTCCTTTGAAATCCGGTTTGATCAAGTCATCATTTTGGCAGTGGATGAAAGTCAGTTAGGAGCAAGTGGCTGCTCGATAGACTCTTCAGTCAGAGTTTTGAGGGACATTGAAAATGAATTGGACATCGACCTGCTCAATCAGGGGAAAGTTTCATTTATCAAAAGTGAAGGAGACTTGGAAGTAAATCCTATCCTCGGTATCAAATCAAAAGTAACAGAAGGAATCCTTCAGGCCGAAACAATCGTATTGAATCCTGTAGTGAAAAACAAGGCCGATTTGGAGAATAATTGGAAAATCAAGGCAAAAGAATCCTGGCTGAACAAATTCTTTGAGAATTAATTTTGATAAAAATCCTATATTTAAAACATTAAGAAAACATTCCAAAATAACTATGAAGCGAATTGCTTTATTTCTTGTTTTGATACCCATATTGCTAGGCGCTTGCACTAGCATGTACCAAAAAGGCCAAAACCAGTTTCAGTCAGGTGAATATCAAGTTGCTATCAACACTTTTTCGAAGATTCTTGAAAAAGAACCGGAAAACAAGCAGGCTAATTTTTATGTAGCAGAAAGCTACCGGCTATCCAACAGGATAGAAGAATCCAAAGCTTATTATGAAAAACTGGCTTCAGAAGAGGAAACTTACGAGACATTTTTCAGGCTAGGACAAAGTCTAAAAAGCCAAGGTGAATATGAACAGGCAATATCCGCATTTGAGAAAGCCAAGGGACTGACTCTTGATGATAAAAACCTTCAACTTGTAGAACTTGAAATTTCCAATCTCAAAAAAATCAGTGAAATCCAGAATTATTGGGAATTCATGCAGGTGGAAAATTACAAGTTATTGAATACACCGCTTGCTGAATATTCTCCGGTTGTGAACGATGGTTTCCTATATTTTACCAGCAACAGACAAAGCAGTGGCATATATGCTTCCACCGGAACACCATATTTAAAAATGTTCCGTACCAGAGCGGAAGGAATCAAAGTCGATGTGCAAAGTGTGCAACAGCTTCCCGAATTCCGGAATGAGGAGAACCTAAACCAAGGTTCCATGGCCGTCAGTCCTGATGGAAATACCTTGATCTATGCTAGGGCGAATTCAACCTCCACAAAAGACCTTCCCGATGTTCATTTGTTTGTTTCCTATTTCCGTGGCGGAGGATATACCCAACCGATTTGGATGCCTGTCAATGAAGATGAGTTTTATTATAATACCACACCAGCATTCAGTCCTGATGGTAATGAGCTTTATTTTGCTTCCAATAGACCGGACGGCAAAGGTGGCCAAGACCTCTACAAAGCGACTAAACTTGCCAACGGAGATTTTGGAAATGCAGTGAATATGGGAAACCAAATCAATACTCCCGGCAATGAAATGTTTCCTTATATCGCTTCAGACGGCAAGATCTTTTTTGCCTCAGATGGCCACGCCGGTTTTGGGAAAATGGATCTCTTTGTAGCAGAAAGGACGGATAAGGGTTGGGAAGTGAAAAATCTAGGCTCAAACATCAATTCAGTGGCAGATGATTTTGGAATCTTTTTTTCCAAATATCCGACAGAAGGATTCCTATCTTCCAATAGGGAAGGAGGTTTGGGAGATGACGACATTTATTTCTTTGAAGACAAAACACCGAAACCAAAAATCGTCAATGTTTTTCTTAACGTGACCACAAAAGAGAAAAAGGATGACGGAACCGAAGTTATTTTGCCACAGACAAGGGTTGTATTGTATGACGGCGCAAATAAAAACGTTGGGGGGGATTTCTCAAACCAAAACGGAAGACTGAGATTTACATTGGCACCTGAAGCCAATTTCTCCATCATCGCCTCCAAAAGCGGCTATTTCAGCAAAAGCATAACTTACACTACCATTGGCAAGACACCAAAACCACAAGATCTGATTCAAGAAGTCACCAATATCACCCTTGACACCACGGTAGTATTGGATGCTTTGATTTTGGAAAGGTCAATAGTGCTCGAAAATATTTATTATGACCTTGACAAAGCGGATATCCGTGCCGATGCAGCATTGGAGTTGGATAAATTGGTCAAGATCCTGAAAGACAATCCAAGCATCAGGATCGAATTGAGTTCGCATGCTGATGCACGTGCAACAGATGAGTATAACGATGCGCTGACACAAAGAAGGGCTGAATCAGCAGTGGCTTACCTTGTTTCACAGGGAATAGATGCGAGCAGGTTAGTAGCCAAAGGTTATGGCAAGCGACAGTTGATTATCGCAGATGCCCAAACTGAAGAAGAACATCAGACCAATAGAAGAACAGAATTCAAAGTAATTGAAATCAAGGAATAAAACATTTTGCAACAAGAATTCCATTGACATAAAAAAAGGAGAGGGTTGACCTCTCCTTTTTTCGTTTATGTCGGATTAATTATCATTCCAATCAGATGGATAGGTAATCAAAATTTGAATTTATTTGCAACCTTCTTTCCTTCGGGTATCGATGATATAAGTGATTTTCCAACCTTCTGTTATTTTGATCAATTGGAATGAATTGACTCCGCAGTGGCTGAAATTGTCATTGACATAAAATTCATAAGGTGTCCAAGCCGCTGCCATGTCCCCGTCGACTTTAATCTGATAGTCCATAATCCGTTCGTCCAAGATCGTAGTGGCTGGAGAGGAGGCAATCCTGGTTACAAAATCCGCTACCGAGTTAGATCCCAATTCAGATCCGTTTTCTCCACTTTTCACAGTCTGCATAGTCGCATCGGGATGGAAAGCTGCTTTTATCAAGTCGGTATTTTTTGACTTCATTCCCTCAAACATCGAGGCAATCACTTGTCTGACTTCCTCATTTTGCTGCGCAAAAAGGGAAGTTGCTGAAAGTGAAAATATAATCAGCGAGGCAATAAATATCCTTTTCATTTTTTCTTGATGCTACCTCCTGTACCTGTTTTGACATTAACCTCCGTTGGATTGCCGTCGTACACAATTTTGGCGGCTGTTGCCAAAGAACCGTTGATGGAAGATGTCGCCGTAAAGCTGATGCTTGCTGTGGTATTGCCGAGCACGTTTACATTTTCTGCAACAAGGTTCATCCCATCGATCTGCGCATTGGTATAGGCATTTGCTTCCAATTGGCCGACTTTCCCTTTGATAAAGATCCGGGAATTTGTGGCAGCTTCCAGGTTTAGCTTTTCAGCATCTACCATTGCTTCCAAATAAGCATTATTGGAAGAAGCCAAATAAGCCTCTTGGGCTTCAATTTTACTTTTGGCAACTACCTGTGCACTTGAAGTGGCTTCAATTCCCTGAATATCCACATAAGTCACTACCACTTTTACAGAATGGTTTCTATAATTTCCCCTGGCAAGCCTCACTTCCAGTGCATCACCCACCACTGAAGTCTCCACTTTTCCCACGTCTATCCCGCTTGCAGTAATATCTACTTTGTTCTCATCTCCTTTGACCAATTCTGCTTTGATAGAATTGGAAACTTTTACCACATTGAATTCCCTCAAAGGTCTGGAATCACTTTGAGTTTGTGCATTTGTAAATCCTACAAAAGCAATCAAGGCAATTAGAATGAGTTTAATCTTCTTTTTCATATTTAGTGTTAGGTTTAGATTCCTCCATATAATTTGAAAGTCATGTTTCGAAGCGATGGGTTATTGACTGCATAGTGCATTGCCTCGGCTATTTCGGCTGTCCCCACCCACTTCGTAAAGTCCGCATCAGGCATTGATTCTCTATTTGCCGGCGTATCAATCGTACTCGGTACAAAAACATGCGCCCTGATCTTAGTATTTTTGACATCCTCTGCCACATAATTGGCAAGTTCTACCACAAGTCTCTTACTCAAAGCATAAGCCACAACGTTTTTTGCATCTTCAGGTTGCAGGGCAGGCCTCGCTCCTACAAATAAAAAATCGCCAAAGTCAGCTTTTTTCATCAAAGGCAAAAAACTTTTTACCATAGTAAAAGCAGAATAAAAATTGAGTTTGATCATTTTATCCAAATCCTCAAGACCTGTATGCTCAATGTCTCCCATGGCAAAACCTCCAACCAATAAGCAGATCGCATCCACCTCTCCATATTGCATGATATAATCATTTGCAAAGTCTTTGACCGCATGTTCATCTGTGACATCTACTTCATAGACATCGTCGGCTTCCTCTACCGTCTCTCCTGTACCGGGCAAAACTGTAGCAATCACCTTATATCCTTCCCGCTTAAATTTTTCAACGACTGCCTTGCCTAAGTTTCCTGCTGCGCCCGTTATAATTAAATTCCTTTCCATGAATCAAACTTTTTTTTGTTTCTATTACTTTTACCAAAATTAGCCTATATTTTTCTTTTCTATGGAAATACAAAAATCCCTGATCCAAACCATTGAGTCCAAAAAGAAAAGGGTCTTTATCCTGAAGCTGGTCATCTATCTGATATTCCTTCTAGGGGCAAAATTCATTCCTGAAGTCCAATTTTACCTTTCCAAATTTTCCGGCCTGAACAGTATCCACAGGGCAATCCTGTTTTTATTGGGCGGCAATATCCTAATTTCACTTGGAAGAATATTCACGGCCCGCATTTACTTAAGGAAAACCATGGATGAAAAGGTTCACGGAAATTTCCTGATTGGCATAACCTGGATTTCGAATATACTCAATTCAGTGGTTTTTGTCATTGCTTTGATGCTAGCTTTTGATATCCAGCCCTTGGAATTTTTGACAAGCTTGACCATAGTGGCAGCGGCGATTGCCATTCTTACCAAAGATTATGTCAACAACATCATCAATGGTTTGATCATCATGTTCACCGATCAGTTTTCTCTCGGCGATACCATCAAAATCGGCGAAAACACAGGTGTCATCGAGGACATCACCCTTCTGAATGTAGTGATCAAAAAAGACGACGGATACAAAACCATTATCCCAAACAACCTTGTTCTTGGCGTTCAGGTGACCAATTTAAGCAGGCTGGACCATAGAAAAGTCGATTTTCAAATGGAATTACCTTATCATCTAAAATTCAGCCTTGCCGAAATTGAATCAAATCTGGTTGCAGGATTTGAAAAAAGGATCAAGAAAAAAGAGGTGGCCAATATTAAAGTGGAATTGATCGCCATTCAGAAGGAAGTGTTTACCATCAAAGTTTCGCTCGAATCCTCATTGACCAAAGAGAATCAAATTAAATCCGAATTGCATCAGTCACTTTTAAATCTTTTGAATGAAAACTGAGAAGGAAAATTATTTTGACCTTGTTTACCAGGTTGTCCGACTGATCCCAAAGGGAAAAGTAACTTCGTATGGGGTCATTGCAAATTACCTGGGACTGAAAAGCGGGGCGAGGATGGTCGGCTATGCCATGAACGCCTGTCATGCCCAACCTGATGTACCCGCACATCGCGTAGTCAACAGAAATGGATTGCTGACAGGAAAGCACCATTTCTCTCCGCCCGAAAGAATGCAACAGCTTTTGGAATCCGAAGGAATCAGGATTGTGAATGATAAAATACAGGATTTCGAAAAACATTTTTGGAGTCCCAATGAAATAAAATTAGAAGATTAAATGCTCTTTTTTAAGGCATTTGAGCGTATTATTCGTTTTTTTCACAGATTTTTTACCCAGTTGGCACAAAAGTGTATGCTTTTTGCAATATCTATTCAAAAGCAATAGAATATGGAAACAGCATTGAAAAGTCACATCGCAGAAAACCTCCGAAAACACAGGGTCTTGAGAGGCTATACCCAGGAATATATCGCCGAGTACTTAGGCAAAAAGGACTATACTGCTTATTCAAGGTACGAACAGGGCAGGTCTAACCTCAAAATGGAAGATGCCATCAGGCTTGCAGACTTATATGAAGTAGATGTGCAGGAATTGATTTCAAAAATCCCTTCTGTCAACCACATTCAAGATTCTCAAAAAAAACAAAGCGGTCTGGTTTCCATTTTGGTTGATCTGGACGGAAGCTCCGGAAAATTGGAAAGCAACATCCAAAGATTAAAGAAAATCAACGACCTGATCGCAAAACAGGAGCTTTGATTATTTTTTTCTCACAAAATATAATCCTGTAAACATGAGGAGGCCATTGAGGATCAAAACCTCAAAGCCAAACTTGTAGCCCCACAATAATTGCTGTGAATTTTGGCTGATGGCAAATGCCAACAAAGGCGCTGCCACAGCAAGATAGGGCACAAACCTGTCCCGGACTTCCCATTTGGTAAACAATCCAAATGCATATAACCCGAGCAGTGGCCCATAGGTATATCCGGCTATGATGAAGACTGAGTTGATGACGCTTTGGTCGTTGATCCACTTGAACATCAATATGGCCAAAAACATCAAAGCTGTAAATCCGATATGGACTTTTTTACGCACGGAGACTTGCTTTTCCTTTTCGTATCTTTTTTCTATTTCGAGAAAATCATAACAAAAAGAGGTAGTCAATGCTGTCAATGTAGAATCGGCACTAGAATATGCTGCCGCAATTATTCCCAGAATAAAAATTATCCCAACAAACTCGCTGAAATAGGAAGTGGCGAGCAAAGGATATAAATCATCTGATTTGGTCGGGATAGGAATTCCGTTGGTCTCGGCATAGATATAAAGAAGTACGCCCAAACACAAAAAGAGCAGGTTGACAACAACCAATGTGATGGTAAACCAAAACATGTTTTTCTGTGCATCCTTGAGGTTACGGCAAGTCAGGTTTTTCTGCATCATGTCCTGGTCCAATCCCGTCATCACGATGGTGATAAACGCACCGGATGCAAATTGCTTGAAAAAATTAGTGCCCGATTTCCAATCCCAATTGAATATCTCAGACCTGGGGTCATCGGCAATAGTACCGACAAATTGCTTGATACTCAAAATTCCCAAGTCTTTACCGATCAGATATATGCTCAATACTACAGCCGCCAGCAAAAAAAATGTCTGGAGGGTATCTGTCCAAACAACAGTTTTGATCCCACCTTGGAAAGTATACAGCCATATCAATGAAACTGTAATCAATACCGAAACCCAAAACGGAATTCCCAAACTGTCAAACAGGGCCAATTGCAGTACCCCTGCGACAAGGAAAACCCGGATGGAGGAACCTAAAGTCCGTGACAGGATGAAGAAAAAAGCTCCTGTTTTATAAGACCAAAAGCCAAACCGTGTTTCCAGATAGGCATATATGGAGACAAGGTTTAGCCTGTAATAGAGCGGAAGCAAGACTTTGGCAATGACAAAATATCCCAAAGTATACCCCAAGACAACCTGAAAATAGTGAAAGCTTGTATTGCCCACTTCCCCCGGAACAGAAATAAAAGTCACTCCCGATAGAGAGGCCCCGATCATCCCAAAAGCTACCAAAAACCACGGCGATTGTCTGTCTCCTGTAAAAAAAGTGTCTTTGGATACATTTCTTGAAGTAAACCAAGATATCAAGAACAAGAGCGCAAAATATATTGTTAAGACAATTAATACTAACTTTGGGTCCATAGTGGCTTAAGGGTAGAATTCGCTAAATTGCCCATAATTATTAAATTTGCAAAATGAATTACCATACACAGGCATATCCCATGTTGGAAGAGGTCGAAGTCCTTTTGGAGGAACTGATCGACATAGACGAATGCGAATTGGTGGTGTTTAATGATGATATCAATACTTTTGAACACGTAGCCAAGATCCTCATCAAAGTATGTCAGCATACCCCTGAACAAGCTGAACAGTGCACGCTGATCATTCACTACAAAGGAAAATGTTCTGTCAAAAAAGGCAGCCGTACCAAATTGAAACCCATGTGCGAGGCGATTTTGGACGCAGGTATCCAAGCTGCCATCGTCTAACCCATCCGGAAAAGTGAATTTCCCCTCCAAACTGATTGAAGAAGCAGTCAATGAAATCAGCCGCCTGCCGGGAATCGGCAAAAAGACGGCGCTCAGACTTGCCCTCCACCTCCTCAAGCAAAAAGAAAACGTCACCGAAGAGCTGACGCGGTCTTTGCTTTCCCTCAGAAAAGACATCAAGTATTGCAGCCTTTGTCACAACATATCCGATGCAGAAGTATGCAGCATCTGTGCGGGAAGAAGAAGGGAAAGGAGTATCATCTGTGTGGTAGAAGACATTCCTGACGTCCTTGCCATCGAAAACACCTCACAATATAACGGTCTTTACCATGTCTTGGGAGGAGTAATTTCTCCTATTCAGGGCATCGGTCCTGATGACCTGAATATCGAATCCCTGATCCAAAGGATTGCCCATACTCCTGAAACTGAAAAAGTAAAGGAAGTTATCCTTGCCTTGCCTGCAACTATGGAAGGCGATACCACCTCATTTTTCATTACCAGAAGGCTCAAGGAATTTGGCATCAAAGTCAGTACCATCGCCCGTGGCATTCCCATCGGCGGAGAATTGGAATATACCGATGAAGTGACCTTGGGAAGGAGTATCCTGACACGTGTAAATTATTCTGCCGAATAGCGATTTTCTTTTGTCTGATCCAAAAGCATTTCTATATTTGCAGACCAATAAAAAAGGGGGATTAGCTCAGCTGGCTAGAGCACTACGCTGGCAGTGTAGGGGTCATCGGTTCGAATCCGTTATCCTCCACCAAAGACTCACTGAAAAGTGGGTCTTTTTTTTCTACCGCTTCAGAAAAGCACAACTTGAAATGCTAAAAAAAGTCTGACACCTATCAGGTATCAGACTTCCTTGATTTTTTGTGGAAATTTTAGGAAAGGATCACTTCATTGCCAATTCCTTTAGGGTTTTGTCCGTATTTATTTCTGCCAGGCTGACTGTCAGTTGAAGCCAAAACCAAAAACCAAACAGCCCCAATAAATGGGATCAAAATTATGAAATAAAACCAACCGCTTTTTCCCACATCATGCAGTCTTCTCACAGCTACAGCCAAACTTGGAACAATCATGGCAAATATTAAAATAAAATAAAGTGGGCCATAAAAAAGACCCTCAATTGTGATTCCAAACAAATTATCAAGCGTGATAGCCACCACAGCAAAAATCATGTAAAACAAGCTAAAAAACCAATATTCACTTCTCCTTGCTCTTCCGGAAAAAGTCGCATAATTCTTCAATGCACTGATGAAATAATCCATAACACTAGTTTGGGGAAATATTTTTTTCCTACTCGTCTGGCTTTTCGGTTTCGCCCCGTTTGTTATGGTCTCTGGACTCCATTGTTGATATGTTAAAAGGGGCAGCGGGTAATGTTGGCGTCAGGAAATCTAAAAAAACAGATTTCTTATTCCTAAAATAGGAAGTATTCATTAATCAAACAATAGTTAATTAAACTTAAATAAAAACTATTTTTCGAACATACATTCATTAATAAAGAAGTAATATGTATATCCGCCTTCTTAACAGGATGTGATTTCTTACAGAATAGTCTCGGCAGGCTCGACCATCAGGATTTATAGATGTAAAAAGGGGGAGGGAGAAATGAGGCTTTGCCTCATTTCTCCCTCCCCCTCAAGCCTAAAGTTATCTGTTCACAGAGCTTGCCAAAGGAAAGAAAAATGATATTTGGCCAATGGTATAAAAGCGGGTAACCATAAAAAATATTCTTTCAAAATAACAAAATCATGCAAATGCTATTTAAACAAGCATTGACATGGTTTTTCATTAAGATCCAAAATTATCAGAGCTACTTCCTACAATTAGAGAAAATATTGTCCCTGAATTTCCTGTCGTCCTTGAGGATATCAAAATAGGCGGTCAGGAATTTCTTGGTGTTTTCCTGTTCATTGGGACTCAGGCTTGGGGATAATTTGCCATAGGCCTCCCAAATATTGTTTTCGATCGACAGGTAATATTCCCTTGTATTTTGAAACAAGCTTTCGTCCCTGCATACTCCCCAATAGTAGCGTTCGGTGACGGAATTGATCGGAATCAGGGGATTGACGTGGGCATTGACCAGACCGGACATGTCAAAATCATAGCAATCATTTTAAACAGTCTTGGACCAGTCATCCATGATTGCCTGAATCTTGAGAGCAAAATCCACCGCCAATTTGGGGTCATCGATCATGGAATTATGGTCACCCTCCACCTCCAAAGGAATAACTTTATCAGCATATGGCTTCCATCCATAAAACTGAACTTCCTCCACCAAGAATGTCATTATTCGTGCTTTAACCAAAACAATTTCTCCTTCATAGGGAGAAAGAAGGTAGTTGTCCATGGCTTCATGGTTGATACTCCTGATCTTTTCAATGGTCTCAAACAAGCCTGATGCTGCCTTGTCTTTATCCAGACCCAACCATTTTTGCATTATTACTTTTTTCCTGAGATAGGATCTGGACTTCATTCTTTTGAATGAATCCGGGTGGTATACAGCAAGCTTGACATCTATAACCCTCTTTTCTATTTGCTTGTTGAATTTAAACTTCATCTTATCCCAACTTGTCATTACCGCGTCAGATTGATAGGCGGATACATCAAAAAGAAAAACTTTTCCAACTCCTTCTCCCCTAGACTTCAGCTGTTTGGCCATTTCAAAGGCAACATAGGCTCCAAAAGATTGGCCTCCCACATGGAAAGGCCCTGAAGGAAAGACTTTTCGGATTTCCTCTAGGTAATAAGCTGCCATTTCTTCAATGGTTGTCAATGGTTCTTCCAAGCCGTCTAAACCTTTTGACTGGATTCCGTATACCGGTTGGTCAATAGAAAAGTGTGTTGCCAAGCCATAGAAGGAGGTGATGTTAGCCCCTGCACCATGAATCAGAAACAATGGTATTTTTTTGCCTGATGGTTTGATGTGGACCAATGACTTCCATGAGATATTGTCATTTTGGATGGGATCCAAAAGTCTGGCAAATGATTGGAGATCGGGATATTTAAAAATGCTGTTGACAGGAAGTTTGATCCCTGTTTCGCTTTCTAACAATACCACCACTTCCAATGCAGCTAAGGAATGTCCTCCCAATTCAAAGAAGTCAGCCTCAACGGAAACAATCTTCCTTTGAAGCACTTTTTCCCAAAGACCTGCAACCAAAACTTCATGAGTACTTTGGGGAGGTTTTGCCAAACCAGGAAGTGAAACTTCCTTAGGTTCTGGAATAGGAAGCTTTATTCTATCGACTTTGTTATTATTGGTCAAAGGCAATTTTTCCAAAAGCATCCATTCCGTAGGAATCATGTAATCGGGCAGGCTTTTTTTTAGTTGAGCACGGATTTCATGAATCAAAGACTCAGTCTCATAGGTATTTTGGGGTACCTTGGGAACCAAATAAGCAACCATTATCTTATTGCCTTTCGGTATTTCAATGGCTTGGACTGCTGCTTGTTGGATTTTCTCCAATAAATTAAGTTGGGCCTCTATTTCACCCAATTCTATTCGGTATCCCCTGATTTTGACCTGGAAATCCATTCTTCCCAAACAGGCTATTTCTCCGTTGGGAAGGAATTTTCCAAGATCTCCGGTCCGGTAGATTTTGGCATCATGCACTTCGGAAAAGGTATCGGGGATAAATTTTTCCTCTGTCAATTCCGGTCTATGATGATAACCTTTGGCAACTCCCAGTCCACCGATACAGATTTCCCCGATTACTCCGGGGAGACATGGCTGTTGGTTTTGGTCGAGGATATACACCTGTGTGTTGGCGATGGGTCTACCGATACTGAGGTCATCGGGATCATGGATATACTTCAAAGTTGACCAAACAGTTGTCTCTGTCGGCCCATACACATTCCAAAAAGGTCCAACCAAATGAAGAAGTTTTTGGCTGAGGTCTTGTGTGAGTGCTTCTCCACCACAAATCAAGGTCATGTGCTTGGGATCGCTCCAACCCGAAATCAGCAACATTCTCCAGGTTGCGGGAGTAGCCTGCATCATTGTAATGTTTTCACGGTGCATGACTTGGAGCAATAATCTCCCGTCTTTGCTTTCCTCATGAGAAGCAAGCACCACAGTAGCACCTGAGATCAAAGGTAAAAACAATTCCAAACCTACTATGTCAAAAGAAACTGTTGTGATCGCCAAAAGCCTGTCTCCTTTTTTGATACCAGGGCAATTCTGCATAGAAACCAGGAAGTTGAGGAGGTTAAGGTGTGAAATTTTTACGCCTTTTGGTTGGCCTGTGGAACCGGAGGTGTAAAGAATGTAGGCCAAATGGTCCCTCATAGGCACCTCTCCTTTATATATCCCTTGCTGACTGTCCTCTTGCCGGTCCTCCAAAATCCATTGAGGAAGTAAGTATTCAAATCTGGTTTTGTAATGGGGTTCTGTGACCAATAATCCGGTGTTTGCATCACGGAGCATGTAAGAAATACGCTCCTCAGGAAAATTGGGGTCTAAGGGAAGGTAGGTGGCACCAAGTTCCAAAATCCCCAGGAGCATTGGAAGTAACTTTTCATTTCTGTCCAACATGACTCCCACGACGTCTCCCGCCCTTATTTGCAGTTTTTGAAGGTCATAGGCATAACCATTGGCAAGTTTTCTTAATTGTCTATAGCTAAAATCCCTTCCATTGGCCGTATAGGCAATTTCCTTAGGATACAACTCAGCCTGTTGCCAAAAAATCTCCAAAAATGAATTTTCTACCGGCAACTTTACTTGGGTATTGTTCCACACCTGAAGCTTACTTAGGTTATTTTCAGAATGTAACGTCAACTTTTTTATAGGCTGGGAAGCATCCGCTGTCACCTGTTGGATGAGGCTATTGAAACCCTCCATCCAATCTGCTATTGTCTTTCCCGAAAAGAGATTTTCATTGCAGGACCATTCAAAAATGAGTTCGTCCGATTTGGAAGTCAGGTTAAGGAAAATTTCAAAATTTTCGTATTTTCTTGGATTGGAAATAAGGGTATGCTGCAGGTCTTTGAATCTGACCTGACTGTCCATACCCATATCAATGTTGAAAACCACGGGCACCAATGGAATCCTGGAACTGTCCCTTTTCACCTGAAGGGCTTTGAGAAGATTGCCGAAGGTATAGCATTGGTGCTCATAATCATCTAGCAATTGGGCTTTTCTTATTGAAAGGTACTGCCCAAATGAAATTTCGGGATCGATGGTGGCCCTGATCGGAAGGAGGTTGACGCAATGACCCACCAACACCAAGTTATCAGTTGCTGCTTGTCCGGCTGCAGGCAGACCCAATACGATATCTTCCTGTCCGGTCATTTTAAGAAGGAAGACTTCGAAAGCAGCCATCAGAGTATTGACTAAACTGGTGTTGTTTCTTTTGGCCAAATCCCGCAGTTGTACCACCTGACTTTTTTGAAGGCTAAAATCATCACGACGGCACTTAAAGGTTCTTTCTTTTGGCCTAGGCACCTCTGTGGGGAGGTCCATGGGATTTGGCAAAGGTGAGAACCTCTTTTTCCAATAATTTTCTACTTTGGTATAATCTGCCGAAAGGGAAAACTTTTCCATTTCCAAAGCATATTTGGAAAATGGAACTGCTTCCGGTAAGTTGAACGGTATTCCTTCGAAAAGTGAATTGTAAATACTTGCCAATTCTTCAAACAGGATGCCAAATGACCAACCATCACATACCAAATGGTGGGCCGTGATGGTGAAATGGTGTATATTATCTTCCAGCTTGATAAGGGTAAACCGGGCCAAGGGGCCGTTTTGAAGGTCAAATTCAGTGTCAACTTCCTTTTCGAGAAAATGTGCCAGCCGGAAATCCCTTTCTATTCTGTCTGCTTCTGTCCAATCCAAAAAAAGAAAGGGAACATTTGCTTGGTCGGTGACCATATACTGTCTGCCGTTTGGAGCAAAAACCATCTTCAAAGCCTCGTGCCTTTCAGAAAGGATTTGACAGGCCTGACTCAGGTGTTCTTCATTCAGAATACCTTCCAGGATCAGCGAAATAGACTCATTGTAAGATAAATTGGCTTCCTTTCCCCCAATCTTACAGGCCAGCCAAATTTCTTTTTGGGCATCCACCAATCCGGATACTTTAAGAATTTCGGCTTCCCTGAAGGGATTATAATCAACACTTTCAAATTTGATCTGATCAGACATATGCTGCAATTAGGCTTCAATACTCAGTTTTTGGAATTTTTCGGGATCATTGGCATCCTTTACAAACCAGGCAGGATTTCCATTAAGATCCTTTCCCAATCTTGCGCCGGGGACCGGGGGATTCTTGCTGGACCATGATGAAGTCAGAGCAGCAACCGGTTTTTTTTGAAATTCATTTTTGAAAAAACCATAGGATAAGAGCTCTTCAATGGCTTCTTTGAAAGAATTGACGATCCTGTCGATATCCTTTTCGGTATAGGAAGTGGTGAGAAAACATGGAAAACCATCATAGATATGGATCCCTTTTTCCCTCAAAATCGCAAAAATCAATTCCGTATAAGGCAGTTCCTGATGGTATTTCACTTTCCATAATGAACCGAAATGGGCAACGTAAAAAGGTAGTCCATGTGCTGCAAAAAGGCCATCAAGTGCATCTGCAATTTTCTGGGTCATGGCAGCCAAGGCCACCTGAAGTTTGCCATTGTCTTTTTTTAGAAACTCCAAAGAAGCTTTGGTGCTAGCAAGGGCAAGCGGATGCCTAACAAAAGTCCCGGCAAAATAGGTAACCCCAACTTCCGGAATGGACTCATCTCCGTAGTTCCAGTATCCTCCGTCCAAGGCATCCATAAACTTTGATTCTCCCGCAATAATGCCAATTGACAGTCCGCCTCCGGCGACCTTACCATAGGTTGCGATGTCCGCTTTGATGTTGAATATGCCTTGGGCTCCTTTAAGGTGCATTCTAAATCCAGTAATGATCTCATCAAAAATCAGGGCTGCACCGCTTTCTGTACAGACATTTCTTAATTCCTTTAAAAATTCTAAAGGTTGAAATTCAGGTCTCCGGCTTTGAACAGGTTCGACCAAGACTGCCGCAATTTCATTCTTTTTGGATTTGATTATTTCCATTGATTCGGGAGTTCCATAATCCAACACCAGGATATTTTGTACCGCCCCTGCCATAATACCGGCTGCAGCCGGATAGCTTTTGCCGTTTGGCATGCCTCTTACAATAACCTCGTCAAAGATGCCGTGATAAGAACCTGTAAATGATACAATCAGGGATCTTCCGGTGATTGTTCTTGCCATTCTTACCGCACCCATGACGGCTTCTGATCCTGTATTACACAAGGCTACACGCTGATGTCCCGTAATGTCACTGACCAACTTACTGACCTCACCTGATAATTCATGTTGTGGGCCGATCTCGTAACCTTTTTCCATTTGTTTTGAAATGGCTTCCTGAATGAAGTCAGGTCTATGGCCAAGTAATATTGAGCCAAATCCATTGAGTACGTCGAGGTATTCATTGCCATCAATGTCCCATAGAAGGTTGCCTTCTGATTTGTTGACGACCAAAGAGTAGGTCATTTCCTTCGTAGCGGGTTTGAATCCTGAGACAACCCTTGGGTCAGCCATATGGGAACGATGGAGTTGCGTATAGTTTTTACTGCCTTTGGTTTTTTCATTGAACCTCATTACAAATTCCTTGATGAATTTGTTCTGTGCAGGAGTCAATTCAGTACTCACTTTGTCTATTTTGGCCATTGCCCCAAAAGTTTTAGGGATCTCAGGAATGGTTTTTGAGACTTCGGCAGGCTTTGATTCTGTATCGCTGAACTTAATTTCCGTAGGCTTGACCAGTTCGGGGATTTGGTTGGATTTTCCGTTGGATGGCAATGAATAACCTGAATTGAGAAGCCTGATTTGTTGTGAAAGAAGGTCCAACTGCAAGGAAATCAAGTCGAGGTGATTGGAACTCGGATTAACCTGATTTTGTACATTATTCGGATTTGGAAAAAAAACCTCAGTTTTTGGAATGATTTGCGAAACTGAATCGGGAACTGCAATTTCCTCCCTGTAGACATTTGGGGGAAGTTCACTGTCTAAAAATCCGGCTAGAGAATTGAGGTCCGATAGGGATTCATTCAACTGTCTGAAAGTAATGGATGTTTTGAATTGTTTTTTTAAGCTAGTCGCCAATTGGGTCAATAAAAGAGAATCAAACCCCATCTCCAAAAATGAAGAAGTATCATTCTGAACCCCCATGCCTGTGGTTTCTTCGATGACTTGAATGACTTCATTTTTGATTTTTTCAATTCTGTTCATGTTTTCTATTCTATTTTGTGTTGCTAAATTTTGAGCCTGTTCTTGGACTATGCCGTTTTGAGGTCCAGAAAAGGCTATTTTTGTTTGGATAGGATTAAGCCATGTCAATTCCTTTTTGAAGGCGTAGGTAGGTAAGTTTATTTTTTTTCCTTGAGGACTGTTTATTTTTCTCCAATCCAAATTCGCTCCCTCTGTCCAAAGAGATCCAACTGTATTCAGGAATTGGTTAAAGTCAGAAAGAGGTTCGGTATGGATAAGTCCGTTTAAAAAAACCTTACCGGTTGATTTTGGGTTTTGTCTGCATAGCGAGGACAGGACATTGCCGGGACCCACTTCGAGAAAGATTTTTCCTTCTTCAAAAAGCGTATCAACAGCAGCAGAAAACCGGACAGGATTCCTCATATGTCCTGTCCAATAGGAAATATCAGTGGCCTGGCTATCTGAAAGGAAGTTACCGGTGACAGTAGATACAATTGGGATTTTGGGCTTTTCCAATCGGATTCCTTCCATGAATTTGGTAAACTCATGAATCGCAGAGTCCATCATATGGGAATGGAAGGCATGGCTTGTTTTTAACAGCCTGTTGGGAATTTCCATAGACTGGAGTTTTTGGGAAAACAAGTCGACTTGCTCGTTTTCTCCTGCTACCACAATTTGATTTGGCCCATTTATTCCGGCCAAGGATAGGGAATCAGGTATCCATTTTAGGATTTCCTCCTCGCTGCACCTCACGGACAGCATACTTCCGCGTGGCAGGTTGGCTACCAAAGCACCTCTTTTTGCTACTGTTTTAAGTGCGTCTTCCAAGCTGAAAACCCCGGCTAGATGCGCTGCTACAAATTCTCCTATGCTATGGCCACAAAGCAACATGGGTTTGATACCCATGTCCATCCAAACCTGGGATAGGGAGTAAGAAACAGCGAAAATACAGGGCTGGGTATACATGGTGTTCATTAAAATCTCCATGGAATCCTCTGAATTTCCTTTGGGATATAGAATTTCCAACAATGGCCTGTCCAGATATTCATTTAATATATTGGCGCAGCTGTCAAGAGAGTTTTTGAAAACCTCGTTATAGTTGTAAAGCTCTCTTCCCATCTGAAGGTATTGAGAACCCTGGCCCGGAAAGAGGAATGCAAGGTCAGGAAGTGATTTTGACTTTTTGGAAACAGTTTTCTTTTGATCCAGTATGGAAATTAAATTCGACCTGTCTTTGGCCACCAAAAATCTTCTGAATGGATAATCAGGTCGATACCTGTTTAGGGTATAGGCCAAATCCTTTAATTCAATGCTATTGTTTTTGAAAAGAAACCCTTTGAGTTTCTGAGCATAAAGGTCAAGGCTTTCCTCTGATTTGGCAGACCAACAAAGAAGATATTCAGGATTTTCTAATCCAAAAGAATTCTGTGGTGCTTCCACATTTTTAATATGTTCCTCCAAAATAAGGTGCACATTGGTTCCGCCTACTCCAAATGAACTGACTCCGGCAATCCTTTTTTTGTTTTGCTCCCATGGGGTCAATTCGGTATTGACATAAAATGGGCTGTTTTTAAAATCTATGGATGGGTTCGATTTGTTGTAATTGATTTGGGGAAAAAGTTCCTTGTGCTTTATTGAAAGTAGGACCTTGATTAATCCTGCAATTCCGGAAGCGGCATTAAGATGTCCAAGGTTTGCTTTGACTGTTCCGATGGCACAGTACTGCTTTTCATCCATAGGCCCAAAAGCAGATACAAGTCCTTCAATTTCTATTGGATCACCGATTGGCGTAGCGGTCGCATGAGCTTCGAGAAATGTAATGTCTTTTGGATTTACCCCTGCTTCCCCGATGGCCTGTTTGATGGCATCAGATTGACCGGAAGCACTTGGTGCAGAAAAACTGCCTTTGCCTGCCCCATCATTGTTGACTCCGGTTCCTTTTATGACTGCATAGATTTCATCTCCATCCTCGATGGCCAAATCAAGGCGTTTAAGTAAAACCACCCCTACCCCGTCACTGAAAACGGTTCCGTTGGCATTGATGTCAAAGGAATTGACATGGCCGTCCTTGCTGTTTATGCTTCCCTCTTCGAATAAATGTCCGCTAAAAACCGGGGATTTGATACTCGAGCCTCCTGCCAAAGCCAGCTCACATTTTCCTGATCTGATGGCTTCCACTGCCTGTGCCACTGCCAAAAGGGAAGTAGAACAAGCAGCATGGACACTCACCGCAGGACCTTTCAGATCCAGGTGATAGGCAATCCTAGTAGCAATGTAATCCTTTTCATTGAGGGAGGATACCTGAAAATCCCCAAAGGATTCTACAAAGTCCAAATGGGATTGTAAGTTATTTTTGAAATAGGTATTGTTGCTGCATCCTGCAAAAACTCCAATGCTGTCCGATATTTTGCCTTTGATGTATCCAGCCTGTTCCAAAGCACCATAGCAAACCTCCAGAAATTTTCTGAGTTGGGGATCAGTAATGGAAGCCAATTTGGGATTGAAACCAAAAAAACCGGCATCAAATTTATCATAATCCTCTATTATCCCCCTTGCTGCCACATAGTTGGGATTATTTCTTAAAGAGGAAGAAATGGAAGGATCCAATTCCTCCCTGTCAAAAAAACGGATCGTTTCCGTCCCGGACCGCAGCACCTCCAGAAATTCATCCGGATTGGAAGCACCGGGAAAGAGGAGATCATGTCCGATTACCGCAATACCTGCTTTCCTGTCGGAAACTTTCAATTCCCTTTTTGGTGAAGCTATAGATTTTTCTCCCCCGGATAAATACTTGGCCAAGCCATTTACAGTAGGGAACTGGTAAAATTTTGTAATCGGCACTTCATACCCATGCTGTTGTCTTATTCTTGAAATCAGCCATTGGGCTTTTAGGGAATTCCCTCCCAATTCAAAAAAATTGTCTTCCAATCCTATTTCATTGTAGTTCAAAACTTCCAAAAACGCGGCGTGGATATTTGTTTCGGAACGGTTGGAGGGAGAAGAAACAAGCCCCATCCATTCCGGTCTTAGGTTGATGGGCTTTGGCAAATATTTTTTGTCCACTTTGCCTGTGGACGTTTTTGGAAACTCCTCCACCGAAACAAAAAAATCAGGAATCATGAAATCGGGAAGGGAATTTTTGAGGATATTTTTAATTGCTGTCAGATTCCATTCTGATTCAGGTGTTAATTGTAAATAGGCACAAAGGAATTTCTGCCCAGCGGCATCTATATCTACTTTGACCACTGCCTGTCTTACCCAAGGTATTTTTGATAATGTGATTTCAATTTCTCCGATTTCAACCCTATTTCCCCTGATTTTTACCTGGTCATCTTCCCTTCCTTTGTACCGATAAAACCCATCCTTATCCTTCATTACCAAGTCACCGGTTTTGTAGATTCTTGTTTGCCTACCTTCTGGGGAGGTCCAGGCAATAAATTTTTCTGCTGTCAATTCCGGTCTGTTCAGGTAGCCATGGGCAAGACAGCTTCCTTCAACATGCAATTCTCCTACATCCCCTTCAACTACCGGTTGTGATTCCTTGTCTAAAATCCAGAGTTTGCAGGCATCGATTTCTTTACCAATAGAAGGGATATCCTCCCATTGGTAGGGATCTCCTTTCAAGACCAATTCCGTCACATCCACAGTACATTCGGTAGGGCCATAAATGTTTTTGAGGATGGCATTTGGTATATTGCTGAAGAATTTCCGGATGTTTTCGGTAATTTTCAATAATTCCCCTCCTGTAGTAATCTCAGTAAGTGACACCGGGAATCTGTCACAAGCAACCGCCTCCTCAGTCAGGTATTGGAGGGCTACATAGGGTAGAAAAAGTCGGTTGATCTTGTTATCATTGATGTATTCCAAAGTTTTGAAGGCATCTAACCTTTGGATTTCCTCAATTAAATGGAGTTCTCCTCCGGAAAATAAAGTTCCAAAAATTTCGAATATGGCGGCATCGAATCCTAAATGCGCGAATTGGAGGGTTTTAGAGCTGGGGTTTACCTGAGGATAGGTCATCTGAAAATCCAAGTAATCGCAGATGCCCCGGTGCCCGAGAACTACCCCTTTTGGCTGACCTGTGGAACCTGAGGTAAACAAAATCGCAGCCATATCACTGGTCTGCATAATATTCGAAACTTCCGAGTTCTCCTGCCCAAAATCCATTCTTTTCAGGCCTTGGCTTTTCCAGGTTCTTTCTTCACTTTGGTCTGCCAAAATAAATTGGATTTTGGAGATATTGATGATCTGTGTTTTTCTTTCATCGGGATAACCGGGGTCAATGGGAAGATAGGCTTTTCCTGATTTTAAGATGGCCAACATCCCAATTACCATCTCTATTGACCTTGTGGTACTGAGACCGATTATCTGTTCCCCGGGTGCCTTTAGCCATAAGGCATTTGCCAGGACAGATGCCTTTTTATTTAATTCTTGATAAGTGATTCGTTGGTTTCTAAAAACTACAGCAGTCTTATTTGGAAAAGAATACGCACTCTTTTCGATTCCAGAATGAATAAGGTTTTTTTCCATAAAACAGGAATAATTCAATTAATTGAAGAAAATGGGGTGGTGAACTATTGCTAGGGCGAAACTCTTTCAACTAAAAATAAAACACTTATTTTTGGGCTTAAAGTCTTCATGGCTTTAATTCCTTCTTAATCAAGAAGAAAACCAATCCGGAAATATTCCATTGCGTTGATTTTATTCTCTTTAAAGATCAAAACTTTTTCAATTCTTAGGGGTGCAGTTTCTTGAATCTTTCGGCAGGTTTCCTTCCCCTTCATTTTACTTTTCATCTTTTTTCCGGGGCTTTCTCAGGAGATCTAATCCTGAGTAAAACCATCGGCATTTTTCCCAGACTTCTTCGTGGGTATTTGAAAAAGAAAGTATGTATTTTATCCTTAGTTGGGGAGAAAGTTAAAGATTAGTACAATACCATACTAAATTTCATGCAATATATTTTTCCAAAAATCCTATAAAACAAATTAATATTTGTCAAAAGTATAATTTTGCTTATCAAATTATCGCATAAAATTGCTTGAATTAATTTTTTTTCAATATCTATCTTTTTTACAATCTAAAATCTGGCAAAATTGTCAAAATTTTCACTTAATGAAAAAACAAGAAATCCGTAAATTGTAATGAACGGAAATTTGATTTTAGGATTATCCTTACTGGCATGATTGCGGATAATCATAAAAACCAATATTACGAAAGCTACTTCCTACAATTAGAGAAAATATTGTCCCTGAATTTCCTGTCGTCTTTGAGGATGTCAAAGTAGGCGGTCAGGAATTTCTTGGTGTTTTCCTGTTCATTGGGACTCAGGCTTGGGGATAATTTGCCATAGGCCTCCCAAATATTGTTTTCGATCGACAGGTAATATTCCCTTGTATTTTGAAACAAGCTTTCGTCCCTGCATACTCCCCAATAGTAGCGTTCGGTGACGGAATTGATCGGAATCAGGGGATTGACCACTGAATAGGGGGCATTTACCAATCCCGACATGTCAAAGTCGTAGCATAAAGGAATGTAATCTTTGTTGGCTAGCTGCATGACGGCGATGTTATGTTGGACGACAGTGGACCAATCCGTATTTGCGATCATAAACTGGAAAAAATCCTGCCTGATAGATACCGTATCCTTGAATCTGTAGGGATTCAGCTGAATGTCTTTTTTCATCTCCCCTGCAAACCTATCGGCGATTTCGGAATCATCTTCGATGAGAAAGGCTTTGATTTCAAATGACTTTTCCTGCTTTCCGCTTATGTCAGTAATAGTGAGGTTTACCAATCTGGTATGGAAATGATAGGGGGAGACCTCTTCGTACATTTTGTAAATCATGTATTCTTTGATGGTCAGGTCATCCGCCGTTTTGTTGTTTTGGCAAGGCATGACCAGTTTCAGGGTTTTGTTTCCCTTAAAAATCGTCCCTTCCCTTTCTTTTTTGTCAATCTTGATTTTGAGTGGGGTGAAGAAGCAATGGTCTTTCCGGAAGTTTCCCCTGGCAAATAAGTCAACTTTCAAGGAATCCCATTCGCCGGTTTTGTCTTTAAAATGTAACCACTCCTGGGACACAGCCGTTTCTTTGTCGGATTTTTTAACGTCCTTGAATGAAAAACCCAATTTGATATCCAAGGGGGCATCTTCTCTAAAAAGCTTGGAAACATCTTCTTTCTTCTCCTCTTGTGAAAAGGAATCAAAAATTGGAACATGAAATAAGAAAATCAAAAAAGTGAAGAAAAACCAAATTCTATTGGCCTGACTTTTTGAAGGCTTCTTGCCCGAAATGCAGGTAGGTTGAATGGCAAGAGACAATGCAGGTACTGAAAATGATTTTTCCATAAGTGTTTAATTTTTATAAAATAGGGTGAAAATCAGAAAGCACTTTCAACTCGTAATCAAATCAGGCGGACACTATCAAATGAATCAAAAACGTCAGGACACCTATTCCCAATCCCATAATGAAAACATTATAGGCATGTCCAAGGAGGTTATATTTTCTATTCAATACCTTGCCCTGGTAAAAAAGGGCTATGGACATTTGTTTGTCTATTTCCTCTTTGGAAGGAAGTATCCGGTCGATTTCTACAAGGTATTCTTCAAGGTTATAGGTGGCGCTTTCTCCGAAAAACAGCATGCTGGATTTTCCTTTTTCCTGTGTTTTTTGATTTTTGCCTATGATTTTTGGCTTTGCCGCACGTACAGCGAGTATGGTGGATAAAAGGCAGGTAGAAAGCAACAACAATATAGGGATGAGTGTCATCGGCCCCTGTATGTCCAACTGATGGGAAATGGTACCATATCCTGTGATGGCAATAATGGAGGAGATCACGAGGGCGTTGATGCTGATGATCATGTTTGCCTTGTTATCGGCGATTTGAAGTAGGTTACAGTTGTTTTTGAAAGTTACTCTATAGAAAGTCTGTCTTTCTCTTTCGGTTTTATCTTTCTCTTTCTTTGCAGGTATTATGTCTTCCATCACTTAATGTTTTGTCAATCCTGAATTTACAAAATTATTTTTCAACAAATCCAGCAATTGCTTCAATTTCCTTTTTTCAGGGAGCAATCCAAGAAACATCCCAACTCAAATCTTTTGATTTCATAGCTACACGGAGATGCTCCAACCCATTCAGCTGCAGTGCTTCTATTTCTATAGGCCTGATTTGGATAAGGGCAAAATTGGAATCAGTCAGGGGTTCATTCCACAAAAAAGCATCTCCGGGATCCTGAATGGCAGCACCCGGGGCAAGGACCTGATTATATGCTTTTTGTGCATCTCCCTGGATTTTGGACCAAAATGTTGCTGTCATCTCATCGTTTCTTTTGATTTCAGCCTTGCCTATAACCTTTACCTGAATCCTTTTGTCAGGATGGTAAAACAATAGCACTACGTCCGGAAAGGAATTCAATTGACTTACCTTAGAAGTTCGGGCGTCAGTAAACAGATAGAAATTCAAAGCATCGTCGACTGACCTTAGGACAACATACCGGGCATCCACACCTTTTTCAGATTTGGTCGCAAGGTTGACAAACCGAAAAGGATGCTTGGCGTCCAACGCTCCCCTATGCAGTTCATGTTTGACTGATTGAAAAATTTCTTCCAATGAATTCTCTTTGGTAAAAAGCATAGGTTTTTAAAATAGGTGTACTTCAGTCAGGTTAACTCCTGTCAAAGGTATTGGTTTGGTAACCAAACAAAAAACCTGCACAGAATCTGATTCCGTACAGGTTTTTTGATTGTTTATCTTTTATGATCCGGTTTGTTAGATCATTTCTGCATGCTCTACATTTTTAAAATAGACCTGGTTTTCAGCATCCAAATCCACCAATACTGCGGAATCGTTTTTGATATATCCGGAGAGAATCTGCTTGGAGAGTTCATTCAGAATCAGTTTTTGAATTGTTCTCTTCAAAGGCCTTGCTCCAAAATTCGGATCAAAACCAACTTCTCCCAAATAATCCAAAACCTCTTGGGTGGCATCAATCTCAATGTTGGACTCGGCCAATCGCTTTTGTATCTCTCTCCATTGGATATCGACGATTTTTCGGATCACCTTTTTATTGAGTGGTTCAAACATGATCGTCTCATCGATCCTGTTGAGGAATTCGGGTCTCACGGATTTTTTGAGCAAATCATACACTTCTGATTTGGTTTTTTCCATGATCTCTTCCTTGTTCCATTCCTCCATTTCGGCAAAACGCTCCTGAATCAGGTGTGAACCGATATTGGTAGTCAGGATGATAATTGTATTCTTAAAGTTGGCAATCCTTCCTTTGTTGTCAGTCAATCGCCCATCATCCAATACCTGAAGGAGAATGTTGAAAACATCCGGATGCGCCTTTTCGATTTCATCCAAAAGCACCACAGAATAGGGCTTTCTTCTCACTGCTTCGGTCAACTGACCGCCTTCATCATAGCCCACATATCCCGGAGGCGCTCCCACCAAACGGCTGACGGAGTGCCTTTCCTGGTATTCAGACATGTCTATCCTCACCATGGCATTGTCATCATTGAAGAGGTACTCAGCCAAGGCCTTCGCCAATTCTGTTTTTCCGACACCTGTGGTACCCATAAAGATAAAGGAACCTATCGGCCTTCTCGGATCCTGCAAACCCGCCCTGCTTCTTCTGACCGCGTCAGACAAAGCGACGATGGCTTCATGTTGTCCTGCAACTCTTTTCCCAAGCTCATCTTCTAGGTGAAGCAGTTTTTCTCTTTCACTTTGGATCATTTTGGACAAAGGAATCCCGGTCCATTTGGAAACCACTGAAGCAATATCCTCATTGTCAACTTCTTCTTTCAAAAGAGGAGAACCTTGCTGCATTTCCTCTAGCTGGAATTTGAAGCCTTCAAGTTTCTTTTCTGCCTCTACAATTTTGCCATACCTGATTTCGGCAACTTTCCCGAAATCCCCTGCTCTTTCCGCCTGTTCGGCTTCGAGTTTCAGTTTGTCAATATTTTCCTTTTCGTTTCTGATACCGACGATTACTGCCTTTTCACTTTCCCATTTGGCTTTGACATTTTGTCTTTTTTCAGACAGTTCGGCGATTTCCTTGCTCAATACCGTTTCCTTGTCTTTGTTGTTTTCCCTGCGGATAGCTTCTCTTTCGATTTCAAGCTGCATGATTCTCCGGTTGAGTTCGTCGAGCTCCTGTGGAAGGGAATCTATTTCCATTCTCAGTTTTGCTGCAGCCTCATCCATCAAGTCAATGGCTTTGTCAGGAAGAAACCTGTCTGAGATATACCTTTGGGAAAGTTCTACCGCAGCGATTACCGCGTCATCTTTGATCCTGACACCATGGTGAAGTTCATACTTATCTTTGATACCCCTCAGGATGGAGATTGCATCAGCAGCATCAGGTTCGTCCACCATTACTGCCTGAAACCTTCTTTCCAGGGCCTTGTCTTTCTCTATGTATTTTTGATATTCCTTCAAAGTGGTGGCCCCGATGGCATGCAATTCTCCTCTCGCCAAGGCAGGTTTCAACAAATTGGCAGCATCCATCGCCCCTTCTCCGCCTCCACCTGCTCCGATCAGGGTATGAATCTCATCGATAAAAAGAAGAATTTCACCCTCGGAATCAGTAACCTCTTTGATGACTGCCTTCAGTCTTTCCTCAAATTCCCCTTTGTATTTGGCTCCTGCGACAAGCAAGCCCATGTCCAGGGAGATCAAAGTTTTTGATTTGAGGTTTTCGGGAACGTCGCCGCTGACGATTCGTTGGGCTAAGCCCTCCACAATAGCGGTCTTTCCCACACCAGGTTCACCGAGGAGAATAGGATTGTTTTTAGTTCTTCTTGCCAAAATCTGCAAGACTCTCCTGATCTCTTCATCCCGGCCAATAACGGGATCTATTTTCCCCTTCTTGGCAAGTTCATTTAGGTTTTTGGAGTATTTCTCCAAAGCCCTGTATTTGGATTCTGCGTTTTGGTCGGTCACTTTATTTCCTTTTCTTAGTTCCTTGATTGATTCAATGAGCGGTTTTTCTGATAGGCCGTTGTCCTTCAATAGCTGGGAAGTTTTATCCGATCCGGCCAAAATTGCCAAAAGCAGGTGCTCGATGGCAACAAACTCATCCCCAAAAGACTTTAAAAAATCCTTCGCCTTGGCCAATACCTGGTTGGAGGAATTGGAAAGATAAGGCTGTTGCCCGCTTACCTTGGGAAAGGACCTGATAATATCATCGGTTTTTTGTGCAACAAGTCCTTTGTTGACATTTAACTTCTTGAACAAAAAATCTGTGACGTTCTCATCTTCCGAAAATATCCCTTTCAGGATATGGGCAGGCTCGATGGCTTGCTGCTGTTCGGCCATAGCAAGCTCAGCCGCTTTTTGGATGGCTTCCTGAGATTTAATGGTAAATTGTTTAAAGTCCATTTTATAGTTGGTTAGGTTGGTTTCAATTCTATTTTATTTCCCTGATATTTGGGTTTAATGGTGATTGCTCAAATCTTTAACCAAAGCAGAAAATCGGAAATTATGTCTTAATTTTTTTGTAAATTAACCGGATCATGGACTTTTTGACATGGATTTTTGATTCTTGCTCAAAAAATTCTTCTATGCAGGAATGAAATAAAAAGTGTTTGAAAGGAAGATTACGGGCTCGAAGCTGCTTGCTGATTTACTAAAACAATAAAAAAGGCAATCAAAATTAAGCGCATTAAATTTCCCGTTTTACTTTAATTTTATTATCAAAAATTAAGTTATACGGCACAAAAATTTTATAAATTTTAATTTCGCCGTATATCGTTTTTTTAAGATGGTAAAAGAATTATTTTTACTATGTTTAATCGATTGAAACCCAATAGTTAATTCACTCCCTCTTTTGAAAATAAGCATTTTATGAACCTTCAATTTTCATTCAATCCATTTGCCACTCCCATATTTCTGACAAGTTTGTTGTTTATTGTTTTGGCATTTTTTTCATTTAACAAAAACAACCAACACGGAGAACGGTATTTTTCGTATTTTCTTTTGAGTTGTTTTTTTTACTCTTTTTTCTACGGCATTGAACTGCTAGCGGTCACAGCTGAGGGGATAAAGCTGTTTTACATTCTGGAATTTATAGGAGGTGCATTTGTCACACCCTTTTTGTTCCTGTTCGTCTTAAAATACACCGACCGCGCCAAATTCATCAACAAAAACTGGCTGGTGTTGATCTTTGGGATTGCGGCATTTTTTCTCTTGATGGTATTTACCAATGATTTCCACCATCTTTTTTACAAAGAAATATCGGCAGCCAATAATTCCTATTTTTTGTCTGTCGCTCTCGAGAGGGGCATTCTGCATTGGATGTATGCGAGTTACAATTCGATATTGATCATATTCTCCAATCTGTTACTTTTCAGAATGCTTTTTTCAATTCCCGAAATTTACCGTGGGCAAGTTCTGATTATGCTTTTTGGGACTTTGATCCCTTGGATTGCCTATTTGTTTGTGGTTTTTGGTTTCTATCCATTTGGCCTGGACCCTGTTCCCTTTTGCCTCGCTATAAGTGGTGTTACCTTATTTTGGGCACTTTTCCAGTACCAATTGTTCAGGGCCAATCCGATTGCCTTCAAAACAATTTTTGAAAACATATCTGATGGAATCCTAATCATGGACAGGATGGGGGATGTGGTGGCAATGAATTATGCCGCTAGGAAATTTTTCTCAAAATTAAATCCTCAAAGAATCTATAAAAAAGACCAGTTGATAGGGATTTCAAAAGAATTTGAAACCCTATTCCTATCCAATTCACCAAATACCAGAATTGAATTGGTTAACCCCTCAGACAAAAGAATCTTTGAAATTTATCTTAAGAATATTGACAAAGATTCTCTTGACCTTGAAACTCCAAATTTTCAATATTTATTTTTCAGGGATATCTCCGAACAGAAATCCACGGAGGAGTTTATCAAGTCAAATGAACTGAAACTGCAAAATGTCAACAGCAATCTGATCAGGAATGAAAAAATGCTGACTTCAATTGCTTTTGCAACCAAAGAATTACTTTCCAACCACGATTTTGCTACTGCCACCCAAAAAGCCGTTACACTTCTCGGAGATGGTGCAGGCGTGGATAGGGCTTACCTTTTTGAAAACAGTCTGGATGAAAACGGGAATATTCTAAGTTCTCAGAGATTTGAGTGGAGCGCATTGGGTGTACCAGCCGAAATAGACAACCCAAATCTTCAGGGTTTGCCTATTGGGCTTTTTGGAGAAGGATCGAGGGTAATGGCCCAAAACAACCTTTATCAGGCCATCGTGGATCAAATGGAAGATGACCCCGAATTGAAAGAACTTTTGCAGAGTCAGGACATCAAATCCGTCCTTCTCATTCCTATATATGTGGAAGATTATTTTTGGGGATTTGTGGGATTTGATGACTGTACCAACGAAAGAAAATGGAGTGAGGCCGAAACAGCCCTGCTGATAAGCTTTGCAGACAGTATCTCCAATGCCATTGAAAGGAAAAACATGGAGAAAAACCTTGTCAAATCCATGGAAGCTGCCAATGAAGCGAGCGTCGCCAAATCTGAATTCCTGGCAAATATGAGCCATGAAATCAGAACGCCATTAAATGGTGTCATAGGATTTTCGGATTTATTGATGAAAACCAACCTGGATGAAAACCAAAAAGGATTTTTGCAATCCATCCTACAGTCAGGAACCCTTCTCCTCGATTTGATCAATGACATTCTGGATTTTTCAAAAATTGAGGCGGGCAAACTTGAAATGAGTCCTGAGTGGGTCAATATCAATGACCTCCTGACTGATACATTAAAGATCATACAGCCTACCACCAACGAAAAAAACCTGAAGCTCAATCTCAAACTGGATGATAAACTCCCGAAATCAGTTTATGTGGACTCCACCAGGATCAAGCAAATATTGATTAATCTCCTGAGTAATGCCGGGAAGTTTACCCATCAGGGCCATATTGACTTGGCTGTCACGGTGGATGGGCCGGTATCTCTAAATGGATTGATGCCTTTGGTATTTTCGGTTGAAGATACCGGTATAGGGATTTCAAAAGAAAAAGAACGAACCATTTTCGAGGCTTTTGCCCAGGAGGACAATTCCACTACCAGGAAATATGGCGGAACAGGTCTTGGTCTGACTATATGCAGCAAATTATTGGAGCTGATGGAAAGCAGGCTGGAGCTTCAGACAACTTTGGGAAAAGGAAGCAAATTCTACTTTAAACTAGACCTGCCTGTATCTGAAGAGATGGTTATCCCAAAAACCGAACAAAAAATGAATGGAAATAATCTTCCTTCCAATTCCAATAAGGAGAAAGGTTCCAACACGGTTTTTAAGATTTTGCTTGTGGATGACAACCCCGTCAACATGCTTCTTGCCAAGGCTATTGTGAAAAAACTCTTGCCAAACTCAGTTGTTTTTGAGGCATTCAATGGACTTGAAGCATTGGAGGAATACAAAAAGGAAAGACCCGACTTGATTTTTATGGATATCCAAATGCCCGAGATGAGCGGCTATGAGGCTACAAAAGAAATTAGGAAAATAGAAACGGATGTCCATACACCTATAGTTGCACTGACTGCCGGTACCGTAAAAGGAGAGTATCAAAGATGCCTGGAGGCCGGAATGGATGATTACCTGAGTAAACCCGTATTGGTGTCGGATATCTCAGGAATGATCGAAAAATACCTCGATTCCTCTCCAAATACTGCTCAAGTCATTGCCTCTTCCAAATTTGAAGAATACAGGCTGTCAGACCCTGAGTTTTACAAGGAATTGCTGGAAGTGAGTATCTCCAATATTGAAAAGTTACAGTCGACATTGATCAGCCACACGCAGGGGGGAAACCTCCATGGTGTCAAGCAAACCGGTCATGCCCTCAAAGGTGTCGGCCTTAATCTTGATTTCAAAGACCTTGTATCTACTTCTTCTAAGACAGAATTGTTGACTGATCTGGATGAGTTAAATAAATCTGTGGTCAATGAGACTATCCAAGAGGTTTCAAAAATCCTTAGCGGTCTAAAAGCCGAGTGGGATTCCATCAAAGGTTAAAGAAAAAGCAAAAGCAAAAAAAAAGTGAAGGATTATTCCTTCACTTCTTCATAATCGATATAGTCACCGCCTTTGATTTCTTTTGACCTCTTTTGTTCGTATTCTTTTGGAATGTGGTCAACATTAACATTTGCTCCCGGCGGTTTTCTTCTCCTGTCATCTTCCCGTTTCAGGTCATTGGCATGGTCCACAAACTGCTTGAGTTTACTTTTTACAAAAAACTGAAGCAACTTGGAGAATATCCAAGAAAGGACAATTGCAATTAGAAGAAATTTGAAAATAAATCCCATTTTAAGATGTGAGATGTGAGACAAAAGACGTGAGACAATCTAGTGTCTCAGGTCTTCCATCTCATGTCTAAAGTTTATTATCTACTCAGGTAAAGGTTTCTCTCGGAATAAATCTTCAAGAAATAATCGTCCATCAGATCCTCAATGAAGTATATGGCTTCTCCTGTTGACTTCATTTCAGGGCCTAGTTCTTTGTTGACATTGGGGAATTTGTGGAAAGAGAAAATCGGTTCCTTGATGGCATAACCCTTTTTGACAGGATTGAATTCAAAGTCAGTTACTTTTTTCTCACCCAACATCACCTTTACGGCATAATTGACATAAGGTTCCTGATAGGCTTTACAAATAAAAGGAACCGTCCTTGACGCCCTTGGATTGGCTTCGATGACGTAGACCTTGTCATTTTTGATCGCAAATTGGATATTGATCAAACCGACTGTTCTGAGTGCCAAAGCAATTCTCTTGGTATAGGTTTCAATCTGACGCATCACATAATCTCCAAGATTGTATGGAGGCAATACCGCATAAGAATCTCCGGAATGGATCCCTGCCGGCTCGATATGCTGCATGATACCGATGATGTAGACGTTTTCTCCATCACAGATGGCGTCAGCCTCAGCTTCAATAGCCCTTTCCAAGAAATGGTCCAAAAGGATTTCATTGTTTGGAATATCCCGGAGCACATTGACCACATGCTCTTCGAGTTCTTTTTCATTGATGACAATCTTCATCCCTTGACCACCCAAAACATAGGATGGTCTCACCAAAAGCGGAAATCCAATCGTCTTGCACAACTCCAAGGCCTCGTCGGTATTGTGGATGGTACCAAATTCAGGATAAGGCACATCATTTTCTTTTAGCAAATTCGAAAACCTTCCCCTGTCCTCTGCCAAATCCAAGGCCTCGTAGCTTGTCCCGATGATCTTGATACCGTATTTATCCAACTTCTCGGCAAGCTTCAAAGCAGTCTGCCCTCCCAACTGAACGATTACACCCAAGGGTTTTTCGTGCAGGATGATTTCATAGATATGTTCCCAAAAGACCGGCTCAAAATAAAGCTTGTCTGAAATATCAAAATCCGTAGAGACTGTTTCAGGGTTACAGTTGATCATGATGGTCTCGTAGCCGCATTCTTTGGCGGCCAAAACCCCATGGACACAGGAGTAATCAAACTCAATCCCCTGTCCTACCCTATTGGGACCTGAACCCAACACCACCACTTTTTTCCTGTTGGAAACCGGAGCTTCATTCTCATCACCAAAAGTAGAATAATAATATGGGGTCTGGGCATCAAATTCCGCAGCGCAGGTATCTACGAGTTTGAAAACCCGCTTGATGCCCATTTCGTCGTAGCGTTTTGTGAAGACTTCACTCTCCAGACAACCCAACAGATGAGCCAACTGACGGTCTGCATAACCTTTTTTCTTGGCCATATCCATCAATTCTCTTGGAATGGTATTGAGGTTGAATTTGCTGATCTGGTCTTCGACGTGGATCAGTTCTTCAATCTGTCTGAGGAACCACTTGTCAATTTTGGTCAGATCATGGATGGTCCTGAAGGAAATGCCCAATTTGAAGGCATCGTAAATATGGAAAAGCCTGTCCCAACTTGGGTTGGCAAGGCTGTATAAAATCTTCTGTTGGTCACGGAGTTCTTTGCCATCGGCACCTAATCCATTTCTTTTGATCTCGAGTGATTGACAGGCTTTTTGCAACGCTTCCTGAAAATTGCGCCCGATACCCATCACCTCTCCCACAGCTTTCATGGACAATCCCAATCTTCTGTCGGCACCTTTGAATTTGTCAAAGTTCCATCTCGGGATTTTGACAATCACATAATCTATGGCAGGCTCAAAAAACGCGGAGGTATTTCCTGTAATCGAATTGGTCAGCTCATCGAGGTTATAGCCGACGGCCAACTTAGCCGCAACTTTCGCAATTGGATAACCTGTAGCTTTGGAAGCCAAAGCGGATGATCGCGAAACTCTTGGGTTGATTTCAATTCCGATAATCTGGGTATTGTCAGGACTGACTGAGAACTGTACGTTACATCCACCTGCAAAATTCCCGATGCTGTTCATCATGGTGATGGCGTAATTCCGCATCCTTTGATAAACCGTATCCGGCAAAGTCATCGCAGGTGCCACCGTGATGGAATCACCGGTATGTACCCCCATCGGATCAAAGTTTTCGATGGAACAGATGACAATCATGTTGCCGATATTGTCCCGCATGACCTCGAGTTCATACTCTTTCCAACCCGTAATACTTTGCTCAATCAGCACCTCATGGACAGGAGAAGCCTGAAGTCCGGCAACAAGGGCTTTTTCGAAATCCTCTTCTTTTTCTACAAAAGCCCCTCCTGCACCTCCTAGGGTGTAGGATGCTCTGATGATGAGGGGAAATCCAATCTCCTGTGCGATTTCTTTTCCCTGAAGGAAAGAAGTAGCAGTATCTCCTTTACAGACACCCACACCGATTTTTTCCATCAGTGCTTTGAATTTTTCTCTGTTCTCGGCAGTATCGATGGCATCGATATCCACGCCGATCATCCTGACACCGTATTTTTTCCAAATGCCGGATTTATCGCAATCAATGGCTAGGTTAAGCGCAGTCTGTCCGCCCATCGTCGGTAAAACCGAATCGATATCCGGATGCTCTTGGAGGATTTTGATGATGGATTTTTTGTCGAGGGGCAGCAAATACACATTGTCGGCAGTTACGGGATCCGTCATGATCGTCGCAGGATTGGAATTGATCAAAGTGACTTTGATACCTTCCTCCCTGAGTGACCTGGAAGCCTGTGAACCGGCATAATCAAATTCGCAAGCCTGACCGATGACAATGGGTCCTGAACCGATGATGAGTGTGTGCTTGATGCTAGTTTCCTTAGGCATTCCAAAAGAGGTTTTAAGAGGTTTAAATACTTACGGCTAAATTGGTCCAAAATTAGGGAAATAATTTAAAGTAGCCCGACCATATCCAAAAAAAGGGAAGAAAGATTATGTGAATGGGAACGATTTGTTAATCGGATTATTTGGAACTATCTTTTGTTGGAAGAGGGGGGAGGTTACCTTTTGGTTGGGATATGCGATTTAATTCGAATTACAAATTGGAAAGCATAAATGGGAGAAATTGAAAATGAATTGATCAATCAGCCTTTCCTGTTTTTGGTGTAAACCCAATTGCTCAATGTAACTTTTTTCTCCCAAAAACAACAGAAATCGCATTTTCAATACCCCGAATGGCGGTGCAGGGAGATTTGTTGAAGTATAAAAACCGGGGAAGCACCTTGCACGGGGTTAATATTATTCAGCCCGCTTCGGGGCTGTAAGTCAAAGGAGCCAAAATCTGGAGATTTCTTCATCCTTTCCATTTAAACGACTTATCATCAATGGCACGCATGGTGCAAAGAACGCCGTTTAGGTGATCGTACTCATGTTGGATAAGTTCTGAGATGGCACCCTCCACTTTCCATGATTGCTTTTCCCAGTTTTCATCCAAGTATTCCAAGGTCAAGGATTGGTGTCTTTTGACTTTGACAAGGAGATTGGGAAAACTCATGCAATCATCCCAAAGCTCAAACATGCCCTTGCTTTGATCGGTGATTTCGGGATTGATAATGATGTAGGGTCTGTCGAGATGGAGGTAAAATAAGCGCTTCATAATCCCCAACTGAGGCGCAGCAATACCTCTCCCAAATCCATATCTCCTCCTGATATCTTCCATGGCTTCGTGAAGGTCTTTTACCCAATTTTCTACCAAAGGAAGTTCGTCACGGGTTAGTGGCGCACAATTTTCATAGAGACGTGGATCCCCGAGTTTGAGGATGTCTTCGACTTTTTTCATCAAAAGAATAAATTAAGATACCATACTTAAAAGAACCAAGCACTCAACCCATTCCCCTGAATCTTTTCGAAAGATAGACCATTTACCCTCAGCGCATCTGGAACCGCAATATCGGTATTGGAAAAAGAGAAGCATCGAATTGTCCCTGAAAAAAATGGGTTCGGAAAAAGTGAAAATCTGACTTCCCTCCCAATTAGCCAACTTCTCTTTATCCTCGTTGGAAGCCAAACTCAATCTTGTTCCAAAATCATATATAGTCTTGATTTTTTTGTTTTCAATTAAGTCAAAAAGGAATTTTCGCTCATCTACTGAGATTTCACATTTTTCGATTTTGCCTTTAGGAGAAAAACCAGAACCCTCTATCTCCAACACTTCTTTTAACTTCAGATAAGCCCAATCAGGAATTTCTGAGGAACACTTTATTGGTTCCTGTGAAATGGTGTTTAATATTTGATTCAAAAAATCATTTTTCAGATTCTCTTGGGCAATACAAAGAACATAAATGAAAAAAAAGAAAATGATACAGATCTGTTTAAGCATCATTAAACTTAAGAATTAGAAATTCTTTATCCAAAAAAACCTATCAGAATTTAATGCTGACAGGTTTGGTTCAATTAAGTTAGACCGAGGTCTTTTGTCTTTTTAAAACCTTCGAGGTCAAAAAAGACCTCAAAGGTTCAGGTTCTAAATATGCAAAGCCCTGTTGTCTGTTGCGGCCAGGCAGGCTTCTTTGAAAGCTTCTGTATAAGTGGGGTGAGCATGCGACATTCTTGCAATGTCCTCAGCAGAGGCACGGAATTCCATCGCAACGACCGCTTCAGCAATCATGTCGGCAGTCCTTGGTCCGATCATGTGTACACCAAGGATCTCATCTGTATTGGCATCAGCCAAAACTTTAACTACGCCATCCGTATCCATGGAAGCCCTTGCGCGGCCTGAGGCCATGAAAGGGAATTTCCCGGTTTTGTATTTGACTCCCTGCTCTTTGAGCTGCTCCTCAGTATATCCCACTGAAGCCACTTCCGGCCAAGTGTAGACTACTCCGGGAATCAACAGGTAATTGATATGCGGCTTTTGTCCGGCGATGGTTTCTGCTACGAAAACACCTTCTTCCTCTGCCTTATGTGCCAACATCGCGCCTTTGACAACGTCACCTATCGCGTAGATATTTGGCACATTTGTTCTCAGATGTGCATCCACCTCAACCAATCCCCTTTCGGTGATCTTCACTCCTGCCGCTTCGGCATTCAGTCCTTCTGTATAAGCTTTTCTGCCAATGGAAACCAAGACATAATCTCCTACGATTTCGATGGTTTCTCCTTTGCTGTTTTCTGCTTTGACGATGACCTCTTTACCGGTGTTTTCCACAGCCGTCACTTTGTGTTTCAGGTAAAAGTCAAAATTCAATTTCTTCAATGACTTCTGAAGTTCCTTACTCATGGTGCGGTCCATGGAAGGAATGATGGCATCGAGGTATTCTACCACAGATACTTTTGCTCCGAGCCTGCCATAGACAGAACCCAATTCCATACCGATCACTCCGCCGCCGATGACGATCATGTGCTTGGGAATTTCTTTCAGCTTCAAAGCTTCGGTAGAGGTGATAACCCTGTCCTTGTCGATTTTGATAAAAGGCAAAGAAGCCGGCTTGGATCCAGTGGCTATGATGATGTTTTTTCCTTTGATCTCTTCAGATGAACCATCGTCCTTCGTCACTTTGACGGTTGTGGCATCTACAAAAGAACCCAAACCGTGGTGCACGTCGATTTTGTTTTTCTTCATCAGAAACTGGATGCCATCCACATTTTGCTTGACCACCTCGGCTTTGCGGGCAATCATCTGTTCCAGGTTAACCTCCAAGTTGTCAAGGTTGATACCGTGGGTTTTAAAAGTATGGGCGGCATTGTGGTAATGCTCGGAAGAGTCCAAAAGTGCTTTGGAAGGAATACAGCCTACATTGAGGCATGTTCCTCCGAGCGTGGGGTATTTCTCAATGATGGCGGTTTTCATACCCAATTGTGCTGCCCTGATGGCTGCTACATATCCTCCCGGGCCTGAACCGATTACTATGACGTCGTACATTTATTTTAGATTTTAGATGGGAGACACAAGACAAGAGACTTGTTTACCCCAAATTTTAAATATTCTGTTTTGCAAAAGCGGTAGTAAATTATGAATTAACCTTTGAACTCAACCACCTCTTACTTCCTACTTCTTCCTTACCTTAAACTCCAAAAAGCAGTCTTGTCGGATCTTCGAGCAATTGCTTGACACGTACCAAGAAACTGACTGACTCTCTGCCGTCGATGATTCTGTGGTCATAAGAAAGGGCAAGATACATCATTGGTAAGATTTTGACCTCCCCGTTTACAGCCATTGGTCTCTCTACAATATTGTGCATGCCGAGGATTGCAGACTGGGGCGCATTTATGATCGGGGTGGACATCATGGAACCAAAAACTCCGCCATTGGTGATGGTAAAGGTCCCTCCGGTCATCTCTTCTATCGACAATTTGTTGTCTCTAGCCTTGCCAGCTAATCTTACTACTTCTTTTTCGATTTGGTCGAAGCTCATGGCTTCTGCATTTCGGATTACAGGTACCACCAATCCTTTTGGTGCGGAAACAGCAATGGAAATGTCGCAGAAGTCATTGTAGATGATTTCGTTGCCATCGATCATGGCATTGACAGCAGGCCATTCCTGAAGCGCCACGCAAACCGCTTTGGTAAAGAAAGACATGAAGCCAAGGTTGACACCATGCTTTTCTTTGAACTGGTCTTTGTATTTCTTACGGATATCCATGATAGGTCCCATGTTGACTTCATTGAAGGTGGTCAGCATGGCAGTCTCATTCTTCACCGCTACCAATCTCCTGGAAACGGTCCTTCTCAGGGAAGTCATTTTTTCTCTCCTACTTTCTCTGCTACCTGCTATTCTCGGAGCAGAAGGTGCTTCCGCTTTCGGAGCGGCAGGTTTTACATCAGCAGCTTTTGGAGCTTCTTTTGGTTTGGCTTCAGCAATGATGGCATCCTCTTTGGTGATGCGTCCATCCTTTCCTGTTCCTTTGACATCATCGGAACTGATTCCTTTTTCGGCGATTATCTTGGCGGCAGCCGGAGAAGCATGTCCGGTGGCATAGGTTTCGTTTCCTGAAGTTGCTGCTTTAACCTGTTCTGCTTCAGCCGGGGCAGAAGTAGCAGTGGCCGGAGCACCACCTTCGACCACTTCGATTTTGCAGATCAAGCCGCCAATTTCCAAAATGTCTCCTTCTTTGGCAACGTGGCGAAGGATTCCATTGGCTTCGGCAGGCAATTCAAAAGTAGCCTTATCGGAATCGACTTCAGCGATGATTTCATCCAAAGTCACATAATCACCATCCGCTTTCAACCATGATGCCAATGTCACCTCAGTGATTGATTCTCCGACGGTAGGTACAATCATATCTTTGATTTCTCCTGTTTTGCCTCCTTGGCTTGATTTTGCTGCTTCCATAACAATTGTTTTTTCTTCTTTGCTTTCTGAATTTGATGCTGAATCAATCACACAAATAACTGCCCCGATTTCTAAAGTGTCCCCTTCTTGGGCTTTGATTTTCAATGTACCGGCAGCTTCTGCCGTCAGTTCAAAAGTGGCCTTGTCGGATTCCAATTCACAGATCACCTCATCCATCTGGACTTGGTCACCGTCCTTTTTAAACCACTGACCAATGGTGACTTCTGTGATAGATTCCCCGACAGTCGGGACTTTCATTTCTAGGTTCATTGTTCTTTTATTTAAGGCCAAAATCGGCCAAATGTATTTGGTATCCTCAATCAATCTCTTGCTCAAGGGGATTACTCAATGTCACGGGATAATCAGGAAAGCTTCAAAGCCTTTCTGACAATTTTGCCCTGTTCTTCCACATGGACTTTATTGTAACCTGTAGCAGGGGAAGCGGAAGGCTTTCTTGAAATAATGTCCATAGGAAGTTCCCTGTACAACATTCTCAAAATATAATTCCAATAGCCCATATTTTCAGGTTCTTCCTGAACCCAAACGATTTCGGCACCTTTGTAAGCCTGAAGGGCTTCCATTATCTGTTTTTTAGGAAAAGGATGAAGTTGTTCTATTCTAACAATAGCTACGTCGGATACCTTTTCCTTCTCTCTCGCTTCATCAAGGTCATAAAATATCTTTCCTGAGCAAAGCAATACCCTTTTTACATTTTTAGGATCTACCACATTGTCAGTCAAAATCTCCCTAAATCCACCTTTGGTAAATTCTTCTAAAGGAGAAACCACCTTTGGATGTCTCAACAACGATTTTGGAGACATGACCACGCAAGGCTTTCTAAAATCCCAAGCCTGTTGTCTTCTTAAAAGGTGGAAGAAATTGGATGGCTCAGTGATATTGGCTACCACCATGTTATATTCTGCAGAAAGCTGTAGGAATCTTTCAGGTCTGGCATTGGAATGCTCAGGACCCTGACCTTCATATCCGTGAGGCAATAGCATGACGATACCGTTCATCTTTCCCCATTTGGATTCCCCTGAAGAAATAAACTGGTCTATCATTGTCTGGGCACCATTGGCAAAATCCCCAAATTGGGCTTCCCAAATCGTAAGTGAATGTGGACTGGCCATGCCATACCCGTATTCGAATCCTAAAACAGCATACTCGGAAAGCAAAGAATTGTAAATGCTGAAGAGGCCATTGCTGTCTTTGAGTTCTTTCAGGAAGTTATAAGGAATATTCGTATTGGCGTCATGTACGACTGCATGCCTGTGGGAAAAAGTCCCTCTCTGACAATCCTGGCCTGTAATCCTGACCGTCTTCCCTTCCAAAAGCAAGGTGCCATATGCCAACAATTCGGCAGCTGCCCAATTGAGGGATTTGGCCGTAAAGAACATGTCCTTCCTTTGCTTCAACTGTACTTCAATTTGCTTGATAGGCTTGAATCCCTTTGGAATAGTGGTCAATGCCTCTGCTACTTTTTCTATGCTTTCAAGGGACACTGAAGTATCAGGAGACTTGTCAAAATCCTCAGGAGTTGATCTTCTCAAAGACTGCCATTCCCTTTCAAATTTGGTGAATTGGTAGGGCAAAGGTTTTTCTTTGACCAGATTCAGTCTGTCCTGAAGCAACTGCCTGAACTCTTCATCCATTACCCTTGCTATCTCTGCGTCTATATCCCCTCGTTCTGTCAATCTCTTGACATAGATTTCTCTTGGGTTAGGATGCTTGGAGATAATATTATAAAGTTCAGGCTGGGTAAATTTCGGTTCATCTGACTCATTATGACCATGCCTTCTGTAGCAAACCATATCGACAAAAATGTCTTTCTTAAATTTTTGTCTGAATTCCGCAGCAATATTGGCTGCAAAAACAACTGCTTCTGCATTGTCACCATTGACGTGGATGACAGGCGCATCTATGATTTTGGCTACATCTGTACAATAAATTGAGGTCCTGGCATCATCAAAATCAGTCGTGAAACCGACCTGGTTGTTGATGACAAAATGGATTGTACCTCCGGTATTGTATCCCTTCAGTCCTGCCATTTGGGTCACTTCATAAACGATCCCCTGACCGGCAACTGCTGCGTCGCCATGGATGAGAATCGGAAGTGCCTTATTTGAATCGTTTTTATGTTGGGAATCAATTTTTGCTCTCATAAAACCAACAACCACCGGGTTGACAGCCTCCAAGTGAGAAGGGTTAGGTGCCAACTTAAGGTTGACTTTTTTGTCTCCTGTGGTAATGATGTCACTGGAATAACCCATATGGTATTTGACATCGCCATCACCCATCGTAAGGTCAGGTTTTGCAGTACCCTCAAACTCAGAAAAAATCTGTTCGTAGGTTTTTCCCATGATATTGGAAAGCACATTGAGTCTGCCCCTGTGCGCCATACCGATCATGACTTCCTCTACGCCATAGTTAGCAGCTGTATTGATGACTGCATCCAAAAATGGTATGGTGCTTTCCCCACCTTCCAAGGAAAATCTTTTTTGTCCCAGGTATTTGGTATGAAGAAAATTCTCAAAGACAACTGCCTGGTTCAATTTAAAAAGGATCCTCTTTTTGGCCTCCACAGTTGGATTGAAAGACAGGGCCTCTCTTTCGAATTTGGTCTTCAACCAATCCAGCATTTCAGGATCTCGGATATAGGTATATTCAAAACCGATTGCCCCTTCATATATGATTTTCAAAGACTCAATCAATTTGGAGAGCTTCACTGTTCCGATGCCTATTTCCTTTCCGGCTTGGAATTCGGTGTTCAGGTCATTTTGATCCAAACCAAAGTCCTCAATTTCCAATAAAGGTTTCCTATCCCTTCTTTCTCTTACAGGGTTGGTTTTTGATTTAAGGTGGGCGCGGGACCTGTAAGCATGGATCAGTGCCCTAACCTTGATTTCTTTAGGCAACTGTTCCATATCCATGATTGTCCCGGGCGTCAATAAAGAGCCATTGACAGGCTCTTTAGAAGGCTCAGGAGTTTTTGGAGAAGATACAGAAGCAGGTTCCTCACCGAATTTGGTTACAGCGAAATCAAAGCCATCAAAAAAAACTTTCCAACTCGGATCAATTGATTCGGGGTTGTTCTTATAATCAGCATATAGCTCATCGATATAGGCTACATGCGCATTGGAGATATAGGAGAATTTATCCATCGGTTTTATTGTCAACAAGACAAATGTAAATTCAAAAAAAGACAATTAAAAACCGTTAACACGGTTATACAAATGGAAATATCGGTTTCAAAAAAAGAAAGACCAAACAAGCCAATCAGCCAAACAAAGAAATAAGACTTTGCTCAGTATAATTAAGTTAAATATTGCCTGAATTAAAGACCATAAAAAAAAGCAGCATCCGAAGATGCTGCTTTTAACACTGTTAAAATTAAATCATTTTTTTATCTCAATCCTGGAGGCCATGGTTTACCCGCATTGGATTTCAACACTACCCTACCGGTTTCAGCAGAAGTATTGACCCAAGTGAATACCAACTCAGCAGGTGAAACACTGATGAAGTTAAAGGTGTAAGTGTCACCATATTTATCCGAACCGGAGAAAGACAGGGAACCACAGGCATCATTCAACCTCACATTGCCACCAAAGGTATCTCCATAACAATTCCAGAAGCCGAAAGTAGCATCAGAAACTCCATATGCAGTGGTACCTGCTACAGCAGTAAAGGTTACTGTACCTGTAATAGACCCTGGACATGAACCGAATGGTGAACTCATTTCAGAAGAAGTGAATTCATAGGTTCCTGCTAAGTTTGAAGGACAAATCACAGAAACGTTGTACAGGAAAGGAGAAGCATAGAATGCACCACCTTTGATATCTGCACTTGCATTTACATCGTTGAACACACGTCCAGATTTGTCAGTCATTTTCAGACGGAATTCAAACACGTCTCCACCATTGACCTGAGAAGCCGTAAGTCCAAGTGCAGCAAATGTTTCTGCTGAAGTCACCAAAATTTTAGCCCTAAGGAATTTACTTTGGTCATTTGGAGCAAAATCAGCTGATGAAAGTGTTTTTACAAGAACATCATTCACTGTAGTACTTGTACCAACAGGGACATATTGCAATCCTACACCCGGAATCAATCTCCTACGTCTTACCCTTACTTCTACTGATTCGACAGTAGCACCATTCTCAGCATCTACTCCTTCGATAGTAATATCAAATTTGGCATTTGCCAAGTCAAAGAAGTTAAATGTATCGCTTGTACGGGCAACAGTTCTAAGATAGGCACCTGTATCAAAGGTTGCGTAAGGAATCCTTGGCTCTACGAAGTCAGTACATGAGGTTATAAAAACCAACATGGATACCAACATTCCAAAACTATATTTTATCAATTTCATATTTTAGCAATTTTAGAGGTTAGTTTATCCAGCCGTTACCTTCAGGATTGGTATCCCAGAACACTCTCTGACCAAGATTTGCCTTCTGTGGAGGAGCATTTTTATTGGTGACAACAAAATCAGTCGGATACAAGAAAGATCTTGGGAATAATCCCGGATCAACTGCCAAACCAGGCTGCATTTTATCAGGCTGACCAGTTCTTCTGTGAAGATTGTAAGACTCAACTCCGTTACCGAAAAGAGACAACCAATATTCCCTTGCAATCAAGTTCATTTTTCTATTTGCCGGAGCTGCATCCCATTCAGTATTCACTGCTGCGATGTAAGAGTCGACCAGAGAATTAAAGATATTGTTTGGTTGGAAAGCAGTTACAATAGCGCCTTGAGAAGATGCAGTAGAAAATGCTCTTACGAAGTTCATGTGCTTACGGATACCGCTAGCAACTCTTGCTTTTGCATCACCAGGCACGCCGAGGGTCTGAATTGCTTCAGCTACCATGAAGTCAACATATGCAGAAAGCATGATTGGCTGAAGACCTGCACCACCTGCACCCAAAAGTGGGGAGTTTACAGGAGAAGCAGAGTTGTCATCAAATCTACCACCTGCAGGATAAAGACCGTACATGGTTCTTTCAAAACCATCTGGTGGAATACCTTCGTTGTTCAAGTGGTCTCTTCCCCAATATCCTCTACCTGTAGGGCTGAAGTCAGGCAAACAGAAAGGGAATCCACCTGCCAAATAATGCCCCGGAGCAATTTCGCCTAAGCATCTCAATTTATCAGGATCAGTAGGGTTTTTGGTGACTTGACGATACAAGTAGTACCTTACCCTTGGGTCATCAAAACCTTTTGCTTCCGTTAAGTGGAACATATAGAATGTGCTTTGGTAAGCACCACCACCACCACCATACTGACCGAATTTTGGAGCTCTTGAATCAGGATTGGTCTGACTTGTTCCATATCTGAACACAAAATCATCGCCTTCTTTCAATAAATTATCTTCAGCAACCAAGGCTGCAATTCTTGCTGCCGAACCGCTGTTGACCAATTTGGTATTGAGGTAATACTTCAATTCTAAAGTATTCACCAATCTCTGCCATCTTGTTAGGTTGTTATTGAAATACAAGTCAGTAGGAAGTGCGGCTGTTGGAATTGCAAACGCTGCTCTTGCTGCGACCAATTCGTCCAAGGCAACTTTATACACATCTGCTGCACTGTCTACAGTTGGAAAAAAGTCGGCCGGATTGAGGGCTTTAGAATAAGGGACATCCCCAAGGTGATCTACCAAGTGCATCAAAACCATGGCTTTGATTACTTTGGCAATGGCAACGTGTCTTGGGATAGGTCTTTCCGGAGTATTAAGCTCAGTTTCTATAAACTTAATATCGCTTAATATTGTAGCATAGGAAGTACTCCAAACACCGTTCAATGCAGTCGCATTGTAAGCATTTTGGTAGTTGACGTTAGGCTGTGACAATATCCTGGTTAATTGTGCACCTGTATTACTGATACCTTCAAACATACCAGCATAAGCCAACTGAACGTTATTCAGTACCCAACTTGGATCAGCTGTTGAAGCTGTAACCTCATTTGGAGAATCAAGGAGATCAAGATCACCACATGATGTTGCAAATACCATGGCAAAAGCAACTATCAGACTATATATTTTTCTTTTCATTTTAGTTAAAATTTAGTGGTTTAGAATGCTAAGGTTAATGTACCACCGAATCTTCTTGAGCTAGGACCAGTTACAAAGTCAAAGCCCAAACCGTTACCAACACCTACACCCAACACGTCCACATCGTAGTTCATGTTTGGAGGGAAGTTAAGCGCTCTGAACCAAAGGTTTGTTCCGCTAAGTGCCACAGAAGCACGCTTGAAAGGAGTCTTAGAAAGAAGAGAAGAAGGAAGGTCATAACCAAATGACAATTCTCTCAATTTTACAGCAGAGCCATCAAATACGTTTGATTCATCAGCACCTACGTGATAGCCATCAAAGAAGTAGTTGGCAGCAGTGATCTGGATATCGTTAGGAGTACCGTCTCTCTTTACACCTGGAAGAATGAAACTCATCTCTCTGTCAACAACCGGATCTTTGGTCACACCTCTAGCAAGGGTAGCAGTCACAGTATTAGAGAAGATGATACCACCTCTTCTGTATTCCAACATGAAGTTCATGAAGAAACCTTTGTATCTCAAGGTGTTGATCCAAGAACCTGTCCACTTTGGATTTGGATCGCCTAAAACTCCAATTTCAGTGTCTTCCAGGTAAGTTCCGTTAGTATCTACTATTGGCTGACCTGTCTGCTCATCACGGGCAAAAACAGTTCCTTTGATGATACCGAAAGGTTGACCTGGAATGGCAAAGTTACCCAAGGTAGTAAAACCTGCATAAACGACTTCTTCCAAACCTTCACCCAATTCCATGGTAACTGTCCTGTAGGCAGTCCAGTTTACAATGGTCTCCCAACTGAATCCACTTGCAGTAGTAATTGGAGTGGCAGTACCTTGGAATTCAATACCTCTGTTTCTGATTTTACCGATGTTGATCGTTGTATTGGTGAAACCTGTAGCAGGGTCAATTGGTGAAGAGGTAATCAAATTGTTGGTGTTTTTCTCATACAAAGAGATGTCAAATCTTACTTTGTTGTTGAACATGCCAGTTTCAATACCAAATTCAAGTTCTTCATGCAACTCAGGCTTCAAGTTTGGATTACCTAAAGTATTGCTCAAAGATTGTGATTGGAATAAAGTTCCACCTGCATTTTGGAATGCCCTTGAGGACTGTCCCAAGATGTTTCTTGTTTGGTAAGGAGAAGGGAAACCTGCAGAGGTACCATAACCCAATCTCAATTTAAGGTCATTGACAGTGGATGAATTCCAATCGAATGCATCTGAAGGGATAAAGGAAACTGAAGCGCCCGGATAAAGGATCCTTCTGTTTTCAGGTTCTACTGTAGAAGTCCAGTCATTTCTTGCGACTACGTTCAAGAACAAATAGTTGTTATAATCAACAGTTGCCTGTGCATAGATACCCATTCTTCTTTCTTCAACCATATAATCCATACGGCCTGCGCCAAGTGGGTCAATGGGTGCAGAAACAAGGAAGTTAGAGTGTCTGAAAAGGTCAAAAGCCAACTGACCAGTGGAAGCGATACCGTTTTGCTGGTATTTGTCATATCTTGAGTTGAAACCCAAAAGTGCACTAATCCCCACCTTCTCAGAAAGTGTTTTTCTATAGTTCAAAATCAAATCCTGGTTCCAAATGGTATTGTTGATGTTGATTGTTCTGTAATACCCCTGTCTTGCATCTAATGTCACTCCGGCACCTCCACCTTTGTTATACATAGCTTCCTGCACTTCTGTGTAAGTATCCAAACCTAATCGGTAGGTTACAGAGAAGTTATCAGTGAAGTCATAGTTCAAAGATGTTGAGTTGAAGAAACGGTTTACAACAGAAGTATTTTTGTAATTTTTCACTAGCCATAGTGGATTAACCTGGTCATTTCCTGATCTGAAATACACTGAACTTTTATCGACGGGATTTTCGAAAGGAAGCCCGCCCAAATCTATTGTTCGCGGAGAATACAAGACATTGGCATAAGCTGAAGGAATACCACCGTTAGGACCTGAACCGAAAGCAGCATTGACAGGAGGAGAATCCACACCTGTTCTAGCAAAAGTAAAGGAAGAATTGATGGTGAATTTTTCACTTACTGCTGAGTTGATACCCAAACCGAAGTTATACTTGGTCAATTTGTTTCCCGGTAGGAAACCTTCGTCAGAAGTATAGCCGAATGAAGCACTATAACCTGTGCTTTCTCCACCACCTTGGATCTGAACTGAAGTATTGCTTACCAATCCTGTCTGGAAGAAAGTCTCGCTTGGATCAGCATACGCCTTGTAGTCATACTTTATAGGCGTAGTAGTTGGATTTCCATTCGCATCTTTCTCAAAATATTCAGGGAAAGCGTTTCTGATACTTGCCAAGGATGAGGACGCTATTGGGTGATTGATCTGCAAACCCAGGTCCATTCTTGGACCGAAGTTAGAGAAGAATAATCCTGGCTGCTGCTGGAATCCGTTACCATAAACCTGTCCGAAAGTTGGAAGCGAAGCTGCATTGTTTGAGAAGATAGACTGGTTAACAGTCACTTCTGCTTGCTTTCTTTTTCTAGAACCTGATTTGGTTGTAACCAAGATTACACCGTTTCTACCCTGATCACCATACAATACAGTAGCCGAAAGACCCTTCAACACAGAGATGTTCTCAATATTGTTTGGATCAATATCCAAGAAACGGCTAGAAGTGGTAGCACCACCTGAACCAAATCCTGTTACAGCATTTGTATTGGTGTTGAAAGGAACACCATCCACAACGAACAAAGGCTGGTTAGACCCTGTGGCTGAAGAATAACCCCTGATGATGATGTTTGTACCAGCACCTGAGTTACCGTTAGTAGCGGTGATGTTTACACCTGCCACTTTACCTTGAAGAACCCTCGCAACGTCAGCTTCCGGTCTGTTTTGGATTTGTTCATCCCCAACAGAGGTTACTGCGTAGCCCAAGGCTTTCTTTTCTTTCTCAATACCGATTGCCGTTACTACCACTTCGGATAGTTGTGACGCATCAGTAGTGAGCGTTACATTGATGACGGATCTGTTACCGATTGCTTCTTCAAGGGTTTTCAAACCCACGAATGAATAGATCAGTACATTCGATCCGGCTGGTACATTAATAGAGTAATTACCATCCAAATCGGTGGTAGTACCTACTGTTGTACCCTTCACGAGGACGGTAGCGCCTGGGAGGCCCTGCCCATCTTCATCGGAAATTACCTTTCCGGTAATTACCCGTTGTTGCGCCGACACCTCGATACTGAGTGTCATGGTGAAAAGCGCAATAACAAAGAGTAAAGCTTTTCTCATAAGGTATTTTAGTTTAGTTGATTTGTAAATAAAATTTATTTCCGTCACATTTCAAAATAAGGTAATTTGGGAATTAAATATCGTTTTAATATATTTATTTATATGTTTTTTCATATTTTAACATATTTTAAGTAATTATCATCCGTGTTAATTATTGTTAAAGTTAAAAAAACTTGAATTAATTGGGAACTAAGTGAAAATACTTAGGGAGGAGTCAAAAAAAGTGAATTATTTGGAAATCATTTTTATTTCGAACAATCAGTTTTTTAAAAATAGATTCAACCAGATTAAGCGGAATATTATTCTGTTTTGATCTAAATTAAAATTTTTGATTTTTTTAAAAAAAAATTACTTTAAATGCATAAATGATATCAAAAATGGCAATTATTTAATTAATTGATAATTAATTGCCCATATATACCAATATTGATAAATTAGAGTGTATCAGAAAGAAAAAGAATGATTCTTTAAATTTCTAATTGAAAAAAATTTTTCATCCTTTACTGATTTACGGTCTTTTCAATGACATATTTTGAATTTGGGTGCACAAAAATGAATTTCAGGTCAATATTTTTACCTAAAAAGGATTTTTTCCAAAAATCATTGAAATCTGGGTTTTGTTTTGGGTCTGGATTTTAAGGATCGGCTTTCCAAAGGCCTTCACTGTCGCAGAATTTAATTTGGATTGAAAAAAAGCCCCGATTTCCAGCCCGGTCAACACCCTTTACAAAAAAAGAGGATGCAGAAAGGCATTATTGCCCATACTGCATCCATGATTGCTTTAAGATTTGATTGAAATTCCTTGAATTTCAAAATGGCCTTGTTCTGTACACTGATCAGAAAGCAAACCTTATCGATAAGGCTACCTCATCCCACCATAGGCCTCCATTATCACTGATATTGACAGAGGGCTTCCAATCGAGGGATAAGTTAATGGGGGCATTGTCGAATTTGTAGTCCAAACCGATAATACCATCTAATCCGACTACTGTTGAACTGCTGCCGTTATCGCCCCAAGGTGTATTTCTTTTGTCGGCATTCCACGATCCGATGTGGGCACCACCACCATAGAACCACTGCAGGCCTTTGGCACCATCGATGTCTTTATGGACTTCATATAGACCTACAATGATAAAACCCTGCCATCTAGTGTACAGGATACCTTCAATAGCTGCACCGTTCTGGATAAAGTGCTTGACGGTTATACCGTTTCCTGAACCGAGCCTAAGCCCTATTCCGGTGTTGTACTGAGCCATAGAGTCATTGACAAACAAAAATGAAAACAGGACTGCGAGAATTAGAATTGTTTTTTTCATAAAATTTCAAATGGATTTAAGTTTAAATAAATAATGGGCGAAATAAATTAATTCTTTGAATAAATCCCATCAAGGATGGTTAAAATGATACATCTCATCAGGTGTGATACAAATATCAAGCCCAATATCGTGCGGTTCGGCAGGAATATCCTGTGTAGGTAGAAAAAACGATAAACCCACCTTCATTATTTTATGGTTTAAAAAAGCAAAAAATTTGTCATAATATCCTTTCCCATAGCCCAATCGGTTTCCTTTCCTGTCATAAGCCAAAAGAGGAACCAATACCAACTGAATCTGATTGCTGTCTACTATTTTTGGATACTTTGGAATTGGAATCCCAAAATCACCTGTTTCAAATTCTTTGGCATCGGTGATTTCCAAAGTATCCAAGACCTTTGTGTTTGGATTCAGATGAGAGGTATATATAATGTATCCCAAGTCTTGTAATTTTTTCAATAAGGGAAAAGTATTCACCTCATTCAGCTTATTGATGGATAAAAACAGATGCACATGCCGGATAGCCGGATTCGAATTCAAAAAATCAATCACGCGGTTGGAAATCTTTTCAGAGTACTCCTCTCTCAACTCATTGGAAACAGCCTTTCTCAACTCAAAGTGTTCCTTCCTGATAGCTGACTTATCCATGACCAAGTCTCAAAATCATGTATGAATAATCAAAAGGATCGAAAATTTCCTGGATTTGGGCAACGAAATTATGGTCTTGGAGGTAAAACCTCATAAAATTTTCTACTCTTTCCTGAGGACTTCCTCCCGGATTCATATATTGGAAGATTGCTTCTCGTTGTTTGATTTGGATATCCCATTTGCGCTCTTCAGCTTTCTTCACCTTTTGACCCAGCTGGTCCAAAATCTTCAATGCCCGTACCTTTCCCGCTTCAAATGCACTGCCGAGACTTTTCTCAAGATCCTCGGCGGTTTTTCCTGACTTTTCAAATATCAACCCCAAAGCTTCTTTCTCCTTGATCAATTTGATGTCCATGGAGGCATTTTTGGAAATAAAATCTTTCTTCCACTCCTTTACAGACTGGAAAAGCAATTCATCTGAAAGCCCGAGTTTTTCGATTTTCCTGTCAATTGCCTGATCCAAAACCACAGCAAAATTCCTCGGCATCAAAGCAGGAAAGGGCACTTCAAAATGATCGAAAATCCCTTTCATCTGGAGCCAATAAACCACTTCCGCAGGACCACCCAAATAGGCAAGGTTGGGAAGGACCATTTCCTGATACAGCGGACGGAGCACGACATTAGGACTGAACCGCTCAGGATGAGCCGATATAAGCTCCATCATTTCCTTTTCTGTAAATGAAATTTCTGTATTCAATACCTTAAAAACATCTCCTGATTTTTCGATTCTTTCCCTTATCCCCTTTTCCATGTAGAAAAGATTGATCTCTCGAGGGAATATCTGGCTTTTGTACCCAAGGTCTTCCAGCTTTTTGGTTTGGGAATCCGCAAGAACCTTTGGAATATGCTGGAACAAATCTTCTTGGACAACAGGGATGAAAATCCTTTTTAAGGCTGCCTCATTGGCATCCACAATCAAAAGACCCTTTTCTCCAAACAAATGATGGACATATTTTCTGACTGCTTCCGATAATTTGCCGGAATTGTGATACGCTTCTTTAAAGAAATCGGGAACAAAACCGGAGACTTCTTTAAAATATGATTTGAAACTTTCATCCAATTCAAAATCTCCCACAGCTCCTGCCTGATCCGTTTTCCATTGGTACTTTTTGCCGTCAAGTTTGAAATAGCTGATTTCATCGAAATCATGGTCTTCTGTCGCCATCCAATAAACGGGTACAAAATGCTTGTCAGGATAAGCTTTTTTCAATCTGTCCGCAAGGTTGACAGTCGAAACGATTTTATATATAAAATAAAGTGGTCCTGTAAACAGGTTCAGCTGATGACCGGTGGTCACTGTAAAAGTGTTGGAATCGGCCAAAGACTGGATCTGCTGAGTGGCGATTTCGTTGTCCTTGAGGCCTTGGTATTGATTTGAAAGTGTTTCCACCAAAACTTTCCTGTGGGCATCCTTGAATTTCTTCCCTTCAATCAGTTTTTTGAAATTTTCAATTTTTGGAAATTGGTTATAGAAAGGAAAAATCTCAGGCTTTTGGTGGATATAGTCTAAAAATAAGGCCGAAAATTGTCCGGTACAATCCGGATCAACTGTGCTTTTTATCATGGATTTGGTGTTCAACGTTCACTTAGGCGATACAAGTCATTCTAACTTCGCAACAAATGATAAAGTTCGCATTTTTTTCCTTATTACAAGAATGGCGATTGGACAGTTTAATTTTATCAAAAATTGTATAACAGGCGACGGAAGGTGATAGTGTAGATTTGTGAGAATAAAGGATGAAGGATGAAGGGTGAAGGAGGAAGTGAATTATGAAGTAAGAGTTACGAAGTACGAAGTACGAGGTAATGAAGTGGGAAGTACGAGTTACGAAGTGGGAAGTTGAGGGTTTGGGACTGTTTGTAAAATTTAAAGAAAATGAAAAAGAAAGAAATACCTGTGACGGGAATGAGTTGTGCGGCATGTGCCCTTTCTGTGGAAAAAACCCTTTCTAACAGTCCGGGAGTCAAATCGGCATCAGTTAATTATGCAAACCATGTTGCACTACTCGAATGGGAAGAAGATGTCGTGTCCTTGGAAAAGCTCCAGGAAGATGTCCAATCCACGGGCTATGACCTGATGATAGAAGATATCCTGCAAGAGGATCTTGAAAAAATGCAGCTTGAGGCGTATCAAAAACTCAAGAAAAAAACAATCTATGCAGGAATTCTTGCCTTGCCGGTTTTCCTGATCGGCATGTTTTGGATGCACATGCCCTTTGGCAATTACATCATGTGGGCCCTGTCCACACCTGTATTGCTTGTTTTGGGAAGACAATTTTTTATCCAGGCATGGAAATTAGCAGGAAACCGACAGGCAAATATGGACACGCTTGTCGCTCTGAGTACAGGTATTGCATATATATATAGCTCCTTCAATACCTTTTTCCCCGAATACCTTGCCTCAAAAGGCCTTGAAGTCCATGTGTATTTCGAAGCAGCCTCGGTGATCATATTCTTTATTCTATTGGGAAAAACCCTTGAATCGGGCGCCAAAGCGGGTACCGGCGCAGCACTCAAAAAATTAATGGACCTTCAGCCGACTGACCTTATTGTCCTGAAAGATGGAAAGGAAATCTCCATGAAGACCAGCGAAGTTAAAAAAGGCGAGGTTATATTGATCAAACCCGGCCAAAAAATCCCTTTGGATGGAAAAGTCCTGGAAGGCTCTTCCTATGTCAATGAAAGCATGCTGACCGGTGAACCGCTTCCTGCATTAAAGGAAAAAGACACGCAGGTTTTTGCTGGTACTATCAACAGTTCAGGAAGTTTTACCTTCATTGCGGAGCAGATTGGAAGTGATACTTTCCTAGCCCAGATCATCCAAAGGGTCAAGGCAGCTCAAGGTTCCAAGGCTCCCATCCAAAAAATGGTGGATAAAGTGGCCGGGATTTTTGTGCCTGTGGTGTTGGCTATCGGGATAATCACTTTCTTTATTTGGGGATTTAGCGGAATCGAAGATTCTTGGTTGAGAGGAATGTTGGCGCTGATTACCGTGTGGGTAATTGCCTGTCCCTGCGCATTGGGATTGGCTACGCCAACAGCAATCATGGCTGCCATGGGCAAAGGCGCAGAAATGGGGATTTTGATCAAAGATGCCGAAAGCCTGGAAAAAGGAAAAACCATTGACACTTTGATTTTGGACAAAACAGGAACGATTACGGAGGGAAATCCTAAAGTAATTGACGCCATTTTTGGTGAATCGTGGAATGAAACAGACGCTTCTGTAGTCAAAGCCATCGAATCCAAAAGTGAACATCCTTTGGCAAAAGCCATTTCAGGATATTTTGAAAAATCGGATCCAAAAATCAATATCACAGATTTCCAAAGTGAAACAGGAAAAGGGGTGAGTGCAAAATCAGGCAATGACCTCTACCGCATCGGTACCATGAAGTGGCTCTCCTCCTTCAAAGTAGAATTGACTGGACCGCTTCAGGTACAATCCAACAAAGCCCTCGAGGAGGGAGCGATCGTTGTATTTGTAGCCAAAAACACGGAATTGGTTGCAATCTTCAAAATCGCGGATCCTATCAAAACCACTTCTATAAAAGCAATTACCGAATTGAAGCAAATGGGCATTGCCATCCATATGCTGACAGGTGACCAAAACAAAACCGCCGCTTGGGTAGCCAAAGAAACAGGCATCGACCATTTCAAGGCCGAAATGTTGCCTCAGGACAAAGCAGCTTACCTCAAGAATCTACAAGCTCAAGGAAAACATGTGGCTATGGCCGGAGATGGTATCAATGACAGCGAGGCACTTAGCTTGGCCGATTTGAGTATTGCCATGGGGAAGGGAACGGATATAGCGATGGAAGTCGCCGAAGTGACCCTGGTCCATTCGGACTTATCCCAAATTCCAAAAACCCTTCATCTGACCAAAAAAACCGTATCAATTATTCGTCAGAATCTATTTTGGGCCTTTATTTATAACATCATCGGAATCCCGGTTGCAGCAGGGATCTTATACCCTACGTTTGGATTCCTTCTCAATCCTATGATCGCCGGGGCAGCCATGGCACTAAGTTCGGTCTCGGTAGTCACCAATAGCCTTCGGCTTAGAAAATAAAAATTTCATTTCAAGAAGTATAACCCAATGAACAGGCTAACCACATTGATTACCAGCTGTTGTTTTGGGAGGCGTCACCCTGAGTGAAGCGAAGGGTCTCTCCTAAAGTAAATGAGATCCTTCAGTCGTACCTCCTTCAGGATGACGGAGAAAACGGTGTCCTTTTCATGTCGGTACATTTTATTTAATGTTTACTCGAAATGAAAGGGTGAAGTCTTTTCACAAGCTTGCGTCTTCTGCTTCTTCGTCGTTATTCATTCTTCATTATTAATTCAAAAATTTAACCCTTGCTCCCTGATTTTAATCTCATGTCTCACGTCTCAAATCTTACATCTATTTATATGAAAAAGCAATTCAAAACCAATGTCAAATGTGGCGCCTGTGTGGCCACCATCACTCCCGAAATGGAAAAAATCGCTGCCGGTTCATGGCTGGTGGACCTGACAAGTCCTGACAGGATTCTCACTGTGGAAAGCGACAAAAATGCCAATGAAATCATCCAGGCTCTTGAAAGCGCAGGATACAAAGGAGAACTGCTCTCCTAAAACAATTGCCTTCCAAATTGCTTTTATTTCTTAGCTTTGCCGAAAATTTCCAATGATCAATTACCAACAATTTGTACTGGATAATGGCCTTCAGGTGCTCGTCCATGAGGACAGGAGTACAAAAATCGCTGTGCTAAATATCCTTTACAAAGTAGGTTCAAGGAATGAAGTAACCGGCAAAACAGGCCTTGCTCATTATTTTGAGCACCTGATGTTTGGCAGCTCCAAAAATGTACCTGTCTTTGACACCGAGTTGGAAAAAGTCGGGGGCTCATGCAATGCCTTTACCAATACGGACATCACCAATTTCTATATTACCCTTCCTGCCACCAATATTGAGACGGCTTTTTGGCTCGAATCAGACAGGATGCTCCAACTCAACCTCTCAGAAAAAACCATAGAAGCCCAACGCAAGGTGGTGATCGAGGAGTTTAAGCAGCGGTACATCAATCAACCTTATGGAGATGTACACCATCATATCCGGGGATTGGCATACGAAAGACATCCTTACCAATGGCCCACCATCGGCAAAAACCTGGAAGACATCGTCAACTACCAAAAAGCGGATGTGGAAGAATTCTATTTTACCCATTACCGCCCTGACAACGCGGTCATGGTAGTAGCAGGTGATGTGACTTTGGAGCAGGTGAAAATTTTGTCCGAAAAATGGTTTGGCAGTATTCCGTTAGGAAAAATTTCAAAAAATCCTGTTTTACAGGAATTGCCTCAAGGTAAAAAGAAAACAAAAGTCGTAGAGGCAGATGTCCCGACAGATGCCTTGTACAAGGTCTACCATATGCCTGGAAAATTGCAGGATGGTTATCTTGAATCTGATTTGATTACAGACATCCTTGGGTTTGGACGCTCTTCAATTCTGGAGCAGCAATTGGTCAAGAACGGTAACTTGTTTGCTTCCATCGGTGCTTATATCTTCGGCACAGTGGACCCGGGATTGTTGGTTTTTTCAGGCAAAATGGAAAAAGGCCAACCTGCGGAACTTGCCGAAAAGGCTTTGGATGAAGTCGTGGCGACCTTTCTCAGTTCGACAGTTTCTGAAAACACCCTGACCAAAATCAAAAATCAGGCAGAGGCAATGAAAATCTACGAATCCGTCCAACTGCTGAACAGGGCCATGAGTCTGGCTTATTATGCCCACCTCGGCAACCCTGATTACCAACAATTGGAATACGAAAAGAAAATCAAAATCCCTTCGGAGGAAATAATAAAGCAGGCGAATAAAATCCTTGTAGAAGAAAACTCTTCCGTCGTCTATTACAAAGCTAAAAATTGACAGACCTTTCCTTTGTCTCAAGTCTCATATCTCCCGTCTCATATCTAGTTAAATATGACAAATTTCAGAATCGGCTTCGGCTATGACGTGCACCAACTCCAGGAAGGCTATGAATTTTGGCTCGGAGGCATCAAATTGGAACATGAAAAGGGTGCTGTCGGACATTCAGATGCAGATGTATTGATCCATGTGATCTGCGATGCGCTTTTGGGTGCTGCCAATTTGCGGGATATCGGCTATCATTTTTCAGACAAAGACCCAAAATACAAAGGGATCGACAGCAAAATCCTCCTCCGGGAAGTAATGCAGCTGGTTAGACAAGAAGGATATGAAGTTGGCAATATCGATTCGACAGTTTGTCTTCAGATTCCAAAGCTGAATCCACATATTCCATCTATGAAAACCTGCCTTGCTGAGGTGATGGGAACAGAAATTTCTAATATTTCTATCAAAGCCACCACCACCGAACAGCTGGGTTTTGTAGGAAGACAGGAGGGCATCTCGGCCTATTGTGTAGTGTTGATCCATAAAGTCTAAAGTATGGGAAGAGAAGTCAAAATCATCACTACTGACGATGGGTCACATTCCCTTTATCTTCCCGAACTGAAGGAATCCTACCATTCTTTCCACGGCGCATATCGGGAATCTATCCATGTTTTTATGCTCTATGGGCTGGAGGCATGGTTCATGCGCAATCCAAACAGATTTCCAATCAGGATTTTTGAAGTCGGATTCGGTACCGGTCTGAATGCCTGGCTGACGCTTGTCTGGGCGGAGCAATACAAAGTCCCTGTCCTTTACCATACCATTGAGCCTTTTCCTTTGGAAAAGGAAATCTATGATCAGTTGAACTATACGGAGGTAGATACCTCAATCTACCACTATGCCCATTTTTTTAAGAAACTCCACCAATCTCCATGGGATCAGGGGCTGGTCTATTCTGAGTATTTCAATATGAAAAAGGATCAGACCACATTGGAAGAAGCCGTCCTGTACCCTTCGGATATTGTTTTCTATGATGCTTTTGCACCCAAAAAACAGCCTGAACTGTGGACAAAGGAAATTCTGGAAAAAGTTACGGACACCATGAATCCGGGAGGAATATTTGTTACCTACAGTGCAACAGGAAAACTCAAAAGAACCCTTCAGGAATTGGGTTTGACAGTAGAAACACTTCCCGGCCCTCCGGGCAAAAATGAAATGGTCAGAGCGACTAAGGTTTAGGAGGTGAGAAGTTGGGAGGGTTGGAAGTAAGGAGGTCGGGGAGATTGGAAAGTTAGAAGGTTAAAAGGTTTTAAAGTTAAAAAGTTAGGTCCTTCACTGCCACTGTCTCTTGATTTTGAAAACTGCCTCCTGTTCCTGAACACTGCCCACTGTTTAAACTGACCGCTGCGACTGCCTACTGCTACTGCAAACTGATCATTCCTCCTCCTTTATTCCTTCCTTCTTCTTGCTTTTTGCTGCTTTTTTTGGATTTTCAGGTTTTGCCTGACCAAGGCCCAGGCTTCCTTTCAAGCCGCTGAACGTTGTTTTCCACCAATAATTGAATACAAATTTCTCTTTATCCCTTTCTTGGTAAATCTTTCCTTCAATCGGATTTCTCAGGTACCGCCTTGGATTGTTAGACCTGAGCGCAAAGGAATTCAAAACAAAAGTCAGGATTGCATCCCTTCCTTTTGCATGTTCGAGAGTCCGGTGATTTAACAAAATCACGTGCAAATCTGAGTATAGAAATGCCATTTGTCCCACTGCTTTATCGTTATCTGCCACAAAGGACCAGTCTGCACCTTTGACTGTTCCCCTTTTGATATTGACAAATGCATTGGTCTCCAAAATAGAATTCAGAGTCCTCATGTCAAATTCTCCCAGTTGGGCATTGATCCTCATGGGATAAGGTTCCTGAAAGAATAAATGACCCTGCAAATTCAAGTCAGCAACTCCGTTCAACTTGGTGGTGGCGAGCAAGAAAGACTCAACCAAAGGATAGGGATTTTCATCTTTAGACAAATGGAATGGATACAATCCGGCGTTGATGTCCGTAAATAACAATTCTCCAGGAACCATTCCCTTTTCAAAAAACTCCGCATATCGGATGGTTGCATTTTCTATGACGAAAGTATCCAACCTCAATTCGATTCCTGCATTTCTCATCAATTCTTGAGGCATCGGACGGAAAACACCAGTCACGCGGGGAAATCTTTTGTCCCTGAACATCATGGCATTCACGTCAGAAACTTTGAGTGATTTGGCAGCCAAAACTTCATGTTCAAGGAACCTATCGTAATCAGGTGTATCCAAAACCAACAAAGGGACATGGATATTCATCACATCGGTCTGATTTCCTACGGTCCTTCCATATTGGTACCTACCTACCCGGGGTGAAAAAATCAAGTCGCTGACCCTCACTTCATTTTTATCTACAGTGATCAAGCCTATGGTTACTTTGTTCAGGCTGTCCTTCATGAGGATTTCGTAATTGGGGATAGAAAATTTAAACTCCTGGTTCAGCAGCGCTTTTCTATCCAGCTTGTCAAGGTTTTTCAAATCAATCTTAGTCCCTAAAAGCCCAAAATTTACACCGTTGAAATGTTGGGGCTTCTTGGATCCATTTTTGTCAAAAATTGAAAAATTCCCTTCCACGATTTCAAAGTCATCGACTTGAAAAAATTCAAAGAGTTCATTCCCTGCTTCTTTTTGTAGTTTATCTTTCTTTGGGGCCTTCACTTCATCTAAAAACACCTCCAAATCAGGCCTGTACAATCTCAATTGCTTTAGCCAAAGATCTTTACTTGCCTGTATCTCAGACAGGGAATTTACTTTGACCAGGATGGTGGGAATATGTCCCGATAATACCGGAAAGCCGGGTTTGCCACCCAAATCTCTTGGAATCACTCTAAAGTTATTTACGAGGACACCATCATATTTGGTATCGAGTTCCACTTTGGAAAAAGTCACCTGATGCACACTGTCATTGAGCGTCAGCCAAAATTCATCCAATTCCAAAGTAATCGCATCAAAAAAGCCTGCAATTTCTCCTTTATGGATACTTGCCGAATCTAGTAGGAAATCAAAAACACTGAAATTAATCTCTGTATTGATCAATTCCCTTTGGGTTCCCAGTTCTTTGAATCCCAAACTGAATTTGGCATCGACCGTCTCAATGGTATCAATAGAAACCTTGCTGATACTTTTTGGAAGGTTTCTTTCCCTCTTTACTTTTTTGTCCGCGGTTTGTTTGGCCTGCCCTTCCCAATCATTGTCAATGAGCAATTCGACCGAAGAGCCTGCAAGTCCGACTTTTTGCAGCCTTAGGGTGTTGTCAAAAAGGAAAGCCTCCAAGTCAACCCCCCGGAAAGAAAGAGTTGGAATTTTGGCTGTGACTTTTGTTTTGTCAGAAAAGCTACTGCTGGGACTGAGTCTGACATTTCGGGTAATGATTTCCTCCCTTGAAGTATTGAAATTGATGCCGTCTGCCTGTATGGTATATTTCCCGTTTCCGATATTGAAAATGTAATTACTCAGGTTTAAGTCAAGTTCCTCTGAAAAAAATGTATTGATCTTATTGGAAACAGTAGCTTCGTCGATGAAGAATTTTTTGACCGAGATAGTTACATTATCCTCTTTAAAGCTCCTGGTTTTGTTTGCTATAAAATTCTGGTAATTCAGTTTTGCACTCTTCACATTGATGGAATCCACTTGGATTTCAGAAAAATAATTAGTCAACAACTCCAAAATTTCTCCCCTTTTCAATTCATTTACTGATCCGTCCTGGATTTTTTGTTTGTAGCGATAAAGGCTGATGTTGGGAGAAGGTACCAATATCTCATTGATCCTCAGAATTCCCTCAAAATATGCTTTGGGAATGTCCACCCCTTTGGCCATAAATTGGGGTACATAAATATCCAAAGTCGTACTTTTACCATACCTGTCCAGAATCTGCTGAATCTGGGTCTGGTACAAAGGTCGGATCGCAAAGCCGTCAATTTTGATCAGCTGTCCCTTGGTGTCAAGCAAAATCCTGTCGGCTTTGAAGATATGGAGGTTGTCTGCAAGCTTGAGTGCGTAATCCTCCAACTCAAGCTGAAGATTCTCTGCGAAAAAATCACCTTTGTTATCTCCAATTTCAGTCTTCTCGTCCAATTCGAAATTTTCAAGGACCAGATTGATTTTCCCAAAGGAAAGACTGTCCTGTCGGATTCTAAGCCTGTTGTCCAATGTGAGTGAGCCTTCTCGGATTTCAAATCTTTCGACATATATCCCATTCAAATACTCACTGTAAATGTCGGTTAAGTTCAGTTTGGATTCCTTTTTTTCCCCACCCTGTATATTCTTTAGGAGAATTTCGGGTTCGTCCAAAATTACCTCCTTCAGGTCTATAATCCCGAGATTATAGACTTTTTTGAGGTTGGCTTCTGTGATGACCAATCCGGAAACATCAATATCGAGATGGGCTTTTTTGCCATCAAGTTCAAGTCCCTCCGCAGGAAACAGCTTAAATCCGTCAATCTCAATCTTGTCGTCAAAGGATGAAAGCCTGACAAAATCTCCTTTCATTCTGTGGATGCTGTCATTTAAAGCAAACTCAACCATGTGAATTTCCACAGAGGCATTATCGGCATAGAAAAACTGGTCTTTCTTTTTGGATTCATCAGGACCTATGTAAAAGTCTTCCATTCTGAAATCAATGCGGTCTGTTTTGATCATGTAGGTATCTCTGGAATCGGCAAGACGTTTTCCAAATTTCCCTTCCAATATTTCAAAATCCTGAATCTGGATGGAATTCAAAATGCCTTCCACCAAAGCATACAAATCAAACGGTTCAGACCCCCGGTCTTTTTTCAATATCTCTCTGGTGTAGAGGTAAAACTCAGGGTTTTCGATTTTCAATTGACCTACAGCGACTTCAGAGGTATAGAAAACCCTATTGATATCTGCATCTTTTAATAAGAGTTCGTCCAGATCAAGTTGGAAATAGGTGCTTGCAGATTTGCTGAAATCAGGGATTATTTTGACCTCTTTTGCATCAATGAATTGCTCGAGCGACGATACATTGACTGTTTGGGCTTGGATGGTATGGATACTGTCAGCCAACAAAACTTCGAAATTATCGAACCCAAACGAAAATCCCTTGGCATTGAAAGGCGTCTCGGGATTTCTTAGCTGCAAAAGCTGAATATCTTCCAAAAGAAGTCTTGTGTTTTCGGCTTTGATGGCTTTTTGGGAGATAAAATTTTTCATCAATAAATCGGCATCATCGATTTTGAGTTCTTTTATCCTTATTTCTTTTATCTGAGAACCCAAAAACGACTTTTTGATTTCTTCCTGTAGAATTAAAATTGGAGAAGTGGACTGCTTGGATACCTCCATGGTATCTTTAGGGGCCAGCTTAAAATCCACCTCAGGATTGACAAGTTCAATAGTCCCAATGACAAATTCTTTTCTAAAAAAACGGTAATTGAGGCCTTTGATGATAATTTCAGGAATTGAAATCCGGAAATACGGGGTGTTTCCAAGATCCTTAAACTGACCTTCCACAGGATTCAGCTTCAATCCTTTGAAGGATATCCCCCTTTGCAAAAAGAGTATGTGAAACTCTTCAAAATCTATTTCATACTTATTTCCGGAAGCTATGTTTACCTTCTCTTTCAGGAAATTCCGGAGTAGAAGGTCAGATCCAAAATAAAAAACAAGTTGAAGCGAAAACAAAACCAAAAGAGTAATACCTGCCAAGCGCAGGTATTTTTTCCTTCTTTTGGTTGGCAAAGCTTCTTGTGGTTGATTTTCTTGCATAGACCTAATCCGATACTAAAAGTAATATAAAAGGATCGGAATATTAACTGACACCAATTTTGATTTCAGGATTTTGAAGGAGAAGAAATCAAATTGACATCGCATGTTTGACGAAAAATAAATTTGGGAGTACACAAAAAGAAGAAAAACCTTTTTTCCAACCAATCAAAATATCAGTAAACATCCATTATTCTCAAAAAAAAGAGACAATCCGATCTTGGCTGACCAATTCCGATTGTCTCAATAGTAAAATAACCCAAATATAAATAAAGCTGTAGGAGAAGGATTCGAACCTCCACGGAGAAGTTAGGCAACAAAAGAGCTCTTTGTGTGCTTTGTCCATTCCTGATAAGAACCAGGTACTCCACCCCCGAGACAGGAGGGCATGTCTGCCAGTTTCAACATCCTACAAGGTGTGTTTTTTCAAAGCCTTCTGCTTTGTAGCGGGTCAAAATTAATAAACCGTACCATTTATTAAAATTAATTTAATGAAAAGTATATTTTTTTACATTTTATTTAAAATAATTGACTTTTTTCTATAAAAAAAGAAATAGAATAACAAATAGTGCACTTTTATTAACAAATCTTTAATGAAGAAAATGGGCAAACGTGCTGATTTTACGCCCATGCATAAAAATTACTTTGTTTGGGGATGTTTAAAATGGATATATCATAATTTGTTTTTTATGTAGGTTGGCCAAATGAAAGCGGTAAAGAACCAAAAAATACCGAACCGCATAAAAAAGACGATGAAAGCAAAGAGAATTCCCACTCATACTCACCTTATTTTCTTACAAAGTCACTGCTGAAATAACGGAGAAGACCAATAGGGATAAAATCAAAAAAGCTGTGAAACAAGATCTCACAGCTTTAGTCAATTAACAATAAACCCAAAATAACCAGATGTAGGAGAAGGATTCGAACCTCCGGGGAAACCCCCACCATACTTTTAATCCTACCATTCAACCGGACTTTTTACCAGTTGATTACACGACAAAATTAACACCTTATCTGATTCTTTAATAATTATATAAATATTTAGCTAAAAATTTACAGTATATTTATTTTTAGAAAGAATTTTTATCCATTCATTAATCTACATCGATTGCGAAAGCCAGTTTTTTGAATACTTGACAATGGGTTTTGGGTTTCCAATATAAGAATTACAAATTTTTCGAGTAAATGACGGCTACTTCTGTGAATTTTTTGTGCATCAATAGGCAAATTGTATTCACAGATTTCAATAAAAAGAATGAGTTTTGATCTTTTCCAGCCTAAATAGGGTTGATTTTTCAAAAAGAACCACTTTAAAACCCCATCATTTACAAGCACTTAACCGAAAAAAGGAATTTCAGGCTTCTGATTATTCTTCATATTTGACATAGTTCTCCCATTTTTCAAGAACAGCGGCAAAATCACCAGGAAGAGGGGTTTCGAAATAAATCCTGTTTTTTGTTATCGGGTGGATAAATCCCAAGGACATCGCATGCAAAGCCTGCCTTGGCATCAGATCGAAGCAATTTTGGATAAACATTTTGTATTTTGAAAACTGGGTCCCCTTTCGGATTTTATCCCCCCCATACATGGCATCGTTGAACAAAGGATGGCCTAGGTACTTCATATGGGCACGGATTTGATGGGTACGGCCTGTTTCCAGGTTACATTGTACCAGGGTTACATACCGTAGCCTTTTGATCACTTTCCAATGGGTTACGGCATGCTTGCCCTGAGAACCGTCAGGAAAAGTATCCATTACTTTTCGATCTTTGGCACTCCTACCTACATTGGCGATGATCGTCCCTTGGTCTTCCTCAGGTTCTCCCCATACCAAAGCCAGGTAGGTCCTGTCTATATCATGGTTAAAAAACTGCTTGGCAAGATCCGTCATGGTAGTTTCAGATTTTGCAATAACAAGCAATCCCGAAGTGTCTTTATCAATCCGATGGACCAATCCTGGCCTACCAGAATTTCCGGGCATGGTAGGAAGTTGGTTGAAATGGTAAACCAAAGCATTGACCAATGTACCTGTCCAATTGCCATGGGCAGGATGGACAACCATCCCCGGAGGTTTGTTGACAATCATCAGGTACTCATCTTCGAATACAATGTCCAAAGGAATATCCTCCGGAATGACCTCAGTGTCCCTTGGCGGTTTTTCGAGAAAAACCTTGATTTCATCCAGAGGCTTGACCTTATAATTTGCTTTGGTAGGCTTGCCATTAATCTGAACAAAACCTGCGTCTATCGCATTCTGAACCCTGTTTCGGGTGGCATTTGGCAACCTGTCAGTTAAAAATTTATCGACCCTGGTCGGGGTTTGTCCTTTGTCAATCGTAAAACTAAAGTGCTCAAAGAGTTCTACATCCAACTCTTCCTCATCAAAATTATCCTGATCCATCATGTCTGCCATTCTGCAAAAATAAGGGCATTTGCCAAAGATTTGGTTATTTGCAGGAATATTGGAAAAACATTGCTTCTCCCAAATCCCATATCAACCCAAGAAATCCATCTACCTCTCATTGAGGAAAATGGAATCAGGCTTTCAATCAAGAGATTGGATCAGGTCCATGACCTTGTATCCGGAAATAAATTTTATAAACTGAAATACAACCTTGAAGAAGCCCAAAAGTCGGGATTTTCCACCGTGTTGACTTTTGGAGGGGCATTTTCCAACCACATCCATGCAACAGCCGCAGCAGCAAGAATTGAAGGATTCAAGCCAATTGGAATCATTAGAGGCGAAGAAACTTTTCCCCTCAATCCAACGCTTTCATTTGCAAAGGCACAGGGCATGCAACTCGATTTTATAAGCCGGGAGGATTATAGAAAAAAGACTGACGCTTCATTTATTGGAAAGCTCAAAGAAAAATTTGGAGACTTCTATTTAATCCCCGAGGGAGGAACAAATGCCTTTGCGGTAAAAGGAACAAAGGAAATCCTGGGAAAGGAAGATGCAGAATTTACCCACATTGGTTGTTCTATCGGAACGGGGGGAACTTTTGCAGGTTTGGCAGAAAGTATTAAACCCCACCAAAATTTGTTGGGATTTTCTTCTTTGAAGGGCGATTTTATCCATTCGGAAATAAATCACTTATTAGAGAAAAACCACATCAATCCTTTAGGAAAATACAGCATTTTTGACAGATACCACTTTGGGGGATATGGAAAGTCAGGACCTGAACTGCTTGAATTTATACAATGGTTTTATGCACAAACCCGAATTCCTTTGGACCCGATCTATACCGGAAAGATGATGTTTGGGATTATTGACCTGATCAGAAAGGATTTTTTTGAGAAAGGATCCCATATTTTGGCTATCCATTCAGGTGGCTTGCAAGGGATCCCAGGATTTAACCAACGGCTGGGCACTTCTTTGCCCCTATGATTCCTTGAGTATAAAAATGTCTTCTTTCTCTTGAGGGACGATTTTGATGACATTGGCCAAAACAAGTCTGATCAGCGTTTTTGAGGCTAAAAACTTTGGCAATTTGGCTAAAAACTGAAATTCTTTGAGGGTGATTTTCCCGTTTTCCCCTAGGGATTTCATCAGAATATTCTCTTTTTCACCATAAGTGAAAACCATATCTTTTGGGTTTTTCCCTCTTTTAAGTATCTCCCACATTTCCTTGCTTGCCTGGATACTGCGGTCTTTGACCCTGACAAAGGCCTTTCTCCTATTTTCCTCCATCAAAAAATGGGGGCGCTCAGGCGATTTTGGAATTGAAAAAACAGCTATTCCCTTTTTTGGGGTGAGCTTGATGATTTCCACTTGATACTCCAACTTGGGTTGAATATGTTGCCCGATGGCCTTTTGCATCACAAAAACCTCCTCCTCGATAAACCGCTGTCCACTCACTGTCCCGTCATCATCCACGCCAATCAATAAAAATCCCCCTTCGGTATTGGCCAAAGCGATGATCTCCCTGACGATTTTATCAGGAAAAGAAGCTTTTTTCTTGAATTCAACCTTCAAGCCTTCCCCTTGTTGGGCGATTCTATGGATTTCTTGAAGAGTCATTTTGGAAGTACGAGGTTTGAGGTTGGAAGTACGAAGGAGAATAAGTTGTAATTGTTGTATTGGTTGAAATTGTTGTCGGCTTCGTGTTACAGGGTTGTCAGGTTGTCAGCTTCGCGTTGTCGGGTTGTCAGGTTATAGGGATACTCCGATCTTGGTACTTGGCTGAAATATTCTCGCATCTCGTTCCCTGAGCTTGGTCGAAGGGCTCGGGCCTCCCCTCAAACCCCTCTTTTCAGGTCTTCCAGCCTGTTTTTCATTCCCTGCCATTCGTCTCTCAACCGGGCAGCTTCCATAAAGTTGAGTTCTTTGGCAGCCTTTTCCATTTGCTTTTGGGTTTGGATGATGAGTTTTTCCAGTTTGTCCTTACTGAGATATTGCACTAGCGGATCGGCTGCAATCAATGATGGCGAATCGATGGAATCCTCGTACAGTTTGGCGTTTCGCTTGTTGTCCGCAACTGTGGTTTGACCCATGATTTTTTCTTTGGACTTCTTGATCGTCGTTGGGATAATTCCATGTTCAAGGTTATACGCGATCTGAAGGTTTCTTCTTCTTTTGGTCTCATCGATGGCAAGCTGCATGGAGGCAGTCACCTTGTCCGCATACATGATCACTTTCCCGTTTTCATTCCTTGCCGCCCTACCGATAGTCTGGACCAAACTCCTTTCATTCCTTAGAAAACCCTCTTTGTCCGCATCCAAAATCGCAACCAAAGACACCTCAGGCAAATCCAACCCTTCTCTCAGCAAGTTCACCCCGACCAACACATCAAAAACACCAAGCCTGAGTTCCCTCAATATTTCCACCCGGTCCAAAGGTTTTACTTCGGAGTGGATATAGCGGCTGTTTACACCAGCTCTTTCCAGGAATTTTTGTAGTTCTTCAGCCATTCGTTTGGTCAAGGTCGTAACCAAAACCCGGTCGCCGGCTTTGATCCGTTCATCTATTTCTTCCAACAAATCATCGATCTGATTCGCACTCGGCTTCACTTCAATGATCGGATCCAACAAACCTGTGGGACGGATGATCTGCTCGACCACGATACCTTCTGTTTTGTTCAACTCATAATCCGCCGGCGTGGCACTGACATATATCGCTTGGTTGATGAGGCTTTCAAATTCATCGAAATTCAAAGGCCTGTTGTCCAAAGCTGAAGGCAATCTGAATCCATACTCCACGAGGTTGACTTTCCTGGAACGGTCTCCTCCCCACATTCCCCTGACCTGAGGCAAAGTGACGTGGCTTTCATCCACTACCAACAAGAAATCATCAGGGAAATAATCAAGGAGGCAGAAAGGCCTTGTCCCCGGTTTTCTCCGGTCAAAGTACCTGGAGTAATTCTCCACTCCTGAGCAATAACCCAATTCACGGATCATTTCCAGATCAAATTCTGTCCTTTCTTTGAGCCTCTTGGCTTCAATGAGCTTCATATCACGCTCAAAAAACGCCACTTGGGCCATCATGTCGTCCTGAATTTCGTGGATGGCAGTGTCGATCACATCTCTTCCTGTAACAAAAAGATTGGCCGGAAATATGGAAATGATTTTTTCATCGGATAATTTCTTTCCGGTGGCAGGATCAATTCTTTGGATGGCTTCGATCTCATCCCCCCAAAAGAAAATCCTGTAAGCAAAATCCGCATAGGCTACAAAAATATCCACTGTGTCACCTTTTACCCTGAAGTTACCATGGCTGAGATCCTGATTGACTCGGCTGTAAAGGATATCGACCAATTTGAAAAGCAACTGATTCCTAGGAATCCTGTCACCTTCCTGCAGTCGGATGACGTTTTTGCCAAACTCTTCAGGGTTTCCGATACCGTAGATACAGGAAACCGACGCCACTACAATGACATCTCTTCTACCTGACAACAATGCCGAGGTAGAACTCAGCCTCAGTTTTTCAATCTCTTCATTGATCGAAAGGTCCTTTTCAATGTAGGTCCCACTAGTTGGAATAAAAGCCTCAGGCTGGTAGTAATCATAGTAGGAAATGAAATATTCCACTGCATTCTCAGGAAAAAACTGTTTGAATTCCCCATAAAGCTGGGCTGCCAAAGTCTTATTATGACTCAGGACCAAAGTTGGTTTCTGAACATGTTGAATGACATTGGCTACGGTAAAAGTTTTCCCAGAACCGGTCACCCCAAGCAAAACCTGAGATTGTTCACCGGCATTGACGCCTTCGGTCAGCAACTTGATCGCCTGTGGCTGGTCGCCGGTTGGTTTGTACTCCGAAACTAATTTGAATTCCATTTGATCTCAATTGAAAGGGGATAACAAGTTTCAGGTGGCAAATAGTTTTGATTACTGAAATTTTATCCTTTCGGATTCAGTCTGAATTTTTCCAGATTATAATATAAGAAATTGGTCCGGAGAATCAGAACCAACAGCAAAGGCACAATGCTCGGATGAAAAGACTGCCATCCAAAGACCCAAAACACCAACCCGATATTTGCTGAAATCAGTGCAAAAAGCAGGTATTTCTTCACCCATGCCGGAATGGATTTTCTCAAAAGCATGATGGCCAAAATCAAATGTCCCGGAAAAGCCCAAAGGATATTCCAGTTGTATTTGGTCTGGGAATGGAAAGTGAAGAACCAAAGCATGGTTATCAGGAATCCCAATAAACCCAAAACCGTAAAGAAGCCGATATCAAATCCGATGAAAAGCCTCTTCTTTTTGAAGCCAAAATAGGTCAAGGCCATCACGAGAATTGCAAAAACCCACCAAAGAATGTATGGGTTGAACAAGTCCATTTGGGATTGCCTTTCGGGAAACTCTAAGATCACTTTGTTTTCTTTGACCAAAGACCTTGTTGGACCGTCACCGACAATCAAGGCTTTCCCAAAAGCCGCTTCCATATAATCCGGCAGGAACTGTTTTTCCCTTTCAGAAGCATTGACATCGATCACCGACCCCAAGGCCAGGTCAATTCCAAAATCCGCCCAAGGCAAAGGATACACATATTCATCGATCAGGTTTCGGAAGGTTTTGCGTTCGGGGTTTTGTTCCTCATTCCAGTCGAGTTGTTTTCCCAAAACCCTGTCCATTACATCTCTAATCCTCGTGGCACAATTGTCATAGAAAAAATCGTAGCGATAAAACCTGTTTTGCGGCCGATAATTGATCTGGAGAAAATCGACGAGTCTTTCGATCTGTTCGGGGCTGAGGTCCAAAACCTGCTCCCTGACATCTCTTTGGTGGTAATTATATTCTGCAATAAACCGCTCATAAGTCGACACGCTCAGCATATAATCCAACGTCCTTTGGGTGAATTTGACATAAAAATAAGGTGTATTAAAATCAAAAGTCCCATAGTTGAATACCAGATCCTGACCGGTTTGTCTCTCCAAAACCCGGATGGCACTATGGCCAAAAGCCGAATAAAGCTGGTCTCCCGGATCACAGGTCAACAAGCTGATTTGGTAATCCTGTGCCGAGGCAAAAAAAATAGTCGAATAAATAAACGAATAAGTGAGCAAGAATTTTTTCAATTGAGGAGGCATAAAACTAAATTTCATGGATAAGTCAAAATTTTTTCAATATGGCTTTTTGCAAACGTTTTTCCGTCTTTGCCTTATTAAATTCACCACGAATTTATGGGAATAATCTTGTAATCTGTTTTTTCATATTTGTAAATCCTATCCTCGCACAGGGGCAAATCATCCACGAAATCAATGATTACAAAAGTATAGCTTCCGGAAATTACAACAATCCTGCAGTTTGGCAGATTTGGAATGGGGGAACATGGATTGCTTCGTCTTCAAAACCCAACCTCAACAACAACATATTCATCGAGCAAGGTCATGAAATCAGGCTGACAGGCAATGAAGAAGCTAAAAATGTTTATTTATTCAGTGCAGCTTCGCCCGGGCGAAAACTGAATCTTCAGACTTTTGAATTGCAGGTGTATGGCGCATTGAGGGCGATGGAAAAATCAGGGTCTGATTTTATATTAAATAATGGGTCAAGTTTATTGACAGATTGGATTTATCCGGAAACAGGTAAAATAGTCTTCAAAGGTACCTCCAGAACAGTTGTGGATCGGGCATCTTGGAGTGCCCAAAATTCAAACAGCAGGTATGTGGTGGTTTTCAATCCAAATCCTGGAGAAACTTTGACTGTGAATTCCGGTTTCAAGGCCAATGCATTTATAGTCCAAAGCGGGACTGTAGTCCAGACAGTCAATACGATGGGAGTTCCTGCCTGTTCGACTTTTTCATTTAATAACCAAATGGCATTTAATGGGGCAGGACCTTTTGGTGACTTTGTAATCGAACCCGGTGCAACCTTCATTTCCAACTGTTCTGCTCCATTGGATCAAATCATCCGAAGATCTGCATCCATAACCGCTGCACTTTTCCATCTTAAACCCGGATCAAACTTGGTGCTTTTTGGAAACGATCCTACCATGGACGCGACTGTATTCAGGTTTGAGGGAAATGTCTATTACCGCTCCAATTCCGGGAATCAACGTTTGGTGAGGACTACTTTTGCAACTTCAGGAAATCCCAAAACCTACAACAACATTCTTTTTGAGAATGCCTCCAACAAGCTATTGACTGATTCTCTCTTTTTGAACGGGGACTTTGCAAGGCTGACAGGCGGAAATATAGTAGAAGCACCCACTTTCCTGAGGTTTCAAGGAACAGGAATACAACAGGTAATCGGTTTTGATTTGGATTTACAGCAATTGGAAGTCAATAAACCCTCCGGCAGTTTGGTTTTTTCTTCAGATGTGAGGACAAAAACCAACTTTATTATGAAAAACGGGCAAGTGGATTTCACTGGCTTTGACCTGTATGTGAATACTGTGGGAGGCGGAACTTTAACTTATCAAGGTGGAAAATGGCTCAATCTGAATCAATTATTTTATAACCAGATCCCGGCAATGCTGACGGCAGGCAATGCCACTTTTCCATTTGAAGACTTGTACCAAGGCGGAATCAGAAAAATCCAGCTATTGGGCAATTCTCCGGGTGGAAATATTTCCGTCCGGTTCATAGAAATTCCCGGAAGCAATGATGACCCGATGTATGATGATTTGGATGGAACCCCGATTCTCTATCAGCTCAACAGCTATTTTGAGTTTTCCGGAATGAGTCCAAGCACAAGTCCTATAGAAATGCGAATTTCTGCGGAAAGCCTCGTAGTAGACGATGTGGACGACCTGAGAATAACAGGAAATGGAAACGCATCTAGTGGGAATCATTTGCCCGGATTGGATCCGACATTGCTTTGGGCAAGAAGGGAATTGGAATATGGCCAAATCAACGGAAATCCATTTACTGTCGGTAGTTTTCGGGTACTTTCAGTTTTGCCTGTAACCTGGCTTGAGGTATCGGCAAAATGGAACAGACATAACATTGAGGTTTATTGGACCACCTCCAAGGAGTCAAATAACGAACGGTTTATCGTCCATCGCTCAATGGATGGTATTGACAATTTTGAAATCATAGGAGAGGTTGACTCTAAAGGAGATAGTGATCAAATCCAGGAATACCGGTTTTCATATTTCGAAAAAATGAGCAATGCCCAAACTTACTTTCAAATCGAACAGAGGGATTTTGATGGAAAGAAGTCATTCAGCAAAGTATTTAAAACTGAGGGAAATCCAGAGGCCAACACCCAAAAGGTAAGAGTCTGGCCAAATCCTTATGAAAATGGTCAAATCCATTTCGGATTTCCCAAAGGAACCAACCAAGATCAAGTGCAAATTAGAATCTCTGATTTAAAAGGGCAATCACTCTATCTTGGTAATTTTTCCGAAGGCATGATGGAAGAATTGCTTGAAAAACTCAGTCCCGGAGTGTACCTCATCGAGCTGATGACTAACGATAAGAAATATGTATTGAAGCTCCTGAAGAAATAAATCCTGATTATTTGCCTTCTGTAAAATTATGAAGTGCTTCAAAAGCGCCTATTTCGATTAATTTTTTAACTTGTTGGTCAAACCCAACCGCAACCTATGACCATTTTATTTGTTTTCGTCAGCATCTTGGTTCTGATCTTATTGATCACTTGGCTGAAGCTTAATCCGTTTTTGGCTTTTTTGATTTCCTCTATTCTGGCAGGTTTCTTATTGGGAATTCCCCCAGAGCAAATCGCAGGATCAATTCAAAAAGGAATTGGGGGATTGCTCGGAGACTTGGTCATCGTCATCGTGATGGGCGCCATGTTGGGCAAATTGGTAGCTGAAAGTGGTGCGGCCCAAAGAATCGCTGATACGCTGATGTCCATTTTTGGGGTAAAAAACGTGACTTGGGCCATGATGGTCACAGGCTTGGTGGTTGGAATTCCTTTATTCTACAATGTAGGTTTTGTTTTGCTCGTTCCTTTGGTCTTTTCAGTTTCCTACAGGTACAAACTTCCCGCGGTCTATGTTGGCATTCCGATGCTGGCAGCGCTTTCAGTTACCCACGGATTTTTGCCTCCACATCCATCGCCTGCGGCATTGGTTGCTCAGTTTGGGGCCAATATGGGACTCACCTTGGCTTATGGATTGATCGTGGTTATTCCAACGATCATCATCGCCGGCCCACTCTTCGCTAAGTTTTTGAAGGGAATTGATTCAAAACCTTTACAAACCTTTCAAGCCAAACAAAGAGAAGAAGCGGATTTGCCTGGCACCTTCAACAGTTTCTTTTCGGCGCTTTTCCCTGTTTTCTTATTGGTAGGCACTACGGTAGTCAGCCTACAGATGTCACCTGACCACGTCCTGTTTCCCTATTTCAAATTTGTGGGCGATCCTGGAATGGTCATGTTACTCTCCTTGTTGATTGCAACATTCACTTTGGGTGTAAAAATGAAATTTAAAATCCCTCAGCTGATGGACCTCTATGTCGTGGCTGCCAAAGACGTCGCCATGATATTGTTGATCATTGCAGGGGCAGGGGCATTGAAGCAGGTATTGATGGACTCTGGGGTCAGTCAGACTATTGCGGATTCACTTCAGGGATGGGATGTTCATCCGCTGATTTTGGCATGGTCGATCACTGCCATCATCCGGGTTTGCGTAGGTTCGGCGACAGTCGCAGGACTGACTACCGCAGGTATCATCGCGCCCATGGTCAGTGGCGGAAATGTTGACCCAAATTTATTGGTATTGGCAATTGGCGCAGGGAGTTTGATGTTCTCTCATTTTAATGATGCAGGATTTTGGCTGTACAAAGAATATTTTAATGTCAGCGTCAAAGACACCATCAAATCCTGGTCACTGATGGAAACCATCGTGGCAGTAGTGGGTTTGGGAGGTGTTTTGATCTTGGATGTTATTATTTGAAATGATATAAATGGATATAAAAATGATGTTTATGGATATTGGCTGCGCGATATTTAATTGATATATGGTGGAAACATGCTTCGCGAAATAAAGTTGATATAGGTCCTGAATCAAATGCTATTTGAAGATTCTGGCTATGGAAATTTCAGTTCATAAAACTTTAGATTCGAAAAAAAGATTGTTCGTAATCAAACCTCAATTCTGGACCCTATTTCAATTTATTTCTACCTTATTTCAACTTTATTTCAATAATATTTCCACCTTATTTCTATCATACTTCAATCGAATCTCAAATCTCCTGTCTCAAATCTCAAATCTTAATTCATGGAAACTGCTGAAGAAAATTTTGCCTCACTTGGACTTACTTTACCTCCACCACCAAAACCTCTTGGCGTTTATAAACCCTGCTTGGTTGATGGAAAATACCTCTATCTCTCCGGACACGGAACAGTCCAAGAGGACGGAACCCTTATCATCGGGCGTGTGGGAAAAGACATGGACATGGATGCAGGGAAATTGGCAGCAAGACAAGTCGGACTTGCCATGTTGGCCACCATCAAAGCCAACATTGGTACTCTCAATAAAGTCAAACGCGTCATCAAAGTATTGGGAATGGTCAACTGTACCCCTGAATTTGAAAGACATCCCTATGTCATCAACGGCTGCAGCGAATTGTTTGCGTCTGTCTGGGGAACTGAGAATGGCATCGGCGTAAGAAGTGCTGTAGGATTTGGTTCTTTGCCGGATAATATTCCTGTAGAAATTGAGGCACTTTTTGAATTGGAGTAATTTTAAGGATATAAATTGATATATGCTTCGCGAAATAAATTGATAAAAAGTTGATATAGGCTTTGCGATATAAGGTTGATATAAATGGATATAGGTCCATATTCAACTGCTATTTGAAGTTTTTGGCTCATTGAAATTCAATACTATTTTAGATTCGAAAAAATGATTTTGTAGTAATCAAACCTCAAGACACAAACCTATTTCAATTTATTTCCATCATATTTCTACCTTATTTCCATTGATTTCAATAAAATTTCTACCTTATTTCTACTGTATTTCCATAGTATTTCTATTATTTAAAAAAAAAATGTTCACCATAGACGCCCACCTCGATCTCAGCATGAATGCCCTTGAATGGAACAGGGACCTGACAAAATCTTTATCGGAGATCAATTCTCGGGAGAAAGGTTTGAAAGATAAGCCCGATCGGGGAAACGCAGTGGTTTCACTTCCTGAACTCCGAAAGGGAAATATCGGATTGGTCGTGGCTACCCAGATTGCAAGGTATGTGGCAAAAGACAATCCATTGCCTGGTTGGCATTCTCCCGAACAAGCTTGGGCACAGACCCAAGGGCAGTTGGCATGGTACAAAGCCATGGAGGACGCGGGAGAAATGACCCAAATCACAGACCTTGAAAGTCTCGAGAAACACATGCAGTTATGGCTACACGAGCTTCCCTGGAATACCAAACCAATCGGTTACATTCTTTCTTTGGAAGGTGCTGATTCCATCGTAAAAGTCAATTATCTAGAAAAAGCATATGAATCGGGCCTTCGGGCTTTGGGTCCGGCACATTATGGGCCGGGAAGATATGCAAATGGCACGGATGCAACCGGTGGATTGGCAAAAAACGGCAGGGAACTGCTCAAAGAAATGGAGCGGTTGAATATTATTCTTGATGCCACACACCTTTGTGATGACAGTTTTTGGGAGGCATTGGACCATTTCAATGGACACGTTTGGGCAAGTCATAACAATTGCCGCGCATTAGTCAATCATAACAGACAATTTTCCGATGAACAGATCAAAGCACTTATTGAAAGAGGTGCAGTCATCGGCGGTGCCTTAGATGCCTGGATGATGGTACCAAATTGGGTAAGGGGAAAATCCAATCCAAAAGAAATGGGCTGCAATCTGGAAAAAATGATTGACCACATGGACCATATCTGTCAACTTGCCGGAAATGCAAATCATATCGGTATCGGATCTGATTTGGATGGGGCATTTGGCAAAGAACAATGTCCCTATGACTTAGAAACTATTGCTGACTTACAAAACTTACCTAGCTTACTTTCAAAAAGAGGATATTCTGCTCAGGACACCGAAAAAGTGATGTTCGGAAATTGGCTCCGTTTTTTGAAAAGCGCCTGGGCAAAATAAAAGTCTTAATTTATGAGGGTCCGCCTCGGTCCAATATAAAAGCCCGCTTTATTTCAACACATAAGTGGCCAAAACCTTTTGGACCTCATAAACATTTACTGATTTGGAAAATTGTTTTTTGATACTTGGATCCTGTTCACTTGACACCCATATTTTCAGTTCTGCATCCAGATCAAAAGTCCCTGTCGTTTCGACACTGAATCTGGAGATACTTTTATAAGAAATAGACTTGTATTCTACCTTGCTGCCGGTCACCCCCTGTTTTTCTACCAAGATCAGACGCTTATTGGTAAAAATAAAGACATCCCTGATCAGTTTGAAGCCCATTTCGATATCCTCCCCATCGATCAGGAGTCTTCCATAATCTTTGATCAGATTTTCTTTGTCGGCATGGCCTGCGTTGCCTAAAATAGCGGAAAATAATCCCATGTTTTTTTCTTTTTTTTTCTAAATCAATGCACCTACAAGAAAAGAAAAAATCTTCGCTTCATCATTTCAATTTGGGACATAATATTGGTTTCAGCTAAAAAAAAGAGACAGTAACTCTGAGGATGTATTGTTGATTTTGAACCCGTCTATGAAGGAAAAATCAAGGTGGGAAAATATATTAAATTGTCATTTAGACAATTAAATAATAATAACCATATTTATTTTATATTTATTTATATTTTTACCAATTACATATTTTTTAAATTAAGTTAATTATATGTATATCCTATTATTTTTATATTTATACACAGAATTAAATTTTGTCAGTTCACGATTTTGAAAATTTATCTGATATTAATTTTGCCATCAGGCAATCTATTATTGCAAATGGTTGTTTTTAATATTTTTTAACATCAAATTAATAACGTTTTGTACCCTGTCCCTATTTCTAAAAGAATTAGGTGATGTGGATAGGATCAAAAAAAGTCAAAGTTTTCAATCAAAACCCTTTTAACCCATGAAAAAACAATGGAATTTAAATTTCCTGTTTTTTTGCCTTTTGTGCCTGAGTATTCCCAATCTCAGTTTTGCACAGCAAAGCCAAATTACAGGAAAAGTAACGGACGCTGATTCCAAAGAAGGAATCCCGGGAGTCAGTGTTTTGGTAAAGGGCACCACAAGAGGTGCCATTTCAGATTTGGATGGAAATTTCAGTATTTCGGCAACGGGTGCTGAAATCTTGGTCTTTTCATTTATCGGATACGTTACCATTGAGCAACCTGTGGCAAACAGGTCTGCCATCAATGTGGAAATGGCCGTATCGGTGCAAGCCCTCAATGAGGTGATCGTCGTCGGCTACGGTACCCAGGAAAGGAAAGAAATCACAAGTGCCGTGACAAGCGTCAAGGCCGAGAATTTCAACCAGGGAACTGTCAATGACCCACGTCAATTGCTTCAGGGTAAAGTGGCAGGTCTGAACATCGCCAGACCGGGAGGTAACCCTAACGGAGATTTCAGTATGCGTCTCAGAGGTATTTCATCAATCGGAGAAAACGCTGAACCACTCGTGGTAATTGATGGTGTGATCGGAGGTTCTTTAGCTACAGTAGATCCAAACGACATTGAGTCTATGGATGTACTTAAGGACGGATCTGCAGCTGCAATCTATGGTACCAGAGGTTCTGCCGGGGTAATCTTGGTGACCACCAAAACAGGTAAAACCGGTAGAACTGTTGTAGAATTCAACAGTAGTGCAGCCGTAGAAAATGTTGCAAGAACTATCAGTGTCATGAATGCTGATGAGTACAGGGAAGTTGCCAATTCGAGAGACCTTGGAGGAAACACCGACTGGATGGATGAGGTTACCAACACAGGATTAAGCTTTATCAATAACCTTTCACTTGGTGGCGGTACTGCAAGCACAAGCTATAGGGTATCAATCAACTCACGAAATGTAAATGGTGTGGGTATCAATTCAGGTTTTGACCAATTGAATGCCAGAATCAACCTGACTCAAAGAGCGCTGAAAGACAAAGCAATCTTTACAGTGAACGTGTCCAATACGTCTATTGATAGACAGCTTGGTAACGAAAACTCTTTCAGATATGCGATCATAAGTAACCCAACCGTTCCGGTTCGCGATCCAAACCCACAGAGTCCAAACTTTGGTGGCTATTATGAGAGGGACATTTTTGATTGGTTCAACCCGGTGTCCATTGCGGAACAAAACATCGCAGACGGTCGTGATAGCAGGCTTCTTGCCAGTATCCGTGGAGAATACAATTTCACCAGCAAGTTTAGAGGTGCGGTTTTCTATGCCAGTCAAAGAGAAACAGATTGGAGAGGTTCTTATTCACCAAAGACTGCTAAATTCGGTGGAGGTTTTGGAAGAAACGGCTTGGCCACAATCCAAAATGATGTAAGGCTAAATGACCTTTTTGAAACTACTTTGAATTATGATGCCACTGCAGGAAGAGTCGGAATGGCTTTCTTGGCAGGTTATTCTTTCCAGGAATTTTTCAATCAGGGAAACTATACGCAAGCAGGAAATTTCCTGACAGATGCATTTACATACAACAACATAGGTGCAGCACTTGACTTCGCCAACGGTTTGGCAACAGTTTCAAGTTATGCCAACTCAAACAGACTGGTCGCATTCTTTGGCCGTGCGAACTTCAATTTTGAAGATACTTACCTTTTGTCAGTAAGTGCCAGATATGAAGGTTCCTCAAGATTCGGAGAAAACAACAAGTGGGGTTTGTTCCCTGCAATCAGTGCCGGTGTTAACATTGCCAATTTGATTGACATGACAGGCGTAAGTGCTATGAAATTCAGAGCTAGTTACGGTAGAACAGGTACACAGCCGGGTGAATCTTATTTGTCATTGTTGAGATTTGGCCGTCAAGGCAACTTCTTTTATAACAACCAATTCGTTCCGTCGTATGGACCTGTATCCAATGCAAACCCTGATCTAGCATGGGAAACCAAAGACGAATACAACGTTGGTTTGGACTTTGTAATTCTAAACAACAAACTGGATGGTACCATAGATTACTACACAAGGGTTACTACAGGCATGATCCTACCGATCAACGTTCCTGTGCCGCCAAACCTCTTCTCAACCACACAATTGAACATTGGCGAAATGTCCAATTCAGGTTTTGAATTAATGTTGAATTACAAGGCTATCCAAAAATCTGATTTCAGATGGACTACCGGAGTTAACTTCTCCACCCTTAGAACAAATCTAAGGAGCTTGTCTGCAGGAAACCTGAGCTTTGGAGAAGTGAATTACCGATCCAACTTTGGATCTCCCGGTCAAAACCTGACACAATTGATCCGAATCCAGGAAAACGGACCACTTGGACAGATTTGGGGACCAATTCAACAAGGTGTAAGTGAAACCGGTGCTCCAATAATGCAGGTAATCAATGGTACTGCCAAAGACGCAAACGGAAACCCTGTATATTGTAACTGTAATGATGACAGAACCCAATTGGGAACAGCTTATCCTACTTTGAATTTTGGTTTCAACAACACTTTCAATTACAAGAACTGGGATTTGAATTTCTTCTTTAGAGGATCATTCGGCCATTATCTGATCAACAGTTACAGAGGTTTCTATGAAAACACCGAAAGTACTACTGTTCAAAACTGGAATATCGTAAATACCAAGTATTTCGATCCTAAAATCACTAAAGCAGAATACAACAGCACACACGTTGAAAAAGCTGATTTTGTAGTTTTGGATAATGCGACCCTTGGTTACAATTTCAATGTAGGACCAGGCAAAGCAATCGGAAGAATCAGAACTTTCATCTCTGTACAAAATCCATTTATGTTTACCAACTACACCGGGGTAGATCCTGAGGTAAGGTATGGCGATTCGGAGTCGGGCAATGATCCACTTGCTCCGGGTATCGAGCGTAGAGCTACTTATTTCACTACTACGATCACTACCCTAGGCCTTAATTTAAGTTTCTAAGCTAAAACAAAAGATATCATGAAAAAATTAATCAATATAAGATACTTCTTGATTGGCCTTGGAATGAGTTATTTCGCTTCATCATGCGTGGATTTAGAGGAAGAGGTTTTCAGCGAAGTTACAGCCGATAACTTCTTCAAAACGGATGAAGAATTTATTTCAGCACTTGGTCAAGCGTACACTTCTTTAGGAGGATTGGGTAACCACTCAGGTCTTTGGTCCATCAATGAAATTTCTTCAGATGAAATCACAGTCTCACATAAAGGTGGTGACTGGTTTGATGGAGGGGTTCTCTTGCAATTGCATCAGCATGAATTCAAAACTGATAATCCGTTCTTACAAAATTCATGGAACTTCCTGTTTGGAGGAATAAATACCTGCAACAGATTGATCTATTCATTTGAGGCATTGGACAACCCCAACTCTCCTGCATTTATCGCAGAGTTAAGGGCATTGAGAGCCTTGTATTATTATTGGGCAATGGATGCTTTTGGAAATGTTCCTATTGTAACAGATTTTACGGACGTAGAGGCGCCTGCTACCAAATCAAGGAAAGAAGTTTATGATTTCATTTTGAAGGAACTCAATGAAATCATTCCATTGCTACCGGTTGCAAAAGATGGTACTACTTATGGAAGGATGACCAAATGGAGTGCATTGATGATCAGGATGAAGCTTTACCTGAATGCAGAAGTGTATACAGGTACTGCCCAGTGGGCTTTGGCTGCGGCTGATGCCTCTGAAATCATCAATACAGGTCCTTACAGTTTGATGCCTTCTTACAAGGACAATTTTGCTATCAACAATAGTAGATCTACTGAAAACATTTTTGTCTATCCTTATGACAAAGTTTTTGCAGGAGGATTTAACTGGGTGATGATGACACTTCACATTGTCAGCCAATCAACTTTCAACCTTACCCAACAGCCATGGAATGGATACCAGACAGTAGAAGAATTCTACAATTCATACATAGATCCTGTCAAAAATCCAGGTGTTCAGGGACCGGTTTGGAGAGGTTTAGCGTTAAGTCCATCTACAGGTACTGTTGATGGAAGGTTAAGCAATTTCTTGGTTGGACCGCAGGTTAGGGCTGATGGAACTACTTTGATTGATCCGGGGGTGGAACCTACCGATCCGACAGGAAGAAATGGTGATCCAAATGGACCTCCGCTTACTTTCATGCCTTACCTCAATGAAATTTCTCCGGGAGGTCTTCGTCAGGCTGGTGCGAGAATTGCCAAATATGAATTTGAAAGAGGTGGAACGAATAACATGAGCAATGACTTTGTGATATTCAGACTTTCTGACGTCATCCTTTCTTTGGCAGAAGCCAGATTCAGGTTGGGTCAGACTACAGAGGCTTTGGCTTTGGTCAATCAGATCCGATCAAGAGCAGGAAATCTTGATCCGTTTACAACTTTGACTGCAGAAAACCTTTTGGCCGAAAGAGGAAGAGAAATGTATGTAGAGATGACCAGAAGACAGGATCTTATCCGATTCAAAAAGTATGGAGATGCATGGTGGCCATTTGCAGGTATGAACAGACCTAAGCTGGTACACAGCCCAGGTAGCTTCTTGGAATTGTTCCCTATTCCAGCACCTCAGCTTCTTGCCAATCCAAGATTAAAGCAAAATCCGGGTTACAATTAATTAGGGTTTGATACACATTTAAAAAGCAGGCTGAAGAATAAATTCAGCTTGCTTTTTTTTTAATTCTTTCTCAACCATTTTTTATCTAAAAGGATTGAAGTATAGATACAAATTCATTTAATTTAACCCCTCATCACCTTCAAATAATACCAAAGGAGAAAATTTTCAACATTGCTTGATACCCAGTTAAACTATGCGCAGTTATATAAAAATATTGTTCCCTTTATTCATTCTTATCCTCATCTTTCAGAGTTGTGACTCGTCTATCCTTTCCTCTTCCAAGGATGATTTATCCAAATCCGACAGCTTGTTCCTAGGATTTCATTTGGGAATGGCCCAAAAAGATTTTTTTGATCTTTGTACTGAACTGAACAAACAACAAATAATCACCCAAGGACCGGGGGGATCGACCAATGTGGAATATAGAATCGTAGATGAGTATGACGGCGAAATCAGCATGCGGTTTTTTCCGACTTTTATTGAAGAAAAAATATTCGAGATGCCCGTTACTTATTCTTATATAGCCTGGGCTCCCTGGAACAGACAATATTGGGCAGAAAACCTCCTACCCAAAGTACTGGAGAAATACAAAGAAGTCTATGGCGATGATTTTAAACTGATCAACCATCCTACCCAAGGAAAGGTCTACTATAAAATCGACGGCAAAAGAAGGATCAACTTATTTATCAAAGACGAACAGCATGTTCAGGCTGTTTTCTCTGATTTGAAAGTAGAAAAGAGACTCAAAGAAGAATTTGAAAAAAGCCAATCCCAAGAGCAAGCACCTACGAATTGAACAGAAAAAGGATTGAATTTGTGAAAAACACATCAGATGAAATATGCCCATTTGCCGTTTTTGATTTTTCCGCTGTTCATCCTGATTTCATGTTCCCAAAAAACTGAGGTAAACCAAACAGAATCGCTTTTTGAAAGCTTAAGTCCCCAAAAAACAGGAATAGATTTTACCAATACACTTACCGAAACAGAGGGATTTAATATCATTGAATACCTCTATTTCTATAATGGTGGCGGAGTAGCTGTCGGTGATATCAACAACGATGGGCTGTTGGACATCTATTTCTCATCCAACCAACTTCCAAATAAACTTTTCCTGAACAAAGGAAATATGGGCTTTGAAGACATCACGGTACAAGCCGGAGTTGGGTCTTCTGGTCCATGGAAAACCGGCATCAGCATGGTAGACATCAATGGTGACGGGCTTTTGGATATTTATGTCAGCAGACTTGGGGATTGGAAAGGAGTCAAAGGGGAAAACGAGCTGTATATCAACAATGGAGACCTGACCTTCACCGAAAGTGCAAATCAATATGGATTGGATTTTCAGGGATTCAGTACACAAGCCGCATTTTTTGATTATGACAGGGACGGTGATTTGGATATGTACCTTCTCAACCATGCTGTACATACCGAGAATAGTTATGGCAGGGCTACTCTTCGATTTATGGATAGCGGCCCTGAAGGAGACAGACTCTTCAGAAACAACGCCGAAAAAGGAGAACAGAGGTTTACTCCCGTGACCAATGAGGCAGGGATTTTTTCCAGCCAGATAGGATACGGGTTAGGAATCGGAATAGCAGATGTCAACAATGATGGATGGCCGGACATCTATGTATCCAATGATTTCAATGAAAATGACTACCTCTATATCAACCAAGGAAATGGAACCTTCAAAGAATCAAGCAAAGATGCCCTGACGTATATGAGCAGGTTTTCGATGGGCAACGATTTGGCGGATTTTAACAATGATGGATGGATTGATATTATGAGTCTTGATATGTTGCCGGAGGATGAAATCGTCCAAAAAATGTCAGCCGGTGAAGACAGTTATGAAATATACCAACTCAAACTCAATTTCGGATACGGCAGACAGACCACTAGAAACAGCCTGCAGCTCAATAATGCTAACGGCACTTTTTCCGAAATTGGCCAACTTGCAGGAGTCAATGCTACAGATTGGAGTTGGTCTCCCTTGTTTGCGGATTTTGACAATGACGGTTGGAAGGATTTGTTTATCTCCAATGGCATTGCACGGCGGCCCAATGACATGGATTATATCAACTTCATCACCAATCCGGAAATCAAAGATGGATTGGTTCAAAGACCGAATATCAGCGATTTGAAAATTTCCGGTCAGATGCCTCCCGGTGAAGTCCCAAATTATTTTTTCAAAAATTCCGGCAACCTGAGATTTGAAAATGTGAGTGAGAAATGGGGAATATCCGATGCTACGATTTCCAATGGTGCGGTCTATGCTGACTTGGACAATGATGGAGATCTTGATCTGATCGTGAACCATATCAATCAACCCTCTGAAATATTTGAAAACAGGTTATATCAGATTCCCAACAGTGAAAAACCATCTTTTCTTAAAATCAGGTTTGAGGGATCAGGAAACAATAAATTTGGAATCGGGGCACGGGTGGAGGCCTACATTAATGGATCAAAAATCATTCAGGAAAACTTCACTGCTAGGGGTTTTCAATCCTCCGTTGCACCGGAGATCAATTTGGGATTGGGAAAAGCCACTGGCATCGATTCGCTAAAAGTTATTTGGCCTTCGGGAAAAAGAGAAACTTTGCTGAATTTGGAAGTAAACAAACTGATTACTTTAAAAGAGGAAAATGCTTTGCTTGCCCCCATTCCTGACCCAAAACAACCGCTTCCATTACTTCAAAAACTTAGTTCCAAGGAAACGGGCTTAGAATTTTTGCACATAGAAGATGATTACAATGATTTCAATAAAGAGCCGCTGCTGCCGCACAAACTTTCCCAAGAAGGGCCTGCATTTGCCATCGGCGATTCCAATGGGGATGGATTGGAAGACATTTTTATTGGGGGAGCAAAGGGTCAGGATTCCCGATTGTTTATCCAAACCAAAAACGGAAAATTCCTCCAATCAGAACAAAAGATTCTAGAAAAAGACCTGGAATCGGAACATACCTATGCTGCCTTTTTGCAAAGTGAATCAAAGGATAACGCAGATTTACTTCTGCTGAATGGAGGAAATAACCCTTCAAGTCCTCATTCAAATAAAATTCTCTTACCCCAAAATCAAAGTTCATATTCCGAATCCCTTGATCTTCCCATTGATCCTGAAAGCCAATATTCGGTGGCGCTTCCACATGATCTTGATGGCGACGGTTTGGAGGATTTGTTTGTAGGAGGAAGAAATGTCATTGGGAAATATGGACAGCTTCCTAGAAGTTATATCCTTAAGAACAGCGGAAATGGAACGTATGCAGATATCACTCCCCAAATTGCGCCCGACTTAACCTCTATCAGAATGGTCAAATCAGCATCGTGGGTAGACTTGGATCAGGATGGAAAAATGGATTTGGTCGTCGTGGGTGAATGGATGCCGGTCAGCATTTTGATGCACCGTAATGGGAAATTGGTCAACGAAACTGAAAAATTCGGGTTAGCCAATACTTCAGCCTGGTGGAATACGGTTGAAATTGGGGATTTGAACGGTGATGGTTTCCCGGACTTGGTTCTGGGAAATCTTGGGTTGAACAGCCGGCTAAAAAGCTCCGAAGAAACTCCCGTCAGGATGTATGTCAAGGATTTTGACGGAAACGGCAGTTTGGAGCAAATTCTGACTTACCATAAAGACGGCAAAGAATATACCATCGCCACACGGGATGAATTGGTGAAGCAGATCCCTTTGCTCAAAAAAGACTTTGTCAGGCATTCAGACTTTGCCGGAAAAACAGTGGCTGAGATTTTCAAGAACTTCAAGTTAGAGGAAGCCAAACTTTTTGAAGCAAAAAAATTCGAATCCGTGATTTTATTCAACAATGGTGCAAAAGGATTTACTACCCAACCCCTTCCAATTGAAGCCCAATTTGCGCCGATACAGGCAATTTTGATGGAAGACCTGGATAGTGATGGAATATTGGATTTGCTGTTGGGGGGAAATATGACAGCCGTTTCGCCCTATTTTGGTGCTTATCAGGGGAGTCATGGATTGGCTTTAAAAGGAAACGGAAAGGGTGGATTTTCAATTATGGAAAATGGGAAACTCGGTATTCAAGGAGATATTAAACATATCCGGTCCATTAAAGTCAAAAATGAAACATGGATTCTCTTTGTCAAAAACGATGGGGAGTTAGAAGTTTTTAAACTGAAGTGATTCCTTTTTTTAACGGTATCCGCTTCTTTGTCAGTAACCCAAGGTTCCATCAGAAACGGGACGGATCCCGCTATCGGGACGAAGTCGGAAGACCGATTTTCTAAGTCCCTTTGGTGGATGTTCAAGTCAATTTCAACTTCCAAAAATAACCCTCACTCCGGCAGCGCTTATTTTTTCCACCTTTACATGTTGAGGATCAATTGCAGTATTCCAAAGGTAAAGTGATTTGAGAGAATGGATTTCAGAAAGTGTCTCCAAACCTGATTCGCTGATCTTGGTCCCGTTCAGGTTCAGACTTTCGAGTTTGGAAAGACTCCTCAAAGATGAAATTCCCGAATCTGAGATGGGATTATTTTCGATCCTCAGTCTTTGCAAATTGGAAAACTGAGCGACCTGATTCAGGTCCGAATCCTGAATTCCGGTGCCCGCCAAACTGAGCCAATAAATCTGTTCTTTGATGGATAAAAGCGCCTTCAATAGTTCCGTGGCTTTTTCCTTTGCCACATCAGATGGCAAGACGACATCTAGCGCACCTGTTTCATGGGAGAGAACTCTTACCCGAAAACCCATTTTCTCCAAGGTTTTAAAATAAGCCGTATCGATGCTCACCGCCATCATTTTCTCTCCTCCAAGAATATTTAGTCTGGGCTTTGCCCATGCGATAATTTCCTCATCCGCATCCATCAAGGATACTTTGGGATCAGCTTTCCCTTTTGTTATCCACCAAATGAGAATTTGGATTTCCTCATCCGTCAGGGGCTTTTTCCCTTCGGCAGGCATAAAATCATCATGATCAGAAGGAAGCGTTACTCTTCGGATCAGCTCACTTTTTTCAGCATCTGCCGCAATAAATACCGGGCCGTTTTCTCCTCCTTGGAGCATTGTCTCATAGGAAGCCAAATTCAATTCACCTTTGGATTTTCCCGATCGGTGACAGCTTTGACATTTGCTTCGAAGAATTGGCTGAATCACATCTGTAAAAACCTCCGCATCCTCCACCTTGGCCAATAGCCGACCTTTGGTCTCTTCCTGCTTTTCTCCAAAAGGTGCAAAAGCAGTCAGATAATCTTCCCCATGAGTCAGGCTTCCTCCAAAATGTCCGGTGACCGAAAGCGCCAGGATCATAAATCCCAATACAGTATAATTCAACTTTTTGCTAAATCTGAGTTCGTTTTTATTCACCCACCATGCAATGGCGGAAATAATAACCGTCGTCCATCCTGCCACCAAATGAATATCCAAAAGGTCCCCGTCATAGCCCCCGGATTGCGAAAGCATAAAACCCAACACCGCCGCGACCAAGGCACTGATGGTACCTAAAAGCAAAGAAAAATTCACTGCTTCCTGCATCGCAGGCTTTTTCCAGTACGCGACATAGGCTTTAAAAAAAACTGCAATAATCAAAAACCCGATAGGTAAGTGAACCCAAAGTGGATGAAATCTTCCGAAGAAAGTGATCAGATCTTGCGTCATATTAGGAATTCCCTAAGTTAAAATTCCTTTTACCACATGGCCCTCTACATCGGTCAGCCTAAACCTACGGCCCTGATGCTTGTAAGTCAGTTTTTCGTGATCTATCCCAAAAAGATGAAGAATCGTAGCCTGCAGGTCATGAACCTGAACAGGATCTTTGACCACATTGTATCCAAAATCGTCTGTTTCTCCATAAGTAAAACCCGGCTTTACCCCTGCCCCACACATCCATTTGGTAAAGCAGCGTGGATGGTGGTCCCGGCCATAATTATCCGTTGAAAGCGTGCCTTGACTGTACACCGTCCTTCCAAATTCACCTCCCCAAACGACAAGCGTATCTTCCAACAAGCCTCTTTGCTTGAGGTCTTTGATCAGTGCAGCCGTAGCCCGGTCCGTTTTTTGACATTGGTTTTTTATCCCGCCGGGCAAATTCCCGTGCTGATCCCATCCCTGATGGTAGAGCTGGACAAATTTGACATCTTTTTCGATGAGCTTTCTCGCCAAAAGGCAATTGGCGGCATAAGTACCGGGATCCCGGCTTTCTTCACCATACATTTCATACACCGAATCAGGCTCATTGGACATGTCGGTAATTTCCGGCACCGAGGTCTGCATCCGGAAGGCCATCTCATATTGGGCGATGCGGGCGCTGATCTCAGGATCGCCATAAGTATCAAATTGGACCTCATTCAATGATTTGAGGTAATCGAGCATTTCGCGCCTGTCCTTTCCGTCGTAATTTTCAGGATTGCCAAGATAAAGTACAGGGTCTTGCCCAGACCGGAATTGGATGCCCTGGTATTGGGAAGGAAGAAATCCATTTCCCCAAAGTCTGGCATAAAGCGGTTGGTCCTGCACGGCATTTTTGGAAACCAAGACGATAAAAGATGGCAGGTTTTGGTTGTCCGAACCCAATCCATAACTCAACCAAGCGCCCATCGAGGGACGGCCCGGAAGCTGATGACCTGTCTGGAAAAAAGTAATGGCAGGGTCATGATTGATCTGTCCGGTCTGCATGCTTTTGATAAAACAAAGTTCGTCCACGATCTCAGCGGTATCGGGCATCAGTTCACTTACCCAAGCCCTGCTTTGGCCATATTGGCTGAATTTAAAAGCTGAAGCAGTCATAGGAAATGAACTTTGATCTGCACTCATTCCGGTAAGACGCTGTCCGTCTCTCACCGAATCAGGCAGCTCCTGCCCGTGAAGGTCCATGAGCTTTGGTTTGTAATCATATAATTCCAATTGGGAAGGCCCACCACTTTGAAAAAGGTAAATCACCCGCTTTGCCTTGGGCATAAAATTCGGCAAGCCTGCCAATCCGTTGGCTGACTCGGAAAGCAAAGGCTGTGTCTGTGGATTTTCTGCAAAAATCTTCTCCATTCCCATCAAGGAGCCCAAAGCCAGGGAACCAATCCCCAAAGAAGTTTTTGTCAAAAACCTCCTTCTGTCCATATTCTTTTCAATCTCCTGAAGATCTCTATTGGAAGACCTTAGAGGGGCATCGTGATGGTGACTCATGTTATCTTTTGGTTAGAAAAGCATCTGAATTGATAATTGCACTGGCGGTGACCGCATTGGCCGCAAGATGGAAAGGATCTAAGTCCGGAGGAATCTGGTATTCCCCGGAAGCCAACCAGCCTTTGGTTTTATTTTGATCCGATTTGAATTTACGGTATTCATTTTCCCTCAATTCTAGAAGAATTTGAAGCTCCTTAGGATTGGGTTTTCTTCCTGTCAGTCTGCGGAATGTATCCTCTATGGACTTGGAGATTTCTGGATTATCCAACATCTTTTCTCCCAAAACCTTGGAAGCCTCCACAAATGTCGGATCATTCATCAGGACCAAAGCTTGAAGCGGAGTATTGGTTTCCTGCCTTTTGCTTACTGAAACACTGTGGTCAGGTGCATCGAAGATGGACAATGTCGGATGGTGGACCGAGCGTTTCCAAATGGTGTACATACTTCTCCGATAGAGATTTTGACCGGAATCCTGCACATAGTTAGCCCCGTTGACTTTCCAAAGACCCTCAGGCTGATAAGGAAACACACTTTTTCCGCCGATTGCAGGATTTAACAATCCCGCTGCAAAAAGCGCATTATCCCGGATCAATTCCGCAGGTAAACGAACCGACGGCCCTCGGGCAAGGAGGTAATTGTCAGGATCTTTCTCGGCTAATTCAGGTCTGTTTTTCGAGCCTTGCCGGTAAGTGGCAGAGGTGACAATCAAACGCTGCATGGCTTTGACATCCCAACCCAAATTTTGGAATTCCAAAGCCAGCCAATCCAGCAATTCCGGATGGGAAGGCAATTGTCCCTGATTTCCAAAATCCTCGGAAGTTGCGACCAACCCATTTCCAAAGAAATTTTGCCAAAAACGGTTGACTGCCACCCTAGCGGTGAGGGGATTTTCGGAATCCGTCAGCCATTGAGCCAGTCCAAGACGGTTTTTTGGAACGCCCTCCTTCATTGGCAAGACACTTTCTGGGGCATTGGGGAAAACCTCTTCTCCGCGCGAATTATATTCCCCACGGGTCAAAATGTAGGTGGGTCGCTTATTGGTTTTGTCCTGCATGACCATCATCTCCGGTATCCTTTCCACAGAATCCGCATAGGCCTTTCTCTTAGCCACCACCGCTCGCAGCTTTTCTCGATAAGCCAAAGAATGGTTATTGAGGTAAAGTTTTTTCAGGGCTTTTCTATCTTGGGTATTAAACTCGTTCCCAGATTGGGCAAAGATTGATTTATACTCTTCTAAACTCGCAATCTGCAATACTTCGAGGGTTGAAAGTTCTTTGTCGTATACACTTACTTCATCCACCAAAGCATCTTTGAGTCCTTTGCCTCTCCAAACCGCCCCTACCTGCAATCCCGGCTGTCCCCCCTGAAAAAGGATGTCTTTGTACAGGTTGTCATGGGTAGTTTGGGTAGCCATTTCAAGTCCGTTCAGGAATACCCTGAGTCCATTCGCTTTGGAAGAACCGTCATAAGACATGACTAGATTGATCCATTGGTCCCGGGGAATATCCTGTTCGGTGACTTTGGTGATGGCATTGTATGGAGCGGTGTGCGCCATCAGCAATTCCAGGCGGTTGTTTTTCAGACTGAGGTGATACCCGCGCCAGTTATAAAGCACTGCGCCTGAACCTTTGTGAAAAATCGCACCGTCAGTCAAAGACTTGGGGACAGAAATCCAGATACTCACAGAAAAAGGTTCGCTGCGTGAAAAAATACCCGAACCGCCCAAATCCAGCCAAGCATCTCCGTTGAGTTTGACAGCTTTTCCTTTAAAACCATCTACATAGGCGGGTTTCTGGTTTTTCACCTCGCTGCTTTCCATTGTTCCTTTTTGGGAAGGATTGAGATTGTTATGTATGGAGTTTTGGTCAAAAGAATAAAACCCGACCCGACTTGCCGGAAAATCCAGTTTGGCAGTATTTTGAAAGGCTTTGGATGTCAGCCAAGCCTGAAATGCCTCTTCTTCATTCTCAGCTACTATTTTCAGTTCCTCTTCTTCCCTGTTTTTTTGGGAAAGCAGATAAGAAAGCATGTTGTCTTTCTCTGAATCCGTCAAAAGCATCGTCGGAACAGGCGTGGCGTCATCCCACGAAATCTGACCGGCCTCATCCACCTGATTGAAAAAACTGCTAAGCTCAAAGAAATTCTTCTGGGAAATGGGGTCGTACTTGTGGTCATGACATCGCGCACAACCCAGCGTCAAAGCCATAAAAGCCTGACCCATGGTACTCGTCCGGTCCACCACATATTCCACCCGAAACTCTTCCTCCACAATGCCTCCTTCCATATTTTGGGGATGAATTCGATTGAATGCCGTCGCTATCAGCTGTTCTTTGGTCGGATTGGGAAGAAGGTCTCCCGCCAACTGATGGGTGATAAACTGGTCGTAAGGTAGGTTTTGGTTGAAAGCCTGGATTACCCAATCCCGATAGGGAGATGCATCCCGATACCGGTCCACAGTGTAGCCATGTGTATCGGCAAACCTCGCAATATCCATCCAATGCATGGCCATTTTCTCCCCATAATGGGCAGAATTGAGCAATCTGTTGACCTGCTTTTCATAAGCATTGGCGGAAGGGTCAGCAAGAAATGCATCTATTTCAGCCAAGCTCGGTGGCAAGCCGATCAAATCCAGACTCAATCTTCTCAAGAGCGTTTCCTTATCGGCCTCCTGAGATGGTTTGATTCCTTCCTGTTCCAATTTGCTAAGTACAAACTGGTCAATTGGATTTTTGGCCCATGTTTTATCCTTTACTTTCGGAATGTCATGTTTTTGAGGAGGGATAAAAGCCCAATGCTTTTTGTATTCAGCCCCATCTTCTATCCATTTGATCAAGATGGCCTTTTCTTTAGAAGTCAAGGTCAAGTTTGATTCTTGGGAAGGCATCCGGTACTCCAGATCTTCTGAAATGATCCGGTGATAAAGTTCGCTTTTGCTGAGGCTTCCGGGGTGGATTGCTACCTTGCCGGGAGAGTCTTTTAGAGATGCGAAAGCCATTTCGGGATCGTGCAAGCTTAACCCTGCTTTTTGTGCTGCCAGATCAGGCCCATGACAGGCGAAGCATTTATCCGACAAAATCGGCTTGACATGAATATTGAAATCCAATGCTTCAGGCAATTCCTTATAAGCTACCTGAACATCTTCCGGGAGTTCGGGGCTACAAGAAATTAAAGAGAAAATAAAGCAGAAGAAACTCAGGATTCTTAAGACCATTTGAAATCAAATCACCGGATTAAATTAACGGAATTTCAAACAATATCCCACCTGCTATATCCTGTATTGTGGGGCAGTGGTACTTTTAATGAAATGAATTAATGGTTATTCGTTTATTGGCTATTGGAAAATCAAATCCAATTATCAAATGCAGGTTTTCAGTTTAATAGTCGGAATTCCTTCTTTAAAAAATCAAAAGAAACAAAAAGTCCCTCCATTTTTGAAGGGACTTTTCTTGGTAGCCTCGACGGGAATCGAACCCATATCTATTGTTTAGGAAACAACTATTCTATCCATTGAACTACGAGGCCATTCTGAAAGTACGAAGTCAGAAGTGGGAAGTACGAAGGGAAGATCCAAATCTTGCTTCTAAATCAGGTCGCAAGTTAAATCAATTCCCTCCATTTCCGCAAATAATATTAGGGTCATTTGTTCATTTCATTTTTAATACGCTATCTTTGCAGTCCAAAATTTAAGATGGACGGGATCCATCAATTCACTAAATATCAAATTAATATGGCAGTAAAAATCAGATTATCGCGTAGAGGCAGAAAAAAAATGGCCATCTATGACGTTGTAGTAGCTGATGCTAGAGCTCCACGTGATGGACGCTTTATCGAGAAAATCGGGACTTATAACCCCAACACTGACCCTGCATCCATCAACATCAACAATGAGCGTGCTCTTAAATGGTTGTTGAACGGTGCGCAGCCGACTGATACAGTAAAGGCTATGCTTTCTTACAGAGGTATATTGTTGCAAAAACACCTTCAAATCGGTGTATTGAAAGGCGCGATCACACAAGATCAGGCGGATGCTAAATTCGAAACCTGGAAATCTTCCAAAGAAGCTACTATCGGCGGTAAAGTGGACAGATTGACCAAAGAAAAAGAAGACGCAAAAACCAAGGCTTTTGAGGCTGAAACAGCTAAAAACCAAGCCCGTCTTGACGCAATCAAGAAAAGAGAAGATGACGCTATCGCTGCTGCTACTCCAAAAGTAGAAGAAGCTCCGGCGGCTGAGGTTGAAGCACCTGAGGCATCTGCTGAAGGAGAAGAAACCCAAGCTTAATACCCCTTTACACCATGAACAAAGACAATTGTTTCCAATTGGGCTACGTGTCCAAAGTTCATGGGCTTCATGGTGAAGTTTTGGTGGTCTTGGATGTTGATTATCCAGAAGATTACGAAGAACTGAAGCATGTCTTCATCGAGCAAAAAACCAGGTTAGTTCCATTCTTTATTGAGCATTTTGTCTCCCAACCGAACAACAAAATGCTTGCAAAATTTGAGGATTTCAACACGGTAGACGATGCAAGTAAACTCGTAGGATCGGCTTTGTTCCTTCCAATGAGCGAATTGCCCGAACTTGGAGAAGACCAATACTATTACCATGAATTGGTAGGATTTGAGGTAATCGATGATTCCCTCGGACTTATCGGAGAGGTTAAGGTCATTTATGACATGGAAACCCAGGATTTATTGGGCGTCGAACATAAAGGAAAAGAGGTTTTGATACCCATTCAAGACCAGATCATCCAGAAAGTCGACAAGGCAGAAAAGAAAGTTTACTGCTCCCTGCCCACAGGATTGATTGACATATATTTGGAAGACTGATGCGCATTGACATCATTTCAGTTGTTCCCGGATTGTTGGAAGGACCTTTTTCACATTCGATTCTCAAAAGAGCGGAAGAAAAAGGTTTGGCCACAGTTAGGGTCCACAACCTGAGAGATTATGCCGGCGGCAAACAGAAGCAGGTCGATGACTATGCATTTGGAGGCGGTGCCGGGATGGTCATGATGATAGAACCCATCGCTAAGTGCATCGAAGCACTCAAAAGCGAAAGGGAGTATGATGAAGTCATTTACATGACACCTGACGGAAAGAAATTTGACCAGCAAATGGCCAATGAACTTTCTCTCGAGGAAAACTTCATCATCCTGTGCGGACACTATAAAGGTGTCGACGAAAGGGTCAGAATGAAATGGATAACCAAAGAAATCAGCATCGGTGATTATGTCCTCTCAGGAGGCGAATTGGCCGCAGCGGTGGTGACGGATGCCATTATCAGGTTGATTCCCGGAGTTCTCAATGACGAAAGCTCGGCATTGACAGATTCCTTCCAGGACGGGCTTTTGGCCCCGCCGGTATATACCAGACCCGCAGACTATGAGGGAATGAAAGTACCGGAAATATTAATGTCAGGACATCAGGCCAAAATAGATACCTGGAGATTTGAAGCATCGGTTCGCCGAACCAAAGAAAGAAGACCGGACCTTCTCGAAGGAAAAGAAATCTGAGGCGATATATGTAAGAAAGTAATATCATTGAGTCTAACAAAAGATTGCGCCGAGGCGCAGTCGCTATAAGCACATAAAATATATAGCTATGAGCGAACTACTTAAAATTGTAGAAGCGGAATACAGCGAGGCGAGAGCCAAATTCCCTTCTTTCAAAGCCGGAGATACCATCAACGTACACGTGAAAATCACTGAAGGTAACAAAGAGCGTATCCAGCAATTCCAAGGCACCGTCATCCAGAGAAAAAATCCAAACACAAACGGAGAAACTTTCACTGTAAGAAAAGTATCAAACGGTGTGGGTGTGGAAAGAATTTTCCCTATCATCTCCCCAGCAATCGACAAAATCGAATTGATGAGAGAAGGTAAAGTGAGAAGAGCTAGATTGTACTACCTAAGAGGCCGTCAAGGAAAGTCTGCCAAAATCAAGGAGAAAATCAGACACAGAAAAGACGCTTAATTGTCTTTTTCACAAAAAAAAAGGGAATCCAGACGGGTTCCCTTTTTTTGTTCTTAAACTTTAAAAGAATTTATTTTCAGAAATACAGAAAATACAGGTTGTTATAGACTTGTTGCATTTAGACTTATGATATTCAGGGGACCTTGACATAGGTGGTAAACTCTACGCATGACCCTAGGGAATTTTCAGGACAAACAAATCGCAATTCCGAAAAATCATCTGATATCCAATAATAGATTTCCTGAGGAGTATTGTCAGGAATAAGAGCATCCTTTTGTACAAAAGTTGGAAAAGGGGAGTTGTCATTTACAAAAGACGGATCATTGGCATCGCGTGAGAAGCCCTTTGTTTTGGTCATGGTAAGTTTACCTCCTTCAATGGAATAATTCCCTTCCTCAATCCCCCTGAATCCGATAAGCTCTTTTGTTATAAGATTTCTGGCGGCAAATTCCCCTATATAGGTACCGTTTTTATCAAACTCTAAAACATTGTAACTTTCATATAATCCCCTCACATCAAAATTATGTTCCCATCTTCCCTCCATTTTTGCGTAAGGATTGATTTCTTCATTTTCCTGACATGAAAAGATCAAAGTGAGGAAGGCTAGGCTGACAAGTATTCTGGTTTTCATAGAAATCTGTTTAGGTGTGAAAAAAATAGAACTGAATTTAAAAGTTTGAATTAAAATTTTTCGAAACTTAATGAGTATTCTTAAGACGTAAACTTAAGAAAAATCGCGACAACGAACCGTTTAATTTTTCGTAAAATAATAGTCAAAGCATAAATATTCCAATCTCAAAATAAAAGACCAAACGTTGTAAGTGTATAATTCCTATTTTCCATCATTGCCAACAATCACCAAAATCCAATTGAAAAGAAAATACAAGTAATAAGAGCAAAATCTTTTTACCTGAGTATTCGTTAAGGAAAGTCTGCCAAAATCAAAGAAAAAATCAGACGCAGAAAAGACGCTTAATTGTCTTTTTCACAAAAAAAAGGGAATCCAAACGGGTTCCCTTTTTTGTTTAGACCAATCCTTATCTTTTCCTATCTTTGCAGCCTCAAATAAGACTGAACAATACAACCAAAAGGATTCAGACTGGTTGTACAAAGTATAAACCAATACCATGAACAAAGAAGTACGTGTAAGATTTGCACCTTCTCCAACAGGAGCTTTACATATCGGTGGCGTCAGAACCGCTTTATACAATTACCTATACGCAAGAAAAACCGGAGGAAAATTCCTTCTGCGCATCGAGGATACCGACCAAAACAGGTTTGTACCCGGAGCAGAAGACTATATCAAGGACGCATTGGATTGGCTTGGAATTTCCCCGGATGAGAGCCCTTGGAATCCAGGCAACAGTTCTCCCTACCGACAGTCCGAGAGGAAACCGATGTACATGCAGTATGCCCTTGACCTGATCGAAAAAGGCCATGCCTATTATGCATTTGATACTTCTGAAGAATTGGAAGCCATGCGTGAAAGGCTGACTGCCGCAAGGGTTGTATCCCCGCAGTATAATTCTATCACCAGAACCCAGATGAAAAACTCCCTTACCCTTCCTGAAGATGAGGTCAAGGCGAGATTGGCTTCCGGTGAAGCCTATGTCATCCGTGTGAAAATCCCAAGAAAAGAAGAAGTGAGATTGCATGACCTGATCCGTGGTTGGGTGATGGTTCATTCAAGTACCTTGGATGACAAGGTACTGATGAAATCGGATGGTATGCCTACTTACCATTTGGCCAATATTGTAGATGATCATTTGATGAAAATCACCCATGTCATCCGCGGTGAGGAATGGCTTCCTTCCGCACCCTTACACGTATTGCTATACAAATACTTTGGGTGGGAAGCTACCATGCCCGAATTTGCACATTTGCCCCTGTTGCTAAAGCCTGACGGAAATGGAAAGCTATCGAAAAGAGATGCCGACAAGCATGGTTTTCCGGTATTCCCGATGGATTGGAAAGATCCAAATTCTGGGGAAACGGCCATGGGATTCCGTGAAGCCGGCTACCTCCCTGAAGCGATGTTGAATTTCCTGGCTTTCCTGGGATGGAATCCGGGTGACCATAAGGAGATTTTCAGTTTGGAAGAATTGGTAGACGCATTTTCGATTGAAAGAATCGGTAAATCAGGTACCAAATTTGACATCAACAAGGCAAAATGGTTCAATGAACAATACCTCAGGGCCAAATCCGATGAAGAATTGTCGGCCTACCTGATCGCTGACATAGAAAAAGAGGGGCTTTCAATAGACAAGGAAAAAGCAGCAAAAATAGCCCATGTCATGAAGGAAAGGGCGACTTTCCCCGCGGACCTTTGGAAAGAAGGAAAGTTTATGCTTATAGCACCAACTTCTTTTGATAAGGATATTGCAAGCAAAAAATGGAATGCCGAAGTCGTCACCGTTTTGGGAACCTATATAGAAAAACTAGCTTCCCATACCGGCGAATTCACTCCTGACAATGCAAAAGCTGTTCTTGAGGAATCCGCAGAAGCCAATGGCATCAAATTGGGTAAAGTCATGCAGGCAGTACGCTTGGCAGTGACCGGAGTGGGTGCAGGACCGGATTTGATGGCAGTATTCAGCATAATTGGAAAAGAGGAATTGTCCAAGAGGATCAAGTTTGCCTTGGGCACTTTGCAAGTATCCTGATTTATACAAAAAAGAAAAAACTCCTATGGCTAAGAAACCTAAAAAAGAAGAAATCGCGAAAGTCCACAAAGACTTGGAAGGTTTCAAGATGAACATCGATACTTTTGGAGAAATTTCAAGTACTTTCTCCATCGATAAGCTCAATGAATTTCTAAACAAGAATGTCGATGACAAAAAGCTCAAAGACAGGGAAGACATTGAAGAAATCAAGGAAGGTAAAGGGAAAAAGAAAAAATAAATTACTTCTCTTCCTTTTCAGGAAAATATACAAGCACAAAATCTTCACGATTTTGTGCTTTTTTTTGATCCATTCTTTTTCGTTGACCGTATTAACCTTTATATTTCGCCTTAAATATTAGTAGAATTCGATATGAAACCATTCACATTTTCATTTTTATTGTTTCTGATTTCATTTACAGGATTTGCCCAAACAACAGGTATAATTACAGGAAAAGTCACTGATAGTAAAACCGGTGAAGCCCTCCCTTTTTGTAATGTTTTTATCAATAACACCACTCTTTCGACTGTCACTGACATGGATGGAAATTTTACCCTGGCAAATGTTCCCGAAGGAGAGATTGAAGTTGCCTTTTCATTTATTGGATACCAAGCAATCCAAAAACCTGCTTCAATCAAACCTGGAGGACAATTTATACTCAATGTCAGTATGGTTTCTTTTGAACAGGAACTCTCCGATGTCGAAATCAAAGCGACAAGAGACAAGGCTTGGGAAAGGGAGTTGAGAAGGTTCAAAAATCTTTTTTTGGGAAATGACAACCTCGCTTCACAATGCGAAATCCTCAATCCATGGGTCATTGAATTTCCCGAAGACAATACTACAAACAGCTTCCGGGCCACCGCTATCCAACCTATAGAAATAAAAAACAACGGACTAGGCTACAACCTCACTTTTGACCTTAAGGAATTCTATTTTACTCCCCAATATTACATCATCGCCGGTGCGACGAGATTTGTCGAAATGGACACCACGGACCAAATCCTAAAACAATCCTGGCAGAAAAACCGAGAGGAAACTTACAAGAAGTCCCCTGCCAACATGTTCAGAGCCATGATTCAAAACCAGCACAACCAAGAAGGATTCATGCTCTATGCCAACAAGCCCGGAGGCGCAGAAACCTTGAACATGCGCTCGGACATCTTCGCAAATGAACTGGGAAAATCAGTCATAGAATACAAACCTGAAACCCTCGTGACTCCGGGGAAAAGGCCTGGGGATTACAGAATTTATCTGAAAGGAAGAATCGAAATCCATTACGAAAAAGGGTACAGCACTGTTAACACCTATAAGGACGCTCCTTATCCCATTTCTTGGATTGAGGTCAATGGCAATTACGTCAATATCAACTCAAACGGTATCGTTCTAAACCAAAAGGATGTGACATTCTCAGGAGACATGGACAAGAGAAAAGTCGCCACTCTCCTTCCCATGGACTATAATCCGCCCTTTTCTTTGGAATCCAATACCCAAATGGCAAAAGATGCGAATGGGCTTCAAGAGAAGGTTTACCTCCACCTTGATAGGCCATTTTACTATCAGGGAGATCAGCTGTTTTTTAAAGCCTACCTCAATTACGCCAATCCAACCCTCAAGAAAGAACTGAGCAAGGTGTTGTATGTGGAATTGATTTCTGAAAACAGGGACGTACTTATTCAGAAAAAATTCAAGATCGAAAATGGGCAGGCAGTAGGTGATATGTTTTTACCCGATACCCTCAACCTGAAAAAATATTATTTGAGGTCATATACCACCTGGAACAGGAATTATGGTCCTGACACCTACTTTGTCAAAGCTGTAGCAGTCCTGAGTCCTTATGATAGGATAGCAGATTCCAAAACAGAAGAAGAGCCAATTTCAAATGTTGTGGGTACATTCCGGCCTGACAAAAACGAATACAAAACCAGAGAAAAAGTACTTCTCGAAGTTTTTTTGAAGGATAAAAACGGAAATCCCATTTCCGCCAATCTGTCTGTCACGGTGACGGATAATCATTATGTAACTCCAATTACCTTAACTCCTACGATTCTGAATGGATTGACCATCAAAGAAATCCCCAGACATATCACTACGGACAAATTCACTTATCCCATCGAAAAGGATATGCGGATATCGGGACAATTTCTCAACGAAAAAGGAAAGCCTGAGGCAATCCCCTTCACGGCCTATTTCAATAATTTCGCGGCCTCTCTCGACCTTGAGTCGGATGAAGAGGGAAAATTCAATCTGGAAGAAATGGATTTCTATGGACCTCTTGATTTTACTTTTATGGCACTGGACAAAAAGGGAAATTCATTCGGTAAATTCCAGATCACGCCACGTTTGAATCCTCCGTTTTTTGTGCCTGGCTATGTCAAAATGCCCAACATAACCACAGTCCAAAATCCTATATTTCCTTTGATCCAAGAAGAAAACAAAACAGTTGATCTGGAACAAGTCACAGTAGATGAGGAAAAGGGCAGTTCGAAAACCATGGCCATCTATGGGAGAGCCGACCATGTCATACAGGGTGACATTTTGATGCGTGGGGGAAACTCGACTGATCTCCTGCTCAGCCTCAAGCCCTATGTTCCGGGTATGGCAGTCAATACTTTTGGGCAGGTGACGTTAAGGGGTGGAGCCACATCAGGGACTAATTCACTCGAACCTATGGTGATGGTGGATGGTGCCATTCTTCCGGGCAACAGTGCCGCCTCCAACATCAATTCCATCAATCCCAATGATGTGGAAAGGATAGAAGTCGTGACAAGAATGGCTTCCATCATGGGTGATATGGGTAGAAACGGGGTGATTGCCATATTTTTAAAAAAGGGGGGACAGCCATCTCCGATATTGAATGCCGCCACGGCAAACATGAACACCATAGTGGTCGAAGGATTTTCGGTCCCAAACAATTTCTATCAGGTGAGCCATGAAAGTGGGAGTGAATTCCCTATTGAATCAGACCAAAGGGCAACCTTATATTGGAATCCTTACATCATCACTGACAGTGAAAATGGTTCTTTCAGCATAGAATTCTTTATGAATGACAGCCCAAGTCCTAAATTGGTGATAGTCGAAGGTATTGCCATCGATGGAACACCGGTGAGAGCTACATTTGTAATTCCGGCAGGAAAATGATTTTGTGCATGAATTGAAAATCAAATGCCTATTTTTGAGCATGGGAAAAGCTATATTCTACATCACTGTATTGTCCCTCTTGGTTTTACCTGTTTTGGTCCATGGGCAGACAAGTTTTGGAATCAGGGGAGGATATTCTGTTTCTTCTATGAGCTACCAGACAAGTGCAGGAAGACCTAAGATCAGTACAAGCGGAATCAGTGCGCCTACTTTCGCCTTTGTCATGGAGCATTTTTCAAGCAAGAATGCAGGAATTCAGATTGAGGTCCAGTACCTCACCTTGGGTTTTTCCCAAACAGACACCTTACTTGAAGGAACCAACAGGACTGAGTTAAACTATCTGAAAATGCCCGTCCTCTCCAACTTTTATGTCGGTAAAGGAGGCAGGTTTCATATCAAAATCGGACCTCATTTTGGATATTTATTGAAAGCCACAGATGTGAGCAGGGATTTTGAAGGGCCCTTATTCCTTCCTACCTATGGACAACCGGGGGACGATCCCCGGAGATTTATGTACGGTCTTACCGGTGGTGCAGGCCTTTCGACATTATTTGGAAAAAGTACCCTCGAAGGAGATTTAAGGTTTTCCTACGAATTTGGAAGACCTGAAACCCAAGACCGGATTTTTGATATGACTTCCACCAATATTGAGCTTACTTTGACCTATTTATTCCAGGCTTTAAAATCTAAATCCCAAAATTGAAAACCAAAGGAACTTATTCTAGGTTTTGATGGTATGTTAGATAATTAAATCAGACAGATATGCTACAAACTCAAAAAAGACCTGTCCATATCTATATGGAGGCAAATCCAAATCCCAATTCTTTGAAATTTGTAGTCAACTTTATGTTGACAGATGAAGGCGTCAGCTTTGATTATCCTGATCAGTCAAGCACAGACACCTCTCCTTTGGCCAATGAATTGTTTAATTTTGCCGCTGTGGACAGGGTTTTTATCACTTCCAATTTTGTGACAGTTACCAAAAAAGGTGATATCGATTGGGTAGAAATCCAGGACATTGTCCGTGACCATATCAAAAAATATTTGGAAGCAGGAAAATCAGCAATAATCATCACATCATTTGAAAAGGATCCACTTTTTGATGAAAATGATTCGGAAACAGTAAAAAAAATCAAAGGGATTTTAGATGAATACATCCGTCCGGCAGTAGAGCAAGACGGTGGCGCTATCGTTTTTCATAGTTTCAATGAAGGTATTGTCAAAGTATTGCTTCAGGGAAGCTGCTCAGGATGTCCTTCAAGTACCATCACCCTCAAAGCTGGAATTCAAAATTTATTGACAAGGATGCTTCCTGAGGTCAAAGAAGTTCAGGCCGAGGGAATTTAATTATTTCTGATGCTGAGAGGAAATTGGACCTGGACGTTATTGGGCCTGATCAGCTTGGTGGTCAGGCATTTTGCTATAAAATATCCTGAGAAAACCGAATCGATATATTCCCGGGCCTTTTTCCCCGGAATCAGAAATGTCATTGACCTTTCCTTGTCGCTGCTTCCCTTTGCTACCGTTTATGTCTTTTTAGCTTCTCTAATTTTCTTCATAGGATTTTATTTTTTTAGGCTCAACCAAACCGAGGGATGGAAAAATAAAATCGGTTATTCCATCAGGTCTTTGTTCAATTATTTGGGTGCCATTGTTTTCTTCTTCCTCATACTTTGGGGTTACAATTACCAAAGGATTCCGATTTTCCAACAAGTTGGTCTCAATCCGATTCCCCTCAGTGAAGAACAGCTTATCAAAGAAACCGAACTGACGAGAAACATCCTCAGCCAACTCCGATACAATATCGAAGAGGATACCATTGCCATAGAAAAAACCATAGAGTACCCCGATCTGGAAAAATTGGTCAGGGCAAACATGCGTGAAAACCTGTATTTACTCGGACTCAATTTTACCGGGCATCCGAGGACAAAGCAATTCTATCCTGCAGGCTTTATGAGAAGAATGGGGATTTTGGGAATATATTTTCCATTTACAGGAGAAAGTTACATAGATCCGACTTTGCATCATCTTGAAAAACCCTTTACCATCGCCCATGAAATGGCACACAGCTATGGCGTGACGGACGAGGGTGAGGCCAATTTTATTGCTTGGGTGATTTGTACCAATTCCGATGATCCATTATTGCAGTATTCAGGACAACTGAGATTATTGAAATACCAGATGAATGACATGTACAGGATGTCAAAGGATTTGTTTAAAGAGTTTTATGAAACCATTCCCACCGGCATTCGAAATGATCTGGTATCCATCCAGACAGAAAATGAAAAAATAAAGCCATTGAACTTGGAGATCAGCCGAAAATCCAATGACCTTTTTTTGAAAACCCAAGGGATAAAAGCCGGCATCAACAGCTACCAACAATTACCTATGTTGGCTTATGCCTGGAGAAACAGTCTGAAGGATGGGTTTTAACCTCAGATCTCCAACTGCCTTCTATACATTTGAATGGTATTTTCCAATCCATAATACAAAGCATCGCATATCAGGGCATGCCCGATGGAAACTTCGTCCAAAAAGGGAATGCTTTCTTTTAAAAACCTAAGGTTATGCAGGTCCAGATCGTGACCCGCATTCAATCCAAGCCCCAACTCTTTTGCCAACAAAGCGACTTCTATGTAAGGTTTCACTGCAGCATGCCTGTCAGTGGGGAAATACGTCGCATAGGGTTCAGTGTATAATTCCACCCGGTCTGTTCCTGTATTTTTAGCAGGTTCAAAGAATTTTGATTCGGGATTGATAAAAATGGAAACCCTTGTCCCATATTCATGAAGCTCTTCGACTATGTCTCTCAGAAAAAGTTGGTTGGTAATCGTGTCCCACCCGCTATTTGAAGTGATGGCATGTGGCGGATCCGGAACCAAAGTCGCCTGTGCAGGTTTCACAGACCGGATCAGGTCCATAAACCTTTGGTCTGGATAACCTTCAATGTTAAATTCTGTGGTGACTACCTTGGCAAGGTCAATGACATCTTGGTATCGGATGTGTCTTTCGTCAGGTCTCGGGTGGACGGTAATCCCTTGAGCTCCAAATCTCTCCGCATCCAACGCCACTTGAACTACATTTGGATTATTACCGCCACGGGCATTCCTGAGGGTGGCGATTTTGTTAATATTTACGCTCAGTTTGGTCATTTTCCTAGATTAAAAGATATTTTTGTGACAAATTTACACCTATAATACAAAGAACAAGACAATGGGTTTAAAGGCAAGTGTAGAAAGTGAAATAAAAAATGCCATGCTCGCCAGAGACAAAGACCGGCTGAGGGCATTGAGAGCAATCAAATCGCTGATTCTCTTGGAAGAAACCAAAGAAGGAGCAGGCGCTGAGCTTTCCAAAGAAGATGAAATGAAGCTTTTGACCAAAGCAGCGAAGCAAAGGAAGGATTCGGCAGACATCTACAAACAACAAAACCGAGAAGACCTATATGCTGTGGAAATGGCCGAATTGGAGATTATCGGAGAGTTTTTGCCAAAACAATTGACCGAAGAGGAACTTGTTGCAGAATTGAAAGCCATCATTTCTGAATCAGGTGCATCCGGCGCCAAAGACATGGGAAAAGTGATGGGACTTGCTTCCAAAGCCCTTGCAGGAAAAGCAGACGGCAAAGCAATCTCAATGAAAGTCAAAGAACTTCTTTCTTAAACATATATTGTTATGCTTGACCTGATCATTGTGGTGATTTTGGCAATCGGAGTCTATGAGGGCTACAAAGAAGGGCTCTTCATAGGTCTTCTTTCTATAGTTGCTTTTGTTTTTGCTTTGATACTAGCCTTCCATCTGATGAACTGGGGTGCTGAATTTCTTTCCAAAAGGGTGGATGAAATGACCTTCATGTTGCCCTTTGTGGCTTTTATGCTGATATTCTTAGGAGTAATCCTGATCATCCGTGGATTGGCTTTCTTGGTCAAACAGTCGTTGGATTTTACCATTCTTGGGTCTATGGACAATATTGCAGGAGGCATCCTGGGATTTTTCAAAAGCTTTTTTTTACTCAGTCTTTTTATCTGGATAGCAGGCTCTTTTGAATATTCTGTCCCAAAAGACTGGATCAGGAATTCCAAAATATATGCTTACGTCGAACCGGTTGCCCCTGTGACGATCGATGCTTTGGACGGATACACACCCATCATCAAAAAAACGGTTGTCGCTTTCCAAGAATTAGTGAAAAAAACAGCCGATGATCTTATTGATTGATAACTTTGATTCTTTTTCACACATCTTAGCAGATTATTTGAGGCAAACAGGCATTGACCTTGAAATTGTCCGAAATGATATTCCCCTCAGCCAAATCACCAAAAAAAACTGGGAAGCTTTGATTCTTTCCCCAGGTCCGGAATCACCGGCGAAGGCAGGCAACCTGATGAAAATCCTCGATTGGTATGCAGGAAAACTTCCTGTTTTGGGAATTTGCCTGGGTCATCAAGCAATAGGCGAATATTTTGGCGGGCAATTGGAAAAAGGGGGAAAACCTGTCCATGGCAAAGTCCACGCAGTCTATCAGACCATTGACCATGATATATTAAAAGACCTACCGAAAACCTTTTTGGTGACAAGATACCATTCACTCGAAATCAAAAATCCGACGGATTGCCTTCAGGTCATTTTGGAAACCGAAAACGGTGAAATCATGGCATTGGCACACAAAACATTGCCCATTCTCGGGATTCAATACCACCCTGAAGCTTTCCTGACACAATACGGTAAGGAAATAATCATGAATTGGCTTCGTTTTTCCAAAATCGCTTAATTATAAAGCAAACAAACTTTATCTATCTCTGTTACTTTCGAACTTGTCAGATATAGGCTTCGTTTTATATTTCGAATCCTTTTAATATATTTAGTGCATGCAGGCCTACGAATTTATCAATAACCTTATACCTCCCTTGAAACTCAATGACAAGGTAAAATTGGCATTGAACTGGATGGAGGAAATCAGGACTGATATCCTGCCTGTGGTGGACGAAAGCAGGTTTATGGGTTTTGTAACCGAGGAGCTGGTTTTTTCGCTCAACGATCCGGAGATTACCTTTGCCAAGATTCAACTGGAAAACATTTCCTGTTTTGTATACCAAGACAAGCACATCTACGACGTCATCAAAGTAGCCTCAGAGTATCATTCAAATATGATCGCCGTAGTGGATAGGGAAAACCATTACCTGGGTGTGGTGACCATGGAAGACGCCATCAGCGCATTTGCGGATTCGCTTTCCATCCAATCGGCCGGGGCAGTTTTGGTACTTTCTATGAATATGACGGATTATAGCCTGTCCGAAATCGCCAGGATCATCGAATCAGAAAACACCAAAATTCTGAGCAGTTTTTTGTCCAGTGACCCATTGGATGATTCCAAAATCAAATTAACACTGAAGCTTGACAAAACAGAACTGAGACATGTCAAAGCGACCATAGAGCGGTTTGGCTACAGGATTCTTGACCATTTTCAGGAAGAAGAAGGTATCAACGGAGAACAGGAACGAATAGACAACTTATTTAGATTTTTACAGATTTAATCCCTATCCACCAATGAAAATCACTTTACACGGGATAGGTGTTCAAAAAGAGTTTCTACCTCAGATCGGTCTTCTTTTCGAAATTCTGAAGAATAAGAAAATTGACATCAACCTCACGGATTCTCTCCTGAAATCGCTCAAAAAAAACGCTTTTCCCACCAAAGGATTAAAACCCATCACTCAAAAAGATACCATCAAAGAATCTGATTTTGTCATTTCTATCGGCGGTGACGGCACTTTGCTGGACACTGTTTGCCTCGTAGGAAAAAATGAAATCCCTATCCTTGGCGTCAACACAGGCAGATTGGGATTTTTGGCGACTGTCGCAAAAGAAAATATTGAAAGCAGTATCGAAGAGCTGATTTCAGGTTCTTTCGCTATAGAATCAAGGTCTCTGCTCCAGCTGGAATCCGATATTCCCCTTTTCAATGGGCTTAATTTTGGATTGAATGAGTTCACGATCCACAAAAGGGACACTTCTTCCATGATCACTGTCCATACCTATATCAATGACCTGTACCTCAACAGCTATTGGGCAGATGGACTTATTATAGCCACACCGACAGGTTCGACTGGATATTCACTAAGTTGTGGCGGTCCTTTGATCACTCCGGGTGCAAGGAATTTTGTCATCACGCCTGTCAGCCCACACAACCTGAACGTACGCCCGATAGTGGTATCGGATGACAATGAAATCAGCTTCAAGATAGAAGGACGGAGTGAGAAGTTCCTCATATCGTTGGATTCCAGATCAACGCCTATTGATGCTTCAGTAAAATTGAAAGTGAAAAAGGCTGGATTTTCAGCAAAATTGGTCAAATTCGCATCTTACAGTTATTTCGATACACTCCGTCAAAAACTCAATTGGGGCTTTGATATGAGAAATTAATGAATTGATTACCCTCTTCAATTTAGTAACTCACAAATTTACAGGGATTTATAGCATTTTCCTTTGTCAAAAGCCATCCCTACCATTAACAAAAATTAACCCCGTAAATACTTATATGGGTTTTTATATCGTTGTCCAGTTCATAAATTGCATCGTCTTGAAAAAGAATAAGTTTTGGATTTTGTCTTTATCATTTCTTTTGGCTTCTCTGGTTTTGTTAAAACCTGAAAACTCAATGGCACAAAAATATGATGCAGGCGGAGGACTCGGGATAGCCACCTATTCGGGTGATATCATCAGGCGACTCGATCCAAATCAGATCGGACTTCAGGGGACGTTGTTTGGCAGACGAAATTTTGACAATGTATGGTCACTCCGTGGAGGATTGTCTTTTGCAAGGCTCAACGCAGCAGATAGCATCAATCCCATCGATCCGGTGATGGCCTTCAGGAACGCGGGCTTCAACGGTTCTTTATTTGAGGCTTCAGTTGTAATGGAATATCATTTCCTGGATTTCACAAACAGGTTTGCCGAATATAGGTTTTCCCCGTACGGATTTTTGGGATTGGGTTTTTCCGGTTTTATAGGAGATGGAAGGAAATTTGAAGATGACCCAAATCCTACTGGATATACTGTAGGAACACCTGTGATTCCTTTTGGAATAGGTATCAAATACAAGCTATCAGAAAAATGGATCTTGGCAGCTGAGTTTGGGGCAAGAGCTACATTTACCGATGCTATAGATAAACTCTATGGAGAAGAGCTTTTCATCCCACGCTTTCCGGACCCAAACAATCCTAATGCCTTGAAAGGATATAACTATGGCAATTACAGTGACAAGGACTGGTATTACTTTTTAGGCGTTACCATCAGCTACACTTTCAGCACGGTAAAATGTTATTCTTATTAATTTCTGCCAAAAATAGAATATTGAAAAAGAAATAGCATTTTTGTACCTCCAAAAAACGAAGGCTTTTCGTAATCCTACGAAATGAAAGAATCATTGAACAAAGAAAAAATCCCCCAGCACATCGCTATTATCATGGATGGGAATGGACGATGGGCCCAACAAAAAGGGGCCATGCGAGTATTTGGCCATAAAAACGCCATTACTGCCGTCAGAGAATCCATCGAAGGCGCTGCTGAACTTGGGGTAAAGTACCTGACCTTGTATGCATTTTCCACAGAAAACTGGTCAAGGCCGGAAGATGAGGTCACCGCATTGATGGAACTATTGGTGGATACCATCTCGGGAGAAGTTCCCAACATGATGAAAAACAGCATCAGACTTCTTTCCATAGGAGATATTGAAAGTCTTCCAAAAAAAGCCAGGGAAAAGCTACATGAAGCCATTACAATGACGGCTGCGAATACAGGACTGACTGTGGTATTGGCACTTAGCTATAGCGGAAGATGGGAAATCCAGCATGCGATCAAATCCATTGTCAAAAAAGTAGTAGATCATCAACTTCAGATTGAAGACATCACGCAGGAAGCAATTGCTGCACATTTGAATACCAAAAACATTCCTGATCCGGAACTTCTGATCAGGACAAGCGGAGAAATTAGGATCAGTAATTTTCTCCTTTGGCAATTGGCCTATACAGAGCTGTATTTTACAGAGGTGTTGTGGCCGGATTTTAGAAAAGAGCACCTTGTGGAAGCCATTCTCGATTATCAGAAAAGAGAAAGAAGATTTGGTAAAACAGGGGCTCAGATTAAACCTTAACTTGATGAAAAAGAGTTTTATTATCCTTTGCCTTTTCATGTGGGTCCTCAGCGCCCAGGCCCAGATACGTCTGGGTCAAAGCCGCTATACCCCAGCAAGGCCTGTGGATATATTAGAATTGAATTATTCCAAACCAGAAAAATACAGGATTGCTGAAATCAAAGCCGTCGGGTTGACCACCCTGGATGAGGTGGCCATTATTTCTTTGTCCGGACTCAGGGTGGATGACGTCATTTCAGTACCGGGAGATGCCATTTCCACTGCGCTCAAGAGGATCTGGGGACAGGGAATCATCGGTGATGTCAAAATTCTTGTTACCAAAATTGAAGGGGATGACATTTATCTTCTGATGGAACTGTCAGAAAGGCCAAGATTCAGTAGGGTTGATTTTGTAGGGGTAAATAAAACCCAGGAAAGCGAACTTAAGGAAAAAATTAAAATCAGGGGCCGGGTTGTCAGGGACGATGTGTTGAATACTTCCCAAAGAAATATCCGCCAATACTTCGTAGACAAGGGTTATCTCAATACCGATGTAAAAGTAATTCAGGAAAGAGACACCACCCTACCCAATAGTGTAAAGCTAAGGTTTGAAGTTGATACCAAAACCAAGGTGAAAATCAACGAAGTGAATATCTATGGTGCTGAAGGGATTGAAGAGAAAAAAGTCAAATCCAAATTAAAGAAAACCAAAGAGCATCCCCGTATGTATCTGGGTAGGGATATTGCTTCAAGAATTTCCAATACTACCCCAAAATCCGCTGCAGATGCGATTTTCCACATGAGTCCTGTTGAGGACGATAAGGTGAAAGAATACATCAATAAGAATTTTAAACTCAACTTCTTGAATGCTTCCAAATTCGTCTCCAAAGAATTTAAGGAAGACAAAGACAAAGTCATCGCCTATTATAATTCCAAAGGATATCGGGATGCGGAAATTGTGATTGACTCTGTCTATAGATTTTCAGATAATACAGTCAATGTGGACATCTCCTTGGAAGAAGGGAAAAAATACTACTACCGCAATATCACTTTTGTAGGGAATTATCTTCACCCCAATGTCGTGCTGCAAAACCGCCTTGGAATAGCCAAAGGTGATGTATATGACAAAGAAAAACTGGACAAAAGGCTGAACTATGACCCTCAAAAAGGCGATGATGTCAGTTCATTGTACCAGGATAACGGATACCTGTTCTTCTCTATCGAACCCGTCGAGGTCAAAATCAAAGAAGATTCAATAGACATTGAAATGAGAATCTTTGAGGGGCCACAGGTGACAGTAAACTCTGTCACCGTACAAGGTAACGAGAGAACCTCAGACCACGTGGTGATGAGGGAAATCAGGATTCTCCCAGGACAAAAATTCAACAGGAGTTTGCTCGTAAGGACTATCAGGGAATTGTCCCAGTTGGGATATTTTGACCCAGAGAAGATTGAACCGGACATGCGTCCTAACTACGAAAATGCGACAGTTGACATCACTTTCAAACTGGAGGAAAGACCAAATGACCAGATAGAATTATCCGGAGGTTGGGGTGGTGCTTTCGGTTTTGTAGGTACTGTGGGTCTTGTTTTCAATAACTTCTCCCTAAAAAACATTGGCAACTTTGAAAAATGGCGACCACTTCCTGTCGGTGATGGACAGCGGCTTTCGCTTAGGGTGCAGGCCAATGGGCGTTCATTCCAAAACTACAGCATTTCTTTGACTGAACCTTGGTTTGGAGGCAAAAAGCCAAATGCCTTGAGCTTCAGCTTAAACAGGTCTGTTCAAAGACAGGTTGATTTTCAAAATCCGAATGGTCAAGAACTTGGTTCCTTCAAAATTACTGGAGTCACCCTTGGCCTCTCCAAGAGAGTAACTTGGCCGGATGATTACTTTATGTTGAGTACAGCTATTTCTTATCAAAATTACGATTTCTTTGAGTTTGGTACTCGTTTTGGTTTGTCTTTCCCTACCGGCACTTTGAATAGCATCGCGCTTGTCACCACTGTGGCCAGAAATAACATAGACAACCCGATTTATCCGAGAATGGGTACCAATGTATCTTTGGTCACTTCTCTGACGCCTCCTTACGCATCCCTCAACCCAAACATTGACAGAGAATCTCCAGACGAAGAAAAATACAAATGGCTGGAATACCACAAATGGATGTTTGATGCTTCCTTTTTCACACCTCTTTTTGGAACTAAAAAATGGGTCATCAGTGCAAGGACACACATGGGCTTCTTAGGCTCTTATGGCGACAGGATCGGCATCATTCCTTTGGAAAGATTTGTGATGGGCGGAGATGGAATGAACATGAACAATTTTGCCTTAGGACAAGAGATCATCGGTTTGAGAGGATATGAAAACCAAGTCATCACCCCGGGAGCTTTGACAAGAAATGATCCCAACTCCACAGAGGGATATGGGGGTATTGTGTACAACAAGCACGTCATGGAACTTAGATTCTTGGTTTCTCCAAATCCATCCGCCACCATCTTCCTTTTGGGATTTGCCGAAGCAGGAAACAACTGGGGATCTTATGCGGAGTACAATCCATTTAACCTGAAAAAATCTGCGGGTGTCGGTGCAAGGATTTTCATGCCTGCATTTGGATTACTTGGTTTGGATTGGGGATATGGATTTGACCCGGCTCCGGGTACTACCAGGCCTAGCGGCGCCCAATTCCACTTTACCATCGGACAACAATTTAGATAATGGTGAAAAGACCGATTATATTATTAATTTTGTGCACGCTATTTGGACTGACCCTATTTGTCTCGTCTGCGAATGCCCAAAAATTCGGATATATCGATTCAGAATATATCCTGAACAAACATCCAGATTACAAACTTGTCCAGGATGAATTAACATCTATTAGCAATCAGTGGAAAAAAGAGGCACAGGATTTGGAACAGGGAATTAAAACCATGTATGCAAACCTGAAAGCAGAGGAAGTCCTACTAACAGAAGAAATGTACCAAGAACGTTTGGTATCGATCAAAGAAAAAGAAAAGGAAGCGGTAGCTTTCAACAACAGGGTTTTTGGGATCAACGGACAGTACTACCAAAAACAGTCTGAATTGCTACAGCCTCTGCAATCTAAAATCTATGATGCCATAGACAGGGTTTGCAAGAGAAACAGTTTGGTTATTCTGTTTGACAAAGCGGCAGGTCCTCTGATGATTTACACAGATCCCAGGCACGATTACTCAGAATTTGTATTAGAAGAATTAGGAATAGAAAACAAATAAATTAAATCAATAACGAAAATGATGAAAATTAAAGTCGTCCTTTCCGCAATAGCACTCTTTTGCGTAGGATTCGTAGCCCAGGCCCAGGAATTAAAGATCGGCTATACCAATGTTGAATTACTGATGGACCTTATGCCGGAGATGGAACAAATAGCTGCTGATGTCCAAGACTATCAGGCCCAGCTTCAAACCAATATCCAGACAAAAGCCCAGGATTTTCAGAAAAAAGTGCAGGCTTACCAACAGGCAGCCCCCACTATGACTGAGGATGCCAGATCAGCAAAAGAGCAGGAATTGCAAAAACTGCAACAAGATGTTCAGAAGTATGAGCAAGACGCACAGGTTTCCTACCAAAACAAACTTCAGGAACTTCTTGCGCCCGTTCAGCAAAAAGTCTTCAATGCGATCAATGCAGTAGCAGCAGAGAACAACTATTCTCACGTATTCTCTGAGTCTGCAGGTCAGTCACCGATCTTGCTTTACACCAGAGACGAAGACAAATTCACCGAATTGGTTTTGGCCAAATTAGGAATTGAATTGCCTAAGACACCCGCCGCTCCGGCAATAAAATAATATCGCCAAAAATTTAAAAATCAAAGGCCTGTTTCCAAAGAGACAGGCTTTTTGCTTTGATATCTCATTGGTGGGCTTGGTGATTTTGGTAACAAAAGTTCATCCATTAACCCTCTAAATTTGCACCAAAACAACCTGAGTCATGGCAAAAAAGAAGTTTAAGGAGGTAATCCAACAATCGGAAGAAGCCGTATTGGTTGATTTTTATGCTGATTGGTGTGGCCCCTGCCAGACAATGAATCCTGTTTTGGAGGAAGTGATCCAGGAACTTGCGGGAAAAATCAAACTGTATAAACTGAATGTAGAAAATAACCCCCAGGCAAGTTTACAGTTTGGAGTAAGGTCCATCCCCCATTACATCCTTTTCAAGCGTGGGAAAATACTTTGGAGAAAGGGAGGAATCATGACCAAACGGGAATTGCTGCAGGCGATGAAGGGGTTTACAGGGTGATGTTTTTAAATACCTTTCCCATTAAACAAAAGAGAAAATAAATACCCATTTAAAACCATTTACAGTCCACGATTTTTGAAAATTTAGATTTCTTTGGAAACTTATTTTTTATCCCGTACTTTTTCCTGACATCTATCATGAATTTTTTGGTTTGAAATAATTTTTATTCTATACAGGATCATTTTTTTTGTATTCAAAGCATTTATTTATATATTCATTAGTATAATTATAAAAATTCAGACTCTTCATTAAACCTAACTAAGCGCCTCAACTTAACTCTACAGTTTTTTTAATTTTTTATTTTAATTCTTTAAAAACCAGGCCAAATATGAGTACCTCTAGATTCTCCTTATTCAGAATGAAAAGTTTTGTCGCGCTTATCATTTTCATGGCATTCAGCCAAGAAATTTTCTGCCAAGCAATCAGTTTTGGTTTAGATACCTTACAGCTGAATGGCTTTACACAACCTGCCAAAGGAACCTCACTGAAATTTGGCCCCGACGGAAGGCTATATCTCGCTCAATTGAATGGCCAGATTAAAATCTATACGATACAAAAAACCATTGCCAACGAATATAAGGTCACTGCTGCCGAAACCCTTCTAGACATCCAAAACATTCCTAACCATGATGACATTGGTGCTAGGGCAAAAGATGGTAGAAGCAATCGCCAATCAACAGGTATTACTGTAGTAGGTACAACGAGCAATCCGATTATATACATTTCTTCAAGTGATCCAAAATGGGGCGGACCATCAGGGGATAAGGCACTAGATACCAATTCGGGAATAATTTCAAGGCTGACATGGACGGGAAGCACTTGGGATATAGTGGATCTTGTCAGAGGATTACCTCGATCAGAGGAAAACCATTCTCCAAATGGTCTTGAGTATACGGTCATTAATGGGAAACCATATCTTTTGGTCACAAGCGGTGGACACACCAATGCCGGATCTCCTAGTCTGAATTTTGCTTACTTGGGAGAATACGCGCTATCCGCAGCGGTATTGAGTATAGACCTTAATGCGATTGAAGCGTTAACTCTCAAAAATGATCCCCTGTCTGGCAGGAAATTTAAATATGATATCCCAACTTTAGATGATCCTTCAAGACCAAATGCCAATGGAATCTACAATCCAAACCAATCAGGGTATAATGGAATTGATGTCGGAGATCCATTTGGGGGAAATGATGGCCTAAATATGGGAATGATCGTGTCCGGTGGTCCGGTACAGATTTTTTCGGGTGGATATCGGAACACCTATGATCTTGTCGTTACGCAAAGCGGAAAAGTATATGTAACAGAAAATGGCCCCAACACCAACTGGGGTGGTTTACCTGAAAATGAAGGAAATGCAGTTACAGTTACTAATAAATATCTAAGCACAGAACCTGGAAACAACTCAACAAACCCTTCGGCTAGTGGAGAGTATGTATCCAACAAAGACCATTTAATGATGATTACTTCTGACATCAGTAATTATACATTTGGTTCTTTTTATGGAGGCCATCCCAATCCATTAAGGGCAAATCCTGGGAATCCCTATATTCCAGGCACTACATTTCCATTTAATCCCGGAGGGTCAGGGCTTTTTACAAGATCATTGGGTGATGATGCCAATTGGACGAGTCTAACACCATTGTACACGCCAAACGAAGTTTTTCGTAATTCAATTCTCACACCGGTGGCTCCCGGACAAACCGGTTTTGATGCCTATGCAGCAAATTCCCTTCCCGTTAACTGGCCTCCGGTACCCAAATCAATGGCGAATCCTAACGAATCTGATTTTCGGTCTCCAGATCTTGTAAATCCTAATGGGCCACAAAAACAGCTGGTCACAATTTTCCCAATAAACACAAACGGAATTGCAGAATATAAAGCATCCAATTTTAACGGGGTACTCAAAGGAGCATTAATCGCAGGAAAGAGTAATGGTACAATTCACCTGATTTCTTTAAATGCTGATGGCACATTGAAGCAGTTAGAGTCAAATAAATGGAATCTAAATTCCGGAAATGCATTAGGAATTACCTCAAATGGAGATACTGAAATTTTCCCCGGCACAATCTGGGTCACCACTTTTGATAATAGGATTCATATTTTAACACCCTTGAGTTCAACAAATTGCATTCTTCAGTCCAATCCGGATTTTGACCCCATTGCAGATTATGATAGTGATGGTTTTTCAAATCAGGATGAATTTGACAATGGAACAGATTATTGTTCCGCTGCTTCAAAACCTAATGACTTTGACGGAGATTTTGTCTCTGACTCGAACGATTTGGATGATGATGGCGATGGACTATCGGACGCATTAGATCCATTTCAATTGGGAAACCCAACCAACCTTCCCATTGATAATGAATTGTTTTCTGATAAGACAGATGAATTAAACCGTCCTTTTGGATATTCGGGATTAGGGTTTACAGGACTAATGAATAACAGTGCAGGCAAACCAAATTGGCTGAACTGGATAGATATACCCGGTGGTGGTCCTCTGCCAAATGACATACTTGGCGGTGCAGCAGGCGCAGTTCAACTGGCAATCACCGGCGGAACTGCAAACGGAACGGCAAATAACCAGGATAAAGGATTTCAGTTTGGGGTAAATGTGGGCAATGAAACCGGCGAGTTTTTGATTACAGGAAGGCTTTTAAGTCTGGCGGGGCCTCAATTGTTCTACGATGTCACCCATAATGGGGAAATCGGGATTCAGATGGGTGAAGGTACCCAAAGTAACTTTTTTAAACTTGTGTTTACAAAAACACAGATTTTGGCAGGTTTAGAGATCAATAATGTCCCCGATCCTGCTCCTTTGACATTTGCTATATCCACAGCCAATAGACCAATAGGCTCAGAGAGTATAGATTTCATTCTTAAAGTCAGGCCTGTTCAAGGAACTGTAGAACCGATGGTAAAAATTGGGAATCGGAACATCATCAGCCTAGGCATAAAAAACCTGACAGGTAAAGTCTTGGAATCTGTCCAGCAAATTACCAAGCCTTTAGCTATTGGAATCATTGGGACTTCTGGTGCGCAGGGGGTGGAATATTTGGCTACTTATGATTTCTTTAGAGTAGTAGGAGGTCAACCATATGTTGTCAAAACATTACCTGATATTTCCAAACAAGTGGGATCACAATCCATTCAAATTGATCTTGGAGAATATTTCAATGATGGTGATGGCATTGAAAATCTGAATTTTACAGTCTCAAGCAATACAAACTCCAATATAGGAGCATCCATAGTAGGGAAAATCTTGACTTTAACATTTCCCGCACAGCCAAATTTCGGATCGATTACAATCAGAGCAACGGATTTATATTCCTTGTTTGTTGAGCAAACTTTTAAAGTAGATGTTATAGCCGCCCAACAAATACTTTTCAGAATTAATGCAGGTGGGATTGCGGTGGCGGGATTGAACGGAGCTCCAAATTGGAAATCTAATGAACTCAACGGCTCATACACAGGAGATGGGTATACCATTACAAATGGAGCAAACTATAGTGGGAATTTATTGTATGCCAACAAGCATTCCTCTATTCCTGATTACATCGACAAAACTACATTTGAATCCATATTCAAAAACGAAAGATATAATAACGGAGCCTCTGTTATGACCTATTCTATCCCGATAGCAAACGGTGACTACCAGGTCAATCTGTATATGGGAAATTCATTCACCGGAACCAGTACCCCAGGAACAAGGGTGTTTGATGTAAAAGCGGAAGGAACTACTGTACTTACCAATGTCGATTTGGCAGCAAAATTTGGACATCAAAAAGGAGGGATGGAAAAAATGCAGGTTAAGGTTTCGGATGGAATTTTGAATATTGAATTTGTCAAAAAAACAGAAAATCCTCTGGTAAATGCCATTGAAATCATTGATACCAAGATATCTGCTCCCATTGTCGTTACTAGTACAATTCAAAATCAATTAAATAAAGCAGGTGATGTCCTCGACGGAAATTTATTTTTTACCGCAACAGGAGGCGTAGGACAATTATTCTATAGTGCCGTTAATCTTCCCCTAGGTGTAACAATTGAGGATGTAAACGGAAGGATTTATGGAACAATTGAATCCGCGGCACAGGCAAATAGTCCATATCTGGTTACCGTCACTGTAAAAGACTCCAATAGCCCTGTTCCCAATCAAGAGTCTAGAACGTTCTATTGGACAGTTTCCGGAAATGTTACAGAAAACGGCTTGGTTGGACATTGGAAAATGAATGAAGGGAGCGGATCAAAACTGGTTGACAGTTCTGGGAACGGAAACAATGCAACTATTATGAATACAAGTTCAGGTGTAGTCTGGGTTCAGGGAAAAGATGGTCTGGCGCTCAACTTAAATGGATATTCTAACAGGTTTGCCACCGTTCCAAGTAACTCTAGTCTGAACATGACAAATGCCATAACCATTACGGCATGGATAAGGACCTCGGGATTATCAAGTAAAAGAATCCTTTGCAAAGGTGGACCTGATGGGTATGAGCTTGGTGTTTGGGATACGGGAAAAATAGAGTTTAGGCTCAACAGAGAAAGTTCCGGTAGTGCATACCGATTATATTCCATTCAAAACTACCCTACCGATGGGACTACGTGGATGCATGTGGCCGCTACATTTAATGGCACAAAATCCCAAATCTTCATTAATGGTGTTCTCGATAATTCCGCAACCTATGCTCCAACAACGATAAAAACAAATACAACAGAACTGCAAATCGGGGCAAGGTCATCTATAAACAGATGGGTAGGAGATTTGGATGAAGTAAAACTCTATAATAGAGTGCTTTCAGATGTAGAGATTAATACTTTGGTGACGGGGGGAGTCCCTATCCCGGCTGCGCCAATACTTACAGCTCCGGCAAACTCAGCGAAGGAAATCAGCATTTCTCCGACTTTAACTTGGGAGATTACACAACATGCCAGTTCCTACAAAATACAAGTATCTACTAGCTCTGCTTTTTCTTCTTTTGTGTCAAATGTATCAGGAATTACTGCGACATCCTTCAAAACTCCAAAGCTATTGAACAACGTCATATATTATTGGAGAGTTGCCGCAGTTAACCAAAAAGGCACTTCAGATTGGTCTCAAGTAAGGTCCTTTACAACAAACAGCTTGGTAGGCTATTGGAAAATGGATGAGGGCAGTGGAAGCACACTAATTGACCACTCCGGAAATGGAAATAATGCACAGAAATCCTCTACTTCAAACTGGACTTGGATTACAGGGAAAAGCAGCTTAGCACTATTACTTAACAAATCCATAGTCCAATATGGTGGAGTTCTACATAACTCAACCATCAATATTTCAAAACAAGTTACAATCAGTGCTTGGATTAGGCCAGCTGACAAATTGGGAAGGCAGATTATTGCCAAGGGAGGAACTGACGGTTATGAATTGTTGACCTTAAAATCAGGAAAAGTTGAATTCAGGTTCAATAGAGAAAGCAATGGTTCGACTTATAGTCTGATCTCCAATAAAAGTTACCCGGGTGATGGAAAAACCTGGCTTCATGTAACCGCTACATTTGACGGTACCAAGTCCACCATATATTTTAACGGAGTTCAGGATATTTCAAAGACCTATTCTGCCACCACCATCAAAACAAATACCTCCGAACTACAAATCGGAGCAAGAAAAGGTGCTAATCCATGGAGCGGTGCATTGGATGAAATCCGATTGTACAACAGGGCTTTAACCGCAACTGAGGTGTCCAAATTACCAAATCAAACCATTGCCTTTAGGATGTTGGACGAAGGCGATGTGTCGCAAGACACGGTCGAGGTAGAAATTTCGGCTATTTTGGACAATGCGGTTGAACCAACAAGTGACTCTCCACTGGGAACCAAACTTTACCCCAATCCTGTCGACGATGTCATACATATAGAATTATCGGATTTCAAATATGATTTGATTCAGGTAAATATCTTCGATATGAAGGGTTTAAAGCTATTTGACCAAGAAATTCAAACCAATGAAGGGAAATTTACAATAGACATTTCAAGAATTGGGCTGAAACAGGCAAGTTATGTTCTCTTTGTAAATTCTGATGGATACCAAAGAGTTTTTAAATTCATTAAAAAATAGGTTTAACTGAATTTAGCTTGGTGGATCCGTCAAAGAAAATCCAACCATAAAATGGAATTAAAAGCAAAAAAGTCATAAGGTTTCCCTTCTGACTTTTTGGCTTTTAATTAGATGCTAACCCCTGATTCAATTCTAGCAGGATGTTATAATCCGTCAAAGCTCCTCTTTTGTCCCCTGCCCTATCACTGACAATTCCCCTGAAATAATACGCTTCAGCAAAATGGGTTTTCCTTTGGATGATATCAGACAGAATGGCATAAGCATCGAGATGTTCTCCGGATTCGGAGAGGTTCATGGCTTCCTCTATTTTGATGTCTAAATCCTCCTATTGGGCCATTGCCCGGAAAGGAAGTAATGAAAGCAGTATGAAGAATATTTTTCCAATTTATCTTTTTACAATTATTTCATTTGAAAGAAATGACCCAATCCGAATCTAAAAACGAGGATCAGAAAAGGAAAATTCAATTCCGCTCCGCAAAGAAATTTACTTTGATAGAAATAAAAAAAGCCAATAAAGCAAAAACCAAAGTGAAGAGATCCACAGTTCCTGCTCGGAATTGAAGTCCCACCAACCTTTCAAAAATATAACCGATGTAGGAGTTAGGCAGCTCATTTTCCCCCAAATTCCTAAGGACTTGCCAATGCCAATCTGTCAAAGGACAGTATCCCCAGCCATACCAAAAACCCAAAATCACCCAAGACGCCAATGTCATAGTAATGGTCGCCAAATGCCATTTGCGAAGAGGCTTCCAAATCCATGCAAAAAGGTTGAAGCAAATCAATAAGGTATGGAATACCAAAAAGAAATAATCTAAAATCCTCAAAAGGGTATCTGACATAGAAAGTTTCGAATTGATTAACTTTTATGAAATAAGTAAGGAATTCAAAATTACCCAAGATGAAGAATATAAATTATTGACAAATCCAACATATAAAATTCTTTCAAGATTCACTCTTTCCTCTAAGTCCTGATAAACCTTTGCTGAACAAGGAATAGATACTGCCCAAAGCACCTACTATTCCTGTTACAAAAGTGGTAGCTTGATCCAAGAAGTTTTTGTCAAAATAGCTGATCATTGCCACTGACAACAAAATAAAACTAAATACAGCCACCTGAATAGAGCTGACATTACCATGCTTTTTCTCATCTGTTTTAAACGCTGATTTTTCTTCGTCAGTGACATTGCTTAGAATGAAATGTTTAAAATTTCTATCAAAGAACTTGGGAAGTTCATCTTTCCTCCTGACTAAAACACCTTTTTGCATTAATTCTAAAATTGTGGATTTATTGGAGTAATTGAAAAATCCCTCTTGACTGAAATAATAGCAGACCTTTTTTTCGTCAAAGCTCAACTCGGTCCAAATGTTATAGAAAAATGCCTTTCTTGAGCGGATGAGGATACTTGTTTCCTCTTCACCAAATGAGTATGCTACAAGGTCATCCGGTAATTTGATGGGGATATATTGGAAATGAAATGAAGAAAACAATTGAGAATAATTGATTTGATCATGGGATTGCTTGAATGCCATGTATAATTCTTTCCAAGAAACTCCGGAAGAAAGGATCAATCTGACTTCGTTTTCATTAGCGAAATTGATAATTGAAGACAATTTTTGAACTAGCAAACCCTGATCAGGCAAAAAATGGATATTTTTGATCAACCAATATTTTTTATCTGTGAGATTTGGAGAATGTCTTTTCCCCCAAGTCAAATCCGGATTGGATGAACAGTCGGTCTTCAGTATTGACCCAAAAGAATCAGGAAAATTATTCTCCATCCATTTATCAATCAAGTCTGAATCTATACCCACGAGAAATAAGCTTTGTTTAGATTCTTTTAATTTGGGATCAACTTTAGGATCCTCATCTTGGAAAAAAGTAAATTCAAGTAAATAGATCTTATATATTAAGGATACAACGAGCCAAACCAATCCACCTACAATCATCAAAAACAGCAAGGTTACACTTCCGATCCACCATGGATTATTTGGTATTCTTTCATTGTAATCTTCCCAAAATTTGAAGTCATAAACCTTGTTGCTGAGTTTTGGGGAAATATGGGACCTGTCTTGATAAATAAATTCAGTTACCAATGGGTCAGTTTGGCTGGTGAGACTGCCAAAAATCTGCCTTCGCATTTCATCATAGGTTTGCCAGAATTCATCAGGTTCCGAAAACTGCTCTTTATCTAATTTAGCTTCCCAAAAATTGGATTCATACCACTGGACTTTTGAATAAAGTACATATCCGGGAACAAAGCCAACCATGAAAATCCACATGATAAAGAAGTTAGTAAATAAGAAATGGAAATCAATAGTCAGCTTTTTTTGAAACTTGGAAGACCAAATTTTATAGGAGGCACCATCTGATTGACCGAGTCTAGCTTTTTCAATTTGCCTAAGTTCTAATTCTTGTCTTTTGATGAATGAAATAATTGAAGAAGTAACTACCCAAACCAAGAGAAGGGCAAAATGCCATAAACTGACAAAAGAATACAGCTTCAAAAATGCCAATAAAAGGATGAAGCCAATACTCAAGAAAAATACAAATAGCTGCTTATTTCTAAAAAAAACAGAGCCAACATCATTTTGATTTTTTTCGGAAGCTTTTGGAGAATTTATCCATAAAGGTCCTAACAAGATGAACATGAGAATCCTGTAATGAAATGTATTGATGATCAAGACCAAAAACATCCCAAAAAAACTCACATAGGTCAAATGGTAATAATAAAGAATGACGAAAAGGCAAGCCACAGACAACGAAATCAGGATTTTGAAATTCTCTAGCTTGGATTGTTTTGGAAAAATGTAGTTGTAGGCAAATTTTTCTAATTGTTGGTTGGCTGACTTTGATTTATTCACTTTGTTACTGATTGAAATAATTCCAAGCAAAAAGAGATAGAAAAAAATAAATACAGTAGTCTCAAACGTAATCAATGAAGAATAAACATGTTCCAGATGCTCATCTTTCAAATACAATAACCAAAGAGTCTGATCAAATTCATGATTTGATTGGACCCTACAAAGTGTTGCCAAAAAAGCATGCCCGTCCAGGTACAAAGGAATTTCCCACTTAAAATCCAAGGGGGCACTTCGGTTTTTGGAAATGATCCCTTTTACTTCATGCCATTTTTCAGTGGACAACAATTGCGATAGGCTATCTGCGACTACCTTAATTCTTTGGCTTTTGTGGAGGACCAATCCATTTTCTTTGACCAAAAAGAATTTTCTCGTATCACCGTAATTGATTTTAGCCCCATTCCAATTAAATGTAATCGCTCTTACCCAATCGTTGTTCAGTTGATAACTACTGATTACTGATTCCAATATTGCACTTGCGGTTGAATAATGAGATCCTATATAAAGTGTATCAATTTTTTTAGTATTAAAAGTTGAGTTTTCTTTTGGCTCAGCTAAAAAATAATGATAATATTCCCGATGGCTCAAAGACCTAAAATGCTGTGGTAAACTATTGTCCTCCTTCCCATTGATGATTATTTCTTTTACAGCCCCTATTGAGTCAATGCTTATCAATTCATTATACTTGCCATTATTCCATTCAACATCCCATTTTTTAAGAATTTCTACCTTTTTATTGATGTTTTGGCTAAGGTCAGCCCGAATCCAATCAAGCGCATTTTCATGATTTGAATCACTGATAGGATGATGGTTCTTAAAAAATGAAAAACCAAAACCGATCATCACCATAATCCCAACAAGTGAAAGGCCAATCGAAAAAACCCCAAACCTTGTCAGTTTATCCCCCTTGGTCAAACCAAAAAACGAAATAATGGGAGTTGAAAAAAACATCAATCCCAGTAAAAAAACCAAAATTGTAAGATTGGTAAAATCGACCCGACGCCCTATGGATTCAAAATAAGAGCTTTTGATTACGGCTGTAAGGAAAAATTCAAGGTTGCCAATGACGACCGGAGTAGAATAAACCAGATAGTTTTCATCGTTGTAGACAGCCTGGTCTTTACTGATAGGCAATTCATTAATCTCACTTTCCTGGGTTTTAATAAACCTGAATTTCTTTCCAATTTCAGAATAAGGATAAAGGATCGATCCAGCGGTATCTGTAAGAAATATGGTTTCAAAAAAATCCTGCTGGTTGATTTTGCCAAAAAGTTTTTCAAGCGAAATGGGCATTAGAGAGTCGGCTACTCTTACTTCAAAATAAGGCTCTTTGATATTTTTGAGATTTAATTTTGTTGATTCAATCTTGACAAAGTCAAAATCAGAGAACTTGGTATACTTTTTTTTTACATTTCTCCCTGCCTCCATATCTTTCAGATTCTGCTCAAGTATTCCTTTTCTTTCGTTGAGAAGGATTTGGTTTGTGAGAGATTGATAGGCTACCTCAAAATTCCCCTTAACCAATGCCATGTTTCGGATAGATTGGTTTTCAAGTTCTAGCCTGTTTCTTCTGGATTGCTGAAAAAGCATGAACGCGATGACAACAATTGCCACCAAAAAGACTCCCCATATCTTGAAGTTCTTCAGCCCCATAAAAATTATGCTTAAAAATGAAATTGAATATACAAAGACTGTTGATAATCAAAAAGATATGAACATGTTTTCTTCGAAAAAGAATATAAAACCTACAAATTTTGGCAGCTGATTTTATTATTTCTTTGAATTACAAATCTGTTAATAAAAGGAAATTGTTTTCATTCAAAGAATATTTGCCGGTTAATTCCCCTGCATTCGCAACCTCAGAAACGAATTTTTTACTCCATTTTCCTTAGAAATGGTGAAATATAAGAATCATCAAGTTTCAAAAAATCAGTTTCGATTCTCCGTTTTTTGGATTTTTATAAATATACAGGCATATTTATTGCTTATCTTTGTACTGGGAAAAGTTAAAAATCGAATAAAGAAAGTTATAACGGCCAATTCAATGAAAAAACACCAAATCTATCTTATCCTCATTATTTTTTTGTCATTTCCTGCATTTGGACAGGAAGCAGATTCCTTGGGATCACTCAACAAAGGCACGATAAGCAGTCAATTTGACTTTCTTATCAAATCATCCAACAATTACCAGGACTACAAAGTCATCAAAAAAACAAGCCTTGAAAAATTCAAAGCCAATGTTTTGGATTCTTTGAACCTCTTCAAAAACCAACTTCAAACCGTCAACCAAAGCCTAGCCGAACAGCAAGCCAAGATAGCCGGATTTGATAAAGAAATCGCCGATACAAAAGCACTTCTCGCCACAGCAGAAGCTGCACGGGATAACTTCGAATTCTTTGGTATGCCGATCTCCAAATCAGCCTATAACAACCTTATGTGGACCATCGTTTCTGTTTTGGTGGCCGCATTCTTATTTTTCTTGTTCAAATTTAGCCAAAGTCATAAGCTCATTTCCAAGGCCCAAAAAGACCTTTCTGATACAATCGAAGAGTTTGACCAACACCGTAAAAATACCCTCGAAAGGGAACGCAAGCTCAAGAGAGAATTGGTGGATGCCATGAACGGAAAAATCAACTGATACTGATAGTCCAAAAAAAATCCCGCAGAAAGTAATTTCTGCGGGATTTTTTGTGTCTGGAAAATCTTAAGTCAAAAGAATCAACAATAGGATAATGATGATGATTGCGCCGATCGATAGATAAACACCGCCACCCAATTGTCTGGCCTCGGCCTTCATTTCCTTCAATTCATTTTTGACTTCTTTTCTTTCCTCATTACTCAAATCAGCCAGGTCCATACCCTTGATTTCCGATACTCTTGATTCGATTTCGGCAAGACGAACTTTTTGTTCGGCAGTCAATTCTTCTTTTCCCTCTTTATTGCCTTTGGCATCTGCAGCCGGCGAAATCGTCAAAAATAAGGCGCAGAAAGAGAGTGCATAAATTATTTTTTTCATAGTGATATTAGTTTAAAAGAGATGATTAATATACTAATGAAGATAACCTGTTTTTTCGGTTTTTCAATAATCAAACCCAAATCAAAAATTTTGAAACTTTGAAATTTCTAAATGGATTTGTTATCTGCACGGGCCGTAAAATTATTATTTGTAATTTAGCCATTCTTTGAAAATCCCACTTTCGGGAGCAACTTCTTCATACCTCAACCCAATTGCCTCATGTCCCCAAAAGGAGATAAAAAACTTTTCTTGCTAGATGCAATGGCCTTGATTTACAGAGCCCATTTTGCATTCAGCAAAAATCCCCGAATCAATTCCAAAGGCCTCAATACGGGCATTATGCTTGGCTTTACCAATACCCTCCTTGAAGTTTTGGAAAAGGAGAAACCTTCCCACATCGCAGTAGCCTTTGACACCAAAGCCCCTACATTCAGGCATGTACAGTTTGAGGCTTACAAGGCCAACCGGCTCGAGCAACCTGAGGATATTGAAGTGGGTATTCCATGGGTCAAAAAAATAGTGGAAGGATTCAATATCCCCATTTTGGAAATGGATGGTTTTGAAGCCGACGACATTATCGGTACCATTGCCAAAAAAGCAGAGAGAACAAGTTTTGTCGTTTACATGATGACCCCTGACAAAGATTATGGGCAGATTGTGGATGACCATATTTTCCTTTACAAACCGGCCTTTATGGGCAACGGTGTGGATATCATGGGGCCGAAAGAAGTCTGTGCCAAATGGGATATCGAGCATGTGGATCAGGTCAGGGATATTTTGGGGCTAATGGGTGATGCCGTAGACAATATCCCGGGAATCCCCGGAATAGGGGAGAAGACTGCGGTAAAATTTTTAAAGGAATTTGGATCCGTTGAGGGATTGCTTCAGAATACGGACAAACTCAAAGGGAAGCAAAAGGAAAATGTGGAGAACTTTGCCCAACAGGGATTGCTTTCCAAGGAACTCGCCACCATCAAAATCGATGTTCCTGTGGCTTTCGACGAAGTCGCCCTTCACTATGATGGACCAAATGAAGAAAAGTTAAAAGCCATCTTTTCTGAACTTGAATTCAGGACATTGACCCAGAGGGTTTTTGGGGAAAAGATGAAAAAAGCTCCGTCCAAAGCCAGTGAGCAGTTGGGATTATTCGGACCTATGGATTCAGGAAAAACTGTTTCCCCAGCCATAGAAGAAGAGGAATTGACGGAAGAAGAAATTCCTACAGCGGAAGCCCCCCAAGTCTATGACAGCATCCTCACTACGGCAAATGACTACCATAAAGTGGAAGGAGAAACAGCCATCAAGGAATTGCTTTCTTATCTGGAGATTCAGGATGAATTTTGTTTTGACAGCGAAACCACTTCACTCAACCCCAATGAGGCCGAATTGGTTGGACTTTCCTTTGCCTATGTTCCCGGTGAGGCATTTTATATTCCTTTCCCCTCTGATCAGGAAAAAGCAAGGAAACAACTAGAGCTTTTCAGAGGCATTTTTGAAAATGAAAACATTACCAAAATAGGTCAGAACATCAAATACGACATGCTTGTGTTGAAAAACTACGGCATGGAAGTCAAAGGCAAACTCTACGATACGATGCTTGCCCATTACCTGATCGAACCTGAAGGAAAGCATTCCATGGATTGGCTGGCGCAGCAATACCTGAGCTACAAGCCGGTATCCATCGAATCCCTTATTGGCAAAAAAGGGAAAAACCAGGGAAACATGAGGGATGTGGAAGTGGACGAAGTGGTCGCTTATGCAGCAGAAGATGCTGACATTACGCTAAAGCTGAAGCAAAAATTTGACCCTATCATCAAAGAGAATGGCCTTGAAAAGCTGCTCCATGAAGTTGAAAACCCCTTAATTGAAGTCCTGACTGACATGGAATTTGAGGGAGTAAAAATAGATACTGCAAGTTTGGCTGAACTCTCGGTTCTTTTGGATGAAGAGAGTAAAGTCATCGAAAAAAGGGTCTATGAATTGGCCGGGGTTCGGTTCAACCTTGCTTCTCCAAAACAGTTGGGGGAGGTGCTTTTTGAAAAACTTAAGCTTGATCCCAAAGCCAAAAAAACCAAAACCGGGCAATATGCCACGGGAGAGGAGATTCTGAGCAAGCTTGCCAACGAACATGAAATCGCTGAAGCCATCCTCGAGTACCGTCAGATGGTGAAGCTGAAGTCCACCTATGTGGATGCTTTGCCTACCATGATCAATCCAAAAACAGGAAGGGTCCATACGACTTACAACCAGTTTGTGGCCGCCACAGGCAGACTTTCCTCCATCAATCCCAACCTGCAAAATATCCCTATCCGGACTGCAAGGGGCCGGGAAATCAGGAAGGCTTTTGTGCCGAGAGATGAAAACCATGTAATCCTTTCCGCCGATTACTCGCAGATCGAACTGCGCATCATGGCGGCTTTTTCTCAAGATGCTTCAATGATCGAAGCCTTCAAACAGGGCAGGGATATCCACGCCACGACAGCGGCCAAGATTTTTAAGTTGCCCTTGGAAGAGGTGACTTCAGACATGAGAAGAAAGGCCAAGACGGCCAACTTCGGGATCATTTATGGAATATCGGTGTTTGGCCTCTCCCAGCGCTTGGCAATCCCAAGGTCAGAAGCCAAGGAAATCATTGATGCCTATTTTGCAGAATTTCCGGCAGTAAAGGAATACATGGACGGTGCCATCGAAAAAGCCAGAAAAAACGAGTACGTAGAAACTATTCTTGGCCGCCGCCGCTACCTGCGTGATATCAATTCACGGAACATGACCATGCGTAACTTTGCAGAGCGGAATGCCATCAATGCCCCGCTGCAGGGTTCAGCCGCCGACCTGATCAAAGTCGCCATGATCAATGTGTACCGATGGATGAAAAAGGAAAAACTCAAATCCAAGATGATCCTTCAGGTTCATGACGAATTGGTCTTTGACGCACACAAGGACGAGGTGGAATTGCTCCAAAGAGAAATCCCCAAACTGATGTGCAACGCTGTCAAAATCGATGTCCCCCTCGAAGTCGAAACCGGCGTGGGGAAAGATTGGCTGCAAGCACATTAATAAGACATAAGATGTGAGACGTGAGATTTGAGATAGTTTCTACGAAAAGTTTGAAATCCTTTTTCCAATAAAACTTTATCGATGATCAATGTCTTTAATTCACAAAAAAACCAAAACCAAACATTTTAAATTCTTACAAACTAATAATTAATTCACAAGAAATCTGTCTCTTGTCTCACGTCTCGAGTCTCAAGTCTTGAGTCTTATATCTCACGTCTTCTAAAAAATGGCTAAAACAAAAACCACCTTCTTCTGTCAAAACTGTGGCGCACAAAGCCCCAAATGGATCGGGAAATGTCCCGCTTGTGGGGAATGGAATACCTATGTAGAGGAAGTCATCCAAAAGGAAGAAGCAGGCAAGGGAAATTGGAAGGCTATAGGAACAAGAGAAAAAAGGGCCTCCACACCCAAGCGCCTGTCTGAAATCAACTTTGAAGAGATGCCGAGGACGGTGACCCATGATGCCGAATTGGACAGGGTCTTGGGCGGAGGAATCGTGCCGGGTTCGTTGGTGTTGATCGGGGGTGAACCGGGTATCGGGAAGTCCACGCTGATGTTGCAGATTGCACTTTCATTGCCAAAAGTAAAAGTACTTTACGTCTCGGGAGAGGAAAGCGAGGCCCAGATCAAGATGCGTGCAGAGCGAATGGCTTTCAAATCCGACAATTGCTACGTGCTGTCCGAGACGAATACCCAACAGATTTTTCAACAGATAGAAATCCTTCAGCCTGATTTATTGATCATCGATTCGATCCAGACATTGCATAGCCAATATGTGGAATCGGCTGCAGGTTCAGTTTCCCAAGTCCGGGAATGCACAGCTGAGTTGATGAAATTTGCCAAGGAGACAGGCGTGCCAGTCTTTCTGATCGGCCACATCACCAAAGACGGTTCCATCGCAGGCCCCAAGGTCCTCGAACATATGGTGGATACGGTTCTCCAATTTGAAGGAGACAGACACCTCTCCTACCGGATTCTCCGGACTTCCAAAAACAGGTTTGGTTCTACCAATGAGCTCGGCATCTATGAAATGCGTGCCGAAGGCTTGCGACAGGTGGCCAATCCCTCAGAGATTTTGCTGACGCAAAGGGAGGAAGTCCTCAACGGTGTCGCCATCGGTGCCATGCTCGAAGGGAACCGCCCCCTTTTGATAGAAATCCAATCTTTGGTCAGCCCTGCCACCTATGGTACGCCACAGCGGAGCAGTACAGGTTTTGATGCAAAGCGGTTGAATATGCTTTTGGCAGTCCTAGAAAAAAGAGGGGGAATGCGCTTGGGTCAGCAGGATGTTTTCCTCAATGTTGCCGGTGGGATGCGTGTGGACGACCCGGCATTGGACCTTGCGGTCTGTGCCTCTTTGGTATCTTCTTATGAAGACAGTCCCGTTCCGGAGGACATCTGTTTTGCAGGAGAAGTAGGATTGGGAGGAGAAATCAGGGCGGTGAACAGGATTGAAAACAGGATTGCGGAGGCAGAAAAGTTGGGATTCAAAAGAATCATGGTTTCCAAATATGCCATCAAGGGATTGGATGTAGACAAGTATAAAATCCAGGTTATCGCAGTCAGCAAACTGGAAGAAATGTATCAGAGGCTGGTGGGGTAATTTGATTATCCAGGTCCTTTGCGATAAAAGAATAAATTATCTCACGCGGAGCCGCAAAGAAAACAAATGATGAATTTAGATTGAAGGATGAAGGAAAAGGGATGAAGGATGATGGATTTAGAATGAAAAATGTTGCATGCAGAAGGAACGAGGCAGTATAATTTAGGAAGGAAGTAGTTTTTCTCTGAGCCCTTTATGACCCCTGTGGTAAATATTTTCACCGATTTTTCTTTGCGTAGGTAAGGTCTAATTAGCCCTGAAAGGGCGAAACTTGACTAAGACTGAGAGATTATTCCGCCCCTTCAGGGCTCATGTGGATCTAACCTGAATTTAAGGATGGGCTGCACCCATCCCTTTGGTATCTCGCCCTTTCAGGGCTTGAACCAAGAAAAAACAAAAACGCTGTGATCTCTGTGCCCGTGTCCTTTGTGGTAGAAAAAAACAGATTTAGCCACAGATGAACATAGATTTTCACAGATGATTTGAGATGATTCTGAAAAAATTTTACCGCAATGATCGCAACGGTTTCGGTAGGAACACAAGGTGGCCATCTTAAGACCTTTAGGCTTTTTCGTTTTTTTCTTTGCGCCTTAGCGCCTTCGCGGGACATGTTTAACCGCAATGTGCGCAATGGTTTCGCTAAGAACGCAAGGTGAATTTCTTAGAGGCTTTTTCTTTGCGTTTTTGCGCATTCGCGGGACATCTTCTCTTCTTCTTTTTTTGCGTCCTTGCGTCTCCTGCGTGTTATATTATTGTAATTTTTTCTCCGTGCCCTCCGTGAGCTCCGTGGTAAATTATTCTTACCGATTCACCCTTTGCCACCCATTGTGATATATTTGGTTCCTTTGCCGAAAATCAAATCCAGCACCTTATAATTCAATTATACCTCTGATTATCAATAATATAATATTTTTTTGTAAATTAGGTTTGTTTTTAATTCTGTCCACTTTTCAATCCAATAGCCATGTCAGATCAACCAGAAAAACTCGACTCAAAACCAGAATTCACCGGCAGACGCCTAGTCATGCTTGATCCAAAAGCCAAATTCAAAGATATAGAAGGAGAAGCAGGAGGAGCATCCCTGAGGCTTGCCCCCTCGAGCGAGTTTAAATCCCATGAGGAAGATTACATGAAAGCCTTTGACCAGGCTGACGGCATCGTATTTGAAAATTTTGGCGTTGCCGTGATCAATGAAAACCATGAATCTGAAATCAATGTGCTTACAAGTTCGGCCCGTACCAGCAGCATTTTCCTTTATGATGAACCGGAGAGATTTGTCTATGCCTTGGCTGAGGTGCGTGCTTCGGGGGGCGGAGGTTTTTGGCAATGGCTTATGAGACTTTTGGGTATCGGTCCAAAACCCCCAGTCACCTCCCCACCAAGCAATCCCAAACCGGACCCAGCCCTACCTAATTCCTATTCAGACAATGCTATGGCCTATTGGGGTGTTCAGGCAGTCCGTGCATTGACCAGCAAATACACCGGTAAAAATATCCCTATTGCCATTTTGGACACAGGTTTTTTGCTTGGACATCCGGATTTTCAGACAAGGGTGATCCAAAGCAAATCCTTTATCCCGGGAGAAGATGTCAATGACCTCAACGGACACGGCACGCACTGCACCGGAGTAGCAGGAGGAGGATTGCGGGGTTCTAACCAAACCAGGTATGGCCTGTCATCAAATGCCAACATTTTTATCGGAAAAGTGCTTTCCAACGCCGGTTCAGGCTCGGACAGCGGCATCATCGCAGGCATGGATTGGGCGATGAGCAATGGCTGCAAAGTAATCTCCATGTCTCTCGGGGCGGCGACAAGACCCGGCCAAAGCTATTCCAGGATTTATGAGGACATCGCCAAGCAGGGAAGGGAAAAAGGCACTTTGATCATCGCGGCTGCAGGGAATGAAAGTAACCGTTCTTCTAACGTTATCAAGCCTGTCGGCCATCCTGCCAACTGCCCTTCCATCATGGCGGTAGCTGCGGTGGACAGGTTTCTGAAGGTTGCGGATTTTTCCTGCGGTACCATCAACGGCGAGGGTGGCGAAGTCAATATTGCCGGTCCGGGGGTAGCAGTCATGAGCGCTTATAAATCTCCCCAAAACTATATTTCGATCAACGGCACGAGCATGGCAACACCCTTTGTGTCAGGTGTGGCAGCCCAGTTGTGGGAACAAAATCCAAATGCCACTCCTTCCCAGATTTGGGAAAAGTTGGTCAATACGGCCCGGCCAATCGGCTTGCCGGCAAGTGACGTAGGTGCAGGACTCGTACAGAGTCCACAGTAATATTATTTAGATACCAAAAAAAATGGCAAAGCATCCCACAAAATTCATTGCCTCTATAGAGGAAAATGAAATCGGTAATATCCAGAATATCGCCCAAGCCCTTGAAGGAAAAGGTTGCAAAATCACCAATATCCTCTCTTTTACCGGGGTAATCTGCGGCGAAACTGACGGAGATGAATCCAGCCTTCAGGAATTGAAAGTCAAAGGAATCAAACACATCGAGGAAGACGGTGAAGTTGAGGCTTTTGGGGGATGAGGTTTGAAGGATGAGATTCGAAGGAGGAAGGATGAGGTGGGGAGAGGTAAGTGGTGATAGGTGGAAAAGACTTCACCTTGTCATATCGACCAGAGGGAGATATCTTTTTGAAAGAGGAGGTTTAAAGGATGAGATTCGAAGGAGGAAGGATGAGGTGGGGAGAGGTGAAAGGTAAGAGGTTAGAGGTTGGGAAGTCGGGAGGTTGGGAGGTTGGGAGGTTGGGAAGTCAGGATGTTTTTAGGAAAGAATTTGGTGACAAGTAAGAGGTGATAGGTGGAAGAGACTTCACCTTGTCATATCGACCAGAGGGAGATATCTTTTTGAAAGAGGAGGTTTAAAGGATGAGATTCGAAGGAGGAAGGATGAGGTGGGGAGAGGTGAAAGGTAAGAGGTTAGAGGTTGGGAAGTCGGGAGGTTGGGAGGTTGGGAAGTCAGGATGCTTTTAGGAAAAAGTTTGGTGACAAGTAAGACGTGATAGGTGGAAGAGACTTCACCTTGTCATATCGACCAGAGGGAGATATCTTTTGAAGTACGAAGTTGGAGGTTGGAAGTACGACTGAAAGCGAAGGTATTTTTTTTACTCCAAAAGTCATCCATCAAATAGCATATCCTAAAACCGACATTTTTATATATCTTGATTGCCTTCAATACCCACCTATCTTCTGATGAAAAAACTCATTCTTGCCATCCTCTTTCTTGGCGCCTTCCAACTCTCGGCACAGGATTTCAAAGAAATCAACAACACCCTCAAATATAGAAACATAGGCCCCTTCCGTGGAGGGAGGTCAGTGACTTCTTCCGGTGTGGTCAGCGATCCGCTTACCTACTATATGGGAACCACGGGCGGCGGTGTCTGGAAAACAGAGGATGCAGGACAGCATTGGAATAACATTTCTGATGGATTTTTTACTACCGGTTCGGTCGGTGCGGTATCCGTCTCCGAATCCAACCCCAACATCGTCTATGTCGGCATGGGCGAGCATGCACCCCGCGGTGTGATGACCTCCTATGGCGATGGTGTCTACAAATCTACCGATGCTGGCAAAACCTGGAAGAAAATAGGTTTGGAAAAAACCCAACACATTTCGAGGATCGTCATCCATCCTACCAATCCCGATATAGTCTATGTAGCTGCACAAGGTGCACTCCATGCACCCAACGAAGACCGGGGCATCTACAAGTCCACCAATGGCGGAGAGACTTGGGAGAAGGTACTTTTTGTTGATAATAAATCGGGTGCCGTGGAACTGTCCATGGACATGAATTATCCCGAAGTACTTTATGCTGCCATGTGGGAGCATCAACGTCTTCCCTGGAAAGTCATCAGCGGGGGTCCCGGTAGCGGCCTTTACAAGTCTACCGACTCCGGCAAAACCTGGAAGCCCCTCACTAACGGACTTCCCAAAGAAAAAGGGAAAATGGCGATTGCTGTTTCCCGTGCCAATTCAAATAAGGTGTATGCCTTGATAGAAAGTGATTCAGACAAAGACCAAGGCGGCCTTTTTGTATCTGAAAACGGAGGCATTGATTGGTCTATGGTCAGCGGAGATAACAGACTGGTTCAAAGAGCTTGGTATTATATAGAAGTTTTTGCTGATCCTCAGGATGAGCATACGGTGTATGTCCTCAGTGCGCCCTCACTCCGCTCCATCGATGGTGGCAAAAACTGGGAAGTACTTCCCGGGGCGCATGGTGATTACCATGACCTTTGGATCAATCCCAAAAACTCCAAAAACATGGTCATGGCAGACGATGGTGGTGCGGCTATTTCATTCAATGGGGCCAAAACCTGGTCCACGCAAGCCAACATGCCAACTGCCCAAATGTACAGGATCAATACCGACAACCAAATCCCCTACCGCATCTACGGCGGACAGCAGGACAATACGTCTTTGGTCATCAACAGCATGGCTTTGGGGCGGGGCGGCATTTCTCAGGAGCATTGGAATTACTCCGCAGGGGGTGAAAGTGCCTTTTTGGCATTCAATCCTGATGATCCTAGGTACGTTTTGGGAGGCAGCTACCTCGGGACCATCGAAGTTCTCGACCACAAATCCCTAGGAAGTACCAATATCATGATCGCTCCGATCTTTTACCTTGGCAGGGATGCGAGTGACATGAAGTACAGGTTCAACTGGAACGCCCCGATCATTTGGTCACAGCATGAACCCGACACCTATTACCATGGATCGCAATATGTCCTGAGGACAAAAGACTTGGGCCAAAGTTGGGAAGTAATATCTCCCGATCTGACCAAAAATGAAAAGGAAAAACAGGGAAAAGGCGGTGGTCCATATACCAATGAGGCCGTGGGCGCCGAAAATTATGGCACCATCAGCTACATCATGGAATCTCCCCACGAAAAAGGACATATCTGGACAGGCAGCGACGACGGACTTGTTCACCTGACCCGCGACAATGGAAAGACATGGACCAACGTGACTCCAAAAGGCTTGACGGAATGTCTCATCAACGCCATCGAAGTTTCCCCTCACGATCCGGCCACAGCCTACATTGCTACCACCCGCTACAAGTTCAATGACTATACTCCGGCTATGTACAAAACCACCGACTACGGAAAAACCTGGACGAATATCAGTAAGGGAATCCCTTACGGTGCGTTTACCAGAGTAGTGCGGGAAGACAACATGGTAAAAGGACTGCTCTATGCAGGTACAGAAACGGGCATCTACCTCTCCCGAAATGGAGGCACAAGCTGGGGACCTTTCCAGTTGAACATGCCGGTCACGCCGATCACTGACCTGAAAGTAGCCCACAACGACCTGATTGTCGCCACTTCGGGCCGCTCTTATTGGATCTTGGATGATCTAAACGTTGTCCGTGGAATTCAACCCTCTGTGGACAAACCTCTCCTCTACCAACCTGACGACGCGATGTTGGGGAATTGGTATTCTCCCTTAAATGGCAACAGTGAAGAATTCAAGGGAACTCATCCTTTTGAGGGAGTGAATCCTGCCAATGGCGTGGTGATTTATTACCATTTGCCGGAATCTGTGAATGACTCGACAGCACTGACCTTGGAGATCAAGAACGAGAAAGGAGAATTGGTAAGGACATTTTCAAGCAAAAAAGACCCATCATTTATCAAATACGATGGCGGTCCTTCAGCAGAACCTTTATTGACTATCAAAAAAGGGGTAAACAGATTTGTCTGGAACATGCGGCACCCAACCATGCCGGGTGTGCCCTCTGCTTACCTGGAGGCAAGTTTCTCAGGTCATAAGGCCATTCCCGGGATTTATACTTTGCTTTTGAAATCACCTTTGGGAGAAAGCACCAACACGGCCAAGATTGTGGACAATCCGGATTTTGGACTGAGCCTTGCTGACTATCAGGAATACCACGCCTTTATGTCCAGGATGGAAGCCGAACTGACTTCCATGCATACCATGATCAATGAAGCCATGGCTTACCAACAGCAACTGAAGCCACTTTTGGCCAAAATCAAAAGCGATGCTTCCAAAAAAGAACTGCATATAGCCGGAGCAAACCTGCTGAAGGAAATGCAGGCTTGGGATGAAGACATGATACAGCGCAAGTCCACGGCCTATGACGATGTCGAAAACTTCCCCAATAAATTCACTGCCAACTACCTGTACCTGATCAATCAGACCGAAAGCTCGATCCCTCGAGTCACCAAAGGATCCAAAGACCGCCTTGAAGAACTTTCCAAAGAATGGGAAATCCTGAAAGCCAGGGGAGAAAAACTTTTGCAAACGTCAATACCGGCCTATAACAAATCCTTGCAGGAAGCGGGGATTGGGGTTTTGTATGGGAATTGAAAGATTGGTAGTCCGAAGTGGGAAGTTGGGAAGTGAGAGGTGGGAAAAGTACGAAGTGGGAAGTTGGAAGTACGAAGTGGGAAAGTAAAAGGTAAAAGGTGAAAGAGACTTATCCTTGTCATATCGACCAGAGGGAGATATCTTTCGAAGTATGAAGTGAGAAGTTGGAAGTACGAAGTTTGGTAGGGTGAAAGGTGGGAGGTGAAAATGTACCAAGTACATAGTATTCTGAAAGGGGTAAGAGGTGAGAAAAGTACGAAGTACGATGAACCAAGTACCAAGTATATGAAAGGAAAAAGGAAAATGGTGAAAGAGACCTCTCCTTGTCATATCGACCAGAGGGAGATATCTTTTGAAGTGGGAAGTGAGAAGTGGGAAGTACGATGTTTGGTAGGGTGAAAGGTGGGAGGTGAAAATGTCCCAAGTACAAAGTATTCTGAAAGGGGTAAGAGGTAGAAGGTAAGAGGCGAGAATGTACTTGGTACAAGGTATCTGAAAGGTAAAAGGTAAAAGGAGAAAGAGACTTTTCCTTGTCATATCGACCAGAGGGAGATATCTTTTGAAGGTGGGGGTTTTTGTTGTTCAAGACTTCTCCTTCGTCGAAGTGACAAGGCAAAGCTCTCTAAAGGCAATAATCTTAAACCAAATAGGACGGTTTTTGGATTTTGGATAGAAAGTGGAATAAACCTCTCCTTGTCATATCGACCAGAGGGAGATATCTTTTGAAGTATATTTAAGTAAGTTGGGGAATCGCTTTTTCTTTGCTTTTTAAACCCCGATCAAGGAACAAACATTACCGATTTGGGCCTTTCGAAATAATTTGAGGAAATTAATTTAAAGAAGGTTATATATTTGGCCGCAACTCAAAAGGGTTTTTATGATTCTCTGTCCCTGCCACCCCCAAAAAACCATTTACTAATCCAATCAGCATACATTTTATGGAGCAAATAGTATACTTTATCAATGACATCATTTGGAGTAATGCCCTCATCCTTCTTTGCATGGGCGCAGGCATCTACTTTTCCATCACCACCCGATTTTTGCAGGTGCGGTATTTAAAGGAAATGGTCCGCCTGCTTTTTGTAGGCAAATCTTCTGACAAGGGCGTCTCTTCTTTTCAGGCTTTTGCGATAGCCATGTCCGGAAGGATCGGAACCGGAAACATCGCCGGTGTGGCCACGGCCATTGCCATGGGTGGCCCGGGTGCCGTTTTTTGGATGTGGGCCATTGCGTTTTTGGGCGCAGCCTCAGCGTATATTGAAGCTACCTTGGGACAGATATTCAAAGAAGTCAAAGACGGGCAGTACCGTGGCGGTCCGGCCTTTTACATCGAAAGAGGTCTCGGGATCAAATGGTATGCCGTCCTGTTTGCCTTTGTGACCATCTTGAGCATGTCTCTCCTGCTTCCCGGAGTACAGAGCAACAGCATTGCGCTGAGTGTCAAAACAGCCTTCTCCATTCCTGTGGAAGTTACAGGGGGAATCATCTGTCTGCTGCTCGGCCTGATCATTTTTGGCGGGGTCAAAAGGATCGGCAAAGTAGCTGAGATCGTCGTCCCCTTTATGGCATTGGGCTATATCCTGATGGCACAGATAATCATCTTTCTCAATTTCTCTGAAATACCCAATGTCATCCGACTCATCGTCGGTTCTGCATTCAACCTCGAAGCCACTTACTCCGGTGTGTTTGGGATGGCCATCGCCTGGGGAATCAAAAGAGGAATTTATTCCAATGAAGCAGGTCAAGGTACAGCACCGCACGCCGCCGCTGCCGCCGAGGTTGCCCACCCTGCCCAACAAGGCTTAGTGCAGGCATTTTCGGTGTATATCGACACGCTTTTTGTATGTACCGCTACCGCATTTATGATCCTTTTTACGGGTCAGTTTAACGTCATCAATCCCGAGGGAGGCTTTATCGTCGAGAATATCCCTGGCGTATCCATCGGAGCAGAATATACCCAAAAAGCCATCAGCCACCATTTTCCTTCCATCGGAGCGGGATTTGTGGCAGTTGCCTTGATGTTCTTTGCTTTTACGACCATCATGGCGTATTACTACATCGCGGAGACGAACCTGAGTTACCTTCAAAAAGACGGCAAGCAAAAATGGCCGACTTATGTCCTGAGGATATTGATCTTGGTGGCTACCTTTTACGGTTCTGTCCGTACCGCCGAATTGGCCTGGACCTTTGGTGACATCGGCGTAGGCCTGATGGCTTGGCTCAACGTCATCGCTATTCTGCTGCTCCGCAAACCTGCTTTGGCAGCACTGAAGGATTTCAAAAAACAAAAAGACGCAGGCGTGGATCCTACTTATGATTTCGAGGGAGAGAAGAAGAAGTGGAGTAAGTAAGGGAGTATGAAGTATGAAGTATGAAGTAGGAAGTATGAAGTATGAGGAGGTAAGAAGTGAAAGGTAAGTGGTGAGAGGTGGGAAAAGTACGAAGTACGAAGTATCCGAGTGGGAGAGAATTACCCGTCATCCTGAGTCTTCAACATTTTTAGAAATGTTCAGTAAATGAAATGACGTTGAGGGTTTTCTAATTTGGCCTCGGCAAGCTCGGCCATCGTGGTTTTTTAGGTTAAGGGGTGGGGAGGAAAAAGCGGCTGTGCCGCTTTTTCCTCCCCACCCTCAAAAACCCAATATCTCGTTCCCCGAGCCTGCCGAGGGGTAATTTAGACTTACGTCATTGGTAAGGAGGTACTGCTTGTCCCGTTTTCATCGGGAACTGAAAGATCTCATATACTTTAAGTGAGACTCCTCTCCACCGCAGCGGATCAGAGTGACGGCCCCGACAAACACGACCTTTGGACTCAGCTTTAGAACCTTTCAACTTTTTAACCTTAAAACCCTTTATTTTACAATTTCTCTTAACCTTACCAGAATTCAGTCTCTTGTCTCACGTCTCATATCTCCTGTCTCAAGCATGAAACTACCCAAAGCAATTATTTTTGACATGGATGGAACCTTGGTGGATAATATCCCTTACCACCGGGATGCATGGTTGGCTTTTTTGAAAAAGCAGGGTATCCACCTCAACGAATCCGAATTCCATGCACAAAACCATGGGACAATCGATGAGATGATTCGGCGGTTTTTTCCCCAAATCCAGGACAACCAATTGCTCTATGAACTCGGGCAAGAGAAAGAAAGCACTTACCGAGAACGGTATCGACCCCATATCCGGGAAGTCCATGGCCTGACTCCTTTCCTCCAATCTCTACAGTCCAATGGCATCCAAGCCCTCTTGGCGACGATGGGTGATCCTCCCAACATTGATTTTACTTTGGATAGCCTCGGAATCCGTTCTTATTTTTCCTTTACCACAGGCGGGCATGAAGTCACTAAGGGCAAACCCGATCCGGAGATTTTCCTGCTCAGTATGCAAAAGGCGGGTTTGAAGCCGGAAGAATGCCTCGTCATCGAAGATTCGCAGGGAGGGATCTTGGCGGCAAAGCGTGCCGGACTCCATGTCATCGGGATCAGTACCAGCCAAAGTCCCGACGAACTCCTTTCCTATGGCTGCGATCAGGTGATTGTGGATTTTGAGGAGTTGGGGAGGGGGATGTTTGGATGATTCCTATGGAACCTGACAGGATTTAATCGTTAAAATATTCCTGCTTGAGCAGCTCGACCTTTACTGTTTTGCCTGAAAGCTGGGTTACTTTCCATTCCTGCCTGTATTTTCCGCCCCAAAAATTAACCTCCACTTCGAAAACATCACCTCTCACATTCCACTTTCCTGCAAAATCTGCCGTGAGGATAGGCGGAGTTCCACAAAAACTTGAATTGGCACGTTGGATGAGTTTGCCGTTTTCAGAAAAAACAAATCCATACCTATTTTCTTCAAGTCTGTTGCTGCGGTCCATGGTAAAACCGGTTTCTTCGTATTGGATATTGGTCCAGGTACCGAGGGGAAATTCCCCTGATTCTAAATTGAGGGTTTCCTGTTCTAGGCATGAAAAAAGCAGGAAGCAAATGGCGAGCAAAGGAAAGGATTTTTTCATAGGTTCACGATTTTGAAACCATGACGGGGATGGGAGTAGAAATGTTGAGGTATAATTCTTTAAAAAATAAAAAAGTGCGGCTTAAAGTGTACTAGTATTAAACATCAGGTTCAAAATGTTCTTTTAGCTTTCGGTTAACCCACCTCATTTCTACAGCTACTTTTTTGCTTGACAAAAAAAGTAGCCCATCCCGATAGCTATCGGGACAAGACGGCAAAATCCTATCAACCCACATGGCCTGGGCCGGCCCGGTTCGCCGTCATTCCTCCCCACCTCTAACATATGAGGTTCAGTTTTAGAAGTAAACCTGGGATTTTACTTTTTCCCCGATAAATACGGGGCAGGCTATGACAAAAAAAGTAGCTCATCCCGAAAGCTTACGGGACAAGACGGCGGAAACCTATCAACCCACAAGGCCAGCGCCGGCCTCCCGACGGCTCGGGATCATTCCTCCCCTACGTTACTAAATAAGATTAGTCAAAATAATCGGGAATAGGGAAAATAAGGATAAGTGGACAAATACAAAGATTGTAAACAAATTTGTTTTAGCAATATTTTTTACTAGGTTTATAGTATTCAGAGCATTCTTGATCACCCCTACAAGCACTCTGGGTCAGTTCCACATCGTATCAAAGGTAAGGCTGAGGTAACGCAGACACGGAGTATCCTGCACTCAGACACGGAGTATCGTCTACTCAGACACGGAGTATGGGTAAGGGAACTATAACGGGACTATAGGGGAACTATAACGGAAAGTATACGGAACTATGGCTAGACAGACAGGAATCATTCGCTTAAATGGCCGGATAGGCGGCCTCGATTTTTACCAAAGCGAGGGGGTGGATATGGTTAGGAACAAAACCGGGCCGACCACCAAACAATTTAAAAACAGCAAGGCTTTTGAACGTTCGAGGCAAGCCTCCAATGATTTTGGAATGGCGGGTAGCCTGGCGGGAAAAATGAAACATGCGATCATATATATGTATGGCCCGGCTTTGAACCCTCACATAAACTCCAAGTTGACCGGTATTTTTACCTCCGCCTTGGCGAAAGACCCTATCCATCCCCGGGGTGAACGGAAAATCTTTTACGGTGATGTCAGCAAACTTGTAGGAATCGACTTTACCAAAGCCAACCTGCGTTCTACACTTGGCCGATTGCCGCACTTGTCAGAAAAAGAGAAAGGCAAATCATTCCACTTCGATTTTGGAGGGATGCTTACTCCCCCATTCTCTGAAGCTGCGCGTTCCCGACCGTATCAGGTCATCCTCGGCTTGGTGGCCTTGTCAGAAGATTCCGAGGCCACTGTCGAGTGGCAGGAAAGCGGCATGATGGAAGCCGGACAACCGCTTTCGGATTTGGGTGAAATGGAATTGTCCTTTGCTACTCCCCAAATCCAAAAAGTAATTTTGGGAATTGTAGGCATCAAGTTTTTAGATGTGGTCAATGGCCAAACTTATACCCTGAAGGAAGGTGGGGCCATTGGGGTGGTGGGGTGTTTCAAGTAAAAACTGATCCAATTTGGGAAAAAGAAGAAATATTCTCTTTTTTGATACAGCTGCTTATTCTTCTAACACTTCTATAAATCTCAATGCTATCATTTGATGAGAAAATCCACCTACTGCACAAATACCTTCTTATAGAGAAGACTTTTGCAGATAGTTACAAATATGATATCATGATATGGCTTGGTGAATTGACACCCGAGAACTCTAACTTGGCTTTTTTGAAAACTCTAGCCAATGAAGAGGATATCAAAAAATGGGTAGATAAATTGACTTCCAGAATAGTTTTGAAATATGATGAGGAGTTCGATCAATTGTCAGATTTGATATCTGATTACGTGGAGATGGGTTAAATTATAATTAAGTTTACAATTAAAGATTAACCTTTATAGAATGGCTGAAAACATTAAACCGTTATTGACAAAATTTTTGGAGCAATCTAAAACATCAAATCTGACAACTGCGCATTACATTAATAGGTATTCAGATTTAAAGGTGAAGGTTAGTTTTGGGCAAGGAAATATTGCAAGAATTCCATGGATTACTTTTTTGGCTGAAGGACAAACAACAGCTGATGGAATTTACCCTGTTTACTTACTATTTAAGAAAGAAAAATTATTAATCCTTGCATATGGAGTAAGCGAAACCAATCCCCCAAAGATCAAATGGGTTTTTGATTCCCATCCGGTGAGAATAGAAGATCATTTCCAAAAATTAGGAATAACTCCAGATCGATATGGAGATTCATTCATATTTAAAATTTACGACCTTAATCTAGAATTGAATTGGGGAAATATTCAGAATGATCTTGATGATATCATAAAAGAATATAAATCATTATTATTTGAGAAGCATACTGAATCTAAAGAATTAAATTTGGAATTTAATTTCAATGATTTTCCATTAGGACTATCCAAGGCAAGATTGAATATAAGTATATCATTGGCCTTGAGATTTACCGCAGCACTTCTTACCAAACCCTTTGTCATCCTAACAGGTCTTTCCGGTTCAGGAAAAACAAAATTGGCACAAGCCTTTGCCTTGTGGATTTGTCAATCGGACAGGCAATTTAAGATTGTGCCTGTGGGTGCAGATTGGACTAATCGCGAACCACTTTTGGGTTATCCCAATTCCTTGGAATCCAGTAATTATGTTAAGCCTGATAATGGGGTATTGGATTTGTTGTTAGAGGCTTCCCAAAAAGAGAACCAAAATAAACCCCATTTTTTGATTTTGGACGAGATGAACCTCAGCCATGTGGAGCGGTATTTTGCGGATTTTCTCTCAGTTATGGAATCCGGTGATGCCATCAAGCTTTACTCAGGAACATCACGAAAGAGTTCTGACGATAAAGCTATCCCTCAGGAAATCTCCTGGCCCAAAAACCTCTTTATCATCGGGACAGTCAATATCGATGAGACGACGTATATGTTCAGTCCCAAAGTCCTTGACAGGGCAAATGTGATTGAGTTCAGGATTACTCAAGACGAATTAAGTGATTACCTTGCTTCTGCAGGAGAGCTCAACCTTGATGGGCTTGAGGGTAAGGGATCGGGAATGGGATCGGACTTCGTAAGGTTGGCTTTGGAAAGGAATTATCCTTTGGAAAATGCCGACCAACTTAACAAAGCACTTTTGTTTTTTTTCAAAGAACTGAAAAAAACCGGTGCTGAATTTGGCTATCGTACCGCTTCCGAGATCAAGCGGTTTGTTGGTATTGCCAAGAAATTGGATCCGGATTGGGATCTTGACGAAATCATTGACGCAGCCATTATGCAGAAATTACTTCCAAAATTGCATGGTTCGAGAAGTAAGTTAGTCTCTGTACTGACATCCTTGGCAAAGCTTTGCATCGATGGTACTGTTTCTGAAGATGAAGTAAAAAAGAAGCTTTTTGAGGTTTATGATACGGATGGATTTGCCTTAGGATTGACCGTCAAGTATAAAGTATCTTTGGAAAAAATCTGCCGCATGCACAAGAATGTCATCGCCAACGGATTTACCAGTTATGCTGAAGCCTGATGGATGCCCTAAAAAAAATAAGGCTTTCATTAGACAATTTTAAGCCAGGCTTTGAGTTGTTTCTTGATATTTTTCCTGAAGGAGATAATTTTTTGAGGGAATTGCCTTTGCTGGAAGCGGAAGAAATGGGTGAGGCAGCTGTTCAGCTTTTGGAAGGCAAATCTTATGAGTACCTTTTTTCCGATCCGAATTATAGGCTGAGAACAAATTACATTGGCATCATTACCCAATCCCGATCCACAAATCTAGCAGGGGGAAGGATTGTACCCAATATTTATGTAGGAACTCTGACCGCATACGCTTACCACATAGACAATCCAGAAAAAGAGATTGTGGTTTCTTTTGAGGTGTTGGCTTCAAAGTTTGACAATGAACCCAATAAAAGTTACCGGGAACATTACAGGTATATGTTGGAAAGCATTACTGACAAGTGCACTGAGCTTTTGATGCAAATCAATTCACCTGTTCACCAAAACTACGAGGTGGATTTTGATCAGGATCCCAAAACCATTTACCAACGCTTTTGCTTTGTGAGGTCGATCATCAATTCTCCGGAATTTGAAGAAGCTATCCAGAAAATCATCAGTAATCCTAAAACCAATTGGTCAGAAAACCTGGAAGTTAAAGATACCCGAAATATCAGGCGATTCAATCAGTCTGCCATCAGGCAGTTGGTTTCGGGAAGCAACCGAACTGCTTTGGATGAAAGCCATTTGCTGAGGAGATATGGATTAAATTCTATCCCTTCCAAAATCGAAGGCCTCAAAAAAGTGGAGGTTTTGGATAATCCGGAGAACCGGTTTATCAAACACGCTTTGGAAGTTTACCTTTCTTTTTGTGAAAATTGCCTGGATAAATTCTCGCCTACTACGCGGGAAAGAAAAGAAGCTGATATTTTAGTAAAAACCCTAGAAAACATATTAAGCCATAATTTTTTCAAAGAAATATCAAGACCAACCTCATTAAAGCTCAATAGTCCTGTTCTCCAAAGGAAGAGTGGTTACCGGGAAATTTTAAGTTCATGGTTAAAATTTGACCTTGCCGCCAAACTGATCTGGAAAGGCGGGGATGATGTGTACCAGGCAGGAAAACGGGATATTGCCGCTCTTTATGAATACTGGTTGTTTTTTACCCTTTATGATTTGTTCAAAGGAAAATTCAACCTTGACCAACATAGCGTTGATGGCAAAGGCTATGACCATCTGTTTGAATTTGATAAGGATAAAATCCAGGTCATCGTAAAACGCGGAAAACATGTAGCCTTAAAAGGAAAATGTGATTTCGGGACCAGAGTATTCATAATCAAATTTTCATTTAACCGCTCATTTCAAGGAGGAAACATATATACCGATGGCAATAGTGGTAGCTGGACTTCCACCCTTAGGCCTGATTATACTTTGACTTTTTGGCCTGCTCATATGAAGGAAAAGGATGCAGAAAAGCTTGAGCAAATAGTCCATATCCACTTTGATGCGAAATACAAGGTGAATCAATTTTTAGTAAATACCGGAGTTGAAACCAAAGATTTGGACTTTGAAAAAGAAGAAGAAAGAAAAGGGAATTATAAGAATGCAGATCTGTTGAAAATGCATGCTTACAAAGATGCCATCAGAAGAACAGGAGGTGCCTATATCCTTTATCCGGGAACAGAACAAAAAGCATTTCGTGGGTTTCATGAAATCATCCCTGGGCTTGGTGCATTTGCCATTAATCCTTCCGAAGACAAATCCGGAATTGACAAGCTATCTGACTTCATCGACCAAGTGATGAAACATCTTTTGGATCGTATTTCACAAAGGGACAGACTTTCATCCAAAGTCTATGAGATTCATAAAAACTCAAAGACTGACGACAATATTTTGCATGAGCCTTTTCCGGAATACCATACCGGTGCTGGATCTCAGAGAATCATTCCTGACGAGACCTTTGTATTGGTAGGCTATAGCCGCTCAAAAGAAAGGATGGAGTGGTATGAAAACAAGGGCCTGTATAATTTCAGAATGGATGATGATGCGGGTTCTTTGGTTTTGAGCAAAGAAGTGGCAGATGCCAAATATTTGCTTTTACGGGAAAACGGAACGGATAAAGCTGACAAATTTTTTAAAATAACGAGTAAAGGTCCAAAGGTCTATTCAAAGGAGAAACTTGAGAAATTGGACTATCCCCCAATGGGATCACTTAAGGAGTATTACCTTGTTATCGAAATTGAAAGAGTTGAGCCTGCGGATTTTGGTGCAGTCAAATGGAGGGTTAAAGATCTAGAGGCTTACCAAAAAGTAATTGAGACTGCTGGCAATATTAGGAAGCGTGTTGGAATACCATTTACCGTGACTTTATCAGAATTGATGCAGGTGGTGGAAAAAGAGGGTTAAAAATCGACAAAATTTCTTTTTCTAAATATCTCATCCACCACCCTCTTCACACAAGTACCCAATTCCTTTTTTACCTCAAAATCCCAGAATCTAAGGACGGTCCAACCGCCGGCGCGGTAGAAATGGTTGATCTCGACATCCCGCTGAATGTTTCTTTCGATCTTGGGAATCCAAAAGTCCCGGTTGGAATGGATGGTTTGCTTTCTGTTTTCCCAATCGGCCAGAATGCACTTTCGAAAAATTCAACCGGTCTATTGCTATGTCATCCTTTCATTTTATTGGACATAAAAATCTGATATGTCCATTTTATTAAAAAAATTGGACATATGATCAAAATATGTCCACCAAATCAGCCTATATTGCAGACATGTTCAAAAACAGTATCTTTTCTGAACATATCAAGCTATGGTTTACGACAGGACACAACCTTTTAACAGCTTACCGCTTTTACCTCCATTAGGTATAGGAGAAGATGTGGATATCCTAAAAAAACTAATCAGTTCCTCAAGAGCTTTGGCTTCTGTTGATGGCAACGTCCAAAGGTTACCAAACCCACATATGCTGATCAACACCATATCCCTCCAAGAAGCAAGGTCATCCTCCGAGATAGAGAATATCTTTACTACAGAAGATGAACTCTATAAAGCTGTATCGGATACGATACAAGAAGGACAAGCCAGTCCTTCTACCAAGGAGGTATTGCGGTACAGGGAATCTCTCTGGGAAGGATATCGACGAATGCAAGAAAAAGGAGTTATTGATTTGGATGGAATAATTGCAATTTTTAGACAAATCAAAAATACCACTGGAGGAATACGCCCTCCTCATTCATTGACAGTAATCAGAAGAGGCCAAAGTGAATTTAGGTCCGGGGAAATAATTTATTCCCCACCAAGAGGACTTGGTATTGTTGAAAATTTGATGTCTAATCTTTTGGATTATATAAATGACACTCTAGATCCGGATACAGACCCACTCTTAAAAATGTGTATATCACATTACCAATTTGAAGCTATACACCCTTTTCCTGACGGGAATGGGCGTACTGGGAGAATTCTGAACTTACTGTATCTGGTCAAAAAAGGGCTGCTCAATCAACCGATTCTTTATCTTTCCAAATACATCATTGTCCATAAAGACGAATATTACCAGCACCTAGCAGGGGTTACACAGGCCGGTAAATGGAAACCATGGGTTCTTTATATGTTGGATGCAGTGGAACAAACAGCCCAACTCACAAATCAATTGATAATAAGCATATTGAACCAGATGGAATCAACCCTTGAACATGGAAAGGGAACCATCAAATGGTATAATAAGGAAGTCAATGAATTGCTGTTCAGCCAACCTTATATAAAACCAAGGTTGGTCGGCGAACTCCTGCAAATAACATCCAGAACAACATTGAACAAATACTTTACTGAACTGGTAGAGGCCGGAATATTGGTTCAGATAAAGGATGGTAGAGAGGTGTATTACATCAATAGGGACCTTGTTAAAATCTTGGAAGGATAATGCATATCCCAAGCCTCATCTGCTGAGTACATCCACCACCCTCTTCACACAAGCTCCCAATTCCTTTTCCACCTCAAAATCCCAGAATCTGAGGACGGTCCAACCGCCGGATCGGTAGAAGTCGTTGATTTCGGCATCCCGCTGCATGTTTCTTTCGATCTTGGGAATCCAAAAGTCACGGTTGGATTTGATGCTTTCTTTTCTGTTTTCCCAATCATGGCCATGCCAAAAAGAACCGTCAATAAAAATCACCAACCTGTACTTGATAAAGGAGATGTCGGGCTTGCCGGGTAGGTTTATTTTGTTGCTGCGGTACCTGAGTCCTGTATGCCAAAGTGCTTTTTTGAGGAGTTTTTCGGGTTTGGTATCCTTGCCCTTGATTTGGGACATGTTGTACGACCGCTGCTTGGTGGTATAGAAGCCGTTTTCCTCACAGAATTTGGGTACGGTGATTTTGGGTAAGGGATAGGGCATCTGGGGAATTACGAAGGACGATTTATGATTTACGAGTTATGAGGTAGGAGTTATGAGTTACGAAGGACGAGCTATGAAGAATGATTTACGAATTACGACCTTGTCGAAAATCGTCCCTCGTAAATCTTCGTTCGCAAATCGTAAATCCATTTTAACAGGTCTCATTTTCAAAAACCAGTTTTCCATAGTGATACAGTTGCATGACGGGTGATAATCTAGCCACCGTCTCAGCGGAACAAGAGGCATCTACCAGGTTGAAACTTGCTTCATCACCGACTTTGGGCCAAACCTGATTGCCTTGATTGTCCAATGGTGTCAGGCCTTTGGTACCGATACCGAGACTTCTGGACAATCCATACTCGTGGTTGTAGCGATAGAGTTCCGCCATGTTTTTGGCTTTGTCCAGCATACTTCCGGTGCCAAAGGGTTGCCAATGGTCGGTCACACAGTCTGTTCCTGACATGACCCGGATGCCATGGTCCAACATGGTAGGAATGGGCATCACATTGTAACCAATAGGCACCGTGGTAGTGATTCCGATATCCGCTTGGGCCAGGGCTTCACAGGTCGCTTTCAGTGTTGTCTCATCCAATTTTCCCATCACAAAGCAATGACTCAGGTAGGTTTTGCCTTTAAGGACAGGGTTTTCGTTTACTTTGGCGATCAGGTACTGAACGGTTTTGAGACCTGATTCTCCTGATTCGTGTAAGTGAATGTCCAAGCCTTTGTTGTAGTCCAAAGCAAGTTGGACGGTGAAATCCATGGTTTTTTCGATCTGACCATCCAGAGAAAACGGATCCACACCACCTATATAGTCAATGTCCATCTGGGCAGCTTCCCGCATCAGGTCCTGAGAACCTGAATAGTAAATGCCATGCTGGGGAAAAGCGACCAATTCGGCGCCGAATGAATCTTTTTTGTTTTCCAGGGCTTTTTGAAGGTTTTTCAGGGAATCGAGTTTGGATGTGGGTTCTATATTGACATGGCTACGGGCATAATCTGTCCCTTTGGATTGGAGGAGTTGGATAAGCTTTTCAGCCCTTTCTGTAGAATGTGGCAGGAGTGTTGGAATCACCACTTTTTCATGTTCAATGAGTTCCTTGACAGTTCTGAACTTGCTTTCACGGGCTTTCCATGGTCCGCCGTAGTAGGTTTTATCCAAGTGGATGTGCATGTCCTTCATGGCAGGCAGCATCAGAAAACCTTTTGCATCGATGGCTGAAGGGTCTGAACTGTTTGGTAGAATTTCGGTGATTTTCCCATTTTCGACTACCATGGAAAAAAGTGCTGTTTTGGTCGCAATGACTTCAACCTCGTCCCGGACAAAGCCTGTTTCCATCCTGACGTTTTTGAAAACTTTTCTGGAACTTTCGCCTTTTTGTTTTGTGCTGGAGGGAGTACTTCCAAATGAAAATGAGGGCGCAAGAATACCGGCACCGGTCAGGGTCATGGTTTGGGAAAGGAAATTTCTTCTGTTGAGTGCTTTATTGGACATGAAGGATAGTTTTATATGAGTATCCGCAATGTTACACGTTGGAACATAAAAGATTGGATCGGATGCGGATAATCGTCCACGGACGACAGACCACTGTCAACTAATCCTTTAATTGATCTTCCAGCCGGTTTTTGCTTGGTTACATGCAAGACTGAGGATACATATTTACTTTTTTTTAAATTTAAGAAAAAGGCCAAGCTTTTCACTGGGTCCGATCAGATTTGGTCCCCTTCTATTTCAATCTCTTAACCTCGCTGATTTTCAAAGATATTCCGTATTTTCAGTGCATCGATTTACACTTTAAAATTTACAGTTTTATGAAAGCCACAGCAATTCTAATTTTCTCTATCCTTGCGGGGATGTTTTTGGTCTCCTGCGAAAGCAAAAACAACAGTTACAGTGAAGACAAATCCATCGCTGGAGTGACCAAGCTCAAGCTCAAGGGCGTAATTAATGTAAACATTTCGCAGGGAGGCAAAGAAACCATGGTCCTCTCCGGCAATGAAGAATTGGTCAAAAAACTGCAGGTCGTACAGACAGGGGATCTTTTGGAATTGACATTGGATGGTGATGAGTCAGATGCTTTTTTTGACAGGGATGAACTTCTGATTGAACTGGATATCACAGACTTAAGTGAGGTTACCTTTGATGGTGTGGGAAATATCAAAAGCACCGGATCTTTGGAGGTGGGTGAATTGCTGATCGGAGGAAAAGGAGTAGGCAACATTTCTTTGGAACTTGATGCCCAAAAATTGGATGTGAAGCTGAATTTTGTAGGCAATATGTCATTAAAAGGGAAATCCACGGAAATGAAACTTGTCAATGATGGCATTGGGAATATTGATGCCTCAGAATTGATAGTTCAAAATATGGACCTGACGAGTTCAGGGATCGGAGCTGTTTCGGTTCATTGCGAAGGTGAGTTGACGCTGAAAGTGGACGGTATAGGCTTGGTTAACTACACCGGTAATCCAACTGTCATCAGTGAGAAAGTCTCCGGAATAGGGAAGGTGAATAGGAATTAGTTGTTTAAACCGACTAAAGTCGGATGAGGGCTTGTCAGGATTTGCTGAACCACTATCTAAAGATAGTGGAAATTGATGGCCACAGGGTCGGAAATCGAGATAGCAGACCAAACATTCATACTACCGTGAATAATCAAACAACATTCCACTACCTGGCTGCTTTAGCTGGTGGTTTGGGCAGATTTCGTGAATTTCTAAGGCTTTAGCCAAAGAATTTGAAAACCCAAACCGACTAAAGTCGATAGGCTCTTTTTTAATTTGGCTTTTCCACTATCTAAAGATAGTGGAAATGGCTAGGGTAAGTACTGAATAATGGGAAAGAGAATTAAAAGGCATTGAACTTTGAATATTCAAATAATCCCAAAAATCAAACAGTAAACCATTATCCGGGTACGTTATTAATTTCCACCTGCTTTAGCTGGTGGTTGGAGCAGATTTCGTGATTTTCTAAGGCTTTAGCCAAAGAATTTGATATCCCAAACCGACTAAAGTCGGATGAAGGCTTGTCAGGATTTCCTGAACCACTATCTGAAGATAGTGGAAATCGATGGCCACAGGGTCGGAAATTGGGGTAGGAGACAAGCATTTTTATTATTTCATTTTTGAGAAGCCACATTTCAAAATGAAATTTTCATATTCTTCCCCAAAAGTTTTCTTCCCATGGTGCTCATCCTGATTTTGGATATACGCCCTCACTTTTAGAATATGGTTTTCAGAAACAGATACCCCAAAATACTCATCCTGCCATTCAAACCGAGTCGGAATCAAATTTTCTTTATTGATCCAAAAGGCCGATTCTCCCTTAATCAACTGCATCAATTTACTGGTTGTTTGTTCTTTGCCCAAAGAAATCAAACAATGGCAATGCTCCTTTTGGACCGCGAGTTGATCTACGTGTATTCCTTTGTTTATACAATTTTCAAGAATATGGGATTTAACTTTTTCTCTTAAGGTTTTTCCATTTAGCAGCGGTGAAAAGTTTTTAGTAGTCCAAACGAAATGAATGTAAATTTTGATAAATGGCATAAGCAAACAATTTAGGTTTACTTGAAATTAAGGCAAATGAAAAATATATAGGAGATTATCCGATTAAATATTCGACTAATTTAAAACCCAACCGTATTGAGATCTGATGTTTGGGAAGTTGGGAAGGAGTGGTCAGTTTTCAGTGGTTTAGCCGAAATTACAGAATGTACTTATTGGAAGAAATGCCGAATGGGGATGCAGAGGGTTTGGGAGTGTTTTTTGACTGTTTTAAAGGGGACGTTTCTTTTTACTTTTCGAGCCCTAATAGTTAATTCAATTGGGGTCTTATTCAGTTCGAAAATCTTAAACACAAAAAAAGGGACAGCTTTCGCTGTCCCGTGTATTCTTGCAAAATAGATTAATTCTTGTGGTTAAAAAGATAGAATACGCCCAATTGGAAGCCTCTGTTTTTGGCATTGGAGTCACCTGAAGAACGGACGTTGCTTAGGCCGTGGTTGTAACGGGCATCTACGCCAAATCCTGTGGCAGGATTGATATAGCTTGCGCCGATTCCCAATCCTACATCGAGGCTTTCATATTCATCCTTGACATTCACCGTTGTGTCGCCTGCTTTTCTTTTGGCACCCACCAAAAATCCGAGTTGTGGGCCTGCCTGTATCCTGAATCCGTTGTCAAACATGTATTGCAGCAATACCGGGACATTGATATAGTCCAGATTGAGGTTGGTACTGGAGCTTTCGATTTTTGCACCCTGTCCGGAATAATAGATTTCGGGTTGCAGGGCAAACTGGTCAGTAAGGTGGACGTGGCCGAGAAGACCGAGGTTGAGGCCCAACTTGGAGCTGTATTGACTTCCGTCTGAGAGACTGTAGATATTCAGTCCACCTTTGACACCGATATTGACGTGTTGGGCCGTTGCAGTTCCTGTCAGGATGAAGGCCATCATGAATCCAATAAGATAAAATTTCATAAGTTTTTGTTTTGTTTGGGGTAATCATAGAGTCAGGAGTTCCCTAACCTGATACAAAGGTGACCCAAAACAAACCCGCTATCCTTACACAATAAAAATAAGACTTGTATAAATGCTTGGTGGAGATTTTCCCTAATCTGATAGCGTAAACCTGATAGGGATTCTAAAATAATCTTCTACAGTCTTGCCATTGAATGTGGCCGGTGTAAAATAATAAGGATAGGCTTTCATGACCCTCAAGGCCTCTTCCACCAAATCAGGTGAAATGGGTTCCGAATTTAAAGAATATACTTCAATTATTTTTCCAATTTCATTTACAATAAACATGATATAAACGGTGCCCTCCTCCCCTGATTTTCTTGCTGATGTTGGATAGACCAATTCTTTACTGAGGTATTCATACCATCCTTTTATACCGCCTCTAGCAACCGCTATATTGTCCAACGTTGCCGGCACTATATTTCCGTTTTCATCAAATGAAGTGCTTTCAATTACTTCAAATGATTTTGTTTTTTGGTCAGTACGGATTTGACCTGTATCATAAAAATACTTTGTTTCGGAAATCTGAGTTTGAGAATTTAAATCAGTTTTTGATTCCAAAATTCCATTGGCATTAAATTCTAAAGTGGTTCTGTACAATTCATTACAATTTTCATCCTCTACTAAAGTGACCTCACTTACTACTACACTGTCCATGGTGTATGTTTTATATTTGGTTTTATTTCCACTCTTTTTTTGAGTTTTAAAATAAACAGGAACTGAATCTCTTTTTTCATCAAAGTCTAGAAATCGGGCATTTAGAAATATTGCCTCTTGACCAAATACAAATAGAGGAAGCAAAAATATCCCACCAATAAAAACGACAACTTTCATAACAGGGCTTTTAATCAGCCCTAAAATATACATTTATCCAAAATCTAACTAAAGCCGCAGAAATAAATTTTTTGGAAATTGGATGCTACGATCTCAGAAGTATCTTTCTATCATTTTCAGAGAATCGGGTAGGCTGAGCTTTTTGATAAGATCGGAATTGAGGCGGAGGGAAGATTTGACAGTACTTGGAAAAGAAGGGTTGGAGGGTCTTCTCAGTGCTTTGAATGCCTGAATCAATCCACCCCCCGAACTTGTCAAGATGGTCACTCCCCCGTTTGGTCTTGCCCTTTCCAAAAATACATTGTAGCTCGTCATGTCATAGGCATAAGCCAACTTGTAGATGGCCTTCATGTAGGTGAGGTTGGAGGTTAGGTTTTGCTCCATGAGTGGCGGGATGTAGGGATTGTCCAATACTTCCTTCTTGAATTCCCCTTCACTTGGATATGGCCGCACTTCGATTTGATCCAATTGGATGACGAGGGGTTTGAGAAAAATGGTTTTGGGCAAGGCATCCGGCGTATCGTAAAATACGAGTGTTTCGTACCCGACATGGGAGATAGTCACCTTGGCCAATTCTTCCACTCCTATTTCAAAGTAGCCGTTGCGATCAGAAATTGTCTGGGCCCTTGGGCTTCTGACATGGACGGAGGTGAGCGGTTTTCCAGATTCGGCATCCAATATCTGGGCTTTCCACAGGGTTTTTTCTTCCGGATCCAGGAGGATGAAGAGCATAATTAAAAGTAGGGTTACCTGCATGTCCTTTTGGTTTTGGGACAATTTGCGGGTTTTGGAGGAGGCAATCCTGATTTTAACAGGCCTTAACTCGGTGCATTAACAAAAAATAGGAAATGGGTAGTCCCACAGCAAAGTATTTAACATTTGATTAGAATGTGATTTGGAAAGCCACTGAATTTAAACGTTTAAGATCTGCTTTTGATTTGGGGAAGGAATGGGGATGGGGTATTTTTAGAAGTAGATACCTCACAGCAAAAGATCTTTTTTATGGCTGAAAAATATAAAAACAAATACAGAACTGAATCTTTCCGGGCAAAGTGGTGGGATTACACCTGGAATGCAGCCTATTTTGTCACCATCTGCACTTTGAACAGGCAGCATTATTTTGGAAAAGTGAGCAATGGGAAAATGATACTTTCCGGTGCAGGCGTGCTTGCAGATGTATTTTGGCATGAAATCAAAAATCACCATAAGTATGTGGAATTGGATGCCTTTGTGGTGATGCCCAATCATATCCATGGAATATTGATCATCAATAAGCCGAATGAAAAAAGGGAGGAAGAGAAAAATGATTTTGGAAAGGAGGATCAGAGAAAGGAGGAAAATGGGAATAATTATTCCAGATATCAGGAGGAAAATGAAGATTCTTTATATCGGGAGGAAGATGGGGATTCTATATATCGGGAGGAAGATGGGGATTCCAGAAATAAGGATAAGGAAGGGGATTCCAGAAATCTAGATAAGGAAGGGGATTCCAGAAATCTAGATAAGGAGGGAGATTCCTGTACAGTCGTTGCATGCAACGACTCCACAGAATTCTCCCAGCACATGGCTGCTATTTCACCAAAGAAAGATTCTCTCCCATCCATATTAAGATCTTATAAATCTGCTGTAACCAAACATGCCAACAGATTGGGATTTGAATTTGGATGGCAATCGAAATACCATGACCATATCATCAGAGATGAAGCAGCCTACCAGAGGATTGCCCAATACATTGAAAACAATCCTTCAAAATGGAAAGAAGATGGATTTTTTTAATTTTCTGAAGCATTGATATAAAAAAACCTTAGATTAATTCTTCTAATGACCATCCAAAAAACCATAAGCCTCAAGCCCTTTCCAAGGGGATTTCACCTCATCACTTCTATCATAGAAATGCATTTTCCCGAAATGCGGCAGATCAGGGCGGGGATTCTCCATGTATTTATCCAACATACCTCGGCCGGTTTGACGGTCAATGAAAATGCGGATCCGACCGTGAGAAAAGACTTCGAGACCTTTATCAGCGACCTGATTCCCGAACGCTACCCGAAGTTTATCCACAATTATGAAGGGGACGACGATATGCCTGCCCATATCAAAAGCAGCTTTTTTGGCAACAGCCTTCAAATTCCCATCACAGATGGAAGGCTCAATCTGGGAACGTGGCAGGGGATTTACCTGTGTGAATTCAGAAATCAAGGGGGTTCAAGGTCTCTGGTTCTGACGGCAATGGGAGAATAATGATTGGCTTAAAAGATTGGGAATCCTCCGATTTACCGACTTTAAAGCTTTTTTTGCCATTGGTATAAATCACCAAATCCTACTTAGTTAATTGGTCTAATTTCAGGCGATTTGCCCGAAAAATGAAGAGATTACTTTACTTTCTATTTGTCATACCTGTTGGATTTAGCTTTGGCCAATCTCTGAAAAAAGACTTGCCGGGCATCATCGCAGACAAGATCAAAATGGAAATCAAGCTGGACGGTGTCTTGGACGAGCCGATCTGGCAACAAGAAGGTTGGGCAGAGGATTTTCAGCAGTTTTTTCCCTCGGATACTTCCCTCGCAAAAGCACAGACAAGGGTAAAAGTCGCTTTTGACGACAAATTCCTATACATAGCCGCCGTCATGTCCAACCTCGGTCCGAGGCGGCCTGATGAATATGTCAGCACTTCGCTGAGAAGGGATTACCGTGGTGAACAGAACGATGGGGTAAGTTTTGTCTTTGACACTTTTAATGACTACAGCAGTGGGTTCCAATTTGGCATCAACCCATTTGGGGTACAGCGGGAATCTCTTATCGCCAATGGTGGAATGCAATCCACAGATCTCAATTTGGCTTGGGACAACAAATGGTATTCAGAGGCAAAAATCTACGAGGACCATTGGATCATCGAGGCGGCTATTCCATTTTCTACCTTAAGGTACAATGATGGGGCAAGCAATTGGAACGTCAATTTTTACAGAATCGACAGCAAATCAAATGAAAGGAGTACTTGGTCACCGATACCGAGAAACTTCAACGTAATCAATCTGGCATTTAACCGAAAACTGATTTTCTCTGAGCCGCTCAAAAAAGAAAGTACCAACCTCTCCTTAATTCCTTATGCTGCTATGGCTGCAGATAGAAATTTTTTGAAAGGCACTTCAAATCCTTTGACACCCACCTTTGGTGGAGATGCCAAAATAGGCGTCGGCCCTGCAATGAATATGGACCTGACTGTCAATCCGGATTTTTCACAGGTAGAAGTAGATGAGCAGGTGACCAATCTGGACCGCTTTGAAATCTTTTTCCCGGAGCGAAGGCAGTTTTTCCTTGAAAATGCTGACTTGTTTGCGGATTTTGGATCGACCAACCTAAGACCGTTTTTTTCAAGAAGGATCGGTGTAGACAGGGATGAAAACACAGGCCAAAATGTGCAAAACCAAATTCTGTTTGGAGGCAGGCTCAGCGGGAAACTCGACGATAACTGGCGAATCGGAGCCATGAACATGCAGACTGCCAATGATGAATCCCGAGGAATCGAAGGCAAAAACTTCACTGTTGCAGCCATACAGAGGAAAGTATTTACCAGGTCAAATATCGGAGTCATCTTTGTCAACAGGGAGACTTTGAATGGGGAATTAAACATTCCCCTATTCAATGACAGTCTATCAAACAGGTTGCTCGGCATTGATTACAACCTTGCCTCCAAGGACAACAAGTGGACAGGAAAGTTTTTTTACCACAAATCATTTGAACAAGAGGACCTGGACAATACTGCTACTGCCCATGCTGCATTGAATTATGCCACTCAGTCGATTTCTGCTTCGGTGGCTTTCTCCCAAGTGGGAGAAAATTACAATCCGGCAGTGGGATTCACACCAAGAAATGATTACAAAAGGGGCTTTGCTTCATTTGAATATGAATTTTTTCCAAGATCCAATTTGATCAACAGGCATGGTCCCGGAGTGGAAACAGAAACCTTATGGAATGAAGAGCTGGGGATCACAGATGGTTTGCATGCTCTTTTCTACAGGATCCGTTTTCAGTCCCTTTCGACTTTGACAGTTACAGCAGGCAACCGCTATACTTACCTTTTTTCGGACTTTGATCCCACCAGGACAGGCGGTGAACCTTTGCTTGCAGGGACAGATTATAATAATACTTTGATAGGATTTAGGTATATCAGCAATCCCAGAAAAAAAGTTTATGTGTCCCTGAGAGGTGATTTTGGAGAATATTTCACCGGCAATATCAGAACAGTCCAAGGCACGATGAGTTGGAGAATGGGCTATATCGCCAATATTTCGATGAATTTCAGTTACAATAACATCAGGCTTCCCGAGCCCCAAAATGATGCTGACCTTTTCCTTATTGGACCTAGGATTGACCTGACTTTTACCAAAACGCTCTTTTGGACTACTTTCCTTCAGTACAACAATCAGATTGACAATATCAATATCAATACACGTATTCAGTGGCGGTATGCGCCTGTTTCGGATCTTTTTATCGTGTACACGGACAATTACTTTCCTTCCACTTTTGTATCCAAGCAGCGGGCCTTGGTCATGAAGCTGAATTATTGGTTTAACATTTAGGAAGGGGGATATTGGGTTATTTGGTTAATTGGTTATTTGGTTAATTGGTTATTTGGGTGTAGAAGATAGATATTCATGGATACTGGATATTGGTGGATATTGTAGTCGGAGATAGGGGATGCTCTGGGGAAATGGGGATTGGATAGTAAGGGTTAATTGGTTATTTGGTTAATGGTTATTTGGGTGTCGAAGGGTTGATTTTTGATTTAGGTCCCTGTAGGTGGTGAGGTGTTGGATATTGATGGATATTTTACTCGTAGATATTTGATATTGATTGATACTGGATATTGATGGACATTATTCTGGTAGATTAGGGATGTTATGGGATATTTGAGGGGAAATCAAATTATCAAAAATCCTGAACTAGCCCTTAAAATTCCACAACAGCCATGCAAATAGATACAATATCCATAAGTATCGAAAATCAATGAATATCGACAACAGAAAGGCTTGGACAAAAAGATAAAGAGGCAATAATCGTTAAAATAGTATCAAATTTACTCCAATTGATTCTTGGAAAATTCGATGAAGAAAAAAATCACCGGACCGAAGAGTAAGAGGGGGAAAACAAAAACAAACCAACCCGAAATTCCTGAACCTGCATTGGAACCGGTATGGAAGGAGAAGTATTCGATGACAATAAACATCACAAGAATGTTGAGTTTGAGCCATCTCCAAAGTCTTTTATTGATCTGACTCAAAGCAGGGCCCTTTTCTTTATTGATTTCCACCGCAAAATCACCGTATTGCACGCTTCTGTTGTACAGCGTCAATCCCACATATAAAATGGTCGCAACAAAAGGTACTGAATAGGTCATCCTGCTTGCCCAATATTCATTCGGATTTCGGAAAAAATCATACCCCTCAGGCACAATTTCCAAACTTTGGTGCTGAAAATAATAAGTCAGCACCCACAAGGTAATCAGCACCAAAAGGCTAAGAATTTCTACTAGGATATCCAATCTTGAAACATTGGTATTCCCAAAAGTTTTTAAAGTTATTTTCATTTTTTTAAACACGAAAACAGGCGACTTTCTATTTATTCTCTAATACAAAATTAATTGCCCGAAGTTACAATTCCCATAAGACATGAAATTTGAGGTTATGGAAATTTTTTTCAGGTTGACCTGTGTTTTTCAGGGAAAACAAAATCAGTAAGGTCCAAATGGATCAATTCAGGGTTACTTTATTTTTGCTCCCTTTAAATGTAATCCTGTTTTTACCCAATTGGTTTTCAATCTCCACTTTATTTCCATTTATAGCTGCATTGGCTTGTCTGCCTTCAGGCCAGGAATATACGATTTGCCAATCTCCGTTGGATTGGTTGATGACTGCATCCACGACCCCTTCCTCATTTATTTTGTATTCCAAAGAAAGGATATTGTCTCCGATTTCGACATTCTCAATTTTGGCTTCTTTCCAGGAACTTGGAAACGAGGGAGATATGTGGATAACTTTATTGCCTGCGTCCGGTTGAATCCCAAAGAACTGCGTGACTATCGGAACCCCAAAACTATACAGATTCCAAGCCTGCGCCATCATTCCATAATCAGGTGATACTTCATAGATAGAACCCGGAAGTGCAAATCCAAAAGAACGGGTCATGCGCTTCAGGTAATCCAAGGCTTCATCAGGACGCCCATAGTTATTTTCGCCGATGGCAGACACACCTGTAGGCAAAGTCATGACAGCCCCGGTGTAGGAAAAGGCTTTGCTTCCCACAAAAGTCCCATCGGCCATATCTGCGGATTCATCCCTGTCAATTCCGGTCACAAATACGCCAAAGGGATTGGTGAATCTTTTTCCTTTATCCAATGCCGCAATGGCTTTTTCAGGATCTGCTATTCCCATCTCCATGGGGGTATTGACCACCCAATTGTGAAAAATCACAAAACCTTGTTTTTTGTTGGGTGGATAGGTGGATAACTTCTTTTTGGTGGCTTTCAATTCCTCCACAGCCCAAGGTTTGTTGAGCGTATCTGCCCTGATGATGGCGGCATCCACGAGATGGATGGCTTCTTTTGGCGTGCCGATAAAATCCGCATACCCATTGAATTCCACCACCCAAAATTCCTTATTGATTTTCTCTTTGATCAGGTCTGAGGTATGTTGATAACTTACTGAAACGGAATCTTCCCCCATCAGGGAGGCCATTTGGGCAGCATCTGCAAATGCCTTTTGGGTATAAGAAGCCACGTCGATCATCTCCGATTGGAGGCCATGGATTTCCATCATGCCATAGCCATCAGGAAAGAGATTTCCATCTTTGTCATTTTCTTCCATCAGCCACTGAAGTCCCATTTTTACTGTCGGGTAATACTTGGCCAAAAAGTCTCTGTCTCCTGTCCATTGGTATACCCACCAAATCAAAGAGGCAAACTGCGGTGTTTCATTGATATTGCCGGGATTGAAAATCACGCCGTTGGAGCTTACTTCATGGACAATTTTACCATTTCCATTGGCTTCTGAGAGTTTGTGGATAAGTTCGATGGTGCTATAAACCAAATCCTTTCTTCCGGTAGCAATCGCACCTTTCAGGGTATATTCATTGTCCACCCCAAACCACCAAGGATAGTCCGGCATTCCTGCCCCAAGACCTCTTCCAACCTCGGGCACTTCTCTCACCAGCCATTCAGTATTGTATTTGATCCATTCGAATGCCTTTTCAAGTTCTTTGTCAGGTATGGTGATTTTGGCTTTGGAAGCGATTTGGGCATAATGTATCTTTTTATCCTTGAGGTAGGTATCCGCATTCAGGTTGAGTTTGTCAAAAGATTCCTCGGCATCTGCCTTGGAGGTATAGGAGCCTGAAATGAAGAAACGGATACTTTGTGAGGATTCAGGTTTCAATTTGATTTCATACCCCAACTTGGCAGCTTTTCCTTTTCCTTGCGGCGTATAATTGCAGGTGGCGGAAGCACCTTCCGAGGTTTTTGCTTTTTGGTTGGCTCCAAACAACACATACCATTCATTCCCATCGTCTTTGCCAAGCCAAGCTTGCCTGCTCTCATCAAAAGAGAGCTTGTCCTCAAAATCTTCCATACCCGCCATATTTCCCAACCAAACCGGCATCAGGTCAGTATGTCCCGAAAACTCAAAATCAAAGGATTTTTCGGACTTATCCACATTCTTAAAAGTAAACTCTATGACCATTCCCTGAACTCCATCAGGTACAAATTGGAACCTATCCACTTCCAATCCGGGAATGTGTGTTTGGAAAAGGTGTTTATTGGCAAAAGGATAATTAACAAATTGATGGGCCGCATCAAGGCAATAGGAATTGTATGTTTCAACGATAGCTGCGGTAAAACCGTCCATAAGTTTGATGGGATGGTTCCATATCCCTCCCATTTCACCTTTGACATGCCATCCCAAATCCGGAAAGGTGCCATCCTGATGCCCTACCATATACACCCGGTCTCCTGCGGTCACATAGGGTGAGGATAAGTATTCTGCATTTCCGATCAATCCTTCAGTATCCGCCAAATGGGAAGTCAAGGGGTTTTGGGTAGCGGGATTTTTACATGAAAAAAAGAGCGGGAGTCCAAATCCCAAAAAAAACATAGCAGGTCGAAGATTCATATAGGTTTGAATTGATGGCGATTGAATAAAGTTAAGCCTTTTCATTCAACCCTCAATACAATGTTGTCCTCCTCGCCTGAAAAAATCCTTTCGACGTCCCTTGTAATGATACAGGTTAATTCAAGTAAAGTGCCTATGTGGATAACTAGGAAAACCAGAATAATTGAGCCCCTAAGCCTCTCAAGGGAAATTGATTGGCATTTATCCTACCTAGGCCGCAGCCCCTCAATTTACTGAGGCAATAAAGGCGTCAGCAAAACAGGAATTATCGATGACTGGATTGTCGAACCATCCTGAAACCTTGCTCTGATTTTCAAAGAATGCATTTCGGCAATCTCCGGGCCTTCAGTAAATGTGAAATAAAATGTCCCGAAGTTGGATTCATTTACAAAGTTATCCACAAACTCTTCTTTGGTATACGACTGTGTCAAATCTGTAAATGCGGTCAGTTCAAAGAGATCTGAACCAGCGGGATAATTGTCATTAAAATCCTCGTTGCTTATCAGTTCGAAGCTTGTAACTGGATTGGTATTTTTGTAAACCACCGGGCAGTCAGGACTTGGGTTAAAAAGAACCTGAACAGGTTTCACCATTTTGATATTGACGATCAGCCTGTCAATGGGTAGCGCGTCATCATTGTACCAAATACTGTTTCCCGATCCTTGGCTAGTCCTTGGCACCATGGATAATTCTTTCAGTTCGTAGAGTGTGTCTTTACAGGTCGTTTTGCAGGAGGAGGCCAAAAGCAGCAACAATCCAACACCCAAAGTGTTGATTAGTGATTTTTTAAACATAACCGTAATATTTTGCGAGATAGTAAATTGAAATTACAGGATGAAGTTGGGGTGATTTTATAACTTAATCCGGTACCAATCAAATAAAATATTTCCAGAAAAACTAGTTTAATGATGCAATTTCTCTCCAGGTAATGAGTTTGATGTTGTTGTCTTTGATCAATTGCCGGCCTTTTTCACTGGTGAAGAAATCGTAATCTGCCTGTCTCCATGGAGCGTTCCAATAAGGGTGACGAACGGTGACCGCCTTCATTTCTTCATCATCATAGGCGACGTGGATGAGAAGTGCAGTGATGCCAGATTCCAGGTTGTTGAACAAATCCGTATAAAATCCATCCATTCCTTTTTCATCATAGATTGTTGGGGAAGCAATAGCCACCTGATCAATGACGAGCAAGTTATCCACATCGATGTCTTTGAACAATTCTGGGTTTGTTTTGATGATGGATTCCACCATTTCAGGAACAACCATCGCAGGGAAACCATATTCTTTAGCCAATTTGAGGTAAGAGTGAAGAAACTCAGGCCTGCCATAGAAGATGCAGCCCATGTGGGAATCAAGGTGGGTAGGTTTGATTCCGAGTCTTAGGGCAGCTTCGATTTGAGCACGGATTTCTTTTTCCACCTCCGCGGGACTTGCATTTTTGGCTACTGAGGCGCAGTCGGGGTACATGTAGCCATCCGGTCCTTGCAATCCTGGCACATTGTCTGCAATAGGCCCCCATTTGTAATTGAACCACTCATTGGTCAGCGTAATATGCACTCCGATATCAAGATTTGGGTGGTCTTTGATCAGTTCTCCCACTTCAGAAGACCAAGCGCAGGGCATCATGATACTGGTGGAATTCACAAAACCGTCGGTAATGGAAGAAATGGTAGCGATGTTTTCAGAATGGGACAAACCTATATCGTCAGCATGGATGATGAGTAATTTATCGGTTTTGGTGTAGCCAAGTTTTTCGGCCAAAGTTCTTTCTTGCGCAAAAGACAGGGTTGCAATAAATAAAAAGAATACTGTGGATAACTTTTTCATTTGACTTTGGGGTTTATTTTTTGAGGCCTTTGATAACCACATTACCGGTTCCTTCCTCAAGACAAGGATATTGAAATTCGGATTTTAGTTTTTTGGGATTGTTCACTAATTCATAAAAACCATCCAGATATTTAGTGGCTGATTTGATGGATTTTTCATCCAAGATCTTGCTATCGGAATACAAGTTGTAGATCGCCTCCTTTTTTGAATTATACAATGCAATCGTTTCATCAAAGACCTGCATGTCTTCCATACAATATCCCCTGTACCTTCTCTCCGTCACAGATAGCATTTGAAGTTCGGGTGCCGGCTTGGCATAGGGTGCCTCCACTATGCCGGCATGGTCAAAATCATAAGGAACAGCCACCGGCAAAGAAGCTTTATCCACATTTATCAATTTGATGTTTTGGCGGTATTGGATGGACCAATCCGTATTTCCAATCAAATATTGAAATACAGCCATCCTAAGAAAGTCAGGAATAGGAATACTTTCGGGTCGGATGAGTGACTGGTCTACCGAAGCCATCTGATTCCGTTCAGCCATCCGGTCTTCGTCCTCAATTAAAAAAGCGAATATGGGTTCATATTCTTTGGGCTTTGGAGAAAGGTCCTCGATGGTCAATTTTACCAAACGAACTTTGAAGCTTTGGTCGGTGATCAGGTTATAGAGCTTATATACATAAAATTCCCGCAACAAGAACTTTTCCCCTTTGCATGGCATGACAAGTTTGAGTTTGTCTTGATTTTGAAAAATGGTGTTGAGTACATTCTCCTTTGAGAAATTCAATAAAAGCGGCGGAAAGGTACAGATATTCATTTCCCTTCTAAAATGGCCCCTTGTTCTTACTTTTAGGGGGAATCCAGGAGTATTTTGCGAGTTATCCACATAGGACAATGAAAAATCAAAATACTGAGGTTCTCCTTGTGTGTCCTTAAAAAGCTTGTCAAAGTCTCCTTTCATGGAGATTTCAAGGATTTCTTCAGATTCAAAAAGTGGATCTCTTTGGGCGGTGGCATAAAAGGAAAACAGGAGAAGAATTACCCCGATACTGATAACTTTACGAACTTTCACCTGTATTTTCATTTGTCCTCTGTGTTGAAATCAAATCCCATTTTTAGAAAATAGAAATGTATTCTACTTTTAAGGTAAGTAAATTCTTTGTCATTTCCATACTCCTCCTTTTGGGAAATTGGGGTTGAGTGGCCTGATGGCCTGATTTCAACTGGCTACTTTTCCCAACCCCAAGCCGGACCGGGGCTTTCAACTACTTTGGTCAGGTCAAATTTTACAGAAAAGAAGCGGTCAGTTCCCATCCTTCTCAAATTGTAGGTAAAGGAGGTCTCATCTAAAGATATCCACCACACATTGGTAGCCGATGCGGGAATAAGGTCTGCAGTTTCTTGGTCTGCAGGGAAAAACTGGATGCCCGCCAAGCCTGTATTAGATGCAATTCCTCCGTATTGGGTGACTTTGTCAGGTGAACCATCTTCATGTCTGTGGTCATGCTTCAGTTTGATAAGGCCGTCTTGCATGGTCAACACCCATGTTCTGGATTTATCATCTCCCACAAAAAACGGAATGTGGATAAATCCCTCACCGCAATCCACGACGTGCATGACAAGCTTTTTCCCGGCAAAGGGGTCATTATCTGCAATGGGAGTAGTGACTACTCCTTGATAGGATTTACCACAATGTCCTGCAAGAGATTCCCAAAAGATTTGGTTCGCAGGTTTATTTTGTCCGAAAACGGGAAAGCTGACTACAGCCATCAGGATAAGAAGGAAATACCGTTTCATAAAGGAAATTAATATAGGATAGCAGAAAATTTAATACCGATAAAGCCTACAATATACAGGTTTTGGCCAAACACTTTCATTCCACAGGGCGTTCGAAAGACAGATGAAATACAAGAGAGTAATAGTTTGGTTTAAAAATGACTTAAGGTTGCTTGACCATGCAGCCTTATTCTCGGCATGCAAAGAGTCCTCTGAAATTATCCCTGTGTATTGCTTTGATCCGAGACAATTTGGCGAAGTGGAATTGGGAATTCAAAAAACGGGGGCATTTAGGGCAAAATTCCTGATAGAAGCTGTGGATAACCTCAGGTCAAACCTAATAGGAATCGGTGCGAATCTTGTCATCAGGATAGGAAAACCTGAAGAACTGATTCCTGAACTTTCAGTAGAATTCCAGGCGGAAGCCGTTTTTTTCTCAGAGGAAGCGACCTATGAAGAAAAAGCAATAGAAAAAAATCTTGAGAATGCAATATGGAAAAAGGGCATTGAAACAAGGACGTATTGGCAGAGTACACTATTCCACATGGAAGACTTACCTTTTCCTGTAAATCAAACGCCAGAGGTTTTTACCCAATTCAGAAAAGAATGCGAAAAGTTCAGTATAGTAAGAAAGACTTTTAAAATACCAGAAAAGGTCAATTTTCCTAAAACAGACCTTGATTTGGGTAACATTCCTGAGTTATCCACATTGGGATTACAAGAACCGGTTAATTCCAAAAAGGGAGTTTTGCCATTTTCAGGAGGTGAGTCAGCGGGCATGCAAAGGCTTCAAACTTATTTTTGGGAAAATGACTGTCTGAAGACCTATAAAGAAACCAGAAATGGATTGTTGGGGCCTGATTATAGCAGTAAATTTTCTGCATGGCTGGCTTTGGGCTGCCTGTCACCCCGGTATATTTACGAGGAAGTTCAGCGCTACGAAAAGGAAAGGAAAAAGAATGACTCCACTTATTGGCTGGTATTTGAATTGATCTGGAGAGATTACTTCAGGTTTATCAGTAAAAAACATGGCCGCAAAATTTTTCAGCTTCAGGGCATCAAAGAAAATGTGGATAACTGGCGAAAAGATGAAAAGCTATTCGCGGAATGGACTGAAGGAAAGACAGGTATCCCTTTTGTGGACGCCAATATGAGGGAACTCAATGCTACCGGATTTATGTCCAACCGTGGCCGTCAAAATGTCGCTTCTTTTCTCGTCAATGACTTGGGGATTGATTGGCGATGGGGCGCTATGTATTTTGAAAGTCAGCTGATAGACTATGACGTCTGTTCCAATTGGGGAAATTGGATGTATGTTGCCGGAGTCGGTAACGACCCAAGGGGAAACAGGTATTTCAATATCCTGAAACAAGCCAGCAATTATGACAAGAAGGGGGATTTCGTCAGGTATTGGATACCTGAATTGGCTAAAATTCCCGGTTTTGATATCCATCAGCCGAATACCCTGACCAAAAATGAACTGAAGGCTTATAGTGTTCATTTAGGTGCAAATTATCCACACCCTATTGTGGCTTTCTCTGCTAAAGAAAAAGGGGTATTGGTCAAAAATTGAAGCTATCCTAATTTCTTTAAAAAATCCTTGAGAATCTTTAAGGTCTCCTTTTCTGCTTCAAACATCCCCATATGGCCGACCTCTTGAAGTTCAAAGTAATCATCGGTATAGGGTTTGTGCATGCGGCTTCCTTCAATCTTGACCGCCCCATCCAAAACACCTGCGATCATCAGCTTTTTCCCCTTGAAGTTCTTCCAAACTTCCGTGCGGTCTTTTCTGTCCCGCATCGCCGATAAATAAGCAAGCACTCCTTTCTTGGAGCTTTTCTTTCCCAATGCGGTCAATTCTTCAATTTTGCTTTTATGGGTAATGCGGTGCTGTTCGCTAAAAAGCGGGGGAACAAATGAATCTATAAACTTATCCACACCATGTTTTTTGATAAAAGTGATGGTTTTGTTGCGGGTTTTCTTTTTTTCGAGATCATCCGGGAAAGCCGTGGAATGGAAAAGACCTATGGCGGTCAACTCATTCCCCATCAACTCAGCCAAAGCCAAGGTAACATACCCCCCCAAGGAATGTCCTATGACAGTTGGGTGGGTGATCCTGTTCTCTTCCATCCAATCATGAAGCATCACAGCAACTTCCTCTAATGTCATGCTATCCTGTTGCAAAGGACTTTCCCCAAAACCGGGCAGGTCAATACAATAAACAGTATGCGTTTTGGCCAATTCATCTGAAAAAGTTATCCACATTTCTTTGGATTCACAGAATCCGTGGATAAAAATGAGGGGCTTGCCTTGGCCGATTGAAACAAAGTTGATCATATGCCTAAAAATACAAAATCCCAACTTATGGCTGGGATTAAAATATTACGAAACTTTTCAAATGTTACTTTTCCACCACTGATTCAGCCATCTGCTTTACCGCATTTGCGATGCCTTCAGGGTCAAAGCCGCATTCTCTGTGGAGTTCGATCTGCTCTCCATGCTCTACAATCCTGTCCGGGATTCCAAGTCTTTTGACTTGTGCTTGGTAGCCGTTGTCTACCATCCACTCCAGCACTGCGGAACCAAATCCGCCCATCAGACAGCCGTCTTCCACAGTCACTACTTTTTTGAATTTACCAAAAACCTCGTGCAACATGGCCTCGTCAAGTGGTTTGACAAATCTCATGTCATAATGTGCAGGATTGAAACCCTCTTTTCCAAGCATTTCGCAGGCAGTAACGGCATAATTCCCAATATGGCCAATCGTCAAAATGGCGATGTCCTCTCCTTCTTTAATTATTCTACCCTGTCCTATCGGAATTTCCCTCATTGGAGTTTGCCAATCTACCATCACACCCTGTCCCCTTGGGTATCTGATAGAAAATGGTCCTTCAAATTTGGTCGCAGTGTACATCAGGTTTCTCAACTCCTCCTCATCCATAGGAGAAGAAACCACGAGATTTGGGATACACCTAAAAAATGAAATATCGTAAGCCCCATGGTGGGTAGGTCCGTCAGCACCTGCGAAGCCGGCCCTGTCGAGGCAGAACACCACCTGAAGATTTTGTAAGCATACATCGTGGATTACCTGGTCATATGCCCTTTGCATGAATGAACTGTAGATATTGCAAAAGGGAATCAAACCCTGAGTAGCCAATCCCGCTGAGAATGTAACCGCATGTTGCTCTGCTATTCCCACGTCAAATGCCCTGTCAGGCATTTCTTTCATCATGATATTCATGGAAGAACCGGAAGGCATTGCAGGCGTTACACCCATGATCTTGTCGTTTTCTTTGGCCAATTCGACAATCGTATTGCCAAAAACATCCTGGTATTTTGGAGCTTGGGGTGTGGTGGGTATTTTTTTATAAATCTCACCGGTCACCTTGTCAAAAAGTCCCGGAGCATGCCATGTGGTTTTATTGCCAGTCTCCGCCGGGGCGTATCCCTTTCCTTTTACTGTGATACAGTGGAGAATTTTTGGACCCGGAATGTCCCTCAAATCAGCCAAAATCTCCACCAAATGATGGACATCATGCCCGTCTACGGGTCCAAAATACCTAAGATTCAAAGATTCAAAAAGATTGCTTTGTTTCAAGACCGCGGATTTGATCGCACCTTCCACCTTGGATACGATATCCTGGGCTGAAGAGCCGAACATCGAAATTTTGCCGAGCAGGTTCCAAACCTCGTCTTTGACTTTATTGTAAGTATGGGATGTGGTAATGTCAGTCAGGTAATCCTTTAGCGCTCCGACATTGGGATCAATCGACATGCAGTTGTCATTCAGGATGATCAGCATGTTGGTGTCTGAAACGCCGGCATGGTTCATTGCTTCGAATGCCATTCCGCCAGTCATAGAACCGTCACCAATGACTGCGACATGTTGTTTTTTGAAATCTCCTTTGTATTTGGAAGCAACAGCCATACCCAATGCTGCGGATATAGAGGTACTGGAATGACCTACGCCGAAGGTATCATAGTCACTTTCTTTTCTTTTTGGAAAACCTGAAAGTCCTCCATATAGTCTATTGGTATGAAATTGCTCTTTTCGTCCTGTTAAAATTTTGTGGCCATAGGCTTGGTGACCTACATCCCAAACAAGTTGGTCTTCCGGAGTATTAAGTACATAATGTAAGGCTACTGTCAGTTCCACAACACCGAGACTCGCACCAAAATGCCCTCCATAAACGGATACATTATCGACTATAAACTGTCTCAGTTCATCGCAGATTTGTACTAGTTGATCCTTAGAAAGCTTTTTGAGATCGGCGGGTGAATCGATCTTTGAGAGTAATTTGCCAGGTTTTATGATCATCAGTGAAGCGGTTCTTACTAAAGGTAATTAACATTTGTCAAACCCAATTGTTTTCCGAAAATTTCTTCGAAGTTCAACAGGTTCAGAAAAGGGTCTTTTTACGGGCCAAATGAATAAATTACCATTATTTGAATATCTTTGAACAAGATTAATGTGCAAAATTAAGAAAATAAAATAGTTTACAGTGAGTTTTGAAATCAAATTACCACTTTTCGAAGGTCCATTCGATTTGATGCTCTTTTTCATCGAAAGGGATGAACTTGACATATATGATATTCCGATTTCAAAAATCACGAAGGATTTTCTTGATTATATCCACCAGCTGGAAAAAATGGAAATTGAGGTGGCGAGTGATTTTATCCTTTTTGCAGCCACATTGATGAAAATAAAATCAAAAATGCTGATTCCCCGTCCCGAATTGGACGAAAATGGGGAGGAGATAGATCCAAGGGTGGAACTGATACGGCATTTATTGGAATATAAAAAATACAAATCCGTCATCACTGAACTCTCCAAGCTGGAGGAAATCAGGCTGGCAAAAGAAGAGAGAGGCAATATTTTGGCAGAAATCAAACAGCTCGCAAAAGCAGACGATGTAGATGCCGAAATGCAGGACCTCGACCTTTACAAGCTGTTGAAGGTTTTTCAAAAGGTGATGACTAAATACAGTTCAAGGACCGACGAAACAAAACATACAGTAATTCAGTATCCTTATACCATTGAACAGCAAAAAGACTTTGTTCTCGAAAAAATGTTGCTTAAAAACCGCGTACCTTTTACTGAATTTATCAGCTACAAGCCGGAAAAAATCTTTGTTATTTATACTTTTTTAGCGATTTTGGAATTATTACAATTATCTATGGTTACCATTACAATAGGAGAAGGTTTTAACAATTTTTGGGTAGAAAAGCAGGAAACGGTTCCTTCGGTGTAATTTATGAAACTAGATAATAAGCAGATTTTTGCAACGCTCAACCCGAATAAGGTCTGGTTTCCGATTTTTATTGGTCTGGGTATCATTTTCCTGATGTTTTATCTTGATCCGAGTATCAATGCACAAACCCTGAAGGGTGTTTTTGACGGATCCATCTGGTGGATTTTATTGGCTATTGTCGTCATTTTGGGCCGTGATATTGGTTATATGTATCGGATACGGATTGTGACCGATCACCACCTTACATGGACAAGGGCATTTTACGTTATTGTGCTATGGGAATTTTCTTCGGCGGTGACTCCTTCGGTGGTGGGTGGTTCTGCTGTTGCGATTTTTATACTGAACAAAGAGGGAATCAAACTCGGAAAGGCCATCGCCTATGTCATGGTTACTGCCATTTTGGACAATTTATTCTTTGTCATCGGTGCACCTATTATCCTTTATTTTGCACAGGGGAATATATTTCCGGCGAGCAGGTTGATGGAAATGAGACTTGGAAGAAGCCTTGAAGTATTGTTTTGGGTCAGTTATGGCCTTTACGCATCCTATTCTTTGGTTATGGCTTTGGCCCTGTTTTATAAACCGCGGGTATTCAAGTGGGTTTTATTAAAGATTTTTTCAATCAGATGGCTTAGAAAATGGAAATATTCTGCAAATGAGTTTGGCAACCAAATCATAGATGCCTCTAAAGAGCTGATTGGGAAAAATTATAAATATTGGCTGACCATCATCGGTGCGACAATATTTGTCTGGAGTTCGAGATACCTCATGCTCAATGCTTTGATCGGAGCATATGAGTCTTTATCATTTAGTGACCACATCGTGATTTTTGCAAGGCAGGTGATTATGTGGATTGTGATGATGATTTCACCGACTCCCGGAAGCAGTGGTACTGCAGAATTCTTCTTCGGGCAATTCTTTGCCCAATTCTTGAATGGCTACACTTTCGTGACCAGTATCCTTTGGAGGATGCTGTCCTACTATCCATACTTGATATTGGGAGCCATTTTCCTTCCGCGGTGGATCAAACAGGTGTTTTTCAAAAAGAAAGAAGAGTAATCCCAAATTCTTAACTTTATCCTATGATCCAATCTCTCACTGCACATCAGACAAGTGAATTGGTGGATGGGGAAGTGATTTCCCAGACAGGTTCGGGGCTTGTGGGATGGATTTCTATTGATTCCCGAAATATCCTGGAACCTTCAAAAACACTTTTTATTGCCCTCAAAGGCGCAAAATTTGACGGTCATGAATTTATCAATCCGGTGTATCAGGAGGGTGTGAGGAATTTTTTGGTACAGAAAGGAAATCCTATCCCTGAATCCCTGACCAAGGACAGCACCTTTATCGCTGTTAATAACCCACACCAAGCCCTGCAGCAATTGGCAGCTTACGAGCGTTCTTTGTTTGCCGGACCATTGGTAAGCATTACAGGGAGCAATGGAAAAACCATCGTCAAAGAATGGCTGGGGCAAGTCTTGGGACAGAAATATGCGGTAGCAAAAAGCCCCAAAAGCTACAACAGTCAAGTAGGTGTACCGCTTTCTGTTTTTGGAATCGAGCAAAACCATCAGGTAGCCATCATGGAGGCCGGTATCTCCAAACCTGGAGAAATGGAAAAACTGGCAGCAATCCTTCGGCCTCAGATGGGGATTTTTACCAATATCGGAACTGCACATGAAGAAGGTTTTGAATCGATGGAACAAAAACTGGCAGAAAAAGCAAAGCTGTTTGACCAAAGCGAATTCATCATTTACCGGAAAGACCATCAAAAAATCCATGCGCATCTTTCCTCCAGATTTGCCGAAAAGAAACTCATCTCATGGTCAGATTTTGCAGGAGCGGACTATACACTTTCAGTCAAAAAGGAATCAGAACGCTCCAAAATCCTGTTAATGAAACCGGATTTGAGCGTTTTTACTTTTTCGGTTCCCTTTGCGGACCAGGCTTCTTTGGAGAATATCAGCCATGTGATTGTTGCATCACTTTCATTGGGCCTTGAAGAATCCCTGATCCAGGAAGGCCTCAACCACCTGAAGGCTGTTGAGATGCGGCTTACCCTGAAGCCGGGGATCAATGATTGCCTGATTATCGATGATACCTACAACAATGACTTGGCAGGCTTGAGGCTGGCTCTGGATTTTATGGCAGCGCAAAGGCCAAAAAGAAGAAAAGTCATCATTTTATCAGATATGCTTCAGGTGGGGAATGTAACTGAAGTATACCAGGAAGTCGGAAGCCTCCTTACACATCATCAGATTGATTTTCTGATAGGAGTAGGAGAAAAAATAGCCTCGGTAAAGGAAAGCTTTCATGGCAAAGCAGTCTTTTTTGCTGATACTGAAACCCTGCTTCTCCATGTCTCGCAAGAAGATTTTGAGAATGACTTGGTATTGGTGACCGGGGCGCGGAAATTCGGATTTGAGGTCATTGTCAACAGGCTGCAGCAAAGGATTCACGGGACTACCTTAGAAATCAACCTGAATGCGCTGACCCATAATTACAATTTTTATAAAACCCAGCTTCTTCCATCAACCAAAGTCATGGTTATGGTGAAGGCATTTGCTTATGGCGGTGGTGCAGCGGAAATCGCCAATCACCTCCAACAGTTACGTGCAGATTACCTCGCTGTGGCCTATACTGACGAAGGCGTCGCCTTACGGGAAGAGGGAATCCGATTGCCGATCATGGTACTCAATCCTGTTCAGGAATCATTTATCCACTTGGAAAAATTTGATCTAGAACCAGTGGTTTACAGTCCTGATTTTTTTCAGCAGTTGGGAAAATTCTGCCAAAACAGGGCTATCCACATGAAGATCCATTTGGACATGGATACCGGCATGCACAGGCTTGGTTTTGAAGCCGAGCATATTCCACGGTTGCTTTCCTTGATCCAAAGTTATCCACAATTGGAGATTAGGAGCATGTATACGCATTTGGTGGGAGCTGATGAAAGTATTCACAGGGATTTTTCATTGGAACAGCTTCGCTCTTTCCTCAGTATGTGCGAGGCCATCAGTTCCAACTTGGATTATATACCACTTCGTCATGCCCTTAATTCGGCAGGGATCATCCAATTTCCCGAATACCAAATGGACATGGTCCGATTGGGAATCGGACTCTACGGCGTCGAAGTCTCAGGAAAATTTGAATCCCATCTCAAATCCATCAGTACGCTGAAAACCACCATTTCCCAAATCAAATCCGTCCCCAAAGGGCAAAGCATCGGGTACAGCAGGAAGGGAATCATGGAAGAAGATGGTAAAATCGCCACCATAGCTTTGGGATATGCAGACGGCTATGACCGTAGGTTCAGCAACGGCAAAGGTTTTGTCCTCGTCCATGGAAAAAAAGCACCTGTCATCGGGAATGTCTGCATGGACATGACCATGGTCAATATCAGCGGTATTGAGGCCAATGAAGGAGATGAGGTGATTATCTATGGGCCGGGAATCTCCCTGAAAGAACTTTCTGAAAGAATAGGAACCATCCCCTATGAGTTACTCACCAATATCAGCAGCAGGGTAAAGCGGGTGTATTATCTGGATTGAGGGGAATAGAGGAAAGTTGGTCTCTTAAAATGAAAAGGCAATTATAGACTATCCCATCCTTACCGCAATCACCACAGCGGAAAGCACGGTCAGCCCTCCAATGGCCAAAATCGAAATATCAATGCCGTATGAATCTGCGATCAGGCCTGTGATGATCGCCCCGATGGCATAACCCAAATCCCTCCACAACCGAAATATCCCTATACTTTTGGCCCTGTCCTGAGGATGTGTATTTTCGGCAACGGTGGCGAGAAATGTAGGATAGACCATGGCGGTTCCCAAACCCAATACTGCAGACAACAGCACATAATGCGTCATGCTTCCGGCAAAAAGGAATAAACCCAATGCAATGCCTTGCAGTAGCATTCCGGTAAAGAGCAGGTGCTTTTTATTGAAAATATCTGCCATTCTCCCGGTAAAGAGTTGTCCGAATCCCCAAACTGCAGGATAGACAGCAGTGACGACACCTATTTGTTCCAGATCGAATCCTTTGGTTGCAAGTAATATTGGAAAAATCCCCCAAGCCATCCCGTCATTGAGGTTATTGACCAAACCGGCCTGTGTGACAGCGCCCAGGTTTGGGTGTTTCCAGGTAGTTTCCCAAAAAGGATTTTTCAATTTTGGAACATTAGAAAATGAATTCTCAGCTTCTACATGCTTCCGTGTGTCTTTGACAAGGAAAATGGAGACAGCCAAACCCAATAGAGACAGTCCAATTCCAAGGTAAAAGGGATATGGCCTCAAACCATATTCTGCCGCAATATATCCTGTCAAAAAAGCAACCAAAGCCACAGCAAGGTATCCGGCAAATTCATTCAAACCCATGGCAAAACCCCGCTGTTTTTCCCCAACAAGGTCAATTTTCATGACCACGGTACTGCTCCAAGCCAATCCCTGATTGATCCCAAGCAGGATGTTTGCGGCGACTATCCAGTTCCAACTTGGAGCAAATATCAGGATAAAGGGAACCGGAACTGCAAACAGCCAACCGATGGTAAGCAGATTTTTTCTCCCTACTTTATTGGCAAAAACTCCTGCAAAGTAATTGGTGATGGCCTTTACAATTCCAAAAACAATGATAAAGGATAGTATGGCCGTCTTGGCTGCAATGTGAAATTCCTGTTCGGCAATCTGTGGCAGAATGCTCCGCTCCAGGCCCACCATTCCGCCTACAAAGGCGTTGATGATGACCAAAAGTGTAAATTGCTTCCAGTTTTCTCTGAGACCGAGTTCTATTTTTTGCACTTCCCCTCCATTTGACCACACAAAATTCGGGGAGGCTCGGGTCGATTCCTTTTACAAATGTTAAAAAATCAACGCTGGGCGCGGATCCGGCTGAGGCTGACTTGCGTGATGCCTAGGTAAGAAGCGATGTACTTTAAGGGAATTCTTTTCAAAAAATCGGGGGATTCTTGGGTCAGGGCATGATACCTTTCTTCCGCACTGTGAAACTGTAGGCTCTCAATCCTGTTGACGGTTTCGACATAGGCAGATTCAAAGATTTTGCGGAAAAGGCGTTCTATGTCAGGAAATTGATCATAAAGGTCAAACAGTAAGGGGGAACTGATTCCGATAAAATCCGAATCTTCCAAAACCTGAATGCCTTTTCTACTCGGCTTCCCTGTAAAAAGGCTTTCTACCCTCGCAATCAGGGAGTTTTCGAAGGCAAAAGATTCGGTGATGTCTGTTCCGTCTTTGTAGTAGTAGATTCTTGCGATTCCTTTTTTGACAAAATAAATGGTCCGACAGGTATGACCGATGGATTGAAGGTCTTTGTTTTTGGGGATTTTGGAAAGGCTACAAATGGCTGCTATTGCTTCTTTGGACTCCTTCGAAATCCTGTGAAAAGTATCAAAATAATCAAACAGTGGGGAATAATCTATCGGGAAGTGGGAGCTTTGATCTGTCATTGGGAAATTAAATTTACATCCATTGAACTTTTAACACACATTATATCCATCCGGCACCAAGCGCCACTGAAACCATGATCAACAGTATTGCCACTGTCACTTGTAGGAATTTTAAAGTGACTTTTTTCAATAATTTATTTCCCAAATAAGCCCCTGCAATGGCTGAAAGTGTAGCAAATAGCACAACTGTGAGGTTATCTGTCAAATCTGCACTTACAAACCGTGTGGCATAGACCCCGAGTCGCGTTAAGTCCACAAATGTGGAAACCACAACTGCCGTTCCTATAAACGCTTCTTTGGACAATCCTGCCCTGATGAGGAAAGCAGCCCTAAGTGCGCCCTGATTTCCTGATAATCCTCCAAAAAACCCACTCAGAAATCCACCTAAAGGGAGTTTTTCCTTTCCAAATTGAAGTTTTTGAAAATAAGGTATCAAATCCATGGAGGCAAAAACGATCAGCAACAATGAAATAAGAAATTTGACGGGATAGACCAAAAAAGTTTTTCCAAAAAGATAATATGAAAATAAGGGTTGGAGGTCAGTGATCTGAAGCAACAACCAAGAACCCAAAAAAGCAGCAATGACTGCAGGAATACCAAAGCGGATCAAAACTTCCTTGTCTGCATTTTTCCCGACCAAAAACAACTTAAATATATTATTGAAAAAGTGTACCACTCCGGTCAATGCGATGGCAAGGTCCACCGGAAAGAAAACCATAAAGACCGGTGTCAAAATCGTCCCCAATCCAAACCCTGAAAAGAAAGTCAGGATAGCAGTCAGAAAAGCAGTGAGAGAAATGAGGAAGATGTCCATGGCTAAGTTTCGAAACCCAAGGTAAAGAGAAGCTTCAAAATGACAAAAGGTAGTCAGGTGACGATATTTTCGGAGCCGCTTGGTGGTTTATTCCGATGATCACAAATCCAAAAGGATGCTACCCAAATGGTGATTTTACCTTGATTATAAAGGGTAAAATGGTTCATTACCAAACATGTGTCCCACGGTTTTAAAATTCATAATCAATTAATTCCTTTTTTCTACAAGCCTGATTTGGTACATTTACATAATGTAAGCACTTGAAAATCAAATTTGACTTTGTAGGAACGTCGATCGCTCATCATTTTTTTTAGCTTACCGGTACTCCTTCAACACATATTGCCACCATTGGATTTGCTGATTTTATTGCAAAAACTATGCTGAATGCCCAGTAATTGACATAATTGAAAATAGCATTTCCATCGTTACAAAAAGAGTCATCATGAACTTAGCACCTGTTGAAGAATCAATCGAAGAGCTTATCGAGGTAGATACAGCCAATATCTTGTTTGCATCATTTGAAAAAAATGATCTTGACACAACCATCTTGGACAATTCAGGGCTTGCCTATGATCAAATTTTGTTGGACGGAGGAAAAGACAACGCAAATCCTGTATTCAATTTCATGACCCTCAAGCCGGCTCTTGACTACGCCACAGCTTCGGATTTTAGCCTGATCATTGGGACTGATTCAAAAAATGAAAGAATTACGCTAGCAGTAAAAAAGGATGAAAAAAGCGGATTTGTGATCCTCAACAGCCACCAACTCGCAGCCATACTTCTGAATATCTGGAAAGAATCCGGAAAATACGAGGATTTGGTATGCTTAAAATCCATACATACTTCCGATTTGGTAGAATATATGGCCATCAAATCCGGATTGAAATTTCAAAGTGAAATAATTGAACCGGGAGAGTTGAGGAACAGCCTGACGGAAATACAAAAGGCATATCCCAACAGTCCTGTTTGTGCTTTCAATATTGACCAACAGGTCTGTCATTCGGTGCTTGATTTTTCAGGAATCATTTTGGAAATCGCCCAAAAAGAAAATGAATTGAAAGCTTCAGGACAGACATTCTTTGACTACCTCATGGGAATTTACCATGAATTTGGCTTCTACAAGGAAAAAACCATTACTGTAGATTTGAATACTGACGCACAGCGTTCCCATTTGCTTTCGATCATGGATAACCTCAGAAAAAATCCAAAGTCGCTTGAGTCCACTTTCCCGCTGAACAGTGTGACGGATTACAAGAAAGGAGTGAAGTTCAATATTCTTACAGACAAACTGAACTCATTCGCCGGAAGTACAGAGAATATTCTGAAAATCGAATCCGCCAATAACCTTTCGGTAACCTTTGCTCCTTCCAAAACCAAAATGGTCTATTACATCAGTATCAAAGGTGGATTTATTTCCAAAGAAAAATATGTCATGAGAAACAAAGAAATGGATGCCGAAATCCTTCGCGTAATCCAGATGTTCAACAGAGGTCTCTGATCAAAAAAATCCCCAAGCTTAAGGTTTGGGGATTTTGTTTTTTTTGCCTGTCACTTTTTTGTACTTGTATTTCCATTTGGCCCTTGAATATTTTGGAACAGCCCTAAAAGACTGGATCATGATCAAAATCAGGATCACCAGAGTCACCGGAAAAATGGTTTGAAATCCCCAACCCAAATCAAGGAAAATACCAAACAATGCCGGTCCGATCGCTGAACTCAAAACCATGATCGAGGTAAACAGACTGCGGACCGTGCCGATGTAGGTTTGGCCAAAAAACTCCACCTGAAGTGCAGCGACGGTCGCGCTTCCAAATCCAACCGAGAATCCCATCAGGATATTGTATAAAAAAATCCCCCAAACATTGGGCACCAACCAAATAACCAACAAAGCCACCAAAAAGGGGAAGAGATAGAATGGAAAAAATGTCTTTGCCTGGTATTTGTCAATCAGCGGACCGGATAAGAGGATACTTGAAGAACTCGCAATCGCATAAGAAGTAAGTCCGGCAGCAGCCAACCCAATATTCCATTCTTTGAATTCGATGATGGCAAATTGATAGAAAAAGAGCCCTGTCACAGCAAATGGAATAAAAAAAATGTTTGGAGCCAAGAGCCAAAAAGCCTTGGATTTCATGATGTCCCTTTGGCGGATACGGTCCACTTTTTTCTCGGTATGACCTGCATCGGTTTCTCCACCTGATTCATTGACTAGGTGTTCGGATTTCAACACCAATAAGGTAAAAACCGTCACTACGATACTGACTAATGCGGCATTGAGCCAAAGAGATTCTCTCCAACCGATTTTTGAAATCACCACCAAAATTATTGCCGGCAATATCGCCTGGCCCAAAGGATGGCCCAAGGAAGCAAGGCTAATGGCTTTTCCCCTGTTTACATCAAAGTAACGGGACATCGAGGTGATTGCAATGTGGTTGTAAAGTCCCTGCCCGGCCAACCTCAACCCAAAAAATGCAATGGGGATGTACCACCAAGATTGGGAGATACTGAAGAAAAGCAAGGAGATGACAAAAGTGGCAGTTGTTGCCAAAGTGAATTTTTGGAGTGGAACCGTGTCTATCAATTTTCCCAATTTGGGCAAAGCCATCGCCGCCCCAATGGTGGCAAGACCATAAAAGGTACTCAGCAGGCCGTTTGACAGCTTAAATTCCTCCATCAAAAAGGGAACATACAGTGCCAGCAAAAACGTCTGCCCAAAACTCGATAAGGCAGTCATGATGATCCCAAAAATCACCATCACGCGGTTTTTACGGACAAACTGAAGATAGTTCAAGTTACAAAGAAGGTGGTTTGGGATGGATGTTAGCGATGAAAGGATTGCAACGATACCGTTTCCAAAGTTACATGTATTTAACATTACTTCCTTGAATGCAAAATCTGACCTTAAAATGTCAAAATTTTAAGGTCAGAAGGCGAAATTGACATTAAAAGAAAACCCTGCTTTGTCTTCACAAAGCAGGGTTTTTGAATCTTTGAGGTTTTAGAAACCTCGAAGATTTTATTTCGAAAAACAGAAACCATCGAGGTCCAAAAAAGACCTCAATGGTTTTTATTGTCCAACCAAGAATACCGCATTGGCAACCAGCAATTTCCCTGATTCCCAGAAAGAACGGAACATCGGATTGTCTGACATATAGACTATCTGTCCACGGCCTTGATTTTCGACACCATAAACCATGGATTTTGGCATTTTTGGTTTGATTTTGTTTCCGATATAGCCAAATCTATAGGCCTCGGCATCCGGGATTATCCCAACGTTGACACCGTTGTCAAGATAGGCATAGCGAGAACCGTTATTTTTCAGCGTAAAGAATTTGCCATCCATACCAAATCCAAGTGGGTGGGTAGGGTCAATTTTCACCTGATAGATTGCTCCGGCAGCTGTGGTAGAAATCCCCATTCTTTCCCTTTCCTGATATGGTTCAAGTCTTTCCACATTTAAGATTTCTTTTTGCTCTTTTTCTGCAGCTTTTTTCTCGTCCTCAGTATCATATTGGCTAAGGTCAAAACCGTTTTTATCTGCAAAAGCATTTAGTGCATTTTCAATGGCGATCAACTTACCTCCTGCCCTTACCCAATCCATCATTTTTTTCATGTTGTTTTCAGACAGGTAACTGCCCCAACTCGAAGGAAGGATGATTACATTGTATTTGCTCAAGTCAAACCTTCCCAAGCCTTCAGCATCCAGAATACTCACCGGATAATCAAGTTCCTGTTCAAAGAAGTACCAAAGTTCCCCGAAGTTCAAAGAAGAAGTACCTGCACCGCTCATGATGGCAATTTTTGGAGCGACGATCACTTTTACTTCTGAGGAGCCAAAATCACGGCCTTTGTCGACATAAGCAGAATTGCTGCTCTCCAAAGTGATTTCAAATTTATTAGCAATGTCGGTTACTTTCTTGTCAAAATCAGCGACATATTGGTTACCGTTTCGGTGGATGATCAAAGTTCCTATCGGATAGGACTTCCCGTTGATGTCAAAGGCCTTTTCTGCAAACCTTACTCTGATTTTGTTATTGATCAAAGCCGCCAAAAACTTGGCATGTTGGGTAGCATTCCAAGGAGCGAGGTATGCCAATGGCGATCCTTCCACCTTATTGGCTTCAAAAGCGGTTTTTTCAAATTTCTTTCCGGCATCCAACCTTGTCTCCATGGCATAAGCCTGCACGCCATAAGCATAAGGCAAAGCCCAGCTAGTGATGTCATAAGTGATGCTGTCCTGCAATTTTGCCTCAGGCTCAAACAGTACCTGCGTCAATACCGACTTTGGCTGATAGGCATTGATGACGATGTCCTTTTCGGTAGCGGCAAAAGTTCCTGCTTTTCCGGTATTGTAATCCAAACCTTTGAGTCCTGATGCTGCTTTGGCATAGCCATATTGGATCTTGTTTTTGTCAAGTAATGCCAAAAGGGCCTTGACGCGGTCCGGCTTTTGGTCTCCCTTGATGACAAAACTTTTATACTTGGTTTTTGGATTGCTGCTGCTTGTCTTGAAGTAATTGGCGAACTCATCTGTCAACCTTGCTGAATTTTGAGCAGTCACCTCCACTGCAGATATTCCTGCGGTATGTTGGTGCTCGATTCTTTCTCTCAATGTCACTGTATCCCCGAGGGCATTGAGCATTCCCAAACCAGCACGACCTGAACCGCCCTTTTCGATGGTCATCCCAATTGCTCCGCTATACATGGGATAGGTGTCCCCATAAGATGGATAAAGCAAGTCAAAGCGCTCTTTGGTAAAATACATCCAGCCTTGCTCATCAAATTTCTTGGCTGTATTCTTTCCGTAAATGATCTGAAATTCATTTTGAAAAGCAGACACCTGTTCATGGATTGGCTGTGCTGCCGGGGCAAAGTAAAACGGTTCGTTGATGCCTTGCTCATGGTAATCCACAAAAAGATGCGGCATCCAGTCGTGGTAAAGCTTCAGTCTTTGTTGGGTTTCTTGCTGTGTCTGCCATGCCCAGTCTCTGTTGAGGTCCATCAGGTAATGGTTTGGACGGCCACCCGGCCAAGGTTCGGAATGCTCCATAGACTGTGGATCGGGCTGTAATCTGTTGTTTTGTTTTTGGTTATACCAAACTGTATATCTGTCTTTTCCGTCAGGATTGGCACATGGATCGAGGATCAGCACCTGATTTTTCAACCAATCTTTAGATTGGGAATTGTTTGGATCGGCTATTTGCCAAAAAGTCATCATGGCAGCTTCGGTGGCCACTGCCTCATTGCCGTGGACATTGTATTGCATCCAATTGAGAGCAACTTTGGTTGAAGGAGTTCCTTCCACCATTCCTGTTCTGCGGAGGTTATCCAATCGGATGTCCTCTAATTTTCCCATGTTCTCAGGTGTAGAAACTATGGCAACAAAAAGAGGGCGGTGTTCATAAGTCTCTCCGTAATATACCAATTTTACATTAGGAAGTGTGGCAGCCAAATGCTCAAAATAGGCCACAACACGGTGGTGGGGTGTAAATCTGTCACCCAACTTATAGCCCAAGAAATCCTCCGGGCTTTTTTGGGCAAAGGTTGTGTTGGCTAGTAGGAGCGCCAAAACCAAAGCGTAAATTTTTCTCATAAAGGAATATTTGAATGAAATGGGCGGTAAGATAAGGGGAATTACAAAACCCTGCAAAGGAAATGGACTGAAGGATTTAAGATTGGGGATTGTCGGTGAAAATGAAGGAGAGCTTGGCTCTAGGCTCTAATATCTAAATTTTAAAAAGTAGGACCCAAGGGTCCGCGATAGCTATCGGGACGAACCCACGACCTCAGAAAAAGATTGTGGGACCTAAGGGATTCGAACCCATGACCTCTGCTCTGTCAAAGCAGCGCTCTAAACCAACTGAGCTAAGATCCCATAAAATAAATATAATCAGCGCTTCAAACCTCCCGATGGCTATCGGGATGAGCTAAGATCCCGATTTGAGGCTGCTAAAATCAGGAATGATTTTGGGATTTCAAAGTTCTGTTTTGATATCTCTCGGCATTTCGGAGAAAATCTTGAAATGGCCCAGTTATTAAGTCACGAAAAAGTTTCTGTGTGGCTGTGGTTATTAAATCGCCACATTGACTGCCGCCATCACCGCCTTTTGAAAAATGTCTATGGCAGCATTGGCCGCTTTTTGAGCGATGGCTTTTGAAATTACTGCTATTGCATGCAATTGGGCCTCCGCAATTAGTTTCTCATCTTCCATTCTGGATTCAAACCTAGCTTGGGAAATCTCCTTTTTGATCAATAGATCTGCCAATAATTCAAGTCGCTCCTTGCGGCGGGCTAGAAAAGCATTTGTTGGCTGTTTTACTTCTTCCCAATTTTCAGCAACATTCTGTTTGATGGCATCTGTCATCAGAAAAAGGACTTCATTGATATCAAAGTTCATATTGATAGGGTTAATTTGGTGGATTATCAGCTATTGCTTTTCCTTTTTCGGCAATCAGCATGGCATACATGAGGTCATTCATAGCCAGCATGTTTAATTTGATCAGGCCATCGGGGATGGCATCGTCTTCCTTGTGTTCCTGTTTGTATTTTCGCCAGATCTGTAAAGTGATTTCACAGATGCGTGTGGAATGGGTATTGAGGGGTTTGACTTTATTTTTATTAAGTAGAGAAATCAGCTCCACCTCGATATTGATATATCCCTCCCGGAACTTTTCATATGCCCGTCCACCATCCTTGTTGTCATGAAGGTCCATCATGGTCAAATAAAATCTGTCAATCTCTTTGGAAGTACTTTCAATCTGTTCTTTGAGCTGTGCATCATAACTTGGCACAAGTGTGATTTTGCAACCTGAAATTCCAAAAAATAGCCCTAGGGAAAGTAAGGCTAAAGATCTGTGTAGAAGTACTGTTTTCATAGAATTATAAAATGTCGGGACTTTTGTTATTACACAAACTCTATTCAATTTGATCGGCTAAAGCCAAAAAGAATAATAAATAAATAAATATATGAAAATCAGCAGATTAAAAAAACAAAACCTGATCACCCTTTTTCCCAGACAAAAACCCCCATTGCTCTTTGTCCATGCACAAGGACGCTTTTTGCCGGCTCGAGGTATTTGAATCTGTATTTCGAAACAATCTCTTTTTCCAATGAATCAGTCAACAGAAACCGCTCTGATCCATCAGGCAACAAATAAACGCCATCACCAAGATGTGGAGATTTTTCCTGCATTTCTCCTTGGCTAGTCGTCATTCTTAAGAAAAAGATTCCTCCGGGTTTCAGGACCCGCATCATCTCCTCCATCATTTTCAAAAAGTGGGTTTCACTTGTGGCAAAGTGTAAAACGGCTGAGCTGATAACCGCATCGAAAGCTCCCTGATGAAAGGGTAGTTTTTCAATCAATGAAGTCTGAAAGCGGTAAACGTCATACTCTTTTTGGATGGTCTGTGCATAAATCCTCGCCATCTGAATGGCGATGGGATTGCTGTCGGCCCCGAATATTTGGTAGCCTTCATGCAGAAAATAGACCGTGTTTCTCCCCTCTCCGCAACCGGCATCAAGGATTTTCATTTCCTTGGTAAATCTCCCTTTGAGAATCTGGTCCAGGAGGTAGATATCAATATTGCCTAATAATTGATTGAGGGATTTAATGTCCATTTTCGTATTTATTTATGGCAGCCAGGGCTTTTTGCCTGCCGATTTCAATCAATTCGGCAGCTCTATGAAATTCCAAAGTTCCTGCCTGGATTCTTGAAATCTCCACAATGATATCAACTTGATATTTTTCGAGAACCAACTCGGAAAGCCTGTCCTGAAGCATGTCAAAGGAATAATTGAGCAGGTCCAAGGAACTCATTCCCTTTAGTTTTTCCTCTTTCTCATTAGAGGAAAAATAGGCAGAAAACTTCTGCCTGTATTCTGTAAGCCAATTGGGCAGCTTAACTTTAGTAGAATCACTTTCTTTTTTCTCCTTTTCCTTCAAGTTTTCTACAAAAGCAGTTTTGGGTCCGTTCAGGTCAACCGCAAAAACCAGATCAGCAATTTTATCTTTGGGAATAAGGTTCAAGGGAATAGGATTCAGGATACTGCCGTCAATGAATTCTTTGCCATGGATTTTGGAAGGAGTAAATACCGTCGGAATCGAGGCAGAGGCTCGGATAGCGGAATAAAGACTTCCTTTTCTGAAAATGTGTTCTTTGCCAGCGGGAATCTCCACGGCATTACAGACAAAGGGTATATTCAAATCCTCAATTTGATAGTCTTCAATGATTTTTTGTAAAGCTCCGAAAACCTTTACCCCTTTGATAAATCCCTTGCTTGAAATAGTAAAGTCCATCAGGGAAAAAACATCGATCCTGTCCAGATTACAGATCCAATCCTTGAATTTGGGCAAGTTGCCACTTGCATACATGCCTCCGATCAGGGCCCCGGCAGAGCAGCCCGCAATTGATACAATCTCATATCCTGATTCTTCAAGCGCCTCTATGACACCGATATGTGCCATTCCCCTTGCTCCACCACTTGAAAGTACCAATGAAACTGTTTTTTTGCTCATGGTTTAAATTAATTATGAAAAATGAATGCTACTTTTCTATTTCGAAAAACGAAATTAAGCAATTATGGGTCAATTCAAGCCTTTTCACCTTGCATTTCCTATCAGAGACATCGGGGAAACGCGTCAGTTTTATGGAGATCTATTGGGCTGTGACATCGGCAGAAGTACCGACAAGTGGATAGATTTCAATTTCTTCGGGCATCAGCTTTCTGCCCATATCAAGCCTGAGGAGCTTTCAATGGCCAAAGCCAATGAAGTAGATGGGAAAAATGTGCCTGTCAGACATTTTGGGGTAATCCTACCTTGGGAAGAATGGCATTCATTGGCAGATAAGCTTCGTGACTACGGGATCGAATTTGTGATTGAACCTTATATCAGGTTCAAAGGAGAGGTCGGCGAGCAGGCCACCATGTTTTTCTTGGATCCCTGCGGTAATGCTTTGGAGTTCAAATCCTTTCAGGACGAAAGTCAGATCTTTGCTAAATAGCATTTCCGTCACTCTGGCATGATTGTACGTCACCCTGAGTGAAGCGAAGGGTCTCACCAAAATTAAATGAGATCCTTCTGTCGTACCTCCTTCAGGATGACACGACACCAATCATCATTACATTTTCTGTAAACACGAATTTTAACAATTCAGAATGACGGAGAAATTACTGTTATATTAAATCTGAGAATTTACATAAATGACTCCCTCAGGTATTTGCCTGTGTAATTTCCCTCTGTTTCCATCAAGGCTTCCGGGGTTCCCTCAAAAGTCACATAACCCCCTTTTTCTCCACCCTCAGGTCCCAAATCGATCACCCAATCGGCTGCTTTGATCACTTCGGTATTGTGCTCAATGATAATAACCGAGTGACCTTGGTCTATCAGGGCATTGATCGAATGGAGGAGCTTTCGGATGTCGTGAAAATGCAGTCCCGTCGTCGGTTCATCAAAAATAAACAAGACATGGTCTCCGGGTTTGGTGGCTCCTTTTCCAAGGAAAGAAGCGAGTTTGACCCTTTGGGCTTCACCTCCGGAAAGTGTATTGGAAGATTGTCCCATTCCTATATATCCCAACCCAACTTCCTGCAGCGGTTGGAGTTTGTTGATGATTTGGGATTTTCCTTTGAAAAATTCCATAGCCTCATCGATGGTCATGTCTAAAACATCGGCGATGTCTTTGTCATGGTATTTGATATCGAGGATTTCATTTTTAAAGCGTTTTCCTTTGCAGGATTCGCATGTCAGATGAATGTCCGCCATAAACTGCATCTCGACAGTCACAGTTCCTTCGCCCTGACACGCTTCGCATCGTCCACCATCCACATTGAAAGAAAAGAATGCCGGTTTGTATCCTCTTTGCTTGGCCAAAGTCTGGTCGGAATACAAAGTTCTGATCGCATCGTAGGCTTTAACATAAGTGACTGGATTGGACCTTGAGGATTTCCCGATGGGATTTTGGTCGACAAATTCAATCTGGGTAATCTTTTTATAACTGCCATCCAATTTGTCAAACTTGCCTGTTTCATCGATGACGGTGCCTAGTGTTTTTCCGAGAGCAGGATATAAAACCTTTTTGATCAAGGTGGATTTACCTGATCCGCTGACACCAGTGACGCAGGTCAGGGTGTTCAATGGGAATTTGACAGTCAGGTTTTTGAGGTTGTTTTCTCTTGCACCTTTGACGATAATCGTATCCCTGAATTTTCGGTTCTGGGCCTTATTTTGGATTTTTTCTTCGCCTTTTAAATAGCGGGCGGTATAGGTATTTCCTTTGATCATCAGCTCTGTCAGGTCTCCCTGAAAAACCAACTCCCCACCCAAAACACCTGCATCCGGTCCGATATCGATGATTTGATCCGCTGCTTTCATGACTTTCTCCTCGTGCTCCACCACGATCACGGTATTGCCCATATCCCTCAGGGCCTTCAACACCTCAATCAACCTGTCGGTATCCCTTGGGTGGAGGCCGATACTTGGTTCGTCAAGGATATACATCGAGCCAACCAATGCCGAACCCAATGATGTCGCCAATTTGATTCTTTGGTATTCCCCACCTGAAAGTGAGGAAGTGAGACGGTTTAATGTCAGATACCCCAACCCTACTTTGTCAATGTATTCCAACCTGTTGATGATTTCTTTGAGCAGGCGGTTGGCAACTTTATGTTCTGCCTCCGTAAACTCAATATTCTTGAAAAAATCAAAGGCCTTCTCGATCGGCAGCAACACCATATCGGTGATAGACTTTCCATTGATTTTGACATAGGAAGCATCTTTTCTCAATCTTGTCCCCCTACAATCCGGACAGGTGGTTTTGCCTCTGAACCTGGAAAGCATGACGCGGTACTGGATTTTATGTGTTTTGGTTTCCAAGTCTGCAAAAAAGTCATTGAGACCTTGGAAGTAGGAATTCCCTGTCCAAATGAGTTCTCTTTGCGCTTCATCCAAATCTTCATAGGCTCGGTGGATCGGAAAATCAAAATAGATTCCTTTTTTTACCAAGGGTTCCAACCATTTGCCTGAACTCTCGCCTCTCCATGGAGCGATTGCTCCTTCATAGACAGAAAGACTTTTGTCAGGGATGATCAGATCCGGATCAAGTCCGAGGACAGAACCAAAGCCTTCACATCTTTTGCATGCACCATAGGGATTGTTGAAGCTGAAAAAGTTGACTGAAGGGAGCTCAAAACTCATCCCATCCAGCTCAAAACGATCGGTGAACGTTTTCTTTTCCTTTCCGGGTATGGTTACAGTACATTCCCCATGGCCTTCATAAAAAGCCGTCTGTACTGAATCCGCGATCCTGAACTGATTGTCCTCGTCTTCCTTTTGGATGGAGATACGGTCGATCAAAATCTGATAGTTTCCTTTTGGAAGGGTAGGTGCTCCTACCAAATCCTCCACAAAATAGGCATCCCCATCTACGAGTACACGGGTGAATCCTTTCTGAAGAAGCAGTTCCATTTCTTTGAGCATCGTCCTGCCATTCATCTGCTGCAGGGGACAGGAGATCATCACTTTCTCCCCTTCTTCGAAAGTGTGGATAAAGTCCACCACATCGCTGACGGTATGGTGCCGGACTTCATCCCCGCTTACAGGTGAGATGGTCTTGCCTATTCTGCTAAAAAGAAGCTTGAGGTAATCGTATATTTCGGTGGTCGTCCCTACAGTAGACCGGGGATTTTTGGTACTTGCTTTCTGTTGGATGGCGATGGCCGGGGAGACACCTTTGATGTATTCGACATCCGGTTTTTCCATTCTTCCTAGAAACTGACGGGCATAAGAGCTCAGACTTTCGACATACATTCTTTGGCCTTCGGCAAAGAGTGTGTCAAATGCCAGGGAGGATTTTCCCGAACCGGAAAGTCCGGTGATTACCACAAGTTTATTTCTCGGAATGGCGACGCTCAGACTTTTGAGGTTGTTGACCTTGGCGTTTTTGATGATGATGAATTCCTTGGGATCAAGGTTTTCTATGGAAGGAGATTGAAATTCGGTGCTTACACTCATAAATGCAAAGTTACCCAAACAACAGCTCAAAAGGTAATTTGTTGGAAAGTTTAGACCTCAATCTGCCAAAGTATATAGGCATAGACAAAATACCTCAGGATTCTAAAAAGGCTGTTGAGGAGGTATTTTGTTTTGTCAAGTCCACCTGCACCAGCAAGCAATGCTACGGCGGAAAATGGTATCGGCGTGACGGAAGCCACGATCACCAGATAACCGCCATATTGGTCAAACATCTTGTGGTATTTCTTCAGGTATTTGTTATCTCCATTTAGCCAGGAGACTTTTCCTTTGAGGAACTTTCCAATCGTAAAATTCAGAAATCCAGCCGCATAAGAGATCAGTGAAAGCGTGCCTATACTTAGAAAATAAGGCCCTAAATAACCTGTTTCCATCGACCATAGCATAAAAATCTCGGGAGGGATGATACCGAATATTATCTCTGATCCGACATAAACTGCCAAAACCAAATATGGATTATTGTAGATTGATCCAAACCAAAGCAAACGGTCCTCTTCAGTAGTCCCTTTTCTCAGGAGATAAAAAATCAGAACAAAAATTGCCAAAAAGAAAAAGCCTTTAAGGATGTTCTTTACTAGAAAATCGGTTTTTTCATTTGAAAATCTTATCCACTTCATATTCTCTAGTTTTCACAACCCAATAAAGGTAGAAATGAAATCCAATGATTTCCCCTTTTTGCTGAACTCGTTTCTTCAATTTTGGCTTAATTTGAAAAAAATTGTCAACCAACAATATCATGAAAATAGAGAAAAACAAGGTTGTGAGCATCAGCTATGAGCTGCATGTCGACGACGGGGAAAACGGGAAGGAGCATTTTGAAAGTGTAAAAAAAGAGCAGGCTTTTCATTTTCTTTTTGGCACAGGTCACGTACTCCCGGCTTTGGAAGCTGCTTTTGAAGGCAAAGAAGCGGGGGATAAGTTTGAGGTTTTTATAGATTTCGAACATGGCTATGGTGATTATGATGAAAGCAAAAAAGTGATCGTTCCGAAGGCCAACTTCAAGGAGGACGGTAAAAAAGCCAAGAATTCCCTACGGGTTGGTCAGGTTGTTCCGATGCAGGATGATCAGGGAAATCAGCTAAGGGGAGAAATCACCAAGATTGATTATAGAGGAGTCCACATGGATTTCAATTCGCCATTGGCGGGGTTGGATCTATACTTTGAGGGAGAAATCGTATCCGTCAGGGACGCTTCCCCTGAGGAGATCGACCATGGTCATGTGCATGGTGAGGGTGGACATCAACATTGATTATCGTAAGAAAAAAACCAAACGCCCATCTTTCTTTGAAAAATGGGCGTTTGAAAATTATGCCTTTTAGGCTATCTAAAATGGTAATTTTCCCAAATCCACATTTCCTCCCGAAAGGATAATCCCTACTTTTTGACCCTTGAACCTTTCTTTGTTTTTCAGTAATGCAGCCAAGGGAACAGCACAGCTTGGCTCAATGATGATTTTCATCCTTTCATAGACAAGGCGCATCGCCTCGATGATTTCTGCTTCACTGACCGTAATGATGTCGTCGACATATTCCATGATGATCTCAAAATTGATCTTTCCAAGGGAAGTGAGTAAGCCATCGGCAATGGTTTTGGGACCAATCATCGGAATCAGTTCTTTTGCTTTGAATGAGCGGGAAGCATCATCGGCGCCTTCAGGTTCTCCGGCAATGACGTTTGTTTTTGGGGAAATATACTTTGAAGTCAGCGCGGTTCCGCTGAGCAATCCCCCGCCGCCTACCGGTGCCATCACTGAATCAAAAGGAATCCCTTCTTCCCACATTTCTAGTGCACATGTCGCTTGTCCTTCTATCACATCCAAATAGTCATAAGGAGGTATAAAAACCGCTCCTGTTCTTGCCTCTACTTCCTTCAGGGTGGTTTCTCTTGCAATCAATGTAGGTTCACATTCTATGATTTCACCCCCATAGCCTGCTACAGCTTTTTTCTTGATTTCGGGTGCATTGGAAGGCATGACAATGTAGGACTTGATCCCTGCCACAGACGCAGCCCTTGCCAAAGCTGCGGCATGATTACCGCTGGAGTGGGTGGCAACGCCATTTACCTTTTGCTCCTCAGTCAGTTTCATTACTGCATTGGCCGCACCACGGGCTTTGAAAGCGCCTACTTTTTGGAAGTTCTCACATTTGAAATAAATCTCACAACCTGCGATTTGGTTGATGGCTTCAGATGTCAGGATAGGTGTACGGTGGATAAATGGCTGGATTCTTTGATGCGCAGCCATGATATCATCAATAGTGGGAAATACAGTAATGTCATTCATGGAAATAAAGATAAGCGAAGGTCTTAAAACTGACAAAATTTTTATCTTGCAGCAAAATGAAAGCCATGCCTTCTTTAGAAAACTTACTTTTGGATGTTGCTATTTCTCCGGTAATGGGAAAATGGTTGGATGCTTCCAATTCCATCAAAATGGACTTTTCTCCTACAAATAAAGAATTGCCAGCTGTTGATATTTCCAATACAGAAACTTTTAACCGCTATGTTTTTGGATTGCTGGAAAAGGCCAGAAAAAGGTTTGGCCATGGTGGATATTTTGAACACCGTGTCATTTACAGCAGGAGTGCAGTTTTTGCAACCCAAGAGTCGGATTTCCGGGATATCCATATGGGCGTGGATATCTGGGCGGAGGCAGGAACCCCGGTATTTGCGCCACTGGATGCCATGGTCCACAGTTTCCATGACAATGCAGGTTTTGGTAACTATGGCCCGACCATCATTTTACAGCATAAAATCAAAGGGACAGTATTTTTCAGTTTGTATGGTCACTTAGCCAAAAGCGATTTGGTACATCTAAAAATTGGTCAAGCCATTTCCAAAGGAGAAGAATTTTGCCATCTGGGCCCTTATCCCGAAAACGGTGATTGGCCCCCGCACTTGCATTTTCAATTAATGTGGGACTTGATGGGAAATCATGGTGATTTTCCGGGAGTATGTTCGCATAGGGATATTGATAAATATAAAAAAATCTGTCCTGATCCTGCGATCATGATTGGTCATTGATTTGCCAAAGTGATGAGGCGGATCCCTTCTAAGGTAAGGTTGCGGTCGATAACTTCAAATGATCCTTCCAAAGTGGAGATGATGGAAGAGAGTCCTCCTGTGGCAATGATGTTACAGGAATAGCCCAATTCATTTTGAATGGTTTCAAGCATTCCCTTCACAAGACCGGAATAACCATAAAGAATTCCTGCCTGAATGGAATGGATGGTATTTTTACCCAAAGCGGATTCGGGCAATTTCAACTCCACTTCCGGCAATTTCGAAGTATTGGCAAATAAGGATTTGATCGCCGTTTTCAGTCCAGGGACAATGTTGACTCCCAAAACTTTTCCTTCTTTTCCGACCACAGTAAAGGTCAGGGCGGTTCCAAAGTCCAGAATAATTGTTGCAGATTTGAATCTATTGAATGCTGCAGTCACGTTACACATCAGGTCGGTACCGATTTCATTTGGACGCGAGGTGCTGACCGCTAGTTTTTGGTAGCTTTTTCCTTGAATGAGGTAACATTTTTTTTCAAGGTATTCTTTACAAAACTTCTGTAAAATGGGATTGATCTCAGGCACAACAGATGAAATCCCAATAGCCGTGATTTTATCAGTTTTGATACCGTTTTCTAAAAAAAACAGGTGAATCTCTCTTTCAATATGAAGTACGGTAAGTTCTTTCAGGGTATTGATCCGGTACTCATGGATCCATTTTTTTAAATCTTCATCAAAAAACCCAAAGGTAATGTTGGTATTGCCGGCGTCAATCGCTAAAAACATGCTTCTATCAAGGTTAGGTATTCTGGTTCGTATATGGCACCTTACCAAAGCGCCATATATCCAAATATATAAATTGATTTTTTGCCTTTGTGTTTTTTGGTAATTTTCCATCATGTATACCATCAGAGAAGGAAAAATAGAAGACCTGCCAAGGGTTTTGGAACTGGTCAAAGAACTTGCGCTTTACGAAAAAGCACCTGAGCAAGTAACCAACACATTGGAAATGATGCAAGTAGACGGATTTGGACCAAATCCCATATATGGACTTTTTGTTGCAGAAAAGAATCCCACAGGTGAAATCATTGGCATTTCTATATTTTATTACCGCTACAGTACTTGGAAAGGAAAGCGGCTATACTTGGAAGATATCGTGGTCACAGAGACCGAAAGAGGTCATGGTGCAGGCAAATTGTTATTTGACCGTACAATGCTAAAATGCATCGAAGCCAATTGTACAGGCATGATGTGGCAGGTTTTGGATTGGAATACCCCTGCGATCAACTTCTACCAAAAATACGGGGCTGAGCTCGACAGCGGTTGGATCAATTGTAACTTACAATCAGAAGATATTAAGAAGATTTTGTAAATTTATTGCAAATGCAATATAATATTATTGCAAATAAGAAAATCTTATTATCTTTGAAGAGGATATCAATGGATCAGCTATGACCATCAGTTACACTTATACACTCTCAGGTTATCGGGATACATCCGATGTGCCGGATTTATTTGCTTCCCAATACTTTTTCAAAGCGCCAAGTGATAAGGTTGCAGAGCCAAGTGCTTATATGGAGGTCTCGATGTCTTTTGCAGATACCAAGCCATTGTTTGACTATTTGGGTTACAGTCAGCATGATGTGTCAGAGCTGATGGAAGTGGATCCAAGCACACTGTCCCGTTGGAAAAAAGAAGACAAAATACTGACCCGATTGCTGACCAAAAGTATCATGGATATGGATAAGATAGTATTTAATGGAATCCGGATTTTTGGATCTGAGGCATTGTTTTCTGAATGGCTCCACACTTCCAATGTTTCATTGGGAGACCGGATTCCTGCTGATATGATGCGGGATCCTTATGGTTTGGAACTGGTAGAGGAGGCATTGGAGGCTATGTCTTGGGGTAATTTTATGTAATCTCCATTTTGAAATATTACCGACTTATAGAAAATCTGCCCGGAAGAAGTCCCTTGGGTTTTGGCTTGGGGGCAGGTAGATGGAATCCTTATGGCACGCCTATGATTTATGCCTGCAATCAAATTTCCCTTAACTTTTTGGAATTGCTCAGCATCAAAGGTCCCACTGTAAGCCGAGCATCATGGTCCATGGTTACCATGGATATCTCAGGGGAAATCCCTTATTTGGAACCTTCTGACTGGCCTTCAGATTGGAGAAGGCGTCCACATCCGGTCAGCACACAGCAATTGGGAAATTACTGGGCGAGGCAGATGGCTTCGGTTGCCTTACAGATCCCTTCCGGAAGGATACCTGCAAGTTCTTTCCCCAATGAACATAACCTCTTGATCAATCCTTTGCATCCTGATTTTACTCAAACCGTCAAATTGGTATCCCAGGAAACCGTAAATTTTGAAATCAATAATTAGAATTAAATCCTTATGAACATAGACCTAAGTAACCATCGAATCCTTGTCACAGGAGCTTCCCGTGGAATAGGCGCAGCCATTGCCTCCCAACTTTCAAAATCGGGGGCCGAGGTTTTGCTTCATTTCAACAAGAATATCACTGAAGCAAAAAAACTTCAGGATTCTTTACCAAACCCTTCCCACCTTGTAACCTGTGACTTATCTGACCTAGAATCTGTCAAAGGGTGGATCCCAGGACTCATCAAAACATTTGGAAAAATCGATGCTGTGGTGAACAATGCCGGTATCGCCATTGGAATTCCAGACAATGCTCCCACCGCAGAATGGATGGATGTCTGGCATAAAACCATGGATGTCAATATCCATGCCCTGGCCATTATCAGCAAGGAATTTATCGAGCATGCCCGTCAAAATAAAAACGGGAGGATTGTAAACATTTCTTCCCGTGCGGCATTTAGAGGAGATACGCCTGATTATCTGGCTTATGCTGCATCCAAGGCCGCTATCGTGAGTTATACCAGATCGATCGCCAGGTATTATGGAAAAGAAGGAATCAAAGCCTTCCTCATCGCTCCGGGATTTACCAGAACAGATATGGCAAATGAAATCCTATCTCAATATGGTGAGGGCTTTGCATTGAACGACATTGCACTAAATCAACTTACCGAACCAAAGGATATTGCCCCGATGGTGACTTTATTATGTTCAGGTCTTGCGGACCATGCCACAGGGTGTACGATTGATATCAATGCCGGTTCCTATGTGCATTAAATGATATATGGTAGATATAAATTGATATAAAGTAGATATAATCTTCTTTACCAATTCTTTTAAGGATTTTATTATTGGCTTAATGGTTTTCGGATTTCTCTGAAAATTTAGGTCCTCAATTACTTTGCTATGGCAAAAAATAACAAAGACACCCTATCACCGGAACTGATTCGATTATTGAAAATCTTCGGAATAGGGTCATTGGTTTTTGTTTTGGTGATGTCATTTTTCAATGAGAAAAAAGCCAACAACTCAGGGAAAGAACCCAGTCCAATGAGAATGACCGATCCAGAAAGGATATATTTCAAGAATGTACGGTCGGCTTATTACGATATCGAAATTCGGAGAGATGCAAAAATGACTGTCTACCGACATGGTAAGCGGTCCAAAGATACCAATAGGCCAACGCTAGTATTTTCAATCATCCTCAATCAACTCAGCGACGAAGCTTACATTTTTTTGGAGCCAAACTTCGAAGAACTTCCATTCAATGTGAAATGGTCTATTCCGGAAAAAAATCAGGAAGGGGAAATTACATTCGAAGGAGGAGATAAATTTGCGCATTTTGAATTTGCCCAAAAAATTACTCCTTTACTTCTAGAAAATGCCATTTTTGAAATTTTGGTAAAAGAGAGCTGGATTCCTTTATGGGAGGATGAAAAGGAGAGAAACGCGGTGATGGTGACTATCGAAGATTATCAAAAGCTTATCAATTTTTCTAGCAAGGACTAAAGGCCTTAAAAACATTGAAATGACATTTTTGCAGAGGGAAAAACCAGTCATTAGTATTTTTTGCCAAAAATAATTTTCAATCATCTTAATAGATGCCAATATTTTGGTCCAAATCAAGAATATAAAAAGTCTCTTTTGGCTAAATTTATTGACTGATTAAACGGCTATAAATTTTTATTTTAACGATGCACCAGAAGTTAAAACGTTCTTTTCCTCAAATCCCACAAGCCATGAAATTATCATTCAAATTATTCCTGACATGTTTTACTATTGTTCTTTTGTTTTTTGAATCCTCGCTAGCATCTGGCCAAAAATTGATGGCAGTGTCGGAAGAACTTCATCAAAACGGTGAAAAATTTGATGTAGTTACCAAGGGAGGAGGTAGAATAGTAAAATATCATTTCAATTCTTATCGCGTAACAAGCGCCAAAGGAGGATGGATAAAAGGTAAATCCAGTTCGGGTCTGTTCAGCGCTTACGAAACCGCCTCTTCAGAAAAGAAATTATCCTTTGAATTTGTTTCTGATAAGGGAGATACTGCTATTGTTTATCTAAACAGAAACACGAATTATGAGGGTATAAATAAAAAAGGTTTAACCATATATGGGGAAAATTCCACCTTGAACTTAGGTGGATATCAAGAAATACTAGAAAACTCTGACAACTTGTTTGGAATCATCGAAACAAACTTGGCAGATTCTACATGGAATTTTGCGGTGAGTGAGAAATTTGGAAGCCGGCATGGAGGCCAAACCGCACTTGTAGGTTGGCTGACGGATGGACAAAGGAAAATTGATATCTATCCTGTTTATCATTATCAGAATCCTGGAAAAAAGAGTGCTATCGATTTGATGGTGGGGTCGCAAATATGGCTAAAAGGTTTTGAATTCATTGAAAACGGGAGTCCTGTCGGCGCAGTCCAAGTTGGCCCCTTTAAGTTTGTGGCTTGGTTTTCCAAAAAAAATGACCCTACAACGAATTTTGTCATAGGGTCAAGTTTTGCGGCATTAATGCACGAATATCAATTAAATATCCACGGGGAAACTGTTGATTAAAATCTCACTTTAACCCCTGCAAGAAAATTGGTGCCGGCTTGGGGATAGAAGAAATTTTCAGTAACCAATTCCCTTCCTGTCGTTCCTTCAAGTGGTAGGAAATAGCTGAATGTATAGCCGTTTGGTTCATACATCCGGTTAAAAATATTGTTCACCAAAAGCGTAAATTCAAGGTTTTTGACAAACCTTGGTCTCAATGCATAATTGAATCTGAGGTCATTGGTCATAAATGCATTCAGCATCCTGTCTTCATTTTGGGTATTATCGAGAAATTGATTTCCGACATACTTGCTAAGCAAGCTTACCTCAAAGTTTTTGAAAGGCCTGAAATCTATGATGGCTGCACTGATGATATTGGGAGAAAAAGCAATATCAGTATTGGTGTGGACAATCACTTCCTGTCTGAAATCCTCCACTGAATAATCGTCTATGTATTCTGTAAACTCCTCGATTTTGTTTCTGCTCAAAGTCAGGTTGCCGGCTATGGTCCACTTTGGCGATAACCTATAGGCAGCATCCAACTCAATTCCTGTGCGGAAAGAATTTGCCACATTTTCACGGATATAAGCACCGACATCATTGAGTTGCCCGGTCAAGACCAGTTGGTCTTTGTATCTCATGTAAAAGAAGTTGGCATTATAGCTCAGGTTTCCCTTTTGGGTGCGGATCCCTGCTTCTATGTTTTGGAGGTTTTCAGGTTTGGGAGCCCGACCTTCCTGACTGTCGGTAAAGTCATTTCTGACAGGCTCACGGTTGGCAACAGCATAGGATGCATACCAGGTTTCACCGTTTCCGGTTTCATAGGACAATCCCAATTTGGGATTGAAGAACCTGAACTGATAGTCTCCCTCAATATCTCTCCTGTCATCATTGACGCCGACAAAAGAGTAATCTATTCCCCGGAATTGCATGTCTGCAAAAAGAAACAGGCCCTTTGAGGCTTCCAGGGTAGCTTTTGCATAGAGGTTGACATCGTCTTTGACAGCGGTATTGTCATAGTATCTGTCTCGAATCTGCGTGGGTCCCGCAGTTCCCATCCAGATGATTTCCCCGAAATGGTCTCCGTCATACCGGTTGGCACCACCTCCGAAAATTACATTCCATTTATCATCATCGGTGACATAATTGAAAGAAAAGACCCCACCAAAAAAGTCATTGTCCAACCACCTTCTTCGGATGATATCTGTTCTTGAAATAGTTTCGTCCCCAATAACAATTGGATCCAAACCATAATTGGATAGTCTGTCATTTTCCCTGAACTGCTCATAAAAACCGCGGCCGTAAGTGTAATGCAGTCCGGCATTTGCTTTCCAATTTCTCCCCAAAGTACCGGTATAAATCAGCTGGTAATGATCCTGTTGGTAATTGTCGGTCTGGTTGTCGTAAGTATATGGATTGAAAGTCCGGTTGGTTTGTAACAGTGATTCCGGGACGCCCTCCCAAGCTTGATAGGTTTGCTCTTTGCCCGAAATGATATTCAGCTTGACAACATGGTTTTCTCCATAATACCCACCTGTAAGAAAATAGGATTTCAAATCAGAAAAAGCCCTGTCGATAAATCCGTCAGAGCTTATCTGAGACAACCTCGCATCAAATCCCCATCTGTTATTGATCAAACCACTACCGACTTTGACCATATGCCTCCGGGTATTGAATGAACCAAAAGAATTGTCCACCTCCCCGTAAGCTTCTTTCTCATGACTGTCTGTTTGGATATTCATACTTGCTCCAAAAGTAGCCGCTCCGTTGGTGGATGTTCCGACACCGCGTTGGATCTGGATATTCTCTACAGATGAAGCAAAATCCGGTTTGTTGACCCAAAATACACCATGGGATTCGGCGTCATTCAAAGGGATACCGTTGATGGTAACGTTGATCCTGGTCTGGTCCGAGCCTCTGATCCTCAATCCGGTATAGCCTACTCCAGCTCCTGCATCCGAAAAGCTGACTACCGAAGGAGTGAAGTTTAGCAAAACAGGGATGTCCTGACCCAAATTGAGTTTGGCTATGTCGCTTCTATCCACCATCTTGAAGGTAGTGGGAGTCCTCTCGGAGGCACGGGTTGCATACACGATAAATTCCTCGGTGAGCAAGCTACTTGGTGAAAGGACTACCTGGAGTTCTGTAGGATTTGGAAGTTGGATTTCCTGTGAAAATGATTCAAAACCTAGGTAGGAAATTCTCAGCGTATATTTTCCATCAGGAATATTTCTGATTTCAAAATTTCCGTTGAGGTCGGAATTGGATCCTCTTCCTGTTCCCAAGAGGACCACATTGGCCCCCAATAATCCTTCTCCGGAAGTGCTTTTGACTACTCCCCGGAGGCTAGACTGCGCAAAGGCAGACAATGATACCAGCCAAATGGCCAGCATAAAAACTGATTTTTTCATGGATAATTTAATACATATTGCCTGAGCAACATTTGGTTAAACATCAGAAAACCAGGGGAGATTTTCTGTTTTGTGTTTACCCTTTTACCCAAACAAAAAAATTGACATAGTGTATTGCATGCATTCTTGGAAAGGAATTAACCTTTTCCGGACTTTGGTCCCCTATGGTCAATAATTTAATTTGAGTTACTCATTTCCCTTCGCCGGCACTACCCGGATCAGGTATTGTGGGTATGATCTCAGCCCGATTTGTTAAGGCACCCCTAATGATCTTTACGCAAATGTAATCGGAAATGCATCAGATGCAAAAAAAATCCGAAAGGAACCTCTTGGGTTTTTACTTCCTTACAATTTCATGAAATGAAAAAAGCCATGGATTTGCTCCATGGCTTGATTTATACTTCTCAAAAGAAAAACTTGATATTCTTAATAGCTATTTCCTAAGTGTTTCAAATGATTCACGTGTGAGGAGAAAGCCAATCTCATCTTTGGATGCTCTAGGTAAGGAATATTGTATTCCTGGCAAGTCTCCTTGATGATTTTGCTGATGGCAGGATAATGCACGTGGGAGATGTTTGGGAAAAGATGGTGTTCTACCTGGAAATTTAAACCACCGACAAGCCAAGAAAGGATTTTATTATTTGTAGCAAAGTTGGCAGTAGTCCTCAACTGATGGACAGCCCACTCATCTTCAAGTTTATTCGCCTCTGTCGGCAAGGGAAATTCTGTCTCTTCCAAGGAATGCGCCAATTGGAATACTACGCTTAGGAAAACGCCGGTCGAAACACCAAAAACAAGGAAACCAACCAACCAAGGCATAAAACCTACTGTATATATCGGCAAAGCAACGAACAGAATCAGGTTGGTGACTTTGAATCCCCAAAAGGAAAGATGGTCTTTCCATCCCATTTTTTGGATTGGAACGGAACCGACTCTTTTCTGGACATATTTTTTATAATCTGTAACAAATACCCAATACAGGTATAGCAATGCATATACAAACAAGAAGTAATGATGCTGGTATTTGTGAATTTTGAAGTGTTTTTGGGATGGGTTTAGCCTCAGGAAAGGTCTAGCATTCATGTCATCATCGTGGTCTGCCACATTGGTGAAGGAGTGGTGGGCGACGTTGTGTTTTGTCTTCCACATGAAAACATTTGCTCCGAGAAAATTGATGGTGACTCCTGCGAGTTCATTAACCCATTCTTTTTTGCTGAAGCTTCCATGTGCGCCATCATGCATCACGTTGAATCCTATGGCGGAGGCCAAACCGCCAAGCAAGATTGCTTCAAGAAGTGCTATGGCCCAAAATGGGGTAAAGAAAACAAGATGGACATAAACAGCGACGAACAACACCACAAATAAGATGGCCTTGAAGTAGAGTGAACCGTTGCCGGTTGGTTCTAAATTTTTTTCTGTAAAGTAATTTTTGATTCTGGTCTTCAGATCGGCATGAAAGGAAGTTGCTGTGCTAAATCGAGGGGGACGCATGTTATTTTATTGATGTATTGTATTGATTCTTGGAACGAACTGGGTGAATATCTGCAAGTTATTTGCAAAGGTAGGTTAATTTAATGTAGCTTTTTCAATTAGAGTGACGAATGGTCGGTTGAAATGCAATTTTAACATTTTTTAAAATGCAACTCCCAATTGTAGGGCAAATTCGAGTGAACTGGGATCATCATTGCCAAATCTCACCGGCATCGGAACTGTTACAAACCAACTGCTAAACTGGCCTGTTTTGATGGTTTTGCTGATTACGGGTGTAAAGCCATACCTTCCTGAAGATTCAAACGACAATAAGGCGTTGAAGTTCCATCCATTTGGATAATGAAACTGAACACCGGGATTGAAAACCAGATTTGCCATTCTACTTGATCCTTCACTGAACTGGATCAAAGGAACCAATTCAAAGATAAATCCCGCTTTATTGCTTTTTCCCATCAGTACAAATCCTGACGGAAATCCTATCACATAGCCATCACTGAAATTATTGGTGGTCTCCCCTCCACTGAATTTGACCAAGGGATTAAGTACACTAAAGTACCCTGCCAATCTTGAAGGCTCGGTAGGATTGGGTTTGTCTTGGGAAAAAGCCTGGGTAGAAAAAATCAATCCCAAGGCAAAGATCAGAATGATGGTTTTTTTCATTTTGGGTTTATTTAAAGGTATTAATGAAAAACCCGGTTACGGCCGGTTCCAATAGGCTTTATCATGCTTAGAGTCTTCAAAACTATTCCATAAATTACAATATTATCCTGACAAAAATCATCCTTTGAAAAAATTTTGACTAATCCCCAATTTTTGATTCTGACTCAAATCAATTTTTCGTGGATAAAATCTATAGAAAGTTGCTTCCTTTCTTCCTGATTTCCGGATACGAAAGCAAAAGGAACCCCGGATTCAAGAAGGATTTTTTGGTAAAGGTCAAAGAAATATTTTCTCATAGTAGGATCAGGATGCTCCCGTTGCGGGTCATCCTTCCAAGGAATATCGATGTCCGTCAATAGGTATAAATCGTATTTGCGGGATTTGATCTGATCCTCAATCCATGGATGAACTCTTCCGTATTTATGATTACTCCAAACTTTGATCACATTTAGGTCGGTATCACATACCAAGAGATCTTTGGATTTCAAGCCAAATTCATCTTCGAGACCAATCTGTCCTTTTGCAATTTCTGTCAGGTCATCATAGGAATAGGGTCGGTCCAGGTTGTCAAGGTATTCCCTCGCAAATTCGGGAACCCAAAGGCAGCCAAAATAACCTGAAAGATTTTCTGCCAAGGTGCTTTTTCCTGTGGATTCCGGGCCGATGATGACCACTTTTTTAAGCATATGCCTCCTTTTCTACTTTGGCAGTTTTGATCCAGGCAATCAAACCGAGGACAGCTAAAACTGTGAAAAACAAAAACTGAAAAGAAGTCAACATCAGTCCTTTGTAAAAATACAAAGGCACTGAAACAATATCTGTAACGATCCAAGCAATCCAGTTTTCCACTTTCTTTTTGGCCATCAGCCACATACCGACAAAGGCTGAAGCAGTCGTAAAAGAATCCCATGCCGGCACATCGCTATCCGTGAGATTTTCCAATACCAGATACAATACCGCAAAAGATCCAAAAAATAGCGATACGGAGTGGATGATGCCATTTCTGTCCAGCCATGTGACCGGTAATTGTTCTTTTCCGTCGGTTGGTCTGCTCCAGAGATACCAGCCGTAAATCGACATGGCAAAGTAGTAGGCATTAATGCCCATATCTGCATATAGCTTATACTTCAGACAGATATAGACGTAGATGATGGTGCTGACCATCCCAGTGGGGAAAACAAGGATGTTTTTTTTGATGGAATAATAGACACTCGCAATCCCAAAAAACACTGCAAATGCCTCCAGCCAGGTCATCTGCGCGACTCCCGCCTTCATTCCTTCCCAAATCCATTGTAAATCCATAAAGCGAATTAAGGTATAAAAAGATAATCAGCCATGAGACCAAGTAGTTTATTTCACTGCAGGAAATTTCTTGATCTCCAACAGGTTTTCTTTTGTCAAAAACTCCTGTGCTGCTTTTTGGATTCTTTCTTTGGTCATGGATTCGATGGCTTTTTGGCCGTCCAACAGGGCTTCCCAAGATAAATTGTACGTCCTCACCGCAGAAAGCTGTCCAAGCCAATAATTATTTCGCTTGAGGTTTTCTTCCAAAGATATCCTTCTTTTCTCCTTGACTTTGTTCAGGTCTTCGTCTGTCGGACCGTTTTCCTGGATCTTTCTGACTTCTGACCAAGCTGCTTCGATGAGGTTGTCTACCATATCAGGACTGCAGGGAAAACCGATCGAAAAAGAGAAATTCCCCACCGGAAAGATTCCCATGCTTCCATTGGCACCTACCCCATATACTCCGCCGATTTGTTCCCGAAGGGATTCGATCAGCTTGATGGTCAGGATTTCTCCCAGGTAAATCATATCTGCAGCTTTCTTTCGGTCATATTCTGTCTCTCCGGTGAAAAGCATGATGACCTGAGACTTATCATCAGTGCCGACATGAATGCTTTCAGACCTGCCTTTTGGGGTGCGGATACCCAAATCCCTAAATGTATCAAGGGAATCAGGGTCGGAAGGAAGGCTGCCGATATATTGTTCCAACATTGGTTTGAAAGTCTCCAAGGCAATATTGCCAGTGAAGAAAAACTCAAAATTTGCAGCATTTGAAAACCTCTCGGCATACATTTCCAAACCCCTGTCCAAGTCAATTTTATCCAAATCCTCCGGATCAAAAATCCCGGCTGCCCGAGGATGTCCGTTTGCCAAAATTTTGCTTACCTGCTTTGAAAACTGGTAATCCGGATTGGCCTGCGCACTTGCCAATTGGGTCTTTTGGTTGGCGATATAGACATCAAAGAGTTCTTGGTCTTTTCGAGGTGCGGTAAAATTCAAGTGGATCAACTGCATAGTCGTTTCCAATTCTTTGGGCGAAAATGAACCGGCTATATTCTGAGAATACAAACCAATATTTGGGGTCACGGAAACGGTTTTTCCTGCCAAAACTTTTCTAAGATCCGAAGGTGAAAAATCACCGATTCCCATCACATTGATCAATACTCCGGCATAGTTGGCCGTGTAGTGGTCTTCTTCTCCATACAAGGAAACGCCCCCTTTTCCTGTAGCTGAAAACAGGATTTCGTCATTCTTAAAGTCGGTGGATTTGACAAAAACCTTTACGCCATTGGAAAGCAGGATTTCATGGATGTCGATGGAGGCTACATGTTTGCTTTCTATGATTTTCCCTGGCTGAGGCAGGTTTTGGATAAGCTTATCAGCCAATAATTTCTCTTGGTAGGGTTCAATCTTCATTTGGTCCACGGCATCGAAAAGTGCCAAAACAGCTTCCTCTGACGGCAGGTTTTCCTTTTCTGTATCCGGTGCAGTGATGACGATTACACGGTTTTCGTCTCTGACCAATTGCTTGGCGAGGGCATTGATTTCTTCCAGCGTGATATTTGGGATAATCTCTTTATAAAACTCATATTTCCAAGCTTCCCCATCTGCAAAACCTCCCTCAAGAAAATGGTTGACATAGCGGTTGACGATGGATCTGGATTCTGCTTTGTCCATTTCTTTGAAAGTCCTCTCGGCATTGTTGAGCACAGCGCGCTTCACCCGATCGAGTTCGGCTTGGGTAAATCCAAACTGTGCCACCTTCTCATTTTCCACAATCAGGGATTGGATGCCTGCTTCGATTTTTCCCGTGGCGACCACGCCCGAAGCAGAGAAATAGTCAAGGTCACGGACAAAATTTCCATAACCTGTTCCGGCAAAAATGAAAGGCGCATCCGGCTTTTGCCTGATTTCATCCAATCTTTGGGTCAGCATTCCTCCATAAAATGTACGTAACAAAAAGTTGCGGTAATCTGCTCTGGTTTGGGTTGGAAGAGCTTTATGCTTATAAAAAAGTTGGATTTGGATTCCCGGAGCTTCCTTGTCTGTGACGATACTGACGAAGGTCTCCTTGTGCTCGGGAACTTCAAAAAGCTTTCTTTCTTTAGGATCGGCAGGGTTTTCAAGTTTTCCAAAATATTCCAGAATCAAAGCTTCCAATTTTTCCGGTGCCACATCTCCGACTGCCACCACCGCCATGTTGTCCGGCCGATACCAATCTCTGTAAAACCTTCTGATGGTTTCATATTCGAAGTTTTCGATGATATCCATTTTCCCGATCGGTAGTCTTTCCGCATAGCGGCTGTTGTGGAAAATGACCGGAAAATATTGGTCGCGCATCCTTTGGGTATACCCCTGACCCGTGCGCCACTCCTCGACGATGATGCTTCGTTCGCTGTCGATATCCTCCTCATTCATCAGAATTCCCCCTGCCCAATCACTCAAAACCAAAAACCCATTCCTCAGCTTTTCTTCATCATCAGAAGGAATAGGCAGGATATATACCGTCTCATCAAATCCTGTGTAGGCATTCAGGTCTCCCCCAAAAGATATCCCGATAGATTGGAGATAGGAGATCAATTCATTTTTCTCAAAGTTCTTGGTTCCATTGAAGGCCATATGCTCCGTAAAATGCGCCAAGCCTAATTGGTCATCATCTTCCAGGATAGAGCCTGCATTGATTGCAAGCCGAAGCTCCACTTTGTTTTCAGGCTTTGGGTTTTGTTGGATGTAGTAAGTCAGGCCGTTTTCTAGTTTTCCCACCTTCACCCTTGGATCGAGCGGTACTTTTTGGTCAAAGTTGCTCTGAGCAAAAAGCGAGAAAAAGGGTAAAAAAATGAATAAGAGTACCTGACATATTTTTTTGAACTTCATCTTTGATGTTGGATTTTTGGATATTGGACTATAAATCAAGTCAAAATTTCGGGAAAATGTTTCATGAACCTAGGAAGGACAGTGCCATTTTTAGGTTTTGTTCAATTTAATTTCTCTAATTTTAATTCCATACAGGTTTTTACATTCTTAAAAATCAACATTCACACAAATTTGAGTTCATGAAACAAATCATTTTGGTAGGCATCGGCGGCGGTGTCGGGAGTATATTCCGTTACCTGATCAAAATATGGACCGCGAGATTTTCTGAAGAAATTCCCCTCGCTACTTTTTCTGCAAACATCATTGGTTGCCTTCTGATCGGTCTTTTGATGGGTTATTTTACCAAAAATGAGCATATTCCAAATGATTGGTCTTTGCTGTTGATCACCGGTTTTTGTGGTGGATTTACGACATTTTCAACTTTCTCTTCTGAAAACCTGAATTTGCTTCAGGCAGGAAATTACTTCATTGCTTTGACTTATATTCTTGGAAGTGTGGTTATTGGAATATTGGCTGTGTTTTTGGGATATGCAATTTCAAGATGAGCATTTATTGATGGAAGATTCATAAGGAAAAACTGAGTCTATATCTAATTGGGTGCAAATATTGACCGATGACGGATGACAGATGTTTGGTTTAGTCCCAAAAATTCGGAATCTAAATCTGGTTTCTCATCAACAAGTTTCCAAATGAATAGAATATTCATTAAAACAAAAGCCCCCCAATTGGTTTATAACCTAGAGAAAAAGAAACATGAAAAATATATTGATCACAGGTGGTTCGGGTTTGGTTGGGAAAAAAATCACCCAACAATTGGAATCGGAAGGTCTCTCTGTCGCCTGGCTAAGTAGGGATCCCAAGAAATACACCCAAAAATCTTTTGCTTGGGACATAGATAAAAAAACCATCGACAAGGCTGCCATCGAATGGGCGGATGGGATTATCCACCTTGCGGGAGAAGGCGTTGCCGAAAAAAGATGGACGGATGAAAGAAAAAAAGCCATTTTGGAAAGTAGGACCCAATCCTCTGCCCTACTTTATGAAGCGGTAAAAAACGCGAAAAATAAACCTGAAGCATTTATCTCTGCGTCGGCGGTGGGGTATTACGGTTTTGATACCGGAGACAAAACTGTGGCTGAAAATGAAAAACCCGGAACTGACTTCCTTGCAAAGGTTGTGGTAGCTTGGGAAAATGAAGTGAAGAAAATGGCAAATTTGGGTTTAAGGACAGTCTTGCTACGGATCGGCATTGTCTTGGACAAAGACGGCGGCGCTCTCAAAGAAATGATGAAACCTCCTGTTGCCGTGCCACTCGGAAGCGGCAAGCAATGGATGAGTTGGATCGTAATCGAAGACTTGGCGAGGATGTTTTCTTTTGCTGTCAAAAATGAAAAAGTCTCAGGAACTTACAACGCTGTTGGACCCAATCCCGCTACCAACGCGGAACTTACCAAAACTGCTGCGAAGAATGCAGGCAAACCCTTTATCGGTTTTGGTGTTCCCGGTTTTGGTTTGAAGTTGATCTTGGGAGAAATGGCTTTGATGGTCTTGGGAGGCAACAAAGTCTCTTCCAAAAAAATCCAATCCGCAGGGTTTGAATTCAAATATCCCGAATTGGATGAGGCGATGAAGGGGGTATATGGAAAATAGTAGAATTAGAATCCTTACCTACTCGCTGTCTTTCTCCCCATCAAAAACCAAAGTATCGTTCCAATCAATGGAAGAAAAATCACGATCAAAACCCAAACAAGCTTGTCGTTATTGCCTCCAAACTTACTGCTCACTACATCATAAATCGTGAAGATGTAGATCGCCAATCCGAGTAACCCTATTCCAAACATATTTTATCTGTTAAAGTAATTGCTGCGAGTACGTCCTCCTTTTTGGTTTTTTGCCAAGCCAAAATAAACAAATGGCCCGATCGGATTGGCAAAAAGCAATACAATGATCCAGATCAATTTCATATTTGGATCCTTGAAATCTGACTTGACCACATCCACCAAAGCATATAGCCAAAATGCGAAGAACAAAAGCCCAAACAACATCAGACCTGCCGGAAAATTAAAAATAAACATCACCATAGTACCTCATTTTTTTACCTCTTAAACGAAATTACTCATTTTTCTGAAAACATTACCTTAAAATTGACCCCCAATCAAAAACTATTGTATCATGAAAACCACCAAAATTTTTCTGATCGCCTTATTGTCCTGGCTGATTTTACCTGTAAAAGCCCAAAATAGTTTGAGTTATTACCTCCCAGAAGGATACACTTATAATCCTGCCATCCCTACTCCAAAACAGGTTCTTGGATTTGAAGTCGGGGATTGGCATGCCACCCATGACCAGGTAGTCATGTACATGCAGGCTGTCGCGGCGGCATCGGATCGGGTGAGCATTGAGGTCATCGGACGAACTTATGAAATGCGTCCGCAAATCGTCCTGACCATTACCTCTCCGGCCAATCACGGCAAGTTGGATCAGATCAAATCCGAAAGAAAAAAACTCCGGGACCCTTCTTCAAATGTGGCTATTGAAAACATGCCTTTGGTCATGTGGGCCGGATATTCTGTCCATGGCAATGAACCAAGTGCTGTAAATGCTTCACTTTTGGCGGCGTACCATTTTGCAGCAGCAAACGAAATAGCTGCCGATCTCGACAATATTGTCATTCTCTTGGACCCGGCACTTAATCCCGATGGTGTCAACAGGTTTGCCTCTTGGGTCAACTCCCACAAAAGCTACGTCATGAACGGCGATCCTGTCAACCGCGAGCTCAATGAAGCTTGGCCAAGAGGCCGTACCAACCACTATTGGTTTGACTTAAACAGGGATTGGTTGCCTGCACAGCATCCCGAATCAAGAAACCGCGTAGCGAAAGTCCAAGAATGGCTGCCAAATATCCACCTTGATTTTCACGAAATGGGATCCAACAGCACCTTCTTCTTTCAGCCAGGTGTACCCGCGAGAAACCATCCTTTGACCCCAAAAAAGAGTTTTGAACTGGCAGAGAAAATCGGTCAATACCATGCAAAGCATCTCGACAAAATCGGTTCCCTGTATTACAGCCAAGAAGATTTCGATGATTTTTATTACGGCAAAGGATCCACTTACCCGGATGTGCAGGGTTCGATCGGAATCCTTTTTGAGCAGGCAAGCTCAAGAGGGCATCTGCAGGAAACCATCTACGGTCCTCTGACTTTTGCTTTCACGATCAAAAACCAGTTTACCACCACTTTGTCCTCATTCGAAGCGGCAAGGGAAATGCGGGTGGAATTGAATACCTACCTCAGAGATTTTTACAAAGAAGCAAAGACCGAATACGATGCCGATACCAACAAAGCCTTAATCTTCGGATCCAAAGAAGATGCGGGAAGGACCTACCATCTGGCGGATATGATCTTGCAGCATGACATCGATCTGTTCAGTCTGAAAGAGGACATTTCTGTCAATGGCGTTGAATTTGAAAAAGAAAAGGCATACATCGTACCCCTCAACCAGCCCCAATACCGGTTGATCAAATCTTTGTTTGAGACAAGAACCACATTCACTGACAGCCTTTTCTATGATGTTTCGGCATGGACCATGCCGATGGCTTTCAACTTGGACTATATGGAATTGAGCAGCAAGATCCTGAATCTTGCCAATGTAGAAGAGGTTCCAAAAAATTTCACAAAAGCAAAGGGGAAAGTTATCGGACAGCCTGGTGCTTACAGCTATATGTTTGGATGGAGCGAATATTATGCTCCCAAAGCAGCCTATGCGCTGATGGACAAAGGGTATTTGGTCAGGGTTATACATCAAGAAATAACTTTACCTGAGAATGTCAAAATGAAACGTGGAAGCATCATCGTCAGCAAAGGACAATCGCAGGCCACAGACCAAGAATTATACAATGACTTGGTGAAAGCAGCCGAAGAAGCAGGAATTGAAATCCATGCCGTCACTACCGGCTATTCAGGTGGTGTCAATATCGGTTCCCCAAGTATTGATGTGCTCCAAAAACCAGAAATAGCCATCTTGGTGGATGGAGGTGTCAACAGCAGCGATGCTGGCGAAGTCTGGCATTTGTTGGACCAAAGGTTCCAAATGCCAGTCACGCTTTTACCGGTCGACCGGTTCAATGCTGCGGATTTGAGCAGGTACAATGTCATTGTTTTCTCTGATGGCAGTTATAACCAATTGGGAAAATCCGGTGCGGAGAAAACCAAAAATTGGGTGAGAGACGGAGGAACTGTGATTGCGACAGGAAGAGCTCTGAACTGGTTTGGTCAAAATGAAATTGCAACATTCAAATTCAAAGAGGACGAAACCAAGGATACTTTGGTACAGAGAAGTTATGCAGACTATGGAAATGCCACCGGGGCAAAAGTCACAGGAGGTGCCATATTCCATGTCAACCTGGACATTACCCACCCTATCGGATATGGATATGAAAAACCGGAGTTATATACTTTCCGGGGAGATAACCTCTTTATGGTTCCGGCTGAAAACGCCTATGCCAATCCGATGGTGTATACAGCCAACCCGTTGGCAAGTGGTTACATCCATCCAAGCAACTTGGAACATATCAAAAATTCCGGTGCGATCAGGGTATCAGGAGTTGGAAGAGGCAGGGTAATCGGATTTGTGGACAATCCCAATTTCAGAGGATTTTGGTTTGGCACCAATAAGTTGTTTATGAATGCCATCTTCTTTGGACAGACGATTCAGTCAGGTACAGCGAGATAATTTGAACTTATGTAAATCGGATGTTTGCCAAAAACCAAAGAGCAGACGCATTTCTAAAGAAGGATATTTTTTGATATTGGATATTGATAGATATTTATTCGGATACAATCCTAAATGTCTTGTGAATTTCCCAGCTGGTATGATTTCGTTTAATCATGTTTTGGAGTTGGTAATCCTCCAAGGGCGCAAAACCCTTGGAGGATTTTTTTTTTTATCCCTTAATCATATCAGTCATGATCTTGGCAGAAAGCAGACAAAGGGGAATCCCTCCTCCGGGATGAACGCTGCCACCGCAAAAATATAGGTTTTTGATCTCCGAAGAGAAATTGGCGTGGCGCAGGAAGGCTGCATATTTGTTGTTGGAGCTGTTACCGTAAAGCGCCCCGTTAGCACTTGATGTTTTGGATTCAATGGTCCTTGGTTCCATGATTTCCTCCACTTCGAGCAGGTTCTCAATGTCGGTTTTTAGGATCCTGTTGACTTTTTGGATGATGCTTTTCCTTGCCTCTCTGATGAGTCTATCCCAATCCTGCCCTTGGTTATTGGGGACGTTGATCATCGTAAACCAATTCATGCATCCTTCGGGTGCATCGTCCGGCTTGTTGACAGAGGTGATGTTGATATAGACTGTTGGGTCTTGGTAGATGGACTTTTTATTGAAAATATGGTCAAATTCCTCTTTGTAATTTTCCGAAAACAGGATGTTGTGCAAGTCGAGTTCCGGGAATACTTTTTTAATTCCCCAATAAAATATCAGCGCAGAACTTGATTTTGGTTGGTCAAGCAATCGGGTTGGCTGCTTTTCTTTCTTGAGGATGGTCTTGTAGGCATTGACCATGTCCATGTTGTTGACGATGATATCTGCAAAATGGGAATTACTGGAAACAATGACTCCGATGGCTTTTTTGTCCCTGACAAGGACTTCCTCTACTTTGGAATCGAAATGGAACTTGACACCCAAGTCCAATGCAAGTTTGTATAAACTCAGGGTAATGTCATGCATGCCTTTTGTCGGGAAAAAGGCTCCGATATTGAATTCAAGGTGGGGGATGATATTCAGCGTAGCAGGAGTTTCATAGGGATTAGAACCGTTGTAAGTGGCGTACCTGTTGAATAGCTGTACCATTTTCGGGTTCGAATACTGCTTTTCATTGGCTTTATTCATGGTCGAAAAAATCCCCAACTTCCCCAATTTGAAGTAGCATTTAATCGCATCTTTATTTGCCCAAGTACCAAACCGGTGCAAAGACTGATGCATGAACAATGGGGCAAGGTGGTCATAAATAAAAGCCGATTTTTGAAGCGATTCAAATACATGCGAGGCAGGTTCGCCCAATTTGGACTCGACCTCGGAAGCAAATTTTTTAATATCTCCAAATGCTTTGATCTGTGTCCCGTCTTCCCAAAAATAGTGACAGGCAACAGGCAGGCGGATGTAGTCAAAGTGGGCTTTCGGATCTTTTCCTGAAATTTGAAACAGTTCTTCCACTTGATCGGGAAGTGTAAACAGCGACGGCCCCGCATCAAATCGGTAACCTTGGATTATAATTTCTGAAAGTTTGCCACCGGGATAGGAATTGGCTTCGAAGACATTGACTTCAAATCCTTTGTTTTTAAGGCGGATGGCAGCTGCCAAACCCGCTATTCCCGATCCAATGACAACCGCTGTTTTATTCATTTTGTAATGAAATATGTATAAAGTAAAAGAACAAAAAATAACTGAAAAGGATATTTATAATTGTTAAATAGAAATCTGGAAAAATAAAAAACCCTCCAAAATTGATTTTGAAGGGTTTTTATCCATTAAATTCCTATTTGTTGTATGCTTTCTAGCCAATAACTATATAAAATCCGGGTTGATAATCCATTGTCGTAGCTATGGACTGTCGACCGTGGACTATGGACTTCCTAAATTTTCTCAAAAATCCTTCTGAAGCTACAGGCCTCGCTCAATCTCGCATGCAGGTCTGAGATCAACACCCTTTCCTGTTCAGTAGTATCCCGGTGTCTTATGGTTACCATATTGTCTTCCAATGTCTGATGGTCTACAGCAATACAAAATGGCGTACCGATCAAATCCTGTCTTGTATACCGCTTGCCGATGGAAGCAGCTTCTTCATAGATGATGTTGAAATCAAACTTCAGCAATTCTACGATCTCCTTGGCTTTTTCTGGCAAACCGTCCTTTTTGATCAAAGGAAGAATGGCTGCTTTTACAGGAGCGATGGCAGGGTGCAACTTGAGATAAGTTCTTTGTTTTTCTTCTGACTGTTCGTCTACGAAAGCATTGCATAAAATCATCAAAAACAGCCTGTCTGCACCGATCGAAGTCTCGATGACATAAGGAATGTAATTTTGGTTGATCTCAGGATCAAAGTACTGCTGCTTCTTTTTGGAATACTCCTGATGGCTTTTCAGGTCAAAATCCGTTCTGGAATGGATCCCTTCCACTTCTTTAAATCCAAATGGAAATTCATATTCGATATCCATGGCAGCATTGGCATAATGCGCCAACTTCTCATGGTCATGTCTTCTCAACTTTTCTTCAGGAATTCCCAAAGCCTTGTGCCATCTCATCCGCGTGTCTGCCCATACTTTGTACCACTCCAGTTCCGAACCAGGACGGACAAAAAACTGCATTTCCATCTGTTCAAATTCCCTCATTCGGAAAATAAACTGACGGGCGACGATTTCATTTCTGAAAGCCTTTCCGATCTGGGCAATCCCGAAAGGAACCTTCATCCTGGCGGTTTTTTGGACATTCAGGAAATTGACAAAAATCCCTTGTGCTGTCTCCGGTCTTAAATAAATCGTAGTGGAATCTTCCGCTACCGAACCCACTTGCGTGGAAAACATCAGGTTAAACTGGCGAACGTCAGTCCAGTTGGAAGTGCCACTTATCGGACATTTGATGCCCTCATTCGTGATCAGATCTCTCACACCTTCCAAATCCTCCGCTTCAAGCAACCTAGCCAAAGCACCCGTCAAGCCATTTGCCTTTTCGATGTCTCCTGCTCTTTCAAAAACCGCAGCATGTTCTTCGACAAGTACATCAGCACGGTAGCGCTTTTTGCTGTCTTTGTTGTCGATCATCGGATCGTTGAAGCTGTCGACGTGTCCGGAAGCCTTCCAAGTGGTAGGATGCATAAAAATCGCTGCATCTATTCCGACGATATTGTCATTGAGTCTTGTCATGGTCTCCCACCAAAGACGCTTCAGGTTATTCTTCAGTTCAACCCCATAGGCCCCATAATCATAGACGGCCTGGAGGCCATCGTATATTTCAGAGGAAGGATACACAAAGCCATATTCCTTGGCGTGCGCGATTATATCTTTCAATTGCGTGTTTTCCGCAGTGGTATCATTTTTTGCCATGGGCGCAAAATTAAAGAAATTGGCTGAATAGCAAGGAAAAATTAAATAGGTTGAAATCAAAAAATTATTCTTCAATCAATAAAAAATTAAACCGTCTGATCATTCAAATTTTTTGCAAGAAAAAACAATCAATCAGGTAGCAAATAAATTAAAATAATAGACGTTGTTACCACTTAATTCTTAATTTCACTTGAAAATTATAACTATATGAAAAGACTCTATTTTCTATTATTAGTCAGCCTGTTCGTCACCCACGTTGCTCATGCGCAGCTTCAAAAAGGTAATTTCCAACTTGGGGGCTCTTTGAATATTTATGATAAAAGGACTACCTATTTCGATTCAAGTCAAGAACCCTTTCAAACAGTTGAAGAAAGTGGGTTTGGAATTTCTCCCCAATTTGGGTACTTCTTGAGTGAAAGCTGGGTTTTAGGTGTTTCTCTTTCAAAAAAAGCAAGAAAATTCAAGAATTCGAATCCCTCATTTGCCATTAGCACCGAAAAATCGAGCTCTTGGGGAACAGGAATATTTGCCAGAAAATTTATTCCTGTCAATGAGAAGCTTGCATTTTTTGGTGAATTAGAAACAGGAATCGATTGGATTAGTCTAGACATAGTCCAAAATCCAGATAATAACCCTTCAAGTCAGATATTTAATTACAATAATTTTTCTACCCAATTTTCCTTAGGAGTGGCATTTTTTCCAAAAAAATGGATTTCTATAGAAACCTCCATTTCACCTCTAAGTTACAGCTATTCAAACCGGACAGATAACCAAGTTAATGTGGATACCAACTACAAAACCCACGATTTCAATTTTGGCATCAATACATCAAGTATTTTCCTAGGCATCAACTTTTTTATCAATAGACAATGAGAAATTATTATTTGATGGTGATCTTCTGCTTCTTGTTACTGCCTACAATAAGCAATGCACAAATGGAAAAAGGTAGTTGGATGGCGCGGGGCAATCTCGGTTTCAATTTCTCAAAACAAGATTTTAATTTGGTATATCCTGATAACACGGGTTTCTACAAAACCAACTTAGAAATCCCAAAAATGATGTTTTCGCCGGGTATCGGGTTCTTTGTTCAGGATAATTTGGCCATAGGAATCGAAGGATCCTACAATAGACAAAGAATAAATAGCATTGCAGTTACTGATTATTCACCTGGAGAACCCACAAAACAAATCTCTACTGCCTATGGGTTGGGGATTTTCGTAAGGAAACTTATTCCCATAGATAACCAATTCTCTTTTTTCACAGAATTACAGCTTGGAAGATATTGGTATGAATCTGAATACATCTTGTCTGATGGTAGCAGACCAGGTTATGGCAAAGCCAAAAACACTACCATACAGGCAGGTTTGGGGATCCAGTATTTGGTCTCAAAAAGAATTTCCCTTGAAGGGAAAAGTGGAATATTCGGATACAGCAACATCAAAATTGAAGAGTTTGTCGAAAATCCAAATGTCATGATGCAAAATGCTGATTCAAGGGATTTTTCCTTTAATGCAGGTGAAATTTTTAATTTAGCTATGAATTTCTTCTTTTAGTTTTAAAATCCTCTAAACCTTTTTCTATAGGTTTGGAGGATTTTCATTTTTCTAAAGGATTTTGCAGCAATTCACCCAACGATAATTTTGTGGTTTTTTAGAGATCAATCAAAAAATCTCATCTCGATATATTCTCCTCCCTTCTTTATTACTCAAAAAAGCCGCTTCGATGATTTTCAGTACATCAATCGCTTCTTGCATTTTCACCTCCGGAAGGGATTTGCCATGGATGACATCAGCGATATTTTGGTAAAAAATCCTGTAATCACCTCTTTCTGTTGGATAGGAAATGGTTCCGTTTTCGAGGTGGAGTTTGCCCCACGCTGCTGCATCTTCCAATCCCCAATTGATTCCTTCAGGGATTTGTCCTGCCTTGAATGCTTTTTCCTGCACATCCAACCCGTATTTGGCATAAGATCCTTTTTCTCCCAAAATCATGAATCTCGGAATCGGAGAATTGGCCAAAACACTTGCTGTCAACCTCACTTTGAGGCCCTCATACATCATCGTAATGTCAAAAAAATCGTCCGCCACGGCACCGGTTCTTTGCTTCAAGATCTCTGCATAAATCCATGCAGGCCTACCAAAAAGCATTACTGCCTGATCTATCAAATGTGTCCCGAGGTCATAGGTAATCCCATTTCCCGGGACTTCCTTCTCTCTCCAATTGTCCACCAAATGCGGTCGGAACCTGTCGAAGTGAGATTCGAAATGGACGATCCTGCCCAAAATATCTTCTTTGAGTATTTTTTTAATGGTTTGAATGTCTCCATCCAACCTGCGGTTTTGGAATACTGACAGGATTAAATTTTTGGATTCTGCCAACTCTTTCAACTCCTCGGCTTCTTTGGAATGGATGGTGACGGGCTTGTCGACGACTACATGCTTGCCTGCTTCTAAGGCCAATTTTGCCTGGGAAAAATGGTATTCATTTGGCGTGACTATCACGATCAAATCTGCCGCATCCGTTGTCAATAATTCCTCCAGACTTTTGAAAACCCGGACATGGGGATATTTGACTTTAGACTTCTCCTGGTTTCTCTCGACCACCGCGGTCAATTCCAAACCTTCACAAACTGAAATCAGGGGAGCGTGAACATTTTCCGCTACAGACCCAAATCCGACCAATGCTGTTTTGATTTTGTTCATATTCCGAGATCAAAAGCTTTCTTTACGAGTTCGGCTATAGAACTGACACCCAACTTGGCGTGGATTTTTTTGCGGTGCGCCTCCACGGTATGGATACTGAGATGCAGTTCTTCCGCTACTTCCCTGTTGGTCATGCCCCGTTTGATCATTCTGACGAGTTGCAGTTCGCGCTTGGATAGCTTGAATTTTTGCTTGTAATAATCCGTATACCCATCGTCTAAATTCTGACTGAGGACTTTCTGAAAATTCATGATGTGACTTCCTTCATGCACTTCTTTGATGGTATAGATCAGTTCATCAGAGTCGGCATTTTTCAGAATATAGGCATCGGCTCCCAATTTTTGACATTTGATGAAAATTGCCTCATCATCGTACATAGACAGGACGATAACTTTTAAATCGGGATTCAGCCGCTTTACAGCTTCTATCACACCTGCCCCATCCAGCAAAGGCATATTCATGTCGGTCAGGACAACATCCACTTCATGGGATTCCAAAAACTCCATCAGCGCGAGTCCATTCGAAAAAATACCCTCCATCCTCAGGTCATCATCATCTTCCAATAGACTTGCTATACCTTTGGCAAACATCTTATGGTCATCAGCCAATGCGATACGGATCATATTTTTTCCATTTAGGACGGAAGTTAAATCAAGCTTTTTGATTTGGCAAAATTAGTTTTATTTCGGTCCCTTTGCCCAAAACAGAATGCAGGACCATCTCTCCTCCGATCGTCGCCATCCGGTTTTTAAGATTGTAGATTCCCGAACCGGAGGATTGGACTGTGTAGTCAAAACCCTTACCGTCATCCTTTACCCTGATGAGAGATTGGGATTGGTCCGAATCGACGGAAATCTCAATCCGCTTTGGCTGTGCATGTTTGATCGCGTTGTTGATACTTTCTTGGATGATCCGGATCAAAACCAGTTTTTTATCTTTATCGAGTTGCAGGGCATTCCCTGATTGGTGGAAAGCGACCTTACAGAAATCGGCGGATTCTAGTTTTTTAAGTTCCCTTTGGATAAATTCCTCCAAAGTAATCGCTTCTACCCAATCTAAATTCAGGGTTTTGGAAAGTGCGCGCACTTCATGGATAATTTCATTGACCATGACTTTCCCTTCTGAGACTTTCTCCGGCTTGGAGCTAGAAAGGTTCATTTTGGCAAGGGAAAGCAGTTGTCCCACATTGTCATGGAGTTCTCTACCGACATGGGCGAGGATGTCCTCACGGAGTTCCTTTTCTACATTGAGGACTGTTTTTTCGTATTCGGCTTGGATTTCCCTGACCTTCTGTTGGTTTTTGATCTGACGCTGACGGTGGTATATCACCATGATCACGATAAAAGAAACCATCAACACCATCAGGAAAAACCCCAACAGCACGATTATAAAAAGATCGGAACCCTCATTTTGCATCGGTGATTTTAAAATTGGTTAGTCCTTTCCAAGATAAGCGAAAATGTTTGGAAAATTAAAGGAGGGAAATCAGGTGAATTATCACCTGTTTTCTTTTTTAGCAAAAACGGGAATATAATAAACCAATCCAAAAACCAGATACATGGTGCCCCCTATTACTTTTAATACAAAATTCAACTGCTTCCGCATGACATCTTCTAATTCAATGATGTTGTACAAAAATGAAAAATACATCATTGAAGCACTGTAAAAGAGAAGGAAAAAGGAAACCACCCAAAAATCAGGAACCTGCCATAATTTTGCATCCAAATAAGTGTCCTGCGTCATGACAACATAAAAGAAATAAAAACAACCTAAGATGATCAGGATACTACCAATGGTGAGGCTGTAATTATGAAATTGGTCAATCGGGTCAAAAAAAAGAGTATTCAAAACCGCAAAAGCACCAAATAAGAAGGCTGTTACCTTCAATACCACTTTGTTCTTTGGGCTATTCAAAACCACCGAAAGGTAAGTCAATATTAAAATCGTCTCACCATAAACAAATCCGATATTATATACCCAATGGTTTCTAATCCCTTGCCTCGCCAAATATCCTCCATAAAACTCTACTATCGATACCAACACCAAAATCGAAAAAACTATTCGGTGCCCTTTTTTGAAACCTTTCAGGTCCAAAAAAAAACAGGGAATGCTTAAAAGCATCCCCATTAGAATCATAAAGTTATACCAATAGATCAAGTTCATCAGGATTATGGGTTACAGCCAGGAGGACAAAGGTCTCCTCCATTTCTAATGGAAGAACCTGATTCAAGGGTTAAATCAGTTGAATTTTTTGATTCGGTCCCTAGGTCGATGATCCCACTTTCCGTCTTATTTGCTGCAGCGACGGCGATGGAAATCCTTCCTATATAGTCGTCCCTATCTTTTCGGTCTATCGGTAGGATATCGAGATTTTCTTTGTCGTACTGTCCAAAATACAATTTGAGGCCACCGGTTTTTGGGTCGGTCATGTCAAGCAAATCCTGAATCAGCTTCCGGTCAAAAAACACCCAATCGGATTGTTCTTCGATGTCTTTGCCATTTTTGTCTTTTCCCTTGATACATTTTTTGACTGATTTTCCATAAGCCAATCTAAAGGCTTCCAATTGTTCTTTGGTCATGATCCCTGAATTTGTGTTTCAGTATCCAAGAAAGAAAAAAATAACCAATTTTTATAGCATGGCCATGGTATTTCCTTCAGCAAAGTTTCTCTTGAACATCGTCGGAAAAAAAAATGACAACCCAAAGATCAGGTACATCATACCTGCCATCATCCTGTTGAACCCAAAAATTATAGATACATTGTCTACCACGAATTGGGGAGAAAATTGGTACATCCCAAAAACCAATACAGCTTCGACATAAAAAAACAGAATCGCAGTGCTAATCCAAAAATGGGGAAGGGCGATCAGATTCCAATCTTTAAAAATCCGGAGATTCAGTATATTGGAAAGAAACCGGACACATAAAACAAGAATAAAAAGGCTATTGGGTAAAAAAGAATAGAATTGAAAAACAGTAGAAATGGGCTGAAAAAATACAGAATTGACAATGCCCCAAAGGAGTAAAAGGAAAGAGACCAAGAGAATATTCTTTTTGGCGGAGGTACTTTTTTCAAATTTGTAGAAATACAGCACCAAGAGCAAAGATTCCACATACACCCAACAGATATTGTAGAGCAGGGAATTGTTGATTTTCATGCTCGCGGTATAGCTTCCTATGGATTCAAATACCATTACCAAAAGCAAAATTCCCAAAATAATCCCGTGGCCCTGGAACCGGTTATTCTTTTTCAAGCCGAAATTAACGAGTGAAAGAACCACACTCAACACAATCACAAAAAGATAAACGCTGCTTGACATATCAACTATTTTATTCCCCAAAAATAACAGGAATCAAAATCTCGAAAAATCCCGTGATTAGGGTATTTTTTGATGAAAACACAAAAAAAGGGAGTCAGATTGCGCTGACTCCCTTTGACATTGGTCAAAATTCAGAAATTATACCGCCTTCTTTGCTACTTCCTGTAAGCTTTCGGCTTCGATTTCCTTTTTCATCAAATCCACCACAATCGGCGAAGCGATAAATATGGAAGAATAAGTACCGATGATGATACCTACAAACAATGCAAACGAGAATCCTCTCAATACTTCACCACCGAACAACAACAACACAAGTACCACAATCAAAGTCGTAAACGAAGTGATCAAGGTTCTTGATAGGGTTTGGTTGATGGCGTCATTGAACATCTTCACCAATTTGGAAGTACCACGCATTTCGATGTTTTCCCTGATACGGTCAAAGATAATTACCGTGTCATTGATAGAATAACCGACAACTGTCAAAACAGCTGCAATAAATACCTGGTCAATCTCAAAATTGGCTCCCAGCAAATTTCCTATTGCAAAGGCTGCAATCACAAAAAGCACATCGTGAATCAAGGCAATAATAGCACCCAAAGAGAACTGCCACTTACGGAACCTCAAAAGGATATAGAGGAAGATAGCCACCAATGCGAAGAACATCGCTTCTGCTGAGGACTTTTTGATGTCATCTGCCACTGTAGCCCCTACTTTGGATGATCCGGTAATGGCAAACTGACCGTCCTGGATATTGGATGCATCTGTGGAATAGGTTAAGCCCAATACTGTTTCTATTCCCTCTCTTACTTTGGTTTCTACTTCAACGTTGGAAGCATCGTCATCTTCATTGATCAGGTAAGAAGTGGTGATTTTCATGATATTGCTTCCTCCATAGGATTTAACCTCTACAGACCCATCAAATTCATTGTCCAAACCGACTTTCAGATCAGAAGCTACAACAGGTTGAGAGAATGTCACGATATAAGACCTTCCACCGGTAAAATCCACACCGAATTTCAATCCATTGAACAAAGCGATAGCTAAACCTATTACTATGAATCCGGTAGAAAACATGTAAGACACTTTTCTTGAACCCATGAAATCGAAATTGAGGTTGTTCAGTAATCCTTTTGCCAAAGGTGTATCGAAAGATACTTTGCTGTTGTCTCCTTTTTTGGTAGCAAAAGCCAAAATCAACCTTGTCACAAATACCGCAGTAAAGAATGAACAGGCGATACCGATCATCAAGACGATGGCAAAACCTTTGACAGGTCCCTGACCGAGTGCATAAAGGATCACACCCACAAGGAAAGTGGTCACGTTGGAATCCAAAATGGAGGAGAACGCTTTTTTATACCCTTCATTTATTGCGGCGATGATGCCGACACCGTTGGCCATTTCTTCTTTGATCCTTTCAAATATCAACACGTTGGCATCAATAGACATACCGATCGTCAACACGATACCCGCGATACCCGGCAAGGTCAATGCGGCGCCGAGCTGTGCCAAAATCCCCAAAATGAAGAAGATGTTGAATATCAAAGCTGCAACAGCTATGAAACCGCCTTTGGCATAATAGGCCACCATGAATACCACAACCAACAACAAGCCCGCAACCATGGAAATGATACCCTGGCTTTGTGCTTCCTTACCTAAAGTTGGGCCGATGATGGCTTCTTCCACAATTTTGGTCGGTGCAGGAAGTGAACCTGACTTCAGGATATTTGCCAAATCTTTGGCTTCTTCAATGGTGAAGTTACCGGTGATTTCTGACTGTCCGGAAGGGATTTCACCTTGCACCATCGGCGCAGTATAGACAAAATCATCAAGGACCACAGCGATTCTTCTACCGATGTTATCACCGGTCAGTTTTCTCCATCTTCTGGCACCATCGGCATTCATCTGCATGCTTACCGCAGGACGGGAAGTCTGATCCAAAGTCTGACGTGCATCCGTGATGACATCACCTTCCAAAGGAGCTTGGTCACCTGTTCTGCTCTTTTTGATGGCATACAGTTCCAACAACTCAAGGTTTTCAGCCACTTCAGGCTTTACGGCCCAAAGGAATTTTACATCTCTTGGCAAAACTGACTTTATATCCTCTCTGGCAAAAATCCTGTTGATGGCCACAGTATCCCTGATCTCATACACCAATCCTTGTTGTGATTTGGTCAAGGAAAAAATCGGAGAAACAGAAGTAGAAACATCCGTAGAATCTGCAGTTCCGGCCAATTGTTGTTCTAATTCTGATAATGCAGCGGCGGCTTTTGCCGAATCAGTTTCGGCAATTTCAGGCTGAACCGCAGCTTTTTTTGCTTGTGCTTCAGCTACCAAAAGACTGTTAGCGGCTTCCAACTGAGACAGGTATTCGTTAACTTCTGCCACTTCCCAAAATTGGAGCTTAGCAACACCCTGAAGGAGATTTCTCACCCTGGTTGCATTGTCTACACCTGGAAGTTCGATCTGGATTCGGCCCGAACCTTGGATTCTCTGGATATTTGGTTGGGAAGTTCCGAACCTGTCTACCCTTGTTCTTAGGATATTGAATGAACGCTCAATCGCATTTTCAACTTCAGTGTCAATGATCTGAAGAATATCAGAATCGGAAGATTCCAATGAAATTCTACCTCTGTTGGCTGCGGTCGCAAATATGGCGCTCAGTTTCTGTCCGGGAGCTTGTTTTTGCCATGAGCTGTAAAACAAGTCCACAAACTTGCTGTTGCTCGTTTTGGCGGCTAGGCTTGCCTCGTCCAATGCGGCATTGAAAGCCACATCTTTGCTGTTACCTGAAAGACCCTTTAGGATTTCGATGGGAGAAACTTCCAAAGTAACGTGCATACCGCCCTGTAAGTCAAGGCCGAGTCCCAATTCGGTTTCTTTGATTTCTTTGTAGGTGAATTTGGCACCTAGAAAATTATACACAGGCTCTCGGTAGATTGAATCGAGGTAGGACTGCTTTTTGGCAAAATCCAGATTTCCCGTTCCGTCAGTAGCGAATGCTACAGCCTTTTGTTGGATGTTGTTTGAAACGAATGTGAATGACAGGTAATACAGACACAAAGCTGTGACTACCACGGTCAAAAACACAATGACTCCTTGGTTACGCATATGATTGATTTTTGATTGTTTGATTACAAGATTTTTGGGAAAGCCATTATAGGCTCAGGTATTCGAGAAAGAAAAAAATATCAGGGTGCATTGGGAGAAATAATCCTCTCCAAGAGGATTTCCCAATACGGAAAATTCAAAGGCAATGAAATGCTGACGCCGTTTGTGACGGGCGGCTCGACAGTGTAGTTTTCGTAAATCAAATAAAATACCTGTTGGGAGAGCACGGTTACGAAAGGAACCACGGCATCAACTGCAACATTTAAAAAAGTCTGGTGTTCGGAGGAAGAATCCGCATCTTGGGATTGTTCCTTGTTGTTTTTCTTGGATTGATCGGCTCCTTTGGGAAAATATTCAGCGCCGCTCACCACCAAGCAAAAGAACAGCACCAACAAAATGGTCGCTCTCTGTCTTAATAAGGCAATATTTCGGGTTTGTTTTCTCACGGGGGAGCAAATATATAAAGTTTTGTAAATACAAAAGGCCTAACCTAAAAAAAACTGAATCTGAAGCAATTCGGGTTACTTTGTTTTTATCCTTAGGTAGGATCGGATCACATCCAAGGCATGGTCAAAATTCCTGTTGTTTGGAATGATCAGGTCTGCATCGTTCTTGAAAGGCTCAATGTATTTTTCATAAGTCGGCATGACGTGCATCTCGTACCGATATAAAACATCATCCAAGTCATAACCCCGCTCTACTTTGTCCCTGACGATCCTACGCTTAAGCTTGATGTATTCTTTGGCATCGATAAATACTTTCAGGTCCAATAAGTCCGCCAACTCTGGATAATAAAGTACGAATATCCCTTCTACCACGACCACAGGCGCCGGTGCAAATTCAAGGGTTTTGGGTTTTTTGTTGGGATTGTTGAAAGTGTATTCCTGTCTGTAGACAGTCTCTCCATTTTGGATCTTCTTGATATCTTCAGCGTATTGCGCAAAATCAATGGAGTTGGGCGTATCAAAATTGTGGATCCCTTTTTCATCCACCGGTTGCAGGTGTCTCGGTTTGTAATAATTGTCCTGAGAAATCAGACAAACTTCCCCGGGATCAAATGAATTCAAAAGTCTATCTAAAAATAAAGTCTTGCCCGATGCACTTCCCCCGGTTATACCTACAATAAATGGTTTGTTCATGGGTAACAAATTTAAAACTTTATTTGAGAAAGTTGACCAAAGCTTTTACAGCCTTACCACGGTGGCTGATGCTATTTTTTTCTTCCAAGGTCAATTCAGCAAAAGTTTTTTTGAATCCATTTGGAACAAATACAGGATCATAGCCAAAGCCACCGGTTCCGATTCTTTCATGAATTATGTCACCTTCTGCGACTCCATCAAAGGCATGCTCTTCCCCATTCAGAATAAGCGCAATGACGGTCCTGAACCTCGCTTTCCTATTTTCCTTTCCTGCCATTTTGCTCAAAAGCAAGTCTAAATTCCTGTCATCACTTCTCGGTTCGCCGGCAAATCTTCCTGAATAAACTCCCGGAGCTCCATCCAATGCCGCCACTTCCAATCCGGTATCGTCTGCAAAGCAATCCACACCATAGTTGTCTTTGACATACCTGGCTTTTTGGAAGGCATTGTGTTCCAAGGTGTCACCTGTTTCGGGAAGTTCTTCCCGACAGCCGATTTCTTCCAAGGATACAATTATAAAGTCCTCTCCAAGGGCAGATTTGACCTCTTCTATTTTATTTTTGTTGTTGGTGGCAAAACAGATTTTCATAGGGTCAAAATTAGGGAGAATAATTGGAAAAGGGTAAAATGAGCCAGGTCCTGAAAATTTCTCCAGCAGATTTCGCAGACCTTCGCAGAGAAAAAATCAAATATCCAGATGTATGGCTTTAGGAGAAAAGGTTCTGCGCCAATTTGCGTTGTCTGCGGGAAAAAATATTTACCACTGATGAACACAGATTTTCACAGTTGATGATTGGTAATTCTGAAAAATTTTACCGCAATGACCCCAGTGGTTTAGCTTTGACCGCAAGGTGCATTTCTTAGAGGCTTTGCTCTTTTTTTCTCCGTGGCCTCCGCGTCCTCTGAGGTAAATTTTTTTCTTTGCATCTTCGCGCCTTCGCGGGACACCTTATATTTTTTTCTGCAAAAATCTGCGATGTCTGCGGGACTTTAAATACTCAGAATTCAAAAAATTACTCCCGCGGATTTCGCAGACCTTCGCAGAATAGGGTAAATACACTTACTTTTGTCCAAAAATCAACTCATGAAAAAAATCACCATCTACTGCGGTTCCAACAAAGGCAAAAATCCTATCTACGAAGAAGGAGCAAAAGCTTTGGCAAATGAAATGGTCAAAAGAAACATGGCTTTGGTCTATGGTGCCGGAAATGTCGGGTTGATGGGCGTCATCGCCGATGCGATGTTGGAAGCAGGGATGGATGTCTATGGGATCATTCCCCAAAAACTCGTGGACATCGAGGTAGCGCACCGAGGATTGACCGAACTGACTGTCGTCGAAACCATGCGCGACCGTAAGTGGCTGATGGCAGAAAAAGGCGACGGATTTATCGCCATGCCGGGGGGAATCGGGACTTTTGAGGAACTTTTTGAGATCATGACCCTCAACCAATTGGCTTATATCAGCAAGCCTTTGGCACTGTACAATGTACATGGGTATTATGATGGGTTGATTACTTTTCTGCAGCATTCGGCAAAAGAAGGATTTTTGCACCAAGCGCAGTTGGACTTATTGATAGTAAGCAGCGATCCTGTAGAATTATTGGATAAGATGAGTTCTTTCGAACCGAAGTATATTGAAAAATGGGAGGTGAAGTAGACTTCACTTAACAGTATTTGTCCACCAAGGCCATCAATTTTTCGAGGTAAAAAGCATCGCTTTGGTCAAAATCGTCAAATTGATCACTGTCGACATCAAGGACTATCCAAACTTTCCCTTCTTTAAAACCCGGAACTACGATCTCAGACCGTGAAGCAGAACTGCAGGCAATATGTCCCGGAAACGCATCCACATCAGGAACAAGTTGCGTTTTAGCCTCTTTCCAAGCAGTCCCGCAAACACCTTTTCCAAAAGCTATCCTCGTACAGGCCAAAGGTCCTTGAAATGGTCCCAATACCAACTGTTCCGCTTTGACAATGTAAAATCCGACCCAAAAAAAACCAAAAGCTTCCCTCAATACTGCCGCAACATTGGCAAGATTCGCATAGCTATCAGACTCTGAGGATATCAAAGCCTCAATCTGGGGAAGGATGGCTTGGTACTTTTCTGTTTTGGTGGCAGCTTCGGGTAAGTAGAGGGATTCGGACATGGTTTAAAACAATTTGTGGTTATGGATTTATGTTGACCGATGACGGATGACCGATGTAGCCAACTTTCAAATCTTTGGACTTGTTTCTATTTGAATTTCTTAAATGACAATCTGAAGGAATCTTTCAATTTCTTTTCCACACAGCCAACCTATCCCCCATGATTTCTGATTCGGAGAGCAATTTACCTTTGATCAGGGGTGCCGAAATGCCTTTTCCAAATTGGACCTGACCTGTAAAAACCCGAGCCTCATCCCAAAGTTCATTTTCAATAAAACTTTTCAAAACCTGTGCTCCACCTTCTACGATCAGACTCTGAATTTTCCTTTGATACAGGTCTTCCAAAACCTCCTTAACTCCAAAACCTGACATCAATTGTACCAAATCTAAGTTCTCAAATTTTTCTGATTTGACTTGATTGTAACAGATGGTAGGTTGGGCGTTGTCAAACAAATGCAAACTCCTATCCAAAGTCAAATTTCTATCCAATACAATCCTGACGGGATCTTTTCCTTCCCAATCCCTGACATTCAACTGTGGATTGTCGTATTTGGCAGTGGAAGTTCCGACCAAGATGGCATCTTCCACAGACCTCCACTTATGGACAAGCTGTCTCGAATAGGCATTGGAAATCCACTTGGAATCAAAATTTTCTCTTGCCACAAATCCATCCCGGGTTTGGGCCCATTTGAGGATGACATAAGGTCTTTTCTTTTCGATAAAAGTAAAAAAGCGCTTGTTCTGCTCCCTTACATCTTTTTCTAAAATTCCTGTGACAACTTCAATTCCTGCTTCCTTTAAAATCTGAATTCCTTTTCCTCCCACCAAAGGATTAGAATCAATCGCCCCAACCACAACTTTTTTCACTTTTTTTTCTACCAAAAGATGGGCACAGGGAGGAGTTTTGCCCCAATGGGCGCAGGGCTCAAGGGATACGTATACAGTAGATTCTGGTAATAAATCTTGATCAGCAACCGAATTGATGGCATTGGGTTCGGCATGTGGTCCTCCATAAACCTGATGATATCCTTCGCCAATGATTGTGTTTTCATGCACTATGACACAGCCGACCATAGGATTGGGACTTACTTTGCCACTTCCCCATTCCGCCAATTCGATGGCCCTCCGCATGTACAATTCATCCTGAGTCATGTGAATTAAGGTTTTGGACGGAGTGTAATGGCATTTATTTGGGTGATCTTTCTGCTTTCAACATTGACATTCTTAATAGTCTCAGGTAGGTAATTCGTATTGAATGGAATAATCGAAATGGTATGGCTTCCCAAAAGTCCACGTAATTTGAATTTACCTGTGGAAAGTTCAACCGCGGTGGAAGAGAGGGTGTCTTGTCCTCGAATGGCATACACGGCTGCATTTTCCTGAAGAGGAAGGATTGATCCGGCTATTTCGCCTGTATCCGCCCTGGTGAAGGAACGGAGTTTGGGCTTCAGCACAAAACCGTTGGTGGGATCGGGCTGGGATTTAATAGACCTGAAAACCTCAAAATCAATAAAGATATCGTACGAAATTCCGGGATCTAAAGGGTAATTGACTGTTAGGGAAGGATTTTGCGATTCATTGCTTTCAAATACCAATGGAAATCTCGTCCCGTCTACTACCACATAATTGTCTGTTCCGAGTTTTAAAGTCAATTCAATAAGTGCTCCAACCAATAATTCCCCTCGGCCTACCAAAAACTGTTTATCCAAAATAAGATTGGAAAGGTTGACCTGCTTGTTGCCTTGGATATTTTCCAAAAAAACAGGAGCTGCATTGTCCTGACCTCTTGTACCTGTGGTCTTTACCTCCACACCCAAAATCTCCACCCATACTTCCTCAAAATTGCCGGGAGCATCAATCACAAAGACATTGACGAGCGCAGTGCTTCTCTCTCCATCTGAGACGCAGGAGCATAAGAATACCGAAAAAAGAATTAGATTTTGTATATATTTTATCACAGGGTAAAATTAGTATTTTTGGACATGATGCAATGGGAAAAATTATTAAGTTCGGACAGGTTTGATTCTTCGAAAAAAGAAAATTCCTCTCCTGAATCTTTTAGAAGTGAGTTTGAAATAGATTACGACCGGATCATTTTTTCTGCTCCGTTTAGAAATCTTCAGGACAAAACCCAGGTTTTTCCGCTCCCTGAAAATGATTTTGTCCATACCAGACTTACCCATAGCCTGGAAGTATCCAGCGTAGGCAGGTCTTTGGGAAAGTCCGCCGGTGAATACCTCATCAGTAAATATCCCAATCTCGCCGAAAAAGGAATCCATTCCTCTGATTTTGGTGCCATCGTGGCAGCTGCGGCATTGGCACATGATATCGGAAATCCGCCCTTTGGACATGCCGGTGAGGAGGCCATCTCTGATTTTTTCAAGCACCACCCATATGGCTACATTTGGCGCACCCATGTCAAACCCCATGAATGGGATGATTTGACAAACTTTGAGGGAAATGCCCAAGGCTTTAGGATGTTGGTTTCCAAGGATAACGGATTGAAACTTTCTTATGCAACCTTGGCTGCATTTACAAAATATCCAAGGCCATCCCACATTTTCAAAAGAGACCACAACCGCAGAAGTCAGAAGAAATTTGGGTTCTTTACCGACCAGCAAAAAGACTACGCCCAACTCGCCTCAGAATTGGGACTGACCAAAATAAATGCAGAATGTTGGTTGAGGCATCCACTTGCTTTTTTGGTGGAAGCAGCCGATGATATCTGCTATAGCATCATTGACCTCGAAGACGGTTGCACCATGGGTTTGGTAAGCATTGAGCAGACCATTGAATTGCTTGCCGAGATATTGGGGGACAAATTCAAACCTGAAAAATTAGAGAAATACAAAACAGACTCCCAAAAATTGGCCATTCTGCGGGCCATGACGATCGGAAGTTTGATCAGCGAAGCGGTGGAAGCTTTTTGTGCCAATGAAGAGGCGATTCTTAGCGGTGACTTTGACAAGGCACTCACTGACATTATTCCATCCGCCAAACCGCTTGAAAAAATCTCTCACCTTTCTGTGAAAAAAATCTACAGGTCCAAACCTGTTTTAGAAAAAGAAGCTGCAGGTTTTCAGGTTTTGGAGGGTTTATTGGAAGTTTTTTCAAAAGCGCTGAACCATAAATTCTACCAGACCGAACTGTATTCAGGCAAAGACAAAAGTATCCTGAGGTTGCTGCCAGAAGATTTTCCTTTAGATGGATGGGAAATCAAAGTCAATCCCTATCCGTTGCTTCGCGCTTTGGTGGATTTTATTTCAGGAATGACGGACAGGTACGCGCTATCCCTTTACCGGAGAGTAAAAGGTATTTCCCTTCCTGGAACCTGATTCTGACAAAAAAATTACCGCTTTAAACTCCGAATTGCCTGAGGTGGTGGTCCACATGCCTCCACACAAATATTCCCCATTGCTGATGGGTCAGTGGACCAAAAACGGGATGTGACGCTTCCAAAGCATAATCTATTTTAGGGTATTTACTCAGGATGTGAATAAATTTTGATTTTTCTTCTTCAAAGGAAGCGTCCGGAGCATTTCCTGCAGTTTGAAATCTCTTTGGACCTTTGGCCAGCTTTGGGAATTCACTTCTGATATTGAAGAAGACAAACTTGAACATCAGCTGTCTGAATGTCGCACTTTTGTCAGATTTGGGAGCTTTGAGAATTCCCTGATGGGCCAAATTACAGTGGACAAGCATCTCGGTAGCGGTCATCAGACCCCAATTGGCTTTGATATCGGGATTCAATTTTTCTGTTCTGACAAGAAGTTCATTGACTGCTTGGGAGGAAAGGATCGTTTTGCTCATTCTTGAAATGCTTTAATTTCCTGAATATCCGGGGATTCCTCCAGTTTCTTTTCCTCCAAATCATAATCCATCTGAAGACCAAGCCAAAATTTAGGACTTGTTCCAAAAAATTTGGAAAACCTTATGGCTGTGTCTACTGTAATACTCCTTTTTCCATGGATGATTTCACTCAACCTATTTTGGGGAATGAATATCGCCTTGGCCAGCTTGTAAGCTGTCAGTCCCATTGGCTCGAGAAATTCCACTTTCAAAACTTCTCCCGGATGTATATTATTCAATTTTTCCATACTCAAATTTTGCTTAATGGTAATCTATGATTTCCACTTCATTGGCGTGGCTACCATCCCATTGAAATATAATTCTCCATTGATCATTTATCCTGATGCTATAAAATCCAACAAGGTTGCCACTCAATTTTTCCAAATGATTTGCCGGCGGAATTCTCAAATCATTGATGTTTGCTGCGTTATTGATCATTCTCAACTTTCGCCTTGCCGTATTTTGGATTTCAAATGGAAGCTTTTTGGAAACTTCTCCCTGCCAAATTTTTTCTGTTTCCCTGCTGCCAAATGAGTTGATCATTCAAAAATAAGTTTACTTACGTCAAACATAAGTAATTGGTTTAATTTTCACAAACCTTCATTTAATAAAATATGTCCTGATGATCATTTTCCTAAAGTATTCCTTCTTAACCCCAAAATCTCTTAACTTTGTGCCTGCTTTTGAAAGGGTTAGTTATTTGACCCTTTTCATATAGACATATCCGCCCAAGGATCAATTCAGAAATCTGGAGTTTTGGGTGGGAAAAAATAAAACCCCAAGGAATACCGTGAAAAAATACCAGGAGTTCAAACAAGTTGATTATCCCAAAATAGGAGTAGATATCCTCCAATTCTGGAAAGAGAATGACATTTTTAAAAAATCCGTGGACAACAGAGAGGGTTTCGAAACCTTCACTTTTTTTGAAGGACCACCGTCTGCCAACGGTACGCCGGGTATCCACCATGTGATGGCAAGGACCCTGAAAGATATTTTCTGCCGGTACAAAACGCTCAAAGGATTTCAGGTAAAAAGAAAAGGGGGTTGGGATACACACGGACTTCCGGTGGAATTGCAGGTTGAAAAAGAACTCGGCATCACCAAAGAGGATATCGGAAAGAAAATCTCCGTCGAAGAATACAACCAAAAATGCCGCGAGACGGTCATGCGTTTCAAACATGAATGGGATGACCTGACCGAGAAAATCGGCTATTGGGTAGATTTGGATGATCCTTATATCACTTTCGAGCCAAAATATATTGAAAGTCTTTGGAGCCTTTTGAGGAAGCTGTATGACAAAGGCTTGCTTTATAAAGGATATACGATTCAGCCATTTTCTCCTGCGGCAGGTACAGGTCTGAGTTCGCACGAACTCAATCAGCCCGGTACCTACAAGGATGTCAAAGACACTTCCATCACGGCACAGTTCAAAGTCAAAGGACAGGACAATACCTACATCCTTGCCTGGACAACCACACCTTGGACCTTGCCTTCCAACTCGGCTTTGGCCATAGGGGAAAAACTCGACTATGTCAAAGTCCGGACTTTCAATCCCTACACCTTCGAACCGGTAAATGTCATATTGGCAAAAGCCAGAATGGGCGCTTACCTCAATCCAAAAGCACAGGAAATCGCCATGGCGGATTTCAAAGCCGGAGACAAATTGATCCCTTATGAGATCATAGAGGAATACAAAGGCAAAGACCTTTTGGGTTGGGAATATGAGCAGCTTTTCCCGATTGCAGGTTTGGCTTTGCCGCATCCGGCATTTACGGTAGTGGCAGGCGATTATGTGACCACTGAAGACGGTACCGGCATCGTGCACTTGGCAAAAGCCTTCGGTGCGGACGATTTCAGGACTTTGGTACAACAAAATATACCCGGAATATTTGTCAAAGACGACTTGGGAAATGACATTCCGGTAGTGGACAGACAAGGAAAATTCCTGCCTGTTGTCGGTGAATACCTTGCTGCAAAAATGAAAGAACACGGCATCAGCGCCCACAAGGAATTGGGAGCGAATGATTTCTATGTCAAAAATTACCTCGAAGACGATGAGAGCAACAAGGAGTACAAAAACACCGATGTAATCATCTCCATCATTCTGAAGAATGAAAACAAGGCTTTCAAAGTAGAAAAATACGAACACACCTATCCGCATTGCTGGAGAACAGACAAGCCGATCCTTTATTATCCTTTGGAAAGCTGGTTTATCAAAACCACAGCTTATAAGGACAGATTGGTAGAACTGAACAAAACCATCAACTGGAAACCTGAAGCAACGGGTACAGGCCGATTTGGCAACTGGCTGGAAAATCTGGTGGATTGGAACCTAAGCCGCTCCAGATTTTGGGGTACGCCACTTCCGATCTGGAGAACAGCAGACGGAACGGAAGAGAAATGTATCGGCTCGATTGCCGAATTGAATGAAGAAATGGCGAAGTCCATTGCTAAAGGATTTATGGCAGCTTCTCCATTCGAAGGAAAAGAAGTTGACCTCCACCGTCCATATGTGGATGATGTGGTATTGGTTTCTGCCAAAGGAGAAAAAATGTTCCGTGAACCGGATTTGATAGATGTTTGGTTTGATTCCGGGGCAATGCCTTATGCACAATGGCATTATCCTTTTGAAAATGAGGAGATCTTTAAAGCCAATTATCCTGCAGATTACATTGCCGAAGGCGTGGATCAGACAAGGGGTTGGTTCTTTACACTGCATGCCATAGCCGGGATGCTTTTCGATTCCGTGGCTTTCAAAAATGTCATTGCCAACGGTTTGGTCTTGGACAAGAACGGCAACAAAATGTCCAAGCGATTGGGCAATGCTGTGGATCCATTCAAAACACTGGATGAATATGGTCCTGATGCGCTCAGGTGGTACATGCTAAGCAATGCCAATCCTTGGGACAACCTCAAATTCAACCTTGAGGGCGTGGCAGAAGTACAGAGAAGGTTCTTTGGAACGCTGCAAAACACCTATAATTTCTTTGCGCTCTATGCCAACCTGGATCATTTTGTCTATGATCCTGCCAAAAAAGTACCTGTATTCGAAAGAGCGGAACTGGACCAATGGATCATCTCCAAGCTTCAGTCCCTGATCTCCGAAACAGAGGCCGCCATGGACAATTACGATGCGACCAAGGCAACCCGTGCGATCATGAACTTCACCGTCGATCAGCTTTCCAACTGGTATGTAAGATTGGCAAGGAAAAGATTCTGGAGAGGAGAAATCAACAAAGACAAACAGGCCGCCTACGAGACTTTGTATGAATGTCTGTCAAGCCTTGCGCAGTTGATGTCTTCTTTTGCGCCGTTCTATGCTGATTGGTTGTACCAAAACCTCACGGAAAGCAGCAGGGAAGCGGGACAGGTTTTGCCTGAATCCGTCCACTTGGGAGATTGGAATGCTGCTGATCCAAAACTGATCAAAGAAGACCTGGAAGCAAGCATGCAGTTGGCGCAGGATATTTCTTCTTTAGTACACTCTCTGAGGAAAAAAGAAAAACTCAAAGTAAGACAGCCTTTGCAAAAAGTCTTGATCCCGGTTTTGAATGAAAAAACCAAAGCACAGATCCAACATGTAGATGACCTGATCAAATCTGAGGTAAATATCAAGGATATCGAATACATAGATGACACTTCCGGTATTTTGGTAAAATCCGTTAAGCCAAATTTTGCGCTTTTAGGAAAAAGATTTGGCCCGAAATTGAAGCAGGTGTCTGCTGCGATCAATGCATGGGGGAAAGAAGAAATTTCATCCATTGAAAAAAATGGTTCATTTGATATGACCCTGGATGGGGAAACGGTGAACTTGACTTTGGAAGATGTGTTGATCTCTTCTCAGGATATCCCGGGATGGTCAGTTGCTTCTGACAATGGGGTAACAGTGGCCTTGGATGTGACTTTGACAGAAGAACTGAAGCAGGAAGGAATAGCAAGAGACTTGGTCAACAGGATCCAAAATCTCCGCAAGGACATGGGTCTGGAAGTTCAGGACAAAATCACCATCAAAGTGGCCAAACATGATGACATGGTCAATAGCGCTTTGGAAAATTTTGCCACTTACATCCAAACCGAAACACAGGCGCTCTCGTTGGAAGTGAACGGTTCTGTGAGTGACGGAACCCAACTTGACATGGATGATTTTGAATTGACAGTCAAGGTAGAGAAAGTATAAAATCAAATTAACACGCCACAGATAGGGGAGATTCTACAAAAAATCCTTAAATCTGTGGCTTTATAATGCTATCGATGAAGTATTTGAAATATTTTGCAATCGCCCTATTGGTGATTATCATTGACCAAGCTGTCAAAATGATTGTCCATAACGAGATGGATTTTGGGACACCCGGTCAGATTAAAGTCATTGGAGAATGGTTTAAGCTACATTATACCACCAATCCCGGGATGGCCTTTGGCATGCAGATAGGATCAGAATACGGCAAACTGCTGTTGACATCTTTTCGGTTGATCGCCATGTTTGGGATAGGATACTACCTCTATTACATCATCAAGAAAAATCTACATCCTGCCTATATCATCTGTATTTCCATGATTTTGGGAGGAGCGATAGGAAACCTGGTGGACAGTGTGTTTTATGGTGTTTGGCTGAACAACGCACCTTACAATGCCCCTACCCCTTGGCTTCATGGTCAGGTGATTGACATGTTTTATATTGATATCTGGGAAGGTTTTATTCCGGAGTGGGTACCAGTCTGGGGAGGAAGTTATACCGCACTTTGGCCGATTTTCAATATTGCAGACGCTTCGATATTTGTGGGGGTTACTATCATTCTGATATTCCAAGGGAGGTTTTTCAAAGAAGAACTCGTCCAAAAAAAGGAAGAAGAAGTAGATGAAATCCAGAAACAGTTTATAGAAGGCGAAGAAAACGCCTGATTCAAAATCCCTTCAGATTAAGACCTGAAGGGATTTTTTTTGAGCTTTCATGAAAATGTAATAAATTGACTTAGGATTACGTTAGTTTCTATATTTGGTAATAAAGCTATGGGTCGGTTATCACTTTTATTGCTATCATTTTTGCTTTTTTCCTGTATCAGGGACAATGATCCAGTTATTCCAGAAGAAATCATCACCGAAATCCCAAAACCTGAAAGATTCAATGTCTGCGAATTTGATCTAAGCGACAAACAAGGAACTTTTGAAATAGAAGGAAAATGGGAATTTGCCGGGTTTTTTGACACACGATACAATTCTTTGGATGGATTGACCTGCACGGCACGTTGGGCTAAGTTCTTCTTTGACGGAGAGGACAAGGAAAATGTCTATAAAATCATTCTTGAGATAAAACCCTCTAAATTTTCCGGGGAAAATCCAGCTTGTAATGACTTCCCGACATTTGAGACCACAGGTTTCAAAACCAAAATATCAGGTTGCTATAATGTATCAAACGAACCTCTGATTTCCTTTAGCATTACTGAGAAAATCTACGTAGACAAATTAGACTTCACTACGTTGGAAGAAGAGGCTGCTGATGAAGAATATTTTGCCGGTTTGCAAAATGCCATCCGGTACGAAATTGACAAGAATAAGCTCTATATCTATACAGACAGGACCCATAAGAAAATGATCTTTTTGGCATTGGAGGATTGATGGGAAAAAAGCAATTCAATACTTCTCCGGTGCAATGAATACCTCAGATTGCATAAATCCCGCGATTTCTCTACGTGTTCCCCAAATTTTTTCTACATTTCGTGACTTATCAAACCTATGCCTGAATTGCCTTTTTTTCAAAGTCCTGACCAAAAAATCAACCTTACCAAAAAGGGATTTTATTGGAATGACCGGATATTACAGATTTTGAGTTTCTTGGCTTTTGGGATTTTGGTCTACGATATCGGTTTTAGCAAAGTCGTCCAAAGCGGGAAACTGGCGGTTTTTTATAATATCTTGTTGATTGCACTTTCTGTAGGCTATACCATAAGGCTTTTTTCGAAATCTGAAAAATACCGGACTTCAAGGTTGGTCATTGAGATCTTGATTATTCTCTTTCTTCTCGTCGCAGCGGTTTTCAACCTGATAGGTTTTCAGATAGACCAAAACTATAGAATCGCCAATCTACAGATTAAGTCATTTTTGGTCAATTTGCTGATATTCATCCTTTTTCTGATCGAGCTGAGCAGGTGGAGTCTGGCTATCAATAAGCTTAAAATCCATCCGGCAGTTGTATTTATCCTGAGTTTCTTATTGGTTATTGTGATTGGCACCGGGATGTTGATGCTTCCAAATGCAACGACAAACGGGATTTCACTTGTAGATGCGCTTTTCACCTCCACTTCGGCGGTATGTGTGACAGGCCTGATTGTTTTGGATACTTCCAAGGATTTCACCTTTATGGGGCAATTTATCATCATGATTCTCTTCCAGGTGGGCGGATTGGGAATGATGACATTTACGAGCTTTTTTGGGTTTTTCTTCAAGGGAGGCTATTCTCTTCAGAACCAGCTTTTTCTCAAAGACTTCATCAATGAAGATAACATCGGCAGGATCAATTCCACCCTCGTCAAAATCATCGTATTTACCCTAGTGGTAGAAGGAATAGCCGCGATGTTGATATATTCCTTGATAGAAAAAGGCTTGTTTCAAGGGGTGGGGGACAGGTTGTTCTTTTCAGTTTTTCATTCCATATCGGGATTCTGTAATGCCGGGTTTTCTACGCTCCAAAATGGACTGTATGAATCCGGATTCAGGCTCGAATACAATGTGCACCTCATCATCGCCATGACGATCATCATCGGAGGGATAGGCTTTCCTGTAGTCGTAGGGTATTTTAATTACCTCAGGCATGTATTTATAGGAACGAAAAAAATGATTTTCAAAGGTGCGGAATACAAACATGTGCCACGTGTGGTCAATATAAATATCAAGCTCATCGTCTATACAACCTTTATTTTGTTGGTCGTTGGATTTTTTTCCTACTACCATTTCGAGTCTGAATATACCCTCAAAGGCTTGTCGGGATATGGGAAATTTGTAACCGCATTTTTTGGATCAGTCACCCCCCGGACCGCAGGATTCAATACCGTGGACATGACAGCTATGGCAGTTCCGACGGTCTTGATTTACCTGATATTGATGTGGATCGGAGCATCTCCGGGTTCGACCGGTGGCGGGCTCAAAACAAGTACCTTTGCCGTAGCAGTCCTCAATACCTTGAGTGTGGCAAAAGGAAAGACCAAAGTGGAAGTTTTCAGCCGTGAGATCAGTGGTGAGACGATCAGAAAAGCCTTTGCAGTGATCCAGCTTTCCTTCCTTGTCATCGGATTGGGAGTTTTTCTTGTCATGCTTTTCAATCCGGAGTTGCACATCCTTGATGTGGCATTTGAAATATTCTCGGCATTTTCAACGGTAGGTTTGAGCTTGGGGATTACTGCCAAACTCACCACTGCAAGCAAACTTGTGGTAACTTTGATCATGTTTTTGGGAAGGGTTGGGACGCTGACAGTTTTGGTAGCATTTATCAAAAAAGCCAGAAGCCAGAATTATAAGTATCCTGAGGAAAGTGTTTATATAAGTTGATAAATCCGTTTGTTATGAAATACATCGTAGTTGGTTTAGGAAATTTTGGGGCATATCTCGCGACCAGGCTAACCAATCTGGGGCATGAGGTGATTGGAATTGATACCCGGGAAGCCAAGATTGACTTATTGAAAGACAGCATCACCCATGTCATCATGATGGACGCTACCGATGCGCAGGCTCTCAAAACCCTGCCTTACAAGGATGTCGATGTCGTCATTGTCGCCATCGGAGAAGATTTTGGTGCTTCGATTATGGTTACGGCCTTGTTCAAGCAACTGAACGTGAAAAGGCTGATTGGAAGATCCATCAACAAAGTACACGAAACAGTCATCAGTGCCATCGGGGTGGATGAAATCATTCATCCGGAGGAAGATTCAGCAGAACGGATGGCAAAAAAACTGCAGATGAAAGGGGTATTGGACTCTTTGGACGTCTCAGAGGATTACAATATCATTGAAGTGACTGCTCCTGCCAAATACGTGGGATCGACCATTGCTGAAACACAGATCAGACAAAACTACAATATCAATATCCTGACCATCATCAAATTGGAAGAGAAAGCCAATATTTTTGGAAATAAAACAAAAGTCAAAAAAGTACAGGGTGTCTTATCGGGTGAAACCAAAATCGAAGAAGGTGATATTCTTTTGCTTTTTGGTCATATCAAAGACCTCAGGTCAGTATTGAGTTTGGATTGACGATTTACATCTTTTCCCCGCATACTTTGCAGTAGTTTGCATCCACTTCATTCCAGTTACTGCAGGTCTCACATTTTTTCTTTTTCCCATCTGCTTGGTCCCTTTTGACTTGGGTCAGTTCGGAGCTCACAATCCCCGTCGGCACAGCGATTATCGCATAACCCAACAGCATGATGACGGCGGAGATGAATTTGCCCAAAGCAGTCACCGGTGTGATATCTCCATAACCGACCGTAGTCAAAGTCACGATGGCCCAATACATCGCCATTGGAATGCTGGTAAATCCACTTGTCGGCCCTTCCACGATAAACATCACTGTACCGGCTATCAATACTATTGTCAAAACAGATCCAACAAAAAGCTGGATTTTGGCCCTGCTGCTTCTCAAAGCACTTTTCAAAGTTTCTGCCTCCTTGACATAGCGGCCAAGTTTTAGGATCCGGACAACCCGCAACAATCTCAACCCGCGGATCACGACCAAAAATTGGGTATTCAACAAAAACAAACTCAAGTAACTGGGGATAATGGCCAAAAGGTCAACAACTCCATAAAAACTGGTGACGTATCCCCACTTTCTGCTGCTCAACCAAAGCCTCAGAATATATTCTACAGTGAATAAGGCTGTAAAAATCCATTCCAACACATGTAGGATATCATGGTATTTCTTGTTGATCGATGGCTCCGAATCCAATATGACCACCGTCACACTTGACAAAATCAAGATCAAAATAAATACGTCAAAATTGCGGGAAGCCCTGTCATCATGTTCAAAAACAATATGCGCCAAGCGGGCTTTGGTAGGAAAAATTGCCATAAGGATCGGTTTATCCGAATTTAGCCTGATAGAGGAAGAATTCCAATAAATAATTACTCTCCAAGGGTTTTGAAACCTTGGAGGTTTGCTGGTTAATCAATCCCCATCCTCACGAATCCAAGTTCATCATCGACATTTTCATACATCCAGATTTTGCCGTCTTTGACAAAATGTATGGTGGGGCTGCTTTGTAGCTCCTTGACGAGTGTTTCCCCCAAGACTTTGAAGTCCTTGTCCAAAATCGTCAGGTAGACATTGCTTTTTTCTTTTTCCTCTTCATCCTGAATGTTTGCCTTTGGAAGGGTTTCGTAGGAAAACCGATAGTATCTCTGGTTTTTACTGTCCCAAATCGGGTTCCTGAAATTGATCTCCTGACCGATTTCGCTCATCGCTCTATAAAAATCCTTCTCGGAATCCACTTCAGTGACATATTGGCCTGTTTTGCCGCTTTTGGTAAGCTTGTTTTCATAGTTTACCTGGTACAGGGAATCTTTCGCGATATCATAGACAATAAGGGTATTGAAAACCGAATTGGATATTATGAGCTTGCCCTCGACTTCTGTGATACCTTGGTCAGGAGGAGATACCATGATCATACCATTAGAATTGAACTTGACGGAATAGTCCACCAATTTTTCAAAACCCGGAAGTTCATGTTTCTTCAGAGTTTTGTTTTGTGGGTTTTTCTTTAAGAAATAACATATTAAAGTAAATTTTCTTTAAAGTATTTTCGTCATTTAAAAATTTAATAGCTTCCAATCCTATTGGCTTCTGTTCATACAAAAAATGCAGTATTTCAAGAATAAAATGTCATACCTAGGATCAATACCTATTGTACCTAGGTATAATTGAAAAATGGGAAAATTACCTTTTCCAATGTTTAAAATTTTTCGGAACAGAAAAGAAAAACGATTAAAAAATGAAAGTTAATTTTTTTTTAATTTAATGATGGCCATACCTAGAATAGACTTAGATATGGCCAAATGTTCAATATAAGTGTTATAGCCTAAAACAACTAGCAGCTAAACCAGAATTTACACATCTTCCTAAAGTATAATTAATTGCATAATTCAAATCCGGAAAATAACCTGAACTGGGCATACTGGTATTCCCATAGCGGTCATGACATTGACAATGGAAAGCATTAAACCCATACCCCCCGGTAATCTTCTTCATTTGACTTCTTTCAAGTACTTCTTCTGAAGTGAGCTTCAGCATTTCTAAACTTAACTTTTTCATAAAATTTAAAATTTATATGTTATTTGATTCTCCTGACATTTAGGTCACCAAGAGAATGTGACCATTCATCGCGACAGAATATTTTGAAAACCATGAAATTGAATCAATCAATAATGGATCATGGAGTGTTTCTCCTTAGATTTTAATGTAATCCCGAACCCTTTCCTGACCTGATATATCGGTATGGCTTAATTCAACTAAGATATTTTTACAGAGTCCATAAATACAGAACTCTAAGATCTTTTTTTAAAATAGCTTGTCAAAATTTCACTTGGTATTTATAGTCCTGAATCCCATCGCTTCTGACACTTCGCTCAACTTAAGCAAGTTGCTTTCCCTAGTCGTCTCGGAAATTTCTCTGGTCTCCTGCAGGGATATTAGTTTTCCATAATGCTTCGCAACGATTCGAAGGCATGTTGGCCCACAGTCCTTGGAATAGGGTTGTTTAAAAGGGAAAAGAATTTTCAAAACACTTGAGTTTTAACCTAAAAAGAAAATCGAAATGCTTGAATTGCAATAAACTTCAGTTATTAAACGATAAGACCACAAATCCCATCTCATCATTGATATTCTCATAAATCCAGATTTTACCATCCTTGGCAAAATGCTTAGGGAATGGTTTTGAAAATGGAGTCTCCGCAGGTTTTTTCAAATAAGGTAAATATACCTCCCCTATCAATTTTAAGTTCTTATCCAAAACCGCTAGATAAATTTTTGATTTTATATATTGCTCTTCTTTGGATTCAGAAGGTAATTGTTGATAGGAAAACCTGTAAAAGACTTGGTTTTTATTATCCCAAAAAGGTGGTAAAAAATTTATTTCTTGGTGGAATCTTGTGTATTCAGCCTCAATACTTTGCTCTGCCTCATGTTCAGTCTTGTAGATTTTAGATTTTTTATTTGCTGTTAGTTGACTGTTATTGGTTTTAAAATAAAGCGAGTCCAACTCTATATCATAAACTGTAAGTAAACTTGTTAATTGATTGGAAATAATAACTTTAGTACCAAACCGATCCAAAGTTCCTTTTGGCCCTATACTTACACTACTCTTCCCCCTCCACAATGTAAAGGTATAATCCTTAAATTCATCAAACGATTGTAATGGTAATTTAAATATCTCATAATTGTTCAAATCAAGGATTCCAAAAACATTACTTTTGTCTTCGATTTTTTGAATCAAAAGAAATAATCTTTTGACTTCCATATCAAATACAGGTTTGGAATTTGGGATCTCACCGTTTTCCCAACCTAATGAAAAATTTTCAGGATGAATAGTAAGCAACTTTTTGCCATCAAAAGAAAACAAATGGCGTTGAATTACTAATTTGGTTTCATCATGAACTTCTATCCCTCCGGTAATTTGCCCTGTTCCATTGGGACCTTCTTTTTCAAAAAGGAGTTTCACTTCTAACTTCAATTCATCCAAGTTAATTTTCTCAAGCGTATGGTCGTATGGATTAAAATTATAAAGATATTTATGGTCTATGCTCAGATCAGCACCTATGATATCATCGTTCAAATAAAGGATTTCATCTCCAGATTCAATAATCAAGGTATCAATGGTAACATGAAAATCTGAGAAATAACCCCAGCCTTTATCATCTAATTGGTCAGAACATGAAATTGTTAAAACTAGAATAAGAAAGGTAAAATATCGCATAGTTCATTTTTTTATTTTTTAAGGCCATATCTTTTCTAGATATGGCCTAAATAGAGGAACATCTTAGTTCCTTTACCACCAACAACCAGAACCCGAACATGAATAACAACTTCCTGTTCCACTTGAACAATGGGTAAGAATGGAATTTAAATGACCCCAGCCTGTATAAGCACCAGACCACTGTCCTACGCTCCCTCCTGTACAGAGACACTTGTAATTATGATTACCATACCCACCCGTAATCTTCTTCATCTGACTTCTTTGAAGCACTTCATCTGAAGTGAGCCTCAGCATTTCTAAACTTAACTTTTTCATATCTTTAAAATTTATAAGTTATTTGGAACTCCAGACATTAAGGTCAGCTAGAGCTTCCGACCATTCATCGCGATAGAATATGTTTGATAACCATGAAATTGAATTCAATCAATAATTAATCATGGCATGTTTCTCTTTAGATTTTAATGTAATCCAGAACCCTTTCTTGACCTGATGTATCAGTATGGATTAATTCAACTAAGGTACTTTGGCAGAGTCCAGAAATACAGGACTCTAAGTTCTTTTTTTAAAAATCTTTTGGAGTGTCATCACTCTTGGACAAAAATCCAAAAAAGAGCTTCATTCTCTTCTTGTAAAAATATGTTTGCCTTTTTTTGTCATATTCAATTTCAGCTCCCAATTCCTTTAATACATGTAACTCCTGCATCATCAAACTCCGGCTTATCCCAAGTTTATCCGCAAATTCCTTAGACGTTCCAGTTGCTTTCATCCTAATCAACTGATCCATTTGCTCCAATCGCTCGATATATTTGAGTAAACTCATGTCAAGTACATAATCTTTCAAACTGATTTAAGAAACCATAAATTGAATTACTCCTGAAATGAATAATCGTCAAAGAAAAAGCCTGATTTCCAACCGGTTTTCTCCAGCCTATTTCAAGTATTCTTTTCAGGCAACCGTAAAACCAATACACCGCTATATCCCAGAAATCTGATCGCTTCTTCCAGATAAACCAAGATTTGATGTTCCCCGGTATTTTCAAAAAATGAATTCATTTCTTTTAAAACCTGAGAAATAGGAAGGAAATCCTCTTTAGAAAGAATCGACAAAAGATAGGCTTCGATAGGTCCTAGCAGGTATTCGATTATTTCTCCATGATGCTTATCAAACAGCAATAAAGTTTGGTAGTAATGTGGTTGGAGCAGGAGGTTATTTTCAAAACTATTCCCCTTGACACGGGTATACAACACATGGTTCTGAGCCCAATCCCATTCTGATTCTATGGTCTTACAGAAGGGAGATAATCTTAATTCTGCACTTTCTAGGAAATTGTTTTCTTGGAATACCAGATTTGCCCCGTCAATGCACTGAGCTTCATTATCCCAAATAATCTCATCTGAGGGCAACGATTGGATTAACCTTTCTTTTTCTTTTTCAAACCCAAAAACATCATCAAGACAAGCAACAAAGTTTGAATTAGTCAATTCCCTATCTAAAAATTCCTTATACTGAAAAATTGTGAACACACTCCTATCCACAGAGGTTGCTGCCTTTTCACAAATAGACATTATGATTTGCTCAGTTCTATAAAACCTTTCACCCTCAGATTTTGCCAAATATTTCTCTTTTAAACTTGCACCTTCTGTATGAGGTTTTTCTGAAAGACCAGAATTGTCGCTTTCAACAACATCGCTCCCTTGGGATTCAAAAAGTCTGAGGATTCTATAATAATATTCAGGATACTCGATCCTCAGCCTATTTGCCAGTTGGTCACAAACCCATCCGTTTTTCTTATAGTCCCCCAAAGCATGCATAAATGAAATGTCATTGGGCAAATAGTGAAAATTGGCAAAGGCTTCGAAAAAAGAAGGATCGTAAACAGTATCTAGCAGGTAATTTACCTCCACATTCCTATCACTGCTTAGGCAATGAAAGATATACTGCTCTACAACAGCATTAAAATTGACCATTTGGGAAGGGGTCAATTGGTTGATTTTTTCCTTGTTTTCTTTAACAAAGTCAAGAACAAACTTGTAATAAGCTGAAAAAAAACGGTAATCATTTCCTCCCAAAATTCCGGCATTACTTGCCTGAATGGGTATTAGGCTTTCAATCTCTCTTTTTATGGGAATCGGGACAAAGTCAAAAGAATCATTGACCAATTTGACGAGCTCTTTGTAATAATCAAAATCCTGTTCAATATTTTGGGCAATTAAATCACCTGATAAAACATGTTTAGGAAAAGGTTTAAAAATAAAAACATCACCGTCAACATTTAGAAACGGTTCATCATGGAGGGTATAAGAATATATTTTTTTCATTACCCACAGTTGTGGGCTGCAATCAAAATCCAAGTCATCCAATTCTACCCTGACATTCTTATAGGGCAATTTGGGCTTGTCTACCAAAAGTTCTTTTCCTTCCGAATCCGTTATCAATTCTACTTCGGTATAAAATTTAGTCAACTGAAGACTACTCAGTGCCCAGCTCATGAGATGGTATTTTGCACTGCACCAACCAAATGGTGATTCCAAAGGATTCTTCCCACTGTCAATCCAGAAAGTCTGTACAATTTTCATATCAATACACGATCAATGACCTAAACTTGAAAAAAAGCCTTTCAGCAACACTCAATTCATCTGTGATGATTTCCGCATTTCCCAATAGCTCCTGGTCAAATGGGATTTCTCTTTTGTAGGAAGTCATCGTACCCTGTGGCAGGTTTGCATAAACCAAATAATTGAATTCATCATCAGGGGAAATAGAGATGTTTGTAATTTTTCCCGTCAAAGCCCCGAATTGCTGAAATGGATAATTGTCCAGCTTTATCAAGACTCGCTGCCCTACTTGAACCTTACCCGCATTTTGGGCAGGTATTTTCATCGAAGCCAAAAATTCGGTTTTGTTTTCCGGAAGAACAGTAAAGACGAGTTCACCCGAATTGACCTGTTGGTTGGTTCCCCAGATTCTCTGAAAGCTAACAATGCCATCTATGGAGGATGTCATCAGGTAGGCATATTCCCAGTCTCTCACGGCGCGTTTAAGGCTATGGTAGGATTGTACCATATTTTTAAGTGTACGTGTTTCCTCTTCTTGCTTGTCAATTGCGGTGGTTCGCCGGGTTTGGTTTGCCATACTGAGGGCTTCCTGCATTTGGGATATCGCAATGACCATGTTATTGACCTGCTCCTGCATCTGAAGGTATTCTATCTCCTTGGATTCAAAATCTTTGTCAGCAATAATCCCATCTCTGTGTAGTCCTTTGTTACGCTCATAGTCAATCTCTACAAGCCTGAGCCTTCGTTCCAATAACTCCTTTTGGGAAATCTGACTTTTGATCCTGTTATTGATTTCTAGAAGTGATATCCGATTCCCTTCCAATTGTCCTTTGTGTGGCTGCAACTCCTGAAGCAACCAATATTCCATGTATGCCCTTTCAAATTCCAGATAGGCAATTTCAACTTCCCCAAAAACAAGGTCTGAAAGAGAATCTATCGGAAAAAAATAATCATTGTCTTTCCCAAAAGGAGTGGATTCTATAGTTCTCTTAAGAATCAACAAATCATCCAATTTTGCGGTGCTTTTCAATCCGGCCAATGGCTGACCGGTTTGGATTTGTTGCCTATTCCCTACAAATAACTTTTCAATCTGACCTGATACCCGTGCTTCAACCCGCTCAATTGGTTCCATTGTTGTCACCAATACCTTTGCCTGTACATAATCGGGATACTTGATCAGGAATGACAAAAAAAGAACAAGACAGATAAGGATAAATACAATGGTAATTCCCCAGCGGACCAGCCAGGCAGGAGGTGTAGCAATGATCTCTTGGACTTCCTCTGACCTTAGATGCAGGTTATCGGTGGGGTTGGATATATCCGGCATGGTCAGTTTACATTAATATTTTCAAGTTCCAGTTGGTTTTTAACCAGATCGAAGTAGACACCTTTTGATAAAACCAATTGCTCGTGGGTCCCCTGTTCTGATATTTTCCCTTGGTCGATGACCACTATTTGATCAGCGTTTTTTACTGTACTCAGTCTGTGGGCAATGATGAATACTGTTTTACCCTGCATGAATTGATTCAGGTTTTCCATAACCTGCCGTTCATTTTTGGCATCCAAAGCAGATGTTGCTTCATCAAAAAAGAGAATTTCAGGATCTTTATATACCGCCCTCGCTATAAATAGACGTTGTTTTTGCCCTGTGCTCATGCCAACACCTTCATTGCCTATTTTTGTGTTGAAGCCAAGTGGCAATGATTGGATGTAGTGAAGGATATTGGCTATTCGGGAAGCTTTTAGTAACCTTTCCTGGTCTATGCGGTCCTGCCCCACAGCGATATTCGCAGCAATCGTATCATTGAAAACATAACCCTCCTGCATCACAACCCCGCAGTGGTTTCGCCAGCTTTTGGCTGCAATGGATTTCAGGTCATGGCTTCCATATAAGATGTCGCCGGTGGTAGGATCATAAAATTTCAACAAGAGTTTCATCAAAGTGGTCTTTCCGCTTCCACTCGCACCGACTACTGCTGTTATTTTTCTCGGTAGTACCGTAAGGTTTATTCCATTGAGCACATTTTCATCCGCGCCTTTATACCGGAAAGAAAGGTTCTTTATCGACAGATCCTCATCAGGATTGATATTTCTGATAAAACGGTTATTCTTTTGATCCTCATCCTCTTCTTCCGTATCATGGATTTCGTTGAGTCTCTCCAGACTGATGCTTGCATCCTGATAAGCCCTGATAAATCCGACCAATTCGGCTATGGGACTGTTCAGTTGCCCGATGATATATTGGAGCGCCAACATCATCCCCAGGGTGAGGTTTCCTTCTATAACCAGGATAGCAGAGGTGAATGTGATCAGGATATTCTTCAGTTCGTTGATAACAGAGGAACCGACCTCCTGTGTCTGTTCCAGAGTCAGGGATTGGATAGAGACACTGAACAACCTTGCCTGTACAAATTCCCAGCTCCATCGTTTTTGCTTTTCGGCATTGTGCATTTTGATTTCCTGCATGCCGTTGATCAGTTCTATCACTGTGCTTTGCTCCTGACTCAACTGGGCAAAACGCTTATAATCCAATTCCCTGCGCCGCTTCATAAAAAACAGGATCCACACAATATATACTATACTTCCTCCCAGAAATATCAGGAAGATAGTCAGGCTATAGTAAATAAGGACAGCCCCAAATACGACAAGGTTGAAAAAAGAAAAAAGGGTATTCAGAGTGGTTCCTGTAAGCAGGTTTTCTATCCTCCGGTGGTCACCGATGCGCTGCATGATATCACCGGTCATCCTGGTATCAAAGTAGGATATGGGCAGATTCATCAGTTTGATAAAAAAGTCTGACACAAGGAAAATATTGATCCTCGTGGTAAGGTGGAGCAATATCCAGCTCCTCAGAACTTCCACACTGGTCCTCCCTACAAACAACATAATCTGTGCAAAAAGCACCAGATAGATAAAACCTATATCCTGATTTTGAATCCCAACATCCACAATACTCTGGGTCAGGAACGGGAAAATCAACTGCAGGAGACTACCTACCAATAATCCTATGCAAAGCTGAATAATTAGGTTCTTATAATTGGTCAGATACCTGAACAGGAAACCCAATGACCGCTTTCTACTGTCCTCCCATTTTAGTTTTTTGAAGTCGGGGGTGATTTCCAACAGTAGGGTGATACCTTCCTTGGAATTCTCATCAGCATTGTTTCCTATCCACCTTGCAATAAATTCTTCCTTGGACAGGCTGATCAAGCCGTATGCCGGATCGGAAATATAAACAACATCTTTCCTTATCCTATAGACCACCACAAAGTGGTTTTTATCATAGTGGACGATCAAAGGCAAGGGTGCATTTTTCAGCTTCTCAAAATTCAACTTGGCACCGATGGTCCTGAATCCCATCGCTTCTGCCGCTTCACTCAGCTTAAGCAAACTGCTGCCTTCCCTTGTCGTCTCAGAAATATCCCTTATCTCTTGCAGTGAAATCAGCTTGCCATAGTGCTTGGCAATTATTCTCAGGCATGTTGGACCACAGTCTTTGGAATCGGGTTGTTTGTAGAATGGGAAGGTGGGTTTCAAAATGTGTTTGCTAAGTAAGTTTAAGAAAAAACCGAAACTATTTACCCTGTCATTTTATTTACTTAAGTTAATTCTAACAAAACCCATTTCGTCATCTAAATTTATAAATACCCATAAGCTCCCATTTTTCGCAAAATACAAACCTTGGGTATAAGATAAATCAGGTATTTCTAATTCGTTTATAAGATTAAATTCCGCATCAAACACAGACAAATAATTCTTTATTTCTTTTGTCTTTGGAACTAAAGCCAGATCATTATCAATCTCATGAAAAACTCTAGTAGATGACAGGCGCAAATATTGTTTATTTAATGAATCCCATACAGGTGGGTAATATTTTACTTGCTCTAAAAAAGATTGAAATTCTTTTTGCATTTGCTCCCTAGAGGCGATGTTAATCCCATTCATGCTTTTTACGATTTTAGGAGTCTTTTTTGGATTATAATCTATAAATTTCAGAAAATCCTCTTTAGGATCGAACAATACGATTTCATTAGAAAATTCATAACTCACAATTATGGTGTTGTTTTCGTATTTTAAATATACCTCGGGGTCAATAAAAATAGATGTATTTTCAATCGCCAAAATTAAATCAGCATATGATTTTTTCGAATTAAGGTTAAATCTTTTAAATGTGTCATCTTCAATTGACAACATATCCAGGTAAACTTCTTTTTCAATATTATCGTACCCAAGACCAAAAACCTTCAATTCGTTTGATTCCACAAAAACTTGATTACGTGGAATCTCACCATAAATGGCCCCACCCAAATCTTTGGAATTGATCCAATCCAAACCTTGCTTTAAGCTTCCGTTGCAATCAAAGATCGAAGACTTTTCATAAGACATTATAAAAAATCGACAATCTTTCATAACATTGAAGGTGTAGAAGTATTCACCTGTTCCATTAGGCCCTTCTTTTTCAAATGAATATTTCTTTGCAAATGACAGTGTATTCAAATCCAATTCATCTACGGAATGATCAAATTCATTATAGGAGAAAATTGAGTTTCTTTCATTATCCAAATCCGAAATAGCAAGGAACCTAGTCAAATCCAGATTTTTACCATTTGAATTAATTCTCACAGTATCAAGTGAATAATTAAGTGATTGATACTCATTTTCAAGTTTACCTTTTGTACAAGAGATCGAAATCCATAGTATTGCAAAAATTTTTAAATATTTCATAAAGATTGTTTCAGCTAGAAAAAGAAGCCAAAAAAACCTGGCTTCTTTTTCTAATTTAAGAATTGGATTAAGTTTAGGCTTTCCTACACCACCCATTTTCGGAAGCATCACTACAAGTATCTCCAGGACAGCATCGAACCGTAGATGAACATCGTGTTACACTACATGGTGATCCAGAACCCCCATACCCTCCCGTAATCTTCTTCATCTGACTTCTTTGAAGCACTTCATCAGAAGTAAGCCTCAGCATTTCTAAACTTAACTTTTTCATAGATTTTTTTTTAAATTGTTAAATGAAAATTTATCGGTAATCAACGCTAATCTTGCTCCGGTTATTTAGGTCACCCTGAGCTGTGACCATTCATCGCGATAGAATATTTTTAATACAATTATTTTAAACTTTTATACCAAGACATATTTCAGATCCTCCACGGCATAGCTTTCAGGAAGCTCATGACCATTGATAAAAATCGTTGGAGTATGGGTAATCTGCTCTGCTTCACACCAAACTTCCATCTTTTTTATTATTTCTTCCTGTCTTTTCAGTTCCCCATTCAATGGGTACTTTGAGGCAAATACAGAATAGTTCTTTTCCTTTGTGATATACCAATCATCCAAGGCCCGCCTTGTATAAGTTGCATCCCCTTTGGATGCTACTCCCATTAGGTGCCTGACAGTATTCAGTTTGACTTCATCATTGCCGCCGGCAAGAAATAAAATTTGAAGGTCGACATTGCCTGCTTCATACAGTTCTTCTAACAAGGGATGGGTTTTTGCACAGGGTCCGCAATAAGGATTGCATACTTTGAGTACATGGTACTTTGATGATTCACCCTTCAGGAAGATTCCCAAACCTTCAGGATTTGTTGTGATTTTTCTTGAACCGGAAGCCAAAAAATCAAAAACTTCACTATTTGACATAAACTTAGCCAATTTACTTTTATACCTATTTTTCTCGCCTTTTGAGAGTAGGTAAGGCTTTAACTTCAACCAGCTCAGGATACTTGCCAAGAAAAGAAACCCAAATACGCTCATCTCCATCAGTCCCGGAGGATCAAGGTTGGTGAACAGCATCTGATTTGCGACAAACTCCAAGATCAGTACCCCGGAAATCCAAAGACAGAGGATACACCATTTTTTGATTTTCACTCCCTGATAGTATAGCGAAATGGGTACAATCACCAAGCTTGCAAAACTTAGGATTTTCAATAATTGCAAGGCTGATCCGGAAAATGAGTTTATCATCAATAAGGAAACCCCTGAGAAAAAATAAGCGAATGCTATACTGCTGAGACTGATTGATCCTCCTAGTGAAAAAGAATCCAAAACAGTATTGCAGTCCACACTTTTCCCCCCAGAGCAGAATTCTTTTATCGCAGCATTTTCCTTATCAATTTCGGTCCAGAGTAATACTGCTGAGATCAGAAGGCCGGCGGATTTTAAGAAAAATAAAGACCACACACCGATCAAGTGGCTTATATTTCCTTCCACACTTCCCAATAAGCCAATAAGCCATAAAATCCCTACTGTTCCCAGTAGGAAGATTAAAGAACGATATGTCAGTTGTTCTTTTCTCGTTTTTTCATAACCTGGCTCGGAAGCATTTTCTTTCTTTTCTACAAGAAGGGTTACACCTGTCCACTTTGTCACAAATTCCTTTCGGGAAATTTCGGAAGTTTTGCCCTTACTATCCAAACAGGTCACCTTATCTTCAGAGACTTTAGATACGCAACTGAAAATAGGATAGGAGTTTCCATTCATTTGGACCACACTTGGCAGGGGAATCTGATCCAGCTTATCTTCCCCGATCTGAATAGCGAGGCTGTCAACTTTATATTTGGTAAGTGTATCTGAAATGGAAAGAAGGCTCTCTTGCTCCGGGTGTGAATCAATAAGATCATTTAAAAAATGGCTTGTAAAAGGGATTTCAAGCAGCTCAAGCAACTTTCTTGTGACTAAGTAGGAATTTTTCATACTATAACATTGCCTTTAAAAGAAGATGATTTTGTAATAGAACTTGTTTAAACCACAAGTAACTAAACCTAAATATAATTTATAATATATCCAAAAGATGAACTCTAACCAGACTCTTTTTACCAGTCAAAAATGGACGTTCAGATTTCTAAAAACCAAACAATCTTCTAAACTCCTCGTTGTACCCCCCCCCCCCACCAACAACTAAACAGGAAGTGAAATATGAGATTCCAGAATAAAAAACTTTTTTTGCAGTTGATTAAAATAAAAAATAGAAACATACCTCTGGTGAAAGATGGTGGAAATATGCTTCGCGAAATAAATGGAAATAAGCTATTAGATATCCTATGGTGAAACCCTTCAAGGGTTCAGAACCCTTGGAGGGTTATGGTAATTCATAATTGATGGTCATCCTCACAAAACCCAATTCATCCTCCACATTGACATAAGACCAGATTTGACCGTCTTTGACGAAAGCATAAGTAGGCACACTTCCTAAATGGCTTAGATCGGATTCACCGAGAAGATTGAAATCTTCATCCAAAATACTTAGATACAATTTGGATAATGGTTTTTCCTCGGCTGATAGGAATAAGGGCCAATCAGTGTTTTCCATAGGGGATGTTTCGAAGGAAAACCTATAAAATATTTTTTTTATTTCATCCCAAATCAGTGGCTGAAAGTTGATTTCTGCATGTATGCCCTGAATGACTTCCTTCAGATGCTCCACTGACTTGACTTCTGATGGATAGCCACCTTTCTTAGCTTTTGCCGATAGCTGAGGAGAATAATCCACATGGTAAACACTGTCATTTTCCAAATCCAAAATATATAAATCTGTATAGCCTGTGCTGGATAAAACCAGCTTGTTGCCAAATTTTTGAATGGTTTTTTCAGAAGTAATAGTCGTCATCATTTGGTCGGAATTTAACTCCACGATATATTCCGGCAATTCCTCTTCACCTGGCAATTTCATTTTTTTGATGGTTTTGGATTCAAAATCTACTTTGGACATGGATGATTTTGCACTCCTCCAAGGGTTTACCAGCAATCCGTAAACCACACTTCCACCTCCTATAAGAAAAGATTTGCTTTGAAAAATTTCTCCTTCTAATAGACTGTCCCCTTCAAATTTATCCTTCTCAAGCTTCAGGTCCGATAACTTTTTGCCATTAAGGTCAAAGATGCCCATTCCCTCAAAGTTGGCTAGTAGAATTTGATTATCATCCGGCAAACTCATCCAATTGACATTGGTTCCGACTCCATTTGGCCCTTCTTTTTCGAATGGGACTTTTCTCTCCAATAATAATTCATCAAGACTGATAATGTCCAAAGTAAAAGCCTGAAAGTCCCATTGATAAAGCTTGGATTGATCAGAATTGATTGTACTAGACCACAAGCCGCCTCTCAGATTGATGATTTCATCTCCTGAATCCACCATCACCGTGTCCATTGTCAGGGTGATTTTGGAATAATCATTGGCATCTTCTTTGACTGTGTTCTCACAGGAAAAGAGAAAAAGCATCGAAATTAGTATCAGGTAGTTTTTCATAAATTTTGGAATAAAACTAAAAATAATGGATTCGTAATGAAATCCAAAAATCAAAACGTTAAAAGTTGTTGGGTACTCAAAAAATTAAAATTCTCTCGATTGAAAAAAGAGAGTTAAGCAAAAAATCAAACTTCCATCAAATGTCAAATCCGATATTTTTACTAGTCGACTAGGTAAATTATCTGATATTTTTACTAGTCGACTAGTTAAATTATCGGATAATTTACCTAGTTCAATATTCTTTTATATAGGTTTAACTCGTTCTGGGTCCGAAGAATTCAAAAGATATCTCCCTCTGGTCGATATGACAAGGAGAAGTTTATTTCACTTTTTATCCAAGTTCCAACAACCGACCTATTCGGTATAATGTCAAGAATCATGAAAGCTTTGCCTTGTCACTTCGACGAAGGAGAAGTCTTGAAAAACAAAAACCTCATCCTTCAAAAAG
>NZ_QMIK01000002.1 GCF_003316845.1 Cognataquiflexum aquatile | reverse complement strand
GGAGAAGTTAATTTCACTTTTTATCCAAGTTCCAACAACCGACCTATTCGGTATAATGTCAAGAATCATGAAAGCTTTGCCTTGTCACTTCGACGAAGGAGAAGTCTTGAAAAACAAAAACCTCATCCTTCAAAAAGATATCTCCCTCTGGTCGATATGACAAGGAGAAGTTAATTTCACTTTTTATCCAAGTTCCAACAACCGACCTATTCGGTATAATGTCAAGAATCATGAAAGCTTTGCCTTGTCACTTCGACGAAGGAGAAGTCTTGAAAAACAAAAACCTCATCCTTCAAAAAGATATCTCCTTCTGGTCGGTATGACAGGGAGAAGTTAATTTCATCTCTAACCACTTCCGGTTCCGATACTTTGTACTTGGTAAATGGTACTTCGTACTTTCCTACCTCTCGTCTCTTACCTTTTACTACTTCGTACTTGGTTCATCGTACTTCGTACTTCCCTTTCACCCATCCAACCAATCCTTAAATTCCCCTACTTTCTCCCTGCTGATCAGGATGTCGTTGTCGCTACAATTTGCCAATTTGATTTTGAGGCGGCTGTTGGAGTAGGTGTGGATTTCGGCGATGGCCGAAAAGGAAGCGATATATTTTCTGTTCAATCTGAAAAACTTCCTTGGGTCCAACATGGCTTCCAACTGGTCAAGCGTATAATCCAAAATATATTTTCTCCCCTCCACAGTCTGCAGGAAAGTAACTTTTTCTTCACTGTAAAAAATGGAAACATCTTCCGTCTGCACGCTTTGGATCTTTTCTCCAAACTTCACTAAAAACCTGCTTTTATAATGACTTGCATTTGGGGAAAGCAATTCCCTGATCTGCTGAAGTTCAATGCCCGGCCTGACTTGTTGGGATTGGAATTTTTGGATGGCTTGTGCCAATTCCTTTGGATCAATGGGTTTGAGGAGGTAATCGACCGAGTTCAACTTGAATGCCTTGATTGCAAACTGGTCAAAGGCTGTGGTAAAAATAATCGGTGAACTGACTTTTACCCTTTCAAAAATCTCAAAACTCTGCCCGTCGGCCAATTGGATATCACAGAAAATGAGGTCCGGGAACACATTTGTTTCCAGCCATTTCACAGCTGAAGTGATGCTGTCCAGGTGTCCAAAAATCTCCGCAGTCGGAAGCAAATCCAACACCAATTGCCTCAACCTGTTGGCAGCAGGCCGCTCATCTTCTATGATCAGGATTTTCATGATTTTTCCAGTTTGAGGAGTGGCAGCTCGACGATAAATTCTGTTCCGGTCTTGGTTATTTTGGGGCTTTTATCACTAAGCAGTGCATAGCGCTTTTCGATATTTTCCAGACCTATTCCGCTATCGGCGACTTCTTTGGTAAGTTTGGGTTGGAGGTTATTCCGGACGATCAGAGAATCCGGAGTTTGTTGGATAAAGATTTTCAAAGGCTTCTCCATACTCGCGATGTTGTGCTTGATGGCATTCTCCAAAAGTAGCTGCAGCGAAAGTGGAGGAATGTTCCAACCTTTCATTTGGTTGACATCGATGAAATATTCCAAGCTTTGTTCAAAGCGGATTTTCTGTAGACTCAGGTAGTTTTCCGCAAAAACCACTTCCTTTTCCAAGCCTACAAGTTCCCTGTTTTGGACATCGAGCACATACCGGTAAATCTTTGAAAGCTGTTGGATAAATTCCGCAGACTTGTCGGCACTTTCATAGACAAGGTTGGAAAGTACATTCAGGGAATTGAAAAGGAAATGGGGATTGAGTTGGTCTTTGAGGGATTGGTATTGGCTGGCAAATTTTTCTGATTTGAGCTGTTCGGCTTCGATGGCCGCAGATCTCCATTCGTACAGCCAAGACCTGGAAATAAAAATGGTAATGATCATCAAGGCAACCGAAATCGGCATCAGGGTATTTTCCAAGATTCGTGTGTATTGGACATTCATCAAATTGACCCCGTCCACCGTGACCATTACATACCCCAATACTAAAATAAAGCTGACGATAAAAGAATAAACCATGTAAGCTGCAGCCGTCAGGACAAGTCTTTTCACAGGTTTTTCGATCCAGGATATCCGAGAGTCAAAATACTCCTCCACCTTAAATCCCCCCATACTCAGAGAAGCCGACATCAGAAATGAAAAAACCCAGTCTGGGATAATCGATGAAATCCCCTCCAGAGACAAAAAACAGGTGGGGCAGGAAATCAGCATCAACATCGTGGAAATCCCAAAATTCAATAGGAAAAACCGCTTGGCGGAATTGAAGATGGTAGCTGAACTATAGAAACTTTTGCTCATTGGTTTTTCCTTGAAGGAGGTTTATTTTGAGAAATCCCTATTTGAATCTAAATGTATCATTGCTTTTTTGCTTTGGAAGCCAATATCCCCCAACCGCCGGAGCCGAGCAGGAAGCCCAATCCATAGAGAAAACCGTCATTGTTCACCGCAAACATGGCGACATCCTTGTCAATCAGACTGATCACCAGACTGATCGGAGCAATGAACCCATGCCACAATCCCCAAAAAAACCCATGAGTCTCCCCGGTCAGACATTCGTCAATAGGCACATTCTCGGCACAAGAAGATGTAAGAATCAGGAGCAAAACGGCAATCAGAAAATTGCCGGACTTAACATTCCAAAGGCTCTTTTTCATAGTCAATTAATTTAGGACACATTCAATTGGGTAGGTCAGAAACAATCCCTTTTGTCTAATTTCTCGATATTGATGCCATCATTTTCATCCACTTGGGTTTGTTGATGCCAAACAAAATCCCACCGAACAACATCACTCCACCGGTGGCCAATCCAACCATATTGTATAGGGGAGTCTCGGGAATTCTCGTCATCATCTCACTGACAAATGCCCCATAGAGACCGATCACAGACCAATACATAAAGGAGAAATGAAGATAAGCCCAATTTTTGAAATGTTTTCGCAAGAAAATCGGAATCATCCCCAAAGCCAAAGTGACAGAACTGATTACTGCGAAATAATGAAAAATCCCCCATTTGCCAAATAAGTTGTAGAGCATAAAGGCAGTCACCAACAGGACAACCATACTTGCCACATAGAAATACCCCATACGGATATGCCTTTTGCTTCCTTTGGTCATCAGCAATACCGCCGAACCAAGTATCAAAGCCAAAACAGAGGCTATAAAATGGATTAAACCGATTTCACTACTGAATAGACTGGACATAGATTTTTTGAATTAGTTTTATAGATGTCAGCTTGTTTGCAAACAACCCTAAAGTTGACAATAGACGGGACAGAAGACCGAAGACCCCCGCCTGTCGTCGGGCAGGGATGTACCGTACATTTCAGTCTTATGGCAAGAATTATTTTGAATCACCATTCTAATGGCATCATTTCCTCAAGACATTTTAATTTGATATACTAAAGTTTTTCAATCTTTAAGGTTTATTCGGAACCCAACACTTGCCACAAATCCATTAGAATAAAATGGACTTCCTGCGATTTTGTCGGCTCTGGCACGGGAGGTCATCACTCCTAATTCTAGGAAGTAGTTGAACCTCGGAGTTGGGAAAAACTCAAAGCCAAAAGTTCCGTAGGTACTCATCCTAAAGGATTCTGAGGAAAATCTGTCTGAAGGAAATATGCCAACCAAGCCTCCTTCACCATACAGGCGGATGTCTTGGCCAACTTTTCCTCCATATCCCACAAAACCCAAGGAGACATTTTGGTAACCGCTCCAAACGTATTCGCCATCCAACAGGTGCTCAAAATAGACCTGATTGGCTTTGAGCCGGAAAGCGGCATTTCCATTCAAAATTTCAGGACTGGTCATATTCAATCCAAAGGCAAAATCATCTTGAAACTGATTAAGCTGGAAACCAATTCCAAGACCTGAATTGGGCATTTTTTGCTCCTGCGCAAAAACCGAAGAGCCAAAATACATCAACATCATTAGGGAAAATAGCGTGGTTTTCATGGAAGTATTTATTTTGATTATAAAATGGAATTGTCAAAACCTTCCTGAAATGACTCAGGAAGGTGGATTTAATTATTTACAGGTTCTTTCTTTCATTTCTTCCGCCATGCCTTTTCCCCAAGACGGATTGAGGTTTCCTTCATTGGCTTCAGCGGCTTCTTTGGCAAATAGTCCCAAACTCGCCTCTACCAAGCCACAGGCTTTTTCGGGTCCCTGACCAAAAAACTGCGCCATTCCATATTCCATCTGTGCCATCAGGATGATTGCCCGGGGGTTTTGCCTGTTGAGCTCGATTGCTTTGCCAAAAGTCTGCATTGCCAATCCGGAAAGACTTTGTCCTCTGGAATTTGGATCGGCGGCAAGTTCTCCCATTGTAATGAATCCCTGCACGGCTACGATTTCAGAATTGTTGGGCGAAAGCGCATTTGCTTTTTCGATGTGTTTTTTGGCTTGGGCAAGGTATCCGTCTTTTTCTTCCAAGCCTCCCTGTGCCCTCATTCCCATATTGGCAAACGCTACAGCAGCATAATAGTCAGGAAGCCATTCTCCGGCATTCATTTCTGCGATTCTCGCAAAAGCATTGGCGGATTTTTGAAGTTCTGAAACAGGCCCTGCCTTCCCCAAAGCCTGAATTTCTTTCATCATGGCTTTTTCGTAGGCTTCATTGGTAGCGTTGGCAAAAGTGGCAACGAACATCATCAATGCGATAATCAGTGTGTGCTTTTTCATGGTTTCTAGTTTTATAAGTTGTTTAAATTGTTTGCTGTTTTGTCTTTGGAGAGTGTCAGGAATATGCCGAGAAATATGAATCTTGGCGCAGTCTGTCTGATGGGCAGGCTCTCGTATTTGCCTGATTCATTTGGCTTTGGGCTAAATTGGTAACCGAAAATATTGTCCCTTCCCAATACATTGGAGCAGGCAAAATGGATAATCAAATTCGGTTTTGGCAGGTAACTCCAGCTCAGACTCAGATCCCGGAATCCTTTGGTTTTGGCATTCATCTGTCCTGCAAAATTCGGATCGGTATAAGTATAGCCGTCATTGATCGCAAATGAACCTCCGAGTTGGGATTTCAATCCCGATACAAAATGCTTGATCACAATCGAAGCATTATGCCTTGGCGCAAAACCTGGCTGCACCATTTCGGTAAATTGTGCAAACTTTCTCCTGCTGTCCACAAAGCTGTAAGTTACCCAGAAATCCGTGTTTTTGACTGTCTTTTGATCCCGATAAAAGACATCGAAACCCTGTGCATAGCCCGAACCGTTTTGCTGGATGTTTCGGTAGAAATATTGGGTTCCTTCATAAGTAAGAATCTTTTTGTAATCCTTGTAAAATGCCTCGGCGCGGATGGTCCTCCCGTTTTTGGTCAGGAAATAATTCAAGATCAAATGGTTCGCAATGGTATTTTGAACTTCAGGCTTTGCGATCCTTAGTTCCTCGACAGGCATTTGGCTGAATTGCCCGGCAGCCAAGGAAAGTTGGCCTTCATTTTCGAATTTGTAGGCCAAAGAAAACCTTGGATCCAACCAAGTCTGATCTGCCAAAGTGCTGTGGCCAGCCCTGAGACCGCCTCGGAAGATCAGTTTGTTGCTGACATAATAATCTGCCTCGGTAAAAATATTGGCCTGGAGGTCATCGAAATCCCTGACCAGATTTTCTGATTTCAATCCTTCCTCATAGCTGAATAGGTAGGATTCTAAACCTGTCTTTAGCGAAAATTTATCTGAGAAACCTTTCAATGCCACCGCTTTTGCATGTACTACCTGGTTTTGGTTTCTGATGGCTATCTGGTCCAATGTAAATTCATCCACGTTATTGGAATAGGAAATGCCTCCATAATAACTCCAGTCATTTTCCCCGATTTGTTTGAAAGATCCGGAGGTGAAAGTATAATGGTTTTTGAGGTCAACCAATTGGCCGCGACCTTCTGAACCGGGGATTTTCTGCCAGATTTTCATTCCTCCCGATTCGGTGTGGGCATAGGCCTTGACCATGCCGCTATTGCCCCACTTTTGTCTGAGAGAGACTTCAGCGTCAAAACCGTAAGGAGCTCTTTCCCAATCAAAATTCTGGGTGACCATGGCCTGATAGGGCGACAAGTCCATGTAATTGGCGGTAGCTGTGAGGCTGTTTTTCTCCCCAACCAAAGTCTGTGAATAACCCAAACCCACTGACATGACGCTGATGTCTCCTTGGTTTCTCATCGGCATATCTACCGTATTGAGTGCCAAAGCCGACGAAAGTGCATGTCCGTATTCTGCCGAATAGCCTCCAGTGCTGAAGAAAGAGCCTTTGAAAAGATTGGGATTGAAGCGTGTTCGTGTGGGAACATTGGAAGCCGTGGTACCAAAAGCATTTCCGACTTTCATCCCGTCTATAAAAATCGAAGTCTCTGATGCATCGCCGCCACGGACAAAAAGGCGGCCGTCATTTCCCACATTGGCTGTGCCGGGCAAAGTCTGAAAAGCGCCGATGATGTCGCCCATAGCCGAAGGCACAGTCACAATATCAATCGGTCTCAAGACTACCGCTTTTTTCTCATCCGAAGCTTCCATTGCGCCGGCGGTGATGGTCACGGCAGTCATTTCATTGATGGTTTCCTTCAGGATGGGATTGAAGGTCTGGGCTGACCCGTTCAGGTCGATTTCAAATTCTTGGGATTTGAAACCCATGGCTTGAAAAACCAAAATGAACTTTCCTGTTTCGTCAGTTGCCAATTCGTAGCTTCCATCGACCTCCGAGGACGTACCTTCATAAGTGCCTTTTAGAAAAATATTCACACCGGGAATAGTCTCTCCCTTATTGTCTTTGACAATCCCCTTGATCGTGGTTTGGGCCAAGGTCAGGTTGACGAGAAAAAACAAACAGATAGTGAAAAGTGCCTTCATTGCTTTGATATTTGATCCAAAAGTGTGGAGAAAGGCAAAGCCAAAAAATTAAAGCTGACTGAAGTGTAGGATTAGGTGGATGAAGTGTGGGAAATGGGGGATTGTTAATTCGTTCATGGTTCATAGTCCATGGTCCATAGCCGCTGCTTATGGACTATTGACCATGGTCTATAGACTTATTTTTCAATCATAAAACAAGGAAGGGAGAAAAAGAGAAACCCCCGGCACAAAGGTCACGAGCATTAAGACAATCAAGCTCACCAAGAGAAACGGCAATCCTGCCTTTGCAATCTTTTCCATGGGAATCTTGCCGATACTGGAAGCCACAAAAAGGCAGACCCCCACAGGAGGGGTAGTAAGACCAATAACCAAATTCATCACCATAATCATGGCAAACTGCGTCGGATCTACCCCTACATGAACTGCCACACCCAGCAAGACCGGAAAAAGAATCAGCAAAGAGGCAATGGTCTCCATAAATGCCCCAACAATCAGAAGCAACAAGTTGATGAGCAATAAGAGCAAAATCTTGTTTTCGGTGATGTTCAAAAGGCTTTGGGCGATCATTTGGGGAATCTCCTCTACAGTCATGATCCAGGCAAAGAGATTGGCAAAACCAACCAAAACCATCAAGGAAGCAGTCATCTTGGCGGATTCTAGGATAATCTTAGGAATCATCCTGAATTTGAGTTCCCCATAGACAAAAATCCCGATCGCCATGGCATAAACCACGGAAACAATGGAGGCTTCTGTTGGTGTAAACACTCCCCCAATAATTCCAAAAAGAATTAAAAGCGTCATCAAAATGGCCCAAAATGCCTGATAGAAACTCTTGGCCATTTCCAAAAATGAAACTCTGGGGTTTTTGGGATATTTTCTTTTGACCGAAATAATGTAGGTGACCAACATCAATCCCAAGGCCAACAATAAACCCGGGATAATGCCTGCAATAAATAGCTTCCCGACTGATAATCCGGTCAATGTTCCCGCAATAATCATGGGTAAGCTCGGAGGAATAATCGGCGCAATAGTGGAGGAGGTTGCCGTAACAGCACAAGAAAAGTCGGCATCATATCCTTCTTTTACCATGGCAGGAATCATCACCGACCCAATGCTAGCCGTATCTGCAATCGCAGTACCTGATATTCCGCCAAATACCATCGATGCACCAACGTTGGCCAAGCCCAAACCTCCACGGATGTGTCCGAAAAGTGCATTGCACAATTGAATGATCCTGTGTGTGATACCGCTGGCATTCATCAGGTTGCCTGCCAAAACAAATCCGGGAATGGAGAGCAACACAAAAACATCAAGCCCTGCATACATTTTTTGGGGGATGACTATAAAGGGTAAATCTGAAAAAAGGATATATACAAATGAAGCCAAACCCAATGCAAACGCAACGGGAAATCCCACAACCAACAGCAACAGAAATACGACAAAGAGTAGAATGGTCATTGGTTTCGAAAGATTTTCTTGATGTTTTTCTGAAGTTCGATAATTGAATAAATTGCCACAAACGCGGACATGCACGTCATGGAAAAATACATAAAGGCCATATTGATTTTCAAAGAAGCAGAATCTTGAAGGCTCACTATGTCCATTAATGGAATGCTAAAAACCAACATGCACAGCATCAAAAGAATGATACATAGCAGAATGAAAGTATCCATCCAAATACGTGCTTTGACATCTAACCAGTCTAGAAACAAGGAGACATTGATATATGACCTGTCTTTGACCGCAAGTCCTGCACCCAAGCTAACCATGTAGATAAAACAGAATCTTGCCATTTCTTCAGTCCAATGGGGAGACCATGGAAGGGCAATCCTCGCAATTACCTGAAGCATGACAGTCACAATCATCAACATAAAGCTGATCGTGACGGCCCATTCCAATATTTTATCCATGGTAGTTTGTGAGATTTGAGACATGAGATACTAGATTTGAGACATGAGATTTGAGATTTGAGATTTGAGATAGGTGTGGCATTCTTGAAAATAGGTGCTTACCCTTTAAACTTTCCTATTTCATCTTACTTCCTGGATTCTTTTATAAAGCTTTTTTTGTTCTTCCGTAAAGCTCGCCATGACCGCTTCGCTGGCAAGTTTTTCAAATGCTGCTTTGTCTACTTCGATAAATTCCATTCCTTTTTCTTTCAAAAACCGGTAATCCAATTCTTCTTGTTCTAGGTACAGTTCATGTTCATAGGCCTGCATGACATTGGCTGATTCCAATATGATTTGCTGTAAATCAGACGGCATGCTTTCAAACTTCTTGTTGCCCATGACCACGTAAGCCCATCCTTTGACATGTTCGGTCAAGTTGCAATATTTCTGCACTTCATAAAGTCCCGCATTCCGGATCAAAGCCAAAGGATTCTCCTGCCCATGGATTGTGGATTGTTGGAGAGAAGTGAAAACTTCGGAAAAAGCCATTGGTGTTGGTTTGGCTCCCAAAGCACTCCAAGTAGCGACGTAAAGAGAAACATTTGGAACCCGTATAATCAGTCCTTTGAGGTCATCTGGATGTCGGATTGGTGTGTTGGTGGTCAGGTTTCTCGCTCCCCTTTCAAACCATGCAATGGGCTTTAGACCAGCAACTTCGGTAATATGGGCCTCTATTTCTTTACCAATGGGTCCACCGGCTACTTTTTGAAGGTGTTCAGAATCCCTGATTGCATAAGGGGTGGCACATAATATGGCATAAGGAAGGCTCCAGTTTTCCAGTGATTCTGCTGTGACCATGATGTCCATACTCCCTCCCAAAATCCCTGTGATCATGTCCATTTCCTTTCCAAGCTGTTCGTTGGGATAGACTTTGACTTCCACCCTTCCGTCCGAGCGTACAAAAACTTCCTCAGCAAATTTCAATGCTGCTTTGTGCCAGATATTGTTTTCATTGGCGAGGTGGCCAAACCGAAGGGTGTATTCAGGTTTGGATTTTGACTCAGTCTGCCTACATGCCGACAAGGCTGAGAAAACCAGGAAATAAAAGACAAGGTTTTTGATCATTTTGGGTTTTGGATGCCAAGCCTGAGGGAAAATGGTATGAGTCAATAATTTATTGAAAAAAATCTGCTTTTTAAATAAATGGTAGACTATTCGCTCTCTTGTTGAAACATATTTGATTTAAACCAATTATGGATGTTTGCAAGGATGCCAGTATATGAGATATTTATTCTGATTCTGGATTCGGACTTAGAAGCTAAGTACATCCCTGCCCGACGACAGGCGGAGGTCTTCCGTCCCGTTGCAGAATATTAAGAAATACTGGCAAAGAAGTGGATAACCATAAAACCAATACCCAAAAAATTTAATCCAATCTCGGCAGACTCAACTTATACTTGACCGCAATCATTCTGATACTGATAATCACCGAAATGGATACCAGCAGGTTGATATCTCTGTGAAGACCCAAATAATTCAAAACCAAATAAAGAATAGCACCCGCAAGGCATGCTGAAGCATAGATTTCCTTGCGGAAAAGAATGGGTATTTCATTGGTCAGGGTATCGCGGATGACGCCGCCCATCACAGCAGAAAACATCCCCATGATGGCGGCAATTTCGGGTCTGACACCAAGACTTAGGGATTTTTCAACGCCAAGAACAGTGAAAAAACCAATCCCGAGCGTATCAAACAGGAACATTGTCTTCTTCATTTTCAACATGATTTTTGGGAAAACAAAAGCAGTGAAAACCCCTGCAAAAATCGCATAAAGAAAATAGACATCTCCTATCCAAACCAAAGGATAAGCCCCCAACAACACATCACGGAGCGTACCTCCTCCGATAGCAGTGATGAATCCTGTAAATCCCGCTCCAAAGATATCATGCTCTCGGTCCCTGACCGCCAAAGCGCCGGAAATGGCAAAAACAAAAGTACCGATCAGTTCTAAAGGATATTGGAGATCCATTTGAGTTGGGAATATTTATCAAAGAAAACCTATTTCAGGTCCATGTAAAAGTGAATGCTGGATTTTTGATTTTATATGGTAAATTCCTAACTTAATCAAACAAGAAAACCCCAATAACTTATGAGAGAAAGACTGAATGTATCGATACAATCTGCGAGTTTGATTTTGGTGGCAGCCGGACTTGCTTGGGTAGTTTGGTCCAATGACACAACCATGTCGGAGATGTTGACTTACCTGATTTTCCTTCTGATTTTGATTGAAGGCTTGAGTCTCTTTTTGATCGGGAAGGTATATCCTGAAAGCCACACTACTTTCAAAACAGGAATTTTAGCCTCCCTTGTGATACTTTTTGGAATCAAAATTATGGCCCCGGACCTGTTCATTCCCTTGACCATAGCAGTTTTTGCGATGAACTTTATGTATAACTTTTACACCAACGGAAAAAGAAGACAAGGTACTTTCAAAAGAAAAACCGGAAGCAAATTAAAAACAAGGTAGGCCGACTATCGGCATAAATTTTGAAAGGGATAAGTAAAAAGAACTTGAAATGCTGAAAAGATACCTTTTACTCCTTTTGTTGCTTGCTCCAATCTCACTTTTTGCCCAGGCCAAACTGGATAAACTTGTCACCGAAAGGACAGACATGCACGCGGCATGGAAAGCCTCTGAATCTAAAAAAACCGGGATTTTTGGCAACCGGACCAAGAAAGACATGATCGAAACCAATGATTGGATGGAGCGCATCATCCAAAAGGACAATCAGATCATGGAAGAACTGAAGATGCTCAGCGAGATCGAAAAAACCGAAATCACCTACGAAAAGAATGACTACAAATTCATTTCGCAAAAGCAGGAACGGGAAATAGCCTTGCTCAAAAGGCAATTAGCAGAAAAAGAGGGGATTGCAATCGAAGAAAAATCAGAAAGCAGGACTTATGAATGGCTGACTTTCATCTTCTTTCTCAGTACCGCGGTTTTGTCTTTCCTTTTTTGGAAAAGGTCATAAGCATAGTCTTACTTTAACCTCGCAATCGGGGTTCTGCCACCTTTGGTTTTTTCATCAAGACTTACCAAAACTTCAGCATCTAGGGGAAGATAGACATCCACTCTCGAACCGAACTTGATAAATCCAAATTCACCCCCTTGGGCAAGAGGTGTTCCCTCTTTTACATACCACTTGATCCGACGGGCCAAAGCACCGGCAATCTGACGGACAAGGATTTTAACACCGGATTTGTGGGAGATAACCATCGTAGTACGCTCGTTTTCGGTGCTAGATTTGGGATGCCAGGCGACCAGATATTTTCCCGGGTGGTATTTGAAAAATTCCACAATACCGGCAACAGGAGACCTATTGACATGGACATTAAGTGGGGACATAAAAATGGAAACCTGCTTTCTTCTGTCGTTCAGGTATTCAGTTTCGGTGGTTTCTTCGATCACCACCACTTTTCCATCTGCAGGTGCAAATACAAGTTTTTCTTCGTTTGGAAGCTGTAAATAAGGATTGCGGAAAAACTGCAGGATCAATAGATAAAAAACAACACTTACCAATAACACCACATTGAGGGTGGTTTCCTGCTCGGGAATCCACCTGTTCAATCCAAAATTAATTGCTACCAAGATGAGCAATAGCCAAAATAACAATGTTCTACCTTCTCTGTGAATACTCATTTTCTATAAAATTGAAAGGGCGTGAAAGTTGACCTTCACGCCCCAAATATAGTAAAAACTTTTTTTTGGCCTTAAAATCCTCCCCTATATGTATAGGTTTTGGCAACTTTGTCTATTGCTACGATGTATGCTGCGATTCTCATTGGGACTTGGTACTTGATTGAAGCCTCATATACGTTGTCAAAAGCATCTTTCATGATCCTGTCAGACCTTCTGTTGACCCTCTCGGCAGTCCATTTGTATCCAAGTCTGTTTTGAACCCATTCAAAATAAGAGACAGTCACTCCTCCTGCATTTGCCAAAATATCCGGCACTGCCATGATGCCCTTGTCATTGAGTATGGCATCAGCTTTGGCAGAAGTTGGACCATTGGCTCCTTCTACGATCAATTTGGCTTTGATCCTATCCGCATTTGCGATAGTGATGACATCTTCTACGGCAGCAGGAACAAGGACATCTACCTCCAGTTCAAGCAAGTCCATGGCATCTGCCAGTTTTTCAGCACCTGTAAAATTCTCAAGTGTCCCTTTGTTGCTGTCTCTATAAGCAATTGCCTCTTGGATATTGATGCCATTGGCATTGAAATAAGCTCCCGAAATATCTGAGATGGCCAAAACCCGCAAGCCTCTTTCCTCCAAAAGCAAAGCTGCCCATGAGCCCACGTTTCCAAAACCCTGAACTGCGCAGGTAGCTTGGAAAGGATTGATTTTGAGTTTTTGCATGGCGGCCAACGCAGTCACCATGACACCACGACCGGTGGCTTCGGTTCTTCCCAACGACCCACCCAATACCAACGGCTTTCCGGTAACGACAGCATTGACAGTCATCCCGTGTGCTTTGGAGTATTCATCCATCAACCAAGCCATTTCTCTTGGACCGGTTCCCATATCCGGCGCAGGAATATCCTTATCCGGTCCGAATACGTCGATCATCGCCAAGGTATAGGCCCTCACTAATCTTTCTATTTCACCGGCAGACATTTCCCTTGGATTACACCTCACTCCACCTTTTCCTCCTCCATAAGGAATGTCAACCACGGCGCATTTCCATGTCATCCATGCTGCAAGTGCCCTTACTTCATCCAGGTGTACGTCAGGAGCAAACCTTATCCCACCTTTTGCAGGTCCCAGGATATTGGAATGAATCACACGTATCCCTTCAAAAACCTTAATTTTACCATTGTCCATGGTAATCGGAAGAGAGACGATAACTTGTTTGGCGGGATTTTTTAGCACGTTGTAGATCTCTTCTGAGAGACCTAGTTTTTCTGCAGCAATGTGAAATCTTTCCATCATGGACTCCAGTGGATTTTCTTTATCCAAGATCGGAGCCGGTTCAATGTAAGCCATATTGGGTTTATTTAGTTGACTGTTAATTTTGGTACAATATTAAGGAGATTTTTAATATGCTATGGGCAATTTTAGAAGATTTTCAAAAAAGCAGCTATAAATGGAGCGGATAATAGCAATCCGTCAAAACGGTCCATAAACCCTCCGTGTCCGGGAAGGGATTTTCCAGAGTCTTTGATCTCAATACTCCTCTTGAAAAGTGACTCTATCAGGTCTCCGTATGTTCCCGCAATGATGATGATGGTTGCTATCCCGAGCCATTGCCATTCCTCGATGGATTTAAAATTTTTTCCTAGAAAATAGGCAACCAAGAAGGCCGATGCAGCACCTCCCAAGAAACCTTCCCAGGATTTTTTAGGAGATACCCTTTCAAAAAGTTTGGTCTTGCCAAATTTTGTACCGGCAAAATAAGCTCCCGAATCCGAAGCCCAAAGGATAAACAAGGATCCGATGATAACTTCATAGTGAAAAGAACCATCTACTGAAAATGCGGCTACATTGAGCAGGGAAAAAGGCACAGCCACGTAAAACAAACCCAGAAATGTGTAGGCAATTCCCGTAAAAGGTTTCTTGTCTGATTTCCTATAAAGTTTGATAAAGAAAACCAGAGAGGCCAGGGGAAAGATCAGGAAATAATATTTTTCATTCAGGTGCTCCATCCCGATAAAGAACGAAAGTGTAAAAATACTCAAGCCCAAAAACGTCCCGAAACTTTTTAAGGGCAACATGCCGTCAAGTCCCGAGAGCTTGTAGAATTCCATTTGGGAAAATGCGAGTATCAATCCAAAAATCAGAAAATAAAGCCAAGGGCTGATGATGGAGCCGGCTACAATGATACCGGCGCCGATGATGCCTGTGATTACCCTTTGGCCAAGATTACTGTAATTATTTATGTTAAATCTGTCTCTGACTCTAAAAGGAGATCTCATTCTTGACAATATTTAGTGCTTTCGAAAACTCAATCTGGGGTACCATCACCTCATACTGCCCATGTATCCGGTAGACAGATTCTATTTTATTCATCACGACTGCAGGGATTCCGTTTTCCTCCAAGACTGATTTGACAATCTCAGCCCTTACAGGCGAGCCATCGGAAAATACTTTCTGCCAGTTATCCATCTGATCCTATTATTTGAGATTTCTCTTTAAACAGCCTTAATCCTACTACCAAAATCACCAGGCCTAGAAGGGCGATGGGTACAGATACCTGCTCTGTTTCCTCAATATTGAATTCCAGTTTGCCCAATTTATTCAAATAAACCAACACCACCGTGAAAGTATTATTAAGAATATGGCCGATAATGGGATAGACGAGACTTCCTGAATAGAGGTAAAGGTAACCGAATATGGCTCCAAGTACCATCCTTGGGAAAAATCCATAAAATTGAAAATGGATGGCTGAAAATATAAATGCAGACAACCAAATCGCCACGTGCGCATTTCCGGTGAATAACTGCAACTTGGGTTGCAGAACTCCTCTGAACAAAAATTCCTCCCCGATTCCTGCCAAAACCCCGATGACCAGGATTCCCATCAAAAACTCCCCTACATTTTCAAAATCGGTCAAATACTTTGTCAAAGCCATCAGTTCATCCTCTTTGGACCTCATCATCTGTTCCAATTCGCTGAGAAATTCCGGCAATATGATTTTGGCATTCCAATCAATCAAAATACTGTTGAACAAAACCGACCCTGTCATAATTACCAATGTCAGCGCAAATCCCATGAACTTAAACCTTGACATTTGTTGTTGCCAACCAAAATCAGCTTTATCTATCACCTTGGAAATCAGGAGTGCCGCAACATAAAAGCCCAGTCCGCCACCAAGTCCCTGGACAAAAAGGAAAGCCATCCGGCCGTTTGGGTGTTCGGATTCTGCAGTAAATAAGGCTGTCAGCTCTTCGAGGGGGATGCCAAAAAGGAAGGGAAGAAGTAAAAGTCCGAGGCCTTGCAAAAGAATCAATACGCCAAAAGTGACTAAAACCATCACCACAATAGACAAAAGCCAATTACTTTTGGTGGTGATGGGTACTTGGGTTTTATATATATCCATAATTGCGGTAAATTTACACGAAAATTAGAATTAGGAAGTGGTTAAAATCGGAAACTTAGAATTAGGGGAGTTCCCTTTATTGCTTGCTCCCATGGAAGATGTCAGTGATCCTCCATTTAGAGCGGTTTGTAAAGATAACGGAGCGGATTTGATGTATACAGAATTCATCAGCTCTGAGGGCTTGATCAGGGATGCAGCCAAAAGCATCCAAAAACTTGACATTTTTGAATATGAGCGTCCGGTGGGCATCCAGATATTTGGAGCAGAAATAGAATCCATGAGGGAAGCCGCTGCCATTGCAGAAGCTGCCGGTCCGGATATATTGGACATAAACTATGGCTGTCCTGTACATAAAGTAGCCTGCAAAGGTGCCGGTGCAGGGATTTTACTCGATATAGATAAAATGGTCTCCATGACCGCAGAGATTGTCAAGAGGGTGAAAATTCCTGTTACAGTCAAAACCCGATTGGGATGGTCACATGATACCATACGTATCGTAGAGGTTGCAGAAAGACTACAGGATGTGGGAATCCAAGCCATTAGCATCCATGCCCGTACCCGTCAGCAGATGTACAAAGGCGAAGCAGATTGGTCATACCTGAACCTGGTCAAAGACAATCCAAGGTTACACATCCCCGTTTTTGGAAATGGCGATATCGACACGCCTGAAAAGGCCAGAGAATACAAAGACAAATACAATGTCGACGGCATGATGATCGGCAGGGCATCCATCGGGTATCCCTGGATCTTCAATGAAATCAAACATTTCCTCGAAACCGGAGAAAAACTTGCCGGACCAGACCTTGAACAAAGAATCAATGTCACCAAAAAACACCTTGACTTTTCTGTCAAATGGAAAGGTGAAAAGCAGGGAATCCTTGAAATGAGAAGGCATTACACGAATTACTTCCGTGGCATGCCCAATTTCAAACCATACAGAAGCCAGATGGTGACAGCAGAAACCTATGAAGAAGTAGCTGCTCTTTTGGAAGAAGTAGGTGAGGTTTTTGCCGACTATCAATTTTGAATTCGGATTTTGTAAAAAATTCCTGATTTTCCCGTCAAGATCACTCCTTTCTTCCCTGTACAAAACATGACCAAAGATATCCAAGCAGAAGGCGCCTTGAGGGCATGGGGGTTTCTCATTGTGTTGGCACTGATCTGGGGAAGTTCTTTTATTTTGATCAAAAGAGGCCTGGAAATATTTTCTCCCGGAGAAGTCGGCGCATTTAGGATCGTGGCTGCGGGAATGGTTCTATTGCCGCTTTCATTGCCGAGGCTAAAAACCCTGAAAAAAAGACAGGTCAAAAACCTCATTATTGTCGGATTGATGGGGAGTTTTATTCCAGCATTTCTTTTTGCCAAGGCCCAAACACAACTCAGTTCCTCGCTGACAGGTGTTTTTAATGCCATGACGCCTTTATTTGTGGTTGTTATTGGAGCCCTTTTTTTTAATGCAAGGATTACCAAAAGAAACGGAATAGGATTGGCCATCGCCTTTGTCGGAGTGGTTATCCTTTTGATGGTAAAGGAAGGTACCTATTTCGGGGATTTTTCTGAAATCAACTCCTACGCTTTCTATGTATTGATTGCCTGTATTTGTTACGGATTCAACCTGAATATCATCAAGTACCGTTTTGTTGAACTCAAGCCCGTTGCAATTACCGCACTTTCGCTGTTGATGGTATTGCCCATGGCGCTGATTTATTTGTTTGCCTTTACGCAATTTTCCTTCAAAATACTCCATGTCGAAGGCGCGGCAGAGGCTGCCGGTTACATTACCCTGCTTGGCGTACTCGGTACAGCCATTGCCCTGATCCTTTTCAATATTATGGTCAAGGTGGCTACTCCGGTATTTGCCAGTTCGGTCACTTACCTGATTCCGGTAGTAGCGATTATGTGGGGATTGCTTGATGGAGAGGTTCTGCTACCGGGACATTACTTTGGAATAGTGGCCGTGATTTTTGGGGTTTGGATTGGGAATAGGAAGTAACCCGATGAGCATATTGGAAATAAGGGAACAACTTATTTAAACATTGAATCAAATGAAACTCAACTATAAAAAAACCGGAACCGGCGAAACGCTGATTATCCTTCATGGGCTTTTTGGATCGGCGGATAATTGGTTCAGTATTGCCAAGGAACTTGAAAAAGAGTATACACTTTATCTTGTGGACCAAAGAAATCACGGTGATTCCCCTCATAGTGAGGATTGGAATTACCAGGTAATGGCAGAAGATTTGAATGAATTGATGGAGTCTGAAGGTATTAAATCCGCTTACCTGATGGGGCACTCTATGGGCGGCAAAACCGTGATGGCCTTTGCCCTGCAATATCCTGAAAAGGTTAAAAAACTGATTGTAGCCGACATCGCCCCAAGATACTATCCGCTTCACCATCAAGTAATCCTGGAAGGGCTCAATGCCATTCCGATCGGCCAAATAAAGTCACGTAAAGATGCTGATGACATTTTGTCCGGATATATCAAGAACATGGGGATCAGACAGTTTCTACTCAAAAGCCTTGGCAGAAATGAAAAAGGGGGATTTGAATGGAAAATCAACCTTAAAACCATTACAGAGAAAATTGAGATTGTTGGTGAAGAAATCGACTCCGATCAATCCTTTGACAATCCGACCTTGTTTATGGGAGGGGAAAATTCAGATTATATCAAAGAAAGCGACAAAGGCGATATTTCAAGACTTTTTCCTAACAGTAACATTATCTATATCAAAAATGCAGGACATTGGCTTCATGCCGAACAGCCCGGTGCGGTGATAGAGGTAGTAAGGGCATTTTTAGGTTGATTGGATTAACTATAAAAGGCACAAAAGAAAAATTCCTTTTGTGCCTTTTGTGGTAAAATTTCAATAATTTTTTTGTTTCACATTTGCCAAAAATCCTATCTATCCAAAATTTGGCTTGAACTTCAAAACATGCATCTGTTGACTATAGACTGTGGACTGAATACTTATTTCACTCTCTTCCCATGTTTGATCACCATATCCACATTTTGGAGTAAGCTGATATAGCGCAGGACATCTCCGCGGACAGCAATGATGTCGGCATATTTTCCTTCACTGATAGTTCCATAATCCTGGTCAACTCTCATCGCCACCGACGGCCAATAAGTAGCAGCCTTGATGGTCAGCATCGGGTCAAACCCAAATTCATTGACCCAGACATCCAATTCATTCCATGTACTTTGGCTATGGAATTTCATGGGAATACCCGAATCTGTTCCGATCATCAAGACCACTCCGGCATCCTTGAGCTGGTTGATCTTTTTCTCCAAAGTAGGTTTACGGACAGGCGTCAACTGAAAGTAAGGCATTCTTCCAGGATACCGCAAAGAAGCCCTGATATCTCTGATGATAGAGTCCGGCAAATCGAGGTGCCAAGAGGGGTCATCAAGTTTTTCAGGATTATTGCGCATATACTCGTAGTTGTAGAGACCTTCCACAGTTGGTGTCCAAAACAAAGGTCCCATGTTCATCTTGGCAGTCCTTTCTTTGATCATTTCAAGGATGTCGGCAGGATATTCCGGCGCAGAAGAAAGCCCTGTATGTTCAAAACAATCAATTCCTATTTTCAATCCAACCCTGATTTCGTCAGGCCGATGCGAATGCCCGACGACAGGTTTGCCATATTTATGCGCTTCATCTACCACTGCTTTTGCTTCCTCAAAAGTCATCTCATCCTGATCGATCAGCTTGATGACATCCACCCCCGCATCAACCAGTATTTTGACTTTGTTTCGCGCATCCTGGACTCCGTTTACTCCCCATCGGAATTCCTCTGTTCTTGGATATGGCTTTTTTTGAATAAAAGGTCCGGACACATAGACTGTCGGTCCGGGGATTTCTCCTTTATTGATCCTGTCTCTGACATTGATACTGGCTTCAAGCGGTGCGCCAAGTTCGCGTGCACTGGTGACTCCGGCCATCAGGAGTTGGTGCGCTGAAGACGGCATGATGACCGACTCAAAGATATCGATATAGGTACTGTCCCAATGGGTATAATTGCTGTGCCCGTTGAGCATCAGGTGGACGTGCATGTCCCAAAGTCCGGGAAGAACAGACATTCCTTCGGTGGAAATTACTTCGGCACCGGATGGAATCGCCAAGGTCCCCACCTGCCCTATTTCTTTGATCCTGTCATTTTCGATGATGATAACAGAATTTCGGAGAGGCGGTCCACCAAAGCCATCGATCATGGTGCCTCCGACAAGGGCTTTTATGTTTTGTGATTGGACTCCGGAGGAAATAAAAAACAAAAGGGTCACAGCCCAAAATGCCTTTTTCAAAATCTTTGTTTTCATGGAAAATACGGATAGATTGAAGTTTAAAATTTAGAGAATAAAATCGATTTAAAAATTGCCAACCATGTAAATGAAATGAAGGCTTTGGTATTCGGCTTTAAGTTTTTCCTCATCTTTGTCAGTCCCATTTCAAACATTTATGAGTAAAGGAAAACTGTTTTTGATCCCAACTGTGCTGGCTGAAAATACAGCTGACAAGGTCATCAGCCCTCAGGTAAAAGAAACTGTGAAGAATCTAAGTTATTTTTTGGTGGAAAATACGCGCACTGCAAGGCGGTATATCAGCAGTCTTCGTCTTGGCCTAAATATCGAAGAATTGCGATTTGAAATTTTGGACAAAAGCACCAAAGGCGCGGAGTTGGAAAGGATTATGAAACCTCTTTTTGAGGGACAGGATGTAGGTGTCATGTCTGAGGCTGGCTGTCCGGGGATCGCGGATCCGGGTTCGGCAGCTGCAGCTTATGCCCATGGCAAAGGGATCAAGGTCGTCCCGCTTTCAGGTCCAAGTTCCATGTTTTTGGCCCTGATGGGCTCCGGATTCAATGGACAATCATTTGCTTTTCACGGGTATTTGCCAATCGAGAAGAAGGACAGGATTCTTGCTATAAAAAACCTGGAAACTGAATCTGCAAAAAACAACAGGACCCAGATCTTTATGGAAACGCCTTTTCGAAATAATCATCTGATGGAAGATTTGAAGAGTACACTTCATCCCGATACGAGGCTTTGTATCGCAAAAAATATAACAGGTCCAGATGAAATGATCCTCACCAAACCTATTTCAGAGTGGAGAAAGTCACAACTGGACCTGCACAAAATTCCTGTTGTATTTGTATTGTACGCCGGAAATTAAGGTTGTATGAGCACGCGGTAAGAGTCGTACAGCGTCAGCACGTCTTCTACATAAGAGACCGCAAGATGACCTTTTGCATATCCACTTTTAACTACGGGATCTCGGTAATATTTAGGATCTGATTTTAAAGTCAAATAATGGGAGACATTTTCCCAGCTTTGGGTATTGCCTCCATACTTTAATGCCAGATTCCAAGCATCTAGGACGTGGCCATGACCTATATTGTAAGAAGAAAGGATAAACTTGATCCTTTCATTGCTTTCAGGAACTCTTTCTTTCCAAAACTTATCAAGGTATTTCAGGTAATTGACTCCACCCATAAGACTTTGGACAGGATCATTGGGATTTGTTACCCCAAAGCGCTCCAATGTCACAGGCATCAGCTGTAACAGACCGGTAGCACCTGCATATGACGTGGCTGTGGTATCAAAACCGGATTCCTTATAGACCAAGGATGCCAACATCCTCCAATCCCAACCAAGATTCTCCGCTCCTTTTTTGATCAGATCATCATATTGTGAGATTTTGTTTCCTCCAAGTGAGGAAAATGAACTGTTTGACCTGTAATGGTTATTTCTTGAATTTTGGAAATACTTGGCATACAATGTCCTTATATATCCCGATTTGGTTTTGTTTGTTATCCATTGGTTGATCTCTGACTGAAGAAGCGGTGCATTTTTCCGAACCGCCCATGCTACTTCTGTTTTCGGGCTTATTTCCAGCTCGATGTCAATGTCGTTGTAATAAGACGCATTGACCATGGCAGCGACTTTATCCACCACTGTATATTCTATTTCGCCACTATTAACTTTGCTGACAAAAAAGTCACTGTTTCCTTTTTCTTCCAAAACCGACAATTTGATGCCTAGGTCATTTTGAAGTGAACAAAGCTGGGATTTGAAAATGGCATCTTTTTGAATATGGATTACTTTGTCGTTCAAATCCTTAGGGTCTGAAACTTTCAAAGGTCCATTTTTTTGGACCAAAACAGTTCCCATACTCCCGATTGGAGAAGTAAAAGAAGCAAATTTCTTCCTATCCTCACTGACAGCCAAGTTCATGGCAATGATATCGGCTTTTCCGGTATTCAGTAGATAAAAGGCCTCTTCAATATCCGATTTTACGATGAGGTGTAGCCGGACATCAAGTGATGAGGCAAGGGTTTTGAGCATTTCAAATTCATACCCCATTCTTCTTCCCCTATATATATAATAACTGGTGGAAGAATTGTCTACAACAGCCCTGATATATCCTCTTTCCTTTATTTCATCCAAGTCCAACTGGACAGGATTCTCCCAAAAACTTATCTCAGTTTCGGTCCTTTCAAACAGGGTACATTGAAACCCAAAAATTGTCAAAATTATCAAAAACAGTAAATTGATTGCTGTCTTTTTCATTCCATTGGTGACCCTTTCGGGACATTGGTTTATACAAAGGTCGTACAAAGCAATTTACATACCAAATTTTTCACGTTATGAAATACATTTTTTTGCATAAAAAAGCACCAATGAAAATTCAAAGGTGCTTTATATATTTGATATTCAGCTATTTATAAAGGATGTTCTTAATCAATGGTTAATTGAAAATTTTCCTTTCCTTCTTGGTAAAAAATCCTTCCGGAAAGCCTCATCAGCTCAATTTCCATTTCTTTGATATTAAAAATTGCAGTGATCAGCCGGTTCTCGGCTGTCAGCAAATTCAATTGTGCATCCCTGAATTGTAAGTAATCGGATATACCCAACCGGAACCTTTCCAAAGCGATATCGGCATTCTCAGTGGCTACTTTATAATTGACATATTCAATTTCAAGAAGCTCTTTGTTGGTAAGATAAGTGTTGTAAGCTCGTTGGATATCTGAGTTCATCAAAATCTCCATATCTCGCACGGCATATTCTGCATTCAGCTTTTGGACTCGTGCATTTTGAATCCTCCTATTTACAGTAAAACCAGTGAATAGATTCAATGACACAGTAGCTCCATAATTGAAACCCTGTCTTTGGTTTTGAAGCAAGAAGCCTGCATCAGATTTGAAGGTATTGTTGTTATATGCTCCGTTCAGATTGACAGTAGGTAGTCTTAAAGCTTGGGTTTCTCTTAGCGCTAAATAAGCATCATTTTCCTGTCTCTGCGTTAAGAGAAATTGTTTGTTGTTGGTATTTGCATTTTCAAGTAACTCTTCGAGTCCAAGGTGATTTTCAATCACAATGGAATCATTTACCACAAAATTGGTGGTTGGAGGAAGTGCCAATAATTCATTGATATTGATCTTAGCATTTTTTATTACCAATTCCTGATTCGTAAGAAGGGACAAGTCGGCGTTGTAATCAACCTGTGCCGTAAGGAAGTCGCTTCGGCCCGCACCGCCAAGTTCATATCTTGCTTTGGCAATGTCCAATCTTGCCTGAGAAAGATCGAGCGTCGTCCTAAGTACATTATATCTCTGGGATTCAAGGACCAATCTAAAGTAAGCACTTGAAATTGCGGCCACTGTATTTTCAACCAAAACTTTTGCCTGCAATTCACTGATTTCAGCAAGCTTCCCTAACCTTTGGATAGTAAAGATGGTCTCAGGTCTGAAACCGTAAAACCCGACTATAGAATAGTTCTCTGTATTGGATTTGGCACCATCGATTTTATTGGGTTTTTCAGGATTGGTGACAAAGGTCTGCTCTACGTCTTCTTTACTGAAAGTCCTTACAGCATTGGCATCAATTACGGGCATGAAGAAACTTCCCACCCCTATTTTGATATCCCTTTCGGCTATGACCACATTGTTTGCCGCAATCTTTATTCCATAGTTTTTCTCCAAACCGATCAGAACTGCTTTTTCCAAATCAAGATTTTCTCCTTCCTGTGCAAAAAGAGAAAACGTCGCCCATGTACTGAGCACCAATAATAAAAGTGATTTTCTCATTAGACTCTTGCTAAACTTCCTTTTTTGGATGTTAAATAGGTATAAATGGCAGGGATTACAAACAATGTCAAAACCGTAGAAAAGGCCAACCCACCAATAACGGCAACGCCCATAGGCACCCTGCTTTCTGCTCCTGCCCCAAGGGCCAAAGCGATCGGAAGGATACCCAAGATAGTGGATAAACTTGTCATCAAAATGGGTCTGAATCGGGCCGTTGAGGCCCCGATGATCGCCTCATCAATGGACATACCCTGCTCCTTTCGCTGATTGGCGAATTCGACAATCAAGATCCCGTTTTTTGTCACCAGTCCTATGAGCATGATAATTCCGATCTGACTGAAAATATTCAAAGTGAAATCAAATATCCAAAGTGAGAACAAGGCCCCAAACAATGCCAAAGGAACGGTAAACATGATCGTAAGAGGATCCATAAAACTTTCAAACTGGGCAGAAAGCACCAGATAGATCAACACCAATGCAAACAGGAAGGCAAATATCAAACTGTTGGAACTCTCTCTGAATTCCTTGGAAAGTCCGGCCACGTCCGTGCTGTAGGTGTCGTCCAACACTTCTCCTGCTATTCTGTCCATTTCGTCCAGACCTGCACCGATGGTATATCCGTCTGCCAATCCTGCAGATACAGTCGCACTTACAAATCTATTGAACCTGTATAATTGTGGAGGTGTGCTTTTTTCTTTGATGGTTACAAGATTGTCGAGTTGGATAAGCTGACCATTATCGGCCCGCACATACAACATTCTAAGATTGACAGGCTCATTTCTATCAGCAAGCTGCATTTCACCCACAACTTGATATTGCTTGCCATTCATGATGAAGTACGCAAATCGCTGACCGGAATAGGACAGCTGAAGGGTTCTGGCAATTTCCTGCACAGAGACACCGACATTTCTCGCTTTTTCCCTATTGATCTCAACCTCAATCTCGGGTTTGGTAAATTTTAGGTCAATGTCTGAGAAACTGAAAACCGGGCTTTGTCCAGCTTTCTCCATAAAAGCAGGAATCACTTCTTTCAGCTTTTCCAAAGTAGGTGCTTGGATTACATATTGGACAGGCAAACCACCTCTTCTATCACCGATAGACTGGGGTTGGGTAACGAAAGCCCTCACTGCGGTATATTTTTTGATCATGCCGGAAACTTGCCCAAAAACTTCCATTTGGCTTCGCTCCCTATCAGCTGCGTCCACCAATATCAACCTTAAGAATCCTGAATTGGTACTAGAAGTACCAAACCCGGGGGAGGTGACTGTGGTAATTGCCGCTCTTTCAGTTTCAGGGATTTGTTTTGTGAAATCCACCGTCATTTCATCCAGCACTTTGTCCATATAACCAAAAGTAGCTCCTTCAGGACCTGAAATGATGACCCTCATTTCTCCCCTATCTTCTACTGGTGCTAATTCCGTAGGAATTACTTTGAAGAAATAATAAATTCCAAAACCCATGACAATGATAATGGCAAATGCACTCCACCTTATTTTCATGAATTTATTTAAAGTGACTTCATATAGGTTGTTCAACCAGATAAAAAAAGGCTCTGTCCAATTGTAGAAAGCGTTTTGCTTTTCTCTTTTCTTCAATAACTTGGCACTCAGCATCGGAGTCATGGTCAAGGCCACAAAAGCAGATATGATTACTGCCCCGGCGACCACTATTCCAAATTCCCTGAAAAGCCTACCTGTGGTGCCCGTCAAGAAAATAACAGGAAGGAAAACCGCCGCAAGCGCAACCGTAGTTGCAATTACTGCAAAGAAAATTTCTTCTGAGCCTTCAGATGCAGCGGTATTGGGATTTTCTCCTTTTTCTATCCTTGAATATATATTCTCCAATACCACAATAGCATCATCCACCACCAGTCCAATGGAAAGTACTATGCCCAAAAGTGTCAACACATTGATTGAAAAATCCATCAAGTACATGATAAAAAATACTCCAATCAAAGAAATGGGAATAGTAAGAACAGGAATAAAGGTGGTCCGCCAATCCCTCAAAAACAAAAATATAATCATGACCACGAGAATAAATGCCAAGACGATGGTTTCCTCTACCTCAGCAATAGAATTTCTGATGAATGTAGTGGAGTCAAAACCTATATCTACACGGATATCACTTGGCAAATCCTTTTTGATTGTTTCAAGTCTTTTGTAGAACTCATCTACAATCTCGATGTTATTGGATCCGGGAAGTGGGACCAATACCACCCCTACCATCGGTACTCCGTCTTTTTTGAGAACAGTTCTTTCATTCAGAGCTGACATTTCAGCCTTTCCAATGTCCTGAAATCTAACGATGTTGTTTTGGTCCTCTTTGATGATCAAAGAATTGAATTCCTGTGGTGTACTCAGCCTACTTTTGGTTCTCACGGAAAGCTCAATCGATGCTCCTTCGATCCTTCCTGATGGCAACTCTATGTTTTCACTCTGGACTTTATTCAGCACATCCAAGGGAGTCACACCATATGAGGCCATTTTCAATGGATCCATTCTCAACCTGATGGCATATCTTTTCTCTCCCCAGATTTGTACAGTACTTACACCGGGTATCGTCTGCAGTCTTTCTTTAAAAATATTAGAAGCAATGTCTGAAAGATCCAACAGATTCCTTGTAGCGCTTTGCACAGCCAAAAAGACAATAGGCTGAGAATCAGAGTCAGATTTTGATACCACCGGCGGTTCTACATCGGGAGGTAGATTTCTCTGGGCTCCTGAAACTTTATCTCTCACATCATTGGCAGCTGCCTCGAGGTCAGCCCCCACATCAAATTCCACAGTAATGTTACTAGTTCCGTCATTGCTGATAGAAGTGAGCGATTTGATCCCAGCTATACCATTGATGGCTTCTTCCAAAGGCTCAGTAATCTGCGCTTCTATGACATCGGCATTAGCACCTACATAGGCGGTCCTGACATTGATAATCGGAGGATCAACGCTTGGGAATTCCCTAATGCCCAAAAAACTGATCCCAATCGCACCAAACAGCATGATGGTCAATGACATGACTATGGCAAGGACGGGTCTGCTGATACTGATACTTGATAAACTAGCCATATTTTAATTGATTTTAGTATAAGTGACAGGCATACCTGTTCTTACTTGCAATACTCCGGTGCTCAAAACCAGGTCACCTTCTTTTAGCCCATCGACAATCTGCACAAAACTTTCTGTACGGGTTCCGATAGACACCTTTCTTTCTTCTATTTTGCTCTCTTTGTTTACCACGAAGACCTTGTATCCTGCCAATTCAGGAATCACAGATTCAGCAGGAACCATGAGGGCATTTTCTTCCACACCAAGGATGTACTTTATCCTTACAAACATGCCCGGCAAAAATTTCCTTTGCTTATTAGGGCTTTGCGCTCTGATCTTCAGCGTCCTGGTACCGGTATCAATGGTAGGCTCAAAAGCGTAGACTGTTCCTTCGACATCAATTCCTTCTGATTCATTCGAAAAAATAATCTTGGAGCCTACCTTTACCTGATTGGCATACCTCTCCGGAATTGAAAACTCAATCTTGATCGGATCAATATTGACAATACTCGCAATCACATCCGAAGGCCCTATAACACTTCCCTCAGAAATCATCCTTAAACCCAAAACCCCATCAAATGGAGCCCTGATAACTGTTTTGGTCAATTGGGCTTCGACCAATTTGATATCAGAAAGGTTGGTATTGAATTGGTTGAGCACGATGTCGTATTCTTCCTGGCTGATCGCTTCTTTTGCTAACAGTTGCTTTTGTCTGTTTTCCTGACTTTGAAAAAGCTTTCTGGTGAAGTCAAGCCTTTGGTATTGGGCATTGAGTTCATCGTCATTGAGGTAAAGAAGAGGAGTTCCTTTCTTTACAAACTGGCCTTCATTGAAGGTAATCCTATTTACTAGCCCTGAAATTTCGGCCCTCAGGTTTACACTTTCATTTGGAATAATGGTTCCTGTTACGCTGAGGTTATTTTCCAGTCTTTCGGGACGGATTTCAACCACATTGACAGGAATAGGCTGACCTGAACCCTGCGGTCCTCCCGGTTGGCCGGAAGTGGAAGTTTCAGCGGGTTTTCCCATAAACTGATCCCATCTTGGGTAGATGAAAATCACCGCCAATACAAGGACTATGGCAACAATTAAAATGACTTTGGTTTGTTTTTTCATTCTATTTATTCAGAAAATCCATTTAAGGCTGGTTGTTGATTTCTAAGAAACTGAAGCGACAATTGATTAAAAACTTCTGGTTGTTCGACATTGACCACATGTCCACAAGCTTTGACAATATTGAGAATTGAAAGTTTATGCTCTTTGACAATTTTTTTTACCGGTTCAAGAAACATGATGTCTTCCTCTCCCATCACATAAAGAGTTGGAATGGAAAGGTCTTTTTCTTTGAAAAATTTCAGCAGGGGGTTGATGTCTTTTGTCAACTTAAACCACCTGATAAATTCCTTTTGGCAAAGTCTCTTGGCTTCATTGATAAACAGATTTCTCGACTCTGCATGATGCCTTCTTGGCATGATGATCCATGCAAAAAGACTGTATAACCACATGTAAGGCACTACACTTTTGAATGTATTTCCCAGAGTTACCAAAATCTGTGAGGTGAAAGTGAGCCTTGTGATCGCACCGGCCAAAATCAAAGATTTAACCTTTTCGGGTTCCATTTCCGCAAGTTGCCTTGCCAAAATCGTCCCGAGAGAAACACCCATCACATGGGCAGGGGGCACCTGAAGGTGATCAAGGACTTCAATAATATCCTTTGTAACTGCCGGAAAGGTATATTCTTCCTTCCAGATGTTCTTGATAGACCCTGCAGACTTACCGTGTCCTCTCAGATCGATAAGCAAAAGGTTGAATTCCTGCCTGAATTCCCGGATCTGTTTGTGCCATATGGAAGACGATCCTCCGGCTCCATGGATGAACACCACCCATTCATTACTTGTAGAATGCCTGTAAGTTTTATAGTATAACATACTGCTTTTCATCTTGACCAAGTAATAACCGAACAGTTTGATTTAAGTTCCGAACCCGAAAGCTAAGCCCATTAATTTGGGTAAAAAATAAAATAGACACAGGTGGCTATTGAAGTCGATTAATGGTTATTTCCTTTTAAAAAATGAACCAAGGCAGTTTTTACCTTGGTTCATTCATATATGGTTTTAAGGTCAAAGGTATTCATACCAAATAGTGGAATAAACCTATACCATTCCAAAATCACTTTCCAAATCCATCTCATTTTCCATTCCTCGCTTCTGGCCCCATCAATCTCTTTTCTGGGATTATGACTCTCGTTTCATGGATCACCGCTTCTCGTTTTTTTAAAGCTTTCTCTTAATGAAATCAGTCATTAGTGAGTAAAGGTGCCATGATGTATTGCCGCCTGAAATCCCATGGTTGCGGTTTGGATAATACATGGTTTCGAACTGTTTGTCAGCTTTGATCAAAGCATCAACAAGGTCTACCGCATTCTGATAATGGACATTGTCATCACCGGTGCCATGAATGAGCAACAAATTTCCCTTCAATTTGTCCACATGGGTAATCGGGCTGTTGTCATCATATCCTGCGGCGTTTTGCTGGGGAGTCTGAAGATAGCGTTCGGTATAAATGGTGTCATAATACCTCCATGTCGTCACAGGAGCAACCGCAATGGCTGCTTTGAAAACATCATTTCCCTTCATCAATGCAAGAGAAGACATATAGCCACCATATGACCAACCCCAGATTCCAATCCTGGATGCATCGACATATCCCAAAGTGCCGAGGTATTTTGCTCCGGCGATTTGGTCCTCAGTTTCCAGTTTACCAAGATTGGCATAAGTTACATGCTTGAAATCCCTACCTCGGGCGCCGGTGCCGCGGTTGTCCACACAGACCACGATGTATCCTTCAGCGGCGAGGTGTTGGTGCCAAAAGTCCCTTGCACCGCCCCAAGCGTTGGTGACATTTTGGGAGCCCGGACCACCGTACACATACATCAATACAGGATATTTTTTGTTGGGATCAAAGTTCGATGGTTTGATCATATACCCGTTGAGGAGTGTGCCATCGACCGTATTGAAGGTGAAAAACTCCCTACCTGAAAGTGAAAAATTGGAAAGCCTGTTTTTCAATTCCTGATTATCTTCCAATACTTTGACCAATTTACCGGAAGACTCATTCAAAGTCACCTTAAGCGGGGTATCAGAATTTGTAAAATTTGCGATGTAATATTTGAAATCCCGGCTCATGTTGATGGAAAAAGTGCCCTTCTCCTGAGTCAGGATTTTTTTATTCTTTCCATCCATATTGATTACGAACAGATTCCGCTCGAGTGGAGAAGCCTCGGTAGAGATATAGTAGATTTTCTTTCCTTTCTCATCTATCCCGACCAGATTTGTCACTTCCCAATTGCCGGAAGTAATCTGCCGTATCAGTTTGCCGGTATTGTCATGGTGGTAGATATGCTTGAAACCATCCTGCTCTGAAGTACGGATAAATCCTTTGTTTTCGCCCAAAAACCGCAGGTCGTCATTGTAATTGAGGTCCACATAGGTCTTGGATTTTTCTTCCAGGATGACTTTACTCTGACCTGATTGGGCATCTGTGTACAACAGGTCGATCTGATTTTGGAGCCTGTTGACTCTCAAAAAAGCCAAAATGTTGGCTTCCCCTGTCCAATATATTCTTGGTAAATAAATGTCAGTCTCCGTACCGGTATTTGCCTTCACGGTTTTTTTACTTTCCAAATTATAAATATGGATGCTGGTTTTGGCGTTTGCCTCGCCTGCTTTGGGGTATTTGAATCTGTAATCCTGGGGATATAATTTGCCCCATAGCTGCATGTTGAATTCAGGAACTTCCGACTCATCAAATCGGATAAAAGCAATTTTTTGACCATCCGGAGACCAATCAAAAGCCTTTGCCATGGAAAACTCCTCTTCATACACCCAATCTGCAGCACCGTTTAGCACATGGTTTACTTTGCCGTCGGTAGTGATTTGAATTACTTTTTCGGTATTGAGTTCGATGATAAACAGGTTGTTTTCCTTCACAAATGCCACCTTGTCATTTCCCGGGGAAAGAGTGGCATACATGATTTTCTCCCCGTCCAAAAGTTCTTGCGCCTTTCCTGTAGCAAGGTCTACCACATGATAGACAGCTTTGCTAGACCTTCGGTAGATCCTTTCCACTTCAGAGGCAATCAAGGCTTTGCTCTCATCGGCATTGAAAGCATAACTTGAAAAATTCACTCCCAAAGCTTCCCCATTGATCAGAATACCTGTTTCTTCTCCAGTCTCCACATTGATTTTGACTACTTTGGAACCCGATGGTGTTCTTACCAAAGAACTGTAATATTGTCCATCTTTCATCCAATTGATGCCTTGAACAGACTTTTGGGAGAAGGTATTGCTTTTGAAAACATCCTCTAAGGTGACTTTCTGTTGGGCAAGGGTCTCAAAATTCCAAACAAGGATAAATGCCAGAAAGGCAATCAATTTAATTTTACTCATAAATATCTAGGTCTATAATCAGCTTTAAAAGTATAAAAAAGCAGCAATACCGAAAAAAAATTTACTCCAAAGGAAAACCCAAATTGGAAAGAAGCATTCGAACAAGATGAAAAATCAGAGTTTAATCCTACTCCCATCCCTCCTGCCTCGGAATGTCTCACCGTTTTCGATAATCAGGATTTCACCCGTGATTCCTTCTTTGATATTGCCATCCACTCCGATTACACGTCCTTCAAAAAGTGAGGTAATGGATCTCAATGAAGTATGGCCGACTATAATTTTTTTCGATTCAAAAAAATCCAAAATATCATCCAGATTTTGGGTCGAAGGAAATGGCTCAACAAAATAGCCCCGATACCAAAGCGGTCCTTCATCACTTGTCAAAAAGGTCTGAAGGGCATTTTTTCTCCTGCTGGAGGACTTGAGGATATGGGAATAAAATTGTTTATTGACTTTTTTAGCTGGTAGTTTTCTTTGTAAAAATGAAGGCGAAATACCGGCATGGGTAAATAACAAATCATCAATGGTAATGATAACAGGGCGTTTGCGTAGCCAATTGCCCAAGACTGCATTCTCCGAATAAAGGTCGCTTGTCCTGATTCCCATAAGTTTGGTGGCGCCCACATATTTTTCATTTAAAAATCGAAAATCACTTTCAATAAACATCAATTCATGGTTTCCGATCAAGAAATGAACTTTCCCTCCCTGACCTTTTGCTTGATGTTCGAGTTTGTATACCAACCACAACACTTCGGTGACCATGTCGCCCCTTCCCAAAATATCTCCATTGACTACAAGATGCCCCTTGCCATATTTCCAATCTGCATTTTCGTCGATAATGCCGTGTGCCTTTAGCAATTCCACGCACAATCCATATTGCCCATGAATGTCAGAAATCACCGCCAGATTGGGAACATTCCTGTATTCCTGATAGAAATCAACCTCCTCCTCTTTATTTTCAAAGAAAACTTTGGGGTCGAGGCCCAGATTAAATTCACTTCGAAGAAAACCCAGATCAGGGTTCAATTTCTCTTTCATTTGTCCATTTTCAACCCATTTGACATTTACCTGATCTCCCTGAAAAAATATATACGGCCCTTCAGAAATGGCATTTCCTTGGTTTTGGGCTACAACGCTCCCTACTAAAAAAGGGAAACAAACTATGAGCAAAAGAATTTTTAGGGATAATTTCATGTGCTTTGATTTAAAATAAGGAGGATTTTCAATCAATTGTCGGATTTGGTCCAAAAACCGATGATGAATATACAATTTTTTTAAAATAAAAATCACAGAGACAGGCGTAGCTTTATTGGGTATTTTTAACCTCTATTTTTTGATGCCATACAATGATAAATGGAGATTGATTTTTACTTTTACATGCCATGAAGAAGAAAATTGCCTTAGTGACCGGTGGATTTACCGGAGAATCTGTCATCTCCCTAAAAAGTGCTGCAGTAGTCGAAAAGACCCTCGACAGAAGCCTCTATGATATCTACAAAATCCTGATTTATCCCGGAAACTGGTATCACCAAACTGCCACAGGCGAAAAAACCCCTGTAGACCTCAACGACTTTTCGATCAAAATTTCGGATCAAAAAATAAAATTTGACGGAGTTTTCAATATTCTTCATGGTTCGCCGGGAGAAGACGGCAAGCTGGCGGGTTATTTTGACATGATCGGGTTACCTTATACCACATGCGATGCGCTGACCTCTGCCATCACCATGAACAAAGGCTACACCAAAGCAATAGTCCAGGACATCGACGAATTGTTTGTCGCGAGGTCCATCCAATTGTTTGGCAACCATTCTGAAAATGGAGGCCGCATTTTAAAAGAACTACGTCTTCCCCTTTTTGTCAAACCAAATAATGGTGGATCCAGCATCGGAATGACCAAAGTCAAAGAACCGAATGAACTTCAGGAAGCTTTGGATAAGGCATTTGCGGAGGATTCACAGGTATTGGTGGAAGAATTTGTTTCAGGTAGGGAATTTTCGATTGGTGTTTATCGGTCAAGAGGGATCACTACTGTCCTTCCGGCTACAGAGATCATCAGCAGCAATGAGTTTTTTGACTTTGAGGCAAAGTATTCTCCCGGTGTTTGTGAAGAAATAACCCCCGGAAGAATGACCCAAGAGGAAGTGGCAATGGTGGGACGAATTATTGAAAAAGTATATCAAAAGTTAAACTGCAAGGGTGCGGTCAGGATTGACTATTTCTTGGAACACGAAACAGGCAAGTTCTATTTTATCGAAATCAATACCGTCCCGGGTCAAACTGAAACCAGCTTGATATCCCAACAAGTGCGTGCTTTGGGGATCGATGTAAAGGATTTTTACAATGCCCTGATTGAGGAAATGTTTTGAATTATGTATTGATCCAAAGTTGGCGGGGTTTAGAAATTTTACTAAATTTCACGTACTAATTATTAATACATGGATACGTATGAATACGAAGCTTACACTCTCCCTGGATAAAGCAATTATCGAAGAGGCAAAAAAGTTTGCATCCGAAAAAGGAAGCAGCCTTTCAGAATTGGTAGAAAACTATTTTAAGTTACTGATTGAAAAAGATGAATTGACCAAAACTCCCATCATATCAAAGAAAGTAAGCAGGCTCAGGGGTTTGTTAAAGACAGATATTGATTTAGATTATAAAGAAATATTAGAAGAAGAAATTATCAAAAAGCACCATGAATAAAGTGTTTCTTGATACAAATGTGGTACTTGACTTTTTGTTGGACAGGAGGCCTTTTTCGGAGGAAGCAAGTAGAATTTTTGATTTGTCAGAATCGGGAGAAATTGAGCTTTTTATCTCTTCGTTGACTGTCAACAATATTTATTACATATCAAGAAAGCTCATTGGTCACCAAAAATCAATCGACTTAATTAAAGAATTACTTGAAATTGTTGAAATTTTAAACTCGGATAAAGCCTCCATTTTGATGGCCCTGGATCTCGAGTTCAGCGATTTTGAAGATGGGATTCAAAATGCAGTGGCCATTTTAAATCCTGGAATTGAGATAATAATAAGCAGAAACACCAAAGATTTTAGGAAATCAGCCTTGCCGGCAATGAGTCCTGAAGTTTATTTGAAAACTTTTTTTTAACCTAAAACCTGATCTGAATCCCAATGAAATCAGGGATTCTGTAATAAGTCAGCCCATCGTCAAAGTAAATTGGATCGGCCTTTTTTTCAGAGAAATTATACAAATCCACCGCCTCTCGGGTAATGTTACGGCTGCTTCGTCTATAAAATCCAGATGCGATCCCTAATCCAAGAGTAGAAATCATGGCAGGAAGTAAAAGGTTATTCCTGGTATTGTAGGAGGAAGATTGGGGGGGAATCAAACTCAAAACCAGCACTGCGGCAGAAGTCAAAACTGTGGCTCCATCCAACAATTTGCTTGTTCTTTGCTTTTTCATCGCCATTTGATACTTCTCAAACGCCTCTGGCTGGGCCTGCATCAGCTGATAAACTTCCTGTTTGGTCAGCACTTTGGGGCCATCCAAAATATCGATCCTGTCCCCGATCAAGGTCTCCCTGTATTCAATCCTCAAAAAAGGATATTCCTGACCATACACATTGGTCATGACACAAACCATTAACAATGCAAATACAATTTTTCTCATCTGATTAGAAATTTAGACTTAAACCCATTGCTAAGGGGGATATTTTTATTTTGAGTGAAGGTTCATACCCAAAACCCCGTGAGACTTTATAATTGAAGCTTTCGATCGCATGGGAGGTTTCCCTTTTTCCATTTCTCTTCATGGATACAGAAATAGTGCTTAAGGTAATAGCCCCAAGGGTCAATCCTCCCACAATCAGCGCCCGCTGTTGGTTGATTTCTCCTGAAAAGAGATATACCAAAGAACCGGTAGCCATGACCCAAGCTCCCCACCGCAAAGATTCCCCCATCACCATTTTTTGGTTGGCTTTTGAAAACAGATAAGCGTCTTCAGGAAAAGTGGACATCAATTTTTCTATTTCTGAAGCTTTCACTTTTTGGCCATTTGCCAGGTAAACATGGTTTCCGAAAAAATTCTCCCGATATGAAATCCTAGGATTTGTTTGGGCTTGGGCCAAAAGCACGATGGAAAACAAGAGCAGGGTGAACGAAAATGATTTCATTTTGAGGGATCAAATAATTACAAAATCAACGGATAAACACAAATTAAGTTTACCCAAAATAATGCGAAAATCTGCAAAGCCATAATGCATAAAAAAAGCGGCCCTTTAGCCGCTTTCCCTTATATTCCAAACTCCTTTTTAATCTTATCAACAAAGTCCAGCTTCTCCCAAGTGAACAATTCCACTTCTATGGTTTTGGATTTACCATAAGGATTTTTGAAAGTTTTGGTCACAGTCTCATTTTCGCGTCCCATATGACCGTAGGCTGCCGTCTCTTCGTAGATGGGATTTCTAAGCTTCAGGCGCTGTTCGATAGCATAAGGTCTCATGTCGAAGATGTCTTCGATTTTTTTGGCAATTTCGCCGTCACTCATGTTCACTTTTGAAGTTCCGTAGGTGTTGACATAGATTCCCATTGGCTTGGCTACCCCGATGGCATATGATACCTGCACCAAAAGTTCTTCCGCTACCCCTGCAGCGACCATGTTTTTGGCAATATGTCTGGTGGCATAAGCTGCGGAACGGTCCACTTTTGATGGATCTTTGCCCGAGAAAGCACCGCCTCCATGGGCGCCTTTTCCCCCATAGGTGTCAACGATGATTTTTCTTCCCGTCAATCCTGTATCTCCATGTGGTCCGCCGATCACAAACTTTCCGGTGGGATTGATGTGGTAGGTAATCTTATCTGTAAACAGGGCCTGAATCTCAGGCTTCAACTGTGCCTTTACCCTTGGGATTAGTATTTTGATGATGTCTTGCTTGATCTTGGCCAACATCGCCGGTTCTTCATCAAAGTCGTCGTGCTGCGTCGAAACCACAATGGCATCGATACGCAAAGGCTGGTTGTCATCTCCATACTCAATGGTCACTTGGGATTTAGCATCCGGACGGAGGTAAGCAATTTCTTTGCTTTCTCTTCTCATTGCTGCCAATTCCTTCAAAATCCTGTGGGAAAGGTCAAGTGCTAATGGCATGAAATTATCAGTTTCTTTTGTCGCATAGCCAAACATCATGCCTTGGTCACCGGCACCTTGTTCTTCAGGATTTGCCCTTTCTACACCTTGGTTGATATCAGGAGACTGCTCATGGATGGCAGAAAGGACCCCGCAGGAATTCCCGTCAAACATGTATTCTCCTTTGGTGTATCCGATTCTGTTGATGACATCTCTGGCAATTTTTTGAACATCAAGGTATATTTCAGACTTTACCTCTCCGGCCAATACCACCTGTCCTGTGGTCACCAATGTTTCACAGGCGACTTTGGAATTGGGGTCAAATGCTAAAAAATTATCGATCAAAGCGTCTGAAATCTGATCAGCGACTTTGTCAGGATGACCTTCAGAGACTGATTCTGATGTAAATAAATATGGCATATGGGAAAGTTTTTAATGCGTTTTCAATTGGGTCGTAAAAATAAGGTTTCGAAGGGAAATAAAAAATTGGATATCGCGGTTAGAGCCCTTGTATTTGAACTTTATCCAAATGAATCAAATAAAACCCCTTTTCCGCTCTGATAATTATATAGACTGAGTAGGATTGGAGTTTAAATCAAGTTTTCTTTTTGGTAGACAAATAAATATAAAAAAAGGAAGGGGCAGTACTGAATACCAAAAGTATAAAATTGAATAATCGATTTTACCAATCTTCCTGTTTTTCCATCCTTCAATCCCGTGGGAATCCTTAACTTTGCCCCTATACAACCAATCCCCAAATTCTCAATGAACGAAAGGTATATGCAGCGGGGCGTATCCGCCTCCAAAGAAGATGTTCATCAGGCCATTTCCAAATTGGACAAAGGACTTTTTCCAAAGGCATTCTGCAAAATAGTAGAAGATACGCTTGGCAATGATCCTGATTACTGCAACATCATGCATGCTGATGGGGCCGGTACCAAGTCTTCTCTTGCTTATATGTATTGGAAAGAAACAGGGGACCTGAGTGTATGGAAAGGTATCGCCCAAGATGCCATCATCATGAATACCGATGACCTGCTTTGTGTAGGTGCTGTCAACAATATTCTGGTTTCCTCCACAATCGGAAGAAACAAAAACCTGATTCCCGGCGAAGTTATCTCCGCCATCATCAACGGAACCGAGGAAGTCTTGCAGATGCTGCGCGACCATGGCGTCAATGTCATCCTGACAGGTGGAGAAACCGCAGACGTCGGAGATTTGGTCCGGACTGTGATTGTAGACAGTACGGTGACATGCAGGATGAAAAAGGAAGATGTCATTTCCAATGACAAAATCAGACCGGGTGATGTGGTGGTAGGATTGGCCTCCTTTGGACAGGCTACTTATGAAAATTCATACAATGGAGGCATGGGAAGCAATGGCCTTACTTCGGCACGACATGATGTTTTTAACAAACTTTTGAAAAGCAAATACCCTGAAAGCTTTGACCCAGCGGTTCCATCCGATCTGGTTTATACAGGGAAATACAACCTGACAGACCCTGCACCCGGACTTCCGGTTGATATGGGAAAATTGGTACTTTCTCCTACAAGAACTTACGCCCCGATCATGGTTGATGTGTTGAAATACCTGAGACCTGCCATCCATGGCATCGTTCACTGCAGCGGAGGTGCGCAGACAAAGGTCCTCCATTTTGTAGACAATGTGCATGTGGTCAAGGACAATTTGTTTGATACCCCGCCATTATTCAAAATGATACAAGAAGAAAGCGGCACGGACTGGAAAGAGATGTACAAGGTGTTCAACATGGGCCACCGGATGGAGGTTTACCTTGAAGAAAGGTATGCCGAGGAAGTCATGGACATCGCCGAAGGATTGGGTGTGGAAGCCAAAATCATCGGAAGGGTCCTTCCACATGAGGGTAAAAAAGTGACTGTTCAGGGTGCGCATGGCACTTTTGAATATTAAACGACCGAGACAACCTGTAGATTTTTGATAAATATATGCCAAGGACAACTGCCCAAAAGATATTTAGAATTTTCGGTTGGACCTTTGGTATCATTGTTTTTTTAGCCTTGACCACTTTGACCAAGATAGATTGGCGAGATTACAAAGAGATGGATTATTACTTGGAAACTGTCTCCCATCTTGACTCCTTAGACCTTGAATCTTCTGAAGGCGAAATATGGCTAGCGGGATGGTCAGCTATAAACACAACCCCTGCAAAACCTGCCAAATTGGTGGGATATAAACCTCGGGGAAGATATAAATTTGTGCAGGATAGTAGTTTTGTCAAAACGATGGTCATCAGCAACGGAATCTCTACGGTTGCTTTTTTGAACTATGAATTGATGATCGTCCATCCTTACCTGCAGGGAAGAATCAATCGGGCTATCAGAGAATCAGGTTTGGAATTGGACAATGTCTATTTTACCGCAACCCATACCCACAGTGGCATCGGAGGACATATTCCCGGTCTTCTCGGCAAATTGGCTTTTGGAAGCTATGATGAAAAAATCGTCAAATTCCTGGAAGCCAAAACCTTAGAAGGATTGAAATCAGCCATGGCTAGCAGAGACACTGTAGAAGTTTTTTTTAGAAAAACCAAAGCAGACACCCTTGTTGCGAACAGGCTGATCGCTGAAGACCCCATAGATCCTTACATCAGGCAATTGATATTTGAAAAGCGGAATGGGAAAAAAGGAACAATCCTGACATACAGTGCCCATCCGACTATTTTAAATTCAAAATTTATGGGCTTGTCAGGAGATTATCCCAACTACCTGACAAAATTGATGGAGCAGGAGGGATATGACTTTTCCCTTTTTGCAGCAGGTACAGTCGGCAGCCATCGCCCTGTGGCTACCGGAAATCAACCCAATGATGTCGAATCTTATGCCCTTTCTTTGAACAGGAATCTTTCTGAAAATATCCACGAGGTATTTCCAGTGGAAGAGCCAAACCTTAAGTTTGGGAGTTTACCTCTTGGCCTAAGAAAGGCGCATTTCAGGATCAGTGAAAAAGTCCGCATCCGGCCTTGGATTTTCAATTCAATTTTCGGAGAAACAAATGCCCATTTTGACATGGTCCAAATCGGAAAAACATTGTTTATCAGTTCAAGTGGTGAAATTTCAGGGGTTTTTATGAAAGAATGGGAAGCTTATGCAGCAGAAAAAGGCCTCCATCTCATCATCACCTGTTTTAACGGGGGCTACATCGGATATATTACCCCAGACAATTATTACAATTACCCACTTTATGAAACCCGGGACATGAATTGGTTTGGTCCGTATAACGGTGCCTACTTTGATGAAATGATCAGGAAAATGATCGATAAAGCTGCCGAGCAAGGATCCAAAGCATTAAAATAAAAGCAACAAGAAAGGCAATAGAAACAATGCCTCAGATTTTCTTCTGACTTGGTCTTTGGTTTGATTTTTGGAGAAAAACAAAATCAAATGGTAGCCAAGAATCAATCCCAAAATCACTGAATGGACATGATAAAAGGATGGTAGAATAATTGCAAGAACCACCAATATGCCGATTCCGGTTATCGCCAATAGCAAGATAAGATTTTTTAAACCAGCCTTTGGGATCAACACCAACACAGACCCAAAACCGTCTTTTTGGTCTTCTTCCGCATCCAGAAAAGAGAGCATCAGAAGATTGACCAATGCAGCCAAAAAGTAAATGAAAGCAAAAATGTAGAAATTTTGGTCCACCAGTTCAAAATCCAAACTTGCAAACGGGGCTAGGGAAATACCCAAAACATAAATCAGGGCTGTGGATATTTCTTTTAACCAGGAAACCTTCGTTCCGTTAATTTTCAAGAATCCCATCCAAACCACGATAACAGCTCCCAATACTATTCCCGGAGTAAAGAGAAACTTTAATTCCTCGGAAAAAAATAAAAGCACACACCCTATCAAAATACAGGAAAAGACAAGAGGAAGCAGGAACCGGAAATATTTCTGATGAAATTGATGTCTGGGGGATTGAGGCATATCCAAAGCACTTCGGGCATCCATCAAATGATCCCAAGTGTAGATACTCCACACCGCCATTCCCAACAGAAAATAGGCTGAACCAGGTATATCCATATCCAACAAATCAGAGAAAAACAACATCCCCGCCATTGCTCCTAAAACCACATCCAAAGACAAGAGGTTGAAATAATAAAGTATATTCCTGATAATCCCCATTTGACATTAAAGATATCCCCTTAGAATAATTTTAGCTTCAAAAGATTTTAAAGAATCAAAACTTTTTAAATTGAAAGAAAAAATCAACCTATGAAAAATCTGCTTTTTCTAACAATCCTTTTACTTTCAATCGGCTTTTCCGCCTCCGCACAATCAAAAATAAAAGTTGCCTGTGTTGGAAACAGCATTACACAGGGTCCGGGGAGGGACAATCCTGACAGCTATCCACTTCAGATGCAGAAAATTCTTGGTGACAAATATGATGTCAAAAACTTTGGAGTAAGTGGTAGGACTTTACTTAAAAAAGGGGATTATCCTTTTTGGAACGAACCCCAATTTGAAGAGACCAAATCTTTTGCCCCCGATATCCTAGTCATCAAGTTGGGTACCAATGACTCGAAACCCCAAAACTGGAAATACAAAGAAGAGTTCACTGCTGACTATATCGAGATGATCGAGACTTTCAAGAAATCGATGCCTAAAAAAGGAAAGGTGTACATCTGCCTTCCTGTTCCTGTGTTCCAGGGAAACTTTGACATCAATGGTGAGGTAATTCTCAACGAAATGCGCCCGATGTTGATGGAAATTGCTAAAAAGACAAAATCTGAGATTATAGATTTGTATACTCCATTGTTAGACAAATCGGCGCTATTGCCTGACGGAATCCATCCCAACAAAGAAGGTCTTGGCATCATGGCCGCCGAAATCGCAAAAGCCATAAAATGATTTTTTATGAAATTGGTTTTGACACAAAAAAACCTCCCTCTTATAAAAAAGGGAGGTTTATTTTTATACAATGATTTGGTGATTTTTGAAAATCAATCCATTCCAAGAAATTCCACGTCAAACATCAAGACGGAATTGGCCGGGACACCGGGGATCGTACCGCTGTCACGGTAAGCCCAAGGGGAAGGAATGATCAAAACGCCTTTGGAACCACTTTTCATTTGTCTAAACCCGATATTAAAACCCTGTATAGTCTCAGAAGTTCCAAGTGTAAACTGGAAAATCCTGTAAGTCCTGGAAGGATCATACACATTATTTTCTCTAGCCACATCTTCCCTGTTTGTATCAAATACGGTCCCGTCCAACAATTTCCCTGTATAATTGGTATAGAGCAACATACCTGAAGCTGGTTTTCCTCCGGTTCCTTCTTCCTGAACGATAATAACAACACCGTTAGGATCATGGACACGGTACAGACTATCTATCTGGGCAGTCCTTAGGAATTCGTCTATCTTAACCCGATCAATGGCAAGGTTTCCCGCAGTGTCATACACAGGTCCTCCAAAAGGATTTGGCGTATCACAGGCAGCCATCAAAAGAATCCCAAAGAGAGATGTAATAAATATTTTAAAATTTCTCATTTATCAGTCGTCTGCCAAAGGATTGTCCTTGATGTTTACAAGTTCAAGTTCAAACAGCAATGGTGAATTTGGTGGAATACCCCCATTTCCCTGCGATCCATAAGCATATAATGAAGGCATTATCACGGTAGCTTTATCTCCCTTTTCCATATTGAAAACAGCAAATTCAAAGCCTGGGATAACCATTCCTCTACCTATTATAAACTCCAAAGGCTCATAATCACGATTGGCGTTGAAAATGTTATTAGCCTTGGCCGTGGCTTCATTGGAAGTATCGAAAACGCTGTTATTCAATAGCTTTCCTGTATAATTTACAAATACAGTATCTCCCAAAGCCACTTTGTGTCCGCTTCCTGATAGTTGGGTCCAATAAATCCGCATGCCTGTACTCCCGTCGATGGCATCTTTAACGGAAGCAATGGGGTTTTGCGTTACATATGTTTCAATCTTTTGAATATCCCTTTCAAAAAGAATCTGGGCATTTTCCTCGTCAGAAACACATCCGGAAAACACCCAAACCACTGATAATAATAACGCGCTTAATCTTTTCATATGTTTATTTTTGTACGTCTGTGATTTCTACGTCGAAGATCAGTACAGAGTTTGCTGTGATCTGTCCAGAGTCTCTATCTCCATAAGCCAAAGTAGAAGGGATGAAGAATTTGGCTTTGTCACCTTTTTTCAAAAGTGCAAGACCTTCGTCCCATCCTGAAATAACTCTTCCCTGACCTACAGAAACTTCCAATGGACCGTATCCACCTTGTGCATCTCTCTGCTCATTATATGTATTATTGGCCTGTGCAATTTCTTTGATGCTTGAATCAAATAGGGTTCCATCCAATAAATAACCTGCATAATGAACAAAAGCCAAATCGCCTGATTCAATCTCCGGACCTGTACCTTCCTGTTCAATGACGTAATAAAGGCCTGATTCTGTCTTGGTAGCCTTGATATTTTTTTCAGCAAGGTAATCCTCAATGATTTTTGTATCTATTTCCAATTGCTTAACGGAATTTTCAGCCTGCTTTTTCATTTGTGCTTCCTGAAGGGAATTGAAATAGGCTTCCACTCCTTGTTGGTCAGTGATATCCACAACGCCGATCTGGATTTTAACATTTTTCTCTTTATCCAAGAAAAAAGGCATATTCTGTTCGCCAAATACCTTCATGGAATTGGCTTCGAATGCAATACTGTCTCCTTTTTTCAAGCTCAGGAAAATCTCATCCATGCCGCTTTCCTTTGGTAAGGAATCATTGAATAGGATATAACCTGGCATGTTTTGGTCATAAGTAGAGATAAATGTGGAATCTTTATCTGTTTTTACGATAAGGTGATAGAGGATGTATTCTCCGTTTTTAGGAGCTACATCTCCCTCTTTGATATAGGTATACTCGATGCCATCAGAGGTTGTCTGTTTTTTCTTACAAGACATCAGGCCGGTTGCCAACACCATAGCAATGGCAGGCAATACGTAGAATTTAATTTTTTTCATGAAGTAGATCAGATTGAATAAATAGGGAATTATAATTTTCTTTTATGAGTGTTTCAAATTTTTCTGTGGTCTCTTGGAGTGTCATCTGGGATTTTCCTCCGGAAGCATTCTTGTGTCCTCCACCATCAAAGTAGGACGCGGCAAATTTGTTGACAGCGATATCTTCAGTAGACCTGAAAGATATTTTGACTCCATCCTCACGTTCGGTAAACAGCGCTGCGATCTTGATGCCATCCAATGATAATGCATAATTGACCAATCCTTCGGTGTCTCCTGTCTGGGAAGAATATTTTCGAAGGTCTTTTTTGCTGATCGCAAAGTAAGCAGTCTGCAGATCCTGCATGATGATTAGCCTTCTTGTGATAGCAAATCCGATAAATTTCAACCTATTGACACTGTTGGTATCGTAGATCAGCCTTGAAATCTTGGAATTGTCAGCACCTATTCCTATCAGTTCGGCAGTGATGAGGTGAACATTCTTGGTGGTATTCGGGTGCCTAAATCCCCCTGTATCAGTCATGATCCCCGCATAAAGACATTCTGCAATATCCTTGTCTATCAAATCTTTATGGCCGATAGCCACTATCAATTCGAATATCAATTCGCAGGTAGCCGCAGCAGTGGTACTCCAATACCTGAAATTTGCAAAATCCTTTGGGTCTTGGTGGTGATCAATGTTTACTTTATAAGCATCTGACTTTTCCACCCATTTTTCCATATCCTGCATCCTTTTGGGACAGGAGAAATCCAAACAAAAAATCATCGTAGCCTGTTGGATGATACCAATAGCCTCCTGTCTTTTGGATAGATCTTCAAAGTTGATTACATCCTCATTGCCCTTCATCCAATGAAGAAAGGAAGGATAGTCGGAAGGAGTGATTACCTGCACCTCATGACCCAGCTTAATCAGGAAGTTTGACATCGCCAGACAAGATCCCAATGCATCTGCATCAGGCTTATGGTGAGTGGTAATTACAACTTTCTGGGGTGAGGAAATGATATCTTTAAATGACTCTAATTCTTGCATTTGATTGCCTTTGTACACTCCCCTTGAGGAACACAGTCCGCAAAGGTCAGGATAATTTTTGAAAAATCCCAATGCCACTAAAAGTCTAAATCTGAATAAGATAACACAGATTTTATAACCATTATTCGGAGATTCGATGAATTACTGTATTTTTGCAGCCACATTTAAACCTACAAAAATAATTACAATGGCAGGTAAAAGAACTTTCACCATGATCAAGCCGGACGCATTTGGTGCCGGCAATTCCGGGGCAATATTAAAAATGATTGAAGGCGCAGGATTCAAAATAGTTGCGCTAAAGGCAACTCAACTGACACCAGAATTGGCCGGAAAATTTTATGAAGTGCACAAAGAAAGACCGTTTTACGCGGATCTTTGCAAGTATATGTCATCAGGACCTATCATTGCTGCGATATTGGAAAAAGAAAATGCAGTAGAGGATTTCAGGACTTTGATCGGTGCTACCAATCCTGCAAATGCTGCTGAGGGAACCATCAGAAAAATGTTTGCCACTTCTATTGAAGCCAATGCCGTACACGGTTCTGACTCAGATGAAAATGCCCAGATTGAAGGGAATTTTTATTTTAGCCAGTTCGAAAGGGTTCTATAATTTTAAGGATCTAGGAAAACAAACCGGTCCAAACATTAAGAAAAATAGGCAGCAAGTTTAACCTGACTGCCTTTTTTTGTCTCTTTTTTATGGAGGATAAGCTTTGAAAGAAGATTGATGAAAGACTTTTTTTGGTTGGCTTTTTAATCAAGCATAAAAATCAAGTTTACTAAAAAGCTGAATTTTTTGTTTAGCGGAAAAGAAAAACCAGTTCAAAAAAACAAAGGCTACCAGAATCCTGATAGCCTTTATAAATCATGTATTGATTGAATTAGGTTTTTTTACCATTCCCAAAGTCCGTTCTCAAAATCCAGCAGTTTGTATTCAAACTCCAGGGAATTCAAAAACGCCTGCAATTCTGGGTTGGGGTGTGCGGAATTGACCAAATCTGCTACATAGGCATTGTCAGGATTGGTGTATCTTCTCACTACAGACCTGAATAACCTCTGATCGAAAACCTGATCGTAAGTCAAGTTTTTGGCTGTATTTTGGAAAATCAGCCATTTTGCTTCAGGGTGGTCTTTGAAGTGATAATAGAAATCCTTAAACCTCACATAACCGATGGTCTTTTGACCCGCGTTGGCGTTGGTTTGAGATGGCATGACCAACTCGATGTATTTGACATCAAATTTTATTTGTGAATGATGCTTGTCAAACACAAAATCTTCCATGAAATCAAGGTAATAGAGCTGCTTCACAAAAATGCTGTCGCCATTGGCTGCCAACCAAAAATTGGATTGGAAGTCAGCTATAGACAGAGGTTGGGTGAATTTATCATCAGCAAATACCTCAAGCGCATTGTCTTCTACAATGGCTTTGTATATCTGATTGACGATCCCATCATTTTTGGTATCACCTGACCCATAAAGTGGCTGATTGTATTTTTCCCTAAGATCAATTCTCCTCCACACGGAGATCTGATACATCTTATCGTCTTCACGAATCGGATGAGCCGAAAAAACAGTGTCCATTTTGAACTGTCTATCGCCAGTTCCGGACGGATTCACACTTGTCGCCACTTGGGCATAGCTACCTATGCTGACAAGGGAAAGACCAAGGGATAAAAGGCCAAAGATTTTTGAATAAAGCTTCATATTCATTTTTGTTTATGATCATGCCCAAAAGACATCATCGATCATTTATTTAATCGCCATCCTGATAATCTCAGGCTGATTATTCGTTATTTTATTGCCTCTGAAATTGGTTCTGGTTACTTGTGTGACACGTATAACCAAAGCATCTCCACTTTTTGCAGAAGCTAAGAGGTTTCTGATTGCTACGTTTTTACCGTTGATGGCAACTTTCTCTCTTGGAACCTCATTTCTGAGAAGGATTACTTCTCCTCCTGTTACTTCGAATTTGGCATCTTTCGCCATGGTCCTTCCAAAGTTTGACTCAGGAATCGCCTCAACTATCAATGAAGACGGTCCCGGTGCAGGATAAGCCTGACTCAAATCAATAGGGCCTCTGCCATCAAACAACCTGACAGTTGGTGCAGGAACCGGCTTGATATCATACGATACATCCCCGATTTTATTGCCTCCACTGCTTACTCCGATCAAAACCTTACCGGAATTTCCGGGAATTACAGTCAATTGACCTGGCTTGCTTCCTTGGATAGAAGAACCATTAGACACTGTAAAACTTGGTGCATAGCTGTTTCCCAATGCAGGAACATCAATCAACAATTCATTGGCGCAATCCGCATAAAGCTGATTGACTACTTCCGAAGTGACTTTGATGACTGGTTGGGCAACGAAATACTCATATTCTACAGGAAGTATTTTGTCTTCTCCACCAACATTCGTCACGATTTCACCTTTCAAAACTCGCTTTGAAAGTCCTCTATCATCATATTGAGAAGCAGGAGTAGCGGTAAATTCAATTTTACCGAATCCGTTTTCTACTGTCACCGGCCTTCCGTCAATAGTCATCTGAGGAGCATCTGAAGAAGAAGATGAAGCAATGAACATATCTGCCTGGAACTTGGTCCCTGCTGCAACCACATTGGATTGGGCAGCAATTCTAGCTTCCACAATATCAGCTTTGTAATAGAACGATCCGATTGAAGCCGTAATTGCTCCCAAAGATTCACTTTCTATGTTCAAAACTTCATTTTGATACTGCGAAATCAATGCCATTACCGCACCGACGGGAGACTTTACAAAGTTCAGGAACACGAAATTCTTATTTCTGACTTCTTTGTCATTTTTAAAAATTTCAATGTCTTTGGCATCTTTGGCAATGTCTCCGAAAGTCATTTCGATCCCCGCTTTCTTTAAGATTTCACTGATTTGCTTAGGATAGGCATTTAACCTTTCCTGCATTTCGAATCCCTTTTTGTTGTTATTGAAGATATTGCCCGGGATATCAGTGTTTTTCAAAGCTGAATTGCTAAACTGCCCTTCTTCATCTTTGGCGTTAGAAACAGTTAACAATTCCTGTTTCAATTCTTCCAAATAAGCATATACCTCAGAAGTAGCTTGCCTGACTTCTTTGGCTGCATCTACTTTGGGTACGTCTTTTGCGTTATTTCCCTGATTCTCTACTGTGGATGCAATTGAGGAAACAGTGAATTCATTTTTATTGATGAAATTCTTGGAAGTCCTTTCCAGTCCATCGTTCAACAGCACAAATTTTTGGAGGATCTGGTTGCTTACCTGCAATGCCAGCAAAGCTGTCAATACAAGGTACATCATACCGATCATCCGCTGCCTTGGTGTTTCTTTTCCGCCTGCCATATTATTTTTCTAAAAGATTAAATATAAATATGAACAAGGCTTAACCTTTCATGGCTGAAAGCATTCCGCCATATACTTTATTCAATGAGCTAACATTGGAATTGAGTTTTGCCAACTCTGTTTTGAACTGTTCTGTTTCTTTTCCTGCTTCGTTCAGACCTTCCATTGCTGTAGAAATGTTGGAATAGAATTTATTCAGGGTTTTGAGGTGTGATTGGGCATCCAATAATTCCATTTCATACACATTGTTCAATGCAGAAAGGTTTTTGGTTACTGTGACCACTTGGCTATGGTATTCTTTTGCATCTGCGGAAGCAGAAGAAAGTTCGGTCAAGGCCATGGCAGTTTTACCATAAGACTGGTTGATATCCACCAAAGTCTTTGAAGCTGTCTTCACATTGCTTGCATATTCATTGGTTGCAACAGCTGCATCGGCAATTGTGCCCATTTTTTCAGCGGAGGTCGCAAGATTTTGGATTCCTTTACCTAAGCTGTCAAACAACTCGGGGCCGATTTTGGCATTGGCCAACATCTCGTCAAATTTTTGGCTAAGATTATCTTTTGGCTCTTTTTTGGTTGATCTACGCTCAGCAGGTTCTTCACCGGCTAATTCAGGATATACTTTAGACCAATCCACTTCCTCGTGCTTGGGCTCAAATGCCGATAAGAAAAATATTGCGGCCTCTGTGGATAGACCCACACCGATCATCAAACTAGCGAAAGGCCAATCTAGGATTTTGAACATAGCTCCCAGGATAACTACGGCAGCACCGATACCATATATTTTTGGCATGATATCCCCGTAAAATACGTTCATGAATGATTTGTTTTTTGTTGCCATTTTTTTTTAAAAATTTAGAGGTGAGTGAGTGATTAAGATGTTATTCGATTTACTTTTTTCTTCTTCTGTTGTTACTGATATCCATTGAACCTGATCTACCCAAATAGGTCATCGCAGTTCTGAATCCGATGTGTGCTGTTTTTACATCCTGGAATTCGTAAGTTCTTGTACTTGTTTCGAGGTAATGAGCGATATCTTTCCAAGAACCGCCACGTACTACTTTTCTTTTTTCATTTGGATCATCATACCTAGGATCCAAATCCCATGTCACTGATCCACTGACTGCATTGTAGGAATCCAATACCCATTCCGCCACGTTGCCTGACATGTTGTACAATCCAAATCCATTTGGAGCAAAAACATCTACCGGCGCAGTGTATGCAAATCCGTCGTCAATGTAATTTCCTCTACCTGGTTTGAAGTTTGCCATCAGACATCCTCTTTTGTTTTTCAGGTAAGGACCACCCCAAGGATACTTCGCTACTTCTTTTCCGCCTTTGGCTGCGTATTCCCATTCTGCCTCAGATGGTAATCTGAAAGGAGGATAGTCAAAGTCAGCTTTGTCGTTAGCGTTCAAATGGTAGGTTCTCCACTGACAGTACATATTGGCCTGCTCCCAGCTGACACCTACTACAGGATAATTGTCAAAAGCAGGGTGGTCAAAATAAAACTCCATCAAAGGATCACCATAGTGATAGGTAAAACTGGTATTCCACACAGTAGTATCTGGAAGCACGGTGTTGATATCAAAAGTCGGTGCTTCTTTCAAAGTAGTAGGGGTACTGTAGGTGTATTCTCCTAACCTGACTGCTTCGATGAATTGTCTGTATTTGTTGTTGGATACTTCATACTTATCCATATAAAATTCGGAGATCGTAATCTGCTTATTCAAAGAGGACTGGGAGAAGGCAATATCCTCATCCGCTTGCCCCATCCAAAAAGTCCCGGCTTTGACCGGTACCATTTCTTGAGGAAGGATTTGTTGCCAGATAACCCTCTTGGGAACACCCGTAACTTCACCCCTTCTATTGTCTTTTTCACTGGCAGATCCTTTCTTGCCCAAAAGTCCGCAGCTCGGTAGTACTACCACTACCAAAACCGCTAAAATTATGCTTAAAACGCGTGTCTTCATTTTTTTAGACATAAATTACATTAAACCATTTATCAAATTCATGCCACTTTTTGGATAAGCAACAAGAGCGAAAATTAAAGTAAATTCTTAGAAATACACAAATTTAATTGCTGAATTTCCAATAATTATTTTTTAGAACCTAAATCTAGGAGTGCGTTGGATTGTTCTTTGGAACTGCCTGGTCACGTCGGGGAGTACGTAGGATAACATAAATTCATGGCTTGTCGGAGCTTTGGCTTCTATGCCTCCAACTACCAGATCAAATGCATATCCTATTCTTAGAGATTTGTCTTTGAGGATACTGTAACCCATCAATAAAGACACGGATTCTTCGCCCCTGAAAGCCAATCCTCCGCTTACTTTTTGATTGTATGTGGCTATAACGCTGATGTCATATGAAAAATTATCAAATGATACTGTTTTCAATAAAACACTTGGTTCGAAATTCCATTGGGCAAAAGTTTTTATTCTATACCCTGCCAAAATGTAGGTGTGGTTTTTGAGTTGGTTTTCAAGAGAACCCTCCCCAAAATCAAACCCTGGCTCATTCAAATGTCGGCTGCTTATTCCTATATAGTATTTGGTACGGTCGTAAATAGCTCCGGCGCCAAAGTTGAAATTCATCTGTGTTTCACTGCCAGTATCCGGCAAATTCGGATCCGGATTTACAAAATCCAGTTCATCAAACCGTATCGTAGTCGCAAAAACTCCTCCCATAACCCCTAAACTCAAAACTCCCCGCCTTAGTTTTTTGTGATATCCTACCGATAAGTTTACTTCTTGATTGGTCGTAGGGCCGATGTTGTCGTTAACAAGATTTAGGCCAACTCCCAATTTGAGTTTGTCAATAGACCCGCTGGCACTTACCAGTTGGGTAATGGGAGCAGGTCCATTGGTACCGGAATAACTTAGCCACTGTGACCTATGAAGTGCTGAAAATCTATATCCAGCCTCCTTTCCGGCAAAGGCAGGATTGAAATATCCGCCATTATACATGTATTGGGTAAACTGGGCATCTTGTTGGCCATGGGCTTTTGAAGAAAAAAAACTCCCTGTCCATATCAGCAGGAGACATTTCAATATCGTAAAATCATGTTTAACCATGTATCAATAAAACTGATGATGTAAACTCTATTCTACACAATTAAACTCAATTTCGCCACAAAAGATTGGAAACATCACAAATTATTTGCCTTTTTTATGTAAAGTTCAAGTGCACCCGTCATGCTTGGCGCGTTTGGCATCGGGGCTTCAATATCAAGAATAAGGTTTTGCTCCCTGACTTCCTTGGCTGTGGTCGGTCCAAAAGCAGCAATTCTGGTGTTGTTTTGTTTAAAATCAGGGAAATTTTGCTTCAATGATTTGATTCCCGAAGGTGAGAAAAAAGCCAAAATATCGTATTTGATATCCCTGAGGTCTGAAAGATCTGCGGCTACAGTATGGTAAATGATGGCTTCCGTGTAGGCAATATTGTTCTTTGCCATGTATTCCGGGATTTCATCCTTGCGGATATCGGAGCATGGAAAGAGATACTTTTCAGATTTATGCTTTTTAAAATAATCGAAAAGATCAGCGGCTGTTTTTTGACCTACGTAGAGTTTCCTCTTTCTGATCACGATATATTTTTGAAGGTAATGTGCCGTTTGGTCTGAGATACAGAAGTATTTCATGTCTGCCGGCATCTCTACTTTTAATTCCTTACAGATCGTAAAAAAATGGTCAATCGCATTGCGGCTTGTAAAGATAATCGCCGTATGCTTGAGGATATCAATTTTTTGTCTCCTGAAATCCTTGACTGAGACCGGCTCAACCTGAATGAAAGGCCTGAAATCTATTTTTAAATTATACTTTTCAGCTAATTGAAAATATGGTGATTTCTCATCTGTTGGCTTTGGCTGAGAAACTAAGATACTTTTTACCTGGTTTAATCTGTCTTTGGTAGATTTAGTCGTCATATTTCACTTCAGCATTTGGACTTTTTCACTTGAATTCACCCTATGATTACCTTCGAAAGGAATAAAAGGGGGACTATTTCTGCGCTGCAAATGTAAACAAATAAATGGTAATTTTTAAAGGACACCCGATTTGACATGATTAGAAATAGCATCAGGACCCCGACCATATAAATCCAAAAAAAGCCATAAAGCAAATATTTAATTGTTATTTCTAATTCCACGAATCCGTTCAAAACAATAATGCTAATAATGAAGGCCATAACGAATATTGTTATGGAAATAATCCTGAGCATATAAAAAAAGTGGGGGATCACAATTTTTTTCAAATCAAACACAAACCCCAAAAATCTCAATAAGGCAAATTTCAACACAGCAAAAATTATCAGTAAGGCTGAGCCCAATAACCAGCTTAGAAAATATTGGTTCACATCTCCGCTGACGATAAATTGCAGACTTTCATTGCCCAATGTCTTTACAAAAAGCATCAGCAACAAAAACGCCATCATATTCATCAGCAACAAATAAAAGATTACATCAAGGGAAAAGAACTTTTGAACAGAATTAGACTCCGAAAAATCCTCCGCAGAAAAGACGGAAGTGGGCATCAGGATCAATTTCAACACCAAAGGATAAATCAACTTGTACACCGCAATCAAAAACAGGATACTGACAATGGCAAAAAAGAAAAAGTCATTGAAACCATCCACTTCCCGCCTTTCAGGCATCGGCTTTAAAGGTCCCGCTGCTGCGACTGGAGCTACGTAATTTTCAAAAAATCCTTTTTCAATAGAGACATTACTTCCATTGATCCCTGTTTTGATAATGGTCATCAATGTTCCTGCAGAATCAGCCTCTGAAACAAATCCTTGAAAATCTGCCAAAGGCATTACAAAAGTGGTGTCCTTAGTGGTTTGAAGCCAAAGCTTGTCTTTTAAAAACAAAGTGGATTGACCGGGAAACACAAATCTAAAAGTACTGTTTGGAAAGGTCTTCAAATCTAATTTTACCTGAATTTTGTCATTGGATTTTCGGATAGTTTCAGGATACATTTCCCGAATTTCCGGATTATAATTTTCCAAGACCTGCGAGAAACCCCCAAGAGAGCTACTCCAGAAAACCAAAAAAAGTAAGATACTGAAATAGGATGTTTTCATCTGTTAGAATCTACCGGTATATCCAAAGTGGACTTTGGAAAGGTTGAAAGAAAAATCCTGCGCATTGGAACGGCCAAGGCCATATATAAAGTTGAAAACTCCATTACCTGTTTCAAGGCTGAATCCCAACCCCGCTGAGAAGGTTTGATCTACTCCAAAACCTTGAACGCTGTTTTCTAATCTTCCCATATCGGCAAAAATCATAAAATAAGAGTAGGTATCAAAATAAAACCTTGGCTCAAAATTGAGATAGAGGTATTTGTCGGCAAAAAAGAAATTCTCATTGAATCCCCTGATGCTTTGAAGTCCACCAATCCTGAACAAATCATTCAAGAGCAAATTTTTGTTTTCTACTGTTCCACCTGCCAATCTGGTGAAAATTCCCCAACGGGGGGAGAGATAAAAATGCTTTTCAAACTTTGCCTCCATATAATATTGAAGGGTTTTGGGTTCAATGCTCTCGTACAGCTCAGGCGGAAGGCCGGTATTCTGCAATATGTTTTTGTTGCCAATGGCAAATTCAACTTGGGCCAAAGCCCCTCTTCTCGGGAAAAAAACATCATCCAACCAGATATGTCGGTAGTTGAGCCCGTAGTTGTTGAACCTGAAATCACCTGCATCCGGCAGCTGGGTGATTTCTTCAAGTCCATTGACAGCCAGCAAGTCTCCTGCCTGACGTCTTGTAAAAAAACTGAGATATCCGTCTGAGCTGAACCTGTAACCAAAATTGAGTCTAAAATCCCTGTTGAGGAAAGTGGTATCCTCTTTCAACAGAGAAAAAGAAATGCTTGCATCGATGTTTGAGCCCAAGAGCAAGGGTTCAAATCCCGAAATCTTCAATGATTGGGAAAGTTGGTTGAACCGCTGCCAATGGAGTTCATAATTCCGGCCTGTTCCGGCTACATTATATAATGCAATATCAAACTGACCTGTTACCAAAAGTTTTCCCCCTTCATTTTCATTGGGTAAAAAACCGATGATGCCATCGATGGAATTGATTCTTCGGTCTTCAATCGGAAGGTACATCGTCGCTTGCTCATTCTGAAAACTGAGTTCCGGTTCACCGCCCCATCTCAGGTAAGGCAGTCCGCGTATTTGCCGGATTCCCTCATCGATTTTTTTCTGCGAAAAAACCTGTCCCGGCTTGATCTGTAAAAAACGGGATAGAAACTCCGGCTTGGTTCTGGTCCCTCCGGTGATTTTTAAGGAATCAAAAGTTATCAAGGGACCGGAATCGAGGTCCAAAGCACCGGAAAACCCTTTACCGCTTCTTTCCAAACTGTCAATCCTGACCGCTGCAAAAGGATAGCCCCTATTTTCCGATTCCTTTAATATGGATTCAAAAAGTCTTGAGATTTGCCTGTAATCAAAAGGCCTTCTTGAAAACCTTTTCAGGTCCACACCGGCCTTGACCATCAATACAGGGTCGACATTGCCCGGCCTGAGCACTACCCATTCAAACCTTTCACCTGTAGCCACTTTGATCCATAGTGAATCCGGTGTAGATTTTACAATTGTTTCCAAAGGTGCCAAATAGCCCAAACTATATAACTCCCGGTATTTTCCTCTAATAAAATTAGAAACCTCCACAGAATCCCTAAAAACCTGCTCTTCCTGCACCGCCAAAGCCCCTGACAATTCCCAACGGAACCATTTTCCTCCCTGGGAATATCCGGGAGAACCAAATGCGCAAAATAATGGAAACAGGAAAATGAGGATTCTTTTCACCTTTGACCGGCTAGGTTTAAGTATCTTTGAAGGCTAAAAGTAAATAAATTGTCCGGTATCTACATCCATATCCCCTTTTGTAAGCAAGCCTGTCACTATTGTGATTTTCACTTTAGCACCAACAAAGACCTGATCGAGGAGATGGTAGATTCCATCTGCTTGGAATTAGAGCGAAGAAAAGATTTCCTGCCTCAAGGAAGTTCAGTCAAGACAATATATTTTGGCGGCGGTACACCTTCCTTGCTTTCCAAATCCCAATTGGAAAAAATCTTGAATACAGCCACCAAATATTATCCTTTGAATTTGGAAGAAGTGACCTTAGAGGCAAATCCCGATGACCTCAATACTTCAAACCTCCAAAACTGGAAAGCTCTGGGAATCGACAGGTTGAGCATCGGTATACAGACCTTCAATCCTGAGATCCTAAAATTTTATAACCGTGCCCATACAGCGGAGGAATCATTGAAAGCCATCGAATCGGCCAAGTCAACAGGATTTGAAAAGTTATCCGTTGATTTGATCTATGGGTTTCCCTCCGCCAACCATGATATCTGGAAAAAAGACCTCGAGATCGCATTGTCCCAAAACCCCGGACATATCAGCAGCTATTGCCTGACCGTGGAGCCTAGGACGGCATTGGGAAATTGGCACAAAAAAGGAAAGTACAAGGCTGCCTCGGAGGATTTTGCTGCCGAACAGTTTGAAATCCTCATGCAGTCCATGGAAGATGCCGGCTATGTCCAATACGAGATTTCTAACTTTGGGAAGCCTGGACAGTTTGCCCTCCACAATACCAATTATTGGCTTGGTGTTCCTTATCTGGGAATCGGCCCAAGTGCGCATTCTTTTGACGGAAAAAGCCGGGGATCGAATATTGCCAACAATGCCCAGTACATCAAAAAGCTAAAAAACGCGGAATCCATCTATAACAAGGAAATTCTCAGCGGAGAAGATACGGCCAATGATTACATCTTGACTTCTTTGAGAACCATCTGGGGAACAGACCTGACTTATCTAAAGGACAATTCAGGTTATGATCTGGCAGATTTGAAAAACGATACCTTCAAGATGTTAAGGCAAGAAAAACTCATTCTGGAAGAAACCAACAAAATTATCCTGACCAAAAAAGGAAGATTGTTGGCAGACAGCATTGCTGAATCTCTTTTTTTACCTTAAATAAAATTACCTTTGGACATGATGGAAAAGTACGGCAACAACGGAGGAAGAAAGAAAGAAGCGACACCGCTGAAGGAGGCTTTTGATGATTTGCTGAAAGCTTACCGGCTCAAGGATAAATTTGACGAAAGGTTGCTTTTGCAGGCCTGGCCGGAACTGATGGGCAAAATGGTTGCTTCACGCACCACAGGCCTGTATATCAAGGAAAAGAAACTTTTTGTCAAAATCAGCTCCGGACCTGTCAAGAACGAACTGAAAATGAACCGGACCAAAGTCATGGAACTAATCGAATCCAAGTTTGGCAAAGGGGTGATTGAAGATGTTGTTTTTCTTTAAATCAATCCTGCTGCGCAAATACCTTTTTCATTAGGTCTGAAGTTCTTCCCAATGGGTTCTCGCGGATATTTTTTTCTTCCTCCGCAATCAGCACAAACAAACCGTCAATGGCCTTTTGGGTCACATAAGCATTCAGGTCAGGATTGACTTTTTGCTTGGTGAGCGGGATTTTATTGTAGGAATTGGCCAGGTCTCCATAGTACTTGGTCGCACCGACTTCATCCAAGGATGCTTGGATTTTCGGTTTGAAGAGTTCTACCAATTGGGCATTGGTTGTCCTCTTCAAATAATCTGTGGCAGCTGTGGCATCTCCTTTCAATATTCCGAGAGCATCCTGGATATTCATCTGCTTAATAGCATTCACAAAAATCGGCTTTGCCTCGATGGCTGCTCTTTCCGCACCGCGGTTGATGGCGAGCAAGGCCCTGTCCACTTCGCTGCCCAAACCCATATTTCGAAGGGTTTTTTCTACTTTTTGAGCATCCTCAGGAAGGAGGATTTTGATCAGGTCGTTCTTAAAATAACCATCTGTCTTGGATGCCAGGTCAGTCCCCTTCACTATTCCCTGCTCAAGCGCCTCTTTCAATCCCGCAGCAACTTCATCCTGAGACAAAGGAATCTGTCCGGAGGTGACATCTTTGATCAGTTTATTGATTTGGGCGGAGGAGCAACTGTATAGAAAAACAAAAAATATCAGAATAGAAATCTTGTAAAATCGCATATGGTTTTTTAACATTTATTTAGACTTATGGCATTTAACGCTTTCAGGAAAATTAAGTTTGTTTCAGTATTATTGTATTCAATTTCCAAGAATGCTTAAACTCCCTACTCCAAATATCGGTAAAATAAGTATTTTGGTAGCCATCCTGACTTGGTTGGCTTTGCTTTTTGTAGACATCACGAGGATTTTCCAATCAGTAAATCAGATGGAAAATACCCTCGCTCCCGAGATATCCTATATCCTTGAGGTTCTCTTTTTTATTCTTGTTTATGTCTTTTACAATTACTCGATCAACAAAAACGAAAATATTGATTTTCTAAACCTAATCTGGCGCGGTGTATCGACAGGGCTCTTGGCGACCATCATTTCCTTTGGGATCAAAATTTTTTACATAATGTTGGGGGAAAGCAAATTGGGTTCCGATCCTTTGTTGAGTAATTTCTTCTACCATGTCAATTTTGCCTTTATTTCCCTTTTTCTGATTTCAACTTCATTGCTTTGGAAGCACCTGATCCTGTATCAAAAATCCAAAAAGGTGGTGCAGCAATGGCAAGCTTTTGAGGTTTTGATGCTGATGAGTATGTTTTTTGTATTCATCAACAAAAATAACTTCGACTACAGCTTTATTTTCGGATTTGTATTCCTGACGATATTTTCTGCTTCCCTCTCCATCAACCTGAAGTGGATTCCTTACCTGACTTTCAAGGAGAAATGGAAATCCATCCTATTTCTGGTTATTATCTTAGTCTGTACCACTTTTCTATTTTCCAGTTTATCGTCTTACACCGACATCGGAGTTACTTCATTTGTCAACCTGACAGATAATTTGTTTTTGGTCGGGCTTTTTGCCTTTGTATTTATCTATGCCCTGTTCAGTTTTTTGGTGACGTTGTTCAATCTGCCTACCTCTTCAGTCTTTGAGCAAAAACTGGTGGAAGCCATCAATTTTCAAAGGCTAAGCCAATCCATCAAACCCGGACAGGACGAAAACCAGGTCTTGGATATATTGATAGATTCCAGTATGAGTGCCTCCTACGCCGATGGAGGTTGGCTGGAGATATTGGACAAAGACAATATTCCCCAAATGATCCAGAAAAGGTTCATTGATGAGGAAATACGGGAGGAGATTGTGGCTTTGTTCCAAACCATCAAGCCATTCTCGGAGTTTGATTGGTCGATGGAGGATAATGATATCAGGAAATTCTATGGAAAAATTCCCCACAATATCTACAAATCGGCCTTTTTGATTCCTTTGGTAGTCAATAAAAAAACCATCGGAAGGATGTATCTGGTCAAAGAAGTGCGGGATGGGTTCAACAAAGAAATGATCAATATCATCACCACATTTGTCGGGCAGGCCTCCATTTCGGTCGAAAATTACAGGCTGCTCAATGAAGCCATCAAAACAGAAAGGTACAAAGAGGAGTTAAAAATTGCGCAGCGGGTACAGCGGAGTTTATTGCCCAAGGAGCTTCACCACAATGAAAAATTTGAGATTTGCGGATTTTCAGTAGCGGCAGATGAAGTCGGTGGGGATTATTATGAAACCAAAGACCTGGATGAAGGTGTTTTTGCCATTATCATCGGGGACGTCTCCGGTAAAGGTACCTCGGCAGCTTTCAATATGTCCCAGATGAAGGGTATTTTCCACAGTCTGGTTCAGCTCAAACCAAACCCGGGGGAATTTTTGTACAAAGCAAATATTGCCCTGAGCCAATGCCTGGAAAGAAACCACTTTATCACCACTTCCTACTTTCTGTTGGATACCAACCGACAATCCATTAGATATAGCCGTGCAGGACATTGTCCCACCTTGTTTTATGACCACAGTGAGGACAAAGCAGGATACCTGAGTGCGGATGGATTGGGATTGGGAATTGTAAGGAATGCAAATTACAGGAATTACATCCATGAGTCTGAGTTCAGGTACGAAAGCGAGGACATTCTTGTATTGTATACAGACGGCATCATAGAAGCTACCAACAAAAAAGGAGTGGAATTCGGTTATGAAAACCTGAAAGCATCCCTGATGAAATATAAAAATCTGAGTGCAGACCAAATCAAGGAAAGGATTATCAACCAAGTATATCAATTTGTTGGCGAGGGAGGAATTCCCGATGATGACTTTTCGATTATGGTGATCAAGTTTAACCCATAACCAATCATTAACAAAACCGTAATTAGGAAGATGCTTAACATAGAAAAACGTTTAGAAAATGACATTTGGAATCTCATTTTGACCGGGGAGATCGATGCCAGCAACTCCGTCGAATTGGATGCCGCCATCAGTGAGGTGGTTCAGGATGGAGCAAAAAGCATTTTGATTGACTGTGCAGCGCTTGATTATATCTCTTCAGCAGGCTTGGGTGTATTCATGTCCTACCTCGATGAATTTGAAGAAAACAATGTCAAAATGGTCATTTTCGCGCTAAAAGATAAGGTGTTTCAGGTATTTCATATCCTGGGACTTGACCAACTGATCGATATCCGGCCCTCTAAAGAAGAAGCCCTGAAGGGTTAAATATGAATTCCCAATTAAGAGTATATTGCGATACAGCCCAATTGTCTGACCTGAGACAGTTTTTAGAATCTATTCTAAAGGTGACCCAATTGTCTGAAATTGAGCAACATCAAGTGATCTTGGCGGTGGAAGAAGTCTGTGCCAACCTGATCATCCACTCCCATGACTGCAATTCCAATGAATATATTGACCTCAATGTAATTTCTTCCAAAGCATTGATTGTTTTTGAAATTCTGGATTTTGGTGAGGGATTCAATATCCTGGAGTACCAGGAACCTGAGATATCCCAGGTCATCAAATCCAAAAGAAAGGGTGGCCTTGGTATCATCCTGGTGAAAAGGATTATGGATAAAATCGAGTTTGAATCCTTTGAAAACAAAAATATCTGCAGGTTATATAAAATTCTGAATTCCAAATAATTGTTAATTAAGGCATCTTATTAGTCAGTGCCACCCGAATTTTTCAATTTAATTTGTAACATTGCACTTGTTTTCCGGCCTTTCATTTATGATTAATATAAGTCGATTTCTTTATTTACTCCTGATTTTAGCATTTTCATGCAGCCCGAAATCCACAGTTGCGCCGGTAGAAATACAGGAGGATATCCCTTCGCCATTATTGGCCATTGGTGACAATGCCGTATTCGGTGATGAATTTTTGCATATGCTGTCCAAAAACAGGGAATTCAAAAACTCTGAAAACAAGATTTCTGAAGAGGAATTTTTTGAAAACCTGGAACTTTTCATCAATTACAAACTCAAAGTCAAAGAGGCAGAAAGCCTTGGATTGGACAAAACTGAAGAGTTTGAAAGAGAATTCGAAGTGTTCAAAGACGACCTGACCCAGCCATTTTTGATTAAAAATTCCCTGCAGGAAGGTGAACTCATGAAAGCCTACAACCGGATGAAGGAAGTAGTCAAAGCCAGCCATATCCTGTTGCAGTTTCCTCCCAATGCCAGTCAGGCTGATACGATCTCTGTTTTGAGAATGGCACTGAAACTGAAAGAGGAAGCTGAAAACGGTGCAGACTTCAATGAATTGGCATTTGAGCATTCTGATGATCCCTCCGCAAAGGACAATAAAGGAAATCTTGGGTATTTCACCGCCTTACAGATGGTTTCCTCTTTTGAGGATGCTGCTTATTCCATGCAGGTAGGTCAGATTTCTGATCCTATTTTGACCAATTTCGGATACCATATCATCAAATTGGAAGACCGTCAGCCAAATCCCGGCGAAGTAAAAGTTTCCCATATTTTGGTCCGCTCCCAGGGAAATGATCCCGTCACAGAGGAAAGAATTTTAAGAAAAGTAAGTGAAATCTACACCGAACTGCAAAAACCTGAAAGTTCATGGGAAGAAATCTGTGAGCTGTATTCTGAAGATGCAGGCACCAAAAACACAGGAGGTACCTTGCCTTGGATAGGCTTGGGATCCGTCATTCCGGAATTTGAAAGGGCTGCATTTTCATTGCAGGAGGAAGGTGAAATCTCACCTCCGGTCAAAACTCCATTTGGTTACCATATCATCAGATTGGAAGGCAAAAAACCTCTTGCAAGTTATGAGGAAATGGAGTCTTCCATCAAATCAAGGATTCTGAGAGACAGCAGGTCCACCTTGATCCAATCACAGGTAGTGGCTATCCAAAAATCAAAATATGGATTTGTTGAAAATGAAGTATTGGTAGATTCGGTCAATGGCCTGTTTACAACTACTTCCAGGCAGGAAATAGCAGAAATCCTAAAATCAAAAAATCTGTTGGATTCGGTTTTATTCAGCATCAACAACAAACCAAAAACCGTGAAAGGTCTCTTGGATTTTATTGCAGAAGACAAGCAAGTCGTCCGGACCAATCCCCAGAATTATTTCCAAACATGGTTTGACAAGTATGTAGAAGTCAACCTTCAGGAAGCCGAGATCAATGATCTGATGACCAACAATGAGGAATACAGGCTTATGATTCAGGAATACAGAGACGGAATCCTGCTTTTCTCCCTTATGAATGAGCAAGTTTGGCAAAAAGCCATCGAGGACAGCTTGGGTCAGGTGAAATTCTACCAAGAGAATATTTCAAGATACCAATGGAATGAAAGAATTCAGGCCTTGATACTCACGATGGCAAAAGAAGAAAGCATTCCTTCCGTCCGTAAATTTTTGTCTGACAAAAAATACCAGCCCAATTTGGTTGACCGTTTGGAAAATACATTCCTGATCAACAACCCCCTGGCCTTTACGGTATCGGAGGGCATCTTTGAATGGCAGCAACATCCCATCTTGAAAAATGCTGATATGGCACTGAATTTTCAAGAACTGAGGCTGGAAAACAAAACCTACATGGTGGTATTGGGGGAAAAGGTATTGCCCGGCCCAAAGAAATTTGAAGAAACCCGAGGCAAGGTGATACAGGACTATCAGGAATTCCTGGACAAGCAACTTATCTCTACCCTGAAGGAGAAATACGCTGTCCAGATCAATGAAGCAGAAAAACAGAAAATATTTGACCTTGCAGTGGCGAAGTAGTCTCTTGTTTATCCTCCTTTTGGCAACGATTGGGGCATGTGATTTCTTCAGGTTCAAATCCGAAGGAAATGACGAAGAAGACCAAATAATCGCATCAGTAGGAAACCAAAACTTACACTTATCAGAGCTTTCTTTTATCAAATCAGAAAGTAAATCTGAGGAAGACAGTGCAAATATCGCCGAGAGGTATGTTCAGTCTTGGGTAAGAAAGCAACTCCTTATCAAAGAAGCGGGCAAATCAATGGCTTTTGACGAAGCCGAAATCAACAGGAAACTTCTGGACTACAAGTATGCCCTGATGGTCTATGAATTTGAAAAAAAGTATGTGGCGGAAAACCTGAACAACGACGTCAGTCAACAGGAAATTGAAGATTATTACCAGGTCAACAAAGTCAATTTCAGCCTCAAAGAAATTATTGTCAGGGTGAATTTTGTGAAAATCGAAAAAGAATCCCCGCAAAACCGACAGATTGAAAGGTTGCTGCGGTCACAGAATCAAAAAGACAAAGAGTCCTTTAAAGCTTTGGCGGTCAGTGCCGGAGCAAACCATTTTCTTGAGGATTCTACTTGGGTCAGGTTAGATGACATCATTATTGAAACGCCTTTGTCCAACCATCCCAATAAGGTGGAACTGGTTCGAAACAACAAGCATGTGATTACTGATGACGACCGCTACAGGTATTATTTCAGGATATTGGAATACAAATTGCAGGAACAAGTTCCACCACTAGAATTTGTCAGGGATGAAATAACCAAAATCCTGATCAACAAAAGGAGGATTGAACTCGTCGATCAATTACAGAAAGAAGTTTATAACCGAGCACTTGAAAAAAATGAATTCAAAATATATGAGTAGATTAAATTATTTACTGGCCTTTTGTTTCTTGAACCTGACCATGATTCAGGCTATAGCACAGACGGAAGTAAAAACAGAAACTCCCCCTCCCACCGGTCAGGTACTGGATAAAATAGTAGCCAAAGTAAATAATTACATTCTGTTGGAGTCCGAGGTTCAAAAAACCTACATTGAGGCCATTGCACAAGCCCAACAGGACATTCAGCCTCCCACGAGGTGTGAGGTGTTTGAGTCATTGCTTATCAATAAATTGATGATTGCCAAGGCAGAAATTGACTCTGTCATGGTCACAGATGCAGAGGTGATGTTCCAAGCAGACCAAAGGTTCTCCATGGTGATGCAGCAGTTTGGTGGAGACGAAGCCATGCTTGCGCAAGTTTACGGAAAGACCGCTGACCAATTGAAAACTGAGATTCATGACATGTTGAAGGAGCAGCTTATTGTCCAAAAAATGCAGGCAAAAATTACAGAGGGGCTTTCTATCTCTCCTGCTGACGTCCGCAAATTTTACAATGATATTCCAAAGGATTCGCTTCCTTTCTTTTCTGCAGAAGTGATGGTGGGACAGATCGTCAAAAAACCCCAGGTAAACCAAAAAGTAAAAAACGAGATTACAGCCCAACTCAGGGAGCTCAAAAATCAGATCATGGATGGGAAAGCTGATTTTCAGACCCTTGCAAAGCAATATTCACAAGACCCCGGATCAGCACCTTTGGGCGGTGAACTGGGATTTTTCCGAAGGGGTGAACTTGCTCCCGAGTATGAGGCGACAGCGCTTGGCATGGAAGTACTTGAAATCAGCGATCCCGTAGAAACCTCTTTTGGTTTTCACATGATCCAGCTTTTGGAAAAAAGAGGAAACACTTTCAATACCCGCCATATCCTGATCCGCCCCGAACCTTCCGAACAGGATATTCTTGATGCCGAAAGGTTCTTGGACAGCATCAGGACAGCTATCATTTCGGGAAAGATAGATTTTGCAAAAGCTGCAAAAGAAAGCTCTGAAGACAGAGCGACTTCTGACAACGGCGGTTTCTTTGTGGATCCCAACAACAATTCAAGCAGGCTTACACTAAGGACCCTTGATGATCCTGTTTTATACTTCACCTTGGACAGCATGAAAGTCGGCTCTATCACCCCACCGATTCGATTTGAAACCGAAAGGGAAGGACCCCAAGTCAGGATATTGTACTACAAAGAAAGGTTTCCTGCACACCGGGCCAACCTGGAGGACGATTACGAAAAAATGAAAGCCGCCACCAAAAGAAGAAAAGAGGAGGGAATGCTGAGCCGATGGTTTGTCACCGCAAAAGAAGATGTCTTCATCGATTTAGATCCTGCTTATGACAGGTGCGATGTGTTGGGGAAAAAGTAATCAATAGTCCATAGCTGGCAGTCCATAGTCCACAGCCACGCAAATTGCAAATCACCTCGCGTCATCTTGAATCCTAAGTACGATCCCGACAGCTGTACGGGAGAAAGATCTCAAAATAAAAGAGACTCTTCGCTTTACTCAGGGTGACGACCCCAATAATTTCGGCATTGGTCGTTTTTTTTAGGCAGAGGCAGAATAGTCTAAATTCAAAAAAACATACCAATCTTGAAAATTAAAAGAGAAGAGCTCCCCGATTTGGGAAGCTCTTTTTTATTTATACTTTTTCCAAGGCCTGTTGGATATCCCAAATGATATCCGAGTGGTGCTCCACACCAATAGAAAGCCTGACCAACTTTTCACTGATGCCGAGAAGTTTGCGATCGTCTTCTAATACATCACTGTGCGTCATCGTAGCCGGATGCTCCGCAAGGGATTCTGTGCTGCCTAAGGATACGGCAAGCTTCATGAGCTTGAGGTTGTTCAAAAACAAAAACGCTTCCTTTTCTCCTCCCTTGATATCAAATGAGAGCATCGCGCCGGCACAGGTCTGTTGTTTTTTGAAGATGTCATACTGTGGGTCTCCCGGCTCAAGGTGTCCGAGATAATAAACCTTTTCGACCTTTGGATGTGACCTTAGAAAATCCGCCACCTCCACGGCATTGCTTGCCTGCTTGGTCATCCTGACTTTGAGTGTCTCCAGACTCCTCATCAACAGCCATCCTGTCCAAGGGCCGGCCATATTCCCAAGAAATGTCCTTAGCGTCCTCACCCGCTTCATGTGCCTGGAATTGCCTAATACTGCTCCTGCGATCAGGTCAGAATGCCCGCCGATATATTTGGTCGCGGAATACACTATCAAATCCACACCATGCTTCAGCGGATGCTGCCAAAGCGGTCCCATATAGGTATTGTCCACACAGACCACCACTTCTTTTTCAGCGGAGCTCAGACGGTCTGCCACCTCTCTGCATACCGAAAGGTCAAAAAGTGCATTGGTCGGATTGGCAGGGGTTTCGACGTAGACCATTTTTACTTGGGTCGCCAATCCCATATTTGTGACCTTCTCGAGTATTTCGGCAGAAGTTTGGTCTGCGGTAAATCCAATACCATTGATGCCGTATTGGGGGAGAACCTTGTTGATAAAGTGGTCCGTGCCGCCATAGACAGGTTTGCTGTATAGCAATACATCGCCGGGTCTCAAAAACTCCAACATGACCGTGGAAATGGCAGACATGCCGCTCTCAAACACGGCACATTCCTCGGCCTGATCCCAAAGGCATAAGCGCTCTTCCAAAATCTGCAAATCGGGGTTATTGAGTCGGCTGTAGATCAATCCCAACTCCTCGTTGGGCTCTTTTTCTCTTTTGCCATAGGCCACCTGAAAAAAGGCTTTGCCCTCTTCGGCTGTTTTAAAAACAAAAGTACTGGTTTGGAAAATTGGGCATTTTACAGCCCCTTCTGACAATTCAGGCTTATACCCATGAGTCATCATCAAACTCTCAGGCTGGAAATATCTCTCTTGCATTTCATTTGGGTTTATGCAGGCAAATGACAATAAATTATTGAATATTGTCAATAGAGATAAAAAAATATTATTCTGATTTTATAGACAAAACTTTATAATCATTCCTTAAAATCAGAACATAAAATCGCAATTTCTAAAATGGAGAAATTTAATTTCAATTACTTCATTTTTGGGAAGCCTGCAGTTCCTTAAAATAAGGAAAAAATTATCTTACCAAAAGTTTGTGTTTGTACTCTTTTTCCTTGCTTCTGATCGTGATGATATACAATCCTTTTGGAAGTGCCCTGAAGACTATGGTTTCCACTCCCATCTCCGGTTTGGTTTCCTGGATTTCCTTGCCCATGATATCTGCAATTTTTATCAGGCTGACCCCATAAATACCTTCAAAAGAAACCCAAACATCTCCTTGCGATGGGTTTGGATAGATTTTAGTTTTGGAATCTGAAGGTTCTGGTTGTACAGAGGTGATGAAATTGACATTCACCTCTAAAGTAGTTTCGGGACCTGAATTACAGCTGTTCATTGCCTTTACGGATATGGTAAAGTCACCCTGCTTTTTCCATAAAACAGTGATCCTGTTGGTTCCCTGTCCTGAAATTATTTCTGCAGCATTGTCACTGATGAGCCATTGGAAATTGATGTCCACCATATTGGTCACTTCGTAAACTTCCTCTGTCAAGCCCACTCTCTCAGGACCGGTGATATCGGAAGTTTTACTTGGTGGAGCAATTACCTGAATATCTTTGGAGAAAAATGTGCCTTCACCACATGGATTGGTTGGTTTCACTCTCAATACCTTTTGCCCTCCTTCAGTCCATTGAACCTTAACTTTGGCAGTTCCCTGCCCTTCTGTGATGTTTCCTCCGGTGAGTTCCCAAATGAAAATTGTGCCGGGGACATCGTTGACCAAGTATTCCACAGAACCTTGGATACAAACGACTCCTTCACCTTGGATTTCAGTGATATTTTTTGGCGTGGTAGACACCAAGACTTCAAGGCCTTTGGTCCCGCCGTTACCGCAGTTGTTCACCCCTCTTACCAAAACCGCATTTCTTCCAGGTGCGTCCCACCTTACCACAATCCTACTGGTGCCCTGTCCTTCCAAAATAGTTCCCCCATCTACACGCCATTCAAAAATAGCATCGACATCGGTGTTTTGAACCTGATAGACTTGTTGGCTGATACAAATATTGTTTTCTCCAAAAATAACCGTAGGCATTTCAGGAACCTGACAGCTGTAGTTGAATAAGGACCCGTTTTCCCCCACGGCAAAGCCGCTGCTCAGACTCCCAAAACTGATCCCTGCAAAGTCCTGGAATGTTCCGGTAGGCATGTTGGTCCAAGTGAGTCCCCCATCCCGCGTCATCATCATCAGACCCTTTTCCCCGGCAATAAAACCTATTGACTCATCCAAAAATTCTACAGCCGCAAGGTTTTTCGTCTCAGTCAAATTGATTTTGGACCAAGAAACTCCCCGGTCAACGGTTTTTAAAATGGTGCCGTTGTTTCCTACCACTATAGCAGAATTGAGATCCAGGGTATCCAAATCAAATAGGTCTTCCGTAGTAGGAACAGTTACTTTCTGCCACTGCGACCCGTCTTCTGTTCTAGCCAAAAATCCATTTTGCCCGATAACCAGACCCGTAAGCGTATTAAAAAATACCAGGTCCCGGAGTCTTTCCGTAGTTCCTCCGACGGATAGCTTCTCCCAAATCACGCCGGAGTCTGCCGTCTTTGCCATAAATCCGTTTTCGCCCACCGCATAACCTGAGGTATTGTTAAAAAAGTGTAATCCGTAAATGGCATTTTCTGCCGGGGGATTCAAAGAAGTCCAGTTTGCACCCGAATTGGCGGTCCTGAGCGCAATGCCATTGTCACCGGCGATATATCCAAAAGCATTGGTCGTGAAAGCCAAGTCGTGAAATGCACCTGAAACTGGCCTAGACCTGTTGGTAAGTGTGGTTCCGCCATTGGTCGTGACCAAAAACAAACCCCTATCACCAACAATATAGCCAAGCGTCGCCGTCCTAAACTGGGTTGCTTTGTAATTGACATCCAATCCTGTCTGTCTGACTACCCAATTCACGCCTGAGTTGACAGATGAAATGATGGTCCCGTTGGTCCCGACAGTAAAAATCACATTGGAGGTTTTTCTGAAACTTGCCCCAAAATAGGTTTGCGTATTGGAGATATTGACACCGTCAAAAGTCGTCCCTGCATTGGTTGTTCTCAGTACAGTTCCATTTTCTCCCAATACGACCCCAATATTTGGGTTGGTCCTGTTGAAAGACATTGCAGTCAGGTTCCTCTCCGTACCGCTTGTCACGGGACTCCATGTGGTTCCCGCATCTGTTGATTTGACGATTGTCCCACTCTGACCTACTGCAAATCCAATTTTTCCGGAAGAGAAATAGATGTCATTCAGGGGATTGGTTTGCCCTGTATTTTGGATTGACCAATTGTTTCCTGAGTTGAATGTCCTGACGACTTTTCCGTCTGCAGTGGCCACATAACCTGTGTCCTGATTGGCAAAAAACAAACGCTTCAGGTCAACGGTGGTTCCCACAGATTGCTTTGCCCAACTTTGTCCGCTGTTGGTAGAGCGGTACACTTCCCCACCATCACCCACGGCATATGCCCGGGTTTGGGTTAAAAACTTTACGCTTCGCAATGTCTTGTCTGTCCCTACATTAATCAGCTGCCAATTGGTCCCTCCGTCCGTCGTGCGGAAGATCTCACCCATTTCACCCACCATCAAGCCGAGGTTTTCATCAAAAAAATCAACTGCCCACATTCTGGTTTTGGTGGGAGCTTCCTGTTCGGTCCAACTCAATCCACCGTCTATGGTTTTTAAAATAACCTGGTTGCCGGAAACAAAGCCCGTTTCCTCTGTTGCCCAGGAAATCCCTGTCAATTGGTTTCCGCGACCACCTACTCTTTTCCAGGTTTGGGAATAGCCAAAAGAGTGGATAAGGATAAAAATCAGAAGAGTTATGAAGCGTTTTGTCATCAATAATGGGGATTCAACACACGCAAAAATAGGACTTAAAACCAAAAATGAAAGGTTTCGGAATCGTCAGCAAGGTTTGAAACCTTTATTCTTAGTAGATTCGGGATACAAACAGCAATAAACTTTTTATTAACTCATCTTTTAGCCTTATTTTTATCCATATTAAATTAAAAAAAAATGAAAAAAATATTCGAGTTTTTGTTGATGGTATCCCTTTTATCTTCCTGTGGATCAAATGAAAGGGTGAGTAAGGAGGTTTTTGAGGAGGTAAACAAAAGCATGGAAGTCAAAAAACTCAATGAGGCAGACATCCTTCAGGCAGGCATGAAGTGGGGGGATGAAATGAGCACCGAAGCGCAGCAGCAATTGGTCAGCTCCTTACAAAAAGCGATTAAAGAAAAAGGTGTTCCGGGTGCCATCCAATTTTGTAATGTACAGGCCCTTCCGATCTTGGCAGAAGTAAGTCAAAAATACGGGGTAACCATTCGCAGGGTATCCAACCAATTCCGTAATCCCAAAGACCAACCTACTGAGGAAGAAAAGGGGATATTGGAAGCCTATGAATACAATGCTGAAAATAACCTTGCACTTGACCCAAGTATCCAAAAGTTTGAAAACGGAGAAGTCTATCTGTATACCAAAGCCATCAAAATACCCAATGGCATGTGTCTCAATTGCCATGGTGAACCCGGAACTGACATCAGTGCCGAAACGCAAAAAGACCTTGCCGAACTGTATCCCGGAGACAAGGCCACTGGACACAAAATCGGTGACCTGAGAGGGATGTGGAGCATCCGGATTCCAAAGAAAGAGGTTGTCAAGAAAATGTAATTGTCTTGTGGTTAGCGGCTTTCCTGCCGGTAGGGCAATATTCTGCTTCAGGCGGGACGGAAGACCGAAGACACAAGTAGGAAGTAGGAAGTGGGAAGTTGGAAGTCAGAAGTGGGAAGTTGGAAGTCAGAAGTTAGAAGTTAGAAGTCCCCAGCCTGTCGTCGGGCAGGGATGTAACGGATAGCAGGGTCTGCTTCTTTGAAATATTATAGGTAATCCATTTATTGGTATCAATGCACATCCATATAAGCCTCTCATATCATGAAAAAACTCCAAAGTCCTTCATTTTTTAAAAAATTGACTGTGCTCTTTTTTTTGACTTTCATTCTTGGCTTCCAAAATTTATTTGCCGAGACAGAAAAGCAACATGTCCTGATCATCCTGGCGCATCCCAATCCTGAAAGTTTCAACCACGCCATTTCCAAAACTGTGGAAGAAAGGTTGATCCAAAAAGGCCATCTTGTCCGTGTCCGGGATTTATACCAAATGGGTTTCGATCCCATTCTTTCCCTGGAAGAGTGGAAAAGGTACGAATCCCAAGCCGGAGAAACTTCAGCAGATGTGAAAGCCGAACAGGCCGAAATCCAATGGGCGAATCACCTGATCCTGATCTATCCGACTTGGTGGTGGTCACCCCCGGCGATGATGAAGGGATATTTGGACCGGGTATTTACGCCTGTATTTGCATTTGAAGCCGATGTAGCAGGAATAAGGGGAAAGCTCCGAGACAAAAAGGTCAGTATCATTCAGACCACAGGTGCGGATGAAACATTTATCCAAGAAAATGGCATGGATGAATCCGTGAGGAAATTGATGGGGATCGGGATTTTTGGGTTCTGCGGCATGCAGGTCGCGAATCATGAGTTTTTGATGGGGATATCGGGGAAATCTTACGATGAACTCAAAGTCGTACTGACAGAGGTAGATGCGATGGTGAGTGAGTGGTTTTAAAAGGGTCGACAGATCATAGTCGATAGTCCAAGGTAGACAGTCCTCGGACGGTTATGGTAGGCATCTACTTTTTCCAAGAAAGCAATGGACAATATTATCCCCTAAAAAGTGGCGGTGCAGTCAGGGTTTTGGAGGTGTGAAAAGGGTAGGGAAAATCAATGAAAAATGACGAATTAAAAATTCCTGAAAACAGGAAGGTGGAATTTAAAAATACACCTAGCCTGGGTAATTCGGGAGGAATATGTAGGGTTCTATAAAGCCAGTATAGCTCCTATTCCTTTCCTGTGTGGAATCTGTAACTTAATACCTTCCAAACTCTCTCCATTTAAAGCATAAAAAAAGGACACTATTTCTAGTATCCTTCGAAGTAGCGACAACAGCCCCGATAGCCATCTCGGGTCGAACCTTTGGCCTTTCTATCCCATTTAAATTCTTATCCAAAAGGCAATAAAAAAAGGATACTATTTCTAGTATCCTTGTAGTAGCGGGAACAGGACTCGAACCTGTGACCTTCGGGTTATGAGCCCGACGAGCTACCAACTGCTCCATCCCGCGATTTGTGGTACAAAAGTAAGGGTATTTATCAAAAAAACAAAGACCTCCTCCTAAAAAACATTTTTGGTCTGCAAATAATGACAATTTCCTCTTCAATCAAAGGCAGTTTCAAACAGACATTTTCCCGGTTTTCCCGAAACCAAAAACCCCTTAACAGGGAATAAAGACGGGTTTTTCCGAATTTTATTTGGTCACTTTCTGAAACCCCTCATCGTTCTACAAAAAAATCAAGTACCTTTGCAGAAAAAAATTATTGTCATGACCGAAAACACACATAAAGCAGGCTTTGTAAACATCATTGGAAAACCCAATGTCGGCAAATCAACGCTTATGAATGTGCTTATCGGTGAGCGACTTTCGATCATTTCTTCCAAGGCACAGACCACCCGTCACCGGATTATGGGACTTATCAATGACGAGCACTATCAGATTGTATTCTCTGATACTCCCGGCATGCTGAAGCCCAAATACGAGCTTCACAAAAGCATGATGAGTTTTGTCCACATGTCATTGGAAGATGCAGATGTGATTCTTTTCGTAACCGATCTATATGAATCCGACGAGGAAATAGAAGACGTAATTGAAAAGATCAACCATTCCGGAGTTCCCATACTGCTTGTCATCAACAAGATTGACCTTTCTAAAGAAGGGCAGCTTGAAGCAGTGACAGCCTATTGGACCCAAAGAATCAAAGCAGATACCGTTATCCCCATTTCTGCCACCGAAAGTTTCAACACCGAGCGCATTCTACAGGAAATCCTCGACAGGCTTCCCTTTCACGCACCCTTTTATGATAAGGATGAACTTACCGACAAGCCAGAGCGTTTCTTTGCTTCTGAAATCATACGTGAGAAAATCTTCATCAACTACAAAAAGGAAATCCCTTACAGTTCAGAGGTGTCCATTGAGGATTTTTTCGAAGAAGAAAAAATCATCCGCATCCGGGCAGTCATCTATGTAGAGCGAGACAGCCAAAAGGGAATAATCATCGGTGAAGGCGGCAAAGCGCTCAAGAGGGTCGGAACCCAAGCGAGGCATGAAATGGAAAAATTCTTTGGCAAAAAAATCTTCCTCGAAACCTTCGTCAAGGTGGAAGATGACTGGAGAAAGGATAAAAATAAATTGAGAAAATTTGGTTACGACCAATAAGAAAATAAAAAAATGGCAAATATAGTAGCAATAGTTGGGCGGCCGAATGTAGGCAAATCTACCTTTTTCAATAGGTTGGTAGAAGAGAGAAAGGCCATTGAGGACAATGTCAGCGGGGTAACCCGTGACAGGCATTATGGCCATGCACAGTGGGGAGGAAAGTATTTTTCTGTCATAGATACCGGTGGATACGTGATCGGATCAGATGATGTCTTCGAAGCAGAAATCAGAAAACAGGTGAAGTTGGCCATAGAAGAAGCCAACGTGATCCTTTTTGTGGTAGACTGCCTGGATGGATTGACAGATTTGGACAAGGATTTTGCAGCGGAACTGCGGTCTTCCAAAAAGCCTATTTTCATCGTGGCCAACAAAGCTGACAGCCCGGAGAAGTCCATGTTGGCGGCAGAGTTTTATGGTTTGGGATTGGGTGACAATGACGTCTATCCGATTGCAGCAGTCAGCGGAAGCGGTACAGGTGACCTATTGGATGAAGTGATCAAACATTTTCCCGATGAAGGGGAAGAAGATCCGGATGCGGGAATACCTAAAATCGCCATTTTGGGAAGACCCAATGTGGGAAAATCTTCTTTCCTCAATGCCCTTTTGGGACAGGAAAGGTCCATCGTGACCGATGAAGCAGGAACTACACGGGATGCTATCCACACGAGGTACAAACTCTTTGGTCAGGATTTTATCATCACCGATACAGCAGGGATCCGGAAAAAAGCGAAGGTAAAAGAAGACATCGAGTTTTATTCGGTGATGCGCTCTTTACGGACTTTGGAAGAATCCGATGTGTTGATCATCATCATTGATGCCACGAGGGGTTTGGAGGCGCAGGATGTGAACCTGATTTCCTTGGGAATCAAAAACAACAAAGGCATTGTCATCATGGTCAATAAGTGGGATCTGATCGAAAAAGACCACAAGACCATGGACAAGATCAAAAAGGAGATGATCGAAAAGTTGGGCGAAAACAAGTGGATTCCCATCATTTTCACATCTGTGGAAGAAAAGCAACGGATCATGCAGGCGATTGAACTGGCAGTGAAAGTCTATGAAAACAAGACCAAAAAGGTGCCTACTTCAAAGCTGAATGACATCATGTTGCCGGAAATTGAGAAATATCCGCCACCGGCTTGGAAAGGAAAGTACATCAAGATTAAATATATTACCCAACTCCCTACCAAAAACCCGGTTTTCGCGTTTTTCTGTAACCTGCCCCAGTATATCAAAGATCCCTACAACAGGTATCTGGAAAACCGGATCCGTGAAAATTTCGATTTTGATGGAGTCCCAATCAAGATTACTTATAAAAAGAAATAAGATTTTGTGGTTATCCGCTTCTTTGCCAATAACCCCGTATTCTTCTTCATGCTGGACAGAAGACCGAAGTCGGAAGACCCCCGCCTGCCGTCGGGCAGGGATGTAACGTAAATTTCAGCCTCGTGCCAAGAATTATATTGACTTCTACTTTACCGGCATCTTTGCGTGCATACATTTAAATTATTTTTGATGAATTGCTTGATAATATGATGGATGGCATTACCTTTGCAACCTGATTCAAAAATCAAGAAAAAAATTATGAAAAAGGTATTTGCAATGTTCGCTGTAGCAGGTTTATTATTCACTGCTTCTTGCGGAAACAAAGAAGTTACAGAAGAAACTACTGAAGAAGTAGAAGTTGTCATCGAAGAGACTGAAGAAGCTGTTGAAGAGACAGTTGAAGAAACTACTGAAGAGGTTGAAGGTGCTACTGAAGAAGTTAAAGAAGAGGTTAAAGAAGAAGTTAAAGGTTAATTCCTTCCTATTCTCAAGAAAGTCCCACAGAAATGTGGGACTTTTTTTTTGCATTGTCTTATATTCAGCCCATGAATCATGAGTTACGGTTTTTGGAAACTTTCAAAAAACATGTGCCGCTGCCTGCGGCAGAATATTGTTGGAATTTATGGAAGGAAGTACCTTTTAATTTTTACATCACCCGTACCAGGCAGACTAAATTGGGGGATTTCAGGTACCGCAGGGATCAAAAAATCCAAACCATCACCATCAACCACGACCTGAACCCCTACCAATTTTTGATCACCTATGTCCATGAAGTGGCGCATTACAGGGCTTTTGAAAAATTTGGGCTAAGCATCAAGCCCCATGGATTGGAATGGAAAGCAACTTTCAGGGATTTGATTTCGCCGCTCTTGATCGATCAGGTTTTTCCCAAAGACATCCTGATTCCCCTCAAAAGGCATATTGCCAACCCAAAAGCAAGTTCAGGTGCAGATCTGTTTTTGAGTAAATCCATCAAGAGGTATGATGAAAACCGGGATTTTGATATTGCATTGCTTGCTGACCTGACACCGGGAACGTTTTTTGAACTGCAGGGCAGGTCTTTCAAGAAAGAGGAGACAAGGAGAACAAGGGTACTTTGTCAAGAGGTAAAAACGGGAAGGAAGTTTTTGATTTCAGCCCATGCTGAGGTGAAAAAAATCGACAAGAATTAAGCTTTTTCTTCTCCGATCTGATTTTCTTCCTGAGAAAAATCTTTGGGCTGAGGCAAATCCACCAATGAATTGATCCCGAAATATTCCATGAACTTTTCACTTGTTCCATACAGCAAAGGCCGTCCGACACTATCAGACTTTCCTTTGATGGTAATGAGTTCTTTTTCTAAAAGCTTTTGGATGGAATAATCACAATTCACGCCCCGGATATGTTCGATTTCGGTTTTGGTCACGGGCTGTTTGTAGGCAATGATGGACAATGTTTCCAATTGGGCGGTGGAAAGCCTCTTGTGGGATTGTTGTTTGAGAAGTATGGAGATACTTGCCTGGTAGGCGGGTTTGGTCAAAAACTGATACCCTCCTGCAAGGTTTTCCAAAGCAAAGGAGAAGTCCTCATGGTTATATTTAGTTTGCAAAGCATCAATCGCTTCCAAAATATGGGCAACAGGCACTTCTGATTCAAACATCTCCGTCAGGCATTTTTGAATTTCTTCAATACCCAACGGAGACGGTGAACAGAAAATCAGTGCTTCAATATGCTTTGGTAAAAAGTCCAATTATTTTTTGGCAAGCTTTGCCTCAATGGAATGCATCGTATGTGGTACAGCCCGGAGACGTTCTTTGGAAATCAATTTTCCGGTGTCTACACAAACACCATAAGTTCCGTTTTTGATACGGACCAGGGCATTTTCCAAATTGATGATAAATTTTTGTTGCCTGGCCGCAAGTTGACTCATGCTTTCCCTTTCCAAAGTATCGGCACCATCCTCCAACAATTTGGAAGTAGATGCAGTAAAGTCCGTACCGCTGTCATTTTTTTTGCTCAGGGTTTCCTTTAAGATTAACAACTCTTCTTTGGCAACACCGATCTTTTTCAAAATAATATCTTCAAATTCCTTCAATTCCTCAGGAGAATATGCGGTCTTTCCTTCTTGGTTCATAACTTTTCCTTTAATATGGTTGATTCCAATCATGTTTGGGGTGACTGAAAAGTTCCCTAAAATACACTTACCTATTTAAAATCAAAAATTATAAAAAGTTTATCCCTTGTTTTTTATTGGGTGAGCAGCATATGTAACCTTTTCTCTAACAGCTTTTCATCCAAATATAGCCTGTATTTGATGCTGAGGTACCGCTGGATTGTCTTTAAGCTTTTGCCTTTTTGGACAAAATATGTTTTGAGTGTCTGTGAAATTAGGTCAGGTTTCATTGGAGGAGAAATTTGGATGGCTTATTCCAAATTACAAATTTTATCCCATTTATCCCTACAATCTCAAAACCTGGTGCCCACAACCACGGTTTTTTTTATTTGGTCTACCTTCCCTTGCAAGTCAAAAATCTCCACCCATATGATATAAATTCCGGGTCTGACTTTGGCACCGTTGGCATTAGTTCCGTCCCAAAGGTAGAAACCTTCATTCCCCCAAACCGCATTTTGGAATAATTCCCTGATCAAAGTGCCGTCAATTCCATAAATCCTGATGGTGGCTAGTTTCCCTGGCTGATCGGATTTGTAGCTGATGGTGGTGTAAGGTTGGGTACCGGGGGCATCCGGCACAAAAACCTTTGGGTCGACCTCGATTCCTATCTGCCCGTTTCCTTCAAAAACATTGGAGTTTTGGTAACCCGGCGTTGCAAAACCTTCGGTCGAAGATGCAGAATGCCAATTGTTCGGATCATCGATTGGCTGAAAGGGTGAAAGTCTTTCCAATGAAATTCCCTTGGTTTCTTTCAGAAGCCTGTGGTGCATTTTTTCGGTGTAGCTCAGAATTTCTGCAATCGTTTCATCTGGATTTAACAAAACCACATTACCGGTAGAAATCGGATAACTTGGTATGGAAGAAAACTCCATAAACCTTTCCTCTTTGCTTTTGGGATATTCCTGTTTGAGTTTTTCTGCATCCGTTGTAAATACCAAAAAGGATCCCGGCCGGATAATATATTCCTCACTGAACAAAACCCGTCTGTTATCAACAGCGCTTTCATCGTCAAGATTTGCCAATTTCCAATCCTTCAGGTTAATGAATTTTTGGGAGGCATTGTAGATTTCAACAAACTTCGGCGCACCTGTGCGTGGATTAAAAAGGACTTCATTCAATACCAAGTCTCCTTTCTGTGCGGATAAAGGAATGACAAAAAACACCTTTTGGTCTGATTCAAATAAGTTTCCGGTACAATCCCTCAGATTAGTCACCCCCGATTCATAGTAAATTCCTTCAAGTATTTTTTCCTCAAACTCCAGAACCAATTCATTGGGGTTACTTCCGATTTTGATGCTTTGGATGGTAATCGAAGGCTGAAAATCGAAAGCGGACTGACTTAAATTTTGATTCAGGATTTTGGAAAAAACCAGAATAACAGTCTTCTCACCTGTTACTGTAGATTTGACAAATTGGAGTGGAATCAAATCAGGTATTTCTTCGTATACGGAATTTTGTTTTCCGGGAGTACCTCTTTTGGGATCTGCGGAAGGCTTGAGGTTGGTGGCAATATTGCAATCCAAATACGGGTTTACGATTTCCAAACTATAGCCACCCTGTGCGAAAGTACTTCCCCCGAATGTAGCTGTGGTATATGCCAAGCTGTCGATGACACGGTTTTCAGGATCAAGGATTTTCACCTGATCTCCGGAATTGAGCAATGTGGGCCAATTGGCTAATCCAAGTACCGATCCAAAATTCGCAAAAAGAGAAGCAGAGGTCCTAGGGGTCAGAATGAGGTATTTTCCCGGTTCCAAAAGGTAAGAGGGAAGCGTGGTTTTCCGCTTGGAATTGGCCAACTGAAATCCTCCCAAGTAGATAGATCGGTCGCCGGGATTGAAAATTTCGACATATTCCACATTTGGGAGTGTATTCCCTGAGCGCGGTGCAGGCATGGTTTCATTGACTACAATGTCCTTGAAGTTGAGTTGGGGTGGGGATTCAAAAAGAAAAGGAAAGGATTGGCTGCTTAAAAAGTTCCCATTTAAATCTGCCAAATTCTCCACTTGGAGGACATATTCTTTTCCTGATTCAAAATCAAAATCCCATTCCAATAAAGCCTGTGTGCCATTTTGTTGTAAAACCACAGAACGGGGATTTTGATCCAAGACGGAATAATTGGAAAAAACCGAGGCAAACACCATGTCCAAGGGTTCGGAAAAAATTGCCAAAACCTTATTGGTGGACAGGGGGATGATATTGACCAAAGCGGGCGGCGTGATGTCCCACACAAAATCCCTGGAAGAACCGGAAATGGGATATCCTCTTTCCGTTGTCCTTGTGGGAAGGTTCAACCTGTAGGTAAGACTTTCCTCAAAAGGTAGATTGCTTTTCAATTCGATTACCTCGGATTTGGGAAAACTGGTCTCAAAAACAAATTCAGGCTTTTCTTCGAGTTCAAAACTCAGGGTCTTCTGGTCTAAGGAAACCCGATGTTCAAGGTGGATGGTCTGGTCATCGATCAAAACAATTTCTTCCACAAAATCCGTGTAAAGGAGATTCATTTGGCCAGGTTCAGGATTGGCTTTTCCTGTTTGGTTCTGAATATTGGAAACCGAGAATTGAAAATTTCTGTCTAAGGGCAGTTCTTCGGAAAGCTTCAGAACGACTTCGAATCCGTTTGGCAACAACTCGACATTGAGCGGATTTTTGCCATTAATCAGAAAATGGGAGGTTTGGCTGACGGAAGCAGGAAGGTAAAATTGGCTGAAACTGACCTTCATTTGGTCTGACTTTTCCACCTGAAGATCTCCAATTTTGATGTGGGAATTGTCGAGTTCAAATTCAATCACCCCGGTAATCCGTCCGTTTTTTTCCTGGATATTTTCTAAAATGACCGCGACGTTTTCGCTATCGATCACCGAATTGGAATAAACCATAAAAGAGGAATCTGTGTAAAACAAAACTTCCTCCACCGGAAAATTGGTGATCGAAACCTGTTCCTTGGTCACCGCCGTTATTTCCCTGTCCAAGATCACCTCCACCGAATAGGGTGTCAATAGCTTTGCTTTTGTGATACGGACAGGATCGATCATTTCCTCCCCATCAAAAATCCCGAAGTCATCCATAAAGAACCGTGCCGCTGAACCTGTTCCCTGCCCATATTTAACTTCAATCTTGACCACAAGCTCGGCCAAATCATGAAATTCCTTCGGGATAGGAATTTCAAATAGTTGGTACTCATTGTTCTGATTGGAGAAAGTCTGGCTGCTTCCTACAGCTGTCAGATTTTGAAAAGTATCTGACAACGTTTTGGCGAATGAAATTTCAACTATTGCCGGCCTCGTACCGGTTCCGTTTTGATTTGATTTTGCGAAGAAGGCGATTTTCGGTTCGAACTTGCCCTGTGTTTCTGTTTTCAAATAAATGATTCCATTAAAGGAACTGATGGGTTGCACTGCCAAGGCCTTGGAGCCAAGCAGCCCTTCCCCTGATGCCTGAAAAACCCTTGCTGCAGTACTTCTCACCTCATTGGCGGACCAATTTTCCAGAAATTCCGCAGGGTGGTTGACAATTTGGAAGTTTGCTTCGAAATCCTGGATCTGGGAAAATCCCTTTTCCGATCCGAACATTCCCTGAAAGAGAAAGGTTATAAATAAGACTTTGACAAATAACCGGGATTCCATATGACTAAAAATAAAGAACAGGTTTTAGCCAATCCGATTTTAAACGTTTAAGTTGTATAAATTTCAAACCGACAAAAAATCAGCTGAATTATTGAAAATAAAGCAATTATCTATCGACTTGCTATCATTATTGAGAATTCTTGACTTACCTTTGCGGTTCAATTTTAAAAAAACAATCCAAAAACAAAATGAAACTAGCCGTTGTAGGAGCTACCGGATTGGTAGGCTCAGAAATCCTCGAGGTGCTGGAAGAGCACCAATTCCCATTTGATGAATTACTCCTTGTCGCAAGCGAAAGGTCTGCAGGTAAAAAGATGACTTTCAAGGGTAAGGAATACACGGTAATTGGATTGAAACAGGCTGTTTCTGAGAAGCCGGACGTTGCAATCTTTTCCGCCGGTGGAAGTACTTCCCTAGAATGGGCGCCTCAATTCGCCGAAGTAGGGACGATCGTGATTGACAATTCTTCCGCTTGGAGAATGGACCCGAGCAAAAAACTAGTGGTTCCTGAAATCAACGCCAAAGACCTGAGAATTGACGACCGCATCATTGCCAATCCAAACTGTTCTACGATCCAGATGGTATTGGCTTTGAATCCATTGAGGCTGAAATATGGCATCAAAAGAATCGTGGTATCCACTTACCAATCTGTGACCGGAACGGGCAAGGCAGCTGTGGACCAAATGATGGCTGAGCGTGCGGGTGTTCCTGCACAAATGGTCTATCCCCATAAAATTGACCTGAATGTATTGCCTCATATCGATGTTTTCCAACCAAATGGGTATACCAAAGAGGAGATGAAGATGATCAATGAGACCAAGAAAATCTTCAACGACAACAGTATCCAAGTGACTGCTACCACGGTCAGGGTTCCTACCATGGGCGGACATTCAGAAGCGGTAAACGTGGAATTCCATAAGGACTTTAATTTGAATGAGGTGAGGGCAATCCTTTCCAATACACCTGGCGTTATCTTACAGGACGATCCTGCCAACAACATCTACCCAATGCCACTGACGGCACACAAAAGGGATGAGGTATTTGTAGGCAGGCTGAGAAGAGATGAATCCCAACCGAATACTTTGAACATGTGGATCGTGGCGGATAACCTGAGAAAAGGAGCCGCTACCAATGCGGTGCAAATTGCAGAATACCTTATGGAACACAGCATGGCGTGATTGGGGGAAAAGACCGATGACCTATGACGGATGTTGATTAATGTTATTTTCAACATTTGACCATAACCCGTGATTTTCGATTTTTTCCATTTCAGCGGATAGGAATAATTGTCCACTTCTTTTGAAGCCCGGTTATAATCCACATTTTTGTCAGGTCATGGCCATTGAGAAATATACAGATGAATTGAAACAATTTGTGCAGGACCACCAATCGGAGGATCCTGCACAATTGCTTTTTGCCTATTCAGGAAAAACCGATTTTGACCTCAAAGCAGCTGTGCAGCAGATACAGTCCCGCCAAAAAGCCAAACACAAACTCCCTTCATGGACTGCCAATGAAGAAATTCTCTTTCCTGTTAGCATTTCATTGGAGCAAGCTTCTTCGGAAGAAACTGCCAGATTTAAATCAGCTTTGGTCAATGGGAAAACCATGATTGACCTAACAGGAGGATTTGGTGTGGATACTTTTTTCCTTTCGGAAAATTTCCAAAAAGCCATTTACTGTGAAAGGAACGGAGAATTGGCAGCCATCGCCCGTCACAATTTTGCCCTGCTCAAACCCGGAAAATTTGAAATTGTAGAAGGTGATTCTTTGGCATACTTTTCCAAATCAGATGAAATCTTTGACCTGACTTATGTGGATCCTGCAAGAAGGGGCGAACACAATCAGAAGCTGTACAAGTTGGCTGATTGCGAACCGGATATTGTCAGCAATTGGAGCCTCCTCCAATCGAAGTCCAATGCCATTCTGATCAAAGCGTCCCCGATGTTGGACATCAAGCAGGCGTTGCATGAAATTCCGGAGATCCAGAAAGTATGGATTATTTCCGTCAAAAATGAAGTGAAGGAAGTTTTGCTCCTTTGGGAAAAAGGAAAAGAAGCCGGGGAAAGAATTATCCAAGCGTTCGACTTGCAATCGGATGGTCCAAAGGGATTTTCTTTTACTTACGAAGAGGAGGAATCAAGCGAGAGCATATTCGGGGAGGTGGGTAAATTCCTGATCGAGCCCTATGCTTCGGTTTTGAAAGCCGGGGCATTCAAGAGTTTCGGGAAAAGGTTTGGACTGAAAAAGCTCCATCCCAATTCCCATCTGTATGCCTGTGAGGATTTGGCTCAGAGAATTCCCGGAAGGATATTCGAAGTAATCCAAGAAATCAGCAATCCCAAAAAAGAGCTGAAGCAACTGTTCCCTGCGGGAAAAGTCAATGTCATTACCAGAAATTACGCTTTATCTGCCGACGAACTCAAGAAAAAATACAAGCTTCAAGACGGTGGAAAGGAATTCCTGATCGGGACAAGAGTGGGGGAAAAGTTTGGGTTGTTTTTTTGTAGGACAATTTTTTAAAAAAAGGTTTCTCAATTGGGTGCAAAGGATTTAGAACTTCCCTGTTTTTGGCGGAAACCTTAATTTTCTCTAGGCATTTTCTCGGCCAAAAACGCGAGCCTGAATGGCGATCTTTTATCCCCGAGTTTCGTCCCTCACTCGGGGTAAATAAATATTTTGATCCCCTTGGGATCTTTTCGCTTATTGACTGGTAGAGTGAGTGAAGAAACTCAAATTGGATCAAGACTTTTATTATCTGTGCCCATCTATGAAATCTGTGGTTAAAAAACTCTTAAACTCCCCAAAGCTATTCCCCATCTCCAAAACTTGCTTTTTACCTTTCATAAAGGCCATCAATCTTTCTGGGATAGGTAAATCAATGCCCAAAGTTTCGTCTACCACGGATTTGAATTTGGCGGGATGGGCGGTTTCCAGGAAAATACCGACATATTCACCGGGATTCATTTTCATGTAATTCCTCAATCCCAAATAGCCCACAGCACCATGTGGATCCATGATATATCCCGTTTCTTCCTTGATTTGGACCATGGCTCTCTGGGTATCCTGATTGTCAAAATAAAAGCCTTTTACTTTACTGCGGAAAAGTTTTTCATCATTGCCATACAATGCCAAAAGCCTTGAAAAGTTGCTCGGATTGCCGACATCCATGCTGTTGCTGATGGTGGCCACTGAAGGCTTGGATTGAAATGGGTTTCCCTCCAAAAAATCCGGTACAACCCGGTTCACATTGGTAGAAGCAATAAAAGTGTCTATCGGCAAACCCATTCTCTCTGCCAAAATCCCTGCTCCGAGATTTCCAAAATTCCCACTTGGAACGGAGATCGCTAATTTTTTATTGTTCTTTGGAAGTCGGGAATAGGCATAGAAATAATACAGACACTGTGGAATCCACCTAGCCACATTGATGGAATTGGCGGAAGTCAACAACATTTTTTGGTTGAGTTCGGCATCGGAAAAGGCCTGCTTCACCAAAGTCTGACAGTCATCAAATACACCATCGACTTCAAGGGCGGTCACGTTTTCTCCCAAGGTGGTAAACTGCATTTCCTGCAATTTGCTCACTTTCCCTTTTGGATACAGGACAATGACCTCCACGCCTTTTACTTTAAAAAATCCATTGGCAACAGCACTCCCTGTATCACCGGATGTCGCCACCAAAACCCGGATTTTCCTTTCTTCTCCTTCCATCAGGATCCCCATCAACTTGGAGCAAAACCTCGCCCCAAAATCCTTGAATGCCAATGTCGGGCCGTGAAACAGTTCCAAGGCATAGACATCCTCCTCCACTTTTACCAATGGCGCATCAAAAGCCAAGGTATGGTCCACCAATTCTTTGATCTGATCTTTGGTCAAATCACCACTGAAAAGCGCCCCGATCACTTCATACCCGATTTCCCGGAAAGACATATTCGGCAACTTCTCAAAAAACTCCTTTGGCAAAACCGGAATTTCCGTAGGCATATACAATCCCTGATCCGGAGCAAGTCCTTTTACCACGGCATCTTTGAGGCTGACTATATGGTGGGGGTTGTTGGTGCTGTAGAAGGGCATGGGGGTTGGATGGGTTGTAGTGGTTGGAATTGTTGTCTGCTTCGCGTTGTCGGGCTGTTAAGTTGTCGGGTTTTAATTGTTGTATTAGTTGTAATTGTTGTAGTTGTTTTAGACCCTTCAACTTAATGGAATGCGAAGTATTAAGAGGTTTCTTTTGTTTTTGGTTTTTTGTTAACTGCTTACTGAGACTGCCAACTGCCTTTTCTCTCGCATCTCGTTTCTCGCAATTCGCTTCTTGATATTTGATACTTTTATCTAGATACTATGAATGCTCCCCGTTTATTCACTTCCGACACATACACATCTACGCCAAGGCCGATTTTTTGGAATACTTCTTTGGCTTTTTCACCTGCTTCATGTGCGATGTCCCCATTTGGAGAAAGGACAAATATGGTCGGTCCTGAACCTGATATTCCCGAACCCAAAGACCCGATGGACTTAATTGCGTCCCGCAATTCATAAAATCCCGGAATCAGCAATGCGCGGGAAGGCTCTGCGATGACATCTTTCAATGACCTGCTAAGCAAAGCCAAGTCTGACTTATACAATGCCGCTATAAACCCGGCAATATTTCCTGATTGCATCACGGACTCTTTGAGGGAAATCTGCTTGCGCAGCACACTTCTAGAATCGGATGTTTTCAATTCAATATGGGGATGGACCAAAGTACAAAAGATACCTTCAGGAACAGGAAGTTTGACAATATCCAATGGGTCATAATCCCTAATCAGCACAAAGCCTCCCAGAATAGAGGGTGCGACATTGTCCGCATGGGCTGAACCGCATGCGATCCGCTCTGATTCCATTGCAAAAGGAACCAACTCTTCTTTGGTAAATGGATTGCCCAAAAGCACATTCGCAGCTTCCAATGCCGCAGCGGCACTTGCAGCCGAGGAACCCATTCCTGAACCGAGCGGCAATCCTTTTTCAAGGAAAATATCAATGCCTTGCTTAGAACTTAATTTGTTGAGCATGGCCTGAATGGCTACAGAACAGGTATTCTTCTCCGGTTGCAAGGGAAGCTTTCCCCCATCCCCTTCGATACCTGTCACCCTCAATATCCCATCCTGATTGAAGGACACCGTCACCTTGTCGCCCAATCTATCGATGGCAAATCCAAGGATATCAAATCCGCAGGACACATTGGCGACAGTTGCCGGGGCGAAAGCTGTAACGAATTGTCCCATTATCTGGAGAAATTACCCAATCGTATCACATCTGCAAATACTCCGGCGGCGGTCACATCTGCTCCTGCACCCGGACCTCTGATGATCATCGGGAAGTCATGGTAGCGCTCGGTGGTAAACAAGATCATATTGTCAGATCCTTTCAAAGTATAGAAAGGATGCGTGCTGTCAAGAGAATTCAAACCCACTTTTGCTTTGCCGTTTTCCAAAGTGGCCATAAACCTGAGCTTCTCACCTTTGGATTTGGCTGTTTCCAGCATTTGGGCAAACTCACCATCGTGCGCCTGAAGTTTGACAAAAAACTCGTTTATTGAGGCTGTTTCCCTGCAATCTTCCGGTACCATACTTTGAATAGTAATATCTTCAAAGTGTAAGTCCTGCTCCGCTTCCCTTCCCAAAATCAGGATTTTACGCCCCACATCCATGCCGCTTAAATCATCCCTTGGATCCGGTTCGGTGTAGCCTTTTTCCTTGGCAATTTTGACTACTTCGGAAAAAGGAGCTCCTTTTTCCAATTCGCTGAAAATATAATTCATCGATCCGCTCAACACTGCCTCAATCCGCAACACCTTGTCTCCGCTCAGCATGAGGTCCTGAAGGGTGTTGATGACCGGAAGGCCTGCAGCCACGTTGGTTTCATAGAGAAACTTCACTCCCCGCTTGTAGGCGAGTTTTTTCAGGGATTTGTAATTCTCCAAAGACCCTGAGTTGGCTTTTTTGTTTGGAGTGACAATTGCCACTTTGGCTTCCAAAACCTGCTCGTAGGTATCTGCCACCGCCTGACTTGCTGTGCAATCCACAAAAACCGTGTTGGAGAAATTCATGTCCTCCATCTGTGTGATAAACTTTTGTAAATCCATCGGCTGTGCACCTTTGGCATCTTCAGGTGCCGGGCAATTGGCAAGGTCAAAACCATCTTCATGGAAAGCCATAAATCTTGAATTGGCAATGCCGTGGATCTGCACATCCAAATCGTTTTCCTTTTGAAGCTTCTTTCTTTGCAGGGAAATCATTTTGATCAAAGCCTTTCCGATCAATCCGACCCCTACCAAAAAGACGTGTAGGACTTTGTTTTCGGAAAGGAAAAATGCCTCATGGAGTGCGTTGAGGGCTTTTTGAAGGTCAGCTTGGGAGACGACAGCAGAGATATTCAATTCTGAGCTTCCCTGCGCAATGGCATATACGTTGACATTGTTTCTGCCCAAAGCCATAAACATCCTGCCACTCGCACCGGGATTGTGTTTCATATTTTCTCCCACCGCTGCGACTACTGCCATCTCCGACACCACAATCACAGGATCCATTTCTGCGTTACGGATTTCATTGATAAATTCCTTTTCTATCACTTCTTTGGCAAGATGGACTTCATTGGTACGGATGGCCACACAGATGCTGTGCTCTGAAGAAGCCTGACTGATGAGGATGACATTGACACCGGCATCTGCCAAAGCCCCAAAAACCCTACGGCTCACTCCGACCACCTCAATCAATCCTGCCCCCTGAATATTCAGAAGTGATATTCCTGCCAAAGAAGAAATCCCTTTGATCAGTTTTCCGGTTGGCGCGTCACTGTTGATCAGGGTTCCGGGGTGCTCGGGTTCAAAGGTGTTTTTGATGTAAATCGGAATTCCCTTGCGCATCGCAGGCTGCATGGTGGCAGGGAAAATTACTTTTGCCCCAAAGTGGGAAAGCTCCATGGCCTCGTTGTATGTCAACTGAGGAATGGTAAAAGCTGAATACACGAGTCTTGGATCCGAAGTCATCACGCCGGACACGTCTGTCCAAATCTCCAAAGTATCTGCAGTAAGGGCTGACGCAAAAATTGCAGCAGTATAGTCCGAGCCGCTTCTACCTAGGGTGGTGGTTTCGCCTTTTTCGGTGGAGGCTACAAAGCCAGTGATGATTTTCATCCCGGGATGGGAGTGGAAATAATCCTGGATCAGGTCATTGGTGACTGGAAAATCTACCTTGGCATTGCCAAAGCGGTTATTGGTACGGATGACTTCCCGCGCATCGAGGTAGTGGGTATCCAAACCTTCGACTTTCAAGGCTTCCGCCAAAACGAATGCAGACAACCTTTCGCCAAAACTTCCCACATAATCCAAAGTCTTGGGAGAACATTCTTTGATCAGGTAAATACCATGGAAAAGGTCCTCCAATTCATTGAAGCGGACTTTTACATAAGTCAGGACGGTGGATTGCTGCTGAATCGGTATCAGTTGTCTGACCAAATCGTAATGCCTGTCTTCCAAAACCTTGATCTCATCGGTGTAGGATTTGTCACCTTCGCGGGCCTTGACCGCACTTCGGAGCAAAACTTCCGTGACGCCTCCCAATGCAGAAAAAACAACTGCGATTTCATCCTTCTTGGCCTGTTTCTTAATGATCTGAAACACCTTCCGGATATTTTCCTGATTGGCTACTGACGATCCTCCGAATTTTAAGATTTTCATAAAAATGAATTTTTTGATTTTGGTGAATATAATATGCTGTTGAGGTCCAAAATGGACCTAAAGATAAGGGGTCTATATGGATTTGAAAACGGGATTACCCCGTAATGGTGGTGGTTATAAAAAACATGGAAGTAGATCCACCCAAAACACAGCTTTCTCCGGCAAGGGAGAGATTCCAATTATTGAGGTCATTTGCTGTGAAAAACATAAAATGCTTTTTTTTGATGCGGCAATCTTAAGGACAATTTCCCGAAATGCAAAAATGTTTTGCTGTTATTTTAAAGAATCAGGAGTTTGATTACCATTTCATCAGCCAATATGGAGAAATCTTAATTTAATTTTAATGTTTTGTACAAAATATTATTTGGATATTGGAATACTGACCTGACTTGGGATAACGGCCGTTATTCTTCAGTCTTCAAAAAATCCTCGCGCATGGGACTGAACACATCGATCAACACCCCAGGCTCGATGCACACCACTCCATGCATCACATGTGGCTTGACATAGTACCCATCCCCTGTTTTGATCCTTTTTGTTTCCACACCAATGGTCATATCAAAAATACCGCTTTCCACATACGTCACCTGACTATGATGATGGCTGTGTAGGTTACCGATCGCGCCCGCCTCAAATTTGACTTTGACCATCATGACCTGCTCATCATGACCATACATTTTCCTTTGGATTCCCTGATCGGCTTCTTGCCATGGCAGATCATTTTCAAATTGAAATGGCGTACTTTTCATGGGGTTAAAATAAAGGATTGAAATTTGATTTTTTTGGAATTCCCTCACTAAATTAGGTCAACTCTTTACATGTAATCTTATGAAAAAATTATCAGGTATCTTTATTTTGACGATTTTCCTGGGTTTATCTTCCTGTAGCTCGGTTGGAAATTTGAACCCGCTGAGTCTTTTGACCGGAAACAATTGGGTGCTGAACTCCATGTTGGGAAAAGCTTTGGATCCTGCAAAGTTCGCAGGAGGTCTCCCTTTTCTCAATTTTCAGGAAGGTGGAAAACTGGCAGGTTTTGCGGGATGCAATAATTTCAACGGCAACTTCAACCTTGAAGGAACATCCCTGAAATTGGACCCGGGTGCCATGACCAGAAAAGCCTGTCCGGGAGATGGAGAAAAAAATTTCACCTCCGCCCTATCCCAAGTTGCCAACTTCAAAGTCAACAAAAACAAACTTACCTTACTCGACGGCGCCGCCAAAGAACTGATGAGCTTTATTCCGCAGGCGAAACCTTAACCATTTTATGGCGATAGGTAAGAGGTAAAAAGTAAAAGGCGGGTCAGAAAAAATGACCTGCCTTTTTCATTTACCAATTACTTTTAACCAATAACCAAATTATTTCCTCACCCTACTCCACACCTTCGTCGTAAATCTCGGTTTGTCGTCCATCACATTGAGGTCATCTTCACTGATTCTTTTGACGCTTTCGATGGTGTAGAATGCTTTGTCATTGATTGACTTTACTTTTCCGATAAAACCGGTGAGGTCATCCCTCTTCATAACGGTAAAAAGTAGGTTTACTTTTCCATAGCGTCCTTCGGCACCTACAGAGGTAAACCTAAAATTATGCTCTTTCATGTATTCTATGAGAGTGGGCATCGGTTCGGGAGTGATCACTCGGACCAAGACTCTTCCCAAAGCGAGTTTCTCCTCAATCGTCATACCGACAAATGTTCCCATCGCAAATCCTCCTGCGTAAGCCACATAGGACATGGGGTTGTCGATATTCTGAAATATCTGCCCGATTGCCAAAAGCCAGATCAGGGACTCGAAAAAACCCAAAATTGGAGCGATTTTCTTTTTGCCGTTCATGACAAACATGATCCTGAGCGTGTTGATAGACACATCCATCACCCTGGCACAAAAAATCAGGATTGGCATAATCACGTAATTGAATACTTCAGGCGGGATCCCCAACGAAGTAAAATACTCTTGCATCGCAGTTTATTTTTTTACAAAGGTAACAGCTTCACAAGTTGGAAACGTTCGAAACCAAAGATTATTCTTTGAATTCGTCCACTGTCCACTGACGACGGTCAACAGCTGGCTTAAGTGAACTTCAAGCCATCTAATTTTTAAGAAAAGGGATTTTGACAACTTGCGTTTTGGAAATCAGATGACTTTGGCGACTCCGGATTTTGCTCCAAAATAGATAAACAATACAGAGCAGGTGAGCATCAGGTAGATGAGAAAATCCCAATCGTGAAAAATATCAAAGGTAATCCCAAAAAGCAGCGGTCCTAATGCTGCAAGGTAATAACCGGTGGATTGGACCATTCCGGATAGTGAGGCAGTAGTTTTTTGATGGTGGGTTCGCAATCCGATCAAGGTATAGGCAAGGGAAACACTTGAACCCAATCCCAATCCCGCCAAGGCAAGTCCGGCATAATTCACCCAATGGTTTTGGCTGAAAAGAGAGGAAAAGCCGATCAGGTACATGCAACCTATCACCACGACGATACCGACTTGGTCCTTGAATCGGACCGCAATCATCGGCGCCAAAAATGAACCGATCAATCCGATCATCTGCATGATGGAAAGGATCAATCCTGCCTCAACTGCTGAAAATCCCCTAGAAACCAACATATCAGGAAGCCAGGCAATGATGGTAAAATACAGCAAAGACTGCACGCCCATAAATAGGCAGATATTCCATGCCAAGCTCGATTTCCAGACATTTACCTTTGCATGGGTATCTACAGTCTTTTTGTTTTTGGGATGAAGCTTGACCTGAGGCCACCAAATCAAAATCCCCAATACCAACAATCCCGCCCAAGTCAACAGCGATCCTCTCCATCCCCAACCCAAGTCAATGGCCATGGGGGCAGAAATGCCGGATGCCACGGCTGCAAATAAACTCATGCCTGTTGTATAGGACGCAGTAATCAGCCCGATCTGGGTGGGCAAAAGGTGCTTGATCAAAGGAATCAACAACACATTGCAGATGACAATCCCGATTCCGGTCAGGCCTGTGCCTATAAAAAGCCATTCCGGACCTCCCTGAACCCTAATGACTGTCCCGATAAGGATTAGAGCCAAGGCATAAAGGATGGCTTTTGAGTTGCCGAGTTGCTTTCCTATGGCTGCCGAAAAAAGAGAAAACGTAGCAAAGGTCAACAGTGGCAAGGTGGTGAGAAATCCTGCCCAACCATTGGAAAGGCCCAAGTCCTCCCGGATCATGGGTATCAATGGTCCGACGGCAGTAATGGAAGGTCGCAAGTTGAAAGAAACCAACAAAATCCCCAAAATCAGGAACCAAGGTTTTTTGTAGAAAGGTTGGGGATAGGGAGTCAACTGGGTTTGATATTTATAGGAGGTTCCATTTTTTTAAAAAAAATAGAGACGAGAAGCGAGAATGAATACAAGGTAATTTTTCAATTTTCAAATCTTCCAATCTTCCAATTCTACCCTATGAATTCTCCTCCACCAAATCCTTGACACAGGCCACCCAAGTATCTCTTGAGTTTAAGCTTGGAACCAAATCCCATTTTTCACCGCCAAGTTCTTCAAATTGCTCCTTGTATTCTTCGCCTACCTCCACGGTAGTTTCCAAGCAATCCGCCACAAAAGCAGGGGAGAAAACGAGTACTTTTTTTACTCCTTTTGCGGATAATTCCTTGATCAGGTCTTCGGTATAGGGTTTGATCCAAGGGTCTTTCCCGAGTCGGGACTGGAAGCAGGTCACAACTTTATTTTCCGGCAAACCCAATTTGGCAGCGATCAATCTTGTGGTATGGAAGCACTGACCGCGGTAGCAGAACTGGTTTTTCTTGGTATAGTTGCCACAGCATTTGTCACTGAGTTGGCAGTATCCATCCACAGAACCTTTTCGGATCTGTCGCTCCGGAAGTCCATGGTAAGAAAAAAGGTAAGTATCGTATTCTTCCTTTTCCATCATTTCTTTTCCCAATTCGGTCCATGCCTGCACAAAAAGCGGGTGATCGACGAAGTTGTTGATAAAAGTGATATTCGGGATGATCTGCCAGGTACGTGCTATTTCCATGACCTTGTCTACCACAGAACCGTTGGTAGCGGAAGCGTATTGCGGGAAAAGCGGAAGTACGATGATTTTTTTGACATTGGCTTTGTTCAGCTTTTCCAGGCCTTGTTCGATACTTGGCGTCTGATAGCGCATGGCAAATTCCACATGGTATTTTTCAGGGTCCAAGACTTTGATAAGTTTCTCGGTCAGGTCTACGGTATGGTACATCAGCGGTGAACCCCTTTCGGTAAAAAGTTTTCGGTATTCATGCGCGGATTTTGGAGCACGGAATGGTGCGATGATGAGGTTGACCAATGCCCATCTTGGGATAAATGGAAAATCGATAACCCTTCCATCCATCAAAAATTCCCTTAAATATTTCCTGACATCGCCGGTGGCTGTACTGTCGGGAGTTCCGAGGTTGACCAATAGCACACCGATTTTTGCTTTATTTTTACTCATTTCTGTTTCGAATTCTTTATAATTTTAAAGAGAACCAAATAACAGGCTTTTGGTTGGAAAATGCCAATGGATTTAGATAAAGAGTGGATAGACTTATCTCATGATGGATCAGGAAATGATTTGGCTATTACTATTCTATGGTAAAAAGATTTTGTCTTAAAAAACTTGATTTTTAAAAGATCTTTAGAACTTTACTTAAAGTTCATTCCAACAAAAGATGTCTAAAATAAAAAAGTACTAGTGGATTTTAATTTTAACCCCAGTATCTTTTTTGGTACAGTATTTTTTATCTGATTCCACATTTAGCCTTTCAATAGTAAATACATTTTTCCAACTGATATCCTCTGGCCTTATTGGATGGGTTTTCACACAATATTGGAATAAATACTACAATTCCTCTAGGGTTACTTGGTGGACAAGGTTTTATTTATTGATGATTATCGGGTCATTGATTTTGGCTTTTCTTGATTATATGGAGCATGGAATAAATACTGCACATTGAATTTTCAGGCAGGGATAATGTTTGAATGGAATTATATCCTTGAATAAAGGATTATGTTTCTCAATTACAGCCACTATTTCTAAACAATTGTTATTTCAGCCGATAAAATCAAAATTTTTTTAAGGTTTTACCTTTAGTCACTTTTTGTCTTGAAACAAAAAGTAACCAAAAAGTTCAAGAAATTTTAATCCTCCCACCCACACAGCCCGCGCCGGCCCGGAAAAATTTCTTCCTCCCCACAGTAGTTCCATTATAAAATTTCTCTAAAGAAGGAAATTCAGAAATCCGTTAATAAATTGATATCCGGTCAATGGAAGAAAAAAAAGGAAGCAGATTGAATACCTGCTTCCCTTTCTTTTTCTTCTTTTGTCAAGCATACATTTCCTAAAGAGATCCTTCGGTCTTATCTCCTTCCCAATGACGAATTTTTCTGCGCCGTCACTCTGAGTGTAACGAAGAGTCTCTCCTAAAATAAAAGGGATCCTTCAGTCGTACCTCCTTCAGGATGACGCTATCAAAAACTGATTACTGCATACTGAGACTGCTTACTTCTTAGAAGCCGCTTTCTTCATTGGATTATCTCCGGCAGAAGCGCCTCTCACTCTTCCTCCTCCTTTGAACATCTCAAACCTGCTTGGCGCATGCTGTCTTGGCCAGGCATTGTTGGATTCGTCGATGTCAGCAGTCTCGCGGTACGGATCGAGGACAATGCTTTTTACTTCTTTTTTCTTGGCAAATACCTTGCTTACCTCAGATTCATTCAATCTCCAGATTTCGGCAGGGATTCTTTCGACCTCAGAAGTTCCGTCTGCATAGTTGAATTGAATGATCAAAGGCATCACCAATCCACCCACATTCTTGAATTTCATTTCGTAGAAATTCATACCTGAGTTGACCAATTCTTTTTCCTTTGGATTGAGGCTTGCCATAAAATCCCTGTAGGCTTTTTCATCCTCAGGAGTCACAGAAAACGGATTGTAGCTATTGTAAAAGTCCTTGGTACTTGGATCGGCTTCCACCACAGTTTGCGGAATGTCCTTTCGGTTGTACTCTTTGCTGACATAAGTTTCCTCTTTGTCAAATTCCTTCTTTTGGTCTGCTTTTTTCTCTGCCGGAGTTCTGTTGTCGAGTTTGTACCAGCTTACTGTTTCCAAAGAGATGTCAACCGGCTCAGTACCATAGAACCAACCTCTCCAAAACCAATCCAAATCCACTCCTGAAGCATCTTCCATTGTCCTGAAGAAATCTTCGGGAGTTGGATGCTTGAACATCCAACGTGTCGCATATTCCTGATACGCAAAGTCAAAAAGCTCGCGGCCCATAATGGTTTCTCTCAGGATGTTCAATGCCGTTGCAGGTTTTGCGTACGCATTTGGTCCAAATTGGATGATGTTTTCTGAGTTGGTCATGATCGGCTCGAGGGTGCTTTTTTCACTCGCCATGTAAGGGGCGATTTTATGGGCAGGACCTCTCCTTGATGGATAGTCTCTGTCCCACTCCTGCTCGGCTAGGAACTGCATGAAAGTATTCAAACCCTCATCCATCCAAGACCACTGTCTTTCGTCTGAGTTGACGATCATCGGGAAGTAATTGTGTCCCACTTCGTGGATGATCACGGAGATCATGCCGTATTTGACTGCATCGGAATAGGTACCGTCCGCATCGGGACGTCCATAATTGAAACAGATCATTGGGTATTCCATGCCGTTGGTAGCCTCCACAGAGATTGCCACAGGGTATGGATAATCAAAAGTTCTAGAAGAATAAGACTTCAAAGTATGGGCAACCACTTTGGTAGAATACTGTCCCCACAGCGGATTGGCTTCTTTGGCATAGTAAGACATGGCCATTACCTCATTGCCACCTTGCTTCACCGCCATAGCATCCCAAATGAATTTGCGGGAAGAAGTCCAGGCAAAATCCCTTACGTTTTCAGCATGGAATTCCCAGGTCTTTTTGTCCTTGGCTTTGGTTTTTTCTAATTTTTCGGCTTCTGCTTGGGTACGGATTACCACAGGCTTGTCAAAAGTCTTCTGTGCAGCCTTCCAACGGTCGAGTTCTGTTGCGCTGAGTACATTGTCCGCATTTTGCAAAACCCCTGTAGAACCGACCATGTGGTCAGCAGGAACGGTGATCTTCACTTTGTAATCTCCGAATGTCAAAGCAAATTCCCCTCTTCCGACGAATTGCTTGTGTTGCCATCCTTGGAAATCTGAGTAAACAGCCATTCTTGGAAACCATTCAGCCATGGTATAGAGGTAGTTTCCGTCTTTTTCAAAATACTCATATCCAGGACGTCCGCCGATGAAGCTCATCCTGTCATGGATATTGAAAGTCCAATCCATGGTAAATTCTGTCTTCTGACCGGGCATCAGCGGCTGTGGCAAATCCACACGCATCATGGTTTTGACGATGGTGATCGGAATATCTTTTCCGGAAAGGTCTTTCACAGAAAGGATTTTATATCCCAAATCCAGGTCATGCCAAAGAATGCCTTCCAATTGACGGAGGTTCATTCTTTCATCGATATTGCTTTGAGCAATTTTTGGGGTGTTGGAATCTTTCGCCCTTTCGTTTTGATCGAGTTGGATCCAAAGGTATTTGAGCGGATCAGGGGAATTGTTGTAGTAAGTGACTTTCTGCCAGCCTTTGATGGATTGGTTTTCGTCATTCAGTTCTACTTGGATTTCGTGATCGGCTTTTTGCTGCCAATATTGGTGTCCTGGTGCACCTGATGCAGTGCGGTACACATTTGGACTGCGGAGCATGGGGCCGAGCTGCTCAAAACGCTCTGCATGGTTTTGCTCTGACCATTGTGCCAAAGCCGGCAGGGAGAGCATTAAGCTAAAAGCAATAATTGCTCCTGATAAGATTCTTTTCATATTATGGTAATTATTCTAAAGCGGGTGAATTCTGAAATCGGTATAATTTTAATCCAAACTCGAATTAATACTTTTTTTATAAATGATGTATTCAATATTTTACCAAAGGCAAATTTTATTTTGGCTACCAAAACTTGGTATCAATCATCATCATGACAGCCATCCCCAATACGATGGAAGAGATAACAAGCGCCCAATCCTTTCTGTTTACGCCAACGAGGCCTACAAGCAATCCGGCAACTACCACCGTGATCGTCACGATAACCAACTGCCCTACTTCCAAACCAAGGTTGAAAGCAAGTAATGGTTGGAAAATCGATGCTTCCTTGCCCAAAAGTGACCTGAGGTAATTGGAAAAACCCAATCCGTGGATCAAGCCAAAGAAAAGCGCAAAGACATAATTGATCTGAATGCCTCTGCCCGAACTTGGTTTTGGGCTGAAAATATTGCTCACTGCAGTCACCGCAATGGTAACCGGAATCAGAAATTCGATCCAGTCAGAATTGACTTTTACCAACTTCAGCGTTGCCAAAGCCAAGGTAATCGAGTGACCAATGGTGAATGCGGTAACCAAAATCAAGATTTTTTTCCAGTCCCTCGTCACGTAAATCGCACAAAGCGCCACCACGAAGAGGATATGGTCAAATCCTTTTAAATCCAATATATGTTGAATGCCTAACTGAAAATACAGCTGAAACTGTCCCATTTGCGTTTTTTGATTATTGTGCCCAAAAGGCGCACAAGACTATTTGATTTCTGTCTAATTTGCAAAGAAAATAAAATATGGTGACCCAAATGCAATTCAATTACATATTCATGTTCTTTTTGGGATGGAAGGTCTTATTTCATCCCTTCTACATCAGTCTGACCGAAATCCGCTACAACCAAACCAACCAAAGTCTTGAAATTGCCCAAAAGATATTTTGGGACGACCTGGAAATTGCTTTAGGAGAAAAATTCAACACCAAAGTGGATTTCCTGAATCCAAAAAATAAAGCTGACCTGGAGAAAATGGTAAAAGCTTACCTTTTGGAGAAAAACGAAATCAAGGTCAATGGTCAAACAGCAAAACTATCCTATTTGGGATATGAGATCGAGGAGGAAGCGGCATGGTTCTATTTGGAAGCATCAAATGTTCCTCTACCAAAAAATGTTGGAATCAAAAATGAGGTTTTGATCTCCAATTTTGAAAGCCAACAAAACATCATTAATTTTTATCTGGAAAAAAGTCCGAAAAGCCTGATATTATACAAAGACAATGAAAAGGGAGAACTGAATTTTTGAGGGCTTTATAATTTCAATAATCATAGTATAAGAAACTTCGCTATCAAGAAGTATTAAATAGACCAGTGTATTTTAAACAAAATCCCGTTTTGAATCAAAAATTCTAGACGGAACTGTTCATTTTTCTCAAATTCTTGTCATTAACTTTACTCTATAACCTAACCGAAAATGCGTATAATCAAATTCAAAACCCGTTTAACTTTTCTGTTAGGTTCTGTAATGCTTTTAGGGTGTTTCCTTGACAACAATTATGTTTCAGCCCAAGTCAACCGGACTCAGCCCAACGTGTTGAATTATATGGACTCCACCGATCTGATCCAAGTCATCAGGAGAAATAAAGCCGCAAAAGATGCAGCATCCGGGATGCCCCAAAAAGGAAAACTGATGTACTTTTTGGTCCCGACTATTGGGTCCAATCCATTATTGGGATTCTTTTACGGAGTAGGATTCACAGGAGCCATGTATTTGGGGGATCCCAAGACCACCAATGTTTCCAACATCACCAGCTCGGTTTCTCTCACCACCAAAAACCAGGTCATTGCCAATATCCGGGGGACCATCATGACCAATGAGAACAAATGGGAAATGCTCGTCGATATCAAATATGCCAAGTTTACGGAGAACACCTATGGCTTGGGAAGCGACAACAACCAACCGGTACAGGATGCCTGGAATATTGGAGAATTTGTGACGAGTGGAATTGAAGGATCTCAGCCTTTGGAATTCAATCAGCTCAGGTTTCATTATACGGCCTTAAGATCCATCGGCAAAAAAATATACGCAGGGATCGGTTATCACCTCGACGCGCATATCAATATCAAAGATCTCCTGCTTGATTTGGAGGCCCCAGAACCGGTCATTACAAGTCACTACGGGTATTCATGGGTTTACGGAATCGACCCCACAGGATATAAAACCTCCGGCACTAGTGTCAACTTTGTCCTCGATAGTAGGGACCATACTGTCAATACCTATTCAGGAAAATTTTTGCAGGTTTCCTACCGTGTCAATTCAAGATTTCTTGCCTCAAGTACGAATTTTGATCAGTTGTATCTGGAAACCCGTCTGTTCAAAACCTTGTCCCCCAATAGGCCACGGCACATTCTTGGATTTTGGGGCATCGGACATTTCATTTTGTCGGGCGAAGTTCCTTACATGCACTTGCCATTCAATGCAAGTGACATGAGGAATCGGATGGGTAGAGGATATGTTGCAGGAAGGTTTAGAGGCCCAAATTGGGTATCGGCAGAGGGAGAATATAGGTTTCCTGTTACAAGAAATGGGCTGATTGGCGGGGTTTTGTTTGGAAGTATCACCTCTACCTCCAGAAATGCACTTCAGGTATTTGACATTGACGCTCCCAAGCTTAATTTATTTGAAGCGACAAAACCGGCCGGAGGATTTGGTGCAAGAGTGATGTTAAATAAAACCGGAAGGCTGAATCTAGCCGTGGATATGGCTTTTGGACAAAACGGTTCTAGGGGATTCTATTTTGCGATCGGCGAAACTTTTTGATTTCTCGTCATCAAACTAATTTATGGATTTCCTGAATAGAAAAGTCGGGAAAAATGCCCCAATCAAACAATTAGGTTGAAAAAGCCGATCATTGAATTGACCAAAACAATAACGCATATTTTAGACTGAATTCCAAAATTCTCTTTCTCATTGGGAATTCCGATAAAAGCAATACAGCAAAACGAAAGCATTATGTTTGACACAAGAAAGTAATTCATTCCTGCTTCCATTTCCTGAAAAAACAACCCGATAAAAATAAACCTGAGGAAAATAAGTAATGCTACCGCAAACAGAAACAGCCTATCTTTTTCCGGCTTTTTACTTTTAAATCCCTCGTAAATAAATATCACTGCGACAAACAGCTCAGCTAAAAACCCAATTATTGAAAATATCGGTTTCCAACTTCCAAGTATTTGAAGTCTAACCAAAAGGTAAGATTCCGAAAATAAAAAAAGCCAAAGTGGAATCGTATAAATTGATCTTTCAGATGTTTTTAATGACCATCCAATAAAGATCAAAAGGAGGCCTTTCATGAAATAAAATAACAACGGGAAATGGATTTGGTCAGAAAACGACATAATAAACCACGCTAAAGTGAAGGAGTAGTGTCAATAAACGCTTAAAAAAAAGCCCCGTGTTCTCACTCACTTCTGCATCACCGTTCCACATTTTTTGCACTTGGTTTGCTCGGGATTATTCCAAAACCGCTCCATGATCGGAGGAAGTTGGTTGACGATATCGGTGATTTCGGCATATTCCTCATAGAGCTTGTTGCCGCAGTTTTCACAGTGCCAGATAAATCCATCTTTCTCTCCCGCTCTTCGGTACCGCTCAAAAACCAACCCGATCGTATTCGCAGGTCTTCTTGGTGAATGGGGCATTCTAGCCGGAAGGAGGAACATTTCACCTTCTTTGATCTGCACCTCTTTTACCTCGCCTTCATCGACAACCTTCAAGGTGATATCCCCTTCGATCTGATAAAAAAATTCCTCGCCCGCATCATAGTGGAAGTCTTTCCTCGAATTGGGTCCGCCGACGACCATGACGATAAAATCATCATTGCCCTGATAGATGACCTGATTTCCGATAGGGGGCTTGAGCAGGTGACGGTTTTCTTCGATCCACTTTTGAAAATTGATAGGTTTGGAAATGGACATTTTTTTATTGGTTTAAAGAAAAAAACAACAGATGACTGACTTAGGTTTTCATCTGCAATGAATTTTAAAAGTATAAAAAAACTCTCATTTTATGCCTTACTTTGAGGCTCAATCCTTCTGATTTATGAATCTTCCCATCATCGATACCCATTGCGACATCCTATCTTACCTGGCCAAAATCCCAAATGCCGCCCCTGACAAATCCAGCGACATTGCCTGTGCGCTGCCTTTATTGAAAAAAGGTAATGTCAAAATGCAGGTCTGTGCCATCTACACAGATGTCGCTGCGGGAAGCATGGAATCCGCCACCCGCCAAGCAGAAAAGTACAGGATGCTGCTCAGGGATTACGCAAAGGACGTTTCTCAGGTGGACAAAGGTTTTTTGGAAAGCATGGATTTGGACAGTAAGATCGGTCTGATCGCAGCGGTTGAAAATGCTGCAGGATTGGCAGATGAAAAAGCACCGATTGCGGCAGCTTTTGACCAATTGGAAAACCTGATCAAGCTGACTTCTAAAATTGTCTACATCAGCCTTACCCACCATACCGAAAACAGGTTTGGCGGCGGCAATTACACCGAAGGCATCGGCCTGAAAGATGACGGAAAGAAGATTTTGGATTATATCTCAGGCAGGAACATCGCCATTGACCTGTCGCATACTTCTGATTTATTGGCGGAAGGAATCCTGAAGCACATCGATACCAACAAACTTCATATCCCTGTCATCGCAAGCCATTCCAATATGCGGAGCATTTGGAAACATAAGAGGAACCTTACGGATGAATTTGCCCAAGAGGTAATCAGGAGGAAAGGAATCATCGGCATCAACTTCCTGAGGGCATTTTTGGATGATAAAAATCCTGAAACGATCATCGACCATATCCTTCACGGAATCGAAATCGGCGGGGAAGATTGTCTCTGTTTCGGTGCAGATTTCTTCTATACCAAGGATTTCCCTGACAAAAAGCGCCATCCATTTTATTTCCCTTTGGTCGAGGACGCCTCCAAATATCCTTCCTTTTTGGATGAATTGTCGGATCTTCTTCCTCCATCACAATTGGAAAAATTAGCCTACAAAAACTGTCAGCGGTTTTTTAAAACCTTTCTTTAAAATACCAACAGATTTAGTATTGATTCTAAGCCAAAGTGAGTGTCCTCATTCAATTTCGTTTTAAGTTGAATTGAGGAGGACGTCAGTGAAGTCACTGGCGACACCGGTTTTTTAAGGATTTGTTGTAAGAGAATGAATATGAAGGAAAACCTATATGGTTATTTGAAATACTAACAGTTGGATTTCGGATAACCAAAGTATTAAATTATCAATAACCAAAATCAAAATTTCAAGAGTTCAAATTTCTTTATCCTTTCAATATTTAATTTGCAAAAAATGCAAAAATAAAAATCTTAACTTGGATATTTTCCTAAAACAATCAATTTTAATTCTATTTAATAGCTTTTTTATTGTCGAAATTTCATAAAAAAAGGATATGAAAAGGTTATTGATTGTTTTTCTTATTGCTTTAATTTCCTGTGACGAAAGTGAAATGGGTCCTGATTTAGGGGGATTTGACCAAGATATTTACCTTTTTGCGGATCGCCAATCTATTTGTGCCGGTCAAAGTACTCAGATAAGGGCTTTCTCTCTTTCCCAAAAGCTTGAAATTCCTATTTCTCAAATTTCTTTTGATCCAATAGACCCTCTATTAGGCTCAATTAATTCAGAGGGGATATTTACTGCTGCTACTCCGGAAATCAAACCTGATGCAACAATAATTCCCATTTTAGGTAGCTATAAATCAAAGTCAATTATCAGTCCTAATACAGTCCATTTAGATATTGAAAAAGCCAATACACCATCAAAATTAAAAAGCTCTATTACGAGAACCCCTTTTGGATTTTATAATGAAGACGAAGGAAGACCATATAAATTTTTGGATGATGGTTCAGTTTTAATGTCTTCCAAACAACATGGAGGAGATGAAAATACCAATGAATTTGAATTGCAAAAATACTCAAACAAGGGTGTCTTGGAATGGAAAAAATCCTGGGGAACGGGTAATGCGGAGTTTTTGAAGATCAAAGATCAATTGATATATCTGGCAGGACAGGCGATTAAAGTGGGGGGGGCAAGGTATGCCAATCTAATAATCCTGGACTTGGATGGGAATGTGATTAAAGAAATTAATATTCCGACAAACAAGAAAGTTGGTTCTTTTGGGCTTGGTCCTGAAGGTGATTTTTATTTTTCCTTTTTTGATCAAACGGGAAATCCTCCTGAAAATAATTTCATCAAATATGACCCAGAAGGACAATTGATTTGGAAACTCAATGCAGACCATGGGTTTGTGATTGAAAAGATTTTCACGAATGGTACTGTGTTCTGTACTGGAGCTTTGGGAATGGAAATCCCCAATTTGTTCAAAATAGATAAAGATGGCCAGAAAACCTTAATACGACAATGGCCTGATAATGTGACACGCAACTACTTTGAATCTGATGAAGATATTCTAGGCTTTGCCTACTCTGAGTACAACTCGATTGTTGAGATTTCTTATTGGTTTTATGATTTGTTGGATAAAGAAGGGAACACTATCATTTCCAAAGAAAAAATTGGAGAATTTCCGATGAAGGGCCCACTCGAATTTCCTAATCAACAAAAAATTGCAATGGGAGGGATCAAAGATGTCGAGATGGATTCTACTGGGGATATTCATGTGCTATCAGATGGGTTTTGGGGGTATTACGATTTTTTGGTTCTCAGATCTTCCAAAAGTGGTTCCTGGAATTGGTGGGAGGAAAATAAAGAAAGAACAATTGAAGGGGTAATTAAACCTCTCCAATTAAATGTCTTGGAAGACCAAATACAGGTTTTTGCCCATCATGAAAAATCATTGGTAAAAATAGAAATATCCAAAGATTATAATTTCAATAATTGTCTCTTACAACCATATTGGAATAAACTGCAGATGTTTTAAGTTAATGATTTTGAAATTTAAAATGGACTTACGATTAAACTCAGTTTAAATCGATAAGAATTTCTCTTATCAACGGATTAATCGATCAAAAGGAATAAAACACTTTGTGGCGAAAGGTCTGAACCACTCTGAATCCAAAATTTCTAATCCAACTCCGCTCCGATTCCATTTCCCGCAGGAAAAGTCACGCTATCGGGAGTAATGACCACGCCTTTAGCAATGTCCTCTGCGAGCAACATTGCGCCGTCCATATCCACATAATCCAACAATGGTGCAATATGGGCGATGGCCGTGATGCCAATCGATGATTCGGTCATACAGCCGACCATTGTTTTCATGCCCAATGACTTGGCCTCCCGGATCATACTCAAGGCAGGTGTGATTCCTCCTGCCTTTACCAACTTCACGTTGATCCCGTGAAAAAGTCCATGGCATTTTTTGACGTCTGATTCGACGATGCAGCTTTCATCCGCCATCACAGGCAGTTTGGAATATTTGAAAACTTCCTTCATTCCTTCGAGGTCATCTTTTGCCAAAGGCTGCTCCATAAATTCTACACCGAGTCGGGCGAGTTCTTCCGAATAAGCAATCGCCTGCTGTGCAGTCCAAGCGCAGTTGGCGTCAATCCTGAATTTTGAATTGGTATGCTTCCTCAGTTCACGGATGATTTCAAGGTCATTACCTGTTCCAAGTTTGATCTTATACAGCGGCCAATCGACTTCTTTCATCTTAGCTACCATTTTTTCAAGGGAATCAATCCCGATGGTGAAATTGGTCAGGGGAATATTTTGAGGATCCAAACCCAAATACTCGTAGAGTTTCTTTCCTTTTTTCTTGGTAAAAATATCCCAAGCGGCCAAGTCCAAAGCACATTGAGCGAATGGATTGTCTTTAAAAACGCCTTTGCCCATCTCCCAAAGTTCTTCTGGTGAAGACCAATTGCCATTCTCAACAATGCTTCTGCTTTCTTCGAGTTTGCTGCAGATATTCTCCGCCGTCATCCCGTAAAAAGGGTTGGTCGTCGTCTCTCCCAAACCATAAAAATCCCCGTCTTCCAGCTTGACGATGATCGTATCCTGCACATCACGGCTTTGATGGGCGATGGTAAAAGTATGTTTGAGAACTAAATCGCGGACAAAGAAAGAAAGCTTCATTTCGGTTTATTTTGGAATTGTGGCAAAAGTAAATTTATTTTTTTGGCTAAGTTTATAACTTAGACAATTAATTTCATTCACTAAGATACCATGCAAATCCTTCAGAAATCCATTTCCCTGATTGCCTTTTCTTTGATTTTATACTTCAGCATTTCTTGTCAGCCAAAGGAATCGGAAACAGCATCGACGGCTGTTGATGTGACCGAATTGGACCTTGCCTATGAGAAATACCAGGAAAAAAGCATCACAGAACGCAGGTTTAAGCATGCGGATGTGATCCATTTGGTCAAAGACAGAAAAGGTAAATTCGCAGTGGAAGAAATCGGGAAATCTGTAGAAGGAAAGGAAATCTATCAGATGACCATTGGCACAGGCGAAACCAAGGTCATGCTTTGGTCCCAGATGCACGGCAATGAAAGCACGGCGACGATGGCCTTGTTTGACCTCTTCAACTTTTTTGAAGGGGAAAATGATGGCTTGGATGAGTTGAGAAATAAACTGTTGGAAAAGCTGACCATCCGCTTTATTCCCATCGTCAATCCCGACGGCATGGATAATTGGATGAGGAGAAATGCTTTGGATATTGACCTCAATAGAGATGCAGCAAAACTCGCTTCACCTGAAGCAGTAATCTTGAAAAATGCAAGAGATACATTTTCTCCGGCATTTGGGTTTAACCTTCACGACCAACAGACCTATTACACTGCAGGGGAAGTAGCTACTCCGGCAACCATATCCATATTGGCGCCTGCCTACAATTTCGAAACAGAAATCAACGATGTCCGCAAAAAAGCCATGCAGGTGATCGTCGGGATGAACAGGATGATGGAGGCCGTCGCACCGGGCCATGTGGGCAAATACGACGATGCTTTTGAGCCGAGGGCTTTTGGAGACAATTTCCAGAAATGGGGTACCAGCACCATCCTGATCGAATCCGGCGGATATCCCAACGATCCTGAAAAGCAATATATCCGCAAACTCAATTTTATGATCATGCTCCACGCCATGGAAGAAATCGCCGATCAGTCATTTGTGAATTATTCTTTGGACGAATATGACTCCATTCCCGAAAATGCCACTAGGCTGATGGATGTCATGATCAGAAACCTTCCGATGAAAAAAGATTCATTGTCCTACCCAATTGACTTGGGTATCCGAAGAAGAGAAATAGACGCCAATGGCGCTTTCTATGTGAGTGGAGGAATTGACGACTTGGGTGATTTGTCGATTTTCTATGGCTATGAAGAATTGGATGCAAGCGGAATGGAAATCACAGAGGGTAAAATTTATGAAACTGCTTTTGCGAAAGTCTCCGATATCAGTGCTGAAAAAGCTTTGGAATTGTTGAAAGCCGGTTATCTAGCCGTCAAAGTAAAGGAATCGGAAGCCAGAGAATTACATGGTTTACCGATTTTGGTATTTAAAAACGCCACTTCAATACCTTTTGGGATCCGTACAGGAGGAAGTCCGAATTTCTTCCTTTCCAAAGACGGTGTGTTAAAATATGCAATGGTGAACGGATACCTAGTGGATCTTGAAAAGCCAATTGGGAAAAATTATAGAATGAGCGTCAATTGAAATCATTTGACTTAATTGAAGTTAATCCTCCTGTTTTATTCTAAATTTAAGAATCACTTTCTTATTATTTCCAAACTATGCAAACCATGAGAAAACACCTGACCGCAATCATCTTTGCTACTGCCATCATTGTTTCTGCTGCAATTCTTGGTAATTCGATCGTAAACAGAAACAAGAAATCAGGAACTGTCGATGTCACTGGTTTGGGTGAAAAGAACTTTACTTCTGACTTGGTAGTTTGGGAGGGAAATTTTAGCAGGGACAATTTTGATATCAAAACAGCTTATTCTGATCTTGAGAAAGACAGAAAAGCCGTTACAGACTACTTGGTTTCCAAAGGCATTCCAAAGGAAAAAATCATTTTTCAGGCAGTGAACACCAACCCACTTTACCAACAAAACTACAGCAGCAGCGGAAATTTCACCGGACAGACTTTTTTGGGATACCAACTCAATCAAAATCTTTCGATAGAATCGACTGAAGTGGATAAAGTAGAAAAAATATCCAGGGAAATCACCGAACTCCTGCTTCAGGGAGTGAAATTCTATTCCCAACCACCGCGCTATTACTATACCCAATTGGAAAGCCTCAAGATCGAAATGATCTCCAAAGCAACAGAGGACGCACGCGTCAGGGCTGAAAAAATAGCCGAAAACTCAGGAGCCAAACTTGGTAACTTACTTTCCGCCAACATGGGAATTTTCCAGATCACAGGTCAAAATTCCGCTGAGGACTATTCTTGGGGTGGCACTTTCAATACCTCTTCCAAAGAAAAAACCGCTTCGATCACGATGCGGTTGAGTTATGGGGTGAGGTGATTAATTCTGCCAAAGTCAGTGTCGCCACTGACTTTTTTAATTTTTGTCTGTAACACATACATTGGCGAAGAATGATCCCATAGGGATCAAATATGGGTAGCCCCGAGTGAGGTACGAAACTCGGGGATAAAAAAAACAAAACGATTCTGGTTTTTTGGCCGAAACAATACAAAGAGTGAAAAAATGCTTCCCGCCAAAAAAAGAGAAGGTAAAAATCCTTTGCTACCAATTGAAATTTTTTAGACTAAAATGTAAAATCCAAAAGGATAGGAAATTGATATGTTTCAGGATAAACCTTTTTTAATATTTCAAGTGGTAGTATTATGGGAATGGCAGTTCCAAATAACAAATAGGTTAAAAAGTAGCAATACACCATATTTTTGGTTGATCCAGAAGGAAAAATATATCACCTGACCCAACAATTTTATACAACCTCTCCTGACAAACTTAATTTTCAGGTAAGTAGAAAAAGTGAGGTGGGAATTTGATTGGTCGATTTACCAAACAATAATAAGAGCCTTAGACCCAAATTACCATATCTGGAATCAAACAAATTTGAACCATTCTATAGCTGTTTCAGCAGATCTAGGTTTAGTTTTTTTACCGCCTCATCCTGAATTATTAGCAAAAATTTGTCGGAAACCATTGCTGCTCCCAGATTCTTGACTGTAGCTATTTCTATTTGATTTTCATCAATTACCGATATAATGCCATCTTTCTGTAAAATCAAAAGGTCTTTATACCTCCCTACCACAGTATAAAAATCACTAAGAGAAAATTTACCTTCATATTCCAACTCATCATTTATCATTATCAGTTGGTTTTTGGCAGTGATAATAAAATGGTCATCTGGATTCTCCTCCTGAGGATTATAAAATTTATCATTTTCTTTAAAATAAATGGGAAAATCTAAACGGGACACATATTCCTCTCCTTTTTCCAATGTCAAATTAAGCTCTTTGATTATTTTTCCAGTTATTTTATCAATTCTGACAAATTCTTGATTTGAAATAATATCTATCGAAACTTCATTCATTTGGTGGTCGATAACAAACCCATCAAAAGTAAAGGGGGTATAAAAACCTTGTTTGCCAGTATTTTGGTCATATACTACAATGTAGGGAACACCCATTTTTATTAGCCTCCCGTTGTTTTGTGCCTTGCCCAGATTTAATTGAAACAATATCCCATTATCCAAATAAAGATGCCCCGAACTGACGAATTTACTTGATAATGGATTGCTCCAAATTACTTTTCCCGTTTTGGCATCAATACAGGAAATTTTTTCATAAGAAGAGATAAATAGCTTATCATCCTCATAAATCACGTTGGATACCACGCCCGTTACGATGTTGTAGCTAACGCCGTAAACATAAAATCCTGTAAGAAGGCCTAATCCCAATCCTACCGCATTCATGGCAGTAGTAGTTTTACCGTCAATCTTCTCTGTTCCGGTAGTAGTGTAGTAGGCCCATCCTGAACCGTCATGGATATTTACTGCCTGAATCCCAGAAGCTAAAATACCAACAGTTGAATCATTTAAGGTAATGACATCATTCCAGCCGTAATCTCTGTGAATGATTCTTTTCCACAATTCTTCGCCCGTCCTGATATCAATCCCTTTTAAAACATTTGAGGGCTTTTGAGCACCTTTTATAAAAGGATAACCAATACCAGTATTCGTTGGCTTATGAATATGGTAAATATCAGATGTGGCTTCCCATTTGATCTCTCCGGAATCTAGGGTAAGACTATAACTATGAGTCAGGCTTGATTCTAAAAGGTAATCCGGAAATTGTTTAAATTCAGTGGTCGCATAATTTATTGGCTTTGACCATTTAATTTTCTCGCCAGAGACATCATAAAATAGAATTTCTCCTGAGTTCAAAAGCTTAGTCCTAGTCTTATTAAGTTCCCTCAATTTTAGAGTAAATGTATTCCTTGGTGTGTCTAGGTAATAATCAATAATCATCTGTTCAAATCGGTATTCAACGGCATTTATTGAATCATTGTGAAAATAAGAGAAGCCTATTGGAACTTGATTAATCTCAACTTTGGTAGATTGGGAAAAGCCTTGAAATACAGAAAGAACAACAAATGAAAATAGTAAATGGATTTTCATAGAGAACCTATTTGACACTAAGCGATAAATTTATTTCTTGAAGAAAATGGGTGAATTTTTTAAACAATAAAAAGGAATTTAGTTAATTAAAAAAATATTTCCTTCATTTTATTTTCAAAACTAGATGTTCAAATATCATAATTGCTAATGTTCAACAATCGCTGAAAAATTTTTTCTTGTGAAATTAAAAAATGAAACTTTGTGGAATACATGAGGCAAAAAAAAAGCGGGACCTATTCGGTCTCGCTTTTTACGGTTAGTTCTATTTCTTCTCCTGAGTCGTCCAGGAATTTGTACTCCGTCACCGGGAGTGAAGAGTCTTTAGTCAGCTTTACCCACTTAAAGTATTTGAAAAACCACCTTACTCTCTGAGAGATGACTCCATGCGTGAAGTACGCATACAGGTAAGGGTGTAATCCGATCTGGATGTTGGAAACATTCTGGATAGTAGCAATATGCTCGAGGTCTTTTTCCAATTGATCAGCCACCAAAATGGAGGCCTGGATCTTTCCGGTACCGTTACATGACGGACAGGTTTCTTTGGTGACAATGTTGACTTCGGGTCTCACGCGCTGCCTTGTAATCTGCATAAGACCAAACTTGGTCAATGGCAATACGGTGTTTTTAGACCTATCATCTTTCATTTCGTCTCTCATGGCATCATAAATGGCCTTTTTATTGTCGGCCTTTTTCATGTCGATGAAGTCTATGACGATGATTCCTCCCATATCCCGGAGGCGAAGCTGTCGTGCAATTTCTTTTGCTGCGACCAGGTTGGTTTTCAATGCTGTTGTTTCCTGATCACTTTCTTGGTTGGACTTGTTTCCACTGTTGACGTCGATGACGTGAAGGGCTTCGGTATGTTCGATAATGACATAACCGCCCTGTGGAAGACTTATCGTCTGTCCAAACAAGCTTTTGATTTGCTTTTCTATTCCAAAACTTTCAAAGAGCTTTGCTTTACCGTTGTAAAGCTTCACAATTTTTTCCTTTTCAGGGGCAATAGATCTGATGTAAGACCTGATTTGATCATAGGTCAATTCATCCTCTACGGTGATTGCATCGAATGATTCGTTGAGCAGGTCTCTGATGATAGAGGAAGCCATACTCATTTCTCCAATTACTTTGTCGCGTCCTTTGGCTTTAGCCAGTTTTTTCATGCCTTCTTCCCAGGTCGACAGTAGGTTTCTGAGGTCTTTGTCAAGTTCTAAAACTGACTGACTTTCAGCTACCGTTCTGATGATGACACCAAAATTGGCCGGCTTGATGGAGGTAATTAAGCGTACCAGCCTTTTTCTTTCTTCAGCGCTGCGTATCTTTTTGGACACGTTGACTGTATCTGAAAACGGGACTAATACCAAGTAGCGACCTGCGATGGAGAGCTCGCACGATAATCTCGGGCCTTTGGTAGAGATGGGCTCTTTGACCACCTGCACCAAAACCTGATTTCCTTTAGTCAGCACATTGGAAATTTTTCCAAGTTTTTCTATATCAGGTTCTTTCTCAAATCCTTTAAGATTCAAGTTGGGATAATTATTGTTGCGTACGAGTTTTGTAAACTTGTTAAGGCTTGTGATTTGGGGACCCAAATCCTGATAATGCAGGAAAGCATCCTTTTCATAACCGACATCAATGAAGGCGGCGTTGAGACCATTGACAATTTTACGGACCGTACCCAGATAAATATCTCCGACTTTAAACTGATTTTCTCCACCTTCTGAGTGGATTTCTACCAGGTTTTTGTCTTTGAGAAGGGCAATCCGACTACCGTTCTGAGCAGAATCGATTAATAATTCTGTGCTCAATCGTGTCTGTTTTTATATGATGTAAATGAACGTTTAGTGTAAAAACTCAAAAAGAAGAAGTGTACTACTTCTTCTTATGTCTGTTTTTTCTAAGTCTTTTCTTACGCTTGTGCGTAGCGATTTTATGTCTCTTTCTTTTTTTACCGCAAGGCATAGTTTTAAGGATTTAAAGTTGAACAATTATTTATAGCCTATCAAGGTAACCCTCTACACTTGCCAAAACCATAGGGTCTTTACTCATGTTTTGAACCAACTCGAATTGCTGTTTTGCTTTGTTGTTTTGCTTGGATTCGAAGTAGCTTACGCCAAGATAAAACTGCCCCTGCACATTGTCAGGATGGTGTTTTACCAATTCTTCAAATCTTTCAGCAGCTCTTTTGTACTGACCTGACTGCATTGACAAGACACCCATATTGAAGAGACCGTCTTCATTGGTCGGATCTTCTTCCAATACCTCCCTTAGCATGGTGATTCCCTGCATCGGGTTGGCCGAAGATACATAGGTCATCGCCATTTTTGTTTTCAGGTCAAGGCGTTTTGGATCTTTCTCCAAAACTTTGGTGAGGTAAGTACGGGTTTTTTCTGCAAGAAGAGAAACTTTTTCTTGATCTAGGGCAAAAGTATAGGCTTCATAATAAGCAGCCCCTGCTTTTTCCCAGCTTTCTGGAGTTTCAAGTTTTGCAGCGGCCCGATCAAAGGTGTATGCAGCGCTGTCAAATTTGCCCGCTTTGATGTAAAGGGAGGCAATTTCTTCCGACAGAGAGGCAATCTTCTCCTTATCATCCTGTTTTTCCAGCTCAGATAACAATCCGTTGAGAACATTTCTGTCCGCGGCATCCATCGGCGTGTCATGCAATTCTTCGGCTGTTGCAGGCGCCGAAGTTTGTTCTTCGGTGATTTGGGTGGTACCCTCCTCATTGTCAACCACCACACGCGGAAGAAAATACAGTATCGTAATCGTGGCTACCCCAAGGATTAGAACTAGAATTTGGGATTTTTTCATAAGGAAAAAAGCACTCAGGATTAATCCTGAGGTGCTAGTTCTTTGATTTTCTTACTGTTTTTGATTTTTTCAATGAACACTTTAGAAGGTTTGAAAGATGGCACAAAGTGCTCATCGATCACAATCGCTGTGTTTTTAGAGATGTTACGGGCGATTTTTTTAGCCCTCTTTTTATTCACAAAGCTGCCAAAGCCTCTTACATAAATATTATCTCCCTCCGCCATGGAATCTTTTACCACTTTGAAGAATGCCTCAATTGTCTGAGTTACATCGTCTTTTTGGATGCCGGTTTTTTCCGAAATCTTGGTGATTACTTCTGCTTTAGTCACTGTTTAATGAATTTAATTTATTATCGAATAAGCTTAACGACCTATTAACCAACTATTTTTGGGACTGCAAATTTAAAGGAAGCAATCCAATATAAAAACAAAATGCCCAAAATTAGATTGAAATGTTTAACATTGCCATAACACCTAAACTGCTTAGATTTTGATTTCTGATCCATTTGTCCATACTTTATTAGAGTGGTACCCCCATAATAAGCGTGAATTACCATGGAGAAACACCAAAAACCCATATATCATTTGGTTATCTGAAATTATTCTCCAGCAGACAAGAGTGGCCCAAGGCCTGCCTTATTTTGAAAATTTTTTAGAAAACTTCCCAAATGTGGAAGATCTTGCCAATGCACATGAGGAAACGGTCATGCGGCTTTGGCAGGGTTTAGGATATTATAGTCGTGCCCGAAACCTCCACAACTGTGCCAAAGACATCAGAGATATCCATGGCGGCGTCTTTCCGGGTAATTACCAATCTCTGCTTCAATTAAAAGGTGTAGGCAGTTATACCGCAGCAGCCATTGCTTCTTTTGCCTTTGATGAACCGGTGGCTGTGGTGGACGGCAATGTCTTCAGGGTGTTGGCCAGGTACTTTGGCATCTCCACTGATATCGCGGGCAATTCCGGGAAAAAAGAATTTGAGGCGTTGGCGAATACGCTTATCCCAAAAGCCCGGCCGGCGGAATTCAATCAGGCCATCATGGAATTCGGTGCCTTGCAGTGTGTCCCAAAAAACCCGGATTGCGCCAATTGCCCGATGAGGTTAGGATGCTTTGCTTTCAAGAATGATTTGGTGGACTCGTTACCTGTGAAAATCAACAAGCTGAAAATCAAAGAAAGGTATTTCAGATATGCCTTTATAATATGTGACCATGAAGTGGTGGTTCGCAGGAGAGGAGAAGGAGACATTTGGCAGGGACTGTATGATTTTCCTATGGAAGAATTATCAGGGCAAAATGAAAATCAGGATCAACCAGGTTTTTTGGGAGGAATAGGAGAATTTATGACAATCTCTGTCCCTGAACCCAAAAAGTGGTACAAGCATATCCTTACCCATCAGAGAATTTTCGCCAACTTTGTATCGGTAACTGTTCCCAAAGAAAACCGTACCACGCTTCATGCTTGGACAGAGAGAAACGGTTTTCAATTGGTAAGCCTCGAAAAATTAGAACAATTGGGAAAACCCCGGTTGATTTTAAAATTTTTGGAGGATCAGAAATAATCATTAAATTAAAGACAAAGTTTTCGTTAACAATATAAACAAACAGCAATATGGCCGGAGTAAACAAAGTCATTTTAGTAGGCAACTTGGGAGCAGATCCTGAAGTGAAGCATTTGGAGGGAGACAAAGTGGTAGCAAACCTTAGGCTTGCCACTACTGAAGCCTATAAAGACAAGTCAGGAAACCGCGTTGAAAACACGGAATGGCATGATTTGGAGCTTTGGGACGGACAGGCCCGTATCGCTGAACAATACCTGAAAAAAGGAATGCAACTTTTTGTAGAGGGGAAAATTAAATCCGACACCTGGCAGGATGACCAAGGTCAAAACAGAAAAAGAACCAAAATCAGGGTATTGAGTTTCACCATGCTTGGCGGCAAGCCTGATGGCGGGGGAAGCGCTCCTTCCAATACCTCAAATTACAACGCAAGCGTGCCTTCAAATCAGCCTTCCACAGTGAGCGAACCACCGATGGAAGATGACGATTTGCCCTTCTAAATCAAAAAGTTGAAAAATTTCTGAGTATTTGATTAATTTTGCAGGGATCATATTCTGGAATTAATGGACGACCCGTACCCGAGTCTTATTTTACTGGCTGAAATCGTTGAGGTTTCAGCCAGCTATATTTTGTTTAATTCTGTGGTTTTTGTTTTGCTTTTGATCGGCTCAGGGCTGGTTTCGGGCTCTGAGGTAGCGTTTTTTTCCTTGAATTCTGATGATATCGCTTCTTTTGACGAAAAGGCAGATTCTAGAGCAACCAAGGTCATTATGCTGGTGGAGTCTCCCAAGAAATTACTAAGTACTATCCTGATTCTCAATAATCTCATCAATGTTGGAATTGTGACCCTGACGACTTTTATAACATGGAAGTTTTTTGGTAATAATGCAACAGGAATCCTTGTCATATTGATACAGACAATCGGGGTCACTTTTGCCATTGTGTTCTTTGGCGAAATTGTCCCAAAAGTCTATGCCACCAAAGCAAAAATTGAGCTTTCGCTCATGATGGCGCCTTTTATTTACTTTTTTTCGGTTTTCTTGGGACCCCTGTCCGCTTTTTTAATGGCAATCAGTAATGTAGTAGAAAAAAGGATTGTGAAAAAAGGGTATTCCTTGTCAGTCGATGAACTCAATCAAGCATTGGAAATCACCACAGAAGACACTTCTGAAGAAGAAAAAGACATCCTAAAAGGTATTGTAAACTTTGGTACACTATCCGTAAAGCAAGTCATGCAGTCTAGAATGGATATTACCGCCATTGAAATTGACACTGATTTTCACGAATTGATGGATAAAATCAACAAGAGTGGCTACTCAAGAATTCCGGTCTTTAAAGAAACTATTGACAATGTGGAAGGGATTTTATACATCAAGGACCTGCTTCCCCATATCGATCAGGATGAGAATTTTGAATGGCATGCTCTGATCCGAAAAGGTTTTTTTGTGCCTGAAAACAAAAAGGTGGATACCTTGCTCAAAGATTTTCAGAAGAAAAGGGTTCACATGGCTATTGTCGTCGATGAATATGGCGGGACCTCCGGATTGGTCACCCTTGAAGACCTGATCGAAGAAATCATCGGTGAAATCAACGATGAATTTGATGATATAGAAGATTATTATTTCAAGGAACTTGATCCTTCCACATTCATTTTTGAAGGGAAAATTTCTCTGAATGACTTTTGCAAAAAGCTGGACCTTGACCAACAATTGTTTGATGAAGTCAAAGGTGAAAGTGAATCCCTCGGCGGACTATTATTGGAAATTAACTCCAGCTTCCCCAAAAACGGAACCAAAATACTATTCAATCAATTTGAATTTACCATCTTGGCAGTTGACACCAAAAGGATCAAAAAAGTGAAAGTCCGAATCCTAGGCAATGAGAAGGAAAACGGAGGACATAATGTGGATTAATCTACTTTTTTGAAAGAAGATTATTCTGTATAATTTTTCTATATATACTTATTATTCTTCTCTTTTTAGCCTTGATGATTTTTCAGAGATTCCCTTCTATATTTTACGATATAAAAAATTTTAAAAAAATTTAACTTTTTTTCAAGGTACCTGAATTCAAAACCTCGCCGAAAAATTTTGAATTATTTCATAAAAAGAACACCTGTTTTCAGGTAAATTTTGTTATTTAGACAAAATATGATTTGAATTTTTACCAAATAAAAATTTTTATTAAATGTAATCAATACCGCTTTTAAGTACAAACTATGTATTTATAAGCCTGTTTTGTTGCTTGTATTTTAAAAAACACAAAATTTTTTGTAATATTCGCAACAATATCTTTAAAACCTATTAAACCTGATTATAATGAATAACGGACTTTATCATGAGGAATTTGAACATGATTCCTGCGGTATAGGAGCTGTAGTGAATGTCAAAGGCATCAAAAGCCATGAGACAATCAGCGATGCGCTCTTTATGCTTAGCAACATGGAACATAGAGGGGGCCGAGGTAGTGATCCAAAGACAGGCGATGGAGCAGGTATCTTGATACAGATTCCCCATTCCTTTCTCCGAGAAGTAACAGCTAGAGCAGGTTTTCAATTGCCGGAGCAGGGAAGCTATGGCGTTGGAATGACTTTTTTTCCCAAAAACAGGCAGCTCTACAAAAAATCAAAAGAACAGCTTAACCAAATCATAGATGAACTTGGTTTTAACCTTATTGGATACAGAAATGTACCCGTAGATGAGACTGTGCCAGGCTCAGGTGCTTTGGATGTCATGCCCAATATTGAAATGGTCTTTGTCACCCACAAAAACGGACTAAGTGGCCTAGAGCTGGAGAGGAAACTGTATGTTTTGAGAAATTATTCCTCCAGGACCATCAACCTGGCCATACCCGGTGTCAACTCTGCCTTTTATTTTGCAAGCTTTTCTGCATTTACATTGATTTATAAAGGTCAGCTAAGAACCGATCAGGTCCTTCCTTTTTATAAAGACCTTCAAAACAAAAACATCACTTCCGGATTGGCCATTGTCCATTCTAGGTTTTCGACCAATACTTTCCCAAACTGGCGATTGGCACAGCCATTCCGATACCTTTCCCACAACGGTGAAATCAATACTATCCGCGGTAACCTCAATAAAATGAAGTCCAAGGAGACATTGATGCGCTCCATTTTCTTTACAGATGACGAGCTTTCAAAACTGATGCCCATCACCAATAAGAAAAACTCCGATAGCGCCAATCTTGATGCTATGGTGGAATTGCTGACCTTGAGCAGCAGAACCCTTCCCCATGTGATGATGATGATGGTTCCGGAAGCTTGGCAGGACAATCAGATGATGGATAAAGACCGCAAGGCATTCTATAAATTCCATGCTTCTCTCATGGAGCCTTGGGATGGACCTGCAGCGCTCTTGTTTACAGATGGAAAATCCCTTGGGGCAACTTTAGATAGAAACGGGCTGAGGCCTCTAAGGTATTTTATCACAACTGATGACAGGTTGATTTTATCCTCAGAGGCAGGTGCTCTGCCCATCCGGGAAGCGACCATCAAAGAAAAAGGGAGAATCAGCCCTGGAAGAATGCTTTGGGCGGATCTGGAAAAAGGTAAAATTTCCTTCGATGATGAAATCAAATCCTCCGTCTGTGACAATAAACCTTATGAAGCTTGGGTAAGGGAAGAGCGTCTGAAGCTCAGGATGATGCCTGATCCCGAAAAATTAGAGTATCCATACACTACCGCAGAAATAAAAAAACGCCAAACGATATTCGGCTATACTTCGGAAGAACTGAAAGTAATCCTTTCCCCGATGGGTGAAGCGGGATATGAAGCTGTCGGTTCGATGGGAGCAGATACTCCATTGGCCGTTCTTTCAAAACAAAGCCAACATATATCCAATTACTTCAAGCAACTATTTGCCCAAGTCAGTAACCCACCCATTGATCCGATCAGAGAAAGATTGGTCATGTCATTGTTTACAAGAATCGGGGAAAGCCACAATATCCTGGCAGAAAGTCCGCGTCATACAAGGCAAATCCACATTTCCCAACCTGTCTTACTCAATGAAGACCTGGAAAAGATCAAACATTTAGAAGATCAGGGATACAGGACGGTGACTTTATATGCCCATTTTGAAACTGATCACCAGCCGGGCAGGTTATTGGAGGCTTTGAACCATCTGTGCAAAGAAGCAGAAGGTGCCATCTATGCAGGTAAGAATATTATCATTATTTCTGATAGAAACAGTACGGAATCCAAAGCACCGATACCTACTCTTCTTGCAATCGGCGCAGTACACCATCACTTGGTAAAGAAGAAACTCAGAACACGCGCAGGTTTGGTAGTGGAAGCCGGAGACATCAGGGAAACACACCATTTTGCCACAGTCATCGGATATGGCGCATCGGCTATCAATCCTTATCTGGCATTGGAATCCCTAATACACCTGAATGAAAAAGGGGCGTTTGCAAAAGACATTCCTCAAAATCAGCTTTTCTATAACTTCCAGAAAGCGGTAGGAAACGGACTTTTGAAAGTTCTTTCCAAAATGGGAATCAGTACACTCCAGTCCTATCAGGGTTCCCAGATCTTTGAAGCCATCGGTCTTGGACCTGAGGTAATTGACAGGTGCTTTAAAGGGACTGTCAGCAGGATTTCGGGGATTTCATTTGATGAATTGGCCGAAGAGGTGCTTATCCGTCACCATGCTGCCTATGAAACCGAAAGCCCGATTTTGGAAACCGGGGGAGTGTACCAGTGGAAAAGACGTGGTGAAAAACACATGTTCAATCCTGAAACCATCCACCTGTTACAGAAATCCACCAAACTCAATGATTATGGGATGTACAAGAAGTTTGCCCAGAAAATCAATGACCAAACCAAAGATGCATTGACGCTTAGGGGATTGTTCGAATTCAAGAAAAGAATTTCCATACCTATAGATGAAGTGGAGCCTGTCGAATCAATCCTGAAGCGTTTTGCCACGGGTGCAATGTCATTTGGGTCTATTTCACATGAAGCCCATTCTACTTTGGCTATCGCCATGAATAGGATCGGTGCCAAAAGCAACAGCGGTGAAGGTGGAGAAGATGAGATCCGTTTTGAGAAAAAGCCAAACGGTGATTGGGAAAGGTCCGCCATCAAGCAGGTCGCATCAGGAAGATTTGGAGTCACAAGTAATTACCTGACCAATGCCGCCGAGCTTCAGATCAAAATGGCCCAAGGTGCAAAACCCGGGGAAGGCGGACAGCTGCCCGGCCATAAAGTAGATGAATGGATCGGAAGGGTAAGACACTCCACCCCTGGAGTGGGGCTGATTTCCCCACCACCGCACCACGATATTTATTCCATCGAGGATTTGGCTCAGCTGATCTTTGACCTGAAAAATGCAAACAGAAAAGCACGGATCAATGTCAAGCTTGTATCACAGGCAGGTGTCGGAACGGTAGCTGCAGGCGTTGCCAAAGCCATGTCGGATGTGATTCTGATTTCAGGCGCAGATGGGGGTACAGGAGCATCGCCTTTGAGTTCGATCAGACACGCCGGACTGCCTTGGGAACTTGGATTGTCTGAGGCTCATCAGACATTGGTCAAAAATAACTTACGTAGCCGTGTGGTATTACAGACCGACGGCCAACTGAGAACAGGAAGGGATATTGCCATTGCCACTTTGCTTGGTGCTGAGGAATGGGGAATCTCAACAGGAGCATTGGTAGTGGAAGGCTGCATCATGATGCGTAAATGCCATCTCAACACCTGCCCTGTCGGTGTAGCAACCCAAGATCCGGAACTGAGAAAACTCTTTACCGGTGATCCTGAACATGTGGTCAATTACTTTATGTTCCTTGCCCAGGACTTGAGAGAAATCATGGCTTCACTCGGATTCAGCACCATATCCGAAATGGTCGGACAAAGTGACGTGCTGAAAGCCACAGGGCATATGAACCATTGGAAATGGGACAAAATAGATTTGAGTCCGATATTCCACAAAGTGGAAGTTCCTGACCATGTCGGGATCCACAAGCAGATAGACCAGGAATTTGACTTAAAAAATGTCTTGGACAGACAATTGATCCAGGCTGCTATTCCTGCTTTGGAACAGGCGAGTCCAGTGGTTGGTACGTTCAAGATCAACAATACAGACCGGACTGTCGGCGCGATGCTGTCCAACGAAATATCCAAAATTTATGGAAGTCCGGGTTTGCCTGAAGATACAATTCATTTCAATTTCTCAGGGTCAGCTGGACAGACATTTGGAGGTTTTCTGACAAAAGGAGTGACTTTTGAGCTCGAAGGGGAATCCAATGATTACTTCGGGAAAGGGCTTTCTGGAGGAAAACTGATTGTGTATCCTAGCCGTAATGCCAACTTCCTTGCCCATGAAAATATCATTATTGGCAACGTGGCATTTTACGGTGCTACCTCTGGAGAAGCTTATATCAATGGAAAAGGAGGAGAAAGATTCTGTGTGAGAAACTCCGGAGTGGCTGCTGTCATAGAAGGTATCGGCGACCATGGCTGTGAATACATGACCGGAGGACTTGTGATCAACCTCGGTGAGATCGGCAGGAACTTTGGCGCAGGTATGAGCGGGGGTATCGCATACATTCTAAAGGATTATATCCACCTGATCAACCAGGAAATGGTGGATCTCGATCCACTGAACGAGGATGATTATGTAACCATCAAAGAACAACTCAACAAACACGTTTCATTTACCAATAGCCAATTGGCAATCGAATATCTCGACAATTGGGATGAATACAGGGAACGTTTCCTAAAAGTGATTCCAAGGGATTACAAAGAAGTTTTGAGAAAGAAAGCATTGGAAAAATCAACAACATTGGTGTAAGATGGGAGCTAAAGAGGGATTTATTTTATTCAAAAGAGAGCTTCCGGAATCCAGAAAGCCGGAAGAAAGGATACACGATTATAAGGAAATCTACAAGCCGTTTGAGGGAGAAAAACTCAACCATCAGGCCGCAAGGTGCATGGATTGTGGTGTTCCGTTTTGTCATCAGGGATGCCCGTTGGGAAATATCATACCTGATTTCAATGACGCGGTATACAGGAATGAATGGGAAGAAGCCTTTCAGATTTTGAGAAGTACCAACAACTTTCCGGAATTTACAGGAAGAATCTGTCCTGCACCCTGTGAGGGTTCTTGTGTACTTGGTATCAACAAAGATCCGGTGGCCATTGAACTCATCGAAAAAAACATCGCGGAAAAAGCTTATGAGCTTGGCTTTGTCAAGCCAAAGATGCCAACAGTTAAAACAGGTTTTAAAGTAGCTGTGATCGGTTCGGGCCCTGCAGGATTGGCAGCCGCCGACCAACTCAATCAGGCCGGACATGAAGTCACTCTTTTTGAAAAGGACAAAAAAGTAGGTGGATTGCTGCGGTATGGGATTCCTGATTTCAAACTCGAGAAATGGGTCATTGAACGTAGGGTGGAAATAATGGAAAAAGAAGGGGTGATTTTCAGTACAGGGACCGAAGTTGGTTTCAATATCAAAGCCGAAAATATCCTGCGGAATTTTGACGCTGTCGTACTTTCCACAGGGGCGCAGCAGCCCCGGGAACTTAAAATAAAAGGATCCAACCTAAAGGGAGTCCATTTTGCGATGGAATTTCTTGGGAAACAAAATCAGGTCATAGCCGGAGAAATTCCCTCAAATCCGATTTCGGCGGAAGGAAAACATGTCCTTGTCATCGGTGGCGGTGACACCGGAAGTGACTGTATCGGCACTTCCAACAGGCATGGTGCTGCGAGCATCACCCAATTGGAATTGCTGCCCAAACCTCCAAAACAAAGAACAGTACTGAATCCTTGGCCGGAATGGCCGATGACTTTGAAGACCTCAAGCTCCCACGAAGAAGGTGCGGATCGGGTATTCTCTGTGTTGACAAAGGAATTTGTCGGCAATGACAAGGGGGAAGTCACAGGGTTGGTATTGGTAGATCTGGAATGGAAAGAACAAAACGGCAGGATGCAGTTTGTAGAAATTCCGGGTACCACGAGAACAGTCCCTTGCGACCTAGCCTTCATCGCTATCGGGTATGGAGGTCCGGCACAGAATGGCTTGCTCGAGGCATTTGGAGTACAGACCATGGACAATACACTTCCAATATCCAAAGAATACCAAAGCACAAATAAGAAAGTATTCCTTGCCGGTGATATGCGAAGAGGTCAATCTCTGGTCGTATGGGCCATATCTGAAGGAAGGGAAGCGGCAGTCAAAGTCGATGGATTCCTTCAGGGCAACTCTTTATTACCAAGAAAAGATGAAGGATATTATGAAGTGGAGCAACAAATCCATAATTGAATCCAATGAAGCAATAAGCCTAAAATAAGAGTAAGCGTGATAATAAGTTTAGTTTGTGATTGTTATGATTTTTTAGCAATCTAATCAGAAAGAGCAGGTCGGTGGCCTGCTCTTTTTGGTTTATTACATTTAAAAATTTTGGTAAAAACCCAATGATGCCATCTTGCAAACCACTCTAAATAAGCATTTTCAAAAAAATGATCTTCAATCAGGACATCCTTTTAATTGATTACGTCCTTACAAAAAACCATAACTTGTAGAACCTATGAAATTATCATCTTCACTTGCTCTAGCCACCATCCTATGTATTACGCTTTCCTGTAGTATTGATGACAACGATTTCAATCAGGAAAATCTTCATGGAACATGGGAACTGAGTTCCTATTGGGAGGAATCAGGACTCTTCTTAGTTCAGGCATATGAATTCAATGAAGACGGCACATTTGAACTTAGGGTGACCGCACGACAACAGGATTCCAACATTGATTTAGGATATAATTCTCTTACTAGCGGAACATATTCATTGGTAGGGAATACCCTATCTCTTCAAGAAAAAGAGTTTTTAACAATTCCTGAAGGAAGTACGGTTTGGTATACTGGAATGGATAAACTTGTCGGAGGAGACTGGAACAGGGAAACAGAAATAACAATATCTCTAAAAGAAAGAAAGTCTCAATTGGTGTTGGATTTTGGTCCCTGCCCACCCAACGCAATGTGCACCGGTCCAATCACTTTCTTCCGGAGATAGAAATTAAGAGTTCATAAAAAAAGCAGGCCAATAGCCTGCTTTTTCGTTACAAATAAACCCAATCAATCTGTTTTAAATATTGCTTCCGGAGCTGCCTTTTCCTCCTGATGAACCTCTGCCTCCTCGGTGACCTCTTCCGCTTCCACTACGTTCTTGGATTTCCTTTCGGTTTTCTTTTTTGACTTCCTCCCATTTGGTTTTTTGATCAGGAGTCAAAACCGCCTCAATCTGTTCGTTTTGAACTTGGTTCTGAGCCTGCATTTCTGCTCTTTTTGCCTTTCTATCTTCTTCCATGGCTGCTCTTTGGGCCTCTCTTTTTTGAGCATTGTCAAGGTTGATCTTGTAGATTTTTTGTTTTTGATCTTCAGAAAGACCCAACTCTTCGGTCATCCTGGTCGTCATTTTATCTGCTCTTTGTTCGGGAGTTAGTGATTCTTTCGGTTGACCTTCTTTTGAACCTCCTTGGCCTCTTTGGGCAAATGCACCTGCAATTGTCAGGGTAAATAATGCGGCAATCATCAATAGCTTTTTCATGTCTTTATTTTGTTTTTAGAAATTTTTTAAAAGGAAAGCTTTAGAAATTTTGATTTCCCGGACAAATCAAAGGAATCTATAAGCTGTAAATTTGAAGATTAGACTTAGGCTGCGACAGTTGGTTTAATCCCTTGTTTTGAAAATACTGTTAACAAATCTTAAATTGGGAAATGGACAGTTTCTACTATTTTGGGTATGCGAGCAATTTGGATATAAGCACCTTAGAAGGAAGGCTCCAAACAAAACCTCTAAAAATCGGTATCGGCATATTGCCTCATTTTGGTTTTCGGTTCAACCATCCCAATCAGGACGGTTCTGCAAGGGCCAACATTGTACCAAGTGAAAATGAATCGGTGTATGGGCTTGTCTTTGAAATCAAAAATGAAGACTTGGGTTATTTCCTGAGTTCTGAGCCGGGATATGATTTGGTGGAAAAAGAAATATTTACAAAAAAGGGACGGCTCAATGCTTTGGTCTTCATCTCCACCGAAACGAGGGAAGGCATATTCCCAAAAGAAGAATATTGGAAAGTGATTTTGAAAGGGGGCAAAGAATCAGGAATTCCCGAAACATATCTCGCCCAGATCATAAACAGAGTAGGGAAAATATGATTTTCCGGAAATGTCCCTTCCCGGAAAATCTTTCTGATACCATTTACCTATTTTTTACATCCGGTGGCCTCACTTGCATAATACCGCTCTTCGCCTACATATAGCGCCTCCTCTTTCAAAGTCAGCGGGACTGACAATGGACTCAAACCCTTTTTGTTGAAAGTCAAATTCAGAGTGGCTTGAGGACCTTCTCCCACGACGGTCCAAGTGCCGGACATCCTGTTTTTGTATTCAGGATTGACGTTTCTCATAATTCCTCGCTTTTTGACATTGGCAGAAAAAGTCCCGTTCTCACAGAGATTGATTTGTGTTTGTCGGGCGCCTCCCACTACTTGGTCATAGGTGATCATCAGTTTGTTGGAAAGAAACTCTTTCCAGTCAAAATTCTCAAAAGGAGATTCAAATGATGGAACTGCAAATGTTCCTTTCTCTAAAAATTCTAGAGCAGCACCTGAAACAGCTTCGTAGGATTCCTCTGTCCCTACCGCCAAAATCGTGATACAGGTTCCCTGATTGCCACATTTGGTTGCAGCAAAGGCCTTATTTTGATTTTTCACATAGTTACCTACAGCCTCGACTTCCGATTGAAGAAGTTGTCCTGAAATTTTCGGTTCTATTGCTTTCAACTTTAATGTTTCTGTGACATCCACACCCTGTTTCCAAAGTTCCGAAAGTTGCTGAAGGTCGGTCGTGGCTCTACCAAAGACATATATCTCGCCAAAGGAGCCATTTGAGGAAGTCAATAAAAAAACCTCACTTTCTCGGGGCAAGGTCCCTATCCATCCAACCGGAACCTGAGAAGTAAATCCATAACTTGGCGCATACAGCGTATCCAGGGAATTATACATCCTTCCGGGTTGAATCCTTTTTTTGGCTGATTGACCCGAAACAGGAAAATATATAAAAGCGGCAACCAGGATTATGATGAGGGAAATCGCATTTTTCATAAAATTAGATGTTTAAAAGGCTTAATGAAATTACTTATCAATCTTCATAATCTTTCTCCTCCAGCATCCACTGCCTTTTGAAATCCTTGACATATCTCGGCCTGATCAAAAGCCGCAGACTCGGATCAAAAGAAAGATACTTCCATGACCAAGTGAGGAAAACCATGAGTTTATTTTTCACTCCCAGAATGGCCATCAAATGGACAAAAAGCCAAACCAACCAAGCGAAAGAGCCTTGAAAACTCACAAATGGAAGGTCGACCACAGCCATTTTTTTTCCTATGGTTGCCATAGATCCCAAGTCTTTGTATTTGAAAGGATGCCAAGGCTTTTGTTTCAATTCATTTTTGAGATTTTTGGCAAGATTGCGCGCTTGTTGGATAGCCACTTGGGCCACTTGGGGATGGCCATTTGGAAAAGCCTCTTCTTTTTGGACACATTGGTCACCCACCACATAAATATCATTTTCATTGACCAATCTGTTAAACTCATCCACTAGAAGCCTTCCGTTTGGCGCCTTTTGGTCGTCCTCCACACCGATCAGTGAATTGGCTTTGATACCCGCCGCCCACAGTAAAGTCAGTGTTTTGATCGGTTCTTTATCAAGAAGCTTCACGATAAACCCATCATAATCTTCGACCCTAGTATTGAGCATAACTTCTACTCCGAGTTCAATAAGGTACTGAAGCGCCTTCTCCCTTGACTTTGGCGTCAAGCCACTGAGGAGTGAACTTCCGGATTCAACGAGTATAACCCTCATGTTTTGAAAGCTTAACTGCGGATAATCTTTGGGAAGTACTTTGTTTCTCAACTCTGCAATAGACCCTGCAAGTTCCACACCTGTGGCCCCACCTCCGACAATAACCACATTCATGATGGGTTTGCGTTCCTCCACATCAGCGATGTTGACTGCACGCTCATAATTAGAAATAATTTTATTTCTGATGTACAATGCCTCTGAGGTGGACTTCATCGGGGCACAGAATTTTTGGATGTTCTGATTACCGAAGTAATTGGTATTGGCCCCTTGGGACAAAATCAGGATGTCATAGCCAATTGTGCCAAGATTGGTATGGATAATTTTATGGGTCTTATCAATTTCTTTGACCACAGCCATTCTGAAAATCACATTGTCTGTTTGGTGAAAAATCCTTCTTAAGGGAAAGGAAACAGCACTTGGAGAAAGCGCAGCAGTAGCCACCTGATACAATAAAGGCTGGAATTGGTGGTAATTGTTCTTGTCCATCAAAACCACCTGATAGTCAGTATGAGCAAGATTTTGGGCAATTTTCAATCCTGCAAATCCTGCTCCTACGATCACGATTCTTTTGTGTTTTGGCGTTGGTATATTCGGTATAGGAAGTGTCTCAGAAAAGCTCATGGTAAAAGAAATTAATTAAAGAACGCCTGTAAATCTATTAAATTTTGCATTATGATTACCGTTCCAAGAAGAATTGTTGGTATTGGTTTTCTTTGTTTTTAGGCACTTTAAAAAGATTTATTATTTTTACCCACCTTTTAAAAAAGATCAGAAATGGGAAGAGCCTTTGAATTCAGGAAAGAAAGAAAATTTAAGCGTTGGAGTCAGATGTCCAAGGTCTTTACACGCCTTGGAAAAGAAATCGTCATGGCCGTCAAAGCAGGTGGGCCTGACCCAAGCAATAACACCAAGCTCCGTACTGTAATCCAAAACGCGAAAGGTGCCTCCATGCCTAAGCATACGATCGAAGCTGCGATCAAAAGGGCCTCAAACAAGGACGAAAAAAATTACGAGGAGATAGTTTATGAGGGATATGGCCCCTATGGCGTGGCTGTTATCATCGAAACCTCCACCGATAATATCAACCGCACGGTAGCCAATATCCGAAGTTATTTCACAAAATCCGGAGGAGCTTTGGGAACCTCAGGCTCAGTAAGTTTCATGTTTACCAAAAAAGCAGTATTCCGCTTTGCCCAAAAAGACATGGACGTAGAGGAGTTGGAATTGGAACTGATAGACCATGGACTCGAAGAAATTGCTGAGAATGAAGGAGAAATATTTGCATACACTGAATTCGAAGATTTTGGAAAGATGCAAAAAGCCCTTGAAGACAAACATATCGAAGTGATCAATGCTGATTTCCAATGGTTTCCTTCTACTACTGTCGACCTTACCGAAGAACAGGAAGAAGAAATCAACAAAATGATAGAGAGACTTGAAGAAGACGATGACATAAACCAAGTATTCACCAACGTCGCATAATATTGCCCAAAATCCAGCATTTCACATTCATATCATCTTTACATCTGATCATCCATGACCGGAACAACGAGTTTTCCAAAAAGAAAGAATATCCAAGAACAACAAAAGCAAAATCTAGTAATTGTTGGCAGTAGAAATCCAGTAAAAATCAGTTGTACAGATGGTGGTTTTCATCAGGTATTTGAGGGTACTTACCTGGTAGAAGGCCTGAATGTAAGTTCTGACGTAGAAGCCCAGCCTGTCGGAAATGAACAGACTTTCAAAGGTGCTATGAACAGGGCCAAAAATTCCAAAGCCGTTTTTCCTGAAGCGGATTATTGGGTAGGCATAGAAGGCGGTGTGGAAAAATTCCAGGGAGAATTGACGGCATTTGCTTGGGTGGTGGTTTTGGACAAAAAAGGCAAGATCGGCAAAGCCAAGACTTCCCAGTTTTTCTTGCCCAAAGGCATTGCGGATTTGGTTGATGGTGGCATGGAACTCGGGGCAGCTGATGATAAATTTTTCAAGCTCGAAAATTCCAAAGAACAAATCGGTGCGGTGGGGATTCTTACCAAAGGAGCCCTCGACAGAAAAAATTATTACCAGCAAGCAGTCGTGTTGGCATTGATCCCATTTCTGAAGGAAGAGCTATATTAAAATTCCTTATATAAGTGATAGATTTTTTCAATTGGCTTTATCTCAGTTATATACATAGCTTTGAAGTCTCAAATCTTCCAACTTACAAGGAATTAATCCCGACGCATTTTGTTCGGATTTTGGCATAGTAAAAGTAAGGTAAACCTTTTGCTTTGCCGGTGGTTGAAAGTTTGGATAGATTAAATTTGAAAAAAATAGGTCCTAAAATTCCCTCAAGGAAATTACTTTAGTACCGAAAAAGATAAATAGCAGAGCGTGTTTGGTCACCAAAACAGTAAACTATAATTTTTAAAGAGCCCGCATTTGGGCTCATTTTATTTTCAGGTTATTCAGGAAATTCTCCAAGGATTTTCTCCAATCGGGATCAGCATCCCACACAGGACCGATATACAATTCATTACGGACCAAAAACCGGATGTAATATTTCACCACAATCCTGTCACCATCTGTGAGATTGTCGGTGGCCAAGCCCATATTTTGCATCAGGTCAGCTTCCCTCGCCTCCACACGCATCAAAACAAACTGAATCCGCTCACCGATTAATGCCGCATCGGTCTTAGGAACGGTGAGGAATTCGACCTGATGTGGATACAACTGCGAAAAAATTGCTTGCAGCCCGTTCTTTTCGGCATTCTGTTCTGCCAAGACACTTTCCTCAGATTTACCCAAAAGGTCATATCTAAAAGTATTCAGGTAGCCACTTTCCCCTGCGGAGCCGGATAGCGGTATTCCAAGTTTGAAAACATCCAGGTTGAGCGGATTTCTATTAAGGTACCTTTGTGCGGCAGAGGCGGTAGCATTGGCTCCTGAGGGGAATTCCGGGACTTCCAAAACCATGAGGTTTTTGGATTTGATGCTTTGGCCCATGACTGTCAATGTTTCATTCAACTGCTGAATACTTCCTGCTTCCATGCTCCACATCCCGTTGGTGGGAATCATGCTTTTATTATTGGAAAAAGGGCCAATATTTAATGTCACATTCCCATTGGCTTTTCTTGTCAAGATCACAATGGAGGAAACCATTCTTTTGGAAAACATGGTGGCAAAACCTGCTTGGACCTCTTCGGATATCACGACCGATTCCAGTTCATAATAAGCAATGGGATCTCCTCCAGCCGAAACCAAAGCAGGATGGAATTCATGGGCCAAAGCCTCCCAGGAAAGCAGCGGTCGGGCTTGGGGAGAATTTGATATAAGGACTACCGATTTCCCATCCAAAAAAGTCTGAGGAAGGGCATTTTGAGCCATACCAGGTTGGATCAACGCCAAAACCGTCAGCAAGGCCAAAAGATATTTCATAGGTGTTAAGATTCGAGCGATTATATCTTACTATTTTTACGAATATACATAACGGACCAATTTAAATAGATATATGAAAAATTTATTGAAATTTTTAATCCTATTTTTTCTTGTTGCCCCTTCTGCACTGAACGCACAAAAAATCGACCAAAACAAGTTGCTCAAAGATATCGAGTACCTTTCTTCTGATGAGTTGGGTGGAAGAAAACCGCTTTCGGAGGGAAGTCTGAAAGCCAGAAAATACATTCAGGAAAGGTTTCAGGCATTGGGACTCAAATCCCAATACCCGGATTATACCCAATATTTTGATTTCAATAACAGCAGAGAGGGCAAATTATATGAAAAGGCGGCCAATATAGTCGGCTTTATCGGCGGAAAGGAAACTGACAAGCTGATCGTGGTCATAGCACACTATGACCATATCGGTATGGATGGCGAAAAAATTTTCAACGGGGCCGATGACAATGCTTCAGGTACAGGGGGACTATTGGCTTTGGCCGAGTATTTTTCTAAAAACCGCCCAAACCATTCCATGATGTTTGTGGCATTAGATGCGGAAGAAATGGGACATCAAGGAGCAAAAGCACTGGTCAACGATTTCCCTTTTCCGCTTACTCAAATAGCTTTAAACATCAACATGGACATGATCAGTAGGAATGTGAACAATGAAATCTATGCTGTCGGGACATATCATTATCCTCAATTGAAACAGACCATAGAGAGGGTCGCGGCAGGACGTTCTCCAAAATTATTGTTTGGGCATGACATCCCCGGTCAAAAAGGTGATTGGACCAATGCTTCAGACCATTCCCAATTTCATAAAAACGGAATCCCTTTCATTTATTTTGGGGTGGAAGACCACGAGGATTATCACAAAGACACAGATACTTTTGACCGGATACAACCCGAATTCTACACAGGAGCCGTCAGGTTGATTTTGGATATAATCATTGCTTTTGACCAGGAGCTAAAGAAAGATTAGATTTTTAGAAAAATGAAACGGGTATATTTAACTGAAAATCAATAAGTAACATTGGCTAAAACTGACTTTATCACACGTTTTTTGATTTGGAGGCTTCGCCACCTGAGTACAAAAAACTTTGTCCTGATTGTAAGTGGGGTGATCGGAGTGGCTTCAGGTTTTGCTGCTGTGATTTTGAAGTGGTTGGTCCATGCTATCCAAGAATTTCTTACGAATAGCTTTTATGAAGAATACGCCAATTTTTTTTATATCGTCTATCCGATTATAGGGATTTCACTTGCGTACTTGATTGGACATTACGTGCTCAAAGACAAAGGAGGGCATGGGATTGCAGATATCCTGCTGAGCATTTCAAAGAAAAGCAGTTTGATTCCAAGGGTAAAAATGTACAGCCGGGTAATCACCTCTGCCTTGACTGTCGGATTTGGTGGCTCGGTAGGATTGGAAGCACCCATCGTGATGACAGGTTCTTCCATCGGTTCTAATGTGGGAGTACTGATGCATCTCAATGCCAAAAAACGGACCCTCTTGATAGGTTGCGGGGCCGCGGGGGCCATTTCGGCTATATTTGGCGCGCCCATCGGTGCGGTGATTTTCGCTATCGAGGTAATCCTCATGGAGGTAAGCATCGGAAGTTTTATACCTCTGTTGATAGCATCCGTTGCGGGGGCATTGACCTCTATTCTGTTGCAGGGCAATGAGAGCATGTTCAATTTTTCCATCACAGAAGAATTTATCGCCTCTCACGTCCCTTATTATTTTTTATTGGCTGTTTTTACCGGTTTTGTATCGCTATACTTTAATAAAACCATCCTGAGTACAGAGAGTTTGCTGGAAAAATTCGATGAGCCCTATTTAAAACTACTTTACGGCGGAGCCTTTTTGGGATTAATTCTATTTATTTTCCCCCCTATCTATGGAGAAGGATATGATACGCTGAATCACCTCGTCTCCGGTCAACCCAATAATATCCTCTCGAAGAGTCCATTTTTTTCAGAAATAGACAACCCTTATTTTATCATTCTTTTTTTATCCATGATCTTGTTGATTAAGCCAATCGCATCTGCCATTACCATTGGGATCGGGGGGAGTGGTGGTATTTTTGCTCCTTCCTTGTTTGTTGGAGGAATTGCCGGGTTTCTCTTTGCCTATACTGCCAACCTCTTTAACCTACCCATTGAACTTCCCCTAGCCTCATTTACCTTGGTGGGCATGTGCGCGCTCATGAGCGGGGTACAGCATGCGCCGCTATCAGCCATATTTTTGATAGCGGAATTGACAGGAGGCTATGAATTGCTGATCCCGCTGATGTTGGTTTCTTCAGTCTCCTATGTTACGACGACCTATTTTGACAAGGACTCACTTTACAAAAAGCAACTGATAGCCAAAGGTACTTTTCTTCCTGCCACCAAGGATGAAGAGGTGCTCGAACTTATGGACATCAAAAAAATAATGGAAACTGACCTCTTGCCTGTTTCGCCTGAAGCAACCTTGGGCGACCTCTGTGAACTGGTCAAACTCTCGAGAAGAAATATTTTTCCTGTGGTGAATGACAAAGGCGACCTGACCGGAATAGTCACCCTAGACGATATCAGAGAGCTCATGTTTGATGCAGAAAGCCAGAAAACGCTGAAGGTCAAGCAACTGATGCATTCTCCCCCAGAAGTGATAAACAGTAACGAAAATATGCAAAATGTGATGGATAAGTTCGAAAAATCCGGTGCTTGGAACCTTCCCGTGATCGAGTCAGGAAAATACCTGGGATTTATCTCCAAAGCCCGAATTTTCCATGCCTACAGGAAGAAACTGATCCGACAAAATCAAGAATAAAGGCCACTGTTTTTATGCTATTTTTCCCCAAATTTCCAACCCAAAAAAATACAACGATTACGTAAAATTCTCATTTACAGTTAATTATCCACAAAATCATATAAAAGTGAAGTGATTTAATTAATTGATTATCAATAGGTTATGTGCTTTTTTTTAGGGTGTGTGGAAAAGTATTCGAAAATGTGGATAAAAAAGGCTTGCATTTTAAGATATGTCTTTAAAGGCTGATTTAGAAGTTTTTGGAAATTTTGAGTACTCAAGGCCTTCAGTTTTTTAATCCTTCTATTGGTTTTTTATACCTAAATCAGTAAAAAATATTGCGATTTATTCGCCACAAAAAACTTAATGTAAAATACTAAAAACTCATTTAGAAAATTTCTGTTTGTAAAATCAAGTATGTTCTAATAAAAATACAATTTTAACAGGATATGTTCAATTCAAAATTCAAAACATATCTTAAACTCCTATTCAGAAAAATTAGCAGGGAGGTAATAAATAAGGTGAAAAAAAAGACTGCTTTGATTGGAAGCAGTCTTTTATTTTATACAGCCTTCGCTTTGTCCATTTGATACAGGATGTCTTCATAATCCAGTTTGTCCCAATTTTGGGAAATCAATGGACTTGACATGACCTTGTCCATGATTTTTTCCTGCAGCTTCCCTTGGGCATATGCCTCTGAGTAAGGCATATTGGAAAATGTCACCATGGTATAGAGCGGAATCCACTCTTTAGGGTAAAGGGCATGCAACTTGGCTTCTATTTTTTTTCTGATCAGGAATTTTGGGTCAGACACTTCATTTCTCATTTCTTCGAAATTCTCCATTGCTAACTGACAGATGGCATCCGTATCTCTTTTCCTCTTTTTCTGAAATTTGGCAAAAACCAACTCCCAAGCATTGGTACCGAATTTTTCAATCAATTCATCCAAAATAAAACAATCCTCAAATCCACAATTCATGCCCTGACCATAAAAAGGAACCATGGCATGAGAAGCATCCCCGATCAAAAGGGCGCTTTTGAGCATCCAAGGATAGCATTCTATATTGATAAGGGCAGAGGAAGGGTTTTTGAAATATTCTTCCTTCAAGGTGGGCATTAACTTAAATGCATCATCAAAGTAGGTTTCAAAGACATTCGCCACATCCTTTTCATCCCTTATATTTTCAAAACTTATCCTTTCACCTTCGAATGGAAGAAAAAGGGTACAGGTAAATGATTTGTCCGGATTGGGAAGTGCGATGAGCATAAAGCTTCCCCTAGGCCAGATATGGAGGGCATTGGGATCCATGGCAAATTCACCGGATTCCGTCGGAGGGATGCTGAGTTCTTTATAACCATGGGTGATATATTCCTGCTTGTAGTCAAATCGGACTTGCTTCAGCATGGCATTTCTAAGCGCAGAATAGGCTCCATCTGATCCAATAATGACATTAGAGGAAATTGTTTCTTTGTTCCCTTCCGGATCCACGACCAAAAGCTCATTGGACCTGAGGTCCACATCTTCTATTTTATATCCAAAATTTTGCTTGACCCCTAATTTTTCCGCTTCATCAATCAAGAGCTGGGTAAATCTCCCTCTGGAAATAGAGTAGATCGCCTGACCTTCTTTTCCGTAGGGTATAAAACTCGTTTTCCCATGTTCATCGTGGACTTTTCGCCCGTACATGGGAATGGTCAAGGGGAGTACTTTTTCCTTTAAACCGGCTTTTTCCAAGGCATTCCACCCTCTGTCGCTCAAGGCCATGTTGATAGACCTGCCTTCTTCCTGGTACTGCCCTTTTCGGTTGTCGGGTCTTTTCTCGTAAACATTTACGTCAAGACCTCTTTTTTTCATATATATGCTCAACAATGACCCGATAAGACCGGAACCAAGGATGCTGATTTCATTTTTTTTCATGGTTTGAGAGATACTTTCTGCCTGGTCAGGCAAATTTGTGAAGGGATTGTTCTAGGATTTTGGCAAACCTATAGACATCCAGAAAGCTGTTATATAACGGTGTGGGTGCGATTCTGATTACGTTGGGATGACGCCAATCCCCAACTATTGCATTTTGGTAAAGCTCATCAAAGACAGCTTTTCCGCCTTTTTTGACAAGCAAAGATAATTGACAGCCTCTTTCATTGGTGTTTTTCGGGGTAATTATTTCAATTACACCGCGTTCACCGTTGATTTCCCGGAGTAAAAACTCCAAATAACCTGTCAAAAGTTCACTTTTTTGCCTCAGTTTTTCCATGCCTGCTTCCAGAAAAATATCCAGGGAAGCCTGATGTGCAGCCAAGGCAAGTACATTGGAATTGGCCAATTGCCACCCGTCTGCACCAAACATCGGCTTAAAACCTTTTTCCATCTTGAATCGCTGCCCTTCATCATGTCCCCACCATCCTGCAAATCTCGGCAAGTCGGGACTTTCGGCATGGCGCTCATGAACAAAAATACCGGAGATGTTGCCGGGTCCTGAATTCATGTATTTGTAGCTGCACCAAGTGGCAAAATCAACTCCCCAATCATGCAACTGAAGGGGAACATTTCCTGCAGCATGGGCCAGGTCAAATCCCACTTTTGCTCCTGCTGCATGCCCCGCGGCAGTGATCGCCTCCATGTCAAACACCTGCCCGGTATAATATTGCAAACCTCCCATCATGACCAAGGCAAGTTGGCCCTGATTTTCTGAAATGGTTTTAAGGATGTCTTCAGTTCTCAGCGTATATTCTCCCTCCCTTGGCTTTAATTCGATGATGGTCAGATCGGGATCCAAGCCATGAAACTTAACCTGCGTCTCTAGCATGTACATATCCGAAGGAAAAGCACCAGCTTCAGTGATGATTTTGAATCGCTCTTTGGTAGGCTGGTAAAATGACACCATCAAAAAATGAAGGTTTGAACTTAGGTTATTCATCGCCACGACCTCATGCTCATGTGCACCGACAATCTCAGCCAAAGCCGGTTTGGATTTTTTGCGGACATGATACCATGCGTCTTCCCCAAGAAAATGGCCGTCAACTGCCAGATTGGCCCAGTTATCCAACTCCTTTTGGATGTATTTTTTTGTGGTTTTGGGTTGTAGCCCAAGGGAATTGCCACAAAAATAAATCGCCTCCTTTCCATCGACTTTGGGAAAATAAAATCTCGACCGGAATCCACCTAAAGGATCCTTTTCATCCATTTCTCTGGCAAAATCTTCTGAAAATCGATAGTCTGTTTTTTTCATTTTTAGTAATGGAAAGAAGGGTGTTGGCAAAGACTAAACCACCATCTAGGCAATAGGTTTGTCTCCATCATCAAAATTACCATGTTTCCGTTTTGAAAAAAACCGATTTGATTTCGGCGGTTGTTTCTGAATCTGTATTTTGCACAAAAATAGATATCCCATGTCCAAAGAAATCATCTTCTCAAGTGATGCCCCTGCGCCTATCGGGCCCTATAGCCAAGCTGTTAAAACCGGAAATACGCTTTATCTGTCAGGTCAGATTGCCTTGGATCCTGTCACCGGTGAGTTGATCAATGAAAATATTACCGAAGAAACCCACGCCGTCATGAAAAACATGGACGCGGTGCTGAGAGCCGGAGGTTTTACCTTTGCCGATGTAGTCAAATGCACCATATTTATCAGGGACATGGGTCAGTTTGCGACAATCAATGAAGCATACGGGCAGTATTTCAAAACCAATCCCCCCGCAAGAGAAACCGTCGAAGTCAGCAAACTTCCGAAGAATGTCAATGTGGAAATTTCCTGTATTGCAGTAAAATAGGAAATCAGAATTTTAAAGGCATCAATCGGTATCTTACTTTAAAAGAGGAATCTAACTTTTTTGGTGGGCTAGAGTTAAAATCCAATGAATCCATTTCCAAACCACAGCGAAGTGCTCGTATCTGCATTGTCCAAAAAGGAAGTGGAACAGCGGTTAGAAAAAGTAACCCTGGATGTCAACTTTTTAGATTATGAGCAAAGACTTCAAAAAGGATTTCAATTCAACGGAAAAGTGGAAAAAGAATCATTCAGACTCTCCTTGGCCATCAATAAGCCGGACAGTTTTCTGCCCTTGATCTTGGGCAAAATCGAGGCCACACCCAAAGGTTGTATCCTTTTTCTCAGATATAGGCTATTCCCGAGTTCTACATTTTTCTTGGGTTTTTGGACCGTGGTGACCTTGGGTCTGGCTGTGGTTTTTGGCTTGGTCTCCCAAAATCCGGTTTATGCCGGCATCAGTCTTCTTGCCGCCATTGGCAACTACTATTTTGCATGGAGTTATTTCAAAAGGAAAATCAAAATCTCACAGGAGATATTCCATGAGATGCTCAATTTGGATCGAAAGGATTAATTCCCCTTATCCTTATGTATTCTTCCAATCAGGTAGTAATTTAGCGCATCAAAAAATAACCACAGGATCAAATAAATATGAGCATCAGGATAGAAAAAGATACCATGGGGCCTGTTGAGGTTCCTGCTGACAAATATTGGGGAGCGCAGACCCAAAGGTCCATCAACAATTTCAAAATCGGTGGCGAAAAAAACAGGATGCCTATCGAAATCATCAGGGCATTTGCCATCCTCAAAAAATCCGCTGCCATCGCCAATGCCGAGCTCGGAGTATTGACTCAGGACAAAGCCGATATCATTGCCAAGGTCTGCGATGAAATCTTGACAGGTCAGCATGACGATCAGTTTCCACTTGTGATCTGGCAGACAGGCTCTGGAACACAATCCAACATGAACGCAAACGAAGTAATCGCATACAGGGCCCATGTGCTTTTGGGAGGTTCATTGGAAGATGCCAAAAAGAAAATCCACCCCAATGATGATGTGAACAAATCACAGTCTTCGAACGATACTTTCCCTACCGCCATGCACATTGCGGCTTACAAGATGGTGTTGGAAACAACCATCCCCGGTGTGGAGCTCCTCAAAAATACGCTTAAAGCAAAATCAGAGGAGTTTATGGGTGTCGTAAAGATCGGCAGGACCCACTTTATGGACGCCACCCCGCTTACTTTGGGACAGGAGTTTTCGGGCTATGTAGCGCAACTTGAACATGGACTGAAAGCATTGAGAAATACTTTGTCCCACCTGTCAGAACTTGCCCTTGGCGGAACTGCAGTAGGCACCGGATTGAATACCCCTGCAGGTTATTCTGAATTGGTGGCCGCCAAGATCGCCCAATTCTCCGGACAGCCGATGGTCACTGCCCCCAACAAATTTGAAGCACTTGCGGCCCATGACGCCATTGTGGAAACCCACGGCGCCTTGAAGCAATTGGCAGTAAGTCTGATGAAAATCGCCAATGACATCCGGATGCTTTCTTCAGGCCCAAGATCCGGTATCGGTGAAATACTGATCCCTGAAAATGAACCGGGTTCTTCCATTATGCCAGGCAAAGTCAATCCTACCCAAGTGGAAGCCATGACGATGGTTGCCGCACAGGTCATGGGCAACGACGTTGCTATTTCCATCGGCGGATCAAACGGACATTTTGAGCTGAATGTATTCAAACCGATGATGATTGCCAACTTCCTTCAGTCCGCCAGGTTGATCGGTGATGCCTGTGTTTCTTTCAATGACAACTGTGCTATCGGTATTGAGCCAAATAAACCATTCATCAAGAGACATTTGGAGAATTCCCTGATGTTGGTGACAGCGTTAAATCCATACATTGGCTATGAAAATGCAGCAGCCATTGCGAAGAAAGCGCATAAAGAAGGCACTAGCCTAAGGGAAGCTGCTTTGGCATTGGGTCTATTGACAAACGAGCAGTTTGACGAATGGGTGAAGCCAGAGGACATGATCGGCAGTCTTAAATAAACAAATCAATTTTACCCCCATATGAAAAAATCGAACATTTTGATGACGACAGCGGCCGCATTGCTCCTGTTTTCCACCACACCTACATTTGCTGAAGGCAAAGGCAAAAAAGAACCAAAAGTATTGACCGCTGAAGAGCAGGTAAAACTTGAGGAAATCGAAGCCCGGGTTCTTGAAATCCGAGATATGGAATTATCCAATCTTGAAAAAGCTGAAAAAGCCGAAATCAAAGCAGAATTGAAAAGCCTTGAAAAAGAAGCCAGAGCCCTCCGTGGAACAGGTCTTTACATTTCCACAGGGGCTTTGATCATCATTATCATCCTATTGATTATCTTACTTTAATCGGAATAATATCAACACTTCAGATTCAAAGCAGAGAGGTAATCAAAGCTTTTTTGAAGGGCATTTACATGGTCAGGAGTCAGGTCTTTTTCTAACAGAAAATGCTTGGCTCCTGATTTTTTTGCTTCGCAAAGGATACCGGACAAGTCCAAAACCCCATCACCTGCATCCGCCAGGTACGGGAATAACCCCATCCATTCACCCATATTCCCACCATCTCCTGGGAAAGTCTTTTTCTCACGCATGTCTTTTACATGGAGCAAAGGGAACCTTTTTGGATTTTCCTTGAGGTATTTGATGGGGTCAATTCCTGCCGCGGTAAACCAAAAAACATCCATCTGCATTTTGACCAAATCAGCATCTGTGTTGTCAAGTATCATCTGGAAAGGAACCACGCCATCTACGGCTTTGTGGCCATAGCCATGGTTATGATAGAAGAAAGTCAAGCCGTTTTTCTTGGCAGATTCACCGACCTGATTGAAGATCTCAGCGGTTTTTTTGTAGTCGTCGAGGCTTTTCCTCATGTCATCCGGAATCATGGCGATACCCACATATTTGTGCCCGACAACATGTGCTGCTTCAGCAACACCTTCCATGTTGTTTCTCAAAGTCGGTAAATCCACATGGATGCTCGGGGCAGAAAGTCCATACCTGTTTAAAATTTCCTTCACCTCTTTTGGTGTTTTTCCAAAATACCCGCTTCCGGAAAAGCCCAATGCATTGGCTGCCATTTTCCAACCTTCCTTGGTCGCTTCATCCGAAAATGTATATGGCCCAAAAAACTCCAACTCTTTATAGCCGATTTCCGAAATCACTTTAAGCGTTCCTTCAAAATCTGCCGAAAGGGCTTTGGGAACCGTAAACAAGGCGACTCCTAGGGATTTGATTTTTTGCATGTCATCGGCCATGGTCAAATGGGGTATTAAGCTACCTGCGGCTACCGCAACGGCACTTTTTTGGATGAAAATTCTTCTGTTCATAGGTTTACTGTTTGAGAATTAAAGATGCGAAATCGAATTTCAGAAATAATAATGGTAATCAGTTTGAACTCAGCTAATTTTTGATTTTAATGATTCTTCGTTTTATTAAATGTCAAAAAAGGCCTTCAAAAAGTTATTTGCTTTCAAGCGTTTGAAGATATTTTTTCACTTTGACAGATCTCAAATATACAATTGTCAAGAGCACCAGCCAGATGATTTGATTGAAACCGATTTGGAACACAGTCCTTTTGTTCCATCCCAAATCAGGAATAAAAGCAATGAAAACCCAAACAAGAAGTGCCAGATGCCCGACGATCCCGACCAAAATCAAATACTGCCAACTGATCGGATAAAAGGCACTCATAAAAATCAGAAAGCCCAAGATCATCCCGAAAATCCCGAAGACGTTGGTATTGGACTCAGCGAGGTAATCCGGATTCATAGACAGCCATTTCAAAAAGTCTTCTCCAAAATATCGGAAGAAAGCCGACCAAGCAAAGGTGTACATCCCTGTAAGCAATAACAGGCCGCGCAGGGGCATTGGAAAACTTGGTGTAATGCTGTTTTTGTCCATAATCTAAATTGGCTATATTCCTCGAAAATAACATTTACTCATCCGAATAGGTTTTTTACCCAAACGTAAATCTACATGAAGAGAATCATAAATAGGAACCGGATAGGTTTAATTCTAGGAGGAATACTTCTTTTGTCTTCAGGGTTTGTCGGCGGCAAAATGATGGCGGACATCACTTCCGAAAACATTGCCAACGCCCAAATCCTGATCGGACTTGAATTTTCTCCGGCCGAGAGGGACAGCATGAACCGAAACCTGACCAATTACAGGACAAGTTACGAGACCATGCGCAAGCAGCCCATCACAAATTCAGTTGCTCCTGCCATTGGTTTCAACCCCCTTCCCCATGGTTTTGTACCAAACCAGATTCAGGAAGAAATTGATTGGGGAATACCTGTCAATGTCAGTCTACCCAAAAAAGAAGCTGACATCGCCTACCTTTCTGTTGCTGAACTTTCTTCTTTGATCAAAAGCAAAAAGCTGAGCTCGGAAAGATTGACAAAAATCTACCTCGACCGGATCAAAACTTATTCGGATACACTTCAGTGCCTTATCACTTTAATGGAAACAGAGGCCATGCAAAAAGCCAAAGCCATGGATGCCGAGCTTGCAAAAGGAATTGACCGTGGTCCGCTGCATAGCATTCCTTATGGCATCAAGGATTTGTTGGCAGTGAAAGGTACCAAAACCACATGGGGCGCCATGCCTTACAAAGATCAAACGATCGATGAGACGGCTACGGTAGTAGAAAAACTCAATGAAGCAGGCGCAGTCTTGGTGGGAAAATTTACCTTGGGCGCCTTGGCCATGGGAGATGTGTGGTACGGAGGGGTGACCAAAAATCCATGGAACATGAAGCAAGGTTCAAGCGGTTCATCGGCAGGATCGGCCTCTGCCGTGAGTGCGGGATTGGTGCCTTTTGCCATCGGAACAGAAACACTCGGAAGCATTGTCTCGCCTTCCACAAGAAACGGAGTGACAGGACTGAGACCTACATTTGGAAGGGTAAGCCGACACGGTGCCATGGCACTGAGTTGGAGCATGGACAAAATCGGCCCAATTTCCAGGTCAGCTTTGGACAACGGAATTGTCCTTTCTATCATTAATGGATTTGACTCCAAAGACAAAAGCACCATCGCCGCAGCATTTCAATACAACTCCAAAAAATCCATCAAAGACCTCAAGATCGGATATTTTGCTCCTTTCTTCGAAGGTGACAGGCAAAATATAGACAAAGACAAAAAAGTATTGGAAGACCTGAGGGCGATGGGATTGGAACTCCATCCTGTCGAACTCAAAACTTCTGTCGATCCGAGCAGCATGTTGATTTCGCTCTATGTGGAGGGTGCCGCGGCTTTTGATGACTTGACAAGATTGAATCTCGATGACCAAATGGTCGCCCAACACCGCAATGCCTGGCCAAATCTCTTCCGTGCAGCAAGGTTCATCCCGGCGGTCGAATACATACAAGCCAACAGGTATCGCAGCATTTTGATCGAAGAAATGCACGCCTTGTTTCAGGAATATGATGTTATCGTGACTCCTTCCTTTGCGGGAAACCAACTTCAGATCACCAACCTGACCGGACATCCTGCCCTCTGCATGCCAAACGGTTTTGCTGAAAACGGCAGTCCGACTTCCATTACATTTCTCGCCAATCTTTTTGACGAAGAGAAGCTGGTCATGCTGGGCAAAGCTTATCAGGAAAAAACCGAATGGCAGAAAAAAAGACCTCCCTTTTTTGACAAATAAAAATCCATCCAATCCTCATGGAAAGAAATACGTATGATGTGGCAGTGATAGGCCTTGGCGCTTTGGGCTCATCGACCCTTTGGCAACTGAGCAAGTCAGGAAAAAGGATTCTTGGCATCGACCAATTCTCCCCTCCACATACCATGGGTTCTTCCCATGGGGAAACAAGGATTACCAGACTTGCAGTGGGTGAAGGAATGGATTTTGTGCCCATTGTCAAGAGGTCCCATGAAATCTGGAAAGAACTGGAGTCCCAAACCGGGACTACCATCATGACGACCACAGGCGGTTTGCTTTTTGACTCCGGAATCCAAAGTTGGGCGAAGCATGGCTCGGAAGGGTTTTTCGAAAGGACAGTGAAATTCGCCCAAGAGGGAAACATTCTCTACGAGATTTTTGATGCCCAAGAACTCCGAAAGCGGTTTTCGGAATTCAATTTGGAAGAGAGCGGCAAAGTCTATTACGAGCCGAGTGCAGGATTTCTCAGACCGGAGTTGGCGATTTCGACCCAACTCCAACTTGCCGCACAAAATGACGCAGTCATCAAAACCCATACAAAAGTATTGGGTATCTCGCCTATTTCGAGTGGAGGTGTGCAGATCCAAACCAACCAAGGAACCTTTGAAGCAGCTCAGGCGGTGATCAGCGCAGGTCCGTGGGTCAAGGATTTCCTGCCTTCCTTTGTCAAGACCCAATTCAAAATCTGCAGACAGATCCTGCATTGGATTCCCAAAAAAGGAAAAGCATTTGAACTGGGAAAAACCCCCATCTTCATGTGGGGCTATGATTCGGGTCCGGAAGATTTTATCTATGGTTTTCCTTCTTTGGATGGCGCTACAATCAAAGTCGCATCGGAATCATTTGTAGAAAGAAACCATCCCGACACGATTTTGAGGGATGTTTCAGAAAAAGAATGTGAGGATTTTATCCAAAATAAAATTGGCAACCGATTTAACCACATCGAAAAAAAGGTGGTCCAATCCAAAGTCTGCATCTATACCGTTACTTCCGATTCGTATTTTGTGGTGGGTGAATTGCCTGATTTCCCGGAGGTTTTGGTGGCGTCTGCCTGCAGCGGTCATGGGTTCAAACACTCCGCCGGACTTGGAGAAGGTATTGCTGATAAAATCCTTGGGAAAAAGCCTAGGTTTGATTTGGAGGTTTTTGGGTGGAGGGAGTATTAAAAATTATAGGATATCTGCTTCTTTGCCAGTGACCCTAAATTCTGCTTCAGTCATGACGGAAGACCGAAGTCGGAAGACCGATGTAACCAGAAATGAATTTCTATTTCTGCTCACTGTAAACTGGACACTGAACACTTTTTTCCTCAACCTACTATTTCAAAACTGAAAACACCCTTACCGCGGATTATCTTTCAACCACTTATCCAAGACAGGAATAACTGAATACTTGACTCCCTTGAATCGCTCAGGAGGTGTTGTGTCCAAGGCTTCTCTGACTTCGAGAATCGCAGGATAAAAATCCATACCCTGTCCCGCAAGTTGCCCGTCAACCACACGGAGTAACCTTTCAATCCCAAAATGATCAAATGACCATTCCTGAAGGTTGTTTGAATCGGGTATTGCCGAACGGATATCAGCGGCCATCTGCAGGATACTGAGGCGGACCGGCTCGGTAAACAAAGCCGGATGGTCCACCATGTTGCCATCCAAAAAATCATAGGCATAATGGTAATTGTACTCAGACACCAGGATCCCGATCAATTCACTTTCCCAATCAGGCCTTGATTTGATTTTAGCCACTGCCGCCTCCCTGACCTCCGCATCGTGATACCTTCCCGTGAGCGCCAAAATCCCAAGGATACTTTGGGTAGAATCCAAACCCTCAATTTCCCTCATGTAAGTTTCATATTGTTCTTTGTCCTGTGTCTGGATTTGGGAAATCATTTCTTTTTGCTGCTTACTTTGGTAGACAAGCCAATCAATCAACATGCCGATCGTAAAGACAAGACTGAACAAAAATCCTATGGAGAAAAAGATTCTGACTGGTGCAAAACTTAGCTCTTTCCCCAAAAAAAGCACCAGAAACGAGGGAATGAAAATCAACAAAGGAAACCAAATCAGGGAATTCATGTTGGCTAGCCAAGGGGAAAAACTCACTGCCTCGGTGATATTGTCCCATTTTAGTGCGGCTGAAAAAAACACAGTAATTACAAATGCGACGCAGAGTATTACTGCCAAAAGATTTCTCCAAAAAGGATCCGGAACGAAATATCCAAATAGCCCAACGCGTGCCAAGCCAACAAACAGACCAATACTGCTCAAAGCAAAGCCAAATCCCAGAAAAGCCAATCCAAGTCCGTAACCCATGGCGCCGTCTCCTCCCAAATTGGGCTTGGGATAATTGAGCAGCAACAGCCCTGCATAAAAAACAAGACTTAGTACAAATGAATGTTTGCCCATGGCTTTACTGTTTATGAGTTAGAAAATGCGGTTATTAAAGAATTGACAATGCCTGGAATTTCAAAGAAAAGACTTTGGATTATTGGAAACATATAGCCAATTATCCTCACTGACTCCGGAAATCCTCCACAAACCGGAAAGCATCCATTCGGAGATACTATTCATAATTACCTGAAAATGATATATATCATATTTTGTTCAAATTTTAATCACCTTCCTTTAGGGTGTTTTTCGCCCAGAAATGAATAATTTAGGGTTGTGGAAATCCGTTAAAATCTAATCAAAAAAAACATAATTCTGGAATAAAGAAAGAAATAGACTTTTTGGATTGATTACCACTGGTTTTCTTCAAAAAAAATATTCAATTGACTTTTAAACCCAAATTTCAACTTAAAAAAACAATCTGCTTAAATTAAGAAACTATGCTGACACAAATCAAAACTGAATTAAAGGACTGGGTGGATTCCTTGACAAGCCACTTCGGCCCTGATAATATCCATTGGTGCGATGGTTCTGAACAAGAATATGATTCACTCTGCCAAAAAATGGTGGACAAAGGAACTTTTATCAAACTCAATCAGGAAAAGAGACCGAATAGTTTTGCATGTTTTTCAGACCCGAGCGATGTCGCCAGGGTGGAAGACAAAACTTTTATCTGCAGCAGAAGAAAAGAAGATGCCGGACCGACCAACAATTGGATGAATCCATCAGAAATGAAGGAGATTTTGAACGGTCTTACGGCAGGAAGTATGAAAGGCCGGACGATGTATGTCATTCCTTTTTGCATGGGTCCTGTGGGTTCGCACCTTTCCAGATACGGTGTTCAGATTACAGACAGCGAATACGTGGTCGTCAACATGAGAATCATGACCAGGATGGGAGCACCTATCCTGAAATACATTGATGAGCATTTTGTTAAATGTATCCATACGCTTGGTGCTCCTTTGGAGCCGGGCCAAAAGGACGTCAAGTGGCCATGTAACCCCACTGTCAAATACATTTCGCATTTCCCTGAAGAAAGACTGATCATCTCCTACGGTAGTGGCTATGGCGGAAATGCCCTTTTGGGTAAGAAATGCTTTGCACTCAGAATCGCCTCCACCATGGGAAGAGAAGAAGGATGGCTCGCTGAGCACATGTTGATTCTTGGCGTGGAAAGCCCCCAAAAGGAAAAAAGCTATATCGCAGCAGCGTTTCCAAGCGCCTGCGGCAAGACCAACTTTGCGATGATGATCCCTCCCAAAGAAATGGAAGGATGGCGCATCACCACCATCGGGGATGACATTGCATGGGTTCACAAAGGAGAAAACGGAAGGCTACACGCCATCAATCCCGAAGCAGGATATTTTGGAGTAGCTCCCGGAACCAACTACAAGACCAACCCCAATGCCATGGAAAGCATCCGGGCAAATACGATTTTTACCAATGTCGCCGTCACCGCTGACGGGGATGTATGGTGGGAAGGCATGACCAAAGAAGTGCCTGAAGGTCTTACTGACTGGCACGGAAAACCTTATGACAAAGCAAGCGGAAAACCTGCAGCGCATCCCAATTCAAGATTTACCGCTCCTGCAAACCAAAATCCTGCAATAGATCCTGAGTGGAACAATGCCGAGGGAGTGCCCATCACAGCATTCGTTTTTGGAGGAAGAAGAAGCTCCACGGTGCCTTTGGTATACCAGGCTTTCAACTGGAATTTTGGTGTCTACATGGCTGCAACAATGGGTTCGGAGACTACCGCGGCAGCTTTTGGCGAAGTAGGAAAAGTCAGAAGGGATCCATTTGCGATGCTGCCATTTATGGGCTACCACATGGGAGACTATTTCAACCATTGGCTACAGTTTGGCAGGGACCTGCAAAACGCCCCAAGAATCTTTGGTGTCAATTGGTTTAGAAAAGACGAGGAAGGCAACTTCATCTGGCCGGGATTCGGTGACAACATGCGTGTGCTCAAGTGGATCATCGGCCGTTGCAAGGGAAGGATTTCTGCTGTCGAATGTCCGATTGGCTGGAGACCTAGGTACAAAGACATGGACTGGGAAGGCATGCATGATTTCAGCAAAGAGGATTTTGACAAGATCATGATGATCGAGCCGGAGCCTTGGAAGACTGAATTGCTTGGCCACAGTGAACTGTTCGAAAAAGCCTATGACAAAGTCCCGAAAGAGTTTTTCTTTATGAGGGAATTGTTGCTGTCGGCACTTTGGAGATCGCCGGAGAAAGTTGACCTTGCGTCTGAAAGAGGAGATCATTAAGCCTTTGAAAATGCTTAAAAATTGATATTCATTGATATTGGATATTGATAGATATTTATCCCTCAATTGACGTTAAAATTGGTTTTTGAACCAACTGGAAACAAAGGGAATATCAAGATCCTTTTAAATTGAAAAATCCCTGTGAGAGCGATCTTACAGGGATTTTTTTATTTAGGATAAGATTTCTAAGGTCTGATTTTTTTTTCCAAATACTTTTGAAATTGCTCTAAAAGATGGATTGCCTATTTGGCAAAAAGAGGCTAAGTTTAAGTAAATTAGACAATCAACAAACGTTTCTAATCACTGTAATAAATGTCAGACGGGAATGGGCCAAACACTAACTGAAAGGAAATTAATTATTGCCAATTTCCTTATTGTAACCTATTTTTTATTGATTTATGCAATTCATTTTTTCCAGGTGGAAAATACGGTGATCGGTGTTTTTAAGGAAATCCTCACTATCCCCTTTTTACTTGCCCAAATAGTATTTCTGATTGTTGGAATCCTATTTATGGTAAAAAATAAGAAGACTCACTTTTTGACAAAGTCAAGTGTATTGCTGTTGGGCATTTGTTCTGTTCTTACCATTGGTAGCTTTTTTTGAAGCAATAAATCTTTCTCCTCCATTTTTAATACCGGCACTTTCTTTTTGGAATTTTTCAGCCAAAACGACTCCCGTATAATCCATCCATATTCCTATTTGGTGTGTACTTGGCTTTTAATTGGAAAATAGTATTGAACCAAAAAACCTTAAAGATTCTAGTCAAAGTAGGCCGAAAGTTGAATAACTCCGGTCCAATAATGTGGGATTGACATAACATGTTTTCGGAAATCCGTAATGCCTCCTCTTTCAAAGATGGTCACCTTTAGGATTGTAAAAATTCTTACATCATATAAATCACAATCAAATGGAAAATTTAAAAAGCTGCATTGATGCGTGTTTGGCCTGTGTGGTGACCTGCGAAAAATGCATCACCGATTGTATCAAAGAAAGCAATCTGGACTGTATTTCGATATGCCGAGACTGTGCCGACATCTGCGCATTGTGTGCAAGGTTTGATGCAAGAGGCTCCGCCTACGGATCGGGACTTCACGCCTTGTGTGCAGAAATCTGCAGGGCCTGTGCCGCAGAATGTGAAAAACATGCCGCACACCATGATAGCTGTAAAGCGTGTGCAGAAGCCTGTAAAAAATGCGCAGAGATCTGTGAACAAATGGATTCTGCAAAAGCCTGATCCCAATTAAGCCGGAAGAGGGAGGACTATTGATGCTCTCTTTTTTTTGGTTTGAAAACTTCGAAATAAGGAGGCCAATCATTCTCCTCGAGACAATTTTTTGAGCAAATAACGCAACAAATGCCAACCATAGCCTAACACTTTGAGCTGGGGCGACACATCATCATCAAAGCTTTCTTTTAGGTCTACTGACATTTCTGATTCCTCTATTTCGGATTTTGGAATGGAAGCATACCCCCGGAAGTGCTTTCGACACAGGTAAGGAAGAGATCCTTATCCGATTAAATTAAAGACAAACCAATATGGCCATTCAAACAACCAATCCTTTTACAAATAAAACAGTAAAGTCATTCAAAGAAATGACAGAGACGGCAGTGGAAGGAAAAGTAGCCAATGCACAGGAAGCTTATACCCACTGGAAAGAAACAAGTTACCAGAATCGGGCTGATTTGCTACACAAAGTCGCCACCCTCATGCGGGTCAAAAAATCAGAACTCGCTCAAACCATCACACTGGAAATGGGAAAAATCCTGGCGCAGGCCGAAGGTGAAATCGACCTGAGTGCTGATATTTTTGATTATTACGCAAATCATGGAGAGGAATTTCTTGCAGATAAAATTCTCGATCCTGAATATGGAACGGCCCTTATCCGCAATAGTCCTATTGGGGTTTTGTTGGGTGTAATGCCCTGGAATTTCCCGTTCTATCAGGTAGCCCGTTTTGTCGCTCCCAATATAATGGTCGGCAATACTATTCTACTCAAGCACGCCTCCATCGTACCACAATGTGCCGCCGCTATTGAGGAACTTTTTACAGAAGCTGAAGCGCCTGCGGGATTGTACACCAATCTGTTTATCTCAGGTAAGCGTGCATCTGCACTTGTTTCCGACAAAAGAATCAAAGGAGTTTCCCTGACAGGAAGCGAAGAGGCCGGTGCAAGTATTGCGATAGAAGCCGGGAAATATTTGAAAAAGGTTGTCTTGGAGCTTGGCGGCAACGATGTCTTTATAATCCTAGAGGATGCAGATATGGATAAAACCGTCGAATGGGCTGTTGTCGGCCGGATGAATAACAACGGTCAGTGTTGTGTCGCCTCTAAGCGTTTCATTGCGTTGGAAGCAATTGCAGACACATTTATCCAAAAATTTAAGGACGCGCTATCAAAAATGAAAGTGGGTGATCCGATGGATCCCGAGACAGAATTGGGCCCTTTGAGCAGTGAAGAAGCCGCTGTGCAATTGGCAGATCAGGTAAAACGCTCCGTTGACCAAGGAGCAAAAGTTCTGTTGGGAGGAAAACGGGCAGACCGTGAAGGTGCCTTTATGGAACCTACGATTCTCACCGACCTGAAACCCGGTATCGATGCCTATCATGAAGAATTATTTGGCCCGGTGGCTTCCTTCTATGTGGTGAAAGACGAAGAGGCTGCGATCGCCCTTGCCAACGATTCTGATTTTGGTTTGGGGGCATCTGTTTTTACCCAAGATATCGAGCGCGGAAAGCGGATCGCCGATCAGATCGATGTCGGAATGGTATTTATCAACCACCCTACCTGGACACAGGCTGACCTTCCTTTTGGCGGAACCAAGCGTTCAGGATTTGGCCGTGAACTCTCCGAGCTGGGAATCCATGAATTTGTCAATAAGAAGCTTATCCGTGTAAGTGAGCTCAATGATCCATTTTAACACATAAAAGAATAGATATGCACTTCCGGGCCAGTAATGGAATTATCTACTTCAGGCGTGACGGAAGACCGAAGTCGGAAGACCCCCGCCTGCCGCCGGGCAGGGATGTACCGGACATGTCAGTCTCCATCATTGAATTACTTTGAATTAAAGTTTTCACTGGCATCATTGCTAACATAAATACAACATATGTAAACGCTTCTTTGCCTGTAGCCAAACAAATAATGATTGGGGAACGATTAGCGATTCGGTGGACAGTGGACTGTCGTCCGTGGACGAAAGAAAATAAAACTGACATTGCTTTTGCCGCATTTAGGTTTTAAGCAACAGGAAGTGAAAAAACATACTGATTTTAATTTAAGCAATTTGAGATGAAAAAATTAGAGAACAAGATTGCCATCATTACCGGTGGTGCAGGAAGTATCGGCATGACTACTGCCAAGTTGTTTTTTGAAGAAGGGGCAAAGGTTCTGTTGGTAGATTTGGAGGAAGAGCCTCTCAAAAAAGCGGTGAAAGAATTGGGTGGAAAAGCCGTGCAGTATTGCGTGGCGGATGTGACTAAATCTGCGGATGTCAAAAGGTACGTGGACTCAGCAGTAAAAGCCTTTGGGAAAATCGATGTGTTTTTTAACAATGCAGGAATTGAGGGAACGGTAAAACCGATCATTGACTACCCGGAAGAAATGTTTGACAAAGTCATTGCCGTCAATGTGCGGGGTGTGTGGTTAGGAAATAAATACGTCTTGCCCCACATGAATGACGGCGGCAGCATCATCATCACCTCCTCGGTGGCAGGCTTGCTCGGAAGTCCCAATGTCAGTGCCTATATCATCAGCAAACATGCCGGAGTAGGCATCATGCGGGCGACATCGGTAGAGGCTGCTCCCAGAAAAATCCGAGTCAACAGTGTACATCCTTCCCCGGTCGACAACCGCATGATGCGCTCGCTCGAAGAAGGATTTTCCCCGGGTAAGGGTGCCGCAGTCAAGAAGCAACTCGAGCTGACCATTCCCCTTGGCCGGTATGCCAAACCCATCGAAATCGCAAAACTCGTCTTGTTTTTGGCAAGCGACGACAGTCAGTTTATCACAGGTACGACACAGGTAATTGATGGTGGTATCAATGTTCAGTAAAAATTAATAGCGTTTTCCCCTTTTTTGATTCAAAGTCTATTTTTTGAAATCCCTTAGTATTAAGGGAAATATGTGGCCACCTTCCGAAGTATGACGCGGACCTTCGGAAGGTATTGAAACATCTTTTTTTTCTTATTCCGGAATATGTCGTAGTGCCCACCCCTTTTTCTGAAGTCTTTTTGAACAATGAAAATCCATTTCGGGTATTGTCAAAAATTAGGTAAAAGACAAAGCATGCCAACGGCTTGGGGATGGTTTCATTCGGATTAATACTTCTAAAAGCAGTCAGAAGGGGCTTTTTTACGGAAAAAGAAAAAAATAATTCAAAAAACCCAACCCATAAATACTCTTATCGTTATTTGGACTAAACCTAAATAAGATCGGAAAAATGACTAGAATCCTAATCGCATTTTGCATTTTGTTTGCGCTTACTGCCTGTGAAAATGAGGACAACCTCAGTCCTCAGAATTCTACCGAATCCATCACCGCTTCACTCACCTTGCCTGATGGATTGATTATAACGGAGTTTGTCGAAGAAGGAAGGGACAAAACAGCAATTTTCAGCCCTTTTACTTTTTTGTTCAACTCAGATGGTTCGGTGACCGCTTCCAAAACAGGAACCTCCATCAACGGCACCTTTCTTGTTTTCAGGGATGATGGCCGGGTAGAATTAAGGATGGATTTTCCGGAAAATTCCGAGCTGTACGAACTCAGCGATGATTGGTATTTTATCTCCCAAAGTGGGAATACCATCAGATTTGAAGACAGCGGCGACAAACTCGTATTCCAACAACAGTAAAAAAACCCAACATCCAATAACATGAAAATACTCCTCTATACCACACTAATTGTTCTTTGCCTGACACTATCCCTAAGCAATCTGATGGCCCAAGAAGAGGGCGAAGCCAAAACTCTCCTTGGGAATGGCTCAATTGATACAAAAGATTTGGGCTTTTTTGTAGCACCGTCTTTTGGCTTTACCCAAATGGACGGAGGCAGTGCCTCACTTTTCAACCTGAGAGGCGGTGTAAGCCTAAAGGACAATATTGCTTTTGGCGCGTATTTCAATACTTCCATAAATGATATCCGGCCGCAAAGCGAAACCGTCCCCAATGTGTATATGGATTATTGGTCAGTCGGTGGATTTGCGGAATACACCCTATTGTCCAATAACATAGTCCATGTGACTTTTCCCCTTTACATCGGATATGGTGAAGTGGAAATGGACAATGAAAACGGCAATGCAGGTCTTGGCGAAGCCAATTTCTTTCAGGTCGAACCCTCGGCCTTATTGGAAGTCAACCTCCACAAAAACGTCCGGTTGAATGTCGGGGCCGGTTACCGGTTTGTGGGACAGATGGAGTACCGCAACTTCAATCAGTCAGATATTTCGGGATTGACAGGCTATATGGGATTGAAATTTGGGCTGTTCCGCTAAATTATCCCCTGTCCATCCCAACATAAAATAGGTAAGGAAGCAATCATTTTTCCGATCTGTGTTGGAAGAATTCCCAAACCGTACTTTTTGAAAGTACGGTTTTTTTTATTGTACTCCCATACCACAGAGAGCTATCTAAAAGAGGAGATTTTGATAATATTTACCAAAATCAAAAACCCAATCTTCCAAAACCCTAAATTCAATCTTTTCCAACCTCCCAATCCCACAAACCCCATGAACTGGATCATATTGATTATCGCAGGACTGTTTGAAGTGGCTTTTCCTTTCTGTCTGGGAAAGGCGAAAGTGCCTACCGGAAACGACATGTATTTTTGGTACGCGGGTTTTCTGATTACCCTTGGCATCAGCATGGGACTTTTGGTCAAGGCCACCCAAACCTTGCCGATCGGGACAGCCTATGCCGTATGGACAGGAATCGGCGCAGTCGGGACGGTGCTCATAGGCATTTTGGTATTCAAAGAACCTGCGACATTTCTACGGCTCCTGTTCATTTCCACCTTGATCGGTTCAATCATCGGATTAAAAGCAGTCTCCTAAAAACATGGAAAACATCATCCTCAAAAGGGTAAACCCCGAAGACCTCGCCCAATTGCAGCAGATCGGCAGGCAGACTTTTCTTGAAACATTTGTTGCATCCAACAGCGAGGAAAACATGACCACCTATTTGGCGGAAGGGTTTTCTACTGAGAAGCTGAGCACCGAACTCCATGACAGGCATTCAGAATTCTATTTTGCCTGTTTGGGCGAAAAGGTCATCGGTTACCTGAAAGTGAATTTTGGTCCCTCTCAGACGGAGTTAAAGGACGACAAATCCCTCGAAATCGAGAGGATCTATGTCCTGAAGGAATTCCATGGGCAACAGGTAGGGCAGATGCTCTACGACAAAGCCATCCAAATCGCCAAAAAGCAGCGTGCAGACTACGTGTGGCTAGGCGTATGGGAACATAACCCAAGAGCCATCCAATTCTATAAGAAAAACGGCTTTGTGGAGTTTGACAGGCATATCTTCGTCTTGGGCAACGACGCCCAGACCGATATCATGATGAAGCTGAAGATGAATGGGTAGGGAATAGATACTCCTATAAATAGTGAAAGGGGAGGATTGGATAAATAATGAAAAGAGAGTATGTTTAGGTGATTGAAAAAAATTTAAAATATTTTTAATTAATGTTGACCTTGTTTAATTATACATTTATTAATCTTTAATTGAAGGAAAAGAAATGAAAATCACACTTTTAGGCCAAGGTTTTGAGAAAGAATCCGAATTTTCAGTAGGTAACCAATTAATTAAGTTTTTTTCTAGTGAGGAATATCGGGCATTTACAGCAATTTCAGCATTTACAAGCAAAGCTGCTATAAATGGATTATCTCAATATATTTTGAAAGCAAAAACGCACCTTGAAAATATAACAATTATAACAGGTGTGGACCAAAAAGGAACCACGAAGGAGGCTTTGGAAGAACTATTATCTTTAGATATTTTAACTTTTGTTTTCTACCAACCTTCAATAACAATTTTCCATCCAAAAATTTATCTTTTTGAGGGGGATAAGAAATCTGAACTAATTATTGGATCTTCAAATCTAACATTACAAGGGTTATTTACAAATGTCGAATTTTCATTACTTATTAGTTTGGATAACACTATTGATTCAGATAAAGAAATTGTAAAGCAGCTTAAGGAATATTTCGGTGGCATATTTGATTATTCAGATCCCAATCTTCAGGCAATAACTCCCGAAATAATTGAAGCTTTGGTAAATGCTAAAGTTGTTCCAACTGAAATAGAAAGAATGGCCACTCAAGACAAATTGGAAATTGGAGAAAAAGAAAAAAGAGATGAATTACTTTCTCGAATTTTTCCTAAAAGAATTATCTCAAAAATCCCTCCTGAATTCAGAGGAAGTATTTCTAAGTTTCAAAAAATGTTTGGAAAAGAAACTTTTAACCAATTTGAAATCAAAAGTACTAAGAGTAGATTATTATGGACTAGCGGCCCACTTACAGAAAGAGATTTAAATATCCCAAAAGGCTCAAATACCAACCCTACAGGTTCAATGAATTTCAAAAAGGGAAAAACTAAAGAAATTGACCAAAGACATTATTTCAGAGATGAAGTTTTTTCGGATCTAGAATGGGAGAAAGATTCACATCTCGAAAGAGCAACTGCCTTATTCAAGTTAATAATAGATGATATAGATTTTGGAGACTTTGAATTAAAAATAACACACAATCCAAGAACTGATACTGTTTCATATGTACAAAAAAATTCGGTTACCTCAATAAGCTGGGGAGAGGCTAAGAAAATCATTGCAAAAGAGGAATACATCGGAAAAAATGCTAACCTTTTTAAGAATACCCGAAAAGGTGAATTTACCATAGAAATAAAGTAATTTTTTTTAAAACTGGCTCTCAAATTTTTTTGAGGGTTTGAATAACATTACTATCTTTGGACTGAAGTAGTCCAAAATGAAATTAGAAAAAACCTTCGGTGAAACAGTAAAGAAACTTCGAGAGGAAAGAGGTCTTCCATTGCGCGAAGTTGCAGAAGCATTGCAAATTGACACTTCGATGCTTGGGAAGATTGAGAAAAATAATCGAAAACCAACAAAACAACACATTGAAAAATTTGCCAGTTATTTCAAAGTGAGTGAAAAAGATTTAATGATTTCATTTTTAAGCGATACGGTAGTTTACCAAGTCATGGACGAAGAAGATTTGTCAACTGAAATTCTTAAGGTGGCAGAAGAAAAAGTGAAATACATAATTAACCAAAAAACTGCAACCCAATGAAACTAATTACCGAAGCTTCTCCGGAAAAACTAAGAGGAGGCTTTTATACTCCTGAACCAATAGCAGAATTCATTTTGCAATGGGGAATAAATGGAAGCATTGACTTTGATATTTTAGAACCAAGTTGTGGTGATGGAATCTTTTTAAAACAACTTCAAAAACAAAAACTAAAATACAAATCGGTAACTGCAGTTGAATTCGACGAACAAGAAGCCGACAAGGCTGATAGCATAATTTTGGAAAACAAGAAGGTATTTTGTGCAGACTTTCACACATATTGTAATAGCACATTGCAACGTTTTGATTTAATTGTTGGAAACCCCCCGTATATTCGATACCAATTTTTTGACCGACAACAACAGATTGAGGCCAATGACATATTCATTAAAGCAGGTTTGAAGTACTCCAAGCTTACAAATGCTTGGGTTTCATTTGTTGTTGGCTCCTCTCTTCTTCTAAAAGAAACTGGGAAGATTGGGTTTGTACTTCCAGCAGAGATTTTACAGGTTTCTTTTGCGAAGCAATTGCGGACATTTATTGCACAGTTTTATAATAAGATCAATATAATATCATTCGAAAAACTCGTTTTCCCAGATATTCAGCAAGAGGTCGTTTTGTTACTTTGTGAAAAAAATAATTCAAAAGAACATAATATTGAACATATTGAGTTGAAGGATGCAAGTGAATTACAAAAGCTTGATGTGTCTAGATTAAAGAGCCCAAAAAAGAAAATTGATTTTAAAAGCAACAAATGGACCTTCTATTTTTTAGAGCAAGAGGAAATAGATTTTCTTGAAAATATTGGTAAGCATCGAAAAATTCATAGGCTTGAAAAATATGCAAAAGTTGAGGTAGGAATTACTACAGGTTCTAATGAGTTTTTCACCGTACCACTTTCGACTGTTGAAGAATATGGGTTACAAGATTACGCTAGACCAATGGTGGGACGAAGTGTACAGGTGAATAGTGTAATATTTACTGCTGAAGATTGGCTCAAAAATAAATTCTCAAAGTCTCGTGCACATCTTCTTGTTTTACCAAAAAGTAAAGAATTAAATCCAGAAAACGGAGCAATAAAATATATTGAATATGGTGAAAACTTGGATATTCACAAAGCCTACAAAACCAGAATTAGAGAGGACTGGTTTGTTGTTCCTTCACTGAAAATTTCTGATGCTCTATTCATTCGAAGAAACAATCTTTATCCTAGGTTGATAATAAACAGTGCAAAAGCATTTACTACTGATACAATGCACCGGGTTTTTCTTCGTCCGAATACAGACATTAATGCTCTAACAGCAAGCTATTACAATTCACTTTCTTTAGCTTTTTCAGAGGTTAGCGGAAGAAGCCATGGAGGCGGGGTTTTAGAGTTAATGCCAAATGAAGCTGAAAGCATTTTACTTCCATACCATATAGAAAATGCTAAACTACTTCCTCAAATTGATGCCCTTATACGAAATAAAGTAGATATAGAGGAAGTTTTAAAAATAACCAATGAGGTAATTCTTAAAAACAATTTCGGTTTGACAGAAAGGGAAGTAGAATTAGCACACTCCATTTGGAAAAAACTATCTTACAGGAGGCTAAATAGAGGGAAGTGACATTTTAAATTATTTACCTGATTGAAATAGAAAATTAAGGATCAGGTTTCTATGTTATTTACAAACCACTTCTTTTGTTGGGTAACCTACCGAGAAAAATTAGATTTAACTTTAATACTCTTTATTTTCCTCTTCCGTCCACCTCACCGCTAAATTGACCTTCTCTGCTTTATGAATAAAGAAAATACTATTTTAAATACGATTCAGATATCAAATGAATTGGAAAAAATGATAGATGAATCTTACAGATACCTAATTTTTGTTTCTCCCTATTTAAAAATTACGGATCGGCTAAAAGCTAAACTATCCCAAAAATTCACTCAATTAGACAGTTGTTTTTTTATATATAGAAAAAATGAGTTGTTGAAAAATGAAAGAGATTGGATTTCATCGTTTTCAAACGTTCATTTAATTGGTCTGGAAAACTTACATGCGAAGATTTATCTAAACGATAAGCAATGCCTTATTACTTCCATGAATTTTTATGAATACTCTCAAATCAATAATTATGAGATTGGAATTAGGATAGATAAAAAGATTGACAAGAATAATTATCAAAGAGTTATTGAAGAAATCATAGTTATGTCAAAATTGTCTGAAAAACATGATGATTTATTAAAATATCTGGAGCCTGAAATGGATTATACCGTTGGGAAGCTTTTTTATAAATTAAGAGATATTACAGGAAAATACAGAAAATCGAGTTTTGAAAATGAAGGATATATTGAATTTTGCAATGAGGCTAGAAAAATTGGAAATTTTCAAAAAAATGAATTATATCAGGACAATACAGCAATATTGAGGAATGCTAATATTGGGAAGTCAAGGTTTGATGAACTTTTTAAAAAGTTAAAATAAGGGTAGACTTTTTAGTAAGTTGGAACTTCAAACATATCGTAAACATTGAAAGAATAAAGGGTTATAATTCAATCAATATTAAAAACGGTTACAAACAATTAGAGATTCGTTCACCTAGGGAATTTGAAAAATATGAAGACGACTGAAAAAACATTTGACGCTGTAAAATTTATGCGTCAACAGAGAGACGAATTGAGCAAGAAGTTATCTAAAATGACGAAAGAAGAGATTTTGGAATACTTCAAGAGACGCAAAAAACAAACAACAATAAAGCCCTGCTCATAACTGTCTTTTTATACAGAGCCGGGTTTCCTGTTTTATTACATTGAAGTGCTTAATCCAAACCTTACTGTAAATAACAAGACTTTGGAAAAATATCTCTGTCCATTGAAGGGTATGCATAATCTTTCCAAGAAAAAGTTGATCATAAAATTGACAGAATCTCTTGAAGCAAAAGAAGAGAAGGTGGACCTTTTTACACTTTTTGGAGCATGGGAAGACAACAAGGATTCCGATGAAATCATTAAAGAAATCAGAGAATCGAGAATTGAAAAAGCAGAAAACCCTGGTTTCGAATAAAGTATCTTAACCTCCTAAACAGAACTTTCCCCTTCCTGATCTTTCTGATCCCCCTCCTGCCTCACTGCCAAATAAACCTTCTCTGCTTTGTCTTTGCCGACGACTTCGGCAAGGGCATCAATATTGGCTTCCTGGATTTTTTTGAAGGAGCGGAAGTGCTTCAGTAGTTTGTTGGCGGTGTTTTCTCCTATGCCTTCGATGTCGGTCAGCTTGGTGTTGAAGGCGTTTTTGCTGCGGACCTGACGGTGAAAGGTGATCGCAAAGCGGTGTGCTTCGTCCCGGATCTTTTGGATCAGCCGAAGGGATTCGGATTTTTTGTCGATATGCAGCGGGTAGTTGTCTTCGGGAAAGTAGATTTCCTCCAGCCTTTTGGCAATCCCGATGATCGGCACCTGACCATAGATCCCGAGTTCCTTCATCGCCTCCACGGCGGAAGACAGTTGTCCCTTTCCCCCATCGACGACGATAAGGTTGGGAAGGGGTTTTGCCTCCTCGAGAATGCGCTCATACCTTCTGCCCACGATTTCCTTCATGCTCGCAAAGTCGTTTGCACCGGTGACGGTCTTGATATGGAAGTGTCGGTATTCTTTGTTGGCGGGCTTGCCGTTAATAAAGCAGACCATGCTCGCCACGGGATTGGTGCCTTGGATGTTGGAGTTGTCAAAGCACTCGATGTGGATGGGCAGTTCTTTGAGAGAAAGGTCGGATTGCAGCTGCCGGAGCACGCGGTTCTTTTTGTCCTGTACTTCACCGGAGGCAAGCAGCTTTTCCTTTTTGTAGTACTTGGCGTTTTTGAGGGAGAGTTCTACGAGTTTCTTTTTGTCCCCGATTTTGGGGACGGCAAAGTTCAGTCCTTCAAATTCCTCTTCGAGGGGAATATTGGCGATGATTTCCAGCGACTCGGAGTTGAATTGATCCCGGAGGCGGATGATGGCCGTCAGAAGCAGTTCTCCGTCGGTTTCATCCAGTTTCTTTTTGAGCTCGACGGTTTTGGTGAGGATGACGGCGCCGTTTTTGATTTTGAGGAAGTTGACGTAGGCAGATTTTTCATCCGACTCTATCCCAAAGACGTCGAGGTCATGGATGGCGGGATTGGCCACCATGGATTTGGCTTGGTATTTTTCGAGAAGTTCGAGTTTGTTTTTGAAATAGTGCGCCCTTTCAAAAGCCAAACTTTCGGCAGCTTCCTGCATTTTCTTTTTGAAGTGGATCTTGGGCACTCCCAGATTTCCCTTGAGGATATGCTTGGCCTGTTCGATCTCCTTCATGTATTCGGATTCCACTTGCAGTCCTTCACAGGGCCCAAGGCAATTGCCGATATGGTACTCGAGGCAGACTTTGTACTTCTTCTCTTTGATCTTGCCTGGACTCAGGTCGAGGCGGCAGGTACGGATGGTAAAGATGCTTCGGATAAGTTCGAGGACATTGTTCATCCCCTTTACACTGGCAAAAGGTCCGAAGTACGTTCCCCTTCCGGTGATCATTCTCCGGGTGGGAAATAAGCGGGGAAAAGGTTCATTGGTCAGCAAGAGGTAAGGATACGTCTTGTCATCCTTGAGCATGATGTTGTACTTGGGCTGGATCTTTTTGATCAGGTTATTTTCCAGCAGCAGGGCATCAAACTCTGTGTCCACAATGGTGATTTCGATCTTTCGGATCTCCTTGACCATCCTTTTGGTTTTGTAATTGATGCCGAGGGTTTTGACAAAATAGCTAGCCACTCTTTTCTTCAGGCTCTTGGCTTTACCCACATAGATGAGTTCATTTTCGGCATTGAAATACTTGTACACTCCCGGCAGATCCGGAAGGGAATGGTAGTCTTCAACGAGGTAGGAGGATGCCTGCATGGGTGCAAATATAAAAAAAACAGCCCTGTGAAAGGCTGTCTTGAGGTCTTGGTTTTGGTTTTCTTTACAGTTTTAATTGTCCATAGTCCACGGTCGACAGTCCATAGCCACTGCAAAGGATTTTCAATCACTATTTTTTTCCAATTCAATGCTTATGTATTTCCAAAATACAAAACTCAATATTTCAACCCCTTTGGGGTTGTATGTTTATAAACATCCGTTTGTCTATAAATATGCGACTCCTTCGGAGTCGAACATTTCTAAACCAACCAATTTAAAGAGAACATGCATAAACCGCTTTACCATTGGTTATATGCTTGAAGTTCATTTAAGCCTGCTATGGACTGTCGACTGTGGACTGTGGACTTTCAGCTATGGACTGTTGACTGTCGTCTGTCGACTTTTTTAGAAGTCATTCTTCTTTTGGTCGTAATCAAAGTCGGTAAACCGGCTGTTTTCCAATTCGTATTTGTCACAATCAATCTCAATGCTCAGTGGTCTTTCCGGTCTTGGGAAAGGTCCTTTGGTATAGCCTAAGGTCTGATCGGCGTAGACTTTGGCCATGTACTTGACCCAAATCGGCCTAGCCGTCTGACTGCCCTGACCACTTACCCAACTTCTGAAGTGGATCGCCCTGTCATCTCCACCAACCCACGCTCCGGACACGAGGTCTTTGCTCATTCCGATGTACCAACCGTCAGAGGCATTTTGGGTAGTACCGGTTTTACCTGCCAACTGATTGCCCTCATCCCGCAGTGTCCAGGATACGCCCTGTGAGGTCCCTCTTGATTCTTCAAAACCTCCACGAAGCATGTATACCATCAGATAAGCGTGTTCTTCGCTCATGGCAGGTTTTTTCTTCGGGGTAAATTGCTGTAACAAGTTTCCGTTTTTGTCCTCGATCCTATCTATGTAGAAAGGAACGATGTGCTCTCCTTTGTTGACAAAAGTGCCCATGGCGCCGACCATTTCATAGACCGACACATCGGAAGTACCCAAGGAAAGGGCGGGGACTTCTTCCAAATCAGAGGTGATCCCCAATCGGTGGGCAGTTTCGACTACCACTTTTGGACCGAGTTTTTTCATCATAAAGGCAGTGATGGAGTTGATGGACTGTGCCATCGCAAGACGGATCGTCATCTTTTCATAAGAGAACTTTCCGTCCGCATTGCTTGGACTCCAGGTAGGCTGTCCCGGTGTATTGATTTCTACCGGTTGGTCGATGACAGTATAGCACGGGCTATAGCCATTTTCGATGGCAGCAGCATAGACGAAGGCCTTGAAAGTCGAGCCCGGTTGTCTTTTACTTTGCTTGACATGGTCAAACTTGAAGTATTTGTGGTTGATACCACCCACCCAAGCTTTGATATGGCCGGTGTGCGGATCCATAGAGACGAAGCCTGTCTGCAGGTGTTTTTTGTAATGACTCATCGAATCCATGGTACTCATGAGGGTATCGATTTCGCCTTTTTCCCATGAGAATATCCTCATCTTCTTTTTCTCATACAACTTGATGTCAATGGAATCAGCGCCGGCACCGTACCTTTTTTCCAAATTTCTGTAAGCATCCGTCCGCTTGACCGCAGTCTCGAGGAAGTCAGGAATGACCTGTCCGTTGCTGTCTATCCAAGGGGCGCGGGTACCCATTTCCTTCACAAATTTCTTTTGCAACTCGCGCATGTGCTCATCGACAGATTCTTCGGCATACTGCTGCATGCGGCTATCAATGGTTGTATAGATCCTCAACCCGTCACCAAACAGGTCATAAGGAGTCCCGTCTGATTTGAGGTTTTCCTTTGTCCACTTGATCAGGTCGGCCTTGATCACTTCTCTGAAGTAGGTTGCCAATCCTTGGTTTTGATTGCCAACCTTGTAATCCAATTCAATCGGAAGTTTGGAAATGGAATCAAATTCAGCCTCTGTGAGGTAATCATACTTTTCCATTTGACCCAACACGGTATTTCTTCTTCTCAAAGAATTATCAGGATTGAAAACAGGACTGTAATAAGAAGGAGCTTTGAATAAACCAGCCAAGGTCGCGGATTCCTGTATATTGAGATCGATAGGTTCCTTGTTAAAAAAAGTTTTGGAAGCAGTTCTAATACCAAATGCATTACTACCAAATTCAGATGTATTGAGGTACAAAGTTAGGATTTCCTCTTTGGTGTAAGACTTCTCCAACTTAGCGGCAACGATCCATTCTTTGGTTTTAATAATTAACATGCGTAGCCCAGGAATACGAGTGAGGATTCCCAATTCAGTGTTTCTGGTTTTGAAAAGGTTTTTTGCAGTTTGCTGACTGAGTGTACTTCCACCACCTGCACCTTGTTGCAGGATAATGGATTTAAATAATACCCTTCCCATACTTAGAAAATCAATACCCGAATGGTCATTAAAACGTATATCTTCCGTAGCAATAAGGGCATTCACCAGGTTTTTTGAGAGCTCATTGTAGGTTACGGGAATCCTATTTTCACGGGCATAACTTCCGAGCAAAACCCCATCTGAGGAATACAATTCTGAGGCGATTTCACTTTGGGGATTTTCGAGTTCTTTGAAATCAGGCAAATCGCCGAAGAGTCCGAGGAAATTTCCGCTTACGGCCCAGACAAACAAAACGAAACCCAAGAGTCCCGCTGCAAAAACCATCCAGATATATTTAATTATTTTTTGGGTCATCTATGTTCAGGTATTTGGTACTGTTTTAAATAAAATGTATGTATTCAATTTTGCCAATAGATTGGTTATCCATTTTAATTCTTGTCTGCAGACTTAAATGCCCGGTGCATCGGTCTTCCGACTTCGGTCTTCCGTCCCGACTGAAGAAGAATATAGGTCAACAGGCAAAGAAGCGTATATCCATCTTTAATAATATGAATTCTTGTAGAAATTTCTGTACTCGTCCAGATTTTTCCTTTTGTTCAGTTCTTGGAAGTTTTCGATCGAAATCAGAAAACAGTTGGCTTTGTCTTCATCAGTCAATGATTCATTCTTGAATCCTTCCATGAATATTTCGCGGTATTCGATTCCTTTTTGGGCCGAGATAAATGGACTGACAATGAAAATCGTATTTTCTCTGCTTAAGTTCATGTTTCCGGTCCGCAGTCTTGATCCTTTGAAGTTTTCATTGTGAAAACCTTCCAAATCTGCGAGGAGGTTTTTGGATTCGCCTGACTTATCCGCGCCTAGTACGATCACAAATATATGGGTTTGGTTAGGATTATTTTTGTAAGGTGATTCAGCTTCTGCTTCCTCTTCTTCAGCCACACCTTCTTCCGCGACGGTTTCTTCTTTCACTTCAGTTTCAGTTTGTTCGGTGGTTTCGGCTTCTGCCACTTCTTCATCTACCTTAAATGCACCGAGCATATTCCTTGCCATTTCTACAAGCCCTTCATCCTCGGTGGTCTGAATATAATTTTCAAGCCTTTCCTGATACCTTGAGACGTCTTCAGTTTTGCCCGTGACCATGATGTCCAAAAGGAGAAGTCGGTCAGTATTGGCTGTCAGCGGATGTGCCTCGAGGGTGGACCTTATCAGGGCTTTTGCTTCACCATACTGATCCTTATGATACAATTCGTAGGCCGTTTTGTAATTTCGGGAAGTTTCGAGGAAAGCGACATTGCCTGAGGCTTGGTCGGGATTATTGACCGACATGGTAAACGGTGAATCCGGAAATTCCCTGTTGAGCCGCTGCGCAAATATATCGGTATTGCCTCCGGTTTCCTTATTGGCAAGGTAAAGGATATAATAAGCCTCGGGTTTTTTAATGGTATTGGGATACTTGGTAATCAGGCTTTCGAGGTTTTCGATGCTGATTGCCGGATTTTTGAGGTCAAAAAACAGAATTTTTCCCAACTCAAAGTAAGACCGTTCCAAATCCAATTTCATTTCTTTGATCTGTTCGGGATTGCTTGGGATTTTTGAAAGCAGCTCTTCAGTGGTAGGGATTCCCGACAATATCGGATTTTCTTCAGTGGCGGTCGTATCAGTAGGGGTGGTGGTCACCTCCTCAGGTCGTGTAGAAGAAGTCTGGAAGTTTTGGCTTGTTCTCCTCCAATTATCCTGCAGTGGCCTGTTGCCCCAATTTCTGTTAAAGTCAATCGACCCTTGCTGTATGGCAAGGGAATTATCAAAATAGAAAGATTCCCCGCTTCCTCCTCTTCCCCCAAAGGCCAACAGGTTGTCAAAAATGCCGGAAGGTTTTTTGTCATCTTTGGCAGCTGCCTCACTCAGCAAGCGCTCTTCTTCCTGTTTGATGAAATTCTCTGCGATCAGGGTTTGGGCTTCCAAACTCAGGTCGGCAAGCAACAGAAGGCTGTCATTTTTCGTGACGATATCATAGTGGAGAACGTAATTGTCCAGGATTTTTTTTCTATCAGAAATATCCCTGTACAACGGATCTGTCGGCCGGAAATTGGCCAAGGCACTGTCAAGATAAAACTTTGCTGCCCTGAAATCATTTTTCTTATCAAAATTGATCATGGCGAGTTTTTCGTAGATATAGCCTTTTTGGATAGGATTTTGGCTTTCTTCCTTGGCTGCCCTGATCAAAAGCTTCTCTGCCGCTTCGATATCTCCCTGCTTAAGTTCAAAGTTTGCCTTTTCGAAGAGGATGACATCTTTCAGGTCTTTGTTTTTGCTGTCTTTATACAATCCGTCAAAGTAGTTTCTTACTTTATCAATGTCCTTGGTCTGATTCAGTTCTGCTACCTGCTGTGCATACAGCTGCGCAAAGAACGCCCTTTCATAAGGAGGATTGCCCTTCACGGATTTCAGGTAATAGTCATAGGCCAAGGCGTCGATTCCTTCCCTTTGGTATAGCTGTCCTAGGATGAAATTGATTCGGGATTTCTCTTTTTTGTCTTTGGTATGGCTGAGGGACTTGTCGAGGGCACCGATTTTGCCATTCAGTTCGCCCCTTTTATGGTAATAATATGCAAGGGTTTTATAGAGCAAAAATTTGTTTTCTGAGCTGATTCCGGATTCTTTGGAAAGGAAGTCAATGACATAAGCGGCATCATCAAAATTATCCAAGTCGGTAAAAAGCCGCATCAGTTGGATCAGGCTTCGGTGGCGGATGTCCTTTTTCTTGCCGTTGACATTGAGGTATTTAAAGGTATTGCTTGCATCGTCAAACTTTGCTTCATAATAATCCGCCATCCCGATCAGGAAATAACTTGGCCCGACCCATTTGGAGATTCTGTGCCAATCCACCGCCTTGGAAGCAAATGACCTGACCTCCCCCAAAAGTTCTTCATTGGAATCAATAAAGGCGCTGTCAATGGTGTAAAATACAGGAAGTACCTGACTGAAATCCTCCCGGTGGTTAGTGGCGATAGCAGTCTCTAATTCCTGGATTTTTTCGTTGGCATAGTAATATGCATTGTATTTTGCTGTTGTATTGTGAAAAAGTCTATTGGTAAAGGTATTCCTCTCCGAAGAACAGGATAGCAGCACCATAGAGCAAAGAAACAAAAGAAGGAAAATGATTCTATTCATGGGTAGGCCAAAGGCTTAGAACGCCCAAATTACTTGAAATGATGTAAATTAATTAACGCTTAAGAATAATATTATATTTTTACGTCAACAACCCAACGGAAGAAATATTGAATATCAGGATAAAAATAAGAAACTGGCTGACGGAAAAATACCTCATTGTGATCAGAAAAAAACACGATTTTTCTGTGGTGGGATCGTTCAATGTGTCATTTTCGCGGGCCATCATTCTTGGGGTTCTTTCTCTTTCGGTGATATTTTTTATTTCTCTGGTGTTGACGAGGACTATTTTGAGGCAGTGGTTTGATCCTGTATATATGGAAACCGAAAACACCGCCAAGATCCTTATGCTGTCTGATATTGTCGATTCATTATCTCTGGCTGTCAGCCAAAAAGATGCCTACCTGGCCAACATCCAAGGAATCATCAGCGGAAATGAAGGCATTGATCCAAATGGCATGACCGAAATGGATCAATCCAATCCCAAACAGGATTCATCGGTCAACACTGTGTTTGAACCGAGCGAGGCGACTTTAAGCATCCTCGATGAGTTTAGTAATTCGAATTTGGAAACTTCCAATCCTATCGGGATATCCACCGGTTCATTTGCAGAGACCTTCTTTTTTACCCCGATCAAAGGTGTATTGACGGCCGTTTTCGCTCCCAAAGAAGACCACTTTGGGGTGGATATTGTTGCAAAAGAAAATGAACCTGTCAAGGCTATTGCCGATGGAACAGTCATTTTGGCTTCCTGGACCTTGGATACCGGATACATCATCAGCATCCAACATTCCAATGAATTGATTTCAATTTATAAACATAATTCGGTAATATTGAAGAAAGTAGGAGACCTCGTCCGTGCCGGCGAGATCATTTCCATCATAGGCAATACCGGAGAACTCACCACCGGGCAGCATCTTCATTTTGAATTATGGTACAAAGGCACACCACTTAATCCTCAGGAATTCATCACTTTTGATTAGCTATGTTCAATAACAAGACAGAAGAAAAAAAATCGCTAGCCGACATGGTCAGTTCTACCAATGTTATTTCCAGAGAAACAAAAATCACGGGAGATATCTCTGCGGCTGGAAATATCCGGATTGAAGGTCAACTCGAAGGGTTGGTGGAATCAAAGACCAAAATCGTGGTGGGTGATTCTGCTTTGATCAAAGGAAACATCACTGCCCCTGAAGCAGAAATCTCCGGAAAAATAGACGGTGAAGTGTTTATCTCAGGTACCCTTTACCTTACAAAGACAGCAATAATCAATGGCAATATCACCACCCAAAAACTAATCGTGGAAAACGGTGCGGTTTTCAATGGCAAATGTCAGATGATGGCCAAAGGAATGGTCGTATCCAAAAACTCAGATGCCGAAGACAAACCCCAAAAACAGTTACAGTCCGTCTGATCCGCCTACCTATCTCAAATATATAGGCCTTTCATTTCAACTTTTTGTCATCATCGGGGCAGGGACGTGGTTTGGATGGTACTTGCAGCAAAAAAGCAGCATGAAATTTCCTGTCTGGATTTTACTTTTTTGCCTGCTTTCGGTTGTGATTTCTTTTTACCACCTGTATGTCAATCTCAAAAACGATGACAAATCCGCGGGAAACCGTAAAAATAATTAGCTTTGCGCGCTCATTCGGATCCCATGAAGGCCATCAAAATTCTAACCATCAAACTGTTCCTGTTTTCCCTGCTGATAGGAGGGATATTTTACCTCCTGCAGGAATATATTAAGCCCGAATGGGTCCATGAAAGTTTGTGGACGATCCTTTCGTTTTTCGTTTTATTGACTTGGCTCACCGGAATGTTTACCCATTATCTGCTAGAAATCAGCAAAGAAAATTCTGTGAATATCTTGTTGGGGGCAATAGGCATTCGGTTTTTGGCAAGTACAGGTTTCGTTGCCATCATGTTGTTCTTAAGAGTTGAGAATTTAATTCTGTTTGTGATCAATTTCTTTATCATTTATTTCTTTTACTTATTGTTTGATATCTACACGCTTCTAGCTAATTTGCGCCCAAATTCAAAGTAGGTACTAAAAAATCATTTGATGGCCCGTAAATTTCTTTGCCTAAGTATTTTATTGTCAATATTTTGGCTAGGTTTTTCAAATTCAGTTCAGGCAGCCGGAGACGGAGAGAGCAAGACTGGATTTATCCTACCGCACGTTATGGACAACTATGAGTGGCATTTTGCTACGGTGGGCCATACACATGTAACCCTTCCTTTACCGGTCATTATTTATTCACCAGATCAGGGTTTGGAGTTCTTTTTATCTTCGGATTTTCAGAACCACGAAACCCACAAATTCGGAAAAGATTATGGTGTCGGCGGATATTTTATAGATGAGAATTACAAGCTTTCTGCGGCTGACCCTTCAAGGACTTTTTATGATTTTTCGATCACCAAGAATGTCACCATGATGTTTATTGTGATTGCAGTATTGCTTTTCTTGATGCTCAATTCAGCAAAATTCTACAGGAAAAATCCCGGGGCAGCACCCAAAGGTATCGCCTCATTTATCGAACCTATTGTCATATTTGTCAGAGACGAAATCGCCCTGCCCAACATCGGTCACAAAAAATACCTGAAGTTCACGCCATACTTATTGACCCTGTTTTTCTTCATTTGGGTCGGCAACATCCTTGGTCTCTTCCCTGAAGCAGCCAATTTTACGGGAAATATCGCACTGACATTTACTCTTGCCATATTTACTTTTATCATTACCAATGTCAATGGAAATAAAGATTATTGGAAGCACGTATTTGCTACTCCGGGAGTACCTGTTCCATTGTTGTTGATCATTGTCCCTGTCGAAATAATCGGTCTGTTCACCAAGCCATTTGCCTTGATGGTCCGATTGTTTGTGGCAATTACAGCAGGTCACATTGTGATCTTGAGTTTCATTGCCTTGATATTTGTATTTGAGTCTTTGGCAGTAGGCGTAGCCAGTACCATAATGGTTGTGTTTATCAATTTTATTGAAATCCTGGTAGCAACCATTCAGGCTTATGTGTTTACTCTGTTTTCAGCCATGTACATTGGCTTGGCAGTGGCAGAACATGACCACCATTAATCAGTAATTACTTTGTTCAATTTATAAATCAAACACGTATGTTAACTTCAATCTTATTAACTGCCGGATTTGCACTGATGGGTGCTGGTATCGGTGCTGGAATTGTTGCGATTGGCGCAGGTCTAGGTATCGGTAGAATCGGTGGCCAAGCTATGGAGGGCATTGCCCGTCAGCCTGAAGCAGCTGGAAAAATCCAGACTGCCATGTTGATCATCGCTGCCCTTATTGAGGTGGTTTCCCTGTTTGCGGTAGTAGTTTGTCTACTTATTGCCTTGGGTGATTACACTTTCTAACAAAAAAAGAATTGGGATTGGCGCTAGGCCAATCCCAACCTTTTTGATTTATTGAACAAGCTCTGTTATTCATATAAAATAAAGCAATATGGGACTTATTACACCTGGACTGGGATTGATATTCTGGTCAGCACTTGGATTTTTGATCGTATTATTTCTCCTCACAAAATATGCATGGAAGCCCATACTTGCGGCATTGGATGAGAGAGAGAAAAGCATAGACGAAGCTCTCAAGTCGGCTGAAATAGCCAGAAATCAAATGGCTAACCTCAAGGCTGAAAATGAGAAAATCATCCATGAAGCCAAAATCGAAAGAGACACGATGCTGCTCAAGGCATCTGAGGCTGCCAAGCAAATGATCGATGAGGCAAAAGAAAAAGCCCATCAGGAAGGTGCTAAGATGATTGAGAATGCAAAGGCTACTATCGAAACAGAAAAATTGGCGGCGATAGAAGATATCAAGGTACAAGTTGGAATACTTTCACTTGCTGTTGCTGAAAAACTGCTGAAGCGAAACTTCTCTGAAGATGCTGCCCAACAAAAGCTTGTTGAAGAATTGGTTAAAGACATTAAGTTAAACTAATATGTCAAATATTAAAGTAGCCTCCCGATACGCCAAAGCCCTTCTTGAACTAGCAATAGAGAAGAATGCGCTAGAGGCTGTAATCGGAGACATGAAAGGATTACTTTCTATAGCAGAACAGAATAGAGAAGTTGGACTGGCAATGAACAGTCCTATTGTCACCTATGACAAAAAGTTCAATATTCTAAAGGGTCTGTTGGGAAAAACTGCCCACCATATCACAATGAGCTTTTTTGACCTGGTTACCAGAAAGAACAGGTCAAATGTATTGATTACCACTGCACAGGAATTTCAGAAGCAGTACAATGAATACAAGGGTATCCAAGTTGCGGAGGTGACTGTTACTCTTCCATTGACCGAGGCCCTGAAAAAAGAAATCATCGAAATTGTAAAAGAGATTTCAGGTCTTCAGAAGGTAGAACTTGTTGAAAAAATCGACAAAAGCCTCATCGGGGGATTTGTTCTCAAAGTAAATGACAAGCTTTGGGATGATTCACTTAGCGGTAAGCTGAGAAAAGCCAGAATGAAATTTGCCCAGAGGTATTTCGTGAAACTATACTAAATCAAAGAAAACATTTTAATAAAAATATAATGGCACAAATAAGACCTGATGAAGTTTCGGCTATTTTGAGAGAGCAACTCTCAAACGCCAAGACTGATACTGAACTTGAAGAAGTGGGAACCGTCCTCCAAGTAGGTGATGGGGTAGCCCGAATTTATGGACTAACCAAAGCTCAGGCCGGTGAATTATTGGAATTTGACAACGGTCTTAAGGCAATGGTCCTCAACCTAGAGGAAGACAATGTCGGTGCTGTACTTTTCGGTGATTCCAAACTTGTCAAAGAAGGTGACAATGTCAAGAGAACCAAAAAAATCGCCTCTATCAAAGTAGGTGATGGGATGTTGGGCCGTGTAGTGGATACTTTGGGCAATCCTATTGATGGCAAAGGTCCATTGACTGGAGAACTTTATGAAATGCCTTTGGAGCGTAAAGCACCGGGTGTTATCTACCGTCAGCCTGTAAACGAACCCCTTCAAACAGGTATAAAGGCTATTGACTCCATGATTCCGATCGGAAGAGGTCAGCGAGAGTTGATCATCGGTGACCGTCAGACAGGTAAGACCGCTGTGGCTATCGATACGATCCTTAACCAAAGAGAATATTACGAAAAAGGAGAGCCGGTATTTTGTATCTATGTGGCAATCGGACAGAAAGCCTCTACAGTAGCGGGTATCGTTTCAGCATTGGAAAAAGGCGGTGCACTTCCTTACTCAGTAGTAGTATCTGCAGCTGCTTCTGATCCTGCTCCGATGCAGTTCTTTGCGCCGTTTACAGGTGCATGTATCGGTGAGTTTATCAGAGATACCGGTCGTCCTGCATTGATTATTTATGATGATTTGTCCAAGCAAGCGGTAGCTTACAGAGAAGTTTCTTTGCTTCTTAGAAGACCTCCGGGACGTGAGGCATATCCGGGTGACGTATTCTACCTTCACTCCAGACTTCTCGAAAGAGCTGCAAAAATCAATAACTCTGATAAGATTGCAAGTCAGATGAATGACCTTCCTGAATCCATCAAGCATTTGGTGAAAGGTGGCGGCTCTTTGACAGCACTTCCGATCATCGAAACCCAAGCAGGTGACGTTTCTGCCTATATCCCTACCAACGTGATCTCCATCACTGACGGTCAGATCTTCTTGGAGTCCAACCTTTTCAACTCCGGTATCCGTCCTGCGATCAACGTAGGTATCTCGGTATCCCGTGTGGGCGGTAACGCACAGATCAAAGCCATGAAGAAAGTAGCGGGTACATTGAAGCTTGACCAAGCTCAGTTCCGTGAATTGGAAGCTTTCTCCAAGTTTGGTTCTGATCTAGATGCGAGTACCAAAAGAACCATCGAAAGAGGAAGAAGAAACCAGGAAATCCTGAAGCAGCCTCAATATGCTCCGGTACCTGTAGAGCTTCAGGTAGCCATCATCTATGTTTCCACCAAAGGTTTCATGGATAGCATTGCTCCGGAAAAAGCAAGACAATTTGAGAAAGAATTCTACAACTTGTTGAAGAGCAGTCATCCTGAGGCTTTGGAACTCATCCTGAAAAATGACATCGATGCAGCAGGAAAAATCCTTGAGCGTGCTGCAAAGGACCTTTCTGCGAAATTCGCAAAACTATAATTGAATCAACAATAAGAACCAAGAGCGCTGCTGCATTCTTGGTTCTTTAAAATTTCTTTTCTGACAAAAGAATAATATGGCCAATCTTAAGGAAGTAAAGCAAAGGATCACCTCGGTAAGCTCCACCCAGCAAATCACCAAAGCCATGAAAATGGTCGCGGCGGCCAAGCTGAGAAGAGCGCAGGACCGGATCATCAAAATGCGTCCATACTCCCAAAAACTGACCTCGATACTCGACGAAGTAGTATCTGCTATGGGCGGCGAACTTGAAATTGCTTACGCAGAGCAAAGACCTGTTCAAAACGTGCTGATAGTATCCATGACATCTGACAAGGGATTGTGCGGTGCCTTTAACTCCAACATCATAAAAGCAACGGTGAGTCTTATTGAGAAAGAGTACAAAGGTAAAAATGTGACCATCCTTCCTTTAGGTAAAAAGGCTTTTGAATTTTTCACAAGGAGAAACTATAAAACCAAAACCGATTTCTACGAAGTATTTACCGATGTCAAATATGACGAGGTAAGGACGATAGCAGAATTTGCAATGAATGGATTTATTTCCAAGCAGTTTGACCAGGTAGTTTTGGTTTACAACCATTTCCGGAATGTCGCAACCCAAGACATCACCGTAGAACAGTTCCTTCCTATGGGTGGAGTGGAGAAGTTGGCTTCAAAGAAAATAACGACTAATACTGATTATATCTTAGAACCTTCCAAAGAATATGTGATCCGCGATTTGGTACCTACAGCTTTGAAAACCCAGTTTTACAAGGCAGTGCTGGACAGCAACGCTTCTGAACATGGTGCAAGGATGACCTCCATGGACAAAGCGACTGAAAACGCCAATGAATTACTCAAAGAATTGAAGTTGATGTATAACAGAAACCGTCAGGCTGCCATCACCAACGAGATCCTTGAAATCGTTGCAGGAGCAAATGCCCTTGAAGGAAGTTAAAAATAGCTAACAATAATACCCTTTTAAAGCCACCTATAGGTGGCTTTTTTTTGTTTAAAGCACATTTTTCGTTTTCAGGGGGATTAAGGAAGCGACCTCTTTTTTATATTGAAGGTACTTGGATCCATAGATTTCTATGAGTTTCTTTTCTTCAAAATAAATCCCAAACGGTAGGTATACAAGCAACATGACCAAATGGAGAATTGAACTCAGCGTAGGTTCAAAAAAGAAAAATCCCAAAAACATCATAACCGTGCCCGAATAAATCGGATGCCGCACATAGGAATGAAGCCCGGTCACCACAAATTCCTCTTTGTCTTCCAAATCATCATGCGGTTGCAAGCCTATAAATCTTTTCTTGCTGAAAGACTTGAATGACCGCACGATGATGATGGTTCCAAAACTCGCCAACATATATCCCAAATAAGTGGTAGTCGGCGTTTTGGCAAGAATATCAGGTTGCGAAAACGTGGTGCTGAAAATCAAAATTCCAAAAATAAATACCGTAGAAAAAACCGTATACAGCAATCGATACCATATGTATTGCCTTCCCATCCATCCTTTGATTTTTCTTTTTATATTCAGGCTTGCAAGTAGAGAATGCAAAAAATAAAATAAAACCCAAAGGATAACCAAAATCAGATACGGCATGACATCAACTTTTTTTACGAATATCCCATTTCTATTGACAAAAAGAAAGGTCTTCCAGACAGGCGACGAAAAATTGCCCAGACCAAAACAATAATCACTGATTTGTCAAAACAAATAAAATTTTAGCGCATATTAATTCTGATTTCATGAAGATAGGCTTAATCAAAGAAGGCAAAATTCCAACTGACAGGAGGGTGCCCTTTACCCCCAAACAACTGTCACATTTATCTGAATTATACAAAGACACCCTTTCCTTTTATGTCGAATCCAGTCCTTTCAGGTGTTTTTCTGATGATGAATATATTCAGGAAGGCATTGAAGTAGTAGGGGATATTTCATTTTGTGATTTGCTGATGGGTGTCAAAGAAGTGCCTGTTTCCCAATTGATTCCCAACAAATCATACATCTTCTTTTCCCATACCATCAAAGAGCAGCCCCATAACAGAAAATTGCTCCAGACAGTTTTGGAAAAAAACATCACCCTGATGGACTATGAAGTCTTAAAAGATGAAAAAGGCAACCGCACTGTCGCATTTGGACATTGGGCAGGGATAGTGGGAGCATACAACGGACTGTGGGCATATGGCAAAAAATCGGGACTTTTTGACTTAAAAAGGGCTATGGACTGCTTTGACAAAGAAGAGCTTGACCAGGAACTTGGCAAAGTTCAATTGCCTCCGATCAAAATAGTAGTGACCGGAACAGGAAGGGTCGGCAAAGGGGTTGTTGAAATTTTGGAGCATGTAGGAATCAGACAGGTGGGACCCAAAGAATTGTTGTTGCAGTATTTTGATGAGCCTGTTTTTACGGTGCTTTCCACCGAGGAATATTATAGGAGAAAAACGGATGGGGGATATGAAAGGCATGAGCTTTATTCCTTCCCTGAAAGGTATGAAAGCCATTTTCTAAAATTTGCGGAAGTCAGTGACATCTTGATGGCAGCCTCCTATTGGGATCCAAGGGCACCTAAATTATTCAAAATGGAAGATATCCGGTCTGAGGAATTCAGTATCTCAGTGATGGCAGACATTACCTGCGACATCAATGGATCTATACCGACTACCCTCAAAACCAGCACCATCCTTCATCCAATCTATGATATCGAAAGGGATAATTTTGAAGTGTTACCGGCATTTGGTAAGCAGACGAGTATCTCTGTCATGGCGATCGATAATCTACCCACAGAACTCCCCAGAAATGCTTCAGAAGATTTCGGAAACCAACTGATTCACCATTTGATTCCGGAATTGTTAAAAGAAGAATCAAAGGTCTTGGACAAAGCCACCATCGCCAAAGAAGGAGACCTGACCATAGAATTTATTTTTTTGAGAGATTATGTAAATACTCCGGAAGATTAACCAAACTGGCATGATCAAAATTGAAAAATATATCGAACAAACTGTCCTCAGAGCCCAAACTGTCGATGCAGACATTGAAAATCTGGTAAAGGAAGCCAAAGAATATGGTTTTGTAGGAGTCTGCGTACCGCCTTTTTGGGTAAAAAAAGCAAAAAGAGAAATTGAAGATGCTGACATCCAACTGGTCTCAGTGGTAGGTTTTCCTTTGGGATATAACCTTACAGAAACCAAAGTTTTTGAAACAGAGCAATTGATCAAACTTGGGGCTGATGAAATCGATGTTGTCTGGTCCCTTACGGCTTTCAAGGCAGGTATGAACTGGCCAAAGCTAGAACTGGCCAAGCTTTCGCAAGTCTGCCATGACCAAGACAGAATCCTAAAAGTGATCTTAGAAACCGCTTACCTCAGCGATTCAGAGATCATTCAGGCATGTGAAATCTGTGCAGATGCAGGGGTTGATTATGTGAAGACCTCCACGGGATTTGCCCCGGAAGGGGCCAAAGAAAGCCATATCAAGCTGATGCGGAAGCATTTACCAAGCAACGTCGGCATCAAAGCAAGTGGGGGCATCAAAACTTTGGAGCAGGCTCTAGGACTGGTGCAGGCCGGCGCTGATAGAATCGGGACGAGCTCTGGTGTGCAGATCGTCAAATCTGCAAAAGAATAAGTTCTACATAGGTTTATCTGCCTGAATTTCAATTTTCGGCTTAACTTTTGGATTCTGTTCCTTCTCTACGCCGTGATTATCTTTATTGAAATAAATCAAAATAAAAGGAATGATAAAAAAGGTCAGCAGGATATAAGCAAACCCTACAAACTTCCTTTTGACAGACTGATCCCCTAGAAAAGTTGCCAGCTTTACAGGAATATTTCGGAGTGCGGGAAAAGGCAAAAACACCAACGCTCCAATAAGATTAAACAATACATGAACAAGAGCAATGCTAATGGCAGCTTCTGTTTTATAGATAGAAGCAATGACCGCAGTGATGGTGGTACCTACATTGGCGCCGATGATAAAAGGAAAAACTTTGGACAGGGACACTTTTCTATTGGCCACCGCGGGCACTATCAAAGAAGTTGTCACAGTACTCGATTGAATGGCAGCTGTAAAAAATAACCCATACATAAACGACATAAACGGGAACTTAAACATCTGCCTGCTTATTTTTTCAAAATTGGTAGAAACAAAAGTTCTAAAAACAGTATCTGACAAGAATTTTATAGAAAGAAAGAGCAAAATTATAGAAAGTATCAGTCCTATCACCGGGCTGTTAAGAATATCCAGAAGCCATGTGGTCAGGTTTCGGGTAAACAAAACGTTATAGCTGTAATCGCCTACAAATTCTGAATTGAAATCAAAAAAAGCATTGGTCAAAAATGAAGCTGTCCTGCTCAAAAACCCAAAGTATATCTCCAAGGGAAATAAGATCATTACTGTCAGGATATTGAAAATATCGTGGACGACTCCTGCTGTAAGGGCTCTTTTAAATTCCCCCTTCTTCATGATATAGGAAAAAGCCACCAAAGTACTTGTAAGAGTGGTACCGATATTTGCCCCCATCACCAACGGAACAGCCTGCATCAGGGTCAGGTTACCTGAAGCAACTACCGCAACGATCATGGAAGTCACCATCGAACTGCTTTGAACAAGTGCAGTAATCAATAAACCGACAAAAAGTCCTACAAATGGATTATTGGTGGCCTGAAAAAGATCTTCTGCCAGGATGTTGTTCATCCTGACCATCGCCACTGTCAGCAAATCAATGGAAAACATGAAAAGAACGAATGCCAATAGCATTTGAAAAATTATCAAACCCTTACTTGACTTCTGACTAGCTTCTTTGAGTTCGGTCATTTATATAAAACCCCTTATGAAGGAGTTGATTCCCTTTAATCAGGTGCAAAATAAAAGTAAAGCGAATAAATAAAAGGCGTTTTCCTGTGAATATATTGTTAACATTAAAAAAGGACCATTTCCTTTTTATAATACTTTAGTATTCCCCCAAAAGTCATTCTTTTGGTTTATGTGAAGAGATTTCTTAAAATTGTTACCTCATTATAAAATTTTTGATAGGCAAATTTGAAATCCTAAAGTAGTCTCCCTTAACAATTTGTTAATATTGACGCCAAATAAACTTCTTTAAATTTGCAGCGGAAAAAATCCTTCACCCATATCAAACATGGCTAAGCTTAAAGACCAAAATATTAATCAGGACACGCTTTCAAAAGCCGCCTATTCACTTTTTGATTTTTCAAAGAAAGAACGCCCCTATTTAATTTTCATTTGCATCCTGATCTCCATAGCTGGTATTATTTCGCCATATACGTACTTTGCGATGTGGTTTGGTTTTGCACTAGCTGCCTATTCTGCTATAGCAAATGACAGTATCCAGACTATTGGAACTTTCATTGCTTCCAATCAAAAAAGAAAGTGGTATTGGCTTTGGTTGTTTATGGGTTTGATTTTTGTTGTAACGGTGACTTACAGCTGGATCACATATAATGGCGATGTAAGTTACCAACGACTGATGGTGCCAGGCTTGGAAAAAGCCCCTGAAAGTTTTGTTTTTTTACAACTTGCCGCGCCAATTGTATTATTGGTCATGACGAGAATGAGAATGCCTGTTTCAACTACATTTCTTTTGCTGAATGTTTTCACCTATAAAGCAGGAACTATTGTGGATGTAATGCAAAAATCTCTGATTGGGTATGTTTTGGCATTTGTTATCGCCATCGCTGTGTGGTTTATTCTTGAAAAATTTGTGGAGAATTACCTCAAAGGAAAGCCCGCAAAATATTGGGATGTTTTGCAATGGATAACTTCTGGATTTCTCTGGGCAGTATGGATTATGCAGGATGCGGCCAATATCGCAGTATTTTTACCTAGACAATTGAATATTTGGGAATTTTTGGGTTTTACCTCTTTTATCTTCTTGGGATTAGGGATCTTGTTTTATCTTAAGGGAGATCGAATCCAATCTGTAATCAATGAAAAAACCAGGGTAACAGACGTGAGGGCTGCGACTTTGGTGGATTTGGTATATGGGGTCATACTTTTCTATTTCAAAATAAATAATAACATCCCTATGAGTACCACCTGGGTTTTCATCGGATTATTGGGCGGCAGGGAGATAGCAATTGCTTTGGCCAAATCCAGGAAATCGGAAACAAGAAAAGTAGGCATTATGCAAGCTATATACTTGACAAGAAGGGATATTGGTAAAGCTACAATAGGTTTGGTAGTGTCATTAATTATGGCATTGGCCATCAATGAAGGAATTAGAAATGAAGTAGTTGACTTTTTTAAGTAATTAAAAATGAGCTTCAATTTGAATGGCGTAGGTTCTCAGAAAAATCTACGCCATTTTTATTTTTACAAATAGGCAAAGGAATGGAATTATACTCGGACGCATATTTTATGAACGAAGCCATGAAGCTCGCCAAGCAGGCTTATGAGGAAGGGGAAATTCCCGTCGGAGCAATTATTGTTTGCAGAAATAAAATCATTGCCAAAGCTTATAACCAAACCGAAAAACTCACAGACGTAACCGCCCACGCCGAAATCCTGGCCATCACCTCTGCGGCCAATGCCTTAGGCGCAAAATACCTTACAGAATGTAAAATGTATGTGACCCTTGAGCCTTGCGCCATGTGTGCCGGAGCCTGTTTTTGGGCTCAATTGGGAGAAATTCATTATGGGGCTTCCGACCCAAAAAGAGGTTTCACAAGATTGACTGAAAACCTGCTTCATCCAAAAACCAAAGTAACGGAAGGATTGATGGCCCAAGAATCGAAAGACCTTCTGGATAAATTCTTCAAAAAGCTAAGAGATTGATTCATTTTAGGTCATTTTAGAACCTTTTTAAAGTCAATTTGGTTGGAAGGTAGTATGAATCAGTAGAGTTTAATATTAATGTTTAACCATAAACCTTTATAAAAATGGCTTTTGAACTTCCAAAACTTCCTTATGATTTTAATGCGCTAGAGCCGCATATCGACACCAAAACCATGGAAATCCACCATGGAAAGCACCACAACGCTTATGTGACAAACCTTAACAATGCCATCGCAGGAACTGACCTCGAGAACAAAAGCATTGAAGAATTGATGAAAGTGGCCGGCAGCAATGCAGCCGTAAGAAACAACGGAGGTGGTCATTACAACCACAGCTTGTTTTGGACCATCATGAAACCAAACGGCGGAGGAAATCCCACAGGAGAAATCGGTGCTGCCATTGATGCAAAATTCGGTTCTTTCGACAAATTCAAAGAAGAATTTGCCAAAGCTGCCGCAACACGTTTTGGTTCAGGTTGGGCTTGGCTTTGTGTAGATACCAAAAAGGAACTTTGCGTATGTTCATCTCCAAATCAGGACAATCCATTGATGGATGTTTCTGAATGTCCCGGAACACCTATCTTGGGTCTTGACGTTTGGGAACATGCTTATTACCTGAATTACCAAAACAGAAGACCTGACTATGTTGCTGCGTTTTGGAACGTTATCAACTGGGAAGAAGTAGCAAAAAGATACGCTGCTGCGAAGTAATTGACAATATTCATCATGATCATAAAGCCTTGGAAAGACCTTCCAAGGCTTTTTTTGTACCCCTTCTGTACGTTCTTTGTGTACGGTAATGTACATGTTCGAATAAGACAAAATCATTTAATCGTCTGTATTTCAGTTGTTTAAATTATTTTTTATTTGTTGGCATCCATTTTTCAATAGGGTTGGTACAGTACATGAAAACTAAACCAACCTATTATTATGAAAATTTCAACTCAGATTTTTACAGTCCTCTTATTCTTCTTTTTAGGATTGAGTAATCTTGCTGCGAAAGATGTCGCTTTGATTACCGGACAGGTCAAGGACCAAAAAGGAGAATCACTTCCATTTGTCAACGTCGCCCTGGTTGAAGCCCAGACCGGCACCCTGATCACAGGTGCCGTCACCAACGACTCCGGAGAATTTTTAATCGAGACAGCAAGATCCGGAAAAGTCCAGCTTATGGTTTCCTCCATAGGTTTTCAAACTTTCAAGTCTGAAGAATTTGAAATCAAAGTGGGATCAAACAAAGAATTCGGAATCATTTCTATAGAGGAAGAAGCTGGAAACCTTGAGGAAGTAACGGTGCGCTCCACCAGACCGGATATCATCGTCGAAGCAGACAAAACCACCATCAATGTCGAAGGGACTGTCATGGCTGATGGAAATACAGCTTTGGACGTAATCGGAAGATCACCAGGTGTCTATGTGGATGAAAATGACAACATCAACCTCAACGGCCGGCCCGGAGTGACTGTAATGATCAACGACCGTCAAACATATATGTCGGCAAATGACCTCGCCAACTTTCTCCGTTCTATGCCAGCTGACAATATCAAAAGCATAGAAATCATCAACAACCCGACTTCCAAATTCGATGCCGAAGGAACTGCCGGAGTCATCAATATTAAACTGAAGAAAAACAACATGGACGGTATGTTTGGCAATATCCAAACAGGAGGCATGTACAATGGAATATATGGTCCAAATGCAGGGATCGCACTGAACGTTAAAAAAGGAAAGTGGACCAATGCTGCCAACTTGAATTACAATGAATTCAATTTTCTAAACGACATCAGCATCAACAGAAATTTCCAATTGGATGAAGGCATTTCCAACTTTGACCAAAGCAGCGAGATCACCACGATCAATAAAAGTTTGTTTTTCAATGGCGGTTCCGATTACCAGATCAATGACAAACACAGTGTCGGAATTTCCATCCAAGCCTCCGATTACAAAGGAGAAAATGACGGAAAGTCATTTACTGAAATCGATAATCCTGGAACGGAAGACCTTTTCTTTCTTAGGTCAAACAACGAAGGGGAGAGTCAGAACAAGAGGATATTTGGGAACTTCCATTATGTCGGGCTTTTGGATACACTGGGAACCAAATTTACCACTGACGTGGATTACACCAAGATGAAATCAAATGCCTCGTCGCTGCTATCCAACAATAGATGGATCAATGAAAATGAAAATGGAGCCGCACGGGATTACATTCTAACACTCAATGAGATGGACTATAACATCTTCACCGCAAAAGTGGACTTCACCAAACCGCTCGGAAAAGGGAGAATCCTAGAAACAGGCCTAAAAGGAAGTTGGGTAAAATCGGATAATGAACTCGACCTCAGCAAAGCAATTGAAGAAGAGCCTTTTGAGCAGGATCCCAATTCCAACAAATTCATTTATGAAGAAAATGTCCTCGCTGCCTACGCAACTTACAAAAGCAAATTTTCTGAGAAAGTGAGCTATCAGGTAGGTTTAAGAACTGAATATTCCGACATCACAGGAAACTCAGTTACCTTGGAAAGAGTAGATAAACAAAACTACATCGACCTTTTCCCGAGTTTCTTTGTTCAGCAGCAAGTAAGCAAAGACTATCAAATCGTCTATAACGCCAACAGAAGGATCAACAGACCCAATTACCGATTGTTGAATCCATTTATATTCTACATTGATCCTTTGACTACCGAGCAGGGAAATCCTTACCTGAGACCGCAGTATTCCAACAACCTGGAAATGAACCACGTGGTCAAAGGCCAATACCAGTTTACTCTGGGGTATTCATTGACAACAGATGTATTCCAACAAATATTTACCCAAGATGAAGAAACCAGAACCACGACGACTTACACCGCCAACCTGGACAAATCACAAAACTGGAATTTCAGAGCCATGATTCCTGTCGAGATCCGAAAGTGGTGGAATACCAGTAACATGGTTCAAGTCAACAATGCACGTTGGAAGTCAATGATTGGAGATGCTTTGCTGGATGTGTCCCAGACCTCACTGACCCTCAGAACACAGCATACCTTCAACCTGCCTGCAGGATTCAGAGGTGAATTGATGGCGATGTATATCGGTCCTTCCCAATATGGCCAAGCTTCCATTAAGGGATTTGGATGGGTAGATGCAGGAATTTCAAAAAACCTTATGAAAGACAAGCTGAGCATTACTGTCAATGGTACCGATCTTTTCCGAACTCAGGTCATCAATGCGGCCGTGCAATTTGACAATATCGATACCCAATTCCAGCAATACAGAAGCAATCAGGGAGTAAGGTTTACCTTGAGGTATAAATTTGCCAAAGGTGAGAATTTCAAAATTTCAAACAGCAGCGGAAGTACAGAAGAAAGAAACAGGTTGGACAATTAAATAATCCCGAACCCTATGCCCATGTGGTGTAGGGTTTTTCGGGTTATTTTTAATTTCTTTATGTAAATTAGATACCCTACACAAGCAAATTTCCATCAAAACTTTAAATCATCATGGCCAAAATATTTTCGACCCTTCTTGCGGTTTTTTTCCTCCACACGCTGTCTGCCCAGACATTCGACAAAGCAAAACTTGATACATACTTTCAAACTTTGGCAGAAAACCAAAAAATGATGGGATCTGTCACCCTCTCCCATGAGGGCAAAATTGTCTATCAGAAAGCCTTCGGTTTTGCGGATCTTGAGGCAAATATCCCTGCAACTCCAGCCACAAAATACAGGATCGGATCCATCACAAAGATGTTTACTTCGGCCCTTATTTTAAAAGCTATGGAAGAGGGAAAAATCGACCTTAACCAAAAAATCGATAAGTTCTTTCCTGAAATTGAAAACGCTTCCGACATCACCATCAGCCAATTGATGAACCACCGAAGCGGTATCCACAGCTTCACCTCCAATCCGGATTACCTATCTTGGAATACCCAAAACAAGTCCCGAAAAGGCCTTTATGACCTAATCAGAGAAGGGGGAAGCGATTTCGCACCCGACTCCAAAGCCGACTACAGCAACTCCAATTATGTCTTGCTTACCTGGATTCTCGAAGACGTGTATATGCAGCCCTATTCCAATCTGGTGAAAAAATACATTACCGGACCATTAAATCTTAATGACACATATGTGGGACAAAAAACAGCAATTGCTGCGAAAGAATCTTATTCTTACAAATTTGTCAGCAAATGGGAAAAAGAAACCGAAACCGATATGTCTATTCCATTGGGCGCAGGAGCCATGGTCTCCACCACAGAAGATTTGACCAAATTCATCGAAGGACTGTTTGCCGGCAGAATCATCTCCCTCACAAGTCTGGAAATGATGAAAGAAATGAAGGATAATTTTGGAAGGGGGATGTTTGTCATACCCTTTTATGACAAAGCTTCTTTTGGTCATACCGGAGGCATTGATGAATTCAAATCCATGCTGAGTTATTTTCCGGAGCAAAAACTTGCCTTTGCCATGGCTGTAAACGGTTCCAGCTATGACCCAAACCAAGCCGCCATCGCGGTATTGAGTGCTTACTTTGGAAGGGATTATGAGATCCCGACTTTTGCCGCGAATACCCTCAAGACAGAAGATCTTGATCCCTATCTCGGTGTGTATGGAAGCGCTTCGTTTCCTTTGGAAGTGACCATAACCAAAGAAAACACCACACTGATCGGACAGGCTACCGGCCAACCAAAATTCTCATTAGAGTACAAAGAAGGCCATATTTTCATATTTACTCCGGCAGGACTGACTTTGGAATTTAATCCGGAATCCAACGAAATGACATTGAAGCAGGGTGCTGGCAATTTTGTCCTCACCAAAAAATAAAAAATCTAAAAGTTTAACGGTTTGCTACTTGAAAGGAGGCTTTTTTAAAGTCTCTTTTTATTTTATGATATAGGTAAGTCCGATGTTGAGTACGACATTTTTCCTGTCCCATCCCGGCACAAAATAATTATCAGGATCATTTGTCAGAAACCATTTGTAGTTCATAGTATTGACATATTGAAAATTTCCATGTATCAATACATTTCCAAACCTCCGTTCTCCCACGAGAGAAGGAACTATGTCTACGTATTTTGTCCGCCAATCTTTGATGTCTTCAAACCTGAAATTATAGAAATCATTGTTGTACACAATCCTTTCAATGTGGAAGGCGATTTTGCTGAAATCTCTCACCCAACCCAATTCTACCCAATTGACATTGGCGGCAGGACCATAACCGATCCCCAAAACCTGACCCAGATGGGTGTATCCATGTCTGACATGGTCATGAATATACCAAGTGTCAAGGTTAAAGATACTTTCCCTGATAGTCTGACCGGATTGGGTCATTTCTGAACTGATCTGGATAAATTGGTTTTCTTTTTTCAGAGGGATCAAAGTTGAAAATCCTAAGGTAAAAGCCCTGTTTCTTTCTGGGGTGATGATAAAATCAGCAGTTCGGATACTGTTGCCATTGGTCCCATATTCTCCGTAAAACTCAAAATGTCCTTCAGAACTGACCCATCTGAAAAATCCTGTACTGAATTGTTGTCTTCGGTCACGGGTGGGATTATGGACTTCGTAGAGGCCTTTCTCTCCATTAAAGATCGGAATGTAATCTGCAAAAGTTGACATATCGGCACTGTACATCTGGCTGACAGAACCATAGCCAATAGAAAATCCCTTGAGCCATTTTGGTTGGTATGTCAAAACCAACCCACTTAAGTACCTGTTTCCATTTTCTCTTTTTGGGACTAGGAAAGGGTTAAGCAAAAATGAATATTCCGGATAGGGCGGAAGAAATCCACTGCCTTTTAAGAAACCCGAAATAAGCTGGCCTTCAAAATATCCGATTTTTGTTTTGATGGGCTTTTGGGTATTTAAGGTAAAGTGAAGAAAACCGGGTGCATTGTTACTCATCAAAAGCGAACTTCTTTTACCAGGTCCCCACCACAGATTTTCGGTAGAAACACCAAGCGACATGCCTTTGTGGTTAAATCTGACACTTGATTGACCGGGGAGTACTCTAGCGTATTGTGCTCTCCCAAACCTCTCCGGCATGTCAATCCTGTTCATATGTTCGTAATAGAAAAAGAGTGTGGACGGCTCTTCAATCGGAAATCCTTTATAATCCTTGTTCTGAGCTAATAATACTTCCGGCTGGAACTGAAAACTAAATTTTCCATATTCTAAAAACACACCCCCGCTCGCCATATTTTGAAAACCCCTGTTGGGGATCATTGCTCCATCATTGAGTCCAAAGGGATAATTGGTGGTGAACTGAAACCTGTTGGTGAAAGGCATGACGAGAAATTTCAGTTTTTTCTTTTCACCTAAATACCGATGTGTGTTAGAGCTTTCAAAATCAATAAAAGTGCTGTCAAGGTCAAAGCCTACTTCTCTGTCAAAAACATGGACAGGCAGAATGGGTCTGATAGAAAAACTGCTTGTTTCACTCAGTTTTCCCAGAAGCTGCATCCTTCGCATGTATTCCTCCAATACCGGTGTGCCTACAGCCACTGTCTGGGAAAATCCGGAATTTTGAAAAATCAGGACAAACAGGATAATCAGAGTAAAAGCTGAAAATGATGGTGTGGCTTTTTTCATCTGATCACATCACAAATAAGGTGGAGACCTCGATTTTACCTACAGACCAGCTCTCATCACATTTTGGATCGGGGCTGTTGAGCTGCAACAATTCATCACCAAGGGTAATCTTAACTGTTGGGCCGGTATGCGAAACCAACCGGGAAAAACTATAAACGGTCGTATTTTCCGGAATGCCTGACAAATGGCAAAGCCCGGGAAGGTTGGTTCTTACAGCTCCGGTTTTTGGCAAATTTTGACGGAAAAAATTATTCGGATAAGATTGCATCAGGCAAAATCCAAATACACAGGCAGTATTGGAGAATGTGGTCCTCATGACCTCCTCTCCCTCCACGTTCATGTACCAATAATCAGGGCCTCCTATATTATCAGGATTGCCATCCCAAGAGTCATGGACAAATAACTCAACGGTAACTTTGACAATATTATGGGAGGGCAAGGAGGATAAGTTCAGAGTAACTTCTTCATTATGATAATTTCCAAGAATGGTGTCATTTTCAAAAACCATCAATCGGCCATTTTCAATATTATTTAAGTCTCCTCCAGAAAAATCATTGGAATAAACGAGGTCATTTCCTTCACAGTCACAGACAGTATCCTGCTGACAGGAACTTAGACCCAAGACTAATGGGAATAAAAAAATCAGGAAAGTCGACTTGTTTTTAATCGGCATACAAGGGAGATATTTGCTGCATACCTGATGGTATTCTTTGGCAGGTAAAATTCGGAATGCAAATAAATGAATTTTTGATGGAATAAGAAGCTAAAATGGTTCATTTTGACTAAAGGTAAAGCAGAAATTGTAAAAGCAAAACAAGCCTTGAAAACCATCAAATCCAAATTACCGGACAAACATGGGCAGATAATAAATCAGGCTTACTCCGAGCTTTTATGGAAGGGGTGGACATATCGAAAGATTACACGGATTCCTATACTTTTCCTCTTGGTAGAAAGTATAAACCATAGGAGCTGTCATATTTTTGTCCTGGGTACCCATTCGAGGCACATAGAGTGGCTTGGAAAAAAACTGATTAAATTCCCAAATTAGGCCTTTGAATTATACAGAACAGGAGAATTAAATTTAACGTTTATTATTTCCAACCCGATTTTTAGTTTATACCTAAATTATTAATCTTTTCCAGGTTCCGCTTCCATTATGTAGCTCTTCTTTTGAGGAAGAGTAAAAAACTTAAAGTGGTCAGGGAGGATAACTTATTCGTTTTAAAACAATTATGCAGGAAATTATTCGGCTTGATAGAAATCCATCAGGTTTAAAATAAAGTCTTTCTTTAACAGGGTTTTTTAGCAAAGCTGGAATGAAAGATGTTATGAACCAAAAAGTTTTCAATATGGTTACTGAATAATATTTTAATTATAAAGTTTAAAAAAATAAGATGCAAGAACACATTTTTTTAGCCGAGGATGATGAGGAGGATAGGGATCTCTTTACCCTTATCATTTCTGAAATTTCTGCAGATTATAAAATTTTTGTTGCCAAAGATGGCATCAAATTTATGAGCCTGCTTAACAATGCAAATCAATTACCGGTCTTCATTTTTTTGGATCTAAACATGCCACTCAAAAATGGATTAGAATGTCTACAAGAAATTAAAAACTCTGAAAAGTGGAAACTTATTAAAACCGTCATTCTTTCCACCTCATCACATCCTGAGCAAATAAAAGACATGTATAAAATGGGTGCAAATCTGTATATGAAAAAACCCAACAGCTATAGTTCATTCAAAGATTCGTTATCAAAATGTTTTCAAATGGATTGGGACACATTAAAATAAGCCAAAATTAAATATAGAAAAGGTGTTTATACAAAATTTAAGAGCTCTTACAGCTGATTGTCATAAACAGCTTGAAACAAATAATTTGTCGTTGGCTTTATTGAGTGATCACGTTGATGAAAATATTTACCATAATTATCTGATTCGATTATACGGCTTTGTCAAAGGTTTTGAGCAATTCATTTATCCAATATTGCCTCTTCATTTTAAAAATGTGAGCGAGCGTAAAAAAGCCCAATTTATCGAAGAAGATTTGGGCAATTATGGTGTCGCCTCCAATAAAAATACTTCTCCATCAGAATCCTTTTTTAGAGAAACATATCCTGATATTTACAGTGCGGCAGGCGCCTTGTATGTATTGGAAGGCTCAACGCTCGGAGGTCAAATAATTTTAAAACACCTTCAAAAAAATCTTTCTTCCGGGTTTGTGAACTCGGCCTATTTTTCTGCATACAAACAGAAAACAGGCAGTATGTGGAAGGAATTTTTACAGCAGCTGACTGCACTGCCGCCATCGGCGCTCGAGGAAAAGCAAATAATAGCAGGTGCCATTATTACTTTTAAAATAATAGATGGTTTACTTAATGACAACCCTCTAACCTTTACAACATATGAGCATTGAAAGTATCATAAATGAGGATGTGGTATCCATTACAAACTGCGAAAGTGAGCCCATTCACATACCGGGCAGTATTCAGCCGCACGGGTTTTTACTTGCAGTCACTGTTGTTGATTTTACAATTGCATATTGCAGTGAAAACTGTTTTGAATTTTTAAATAAAACACACGTAGAGTTATTGGGGATAAAACTTGAGGACATTTTTGACAAAAAAGATGTTATCAATATTGAACAACAGTTTAACAATGCATCGCAAGAACTTGCAAAACCTTTTGTGATGAATTTTGGGGAAAAAAGTTTTCATGTAACAGCACACGCTTCCAATGAAGTAATCGTATTGGAATTTGAAATTTTTTCAGAAGAAAAAATGGAACTGCCGGACATTTTTATCCAAATGAAACGATTTGCATATTATACTGAGCGTGCAGATAATCTTCAAAGTCTTTGCCAGGATATTGCTGATGAAACCCGAAGCATTACCGGTTATGACAGGGTAATGATTTACCGCTTTGACAAAGAGTACAATGGAGAGGTATATGCAGAAAGTAAAAACGAAAACCTTGATCCTTTTTTAAATTTACACTATCCCCATACGGATATTCCTGTACAGGCCAGGGCGCTTTATCTGCGCAATTTGGTAAGAATGTTGGTAGATGTTTCTTATACACCAGTACCTATTTTTACCATTAGTGAGGGTTCAAACAAAAATAAAAATCTCGATCTGAGCGTGGCAAATTTAAGAAGTGTTTCGCCAATCCACCTGCAGTATTTAAAGAATATGAAAGTGGGTGCCACTTTTGTAATTTCACTAATTCATCATGGCAAATTATGGGGTTTAATTTCTTGTCACCATAACAGCGCCAAGCACATTCCATATTATATCAGACTTTCAGCACATTTACAGGGCATATTTCTTTCATCACAGATAGATGTAAGACAGACAGCAGATGAATTTGAGCTTGCTAAAGAAACGGAAAGGAAAATAGTTGATTTACAGAATCTTTTGATCAAAAATCAAAATAATATTACGGATAAAAGTATCCTCGTAAAACTAAAAGATTTAATAAATGCTGATGGAGTCATTCTTCATTTTAATGAAACAAATTATGTCGAAGGGTTGCTGCCAAGTGAGCCTGAAATTGAGGATTTAATTGTTTGGCTAAAATTAGAAAAGGGTTCCCAAAATTTTTCCACCCATCAATTGCACCGACATTTTGCCGGTGCAAAACAAATTTCAAATGCCATTGCGGGTGTAGTGTATTTACCCCTAAGTGATAAAAATTGTATTGTATGGACAAGAAGAGAAATGGAGAAAAGTATTTTTTGGGCAGGCAACCCCTCTAAGGCCATTGAGAAAAATGATGAAAATTCAATGCTTTCACCACGTAAATCATTTGAGGTTTGGAAAGAGACTGTGAAGCTAAGCAGTTCAGAATGGAAAACTCCAGAACTTAAGGAGGCCGCTGCAATATCAGTTTCTATTCAACGTCAATTGCATTTGGCGGATTTAATGGCAGAGGAAAAAAGGTATGTAACACTCAATGAGAAATTGCAAAAATCAAATGATGAACTTGCCAATATGAATTGGATAAGTACCCACGATTTGAAGGAGCCTTTAAGGAAAATTCAGATGTATGGTTCCATCATCCTTGAAAAAGATGGAGCCTTGATACCTGATTCTGTGAAACAAAACATTCTCCGAATGCAGAATTCTGCAAATAAAATGCAAACATTAATTAATGATCTGCTCACTTATTCCAAAGTTGTGAATGAAGAAAAACAGCTTGATACTGTGGATCTAAACACAATCATCCAAGATATTTTGTTAGATTTTAAAGAAAATATTGAAGAAAAAAATATTTCCATAGAATTAAAAAATTTACCTTCTGTGTACGGAATTAATTTTCAATTAAGGCAACTGTTTTTAAACCTAATCAGCAATTCAATTAAATTTACCCGGCCTGAAGTAACGCCCGTAATTAGCATTTCCAGTGAAATTGTGACCAGCAACAAAATTGAATTTGAATCACAAATATTTCATAAAATTATTGTAAAAGATAATGGAATAGGGTTTGATGCCGTCTATAAAGAAAAGGTATTTAAAATATTTCAACGCTTAAATAGTCAGGCAGAATTCATGGGTACAGGTATTGGCTTATTCATTTGTAAAAAAATAGCCGAACTTCACGGAGGTTACATTGAAGCACATGGCGTTGAGGGTGAGGGTGCAATTTTTTCGGTCTATTTCCCCGTATAAAATCAGTCGATTTTGAGTTAAAAATTTGATTTACAAAGACAGACAGCATCTCAAAAAAAAGTCAGGCAAAAGGATTCCCTTCCTCATAATCCCCCGGTAACCCACATATCCCAACCCCATGACCCTCCAAAAACCTTTTGACCTACACTCCAAAATCGGCAGAACGGTATTCCACGAAGGAAGGGAATTCCTGTATTTTAGCGGAACGGCGTATTTGGGAATGGGAAGTGTCGGGGATTTTGAAAAACTGGTCATCGAAGGGATCTCCAAATACGGCATCAGCCACGGCCTCAGTCGGGTCAATAATGTCCGATTGTCTGTCTATGAGCAGTTTGAGGTTTTTTTTGCAGAAAAGGCAAAAGCTGAAAAATCCCTGGTTTTGAGCAGCGGATTCTTGGCCGGAACTGCCGCCATCAGTTATTTGAGGAAAGATGCCCACCAGATTTTTATTGCTCCTGATACACATCCCGCGGTTTTGGCAGAGGGGCTTCACCCCTTCCCAGACCCAAATTTTGACTATTGGATCGGCTATTGCAAAGAAACCTGTGAGCGGCTTCCTACCTCCAATATTCTTATTCTAGCCAATGCCGTTGATCCGCTGAAGCCAGCTGTCCATGATTTTGATTGGATCAGGAAACTGCCTTCTCGGCACCATTATACTTTACTCATCGACGACAGCCATGCCTTTGGAGTTTTGGGCGAAGATATCTTTGGTACTTACAGCCAATGGAAAACCCTGCCTATAAATTTGGTCATCTCAGGTTCCTTGGGAAAAGGACTTTCCCTTCCTGCCGGAATTATTTTGGCGAATGAAAAAACCATTTCAGGAATATCCCAAATGCCGATTTTTCGGGCTTCCTCTCCTCCTTCACCGGGATTTTTATATGCATTCCTTCAGGGACAGCATCTTTTCCAAAAACAAAAAGAAAAATCCCGATCCAATTTAAGCCTTTTCAAAAATCTATTGGGAGAACATTCCTCGCTTCAGCAATCCGGTGATTTTCCGGTTTTTTCCTTTCCCGATCAAAATTGGGTTTCCGTGCTTGAAGAGGCAGGAATTATAGTTTCCTCTTTTCCCTATCCAAAGCCTACTGATCCCTTTGCAAACAGGATCGTGGTTTCGGGCTGTCACGATGAGTCGGATATCCTCATCCTCCACAAGGCCATTACAAGTCTTATTTGAAGATTTTTGAATCTGTTGTTTGGGTAAAAAAATGAATATGGCTTACTTGAAGTCAAATAGCCAAATTTGACGCGCATGTTACAAAAACCTGTTTTGCTTTTCCTATTCGGAATCCTGCTGATCTCCTGTTCCCAAAAAGAACCTGTTCCATTTGCAGATATTCCGGAAAGCTATCCTGTTCTCCGTCAGGTTTTGGAGCATCCTGAGATTTACAAAGCACAGATTCTGTATACACAGGTCGACCGGGATTCTTTAGGCAATCCTGTTTTCAGGGACTTCAATGTGGGTCTCGATGATCAGGTTTATTTTTATCCCGCCAGCACGGTTAAGCTTCCAATTGCGATTTTGGCTTTGGAATGGTTGGCTGAGCAAAATCTAGCCGGACTTTCTGCAAATACCATAATGCTTACCGATTCGGTAAGACCTTCTCAGATTCCCGCTTTGGCGGACAGTTCGGCTGAAAACAACCTGCCGAACATCGCTCAATACATCAAAAAAATCCTCCTCGTCAGTGACAATGATGCATACAACAGGTTGTATGAGCTGTTGGGTCAGGATTATATCAATACCAAGCTCAAAGAAAAGGGATTGGCACACACCCTCATCAACCATCGTCTAAGTATGCCGATGAGTGAGGTGGAAAACAGGCATTTCAACCCAATTCGTTTTGTGGATAGTGCGGGAAATATTTTAAAGGAAATCCCGGAAAGGGAAACATCAGAAATCTACGCCAACATTGACCATCCAAGCATCGGAAAGGCTTACTACAGCAATGGCCAACTGGTAAATACGCCGATGGATTTTACCTTCAAAAATAAGTTTGCGCTTTCAGACCTTCATGGTGTCGTCCAAAGGATAATATTCCCTGAAAAATTTTCTCCTGAGCAAAGGTTTCAGATCAGTGAGGCAGATAGGGAATTTGTCTTGAAATATATGTCGATGTTGCCTCTGGAAAGTGACTATCCCAAATATGAATTGCCTGAATTTTACGACAGCTATTCCAAGTTTTTCAAATTCGGAACGGACAAAAACCCGATTCCTGAGAGATTCAGGATTTTCAACAAAACAGGAAATGCCTATGGGCATCTTTTGGACGGTTCGTATTTTGTGGATTATGAGACGGGAACAGAGTTTTTTGTATCGGCGGTGATTTATACCAATGCCGATGAAACCCTCAATGACGATGTCTATGAGTACGATTCCATCGGCTTTCCGTTCTTTGCCGAGCTTGGGGAATATTTGTACCAATTGGAATTAAAAAGAAAAAAAGAAAACGTCCCTGACCTTTCGCCATTCAGGTTCAGTTACAAATAAATACTCTCCCGCCGATTTCGCTGACCTTCGCAGAGGGGATTGACAGCAACTTACCTTACAATTAAAAAATCTGCATGGTTGAGAACTTCACCATCTGTTATTTCAAGAAACTCAACTTTGGCCAATGGCGGTCCATGTTTCAGCCATTCTTCCATTTCCATCATAGCAGAAAGATTACCTTCGATTTCTACCAGGACGGACCCATCAGGCTCATTTTTAACCCAACCTTTAATCCCAAGCTCCAAGGCTTTTTGTTGGGTACTTTTCCGAAAGAAAACTCCCTGAACCCGGCCTGAAACTTTGATTTGCTTATTGATCTTCATACCATTTTTCTTCGAAAGTCGAAGTTACTTCTACATCCGCAGTAAGTACCCTATACACCATCCAAAGAACCAAGGCCGGCGAAAAGGAAAATACAAACAATATCAAAGAAGTGGCAAGGTTGACCTGAATGGCTGTCACATAGACGATCAAAACCGCGGTTACCAAATAAACAGGAAAGAGGTAGTTTTTCATGGCTATCAATATTTTATAACCTGATAACAAAAAATCAAAACCGATTGTTGCATCTGCTTTCAATCCAAATCAGAAAGACAATCCTTGCGGGATTGGGGATGGAATAGGTCTGTTAGCCCTGTGACATTCAGGGCTGGGCTTATTCACTTTCGGCTGCAAGCCAGCCTGCGGCAAGTTTGTATCCAAGTGTCAATATGATGGCTCCCGTAAAAAGCCCGATAAATCCGGAAAATATAAACCCCCCTATGGCGCCCATAAACACAATGGCCATAGGTGCAGGTGCGCCTTTTCCCAATAAGATCGGCTTGAGAAAATTGTCCAACAAACCTGCCACCAGCATCCATACGGTAAACAAACTCGCTGTCAGGCTGTCTGCTGTGCCCCAGATATAGATGATCGTCCCGATAGAAACCGGAAGTATACCGATCTGTACAATAGACAAGATTAGGCAGATTAAAATCCAAACTCCTGCAAAGGGTATCCCGGCGACGACTAGGCCTAAACCGGCAAAGATGGATTGGATCAAAGCCACTCCTAATATTCCTTTGACCACGTTCCGAATCGTCACTTCCGCACTTTCGGCCATATCCTCACCCATTTTTCCTGCAAGTTTGGTGAAAATCGTCTTGAGCATTTGTGTGCCCTCCTTGGCATAGGCGAGCATCACCCCGCTGATGCCGATGGACAATGAAAACAACAGCAATCCCTTTGCACTGCTCTTCAACAGATCCAAAAACTTCAGCAAATAGGGTTTGATTTCATCTTGGTGATTGGTCAGGGTTTGCGAAAGACTTGCCGAAGCCTCAGCCCACAGGCCATAGATCTTTTTCCCGATTATCGGCCATTCTGCCACCTTGTCGGCAGGAGGAGGCACATGCAGGTCATTGCTTCGGTAGGCATCGACCAACTCCTTGAACTCATCCGCAGTAGCGATCAGCAACCACACTCCCGGTCCGATGATCAGCATCAGCAGCGTGAGAGCAATGACGGTGGCGGAAAGCGCATTTTTTCCCTTCAACCTGCGTGAAAGCCTGACATGTAGAGGGTAAAATGTCGTCGCCAAAACCGCTGCCCAAACCAAAGGTGTGATAAATGGCTCCAAAATGTAAAAACACCAAACCAATAACAGACCTAGCGCAAGCAGTTGCAGAGAATGATAGACAACAGGATTGATCTTGATTTTTTGGTTGGATTGAGGCAAGTTCTTTTCCATATAAGTTGCTGAGTGTTTGGGTTTCAGAATCTAAGGTAAGTGTCCTTTGGCAATGGGATGGCATTATTTAGAAATAAAATTTGGATAAAATTCCATCTTTGCCAAATTTTTATAGGTCAAAACCATTTCAACCTCAATAACCACTAACCTAATAACCCTTAACCAAAACCCCTACCCAATTATTTTTTCCCGAATCCAAACCAGCTTTGCCTTGATTGTGTTATGACTTTGCTATGAAAGGATTTCGATTTACACAATACGTCCCGCCCAACGATCCGGAGAAAAATACCTTCGAAAACCTGCTCAATATTTTCCTCCAGCTCGTGACTATGACCGGCGGGGATGTTGCAGAGGCATTGTCTTGGTTGACCAACCTCGACAAGCGCTACAACATGACCAATCCGGGTTACGGCATCGGTGATTTTATAGAAGACCTCAAAACCAAGGGCTACCTCACTGAGGAAAATCAAAAAGGAGAATTCAAGATCACTTCCAAAGCCGAGCAAACCATCAGAAAAAGTGCGTTGGAAGAAATCTTCGGCAAACTCAAACGCGGCAAAAGCGGCCAACACCGCACCACTCATTCAGGTCAGGGCGAAGAGAAAGGAACTGACCGAAGGCCATACACTTTTGGGGACAACCTTGATCAAATAGCACTTACCGATTCGATCAGAAATGCACAGGTAAACCACGGTTTTGGAGGAGATTATCTTTTGACCGAAGATGACTTGGAAGTTGTCGAGAATGAATTCCGCTCCCAGACTTCCACCGTGCTGATGATCGACATTTCGCATTCCATGATTTTGTATGGCGAGGACAGAATCACGCCCGCCAAAAAAGTCGCCATGGCACTCGCCGAACTCATCAAAACCCGTTATCCAAAAGATACCCTCGACATCATCGTCTTTGGCAATGACGCTTGGCAAATCGAGATCAAAGATCTGCCCTACCTTCAGGTCGGTCCTTACCATACCAATACCGTCGCAGGATTGGAATTGGCAATGGACTTATTGAGGAGGAGAAAGAATCCCAACAAACAGATATTTATGATTACCGACGGCAAGCCCACCTGTCTCAAAGTCGGAATCAAATACTATAAAAACGCCTTTGGCATCGACAGCAAAATTCTCAATGAAACCCTGAAACTCGCCGCACAATGCCGCAAGCTGAAGATTCCTGTCACTACATTTATGATTGCTTCGGATCCTTACCTGAAGGAATTTGTCAAGGAATTTACCAAAGTCAACAACGGAAATGCCTATTACAGTAGCCTCAAAGGTCTTGGAGACCTGATTTTTGAAGATTATAAAAGAAACCGAACCAAAAAATTTTAACACATGGATTACAGCAAACTAGCAGGAAAAGACCTTTTAAAAATAAAAACCATAGGCGAACTCAAAGCCGCCGGATACCAATCCAAATCCATCAAAGAAGAACTCCGCCAAAACCTGATCCACAAGATCAAAAACAAAGAAAACGTTTTCGAAGGCATTTGGGGATATGAAGATACAGTCATTCCTGACATCGAGCGGGCAATCCTTTCCCGTCACAATATCAACTTGCTAGGTCTACGTGGTCAGGCCAAAACCAGGATTGCGAGGCAGATGACACATTTGTTGGATGAGTATATTCCGATAGTCGAAGGTTCTGAACTGAATGATGATCCCTTTGCGCCGCTTACGACTTTTTCCAAAGAACTCATACAGCACAAAGGAGACCATACGCCCATCTCATGGTGGCATCGGGATGATCGATATACCGAAAAACTTGCAACGCCTGACGTATCGGTAGCTGACCTTATCGGGGATGTGGATCCGATCAAAGCCGCGACGATGAAGCTTTCCTACAACGATGAGCGCGTCATCCACTATGGACTCGTACCCCGCTCTCACCGTTCTATCTTTGTCATCAACGAACTTCCAGATCTTCAGGCAAGGATACAGGTGGCACTGTTCAATATCCTGCAGGAAGGAGATATTCAGATCCGAGGATTCAAATTGAGGTTGCCGCTTGATATTCAGTTTGTGTTTACCGCCAATCCGGAGGACTATACCAACCGAGGTTCGATAGTCACTCCGCTGAAGGATAGGATCGAAAGTCAGATCATCACGCATTATCCCAAGAGCATTGAGATCGGCAAAAGAATTACCGCACAGGAAGCAAAACTGGACGGAAAGCCCTTGGACAAAATCCATGTGCCGATGCTGATGAAAGACCTCATCGAGCAGATTGCCGTGGAGGCGAGAAAGAGTGAATATGTGGATGAGAAAAGCGGTGTATCAGCCCGACTGACTATCTCGGCTTATGAAAACCTCATTTCCGCTGCAGAAAGAAGGATTTATATGAATAATGAGGAAAATACGGTTGTCAGGATATCGGACCTGATTGGCGTCATTCCTGCCATCACAGGCAAGGTGGAACTCGTCTATGAAGGCGAACAGGAAGGCGCAGGACTGGTAGCTTATACCCTGATCGGCAAAGCCATCCGGACCTTATTCACAGATTTCTTCCCTTCTCCCGAGCAAAAGAAAAAAGAGAAAACCGATAACCTGTACACCCTGCCGCTGTCATGGTTTGGAGAAGGAAATACCCTCGATTTATTGGCTTCGCAAAGCGACAAAGAATACAAGACACTCCTTCATCAGGTTCCGGGGCTCGAAAGCATCGTGACCAAACAGGTGAAAGCATTACCCGAAAGAGAAAAGGAATTCTTCATGGAGTTTGCACTTCATGGATTGGCAGAATACAGCCAACTCAGCAAAAAAATGCTCGACACCGGGATGCAGTTCAAGGACCTGTTCAGCTCAATGTTTGACATGGGGACACCCGGGGACGAGGATTTTGATGAAGACAATTAAATATTCCAATACACACAGCTAATCAATGCAAATGACCCTCCTGAGCTATCGGGGGGGTTATTTTTTTATCACATAGTGCAAGAAATTCAAAAAAAAATACCAATCACGATATTTGATATTTATTTTCATTAAATTAGATATTCAATTTTTACTTCGGATTTCTTTTAGAGTAGCCAACTAGTAGTATTATCTGATTATTCCTCCCTTTACAGTGACCAACAGAACGGTTTATCTAAACTTTCTAATTACGCATTACTAATTCCCAAGCTTTTGTCCATTTGAAATTTTTAAAGTACCGGGTATTTAAGAGTAGCGTCCATTCCATTATTATTCTTTGCCGCATTTAAATTCAAAAGGAACTTACCGAAAATCCTCCAACAGAGTAGGTATAACTATTAAATTTAAGCCAAATGAAAACTTATTTTTCTTTCCAAAATGTACCGGGCATTGGTCTGGTTTTAATGTTTTTGTTTACATCCTGCCAAACGGATGAATTTACCGAACCTGCCGTCGTAATTGAAGAACCGACTACGACCGAAACAGTTGAAGAAACAGATCCTACCCTTCGGATAAACAACTCACTCGTATTTCCTAAAACTGCTCAGGTTTATGGAAAAAGTATTGAGTATTGGGCAACAGAATTTGGGAGAAAAATATACACCTATGATTGTGAGGAGGTGTTGCTATCAAAAATGGTTAGCCTAAGTGACAACGTGGTAGCACCCTTCTCGTTGACCTCGGAAACTACTCCTGAGGAATATACCATTAACAAAGATCAATATGTGCTTCTTTCACCCATACTTGTGGTCAATGATTACCCATGTCCAGCCGAATTTGAATTTGAACCTGCTGAGGGACAAAGTTTAGAGGATTTTTTAAAAGAAACTGCAAAGCCATATATTGATCCTTTGGAAACAGTTGAAGTGTTTGTTGATGGTAATGAGATCGATGAGGTATTGAAATATAGGCTGAGTTCAGGTTTATTTACCTTTACAGGAAATCCGGATTTGGCAGGATGCTTTGATCCATGTGTGACCGGACAACCACAAGAAGCTGTTATTGATGGTTATTTCTTGATGTTGAAGAAATTGAAAATTGGTAAACATACCATTCTCATCAGAGGGGAAGCTCCTTCACAGAATTTCACTTTTGAATGGAATCTTATATTTAACGTAGTTAAATGAGGCTAGTAGGGTCCGAGACCTAAGCTTTTGAAATGGACATTAAATAATCCAATACACACAGCTAATCAATGCGAATGACCCTCCTGCTTGATCGGGAGGGTTATTTTTTTGAATTGTTCGGATTTATAGAATTCCTGCAGGATTGGGACAGGAATTTCCAAATCATTAATTAGTCTGAAAGAGGCATTGGATAATTAACTAAAAAAAACTAAGTTTAAAGGTTGGAGAAAAAGAGAAGTATTGTTAAGTATAGAATGATTGGGATATTTGTGAGCAAGAAATCTTGATGTACCAACAGTCATTATTTTAAAAATTTTTATTATGACAAAAATTATTTTCCAAACCCTTATCGCTTTTGGGTTTTTAACTTTAGTTGCTTCTTGTGATAAACCTTAATGTAAAAATACAAACACCATTTTCGAGAATTATTCACCTGACACTAAGGAATATAAAGATGAAATAGTTAATCAATTGGCAAAAGTCGACAAGTCTAAACTGACATATTGGATGGATTCTTATCAAGAAAAAAATAATTCTCAATACATTCATGCCCACATCCAAGGATACGGTCTTTGCGCCAAAATCATCCTTACTTTAAAGGGCATGGATAAAGGAATTGAAGGAATTATAAAAAGTAAAGGAAGAGGTTATAGTGGTGCTGAACTTGAAGATTTAAAGTTTGAAATCAAACAAGACAGCCTGACAACTGAATTTGTTTTTCAACAAATAAGCGGAATTATAGACTAAAGAAGGGCCTCATTTCGGCACCAGAGAAAACATGGGGCTCAGTGTTTTCCGTAGGGTTTTTTCCTTGCATCCGGCTTTTTAGGTGGCAAATAGAGTTTGAAAAGAAATCGGGATTCGAAAATAAATTTCCAAATCAACAGCCTATATCGGCGAATAAAAAATCTACCTATACACAATTTATTGGCAAAGGCGAAACGGTACATTTATTTTATTGACCAATGAAAAACATCCTACTGACAATTATTTTTCTTGGCGGATTCTACCCGCTTTTTGCGCAAGATAATACCGATCCAATAAGCCTATTGATAAGTTCAAGGGTGGACACGACATCCGAAGAAATAAGATCAATAATCAAGCTCTATGAGAACTATTATAGGTCCAAACCGGACTCTATTTACGACAATCCTTATTGGAACAAAAAGGAAAAGGCCCTTTACAAAGACTTTGACTTTAGCAGAATAAGTATTTTTCAGGGGGGAATGGATGCCAACAGTTTGTTCCAATATTTTTCACCTTTTGTACTGTCAGTGGAACCGATTGGAAAAAAATATCAGATCAGGGTTTTATTCTCTTCGGCAACGACTGACCCCAAGTATGCAGGATCCAAAGTTTGGTGTATTCAAAAACTGAATGCCGTTAAAGAAGGTGAATCCTGGGTTTTGGAAAACCTGATTGTCGAATTATCAAAAGGCTGGAGCTCCAAAAAACTCGGTTATATTGACTATATATTTCCTCCCACCCATGAATTTGATATACAGGAAGCAGAACGGGCAAAAAGTTTTTGCGAGGAGATTATCCGCAGATTTAATCCCGGTTATGAGGAGTCATTTAAGTTTTACATCACAAGCAGCATTGATGACATGGGCTTACTAGAGAACTTTGATTATTATTTCGTCGGAATAACCTCCGGAAAAGCCAGAGAAGGAATGATTTTGACCGCAAAGGGGAGTGAATTTTACCCTCATGAGTTTATTCACAAACTGCTGCCTTCAAATCCCAAAAGGAATTTTGTGGTTGAGGAGGGGCTTGCACAGTTCCTCGGTACGAAAGAGAATATGGAAGAATATGAAAGCCTAATGAACAAATTGGCCATAGACCTGGAAGAGCGTTCAGAAACAATAAATTTCAAGTCTGTGATATCCCAATCCGAAAGGTACAATGGATACCAAACAGCATATCCTGCCGGTGCGGCGATTTGTGAACTTGTCCATGGCCATAGTGGAGATCAAGGTTTACTGCAATTGTTGTTGGCCGATACAATGGAATATAAAAATCTAGTCACAACCATTTGCCTCATCACAAAATTATCAGAACAAGAACTTGAAATGAAATGGTCTGAGACCTTAAAAAAATATCACCCCAATAAGTTCTAGCAAAAATCATTTCGGATAGACAAAGAGGGCGTAGCCCACTAATCTTCTTAATAACCAATAACAAAGGACCCAAGAGGGGCGTAGCCCTGAAATCTTAAAACCTAAGGCAAAAACAAATGAATGAACAATCTCAGGGCTACGCCCCTTGCGTTCATATAACATTTCCATTCGCTACGAAGATTTGGGGGCTACGCCCCACTTTTAACAAACAAAAAAACCGCCTTTCGACGGTTTTTCTTTTTTATAGACTCCAGGTATTTCCCACATCGGAAAGAGGGATGCATCCAAGGAATTCCCCCGGGATGGGATCGTAGCTAAGGACATTTTTGCCGATTTCCTCCGAGGAGAAGTATCCCCACATGGCCATGGACTTTAGCGAGCGGTAGAAACCTACAGGTTCTTGCTTCCCGACGGCCGTTCCCCATACTTTTGGATTGAACTTCGGGGAACTTGCTTCTGCGGCTTTGAGGCAGGCGGTTTTGTCTTCCGTACTCAGGTTGGCAAAGACATCGCCATAGGTCGACTTGCAGTCCGCATTGAACTTCTCAATATCCGCCACCAATTTATCCTGTGCTTCTTTGTTGTAGGTTTTGGCAAAGACCAGGTCCATAAAGATATCTGTCTTCACATCCAAAGCACCCGGTGTTTCGGTTTTTGGCAGGATAGTATCCACAAATGAGGAGATAAACCTCGCCTGATCTTCATTCAAAAAGACCGGTTGCCAAGTCAGCCTGTCCTGCTTTGCGCAGGATTGAAGCAGGGAAAGGAGTGTCGGCGCAGCGGCGGCTGAACCCGCCAAAAGGGCTGTTTTTCTAAGTGCGTCTCGTCTGTTCATGGCATTAGAGGTTATTTTTTTTGAGTTCGTCGACGGCAAAGTTTGCTGCCCGGGCAGTGAGTGCCATATAAGTAAGTGATGGATTGACGCAAGAGGAAGAAGTCATGCAGGCGCCATCGGTCACAAACACGTTTTTGCAATCATGTACTTGGTTATTTCCATTGAGGACCGAAGTCTTTGGATCGCGTCCCATGCGTGCGGTACCCATCTCATGGATGCCGTATCCCATTTCATGTTTGTTGTCAAAGTCGGTGACATTTGTCAAACCTGCACGGTCAAGCATTTCCTTGGCATCTATCCTCATTTGGGCATTGATAGCAAGTTCATTTGCACCCCATTCTGCATCTATCGACAAGGTCGGCTGACCCCATTTGTCGAGGACGTCTTTGTTGAGGTACACTTTGTTTTCATGGTAAGGAAGACATTCTGCAAAACCAGTGATGAAGAATTCCCAAGGTCCGGGCTTCATCATGCGGTCTTTGAAGTCTGCGCCAAAGTCCTCGACATTGGCTCCTGCACCCCAATTGCCTCTTCCGCCGCCACCTTGGAATCCAAAGCCCCTGACAAATTTGTCGGATTTGGTTTTGTCGTCAAGGTTGACATAGCGTGGGATATAGATGCCATTTGGACGGCGGCCTTTGTAGTATTGGTCGTCAAATCCTTCTACTGTACCCATTGCACCGACCCGGTAAGTATGGTCCATAAGGTTGTGTCCCAATTCCCCGCTGTCATTGCCGAGTCCGTTAGGAAACCGCTCAGAAACAGAGTTCAACAAGATCTGTGTGCTACTCAGCGTGGAGGCATTGCAGAAAATGATTTTGGCATTGTACTCGATGACTTCACTTGTTTCCGAATCGATGATCCTGACACCGGTGGCCCTTCCTTTTTCCTTGTCATAGATCAGTTCCTGTACAATGGAAAACGGCCTGATGGTCAGGTTTCCGGTGGCATTTGCGGCAGGTAAAGTCACCGCATTGCTGCTGAAGTAAGCACCATAAGGACAGCCCCGGTCACAGCGGTTTCGGAATTGGCATTTGCCACGTCCGTTAAGCGGTTCGGTCAGGTGGGCCACCCTTCCGATGATCATATTTCTTCCTGAAAATTCTTTTTCTATTCTTTCTCTGACGTGTTTTTCCACACAGTTGAGCTCCATCGGAGGCAGAAAATGACTGTCCGGCAACTGTGGCAAGCCAAGTGCTTCCCCACTGATACCGGCAAATTTTTCTACATAGGTATACCAAGGAGCGATGTCTTTGTATCGGATCGGCCAATCTACCCCATGACCATCTTTCATATTGGCTTCGAAGTCCAGATCAGACCAACGGTAGGTCTGTTTTCCCCAAAGCAGGGACCTTCCGCCCATCTGATGGGCACGGATCCAAAGAAATGGTTTGACTTCGGTATAGGGGTTTTCGAGGTCGTTGGCGTGGAAATGATGGTTCATCTCGCCGATAAATCCGGACCTGTTGCCCTTGGGGTGGATGTCCCTTTGCTCGGGAGTGAGTCCTCCCCGGAGCTCGGTATCCCAAGGATCCAAGGTCATGGTAGGATAATCCACGACATGCTCGACGATCCTGCCACGCTCCAGGACAAGGGTCTTCAGTCCCTTTTCGCAGAGTTCCTTGGCAGCCCATCCCCCGCTGATTCCCGAACCGATGACAATCGTATCGTAGGTCATCTCCTTTTTTGCATCGATATTAAAGTTGGCCATTACAATAGGTTTATTTTGAAGGGTAAAATATAGGTATTTATAAGGAAAAGCGGGAGTCAGCAGTCAGGATTTTACTTGGAAGGCTTTTTTGTAAAATTTTGGATTGGCAGAATAAATCAAATTGCAGGTATTGCCATCCTTGAATATCTTTTTCCAAGTAGAAAAAAATATTTCAAGTCAGGCGATTACAATACCCGGATCGCTTTCGACTAATAAGAAAACAAGATCTCCCCTATTTCTTACCATCCAAGATCCGTAAGGCTCTTCTTTATTTTTCTTAGAACTAGGTCAACCATTAAGTTAAAGAATATGAAAAAGTATTTGGTCATAGGCGGTATTTTATTCCTTGTCATTGTTTCTGTTTTGGGGTATAGCTTGGTAAACAAACCTCATCGTTCAGTGAAGGAGGAAACTGCCATAGAGGTGGCTGCTTCTGATTTGTTTAGTCGATTTGAGACTAATGAAGAGGGCTCAAATACTGAATTTCTCGACAAGACCATTTTGGTCAGGGGGGAAGTCGCCGAAATTATTACCAATCAGGAAGGAAAAACTGTGGTCATTTTGGCCACGGATAATCCCATTTTTGGGGTGAACTGTACCATGGACGAGGAACCCAAAGACATCGAAATTGGAATGATTGTATCGATAAAAGGAATCTGCGTAGGGTACCTGTCTGATGTGATTGTAAACAGGGCCCTGATAATCAAATAAGATGACGATTAAATCAAAAGGGATGGAAAAATTACAAAAAACCGGAAATTGGATCATACTGTCAGCCTTGACGGTTTTGATACTTTTGGGATCATGTGTCCATGAGCCATTTCTAAATCCGATCGATGTCAATGAGGGAAATCCGAAACCTGATGGTTGTTTGGACGATGGAACAGTTTGCTTTGAAAGCAGTATTCTGCCCATTTTTCTTTCTTCATGTGCACGCAGCGGCTGTCATGATACCAAGACTAAAAAGGATGGCTATGCCTTAGATAGCTACACCAATATTCTGAAGAAGGGCATTTCACCCGGAAACGCCAATAACAGCAAACTTTATAAGGTATTATTTGCGACCGGCAGCGATCAGATGCCTCCGGATGGGCCTCTTTCCAATTCCCAAAAGGAAGCAATCAAACTATGGATCAACCAAGGCGCCAAAAACACCACAGACTGTAACTGTTCCTGCGATCCCGCCATTTTCACCTATGCTGCCATTATCCAGCCCATTATGGCTACCAACTGTGTGGGATGCCACAAACCGGGCTCTTTGGGCGGAAATATTGATTTATCTACCCACAAAGCTGTCAAGGCCCAAGCTGCCAACGGGAAATTGGTGGGAAGCATCACTCATGCGCAAGGTTTTGTGGCGATGCCACAGGGAGGAAAACTTTCGGATTGTGAGATTTCTCAAGTCAAAAATTGGGTGAGTGCCGGAGCTCCAAACAACTGATCCTATGAAAAGCAAAATTCCAACTTTAATGGCAAATGGCTTAATTCTGTCCATGCTGTTTGTTCTTTTGGGCTGCTATTACGACAAGGAAGAGATTCTGTATCCCGAACTGAACAACTGTACCCCTGCGGCAAATCCCTTATTTTCAGCAGATGTACTACCAATTTTAAACAGAAAATGTAACAATTGCCATGGAGGATCTTCGCCATCTGCAGGTATCAAGCTAGACACACATACCGAGGTTTTGAAATACGTGAACAATGGAAGTCTAATGGGAAGCATCAATCATTTGGCAGGATTTTCACCCATGCCAAAAAATACTGGAAAGATGAGCCAATGTGAGATTGACAAATTGCAAAATTGGATCAATTCCGGAAAACTAAACAACTGATATAATTAACAACAAAAAGGATTAACATATGAAAAAGGTAATTTGTCTTCTTGCTTTCAGTTTGATCAGCTTTGGCATAATGGCCCAAGGAATATATATAACAAGGACCGGCCAGGTATCATTTTATTCTGAAACCCCTATAGAAAATATAGAAGGAATCAACAATGAAGTCACGAGTATGATCAATGCTGATACCGGAGAAATTGTCTTTGCTATTTTGGTCAAGGGATTCCACTTTGAAAAAGCGCTGATGGAGGAGCATTTCAATGAGAATTATATGGAATCTGGGAAGATCCCCAAATCAACATTTCAGGGAAAGATCAAAGACCTCTCTAAAGTTGATTTTAAAAAAGAGGGAAACTATCCGGTATCGGTCGAAGGAGACCTCACTATCCACGGTGTAAAAAAGGCTGTTACAGCAATGGGTACCCTTACTGTCAAAAAAGAGGGGATTTCAGTTCTCTCGTCTTTTGATATCCAACTTGAAGATTTTGAAATAGAAATCCCATCCTTGGTAGCAGACAAAATTGCAAAAGAGATTTCTATAAAGGTGAATTGCGCATATAAACCCAAATCCTGATGAAAACTTTAAAAATTCTTATATTGATTTTTTTCACCTGTCTGCCTTCGTTGGCACAGGAGGATTTAATGAGTTTGCTTGAGGAAGAAATGAAAGACGATAAAAAGCCTGACTTCACCATTGCAACTTTCAAGACCACGAGGATCATCCAAGGCCATTCGGTTGAAAATGTAGCCCCTGGCGTACTTGACTTCAGAATTTCACATAGGTTCGGCTACCTCAATAGCGGTGCTTATGAATTATTTGGTCTAGACCAAGCTACCATGAGGCTGGGTTTGGATTATGGTCTGACAAAAAGATGGATGATAGGAATCGGGCGAAGTACCTTTCAAAAACAGTTTGACGGGTTTACCAAATATAAAATCCTCAGGCAGGCCACCAATGGAAGTCCTGTTACCTTGAGCGCGGTTGGATCAATCATGTATAAGTCCTTAAAGTTTGAAAACCCGGGAATTGACAATTACCAGACTTCAAATTTATTTTATTCCGGGCAGTTGCTCCTCGGAAGAAAATTCAGTGAGGGACTTTCTCTACAGGTCATGCCGACAATGATCCATTACAATTTGGTCAGAGGTGCAAATGATCCCAATGATGTGTTTTCTATTGGATTTGGTGGTAGGATCAAGCTCAGCCACCGCATGAGTTTTAATGCTGAATATTATTATCAATTACCCAATCATCGGCTACCCGATACTACAAACTCCATTGCATTCGGATTGGATATTGAGACCGGAGGACATGTTTTTCAAATCAATATTACCAATTCGGATGGAATGACAGAAAGAAGTTTTATTTCAGAAACTACCGGTAATTTCTTTAAAGGCGATATTAGACCAGGATTTACAATTTCAAGGGTTTTTACCATCAAAAAACCAAAAGGATTTTCTGCTGAAAAGTAATTGATGGGAAAAAGGGTTTGACGGATATTTTTTGTAATTTAAGTTTTGTCTTTAAAAGAATCATCCGACCATTCCCTATGACCGACCGTCGCAATTTTCTCAAATCTGCTCTCCCTCTGGGTTTAGGATTGGGTGTATTGCCGATGCACGAGGTACTTGGTGCCCCAAAACCAAAAATAAACGCAGTTACCTCATCCAAAATCAAGGTCGGACTGAATGCCTGGTCCTACTATGTGCAACTCTACAAATTCCAAAAAGGCGAGGCCGGTGGGATGAGTCTGTTTGATATGCTGGAAGAATGTGCCCGTCTGGATTTTGATGCTGTCGATCCCACAGGATATTTTTTTCCCGGATATCCCGCAAGACCGGAGCGGAAGTTTATCAACGAATTCAAGCAAAGGGCTTTCCAACTCGGTCTTGGAATCAGCGGAACAGGGATCCGCAATGATTTTGCGACTGCGGATAAAGCCAAGAGGAATGCGGATGTTGCCTTGGCCAAAGATTGGATTGAGGTTGCCGCAGAGATGGGAGCGCCTGTGTTAAGGGTTTTTGCCGGTGTGCAACCCAAGGATCAAACCTGGGACGAAACGGCCGTTTGGATGGCGGAGGCTTTGGCCGAATGTGCCGAACATGGCAAGCAGTTTGGCGTGATGGTTGGCGTCCAAAACCATGGCGACATGCTCAAAAGCGCTGATGAAGTCATCAAAGTCCTGGAGATGGTCAACTCGGATTGGTTAGGCACAATCGTGGACACCGGGTTTTTTCTGACTCCTGACCCTTATGCAGATATCGCACGTGTGATTCCTTATGCGGTCAATTGGCAAGTGAAGGAATTGCTTGGAGACCGAAAAGGAGGCAAGATTGACATGAACAAATTGGTGGCCATCATTAGGGATTCAAATTTTCGGGGATATGTTCCCATCGAGACCCTTCCCGATCCCGATCCAAATGTGCCATATAATGCCATGACCAAAGTCCCCGAGTTGTTTGGGGAATTAAGAAAAGCCTTAAGCTAAAATATATTTCCATTTATGACGATTGAAATCCTCCTACGTTACGTCCATTTTATCAGTATTTTCACGATAGTGGGCGCTCTTGTTTCTGAGCATTTATTGCTGAAAAAATCACTCTCCCGCTCCGAAGTCGGAAGGCTTGCAAAAATTGACGGGGTTTATGGCTTGGCGGTTTTGGTTTTGTTGGCTGTGGGACTGACGCTTTGGCTCGGAGCTTATGGCAAACCAACTGAATTTTACAGCAGTAATCCGCTTTTTCATACCAAGCTTACCTTGTTTATCGTCATCGGAATCCTCTCGATCTACCCGACGGTTTTCTTTATCAAAAACAAAAATGGTGACCAAGAGGAAAACATAAAGGTACCGAATATCATTTTTTGGATGGTGCGCTTGGAGTTGTTGCTTTTATTTGTCATTCCTATTCTCGCCGGCTTGATGGCAAAAGGAATTGGAATAACAGAATGAAATCAAAAGCAGAGAAATTCTGTTGTACCAATTATCTATGAAAATTTTCAATTTTGGCCTTTTTGGCCAATATATATCCACAACTATGAAAAAGTACGCTTCCCTTTTTATGCTCCTGATAGTGCTTGGTAGCTGTAGCAAATCCAAAAAAGCGGTCATTCCCGAGAAACCTATAGGCTGGAAAAAGATGGAAACCCCGACAAAAGCATCTTTGCGCGGTCTGTCTCCGATTACAGAGCAGATTGTTTGGGCAAGTGGTTCGGGAGGAACATGGCTGAGAACCCTTGACGGTGGTAAAACATGGGAAACGGGAATTATTGACGGGCTGGATTCGGCGGATTTTAGGGACATTGAGGGTATTGATGCCAATACTGCCGTAGCCATGGCCTCAGGTCAGCCTGCAGTGATTTACAAAACTATCGATGGGGGCAAAACCTGGGTAAAGAAGTATCAGGGACCCAAAGAAGCATTTCTTGACGGCATGGCATTTTATAAAAATACAGGATATGCCATTGGGGATGTCGTAAATGAAAAGTGGATGGTTTTGGAAACCAAAGATCTTGGGGAAACATGGCTTGAAATGGAATTGAGTCCCGATGGTCCTGTCGGCGGCGGATCTTTTGCCGCGAGCGGCTCGGGGATTTTGGCAGACGAAGACAATATCTGGTTTGCAAGTGCAGGTAAGGACAGCAAAATATACCATTCGGCTGACAATGGATTTCATTGGGAAAAGTACAGTACACCTATTTTGCAGGAGGAGGATTCACAAGGGATTTTTTCGATGGTGAGAATTGACGTGGATGGCATTGTAGCTGTGGGAGGGGATTTTACCCAAGCAGATTCAAGTACAAACAACAGCATTGTTTCAATAGATAAAGGAAAAACATGGAAACTTACTCCGGGAAACCGGCCCAGTGGCTACAGGTCAGGGGTTGAATTTTTCTCCAGATTCGGTTGGCTGATTACAGTCGGACCAAATGGGTCGGATTTTTCCACCAACAGGGGAGATGATTGGGAAAGGTTTTCAGAGGATGGATTCCATGCTGTGAAAGTGGACCATACCACGACCTCGATTTGGGCTTCCGGTGCAAATGGTGTCATTGCAAGGCTCATTTATTAACAGACTTCTGATCCAATTATGCTCTTTAGTCGAAAAATAGGCAAACTTTAGGGGGCCTGTTGTCAAATTCTGCTATCTTGTATTATCTTTAAAATCCTGATGAAGACTTAGGTTTTTAACTTTGCCTTGCAGGAATTTTATCAATTTCCCAACTCCAACCTATTGAAGCTATGACTGATTTTGATATCATCCCATCAATTTGGATCATCAATGGCAAATGCGTCCGCCTCAAAAGAGGGGATTTTGCTACAGAGGAAGTGATTTCCAATAACCCATTGGAGATTGCCCAAGCCTTTGAAGATCATGGTATCAAGTGGCTGCACCTGGTGGACCTGGATGGTGCGCGCAGGGGAGAACCAAAAAACTACCATATCCTGGAGGCCATTGCAGGCTATACCAACCTGATTGTAGATTTTACGGGTGGGATTTCTACAGATGGAGATTTGTTGAAGTGCTTTGAATATGGCGCAAAAACCATTACAGCGGCATCCGTGGCCGCATCTTACCCGGAAAGATTTGCCCAGTGGATGGTAACATATGGCAGGGAAAAAATCATTTTGGCAGCCGATACCAATCCTGAACATATGAAAATCAAAACAAGAGGATGGTTGAAGAAAACTGAGATTGACCTTTTTGACCATATCGAGTATTTCTATGAACGTGGCCTGAAGTACCTCAAAGTATCTGATGTGACAAGGGACGGAGTTTTGGAGGGACCAAATTTTGCACTTTATGAAAAAATTGTGGAGAAATATCCAAAAATCCACCTTGCAGCTAGTGGCGGAGTGAGAAATATTGATGACTTCAAAAGATTAAAAGATTTGGGTGTGACAGCGGTTGTTTTTGGAAGGGCATTTTATGAAGGCCTGATTACCCTCAAAGACCTGGATATTTTCATTTCTGAGAATAAATAGGTAAACCATTAGAAAATCATTTTCCAAGCCAACTTAATGTTGGCTTTTTTTTATTTTGAGCTGCCAAAATCAGTGTCCTCACTGACTTTCCATCAATAAATGTTTTTCGATTTTGAATGGCAATGAAGACACTGCCATGGGCGAAGGTCGAAAAATCAAATGCTTTTTCCTTCTCTTCTGCGAAGGTCAGCGATATCTGTGGGAGAACATACTTCGCCTAAGTCAGGGTCCTTATTGACTTGTTTATTCGAGAAAGGTTTTCATAATGGCAGTGAAGACACTGCCATGGGCTACAGGCGTCGCGAATTGCGATGATATATTTCCCAAAATAATCCAAAATCATAGGTCGTTCCTTCCCTTCTTAGAATATTTGCTGTATCATCGGGAAAAAACAAAAAAACCTTCCGGAGAACTTTTTCATTTGCATACGAAGTAAAGGACCCGGAAGGAAAAAATCATTTACACTCGCCCTTAGAAAATGATTTTACACCGCTTATTCCTGCATGACAGGAATTTCCGTAAGTCTTTCCATCGCAGCCACAAACCGGGTCATAGATCGTGAGGCAAGCCATATCTTTTCGGATTAAATCCGGGTCGATACAATCTGTCAATACTTCGTCTACCGGATTTTGATCCTCGCACTGAAAAGAGAATAGGAATAAGACTGAAAATGTGAGGATTAATTGAAATATATTTTTCATAACAAATTGATTGGAATAATCTTATGACGTTTCTATGCAAGCAAATGCTACAAGCCATATGAATTTTTACAAAAATGCTTTCGAATTTCAAAAGGAAGCAATTCAAACCTATGTTTTGAATATAAATGTAACCGCAGATTGCGAAGATTGACGCAGAAAAATTATTGAATACTCTGAATCTGTAAATTTCCCTTTGCGAAAGTCAGCGAAATCTGAGAAACTAAGCAAAAAAACCTTCCGGTGTACCTTAACTTATTGTGTTGGCCGTCAAGAACCCGGAAGGAAAAAAAAAGGAACTTCAGTTGCAGGCACCTTGAGTAAAGGTGAGAACTCCGGCATTGTTCGCTTCGCAACTATTGCCATACGTTTTTTTATCGCAGCCACATACCGGATCATATAAAAGAATACAGGCAGCATCGGTTTTTATCTTGGATGGATCAATACACCCCTCTACGATTCTCTCTGCAGGATTCTCTTCCTCACATTGAAACGAGAAAAGCATGATGGCTGAAAATGTGATGATTAAAGGAAAATTCTTTTTCATAGTATGTTGATTGGAATATTTACATGACGTTCCTACTCATGAAAACGCGACACATAATTAGAAAACTATCTTTGGTTTTTTTCTGGAAAATTTTAGGATTAAAATTAGATTTTATTTGATTTTTATTTCTAATTTCCAAACCCAAATATCTCGCAATCACCGTATATCACCCAATATACCGAAACAGATTCTTTATGGTTATTCTAGGACTGAATTATTTTTTCCACGATTCTACCGCGTGCATAGTGGTAGATGGAAAGCTTGTAGCCGCTATAGAAGAGGAGCGGCTCAACAGAGACAAACACACCAAACTTTTTCCTGAGCTGGCGATTGCCCGCTGTTTGGAAATCGCCAAACTTAAGTACAAAGACATTGACCACATTGCTGTGTCGATCAAACCTAGCCATAACCTAGGCAAAAAGTTACTTTATGGGGCTACCCATCTCAGGACAATCCGGCATTTTATCAGTCATGAATTTGTGCATACCTACCGAAGACAAAAAGGATTTTGGAAGTGGTATGCAGGCATCTTTGGTTCTAAAAACATGGGACCTCGGGTCCATTTCATTCCCCATCATTTCAGCCATGCTCCGGGTTCTTTCTTTGTTTCTCCTTATGAATCAGCCGCACTTTTGGGTATTGACGGATCGGGAGAGTGGGCCACTACCTGGCTGGGCAAAGGCGAGGGCAACAAAGTAGAAGCTTTTGGAGAGAGTTTCTTTCCGCATTCATTGGGGTCATTTTATGAGGCTGTGACACAGTTTTGTGGTTTCAAGACAAATTATGATGAAGGCAAAACCATGGGACTCGCACCTATGGGTGATCCAGAAGTCTTCAAAAAAGAGGTTGAAAAGATTGTTTCGATTGACAATGAGGGCAGGGTAAAATTGGATTTGAGCTATTTCAACTTCCAAAACATGCAATATAACCCGCTGAAATTTTCCCATTTATCTCCCAAATTTTCAGAGGTATTTGGAACTCCTAGAAAACCCGGAGAGGAGTTTAAGAAGCACCATATGGATGTGGCTGCCGCCTTTCAAAGGGTTTTGGAGGACAAGGTTCTCGAAATTTGTGACATCCTCCACCAAAAAACAAATGCCAAATACTTGGTAATCTCCGGAGGTGTTTCTTTGAACAGCGTCATGAACGGCAGAATCGTCAGGGAATCCAAATTCAAAGATGTCTATGTCATGCCGGCAGCAGGAGATAATGGAACGGCCATAGGTGCTGCCTATTACCTCTACAATGGCATCCTTAAAAACCCAAGGAATTTTGTTCACCTCAACCCTTATGTCGGAACAAGCTATTCCAATGATGACATTGAGAAAATCCTTAGAGGCTGCAAGCTGAACTTTACCGAACATGATGATATCTGTGAGGTGGCGGCAAACTTGCTCGAAAGCGGAAAAATCATAGGCTGGTTTCAGGGTCCTATGGAAATCGGTCCACGTGCATTGGGAAGCAGAAGTATCCTTGCCAATCCGGCATTTCCAGACATGAAAGCCAAAATCAATTCTGAAATCAAATTCAGAGAAGCTTACAGACCTTTTGCTCCTTCGGCGATCGTGGAAGCGAAGGACATGTTTTTTGACCTGGATGTTGAAGCACCTTTTATGCTCAAAGTTTGTAATGTCCTCAAAGACAAACAGAGTTTCATTCCATCCGTCACCCACGTCGATGGCAGTGCCCGATTGCAAACCGTCAGAAGAGAGCTTCACCCAAGGTATTATGATGTCATCAAAAAACTCGGGGAGAAAACCGGCGTCCCTGTAGTCCTGAATACAAGCTTCAATATCCAAGGTGAACCGGTAGTGGAATCGCCAAAAGATGCCATCAGGTGTTTTTATTCCACAGGACTTGATGCGTTGGTGATCGGCAATTTTGTATTGAGGAAAAAAACGGTTCCTTACGAAATCATCCTTTCCAAAACAGAATATAGTCTTGCCTACAAGTAGCAACTGAATAATGCCTCTATTCTCAACTAACCCCAAAGAAGTAGCGCTCTTTGGGATTAGTTTTTTTATTTTTGACCTATGGGAGAGAAAAAATGTCCCCATTGTGGGAATTGGTCATCTTGGTCAGGAAATATGAATGAAGCCTGCGGATCCTGTGGCAAGCCACTCGGAGGAAGAGACTTGGATTATCACATTAACCGTGAAAAAGACAAGAAAGCTAGCGATGAGAAATGGATCTTTTTCATCAAAGAATCAGATGGGGCATTAGTCAAAAATGCCAAAATCGTAGGAAACTTTTTTTATACAATTTACATGGCCATCATCACTTTTATTGTTTGGCTGATAGCCATGATGCCTGGATGACAACTGTATTCAAAAACCCTTTCTTTTTCATTCCTTGTGTCATTTTTTGGATCAACCAGTATCTCGAAAAATCACTTGGCTTTTTCATTCCCTTTGTCCATGCCTACCTCGATGACCTGATGGCCATGCCTGTAGTTCTTGGGATCACGCTTCAGATATTCAGATGGATTCACCCCATGAAAAACGACATTATATTTACAAAATTCCAAGTGGTGGTAGGTTTACTTTATTTCTCATTTTTGTTTGAATTTGCCCTTCCTAAATGGTCAGAAAATTATACGTCTGATATCTTGGATGTGGTATGCTATGGTATAGGTGCCCTGATTTTTTTTAGTTTTATAAATGTAAGCCACGAGAAGTTATGACAACATTACAGGCGCTTTTTCAGGATTATTCCCACAAACTCCAAGAGCTCTATTCCAAACAGGAAGCCGAGAGCCTCGTTCATTGGCTTTTTGAAGCCTATCTGGGCAAGAAAAGAATGGATATCTTAAAGAATGAAAATCTAGAGTCATTGCCATCCGGATTGAGCCTTGCCATGAAAAACCTGATGGTGGGAATGCCTATTCAGTATATTCTTGGCAAAGCTCCATTTTACGGGAGGGAATTTGAAGTTTCTCCTGCGGTGTTGATTCCGAGAAATGAGACAGAGGAACTTGTCCACCTGATACTCAAAGAAAATCCAAAGCCGGAATTAAGAATCATGGATATCGGAACCGGATCGGGATGTATCCCGATTACCTTGGATCTTGAATTAAATAATCCTGCTGTATTTGGGCTTGACATCAGTGAGGAAGCCTTGAAAATCGCTTCCCGAAATGCTTTTCTTCTCCATTCCAAAGTTAAATTCAGTCGCTTGGATATTCTCCAGGAAGAACTTCCCTTTGAAGACCTGGACATCATCGTCAGCAATCCTCCCTATGTCCGGTATTCAGAAAAGGAACTGATGCATACCAATGTTTTGTCACACGAACCCCACTTGGCTTTGTTTGTCTATGACGATGATCCTTTGCTTTTCTATAGAGTAATCAGCCAAAAAGCGAAAAAAGCCCTCAAAAAGGGAGGAAAGCTCTATTTTGAAATCAATGAGGCTTTTGGAAAGGAGACGAAAGAACTGATGGAAAATCTGGGATTTGGGAAGGTCAAAATTTTTGAAGACCTAAATGGAAAGGAAAGAATGATCAGGGGTATCAGGCATTCATAAATTCTCCGATCCAAAAAATCCCTTTTCCTTTGATGATGGTCGTCCCTTCTTCTACTTCGATAAAAGTAGCATGTTTGACCTGAACGATTTCATTTCCCTCATTGGTTTGCACTTCCAATACTGACCCTTCGGGAGCGTGGAGCTGTATGGAAATGTCAGGGAACCATTTTTTGAACTGTCCATTTTTGATTGGAAAATAGCGGATCGGACCATCCCAAACCACGATATCCAAAAACTCCAACATCGGTTCAAGGTCAAATACCTTCAAATGGTCAAACCCAACGATATTGACCGCACCATGTTTGGAAGCAATCAGGTACTGAAGCCCCTCGTCAAGGAAATTCCCTTCCTGAACCCCCAAAAACTTTACTGGATACTGCTCTTCGAGCAAGTGATAATGGCTTTTTTGAAATTCCATTTCTGCCAAAATCAAGTCTATCTTGATACCCCAAGAGATTACAACAGGAACCGCCTCCTGTGCTACCAAAAGCGTGGGAACCCATTCCAACAAAGGAGCAACCTGCTCAAAACTGATTCCGGAAGTATTCAAAATCAGCAAAGCCGGTTCTTGTTGTTCTTTCACAAAATGGTGGGAGGACATAAGGGATTGGAAGATTGGAAGGTTGGAGGATTGAAAGATTGGAAGATTTTAAAATTACAAAATTATTGTCCATTAATATTTGTCAACAAAACCAATCATTTAAACCGGATTACTTTTCCATGGGCTTTGAAGACGATCTTCAGATCAAAAAGCGCTTCACATAAAAATTCTCATATGAGTTTAAAGATTTCGATTTGAAAAGTTGTCATATTGACAACCTTTGTTTATGTTAGCTTCGTTTATGAACGTGATCACCAAAGGAACTCTTTTGTCCTATATTCAAAAATATCCAAAAGCGAAAGATTGGTTGATCACATGGTATGAAACCGCAGAAAGTGCTGATTGGGAAAATTTCAATCAAGTGAAGAAATCCTATCCATCGGCAGATCAAGTTGGAGATAACAGGATGGTTTTCAATGTAAATGGTAATAATTATCGTCTGATTGTTAGGTTCAGTTTCGTGTACAAATCCATTCAAATTAAATGGTTTGGACCACACAAAGAATATGATAAAATCGATGTCCTGAACATCCAAGCACCAAAAAAATGAAATTAACCCTCATAGCAAACGAAGACCAATACCAAACCTATTTGGAAAGGATTGACTTTTTATTCGATTCCCAAAAAGGAACACCCGAAGGAGACGAGCTTGAACTTCTTTTGGCTTTGGTCAAACTTTATGAAACCGAAAATTTCACTATTCCAAAAGTAGATCCAATTACCGCAATAAAAATCAGGTTGGAAGATTTGGGATTAAAAAACAAAGACCTCATACCAATTCTCGGAGATAAAGGAAACGTATCAAAAATCCTCCAAGGAAAGAGATCATTGAATGTGGAAATGATTAGAAAACTAAGCAAATTTTTAGGTCTACCGGTACAGATTTTGGTTGGCGAAGAAGAAGTCACGCCAGCCTAATTCTATTTAAACCTCACTACTTTTCCATGGGCTTTGGAAGTCATTTCTTGGGGGATAGCAGCAGAGATTTCATGGTATAGCAATTCTACCAATTTCTTTTTCAGAAAACTTCGAGTCAGCACAATGCTCACTTCCCTGACCGGAGTCTCGTCACTGAAAGACCTCAGCCGGGATTTTTCCTCGTCGTTTAGGGAAGCGGTGGCCAATTCAGGCAGTAGCGTGATTCCTGTGTATTGGTTGACCATATTTTTCAGCCCCTCGAGGGAACCACTTTCATAATGGAAATTCATCCTCTCAAATTTGGTCTGACTGCATAGGTTCAGCACCTGATCCCTGAAACAATGGCCCTGCTGCAGCATCCACATGTCATCGGTTTCGAGGTCCTTGATCAATAGTTTTTCTTTGGACAGCAAAGGATGGCCCTTTGACAGATAGGCAAAAAACTTTTCATAAAACATCGGCTTTTCAACAATCCCGCTTTCATCCAAAGGAGTGGCCACAATCCCGAGATCGAGTTCATCATTTTTCAATTTTCTGATGATTTCTTCCGTTATCGTTTCTTCTACCTGAAGCTTTACATGGGGATATTTTTCGAGAAATGACCTGATAAATCTGTGTAAAAGGTAAGGGGCCAAAGTGGGAATTATCCCCAATTTGATTACCCCACTGATGTCGCCTTTGAGTTGGGAAACAAGCTCAAATATTCCTTTACTCTCTGATACCACACGCTTTGCCTGTTCGATGATCCGGGTTCCGATTTCGGTGGGAATCACCGGCATTTTGGATCGGTCAAACAAGATCACCTCTAATTCCTTTTCCAATTTGCTTACTTGAGCACTCAGCGTCGGTTGGGTCACAAAGCAGGACTCTGCAGCATGTCCAAAATGCCTGTGCTTGTCCACTGCGATGATATATTCAAGTTGTTGGATCGTCATAAGCGCTGTGATATTGAGGTATTTATTGAAGCTAAAAAATGAATTTCTTGTTCAGCACAAAGATAAAATTCTTTTTCTTTTTATTTAGATTTGATTTAAATAATGATTATTTTTGGCGCATTAATTTAAAAAATCATGTTAAAAAACATCATCAAATCGACTTTAATAGCCTCTTTTGGGGCAATTTTATTCTCCTGTGGTGGTACTACAGAACAAAAAGAAGAAGTGGTCAATGTCTACACCCACAGACATTACGAAGCAGATCAGCAGCTTTTTGACAAGTTTACAGAGCAGACCGGCATCAAAGTAAACGTGGTCTCCGCCTCAGCCGATGAGCTTATCCAAAAATTGGAATTAGAAGGTGCAAACTCCCCTGCGGACGTATTAATCACCGTAGATGCAGGCCGACTTCACAGGGCTGAAAGCAAAGGATTGTTTCAATCTGTCAGTTCTGAAACATTGAATTCAAACATTCCTGCAAAATTCAGAGACCCTGAAGGGTTTTGGTTTGGACTGACTTACAGGGCGAGAATATTTGCTTACAGCACCGAAAGGGTAAAACCTGAGGAGTTGAGCACGTATGAGGCCCTGACAGAACCACAGTGGAAAGGAAGAATATTGACCCGATCTTCAGAAAATATCTACAACCAATCCTTGATGGCCTCTGTGATAGCGCAGCATGGAAGAGAAGGTGCTGAACAATGGGCAGCAGGGCTTTTAGCCAACATGGCACGGGAACCAAAAGGAAGTGACAGAGATCAGGTGAAGGCTGTTGCGGCAGGTGAGGGTGATGTGGCCATTGTCAATACCTACTACATCGGCATCATGCTCAATGACGAAAATGAAGAGGAGAGAAAAGCAGCAGAGAAAATCGCCATTTTCTTCCCCAACCAAAATGACCGTGGCACGCATATCAATATCTCCGGTGCAGGCGTAACAAAACATGCACCCAATAAAGACAATGCCATCAAGTTGATCGAATTTCTTTCTGCTGCAGAAGCGCAGGGAATGTTGGCCAATATCAATTTTGAGTATCCTGTCAACCCAAATGTCGAATTCTCTGACTTGCTAAAACAATGGGGAACTTTCAAAGCAGATGAGGTGAATCTTTCTGTTTTGGGTGACAATAACAGCGATGCAGTCGTCATATTTGACAAAGTAGGTTGGAAATAATCTGAAGTATTGGATATCCTCAAACGCAATTATTATTGGTGGAATAAGTGGACCGGTTACTCGTTGCTGATATTGCTTCTAGTAACCACACCTTTGTTTACCATCTTTATCAAACTCTTTGATAACCCGGGAGGGAGTTGGCGGCATATCGCCAACAACCTCCTTTTTGGTTATTTTCAAAACACTGTTTCTTTACTCTTAGGGGTAGCATTCTTTACTTTTTTGATTGGAGTCAGTACGGCTTGGTTGGTTTCCAATTATGAATTTCCCGGAAGAAAATACTTTGAGTGGCTGTTGATCCTGCCTTTGGGTTTTCCGGGCTATATCATGGCTTACACTTATGTGGGAATTTTGGATTACACTGGGCCCGTGCAGGTATTTTTGAGAAATACTTTTGGTATCAATTTCCAGGGAAGTGTGATAGACCTGATGAATCTTCCCGGGGCAGTTTTCATCCTTTCCATTACTTTGTATCCTTATGTATTTTTGATTTCGCGGGCTTCCTTTTTGCAGCAATCCAAAACCATGCAGGAGGCCTCATTTCTCTTGGGAGCAAATAGGTTGAAGACATTCTTCAAAGTCGCATTGCCTATGGCGAGACCGGCGATTGTGGCAGGCATTGCTTTGGCATCCATGGAAGTCCTAAATGATTACGGTACAGTCAAATACTTTGGCGTCAATACCTTTACAACAGGGATTTTCCGGGCATGGTTTTCCATGGGAGATGCACCAACAGCGATATATCTCGCGGCTATATTGATGGTTTTTGTATTTCTGATCCTCTACCTGGAATCCCGCCAAAGGGGAAACAGGCAATTTGCCTCAGTCAACGGCCTCCACAAACCGACTGTCAGGCTTATTCCAAGTCCAGGCAAAAAAGTACTTTACACTGCCGTCTGTGGCATTATTTTCTTGATCAGCTTTCTCTTTCCCTTCTTCCAGCTTCTGCAATGGGTCGGAATGACCTATCACAAAGTGGTGAATCCGGATTTCTTTATGCTGATCTACCGGAGTTTTGGATTGGCGGCCATCAGTGGCTTGGTCATTGTCTTCCTTGCTGTGGTTTTGCTGTATGCATTGAGACTGAGTCCTTACAGATGGGTAAAAAACATTACCAAAATTTCCACTTTGGGTTATGCCATTCCCGGTGCGGTGATTGCCGTGGGGGTGATGATTCCGTTTCTTGCACTTGACATATGGATCTATGGAACCTTGTTTTCCTCCACAGCAGGTCTGCTATTTTCTGGTACGCTTTTCACCCTGGTTTTTGCCTATATCGTGAGGTTTATGGCGGTAGGCTACAATCCTGTCGAGGCAGGATTTCAAAAAATCGGCATCCATGTCAACGAGGCAAGCAGGTTGCTCGGTGTCCGAAGTACAAAGACACTTTGGAAAATCGACCTTCCCCTGATCAAAACAAGTCTGGTTTCGGGGGTATTGCTTGTATTTGTGGACGTATTAAAAGAATTACCTTTAACTTTGATTTTGCGCCCTTTCAACTATCAGACCTTGGCCACCAAAACTTTTGACATGGCCACCAATGAAATGATCACTGAATCTTCCAATGCCGCCCTGATTATCATTTTGACTGGAATCATCCCTATCATTTTGCTCAACAGGATGATCATGAATCGAGGAAAAGAGCAAAAACCGAAAATCTCCGGATGACAATTTTATCTCTCCAAAAAATCAGCAAAAAGTACAGTCAGGCAAAAGATTTTGCAGTGAATGATGTTTCTTTTGATGTCAAAGAAGGTGAGATTTTGGCATTGGTGGGAGAAAGTGGTTCGGGCAAAACCACCCTTTTGCGCCTCATTGCCGGCTTGGAACATCCGGATTCCGGCTCCATCTCCCTCTCGGGTCAGGTGATTGTTGAAGGCAAAAAATCTGTCCCTGCCCATGAAAGGCAGGTTGGGATGGTTTTTCAGGATTATGCTCTTTTTCCACACCTGACCATTTTGGATAACGTGAAATTTGGCATCAAAAAATCCATGGGCGATCCGACTCAGATTGCCAAAAATACTTTGGCCCTCGTAGGACTTAAAGAAGACGTAACCAAATATCCGCACCAACTATCGGGCGGTCAGCAGCAGCGGGTTGCTTTGGCGAGGGCAATTGCACCCAATCCCAAAATCCTCCTGATGGATGAGCCCTTCAGCAATTTAGACGCTTTGCTCAAAGATCAGGTGAGGGAAGAAATCCGACAAATCATCAAAAAAACAGGGATTACGGCGATTTTTGTTACCCACGATACCAAAGACGCCTTGTCTACGGCAGATCGCATTGCCATCCTGCACAAAGGATACCTGCAGCAGATCGATGTCCCCAAGGAACTCTATGAAAATCCGGTAAATCCTTATGTTGCCAATTTTTTTGGTAAAAGAAATGAGATCATCGCCACTCCCTCAGAGGAAGGATTCTATACCTCATTTGGGTTTATTACCGATCCCGAAGCAAAAAAATACAAGCACCCCGTCAGGCTCCTATTCAGGCCCGAGCATGCCGAAGTGGTCCAAAGACCCAATCAGCAACTGAGCGGAAAAATCGTCAAGTCATCTTATTTTGGAAGTCATCAGATGGTCAAACTCGAAGATGAAGAAGGAAAGCAGGTAATCATCCGGACCAATCCCGGCAGAAGCTTTGAAGGAATGGAGCAGGCTTTTTTCTATTTGTGGAAATATGATGTAGAGGAAGCTTTTTAAACTCCCGCATAGACAATCAGCCCCAACCCAATCACAAACAACAAAAACATTCCTGCAATCAGGTTGCCCGTACCTTTGGGTGCTTTTTTGAATTCCTTCCAAATAAATACTCCCCAAAAAGCGGCGACCATTGTCGCCCCCTGACCCAAACCATAGGAAATGGCAGGACCTGCTTTTTCTGCAGCGATGATGCTAAAAGACATTCCCACACACCAAATTATCCCACCCAAGATTCCAAAAAGGTGCACGGGAAGCTTGCCGGCAAAATAATCCGGTGCTTTCAGTGGCGGTCCTTCGATGGGTTTTTTCATCAGGAAAGTGTTGAACACAAAATTGCTCAGCAGGATCCCGATCGAAAAGACAAATACTGCACCATAAGGGGTAAATTTCCCGCCTTCAGGATTGGAGAAGTCAAGCGACATGGATTGTGCCACAAAGAAGTAAAAGAAAGACATCAAAAATCCACCTACCAAAGCCAAAACCAATCCTACTTTTGGATTTTTTTGGTTGGTCGAGGCGAGCTTCCGGTAGGCCATCGCATCCAATACTATGGCTACTACCACCAAAGCCACCCCTGAAAAGAGCATGACAGGATCTCCCTGCTGATTGGAAACATAATTGACAATTACGCCCAAAACCAAGGCGAGTCCGATACCGACAGGAAATGCCACCGACATACCGGCATAGGCAATTGCGGCCACGATGAGGATGTTGGCTAGATTGAATATCACCCCGCCGATAAAGGCAAGCGAATAACTCCTGCTGCTAGCCTGAAACAAATCTTCCGTAAATCCCCTTCCTGCCTCCCCGCTACTTCCCAAGGTATAGCCAAAAACCAAAGAGAGGATAACAATCCCGATGACATAATCCCAATAAAACAATTCAAACCTCCATGAAGAACCGGCCAATTTTTGGGTATTGGCCCAAGAACCCCAACAAAACATGGTGATGATACAAAAGACAACCGCTAGGGAATAAGATTCTATGATGTACATGGGAAGGATTATTTTGGATTGACGATTTGGTAATCGATAAAGGATTGGTAAAAATCATCCATGACGGCATCACGGTCAAAATTCTCCCAAAGGACTATTTTCCTAGAATTTTCGGGCCTTTCTACCCATTGGTTTTCAATCAGGATCGGGCATGGAACTTCTCTTTTTTCTCCCCAAACAGGATTTTTCAAAATCGCCGCTGCTACCATGTCAAACAAAGCACGCGAAGGTGGATCGCCATGGTAATCGATATGCTCAAACAAATTGACGGCATAGTCCCCAAAATTGTGAAACTCACCGCCATGCCTGCCAACAATCGGAGTTTCTATCTGTGGTCCCAAACCAGGCATTCGGCTGTTGATTTCAGCTTGGGTGACCTTGACGGCATCTGTTCCTGAAGGTTCGCCATAACGGACAGTGACCATTTCAAAGGGAACCTGCGTATTCAACACATAATTCATAGACACGGTATCGTTGTCCTGATTGTATTCTCCGGGTTGTGGATAATTGGATCCCAACCAAACCACCCGCATTTTGGAAGCAATCGATGGGTCTTTTTCCAAAGCCAAAGCGACATTGGTCAACTTCCCAACAGCAAGCAGAATGAGTTCTTCCGGATTGTCTGCATTTGCCTGTTCGATGATGAAATCCACGGCCTCCTGACCATCAAAATTCCCGTTTGCGACGGTACCCTGGATCTCGGCAAAAGATCCATTGGCCCCTTTGAGTAAAGGAATCTTTTCATAACTGAGACCAAGTTGCATGATCCGTTTTGCTTCTTCATAATGTCCGTTGATATCCCCGCCGCTTTTGGTCGCATTGACAGTGACGCCCTCAAGATCAAAAGTCTCCCCGTTGAGCAACAGGTAAATCAGGGCAAACTGGTCATCCAACTCATTGTTTGCATCCGTGTCATAAATAAGGCGCACTTTGTTTTCTACAGGTATCAATTCCTCTTCGGTTGTATTTTCTACTTTTCCGGTACAGGAAAAGAGCAGAACCAATAAAGAAAGAAAAATCGGATGGGTCTTTTTCATAGGATTGGGACTTGGTTTTAATAGTTTTTATTCCCCGGATCAACTGATGAATAATGGATGGCCTCGTTGACATTGACACGGTATCCGGTTGGGATGTTGACGGCTACAAGTCTGACAGCATGATCTCCTTCCTTCAGGTCATAATTCCAAAAAATCTCATGCTTCCTGCTTTGGAAGCTTGTGGACATTTTGACCTTTTCCATCAGCACGTTATCCACAAAGACCTCCAACTCCAGGACTGCGTCAGGAAGCGAGGCATCTTTGACAGCCTCTCCTGTGAGTACAAATCCATTTCCTGCTGTGGCAAATTCAACACTCCCATTTTGTTTGTCCAAAGGCTTGAAGATGGAAGCCCTTTTGGTTGGATAAATTCCTTCAAAACCAATCTCCAAAGGCTTGGTAACGGGTTTTTGGTATTTGATGGTAATGCCGTCGGCGGTTTCTTCGCCTCCGTTTCTTTTGACCATTTGGACCGCATGGTCCATACCGACCTCATAGACTTTGTTGAGGGACATGGTCGTATACTTGAAATTCATGTTTTCCACTTTGTCGATTCCCTGCTTCCAATAATCGGGAATATTGCTGTATCCGATCATGGTTCCCAAAATCCCTCCTGCATTGGCCGGGTTACAGTCTGAATCATACCCACAGCGGGTACTGATGTCAATGGTTTTGCCATAATCACCATCGCCATATAAAAGCCCGATGACAATGTAGGCGGCATTGATTTTGGCATCAATGTTAAAAGCTTTGAAAACCCCATCCGGACAGCCTTTTTCTTTGGTCCATTTCTTTTGGGCTTCAAACCAAGTCTGTTTCCAATCATCAGGATATTGCTTATGCCACTTGATCACATCTGCGATACATTGGTGAAACTCACTTTCGGCAGGGATGGTCTTCAGGGCTTCCTCCACGACAAATTCCATGTCATCGTGGACAAAGGCAAGCGCATACATCGCAGCTACATAAATCCCGCCATAGACACCGTCCCCATAATTCATGATATGACCGATCCGGTCACCGACGTTTGCGGCAGCATTGACCATTCCCGGCGCCATCAATCCGGCGAAATCTGCTTCTATCTGAAAATCGATGTCATCGGAATGTGGGTTGTTTTTCCAATACCCGGAAGCCGGAGGCATCATGCCGTTGAGGATATTGTAGCGGGCAGCCTGATTGGCATGCCAAAGCTGGTATTCAGCATTGGCAAAGGCAAAGGCGTGTAAAGAATCTGCAGCATCCAAACCGTGTTTTTCGAAGATATCCACAAAAGTCAGGTCCATGTAGACGTCGTCATACAGGCCTGGAATATTTTCATACCACCAAAGCATCTGGTTTTCATCCCAAGGAATGGGAACCTCGTCGCCAATCATGGTGCCGTTGAAGCGGAATTCTGTCGGTCCGCCGTAGGTGCAGCCGATCACCTGACCTGCCCATCCTCCTTTGATTTTATCCTGAAGTTTTTCTTTACTGATGGCAATAGCAGCGCCTTCTTCATAAGTAGCAGGAGCTTCCACTTCGGTTACAGTTTCTTTTTGACAAGAAAAAAAGACCAATCCAAAAAGGACAGGGGCAAAAGTTATCCACAATTTATTTTTCATATGCTTAGGGGGGTTGGAAGGGTTGTCAGGTTATGGGGTTGTAATGGGTATAATGGTTGTAGTTGTTGTAATGGTTGTCGGGTTATCTGCTTCGCGTTGTCAGGTTTTCAAGTTAGAGAGTCGTTCAGGGTAAAAGATCAGCTTAAATTATAAACTAGGACTATTCTTGGTACTTGGTACTATATTCTCTCAAAGTTCTTTCAGATATGGTATCGACGTCTGCGCACCAAATCTCTGCACGGACAGCGTGGCGGCTTTTAAGGCAAAGGAGACTGCTTCTTGGATATTCTTCCCGTTTCCCAAGGCCACTGCCAAAGCCCCGCAAAAGGTATCGCCGGCGGCAGTTGTATCTTTTACCTCCACTTTCGTTGTTGGAATGATTCCCTGAAAGGTATCCGTAAACAAAAAAGCCCCGACGCCTCCCATCGTGATGATGATTCTTTGGACTCCTTTGTTTCTCAATCTAGAAGCTGCCTGATAGGCAGAAGCCTCCCCGATGACCTTGACTCCTGTCAAAAACTCGGCTTCGGTTTCATTTGGAGTAATGAGGTGAAGAAGAGGAAATATACTTTCCGGCAAATCCATGGCAGGTGCGGGATTGAGGATTACCCTTTTTCCTAAGCCATAGGCTTTTTGGCAGGCTTCCACCACAACAGGTAATTTGACTTCAAGCTGGACAAGAATGATATCCGCCTGCTGAAAAGCTTTGGACGCACTTGAAATTTCGGCTTCCGAAAGAGTATGATTTGCGCCTGGAGCGACGATAATGGTGTTTTCGCCTGAGTTATCCACAGTAATCAATGCCACACCGGAAGGTTGATCGGGATTTTGTGTAATGAGCGAGGTATCTATTCCCTCTCTTTTGAAGTTCTCTAGATTCTGGTCTCCAAAAAGATCTTTTCCCAATTGGGTAATGAAGCAGACATCACCTCCCAATCTGGCAGCAGCCACTGCCTGATTGGCACCTTTTCCACCGGGAATCAATGAAAATTCTCCTCCCATTATAGTTTCACCGGGAACAGGAAAATGATCGGTTCGGATCACCATGTCCATATTGGCTGATCCGATGACGAGTATTTTGGGTTTTTTTTTGTCCATCACCTTACAAATAAGAAAACATGGCTTTCATCAAACTAACCTATTCCAAGACTGAATTTTAGTAGTTTAAACTTTTATGAAAGCCCGATTTAAAGTAATATTATATTGTGCTTATCTAAAAATAGCAATTTACCCTGAGATAATCCAAATTTACCTTGAAGGGGTATTTATTAACAATAAACCCAAATGAAAATGAAAAAAAATTTTCCCCAAATTTCCAGGAGGAAATTTTTAGGAACCTCACTTCTGAGTGCTGCAGGCCTTTCTTTTTTGCCAGGAATCAGCATTGCCTCTAATCAAATCCAATCCGGCGACATCCATCAGGTCAGGTTGGGATTTATTGGCGTCGGGCGGCAGTCTATGGGAATACTGAATGGCATGATGCGGATTCCGGGAGTGGAAATAATGGCCTGTGCGGATGTCTATGAAATCAAAAGAGAAAGGTTCAGACTCAGGGTTAACAAAATCAGCGCTGAGTTAGAAAAAACAGCTCCAAAAGTAGACCTCTACACCGATTACAGGGAATTGCTTGCCCGACAGGATATCGATGCTGTGGTGATTGCTTCACCGGACCATTGGCATGCCCTCATGGCGATAGATGCCTGCAAAGCAGGAAAAGATATTTACCTCGAAAAACCGCTTACTCTTACAATCCGGGAAGGTCAGGAATTGGTCAAAGCAGTTAGGTCCCATGGTACTATTCTCGCCGTCGGCAGTCAGCAGCGTTCGGATGTCAACTTCCAACATGCTGCCCGTATGGTATTGAAAGGAAGAATCGGAAAAGTGAAACAGGTGCTCGTCCATGTCGGACAACCGGAACATCCGGTTCCCTATGACCTTGAAAAACAAGAAATACCTGCAGGTTTGGACTGGAAAACATGGTTAGGTCCTTTACCGGCATTACACTACAATGAAAAGCTCAATCCGCCCATTTCTCTCGAACCGGAACAAAATGAAAAGCTCTGGGGCGCGTGGCGATCTTACAAAGAAACCGGCGGAGGGTATATGACCGATTGGGGCGCGCATATGTTTGACATTGCCCAATGGGGATTGGGTATGGACAGAAGCGGTCCTGTCAAAGTCGTTCCGGCCAAAGACGGAAAACCATTGACTTACCATTATGCCAACGGAGTAGAAATGGTCGTAGGGCCTTTTGACGGAAACAGGCAAGCTGTTCAGTTTATTGGCGAGGAAGGTTGGATCAAGGTTTCGAGAGGAAATTTTGATTCCTCTGACAAAAGTCTCAAGCCCACAATAGAGTTGCCCAAACTAGGTTATCCACCGCATTATTGGGATTTCATAGATTCAGTCATTAAGAGAAAAGATCCGATTGTCCCTGTGGAAGTCGGCCACAGCACCTGTGTCGTCTGCACGATCGGCAACATTGCTGCCGAATTGGGACGTCCTTTGGATTGGGATCCAAAAAGTCAGACTTTTCCACACGATCCTGAAGCCAACGACAAAATGCATTATGATTACGAAAACGGATACAAACTTTAAACCCATCATATCATGAATAAAAGAAGAGATTTCTTGAAAATATCAGGCGCGTTGGCATTGGGAAGTATCCTCGCCCCCAAGGATTTATTTGCGGCTCCATTTGCCAAAAAGCCAATAGGATTGCAGTTATATTCTGTACGAAAGGCCATGACAGATGATCCTCAGGGCACTTTACGAATTGTATCTTCTATTGGATACAGACACCTTGAGAATGCGAGCTACAAAGATGGAATGGTATATGAGATGGAGCCCCTGTTTTACAGAAAATATATCGAGGATTTGGGTATGAAACTACAAAGTGCCCATGTTGGCGGACCGCAATATGATCCTGCCAAGAAGGAAGAGGCTTTGGATTGGTGGAAAAAAGCAGCCGATGACCATAAAAAGATGGGCGCCAAATACCTCATCAAACCTTCCATGCCTATCCCGAAGACTTTGGCAGAATTGGATGTATGGTGTGACTATTACAACGCCATAGGGGACGTGGCCAAAAGATCGGGGATGATGTTTGGCTTTCATAACCACTCCCGCGAATTTGAAAAAATCGAAGGAACCATCATGATGGACCACATGATCAAAAATACCGATCCAAAGCTTGTCTGCTTTGAACTTGATGTGTATTGGTCACAAAAAGGTGGCTATCCGGCTGTGGATTACTTGAAAAAATACCCCGGAAGATTCCCTCTACTCCATATCAAAGACGAAGAGGAAATCGGGGCAAGCGGAACCATGGATTTCAAACCAATCTTTGAGGCTGCCTATGCCCAAGGAATGAAGGATTTCTATGTGGAGGTTGAAAAATACAATTATGAACCTATCGACAGTGTCCAAAAAAGCTTTGAATACCTCAACAAGGCGGCATATGTAAAATAAGCGAGTCAAAAGGCCTGCCCATTCTTCGATTGGGTAGGCTTTTTTTTAAATCCCGAATCTATGAAAAAACATCACTTATCCACATTTCTGATTCTTCTTAGCATGGCTTTTTTAGGAGCATGCGGCAAACAGGAATCCTCAGAAGAAAAAGAGACATCACAGGATTCCACCACGGTATTTACTCCCAATCCACAGGAGATGACCGAACAGCCTGTTGGAAAATTGGCAATCGGAGATCAGGCCCCCTTTTTCAATCTGCCTGATGTAGAAGGTAAAATGGTCTCGATCGATGACTTCAAAGATGCAGATGTCTTGGTCATCAACTTCACCTGCAACCATTGCCCGACAGCACAGGCCTATGAGGACAGGTTTATCAACATGGTCAATGAATACAAAGGAAAAAGCGTTGCTTTCGTAGCTATTTCCCCAAACAGTCCTATTGGTATTTTACCGGAAGAATTGGGCTATACCGACCTGAGTGACGATTACAAAAGTATGCAGATCCGGTATGTGGATAAAAAGTATAATTTCCCATACCTCTATGACGGAGACACCCATCAATATTCCTTGGCTTACGGTCCAACAGCCACTCCTCAGGTTTTTGTATTTGATAAAGAAAGAAAACTCAGCTACTCCGGCAGGATAGACGCTTCCGAAAAACCCGGAACTGCCAATGCGGAAGACCTCCGAAACGCTATCGAAAAAACTTTGGCCGGAGAACCCCTGCCTGTGGATAAGTCTATAACGCCGGCTTTTGGATGCTCTACCAAATGGGCTTGGAAAAATGAATACACCATCAAAACCAATGAGGAATGGAAGAAAAAACCGGTGGAAGTCCAAAAGATATCCACAACCGAATTGGCTGATCTGCTCAAAAATGATACTGACAAATTATTGCTGATCAACTTTTGGGCGACGTGGTGTGGGCCTTGTGTGATAGAATATCCGGAGTTTATTGAGATTCAAAGAATGTACATGGGCAGGGATTTTCAGTTTGTCTCTCTGAGTATGGACAACCCTAATCAGGAAGATAAGGTCCTAAAGTTTCTGCAAAGCAAATACTCTGCTGTTCCAAATTACCTGATCGATACAGAAGACAAATATGCTGTCATCGATGTAGTCAAAAACGGTTGGGACGGAAGTCTCCCTATCACCCTTTTGATCGAACCTGGAGGAAAAATGGCTTATACAAGAATGGGAGAAATCAATGCCTTGGAACTGAAAAGGGCTATTGTCGATCATCCTATGATTGGGAGGTATTATTGATTTGGTTATTGGTTATTGGTTATTGGTTATTGGTTATTTGGTTATTGGTTATTTGGTTATTGGTTATTTGGTTATTGGTTATTTGGTTATTGGTTATTTGGTTATTTGGTTATTGGTTATTTGGTTAATTGGTTAATTGGTTAATTGGTTAATGGTCTATTTGGGACTAGCTCGATAATACTTTTCCATACATACTTATGGCGGCCAGGTCCCGACAACAGAACTGAATTTCGCAATCTCACCGCGGTTATCATAGGAGAATTTAACTAATATTGAGAATTCCGGATTTCTATCAATTGACCATAAAGATCACAGCCCCGAAGTGGGCGAAATATAGAAGCCATGGGTTAGATGCTAAACCGATTTTTATACTTCCTTTTATCTTAATGCACCGCAGCCCATGGTTTAAATTGGGTACCATTCTCAATTTCGGTCACGAATCTTATAAATAAAAAATTCTTCTATACCGAAATGGTTAGGATGGTTTCTTTGTTCTGCGGGTTATTTGGTTAATGGGTTAATTGGGCATAAGAAATTAAGCGCTATATCAAAACAGTTGGGTTGAAAGAAAAGTTATCAACAGTACCGATACTTTTCAAATACTTTTAAAAAGATAAACAATGGAAAAAATTAACATCAGCTATACAGCGACGGCCGTCAACACCGGCGGAAGACGGGGACATGTCAGGACAGATGACGGCATGTTGGATTTTGACGTGGCGATGCCAAAGGAAATTGGCGGACCGGGGGGCAAGACCAATCCCGAACAGCTGTTTGCCGCAGGATATGCCACCTGCTTTGGAGGAACTTTGGCTGCTATTGCAAAGGGAGTCAGCCTGAATGGTTCAGAAATCACTGTACAGGTTCATACGGGAGTATCTGACAAGGGAGGATATGCCTTGGCCGTGGACATTGCAGTCAGCATTCCAAAAGCACCCTCTTTGGAAGAAGCAGAGAAATTGGTGGCTGCTGCACATTCAGAATGCATGTATTCCAAGGCTGTAAAAGGAAATATCGAAGTTAGGGTAAAGGTTTTATAGAAGAAGGCTTCTCAATTGAAAAAAAAGAAGTGAAAAATCCCAAAAAAATTCAGATAAAACCGGGTATCAATTTTATCCATTCGTTGTGAGATTCTTCACTTGGTGGTACGTTGTGGTCAGCAAGACAGGTAAATTAGAACAATCTTTTGTAATTTTCAAAATGCTCAATAAAATATAATACAGTTTAAAGTAGATCAACAACATAATAGCTCCGGAGAAGGTAAAAAATACACAGAATAGGTTATTCAATAAAATATCAATAAAATTCTATAATTCTTTTGTTAGGGGTTTTTCAGACACTTTTATAGTGGTTGTTTCTTAACGATTTAAGCTTTTGTTGAAGAAGAAAAATCATTTATAAAAATTGGTTTAGGCATAAAAAAAATTTTGACTATTTTTTTTTTCCCTGCTAAAATTTTAGACGGTCGAGTACTCTCCTACCTTTCCAAAAATTTGGTCAGCAGCGCTTTGGATTGGCTTTTGATTTTATTTTGTACCAAAGGTGACCAACCCAACAACGTGCCTTTGATACCCAAGGCCATCCTCGACCATTTCCACAGGTCAAATTTATCAGTATGCCGGATGATTTTCCCGTCTTTGAATTCAAATTCAGCTTTGATTTTGTTGTGAACCATTCTTTTATCGGGACCAAATGGGTAAACTGCTTCCCACTTCGCTTCTCCTGAATTACGTACTACTTTGACATCAGAAAAGGTAACCTTGAGGTTTCCTTTACTCCGGTTGAGAAGCATTTTCCACATCGCTTTGGCTTCTTCACCCTTAAGCACTCCGAACACAGGATCTTCAAAAACAACATCGGGATGGTAATAAGAAACCATTTCATCTGCTTTTCCTTTTGCAAAAGCACTGTAAAAATTGTGGATAACTTTTGAATTGTCCATGGCTTAAGAAGTTGACTTGATTGAAATTTAACCAATTATGGACGAATTAGAAAGAATGGACTTGTTTCATTTTTTACCACAAAAGGCACAAAAGGATTGAATGTGGAGATGAGAAAGTTTTTACCGCAATGGACGCAAGGGTTTCGCTGTGGGGCGCTATTTGAAGTATGTGTTATTTTATTTTACCACAAAGGACACTGAGAGCACAGATAACTTTGTTTTTTTACCGCCATGGTCGCTAAGGTTTCCCTAAGAGCGCAATGGGCTTTTCTTTGTGTCTTTGCTGCTTTGTGGGAAACATTTTTTACCGCAATGGACGCTATGGTTAAGCAAAGGATCGCAATGGCTTTTCTCCGAGGTGGAGCTAATTTATTACCACAATTATAGAAACAAAGAGAACATAGAAACTAATAACAGTTGTTCTACAATCATTCTGAACCGCCTCCTGAGAAGGTGAAAAATCTCTCTTATTTGCTTTTTCTTTGCATCTTTGCGCCTTCGCGTGAAACTCAATTTCTTACTTGAATTCCTTTTCCTTCGTGTCTTTGAGGCTTTGTGGGAAACTTCCTTTCTATTCTTCTTTGTGGCTTTGAGGCTTTGTGGGAATTTATTTTCTTACCTATCCATGAACATATCCTTCATTTCACCCAAGGGCAATTCCTCCAAGACCACCCTTTTGGAGATTCCCTCTTCCTCAGCCCACCGGACAAGCCTGACAAATCCGTCAGCGATCTCAATCCCTGAAATACTGTTGTCACTGTAGCAACAGCAGCCGGCATTGAAGTAAGTGGGCTTGTACTTCGGCAAATCAGCCACTCCTAAGGTACATTGGCTTGGATGCCTTTTGATCTTTTCTTCCAATTCGGCAGACTTATCCACATTCTCTGTTTTCTTTGCCTCCTCCAACTGTGCCCGAAGCTGTTGGATGTGGCTGTAAGAGTGAAAGATGGGCTGATGGGTATGTCCGGTTACCAAGACCACATTTTCCTGTTGCTGACTCCATTCGTACATGAGTTTGTTGTGGAGGGTTTTTTCCTTTTGGCTGAGGGCAGGGGTGTTGATGTTGATATCCAAAAATGACTGCAAAGGCCCCCAAATATAGGCCACAAACCAAATCGAAAACTTATTGCCGTCGCTCCTTCTGTCCCCCTGATGTCCGTGGGTACAAAAGACATCAATATGTCTCCCATCTTTGTAATTGACCCGCACCACAATGCCCCCGTAGATATTGATGGCTTTGTCATAAATCTCCCGAAGGTACATCTTCGAAAATGGATCTATCTTCCAAAAAAGGTCATGGTTGCCGTAGATTTTAAAAAAAGCATTCCGCTTCACAAACTTCCTTTCTGCCTCAAATGTCTTTTTGTTGTGCTGCATTATGGAGAAGATGTTGAACTTCCAAAACTCCTCACTGTCGCCCAAATTGATATAATACGCTCCCTTTTCATTGTAATGTTCCAAAGCAGTAAGGTAATTGTTCTCCGCATGACGGAATTCGTCCCGGCCTTTTCTATTCCCCTTGTGCACATCGCTGAGGATAATGAAGCTGTTGCCACGCAGGTCAAGGTTGTAGAGTGCACCTTCTTCCGGTTCGGGGTTTTGGGTGATGTCCTTATAAATTTCCGTCAATCTCCTGAAGACAAACTCCCTTTCCGGTGAGGAGGAAATCTTTTTGGAAAACCAAATGGTGGGCTTCCGCAACACAAAAACTATGGGTGATTTGAGGATTTGAAAGAATCGTTGGAACATGGATTAAAAATAATGAAAAAATTCATTGGAGGGTTGTAGTGGTTGTAATTGATGTAGTGGTTGTCTGCTGCGCGTTGTCGGGTTGTAGTGGTTGTAATTGTTGTATTGGTTGTAATTGTTGCCTGCTTAGCATTGTTGGGTTTTCAAGTTGTCAGCGTCGCGTTGTCAGGTTATCGGGTTGGAATGGTTGTAGTGGTTGTAATTGTTGTAGTTGTTGTAGTTGTTGCCTGCTTCGCGTTGGCGGGTTTTCAAGTTGTCTGCTTCGCGTTATCGGGTTGTAATTATTGTAGTGGTTGCCTGCTGCGCGTTGTCAGCTCTGCAAACTGAAAACTGAGACTGCATACTGAAATTGTTGTCTGCTGCGCGTTGTCGGGTTGTCGGAATGTGGAAAACCCCGAAGGGGTGGTAGGATTATAGAAAAATGGATTTGATCGTAGGGTAGGCAAAACCCCGAAGGGGTGACATATTTATAGATCAGGATCAACCGGGAAGTCAGGTGCGGTTTTGGCTAATTTGATGACCAAAGTTGAACATGGCTTTCCGCCAAAACAAGGAAGGGATTGAATGCCTAAGGGGTAAAAAGACTAGCGCTGATTGTCTTGAAAAAGTACAAGCAATTAAATTATCGGAATAATTATATGGTTTCTTGGAAATTGGTCAAAAGTTAACGAATGGTGGGGGAGGGTATAACGGGTCCCCAGGAGAGGGTTAGGAGAAGTATAGGGGAAAGTGGGGGGAAAATGCCGATTTTTGGAAATTATATTGTATTATTTCTTTTAGAATTGATTTATTTTAAGTTGGGGTGAATTGTTTTATTTTGGGAAATGGGTTGGAAATACGGCTTGTTCTTCTTCTTGTCCGGTAGAAAAGTTAAAGATCTTTTTTCATTTGGGATCATAATAGCCTGTAGTCGGAAAAGGACTAATTGGATTCATCATTTCTAGCTGTTGATTTACCGAATGTAAATTACAAAATGTTCATCGTGCATTATATTTCTGTTGACGAGGGGGGTAAGCTCGCAGTATCCCTTACTTTGGTACTACTTTGGTATTACTTTGCTACTACTTTGGTAGGTCTTTGCTAGGGGTTTGGAGGGAGGTTTCAGAGATTGGCTTTCGAGTAGGGTTGATTCCATTTAAAGTCAGGATTTCAAATATTTTTTAAATTGATTACTAAGAACACTTGCCTTTTTAATCTAAATTTTTAAATTATAACATAATGATTGTCAAGCTGATTGACATTTTTATTCATCGAATAATCCTTAAGAATATGAAATTAAAAGAATTGCTTGACCGCCTTAATTCCATAACCAAAGAAAACCCTCAGGCCTTAGATATGCTTGTAGTTGCCTCGACAGACGAGGAAGGAAATTCTTTCTCGCCTTTACTGTACTCGCCTTCTTTGGGTGTTTATGATAACGGGGACTTTGTTAGTGAAAAGGACTTTGAAATCCTAGGAATGAAAAAATCTGCATCAAACGCATTATGCATCAATTAAAAAATCCAATGATCAGCTATCACCTTAATCATTCGAAAAAGAAATTCTCAAGGTTTAACAGATTTTCAAAGTTCATCTTGATTGGAAACGATATAGATGGTCGTGTCAATGTTGCAACCGAAACCTTTCAAAACTACGAGGAAGTTAAAATGAAACTTCCTGCGATTTTTAAAAACTTAGAATTCGAGGGAGAATGGTCTCTAAAGCTCTATCAAGTGCCTGACAACTATTCAATACAAACTAAATATGGCTATTATATAATACCGAGCAAGGGAAAATTAGTCCTTGATTATTCCTATATGGTTGCTGGAGATTCGATTGAAATCTCTTTAAGCAACGCTTTTATCCACATAAGCTCTATTTCCAAATCCAAGGACAGATATTGGCAAACCAAGAATGGGGAAACAGAAAACCTAAATGTTTATGAAGAATATGTCACGGTTGAATTAATCGAAAATATTGATGGAAGAGAAATAAAAAATGTAGAATATAGCGGAGACAAAAACGAATTATTCAAAGACGTTTTTGTTTGAAAATGTATGAGTAATGAAATCATCTATTTAGACAATAACGCCACTACCCCTTTAGATCCAAGAGTCCTTGAGGCAATGATGCCTTATTTCACAAATAATTTTGCCAATGCTGCCTCCACACATCAATTTGGATTAGGAGCTTATGAAGCAGTAAAAGAAGCAAGGAAACAGGTAGCTGGCCTAATTGGTGCAGAAACCAATGAAATCATTTTTACCAGCGGCGCCACTGAAGCGATCAACCTTGCAATCAAAGGAGTAGCAGAAGCATATTCGCAAAAAGGAAATCATATCATCACTGTATCCACAGAGCATAGTGCTGTCTTGGATACCTGCCAATATTTAGAAACAAAAGGATTTGAGGCCACTTACCTGCCTGTCAAAAAAGACGGCCTTCTTGACCTAGAAACTGTTAGAAATGCCATGAGGCCGGAAACCATACTTGTTTCGGTCATGCATGTGAACAATGAAACAGGAGTTATCCAACCAATCCGAGAAATCTCAGAGATAGCCCACCAATCCGGTGCCTTATTTATGACTGACGCCACACAGTCCTTAGGCAAGATACCTGTGGATGTGGATAACTTAGGCATTGATCTCTTGACTTTCAGTGGACATAAAATCTATGGGCCCAAGGGAATTGGCGTGCTCTATATCAGACAGCGTCAAAACCGGGTCAAAATTCCTGCACTGCTTCATGGGGGAGGACATGAAAGAGGATTCCGAAGCGGTACGCTAAATGTTCCAGGAATAGTAGGGTTAGGAAAAGCTTGCGAATTGGCAGGAAAGGAGATGGCAGAAAATGAAAAGAAGATTAGGGAAATGCGGGATTTCCTTGAAGAGAATTTTCTGAAAAATGAAAGAGTAACTTTAAATGGTAACTCAAAAGAAAGAATTTTTAATACTCTTAGCTTTTGCATAGAAGGAATTGATGCAAATATCCTCGTTAGTAAATTAAAAAATATAGCTTTTTCAAATGGCTCAGCTTGTACCTCAGCCCTGATTGAACCATCACATGTATTATTAGCTATGGGGCTTTCTGACACTGATGCTTTTTCAACTATTCGGGTCTCTTTAGGTAAGTATAATACCGTTCAAGAAATAAATACCGTTTCCAAAATGTTTTTCAGTTGGATAGATTAGAATTCAAATTTTTTTAAACTATACTTGTCTAATTCTATCAACAAATCGTTTTGTTCAATTTTTCCATGCTTTTTAAATTATGCTTAAGGAAGTAAAATGGTCAGAAGATAGGTCTTACAGAACCAATTCAGAGAGCGAACCCATTCAATTTTACTTAGATGGATTGAGTAATAGCAACAGACTGGATTTACTTTTGGGGTATTTTAGTTCGGCAGCGATCAATGTTTTGGCTCTGGGCTTTGCCACTTTCCTTCACCGGGGAGGAACTTTGAGAATGGTTATTAACAATTTCCTATCTGAAAATGATAAAAATGCTGTTTTGACAGCCAATGATGACTCAGCTCCCTACAATAAATTAGACCTTTCAAATATTAAAGATATCAAGGATGGGCTTAGCGAATACAACAAACATTTTTTTGAATGCCTAGCTTGGTTAATTTCCAAAAAAAGAATCCAATTGGTAATCATTAAGCCCAAAATAGGCAAAGGAATATCTCATTTTAAATCTGGTGCTTTTTATGATAAGGACGATGCCGTAGGCTTCAAAGCATCATGCAATTTTACAGCATTTGGATTATTGGAAAATTTGGAAGAGCTAGATGCGTATTTGAGTTGGGAAAACAGCAGGTCAAGTAAGATGATATCTAGGCAAGGAAAAGTTTTCGAAAACTTCTTCAACCAAATCGATGATTCTGTCAATTATCTGGATGCTAAGGGCATAGAAACTGCAATTCATGATGAATTTGGTGGTAGGACAGAACAAGAGTTGTTGATAAAAGAAAAGGAATTACTTTCTAAGAAGGAAAGGTTAAACGACAATAAACAAGTAAAAAGAACTTTAGAAAAATTAATAGAACAAATTTATAGGATATCCAGAGAACCGCGATTTCCCTATCCATCAGGCCCAAGAGAATACCAGATTGAAGCGTATAACAATTGGGTTAAAAACGACTATCAAGGAATATTTGCTATGGCTACCGGGACTGGTAAGACAATTACTTCTCTGAACTGCCTTCTTGAAGAATCCAAAGGTAAAAATTACAATGCCATAATTTTAGTCCCGACCATTACTTTGGTCAATCAGTGGGAAGAAGAAGCCAAGAGTTTCAATTTCCAAGAAATTATAAAAGTATCGTCTAAAGAAAATTGGGAGGGCAGACTTGCGACCACTTTATCGACAGCGAAAAGGATTCCAAAATCATTTATTGTAATTACAACTTACGCTTCTTTTGTCAAGGACAAATTTTTTAAAAATCTCGCCAATTTTTCAAATGATACTATTCTCATTGCTGATGAAGCACACAACATTGGTTCAAAAAGCATCTTGGCAAGGTTATCACAAATCCCTTTCAATAAGCGAATTGGACTTTCTGCCACTCCAAAACGGATCTATGATTTAGAAGGCAGTATGTCCATGGAGCGATTTTTTAATGATTCCGAGCCATATACCTATACCTTTGGAATGGAGAGAGCAATCAATGAAGGCATCCTTTGCAAGTATTATTATCATCCTCACATTGTAGAATTAACAAGTGAAGAATTATTTGAATACATTGAAATCTCTAAAAAGCTTGCAAAATTTTTCAACAAGGGATCTGACTCCTTGGAAAAAAATGACATAGTTGAAAAGCTCCTATTAAAAAGGAAAAGGATAATTCATAAGGCAGAGAATAAGTTGTTCAAAACCATTTCGATTCTAAAAGGAAGGTTCGAAAAAGAAGGTAATCTGAATTACACTTTCATCTATGTTCCGGAAGGCTATACTCAGGAGGAATTAGAGGAGGAGGAATTGGAAGACGAAAGCATAAAAATCATAAATCAATATACCAGAGAAATAGGCAAAATAGATAAATCGATCTTTGTCAATCAGTTCACAAGCGGAATGCCTGACCGAGATAGTATTCTTGGTCAATTCAAAGAAGGCAAGATTCAAGTCATTGCCTCTATGAAATGCCTTGACGAAGGTGTCGATATTCCCAGAGCTGAACATGCTATTTTCTGCTCCTCTACAGGTAATCCCAGACAATTCATCCAAAGAAGAGGAAGAATTCTCCGAAGGCACCCGGATAAAACAGTGGCCACAATCCATGACTTGGTTGTAATCCCTCCGATTGAATCTTTCAATAAAAGTTCGGAAACATTTAATCTTGAAAAATCCCTAGTCGCTAAGGAACTTGAAAGGGTCATGTATTTTGCTTCTCTTTCCATCAATCCCCACGAAACAGAAGCTGTTTTCGAGGAGATATGCGAAAATTACGATTTGAACATCTACACCATTCACAATAATCTTCAGACACAATGAATAGCGAGGAAATTTTAAGAGCATTTCTCACCGATGATTTGATCATTGAGAAAGGACATTTGAAAAAAGAAGAAGCGGAAAATTATAAATGGTTCTCCCATTCCAACAACAAGCTAATCGAAGTGATCAAAATGGCTATTGAGGGAGAAACATCCTCAGAAAGTCCAAACGTGACTGAAAAGAAAATCAACAAACTTTTAAACCAGCAATAGATGCTACTGACAAGTATTGAACTGAATAATTTCATGTGCTATTCAGGCATGGATAACCGTTTTGATTTTACAGAAGGTATCAATGTGATAATTGGAGACAATGGATATGGAAAGTCAAAACTATACGATGGATTTTATTGGGTGATGTACGATAAATGTTTTGATACTTCAATAAAAACATTTAGCTATACTAGTAAACTAAAAAAAGCTATCATTTCCGACAAAGCTATATTTGACATAGAAGAGGGAAAAATCACCGCCTCAGTTATCCTAACTTTTCACAATCCTGAAAAGCGTGATGTGGTTATTCTCGAAAGAAGATATAGTATAAAAAAAGATGGAGACAAGATAATTGAAGATGAAAAGAGCGAAGAAATAGTTAGCAAAAAGGATTTAGAATTCATGAATGCAAGGATTGAAAAAGATCCTTATGAAATTGAAAGAATAAAAAGATACATCCTCCCGGACAATGTAAAACCTTATATGTGGTTTCAAGGCGAACAAGTTGAATCAATCATCGATTTCAACAAGTCGGAAACTCTAACAGATGCTATCAATGTCCTTTCCAACATTTCGAAATTTGACAATATCATTAAAATAGCTGATGAACTAGAAGCTTCCTCAGAAAAAGAGTACGACAAGAAACGAAGAGATCTAAGTAAGGATACAAATAAAAGTGAGCAGCTATCTATTGACAAGGAAAAACTTGAAAAGAAAATAAAAGAATTGGAAAAGGAAGAGATGCAATTAAGAGATTCATCATCTACCGCAGAAGAAAAAGCTGATTCCAAATTAAATAAATTGGAAGAAGCCCAAACTATTAGAAGACTTGATCAAAGGAGGAAGGACTTAGAAAAAAGGTTAGGCGAAGTACAAGCTGAATTTGATAAAGAACAAATCAATCTCCATAAAAAACTTTTTACTAATAGATGGGTATTGAAGGGAACCGAAGCGCTTTTCGGTGAATACAATCAAAAGTATGAAAAATACATTTCAAGCAAACTTCAAAAAAAAGCCCTTGCAAACGCAAAGTTTGAAGCAACAAATGAACTAAGGAAAAAACTTCAAACAAGGCTTCCACTTGACGTTCCTGAGCCAATTCACATCAATAGGATGCTTGAGGAGGAAAAATGCTTGGTCTGCGATCGTGAAGCTCCCAAGGGATCAGAGGCTTGGTTAAAAATCAAAGAATTGCTTTATACAACGGAGGATGACAACTCGAAGATTGAAGAAGAGGTAAAAACCAACTTTGATTTTGAAAGTGAATTTAAGAAGCTTTATCAAAATGGGCTTGGGCTTGGACATATCATCAAAAACATCGATAACGATATTCAGAATACCTTTTTGAGAAAAGAGGAAATTGAATCAAAAAGAAGAACCATACTTGAGGAATTCGAAAAAATTGAAAAAGAACTTAGGTCTCTTACGGCTCAATCTGCTATGACCTCAACGGAAGCATTTGATATTTTAAATGGGTACACTGTCCTAAATGAACAGGTTAAGAGATTTGCAACCCAAATTGCAAATCAAACACACCTTATCAATAACAAAAAGAAGGAGCTTGATCAGATTAACAAAGACCTTTCCTCTTTAGTAGTTGGAGAAATCCCGAAATACCTAGAAGAAAAAAGAACAGTACTTAATGAATTTTACCAAGTTGCCCACTCCACAAGAAAACGAGTATTTCAAAAACTGGTGAAAATGTTGGAGGAAGAAGCGAATAAGCATTATCAAAATATGATACAGCGGAATCTGTCCGCAAGAGGAATTATTAAACTCAAAGAATTAACTAATGGCAAGAATTACATGCCAGAATTGGTGGATGAAAATGGAAATGTCTTGCATCAGCTAAATACAGGCAATATCATCTTGATAAAGTTAGCCACAATTATGGCTATCATTTCGGCTAGAAAAGCATCTAGAGATACTGACCTATACACTTTGATAACGGATGCGCCAATGTCTGTATTTGGTGATGATTATACCCTCGGTTTCTGTAAGACAGTAAGCCAAGTTTACAAGCAGAGTATAATCATGAGCAAAGAGTTTTATCGAAATGAAACTCTTCGAAGAGAACTTTTGGAAAATGAGGAAATACGTTTGGGTAAAGTATATATGATCACTCCAACCATACCTGAGACAGACAGAACCAATAGGAAAAGCCTAGCCACCAACATTAAAGCCTTGAACTGAGATGGAATTTTTGAAAAGAATAAAAGATCGATCTCCAGAATACGATAAGAAGTACTACGAAATGATCTTAGAATTCACCATTGAACAAGGTGGAACTATGGGAACAAGTACAGAGGAAGAGAGGTGGAAACAGGGTAAGTACTTTTCAACCAGATATGAAATGTATATGTATGCAGCACTCTTGGGACTGAAAAAGGATTACAGACTTCCAATTGCCAAGGGAACGGAAAAACAGAAGTTCATTGAAATTCGATCTTGGCAACCTCAGGAAATAACAGAGTATATTATTATGGGAATCTTAGCAAAATCAAGCATCGATTTAAATGAACTTGAGGAAATGGAAGAAAGCGAAGTGGAATCCAAAATAACTGAGCTTCGCTCACTTCTTGAAGAATATGCTAATGGAGGCTTTGATTTGATCCGAGCTAAAAAGGAGGAGGATCCTAGGTTCTTTGTGGATAATGAGAATTGTTTTTTAGATATGTTGGATTTATGATTGGACCTTTGAAATTAAAAAATTGACGAAATCATCTACTTCTTTATGTTTGTCTGAAGAATTATATGGAATGATCTGAATATTGAAGTTCTTTCTCCAACTCTCTGCCTCTATTTTATTAATTTGATCATCTGCAATGAGGGCATAATGTAATGGTCCTCCTCCGTGAAAGGAGCTATGAATATAACTTAACAATAATTTTAATTCAGGATCATTCAAAGAGGTTCCTAAAAACAAAACTGTTTTAGTAGTAAATAATGTTTGCAAAATACTTTGATATCCTCTAGCCTGAAACAGGATTTGTCGATAATCTTTCTCAGTTAAAATTATCCCCTGCTGAGCTTTATTGGCGTCACCATGAGCTTTTAGGATAAATGGACGATTATTCCATAAATCATACGAAATATCCGGACTATCATTGAATGTATGAACCTTGGCCTGCTTACCGTGGATTTTAACGTATGCATTTTCTAGCAAAGTATCATAGTTTGTTGTAACGATAAATTGATACGGAAGTGCCATTATTGCCAAATGTGTCGAGGTCGGTGGTGGGCAATTGTCAGAATAATTTTCAATAATATATTTTCTAAAGGAATCTTGTAAAAAATCCTTAAGTTCCTGAGCTAACAATAAATATTTACTAGGATCCTTTAGAAGTTGTTCACAACTCTTTATGAAAAGTTCATCTGTCTTAAAACTCACTTCTTTACTAAGTTGAATTAGATCATTTAATAAACCTTCCCAACCAGGTAACCCGGCAGCTTGAGACAAACCTGCTCCTACGAAAAGTCCTGCTTTTTTCGAAGAAAAAGAATCAATTAGATCCTTTGGAATTCTTTCAACGTCTAATGACATATTTGTATTTATTTATCAAAAAAAACATGCTTGAACTCCTCATCAAAAACCGTATTTCTCTTTTTTAAATTTGCCTTCAAATTCCCGTCTTTAGAAAATGCTAAAATATAGTCATAAAGTCTTTTATCGAAATCAGTCGAAATTTCTTTTTCAATTAAACTCTTTGGATTTCCACGATATTCTTTTCTTTTATTTTCCAAGTATAAGAATCTGTTTTTAAATCTCTCAAAATCTACTTTTCGATGTTTATTTTGAAAAAGTAAAATAAATGAATCAACAAAAGCCCACTTATTTTTAAAAATACCTTTTGAATAACTATTAATCTTCTCCATTGCATCCAAAATCAGTGATAATTCTTTTACATATTGAGTTGCTTGATAAGGGGATATTTTAATATAAACATCCTGTAAAACTATCCCCTTCATATCAAGGTTGAAACCATTGACAAAGTAAGAAATAACATGGTCAATATAATCTTGATGTTTGTTTCTCAAGTTAGGAAAACCACATTCTTTAAAAAATCTATGATTATCTACAATAGATTCCACATACGAGCCGATTTGAGTGGAAAGCGCCCTTCGTAATTCTGCTTGATTTAAACCCATTCCCTTTTGTAATCGAGCAAAGAGATCACGAATTTCGTTTGATTTAGATTCAATTATAGTTGTTATAGTTAATTTATAACTTAAAAAAAAGATTTGTACTTTTTCAGGTAGCTCTGAAAATTTCAATCCATCAAGATTTTCATCTTCGAATTTTAGGTCTTTCCCAATTGAAAATTTATCCTCATAGAATTCCCAAATCGTTCTTAATCTCTGTTGACCATCACAGACTTCAAAATCAAAAAAAGAATTAAACGGAATCTTGTTTAAATAAAATTTAGGTAAGTCATACCCACGCATAATTGAATCAATTAAGAGTCTTTTTCGGTCTATTTTCCAAACTTGGGTTCTTTGGTATTGAGGCTTAGGATCAATTTTACTTTTCAAATTACAAACTTCCTCAATGGAAAAATCTTTGTTTTCAACCTTCATTCGATCAAATATTAAATAAAACAACTAGCACAACCTTCCCCTTCAGCCTCATCTAAAATATCCACGAGATAGGGAGATTTTTTATTTTTTGCGATTCTTTCAGTTCGCTTGAGATATTCTTCTTTGATTTGTTGGATTCTCTCGGGTTGAATAAGCTCCTGAAGAGTCTCCCCTTGCATCCATGTGTATCCATCCTTTTCGTATTCCATGGCTTTTGCAAAGCGCTCAGGATGCTGCTCATAAAGCCAAACCCACTCGATCTTTTGTTGGAAAAAACAAAAGAAACAACCGGATCGACTTCGGGCATAAGTGCCTTTTTGTTCATTTACTTCAAATTCTTTCTCCTTGTAGTATGCAGGTACACCAACCCCACTATCCTCTAAAAGTTTAAAGATATCTTCCCTAACAAGGATATCCGTATTATTAATTAAGGCAAATTGCTCTTCTTTGGCTAGAGGATAATCCGTGCTTTTCATAAAATCAAATACCAAGTCATTAAAAGCTTTGATATCCGTATCTAATAAAAGATTAAGCTTTTGAGGTTGCGTAAAACTTGGTGATATGGTTTGATCCAGCAATTCTAAAAAGCGTTGGTTTGGCTCTTGGTACTTCGAAAGATAATTTTGTACTACTGAATCCATATTTGGATTCGCTAGAAACTTCTTTACCACATCCTCGCTCCATATGTTTTTTCTGAAAGGAAAGATGCTTTGAATATTGGACTTCTTAGAAATATAACCCTCCCTCTCTTCATCACCCCTTATTCCTACATAAGATATTACAGGATCATCCCCCACAAACTTTTCAAACGGGTCAAGCTTGAGCTTTTTTGTACACCATCTTGCATTAGATGAGGGCAAAAACCCACCGTACATTTTGAGAAAGTGATCAAAGGGGTCTTCATTACTATTTTCTGTACCTGTTAACTTAATAATTTCTTTTCCAAGTAGGCCCTCTAAATTCCTGATTAATTGGTATGTCTCATCAAGTTCCTTCCCTGTATCACATGTGTAATATTCAATTTCCAAATTTGGATAATGGTTCTTCATGTAAATTGCAAGTGCTGCACTATCCTTCCCTCCTGAAATTCCCAAAAGATGTCTTACTTTTTTCATTGATCCATTAGTTTTTTGAGAAGGCTTGCCAAAGCATAAATATCAGTTCTTTTATCCCCAGACAGGGACTTTTCCAACTCTCCATGGATACCCTCTACTTCTTTAATTTTACTTTTAGGTAATCTAATCAAATTTTTACTTTTTTCATTCCCAAAAGAAGACATTTCTATTTCTATTACATCTTCTTTCTCTTCGTCAAAGCCTGAAACACCAATTCTATTTAAACTATCTAATTCCAGAATTACTTCTTTGAACTTCTCGTAAAGCCTTATTTCCTGATTATCATTGATATTCTCCAACGGCGCTCCTATTAATGATTGGGCAATTGAACTCAACCATAGATTCCTTTCGTCTAAGGGGGAGTCTATTCGCATCAAAAAAGTTTTTTGATAAGGTAGACACAAGTGCCTCTTGACTTTACCATACCTTAGTTGAAGTTTGGCTTTGTATTCCTCAAATTCTAATTTTTCTCCTAAAATCTCATCCTGAATAAATTCCTCCAGCCTATCATAAAGATTTTCAAGACTCTTTCTAATCTCTATGATAGCTGATTGAAGTTTTTCTATGTAGGCATTAAAACTTGCCTGTGAGTCTTGTAAACCCGATATGGAATACCCCAAAGCCATTGGAAAATCTTCAAAGAAAGTTTTTTCCGGCTCTTTTGAACTGGCAATTGCTAATCTTATCGCTAATGCTGGTTTGCTTAAGCGTTTTGTTTCCTTGGCAAAAGGTTTCAAATCCCTGTAGAAAACCAAGAAAGGTTTCACTGTTTCAATAAACGTGTCATTTGATGGCTTTTCAGAAACAGCTTGGTTTAGAAATACCCTGTAACTGTTGAAAAGGTCAAGTTTAACACCCTCCAAATCAAATGCTTTCATTTGGTATTCGGAGGGATACTTAATTACCAGTTCAAGTATTTCATCCGTCAAATATGGGATATAACCCGATTCTCCGAATAGCGCAAAATCATTTCTGTTTAGGTATAAAAAAGATGCCATCCAGAAATCTGTCACGCCTTGTTTTAATTTGAAAGGTCTTTTTGACAAAATCTGGCTGAGTTCAGAAATAGGTCTTTTGTTTTTTCTCGTAGATTCTAGAAATTCCAAAGACGCAATCCAAACATGAGTGAAGGTTGAGTTCTTTAATTTTTCTTTTCTTGCAAAAATATCTTCTGTGTATGGTTCCAGTCCATTTTCTTTCAAAAGTGTCAAGTAAATGGTTTTCTCGGGTGGAAATCTTGATTCTTCAAATCCAAGATCCGGTTGTTCCCAATTGTAATATAATGCTTTAAAAAAATTCTTTTTAGCGGTGTGGATTGTTGAAGATATCTTATGTCTGTTTACCAATTCGTTCTTAAACTGAGGTGTTTTGGAGTAAACCTCAAAGGAAATTGTCGACAAGAGTTTATTAAACTCTTTTTTGTTGACAACTTGATGCTTCTTACCATTAAACACCCAACTTATGTCTGGGTTGGCATTGTAAAGATTATTTATAACATAGTGATTCAATAATCTTTTTTGATGGTCAAGAATATTACTCAGCTCTTTAATTGCAACTTTATCACCAATATTTTCTTCAATAACTTTTCTCGTCTTTTCTATTTCAAAAAGTTGATTTTTTATGGAATCATAATTTTTAAAATATCCATATAGAATTGCTTCAGATTGATTGTTTGAATGTTCAAAAATATCTTTTTCTATCAATGAGTTATTGAAAATCAAATTGATAAACCCATCAGTTTCTCCTTCAGGGATATTTTTAGACGGATATTCCGAAATCAAAAATTCAAAAAGTCTCGGTGTTCCGGTTTTATAGGAGTACGATTTTGCCAGAAGAGGACTGAAATTGTACTCCTTCTGCAAAAGACCTACAACGTCAACTACATCACTGATTTTATTTTCTGCTAATGTCAATGCTTCTGTAATATCTAAGTCAGTCCCTTCAAACAAGGAAAACTTTGAATTATATGCCCTGAAAATGATGATTTTCTTCTTCTCCAGTTCTGTAATTACATCCTCAGGTTTTTTTATCCCCTGAAACGCACTCGCATAAGTTGTTAGAAATGACTTGTCCAATACAGAACCATAATTTGCAGTCAGATTTAGCAAGCCTATTACCTTAATTATCTTTGTAGCATCAGAATGATTTCCCAGCAATTGAAGTTCTACTGCTTCTATGGCATTTTTCAAAGAGACCCAGGCAGCAAAATCTGGATTATACCTAGAGTTCAAAAAAGAATAAAAGTTATTAATTAAATAATCATAGACCTCTCCTAGATGAAAGAATTGGGAAGAAGAATCGTTTTTTAACTTTGCTTCGGTTTCAAGAAATGTAAATAATGATCTTTCATTTTGACCATATTTTTGTAGTGTGAGGGTCAATACATTGGCAGAAATCAAGTCAAGTGGAAAAAGCTTTTGAGCTATTTCATTGGCATAAATTGGATTAATATTGAATGCCTTGGACTCTTCAAGAAGGACGAAGGCCTTTTTGATTTTCTTTTTTTCTTCATTAGAGATAATTTTATCTCCTTGTAAAGATTCCGCTGCTAAATAAAGCAATTGCTCAACAGGCTCATTGAAAGTAATTTCCTTAAATCTGCCTTTAACTTTTGTCCACTCTTGTCTTTGAGCACTTGTAAGACCGAAAGCATAAGCATCAATATTTTGATGTACAGCTGTAATTAAAATGGTATTGTTGACAGGATCATTAATGAATTCAGCTAGCTCTTGGAGAAAATAAAGCTCATTTTCAGGATTGTATTTTGCTGCATATTCCAAGAATTTACCAAACTCATCTATAAACACCACTAAGGCTATATTTTCCTTTTGAAGCTTGTAATAGTGATTATAGAATTCCGAAAGTATGTCTTCGGATTTCTCAGAATCTACATTTAGCCGGTTGGCTAGAGTGGTTGCAAAAGACCCATACTTTCCGACCAGTTTAAAAACCTCAACCTTTTGATTTTGAAAGAAACAGGTTTTAAAAACCTCTTTTTGCTTGAGCAAACTTTGTTCTAATGCCCATAGAAAGGTTGATTTTCCTGTACCATATGACCCAATTAAGTTGAACGTGTGGAGTCCATTTGAAAAGTTTTCTTCCAATTGTTTTACAACCCTTTTGGCATTTGGAGTTGGAATATAATTTAAGACTCTGTTTGAGTCCCTAAGAATATTGGTAGAAGGAGAAAATTTATTTGCCATAATATTGGTTTAACACTTCAAGAGGATGAGGTTTTCTTTTAAATTGCAATTCTTTGATTCCAGCTTGATCATTAAATATCAGATAATCAAATTTTTCAAACAATGCCTGGATTTTAGAATAAATACCGTGTTTATTCAATGCAAAAACATTTCCGATACTATTGAAACCTGATTCAAGTGTTCTAAAATTTACAGACAAATCAAATTCAATGTTTTCCAAAATCGCATAAAGAATTATTTCCTCAGGAATTTCATCTCTATCTCTATTCTCAATAATATAAAATTCCGTTTTATCAGACCGAAATGAGTCAACCAAATTTAATTCGTTTAAAAGTTCAGAAAGATTATCCTCTCTATCTTTTGACCTTTCTTCGTTCCTAATATACATCCTAGAGAACACGTTAAAATCAGTATTCAATGTGTTTTCATTTTGACTTTTAAAGTCCCTAGTGATGAATTGGATGAAATTTTGTTTAGAAAACTCTATCCGTTCTTTTCTCAAAAAATTAAATATAATTGAGAAGGTTGAGGCTAGTCCGGTTTTTACTAAATGATAGTGCAAAAGCCATAAAGTGGCATCATCTTCCAAATATGGATCGACACCCTTTTCATCATCAAAAATATAATGTGCTAATTCTGATAATTCATCATGGTTATGGATCATGCTAAAAGCTTTCATCCAATACCTTATAGCACCAACCATATTTTTCCCAACACCTAATATTACTACCGCATCATCATCATTAAATGATTTGCCAGAGAGCACATAATCGTATCCTTTTTTGAGCCAAAAATTCCTACAGGGAAAAGAGTCGTGACCGGAAAAAGTTGTTTTTGGAAAATATTCTAATATTTCACTCATAAAGACTTAAACTATATCTTTAAAATATTAATTTCAATTTGGATATAAAGTAACAAAAAAAAAGGGAAAGGTTTAACAGAAAAGTTTTTCTAGGAAATTCACTTTCATGAAATCCTTAATTGCTATTGTTTATGTAAAATTCCCTTTTGTCATGATTTTCTAAACTCAACAAGAGTTTGTAATGAGTCCAACTCAATTGCGTCCGCAGTGCGGACACAATTGGAAAAGTGATATAAATTGTCGAAAACAAATTAACTGTCTGTAATAAAACCCTGATCCGAATTGAGGTTCTAAAATCTCAGCTAATGATTTGATGCGTAAAACAACTTCTTTCCAAAAACCATTTTCTTATTCATCCAAATCAAAAATTGAGGCTTTGATAGTCAGATTCCAAGGGAAAAATCCGAAATTGATGTTTGCATTCATGGATATACGTTTCTTTGCCAGTAACCCTATATTCTTCTTCAGTCGGGACGGAAGACCGAAGTCGGAAGACCGATGTACCGGGCATTTAAGTCCGAAGCCAAGAATTTGAAAAGATTGCATACCTACTTGCATCATTGCGTACATACATATTTGCACTCTATCTAACCCAAAAGACCATGAAAGATTCCATCGTATTTTCGTTTTTACTCCTTTTAGCCATTTCCTGCACCCAACCCAAAAACACCATGAAACCAAACAGTTCGATAGAAATCCTGGATGAAGCAGCATTGGGTCTGATAGACCCTGAGGCAAAGTTGGAGGTAATTGCCGAGGGTTTTGAGTGGACAGAAGGGCCGCTTTGGCTCGAAAAGGAACAGAAGCTGTTGTTTTCGGATATTCCAAACAACTCGGTTTTTCAGATTGATGCAAAGGGTGAAACAAGCCTTTACCTCAAGCCTTCGGGCTATACCGGTGATGCTGCCCGTGGCGGGGAGACAGGTTCCAATGCCCTGATTTTGGATCCACAGGGGAATTTGGTACTCTGCCAACACGGAGACCGAAGGATGGCTAGAATGAATGCGCCTTTGGGTCAGCCCAAAGCAGATTTTGTCAGCATTGTGGATAACTATCAGGGAAAGCGCCTCAACAGCCCCAACGATGCCATCTATGACAAAGCAGGAAATTTGTATTTCACCGACCCGCCTTATGGCTTGGAATTCAATGTGGATGACCCGGCGAAGGAACTTTCATTTCAGGGTATTTATTGCCTCAAGACCGATGGCGAACTGCTACTGGTGGACTCCCTCTCCCGTCCCAATGGCATCACTTTTTCACCTGACCAAAGCAAGCTGATCGTCGCCAATTCCGATCCTGAACATGCCGTGTGGTACCAATATGACATTGTTTCTCCGGGTGTGGTGGAAAACAGGCAACTCTTCTTTGACAGCACAGATTTGGTCGGAAAGGAAGGGCAGCGGGGACTTCCTGACGGGATGAAAATGCATAGTTCGGGGTATTTGTTTGCGACAGGACCGGGAGGAATTTGGGTATTCAATCCGGATGGAAAGGTTGTGGCCCGCATCTATACCGGGGAAAGGACTTCTAATTGTGCTTTTTCGACGGATGAAAAGACATTGTATATCACGGCGGATTACTATGTGTTGAAGATGGGGTTGAAGTGATTCATTTCCCACAAAGACACTAAGGCACGGAGGGATTTATTTTCACGCAAAGACGCAGGGGCGCAAAAAAAAGAGCACTAATCGGTTTTTAAAAATGTGTCCCACAAAGGCACAAAAACACAAAGAAAAAGTAAAAGCATTAAGAAAGGGTCGTTGCGTTCTTAGCGAGACCTTTGCGATCATTGCGGTAAAAAATGTCCCGCGAAGGCGCGAAGACGCAAAGAAAAAATTTTACCTCAGAGGACACGGAGGGCTCGGAGAAAAATAATATTGATGTGTCCCACAAAGGCGCAAAGACACAAAGAAAAAGTAAAAGCCTTAAGAAAGGGTCCTTGCGTTCTTAGCGAAACCATTGGGCACATTGCGGTAAAAAATATCCCGCGAAGGCGCGAAGACACAAAGAAAAATACCAATAATAAATGAGATTCTTCACCTCCGCAAGCTCCGGTTCAGAATGACGTTTATAGAAAACCATCAGTGAAAATCTGTGTCTATCTGTGGTAAGGGTGTTTTCCCGCAGATATCTCAGATTGGCGCAAAAAAAAGAGAATGTGTCCCGCGAAGGTGCGAAAACGCAAAGAAAAATTTTACCTCAGAGGATGCGGAGGGCACGGAGAAAGATACATTGCGATCATTGCGGTAAAAAATGTCCCGCGAAGGCGCGAAAACGCAAAGAAAAATACCAATAATAAATGAGATTCTTCACCTCCGCAAGCTCCGGTTCAGAATGACGTATTTAGAAAACCATCTGTGAAAATCTGTGTGCATCCGTGATAAGGAGTTTTTCCCGCAGATATCGCAGATTGACGCAGAAAAAAAGAGAAGGTGGCCCGCAAAGGCGCGAAGGCGGAAAGAAAAATTTCACCTCAGAGGACACGGAGAAAAATAATATTGATGTGTCCCACAAAGGCACAAAAACACAAAGAAAAAGTAAAGGGCTTAAGAAAGGATCGTTGCGCTCTTAACGAAACCTTTGCGATCATTGCGGTAAAAAATGTCCCGCGAAGGCGCGAAGACGCAGAGAAAAATACCAATAATAAATGAGATTCTTCACCTCCGCAAGCTCCGGTTCAGAATGACGTTTATAGAAAACCATCTGTGAAAATCTGTGTTCATCTGTGGTAGGGATGTTTTCCCGCAGATATCGCAGATTGACGCAGAAAAAAAGAGAAGGTGGCCCGCTAAGGCGCGAAGACACAAAGAAAAAAATTTCACCTCAGAAGACACGGAGGGCACAGAGAAAGATACATTGCGCTCTTAGCGAAACCTTTGAGATCATTGCGGTAAAAAATGTCCTGCAAAGGCGCAAAGAAAAATGTTTGAGGTGACTTAAAAGGTCATGAAAATTTAAAGGCTCAAGCACTAGACCATCTACTTAATAAAGATAGACCTAAACCTTCGACCGAAAAAAGACGTCTTTAAGTGATCTGTTTAAAGCCATGAAAAGAATCTCTCAGATTTTATTGTTCTTAATAGTTTCTTTATTATTTGTTTCCTGTTTTACGCCTAGAGCAAGCTACTCTAAAAAAGTTAGTGAACCTTCCAAGCCGATTGGCAATTTTCTAATCCTGTATTCTGTTCTTCATGATGATTTATTGGACTTGGGAGAACAAAATTATAATACCTATCTCAATGGAAAATTCAACAATTTAGAAGATAAAGGTTTCCGTGACAATTTGGTAAATAAGTTTTTAGAATTAGGAAGTGGAACTGATTATCGGGAAATTTTCGAGGATTTCCGTGCATATGATTTTTCGGAATTCAACAACCGATTACAAGATAAAGAAGTCGAGTTCATATTGCTTGTTACACAAAAAAGTTACGTGCATAATGAGGAACTATCCGATATCATCAAATATCAGGTTTACCTTTTTGAATTGGGCAAGGAAGAACCTATTTGGGTTTCTTATGGATTCTCTAATGTTTTTGCAGGAAAATTAGCCAAAGGAATTCTAGTTAAACTAAAAGAGGACAAGTTGCTTTAACCTATTTTTTTGTCCAAATAACAACACAAAAAAAAGCCCCCTTTCGGAGGCTAATTTCTAATTTTTCAATATTCTCGGTTCTCGTTTCTCGTCTCTTGTATCTAAATAAGAGTAAAACCTTCGAGGTCAAAAAGAGACCTCAAAGGTTATTTGACATACTTTTCGAGCCAAGTGTTCATTTCCCAAAGGGTATGCAAAATGGATTCTTTGGCGGCATAACCATGGCTTTCGTGAGGTAGGAAAACCAATCTGGTTGTCGCACCGTGTCCTTTGAGGGCATTGTAGTACCGCTCGGACTGGATTGGGAAAGTACCGGAATTGTTGTCTGCCTCACCGTGGATCAATAAGATTGGGGTATTTACCTTGTCCGCATTCATAAATGGCGACATGGCATTGTATACAGCAGGTGCCTCCCAATAGGACCTTTGCTCACCCTGAAAACCAAAAGGCGTCAAGGTGCGGTTGTAGGCACCGCTTCGGGCAATTCCTGCTGCAAATAAGTCAGAGTAAGAAAGCAAATTGGCCGTCATAAAAGCCCCATAAGAATGTCCCCCCACGGCGATTTTTTTCCTGTCACCAATTCCCTGACCAACGATATAATCTATCGCAGCTTCCGCATTGGCAACAAGTTGCTCTACAAAAGTGTCATTGGGTTCGGCGTCACCTTCTCCGACAATCGGCATTTCGGTTTGGTCCATGATCGCATATCCCTGCGTCACCCAATAAATCGGTGATCCCCAAGACAATCGGGTAAACTGGTATTTGGAACCACGTACCTGCGCGGCGGTGGCTGCAGTTTTGTATTCCCTAGGATAAGCCCACATCAATACCGGTAATCTTCCGTCTTTGGCAGGGTCGTAGCCTTCAGGGGTATAGACCACGGCAGATAAGTTAAGTCCATCGTTTCTTTTGTAGGTGACGAGTTGCTTGTTGATGCCTTTGATGGATTCATAAGGATGGGCAAAGTTGGTAATCTGCATCGGAGCGATGCGTTTCCTTGTATTGACCAACCAATAATTGGGTTGGATATCGGTGCTTTCTTTGATGGTGATAAATTCTGTGGCGTCAGCATTGAGGACTTTGGCTACCCTTTCGTAATAGGGGGCTTGGCTCCTCCAAAGGATTTTTTCAGCTTTGGTTTTGAAATTGAATGCGGACAGGTATGGCATGCTGCCTTCAGGACTTCCACCTTCGGAGGTCATAAATACATCGTCTCCTTTTCTCAGGATCACATTTTTGCCGAAAGCATTGGTCGTCAAAACAGGATTTCCCGGATCGTTGTAGATATCATCGGAGTTGCGCTCGATGATGACAGCGCCTTTTTCACCCGGCTTGGAAGGATTGATGACAGAAACCCTTTCCTGTCTTGTCGCAAACCATCTTTCGTTCAAAAGGGCAAAATTGTCATCTGACCAAGAAATGCCTCCAAATCTGTATCCAATACCGGCCAACTTGGTTGGTGTGGCGGTAAAGGGAGCTTCCAAAATATAGATGATTTCCCTTTCTTCCATTTTGACTTTCGGGTCACCGCCGTCCTGTGCCTCGGCCCAATAGAGTGAAGCGCCTTTGTCTGCTCTCCAACTGATGGATCTTGGTCCGGTGACTGTGGCATCAAAGCCTGTTGGCCTGACTTCATCCAAAGGGATTTGGGCCAGGGTTTTGACTTTATTTCCTTTGCTGTCCCAAATCTCTACATCATAGGGAAAACGGGAAGCAGGAACGAGGTAAGAAAAGGGTTTTTTGATTACCTCTACCAAGATAAAGCTCCCATCGGGAGAAAGGTCCACGGAAGAAATCAATCCTGCAGGACCGACTGCCTGCTTGCTGCCACTCAGGTCTACCAACATGAGTTGTGAATCCATAAAATAGGCAAACAAAGCTTCGTCATAAGAATTGGTCAAGAGATCCTGATAGGTCCGGGATGGTGCGGCATTACCGGAAGTCTCCTGAACAATCGGGCCGGCAGGGGCAAGTGGTGCTTTGGGCATGGTTCCTCGGCTTGGATTGACGGCTTTGAGGAGAATTTTGTTATCCGGCGTCCACGTGATGGCGTTTCCATAAGTGCCGTTGACGATTTCATCTGTGAGTTTTTTTGCTTCCAAAGTGGTCAGATCCACTACCCAAAGGCTGATGCCGGTGTTGGAGGTATGGGTCATGGCCACAAATTTCTCATCCTTGGAAAGGGAGAAATTACCCAACTTTGGATTGGCAGGAAGGCCTTTGATATCCTGTTCCTTACCGCTTCGGGTATTTTTTAATTTTACATTTTCTACAGATCCACCACGGCTTGGGCCGTTGGTAGCGGGATTGATACGGATACCTGCAATCCTGAGCTCGGGTTGTGCAAGTTCTTCGATGGATGGATTTCCGGCCCGCTCGAGCAGCAATATAAATTCTCCCGACCTGCTAAAACTCGCCTGAGGCGTAATCGGTGCATTGACCAAGTCTGCTATGGCCTTGGGCGGAGTCTGATAAGTGAGTGCATTCTGTGCTTGGGAGGAAATGACCTCTCCAAAACCACAGAGGGTCAAAACCAAGATGAATCGGTATATTTCTTTCATAGTATCAAAGTAGATTTTGGTTTGAAAATACTGCAAATCGCTGTATCGAAAACAGTTTTTGGGCTTATTGGTTTGAAATTGGGGTGAATGGGGAAATGAATTGAGAATTCAGAATCATGGTTATACGCGTCTTTGCCAGTAAACCCATATTCTTCTACAATGGGGACGGATCTTGATAGCCATCGGGACGGAAGTCGGAAGACCCCCGCCTGCTGTCGGGCAGGGATATACCGTGTATTTCAGTCCGCAGACAAGAATTCAAATAGATATCCAATCTACTGGCATAATTGCTTACATACATTTTAAAAAAGAATAGGTTTCTTTGAAAAAAGGAAATTATAGGAAAAAAAAGGACATAAAAAAAAGGTGTCTTTGTGGACACCTCTTTTGCTTTATGAAACACAAACGATAAATTATTTTCCTTCTGCACCGATAGAAATCATGGCACATCTAAATCCGATATGGTTGGTCGCAGAATCCTGGTGGATAAATCTTCTGGTACCCGGAGCAAGCCAATAAGCCATGTCTCTCCATGAACCGCCTTTGTAGACCCTATAGTTGTCATCGATCAAAGTGGTACCGTAAGTCTCAGACTCGTCGAAGATGCCATCTTTTCTCAACGGGTTGAGGTCATCAAAATCCTGGTAAGAAAGCGGTCTGTAAACGTCCTGAACCCACTCATTGACATTTCCTGCCATGTTGTACAATCCAAAATCATTTGGTGGGAAATCATACACGTTGGTTGGGATGATTTCTCCGTCGTTGGTTCGGCTACCTGCAATACCTGCATAATCACCTCTTCCACGCTTGAAGTTGGCTAGGAAGTCACCTTGCTTGCCTTGTCTTTTGACATTGTATGGGTTTCTGACACCTCTGCCATCCCAAGGATAGATTCTACCAAATTCCTGATTTTCGTCCATGTACTGAACACCGATCATGGCTTTGGCTGCATATTCCCATTCTGCTTCACTTGGAAGTCGGTATTCTGCAAAAGCAACCCCTCTTTCAATCAGTTGATTCTTTGTCAAGGAACTGTCCAATTCATTTCTTTCTCTCACCAAATTGGATACAAATTCTGTTCTCCACTTGGCATAGGTAGTAGCCTGAACCCAAGATACCCCTGCTACCGGATAAAAGTTAAATCCCGGGAATCTGAAATAGTAGGTATCGTATACGTCATTGTAGGACAATACGCCACCCCAAACACCTTCTGCAGGTTCCAACTTTTTGATGGAATCGGTAGAGACTTTCTTTTTCATGTCAAAAAGGAATTCCCTGTAATCGTTGTTGGAGATTTCCGTTTCGTCCATAAAAAAGGAAGCGATGGTGACAGTCCTTTCGGCGTTATCCCTGAAGGCCATGACGTCTTGTTCCTGTGAACCAAGAACCGCACGACCACCTTGGATGAATTTTAAGTTAGGACCGATTTCCTGCTTTGCAAGTCTCGTGACCACAAAATTGGAACTGTCATTGGCATCAAAGCTATATTCCGCACCCGTAGTAGGGCTGGCTTTTCCCGGTTTGGCGGCAGTTCTTCTTCCGTATCCCGGGGATTTGTTACAAGATGATAGCAGCGCTCCCGCTACAAGCAACGCTGAAGCTAAAATTAAACCTGCTTTATTTTTCGCAAAAACCATAATATTTAACTGTTTTTAACCCTCAAATAGAACGCTAATATATAATCAATAATATCTTTATCACAACAATTTTTTTCACAAGAGCCAATGCCTTAAATGGTTTTTATGCAAGATTGTTAGAAATAATGCAAATAGTTTTTCAGGAAAAGCAAAAATGATCTTGTTAAAAATTTTCACATTTTATGCATTTTTCATCTCCTCAAGCCATTTTTTAGCTTTTTCAATACTTTTTACCTCTTCGATGATAAGAATTAGCCTGTTTTTGGCCTCTTTGATTTTGCAATGTTTGCCGTGTTTTTGGATATAAGCAAGGATCTTACCAAATGTTTCTGATTTGAAATACTTTTCCCTTTCCGAAGGAAGGAAATAACATTTCATGATTCCGCCTTTGAGCATCAGTTTTTCAAATCCCAAAGTCTCCGCAATCCACCTCAAACGCACTGTTTCAAACAAATCCTCGACCGTTGGAGGTACGGGACCAAACCTGTCTCGGATGGATTGGATAAAGGTCTGAAGCTCTTCCTCCTTTTTGATATTGTCAAGCTTGGCATAAAGGCTTAGCCTTTCTGAAATATTGCTGACATAAGATTCCGGAATCAACAACTCCAAATCGGTTTCAATTACACAATCCTGAACGAGGATTTCGACTTTTTCTTTTAAGTCGACTTCAAAGAGGTATGCAAATTCATTTTCCTTCAATTCCTGTACCGCCTCATCGAGAATTTTGTGGTACATCTCAAATCCCAAGTCGGTAATGAATCCGCTTTGTTCGGCACCGAGCAAATTGCCTGCGCCTCGGATATCGAGGTCACGCATCGCGACTTTGAAACCGTCTCCCAAATCGGAGAATTCCTCCAAGGTCTGCAATCTCTTCCTTGCCTCTGCCGTCAAACCTGAAGTTGGCGTGGTCAATAAATAACAAAACGCTTTTTTATTGCTTCTCCCCACACGGCCGCGCATCTGATGGAGGTCGCTCAAGCCAAACATGTGGGCGCGGTTGATGATGATGGTGTTGGCATTGGGGATATCCAATCCGGATTCAATGATGTTGGTCGAAACGAGCACATCATATTCACCCTCGATAAATTTCACCATGATGTTCTCAAGCTTTTTGCCGTCCATCTGACCATGTGCCGCAGCCACCCGTGCATCCGGCACCAACCTCAATATCAGGTTGGCAATGGATTCAATTTCGCCGACACGGTTGTGGACAAAAAACACCTGCCCGCCTCTTTTCAATTCAAATGCTATGGCATCGCGGATGACTTCTTCTCTGAAAGTGTGGATTTCAGTGGTGACAGGTTGTCGATTTGGTGGCGGCGTTGCAATGACGGACAAATCCCTGGCCCCCATCAAAGAGAAATGGAGTGTCCTCGGTATCGGGGTGGCGGTCAGGGTCAGCACATCCACATTGACTTTCATTTCTTTGAGTTGGTCTTTGGTTTTGACACCAAACTTTTGCTCCTCGTCAATGACCAACAATCCAAGATTCTTAAATTTGATGTCTTTGTTGACAATCCGGTGGGTGCCGATTAGGATGTCTATTTCACCTGTGGCAACTTGTGAGATGATGTCTTTGATCTCTTTGGCAGACCTGAACCGGTTGATGTACTCCACTTTGACAGGAAAATTGGCCAATCTTTCTTTGAAAGTGTGGAAATGTTGCATGGCCAAAATGGTAGTGGGAACGAGCACCGCTACCTGCTTTCTGTCATTCAACGCTTTGAATGCTGCACGGATAGCCACTTCTGTTTTGCCAAATCCCACATCCCCGCAGACAAGTCTGTCCATCGGATAAGGTTTTTCCATATCGGATTTGACATCGATGGTCGCCGATGCCTGGTCGGGAGTATCTTCAAATACGAAGGAACTTTCGAGTTCGACCTGCATGACCGAATCGGGAGAAAACCTGAAACCGTTGGCCCCCTTGCGTTTGGCATACAAGGCAATCAAATCCTTGGCGATGTCTTTGACTTTGCCTTTGACCTTTCGCTTTTTGTTTTCCCACTCAGGACTCCCGAGTTTGGACATGGCAGGCATGGTTCCCTCCTGACCTGAGTATTTGGAGATCTTGTGGAGCGAATGGATGTTGACAAAAAGCAGGTCGTCATCCCTGAAAACCAAACGGACTGCTTCCTGTGCTTTGCCGTGGACATCGACTTTTTCCAATCCTGCAAAGCGGCCCACACCATAATCGATATGGACAATAAAATCCCCCGGATGCAAGGTTTTCAATTCCCTTAGTGTAAGGGCTTTGGATTTACTGGATTTGGCTTTTGTCTTGTATCGGTGAAAACGCTCAAAAATCTGATGGTCTGTATAGCATGCGATAGAAAGCGATTTGTCCACAAAACCTTCCCGCAAACCAATTTTCAAATATTGGACTTTTAAGGTGGGGTCAAGCTCATGGAAAATATTCTCCAATCTCTGGATCTGCTTGTCACTCTCAGAACAGACAATGTTGAGCATTCCGGTCTTTTCATTTTCAACAAAGTTTCGTACCAACAGGTCAAAGTTCTTGTTGAATGAAGGCTGAGGTTGGGAGTCAAACTTAGTAGCGGCAGCATTTTTCAAAGAGAACTTGTTTCCAAATTCTACTTTCCCAAATCGGGAAACATTTTGGACAAATGCTATTTCCCCATCAAACAAGTCCTCGGGCTTCAACAGCAGTTTTTGGTTGGAAGTGCGGCTTACAATCTGGTCAAACTGGTTTTTGGCTTTGTGGAAGTTGTCTTCTATGATGTCAAGGGTATACTGAAAATCCTTGAACCAAAGCAAGGTCCCTTGAGGCAAAAAATCCAGAAAAGACTGTCTCTGTTCCTGCAGCAATTTGGTCTGCACATTTGGAATCAGGCTGATATGGTCAATGGTATCTAGGGAAAGCTGGGTTTCCGGATCAAAGGTCCTGATGCTTTCTATTTCTTTGCCAAATAACTCAAGGCGGTAAGGTAGGTCATGGGCATACGAAAACACATCCAAGATTCCCCCGCGGATGGCAAATTGACCGGGTTCAAAAACAAAGTCTGTTTTTTCAAAATCATAGGTACTTAGCAGTTCCGAAATAAAGGCAAGGTCCACCTTTTCGCCTACGGCTGCTTTGAATGTATTTTCTGTGAGGGATCTTTTGTTGATCACCTTCTCGTATAGGGCCTCAGCGTAGGTGACGATGATGGGGTCTTTTTGCTCTTGGGTCAGGAGTTTGTTCAGAATTTCGGCCCTTTGGAGGACATTGGCATTTTCTACCTCATCAAACTGGTAGGGTCTTTTATAGCTTGAAGGAAAAAAGAATATTGATTCTTCTCCCAAAAGCTCCTGAAGGTCGTTGTTGATATAAGCGGCTTCTTCCTTGTCGTGCGCAATGATGAGGTGACAGCCGCTTAGAGATTTGAAAAGCACAGAAAAAACCAAACTGTCCAAACTCCCTGACAGACCTTTGATCTGATGGTTGCCGGATTTGTCTTTGAGTATGTTTTGGGCAATGGTCTGTACAAAAGGATCCTTTTCGTAAAGAGAAACAAACGCGCTTTTTTCCAATTGTGTGGTTTTGACAAATGATGGACAAAGGTAGGAAATTGATTTATAAACCTGTTCCTTCCCCGATTTATGAAATTGTATTCTAATTGGCTGAACCTATGGCTTACAATAATGTTTACTGAATATAATTGACCTCACATGGAAAAAACCAAAGAAAGCTGGATCCAAAGGATAGAAAAAATGCATCCTTATCAGACCATGATGTATTTGGGCATGTTTGGCAGCGGTTTGATTTTCCTTTTTTTGACTGTGGCATTTTTGGCTTCAGGCACAGGGTATTTTGAGCAATACGGCCATAAGATTCCAAAAGCTTTTATTCTGAGCACTTTTGTCATCCTTTACAGTGGCTACACGGTTTCCAATCTGTTGGTTTATTTCAATGAAGAAAATCTGGAAAAACTCAGGTCTACCCTTATCCTGACAGCCATACTCGGAGTTGTATTTACCGTCTTACAGTTTTTTGGATGGCGGGAACTTAGCATGATGGGTGTCGATTTCAGGGGTTTGCCGAGCGGGAGTTTTCTATATGTCCTGAGCGGAATCCATATTTTTCACCTCTTAGGCGTGTTGGTATTTTCGGGGATCATGTTGGTACAATATACCCAAAACAGCAAAAGTGAAATACATAAACTTCTGATGCTGACCAATCCTTTTGAGAAAATGCGGATCCGGCTTTTTACCACCTATTGGCATTTTATGGACCTGATTTGGTTGATATTATTTTTGGTATTTGTCTTGATTTTTTAAAACAAATAGACATTAATGTTTGCCCAAAGAACTAACCCAAAGAAGCAACTCCATGAAAATCAATATTGAAACTGCCGTCGAACAGGATTACCTTCAGGTCAAGGAAGGCTTCAATGAAAGCCTTTTTACCAAGCTCAGCCCTCCCTTTCCTCCTGTCAAGCTGTTGCGTTTTGATGGCTCAAAAAAAGGGGATGTGGTCACCTTGGAGTTGAATTTCATCTTTTTCAAGCAAAAATGGACAAGTTTGATCACCGAGGACCATACAGATGAGAAGGAATTTTTCTTTGTAGATCAGGGCACGGCACTGCCTTTTTTTCTCCAAGAATGGCGGCATAAACACCGGATTATCAAAAGCGGAAATGGATCGGTGATCAGGGACGAAATCACTTTTAAGGCAAAACCGGGATTGTTGGGAATATTTCTCTATCCGGCGATGTACCTTCAGTTTTTATACAGAAATCCCATTTACAAAAAATGCTTCAAGGCCAAGGCTTAGGCCAATGAGAGGTTGTCGCAATTCTCAATCTGACAATCTCCATAGAGTACCAAAGAATGGCTGGTGATGGCCGACTGAAATTCCTTTCCCATGGCTTCTTTGATGGAGTTGATCCTTTCATCAGAGAATTCCCTGATTTTGCGGCATTGGTTGCAGACATGGTGGTCATGGTGCTTGTAAGTCAGTGCCTGTTCATAAAGCGCTACTTTGTCCTTGAATTGATGCTTGACAGCCAATCCACACTCCACCAAAAGGTCCAAGGTATTGTAAATAGTGGCCCGGCTGATGGTGTAGCCTTTGTTTCTCATCAGAAGGAAAAGCCCTTCCACATCAATATGTTCGTCTTGGGGAAGTGCATAAAGCTCGTCCAACACAGAATATCTTTCGGGAGTTTTTCTGCTTCCCTGTCTCAAAAGGAAGTTCTCAAAAATTTTCTTTGCTTTTTCTACAACTGATAATTCTGCCATAATGAATAGTACCAAAAAATAAAGATGCGGTATTTTTTAGATTTTATCAAAAATACCAACGCTTCATTATTTTGACTCCGGCTAATTTGGGATCAATCCTGATAAAATTGTTGCAAAAGTAGTTCCTGGAATAATTTAGAAATAAACAATTCTCAGTTGAAAATTATTTATGTTTATTATGTTTATATTAAACCAACTATATACCCAAAAAATCTAGAAACACCGTGCGTCCATTCTGTATCCTTACGCTGATTCTATCCTGCTGTATTTTTGCCGCCACAGCTCAGGTTCCTGGATTTTATATGAGGGAAGAAGATAAAAAAGTGGAACTTCCCATCATTGTTTCCAACAACCTCGTCATCATTCCCTTATCCATCAACAGTGGGCCGCCTGTCAACTTCCTGTTAGACACCGGTGTCAAAACCAATATTTTGTTTAGCAAGACCTTTGGAAATTATATAGGGCTCAATTACACCCGAAAACTTGATTTGGTCGGTGCGGATGGGCAGACGATATTGACAGCTTCGGTTTCCCCAAACAATTACATTGATATGGGTCCGTTGGAGGGTATTTTTCAGACACTTTTGGTATTGGATGAAGATTTCATGGAACTCGAACAGGTAATCGGGATTCCGGTGTATGGCGTAATCGGATATGAATTTTTCAAATACAATCCTGTCAAAATTGATTATGACAGACAAAAGATCACTTTCTATGCCAACGACATGATGAAAAAGAAGCCTGTTGGTTACAAGAAAGTAAATATCAAGCTAGATAACAGCAAACCCTACATCACCGGAAAAGTCAAGCAAACATCAAATACAGAATTGGAAGGCAAGCTGTTGATCGATATCGGAGCAAATCACGGGTTACTCTTGAATAGGGAAACAACCGACCAAATACTATTGCCAAAGAACAACATAAAAAGTGATTTGGGCAGGTCGTTGGGCGGTGACTTGTTTGGTTTTGTAGGACGCACGTTTCTTTTGGATATCAATGGGATCAAATTTAAAGATGTGATCACTTCATTTCCGGAGGAGACCGAATTCAGCTATGTCATCCGGGAAAGCGGCAGACAGGGAAGTATCGGTTCAGAGATTTTGGGTAGGATGACGGTGATTTTGGACTACAACAGAGAGAAAATGTATATCAAAAGAGGCGATACATTTCTGGTGCCTTTTGAATTTGACATGAGTGGCATCACGCCAAGGTTGTTGCCTTCGGATGAAAAAATCATCTATGTGACCCAAGTCAGGGAAGGTTCTCCTGCTTATGAAGCCGGTATCCGGATGAAGGATGAATTCCTTGACATCAATAATATACCCATTGCCTTTTGGGAGCTTCCCGATTTGGTCAAATTGTTTCGCTCCGAGGAAGGCAGGGAAGTAAAAGTAACGATGAAACGGTATCTTGGAGAGGAACCTGAAAATTTTGAGTTAAAGGAGTTTAGATTTAGGTTGAAAAGGCAAATTTAGAGCCATGTTCCCACCTTCAAAAGCCTCATTATTGATGTTGTTATCCGAAGAGTTGTATATTTGGTGGAATGTATTTTAAGTTGGGATGCCATGTAGGAGGCGGTCCAAATGAATTCTTTGATTAATGTATGTCAGAAGGCGCAAAAGTTTCTTTCCAAAATATCCTGTTAACATTCAAGAAGTATGACAACAACAAGTTTAAGTTGTTGTATATCTCTTCAGAGATCAGGATAATCTTGTTGGAAGGGGAAAAGTTTTATGAAGAATCCTTTTTTGAAAATGCGTTTCCTACGCTTCCAAAACCCATTTTTGAATACCTTTTTCAGATTCTCGGCAATGGAGATAAGCTGATCTGTCCGATTACCTGGAAAGGGAAATATTTCAGATTTGTTCAGATTGAAGGATATGTCATCGCACAGGACGATCAATCGTATTTGGTCAATGTCCTTATTTCTCAGATTCCATTTAGAAGCCATATTAAGTTTTCCTGGCTCTTTGATAAACCCCATAAGAGGGTTTTTACCGGAACCGGAACCGGTAAAGCATTGGAAACATTTTCAGAATGGAAAAAATTTTTCAACTCCAAATTTGATTTTCTCTCAGAAACCCGATTCAAAGATTTTCTGGAAAACGAAAAGATAGATTTGCTGACTGTTTTTCCAGGTCATATTTACCTGTCAAAGAAGATCCTGACCAAGGACCATGATTTGATCCAATTGGAATATGGGCCCAACCCAACTCTCCAAAAATCAGAACCGATAGCCACGGATTCTCAGCTTGGCCTAAAACAGGCACCCATCTATTACGAATATGATTTAAAAACAGACCACATCAATTTTTCAGGAAATCTGGAGGGAATTTTGGGCCATGCACCGGGCTTTTTTGATAATTATACTTCCAAAGATTGGATCAATCTGGTACATCCACTTGACCGGCAATACTTCCATTCGGGATTTGATCACGATTCCAAATTGATCTACCGGGTCAATCACGCCGACGGAAACTATGTGTATGTCCAAGATGAAGTCAACAAGCTGTTGGATGATCCCAATAGCTCGGGGGTCTCACTGGGAATCATCACCGATATCACTGCACTCAAAGAAATCGAGAAAGATCTTTTGGAACATAAAACCATACTGGATCAGCTTACAGGGGTGGTACCGGGCATGGTGTATATGATCAAGGCTTTTCCGGATGGAACCAGGAAGTTTATTTTCGTCAGTGAAGGAAGTAAAAATCTCTGGGAACTTGATCCGTTGACCATCATGGACAATGATTCCAGTATACGCCAACTCATCCACCGTGAGGATCTTGAGCAGGTGGAACTGGCAGATAAAATAGCCTTCCAAAAAAACCTGAAATTTGAAAGTACATTCAGGATTATCACGCCCTCCGGCAAGACCAAGTGGGTATATGGTGCCTCCAACAGGCTCAAACAATTCCCCAAGGAATCGATTTGGGCAGGCTTTTTCATTGATATTACTTATACCAAACAAAAAGAAACAGAGTCAAATTTGTTGCTCAATAGGTACAAAATCCTATTTGATGAAAACCCACTTCCCATATTCCAATATGACAGCCAAGGAACTATCCTTGATGTGAACAAGCGGTTTATGGACAAAGTGGAGGTGGTCGATCCTGCAGAAATGATTGGCAAAAACATGTTTGCGTTGACCAAAGGACACCCCATCGAAAATGCGTATCGTGACAGCATAGAAAAAGGCCAGGGATTTTATGAAGGTCCTTATGTCAGCCATTTTAATAAAAAGTTGTTTCATGTCAGGGTCAATGCGAAAACTGTCGAGGAGGGAAAGGTCTTTCAGGCTATTTTGGAGGATATCAGCGAACAGCAATATGTGTCCAATATCCTGTCAGAATTGACCGAGAGGACTTCCAGGTACTCTGGGCAGGAGTTTTTTGATGCGTTGACTTCTTTCCTTTCCGAAAAACTGACCGTATCCAACTGCTTCATTGCCGAAGTGGATGAAAATAATCAAACAGCCAACATTCTCTCTTACCATAAAAACGGGAAGCGTGCTGAAAATTTCCAGTATTCCTTGATTGACGCTCCTTTTTCTGATTATTTGAATTCCAATGATCCATTTATAATCCAAAACGGTGCTGCTGCCAAATATCCTCAGGATAAAGTCTTGGTCAGCATGGGAATATCCACCTATATGGGAATTCCGATTGTGGATATTGACAAAAACCGGTTGGGAATCCTAGTGTTGATGGACGAAAATGACCATCCTTACAGTTTGGGTCTTTCCGGGTTGCTGACGGTATTGTCTGATAGGATCGGAGCGGAACTGAACAGGCTACATTTCGAAAAAAAGCTGATTTCCTCAGAATTGCTCTTTAGAAGTATTGCAGAAAACTTCCCAAATGGTACGATAGAAATCCTGGATAAAAATTACAATTACGTATTCACCGACGGAAAAGGCTACCAATCTTTACAAATCGACCAAAAGAAGCTGATCGGGACTCCGCACCTTGCGATTTATGATGAACTGACATCCAACAAAGTAAAAGGATTCTTAGAAAAAGTCATGGCAGGCGAATCCGCCATTTTTGAAGTCATGGTGGACAACCAATATTACCTGAAAAATGGTGTTCCGCTGACCAACAGTTCCAATCAAATAGACCGGATTCTACTGGTGACCCAAAACATTACTGAGTCAAAAATTGCAGAATCAGAGCGTGAAAGGCTCATCAAAGACCTTAAATCCCAAAATGAGGAACTACAGCGGTTTGCCTATATCATTTCCCACAACCTCCGGGCACCAATTGTAAATATCACGTCACTCCTTGACTTGTATAACTACCAAAATCCTGCGGATATAGAGAATATTGAAATCATAGAAAACCTCAAAATCTCTACCAAGATCCTAAACAGTACGCTGGAGGACCTGATAGAAGTGGTTTCGATCAAAAAGAACAAACTGCCAAAAATCGAAAGGGTAAGTTTCAGAAAGTTGCTTAAGAACATTGAGCGGAGCCTTTCCAAGCAATTCCAGGAATCAGGTGCTGTGATCGTAAGTGACTATAGCGAAGCCCCGTATATCAATTACATCTATTCCCACCTAGAAAATTTCATCATCAACCTGACTACAAATTCCATCAAATATAAACATGCCGAGAGAAACCCCGTTATTGAGATCAAATCGTATCTCGAGGAAGGGTTTACAGTCATTGAATTCCGGGACAACGGCATCGGATTGGATTTGGATAGGTACAAGGACCGGTTGTTTGGCTTATACCAGAGATTCCATTCCCATGTAGATGGCAAAGGATTGGGACTGTACCTGATCCGTGAACAAATCAGGGCCCATGACGGCAACCTTCGCGTAGAAAGTACCGTGGGAGTAGGCACAACATTCTATATTTATCTCAAGAACATGAAGGCAAATTTCCCGGAGGAAAAATAAACCTATCTTAAAATCAAACTCAAAAGATATTCCCATCAAAATTTTAATTTTGTGTATCCTTAAACAAATCCAGAAAAATGAAAAAAGCACTCATCCCTATTTTGATCATTGCTGTGATAGGCATATTCATGTACACCAAAGCAGTTGGGGTTTATAATATGTTTGTCCAAAATGAAGAAACAATCAATGGCCAATGGGCAGAAGTCCAAACACAATACCAAAGAAGGGCAGACCTGATTCCCAACCTTGTAAACACTGTAAAAGGGTATGCTGAATTTGAGCAGGAAACTTTGACCGGAGTGATTGAAGCCCGGGCAAAAGCCACCTCTATCAATATCAATGCAAATGACCTCAGCCCTGATAAAATAGCACAGTTTCAGGAAGCACAGGATCAGTTGAGCGGAGCTTTGAGCAGACTATTGGTGACGGTAGAAAAATATCCTGATCTGAAAGCCAACCAAAATTTCCTGGAATTGCAGGCCCAGTTGGAAGGAACTGAAAACAGGATTGCCGTGGCGAGAAGGAACTTTAACCAGTCAGTACAATCTTATAACTCAGACCTGAGAAAATTCCCGAACAACCTATTTGCAGGTTGGTATGGATTTGAAACCAAAGGTTATTTTGAAGCTGCTGCAGGTTCAGAAAATGCACCCACAGTACAATTTTAATTGATATGGCAGAAAATCTCTTTTCTCAGGAGGACAAAACCAGGATCATGTCTGCCATTGCAGCTGCCGAAATGGCCACTTCAGGGGAAATTCAGGTACATATAGAAAACCACTGCCGCCTTGACGTTTTGGACAGGGCGGCAGAGGTTTTTGAAACTCTCAAAATGCACAAGACCAAAGAAAGGAATGCCGTTCTGTTCTATTTGGCGGTAGCAGACCATAAGTTTGCCATTCTTGGTGATTCGGGCATCAATAAAGTCGTTCCGGAAAATTTTTGGGAGAAAATCAAAGAAGAAATGGGAAAATCATTTAAACAACATGCATTTACCGAAGGCCTGTCAAATGCCATTGAAGCCTGTGGTCAGCAGCTTAAAGCACACTTTCCCTACAATAATAAAGGAGATATCAACGAACTACCGGATGAAATTTCCTTTGGATAACAGCATCATGATCTATAAATACCTGTTTTCAATTCTATTTACCTTATTCCTTGTCGGAACACTTTCTGCCCAAGGTGATTTTCCTGCAGTCCCCAATCCACCAAAGTTGGTCAATGACTTTACGAACACCCTATCAGCGAGTGAGGTGGCAAGTCTGGAAAGTAAACTCGTTGCTTATAACGACAGCTCTTCCACGCAAGTCACCATAGTGATGATCCGGTCGGTAGGTCCTTATGATATCAGTGATTATACTTTTCAGTTGGGTGAAAAATGGGGAATAGGTCAGGCAAAGCTGGACAATGGAGTTTTGATTTTGGCAGCAATGGAAGACAGAAAGGTCTTCATCGCAACAGGCTATGGAATGGAAGGGGTATTGCCGGATATTTTGGCCAAAAGGATTGTGGATCAGTTGATTGTGCCAAATTTTAAGATGGAGGCATACTATGAGGGATTGGACAAAGCGACAGACATGATATTCAAACTGGCTTCCGGTGAATATGAAGCTGAAAAAGTAACTTCAACCGGTGAGCATGGAGGAGCGATAATTTTCTTTTTGATTTTCATTTTTATTTTCGTGATTCTCCCAATGATCAAAAACAGGAAGGACAATGACAACCACATGGGAGGTAAGGGAGGAGGAATAGACCTCTTTACCACCATCATGCTTGCCAATATGCTCAAAGGTGGCGGTAAGGGCAAATTTGGTGATTTTTCCTCAGGTCGCGGTGGATTTGGTGGCGGCGGTGGCGGCTTCGGTGGATTTGGTGGCGGGTCATTCGGTGGCGGAGGTGCAGGCGGAAGTTGGTAGGCTTTCTGATTTGACGACCTCAAAGTCCTATTCCTTGTTGTTAAGGCTCAAAATCTTCCTTTACTATTTAGGTCCAAATCTGTCCTCCATTCATTTTATCCTCAAGCACAGCTTCAAAAGAAATTCATTCAAAATGAGCCTATCTGTATTATAAAAATTCAAAAGCTCACCATTTATTGGTTCTTTCCGGCAGCAATTACCGCCAAATCAACCACCTCACTTCCTTTTTCAAGTAAAACGTTGGCACAAGTAATCAAAGTCGCTCCTGTGGTCATGACATCGTCAACTAGGAGCAATCTTTTTCCATGAACTTCATTGTTGGGATCGATATCAAAAACTTCAGCCACATTTTCAATCCGCTCCATTCTTGACTTTTTGGTTTGGGTTTCTGTATACTGAACCCTGATCAAAGACAACACAACAGGAATTCCCATAGACTCAGAGAGCCCTTTTGCAAACTGTTCACTTTGGTTGTAGCCTCTTTTCTTTTGCTTTACAGGATGAAGGGGGACAGGTGTGATTTGATCCCAATTGTTTGTAAATCCGTTTTCGTGGAGAATATTGCCATAGAGTCTTCCGATTTCCACACCTATCTCAGGTTTATTCTTGTACTTCAATTGATGCAAAAGACTTTGGCTAGCTCCTTTTTTTGAAAACCTCAAAAAAGACATAACCAAGTTAGGTTTGGTAAGCCCCATGATTTTAGTGACCAACTCATTGTTTTGGGGCCGGAGGTGATAATTGGTAATGGGAAGGGCGGCAATACACACTTTGCACAGCTGGTCTTCAAAGTCAAAAAGACGCCTTTTGCAGAGGCAACAGGTTTTTGGGAAAACCAAAGCCAAAAAATCTTCAAAAATCCTAGAATACATTTTCAAAATGGGCTGTTCGAACTGAATGACTGTAAATACCTGTTATATTTGCAATTGACTAAAAACTCCTTAAAATTTAATGAATTTAATAGAAGAATTCAATGCCTACAGAAGCGAAATGAATGAAAAAATCATGGCTTCGGATAACAAGGTCATCAAGCGTTTTTTCAATCTTGACACCAATACCTATGCAGAAGGTGCATTGGATGTCAAAACCAAAGAAATGATCGGTTTGGCATGTTCAATGGTCCTGCGCTGTGATGATTGTATCAAGTACCACCTGGGAAAGTCATATGAAGCCGGATTGAATAAAGAACAAATATTTGAGGTTTTTTCAATCGCCACTATTATAGGAGGTTCTATTGTAATTCCACATTTGAGAAGGGCTGTAGAATATTGGGAATTATTGGAACAAGAAGGGAAAAGTGATGTTTAAAAAAGATCTTGATCTGGAAAAACGCTGGAGCAAACTGCTGAAGGGGATGGAAGAGCTCATCGGAAAGAAGCCCAATGACCTGAATGGGGTGTTGTTTTTGATCGGAGTGCAGGAATTGGGGCAGGGAAACAGGAACTTTTCCAAAGAACAGAAGCAGGACTTGATGCATATAGGGATATGCAGGGTATTGAGTCAAGCCGGCTTTTATGAATTGGATTACATTGATCAAGACGGTTGGCCACATTGGAAGCTGGTAAACAAACTTCCCCATTTTGACGTGTTAGAACAAGAGAAGTTATTAAAAATACAGGTTCTCGAATATTTTGAAAGTGAATTTCAGATAGAGATCAAATAAAAAACTTATCATCAAAGAGTAATCCAAGAATCATGAAAATCGTATCCTATAATGTCAATGGTATCCGTGCTGCACTTACCAAAGGATTTGCAGAATGGCTAAAGGCCACAGACCCTGACATCATAGGATTACAAGAGATCAAAGCAGAAGAAGGCCAAATTGATAGGGCAATATTTGAGGATATGGGATACAATATTTATTGGTATCCAGCAGCAAAAAAAGGATATAGCGGGGTTGCCATTTTGAGCAAGATAAAACCCAACCATGTAGAGTACGGAGTTGCTATGCCTTTTTATGATGACGAGGGGAGGATAATTAGAGCAGATTTTGATGGGTTTTCTTTTGTTTCTGCGTATTTTCCCTCAGGAACCACCGGTGACGTGAGGCAAGATTTCAAATATAAGTTCTTGGATGACATTTATGGGTATTCACAGGACTTGATTAAAGCACACCCAAATCTTATTTTGAGTGGAGATTACAATATCTGTCATAAGCCGATAGACATACATAACCCGATATCGAATAAAAATTCCTCAGGTTTTCTACCTGAAGAAAGGGCTTGGATGGACAAATTCACAGCATCAGGCTTTATAGACACTTTCAGGCTTTTCAATCCGAATCCGCATCATTACACTTGGTGGAGTTACCGGGGAGGTTCAAGGTCTAAAAATCTCGGTTGGAGGATAGATTACCATATGTCAACAGAAGGAATGAGAGAGAAAATAAAAAGGTCTATTATCCTTCCCGAAGCTTATCATTCAGATCACTGTCCGATAATGATAGAAATAGAAAAATATTAAACAAACAACAAATATCAATACATTTTCCATGAATTCCATTAAAATTTCAATTCCTTCCTTAATAGAGAATATAAAGATTGTAGAAAGCTTTATAGATAATGCAAGGGAAAAATATCCGATTAATGAAGACATTTATGGGAACATTATGATTTCTGTAACTGAGTGTGTAACAAATGCCATCGTTCACGGTAATAATTTGGATGTGAATAAAAAAGTGGACCTTGAACTTCACCTTGATGAAAATCAGGTTGAATTTGTCATCATGGATGAAGGAAAAGGTTTTGATTTTGATCATTTGGTTGACCCTACTGCTCCGGAAAACTTAGAAAAAACAGGAGGCCGAGGCATTTTCATAATGAAACATCTTTCAGACGGGATTAAGTTTGAAGACAATGGAAGGAAGACGATACTAACATTTTACATGTGATATGGCAATTATTTTTTTTGAAGAGGACATCAAATTTTGCTTACCAGAAAAAAACAAAACCAAAAAGTGGCTGAAAGAAATAGCAAATCTTGAGCAATTCAAAATAGGAGAACTGAGTTATATTTTTTGTTCTGACGAATACCTATACCAAATCAATGTAGAATATCTAGACCACAAAACCTTAACGGATATAATTACCTTTGATAATTCTGAAAAAGAGAAAACCATCGAGGGAGATATCTTTGTAAGTATTGACAGGGTAAGAGACAATGCGGTCAAAGAAAATGTAACATTTGAAAAAGAACTTAAAAGGGTCATGAGCCACGGGCTTTTGCACCTCATGGGTTATAAAGACAAAAAAGAAGATGATAGAATCAAAATGAGAGAAATGGAAAACAAAGCCATAGCCTTATTTGATGTACTTCATGTTCCACGTGAAACAAAAAGTCCCGGTTCAGTTTGAATCAATAAAATTGTTTCACGTGAAACAATTTAAAATTATGAGATATGTTTCCAGTATATGATGTAATTGTAGTAGGGGCGGGACATGCCGGCTGTGAAGCCGCACATGCAGCAGCAAAAATGGGTTCAAAAGTACTCCTCTGTACGATGAACATGAATACCATTGCACAAATGTCGTGCAACCCGGCTATGGGCGGCGTAGCCAAGGGACAGATAGTTAGAGAAATCGACGCCTTAGGAGGTATGTCCGGAATAATATCCGACAAATCTATGATCCAATTCAGAATGTTGAACAGGTCAAAAGGTCCGGCTATGTGGTCTCCAAGGTCACAAAATGACAGGATGAAATTTGCAGAAGAGTGGAGACTAGCGCTAGAACAGACTCCCAATGTGGATTTTTGGCAAGAAATGATCAGCGGATTACTGATAAAAGACAATAGGGCTGTTGGCGTAAAAACAGGAATAGGTGTAGAAATTCAATCAAAATCAGTTGTTCTCACCAACGGAACATTTCTAAACGGAATCATCCATATAGGGGAAAAACAATTCGGTGGCGGGAGAACAGGTGAATCTGCAGCAAAAGGAATCACAGAACAACTTGTCAAGTTGGGTTTCGAAGCCGGAAGAATGAAAACCGGTACCCCACCAAGGGTGGATGGCAGGTCTTTGGATTATACCAAAATGGAAGTCCAACATGGAGATGAAAATCCTGAAAAATTCTCCTATTCCGACGAAACCACAACATTAAAAGAACAAAGGAACTGTTGGATTACCTACACAAATAAAGAAGTGCACAACTCCTTAGAGAAAGGATTTGACCGGTCACCCATGTTCAATGGCAGAATTCAAGGATTGGGGCCTAGATATTGTCCTTCCATAGAAGATAAAATCAACCGCTTTTCTGAACGTGACAGGCACCAAATCTTCGTAGAACCGGAAGGTTGGAAAACAGTCGAAATGTACATCAATGGCTTTTCTACATCCCTACCGGAGGATGTCCAATATGAAGCGATGAGAAAAATACCCGGTTTCGAAAACGCCAAAATGTTTAGACCTGGTTATGCCATAGAATACGATTTCTTTCCACCTACACAATTAAAATTAAGTTTAGAAACTCATTTGATTGAAAACCTATTCTTTGCCGGACAAATCAACGGGACTACAGGTTATGAAGAAGCAGCATCCCAAGGTTTAATGGCGGGAATTAATGCTTCAAGAAAAGTTCAGGAACAAGATCCGTTTCTCTTAAAAAGATCCGACGCCTATATTGGCGTTTTGATAGATGATTTGATCAACAAAGGGACCGAAGAACCATACAGGATGTTCACATCAAGGGCGGAATTTAGGCTATTGCTAAGACAAGACAACGCTGACCTTAGACTTACACAAATGGGTCATGAAATGGGATTAGCTGATGACAGAAGACTGGAAAAGATGTTGGACAAGAAATCTGATACAGCAAAATTGATCAATGATTTAAAACAGAAGAAATTGTCTCCAGACTTGGTAAACGAAGGCCTTGAAGGCTTTGACACCGCTACCATCAAAGAAAAGATAACAGTAGAAAAACTTTTGAAAAGACCACAGATTGGCTTGGCTGAGGTAATGAATCTGGACGCTGATATCAAACTATACCTGTCCAAATATAGCAAAGTGGTCCTCGAACAAGCAGAAATCCAAATCAAATACGACAGCTATATTGACAAAGAACAACAGATGGTTGAAAAAATGAATAACATGGAAAATTACAGGATTCCTGTGCATTTTGATTATTTGGCCATTACTGCACTTTCTGCAGAAGGAAAGCAGAAACTAAACAAGATAAAGCCTGAAACTATGGGTCAAGCCTCCCGAATAAGTGGAGTCACCCCTGCAGATTTATCCATCCTCACCGTTTATTTGGGAAGATAATGTCACAAGAAAGATTAAACAAATGCCCGCTATGTAACAGCGGGCTTTTTCTTAATCACCAAGAAGTTACAGACTTCTCAGTAAGCCAAGAAAAATTCCTTTTGTGCAAATGCACTTCATGCAATCTGATCTTTACCAATCCAAGGCCGGATGATAAACACATCGGAAAGTACTACCAATCGGAAGATTACATTTCCCATCAAAATAAGTCCACAAACATTATCAATATCCTATACAAATGGGTTAGAAATCTGACTATAAAATCAAAGGTTTCTTGGTTGAACCAATACACAGAAAAAAAGGGATCATTGCTTGATATTGGATGTGGTACAGGATATTTTCTTTCAGCAGCCAAACAAAACGGTTGGAAAACATATGGAATCGAACCAAATGAGACCGCAAGGAAAATCGCTTCAACAAAAAAATTGAAAATATCAGAAAACATTGGTGACTTCAAAAAGAATAAAAAATTTGATGCAATAAGTCTATATCATGTCCTGGAACACGTCCACAATCTGAGGAAAACAGGCAAAAAAATTGTTGAACTTTTACAGGATAATGGAACAATATTCATTGCTGTTCCCAACAACAACTCTTATGATGCAAAAATCTATGGGACACATTGGGCAGCATTTGATGTCCCGAGGCATCTTTATCACTTCAACCAAGAAACTATACAGTCATTTGCTGAAGAATTTGATCTCAAAATTATCGGAATCCAACCAATGAAATATGACAGCTATTATGTCTCTCTTTTGTCCGAAAATTATTTAAATCCAAAATCAAATAGAATTATAAAAATGATACGGGCTTTCATAAATGGCTATAAATCAAATACATGGGCAAAGAAAAACCATAATAACTATTCAAGTATATTGTTTATTTTAAAGAAGAAATGAAATATATTAATCAAATATTTGGACTCATTATAATTATCCTACTTATATCGTGTGCAAAACAAAGCTCGCCGTTAGGTGGACCAAAAGATGAAGAACCACCAAAACTATTATCCATTAATCCTTCCAATGAATCACTTAATGTAAAGCCTACAACAATTGAGTTGGAGTTTGATGAATACATCAAAACCGAAACACCCAACAAACAAATTATCATTACTCCAAGGATCAATAAAGATGAAATGGAGGTAACTACAAACAAAAACCGGGTTACCATCAAACTAAACCAAGACCTGGAGGACAGCACAACCTATGTCTTCAACTTCCAAAAATCAATCAAGGACATCACTGAAAACAATATACCTGAAAACCTCCAACTGGTGTTTTCAACAGGCCCAAAAATAGATAGTTTGACAGTTTCAGGAAAAGTTTCTTTTATACTACCACAACGGGATAAAAATATAACAGATGTTCTCGTGGGATTATATACCACAGAAGACACAACAGATGTCTTGACCGGATCACCCTATTACATCGGTCAAACAGATTCAACAGGGAACTTCAAGCTCAACAACATCAAAGCAGGTACTTACAAAGCTTACGCCTGGCATGACCAAAACAATTCGCTCAAAGCAGAAGAAAAACAGGAGGCATATGGTTTTTTATCTGATTCCATCGAAATCTCCGGAAACATCACAGATGCTCAATTTTTCCTTTCTAAAGCCGATCTTTCAGAATTCAAGATAAACAGAACAGGAGTATCAGGCACAAGCTATGACATCGTCATCAGTAAATTTCCTGTAAAAGTAAAGGTAGAACACGAGGACTTGAATAAGACCCTTTTTTACAGACAAAATGAAAAGACCATCAGACTATACCACACTACCTTAAGAAATGACAGCATCCCCGTAAAAATAGCCTTAACAGACTCTGTAGGATTCAAATTAGATACTTTAATATATAGCAAATTTGAAAACTCAGAAAGAAAAAATGAGAAACTTGAACCAACACTGAACGGTCGAAAAAACTTTATTTCCACTATTCAGGCAGAGATCAAATTCAACAAACCTTTGTCTGAAGTTAATTACGATTCATTGTTTATCGAATATGATAGTGCATCATTCATTTTTATAAAACCGGAAATGCTCTCATTCAAAGACAGTGCAGACAGAACTTTATTGAGCTTAAACATAACGGTACCGGATTCCCTGAAGAAGGAAATATATAATTTTCAGGCGATGGATTCTACATTTAAAGACATTGAAGGCGAATACAACGAAAAGAAAATTGAAACTTCATTCAAAAGACTGGATAAAGAAACATTAGCAGAAGAAATAAAAGTTATAGTCAACACAGACATTCTTCCGATTATAGTCCAGATCCAAGACAAAAAAGAGGAAATCATCGCTGAACAATACCTTACCAAATCAAATACTGCGGTTTTTCAAAACATAGAACCAGGTACCTATACCATAAGAGCAATCTTAGACATCAATCAAAACGGGTCATGGGACACTTCTAATATGGTCCAAAACAGACAAGCCGAACCAATATATTACCTAGAAAACAGTGAAAATGAAAACCCTAGAGACACTATAATACGCGGAGGTTGGTCTTTAGAAGTCACGATAGAAGCAAATAAACAGCCTACACCAACGAAAAAACAAGAAAAATTGCCTCAATAAATGTAGATAACAGGATTATTATCTGTGCATAACTTCTCATAACATGAGTATAACATTACACTTATCCATAGGCAAGATACCTTCAGCCAGAAATAAAAAGAAGTAAAAGGATAAGTACTGAACCATCCACAGTTATTCACAAATACGAACACAGCAACCAACCCACATTTATGTTTTTTCATTTTCCCACATTAAACATACTTTTTAAAAAATATCACTGAAATCCAAGCATTTAATAAATAAATCTGTGTGGATTAAAAGTGGAGAACAATATGACAACTAGAATTCAATATGTTGATTACTTAAAGCAGAAAGATTATCCACAAATCCACACCTTAATAACAACAGTAGTTTTATTTAATTAAATAATATATTAAATATATAAAGCTGTGGAAAATAGATAAACATCTGTTTTTTGGTTTACTGAAAGGTTTTATCTAATTTCAACAACCTTCCTAACCCAATATAATCATGCAAATCAACAGACTCTTCGACCTGATCAATTTCCAAATTGCAACATATGACAAGCCGGTTGCCTTAGCGCAAAAAGTCAATGGTTCTTGGAAAACTTATTCAAGCAGGGATTTAAAAAAAATTGTAGATAACCTCAGTCTGGCGTTTCTGAAGACTGGAATTGCGAAAGACGACAAAGTCGCCATTATTTCTGACAATAGACCAGAGTGGAATTTTATCGATCTAGCATTACAGCAAATCGGTGCTGTTTCTGTTCCCATGTACCCGACCATATCTGCTGATGATTACAATTACATTTTTCATCATGCGGATGTCAAGAAGGTTTTTGTAGGCAGTCAGGAAATCTTTGAAAAAGCAGTCGAAGGATCCAAAGATATGGATATCCAAATTGTGTCTTTTGATAAAATTAAGGGTTGCGAAAATTGGGAAGATTTTATGGCAAGAGGCGAAGGTGGAAACCTGGCGGATCTTGATGCCATGAAGGAAGCAGTGAAGTATAGCGACCTTTTTACAATTATTTATACATCCGGCACAACCGGAAGACCAAAAGGAGTCATGCTGACACACTCCAATGTCATCAGTAACCTTTATGCCATTGAAGATCGGATGATTATCCCCAGAGGAGAAGCCAAAGCATTAAGCTTTCTCCCGCTTTGCCATATTTATGAACGCACAGGTTCATTTTGCTTTATGTTTATGGGAGTATCCATTTACTATGCAGAAAGCATGGAAGCAATCGGTGAAAACCTCAAAGAAGTACAGCCGCATATTTTCAACACTGTTCCAAGGCTTCTGGAAAAAGTCTATGACAAAATCGTTTCCAAAGGTTATGAACTTACAGGCGTAAAGAAATCTCTTTTCTTTTGGGCTTTGAATCTTGGGCTAAAATATGAACCTAATAAAAACCAAGGTTCATGGTATAATTTCCAATTAAAACTTGCGAATAAGATCATATTCAGTAAATGGCGTGAAGCTTTGGGAGGCAATGTGATGCAAATCAATTCCGGTGCATCTGCCCTGCAACCAAGATTGGCAAGGGTGTTTTGGAGTGCCGGTATTCCTGTCAACGAAGGATATGGACTTACCGAAACTTCCCCGGTCGTTTCTGCTTCAATTTGTAACCTTCAGGATATTCGGATTGGCATGGTAGGGAAGATAGTCCGGGACGTTGAAGTCAAAATTGCTGCTGATGGAGAAATTTTGGTAAAAGGCCCCAATGTGATGCAAGGCTATTATAAACAGCCTGACTTGACAGCTGAGGTATTGGAACCTGACGGATGGTTCCACACAGGAGATATTGGAGAGCTTCATGAAGGTCATTATCTCAAAATTACTGACCGTAAAAAAGAGATGTTCAAGACTTCTGGTGGCAAATACATAGCACCACAGCCTATGGAAAACAAGTTCAAAGAATCTTCTTTGATCGAACAGGTTTTGGTAGTTGGAGAAAATAAAAATTACCCGGCGGCTTTGATCGTACCAAGTATCATGGGGTTACAGGATTGGTGCCGACATAAAGACATTCCTTATACCACAGATGCCGAAATGCTCCAAAAGCCCGAGATACTTGATAAGTTCCAAAAGGAAATTGATAATCTCAACAAGTACTTTGGCAAATGGGAGCAGGTCAAAAGATTCAAGATTCTGACCCAACAGTGGACAGTGGAATCAGGTGAATTAACTCCGACAATGAAACTGAAAAGGAAAATTATCCACCAAAAATTTGCCAAAGAAATCGAATCCCTATACGCTTAACAATAAATTCAAATAAGAATCTTATTTTGGGATAATCTCAATTTTACCGTCCAAACCATAATTAAAAACTATATTCTGTAAATATTCAGAATATAGTTTTTTTTATTTACCCAAACCCTAAACTTAATTTCTTATGCATGCATAACTTTTTTTCAATTTAGTATGCATGCATACAATATTTTTATTACATTAGGCGTACTAAAATACACCTATGAAGCGCGAAGAGACAGTTGACTATCATATCAAGAGTGCCTGGCATGCGATTTCCAGGATGTACAATCAAAAAGCAGCTCAGGAAGATTTCACGACCGCCATCGGATTTGTATTGATCAATATCAACTCAAAGGAAGGAACACCTGCTACCAAAATCGCCCCGCTAATGGGGTTGGAGGCCCGAAGCCTTACCCGCATGCTAAAGAGTATGGAAGAGAAAGGGCTGATTTACAAAAAACCCGATCCCATTGACAAGAGATCGGTGAGGATTTTTCTGACCCCGGAAGGAAAGAGGAAAAAGGAAATCTCCGTACAGACGATCATGGAATTCAACGAGCAGGTAAGAGAAGTGGTCAGTAGCGAAGAATTGGAGACCTTTTTTGCCGTTTTCCAAAAGATCAACCATGTGATAGATAATTTACAAACAGAAACTATAAACCCCAATGAGTACAACAGTCAGTTGTATGAAATTTAAAACCAACACATTTTATGAAAAGAACCATTAAGAAAGTAGCCATTTTAGGTTCAGGAGTGATGGGGTCAAGGATTGCCTGCCATTTTGCCAATATTGGCGTGCAGGTTTTGCTTCTTGATATTGTCCCCAACGAGCCTAATGAGGATGAAAAGAAAAAGGGCCTGACCGTTAGTGATAAATCCGTCAGGAACCGGATTGTGAATACAGCGCTTGACAATACCTTAAAGGCAAAGCCTGCATCATTGTATGACGCTACTTCGATCGCGAGGATTACCACAGGAAATTTTGATGATGATTTGCCAAAAATCAAAGATTACGATTGGGTAATGGAAGTCGTCGTCGAAAGGTTGGACATCAAGCAATCACTTTTTGAGAAAGTAGAGAAACACAGGAAACCTGGAACTTTGATCACTTCCAATACTTCGGGTATTCCGATGCACTTGATGAGTGAAGGCAGGTCAGAAGACTTTCAGGTCAACTTTGCCGGAACCCACTTTTTCAACCCACCAAGATACCTCAGGTTACTCGAAATTATTCCCGGTCCAAAGACAAATCCCGAAGTCATCGACTTCCTCATGGATTTTGGGGATAGGTTTTTAGGCAAAGAAACTGTTTTTTGTAAAGACACTCCCGCATTCATCGCCAACAGGATCGGGGTTTATGCCATCATTTCAGGGATGCATGCTATTGAGAAAATGGGTCTTAGTGTATCTGAGGTAGACAAACTTACAGGACCAATCATCGGTCGGGCAAAATCAGCGACCTTCAGGACCATGGATGTGGTCGGTTTGGATACCACTGTCAATGTCTCCAATAACCTTTACAAGACATTGACCCACGATGAATCAAGAGACAAATTTCTTCTCCCAAATATTGTCAAAGTACTTTATGACAACAAATGGTTGGGAGACAAAACCGGTCAGGGATATTTCAAAATGATCCGCCACAAGGACGGGACCAAAGAACTGAAAGAACTTGATCTGAAGACTTTTGAATACAAAGACACTGAAAAACCAAAATTCAAAGCCTTGGAGGCTTCAAAGGAAATCGATGACCTGAAGAAGAGAATCAAATTCTTGGTGAACTTCGATGACCGGGCGGGTGAATTTTATAGGGCATCTTTTTATGATCTCTTCAAATATTGCTCCCACCGGATCCCTGAAATCTCCGACGAACTATACAGAATTGACCAAGCTGTTTCAGCAGGATTTGGTTGGGAATTGGGTCCTTTCGAGACATGGGACATCCTTGGCGTCAAAGATACGGTAGAGAAGATGGAAGCTGCAGGAGAAAAAGCCGCTGCTTGGGTTCATGAAATGCTTGCTGCAGGACATGCATCTTTCTATAAAGTGGAAGGCGGACAGCGTAGATACTACGACATTCCTTCTAAATCCTATTTGCCAATACCTGGCGTGGAAGATTTTATCATCCTTGACACACTCAAGGCAGCCAACAAAAAACTTTGGGGCAATGCCGGTACGACCGTCTATGATTTGGGGGATGATGTCATCGGTTTGGAATTTCATACCAAGATGAACTCTATCGGTCAGGAAGTGATCGAGGGAATCAATACCGCAATCAATATGGCCGAAAAATCATATAAAGGCCTTGTCATCGGAAATGAAGGAGGTAACTTCTCCGCAGGAGCTAACCTTGCCATGTTGTTCATGTTTGCCGGAGATCAGGAGTTTGACGAAATCAACTTGATGATTGCCGGATTTCAAAACACCATGATGCGTGCACGGTATTCTTCCGTTCCGGTAGTTGTTGCACCCCATAATATGGCCCTTGGAGGAGGTTGTGAACTTTCGCTTCATGCAGATGCCGTACAAGCCCATGCAGAATTGTATATGGGTTTGGTGGAATTTGGAGTGGGATTGATTCCTGCGGGCGGAGGTACCAAAGAGATGACTTTGCGTTTTTCCAATGAATCCAAAGCAGGTGATGTGGAGCTCAACAGGCTACAGGAATATTTCATGAATATCGCCACTGCCAAAGTATCCACTTCGGCTGCTGAGGCAAGAGGATTGGGATACCTGCAGGTGAAGGATGCGATCACCATCAACCGCAAGCGTCAGCTCGCCGATGCCAAGGCTAAAGTTTTGGCTTTATATGAAGCCGGATACATCCAACCTGTGCAGCAAACCAATATCAAGGTCCTGGGAAAAACCTCCCTGGCACTTTTCGAAGCGGGTATCACCGGTATGGTCTACGGCAATTACATTTCCCAACATGATGCCAAAATCGCAAGGAAATTGGGTTGGGTCATGTCAGGAGGCGATCTGTCATCCGCGACCGAAGTCAGCGAACAGTACTTACTCGATCTTGAGCGCGAAGCATTCTTGAGCTTGACAGGGGAGAAAAAAACCCTGGAAAGGATACACAGCATCTTGTTTAAAGGTAAACCGCTGAGAAACTGAGAGACGAGAAGCGAGAAACGAGAGGCGAGATAAAAATCAAAAACCTAATTTAAGAAAAGATGAAGTTGAAGCACAATTTTAAAAATCTGAAAGTTTGGCAAAAATCAGTGGATTTGGCAGTTAAGGTTTATGAAATAAGCCAATCATTTCCTTCTGAAGAAAAGTTCGGAATCACTTCACAAATGAGAAGATCGAGTGTTTCTGTCCCTTCAAATATTGCAGAGGGTACAGCAAAAAACACCTCTAAGTCCTTTTCAAATTCTTTAGATATTAGCCTTGGTGAAAGTTTCGAACTGGAGACGCAAGCGATTATCGCCAACAGAGTTGGGATTTTAAATAATGATGCTTTCAAAGATTTAGATTCCGATATCGATGAGATTCAAAAAATGATTATTGGTTTCAAATCTACAGTAGAATCAAATCCTTATTAAAGACCTCCAATCATCATTTGCCCGGAGTCTAATCTCTCGCATCTCGGTTCTCGCATCTTAACTTAAATACCTGAACAAACATCAAATTAATAATAAACCTCAATCTAGAAAGAAACATGGAAGCATATATAGTAAACGGATACAGATCGGCGGTAGGAAAAGCCAAAAAAGGCGGCTTCAGATTCTACCGGCCTGACGATTTGGCCTCAGATGTCATCAAGCACCTTGTGGCCAACACGCCCGGATTGGAAAACAAAATGGTCGATGACCTGATTGTGGGCAATGCCATCCCGGAAGCCGAACAGGGCATGCAGATGGGAAGGATGATTTCCCTTTTGGCACTCGGTATCGACAACCCGGGTTTTATCATCAACAGATACTGCGGTTCGGGATTGGAGGCCATCGCGCTTGCAGTAGGAAAAATCAAAGCAGGAATGGCCGATTGCATTATTGCAGGTGGCACAGAGTCCATGTCCATGCTCCCGATGATGGGATATAAGACTGTCCTCAACTGGAAAATCGCCTCCCAGACTCCGGAATATTACCTGAGCATGGGTTTGACAGCTGAAGAACTCGCCAAGGATTATGAAATCACCCGTGAACAGGCAGATGAATTTTCTGCAAATTCCCATACCAAAGCTTTGGCAGCCATCGCCGCCGGCAAATTCAAAGAGCAGATCGTCCCGGTAGAAGTGGAAGAAACTTATCTCGATGAAAAAGGGAAAAGGAAAATCAGAAAAACCATCGTTGACACAGACGAAGGGCCAAGGGCAGGAACGACTTCTGAAGTCCTTGCTAACCTCAAGCCGGCCTTCAAAATGAACGGACAGGTGACAGCAGGAAATTCCTCCCAAACCTCTGACGGGGCCGCATTCGTGGTCGTGATGTCTGAGCGTATGGTTAAGGAACTTAACCTAGAACCGATCGCAAGGATGATGTCTTACGCTGTAGCAGGCGTGGATCCTAGGATCATGGGCATCGGTCCAAAAGAAGCTGTGCCAAAAGCCCTGAAACAAGCCGGATTGACCCTGGATAAAATTGACCTGATCGAATTGAATGAGGCTTTTGCTGCACAGGGTTTGGCAGTGATCAAATCGCTTGATATGGACATCAGCAAAGTCAATGTCAATGGAGGTGCAGTCGCACTCGGCCACCCGCTAGGATGTACCGGAGCCAAACTTTCCGTGCAGCTTTTTCACGAACTCCGCAGACAAAACAAAAAGTACGGGCTTGTCACAGCCTGCGTCGGCGGCGGTCAGGGAGTTGCGGGGGTGTTTGAGTTATTGCGGTAATGTTTGAAGTCAAGTGTAAGAAAGACAAAAGACATAAGACTCAAGACACAAGATTTTAAAAACTTAAATCTTAACGATATGCATAATTATAAAGAATTGAATGTCTGGAAAAGATCAATCAATCTAGCTGTCAAAGTCTATAAATTGTCTCAAAAATTTCCTTCTGATGAAAGGTTTGGATTGACATCACAGATCAGAAGATGCGCTGTATCAGTTCCATCCAATATTGCTGAAGGAGCAGGAAGAAGAACAAACGGTGAGTTTGTCAATTTTCTCGGAATATCCCATGGTTCTATTTGCGAATTGGAAACCCAACTCTACATAGGTTTCGAATTGGAATATATTGGCGCAGACCAATTAGAAGAAATCTCTTTAGAAGTGACAGAAATTCAAAAAATGCTTTATTCACTCATCATAAAATTTGAAAAATAAATAACCAAACATAAGCGGTAGTCTAGTTTATCTTATGTCTAGCGTCTTGTGTCTTATGTCTACAATTATGAGCACAATAACAAAAACCTCAATCAACGGCGGTGAATTCCTTGTCAAGGAAACCGAAGCGAAGGACATCTTCATTTTTGAAGAATTTACTGAAGAACAAAAAATGATGGCTCAGGCCTGTCAGGATTTTATCGATACCGAAATCCATCCACGCAGTGAGGAAATCGACAGCATGAAGCATCCTGAACTCGTTCCCTCCATCTTCAAAAAAGCCGGAGACCTCGGTCTCTTGGGGATCGCTGTCCCCGAGGAATTTGGCGGCATGGGCATGAGTTTTAACTCTTCTATGCTCATCGCTGACATCATCGGTGGAGCTGGATCTTTTTCCACCACTTACGGCGCACATACAGGCATCGGTACACTTCCGATTTTGTATTATGGTACTGAGGATCAAAAATCCAAATACCTACCCAAGTTGGCCACTGGTGAATGGGCAGCTTGCTATTGTCTCACAGAGCCGGATGCCGGTTCGGATGCCAACAGCGGAAAGACCAAAGCTACTTTGACCGAAGATGGCAAACACTACCTCATCAACGGACAAAAAATGTGGATCTCCAATGCGGGATTTGCAGACCTGTTCATCGTCTTTGCCAAAATCGAAAACGATAAAAACCTAACCGCATTTATTGTGGAAAAAGGATTTGGTGGCATTACCATGAATGAAGAAGAGAAGAAGATGGGTATCAAAGGTTCTTCCACCCGTCAGGTATTCTTCAACGACTGCAAAGTACCTGTGGAAAACATGCTTTCCGACAGACAGAACGGTTTCAAAATCGCAGTGAACATCCTTAATATTGGAAGGATCAAACTCGGTGCAGGCGTTTTGGGTGGCTGTAGATCTGTGGCTTCGATGTCGGTGAAGTATGCCGGAGAGCGCAAGCAGTTTGGAGTTTCGATCAATTCCTTTGGTGCTATCAAGCAAAAATTGGCAGAAATGGCCGTCAGAACTTATGCCTGCGAGTCACTTTGCTACCGTGCCGGTCAGGATATTGAAGACAGGATGGATGCCCTTGCTGCCGAAGGCATGCCGGATGCACAGGCTAAATTGAAAGCCTTGGAGGAATTTGCCATTGAAGCGGCAATAGCGAAAGTTCACGGTTCGGAAGTACTCGACTATGTTGTCGATCAGGGTGTGCAGGTCTATGGTGGCATGGGATATTCCGCAGATGCACCGATGGAGCGTGCTTATAGGGATGCCCGTATCTCCAGGATTTACGAAGGAACCAACGAAATCAACCGAATGCTGATGGTGGGCATGTTGCTCAAGAGGGCGATGAAAGGTGAAATCAACCTCTTCGAACCGGCAATGGCTGTTTCGGCGGAATTGACTTCTGTGCCGAGCTTCGAGACGGTAGATACTTCAGAGCTTTTTGCTGCAGAAAAAGAAACCATCAAGAAACTCAAAAAAGTATTTCTGATGGTCGGCGGAAAAGCAGCCATGGCTTTGGCAGACAAAATGGAGTCCGAGCAGGAAGTCATGATGAACCTTGCTGACCTGATGATTGAAATCTATGCTGCGGAGTCTGTCATCCTGAGAACAGAAAAACTCGTGGGCATGAGAGGTGAAGAAGCCTGTCAGCCGCAGATTGCGATGACGCAGGTATATCTTTTTGAGGCTGTGGAAAAAATCCAGACAGCAGCCAAAGAAGCTATTGCGGCATTTACCAAAGGTGACGAGCAGAAAGTGATGTTGATGGGATTGAAGCGGTATACCAAAGCCGACCTCGTCAATACCAAAGAGTTGAGAAGGCAGGTTGCGGATTATATGATTGAGAAGGGGAAATATCCTTTTTCTTAAAAATTTAGAGGCCCACAAAGGCACTAAGTCACGGAGGTATAATCTCACGCAAAGACGCAATGACGCAAAGAAAGCCTCCAGAAATGGGGGCTTTTTTGTTGCTATTCCGCTTCTGCAGAAGCAGATTAACTTATTATCCCACGCAAAGACGCTAATGCGCAAAGGAAAAATACTTTTAATCTCACGCAAAGGTCGCTAAAACGCAAAGAAGGCCTCCAGCAATGGGGGCTTTTTTGTTTTTGCTACCCTGCTTTTTCAGAAGCTTTATTAATATCTCGCAAAGCCGCTAAAGCGCAAAGGAAAAATACTTTTTATCTCGCAAAGCCGCAAAGCCCCAGTTTCTGGAAAGTCAGCTACTTGATCTCCTAATGATCTCCGATTTCAAACTTCCAACTTCCCCATCTCTCACCATTCACCTTTCACTTTTTAACTCAACCTTCATCCCTCAACCTTCATCCCTCAACCTTCATCCCTCAACCTTCATCCCTCAACCTTCATCCTTTCTGTACCTTTTCCATTATATTCGCAGGATTCCTTTTTTCTCTGCAACATGTTTTACTACAATTCCAAAGACTGGCTGCTTGCCATTTTCAAGATACCCAAAGCCGACACTTTACGGCCGCTTATCCCGACTTTGATTTTTATCGCCTTGTACTCTTGGGGGATCTTTTACTTAGAGGTCAATTACCTGAAGTTGTCCGAAAACAGCGATGCCCGAAACATCACCATTATGCATACCCTTTTGGGTTTTGCGATATCGATGCTGCTAGTCTTCAGGACCAACACAGCGTACGACAGGTGGTGGGAAGGACGGAAACTTTGGGGAAGTCTCGTGAACAACAGCCGGAATCTCGCCATCAAACTCCAGGTTTTTTTGCCGGTAGAAGACCATGGCTCCAGGACATTTTTTAAGCAAGTGATTCCGCTGTATGCTTTGGCACTTCGCAGGCATCTCCAAAAAGACAGTACCATGCTCCAACTTGATGAAAATCCCCATCCCGAGCTGCCCGACTTTGGTCACAAAGTACATGTACCCAATAAAGTGGCCGAAAGCATGATTTTCAAAATCCACAACTTATATAGGAATAAAGTGATCAGCGGGGACCAACTTATTGTCCTCAATGGAGAAATCAGTTCCTTTACCGACATCTGCGGTGCCTGTGAGCGGATCAAGAATACCCCGATTCCATTTAGCTACAGCGCTTTTATCAAGAAATTTATCTTTATCTATGTGGCGACGCTGCCCTTTGGCTTGGCGCTGTCGATGGGATACTTCACCATTCCGGTGACCACTTTCATGTTCTATGTCTTGGCAAGTCTCGAGCTCATCGCTGAGGAAATTGAAGACCCATTTGGTATAGACAGCAACGACCTGCCAATGTCCAAGATCGCCGAGAATATCAAAGGGAATGTGGGGGAGATTTTGGGGTAAGGTATGGAAACAAGAAGCGAGAGCCGAGAGGCGATACAAAGCCAATAAGGATCCTGTGCCAAAGGCATCCCTATATGATATCCCGAATATAGGTATGGAATAGCTTAGAGGCGGAGTATCTGTCGCTAGAACACGGAGTATCTATACCTCAGACACGGAGTATCCTTAATGAGAGGTGGGAGGATGGTATATTTTGGGATAAAGGAAAGTCAGATCAGTCACTATAAAAGCTAAAACCCGAAATTGGATATTTAGGATGTTAGTTTTATTTTAGGTAATTGAAATATATCCGCAACAGTTGCGCTTTGTGTTCCATATAGCATACATAGCGCAATGATTGCGTGAAGAAAACCGTAAGCTGTAAGCATAAGAGAACCTCTGTAGCAACATTTTGAAAATGAAGAACATTATCTTTTTGACAAGTTTATTAACCTTAATGTTTGCTTGTAGACCTAACAAACAAAGAGATATTTCGAATGCAGAATATGTTGAAATTGCTTTAGATAGTATTGAGTTTTACTCTATTCATAAAAACACTTACAATTTTGACTCATTAAAAAGCAACATTCTGACGCAAATTAATGACTCTACTAAAAGAGAGGTGGTGATTGAACTATTGAATTATGCCATTGATGAAGTTGATATCCACAGTTACATCCTGACTAAAGACCAATATAAAAATTTGGAAACTGGGAAAGCTCAACCTCACAAATACCCATTTCAAGGGGAAATGATTGATGGGAAATACGCACTGCTGACTCTTGATGGTTTTAAAGGAGTTGATTCAACATCTTCAGATAATTATGCGGATAGCTTACAGCGCTTATTATTGCATTTGCATAATAAAAAACCAATTGGCTGGATAGTTGACTTGAGAAATAACACAGGCGGTTGGGAATATCCAATGATAGCTGGACTTGGACCATTGTTAGGGGAAGGGATTTTGGCTTATGAAGTTAATAGAGACGGGAAAATAGAGAATGAATATTCGTATGCTAAACTAAATCAGAAAAGTATTCTGACAAAGCAAATAGAGCTAATTGATTCTGTAGTTATTTTTAATGAAAAGCCCTCTATTGTTGTTCTGATTGGAAATGAGACAGGCAGTGCTGGTGAGCTACTAACACTTTGTTTTTTAGACAACCCCAACACAATACTACTAGGCACACCTACCAATGGCGTTCCAACTGGTATTGCTGGTTTCTTTATGCCTGACAGTACTATGATTTGTGTTACTTCCTCTGTTTTTAAAAATAGAAATATGAAAGGAAATGGTAAACCTGTTCAACCTTACATTTATGAGTCAGATAACACCGAAATTCTTTCGAGAGCATATAAATGGATTGATGAAAACAGATAGATTGCCTGCAGCTGACACGGTAAGGGCAATAATGAAAAGACAGACAGTTTGAAAGGAATAGAAATTTATAAAACAAAAAATGAGCAAGATAACCCTTTACATAGCGACAACACTTGACGGTAAAATTGCAAGGAAAGACGGGGGTTTAGATTGGCTTTTTGCACTTGCAAATCCGAACCAAATTGACCACGGATATGCTGACTTTTTGAAAAGTATAGGAACAACGATTATGGGGAAGAATACATATAATGAAATTTTAGGTTTTGGAGTGGATTGGCCATACCTAGGCATGAACTCTTACGTGGTGACAACTGACAAAGAATTCAAATCAACCACGCCTGACACATTTATTGTTGCGACCAACTTAGCAAACTTTGTAAATGACTTGAAGAAAAAAAATGAAAAAGATATTTGGCTCATTGGCGGTGGACAACTTATTGCATCATTCCTTGACAACGACCTATTGGATACAATGATTTTAACGCTGATTCCAACTACAATTGGAGAAGGTATTCCTTTGTTTCCAGAAATTCCAAAAGAAACAACCTGGACTTTAGCAAATGTTGAAAGATTTGAAACGGGAGTTGTAAACTTGACCTATGACAAAAAATAGAACCACTCCCCATAACAGGCGTTTGGCAAAAAACGGGGACAGTGGTTAAATGAAAATTTGTGCTTCGTATCAAGTTCAGTGCTGGCAGACAGTTTAGTACTTCGAAATCCGCTTCTTTGCCAAGCGCCAAACCGTTACCTTTCCTTCAAGAAACCCTCCAAGTCTCCAAAAAAACTGCAGTTAAAACAATCATTGACCATCAAACCTAAAAAACCCATGACCAAAAAACGAATATTCTTTACCGGTGGATCAGGAAAGGCTGGAAAGCATGTCATCCCTTACTTACTCGAGCAAGGATATCGGGTCATGAATGTGGACTTGACGCCTTTGAAATATCCCGGGGTGGATAACCTGACAGCGGACATCACTGACTCCGGACAGATGTTCAATGCCATGAGTTCCTATGCCGCGTTGGATGAGTTGGAACCGGGGAATGGCATCCCAAAGTTTGATGCAGTCGTGCATTTTGCTGCGGTACCCAGGATTTTGATCAAGCCTGACAATGAGACTTTCAGGGTCAATACCATCGGCACCTACAATGTGATCGAAGCGGCTGTCAAGTTGGGTATCAAGAAGATTATCATTGCTTCCTCGGAGACGACCTATGGAATCTGTTTTTCGGATGGGCCGACCGATCCCAAATCACTGCCCTTAGAGGAAGACTATGATGTCGATCCCATGGACAGCTATGGCTTGTCAAAGGTGGTGAATGAACATACGGCACGCAGTTTTCAGCGCAGGTCAGGGTTTGACATATATGCCCTTCGCATCGGAAATGTGATTGAGCCCCACGAATACGCAGAACTTTTTCCCCACTATTTCAAAAACCCCGAAGTCCGACGCAGAAATGCCTTTTGCTATATTGATGCGCGGGATTTGGGACAGATTGTGGACCTGTGTCTGCAAAAAGATGACTTGGGATTTCAGGTTTTCAATGCCGGAAATGACCATAACGGAGCGATTATCCCCAGCAAAGAATTGGCAGAAAGGTTTTTTCCAGGCGTTCCCCTTACCCGTGAATTGGGCGAACATGAGGCTTTATTTTCTAACCGTAAAATCCGCGAAGTTCTGGGTTTTAAAGAAGAACACAACTGGCGGAAATATGTGGAAGGGCAATAATTTGCTACAAGAAACAAACCAATATTTGCTGTCTAATTCCTTTGAAAAAGTATGATAACAACGGATGAAAAAATAAGGTATTTTCTTGATCCGGTAATTTGAAATGGATCAGGTTTCCCATCAAAAACCCCGCACCAATTATTTTTAAGCATATCTTGACTTTAATTTTTATGTGTATCCGCATTGTTGCACGTACCCGGGTAATTCCAAAATTTCCTATCTTAAACTGAACCTCATTTGTTCGAGGTGGGGAGGAATGACGGCGGACCGGGCCGGCACTGGCCTTGTGTGCGGATAGGATTCTGCCGTCTTGACTTTTTTGGCTACTTTTTTTGCCAAGAAAAAAAGTAGCTTTAAAAATTAGAGATCGATTTCCTTAAGCCCTAAGAACATCTTTAAAGTTAATTTTGGTAAGTGCATTCATCCGGATAAACATATTTATTTTTAAAGTTTATGATCGCCATTCAAGCCGGTAAAAAACAGTTTTTTTGTTTTAGGGAAGAATAAAAAAACAAAGCAGGTTTGTTAGACCTGCTTCGTTTGAAAGGAGATAATTCAGGGTTTTAATCTATCGGAAATCCTTTGGCAGCCCACCAGATTCCCCCATAGATATGCTTGAGGAAGTCATCATCCAAAAATGCCCAATCGGTATGGCCCATCGCGGTGTAGAATATCCTCCCGCCGTCATATTCATTGGTCCAGGACATAGGGTGAAATTCTCCCATACCGTTTTTGGGATCATAGGTTCTTTCATCCGCCGTGATCAGGACTTTTACATCAGGATTGAAATTTTTGAAAGCATAAATCTCGTCGGACCAAACCCACTTTTCAGGAAGGTGATAGGTTGCGGGATGCTCACGGTTGACGACATTCAGTTTCAAAGTCTGCTGATGCGGGTGGTTCATAAACTGCGCCCCTATCAATTTGGTGTACCACGGCCATTCGTATTCGGTATCGGTGGCGCTGTGGATGCCGACGATTCCATTTCCGGCTTGAACAAAACGCTGGATCACGGCTTTTTGCTCGTCATTGAAAATCGTCCCGGTGGTGCTCATCATGACGATGACATCAAATCGCTCCAGGTTTTTGTCAGTAATGAAGTTTTCATCTTCGGTAGTGTAAATATCAAATATCTGGTCTCTGGCGAGTTTTTTTAGTGCGACAACCCCGTCAGGAATAGACTGGTGGCGGAATCCTTTGGTCCGGCTGAAAACCAACACACGGAATTGAGGATTGCTTTGCGCAAATGTTTCCAAGCTCAAGCCCAGCATCATGATGCAGACGAGCAGTAGGGAGGATAGGTAGGTTTTTAGGTTCATGTTAATTTTTAGTATCAAGTATCAAGATGTTAGTATCAAGTATTTAGAAGCGAGAGATTAGAGCCGAGAGCCGAGAAACCAGAAGCGAGACTTTGTGAAATTTTCCAATCTTTCAATTTTAAAATTTTGTAATCTTCCAATCCCTACTTCACCATCTCAAATTTTTCCCCTGCTTCTTTTCTGGAGAATGCATTGAAATGCCACCATTCGGAGCCGATGCCGGTGAATCCACCATGTGCCATGACCTTCCTGAGGATTTCCCGGTTGAGGATATGTTCTTTGGTGATATTTCCTTCCAACAGCATCTGGGCCTCCTTTTCGGGATAGGCCGGATAGCCAAAGAAATCAAAAGGCGTTCCCATGTCCAAGGCTTCACCGGTAACCTGCTTGGCCAATGTCAGGTCCACAGCCACACCAAAATTGTGCAAACCTCCTACTTTTGGATCGGCTACATACAGCGGTTTGACGCTGTCAGGTTTATCCAACCCATCCCAAAGGATCTGCTGTACGCTTTGGGGACGAACTCCATCATATACCAAAAAGGTCAAGTCAGGATATTCTTCTTTCAGTTTTTCGTGGGCTTTTTTGAGCATCTCCGCGACTTCGGGTTGCACATAGCACCTTGTCAGGTCTCCATATACATCTTTGCCAAAGAAATTATCAGTGGTAGAATATTTTAAATCCACAAAAATCCCCGGAATCACTACTTCCACATCCACCAACCCCGCATCGATGATTTTCTGTTCCAGTTCGCTGACTTGGTATTTAATCTTAAACTGTTCGTCTCCGATTGCTACAAGATCATCGATTTCCACCCCGTTGGAAGTCTGTTCATTGATCTTGGACTCGCAGGAGAGAAAGATTAGAAGGATGATTATGTAGGATAGATTTTTCAAGGGAGAAGTAGTTAAAGTTTTTTGGTGATGACAGTGGCTGAAGCCTGGGCTGTAGGTAGCATCACAATATCCGCCAAAACCACATGTCCCGGTCTGCTGACAGCAAAAGCGATGGTCTCTGCGATATCTTCAGGAGTCAGCGGCTGAAATCCCTGGTATACTTTTTTGGAGCGCTCGGCATCTCCTTTGAATCTGACCATGGAAAATTCTGTTTCCACCAAACCCGGATGTACTCCGATCACCCTGATCCCAAATGGATTCAGGTCCATCCTCATGCCTTGTGTAATCGCATCCACAGCATGCTTGGAAGCGCAGTAGACATTGCCGTTGGGATAGACTTCCTTTCCGGCGATGGATCCGATATTGACGATTGTTCCTGATTTTCTGGCAATCATAACCGGCATGATTTCTTTCGAAACGTACAACAATCCTTTCACATTGATGTCCATCATGGCATCCCAATCGTCAGTGTTTCCGTTTTGGATTGGGTCAAGTCCATGGGCATTTCCGGCATTGTTTACCAAAATATCAACATCCTGCCATTCTTTGGGAAGGTTTCCCAAAGCCTTTTGGACAGCTTCTTTTTCTCTGACATCAAAGCAAAGTGTCAATAAATCAGTTCCTGCCGGAAGTTCTTTTGCAAGATGTTCCAAACGTTCTTTGCGCCTACCTGTCGCGATGATGGCATAGCCAAGTCCAGCCAAGGCAATGGCTGTGGCTTTTCCTATTCCTGAAGTAGCACCGGTAATACACGCAATTTTCCTTTCCATAGCCTGAATCTAAAAATTATTGACATGGAATGAAACAGGGAATCTATGAAAGGAAAAAAAAGGATTGGGTAGGGTTTAGTAAACAGTTTTCAGTTTTTCAGTTCGCAGTGGTCAGAGGTTTTGAGGGTAAATCGTAATTGGTGAAAAGTGAGAGGCGTTGTGAGAAGGCAGTATTCAGTATACAGCATTTCAGTGGGCAAAATCCATTGTAATGGGTATGGACTATCGACCATGGACTATCTGACTTTTTACCATTATTGGAAATTCAGATAGAGGGTAATGGATTTTCTTCTGATTTGTGAAATGGCATCCCTGAATGCAGGATTGGACTCTTCCGGTTTGTAGACATCCAACAAACCATGGGAAAAACGGACCTCAGGGGAAAATTTGAAATATTTGAAATACAGGTCAAAGCCCATTCCCACATCTACCGTAAAGTCCTTTCCTGTGGTCACAAAATCTTCAATGTTTGCCTCTTCCTGGTCTTTGGTACGGAACATGGCCGATCCTCCTCCTGTAAAAAACATTCTTGTATTGTTAAACCTCTGGGCTTTGTACTTGAAGATCAGGGGAAATTCCACCATCGTGGCCTCGTTGATATAGGTGTCTCTTTGGTAAACAAATTCGTTCCCTGCATTTCCATTTCCCGGCACGGCGGTGAAATAATTGACATCAGTCCTAAACTCGTAAAACCCGACTTTGGGAGTAAATAGCAGATTGAGCTGGTCATGAAGCCTGAAAGTCACCAAAAATCCCAAAGAAAAGCCCCCGGAAAATACCGGAACAATGCTTTGGATATTTTTCAGGTCAGTATTGGTAGGGTCGAGAAAGGCCTCGGAATATTTCATTCTCCAAGTATTGGAATGTCCCGCAAGAAAGAATCCGTAAGAAATGAAGTTTTCATCCTGACCTGCTTTGCTGATTTCGTTAAACCGGGATTGAGCACTGGCTTCCGCTATCAGAATAAGTACGCCAAAAATGGAGACGGCTATTTTTCTCCGATATAAATTGAGCTGATTCCGAAAGTGAGCGGTTTGCATTGAGTTTGTTTAAATCCGACTTTTTTCAATACTGAAAGGAAATTCTCTCCGTCAGGAAAGGCTTGGACTGATTCCGGCAAATAGGTGTAAGCAGCATTGTCTTTGGACACCAATTTACCGATCTGAGGCAAAATATATTTGAAATAAAAGTTATATCCTTGCTTCATGGGAAATTTTTTGGGTTTCGAAAATTCTACGATCACTGTTTTGCCTCCCGGCTTCAAAACCCTGTACATATCAGAAAGCCCTTTTTCCAGGTTTTCAAAGTTCCTGACTCCAAATGAAACGATGACAGCATCAAACTTATTATCTTCAAAAAGCAACTTCTCCGAATCTCCCATCTGCAGGTCGATGATATGATCGAGCTTTCTTTTCTTCATTTTCTTCTTGCCTTCCTCCAGCATCCCGGCAGAAATGTCCACACCGATCACTTTATCAGGGTTAAGCGCCAAGGCCTCAATGGCAAAGTCTCCCGTGCCGGTGGCAATGTCCAAAATCAGTTTTGGTTGGTCCTTCTGCAATAATTTAATGGCTTTTTTTCTCCAGGTGATATCTATACCCAAGCTCAGCAGGTGATTCAAAAAATCATATTTTTTGCTGATGTTGTTGAACATTTCGGCAACCTGTTCTTTTTTGCCTTCCTGCTTGTCTTTATATGGAACTACTGACATGTACGTGTTTCAAAATGTGCTGCAATATTACTAAGGAAACCCGAGCAATCGAAAATTGTTGGAAATTAATGCCTTTTCAATTTCTCCTTTGGATTTGATTCTAGATTAGAAGTGTATTTATATATCTCCTTTTGGAATTTGAAAATCTCCCCAATCTTCGCTGTTGAGGGGGTGTCTTGACTATTTTTAACCCAAATGGCTTACCTTTGTGGCAAACAATTTCGCCATGATCAAAAAAGCGGTCTTTCTTACCAGCAACTCTGACTACACCAAATGCCCACCGCCGGATAAACCTGAGTTTGCCTTTATCGGACGATCAAATGTTGGCAAGAGCTCTTTGATCAACATGCTCACCAACCACAAAGGCTTGGCGAAAACCTCCCAAAAACCCGGAAAAACCCAGCTGATCAACCACTTCCATATAGACGACAAATGGTATATTGTTGATTTGCCGGGATATGGATTTGCCGTAGCGAGCAAAGCCATGAAAGCGACCTGGGAGAAGATGATCCGGAATTACCTGACTAAAAGGGAAAACCTTGCGGCGATCTTTGTCCTCATAGACAGTAGGCTTGAACCGCAGAAAATAGATCTGGAATTCATCACTTGGTGTGGCGAAAACGGGATTCCTTTTGTACTTGTTTTTACCAAAGCAGATAAAAAAGGAATCGAAAAGTCCACTGCCAACGCCCGTGTTTTTCTGGACAAAGCCATCGAAATCTTTGGTGAAGAACCCCAATATTTTATCACTTCCGCCGAAAAGAAAGAAGGCCGCGAGGAACTGAGTGCATTCATAGAAGTGGAAGTCAGGGAATATTTGGAATCGAAAAAGTGATAATGGTTATTTGGTTAAAGGTTATTGGTTTTTGAAAATGGATATTTGTTGATATTGGATATTGGGATATTGTTCCCAATTTCAATCACTTACAGATTAAATATGGTAAAAAATTAGTGACGGTATCCCATCTTCCTAAATTCTCTTAAAAGGAAATGAAGAAAGTTGCGCTTCAAATTCCAAAGCCCAATTCTGAATCGGAAATAATATCAATTAGTATCCAGTATCAATCAATATCCAAAGGATAGTGATTAGCTAATTATTCCCATAAAAATATCTTCCTATATTTGCAGCCTTTAAATCAAAGCAGAAAATGAAATTCAACGAAATCGCTACCATCTCCGGCAAACCGGGTCTCTATAAAATCCTGAAGCCTTCACGTGGAGGTGTCATCCTCGAATCCATGGACGAGAAAAAAGGCAAACTTATCGCAGGTGCCAACCACAGGGTGTCTGTCCTTGCCGAAATCTCCATGTACACCATGACCGAAGAAGGTGCCACTCCTTTGGAAAATATCCTCAAGAGCATCGAAAAGGAATTTAAAGGCGATGTGGGATTGGATGCGGATGCAGATGCCGACGAACTCAAAGCTTTCTTGAAGCACGTGCTTCCTGATTTTGACGAGGAAAAAGTATATCCATCCGACATCAAGAAACTCGTCGCTTGGTACAAAATCATCCGCGAACATGCTCCCGAAGTTTTGGAAGATCAAGTTGAGAACACTGAAGAAAGCAAAGAAACAGAACCGGAAGCTTGATTTCAATCAAAATATTGAGGTTCAAATCTTAGAATAAAAGTGGGGGTCTTTCCCCACTTTCTTTGTTTATAAACCAAATATGATTTAGCATGAATCTTCCTTTGATCACAGAAGCAGCACATTCCCTCCAAAAGGATTTTGCACTCCCGGCAATAGCTGAAGCATTTTCCGAGGAGGATTTGGTTTCCCTGCTGACTCCATTGATCAAAACCATGCTCGACCGGGATTTCGAAAAACTCCTTCAGATCTGCTATCGGGTGGATTTGGGGGAAGAAAAGCTTAAAACCATCCTCCATACATCCAATCCAGAAACTTTGGCTTCCGACCTTGCCCGTGCCTTGGTCGCAAGACAAATCCTGAAAGCCGAAATCAGAAGGAAGTATTCGGAAGGTTGAAATACTTTTAAACCTTTACAGCACTTTCTTTCCCAACTTTCAAAAACTCCCCTACTTCCTCCACCATTTTTTTGGAACCGATATACAAAGGCGTCCGCTGATGCAGTGAAGTCGGTTGGATGTCCAAAATCCGGCCATGCCCGTCAGTTGCCATACCTCCCGCCTGTTCGGCGATAAAAGACAAAGCATTGGCTTCATAGAGCAGTCTGAGTTTTCCTTTTGGGGATTTTGCTGTTGCAGGATACATGTAGATGCCGCCTTTGAGCAGGTTGCGGTGAAAGTCCGCCACCAAGCTTCCGATATACCTGGCACTGTATTCTTGGGATTTACATTTTTCTATATAAGCTTTTAGTCCCGGTTCAAAAAGGTTGTAACTTCCCTCATTCACGCTGTATATATTCCCATTATTTGGGGCAGACATATTCGGATGCGAAAGGAAAAATTCCCCCAAAGAAGGTTCATAAGTAAAGCCATTGACGCCATGTCCGGTTGTATAAACCAACATCGTCGAAGAACCATAGAGTACATATCCTGCCGCCACCTGTTGGTTGCCGGGCTGCATGATATCCTCAGGTTGGATAGGACTGCCGATCGGCGTCACTCTTCTGTAGATGGAAAAAATCGTCCCGATCGAAATATTCACATCGATATTGGATGAGCCATCCAAAGGGTCAATGGCGACTACATATTTGCCGGAGCCGTTTTGCAAGTCGATGACTTCATCGTCTTCTTCAGAGACGACAGCGCAGACTTCTCCGCCTTTTGTCAAGGCCCTGGTGAAGCGGATATTGGCGATGACATCGAGTTTTTGCTGTTCTTCGCCCTGCACATTGGTTTGTCCAAATGCACCACCGATATTTGCCAGACCGGCACGGTTGGTTTCGCGGTTTACAATCTTGGCAGCAAGGGCAATATCTCTCAGCAGTTGGGACAATTCCCCGGAGGCAAAGGGAAATTCCTCTTGTTTCATTTTGATAAAACGGTCCAAAGTGGTGCCGACAGAATACGCCAAAGAGGAATCAGAGGGGCTGTAATGTTTGATTTTCATAGTATAGGAAAAATACAATTATTGGGTTTATATACTTAAAATTACAAATTAATTTTTATGTCAAAAACATTTGTATTCAAATTTGGCGGGGCTTCTGTGAAAGATGCCAAATCTATCAAAAACTTACGTGAAATTTTATTCAATCGATTGCGGAATCATACCGTAATTGTTGTTTCCGCCATGGGAAAAACCACAAACGCCTTGGAAGAATTATTGAATCTCAAACTGGAAGACAAGCCTCTTTATGAGAAAAGTGCAAAAATAAAAAACTACCATCTTGAAATCTGCAGGGAACTTTTCCTACCAGAAAACCTGATCTTTCCAGCCATCGAAAACTTTTTCTCCCAACTGGACAGGATCTTGGAAAAACCCCTGAGCAAAGAAAACTATGATGAATATTACGATCAGGTAGTTTCATTCGGGGAACTGATTTCCTCAAGGATTGTGCAGGAATACCTTTGTGCAGAAGGGATTTTTTGCCTTTGGCAAGATGCGAGGGAGATTATCTCTACGGACAGTGATTATCGGTTTGCCAAAGTCAAATGGGAAAAAACCGCCGCCCAATGCCAAAAACACCTGATGGCAAAGTTGGAACGGTTTCCTGTCATTACACAGGGATTTATAGGTTCAGACGATAAAGGGAAAACCACCACTCTTGGAAGGGAAGGTTCTGATTTTACCGCAGCTATTTTGGCACATAGCCTTCGTTCACAGTCAGTCACCATTTGGAAAGATGTGGAAGGTGTACTCAATGCCGACCCGAAGCGATTTCCCGATACAGTGAAATTTGAGGAGTTGGATTATAGAGAAGCAGCCGAGTTGACTTATTATGGGGCGTCGGTTATCCATCCCAAGACCATCAAGCCCTTGGCCAACCTTTCCATTCCGCTTTTTGTCAAGTCATTTTTGAATCCTGATGGAAGCGGAACGCAAATCCACCATGTGGACAAGCCGAATACCGTTCCCTGCATCGTAGTGAAAGATGAACAGGTTTTGGTCAGTTTCAGGGTGACGGACTTCACTTTTATCAATGAATCCCACATCCATCAGGTCTATACTGAAATCGAAAAACTCAAACTGAGGGTCAATCTTTTGCAAACTTCGGCCATCAGTATTTCTATTGTGATTGACAAACAGCTTTTCAAAATGGAGAAACTGATCGCTGCTTTGGCAAAGGATTTTGATATCAGATACAATGAATCCCTGCAACTCATCACCGTCAAAAACCACAACCGGAAAATTATGGAGGAATTGATGTCTGAAAAAGAGGTGCTATTGGAACAGGTTACGCGGACGACCTTTCAGATTGTCGTCAAACCACTAGCTGAGTAATTTGCTGACGGTTTTTTCTATGCCGGGCAAATAGCTTTTGCCAAAAAGAAGGAGGTGTACCAAAAGCGGGTACAGGTTGTACACAGGGACACGGTCTTTAAATCCCGGTTCCAAAGGAAAGAAAGTGTCGTAGGCTTCATAAAATTCCTCTTCAAAAGGTCCAAACATCCTTGAAAAAGCGAGGTCCATTTCCCTGTGACCGAAGTATACCGCCGGATCTATCAGGACCGGAATGCCGCTTTTTCCGCGCATGATATTCCCCGACCAAAGGTCACCGTGTAGCAGAGAAGGTTTTTCTTTCGGGAAGAAATCTTCCAACAAAGGATAAATCTTTTGGAATTTTTTCAAAAAATCCAAGTCAACCAAGCTTTCATAGTATGCCCTTCCGATAAGCGGGTCCAATCTGGATTGTACAAAAAAATCAGACCAAGAATGGTTGGGTTGGTTCTGTTGCGGGATGGAAGCAATATAATTGGAGGATTTGTATCCGAAATCATTTTGGGTGGCCATATGCATCTGTGCCAAACCGAGACCTAGTTCCTGCCAATAAGTGGAGGTTGCCTTTTCAGCATCGATCCATTCCATCAAAATGAAATTGTAAGATTCTTCCCGACCAAAATTATAAACCTCTGGGATTTTTAATGGACAATGGGCCCACATTGTATCCAGGCCATCAGCTTCTTTTTCGAAAATATCTTCAGATTCCTCAAAATTGGTTTTCAAAAAAAACTGGCCATCGGAGGTCTCCAAAAATACGCCTTGGTTAATATTGCCGGCCGCGATAAGTCTTGCCTGTTTCAATTTCACCGAAGGTCCAAAGCTTAGAAAAAGAAGCCTTTCAAAGACCTCTTTGGACTCAAACATATAAGTTATGGTCAACCTTAAGGCGTTCCAAAAAATGGTCGAGCGATTCGTCAATTATTTGGTAAACCTGCTCAAAACCCTCCTCACCGCCATAATATGGATCCGGTACTTCAATATGGTCTGGGTTGGGATGGAATTCCCGCAACAGGAATAACTGGTCATGCTTGATATTGTGTCTCGTCATCACATTTTGGACATTCCTTTTATTGGACATGTCCATGGCTACGAGGTAATCAAACTCGCGGATGTCTACACGGTTAAGCTGTCTGGCACGGTGGGAAATCGGAATTTCGTGATTTTGGGCGCAGGCGAGGGTTCTTTCATCTGGCAATTCACCGATATGGTAATCCGAAGTTCCGCAGCTGTCGCTTGTGAATTTACCTTCAAGTCCAAGTTGTTTGACTTTATGGTTAAAAATACCTTCCGCTAGGGGAGATCTACAGATATTTCCTAAACAAATGAACAAGACTTTGACCATACTAGAGGGCTTATACAATTTCGAGGTGAAAGGGAATACAAGTTATAAAATTTTTGTGGATGTCTTTGTATCAAAAAAAAGACAATGGAAAAAGTAAAATGCATGATCAGAATAAAATTTGGATTTAGTTTATTTTCGGATCCATAACTTCTTAAAAAATTAAACATTTCCCTTATTTATATGAAGTTTTTTGGTTTAACTACAAAACCCACCAAACAAAGTTTCGATAAAAATTTAAATTTTTTTTAATCAATTTTTCGAACGGAGAAAAACCACATGGTGTAGCGCCTCTTGAATCAAATCAATTTTTTCAAATAAATGGGGTAATGTGGAAGAGAAAATTGCTTTAAAGATCAAGGATGGGTTTAAGAAATAGCCGACAAACCTTCCGTCTTCGGTCTTCCGTCCTGTTTGGAACAAAGTTTTTGGTAATGGCAAGAAAGCTTTTCTCCATAAATATTTCGTAACCCTTGGTTTCTATTTTTTAATTATTTTACTTTGAATCACAAAGTACTTTTAAATGGAAAAAGAAAAATACATCCAAGACCTCCGACAGATCAAAGAGATCATGGACAGGTCTTCCAAGTTTATTTCGCTCAGTGGTTTGTCAGGAGTCGCTGCCGGGATCATTGCACTTGCAGGAGCTTGGTATGCTTACCGGAATATTTACACAGAAAGTGATTTTTATGGTTACCAGGTAGTGACAATCAGCTCTGAATCCATTGCTTCAATAATTGGACTTGGCGCCCTGATTCTGATCCTGGCGATCGGTGCAGGCCTATTTTTCACTGCCCAGAAAGCAAAAAAGGCCAACCAAAAAGTCTGGAATTCTCAAGCCAAAAGGTTGCTGATCAACTTATCCATCCCTTTGGTCACCGGGGGCTTACTCAGTCTTATTTTCCTTTCACGTGGATTTATTGGGATCATTGCTCCGCTGACACTAATTTTCTACGGTCTTGCATTGGTCAATGCTTCCAAATATACCCACGAAGAAATCAGGAGTCTCGGCATTATTGAAATTGCGCTCGGCTTGCTTTCGGCCTATTTTATCGGATTTGGACTTTTGTTTTGGGCAATCGGTTTTGGCCTGTTGCATATTGTGTACGGCATCATCATGCACTACCGCTACGGATCGTGAAAGACATACTCAAGGACTTGGACAAAGCTTTTGAAAACAAGCTCAGGCTGGGAATCATGTCAGCCTTGCTGGTCAATGATTTTCTGGATTTCAATGCACTTAAAGAAATCCTCGATGCCACCGACGGCAACCTTGCGAGCCACCTCAAAACTTTGGAAAAAGAAGGGTATATCACCTTTACAAAAGAATTTGTGGACCGAAAACCAAATACCAAATACATGGTCACAGAGTCCGGAAAAGAAGCATTTATCAAACACCTCAAAGCAATAGAAAACCTGTTAAAATAAAAAAATTTATCCACTCACTTTGTAATTCAAAGTACTTTCAAAACAACCATGGAAAACTCAGCACTTAAACCCCTGCTCTCTCTCAAGTATTCTGTCACGCTCAAGTTGGTCGTAATCGCATTTCTCGGTTTGCTACTCCTGATCCCGACAGCAATGATCCAATCCGTCATCGAAGAACGAGCCTTTCTCAATGACGAGGCCATCAAAGAAATCGGTTCCAAATGGGCGGAATCCCAAGAAATCGTCGGCCCGATCCTTTCTATTCCCATAGTCTATGAAACAGAAAAAGACGGGAAGATTACCCGGATTATAGAGGATTACCATATTCTTCCCCAAGACCTGCGCATTGAAGGAAAAGTACTTCCTGAAATCCTGAAAAGAGGAATTTTCAAAGGGGTAGTTTACCGTTCGGACCTTGCCGTCACAGGAAGTTTCATGGTGTTGGATGATTTTGACAAGAAGGATTTTGTGGGATTCAACCATGGGGAAGCCAAGGTTTCTTTTGGTGTGACGGACCTCAGGGGAATTGAAGACGAAGTACAGTTTATTGTCAATGGAGAAAAAAAGCAGGTCAATCCCGGCACTGGAATTTTTAAAGTAATTCCTTCAGGATTCAGTATTTCGATGGCAAACCATGAATTCAAGGCCGGCGAATCCATCCCCTTTACCATTCACCTCAAGCTCAAAGGGAGCAAAAACCTTTCATTTATCCCGACAGGAAAGACGACAGATGTCAAAATCGAATCTCCCTGGACTGCTCCAAAATTTGACGGAAAATTTTTGCCCAACAGCAGAAATTTGACTGAGGAAGGTTTTACAGCAGAATGGAAAGTTTTGGAATTGAACAGGAATTATCCCCAATCATGGATCAACAATGCCTATGCGGAAAATCTGAAATCAGCATCCTTTGGCGTGGATTTGCTTTCGCCTATGGAAGACTACCAAAAGTCCACCCGATCGGCCAAATATGCCCTCATGACTATAGGATTGACTTTTCTTATGTTTTTCCTGGTAGAAGTATTGGGCAAAAAGAACATCCATCCTTTCCAATATGCGATGGTAGGATTTGCGATTTGTCTTTTCTATATCCTTTTGGTGTCCATTTCGGAACAGGTAAGTTTCAACATTGCGTACCTGATTTCCACCATTGCTGTCGTTGGTACCATTTGTCTTTATTCTCTATCCTTGTTCAGGGTAAAAAAATACACCCTCATTTTGGCGACTGTGCTTCTAGGTTCCTTTGGGTTCTTGTTTGTGACGCTACAGATGGAGGATTATGCGCTTCTGATGGGAAGCATCGGTTTGTTTATCATCCTAGCGGCCACGATGTACATCACCAGGAACATAGATTGGAACAAAATGAGCCTAGGAAAATCAGAAGAAAACCCGAATCAGTAAAGAGATGTTTGGTTTTTGGAAACCACCGTTGCATCACCAAACTATATAAACCCTCGCGCTGAATGAGGAAAGCATGCGGCATCGGTCATCCGTCATCTGTCATCTTTAAAAAAAACGTACTTAACACACGATTACAGAAAGATTACCGGAACAGCTTCAAATTTTACTCCAAATCCCTCTCCAAAGGTGAAATTCCTTTTGAGGGGGATTTGAATCTTTATCCCTATTTTTGGGGCATGAAACCACTGTATGATTTTTCGATAAGGACATTTTCAAAACTGGCGGGAATCTCTAAAGGTAGCAATGCCAAGCTTGAAAAACTGGTGGATGGCAGAAAGGACCTTTTCGAAAGATTGACAGCATTCAAGTCGGGATTTTCTAAACCCATTGCTTGGTTTCATGTAGCTTCGCTCGGAGAGTACGAACAGGCAAAACCTGTCATTGCCGAATTGAAGCACCGAAAGCCTGAATATGGTATCGTAGTCAGTTTTTTTAGTCCTTCGGGTTATGAAATAGCCAATAGAAAAGCACAGGAAAATGTGGACTTCATCACTTACCTTCCTTTTGATACGGCCACGAATGCCAAGAATTTCTTGGGAATTTTGGATCCAAAAATCGGCTTCTTCGTCAAATACGACCTTTGGGCAAACCATATCTTGGAAGCAAAAGAAAGACACATCCCGCTGTTTCTTTTCTCGGCATCGATGCGGGAAGACCAGATTTACTTCAAAGGTTATGGGACATTCTTTAAAAAAATACTGACCTCATTTGACCATATTTTTACCCAAAATACCCAAACCAAAATCCTGATCGAAGGATTGGACTTCCATCAGGTGAGTGTCGCCGGGGATACCAGATATGATAGGGTAAAATCGATAGCGGAGGCACCCAAGTCTTTTCCGGAAATACTTCCCCTTGTCAATGGGAGGAAAACAATGGTGGTTGGTTCAGCTTGGGAGGAGGACATGAAAGTCCTGATTCCTTTCATCAATGCCCATCCGGAGTATTTTTTCATTGTCGCACCCCATGATATCAACCTTGAAACTTTGGCAGACTGGAAATCCAAAATAGATAGGCCATCGCTTAAATACTCTGAAATTTCAGGTCAGAAAAATGCTGAGGTGTTGTTTATAGACAATATCGGGATGTTGTCTTCTTTGTACCAGTTTGCAAATCTCGCCTATGTCGGCGGAGCTTTTGGGAAAGGGCTGCACAATATCCTGGAAGCCATTGCTTACAGGATTCCGGTTATTTTTGGCGAACTCAAAAAGGAAGGAAAATTTCCCGAAGCGGGAATCAGTCAGGAATACGGTTGTGGGTTTTCGGTATCAAACACAAAACAATTGGAGAAGACAATCCTGTATTTGTCAGACCAAAGCCATTACCTTCAAGCTTGCCAAGCCGCTGAAAAACTTGTCACAGACAATGTTGGCAGCGCCAATAAAATCATGGATACCGTCATCACCAAAATCAACCAAGCATGAAAGGAAGGGTCCTCAAATCCACGGGAAGCTGGTATACGGTCAAAACTGAAAAAGGGCTCCTCAATGCTCGTCTCCGTGGCAAATTCAAGCAGGATGACCTCAAGTTGACCAATCCGATTTCAGTCGGTGATTATGTTCTCCTTGAGCAGGAAGCCGACCAACCTTCCTCTGTCATCACAGACATCCTTCCCCGAGAAAATTACATTATCCGTAAATCCACCCGAAAAAACCATTTTTCACATATCATCGCTTCCAATATTGATCAGGCTTTTTTGATTATCACCTTAAAAAACCCAAGAACATCGCTTGGTTTTATTGACCGGTTTTTGGTCAGTACAGAGAGCTTCAGGATCCCTACTTCCATTTTGGTCAATAAAATGGACATCACTTACAAGGACAAAGACATGGAATACCTGCAGGACATCAAGGACATTTATGTGCCCTTGGGTTATCCGGTGTATGAGATTTCGGCCTTGAACAGTACCGTATTGCAGGAACAGTTTCTTCCATTATTGATGGGAAAAACGACCTTGCTATCTGGCCACTCCGGTGTGGGTAAATCTACTTTGCTTAATAAAATCGTCCCTGAAGCAGTACAGGCTACCAAAGAGATTTCAAAATTCAGTGCCAAAGGAGTACACACAACCACCTTTGCCGAGATGTTTGAAATCGAAGGTGGAGGCTACCTGATAGATACTCCTGGCATCAAGGAATTTGGGATTTTGGACATTGATGAATTTGAACTGTCCCACTATTTTCCGGAGTTTAGGAAATACCTCGGTCAGTGCCGGTACAATAACTGTCAGCACCTCAACGAACCGGGATGTGTGGTCCTTCAAAAACTTGAGGAGGGATTTATCCATCCTTACCGCTATGACAGCTATGTCAATATTCTGAATGAGGAGGATGACCACCGATAGATGGATGTTGGAAACTTTGAAACATCAAAAACCATGACCAAAAAGAATTTTTTTAGTCAATTCTAAGTTTTTATATTTGAAAAAGGTCTCTCATGAAACAAATCACTCTAAATATCCCGGATAATAAATTCAAAACCTTTGTGGATTTTATCCAAACGCTGGATTATGTCAAAATACAAGAGGTTGATCATGAGGCTTTAATCGGATTAGAAAATAGCCTGAAAGAAGTCAAGGCCATGAAAGACGGGAAAATTGAGAAGAAGAGATTTAAAGACCTTATAGATGAAATATGAGGTCTACCCTACCCAAAGTTTTTTAAAACTTTCTAAGAAACTCAAGAAAAAGTATCCTTCAATTGTAAGTGAACTTGAGGAAATCTGTTCCATACTTGAGGAAAATCCATTTATAGGAACACCATTAGGTAACCAAATATATAAAATCAGGATGGCGGTTTCCTCAAAGGGAAAAGGAAAATCTGGCGGTGTAAGAATCATAACTTTTTTAATTACAGAGGAAAAAGAGGTCTATTTGGTTTACATTTATGATAAGGGAGAACTCGATAACCTCACGAAAGATCAGATTCATGAGATCCTCAAAAATGCAGGACTTAAGTAAAAACCTTTGAAACCACCGCCAATTGCTTTAATTTTCGTTTTTCAATGACAACCCCATGAACAAGACCAAGACTTTGGTACTGAACCACCGTCAGATCAGTCAGAAAATCACCCGCATGGCTTATGAAATCTATGAGCGCAATGCTTCCGAATCCAGTATTGTTTTTGCCGGGATTACAGGAATGGGCCATCAGTTGGCTGAATCCCTTGCCGGAGCACTGAAAGAAATATCTCCTTTGCAGGTGACTGTGCTTGAAATCATCCTGGACAAATCGGATGTAAACAGGGGAGATGTATTGCTGTCTGAAAAAATAGACCTGTCAAATAAATGTGTGGTGGTCGTGGATGATGTCCTCAACACCGGTAAAACATTAGTCTACGCCTTGTTGCCGTTTCTCAAATCTTCGATCAAAAAAATAGAAGTCGCTGTCCTAGTCAACAGAAGCCACAAACTGTTTCCGGTATCTCCGGATTACACGGGATTGGAATTGGCGACCACACTCAGCGAGCATATTACCGTCGATTTATCTTCTCAAAACCACACTGTCCACCTACATTGATCCTCCATGTCTGTCCACAACTCCTCCAATATCAAAAGAATCACCACCCATATCCTTCAGGAAATGAAGGCCCGTGGAGAAAAAATATCCATGTTGACGGCCTATGATTTTTCGATGGCAGGCATCGTGGACGGCGCAGGGATAGACATCATCTTGGTCGGTGACTCCGCATCCAATGTCATGGCCGGGCATGAGACTACCCTTCCGATTACTTTGGATCAGATGATCTATCATGCGACTTCTGTGGTAAGGGCAGTTTCCCGTGCATTTGTCGTAGTGGATATCCCTTTTGGATCTTATCAGGGCAACAGCTCGGAAGCCTTGAGATCCGCCATCAGGATCATGAAGGAATCCGGGGCACATGCCATCAAAGTGGAGGGCGGGGCCGAAATCAAAGAATCTGTTGTCAGGATTCTCAGTGCCGGAGTTCCCGTCATGGGACATTTGGGACTGACTCCGCAGTCGATATACAAATTTGGGACATACACCGTCAGGGCCAAGGAAGAAGAGGAAGCAAATAAGTTGATTGAAGATGCCAAATTGCTGGAAGCCTGTGGCTGCTTTGCGATTGTTTTAGAAAAAATCCCCGCGTCTTTGGCCAAAATAGTTGCCGAAACGGTCAGCATTCCCGTCATTGGAATCGGTGCAGGACCGGATGTGGATGGACAGGTTTTGGTAGTCCATGACATGCTTGGCATCAATCAGGAATTCAAACCAAGATTTCTGAGACAATACGCCAATTTGCAGTCTATCATGACCAAGGCTGTACAAGATTATATCAGTGACGTAAAATCAAGAGATTTTCCTACCAAGGAGGAAAGCTATTGATCAGATAGATGATTTTTTCAATCAAGGCTGAAGAAGTCTTGGAGCTAATTTTTTACATTTTTATGGATATAATCCATTCAAATAGAATAATTTATTCTATTTTCCATCTGTATATTGCTCTCAGTCAGATCACCCATGAAATATTTACCGGTCATTTTTCTTCTCTTTTCTTTGTCAGCAAATGCCCAAGAACTTGCGGCGCTTTTGGATAGTGGGGTAAATTCAAAGGGTAACAACCAAAGGTATTTTTTGAAAGCAAAAGAAAAGGTCAAAACCCCTAATGACAATGTGCTTTATCTTTTTGCACTTCACCAGTATTACAGTGACTTGAAGGCACGTGATTCCATGCTTTTGGTAGAGAAGGAATTGATCCCACTTTTAGACTCTTCTTCTGATAAAGTGAGAAAATCTGAAGTGTTCGATAGAATAGGCTACTACTATGAGACTTCCGGACTGTATGACCAAGCGATCCAATATTACCTTCAGGAACTTGAAGTGATCTTACCCACCAAGCGTGCTGAACTGATCAGCGACACTTATAGGGCATTGTCCCAAGTCCACCGTCTGTTTCATGATTATGACAAAGCAGTATTCTATGGAAAGAAAGCTTTTGAAGCCGTCGAGAATGAAATAGATACTTTTCCTGCCTTTAAAACAGGAGCGCTAAATATCATTGGGGCAGCTTTCAGTGAAATGAACCTTCCTGACAGTACCCTTTTTTATTACAACAGGGTCATGGAGTTTGTCCCTCCTTTGGATTCGATGGATGTTTCTCCCACCATTGTCAATATAGGTTATGGCTATTTGCTGAAAGGCGATATCGAAAAGTCCAGAATATACAACAGGGCAGGGATGAAACTGTATGAGAAAACTGACAATGACTATGCAAAAGCCGTTATCTTTATCAATTCAGGGATGACGGAAAATGTTGCCAAAAATTACGGGGAAGCATTGGCATTGTTGGATTCGGGAATACGCTACACCGAAAAATCCCAATATGCCGAACTCTACACCTGGATTTACGATGAGCAGGCCAAAATCCATAAAGCAACCGGGAATTATGCGGAAGCCTTAAAAAGCATGGAAAATCTGATCACCATCAAAGATTCCTTGTTTGCGGCAGATCGGGCCAAAGTCGCCAAAGACCTTGAGACCAAATTCCAAACCGCGCTCAAAGACCAACAAATCAAAGAAAGTGAACTTGAATTAAAAGAAAAAGAACAGCGCCTTCAGCGGGTTTTCATTTTCGTCATTTTGCTTTTGATCATCATTGGTTTATTGGTGGCGGTACATTTTCTCAATAAAAACAGGTTTCAGAAAAAACAGGAAATCCTTGAAAAAGAAAAGGAAATCAGCGTCAAAGAAGCTTATTTAAACGCTGCCCTGGAATCCCAAGAAACGGAGAGAAAACGCTTTGCCCAAGACCTTCATGACGGGTTTGGCCAATTGATCTCCGCCCTTCAGCTCAATATCCAGCAACTCAAGATGGAAAAAGAACCAAACGGAAAAATAAATCCTGAGGAACGGACAGAAACAATATTGAAGGAAATGCACACCGAGATCCGGAATATTTCCTTTAACCTGATGCCTGCGACCCTGATTCAATCCGGATTGAAAGAGGCGGTAATGGAGTTTTCGGGAAGGATCAATGCAAGTGGTTTTATCCAGATTTCTGTCGATTCACATGGGATGGAACAAAGACTTACTGAAACCCAGGAAATTTCCCTGTATCGGGTAATCCAGGAATGGGTCAATAATGTGGTCAAATATGCTGAGGCGACCTCCATTATTATCCAAATGGTCAGGCATGAAGATGAGGTAAGCATTGTCATCGAAGATGACGGAATGGGTTTTGACGCGTCCATCTTGGATGACGGAAAAGGAAACGGTTGGAGAAATATCCAATCCCGATTGCAGCGTATCAATGCAGTATGGGAGCTTGACACACTTCCGGACCGTCAGGGCAGCACTTTTATACTTTCTTTGCCGTTACCGATTTTTCCTGAAATGATTTTGGAAGAAAAAGAACTTCCTTAGTATCATATCACCACAATTTTCCTGCTGATGCTCAGGCCTTCGGAATTGGTAAATTGGAAAATGTACAAACCTGGCGCGGCAGAAGGCAATTGGATTTCAAGTTCAACATTTGCGGGAATCGAGATATCCTCTGCCATGATTTGTCCCAAACTGTTGACAATTCTTCCGGTACCGGATTGGGATACCAAAACCTTAAAAAATCCATTGTTGGGATTTGGGTAGATTTTAGCCAAAAATTCTCCATCTCCCGGCAAGGTGCCTTCACCCCGAAATTCCAGATACTCCAATCCTCCTGCTGTATTGCCCAACAATAAATCCCTTTCTTCCGAAAATGGTTTTGCCATTGAGGTGATCCAAGTGTTTCTTCCAAATTTGGTTTGTGAGGTCTGGTTTTCAGGCAGCATTACCTGGACAGTTTCCCTTTCGCTTTGGTTCATAAAATCGGAGATGTAAAATAAAATTCCCCTTTGGTCCACGGCATACAGGGAGGGTTTTTGTCCAGGTATCGCATGGACACTGAGATTTCTGGAACCGGGATTATCAGAAAAACCCAAAAAATTACCCTCAACAAGAGTAAGAACCGCTGAAGCGGTGAAATCAACAGAATAAAGCAGCAACTCTCCTGTTTGCCGGGCCAAGAGCAGGTAATCCTTTTTTTCATACGCAAAAATCTCGATATGGTCCAAAGGACGAAAAACAGTTCCGGGAATCAAAACCTCCTGCATCTGAGTAAAATCCTGATTTGTCCCAAAAAATATCCTGCGCTGCAAAGCATTGTTGACCGTATCCACCCCGCTGATCCAAAAGGTTTGTTGGTTGCCGAAATTGAGATATTCAAAATATTGAAGGTCGGTAAAGTCCAATGCAAAAAGATCCAAGTAATCACTTTCCACCAATTCCCATTCTTCACCGTTGATGGCATAGCGGTACGCCATGCCCAATACTTTGCCATCTGAAAGTGAATTGGCCGTGACTACCAATTCCCCCGAGGTGGTCAGCCCTTTGAAAAAAGGCCTGGAGTTTTCTCCCAAATCCAACATGTCCGACTGCAAAAAAGGTCTTTTGGTAGGCAATCCGGAGCTTCCTTTAGATATTTCAAATACATTCTCAGTAAAATCGGATTTGAATACTCCCGATGAAGCTGAGGAATTGCTACTCACAATCAGGCTATTTTGCCAAAGGTAAGCAGCATGGTAGATAGGAAATTCCGGCAAAGTCCCAAACCCCGGAACATCCTGAGAAAAAGCATCAAACAATGGCTGCCGGTCTGTTCCTTTGTTTGGCAAAAAATAAAGCGTATTGCATTCATCCCTTCCCAAAAGCAAATCCCTCACCCCATCATTATCAAAGTCTGAATACAAAACAGAATGTCCGCCGGTATGCAGGATCCGGTTTTCGGGTCCGGCATCTGCCAACCTTCCCATGGGAAGTCCTTCACAAGTTATTCCAAAACTGAAAGTCCCACAACCGCAAAATTCAAACCTGCCCCACCAAGGTTCGGGAAAAGCAAAAGCGTCGATGTCTGCAGTTCCTTTTCTTTCCACACTTGTATTGAGGTAAAAGTCTACATAGTCTCCCAAATTGAAGGAGGCTATATCCAGATCCCCGTCGCCGTCAATGTCCAGGACCATGGGAATGTCTAGGTTATTGGCGGTGAGGTTGGAGCCGTTTTCCAATCGGAGGAAGTTTTGGGCGACTTCCCACTTTGGAAATGAATCTCCCGAGTTACTGATATTTTTATAAGCCTTGATGCCAAATGGCGAACTTGTAAACAAATCCTTTTTACCATCCAGATTGAAATCTTCCAAAATCAAAAACCCGTTGATGTCATTGGGGAAAAAATAGCTCATTTCGGGAAGGTATTTGAACTCCCTGCCGGTTTCTTCAAAAACCAAAACCCTTCTTGCATTGATATCCCAAACGACCCATTCTTCCTCTCCGTCTGCGTTGGCATCCATTCTCTGGTATTGGGAAGCATTGATCCCTACTGCAAAAGGAAGCAGGATTTCAATCCCATTTTGACTTATTTTTTTGCTTTGGTCAAAAGAAAAAGTCTGTTGCCCCACTGCCAAGGTGAAGGTCGAAAAAAACAAAATCAGAATTAAATATCTCATCAAAACGGAAACGTATAAGCCCTAAAATTAAACGAATGAATTTGATATAAGATGTTTGGGATTCCTTTAATTTGATATTGCGAGATTAAACGTGATAGGAATGGATTGCCGATTGGTGTCTCGTCATCTTGAATCCGAGGTACGATCCCGACAGCTGTACGGGAGAAAGATCTCTTATATTGAATTTTGATATCCTTCACCTCCGCAAGCTACGGTTCAGGATGACGGTTATTCCTCCTTCATTCTCTTTTCTGTAAATGCCAATTTTAACAACTACCAATGACATAATAGTAATTTACCCTTCGACAAGCTCAGGGACCGGAGATTCGGCGTTTGGAGGGGGAGGAGGAAAAAGCGGCGCAGCCGCTTTTTCCTCCTCCCCTTCTCCCAAGAACAACATCGGTGGCCGAGCTTGTCGAGGCCGAGATAAAATAGTTTCAATGCCATTCCTTTTCTGAATGTTTTTTGAAAATGTTTGAGACTGAGGATGACGAATACCCCAAAGATGCTACTATGGTCTATGGTCTATGGACTTTTTAACTTAAAACGACTTTACTGGCAACATACCGGATAATCATATAATTTTAGCCATACAAAAATATTTATGAGCATCGAATCCCTTTATACCCATTTTCTACAATCCACAGGTGTAAGCACAGACACAAGAAAGATCGGCCAAGGCAATATCTTTTTTGCACTGAAAGGTCCAAACTTCAATGCCAACGACTTTGCTCCAAAGGCTTTGGAATCCGGCGCAAGCTTGGTGGTAGTCGATGAGCAAAGGGTAATTCCGGATGGAGATCCGAGGTACTTTTTGGTAGACGATGTTTTATTGGCTTTGCAAAAACTGGCCAACTACCACCGGCATCAACTCCAGATTCCGATCATCGGACTGACCGGAAGCAATGGAAAGACTACTTCCAAAGAACTCCTGCATGCCGTCCTGAAGCAAAAATTCAAAACCTCCGCCACCGTCGGCAACCTCAATAACCACATCGGTGTGCCCCTGACTTTGCTCGCCATCACCCCCGATACCGAAATCGCGATTATAGAAATGGGCGCCAACAAGCAGGGCGACATCAAGGAACTTTGCGATATCGCCGAACCGACCCATGGATTTATCACCAATATCGGCAAAGCGCATCTCGAGGGAATGGGCGGTCCGGAAGGCGTGCTCAAAACCAAAACCGAGCTTTTCCAGCACCTGAGAGAAAACAAAGGAACCGTTTTCATCAACAGCCAAGACCCGATCCTTTCCAACATGGCCAAGCGGTTTGAGAATCCGATTCTTTATCCGGCCAAAGGAGATTTTTGTGAAGTGACATTCGAAGGGGCCGATCCTTTTGTAAGATTCCGGGTGGAAGGAGAGGATAAAATCCACCTTTCCGCACTGATCGGAGCGTATAATTTTGGAAATATCGCGACTGCCCTGACTCTTGGAAAGTACTTTGGCGTGCCGATGGATCAAGCTGTGGCAGGCATCGTTTCATACCAACCTTCCAATATGCGCTCCCAACTGATCGAAAAAAGAAGCAACCTCATCATCCTCGATGCCTACAACGCCAACCCTTCCAGCATGGAAGTGGCGATCAAGACTTTTGGGGAAATGAGCGGTAAAAAGCATAAAATGATCATCCTCGGCGATATGTATGAGTTGGGGGAACATACCGAACCGGAACACCAAAAACTCGGGGAATGGGTTAGCCAATACAAGTTTGACAAGATCTGCTTTACCGGCAAGCATGTGCAGGCGGCGCTACCAAAGGCTCCGATCTCTGCCCTGTACTTCCCCGATCCTTTTTCTTTCAGAAACTGGCTGCAGGACTCCAAGCTCGAAGATTACCTGATCCTGATCAAAGGAAGCAGAGGCATGAAGTTGGAAGGATTGGTGGATTTTATTTGAGGAAACCTAGTAAAGTCCCGATTGAAAGATCTTTAATTGAACAGCAAGAGGTATATCAACCCTTCCATTTTGGCGGGATATGTAAGCTTTTGGTATATATATAAGTAAGTTGGCGTGCATGGAAAGAATGACAAGGACATTATATATATTGACAATTATTGCGCTTCTCGTATGTTGCGGACAAAGAAATAATTTGACCGAAATGAAAGAAATTCAGACTGGAGACAAATTTGAAATTATTTATCAACCCGAAGCTGCAACCCACTCTGGACAGCAATTAAAAATTATTCCTGTTGATCCATATTTTGAACCGACAAAGGAGCAACAGAAGGCTGCGATAAATTATTTGGTTGCTAAGTACAAGAACAGTGAGATAAGATCAATTTTAACCAGCCAAGTTGAATTCATAGACCAAGGAGAAAATTTTGATTCGGTATTTTGCAATCATTGCGGACAAACGATAGAAGTTGAATTTTGGCAAGAAGCTATGGATAATTCCTATCAACATTCATTTTCTGACTTAACTATTCAAACTCCTTGTTGTCATAAATCATCAAATCTAAACGACTTGAATTATGAAATGCCAGCGGGATTTTCAAAGTACCAACTTAAAATCATTGATCCTGATTATGATGATAATCAAAAGAATGAACTAATACGCAACCTGGGAGATATTTTAAAAATTGAAATAAGACTGATTTGGGCACATTACTAGGAAGAGAAAACCACGACACGCCAACATCACCTTGGATACAGCGGGCGGTACCGAGTAAATATGAAATCAGTATCTTTAATAAGTTAGGAGAAAGTATGAAGGGTACGGCTCCGAATTCTCCGCTAGGTGTAGATTGTATCTACACCTTTTTATTTAGTAGAATTTGCAATTCAAATTAGCAAGAATTACCTTCCGTTTGGGAGTTTGGTTGAATAGTCCAATTTCATCCCGACAGCTGTCGTGGATGGTTAAGATAAAAGGGTGGAATTAAAAATCCCACCCAGTCCACTATCGATCGCTAAACTACGCTAAGGTGGGGGAAATAAATGAAGAAATTCCAGAAGTAGAATAGCCTGGAAATCAAATCCCCATTTGGTGATCTTTAAATAAATAATCAGTATAATGAAATCCTGATAAATCAACCCATTTATCAGGGTTATTCCTCAGAAAATGGGGGTAAAACCTGACTGAATCAGGGGTATAAAGAAGTTACAACTCATTTGAAAAAAACCGATGGCATTACCTGAACATTCGAGAATAATAAACAAAGTTGCTCGCGAAATTTTCAAAGAGTACGGAATTGATCGCAAAGGACAATCTCGAACCTGGTTGGATGACCATTATTGGTTTACAACAATAATCGAATTTCAGCCGATTAAAGACAGACAAGGAACCTGTTTGAATGTTGGAATAAATTTTCATTGGTACGAAAAGGAATATTTTTCATTTGATATCGGAAATCGTGAATCGGACTTTATTGAATTTAAAAACGGAAAACAGTTTCAAACCGAAATAGAATTATTGGTAGAAAAAGCACTCAAACGGACTCTCGAATTCCGTAAGAAAATGGTGGATTTGAAAACCGCTGAAAACAATATCATAAATCAAAAATTTACAAGCGACAACCTTTGGGGAAATTATCATCGAGCAATTATTTGCGGACTAAATAATGAACCGAAAAATTCTGATGAATATTTTACTCGGGTTTTAAAAAATGAATTTGAATATGATTGGCAAAAAGAACTTAAAGAAAAAGTAGAGCTTCTTAAATTTGATTTAAACAATATTTCGAAGTTTAAAGAAAACATTGAAGAAATAATAAATAACACTCGAGCGAAAAAGAAATTGAAATCAACAGTGGAGAAAAACAGGTGGTAATCGAGTATACGGCCTCGCCAACAGTTAGGTTAGCGAGGTGCGCCTCTCCCACCACCGTACTGGTCTAGTATATGGCGGTTCACTGGATTTTATATAAGAGTTGAAAAAATAACTGAAAAATATCCTAATGATCACCATAGAGAGGTTTCAATTGAATGACCAAAATGAGGTTAAAGATTTTGTTCTGAACATTCAGAATAACGAATTCCTTTTAGGTTTTTCTGAAATTGATCAACCGGACCTTATTGATATTGCACATTTCTATCGTGACGGTGGTTTTTGGACTGCTAAAAGCCAAAACGAAATTGTGGGAACGATAGGACTTCAAAAAATAGATGCCCACAATGCAGTCCTTAGAAAAATGTTTGTTAAGAAAGAGTTGAGGGGGAGAGAATTAAGTATTGCCCCCGCTAGGTGTAGATTGTATCTACACCTTTTTATTTAGTAGAATTTGTAATTCATTTTAGCAAGAATTACCTTTCGTTTGGGTTTTTGGTTGAATAGGCCAATTGCAAATTGGTTAAGATAAAAGGGGTGATCCAGGAAGTATTTTAACCCTTCTATTTCAGCGGTGTATGTATACTTTTTATTTATAAATATATTAAACTAAGTTAGTGGTAATTTTATGACGACCCTACTAAACCTAGACATTGGAGCATTAATATTTCTTCTTATAGCAGGAGTAATCGGCTTGTCAATCTTGGCTATACCTTATGTTCTCCTTTATTTATTACACAAGTGGTTGACAAAAAAAGGATACAGAGTAGTTGGTCTAACTTTAATTGTTGCTTTTACAATCTACATGGGCTACTCAGCTTACATAGCGGTTTATCCGACAGACAGTTTTTACTTCTCTGAATTTAAAGAAGTAACTTTAAGAGAAGCTCCAAAATCGGCGAAAGTTAAAAATAAAGACGCTTCATATCCCGACTTCCACGGTGACTATTGTTCAGCATCGCTAATTTCGGTTTCTAATGACGACTATTCATTCTTGCTTAACGAATTGGCCAATGACAAACGAATGACAAAAAATAAACCAGGAGAAATTATTGGTTCAAGTGAATTGTATAAAGTAATGGGGAATTTCAAGACAGAACAAATTATTTACAGCTTTACACGTAGTATCGCTGGACAGGCAGACCATTATTCGTTTATCGGCTTTCTTGACGACAAAAAAACAATTGTAGTAAGCGTATGTGTAACTTAACAGAAAGAAAAACTACCGCTAATCGAGTAGACGGCCGTGTGCTATAAGAACCAAATGATCACCATAGACCGGTTTCAATTGAATGACCAAAAAGAGGTTAAAGATTTTGTTCTGAACATTCAGAATAACGAATTCCTTTTAGGTTTTTCTGAAATGGATCAACCGGACCTTATAGATATTGCACATTTCTATCGTGACGGTGGTTTTTGGACAGCTAAAAGCAAAAGCGAAATTGTAGGAACGATAGGACTTCAAAAAATAGATGCCCACAATGCAGTACTGAGAAAAATGTTTGTTAAGAAAGAGTTGAGGGGGAGAGAATTAAGTATTGCCCAAAGACTATTCGACACTTTATTTGAAGATGCAAAAATGAAAGGCTTTCAAACCATTTGGCTTGATACGCCTGCTGTGGCAACTGCCTCACATCAATTTTACGAGCGAAACGGGTTTGTCCAATCCGACAAACAAAACTTACCCAATGGCTATGTTTTTCCTGACAAAAATTCTAAAATCTATAAATTAACCGTAAAGTAACCCTATCACCAAAGGAAGCCGAAGCAAGAGGATGTATGGATTGGCGGTTTTTATTTGAAATGGGGAAAAGTACTATGGAATTTACTCTATCGGTATTTTTCGGGAAAGGAATACAAGGATAAGCACACAAGATTAACCAAGGAAAAACCAATATTGATCCAATGAAAGCCATCATAAAGAGCCTTTTTATATTTGTAATTTCTCTGACGGCGGTAAATTGTTTTGCGCAACAACAAGATGCCTTCAGTCCTAAAGAAGTATACAAATCCAAAGATTTGATTATCACCCAAGTTGCACCGAATTCTTTTGTGCATACCTCATTTTTGCAGACAAATGATTTTGGAAACGTTCCCTGCAACGGGCTGATTGTCAGAAATAGCAATGAAACCATCATTTTTGACACACCCACTAATAATGAAAGCTCCGAAGAATTGATCAGATGGGTCAATCAGGAGCTGAATTGTAAGATAAACGCCATCATTCCAACCCATTTCCATAATGATTGTCTTGCCGGGCTTCAGGCATTTAATGACCACAACATCCCTTCCTACGCACATGTGAAAACAATAGCACTTGCCAAAGAAAATAATTTTGTCATCCCCCAAAATGGTTTCAGGGATTCACTTGTCTTAAAGGTAGGGGATGAAATTATCATGGCCCGGTTTTTTGGAGAAGGCCATACCAAAGACAATATTGTAGGATATTTTCCAAGTGAAAACGTATTGTTTGGAGGGTGTTTGATCAAAGAAATGAACGCAAGCAAAGGATTTCTAGGGGATGCAAATGTGGAGAATTGGTCAAGTACCGTGGAGGATATCAAAAAAAGATTCCCTGATGTAGAAATTGTTGTTCCGGGACACGGAAATCACGGCGACAGCAGCTTGCTTGACTATACCATCAATTTGTTCAAGACGAGACATTTTGGTGATAAAAAAATAAGCAGACTCAATTGATTTGGTAGTAGCTATTTGTTCAATTCGGGGGAATTCAGCCCTATCGAGTTAAAACATTTTTTATGTAGATCACCACTATACTCCAACCATTTTGTTATATATTTATAGCAAATCTGTTGCGCCATGGAAAAGATCCCACAAAAAACAAAGCCCTTCGATACCAAAAGAAGCATCCAAAATGCTGATAAAGCAAGTGGATCCAAGAAATCAATAATTCATTTTGGAGGCAAAGAATACCAATGGAGTACCGGTATGGAAAAAGTGGAAACCATCAGGGCAGGGATTCCTTATGGTTCCATTGAGGAAATCAGCAAAAGACTGAATAATCCGATTAAATCAGTTTTGCAGATATTGGGTATACCCCAAACTACCTACAACAAGAAAAAAAGTGAACACCTCCTACTTGAGAGTAGGGAAAGTGAATTGATCATGTTGATTCAGGAATTAATAGACTTTGGTCTGGAAGTTTTCAATAGCGAGGATGAAAAATTTCAACGCTGGTTAAAGAAGCCCAACATTTCACTTGGAGGAAATTCCCCTGAAAGTATGCTCGATACCGTAACCGGAATCAATGAGGTGAGATATAGTTTGAATCGCCTGGAGTTTGGAAATTTAGCCTGATGATCGTCTATAGGATTGAAAGGGAGAAGTATTTGACGACTACCTTACAGGGAATCGGAGCCTCTAAGTCGGACGGTTTTCGTTGGAACAGCCTAAACACCTTGATCGTTTACACTGCAGAAAGCAGGGCTTTGGCCACACTTGAAGTGTCTGTTCATTTGGATTTAAGTGAAGATCTGCCAAATGACCGTTATTATGTGGAAATTGAAATTCCTGATGAAGTATTGATTCAAGAGGTGAAATTGGAAGATTTGCCGGAAGGTTGGGATTCCAAACCTCCGATATCAATGACTCAGATCATTGGCGATGATTTTGTTAATCTGAAAGAAGCGGCAATATTGAAAGTCCCAAGCAGCATTGTTCCCCAAGAATATAATTATTTGATAAACCCAAATCATCCTGACATTTCAAAAATCAAAGTTATAGGCACGTCTAGAATGAATTTCGATCGCAGATTGAAGCAGGAGCATGATGGGAAAATCAATAGCTAAGAGAAAAAGACCGCTCCTGATAATTTTGTATATTTGATAAAAAGCAGGAAAACATGAATTTAGAAACCAGAAAACTTGAATTTGTTCAAGAGTTTTTGAAACTGCAAAACGAAGAGGTCATTTCCAAACTCGAAAAGTTATTGAAAAGCGAAGGAATATCTTCTATTGATTATAAGTCTGAACCAATGAGTAAAGAGGAACTAAACAGCCGGATTGACCAATCAGAATCTGATTTCGATAAGGGTCGATTTAAAAGTAGCTCCGAACTTTTATCCAAATACAAATAATGGAGTTGAAGATTATTTGGTCGGAATTCGCAGAATCCCAACTTGATGAAATTTATCATTTTTACGAAAAGGAAGTAAGTCCCGACTTCGCCAACAAGTTTGTGAATGAAATAATCAACGAACCCAATAAGTTGGTAAATACACCATTCATTGGCCAAGAAGAAGATATGCTTCGAGGTAGAAAAATTCAATATCGATATTTGGTCTACAAGAGTTATAAGTTGATTTACTCCGTTGATTTAGAAAACAAGTTTATCAAAATTGCAGATGTTTTTGACACGCGTCAGAATCCCCCTAAAATTAAACGATCAACATAATTCAAGTTCCCATGAGCTTTAGAAAGTTCCCATTGAAAAATTTATGTTGCGTTTTATCTAACTGAATTACTTAGACTACATTAAAGAAAAGAAATAATGAAAAGACTCTACACCCTTATTCTTGTGTTTTTTTCGGTAACTGTTTTGGCACAGAAATCCGACGTGACAAGCGATTCATTTATAGTAACAGGTTTGGTGAAAAAGGAATTGGTTTTTTCTTTGGCAGATATTGAAAAATATACTTCCAACTCCATTTCCGATGTGACCATCACCAATCACATGGGTGAACCTCGCGGAACAGCCACCAAGCTGACCGGGATTTTGGTCAAAGACATATTGAAGGACCTGGAACTCCAAGAACAAAGCCCAAAATTGTTCAGTGAATTCTATCTGGTTTTTGTTGCCGCAGACAATTACAAGGTAGTTTATTCATGGAATGAAATATTCAATTCTCCGACAGGAGACAATCTCTACCTGATCACTTCAAGAGACGGCAAAATGCTGAAAGACATGGAAGAAAGGATTTTGACTCTGACACCGACAGACTTCAAAACCGGTCGCAGGCATATCAAAGGCCTCAGCAAGATTATTGTAGAAAGGGTCGATTGATGGAGATTATGCTCTCTTTTACTAAAAAATGTAATTATTTAATCTAGACAACTGAAAAACACGAAAACAAGACAACGCCTAGCCGACAACAATTATAGTAATTACAACTTGCTCAAATTAACTCTGCTTCCTTCTATTTTCCCCACTTATCAAATCCTGTAAACAATTCCTTATCATTTGTGATTAAATTCGGCAATAACTTTCCGATCAAATGAAACTCTGGATTTCTGTTCTCCTTTGCCTTTTCCCGCTTTTTCTCTCTGCCCAAACCAAAATCACCGCCTTGGATAAAAATAGCAAAAGACCTGTTTCAGGGGTTTTGGTGAAAATCCAGGGACAAGCCAATCAGGTGACCGATGAAAAGGGACAGGTGGAAATTGACCTGAATAATCCCGGAATCCTGACTTTTTTGCATATCAGCTATGAACCGCTGTCTGTCTCAGCTGCACCAAATGAATCCCTAACGCTAGAATTGATTCCGGTTACCACGTCACTTTCGGAGGTGATTGTGACGGGATTTGAATCGGAAAGACCACTCGTCCATCAGGCAGGAGCGATCAGCAAGGTTTTGGAAAATGAGCTTTACCGTTTTAATGAGAACTCGATCTTGAGTGCCTTCAATACCAAACCCGGCATTAGGGTGGAGCAAAGGGCGCCGGCAAGTTACAGGATATCTATAAGGGGAAGTTCTCTCCGTTCACCGTTTGGGGTCCGCAATGTCAAGGTATATTGGAATGACATTCCCTTTACCTCTCCGGATGGAACGACTGCACTGAACCTCCTCGACCTGTCCAATATTCAGAATGCCGAAATCATCAAAGGTCCCGCAGGAAGCATCTATGGTGCGGGAAACGGCGGTGTGATCAGCATGTCAAGCCGCAAAACTGTAACTGAAAATTACCTTTCCGCAGACTTTGGCATTGGGGATTTTGGTTTGCTCCGTTATAGGATTGGCATCGATCAGAAAGTAGGAAATGGCGGTATCAGCGCTTCCTATGTTTCCCAAAAATCCGACGGCTACCGTCAACACAGTGCTACTGACAGGCAGGTTTTCCAATTGGCCATGCATACCAAGCCTTCTGATACGCAGACACTTTCTGCACAGATACTCTATTCAGACCTGAATTACCAGATTCCCGGAGCCTTGAATCCGGCACAGGTGGAAGCTGACAGAACCCAAGCAAGGCCAGGTTCGGTGGAGCAAAACAGTTCAATTACCCAAAAGACATTATACGGTACACTTTCCCATCAGATCGAATTGGGGCAGAAATGGGACAATTCCACTGCGTTGTATATGAACAATACGGAGTTTGAAAACCCGTTTATCCTTGATTACAAAAGAGAAACGGCCTTCAGTTACGGAGGTCGGACGAAATTCACCTTTGATGACAAATGGGGATCCTTCCCGGTAAAAATCATTGCAGGAGCTGAATACCAATACGGAAAAACCCTGGCCCAGAACTTTGGCAACAGACAGGGAAAGGCTGATACGATCAGGTTTTCTGATGACCTGATCAGCACGCAGGCTTTTGTTTTCCAGCAATTTGAAATTGAATGGACTTCCAAAGTACTCATGACTTTGGGTTTTAGCGAAAACTTTGGAAGGTATGACATCAACAGGTCCATCGACGCAGGACCAAATGATCCAAGCAACAATACCAAAAATTTTGATCCTATAGTCATCCCGAGAATCGCCTTGGTCTACAAAGTCAATCAATGGTCCGGAATCCATGGTAGTATCAGTTCAGGCTTTTCTCCCCCTACCATTGCCGAAGTACGCACCAACGAGGGAAGTATCAATTTAGACTTGGAAGCAGAAAGGGGGATCAATTACGAAGCCGGTTACCGGGGAAAATTCGGAATATTCAATGTAGATGTGACGGCATTCTATTTCCAGCTTGATCAGACCATTACTTCCTACACCAATGAACAGGGTGTTGTGCTTTTCAGAAACGCCGGCCAAACCGATCAGAAAGGAATAGAGGCAAGCCTAGATTATGTTTTGGTCCGAAACCAAAATGCTTTCTTTCAGGAAATCAAGTTGAACCATGCCTTCACCGGACACTATTTCAGTTTTGGTGAATATGAAAGCGGAGGCAATGATTTCTCTGGAAATCAACTTACAGGAGTCGCACCAAATACCCTGGTCAATATCCTCGATATCCGCACCAAGCCAGGGTTCTATCTTAATTTCACCCACCAATATGTGGACGCCATTCCGCTGAATGATGCCAATACGGTTTTTCAGGAATCGTATAACCTGATCGGCGGAAGAGTAGGTTGGAGAACCACCCTTGGCAGCCGTTGGGATGTCGAAGCCTACGGCGGGGTAGACAATTTATTGGATGAACAATACAGTCTTGGAAATGACCTGAATGCATTTGCGAACAGGTATTTCCAACCCGCGCCAGGTATCAATTATTATGGGGGAATTAAAATTGGTTTGAGGTATTAGAAAAAAAACAAGGGGATAAAAAATGAATTTTTATTATCCCCTCAATTCATATCAAAAAAACCGTGGAAAAATACTATTCTCTTTGATACAAATTTAGATAGAGGGATAATACCAAAAAATACCGTAAACAGGGTATTTTTTAATCGTTGGAGGCAATAATTAGCTGGCTTTGCAGCAATTTGCTCAAGGCAGTTATCCTTTCTGAAGGATACAAAATCTCTGCTTCTTTGATTTTTTGGAAGGCAATGTCATACGCCATCTGGTTGTTGTAGAAAATAGCGCGGTTAAATAACTCCAATCCTTTTAACTGCTGAAGATTGATAGCCCTATAGATGGAAGGCTGCAAGAGGTCCTTAAGGAGTTTTTGGTCAGGATTGAGATAGAGCGGATTCTTTTTGGATTCCCTTTCAAAGTCTTTCAAATAGGCTTTGACTTCATCTTTGTCACTGATAAATCCGGTAAAACCATCTGTGGATTCCAATACGACTTTTTGGCCTTCCACATTGACCGTGAGAAACACATGAAAGGAAGTCTCCATGATAGCGTAATCAAATCCATACTGATCCAAAAACACAGCCATCAAGAAAGACCCGCTGACGCAATCAAACGCTCCTGTCTCGATCAGTTCCTCCACGCTCGCATATTGGTTGTAGTCATCCATCAGGTATTGTTGGCTTCTGAAGAAAAGCATTTTTAAAAACTTTTCGCTGTTACCATACCTGTCATAGTCTTTCTGAAGTTTGAAATTCAGTTTTTGGAATTTTGTACTAGTTGAATCCCAATAAGTGATAAACTCATTGGAAGAAATCAGGGATTCTTTCTTTGCATTATTGGACAAAGCAATCCCCGAGAAGGTGATTGAAAGGGCCAAAAACAAGAGCAGGAATCGTTTCATTTTCTAATGTTACCAAATTGTTAAGCCAAGTTAACATTTGAATAACATAAAACAAAAAAAGCCCCCACTTTTTTAGTGGAGGCCTTAGATATGAAATGAAAATTTTTACCAAATAGTGTATCTGAACCTCAAGGCTATTCTTCTGCCTGGGTTGATGCTGGAGAATATCTGATCTTCAGCATTGTACATTCTGAAGACTTCCTCTCTTTTGTCTCCCAAAAGGTTGTCTACATTGAAAGTGGTCTGTATCCTTTCGTCTTTGCCCCAGGTTTTGTTGATGTTGATGTTAAGGGAATTGAAAGGCACAGTGTAGGTATCTGTTCTGTTACCGAATCCGATAAAAGTCAAAGTAGGTCCCTGCACGTTGTAGAATACACCTGCTTCCAATCCGATGATCGGGTCATTGTAAGAAAAACCTGCGTTGATGATATAGGGTGCCTGACCTGCCATATCTCTTGTTCTGGAAACAACCTCCCCCTCTCTTGAGGACAGTTGTCTTGACCTGAATTCTGACTCAGACATTTCGATCTGGGATTTGACGTAAGTCAGGTTGGTATTGAAGAAGAATTTTTCAATCTTATTGGAAACAAAACCCAAAGATTTTCTCAGTTCCAATTCCACTCCGATCAATTGTCCGTCTCCTACGTTTCGTGGTTGGAAAGCTCCCGGATCTGAAAGGAACTGAACCATTTCTATAGGATTGTCAAAAGATTTGTAGAAAACACTGGCTGAAAGCAATTCGCTTCTTTCCATGAATTTCTCCCATCTCAGGTCAAAGTTGTTGATCCTTGTAGACTGAAGGTTTCCATCCCAAAGGATTTCAGTACCGCCGTTTGTTGTCTCCGGGAAAAGTCCTCCGATGAATGTTCTCCCTGAAATCGGGTCAAGGATTTCAGCAAAAGACAATTCCTTGAATGAAGGCCTTGCGATTGTCCTTGAATAAGCTGCCCTGAAATTCTGATTGGACTTCAATGATTGGATCAAATTGATGGTCGGGAAGAAATCTACATCATCCAATACTTTCTCATTGTCAAATACGATGGTTCCTGTTTGGTTGGTTCCTGTATAAAATTGGTTGAAAGTCTCCATCCTGACACCGATGATAGCCTTCAGGTTGTTTAACGGTGTAAACTCATTGGAAACATAAGCCTGATAGCTGTTGAGGTTGGAGTTATAGGCGTTCGGGTTGATAGGGATAAATGTCGGGTCGTACCTTAATCCGTTTCTATTTGTAGAAGAGAAAAGGTTTTCCTCATCCATCACCCTGTTTGGATCTCCGGTAAATGTGGCGCTTCCAGCAGGGAATTGGAAACTCTCAATCAAGAAATCTCTGTCCTTGTACACATAAGCACCACCGAATCTCAATTTTGCAGAGGAACCTTTGAAATTGTAATTATTGCTCAAATCCAAGCTTCCAAACAAGCTCTCCTCATCCAATGACCTCCAGATCCTGTTAGGAAGTCCAACTTCTGTTCCTATGGTATTGTTGGGAACCCTGAAACGGATGATTCTTACATCAGGATCTTCGATAGAAGATTTTGTTGGAGAAATTTTCCATTCCAGATTCCATTTTCCTCTATTCAAAAAGTGCTCTCCGTTCAGGAGGATATTGGTCATTGCCCGTTGGCTGTATTCAATATTGTATTGGTTGGCTTCAAACTCCGCACCAAGGTTGGTATTGACAAAGAAAAATTGACCCACTTTGGATTCACCGCTCTGAAGTCTTAATAGATTCAGTTTGATTTTTGAATTATCTGTTTTGTATGCTAATCCTGCGACACCGCCGAGAAGGACGCTGTTGACTCCAAAGTCACCGGTTGACCTTTCCAACGCTTCCATTTCGAAGTTGTTGGCATCACTCGGTTTTCCAAAAAGGTTGTATTGCGCATCTGTGAAATATTGGGTTTCATTCCTATAAGTGAAAGCCATATTGTAACCGAATCGTTTGTCTTTGATTTTGAATTGGTCTCCTATTGAGTAGCCCATTCCAATATCCATCGGGCTGTTTTGGCGTGTACCGCCAAGAACCGGGTTGAAGTTTCTCAAGATCTCCTGAAATTGCAAACCTCTTGGGGAATTGGGGTTGCCTACAACTTCTGCGAATTGGGGAATGTCATCAATTCCTTGGGTAGGAATAGTCCTGGTACCGTCATCAAAACCCAACCAATCTTTACTTCCTCCTTCAATCGCAAGGTAATTTTTATTAAAGTGCATAGTTGGATTGTAACCGCCGGTTACGCTCAAAACCATGGTTTTTTCTTCAGGAAAATCCACTGTCTCAATATCTACTATTCCACCTGTAAAATCGGCAGGAAGTTCGGCAGTAAATGATTTGGAGACAATGATATTGTCAATCACATTGGTAGGGAAAATATCCATTTGGATGGTATTTCTGTCAGGATCCAAACCGGGAACCTGTACGCCATTCAATATGGTTTTGGTATACCTGTCACCCAAGCCACGGATGTACACATATTTACCTCCTTCAACAGAAACTCCTGTCACTCGTTTGATGGCTGCAGCGGCATCTCCATCGCCGATTTGTCTGAAAGATGCTCTTGAAATTCCATCCATCAGGTTGGCTGCATTTCTTTTGACTGACATCAAAGCGGCCTCTGTGGTTCGGATGGCTTCGGCTGAAACGGTTACGGTTTCTAAGTCCGAAGTGAATTCAGCCATTTTAATATTTTCCAATAAAGTCACCTGACCTTCGGTGACAACGACATTCCCGATTTGGAGGGTGTTGTAAGAAATAAAGGATAATTTGAGACTGTAAGTCCCGGGATCTACTAGGATTTCAAAATCCCCATCAAAGTCGGTAACAGCACCGATTTGAAGACCTTCTACCAAAACAGAGACTCCAAACAGTGGTTCTCCGGTACCCTCATCGAATATGGTTCCTCGTATTGTTCCTTTTTGGGCATACGAAAACAAGGGTGATAAGGTGATGATCATCGTTACTAGCAACAAGATCAATTTTTTCATAATAGTCATTTTTTGTACAGCGTTTCTATTTTCAATTACTCTTTTGAGTCAAAAAAACAAGAAAGAGGCTGTTGCATTACAGCCTCTTTCTGTGGTAATATTTTTATGATTATTTCAAAGCATCAAGGTTTCCGGATACAGCAGACCAAGACCAGCCTGTAAACGCTGTTTTAGTTGTTCCGACAGTGTTTGCATGAAGAGCAACCTCTGAAGCATGTACATGGGTACCATTTCTGAATACAGTAGTCAAAGGAACACCTGCAGGAGAGGTGGATTCAAGTTTGTTGAATTTCAAAATTCCGGCTGCAAAGTTTGCAATGGTAACGTCACCACTTAAAGAGAGGTCTCCTCTTCCCAATCCGCCTGTGGCAGGATCAGGGAAACCGAAGAAATATATGTTTTCAAATGTTCCTCTTGCACCTGCACGGAAATCACCAAGTTCTGCGGAAGCACTTCCTCTTGCAGTACCATTCTTAACTGTGTGTGCAGCATTGAAAGATCCTTCAGGTCCGTCGATTTCAAGAGCATGGTCAGTTTCAGCACCACAAAGCACAATAAAGTTATCCAAAGTACCTGACCAAGCTTGATCTGTATCAATGGCATCATCACCCGCATTCCAAACAACTGCATTTTTAACACTTACTGTTCCGCCAAACCACTCAATTCCGTCATCCTGATTTCCTACAACTTCTACATTTTCGATAACAGTTGCAGAACCTACCGCACCAAGGGTCAAACCGTTGATTTCGTTTCCTTCACCGATATTGGCACCGCCGTGTCTAATTGAAATATATTTGATCACACCTGAATTGTCAGCAGGAAGATTGCCACCATAAAGACCGTTGGTATCAGAAGCTGGAATACCTTCAATCTGAACCTCTGATACATCACCAGCGAATGAACCCGGAGCTCTTCCTAGTACCAGAAGACCTCCCCAAAGACCATTGATATTTGGTTCCAAATTGGGGCTTGCTACTTGACCTGATGTGATTTCGTCAGCTACCGAAGTGAAGATGATTGGCTTCGCGGCTGTTCCGTTTGCAAAGATCTTGCCTCCTCTAGCGATTACCAAAGCAGTAGCGTTGGCACCTGAACCAGCCTCACCTTTGATCACGGTACCGGCTTCGATGGTAAGTTCACCACCGTTGGTGACAAATATTCTACCTCCAAGGATGTAGGTTTTGTTTGCAGTCCAGGTTACTTTTCCTGTGATATTGGATGTAACCCTTATAGTGGTGGCCTCGGCGCCTACTGTCAACACATGCTGAACTGTAGCTGAAGAACCGTCTTTATCTGTAGCTGTAAACTCAAATACAATGTTTTTGCCAGCATCTGCTGCAGTAGCAGTGTAAGAAAATTCTTGGGTAGCAGTGGTCTCACCTGTAAAAGGGACTGTTGCTAATGTTGTTCCGTCTTTTTTGACTACAAAAGTGGCCAAACCATCTTTCGCTGTTATTGTGGCAGTAACCGGACCTACAGTACCTCCTGCTGCGATCGTTGCAGTAGGTGGTATCCCGGTGATAGTCACCGGATTGTTTGGAGCTGGGTCATCTTCGCAACTTGTGAAAACCACCGCAGCAGTAATCAGCATCAAGAGAAGTGAAGTAATTTTTTTCATGTCAATTATTATTTAGTTAAAGGTTTCAGTTTTTGATGATGCAAAACTGACTCAAAAAAAGTAGCTGGGGCAATTTTTGCAGTTACCCTTTTTTTAAAAAATGAAACTGGATTTAATATTCCATTAACCTTGGAAACAAAAAAAATCCCTGATTCCTCAGGGATTCGGCTCTATTGACAATAGGAGCTATTTCAATGTTACGGATTTGTTAATAGGAATCTTTTCCAAGAAAATTTTAACCAGGTCACGGGTGCTTACATTGTCAGCTTCCGCCTCATAATTGAGGATTATCCTGTGGTTTAGCACATCTTCGGCTATGGCCTTGATGTCCTCAGGAAGTACATAATCCCGACCTTCCATAAAGGCCATCGCTCTTGATGCAAGGTTGAGGTTGATGCTAGCCCTTGGGGAAACACCGAACTGAATGTATTTGGCTTCGTCCTTCAAGCCGTACTTTTCAGGGAATCTGGTAGCAAATACCAATTCGATGATGTAGTTCTCTAAAGGCTCTGCGATTTTCACATCATTGATCTGGGCACGGATGGCAAAAATGTCTTCTTTGGAAAGTATGGCATTCACTTCCGAAACGAAGTGCATGTTGGCCATGCGACGCATCACTTCCATTTCATCCGCTTTAGAAGGATAATCGATGTGGACTTTCATCATAAACCTATCTACCTGTGCTTCGGGTAGCGGGTAAGTACCTTCTTGGTCTACCGGGTTTTGTGTGGCAAGCACCAAAAAAGGTCTGTCCAACTGATAAGTGGTCTCTCCGATCGTCACCTGTTTTTCCTGCATGGCTTCCAACAAGGCAGATTGCACCTTTGCTGGAGAACGGTTGACCTCATCAGCCAAAATGATATTGGAAAAAATCGGTCCTTTTTTTACCTGAAAACTTGCCTCCTGCTGGTTATAAATCATCGTTCCAACCAAATCAGAGGGCAATAAATCCGGTGTAAATTGAATTCTTTTGAAATCTAAGTGCAATACCTTTGCCAGCGTATTTACTGTCAGGGTCTTGGCCAATCCTGGTACACCCTCCAACAAAATATGGCCGTTGGTAAAAAGCCCGATCAAAAGCCTGTTGACCATACGGTCCTGTCCCACGACCACTTTTTTTACTTCATCTATAACTTGCTGAATCTTCTGCTGATGCATGTTTTGGAAAATTGTTATTGGTTATTTGATATTGGTTAATCGTCTATTTCTTCAAATAGAAATACGGTGGAAATAAATTAGATATAAATTGAAATAAAACTTACGATCAACCCGATTTTTCGACAAATCCTAAACCTAAGATAAATCAGTCTTGAATCTCGTGTCTTGTGTCTAATAATCGGGCTAAATTATAACAAAATACCCTTTATCCCAATTAATGCTTTTGACTTATTGATAAAAGGTATTCTGTTTGTACGCAATGATGTCAATAGAGAAGATATCTATTTTATTTCTCGTCTGGGGACTGAATTACACGGCACATCCCTGCCCGACGACAGGCGGGGGTCTTCCGACTTCGTCCCGATAGCTATCGGGATCCGTCCCCATTGAAGAAGAATATAGGTAACTGGCTTAGAAGCGTATATCCATTAATTGAATTGTCAATTTTGCTTACTTCTTCCTTTTTACGAAAGGGTGGGAAAAAGTTTTGCCTGATTCCCAATCACCTCCCTTTTCAAACCTGGCTGTTTTGATTTTGAGCAACCTGTATATTTCTTCTTTTTCAAACTCCCTGACCTCCCCCGAAGCAAAACCGGCAATGGTCAAATTCTCCATAGACCACCTGACCAGCCGCAACGTGGGATAACCAACCGCTGCTGTCATTTTCCGAACCTGCCTGTTTTTTCCTTCGGTAAGTGTCAATTGGATCCAAGAATCAGGTACAGATTTTCTATACCTGATCGGCGGATTTCGATCCGGAAGCGGTGGAATTTCAGGGAGGATTTTGGCAAAAGCTTTTTTGGTTTTATACATCTTTCCGTCGACATTGATTTCAGTCCCGGACTGGAGTTGAAGGATCGCCTCTTCAGTCGGTATTCCCTCCACCTGTGCCAGATAGGACCTCAGATGACCGAATTTCGGATCAAGCAAGTAGTGGTTTAGCAGTTTGTCATCTGTAATTAAGAGGAGTCCTTCACTGTCTTTGTCCAAGCGACCGACAGGATATATGTCCGGCGGAAAATTGGCCACTTTCTTCAAGGTATCCTCCTCACCGCTGAATTGGCTAAGGATCCCAAATGGCTTATAAACGACGAAGTATCTGTTGTTTGGCATAAAATTATTTGGCAAATTACAGGTATTATTGAAATCCATTTCAGTTTAAATTACAATTATGAAATCCATCTTGGTAAAAATCAAAACCTCAGAGGAAGAAAAAATCCTTACAGATTTTTTAGAAAGCAAGGATTATGACTTCGAAAAAAACCCTGATGATGGTGAATTGACTTATATCAACCAAATACTAGATATCGCTGAAAAAGAAATTTTGGAAGGGAAAACCTCATCGCATAATTTGGTAATGGATCAGATCCGGGAAAAATATGGATTATGAGATTATCTGGACAAACAAAGCAAAATTGACTTTTGGAGAAATTTGCGATTATATATATAATTTTTTTGGCGAAAAAGCATTGGAAGTCTTTATTGTCAGGACAGAAATTTTTATAGAAGTAATTCAAAAATCTCCTAATATTTTCAAAAAATTTCAACCTCGTCCAAATGTCAGACATGGTTTTTTACACAAAAACACGACGCTGTTTTATAAAATAGATGAGGATAAAAAAAGGGTTTATCTGATGCTTTTTTGGGACAACAGACAAAACCCTATCAATCTAAATCTGGAATAATATCAGCTTCCGCAACCGATGCAGTCAAAATGGCTGTCCATAGGCTTCACGCCTTTGAGTTGCATTTCGAGGTTGTGGATTTGGTCACGGGCTTCCATGTCTTGGAACATGTTGCCGGTCAAGGTGCCTTTCAGGTTGTCGATTTCCTGTTCGATGGCAGATTTTTGTTCAGTTGTCATTTTCAAATGGATTTAAGTGGTTACAGCATCCAATATAAAAAAGTTCTTTATTTTTTGTAAGTGCATGGAAGCCTTTGCAAAAATTTTTCTTCCTGTACAAAATTGAATCCCAAGTAAAATTTGTTGCCATTGGGTTTTCAAAACTTTAAATTTCTGAAAATATCCCACAAAATGCTCGACAATCCCACGATCCAAAAACTCACTGAATACAGAAAAACCCTTCACCAATTTCCCGAACTTTCCGGTCAGGAAAAAGAAACGGCAAAAAGAGTCCAAGACTTTTTCTCCAGATTGAATCCCGACAAAACCATCACAGGACTCGGAGGAACAGGTTTGGCTTTTGTTTTTCAGGGAAAAGATCCAGGGCCGACCACTTTATTCCGCTGTGAATTGGATGGGTTACCGATCAAAGAGGAAAACAGTATTTCCCATCTCAGTACAATCCCAAACACCTCCCATGTCTGTGGGCATGACGGACACATGGCTATTGTCAGTGGCTTGGGTTCTTACTTTTCTACCAATAAACCCCAAAAAGGACGGATAATCTTACTTTTCCAGCCTGCCGAAGAAACAGGAGAAGGGGCAGAAGCAGTTATCAAAGACCCCAAATTCGCTGAAATCCAACCGGATTTTGCTTTTGCCCTTCATAATCTTCCCGGATATCCTCTTCATCAGATTTTGATCAAGCAAGGCCCTTTTGCCGCGGCATCTGTGGGGATGAGTATTCATTTCAAAGGTAGAAACTCGCATTCTGCCCATCCCGAAGCGGGAAATAGCCCGGCCGAGGCCATGGCCAAAACCATTGTGGCATTGGAAAAACTTCCTCAAGGAATCGAAAAGTTTTCCCTTGTTACCGTCATCCATGCGGAGTTGGGAAGTATTGCCTTTGGGACCACTCCCGGTACCGCCGTGGTCAGGGCGACCTTACGGGCATTTGAAAATGAAACCCGGGACCTCTTGGTTTCTTATGCCGAACAATTGGCTACACAAATTGCCGAAGAATATGGATTGGGAGTTTCTTTTGGTTATGTAGAAAGTTTCGCTGCGACACACAATAATCCGGAGGCATGGCAAATTGGTTTGGATGCCGCCAAAAAATTGAATTTGGATATCCGCCATGTCGAAAAACCGTTCAGGTGGTCAGAAGATTTTGGCCTTTTTTCTTCCCATACCAAAACATTGTTGTTTGGTCTAGGGTCAGGATTGGATCATCCACAACTCCATGAACCCAATTTTGATTTTCCCGATGAGTTGATAGAGACAGGTGTCAGCATGTTTGCAGAAATTGCCAAGACGCTCCATGATTAACCAAAATATCCAATCCGATTTGGTTCACTTTCCCGATTTCCATACCCATCAAAAAGGTAATGTCTTCAGCATTTTCAATGTCCTTCCTGACGATGGCATTCCGAATCAGTGTTTTTCATGGGGAATCCATCCTTGGTATCTGAATGAGAATTGGGAGAAGGAATTGGAAAAAATAGCCGCTTCATCCTCAAATCCTCAGTTGCTTGCAATCGGTGAATGCGGCTTTGACCTGATCAAAGGATCTGGACCAAAAGTACAGATGAAGGCCTTTGAGGCGCAGGCACAATTGGCTAAAAAGATTGGAATTCCACTCATCCTCCATTGTGTCAAAGGAACACATTTGCTTCAGGAATACTTAAAAAACCATCCCGAACCACCAACAATCATTTGGCATGGATTCAACCAAAATCCTCAAATCGCAGAAAAATTATTGTTTTTTCCGATCTACTTTTCTTTTGGCAAAGCCATATTGAAACAGAATTCCAATGCCCAACAATGGATAGAGAAGTGTCCCCTGGAAAAGATTTTTTTTGAAACGGACAATTCGGACATTCCAATTTCTGAGATTTATCAACAAGCTTCTTTACTTTTGGGCCTCTCCACCATGCAACTTGCAGATCAGGTCATGGAGAATTGGAACAGGATTTCAAATAGGAAAATGACATGAGTGAATTTGCTTGGCTGTCTAGGACGGAACTGATAACAGGAATAGAAGGCCTGGAAAAACTTTCGAAGAAACACGTTTTGGTGGTGGGTCTGGGGGGAGTCGGTTCCTTTGCTGCAGAACTGATTTGCCGTGGCGGAATCGGCGAGATGACCATTATCGATGGGGACGTGGTGGACATCAGCAACTGCAATAGACAACTTCCCGCTACCCAAAAGAATCTTGGCCAGTCCAAAGCAGAATGGATGGAAGAAAGACTGCTTAGCATCAACCCCAACCTGAAAGTACATGTCGTCAAGGAGTTTTTGAGACCTGCAGCGATGACTCAACTTTTGGAAGCAAACAAATTTGACTTTGTGGTGGATTGTATTGACAGCCTGTTGCCAAAACTTCACCTGATAGAAGGTGCGATGAAAAAAGGATTTCCCTTGGTAAGTTCGATGGGTGCAGGGGGCAAAATAGATCCTACCCAAGTAAAAATCGCGGATATCTCCGAGACCCACAGCTGTAAACTTGCCCAAATGGTCCGAAAACGGTTAAAAGCCAAAAATATCGGTGGAGGGTTTAAGGCAGTATTTTCCACTGAACTCTATATCAAAGAAAGCCTGATGATGACAGATGGCAGCAATTTCAAAAAATCGGCTTATGGAACCATGTCTTTTTTGCCGGCAACCTTTGGCTGCGTCACGGCATCTGTAGTGATCAATGATCTATTGAAAAGCTAGGCTAGTAATTTTGTCTGACTTAGGATTGGAAATGGTATAAAAACACCAATACGCCTGTGAAAGCAGGTTTTTTTTGGTCTTTGATTTCCAACTTCACATTGACTTCTGCTTTGACGGTTCCGCGGAGGTTGACTACATTTTTCAGATTGGCATTGAGTCTGACTTCATTATTGACCAATACTGCCTGGGCAAATCTCAAGCTTTCGATCCCGTAATTGACCATCATCTTGAGGTTGTTGACATGGATGACCTGATCCCAAAGGTAGGGCACCAAAGACAGCGTCAGGTAGCCATGGGCAATGGTATCGCCAAAAGCACCTTCTTTTTTTGCACGTTCGGGATCAGTATGGATCCACTGATGGTCAATGGTGGCGACAGCAAACTGATTGATCTGTTCTTGGGTAATTTGATGATAGTCAGAGACTCCAAGATCCTGACCTATATACTTTTCGAAATCTTCAAAGCTCCCAATCGTGATTTTGCTCATATAAGCTGATGTTTTTTAAAATTTAAAGGTAAAAAAATTTATCTGGCGATGGAAGCCGGTTGAAAAAAACAGGAGAAATGACAAAAACAGGTCAATTTCAAACGGGCTATGCATCATATAAAATTAAATTTTTCTCAACACTTTCATTATTCAACTATACCAATAAATTTGTAATGCTTGAATCCCTATTTATGAGTATCAAAAATTTTCAAACCCTAACTGCCGCAGCTTTTCTTTTTATTTCAGGGATTTGTTATTCACAGGAAGTAGTTCCCCATTACTCCATTTTGGAAAAAAAGGATTACATCACCTTAAATCCAGATTATACTGTCACTTTCAAATCTCTCCTCACGCTAAATATTTGGGATTCCAGAGGATTGAGCCATGCCAAGAGAGTCCTTCCTGTAGACAAGCTGAACCAAGTGACAAATTTTGAAGTCACAGTAACCAATTTGTCAACTTCCAAAGTGGTAAAAAGGGTCAAGCTGAAAGATCTCAAAGAAGTGTCATACATAGATGATGGGAGTATTTTTGTGGATACCAAATACAAAGTCTTTGAATTGGAGGGCGTTACCTTACCTGTAAAAGTCGACATTGTAGAAGAACGCTTAAGGACTACAAACTTTTTTTTGGGTTCTTGGAATCCCCAATATTACTCTAACCAAAAAATAAAGTCTGCCAGCTTAGAGGTAGTTTATCCAAAAGAACTTGGATTGAGATTCAGGCTAAACCATCTGGATTCCACATCTTCTACATCTCAGGAAGGAAATAAAGTAAAGTTGAATTGGAATTTGGAAAACCTCAATGCCTTTGACGAGACGAAGAATTCTGATTCCTTACCATCGTTGGACCTTGCTCCAAAAAAATTCGCCCTCGAAGGTTATGTTTCTGATATGGAAAATTGGGATGGTTTTGGTCGCTTTATCAGTTTGCTGATTGACAAGAAAGATGAGCTTCCGGAAGACTTCAAATCAGAAGTCCATCAGATGACTGCAGGTTTGGAGGATGATTATGAAAAAATCTCAGTCATCTATAAATATCTCCAAAAGAACTACCGCTATGTGGTCATTTTCTTAGGGATAGATGGATGGGAACCCAGAAATGCTTCCGATGTAATCCAAACGAAATATGGAGAATGCAAAGCTTTGACCATACTCATGAAAGCCATGTTAAAGGAAGTCGGGATCGATTCACAATATTCTTTGGTCTACGCAGGTGATGAAAAAGTACCTTTGGAATCTGATTTTCCAATTAATAGCTTCAATCACGCTTTTTTACGGGTGCCATTGGGAGAGGAGCTTCTTTGGCTGGAGTGTACGAATAATTATCTTCCAGCGGGTTTTTCGGGAAATTTTACAAAAGACAGGGATGTTTTGGTAGTTACCGAAAACGGGGGATTTTTGGAAAGGACACCCGATTACAGGGAATTCAGATTCAATACGGTCCAAAACCAATACAATATCCAAATACAGGAAAACGGAGACGGTACTTTTACCGGAAACAGTTCTTTTCAGGGATTTCCGGCTATAGATTTTTTTGCTTTGAATCAATTTTTGGATGACAATCAAAGGAAAAATTACCTCAATAAAAATATTGGAGGAAGCGGAATAATTATCAAGGAATATCAGATTGAAACAAACAATCAAAGAGAGGTTCCCGTAGCATCCGTTGCTTTTGATGGCAATATCCAGCGGTTTGGACAGCAGACCACCAAGCGGATCATTTTTCCGACCCATATCAAAAAGATCGATATGGACATGTTGGGCAATGGTCTTCTAAATTTACAGGAAGAAATCACCATCAGGTCTGACAGAAAAACAGAAATAGAAACAGGAGTTTCAAATTTTGAATTAAAAGAAGATCACTTTTCCTACTTCGTAGACAGTCAAATCAGCCCTGATGGTACCATCACCATCAGTAACAGACTTGAAATCACTCTGCCCAAAGAAATCAGTGAAGAAGACAAATCAAAAACTATCGCCCGAATCAACACCCAATTGGCAAGAAACATCATCCTCAAAAAATCTGAATGACATGAGACGATCGAACGTAATCTTTTTTTTCCTGGCCTTTTCTTTAAATTTATCCCTCTTGGCCCAGGATATTAAGTTTGGAAAATATTCCCAATCAGAATTGGAACTGACCAAAGTGGACTTTGAACCGGAGGCAGCTTCAGTAGTCTTGGAGGAAATTTCCAACAACCATTTCATGGGCACTATTCAGCATTCCACTATCCATCGCAGGATAAAAATCCTAAAAGAAAGCGGAAAGGATGTAGGAAATGTAAGTATTACATTCTATGCCGGCGACGGTATCCAAAATGTCACCAAGCTAAATGCACAGACGATAAACATTGAAAACGGAATTGAAAAAATAACGAAACTCAGTAAAGATGATTTTTTCGAAGTAGATCTAGACGACAATTATAAAGAAGTCAGGTTTACATTTAAAGATGTCAAAGTGGGCTCCATTATAGAGTACTCTTACCTGAAAACTGACAAAAGCATCACTTTTCTTGATTCTTGGGTATTCCACAATCCAATACCGACCATGAAGTCCACTTACACTATAGAAGTGCCTTCTTTTTTGAATTATAACTTTCTAGCCCAGGGCGAAAAAACCCAAAGCTGCAAATACCAGACAAATTATCCAGGAACATACAGTTGGACAGTATCCAATTTGAGTGCCATCAAGAATGAACCGATGATGTCCAATTACCAGGATTTCATAGAAAAGATAGACTTCCAACTCGCGGGTTATGCCTTTTCCAATTCGGCAACTTATGGAGGCGGAGGTTCAGGATTCAAAGAAACCTATACCACATGGCAGGAATTGACAGAAAGCATCAGTGAGTTTGACCTTTTTGTCCATTACCTTAATCCTAATGCAGGAGAAAAAAGCCAGATTTTAACCTTTGTCCCAAAAGGTGAGACAGAGATACAAAAGGCCAAAGACGTTTATAATTTTGTCACAGAGAAATATAGCTATAATGGGGAATACAGCCCATTTCCTTCCAAAAATCTAAGAGCGATGCTCGAATCCCGAACTGGACAGCGTGCAGATATTAACCTGACCTTATTGGCATATCTTCGCCAAAATGGACTGACAGCTTATCCATTGCTGATCAGCAGCAAGGGAAATGGACGTTCACGCTTGGTCGATACACCCTTCTTGGACCAATTCAACCAATTGATAATCTACGCCAAAATAGATGACAAAGAGTACTTTTTGGATGCCACTAACAGTGAAAGACCCTTTGGTTACCTGCCATTGTCCCACCATGTGAGCTATGGCTATATCATGAAGGAAAAAGACAGCGGTTTGATTCCTGTCCAACTTCCACACAGGTCCGGAATCGTTCAGATGGTCAATACTAAATTGGATGAAAACAACCATTTGGTTTCAGAATCTACGGTTAGGTATACAGATTATGATGCATTGAGCAAGATGAATGGCAGTTCAATTGATGAGGTGGATACTTTGAAAAAATACATACTAGGACCTACCCCTGAGAACCTTTTAGATTTTGCGGTGACCGAAAAGACAGACCCTAGAAAGCAACTTGAGGCAAAATTCAAACATTCCTTCGCTGATTTTGATCCCGAAACGACTTTTATCTCTCCCTTTGCTTACACACGTTGGAGTGAAAACCCATTCCAATCCGAGGTCAGAACATTTCCAGTAGACTTCCTCTATACATTTACGGACAATTATACTTCAATCATAGAAATCCCGAAAGGCTATACTGTAGATGACTATCCCCAAGATGCCAACATTTCAATTCCCGGTGGCACTGCGCTATTCACTTATCAAGTTACCCAATGGGAGGGTCAAATCAAGGTAACGGCTTCCATAAGCTTAAAATACCCACTTATCTCACCCTCGGTCTATCCTGATCTCAAATACTTTATGGAGATCCTTACCACCAAACTCAAAGAGCCTGTGGTCCTCAAAAAAACAGCAAATCCCTGATAGCCTCATGGTGTTTTAAAATGAGCGGGAATTCTTCTTTCTTTGCGAAATAATCCAAGACTCATGAGCGGCACATCCACTCCCAAATACATCCACGGCTATCAGGAAGAAGAGCAGGAAAGGCTTAGGGAACAGGCTTTGGTGATCGAAAGGCCCATTTATGATTTTATTGATTTTTCGGAGGTAAAGGAACTGCTCGAAATCGGCAGTGGCGTGGGTGCACAGACCGAAATCCTCATGAAGAGATTTCCCCATCTTTCTATCACGGGAGTGGAATATGAATCCCGTCAGATAGCCAAAGCCAAGGAAAACATGGCCAAGGCTGGTTTTGGGGAAGATCAGGTAAGATTCATCCATCAGGATGCCAAAAACCTAAAACTCCACAGACAATACGATGGGGCTTTTATCTGTTGGGTTTTAGAGCACATTCCCAATCCTATCGAAGTGCTTGTCAGCATGAAACCGTTTCTGAAGCCCGGAGCAATGGTTTCTATCACGGAGGTTTTCAACGCAACTTTCTACACTTATCCGATAATGCCTGCCATTATGGATTATTGGAAAATATACAATGAGTACCAAGTCCACATTGGAGGCGATCCACAGGTAGGGGCAAAACTTGGTGATTTGTTGTCCGAATCAGGATACCGTGACATCAGCCTCAGGAGTGGGGGATTTCACCTTGACAGCCGTCACCCCGAAGAAAAAAGTACGGTTTTTTCTTATTGGAAAAACCTGATGAACAGTGGCGCTCCCGCCTTGTTATCAGAGGGATTGATCACTGAGAAGCAAATAGAAGAAATGCTTTCCGCCATGGAAGAACTTCAGAATATGCCAAATTCAGTTTTTTATTATAGATTTATCCAAGCCACCGCTTTTGTATAAACCACATGAAATTCATCAAGAAAATCTTCCGATTCATTTTTAAAATTGCCCTTTGGTTTTTCATCATTTCTATAGGCCTAACCCTTATTTATAGATTTATCCCTGTTCCGGTGACACCATTGATGGTGATCCGACTTTGGGAACAGGCTTGGGACGAAAAGAAAGATGTCAGGTTATACAAAGATTGGGTATCTATTGACAATATTTCCAAAAACATGCCCCAAGCGGTCTATGCTGCTGAAGACCAAAAATTCTTGGAACACAACGGCTTTGACTGGAAGGCAATGGAAGAAGCCTGGGAGAAAAACAAAAAAGGAAAGCGGATCAAAGGTGCCAGCACCATCAGTCAGCAAACGGCCAAAAACGTCTTCCTTTGGCCATCTAGAAACCTCATAAGAAAAGGATTGGAAGCGTATTTTACATTTTTGATAGAAACTATCTGGACCAAAGAACGGATCATGGAAGTATATCTCAATGTCATCGAAATGGGTCCGGGGATTTATGGCATCGAAGCGGCTTCACAGACTTTTTATAACAGGCCGGCATCCAAACTCACCCGTCAGCAGGCGGCTATGATTGCGGCTGTATTGCCCAATCCCATCCGTTGGTCACCGGCAAAACCAACCGGCTATATCCGGGGCAGGCAATCCTGGATTTTGCGGCAGATGAATAACCTTGCGCCAATAGGGTTTGGGAGTTGAGAAATCGATTTTTGTTTTGAATTTTTGAAAACTGAGTTCCTTTAGGAAATAAAGGACTAAGTTGTTATTTTTATTTAAGCTGAGTCTAATTGTAGAATTTCAAAATAGCTTGATTTGATCACCCGAAATAAATCTTATTTGATATGGCAAAAAACAGAATACTCAAGGTTGAAAAGCTAGATATCGTTTTGGTTTCCCAAAATGATTCAGATTATATCTCTTTAACTGACATGGCTAGATATAGAGATGCTGAGAGAACAAATTACATTATTCAAAACTGGTTGCGAACAAGAAGTGCAATTGAGTTTTGCGGATTGTGGGAACAGTTAAACAATCCTAATTTTAAACGCATCGAATTCGATGCGTTTAAAAATGAATCCGGGGCAAACGGTTTTTCTCTAACACCTCAGAAATGGATCGAATCCACTAATGCTGTTGGAATTATTTCTAAATCAGGTAGGTATGGGGGGACATTTGCTCACCGGGATATAGCTTTTGAATTTGCATCTTGGATTAGTGCAGAGTTTAAGCTGTATTTGATTACAGAATTTCAAAGGCTTAAGGCCGATGAAAACAACAGGCTAAAATTAGAATGGAACCTGCAGCGGACCTTAGCAAAAGTCAACTATCACATTCATACAGATGCGATCAAAGAAAATTTAATCCCCAAAGAGTTGAGTAAAACCCAAATTAGCCATATATATGCCAATGAGGCTGATTTGTTGAATGTGGCAATGTTCGGGATAACAGCTAGGCAATGGCGCGATGCCAATCCAAATACAGTTGGAAATATCAGAGACCTTGCATCTTTGGAGCAACTTGTAGTCCTGAGCAATCTTGAAAGTATCAATGCAGTATTGATCCATCAGGGATTACCACAATCAGATAGATTGGTACAATTAAACAAAATCGCTATTACACAAATGAATTCATTGGTAGGAAACAAAAGTTTGAAAAAATTAGAATAGGTAATCACTTTCCTGACTTTAGGAAGATGGTATCACATCAACTTAAGCACTTCCTCTATATATTCCCTGCTGTTAGAAAGCCTTGGAACTTTGTTTTGGCCTCCCAATTTTCCTTTAGATTTCAGCCATTTTTCGAAAACGCCCTCATGGACAAAATGGATTTTTGGCGCAATCAGCGCCAAGTCCTTGTACCGCTTGGCATCATAATCAGAATTGACTTCCCGTAGCGTGGCATCCAAGGTTTCAAGAAATTTTTGCTCATCTGAAGGGAACTGCCTGAATTCTATGATCCATTCGTGTGCGGCTTTGCTTTTGGAATCTCCAAAATAAATCGGAGCTGCAGTGTAATTGGTAATAGTAGCATTGGTCGCTTCTGCTGCTGCTTGAATGGCCTTATCGGCATTTTCTACGATCACTTCCTCACCAAATGCATTGATAAAGTGCTTGGTCCTGCCGGAGATTTTGATGCGGTATGGCGAGGTATTGGTAAACTTGACCGTATCCCCGATGGCGTATCTCCAGAGACCGCCATTGGTAGTGATTACCATCGCATAGTTTTTACCTACTTCTACTGCTGAAAGTGGCAAAACATTTGGCGATTCTTTGGACATTTCTTCCATTGGAATAAATTCATAAAAAATCCCATAATCCAACATCAACAAAAGTTCTTCAGACTCCTTTTGATCCTGAATTCCAAAAAAGCCCTCCGAAGCATTGTAAATTTCCAAATACCGCATTTTGGAAGACGGGATCAACTCCCGGAATAGTTTGCGGTAAGGACCAAATGCAACTGCCCCGTGAAAAAACACTTCAAGATTGGGCCAGACATCAAGGATATTTTTGGCGTTTTTGAGTTCAAGGATTTTCTGGATCAGGACGATGGTCCAAGTCGGTACCCCGGCGATGCTGACTACGTTTTCATCCATCACCTCATTTGCCATTCGCTCGATTTTGGATTCCCATTCACCCATCAGTGCCACATCCAGACTCGGGGTTCTTGCAAACTGAACCCAAAGGGGAAGATTGTGCATGATGACCGCAGAAATGTCCCCAACCTGGCTTTCACTTTCTCCATTGAATGGATTTTTGGAAAGACTGCCCCCGATACTCAGGCTTTTGCCCGTAAATAGCTTGCTGTCCTGGTAGTTGTTTACATACAGAGAGAGCATGTCTTTTCCCCCTTTGAAATGACAGTCTTCCAGTGATTCTTCTGAAACAGGAATATACTTGCTCCTGCTCGATGTAGTACCTGAGGATTTTGAAAACCAGATGATATCGGAAGGCCAAAGGACATTTTGGGTTCCTTTCATCGTCTTCTCGATATAGGGCGTTATCTGTTCGTAGCTATGGATCGGAACTTGTTTTGCAAAATCATCATAGGACAAGATTTTTGAAAAGTTATACTTTTTTCCAAATTCTGTGTCTTCTGCTTTTTCGACAAGTTCTTTCAAAAGCTTTTCCTGAACTTCAATCGGGTTTGTTTTAAAATTTTCGATCTGACCTATCCTGTTCTTAAAAATCCAGGTCATAAAAGTATTGACGACTTCCATCAGTGAAAAACTTTGCGTTTGAGTACAAATTGTTGTCCTAAATACACCCTTCTGACCTGCTCATCAGCTGCCAATTCTTCAGCAGTTCCGGCCTTGAGCAGTTTTCCTTCAAACATCAGGTAAGCCCTGTCTGTGATGGAAAGCGTCTCGTTGACATTATGGTCCGTGATCAGAATTCCGATATTTTTGGTCTTCAGCTTGGCGACGATGCCTTGGATTTCCTCTACAGCTATAGGATCCACGCCTGCAAATGGCTCATCCAACAAAACAAATTTTGGATCCACAGCAAGAGCACGGGCAATCTCCGTCCGCCTTCTTTCGCCTCCGGAAAGTACCATGCCCAAGTTTTTTCGTACATGTGTCAGACTGAATTCCTCCAATAGTGTTTCCACTTTTTCCTTTCGTTCGGCTTTGGATTTGTTGGTCATCTCCAATACAGCCATGATGTTTTCCTCCACGGAAAGTTTTCTAAAAACGGAAGCCTCCTGAGCGAGGTAACCGATTCCCAATTTGGCCCTTTTGTACATGGGCAGTTTGGTGATATTTTGGTCTTCCAAATAAATCTCCCCTTCATTTGGTTGGATTAGGCCCACGATCATGTAAAAAGAAGTCGTTTTTCCCGCACCGTTAGGTCCAAGCAATCCCACGATTTCTCCCTGCTGAACCTCCACCGAAATGTTGTTCACCACCCTTCGGCCTTTGTAGATTTTAACAAGGTTGTCTGCCCTCAGCTTCATCATCAATCAAATTTTATGTCTTTCACGTACAGTTGCAAGCTGCTGTTGTTCCTAAAAGTATTCTCCCGGATTTCAAAAGCCAAATCAAAACGCATTTTTCGGTTCAGCATCTTGTAAATGATCTCATCCGGATAAATGGTTTTGTCAGCCATTCCAAAAGCAATACAAACTGGTTTGGTCTCCTGACCATCCTGCACCACATTGAACCTCAGGTGTTTGTCTTTCAATACACGCACATCTTCCGCATATACTTGGTTTACACAAAATATCGGTTCAGGATTGCCTGGTCCAAATGGTGCCATTTGTTTCAAAATATTGAAAAACCTGTAATTGATCTGATCCAACAGGATCTCATCATCCACCTCAAGAACAGGTTTCATATGGATTTCATTGATCCTTGCACTGACTACAGCTTCAAATTTATCCTGAAAAGCAGGAACATTGCCCACTGAAAGGGTCAGTCCCGCAGCGTACTTGTGCCCTCCAAACTGCTCCAAGAGGTCGCTGCATTCGCTTATGGCTTCGTATATGTCAAAGTCAAAAACCGATCGCGCACTTCCGGTGGCTTTGTTGTTGGACTCGGTGAGGATGATAGTAGGACGGTAATATTTCTCTATACACCTTGACGCAACAATTCCGATTACACCTTTGTGCCAATCTTCTTTGAATAGCACCGTGGTCTTCCTGTGACTGATTTCCTCCATCCCCTGAATCATGCTAAGTGCCTCTTTGGTGATGTTTTCATCAAAGTTTTTGCGGGCAGCATTTACGGTGTCCACGATTTCGGCTCTCGCAAGGGCGTCCTCCAGATCATCAGAGATCAATAATTCTACAGAAGCTTTGGCATGTTCCAACCTCCCTGAAGCATTGATTCTCGGTCCGATTTTGAATACAATATCTGAAATTTCTATTTCCTTTTCTATTTTGCTCCTTAGGATCAATGCTTTCAGCCCGGGTCTTGGGTTGTTGTTGATCTTCTCAATTCCATAATAAGTCAGAATTCTGTTTTCTCCTGTAATCGGGACAATATCTGCGGCGATACTTACGGCGAGTAAATCCAGATAGGCCATTACTTTGGCAGGATCGTCATTTCTGTAAGCAGAAAATGCCTGAACCAATTTAAAACCGACTCCACAACCGCTCAATTCTTTATAAGGGTATTCGCAGTCATTTCTCTTTGGATCCAAAATGGCCACCGCAGGGGGCAAAATATCTCCGGGAGTGTGGTGGTCGCAAATGATAAAATCGACTCCGAGCTCTTTTGCCAAAGCTACCTTTTCGATGGCTTTGATCCCGCAATCGAGAGAAACTACCAAACTGAAATTGTTCTCAGCCGCAAACCGTACACCTTTCTCGGAAATGCCATATCCCTCTTTGTACCTGTCTGGAATATAAAAACTGACATGGGAATAAAATTGCTTCAAAAACCCATAAAACATGGCCACGGAGGTGGTACCATCTACGTCATAATCTCCGTAAACCAGTATTTTTTCCTCTTTATGGATAGCCAATGCCAATCTTTCCACAGCCTTGTCCATGTCCTTCATCAAATAAGGATCATGTAACTTATCCGGATCCGGTCTAAAAAAATCTTTGGCTTTCTGAAAAGTATCCACCCCTCTGTTGACAAGCATATTTGCCAAGGTCTGGTTGAGATTGATTTCTTTCCCCAGAGATTCCACGGCTTTAGGATCTGCTTTTTCCCTGATTATCCATTTATACTCCATTTGGCTAAATTACTAAAGTGTTTGCCTTTATTACCTTCGCCTCATTCAATTATTTAGGAAAATTAACACTTGATTGCCCTTAAAAACAAAAAGCCCAATTCCGAATTCGGAATTGGGCTTCATAAATAAAATTTATCATTAATTCATTGCTACCAATTTGACATCCAAAGTGACATCATCGTAGATCAGTTTGTCAGCCAAGTCTTCAAAATAACTTCCTGAACGGTATTTGATATCATATTTTGTCCTGTCAAAGGTAATGGTACCTGTCGCTGTGATTTTTTTGCCTGCTACTTCAACTTTTGCAGGAAAAGTCACTGGTGCAGTGATGCCTTTGATAGTAAGGTCGCCGGTAATCTCATAGTCTTTGCCGTTTGATGTTTTTGCCTGCTTGATCACAAATGTTGATTTATTGAATTTGGCAACTGAGAAGAAGTCATCAGACTTCAAATGGTCTGTCAACCTTTTGTTGGAACCGGCATCGGTGATGTCTTCCACTGTCAGTGCTGTCATGTCCATTTCAAAAGAGCCACCGGTGATTCTTCCTTTGGCATAATCAAGTTTGGCATCCGCCAAAGGCACTTTACCAAAGTGCTCTCCGGTTACTTTCTTTGCTTTCCAGGTAAGCGTACTTTCAGAAATGTTTACTGCAGCCGGCATAGGGCTGTCCACAAAAGTAAGTACTGAAGTCAATAGGATAATTAATGAGGCAATAATTTTCATAATGTGTAATTGTTTTGGTTTGGAGTAAATGTAAAAGAGAGGTTTTTATAACCTCTCTTTTAGACTCATTTGAAATCAAAAAGTTTAATTAAGTTTATTTTTTATTTTTAAAATCAATTAATTATTACCGCGGGAAGATTCTGTGCCTTGAATTTTTCATTGTACTCCCAGATATCATTTTTTATTAGGAGCTTCAAATCGGATTTGTATCCTGCCCATTCTTCGTCCAGATCCAGCAAGCGCTGCTTGGAACCGGCCGTCAATCTTGGGTCATGTACATCTACAGTACTCCTTAAGTCAAAGTATTGGGCATTTAACTGACTCGGAAAATTGATCACATCCTGGAAATTAGCCTGCCGGGTTTCGACAAGTTTGGCTTCCCAATCAACCAATTTTTGGATCAAATCCTGTCCGGCCTGATAGAGCGCTTTGGCATCTTCTTTATCCTTCAACAATGAATTGTGGTGCTCTATCTGACTTTTGACTTTCCTCATGTCATTCACGGATTGGTGGATATCGGTAATGGATAAGGCTGCTTTTTCAAGCAATTCCTGCTGATCCTTCCAATGTTGGGAGCTGATGTTTTTGAGATTGGGATCCTGTACTACCTCTATTTCAGTTTCTGAAACAGCCCCATTGTAACTCAACCTCGCCTTGTATTTTCCCGGTGCTACGCGGTGGCCGCTATAATCCCCATAGACAAAAGCATTGGGGATATCCAGTAGCGTTTCTCCTCTAAAATTCCATGCAAACCTGTTCAATCCTTTTTTGGAAGGAATCACCTGTTCGGGAGAAGGCCCGCCGGAAAAGGGTTTGAAATTGTCATCCTTCATCGAAGAATAAGACCTGATGACTTTGCCTGACCCGTCGAGGATTTCAAGTGTCACTTCCAATGAGTCTACTTTTTCCGGCAAATAGTAATCCAATATCACCCCTGTCTCAGGATTTTGACCGATTCCAGGCGGAAGATCCATCCAAGAAGGAGTGTATCCTTCATACTTGTAAGTTGGCTTTGGGGAATAAATTTTCAGGCCTGAGAAATTCCCTTTAGACTGCTGAAGGGCACTAAGGTCATCCAAAATCCAAAATGCCCTTCCGGCCGTGGAAACAACCATGTCATTGTCCGCAAAAGCAATGTCTGTAACCGGAACTACCGGAAGATTCAACTGCAGTTTTTGCCAGTTCGATCCACCATTGAAAGAAATATAAAAACCTCTCTCTGCTCCTCCATATAAAAGGCCTTTCACTTTTCGGTCCTCTCTGATCACCTTTATAAAATCATCTTTGTCAACTCCTGCATCTATTTTTGTCCAGGTTTTTCCGTAGTCAATAGTCTTGAATGACATATTGGAAAATTCGTTGAACTTGTAGCGCGTCGCGGCAACATAAGCAGTTCCTTTTTCATGAGGGGAGACTTCAATAGACTGGATAAGGCTTTCGGGTAAGCCAGCAGGAGTAATATTTTCCCAGGTTTTTCCACCGTCCTTGGTGATATGGACCAGACCACAATCACTTCCGGTATAAATCACTCCTTTTTCATGGATAGATTCTATGACATAACTTAAGGTGTTGTAATTTTCTCCGCCCGCACCTTCATTGGTGATCGGTGCTCCACCCGGTCCTTGTTTTGATTCCTCATTTCGGGTGAGGTCAGGGCTGATTTCTTCCCATGATAAGCCTCCATCAGTAGTTTTGAAAAGGATATTGCCACCATGGTAAATGGTGTTGTAATCATGCGGAGAAGCAATAACCGGCGCATTCCAATTGAATCGATACCTCATATCCTTGGCATCATAGGCCAAAATATTGGAAGGATATTGCCGGATATCTTTGCTGTGTCCATTTTGGGTATTGAGGACATCTATCAATCCCTGATAACATCCCCCATAAAGCAAGACAGGATTGTTTGGATCAAAAGCAATAAAAGCCGATTCGCAACCCGGACCGATAAACCAATCCTTATCTGTCAATCCGATGTAATTGTTTCTGCTGGCGATGACCAGTGAAGTATTGTCCTGCTGTCCTGCATAGAGTTTATAGGGAAAACCTGCATCCACATTGACCCTGTAAAATTGGGCGGATGGCTGATTGTCTTGGGTAGACCAGCTTTTGCCACCGTCATAGGTGATTTCAGCACCGCCATCATCTCCCAAAATCAGGTTTGTGGGATTTTTGGGATTGATCCAAAGGTCATGCGTATCGATATGTCTGACAGGTACTACTGTGAAATTTTTTCCACCATCTATCGATTTGGTCAAGGGTGAATTGAGGACATAGACCACATCGGCATTGACTGGGTCAGCCTCCACTTCCATATAATACCAAGACCTTGAGGTCAGCAATTGATTGTTTGTCATGTGTGCCCAAGTTTCGCCTCCATTATCCGAGCGATAGACACCGGCTACCGATTTTTCAGCTTCGACAATGGCAAAAACCCTTTCTGAATTCGCCCTTGAGACACTTACACCGATTTTCCCCATTTCTGCTGGAAGACCATTGTTGATTTTTGCCCAAGTATCTCCACCATCTATAGATTTCCAAATACCACAACCTGCCCCGCCACTTTGTACCTGCCAAGGCAATCTGCGGTATTCCCATGTAGCGGCATATAAAATCCTGGGATTGTTGAAATCCATACTTAAGGAGGAAGCTCCCGTATTTGGATCCACATACAATACCTTGGCCCATGTAATCCCTCCATCAGTACTTTTATAAATACCTCTTTCCTCACTTGGCCCGTGTGCAGCACCCTGTGCCGCTACAAAAACAACATCAGGATTATTGGGATGGATGCTGATATCTGAAATGTGCCTAGTCTTTTCCAGGCCCATGTTTTTCCATGTTTTACCGCCATCTGTGGATTTATAAATGCCATCCCCATAAGAGGTCATGACCCCTCGGATCGCATGTTCGCCCATTCCGACATAGATGACATTTGGGTCGGATTCACTTACGGCAATATCTCCCACAGTCCCTGTTTTGAAAAAACCATCGGATACATTATGCCAGGAGATGCCAGCATTTTCTGTTTTCCAAAGTCCGCCACCAGTGTAGCCTACAAAAAATACCTGGTCATTGTTAGGCACTCCGGAAACGGCATTAGACCTGCCTCCCCTAAATGGTCCAATGTTTCTCCATTTGAGTCCTTGATACAATTCTGCATCGAATGCCGGAGGGGGCGGAGGAGTGTTTTTCCCTCTTTGGGAAAATGAAGGAAATGACATGAACAGTATCATGCCAAATAATATTAGTTTTTTCATTCTACTGTATGGTTGATTGGTGTTTTTGAATTTGGTGAAAAAAATTTAGAAAATATAATGCAGAGATTGAATCTCAGAATATTTGAGATTCTAGACCTTTCTAAAACTATAAAGATATGGGGCTTTATGGCTTTTGCCGGTGTATAGTTTTTCATGCCTTTCAAGAATATCCAATCCGAGCATTTTTCTCTGAAAGGTAGTCCTTCGGAGTTTTTGGCCAAAAATGGCTTCATAGACTTGCTGCAATTCATTCATCGTAAACCGCTCCGGTAGTAAATTTCCTCCAATAAGCTTCCTTTCCAGATTTTCCCTCAAGGTCTGCAACGCTTTTGCCACGATGGCACTGTGGTCCAATATCAGGTCAGGCAAATTTTCAATTTCATACCAAGCTATCGAATCGGACAATTCATCCGGAGTCAGGATTACCTTTTCAAAATCTATCAAGGCAAAATAAGAAACTGAAATAAACCTGTCCAACATCCAATGGTCGGGATTTAAATTGAACCCATTGGCAGCAATTATGGTCTGCATCACTTCAGGCTTGAACCTCGAGAGATTTCCAAAAGTATAAAACTGCTCCAGGTAAATATTGTCCAGACCTGTTCTTTCTTTCAGTCCACGTTTTGCTGCCTCATCGAGGTCTTCGTTTTTTCCTACAAAACCTCCGGGCAAAGCCAGCCAGCCTGTATCGTGGTATTCCATGAGCAGGATTTTCAACTTTCCTTTTGAGAAACCAAAAATAACCGAATCAAATGCGATATGGGGTAAAAAACCCTGCGTTTCAAGGACTGTCATACTTGGGTTCGAATGAATAATCCTTCAAGTAAATAGGAAAAATGTTAACAAACAATTATTATTGTCTCAATATGTAACAATAGAACTAAACTCATTCTCAAAATGAAATACGCCCTGTTCACTCTAGTTTTTTTTCTTATGGGTTCATATGCATTGCTTGCTCAGGGAAAAGACGCGTTTCCTGTACAAACAACGATCAAAAACGGTACCATCGAAGGTGATTACAATACCAAAACCGGAATCCAGACTTACTTCGGAGTTCCATTTGCCAAACCTCCGGTAGGAGAATTGAGATGGAAAGCGCCACAATCATTGGATAATTGGAGCGGAGTGAAGGTCACCAAAGAATTTGGACCCCGACCCATGCAGAAACTTATTTGGGGCGATATGAATTCCCGCTCCAACGGCGTGAGTGAAGATTGTCTTTACCTGAATATTTGGACTCCCACCACCAGGACGAGCAAAGATTTGCCGGTTTTGGTCTATTTCTTCGGAGGGGGATTTGTGGCAGGTGACGGTGCCGAGCCGCGGTATGACGGTGAAAGCATGGCCAAAAAAGGCGTCGTCGTCGTGACAGTCAACTACCGACTCAACATCTTTGGCTTCCTTGCGCATCCTGAACTGAGTGCTGAAGCCCCTTACAAAGCTTCGGGAAACTACGCCTTGTTGGACCAAGCAATGGCCCTGAAATGGGTCAATGAAAATATTGCCGCATTCGGAGGAGATCCAAAAAGGGTTACAATTGCAGGTGAATCTGCGGGCTCAATTGCTGTCAGTTACCAAATGGCCTCCCCATTGTCCCGAAACCTGATTGCGGGTGCCATAGGAGAAAGTGGATCAGGTGTTTCTGCTTTGGCCCCGACCACTTTGGCAGAAGCTGAAAAAATCGGAGTAGAATTTCTGCAGAAATTCGGTGTCAAAAGCATTGCCGAAATGAGAAAAATGCCTGCCCGCGATATTTATGAGATGTACAATGAATCAGGCAGGTTTGGATTCCCTGTTGTCCTTGATGGACATGTACTTCCAAAAAGTCTGGTGGAAATATTCAATGCCAGAGAGCAGGCACAGGTTCCTTTGCTTTTGGGTTGGAATACACAGGAAAATCCTGCCGCAGCATTTATGCAGGGTTTACCTAATACCAAAGAAAATTTCATCACCAAAGTAAAGCAGGCTTATCCCAATGATTTTGAGGAAGTGCTGAAACTGTATCCACATGAAACAGAAGAGCAGGTGGCTTACTCTGCCATGGATTTGGCAGGTGACAGGTTTATTTCTTACAGCACCTGGAAGTGGTTTGACCTTCACCGCAGCAACTCCGATCAAGCGGTTTACCGATACCTGTATGCCAAACTGAGACCGCCTTTGGTGGATCAGACTTTGGAAACAGGCCTAGCAGGAGGGACTTCCAAAAGAGCAAACAATGCGCCTCAAAGACCAAAAGACCTCGGCGCTCCACATGCCGCCGAAATCGAATATGCCATGGGAAACCTTCCGCGCATCAAAGAATTTGCATGGACTGAGGATGATTACAAAACTTCAGAAACCATGCTGGAATTCTTCACTAACTTTGTGAAAACAGGAAATCCCAATGGTGAAGGTCTACCCGAATGGCCTAAGGCATTGCCTAAAGATGACAATCCTCCTGTGATGGTGATCAATACAGAATCCAAAACTGTCAAGGCCGCCAATGATGCAAGGTACCGGTTCCATGACAGGTTCTTTAAGAACAACAAATAACTTCGCTCCCTATTAAACCATAGCCCCTTCTGATAATTTCAGAAGGGGATTTTTTTGCGCCCACTATGATTTTTTGAATGATTATATAAAACCTTCCAGGAATGATTTTTGAAAGAATTTAAACTGGTTAAAAAAAATCAAAGCACTCCCAACCCCGCAGCTGCCACGATACCATCTTGGGCAGAAGTCACTCCGGATACGCCTATTGCACCGACTACAATCCCGTCTTTTAAGATTGGTACACCGCCTTCACTGGCAAAAACATTGGGCATGGTCAGCGGTCTTGTGTTCCCCTGATTGACCTGATCCTCAAAAACCTTGGTAGCACGGCGGTAATAAACGGCTGTTTTGGCTTTGTTTTGGGCGATTTCTATACTTCCAAGCTGGACCCCGTCCATTTTCCTGAGTAGTATCAAATGTCCTCCTTCATCCAGAATAGCAATCACCACATTCCAGTTTTCCTGCTTTGCTTTGGCCTCTGCTGCGTCAGCCATCCGCTTTGCTTCTTCTAGGGTAAGTACTGGTTTATGTGTTCCTTGGGCAAAAGCGAATACAGGAAGGAGGAGTAAAACGGTCATTAAGAGCATTTTCATAGGGTTTTGGATTATGTGAAAAATTGGATACCCTTCTAATTTAAGGATTTTTTTGAACGATAGTCCAAAAATGGCTAAATTCAGGATGTTAAGATTTTTGACAACAATAAACCTTAAACCTATTAAATATGAAAAACTTCAACAGGAGGGATACCCTCAAAACCCTCACCCTAATCACCGGAGCAAGTCTTTTTTCCCCATTTAGTCTGATAGCCTCAAGCAATCCCTTGAGAAAAGATAAACTTGGGGTCGCCTTGGTGGGATTGGGTTATTACAGCACCGACTTACTTGCGCCCGGGCTCCAGATTACCAAGCACTGCCGCCTAGCCGGAATCGTTACAGGGACTCCCGCAAAAGCAGAAACCTGGAAAGCCAAATACAACATCCCGGACAAGAACATATACAACTATGAAAATATGTCGGGCATTGCCAATAATCCTGATATCGATGTGATCTATATTGTCCTTCCACCTTCGATGCACATGGAATATGTGGTCAAAGCTGCCGCCACCGGCAAACATGTGTGGTGTGAAAAACCCATGGCCATGACCGTACAGGAATGTCAGACTATGATCGATGCCTGCAAGAAAAACAAAGTGAGTCTTTCGATCGGCTACCGTTGTCAGCACGAACCAAACACCCTTGCTTACCAAAAAATAGTCAAGGAACGCCAGCTTGGTAAAGTATTACAGGTTGATTGTGCAGCAGGGTATAGAGAGGGAAGAACAGACCATTGGAAGCAAAAACGTGAAATGGGTGGCGGTGTGATCTATGACATGGGAGTATATGCCATTCAGGGCGCAAGATTGGGCAGCGGCATGGAACCCATTGCCGTCAACGCCGCGAAAGTATGGACCGAAAGGCCTGAAATCTACAAGGATGGATTGGGTGAAATCGTGGAGGCCCAACTGGAATTTCCCGGTGGCGTGATCGGCAATATCAAAACTTCCTTTGCTGAAAACACCAACTTCCTCAACATCAAATGTGAAAAAGGATTGATCGAAATGGCGCCGTTTTCAGCTTATTCAGGCAATAAAGGAAAAAGCCCATTGGGAGAGATCAACTTTCCTTATGATGTTCCGTGGCAACAAGCCAACCAAATGGACATGGATTCCTTAGCCATCATGGGAGGCAAGCCAATGCCTGTTCCGGGAGAAGAAGGATTGAGAGATATCCGCATCGTCAATGCCATCCTCGAATCCGCCAAAACTGGGAAAAAAGTGATGATTTGATTTATTTTCCCCGCGGATGCCCCAATTTGTCGCAGAATCAATCTGCGAAGATCTGCGTCATCTGCGGGAAACATTTTTTTTTGACTTTAGCTGTAATTGAAATTCTTCCAGGAAATTGATTGGCAAATACCCCTTAAATTGTTTTGAGGAAAATGTTTAAGATATCCTGCTCCAATTGATGGCATGCTTCTTTTGGTTTTTGATTTGACGGAGGACCATGGCATGATTGGGTAAACTCAGGTCAGGATCATCCTGCAACAGTAATTGTGCCGCATCCCTTGCCATCGTCAGAATCGGGGCATCTTTGCTCAAATCAGCGATCAGCAAATCCGCCAAGCCGCTCTGCTGTGTTCCCATCAGGTCTCCCGGTCCACGGAGCTTCAAGTCCACATCTGCTATCTCAAATCCATTGTTGGTCCTGACCATCGTCTCCAACCTGACCCTGCTGTCTTTTGACAATTCATATTTGGTCATCAAAATGCAATAGGATTGGTCAGCACCCCGACCAACCCGGCCTCTTAGCTGATGGAGTTGGGACAATCCGAAGCGCTCCGCATTCTCTACCACCATCACGGATGCATTGGGCACATTGACCCCGACTTCGATGACTGTGGTTGCGACCATGATTTTGGTTTCCCCCTTCACAAATCGCTGCATTTCGAAGTCTTTGTCGGCAGGTTTCATATTACCATTTACTATGCTGACAGGATATTCGGGAAATGCCCTGCTGATGCTTTCAAATCCGTCCATCAGGTTTTTGAGATCCAAGGTTTCGGATTCTTCAATCAAGGGATACACCACATAAATCTGCCTTCCCAATTGGATTTGCTTCCGCATAAATCCAAAAACCTTCAAGCGGTCCTTGTCATAGCGATGCACAGTCTGAATGGGTTTTCTTCCGGCAGGCATTTCATCAATCACCGAAATGTCAAGATCCCCATAAAGAGTCATGGCCAAAGTCCTCGGTATCGGGGTAGCGGTCATTACCAAGACATGAGGGATAAATTGCTCGTTTTTGGCCCAAAGCTTGGCCCGTTGAGCCACTCCAAACCGATGTTGCTCGTCCACAATCGCCAGACCGAGGTTTTTGAACTGTACTACATCCTCCAAGAGCGCATGTGTTCCGATAATGATATGTAGTTCCCCTGAAAGCAATGTTTCATGGATGACTTTACGGGCCGACTTTTTGGTGGAACCTGTCAGCAAAGCAATTTTCAATCCCATCAGGTCAGCATATTCTTTCAAGCCTTCATGGTGTTGGTTTGCCAAAATTTCTGTTGGCGCCATCAGGCAAGCCTGCGCCCCTGAGCTTATGGCAATGAGAATGCAGATGAAGGCTACCATCGTTTTGCCACTTCCTACATCTCCTTGGATCAAGCGGTTCATCTGCTTTCCGGATTTCATATCAGCAAATGCTTCCCTGACGACACGCTTTTGCGCCTCGGTCAGTTGGAACGGCAGGTGTTCTTTATAGAATTTGGTCAAAAGGTCAGTCTGGTTCAGAACCTGACCCTTTGACTTTTCGGTTCTGGTAAGTTTCAACTTCAGCAACCTAAGCTGCACAAAGAAAAACTCTTCAAACTTCAGCCTGAATCTTGCTTTTTTGAGGATTTCCGGATTGTCAGGAAAGTGGATTTGTTTCACTGCTTCTTTTTTGGAAATCAGGTTGAACCGCTGCAGGATATCCTCTGGCATGGTTTCTTGGATTTGAGGATAGGCCACCTGAACCAACCCTTCCATTATTTTGGAAATCCCTTTGGAGTCAAGAAATTTAGCCCTGAGTTTTTCAGTCGTCGGATAGACCGGTTGGAAAAAACTCTTTTCCTCCTGCACGGCTGTCACCGGTTCCATCTCAGGATGGGCAATGCTGTATTTCCTTCCGTACTTATTTGGCTTGCCAAAGAAGACAAAAGGAACACCAATGATAAGTTTTTTGATGACCCATTGGATTCCTTTGAACCAAGTGAGTTCCATTTCCCCTGTCTCATCAAAAATATTGGCAACAAGTCTTTTTCTGTTTCCTTCCCCGATCGTCTCAATTGACCGGATTTTGGCTACGACCTGCACATGCTCCAGGTCCTCGTTGATGTCTTTTATCTTAAAAAACTGCGTCCTGTCCTCATAGCGAAAAGGATAATGTTGGATCAGTTCTCCATAGGTGAATATGGACAGCTCCTTATTGAAAAGGACTGCTTTTTGGGGACCTACTCCACGGAGGTAATCTATCTTGGTATCAAAAAAGGAGGACAAAGGACTGATAATGGTTATAGGCCCAAATTAAAGAGGAAGGAGGGGATTTGCTAAGTAATTATTTTTAAATAATCTGCCATGGTAATAATTGCGGTTTGTCCAAGTTTTGTTAGACTTAAAATGTCCTTATCGCCGGATATCAAATGCGTGGCATTCCCATCAAGAGCCAAAGAAAACAAAAAATTATCTTTAGGATCCCTGCAAATTTCAACAATTGAAGTGACCTTAATAAAATCTGCTTTCCGTTCGATTTCCCTTAACAATACGGACAAATCCTCTTGGGAAAAATATTTGTTGAATTTTGGCCGTGAGGCAACATTTAAAAATTCCTCCAAAAGCTCCTCACTAAATAGAAGTATTATGCTATCATCTTTAAAAATTTTATCTAATCGCTCAAATTCTTTTGAAAGTAAAAAACTGATCCAAAGATTGGTGTCAATGATTATCCTATCTTTTTTTTGACTCATATCTTTGAGATCTGACTATTTCAACTTCCTCAGTAATCTCTTCCAAAGAGGGCGGATTAGAAGCCGCTTTTTCCCGTAATCTTTTCAGGATATTTTCAAAATTGTCTTCCTCAGGCTTTAGGATTGAAATTAACTCAAGATCAGCAAGGTCCTGTAGCAATTTTTTTGCCTTGGGGTTAAGTATAGATATTTGAATAGTTTCCATAGGATAAATATAACGATTCGTTTTTCTATCATTTGATTTTAGTGAAGTAAAATTCTATTCCTAATTTCCGTTACAATATTCTTCATTCAGTAAAATTCCCTAAATTAATCCCTTTAAACCACAACCCTCTATGAAAAATCTCTTCCTTTTTCTCCTCCTGACTTTTTCAATCTCTACAGCTTTTGGACAAAAAAAATCCTCTACAGATAGATTTGCCGGTTTGGATATAGAACTCAATAAGCTTTTGGAAACCTGGCATGCTGCAGGTTTTGCGGTAGCGGTAGTTGAGAAAGACAAAATAGTCTACTCCAAAGGCTTTGGCTATCGGGATTATGAAAACAAAACTCCCGTCACTGCCAACACTAATTTTGCCATTGGGTCAAGCAGTAAGGCATTTACATCCGGTCTTCTTGGCATTTTGAAGGAAGAGGGCAAACTCACTTTTGAAGACAGTCCCATCAAACATATCCCTGAATTGAGATTCAAAAATGCTGAAATGAACGAACTCATCACCATCCGCGACATTATGACCCACCGTACAGGATTGCCGAGGCATGATATCAGTTGGTACCTGTTTCCGAGCAATTCAAGGGACAGTCTCATTCAAAGGATAGTTTATCAGGAGCCTTTTGCCAAAGTGCGTGAAAGATGGTATTACAATAACTTCATGTTCCTGACCCAAGGAGTAATCGCCGAGCGCGTTACCGGAAAAAGCTGGGAGGAAAATATAGACCAGCATTTCTTCCAACCCTTGGAAATGAAAACCTCGACCACAGTAATCGATGGGCTCAAAAACGGAAAAGAAGCCTCTTTTGGCTACCAAGTCAAAAATGATTCTGTCATCAAAAAGATGGATTATTACGACATAGCGGCCATGGGTCCGGCAGGAAGCATCAACAGCAACGTCACCGAAATGTCAAATTGGGTAATGACATGGATCAACGGTGGAAAATTCAAAGGCAAACAAATCCTTCCTGAGACTTATATCAAAGAAGCCATGAGCTCCCAAATGGTCATCAATGGTGGTATTCCTGACAAGGAATTTCCTGACCAACATATCTCCAATTACGGCTATGGCTGGTTTACCTCTTCCTACAAAGGTCATTACCGGGTCGAGCATGGCGGCAATATCGATGGCTTCTCTGCCAATGTCAGTTTCTTCCCGACAGACAGTATAGGCATCATAGTTCTAGCCAATCAAAACGGCTCGGTCATCCCGAGTCTGGCACGCAATATCATCAGCGACAGGGTGCTGAAAGTAACGAAGACCGATTGGAACAAGACCTACAAGGAACGCTCCGACAAAGCCAAAGCAGCTGAAAAAGAAGCATTGGCTACAAAAACCTCCTCTCAAAAAACAGGAACCAAACCTTCGCATCTTTTGGTAGAATATACCGGAGATTACTCAAATCCGGGATATGGTACCTTGGAGATTATTTTCAAAAACGATTCACTTTTTGCCAAGGCGGGGAAAAATAATATGTGGTTGAAGCACCACCATTATGACATTTTTTCTCCTTATCCAGTGGTGGAAGGCAAAGTGGATACTGTCGGTGGATTTGGGCTTCAGTTCAATTTCAGGACCAATGACAGCGGGGAGATTTCCTCTTTTGTATCCAAGTTTGAACCTGCGGTAGACCACCTCGAATTCAAAAGGACTCCAAAAGGGGTCATCATGGATAAAGCTGAATTAGAAAAATATGTCGGCGATTACGAACTGCCGGGAATCGTAGCCAAAACCTATATCAAAGGTGAAAACACCCTGTACTTTCTTGTTCCCGGCCAACCTGAATACGAGCTCCTTCCATTGGAAAAGCACAAATTTGCCCTAAAAATCCTGGATGGCTTCAGACTGGAATTTGTAGAAGGAGAGTCAGGCAATATTGCCGAGGTATTGCTTGTCCAGCCCAATGGGACATTTAAGGCAAAAAGAAAGTGAAACAAAAATGAATGATGGTGGGGTGATTATCCCACCATGATTTGTTTTTATCTAAAGACTCCCCTCATAGGCATAGACCAAAAACCACCTGTTGCCTCGCAGTTCAAACCTGCGTTTGGATGAAAATTTTGTGCCTTCGATCCAAAGCGTCTGTTCAAAGTATTTTTTCTTATGCTTTATTTTGGTCTTAAACTGCGTGGTGTCGACCTGATAAATCCTTGTCCGCATCAGTTCCCAATTGTCCGCAGTCCAGGGAATTTCCTCCTTTCCAAATTGCCTCAATCCTTGCAGCGGAAATATGATTCTCGACATTTGGAAAGCCGAGTCTGAGTGAAAGCGCTCATAAAAAACAGGAAATTCTTCAGGGGGAGTTCCTTGGATTTTGACCATGCCTTTGGGTTTGCCTTGGGCGAAGCTGTCTGAAAAAGCAAAAATTACATTGAAAAATACCAAGAAAGCCAAGACTTGCCTATAGTGATTTTTCATTTTAAATAAGTTTTAAAAAGAGACAGGGTGACAACAATTACCAAGAAAAGACCCATCAATACGCAAGGGATACTTTTCTAAAATTTTTTGCAAATTCAATAACAAATTCCACATTGTCAAGATGTTCCACTAAGATTCAATTCTTAACTAGGAAATTTGGGGAAGATCGCTGTCAAAAAATATCAATCTCTCTTTAACATTCTTGAAACCATGATTTTGTCAATCCGCTGACCGTCTTTGTCAATCACCTCGAGCTCCAGGTCTCCAATGATGATTTTATCGCCAATTTCAGGAATTCTGATACTACGGTTCATCACCAATCCTGCAACAGTAGAAAATTTTCCCTGATAAAATTCGTCTACATTTAAGTCAAAATACCTCAAAAAAGGAACTATTGGATATTGGCCATCGACAAGCCAGCTGTTTTCATTTCGCTGCAGGATTTGGTATTCATCTTGGTCAATTTCGGTTGCATCTCCGATCAAAGCATCGAGGACATCATCCATTGTCACGATCCCTATGGTCGTACCATACTCATCAATTACTATCCCGTAGTGGATTTTTTCAACCTTGAATAATTCCAAAACCCTAAAGGCCGAAGTGTCCTCATTAAGATAAACTGGCTTTTTAATGTAAGATGTAATATCAAAAGCCTCATCAGTGGTGGGGTAAAATAAGTCTTTCAGCAAAACGACCCCAAGAATATTGTCAAGGTCGTTGTCTTTGACCACAGGGTAAGCCGAATGCTTTTCTTTGTTAATTTTTGATTTGATCACATCCCAAGAATCCGTGGCATCGATGTAAATGATCTCGCTGCTATGGGTATAGAGGGAATTGACATTCCTGTCCCCAAGTTCAAATACCCGTTCCACGATGTCCTGCTCAATATCCTGAATTTCTCCACCCTCAGCACTTTCTTTGATGATGGCTTTGATTTCCTCTTCAGACACTTTGCTATCTGTTGATTTTTTGACGCCAAAAATAGCAAGCAACAAGTCATTGGAACTTGTCAATACCCACACAAAAGGCGAGGTGATCATAGATAGAATTTTCATGGGCTTTGCCATAAACATGGCGATCGGCTCAGGGAAAGTCATTCCGAGTCGTTTTGGGAATAATTCGCCTAGTACAATTGACAAATAAGTGATAAAAACAACGATGATGCCGACAGCCATGCTTTTGGCGTATGGTCTAAGGAAATCAAACTGAAGCAAAAAATCTGTTACTTCCGTAGTGAGGTTTTCACCGCTATACACCCCAAGCAATATCCCGATGAGTGTGATTCCAATCTGAACTGTGGATAGGAATTTGCCGGGGTTTTCGGAGAGTTCCAAGGCAGTTTTGGCACCTGAACTCCCTTTTTTCTTAGCAGCTTCCAATTTGAATTTTCTTGAAGAAACCAAGGAAAGTTCAGACATGGCAAAAACTCCATTCAACAAGACAAGCGCAATAATGATGAGAATTTCCATTTTTTAAATTACAAATTTGATTGATCAGGAAAAAATCAAATGTTATTTTAAATACCATTTGCTCCCAAATTACAAAACTCAAAAACAAAATATCGAATAGGCAATTGAATATAAGCTTATTGTCAAAACTTAAAAACCGGCACTTTTCAGCACCGGTCCAAATATGAATCTATAATTAAACCTACTTCCCGTAAATTTCTTCCAAAGCCTGTGCCAAACGGATTCCCGCAGCGGTCAGTCTTTCCTCTACATGGTGGTAATGTTTGTAGATGTATTCATAACCAATGCGTCCGTTTTCCGGAATATCATACAGGTCCGGTCTCATTGCCGCCGCTTCTCTCAGCCAATCGGCAGGTGTCGCAGCTGTATACTTTTGGATCAAAACAGGATTGATCCTTTTCTGCAATTCAGTGGCTATTTCTGTGTAGCTCATTTTTTTTCCTTCGATCAGGTCGGAATCCCAAATAGCGTGGATGTTGGTCTCTTTATTGAAAAAACTGACTTTGACATCATTTCCTCCTCGGTCGCCGGGCTTTCCCACATGAAAGGGCTGATGCAAATCACCGGTGATGTGGATCAACATCCTCAATTGGTCCCTCTCTTCTTCGGGGGAAAGTCCGCCTTTTTTCAGATTTTCTTTGATCCTCAAAAATGCTTCATAAGCGTCTCCGTTTTTCTCTTGTAAGGCCGGATCGTATTCCCCATCGGCTGTGGTCACCCAATGCCAGGTGTTGGTATAATCGTATTTTTTGTCGGAACGGATATTGTCCATCCAGACTCCGACACCGGAGATGGACTGCTGCTGAAGAATCGCCTCCACCTTTTTGATGGTCTTTGGCTTCATCTGCCATTCCGCAAGCTTTCCGATAACATAATGGCCGATGGGTCCCCAAGCAAATGATTGGGTAGTCAAGGTCAGGGAAATCAGCAAAGTCAGGATTATTGATCTGGTACTTTTCATTTTTATTCTGATATAAGGTTGAAATACTTTAGATATACAGTGGAAATACAATCGATATAAGGTTGAAATACTATAGATATACAGTGGAAATTTGTGGATATTGGATATTGATGGATATTAATTTCCAAAGTAGCTGTGATTGTGGACTACTATATCGCGAAGCATATATCTCTTGTATTTCGCGCAGCATATTTCAATTTTATTTCTATATAATAATTAAAATCCTTAGTGGATATATTATTTCTAATTTTTTCGTGAAGCGTATTTCTACTTTATATCTATATAATAATCAAGATCCCAACTCATTGATGGCAATCCAAGCCATCAGGCCTGCGCCGATTTCCATGGCATCTTCATCAATGTCAAAAGTGGGGGTATGGACACCGGAAACAATTCCTTTGGCTTCGTTTCTGGTTCCCAACCTGTAAAAGCAACCGTCAATCTCTTGCGTGTAATAGGAGAAATCTTCTGCGGCCATCCAAACATCAAGGTCTATGACATTTTCTTTACCAAGATATTGCACGGCAGCTTCCTGCGCTCTGGCGGTAAGTGCCTCGGCATTTTTGAGAAAGGGATATCCCCTCCGTACCTCAAAATCAAGTTCTCCGCCCATTCCTTCCACGATCCCTTTGGCTATACTTACCATATGGTGATGGGCTTTGGACCGCCATTCTTCATTGAGGGTACGGAAGGTGCCTTGTATTTTCACTTCATTGGGAATGATATTGGTAGCACCCAAAGCCTCCACTCTACCAAATGAAAGTACAGATGGGATTTTTGGGGAAGCATTTCTACTGACTACTTGCTGTAAGGCGACAATCATGTGTGAGGCAATCAATACCGGATCGACCAAAGTTTCCGGCATAGCGCCGTGTCCTCCTTTTCCTTTGACGGTGATGTAGAGTTCGTCGGCACTTGCCATGTACATTCCTTTTCGGAAACCCACTTTCCCGACAGGAATCAGTGGCATCACATGCTGTCCAATGATACCCGAAGGTCTTGGATTTTCGAGTACTTTGTCTTTGATCATCAGGGAAGCTCCTCCGGGAATAAGTTCTTCACCGGGCTGAAAAATTAGTTTGACGGTTCCTTCAAACTGGTCCTTGATTTCATTCAGGATTTTGGCTGCGCCCAAAAGAGAAGCCGTGTGTACATCATGTCCACATGCATGCATCACGCCGGGATTGGTGGATTTGTAGGAGACATCGTTTTGCTCCAAAATGGGCAAAGCGTCCATATCTCCCCGTAGGGCAATGACTTTTTTGGATGGGTTTTTTCCCTCGATAATGGCAAGGAGGCCGGTGCCCGCTTTTTCCTCTACTTGGGTTATACCCAAACCAAGAAGCTGTTGCTTGACAAATGCAGCTGTATTGTATTCTTGAAAAGAAAGCTCAGGATGGGCATGTAAATGCCTCCTGTTGGCAATAAACTCTGATTTATAAGCAGCTGCTAACTCCTTAATTTTGTTGTTGACCATCCGTAACCGGTTCAGGATTGACGTAACCTTCTCTCAAAAACCTGTCTTGAATGATTCTCGAAGAAGGAAAATTTTCTTTCAATTGGTGGTAATAAGTAAGGGCTTCAATGCGGTTGACAAACTTTCCCACCTTGACAAGGTACCGGGGCTGTTGGTATTGCATGTCAGTTTTGAAATCCGGAAAATAAGTGAAAAGGTCATTTCTTGTCTTGAAAGCCAAATCCCTGTCCACCCCGCTGTATACCAAAACAGTATATCCACTCCAATACATTTCTGCTTTATTGGCTTCTTTGAGATTATTAAGTGCGATTTCAAGGTCCTCATCTGCAGACAAAACTTTTTCACCGCCCTTTGGGGCAGTTTCTTCTTTTGCCGCCTGCTCCTCCAAATCAGGGAAAGTTATCCTAGACCCGCTCAGATCTTCCTGATAATTTTCAAATTCATTGGTTGGTGCTGATGTTTTCTTAATCAATGAGCAAGAACTCATCAAAATTAAGGGAAATATCAAAATCAGGAGTACCCTTTTCATGATGCTTTTGTTAATGTTCTATGACCACACATTTGCCTGAAATAACATCCTGCTCCACACTTTTGAACTTGACGTCCTTAACGACTTTTCCATCAGGGTATTGGACGGAGACTTTGTCATTTCTACCATAAACCTTATCTGATTTTCTAGGGGCGACGATCTGCGGAGGAGCTGTCCTGTTGGCAACCGCCGCCGAGGCCTGTCTGCCACCTCCAGGATTTAAGCTGCTGCCTACCTCCTCTTTGGATGCTTTTACCTGAGCTTCTTCTTTCCGTGGGGCTTGGGCTGCCCTGACCTGATTCGGGTCTTGGGCAGGGAGATCTGCTTTCGCAATGAATGAAATAGTATCTTCATTGAGTTTACCGACAAAGCGTTTGAACATCTCAAATGCCTCAAATTTATAAATCAACAAAGGATCTTTTTGTTCGTAAACTGCATTCTGTACAGATTGCTTCAGGTCATCCATGTCACGGAGATGCTCTTTCCAGTTTTGGTCAATGATCGCCAAAGTGACGTTCTTTTCGATGTTTCTGATCAAATCCCTTCCTTCGTTTTTCACAACAGATTCAAGGTTGACCAGCACCCCGATCTGCTTGAAGCCATCCGAAATCGGAACCATGATTTCTTTCACAGTGGCGCCTCTGTTGGTGTACACATCTCTTAAAACTGGAAGGGCTTTGTTGGTAATGCTTTCGTTTTTGCCCACATAATGTTGGTATGCGGCATCGAAGAGCTGCTGCGTCAAAATTCCGGTTTCTTTGGATTTCAGATCCTCAACGCTGAATGGATGGTCTATTCCCAATGAACTGAATATATTCATCCTCAGGTTATCCGCATCTTCGGTGGACTTACCCATCTGTATGATGTCAAAACAAACATCATACATGACATTGAGGATGTCCAATTCAAGACGCTCACCTTTGAGGGCATTTCTCCTTCTTTTATAAACCACTTCCCTTTGGGAATTCATGACATCGTCATATTCCAAAAGTCTCTTTCTAACCCCAAAGTTATTTTCCTCTACTTTCCTTTGGGCTCTTTCAATGGATTTGGTAATCATCGAATGTTGGATGACTTCTCCCTCTTCCAAGCCCATTCGGTCCATAAGTTTTGCAATCCTGTCCGAACCAAACATCCGCATCAGGTTGTCTTCCAATGAGACGAAGAACTGGGAAGAACCCACATCTCCCTGACGTCCTGAACGTCCTCGGAGCTGACGGTCAACACGTCTTGATTCATGTCTCTCTGTACCGACGATAGCCAAACCTCCGGCTTTCCTCGATTCCGGAGTCAATTTGATATCTGTACCTCGACCTGCCATGTTGGTAGCGATGGTCACAGTTCCTGGTTTTCCGGCTTCGGCGACGATGTCCGCTTCTTTGGCATGTTGCTTGGCGTTCAATACCTGGTGTTGGATTTTTCGGATAGTGAGCATTCTACTCAATACTTCAGAAATCTCCACAGAGGTCGTACCCACCAATACAGGTCTTCCTGCTTTGGTCAGTTCCACGATTTCGTCTGCCACTGCATTGAATTTCTCTCTGACAGTTTTGTAAACTTTATCCTCTCGGTCTTCCCTGATAATGTTTCTGTTAGTAGGGATGACCACTACATCCAGTTTGTAGATTGTCCAGAATTCACCGGCTTCAGTTTCCGCTGTACCGGTCATACCCGCAAGCTTGTGGTACATCCTGAAGTAGTTTTGAAGTGTAATCGTCGCATAAGTCTGTGTAGCGTCTTCCACTTTCACGTTCTCTTTTGCTTCGATCGCCTGATGGAGACCGTCGGAGTATCTCCTTCCTTCCATCACACGGCCAGTCTGCTCATCGACAATCTTCACTTTACCATCCACCAAGATATATTCGGTATCCTTCTCAAACATGCAATATGCCTTGAGCAGTTGGTTTACTGTATGGATTCTTTGGGCTTTGACACCATAATCTTTGATCAGCTCTTCTTTTCTGATGAGCTTTTCTTTGTCGTCGATATCAGGATTTTTCTCCATTTCGGCGATTTCCATACCGATATCGGGGAGGATAAAGAATGTTGGATTTTCATTCTTTTGGGTAATGACCTCGATGCCGTTGTCGGTAAGCTCTATGCCGTTGGTCTTTTCTTCGATAGTAAACAAAAGAGGTTGATCGGCCTCAGGCATCATTCTTTTGTTGTCCTGGAGGTAATAATTCTCAGTTTTTTGGAGGATAACCCTAATGCCCGGCTCAGATAGGAACTTGATCAAAGGCTTGTATTTTGGCATACCTCTATACGCCCTGAAAAGCGGTAAGCCCGCCTCTTTTTCGTTTCCTTCCTGAATTAATTTTTTGGCCTGATTGAGAAAACCCTGCACAAGTTTGCGCTGCTCGTCTACCAGAGTGGCGACCCTTGGCTTCATTTCCATAAACTCATGCTGGTCTCCACGGGGAACAGGTCCTGAGATGATCAAAGGTGTCCTTGCATCATCGATCAAAACCGAATCCACTTCGTCAATCATGGCATAATGGTGCTTGCCCTGAACAAGGTCTCCGGCTTCCCGTGCCATGTTGTCTCTCAGGTAATCAAAGCCAAACTCGTTGTTTGTCCCATAGACAATGTCAGAGGCATAGGCCTTTTTTCTACCTTCTGAGTTTGGCTGGTATTTATCTATACAATCCACAGAAAGACCGTGGAATTCAAAAAGCGGGGCATTCCATTCGGAGTCCCTTTTTGCCAAGTAATCATTGACAGTAACGATGTGAACTCCCCTTCCGGAAAGTGCATTGAGGTAAGCAGGAAGAGTAGAAACCAAGGTTTTTCCTTCACCTGTAGCCATTTCTGCTATTTTTCCTTTGTGCAAAACCATCCCGCCGATCAGCTGCACGTCATAATGGACCATGTCCCAAACGACTTCAGTTCCGGCAGCCATCCATTTGTTGTGCCAGACGGCGTTTTCTCCCTGGATTTCAATATTGGCTTTTTTGGCTGCAAGCTCTTGGTCTTTCAGTGTTGCTTTTACGACAAGCTTTCCGTTTTCTTTGAATCTTCTTGCTGTCTCTTTGACTACCGCAAAAGCGTCTACCAAGACCTTTTCCAAAACCACTTCCAAAGCTTCATCCCTGGATTTTTCGGTTTTTTCTATTTCGGTAAAAAGAGCATCTTTCTCATGCACCTTATCCGGTGCCATGCCATTGATCTGCTCTCTGAAAGCGGCTATTTTAACATCAAAAGGCTTCAAGTCCGCATTGATGATGGCTTTGATTTCTCCAGTCTTTGCCCTTAGGGCCTCATCACTGAGATTTTGAAGCTTCTTAAAAGCCTCATTGATCTGGGGAACTTTAGGACTCAATTCCTTTACATCTCTATCTGACTTCGTCCCGAAAACTTTTGCCAGTCCTTTGGCTATAAAATCTAACATATGGTATTTTGTATCTAATAGGGGGTAAAATTACTTCGTTTTTCTTAATTATAGTAATCAACAGTAAGATATGAGACCTGAGATTGGGAGATAGATGACTTTGCTTTAAAATTTCTTTCATCCATAAATTCCCTAAACCCTTCCTAATCTAAATTTCAATCCTTCCTTCAAACACCTGTTCAGCCGGACCTATCAGCCAAATATCCTGAAAACTGCCATCTGCACTTTCGGTAAACCTGACCTTGAGATTCCCTCCCGGTGTTTGGATCTTGACTTCATGGAGCTGATGCTGGTAACCATATACCAATGCACAAGCTGTAACGCCTGTTCCGCATGAAAGGGTCTCGTTTTCCACCCCTCTTTCATAAGTCCTGACATGGATTTCGTCCTTACCAATAGGGGTGACAAAATTCACATTGGTGCCCTTTGGCGCATATACACTGCTATAGCGTATTTCTTTTCCTTCTTCAAAAACCGGATAATCGGAGACATTTTCCACAAATCTCACATGGTGGGGTGAGCCTGTGTTGACAAAATAATCCTGACCGGCATTGGCTAGGCTCAGAACAGGACGCATTTCCAATTCAATCCAGTCCCCCGCGACTAACGCCTGATGGTCCCCGTCGATGGCGAGAAAATTGGTTTTTTGGTCAACGATTCCCAATAACTTTGCAAATGCCACTGCACACCTCCCGCCGTTTCCGCACATACTTTGAGAGCCGTCAGCATTGAAATACACCATTTCGAAATCATGATCTTCGACATCCCTGATGAGGATCAATCCGTCAGCCCCAATCCCGAATTTGCGGTCGCAGAGTCTTTGGATCAAAGAAAGATCCCTGTCAGGAAAAATGTCAGCCCGGTCATCGATCATCACAAAATCGTTGCCTGTTCCCTGATATTTATAAAATGTAATTTTCATAGCCATTACCCTTCTTTGGAAGTTTTTGGTTGTTTTCAAAAACCAAACCAAGATATTTTGGTTTTACAAACATAACCATCTTGTCACAAAATCAGACTTATTGTCTGCTTTTAGGTTTCATAATGTGGTTGAATTGGTTAACTTGTTGGTCGATTCAAATTTGAAAATCCATTTAAAAGGAAATAAATCTCTATGAAAAAGATGACTTACAATGTTTCAAGAAGAACTTTTATAAGCCATAGCTCCAAAGCCACTTTTGCCCTGGGAATCGGGAGCACATTGATTGGCTCTGCATTTTTGACCGCATGCGGCGGAGAAGGTGAAGAAAAAGAAGAGGCATCTGTCCTGCTCAGCACGGGTTTTGAACAAACTCCATTAGGATATGACTATGCTGCACTTGAACCACATATCGATGCCATGACCATGGAAATCCACTACACCAAACATGCCGCTGCTTATGCCAAAAACCTTGGTGAAGCCGCTTCAGAGGAAAGCGTGGATGTTAGCAAACCCCTTGAGGAAGTAATGATGAATATTTCTAAATATTCAACAAAAATGAGAAACAACGGTGGCGGGCATTATAACCACGAGCTTTATTGGAAACTCATGTCTCCGACAGGTGGAGGAGAACCAGGTGGCGATTTGTCTGAGGCCATCAACGGTGCTTTCGGAAGTTTTGCAGATTTCAAAACCAAATTTGAAGATGCAGGTAAGAGCAGATTCGGTTCAGGTTGGGCATGGCTTGTCTTGGACAAAAACAACCTGCTTCAGATCGGAAGTACGCCAAATCAGGACAATCCACTCATGGACGTATCAGAGTTTCAGGGAATTCCTTTGGTAGGAGTGGATGTATGGGAGCATGCTTATTACCTCAATTATCAAAACAGAAGGCCTGACTACTTGACTGCATTTTGGAATGTGATTGACTGGAAAGCTGTCGGTGACCGTTACAACACGATCGTGAAAGGAGCTTAAGAATATATCCACATTTTATACAGGAAACGGGGTTTTACGGCCCCGTTTTTTTATTTTGCAGCCCTCAAATCAAATCAAAAACACCACCATGCAAGATCCCAAAAGCCTCACTTCTGTCGCAGCTTTCCACCAGACATTCAAACACCCGATTTTGCCTGAGCCACATATTCCCGACGCCAAGCGCTGTCAGTTGCGGGTTTCTCTTATTGCCGAGGAATTGAAAGAACTTGAAGAAGGCATCAAAAACCGGGACATCGTAGAAATAGCAGATGCACTTTGTGACATCCAATATGTGCTGTCAGGGGCTATTTTGGAATTTGGATTGGCGGATAAATTCAAGGATTTGTTTGATGAAGTCCAGCGGTCCAACATGAGCAAAGCCTGCAAAACAATAACTGAGGCTGAGCAAACCGTAACCCACTATCAAAGTCAAGGTGTGGATTGTCACTTTGAAAAAGAAGGGGAACTTTTCCTAGTCTACAGGAAGGAAGACAGAAAAACCCTGAAATCAATCAATTATTCCCCCGCAGATCTAAAAGGAATTATTGGCTAGGTTTTTGGGCATAAAAAGTTAATTCTCCTTAATTTCCTAAAACATTCTGTTAAATATTCGGAAATGCGGCCAAATTTGGCGTACTTGGAACAGATTAAAATTTTATTTATTCTGCATTCTGCTGTTGAATCTAATTTTCGTCACCCCCAGCCAGTAGAATTGCTCCTAAAATTTCAAAAATAAACAACCGAATTTCCCATTAAGTATGAATACATCCTTAAAGTTTCTTGATTCAGGAAACTCCCTGTTCTTTGTTACCATCAAAAAACGCGTAGACGAATATTTCAAAGCAAACAACATTTCCAAATACGCCAATACGGCAATGGTTCTCAAAACCATCATTTATCTTACTTCATTTGTAGGGTTATATTTCTTGATTTTGTTTGAGGTTTTCCCAATAATTGTCTCACTGTTTCTTGCGATTGCGCTCGGCATGAACATGGCTTTTATCGGATTCAATGTCTGCCATGATGCCCTTCACGGATCCTATTCCAAAAATGCCTTTGTCAATAAATCCCTTGGCTTCATATTCAATATAATCGGTGCCAATGTGTATGTCTGGAACATTACCCATAACAAAGTCCACCATACCTATACCAACATCATCGGTCATGACGGGGACTTGGATGTCGCGCCGGGTTTGGTCAGGGTTTCTCCTGAAGAACCTCTCAAACCGATCCACAAATACCAGCACATTTATGCCTTTGCTTTGTACTCTTTGGCTTCTTTGTCTTGGTTTTTCAGAAAAGACTATGTGAAGTTTTTTCAGAAGAATATTGGCTCACACGTCAACAAGCATCCTAAAATCGAATATTTCAACCTGTTCTTTTACAAATTGGTTTATTACACTTTGTTTATCATCCTCCCTTTGGTCGTAATGGACATCACTTGGTGGCAGTTTATGATCGGGTTCTTGGTCATGAATTTTGCTGAAGGACTTGTATTGGGCTTGGTATTCCAATTGGCGCACTTGGTGGAAGACACCGAAATGCCAAATCCCCAAGGTGATGAAAACATCGAGGAGACCTGGGCAGCCCACCAAATGAGGACAACCGCCAATTTTGCACGTAAAAATCCTGTAGTCAATTTTCTTTGTGGCGGATTGAATCTGCAGGTGGAACACCACCTTTTCCCAAAAATCTGCCACATCCATTATGTAGAAATATCAGAAATCGTCAAAGAAACCGCAGAGGAATTTGGCTTACCATATAATGAAAATGCCACCTTTGGCTCTGCGCTCAAATCTCACTATGATTTCTTAAAAGCTGCCGGAAGGGTTTCCGAAAAAGAAGTCGTTTCGGAAGAAATTGAGGTAATGGCTTAAATTTGAAATTCTAATTTGATTCCATAAAAAAATCCCGGTCAGGTATTCCTGACCGGGATTTTTGTTTTTCTGAAGAAAGGTTGTTCAACTAAAGTTCTTCATCGCATGATGGGCAGCCCGCGCCGCAAAAGCCATGTAAGTCAAAGATGGATTTTGCGTAGACGTGGAGGTCATCGATGCGCCGTCGGTCACGTAGACATTGGGCACAGAGTGGAGCTGATGGTTGCCATTGAGCAAGGAAGTCTTTGGATCTTTTCCCATCCTTACGCCTCCCATTTCGTGGATATCCAATCCGGGGGCACGCTTGTCGTCACGGGTTTTGATATTGGTGAAACCTGCTTTTTCAAACATCTCTGTCATCTGCTCCAAGTAATCCTTGATCATTTTCTCATCGTTGTCATCGTAATCAACATTGATTTTCAACTGAGGCATGCCAAAAGGATCTTTCTGATTCGGATCCAAAGCTACATAATTGCTTTCCTTGGGAATGGTCTCCCCCATCATGTGTGACCCGATATTCCAAGGGCCATATTTATCTGGATTGAGCAAGTTTTCTTTCAATTCCATGCCGATACTGTTTTGGTCAGCATAAGATCCCCTGTTGGCTCCGAATCCTGCTGCATATCCACGCAAGAAATCGGTCTCTTGTGTTTTGAGATTTCTGAATCGTGGAAAATACCCTGAAGTTGGTCTTCCGCCTTGGGTTGTATATTCCAAGTGACCTTCATATTGGGCGGAGATTCCTGCGCGATAATTATGGAAAGCGACATATTTACCCAACAGACCACTGTCGTTGCCAAGTCCGTTTGGAAAACGGGTCGAAGTAGAATTCAGAAGAATCAGGTTGGTATTCAATGCCGCCGCATTGACAAAAATGACATCGGCAAAATATTCCTCCATTTCTTTGGTATGGGCATCGATGACCCTGACACCTGTTGCTTTGCCTTTTTCTTCATCATATATGATGGAATGTACTACCGCATCAGTCCGCAAAGTCATGTTTCCGGTCTTTTCAGCCCAAGGGATGGTAGATGAATTGGCCGAGAAATAGCCTCCGAAAGGACAGCCTCTCTGACAGAGATTTCTGCTTTGACATTTGGCCCTTCCTTGTTGGGCGTAGTAATCAAAATTACCGGTGATGTGGGCACAGCGTGCCAAAATCATGTGGCGCTCATCTCCATAATGCTCCTTGAGTTTGCCTTGAAAATATTCCTCCACAACGTTCAGCGGAAAACCCGGCAAAAATTCACCATCGGGTAAACTTGCCAACCCGTCTTTGTTGCCCGAAACTCCGGCAAATTTTTCAACATGGCTGTACCAAGGTGCGATGTCTTTGTACCTGATCGGCCAATCTACAGCAAAACCGTCTCTTGCCGGACCTTCGAAATCAAAGTCCGACCATCTTTGTACCTGTCTTGCCCAAAGCAGAGACTTGCCTCCTACCTGATATCCACGGATCCAGTCAAAAGGCTTCTCTTGCACATACGGATGCTCGTTGTCTTTGACAAAAAAATGAGCTGCATCTTCCCTGAAAGCATAACAGCGGCTGACGATCGGGTTTTCTTTTTGGATTTCTTGGGTGAGCTGTCCCCGGTGTTCAAACTCGTAGGGAAGCATGCTTGTGGTGGGATAATCTTTGAGGTGTTTGACATCGCGGCCTCTTTCGATCACCAGAGTTTTGACACCGTGCTCGGTAAGTTCCTTTGCTGCCCAACTCCCCGATAAGCCAGAGCCAATGACAATGGCCTGGAAAGTTCTTTCTTTTACTGCGTCTATATTGAGATTAGCCATTGATTCTTTCGGGTTTGAGGTCTGAGATTAATACTGCTCCCTGATAATCCCCGGGAATCAGGGAATAGGGTTTCACTTGGGTTTGGATGTATTCTGACATCATAAACCCCTGTATAGTAAAGCGCTTGGCCATTCCGATAAACTCTTTGGTAGCTTTCTGAGGATCTTCAGGTTTGGTATTTTCGGGCAACTCTATTGCCAAAGCAGCTTTCACCACAGCTTCACGGCCCGCTTGATCCAATTTTGAAAAGGCACTTCCGCCGCTGTTTTTGCTGAAATCTTCAAATACCTGGAATCCCTGCATAAAGGATTTCTGACCTTCTGCATCAATGCAATCATTGACCATGACAAGGATAAAATCCTGCACTTCTATGTCTGCAGCACTTTTGATGCTTCCTGTCGGGATAATTGTTCCGGCAATATCTTTCAATAACTGTTGGAGGGAGGGGGTGATTTGGAGATTTTGGTAGGCAGCAAGGATGTCTTCTTTCGAGAAATCACAGGATGGCACCAACACCAAACCACCAGTAATCAAGGCAAGGCTCCGGAGGGCGTCTCTTCTTTTCATGGTAAGGTCATTTGCGTTGTAAAATGAATCGGGGAATAAGGTAAAACGATTTAGTGAAATTTCATAACCCATTTATGTAAAGTGAATTCTAAAATGCATCGTCTCCAGAAGATTATTTGGATAAAATCTTTCTCCCGCAGATTTCGCTGATCTCCGCAGATTTCTTTGCTTTAGCAAAGGTTACAAGGATATCAATATTATTCGAAGCAATATCTTTTCATAATTATCAAAAAGAAATCGTCTGCGCCAATCTGCGTTATCTGCGGGAGTTTTAATTCAGTATGCTCTGCAAAACTCCTAAACCCTCACTTCCTCAGCACACCGACTTCGGCAAAAGAAGCGGGCTGGTTATCGGTGGTTGAAAGGGATTTGAGTTTGATAAAGCGGACCTGGGATGGCGCAAACCTCACCACTTGCTCGATGGGATTGTTCTTAATATTTGAAAACTCTCCTGTGGCCAAAGCCTTCCAGGATTTCCCATCCGTACTTCCTTCAAGGCCATATTTCGAAATGACCCCACTCATATACCTATTTTGTGGAGGCCAATAGGTAAAGCCATTCATGACGACGGATTCGCCCAAATCAATGACCACTTCATTTTTCTCACTTTGCCAAAAGGTCTGTGAATCTTCGTCAATTACTTTTGTTGCGTTTTCGTTTTGGTTGACAACTTTCCATTTGGCTTTGGGGATATCCAGGTTACGGACCAAAACCTCACTTTTCTTTCCACTTTGGCTGTCAAAGGCCATTGCTTTGATGGTGGTTGGCTCTGGAATGCTTATCGGATTTTCATATTTGGTACTGTTTTCATTGGGTTCTGAACCATCCATAGTATAGAAAATTTCCACTCCTTTTTCGGGAACTTGGAGTGTCACCTCTCCTGATTTGGATCGGATCAACTCCGGTTCAGTGACGAGCTTTGGTGCATAGAATATTCCGATATTGGAAATCGTAGGACTGGCTTTTGCATCGGTGATGGTAAATCGGACCTGTTTCGCCAACACATCATCAAACCTCAAAATCCTTTTGATTCCCACCGTTGTTCCTTGATATATTTGCTCCCAACCGGTTTCAGTTTCCACTTCTAAAGTAAAGGATTTGATACGCTGCCCGAGAGGGATATATTCCTGTGCCACAAACCTGTTGATCAAAGTCGGTTCTGTCAAAGTCAGAACAATGCTACTTTCAATCACCCCATCTTCCGAAGCCCAATAGCTTTCCTTATCCTCATCGGCCACATTTACTGCCTCAAATCCTTTTCCCCGTTCATTACTAGCGGATACTTTTGCAGTTTTGGCCAGATCGACAGCAAAATCTTCCCTGATTTTATCCGCCAGTTTCATAACCTGCTCCACGTCTTTTTCATGGATCAAACCCCGTCTGTCGACAGGAAAGTTGATGAGCAGAGAACTGTTTTGACCGATGCTTTTGTAATAAATCTCCAATAGCTGCGGCAAAGTCCGGACTTTATGGTCTTCATATTCATGGTAATACCATCCCGGCCTGATCGAGACATCTGACTCCGCCGGAACCCAATGCGTCCCATTTTCTTGGCCCGAAGCAAATCTCTCCGGATAGTCGGGCATCCCGGCGTAAACAGAATCCCTCATCAGATTGCCCCAAGTCGTCTCGTAGGCAAATCCATGTTCATTGCCCACCCATCTCACATCCGGTCCACCATCGCTGAACATCACGGCTCCAGGCTGTAATTCGCGGACAAGTTTATAGGTATTTTCCCAATCATAGTAAGTCAGCTTATCCACAGTCCGGACTTCATTGGCCCCGCCATAATACCCATCTCCACCATTGGCCCCGTCAAACCAAACTTCAAAAATATCCCCATAATTGGTCAACAACTCAGTAAGTTGATTACGCATATATGTGATGTATTCCGGTTTGCCATAATCGGCATGGTTGCGGTCCCAAGGGGAATAGTAAATGCCGAATTTCAGACCGTATTCCTTACAGGCATCCGACAGTTCACGGATCAGATCACCCTTGCCTTCTTTCCAAGGAGAATTTTTAACCGAATGCTCTGTAAAAGCGGAAGGCCAAAGGCAAAATCCATCGTGGTGCTTGGCAGTGATGATGATTCCTTTCATTCCTGCCTCTTTGGCTACTTTTGCCCATTGCCTGGTATCCAATGCAGTGGGGTTGAATTCTGAAGGAAGTTCGTCTCCCATTCCCCATTCCATATCCGAAAAAGTATTCATGTTGAAATGCACAAAACCGTAGTATTCCAGCTCATGCCAGGCAAGTTGTCTTGGGGAGGGAATGGGTTCAACGGGAGCGGGAGGACTTACTTCTTTGCCTTCACATGCCAAAAGAATCAAAAGTGGGAGGAGGTATTTTTTCATAGAAATCTTATCGGACATGAATATTAATAAAAATTTTGCAAAATGGTAGATGACATTTTTTGATCAACACGATGAGGTCTTATCAAACACTATTAAATATGAAGAACCTCAAATTTTTACTAGCCCTTTTCATTTTCATATCTCTTGTAAGTTCCTGCAATGAGGAAGAAATTGATCCTAATCTCAATCCCGGTACAGGTCCGGTTCAATCGGTTTTTCCAACAACTGATGTCAATGTGATATTACCTGAAGGGACATCCATAGACCTATCAAAGACAAAACTCCTTTCGGGTTTTGCTGAATTTCCTGTGGATAACGCCGGAAAATCCAAAATCCGGTTTGCTTCCGGGACAACCAAATTGGCCTTTTTGGTAGATGAAACAGGGAATTCTCTCATGATGGGATTCATCACAGATAACAAGAAGGAAATATCCATTGAAACCACAGCCTCTGTATTGGTTTACTTTGGATTAGGAGTTTCTCTTCAACCCAATGAAATCAAAAAGAAATATTTGGAAGGATATTCCGGCATGGAGGGCATGTCGGAATTTATGCAGTCCATCAAAGAGGAATTTTCAAAAAATCCTGAAATGATCAGAAATGGGGGATTTATCAATTCACTTAATGATTACCTTACCACTTTTGCTCCGGCTGATACCATCGATATCCGTGCCAAGCAAATCCAAGTAGATCCCAATGGTTTTAAAAGCGGCATTCAGGTTTATGAATTGGACCATCAAAATGTCCAGATCAGAAACCAATACCGAAGAAGGGCCTATGCCTTTGCTTATAAAACAGCTTATAAAAACAAAGATGGAGTGGAAACGGTGATCAAAGAAAGAATCGGCGGAACAGATACTTCCGAAAAAGATATTCCGGTCAGCCCAACAGGTGCAATCACTTCCTTTACAGGTACGCTCAGGGATTGGGCGGCTGGAAAAGGTGCAGAATTTGCCATGACTGAAAATGGTCCTGTAAACCTTCCTATCAAAGAATCTGAATCCGAGGCAACTTATAAAGTACGAATTGTTGGCCCTGGAGCGGGCAATCTCGGAGGATTGAGCCTGACAAGTGCTGAAAGGGATAAACTCAACCGATTAGTTTTAGAAACCTTTGCACTGGATTTTTTCCTTCCCCTTATTTTTGATGTCATAGGCATGAAAGATGTGCTTTCGATTCCCAAATCCAACTTTACCACACTGATCACGGCCATTGACAATTTTGTCAAGACAACACCAATCGTCCAAAAATTACTGGAGAATGGGGACTATGGGGCTGCATTAAATGAGACATTTTTTTTGGGACTCAACGAAGGTGGAAATGCTGCATTTGATGCAATGGTAAATCGAGTTGCTTTGCTCGGCCTAGGAATGATCCAAGCCGCGAAACCAGGGACAGTGACTGAATCTGCCGAGGAAATTAGCAAAAAAGCGAAAACTCTTCTTAATGCGATGAAATACGCTGACATCATCATCAAGGTGGTGGATTACAATAGGCTAATGAACCATATTGCCATGTCGGATTACAATGCAGAGTTTACTGCCAAAGTTAAAGCGGACGATCTTGTCATGACTCCAAGAGAGGAAACTATAGTGACCTCTTCTTATCACAATGTCAAAGTGGAAACCAAGACCACCTTGGCCGAAGGTGAGTCTTTTGTCTACAAGTGGTCAACACCTGGCAAATTCATTTACCTGTGGCACCAAAATAAGAAAGTCACGGAAGCCGAGACGAGTACGGCCAGCATGACCTACAGAAGTGATACCAAGGCAGCTGACCTCTCTGATGAAAACAATTTTGATGTCATCAAAGTAGAGGTCTTTACCAAAAAAGGAACCACCCTGACCAGAATCGGGGAAGCCATAGCCACCATCAATGTCAAAAAAATTAAGCTCATCATGAAGCCGGACAAAATAACACTCAAAGGAGGGCAAAGTGTAAGGCTATACCTTGAGCGGACAGATGGTGTGAATGATATTGTTTCCAATGCTGCATTGGATTATAAAGTGGAATGGGAAACACCTGGAGCTTATGGGAAATTCAACGGAACACTCAGGAGCGCAACCACTATGGGCAATGCCCTGAACTATGAAGTATTGGACAAGGAAGTAAAAGAGGCAAAAGAAAACATCACCGCCAGAGTCTATTTCAAAGCCAAGACAGACACAGAATGGACTTTGAGAGAATTGGTAAAAGGGGTAATCAATATTAGCAATGATCCCAATAAAATAGTATTGGATGTTGCCCTAGAAGTACGGACATGGGACATCAGCACTGCTACAAGGTGCAACGTGGGAGGAAATTTTATGGCCGTCGTTCCAGTACATCCCAAAGCCGTTAAGTACACAGTGACTTTCTACGGCTTCAAGAAACCGTTCCGTTGGGACAATAGAACATCCTCTTGGAAACCTGGACAAACACCTCCTGTGGAATATGGGTATCCCGGTGCCGGACCCAATCAGATCTTAAATAATCAGTACTATTTCACGATCAGTAGATCATGGAGCGATGGCCCAAAACGGGACGATTGCCTTTCGAAGCTTGACCATTATATAGCAGTGTACAAGCCGCTTGGAGGACGTGCCAATATTGTGATTGAAATCGAAGATTAATAAATCTTTAATTAAGGTTTATTAATCTAATGAAATCGAAGATCTAGTCATTCTCTTGTGAAAATAGCAATTCAGTTTTCACAAGAGATTTTTTATCCATTCAATATTTTCTTTTTGTTTATCAGGTCTAGCCTAATTTATTGACTTCACTTTCAAACAAAATCAGTTGAGTTGACATTTAAATTGAAAAAAAATTCAAAATGGTTGATGACATTTTTTGATTGATACGATGAGGTCTTAATAAACAATATTTCCTATGAAGAACCTCAAATTTTTACTAGCCCTTTTCATTTTCATATCAATTGTCAGTTCGTGCAATGAGGAAGAAATTGATCCAATTCTTGGGACAGATCCTGTAGCAACGGTTTTTCCAACAACTGATGTCAATGTGATATTACCCGCCGGAACGTCCATTGATCTTTCCAAGACAAAACTCCTTTCGGGTTTTGCTGAATTTCCCGTGGACAATGCAGGAAAATCAAAAGTCCGCTTTGCTTCCGGGACAACAAAATTGGCTTTTTTGGTTGACGAAACAGGCAATTCCCTGATGATGGGATTCATCACCGATGCCAAGAAGGAAATATCCATTGAAACCACGGCTTCTGTTTTGGTTTACTTTGGATTGGGGGTTTCTCTTCAACCTATTGAAATCAAAAAGAAATATTTGGAAGGATATTCCGGCATGGAGGGAATGTCGGAATTCACACAATCCGTGTCCGAGGAATTTTCAAAAAATCCTGAAATGATCAGAAATGGGGGATTCATCAATTCACTTACTGATTACCTTACCACTTTTGCTCCGGCTGATACCATCGATATCCGTGCCAAGCAAATCCAGGTCGATCCCAATGGATTTAGAAGTGGTATTCAGGTATATGAATTGGACCACCAAAATGTCCAAATCAGAAACCAATACCGAAGAAGAGCCCATGCCTTTGCTTATAAAACAGCTTATAAAAACAAAGATGGAGTGGAAACGGTGATCAAAGAAAGAATCGGCGGAACAGATACTTCCGAAAAAGATATTCCGGTCAGCCCAACAGGTGCAATCACTTCCTTTACAGGTACGCTCAGGGATTGGGCGGCCGGAAAAGGTGCAGAATTTGCCATGACTGAAAATGGTCCTGTAAACCTTCCTATCAAAGAATCTGAATCCGAGGCAACTTATAAAGTGCGAATTGTTGGCCCTGGAACGGGCAATCTCGGAGGATTGAGCCTGACAAGTGCTGAAAGGGATAAACTCAACCGATTAGTTTTAGAAACCTTTGCACTGGATTTTTTCCTCCCCCTTATTTTTGATGTCATAGGCATGAAAGATGTGCTTTCGATTCCCAAATCCAACTTTACCACACTGATCACGGCCATTGACAATTTTGTCAAGACAACACCCATCGTCCAAAAACTACTGGAGAATGGGGACTATGGGGCTGCATTAAATGAGACATTTTTTTTGGGACTCAACGAAGGTGGAAATGCTGCATTTGATGCAATGGTAAATCGAGTTGCTTTACTCGGCCTAGGAATGATCCAAGCCGCGAAACCAGGGACTGTGACTGAATCTGCCGAGGAAATTAGCAAAAAAGCGAAAACTCTTCTTAATGTGATGAAATACGCTGACATCATCATTAAGGTCGTGGATTACAATAGGCTAATGGACCATATCGTCCTATCGGATTACAATGCAGAGTTTACTGCCAAAGTCAAAGCGGACGATCTTGTCATGACTCCAAAAGAGGAAACTATCGTGACCTCTTCTTATCACAATGTCAAAGTGGAGACCAAGACGACCCTAGCAGATGGAGAATCTTTTGTATATAAATGGTCAACCCCGGGCAAATTTATCTACCTATGGCACCAAAGTAAAAAGAGTACAGAGGTAGAAACCAGTACTCCAACCATGACTTACAGAAGTGACACCAAAGCAGCCGACCTTTCTGATGAAAACAACTTTGATGTCATCAAAGTGGAAGTCTTTACCAAAAAAGGAACCACACTCACTAGAATCGGTGACGCCAAAGCGACCATCAATGTCAAAAAGATCAAGCTCGTCATGAAGCCGGACAAAATAACACTCAAAGGGGGGCAAAGTGTAAGGCTATACCTTGAGCGGACTGATGGGGTCAACGATATTGTTTCCAATGCTTCATTGGATTATAAAGTAGAATGGGAGACCGCTGGAGCCTATGGGAAATTCAACGGAACACTAAGAAGCGCCACCACAATGGGCAATGCCTTGAACTATGAAGTCTTGGATAAGGACGTAAAAGAAGCCAAAGAATCAATTTCTGCCAGGGTATATTTCAAAGCAAAAACAGACACAGATTGGACTTTGAGGGAGGAGGTCAAAGGAGAGATTTTAATCAACAACGATCCCAATAAAATTGTATTGGATATCGCATTGGATACTGAAGATTGGATTTTGGACAATCGGGGTACTACTGGAGGTTATTCAGCAGGAGTTAATATGATAGCAAAAGTACCTGTTCATCCAAAAGCCAAACGGTATACAGTCAAAACATATGGATTCAAAAAAGACTCAAGCTGGGAAAATAAAGTCTCCAGTTGGCTACCTGGTAAGACTCCTCCGAGTGTATATGGGTTTCCGGGTGCTGGCCCCAATGAAATAGTGGGTGGAGATTATTATTTCACTATCGGCAGGACTTGGTGCGCAGGAAACCCTCCGGGCTGCGGGTCTAAAATAGGAGAATGGCATGCATTTTATAAAACCTATGGAGGCAGGGCCAATATCGTGATTGAAATTGAAGATTAGGTTCTGATATACTTTCTTAAAATTTCACTAATTTCATTTTGGCCAAATTTTCAAAGACTTATTTCGTTTCGGATTTCTTTAAAGATTTGACCAAAATTTTCCTCCAATCTATTTCCAAAAAATGAACCTCCGCCAAACCGTTTTTTTTCTGATACTTTTTGCCTCAGGCATGAAGGAAAGTTTTGCCCAGGTCGGACAAAAAGGATTGGAGTGGATTGACCGGGCCTTGGAAGAAAAAAATTACCTCCAGGCTGACTCAGCTTTGAAAGCACAGTTAAATTCTATCCAGCAAAACGGTTTGGTAGATTCTTTGCCGCTTTACACTTCCTATATCGGAAGGGTCGAAACAGAAAAATCCGGCCAAAAAAACGGGATCGCCAAGGTCCAAAAATTTATCTCTGATTTCCTTTCCCAAAAACATTCCCCAAAACTCAACAAACAAATCCACCGGGAAGCTGCAGGCTTTTTTGAATACATCGGGGAATTGGAACTTGCTTACCAAGCCAACCAATCTGCTTTTGATTGGGGACAAAAAGACCCTGAAACTTCCTCCAAAGAATTGGGAAAAATCCAGAATAATATGGGAACCCTTTCCCTCTATCTTGGAAACAGAGCCCAAGCCAAAGTACATGTTCATCAAGCAATTTCACTCTACCGCAAAGAACCAAAGGTAGATGCCGAATCTCTTTACTTGAGCTATAATTCGCTTGGAAATATGCATTGGTTTGGGGCTAGGATGGATTCGGCGGAATACTACTTTTTGGAAGCTTTGAAGCAGTTTGGGGACATGAACGACACTCCCCGAAACAAGCACTACCGACCTGCGATGGTTCTAAACAACCTGGCAGGAGTTCAATCCGCTTTGGGCAAAACCTCAGCGGGCATCAAATCCATGGAACTGACCATCGACCACCTGTCAGACTACATTGCGGCAATGTCGGATGTGCAGGAAATCGCAAAAGGAAAGGAATTCCAATACCAGGCCATTGACAACCTCGCCGGGATGCACAAGGGATTGGGCAATTATTCCCGTGCAAAGGACTTGTTGGAGTATGCCTTTGAGCAAAAGAAATCAAGCTTTGGTCCCGAAAGTCCCGAAGTATTCAAGTCACAGATTCTCCTTGGCCAACTTTATTTTGACATTCGGGAAAATGAATTGGCCGAAAATTACCTGCTGGAAGGACTTTCCCTGATCGACAGGCTGGGAGGGGATTATCTTTATTGGCAGGCAGATGCTTATTATGCTTTGGCCAGAATCAAAGATTCCCAAGGAGATGACAGTGAGGCACTTCATTTTTACAAGTTGGCCGAAAGGGTGTACCAGGACTTTCTTGAAGGAGAATTTGACAATATCTACCTCGGTTTTTTGACCAATGCCTCTCTTTTTTATGCAGAATCCGGATTGGGAAAAGAAGCCAAAACCACCTCCAACAAAGGATTGGACTATGTCATCCAAAATCAGGGGAAAAACAGTCTCCTTGCTTTTAACCAAACTTTGAACCTGGCAGAAATCCATTTTTTGCTCCACGAGTATCCAGAGTCCCTCCGTCTCAGCGAGGATGCACTCCAGATAATGGAGGGCAGGTACGATACTGAAATGACTTGGCTGGATTCCCTCCAGACCGAGACCCAAAAACCCCGCGCCATTCTCCTCCAGTCAAAATCATCTTATCAGCTCCAACCTGTACGGGATGTTCGCTTCCTCTTGGAAATAAAGATCAGGATGGATGAAGCCATTTCGATTTTGGAAAGAAGGAAAACCGCTCTCGGCACGGATGAGGACCTGAATTTATTGCTTTCCGAAAACAGGGACTTGTTCGATTTCTCCAAAAAAATAGACCTCGAACTGCATGAACTTACAGGAGATGAAAAATACCTGGATGATTTTTTGAGCAAACATGAATCTTCACTATACAATAAAGTCCGCGCCAGATTGCAGAAAGTGGATAATATCAGGTTTGCCGATATCCCTACTGAAATACAGGAAAAGGAAGATTTACTCAAAACCAACCTGCAAAATTCTCTGAATCAGGAATCCCCTGATATCACCCCTTTCCTAACTGCCAGTAAAGATTGGGATGATTATTTGGGCATGCTAAAGACTACTTTTCCCGCCTATTTCCAATTTAGATATGCCAATATTTCAAGTTCCATAGATGACATTCAGGTGAACATTCCTGTCCAAACAACAGTAGTCCGGTACATTTTTGTAGGCGAAAACCTTGCCGCTGTGGTGATGGACAAAAACCAAAAAAAGCTCATTTCCTTGGATTTTGCACCTGTCAGGAACCACATTGCGGAGCTCCAACGAAACTGGAACAAAGAGGAAGAGGTCTTTCAACTGCTTGATGAACTGTACCAATCACTTTGGAGGCCTCTCGAACCCATGATCCAAAACCAAAAGCTGATTATCATCCCGGATGCACAGCTCTTTAACTTGAGTTTTGAGATTTTGACACCCACCAAGATCAAGTCTTATAGTGAATTGGCTAAGAAAAGCCTATTGGCCAAGCATAGCATCAGTTACCATTATAGCTCCCTGCTTCTCCAAAAACCCAAACCTGAAACCGGCTTCAAATCCAATTTTGTAGCGTTTGCGCCGGGATTTTTTGACAGGATGAAAACCGATTACTTGTCCGGTCTGAAGGATTCCCTCTACATGGACCGGGCTTATCTTACCCTGATACCACAGCCTTTTACCTTGGCTTTGGTCAAAAAGGTAAACTCTCTCTTTGGCGGTTCCCTTTTTGTCGAAGACGAATCCACCGTGTCCCGATTCAAGGAATCAGCAGGTATGAACAGGATCATCCACATCGGCACCCACGCCGAATCCAACAACCTCAGTCCGGCTTTTTCCAAACTTATTTTTTCCAAAGAATCAAAAGGGGAAAGTTTTCCTGAAGATAACTCCTTGTATGCTTTTGACATTTACAACATTGATTTGCGCGCAAAATTAGCCGTTTTAACAGCTTGCGAAACAGGCAAGAATACCTTCGATCCGGGAGAAGGAATGGTCTCTCTTGCCCATGCTTTTAATTACGCCGGCAGCGAAAGCTTGTTGATCGGACTCTGGAGGATAGATGAAAAGGCAAGCAGCATCATCGTGGAGGAATTTTACCAAAACCTTTCCAAGGGATTGGACAAAGCAGAAGCCCTGCAAAAAGCGAAGTTACACTACCTGACTATCGCCAAAGGAAGAGAATTGTCACCTGATTTTTGGGCAGGGTTGATTTTGATGGGAGATCCGAGTCCCATGGTTTTTGACAAGTCGTTCAAATGGTGGGTTTATCTGATGGTGATCGCAGTATTAGCCATCCTGCTATTCGGATGGAGAAGGTATCGGTTTGCAAAAGGAAAATAAAATCGGGATTCATTGATGACATTTTGGAGTAATCCCGATGTCATTAAAAATCTATTGCTCATCAAAACCTTTTCAACCATGAAATTCCAATCCTTCTCTAAAATCATGTATCGAGGCTTACTGTTTTCTGCCTTTGTATCCATTTTCATTTGGTCTTGCAGTCCAAAAGAAGATTCCGATCCCACTCCTCCCACTGTGGTAACACAGGTAGACATTCCTGTTATTGATGGAAAAATTGAAGCTTTTCTAGCCTCCTACAAAATCCCAGGTGCGTCACTTGCCATTTCTAAAAACGGGAAATTGGTTTACAAAAAAGCCTATGGAAAAGCTGACGTCGAGGGAAATATCGCCATGACTACCAACCACCGCATGCGGGTAGCGAGTGTGTCCAAGACTTTTACCGGAGTGGCTATTATGAGATTGGTCCAAGCCGGAAAGCTGAGCCTTGATGACAAGGTTTTTGGTCCCGATGGTATCCTAGGGACAACTTACGGATCCAAAGCCTACAATGACCGGGTGAAAGGCGTGACCGTGAAGCACCTGCTCCAAATGACTACCGGAGGTTGGGTTTTGGCCAATGACCGTGATGCAATAGATTCGAATCCTGCGATGAACAATACCGCATTTTTCAATTGGATGATGGATAATGCGATTTTAAAATACAATCCTGGTTCCCAATATTGGTATATCAACACCAACTACTTCATCGCTGCAAGAATCGTCGAAAAGGTTTCGGGGAAGTCATTTTACCAATTTATGAAGGATGATTTTCTCACTCCGCTTGGGATCAATTCAGCAGTATATGGAAAATCGGCCATGACAAACCTCCATCCCGATGAGACCAAATATTACGGGCAGGGAGGATTAAAAGGATATGAATATAACCTCAATATTGAAAGAAGGGATGGTGACGGAGGATTGGTAATCAACGCCTCTGACCTATTGAAATTTGTCTTGGCTATTGATGGGAATCCAAGCCGCCCGGATATTTTGGATGCCACTACTTTCCAAAAATTCATTGAAGGTTCTGGTCCTGCACCTCTAAACCCAAACTTTGGAAATGGAATACTTAAATGGAATACAAGGTTTTTATTTTATGGTGCCCTTCCGGGTACCCGGTCTTCTTTTATGACAGAAAACAACGGCATGGCTGTGGCAATGATTTTCAATGGCAACGCAGATTACACCAATAATGCGGTCTACAACCCATTTACACAGGCTCATCATGCACTATTAGTAGATATACTGACCAACAACCTCAATGTCTATCTGGACATTGACCAATTTTAAGATGAAATTGATTTTTTTATCGCCGGGACGACCAACCCTAATCAGCCAAGATTTCTTGGCTGATTTTTTTTATTCATTGATGACATTTGAGGTTTCTTTCGATGTAAGTTTATAAGATGAAAGGCATTACAAAAGAATTCAGTTTGGAAAAAAGCCCATAAATAGTATATTTCTGTAATGTTTTGAATCATGCAGGAACCTACTTTTAATCCTTTTTCCCAAGATGAATTAATCCTTGGTATCAAGTCAAATGAGCCAAAAGTGCTCAAATGGCTTTACCAATCTCAATATCCTAAGATTGAAAAATATGTGGTAGCCAATAACGGTGACGAAGATCAGGCCAAGGATATATTTCAGGAAGCTTTCATCACCGTTTGGAACAATGTCAGGTCAGATAAATTCATACCCGAAAACGGTACTGCAGTCCCAGGATATTTGTACCAAATCGCAAAAAACAAATGGTTGGATCACTTGAGGTCATCCAAATACCAAAAAACCACCAACCTCGAGACCACACATGACAGGTCTGAGGAGGAAGAGAGTAATTCAGAATCCCTGCAAAACCACATGGCCGCAGAATTCAAGAAATTGGGAGAAAACTGCCGTGAAATTCTGAAAAGGTTTTACTTCCAAAAGCAAACCATGGAGACCATCGCCAAGGCTTTCCAGTGGACGGAGGCAACTGCCCGAAACAACAAATACAGGTGCATTCAGCGCCTCAAAGAAAAAGTGAATACTCTAAAACATTGAAAATTGGACACTACAGACAATATCTCGCAACAGGAATTTGAAAGAATAGAAAGCTACATCCTTGGTTTGATGACTGATGAGGAAAAGAAATCCTTCGAAGAAGAACGGAACCTTGATCCAAAACTCCGTGCAAATGTCAAAGACATCAAGGTTTTATTGCAGGAAGTGGAGCGGGTATCCCTTAAAGAAAGCTTGGACGAATACCATTCGGAGTTGAAAGCTACACCGGTGGTTCCGATGCTGCCCCAAAAACAATTCAACTGGAAGCCTTTGGCCATCGCGGCATCTGTTCTGCTTTTATTGGCCGTTTCATTTTGGGTTTTTGTGGGAACCTCTACCGATAATGAAAAGTTATTTGTGGCTTATTACCTGCCCGATCCCGGAATGGTGACCGCCATGGGACTTCAAACCAACTATGAGTTTGACCGGGGAATGGTCGATTACAAGACGGGAGATTACCAAGCAGCCATCGCAAGATGGGAAAAAATATTGGCTCAAAAGCCTGACAACGATACCTTAAATTATTTCCTAGGGTCTGCATTTCTTGCGGTAGGTGACCCTGACCAAGCCAAATCTTACCTGGAAAAAACGACACAGAATGAATCAAGTATCTTCTATAAAGAGGCATTCTGGTATTTGGGACTGACAGAGGTCAAAGCCGGAAATTTTGAATCTGCAAAACCTTTGTTGGAAAAAAGCGGAAAACCGGAAGCCCTAGAACTCCTTCAAAAAATAAAAAATTAAGCAAAATGAGTAATCCAGACAGTCTCTTGGATTTGAAAAAAAAATGAGAACTGTTTAAATTTTTGGTTGGGTACTCTCTGCTGATTTTGAAAAAAGGAGGTAAAGGACGAACAAGAGAATCATGATGATATCTACAATTACAGCCGTTCCCGCGCCGAAACTCATATATTGACTTCCAAAAGAAAGAACCAGAATAACAAATATGGTTTTGCTTATTCCTGCTATTACCAAAGAGTAAGCTCTAACGGCAGGTTTGAATGCGCCATAAATCAGCATAATCCCTGTAAGGCCTATTAAGGCTGACCATCCCCGGACAACGACATTTTCAGGTCCCGTTACAAGCGGTTCCCCAAAATTTGAATTTAGGGAAGCTTCCGGAGAAAAAAGCCCAAGAAACATGCTACAGGTAAGAAGCCCGCAAATGAGCATGATCCATTTAAAGTTTGACACAAATTTACTCATGATCGTTATCTTAAATTTTTGAAAGAATATTCTCCTTAATTCAGAAAATAAAGAAGAATTCCAATGAGATTTCCGAGGTAAATGCTCACTGAAATTCTTCCTTTAAAACTCCCATGACCATATAGCCAATTGGAGCAAGTCATCAAGCTGGCCTTACCTATTAATCAATTATGGCCGGGGTTTCTGATGGAACGGTTGCGGCAATACGCTGTATTGTCACATTTTTGATGTTTCCATTAAACTTACTTGACGCACCATAATCTGCCACGACAGTTCCTAAATCAACACCCACATCAGCCAAATCAACCACCGAGAAAATTCCAGGTTGGGTCCTTTCAATGCGGCCTTCTCCAAATTTTTGACCATCCACGGTAATCGTTCCAACACCACCGCGGCCTGGTCCGCCGCCATCGTATTTGAAATCATACACCAAAGTGTGTTTTCCGGGTGCTAAAGTCTGGGTTGAAGAAATGGTGGTGGAACTCAATCCTAGGAAATTATAGGTAAAGAATGGCTTTCCGTTTTTGACATAGAATGATAATCCACCAAATCGCCCTCCTTGGCAAACCAAAACCCCATTTCCATCGGGTCCGACTTCAACCTCAGCGGTAATAGTATAGGAGGTATTTTGTAAGTTAGGAAACACATCCACACCAAGACCTTTCATGTCCTTGGTGAGCGTCATTGATGTTCTACCTGGTGCCATCACAGTTGGCCTGCCTGCGATCTCTGCGATCATTCGCTCTACCGTCCGATCATCAATGGGGAGTACATGGTATTTCTCGGCTTCCTTCATAAAGAGTGCCTGCATATCTTTAAGTTTTTGAGGCTCTTTTTTCGAAAGGTCATTGGATAAGCTGAAGTCTTCCTTGGTGTTGTACAATTGCCAAACATCATTTTGCAGCGTATTAAATGGTTCAGGCAAAAAAGGCGCTATGTGAATAGTTCGGGCATACCAACCGTCCTGGTAAATAGCCCGGTTACCGCCAATTTCAAAATATTGCACTGTATGTTGTTCCGGTGCGTCACCATTGTCGAAGGAATACGCAAGGCTGGTACCTTCGATAGGATCTTGTGCAATCCCATTTACCATTTTGGGAGATGGTATCCCGGTTATTTCATAAACCGTTGGGGCTACATCACTGACAAAACCGAATTGATTTCTCATTTCACCTTTGGCTTTTATGCCTTTAGGCCAATGGACCACCATCCCGTTGCGGGTCCCTCCAAAATCTGAAGCCATTTGCTTTGTCCATGTAAACGGGCTATTGGTAGCTACTGCCCATCCTGAAGCCATGTGTGGAATGGTGCTTTCGGTACCCCATTCGTCATAGAGCTTCATCATATCCTCAACATTTTCTTTTACCCTGTTGAAGTAGGTCCATTCATTGAACATGCCTGTTTGCTGACCTTCGGCGCTTGAGCCATTGTCACCGGCAATAAAGAAGATGATGGTATTGTCTAATTCACCCATTTCTTCGATCGCATCGATCAAGCGGCCGATTTCATGGTCGGTGTGCTCGGCAAACCCTGCAAAAACCTCCATTTGTCGGGCAAATAATTTTTGTTCAACAGGAGACAAATCGGCCCAATCCTGAATCTGCTCCGGTTTTGGAGGAAGGATTGTATTGGCAGGGACAATGCCCAATTTTTTCTGACGCTCCAGCGTTTCTTCACGCAATACATCCCATCCTTTGTCGAATTTGCCTTTATATTTGGCAGAATACTCTTTAGGGGCATGATGCGGTGCTCGTGTTGCACCCGGTGCATAGTAGATGAAGAATGGTTTGTCGGGCTGCAAAGCTTGTTGCTTGTTTACCCAAGAAACAGCCTGATTGGTCATGTCGTTGGTGAAATGGTAGCCGGGATAGCTGGGAGTTTCTATCATGGTTACCCCATCATAAATGACTGGTGCCCAGTTGTTGGTTATTCCTCCTAGGAAACCATAAAATTTCTCAAAACCTGAATGGGTGGGCCACCTGTCTTGTGGTCCGTTACTTGATTTTTCCCAGGTAGGAGTTTCGTGGCTTTTTCCAAATTGGGCAGTACTATACCCATTTTGTCTGAGTACCTCTGCCATTGGGGTAATTGATTGGGGGCGGATAGAAGAGTACCCTGGGTAAGAAGATGCCAATTCAGTAATTATACCAAGGTTTACGGAGTGTGGATTGTATCCCGTAAGTAGGGCTGCCCTTGTTGGGGTGCAAAGTGCAGTGGTATGAAACCGGTTATACGTCAAGCCGTTTTTGGCAAGACGGTCGAGTGTCGGCATATATGCCGGACCGCCAAACGTCTCGGGAACAGCAAATCCCATATCATCCATCAAAATAATAACTACGTTTGGGGCGTCTTTTGGAGCCTTAACTTCAAATTTTGGCGGAGGCGTGGTGTTGCGCACATCGAGTTCGCTGTACCTAACCCTTTCCGGGTGTTTGATGGGAAGCACTGTTCGGTCTATGCCATCCGGACTGGCAACCGTTGAGGTCTCGGTCTGCTTGGGTTCACATGCCAAAAATACCGCAAGGCCAGACATAAGTGACAGTTGTATTAATCGAATTTTCATACGTGAATATTTAATTGAGATTTATTAAAATATACTTATTTGGAATCTTTTTACCACCTGATGCATGCACGGAATCCCAAAAGTTTCAAGAAAAGCACAGATATAATGAATGGCATTTTTACCGAATATTAAAAAGCTAGGTTTTGCTTTTTAGATTAGAAACTTCTGTTTTTTCAATTTTTTGAGAAATTTTGTTTATCCATCAAACTTATTGTTTCCAGAAAAGAATCTTTGGATAATCTTGCCAAATTTCGATGAATGATTGAATCTTTATTTGAAAAAAGGCCACAAGCGATTTCAAAAAGGTTGGTTTCTAAATATTAAGGATGAAAATTGTTTCCTTATCAAAATGTAGAAAAAAATGGAAGTTGAATTGATGAAAACCGAAATAGATAAGGTTTTCGATTTGCAAAAAACTCATTCTTTGAATATGAGATCCAGTACTGCTGAAGAAAGAATTGGACTCTTACGCAGTCTCCATGACTGGGTTTTGGAACATAGGGAGGATATCAAAAAAGCCATGTATGCCGATTATCGGAAACCTTATACCGAGACTGATATCACCGAAATCTATCCGGTGCTTTCCGAAGCCAAGCATACCATCAAATGCCTGAAGAACTGGATGAAAACCAAACGGGTTCCTACTCCGGTCACTTTTTTGGGCACAAAGGCACACATCCAATTTGAACCGAAAGGATCAAGTCTCATCATTGCTCCATGGAACTATCCCTTCAATCTGGCAATATGCCCGTTGGTATCCGCTTTGAGTGCGGGATGTACAGTGATGATCAAACCTTCGGAAATGACACCGCACACCTCTGCCCTGATCAAACAAATGATCAGCGAACTTTTCAATGAAAACCTGGTCAGCGTGATAGAAGGTGGGCTTGAAGCCAGTCAGCTGCTTCTTGCCAAGCCCTTTGACCATATCTTTTTTACAGGAAGTCCTATGGTTGGGAAGATTGTCATGAGATCAGCTTCCGACCACCTTGGTTCTGTGACTTTGGAGTTGGGTGGTAAATCACCTGTTGTCATTGCGCCTGATGCCGATCTGAAGGACGCAGCCCGAAAAATTGCCTCCACCAAATTTATCAATTGTGGACAGACCTGTGTAGCACCTGATTTTGTTTTGGTGCCAAGATCCTTACGGGATGAATTTGTCCAAAATTTAAATGAAGCCATTGATACACTGTATTCCAGCGACGGACAAGGTGTAGAAAAAAGTGCCGATTATGGCAGGATAGTCAATGAAAGGCATTTCAACCGACTCAATCAACTCGTGGAGGAAGCCTGTAAAAACGGCGCAACACTTGCCAAAGGTGGTAAAAATATACCGGAAGAAAATTTCATAGAACCAACAATCCTTACGATGGTCAAAGAAAATATGATGGTAATGGAGGATGAAATATTCGGCCCCATATTGCCCATCATGGACTATGAAAACATAGATGATGCCCTGAATTTTATCAACAAAATGCCCAAGCCTTTGGCCCTTTATGCATTTTCCAAGAGTGATAAGAAGTTGGGATACATTTTCAGGAAGACCAGTTCAGGTGGCGCTGTCGCCAATGACTGTGTCCTGCATTTTATCCATCCTGAGCTTCCTTTCGGGGGTGTGAATAATTCAGGGATAGGTAAGTCACATGGCCATTTTGGGTTCTTGGAATTTACCAACCAAAAGTCAGTTCTCAAGCAAAGGGTCGGCTTCACCGCCGTTACACCTTTGTTCCCTCCCTATAACAAAACAAAGGAAATGTTAATTGATGGCCTCTTGAAATGGTTTTGATTGGGAATCTGCATGTGCTCCTCTAAAGAGGTTTTTAGAGGTTTCCTCTTTTGATTTCCCCCTTTACGATCAATGCAATCTTTGTTTTGATTGATTTTCCGCATTTTAAATCCTTAAATACTGAAATGAAAAATTTAATCCTAAGCTCCTATTACAGGGTGTACCAAACAGTTTTTAAACTGGCAATGCCATTGCTTCCCTGGCGAAAACCTACGCTGTTGGAAGGGCCGGGAAGTGTAAAGAAAGTGCCAGGTTTGCTTGAAGAATTAAAAATCAAAAACGTTCTGATCGTGACAGACAGTACTTTGATGAAGTTGGGATTATTGGAAGGTCTGATCAGAGAACTTGGTGTCAATGGCTGTAAATATGCTGTTTTTGATAAAACCGTGCCGGATCCAACTATTGAAAATGTCGAAGAGGCGTTGAAACTTTATCATCAGTATGATTGTAAAGCCATCATTGCATTTGGCGGTGGGTCTCCGATGGATTGTGCCAAGGCAGTCGGTGCGAGAGTCAGCCGTCCCAATAAGCCGGTTTCTAAAATGAAGGGTGTTTTGAAAGTGATTTTCAAGATACCGACCCTTATTGCTATACCTACTACTGCGGGTACAGGCAGTGAAGTTACTTTGGCTGCGGTAATCAGCAACAGTGAAACACACGAAAAATATCCCATCAACGATTTCTGCCTTATTCCCCACTACGCGGTACTAGACCCTGAACTTACCTTGAAGCTTCCGCCTCATATCACAGCGGCGACCGGCATGGATGCCATGACCCATGCGGTAGAATCCTACATTGGCAGAAGCAACACCGGAGAAACAAGAAAAGCGGCCTTGGAAGCAATTACACTCATTCACCAAAACTTGCTTCAAGCATACAATTCCCCGGGGGATCTAAATGCCAGGGCTGCCATGCTTAAAGGGTCATATCTGGCAGGAGTAGCATTTACCCGCGCTTATGTGGGTTATGTACATGCCATAGCGCATACAATAGGTGGCTTTTATGGCTATCCCCATGGATTAGCCAATGCCATCATCATGCCCCATGTGTTGGAATTCTATGGAACTGCTGCAAGCGGTAGGTTGGCCGAACTTGCAGACCATTTGGGGATTGCAAAAGGAAACCAAGGCACTACCCAAAAAGCAAATGCTTTTGTCCAATACCTCAAAGACATGAACAAAAAAATGAGTATAAAAAGTAACATTGAGGAAATCAAACAAAGCGATTTGCCTGAAATGATCAGCAGGGCATTGGCGGAAGCCAACCCTCTATATCCTGTTCCTCAGATTTTATTTAGAGAAGATTTGGAAAAACTATATATGAAAATAAGAGGTAGTGCAAAAGCTTGATCTATTGTAAAAACTCTTTAAATGGGGAAAAAACATAAGTTTTTACTGTGATCATTACTCTTCAACCTATTGTAAATTTCGTTTGTGAAAGGCTGCCAGGAATCATTTTTTCTGGCAGTTTTGCTTAAAAGCAAAATTATTTTTAGCTTCTGCAGCATGAAACCTTTTTCAATGTTTGACCGAAGAACATTTCTCAAAAAAGCCGGAGTCCTAGCGGGAGCATTTTCGGCTAACAGCCTCTTTAACCACCTCCATGCTGCTGAATGGGGCAATCTAGCAGAAGATTATAAGAATATCTCTCCTTTGGAAATGGCCGGCAATGAAGATTATTGGTCTGTGATCCAAAAGGGCTATAGCGCAAGTTCTGATCCAATTATCATGTTGAATAACGGGGGAGTTTCGCCAAGTCCGATAGTAGTCCAGCAGGCAGTGGAAAAATTTAACCTCATGTCTAATCAGGGACCTTCGTATTACATGTGGCGGATTTTGGATCAGGGCAGGGAAAACTTACGGGAAAGCCTTGCAAAATTGGGTGGCTGCTCCCCGGAGGAAATCGCGGTCAACAGAAATGCGACCGAAGCATTGGTGACCGTCATTTATGGTCTTGACCTGAACAGGGGCGATGAAGTGATCGGAAGCCATCAGGATTATCCAAACATGATGATGGCCTGGAAACAGCGCGAGATGAGGGAAGGGATCGTGTACAAGCAACTGAGCTTTAAATTCCCCATTGAAAATGATGACGAAATTGTGGCTGCTTACCGGAATGCGATCACGCCAAAAACCAAAATTCTCCACCTCACGCACGTTGTCAATTGGACAGGACAGATCATGCCCGTCCAAAAGATTGCCCGGATGGCACATGACAGGGGAATAGAAGTTATCATTGATGGGGCGCATTCCTATGGGCTTTTGGAATTCAACATTCCTGACCTAGAGGGCGATTATTTTGGCACCAGCCTGCACAAATACCTCTCTGCCCCTATCGGGAGTGGCATGCTTTGGATCAAAAAAGATAAAATTTCCAAGGTGTGGCCATTGGTATGCGCAGGAGATCCGAAGAGTGATGATATCCGGAAATTTGAAAGCCTAGGTACAAGGAGTTTCCCGATTGAGCAGGGAATTGGTTAAGCACTCAACTTTCATAATGCCATTGGCACAAAAAGAAAAGAGGAAAGGATCCGGTACCTGAAGGATTATTGGGCAACAAAGGCGGTTGAAATTCCAAAAGTCAGGCTACATACTTCCTTGAAAATGGAGTATAGCTGCGCCTTGGCATGTGTTTCCATAGAGGGAGTCAGTCCGTCGGACCTCTACGATAAGCTTATGAAAATGCACAAAATCCAAACCTCTCCGATTTCATACGGAGATATCAATTGCGTGAGGGTTTCGCCCCATGTCTATACCAAAATCTCAGATCTGGATAAGTTATTGGATGGTTTGGAAAGGATATCCAAAGGATAAAATCAATAATAAGAAGGGAAAATTTGAAATCCGGAATTGAGGCAATCAGTTTTGTCTGAATTCTGGAAATTTCTTCGCTTGCAATACTTCCAATTCGCGCGAAAGACTTTTTAAGTCCTGCATCATGAGATTGATCTGTGAACCGAGTTGGTCGTACATGCTGGCCCTTTCGGACATTTCATCAGATAAATACACACCGCCTTTTCCAAAAAATTTCTGAGTCAGTACTTCCTTGTCTTTTGGCTTGAGATCTTCGAATATGCCCAATCCCATCCATTTTTCAATGATTTCTTCTCTTTTGGAGACCTGCTCTTCTTTTTCAGGATAGACATAATTGAGATAATACCACACTGAGGCAGGAAAATATTTGGAGGTTGCAGGTCCTTCCCAAATTTCCTGTAAATGGTTCCTTTCATGTTGGAAAGTGACTTTCTTTTTATTTACCAAAATCATCGCACCCAAAGTTGCTCCCAAAATCCCGGCACTCAGAGCGATGTATTCCGGTGTTTTGCCACTGTCAAAAAATACCGTAGTCAATATGGCTCCTACTGCTCCGATGACAATCGAGGCCACAGTCAACTTGGTGTCAGTGTCGCCTTCTTTTGCTTTGAGGTATTTGGCGATCTGATCCGCGCGGTCTTCTTCACATTCGAGTTCAGCTGACTCAGAGGAAATTTCCAATTCCGCAAACGCTATCCTATGCGAAAGTTTTTGATATAATTCCAGGTGCTTAAGTCTAGTTTCAGTATTGGGATTGGAATTAAGGTTTTCCAGGCTTTGAACATATCTTTCCAAAAGTTCTAATATTCCCATAGCATTGGCGATGTTGATCCCTGTTCGGGAAAAATTTGCCGAAATATTTTCAGGAATAGCTATCGTATGCAAAGGAAGAGGGATCTGATCTTCCTCATAATCGTAATAGAATTCCTGAAAACAGTTGCTTTTATCCAAACGCAGGTTGATGTTCGAATCCTGAATACTCGCGCAGGAAACAAATAAGAAAACAGCTACCGGGATTATAAAAAATCTGACAAGGTTCATGGATGTTTTTTATTTCTTCTTTTGAGATATACTACCAAAACAAAGATCAGCGCTCCGGCAAAGTAGAATGGCCAAAGGGTCACCAATCCAACCAAAACGGTCAGGAATACCTGCCATCCATTGTCCAAAGCATTAAATACCCTCACCCAAAATCCCTTCTTTTTGGGAGAATTGAGTTCATAAGGCAATTCCTCGTAAAACTGCACCTGCAATGAACTGAATTGGATCTGCTTGCTGAGGAAATTGAACTGCCCTTCCATCATCTCGATATCGGTCCGGACTTCGTTGAGGTTTCGCTCGATTTCGAGGATGTCTTTGACCTGATTGGCTTTGGACAATATTTCCCTGTACCTGATTTCAAGTTCCTTTTTGTTTTGGATGCGGTTTTGGAGGTCATAGTACCTTTCGGTGACATCATCGACATTCGAATATTTGCTTTCTACTTTAAAAGCAATTCCGGAAATGGAATTCAACAAACTGTCATACCTTTCAGAAGGAACGCGGATGCTGAGATTATAGCTTTTTCGGTAGTTGTCGTTGTTTTGATTTTCATTTTCCAGGTAGGCATTGAATCCCCCAAGCATGCTTTTGATCTTGGCATAATCCTTTTCTATATCCTCGGATTGGAAATTAATTCCTCCTGACCGGACCAATTTTTGGCTGATATCCTGTGAAAGAAGTAGCTTTTCTGACGATGCGTCAGCTTGTCCAGTGGGAGGCGCTTCTATGATTTCATTGAACTCCACCGGCATGCTCTCCACAGTTTCTGAAGGATTGTTGGAGCATGCGGCAATGATAAATGCCATCGTGAAAAATAGCTTCATAGAATTGGGGTTAATTTTACCCAAAATTTAAGAAAAAAGCAGGTAACAAAATCTTGCTTAAAGCATATGTTTTTCAAATTCAGGGAATGTTACCGATTTATCGATAATCATCGGAGGTGAAGGTGAGGTCAAAAAGGTGGGCGTTATTTTTGTCTTTGTAGGTATAAGTCATGGCAGCGCCATGTGCCCTGAAATACTGCAGATCGGGATTGTTTTTGATATTGTCCAAGATCTGTGCCCGGAGAAATTCTTTTAGCTCGTCTTCCTCAAAATTCCCTTTTTCCATGTTGACAAGGGTGTAATGGTAAAGAAATACTTCGCCACGTTTGGTTTCTGTCCGGTCAAGACGGGTATTTTGATCCACCAAAATGGGTGTGGTTTTGTTGATTTCTGTGGAGAGCAACGCCAACTGTTTGTCAAAAGCAGAATCTGTGAAAAATAATTTCTTGACGGCAAATGCGGAAGTCAGAACTATAATCAGGGCAAAAAACAGGATGATTTTATTTCTTTTGGAGGCCAATTCCTTGGTTTTGGGATTAGGTTTCATGAGGTGGGCTTATAAAGGTGGCTGAAAAATACCTAATTTTTTTGGAAATGCATGAAACCCTATACCCATAGAACCAATCATTTATTGGGCACTTTTACTTTTCATAAAACTCTATCGGCAATCCATCCGGATCGGTAATGAAGGTGAATCTTTTGCCTGTAAATTCATCTGTTCTGGCAGGTTCAAAGTAAATTCCTGAGTCATTCAACTTTTTCAAAACCGCCTCCAAATCCCCCACTTCAAAGGCCAAGTGTCTCAATCCCGTAGCTTCCGGTCTCGAAATCCGCTTCGGCGGATCCGGAAATGAAAACAATTCGATAATATATTGCCCATTCAAAGAAAGGTCTAGCTTGTAAGAATCACGCTCCTCACGGTAAACTTCGCGGGTGATTTCAAAGCCCAAAACTTCTGTATAAAACGCTTTTGATTTCCTGTAATCCGAACAGATGATGGCAATATGGTGGACTTTGTTGATCAGGTTTTTCATAGTGGGCCAAAGGTAAACAGGGTTTTATTGGTTTGAAAAATTTGAGAAATAACATTATTCTTTCTTGATAGGATTTATGCTTCCTATTTCCTTTTTTTATCCATGTACGCAATGATACCTGTAGATTGAATATCCATTTTAATTAGTGTCTGCCGGCTTAAATGCCCTGTACATCCGTCTTCCTACTTCCGTCTTCCGTCCCGATTGAAGAAGAATATGGGGCCGCGGGCAAAGAAGCGCATATCCATCTTTTTTTCTCAACTTTCAAAAATAACCTGAGCGGCTTGTCATATAATCTTAACTTTTTGAAACAAAGGAGTACAAATGAAAAAACACTGGCTCGAAACCATACTCAAAGAACTTCATTCCGAAGCTTACCATTGGTCGCGGCAGTGTTGCTCATTTGATGATGATCGGGCCAAGGATGTCCTGCAGCTTGTGTATCTGAAAATATTGGAAGGCAAAGCTGTCTATAAGGAAAAGTCCCAAGTCAAAACCTGGCTGTTTTCAGTGATCAGGTTTACGGCCTACGAGGAATTGAGAAAGGAAGGTAAAAACACCTCATTGGACCACCTAGCCGACATGGCTTATGAGGATGATCATCCGGAAAATGATTCCCATGAGGCTTTGCTTCAGGCGCTTCCGGAACGGCAAAAGGAAGTGTTGCTGATGGTATTCTACCACAACATGACTTTGGAGCAATGTGCCGAGGTGATGCAGTTGCATATCGGCACGGTGCGGACCCATTATGACAGGGGAAAGAAAAAATTGAAAGAGTGGATTGAAAAAACAAGAATCGAAAAGTGATGAGAAACGAATCCGATAGAGAAATTCAAAGCTTCTTTGATCAATTAAAGGAGAAGGACCTGAAGATAGATATTCCAGTTTTCCCAGAACCAACAAAACCAAGTGGCATCAATTGGTGGATTCCGTTTGGGATAGCTGCTTCTTTGGCTTTGGGGTATTTCCTTTGGCCCCAGCAAAAACAGGATTTCAATCCTCCGGCCGAGGTAATCATTATCACGCTTGAAAAAGATGAAAATGACAACCAACAAATCCTGATCGAAGAAAAGACATACCTAGAAACATGGGAATCTCCCACTTCCTCCCTTTTGACCGAATACTAAACCAACAATAAATCTTTCTGACCATGCTAAAGAATTCCCTTTTCATCCTCCTATTCCTCACCGCAAGCTTGGGCAATGCCCAAGACATGTTTCAGGAATACCTTTACTCTGCCGATGTCGTCATGAAAAACAGAGATAAAATCTCCCTTTCTGATGCCCAAGCTGAGAAAATCAAAAAAATCCACAGTACCAACGCCGCGGACTTCAGTACGCTCAAATGGGATCTGGATGCGGCCACTGAAAAGCTGAAAAAACTTCTGGCAGAATCCAAACCTGATGCGGTAGCTGTTTCCAAGCAGATGGATGTTGTTTTGGACATAGAAAATCGCTTGAAGAAAAAGCAGCTCAGTACATTGGTTGCCATAAAAAATGAGCTGACAGAAAACCAACAAGCTTCTTTGAATGGATCCAAAAATTGGATGTTATATGCTTCTCCAGCAAAGATCCCGTCTACATTTCAAAATACAAGTCCGCAGATTAGAGTTGGTACAGGACCAACACCAGGTTCCTCTATCCAAGGTCAGGTCAAAGGTGTAACTGTCACACCTGACGCCTCAGATTCATGGGTTATCAACTCAGATCCAAAGTCTAAGATTTATCTCCAAATGGATCCAAAATCTAAAGGGGATAACCCGATTTTCTACCTTAAAACAAATAATGGATTAGAAGAATTTTTTGATTTTGATAAAATCAAACCCGATGATATTCAAAGCATTGAAGTCCTGAAGGGTGAATCAGCAACCATAAGATTTGGGGAAAAAGCCAAAAACGGAGCAATCATTATTACTCTGAAAAAATAGAAACTGGAGGAGTAGGGTTATCCCTCCAAGGGTTCGAAACCCTTGGAGGGTTGATTTCCCCACCTCAAGGGTTAAGAAACCTCCAATTACTTTTGAAATTCCTTGGCAGATTTTCTTCCTTCATCCTTGCACGCAGCAGTTCGATCGGCATGTAGTTTTGGCTGATAAAGAAATCATGGAATTGCTTTTCGGTCATTTTTCCCGATGCCAACATCTCGTTTTTCAAAGCATACACCTGCAATCCCCCGATCATATACGCCAACTGGTACAGCGGTCCATAACTTCCTTCAAATGACCTCCTGACTTCTGCTTCGGCATTGGCCCGCTCATGACCGACCTTGTCTACTAGGAAGTCGATACATTGCTGTGGTGTCCATTTGCCAAGGTGGTAATTGAGCGAAAAGACGATCCTTGCCGCCCGGTGCATTCTCCAAAACAACATGCCCACTTTGTCTTCGGCATTTCTTGGGAAATTTTTGTCCCAAAGGTTAAACTCCCAATACAAAGTCCATCCCTCTACCCAAAATGGCGTATTGAACATCCTTCGGTGCGGGAAATGACGCTGATTCATGTATTGCTGCATGTGGTGTCCGGGGATCAGTTCATGCTGTACTGTTGCCCTGGAGAAATGGGGATTGTTTCCCCGCATGCTCATCATTTTGTCGGCATGCGACATTTCGGAGGTGGGATAGGAGATGATAATCGTTTCCCCACCCAAAAAGAAGGGACTGACTTTTTGCCTTTCTGCCGACATCATAGATGTCCTCCAGGTTTCTTTGGCCATCTCCGGAATGGTCATCAGGTCTCTTTCTTCTAGAAAAGTGATCGCTTCCTCTGCCATTTCGGTGACCATCTGCGGCCATTCTCCGGCAGGAACGTAGGTATTTTTGACTTTCTCCAAAGCGGCTTTCCAGTCATTTCCAAATCCCAATTCCTGCGAGGCTTTTAACATTTCGCGCTCACACCAGGCATATTGCTTTTCACCTTCTGCCAAAAGTTCTTCTGCTGTATAGGGGATCATGTTGTAAGCCAGTTCCTTTTCAATGGCTATTTTTCCCACCACTTTGCCGATGATTCCTGATCCGTCATCCTTTACCACGGTATTTTCAAAATGGTTTTTCAAAAATTCGCCATAGGCTTTTAAGCTTTTGTCCATACTAGCCATGGGTTCTTTCATCCACCATGTGAATTCCGGGTCATAATCAAAGTAAAACTTGTAACCTTCTTCTGTACTCTTTCTCATCGCCTCTACCACTTGGGAGGCAAGTTCCGCTTTTTGCCAACTGTCGTAAGGCTTGCTTTTTTTGCTTTGCTCCCATTTGTTTTTCATTGCCATTTCGACTTGGGTAAAAGTAGCCGCCAATTCCTGTGCATTGGGTTTGATGGCCATCCTTCTTGCCTGGTAGAATTTTTCCAGTGGGGCCGCAAAATCCACCACATTTTTTACGGCTTTAAATTCTTCGAAGGCAGCAGAATGAAAGTAGCTTTCCTTTTCAAGGTAATTTTTGAAAATCTGGTAGTCCAGTTTGCCATCTGCCGAATAAGAATCATAAGGCATATTCTCGAGGGCTTTCAGCCAATCAAGATACAGGCGGCCGATCCTTTCAAAATATTCATCCGAAAGTGGATTGTTATATTTTCTGTTGAGGGCAGTCCGGTCAGCCTGATAGCTCATGATGGCGGGGTAGAGTTCGGAGGCGGATACCTTCCAGAACATCAGGAATATGATTGAAATAAGGAGCAGTTTTTTCATAGGTTTTGAAAATGGATTTGTTTGCGGAATGATTTCGGGGTGGTCAGTATATATTTTTTAAAAGCCCTATTAAAGTAAGAAAGATTTTGGAATCCGGTTTGATAGGCTATCTGGGAAATTGACAGGTCGGTTTCTTGAAGGAGGTGACAGGATTTGTGGATGCGGAGTTCATTCAGGAATTCGGTATAGGTCTTACCTGTCCGCTCTTTGAAAAACCGGCAAAATGCTTCCTTGCTCATGTTTGCGGTTTCTGCTACTTCTTTGAGGCTGATGTTGCGGTGGTTCTCAGCAAGGATAAAAGCCATGACATTGCCCATGCGCTTGCCTTCAAGTTCAGAATAATCCCTGATAGGGAGCAGTCGGTTAAGTGGTAGCATTGCATGGGGTTGCTGCAAGTACCGGATCATTTCCAAGGCTGCCAGGACTTTTTCCATCCCTGTTTTTAAGGCAAATGTCCGGATGCTGTTTTTAAGGAATTCCTGATTTTCGCACCTGACCACGTAGCAACCTTTGATGGCGTTGACCCATTGTCTGAGTTCCAGAAATTCTTCTACTTCCCAGATTCCTTTACCGAGCGCCTCAAAATCAAAGAAGATCGTGTTGCTAACGGATTTGATGGAATTGGTTTTTTGGAAGTACTCCTCATCAGATCGGAAGACATGCGGCACATTTGAACCAAGCAGGTAGATATCCCCCGGTTCAAACCTCCCAAGGTAATCCCCAACCATAAGTTGGCCTTTTCCCTCCAGGATGAGGGTAAGTTGCCACTCCGGGTGTTGGTGGAGTTTGTCATAAAAGTGGCTCCCTTCATCCACTTGGAAGCGGACAAATTCCTTTTGTGATTTGGGGATTTTGAAGGGGATAACTTTGGACATACCCTGTTAGCTTATTCTTTGTCAGCTTTCTTTTTTATGAATTTACATTTGAATTCTTCACCAACCTTTCCTTGTCTTTTCGAAGGAGGAACAGCCTGTCCCGAATTCTTCGGGAACTGAGAAATCCATATTCCCATTTATAAGAAAGACTTCTCTCTACGTTCGAAGTGACAATTTGAAGCTGATTTTTTTCTCTGCCTAGATTGCAAGGGAATTGTAAAATCATGGACTTTCCAATATGGATGCTTTTTTTCCACAAAACCATATAAACCCAGGATTGAAAATCGATTATAGTGGCTCCGCCACGGCGGACAAGTATCGACTGTCGACCTTGGACTATGGACTAATTAATTTTCAATATGATATTAATTTATTTTTACCAAAATATCTAATTCAAAATCAATATGGTATTACTATTGACTAATCAAGTGTAAGTATCAAGCCATTAATCGCTTTACCTTTGGTTAAAAAAAGAAAAGAATATGAATTGGCAAGGTGTATTTCCGGCAGTGACGACCAAATTCCATCAGGATGGAAGCTTGGACATGGACATGTTTTTCAAAAACCTCGATGCGCAGCTCGAAGCCGGCGTACACGGTATCATCCTCGGAGGCACGTTGGGTGAATCCTCTGTACTTAGCTTGGAGGAAAAAATCCAGTTGACAACCGAAACGGTAAAGTATGTCAATGGCAAAGTTCCTGTGATCCTAAATATCGCAGAAGGAGCCACGCGAGATGCTATATTTTGGGCACACAAGGCAAAGGAAATGGGAGCTTCAGGTTTGATGCTTTTGCCTCCGATGCGGTATGGTTCTGACGCAAGAGAGACCGTCGCGTACTTCAAGGCGGTGGCCAACAGTACAGATTTGCCGATTATGATTTATAACAATCCCGTGGATTACAAGACTTTGGTGACCTTGGCCATGTTTGAGGAATTGACCGATTGCCCAAATATCCAAGCCGTCAAAGAATCTACAAGAGATATCTCCAATGTGACAAGGATGAGAAACCTATTTGGTGACAGGTTCAAAATCCTCTGCGGAGTTGATACTTTGGCAATGGAAGAATTGCTGATGAGTGCTGATGGATGGGTTGCCGGGTTGGTATGTGCTTTTCCAAAGGAGACTGTTGCCGTTTATAACCTCGTGAAGGCCGGAAAGACAGAAGAGGCTTTAAAAATCTACCGTTGGTTCTTACCTTTATTAGAACTCGATATCCATCCGAAGTTGGTGCAGTACATCAAGCTCGCTGAGCAGATGGCCGGTATCGGGACAGAATGGGTTCGCGCTCCAAGACTGACTTTGATCGGGGAAGAAAGGGTAAAAATCGAGAACATCATCAAGAGGGGTTTGGAACACAGACCGAAGTTGTGATCTGGGTACGAAGTACGATGTACCAAGTACGAAGTAAATGGGGTTAAAATAAGTATTCTTATGACATACTAAAACACGGCTAGAAATTTAAGAATCTAGGTGATTTAGATCAAAAAGATGTGGTAAATCGGGAATAAGTATGAGAATACTAACAGCAGTACTTTTGACGTTCTTTTTTCTTTCAAGTTGCTCTGAAATTCAGACAAACGACCCAGCCGAGGTTTACAAATATTGGTCAGGTTCAAAAAACCTAAAAGAGCTTGAATTATTAAAGGGTCAATATTGGCAATCCGCTCACTGGACAAAAGAATATATAGTTTATTTGAAATTTAGACCAACTGAAAAATGGTGGGATGAATTTACATATCAAAATAAATTAAAAATTAAGGATGAAAGTTGGACTAAACCGATTAATGCACCTAATTGGTTTAAACCGTCTAAAGGTATGATCATCTATGGTAGCGGAGATAAATTTGACCAAGGATCAAGATATTTCATAGACACATTGACCAATGAGAGCTACATTTATGAAATTCAACTTTGAAAAGACCCCTCTCTACGTTCGAAGTGACAAGGTGAAGTTTATTTGGTTTCTTGACTTTCTTTTTGAAATGAACAAGACTTTGGAAATAGGACAACAAGACAACCTGATGACCCAACAACAATTAGAACCATTACAACAATTACAACCAATTAACCAATTAACCATTAACCAAACTCCATGACCTACGACCAGATTTTTGCCAAAGCACAGGAAGCATTTTTGTTTTTTAAAAACCTTCCAGGAAAAGAGAAAGCGGCTTTTCTCCGAAAAATCGCAGATGGATTGGAGGGTGAAAAAGCCACCATTATCCCTTTGGCATCCAAAGAATCAAACCTTCCCGAAGGAAGGATTACCGGTGAACTTGGAAGGACCACAGGTCAGATCCGCTTGTTTGCAAAGTTGGTGGAGGAAGGAAGTTGGGTGGAAGCAACCATCGACCACGCAGATCCAAACCGCACTCCGGCACCAAAACCGGATATTCGAAGGTTTTTGACACCACTAGGTCCGGTCGTCGTATTTGGAGCAAGTAATTTTCCCTTGGCATTTTCTACAGCAGGAGGGGATACCGTTTCTGCCTTGGCGGCGGGTTGTCCGGTGATATACAAAGCACACCCCGCCCATCCTGAGACTTCCAAGCTTGTAGCCCAGGTCATTCATAGAGCGGTTATAGATTCGGCTTTGCCAGATGGAATATTTCAGCATGTGGAAGGTGGCGCCAAAGAAGGACAAGCCTTGGCAGTCCATCCGATTGCAAAAGCCATCGCATTTACCGGTTCACATTATGGTGGCATGGCATTGTTCAAGACAGCAAGCCAAAGGAACGAACCGATTCCTGTTTATGCCGAAATGGGTTCTGTGAATCCGATTTTTACCTTCGAGCAAAAACTTTCCAAAGACATCGCAGGAAGTGCCAAAGCATTTATCTCCTCTTTGACCCTTGGAGTGGGGCAGTTCTGTACCAATCCGGGTTTGATCTTTGTCCCAAAAAGTCTGCAAAAGGAATTTGCGGCAGCAATAAAATCCGAAATCGAGGACATAGCCGCAGCACCCATGCTGCATGAAGGCATTGCGGATGCTTATTACAATGCACTGCAATACCTGCAGGGCAGGGAAGAATTGGAATGGGTGAAAGTAGCTGCAGCCAAAGACTTGATCAAAGGCCATCCTGCCTTGGCAAAAATCAAAGCCAAGGATTGGTTGAGTGATGACAAATTCCAGCAGGAAGTTTTCGGGGCATTTGCGTTGATGGTGGTGTATGAAGGAGAGGATGATTTGCTTGCCATAGCCGAAAAACTCCACGGACAGTTGACCATCACCATTTGGGCTGAAGAAGAAGAACTCAGCGATAAACTTTTTCTGATCAATCTTCTTGAGGAGAAATGCGGCAGAATGCTGTACAAAGGCGTTCCGACCGGAGTGGAAGTGGGATATGCCATGCAACATGGAGGTCCTTATCCGTCCACCTCTGACAGCAGGAGTACTTCCGTCGGTGTCTACGCGATCAAGAGATTTGCAAGACCGATAGCTTTCCAAGACATGCCGGATATTTTATTGCCTGATGCACTGAGAGAAAGCAATCCATTGGGGATTTGGAGAACAATAGACGGAGAATTTATAAAGTAGGCAGAAAATTGTTTTTGTCAACAGTCAACAGTCCATAGTCCACAGATAGGCATATATTTAGAAATAAGGTGGTTTTATAACTTTCTAACTTTCAAAACCTTTCAACATTTCAACCCTTAATTTTCCAATTTTCCCAATCTTCCAATCTTTCAATTTCTTATGTCCTCTAGAAGTACCTTCTCCTGCATCGACGCCCATACCTGTGGCAATCCTGTCAGACTTGTTTCCGGCGGAGTACCTTTTTTGGAAGGGAAAAACATGGTCGAAAAGCGGCAGTATTTTCTTGACCATCTTGATTGGATCCGCAAAGGGCTGATGTTTGAGCCGAGGGGACATGATATGATGTCGGGCTCGATGCTTTTTCCACCCCATGATCCTGCCAATGACGTCGCGGTTTTATTTATCGAAACAAGCGGTTGCCTGCCCATGTGCGGTCACGGCACCATCGGAACTGTGACCATTGCGATAGAAGAAGGATTGATCACGCCGAAAATTCCCGGCCAACTGAGAATCGAAGCGCCTGCAGGATTGGTAAGGGTGAGCTATGTGAAGGAAGGCAAAAAAGTCAAATCTGTCAAACTGACCAACATTGCTTCTTACCTTGCCGCCACAGACATTGAGGTGAATTGTGATGACTTGGGTACGCTCAAAGTAGATGTGGCTTATGGGGGGAATTTCTACGCCATTGTCGATCCACAGGAAAATTTCTCAGGAATCCAAAATTACCGTGCCGAGCAACTCATCATGTGGAGCCGGGAAATCCGCAAAAAGATCAACGCTTCCCACCAATTTGTACACCCTGAGCATCCATCTATCCGTGGGCTTTCGCATTTGCTTTGGACGGGCGAACCTATAGATCCGACATCCACTGCCAGAAATGCCGTTTTCTACGGCGACAAAGCCATCGACCGCTCACCCTGCGGGACAGGCACTTCGGCTAGGATGGCACAGTGGCATGCCAAAGGTTTGTTGAAAAAAGGGGATGAATTTATCCATGAGAGTTTTATCGGTTCCAAATTTACAGGCAGGATAGAAGAGGAGACTTCCGTCGGGGACTTTCCGGCCATCGTTCCCAGCATCGAAGGTTGGGCAGTGGTGACAGGCTATAATACCATTTTCCTGGACGACGAAGACCCTTACGTGCATGGATTTCAGGTAATTTAGGGGAAGCGAGAGAGAGTACAAAGTATCAAGTACCAAGAACAAAGTATTAAGAACATAAAAGCCCATCTTTACAATTTTGAAATTTTCCAATCTTTCAATTTTCCAATTCTCCCATACCCAACCAGAATTCAGTCTCATGTCTCAAGTCTCCCCTCTCACGTCTTAAAAAATGAAACCAACCATCATCATCGGCGGCGGGATCGTCGGACTGTTTACTGCGTATTTCCTTCAAAAATCAGGTACAGAAGTCATCATCATCGACAAAGGTGACATGCAGGTCAACTGCTCCACCGGCAATGCCGGGATGATCGTGCCGAGCCACATCATTCCGTTAGCCGCTCCGGGCATGATCAGCAAGGGGATTTCCTGGATGTTTTCATCCAAAAGTCCTTTCTATATCCATCCTAGATTTGACCGGAAGCTCTTGCAATGGTCTTGGTTGTTTTACCAATCCGCCAACAAATCCCATGTTGAGAAAAGTATCCCCTACCTGAAAAATCTCAGTCTGATGAGCAAAGCGCTGTACCAACAGTTCAAGGCTGAGCACATCGAGTCAAACTTGGGCTTGGTAGAAAAGGGTTTGATGATGCTTTATCAAACTGCCGAGGTAGAAAAGGAAGAGATTGAATTTGCCCATTTGGCGCAGAAACATGGTTTGGCGGCAGAAATCCTCAGCCCCAAGGATATCCGTAATATCGAACCCAACCTTGAGGTAAAAGCCCGCGGGGCAGTTTTATTTCCCGGTGATGCCCACCTTTCTCCTGCTGCTTTGTATGGTTTTTTGAAAAAACATTTGGAAGAAAATGGTGTGCAGTTCAAAAACCAAGTGACAGTCACCGGATTTGAAACAAAATCCGACAAAGTCATCGGCGTATTGACTTCGGAGGGAAAAATCGAAGGGGATAAGTTTGTGCTTTGCGGAGGCGCTTGGTCTTCCGAATTGGCTAAGATGTTGGCTTTTTCACTTCCCATGATGGGCGGAAAAGGATACAGTTTTATCCAGGACAACAAGCCTGAAATCAAACAGGCGAGCATTTTGACAGAGATGAAAGTTGCCGTCAGCCCCTATGGCAAACAGATCCGATTTGGTGGCACGATGGAAATCGCCGGCACAGACGAATCCATCAACATCAACCGGGTCAAGGGAATCTTCGAATCCATCAACCGGTATTATCCGGATTTCCAATCCAAATTTCCCGAAACCGATGAGATCTGGAAGGGCTTGAGACCCTGTTCACCAGATGGTTTGCCTTATATCGGTTTTGCGCCAAATTGGAAGAATGTCCTTGTCGGCAGCGGTCATTCCATGATGGGAATCAGCTTGGCACCCGCGACAGGAAAAATCCTCGCAGAACTCCATGCCCAAAAATCCCCAAGTATGGAATTGGCAGGGTTTAAGGTGGATAGGTTTTGAGCTCAAGCCTATGTGTGGATTGGATCATTAACTAAAAGAGTTTAAGTTTAGGTATTAAAAAAATAACAACAATATTGTTGAGACCAGCCCGATTTGGGTAGATATTAATAAGTCTTGTTGATATACAATTGTTGGTAGAAAGTTTTTTGGGAAAAAGGATGAACAAGAAATTACTTCCATTTTGGATTCTTTTTGCAGGGATAAACATATTCCTATCAATTAAATTTTACCATGGGGCAAATCAAGAACTCGGACTCATCTACGCGTTAACAGGACTCTTTGGAATAGTGATGATTTTTGAAATCATTAGGAAACATAAAGACTTTAAACTAACGGGAGACAATTTAATTATTCGACAAATGTTAAGACCCGAGAGAAAATTGAACTTAGGACAGCTACAGAGTTGGACTGAAAACAACTTCTATTTCCACGGACAAGTGAACAGAAAATTGATTTTAAAGACTAGAGACAGTGATAAATTAACTTATCAGACAAAGACGACTTGACTGAGTTTGAGCGACTCTTTCATTATTTGAGAGTGAATCATTTGAAGATTCGCGAATAAAAATCAGCTGCCAATATTTTTCTTATGCCAGCTGCGGGTGGCGTGAGATTAAGACTAAAGGGAGAAAGGGATGTTTACGAAGATTTGGGGGCTACGCCCTTGAAAACAACTGAGATATTGCTCTTCAATTTTCCCATTTGATGGATATCCCTATGGATTTCAAATCAAAAACAATTCTGATTGACAAAGAGGGCGTAGCCCTCTAATCTTCGTAATAAACAATATCAATAAAGGACCCAAGAGGGGCGTAGCCCTGAAATCTTAAAGCCTAAAGCAAATACGAATGAATGATAGATCTCAGGGCTACGCCCCTTTCGTTCACATATCATATCAATTAGCTACGAAGATTTGGGGGCTACGCCCCTTTAAAAGAATCGGGATAACTGCGCTTCGATCTTCCCATTTGATTAATATCCCAATGAATTTTAAATCAGATCATTTAAGATTGACAAAGGGGGCGTAGCCCTCTAATCTTCGTAATAACCAACACCAACAGCTTACCCAACAGGGGCGTAGCCCTGAAATCTGAAAAACCTATGGCAAATACATACACCCAATTATATATTCAATTCGTTTTTTCAGTTCAGGGTCGCCATAACTTCATCAAAGAACATTTCAGAGATGAATTAGAAAAAGTGATGTGTGGGATTGTTACCAATCACAAATGCAAAGCTTATGCTATTTATGCCAATCCTGACCATACACATATTTTTGTCGGGATGCATCCGACAGTTTCACCCTCTAAGTTGATGGAGGAAGTCAAATCGGGTTCATCCAAATGGCTAAATGAAAAGAAATATGTACCATCCAAATTTTCATGGCAAGATGGTTTTGGGGCTTTTACGTATTCCAAATCGCATATCGATAACGTTGTGAAATATGTTTTGAACCAACCCGAACGCCATAAAAAGCAATCTTTCCGAGAAGAGTACCTGTTGCTTCTAAAGAAATTTGAAATAGATTTTGACCATAAATATTTGTTTGAATGGTATGAATGATAGATATCAGGCTACGCCCCTTTCGTCCTTATGCCATTTCAATTTGCTACGAAGATTTGGGGGCTACGCCCCACTATATCTTTCGAAAAAAGAGATAAGAATCGGATAACCACTTAATCTACGCCTCAAAAACCTGATCTTCTGCATCGATAATAATCCTGATAAACCGGATGATAGTGTCTAATTCCTCCCATGAAAAACCAAGATTTCCCTGTGAGTGGGCAAGTGCATCGCGCAACTGACCGATGTCATTCATCATCTTGACAAAGCGGTCTCTGCTATACTCCGGATCAAATTTTTTGAAGCGCTGATTTTTGGAAAAGATAGAACCCAAGTCACCAAACTGCAGACATTGCACCAAATCAATTTCTTCTTTCCGTCCTTTTTTCCAATCATAGAGTGATCGGGCGCTATTGAGCCGGTTTTCGGAAATGCTTTGCTCCCAATGCGGCAGGTATTTGCGGATCAGTTCTTTCAGGTGGGTTTCCAACAGGCTGATCATTCCAAAAAACCCGATCCTGAGCGGAATCTTGTCGAGGTCAGTCCGGGTGACGATGTGCGCGATCCTTCCATCTTCTTCAATGAAATACCGCCTTTTGTCGATCAGCATTCTGAAGGCAATCAACAGCGGAGTTTCAGATGGCATGATGTCTTCCTCAGGGATTGGAACCGGAGATGCATCACCGATATCGAATTTCATCAATATCCCACCGACATCCACCACGGCCGATTGGAAATTCCGTTTTTCCATTTCTTCCCTGTAACTGTTTTGGTCAAAAACCAGCAGGTTTTCTGCAATGGGCATGACATTGATCTGTTCTTCAAAAAGCAATCGGAGGCGGTCCAAAGAATTCATAGGCTTGGTGGAAAGTTTTTGTGAAAATATAAAAATAGCTTTTATATTGACCGAAACATTAGGTAGCAAAACCAATTATTTTATGTCAGCAATGGAATTGGGAATCGGGAGTCAAGTCAGACATCCAAAATTTGGAAAAGGCGTGGTCGTGGAGGCAGACGCCTCCTATTACAAGATTTATTTTAACTTTATCGCGGAGGTCAAAACCATCGCAAGGGACTTTCAGCATTTTGAACTCATCGAAAAGAAAGAAGCAGAACCGATCGCGTTTAGCCTTGCGGATATCGAAAGGGCAGTAGAAAACGCCATCAAAAAAATCCCGCCTGTGGAAACTTTGCCAAAAGTCAGCATGGCCCAAAAGTGGCTCAAAGGCAACATGATTCTCAATCCCTACAATCCCGAACTGAGCAACAAGGAAGTTCCGATTGCGACATTTTTTCACAAGATCGTCATGGTCAGGGAGCGACTCCGCGTCCTTGAGCAAAATATCAATAACCACGAGAAGCTCGACGATCAGGACAGAATTGCCCTGCAGCAATACATTACGCGCGCCTACGGTTCACTGACCACTTTCAATGTACTCTTTGCCGATAAGGAGGATTACTTCAAAGGGTCGGGGAAGGAGGATTGATTTGGTTTGAAGGTTTCAATGTTGAAAAAGTTTCAAAGTTGGGAATTGGGTAAGAAGTTGAAGGTTTGAGGTGAAAGGCAGGAGGATCGAAGTTTTGGAGATAATTAATATGGAAAGATGCGGATCGTCTTAATGACTTTTTAAAATTGATTTTGTGAAATGTGAAAAATGAAGAGTTCGATTCGAGGTATTCTGTTATTGAAAACACATTTTTTTTATATTTGATTAAATCGAAGAGGTATGTTGACAAAAACTATAGTTAAAAAGCAATTGGAAAAACTGCCTGAAGAGTTTTCTTTGGATGAATTGGTAGGACAATTGATTTTGATCCAAAAAGTTGAAAAAGGCTTGTTGGACTCCAATGAGGGAAGATTTATTTCTGAAGAAGAACTCGAAAAGGAAATCGACAAATGGTTCGAATAAATTGGACCGCACAAGCGGTTATTGATTTGAAGGAAATTGCGGAATATATAAGCAAAGACTCAAAAAAGTATGCCTCGCTTCAAATCCAAAGAATTAAGAATAGAACGCAAATCCTTAAGACAAACTCATATTCTGGTCAGATTTTAGAATTCTTCGGCAAGAAAGAAATTAGACAGCTTGTTGAAGGAAATTATTTAATAATTTATAGAATTGTTGATGAATCAAGGATAGATATCCTGACAATTCACCATTTAGCTAGAGATCTGGGAAAAAGGATTGATATTTTTACTCCAATAGTTTAGTAGGAAGAGCCATGGATACTAAAATGGAATTGTCAAGCGATCAGTGCGAAGTACTTTTCAGAACGTTGAAATCCAGGTTTGAGAAAAACAAAAACCGTCACCAAGGCTTGGAATGGGCTTCGGTCCAGGCCAAATTGGAATTCCATCTCAATGGCAAAGGAAGCCTAGAAAAGCTTTGGTCACTGTACCAAATGGAAATCACAGGCGGAGAACCTGATGTGGTCGGCTTCGATGACAACACCGGAGAATTTATTTTTTATGACTGTTCGGCAGAAAGCCCAAAAGGCCGCAGAAGTATTTGCTTTGACCGGGAAGGCCTTGAGTCAAGGAAAGATTTCCCCCCTGCAAACAATGCCGTCGACATGGCTGCTGAAATGGGTATTGACATCCTGACTGAATCCGAATACCGGGAATTGCAACAATTGGGAGAATTCGATACCAAAACCTCAAGTTGGATCCAAACACCCGATGCCATCCGGAAACTTGGGGGAGCTCTTTTTTGCGACCGTCGCTACAACCATGTCTTTACCTATCATAATGGAGCCCAATCTTATTATGGTGTACGGGCATTCCGCGGGATGCTTCGGATCTGATTTCAATCTTCCAAAATGTATTTTCAGGTACTTGTTTTGGATCAATGATTTCCCATGAGTTATAAAAATCAGATTTATAACTCATAAAAGGCTGGTTTTTGAGTTATAAAAGTTTCCCACCTATTCAATTTCTATCTAAATCAATATTCCCAAGAGATTTTATAAAAAAAATAGCTACCCGATCTCTCAGGTAGCTATTTCAATTTTATGACTATCCACAGTGGACTGTCGACTATGGACTGTGGACAATTATCACTTCTTCCAGCTTGCTTTTCCGCCTTTTGCAGAGTCCACGTTGATGCTGTAGCTGCTGTTGCCGGAGACGATCCATCTCACTTTTACCGCACCCATTCCCGGAATATTGTCGACAGAGATTTTTTCAGGATTTGTCTTTTGCTCGGAAAGTCTGTTGAAGTCCTCATTGTCCACCACAAATCCCGCCACTACTTTGGCGCCGGTGATGCTCACATAATCAGGCCTTTCGATTTTGTATTTCAGATCTTGGCTGGAGTGGGTTGGGATCAACCTTTCGTTGTAAATCGTCGCTGTAACTGCTTTTAATCCTCCTCCAAGGTCTTCTTCTTTGACATCCATCACGCTGAGTTTTGGAGTGTGGTAGCCGTGGAGGATGGTGAAGGCGGCATTTCTATGGGCATCCTGCTCCAACAGGAATCCCGGGTGCAGACGGCCAAAGTTTTTCTTGAATCCACCGACTTCGATTTTGCCATATTGAGGGTGGTCATATTCTGCCCAGTTGACAAATGCATCCCCGAATGTCAGGTAAGTGTCTACCATCATTTGCTCATCTTGATTGCCTCTTCCTGCATTTTTGTGCACATAGAGATAAGATGTCATCAATTCATTGGAATAGGTGAAAATTCCCCTTCCGCCATAGAACCAGTCCAACTGACCGCCAAATACGGAGTAAAGGTCTTTGTACACCACCAGGTATTTGTAACCCGGCATGAATTCCTCTCCTTTTTTGGCAATAGCATCATAGATGCGAATGTCAGTTTGGTTGTATGTTCCCAAGTCTTCTTCCGCACCCGGACCTCTGAGGATCATGCCACCATAGTTGTGGTAGCTTTGCGCTGCTGCAATGTTGGGATGCTTCATCACATATTCCATCACGGCTTTGTTTTCAGGCACGCTGAACGGGTATTTCCATGCACCTCGCTGTACATAATCAGGCTGCCAGTTCCATCCCCAATCACGGTTAGGGTCATAATACCCGATGGCATCGTCGTTGATTTCACCGTCACCATCATTGTCTATGCCTTCAAAACCCAACATTTCATATTCTCCTTTTTGATCAGGAGCGACCATGATGAGTTTTCTCGGATCCATTTGATCTTTTACAAATCGTCCGGTAGGTGATTTTCTGATCATCATCGTGATATGACCGTCTTTGTTGATGTCGTCAAAAGGATCCTCACCGATCACCCCGTCGCCGTCATCATCCATATTCATCATGCCTGATCGCGGAGAATTCAGCGTGTTTGGTTCCTTGATAAAGTTATCGTGCGCATCCGGATTGATGGTAGGCGCGATGTAGAATGTTTTGTCTTTGAGCAATTGGGTGATGAATTCCAGTTCGCCGTACATTTCAGAAAGGTACCAAGCGGTGTAAAGGGTAAATTCAGTTCCCTGTATCTCGTTGGAGTGGATGTTGCCATCGATCCACATGCCCGGCTTGTCCTCAGCTTTGCCGGCTTTGAAGTCGGTGACGATCAGCACCCAAATGTCATTTCCTTGGAAAGACTTGCCGATGCTTTCGAGCTTCACCAGATCGGGATGCTTTTTGGCCATGTCCTTCATGATTTCCTCCAAAGCAAGGTTAGTATGATACCTGTTCCAGGAAACGGGAACTTTGGGATTGTGCGGAGTACCGATGGCGCGGAAATATTTTTCCTGTGCGTTGGTCTCCTGAATGCCTGCAAAACCGATTGCCAGTCCTAAGGCAGTTGTATATATCCAGTTTTTGAATTTCATTTTTTTGTCGCTTTAGAGTTTCACATTGAGTGTGGCGATACCGGTATGTGCTGCACCGGCTTTGATATCCACTGAGCCGGTTCCTTTGACGACCCATGACAGCGTAATTTTGCCATAAGCATCAAGCTTATTGATCAGCTTGATTTTTTCACCGGAAACTAAGTCAGCGGCATCTTTGCTGATGTCTACCCTGATATTCCTCAACCAACGGGATTTTTCACCCATTTCAGAATGTGTCGGCAAAGAAGAATTGTTGAAAAGGTCTGCGGTGATTCTTGTCAGTCCGTTGCCAAGTTTTTCTGATTTCACATTGTGAAACTCCAGCTTGGGACTCATTGCTGCCAGCTTCAGGATGAATGCGGTATGCTCCATGGCTATAGAATCCACTTTGGCAAAAGGAGGATTGTGCATCACAAAAGGTCTGATGCCACCCACTTCTACTTTCTGACCTGGGAAATCCTGATGCGTCACCGGCGCCCAAGGCACGTGTACATTGCTGAGATTTTCTTTTGCGGCCCAGGCCATGAAGTTTGCCTCGGCATTGCTGTTGGATTTGCCGTCTTCTCCTTTGACCTCAGGAATCCACCATCCCGGTGTGCTGAAGCTGAGTCTTCCAAAGTGGAAATAAGCCCATTGGAAAAAGTCCCCGTCAGTACCCTGATTGGTTTGGTTGAATGCTTTTTGGGTAATGGTTTCATTGTAAATTCCTGAAACCATGCCGTTGATGGCTACATCTTTTTCCAGCATGGAAGCGATTATCCTTTTCTTGGCATCACCCGCATTGTATTTTAGGGGAGCGGAGAGGTTGTTTGCAGGACTGAAAGTCACAAAAGCAAAGATGTTCCATTGATTGAAAAGGTAATCCAACAAGGCGCGGCTTTCGACCTGCGATACCGCAAAATCCCCTGCTAACGGCTGGAAGATCGGGAATTTGTAAGTCTGGTTTTTGTTAAAGGCAATGCCTTCTGCCAAATCCTCTCCAAAGCTTCCGTCTTTATCCTTGTCCATACTCTCAGGCATCATCAGGTAGTTGCCTTTTTGGCCTTTGGACCTGTCTGCTTTTGCCATCAACCTGCTGTCCTTTTCATTGGCCATGTACTCGCCCATGGGGCTTTCGACGCGCATCATTGTGATAAGTCCATCTTTGTTGAGGTCCTCATAGACATCCTCTGAAACCTGTCCGTCACGGTCGTGATCGACTTTGGCTGCATTGCCTCTTCTTTCATACTTCAGGGAAGCATGGTACTGCTCATAAGCATCAGGAGACATGTTTGGGAAAATGTAGAAAGTGTTTTTTTCTAGGGCCGATGCATGGTTTTTGACCAATCTTTCGGCAAACTGCAGAGCCAATTCGACACTGAGGACATGAAAGCCTTCTGCCCCGCCCACGACTGCAATGGCTGGCTTGTTGTCCATGTCACCGGTTCCGATTTTCAATACCCAGATGTCTTTCCCGCCTTCGGTTTTGGTAAGCGAACTGAGTTTGGCTGCACTTCCGCTGCCGGATATGGCTTGCAGCCTTTGGGTAATCTGGCCAAGAGTGGGATAATCCCCTTGCGCCAGCGTGGTCGAGTGAACGGAAAAAAGGAATCCCGCTCCTAAAACCAACGATAGATACATTTTCTTCATAAAGTATATCAGGTTTAGTTCTTTAATGAAAAAAGACACTCAAAGTGTCTTTTCCCGCGCTATGTTACAAAATTAAAACCGTTAAATAAAAGCCGATTCGTCCTATTGGTTTGCATGGTTTTGAAAGGTTTCAAGTTTGGATAAGCGGAATCTAATTTTAGTCCACTTAAAAAACAAAGCATAAAAAGTTATTTCCTGGGCGAAAAAAATGGTATTTTTCGACAAACACTATTCCCTAGGTATGTTTAGTAAAATTGCCCTTGCCATTGCCTTCTCTCCAAGAATGGAGGCCCTGATTGCTGAATCAAAAAGATTGAAAGACCTCTTTCATGCAGAACTGCTGCTCATCCATGTGGGCGAAAAAACAGTAGTCCTTGAAGAAAAGCTCCATGAGGTGCTTCTCAAACACGGTCTTTTGGATAGCGGAGTAAAGACCATTTGGGCGGAAGGCAAGCCTGCCAAAAGAATCCTTCAAACCTGTGAGGCCGAAAATGTTGATCTTTTGGTAGCCGGGGCACTCAAGAGTGAAAGTTTCCTGAATTATTATATTGGCTCGATAGCCAGAAAGATCATCCGGAATTCCAAGTGTTCGGTGCTGACTTTGATAGAACCTCTGGTCAAACCGACACCTTTTGACAAGGTGGTAATCAACGGCACGGAGCAGGATCAGACACCCTTAGTGATTCAAAAAGGACTCGAATGGTGCAAATTGGATGGCGCAAGGCAGGTCTTTGTGGTCAATGAGATTAAGATGTATGGCCTGAAAATGGCAACTGCAGGGGAAGGAAACGAAGAGGAAATAGCCTCTATACGGAGAAAGCTTGTCGCAGATGAAGTCGCTTATGTCAATGATATTTTGAAGGACCTTGACAAAGGAGACCTCAAAGTCAATGTCAAAGTCACCTGTGGCAGATGGGCGATAGAGCTTGCAAAGTTTTCCGAAGATGTCAAAGCTGACCTTCTAATAGTGGGTGATGAAGGCAAACTCGGGTTTTTGGACCGGCTTTTTCCCCATGATCTGGAAGAAATCCTAAACAACCTTCCTTGCAACTTATTGATACTAAAAAAATAACCTGACCGGATGGAAAAACTGACACATAGTGAGGTTATTAATCTTCTTTTGCAACTGGCCACGATGCTTATTTTGGCTAGGATTTTTGCAGAAATTGCCAGGAAATTCAAACAGCCGGCAGTGGTGGGTGAAATACTTGCGGGGATTCTCCTTGGTCCGACGATAATGGGAGGGATTTTCCCTGAGGTTTTTGAATTTTTGTTCAAAGCAAATCCGATGAGCAATATCGCCTTGGATGGATACATTCAGATTTCCGTCATCCTTTTGCTGTTTATTGCTGGTTTGGAAGTGGAACTGAATCTGGTTATTTCTCAGGGGAAAAAAGCCTTAAACATCAGTTTTTTTGGTTTGGCCATTCCTTTTGCATTTGGATTTACAGCGCCATTTTTCTTTGCTGAGTTTTTCGGTTTTGAAGATGGGAGCAAACTTTTGTTTTCACTTTTTATGGGGACAGCCATGGCAATCAGTGCCTTGCCTGTGATCGTGCGGACACTCATGGATCTTGATTTGTTCAAAAGTCGGATGGGGATGATGATCGTGTCTGCAGCCATGGTTGATGACCTTATCGGTTGGATGATATTTTCGATCATTTTGAGTTTTATGGGCAAAGAAGCCAGTACTATGGGTCTTGGATATACCATTTTTCTTACCATTGGTTTTGCCGCTTTTATGATCACTGTTGGAAAGCGATTGATCAATCAAGTCCTACCTTGGATCAACAAGCGGTTATCATGGCCGGGAGGATTGTTGTCTTTGTCATTGGCTGCCTGCTTTCTGTCTGCAGCGTTCACTGAATTTATTGGAATCCATGCGATTTTTGGTGCGTTTTTGCTTGGTGTGGCTTTGGGTGATTCAGAACATATGTCCGAAAAGGCAAAAGAAATTATCCATCAATTTGTCAACAACATATTTGCACCAGTCTTTTTTGTTTCGATTGGACTCAAAGTCAATTTCTTTACCAATTTTGACCCTTTACTGGTCCTTGTGGTTATTTTGGTGGCCTATGCGGGCAAAGTAATCGGCTGCGGATTTGGGGCACTTCGAGGCGGCTTGGATAAATGGGAATCTATGGCCATAGGATTTGGGATGAATGCCCGTGGCGCGATGGAAATCATCCTTGGATTGATTGCTTTGGATGTAGGTTTGATCAATGAAAAACTCTTTGTGGCTTTGGTGGTGATGGCTTTGGTTACCAGCATGACTAGTGGGCCACTCATGAAATGGGCGCTTAAAAAGCGGATTGTTCTTCAAAAAAGTTAGGTTTGTTTAAAACCAAAATCCCTGTTCGAATGGACAGGGATTTTGGTTTTGGGTACTTATTGTACCTTGAATGAATAAGTTCCTGAAACAGGTTTTCCCTCTGTAGAAAGCCCTTCAAGCCTGATTTCCACTTGGGTTTTGCCATCAGTCAGCGGGAACTCCACCACTGCTTTTCCATTTTTGTCAGTGGTGATTTCAGGATTCCAATAGATCGTGGAGCGATAATCCGGTATCCTTGGGCCAACATTTTCAATGTATTTGGGAGGAGTATAAAACTGCCGCACGGGTGCAAATCCTGTTTTGTTCAAGGTGGCATTGCTGTCCATTGTTGGGGTTTTGGAAAGTTGGTCCACTTGTGGATTTCCTCTCTTTGTAAAGATATTGATCACACCGCCGGCACCGTCGGGTCCAAAGATCATGGCCTTGGACATGCTTCGCAAAAGGTCGATCCGCTCAATATCAGGAACCATGATCACAGCCGCCATGGAAGTCTGCACCGGCATTCCGTCCAAGAGAAACAAAGCGCCCCTGTTTTGGGATCCTCCCGGAGCACCGCCCCGGATCGTGACAGTGGGTGGAGGATTGATGCTGAAAACATCTCCGCTCACGGTGACTCCCGGGAATCGCCCCCGTATCAGCTGGAAGACATTTTGGAAAACCCATTCCTGGGGAGTGACAATTAGAGTAAAATCAGGATTGTCGGCATATTGGATGGCACGGATATCGGACTTGCGCTGGATCTGACTGCTTTGGACGGTAACCTCTTCCAATTCTACCATTTGGTTTTTGAGAAATTGCTGCATCATCAGGTCTGCCTGTTTGACCTCCATCCAATACTCCTTGAATTCGTATTCTGAGCCATCGACTGTCAACAGATCAGAGTTTTTCAAGGTAATATCCGGTCTGTTTTTTTCAAAAAATTCCACTTCGTTGGGCTTGGCCTGGATGGGATTGTTTTTCCTGTTTTTGTTGACCGTAAATACCTGGATGTAAATCGATGTAGAATCTTCAAAATCCAATCCTTGGAATGAAAAATATCCTTTTTCGTCGGTCTGACCGTCATATACCAAAGGATGGTCTTCTTGGTTCACAATCAAAGTCAGGAATTTTGGTTCGGTGATTCCCCTTCGTCCTTCCGGCAAGACCCGACCTGCCAAGTTGATACCAAAGTCAAAGAAATGTTCCCTTTCTTTTTCCAGTTTGTCAAGATGCGACCAATCGAATCTCCTCCAGCCTTGGGTCAATAAGAGATTGTCAAGGTCTTTGGCAGCAGTTGGATTGGTAGCGTCAAAGTAAAAAGCCGGTTGTTCAATTTCTCCCTTCAGTTCGGAAGACAAGTCCATATACGTGCTGATGTTTTGGGCATGGGAAGGATAATGTACCTGAATTCCATCAGTAGCCGAAAGGGAAAAATTGCCCTGAACAGGTTTGCCAAAGGCATCTTTGACCTGGATTTCCATCCTTACGGTTTCATTGGGAGCGTAGCTGGTTTTGGAAGAAACGAATTTGGCAAGGGATTTCTCTTCGGGCTTTAGGAAAACCAACCGCTCAGCCAATGGATTTCCCGAACCGTCCAACAAAGAAAACTGGATGATACCCGATTTGAAATCCGCTTTGTTGAGGGTGAATTTTTTCATCGCAGCACCTCCTTCAAAGGTTTGGGTAAATAAAATTGCCCCTTTGGAAAGAGCCATCAGGTGAAGTGTTTCCTTTTCAGTAATGTTGCTTTTGATGTAGATTTCAAGTTGCTCGGCAGTAAAGGATGAATTGACATTGAGGACATAGCCTTTTTCTTTGATTTCCGGAAACCCAATTCTTTTTTGATTTCCACCGGCAGTGGCAACGACCTCATACTTCTCACTTTTTCGGGGGATAAAAGTAAAACTCCCAATTCCAAGATGGGAGGAAGAAAAATTGCCCAAAGTGTCTTGGTTTGAATCAATAATATGTCCCCTGACTTGGATTCCTTTCCCGTTTTGGCCGATTGCCTTAAAGCCTATTGAGGTCGAAATCCCATCCACCAAATCCCCACCTTCCGGAAACAGCCTCAATTCAAAGTCATTTTGGGGTGGTGTGGCTACGGAGCTGACTTTCCCCAATTCGCCGATATAAATAGCCTGGTGAAAAAACACCTCGGGCTCAAAATTCCTCATCCAAGTGGAATAAGCCCTAAGCGTATACATGCCTGCAGAAAGACCGGAAGGCAAGGTGATATCACCTCTTCCGATTCCTTTTTCCATTTTGAGAATGAGCTTGCTGACTTTTTTTTTGCTAAGGTTGTCGATCAATTCTACATAAACAGGTACAGTGGGTGTATTGTAGATGAACTGATCATCCTTTTGCAAGGTGCCATAAGCTTTGATCCAAATGGTATCATTAAAAAAATAATGTGGCTTATCAGTATGAAGAAAGACTTTTTCAAATGGATAGGCCACTTGGTATTGTTTGGTTTTCGATACCAGGGATTCCAGATTTTGGGCTTGCGAAAAGGGGTATAAAAATACCTGAAGCATAAAAAATAAGGAGAGGATTTTGGTAGCCTTTTTCATTGGGATGGGATTTATGGAAGATGAACTAAAAATAACCAATAATTATCCTAAGCGCATAGCAAAAGGCAATTTTGAAGCAAACTTTCGCAGAAATTGGCAAAAAAATGAAGGTCTAATTTTGGTTTGATTTATGGGGCTTCCTTTGATTTGATACTTAAAATATCATTTCACTTCCATACCATAATCCAGCGGCATCAGGTCACCGATTTTTTCCCAGCCCATGTATCCCTGTACAAAAATGTCAAAAGGATGAAAGTAACTGCCATTATCAAAAACCTGAACGGCCTTGGAACGCATCTCCATTTTGCTGAGCTGTGCCAGTTTGACGCCTGATTCTTTGCTTTCAGCCAATCCGAGGTTTTTGATTGAAAAATTAATATTGCGAAGACTATAAAGAAAAAACCCAGACTCTTCCTCCTCATGCAGGTACAGGATATAGACAGGCTTATTGTAGATGATAAATACCTTCCCGTCTTGGGTAGACTGTGTCAGAGTTGCCGCTGCAATCGGTTCATTATATGGGACGTCAATGGAATCGATGGAGGACATTTCCGGTTTTTTTTCACCCATATCCAATTTTGCATTTTCCCTTGTATCTTCATTCGGATTAATGTCCAGATTGACGACGGGCGTTATTTTGGGGACTCTTTGTGTAGCGAAAACCCTGTACCCTGAATTTTCCGCGTTTCCTGTATACAAACTCCGCATAAAATGCATCATACTTCCCAAATAGGCTTTTTCCCGGCTTTCGGTCACTTTTTTGACCCTTCTTTTTGGCAGTTTTTCTTCCACAAAGTATGGATAGCCTGCATAGACCACCTCATTTTTGGCTTTGTTGTATTCAAAGCCGGTAAGGACGTATTTGATTTGGTAACCGAGATTGGGGTTTTCGATTTCGAGAATATCCTTGGCACGCACTTTCAGTGAGTTTGGTTCTGTTTCCCCATCGAGGATCAGTACTTCAGGATTGAGGATGTTGCAATTTGCGGCATTGGCACTGCTGCCCAAAAAATATTTCTTGAAAACTTCAAGATTGTCGTACCAGGTTTTGTCTCTTTTTTCTTTCACTTCACTTCCTTCCAATTCTATGGTTTCAGGCAAAATCCTGAATTCATAAAAACTTCTCAAAACCTTGGTCGAAATGGTATAGCTGAAAGGTTGAAACCCAATATAGCTGATAACCAGTTCATGGTTGCCTTCAGGGATGGACAAATCAAATTCCCCTTTCTTATTGGTGGAAGTTCCGATGCTGGAATTGCTAATAAAAACCGTGGCGAAAAGCAAAGGCTCCAAAGTCTCCGCATCCAATACCCTTCCTTTGAGACTGTATTGTCCAAAAGCATTCAGGCCAAACAGCCAAAAAGACAACAAAAGAGTCAGAGAAATCCTTATTAGGGTATTGGGATTGACTTTCAACATCTGATTTTTATTTCACTTTGAATCTGTAGGTGGCGTGGATGGGTTCACCGGATTTGGATATGCCTTGGAGATTGACAAAGACCTCAGGCTTGCTTTCGGTCAGGAGAAATTCAATCTGCGCTTTGCCCGAAGCATCTGTGTCCACATTGGGATTCCAATAGATCGTGGACCTGAAGTCTATCGCAATCGGCGCACTGATGTCATAGACTCCCGTTGGGGAATAAAACTCCCTGACAGGCGCATATCCTTTGGCTTTGATAGTCGCATTTCCGGTAATGGGTTCATCAGCGGGGTTCCAATTTGGGTTACCTGATTTGGTGAGTACATTAATAACTCCCCCGGCACCGTCATTACCATAAACGACACCCTTGCTAAGGCCCCTGAGAATATCAATCCTTTCTATCTGGGCCACCGGCAAAACGGCTACTGTTCCGGGTAATGCCAAAACCCCATCAATTAAAAAGGTTGCTCCACCCTGATTCATGATTGAGCCTCCACCTCCCCGGATAATTACACTTGGTAGTGGATTGAGGCTGAATACATCTCCTACTACATTGACTCCTGCAAACCTTCCCCTAAGCAATTGGAATATATTCTGGAAATAATAAAATTCTTTGGTTACCAACAAGCCATTATCAGGTGAATTGTTGTACTGAATGGCCCGGTTATCAGGTTTTAAGCTTCTTTTCCCTGTTACCGTAACTTCTCCCAATTCGATTTCCTGGCTGAGTCTGAATTGTTCAAGCATGTTCTTGGCTTCTTTGACAGAGACGAGATAGTCATCAAAATCCTGAAATTTATCTCCTGAAGGAAGCAATGCCATGTTTCTCTCTTGGAATTTGGGAATTTCAGGAATGGACAGGGCTACTTCATTTCTTTTCACCTCGGATGTTTTTCCGTTGTCTTTTTCCCTTTCAATAAATGCCTGCAGATAAATCCCTACTGAATCCTGATAATCCATACCAAGGAATGTGAAATCTCCGGTTTCGTTGGTCTCGCCTTCATATAGGATCGGCATTCCAAAGCGGTGGTTTACCAGCATGCGCAATGCATGTGGTTCTTTGATTGGCTTGTCGTAAAGCGTAGAAACTTTTCCCGTCAAGGTCAGCCCTTCCTCAAAATCGTACGTCGGGGGGCTGCTTAATTTTGCCAAATGTTCCCAAGAGAATCTTCTCCAACCTTGGGTCAAAAGGAGGTTGTCCAGGTATTTTTCAGCATTTGGGTTTTCAGGATTGAAATAATAATCCGGTTGCTCTATTTCTCCTTTGACCTCTGAGCTCAGCAGAAAGTAGGAATGGATGTTTTCTGCATTTTCAGGATGCAAGACCTGATAGGCATCCGTCACCGATACCGAGAAGTTTCCTTCTACCGCACTTTTGAATTCATCCAACACTTTGATTTCCATCTGAACACGTTCCTTGGAAATGTATTCGGCTTTTGCTGTTTTAAAGGTTGCGTTTCCTTTGGAAAAAGGAAAAAGATAGACCAGCCTTTCTGCCAAAAGTGTCGTTTCTTCATCCATCAGCGTGAAGGTGACCAAGCCCGGATAAAAATCTTCTTTGGCTATCAATGTCGTATTCATTGCCCGTTTTCCGTCAAATTCCTTTTCATATACTTTTTGACCTTTGGACAGTCCGACAAGGAAAAGTTTCTTGCCCTCATTGGCTGTAGCGAGATTGTGTCTGATTTCTACTTTGATTTCTTCTTCCGAATAGAGCGGATCAAAATCCAGGACATAACCCTGTTTTTGAATGTTGCTGAAGCCGAATTTTATCCAGTCCTGCTCTGGAGATTTGGTGTAGACTTCATAAGATTCATTTTCTTTTGGGGTAAATCCGAAGCTTCCCATGCCAAGATGCTCGGATTGGAAGCGCATGATTGTATCCGACTTGCTGTTCAAAATATAGCCGATGACATCCGTACTGCGTCCGTAGGCATCGGTGGCTTTGAAGCCGATTTTACTTTTTATCCCTTCTACTAGATCGCCTCCTTCGGGGAAAAAGCCAAGAGTCAATTTGGAATCTGACCCTGTATATTCCCATCCTTCTCCCAGTTCACCTACCCAAATGTCTTTATGGAAATAAGCTGCATCACCAAAGTTCCTCATCCATTGGGTATAAGCCCGAAGGGAGTACGCTCCTGGCTCTAAGTCTTTGGGCAGGACAATATCCCCCTGACCCTTGCCATCCTCCAGCTTGATGATGATGCGGTCAATGTACCTTTCGAATTTGGCGTCGTACAGGTCCACATAGAGCGGAACAGATTTGGTCGCTTCCGGAGTCTCAGCGCCGTTTTCAATCATGCCGTAGGCTTTGATCCAAATGGTGTCATTCAGGACATAATGAGGCTTATCGGTATGTAGGTAGACTTTTTCCCAAGGAAAAGTATTGTTATATTCTTTGAAGGAGGCGGTCAGTTTTTCTATGGATGATTGGGCAAAAAGATTGGTGCTGAAAATGGTTATAAAACCTAAGCAGAGAAATTGGGAGGGGGATGTTTTCATAAGCTTCAAAACCGTTTTTAAACTTAAGAAATTAACGAAAGGATAAAAAAATAGTTTGATAAATTATTGCATTCAATCACTGCATTTGAGCTGAAATAAAAGAGATCTTGTCTTTGGTTGCAATGGTTATGGGGATGTCGATTATTTGGTCAATAAGCATATACCAAAATCTCAATCCTATGTCCAAAAGGAAGTGCTGAGAATAATTTTCAAGATTTGAAATTATTTCACTTTGAATCTGTAGGTGGCGTGGATGGGTTCTCCGGATTTGGAAATACCCTGGAGATTGACAAAGACCTCAGGCTTGCTTTCGGTCAGGAGAAATTCAATCTGCGCCTTTCCCGTATTGTCTGTGTCCACATTGGGATTCCAATAGATTGTAGACCGGTAGTCTATTGCAATCGGGGCATTTATATCATACAATCCAGAAGGCGAGTAGAATTCCCGGATGGGTACATACCCTTTGGCTTTGATGGTTGTATTACCAATAACAGGTTCATCCTCCCATTTGTAGTTAGGGTTTCCGGCTTTGGTCAATACATTGATGACTCCTCCTGCCCCGTCAGCACCGTAAACAGCTCCTTTGCTCAGGCCCATCAGTATGTCTATTCTTTCTATTTCAGCGACGGGCAACATACCCACCATTGATGGCATCACCCTCATGCCATCAATAAGAAAAGTGGCACCTCCGGAATTCATGATAGAGCCTCCGCCGCCTCTGATGATAACAACCGGAGTTGGGTAAAGGCTGAATACATCTCCTATCACATTGACACCCGGGAATCTTCCCCTAAGCACCTGGAAAACATTTTGAAAATAATAAAATTCTTTGGTCACAAACATGCCCCTGTCGGGCGTATTGTTGTACTGGATGGCCCGGTTATCAGGTTTTAAGCTTCTTTTCCCTGTCACCGTAACTTCTCCCAATTCGATTTCCTGACTCAGTCTGAATTGTTCCATCAAGTTTTTCGCCTCCTTTACAGAGACGAGATAGTCATCAAAATCCTGAAACTTGTCTCCCGAGGGAAGCAGGGCTTTGTTTCTCTCCTGGAATTTGGGAGCCTTTGGAATTGACATCACTACCTCATTTCTTTTGACCTCTGTGGTTTTTCCGCTATTTTTTTCCTTTTCGATGTATGCCTGCATGTAAATTCCTACTGAATCCTGGTAATCCATTCCGAGAAATGAGAACTCACCAATTTCATTGGTTTCGCCTTCATAGAGGATAGGCATTCCAAATCTGTGGGTTACCATCATCCGCAATGCATGTGGTTCTTCAATCGGTTTTTCATTCACTTTATATACTTTTCCCGTCAAGGTCAGCCCTTCCTCAAAACCGTATGTCGGCGGGCTGCTTAATTTTGCCAAATGTTCCCAAGAGAATCTTCTCCAGCCTTGGGTCAAAAGGAGGTTGTCCAGGTATTTTTCAGCATTTGGGTTTTCAGGATTGAAGTAATAATCAGGCTGCTCTATTTCCCCTTTGACCTCCGAACTGAGCTGAAAAAAGGAATGGATGTTTTCTGCATTTTCAGGCTGCAAGACCTGATAGGCATCCGTCACTGATACCGAGAAGTTTCCTTCTACAGCCCTTTGGAATTCGTCCATTATGTTGATTTCCATCTGAACACGCTCCTTGGAAATGTATTCGGCTTTTGCTGTTTTGAAGGTTGCGTTTCCTTTGGAAAAAGGAAAAAGATAGACCAGTCTTTCTGCCAAAAGTGTCGTTTCCTCATCCATCAGCGTGAATGTGACCAAGCCCGGATAAAAACCTTCTTTGGAAATTAATGTCGTATTGATTGCCTGTTTTCCGTCAAATTCCTTTTCATATACTTTTTGACCTTTGGACAGTCCGACAAGGAAGAGTTTCTTGCCATCATTGGCTGTCGCAAGATTATGTCTGATCTCTACTTTGATTTCTTCTTCCGAATAGAGCGGATCAAAATCGAGGACATAACCTTGTTTTTGGATTCGGCTCAATGCAAATTTTGACCAGTCCTGCTCTGGAGATTTGGCATGAACCTCATAAAATTCATTCTCTTTTGGGGTGAATCCGAAGCTTCCCATACCAAGATGCTCTGATTGGAAGCGAAGGATGGTATCTGATCTGGTATTCAAGATATAACCAATAACATCCGTACTGCGTCCGTAGGCATCGGTGGCTTTGAAGCCGATTTTACTTTTTAGGCCTTCTACTAGATCGCCTCCTTCGGGGAAAAAGCCGAGATTCAGTTTGGAATCTGACCCTGCATATTCCCAACCTTCACCCAGTTCCCCTACCCAAATGTCTTTATGAAAAAAAGCTGCATCACCAAAGTTCCTCATCCATTGGGTGTATGCCCTTAAAGAATACGCTCCCGGCTCTAAGTCTTTGGGCAGTACGATGTCTCCCTGACCTTTGCCATCCTCCAGCTTGATGATGATGCGGTCAATGTACCTTTCAAATTTGGCATCGAACAGGTCCACATAGAGAGGAACGGATTTGGTCGCTTCCGGAGCCTCACCGCCGTTTTCAATCATGCCGTAGGCTTTGATCCAAATGGTGTCATTAAGGACATAATGAGGCTTATCTGTGTGGAGGTAGACTTTTTCCCAAGGGAAAGTATTGTTATATTCTTTGAAGGATGCGGTCAGTTTTTCTATAGATGATTGGGCAGAAAGACTGAAGTTCAAAAAGTTAATCAGACCAAAGCAGAGAAACAGGGAAAGGCTTTTTTTCATTGGTGCAAAAAGGTTCTTATAAACTTAAGAAATTAACGAAAAGATAAAAAAATAGTTTGATAAATTATTGCACTCAAATCACTTCATTCAAACCGAAGTAGAATGCGCTTTGATCTCCAAATGCAATGTCCAAACGGATATTGAGACCTTCCTCATTGAGTTTGTACCTGAATCCAAAACCTGCCCCATATCGGAATCTTTTCCATCCAAAATCACCCACCTTCGGTGCTACTTGTCCCGCATGCCCAAAAAGAACCATTCCAAGATTTCGGTAAACAGGCAAGCGGTATTCTGCCTGATGGACCATGGCATGGTTATCCCGAAATCTCCCTTCAAAAAACCCCCGCATTCGGTCGCTTCCTCCAATCAATGAAATATGTTGGAAGGGAGGATTGCCGGTGGTGAAACTCCACCAAGACTGCAGAGCGAGGACGTGGGTATCTGTAGTTTTGATGTATTTTCTAAAATCCGCTGTGTATTGGTTGAAGCTGAAGTTGCTCCCCAAAAAAGAAGCAAATCCCATCCAACTGAATCTGTTGTTCCATCCTTTGGTGGGCTGAAAGATGTTGTCTCTCGTGTCTTGATTAAGATTTAATCCCAAACCGGAAAGTCTTTGCCCATCGTATCCCGCAACTTGGCTGGTTTCCAATATTCCTCCCGGAACACGCCTATAGATGTCATCTACCCTGAATTCATACCTTGGACCAAAGAAGATTCCCGGGATAATCTGTCGCTGGTAATTCAGGTGAAAATAGGCAAATCGGGTCGTGTAGGATTCACCTTCGTCTGTGACAGGGTCATTGCCGATTCCATAAAATTTGAAAGGAAAATTTGAAAGCTCGAGTCGGGCATTGAGGTATTCCTTGTTTTCATTTGCCCAAAAATCAAGCTCCGTGGTAAATATCGTCTGGTTGTTGAGTGTATATAGAATCGTGATCGGAATGGAGGAAGGGCGAAGGTTGGGATTCGTATCTCCTTTGTATTTGAAAACCCGAATCGCCCGGACGCCAAGTCCCAATTTGGTTTCAGGGGAATAAGTCACTGCAGGAATGAAGGCCCACTTTTCACCGGAAATGAGATCGATAACCTGATCTCCAAAATCAAAAACCCTGTCTATTACGCCGGATTTGGGAACCGTATCGTTTGCTTCCTGAGCGGAAGCAAAGGAAAAAGACATGGAAAATATAAAAAATAAAAAAGGGGCTGTTTTCATCAGCCCCAAAAGTAAGGAATGTTTTTTAAAACCTTAATCCATAAATTTTTCCACCTCTTCGCGGATGATGACGTACTGAAACAAGTCGCCGACTTTGCCATTTTTGATATAGGCATGTCTCAAAATAGCTTCCGGTTCGTAACCTGAATTTTCCAGAATTTTCATGGAAGGCACATTGAAATCAAAGACTTGGGCATAAATCCGCTTGATGGCAGGGAATTTTTCCAAGGCATATTCTGTAAACAACTGCACAGCTTCTGTGGCGATTCCTTTTCCCCAAAAGGGTTCACCTACCCAAAACCCGATTTCCATATTGGTACGGAGTTCATCTTTGCCGATTTCACAGCCGACAGAACCCACCAATTTGCCATCATATTCAATTGCAAAATTCTGAGCGGGATTGAATTTCTGGTTATGCTCGATCCAATGCCGGGCATCATGGATGGTATAGGGAGAAGGAAAACTATCTCTTAGGTTTCTGGCAATATTTGGGTTGTTGGCTATAGGATATAAGCTGTGATAATGGCCATCATGCCAAGTCACCAAGCTTACATTTCCCTTTCCTTGAATCTTCATTTTATGGCTGGTTAAAGCTCCTTAAGATAACGGAGTTTTTTGAGTTTACTGAAAAGAATGTGTTTTTTTTGATGAACCAAAATGATAAAATTGGTTTTGTCTTGGTTACTTTTTATTCATGACAATCATCATTCCCTTTTTACCTTCCCGTCAGCTTTCTTTTAAAATATCGTAAACATTTCAAAAGAATGATCATTTGATTCGACCCAAACCAAAACTATTAATAATATGGTTGAAAGTTCAATTTCACCTGCTGTGGATTATGAACCGTCGACTTTTGGAAGTTTATTTATTATGTAGGCAATGATGACAATAGCTAGGAAATCTATAATAATTCTTTTCTGGAAACTTAATTGCCCGTTGCATCTGTCTTCCGACTTCGGTCTTCTGTCCCGACTGAAGAAGAATTAAGGGCTACTGGCAAAGAAGCGTATATCCATTATTCATTTAATCTTCCATTTCTGAAGGATTCATCCTATCAAGGTTTTCGGCAAGACGCAGCGCAGAAATGAAATCCTCAATATTGCCTTCCATCACATCGGGGAGGTTGTAGACTGTTTTGTTGATCCGGTGGTCAGTGACACGGCTTTGGGGATAATTGTAAGTCCGGATTTTGTCAGAGCGGTCGCCGCTTCCTACCATCGTCCTTCTCTGGGCACCGACGGCATCGTTGTGCTTGGCAAGCTCAATTTCATACAACCTCGACCGCAATACTTTCAATGCCTTTTCAAAGTTTTTGATCTGGGATTTTTCATCCTGACAGGTCACCACAAGTCCTGAGGGGATATGCGTCAATCGTACTGCAGAATAGGTTGTGTTGACCGATTGTCCACCCGGGCCCGAGGAGCAATAAGTATCCTTTCGGATTTCATTCATGTTGATGTTGACTTCGACTTCATCCATCTCGGGTAGGACTGCCACGGTGGCGGCGGAAGTGTGGACACGGCCTTGAGTTTCTGTGGCAGGTACCCGCTGCACGCGGTGCACGCCGGATTCATATTTCATCATCCCATACACATCCTCGCCGGTGATGGTGCTGATGATTTCCTTGTATCCTCCTGAGGAGCCAAAAGTAAGGTCGAGGACAGTCAGTTTCCATCCCTTTTTTTCGCAAAAACGCTGGTACATCCTGAACAGATCACCTGCAAAAATCGCCGCCTCATCCCCTCCGGTTCCACCGCGGATTTCCAGGATACAGTCTTTGGAATCATTGGGGTCTTTGGGGATCAATTGCTGACGCAAAGCCTCTTCTAGTTCTTCCTCTCTTTGTTTCAGTTCGTCCAATTCTATTTTGGCCATTTCCCGGAAATCCGGATCTTTTTCTTTTTCCAGGATTTCTTTGGTACTGCTGATATTCTCTTTGACCAACTTATATTCATCATACAGGTTTACCACTTTTTCGAGGTCTCTGTATTCTTTGTTGAGTTTGGTGTATTTGGACATGTCGGACATGGAGTCCGGCTGTATGATGAGCTGACCTACTTCTATAAATCTTTCTTTCAGCGCTTGGAGTTTGTCAAGCATAAATCAATAATTGTTGAGCGGGTGCAAAATTAACAAAAATATCGGTTTTGGGATTTTAAACCTTTGGCTATCGGGCATCGGAATCCTGTTATCTTTGTGACCTCAAACAAAAAATTGCCATGAAACTCTTCACCAATACCGTCAGTGCAGTCATTGAAGCCATCGATGAAATTTTTAACCGAAACAGGTATGCTGACAAGGTGATTGAAAGAATTCTGAAATCCAATCCAAAATGGGGTGCAAGAGACAGGGGGTTTATCGCTGAGTCAGCTTACGAAATGGTGCGCTGGTGGAGATTGCTCAATGAGGTAAGTCCATCGGATGATTTGTACCACCTTTTTGGTACTTATTGGGTGCTTCAGGGAAATGAGCTTCCCGATTGGAGAGAATTCAAAGGCATGGATCCAAAATTCATTCTTGCAAAATACGATAGGATCAGAGAAAGGGCAATCCTTCAGTCGATTCCGGATTGGTTGGATGACATGGGGGCTGAGCAGCTTGGGGAAAAGTGGGAGAAAGAAATCGAAACCCTCAACCAAGAAGCAGATGTCGTCCTCAGGGTTAACACACTCAAAGTCACCCGTGAGCAACTGATGAAAAGGCTTGCTGACGATGGCGTCGAATCCTATGCGCCTAAAGGCTACAAAGATGCCTTGGTACTTGCCAAAAGGCAGAATATTTTCAAAAACCCCGCTTTCAAAGAAGGACTTTTTGAGATTCAGGATGCCTCGTCCCAACTCGTGGCAGCAGCTTTGGAAGTGGAACCTGGCATGCGGGTGATCGATGCCTGTGCCGGTTCGGGTGGGAAATCCCTTCATCTTGCCGCACTCATGCAAAATAAAGGCAGGATCCTCTCCATGGATGTGGAAGAATGGAAGCTGAAGAATACCAAACTGAGGGCGAGAAGAAACGGAATCAGCATCATCGAACCCAAGGTAATCGAGGGCAACAAGACCATCAAAAGGCTGAAAGAGTCTGCTGACCGTGTGTTGTTGGATGTGCCCTGCTCGGGATTAGGAGTATTGAAACGCAATCCGGATACCAAGTGGAAACTGACTCCAGAGTCAATAAAAAAGGTACAATCCATCCAACAGGAAATCCTTCAAAACTATGCCGGCATGGTAAAACCGGGCGGATTATTGGTCTATGCGACCTGTAGTATCCTACCGACTGAAAACCAGATGCAGGTAGAAAAATTCCTTGCTTCTCCAAACGGGAAGAACTTTGAATTGGTAGAAGACCAAAAAGTGTTGGCGCAGGAAAGCGGTTATGATGGTTTTTATATTGCCAAGATCAAGAGGAAAATAAATTAGGGTTGGAAAATGATGGTATTCATTTGAATTAACCTGTTTTTTTTCGAATCAGCGATTCTTGTTTTCTTGTCCTTTTGAGGTCAATAATTACATTTTCCAAATTTTTCTTTGTGCCTTTGCGCCTTTCCGGGATAATTTTCCCTAAATTTAAATTAACCAAACATCCGATTCCCATGACACTAGAAGCTGTTTTTGGCATGGCCAGCACCTTGGCCTTTTTCTCATGGATTGCACTGTTTATCTTCTACCCCCACAAATGGATCTATCAGACCCTCTTTTCGGGGGTTTTCATTTTGATGGCACTGACTTATGCTTTCTACATCATTCCAGCCTTGTTTAGTGGAGGGGAAGGGGGATTCAGTACATTGTCAGAGGTAAGGTTATTGTTTAATTCTGACGAAGCACTTCTGGCAGGATGGATCCATTACCTCGCTTTTGATTTGTTTGTCGGAATGTGGATTACCCGGGATGCCTGGGAAAAGGACATCAGCCGATGGTTGGTATTGCCCTGTCTGATTTTGACCTTTATGATGGGTCCTGTCGGGTTGTTGCTATACTTTTTGGTTAGGGCGTTCAAAATCAAAAAACTCAATCAGAGTCCTTATCACCCATGATTTTTTTTAAAAAAATATTTAAGAGAAGCAAATCGCTGGCGCAGTTTGGCCTTCTCAATTTCATTGCATTTTTCATCATGTTAGGAATTTCCTTTTTTGATGACAGGACTTTGATGGGAGTCAATGTCTGGATGAAGCCGATGAAGTTTGCGGTCTCGATCGGGATTTTTTCATGGACAATGGCTTGGTATCTATTTTATCTTCCCCAGATCAGGAAAGTCCAAAAGATCAAACTGACCATCATCACGGCTATGTTGATCGAGCAGGTGATCATCATCTATCAGGCATCGAGGGGTGAAATGTCACATTTTAATGTCAGTTCGATAGGCAATGCTGTCTTATTCCAAATCATGGGCATTGCCATTCTGATCAATACGATCATGGTTTTTTGGGCGTATCGATTATTTTCAGTTGTAGAATCCCTATTTACAGGCTATAAAAGAGGCATTCAGTTGGGCATGTTGATTTTCGTGGTGGCTAGTTTGGAGGGGTACTTGATGGCCGCAAACTTGAGTCATACGGTCGGAGCACCTGATGGGCAGGAAGGGATTTTCTTTTTCAATTGGGCAAAAACCTATGGTGATCTCCGGATATTTCACTTTTTGGGGCTACATGCGTTGCAGGCAGTTCCTCTTTTTGCCTGGTATTTTGCAAGGGACAATGTCAGGAGAGTGAATATTTTTGCAGCGATTTATTTCCTCCTTTCTTTAGGTACACTTTGGAATGCATTGGCGGGGAGGGGGATTTTTTGGTTGTAATGGTTGTAGTTGTTTTAATTGTTGTCTGCTTCGCGTTGTCATTGTTGTCGGGTTGTCAAGTTGTCTACCGTCACCCTGAGGCACGAAGGGTCTCACCTAAGGCAAATGAGATCCTTCAGTTCCCGAAGAAAACGGGACAGGCTGTTCCTCCTTCAGGATGACGAGGAAACCAATGTAAGTTTCTGAAGAAAACGGAATAGGCAGTTCCTCCTTCGAAATGAAAAGGGAACTCCTTTCTCATATATGTGATCCAAGTCTTGAATCTTGTGTCTTGCGTCTTGAATCTTAAGTCTCCCATCTCATATCTCACGTCTCACATCTCTCAATTAATTTATTTTCAAACCGATTTGATGGACAACTGAAAATGTTCTTATCTTTGACGGGCAAATAGGGTTACCTAACCGAATTTGCCATGAATCGAAACTCCGATAAATTTCTTTTTGAAGCACTCACCTACGACGATGTGCTTTTAGTACCTGGATATTCTGAAGTCCTCCCCCGTAATACAGATACCTCCTCCCAACTTACCAAAAAAATCAGACTGAATATTCCGCTTGTTTCCGCTGCGATGGATACGGTGACTGAATCCGAACTGGCTATTGCCATTGCCCTTGAAGGCGGTTTAGGCTTCATCCACAAAAACATGTCTATCGATCAACAGGCAGCACAGGTGAGAAAAGTAAAGCGTTCTCAGGCAGGGATGATTCTCGACCCGATTACCTTGGATATCGAATCCAAAGTGAGAGATGCGGATGCCATCATGCGCGAATACCACATCGGTGGGATTCCAGTAGTGAATGAAAACAGGGTATTGATGGGGATCATCACCAACAGGGATTTGAGATTTATCAAAGACCCCAATGTGAAGATCAAGGATATCATGACCCGCGAAAACCTCATTACAGCAAAAGCGGGGATTTCTCTCGAACAGGCTGAGGAAATACTTCAAGAATATAAAATCGAAAAACTTCCTATCGTAGATGAGGAAGGTAAATTGACCGGGCTGATTACTTACAAGGATATCCTGAAAAGAAGGGACAAACCTTTTGCCTGTAAGGATGAGTTTGGCAGACTTCGTGTCGGTGCAGCTGTGGGTGTTACAGCTGATATTGTCGAGAGGGTCGAAGCCCTAAAAAATGCCGGTGTAGATGTAGTCTCTATTGATACAGCACATGGTCATTCCAAAGGTGTGATGGATGCCTGCAGGAAAATCAAGAACGCATTTCCTGATTTGGAAGTGATTGTTGGAAATATTGCGACTCCTGAAGCTGCAATAGCACTTGCAGATGCAGGTGCGGATGCAGTGAAAGTCGGAGTCGGACCGGGAAGTATCTGTACTACCAGGGTGATTGCAGGTGTGGGAGTTCCCCAACTTTCTGCTGTCTTCGAATGTGCTGAAGCCTTGAAAGGGAGAAATGTACCTGTCATCGCTGATGGAGGAATCCGTTATTCCGGTGACTTGGTCAAAGCCATCGCCGCAGGTGCAGGATCCATCATGATTGGATCTTTGTTGGCAGGTACTGAAGAAGCTCCGGGAGAAATGCTGATTTTTGAGGGAAGAAAATTCAAAACATACAGAGGTATGGGTTCACTCGAAGCCATGGAATCAGGTTCCAAAGACCGTTATTTCCAGGATGCGGAGGACAATATCAAGAAACTTGTGCCGGAAGGAATCGTGGGTAGGGTAGCCTACAAAGGCTTGGTGTCAGAAGTGTTGTACCAATTGGTAGGTGGATTGCAGGCAGGAATGGGATACTGTGGTACGCCGACTGTGGAAGCTTTGCAGAAGAACGGCAAGTTTGTCAAAATCACCGCTGCAGGTGTCAAAGAATCGCATCCACATGATGTGAGTATCACTCGTGAAGCACCGAATTATTCAGCAAAAATGTAATCAATTAACAATAAGGATATGGAGCGGTGGGTTTTTCCTGCCGCTTTTTTTTGTGAAAAATATTTTCCCGCAGATCTCACAGACCTCCGCAGAAGGTTTTTGTCAGTAGCAAAACCAAAATAGGATTCAAACCAATTTAATCTAGCTTCAATAATTTTTCCAAAGAAAAAGTCTGCTAAACTCTGCAAGAGAATAAAAAAATTTTTAAGCAGGAATGGAAATCAGCCATTTTTAAAGAGATCTCTGATGGTCGGAAAGTCCAACTTCTTTAATCTAGGCTCATGGAAGAACGCTCTGTGAGATGTACTTAGGATTGCCTCCCTGTTATAAAATTGAAAAGGCAGTTCCCTAGATGCCAAAGGTGATTTCAGAAATTCTGCTACCAATTCTTCAGCAAAAAATCCCTCACTAAACTCCTGATGGAAGTGGATTACCTTTGCCCAAAAGACCGTTAGCGTCTCATGGTAGCCGGAGTTTTGGGTATTGGCAGTCCCATGAAAATCATTTAGTAAAATTATCCCCATCCGCATCCTGATGATAGCGTCATGAAAATTGTACTTTTTGACATACCATGTGCCGACCGCAAGGTGTGCTTCATGTGTCCATTTTTCTTTGGGAAGATTCGAATTTTCAAATCCCTCAACAATTGATTTCAGATCAGTTTTCAATGTTATTGACTGGTTTTGAATTGCTACCTACGAAAAGGAAAATAGTAAGAATCAATAAGAGGATGCTCATTGCTCCACACATATGCAATCGCCAGCCAGATAATGCTTGCCGCCAAAGTAAAATTCAGTTCATTTTTCGCTTTGACAGAGAGTTCGATTCTCAACTTGTCAAAATTTTCCTGCGATACCATTGTGTGATAGGTTAGGTTTTTTTGAAATTTTATAATCCGAGGCTATCCATTTTTGCTTTGAGGTAGTCGCCGTTTTCGGCCGGGTAGCGGAGGTCTTTTTCATACTTGCCGCTTTGCTTGGCGAGTGCCCAAATCAGACTTTCCCCTGCAGGAACAACGGTGGGGACTTCATTGAAAACCGGGTCTTTGAAAGCTTCATCTGCATCGATGATTTCCCATCCTTTTTCTTTGAAATGTGCGATCAGGTCATCAAGAAACATCGCCGCAGCGAGGTTGTGGTGAAGCAGGATAGTGTGGTGGATTTTCCTTCCCGTCAATTCATCAGCCAATCCGTCATAAAATACAGCACGGTCATACATGTGTTCGATATAAAAATCCCTGAACCCGCTGACGTCAGCCTGTGGGTTTTCTGTGAGTCTTTCGACTAGGCGGCTGGCAATATACCAGTCTGAAGCGTCGATGGTGACGTGTCCGTTTTTGTAGCCTTTTTCCTTTAGAAAAGCCCTGAATCCTTCCACTTTCTCTTTGGTTTCACCTTCCTTGAGGTAAGGAAATCTGAAATATTGATAAAAATTAGGGTAAGAGCGGATGACAGAATCGTTGCGGAGCAATTCAGTCTTGAACATTTCCAAAGTTGTCTTTGGGTCACTGAATCTCGGATGGGTGTAGGTATGGTTTGCGATTTTGTGGCCTGCTTTGTCCCAAGATGAAAGTACATATTTCCCTTTTTCATTCTGTAATGGACCAACATTGGCAAATAGGACCGCTTTGGCATCGTGCTTTCTGAGGTTGGAGAGGATCATTTCGTTCCATTCTTCAAGGGAATAATTGGGCATGTCACGGGTCGACCCATCGTCAAATGTAAAAGCGACTTTGGGTCTGGTGGAGGATAATTCCTTTTCTGCCAATTTATTGTCCGGCATACCGCCCAAGTTCTGAATAATCAATAGAAAAAGGAGATAGATGGATTTGGCCATAATGGTAAAATAAATTTGGAATAACATTCCCACAATCTAAAAAACATTCAATTCATTTTTGTAGCAGATTATGCAAATGGATAAAAAGATGCTTTAAAAAAAACGCTAAAGTAACTGTTCGATTTTAGGTATTTATTTGGAATCCCCTTCTTTAGATAAATTGTATATTTGGGCAAGGTAAAGCTCCGATTTCCAGAAATCCATAACCCGATCAACCAATCACCAATACCAAGTCCAAAGATGAGAAGCCGATTTATTATTTTATTTGGATTGCTCCTTTTGGGTGTGTCCTGCCAATCCCCAAACGAAACCAAAGTTGAACAGGAAGAACAGCCAAAGCCTAAAAAAGTATCCATCGCCGAAATTGAAGCCGGCATCAAAGCTTATATAGCCGCCGAGACAGCGACAAGTGACGGGTACTTTCATGTCAACGACGAAAGGGGAAATTTCAGGTTGAAACTCGTCCGAGTACACACCGAATACCTTTCCAACCTTGGACCAAAGAAGCATTTTGCCTGTGTGGATTTGGCTGATGAAAAAGGTGATGTGTACGACGTGGATTTTTTTATGGAAGGTGAACCGGGCAATATGAAGGTCACTGAAACTTCGCTTCACAAACTGAACGGTAAACCTTTCTACACCTGGAAGCAGGTTGTGGATAAAACCTGGCGCCGCGTCCCGGTTGAAACCGCATCCACGGACTTGCTTGGCGTGGTGGAAGGGCAGGATGAATTTGATTTCCACTATTATTCCAAACTTCCCAAGATCAGTGGAACTGCCAAAATGTGGATTCCAATTGCCAAAAGCGATAATTTTCAAACTGTGGAGGTCACCAATATGTCTCTTCCAGGTAAGCATCAGATGTTGAATGAACAGGATTTTGACAATACAGTTCTTTACCTCGAACTCGGCCCCGAAGATAGCGGCAAAGAAATAGACATTACGTATCAAGTAGAACGGAAGGAAAAAGGCCCGTATGAGGCTGTGGGACCAATAGATGAGAAATACCTACTTTCAAATCTTCTCATGCCAATAGGCGGAAGATTTGAAGAAATCGCCAAAGAAGCCATCAAAGGCAAGGAAAAGGACAACAAACTCGTCCAAGCCAGGGCACTGTATGATTATATAATAGACAACATGAGGTATATGAAATTCGGGAAGTATGGCCGTGGGGATTCTAATTATGCCTGTGATTCCAAGACGGGTAACTGTACCGAGTTCCATTCGTTTTTCATTTCCTTGGCAAGGTCTATTGATATTCCGGCGAGGTTTTCCATTGGAGCTTCGATTCCTTCTGACAGAGACGAAGGAGGCATAGACGGGTACCATTGTTGGGCCGAATTCTATGCAGAAGGAAAGTGGTGGCCTGTTGATATCAGCGAGGGTAACAAGTATACAGCATTAGCGACGTATTATTTTGGAAGACATCCCGCCAACAGGATTGAGTTCAGTCAGGGCCGTGACCTCAAAGTAAGCCCTGGTCCGAAAGGAGGCCCGATCAACTTTATGGCTTATCCCATTATGGAGATTGATGGTGAACCAGCTTTTCCTGAAACCATTTTTTCTTTCAACAGGAAAGCGGAATAGGTCCACGAAATCAGCAGTAGGAAAATTTTAATAACCCGCAGACTGCGCAGATTGGTGGGGATTATTTTCTGTCTAAATTATCACCTAATCTGTCAATTACTTCTGTGGTATTCTGCTAAATCAGCGGGAGAAATAAGATGATGATTTGCCGTCCAAAACCTAGATTAAGATATCTCAAAAAAACAGAAGTGTCTGAAAATCCGGATCTCGAAATCCGCTTTTCAGACACTTTTTCAAAAAAAATAAAAACTGATTGAAATTAATTTGTAGCAGTGGTATCTGCAGGATGCTCAGAAGTAGAGTCGGTTGGATGTTCAGCACCTTCAGTTGGATGCTCTGCTTCTTCAGTACCTTCTACTTGTTCAGTTGACTCTTCACCTTCTTTTTTGCCTCCGCAAGAACTAACAGATGCAGCAAACAGGAAGCCAAAGGCCAACACCAATAGTGTACTTGATTTCAATTTTTTTAACAATTTCATAGTTTTACTTTTTTGTTGTTGGTGATTTTTTTTAGGCTCTTAAATTAAAAGCCAAATCAAACTTACGATTTTTTACCTTTTCAAAGTATTTATTTTCAAGATTTTACGCCTAGGTAGTTTTTTGTATTCGTCCTGCAACTCAATGTTAATCACGCTTTCATGGCAGTTTGGATTTCATATTCTATTTATTGATGATGACCCTAGTCGGAGTTGGACCTGAAATGTTATTTTGGTCAAAAGCAGTTCTTATTTGTTCCTGAACGGAAAAGAAAACATCCCAATAATGTGCCGGACTGGCATAAGGACGTATGGCAAGAGTCACCATCCCGTCTCCAACTTTCAACACATTGACCGATGGGGCGGGTTCTTCCAATACAAATTCATGATTCTTGAGAATGTCTAAAGCCACACTTTTTGCTTTGGGGACGTCACTGTCCGGTGCTACAGCCATGCTGATATCCACGCGGAGATTGCCATGACGGGAGTAATTCACAATCGTGCTGTTCGATACCGCACCGTTGGCAAGGATGACTGTTTTGTTTTCTGCAGTCAGGAGAATGGTATTGAATATCTGGATTTCGGTGACTACTCCGGTCTGACCGTTGGATTCGATGAGGTCACCGATTTTAAACGGTTTGAATACCAATAGCAAAACACCGCCTGCAAAATTGGCAAGGGAACCCTGCAAGGCCAAACCCACCGCCAAACCCAAAGCACCCACGACTGCCACGAAGGAGGTGGTCTGAATTCCGAGCATCCCGGCGACAGATATCAATAAAAGGACTTTCAGGCCTCCACTGACAAGACTTCCTAAAAAGGATTGCAGGGAAACGTCAATTCCTCTTTTGTTGAGTGCTTTGGAAACAAGCTTCGAAATGAAGTTGACCACATAAAGACCGACAATGAAAACGGCAAGTGCGCCTAATAATTTTGGGCCGAAAACATAGACCCATTCCATAAATTTTGATGTGTATGTGGTTACCTCTTCCATAGAATGTTTTTTTAAATAAAGTTTTAAAAGAATTTATATTCTATAAAAATAGAAAAAGTAGGTGAAATTTTTTAAAGACAATTATAGTATATCCAACAAAATTTTGTGAAAAAATATGTTTTTCTTGAAAATATAAAACCATTCTCTTTCGAGTATCTAACCTTGGCAAAAAATGGAAATGGCTCGTTTTTGGTTTGATTTATTTACGCATTTAGAAAAGAGATTTATCGGTAGGGTCTCTCCTTCAAATTCCAACTTTGAATATTTAAAATAAAAAAAAGTCAATGGCTTTAGTCATTGGCTTTTTTGAGAAGGTACTTATTTCCGTAAGTTAGATTGGAGTTCCCCTTCGAGTTCTATCAGAAAGCTATCTATCGTACCCGGTTTGACGTGGGGCATGATGACAATTTTGTACCATTCCGGTTCAAATTCATAGGAATTGGCCACGAGGTAATACTTGTATGCCAATTCTTTGGACAGGTATTTGGCTTTTATTGCAATGATATTCAGGTAAGGATTTCTGAAAAATTCCACGCCCATCCTTTCAAGGCGCTTGCAGATCCGCTCTGTGTGGTCACAGAGTGTCTCCATTTTATATTTCCATCCTTCCGATCCGTGAATCTGTAGGATCATCCACATGGATATGGCATTGGCGCCGGACCTGCTGCCACTGACGGTATAATCCTTTCCGGGGATATATTGTGCTTCTTCAGTCTTGACATAGTCAAAGTAACCCTTTCGGATCAGAAAAAGCCCTGTTCCGTAAGGAGTCTGAAGCATTTTGTGCCCATCCGCTGTGATTGAATTCATGTAGGGATTTTGGAAAGTAAACCTGCTCATCGGATTTGTAAAAGGGTAGATAAACCCTCCATAAGCCGCATCTACATGGATTTTGAAAGGAGCATTTATATTCGTAAAGAACTCACCCAACATATCGATGTCATCAACTGAACCGAACATAGTGGTAGAGAGATTGGCGATGACGATGAAATATTTGATCCCTTCTTCCATGGCAGCGTTCACTTTGGATTCTAAGGATTCCTTGGTAATCTGCCTGGTTTCTGGATCCACTTCCAAGATGATGCTGGTAAGGTTGAGCAGGTTGGCACCCTTTGGCATAGAATAGTGTGAGTCCTGTGAATAGACCAAGCCGATTTCACCAATACGGGCATCATATTCTTTTTTGAAAAAATTCCTGTAAATCCACATGGCTTGGATATTGGCCTCTGTTCCTCCGGTAGCGACGTAGCCATCCTGTTGGTTGGGATCACCATTGAGGATTTCTTCTGCCACCAAGTGGACCAGGTCTTTTTCGATTTTTTGGGTTCCCTCAAAAATCTCCAAAACGGATTTGTCGCTCAAGGTATGGACCCCAATATGGTTTGGATTGCGGACCATGGCTGACATGTAGGGCGCATCCTTCAGGAAAGGCGCATCCGGATAAAACTCAGCCGTATCCAGATAGGTCCCGGGAATTCCGAGAATGGGATGGTCGCCTCGGTAGTCCATATTATGGGCCAGGGCATTGAATATGGTTTCTTTGATTTGTTCGTGTGATTGTTTTTTCCAGTACATGGCAATAAGATTAAAATGTGAAAAGAAATCAATTCCAGATTCTCCAGGCAGCCTCGGCCTGAAGTTGGAGCATTTCCAATCCATTTTTTACCAGTGCACCGCGCGCCTCAAGGGACCGCATCAAAAATGTTTTTTCGGGATTGTACACCAAATCATATACTTTATGCATCCCGGTGATGTAGTTGGGGTTGATTTGGGGCATTTCCTCAGTTTTGGGATACGTGCCTACAGGAGTGGTATTGATGATGAGATGGTGGGTTTCCAAGAATTCAGGATTCTGTTCCAAATCCTGATAAGTGATCCATCCATGTTTTTCGGAACGAGTTCTGGAAACCATCTGGAAAGGAATTTCCATATCTGCAAGAGCCTGTACTACTGCTTTGGACGCTCCTCCTGTTCCCAAGACCAATGCTTTGGGCCTGGTATTTCCAAGAAAAGATTCCAAAGATTGTCTGAACCCCAAATAGTCAGTATTGTATCCTTTGAGTTTTCCCTCTTTGTTTTGGATACAATTGACAGCACCGATTTTTTGGCAGGCAGGATCCATTTCATCCAGAAAGGGAATAACCTTTTCCTTGTATGGAATGGTGACATTGATGCCTTCCAGTTCAGGATTTTCGGACAGTATTTTGGGAAAAAGGGAAATGTCCGGGATTTCATATAAATCGTATTGACAGTCAACGATTCCCTCCCTTGCGAATTTGGAAGTAAAATACTTCTTCGAAAAAGAATGGGTCAAAGGATAGCCTATCAATCCAAATTTTCTCATCTTTTCTGTAGGTATGCGGCAGTTCTTTCGATTCCCAATACCAACAGGATACCAAAAAGAAATGCAAGAATGGCATACAGAACCAAAGGCTCTTGACCTGAGGTTTCTAAATAATTTTGAGGAAGAATGTTTTTGGTTACCATCGGAATTTGTTCACCTTTGGCCGAAATCTGATAAGATAAGATCTCTTTCCAAGGCCAGATTTTATTGAGCGAACCTACCATAAATCCGGAAAGAACACCGATAGTGACAGCATGGTAATGTTTCAATAAATAGGAAACTACTCGACTGAATGCAAGAATGCCGACGAGGCATCCGGATCCAAAAACGATAATAATAAGAAAGTCCTTTTCATTGACTGCACCAATTATTCTTTCATATTGCCCCATGACCAAAAGCAAAAAGCTTCCTGAGATACCCGGCAAAATCATAGCACAAATTGCAATGGCACCTGCTACGAATGTAAACCATAGCGTGTTTGGTGTGGTGGTTGGCGGGAGACTTGTAATCCAATAAGCAACGACAGTCCCGATAATCAGCGCCAGGACAACCCCAAAAGTCCAACGTTGAATATCTTTAAGAATAAGTATAGCTGAAATGATGATCAAACCACAAAAGAATGACCAAAGTGGAATTGGATGGTAGTCCATCAAATACGTAATCACTTTGGAAAGTGAAAAAATACTTGTCATGATCCCGGCTAACAGGGTAAACAAGAAACTGGCATCAATATGATTCCAAAGATTTTTTATCTCAAATTTCAATAGTAACCCAAGTGCAGTTTTATCCACAGACTTGATGCTGTCGAGGAGTCTCTCGTAAATTCCTGCAATTAAGGCAATAGAACCTCCTGAAACGCCAGGAACGACATCAGCCGCTCCCATTGACATTCCTTTCAGGTATGTCAAAATATAATCTTTAAGATTTTTCATAAATTGAAAAGAAGGACAGCTTATATGCTGAGCTGTCCGTAAATATTATTACATGAGATGTGCGCCCAAGAAATGGTCAAAAGTATCTCCCCTAAGTCCCAATCGGATGGTTTCAAGCGGAATAAGTTCATTAGGGGCGATATTTCCTAAATTGACATTGGCACCAAGAAGTTTTACAAACCAAACTTGCTGTTCTTTTTGCGGAGCTTCCCAGATGATACGGTCTTCGGGGATTTTTGTCAGGATTTCTTCCACCAGACCTTGTCTGACCTCTCCGGAATCTCTGAACAAACCCACATTTCCCCCTTCTCTTGCTTCACCGATGACCTTCCATGAACCTGCATCAAGTTCACTTTGCATCTGTTCAATCCATTTATATGGAGGGATGATTTTGGCAGCATCTTTTGATCCTACTTCGGACAAGACGGTGACATCTTTGGAAAGAATCTCTATGTATTCACACTTTTTGCCGTGGTTGAGACTGATTGAACCGTCAGAAACCTCTGCAAAAGTCAGGTCAAACTTTTCTAGAACCCGTCTATAATCTTCAAATTGACCTCTGATGACAAATGCCTCAAACAAGGTGCCTCCCAAATAGACAGGAATTCCTGCGTCTTTATAAATCTGGATCTTTTGTGCAAGATTTTTTGTGAGATAGGACGTTGCCCATCCCAACTTGACAATGTCCACATAATCACTGTTTGCATCAACGAAGTTTTCGACTTCCCTGATGCCCATGCCTTTGTCCATAACCATAGTAAACCCCGTAGTACGTGGTTTTTCGGTTCGTACAGGCAGATTCTTCAGAACGTAATTCATTAAGTTCGAATTTCAGGTAATTAATTGTTTAGATTGGATGATGTATCGGCATCCTTATATTGGGAGATGATTTTGAAAATAGCCTTTTGATGCTTTATTTCTGGCATCAAATCATACAACAGTGTGTGTCTCCCAAAGTCCAAAGTTAATGCATTTTCTAAATATGAAAAGGCTTCCTTGTATTTAGCTGATTTTAAGAGGTAGACTACCAGTCTGTAATATAGTTCTGACTCTTCCGGCAGTTCTTCGATCCCTTCTTTGATCACGTCTTCTGCCTCCTCAAACCTATTTTGGTCAAAATATATGATCGACAGGTTGACATAAGTTTCTATAATGCCCGGTTCTAGCGTGATGGCTTCTTCATAGGCTTCAGAACTTGCCTGAAGGTTGCCGAGGTTGTATTCAGCATCTGCAAGGCCTACCCAATAGGTTGCGTTTTCTTTGGTGATTTTGATCGCTTTTTTGAAATAATGGATGGCTTCAAAAAATTTTTCTTTTTTGAGCATGCACATTCCCAATCCAAACCATGCATCGTCATATTCAGGATCAAGCTTGGCTGATTTCTTGAAATTTTTGAAAGCCAGGTCTATCTGATCCAGTTTTTCATAGGCGGCACCGAGATAGCAGCAGTTTTCGGCATTTGCTCCCTCACAATTGATGGTGTTTTGATAGGCTTCAAGCGCAAGTTCAAATTGGTTGGTATTCATGTAAGCATTGCCCAAGTTGAAATACGCAGAGGCAAAGGCATCGTCGATAATCAGTGCATAATCATATGCCTGAATCGCTTCTTCAAACCTTCCAAGTCTGTTATAAACCACACCAAGGTTATACCATGCGCCTGCGCTATACGGATCCTGATCGATAAATTCCTGATAAAAATCCAGTATCTCATCAAAGGAACCTTCCTCCTCAGTGATCATTGCCAGTTGGAACAAGGCATCTTCATGGTTGATTTTGACCTTGACGCACTCCTTGTAATAATAAGTGGCTTTTTCGTTGTTTTCATTGGCTTTATAAAGGTTGCCGAGGGTATAATACACTTCAGCCTTATCTTCGGCCAAGGGTAAAAAATCCTCCAACAAATCTATGGCTTCTTTGATGTTGCTGTTGATCATCAAAGCCTGACTGAGCGCCAAGACAATGTCTTCATTGTTAGGTGAAAGGTTGTTCAGATTTTCAAGTATTTCCAATCCTTCTTCCAGTTCATCATTGAATATGAGGCACTGTGCCTTTAGAAGCTTGATTTCCACACTAAATGGGAATTTTTCCAAAGCATGGGCGGATGCTTTGAGTGCCTTTACGTACTTCTGCTGATCAAAATAAAACCGGACAATGTTTTCCAATTCCTCTTCTTCAAAATAAAGATCCAAATTGGATTTAAGTGAATTTTCAAACCGTTCTACAAGTTCTTTGTCTTCTTCCCAATCGTTATCAAAATCTCCGGTCATCTGTTTCTTTTAATAGTTTACTTAAGATACCAAATTATTTTTTGGTACAAAATCCCTCTTTGAATATTTTTTTAAAGAAGTAGCCAACAGTGGCCAAATTCCCCAAATAGCGGATTTTGAAATTTCAAATGAATAAACGTCCCTCTCTTATTTTTCGTTCGAGATGGCCCATCTGAAACTGTCCTCCAAAGTTCGGTACCTGAAGTTGATCTCCTGCTGTACTTTTTGGTTGTCCATGGTGATCGACAGCTGTGATAGCATGGCGGTCTGCTTGTTGAGGGGGTTTTTGGTCAATCCAAGAAGCCTTCCGATTCCTATAAAAAATATGGCAAGCCTGATCTGGATGGGGCTTACTTTTTTGGAGGGGCCTTTTTTTCCGAAAATTTTGGCCATGGTATTAAAAAAATCTTTGTAAAGAACTGCACTGTGGTTGAGGATAAATTTTTGGTCCCAAAGGTTTTTTTTGAAAAGTTGGTGGGTGATGGCTACTGCATCCCTGATATCTATAAAATTGACTGTGCCGGCAGGATAAAATTTACTTTCCTCCAAAACGTAGTGGTAGATCTGTGTACTGCTTCTGTCATCACTGACTTTTCCCAAAATGACCGTAGGCAAAACCACCAAAGCTTCTAATCCCTCCTGCACTCCCCGCCAGACTTCTAGTTCGGCCTGGTACTTGGAAATGGCATACGGTGTGTTAAGTTTGGATTCCACCCAAGGGGTATTTTCATCAGAAACCTTTGCTTCGGCTGTACGGCCAAGTGCCGAAACCGAACTTACATGGATCAGTTTTTTGACCCCTTTTGCAAGCATCGCATTGACCACATTGGCAGTGCCGCCTACATTGATTTTCATCAATTCATCTTCGTCTCCCGGATTGAAGGAAACCATCCCTGCTGAATGGATGACCAGATCCACATTTTCCATGGCCTCCTCCAAAGAAAGGGGATCAAGGATATCTCCTTCCACCCAAGTGATGCCCTCATCTCTTCCATCCAAGAGTCCTTTCGACCTGTTTTCTCTTTTCAGAGCAAGAATTTCACCTTCCTCCATAAATTTTTTGGAAAGGTAACTCCCAAAAAGACCGGTTGCTCCTGTGACCAATATTTTCATAAATGGGTATTGAATAAGGGGATTTTCTGAATGATATCGAAATATTTGCTTTGGGGCAGGTTTTGCAAAGCGTCCAGATAGCGGTGGTTATGGGTATCTGTGCCAAGGTATTTGACCCTTCCTTCTTTTACGAGCAATTCTGCAAAAGTCTGAATGTGCCTTGAATAAAATCCCGTGAGGGACAAAAGGTTGAGCTGGAAATAAATATCTCGATCGATCATTTCATGGAGCAATTTCTTGTCTTGTGCCAGGTATTGATAGCGCTCAGGATGTGCCAATATCGGCTTATACCCGTTCATTTCCATTTCAAAAAAAATCTCCACCAACATCAGCGGTTTTGCCACAAAACCTGTTTCTACCAACACATGGTTTTTGTAGACGGTAAGCAGTTTCTCTCCGTTCCTTACCTTTTCGAGAAAAAATTCGTCTAGGTAATATTCAGCAGCAGCGCTGATTTCAATATTTATGGACTCTTTTTGAAGTGCCTTTTTTACTATTTCCAATCCACCAAGAATAATCTCCGGTGTATTTTTGTAAAACTCCGACATGATATGCGGGGTGGTCACGATCTTCCGGATGCCAAAATCCTTCAATCGGGAGATCATCTCCAAAGATTCTTCAATTGTCTTGGATCCATCATCGATACCCGGAATCAGGTGTGAATGCATGTCGGCTTGCATCCAGCTCAGATCGAGCTTTTCAGGTGTATTTTCTTTTGTCTTACCTTTCAAAAAATCAAATAATCCCATTATAGTCCTCCTTTGGTCATTTCTGTAAATTCTTCGAATGTTGGAAGAACTTGGTCTTTGGCAGAAATTATGGGTGAATCCACCTGCCAGTCTATATCCAATACCGGGTCATTCCATATTACTCCGCCTTCGCTCGATTTGTTGTAATAATTGGAACATTTGTAAGAAAATACCGCGTCTTCCAATACTGAAAATCCATGCCCAAAACCCTCTGGTACATAAAGCATGTTGTGGTTTTGGTCATCCAAAACTTTGCTGAATACCTTTCCAAAGGTTTTTGATCCTTTTCTGAGGTCTACCACCACATCAAGAACCTTTCCGCTGATAACTTTGACCAGCTTGGCTTGGGCATATGGTTCATTTTGGTAATGGAGCCCACGAATTGTGCCAGCTTTGGAGAATGATTGGTTTTCCTGAACCCAGTCTTTGTCGATGCCCTGGGAAAGGAAGGTTTCCTTTCTGAATGATTCGAAAAAATAACCGCGTTCGTCTTTAAATACGACAGGATGTATTTCAAATAGACCTTCGATAGGCGTGGTTGTTACTTTCATTTTTTGTCGTTGCAGGTAAATAAGCCAATTAGAATCCGATGACAGACTGGGGAAAACCCCAATACCGGTATCAATTTGGGAGAATAAAATTTAGGATAATACGCAAACACTGGGTTTTAATGTTCCAAATATAAGGCTAATTGTCCTTAGGATGTTAAATTTGTACTACATTCCTATTTGGAACTATTTCCGGTTTGCTTCCCTTTTTCAATTATACTGCCAAAATGCTATGAGTAAAATTTCAAGAAAATTCCAAAAACTGTTTGAAACTGCCCCGATTCAGGAAACTGCCGTCATGGTGGCCCTGATCCGTCAGGGTCAAACGGAGCAACAAGTGAACGAATACCTGGATGAACTTGCATTTCTGACGGAGACTCTTGGAGCCAGAACAGTCTATAAGTTTACCCAAAGGCTGGAGAGACCTGACGTGAGGACCTTTGTGGGAACAGGTAAGCTTGAGGAAATAAAAGCTTATGTGACGCATTTTGAAGTGGATATGGTCATTTTTGATGATGACCTTTCGCCATCCCAAATGAGAAATCTGGAAAATGAACTCAAAGTAAAAGTCTACGACCGTTCTTTATTGATCCTGGATATTTTTCTAAAAAGAGCACAGACTGCCCAAGCCAAAACTCAGGTTGAATTGGCGCGATTCCAATACCTCTTGCCTAGGCTTACCCGAATGTGGACCCACTTGGAAAGACAGCGGGGAGGAACAGGAACCAGAGGTGGCGCCGGTGAAAAAGAAATTGAAACAGATAAAAGGGATATCCGAACCAAAATCACTCTACTGAAAGAAAAACTGAAGGAAATTGAAAAGCAGAGTGCTACCCAACGGAAGGGAAGAAAGGGAATCGTAAGGGTTGCCCTGGTAGGGTACACCAATGTCGGCAAAAGCACCTTGATGAACCTGATCACCAAGTCTGATATTTTGGCTGAAAACAAGCTTTTTGCCACGGTAGACTCCACAGTTAGGAAAGTTGTGTATGAAAATATTCCGTTCCTCCTTTCGGACACCGTCGGTTTTATCCGAAAACTGCCAACCCATCTGATAGAATCATTCAAGTCAACTTTGGATGAAATCCGGGAAGCAGATTTGTTGGTACATGTGGTGGATCTCTCTCATCCCAACTTTGAGGACCATATTACCGTGGTCAACAATACTTTGAATGAGATCGGAGCAGGTGATAAGCCGGTATTTTTGGTATTTAATAAAATTGACTTGGTTCCCAAAATGCCAACAGAAGAAGAAATGATGCACATGACTGAATTGGAAGTGGCGGAAAGCAAGTACCTGGATTTTCAAAAATTAGCTGTTGCGTATCAAAAGAAGTATGGCATTGCTCCAGTATTTATGGCTGCTGGTGATGGAACCAATGTCGAGGCATTCAGGGAATCACTGGTGAAAGAAGTCAAAAAGCAACATCTCAAAATCTATCCGCATTACCTCGAAGATGAAGTAGTGGATATGTCAAAGTTTGAAGGTGAATAATTTCCTTCAAAATGGAAAATTTGTAAATTGATAGAAAAATTGAATTATGAAAGACCTAAACATACTTAGGAATGAATTGAAAGAAATGTTGGAGGAAATTTCAGACCTGAAGGTTCTGCAGGGCATTAAAGAACTTTTGGAAAGCAAATCAATTGAGGAGGCAATTAGAATTCAATTAATTGTAAATGCTGAAAAATCTGAAGCCGATATAAAAACAGGGAGAATTTTTGACAACCTAGAAAAAAATTTTATTTCCGAAGAAGATTTTATTGGGATATCCACAAATGGAAGTGCCATAACTGGTGATGGCCTCAGGAAAGAGTTGTTTGAAGCTTCAAAAAGGGTAAAATCAGGAAAGTTTTTTAATCAGGAAGAAGTAGAAAATGAATCCGAATCCTGGTAAAAAACTCCCAATCAAGTGGGATATCTCAGCAAAGGAGGATTTAAAGAATATATATTTTTTCATTAAAGAAGATTCTGTAGTTCAAGCAAAAAAAGTAAAAAACAGAATTTTAGAAATAGTTAAAAATATACCTCTCTACGAGGAAAAATTTGCAAAAGAGCCTTTCTTAGAAGAATTGGAAGGGAATTTTCGGTCACGAACTATTTGGAGTTACAAAATAATTTATGAAGTAACCAACAGTGAAATCATTATTCTAAAAATATTTCATACCAGCCAAAATCCCAATAAAATAAAAGGAGGGCTGTCTTGATAAATTACTTCATCCTGATCCGCCAATCTTTTGGATAGTAATTGTTGGTTCGGTTGCCAAGGTTTTTCAGCCATCCCAAAGGCATGTTTTTATACTTTACCAAAACCCAACCATCCGGTAAATCCTTTAAAGGAATATCCTCTTTTCTCAAAAAATCCAAAGCCTCCTTCAAGTCAAGGTCATAAGTCAAAAACCCTGATTTTGGCAATATACTTACGGCTAATTCATGGTTGGGAATGAATTGCTGCTTGTTGATTTTGCCAAGTTCTACTCCAAAATACCGGATATTCAAAAACCTGCACAGGTATTCAAAATGCTGCTGAAAATCTTTGTTAACCCAAAAAAAACTATCCTGAAGATTGTAAAAACAACTGTAATCCGGTAACCCCAACTGAACCATCAGGTTTTCCGCTTCTTGTTTTCCGACCGGTTTGATGTAAGGATGCTTGAAATCTTTGGTTCTTTTTGGTTCGTGTACCAAAGAGTTTTCGGGTCTTTTGAGGACAGTTATAAAAAATCCCTCTCCTTCCACACGGTGTGGGAAAAATCGGTACCCAAAAAAACTGTTTCCATCAATATCAACTTCCGACTCCACAATTCCCCAAGCACTATCCAAAGGAATTCTGACAGGTTCATAATCGTATTCTGTTACGATAAACCTGATCATTTCTTCATTTTCCTTTTCGTTGAAAGTACAGGTGCTGTAAATCAGGTAGCCGCCACCTTTGACAAAAGAGCCGGCATGGTCCATGATTCTTTCCTGTCTTGCTGCACAAAGTGCCACGTGATCTGCAGACCATTCCGACATGGCGTCCGGATCTTTGCGAAACATCCCTTCGCCCGAACAGGGAGCATCCACCAATACCAAATCAAAAAAACCGGCCAAATCCCCAAAATGCTCAGGATCATTTTGAGTGACCAGGGTATTTCCGATCCCCCATTTGATGATGTTTTCTTTGAGAATACTTGCCCGCGATTTGATGACTTCATTGGCTACCAAAAAACCATTGTTTCCCAAATAGCTACTCAACAAAGTAGACTTGCCTCCGGGAGCCGCGGCAAGATCAAGATAAATGCCGTCTTGAGGAGCCTCGATACTTTTCAGTATATGTTGGATAAACATTGAAGAAGCTTCTTGGACATAATAACATCCTGCGTGAAAAAGTGGATCTAGCGTAAAGGAAGGCCTTTCTTCTAAAAAATACCCATCCTCATTCCATGGAACCTGGATGCTGTTTTCGGGTTGGGTTTGGGTTTTATGTCTGTTGATCCGAACGGATACCCTTGGTTCTTTTTCCAATGCCTTGGCAAATTCCGTGAATTCATTTTCGCCCAGATAGGATTTCATTTGGGACTCGAATGCTTTGGGAAGGTTGATTTTGGACATTGTTGTTTTTTGACAAAAGTAAGGATTAACACGGAACAGGAAGAAATTCATTCCTGACTAAGCCCCGTTCCCATTTAAACCCAAAGTTTTTATTTCAAAATCCTTTTTCAGTTCCCTGATTTCGGCCAATTGTTCTTGGAGCTTGGCATGGATAACTTTGAGGCTGCTTTTATTTGCCTTGCTCTTTTTCATCCATAATTCTGTCCGGTGCATGTCGTGCCATTTTCCGATTTTGTCCTGAAGAAGATCAAGGTAGGGCCAATTAAGCTGCAATTCTCCGGTTTGGTAGTTTGGTGATAATTCATGAAGATGAATCAAAACCTTTAGAGATTTTCGACTTTCATGCAGGTGACTGATAAAAAGCTTTCTTTTGAGGTTTTTACTTGCTAGCTGCAAATGATTTCTGAAAAAATCCGATATCGCTTTATCCGGCATAGTTTCCACCTTTTTCAGGGTTTTTTCCACGCTTTTTTTTAGATGGTCTCCAAAATGCCTGGCTTTGAAAAGGAAAGTTTTGGTTTCTTTCTCCACAGTGATTTGAAGAAGGTGCCGCATTTTTTCATCCTGAATTTGGATGGAATCCAAGTTTTCAAGGTTTAATTGTGCTTCTCTAATCAAACCTGCCTGCCTAAATATTTTTCTTATGGGTGTAAAATACTTGATGGTTTTGTTGTCAGGATCAGAAAATACCTGAAGCTTTAACAAGGAATGCGCCTTTTTGGACTCTACGCGCATTTGGTGGAGGGCCTCCAGGTTTTGATCCTTGACAAAATGGGATAAATTATCGGCTACACCCTTTATCCTTTCTTTAAAATAATCCTTTTGGACACCCTTTTTCAACTTCTGATTTTTTTGGTCTGATAGGTCAATATACTACTAATTAATTTTTTTGGGAAAAGGTTATCTATTTCCATTTTGAAAAGACCTTCAGGTTGAATGGTTTTGGCGTGGAGGAAACGTCCCGAGAGATTCGATTTGGTATCCATTTGGGTAAGTGGCTCTTTTTCGTTTGGTCCCTAACTTGGGATTTTTTCTTTCCGGCAAAAATTTAATAAACCAAGCTCTGGTTTTTAAAAGTGAACTCATCAATGCTGAAATAATTTTTGGTGGACTTTTAAATCCCATGGCATTTTGTAAAGGTCGGTCCATGAGAGAATATAAAAGTGGTTTTCCAAGCGGGAAAAGAAACTTTGGAACATAAAATCCAAGTAACAATTCAATGGTTTTATTGCCAATTATTTGGTTGTGGCGGTCAAAGCGGAAATGTACTTTTTCATATTCCAGGTTAAAAGCTTCAAAAGCTTCCAATGTTTCGGGTATCCCGGTGATATGCATTTTTTGGCCAAGCAAAGTGTAATTGGTTAAAATTGCCTCTTTTTCTAATTCAGTAAACGGTCTCCAACCAAATCTGTCCATCCACCTGATGGGTTCAAAGATGAAAGTCGACAAGACATATAAAAAATCTTCGTTCGGTATTTTAAACCTCCCATGCATGTCATTCATGCGGTCTATGGCCTTCCCGCCACGTAGGCTGTCCATTCCGTGTTCGAGAATTTCATAGAGGATCAGTTCGGTGTCGTCATAGCGCTTCCTTGTCCGGGAAGTAAACTCGCCTGTTCCAACAAGGATTTTGGAAATGGAGGGAACTGCAAAAGTCCTGAAAAGAGCAAATTCCAAAGCCCTTTCCATATCCCAGGGAAAACAGTGACAGGTTAATAAAAACGCGATTTCCCTGTGGTCCTTTTTTGGATCCAATTGGGCGATCCTGTCGGAGAAAAATTTGGCTTTCATTGCAGTTTTGTTTTCAATAAATAGCTCAAAATCGGGATTCGATTTTGGGATTTTTTGACAAAAAGAAAGTTTGAGAAACAGCTCCTTGATCCCAGTCTAGATTTTTTTTGCTTCTTCCCAATACACATCCATTTCTGCCAGGCTCATGTCCTCTATTTTTCTTCCGGCTGATTTTGCGGCATTTTCGAGGTATTGGAAGCGTTTGATAAACTTGAGGTTGGTCCGTTCCAATGCTTCCTCAGGATTGATATCGATAAACCTTGCGTAATTGATCAAAGAAAAAAGTAAATCTCCAAACTCCCCGGTTGCCTTCGTTTTATCAATTTCCTGTCCCTCCAAGGTGTTAAATTCTTCCTTGAATTCCTGCATTTCCTCTTCCACTTTTTCCCATACCTGATGCTTTTCTTCCCAATCAAATCCAACTCCGCGTGCCTTTTCCTGGATCCGCATGGCCTTGATCAAAGCCGGTAAAGACTTCGGCACACCACCAAGAACGGACGTATTTCCTTTCTCACTGAGTTTGATTTTCTCCCAGTTTTGTTTGACGGTTTCCTCATCTTTGGCCACGGTATCTCCATAGATGTGGGGATGTCGCCGGATCAGCTTTTCACAAAGGCTGTCAATGACTGTTCCGATATCGAAGGCTTCTTTTTCGGCACCGATTTTGGAATAAAAAACAATATGTAGGAGAATATCCCCCAACTCCTTTTTGATTTCTTCTAGGTTGTTTTCAAGAATAGCGTCTGACAACTCAAAAGTTTCTTCGATAGTGAGGTGTCTGAGGCTCTCAAGGGTCTGTTTTCTATCCCACGGACACTGCTCACGGAGCTCATCCATGATGGTCAATAGTCTATCAAAAGATTGTAGTTGGGTTTTTCTTAAAGATAAATCAGACATATTCGGGAAACTAATCGGAAAGTGAGGACGTTTTCAAAGTATTACGTAAATTTGCGCAAATTATATTGATATGGCAACCTTGTATTTGACTTTGGGATTCTTGGCATTGTTCTTCGTTTTGATGTCTGTTAGGCTTATTTTCCTCAAAAATGGCGAGTTTAAAGGGACCTGTGCTTCACAAAGTCCATTCTTAAATAAGGACGGTGGTACTTGCAGTTATTGTGGCAAAGTTGTTGACGCAAACAGTTCATGTGCTAATCCAGACAATGAAACGGATAAAGTTCTAGCCAAATTCAAATAAAAATTTTTCATCTCCCGGATTTACCGGGATTTTTCAATTAGCACTTAAAACTCTTCAATGTGGCGTTAATCAAATCTATTTCCGGTATTAGAGGTACCATCGGAGGCAAACCCGGTGAAGGATTGACTCCTTTGGATGTTGTCAAATTTACTTCCGCCTATGGCAGTTGGGTGATCAGCCAAACAAAAAATCCAAAAGTGGTCATCGGCAGGGATGCAAGGATCTCAGGTGAAATGGTCTCCAAACTTGTTGCAGCAACGCTTCAGGGTTTGGGAATTGATGTGATCGACCTTGGTCTGAGCACTACTCCGACAGTCGAATTGGCTGTTCCTTTGGAAAAAGCAGGTGGAGGAATCATCCTTACCGCAAGCCATAATCCTATTCAATGGAATGCCTTGAAACTGCTAAATGACAAAGGGGAATTCATTTCAGACCTGGAAGGAAAATCCATTTTGGATAATGCAGAGAAGGGAAATTTCTCCTTTGCGGAAGTCAAAAAAATTGGAAAATATATCCAAATCGACGATTACATCGACCGACATGTACAGCATGTTCTTGGTCTCAAGCTTGTAGACAAAGAGGCCATTGCTGCCAAAAAATTTAAAGTAGTCATTGATTGTGTGAATTCCACAGGAGGCATTGCCTTGCCAAAATTGCTGAGGGCACTTGGCGTGGAGGATATCGAGGAAATGTATTGTACTCCTGACGGACATTTTCCCCATAATCCCGAACCTCTTCCTGAAAATCTCAGGGACATTGCCGATAAGCTTAAAAAAGGCAAATATGACCTGGGCATCGTCGTCGATCCTGATGTCGACAGACTTTGCTTTATGAATGAAGACGGGAGTCCTTTTGGGGAGGAATATACCTTGGTGGCTGTGGCAGATTACGTGCTTTCGCAGACTCCCGGCAATACCGTTTCCAACCTGAGTTCTACACGGGCATTGAGAGATGTCACCGAAAAAAGAGGTGGACACTACCACGCAGCGGCTGTTGGCGAAGTCAACGTCGTCAACAAAATGAAGGAGACAAATGCGATCATCGGTGGGGAAGGCAACGGCGGGGTCATCTATCCGGAATCCCATTATGGACGTGATGCATTGGTGGGAATTGGTTTGTTTTTGACGCATCTGGCCAAGTTTGGCAAGACAATCTCCAGACTGAGAGCGAGCTATCCGAATTACCATATTTCTAAAAACAAAATCGAACTGACTCCAGAAATCAACGTGGACAAGATCCTAGAGGAAGTCAAAAAGAAATATAAAAAGCAGCCGATCAATGACATTGACGGTGTCAAAATAGAGTTTGACAAGGAATGGGTGCATTTGAGAAAATCAAATACAGAACCCATTATCAGGATTTATTCTGAATCCGAAAGTCAAGCCACTGCTGACCACTTGGCGAATAAAATTATTCTTGATATCAAAGAAGTGGTGACGAATACAAAATGATAGGTTATTGAGTTAATTAATGTTTGTGGAGACACAACATTGGCTAAAAGATACTCGTCCACGGACGACAGTCCACAATCCACTGAACCGCTAATCCTTCCCCATTGGCTACGATTTCAAATAAATACGCAATACCCAGCCCAAATAGAAGAAAATGAGAGTTTATTTAGACAATGCCGCCACCACTGCCATGGACGACCGCGTGATCGAGGCCATGCTTCCTTTTATGAGACAGCATTACGGCAATCCTTCATCCGTACACAGCCATGGAAGGGAAGTCCGGTCTGCGATCGAAAAGGCAAGAAAGAAAGTGGCGGAATTGCTCAATTCCTCTCCTACTGAAATATTTTTTACTTCAGGCGGTACAGAAGCTGACAATACTGCACTCGTCTGCGGCATAGAAACTCACGGGATCAAGCATGCCATCACTTCCCCGATAGAGCATCATGCCGTCTTGCATACTTTGGAGGATTGTGCCAAAAAAGGAAAGGTAAAACTCAGCCTTTTGGATGTCAATAATAAAGGAGAAATCAACCTTGACCAACTCAGGGAATTGCTTCAGGCGAATCCCAATTCGTTGGTTTCCCTGATGCATGCCAACAATGAAATCGGAAATATCAATGACTTGGCTGCCATCGGTGGTATGACAAAAGAATACGGGGCTTTCTTCCATTCGGACACCGTGCAGACCATGGGACATTTTGTCCATGATCTCAAAAATCTTCCTGTAGATGCCATCGTGTCCGGTGGGCACAAATTCCACGGACCAAAAGGTTCAGGTTTTTTATATGTGAGAAAGGATAAAAAAATCCATCCCTTCATCCACGGCGGTGCCCAGGAAAGGAATATGCGTGGAGGTACCGAAAATGTCATCGGCATCGTAGGCATCGCCAAAGCCTTGGAACTTGCCTATGAAGATATGGCAGGACATCGCGCCCATATAGAAGGATTGAAAAAACATTTTATTGAATCACTCCAATACCATCTTCCTGAAGTCGGATTCAATGGGCTTTCAGCGGATTTTGAGAAAAGTCTCTACACGGTATTGAATGTGAGTCTGCCTCCTTCTGAAGAAAACAGGGGCATGTTGCTTTTCAACCTTGACTTACATGGGATATCGGCTTCCGGCGGATCGGCCTGCAGCAGCGGTGCTACTGTCGGTTCGCATGTACTCCGGGCAATCAACCACGATCCCGAAAGAGAATCCGTGAGGTTTTCCTTCAGCAGGTTCACTACCAAAGAAGAGATCGATTATACTGTGGAGAAGCTGAAAGAACTCTATGGGGTGACGGTTTGATTTTGAAGAATAACTCTTCCAAAGTTTCAAACTTTGGAAAAGATTTTATTTGGGTTTAATCTCAGTTCCATTGATTTTCCTGAAGTACTTGTCAGCCCCGTCACGATAGCTGTCATTGGCAAACAATTGGTCATTGCAGATAAATAATCTCCCTGAAATCAAAAATATCGCCGGGTCAGTATCAAACCCATAATAGTTGAAATCTACTGTTTTTAGCGTCCAAGAAAAATCCGCTATTCCGGATTTGTCTTCCTTCTTGCCTGTACCATCATCGTAAAAGGTGATTTTGGTGCCTGAATACATATTGGAATCTTTTTTCATTCCTTCCCTTGATTCAGGACAACAGACTGTAAACTGCCATTCCCAAGTTCCCAATACTTCTGTTTCAAGGACCGATTTTTCCAAAGAACCTGAAGCTGTACATTCGCTGAAGTCAGGGACGCTTTTGTCGATACAGGAAAACAAAAGGGGAATAATAAACAATATGAGATAGGCAGATTTTTTCATCTCTTGCGGATATTTAATACTTCGTTTAAAGGTTGGAAAAAATAATCAAAAAAAAACGTTTAGGTCAAAAACTTTTAAATCACTAAATTTTGGTTTTAATCCTGTCTCCAAATTTTAAGTCAAGAGTTGCTCATATCTTTTTTAAATACCTACCCGTTAATGTTTACCAAAGACCCATTTATGAACCCATACCCGAGAGTGAAATTTGTTTGCCTGATCCTTGCTTTTTCGCTTTTTAGTCACTTTTCCATGTCCCAAGTGGTAGGTTTAGGAGAAAAAATCCCTGCATTTGAAGTACTAGATCTTAAGACGGATGAGGTTAAGAAATTTGAAAATCAAACCGGAAAAATCATTCTAATCGACTTTTGGGCAACATGGTGCGGACCTTGTATTGCGGGAATGCCGCATTTGGAAAGTCTCCAAAAGACTTTTACTTCTGAAATTCTGGTGCTCGCTGTCAGTGATGAAAGTCCGGAAAGAATTAAAAAATTTATGGTGAACAGGCCTTTCGGTTTTTCCTTTGTATCAGATAAAGAGAAGAATCTGCAGAAATATTTCCCACACAGGATTATCCCGCACACAGTTTTGATTGATAAGTACGGCGAAGTGATAGCCATTACCTCACCGGATCAAATCACCGAAAAAACAATCCGGGACTTATTGGATGGAGAAAAACCTATTATGCCATTAAAACAGGAGCAGGTAGGTTTTGATCCCAGCCATGATTTTTTTGAAGTGGACGAGGATGTAGATCAATATTTTGTGATCCAAAAGGAATTCGAAGGTGTTCCCACTTTTTCCAAAGTTCCAAATCAAGGAACATTTGCAAATAGAAGAATAACAGCCCATAATTTCTCAATAGAAGGACTTTATAGGATGGCATTTCAAAAAAGCTCCATGAGGTTAGAGCATTTAATTGATAAAGAATTGGTAGCCTATAAACCCGGAAACCTATACAGCGTGGACGTGATTGTGTCGAAAGGAAGTGAACCTTACCTTCATGAATATTTTGCAAAAGGGCTTACTGAATGGTTTGAGATAAAAGGAAAACTTGAAAAAAGGGCTACCGAGGTATTCGTTTTGTATTCAAAAGGACAGCCAAACCTGACAGAATCAAAAGATTATAGCTACTACAGTGGACGAAGCGGTACATTTCAAAGTGAGGGAGCATCTATGAATGATTTGGCCGAATATCTTGAGGATTTTGATATTTTGGGTTTACCTGTAATAAACGAAACCAATCTCAATGGCACCTATTTCTTTGACCTGAATTTTGAACAGGAAAATCCCCAAAGTCTTATCGATGCCTTAAAAAGTTTAGGCTTGGCAATCAAAAAAGAATCTCGGGAAATTGATGTATTGGTTTTGTATAAGGATTAAGGTTTTGGAGAGTTAAATACTCTTCCAAAGTTTCAAACTTTGGAAAAGATTCTTACACCTTTCTACTCCGCAAACTGCAACCTTACCAGATTGGCATAAAACCCATCTTCCTGCAAAGCCAATTGTTCGTGTGTTCCTTCCTCGACAATCTCCCCTTCTTTGAGCACATAAATCCTGTCCACCTTGCGGATCGTGGATAAGCGGTGGGCGATGATAATGGTCGTCCTGTTTTTCATCAGTTCATCCAATGCCTCTTGTACCAATGCCTCAGATTCAGCATCCAAAGAGGACGTCGCTTCATCCAAAATCAAAATCGCAGGATCTTTCAGGATGGCCCGGGCAATAGCCACACGCTGACGCTGTCCACCGGAAAGTTTGATCCCTCGCTCACCTACTTTGGTTTCCATTCCTTCCGGAAATTTGCTTATAAACTGCCAGGCATTTGCTTTTTTGGCGGCTTCGATGATTTCTTCCTCTGAAGCATCGGGCTTGGCGTAAGCTATATTTTCTTTGATGCTTCCACCAAATAATAGGACCTCTTGAGGGACGATTCCGATATTGGATCGGAGTTGCTTCAGATTCCAGGTGTCGATAGATTTGCCATCAATCAAAATCTGACCTTTGTCTATCGGGTAAAACTTCAACAAAAGCTGGATAATGGTAGACTTGCCGGCTCCGCTTTGACCTGCCAAAGCGACTTTTTCGCCGGCAGGAATTTCAAAGTCTATGCTTTTGAGCACTTCCATTTCGGGACGGGTAGGATAAGAAAACCGCACACCTCGGAAGCTTACTTTTCCTTCCATCGGGACTTTTTGGAAATCTGCTGTGGAAACTTCCGGTGATTCGCCCAAGATTTCCAAAACCCGCTCAGACGATCCTATGGCTTTTTGGAGTTGGCCATAAATGTCTCCCAAGCCCGCAATCGACCCGCCGATAAATGTGGTATAGAGTACAAATGAAACCAAATCTCCCACGCTCATGTCTCCGGAAGCGACTAATGTCGCGCCGTACCACATCACCGCTACGATGCCGCCAAACAAAGCAAAAATGATAAATGAGATAAAAGCGCCTCTGAATCCTGCGGCTTTCAGTGCTACCGCCACGACTTTATTCAATCCTTTTCTATACCTGTTGGATTCGTATTCTTCACCAGCAAATGATTTGACAGTCATGATGGACTGCAATGTCTCTTCCACAATCACATTGGCAGCAGCAAGTTCATCTTGGGTTTCTTTGGAGAGTTTGCGGATAAACTTCCCAAAGACCATCGCAATGATCACCAAAACCGGGAATGTCGCCAACATAAAAAGTGTCAATTTGGGGGTGGTCATCATCAGGAAAATCACCCCAGCTACCAAAGTGATAATCTGTCTTAGCAGTTCAGCCAAGGTTGTAGAGAAAGTATCCTGCAACATGCTGACATCTGCCGTGATCCTGCTGATCAATTCTCCGGTTCTCCTTTTGTCAAAAAAGGTCATCGGCAACTGCACCAATTGGCTGTACAATGAAATCCTGATGTCCCGCATACTTCGCTCGGATACTTTGGCAAAAAGCCAGACCCTGAAAAAGGAGAAAATACTTTGAACCAATAATATTCCTAACAGGATAAAAGCGATTCCGTTGATGTCATCTACCAACCATGTTTTCCCTGAAGCTGTATCGATGAGTTTTCCCGCCACATAGGGAAAAGTCAAGAGTGTCAAACTTGAAAATATGAGGAAAAGCATCCCCAGGAAAAAATTCAATTTGTAAGGTAAGATAAACCTAAAAATCCCCCCAAGCTTACTCAGATTCTGTTTGGTCAACTTGCGCTTTTCGTGCTCTTCAAGGGCATTGCCTCTCTTTTTTGCCATGGATACTTTTAATTCTGAATTCCTAACCTGCAAATCTAAACAATATGCCCATAGACCGAAGATAAAAGATCAGATTTTCAGGGAGAGAACCTGACTGTTGAAATATTTATTTTGAAAATAGGCTGGCAGTCCAATTACAAGTTGTGTATTTTTATAAAAAACCAAATTTCAAACCCATGAGCGCCTCTACCTTGACTCCCGCCCAAGTAGCTGATTTTCACCGGGACGGTTACGTCCTGGTCAAAGGATTCTGTTCTAAAGAAGAGACAGAAAAAATGTACAGGACAGCCATCGAAGACGATGCCATGAGAAAAAACGCATTGGACCTCAATGACCTTTCAGGGAAGAAAACAAGACTTTCACTTTGGTTTAAGCCCGGGAATGATGTTTTTGGATACCTGACAAGGAGTGAAAAAATGGTGAGGTCAGTGGCTAAATTGTTGGACAGTGATGCACCTGTCTGTCACTTTCATTCCAAACTCATGCAAAAAGAACCACGTGTCGGCGGAGCTTGGGAATGGCATCAAGACTATGGGTATTGGTACAAGAACCAGTTTGTGTTTCCCGACCAACTCCTTAGCGTCATGGTGGCATTGACGGAAGCCAACAAGGAAAATGGCTGCCTTCAGGTAATAAAAGGTTCCCACAAATTGGGAAGGGTTAATCACGGGTTTTCGGGGGAACAGGTCGGCGCGGACATGGTCATGGTCGAAAATGCCCTCAAAACAATGGAATTGGTGTATTGTGAAATCGATCCGGGAGATGCCTTGTTTTTTCACAGTAATTTGCTGCACAGGTCAGAAGCCAATCTTTCTGACAAACCCCGTTGGTCCATCATTGCCTGTTACAATTCCCAATCCAACCTAGCCTACAATGAAACATCCACTTCTTGGAAAACTCCTGTAGACATGGTTCCGGATGAAGCCATTTTGGAATGGGAGGCAGACTCACTTTCCTCTGCCGATTTTCTCAAAAAGGAAAATGATCCCGCGCTAAAAGAAACAGGTTGGGAAAAAGATGTAAAGTCCTCTTGATTCCAATTTCATCAATATGAAAATAGCATACTTTTGCCCGCTTTGGGGCTCCGAAGCCATCCATTTTGAAGATTTTTTAAACCGTGTTTTAGAGGCAGGGTATGACGGTGTGGAAATGAGTTTTCCTTTGGATGAAAAGGAAAGAGATCAAAAGGCAAATCTGATTAATTCTTATGGTTTAAAGTTGATAGCCCAACATTGGGAAACTGTCGATGCTGATTTTTTGGTCCACAGCAAAAATTTTGAAAGAAGACTCAGAAATTTGGCTGCGACCAATCCCCTATTTATCAATTCCCAAACCGGCAAGGACTACTATTCCTTTGATCAAAACAAAGCCTTATTTGAATTGGCATCCCAAATTTCAATTGAAACAGGAATCCCTGTCCTTCATGAAACCCATCGGGGCAAATGGAGTTTTGCTGCCCATATTACCAAAGGTTACCTTGACCGCCTTCCTGAACTGAAAATCGCCTTGGACATTTCCCATTGGTGTGTGACTGCGGAATCCTTTTTGGAAGACCAAGAGGAGGCTGTTCAGACGGCCATAAGGTCGACAGCTCACCTTCATGCGAGGGTTGGGTATACAGAAGGGCCGCAGGTTCCTGATCCAAGAGTTCCTGAATGGAAACCCGCTTTGGAGAGGCACTTTATGTGGTGGGATCAGGTAATTGAAAAGGCTGCTAAAGAAGGTAAAAAAACCTTCACGGTGACACCGGAGTTTGGAGCACCGCCTTACATGGTCCTGCATCCCCAGACCGGTGAACCCCTCGTCAATCAATGGGAAGTAAATGCATGGATGATGGAAGCTTTCAAAAAAAGGTATCTTTAGACTAATGTTTAAATCCCGCAGACTGCGCAGATTTTCGCAGATAAATTCCTAAAGTAATCTCTATAAGTAGGAAATTCTGCGGCTGTCTGCGATATCTGCGGGAGGAGATTATCTCATGATTAATCACATAAGTACCACTAACCAAAAAAGATCAAAAAATGAACAAGTTCTTATTTGCCACATTGATAATAAGCCTGCTTTTGGTAGAAAACATCGAAGCCCAATCCAAAAAAGCACTGTTTCCTGACACACCCGGGATGGTTTCTTACACTTACCGGCACAGCTTTCAAAAGGATGTAGCGTCCACTTTGGACACTTTGCAGGCTATGGGCATCAAGGACATGGAGTTTTCCAATCTGTTTGGAAAGACGGCAGCGGACTTGCGGACAATGTTGGATGAGAGGAATATGTACTGTTCGTCTTTTGGGGTGAGTTATGCCGATCTGATGGAAAAAACCGATCAGGTAGGGGAAAATGCCAAGACCCTTGGAGCAAAGTATGTCAGGATTGCATGGATTCCCCACACTGCTCCATTTGATTTGGTGGCTGCAGAAAAAGCTATTGCAGATTTCAATGCAGTTGGGAAAGTGTTGAAAGAAAAGTATGACCTTACTTTTTGCTACCATAACCATGGCTATGAGTTTCATCCACATGGGGACGGGACACTATTTGACCTGATGATTCAGAAAACTGACCCCAAGTATGTGAGTTATGAAATGGACATTTTGTGGACGTTTTTTCCCGGAGAAGATCCTGTGGTTTATCTCGAAAAATACGGAGAAAGGTTTGCTTTGATGCATTTGAAAGACTTGCGAAAAGGAGTGGAAGGAAACATGTCCGGAGGAACACCTGTAGAAAATGATGTTGCTCTTGGTACCGGACAATTGGATATTCCGGCCATTTTGGTTGCTGCCAAAAAAGCAAAAGTGAAGCATTACTACATTGAGGATGAAAGTCCGGTGTACTATATTCAAGTTCCCCAAAGTATGGAGTATTTGAAAAGCTTGAAAAAATAAGTGGTCCACGGTCCACGGTCGATAGTCCATGGCCACGGGAAATGAACTTCACTCCAAGTCCTAAATGTTCAGCGTCAAGAAGGCGTACCCATCTATAAAAAGTTGGATTAAGTACAATATCAATTAGTATCTAATATCCATTAATATCAATTTCTCGAAATTAGGCCAATTAATTTAAGAAGCTATTTCCTCCCGAATATCCTCCTAAAAAACTGTTTCTCCTTTTCCCAAAAGAAGGAAAACTGACCAAATACAAATCCCCACATCAGGAGAATAATCTGGTAAAGAGGCAATACCAAGAGCAGGTAGAGGACGGTTTTCCAAAACCCGCCCCTTTCCATACTAACTCCCAAAAAGTCAAAAATCGGTTTTTTGATAAATAAAATCGTGAAGCCTGTCAGCGCAAAGACGATGAGAATCAAGACAACCTGTAGCAGGCTATTCAGTTTCCATTTGGTCTGAAGCCTGGTCAGGAAGTTCGGTTTGGGTTCTTGAGACATTTTTGATTTTTAAAGGTAAAGGGAATCTCAGGGACATTTTGAAATGACTTTGGGTGAATTTTAAGGGAGAGTAGATTCAATTTTCGACCCTAAAGACTGGATAGCGGTTATGTTCTTTCTCTTTCCATGGAGAGCGTTCATGAACCCATCTCAACTGTGCACCTGCATTCTTGGCCAATTCCTCATCTTTTGCTTTTTCCTCCTCCAGCTGCTTTTTGAGTTCGGGGTTTTGCTTCAGGAATTCAGCAGCCAAGTCTTCAAAGACATAGGCTGAAAAACCTTCTTTGGCCTGAAGAATGGTATCAAAGAAATTCCATGCAAAAAAGCTGTCCTCTCCCTGCGGTTCCAACACTTCCATGATATAGCGGTTGGTTTCCTGATTCATTTCAATCATGTAATCTCCTTTTCTGAAAGTCAATGCAGACTGGGATTTTTCAACCTGTATCCCGGTATGCAGGTAATGTCCTTCGAAAGGACGCTGCCTGGTTTGGAAATCTTTGATATGGTAAACGGTGACTTGCATCGTTGTATCGGTTTTCAGTTGTTCGGTTCTGATTCCGTTTCTCTGGAGGTTTTCAATCACCGGATACCAAGCTTGAGGAATGATATAGGCTTTTGGTTTTTCGATGACCAAGCCATCGGAATAAGTATCAAAGAATTTTACTTCTTTGGAAAAGGGCTTCGTCCGGTCATAATATAGCCTGGGAAGCCCTGAGATTTCTGAAGGTTTTTGACCCGATTCATAGCCGTTAAACTCAATCAGTGAATGTTGATTTTTGTCCAACACGTGGTTTAAGGCAAATTCTTTTTGGGTTTTTCTTGCCATCCGGTCTGCCTTTGCCATTTCAACGATTTTATCACCATCTTTTTGGAAGACTTCAATAAAGGTTTCAAACAGCGCATAGGTGGATTTCACCCTTTGGTCACAGGGCTTCAGCATGTGGGTCTCCGGCATGAAACTCAGCGTACTGAAAAGCGCCGCATAGCCGCTGCTATACCTGCCGCTGTCCTTGAATTGGTTCCAACCGTCTTCGGGTTTTGATCCATAGGCATTGACATAGGGAACCATCGGGAATTCTTTGGCTTTCATCTTTTCATACAGCATTGGATTCATTTCTTGATCCAGATAGGTACCCAATTTGCCACCAAGTCTGTTGTGTTGGGTGGAGATCAAAGTCATCACATGCTGGTAATCGGCACCGTTGCTGACGTGCGTATCGATAAATACCTGCGGCCTCAGCCAATTGAAAATCTGCTGGAATGACTTGGCATTTTTGGTATCTGCTTTTATAAAATCCCTGTTAAGGTCAAAGTTTCTTGCATTTCCACGGAAGCCAAATTCCTCTGGACCGTTTTGGTTGACGCGGCTAAATGAGCCTCTGTTCAGGTGACCACCGATATTATATACCGGGATGATGGCCATGGCGAGGTTTTCTGGAACCTCGATTTTTTTGAGCAAAACATCCCTCAAAAACATCATCGAGGCGTCTATGCCATCGGGTTCCCCAGGATGGATGGCATTGTTGATGAAGAGTACGAGCCGGTTGGTATCATGCCATTCTTTGGGATCAAAAGCGCCTTTTCGGTCAAATAGGACCACATGCAGGGGAAGTCCGGCATCTGTCATGCCCATCTCCACAATTCTTACTTCCTTAAAATCATCAGCCAGAATCTGAAAATATGCGATCACATCATGGTAAGTTGGAGTTTCCTTTCCGCCGCTGGATTCAAATTGGGTCTGATATTTTTTTTGGGCAATAGCTGAAAAGCCAAGGCAAAATGCCACCAATAGGAAGAAAGGTTTTTTCATGCCCGAATTTGGGGAAAATGGCTAAGTAATGCTAAGGGAGATTGTAATTATTAGGCATTGAAAATCTGAAATCCATTACATAAAGTACGTGACGTAAAGTGCGTAACGTACTTTACGTAATGGCCCTCCCTTTTAATCAGATTTTGGAATATTGGCCACTTGCCGGCTGAAAGAAAAAAAGCAACAAATAATATGTCAAAACTGTAAAATGAAAAAACCCACCCGATCATTGGGTGGGTTCGTCTAAATCGAGCTTTTGCTTACCACTCAAACAAGCCTTCATTCAGGCTTTTCAGGGCCTCATTTTTATATTTTGCATCCAATAAGAGAGACACGTTGTGGCGGCTTCCACCATAAGAAACCATTCTGATCGGATAATCCTTCAGGCAATTCATGATTTTGGCCATGGTTCCTTTGGATTCGGCAATCATATTTCCCACTATCGAAACTATCGTCTGATTGCTGTCCACCTCCACGGTTCCGTAAATTTCAAGTTCTTTGATGATTTCTGCCAAATGGGAAAGGTCATCAATAGTCACCGAAACAGCCACTTCTGAAGTAGTGATCATGTCGATGGATGTTTTATACTTTTCAAATACCTCGAACACCTTTCTCAAAAACCCATAAGCCAACAGCATCCTGCTTGATTTTATTTTGATGGCAGTGATGCCGTCTTTGGCTGCCAGGGCTTTCACTCCCGAGCCCTGTTCTTTGGCGGTGATAGTTGTTCCGGGTGCATCCGGTTCCATGGTATTCAGTAATTTGACGGGGATGTTATATTGCTGTGCCGGCCAAATGGAAGCTGGATGGAGAATTTTGGCTCCGAAATAGGCCAATTCCGCTGCTTCGTCAAATGAAAGTTGGGCGATGGGACGGGTTTTGTCCACGATCCTCGGGTCATTGTTGTGCATGCCATCGATGTCAGTCCAGATTTCAATCACTTCAGAATTGATGGCTGCCCCGATCAGGGATGCCGAATAATCAGAACCTCCTCTTTTGAGGTTATCGACTTCATTTCTGTGGTTTTTACAGATATAACCTTGTGTCACAAAAATCCTGTCTTGGGGATAGTTTGCGAGAATGGCTTTGAGTTTTTCGGAGATTTTCTTCAGTTCCGGTTCATGGTTTTCGTCGATACTCATGAAATCCAAAGCCGGCAAGAATACCGCTCCGATCCCTAATTCCTGCAAGAGTGTAAAAAACAGCTTGGTGGACAGGAGCTCTCCCTGTGCCAAAATATCCCTGTTGATGGCTTCGTTGAAGGAGATTTTCAAGATGATATTCAAAAACTCAAAGTGTTCTTTGATGATTTTTTCGGCCTTTTTTTGCGCAGCATCGGATTTGAGCAGTTGCTTGTAGAAGGTAAGGTAGTGCTGGTGTAGCGCTTCGATTTTTTCTTTAGCCAAGTCTTTGTTGGCATCTGCCAAAGCTTCGCCTATAGCCACGAGGGCATTGGTTGTCCCTGAAAGTGCCGAAAGGACGACAATTTTTTTGTTGTTGTCTCGGGTTATCAGGTCTTTTACTTGATGCATTCTCTCGGGTTTGCCCACTGAGGTTCCCCCGAACTTCATTATTTTCATAATGGATATGGTTTAAAAGGTTTGTTCTTTTTGAAGTGGGTCAAAATCCCAACATTTTGATAGCGGTGATGGCTGCTTCATCCCCTTTGTTACCGTGTTTCCCACCGGACCTATCCAAAGCCTGTTGAAGGGTATTCGGAGTCAAAACACCAAAAATTACCGGTTTGTTGAACTTCAGAGCAACATTGGTAATTCCATGGGCTACGGCATCACAGATAAAATCAAAGTGCCTTGTTTCTCCCTGAATCACACATCCTAGGCAAATGACGGCATCGATTTCTTCCAATTCTGCAAGCCATTGAGCCCCAAGGGTCAGCTCAAAGGAACCCGGCACATTCTTTCTGAATATATTTTCTTTCTTGGCACCGTGCATCAACAATGTTTCTACCGCGCCGGAGAAAAGAGATTCCGTCACTTGCTCATTCCATTCAGAAACGACTATGCCGAATTTTTTACCGGAAATATCCTGGATGTTTTTGTCAGAATACTGACTTAGACTTTTCAATGAAGTTGCCATGGGAGTTGGGTTTTTGGTATAAATAAAAAAGAGTAAGACCACAGGGCCTTACTCTTCCAAAATGCTTTTGAAATATCAAAGCATTACTTAGAGGCAAGGCCTTCCAAGCGCGCTTTGTGTTTTCGTGCGTTAGTATATTCAAATGACTCAAAGTACTTGTCTTCGATTTCGCCATATGCTTTGATAGCATTGTCAAGGTCGCCTGCTTCTTCGTAAGCCACGGCTAATTTGCTCAGGTAACGAGGTGCGAAAAATTTGTTTTCCTTATGGTCAATGGCTCTTTTATAAGCAGCGATCGCGTCTTTGGTATTGTCCAACTCCATGTAAGCATCTCCCAATAGGGCAAATGCTCTTGCCTGAACAAAAAAGTCATCTGCAGAGAATTGTTTTAGGTGATCGACTGCCTTTTGAAATTCGCCTTGAGACAAATAGATCGAACCAACATAGAAGTGGGCAAGGTTAGCTGCGTCAGTTCTTCCATAATCGTCGATGATTTTTAGGAAACCCGCGTTGGAACCGTCACCGTTCAGCGCAAATTCTATGCTGTCCTGCTCAAAGTAATACACAGCCTGAAACATTTCAGCCTGGGCTTTGGTGTTTTTATTTTGGGTATCTATCTGCAAGTACAAAATAGCTGCGATCAATAAGATTACACCTACGAGTATACCACCAAATATTTTTGAATTCTTTCTGATAAAGGCTTCCCCTCTTTCCAATCTTCCTTTGATTTCTTCCGGATTTTCCAGAAGCTCATGCTGATGCGCAGATTGGGATTTCTTTGTTTGTTTCGTAGCCATTCTTTAAAATTTTCCGCCGCAAATATAAGGCTTTTACTTAATTCACAAATAACAATAAAAAAAACCAGTCATGAATATGTTCACTTATACCCATGACCGGTTTTGGTTCTTGTCGTATTTTATTCCATTACAAAAGGATAATCCTCCTGCATATATACATCCTCAAATGCCTTTTCACCATCAGGCCAAGGTGATTCTTCTGCAAATTTGACGGAATCGTCTACCTGTTGCTTCACTCTTTTGTCGATTTCGGCTAATTTTTCCTCTGTCAATATTTTATTGTCAAGAATGGTTTGCTTCACCTGCTCGATTGGATCTCTCTGCTTATATTCTTCTACTTCCTCCCTTGTTCTGTATTTTTGGGGATCTGACATGGAGTGACCCTTGTATCGGTAAGTTCTGAATTCCAACAATGTCGGTCCGTCACCTCTTCTTGCCCTGTCGGCAGCTTCAGCTACAGCTTCATGGATTGCTTCTACATTCATCCCATCTACAGGGAATGAAGGCATATCGTAAGCTTCACCGATAGTATATAATTCAGTGACATTGGAAGTTCTTTCTACAGAAGTTCCCATGGCGTAACCATTGTTTTCGATAACGAATATCACCGGGGTTTTGTATAACATGGCAAGGTTCAATGCCTCGTGCACAGCACCTTGTCTTACCGCACCATCACCCATATGACAGATACAAAGGTTTTTTGTCCCTCTGTATTTCTCAGCAAAACCGATTCCAAGGCCCATAGGAACCTGTGCACCCACGATTCCGTGGCCTCCCATAAATCCTCTTTCCTTATCAAATATGTGCATGGATCCACCCTTACCTTTTGTGGTGCCGGTAGCTTTTCCATACAATTCAGCCATCACAGCTCCGGGATCAGTGCCCAATCCAAGTGGATGCGCATGGTCACGGTATGCAGTGATCCACTTATCATCTTTGTCCAATGCGGTGATCGCACCTGCAGCGCATGCTTCCTGCCCGATATATAAATGACAAAATCCTCTGATTTTTTGTTGTCCGTATAATTGACCTGCTTTTTCCTCAAACTTCCTCATCAACAGCATGCTTTCGTACCAGAATGCATATGTTTCTTCGGAATATTTCACTTTTGCTTTGGGAGCTGTACTCTTCTTTGCCATATCGTATAACGTAAAATATGCTAAATTAGGCCTCAAATATAATCAAACAGGCTGAATTTTAAGGCCGAGTGCGAAATTAGTCAAAAACCCCACAGATTCTAAGCATGCACCTCAAAAATATCCGCCTTAAGCAGTTTAAGAATTACCAAAAGGCGGAAGTGCAGTTTTCCCCCGAAATCAATTGCTTTGTTGGGGTCAATGGCAGCGGGAAAACCAATCTATTGGATGCGATTCATTATCTCTGTCTGACCAAAGGGGCTATCAACGGCGTGGACCAACTTAATGTGCTTCATGACCAAGAATTTTTTACGGTTTTTGGAGACTTTGACCTTGAGGGAAAAGAAATCGAGGTCAGGTGTATTTTTGAAAGTGGAAAGAAAAAGCAGTTGCTGCAAAACGGCAAGGCAATAGATAAAATGAGTGACCACGTAGGGCTATTGCCGGTGGTCATGATTGCACCTGATGATACGATGCTGATCAAGGATGGAAGCGAAGAGAGAAGGAGATTTTTTGACAACATGCTTTGCCAAATGGACAAGCAGTACCTTGAAAAACTTGTCAGGTATCAGCATTTTCTCAAACAAAGAAATGCCCTGATCAAGCAATTTGCCGATAGAGGAAGGTGGGAAAAGTCCCATGTTGAGCCATACGACAGGGAGATCATCTCGCTTTCACAATTTTTGGCAGCGGCAAGGAATGCCTTTTTGGAAGAATATATTCCTCTGCTCAAAGAATATTATGCCATCATTTCTGATAACCACGAGGCGGTGAATATCACTTACGAAACCAATTGCCTATCAGAAGATTTTTCAAATCAGTTTCTCCAGAATGCCCAAAGGGATTTCATCTTGAAGCGGACCAACATGGGAATCCATAAAGATGATTTTGTCTTTGAAATCGGTGGCTATCCCCTCAAAAAATTCGGTTCTCAGGGACAGCAGAAATCATTTGTAATCGCACTCAAGCTGGCGCAGTTTCAGATTTTCCTGACTCATAAAAAGACAAAACCTGTTCTGCTACTGGACGATATCTTTGACAAGTTGGATGATAACAGAATAGAAAAGCTGATGAAGTTGGTGGCTGACCACCGCTTTGGTCAGCTTTTTATCACAGATGCAAGGCCAGAGAGGTCAAAAGCGATCCTAAGTGAAATTGGTGCCGAAAGCAGGTTTTTCCTAATCGAGGAAGGCGAAATTTCCCCGTGGAATCAATAATTTACTTTTTGATCTGACTGTCAACAGAATATTTTCCCGGACCTGCAAGGAACAAGAATATGAAAATCAGGAGAAACAGCAAGGGCTTTTCTTTAGAACCAAAAGGATCATCCGCATGGGCGATAAAGGCCGCGACAGACATCGTAATCATCAAGGGGATCAGTGAAAGTCTTGTTAGAAAACCAAATGCCAATAAGATCGCACAGAAAAACTCTGCAACTATTGCAAGCTGAAGAGAAATAGCCGGACCCAAACCGATCGGATCGCTGAACTTGGTAAGGTAGGTGCTGAAATTTGCAATTTTCGGCCAACCATGTGTCAACATCAGCAAAGCTGCGCCGATCCGTAAAATTGCCAATGAGATGTCCTGAAAATAGGATGAGGTCGAGAAGATAAGTTTTTTCATTTTTTGGAATCCAAATGGTACATAATGTGGTTTAATCAACCAAATGTAATAAGAAATCGAAATCAGATTTCTAAATTGTACCCTTAATACCTCGAATTAATCATCCAAACAATAAATATGAAACCATCTCGCAACTTCATTTTACGGGCTCTGACCCTGTTTTTCACCTTTTCGGCCCAATTGACGGCATCTGCCCAAACCCCAACCCAAGCTTATTTGGACTATATGTCAGGCTTGGAAAATTATGTCCAAAACGACCTTTATGGAAAAGTTTCAACCATCCTATATGATGCTGAAGCCGCTCCATCAGCCGATGATTACATCCAATTTTGCAAAGGAGTGAAAGCCGAAATCGGTCAATTTTACGAGCAAAATTCCAAAGGGCTTTTGGAACAGGAGAAAATCGGAGCCCAGACTTTTTCCCATACCATGTTGCTTCAACTAGGCGAACTCTATCTGGATAGGGTGCAGGACCTAGAACCCGCACAAAAACTGGGTTTCTTGGATCAATATTTTGAAGGTATCGGCCTGAATTCAGACATTGATAACCTTTCAGAGGACCTGTCTAGGTCGATGATGATGACCTTACATGCTGCCATGGGGATCCCTTTTGGAATGCCAAATACCGAAGTCGAAGCTTATATCAATGGAATGGCTGAACCAAAAAAAGAGCTATTTCAGGCAGCCTTTATCTTGAATGACATGCTTATGCTGACAGGAGGCTATGAATCGAGCAAAAATCAAGTGGCAGGTTTCAGAAATTCTTATCCCAATTCCATCTATTTGGCAGATGTCAATAAAAGTCTCTCTGCCATCGAAAAACTCAAAGAAGGAGCAGTTATAGAAAATTTTTCTTTTGTCGATTTGGAAGGAAAGTCCGTCAGTCTGATGGATTACAAAGACAAGATAATTTATCTAGACCTTTGGGCATCTTGGTGCGGACCGTGCATCAATACTTTCCGGACCAAGACACCTTTTTTCGAAAAGAAGCTGGAAGGAAATCCGGACATTGTCCTGATGTATATATCTATCGATGAGCAACCCGAACCGTGGAAAAACTACCTCAGCAAAAACAAAATGGGCGGAGTACACCTCTTTGCGGGAAAGGGATTCGAAGCAGATATAATGAAATACTTTAAAGTTTGGGGTATTCCCCGCTACCTGATCATCGGCAAGGACAATAAGATCATTGATGTCAATGCACCTAGACCCGGAGATGAGGCCTTTGAGGTTTTGAAGGAAATTTCGGGAATGTGATTCGTTTAGAAAACAAAAAAGGGCTGCCCAGATCGTTCTGGGCAGCCCTTTTTTTGATTTGAAAATTTTTATTTCCAAAGTTTCTCAGGATATTCTCCTGACTCGTGCATTTTTTTCAATGAATCGATCACGACAGGTTTGTCCTCGGTGTAGGTGACGCCAAACCATGTTTTGCCACCTTCCAGGATTTCGAAAGCAGCTTCGCCTGATTGGATCAGGTTGTTGGCCACCGTCGGGATATAAAATTCAGACTTGAGATTCTCTTTGTTGGCAGGCAAGAAATCAAGCCACATCTTTTCAATATCGGAAAACACATCTTGGTGAAAACCCCAAAAATTCATGGATACGGGTGTTCCTTCTTTGATTTCGATCACTTCACCGTCTCCTTTGGCAAGGATTTTTTCTCCTTCCCTGGCGATGGAAGTCCTTTCGATCATGCCGATGAGTTGGTTGGCTTCATTCATGGAACATACGCCGCGACTGACGGTGCCATGCTCAGAAAGTACATTCTGAATCGCATATCCTACCATGGCATGCAGGTCAGGTCTCACATTTTCAACCAGAAATTTACCCAAAACTTCAAAAGCTTCTTTTCCATAAAAGTCATCCGCATTGATTACTGCAAATGGTTCTGCGATGGCGTCTTTGGCACAAAGCACCGCATGGGCTGTTCCGTAAGGTTTTACCCTTTCAGGATTTTGGAATTCCACAGGGACAAAACTTTTAATTGATTGAAGTACAAAGTCCACTTCAATTTTGCCCTCCAGTTTTGGTAAAAGTAGGTCTTTGGCAGTTTGAAGGATTTCCTCTCTGACAATCAGGACTACCTTACCAAATCCCGCACGGATAGCATCATAGATTGAATATTCCAAAATAGTCTCTCCATTAGGTCCAAATCCATCGATCTGTTTGTTTCCTCCGTATCTGCTGCCCATTCCGGCGGCAAGGACTAAAAGTGTCGGTTTTTTGCTCATAAAATATTGCTCATGTTTTTTCAGGCCTCAAAGTTAGGTTTTTCAGGTTTCGGACAAAGATTTGGCGAAGTTTATTTACCAAAGAGCATTAATTCCTTCATTTTATAGTAAATAGCCATCCTTTGGTCTAAAAAAGAATTGAAAAATAATCAAAGTATAGAAAAAATATAATTAACAGTTCTAAAAATATGCTTGCAACACCATAAAAGTGTTTTTTTTAAATAAATAGACTGAAAAAATAACCAAATTATGTTTTCGCTTAATTTTTCTATTACATTAGCAATGTTTTTCCAATGAATCACTGTTAAAATTGAAAAAAATGAAAAAAATCGAAGCAATCATTAGAACATCCAAATTCGATGAGATCCACCAATGCGTCGCCGGGCTTGGTGTGAAGTTCCTGACATTTTATGAAGTAAAGGGAATGGGGATGGAGCATGCCAAGCTTCAGACCTATCGGGGAGTCGCTTATGAACCCACTTACATACACAGGACCAAACTCGAAATTGTCACCCAAGACGAATTGGTACCGGCAGTGGTAGACTGTATCCTGAAAATGGGCAAAACAGGGGAAGTGGGAGATGGGAAGATTTTTATCTATGAGGCCATCGAAGCTTACAGGATCAGAAACAGTGACAAGGGCGAGGAAGCACTGTAGTGCATCAAGACCAAAGAATGAAGAAAATAGAACAAATTAACCTATCAAACCTATGACTCAAGAATTATTTACCATCAATAACCTTTGGATGATGGTAGCTACCATTTTGGTATTTATCATGCACCTGGGTTTTGCAAGTCTGGAAGCCGGCCTGACAAGAGCAAAAAATACAGTCAACATTTTATTCAAAAACACCATTACCCCCGCCATCGGGATCCTTTGCTATGCTTTTGTGGGGTTTAATCTGATGTACCCCGGTAGTGATTTTGCAGGCCAATTTTTTGGTTTTGCGGGATTTGGCCTGAATCTTCCCGAAGGTTGGGATTCAAGTAATTACAATGCAGGTTATACTTTTTACACAGATTTCATATTTCAGGCCATGTTTGCAGCCACTGCGGCGACGATAGTTTCCGGTGCTGTTGCTGAGCGAATGAAATTGGGTGTGTTTATCTTATTCTCTTTCATTTATGTAGGTCTTTGCTATCCAATCGTTGGTATGTGGCAGTGGGGCGGAGGATTTTTGAAGACAATGGAAACTCCTTTTTATGATTTTGCGGGATCTACCATTGTACATTCAGTGGGTGGTTGGGCCGCCTTGGCAGGAGCATTTTTGCTCGGCCCAAGATTGGGAAAATATACACCAACAGGCATGAAGGCCATTCCGGGGCATAGCATTCCGATGGCGACTATAGGCGTATTTTTATTGTGGTTTGGATGGTTTGGATTTAATGGTGGTTCGGTGCTTACTGCAAATCCTGGGACTGTTTCTTTGGTGTTTGTGACTACCGCAATCGCCGGTTCCGCAGGGGCTTTTGGAGCTTTGATTGCCTCGTACCTCAAATTCAAAACTTATGACATCACGATGGTGCTCAACGGGATACTTGCAGGATTGGTAGGCATCACAGCCGGAGCCGACCAAATGGGCGTTGGTGAAGCAGCGATCATTGGATTGATTGGCGGTACTCTGGTAGTATTTGCTGTTGTGTTTTTTGACAAGATAAAAATTGACGATCCCGTAGGAGCCATCTCCGTGCATTTGATCGGGGGAATCTGGGGAACTTTGGCAGTTGGATTATTCGGAAATCTTGCAAGCATGCAGCAGTTAATGTCTCAATTAATCGGAATCGGGATTGTTGGAGCGTTTTGCTTTGGGTCAAGCTGGCTGATTTTCTTTACTTTAAAGAAAACAGTGGGCATCAGGGTCGATGAAAGAGAAGAACTCGAAGGTCTGGATATCAACGAGCATAGCATGCAGGCTTATCCTGACTTTGCTTCAAAGGACTAATTTGATTACATAAGAAGAATTAAAAATGCCCAAGAATTCATTTTCTTGGGCATTTTTTTTTAAGGTAATTATAAATTTACAATGGCTATTAATGTCTATTAAGGTAAAACACCTGATTCAATATCCACCAATATCCGATATCAATTAGTATCGAATTTTATATTCAGGATTTTTTTTCAATATGCTTTCAAACTGATATCCATGCTTCTCAAATGATGTGTCAGTGCACCGACTGAGATATAATCAACCCCGCATTCCGCTACATTTTTAAGCGTTTCTTCGGTGATTCCACCGGAAGCTTCCAGCGGATATTTTCCGCCAACCATGCTCACTGCTTTCCGCATGGTATCATAGTCCATATTGTCCAGCATGATGAAATCAATGCCACCTATGGCTAGGACTTCCTCGACTTCTTTGAGATTTCTTGTTTCTACTTCGATTTTGAGATTGAGCCCTTCTTGGTCCAAATAGCGTTTTACATTTTGTATCGCATTAGAAATACCTCCTGCAAAATCAATATGGTTGTCTTTTAGCATCACCATGTCATACAAGGCAAACCGGTGGTTGAGTCCGCCACCCAGCACGACAGCCCATTTTTCGATCATTCTAAAGTTTGGGGTAGTTTTCCTGGTATCCATCAGGCGGGCTTTGGTATGCGCTATCATCTGGGAAAGCTGATGGGTTTTGGTAGCGATTCCACTCATGCGCTGTAGGCAATTCAATACCAGCCTTTCTGTAGTCAAAATGGAAGCTGCTGAACCCTTTACCTTCAGGCCAATATCTCCCGGATTCACGAAGTCGCCATCTTTTAATAGAATTTCCACAACTAGACTCGGGTCGAATTGATGGAAAATCTTTTCGGCAAGTTCAAGACCTGCGATGATTCCGGATTCTTTGATGATCAGTTTGGCCTGTCCATATTGGTGCTTTGGTATAGAACCCAAAGTCGAATAATCACCCGGGCCGACATCTTCTACAAGTGCTTCCCGGATAAACCCATGAATTTTTTCTGCTGACAAATAAGGTAAATTTTCCACACCCAAAATTAAAAAATAAAGTCGGTGCGCCTCTTAAATTTTGGCTTTAATAATGTCAATGCTGTAAATCCGCAATGCTTCGGTTTTGGAATATCCTTTTATCAAGACCCTGAACTGTTCAGATTTTGTCAGATATGAACCCACATAAAAAACTGTTGGGCCGGGCGAACCCGCCTGATGCACCACACTGAAGTCCAGAGGAGGATATTTTAGGAAAAAATCCCTTAAAATGTATTCTGCTTGGCTTTTAGAATAATCACCGTTTGTTCCATTGATATTCAGGAGTACTGTTTGGTCAAAATACCTTGCGATTTCCTTACTTGATCCGGCTTTAAAATGTACGATTACATCGTTGGCAACCAACTTGTTATTGTCAAAACCAATGGCTTCCGAAAACACAAATATGGCAAATAAAAATATCACTAGTAGGGGGGACTTTTTCATGGCGAAGCATAGTTCAAATATTAAGCCAAATCATTTTGATTTTTTAGTTTTTCCAAAAAAAATTGCTTTTTAAACCATAAAAAAGCCTTGGCTAGGGTGTATTTGTCACTTGTAGTAGGGCTGGATAAAAATTAACTGGTGGAATTTTGTCCCCTTGACAAAGAATAGGCAACTTTACAAGTTGATTGAATTCAGTTTTCAATATTTCAAATTCTTTTTCTATGAACAGTAAGAAAGTAGTGCTAATGATATTGGATGGATGGGGCATTGCTACCAATCCGGAGGTTTCTGCAATCGACAAAGCAAAAACGCCATTTATCGACGGCCTTTATTCCAAATATCCCCATTCCAAACTTCAGGCCTCAGGTCTGGCTGTCGGATTGCCGGATGGCCAAATGGGCAATTCTGAAGTTGGGCACATGAATATCGGTGCCGGTAGGGTAGTTTACCAAGATCTGGTCAGGATCAATCTAGCTGCGAAAGAAGGTGAATTGAATAGCCACCCCGTATTGGTGGAGGCTTTTGATTATGCCAAAAAATCCAAGAAGAATGTCCATTTCATCGGGTTGCTTTCAGATGGAGGTGTGCATGCACACATTAACCACCTAAAGGCCCTTTGCGATGCTGCCAAAGCCAATGGAATGTCTGATGCCTATATCCATGCTTTTACGGATGGAAGGGATACAGACCCAAAAGGAGGCATTCATTACCTCAATGAATTGAAAGAACACTTACAGCATTCGGTTGGAAAAATTGCTTCTGTCATTGGTAGGTATTACGCCATGGATAGGGATAAAAGATGGGAAAGAGTGAAGCTAGCCTATGATGCCATGGTAAATGGGGAAGGTGAAAAATCCAAAGATATCATTGCGTCAATCACCAAATCCTATTCTAACGGAGTTACTGACGAATTTATCAGGCCTATCATTCAGGTAAATGAGGCAGGCAAACCTTTGGCAATGATCAAAGAGGGTGATGTTGTAATCTGTTTCAATTTCCGTACAGATCGTGGCAGGGAAATCACTGAAGTCCTGACACAAAAGGACTTTGAAGATTTCAACATGAAAAAACTCAAACTGAATTATATCACCTTTACCAATTACGATGATACTTTCAAGAATGTCAAAGTTCTCTATGACAAAGACAACCTGAACAATACCTTGGGGGAGGTCTTAGCAAAACAGGGTAAAAAACAGATCAGAATAGCCGAGACTGAAAAATATCCCCACGTGACATTTTTCTTTTCAGGAGGCAGGGAAAAAGAATTTGAAGGTGAAAGCAGAATCCTTTGTCCCTCTCCAAAAGTGGCGACTTATGACCTTAAACCTGAAATGAGCGCCTTTGAAATCGCAAGTAAAATCAAGACCGAACTCAAAAAGAAAGAAGTGGATTTTGTCTGTCTCAATTTTGCCAATCCTGACATGGTGGGCCATACCGGGGTTTTTGACGCAGCAGTCAAAGCCTGTGAGACGGTAGATGAGTGCGCCAAACAGGTGATTACACTTGGACTGGAAAATGGGTATACGTTTATTGTCATCGCTGACCATGGAAACAGTGACATGATGATCAATGAGGATGGAACTCCAAATACCGCCCATACCACTAACTTAGTCCCTTGTATCATGGTGGATAATCAGGATCAAATTCAGATCAATGATGGCAAACTGGGAGATCTTGCCCCGACCATCCTGACTTTGATGGGCCTTCCTATACCTGCCGAAATGACCGGCAATATCCTTTTAAAATAGCATAACAAATTTATTGACCATGTATCCTTTCCTGTAGAAATGGATACATGGTCCTTTGATTTAAAAAAGAAAATACCAGATGAGAATGAAACATAATTTTATTGCGGTTTTGATTTTGATTATTGTTGGGGGTTGTTCCTCTGAAAATGAGGCAGGAAAGCAATCAGAAACCGTTTATTTTCCACTCAAAGATTATATTGAGGTAACAGCTTCGGGACTGGAAGGAGTTGGGATTATCAAAGAATTGAATGTAAATGGTGAAAAGGAAATAATCCGGGATACATTGACTTCAGAAAATTGGTTAAAAGAACTTGATTTCTTTATCAAGGCAGATATTAGCAGGCCGAGTCTCTCCGCTTCCTATGAAACCCAAAGAAGCCCAGAATACCTCATCCACACTTTAAAAGAAGGAGAAAAAGGAGAGGTTCAGAAGATCGTCGTTAAATTCGAAGAAAAGATAATCAAAGAGGTCTCCTTTGTAATCAAAAATTCAAATATGTTCTATAACTCTGAGACCCGAGGAGTCATTTTTAATCAAAGTCTAACAGGAAAACTTGATCATTACGTAGTCGAAACTCTCCAAAAAGTAATTTTTCTAAAACCCAATAAAATGATCCTGAAAGCCTCTGTGGTTTGGTAGCCATCAGGCCAATTGATTAGAATTGGCCTGATTATTTTTTAAGATCAAACGAAGGCGAAAAATACCAGCCAGATGATGAATAAGATCGGCAGTAAAATCGGAAGTGAAAACCTGATGATATAACCGAAGAAAGAAGGCATTTTGATGCCGTTTTGTTCAGCAATGGATTTGACCATAAAATTTGGCCCATTACCGATGTAAGTCATTGCACCAAAGAATACAGAGGCAAGGGAAATGGCCATTAGCTCAAAAGCCGAATCCTGATAATTGTTTAAGGCAAAATTTCTCACATCCTCTATGCTACCGATTTCCGCACCTTGCGAAGCCATGGCAGCGGCCAGGAAGTTGAGGTAAGTGGGGGCATTGTCCAAGACTCCGGACAAAGCGCCTGTTCCCCAATAAAGGGTATTATGTGTGATTAAAGCAGCTCCTTCTGGAGATTTGGCAAAATTACCAACCAATTCCAAGGCAGGCATCATAGTTCCAAAAATCCCAATAAATATGAATGCTACTTCAAGGATAGGTTCGAAGTTAAATTCATTTCCTTTAATGGCTTTTCGGTCTGCAAATTTATAACTCATAAATGCAACAGAAAGCATAATGATTTCTCTAAGAAATGAAAATTTTTGCCCGTCATAGTTTATGGCAGGAACCCAATCCAACACATTTGGATCCAAAAATACCGAACCTATGATGACCAATAGCCACAAGAAATTCCTTGAACCTATCAAGGCAAATTTATTGGTATAGGTTACTCTTTCCATTTCATCAGCATCATTCGCTTTTCCTAGTTTCTTGTCTATGAAGTAAAATACCCCTGCCAATAGGATTAAGGTGAGCGACCATGCTGGGAAGTTATTAGTGATTGTCCAGAAAAAGGGAACTCCTTTTAAAAAGCCAAGAAAAAGCGGCGGATCTCCTATCGGAGTCAAAGATCCTCCGATATTACTCACCATGAATATGAAAAATATGATGTGGTAAGCCTGGATATTTCCTTTGTTCAGGCGTATAAAGGGCCTGATTAGAAGCATTGAGGCCCCCGTTGTTCCTATGAGATTGGAAACCAAAGCTCCGACCAAAAGAAGCGTGACATTCGCTATTGGAGTAGCTTTCTTGTCAATTTCAATCAGGATTCCTCCAGACGCAATATAGAGCGATGTCAGAAGTGCAATGAATTGGATATATTCTGCCAATGCATGTACAGGTCCGTGGACATTATGCAGGACAAACAGGTAATAGAAAACCACCAACATCGCCAATCCCACAGCAATCTTTGGGTAATTGTGGTGCCAAAAGTTTTCATAGAACAAAGGTCCGGTTGCAATCATCAAAAGCAAGGCTACAAAAGGAATGACTAGCCATAACGGCGCTGAACCATGAGCTTCATGACCATCACTATGGACAGCCTCTCCGTCATTTTGATGGATGGAGCTGTCCCCATTTGTCATTTCTGTTTGGGTTTCTGTTTGAGCTGTTGCCTCAGGAATATGGTTCAAAAAAACCATCCCGAAAACAAGTAATAAAATGGCAAATAGGTTCTTCATTAATTTTAAAATTAAGCAGTCTTTTTCAACACTCTTGGTTTCAGAAAAACCGGGGAAATAATGTCAATCAATATACAAATTTGGATTTTATTTTCGCTAAACTACTTATTTTGAATGAAAAGGTAAGCATACTAAATCAGCTCCAAGAGGAATTAATTTAAAATTAACCCCTCTTGGCTGATGATTGGTAAAATGTTTATACCAACTGCTTTAATGCAATTTCTAATGAGGTTTCGGCAACCTTGTTTCTGGAGCTGTTTTTTGCATAAGTCTTTTGGAGGGCATTTTTAATGGTCTTGCTCACATCCCCAAAAATGGCTTCATCCGTCAACAATGCCTGATCGGACATCAAGTATGCAAATACCCGCGCCATTCCACAGTTGGCTATGAAATCTGGAATGAGCGACACTTTCTCGTCCAGCCATACACCTATCGGACCAAAAAATATCTCAGGGTCAGCAAAGGGTACATTTGCCCCACAGCTGATGACTTCAAGCCCGGCGTTGACCATCCTCTCGGCCTGTTCTTTGGTCACCAATCTCGAGGCTGCGGCAGGAATGAAAATCTCACATCCGGTATCCCATATTTTTTCATTTATCTCTGCAAAAGGGATCATTTGGTCGGCAATAAGTTTATTCCCTTCCCTTTTTATGAATAGGTTCCGGATTTCATCCAAAGTAAATCCTGATGGATTGATCAAGCCGCCTTCACGGTCAATGATTCCGACGATTTTTACACCCTCTACAGCCAAAAAACAAGCCGCTGCGGCACCGACATTTCCCCAGCCCTGAATGATGGCACGCTTTCCGGCAAGGTTTCCTCCCCAGATTGAATAGAAATGTCTGACGGCTTCAGCTACTCCAAAGCCTGTAATCATGTCGGCCACTTTATATTTCTTAGGTCCGTTGGGAGTATAATGGGGGTCTTCCAAAACTTTCGATACTCCCTGCCTCAACTGCCCTATTTTTCGGATTTTTTCAGGTTCATTCGCATGAAAATGGCCGTTTACAATTCCTTCTTGGGGATGCCAAAGGCCATAATTTTCTGTAATCGGGATGACCTCATGGATTTCATCAATATTGAGGTCGCCTCCTGTACCATAATAATTTTTCAATAAAGGCATGACGGCTTTGTACCATCGTCTGAGTACCTCTTCTTTTCTTGGGTCGTTTGGGTCGAAATTGATCCCTGATTTTGCGCCTCCGATCGCAGGTCCAGAAACGGTGAATTTTACCTCCATCGTTTTGGCAAGGGATTCCACCTCTCTTTTATCAAGTCCTTTTCTCATTCTCGTTCCTCCACCGGCAGCACCGCCTCTTAGAGAATTGATGACTACCCATCCTTCTGCTTCAGATTCGCTGTCACTCCATTCGAAAATAATTTCAGGTTGCTTGTTCTCAAATTTTTTGAGTAGTTCTTTCATGGTAAATATTTGGGTTTATTTAGCTGGCAAAAATAGAAATAATCTCCACGCCAAAAAGCCCCGGTTTTCTTATCCATGAATTAGTCCACCACAATTATCCCTCGAGGCTCCGGTTACTGTCGCCAGGGAGTTGTTTTCCCCTCTCAATTTCAACACCCCCAAAAAAGCAAACACGAGGGCCTCTTTGAAATTGATGAGCATTGGATCTGCTTGTACCATCTCAATACTAGGATCAAGAGACGCTTCCAGTTTTTCTATAAAAAATTTATTGAATGCACCGCCTCCTGTCACAAGTACTTTTGTTTTCCTCCCCGGCACCGGGATCAGAATCTTGTTAATTTGGTCTACAAAATGAATAACGAGCGTATGGAGGATGTTTTCGGGTTTCATGTCACTGCTCATTTTCAGTATTTTCAGATAGCCTTCCAAGTCCTCCCTGCCAAGAGATTTTGCCCCTTCGATCTGATAATAAGGCAACTTATTGAGCTGTGCGAGTTCTTTTTTCAGCAGTTTTCCCTTTTTGGCCAATTTCCCGTTTTTATCATAGGATTTGCCGCATTCCTCTGCAAAATGGTTGAGCAGAAGATTAAAGGGACAAATATCAAAAGCAATCCTGTTTCCGCCTGATTCCATACTGATGTTGGCAATGCCGCCCAGATTGATACAGTAATCATATTCTCCAAAAAGTAGCTTATCACCAATGGGAACCAAAGGGGCACCCTGACCGCCAAGCTGCACATCCAGCATCCGGAAGTCATTGATCACCGGAATTCCGCATGCTGCGTGTAGGGCCCAGCCATTTCCGATCTGAAGGCTAAGTTTTTTGGATGGCTGATGGAAGACAGTATGACCATGGGAGGCAACTGCTTCTACTTCCAGGTTATTCTTTTTGATAAAAATTCCAACTTGCTCTCCCATCCATTGTCCAAATCCCAGATCAAGAAGCGAAAGTTTGTATCCTTTCATGAGATGGGACTTCTTCAGTTTTTTTCCCAGTTTTTTTGGAAAAGGTACTGTTTCACTTGCTTTGATTTCAAAACTCCAATTGTCACCTTTTTTAAATTCACAATAGGCAATATCGAGTCCGTCTCCTGATGTACCGGACATCAAGCCAATTACTTTATAAGTGGAAGGGGTCTTCATGGGTTAATTTTTGTTAAATAATTCTCCCTAAAGTTAAATTTAATTTATTCAAAAAGTGGGGTATCGGATTTTGACTAATTTCGCAAAGGTCAAAATCTGTCTTAAAGTTGAAGCAACTTATCATTGATATCGGTAACACCAGGATCAAGACGGCTGTTTTTGAGCAGGACAACCTGTTGGAAGAAAGTAGTTTTGAGGATTTTACCCAGTTTTTGACTTATTCCAAAAACCAGGATTTCAGCCATGCCATCGTAAGTTCTGTTACTTATACCGAATCGCAGCTTATTGATTTATTGGATTTTCCGTTTTTGTTTCTCAGCACCAAAACCCGGATGCCATTCCAAAATCTTTATGCTACCCCGGAGACGTTGGGAGTGGATCGAAAAGCGGCTGTAATAGGTGCCAGGACGGTTTTTCAAAATTGCCCTATTTTAGCTATCGACTTGGGAAGCTGTATTACCTATGATTTCATGGATGAATCGGACAGCTATTTTGGTGGAGCAATTTCTCCCGGACTGCAGATGAGATTCAAGGCGATGAACCAACATACTGCGAGATTGCCCCTGGTTGAAATGGGGCAAGAAGACAAGCCAAAGCTGACAGGAGACAGCACAGTGGCTTGTTTGAGGGCTGGAGTATACTATGGGATTCAGTTTGAAATGCAAGGATTTATCCAGGCATACCAGGCCCAACACGATGGTTTGAAGGTCATTATTTGTGGAGGTGACTCAAAAATCTTTGAAAGCTTAACAAAAGACCACATATTTGTAATCCCTAATTTGGTCCTACGTGGATTGAATAGAATATTAACTTACAATGTCAATTACCAATAGGATTAGATTTCTGGGTGTTTTATGCACCTTTTTCATTTTCACACAAGCCTTTCCACAGTCAAGTGCGTCGACATACAGTGCGCTTGGATTGGGGGAATTCAACTATTCTGGCCTAACCCAAAATCAGGGAATGGGCGGATTGGGAATAAGTTTTGGTACAGGCTGGGGAGTAAATTACATGAACCCGGCTCTGTCAACCCGCAACACCATTTTTAATTTCCAGGCAGCTTTAAACTACAAGAGAATCAATGTCACAAGCGGGACAGACAATGCCACCATTGATGGCGGTGGTCTTTCTTATGTGACTATGTCTTTTCCTGTCAAGTCAGGGAAAAGGACCCTTGGAATGGGTCTTGGACAGATTTCAAGTGTGAATTACAGTATTCTTGTAAAAGGTCAGGTAACCAATTCTGATTTATCTTCGATCAACAGGGTGGAGGGCGAAGGAGGTATCTCAGAGGCTTATTTGTCTTATGGTTTTGTTTTGGCCAAAAACCTGAGTTTGGGAATTCATGGTTCTTACCTTTTCGGTTCTACGATTCGGACCAACCAATTGGCTTTGCTGAATCCCGATGAATCAGAATTCGGATTTCAGACAGAATATTACGAAAGGCTGACCGTCAGTGACGTCACTTTTAAGGGAGGAATCCATTATTATTTCAAAACAGGAAGCAAAAGCAACCTTCATGTGGGTGCCACCTATCATGCATTTGGAAATATTAATGGAAAAGAATTTGCTAAGATTGCCGATTTTGGTCAAGCTAGCAGGCCTGATTCAGATGGAGATGTCTTGTCAAACAATGAAAAGGGGACGATTTTTATTCCAAGTAACCTAGGATATGGAATTTCTTATGAAAAAATAAATAAATTTGTAATTGGTCTAGAAGCCCAAATGCAAAATTTTAGCCTATATCGTTCTTTTGCAGGAGTTCAGGGGGAACTCGGTGATACTTACAGGGTTGCTCTCGGAGGCCAGATTGTTCCTAACTTCTCCATGGCCAGTAATGTATTCAAAAGATCAACCATCCGGTTTGGAGTTGAATACCAGCAAACACCCTTCATTTTGAACCAGACACAAATTACTGATATTGGCATCAATTTTGGAGCTTCGGTTCCTATCAACAGCTTATCTTTGATGAACTTCGCTTTCAAGTTTGGTTCGAGAGGTACCCTCAACAATAACTTGATCAAGGAAGATTACTTCGGTCTAACCTTAGGATTCTCATTGAACGATAATACTTGGTTTTACAAACGCGTATTCGAATAACACTAACAGATATGAAACTTAAAAACGCACTCATCGGGTTATTTACCCTCAGCCTTGTAGGAATGGCTCAAGCCCAGGAATTCAATTGGCCTTCAGATCCTCAATTGGAAGTGAAAGCCCGCGAATTAAATGCGGCCTATGTGGACTACATGAAATCGGAACAATTTGTCGATGCGACGAAGCCCCTTAACTGGTTGCTTGTCAATGTTCCAAAACTGAATGAATCCATCTATATCAATGGTGTTACCGTTTATAACGGCGCTGCAGTTGCCACAAAGGATCCTGCCCAAAAAAGGATTTATCAGGATTCTGTGATGAAGGTTTATGACCTTCGTAAAGCTAATTTTGATAACGAGACCAAATGGATCGAAAACAAAGCTTATTACGGTTATCAGTATTTCAGAGAAGATAAAACCAAGCTTGCAGAAGCAATTGGCAATTATGATAGGGCTTTTGAAGTAAATGGTACGATCAATCCTGCTTATACCGCAGCTTACTTTGATTTGGTCAGAAGACATTATCTTCTGAATAAAGCTTACACTCCTGTACAGGTATTGGAAATCCATGATAAGATTACCAAACTGTTGGACGAGGCTGAAGCAAACGGTAAAGATGTAGCCACACCAAAATCCAATGTTGAATCTTTGCTTATCGCAATGGAATTGATCAATTGTGATTTCATCGAAAATACTTTGGGACCGAAACTTACAGCTGATCCTGCGAATATGGCTTTGGCCCAACAGATTTTCAATTATTCAGTAAAATACAAATGCTTTAGCTCAGCTTCTTTCCTTTCTGCATTGGAAATTATAGACAACCAAAATCCAACTTATGCCACTTCGCAAGTAAGGGCAATGAGGTACATGCAAAACAGGGAATATGACAAAGCGCTTCCTGTATTACAAAAGGCCTTGACTTTGGCAGAAAATGATGTCCAAAAAGCAGAAATCCACTATGACCTTGCAAAAGTTCATGCTCAGGATGGAAGAAAAAGTGCAGCAAGGTCAGAAGCACTTTCTGCTGCCAAATTGGATGCTGAGAAATCAAAAGATGCCTGGAAGTTAATCGCTGAAATGTATATGAGTTCTTCTTCAGATTGTAGGAGAGGCGTGAGCAGGGTAGAGGACCAAGCCATTTACATCGCGGCATACAATGCCTACTCAAGAGCAGGTGACTCCAAAGGTATGGCAGAGGCAAGGGCAAGATTCCCATCTAGGGAAGAATTGTTTACCGAAAGCAGACAAGTAGGTGAGACTATTACCGTAGGATGCTGGATCGGGGAGACAGTTACTTTGGCTACAAGGGATTAATCTTTCCAACATATAAAATCAAGAGGCAGTCAAAAAAGGCTGCCTTTTTTTATGTCCTCGATGATTTACCAATCTTTCCTATCTTTGCAGCCATGAGTCTTAAAGGCAGCATCAAATATGTAATTCAATTGCTTTTGCTTGGCATCCTCTCATGTGGGGAAGAAGTGGACACGAGTATTTTGGAAACCTACAAAGGACCAGTCGGACTGGCTTTTGATGTTGAGCTTTTCCACAGCGATTCTACGATCATCCGGACCCATGTCAAAGCCAAAAAGCAAATGGAGTTTGCAACCGGGGATCTGGAGTTTCCGGAAGGAATAGATATTTCTTTTTTTGACAAAGAAGGAAATACCACTACCACGATGCGTGCCGATAAAGGGTTTTTTGACAAGACAAAAAATATTTACAGGGGGGAAGGGGACGTGAGGGTCCATAATACCGAAAAGGACCAAAAGCTTTCTTCTGAGGAGCTGTTTTGGGATCCCAATGCAAAGAAGATTTACACGGAGAAATTCGTAACCATCCAAGAAAAAGAAACCATCTTCAATGGTACCGGAATGGAATCGGATGACAGATTCAGTGAATATAAGTTATTTAAAGTAACCAACAGCAGGACCATTCTTCCCGGAGAAGGAATTTGAGCATGAAATTACCGGACTTCTTATTATTGTCACTCTCGGCAGCCTTGGTAATCATCGGCACCCATCTGACGATTACCTCAGGGCTGATCAGTTCTTATCCGGTCTTTATGTTTGCGATGGCCTTACTGTTTTGGTTTAGGTATAGAAAAAATGAAGCAACCATAAAATCCGATGAAGTGAAGCAAGTCCAAGTCAAAAAAGTAAAAAGCCGAAAATCAAAATGATAGAATCACAATACCTCATTTACGTTATCGTCACCTTGCTTTTTTCCGCCTTTTTTTCAGGTATGGAGATGGCCTTTATTTCAGCCAACAGGCTGCAGATAGAGCTTCAAAACAAACAGGGATCATTTTCAGGCAGGGTGCTTTCCGCATTTGTAAAAAAGCCGGGCCAATTTATCGGGACAACCCTTATCGGTAATACCATCGCGCTGGTTTTATACGGTATTTTTATGGCTTACTTGCTGGAGCCGGAGATAATTACTTGGCTTGATTATTGGCTTCCTGCCACCTTTAACAACCAAGCAAATGTGGTCATCATCCAGACCATTTTGTCGACAATTATAGTACTGATTACAGGGGAGTTTCTTCCCAAGAGCATTTTCATGCTCAACCCAAACAGCTTGCTGTCCTTTTTTACATTACCCTTCCAGCTTATTTACTTTTTGATGTATCCTTTGGTATGGTTGATTGTGGGGTTGTCAAGGTTGTTTATCACCAAAGTACTGAGGCTTGATTACAGTGAAGACAAGCCGGTATTTAAAGTGACCGATCTCAACAGTTTTATCAAAAACAGCCTACACCACAGCGGGCAGGATGTGAAAGTGGATTTGGACGCAAAGATTTTTGACAATGCTATAGAGTTCAAAACCATCCGGGTAAGAGAATGTATGGTACCCCGTACAGATATCGTGGCCGTGGATATAGAGGATACAATTGATGAGCTCAAGCAGGTTTTTGCCGAGAGCGGGCATTCAAAAATCATTGTTTACAAAGAATCCATTGATGATGTGATTGGGTATTGCCACCAATTGGAGATGTTCAAAAAACCCAAAAGGATCTCTGATATCCTGACTCCGATCATCATCGTACCCGAATCAGCATTGGCCAATGAACTCCTGATCCAATTTATTAAGGACCGGAAAAGCCTCGCTTTAGTAGTCGATGAATTTGGGGGGACCAGCGGGATCGTCAGCATGGAAGATATCATTGAAGAAATATTCGGGGAGATCCAGGATGAGTATGATCAGGATGACCTGATTGAGCAAAAACTCTCTGACAATGAGTATTTATTGAGTGCGAGACATGAAATAGATTATTTAAATGAAAAATATGGATGGGATCTTCCTTACGGAGATTTCGAAACTTTGGCAGGATTTATTATCTCGCTGAAAGAGGACTTTCCGCAAAAAGGGGAGTCTATTACCTTTGAATCATATACTTTTACCATAGTTTCAAAACTAGACCATAGGATAGAAACGGTAAAAATCAAGATACATTTCGGGGCGGAATCCAATAAGTAATTTATTGACAGTGATAATATTTTGAATTTACAGGTAGATTGAATTATTTTGCGGCACTTCAAAAAACAGGAGAATGGCTTTAATTAAAAAAATCAGACAAAGAACAGGTCTTGCAATCGGTGTTATAGCAGTTGGATTGATATTTTTCCTCGTTGGAGGGGATCTATTGGGCCCTAATTCTACCCTTTTGGGTAGTAGCGCAAACAATGTGGGAGAGATTGCAGGTGAAGACGTTTCCTATGAGGAATACATCCGAAAGATCGAAGAGATCAAAATCTCATTCCAACAAAATACAGGAAGGACTCCTTCCGAAAATGAAATGAGTACTTTGCGTGAACAGGCCTGGCAGGCCTTGATCGTAGACAAGGTATTTGCAGAGCAGTACGAGGCTTTGGGACTGACCATTTCCGATGCCGAGTTGGTGGATATGGTTCAGGGCAAAAACATCATAGCCGAATTGAGACAACAATTGACCAATCCTGCTACAGGGGAGTTTGATAGATCACAGCTCATCAGCTTTTTGCAATCCCTCGAAACAGCCGGACCTGAGCAGATTGCTTTTTGGGAACAGCAAGAAAAGTTATTTGCAAAAGGAAGATTGAGAATCAAGTATGACAACTTGCTTTCCACGTCCGAATATGCCAATTCCAAAGAGGGCAAGTTAGAGCATAGAATGGCAAACAGCATCGCAGATGTGGACCACTTGTTCATTCCTTTTTATGCGATTTCAGATTCATCTGTTGAAGTCTCTGACAGCGAATTGAAAGCCTATATTTCCAAATTTCCTGAGAAATTCAAAGTTAAGAATGCTGCTGACCTTGAATATGTGAGCTTCGAGCTTATTCCAAGTTCGGAGGATTCTGCTGCGGTAATTTCAGAGATGAAAAAATTGACTGAAGAACTCAGGACCTCAGAAGCTGATTCGGCCTTTGCCATCCGTAATTCTGACGGCCAATCCCCATTTGTGGTGGTTGCTCCGGGTGAAGAACTTCCAAATACCTTGACTTCAAATGTTGACGATATTCAGGTGGGTGAGACTTATGGTCCATTCTTGACCAACAGGTCTTCTTACATTACACACAAAGTGACTTCAAAATTTGAAGGAACACCAAGAATGAGGGCTTCTCATATCTTGTTCAGCGCTGGTCCTGAATTGTCCGAAGATGCCAAAGCAGAGGTGAAGCTGAATGCTGAAAGGGTTTTGAAAGAAATTCAGGATGGCCTTGATTTCGCCACTGCTGCAGCACAAAACGGTCAGGACGGAACAGCCCAAAGAGGCGGTGACCTTGGTTGGTTTGCCAAAGCGGACTTTGTGGATGCTTTTGCAGATGTCTCCTTTGCCGCCAAAAGCACAGGATTGATCGATAGAATTGTTGAAACTGAATTTGGTTATCACATCATTTCTATCACTGATTTGCCTCAGTCTACTTCTTATAAAATCGCTTCCATCGAATTGGAATTGGGTCCAAGCGACGTGACAAGAAACGATGTATTCAGAAGAGCAGATTCATTTGCGTCAAGTGCCGGAAATGCTTCTGAATTCACAGCCAATGCAGAGAAAGAAGGATACAGAATCATTCAGGCAAATAATGTAGATGCTTTTGCCAGAACCTTGAACAACCTCCAAAATGCAAGAGAAGTCGTAAGGTGGGCATTCAACGATGCGGCGGAAGGAGCTGTTTCTACAGTGTTTGAATTGGACAATTCGTACATCGTCGCCAACCTGAAAAAGAAATATGAAGAAGGAACGGCTACCCTTGAACAGGTGAGACCGCAGGTGTTGACCCAAGTCAGAAATGACAAAAAAGCAGAAATCATCAAAGGAAAACTTGCAGGAAAAACCACCTTGGAAGAAATGCAGACTGTATTTCCAAACGAAGCATCATTGGACAAATCCCCGGACCTTAGAATGAACGCATCCGTTCTTCCCGGTGTAGGATATGCTCCAAAGGCAATCGGTGCTGCTTTTGGATTGAAAAACAACGGAGACATCAGCAAGCCTATCCACGAAGATGTGGGTATCATTGTGATCAAATTGAACAACATGACTCCTGCAGCCGATATCGCAAGCTACAATTCTTACCAAAGCCAATTGACCCTGAGTGCGTCCCAAAGGACGGCTTATATGATCATGATGGCATTGGAAGACCTCGCTGATGTAAAAGATTACAGATATAAATTTTTCTGATCCATCATTCAGAAATCAAAAACAAAACCCGTGGGACTTCCTACGGGTTTTTTTATGGAGATGGATTTTATTTTTATTCTGTGGTGTTTATCCCTTAAATTCGTAAAAGATGAAAGACCCATTTGACAGGCAGGCTTTCAAAGACAAACTTGAAGCTCAGACCACTTTCCCTACATTGTATATGTTCAAATTTATTGTTCCCAATGGCAGGGAATCACAAGTGGCCGCATTATTGCCTAATAATAAAATGACCTTAAAACATTCCTCCCAAGGAAAGTATGTCTCCGCTACTATAAAGGCCCTGATGCCAAACAGCGATTCAATTTTGGACATTTATGAAAAGGCTTCGAAGATCGAAGGCGTAATATCACTTTAAACCGTTCAAACCATGTGGACCGAAAAAAACAACTGTCTGAGCAAAACTTTCAAATTCAAGGATTTTCAGGAAGCTTTTGCTTTTATGACAAGAGTGGCTTTTTTAGCTGAAGCACAAAATCACCACCCCAATTGGAGCAATGTCTACAATACCGTCACCATAGAACTCAATACCCATGATGCAGGAGACATCGTCACCGAAAAGGACCACAAACTCGCCAAGGCCATAGACAAGATTTAGTATGTCGGAAGAAAAGAATATCCACCTGTTTCTCGTTCCCACTCCCATCGGAAACCTGAAAGATATCACGCTCAGGGCTATCGAAGTTTTGAAATCAGTTGATGTGATTTTGGCTGAAGATACCCGTACCACCGGAAAGTTATTGAAACACCTTGAAATCAACCGTCCGCTTCAGAGTTACCATATTTTCAACGAACATAAAGCAGTTGAAAAATTAGTCGACAGGATGAGACGTGGAGAAGTGCTTGCCTTGGTCAGTGACGCCGGGACGCCGGGGATCTCAGATCCCGGATTCCTTCTTGTAAGGGCGGCTAAGGACGCAGGGCTTGAAGTCAACTGTCTTCCCGGCGCTACGGCTTTTGTGCCCGCATTGGTCAACTCAGGGCTTCCAAACGACAGGTTTACCTTTGAAGGGTTTCTTCCCCACAAAAAAGGGAGGAAGACAAGGATAGAATCTTTGCTGGAAGAATCCCGCACCATGATATTCTACGAATCTCCTCACCGCCTGATGAAGACCTTGGAGCAGTTTACGGAGGCATTTGGTCCGGACAGGATGGCAAGCGTATCAAGGGAACTGACCAAGATCTATGAGGAAAATGTCAGAGGAACCCTTCAGGAACTCGTAACCTATTACAAAGAACATCCCATCAAGGGAGAGATCGTCCTTATAGTCCAAGGGAAATAAAAAATGATATCCTCCAACAAATCGGTGGAGGATAACTTCCTTTGCCTGACTTTTTTCCCAATTGTTTTGAATTAAAAATTGCAGAAACATTATTGCCTGGATTTTCCATCCTTGAAGACTTTGACCAGTTTAACTTTAATAAATCCCTGACCATAAAATCTCGCCACCATGATAGGCCTTTTAGCAATCCTCCAACAAACCGAAAAAGTCGCCAAGGAAGCCGGTGCATTTATCCGCAAAGAAAGACAATCCTTTGACCTCAATAAAGTCGAGCAAAAAGGGCTGAACGACCTTGTATCTTACGTGGATAAAGAGGCCGAAAAAATTATTGTTGACCGACTCAGCCGGATTTTGCCTGAGGCGGATTTTATAACCGAAGAAGGAACGGGGTCAACCAATGGAAAAGATTATACCTGGATCATCGACCCTTTGGATGGGACCACTAATTTTATCCATGGCCTCCCGGTTTTTTCAGTAAGTATTGGTCTCAAATATAAAAAAGAGGTTGTCCTTGGTGTGGTTTATGAGATTAACCTCGACGAATGCTTTTCGGCATTCAAAGGAAACGGGGCATATTGTAATGGAAAGAAAATCAGTGTCAGCCCTGCAAAAACCTTGGGGGATAGTTTGATCGGAACCGGTTTTCCATACAGTGCCTTTGGTGAAATAGATAATTACCTGGCAGTTTTGAGGCTCTTGATGGAAAAATGTCACGGATTGAGACGCATGGGAAGTGCAGCTGTGGACTTGTGTTATGTGGCTTGTGGCAGGTTCGACGGATTTTTTGAATATGACCTTAAGCCTTACGATGTGGCAGCAGGAATCATCATCATCCAGGAGGCCGGAGGAAGGGTTTCTGACTTTGAGATGGGGGATGATTTCCTTTTTGGTAAGAAAATTGTAGCTACCAATGGCCTAGTCCACGACGAACTCGGCAGAGATATCCAGAAAATCTGGAAAAAATAGAAAAGTTGGGTTCTTCCAAATGGAATCCAAAAAACACCTTCCTCCGTTATTAAGATTGCCTTAATCCATTCCATCATGAAAAAAACACTGCTCATCATATTCGGTATTTTTATTTTTTTACTTGTTTCTCTTCTTGCTTTGCCTTTTGTTTTTAAAGGAAAAATATTGGAAAGAATCGACAAAGAAATCGCCTCCTCGGTAAACGCGCAGGTTTACTATGACTTCGATAATGTCAGTCTGAGCGTTTTCAAAAGGTTCCCACACATTTCCGCTACAGTAGAGCAATTTGGAATTGTTGGCAATGAACCTTTCCAAGGCGATACTTTGGTGCATATGGACAAACTCCAAGTGGATTTCAATCTGAAGTCGGTGTTGTTTGGAGATATTCCTACACTCACCGGAATCCATTTAGATGGAGGTAGTCTTTTTGTAAAGGTTTTGGAAGATGGCACCGCCAACTATGACATCACCTATCCCTCAGAGGAGGACACTGTTGCAGAAAGCAACTTCGAGGTTGCAGTTGATTTGATTCGGGTGAATAATTTCAACCTGATTTATGATGACAGGTCTTTGCAGTATTTTATGGCATTGGGAAACATCAATATGGAAGGAAGTGGGGATTTTACTGCAGATGTCTATGATTTGCCTGTTAAAATGGACGCCCTGATCGGGGACATAGCCTATGAAGAGATCCACTATCTGACCAACAAGCAATTCAAGGGAGAGACCACCATGAACATCGATATGGCCAACATGAAGTTTACCTTCGGTGAAGGGGAATATGCCCTCAATGACTTTCTTTTTGATTTGAGGGGTTTCATCGCGATGCCTGCTGAGGATATTGAAATTGACCTATCCTTTGGCGGCAAAGACAATACTTTCAAAAGCATCCTGTCTTTGGTTCCTGGTATCTACACGGAGAGTTTTGCAGATTTGAAAACCTCCGGTACCATGGATTTTAAAGGATTTGTAAAAGGTATTTACAATGAAACCAGCTTTCCCGCCTTTGATGTATCACTGAATGTAGCAGACGGGATGTTCCAATATCCGGATCTTCCCCGTCCTGTGAGTAATGTTAACATCGAAATGCAAGTCAAAAACGAAACTGACAACCTGGACAATACCATCGTCAATATCCCCACCTTCAACCTTGATTTTGGAAGCAATCCGATTTCTGGGCGTTTCTTTTTGGCAAACCTTACGAGTTATGAAATGGACGGAGCTTTGGTCGGAAAACTGAATCTGGAGGAACTGACTTCTGTTTTCCCAATCGAAGGAATGACCCTGAAAGGATTATTGGATGTCAACGCACAGGCCAAAGGAAAATATGATTCTGTCGCACAGGTAATCCCAAATATCGATGCCAAATTATTGCTCAGCAATGCCTACATCAAAAGTGCCGATTATCCTGCGCCGATAGACAAATTGAACATTTCAGCCTCGGTTCAAAACAACACCGGAAAAATGAATGACTTTATTGTGGACCTGAGTCAATTTGGATTTGTCTTGGAAGATGAATCCATCAACGGTCGCATGAAGATCAGTGATTTTACCCAACTCAACTGGGATGGCGCAGTCAATGGAACCGTGGATTTGGGTAAGATTCTTGCCATTTTCCCAATGGAAGACATGGATATGGAAGGAAAAATACAGGCAGATATTCAGACCAAAGGTTCATACCAAGATGTGGAGGAAGGCCGATACAATAAACTCGATACCCGCGGCAATGTAGGTATCAGTAAATTTGTTTTTTCGTCAACTGACCTTCCCCAAGGTATCAAAATCGATCAGGCGATTGCGGATTTTTCCCCTGACAGAATCAATCTAAGCAAGTTCGATGCGCAGGTTGGCCAAAGTCCGCTTCAGGCGACGGGATTTCTTTCCAACTACATGAATTATTTTCTCAATGAAAATGAGACCCTGAAAGGACAACTTAGCCTGACTTCAAGCAAATTCAACGTAAATGAATGGATGACAGAGTCTACCGCTGCCGACACAGCCGCATTGACTGTCATTGAGTTGCCAAAAAACATCGATTTCTCTATGGCTGTGGCTGCACAGGAGGTTTTGTATGACAACCTCACTTTGAAAGAAGTAAAAGGAAACATGTTGTTGAGAAATGGCGTGCTGAGTTTTTCTGATGCATCGATGCGTACATTGGGCGGTCAAATGACCCTGAACGGTTCCTATGACCCTACAGATTTGTCAGAACCCAAGTTTGATTTTAACCTGAACCTTGCGAACCTCAGCATTCCGCAAGCCTTCCAATCCTTCAATACAATCAAGGCTTTTGCACCGATTGCCCAGCATCTGACAGGAAATTTCAACTCCACTTTGGCTTTTTCAGGAAAATTGGGACAGGATATGATGCCGATTCTTTCTTCCCTGGATGTTAAAGGTCTGTTGAAAATCGCCGAAGCCGCCTTGAAAGACAGTCCGATCATCCAAGGTGTAACCAGTCTTACCAAGCTGAATGATACCAATACCATCCAATTCAAGAACCTTTCTATTCCCATAGAAATCAATAATGGGGTTCTTGACGTGAAGCCTTTTGATGTCAAACTGTGGGATTACCAGGCCAATATCCAAGGCAGCACCGGATTTGACGGGACGATCAATTACCTGGTCAATATGCAGGTTCCTGCCGGAAAGTTTGGCGCACAGGCCAATACCCTTCTTGCAGCTATTTCAGGAAATGAGGTCAGCGAATCCACGATTATTCCTGTAGCGATCAGGCTCGGTGGCACTTACAATGCGCCTAAAGTTGGTTTGGCCGGCGGTAACAGCATTGAAAACCTCCTGGCCACAGCCCTCCAATCAAGGGTAAGTAATGAAACCGCAATTATCCAACAGGAAGTTACAGAACAGTTTAAAGCGGCAGAAGACAGTTTGAAAAGAGAACTGAAACTCAAAGCAGATATGGTTCAGGACAGCGTCAAGAAAGAAGCCGATAAGAAAATAGAGGAGACAAAAACCAAAGCTGTGGACGAAGCCAAAAAAGTCCTGAAAGGATTATTGAAGCCAAAACCAGCCAAGCCGGATTCGACGAAGCTGGATTAATTGGGTATTTGGTTATTTGTTATTGGGGGTAAGGTTATTAGGCCACGATAAAATACCAGATAGCTAAAGTGAAAAATGAAATCGGTATCCCGATTCCTACTAGGAGAGAAGCAAGTTTGGGTTCGAGGTCGTGGGTGATGGAAATGATCGATCCCGTAATCATCGGCGCCATGGCAGCCTCCATGACGGATACCTGCAGGATCAAACCTTCCAATCGGAACACATACTTGAAAAGAAGCAAAATCACCAAAGGAATCAGAATAAGTTTGTAGGAAAGTCCATACCAGAGAAACTTTGACTTCAAGGCAGCAAAGTCCATTTTTACCTGCAATCCTACAGAAGTCAAGGCCACAGGAGTCAAAGTAACTGTAACAAGCTGAAGTAATGAATCCAATTTTGAGCCTACCTCAAGTCCATAAAAGTTGAGACCAAAGGCGATCAAAAAGAACAAAAAAGGTGGGAATGTGAGGATTTTTCTTGTGATGTCTCTCTTTCTTTTTTTGCCGACACTATAAATCGATGCCACGATGACTGCCACGCTGCTGACAATAATGAATGACCCGGCCTGATCTATCAGCAAGGCAATTTTGACGCCTTCCTCACCATAAAGTGCCTGTATTATCGGGATTCCGACAAAAGAGGTATTGGCCAAGCCGGCTGTAATCACAAGACATCCTGTGACGGAATTTCCCCAATTGTACTTTTTGCCAAGCAATCCAAAAATCAACCAAGAAAGCCCAAATCCAATCCATGCCGCCGCCACCGGCAACAATAACTCAGTCCGCAATTCGATTTTGGGTAAATACAGCAATGCCAAAGCCGGTAGGACTATGTAAATCAGGTAACTGTTCAGGTACTTGGAGGTATTTGCGGGAACAAATTTGAACCGCTGCAAGAAAAAGCCCAAAAGCAAAAAAACAACAATGAGAATGATGTTTACCATGTACTAAGGTGCCAAAGCTTCTGACCAGGATGAATTTTGGTAATCAAAATAAGGAGTAAATTTTAAAGTTAACACAATCGTAATTTATAATTAACCAATTCCAAAAGTGATTCCTTTTCATTTGTAAGAAAAATAATCAGATATGATGAAATTGATCCCCTTGGTAATTGAAGGAAAGAGAATCGTCCAACTCTCCCAACTCACCATCGATCAGGCCAATGACCTGAGAAGTTGGCTTCCATCAAACAGCATCAAGAAAGTGACTTTTCAAGGATTGGAAATCAGTGATTGTATCTCTTTTGAGACATATGAGTATTGGTTCAGAACCTATCATTCACTCAGCAGGGCTTACGAGACGATTCTGGATTTTTAATCCAACCCAAATCCTTTCCTCTTTTCAGAAAAATATTTTTTTAGATCAGGATAGTATTTGCTCTCCACTTCCGGGATTCCCAAAAGTGTCAGTCCCATATTCCCCTGTGCACTGTCCCAATCTGTTTCCATTGTTTCGATCATAAAAATCACTTCTTGAGTAGACAAGGGCTCAAGACTTTTGGATGGACTCAGGTTGATGTCATTGCCATAAAAATCCACCGCTTCATAGTGGATTATCCCATCCAAAAGGTTGGCATAGATGCTGATTACCTCCCCCCACTGACTTTCAGGAAAGTCCAGTCTTATCAAAAGTACCGATGTAAGCTCGGCTTCAAAATAGGTTTCGGGTCTGAATCTGAAATCAACCATACCGGAAAACTACTCAAAATATGGCAAAAGGTTGTTTTTTAGACTATTCTAAAAATTTAATTCGACAGGGAATAAAATTATGAATGGTAATTTTTGATTAACAATCTTATATATATTTGCGCTATCTGTTTGAATTATTGAGATAAGTGAAAAAATTCCGCGATATAGTCCCATTCCTCAGTCATTTTAGCTTGGCTTTGATGCTCAGCATTTTGGCGAATGGCGTGTTGTTTTTTCACTCTCATGAGCTGAATGGGAAGATCATCACCCACGCCCACCCGATTCTTACTTACGAACAGGAATCACTTCCTGACCATGGACATACAGAAGAGGAACTCATTATCCTGGATCTGATAGAACATGCTGATTATATCGTTTATCAATTTGAAGTTCCAGTACCTGAATTGGTCGTATTTGATCAGAGTTTTGATTCCAAATTTACTTCAACAGAATTTTTTACCTGGTTACAGATTGGATTTGACCACCGGGGTCCGCCTGCTATTGCCTGATTTTTATTCTTTTGAGTTCATCCCGACTCAACCCATTTTCATTTCCATTCATCTTTTCTAGCAATTCAAGCAATGCGACTACTATTCGTAATTGCCCTTACCCTGATTTCAGTTGGGGTATTGGCAGCACAAGACCTTACCATCATAGGACGAGTCCTTGATAAAAACACCAATTCACCTTTGCCGGGTGTTTCAGTTTTCGTTCCCGAACTCAATCGCGGGGTAGTAACTGACCTCGAAGGAAATTTTAAAATTACTTCTCTACCGGAAAAAAACATCACCTTCCAAATATCCTATATCGGATATTCCACCCAAGTTCAGACCGTGAGACCAAGTACCGCAGGGAAGGCTGTTGTGATCCAATTGGAGGAATCTACGACCAATATCGATGAGGTTGTGATTTCAGGAGCTTATATCATGAGCAAGGAAAGCTCTCCTATCAGCATCGAAAAAGTTGACAGGATGGCAATTCTCAAAATGCCTTCACCAAGTCTGATGACTGCCCTGACCAGAACTCCCGGAGTCAATGAAATCTCATTGGGACCCGGGATCAGCAAACCCGTCATCCGGGGGCTTTCATTCAGCCGGGTGTTGTCAGTATATCAGGGAGGAAGATTTGAAAACCAACAATGGGGAGCTGACCATGGTTTGGGATTGACAGAGACAGGTATCGGTAATGTCGAGTTGATCAAAGGCCCCGCTTCTTTGATCTATGGATCAGGGGCGATGGCAGGTGTTGTGAACCTCATTGAGGAAAACGATGCTGCCAAGGGTGATGTAGATGGCTATGTCAACCTGCGGGGATACAGCAATAACCTTGGTTTACGATCTGAAGTCGGTGTCAAAGGAGCTGCTGAAAATGGATTTGTTTGGTCCATGAACGGTGCCTTGGAATCCCATGCCGATTACATTGACGGAAATGGCAGGACCATGGGCAATACCAGGTTCAATACCCAAAACCTCAAAGCAGGTGTGGGACTTCAAAAAAAATGGGGAGATACCCGACTCCGGTATACTTACATGAAGCAGAAGCTCGGTATACTCGATGAAAACAGAATCGATGAATTGGCGACTTTTAGGGGAGACCGCAGTACTCAGGTTCCTTACCAAAACGTAACGGACCATTTTTTCTCCTCGGAGACCAATGTGTTTTTGGGTGAGGACAAGTTCAAAGCCACTTTTGGTTTGCACAAAAACCTGAGAGAGGAACTGGAATCCGGTGGTGCCAATGTGGATTTGGGCCTGAACCAGACCAATGTCATGTATGACCTCAAGTACTTCAAGACACTTAATCCTCATTTGGAAGCGATTTTTGGTGTTCAGGGCTTTGTGCTCAATACCATCAACTACGATGATGCATTGGAATTTCTGATCCCTGATGCCAGAAAAGACGACCGATCTGTCTATGGCTTATTGAATTATAACAAAGACAAATGGGTGATCCAGGGAGGCATAAGGTATGATTACAGAAAAGTGAATGTAGATGCAAGTGCTCCACATTTCATTGATTTCGGATTTATCTTACCGGGAGAACCTGAGGACAGGAAGCTTGAGAGGACATTTGACGGTGTGACTACCAGTGGAGGAGCGACTTTCAGACCAGACAACAAATGGAGATTCAGGTTAAACATCGCTCAGGGTTTCAGGGCACCCGATTTGGCGGAATTGTTTTCCAACGGTGTCCATCCCGGAACAAGAAGATTTGAAAAGGGTAATGCATCTTTTGAAAGAGAACAAAACATTCAGACTGACTTTGGTATCCGTTACAGCGGCAAAGGATTTGCGCTTTCCGGAGAAGTTTTCTACAACAGCATCAACAATTATATTTTCTTTGCCCCTACCGGAGAAGTGCAGGAAGATTTGGATATTTGGTCATTTGAGCAGGCAGATGCCAGGCTTTATGGCGGTGAAATAGAGTTGGACATCCAGCCGACATCCGTCAAATGGATCAGCGGGTCGACTTCTTATGCGATGGTTATCGGTCAGAGAAGAAGTGACCTTAGCTACCTTCCTTACATTCCTGCTTTCCGTTGGAACCAAAATGTGGATTTCAGGTTGAATGATATCGGAATTCTTCAAAAACCATACATCAGTGTATTGGGTTCTTTGGTTTTTGACCAGGAAAGAGCAGCGCCTTTGGAGGAAGCGACACCGGGATATTTCCTTTTGGGGATGAATATCGGAGGAAATCTTAAAGTAGGAAGTAACACCATGGACGTCTATGTCAGCGGTACCAACTTGTTGAACAAAGCTTATTTGGATCACTTATCCCTTTTCAGGCCTTTTGGAGTCAACCAAATGGGAAGGAATATCGCGCTGAATGTGAGGATTCCTTTCTGATAAGAATATAAAAATCATGAATGAATAAAAATATCAAGGTAATATTTTGGGTTTTCTTTTTGGGTCTTTACGCATGTATTGAACCGAAAGAAAACCCTTTAATTACAAAAACTGACCCCAACATATTAGCCATAGGAAATAGTATCACCTGGCATCCACCGGCTCCCGAAATTGGATGGAACGGCAATTGGGGGATGGCAGCAAGTGCTCCGGGCAAAGATTATTTTTCTGTTTTGGAATCTTTGGTCAAATCAAAAAAACCTGAGGCCAATTTAAAAAGTGAAAACGTTTACCCTTTTGAGAGGGGCTTTTCCTCCTTTGACTTTTCTTTTTATGAACACCTCAGGGATTTTAATCCTGATATACTCATTATCAGGTTTGGAGAAAATATTGGAGAAGCTGAGATCAGCGGAAATGAGCTCTCTGAATCAATAAAGTTATTTGTTGATTACCTTGCCAACGGCCGGAAAATGGAAGTTATCGTAACGACTACTTTTTGGTACAGTCAAAAAGTGAATCAGCAACTGACCTTGTCAGCACAGGCCAATAATTGGAAATTGGTCCATCTAACAGATTTAGGATTTAAGGAAGAAAATATGGCCATTGGCTTATTTGCAAATGAAAGTGTTGGCAGGCATCCGGGGGATTTGGGAATGGAAAGGATAGCAAAAAGGATATTTGAGACCTTGAAAAGTTTCATTTGAATGATTTAATCCTTAACCTTTATTCTGGGCAAGGCTGATATTTATTCTTGAAGAGATTTCTCTAAGACGTAGCCATTCTTGGTAATGCAATGGTACTTCTGTATAGCCTTCTATAAATTGGTAGACATACATGACTACCGAAAAAATCGCCCCATATTCTATTGATTCTATCGAAGTCGTCATAACCGTAAAAACCAATAAACCAATGGCGGTAAGCCATGCAAGTGAGTAGTTTACAGTTTCCAGGTCTGAAAGCCTGATATTCCATTTCATAAATCTTTGTAAATGCTGTACTGTTTCAGCGTCATTATTCTTTGTCATAACATCAACTCTTTTTTCAAACTCATCATTCCACCCGGAATTTAGGCGGGTAGTTTTGGAGGATGTCGCTATGTAAACTCCTAGCGTGATGAAAGAAGATATCAAACATCCAATTGCCACCGGAAGATTCAGTTTAAATAGAATAAACATTGTACCAAATAGGCCTACGACATATGTAAAAAGTGATGGCATTGAATTTTCTAAAAACTCAACAATTTCATTTAGCAAACTTAGTTGTGCCGATTTTTTACTTGGAGAAAGTTTGGATTGACTCTTTGCTAATTCCGTTCCCAGATTGACAAAGATGTATCCATAAAATCTTGAGTCAATTAAACGTCGGACGGCTCCTATCAAAATTGTAAAAAAACCCAATATTGATAATTGGAATAATCCTTCGTAGCTTTTATTCAATAGGTCGTCAATCGCAAATCCAATTACCAAAGGGAAAAGCAATTCTCCAATTGATTCAAGTATCAACAACCCAAAAGTCACACTAAGGCGGTTTTTGAATCTGAGGAAAATTTTTTTCATACAAATGGAAGGTTCTTTAAAAGCTTTGATGCTGGAATTCTTAAAATTAAGAAATATTCATATTCTAACAGAAAGGGCTTTGGAAAGGGATAGCGTCAAAAACCCATATTTGATAGTGGGGTCATTGGCTTAAACAAATTTATGGAGCCTTTCACTTTGTACTGGATAAGGCCATAGTATCCTTGGAAGAAAGGGGAATACTTAAAACCAAAATGGTTTTTTAACAAAAATTCTATCAAAATTTGACCTAATACCCATTTAAGGGTTAATGCTGCTATTTTTAAGATTATCCAAGGGGTCTTTGATTTTGATTGCCCTATTCTTCCTTGATTTCATTGGATAATCCGTCGAATAAAACTAATTTTGGCCGACCTATTAAAATACCCCCCCATGAAAAGAGACCAGGCCATTTTTGACCTTATTGCCAAAGAGGAAAACCGTCAAAAAACCGGAATTGAATTGATTGCTTCGGAAAATTTCACCAGCAAGCAGGTGATGGAAGCAGCAGGAAGCGTGTTGACCAACAAGTATGCTGAAGGGCTTCCCGGCAAGCGGTATTACGGCGGATGTGAGATTGTGGATCAGATTGAGCAGCTTGCCATAGATAGGGCAAAAGCGCTTTTTGGTGCTACTTGGGCCAATGTCCAGCCCCACTCCGGTGCCCAGGCCAATGCAGCTGTTTTCTTGGCGGTACTAAATCCGGGAGATCCTATTTTAGGTTTTGATCTTTCGCATGGAGGCCACCTGACCCACGGTTCGCCGGTCAATTTTTCTGGAAAATTATACCAACCTCATTTTTATGGTGTAGAAGAAGAGACAGGAGTCATCGACTATGATAAAGTAGAAGCGAAGGCGTTGGAAGTTAAACCAAAGCTATTGATCTGTGGCGCTTCGGCCTATAGCCGGGATTGGGATTATGAGAGGTTGAGAGACATTGCGGACCAAGTCGGCGCTTTGTTATTGGCAGATATTTCACATCCATCAGGATTGATAGCCAAAGGACTTTTGAATGACCCCTTGGAGTATTGCCATATCGTGACTACCACCACCCACAAAACTCTCCGAGGTCCAAGAGGTGGATTGATCTTGATGCGTGATGATTTTGACAATCCGTTTGGGTTGAAGACGCCTAAAGGTGAATTGAGGAAAATGTCAGCTTTGCTGGATTCAGGTGTATTTCCCGGAACACAGGGAGGACCTTTGGAGCACATCATTGCAGCCAAAGCAATCGCATTTGAAGAGGCTCTTTCTGATGACTACATGGATTATGTCCTTCAGGTCAAAAAGAATGCGGCGGTCATGGCGGATACTTTTGTAGGTTTGGGATATAAGATCATTTCCGGTGGTACTGACAATCATATGATGCTGATCGACCTCCGCAACAAAGACCTGACAGGAAAACTTGCAGAGGAGACTTTGGGCAAAGTGGATATCACCATCAACAAAAATATGGTCCCTTTTGATACCAGATCGCCATTTGTCACTTCCGGAATGAGAGTGGGAACCGCTGCGGTGACCACACGGGGATTGAAAGAAGAAGACATGCGCAAAATAGTCGGGTTGATAGACCGAGCTCTAAAAAACCACGACCAAGAGGCTGAATTGGCCAAAATAAAATCCGAAGTCAACGACTGGATGGTTCAGTTTCCATTGTATTAAATTTCTTAGAAAAAAACGTGGCCTTAGATCAGTATAAAGAAGAGGAAGAAGAAGGCATGTCCTTTTTGGACCATTTGGAGCAGTTGAGGTGGCATTTGCTGCGGTCGGCTGCAGCCATATTAATATTTTCAGTAGCCGCATTTCTGGCAAAAGGGTTTGTTTTTGGGATAATCATTCTTGGACCTTCCAAAGTTGATTTTATCACCTACAGGGTTCTTTGTCAGCTTTCGGATTTATTATCTGTTCCTCCTTTGTGTATTGATGAATTGCCGTTTACGATTCAAAGTAGGCAGATGACGGGTCAGTTTTCCATGCACATGACTTCTAGTATGGTCGTGGGATTGATCGTGGCATTTCCTTATATATTTTGGGAAGTGTGGAAGTTTATCGCACCTGGATTGTATTCCAAAGAAAGAAAGGCTGCACGCGGTGCGGTGTTTTTTGTGAGTCTTCTGTTTTTCTTAGGAACTGCATTTGGGTATTTTATCCTTGCGCCGCTTTCCATTAATTTTCTGGCCAATTACCAATTGGATCCAAGTATCCTCAATGAATTTGACGTTACTTCCTATATAGGGACTTTGAGTATGCTTGTTTTGGCTTCAGCCATCATGTTTCAACTTCCGGTAGTGATTTATTTCCTATCCATGTCAGGATTGGTCACCGCTGCCATGTTGAAAGCCTATAGAAGACACTCTATCGTGGTAATTTTGATTGTATCCGCTTTGATTACTCCGCCTGATGTGGTCAGTCAGATTTTGATTGCCATGCCGATATTGGTGCTTTATGAAGTTGGGATCCTAGTTGCCAAGAGATTGGAAAAGCAAAGGGCTCAGAAGGAATTGGAGGACAACCTGAAATACAAAGACAATGGATAAAGGAATCGCCATAGGAGGAGACCATGCCGGTTTTGAATATAAAACCGAGCTCATCAAAGTATTGGAATCAGCGGGCTATGAGGTCAAAGATTTTGGTCCATATACCGCAGCTTCAGCAGACTATCCTGACTTTGTCCATCCGCTGTGCAATGCCATCGAAGCAGGTGAATTCAAGCAGGGAATCCTGATCTGCGGCAGCGGCAACGGTGTTGCCATCACCGCCAATAAGCATCAGGGAATCCGGGCAGCACTTTGCTGGAATGAGGATCTTGCAGCTTTGGCAAGACAACATAACGATGCCAACGTATTGGCTTTGCCTGCAAGGTTTATTCCTTTTGATTTGGCAGCCAAGCTTGCGGATATATTTCTGACGACAGATTTTGAAGGGGGCAGGCATGCCACAAGGGTGAATAAGATCGCCTGTAAATAACAAATCCTCCTCATGAAAATGGGGAGGATGTTTTTTATGAGACTACCGACCACGGTCGACAGTCCACTGCCACCAGATTTCTAGTTTTGATCATTAAATCTTAGAAATTTTTACTTCTGACTTCCTACTTCCTTCTCAAGCTTTTTTGACAAATTCTGACTTCAAGGCCATGGAACCGAATCCCTCGATTTTGCAGTCTATATTGTGGTCACCTTCTACAAGCCGGATATTTTTGACTTTTGTGCCGGCCTTGATGGGATGAGCAGCACCTTTGACGGGTAGGTTTTTAATAATGGTCACTGAATCCCCATTTGCCAGAATTGCTCCGTTGGAATCCTTTACAACAAGTCCTTCTTCAGCAACTGCTTCCTCAGCTTCCCATTCGAAGCCACATTCCGGACAGACAAATTTGCCTTCCAATTCGTAAGTATATTCAGATTTGCAGGCCGGGCAAGCGGGTAGATTTTCCATGGGGTGAAGGTAAGGGAAGTCTGGCTATTTTAACACATCAAGGTAGAGAATCATCGTGTCGCCTAAAAGCTGACAGCGAGAGCCAAAAAGGTGAGACGGGTCACCTCCGAGGCGACAGCGAGGAGCAAAAAGGCGACACGGATTACCAAAATGACGAGACGTGTCACCAAAAAGGCGACACAGGTTACCAAATAGTCGAGACAGGTCACCTCCGAGGCGACCGCTGTCAGCAAAAAGGCGACCCGTGTCAGTAAAAAGGTGAAATGGGTAGGTAATGAAGTGGGAGGGGGTACTTCGGAAGTACCCCCCTCAACTTGGGAAGTATTCCGGAGGGATGAAATGGTTCTGCCTCCCGGTTATTGGGAATTGCATTTCAGTGGCATAGGATTTTTTTTCAGTGGGAAGTAGCCAAGGATTGAACTTCTCAAAATTGGGATTTTAAATCCCTAAAAATAAGGGGATGGAATTACAAATTCCACCCTACGCATGCTTGAACCTCAAAGCTAAAAGGCAATAGACTACGCCGAGTTGGGGCAACAGCCTTTGATTAGATTTAGTCTTTTCTATTTAATGCATTTAAAGAAGACTTTATTATTTTATTTAATAAATCAGAAGGTTTAAATTCCAATGTATTTAAAATCGAAAGAGCCCTATCAAAAGCTATAAAGGTTACAAAAGATTGCACAATTGCTTTATTATTAATTATTTGTTCTTGGTGAAACCATTCTTCAAAAGAAGAGATATTGGAAAATATTATTACAAAAAAATAAATAGAATAAATAGTGAACTTGATGTTTTTTTCAGAAAGTAAATAGTCTGTTTGTTCTACAATTTTAATTTCTCTTTCAGAATTTCTAGAAGAACTTTCGGACATGAAATTAATAAATTTCCTTATTTGGAAATTAAATAAGACTGCAATAAAAACAGTTAAAGTCCATTTCACATACACAGCAGTGACAGAATTAGAAAAAAAATCAAATTGCAAATACTCGAAAATGGAAAATATGGAAATTGGGATTCCAACAACTAATACAAAATAAATCAATGCATTTTTTATCAAATTTAAGAAAGGAAAAATCAAAACTCCTATCACAATCAAAATTGCTCCAGGCATTGAAATATAAAAAACTAACTTTTTAAAAAATTTACTTTTTATTCGTCCATCAATAAATGATAAAATAATTGTAAAACTTATGTAAGCAATGAAATATAAAATAAATGTATAATCAGGATCATACGTTTGTATTAAGTATATAATGCCAAAGGAAAAAATTATAAAACTTAGAAAAATCGCTATTGCTTTTATTTCTTTTATGTAATTATTCATCCCTCACCCCCTTCCACGATCCAAATCTCCTCCTCTGTCAAGTCATAAAGCTGGTAAACCAATTGATCGATTTGGTTTTCTGGGTTGGTAGTTACGGAGGTTGGTTTTTTTACTTTTAAAATCATCTACAAAGTATGTTTTCTTTTTCAGGGGATTAAGATAAGTTTTTCAGGTGAAAAGGCATTATAGTCTTAGGACAATTATGAATTAAAAATTTAAAATTCTGAATAAGAGTTATGAACCCCAGACGCACTATGCGAATCCTTGGCGGGGCATTCCTAAAAAATAAAGTGGTGGAATTATTAATTCCACAAAGCGGAGCTAACCCCAAAGGTTAAGGAGCGAATTCCCATTTATTATTTCCAGTTACTTTTTGCAAAGCTTCGAGGACAGTTACATAATGTTGTTTCTCAATCGTATCGCCCAACGACATAATATTATTGCTATTACTTCTGACGACAGTATGCCCAAGAGTGGACTGCACCAAAGCAGAATGCCTAACTGTATTAGTAAAACGACTAACATATTCATCGCCTAAGCCTAGCATGTGCCCAAATTCATGCGTAGCGGCTTGTTGTTTTTCATTTATGCTTGAATCCTTTGGATCCTTTGATTCAAATTCAAGGTCATATGAGTCAAATTCTGCAGAATTTATTTTATCCTTTGTCAAGCTCGTTGTCACCGATGACTCCGGACCATGCTCTTTAGGTTTAGGAATTTTTTTAACGTTTACGACATAATGAAAATTTGTATCCACGGCAATAGGGCTAACATATACATGAGCTTTTTGCCCTTTCAAATCTGGGTCAGTAGAGCGAAAGCTGAAATTTTGACTCCATTTAAAATAAATCGTATCAATAAAATTATTCTTCCAAGTTTCTTTCTCTGTATCAGTCCAATTTAAATCAGCTGCTTTTGCTTTCGGATAATTTCCCGCCCCACTATTTATAAAATCAAATTTCAAATTTACATCCAACATTAAAAACCCATAACCCCCAAATGGATCAAAAAAAACATCAAAAAGCCCTGTTCCTGTTGAAGGCTGATGATTCTTCAAACTATATGTTTTTTCCTGAAACTCTTCGAGTTTGGTTTTGCCGCCGACTTTCCTCATTATCATCCGGTTTATCCCACTCCCCTGCTGCACCACATGCGTCAGCTCATGCGCCAATAACTTTTTACCACTTTGGCTATTGGGCTCAAATTTTCCCGAATTGAAATAAATATCTGAGCCATGTGTAAATGCCTGTGCACCCAAGTTCTTACTCATGTCCACAGCAGAGGCTCCGGTGTGTGTTCTTACATTTGAAAAATCAACACCAAAGCCCCGTTCCATTTCTGATCGGGTATTTTTGGGCAAAGGATCACCTCCTCCTTTAGAGGCAAAAAGTTGGGCGGTGGTATGAGGGGAAACTGTATTGGAATCAGAAGTTTGTCTTTTGGCCATCAGGGTGGAATATTCTTGACTGTTATCAGCCTGAAGGAAAACATGAGGTTCATGCTTTCTTTGGATTTCCTCCTCTTTAGGATTTTCTTTTTCTTCTGTTTCGCAAGACTCACATTTGGTTTGAATCAAAGACGAAACGTGGGTTTTTGGAGCGTTTGTTTCTGGAGAATTTGATGGTTTCGGATTAAAATTGTTTTCATTTCTTGGGTTTGTAGAGGAAGTATCGCTTGCCGAAACCGAGATTTTTTGAATTACCTGTTCAGCGACTTGATCCGCCTCTACCTCATATTTGTCACCGGGTTGGTTAACTTGAAGTTTGGTCTGGACATGAGAGGCCGGAAAAAAAGATTCCTTTCCAAGACTCTTTGGCTTGGACTGGGAGTTCTTATTTTCTTTTACAGTTTCCATCTCTCAAAAATATTTTTTACCCAAAAAGAATTGCGATGTTCCTGGGGGTTTTACACTTGTTGCTCAAATTCTCAATCCCTACTTCCCTTCCTTCTCCATTTCCCTCTTTATCCCTTTTACCAATTGATCCTTGGTCAATAAAAAATCATTGCTTTCCAAAGCAGTCAGAGATAAATATTGGACAATGTTGATGATATGGGAGCCTGTCAGTTCGTATTTTTCGGCGATTTCCCTCAGTCCGTTTTCTTTGCCCAGCTTGAATTGGCCTGGCAGGGATTTTTCCCACAATGACAGTCTGTCTTCTGCTTTGGGTGGAGGGAAATAAATGATGGCGTTGAATCTCCTGATAAAGGCAGTGTCAATATTGGTTTTGAAGTTGGAAGCCAAAATCACGAGCCCGTTGTAGCTTTCGATTCTTTGGAGAAGGTAAGAAACTTCCTGATTGGCGTATTTGTCATGTGCATCTCTGACCCCGGTCCGCTTTCCAAAAATCGCATCTGCCTCGTCGAAGAAGAGGATCCAATCTTTATTTTCTGCTTTGTCAAAAAGCATTGAAAGGTTCTTTTCGGTTTCCCCAATGTATTTGGATACGACCATGGACAGGTCGATCCTGAATACTTCCTTTCCGGTGTATTTCGCCAAAAGTGTAGCCGTGATGGTCTTGCCTGTTCCAGGTGGTCCATAAAACAATGCCCTATAACCCGGCTTTATCTTTTTCCCCAGATCCCAATCCGAGAACAAAGTGTCTTTGTGCCTGAGCCAGGACTGAAGTTCATTGATTTGATGCCAGACTTGATCAGGAAGCACAAGGTCTTCCCAGGTCAACCCCGACTGGAGATGTTCTGCCGGGAAATTGATGCTCAATGTCGGAAGGGAAATTTTCCCTGTTGTCAATACTTCTACGTATTCGGGGTCCATGACCAGTCTGCCACTCATTCGGGGTTCGCCGGTTTTGACAGACTCCAAAGACAGAATCCTGTGTTTTATCAATGGATTGGATTGGTCAAGGATCGGGAGGTAGTTTAATCTTGCCTGAATATCCATCCCCGCCAAAATGAAAAGAACGGTTTCCCCAGTGGGAATCAGGCCTCTGTGCTGATCGGATTTTGTCCCGCCAAACTCTGGAAAATCCCCGCCCTGAGGCAGATATTCTCTTATAACCCTATCAAAAAAACCGGGTAACAGATGCGGAACCAAAGCAGCGGAAAGCAGAATGATGTTTTCATCACTTAAGTTGTAATGGTCGATAAATGAAAAAATCGGATCTGGGTTCTGGATGGCGGAAAGATCAAAAGGCTCTTTTTGAAAAGGCTTTTCATGGAAAAAATTTTCCAGTCTTGACCGAACGGTACTTTCTAAATATTTGAAAACCTGATTAAAAGTACTCGCCATACATTTCTGTTAAGAAGCAACGTGTGTTGGTATAGGTGTGCAACAATTCCATGTTCCCCCGACTCTTCTCCTGCCTGCAACATAACCCAAGAAGTCATCTCCGGGATTGGTGAGCGTGGCCTGTAATATACCGGCATCCGCCACCGAACTTGCAACAAATGTGGCAGGAAGTGTTTTTGTGGTATAAAGCGTCCCTCTCATCACCCAATTTCCGCTCGAACCAGGCCTCAATGGTCTGGTAAACATGTCATTTACTCCGGCAACCATAGGACGGACATTTCCGACTGCATCCACCCGCCAAGCTTCCCAATACCTTCGGATCGGGGTCCAGCCGGTGTATGCTGTACCGTTGCACATTTGTGCATTGAAAGTGTTGTCGATGCGTTGGATTATGAAGCCGTTTCGCATGGTAGTCCTGAAGGCCACTTGCCAGTTGAACTCAAATGGAAGTCCCGGTGCGCAGGTATTGTATGTTCTCGGGACAACATCTACTGTATCCACGGTATTGTCGACGGCCAATGTTTCTGCTTCATGTGCAGCACCTTCCGCATTGAGTTCTGTCAAAATCGTCTGTGTGGTATCTGCACCCATTTTTCCATCCTGGGTCAAATCAAACATGGCCTGCCATCTTACCAATGCTTCTACAAACTCTTGGTCAATCACCGCAGGGTATTTATCGATGCCGATTACATCCCGCACATTCATGATGTTAAATGGATCATGGAATCTTCGTTGGTTCCAAGTAATGGCTGCCTGGATCTCTGCTTCGGTCAATTCCACTGCTTCCGCTGTTTCGTTTGGTGGTTCCACTGCCAAATCCCTTTGGATCATGGCACCACCGATTCCGACGTTTTCATCCAAATCTTCTGCCAAACCTCCTTTTCCTTTCTGCTGCACGACATGGGTGAGTTCGTGGGCCAACAATTTCTTTCCCTCGTATGTCTTTGGGTTATATTCCCCGGTTTTGAAAAAAATATTGTTTCCCGTAGTAAATGCCCGGGCATTGAGTTTTCTGTTCAGCTGGTTCGATTTGGTATCATGGTGGATTTTGACATCTTGAAATCCTGTCCCAAAGCGCTCCGACATGGAAGATTCGGTATCGGAAGGCAACTTTTGGCCGCTTGATTTGGCCGTTTGGATTGCATTTTCAATTTCGGAGTTTACCGGACCTTCCTGTCCATTGCCTTTCATCTGCACTTTTTCCTCTTCTTCGCATTCGGCACATTTTTTTTGGATGTCTTTTGAGGAAACAGGTGACAGTCTCAACCCCGACATCCCGGCAGGCTGCGTATCCAAATTCTTTCCTTCCGTCGATACCACCTTTTCCGCAACTTCATCGGCCTCTTTTTCATATTGGTCACCGGGGCTGCTGACGGTAAGTTTTGCTTGGAAAAAAGTCCCGCTTTGTTGGGGATTCTTTTTCTGCTCTCTATTTTCTTTGGAACTGGTGATGGCCATAGTCATTTTGATTTATTCCCATTCGACAAATATCATTTCATTCATCCAAGGCAGTTTGATGATGCCCATTCCCCATGGCAGCTTAGCCATAAGTACATCTACTGTTTTGCGCTCCACTTGGAGTTTCCACCCTTTTTCTACCCGGCTTATTTTGCCGTTGCGCTGCAGGAAAGTTTCCCGTAAACCGTCAATACTTGTGTTTTTCAATACAGACCAATGTCCGATAACCGCCTGAAGCAATTCTTCACCTTCAATTTTGAACTCCTGACTGATGTCAATTTCCACATCCAAAACCTGAGAAGCCCCCATCCCGCAAAGGATTTTATTGAGAGGGTAGAAATTTTCAGAATGTTCATTTTCTCCAAATACCAAAAATTGAAGCATCCTTGCAGCCAATGATTGGTCGGATTCAGCCACAAACTTTCCGTTTTCTGTCAGTTGTAGGTTGCTGAAGAGCCCGGCCAAAAATGGATGTAAAAGAACCAAGCCTGCGTTTTCGACAAAAATCTCTTCCTCTATTTCCTGATCCGGGTTATAATTTGGATCCGAAACAGGGGTAGACAATTTTGATGGTGCAATGTTTTTCTCACTTTCAAATGGATTGTTGCTAAGTCCAGGTTTGATGTAGTCCTTTTCCCGGATAATTTTTAAACTGCTGTCCACCACTTTTTCTGTCAAAGAAAGGTTGTTTTCGGAATCTGCCTTTTGAAGCCCAATTCCATTTCTCTGCAAAACCATAGGATCAATTTTAACCATCGATTCCATCAAATAGAAAAGATTGGTTCTAAAATCAGGTGCATGTGTTTGGGAGAGCAAAGAATCCAATATTTCTCTGAGTTCCTGTTCTCCAACCAATTTCAGGCATAAATATTCCGCCAAGTAGGACAAGCTAGCTGTTGAAAATTTTCCAATCAGAACTTGTAAAAAAAAGGTAACTGAAGATGGAGGTTGATTTGGAAATGAATGAAGCAAAGCCACCATCAATTCTTTTTGGAAAGCTGAAGGAGCCTGGGTTTGGAAATAATTCACCAAGGAGACAATAGTGGGATTTGATTTTTGGGTTAAGGATTCAAAAATTTTTGAAATAAAGGCAGAAGAGAAAGAAAGGAAAATCCTATCCAGAGGAACTGAAGACTTTTGAATTGTTTTCTTTAGGTTTTCAAAAAAAGGAGTATCAAGGAGGATTGCGTTTTCCAAAACTATCGGTGATGAAAAAGGACTGTTCCAAGGGAAATATCCTTTTCTCAGAAAATAGAAAAAAACTTCCTCTGCTTTTTTTTCTGCAGGAACAGTTTCTTTTTTTCCCTTAGGAAGGGATTTTAAATTTTGCTCCAGTTGAATAAGAACCTGTTTCAATAAATCCTCTTCCCAGTTTTCATATGAAATCTGCCCACAATCCAGTTCAAGTTTATCAAAGACAACGGTGGCTTTTGGATCTCCATATTTGTCAAAAGCTTTTTCTAAAGCAGGTTTTATTTTTTCGTAAAACAACAAATCAAGACTGTCCTGCACTCCCAATCCTTCCTCCATCCCTTCAAAATCTACCTGAAGGGAAGCTGTATGGATTTTATGGTTTTGGATTCCGGACATCGTATTTCAAGTCAGATGATACTCCCAATTTTCTGAAGTCGTTCTAGATATTTTGGTTTGGTGCTCACTTCCCCATTTTCCTCTGTCTGTGCTATTGCCGCTCCTATATCATTGGCAATCCTAAGGACAAGCTGGGTTTCAATTCGCCCAAATGCGCCGGTTCCCCGCATGGATGCCCACACCATAGCATGCTCCTCTATAAATGAGAAGATATTTTCCATTGGGATTTTTGCCTGATCAAAATCCTCTTTTTGGATACAGACTATATATGTCGCCAAGAGATTTAAGATCCGGTATAGTTCAAAAGCCAAACTTCTGAGTTCTCTAAATTCCATAATAATATTATGCAATAACTGAAGCCACTCCACGAATTGGGAAAGCAATCCGGTATTGACAAATTCACTGACAAAGAATTCGATCTGTTTGTCTGTCGTTTCTCCTGCTATTTGTCTCATCAAAGTAAAGAACTCCTTGATCTGTCCATAAGGGGAATAAATTTCGATAAACCTTTTAAACAGGTCATTGGAGTCAGTATTGTCAAATGTCTCAAAGACTTTGATTATATCGCTGAGTGGTCCGCAGGTTTTTGTCCTGATATCGTCTCCACCATCTCTTACTGCTACCCTTACTTCGACCGAATCTTCGGCACTGTTTCCGCCAACATCAGTCACTTTCAGTCCGAATTTGTATTCCCCGATCAAAAGTCCGGTAACCGTTGTCTTCACCTGATTCGGATTGGTGATTGTCGGGTTCATTGGTCCGCCTTCAAATGTCCAACTGAAAGCAAGTGTACCTCCTTCAGGATCGGAGGAATTACTTCCATCCAATATAACCGTCGCAGCAGTGTTGGGATTCCTGACAAAAACGGACTGATTCTCTCCTGCCTCTGCCACAGGAGGATTGTTTTGCGGAGCCACTACGGTGATGGCAACACTGTCTTCGGCATCGGCACCCCTGTCATCGGTCACCTTGAGTACAAAAACATATTGACCGGGATTTTGGAATATAACTGTGGATTGCACCTGATTGGGGGTATTGATAACAGCTGAAGGACCGCTTTGCTGAGACCAGGAAAACCCTACAATTGTGCCATCTCCATCCGTTGATCCCGATCCATTCAAAATGGCAGTCACCGGAGTGGTAGGATTAAAGTCAATGTCCTGATCCAGTCCGGCGTTTGCAACAGGAGGGTTATTTACAGGGGGATTTACAATAATGATTACGGAGTCTTGGGCAGAAGCGCCTTTGTCATCTGTGACTTTGAGCGCAAATACATATTGCCCCGGATTTTGGAACTGGACAGTGGTCTGCACCTGATTAGGTGTATTGATGACTGCTGTTGGTCCGCTTAGTTGGGTCCAGGAAAATGAAACGATCGTTCCGTCTGGGTCGGTGGATGCAGATCCATTCAAGGTAATAGTAGCAGTATCATTAATCGTTATGTTCTGATCCGGACCTGCATTGGCCACAGGACCTTTATTTTCAGGTTTTTTTTCTTCAGGGATCACATAAGCGATCGGTGGACAGTCACTGCAACAGAGATAGGGAAGATAGAAATCAGCTATTACCGTTCCCTTGGCGATCGGAGTAGCCTGATCCCGGATTTCTTTGTCTCTGATATTGAGTGCATCAAGTACACTTTTGGCTGCGTCTCCGAGATTCAGTTTTTTGATCAGGTCAGAGGCAAATTCAAACTCTGTGCGTTTTGCGGTGATGGCAAGTTCTTGTATATCTTTTCCAATGTTTTTAGAAATACTGGCTTTTTGAGGTTCTGATTTTATTGCCAAACTCTCTTTTGCCAACAAGTTTGTCATGTTATTTCTAGTAAATAAGTCAAGGTTTAAGTTTGGATTTGCCAATTCCGGCAAAGTCAAAACTCTTTCTACTTCACCGTTATATACCAAGATGAAAGTGCCCCCTTTGGTCACGCCGGCCTTATGTTCCAATCCCGGATGTTTTTTGAAATACTCATTGAAATTGATGGCGGCATGGTATTGCTCCAACCTTTTGAGGTATTCTTCCTTCAAGGCAAAGAGTTTTTCATTGGCACATTTGAAAAGCAGTTCATTGTTGCTTGGGGAGAAATACCTCTTGATCTCTTCATTTTCAGAGTTTGCAGCTTCTTTGATCAGGCTGGCAACGGTCTTGGAATATGGAGTCCACAATTTATTGTATGCATCTTCATCGAATTTGTCCAAATCGAAGGAAAGCAGGTACTTCACTATTTCTGCCAATTGCTGCAGGAAAATCAACAACAAATCCGGTTGCTTGATGATATATTCGAAAAATGGCTTTTGGCCAACTATGAAATCTGAAACATTATTGGACACAAAATCAGCCAGTTTTTCTCCTTCCTCTACATCGCGCAGCGCAAGATTTTTGATGATGTCTCCATTGGAAATACTGATAGCCTGGTTTTTGGAAATGTCAGCCTTGATGGTTTTTTGCATGTCCACCAGATTTTTGGATATATAGAAATCCCTTTTCAAGGTCAATCCACCCAGATCTCTATTTGGTTCGATGGTTCTTTTGGGGCGGAGATTACCGACATAGGCCATGATTTGCTGCAACTGGCAAACGATGCCGGTGATCATCACCCGATAATCAGATTCGAGGTCTTCCACATGGCAACGGATTTCTTTGCCGTTCAATATTGCCGAAAAGTCAATGGCATTGAGCGCCAAAACATCAAAAGGAAGGTTGAAACGTTGTTTTTGACGGATGATTTCTGGCAAGGCGGTTCGGTAATTTTTTCCGATATGGCCTTCAATCCTGAATGCATTATACCTTTCGAGGTCATACAAAAGCGGATTTTTGATCGGTTCCGGAGCATCGGTTTGTTGTGCGGCACGGTAACCGAGATTGTACCTTTGGTTGCCGCTGTAGCTTCTGCTAAAGTACCAGACAGGATTGACCGCCTTCCAATCATAGTAATAAGGAATGGCCCTGTAGCCGATAAAATCATTTCCCAAAGTACTTGGGGTAATGGTGATGGGTTCGCTGTTCTGAAGTTTATCTCCGATAAATCCCTTGACCATGGCCACCAATCTTTCCAAAAGTAAGATGGCTTCGTCAGCATTTTTCCCCTGTCCATTTAATATCGGAGAGGATTCAAAATAATGTCTGTTGGTATTCCTTTTTCCCAGAAGGGTGTTTTCATTTGCCAATCCCAAGGTCAGGTGCATGGGATAATCCATTTCGTCCGCACAGCATTCACCAAAAACCTCTCTCATTTTTGCCCTGAATTCAATGTAGGCTTTGAGCAGGTCGTCCACAAAATCATAGAAATACTGCACAAAAATCCTTTGGCCTGTTTTGCCGGACAGCTTCTTTTTGACTGTTATCAGGTTTAAACCTTTCAGTGGATTTTCAGCAGGAAGCCCAAGGGGAACTGCAAATTTATCCCAACTTCGGATGAGGTTTTCGGAAAGCTTGGTCAGGGTACTGTCATCGGTGATCGCCAGAAATCCGTTGAAAATATCCTCCGAGGTTTTCATATCTGCAACAGGGACATTGAAGCGCTTGAGAAGAATGGAATTGAAAGTAATGGCCTTGCCGGAATCGAAAAGTGACTTTTTGACCAAAAGAACCCTGAGAATGAAGTCCATTCTACTGCCCTTGTCATTACAATCCTGCGTGTCACAGTTTTTGAGGTTTATCTGTTCGGCTTCAAGAAATATGGCAACGGCATAATCTTGTTTATTAATAGTACTTATTGACTTTTTCCCTTCAGTTTCTTTGTCGCTGTCAGGGATGAGTTGGAGGATATCCTTGGTGCCAAAATAAGGAACTTTGTCCCGGTTTTCTTCGCCACATTGGGTCAAAAAATACAGGTCATTTGGAAGAACCAGCGGCGAATAGGAGATAAAATGGGTGTAGTTGGTATCACACAACTGCATCAGGTATCCTTGGGAAGTCAATCCGCAGCCCTTACTGATATTGATGGCAGCATTGGAAGTGTTGATTTCCAGTCCGCAGACGATACCTCTGCCCACGAGCTTGATACGCGTCAGCCTTTCCTGCTGCTCCAGGTAGTTCAACAAGTTGTTCAGGTGTCCATTGGACAGCACCTGATCAGCTTCAAAAACGGGGTATGATTGTAAAGGCTGCATGATTATAATTTTTGAGTTCCTAAAATGGTTTTGCCCAGCATGACCGGGTTTTTGTCGGCATCACTTTCTTCACAGTCGTGGAGTGTGGCCTTTGGATACACAGAGTTGAGTTTTGCCAATATTGACAGCATCCTGTCATTGGCCTCCTGATACGTTGCATGGTTATTTCCTGTCGCTTTGAAAGTTGCCAGTTCTTTGATCCAGGAGTTATAACTTGATTCAAATTCCCGAAGCTTCTCATTGCTGACCCAACAGATTTTCAGTTGGACATGGGCCGGGGCTTCCTCCCAGATTTTCTTTTCGAAATACTGACGAAAGGCCATGTCGTCGAAATGTTTTGGCCAATGTGGCAAAACCACCGAAGCCCTGAAGGAATAGATATCCTGCTCGCAGGGACAGTCACAATCCTGCAGACAGACTTCCATCAATTTGAAATTCTTGCTTTTGGGTCTCAAAAGTAGGTGCTCAATCAGGTGAAAGCCCTCCGGGTCATTGCAGTCCATGGCCATTTCTTCGGTGATGTCCTGTATGATGGCAAGGGCATCTGCTTCGGTTGGAAAAGTATTTACACTTTCAAGAATGATCACATTCTGCTTTTTGAGCTTAATTTTTTTGGTAGTATAGTGGTAATTTTCAGGGTTGGTTCCCAATTCCATCACTTCAGTCAATACCGCTTCAGCTTGTGCTTTGTCCTCAAATTTCTTGGAAACCAGTCTGATTCCGTTCCTGGAAGTCAGGGAAAATGAATGCATACAGTGGATTGTTTCTCCGACTTCTTTTTCCGCGCAAATGATCTCAACATTTTTGATACAATACAGAAACCGTCTTGTAAAATCACTGATTCCGGTCAAATGGCTGATTCGTTTTTCCAGTCCGGACACATTATCGGTATCCCAAAGCCTGGTTTCATCAAGTTCAAAATTTTCATCCTGTGGAAAATAATTGAATGCCAAGGACCTGGAATAGCTGATTTCGGGATAGGCTTGCAGGGTCCGGATTTTAATGTCGATGATTTCCTGAGGTTCGATTTTTTCAAGACTGATGTTGTCGAGGTTGATTCGGTACATGAGTAGGGCATAGTCATTGAAAGACTCTGCAAACCGGGCAAGAAGATGGTCTAGAAACCTGTTTCTTCTCTCAAAAAACAGGTTTTGATTTTCGTAAAGTCTTTGCCATAATGCCTGACTTTCAGGATCGAGCGGATCGTTGGCTATGGCTTTTTCCAAATCTGTATGAAGGACACCGTCTATTTCCCGGATGTTTCCAAGGTATTGGGCAAAATAGGTTTGCCTGATTTCGTCAGTAGAAAAGAGGCTCTTGGCATTGGAAAGCTGGGAATTAAAATCGGCCAAGAGTTGCTCAAAAAACATCAGGTACCCTTTCATCTGCTGCTGCTGTGCCTTTCGGAGATTGTCTGCATGTGAGGGAAGTCCAAATTCCCCTACGCCATAGACCATCGGCAAGTCGTATTGGACCGGCCAATAGTTCATGGTATCTCTTTGTCGTCCTTTGGGAACAGGGAGATCGGCAAAAGTGGGAACCAACTTTCCGATGGACCTTTGGGCATGAAGCAACTGAACGGTATCCCGTACTTCTTCATATTGGGACAAAAACGGAAAACCATCTTTGAAAAAAAGGATTTTTGAAAAACCGGTACTCATCACAGGCTTTTGCAAGGAAGCTACAGGCATGCTCCAAGAAATTCCTTTTTGGCCGGCGACCGGTTTTCCACCGCTATCATATTTCGTCATCAGAAAATTTCTGATCCCCTTTATTCCCTTGATATCCATCAGTAAATTGATGATATCGGAGGCATAGATGACTGATCTCAGCTGTGCGTTTTCTATTTCTTCGGTATCGATAAAGCCATGTGCCAGTCTAGGTCCCTCAAAAATCTCTTCCGTCGGAACGCCTTTTTCCGTCATTTCTTTTAAGGTAAAAAATGAAACCGGAGGATTGAGGTAATTCTCAATGGTGTAGTAAATCTCAGCCTGCACTTGCTCGATATCGGTATCTGCGGTGACATCGACATCAAAGCAAAATGCGATTTCCTCAGAATCAATGGGTTCTACGCTTACAAAATCCTCACACAGGTTTCTGTTTTCATGGAGGGTCTTGATGGCGTTTTTGAGGATAGTATCGGCTTTGGATATTTTTTCCAAATAGCTTCCCATAATCAAGGTTGCAAATGGAATGTCCTGCAACATAAAAGCCACATGGCTGTCAAGAATTTTTCCTTTGGATGGGTTTTTTGGGATGCTCACTTTAAATGGAACCTCCACGATTTCTCCATCCGGCAATTCGATTTTGAAATGATAGAACCAATTCTTAGCAGGATTTTTTTCAATAGTAAAAATGGAAGTATCAGCCGTGAGAACTTTTTTGTTTACCTCTTTGATGCTGGGTAGTTCAAATTTGAGTTGAAACTCGCCGGCTTCCATATCGACCATGGGAGAAAAAGAAAAGGGGATATTTTCCAATTCAATGTCCCCGGTGTTGAGGTCTCCGAGTTCGAGGTCAATGGAAAGATCCACCAAGACCGTATAAAGTCCCTTTAATACCAATTTCTGATCTGTTTTCCCGTACTGTAGTTTGTCCTCCTTGCAATTGAGGAAAATGGGGACTTCCTGTTTTGCGTCGGTAAAAAGCCAGGCATTGTTGATTCCGGGGATGTCTACCAACAGTCTTCTATAATCTGTAATCGTCAAAGGCGCAGAAGTCAAGATCTGCCTAGCCGTGAAAAAAGTCTGCCCGGTAGCTTGGGTTATGAGGTCTTTGATTTCAAAATGGGACCTGTACCCGAGTTCTGTGATGGCATAGCAAAGTGCCTCCAAGATGGTTATCCCAGGATCATGGCTGTTATAATCCGTCCAGATATTGCTAGACAGTTTTTCGATATAGCCCAATCCTTCCTGACGTAGCCGCTCAAAGTCCAAAGAATGGGCTAGAATGGGATTTTTTGGTATGGTCGGAGAGGTCTTCATCAGCAGTCGCAGGTTTGGATTACTTGGATGATATGGCGTGGAGCGGATGGATTGGATTCCTCAAAATGCGAAACCAATACCGATCTCGAACCCAATGCGGTAATTTCCTCTAAATCAGAGTTCTTCTTGGCGACTTTACCCTCCTCGTCTCTGATGATGTGGTGGATTTTGAAGCAACTGAGAAAATCCACATAGGGTCTTTCTTCCACAAAATTGATGAGGGTTGACTTGTTGATTTTTCCTCCGAATGTGATCTTTTGGTTGCTATCCCAGGCCCAAGGACAGAGAAACTGCTCGATTTCTATGTCGAGGAGATTTCTGTAAAACACCTCGTCCATGTTGTCATGAAACCTGACTTCAAACTCCAGCTGCACTTCCTCAAATTGTGGGTTGACCACATGTAGCTGCGCAAATGGATTTTTCAGTTTTTCAAGAAACAGACTGATATCGGTAAGTGTGGAAATGGGAGTATAGGGTCTAAGGGGATTGATGTTGGTTTTGTTTTTGAGGTCGGGAATGCAGATAACAGTCACATGTCCGGGGAAGTTTTCGCAGAAAATATTCTCTCCGTTTTTTTCATAAAACCCGGTATGGTTGAGACATTTTGTCTGGTAGACGGAGGTGAACTCCTGTAGAATCAAATGCTCATAATCCCAGATGCTGATAGCTCTTTGTTTATGTCTTAGCCGCTCGCTGACCCTTTGGTAATAGTCAGGGTCGCTTTCCCTTTCCCTTCCGCCTGTAGAATCAGCAGGTTGGGATATGGATTTGATGGCACTGTCAGAAAGTTTCAGTTTGCTGATCGTGCCTGCAGGAAGGAGATTTCTGAATTCAATGCCTTCCTGTTCGGATTGGACCAATTCGGCCAAGGCACCTTGGGCTTTGATATCTATGATTTTACAGACTGCGTCTGTGTTTGCAGCGACGGAAGCCTTGACCCAAATGAGCCCTGAAGTAAAAGCAGTATGAATCAATCCCGCTTCTTTTGGAATGCTCAAGGTTACTATTCCTGTTCTTGTGAGGTTGATTGTCCCGTCGATGACTTGATTGTCCTCAAATACCGACCATAGGTTTTCTTCAATTAAGAATGACCAAGTGACGGTTTCCTGGTTTTTCAAAGGGTTGGAACTGCCATCAGCAAGAAGAAAAAGCAAATTAATAGTTATAGGAGTTTCGGTTTTTGCTATTCCTATTAACAGCTCCCCTTCTTGGCTGAACCGGGGGACAAGCGACATTTCTCCGGGTATAGGCTTATAATACCCAAAAGGAGAGAGGTTAAAAAATGCATGTTTTGGATTTGATATTCCATTGATCGGGATGCTTTCGGATGCATTGTAATCTATGGAAAAAGACTCCGAAATGACTTCTTTGGGAACAGGAACGGAATTGCCGGATACTTTCAACAAACCCGAAATCTCAGCTATTTTTTCAAATTGGGCGCTTATGTTATGCTCAAGTCCTATATTCTCCACCGCTAAGGCCTTTGCCGAAAGTGTTTTAGTTTCAACTTTGGAAGCAACCATCGGCTGAAAACTTCCCTGTTGAGAATTGATCACGATGTTGTCAAGTGCCTTATTGACATCGGACATATGGGTTGCAAGGGAATATGCACTGGTATTTAGCCTGATTCGGAGAAAACCCTCATAGGATTTGGCTCGAAGGAATTCATTGCTTCTGAAGTCTAGGGAAGCCTGTTTGAGAAGATTGCCGGCTGTGTTTTTCTGAACCAGATAGCCATTCCCATCTTTGGGAAATGGATAAGATTCCCAATCGTTTCCATGGAGGTATTCACAATAGATGGGTACCGAAATGGGAAGGTTGATTTTGATATAGTCCAGCTTTTTTTGGAATATTTCTCTGGAACCAATGTAAAAACTCGCATTCAGCTTGGGAAAATCACCAAAAGGTTTGAAAGGTTTGGACGCATCTATAGAACCGCCGTCGCTGCTCAGTGCCAGGTCTTTGACACCAATCACATTGACTTCCACCTTGATGGAGGCTATGGGATTATTCATCAGATCGGCATACCAAATATGGCTTGCTCCCTGATCGAGATATGCCATCAACAAGGGTAAAGCGGTATTGAAGTTTTTTTTATGGGTCTTTTCGAGGTATGGAAGAATCGGGGGCTCCTCCACCCCTAGAAAAAACTCAAAGTTCAAATCATTTTGATTTTCGGAAAATGTGGCATCCACCCTTTTCGAAACCCAATCTTTTTCTCCGGTGAGGGTGATATCGAATGGAATGGATTTTTGATTTCTGAGTATTCCAAATCTAGAAATGGCCGTTTTTGATCGGAGCGGATTTTCAAAGTTGACTGTGATCTTGACCGTTCTCTCTCCTTCTTTGAGAAAGAGAAGATTGGAGGCTATTGCAAATCCTGCTTCTTGGGAAGGCATCATTTTTCTGTCCCCAAAGGCAAACCAACTTTTATCCTCTCCCTCGAATTTGCCACCGAGTCCATCAGGACTATTGATGGCAGGAAATGCCAAAAGACTTTTGTTATGGATTTGAAAGGCTTTGATTTCCTTCACTTCAGCCTGATTGAAGACCACATCCTCGGTCAGGCTGTAGTGCATTTCTTTCCCGTTTGGATCTTTTCCGCCTTTTAAAAGCGTTCCTTTCGGCAACAAATGCTGTTGGATGTGTTTTTGAAGTCCGATGGTCAGATGGACCTTGTCCGGAACAGGGTTTTGGTTTTTAAGCCTCAAAACATCCTTATAATAGAAATCCAGGTGTCTGACGCTAAAGTCATTGAGGCTGTTTTGTGCAGTGTTGAAAAGTTTCAGAAATGCCAAGAACAAGCCATAATGTGGTTCGTGGTTGGAATATTCATTCAGGGATTTGGTAAAAAGTTCTTGGGCTTTTTGAAGAATGGAAGATATTCCGCTTAGCAATAGGGAAATCTGGTTATTGAAAAGATTGTGGTTGATGACATGGCTGATTTTTTCCCTGGTCTCGGTTCCTGGAATGGTGATTTTCAGTTTTTCAGAAGTGAGAGAAAAATAATTCAATGTCAGCGCTTGGTGAGAATCAATGGTGTTCAGCGGAGCTGTATTGTCGGTCTGATTAGACGTGGATAACAAAGCTATATTGTCCGCCCTGAAATTATATAGTTTTGAAAATGGTGTATTGAGTTTGGTTTGGATAACAGACTTGATGGTTTGTTGGTGGTCTATTTCCTCCTTCAAAAATCCACACTGCTCATCAATAGTTTTGGCCAGAGAAAAGAGTAAATCGAAAAGGAATTTGAACTGTAAACTTGCTTCCGCATCATCAGAAGCAGCGATCCCAAGTTTGGTTCTTTTGTAAAGGAGCTTGATATAGTCCGACACTTCAAGCATATCAAGTGAAAGCAAAACAGCCAACACTACCGAAATATCCACTTTCATTAAGGATTCCCAAGTGCCTGCATCGGTATTATCCAAATCCTTGTATTTGATGTAGGCTGCATATTTTTTTGCAAAGAGGATCAAATCTTCCATAGACCTTTCGTCCACCTTGGCAAAGGTGGGAGGAAGGGCTTCCAGTTTTCTTGTCAACCGGTCTACTCCTTCTCTGGTCAATGGGTTTTTGTCGTTGCAGGCCATAATGCTTTAAGTCAGTTCAGTGCCTTCAGTTTTATAAAATGGAAATACAAAGTTGAACCTTGAATTGGTGGCCCTGACCTTGTAGGAAATGGTTATCAAGATTCTTCCTTCAAGTTCCCCGGTATCATTGAGCTCGATTTTTTCGACTTCGATTCTTGGTTCATGGTAGAGAATCGAGGTTCTGATCAGGTCTGTGATGTAGGTTTTGAATGTCGTCGTAAGCGGCTCAAACACCAGTTCGTGGAGGTCACAGCCATAGTCAGAGCGCATCACCCTTTCCCCTCTTTTGGTCGAAAGCAGGATTTCGAGGCTGCTTTGGATATCGGCCTCGTCGTTGAGCATCTTGGTTTTGCTTCCCTCGTTTTCAAATTGTGGGGGGAAACTCCAACCTGTTCCAAGAAATGACCGGTGTATATTTTCCATATTTCTATCCTCCAATGATTACAGTGGGACAACCTAGTATAATTACTCCTCCGTGTGCCGTAGAATCCCCCATCCTTGCGGCAGGTTTGCCACCGATCAAAACCGTACCTGAACCGGCGATAATCGTATCCGGGGGTCCGACACACACTGCTTTGTCCCCTACTCTTGCGGCAGGAAGCCCTCCGATCAGGACTGTTGGTTCGCCGGCAGGCAATATGGGCCCACCCACATGAGGAACAGGCCCTGGTTCCACCATTGGGCAAATGTGCATATCTGTGATCCTTGCTGCTGGAGGCATATATTTTTAATTTATTTTGACTAGACTTCCTTTGATATTGACCATGGCACCTTCGAGGTCCGCAGTGCCGCTGCTTTTTAGATTTAAGGTGGCACCTGCCTCCATACTGATTTTCATATCCGCCTTGAAGGCCATTTCCGGAGCTGTGAGTGAAATTTTGGTTCCGCCTTTGATGCTGATTTCTTTTGGGGATTCCATAGAAATACCGTTGTCATCCATCAACATGACATTACCGATAGGATCTTCTACCTGTACTGTTCCTGCTGTATCATCCATGGTAAATTTCCTTCCGCCGGGAGTTTCAATGACGACGCTTTTATCCCCATCGTGGATCGTGATTTTGATTTCAGACCTTGAGACATAGCCTTTTTTGTCATTGGACTCTTCGGGTTCAAGTGGTGTCGGCTTGGCGCTGCTGTGGACCATCCCAAGAATGATAGGATGGGAAGGGTCACCATTCATAAAACCGATGATTACCTCATCGTCTATTTCAGGTCTGAAAAATGTTCCCCTGTTGTTTCCGGCATCCAACGTTGCCACTCGGGCATAAATGCCTTCGTCATTCATATTGACCATCGGCAGGCGGACTTTGACTCTGCCTTCCCCTAGGGGATCAATGATATCAGTAACGATTCCGATTTGTAGTCCTTGGATAGCTGAGAATTGACCGCTTCCTGAACTGGAGTAAAAGGGATTGTATTTCTCGGTAAAAAAATCTTCCTCCCAGCCTAGGCTTGCCTCAGTTTCCCAATTGCCGTTTCTCGACCGATGCTGTACTGCACTTACAAAGGCTTTGCCGCTGAATTGGTCTCCTATACCCTTAAGTTCCAGCCAGTCACCGGGATTTACCCCGGAGTTGCCCATGAAGGTAACTTTTCCCTTGATTTTGGAGAGTGCCTGTTTTTGCTTTTTGGAATCAGCAATGGATTGGAGGGCTTCATTCGTTAGCATCACCGGGGTTTTGATTTCAAATTCCTGCCCATTGATGTCTGCCAAATCTGAAGTCTGAATATTTCCGGGGGAAGCATCTTCCACGTCTGCCCCTTCTGTTTCTAAAAGTGTTTGGTTGGCATAGTCCCAAGAAAACGCTTTTACTGCCGTAGACTGAGACCTTACATCGGTATCCATTTTCATAGAAATGATGTCTGCCCCGTAAGTCAGAGATAAAAGAGGATCTTGCGATGGATCTGGCCTGAAGACGGAAAAAGTGCCGTCTTGGATTTTACAGACCATACCGTTAGAGTCGATTCTGCTGAGAATAAAATCCCAATCACTGACATTTGCCTGAAGCAATTGCTCATGTGAACTTCCAAAAGAGGGGATATCAAAATCTGTCAATCCATTTTCCTGAAGGAGATTTTCGACAATCTCATTGTCTTTGAGCTCATTGAAATGCCTGTTTTTCTTGGCCACAGTCATTTTGACTGTTTCATGTTTGCAGGTCAGGTTAAAGGTTGTCTGACTGCCGCTGATGATATGGGAATTCCCAATGATGATTCCTTTAAAAACCGACTGGTCATCAGTACTGTATCCGAGTTGGATATCGATGCTCTTGCCCAATGCAAACTCACCACTGTTGCCGATCGAAAAATCTGAATCTGCAGCCGAACCGTCTGCCAGTTTGATAACTGCAAAAGGGATTTTGTTAAGTTCCTTGTAGACCGTAATGTCCAGGATTTGGATTTGGCCCGAAACTTCCTGATCTGGAGGCGCACCGGGACCGGTTCCCAAAAGGATTTTCGAAGTTACAAGTTCATGTAGGGCAGTTGAAATCATTTCTTGGGTTTATTTAGCTAAAGGGGGAAAGTAGATTTTCGTACCTGTTCGAATGTTTCGAAAACTGTCAAGGGAATTGAATCCGGCTACATTGATATAGTGGATATCATTTTCGTAGATTCTTTCTGTAAGTAAATCCAATCGGTCTGTTCCTTTAAAAATCCGCTCGTGGGTAATGTCCGGACTTTCCCGGTTTTCTTCCGCCGCTCTTTCCACATCTGCGATACTCTCTGCAAACTGGCATTTGGCAACGGCCCTGATCGGCTTGCCGTCAGGCGCAAAAACCTTGTACTCAATATCCATCTGCTTCAACACTCCTTTGAACAAGAGCTCTCCCCAATGGATTTTTAAGTAGTATGGCCGGTGTTTGTCTGATTGGTAATCAATGATTTTGTGCTTGAAGGATTCGATCTGCTCTGTGACATTGGCTGGTTTTTCAAAAGGATTGGCAATGCCAAGGCTCAGGACAGACATGTCTTTGACCACCCCTGTGGCATCAAACAAGAAATCAAAATGGAAATCTCCGGGAAGAATTCTGTTGAATTTCATGTTTGCTCCTGAGGTCCCCGGCGCTTGGGTGGAGTCAAATTCAAATTTGTAGGAAACATTATAGGTCGCAGGGTTGACCAATGCACTGAACTTGTTGTCAGGGACAGGGATTTTGAATTCTGCATCGCTGTAGGCCTGTACGTATAATTTTTCGGCTTTTTGGCCAAGATCGATCATTACCTTTCGAGTTTTAGCTGTATCATTCTTAAGACTTCTTCAGTCACTTCCCTTACAATTTCCTGCCTCAATTGCTCCAAATCCGGTGGATTGGGATTTGTTGGAGTTTGATTCCCTGGATTGTTGCCCACAGCAGCTTTAATTTGGAGTTCTTTGATTTCTATTGGCATAGGAGAATGGTTAAATTCCGATACTGCCGGATGCACTGATATTTCCTGCCACAGAGAGCGCAGAATCCAGACTGATGATATTGAAATATTGGTAGCTCAGAGTAATGGATTCTATGACAATGGAGCTTTGTTCAGCATTGAAGCTGGAGACTGACCATTTTTTTGGGATGGCATTGACCACATACCAGGATTGGATGGGAATATGATTTTCATTGAGAAGGCTGATGATGATGTTGACAGGTTCAAAAACAAAATTTTCAAAAGCATTTTTGCACCACATCAAAATCCCCGATCCAATGAACATTCCTCTTTTCAAAACCAGGTCGGAGTATTTGGCTCTTACCGGGAGTTCCCACGTAAACCTGTTTTGACCCCCTTCAATGACGGTTTCCATCATCATTTCCATGTCTAATCCACTGACTTCCTGAAACCTGAAATCATTTGGGGTTTGGGGAAATAGCTGAAAGACTACTAAAAAATGGAAACCTACCGGTGGATATGAGAACATGGCTACTCGTTTATCATGGTGAGACCTTCGTGGGCAATTTCCAGGGTTTCAATGGCCGTTTCATTTCCGGTTGCATTGAGGTCCGTGGATTGGACTTTGATCGGCCAGGCGTTTTTTACGCGCCATACCACTACCGGTTTATGGCCTTCATCTAAAAGAGAGATGATCAAATCCCTTCTTTCGATGGTATTCAAGGCCACAGTATTCCACCATTGGTAGAATTGGTTGTCACTTTTGAAGATGCCCCGCTTCAAGGTGATGTTTGAAAAACTTTGCATGCCGGGCATTTTGATTTTGGAATATTCCGGACTTGCACCGTCCCGGTATTCTATGGGCTCGATGGTCACTTCTAGTCCGGTGACTTCACTGAATCCGATTTTTGTTCCTCCCCAGTCAACCTGGAAATGGAACTTGGGAAGAGGATAATTAGCCATGATATTTTTGGTTAAATGTTTTTAGAATTAATTGAGAGAATTATGATTCCTGCATTTTGTGAGAGAAGCGCAGGATGATGAATTCAGCTGGACGGACAGCGGCCATTCCTATTTCGACAATAAGCCTTCCTTCCAGAATATCCTGTGCCGTCATCGTTTGACCCAAACCGCATCGTACATAAAACGCATGCTCAGGTTTGGCACCTGCCAAAGCTCCCTGTCTCCAGAGGAGGGTCAGATAGTTTTCGAGCATTGCACGGAGTTTGACCCAGGTGTTGGCGTCATTGGGTTCGAAGACAAATTGCATCGTTGCTTTTTTGGAAGATTCTTCCACCATGATAAAAAACCTCCTGACATTGACATAGCGCCACTCGTTGTCGTTACCTGCCAAAGTTCTTGCTCCCCATACCAAAAATCCTTTTCCTTGGAAAAGCCTGATGGCATTGACTGATTTTCCTGAGGTGGGATCAATGTTCATTCCCCCTTGCTCGGCTTCGCTGATTTTGGCGGAAAGGTCATATACCCCATTGAGGGAGACATTTGCCGGAGCTTTCCATACTCCTCTTGATCCGTCGACTTTGGCAAATACACCGGCCATGGCTGAGGAAGGAGGAAGTGTAGGGCTTAATTTTTCTCTTATTTTGGATAGTGCAAAATTGTAGACGGAAGTTTCGGTATTGACCAAAGTGGATAAAGCTACAGCCGCTGCAGCGACTCCATTGGTGGTAATTACAACATCGACGTCTGCGTCAGTGTAGGCAAAATCAAATGTTGTTTTTAGGAATGGATAGTAGACTGCACCATAATTGAGGCTGTCATTTTTTGTGAACGCAGTTCTGAATCCACTGATGGTGGTGGTGTTGTTGGTTCCGGCGGTATGGACATCCAGAATTGTAAACCTGTCCTGAAGTTTGGCACATTGGTCAATAGCTGAGGATATCAAAGTATAATAATCAGCTTGATTGAGCGTGTTTACAGCATCGGGAAAAACGATGAGGGTAGGTTCATCTTCGGCTTCGCAGGCCAAAAGCCCGGCGTCATAATCGTCAGGATTCGCTGCCCCGGAGGTATCTCCTATCGAAATGATATAACAAGGTCCCCCTCCATTCATAAAATACATTCTGATGTTATAATACATCGTAAATTCCGATGAATCTGTGATGGTTGCATCTCCTGTCATGGATATCCTCACCCCGTTTAATGTGGTGATATCGACGGACACTTCGATGCCCTCTTCATTTACAGCTTTCCCAAAATAGTTTTCATATTCTTTTAGAGAATAGATCTTGGTAGGGACATTTTCCAGTGATTCTCCGATTTCGTTGATGGCATTCTGCGTGTAGCCGATAAAAGCCGGAACAGCAGTTTCGACCTGGGCTACGGATGGAGGAAAGAGGGGAATTTCATTGATATAGACTCCCGGTGTCTTGATTGCGGATTCATTGATCTGTGACATTGGATAATGGTTTTATGGTTTCTTGTTATTTTCAGTTGTTTAAATGAATGGTGAACAAATGTTCATTTTCATTACCATTTGCAGCGGTATAGAATAGGGATTGGGTACTTACATCTGTATATATTCTATGTGTACTTGAACCTTCTGTGACGATATCAATCACTCCAAAACTTCCACTGAGATTGACTGATTTGGTAGCCCAGCTGCCGGGGTTTCCCGGGGTAAAAACATGGGCCAAATCTCTGGATGGAAGGGGACCCATGGTTGCCCCTGAAAGTGACATGGAGGTGGCGGAGGCCCTGACATTGATTCTAAACCTATAGAGGTTTTCTTTGCCATGGGTGACGGATACACCTGTTTGTTCCTTGACCGGATTTTTGACACTGAATAAAAATCTAGCGCTGAAATTACTTGGCAACCTGAAATAGGGAGAGTCTTCGTTGTTTTTGATTCGGACAAAACAAAACAACATGTCCTGCCTGACTCTGAAATGGATATCATGTTTTTTGAATAAGGATGCAGTCAGCAGGTCAGGTTCGATGGTCAGGGAATCAGTGATCAAACCTCCATTGGCGCCGGAATAGGGGAATGCCTGGTTGTCAAACCGGATTGAAAACAATTTTTCGAACTTCCAAATGATCCTATCCATGGCTAAAGTGTCTTGTTGTTGAACTGCGCATCGATCGTTTTGACCAAAGGAATCTCCATGCCCTCTTCGATACTGTCTATGTATGCCAATCTCATTTTATAGACTACAGAGGGAATATATTTTCCTCCCATGATGCCCCAAAGCTGGTTGAGTTCCTCAAAATTGGTCGAATGGAGATCAAAAATGATCTTTTCAAGGCCGAAATCGGGGAGGTTTGGAATTTCTGAAACAGTGAAAATTGAGTTACGCTGAAAAAAAGAAATTACCTGGGAGATCCTTTGAAGTCCAATATTGTATTGCGACTTATTGGCTCCTATCAGCAGGTAAATGTTCAAAAATATCCCCGGATTTCGAGCGACACCTCTAGGCAACCCTGAATTGTCAAAAATTTGTCTGTTTGCAGCCATGTTTCGCAGGGTACTTTCCTGCTGGATATTGACCACTGATAATACTACTCGGTCAGCAATACTGTTTTCGCTATCAACCTGCACGGAATCTACCATGGATAAGTTACCAAGAATGACATCCGGCGCGGATGTACCGATATGGTCGTTCAACAAAACAATTACCGTATTTAATACTTGGTCTATCATGTTGCGAGATAAAATGTCAAAAATGAAATGAAACAGTTTCCGTGGTTAATTTTTTGAAAATCAAAAACCTCCGGCTTCGTGTGGATATTCAAATTTGACCATTATATCCTGCAAAAAAATCCATGAAAATATGGATTTTAAAAAGTCATGGAATTCATGGATGTCTGGTAGATATTGCGTGCAACTGCCTCCCGTACAAGCCCTGCGGTATTGCGTACGCCCATTTTTTGGATCAGGTGGAGTCTGTGGGTTTCTACCGTGCAAAAACTGATAAAAAGTTTATTTGCTATTTCTTGGGTGGTATATTCCTCCACGATCAGCTGGAGGATTTCTTTTTCTCTTTTTGTCAGCGCACGGAGGGTAGTATTGGATTGGCCTATGTCTAGGAGATTTTGCGTCAGGAACAACCTCAGCTTGGGATCTATGTAGATTTTGCCTTTTTCACTTTGACCAATGGCTTCTTTGATATTCTTAACGCTACAGTCCGGTAAAAAATAGCCAGAAATTCCTGCTTTTAGAAAATCCTTGACCAAGATAGGGTCCTTGCTTTCGCAGAACACAAAGATTTTGGACTTGGGAAGCTCTATTTTGATCTGCTTACAAATTTTTAGAGGAGAATTTTTTTCATTTGAAACCACTATCCAAAGGAATTCCGTCTTCTCGCTGAGTTTGAGTATTTGGTTGCTGATATCCTCAAAACTTAAATTCCCCACTTCTGTCTGCCCCAGATTTTCCAACACTAAATTTAATCCTTTTGACAATAGGGTATTTTCTCCTATAATAAAATGATTTTGCATGGCGTAGAGGGTTTAAAAATGATCCAAGATAATGGCCTCTGTTTTTTTGGCTTTGGTAAGGCTTGTTTGGGTTAAGCCTTGGTCATTAATCCAATTGAAATAACTTTTTGATAAAGCCTTATTTTTGAGAGGATTATAAATTTAACAATAAAAATCCATTTTCTACAACTGGATTTTTCAAAATTATTGAATTAAAAAAATAAAAATTATTTAATTATCAAGATAAACTGCTAGTTGATTTTTTTGAGAAAAAAACTTGTACCATGCTTTTCATATTGCTGCGATAAAACGGGAATTCTTTCTAAAAGCCGGGCAAAAACCCCTTCTTCATCTATGATAATTTCCGGTCTTTCTTTCAAAAAATTTTCGTAAACCTTCACAGTGTTCCCAAGATCTTCCTGGTCTAGGAGGACATTTTTGGAAAGCCTGAAATGGAGATAGGGTGTAGCAAGGGTGGCATTCTGATAATATCCCATATCTTCTCCAAGCACCAGGACTTGTTTGCCTTTGGTCACTTCATGTTTTTCTTCAAAGGATACTGCATAAGATTCGATTTTTCCTGAATTGATCTGCAGCAAAGTCCAGGTAATCCCGGTCGCCGGTATTCCAATTACAAAAACCGCTGTCAGGATTTGGATGGCAATCCCTTTTTTGTACACTACCAAAAGCAATGAAATAAAATAGGTCAGGGCAGGCAGGATGACGATAAATTGGTAGGGTGTCCGCCTGTTTGTCAATAACAGGGAGGAGACCGCAAAAATGGAAAAAATGAGATTCAGCTGAAGCTGTTTCTGTTGGTTGACAGTCTGAGACTTGAAAATAAATCCAACAAAGAAGCCCATCACAGATAAAAACAATGGCAAGGCAAAAAGCAAAGCCAAATCCCTGTACCTGACATGCGCATAACTTTCGATCAATCTCGGTGCGATAATAAACTCATAGAAAAAAGCTTCAAATCCATCTATCCAAAAATAGTATAAAGCACAAAAGACCAATGGCATGGCATAGGCTATCAGGGAGACAATGATCTGTTGGAAAGAAAAACCGCTGACCACAATCCCCGAGACCAACAAGAACGGAAGAAATGTCGCCAGAGGAAAATGAAAACAGGCAGCAATCCCGCCAAAAATCCCCACCAACAAAACTGCATCGGAGCCTTCCTTTTGCAGGACCGTTTGGGAAAACAACTGTCCCAATGCCAAAACAATGAAAGTACTTCCCATCAGGGCAGGAGAAAGTGTCACCAGGTCAAAAGAAACATAAAACAACAATGCCATCACAAAAGCCGGAATGTAGGTATTGTCCTCAAATGACTTGTATCTGATAAATAGGTAATTGACATACACAACTTGAAAAAGCACGATAAAAGCCGCCAGGGCCTTATAAGCAAGCGCGGATTTGCCAAAAATCATGTGGGCAACCCAGAATACGCCTGCAGACAGCGGACCGGAGTCATCAATGATGTCTATATACATGTGCTTACCGTCCGCCATCCGCTCACCCAAAAGCATCCAAATCATTTCGGGTTGAAGAAGCGGGATATCCACAAACCAGATATAAACGGTGCTCATCAGCAGCATAATCACCAAAATGGCGATTAATCTGAACGGATCGTTGATTCTAAAAAAACTTAACAAACTGAGGCTATTTCTAAGGATTGGACAAACTGCAGGGTCGAAATTAAGTGTTCCGCATTTAAATTCACTAAATTTGTCACAATAATTAGAGATATGGAAAGTAAAAGACAACAGAAATTCAATAAACTTATCCAAAAGGAATTGGGTGGAATTTTTCAAAAAGAAGCAAAGCATATTATCGGATCTGCCTTCATCACAGTTTCGAGGGTGATTATCAGCCCGGACCTGAGTGTGGCAAGAATTTATCTCAGTTTTTTGGTAGACAAAGACCGCGCTGTCTTTGCAATATTGAATGATAAAAAAAGTGAGATCAGAAAGCATTTGGGAAACAGAATCGGAAAATCCGTGAGAATTGTACCCGAACTTGCTTTCTTTATCGATGATTCGGCGACATATGCCCAGCACATGGACAAGGTGATCGGAGCATTGGATATTCCCGAAGCTTCGGACGAGGATGAAGAAGAATAATTAACTTTTCAGGATCCTTGAACCTCTCCTTTTTTATAGCCTATCGTTATTTCCGTAGCAAAAAGAAACGGAACTTTATCACTGTGCTTTCCCGCATTTCAATGATTGGGGTAGCAGTAGGAACCATGGCTTTGGTAATCGTATTGTCGGTTTTCAATGGCTTGGAAGAGCTTGTCAGGGGATTGTATGCTTCATTTGATGCGGAGCTGAAGATTGAATCCAAGTTTGGTAAGTCATTTTTGGCCGAAAAAGATTGGATCGAATCCATCTCTAAGATTGAAGGGGTGGAAGTTTTGACAGAAGTGATCGAGGACAATGCCTTGTTCAAATACCGGGATTACCAGCATTTGGCGCGATTAAAAGGTGTCTCTGACAATTACATGGAACAGGGGAGGTTTGAAAAAGGTTTTACCTGGGGAAATCTCAGTTTGGGGACCCCAAATCAGCCTAAAGCCATCATGGGCAGAGGTGTCGGGTACTTTCTGTCTGTAGACCTGGAAAATGACCTGGATCTGCTTCAGGTTTTTTATCCCAAGGCCCCAAGAAGTGCCGGTTCCATTGATCCAAGTCAGCTGTACAATAAAGGGATTTTGAAACCCGGCGCTTTTTTCAGTATTGAAAAGGAATTTGACGACAATTTCATCCTTGCGCCGATAGGATTTGTGAGTAACCTGCTCAATTACGGCCAAAAGAGAACTGCCCTAGAAGTAAAAGTTAAAGAAGGAGAAAATATCCAAAACGTCAAATCCAGATTGATTTCCTTTTTGGGGGAAGACTATACCGTCAAGGATACCGATGAACAGCACGCCCAAATCCTCCGGACGATCAAGATCGAAAAGCTTTTTGTTTTTTTGACCTTGAGTTTCATCTTGGCTGTCGCCTCGTTTAACATCTTTTTTTCCCTGTCTATGCTCGCCATTGAAAAGAAGAAAGACAATGCCATTTTGTTTGCGATGGGTGCCAAAGAAAGTCTCATCCGAAAAATCTATCTGAAGCAGGGAGCCATCATCGGATTGAGTGGGGCAGTAATCGGCCTGGTTTTGGGTTTTCTTGTTTGTTGGATTCAGGACCGGTTTGGATTGGTCACTTTGGGGATTTCATCTTCAATTGTGGATGCTTATCCTGTCAAAATGATTTGGTCGGATTTTTTCTGGACGAGTATTTCGGTCTTTGCGATTACTTTTTTTGCCTCTTTCCGTCCTGCGTTCATAGCCTCGAAGGTCACGCCTACTGATCTTTGATTTCTCAATATTTGGAGTAAAATAAAATCACCACAGAGTAAAATAAAATCACCACAGAGCCCACAGAGGACACGGAGAAAAAAAGAGAAAAGAAACTCTGCTTCCTCCCTGAGCTCTGCTGTAAATTATTATTCTCGCCGATTCTCCCTTTGCGCCCATTGCGAAACCTTCTTTTCCTTTACGGTGAAAAAAAAATTTTTACCACAAAGGACTCAGAGGGCTTAGAGGAAAAGGGAGAAATTAAGAATGAGGAATGTTTGTGGAGAAACAAATATTGGCGCAGAAGGAATTTAAATGAATAATGCTTTGGAAAAAGCAAAAATCTGCTGCGATTTTCTCTGGGTTCTCAGTGATCTCTGTGGTCAATTTACACTTCTCCGTTTGCGACCATTGCGAAACCCTTGCGCTCCTTGCGATAAAAAAAAATAATCACCAATAAAGCCTCAGAGTTCACAGAGAAAAAAGGTGGGAGGTGAAATGTAGTAAGTACAATTTAAATTGGGAATTACGATTTATGAATGCCGGGCTCTATTCTTTGCTCCCTCCAGCTCCGCGGTCTCGGTGCACTCTGTGGTAAATAATTCCGATTGCTATAAAAATAAAAAAGCTGTGAATACATGCTCACAGCTTTAGTCAATTAACAATAAACCCAAAATAACCAGCTGTAGGAGAAGGATTCGAACCTCCACAGGGCGGTTAGGCAAAACACGAGCTCCATGTTTGCTTTATGCCGGTATCCCTACCCCCGAGAAAGGAGGGCTTGTCTGCCAGTTTCAACATCCTACAATATAAATTTTTCAATTTTTAGAGTGCCTTTTGCACTCCTTTTGATTTTGTTATTCTTGCTGTAGGAGAAGGATTCGAACCTCCACAGGGCAGTTAGGCAAAACACGAGCTCCATGTCTGCTTTATTCTGAGATCCCTACCCCCGAGACCGGAGGGCTTGTCTGCCAGTTTCAACACCCTACAATGTGTGAGAAGACCATTTGTCTTTCTTGATGAATCAAAGTTAGCAAAACATCCATTACATTAAAATTAATTCAATAAAATAGCTAAAAATATACATTATATTTAATAAAATACCATTATTGTTAATGATATGGAAAAATATCAATCTAGATTTATTGGGATGTTAAAAAATCGGCAATCAAAATTTGGTATGAAATTCTGGTTCCAAATGTTAAATTGAAATTCTTTCAATCTTTTTAGATCCTTAACCACACGAATTATATGAAATATTTCCTTTTGGCAGCTTTTGTTCTTGCTTTCACTGTTCAGGTTTCGGCCCAAAACGAGAAAAAGAACCCGACTTTTGAAGAAGTAATCTCTCTCAGGAGCGTAGGTGCGGTGGTGATGTCACCGAGTGGGGAATTGGTGGCCTTTACCCAACAGACTTCTGACTGGAAGGACAATAGGTTTGACACAGAGATATGGATCGTCAAAAATGGAAGCGAACCTTTTCAGATTACCAACAATCCGGGCAACAGCAGTTTTGCACCGACATTTTCACCCGATGGCAAGTGGCTGGCTTTTTTGGCGGATAAGGGCAATAAGACCCAAGTCTATGCTATGCGCCTGAATGGTGGGGAATCAATACCACTAACCGAAGAAGACGATGGGGTAAGTGCATTTCAATGGCATCCGGGGGGAAAGAGGATAATTTTTACCAAAAGGGAAAAAGATGATCCTTCCAAAAAGAAAATCGAAAGCAGATATGGTGCTTTTTTCTTGGATGATATAGATTATTCTTTGACCCATATATGGGAAATCCCATTTGATCCCGATCAGCCCAATCCATCTGAATTGCCTTGTTATGAAACGGCCGATTCCCTCAAAACTGCAAATGGATGCATTTCCAAAGCCAAGCCAAAAAGACTGACCGAAGGGGATTTTAATGTAAACGGTTTCAAAGTCTCTCCTGACGGAAAAAAAATTGCATTCAATCATCAGCCCAATCCCCTGATCAATTCATTTGCTAAATCTGATATTTCAATTTTGGACCTGGAAAGCGGACAAAGTCAGATTTTGGTCCAAAATCCAAGTGCTGATAGCTTTCAGGACTGGTCACCCGATTCCAAACAATTGCTGTACACAAGCTATGTGGATGATACTGTTTCAAATTTTTATACCAATTCGAAAATTTTTGTCATTGATGTGGGATCCAAAAATAGCAGGCAGATTGCATCAAATCTTGATGAAAATCCATCAGGATTGACTTGGAATCCCAAAGGGATTTATGGACTTTTTTGGCAAAAGACCCAGAGACATCTCTATAGGATTGAACCCAAAGACGGTACCTTCACGATCTTGAAAGGATTTCCGGAAATGGTGACGGGGGTTTCTTTTTCCCAAACTGGGGAAAAACTGGCTGTCAATGCCCGCAACGGAAACCAACTCAATGAAATCTGGGTAAGCAACGTCCAAAAACCTGCTGCAAAAAAAGTCACCAACCTGACAAAGCAGATTGAAAATTGGAAGGTATCCCAAAGCGAAGTGGTGGTCTGGAGAAGTAAAGACGGAGCCCTGATAGAAGGTGTCTTGCACAAGCCTTTGGACTACGATCCTACCAAAAAATATCCTTTGATGGTGGTAATTCATGGCGGTCCAACGGGGATAGATACACCATCCCCTGTTCCTGGGTATGTCTATCCGATTGTGCAATGGCTGAACAAAGGCTGCCTTGTCCTCCAACCCAATTACCGTGGGTCGGCAGGATACGGAGAGGCATTTAGATCTCTCAATGTTGAAAATCTAGGAGTAGGAGATGCTTGGGATGTCCTGAGCGGCGTTGATAATCTCAGCGCAAGCAATCTGATCGATACGACAAGGATGGGTGTCATGGGATGGAGTCAGGGAGGATATATTTCGGCATTTTTGACTACCAATACTGACAGGTTCAAAGCGGTGAGTGTCGGTGCCGGGATTTCCAATTGGATGACTTACTATGTCAACACGGATATCCATCCATTTACTATCCAATATCTCAAAGCCAATCCTTGGGACAATGAGGAAATTTACCGCAAAACTTCCCCCATGACCAACATCAAAAACGCAAAAACCCCTACATTGATCCAACACGGGGAATTTGACCAAAGGGTTCCGATTCCAAATGCCTATGAATTACTTCAGGGATTAAGGGATCAAAATGTGCCTGCAGAATTGGTGGTGTACAAAGGTTTTGGACACGGCATCACCAAGCCCAAGGAAAGATTGGCAGCCACTTGGCACAACTGGCAATGGTTTGCCAAATATGTTTGGGGAGAAGAAGTCGAATTACCGACAGGAGAAAGCAAATGACCATAGACAAAAAACCAATCCATCAATTTCTTTTGAATCCCATAATTAGCTTAAGAACCTCAAATTAACCGATGATATGAATCATATATTGAAAAGAAGTGGCTTCCTGGTAATGTTGGTTTCCGCCGTATTGGTGACAATTGCTTCATGGAAGTTTTTCGAGCAAGAAGCTTTTACTCCCTATTCCCAAAAGATTCCTGATTCGGGTCAAAGTTTCGGAATGGTCCCGATCCAAGGAGGCAAATTCATGATGGGAAGCGAAGGAACATTGCCTGATGAAAGTCCGGTCCATGAGGTAGAGATTTCTCCCTTTTGGATGGGAACTCATGAGATTACCTGGGATATTTTTGAACTCTTTTTGGATAAAAATTATGAGACCGCCATTGCAGAAAAAGCACTTCCCGCACAGGTAGACGGGCTAAGCAGACCAAGTATTCCATACTTGGACATGACAGCCGGGATGGGCAAAGAAGGGAAGCCGGCCATCGGAATGACCAATTATGGTGCGATTCAGTTCTGTAAGTGGCTGTATCTTAAGACAGGGGTTTTTTACAGATTGCCTACTGAGGCAGAATGGGAATATGCCGCAAGGGCAGGTTCAAAAAGCAAATACTTTTTTGGAGAGGATGAAAAACTCTTGGATCAATACGCATGGTACTCTGCCAACAGTGGAAACATAACCCACAATATTGGGCAGAAAAAGCCAAATCCTTGGGGATTGTACGATGTACTTGGCAATGTAATGGAATGGACCTCAGATCAATATGCAGCGGATACCTACCAGAGCAGGAAGGATAAGCAAGTGAAAGATCCTACCATTGAAATCAAAAAACTATATCCGGGAGCGATTCGGGGAGGACATTATAACAGCCCTGCTACAGACCTTCGCACCGCCAAAAGAACAGCATCAAAGGCAGAATGGAAGAGGATAGATCCACAGATTCCCAAAAGCCAATGGTGGTTTCCTGAAGCTCCGTTCCTTGGTTTGAGGGTTGTTAGACCGCTCAATCCACCAAGTCAGGCAGAGATCATGGCCTATTATGACAGAGCTCCGATTACAGATTATTAAAGCAAATAACCATAAAACAATACACTCATGAATAACCAAAATCAACGCAGGGACTTTATCAAAACTTCCGCAATCCTTGCCGGAGGAATAATACTTCAGCCTTTTGGCATGCCGGGGGCTTATGCCTCAGGAACTGATCAAATCAAACTTGCCGTCATCGGCTGTGGTGGCAGGGGAACGGGTGCCGTTTTCCAGGCCTTTGACACAGGACACAATATCAAACTCGTCGCGATGGCAGATGCTTTCAGAGACAGAATTGATAAAAGTTATACTCCGATTTTCGAAAAATATGGAAAAGACAAAGTCGATGTTCCGGAAGACAGGAAGTTTGTGGGCTTTGAAGGTTACAAAGAAGCGATCAAATTGGCCGATGTAGTGATATTGGCTTCACCTCCGGGATTCAGACCGGACCATTTTGAGGAAGCAGTAAGGCAAGGCAAGCAGGTTTTTATGGAAAAGCCTGTAGCCGTCGATGCAGTCGGTATCCGAAAAGTGCTTGCAGCAGCCGAAGAAGCCAAAAAGAAAAAACTCAATGTCGTGGTTGGTCTTCAAAGACATTATCAGGACAATTACAGAGAAACCATCAAGCGTCTTCATGACGGCGCCATCGGTGACATAGTTGGTGGACAGGTATATTGGAATGACGGAGGTGTATGGGTCAATCCACGCCAAGCTGGTCAGACCGAGATGGAATACCAAATGAGGAATTGGTACTATTTCAATTGGCTATGCGGTGACCATATCAACGAGCAGCACGTCCACAATATCGATGTGGCCAATTGGGTAAAAAACAGTTACCCTGTGTCGGCTTACGGTACCGGAGGCCGTCAGGTCCGAACCGGCAAAGAGCACGGCGAAATCTTTGACCACCATAGCATCACCTTCACTTATGCTGACGGAACGGTAATTTTCAGCGAATGCCGCCATTTCCCGGGAGCAGCCAATAGGGTTGATGAGTCTTTCCAAGGGACAAAAGGAAAGGTTTTCTTAAGTGCCGGAAACCATGGGAATATTTCAGATTACAAAGGAAACGCCATTTATTCCCACAATAGGGACAATAATCCAAATCCATACCAGGTGGAGCACGACGAACTTTTCGCTGCCATTGTGAAGGGAGAATACAAATTTGCTGATGCGGAAAATGCTGCAAAAAGTACGATGACAGCTATTCTTGGCCGAAATTCAACCTATTCGGGCAAAGTTGTCACATGGGATGAGGCCCTTAATTCTGATGTCAATCTGATGCCAAATACTTTGGCTTGGGATGCGATGCCGAAAGTCCTGCCAAATGCAGACGGCTACTATCCTTTTGCGATTCCGGGCAAAACAAAAGTAATCTGATATGAAAAGGAGAAATTTTGTTAGAAATATTGGTTTGGGATCTGCAGTTGCTGCTCTCGCCGGTGGCACAAGCCTTTCCTCCTTTGCAAAAAGCAATGAGGCCGGAAAGCCATTTAACCTGGATTATGCTCCCCACTTTGGGATGTTCAAAGCCCACGCCGGAGACGGACTTTTGTCTCAATTGGAATTTATGGCCGATCAGGGATTCCGGTCTTTGGAGGACAATGGACTGCTTGTCCGTCCTGTAGAAGACCAAAATCTCATCGGCAAAACCCTCGAAAGGCTCAACATGCGCATGGGGGTTTTTGTGGTAGACGGAGGTGACAACTGGAAAATTTCCCTCGCCTCCGGCAAGCAGGAGTTTATCGACAACTTTGTTGCTACCTGCAAAAAATCCGTGGAGGCCTCCAAGCGTGTCAATGCCAAATGGGCAACGGTTGTTCCTGGCTTTTTTGAAAGAAAACTGCCCATGGGAATCCAGACTTCCCATGTGATCGAAGCGCTGAAGCGTGGTGCCGAGGTCATGGAACCAAGTGGATTGGTGATGGTTTTGGAGCCATTGAGTGATACACCGGAGCTATTTCTAAGGTTTTCTGACCAAACCCACGCCATCTGCAAGGCGGTCGACAGTCCTTCCTGCAAAATCCTCTATGATGCCTACCACATGCAGCGCAACGAAGGCAACCTGATCGCGATGATGGATGCCTGTTGGGATGAAATAGCCTATATTCAGATCGGGGACAATCCTGGACGAAAAGAACCCGGAACAGGTGAAATCAATTACCTGAACGTCTTCAAGCACATCGATGACAAAGGATTTAAAGGCGTCTGCGGGATGGAACACGGCAATGCCATTCCCGGAAAAGAAGGCGAGTTGGCCCTGATTGCAGCTTATAGAAAAGCGGATATGTTTAAGTAAAAAAAATCACCGCAGAGCACACTGAGAGCACGGAGAGAAAGGAAAAAAATAGCCAAGGCACGGAGATAAAAAGAAAAATGAAGCCCGCAAAGACGCCATTGGCGCTAAGAAGATAGTCACAAAAGAGGAGAGGGAAACAGCATTGATTGCGGCTTACAGAAAAGCGGATATGTTTAGGTAGAATGTACTGTCAAAATAATTGTGAAGAGGTGGGGTTTTGGACCTCACCTTTTTGTTTAGTAGAATTTGTAATTCAAATTACTGAGAACTACCTTTCGATTAAGGGATAAACCCGAAAAATACCCTATCGAACCCCACTTTAAGGATAATGACTAATTTGATATCAATTGTTTTATTTTCACTGATTATCCGCACTACAACCCTTGAACCGGGTGTATTTGAAAGGAAAAAAGGAAAGGGCGGCGATTACGTGTTAGAACTAAAGGAAAACGGGGAATTTTTATACATTTTTGATTGGGGTAGTATAAAATCATCATGCACCGGCATATGGGAAATAAAGGAAAACACACTTTTCTTCAAATGTGACCCCGATCCAAGACCAATGGCAGCTATTATATCAGGATATATATCCGAGCGCAATTTCACTATGAAGGTTTTGAGTAAAAATAAGTTGAAATTCAAGAAATATAGGCTAGTTCGGCAGAAAAAAGCTTAATTCAATTGCATCCCGATTGTCATCGGCATACAGCCAGTCCTAGCATCCAACGTTTGATTACACCTAGCGGGAAAATCATCAAAAACAAATGAAAAATCTTGTATCTAAGTTGCTGTTTTCGTTTTTCTCATCAGTTTTATCAATTTCTGGATATTCTCAAGATCATAATGCAGAATGCAGATCTTCTATTTCAAAGGTAGACACCATCAAAATATTTGACCCAATTGCGGTCGGTGTGGTAAAAGGTGGAAAGGGAATTTCACTATATCTCCCAGAACGCGAGCTGGAGAGTATTTTGGATCAGTCAATGAAAGCTATTCTAAACTCAGACAGTCTTTATCTTGCCACCAATAACCCATACTTTTATCTCGATCCCCACAAATTCCCTAGATTGGACTTCGATTATTTCAAACCTAGGGAAAGGATTTCTGACAATATTTATGTTATGCGATTTGCAAGGGAAGCTCACTTTCTGCGTTTTGAATTATCCGAAGATTGTTATAATTACATTGAAGGAAATTGGGAATCCATAAACCTAAAGTCAAAAAAGAATCGACCGCGAAAGGTTTTTGTCTTGGTCCTATTCATAATGTGATCCTCAACCAATCGCAGCATCAGGGGCTAAACTACACCTAGGTGGGGATTTAGTCTTTTCTATCCTATGAAAGTTGGCCCTTATTCCATACCATACTTGTATAAAAAATGAAATGTAACCTGAGTTTTATTGTAGTAGTAATATTGATCTTTTCTTGTTGTTCTTCGAAAAACTATAGAAAACTTTTCGATAAGTTGTTTATTGAGCAAAAAAAAATTTTTCCGGGATATGCGGGTTCTGCATATTATTCGAGAAGTCAAGCAATTCTTGACAATGATTTTAAAGAATTGTTAAATAGTGAATTTGATACGTTATGGATGATAGAAAGAATTGCTGAAGTAGATCGAAGTTCTTATTCAATTGTATGGACTTCGGCTAGAGAAACGGTAATATACTATGAAGTCCGCCGCGCAAAGGGAATAGTTTTAAATAAAGGTAAATATGATGTTTTTAATGATAATTTAAAGTATACAGTTGAAAAATTTGATACTACTAAGTTAAAGGATAATGAAGGAATTGTGTTAGGGGCTCCAAGAGTTTTTATAAGTATGATTTCAGATAAAAAAATTAGGACATATTATTTTCGTGATAAAGAATTATAACCATAATTATTTATCTCACACCACTTAGTTGTAGAATAGCCTACCTCCGCCAAACTGAAATGATCAATCTGTTTTGTTTCCATCAATTAGCTTTAATAAATAGTATGTATTCCAATCTTCTTCCCCAAGAAGCCTCTGATTTTTTTGGACAAAAATTTGTCCTTCCTTGTTTACAATAGGGGTTGAGATTGTTCCTGATGGCAATTCAATATTTTCTTGGAGCAATTTGTAATCTGAATCAAAAACTGCCGCATATATCGGTAAGGATCCTAAGAAATCCATCCACTCAGCTTGGTTTTCCCTGTCGTAATTCTTCACGATATTTTCGCCAGCGCCTTTTTTGTAAATAAGAATGATTTTGTCTTCGATCACATAAAGTTGTTCTATCATGGATGGGACTACCATTTCCAGCTTGGAAAATAACTCCGATGTGTTTTGTAAATTGGCTTGTGGAAAAGGGATTTGATCTTTCACATTCAGACTGACACTTTCTTTAAAAATCAGCTCTTCGTCCTGTTCTTCATAGACATAAAACTTCATTTCAGCCATCAGGAATAAATACCAAAGTTTCCCTTTTTTTATGATTTTCGGATGAAATAAGAAATGAAAATTGCCGTCTTTGTAGATTGAAGTTTCGGGGATTTCCATTTTCAGCGCTACCTCTTTTGTAATGGGATCAAAAACTTCGAGCAGTGGTTCATTGTAATATTTTCGATAGAATTTCTCTTGGTCTTCCCAATCTTTAAGATCCCTCTCAGGACGGTAGTATGCTATTTTATTCCCCAATCTAAAGGCAGGTCTATTGTAAGGATGCATATATAGATAATCCTCGGGTATAGGGATATTTTTGATTATCTCTCCTTCATTTGAAAACTGAATCAATCCCTTATGTAAATCCATTATGGTAAATTTCCCATCAAAAAAACCTCCTGAATAGACCATGTTTATCGCATTTGGTCCGTCTGTTTTGAGCTCAATAGGAGAGGTAATGGTACCGGATTTGTCAAAAATAATGTAGGTTGAAAGCCCATCTTCTTTTGCCTAGAACATTCCGTCTTCCATATCAATCAATTTCAATTCTTCCAGGTGATTGACTCTGATGGAATCCGTAATTTCAAATTTATAATTTGTTGAAATGGATTGATCTGTGTTTTTATCTTTTGCGCAACCAATCAGTGCTGCGACAAGAATCAGGCAGGTGAAATATTTCATGTCCTAATTTAAAGGAATTAGAAATTTCAGGCATGTTAAGTTATGTTAGAAAGGAATGCATAACTCTTAATTTTTCTATAATTATTACTGGAAATTGCCCCACCTAGGTGAATAATGGCATTTCTCTAGGTGAATTTGTAATTCAACCTACTGAGAACTATCTTTCGTTTGAGCGTGTGGTTGAATAGTCCAATTGTATCCCGATGGCTATCGTGGATGGAGTCATAAAAGGTGGAATTTCATGCCGATAACTATCGACATACACTCAGTCGCAGCATCAGTCGCTAAACTACACCCAGGCGCAGGAAACTAAAAAATATGAATTTACTATATAAAATGACTTTTGAAAATTCATTAAGCCATTTTCGATCAGTTTTTTATTACCTGATTGCAATTGTCGTTTTTGTTTTGGTGATGGCATTTATTTTTGGTGTATCTGATTTACGTGCCTTTATCGAAATTGGTGTGTTCTTTTACGGAGTCTTAATGGTTTTGCCAACGATAATCATTCATTTAAACTATTTTTTTGTAAATAAAAATACTGAAATGGTAATTTATCCGGAGAAAGAATCAATTCGTTTTTTTGAAAAAGAAGCTTGGAAACAATTTGGGTTTCATGAAATAGAAAAGATTGAAGTGTACATGAGTCCTCAATTGTATAGGAAATCTACTGGTTTTACTCCATGGGATTCATATCATTACACGAAATTATGCCTAAAGGATGGAAAATCTTTGTTTATTACATGTTTAATGGCTAACGAATGGGATATTCTATTAAACGATTTACCGAGACAAATTTTTCAATCCCAATTTCCAATAGTTTTTATGGATAGGTCTAAAAAGAATTAGGTGTTTTACGTCAAGTTGTATCTGGATTCGTGTAGAATGACGTTCGAAATAAGTCCCACCTCCAAAATATTTATATTTCAATCTTGACTAAAAATTTTTAGGTTTAAGGTAATCCCAATAAATGCTTTAATGAAAAAACAAGCCCTTTCCATTGCTTTAGGTTTACTGCTGATCATTGGATGCAACACAAAAAATAACCATCCTTTTGGTCAGGAAATCAGTACTGACTCAGAACAGATAGCCTTTGGAAAGTCCTTGTTTGAGCAAAATTGCTCTTCCTGCCACAACTTCACCCAAAAGACTATCGGTCCCAATCTCACCGGCCTGACTACCCAAATCGAGGCTGATTGGATCAAATCCTTTATCAAAAATCCACAACAGCTCTTGGATAACGGAGATCAGCGGACCAAAATATTGTTAGATGAATACAAGGTGCTGATGCCGGCTTTCAGTCAGCTTTCAGAGGCCGAAATAGATGCTTTATTAAGTTACATGCATTCTTTTGGGCCGGCGGCTGAATTAGAAAGTGCAGCCGGGGAAGCCTTGGAAGACCCGATTCCGGAGAAAACAATGGATTCGGGATTGTCTTTAGAACTTGAATTTTTTACCCAAATTCCCGCCTCCGATTCTATTTCACCATTGGCCAAAATCACCAAAATGGAAAGTGAACCTGTTTCAGGGAGGCTGTTTGTGCAGGATCAGCATGGAAAAATGTATGAGCTGGTCAATGGAAAGCCAAAGCTATTCTTTGACCTGAGAGCCCTTCGGCCGGATTTTGTATCCAAACCGGGATTGGCCACAGGATTTGGCAGCTATGCATTTCATCCCGAATTTGTCGACAATGGATTGCTCTATACTTCCCATACAGAGAAGCCGGGTTCCAAAACTGCGGATTTTGCCTATGCCGACAGCATCAAAGTGACGATGCAGTGGGTCCTGACCGAATGGAAAACAGCAAATCCTTCTTCAAAATCCTTTGTTGGTGAAAGCCGCGAGCTCCTCCGCGTAAATGTCGTCACACAGATTCATGGCATGCAGGAAATCGCCTTTAATCCCCATGCCAAAAAAGGGGAAGAAGATTATGGCTTGCTCTATATCGGTATCGGTGATGGCGGCAGTGCCGAAAATGGTTTCGACTTTATTTCAGACCACAAAGGAAATGCCGTTTGGAGCAGCATCCTCAGGATAGATCCGCAAGGAAATAACAGCAAAAACGGAAAATACGGCATCCCAAAAGACAATCCGTTTGTCGGTCAAATGAATAAAGCACCTGAAGTTTTTGCTTATGGATTCAGGAATCCCAACCGGATTTTTTGGGATCCAAAGGGAAGAATGATGGCCTCCGAAATAGGACACAAACACATCGAAGAAATCAATTTGATCGAGCCGGAGAAGTTTTATGGTTGGCCAAGGAGGGAAGGATCTTTTGTAATCAATCCAAAAGGAGATATGGATAAGGTCTATGCATTGCCTTCAGATGATGAAAAATTAGGAGCGACTTACCCTTTTTTGCAGTTTGACCATGACGAGGGCTTGGCGATCATTGCAGGTTATTTCCCTAATTCGGGGATTTTCAAGGGGAAATTCCTTTTCGGAGATGTGCCATCGGGAAAGGTTTTTGTTTCCGATCTGAATGAAGCGAGTCCTAAAATGCAGAAAGTCGGAATCAAGTATGAAGGAAGGGAGCCTACTTTACAGGAATTATGTGGCAAGCCTAGGGTAGATTTGAAATTCGGTCAGGATAAATCAGGTCAGGTTTACGTTTTGACCAAAGCGGATGGGAAGATTTATAGGGTTTTGGATTGAGAATGATATTGGATATTTGTAGATACTAGTGGATATGAATTGATATTTACTAACCACTTTTACTCCAGAAGATAAACAACATTTTTCTCCACCTCGGCAAGCTCGGTGGACTGATACCGTGATATCATAGGGGGTTGGGGGGAATGCGGCCCAGCCGC
>NZ_QMIK01000001.1 GCF_003316845.1 Cognataquiflexum aquatile | reverse complement strand
TTACTTCAAGATTTAGGCGGCCCAGCGCAGGGGTCCCACCTCTTCCCATCCCGAACAGAGAAGTTAAGCCCTGCAGCGCCGATGGTACTGGGGTTACACCCGGGAGAGTAGGCCGCCGCCACATTATTCAGACCCTCAGTTCATACCTGAGGGTCTTTTTGGTTTTAGGACATTCCACAACAACCTTAACAATCCACGGTTTTCCTGAACAATAAAAAAACAAGGGGTAAAAGAGTTTTTTGAGCCAAACGTGTTTAAAGATTTGCCTTTTGACCACAGGTTTGGGATGTTGCTGTTGTATGACACCAACTTGCCGGTTTAGCTATAGGTCTGGTAAGTCAGAGTATCCTTTACATTACTGTTCCGTAGTCCTTCCCTTACATTTTGACCGTGTTTAAACCGTGTATTCACCGTGTTTGAGAAGGAAGATAGGAGTAGGTGAATTGTCTAAGAATTAAATATAGAATATACCTTGGTAAAAATATAGTTTAGCTGAAAGAGGTATCTGATTTGGTAATATTTGTCAACGATCGAGAAACCCGAAAAAATCCCTCCCTTTAAGTTTTCACCAACTCACATCCACCATTACCGGAAAATGGTCTGAAGGGTACTTCATTCCATAATTGTCTGTCAGGATTCCATGTCTGTGAACGGTGATATTTGGACTGACAAAAATATGGTCAATTATTCCTTCGGGAAGTTTTTCCCAATTGTAACCGTTGAAAGTTCCTTGATTGCCAATGGAAGGGATTTTTGAAATCAGCCTACTGTCTTTCATGTCAGAATTATTAAGAACAGTTTGATACGCCGGATTGTCGGGCATGACATTAAAATCACCCATAAATACAACAGGAAGGTTTTCTGTATTGATTTCTTTTATTTTCCTTATCACCAATTTACTACTCTCTTCTCTTGCTTTTTGACCGATATGGTCATAATGGATATTGAAAACATAGAACTTTTTGCCTTTTTTATTTTCAAATTTCACCCAAGTACAAACCCTATTCAACGCAGCATCCCATCCTTTTGAGGGCTTGTCAGGAGTCTCGGACAGCCAAAATGTGCTTTGATCCAAAACTTTTAGCTTTTCTGGATTGTAGAAAACCGCACTGAATTCTCCTTCTTTCCCGCCTTTGTCCCTGCCGACACCTACATATGGATAACCCAAACCATTTTTGATTTCTTCAAGTTGATGGTACATCCCTTCTTGGGTTCCGATGATGTCCATTTTGTGAAATTTAATTTGATTAATCAAATGAGGCGCACGGTCCTTCCAAAGATTTCCTACGTCATTGGGATTGTCAAACCGGATATTATACGTCGCAATGTTCGTGTTTTGGGCTAAGGAAAAGGTAACCGGAAAAGAATATGCTATAAAAAACAAGGCAACAAGAGAATAAACGCGAATTGAGGAAGGTATCATGGTCTTTGTAATTTTTGATTTCTAAATTTAGCAATTAAATAAAGGCCTTACCGAACCGTTAATAGAAACCGTTGTTATTATCTTAAAATTAAAAAATGAAGACCATCAATCCCAAGGATGTTTCGATTGCCCAATTCCACAGTTACCTGCTCGGTTCTGTAGCCCCGCGTCCGATTGCATTTGCCAGCACAATGGATAAGGAAGGCAATGTCAATTTAAGTCCCTTCAGTTTTTTCAATGTTTTTGGCACCAATCCTCCTGTGTTGGTTTTTTCACCTTCCCGGAGAGTAAGGGACAACACCACAAAGCACAGCCTGGATAATGTACTGGAAGTACCCGAGGTCGTGATCAATATGGTGAACTTCTCTATGGTCGAACAAATGTCTTTGGCAAGTACCGAATACGAAAAAGGTGTCAATGAATTTGTGAAATCCGGGTTTTCGGAAGAATCATCCCTCTTGGTAAAGCCACCCAGAGTAAAGGAAGCCTCTGTGGCTTTCGAATGTAAAGTGCTGCAAGTGTTACCAATAGGTGAAGGAGGAGGGTCAGCCAATCTGGTCATCTGTGAAGTTTTGCTTGCGCATATTTCCGAGCAAATTTTGGATGAAAAAGATCAAATTGACCCATTTAAGTTGGACGCTGTGGCCAGAATGGGAGGGGATTGGTATTGTAGGGCAAATGGGGAAGCTTTATTTGAAATCGCCAAACCAATCAGGAATAAAGGCATTGGCGTTGATAACATTCCTCCCCACATCAGGAACAGTTCGGTTTTGACCGGAAACAACCTTGGGAGATTAGGCAATTGTGAAAGACTTCCCGAACCCATTGAAATCGAACACTATTCTCAGGATGAAACGATTCAGGAAATGAAATTAAGATTTAAAAATGACAGGGAGAGTTTTGATTTTCACTTGCACGGGTATGCCAAACAAGTGTTGGAATCGGGGGATGTCCAAACTGCCTGGAAGATTTTGCTTCAGGAGCAAGAATAAAAAAAGGAGCGTTTAGCTCCTTTTTTTGTTATCTGATCACGATGTCATACGGCATCCTGACCATCATGCCTTCGTATTTTTTGACACTTTCTACCTGTTTGTAAATCGGGTAAAATGTACCTAGTTGTTGCTTTTGATAGAATACCTGCACATCATTGGTGAATTCGCTCAAGAATCTTTCAAACCAAGGTTTTGTCTGCGGATAATAGACCACGCGGTAATCGTCTGCAACTCCGGCTTTTTCAGCAGCGATTTTCACAGCATCATCCAATCCCCCCAATACATCTACCAAACCATTTGCCAATGCCTGGTTTCCTGACCAGACTCTTCCTGATGCAACTTTCATAATATCTTCTTTGCTGCGGTTTCTACCGTCAGCAACTCTTGTCAAAAAGACATCATAACCTTCTTCTACCTGGGCCTGGAAAATACTCTTTTCCATTTCAGAGATTTTTCGGGTTGGGGTAAGGAAATCAGAAAGTTCGCCTGTCTTGACCACATCGGTGGTAATTCCCATTTTGTTGTTAAGAATGCCTTGGGCATTAAACCAAAGGGCGAAAATCCCGATAGAACCTGTTATGGTATTGGGTTGTGCCACTATGGTATCTGCCGCAGCGGCAATGTAATATCCTCCGGATGCGGCAACTTCTCCCATGGAAGCGATGACAGGTTTTTCTTTGCTTGCGAGATCAAGTTCTCTCCAGATCACTTCAGATGCCAATGCAGATCCTCCTGGAGAATTAACCCTCAATACAATAGCCTTTACGTCCTTGTTTTTTCTTGCCTTTTTGATTTCTTCTTTGAAGTTGTCTGAAGCAATGGACCCTTCGGATTTACCGCTGACAATGTCTCCTTCGGCGACAATGACCGCAATCCTGTTTTTAGAAGTAAGGTTTTTGGTTTTAGAAGACCTGTTGATACCGGTCATGGTGATGGTGTTGATGTTATCCTCCTCACCCAATCCAAGTTTTTCTTTCATCAGGTCAATCACCTGATCTTCATACCAGAGTCCGTCAATAAGTTTGTATTCCAAAGCATCACTGAGTTTCCTCACCAGCATTTTGGAGTTAATTTCGGTGATCGAATCCAAGGAAATGCCCCTGCTTTCGCTTATTTCAGTCAAAGCAAAATTATTGAGGTCATTCAGAAAAGAGGCCGTCTGCATTCTGCTCGAGTCACTCATTTTATCCAAAATAAAGGGTTCCACGGCACTTTTGAAATCTCCCACACGGAAAACCTGCGGCTCTATTTCAAGCTTTTCAAACATCCCTTTGAAGAATACCACTTCTGAAGCAAAGCCGTTGAATTCCATCAGACCGGAAGGGTTGATGTAAATGTCATCTGAAATAGAACTCAGAAAATATCCTCCTTCAGTGTAATATTCGCCGTAACTCACAATGAACTTGCCGGAGGATTTGAAATCCTTAAGCGCATCTCTCAGTTCTTTGATTCCGGCCTGTCCGGCTGAAAATGTTCCGGCTTTGATAAAAATCCCTTTTACATTTTCATTTTCTTTTGCTGTTTCAATAGCCCTTTTCAAGGAAGTCAAACCAACCGTCGAAACACCTCCAAAAACGTTGAAGGATGAAAAATCAGGATCGTCCTCACTGCTTCTTTCGACTAGTTGACGTCCTTCGAGGTTCAATAAAAGTACAGTGTTTTCTTTCACATCTACATCACTTTCCGAAGAGGATGAAATGACCGCAATGATGCCGGCAAGAATAAAAAAACTCATTACCGAAAATATTAGCAAGCCAACAATGACTGCCAAAACGTTACCAAGAAATCTCATAATATTTAATTTTGATGGCTAAATTACTTCTTTTTTCTTTATGTTTATCCCAATACAAACCTTAACAGCGGAATGAATCAAGTGGTTTTTATATTAGGGGGGAATCTTGGTGACAGGTTAAGATTAATAGAGGGGAGTGTTGAATTGATGGTCTCTCCTTTTGGTCCCATTACCCGCAAATCTTCCATTTTTGAAACTGCTGCCTGGGGTGGAAAATCTAACGGGAATTACCTCAATCAAGTTCTTGTGTTCAACACATCATTTTTCCCTGAAGAGATTTTAGATGTTATTTTGGAGATAGAATTAAAAATGGGTAGAACAAGAGGAGAGAAGTGGGGTGACCGGACTATGGATATCGATATCCTTTACTTTGGCAATGAAAAATTCCAATCCGAAAGGCTTACTATTCCACACCCATTTCTACAAGAAAGAAGATTTGTTTTGGAACCATTGGCAGAAATTCTCCCTGATTTCGTGCATCCTGTTTTAAATAAAACCAACCGAGAACTTTTGGCACAATGTCCTGACAATTCAAGTGTGCAGGTTTTATAAAAAAAAAAGGAAACCATCCAAATTTTTGAATGGCTTCCCAATTTTTCTTTCTATTTCAATTAGTTCAATTCAGTTTCTCAAGAATTCAATTAACCAATTAACCAATTAACCAATTAACCAATTAACCAATTAACCAATTAACCAATTAACCAATCCCCAACTTTAAATGCTGCTGACTTCTGCTTCTTTGTGGATTTTTTTAACCAAACCCTGAAGTACTTTCCCCGGACCACATTCTACAAAGTGAGTTGCGCCGTCGGCAACCATGTTTTGAACAGACTGAGTCCATTTGACCGGTGCGGTCAGTTGGGCAATCAGATTTTTTTTGATTTCTTCTATGTCAATCACGCCTGTTGTGCTTACGTTTTGGTAAATAGGACAGGTTGGTTGGTGAAATGTGGTTGATTCAATGGCTTTTCGCAGTTTCACTCCGGCAGGTTCCATAAGCGGGGAGTGGAAAGCACCTCCGACAGGCAAAGGCAAAGCCCGTTTTGCCCCGGCTTCTTTCATTTTTTCACAGGCGATTTCTATTCCTTTGTTTGTGCCGGAGATTACCAATTGCCCAGGACAATTGTAATTGGCAGGTACGACAATTTCCTCTTTGATCGAAGCGCAGATTTCTTCTACTTTTTCATCTTCAAGGCCCAAGATAGCGGCCATTCCGGATGGGTTGATTTCACAGGCTTCCTGCATGGCAAGCGCCCTTTGGTAAACCAATTTTAAACCATCCTCAAAGGCTAGAGTTCCATTGGCCACCAAAGCGGAAAATTCACCCAAAGAGTGACCTGCCACCATATCCGGACTGAAATCAGGAGATGTTTTGGCGAGAATTACTGAATGCAAAAAGATGGCCGGCTGGGTTACTTTGGTCTGTTTCAGTTCCTCATCCGAACCTTCAAACATGATGTCAGAAATTCGGAAACCCAAGATTTCATTGGCTTTTTCGAAAAGCCTTCTAGCATCTTCATTGCTTTCATACAGGTCTTTTCCCATACCTGAAAACTGTGCGCCCTGTCCCGGAAAAACGTATGCTTTCATAATTTGTGATTTAATTTTTATTTATGAACCGCAAATATATCAAAAAAAAATGGCCCATGTTTTAGGCCATTTATACATTGCTTTGGAATGAATACCTGTCAGTTGTTTACTTCTGAATGGTGAAAATCTCCCAAATTATAAATTTCCATAATGTCTTTTAATATGGCCTGAAAATCTATGTTCAGGTCAATCAGTTTTCCGGTTTGGATGTCAAAAACCCATCCGTGCACTTTCATATCCCTTTCTTTGATCGCTTTTTGGACTGCTGCAGTTTTGATCAGATTGACACACTGTTCCTGCACGTTCAGTTCCACCAGCCTGTTGTACTTGTCGTTTTCGTCAATGATGGCGTTCAATTCTCTTCTATGAATGCGGTACACATCTCTGATATTTCTCAGCCATGGATTAAGAATCCCAAGGTCGGCAGCCTTCATCGCGGCTTTTACACCGCCACAAAAATAATGGCCACACACCACAACGTGGTTTACACCAAGATTTTGAACTGCGTAGTTGAGTACCGACATGACGTTGAGGTCAATACTGATGACCATGTTGGCGATGTTTCTATGCACAAAAACCTCTCCCGGCTGTACGCCCATCAAATCCTCAGCGGTAACTCTACTATCAGAACAGCCAATGTATAAAATATCCGGGTTTTGTCCTTTGGACAAATCTTCAAAATAATGAGGATCAATCTCAAGCTTGGAGGCGATCCAGTTTTGGTTGTTTTCAAAAACTTTATTTATATCCATCTTTTTAAAGGAGAAATAATTATTGATTTTTTGAAGATAAAAAGAAAACCTAAAATCAGGAGGGATTTTTATACCGATAAGTAAATTATCGGGTAATTTTTCACAAAAATTTTTGTTTTTCTTTCGCAGATGGAATCCTACAGGTTTCTTTTTTGCCAAACCACCTGTACCTGTTTCTGGCAATCCAATCATAGACAGGGTCACGGATAAATGCAGGAACAATACTGAAAATATACATTGCGGGCCAAGGGCTTCCAAGATTCCTCGCGATTTCAAGTGCCGCTTTACTTTTATAAAACACTTGGTTGCCTCTGATCAAAATGATAGAATCAATGTAATTCTGGTTGATTTTATACTCTTTTAGAATTGATTTGGTAGCCTTGTCCTGAAGGGCTCCAAATTTGAATCGGTCATATTTATCCCTTCTAATAACAAAATCGACGGCGTTGTTGCACAAATTGCAGACGCCGTCGAAAAGGATAATATCATACTTGTCTTGGATTCTCATCGGATGATCTGAACAGTCCCTTTGAGTTTTTGTTCTTGTTTTGTAGGATCCAAAACATCAAATTTTACTGTTGCAGTATAGAAATAAGTTCCTGAAGGCAATTCATTGCCGTTTTTATCTGTTCCGTCCCATCTGATATAGACGTCATTTTCATTGGAGGATAGGCTATTGTAATTGAAAACTTCCACACCCCATCTGTTGACAATAAATATCTCTACACCTAATACAAACCTTGGACATTTTGCAAACGGATTGTCAAAAGCCATAAAGGTCTCATTGATACCGTCACCGTTTGGAGTGAAAGCGTTTGGTAGGAAATAACTCGGGCAATTGTCTACACAAACTTTGTTGCTTGGTTCGCTTTCATTTCCGGACCTGTCCACCGCAGTTATGTAATAACAACCTCTATAATTGGAAAGGTCTTTGATGAGGGCTTCTCTCTCAAAAGCAGAGTAAGTTCCGACCAATTCGAATTCGCCATCTTCACCTTCCGGGGTGAAATACAACCTGAAGGCACTCAATTCGTCATCGCAGACACCTGTGAAATTGGGTTCCCAGCTTAGGTCATGTTCATAGGTATTGTTGCCGCAGCCTTTGTCAGATAAATATTCTGTACACTCCGGACCTTCAAAAACCAGAACAGGGGGACAAGGCAGCCTGTCATCATCGGGTCTCGCACAGATGATTTGGGATTTGTTTTCCAAAGGATATTCTATTTCATCCACATTGTAAGCACCTTTTGTGATCACGTAATAGCAATATTCAATGTCCTTTTTCAAAGAAACACCATTGTGCCTGCCATCGTCAAAGTAAGTAAAACCCGCTATGGTGGGATCAACTTCTGCAATCAGGGCAAATGTATTTTCGTCCAACGCGTCCGGGTCATTCCTGTTTCGGTATACTTCATGCTTGTATTGGGAGAGGGAATTATTCCATGGCGTTGTAAATAACCACTTCAACTCGATAGCCTCATTGATGATAACCAGGTCCAATCTTACTGATGAAGCGGAACTGGAACTGTCAATGGTCGTAGTGTTTTCTTTGAGGATTACCTTATAATTATAAACCAGATTTTCGGTATTCAACCCTGTATCTGTAAATGAAGTATCCGAGGTACTGACTACGGAAACCCTGTTTTGGCTTCCTGTAAAACCATTATTCCTTAACAATTCATAGGTGAATGGACCAGGAAACTGGGTCCTATCGATATCATATGGAGGTGTCCATTTTACAAAAATCTGACCCGTAGCAGGATCGGTAGCCTCTACACTGACATTGGTAATCAGGGGTACATCCACGTCTATGGTAATGCAGATTTCTTCGGATACGATACTTTCACCTGATCTTGGACTTGGGAATGCAGCCACGAGCCTATAACAGTATGTGTTTCCGGGTGCGAGACCCTCGCCCATATTGGTATCCAAGAAATCAAATGTCGCCATGTCAGTTGTCCCTACTAACTCATACCCTGCACGGATTCCTGTCTCACAAGAATCAGGTTCATATGGATCGGAATTAATCCTTCTCCACACCTGCATAGTCTGGGCGGAACTGCTGCAGGAATAAGGTGACCATTCTACATTCACTGCTCTTCCCTGTTGCTGTTCGGCGGTTTCCAGGACTGGAGGAGGTCCTATAATTTTGATATTCCAGGTTTTGATATCTACCAAAGCCGGACCAGACTTTGGCTGGTCAGTGATTCTTACCCTTACCTGATATTCTCTTTCCCTAATATGGGCACAGATGGTCTGCCATGTAAAGTTGATCACTCCAGGAGAAAGTTGGTATACAGATTCTGGTTTGTAAGTGGCTGGAGAACTCAATATTTCTATAGGATCACCAAAAACCTCAATTTTGATCGGATCACCATCCGGGTCCGATCCTTGGATGATCTCTTCGATTTTGGTGCCTGCTACCACGCAAAGGTCATCAGGAAGGATCAAAACCGGTCTTTTGTTATTTGAGTTTTCAATGATGATCTGCATGTCACGTACGACATATCCTATTATCTGCCATTCTCCTGCGATTCTTCGCCACTCAATTATCCGAAATGCCACATTATATTGACCAGCTAGACCTGGTGCATCCCAAACCAGATCCCCGGTAAAAGGATCCACTGTAAGAAAAGGACCTGCTGAACCGTCTTCTTTATTGAAACTGAATTCGGAAGTAGCAGGGCTTCTGTAGTTATTTACAGGTCTTTGGAACGCTTGCTTTGGGATATCCAAGCTGTAAGACAAACTGTCTCCATCAGGATCAAATGCACCGGGATTGTGGATGAACCTCCTGTTTACAGCACCATTGTCCACAGGAGGGATGGTTAGTACGGGTGAGTTATTTACTCCGATAAATGGATCAATGGTAATCATGGTTTCCACATAAAATGGTGTTTCCACCGAATTATCCATATTCAGGGTTAAGTCATTCCTGTTGAATTCCCTAAACCAAATTGTATACCTACCCGGACCCTGAAAAGTATGTTCAATGACAAATGTGTTTTTTTCGATTTGGTTACCCAATGATTCGACCAACACAAAGTCACTTTCAGTGTTGAGGCTTACTTGTCTTCCATCTCCAAAATTGATATCTCCCGGGCCAAAAATCACACTTGATCTGGTATCCGTATAGCCTACAACGGTGATCTTATATGTCAGTGTCTGAACGGATACACGCTCTGCGGTAATCTCCCCTGCACGGATATGGGTTGCATATACCTGGGTGACAGATAGGATTAAAAGGCACAGGGAAAATAAAAATGAATATTTAAATCTCATGCAGGTAGAATTTGATCATCAAGATATACGAAAATAAATAAATCAGGATGAAATTATTTACTTAAATCAAACAATAAAAATAAACAGTTGGTTAGACATGTGTTCCAAAAAAACGAAAAGAAGCTATTTTAATTGTCTATTTAGAATAATTTAAAATAAGTTCAATCGATTGTTCTCAGATTGTTTACTAACCTTTCCAAATGTAAATTTGGCGACGAAGTTTAAAAACCTATTTTCAATCGAACACTTAAGAAAAATCATATGAGTTGGGTATCAAAAACCTTAAGCAGCACCTTGGGCAGGAAATTATTAATGGCCCTTACCGGATTGTTTCTAATATTATTTCTGGTTATCCACCTGATCGGTAACCTTCAGCTTTTATTCCCCGACAATGGTGAGTCTTTCAACCTCTATGCAGACAGCATGGCCCACAATCCTCTCATCAGGCTCGTGTCAATTGGGAACTTCGCCTTTATTCTCCTTCATGTTGTTTATTCCATTTTGTTGTCAAGGTATAATAAAAATTCCAGACCAATTGATTATGCGGTGAGCAAAGCCTCGACCAACAGCACATGGTCTTCCAGAAATATGGGGATTCTTGGTACAGTGATTTTGATATTTCTCTTGGTACACCTCAAGGGATTCTATTATGAAATCAAATTCGGAGAAATGCCGGTGGTAGATTATGCCGGAGTTACTTATAAAAATGTCTTTGCGATAGTTGCGGCCGCGTACTCCAATTTACTGTATGTGGTATTTTATGTAGTGGCTATGGGCTTCCTGGGTTTTCACCTGTCCCATGGATTTGCAAGTGCATTTCAGACGCTTGGTCTAAACCATGTGAAATATTCTCCTTTGATCCAGAAAGTCGGTTTTGGCTTTGCGATCGCAGTTCCGGCTCTTTTTGCCTTGATTCCTATAGTGATGTACATCTGGTCGCTTTGATTGGATTGATTAAAAATGAATGTAGAAAATTAAATCTGACCTAGATGATACTGGATTCTAAAATACCTGAAGGCCCATTGGCAGAAAAATGGACCAAACATAAATTTAACGTGAAGTTGGTCAACCCGGCCAATAAAAGGAAATATGATGTCATAGTCGTTGGGACAGGTCTCGCAGGCGCTTCAGCCGCAGCTTCTTTGGCGGAGTTGGGGTACAATGTAAAAGCGTTTTGTTTCCAGGACAGTCCAAGAAGGGCGCATTCTATTGCTGCCCAGGGAGGAATCAATGCCGCTAAAAACTACCAAAATGATGGGGATTCAGTGTACAGGTTGTTTTATGACACTATCAAAGGCGGTGACTACAGAGCTAGAGAATCCAATGTCTACCGCTTGGCAGAAGTTTCTGTAAAGATCATTGATCAATGTGTGGCTCAGGGTGTCCCTTTTGCACGTGAATATGGTGGTTTGTTGGCCAACCGATCTTTTGGTGGGGCACAGGTTTCCAGGACTTTTTATGCAAGAGGTCAGACCGGACAGCAATTACTTTTGGGTGCTTATTCGGCATTGAGCCGTCAGGTTGCAAATGGCAAAGTAAAATTGTACCCACGTACTGAAATGATGGATGTGGTGACCATTGATGGAAAAGCCAGGGGAATCATCACCCGAAATCTGATTACAGGTGCTATAGAATCTCACTCTGCACATGCAGTTTTACTTTGCACCGGAGGATATGGCAACGTTTTCTTTCTCTCTACCAATGCCATGGGGTCCAATGTGACTGCGGCTTGGAGAGCGCACAAAAAAGGTGCCCTGATGGCAAATCCATGCTTTACGCAGATCCACCCTACATGTATTCCGGTGTCAGGAGACCACCAGTCCAAATTGACACTGATGTCTGAATCATTAAGAAACGACGGAAGGGTTTGGGTGCCTGCCACTGTTGCTACTGCAGAAAAACTCAGAAAAGGACAAATCAAAGCCAACGAAATCAAAGAGGAAGACAGGGATTATTTCTTGGAAAGAAAGTATCCTTCCTTCGGCAACCTTGTGCCAAGAGATGTGGCCTCAAGAAATGCAAAATATGTTTGTGATGAAGGTAGAGGAGTAAATGAAACCGGAGAGGCTGTTTTCTTGGATTTCAGGGATGCCATCAAAAGAGATGGAAAAGACACCATCAGCGCCAAGTATGGGAACCTGTTTGATATGTATCAGCAGATCACAGGAGAAAATCCTTATGAAATGCCAATGATGATCTATCCTGCAGTCCACTACACAATGGGCGGACTTTGGGTGGATTACAACCTGATGACCAATGTTCCCGGCTTGTATGCGTTGGGTGAAGCCAACTTCTCAGACCACGGAGCAAACAGATTGGGAGCTTCTGCCTTGATGCAGGGACTTGCAGATGGGTATTTTGTGATTCCTTACACTATTGGAGATTATTTGGCACAAAATCCTGCCGGAAAAATCGGAACAGACCATCAGGAATTTCAAAAGGCCGAAAAGGAGGTAAAAGATAGGATTCAAAAACTTCTCGGTATCAAAGGCGAAAAAACCATTGACCATTTTCATAAGAGATTGGGCAAGATAATGTGGGATTATTGCGGAATGGCTAGAACAGAAGAAGGCCTGAAAAAGGCCAAAGCCATGATCAAAGAACTGAAAGCGGAGTTTTGGTCCAATGTCAAAGTTCTTGGAGACAATGAAGAACTCAACCAATCTCTGGAAAAAGCACATAGAGTTGCAGACTTCATTGAATTGGGAGAACTGATGGTGGATGATGCTTTGAACAGAAATGAATCCTGCGGTGGTCACTTCAGGGAAGAATACCAGACTCCTGAAGGAGAAGCCCTTAGAGACGATGAAGGTTTCGCCTATGTGGCAGCTTGGAAATACATTGGAGAAGGTCAGGAAGAGGAATTGGTCAAAGAACCGTTGATATTCGAAAACGTAAAGCTGACCCAAAGAAGTTATAAGTAAACCAGACGCATTTAACTCGGTAGAGATATGAATTTAACTTTGAAAATCTGGAGACAGAAAAACAACTCCGACAAGGGGGGATTTAAAGATTACAAATTGGGAGGAGTATCCGAGGATATGTCATTCCTTGAAATGCTTGATGTACTTAATGAAGAACTTTCAGGCAAAGGCGAAGATCCTGTACATTTTGACCATGATTGTAGAGAAGGAATCTGCGGCATGTGCTCTCTTTATATCAACGGAAAGCCACATGGCCCTCAGCAAACTACTACTTGTCAGTTGCACATGCGTTCTTTCCATGATGGAGAGACCATCACCATCGAACCATGGAGAGCAAAAGCATTTCCGGTATTAAAGGATTTAGTGACAGACAGATCAGCCTTTGATAGGATAATCCAAGCAGGAGGGTATGTTTCTGTAAATACAGGAGGTGTTCCGGATGCCAATGAAATCCCCATTCCAAAAACCATCGCAGATATGGCAATGGATGCAGCACAGTGTATCGGATGCGGTGCCTGTGTAGCCGCCTGCAAAAATGCCTCGGCCATGTTGTTTACTTCTGCCAAAGTTTCTCAGTTGGCATTGTTGCCGCAAGGTCAGGTAGAAAGGAAAACCAGAGCAGAGAAAATGGTCGCTCAGATGGATGCAGAAGGATTCGGAGCTTGTACCAACACCGGTGCCTGTGAAGCTGAATGTCCAAAAGGAATCAGTATTACAAACATTGCCCGTATGAACAGGGAATATTTCTCTGCAGTAGTAAGCAGTCAAAACGTTTAATAGTAGCAAATATGCAATACAAAAAAAGCCGGCTTGTCCGGCTTTTTTTATTAGTACTCATCATTGATTTCTATCCAATACCCATCCGGGTCTTGGACGTAGATCTGCTTGATGCCATCGGGACGGATATTGACTTTGTTTTTATTCCCCGGCCAATCCTCATAGTCTACCCCTTGCTTTTTTAGGTTGGCAATGATCAAATCCATATCAGAAACGCTAAAGCAGATATGGTTGATTTTGTTGATTGTCACAGGTTCCCATGGTGCCTCGATGAGATGGAGGGACAGGTTGTTTCCAATATTCAACCATGTGTGCAATCCATCTTTGAAGGGTTCCTCAATTTCAGGAAATTGGAATATGTTTTTATAAGAATCACTGCTTCTCTTCAATTCCTTCACATAAACTGCGATATGGGTGATTTTTGAATGTTGCGCCATAAGATTATTAGGTATCAGGGGCAAAGTGAAAATAATCAATGCAAATATGACCTGTTTTTTCATCGTACTTTGGGTTTGGTATTTTTGAAGGTACAGTTTTTATCAAAATTTTCCGCTAAAATAAGAGGACCAGATTTTTGTGGACAAAAAAAATGGGGTTGATTAAACCCCATTTTTCTATTTTTTTTACTCTTTGGCTTTGGAAGACAAAGCCAGCTTCTCGGCTTCATCAAAAAGCTCCAAGGCCCGTAGATAGACTTCATTGATGTCATTGATCACCATATAGAAGGCATTGTCATCGTATATCTGTCTTCCCATATGCGCTTTGAGAAGGACTTTGAGATAGTTTTTGGATTTGTTGAAATCCTTTTCATCAAACTTCACTTTGTTTCTTTCTCCTACTTTGACCAATCCCTGAAGCATTTCATCTGAGATTTGGTATTTCTTATAGTAGTCTTCGAAGCTCATGCCATCGAATTTTTTCTTGTTCTTATCCAAATAATCAAGGATAAATTCCCTTGAAGAATCAGAATTGAATAGTCTATTCACATATGCGCTCGACATGGTAGTGTCAAGTGGTACAAAGAAGTCAGGCATGATGCCGCCACCGCCAAATACAGCCCTTCCTGAGACAGTTTCATACTTTAAGCTATCATTGAATTTGATACTGTCAGCAGAGAAAAACTCCCCATGCTCAAATCTTTTTGACCAATCACTGCCATAATCTTCATCTGTTCCATAAGGTTTTTGGATGGATCTGCCTGAAGGGGTGTAATACCTCGCGATGGTAAGTCTTAACTCGGCACCATCTGAAAGGTCAATCGGCATCTGTACCAATCCTTTTCCAAAGGACCTTCTGCCGACTATCAGGCCACGGTCATTATCCTGCAAAGCACCTGCAACGATTTCTGATGCGGAAGCACTTCCCTCATTGATCAATACAATCACTGATCCATCTTCAAATAGACCAGGCTTGACGGCATATGCTTTCTGGTTGTACCGGTTCAGTTTTCCTTTTTGAGATACAATCAGAGAGTTTGAATTTAGGATTTCGTCAGCAATATTGATAGCAGCACCCATATATCCGCCTGGATTATTTTGAAGATCAAGGATAAGTTTTTTCATCCCCTTTTCTTTCAGTTCGGTCACGGATTTTTTGAATTCTTCATGTGTAGTGGCACCGAATCTTGTTACTTTGATATAGCCAACCTCATCATTGACCATGTAAGAAGCATTGATACTATATTGGGGTATTTTGTCCCGAATGATATCATATGGAATCAGTTCCTTTTGGTTTTTTCTTTTGATTTCCACGTTTACTTTGCTGCCTCGGGGGCCACGCAACAGATCAAATACATCACGGTTGGTGATTCCTGTGCCGGCTACAGTTTTGCCATCTACGACGATGATTTGGTCTCCGGATTGGATACCAAGCTTTTCGGAAGGACCTCCTGTAAGTGGCGCTACCACATAAATGGTGTCCCTGATTATACCGAACTCCACACCGATGCCATCAAATTCCCCATCCAACTCGGATTTGGCCAAAGTAGCATCCCTCGCAGGTATGTAGGTGGAATGGGGATCAAGCTTTTCCAGCATCTTTTCAATGCCAAATTCGACAAGTTCATTGGTATTGACACTGTCCACATAATCCCTGTTGATATAAGTGACTATTTCCTGAAGCTTATATATTGCTGCTTTGAGGTCATTGGTGTCACTTTTTGGCTCTGCAAATGTGGCTCCTATCCAAATGCCTGCGGATATGGCCAAAGCCAAAATCAGAGGCAATCTAATTTGCTGTTTTGTGTTTTTGATTTCGCTCACGATATCCTCCTATTAGTAAATTCAAAATCTATTTTGGTAATGACAATTTCCAAATATAACAGTAAACTGTTATTTGGGCCATTTCGTTTTGATAAACGCAATAAATTCATTTTTGATGAATACTCTAAGTGTAATTGGTTAATTTACCTTAATTTTGCAAACATGTTTGATTCCAAAGATATCGAAAAAAGCCCCATCAAAGAACTCGTTTCGGAGAATTATGTCTTTGCTGCGGTACTTCATTATTTCGGGATCAGCTTTTTTCAATACGAGCACAATTCGCTTTTTGAGGTCTGCAAAAAATACAAAATTAATTCACAACAACTGATCGATGAACTTGAATCTTGGGCAAAGGTAAAAGAGCCTACGTCTGAAGAGCTTTACCTGCACCCCATAGAAGTACTCGTCTCTTACCTCAAAAGAAAGCATTACTTTTTTGTCCGGCAGGAGTTGCCTTTTTTATCCAATATGATTTCCGGAATAAAAGTCAATGAGGATATTTATGCGGGGATTTTAGCTGACTTAAAGATCATGTTTCCTCTTTTTGTAGATGACTTTATCCATCACATCCACGAGGAGGAAAGTCGCCTTTTCAATAGAATTAAATTGCTTCATCAAATCGAATCCGATGAATACCGACTTAATGATGCTTTGCATATCTTGGAAAAAAGTCCTGTAACATTGCTTTCCGAAGCCCACGATGCCCATGATGATGAGATGGAGGGAATCAGAAAACTCACTAAGGATTATTTTTTGCCTGAAGATGCACCCATTAGTATGAAAGTTCTTTATAATGAGTTGCAGGTTTTTGAAAAAGAATTGAGTATCCATGCCCAAATTGAAGACCAACTGCTTTTTCCCAAAGCCATTGAACTGGAAAAAGAAGTACTGAGAAAGGTGAAAAAGAAAATCCGCAATAACTGATGGCCAGAATTTTATCCATTGACTTGGGAACCAAAAGGACAGGTATCGCAGTTACAGACCCGCTGAAGATGCTCGCCAATCCTCTTGAAATGGTAGAAACGCCAAAGCTCATTGATTTTCTTACTTCCTATTTTAAAAAAGAAGAAGTGGAAACCATTGTCTTGGGTTATCCCCGACACCTAGACGGAAATCCCAATGAAATGACACCCAAAGTCATCAGTTTGAAAGAAAGGCTCTCCAAACTGTTTCCTGACAAGAAACTCGTTCTCGTTGACGAGCGTTTCACCTCCAAAATGGCCATGCAGACCATGATTGCTATGGGAAGCAAGAAAAAAGACCGAATAGAAAAGGCCGGCAACCTAGACAAAGTCAGTGCCGCCATTATCCTCCAATCTTACCTAGAACAAATATGATTTACCCAATTGTCGCCTATGGAAACCCAATCCTTAAAAAAGAGGCAGAAGAAATCCATGAAGGCGAAAACATCAATGAACTGATTCAGGATATGTTCACTACGATGGACAATGCGAGCGGGGTAGGCTTAGCCGCCCCACAAATCAATAAAGGAATCAGGCTTTTTGTGATTGACAGTACTTTGATGCTTGATGAAAAAGACGAGGAAAAAGGGATCAGAAGGGTTTTTATCAATCCCATCATTTTGGATGAATATGGGGACAATTACAGCTTTGAAGAGGGGTGTCTCAGTATCCCCGATATCAGGGCTGAGATCATCCGACCTGAAAAACTCACTTTGGAATATTTTGACGAAAACTGGAACCTGAAGGAAGAGCAGTTTTCGGGCATGACAGCACGGGTGATTCAGCATGAATATGACCACTTGGAGGGTATCCTTTTTATCGATTATCTCAAGGGTCTCAAAAAGCGGATGGTTCAAAGCAAACTTGTAGACATCAGCAAGGGTAAAGTTTCCACTGATTACAGGATGGTTTACCCATTGAAATAAGGTTCTTTTACAAAATCCGCCCATGAATTCCACTTCTCTGAAAATAGCACTGGTTCAGACTGACCTTTATTGGAAAGACAAAACCGCAAACATGGCCATGTTGGAAGAAAGGCTAATGAATTTTGCTTCGGATGTTGACCTGATCATATTGCCCGAGATGTTCACAACGGGTTTTACCATGGATGCCAAAGAAGTGGCCGAACCAATGAATTTCACCACCACCAAATGGATGAAGCAGATGGCTGCCCAAACACAGGCCTTGGTGACCGGAAGCATTGTCATCGAAGAAAAAGGAAATTATTACAACCGCCTACTTTGGGTCAGTCCCGATGGGAAAGTTGATTTTTATGACAAAAGACACCTGTTCAGAATGGCCGGTGAAGATGCCAATTATGACATGGGTAAGGAAAGGAAAGTTTTTAAATGGAAAGGATGGAAAATCATGCCACAGATTTGCTACGATCTCCGATTTCCTGTTTGGACAAGAAATAGGGTTGAGGATGACAAGCTGGAATACGACCTTCTTTTTTATGTGGCAAGCTGGCCGAGTCCAAGAATCAGTGCATGGGATATTTTGCTGAAAGCTAGGGCTGTAGAAAATCTTTCCTATTCCATCGGTGTGAACAGGATCGGTCAGGACGGAAATGGCATCCCTTATTCCGGGCATTCTGCAGCTTATAATTTCAAAGGGGAAACTTTGGGTTTCTCTGACAGCAAAGAAGAAATTTTATTCATTGACCTTGATCTAAATTCCCTGTCGGAATACAGGGAGAAGTTTCCGGCTTGGCTTGATGTGGATGGATTTGATTTACAATGATTTTTTAAATTATCCATTTGGGATTTTGACCATAATTCACCGAATTTCTCTGTTCTGATCGCTGATTTTCCCTTGGTATAATCCCTATTTGAAACCGCGATAATTTGCTTAATTTAGCCGAAATTTTGAAAAGGGGCGGAGTTATTCTGGATGGAATCCGTGTGTTGCGGATGCAGTTTTGTTTCTTTGGACCTTTAAGATAAATCATTGTTCTACCTATCTGATTCTTTTAAAAATGACCACAAAAACAGCCAAAATTCTTTATACGCTGACTGACGAAGCACCCGCTTTGGCTACTTATTCTTTATTGCCTATAGTAAAAGCCTTCACTGATTCGGCAGGAATTGTCGTGGAGACTAGGGATATCTCTTTGTCAGGAAGAATTATCGCTTTATTCCCGGAATATTTGGAACCTGGGCAGCGGATCAATGATGATTTGTTGGAATTGGGCAATATCGCCACTTTGCCGGAGGCCAATATTGTCAAGTTGCCTAATATATCCGCTTCCATGCCGCAGTTGAAAGCAGCGATCAAAGAATTGCAGGATTTGGGATATGCATTGCCTGATTATCCTGACGATCCCAAAAGCGAGGGAGAAAAAGCTGTCAAAGCCAAATATGATAAAGTGAAGGGTAGTGCTGTCAATCCGGTTTTGAGAGAAGGCAATTCTGACAGGAGGGCACCTTTGGCAGTGAAGCAATATGCCAAAAACAATCCACACAGTATGGGCAAGTGGTCTGCAGATTCCAAAACACATGTTGCAAGTATGAGTCATGGGGATTTTTACGGAAGCGAGAAATCAGTCACATTGGAAAATGCCGGTTCTGTCAACATCGAATTACATACAGCTGCGGGTAATGTGGTCAAATTGAAAGAAAAGCTCGCCTTGCAAAAAGGGGAAATCATTGATGCCTCTGTGTTGAGCGTTAAAGCATTGAAGCAATTTCTCAAGGAACAAATTGAGGATGCCAAAGCAGCAGGTGTTTTGTTTTCGCTTCATATGAAAGCCACGATGATGAAGGTTTCTGACCCGATTATTTTTGGTCATGCGGTAAAGGTGTTCTTTGCTCCGGTTTTTGCAAAGCATGAATCTGCTTTGAAACAAATCGGAGTGGATGTGAATAATGGTTTTGGGGATTTGGTATCCAAGCTTTCTTCCTTGCCTGCCGAAAAGAAAAAAGAAATTGAAGCTGATATAGAAGCTTGTCTTGCGAATGGTCCGGAGTTGGCCATGGTCAACTCAGACAAGGGAATCACAAACCTGCATGTGCCAAGTGATGTCATCATCGATGCTTCTATGCCTGCAATGATCAGGACATCAGGTAAGATGTGGGACAAACAGGGTAAATTAAAAGATACCAAAGCCGTGATTCCTGACCGCTGTTATGCCGGTATTTATCAGGAGACAATTGATTTTTGTAAAGAAAACGGGGCTTTTGACCCATCGACAATGGGAAGTGTTCCCAATGTTGGTTTGATGGCGCAGGCGGCAGAAGAATACGGTTCGCATAACAAGACTTTTGAGATTGAATCTGACGGAGTGGTTAAGGTTGTTTCTGAGTCAGGAGTGACTTTGATCGAACACAAAGTAGAGAAAGGTGATATATGGAGAATGTGCCAAACCAAAGATGCTCCGGTTCAGGATTGGGTAAAGTTGGCAGTCAACCGTGCAAAAGCCACCGGTGTCCCCACTATTTTCTGGCTCGATGAAAAAAGAGCCCATGATGCTGAAATCATCAAAAAAGTAAATCAATACCTTCCAAGTTATGATACCAAAGGATTGGATATCCGTATCATGACTCCTGCTGCCGCGACACGATTCTCTTTGGAGCAAATCAAAGCCGGCAAAGACGTCATTTCTGTGACAGGAAATGTGTTGAGAGATTATCTGACTGACTTGTTTCCGATTCTGGAATTGGGTACAAGTGCCAAGATGCTCTCAATCGTTCCTTTGATGAATGGAGGAGGCCTTTTTGAGACCGGTGCCGGAGGTTCAGCGCCAAAACATGTCGAGCAGTTGATCGAAGAAAATCACCTCAGGTGGGATTCTTTGGGTGAATTCTTGGCTTTGGCCGTTTCCCTGGAACATTTGGGAGATACTTTCTCCAATGACAGGGCGAAGGTATTGGCAGAGACTTTAGATCAGGCTACAGGCAAGTTCCTTGAGAATGACAAGTCACCTTCAAGAGATGCAAAAGAATTGGATAACAGAGGAAGTCATTTCTACCTGGCCCTGTATTGGGCGGAAGCTTTGGCAGCGCAGGACAAAGATTTGGATCTCAAAACCAAGTTTGGACCTATTGCTAAAGAACTGCAGGAAAATGAATCTAAGATTGTTTCCGAACTCAATGACGCCCAAGGGGTAAAAGTTGATATTGGGGGTTATTATAAACTGGATGAAGCCAAAATCTCCGCTGTGATGAGGCCAAGCAAAACATTCAATACAATCCTTGCAAAAATCTAATTGTGACCAAGAATCAAAAAAAGCGGCTTCAGCCGCTTTTTTTTTGCCTTCTACAGGGACTAACTTGGGTTATTGAAAACTTAATCAAAAAAACACATGAAAATTATGGTTCTGATTATCAGAGATTTGATTTTGGACCCTTTTATCGCAATCGATTGTATTTCGTTGTTATTTTAAAATGTTCATTTTCAAACCTTTAAATATTTTGGGGAGCAAGATATATTTGGTAAATTTAGCCCATTAAAGTGGTCGATTATTTCAATTATTGAGGTTTTGAACTTCAAAAATCCCTTTTTAAATACTAACCAGTACAACAATAAATAAAATAACTATGAGCAAAATTAAAGTAGGAATCAACGGATTCGGAAGGATCGGTAGATTGGTTTTTAGAGCAGCACAGAATAGAAGTGATGTTCAGGTCGTGGCTATCAATGACCTTATCGATGTGGATTATATGGCTTACATGTTGAAATATGATTCTACCCATGGAAGATTTGACGGGAGTGTTTCTGTGAAAGATGGGAAATTGGTAGTAAATGGAAATGAAATCAGAGTAACAGCAGAAAAAAGCCCTTCAAGTTTGAAGTGGGGAGAAGTTGGTGCTGATTATGTTGTAGAGTCAACAGGTATCTTCCTTACCAAAGAAACCGCACAGGGTCACATAGATGCCGGTGCCAAAAAAGTAATTATGTCTGCACCTTCCAAAGACGATACCCCAATGTTTGTTATGGGAGTCAATGAAGGTTCTTATACTTCAGATATGGTATTTGTTTCCAATGCTTCTTGTACCACCAATTGCCTTGCGCCGATTGCAAAGGTGTTGAATGACAATTGGGGTATCGAAGAGGGTTTGATGACCACTGTCCATGCTACTACAGCTACCCAAAAGACGGTAGATGGTCCGTCAGCAAAAGACTGGAGAGGTGGTAGAGGAGCGGCACAAAATATCATCCCATCTTCCACTGGAGCTGCCAAAGCAGTAGGGAAAGTAATTCCTGAACTCAATGGTAAATTGACCGGTATGGCTTTCAGGGTTCCAACTCCAAACGTATCTGTTGTGGATTTGACTGTTAGGTTGAAAAAGCCTGCTACCTACAAAGAAATTTGTGCAAAAATGAAAGAAGTATCTGAAACCACCATGAAGGGTGTACTCGGATATACTGAAGATTCAGTGGTTTCTACAGATTTCAACGGAGATCCAAGAACATCTATTTTTGATGCCGAAGCAGGTATCCAACTGAGTGACACATTCGTCAAAGTAATTTCTTGGTATGACAATGAGTGGGGTTATTCCAATAAAGTCGTGGACCTATTGACCTATATCGCAAGCAAATCCTAATCGGGAAATGTTTTGCAAAAACGGGCTGTCTCAGATGTGGGACAGCCTTTTTTGTTGGTAATTCTCATGAACTTCAAATACCAATCCGTAATTTAGGGTGGATTTTTAAGTTGAAAAATAACCAAACCTTACCCGTACTGTTACTATTCGTATGGACCATCAAATTCCTCTTTTTCCTTTAAAACTTGTTGCTTTTCCCGGAGAACAGTTGAATCTCCATATTTTCGAACCGAGATATAAACAGCTTATCGGAGATATCCTGTCTACAAAGGGTACTTTTGGAATAGCAGTTTACTTGGACAAACTGATGCCTTTTGGTACAGAAGTGGAGTTGGAGGAGGTTTCTAAGGTATATGAAGATGGCAGGATGGATATTAAGACACGTGGGAAAAGGACATTTGAGATTCTTTCATTTGAAAACCCGATGAAAGACAAGTTATATGCCGGAGGCAATGTGGTTTTTTTTGACAATGACCCGAGGGTAGGAGAAAATCAGTATGCCGAATTTATTTTTTATCTTAAGGAGCTTTTTAGATTGATGGAATATCAAACGGAGATAGTTCCCCTTCGACTCAATTCCTTCACCTATGTCCATAAATTGGGATTGAAATTAGCGGAAGAATATGAATTGTTACTGATGACAAAGGAATCAGATAGAATCAGATTCCTGACCACCCACATGATGAAAGTGATTCCCATAATGAGAGACATTGAAGTCGCTAAAAAGAAAATCCAGATGAATGGCCATTTCAAAAATCTTGAACCCTTGGATTTTTAGTCATTATAATCTCGTGATATTGTCTTTCTTGACAAAGGCTACCTTTTCTCCCCAAGTGACCTCATACCACACATCTTTTGTTGATTTGATGATGACCCTGTGTCCCGGTTCCACCACTTCAATTAATTTTCCTCCTGCTGTAGGTTGATCCATAATCAGGGTTGGGCTTCCTGTTACGATTCCTGTTTTGGGTTCCGACAAGAAATTGTTGATGACAAAAACCAAAATGATCAATACCACTGTGGGAAGGTAATACATTGGTTTATCTGCCTTGGTCCTAAATACAAACAGCAGGATCAATGAAAGGAAAAGTAAAAATGAAAAGGTACTGGAAAGCTCGGTTTGGAAATCAGTAATAAATTTAAAAAGTCTGTCACTGTCATCTAAATCGTATCCAATGAGGTTTACTTGTTCCGTCAGGGTTTTGATCTTGCTGATTACTCTTTGATTTGGATTTTGATCGTAATATTTAGCCAATAAGAAACTTGCACTTGAATAATCGCCTTTCCCTTCAGAGATAAAAGCCATTTTTAAAAGCATTGCCGGAGAGAAAGTTTCCTCATTGTTGAGTAAGTCTTCATAAACTAACATTGCTTCTTGGTAATTCTTGGTAGAAAACAAAGAATCTGCTTTTTGGAGCTTGGATATATTGGCCTGACAATTAAAGCTTTGTAAAAAAGCGAATAAAAATATTATAAATTTTGTAAGAAAGATTCGGTTTAGGTTTGGCATTTTAAATTCAGAGGCTTAAATTTGCACTCCAATTACGGGAATGATTTAAAAAAAAACAAATCAAATCGTAACTGAATATCAATCCTGATAACGATCGGAAAGATAAAAAAACGAATGATTTCCTTTCCCGATAGCTATCGGGATGGTAGAGCAAAACAAATGATTCCGTAGCTCAGCTGGTAGAGCAATACACTTTTAATGTATGGGTCCTGGGTTCGAATCCCAGCGGGATCACTGAGAAATCAAAGGGTTTTTCAAAACAGATTGAATAAGTTCGGGGTGTAGCGTAGCCCGGTATCGCGCCACATTTGGGATGTGGAGGTCGTAGGTTCGAATCCTGCCACCCCGACTATTTTGCCGGTCCTGTAGCTCAATTGGATAGAGCAACTGCCTTCTAAGCAGTAGGTTTCAGGTTCGATTCCTGACAGGATCACAAAAAGACTTCAAGAGCATCTCTAGAGAGGGATGCTCGATTTATTAATAGGAGTTTCTGTTCGCATGCCGGATGAATGCCGGGAAGAAACAGCAAAACAAAGGATTCCGTATCCCGATAACTATCGGGACGGTAGAGCAAAACAAATGATTCCGTAGCTCAGCTGGTAGAGCAATACACTTTTAATGTATGGGTCCTGGGTTCGAATCCCAGCGGGATCACAAAAACCTCCACAATCAGGAGGTTTTTTGATTTTTAGGCTTTTGACTTTTCCTCCCCAATTTAAAAAAATCAAATAATGTCAGGATTTTTAGGTTATTTGAATCTAAAAAATTTAATTCGGTTTAAATTTCTGTAACCCTATCTACCTTTTTGAGTAAACTCCATTGGTGTAGATTTGAACCTTCTCCATAACTTGCCCAAATTATGTCTAGAACCATTACCCAAAAAAGAAAACTTAAAGTAGCTATTATCCTGACGGTTTTGATTATCATGATTTTTGGTAAGAATATTCTTGAAAGGAGAAATTTCAATGAACTTGGAAATTCATTTGTGACTTTTTATGAAGACAGGTTGGTGGTGGAGAGTTATATATTTTCGATATCAGAAAAGTTATTCAGAATAAAACTTTTGGTAAACCACTGTCAGTTTGAAAGCGACTACAGTCATGTGGTAGAGGAAATCAGTACCCATGAATCTGATATTCTAAATCTTGTCAAAGAATTTGAAGACACCAAATTGACGATGGCCGAAGCTGGATTTTTGACTGACTTCAAAAAGATTATTCAGGAAAGTTTGAGAATTGCTGATTACCAATCATTGTATTCCGCCGAAACAGGGATAAACGCCGCCAAGGTGAAAGAATACAATTCTTATATTGAAAAAGCTATTTTAGATTTGGAGAGGCTTTCCTTGATCCAAATCGAAGAGGGAAAAAAATTGGCCACCAACGCAGAAAAAGTGGTCAATAGATCAAAAATTTGGGCGCAATTTGAAGTGGCTGCATTGGTAATACTTATTGTGATCATCTACTTGTTGATATACACCTCAAGATCCATCAAATCTAATTTTGTGGAATAAATAAAAAAGGCCTGCATCAAATGTGCAGGCCTTTTAATTTTAGAATACCAATGATTTCATGAATGCGGCATTTTTTTCAGCCGCTTCCATAGGTTTGGTTCCATCAAACCTTTCTTGCTCCACAATAAAATATTTCATCCCGTTGTCCATTCCCGCTCTCAGGATGGTAGGAAAATCCATGATGCCTGTGCCGATTATTGTTGACCCGTTGGGTTCTGAAAATTCCAGGTCACCGGATTTGTCCTTTACGTGACCAAGCGTAAACCTGTTAGGGTATTTTTTGATATATTCAATCGGATCCTTGCCTGCTGTATACACCCAATAGGTATCCATTTCAAAATCTACCAAGTCAGGATTGGTATTTTCCAAGAGATAGTCATGGGGGATTTGGCCATCCAGATCTACAAAAGTATAGCCATGATTATGGTAGGCAAATTTGATCCCGTGCTGTTTACAGATTTCTCCCTGCTTGTTGAAATCATCAGTAATCCTTTTGAAGTCATCCATTGATTTTTGAGGTCCTACCCAAGGGTTGATCAGGTATTTCATTCCGATGGTAGCAGCCTCCTCTGCTTGTTTCTGGAGATTCTCATAAGTGTTTGCATGAGATGCGATGAAGTTAAGCCCTAAGTCATCTGTGAGGCTTTTGAATTCAGTATTTTTCATGCCCCAAAAAATACCTTTTCCTCCGTCAAATCCTTCGATCTGTGTATAGCCAAATCCTGCCACAGCCTTTATTGTCGCCACAGGGTCTTCTGCCATATTTTCTTTGACCGAATACAGTTGAAGGCCAAAGTTATCCAAAATGCCTGCCGCAGCATCTAAGACCGCTTCTGTGAGGGTGTCACTTTCTTTTTTTGGTGCGCAAAATTGTAATGGTAAGAAGGCCCCTACGCCCATAGCTGCACCTAGCTTGATAAATTTTCTTCTGTTTTTCATGTTGGGTTTTGTTTAATTGAGAAGAGACTGTCCGCAGAAAGTCTCTTTTTTTACTAATTAAATGGCGTAAGCTTTGTCTCCCGGCTTGTATTCAATACAAGGATCGTATTTGCCAGGCACTTCGTAATACCTCAATTGTTGGGTAGCACCAACTTCAGAAGTAAAATATCCAAGTACGGTCAAATCCTGAAGCATTTTGATTACCCCTGCATTTTTGTCTTCAGCATCTGCAGTTGCTTTTGCTTTCAGTTCATTGAGGTAGGCAGTACGTTCTTCTAAAGTGGCTTCCATGAAGTCACTTCCTTTGCTTGTTTTGAAATCCTTCCTGATGAAATTCAAACCATCCACAAAAGAGGTTTGCTGCTCGGCATTGTAGGTATCTTTGACCATCATTACCATAAACTCACCTATACCAACAGCTTTGGCACCCGGGGTATCGGTAGTTGGGATGATGGCTTCACCGATTTCATCTAGGAATGCAATGTCCTTTGGCGAAAACTCCAAGCCTACGATTTGGTCTTCTGGGGCACAACCGGTAAGGATAACATTGGCTCCGACCATTGTTCCTCCCATCATCAAAATGACGCTTTTCAAAGCATCTCTTCTATTCATTGCCATGATTCAATTCTTTTAAGATTATAAATTTCCTTTCTTCAGTTCGCTTACAGCAAAATCCACTGCTCTAGCTGTCAAAGCCATATAAGTCAAAGAAGGATTTTGAGCAGCTGCGGAAGTCATACACGCCCCATCGGTGACAAACACATTTTTTGCATCCCACACTTGGTTGTTCCCGTTCAGAACAGAGGTCTTTGGATCTCTGCCCATCCTTGCGGTGCCCATTTCATGGATTCCCTGACCGAAAGTATATCCTGCGTCAAAAGTATTGACATTTTTCAATCCTGCAGCTTCCAGCATTTCGGCAGCGTCATTCATCATGTCAACCCTCATTTTCTTCTCGTTGTCCTTTATCTCGGCGTCCATTTCCAAAATTGAAATGCCCCATTTATCTACTTTGTCTTTGCTGAGTTTGATGGTGTTTTCATGGTATGGAAGAATTTCGCCGAAGGCGGTGATTCCCATACTCCATGGTCCCGGTTCGCTCAAGGCCTCCTTCATGGGTGCACCAAAGTTCATCTCAGCGACATTCCTGCTCCAACCTGAACGGGAAGCGCCGCCCTGATAGCCAAAACCTCTCAAGTAATCTCTCTTGTCTCCATCAATATTCCTGAACCTAGGGATATAAACCCCATTTGGTCTTCTTCCAAAGTAATATTTGTCTTCATATCCTTCCGCAACCCCATTTGCGCCCAATCTGAAATGGTGGTCCATCACATTATGGCCCAATTCACCAGAACTGCTTCCCAAGCCTTCCGGCCAAATATCGGTCGCAGATCTCATCAGGATAGAAGTCGAATTGAAGGCAGATGCACAAAGGAAAATGATCTTGGCATTGAATTCATAGGTCTGGTTGGTCTCGCCGTCAATGATTTCGACTCCGGTGGCTTTTTTGCTGTCTTTGTCATAAATCAATTTGGTGACAATGGACCAAGGTCTCAAAGTTAAGTTCCCAGTTTTCACAGCAGCAGGCATGGTGGAGGCCTGGGTACTGAAATATCCTCCAAAAGGACATCCCAAAGAGCACTTATTCCTAAACTGGCATTGCGATCTTCCTTCCAAAGGTTGGGTCAGGTTGGCAACTCTTCCGATAGTGACGAGTCTTTTTCCGTCAAAAGCCTTCTTTACTCTTTCTGCTACATCTTTTTCTACACAGTTGAGCGGCATGGGTGGCTGAAAATCACCGTCCGGAAGCTGGGCTAGTCCGTCTTTGTTTCCGGAAATTCCGGCGAATTTTTCTACATAAGAATACCATGGGGCCAAGTCTTTGTATCTGATGGGCCAATCCACAGCAATCCCTTCCTTAAGGTTCGCCTCGAAATCAAGGTCACTCAGCCTGTAACTTTGTCTTCCCCAAAGCAAAGACCTTCCTCCGACCTGATATCCCCTGAACCAGGTGAATGGTTTGGTCTCGATATAAGGTGATTCGGATTCGTGTGCCCACCAGTCAAGATTTAGCTCATTGAGTACATAATCTCTCTTCAAATTGGGATGAGCATCGATCATCTCGGTAGTTCTCCTGCCTCTGTGCGGTACTTCCCAAGGGGCTAGTGTCGCTGTTTTGTAATCGGTTTTGTGTACTACATTTGGTCCTCTTTCGAGCATGAGGACTTTAAGCCCTTTTTCTGTCAACTCTTTCGCGGCCCAGCCTCCGCTGATTCCGGAGCCGACCACGATAGCGTCATAGGTATTGTCTGCCATAATTAGTTATTGGTTGTATTTATTTATAAATCACAAATTCTGATGGCTTCGGCAAGTGAAGCCATTTTGTCTGCCTTCTTTGGCACAAATTCCTGACAGAAATACCCTTTATAACCTGTCTCCAAGATCGCTTTTACAATCGGTGGATAATAGATTTCCTGGGTTTCGTCTATTTCATTTCTTCCGGGATTACCGGCTGTATGGTAATGTCCGAAGTATTGATGGTCTCTTTTGATGGTCCTGATGATGTCACCCTCCATGATTTGCATGTGGTAGATATCATAAAGCAGTTTGAGGTTTGGAGAATCTACCATTTTGCAGAGCTCTATGCCCCAAGCGCTTTTGTCACACATGTAATCAGCATGGTCTACCTTACTGTTGAGGAGCTCCATGATGATCATGACATTGTGTTTTTCTGCAGTGGCCATGATTTTTTTGAGACCTTCAGCAGAATTCTTCAGCCCCGTCTCATCATCCATCCCGTTTCTGTTGCCACTGAAAGCAATCAAATTCTTGTAGCCGGCTTTTGCAACCAGTGGAATCACTTCCTCATAGCCTTTGATCAATTGTTCATGGTTTTTGGGATCATTCCATCCTTTGACTATTCCCATGTCAGCGCCATTGCACATTGAGCATTCCACTCCGTGTTTTTGGAGAATGTGCCAGTTGTTTGGGCCTATCAAGTCAATGGCATTGAATCCGATTTTTTTGATTCCAATGCATAACTCTTCGATTGTCATCGGATTAAAGGGCCAATGACATACGGCATGGTTTACATTGCCTTTGAGCTGATATGGAAGGCTTTCAGCATGGGTGCTGACAAGAGGAAGTCCGGTGGCGGCCACTGTTCCCACAAGCATTTTTTTAAGACTGTTTCTTCGGCTGAGTTGGGTCATGATTCAATAGGTTTTATTTCGGGTTTTTTGTTCATTGTTTCATTTTTAAAGAAGATCAGGAAAATCAGTACCACTAATATAGCAATACCGGAGGGAATCATCCAGATGGATTTCCAATCATGTGTACCATCTGCATTCAAATATAAATCAGTGACTTGTCCGGCGACAGCAAATCCTATCAGCATTCCCAAACCGTAGGTTGCCAGGGTGATTAGTCCTTGTGCAGAGGATTGGAATTTCTCTCCTGCCTTCGAATCAGTATAGATTTGGCCGGATACAAAGAAGAAATCATAACAGATACCATGCAGGGCTATTCCGAGGATCAATAAATAAAGTCCATCCCCTGCATCTCCTATTGAAAACAAGGCATACCGGACTACCCAAGCTAGCATTCCGATCATCATGGTCATTTTGAATCCAAATCTTTTGAAGAAAAAAGGAAGCAAAAGAAGGAAGAAAGCTTCTGAGACTTGTCCGATGGTCATTTTTCCGGTAGGATCCGATACGCCGATTTCGGCTAAGAACGGATTTGCATTTTGAAAATAGAAAGCCAAAGGAATGCAGATCAGGATAGAAGATAAAAAGAAGATAGCGTAGTTTTTGTCCTTCAATAATTTCAAGGCGTCCAGCCCGATCAAGTCTCCTATTTTGACTTTTTCGTTTTTATTGGCTCTTGGAGGGGTTTTTGGAAGAGTAAATGAAAATAAGCCAAGAACCAAAGAGGATATGGAGGCCATCAGAAAAGTGTTTTTGAGAAAGCCATTGGACATATTCCCGGCTTCATCCCATAAAAAAACATAACTGATCGAAAGCCCTGCAGCGATCCATCCGATGGTTCCCCATACCCTGATCGGGGAAAATTCTTTTTCGGGATCCTTCATCTGTCTAAAAGAAACAGAATTGACCAAAGCCAAAGTCGGCATATAGAGAACCATGTATCCAAATATGAACGGATAAAACAATTCAAAACTCGTGGCCTGATAGCACAGGTATAGCAACACAGCGCCGATCAAATGGAGGAAGCCCAGAATTTTTTCTGCATTGAAATACCGGTCTGCAATCAATCCGATGATAAATGGAGCGATAATGGCCCCAAATGACTGTGTGGAAAAGGCGGCGGCTATTTGGGTATAGCTTGCACCAAGATTGGTAACCAAAAAAGTACCCATGGTCACATACCAGGAACCCCAAACGAAAAATTCCAAGAACATCATGAAAGAAAGTTGGGCTCTGGTTCCGGAATGCATAATGTCGTGGTTGATTGGTTAAAATCGGATATAACGAAGCGGTAAAGTATCAATTTTATGTTTAAAATTCAGGGATTTTGCCTTAATTTTAGTTTTTCCGAAAGTCCAAATGAAATAAGTCAATAAGCGGTTCAAAACTTTACCACTCATAACATCTTACTGCAATTGGTCATTTATTTCATTTCGTGTTTAAGTGAAAACAAATCATAAATTATCTTACAAGAAATTTAATCCAAAATATTAAACCCTGAAAACCAATAATCCAATATAATATGGCAGCACAGAAAAAACTCAAAATGGGAATGGTCGGCGGCGGTCCAGGTGCATTTATCGGTGCGATCCACCGGAGTGCGGCGCTGATGGACGGTTTGATAGAAATCACTGCGGGCTCATTTAGCAGCAATCCTGAAAAAACCAGACAGGCCGGTGAAGAGCTCATGCTTGACCCATCCCGGGTTTATTCATCCTATGACGAAATGATTCAAAAGGAACTGGCATTGCCCGAATCCGAAAGGATAGACATCATCAGCATCGTCACTCCCAACAATGTGCACTTTGATCCTACAAAGAAAGCTTTGGAGGCAGGATTCCATGTTGTCCTTGACAAGCCAATGACTTTGACTTATGACCAAGCAAAAGAACTTTATAAAATCATCAAGAAAAGTGACAAGCTTTTTTGCCTGACACATACTTACACCGGATATCCGATGATCAAGCAAATGAAGCAAATGATCGCTGAAGGGGTAATCGGGGAAGTCAGGAAAGTCTATGTGGAATATCCTCAGGGATGGTTGCACAAGCTGTTGGAATATGAAAACAAACAGGCGGAATGGAGAACAGATCCTGCCAGAAATGGGAAAGCCGGTTGCTTTGGCGATATCGGAACCCATGCATTCAACCTTGCTGAATATGTCTCCGGGATCAAAGTAGCAAAAATATGTGCCGACCTTGACATCAAGGTGAAAGGACGCCCGATAGATGACGATGGAGCAGTTTTGATGCGATTTGAAAACAACGCATCCGGAATCCTGACAGCATCCCAAATAGACGCCGGTTGTGAAAATAACCTCAAAATCCGTGTTTATGGAGAAAAAGGTGGGTTGGAATGGATGCAGGAAGATAATAATACCCTGAGACTAAGATGGTCTGACAGGCCGGATGAAATATACCGTGCAGGAAACGGCTATTTAGGTTCCATGGCCAATGAAAATACCAGAACTCCGGCCGGTCATCCGGAAGGATATATTGAAGCTTTTGCCAATATTTACAGAAATTTCGCAAGGTGCATTTATGCGTTGAGAAAAGGGGAGGAACCCAAAGCCGAATGGTGGGACTTCCCCGGTGCAGAAGATGGAATCCGTGGCATGGCCTTTATCGAAAATGTCTTGGCAAGCTCGGCTTCCGATCAGAAATGGACACCTTTCAATGTGGAGTTTTAGGGGTGAAGCGAGAATAATGTATCAAGTATCAAGTACTAAGTACCAAGTACCAAATTCGCTTGTAGCATTTGTCATCTTCCTCTAAACTTTGAAACTTTATAACCTTCTAACATTATAATTTTCCAATTTTCTAATTTTCCAATCTTTAATAAATAAACCTATGAAAACCATAAAAGGACCTGCAGTTTTTTTGGCACAGTTTGCCGATGACAAAGCACCGTTCAACAGCCTGAAAAGTATTTGTGAGTGGATGTCAGCAGCCGGATACAAAGGTGTACAGATTCCATCTTGGGATGGAAGATTGATCGACCTCCAAAAAGCCGCCGAAAGCAAAACCTACGCCGATGAAATCAAAGGCATCGTCAATGCCACAGGCATGCAAATCACTGAACTTTCAACCCACCTTCAGGGTCAGTTGGTGGCAACCCATCCTGCTTACAACGAGCTTTTCGATGGCTTTGCTCCTGCAAACCTTGCCGGAAATCTCAAAGCAAAATCTGAATGGGCAACCCAACAGCTGAAATTTGCTGCAAAAGCCTCCTCCAATCTTGGACTAAATGCACATGCTACTTTCTCAGGCGCATTGATGTGGCAGACAGTATATCCTTGGCCACAGCGTCCGGCAGGTTTGGTCGATACAGGATTCACAGAATTGGCAAAAAGATGGATGCCCATCTTGGATACTTTTGAAGAATATGGCGTCGATGTCTGCTATGAACTCCATCCCGGAGAAGATTTGCATGACGGAATTACTTTCGAGATGTTTTTGGAGAAAGTTAACAACCACAAGCGCGCAAACATCCTGTATGACCCAAGTCATTTTGTATTGCAGTGTCTTGACTACCTTCAATTCATTGATTTCTATCACGAAAGAATCAAGATGTTCCATGTCAAAGACGCGGAATTCAATCCAACCGGCAAGCAGGGCGTCTATGGCGGATACCAAGGATGGGTGCAGCGTGCCGGAAGATTCCGTTCCTTGGGAGATGGTCAAGTAGATTTTAGTGGTATCTTTAGCAAACTTTCGCAGTACGACTACTCAGGTTGGGCGGTACTCGAATGGGAGTGTGCCATCAAACATCCCGAGCAGGGAGCACTTGAAGGAGCTCCATTTATTGCGGACCATATTATCAGAGTCACAGAAAAAGCTTTTGATGATTTTGCTGCAGCCGGAGCTGACGAGGCTTTCAACAAAAAAATCCTAGGAATTTAAATTACCATTAACCTATATTTTATGAAACTGATTAAATCATTGACACTTGGCTTGATAGCCGCATCCGCATTGACTTACTCCTGTGGAGGAGGTTCTACTTCCGAAACGGCCACCACGGAGACCGCGGTCACCACTCCTCCGCCTGCTGCTCCCGTTAGTTTGGAGGAAAAATACAAAGACGACCCGATCTTCATCGCAGGTCAAGCAAAAACCAAAGAGGCAGGCTGTACAGCATGTCACATGGTAGAAAGAAAAATTGTAGGACCATCTTACGCCGATGTAGCTGCAAAGTATGAAAGTACTCCTGAAAATATCGCTTTGCTGACCAAGCACGTGATAGAAGGACATGTAGGTACTTGGGGAGAAATCGCAATGACTCCGCATCCACAGCTTGCTCCTGCAGATGTGGAAGTTATGGTGAAATATGTTCTCCTTTTGAAGAAATAAAAATGAAAAAACAAGCATTTATATTCCTGATTTCAGCTTCCCTGGCATTTGCCTGTGGGGGAAACCAAGAGGCAACCGAAGAAACTGAGGTTGCAGAGGTAGTTGAAACTGTTGCTCCTGAATCTGAATGGATCAGCCTATTTGATGGAACCTCATTTAACGGATGGTCCAAATATGGTGGGGGAGAAGTCGGCAAAGCCTGGAAAGTTCAGGATGGCGCCATTTACCTTGATGCCACCAACAAAGCCGGCTGGCAAACAGGTGACGGTGGTGACATCGTGACCAATGAGGAGTTTGACAACTATCACCTACAGGTAGAATGGAAAATAGCTCCAAACGGTAACAGCGGTATTATATTCTTTGTGCATGAAGCGCCGGAATTTACCTATCCTTGGAATACCGGCATGGAAATGCAGGTTCTGGACAATAATGGACATCCTGATGCCAAGATTGTCAGCCACCGTGCAGGGGATTTGTACGACCTGATTGTCAGCAGTGAAGAGACTGTCAAGCCTGTTGGAGAATGGAATCTTGCCGAGATCATTTCCAAGGATGGCAAGCTCGAACTTTATCTTAACGGTGTCATGATCGTGTCAACCACACTTTGGACTCCTGAGTGGGAAGCATTGATCGCCAAAAGCAAATTCAAAGACATGCCAGGTTTTGGTACATTCAAGAAAGGTAAGATCGCACTTCAAGACCATGGTGATGAAGTTTGGTTTAAAAACATCAGAATAAAAAAGCTGTAGATTTCTATAAAAATCATAAAAAAAACCCGGGCAAATGCTCGGGTTTTGTTGTTTTAGGGGGAAAATTCTTTTTTCCGAATACAATTGTTTGGAAGTTTTTTATTTCCCTGGTAGCCTGAATACTAAACCTCCATCAAATCCAAACTGGAACATAGTAGAATAGGTTGCAACCCCTGCACTTGCACCACCTGTACCAAAAAATAATCCACCCCCTACTGATTGTACGGCTGAGAATAAAGATGCCTGAATTCTTAAAGCTACATTTTCAGATACCCAGAGGTTAGATCCTCCTCTGATATTCCATGCAAATTTTGTCCCGTTGTTGGCATTTCCTGTGTCCGGATTTCTAACATCAAAAATCCCCATACCTAGACCTCCTCCAACAAATGGTTCGACTGTTTCATTGACCGGAATATAATTGGTGAAATTCAACATGATCCAGTTGATTCCTACCTCAAAATTTGAAGTATTAAGTCCCCCACTGCCAATATTTGGATCCCTGTATGTTGTTGGTGCAGTGGTATCCTGCCTTTTATACTGGAGTTCGATGGCACGGTTGCCGGGGACAGCATACTCCAATCCCACACCCCATCTGAATCCATCTTGGATTTGTCCTTGGACATAAGAATTTGCAGAATAATAATTGTCAAAACTGTCCGGGAAGACATAACCCGCATAGGTATTGACACGAATTCCCTGTGCAAATCCAAATCCACTCACTAGTATAAATACGATAAGAATAATTGATTTTTTCATTTTTAAATAGGGTTTATAAAGTTGTTCTCTTATTGATTTAATTTAAAACTATGGAAGCGTCATTTTTTATCAAACTTCATTAATTTTTTTAAAATAATTATCTGATTTATAAAAAAACGTTTTCCACCATTGACAGGTAATGATGTTTATTTCTTGGAAACATGGTCATTATCAGGATATAATTCTGAAATATTTTATTCTTTAAAATAGGAATGGGCAACATCATATAGTATTGGAGGATGGTTTAATAAACCATTTTACTCTTTCTTTTTTCCGGTAAAGGTTCCCTCAGCCATCGTTCCCAATTTCACTTTTCCCTTCATTTCATTTCCGGTCACTGTACCGTCATATTCGATGATTTCTCCACTTATGCTGAATTCAAGGTGAATGGTATTGCCTTTGAGTGTTCCTTTTACTTCGGAATCTCCCAACTGACCGGTATAGGTTCCCTTCAGGTTGGTGGCGTCCACGTGGTCAAGTACAAATGTCGGCGAACCGCTCCCCATATTTGTCTCAACATTCATAATCCACTTTCCTTTTACATTTGTGGCGGTTTGTGCCAATAGAAAATCAGTTTTTACTACAAATAATAAGATGAGAATAAAGGCTAATTTTTTCATTTCAATTGATTTAAGTGAAAGTCTAATTTAAGAAAATTCTGATATTATTTTATTTCACTTTTATGCTCCTTGGGTAAGTTTCTGATTTCTGCCTTTGATTTTTTTTCAGATTTGACATTCCCCTGGTGGCAACATCCAATTAGTAGTTTCTTGAGAAACTACCTGAAGAGATCGAATTGAAGGATTTAAGCCATAGCAGCCTTTTCCTGCTTTTCTAATTTTCTGACTACCATCAATAGAATCAGCCCGATGGAAAACCAAATGGCCAAAGCAATGATCGAATTGCGCATGCTGCCGGTGAGGTTGTCCATAAATCCCCACATGACGAGTCCGCACATCATGGCCAACTTTTCGCAGACATCAAAGAAGCTGAAGTAACCTGCGTTGTTTTCTGTTTTTGGGATAAACTTCGCATAAGTCGAGCGGGACAAGGACTGTATTCCTCCCATTACCATCCCAATAAAGAAGCCTGCGATGTAAAAGTGGAAGGCGGTTTGAATAAAATAGCTGCCGATGCACACGAAAATCCAAATAGTCACTGCAATAGTCAGAGCCTGAAGGTTTCCCATCTTTTTGGAAATCCATGCAAACAAGAACGCACCGATAATTCCTACATATTCCAATAAAAGGATAGTAATGATCAACTGTGTCATGCCCATGCCGACTTCCTTTTCCCCAAATGATGCAGCCATGAACATTACCGTCTGTACCCCCATGATATAGAAGAAAAAACTCATCAGGTACATCTTTAATTTTGGGTCGTTCTTAAGTCTCCCCCAGATCTTGGCCAATTCCCGGTATCCGTTGAGGAGAAACTTTCTCTCTGTCGTGGTTTTGGAATAGATTCCTTTGGGAAGCTTTCGAAAAGTTACCTGCGCAAATCCAAACCACCATATGCCTGTGAGCAGAAATGAAACCCTGGGGAGTAGGGAACCATCTTCTACACCAAGCGCATCTTGATTGAGGATGGCGGCAAGATTGAGGAGTAGTAGGGTCGTAGAACCGATATAGCCAAAAGCATAGCCTCTCGCACTGACTTTATCCTGTTGGTCTTCGGTGGCAATTGCAGGAAGGTAAGAATTGTAAAAAACGATGCTACCCGAATAGCCGATCGTCGCCAGCATCATGAAGGCCAATCCGAAGTGAACCATTTCGGGGCCATCAAAAAAGAAAAGAGATGAACAGCCGATCGCTCCCACATAGCAAAAGAACTGCATAAACCTTTTTTGATTGCTGTAATAATCCGATATCGAAGACAGGAGTGGAGAGACCAGGGCAATGATTCCAAAAGCAATACCGAGGTTGATTGAGTAAGCCGCTGTATTTTCGATCTCCAATCCGAAAACCGTGATTTTGCTGCCGGCGTCGGTGGTAGTAATCGAATTGTAATAAGCCGGGAAAATCGCCGAGGCGATCACCAAAGAATAAGCGGAATTGGACCAATCATACATGGCCCAAGCACGAATCGTTTTTCGGTCATTCTTTGCGATGACCTGACTGTCTTCTTTCATCTGATTTGGTTATTGGGCTAGTGGTACCCAATGAAGATAAAAAGAATTTTGTCCAAAAAATAGAAGAAGGAATCAGAACAATCATCGCAAACCCAATACCTGATTTTTTTTACGAAAGGAACCAGATATTTTTAGGCAAGCTTCAGTTTCAAAGAAAAAAGGTAATTGAAATAAGGGATTTTCTTCATGATATAAATGACAAGCAAACTTAGAAACAGTATGGCCCCTGCAAAAACCATTCCCCCGAAAAACGTGCTGAAAAAGCTAAATTCCATGAAAAATGGTTTGATCAAAGCGCCGACAATTCTATGTAGAAGATAGATGCCCAAGGTATTTTTACTGACATGTCGGATTACTTTTCCTGAAAGGCCACGGTTATTGTATTGCATGGAAAGGATAAAAATGGATACGACCATGACCAAAGCAAAGACAGAATCAAACGCTTCGAAGCCAATGTCCCAGGTTTCCCCTTGTCTGAATGAAATAAGGACACCATAGGAAAACAACAAAGCCATAGACACGGGGATTGCTATCAAGGACAGTATCCGGTTTCTGTTGGTGAGGATGGAATCTTTCATAGAGAATACAATTCCCCCCAGCATGAAATAGCCGATAGAAAAACCATAGATTCCGCTGAAAGCATTGAACCCGCCAAAGTAATTGAGGAAAAAATAAGTGTTCAAAAATTTTCCCGAAACGGTGCTTGCTACATTCAGCAGAAGCCCGATGAAGGTGTTGCCAAATGACAAAATCATCACACAGGCAAAAAAGAAATAGAAGTAGTTCTTTTTGGTTTTGAATGCCAAAAAAAGCATAGGGAAAAAGATATAAATCACCACAAGTGCTTCCAAAAACCAAAGGTGGTTTACCCATCCGGTTTTCAAAGTATAGATATCCTTTATGATTCCAGATACAGAAATACTTTCACCATATATCAGAGAAAGCGAAATCATAGTAATGAATCCCCAAATAATAACCAAGATGACTGTTTTTAGGATCTTGGACACATGGGCTTTAAGACTTAATCCTGATTTGTTGAATAGCAAAGCGCCATTGATAAAAAAGAAAATCGGCACGCATGTGCTGAAAATGGAGAAAATAAAGAAATTGGAATAAGCCCCCGTTTTTCCTGTCCCAATAAAGTCAACTTCCATAATCGGGAAATGGTAAATCAAGACAAAATAAATGGCCATGGCTTTCATTAAGTCCAAACCATCTTATTTCACACTTTTGTTCAGTGCAGGTGTAGGCTGTTGCATTATATAATACTTATGCGTGGCAGGAAGCTGAAAAACTGGTTTGGGTCAGCTTTTTATCCGATGGATAATTTTCAATCAAAACTAAATCATATTGGCTTAACTTCCAAAATAGGGTTTTGATTAATGTTTGGATATAAATAAGTAAAATATATCATTAAGCCGGATTATTATTAATTATTGGAGTATTGAGTCAATGGCAAATGAAGATAGGTCAATTATGCGGCATTCCATCCAAATCAAAAAAATCTCCCCGGGTTCTATCCAAGGAATTTGAAATCAAAGCAAAATTTTCTGAATTCGCTTTCAGGTCAATGTACTTATCGACAATCCTCCGGTTCTTATAAATGATGAATGTGTTCTCTGTTTCAGGATTGATCTTGTTTAGGTTAGCCTCTGTTTTGGAATCACTGAAGGAGGGAACGAAAGTCAAAGCAGTCCTTTGAAGATTCAGTTCTCTGCCAATGGTTTCAAGTTCATTGGCCCTTATTGATTTGCTATATGCGTTTTCATTTCCATATACAAAATAAGCTTTGAGATATTTTTGTCTCGACATGCTCTGTAATTCCAAAAACCCAAGCCATTTTTTGATGTCGTCCCAATCAGGATTATTTCCCACGAAAAAAACGATCCCGTGGTACCTTCCATACTTGCAGACTGGACAAGCCTGGCTTCCCTTATCCGGCCCAAAGGCGTGGAATGGGATAAAAGAGGGTTGGTCTTCGCCAATGTTTAATCCTGACTTCTTGTTCGAAACATCTTTTTGGGGATAATTGGGGATATTCAATCCAAGGATGATGTCATGTTCGGCGATCTGCAAATTGCCTTTCAAAAGCACCCTTACGATTCCGCTTCCTGCCCGGTTTTCGGGTGGATATTTTTTCATAAAGGGAATCAAAAGCGGATCATCATCAAAAACGACATCATCGGTATAGTACTCATTTTTGATATCAGGTTCTTTGATTGAAAGGTGAATATGTGCAGGCAAATCCTCATTGGGATAAGGGGCAGGTCGGATCGTGTAGATGCTGTATTTTCCGTTTTCATCGGATTTTACCCAACCTCTAAGCCTTCCATGACTTTTTGCTTTTGGATCAGTTTCGGTGTCCGCAGTATAATATCCTCCGGTGTCGGTGTGCCAATAATAGATAATGATATTTGGAGCCGGAGTCTTTCCACCAGGTTCGAAAACAGTTCCTGTCAATAGAAGCTTTTGTCCTTTTTCTTCGTACCAACCGGCACTGGTGTCTGTTGCGTTTATTTCTTTTGGAATGCCGACATACATCAATTCGCAGCCGTCACAACCTCCTCCGACCGGACCTTTTCTTTGAGATGGATTGGAAATGTTTTCAGTACTTTCTGTTTGGCCTTTGCAGCCAAAAGCAAAAAACACGAGTAACAACCAGGTTAGTGTTCCCTTTTTCATTTGATTTTTTCTGTAAAAATCAGTCATTAAAAACCTGGATTGCAAATCAAAATCGACAACAGGATGGAATTATAGCTTATCCTGAGTAAGGATTTCAAGTTTGCTTTTGAAATCCTTTGCAAAATTCCTACTGAGTCTGAGTTCTGTTCCGTCATCCATCGTCACATCATAATCCCCGTTCTGTCGGGATTTATAGGATTGGACATGAATCAGGTTTACAATTTCAGATTTGTGAATCCTGACAAAAAATCTGAGGTCCAGTTTTTCAGAAAGGGATTTGAGTGTGATGTTGCAAAGGTGTTTTTTGTCTTTGTAATGGACATTGACATAGGGGGGGTTGGCAGAAAAATAGAACACATCTTTAGTGGGAATTTGGAGTTGTTTGTTTCCTTCCCTGACTTTTAGACTGGTCAAAAAATCATTTGCTTCTTTACTTATTGAGTTATTTTGACTTTGGAAATCCCTGATTCTATCCCTAAAAAAGGCATACAGACCGATCGGAATGGTGTATAAAAGAAAAATTTTAAAGAAATGTTGGGTCAAGCCAAATTCAAAAGTCTGCCCAAACTCAAAGGTATGAGTATAAAATACGGACGAAATGAGCCATACCAATCCGGGAAAAGCAAAAAGGTGGATGATGATCGGAATGAGAACAATAAGGGCAAATCTTACTTTGGTTTTGTGGGTTTCCAGAAGACTCAGCTGTCCATACCAAAGCGGTAAAAAAATCCACCAATACGAACTGAACAACAAAGATTCCGAAAGGTAAAAGCCGTAGTTTTGAAATCTGGATTCCAGAAAATCAATCAATACAGTCAGCAAAATACAGGTGACCAAAAACCCAAACAAGACAAATATTTTCCTTTGGGAAAATCCAAATTGCGAAAGTGTCAGGGTTGGTTTCATTTTATTTTTTGAGTTTAATGAATAAAATGACAATCAAATACTCATTCTGCATCCTCCACATACCTTTTGAAATTATCAAGAATAGACTGACAAAAAGCCTCTTGAACATCTAGCGGAGTATGGTTTTCGGGTTCAAATGACTCTGTGACTTTGACGCCTTGCGGAGTCTCTTCGTAGTCCAATTTTGTTTTGCGGCCATCAGCACCTACATGGCTGATTTCTTTGAATGGGATGATGTTGTCATAAATACATTCGTAATCAAAACCGTCACTTTTGTCAAGGGCTTCCATCTTCAGGTACAATTTCCCGCCAACCCGAAAGTCATTTTGGGCAATCGGGGTGTGCCATTCATTAGAGATAATGTTCCAGTTCTTGATGTGGTCAGGATCGATCCAAAGCCCCCAAACCTTGTCGATGGAGGCATTGATGAAAACTTCTCCTTTTAAACATTCTTTGGATTTTTTCATTTTAATATAAAGGTTTTGGCTTAGTGAATCCATTAAATTGAGGATTTACTTTTCGGATATTACTGTTCTAAATTTTCTCAATTAATTTCACTATTCCAATTCACTAATAAACCTTTGTGTGTTTTCATGACTGTCTGTAACAGATCCGAAGCAGACTTCATCCTCCACCGATCCCTTTCATTTTCCATTGGTAGATTTTGGAGTTTCGGGGCTGTTATTTTAAAAGTCAATGCCCTATATTACAGCAGTATTGCATCCCGAAATAACATTTATGGACAGAAGAAAATCGCTTAAAATCCTTGGAGGTACTGCAGTGGGTATCGCAGGGTTGGTTCTTGTGGACTGGAAATGGCAGCTCGTCGACCAGTTGACACACAAAGGTTTTTTCTCTTTCAAGGAAGAGCACCTGATCACTGCTATCGCGGACACGATCATTCCTGCAGGATTGCCAACCAAATTACCTACCCCGGATGCCCAACCTATCGGTGCACTGAGTACCGGCACGGACAAGTATCTGATCAGGCTTTTTGAGCATTGCTACGAAAAGGAAGATCAGGATATGATCAAATCCCAATTGGCCTCACTTGCAGAAAAGTCAAAGACAACACTCGGTAAATCTTTTGAAAAAGGTACTCAAGAGGAGCGTGAAGGGCTTTTACTTTCCTTGGCTTCCTCTGAAAATGAGGAAGAGAAGAAGTTTTTTGACCTTATAAAATCACAGACCATCACAGGATTCACCACAGTCAAGGAGGTGATGGTAGATTACCGTGGCTACAAGATGGCTCCGGGCTATTTCCATGGATGCATCGATGTAACTTCCCAAGCTTAAACCCAAGACGACATGTTACAGGATTCAAAAGATAAGCGCACCTATGATGCGATCGTGATTGGTTCAGGCGCCAGCGGAGGATGGGCAGCCAAAGAACTCACAGAAAAAGGATTGAAGACCCTAGTCCTCGAAAGGGGCAGGATGGTCCGGCACATAGAAGATTACCCCACAGCTTCCAAAGCACCTTGGGAGTTTGAGTTCCGTGGTGCCGTACCTGTGGATAAGCGATCCGGAATCGGTGCGGCCAGGTGGGCGAGAGAAGAGACCATGCATTGGGCTTTGGATGAAGATGAGCAGCCGATCATTGAAGAAAAGCCATTCCGGTGGTTTCGTGGATACCATGTCGGAGGCAAGTCATTGCTTTGGGCTAGGGCAACGCAGCGTTGGTCGGATTATGATTTTGAAGGTCCTGCGCGGGATGGCTTTGCGGTGGATTGGCCGGTGAGGTATAAAGACCTAGAGCCTTGGCTGGATTATGTAGAGACATTTGCAGGAATCGCCGGAGGAAGGGATGGATTGCCTGAGTTGCCGGATTCCATCGTGCAGCCGGGATTTGAGTTGAGTTGCATCGAGCAATATTATAAAGAACAGCTCAAGCAGAATTATGGCGACCGACACCTCATCCAGGGAAGGTGTGCACACCTTACAGATCCTCAGCAAATCCATAAAGAACAAGGGCGGAATAAATGCCAAAACCAAGGCATGTGTAACCGAGGCTGTGTGTACGGAGGATATTTTTCTGCCAATGCCTCTACTTTGCCTTGGGCAGAAAAGACCGGAAACCTGACCATTCGTCCCGATTCGGTAGTGGAATCCATCATTTATGACGAAGCAAAAGGTAAAGCCTCGGGCGTGAGAATCAGTGACCGGGCAACAGGTGATGCAATGGAGTTTTATGCAAAAATCATCTTCGTAAATGCATCCACCATCGCTACCAATGCGATATTGCTCAACTCAAAATCTTCAAGATTTCCCAATGGTATCGGCAATGACAACGGCCTGATGGGCAAGTTCCTTGCCTGTCATAATTACCGTGGAAAAGGAAGTGCGAGTTATGAGGGATTTGCTGACAAAGCCACCGAGGGAAGGCATGCCGGACACGCCTATGTGCCGAGATTCAGGAATGTATTCCGTCAGGACACAGACTTTCTACGAGGCTATTCGATAGGCATGGCAGGTGGAAGAGGTCTCGGTTCAGACACAAGCGTCATCGGGCATGACCTTCGTGACAGCCTACTCAACCAAAAATATGGCACTTGGCGTATGTCAGCTTGGATGCAGGGAGAAACCATTCCCATCGAAACCAACCATATTCGCCTCAGTACTGATGAGAAGGATAAATATGGTATCCCAAAGATCATCCTTTCGGTCGAATGGACGGATAATGACGACAAAATGACGGCAGATTTCCTTCAGCAGCAACAAGAGATGTTCGAAAAATCAGGATTTACAGATATCAAAGTCGAAGATACCAAAGCACCTCCTGGATCTGACATCCACGAAATGGGAGGAGTTCGTATGGGAAAAGATCCAAAAACTTCCCTGCTGAATGAATGGAATCAGTTGCATACCTGCAAAAATGTTTTCGTCTCAGACGGAGCGAGCTTCACGAGTACAAGCACCCAAAATCCTACGCTGATGTTTATGGCTTTTACTGCCCGTGCAGCCAACCATGCAGTGGAGGAATTGAACAAGGGGAACTTGTAAAAAGTTATAAATTGAAAAATCCGGATGAGAATCCGGATTTTTTTTATTTGGTTGAAGCCTGCCTTGGTTTGAACAATTCTTCAATAGGTTTATAGAATCCACCAGCGAGGTCAAAGCCAGGGATTGGAGCAGATGTCACAAATACCCTGTTGTCATCTGCCACAGTAACGGAAGTGATATAGCTTCCTTCAAGCCCGGTATTGTCAAGTTCTGTGATTTTAATGTTACTTTCTTGAAGGTCGATTAAAAATAACTGACTGTTTCCATATCCAATGATCCTTCCGTCCACAGCCGTAAATTCTAATTGGAGGATCGAAGGATCATTAAAAGTGTTTATCAATTGGGTATTCTCCCCATTTAGATTTGAACGATAGGCAAAAAGAGGGCTGCTTTGGCCGAACAATGCTCCAAAAGATATTATCTCATTCCCGAATTGAAATGATTTTGTGAGGTGCTCATGTTTTAATTTCGGTTTTCCATCGTCGCCTAAATTATAGGTATAGGGTCCTATTCTAATTTGGAAAAAGTTTTCAAATGAATTCAACCTTGTGACCGAATTCATTCCTTGAATGTAATTTTCTTTTATCAATTTCAATTCTAGGATTTCAAGTTCGCCTTCTACAAGTTTTGTTTTGATGATGACAAAGTCAGGAGAACTTTTCGCAAATCCATCTTTTGCGCTGTGGTAAGGAACAAGGACGGTTCCATTTTTGTCAATTCCGATGGCATCGCCCACAAAGTAAGGGAGATCAAAAAAATACTGAAAGTCCGGATCAAGTTCTCTCATATTTAACTTGATAGCTTTGCCAGACAAGCCAACATTTTTGGGTGCCTCGAGCACGATTTGGTAGTTATTGTTTGACGCAACAACTTTATCCGAAACAGGAAATCTATATCTACCAGGTTTATTTTGTTCAATTCCAAAACCTTGAAAATCATTTGGACCATCAAGTGATGCGTTTGGATACCTTCCTGCTTCGGAAGTCACGAAAAGTTCTTGATTAAGCAAGCTGCTACCCAAAAGTGGAGCCGTTCCAAAACCTGCTGCTCTTTCCCAAACAATGGGCTCAGTAGGGATTTCTTCTTTTGGGGTACAATTTTGAAGGAAAAGGAATAAAAAAGTACCTAGTGCGAATGATTTGATTAAGTTTTTCATGGGTGCGAGTTTGATTTAAAAATAAAACTAATTTTTAAAAAAAAATCAAAAAATTACGAAATAAGAAAAAAACCGTCAGTGATGAGGCTGACGGTTTTCGGGCTAGAAAGAATCGACGATCAGTATATGTCCTTTTCGTTTATCGTTCTATTGATTGAGCTAGCTGCACTGACCTAACAAAAAGTAAATAATAACAAATACAATGATGGTGCTGATACAGCCGCCACCTAATTTCTTTGCGCCATAGCCCGCAATCAAGGTTTTAAAAAGGTTGTTCATACTTTTTCAGTGGTTTTTGAATCTGGGTTTCTATCCTTCCCAATCAGATTGGAGCAGTTGAGGAGGGAATTTCGATGCTGTTTTGGTTTTGGGGAAAAACACCTCTCCTGACTACTCAGAAGAGGTTGATTTTGAATTCGATTTCTATTTTTCAGAAAGTGTCCGGTTTGGTTGGGGTTCATTCCTCATCGTTCCGGTCTTTTCCTTTCGGTTTTCATTTTCGGCATTTACATTGGGGTCCTCGTGCCTTGGAAGTGACTTGTCTTGGTTTTTTTTGTCCAAGGTCTTGTCTTTGGAAGGATCTTCACCTTTTGAAGTCACTTTAAGGTTTCTTTGCTTGTCATCATCAAGATCAAACTCCCTCTCATGATCTCCTTGGTCGCGGTCTGTTGGATTCAGGTCATTTCTACCCTTCCCTTGATTTGTTCTCTGATTTGACTTGTTCTCGTCATGAGAATTGCGGTTTTCATTTTTCTGTTGGTTCATGATTTCATGGGTTTAGGTTATAAATAATTGATGATCAAATTTACATTACCCAACAAATCAAAGCATTACATGAATTTTCAAAATAGATACACAATTCACGGCAAGGGGGAATCAATATGAAAACCAGAGGAGTATAAAGGAGAAAAATCAAATGGTCCGGGAAAGTTGTCCCAGACCATGAATTTTCTTTTACATATCTATTTTAACAAACTCAATTCAGCAAAGGAAAAAACTGTCCCTCCATTTTGTTTCCTTTTTCTATGATCGGCACACCTTTGAGCAATTCATCATCGGTATTGGAGATGGTTCCGTCGGCAAAAACATTTAGGACAAAAGCCCTTCGGCTTCTTGGGGAGCGGTTTTCGTAGCTTCCATGCACCATCAGTGGATGGTGGAAAGTCCCATATCCGGCTTTGAGTTCGATTGCTACGGGTTTGAATGCAGCTTTTTGTTCTTCAGTCATAAACTCCATCAATCCATCCATTTTGCCTGCAAGAGCCGGTTTTTCCAACAGACCCCATTTGTGGCTGCCGGGGATATAATAAAGGCAGCCGTTTTCGGTGGTTGCATCATCGAGTCCACACCAACAGGTGAGGTGCTGCATCTTGATCGTCCGTGTCCAATAGGAATAATCCTGATGCCAAGCCACTACACCGCCATGGTGGGCAGGCTTGCAGAATAATTGGTCATGCCAAAACCGGACTTTTTGATTTCCAAGAAGCTGACTTGCTGCCATTACAAAAGCCGGATTCCAGATCACATCATGAAAGGCCTTAGAAATCCTCCAATGACCTAGGGAATGGAACAAGACAGTATTCGGATCGTCCGATTCATTGCTGTGAAACTCATGGAAAAGATGGTGGAAAGGATGCTTTGGATCGGCTACTTCATCCAATTCTTTTTTGAGTATTTCTATCTGATTTTCGTCAAGGAGCTTGATGCCGCTGAGGTATCCTTGCTCATGAAAAAAATCAACCTGTTCTTGGCTGAGCCTGTACGGTTCCCACTCTTCCTGGGTTTTTGGATAGGGGAATAGTCCGGTGATAGGTTTGTGAATGAGGGATAAGTCTTGCATGGGATTGTTATTTTGGGTAATAGCCATGAAGTTAAGAGAAAGCTTGGAGAATTGGAAGATTACAAAATTGAAAAATTGGAAGATTACAAAATTGGGAAAATTGAAAAATTAAATCTATCCCGGGAGAGGGGAGAGAAAATTAATAATGTAGCAACACCGGTCATCGGTCATCCGACACTTTACATCCCTACTTCTCCAGCTTTTCAAGTCTTTCAAGAAGTGGAGGATGACTGTAATTGACAAAAACATACCAAGGGTGTGGGTTGATATTACTGAGACTGTTGACCGATAAGGTTTTTAGTGCTTCAGCTAGAGGTTTGCCATCATAAGTTTCCTTGGCAAAGGCATCTGCTTCAAATTCATTTTTGCGGCTCAATAGATTCATCCCGATCCCAAGAATGCTGGAAATAGGAGAAAAAAGTATCGTAAATCCGATGATGTTCAGGTGGATCGCCATTTCTGTGCCTCCAAGAGCAAGACTCATCTGCTCGCTGTGAATAAACTGAGCAAGTATGAAAAGCAGAATTCCAACCTGTAGGACAGAAGTGACCATGCTCCATAAGATGTGCTTTTTCTTGTAATGTCCGATTTCATGGGCAAGAACTGCCACCAATTCGTCTGGAGTATGTTGGTCGATAAGTGTATCAAAAAGGACTACTTTTTTCCTTTTGCCAAAACCCGAAAAGAATGCATTGGCTTTTGCGGAGCGTTTGCTGCCATCCATGACGAGGATATTGTCCAAAGGAAAATCAACAGATTTGGCATACCGGACGATACTGTTTTTGAGTTCGCCTTCTTCAAGTGGCGTAAGTTTGTTGAAAAGCGGTAGAAACCAAGCAGTATAGAACATGTTGACAACGACCATGAAAACACCTGAAACCAACCAAAACTGCCACCAAAAGTCTTTGCCCATCTGATGGATCAGCCAAAGCAGCGTTCCCAGCAAAAGCCCTCCGATGACAATGGAAATAAGATATCCTTTGATTTTGTCTTCGAAATAGGTCTTTTTGGTGGATTTGTTGAATCCAAATTTTTCTTCAATCACAAATGTCTGGTAATAATCGAAAGGAATAGAAATGACATCCGAACCTATAAAAACAACCCCAAAATAGATCAGGGAGAGCAGGATAGGGTTTCCGACGTAGTCTTTTAAAAAAATATCAAGCCACCCGAATACGCCGAAATAGATGAAAGCGATAGTCAAAATAAAAACCGTGGTACTAGTCAGCAGACCAAATCGGAAATTAGCCCACTGATAAGATTTGGACTCAAGGAGTTTTTGCTGGCTGATGTATTGATCGAGTGTTTTCGGAATGGAAGGAACCGGCCTTTTGATGTTGAGATAACTTAAGGTTTTTTCAGCCACAAAACCCAAAACAAGAATACCCAATATCAGGTACTTGATCTCTTCAGCTTCCATCAGCTCAGAACTTTGGACAAGGAAGGAGGGTGTCTCTTTTACGAGTTCTTGCCTGGTTTTTATCTGCCAAAAGGAAAGCAATGCTGACTTCATGGGCACCGCCGGACTGAATACCAAGTTGAGAAACGGTGTAGTCAAAACTGTATCCCATGCTCATCCCTGTCGGAAGATTGAAGCCGATCATCATGACGATGGCGTCACGGTTATTTTGGTTTTCAACAGGTTTGTAAGGAAGACCTCTGTACCAGATACCAAGATTCAAAGGTTCCATGTGGAGGTAAGCGCCGATATCCAATTGTTCAAAAGGACCTTGGCGTTTGTAATTCAGAGTAGGTAACAAATATCTTTGCTTTCTCTGATGGGTATAATCTGAGCGATAGCTACCTGTTCCAAGAGAAATCCTATACCCTGTATGGAAGGAAAATTTGGCAGGCAAAGGACTCACCCCATCCAAGAAAGATTGGTTGGGTTCATTGACATGGTGTGCAGAAAGACCAAACCAGAATTTGTCAGTAAAAAACAACCCTCCAAACGAAAGGGATAATAAATTTACAGGTTCACCGGCACCGGGAAGATTTGTGCTTGGAAGTAATGGGCCTAAAGGGTCACTGGGATTTATCTCATTGGCGAAAATCAGGTTTTCAAAAAAACCGATATCCCTTCGGATATAGGCTGCCTGAACACCGGGACGGAAATAGGCATTTTCGCCGACTCTCAACTCATAAGAATACAAACCTGCTACGGTAGTAGATCTCAATTTTGCCCCGCCTTCTACATCATTCATAACCATAAAACCGATTCCGCTGTTATAATCATCCAGGTAGGTATCATAGTAAGCTGCGAAGGTGGTAAACTGCGCATCAAGTCCCGGCCATTGGTTACGATAATTGGCACCGATTCGTGGAAGCATTTCTGAACCGGTGAAAGCAGGATTCAAATAAAGTGGCGCCGCATAGTATTGGCTGAATTGCGGGTCTTGGGCCTGCAATGTCATATTTCCTATAAAAATAAAGGAAACAAAAAAAAGACGGAGGATTAAAGACCTTTGCAAGTTGTAATTCGTTATGTTAGCAATTGGATTCACCTTTGCAACGTCCAAAACGTTTTGTTGTTTTAAACGCAACGTGTAAATTATGAAAAGCCGTAGTAATTCCATAAAAATATTCTTTTTTTTTAGTGCGCTGATATTTTTGAGCAATGCTTTCAATCCGGCACCCCTTCATGCCCAAGGGTTTAACAATAATGAATGGATTTTTGGAGACTGCGGTTCAGGCCAAAATAACATTCTTTCATTTGGAAAAGGAGAAGATCCCATAGTCAGGAGTCTTCCAAGTGGGGTGATTGTCGGACAAAATAACAACGCTGTAGCCATCGATCCAATTTCTGGCAATATTATTTTTTATACCAATGGGGTTTTGGTCTATGATGCAAACAATCAGGTACTTGAAGGAGTAGCTCCCGGAATCAATGGAAATATTGATGGAATACAGGAACTAGCCATCGGGGTTTTGAGCTATGACCCTGTCGGGGACAGGTTGTATTATATATTTTACCTGAGCCCTGCCGGAGATTTACAATATGCACTGATTGACATGAATGCACCTGGTCAGGCTGTGGGAAACGAACCTCCTTTGGGTGAAATAATTGTAAAAGATCAGGTAATTACCGGAGCGGTTTCAGGACCGATTATGGTAGTCAAAACTCCCCAATCCCCCTCATACCTGATCAGTATCGAAGGGGGGACGATTGTTTCGAGACGGGTTGGTGCCAATCAAGGAGAGTTTTTACTTAATTCCAACTCCCCGGTTCCTTTCAATCCAAAATCCATGGTTTTTGATGAGGATTCCCAAAAATTTATTTTGATTCCCGAAGACCCCAATGAAAATATCGTTTTGGTGGATTTTGATGCAGCAACAGGGACTTTTGGAGCTGTCACACCCATTCCCCAATCTAGCAATGGAGATGATTTTGGAGGAGCCTCTTTTTCCCCTGATGGAGATTATATATATTTTTCACGAGGAGATGAATTGTTAAGAGTTCCTGTAAGTGACCTTACCGCAACGCCTGAAGTCATTCCATTGGAAAACGATGTTTTTCAGATTTATGATGTCAAAATTGGACCTGATGGAAGGCTTTACTATATCTATGAGGAGGTCGCAGGCGGCCCGCAGCTGATAGGGAGGGTAGAAAATCCCGATGTCGAAGACTTGGCTGAAATTGAATTGGAGGAAGATCCATTCAACGGAACTGATTTTTGTGGAAGGATTTTTCCCCAGTTTGCTCCCAATCAAAATATCAACGCAACGGTGGATTTTGAATGGAATCCTGCTGAACCATGCAGTAACAATCCTGTGCAGTTGACAAGCTTGATCACTCCTGAAAATTTCCGACCTGTCAGTTTTGAATGGACTTTCAATCCGCCATTAACAGATGAAGATGGAGCCCCAATAGATATTGACTTTACCCAAGAGCACTTGTTGATTCCTGAGGAAGCAACCGCAAATGAGAGCATTGACGTCACCTTGACTGTCACTTTTGCAGATGGTACAACCCAGACAGTTAACAAGACCATAACGCTCCTTCCCAATGAATTACAGGTCCAATTCAGCGCTCAGGACACAACCGTTTGTGAGGGTGGTTGTGTAGACATTGGCTCCATGCTGACCGTACAGGCAGGACAAGATGGTGGTGGCGGAGGCGGTGGTGGTGGCGTCTATGAGTACTTCTGGTCCAATATCAGGGAATGGAGACCTACCAAAGACAATTGTGTTGACTTGCCTGGTTTGTATTGGGTTTTGGTAAGGGAGCCAGGTTCTGAATGTTATGCCTATGGAAGTGTAAGGGTCAAAATCTGGGATCTGAACGACCAAAGCAACAACATCTGGTATTTTGGTGATGGGGCAGGTTTAGACTTCAATCCAGATCCAAACAACCCAAATGGGCCAACTCCAAGGGCGGTAAGTCATAACCAAAATATTCCGGCAGGTACGACTACCATTTCCGATGGAACGGGCCAGGTCTTGTTCTTTACAGACGGAGAGACTGTTTGGGACCTGAACGGCAATGTAATGGAAAATGGAGACAGCATCGGCGGAAGTAACCTTTCTTCTCAAAGTGTCATTGCGGTACCGGTTCCTCAGGATGAAACGATATTTTATCTATTTACCACCCAAACAGCTGTTGACGGCAGTAATCAGGTGAAGTTTTCGGTTGTCGATATCAAAGCCGAAAATCCAAACGGTGTCGGAAATGTGGTCAGTAAGGATAATTTTCTGTTCAGTCCCAGTACAGAACATTCCGCAGCACTTGCTGCCGGAGATACCACATGGGTTTTATTTCACGAGCTGGGCAACAATACCTTTAGGGCTTATCCGGTTTCAATATTCGGTATCGGCAGTCCTGTATTTTCATCTGTCGGTTCCAATCATGGGTTTAATACTGGAGTTGGAACCATGAAATTTAGCCCCGATGGAACCAAAGTTGCGGTTACCATCCAAGATGGGGCATGCAGCCGGTTGGAAATCTTTGACTTTGATCCTGATACGGGGGAAATGACAGAGTATGCATTGCTTGATCTGGGCTGTAATGGGGAAGATATTTATGGAATGGAATTTTCTCCCGACGGAAGCAGGGCTTACGTTTCGTATGCAGGAGGTGGCGGAAAAGTCGAGGAGTTTTTGATTCAGGCACCTGAACAGACCGGTTCCACTGCACTTGCCTGTGCTACTTGTTTTGATAATGCAGATACTAGGGCTGAGAGAGAGGCTTGTATATTGAATTCTCCTGTCAGAGGAATATTGAGTACATCAGGTCCTTTTGGGGCGCTTCAGATAGGACCTGACGGGCAGATTTATGTGGCAAGACCCGGACAAAATGTATTGGGATCAATCAATGCCGGTTCCGATTGTAATGTGAGTATTTATAATGAGATGGGTTCTCCTGTTTTGACGGGAACGAGTAACCTTGGTCTTCCATCTTTTGTGCAACAATCTGGCAGCAGCATTCCGGATCCTTTACTCTCCGGGACCCCTCAATTATGTCTTGATCCTCAAAATGGAGTAATAGGACAGTTTCAAGGCGCTGGGGAACCTGATATCGACAGTTATTTCTGGACTATCACGCATGAAGATGGAACGGTAGAACTGAATAACTTTGGTGGCCCGGGTGAGCAGTTTCAAATTTATGAACATCAATTTTCCAGGCCCGGTCTTTATACAGTGGATTTGAGGGTTGACAGGTGTGGCGATCCGGATTTTTATGAAGGAAGGCTTGAGGTTATGGTTATCGCACCTCCGGCTTTGACTTTGCCCGAAGCTGTCACTCTATGTTTGGGAACTCCGGTCAGCCTTACCGCTATCGATGGTTATGACCCTTCTGAAGGGCTTTATGATTTTGAATGGAGAAATGCCGCAGGACAATTGTTTGGAGATCAAAATTCAAATACCATTATCGTCAATGAGGAAAGTATTTTCACTGTAGTGGTATCCCATAGACCCGGAGCCGGTGATGATCCTGCATTTTTTGATCCTTGTCCGTCAGAGGCTTCTGTTTTTGTCGGTCCTGCATTTGAATTTGACCTCACACAGACAGACGATCAGGTTTGTTATGATGATAATCTTGTGGTTTTCGCACCCAATACACCCATTTCTGGACAATGGTTTTATCAGGTTCAGGGAACTGTAAACAGGGTACCTTTGGGTGAGTTTTTTGAATTGAATCTGATTCCAAGTTCTCTTCCTTCTCCGGGAGTTTATGACATCATATTTGTGGCAGAAGACCCGATCTTGGAGGGTTGTATTGTCGAAAAACAGTTGGAGTTGATTGTATTTCCTTTACCGGCATTTGAGGTTGTGGTGTTGACGGAGGCGGATGATTGTGCCGCAGCAAATGGCAGTTTTGAGATTACCATGTTGGCTGATGCCGATGAGGTAAGGATTGTCCAAACTGGGCAAGTTTTCACCAATGTATTTTCCGGAGATGTTTTACCTGTTGTCACAGGACTTGAACCTGGAGTTTATACTGTGGTAGCGACAAGTGATTCGGGATGTGAATTTTTACTACCTGTTGTGGTTCGGAATTTGAATCCACCAACCGGGATTTCGGATTATGAGGTTACCACTACTCCAGAAACGTGTTCGGCAACAGGAGTTGATTTTGGTTCACTCAAGGTCGTATTTAATCTTGGCCCTCAAAGCGGTTCATACGTGCTGACAAGACAGGAAGACGGTCAGGAATTTGGGGGGACTTTTACTTCTGTAGATTCCATTCAAGTTTCATTGCCTGATGGGACTTATACATTGACTTTGTTAGATATAGTGGACTGCGCTTTTCCTGATCCGGTTTCTTACATTATTGACAATGCCGATCAGGTCATTTTCTCTGTACCTACAAATGTGACTGCATGTGGTCTGTTTATCATGGTTCCCCAATCTGCAACCCAACTCGATTATGAAGTGAGAGGGCCCAATGGTCAGGTTATAAATCCAGATCAGGATGGAGGTTATTTGTTTGAATTTACTGGGGTTTATACAGTCAGGGGATTTGATCCTAATGGTATTTTGTGTCCAAGCGAATTGAGTTTGATAGAGGTTGTTATCAATAGCCCGATTGATTTTTCATTATCCGAACCGATTGTGGATTGTGAATTGGGGGTTTCCTATGAGGTAGTTTTATTTGGTTTTGACCCTAACAATGCAAATTTCTTTTGGAGAAATTCTTCAGGTGACATTGTCGGAAGAAACCAGGAATTTTTCCCACCAAGTCCGGGAACGTATACCGTGGAAGTCCAGCCTAGAAGCGGAGGATTGTGCCCGGAAAAAACAATTGAATTTGAAGTAGAAGAATTCTTGGAAAGTGTAGAAATGACTGTGGTCGCCCAGCAATTTTGCGTAGGAGATACTTTTGCCAATATCAGTATCGAGGCTGATTTTACCAATGTTTCCCTGATCCAATGGTTCAGTGTAGTGGGTTCGACAAGAACACTGATACCGGAATTTACCGACCTAGAGACTGTCACTGTTTTTGACGTAGGTGTCTATGAAGTGATTTTGTTGAGTGTTTATGGTTGTGAACTGGCAAGAGAGCAAGTACAGATTTCCAGATCGGTGATTATACCGCCTGTTTTGGCTCCAAGTTATACCATATGTGCGGTTGAAAATATCACAGTTCGGATCAATCCGGGAACGTATGATTTCTACTCTTGGAAGCTCGAAGGAAACGAAGTTTCAACTGATTCTGTATTTGTGCCTACACTACCGGGAAATTACCTCCTTACCGTAGCGGACAATCTCGGCTGCGAATATACGGTCAGCTTTGAGGTGTTGGAAGATTGCGCCTTGAGGGTGATTTTCCCTGATGCTATTGTGCCGAGTAAGCCTGACAGACATTTCTTGGTTTACACCAATGATTTCGTCGATGAGTTAGAGGTGTTTATTTTCAACCGATGGGGAGAACTGATTTTCTATTGCGAGCAAAAAAACATTAACAGCGACACTTTTGTTTGTGGATGGGATGGGACCGTAAATGGAACTTACGTTCCGATCGGGGTGTACCCAGTGGTGGTTAACTTTAAAAGCAACAACCAAAATGTCACCAACAAAATCACAAAATCCATTTTAGTAATTGAATAAAAGATACTTTAGAGAATGATTACCCTTATTTCCCCTGCAAAAACACTTGATTTAAGTACATCGGAATTACCCGTTTATTCACAGCCTGATTTTCAAAAGGAAACATTTGAATTGGTAAGGATCATGAAGAAAAAATCCATTGGAGATATCCAAGATCTAATGGGAATCAGCGAAAACCTTGCTGTCTTGAATAAGCACCGATTTATGGATTTTCAGAAAAGCTTTGAAGTCCAAAATTCAAAACAGGCGCTGTTGGCATTCAAAGGAGACGTATATATGCAGATGGACGTTGAACATTATTCGCAGGAAGATTTTGATTTTGCCCAAGAGAGACTGAGAATATTGTCAGGATTATATGGGATGCTCAAACCTTTGGACCTCATTCAGCCATACCGTCTCGAGATGGGAATCAGGCTGGAAAATAGAAAAGGAAAAAACCTTTATGAATTTTGGGGAACAAGAATAGCAAAAGCCATCAAGGAGACTGCAAAAGGTGAACCTATAATCAACCTCGCTTCTCAAGAATATTTCAAAGCTGTGGATCTTAAATCTTTGAAAACGAGAGTAATTACCCCCATTTTTCAAGAATACAGAAACGGAAAGTATGAAGTAATAGGATTGTTTGCCAAGAAAGCCCGCGGAATGATGACAAATTATATCATCAAAAACAGGATCAACGATCCGGAATTGTTGAAGACTTTCAATGAAGGCAACTATGAGTGGAAAGGAGAAGAAGAGGGTGGAATCTGGAGATTTGTCAGGTAAATTGTTTTGACAGGGCTTTTTGCATTTGCTAGGTATGTTGTTACCCTCCAAAATCCTAAATAATACCCATAAATGTTTTTTATACTAAAATAAATGTATTTTAAATACATATAAATTTTTTTCTAATTATAGAAAAGCATAGATTTGGGATAAAGATTCTCACGATTCTTTACCTATCTCGCAAATGAAAAGTTTATTTTCTCACCTCACCCTCGTCTTTATACTTATTGGTATTGGTCAAAGATCAATGGCGATAGGTTTGGAAAATGAATACCATCCAAAAACTGAAATTGACGCAGGGTACGCTGTTCGTTTAATAAACGATTTTGGTATTATTGGTCCGGAAGAGCTTTGCCTATATTATGGAAGTATCATTGGGGAATTTTTTGGTGGGGGTTTGGCAACTGATGTTTTCAAATGGAAAATAATCAAAGCCGATGGCAGTGTCCTTGTTGATCGTGAAGGTGGATTTCAGACTTTCAGCCATACATTTTCAGAAGAAGGGTTATTTGATATCCAATTGTCCATCCGAAGAGGGGTGGATGAAGTATATTCTGGCACAAAAAAAATTATCATCAATAAAGGAGCTGACCTTGTCATCGAGAATTCCTATCTCCTTTGCGATGATGGCAAGGCCACATTGACCCTGCTCAACCCCAATACAACCAACCTCAGTTCTTTCCAAATCAAATGGTTTGACAGTTCCGATAAGTTAGTCGGAACCGGAAATAGTATTCAGGTAAATTCACCTGATAAATACAGGGTTGAATTTTTTACCATAAATGAAGTTGGTTTGGAAGTTTGTCCTTTTTCCATCAACACTTACGTGTATAAGCCAAAAGAATACAAATTAGCCATCAGTAATCCCGAAGCTTGTGATGGTGGTACATTGGTTACCGTATCAGCAGGATCATCAAACTTTGGAAAATGGTATTATCAAAAAGAAAATGAAGATGAGAAGGTTTTCTTAAGTGAGGGAAACAAACTGGAGTTTACGAGCTCTAGGAATTTGGATGGCCCCGGGAATTACCTGATCATTTTTGAGGTGGACAACAGAGACAGTGCCTATTGCAAACTGACTGAATCCATCCCTTACAGGGTAAATGTGTCTCCTGAAGTTAATATGAGTCTTGTTCAAGGTTCTACAGATTGCAATGCAAATGACGGAGTGTTTTTATTGGTTGCTGAGACAGACATTGATCTTGTAAGATTCAGAAAAGACGGGATTGTGATTGCCAGATATGAAAAAGTAAAAAAAGGAGATGAAATAAGAATTACTGGTTTAAAATCAGGGTTGTATGGTGTTTCAATTGCCTTAGGAAGTTGTTCCAAAACCTTTGGTGCCCTTATTCCATTGGTTAATGTCCCGTCAAACCTACAGTTTAGCATACAAGAAGTTGTACATGAAACCTGCGATGAAAATGGAAAAATAAATGGCAAGATCAATGTAAAACTATTACAGCCTAATTTTTCAGGAAGGTTCAATCTCCTCACTTCCTCCGGCACAATTGTTCAGTCCAATGTCCTTACCAATGTTCAGGAATTTTCAATATCCGCCCCTGCGGGCAATTACCATATCGAACTTATCAATGGGCAGGGTTGCAGACTACCCACGACTCAAAGAGTGATAATACAAAGCAAGGCACAAGTTGTTTTTACAGCACCCGCAAGGTTGACGATATGTGAATACTTTGATTTCACCCCAACGACTAATCAAAATCTGGAATTTACGCTTACTTATCCGGACGGTTCCAAAGTCACCAAGAACAAAGGAGAAGCATTTAGAATGGACCAATCAGGGGAGTATTTTTTGTTGGGCATGGAAAGTGATTCACAGAATGGATTTTGTCCGAAAGAGACTTCCGTATTCGTCACTGTCAATAAACAGGTGCAATTTGAACCTGAATTGATATCCAAGGATTGTTTTGGCAACAAACAGTACAAAGCCAATTTATTTGGGGAGGATCCAAGTAGATTCAACATCAAGTGGATCAATGAAAAAAACGAAGTGGTCGGCACAGAAGAGTTATTGTTTCCGATTTCATCTGGCGAATTTAAACTTGATGTTCAACCCAAAAACTCAGAAACCTGTCCGGCACCGGCCAAAGCTTTTATCATTGAAAACACCGTCTTGTCTGTCGATGTAAATCTAAAGGCTTCTTTACTTTGTCCAGGAAGTTCTTCTTTGATTGAGCTTGCGACTGATCTAGCTGAAGTCAAGAAGATTTTTTGGTTATTTATCGATCCTGCAGGCAACTCTTCAGTTTTGAATCAGCATGAGGACAAGACCGAATTTACTGTCCAAAATCCAGGTACCTATGAAGCGGTGGTTTTCAATGAGATGAACTGTGAAATCGGAAGAAATCTCATCACTGTGGTGGAAACCACTGCTATGGCAGCATTTCAGATTCCCGAGGAAATCATCATCTGTGATTTTCTTCAACTTGTACCAGAAACGGAATTAGATTTAAATTTCACATTGGTAAATCCAAATGGAGAGATCAGTTTGATTGGTCCCGGGGAAAGTGTCATTTTTTCACAGGAGGGTAAATATACCTTAACCGCTGAAAGTGCCGATGCAGACATGGTTTTGTGTACAATCACGAAGACCATTCAAGTAAAAAGAACTGAGCCAGTGAACTTTGGGCCTCAAATTTCTGAACAAACCTGTGATGGAAAACTTATTTTTGAAGCCAACCTGTTTGGTAAGTCGGCCGTGGAAGTTGATATTTTTTGGTACAATGAATTGGGTGTTCTTGTTGGAAATGAGCAATTCCTGACGCCGGAGACATACGGAGTATTCGCACTTGAAGTAAGGCCAAAGGGCAGCTATCCTTGTCCTGCACCAAATTCCAAAGAGTTTGAAGTGATCAAGCCAATAATTGAAGTAGAAGGAAATTTATCTGCCACGCCGTTTTGTTCAGAAGGGGAAAATGTCACAGTTTCTCTTGAAGCAGATTTTAGATTGGTTTCCAAAATCCAATGGTATTACAGGGATTTCAACGGAAATTTGGTTTGGCTTAAGAATTTTAACGGCCAAAGAGAAATCGTTGTCTCAAAGGAAGGGACTTATGAAGTTGAAATTTTCAATAAACTGGGTTGTACTGTAGGAAAAGATGTCCTCATGGTGATGAGAAGTATGGATGAAAGCAGGCCTCAGGTGGAGGAAACGTACCTGATTTGCCCTTCTTTGGGTTCCGATCAAGGCATCAACCCGGGTAATTTCCAAAAGTACGAATGGATTTTGAATGGAAACCTGATGAGTGAAGAGGCTGTTTTTTCACCTACCGAAAGTGGGAATTATATCCTTACAGTCACTAATTCTGATGGTTGCACATTCAGTACGGCGTTTGAGGTTTTGGTGGAATGTAAGGCCCAGGTTATCCATACGACGGGAATGAGCACAAAGGATTCCCAACGGCCATTTAGGGTCTATTCCAATCCATTGGTAGATGAAATAGGGGTGTGGATTTATAATAATTGGGGACAATTGGTCTACCAATGCAGTAAACAAAATCTAACCGCCGGCAATGAACTCTGCGAATGGTTTGGGGATTTTAATGGGCAGACCATTGAAACAGGTACCTACGCCGTGAAGATTATTTACAAAAACAATGTTGAAAATATTACCAAGTCCATTTGGAGTTCGGTAACCGTCGTAGATTAGAAAAGGAAAATCTAAGATTCTTTCTTTAGGAGATTTTCAACCCATCGTCATCCATAACACAATTGCAATCATTCTATTTTCAATAGATTTTTTGGGTATAATTTCCTATTCCTATATTTTTTTATGAAAGGGCATCGCTATACCTGATATTTTTTATATTTTCCGTCTTAATTAAAAATCAACCCAAACTTAAAAGTCAATTAAAACCTTTTAAACCCAATTAATATGAACGAAAATATCAACAAGACAGCATTATTTAATGCGAGCTGCTTTGCCCTCATTACGACTGCTTTTACCTTTGCCATCCGCGCGGGGATTTTGCCTCAGTTGGGAGACCAGTTTGGCCTGACTGCCGAACAGCTCGGATTCATCAACTCCATGTGGTTTCTGGGCTTTCCGATCTCCATGATCTTGGGCGGGCTTTTTTACCACACCATCGGCCCCAAAATCATCATGCAAATCGCATTTGTTGCCCATACTTTGGGTATCGTTTTGACGATTTATGCAGGCGGTTACACGGGGCTTTTGATTTCTACCTTATTTATCGGTTTTGGTAACGGCTGTACAGAAGCGGCCTGTAATCCTATGATTGCCGACATGTACTCTGGGATCACAATGAATAAAATGCTTAACAGATTCCACATGTGGTTTCCCGGCGGTATAGTTTTGGGAAGTTTGATTTCCAAATTCATGACAGATTTTGGAATGGGATGGCAAATGCAAATGTGGGTATTGATGATTCCTACTTTGATCTATGCATTCCTGTTTTTTGGAAAGGCATTTCCAAAGCCTACTGTGGAGGGTGTTACGTCCATTTCCAGTAATTTGAAGGCAATGTTCTCTCCGGTCTTCATTTTCTTATTTTTCTGTATGGCACTTACCGCGATTTCCGAATTTGGACCACAGCAGTGGGTAAACGTTGTCATGAGCGCAAGTGGCGCAAGCGGAATGCTTATCCTAGCATTGACTACCGGTATTATGGCTGTCGGCAGGTTCTTCGCAGGACCGGTAGTTAAGTCGCTCGGTCAGACAGGCGTGCTACTTGGAGGTGCTATTTTCGCAACTTTAGGTATCTACATGTTTAGCACTGTAACAGGTTCCATGTCCTATTTTGCAGCGGTAATTTTCGCCATAGGCGTTTGTTATTTCTGGCCTGTCATGGTTGGGGCTGTTGCCCAAAGAGTGCCGTTGAGCGGAGCTTTGGGTATGTCAATTATCGGTGGTGTGGGTATGTTCTCCACCGCAATCTTCCAACCTATCATCGGTAGATGGATAGATGAGTCAAGGGCAGATCAAACCGCTTTGGGCTTGGCAGGTGATGCACTTGAATTGGCCGCAGGTCAGGCAACTTTGCTCAAAATGGTGATGTTCCCGGCAATATTGATCGTCTTGTTTACGATCTTCTTTATTTGGCAGAAAAACTCAAAAGTAGCCGCAGGCGCTGCGGCACACTAAAAACTTCAAAGCAGTCCGAAAGGGCTGCTTTTTTTTTGTCTTTTGTTTTGTAAATTCCATCATGAAAAAGTTGGTATTTATTTTCTTCTTTTTGGGTTCTCTGGTTCCCGGTTTTGCTCAGGTCAATGGCCCAATCAAATTGTCAGAAAACAAGAGGTTCTTGGCCCAATCTGACGGCTCTCCTTTTTTTTGGATGGCGGATACTGCCTGGGAATTGTTTCATAGAACTGATAGGGCAGAAGCTGAATACTATCTTGATACAAGGGTATCTCAGGGATTCAATGTTGTTCAGGCCGTAGCCTTGGCAGAATTGGATGGGTTAAATTCACCAAATTCCTACGGGGAAATGCCCTTTAGCTCGATTGCACCTTTGGCCTTCAATGAAAAATATTGGGAGCATGTGGATTATATCATTGATCTAGCTGCGCAAAAGGGAATCCATATAGCCCTTCTGCCTACTTGGGGTGACAAGCTGTATAAAGACAGTTGGGGAATGGGTCCGGAAATATTCAATGAAGAGAATGCCTACACTTATGGAAAATGGATCGGAGCAAGGTACGCCGGAAAGAAAAACCTGATTTGGGTTTTGGGAGGCGACCGCAATCCCCGAAAAGACTCTGATGATGTGGAAGTCTGGAATCAGATGGCAAAAGGAATCCAAGCTTCAGCCCATCAAGACAATCCGATTTTGATGACTTTTCATCCACAGCCAAACCGGCCGGCAGGTTCTTCGACTTGGTTCCATCAAGAGGATTGGCTGGATTTCAACATGCAACAAACGGGACATTGCCCCAATCAACCCACCTACCGAATCATCAGTCACGACTACGGACTCCTTCCCACTAAACCGACTCTTGACGGTGAACCGCTCTACGAAGAACACCCCAACTGCTTCAATGCCAAAGAGCTTGGCTATAGCAACCCGGATGATATCAGAAGAATCATGTATTGGAATGTGTTTGCAGGAGGGGCGGGACAGACCTATGGGTGCCATGCCGTCTGGCAGATGTTTACTTTGGACCGACAGCCGGTCAATGCACCATTGAGACCATGGAAAGTTTCTCTGGATCTCCCTATGGCCAATCAGGTCAAGCATCTCAAAAATCTTATGCTTTCAAAACCGTATTTCACAAGAATTCCTGATGATGTCATGGTGATTAGCAAGCAAGAAGATGATGAGCATTTTGTCATAGCCACAAGGGATCCAGAAGGATCTTATGCGATGGTTTATTTTCCTACCGGAAAAAGCGTGGAAGTAGATTTTTCTAAAATGAAAAATAGAACTCTGAAAGCCAATTGGTACGACCCGAGGACAGGTGTTAGTTTTCCTTATTCAGGAACTGAATTGGTCAAAGGAAAAAATACTATCAAAGCCCCTTCGAATGGAAAGGGTCAGGATTGGGTATTGGTGGTGGAGTGAGTAACACCTAAATAAAAAATAAAACTAATATATTGTCAAATTCCTTTCAATTTACTAGGATTCCTCGAGGTATGGAAAATTCTGGATATAGTTATTTGGTCTTTTGAAAATCTATAAATGACCTTAAAGCTCCAGACAATTAAAAATCTATATTCAGTTTTTTTATGGGATAACAATGGTTCCAATGTCCCCATTTCAGGAGAAGATTCAAGGAGCCTTATTTTTTCTAATATTTTATTTAAGACTATTTCAGCATATGAAAGGCCTTGTTCTTTGCGGATATAATTAATGGCTCTTTCTAATTGACCAAATGCTTTATTTGTCCAGATTATTTTAGCCATTCCCGTGATTTATTGGTTACTTCTTCATGACTTAATACTTCACCCTTTTCTTCCTCCAATTCGGATTCATCGATGTCCGCAAGTAAAGAAAGTTGCTCGTAAACGTCTTCCAGTGTTGATTCAGGCGTCAATCGCTCGGCAATTTGAATCAGATATTTTTTTAAAACAGGATCTTTCATACCTAAATTTATCACAAATAGATGAAATTAACATTAACAATAAATGATAAAAAGAAAGATTATAACAAACCTGTACCATCCTCCAAACTCACTTCATAAAACTTTGGAGTAACCCCAAATCTGGATTCAAAAGCAGGTTGGATGCTTTCTTTGAGGGCTTTGAGTTTTGCTTTTTCGACAATATTGATGGTGCAGCCACCGAATCCTCCACCCATCATGCGGCTGCCAAGGACATAATCCTGTTCCTTGGTAAAATCAACCAAAAAATCAAGTTCAGGACATGATACCTCGTACAGTTTGGAAAGACCTTCGTGGGAAGCATACATTTTTTCTCCAAAACCTTTTAAGTTATTCTGGTCTAATAATGCTGATGCTGCCACCACCCTGTTGTTTTCTTCAATGATGTATTTGCACCTGTTGAAAACTGTTGGGCTGATGTCAGATTGGATAGTATCCAAAAGTGCCAAATCCATGTCCCGTAGAGATTTTATGTCCGGATTATTTTTTTTGGCCGCTTGGACACCTTCCTGACATTCCTGTCTTCTTTTATTGTAGGCAGAATCTGCCAAGGAATGCTTTACACAGGTATCAATCAGCAAAATGCTGTGATTAGGCAAGTTCAGAGGAAAATATTGGAAATCCATTGACCTACAATCCAAGCGGATGACATGGCCTTTTTTGCCCATCACAGAGGCAAACTGGTCCATAATGCCGCATTGAACACCTGCAAAAACATGTTCTGCCTTTTGTGCATAATGGATCAATGAGCGGTTTGGAATATGAAAGCCAAACAAAGTGTTCAATGCAAATCCAACAGCGGCTTCAAAGGCCGCAGAAGAAGAAAGGCCTGCACCCACTGGAATATCCCCGCCAAAAACCATATCAAATCCTTGAACAGCGTATCCGGCTTGTTGCAATTGGGCTGTGACTCCTATGATGTAAGTCGCCCAATGACCTTTTTTTGGACCAAAAGAATCAAGGTTGAAAGCGAATTCCTCCTCAAAATCGACTGAATAAACCTTCGCTTGTCGGGTACGGTTGGCAGCGATGGCGACAATCATTTTCTTATCTATGGCTGCCGGCATCACAAAACCCTCATTGTAATCTGTATGCTCGCCGATCAGGTTAATCCTTCCCGGAGAATAAACGGTCAAAGGTTCTTTTTGAAACAATTCCTTGAAGGTGGTCTCGATAGGTTTCTTCATTTTTAAAATATTCACTCTGCCGTAAATACAAACTGCGTCCTCGATTGAAAGATTTCTTCGGGCATCAGGAGTATGGATGGAAACTCAGGATGGTTGCAGGAATCCGGGAAATGTTGCGTCTCCAGACAGATAGCGGTTCTTTTGCCATAAGTAAGACCATTTTTTCCTTTGAAATTATTTCTAAGATAATTCCCGGTATATACTTGAAGTCCGGGTTCGGTGGTGGAAAGGGTCAATTTTCTCCCTGATTCTGGGTCATAAAGTACGGCGCAATCCTCAGGTTGGTTGAGGACAAAGCAATGGTCGATTCCACCCGCAAGGTCTAACTGTGGATGATTTCGGTGAATAGGTTCACTGATTGTTTTCAGGTTTCTAAAGTCAAATGGAGTTCCGCCGACGTTTGCGATTTCGCCTGTCGGTAAGCTGTTTTGGTTCATTGGAAGGTATTTCTCTGCGTCTCCAAAGAATCCGTGCCCCTCGATTGTTTTGGAGAAATCGCCTGTGAGGTTAAAATAGGCGTGGTTGGTGGGATTGATGATTGTTTTCTCATCGGAGCTCGCTTTATAACTGATCTCAAGCCTGCCAGTTTCATCCAATGTATAAGTCACCCAAACATCCATGGTACCGGGATAATTTTCCTCACCATCCCTGCTTTGGTAATAAAAAGTGACTCCCACCGAATTATGGGTTTCAAATGGTTCTGATTTCCATACTTTCTTATCCCATCCTTCCATTCCGCCATGTAAGTGAGTGCCGTTTAAGTTGGCTGGAAGCTCATATGTTTTTCCTTCCAAATGGAACCGATTGTCAGTAATCCTGCCCGCAATCCTTCCAATCGTTGATCCGATATAGCAATAATGATCTTGATAATCTTTTTGAAGGTAACCTTCCAAGGTATCAAACCCCAACACTACATCCTCCATTTTCCCATTTCGGTCTGGTATAATGAGGTGGGTCCAAGTTGCTCCATAATTCATTACAGAAACCTCAATTTGACCGGGGATTGCAAGAGTAAAAAGATGGATTTCATCTCCTTTGGGAGAAAATCCAAATGTTTTGGAAGTCAAGACAGGTTGCATAGGCTGGTTTGGTTATAAAAAAAGCCATTTAAGGCTTTATAATTTTTTCTTGGAAGAATTTCTTGGAACAAGAGTGGTCAATAACACAAATGACTGTGGATCGTCCGACACTATTTCTTCCAACTGGTCAAGTAAATGATTGGCAGCAAGTTGGCCCATTTCATATCCGGGTTGTGAAACCGTCGTGAGGGAAGGTTCCACCACTGCCGATGTAGGATTGTTTGTAAACCCGGCAAGTGCGATTTGATCAGGTATTTTGATGCCTTTTTCTTTTAACACAATCATGACATCGACTGCCACAGGATCTATCATTGCAAATATGGCGTCAGGAAGATCGCCGCTTTCAAGCATTTCCAAAGTTACTTTGCGGTTCATCTCTGGGGTCAGGTCTGTAAAATAAACCTTGCTGTCTTTTTCCGGTATGCCATATTCCGCCAAAGCTTCAAGGTAACCTTCTTTTCTTTTCTTGCTGATATACAGGTCCTCGGGTCCCGAGAAATAAGCTATTTTCCTACAACCTTGATCCAATAAATGTTTTACTACCAAATAGGCCCCATGTGCATCGTCCACCGTGATTTTGGATACAGGGATTTCTTCAGTCACCCTGTCAAACATGATGAAAGGAATTCCACGGTCATAGATGTCCTGTAGGTGTTCGTAAGTTTTGGTCTCCCTGCTGAGGGAAATCAAGAGACCGTCAACCTGCGAAGACACCAGAGTTTTGATGTTGGCTTTTTCCTGTTCGAAGGATTCATTGGACTGGCATATCATGATATTGTAGCCACGCTTATATGCAGTATCCTGTATTCCGCTGATATTGCTAGAGAAAAAATGGGAAGTCAACTCAGGAACTATGACCCCCAAAACCTTGCTTCGGCTGATCCTGAGACTTTGTGCCAAAAGGTTGTATTGGTAATTCATGCTTTTGGCCATCTCCACGATACGTTTTTTGGTATCGGGATGGAGCTCAGGGGAATCTTTCATCGCCCGGGAAACAGTAGAGACCGACACGCCAAGTTTTTTGGCGATCTCTTTCATTGTAACCTGATGGCCTTTTTTCATGATTTGTTGGTGGTTATATAGGATTTTTATTCTTGGTATACAGTGAATAAAACTGTCTGGCCTACTGCCTTTAGTGTTCTTTTATCGATTATTTCCATATTGTCCATATGGGTATGATGGTAATGGCCAAATCCTGCCCTTGGAGAAAATTCAATGATATCTATCATCGGAATCCCTGCATCTCTATTCACAAAAACATGGTCGTCGATGATTTCTGGAGCATTTTCCATGATAAAGAAGTCTGAATATCCCAATTCTGAGGCAAAATTCCACACTTTATTGACAATGTTTTTGGCATAGCGCATGGAATTGCCCTCTTTGTAGAACCTCGCACCTTTTGCCCCTACAAGATCTACCAATATGCCGTAGTAGGCTGAATAGCCTGCTTGGTGAGGATTTTTCGACCAATGCTGAGAACCGAGACACCACCAAACCTGTGCATTTTTGGAAAAGGAGGTATGTTCAGGTTCTCCATCATCTTCCCCGTCAAAAAGGATAAAATCTATCCCTATTTCAGGTTTTTGCTCTGCAATGCTAATAATTCTGGCAATCTCCAAGAGCACACCGACACCCGAACCGCCGTCATTGGCACCATCTATTGGTTCGCCAATCCTTTCGGTGTCTTTGTCGGCGATTCTTCTTGTATCCCAATGAGCCGCCAATAAAACCCGTTTTTTTGCAGAGGGATTATAAGAAGCGATGACATTGGTCAGATTCCAAAGTTGATTGTCATAGGTTTTGGCCTGAAAATCCTGTGTCTGAACGTCCAATCCAAAGCTTTCAAATTTTTGGACAAGCCACTCTTTTGTTTTTTTATGAGGTTCAGTATTGGGAACTCTTGGACCAAAATCCACCTGTTTTTGGATATAAGCATAGGCGGAGTCAGTCACAAATTCTGGAACGGGCTTGTAAACAACGGGTACCTGAGAGGTTTCAGTTGTTTTGTCACTGCCACATGACCATAGGAAAACAACGAAAAGAAGGATTAATCCCCATCTATTCTTCATATGCCCAATCGATTTTGTCTTTCATATCTTTAACTACGATGCCCAATTCCTTCAAACCCACCCTTATTTCATCCACTTTGGCATAGTTGCGGGCGGTTTTTGATTCGGTATAAAGTTTCAGCAGAACCTCCAAAAGCCCCTGTTGGTTATTGGCAACTTCTTCTTTTAGACCCAATATTTTTTCTACAAAAATCACATAGGTCTGGATCATTTGGTCAAAAATATCCTTGCCAAATACAGCTACATTCAACTGACCAGTATAGACAGAATTGATTTTTTTCAACAAATTGAAAATATGACCAATCGCCTGGGCTGTATTGAAGTCATCATCCATTGCACGGTATGCATTGCTGATGCTGCTTTCTACTTGCTTGACCTGCTCCGCATCCAATGTTTGAGAATCATCCGCCTCAAATTCCAATTTTTTTGCAATCCTTAAACCATTGATGATTTTCTTATATCCTTTTTGGGCGGCTTTCAGGGCATCATTGGAGAAATCCAAAGTGGACCGATAGTGTGCCGTCAATATGAAATAACGGATCGTCATCGGGCTATAGGCTTGTTCCAGGAGTTTGTGGTCTCCGGTGAAAAGCTCCTGAAGGGTAATGAAATTACCCAATGATTTGCCCATCTTCTGTCCATTGATGGTGATCATATTGTTATGCATCCAATACTTGGCAGGGTCCTGATGGTTGCAGGCATTGCCCTGTGCAATTTCACATTCATGGTGCGGAAACATCAAATCCATTCCGCCTCCGTGGATGTCAAACTGCTTTCCAAGGTACTTGGAACTCATGGCAGTACACTCGAGGTGCCAACCCGGGAAGCCCGTACCCCAAGGTGATTCCCATTTCATCAAATGCTCGGGAGAAGCATTTTTCCACAATGCAAAATCAACAGAATTTCTTTTCTCGCCCTGTCCGTCAAGGTCACGGCTTCCGCTGATCAGCTCGTCCAAAACCCGGCCTGAAAGCTTTCCATATTCGTACGTTTCATTGTATTTCAATACATCAAAATATACCGATCCATTGACAACATACGCCAAACCTTCTTTCAAAATGTTCTCAACCAAAGTGATCTGCTCAGGAATATGCCCTGTTGCCCTTGGTTCAATGCTCGGCTTCCATGTATTGAGCGCCTCCATGTCACGGTGGTAAGTGTCAGTATATTGCTGCGCCACTTCCATCGGTTCCAATTGCTCCAATTTTGCTTTTTTGGCAATTTTGTCCTCGCCCTCATCCGCATCACCCTGCAAATGTCCTACATCTGTGATGTTTCGGACATAGCGTACACGATAGCCAAGATGCGTAAGGTATCTATTGACAGTATCAAAAGTGATTGCCGGTCTCGCATGGCCTAGATGCGCATCTCCGTATACGGTAGGTCCGCAGACATACATGCCAACAAAAGGGGGGTTGATCGGTTCAAAATCTTCTTTCTTGCGGGAAAGAGTGTTGTAGATTTTTAGATTATGGGTCATAATATAAGGGTACGGAATACCAAAGAATAAAGGTATTTAAAATGAAGACGCAAAATAGAAAATAGAAATCGGGAATGAAAAGAAATGGGTTGGGATAAGCCTTTAATATTCAATTGATCTCCTGATGGTAAAAAATCAATCAGGTTTTGTTGGGTGTCAATCAGGTTTTCCAAGTATTCCAGTGGTTTAAAAAGAAAAGACCGTCTGAAATGTTTTCAAACGGTCTCGTTTCTAATCTCTGGCTTCTCGCAAATCAATGCTTGAAATGTCTCACACCTGTCATCACCATGCTTATGCCATGTGCATCACAGAAGTCGACGCTGTCTTGGTCCTTGATGGATCCGCCAGGTTGGACGACAGCGGTGATGCCTGCTTCATGGGCGATTTCTACGCAATCAGGAAAAGGGAAAAATGCGTCTGAAGCCATCACGGCACCTTTCAGCTCAAAGCCAAATGACTTCGCTTTTTCGATGGCTTGTCTCAGTGCGTCCACCCTTGATGTCTGTCCCACTCCCGAAGCAAACAATTGGTTGCTGTTGCTCAGGATGATCGTATTGGATTTGGTATGCTTACAGACTTTGGCAGCAAATACCAAGGCGTCCTGTTCTTCGTTCGTTGGGGTGATTTTGGTCACTACTTTGAAGTCGGCTTTGGTTTCGGTCTTCAGATCTTTGTCCTGTTCGATGATGCCATTGAGCAAAGTTTTGATTTGCTTGGTGCCTTCGATTTGGATTTTCTGCCTGAGGAGGATTCTGTTTTTCTTCCCTTTGAGCAATGCCAAGGCATCTTCGTCAAAAGAAGGAGCAATCAGCACTTCAAAGAAAAGGCTGTGCATTTCTTCAGCTGCCGCAAGGTCTACGTTTTGGTTGGTGATTAAAACACCTCCAAAGGCGGAAGTGGTATCCGCTTCAAATGCTTTTTTGTAAGCTTCCTGAACAGTTTTGGCAGTTGCCACACCGCAGGCATTGGTATGTTTTAGAATGGCAAATGCCGTTTCTCCTTCAAATTCAGCAATCAAAGCAACTGCTGCATCCACATCCACCAAGTTGTTATAGGAAAGTTCTTTTCCGTTCAATTGGTCAAACAAAGCCTCCATGTCTCCGTAGAAATGGGCGGCCTGATGTGGGTTTTCTCCGTAGCGTAATGCCTTGGCTTTCGTTTCAGAGATTTTGAGGGCAGGGATATTTTCAGTTTGGTTGAAAAAGTTGAAAATATGGGTATCATAATTCGAAGAAACCTGAAATGCCTGAGCTGCAAAATAACGTCTGTCTTCCAAAGTCGTTGCGCCGTCCTGTAGGCTTAGTCTTTCTTCAAGTTCAGCATATTGTCCTTTGGAGGCGATGATGACGACATCCTTGAAGTTTTTGGCTGCTGCACGGATGAGGGAAATGCCTCCGATGTCTATTTTTTCGATGATATCCGCTTCGGAAGCACCTGAGGCGACAGTTTCTTCAAATGGATACAAGTCCACGATCACCAGGTCAATTGCCGGAATATCAAACTCAGTGGCTTGGGAAATATCTCCGGAATGGTCTCTTCGGTGCAGAATTCCTCCAAAAATCTTTGGATGAAGGGTTTTTACACGTCCTCCGAATATTGACGGATAGCCTGTCAGTTCCTCTACAGGGATGACTTCAGCACCTTGTTGTTCGATAAAAGCCTGAGTGCCGCCTGTGGAGTAAATGGTCACTCCTTGTGCTTTCAGTTGGGCAATGATAGGTTCAAGATTGTCTTTGTAATAGACCGAAATGAGGGCGGATTGTATTTTTTTGGTAGCCATGTTTGAATGAATCCCACAAAGTCACTTTTCAGAACAGAAATAGTGTGCCAATGGGGTGATTTATTTATTGGAAATTTTTCAAGTCGCAAAGGTAGGAAAACCAAGGGATTATAGCAGGCTTTCAATCACATTTGGGAAGTATTTGTGCTCGAGTTGGTGGACTTTGTGGGCAATATCATCGGGGCTATCGGTAGGATTGACCGGCACAGCGGCCTGAAAGATAATTTTACCTTCATCATAATGTTCATTGACCAAGTGTATGGTGATTCCTGTTTCAGCATCCCCTGCATCTTTCACAGCTTGGTGTACATGGGCACCATACATTCCTTTTCCTCCGTAGTTTGGTAATAAGGCAGGGTGGATGTTGACTATTTGATCTGGGAAAGCTTGGATGAGATTATCGGGAATTTTGAGAAGAAAGCCCGCCAATACTACCAAATCGACTCCTAAGGTCTGGAGTTGGTCGGTGAGTATTCCGGATTCAAGTTCTGATTTTGAAAAAGTATAAGTAGGAACCTGAAATTTTTTAGCCCTTTCAAGCACGAAAGCATCTTTTTTGTTTGAAGCCACAAGGACCACTTGGACTTTTGAGGAGTTTTGGAAATACTCCATGATCTTTTCGGCATTGGTACCGCTACCGGAAGCTAGGATGGCTATTTTTTTCAAGATTGCTTGGCTTTTTTTGAAGCCGTAAAAATAGAGGATTGGTATCTAAAATTCCTTTTAAATCCTGGAATAAATCATCCAAGGTTTTTTCTGATAATTATTGTTCTGAACCCAATGCAATTTTAACCAAGATATGTTTTGAACTCAAAGCAAAAATGGAATCACTTCTTGAATTCGGTTTTTTTGATCTCAAATCTCAAATCTAACCTACAAAAAAGCCATGCTCAAAATCCCTGTAAACATCAGCATTTTGGAAAGAATACTCAGTTGGGTGAAATGGGCTTTACGGTCAGCCATGTAGATTTTGTACATAAAAATAAAAAAGAGGATACTCAGACCTCCAAAGTAAAAGTAAAGCTGGGTATTATTGATCTTAAAAGTCACCACTAAAATCGCGCTGATAAAGCAAAAGGCGATCATGAAAATGATCCTTTTGGTATTGCGGAAGCCAAAAACGATCGGAAGTGTACGGCAACCGTGTTTTCTGTCGCCTTGCCTGTCTTCGATGTCTTTGATGATTTCTCGGATCAGGTTGATAAAAAAAGCAAAAATGGCGTATGTCAAGACCAACAGTTCGGACTTTTGATAATAATACCCGATCATCCAAATGGCTGTTCCTGTCAATAAGGCCACGGTGAAATTCCCTATAAAAGGCAGCCGTTTCAGGGAATTACTATAAAGCCAAAGTAAAAAAGAGGCGATGAAGTTGATCACTGCGATCCTTGGACTGACTATCAGCCCGATCCCGACCCCGCTGATGTTAAGGATGGTATGGAGAAAAATAGCGACTCGTCTCTTCATCCCTTTGCCGATAATGACTTCATCTGGTTTGTTGACATAGTCGATTTTGACATCATAATAGTCATTGATCATGTAGCCGGCAGCCGTCAGGATGACGGTGGACAGGATGATCAGATAAAGGTTGATGTCTTGAAGCACAGGAAGTCCCTTTCGGGTGGTCTCCACCAAAAAAAACGCAGTCATCAGTTGTGCAAAAGCCACAATCACCAGATTGAGAGGTCTGCTGATTTTGAGAAGACTCCAAAATGAAAGTCTTTTGGCTTTGGTTGTGGCGCTCATGGTTCAAAATTAAAACAAAAAGGTCAGGAACTTGGATATATTCCTGACCTCTACCAACTTTATTTTAAAGCATTAGGTTTTGAATGTCTGGATTATTTTCCATCCAAATTTGGAAGTCCTGTTTTTTGAAGAAGACCTTCCTCCTTCATCAGTTTTTCGATGTCGGCAATGGTTCTAGGTACAAATTCACTCAGGTTTTCATTACCTTCCTTGGTGATGAGAATATTGTCTTCGATCCTGATACCTATTTTCCACCATTTGGGATCTACCTGACTGCCTTCAGGAATGTATATGCCCGGTTCTATGGTCAAGATCATTCCTGGTTCCAAAATGCCATAAGCACCCCGGTCATGCACATCCAGACCTAAATGATGCCCGATACCATGCGGAAAATAAGGATGGCGTTCACCCGCTTTGACCAAGCCCAACTTCACAAGTCCTTCGTCAATCACCTTGCGGGCGACGGCATCGACTTCTCTATAATCAGCGCCAACCGTACAAGCCTTTGTGCCGGCTTCCAAGGCTTTCAGGACAATTTCATAAATGGCTTTTTCTTCAGGAGAAAAAACACCTTTGACCGGTGCTGTTCTTGTGATGTCACCGGAATAGCCTCTGTATTCCGCGCCTACGTCCATCAACACGACTCCTTCCCGGAGATTAACTACACCATTGTCAACATAGTGCAGAATAGTGGAGTTGTTGCCCGAACCGACAATTGAACCATAACCGACATATTCTGCGCCCATGGCCTTATGGACAAATTCATGTGCGCCTTGGATTCCCCTTTCAGTCGTGCCGGGTTGGATAGATCTGAACGCTTCCATATGTCCATAACCTGAGATAGCGACTGCTTTTCGCAGAATTTTGATTTCTTCCTCGGTTTTGATCACCCTCATCCTTTCCATGATATTGTTCAGCGCCATATCTGCAGGCTTCAAAGGTGTAGAATGGGCTGATTTCAAGGCAGTGACCATGGCCTTTAGAGGATTGTTGTAGTCATTTCTTTCAATTTCACCGAGGTCAAAAGAAAGCACGCTTTTCAGTTGCTTCAGGTCAATTACAGGATTTTTTAGAAAATCTGAATAAAGATAAACATGCTCAAATCCGAGCTTTTCTTTGACTCCTTCCACACCCAATCTTTCTCCGTCCCATTGTTCCTTTGCAGGATCTTTGGGTTGGATATAGATGATTTCATTGACTGATTTGCCATCGATGGTTTGCGGCGTTTTGAAGACGATCAAGGCAGAATTCGGCTCCCTGAAACCGGTGAAATAATAAAAATCGGAGTTTGGTCTATAGGTAAAATCAGTGTCGTTGGACCTGTTTTTGACTGGATTGTTGAAGAAAACAGCTGCCGAATTTTCAGGCAACAAAGCCCTCAGTGCTTCCCTGCGGCCTTTGTGAAATTCGGGACTCAAACCATCATCGAAAAAGGATTGGGCAGAAAGGTTGTTTACGGATGAAATGAAAGTTAGGAATGCAAAAAGGCAAAGGAGCTTGGTTTGGAATTTCATTTATTCAGAATGTTGGATTAGGAAGGAAATATAGCGTCACTTTTATAAAAAAGTAAACCAACCATGAAAAATCAGATCCGATCCTAAATAATTCCTGCCGATTGACAAGTTGGAAAAAAGCTTCCAATTTGTAAATCCATATATTTACCAAAATTTAAACCATTGTTGAGAATGAAAAAATTGATGACAATTTTCATGTTTGTACTTTTTAGCTTCATGGCTTTTGCTCAAAACCAAAAAAATACTTCTTCCGCAAAACCCAAGATTGTGGTGGGGATTGTGGTCGACCAGATGAGGCAAGAGTATTTTTATAAGTTTCAGGACAGGTATACCGAAGGTGGATTCAAGAGGTTGATGAAAGAAGGCTTCATGATGAAAAATGCCCATTACAACTACATTCCAACCTTTACTGGTCCGGGCCATGCATCTGTCTACACCGGAACAACACCTGCCATACACGGCATCATTGCCAATGAATGGTATGTGCGAAGCCTTGGCAGGACGATGTATTGTGCTGAAGACAGTACAGTCAGTGCCGTCGGAGGAGATATTAAAAACGGGAAAATCTCCCCGCGGAATATGTATTCAACCACAATCTCGGATGAAATGAGATTTGCATCAAACAAAAGGTCAAAAGTTGTAGGTATTGCCATCAAAGACAGAGGAGCCTCCCTTCCTGCAGGTCATTTAGGAGATGCATATTGGTTTGACAACATTACCGGCAATTTCATGACTTCAACCTATTATTATGACTCATTACCCGCTTGGGTACAAAAATTCAATGATAAGAAACTGGCTGAAAAATACCTTTCAACAAAATGGGAGCCACTTTTCCCTATTGATACTTACATCCAGAGCATTTCCGATCACAATGAATTTGAAGCACCGTTTATCGGGATGGATTCGACAGCATTCCCTTACGACCTTCCCGCTCTGATGGCCAATAATGAGGGTCTGGGTTTGGTGGCGAATACTCCTTTTGGGAATACCTTGACTTTGGATATGGCATATGCTGCCATAGAGGGAGAGAAATTAGGAAAAAGGGGAGAAACAGATCTGTTGGCCATCAGTTTTTCATCCCCGGATTACATTGGACATAGATTTGGTCCAAGTTCTATCGAGTTGGAAGATAATTACCTTCGGTTGGACAAAGACCTTGAAAAGTTTTTTAATTATTTGGACAAAGAATATGGAAAAGATGAATACGTGGTATTTCTCACAGCCGACCATGCTGTTGCAGATATTGTAGAGTATATGAATAGTGAGAAAGTACCTGCAGGCCTCTTCAATACCAGACAGGTTCTTACCCAAATGAAGGGTTTCTGCATCATCAATTATGGGGAAGGTGATTGGATTTCCAATTTTTCCAATGAGCAGGTTTTTCTCAACCATGCATTGGCCAAGGAAAAAGGAGTTGCAATAGAGAAAATCCAACGTGAATTGGGAGAATTTCTCTTAAATCGGTACGATGGAATCAAGGAAGTGTACACAGCTACTGACATGAAAAGAATGGATTACGTGACCGGTCACAAAAACCTTCTCCAGATGGGATTCAATCATAAAGCATCCGGAGACCTTCTCTTACTATTGGAACCCGCTTGGATCAGCAGTTTTTGGAAAAAAGGCACCACCCACGGGACAGGCTATACTTACGACACCCATGTGCCTATTGTATTTATGGGATGGAATGTTCCACAAGGTGAAAGTTCAAGGTACACTACCGTCACCGACATTGCTCCGACACTTTCTATGATGCTTGATATCCGATTGCCGAATGGAGCCACGGGTCAACCGATATTGGAGATTGTGGATAAGAAATGATTCGGATCTAACAGATACTGGACATTTGGATAATATCTGTCCATAGACCACAGTCGACAGTCCATAGCCACTTCAATTGAACCTCACTCCGAGTTTTAAATGGTTAAGGAAAGAAAGTGTAAATCCATAACTAAGATATTTAGAGTTAATCATTTTCAAAAAAAAAAGAACAGCTTCCCCTCCAAAAACGGGAAGCTGTTTTGATTTCAAAACCTGCTCAAATAACCAAATAACCAATAACCATTAACCAAATAACCAATCACCTACTCCTTCCAGGACATCGGATAATTGGGATCGACAAATTCAAGACCTTGGGTCGTCACTTGCAAAGGTTTGAAGGTGTCAAGCATCACGGCGATCTCTTCCGTGGATTTTGCTCCGATGGATTTTTCGACAGTTCCCGGATGCGGGCCATGCGGAAGTCCGCCCATATGGATGGTGAAAGATCCCCGGTCAATTCCTTTTCTGCTCATAAATTCTCCCTCAGCATAATATAGCACTTCATCTGAGTCGATATTGCTATGGTTGTATGGGGCAGGAATGGCCAATGGATGGTAATCAAACAGCCTTGGCACAAAAGAACAAATCACAAATCCCCAAGCCTGAAAAGTCTGATGTACCGGAGGCGGCTGATGAATTCTACCCGTGATCGGTTCAAAATCATGGATCGAAAGGGCGTAAGGATACAGGTAACCATCCCATCCGACGATGTCCAATGGACTGTGCCCGTAAGTATAGGGATGGAGCATTCCCCCTTTTTTGATCTGGACAAGGTAATCACTCTTTTCTGAATCGATGATCAATTCACTTGGCGTGCGGATATCCCTTTCGCAGTAGGGAGAATGTTCCAACAATTGCCCGACCTCATTTCGATATCTTTTGACTGTTTCGATCGGGCCATGAGATTCTATCACCAATAGTCGCAGTGGACCTTCTTCTTTCCATTCAAACCTGTAAATCGTAGTCCTCGGAATCACAATATAATCCCCTTGCCGCACTTCCAATTTCCCAAATTGTGAATACATCACTCCTTCGCCGTCATGGACGTAGATCAGTTCGTCCCCATCTGCATTTTTGAAGAAAAAGTCCATTTTCCGCTCTTCAGGTGTGCAGATACCCATCATGACGTCATTGTTCATCATGAGCATTTTGCGTGCGGAAAGATAGTCTTTGCCGGTGATGCCCACCCCGGAAGTTTTGAGATGTGTCTGTTGCAACCCATGTGCTTTGGCAGGTTCCCAAGAAAATGGGCTTGGCTTGCCTATAGATTTGACATCGTTGGGATTGTAAATATGGTAAAGATTGGAGCAGATGCCGGAAAATCCTTTGGAGCTTACAAGTTCTTCTTTGTAGAGGCTTCCGTCAGGCTGTCTGAATTGAGTATGTCTTTTTGGGGGAATATTCCCTAATCTGTGGTAGTAAGCCATTTGTATTTGGGTTTATGTATCCAACAAATTTATAAAAAATGAAATACCATTCTTCCGGGATACAAATTAAAGTAGGGAGCAAAAAAAAAGAGCGGCATATGCCGCTCTCTTATTGGATTTGGTATTTTCAATCTTTTCCAAAAAGGAATTTGGTAAGTTCATCTTTTGCAGCTCCGGTTTTCTTTTGCAGCCTACCGAGTAATTGATCTTCCTGACCTTCTGCATAAACAAGGTCATCATCTGTGAGTTCCCCGTATTTTTCTTTTAATTTACCTTTCAGCTCATTCCAGTTTCCTTTGATCTTTAAGTCTAGTGACATGGTCGTTTTGGTTTTAGTTTAATATAAAATTCACAATAAATAAAACAAATACTATTCCAAATATAAAATATTAGATATTTATTATGAAAAATATTGCAAAAACAATTCCGTTACTCCTCTTATTGGCTTGTGGAGGAAATGATCAGGAACAAAATCTCGTTTGGTCGGATGAATTTGACATCGATGGTCTCCCTGACCCCGGAAAATGGAGCTATGATGTCGGCGATCACGGTTGGGGCAACAATGAATTGCAATACTACACCAAAGAAACTCTTGCAAACGCAAGGGTTGAAAAAGGGAGCCTCATTATAGAAGCCCATCAGGACAGTACCTTTTCCAAGGGGTATACCTCAGCCAGATTGGTCACCAAAGGGAATGCAGCGTGGCAGTATGGCTACATTGAGATAAAAGCAAAGCTTCCTTCTGGCTTGGGAACATGGCCTGCTATATGGATGCTTCCCGAAGAAAACAAATATGGGGGATGGCCCAAAAGCGGCGAAATCGACATCATGGAGCATGTTGGTTATGATCAGGGCATAGTCCACGGGACGGTCCATACTGAAGCATTCAACCATACGATCGGAACTCAAATGGGAGCGACCAAATCAGTGCTTACCTGTTCCGAGGAATTTCATACCTATGCCATCGATTGGCAGGAAAAGAAAATAGATTTTTATATCGACGGAGAGCTTTATCACACTTTTGTGAATACAGAAAAGAATACCGCCGAATGGCCATTTGATATGCCATTTCACCTGATCATGAATATTGCCGTCGGTGGAAATTGGGGAGGCAGCAAGGGGGTTGCCGCTGATATTTGGCCCCAAAGAATGGAAGTGGATTACGTGAGGGTTTATCGAGAAAAGCCGGAGGAAGTTAAATAAGGGAAATTGAAATCCTGACTTTTTCAAATGGAAATGATCAGGATCAATTCATCCAATTTGGGCCTAATCCACTTTTAAACATGTAATTTTTCGGTTACGATCGAAGAATTACATGTTTATTTTCGGTTAGGTTGGAAAAGCTTCACAAGGAATCAAAGTTTCAAAGCATTCCTCATCCATAAGAAATTACTTTTTAGATAACATTTAACTGCTCAGAAGTAGAATAATCCCTCACATCGCCACTCCATTAAAAGGGTTAAACCGCCTCCTGCCTACTGACATGCCGATGGCACGGCATACTGTTTGAGGGAATTGTTTTCACCAAACCTGGATATTTTTAAGCCAAAATATTCGTAAGTGAGTATGGAAATAAATATTTATGTTGTTTATTATCAACATAAATATTTATTTTGTGGATATTAAACAACATATAATGAAATCTAAGAAAGCGATTCTTCTGCCAAGGTTTCAGAAAATACTGGAGCAAATGGGTGAAAACATCAAACTCGCAAGAAAGAGGAGGAGGTTTAGTACCGTTCAGGTATCAGAAAGAGCAGGGATCAATAGAACCACTTTGTATCAAATAGAAAAGGGAAATCCCAGTGTAGCATTAGGGTCATACTTTAATGTTCTCCGGGTTTTAAATTTGGAAGAGGATTTTTTAAAACTTGCCGCCGATGATGAATTTGGGAGAAAGCTTCAGGATCTGGCATTGATTGGTAAATCATGAGTTCACTGGCTAAAACTGATATTTGGGTCTATGCACATTGGCAAGGAATGCCCGTGCCAAGGTGTTTGGGGGTGTTGACAGCACAGCAAGCAAAAGGAAGGAAGGCATTTGGTTTTTCTTATGATCCTGCCTGGATTTCTTCCCAAGAGCAATGGTTGCTCGATCCGGATATTTCTTTGTATAGTGGGACTCAATATCCAAAAGATAAAGAAAATTTTGGAATATTTTTGGATTCAATGCCTGACAATTGGGGAAGGACTTTAATGAAAAGAAGAGCCCTTTTACTAGCACAAAATGAAAGCACCCCACCCAAGATATTGTACGATATAGATTATTTGTTGGGAGTCAATGACTACACGAGGATGGGTGCACTCAGGTTCAAACTCGATCCGGGAGGACCTTTTTTGGAAAATGAATCTCTTTTTTCTGTTCCACCTTGGGCCCAAATCAGGGATTTGCAATATGGAGCAAATCTATTAGAATCAAATGTTGATACCGATGAGGTCGACAAATGGCTCTCTATGTTGATGGCCCCTGGATCTTCATTGGGAGGGGCAAGACCAAAAGCAAACATCAGGGATGAAAACGGGGCGCTTTGGATAGCCAAATTCCCTTCCCGAAATGATGCTTTTGATAAAGCGGCATGGGAATACCTTACCTACCGCTTGGCTGTAGAAGCTGGAATTGAAATGTCACCATGCAGGTTGGAGCATGTTTCAGGTAAATACCATACTTTTTTCACAAAGCGGTTTGACAGGTCTGGGGAAGAGCGGATTCATTTTGCCTCAGCAATGACAATGACCGGGAAAAGTGAAGAAAGTATCAGAGATGATATACCTTCATACCTGGATATTTTGGAATTTATCCAGTTTTCAGGAAGCGATATTGAACGAGATTCCATGGAACTTTGGAGAAGAATTGTTTTCAATATTATGGTCTCGAATACAGATGACCATCTTCGTAATCATGGCTTTGTGCTTACCTTTAAAGGATGGCGATTATCTCCCGCTTTTGACCTTAACCCTTCTATAGAAAAGGAACGTTTGTCGCTGAACATCGATATGGACAATAATGTCTTGGATTTGGGATTGGCCAAATCCGTGGGGATGTTTTTTAGGATCAGCGAAAAAGAAATGGAATTAATTGTTGAAGAAGTAAAATCAGCAGTTGTCAATTGGGAGAAAGTGGCCAATGAAATAGGTATTCCCCGAAATGAGCAGCGTCTGATGAGGGCGGCATTTAGGATATAGTTTTTTAAGTGAAATACTTTCCCCTTTTCTCCCTCACATCGCCACTCCATTAAAAGGGTTAAACCGTCTCCTGCCTATTGACATGCCGATGGCACGGCAGACGGTTTTGTCGCCATACCTGGTATTGAGCCGGTCGAGGGCCTGGTAAAGCCGGATCTGCTCCTGCGTATCTTCAAAGAGGTTGATCTGGTAATTGCCATGGACAAGGTGGCTGAAGCGCACCCCGATCAGACGGATCAGCATACGGCGGTTGTACAGTTTTTTGAACAATTCCTTCACGATCGGGATCAGCGTATGGTCCGCAGAAGTGTAAGGCACGCGCTGCTGCACGGTGTGTGTGTCAAAATCCGAATAGCGGATCTTCACGCTCACGCAGGCTGTAAGCTGTTGCTTTTGGCGCAGTTTGGTGGAGATCTGCTCCGTCATGGCGATCAGGTTGGCTTCGAGCATCTTGACATCGATGGTGTCCTGCTCGAAGGTGTTTTCGGTCGAAATGGACTTCGCTTCGGAATAGGGTGTCACAAGGGAGCGGTCTATGCCGTTGGCTTTTTCCCAGATCATGGTGCCGTTTTTCCCAAAAGTAGCTTCCAGCAGTTCGGCGGGCATGACCTGTAGGGTCTGTACCTTTTTGACGCCCATATTGTATAAGGTGTGCGAAGTTTTTTCCCCGATCATGGGAATCTTGCGGACGGATAGGGGAGCGAGAAAGGGTTTTTCCATCCCATAGGGGATTTCCTTTTCATTGTTGGGTTTGGCTTCTCCGGTGGCTACTTTGGAGACAGTTTTGTTTTCCGAAAGCCCCAAGGAAATCGGCAGACCGCTTTCTTTGATGATCCTTTGGCGGAGTTCATGCGCCATCTTGAAGCAACCAAAAAATCTGTCCATACCTGTGTAATCGATATAAAATTCATCGATGGAGGACTTTTCAAACAGCGGCACATCCTCCCGGATGATCTCGGTAATCTCGTGGGATTTTTGACTGTACTTCTCAAAATCCCCACGGATGATCAGCGCCTCCGGACAAAGCTGCCGCGCCGTGCGCATAGGCATGGCGGAGTGCACGCCAAATTTCCTCGCTTCATAGCTGCAGGAAGCCACGACCCCCCGGTCTCCCGAACCGCCGATGAGAATGGGTTTTCCATTCAGCCTGCTGTCATACAGCCGCTCCACAGATACAAAAAATGAATCCAGATCCATGTGGACAATGCTCCTCTTTCTCTCCATAATATGTCAATTTTATAAACATTTTAATGTTTATAATTTAAACATATTTTCAATACCAAAAAGGAAGAAAAATGAAGGTTTGCCAGAAATCCAAAAATACTGTGACAATTTCCTGTAGCATCCTTCCGGACAAGAAGCAAAAATCAGGCATGTTCAAATCGTCCATAGCAATCAGTCCATGGTCCATAGCTGCTGATTTTGAACTCCAAACCAAATCATAAATGGTCTCCTGCAAGTAAGCGGTCATATATAAAAAAACACCCCAAATTGGATTGAGGTGTTTTTGGTGATTTTCATTTATCTGAGATCATTATTGACAATGTCTTCCAGTATCAAACTTAGAATTCACCTCATAATATCTATTAATATCCAGTATCCATCAATATCCAATTTCAATTAATATCAGATTGATTTATGGATTAGAGATCAATTACTGCTCAATCCTAAACGTTTTGGTTCCGGTATGTTTTTGGCCAAACATGTCCGTGGCCTCGACCTCGATGGTATGGACACCGACTTCAAGATTGACAGGGATGCCGGCTCTCCACAGGTGGTCCGTGCGCGCGGCATTGGAAGGTCTTCTTCCGTCAAGGAGTGTTTCGGTGGTTTCCCATTCGAAGATTTTGAGCAAATAAGAAGGGTCGTAATCTGTAAGGTTGGCCATTTTTCTCCATTCGCCATTGTCGATCCTGTAGCGGACCTCATCATTGGCAGTGCCCATAAAGAAGTTGACAATAATTCCCGTGGAGGTTCTTTTTCCTTTCTCCAATACTTTTGGAGCAAAGATTTCCATCTGATAGATGTCGGGTTTTCCGGCGGCTTTGTACCTCGCTTTGTATTGGTTGCCTTCAAAATCCATGAATACATAACCGTTTGGCGAACCGTCACGCATGGTGGATTCGGGCACGCCGCTTTCTCTCATCCTTCCGCTGTACCAATCTCCCGAAGGGGTACCGATGTTATAATGGTGATGGGCTTTGCTTTGGTTATACCCGGCTTCTTTTCCGAAGAAAGTCTGCTTCTGATAGTGCGTATGCGCAGAAAGTGATACGGTATTGGGGAAATCTGAAAGCAGTTCGAGTAGCTTTTCCCTGTCTTCATCCCTGTAGCTTTCTCCCTCTTCAAACAACGGGATGTGCATGAATACCACGACCAATTTGTCTTTTGGGACTAATTTGAGGTTGTTTTCGATAAACTGTAACTGATCAGCCCTCAATCCTCCCCAATATCCCTGTCCGTCTCTTGGATCCGGATAGAGGATATTTTCCAACACCACAAAGTGGACATCACCTTCATTGAAAGCATAGGTGGCGGGGCCAAAAAAGGACTCAAAAGTCTCATCAGTCAACTCGTCTTTTGTTGCGTCCTGATTCATGTCGTGATTTCCCATAACCGAAAACCAAGGCACGCTGACTTTTCCGATTGTCTTCGCATAGGCCGGGTACAAGGACAGGTCATCTCCTGCGATGTCGCCCACCGATATCCCAAAGCGTATTCCCTGAATGCCCGCGACTTCATCGACCACCCCTTTTTCAAAATATCCCAACTCCGTCATATTGTACGGCTGCGGGTCACCGAATACCAAAGCGGTAAAGTTGCTTTCGGACGTGGATGGCAAAAGTCCAAAATCCACCGATTTGGGCAATGCTCCTGTCGGACTGAGGCCTGCATATTTCAGGTTGGTGGGAGAACCTTTTGGCTTATGGCTGTAAAAGAACTTTGGAAGGTTGTTTTCGTTTTTTGGCAGGGCGTAATCTGACGGCTTGATCACAAATATGGTCTGATCTTCCTGGATCGGAAGTACATATTGACCCTTGTCATCTGTTTTGACTACTTCTATCCCATTGGATACGGATACATTTGGAAGCCCTTTTTCACGTCTATCTTTCTTTCCGTTTGCATTGAGATCCTCATACACATAGCCGGTGACTGTATTTTGGCCATATCCAGACAAACTCAACAAAGAGAGTCCGATGAGTAGTATGTATTTTTTCATGGGTGTATTGGATGTTTATTTTTCAAGTTATGAAATTAAGCCAATCATGCGAGGAGTATATTATTTGGAAGTTATTGTTTTATTATGAATGGTAAGGGAAGGATTTTTTTGTCCTTTTAGTCTTACTTTCTTTCATTAAAGAGCTGAATTTTTTCTTATTATATTTTTGTAATGTGTTGATAATAAATAAAATGTGAGAAAAATTTGAAATTACTCAATGTAATGAGTAAATTTACTCAGTATATTGAGTAAAATAATTATGGCATACCAAAGAATTGAAAAAGTAGGTTTACTGAAGCGGCTAAAAGATGAACCAAGAAGGTTTATCCAAGTCATCTATGGCCCAAGGCAAATAGGAAAAACCACCTTGGTAAGACAGATTATGGCGGAGTTGGATTATCCAAGTGTCATGATAGCCGCGGATGCAGTGCCGGCCGGAGATGGTGTGTGGATTTCCCAACAGTGGGAAAATGCCCGGATCCGTCAACAGCAGCAGCCCGAAAAGCCTTTTCTTTTGGTCATCGATGAGGTGCAGAAGATCGACAACTGGTCCGAGCAGATCAAGGCCGAGTGGGACAGGGATACTGCCGAAGAAAAAGATATTCGGGTAGTTTTGTTGGGTTCATCTAGGCTGATGCTCCAGCAGGGGTTGACAGAATCTCTGGCGGGAAGGTTTGAAGCGACTTACCTTGGACATTGGTCCTATAAAGAAATGAAGGATGCTTTCGGCCTGACAGCAGAAGAATTTATCTGGTTTGGAGGCTATCCGGGTGCTATCGCCTTAAAGGATGACGAGGACCGATGGAAGAACTATATCCGGGATTCCCTCTTGGAAACCAGTATTTCAAAGGACATCCTTATGCTGACCCGTGTAGATAAGCCGGCGCTGATGAAGCGCTTGTTTGAGTTGGGTTCGGTGTATTCCGGTCAGGTGCTGAGCTACACCAAGATCATGGGGCAGCTTGCCGATGCCGGCAATACCACCACTTTGGCCAATTACCTGAATCTATTAAACGATGCCGGGCTTTTGGGAGGATTGGAAAAATACAGTCCCAATATGGTCAGGAAACGGTCTTCCAGTCCTAAGTTTATGGTCCATAATACGGCCATCATGTCCGGTATTTCCAATGAAAGTATGGATACCTTGTTGGCAGATCCCAAAGCTTGGGGACGATGGGTTGAATCTGCAGTTGGTGCGCATCTCATCAATCAGTCCTTCAAGGATAAAAAGCTAAATGTCTACTATTGGCGGGAAGGAAATGAAGAAGTGGATTTTGTGTTGGAATACAAAAAGCGGGTGATTGCCTTGGAAGTAAAGTCCTCCAAAACCGGTACTCTTTCGGGAATGAACGCCTTCGCCAAACAATTCAAACCCGAAAAAACCCTGCTCATTGGTGCGGATGGCATTCCTTGGCAAGAATTCCTTCAGATGGATGTTTTGGATTTGTATGCATAATAAAGGCAACTCTCACAGGTTGCCTTTTTTGTTTTTTTACTATAAAATTCTGGAAGATGGATGGTTCAACCCCTTCAGGGTTGGCCGGGTTTTGTTGTGAAATTACCCCCGGGTTCTACCCGGGGCTATTCAAGGTTGGACCCCGTTGGGGTCTTTTCTCCATAATCATTTCTTCAGTGACCTCAGTGGTAAAAAATCATTAATCCGCTTTTTTGACCTTTGCGAAACCTTTGAGTCCTTTGCGGTTAAAAAATATACCTCACGCAGTGATGCGGAGGAAACAGTCAGAAGACTGCATTTTGGTGGTCCTAGTCAGGAGACCTGAACCAATTGGTATGCTTAAATACTCCATTTTATTGCTTAATAATTAAATTGTAATTAATTGAATATCAATGGATATGGAGGTATTTTAATTTTTTACTCAATATACTGAGTAAAATTACTCAATAGGTTGAGTAAATTATTTTTAAGATGTTTGTGAAGACACAAACATCGGCTGAATAAAGAACCTAAGTAAGTACAAACATCAGCCTTAGCAGTCTGGAGATTGCATTTTGACGGTCCATGTCTGGAGACTTGAACCAATAGGACGTAGCAGTCAGGAGACTGCATTCTTGTGGTCCAAGTCTGGAGACTTGAACCAACGAGTTTCAGCGGTCCAAGTCTGGAGACTTGAACCAATGGGGGTCCAAGTCTGAAGACTTGAACCAATGGGGAATCTTGTCTCACGTCTCAAATCTCAAATCTCATGTCTCACAATTCTCGTCTCACGTCTCACGTCTCAAATCTCAAAAAGAATACCCCACCTGACTTCCTTTTTCGGGATCGAGTTCAATCTTGGCATAGACGCCGATTTCCTGTTGGAGTTCTTCCACATGGGAAATGATACCGACTATCCGGTTTTCGTGTCGGAGTGACTTGAGTGTTTCGAATACTACACGCAGGGCATTTCTATCCAAAGCCCCAAAACCTTCATCCAAGAAAAAGAAACTCTGATCGGCCTGATTGAGTGATTTGACTTTTTCTGCCAAAGCCAAAGCAAGACATAATGAAGCCTGAAAAGTCTGCCCTCCGGAAAGGGTCTTGAGTAATCGCTTCTTGCCTCCATTGAGGTAATCGACCACCCAAAATGTGTTGTTGTCGTCGATCTCCAAGCTGAGGCTGTTTTTGGTGAGCTTCATAAACCGCAGGTTGGCGGTATTGCAGAGTTCTTTGAGGTAAATCGTACTCACATACTTGACAAATCCGCTGCCCCGGAACAGGTTGTCCAATTCCCTCAGGTTGGATTCCCTGTTTTCCAAAATGCTGAATTCTTTTGCCAATTCTTGTTTTCTGTTCAGCTTGGTTTTGCTGTCTTCGATGTCCTGAATCAATAAAGTCAGTTCTTTTCTGAATCCTTCCAAGCCTGATTTTTTCTCCTTCAAATCCCCCAAAAGGCGCTCAAATACATCTTGGTTGAAGTCCAAGACACCGTCTTCCGCTTTGAGTTTGTCCAGATTATTTTGGACTAGCAATCTCCGGTCTTCATATTGGCGGATCTCCGCATCGGTTTTGTCGGCATCCAAGGAATGGTGATACAAGGCCTGAAGATCGGATTCACTTTCAAATCCATGTGTCTTTTTCAGGGCTTCATATTGGCTTTCCAACTCGACAATTTTGACAATGGTCTTCTCTACCAAATCTTCAAAATTCTTGAGATTTGCCAGGTTGGTGGATTGCTTCGCCCGGGTTTCCTGAAGGACTTTCCGCTTGCCGTCCAGGTCTTGGATTGTTTTTTCGATGTCCTTTTCTACTGTAAAAATGGTATTTTCTATGTAATCAGTAGATTTTTCAAAAAACGGTTTGGTGAATATCGGGTCTTTGATTTCGTCCTTTTTGGCGGCAACGGTACTGTGCAAGGCCACCTGCTTTTGTTCGGCGGCGCGGAGTTGCTGTTCTTCTTTTTCCAAAAGGAGTTTCCCTTCCTCTTGGCTTTTTCTCAAATCTTTGACTTCCTGTGCGAGTTGGTCTTTGTGCTTCAAAGCCAAATCGGTATCTCCGATCAACTTGGACAGAATCTCTTTGGAAAGGATGTTTTTTGACTTCAGACTGTCCGTTAGGGAAGTCAATTGTAGCTTGGAGTCGGCAAGTTCTTTTTCCTTGGCTCCAATGTTTTGCCGGTGATTTTCCTGACGGATTTGTTGCTCGGAGAGCTTTTGTGATAGGTTTACGGTTTTTTCCATAAGCGCTTTTGCCTCTTCTATTTGACTGGAAATCCCATTCCATTCACTTTCTTCCTGACTTGCTGTGATCGGGTCAGGATGCTCGGTGGCACCGCAAAGCGGACATGCTTCCCCGTCCTGCAAAAGATGGACATGGGCGGCAAGCCCTTTTTTGCTGAGTAGTTTCTCCTTATCGGTTTCAAGGTTTTGGATTTGCTTTTTTTGGTTTTCAATCCAACTTCCAAAGCTGTCAAACCCTGATGGAATCTGTTTTTTGATCTCTAAAATGGCTGTATCCAAGTTTGTTGCCGTCTGCCTGAGCAAATTGAAGTCTTCTGTCAACTTTGCCAATTGGTTTTCCAGGTTGGTCCAATCTTTTGTGGCGCTTTTCAGGTTTGAGATTTCGTCTGTATTCGGAACTTGTATGCCTTCGATTTTGAATTCTTTTTCTTTGATCGCATTTTCGATTTCCTTTTGGGATTTTTTAAGGCTTTCGATATTCGGGCTGAGTGTTTCCACCTGTTTTTCGGCATCCTTCAAACCCGTCAATAGTCCTTGGATTTCGATCACCTTTTTGAGGTCACGGATTTTCGCTTCTCTATTTGGGCGGTCGTCCGCTTTTATTTTGAGTTCTGCTTCCTGTTTTACCAGATCAGCTACTTCTGTTTCATACCTTTTTTTGAAATCCGAGCAGTTTATGACGCTGACCCGGTATTTTTCCAATTCGATTTTGGCTTCTTTGGTTTGTTCCCAAACAGGCTTCAGGTAAGTTTTGGCTTTGAGAAAATCCTTCCAAATGGCTTTTTTGGTCTCTATTTCAGGTCTTTGGATTTCCAGATTATTCCATTCCTTCTGTCGTTCTATCAATTGCAGGTTTTTAGCTTGGAGTGCTTCCCGTTTTTTAGATTCGGCTTCTAAGGTCTGGAAGGTTTTTTCTTCCATTTCGAGTAAAATGGTTTTTTCAGAGCGCAGATTTTCTTTGTCCTTCAATGCCTCGGGAGAATATTCAGCCAAAGCCAAAAGTTGGGTTTCCAACCTGATTTTTTCTTCTCTGACGGCTTTGAGCAGGCTTCCGGTTTTTTGGGAAAGATCGAATCTTTCCAAACCAAAAAGCTCCTTCATCATCTCAGCCCTCGGTCCGGGAGTCAGGTCGATGAATTCCCTGAATTTGCCCTGAGGAATGATGACAGTCTGCTTGAAATGCTCTTTTTTCATCCCGACGATTTCTTCCCCGGCTTGGGTAATCGGAATCAGGTTTTCACCGTCTTTTTCATAAAATGTATGCTCGGCCGGCCGGATCTCTTCAAAGTTTTTGGGATTTCTTTTGGCAGCATAGCGGGCAAGGTAGTTTTTGGAATTGTTTTTCCCTGATCGGAATTCAAAATTGATCAACAGTGTTTCGCTCTGTAGGTTGAGCATGCTGTTCTTTTCTCCCCGGTCAGAAAGCCGCTCGGTGCTGCCATACAACGCCAAGAGAATGGCTTCCAAAATGGAAGATTTCCCGCTTCCCACAGCACCAAAGATCCCAAAAAGACCCGCTCCGGTGAGTTGTTCAAACTCTACTGTCTGTTTCTCTTTGTAGGAATAAAGGCCTTCTATTTCGAGTTTTACCGGGATCATGGGCGTTTTTGGTTGGTTTATAAAATCCTCCAAGGGTTCTGAACCCTTGGTGGGTTGGACTATTCTTGGCTGATGACTTCTTTAAAAATCCCGATCAGTTCCAGATTGGGTTCCTGACCTTTTTCACTTTTGTAATACATGTTAAAGAGCGTGACCATGTCCTTTCCGAGGTCTTCGACTTTCAGGCTGAGGCTTTCCTGTCCTTTGGGATTTTTGATTTGGGGAATCAGGCTGACAATCCCGTCGTGGGCCTTCATGATGGCTTTGCGGGTAGCGGCATCTATGGAATGCTCTGTAACAAAGGTAATTTCAACAAAACAATAAGGGTTTTGCTCTAACCATTGCAGCGTCGCAGCAAGATCATCAAAGGTTTTTCTGTACAGCGGCCTTCCTTTTTCCAAACCCACAGCCTTGTAACTGACGGCTGTTCCCGGTTCAGCTTCAATGATAATGACCTGTTTTTGTTGGTCGGCTTCGCTGAAGGAGTAGGCGAGGGGAGAACTTGAATAGACCACCGGAAAGGGATTTTTGCCCACGGCATGGTAGCGGTGCAGATGGCCCAAAGCGGCATATTGGATCTGGTTTGGGATATTGTGGGTAAAAAGCGCCTGCGTGCCACCGACATGGAGGATGGGCCGCTCGGATTCCGGTTCGGGTTCGACAGGACCACATTCTTTCATAAAAAAGAAATGACCCATAAAGAGATTTACTCCTTTGTCATCGCAGTAATTGTCTGCAATTTTTCCCCATTTATTGGCCAAAACTTCCCTAAACTCCGCTTCCCTGTCTCCCTCTCCCAAGTAGGTTTTGAGAAGCACTTCATTGGCATAGGGAGCAAGGATAACCCTGATGGGGAAACTGTATTTTGGGAGAAGGATTTCTACAAAACCTGATTCGCTTCGGGTAACTTCGATGCCATTGTCTAATTTTCCTACGGGAATGACACTGTCGTACCTGCTGTAGAAAAAGATGCCCATTTCTCTCGCCAATGGATCCGGTGCTTCGACAAACTGCGTACTGTCATGGTTGCCGGAGATGGCGATAACAGGTCTTTGGCCGTCTTTGGAGAGTTTTTTGAGGGTTTTGTAAAGGAGCTCCACAGCCTCATGGTTGGGATTGAACGTGTCAAAAATATCTCCTGCAAGCAGGACCAAATCCACTTCTTCCCGGTCGGCGATCTGGATGATTTCTTCCAAGACGAGCTTTTGCTCTTCCAATCTGGAAAATTCCTGGAGTCTTTTTCCCAAATGCCAATCCGCTGTATGGAGTATTTTGATCATGTTCAAATCGGTTTTTTTTAGAAATTTGTGGGCTTAGGCATTTTGAAAATTTATGCTAAATTAGCCTTTCTATTTTTGATAAAAATAGACGCTTAGTTTTTCCATTCCAAATGGAAATTATGTCTTTGACGACAATTGGCACATTAATTGTAAAATGCGAGCTAATGAAAATGAAAAACATCCTATTCGTTTTGCTGATGCTGATGGGTCCGATGCCGCTTTTGGCAGGCGGTCCTAAGGCTGATGTAGGCGATTCGCTGAAGATTCAGGAAGGCGTCGCAAGTTATTATGGTCGCAAATTCCACTTAAGAAAGACCGCAAGCGGAGAGATTTTTGATATGGAGCGAATGACTGCTGCCCACAAAAACCTTCCCTTTGGCACCATGCTGAAGGTGACCAACCTCAAAAACGACAAAGTGGTTTGGGTAAGGGTTAATGACCGCCTTCCACAAAATTCCAAAAGAATCATCGACTTATCTCGCGCCGCCGCCACAGAAATCGACATGGTCAAAGATGGCCTTGCCAAAGTAAAAATCGAAGTACCTGATCAGGCCACCGTGAACTTATTGATGAGTCATTATCAGGGCAACAAGCCGGAAGATATCAGGCTGAGGATCTATGAAGAACCGATCCTATTTGACAAAATGGACCTGTGTATGATAGGATTTGAGATCGACCTTGCTGAGAAGGTGGAAGTTTCGATTTAAGTGTTTCGTACAATCAATTTTTTAAGAATACATTTAATCTAAACCAAATTCATAAAATTTTTCAATAAGCTTTTTCAATTAATCCAAATGTAGTTTTTCAAACTTTTTAACATCATCCCTTTTGAATTTGTTTAATAACTTAGTTTATTGTAATCCTATTCAATAACCACAAGTAATATGCGTCGTGTTCCTGTATTTTTATTTGCCCTTGTCTTGATAGTGTGCGTTTCCTGCAAGGAAGAAAAAGCCGAAAGTCAGGATCAGCCATTGGAGGCTTTCCGCGGTGAAGTGGCTGCTACTCCTGTCCGGATAGCCAAAGCCGAGAAGCGGACCTTTGATTACCTGATCAATGCCTCCGGCAAAATCGAAGCCGCAGAGCAGGTCAAAATCATCGCCGAGCGGCCGGGATACCTCATAGAACTTACCGTGAAGGAAGGTGACTTTGTCGAAAAAGGCAAAATCCTCGCCCGCCTCGATCAGACCGAGAGTCTGCTGACCCTTGAAAAAGCCAATATCGAACTCAAAAATGCCAAGGCTAACTTCCAGTCCGAAATCCTGAGCTTCGAAAGCATCATGAACAGCGGCGATGCCGACAGGATTGCGCAGGTACAGGAGCAGCTTAAGGCCAAGAGCGGGCTTTTTTCTGCTGAAATCGCCGTCAAGGAAGCACAGATTGACCTGGACAAGACGGTGATCAAATCCCCGATTTCGGGTCGCATTGCTGACCTGAAGTCCAAGCGTGGAAGCCTCGTCAAGTCAGGCGACGAAATGCTCGAAGTCATCAATACGGCTGCGCTCGAACTCAAAGTGAAAGTCCTGGAATCCGACATCAACCTTATTTCCCTAGGCCAAAAAGCCGAAATCCTTCCTGTCGGCGGCGGGGAAGGCATCAGCGGTTCGGTCAGGAGTATCAATCCCAAAGTGGATGAAAACGGACTCGTCCAAGTCAATATCCTGATCAACGGAGGCAAAGGATTGCTTCCGGGGATGAACGCCCGGGCCATCATCCGCGCCCCACAAAACAACAGCATCGTCGTACCCAAGCAGGCTTTGGTCTACCGTTCCGGCAGGCCCGTGGTTTTTACCATAGAGAAAGAGGAATCCAAATGGAACTATGTCGAAGTCGGCAAGGACAACGGACAGGAAGTCGAAATCCTCAGCGGCATTGAATCCGGCATGACCGTCATCACTTCCAACAACCTGCAGCTTGCACATCAGGCACCTGTACAAATCCTCAAAGACTAAGCGCTATGGTAAGGTTTTTATTGGCAAGACCCATAGCTGTGTTGATGGTTTTTTTGGCCTTGATGGTCTTTTCGGTCATCGTGTTCAGGACGCTTCCGATTTCACTTTTGCCTCCGATCGATGTCCCACAGATTGTCATCAAGGTCAACTATCCCAATGCTTCTCCTGAGGCCATAGAGCAAAATGTGCTTTCCCCGATCCGGGAAGGCCTGATGACACTCAATGGGCTGGAAGATGTCGAAAGCAAAGCCGGAAGCGAAACAGGCACGATCCGACTGACTTTTGATTATGGTACCAAGATGGAACTGGCCTACATCGACGTCAATGAGAAGATCGACCGGCTTACCAACAGTCTTCCTTCGGACCTTGCGCGTCCCCAAGTGATCCGGATCAATACCAATGACATTCCTGTCGTCCGGGTGCAGGTCATTCCCAAACCTGGATTTGACTTTACAGAAATCAGTCAGTTGACCGAAAATGTCCTGAAGAAAAGGATCGAACAGTTGGAAGGGGTTTCCCTGGTCGATATCAATGGCAAAAAGGAGCGCATCATCACCGTCACGACGGATAAAGCTGCCCTCGGTGCCCTTGGCATGACGGAAGACAATGTGATCAATGCCATCCAATTTGGCAATGAAGAACTTCCCGGCATCAGTGTGGAGGACGGTCAGTTCAGGTATTACTTGCGGTTGGCGACAAGGGTGGATTCTCCCGACGACATCATGAAGCTGCCCGTTACTTCCGAAAAGGGAGTTACCGTAGATTTGGCTAGGGTGGCCACGGTGCAATACGAGACGAACGAGGTTTTGGGACACCACCTTTTTGGCGAAAAAGAGGGATTGGTCATCACGGTGCACAAGCAGGCTTCCGCCAAGATGAACGAACTTCTTCCCAAGGTATATGAGGCTATAGATTTGTTCAAAGCAGATTACAACCAAGTGGATTTTGAGCTTACTCAAGACCAATCTGTCTTGCTGAATGCCGGTATCAGCAACCTGCAGACGAGTTTGCTGTTTGGGGGTATTTTTGCTTTTGCAGTGTTATTTTTATTCATGGGGGATTGGAGGATGCCGGTTTTCATCGGGATTTCTTTGCCGACTTCATTGCTGATCAGTTTTCTGGTATTTTACTTTTTTGAGATTTCGATCAATGTCATTTCTCTTTCAGGCCTTGCATTGGGATTGGGGATGTTGATTGACAATGCGATCATCGTCATGGATAGCATTACCCTGAATAGGAAGGAGGGATTGCCGATTTTCGAAGCCTGTGTGCAGGGGGTCAATGAAGTGATGTCAGCTTTGGTCAGTTCGGTGCTGACCACTTTGGCAGTTTTTATCCCATTGGTTTTTTTAAGTGGAGTTTCAGGGGCATTGTTTATGGATCAGGCGGTTTCAGTTTCCGCTATTTTGGGGGTTTCTTTATTGGTTGCCTTTATTTTTATACCGATGCTTTATCTTTTTTTCTTTAGAAATAGAGTTGTAAAGGAAGAAAGAGAAGATGATAGCAGGTTTTTCAAGATCATTTTAAAAGGCTATAAAAGCCTGTTCAATAGGGTTTTTAGCAATAAAAAACTCAGCTTTTGGATTTTCATTCTATTGATCCCTGCAGGTTTGGCATTGGGCTACCTGCTCCAAGTCGAAGGCCTGCCACCGATACAGAAGTTTGACGCCGTCGTAGCCATCGACTGGAACGAACCGATCGGTGTGGAGCAAAACAAAGACCGTGTTTTGTCCATCTTGGAAGCCATGAAAGGCGCTTACCTGAAGTCGGAGACAGACCTTGGGGTGCGGCAGTTTTTGCTTTTTGATGGGGAAAGTTCCCTGCAGGAAGCCAACCTCTATTTCCTATTTGAATCCCAAGAAGCCAAAACCGATCAGATGCAGAAGTTGCAGGAATTGGTATCGGGTAATTATCCCAATGCCCAAATTGCCGTCTCGGATGCTCCAAATGCTTTTGATCAGTTGTTTGCTTCCAACATTCCCTTTTACGAAGTGAGGTGGAAAGACCTGGCGACCAAAAAACCAATCGAGGAAGGCAGGATGGATGAATGGCTGTCAGCATTTCCTGTACAGGAATTCAGCCGCGGACCGGGATTACAGAAAGAAGCTTCGGTGATATTCAGGTTGGATGGCGGCAAACTTGCGCTCTATGGCATCAGTCCCCGGGACTTACAAGAGCAGGTGAAGCAGCTTTTTGGGGTGTATCCGATTACCGACATCAAGCGGTTTGGGGAAATCACCCCGATCAAACTCAAGGCCGACAAGACCAATTTTGAGCAGATTCTCAACAATAATTTCCTTCGGGGAAAAGACGGGAATGAATACGCACTGAGCAATTTCATCAGTTTTGATTATGAAAACCATTACAAATTTGTCACTGCGGACAAGGGTGGTCTGTTCCAATCGGTGATACTTGATTCAAAAAATCCAACGGCCTACAATGCCGAGATCATCAATTGGGCAGCGGATAAGAATCTTGGCGTGTCGTTTTTTGGGCAGTACTTCAAAGATCAGGAGCGGATCAGAGAATTGGTCGGTATCCTTTTGATTTCAGTTTTGCTCCTTTACTTTATCCTAGCCGCACAATTTGAAAGTTTTATTCAGCCAATAATCATCATCTCTACTTTGCCTTTGGGGATCGGGGGGGCGTTTATCATCCTCTTTCTTACCGGAACTTCCCTCAATGTCATGTCAGCCATTGGCTTGGTTGTCATGTTGGGAATTATGGTCAATGATGCCATCCTGAAAATAGATACCATCAATAGATTAAAAGAAAGGTACAGTACTCAACTGCCTGCGGTGGAAGCCTTGGAAAAGGCGATCTATGAAGCCGGGCAAACAAGATTGAAGCCAATTCTAATGACTTCGATTACGACCATATTGGCCCTTTTGCCAGTGGTTTTCTCAAGCGGTTTGGGTTCGGACCTGCAGCGGCCTTTGGTGTATTCTGTCATCGGCGGTCTGACCATCGGAACCTTTACTGCGCTGTATTTCGTGCCTTTGGCTTATTGGTTTATAAGTAGACGTGAGAAGTGAGATTTGAGACATGAGACTTGGTGAATTGAAAATTATGAATGAAGAATTAACAATAGGGAACTTAGAATTTAAAAAGCTTGAGTTCATGATAACTATTGAAACAAAATTCATGAGATTTTCAAATACTCTAACAAACTCAGAAAAAAAACGACTCTTTTTATGATTGTCTTAAACCCTTGAAAGTCTCGCTTCTCGTTTCTATTGTCTCAAATCTCACATCTCACATCTCAAATCTAAAACATAAAAATTGACTCCCTTCCGCATCATCATATCGTTCATCGTTCTTGCCATCATCGGCTTTGCCCTGGTGCCGAGGCTTTCTGTGGACCTGAATCCACGGGAGCGTGAACCGGTATTGACGGTGAGTTTTGGGGTGCCGAGGTCTTCTCCGGATCTGGTCGAAAAGCTGGCCACTTCTCCTTTGGAAGGAGCTCTTTCCCAATTGGCAGATCTCAAAAAGATCAATTCTGTATCCAATTACGACAGGGGATCAATCACCCTGCGCTTTGACAAAGAGACGGATATGGAATTCAAAAAATTTGAAGTCTCCTCCATCATCCGGCAAGTTTATCCAGGTTTGGATCAGAAGGTCTCTTATCCCTTGGTCACCCAAACTGCCGAGCGCAGGTCCGACCTTAAAACCCCGATTTTAACCTATTCTGTCAACGGTCCTTTTGCTTCTTTTGAGATCAAAAAAATCGCTGAAGATGTCATCAAATCCTCCCTCAATAGGTTTGCCGAAATAGAGGAAATTACCGTCCGTGGAGCAAATGACCTGCAGCTTTTTGTCACCTATGACATCAAAAAATTGCAGGCATTCAAACTTTCCAAATCAGATATTGAATCTGTCATTGCAGGTTCTTTTGGAAGATCATTTCCTGGTTCACTCGTCAATAACAGGGGAGAGACACTTTTTATTCAGGTTGACCGCTCGCTGCAGGACATCAGCCAACTCGAAAACCTCCTTGTCACCACCAAAGAAGGAAAAGAGATTTACCTGAAAGATCTGGCGAGTTTGACTTTGGAGGAAGCCGAACCCAATTCCTTTTACCGGATCAATGGAAACAATTCGGTCACGCTGTCCATCATCAACCGCGACGGGGTCAACAAAGTCCTTCTTGCCAAAAACATCAAGGCCGCCATTGAAAGCACCAAATCTTTGTTGCCGGCAGGATTTGAAGTAAGGCTTGAAAATGACGACACGGAGTTTCTTGAAAAAGAATTGAATAAAATTTATGAGCGTTCGGGATTGTCCATTCTGATATTGATTTTATTCATTTTCCTGATCAATAGGAATCTCAGGTACCTCAGTATCCTATTTTTGGGCATCATTGTCAACCTGAGTATTACCGCCATTATCCTCTATTTGATGAAAGTGGACATTCATTTGTATTCCTTGGCTGGGCTGACGATATCTTTTGGGTTGATAGTGGACAATGCCATCATCATGATCGACCACATGCACAAGCACAAAAACCGAAAGGTGTTTGTAGCATTATTGGGAGCTTCTTTGACAACAATTGTTGCTTTGTTGATTGTGTTTTTCCTTCCTGAAGATGACAGGAAAAACCTCACGGAATTTTCCATTGTCGTTACTGTGATGTTGGCTGTATCACTTTTGGTGGCACTTGTTTTCACCCCGGCGATGTATGATCTTCTTTTTGGCAATCAGGCAGAAAAGGGAAGGGTACTCAGCGTTGCCCAACTCCGAAAAAGGGTCCGGGCTTTCGGTGTTTTCAACAGGAGTATCGGATTTATAGCCCATTACAGAAAGACATTCATTGTATTCCTTTTGCTGCTTTTTGGGTTACCCGTTTTCTTCCTTCCCGCCAAATGGGAGGGTCAGGAATGGTACAACAAAACCGTTGGTTCGACATTGTATCAGGAAGAAATCCGGCCATATGTGGACAAGGCACTTGGGGGTTCGCTGCGTTTGTTTGTGCGTGGGGTTTTTGAAAAATCATCCTATCGCCAAGCGGAAAAGACAAGGCTTTACATTACTGCCCAGTTGCCATTTGGCAATACCTTGGAGCAGATGGATTTTATCATGCGGGAATTTGAGAAATTTCTCCAAGGGGTGGAGGGCATTGATCAGTTTGTGACTTTTATCCAATCGGGGCAATACTCTCAAATCGAAATCACTTTCAAAGAAGCTTACGAAAAATCGGCTTTGCCTTACCAACTCAAAGGCCGGCTGTCGGTCAAGTCCACCGATTGGTCGGGGGCGAGTTGGCAGATTTACGGAGTAGGACAGGGGTTTTATACAGGTTCGAGTGGTGATGGAATCCCCCAATATAGGGTGACATTGAAAGGCTACAACTACGACGAGCTTGAAAGGCAATCGGCGTTGTTGGCTGAAAAGCTCCTCCGACACAAAAGGATCCAAACTGTGAATACCAACGAACGCTTGGGTTGGGATGAACAGAAAACCGAAGAATATGTACTCCGACTCGACCAAAGCAAAATGGCCCTTGGCAATGCAAACCAATACCAAGTCATCAATGCACTCAACAACGTCTCCCGTCCATCCGGTCCTTCGGCGTACCTCGCTTTGGAGGATAAAAACTACGCTGTAGTGGTCAGGGAAAAGGAATCTGCTAATTATTCGAAATTTGACCTGGAAGAGAATAGCCTGATCGGAGGGGAAGATCAGGTTTTTAAAGTCAGGAACTTTGGTACACTTACCAAAGAAACCACCACCAACGCCCTGCACAAAGAGGACCGGCAATATATCCGTTTGGTGGCTTTTGAGTACATGGGTTCGCACAAGTTTGGCAATGAATATCTGGACGAAGTTCTGACCGAAATGAAAGCCAATATGCCCATCGGCTATACCGCAGAAAAGGAAACTTGGAGTTGGGATTGGAACAAAGCAAAAAGACAGTATAGCTTGATTTTGGTGTTGGTGGTGGGGATTTTCTTTATATGTGCGGTTCTTTTTGAGAACCTCAAGCAGCCTTTTTTCATCATCATTATCATTCCGTTTTCATTTATAGGACTCTTTCTGATATTCTCGCTCTTTGATTTTTACTTTGATCAGGGAGGTTATGCGGCTTTTGTGATGCTCGGTGGCTTGGCGGTCAATGCGGCGATATTTATTGTCAATGACCTGAACAACCGGTCCATTGGGCTTTACAATAGGAATATTCTGAAAGCCGTGGCCGGTAAAGCAGTTCCCATCATGCTGACCATTCTATCCACCTGCTTTGGCTTGATCCCATTTATCATAGAGGGGCAAAATGAAGTTTTCTGGTTCTCCCTAGCCATCGGCACCATCGGCGGATTGGTGTTCAGTATTATAGGAGTCTTTGTGGCTTTGCCTGTGTTTTTGTGGAGGAAGAAAGGATAATTTTGATTTCCCGCCAAGGCGCCAAGAGTTTTTTGTAAACTTTGAATAGGTTCTGTCATATAAATCTATCCTCCCGGCACTAATAAATATTGATACTCATTTTGTACAAACCCAAAATCCCTTCCTTGTTATGAATCTCAAACCCAATTCTATTTTATTCCTTTTTTCACTTCTCGTCTTTTCTTATTGCAATTCAAAGGATGAAACCGTGGCAGATAATCCTCTCAAGCAACTGGAATTGGAAGTGGTGGATTCTCTGATGGTGGATGAACTTGTTCCGCTCCGTCTTCAGGATTATTCACAGGAGGCGGGTATGTATATCCTGTTTGATTCCAAATCACAAAATCCGTTTTTGGTCAACGAGAAGGGTGAAATTCTCAATAAGTTTGACCTGAAAGGAGAAGGCCCAAATGGTACCGGAGGAAACGGTGCTTTTGGCTATAAATTCTTGGACAAAGACCGATTTGTGGCTCAAGGCGCATTTACAGGGTATTTTATCTATGACCTGCAAGGGAATCAGATCCAAAAAATAGCCAGCAATGCGACAGAAATGTGGACGATCGCCATCTACTCTAACAGGACTACTTTCCACCCATATGTCGAAAACGGTCAGGACATGATGATAGGGGAAGAACCGAATTTTTTTTCCAATGAGGAGTCGGATTACAAAACCTTAGGGACGGATTATTTTACCAAAATCAGCAGCATCTATCGCTACAACCTTGGAACTGAAGAGAATGAAATCCTGGAATCTTTCCCTGAGTCGTGGGAACCAAGACTGAACAATCGGTTTGTAGGACCTGACCTTCCCTTTGTGGCGCTACATGATTCCAAGAAAAAATATGCATTGCTGCCTTTGGTCGGCAATCAGGTGTTCATTTATGAATTTCAGGAGGGCAAACCTGTCTTGACGGCCGATATCAAACTTTCCCACCCTCTCAGACCTGAATCAGCACCTCTCTTTGACGTAGAGGCAGAAAATCCCGACTCTGAATATCCCAAATTTACCAATGTCCTATTTGCCGGCGAATACCTGATTGTTTCCTTCAGTACCAAAGTCCCACTATCTGTTATGACCGAACTCCGTGCCAAGTCGGAAGAATATTACCAATTGCCGGAGTTCAAGGAAGCGATGAAAAAGTATATGAAATACTACCATATTGTGGTCAAAGACGGAAAGCAGATCGGGATCATTGATGAGTTTCCTGTTCATGGAGGATTGGAATTTTTGGACGGAAAAGGAATCCTTTATGTCAATGATAACGCCAATCCGGAGGAAGAACGGGATTACAATATTTTCTACAAAGTAAAAATCAAGGAATAAAAAAACCGGCAGTTTCCCGTCGGTTTTTTAGGATATATATACAGTTGGTTTAGATTCTATTTTAACGAAACAAATCCTGTGCCATTGCATTTTCAGTTGCCAATCGTAAAAATAAACCCTATTCCGGGTTGGATCATGGTAATGGCTGACCGCTGCGGCGTATAGACAAACTCCCCCTCGCCCTGGTCGGGAAGGTATTCTGTATCCTGTTTTCTTAGAAAATCCACCGGCCCGCTGTCGTGGTACAGGACTTTGAATTCGAAATGCCCCATTTCCCTGTTTTTGAAGGGGACTTTGAATCCACCTCCAAACCTGTAACCCAATACCCAATCACTGAAATCCATCCCTTCTTCTATCGGTTCTTCAAACTGAAACTCTCGGATTTTATATCGGGTATAGAAATAATTGGCGCCGACCTGCGCTTCCAAAAATGGGATGATCCGCTTTTCACTTTCAAAATTATACCTGAATATCCCCATAAAAGTCATCAGGTTATTGTTTCGTCTCAGTCTCAGTTCGTCGGTAAATCCCGGATATAGGTCGGTTCTTTTTTCGAGTTCTGTGCCATGCTTTCCGTATCCAAGTCCAAATCCCACCTCAATGGGCTTCATGGGAAACCGGTAATAAAAAGATATGGTATATTCAGGAAAAACAGATCCATCCATTATTTCCCTCAAATCACCCACAGGTACACCAAGATTGGCCTGAAAACCTGTTGAGAAATATTGAGCATGGGAAACAGATGCAGACAAAAGGAAGATAGCTAGAAAGATTATCCGAGTCATTCGAGTGTTTTTGGAATTAATACGGAAAGAACCTAATGCAGTTTTAGAAATTTGTTTCAATCCAAGTCTTGGAAAACCTCTTCCAAATCCAAACTGAATCCTTCAATACAAGCTGAACTTACAATATCTCCGGGTGAAAAAAGTCTGGAGGGGACGTATTTTCCTGTAGTCAGCGTATAAATCAACAGCGTCTGTTCGGTAGGTTGGATCACCCAATATTCCTTCACACCACTTTCTTCATAGACTTCATATTTGTACTTGAGTTCTTTTCGGTTGGAACCGGGGGAAAGGATCTCGATAATCAAGTCCGGCGCACCGATACAGCCTGCATCATCCAATTTGCTGCGGTCGCAGACCACGCAGATATCGGGCTGCACGACGGTAAAGATATCTTCGTTTCTTTTTGACTTGACAGGAAGCCTTACATCAAAGGGAGCAGTATATACTTCACAGGGTTTGCCTTGAAGGAATTGATAGAGAGAACTTGAAATCTTAAGAGAGACTTTTTGGTGAATTCTTCTAGGAGCAGCTGCTGCAGCAGATTTAAAAACTTTTCCTTTGATGATTTCCACCATTTCATCCATTTGCCAAGTCAGGTAATCCGCATAGGAATACTTGCCATATTCTGTAGAGGGTTCGCTGACTTTGTTTTCGGTTTCTTCGGTTTTCATAATTCTAATTTAATGAAAAACTTGGTGAAATTGATTTTGATGAAAGCTGTAAGAATGGTCTTTTTGGTTCGTCAATCTGAGTTTCAAACATTTTCAAAAAAAACTTTCAGAAAAGGAATGACATTGAAACTATCTTATTTCGGCCTCGGCAAGCTCGGCCACCGAGGTTGTTCTCGCGAGAGGGTGAGGAGGGAAAAGCGGCGTAGCCGCTTTTCCCTCCTCACCCTCCAAACACAGAATCTTCGATCCCTGAGCTTGTCGAAGGGGGAAATTCCATTTCTGTCATTGGTGGTGAAGCTAAGAGTCTCTTTTATTTTATAGATCCTTCATACTTTGTACCTCGGTTTCAGGATGACGTCACGACAACACAACCTTGAAACTTAATAATATTAAAACCTTCAAATCTTTCAATTTTTCAATCCCTCAATACTCCATCAGCTTCCTCAATTTCTCTTTAAACCTCCCCACCGGCAGAAAATTCTTTTCCAGACTTGGGGCAAAAGGAACCGGTGTATCCATGCTTCCTTCCCGCATTACAGGGGCGTCAAGGAATTCAAAGCAGTTTTCTGAAATCCAGGCCACTATCTCCGAACCTATTCCTCCTGTGAGGCAATCTTCCTGAAGGAAAATTACTTTTCCGGTTTTTTTGACCGTTTTTTCCACCGCCTCTTTGTCCCAAGGAAGTAAAGTCCGCAAATCCAAGATGTCTGCCGAAACACCCAATTCTTTCACCGCTGTTTTTGCCCAATGAACACCCATGCCGTAGGTGATGATACTGAGCGTCTCCCCTTCCTGTACCAAGTTGGCTTTGCCAACTTCGACGGTATAATAGTCATCGGGAATGGATTCAGAGATGGAACGGTAAAGTGCCTTATGCTCAAAGTACATGTATGGATTTGGGTCTTCAAAAGCCGCATTCAGCAATCCCTTGGCATCGTATGGATTTGAGGGGTAGACGATTTTCAGTCCGGGAGTGTGGAAAAACCAGGCCTCGTTGGATTGGGAATGGAAAGGTCCTGCGGCGACTCCGGCACCGGTTGGCATGCGGACGACAACATCGGCATTTTGTCCCCATCGGTAATGGATTTTAGCCAAGTTGTTCACGATTTGGTTGAATCCCACGGACACAAAATCCGCAAACTGCATCTCCACCATTGACTTATAACCTTTGATGGATAAACCAAGGGCAGCACCGATGATGGCACTTTCGCAGAGCGGGGTATTGCGTACACGGTCGGCGCCGAATCTGTTTTTGAAACCATCCGTAATCTTAAATGCCCCACCATAAGTTCCGATGTCCTGACCCATGAGGATGAGGTTTGGATACTTTTCCATGGATTGGCGGAGGCCGTCGGCGATGGCATCCAAGAAGCGTTTTTCGGTTTTCTGATCTGATTTTGGAGTGATTACTTCTTGTTGAAATGGCGCGTAGATATCCGCCATTTCCTCTGTAGTATCTGCGCTAATGGCTTCTTCGGCAAAGGCAATATCCAATCCTTTATTGATCGCAGCCTTGATTTTTTTGTTGATTTTTTCTTTGGCTTCAGGATTCAATACTCCTGATTCCTCCAAATACCTCTCGTAATTGTCCACCGGGTCTTTGAGCGCCCATGTTTCCATAAGTTCCTTGGGAACGTACTTGGTTCCTGAAGCTTCTTCATGTCCACGCATCCGGAAGGTAATTGCTTCCAATAGGATCGGTCTTGGGTTTTGCCTGATATCTTCTGCTAATTTTTTGACAGTATCATAGACTGCCAAAACATTGTTTCCATCCACTCGAACAGCCTCCATACCATAACCCGGGCCTTTTTCAGTAAAATATTTGAAAGCAAACTGTTCATCACTTGGCGTAGAAAGTCCGTACCCGTTGTGCTCGACGACAAAGATTACCGGGAGTTTCCATACTGCGGCCACATTGAGCCCTTCGTGAAAATCCCCTTCTGAACTTGCGCCATCACCGGTAAAAACCAAGCTGACCTTGTTTTCTTTTGAAAGTTTATGTGCCAAACCGATGCCGTCCGCAATGGCCATCTGTGGACCGAGGTGGGAAATCATCCCGACGATATGGTGATCGTTGGTACCAAAGTGAAAGGAACGGTCTCGGCCTTTGGTATAGCCCGATTTTTTACCCTGAAACTGTGCAAAAAGTTTTTCCAAAGGAAGATTTCTACCGGTAAATATCCCAAGGTTACGGTGCATCGGCAGGATATATTCATCTTCCTGCAGGGCATTGACTGCGCCGATGGAGATGGCTTCTTGTCCCCAACCGCTAAACCACTTGGAGATTTTACCCTGACGGAGAAGGATGAGCATTTTTTCTTCAATCCTTCTCGGCATCAACAGGGATTCATATAGACCCAATAAAGTCTTGTCAGAATACTCTTTTCTATCAAAAATCATTGCTTGCGCTTCGGTGCTTGGATTGGGCATAGGGTTTATGATTTAATATGTATGGACGCAATGATGCCAGTGAAAGCGTTAATCCAAAATAATTTAATGTTGGACACTGAAATGTCCGGAACATCGGTCTTCCGACTTCGGTCTTCCGACCCGACTGAAGTAGATTATTAGGTAACTGGCAAAGAAGCGTATATCTATTTAATTTGATGCCAAATTAGTTGAATTTAGCTTTCTCCCCAAGGTTTGGACAGAACTTATCTTGTACCAAATTGGGTTATGTTTACTTAAATCCAAATCTTTCATTCAATAAGCAAAGGAGGAAATATTTATGGTAGATATCCTGATCAAAAATATGGTTTGTCCACGCTGTATCATGGCTGTTGAAAATGTCCTGAACCAACAAAAAATCGGGTTTGAAAGGGTGGAACTTGGGAAAGTAAGGTTAAATACCCAAATGGATGAAGTAGCCTACGGGATCTTTGAAACCGAAATTGAAAAACTCGGCTTTGAAATCTTGAAAGACAGGGATGTGCAGCGCATAGAAAAGGTCAAAAACCTGTTTACCCTGTTGTTTCAAAAGGAGGAAATACCTTCGGGTTTAAATATTTCCACCTATATCAATTCCCATATCCCGGAAGATTATAGCATGCTGAGTCACCTTTTTAGCAGTATGGAAGGAATTGCAATTGAAAAATATTTTATCAGCCTCAAAATCGAAAAAGTGAAGGAGTGGCTTTTTTATGAAGAGCTCACCTTGAGTGAAATGGCGTATAAACTGGATTACAGTTCCGTGCAGCACCTTTCTTCCCAATTCAAAAAAATCACGGGCATGACACCGAGTGAGTATAGGAAATTGAGGAGGGATGGAGGTAAGAAGTAGGGAGGTGGGAAGTAGGAAGTATGGAAGGCAGAAGTAGGAGGGAGAGAGGTGGAAGGTGATGGAAGGGGGAAGTGGGAGTTGGAAGTTATCCATTGTCCATCCCTTAAAAACATGACCTTTGGAAGGAACTTTAGAATCTTTCAACTTTTTAACCTTAAAACCCTTTATTTTCCAATCTTCCAATTTTGAAATTTTTCAATCCCCCTAAAAACAGCAAAGGCGTCGATTCACATCGACGCCTAAAAGTAATGCAAGGTTAATGAAAAAATTTTCGTTTGCTGTACGACTTCAAAAGTAGAAATAAACCTTTCCCCAAAAGGAAATCAGCCGTTAAGGATACTTTAATTTAAACCCAAATTAATCCTCAAAAATTAATATTTAAGTAACATAAGGGATCCCGTTAATGGCCTTTCAAATCAAAATTGCCGATTTCAATAATTTTCAGACATAATCTTTTAACTTAATGACTTGCTAAAGAACACCTTTGGATAAATAATCGGAACCTATGGTACTTTCTAAAATTTTAATAATTCTCCTGAGTTTGATTTTCAGCAATGATTTTGATCAGGAAGAAAGAAAAACCACAGTCGAAATCAAGGGAGATCAGTTTTACATCAATGGCAAGCCAACTTATCAAAATAGAGTTTGGAACGGCCAAAAGATTGAAGGATTATTGATGAATTCCAGGATGGTACAGGGGATTTTTGATGACTTAAATCCTGAGACTGTATTTAACTGGGAATACCCGGATTCGGGAAAATGGGATCCTGAAAGAAACACAGATGAATTTATAGCCAATATGGAGGAATGGCGAAATCATGGACTGCTTTCTTTCACCATCAATTTACAGGGTGGAAGCCCGTTTGGATATTCCCAAAGTCAGCCTTGGTATAATTCGGCTTTTACCGAGAAGGGCGAATTGAGGAAAGATTATATGGGGCGGTTGAAAAGAATCCTTGATAAAGCCGATGAATTAGGGATGGTTCCGATTGTCGGATATTTTTATTTTGGACAGGACCAAAGATTAGCGGACGAAAAGGCTGTGATTGCGGCAGTTCAAAACGCGACAGATTGGTTACAGGATGGTGGATACAGGAATGTGTTGATCGAAATAAACAATGAATGTGATGTCAATGCTTATGACCACGATATTTTAAAGCCTGAAAGAGTTCATGAATTGATAGCGTTGGCTAAGAATATAGAAAAAAATGGGCATAGGTTTTATGTGAGTACAAGTTATGGAGGAGGAGTGATTCCCAAAACCAATGTGGTCAAAGTCTCTGATTTTATATTGCTCCATGGCAATGGGGTAAGCAACCCGGATAGGATTGTTGAAATGGTTAAACAGACCAAAGAAGTGGAAGGATATCAAAAAATGCCAATAATTTTTAACGAAGACGATCATTTTGATTTTGACAAAGATCGGAATAACTTCAAAGCTGCCGTCTCAGCCTACGCATCATGGGGGCTGTTTGATTATCGCATGAAAGATGAGGGCTTTGAGCAGGGATATCAGAGTGTACCGGTTGATTGGGGAACCAATTCAGAGCGGAAAAAGGGATTTTTTAAGTTAATGAAGGAGATTACGGGGTATTGAAATAAGAGAAAGACAAAAAATTGAAATAAAGTGGAAATACGGTTGAAATAAAATGGAAATAGGGTTGAAATAAATTGGAATAAAAAGGGAGAAACCTTCCAACCTTCCAATCTTCCCAACTTCCAATCTTCCAATTTTTCAATCTTCCAATCTTAAAACCTCAAATTTCCCTACCTTTGCAGCCAAAGCAGGAAAAGCGTGAAAGCGAGAACATTAAAAAAAGACAAAGTCAATATCATCACCATGGGATGCTCCAAGAATCTGGTTGATTCCGAGGTGCTTTTGACACAATTGAGAGGAAACGGGATCAATGCATTCCACGAATCCGAAAATCAGGACAACAACATCGTCATCATCAATACCTGTGGCTTTATAGACAATGCCAAGCAGGAATCCATTGATACGATTCTACAATATGTGGATGCCAAAGAAAAGGGATTGGTGGACAAAGTTTATGTGACCGGTTGCCTCTCTCAGCGGTACAAAGACGACCTCGAAAAGGAAATTCCGCAGGTGGATGCCTATTTCGGGACAAGAGACCTTCCTGCTTTGCTCAAAAAATTCAAAGCGGATTACAAGCATGAACTTGTAGGGGAGAGGCTGCTGACGCACAATGCCCATTATGCTTACATGAAAATCTCCGAAGGCTGCGACAGGCCTTGTTCATTTTGTGCCATTCCGCTGATGCGAGGAGGCCATATTTCAAGACCTATCGAGGAATTGGTGAAGGAAGCCCAACACAAAGCCGCCAACGGAACCAAAGAGCTTTTGCTGATTGCACAGGATTCGACCTATTACGGTTTGGATTTATACAAAAAGAGAAACCTTGCAGACCTGCTCAGAAACCTTTCTGATGTGGAAGGAATCGAATGGATCAGGCTGCATTATGCCTATCCTACCGGTTTTCCGATGGATGTAATCGAAGTGATGAAGGAGCGATCCAATATCTGTAATTACCTCGATATCCCCCTTCAGCATGGTTCTACGTCGGTATTGAAGACCATGAGACGGGGCACAACCCGGGAAAAGCAGGAGGAATTGATCCATTCTATCCGTGACATCATCCCGGAAATTGCGATCAGGACAACCCTGATTGCCGGGCATCCGGGAGAGGGCGAACCCGAGTTTCAGGAGATGGTGGATTTTGTCGAAAGAATGAAATTTGAGCGTTTGGGCGTATTTACTTATTCCCATGAAGAAAATACCCACGCCCACACGATGGAGGATATCATTCCACAGGAAGTGAAGCAGGCAAGGGCAAACCACCTTATGGAGATACAGGAGCAGATTTCCTTTGACCTCAATCAGGCCAAAATAGGCAAAGAATATAAAGTGTTGGTGGACAAAAAAGAAAACGGATACTTCGTCGGAAGGACAGAATTTGACTCCATCGAGGTGGACAATGAAGTCCTGATCGATGCGGCCAAGCATTATTGCAGAGTTGGGGATTTTGTCAATGTCCGTGTCAACGACGCCACTGAATTTGATTTGTATGGGGATGTGATCTAAAGTTTTGAGCAAACTGTTTTTACCACAAAAGGCACAGAAGAAATCAATCTTTTGTGCCTTTTGTGGTTATTTGGATTCATTTCCATCCGTTAATTAATGAAACATTAATCCCAAAATCCTCATCAAATTTAAAATCTGTGGTAAATTAGTCAAAAATAGAACCCAATGAAAACCATCTTTTCCACACTCTTTTTTTTCCTTTTGATCATGTCTGCCTCGGCCCAATTTACCTATGACCTCCAAGGCCACCGCGGCGCAAGGGGATTAATGCCTGAAAATACCATTCCGGCCATGATCAAAGCTTTGGATCTGGGCGCAACCACATTGGAATTGGACTTGGCAGTAACCAAAGACGGGATTGTAATTGTCTCCCACGAACCTTATATGAACCCTGTGATCTGCCTGACTTCAGACGGAAAAGAGATTGCGGCAGGAGATAAATCTCACAATATCTATCAGATGGACTTTTCTGAGGTAGTGAAATACGACTGTGGTAGCAAATTCCATTTGGGATTCCCAAAGCAGGTTAAGTTTCATGTCAGCAAACCCAAACTCTCGGATCTGATTGATGTTGTCGAAAAATATGTGGCAGATATGGGATTACCCAAGCCAAATTACAATATCGAGATCAAAAGCGGCCCGGAGGGTGACGGTACTTACCATCCTGCTCCAAAGGAATTTTCTGATATGGTGTATCAAGTAATTGACGGAAAACTTGATTGGAACAGGGTAAATATTCAATCCTTTGATTTCCGTGTTTTGCAATACATGCATCAGGCTTATCCCAAGGTGACTTTGGCCATGTTGGTCGAAACGGCAGCCAAACCCTCCGAACAGCTTGCTGAGTTGGGATTTCAGCCTCAGATTTATTCTCCTTATTTTATTGCTTTGACCAAAGAGACGGTAGACCAACTCCATCAAAAAGGAATGAAAATCATTCCTTGGACTGTCAACACCACCGATCAGATGGAACGGTTATTGGAAATGGGAGTGGATGGAATCATTACCGATTACCCGAATCTTGCCCCAAAAAGGTAAAAAAGAAAATTATCCTGAATTCAATTTTTTCTGTTGTCTTACTCCCGACAAATGTTGTTTGTACCCGGGTGTAAATTTGACTTTGTTCTCATTTAACTTTTTTTAAATGAGGAATAGCTAAGCTAAAATCATTTCTGTTCCGTATATCTCCGGGAATGGATAATTTGTAACCTGATTCAGATAAAATGAAAATTCTTTTTATAATCGGCCTTTTTCTCTTCAGTCTTTCCTGTGGTTCTTCAGAACTCGGTCAGGCCAACTCCAAAGCACCATCCCATCAGGCATTCGATGAGTTGCTCAAAAAGCATGTCAGCAAAGATGGGATTGTCAATTACAAGGGATTTATCCAAGATAAAGCCAAGCTTGACAAATACCTCGATTTCCTGAGCAACAATGCCCCGGACAGGGGGAAATGGTCAAAGGAAGAACAATTGGCCTATTGGATCAATGCTTACAATGCCTTTACGGTAAAGCTCATTGTCGATAATTATCCTGTTAAAAGCATTCAGGACTTACACCCCACGGTAAAAATTCCTTTGGTCAATACCGTTTGGCATATCAAATTTTTCAAAATAGGAGGGAAGGAAGCTTCTCTTGATGAGATAGAGCACAAAATCCTGAGGAAGGAATTCGAAGATCCTAGGATCCATTTTGCAATCAACTGTGCATCTTTCTCGTGTCCTCCTTTGTTGAATGAAGCTTTTTTTCCTGAGAAAATTGACCAACAGCTAGATAAGGTGGCAAGAACATTTGTCAATGATACCAAAAGGAATAAAATCACAGTCGATAAGATTGAAATTTCATCAATTTTTTCTTGGTTCAAAGGTGACTTTACAAAAAATGGAAGCTTAATTGATTACCTTAACCAATATTCCACCATCAAAATCAAACCAAACGCCAAGGTCTCACACCTTGACTACGATTGGTCCCTCAATGAGTAAAGCAAACAGAAATATTGTCATCATCGGAAACGGAATCTCCGGTGTCACCTGTGCCCGGCATATCCGAAAAAAAGATGAATCCGCCCAAATAACCATCATTTCAGGGGAAACGGATCATTTTTTTTCCCGAACCGCGCTCATGTACATCTACATGGGCCACATGAAATATGAGCATACAAAACCTTACGAAGATTGGTTTTGGGAAAAAAACAGGATTAACCTGAAAAGGGCTTGGGTAGAAAAAATTGATTTTGAGGAGAAGGCGCTGATTTTTTCCAATAAAGAATCCATGACTTACGATGTGTTGGTTTTGGCTACAGGCTCCAAGCCAAATAAATTCGGTTGGCCGGGCCAAGACCTGAAAGGCGTGCAGGGGATGTATTCGTATCAGGACTTGGAACTCATGGAATCCAATACCAAAGATATCAGCAGGGCGGTCATTGTGGGTGGAGGATTGATTGGGATTGAGATGGCCGAAATGCTTAACAGCAGGAAGATTCCGGTGACATTTCTGGTGAGGGAAAAGAACTTTTGGGACAATATCCTCCCCTTGGAAGAATCCAAAATGATCAATCGCCATATTTTGGAACACCATATTGACCTTAGACTGGAAACAGAATTGGGAGAAATTATTGGGGATGCGTCCGGAAAAGTGAAGGCCATCACCACCAAAAAAGGAGAAAAGATTGATTGTCAGTTTGTAGGATTGACTGTTGGAGTCAGTCCCAATATTGAATTTCTTCGAACCAAACCCTTGGAGAGTTCTGGAAATAATAAAACATTACAAACCAAAAGAGGCATCATCGTGGACAGGTTTTTCAAAACGAATATTCCCGACGTATATGCCATCGGTGACTGTGCAGAATTCCAGGAAGCACCGGCTGCAGACCGGAAAAATATCGAACAGGTTTGGTACACAGGAAGAATGCACGGAGAAACACTTGCGTTCAACCTGACTTCAGACAATCCTGTTCCCTACCAACCGGGTGTTTGGTTCAATTCCGCCAAATTTCTTGACATTGAATACCAAACCTATGGTTTTGTACCTCCTGTTTGGTCTGAGGAATATGAAAGTTTGTATTGGGAAGATGACGGAGGGAAAATTGCAATCCGGTTTTTGTATGGGAAATCAGATATGAAAATCAAAGGAGTGAATGCTTTTGGCTGGAGATTACGGCATGATTATTTTGATAAGGCCATCTCGGATGGTTGGATGTTCGAAAAAGTGCTGACCCACCTTAACAAATCAAGCTTCAATCCGGAGTTTTTCAAATCCCATCACAAGGCCGTCTTGGATCACTACAACAAGCAAAAAGGGAAATCCCTGAAGGTCCACAAAATGTCTTTTATTCAAAAATTAATCGGGTCAAAAGCATGAAAACCATTCAAAAAATAGGACTTTTAATTTTTGCCTTTGGACTACTGTTGTTCACTCTCCTCCCTTTTTTCGGTACTTATCAGTTGGAAAAGGGAACTGTCGAGGCCAATGTCAAAGAAATCCATTCGGAAAAGATGGTGGAAGTGCTTTCACCGATGTTTGGAAAAACTTATTCTTCAAATTTTGCTTTTATCAGTGATTTCAAAAGTTATTTCAATGCCTATAATGACTGTTTAAAAGCAAATCAGGAATGGGATAAGGTGATTTGGGACAATTATGCTTTTGCATTGACCAAAGCTTCGTCTACAGGACCTGTTTCGGAGAACCCATTTTTGTTTTTGGGGATCACCGTTCTGATAGGTGTTTTTGGTGCATTGCTTTACATTCTTCCCCTTTACCGCGGCCAAACGGAGGGGATCAAAAATGATGGGATTTTCTTTTCCTCGATGAAGTCAAAGGGGCTTTTGGGAATGATTACCGGCTCTTGGCTGATCCTCTTTTATATTGTGCTTTATTGGTTTCCGGAGTACATCACCAACCTCGTTCTGATGGTCGATCCGATCAGTGTGGCGCTTTCCGGCAATCCGGCAAGTCAATGGTTTTTGTATGGATTTATCTACACTTTGGCCATCATCGTGATGGGCATCAGGATGTTTAGAAAATACCGGGGCAATGCCTATCAGACTATCAGAACAACATCAGTCATGTTTTTTCAATTGGCATTTGCTTTTTTATTGCCGGAAATTTTGGTGTTGATGAACATGCCTTGGCATGACTTCAAAAATATTTGGCCTTTGGATTATTCCTTTTTCTATGAATACAGAATAGATGGAATGATCAGTTCCGGTGCTTTGGGAATGTTCATGTTGATTTGGGGGATCATTTTGATCGTGATTGGGGTTCCATTATTCACTTATTTTTATGGGAAAAGGTGGTATTGCTCGTGGGTTTGCGGCTGTGGAGGATTGGCTGAGACTTTGGGTGACCCTTACCGTCAGCTATCCGACAAAACTGTGAAAGCATGGAAAATCGAGCGCTATCTCATTCACGGCGTTTTGGGTTTTGCAGTGATTTCGACTGCACTGACAATCATAAATTATTTTTCAGGATTCGCTATTTTGGGACAGGCAACTGATCAGCTGCACAGTATTTATGGCTTTGCCATTGGTTCGGCTTTTGCAGGTGTAATCGGAACAGGATTTTATCCCTTGATGGGTAACAGGGTTTGGTGTAGATTTGGGTGCCCATTGGCAGCATACCTTGGATTGGTGCAGCGCTTCAAATCCCGGTTCCGAATCACTACCAATGGCGGTCAGTGCATCTCCTGCGGCAATTGCTCCACTTATTGCGAAATGGGCATTGATGTGAGGTGGTATGCACAAAGGGGCCAAAACATTGTCCGTTCTTCCTGCGTCGGCTGTGGTGTATGTTCCGCAGTTTGTCCAAGGGGAGTGTTAAAACTTGAAAATGGAGATGAGGAGGGGAGAATCAACGAAATGCCCATCATCATCGGAAACAATTCCATCACTGTAAAAGCTTAATGATCTTCATTTATTTCTTTTTGGGAATATACATTCTGGCAATGCTGTTCATTCTTTTTTACAGTTTTGCTCAGGCACATTTGCTATATCATTTTTTTCAATTCAAAAAGAATCTTAATATATCATTGGAACCCGCAGCCAAAGATTTACCTAAAGTGACCGTACAGCTTCCTATCTATAATGAAATGTATGTAGTAGAAAGGTTGATCGATGCAGTTTCCAAATTTCGCTATCCTTCCGACAAAATAGAGATCCAGATATTGGACGACAGTACCGACGAAACTTCCCAGATCATCAAGCGCAAGTTGAAAGAATTTCCAGATGTAAATTTCAAATATATCCATCGGATAGACCGAAAAGGATTCAAAGCAGGTGCTTTGAGAGATGGAATGGAAGTGGCTGATGGTGAATTTATAGCAATTTTTGATGCCGATTTTGTTCCGGATCCAGATTTTCTGATGAAGACCATCGGGCATTTTCAGGACGAGAAAGTAGGCATGGTACAGACGAGATGGACACATTTGAATGAGGAGTATTCTGTTTTGACCCGCTTGCAGGCTTTTGCTTTGGATGCCCATTTTATGGTGGAGCAGATGGGGAGAAACGGGCAGCATGCATTTATCAATTTCAATGGGACGGGAGGGATATGGAGGAAAAGCTGTATCCTCGATGCCGGCAATTGGCACGATGACACCCTGACAGAAGACCTTGACCTGAGTTACCGGGCCCAGCAAAAAGGATGGAAGTTTATTTACCGACCTGATATCAAATCCCCTGCAGAACTTCCGCCCGTAATGTCGGCGATCAAATCACAGCAATTCAGGTGGACAAAAGGTGGCGCCGAATGCGCAGTGAAGCACCTTGGGAATGTGCTTTCCAAAAAGCTTCCGTTCAAAACCAAACTACATGCAACTGCCCATTTGCTAAATGCGGTGATTTTCATCGCAGTATTATTGGTAAGCCTTAGCAGCATTCCGATTTGGTGGGCTTTCCATCAGGGATATATTCCGGATAGTTATTTTCAGGCAGCAGCTGTGTTTTTTGTGGGATTTGTGATCATAGCTTTGGTTTATTTCTTTGCCAATTTGAGTTTGGTGGATTATTCATGGAAAGGAATCGGGAGATTTCTTTGGGAGTTGCCCCTGTTTCTAGCTGTATCGATGGGACTTGCTTTGCACAATGCACAGGCAGTTTGGGAAGGACTGACAGGAAAACGGTCTCCTTTCATCCGTACACCGAAATACAACCTGGAGAAAAGCCAAAAATCCTGGACAAAGAATATTTACAATCAGATCAAAATACCATTCACAACCTACATTGAAGGGCTTTTAGCTGTAATTTTCTTGATGATGGTAATATTATCGATTCACTTCCAAACCTATGAGATGTTGGTTTTTCACCTGATGCTGACTTTTGGCTATTCTGTGGTTTTCATTGAGTCACTGAAAAGTTATAGGCTAAAATAATCCCGAATTTCAAAAGGACTGTCAGAAGTTCCCTTCCAATTTCATCCAAAAATCAATGTCTTTAAATTCAACCCTAAAAGAGCAACATAAACCATTCCCGATTATTGACGTGTTGATTCCGGCCTATAATGAAGAAGGTTCGATCGGAAAAGTCATCCACGACATTCCCAAGTCAGTAAGGAATGTCTTAGTCGTAAACAACAATTCTAAAGACAATACCCGCCAAGTGGCAGAGAAAGCAGGTGCGATTGTTTTGGATGAACGGGTAATGGGTTATGGAAAAGCATGTTTAACAGGGATGTCCTATTTGGCGAATTTGGATATGGAGCCTGATATCCTGGTTTTTTTGGATGGCGATTACAGTGATTATCCCGAACAGCTGCATGCTGTCATTGATCCTATTTTAAAGCAAGATTATGATATGGTGATAGGTTCAAGGGCTAGGGGAAATAGAGAAAGTGGGTCGATGACTTTGCCTCAGGTATTCGGTAATTGGTTGGCCACTAGTTTGATGAGAGTAATATACAAAACAGACTATTCCGATTTGGGTCCGTTCAGGGCCATCAAATGGGACAAGTTGAAAGGCTTGGGGATGGTAGATCAGAACTACGGTTGGACCATCGAGATGCAGATCAAAGCTGCCAAAGCAGGATTGAAAACGACTGAAGTTCCGGTGGATTACCGTAAAAGAATCGGAGTATCAAAAGTAAGCGGAACAATCAAAGGAGTGATTGGAGCTGGATGGAAGATTTTGTGGACGATATGGAGGTATAGGTGATGTACATAAATTAAGTAATAAATCATGGAGTTATTTCTTTTTTGACAAATACCTTAAAAAATGATACCAATCCGGATATTTTTAAATTATTTCAAATAAAGATTTAAGTATTTCACCCTCATTGTAATGCCGCATTTTCTTAAAAAAAATATGTAATACATTTTTTTATATATGATATACAAAAAAAATAACAAAATTATTTATTAACTATTTTGATCTTGAATTGTTTCACCTATATTTGTTTTATTAATGTTAATTATCCATTAAAGCCACAACTTTTCTTTATTCAAAGGTTTCCCTCCTATTTTTAAAGTTGTCTTTGCCCTGACATTTAAATTTGGTTGGGATTTTAAATTTGATTCGGTCAATTGACTTAGTTTATTTTAACTTTTCCAATATGGAGCGTATACCCAGTTTCCCGCCCAATATTCCAGTCCTTCCCGAAGGTACAATTAGGCCTTTATGGTCTGTCATGATACCTGTTTATAACTGTTCCAGATTCATCCCGGATGCTTTGGGAAGTGTCTTGAGTCAGGATCTTGGAGAGGACATCATGCAGATTGAGGTTGTAGATGACGGCAGCACAGACGCAGATGTGGAGGCTTTGGTGATGACTTTAGGCAAGGGTCGGGTAAAATATTTCCGACAGCCTCAAAATATGGGCAGTCTCCGGAATTTTGAAACCTGCATCAACCGTGCAAATGGACATCTTGTCCATCTCTTACATGGAGATGACCGGGTCAAAGATGGGTTTTATAAAAAATTCACGGCGCTTTTTGAAGAATATCCTGAAGCAGGGGCAGCTTTTTGTAGCTATAATTCGATAGGTGAATTTGGAGAAAAGAGGAAAGATGCTAAGTTGACACAGTGTAACGAAGGATTAGTTAAAGATGCTTTTTTAAAAATGTCTGCAGGGTTACCCATGCAATATGTAATTATGGTCGTTAAACGTCAAGTTTACGAAAAGTTGGGAAGTTTTTACGGGGTAATTGCCGGGGAAGATTGGGAAATGTGGACAAGAGTGGCAAAAGATTATCCCATTGCCTATTCACCTGAGATTCTTGGAGAGTACAGAAAGTATGTTGGTACCATATCTTGGCCAAAAATAGAAAAGGGGATTTATGCAAAAAGTTTGGCTAAGACACTATTTTTGATTGAAAGTCGACTCTCAAAAAAGGATAGACATATTATGTTAAATTTAAGAAAGACACGGGCAATAGCGACTATATATACCGCGTATGCTATATGGATTCAATCCCGGGACATTAAGTTAGTTTTTGAGTTGAGCAAGTTAGCATTGAGGTTAGACAGTTCCTCGCCAAAGGTTTACAACCGTTTAATTAAATTATACAGTATAATTTTGAAAAATTCACTGTCATTTTCAATGCTAAATAGCCTCAAGGTTAAGGAAGTTCCTCAAAGGAATGAGACTGTCTAAAATATGTAACCTAGATTAAAGAACTATAACTTTTAAAAAGCGAGAATTCAGAAATAATCATAATAAAATTAAGATGAATAAAGATTTTGAAGAAATAAATGTAGAGTGGTCATTGGTCATTAGACCAAAAACATCTTGGTTTGATTGGCAAATTGCTGATATTTGGAGATACAGGGATCTTTTAATGCTTTTTGTAAGGAGGGATTTTGTGTCCGCTTACAAACAAACCATTTTGGGACCTTTGTGGTATTTAATTCAGCCTCTGCTGACTACTGTCATGTTTATAGTAGTTTTTGATAGAGTCGCCCAAATACCCACAGATGGGGCACCCCCCGCGCTATTTTACCTTTCAGGTTTGGTCATTTGGAATTACTTTTCCACCTGTCTGACTAAAACATCCGTAACATTTTCTGCCAATTCTGGGATTTTTGGAAAGGTATATTTTCCAAGACTGATTATGCCCATTTCAAATATAATTTCAGCCCTGATCGGATTTGGGATACAATTGATGCTTTTATTTGTTTTATTACTGTATTTTTATTTTTTTGTTGGAGTTCAGTTTTCTTTAAATATTTATCTTTTAGCGCTTCCCTTTCTTCTTTTATTAGTTGCTTCTTTGGGCTTGGGGTTCGGAATCATCATATCATCATTGACCACAAAATACCGTGACCTTGCAAACTTGATCGGCTTTGGGACACAGCTTTTGATGTATGCTACCCCTGTCATTTATCCTCTGTCTTTTTTTGAAGGGAAATATAGAAGCTTAATTATGATCAATCCCCTAACCCCAATTATTGAGATGTTTCGCTTTTCTATTCTGGGAGTAGGTGAGTTCCAAGTCAGTAGTCTCCTTTATACCATAATATTCACCATAGTATCTCTATTTATTGGTATTTTGATTTTCAATAAAATAGAAAAAAGTTTTATGGATGTTGTTTAAATATAGTTAAAATGTCAAAAGTAGTCATTAGAGTTGACAATGTCGGCAAAAAGTACAGATTAGGTGTAATCGGAACCGGAAGGTTGAAAGATGACCTGAATATGTGGTGGGCAAAAGCAAGGGGGAAAGAAAACCCATATTCTAAAGTTGATTCCGAAAATCCCGGTTCATTTGATGAAAAAGAATTTTGGGCGCTCAGAGATTTATCCTTCGAAGTAAAAGAGGGGGAAGTTTTGGGAATAATCGGGAAAAACGGGGCAGGTAAATCTACCCTGCTGAAATTACTTTCTAGAGTTACCACTCCTACAACAGGGGAAATTAAGATCAAAGGAAGGATAGCGAGTCTTTTGGAGGTGGGTACAGGGTTTCATCCTGAACTGACAGGAAGGGAAAATATCTTTTTGAATGGGGCAATCTTGGGAATGACCAAAGCTGAAATCCGGAGCAAATTGGATGAAATCATTGCTTTTTCAGGAGTAGAGGTATATGTAGATACTCCAGTCAAAAGGTATAGCAGTGGGATGTATGTGAGGTTGGCATTTGCTGTAGCAGCACATTTGGAACCCGAAATCCTGATTGTGGATGAAGTACTTGCTGTTGGTGATGCAGATTTTCAGAAGAAATGCATTGGAAAAATGGGGCAGGTAGCAAAAGAAGGCCGAACCATTCTTTTTGTAAGCCACAATATGGGAGCTGTTCAGGCGCTGTGTTCTAGGGCAATCATGCTCCAATCAGGCAAATTATTTTATGAGGGAACAACAAGAGATACCATTGCAAAGTACAGCCATATGGCTTTTGATGGAACCAAAGCAATGAAAATCTGGCCTGATCCTTCAATAGCCCCTGGGAATTTTAGTGTTAAATTATTGTCGGTAAAAGTTTTGGACAATTTGGAAAATGTACGCAATATTTTTACTGATAATGAGGAGTTTTTTATTGAAATGGAATTCTCTGTCCAAAATGCAGGAAATTCTTTGACAAGTAATTTGCAGTTATTTACTGAAGGTGGAATTTTCGTGCTTTCTTCAGGAAATTGGGCATCTACAACCTTGAATGTAGATCCTTACTCCAATCGAACCTTTGGAAAAGGAATTTTTAAATCAAGGATGAAATTTCCGGCCTATTTTTTCAATGAAGGAGGATATTTCATTAATGCCATCATTAATAGGGAAGCAATGACACCAATAGTTTATGTGGAAGAGGCGGTGACATTTACCATCGTAGATTCGGGAGATATGAGAAAGGAATATACGGATTTTATGGGAGGCGTTGTTAGGCCCAAATTGGAATGGATGACTACCCAAGTCAACGAATATTCATTAAACACCAATTAATTTATTTTTTATGGATGCACTTAGTACAAATGGTCTCGAGGCCACTAGTCAATTGAATGAAGAAAGTCCTTTGATTTCTGCCGTAACTTGTTTTTTAAATGTTGGACAATTTTTGGAAGAATCTATAAAAAGTGTTTTGGCTCAAAACTACCCCAATTGGGAACTGATTCTAGTTGATGACGGGTCTTCAGATAACAGTGGTGAAATCGCAAAAAGGTTTTCTGACCAATATCCAAATATTCATTTGTATCAACATGAGGGTCATGTCAATAAAGGCTTAAGTGCCAGTAGAAATTTGGCCATCAGTAAAGCATCAGGAGAAATGCTTGCTTTCCTTGATGGGGATGATATTTGGACCCCGGATTTTCTTTCGAATGCTTTTCAGATTAAAAAGCAGCAACAAGTGCCCTTCTATTGTGAAAGGACCAAATACTGGCACACATGGAAATTTCCGGAAAGATTTGATACCGATAATCCTGTAGGAACGACAGAAAATAAAATCTACAGTCCTCCTGAATTGATGTCCGTTCTATATCCCTTGGGCATTGGTTCTTCTCCAACAATCTGTTCTCTTTTGGTGGATAAAAAAACCTTGGAAAAACATGGGGGATTTGATGATTCTTTCAAGGGAATGTATGAGGATCAGGTATTTTTAAGTAAAATTTATTTGAACGAAAAGGTGTATATTTCTTCTAGTTGCTACAACATATACCGGCAAAGAGGGGATTCATTGGTCTACACGGCAAGGTCAGAAGGGACCTATCTAAAGAGTAGGGAATTTTTCTTGGATTGGCTCGAACGCTACATGAAAAGAAGTGGTGTAAAAGATAAAATGTTGAATGGATTATTGAGGAAGGCTTTGTTTCCTTTCCGATATCCCAAAGTTTATTACTTGGTTGAATTACTTCCAAAAAAAATAGATAGGAAAATGAAAAGGCTGTTTAAAAAATTGAATTAAATGGATTTACGCTTTTTAGCAAGTAACCCTATATTCTTCTTCACTCGGGACGGAAGACCGAAGTCGGAAGACCGATGTACCGGGAAATAAAGTATGCAGACAAGAATTAAAATGGATCTCCTGTCTATTGGCATCATAACGGACAAACATATTAAATTAAAACAAAAACATACATTGAATTAAACCATATCGAATTAGTTTTTTCGAGTCAATTGAAATAAACAAATAAATTAATTTTTTATTTATAAAAAATGGAAATCGTAAACGCAACACAGCCCGTAGTTTCAGTGATTATACCTTGTTATAATCATGGAAGATACCTTGCTGAGGCGATTCAGAGTGTCTTAAACCAAACATATAAATGGATTGAAATTATTGTGGTAGATGATGGGTCCACAGACAATACAAAACACGTGGCCGAATCCTTTCCAAATGTAAAATATGTCTTTCAAGAAAATCAAGGTTTATCTGCAGCAAGAAATACAGGTATTTTAAATAGTGTTGGAGATTATTTGGTTTTTTTGGATGCCGATGACTTATTGGTGGTGGATGCTATTGAGTTTAATATAAATTTTTTGTCTGAAAATCCTGAGTTGGCATTTGTATCAGGGGCTTATCAATTGTTGACCGCTCAAGGAGAGAAAATTCCAAAACAAAAAGATATTGATTCCAAAAATGCCTATATTCTTTTGTTAAAAAGGAATTATATTGAAATGCATGCAACAGTAATGTTTAAGCGCTTTCTTTTTGAAGAATTTCAATACGATACAAGGTTGAAGGCATGTGAAGATTACGATCTTTACTTGAAAGTGGCGAGAAAATACTCTGTTTTCCATCATACAAAAATGCTTGCAGTGTACAGAATGCATGGTTCCAATATGTCAGGAAATCCCAAACTCATGTTGGAATCTGTTTTAGAAGTATTAGAAAGGCAAAAGCCAAAACTGAAATCAGTTGAAGAAGAAAATTCATTAATAGATGGAAAAAGATTTTTCACAAATTATTATACCAACAAATTGATCAGGAAAATCCAAAGTTCTGATACTTTCTTGGATAAGGAATCTTTAAAAATCGTTAAAAAAAATAATAGGAAATTTTACCTGAAATATATGTTGAAGAAAAAGCTGAGATCGATTATAAATAATTCTCCTTTAATAAAAGATAATGCACCTGATTATTTTAATAAATTATTTTTTAAACATGGTTTGATAAGTAGATACATTCCTCCTATTGGAAAAATTGAGTTTGGTGATTTATTTCGGTTAAAACCCTTTAGCGAAGAATTTGGAGATGATAGAGGAGGAGCAATCGATAGGTATTATGTGGAAAAATTTTTGAAAAACCAGTCAGATTTTATTCGAGGAAAAGTTTTGGAGGTTACCGATAATGAATACACAATAAAATTCGGGGGAAACATAACCCAAAGTGAAATATTGGATATTGATGAAAGTAACCCTAAAGCAACGATTATTGCGGATTTGAGAAATGCTCCCAATTTAGCTGATAACTCTTATGACTGTATCATTCTTACCCAAATGCTCCACATGGTTTTTGAATATCAGGATGTAGTCACCACCTGTTACAGGATTTTAAAACCAGGAGGCCACTTGTTGTTGACAGTTCCAGGTATATCAAATATAGATTATGAAGAGTGGAAAGAATATTGGTATTGGTCATATACGAAAAAGGCCATAATCAATATTTTGACACAAGTTTTTCCGAAAAGTCAGGTTGATGTGAAATCTTTTGGAAATGTTCATTCAGCAGCTGCCTTTCTATATGGAATGGGATTACCTGATGTCAAAAAGGAAATGTTGGACTTCAACGATCCGCATATGCAAGTGATTATTTCAGCAAATGCACAAAAATGAGATGGTTATGATTTTAGGCAGATTAAGAAGGCTTGAGAAGGAAGCTAAAATATTTTTCAAAGTCAGGAGAAAGACTTTGGTGTTAATGTATCACCGTATCATCGAAGGTCCTATGGATCCTTGGCAGTTATGTGTCAGCCCCAAAAACTTTGAGGAACAACTAAAATTTTTAAAAAGTACTGGTTTGGTAATTTCGATGAGCCAATTTAAAGAAAATTTGTATTCTGGGGAAAAATTACCTCCATCCATAGTGATGACTTTTGATGATGGGTATTTGGACAATTATCTCCATGCCAAACCCCTTTTGGAGAAATATGGTATACCTGCAACCTTTTTTATCTGTACCAAACATATAGGAACCCAAAAAGAATTTTGGTGGGATGAATTGGCCCACTTAATTTTGGAAACAGAGATTTTACCTGAGATATTTGATTTAGAGCTACAGGGGAAAAAACTTTATTTTGACTTAAATGAGGAAGCATTGGCAACTCAAGATTTAATTAGTTATAATAAAGCTTGGAATTGGCAAATGCCTGCTACTAATTCAAGGATTGGTCTATATTTGAAAATATGGGAGATTTTGAGTCCTTTAGATTATGATGGGCAGCAACTCATTATGGATCAGATAAGGGCCTATGCGGGAGTTTCGGCACATATTAAAGAGAAAAATTATTGTATGTCAATGGCCCAACTTCTGGAATTGTCATCAAGTCCATTGTTCACTATTGGGGGACATACCCAGTCACATCCCATGCTTACCGCTTTTCCAAGGCATGTACAAATGGAAGAAATCAAAACCAACAAGGAATATTTAGAAACCCTTACCAAACAAAAAATCAATACCTTTGCTTATCCATCAGGCAAACATGATGATGTAACTGTTGAAGTCGTAAAAGAATTGGGGTTCGGATTGGCTTTTACCACAATCTACAAACATGTTGAAAGGGATGGAGACAAACTAAGAATCCCAAGAAGACAGGTACTTGATTTAGATATTAAAAGTTTTAAAAGAGCCATGGGTAAATGGATGCTTTAGAACGACATAAAATGATTGGTTTATATTTTTACAAGAAAATTTTGAGTTCAATAAAAAAAAATAGATTAAAATTCGGAATGGTTTGAATAACGAGTATAAACAAATATATTAAATATCAATTAATTGATCAAATTCAGATGATACAGTTTATATTTATCTTTATTTTTGCCCATAAATAAAAAATCAAACAAGAAAAAAATAAAATACAAAAAAAAACATTTGAAATACATTTTTAATATTACAAAAAGTATTTAATTTTGACCCGAATTAAATTCTTTAAATTTATATCTATCCGCAATCAATTTTATATCAATATGAAGCTTAAAATCAACCATTTAGTATTCTTTTTATTTTTAGTCTTATCTGTAAGTTGTATCTCAAACAAAAGAGTAGTGTACATGCAGAACTTGCCGACTGATGAATCTGTGGTAAAAATGGGGGAAATGGTCCCTGCCAAATTTGAAGAATATCTTTTACAATTTAATGATGTGATTGAAATCAATATCAAGACATCAGATCCGCTACTTAACTCCATGTTGGATATCAATGTGCAGGCTGCCGGTAGCAGTAGGATGATGATGGGTGGGGGCATTATGTCAGGTGGAGATATTTTCTATTTGAGTGGCTATACCTTAGATGATTTCGGTTTCGTTGAATTGCCCGTATTGGGAAAGTTGAAATTGGTTGGTATGAACTTGGAAACAGCAAGAGTCACTGTTGAAAATGAACTCAAAAAATACGTCCGCGATGATGATTACTTTGTGAGAGTCAGGCTAGGTGGAATCAGGTTCAGTGCTTTGGGTGAATTCGCCCGTCCAGGAAAATACACTGTTTTACAAAATAGGGTCACCATTTTTGAAGCCATCGCCACAGCAGGTGATCTTACAGTGGTAGCCAAAAGAGACAATATCATGCTCATCCGACAGTATCCCGAAGGTTCAAAAGCACATCGGATTAATTTGAATAACAAGGAAATCATGAGTTCTGAGTTTTATTTTGTTAGGCCAAATGACATGATATACGCAGAACCGATGAAAGTGAGAGAATTGGGTACAGGAACCACACTTCTTCAAACCATTCAGGTACTAGCAAGCCTTGCCACATTAGCATTATTGGTTTATAACACCACCAATTAAAATTGATTTAACCATGAAACCTATCCAAAATAATATGGAAAATAGTTTTAGAACAGAAGAAAAAACAGAGGTATTTGATCCCATCAAATTTTTATCCAAATACATTAAATTTTGGCCTTATATATTTATTTCAGTGCTGATTGCACTGGTTGCAGCTTATTTTTATAATAAAACCAAGCCGGAAATTTATCAGGCAAGCAGTTTGTTTTATATCAATGAACAAATAGGAGGTACTGGGATTTTAAACCTAACAGGTCTCTCCCGAGAAGGAATGTCTGGAATGGATCAAACAATGGCTAATCAAGCAGTTTTCTTGAAATCCAAAACAGTGGCAGAGAAAACATTGGAAAGGCTTGATTTTAGTGTAGATTATTTTCAGCCTGGCATGTTTTCCAATTTTGAGTTGTACAAGAGTTCACCCATTTATGCACAGGTGGACTGGAATCATCCTCAGTTGGTAGGTGGTATGATTAAGGTGGAATGGTCTGATACTGATATTTTTAGAATTAGTTTCCCGGATCCATTATACAAGAAATTTATGGTGGGTGGTTCAAGCGAAGAATTAATTTTAGAGGAAGGACTGACCAAGACGTATAAATTTGGTGAATTTATAGATCTCCCCTATTTAAAAGTCAAAATATCACTGGTTAAAAATGAAGGGGAAGGTGAAGTTTTATTTAAAATCAATTCCAAAGGTTCATTGATTTCAAAATTCAGTGGGGATATTTTACAGGTATTCCCTTTTGATAATATTGCAAGCGTTCTCAGCATAGCAATTACAACGAACCATCCCCAAAAAGGGGCAGATTATTTGGATGCTATGATGGAAGTCTATTTGGAGATGGAATTGGAGGAGAAGAATAGAATGGCTAGGAATACGGTTGAATTTATTGACAGACAAATTTCAGGTGTATCAGATTCGTTGAGTTTTTTCGAGACCAATTTACAATCATTTAGAAGTGGAAATAAAACCTATAATATTGAACGTGAAAGCAATACGGTCTATCAAGAGTTAACAAGGCTAGAAAGTGAACTTTCCCTAGAAAAATTCAACAAGGAATATTTTGAAAATTTAAAAAATTATTTGGCAAGGGAAAGTTATGACCAAATCATTGCACCATCAGCTCTGGGGATAGGTGATGCTAATTTAAATTCCTTGATCAACAGTTTGATTGACCTTCAACAAGAACGATCTAACTTGCTTTTCACCCAGACAGAAGCTTCCCCTCGTATCAAGGAAATTAACCGCAAAATACTTGATACAAGTACTTCCCTTTCAGAGGTACTCAGAAGTCTAACTAATAATACCCTATTCAAGATCAAAGAATTGGAAAGTAGGATGGGGAAATTGGATAACCAATTCAGAAGATTGCCTTCTACCGAACAAAACCTGATCAGGTTGGAAAGAGGCCGTGAATTGAATGAAACAATCTTTACCTTCTTGCAACAAAGAAGGGCTGAAGCTGCGATTTCAATGGCATCAAGTTCTACAAGTAATAAAATAGTAGAATATGCCAGAGCAGATTGGGAACCAATAAAAGTGAAAGAAACATTTACTTATATTGTGTTTTTTGCGTTGGGATTTATTATCCCTGTCGTCATTATTGGCCTGATAGTAATTATGGACAATAGAATTAAAGATATAAAAGAACTGGAAGATAGGTTAGCTGTTCCTTTATTGGGTAAGATACCACAAAACAAATCCCAGACCCCACTTATAGTATTGGATGAACCCAGATCTGCAACAGCTGAATCTTTTCGTGCTCTGAAAACAAATATAAGTTTTGTTGTTCCTGTTAAAAAGCAACTAACTGTTGCAGTATCCTCTACCCTTTCTGGTGAAGGTAAAACCTTTGCGGCAATAGGTTTGGGATCAATATATGCTTTAAATAATAAAAAAACTCTGTTGATCAGTTGTGATATGTTTAAGCCGAGTTCCTTTAAGGATTTTGGTCTCGGGAGCAAGGTTGGGCTTTCCAATTATTTAAGCCAACAGGTAGATTCTGTTTTCGAAATTATCCAAAATACAAAATATCCCTATTTTGACATCATCACTTCAGGTGCCATTCCACCAAACCCATCTGACCTTTTGGGCTCCGAGCGTTTTGTAACTTTATTGGAAGAGCTGAAGAAAGTGTATGATGTGATTGTTTTGGATACGCCGCCGGTAGGTTTGATCAGTCAATCATTTGAGGTAATCAAACACGTGGATTTAATAACTTATGTATTGCGCCATAATTTCAGCGAAACATCCTTTGTAAATGATTTGAATGATATTAAACTGAAAAAAGGGATTTCCAATATCTATGCGATACTCAACGATGTCCCTGCCAAAGAATTAACCTATAAAGGGTTTAATTACGGCTATTATGAAGAATCCAAAAAAAGGGAAAAAAGAATGTCTAAATTTTTTAAAAGAGACAATGCGGCATTGTAACTATTGATACTTATATTTTATTGATATATGATGAATATTTTTCTGCTATTGATTGATTTATCTTTGCCATTATTGATGGCTTATTTTGTCATGAAGAAAGGTCCTTTGTCAATAGTCTACGTGCCTTTTTTTTATTTTATGTTTTCTATCCTGGAGAAGAGCAAAATTCTTCCAATCTATCAGGTATTATTTGTAGCTCTTTTAATTTATTATGCCGTTTTCAACCTTCCATTTCTGAAATGGAATATTTTTTTTATAGTCCTTATTTTATTTTTTTCCTTTCAACTAAAGATCATAGATGATTTTAAAACTCTCAGATTGCTGATTATTGGTTTATATTGGACATTAACTGTTATAACATTGGCACCTGAAATCAGTAAAAATTATTCCAAAGAAAAAATATTTGAGGAATTGGGTTTTTCTGCTTTTTTACTTTTGTTTTTTTTCATCATAAATACTGGTTTATCTACTGTCTTTGGGTATTATCCAGAAGCAACTTATGGTTTTAAATCAGGGATATCTTTCGGAAATATTACTTTGCCCCAATACAGTGTTTTCCCTTTTGCGGTTTTTTTGGCTTTCCGAAAAGGGTTGTTGGATAAAAAGCCATTGTACTTAGCTGTTTCAATAGTTGGGTTGTTTTTGGTTATGCTTACTTTACGTAGGATGGTGATGGCATTATCACTTTTAGCTGTCTTGACTGTGATGGTGGAATTGTTGAATTTCAAACAACTCAAACAATTTGCATTGTATGGTTTTGTATTTGGGATTGTAATATTAATTGTAGTGAAAACAACAGGGTTTAGTGACCAGCTTGTAGAAAGGATTGAGGGCAGAAATCTTGAAGAAAAGGAATTGGAAGGTGAAGGAAGAGTCTTGGAATTGGGTCTATTGTATAAAGATTTATTTGTTTATTATGAGTATGACCCTTGGTTTGGTTACGGTCCGCTGAGTAGTGGTGGGAATTATGGAAAAAAGATATTTGGAAATAGGCCGATGCACACAGATTTGGGTTATTTTATCCATGGATTTGGTTTTTTCGGGTTGTTCCTTTACTTGGGGATGGTTTCTTCAGTATTTTACCGTGCATGGAAAAGATGTGAATCCAGGGCTGATTGGATATTGCTGATTTATACTGGTTTATGTTTTGTGGCTTTTTTTCTGGTAGGTTCCCCTAAATTGCCGCTTTTACCGGTATATATGTTTATGACAATTGGAGTTTTGTTTGGGAAAAAACAATTAAAAAATGAACAAATCAGGATGAATAGACTTGTCTTAAATTGAAAATGGCGGAAAATAATTGTATTAGGAATCGTAGCTAAAAAAGAGAATGTGGAAAATTATTTATTGATTAATCGCCCTTAAACACTTGATTGACCAAACATCGTACCTTGCAGACGTTTTGACCAAGAACACTATATTGTATACATATAGTTTAAAGGTAATTACCATAAACGGATTTAAAAATATTATGAAATACGTCCGCCTCACTGTCTTGACTAAGAATGGATTGAATTTCATTGTTGTCTCGAGCAATTTTAGCCCGACTTTATAAAATTTTCAATAAGCCTTGTCACTGTTTCACCTTTATAAATAATTGAGGGTTGCAAAAGTGATATTTAATAATTGATAGAAAAATATAATGCTCATTCATTCCTTTCCAATAAAAATGAAAATATCCAATTTGATTTCCAATAGATTTTCTGATTTTAGATTCTTTTATTCCTACCTAGGAAATAAAATCTTTTTTGCAATGTCCTTAAGTTTTTTAGTAGGTTTGATGGATGGTTTAGGTTTGGCGATGTTTATTCCATTGCTTCAATTGGTAGATAGCGGTGGCGTTTATAACACTACCGCTGATAGTACAGGAAACATGCATTATTTCATTGAATTGCTTAATTCTATCGGACTTTCTTTGAATCTTTTTACGGTATTGATGTTAATTTTATTTTTCTTCACTTTTAAAGCGGTTTTTAAATTTATCGAATCCTATTATAATGTTATTTTGGCCACTTTTTTTGTAAAAAAAGTACGTTTTGAGGCAGTAGAAAGTATCACCAATTTGAATTACCGACATTTTATAAAGTTGGATTCCGGGATGATTCAAAACTCCCTGAGTTCTGAAGTGGATAAAGTTCAAGGTGCCTACAAAAATTATTCCTCAGCCATGCAATCCATGATTTTTGTGGCAGTATACGTTTCCTTGGCATTTTTGACTAATCCACAATTTGCGGTACTTGTCGTTATAGGTGGGGCATTATCGAATTTGGTATACAATAGAATTTATAAAAAAACCAAAGAAACATCTAAGAAGATTACCCAAAGCAATCATACTTACCATGGATTGATGTTGCAACAGATCCATAATTACAAGTATTTAAGAGCAACCGGTCAGATTGGGAAATACAACCAAAAAATCAAAAAAACCATCATAGATCTTGTCAATAGAAATAGAAAAATCGGGTTCTTTAATTCCATTTTGGCATCAACAAAAGAACCATTGTCAATATTTGTGGTTGTGGTGGTGATTTTGATCCAAACTACTTATTTCAACACACCCTTAGGTCCTATTATTTTGAGTTTGCTGTTTTTTTACCGGTCTCTGAATCAGATCATAGTTTTTCAAAATTTTTGGAATTCCTTTCTAAATAATTCTGGTTCTCTTTGGAGTTACAAGGAATTTATTTCTGATTTAAAGAAAAACCGGGTTGAATACAACAGCGGTTTTGATATCAAAAGCATCGAGAGTATTGAGTTGAAAAATGTTGACTTTTCCTACGGAGATAAAAAGCTTCTAAGCAACATTAACCTATCTATACCTAAGAACAAAACCATTGCCTTTGTGGGGCCCAGTGGCAGTGGAAAGACTACCTTATCTAATATTATTTCCGGTCTTTTGTCAGTTCAAAATGGAAATTTATTGATCAATGGAAAAGATTTATCCAAATCCAACATTCAGCAGTTCCAATCGAGAATCGGCTATATCACACAAGAACCTGTTATTTTTAATGATACACTTTTTAATAATGTTACTTTTTGGGCAGAAAAAACCAATGAGAATTTGAAGAGATTTATGGAAAGTCTACAAAAAGCTTCACTTTCTGAATTTTTCGAAAATTTGGATCTTGCTGAAGATACTCCATTGGGTAACAACGGGGTTATGGTGTCAGGAGGACAGAAACAAAGAATTGCCATTGCAAGGGAATTGTATAAGTCTGTCGATTTATTGGTTTTGGATGAGGCGACCTCCGCTTTGGATTCCTCGACGGAAAAGGAAATCCAAAATTATTTTGAAGAATTAAGCGGTAGTTACACCATTCTGGTAATCGCGCATAGGTTATCCACTATTAAAAATGCAGATGTGATCTATTTATTGAAAGATGGTATAATTGAAAATAAAGGTGATTTTTTTGAGCTTCAGGAGAAATCTTCAGAATTCCGAAAAATGGTGGAATTACAGGACTTTAGTTCTATTGAATCCTGAGACTGTTTTTTTGTACGAAGAATATTCATTGTAGAAACCTTATTTGATCTTCCAAAATGAAGAATATTGAAAATTGCTTTTCGTTTTGTACTTTTTAATAGTTAACAGACAAGAAATTGAGTTGAAGCTTTTGTCAGCATTCACATGATTTATTGAATCTAAGTTATATTAAGGTTCAAGGAATTTAAAAAGAAATAAGCTAATTGTTTTGACTTTATCAACCATTTAGACCCTCAGATTTTTGAATGTAAGCCGGGGATTCTAATCTGATTGTTTGACTTTCCATTGAAATGCATGAGGATAAAATTGTTCACAAAGACCAGTTTGGAACATTGAAGGAAAAATAGATATCTACTTATTTGAAGGAATATTAACACGGTATTGTAAAAGTATCTTAGGTACTAATAATATAAAATTAGATTTAAATAGGTGTTTTTTTACATACAAATATTTCCTTGGTAGAAGGATATTCCAGACCATACTTTTTTTATCAACTTCATCACAGACGGGCGTGATAATTACTTGGACTTCAAAACCGGCATTTTATAATTTTCTTTCAATATCTAGTCCATACAATCAGACATGGTCTTTTGGTTTGAAATGAATAAGCCTTTCTTCAGGGGTAATTATTCCTTTATTTTCATAGGTCCTACCATTGTAAATAGGAACTCCAACAATAGCCATACCTTTTGGGGATAGAACTCTATAAAGTTCATTCATAGCCTTCTTATCATCTTCAATATGTTCTAAAACATGAAAAGACCAAATAAAAGAATTCATTGTCTCCTAATTCTAGATTAGTAATATCCATACTTTTCATTGCTTTAGGTGACATTAGATCAATACTCAGATAATTTTTAGATATTTTCCTTAACCAAGGCTCAATTATTTGCTCTGGGGCGATATGTAGCGTGCTTTCTGAATATTTAAGTTTCTCCTTTAAGGAATATAATGCAAATCTATGCCTTTCTGAAGAAGGCAAGAGGGGCAACCTTAACTTTTTCAGGTTTGAAAGCATATTTAATTTGTCTGAAATTGTGACCCTTCCAATTGCAAATTGGACAAACAATTTTAGATCCAGTTGATAAATAGTAATAGGAACAGATATTTTTCAAATTTCTATAGATTTTTTTTAGGAGTTTTCTCACTTTCTTTTTTGATTTTAAAAATTCATGTTCAAAGAAACCAATTTCTGCAAATAAATTAACTAAGTGGTAAATTTATTTAAATTGAATTCCAAAAAAGATAGTTATAATTTTTATGTTAATCTAACGGAAAGGTTTTTTCAGGTTTTATTTTTTGTTCTTTTTTTATTTTCTAATCTTTGGTAATTGTTCATTATGATTGGTTTTAACAAAGATTAATGTGGTATTAATTTTAATAAAGGATTTGCTAAGCATTATTGCACAAAAACTGTTGAAATTATAAATAAGTGTTCATAATTTTTTCAATTTAACTAGCATTAGCTTGATTAGGAAATAGTGTTATACTTCAGTCTAATTATTCAATCTACTGAGAGGAAAAGTAGTAGCATCCCTTGAGATAATTCGCTATTTCCAAAGGACCTTGAGTAGTTATTTAAGGTATAGGTATCTCCGGATGTTTGTAATATTGCACCGTCAACAGCAATATAGTTTTTCAAGCAATTTAAAGTTTCTTTACTTGGGAATAAGTTCAAATCAACATACTTCATTGAATAAATAAACATAGTTGTAGTAGATGCGTCAAACACATTACTTGTCCCGGGAAATTGACTCCATAGACCTTCACTATTCCTTAGTCCATTTAAGGTTTTAGATAATCCTTTAAATTCTTTTTCGAATTCGCCTGTTTCTTTATGAAAGTACGATAGAGCTAAAAAATACCATCCTATTCCCCTTCCCCAGTTTGCAGAACCTACTTGTACATGATCTGCCTTTCTTATGCCATGAATAGGCATATAATTAATATGATTTATTCCATTATTGGTGATATAGTAATCTATTTGATGTCTAGCAAGAGAAATCACTTCATCTTCCTTTGTCACTTTGTAATAAACCATCAAAAAAGGAATTATCATTCCCAAAGTATCATAAAAATATACCTTGGAATTAAGACGGTAGCACACTATTCCATTCTCATCCATTTGGGATTTGATAAAATTGTAAATATTGTGTCCAAAAGTTAAATATTTAACTTCTTTAGTGTATTTGTACAATTCTAATGAGGTCAAAGCAAAAGGTACTTGATCAACTTTATTTAAATTGAACAAAGGCTTCCCTTCTGAATCGATAAGCTTATCGAATTCGTGGATTATTTCCGCAACCATTTCAGAGTTATTTTCCTTGAAAGCATAAGAAAACAAGGTGTATGTCAGATAAGATTTTGGGAAATTATAAATTTGAAATTCAGGCGATTTTCGGGAACTTTTTAAACCTAACAATTTATTTGTCAATCCTTGATCCTCACTGTAAATCATTGAAGAATTTTGTGATTTTAACATATATAACCCTTTATTAAAAATCAACCACTCAGTCGTATGATTTACCTCTGATATTGTCTTATAAGAAAAGTGTTTTTTCAGTTTAGGCAATAGATAATAATCAAATGTATCAAACTTAAAGTAGGCTATATTCAATAGTAGTGAGAGAATTAATATAATATAAAGTGCTATTACATTTCTCTTCATGATATAAATATTATTAATAATGTAACTATCAAGATTTGAAAAATTGTTTTTACGATACGAAATTCTGAATGAAGTTTAAGAATTTCTTTTCTTCAAACTTTCTTTCAAAAACAAAAAAGAATCAGTCCTTTTTCCTTCAAGTTTCTTATTCACATTTTCCCAATCTATTTGATTGGTAATATCTTTGGACTCCAAATCACTAAAGGAACCCAATAATCTATCTTCCAAATCAAAAGCTTTTAGAAGGGATTGGAATCTCGTTGCCCCCCTTTTAAAGTTGATCACGGAATAAAATGGTTTATTAAACAATATTGAAAATACTGTCCCATGGAAAGAATCCGTCACTACAAATTTTGCTTCTGAAAAACTGTTAATCCATTCTTCCACAGAGGCCTTGGTACCCATTTCCAATGAAATTGGACCATACCCCTCAATGGTTTGCAGTTCATATGCCTCGAGATTTTTTTGAGAACCAATATATGATATCATCTTTGCCTTATCTTCTGTTTTATCAAGAATATAAGTAAACATTTTTCCTGATTTGGTTGTGAAAGATTTCGGTATCAACTTTAAATATTCTTCTGCTTTCAACAACATGGTGGGATCCAACACCCATTTGGCTTTGGCGCCAAAATACTTTTCACATAATTGGACTCCTGAATCTTCTCTCACAGAAACCGCGTCAAAATTTTGAATCAGTGTTTTACAATTATTTTCTTGTATAGGACTGAATGACCATGTATCTGATCCAAAAGAGGGGGCATAAGAAATTTTAAGGATTTTTTCATCGTTGACAAAGGATAAAAATGCAATTTCAATATTTTTGAAATATTTTGGATTCCAGATTTGATCACTCCCAACCACAAACGCATCGAATTTGTATTTTTTTATTTCATCCTCCAACTGGTGAATTTTACTCATTGTATGAGTTTTATTTTTGAAGTGCTTATCTATAAACAGTTTAGTAAATTTCGTATATGCCTGAAATTTTATTTTTCGGGAAAAGCTTGATTTTAGCAATGCTTTATCCCGAAAGATAAATTCCTTTATTTTGTTTTTAAATACTTTCAACATGGATTGTTGGGTTAATCTTACATCAATCAAATAAGCGTCATGACCCATTTGTTCCAAAACAGTTTTGAGCGCATAAGCCTGTAAAATTCCCCCATAATTTGTGTGGAGAGGTAAGGTCAATATTCCGATTTTCATTTCTAATAATTGTTTATTGCAATTTTAAATTTATTGCAAATTGCTTTTTATTTTTACATTATTTATTACCAACCTTTATTATGCCTTTACTTTCAAATTAGGTTTAGGGGTTGTTAGGATAATCGACAACAGGAAATAGTGGACAGTCCACAACTTTGCACCGTGTCTAAGTCGCTGCATCCGGTCATCAAACCTACTTAGATTTCGATAATTGCAAAGGAGCTTAAATCCATAACTCATTTTATAAGAATTTTATATTCACAAAAATTTTAATCCAAAAAAAGATTAACCATTTCAAATTAAGTATCCACTATGTTGTATGTTGGTATGGACTAGATAATTTTAAATTCGGAATTTCTTTCCCGGGCAATACGTGTGAAGCAGAATAACATTTGTTCATTATCAGTTTTTTTTGTTTGACTAGGTATTGGAAAGGAAATGAACATATATTCCTATCGAATAACTAAAGTCAGATACTTAAAAAAAGAAATAATAGCTGAATCTATTTTTGATTCAAGTCCTTTAATAGAGAATCTACCATCCAACCATATGGATTAAAAGTACCTTCATGCCAATTCATATCTTTGTCCCAGAAACCTTCACATTTCTCATAAACACCGAGTGAAGTAAAACAATAACTTATTTCTACTACCAATGGCTTTCTCTCATAATAAATAAAATCAAAAGCAACACTTTGACTATTTAATTTTCCTGCCAAATCAAGTGCCAACCTTATTGTATCAGGATCAAAATGTTCTCTTTCGTATTTGATCATTCCACTTCCCGAAGCACGAAAATCATTTTCCCTTACCATTCTTTTGATGGCAAAGGCCTTATTTTCGATTACAATGACTCTTATATCAAAATTATTTAAAGGAATAAAATCCTGAAAATAAACGTATCCTTTCTCTGCACCGTATTTCCTTTCTGAAGGAGGAATATAAAAAACCCTTTTGATTGCAGCTTTGACACCACTCCATTTGCTGCTATCCATTTTATATTTTCTAATTCTTTCTTTCAAATGTGGCCAGGCATTGCCTTGATGTTTAAATCCTCTTCCAAAAGCTTGATCAATGAGATTAATTGCTCGGTCTTTATGTTTCACCAATTTTACATTGGAAGAGCTTGCACCGTTTCTTAATTTAAATACTTTAGGGAATTGTGTGGAATTGGCCCATTCCAACGCTTTTTCTTTTTGAAAAAAGACATATGTTGGTACAAGGGGGGCTTTTATGGATTCCAACAAATATTTTTGTCCTAATTTATCATCGTAATGCCACATTGTCCGAAAGTCCGGGAAAACCTTTTTTCCTGAGCTTTCTACAGAATACAATAATTGTTTGGCAAATAGCATTTTGTCTTGAGCCCCCAGAAAAAAATGGAACATCAAGCCTGAACAGTCTTCAAGTTGAGCTATAATGTCTGAATCAAAACAATTGACGATTTTAAAAGGAATGTTGTGCTCTTCACAGTATTTCACCCAGTAAGAACTGAATCGATCCTTATTGGGTATATTATGGATGGCAATTTTCATAAAGATTAATTAAAATTATGTAAATCGGTTCAAAAGAAAAGATATTTATGGATTTGTGGTTGGTTTCTTGTCAAATAATTCAAAAGTTTTAAGGATTAAAAGTATTCTAAAAGCAATTAAGTGGTAGTCCATTTCTGTCCTTTTAACATCTGATTTTTTTTGAAAAATCTTTTTCAGGTATAGTTTTATAGTAGGAGGAAATATTATTCTTTTGAATTTTAAAATTAGGTTATTTTTATTTTTAGGACCAGAATTATTTTTATCCAAAATGTTTTCAATCACTCTGTTGATATAATTTTTATCAAAAATTTCATTTTCTTTCAACACATCAAGATTTTCCCTTAAATAGTCCTTTATATAAGGATAATGCAGGAAATTATTTACAGGTTCCAAAGCACTGTTTTTGGCAAAAGGAATGCTTGGAAACATTGAATCTACAATTTTTTTAAATAGTTTTTTGTCTTTCCTCAAACGAGTAGGTTGTTTTCGGATCAATTCAAGTAAGTCCCGTGACAATAGAGGATTGACTTGTTCTACATAACCTAATTTAAGGTCGGCTAATGATGCTAAAACAGTTGGAATCCTAAAAGAATGATACAACCTATCTCTCCAAATTTCCGGATTTTCTCCGGGGTAGTTCATTAGATAGTCAGGTAAAGTTTGATTAATTGGTCTATTTTTAGAGAAGTTTTGTAGATTGGAGTAGTCGCTTATGAATGTCAGTCCAACTGCTTTCCTTGCTGAAAAATAGGTATGAATCTTTCTATCTGAAGTCCAGCCTACATCTCCTCTGAAAATTCCTTGAACTTTTTCTCTGTGAAGGTCTTCCCAGATTTTAAATCCATCAAGGTAGCCGGAAATAGAGTCTATTCTTCCCTCTCCGTTTTTGACAAATTTATTGATTAGTTCATCCACATCCTCATTGGAGAAATTGGTTTGAAAATAAGTGTGTCCAATAAGTGCTTCCATAGCAAGTATTTTGGCAATGTAGGCATCGTTATTTGGATCATTCAAAGCGTCTTGTTTACCCCATGTTACAGATTTGATTTTTTCATTTTTAAGTTCTTTGAAGTAATAAAGTAATGCACGGCTGTCATAGCCACCAGATAGGGGAAGGATCCAGTTAGCATAATTTAGCTTTAAGTTCTCAAATATTTTTTGTAAAGTTTTCTTAAGTTGGTTCTCTTGGTCCAAATCACCTCCTTTACCTTCTTTGAAAACAATTTGTTTTGTTTTCTTTTCCAGAATCCAATCTCTTTTATTCAATATGATAGAACAATCAGGCATTATTCTTTGTAATCTTTTGTCCCAAGAAAGAAAAGGTCCTAATGTTCCTGAAGAAAGCATCCACGGAATTACATCATGATTGATCTCAAAATTCCCTAAATACCTTACAATTGCCAATTGCGAAGTCGAGGCAATGAGTAGATTTTCTTCAAAATAATACCAAATTGTCCTTGAAGCTGCTGGATCAGAAATTATTTCCGCGTGGGATGAGTCTTCCCGGAATAAGGCATAAGAACCATCAGGGTGATCCGTGTTCGGTTGATACCAGTTCTCATAATTTCCTATCAAAGCTCCAACCAATAGACTGTTAGACTGGATATTGACATTGTTTTTCGGATTTGATATCCCGAATGCGACATAGTCTGACAAGTGGATAATTGGTTCATTAGGAATAATATTTGTGGGAGCTAGTTCCTCACAAATTGATAAAATCCTTTTCTCGGTTTCTACAGGTAGATTATTTCTTGAAATAATCCATAAAAATTTTGACATTAAAATATAAATCTTACGGTGACAGTAAAATACACGTGAAGTTAAAATTAAAATTCAACATTTTTTCAAATAACAGGAATTACAATTGGTTTTTTATGCAACATATAAATTCTTCCAAAAAATTATAATATTCAAATTAGGATATAGGTAATATTTCAGATAATAAAAAACAATAGATAAACTAATATATTGGAAGCTGTGGAACGTAAAATATGAAATTTTTCAAAATGAATTTTTTAATATGGATATTACCTTCAAGCCCCACTTTAAATACCATTGGGAAAAAATTCAAGATTTAATTTGGTCCAATAATTTCAACGTTTTTTTGAGTTTTAAGAGATCAATGTCAAAATCCCCTTTGTTCGTTAATTTATCCGTACTTTTGTTGGTGGTGTAAAAATAATGAAGCCCTAATTCTGCTGCCAAGGTGAAAAAGCAATTCACTAATTTCGATCCGTCCTCTTCATTCCTAAACTCTAAAACTGTTCCCCCTTTTGGCATAAAAACCATGTTCGTCAACCCTGCACCATGAATACCAACCAAAATCTTGGTTTCTTTAATGATATCAATTTGTTTCAAAAGGTTATAATCCTCAAAATAATGGATTTCGTATTGGAATTCATTTAATATTTCAATCATTGGCTCTTTATTGATAATATTCCTTGCTTTCGCAGGTCTTCTCATGATAAAGACCTTTCTCTTGCCAACAACAGTATCCGCATCCTTTACAAATTTTTCCTTGAGCTTAACCAATAGTTCAATACGGTATTGACCAATTTTACCAATTTCACTTGGAAGAAGGGCGTGGGATACCTTATAGTTGATGTTAGGTTTAACGTATATGGCCTTTCTTCTCAGAAATGCCAAAGATTCTTTGATAAATGAGTAGGATTGAAACCGTTCCGGAATAATAACAACATGGTCATCTAAATAATTTTCAGCCATCAATAACCTTGGGATACAATCCATAAACCAATGATAATAGTTACCGCTCCAGGTATCACTTATCCAAATGCCTTTTTCAATTTTGATAGTTTTATTGGTTATTTTATTGGTGAAAAAGCGTACAGTTTTTTTGAATTTTGCGTAGTTTTTATAGCCGTTTGCATGAGAATATTTATCGTAAAAAATAAATCTATTGCTATCCAACAAAATGTCTTTTACTACTGTGATATTGTCAATTTTAAGCAAATGACATTCAGGTTTGATTGAATTCCATACTTTTTGAAAAAGTAATTCATCCTTTGGGTCGAAATTTTTGGGTTTTTCCCTGATAACATCACTTTTGGCATAAATAATTTCCATAACTTTTGTTTTAAAAACCATGTAATTTAAGATCTATTTCACTTTAAAATTAAGAAAGATGGCAATAATGGACCATTTTAATTTTCTATAAAGCGGAATCTGCAATTTTATTAGAAATTATATACTAATATTCAAAAAATCAAATAACTTATTCGCCTGCAGGATATGGTCGTGATTCTCCTTGACGTAAGCAATGCAATTTTGTGAAAGGTTCAAATAGTCGTTTTGGCTTAACTGCCCAAATTTTAAAAGCAAATCACTTTGGTTTTCGTAGACTAACCCTAATCCATAGTTATCAATAATGCCATCCGGATTGACTTGGGTTGTTGTTAATATGGGTGTTCCTGTCAACATACTTTCGAGAAAGGTATTGCTGAATCCCTCATACCTTGAAGTATTCAATAAAAATTTGGCTTCTTTCAAAAAATCTAAGATTTCATCGCGTGATATTACCCCAACAAATTCCACATTTGGTAGTTTTTTTAACTTGTCAAAATAGGTTTCGGTTTCAGCATCCAAGGGAAATAGGGGTTGACCTGCCACTTTGAATTTCTCATTAGGAAACATTTTAGCGATATCATACAAAAGGGAAAAGTTTTTTTGATATCTAAAATTAGCAATCCACGCGATATAGCCCGCGATGGTTTTTTTGGGATTAAGGTAAGTTTTATTGATAACAATAGGGTTCGATATTTTTAATACTCTCTCCGGAGGGACAATTTTCAATAAAGTATTGTACTGAAAATTATTTTGCGCTAGGATATAATCCGCAAACCTATAAGCAAGGTTGATCTGAATTTCGTAAGATTTCGGATAATCCTTAATCATGGATTTATTGACATCAGGGTCATTGGCAATTCTGATAATATGCTTGATGCCCAAGTACCGGGACATCAATACAATATAAAACGTTGTCCAATTGGGGATAGAAGTATAGATAAAATCCGGCTTGTTTTTCTTCAGCATCCTAAATATGGAGGGAAACCTATGAAAAAACCAGGCAATTTTTCCCCCTAATTTTCTGGAGTCATATAGCGGCACCAATTCCACCCATTGGAATTGGTCAGCTAATTCCCTATTGTCTTCCTGCCGTTTCCCCAACAATACAGCATGATGAAGTTCATGAAAGGCGATCATCCAATTAAAGGTTTGAACTGCCGAACCTCCCCAGGGCTTTCCCTCTTTGACAACCATTTCTACATTTTGCCATTGGGTAAATAAAAATTTTGCCATTTTTTTAATCTTTTTTCTGATTAGGTTTTAACTAAAATCCTATAAGGTAATTTAGAACTTAATATAATTTTTAGCAAGATGCTGATTTCGTTGTTGAATTGATCCTCGATCCAATTTGTAAAAGAATTTTTTTATTACTTTAAAGAACACTTTTAACTATGGTGCGTATTTTCCTTCTCCCACAAATCAATAAAAGCATTTACTTTAGTTCATCTTAATAAGCTCCAACCATCCGTGTTTGTTTGTCGATTCATTGAAAGAAAGATTTACTTTTTTATTTTCAAACTGCCTTGCGACCGGGTGCGGAGATTTTTATTCCAGTTAAAATAAACTTGGGTTTATGGAAAAAACCATAAACCCAAGTTTTTGAATTTTATTTTTCATTTTAAAGTTTAAAAACCGCTTTTGAAAACGATTACCCTAACAAATGGAAATAAGGGTTAGGTTTCAATAGTTGTTAATCTTTGTTTACGATCATCAACAAAGAATCAAAATAGGTCACATACAAGTTTATTTGAGAAAAACTAAACTATTATAAACCTTATACAATCAACCTTTATTTTTTTATAAATTTAAATACTTCTCTATGTTGGGTATCTTGAAGGATCAGAATATAATAACCCGGTGCTAAATGTAATTCGGAAATATCAATTTCCAAAGTATAGTTAATTACTTCCATAATTTTCTCAATGGCAGTTCTGCCATTCAAATCTACAATGGCAACTTGCAAAGGTCCTGCTTCTATCCAAAGTGGACTTACAGTGACTGCATCTTGGGCAGGATTTGGATAAAGCATAGCCTTGGACTCTTCTTTTAATGGGTCTTTTCCTTCCAAACTTTGGGGAGTAGATGCTTGTGTAGCGTTTGAAATCAGGTTTTTATCCATGTCTTGATCATTGATCCTGAAAACGTTGTTCTGTGCCATAAGAGCTTGGATGTCAGAAGCAGAGAGTGCGCTACCGTATATTTGCAAATCATCCATACTTCCATTAAGTCTTTGAATGGTTCCCAATGCCCCAATAACCAAGTCCCCTGAAAGCGTTCCGATTCCAAAAGGGGAGCCATAGGTTCTGCTGATATTTTCAACCCCATTGATATATACCTTGATAGTTTGTCCATCAAAAGTACCGGCTACATGGATCCATTTTCCTAAACTATTGGTATAATTATAAGGAGTTCTAATACGGTAGGTTGACCCGTTGTTGGTCCTGTTCAAGCGGAATTCTATGCTACCGTCTAAATCCAGCCACAGTTCAAAACCATTTCCTGCTGATTTGCTGACGATGGTACCCCTATGTAAAATGTTAGGTTTGACCCAAGCTGCAATGGTAAGGGATTTGGAAAGCTCCAAACTGGGATGATGGGGTACACGCGCAAATTGGTTAGAAGATCCTGTCAGGTTGACTGCCAACCCAAGCTTTCCACCTGACCAAGACATGCCGGAAGTGTTGACAATAGTACCGTGGTTTACATTCTCAGAATCATCTAGGAATTGGTTTCCACTTCCCTCCTCAAGTTTCCAATGTCCGGCCAAATCCACAGGGCTAGAAAGTTTGGATTCCAAGAGTTCGTTATTTTGGAGGGCGAGATTGATTTCTTGTAAACTGAGGGCCCTGTTATATAGCCTTAGCTCATCCATAGCACCTTGCCAACGTTGGATTGACCCCAAGGCCCCCACAATCAAATTTCCTGTGGTGGTTTCGATACTGAATGGGTTATAGGTGATGGATTTATCTTCTATACCATTAATATAAATTTTGCAGGTACTGCCGTCAAAGGTTGCCGCCACGTGTACCCAGGTTTTAAGAGAGGAGGAATAGTTAAAGTTGGAGCGGATACGATATGTAGAACCATTGTTGGTTCGGTTAAGTCTAAATTCCAATTGTCCATCGAGATCAAACCAAAATTCAAAGCCATTTCCAGCGGATTTATTCATAATGGTACCTCTATGTAAAAGGTTAGGCTTTACCCATGCTGAAATAGTCAAGCCGGTTGAGATTTGAAGGCTGCTGTTGTGGGGCAGGGTAGCAAAGCTATTTGTTTGTCCATCTAGTGCGACTGCCTTACTGTTTTTTCCGGTCACCCATTGGAGCCCTGTCGAATTTTGAAAGGTTAAATGGTTGTTTTTACCCGATTGATCAAGGAGGCGTGTACCACTACCTTCCTCCATGGTCCAATGACCTACCAAACCTGCGTCTAAAGTAGAGGTCCCAATTTGTCCTTGGGTACTGAAATTCCAAGAGTCTGACCAGTTGGAATTGGTGCTTCCCGCTTTGGCCCTGACACGCCAGAAATAGGTTTTGTCTTCCAAAAGGTTGGCAAACGTGGCATTTGAGGAGGCAAGATTACTTTGGGAAAAAGCAATACTGGAAAATAAATTGGATTCTGAGATTTGGACATCATAAGCAGTGGCATTCGGGACTGCGTTCCATGACAGGTTCATGTTGGTAGCTTGGTTGACAGCTGTATTAGTGGGTGATTTAAGAACTGGTTGGGACAAAGAGACGCTACCTGTACTGCTTGAGAATTTCCAAACTTCTGAATTTCTCCCCGTGCCTGCAGGATTTGAAGTCCTAATCCGCCAATAATAGGTTTTATTGGCTGTCAAAGAGGGGACTAGCCAAGAAGTACCGCGAATAGAGGTTTTCGTGAATACTAATGAACTAAAAGTAATTGATTCGGAAATTTCTAAACGGTAAAATTCAGTATTGGGTTGGTTTTGCCATCTAAATTGAATGTCAGTCGAAACTACAACCGCATTATTGGCTGGGCTTACCAAGGTGGTTGCCAAAGGGGTTCCTGAATAGGTGGCAGACCTTACTTTTCGGACTTCAGAAACAGGACTGTTTCCCGCATCATTGGTGCCCCATACCCTCCAATAATATTGGGTATTGGGTTGCAAGTTAGAAACTGTCCTTGAAGTAGAGGTTAGGTTGGATATATTGGCTACAAAACTGGTAAAATTTTCATTGGTAGACAATTGGAAGGTATAATTTTGGGCAATGGGATCCCCATTCCACGAAAAGGCAATGGAGGTTGAAAATAAATTGGAATCATTTACCGGGTTTATTAGAACAATTTGAGATGGTGTTTGGGTAAATGGGCTTGTTCGGAAGCTAGAGAAGTTTGAAGCATACCAACCGGTCCCTGTTCGGTTTATTCCAAGGACCCTCCAATAATAAGTAGTATTGGACTTCAAGTTTGGGATATCCAAATAGGTGTCTACTATTCCTATTTTGTCAAGGATGGTGCTACTAAATGCATTGTTTGTAGAGATTTGAACCCTGTAGGATTGAGCACCGGCTTCTGGATTCCATTCAAGCTTGATATTTACTGGATTGACAATGACTCCATTGGTAGGTCTTATAGGTATAACAACACTTGGGACATTGGAATATGATGCAGTTTTGAATACTCCTACATTGGAATAACTTCCGGATCCATTTGCATTTCTTGCCCTTACCCTCCAATAATATGTTTTGTTTTCAGCCAAGTTTGAACCAATGAAACTTGTTTCTGACAACTCACTTTGGTTCACGACTAATGCAGAAAAATCGGAAACTGAAGATACCTGGATTTGATAACTTTGGGAGTTTGGAACCTTGGCCCAAGAAAAAATAGGAGAAAGGCTTACTTCCGATTCATTAGAACTTGGTTGAAGTAAAATCGTGGCTCCTGGAACAGCACTAAGAGAACTGGTTTGGAAGCTTCTGGAAACGGAGTAGGGGCCACTTACTCCATTCAGGACGGCTCGAACCCTCCAATAATAAGTGCTGTTGACATCCAATTGCGGATAAACGATACTGGCATTTTTGAGGTTGGAAAGGCTAATGTTTCCGCTGCTAAAGGAAGAAGATTTGGAGATTTGGATCTGATAGGTTTCTGCATTGGGAACTGGTTCCCATGCAAAGCTAATATCCAAAGGGGCGATGTTGTTGGCATTTGCGGTTGGCAATAAGGGTGTCACGACAAGCGGTGTTGCAGGATATTGTGCTTTGACCTGATCAGCCACCAAAGAATTGATATACACCTCTATATCGGTATAATAAGGGCTGAGGTTATACTCCCGGTCATTGGATTGGTTTGGATTGAGTTTATTGGTCGTTTCCCAGGCATCAGGCATTCCATCTTGGTCAGTATCCACAGGCGCAGTAAGGCTTTTAAGAATAGGCCACCCACCCACATCATTTTGACTGTCAATAATGCCGAGTAAGCCTGTTTTGGAGCCTTTGAAAGTTGTGGTTCCGTTGCGGGTTTCGGTAATAATCCTCTGGTCTACTGCATCACGGAATAAATTTGCGCCTACGTTATTGAGTACATTGATATAGGCATCATCTGCGGTTCGGGTGATACTGTAAAGTCCAATGGGAATAGGGAAAGGGATTAATTTTCCATTTTGGTCTTTATTCTTCAACCGTTCCAAATATTGATCGGTCAAAGTCCCTGTTTCCAACCTGACACCTTCCCATTGGTTGGAATCCACAATAGTCCTGCCTACAACCTTGTTACCCTCCAAAAAAAATTTCCCGTAGGTGGAAGGGTCATTATTTAGCATGGTTGCATTTAAAAAATAGTTTGGAGTCCACCCCCCTGTTGCTTTTGATGCAGGACCTGGTTTGTAATAATTCCCTACCATATTCACTTTACAATTTGGTCCATTGTCACTCGACCTTGTTTGCCAGTTATAGATAACATTATTTCTAAAATCAATAGTACCATTGTTTCCGGCGTCGGAAAATGAAGGATTACGAAGAGTAAAGCCGGACCATAGATTGTGAATTAAAGAGATATTAGCACCCCCTATTAATGATCCATAGCCATGATTACCTTTTGGATTGACGGAATCGTTAAGTCCCTCTGAAATGATGCAATTTTGGATGGATATATTTTCACCACTTCCAATTGACAAGGTTTCGTCAGTTCCCCATGAAAAAGAGGAGTGATCTAAAATGAAATTTTTCACATCTCTAATTGAAATGGCATCTCCAGCAACACCAGCTAAACTCCCTTGTCTTGACCTTATAAACCGTACAATTACGTTTTCAGATTCTGTAAAAATAACTGCATAGTCTTGTATGGTAATTCCGTCACCTGGTGCCGTTTGCCCGGCAATAGTTAGATTATAATTGTAAACTGTAATATTTGATTTTAACTTTATATTTCCTGAAACTTCAAAGATTACGATTCTAGGCCCTCTAGTTTCTAAAGCTGCTCTCAAGCTTCCAGGACCTGAGTCATTTAAGTTGGTGACTTTTAGGACTTGACCTCCGCGGCCTCCTGTGGCATATTTTCCGAATCCTTCAGCACCGGGAAAGGCGATAGTTTGACTGCGGTTGGGATCAAAATCAGAAGGAGGATAAGTTTGACCAAAAGCGGTGTGTGAGAAGTGGTAAGATTGAAAAAAGAATAAAAAATAGATGAATAGTAATCTTTGATTTAAGATTGTCATGGCTTACAATATAATAGGGCTTACAAATGATTAACTTATTCTAAGAAACTTAGAATTCATTTTTTTTCAATTACAAAAATCTTGCCGAAAGCACTTTTGGAAAATATTTTTAATTTTTTTTATCTGCCCCTTAGGAATCCTACACGCAGCCAAATATAGTTTGTCAATTGGTGTCTATGGTTTTTGTGAGTGGATTCGATGATGTTTCTAGGAAAAAAATATATAAAGCCATGACCATCTTCGAGTTTATCACACATTTTCCAAATGAAGAGAGCTGTGAATATTATCTGAAACTCCACAGGGAAAGGACCGGTATCAATTGTAAGACCTGTCAGATAATATCAAAACATTACTGGTTTTCAGGAAAGAAATTCTTTGAATGTAATAAATGCAGGAGAAGGACATCACTAAAAGCAGGAACAGTCATGGAATCAAGCATTCTTTCTCTACACACTTGGTTTACCGCGTTTCTTTTGATGTCAGCTACCATAAAGGGCTTTTCCTGTCTTGAATTTCAGCGTCAGTTAGGTTTGACGACATATGAAAAAGCATTCAACCTTATGCATAAAATTAGAACAGTAATGGGGAAAAGAGACGGTTTGTATCTACTCAATGAAAAGATAGAGTTTGATGAGGTTTATGTTGAAAAATCTACCAAAAAGGCAATTCAGGAGCATTTAAAGTCTGGTAAAGAGAGCCAAAAGCAAGCTATTGTGGCAATGGCTTCCGAACCTAAACCATTGGAAGATCCTGATTCAGGTTCAAAAAGTCGTCATTGTGAGTTTTTCAAGATGAAAATACTTAGGGACGTAACTTCTGAATCTATAGAAGGATTTATAGGAGATTCCATAAATCCAAAATCAGTGTTGTTCACAGATAAAAACCCGGCTTACATGAACATTGAAAAGATGGTCGAAAACCAAATTATGGTGAAATCGTCTGCATCCACCACAAAAGGGGATTTAAACTGGGTACATGTGGCAATAAGCAATCTCAAAAAGAATATACTTGGAATATACCATATGGTAAGTGAAAAGCATCTCCAAAATTACCTTGATGAATTTGATTTATAAGCTCAACAGAAGATATTTTGGTGAAAAGCTATTCATTAGATTGATTATGGCTTCAATTTATCCTTACGTGCAAAATACCGAATAGTCAGACTATTTTTTTCAAAAAGTGACTTGATGCCCTTTAAACATGTGATAGACCCAAATATTTAAAAAATTTTTATCAAAAAGAAACGCTTTATTTTTGGTGTTTTTTCAAAAAGTTGGATTCTTGGTTTTATTAATTTTAAATTAACATTACCGTCAGGGCTAATTACGCACAGATTACTGACTTCCCTACTCCAATTTTTTTTATTTAATTAACACTTCCAATTCAACAAATAATAGCATACTAATTCTAACTTGGTAGCCCCATACTCTGTGTTTTAATTCAAATTAAAATTTCTTTTATGTTTTCTGTTATCATTCCTCTTTACAATAAATCCCAGTTTATAGAAAGGGCAATAAATTCTGCCCTCAATCAGATTTTTAAGCCTTCAGAAATTATTGTGGTGGATGATGGCTCTACAGATGATGGGGTTGAATTGGTTAAAAAGCTGTTCAGCTCTCAGGTGGAATTATATACCCAAGAAAATATGGGAGTTTCAGCAGCGAGGAATTATGCAATTTCAAAAGCAAAATCGTCTTATATAGCATTTTTGGATGCTGATGACTTTTGGCAAGAGGAGTATTTGGAATTAATATCAAAAGGAATTAAGAGTTTCCCTCATGCTGGAATTTGGGGAACTTCCAAAACCTCAGACATAGTTGAATTGGTCAAACCAAAGGGTGAATTCTACTTGATTGAAGATTATTTTATGAAATACGTAGATCGCTCTCCCTTTCTCACTTCTTGTGTAGTGATGGATTCATCTTTTTTTAAATGTCAACCGGGCTTCAATGAAAATCTTACAAGAGGGGAGGACCTTGATGTGTGGTTTAGGGCCATCTGTTTTTTTGGTGGCGCTGCATTCTGTGATGACAAAGCGGTGTTTTATGAAAAAGATGATCCCACCGCTTTAACCAAAAGAAATTTCACTTTTAGTCGATCAATCTTAAAAGTCATAGCCTCTCCGGCCTATACAAAAAAAATTATTTATAAAGACCAAAAAACAAAAAAGCAATTTGATTATTTTAGATCGAAATTTTTTAGGATACATATTGCTAAATATTTCAAAGCTCCTGAAAATAAAGAGGATATAGAAGATGTGATATCTAAACTAAATCCCAAAATGCTATTGATCGATTTGTTTTTAAACCTCCCATTTTCATTTTTACATTGGTTTTTTAAGGATGGTAAAAGGAGTTTGTATTTTAGAAAGTACGTGAAAAGTTGTTTCAAATATATATACTAATAGATGTTTTTAAATCAATGGTCAAAATAAATTGTTGTTTAAACTATCTACGAAGCCCTGATATTTAACTTAGCAAGTATATTAATGAAATCCGTTTCAATAAGGTTTTTTGTATTAGGAAAAAATTAAGGAAAACTGACCTTTAATCTTAAATTAAACCGGCCAGATCAAAAAATTTTGTGAACATAATCCGAGAAGAATGAAGCATAAAAGTGGAGTAAACCAAGTTTTAGCAAATAATATTACTTATAGGCTCAAATTTCGTAAGGCGTCCCCGGGAGATTATTTTTTTCTTTACAGATTTTTTTGATCAAAATAACCAACAATTTTTAACCACATTATTGTTTTTTAACTGCTTTAAAAAAAAGTAAAGAAATCCTATTTTAACTCTGATTTAAACTTCTGTTAGTTGGTTTTCAAAAATTCAAGGAGTAACTTACCCAAAGTTAAATGATTATGGTTTTCTTGAATATAGTCGATACAGTTGTTTGATTTCTTCATATAGTTGGCTTCAGATAGGGCATTCAGCTTTATTTGGAGATCTCCTTCATTTTCATAGATTAAACCCAAATCGAAACGGTCAATAATACCATCAGGATTAACATGATTTGTGGTGAGAATAGGGGTACCTGTAATCATGGCCTCCAAAAATGTATTACTAAAACCTTCATACCTTGAGGTATTTAACAAAAATTTGGATTTAGAAAAAAACAAAAATATTTCATTCCTAGGGATTAGGCCTACGAATTCTACATTGGAAAGTGTCTTAAGTTTATCAACAAAAAATGAGGTTTCCTTATCAATGCTTGAATTAGGCGAACCTGCGACTTTAAAGTTTTCAAATGGTAAGGTTAATGCAATTTTATACAGTAACTCCAAATTTTTTTGACGTCGAAAATTTGCTACCCAAGCAATATAGCCTTCCATTTTAGGCTTAACTTTCAAAAAACCAGTATTAATTATAAAAGGATTTGAGAATTTGACAATTTTTTGCTTTGGAAATCTGTTAGTTAATTTTTCAAATTGAAATTGATTTTGCACAAGAATGAATGTAGCCCGTCGGAAAGCCAAATCAATAAAAAATCTTTCAAAAAAACTATGGGTTAACTTAATCCTATGATCAAGCATGTTGTCATTTGCTACCCTGATAATTTGCTTAATTTTCAATATCCTGCATAACACCCCAACGAAAAATGAATTCCAAGTGGGAATTGATTCCACCAAATAATCACAATTGCATTTTTTTAATGCTTTAAAAAACTTTGGTAACCGGTAACCTGGCCATCTCAGAACAGGAATTCCTTTATGTTGGTGGTAGACAGGGCAAATCTCTATCCATGAATATTCCTCTAAAACATCCCTTTTGTCATTTTCATAGTTGGCCAATACCACCTCATGTCCCAGATCGTGTAATGCATTCATCCACACCTGAGTGGCCACTACTGCCCCACCTAACGGTTTCCCCCCCTTTACAATCATTTCAACATTTCCAATCTGTGTAAAAAAAAATCTTGCCATTTATTTCTAATTATTATTTGGATGCTATTGTAAAGGCTTTTCTCCTTAATCAAGATTAAATAAGCAATTTAATTCTAGAAGTTCATAAAAGTTGCTTTTATCCGATTAGGCTTTAGGCCCTTTTTCAAAGCAAAAATGCCTAGAAATTTTCTAAAGGCATCATGGAGAATAACTTTTTTTTTTACTTACGGATCCGGTTATTCAATAATATGATTATCCGCAATCATGCCAGTAAGGATAAATTGAATCAATGATGAGTCTGTCAAAAAGCTTTTGACCGAAATATCTTCTGTTGAGCTTGTAACATTACTCGTTTAAATAGTTCTGCATCATCTTCTGAGTTATTATATGGTATGTTTGCAGGTGCTTCTTAAAGTTACTTATGGCAATATGAACCCATTTGAGGTTAAAGTTGCCTTCTTTCGTGCCGGAGATTTCTCTGACATGAACAATTATACAATCACCCAGATCTGAGAAGGTGGTACTCTTATCTGTTTGAAGTACAGTATTTTTATCAATGATTTCTTTGATTAAAACCTGGGCGGTCTTAGCCTCCAAGTTCTTTACTTTCTTCATCTTGAAATAGCGACAGCTCTTTTCAAGTTAACCCGAGTTAGGGTCCTCCAAAACGGTGGATTCAGCCATAACAGCTACTTTAGACTGTTTTTGGCTATCTCTGCTTCGCTTACCTTTAGTTTTATCACTGACTGACTTTCCAACAAAGGCTTCGTCATATTCAATCATACCTTCTAACCTGTAGCTATCATCCCGTTTTCTCATTACAACCCTGATCTTATGGTACATCCTAAAAACAGGCTCGTATCGCTTCAGACCCAATTGTCTTTGAAGCTCCGCAGCACTGAAACCTTTATTTGTCGCAGATATGAATATAATGGCAAGCATCCAGACACGTATTGGAAGGTTGCTGTGTTCCATCACGGTTCCGCTTTTGATGCTGGTTCGGAAACCACAGGAAGAACATTGGAAAGACTTCTTGTTTTCAAGCCAATAGTGCTTGGTACATGAGCATCTTTTACAGACAACCCCCTGTTTAATCCTTTGAATTTTAATGAATTCAATACAGGTGGGTTCATCAGGAAATCGATTGATGAAGTTGATAATATTCATCGTCAAAACAGTTTAATTTGACCCAATTTATAGAGACCGAATGATCACAGATAGCAATTGTCACTATTTGTCGCTTTAAATTTATTTGCCTACTGGTGTAATTACGGATATACATAAACAAAAATTTGCTCCATAAATAAGTAAATATCTCTTTGAAAGATTTATCAATTGTTTGTGATCAATAGTATTTCAGGTAGAGAAAATCTAAATTCTGTAAAAAGTAAATAAATGAAAAAAAGAGACTTCTGCTAAAAGTCTCATTCATTCTTAAGATTGATACTTTAATCGTAAATTAATCTGATTATTTCTTGTGACAACTCATCAACGGGCACCGTTAAGTGTTTTTTACATTGTTCAAAATTGTATTTGACAATCTCTTGATCATATACGAAATTTTTTGGATTTTCGTCTGCCATATAAAATTTGTACGGGGCATAACAGGGAGAGACAGTTTCTACTATTGGGATTGCTCCACAAATCATAGCTTCAAAAAACCTATATGTCCATGGACAGCCGACATCTCCCGAGGGGCAAATGATAAATTGGCTTTTCGCTTGCAACTGAAAATATTCATCATCCCAAGATTTGCCCGGAAACTGCCTTCCCCTGAGCGAAGCGGTCATTAATACAGGTTCAGAAAATTTAAACATTTTATTCAGAAAAGTAAAAATTTTATAATCATATTTAATTTTCCCGGTTAGACTTAAATATCCTTTAATCTTGCTTGAAAGAAATGACTGCATCCAAACTTGTCTTTGCTTGGTTAATTTTCCGATGAAGGCATATTTGATTTTCCGCTCTTTTGGCCAAAGACTCATACAATAATCAAACATCGCATGGGGAAGGATCAAAGGCCTGGAAATATTTCCGATTTTAGTTTCAGGTACTATGGTCTTATGGGCAATCAGGGTATCTTGTATTTCGAATACATTGTCATTGGGAGTGATGACGTGGTACTTAATGCCAAAATGCTCAGTCAATCTTTGAAGTCTAATGTCGAATTCGGGTTCAACAAAAAAATCAAAGTCAGTTTCCATCACAGCATGGGCTAACTTGATCTCTTGAAGGTATTGGTAAGTGAGGTTTAACTTGATGTTTTTCATGGTTTGAGGAATATGGCTTTGGCTTTTATAAAAGTTGAAACATGGTTCTTTTGCTTTTTTTGAAAAAACTATTACCCACATATTTAGCGAAAATAATTTAAATGCTTTTCTCTTTTTTATTGGTTTGAATATTTTTTTTAATGTAAGTGAAACCGCTATTCAGAAATTATTTCTCAATAATTGATCGGAAGGGATAAAATAATTATTAAGTTTATGAATAATCTTGAAAAGTTATACAACATATAACTGGTTAAATATTTTAAACTATTTACAAATTGATTTGAATTTTAAATAAAAATGATGTTATCAGAAAGTGGTTATAAAAATAAATCAACAATCCTGATAAATAGTTAGTTCTTTAAAAAAATTTATTCGTAAAACTAAAAACCTCCTATTCCATGAATAATTTATGGCTCATATTTATGGAGCTTTGTCTTTTTTTAAATATTCCTTTGTAAAGATTTTTTCTTCTATTGAATTATACGGAGAAAAGAACCTGTCTTTTCTCCGTTTTTTTACAATTCAATTCGGGTTTTTTTTAAGAAAACAATATCCCAAATAAACCAAATCATTTCTTTTCCATTCTTAGTGCTTAACCACCCTCTTACTTTCCATCACCCCAAAAGCCTGTACCTTTATGACATAAATGCCGTCAGGGAGTCCTTGGGGAATTTCAAGGGTGATGCTTTCTTTTGGATCGGTAACTTCACTTTCGAAAACAGGTATTCCTTTGCTATCGAAGATAGTAATGGTCACTTCTCCGGCTATTGGCCTTGAAAAATCCAGGTTAATTATGTCTGTAAATGGATTTGGATAGGTTTTGATCGTGATTGGGGAGAATTTTGCCACAAGCAATGCCTTGTCTTTTCCTATTTCAAACTTCCATATTGCCGACTCACTGGATGGCCGCTTTCCATTGGCAGTTACTTTCCAATAGTATATTTTTTCCCTTTCAAGGCTATCTAAAGTGAATTTTGTATCCAAGATTTGAGAGAAACTCTTCACATTGGTTTTGAAAGTACTGTCTGACGACACATCCAATCGGTAATTTTCAGCTTCTGTCACGGCTTCCCATACAAATGCTATCGAAGTGGTATCTACCACAGCACTGGTAGCAGGACTTTTCAATATTGGGGAATCCAAACTTGGAAGCGGTGCAGTTATAAAGTTCCAAACTGCCGAATAGGGGCTGGTACCCACTATATTGATCGCCATAACCCTCCAAAAATATACCTGATTCGGTTCCAAACTTTCAAGTGCAACAGTGTTGGTGGTGATTGAATTGCTGTTAAATACAATTGATTGGCTGAAATTGGAAAATTTGGAAACTTGTACCTGATACCTTTCTGCATCTACTACAGGTTTCCATTCAAGTGCTATATTATCAATAGTCAAAATGGTGCCTGAAGTCGGGCTGACCAAGATAGGTGCAGTCGGAGCTTTGATAGGTTTTTCAGTAGAAAATTCCCAAGTAGGCGAATAACCACTGTTTCCGGCAATATTGGTAGCCCTCACTCTCCAATAGTAGGTAATTCCTTCCTCAAGGTTTTGGATAGTCAAAGAGGTCTCCAATAGATTACTGTTATCAACGATGTTTTGAGAGAAATCCTTTGATTTTGAAACCTGTAACCTATATGAATCAGCACCTGCCGCAATTTTCCACATCAATTTCGGATTGATTTGCAAATCTTTTTTCCCATTACTAGGACTTTCCAATACAGGGATATCAGGAATTCCTAATGTTTCAAATTTCCAAGTTTCAGAAAATTCACTGCGCCCTGCTTCGTTGCCTGCAAATACCCTCCAATAATAAGTTACTCCTTTATCTAAACTACTGGTTTCAAATGATTGTGCCTCAATATTGGACACCTCAAATTGCATCAAGGTAAAACTTGCATCTTTGGAAATTTGTATGCCATAGACTTCTGCACCTTCCGATTTGGTCCAAGTAAATACTGTATTTCCCGTCAAACCAACACTTTCATTTTTTGGCCCGAGTAAAATAGGAGCGGAGGGAGGATTGATTTTCTCTTTTGTGGTAAAAGACCAAGTTGGAGACCATCCGCTCACCCCTGCAGAATTGGAAGCCCTTACTCTCCAAAAATACTTTGTTTCCTCCTGCAATCCTGACACAGTAAACTCATTATCGGTGAGGGCAAAGTTGCTGGAAATTATGGAACTGAAATCCTGACTGGTGGAGACCTCTATGCCATATTTATCCGCCTCAGAGATGAGTGACCAGGTTAATTTCAAGGTAGTTGCTAATCCGGTATTTTGGTCGGAAGGACTTTCAAGTGTTGGAGCAATTGGGGGATCAAGCAAAATTCTTGTTTTGAAACTCCAAATAGTAGAGAAAGCACTATTTCCTGCCTCATTGCCTGCACTCACACGCCAATAATAGGTCACCCCTTCCTCAAGGTCATTGATCCTTAAAGAATTGACAGTCACCGATGCATTGTCAAGGAGTACAGTCCCAAAATTACTGTCTTTTGACAACTGAACCCTGTAGGTCTTTGCTCCGGTTACCGATTTCCATTCTAAATTCGGAACAATAGAAATCTCTTGAGCCCCATTGGAAGGACTGAGGAGAGTGGGGATTTCAGGAATAGTTACGGGTTTGATCGTCCTAAAAGTCCAGACTGCAGAATAGGTGCTGTTTCCTGCTGAGTTTGATGCCCTCACTCTCCAAAAATAAGCGGTATCTTCCTGTAATCCTGAAACCGTAAATTCGTTGGTTGTCAAAGTTTTATTATCAATAACCAAAGTGCTGAAATCAGGATTTTTTGAAACCTCAAGGGTGTATCCGGTTGCTGTGGTTACTGCATTCCAGGTCAACTTCAAGGTAGTAGCCAACCCCGTTGCATTATTGGATGGACTGGTCAAGACAGGGGCTGTTGGAGGGTTCAATGCCAGTTTGGTTTGAAAGCTCCACACAGAAGAATAGCTACTGCTGCCCGATTCATTGGTAGCACTTACTCTCCAATAATAAGTTGCACCATCTTGTAGGCCGTTGACTTGAAGTGAATTTGAGGTTACAGCGGCATTGTCTAGGGAAAGAATGGCAAAATTACTTTCCTTTGAAATTTGCACTCGGTAGGTTTTCGCCCCGGAAACAGAAGTCCATTGTAAACTAGGTGAAACCGAAAGGTCTTTTGCCCCATTGGAAGGACTTAGAAGACTCGGTACAGCAGGTACAGGGATAGGTTTGATCGTTGTGAATGTCCAGACTGTGGAGTAGGGGCTTGTTCCTGCAGAATTTGTTGCCCTCACCCTCCAATAATATGGGGTATCTTGCTCCAAACCTGAAACTGTAAACTCGTTTGTTGTAAGGGAGTTGTTATTGACTACCAAAGAACTGAAATCAAGATTTTTTGAAATCTCAAGGCCATAGGTATCAGCATTGGAGATGGCTGCCCATGTAAGTTTGACGGTAGTAGCAATCCCCGTGCTTTTGTCAGCGGGACTGCTGAGCTGTGGGATTGTAGGCACTACAACTTTCTGACCAATTGTAAACCTGATCTTGAGAGAGGTACCTCTTGTTCCCCCAAGATTGGGTCCTGAAAACGGAATTGCTTCTAGGATATAGTCTCCTATTCCAAGCTTGCTGCCTTGGTAATCGCCATCTTTATTTCCATATAAGGTATAGGGGGCAACATTTTCAGTGATGGAGGAATTGCTTGGACCTGATAATTGGATAGAAACGCTGCCGACAGAACTTGGGTTTGTTTTGGCTGTGAAGTTTATATTCACCCCCTGAAACACATTGATATCCAATAGAGCACCGTCCGTCAGTGGGCCAATTTCCAAATCCGAATCAGCATTGACCAAAGTAAATCCTGTAATGATGCCCGAGGGATTCATGACCGGAACAGTTATTTGGGAATTCGCCATAAAATTTCCTTCCAAGGTTTTGGCACTGATCCTCGCAGAACCGCTTTTTACCGCTGTCACCAATCCTGTGGCACTCACTGTAGCAATGCTTGGGTCCGAAGAAGACCATGTTACGGTTTTATTGGTCGCGTTAGTTGGTAAAACAAGAGGAGAAAGCTGCAAGGACCTGGAAATCTCCAGAGTAGCGGTGGCTGGACTAAGAGAAATTCCTGTAACAGGAATGGTTGTAGAGTTGGCCTTCGTCAAAAAGGTCCAAGAAGCCGAAAAAATACTGTTACCGCCTTCATTTGAAGCTCTGACCCGCCAAAAGTAAGTAACCCCCGCCTGCAGGTTATTGACCTGTAAAGAATTTGTAGTTACTGCGGTATTGTCCAAGATTAGGCTTGCAAAATTGCTCTCCTTCGAAATTTGAACACCGTATGTTTTTGCGCCCACCACAGCACTCCATAGTAATGTGACGGAAGTGGACAAGTCCTTTGCCCCATTGGCAGGACTGACAAGAGTTGGAACAGCGGGAAGAGCGACCGGCTTTATGGTCCTAAAATTCCAGACGGTGGAATAGGGGCTGCTACCCGCTGAATTGGTGGCTTTTACCCTCCAATAATACAAAACATCCTCTAGTAATCCTGAAATACTTACTTCATTGGTCGTTAACAACTTACTGTTTGAAACCAATATACTGAAGTCAGAATTTCTTGAAACCTCCACAGCGTATGTTTCAGCATTGGAAACGGTAGACCAGGATAATTTTGGGTTTGTGGGTAGTCCTGTACTGTTATTGGTGGGACTTGTTAAGGTTGGAGAAGTAGGGGCGATAACTTTTTGCCCAATCGTAAAATCAATTGAAAGAAGATTTCCTTTTGTTCCGGTCAGATCAGGATCTGAGTAGGGTATTGCTTCTAAGGTATAATTTCCTTCCGGTAGGATTTTTCCATTATAATTTCCCCTGGTGTCCCCAAAAAGGGAATAGGGGACTACACTCTCTGTAGTTGATTCATTGACAGGACCGGTCAATTTTATGGATACACTGCCGACGGTCGAAGGGTTTGTATTTACTCGGATATCTAAATTGATCCCTTTGATTTGGTTAATATCTATAATGTTCCCGTTGGAAATAGCGCTGATGTCCGAATCAGAATCGGCATTGACCAAGGTAAATCCCGAAATACCCAAAGTCACACTGTTTGATACCGTGATTTGGGAAGTGGAGGTAAAATTTCCATCCTGCGATTTTGCAATAATATTAACAGAACCACTTTTTATCCCTGTAACCAATCCAGTGGAACTAACTCGTGCAATAGTTGGATCAGAGGAAGTCCATGTAACTGTTTTATTGCTTGCATTTGAGGGGGAAAGGGTGCTGGTTATTTGCAAAGTTTTAGAAATTCCCAAGCTTGCTTTTGTTGGGCTGACAGAAATACCTGTTACCGGTATGGTTTCGGTAATGTTGTTGATTATGGTGGTAAAAGTCCACGGAGTTGAGAAGCTACTGCTTCCTGCATCATTTGTGGCCAATACTTTCCAATAGAAAGAAGTCCCCAATGTCAGATTTTTAATTTCTATACTTGGACTTGTTAAGTTATAAATGTCATAAAGGATAGTGGTGAAAGTTTCATCCTTTGCCACTTGTACACGGTAAGTTTTGGCTTCATTGACCGGACCCCATTGGAGAAGCTGGGTATTTGACATATCCTTGCTCCCATTTATGGGACTGATTGGCTTGGGGATTTCAGGGATGGAAAGGGAGGTTATTGTTTTAAAGTTCCAGATACTTGACCATGAACTTGTCCCATTGCTGTTTTTAGCCCGTACTCTCCAAAAATATTGGGTGTTGAGTTCAAGATTTTGAACCGAATATTGAAGGGAAGTCAGGTTCTCAATGTTGGTAACTAAGGTGCCAAAATCTTGGGTCTTGGAGACTTGAAGATGGTAGGTTTGAACATTGGCGGCACTTTTCCATTTAAGGATGGAGTTTGTAGCTATTCCGGTTGCGGAATTGACAGGGCTTTCTAGTTGGGGAACAGCCGGTGGGGTAGTGGCATCAAATTCAGAAATATTTTTGACCAGACTATTGATATACACTTCAATATTGGTGTAACTACTGCTGAGTTTATAGCCATTGTTATCTGCAGTTACAGGGTTTAGACCATTTTCAAGTTCCCAAGTATCTGGCATACCGTCACGGTCAGTATCCTTTGGTGCAGGCAAAGATTTCAATACCGGCCACCCTCCTACGTCTTGTTGAGAGTCGATGATGCCGGGTATACCGGTTTGGGAACCTTTAAAGGTGGTGGTGCCGGTTCGGACTTCCTCCACCAGGCGCTTATCCACGGCATCCCTTACTAAGCTTGCACCGGCATGTTGTAAGGCTTGGCTATAGGCACCTTCAGCGGATAGTGTTTTAGAATAGGTTCCCACCGGAATTGTAAAGGGGATAAGTTTCCCATTTTGATCTTTGTGTTTAAGTTGATCCAAATATTGCTCAGTAAGAATTCCAGATTCAAGCCTTACCCCAAGCCATTGATTATCCAAGACCTCTTGCCTGTTGGTCATAATATTTCCTTCTAAGTAAAATAAGCCATAAGTACCACGATCTTCATTTATACTTGTAGGGTTTAAAAAGTGATTAGGGAATCCATTTCTATTTTGTGAAGCAGGACCGGCCTTATAATAATTTGAAATTAAATTTACATTGGATTCAAAACCTCCGTCACTTGCCCTGAATGACCAATTGTAAATTGTGTTGTTCCTAAAGTCAATAAGGGATTCGGACCTGGAAAATTTGCTGCCTTTTTGAAAATGCAAATTTCTGTTTGTAAAGTGAGTAATTAAATTATTAAAAATAGAAATATTTTGCCCGGAGACAATCCCACCATAACCATGGGGGCCTTTTTCATGCACTGAATCATTTAAGCCCTCTGCAACAATACAATGCTGAACAGTAATATTTTTCCCATTTCCAATGGAAAGAGTTTCATCTACTCCCCAAGAAAAGGAACAATGGTCAATGATGATGTTACTTGGGATAGGTTGATCGGTATCACTCCGGATGGTTAGGGCATCATCATCAATGTTCGAAGAGTTTCCCATTCTTGACCGGATAAACCGTATGGTAATATTGCTTGAATTTTTAATTTTGAAAGAATAGTTTTTAAGTGTGATACCATCACCCGGAGCAGTTTGTCCCGCAATGTGTACATCCCCCGCCCTGATGTCTAAATTGGATTGCAATGCAATGGTTCCTGAAACTTCAAAGACGATGGTCCGTTTTCCGGATGCTTCTATGCCCTCTCTCAGGCTTCCCGGTCCGGAATCATTCAGATTGGTGACAATAAATACTCTTCCTCCCCGTCCACCTTTGCTGAATTTACCAAATCCTTCAGCCCCTGGAAATGCGGGGATAGATTGACCAAAAACAAAACTCAGGGTTGATGGAATAATGAAAAATAATAGGAGGGCCAATTTTTTAAAATACATCATAGCAGTAGGGCTCATAAGTCAAGATTTAACTTCAGGACATAGTTTTTCCTGCAGACTTTTGGAAGTCTGTTTGATCAATAAATCTGATAGCTTTGATGGGGTGATCAAGCGTTCAGATGGGTCGAAAAGATTCAAACCCTGACTCCAAATTTGCTGGATAGAATTTCTTTTCCAAAACTTTGATGCACAAACCAAATAATTCACATTTTAAACCAATTTTCTCCATATAAAACAAAAAATAAAAAATCAGTTACAACAACCTTCTCCCTAAGTCAGGGATGAAACCAATTTTTCAAAATGAACGAAAAGCTTTCATTGTGGAGAATCAAGAAATGGTGTAGCCCCATTAATGCACTTACCCAAATGATCCCAAAATTTCCTATTTAAAACTGAAAATCATTGGAGTGAGACCTAGAGCAACATTCAAGAACATCTGAAAGGTCGACCCCGGTTTTGCACAGGGATAGGAGGTAAAATGGAAGTTTTAATAGCTGGAAAATGAGTTTGACAGTTTCGCCTCGATATTCTCTTAAAAAAAGTAGTAGTCAAAAGTGTGATTATTTTCTGTATGAAAGGTGAATTACAATAATCGAAATTTTGCTTCGTGAATTTATATAATTACAATTAATCAAAAATCAAAAAGATGTGCTACCAAACCATTAAGGTACACCTCCAAATTGGTAAAGTTGGGATTCAAGTCATAAAACCGATCACTTCTTTTATCAGGATCCAAACCATTTTCAATTTCCCAGGCATCGGGCATACCGTCTCTATCACTATCTTTTGGTGCGGGTAAGGATTTCAATTCGGGCCAACCGCCAACATCATTTTGACTATCAATGATTCCTGGAATCCCTGTTTTTGAACCCATATAAGTGGTTTTCCCAGTTTTTACTTCATTGATAAGCCTTAGGTCAACTGCATCTCGAAAAAGACTTGAACCGCTATGATTCAAGATTTGTGTATACGCCACATCTGCCGGATAAGTCTTGGAAAAAAATTCTTTTTGAATAGAAAATGGGATTAATTTTCCTTTTTGGTCTTTGTGTTTAAGCTTTTCCAAATACTGTTTGGTCAAAGTGCCTGATTGAAGCCTCACCCCAAGCCATTGATTGTCAGTAACTTCTTTTCTATTAGTTAAAATATTTCCCTCTAGGAAAATTAGGCCGTAGGTGTTTGGATCTTTATTTATGCTGGTCCCATTAAAAAAATGATTGGAGTGTCCACCTGTATTTTGTGATGCCGGACCGGGCTTATAATAATTTGAAATTATATTTACATTGGATTCGTATCCTCCGTCGCTGGCTCGAAAAGACCAATTATAAACAGCGTTGTTCCGGAAATCGATAAGGGATTCGGATCTAGAAAAATTGTTTCCTTTTTGAAAATGCAAATTTCTTTGTGTAAAATGGCTCAACAAATTGGTAAAAATGGAAATATTTTGACCAGAAACAATCCCACCATAACCGTGAGGCCCTTTTTCATGGACAGAATCATTGAGCCCTTCTGCAATGATGCAATATTGAATGGTGATATTTTTCCCATTACCTATGGAAAGTGTTTCATCTGTTCCCCAAGAAAAGGAACAGTGGTCAATAATGATGTTTTCAGGAGTGGATCCTCTGCTATCTCGCCTGATGGTGAAAGCATCATTTTCAAGGTTTGAAGTATCACCCAGCCGTGATCGAATAAATCTTATGATGATATTGCTTGCATTTCGGATAATCAGAGAATGGTTTTTTATGGTTATTCCCTCTCCCGGAGCAGTTTGTCCGGCAATGGTCAGATTCCCTTCCCTGATATTTAAATTGGATTTCAATTCAACATTACCGGAAACTTGAAATATAACAGTCCTAGGTCCTTTGGCCTCTACCGCCCATCGCAAACTCCCCAATCCACTGTCATTGAGGTTGGTGACGATATACACCATACCTCCCCGCCCACCCGTGGCATATTTACCAAATCCTTCTGCACCGGGAAATGCCAAAGGCTTCGCTACATCTTGGGATGGGGAGGTAAAAGTGCCAAGGCTTTGAAGCAAACATAGATAGAGAATGAAAATCATTGGGGAAAATTAGTAGTAATACGTTAAAGAAACGAATTGATCTCTTCTTGTAGAGATCAATTCGTTTGAAGAAAGTATTTTTTGTTCTTTGATAAAATTGTTTTCTACCAATTTAACACATTTTATAAAAGGATAAATGCTCCTCGGAAAACAGGATCTTGATAGGTCCCAATACCTTTTTGGAAGGGGATTTATATCTTATATGGTTACCATTTTTGGAACTTGAATACTTCTTGACGTCCATTGGTATTGACCAATAGGACATGGGTACCTGGTTTCAACCTCAGTCTGGAAATATCCATAACCAAAATTCCATTTTCGGAATTGAACTCTTGGTTCAACAATTGGATTCCTTTCATATCAAAGATACTGATCTGTACCCGCTCTTCCTCCATTCCGGAGAGTTCAAGAGTAATCTTGTCAATTACGGGATTAGGATACATCCTTGTCACCCTTGGAAAGTCACTTTCTTTTAGATCTTTCTCCGTGGCAGATGTGTTTTCTTCAGGATTTGAACTGCCTCCTTTTTGTGTTTGGCTTTCCATTGTCCTAAATGCTCCTCCTGCATTGATCAGATTCAAAATTTCGGATCCTGATAATGCCCGGCCGTATAGCCTTATATCATCGAGTGCTCCATTCCACCTGTGTATTCCAAGATAAGCTCCTATCTGAAGCCCGACAGTATTTGCTCCAATCGCAACAGGGGCATAGCTTGCGGATGAATCAAGTTGACCGTTGATATAGATTCTTGAAGTAGTGCCGTTGAAAGTAGCCGCTATGTGCATCCATGTGGTCCCGTTCGTTGGATAACTTGTAATGGATTCTAACCTGTAAGTATTGCCTGAGGAGTTTCCATTGAACCTGAATTCGACTTTGCCTCCAGAGTTAATACCAAATTCATAGCCATCCGGCCCTGATTTGCTTAGAACCTTTCTGTTTCCTGACTGGTTTGGTCTGATCCATGCACTGATAGTGATAGCCTCGGTAATGTTAAGGGAGCTACTATGTGGGGCTATGGCAAATCTGTCAACTGTAGCAGGAAGAACAAGCCCAAGGCCCTCTATGCCTGCTACCCACGATACTTCATTTGTTCTTTTGAGAACTGCATTGTTACCATTGCCTGAATGGTCTATCAGTGTATTGCCACTGCCTTCATCAAGTTTCCAATGCCCTGCAAGACCTGATCCAATAGGAGGAATTGAGGCAGTGGTAAAGCTTCTGACTGCTGACCATTCCGAGTTTCCTGTGACATTGGTCGCCCTTACCCTCCAGTAATGCAAAGTGTTACCCGACAAACCTGATACTGAGGTAGAAGTCTGAGTGATTCCTGAAACGTTTGCAACAGGAGTATTGAACAGGGAATTGTTTGCGACTTGAAGGGTATAAGATACCGCTCCCTGAGACTGAACCCATGAAAAGATTGGCGCAGTTTGAACCCCTGTCTGACCATTGGAAGGACTTAACAAAGAAGGAACAGAAGGAACTTGGGGAACGGCCACTTCACCTGAATAAACTGTCTGAACCTCCGTTAAGGTAAGTGCTCTGCCATATAGCCTGATATCATCTAGTGCTCCATTCCACCTATGTATACCAAGATAAGCTCCTATCTGAAGCCCTGCAGTATTTGCTCCAATCGTAATAGGTGCATAATTTGCAGTTGCATCAAGTTGACCGTTGATATAAATTGCCGAAGTAGTACCGTTGAAAGTAGCGGCTATATGCATCCATGTAGTACCATTTGTAGGATAACTTGTAATGGACTCTAACCTGTAAGTATTGCCCGATGAGTTGCCATTGAACCTAAACTCCACTTTACCTCCCGAGTTAATTCCAAATTCATAGCCATCAGGCCCTGATTTGCTCAATACCTTTCTGTTTCCCGATTGATTTGGTCTGATCCAGGCACTGATCGTGATCGCCCCGGTAATATTGAGGGAACTGCTGTGTGGCGCTATGGCAAACCTATTCGTTGTGGCAGGAAGAACCAGCCCAAGACCTTCTACACCAGGAATCCACGAAACGCTGCTTGTATTCTGAAGCTCTGCGTTGTTATTGTTACCAGAATGGTCTATAAGGATATTGCCACTGCCCTCATCCAATTTCCAATGACCCGCAAGGCCGGCGATTGGATTGCCTGATGGAGTTACAGTTATTGATGAACCAGAAGTAAAACTTCCTTCCACAGTGGTAGCGTTGATGTTGGCAGTTCCTACTGCCAATGCAGTCACCAAACCGGATGAATTGACAGTAGCTACCAAAGGATTGGAAGTAGACCAATTAACTAAGGTGTTGGACGCATTGGCCGGAGAAACTGTAGCGGTCAGCTGTTGGGTTCTTCCGGCCTGAATAGAGGCTAAATTAGGAGTTACTGAAACGCCACTGACAGGAGTTGATGCGGATGAAACAATGGAGAATTGAATCGTGGTTGTTGGTCCAACAGTTCCCGTTCTGTTCGTGCCCGAATAGGCTGTCGCCGACAGGGTATAGTTTCCATTGGGCATTGTCCTTCCACTGAAAATACCGTTGGTGTCACCAAACAAAGCATAAGGTGCACCATTTTCAGTTCTAGTCGCATTGATCGGTCCACTCAAAGAGAAAAATACACTTCCCACTGTTGTTGGATTTGTATTGACCCTGATTGCCAAACTTAAATTTCCAACCTGACTTGAAAGGAGTAGAGTCCCATTAATCAAAGTTTGTAATTCAGAATTATTCCCGGCATTGATCAACACAAAGCTGGTTATGCTAAGGTTAGGGGTATTCTGCGTTATTGTAACTGAAGCCGTAGCCGTTAAATTCCCATCTTCAGATCTTGCGGTAATGGTAACCGTTCCGGCCGCTACCCCCGAAACCAATCCGCTTGAATTCACAGTAGCAACATTGGCATTGGAAGTAGTCCAAACCACCGTTTTGTTGGTGGAATTGCTTGGCAAGATGGTAGCACTAAGCTGCTGCGTGCTTCCGGCCTGAATAGAGGCGGTAGTGGGGCTTACAGAAATCCCTGTTACTGAAACAGTATTGGTTGGGATTTGTAAACTAGAATTCAGGCCGAATTCTACCGTTAGCGTAACGGTTGGAACCGACTTTTGTCCTGTATAAAGAAGTTCAACCACATGTGATGAATTTGCCTGTAGGATGGAATTAGATAAATTTCCTGAAACAAATGTAAAATCATTGGCATCTAGGCCACTGAGGAAGATTCTTCTGACAAAAACCCCCTGATTTCCTCCGGAAACCTGCAGAGTCACCAATGATCTTTTATCGATGTCAAGAACAAGGTTAGAAGGACCGGTCAGGTTACTCTCAGTTATAGGAGTTCCTGTTGGGTTATTTTCCCCATAGTATTCCATGTTTCTTTGGGTTCCTCCACCTCTGTTGGGTGAACCGCCAGCCACCCATACGCCATTGCCAGAAACAATTCCTTGCGTGCCATGTCTCCTGAAATTCAAATTGCTTCCGGTGGTCCAGGTTTGTCCTTCAGGATCTAGGATTTCGGTAATTGCAAGCGCTTGACTCCTCACTGTACCATCGGGATCGTTGGGGACTTCTCCACCCGCTACCAACAATTTGTTCCCAATATTGACGACAACAGCTGCTGCCCTTGGAGTGGGGATATTCAATGCACTAGGTAAAGTACTCCATGAATTGGTGTCAAAATCAAATACATCAACTTCAGGGATGACCGGACCAAATGTAAATACACCATTTGTATATCCTGACCTTCTGCCGGAGGCAACATAAGTTTTGTTTCCGATCATGGCTGCACTAAAATGGTCTCTTGACCTTGGTGCGTCCTGCAAAATAGTCCAAACACCAGTTGCTGGATCAAATTGATCGAAAAATGCCACATGTTGACCATTGTGTCCTAATCTATTTCCTCCAATAACATAAAACTTGTCGTCATGCAAAACCAAACCTGCCGAACCTCTTCTTCTAGCCAATGGAATTTCAGGTCCTTGCATATATTGTTCTTTGACAGGGTCAAAAATCCATATATGGGAAGCAGGAGTTTCATTCGGGAAGCTATTTGTTTGAAAAGCCCCAATTACCCAGATCATTCCTTTATATTCTATGGCCTGAAAATGGTTGAAGGCGAGAGGAGCAACATTGGATAAGGCGCGCCAAGTGTTTTCTTTATAGTTATAGACATCTATGGTATTGGCATTTTCCCGGCCTCCCATGACATAAAAACTTTCACCGGCTTGCACAAATGAATTTTCATGCCTGGCGGTGTAATTTTGATTTTCATTGGCTGGTGTCCACACATCAAAAGGAAGGATAGTCCAAGTGAAAGTGGTAAATTCCTGATTCGGAACAGGGCTATTGGAATCTGTGACCCAAATGGTTACATTATAGGTTTGGTTGGCTTGTGCAGCCGGACTTACTGTTCCATACAACCTTCCGTTTACAGGCTCAATATCAATTCCCGGAGGTAGATTCGTCGCACTGTATAGAAGTGTACCCACACCCCCTGTAGCAGAACATAACAAATTTCCATCCAATTTTTCATTCACAATGTTGACCTGATTCGGAATAGGATTCGTGAAAACTATTGGCGCTGAAAGTGTGGTGCCAATAATCTCAATGCCATTTATCGTCGGATTTCCTGTTCTTTTAACAAATTCTATATTGAGCTGCCCATCTGATACACTAGTTTCAAATTGTTCTACTGCAGCAACACCCAATCCGTATTTTTGTACCAAGTCCAGATTGCTTCTAACCGTGGCACCCTCTAGCCTGATATCAAATTTTCTTTCATTGATATTGACAGTTCCTGCACCATTTTCACCAACATAAAAATTAATAATATACACCCCATTGGGTAATGGAATATTGAATCGCATATTTCCCGTATCGGTTTTTTGTCTTTGGCTTCCAAAAACTGAATTGAAAGTAGATTCAGAGATATAACTTGGAACTGATGAATGTTTGCTTCCAAATTGAAAAGAACTTGTGGATACAGTACCCCCATTTACAGAATAACCAATACCATTGAATACGCCATTTTGATCATTGGGTACCCAGTTTGGCGCATTATTTTCTCCGATAACCTCCTGTCCTCCTGCATTTATCCTATAAAGGATCCGATTTGCCCTCACTACTGAAATTTCGAAACTTTGCTCTACAAAATACCCGAAGGAGTCCGTAGCCCTAATGTTGATGAGACCGGTGTAGGGAGTATTGGGGAATGTCAGGGTAAGCATATTGCCCACAATTGATACACCTGTTAAGGATAAAATGGTAGAGCTATAGGAAAATGACAAGTTTTCAATTCCAAAATTGTCTCCAAAAAATTCTGATAAATCAATTTCTCGTGGTGGTGAGGAAACCTGTCTTTGGATATTAGGAATTTGACCTATGGTATAAGGTTGCTCTCCATCTACTTTAAAATTATCATAAACAGTCAAGAATTCTTTTGCTGGATCAGCAGAGGAACCAAATACACCAATAGATAAGGGTTTAGTGATATCCTGAACAGCTTCTAAAACTTTTCCAGAAAGGGTAATAGAACCTAAATTGATGGTTCCCCTTTCTCCGATTTTTACCTGAGGTTCCACAGTTCCTAATGATGGATTTACATTAAAAATAAAGGCAACTGTTTCTGAACTCAAAGGGCGATCTTCCACCGCGAGCGGGAGAATAAGAGGACTGGGGTCAGGGATATCATCAATTTCCAAAGCAGCAATAATTCCTGTTTTGGTAAATACCAACTTCAAGAAATTACTTTGGGTACCATCTCCCATTTGGATACCCACTTCCCCGTTATGATCAATATCATAAAACATTTGAGGACCTTGGAATCCCAAAAGTCCACCGGTTATCAAGAAATTACCTGTCTCAGTGCCCACATTAACACCAAATTGAAATCCTTTTTCTTGGTTATTGCTCAAGCCATTTGCCGTACCACCAGTCATAGCTACTTGAATAGCCCCAGCCGCACCTCCGTAAATATCGTTAGGTAAAGGACCTTCATTAAGTCGATCAAGCCAATTCATCCAATTGGGGTTTGGTGACCCATTATTCATAAGTCCCGTAAATCCTAGACCACGGTAACCAAAGGGTCTACCCAATTCATCCGTTTTGTCAGAAAACAATTCATTATTGATGGGTAAATTTGTAGGTTTTCCTAGTTGAAGGGGGTCTGAGGCATCAGAAATACCATCCCCGTCATCGTCAACGTCATTCAAATCTGAAACAAAATCTCCATCAAGATCATTAGGTCTTGATGCGCCGGAACAATATTCTGTACCATTATCTATTTCATCCTGATTGCTAAATCCATCGTTATCATAATCAGCATTGGAATCAAAGAATGGATCTCCCGGGGGAGGGCAGAATGGGTTATTGGATGGCGTTAAGATGTGGACAATACTATTGAAAGTAGCCACCCAGATCGTACCCGGAAAAATATCCTCATCTCCCTGACAATTAATGCCCAAAGCATTACCACCGTTCAAATTCCATCTATCTTCATTCAATGAAAGCAAAGTTCCATCAGGGTTCAACCTGACTAGGTGCAAGAACCCTGAGTTTCTTCCCGCAATGATGGAACCCTTCAAAACACCATTGAAATTGGAGGCTTTATATTCATCCAAACCATTACTATTCGTTTTCCACGTAGTGACAATTTCTAGCGGGGGTCCATTAAAGTTCCCAAGGAAGGCATCTCTGTAATCTGCCTGATTTGGATCGCTCATATTTAAAGGAACTGGGGGCCAGTTTACAGGGAGGGAATTTTGGGCATAAGTATCAAAACCCGGTTGACCAGGAGCTATGGGTTCCAAAATCTGAGTCCTGAATATCTCATTTTGGGTATACAAGGGATTAAAATTGGACAATGGTTTGTAAAAGTCTCCAATCGATTTTGTGTATAGACCTGCCCCTCCCGGATTAAAAGGAAATGGAGAACCCGCTGTGTAAGGTACTCCGGGGTTTGCACGAACAGGGGTGGGGTGGCCACCGTAAAAAGAACCGGGTTGGTAATTGTGAATGTCTTTTGTAATTAGCAAAAGTCTATCACGATTTGTGACATATTCATTGCTGGCAGACCTGAGGGTACTATTACCACCTGGCTCTCCTGCCAAATAATTATTTGTAACAGTGCTTGCAATACCCTCGTTTTGAGGTAATCCTCCCCAATTGGCATTGGCCCCATTATCGGTTACAAATACACTCCCGTTTTCAGTAACAACAAAATCATAGGCATTTCTATATCCCGGCGTGAAAATTTGCACCGGTCCACCTTCAACTAAAGTTCCCATATTCAAACCGTCGTTCCCACCAAATGGGTCTCCAACATCTTTGCCATCATAGCCTGGTTGATTGGGATTATAGATACCATTCACATTTGCCCTAGAAGGATCATCAAGGGTAGGGATATCATACTTGAATTTTCTCCCTGAAATAGGATCAATTTGGGTGGGAATTGCCTCAATGGCCTCCAAATTCACACTCAAAATGGCTGCTGATAGGGCATATTCCGAAATCCATGTAAAATTGGTACTGGGTGAGCCTGCATTGGTGAATCCACCGCTGGCAACTAAAAGGTAGGGCTTATTATTGACCAAAGTAAATTTTACAGCATTGGTCGAATGGTTTTCTTCTGAACGCGGAAGGCCTCTTACCAAATCCACCACATCCCACGCCGATCCGGTCCAGGTTAATTTGCTGATGATACCCGAATTTGTATCCAAAACCTTATCTCCGACAGGACCTCCCCATATAGGGTCACTTGATCCTACATAAATAATGGGGTTTGCAGCCGTTCCCACTATTTCAATTCCTGTAATTTGCCTGTTTGCCCTGCCATCCCAAGCGCGTGTGCCAGTATCGTCGTGGTTTGGGATAGACCTAATAAGGGAAATAGTCTCTAATCCAATGACTCTATAACTGTTAACTCCGGAATTTTCTACAGTATAAATTCTAATAAGGCCATTTAATTGAGATAGATAAAGCCTGTTGTCCGGTCCAAATTTTAAAGCCGTCCCTTGTGTAGGGGCCGCATAGCCATTAAAATTCAGAGTGGTAATGTCAAACTGAACGCTTTGCGCCAATAAAAATTGAAATGAAAAGGTGAATAACAAAAGGAACAAAAACCTTTTTTTAGCCGGGCTGAGCAAGAAATGTGTATTCATCGTAATAGTAATTTTAAATTTATTCTTGTAAAAATGATGCTGATAAAGTGATAAAGAAGAAATAATTTATTCTAAGAAGGAATTTGATACATTTTAGAGATAGATAATTTCACTTCAAATATATTTATATAAATTTTAAATACAAAAAAATGGCATACAAGTTATTATAAATGAATTGTAATTATTTCCTGCCCATGATTTTTAGCTTCATTAAATTTTGAAATTTATAAAAACTAGTATTTTTATATGTATATCCGCCTTCATACCAGTATAGGATTACTTACAGAATGGTCTCGGCAGGCTCGACCACCGGAATTTATTGATATTGAAAGGGGGTGGTGGAAATGCGGCTTTGCCGCATTTCTACCACCCCCCTCTGATCTCACGATATCCGTTCACCGAGCTTGCCGAGGTGGAGACAAATGATATTTGGCTAGCGGTATAAAAGCGGACAATAATATATTTTTAATTCACAAGAAAGCAATTTCGGAAAAGAAAAAAAGTAATTGGAATTCTCTAAAAAAATAAGCCGTGGGTCCCGATATTGGGACTCACGGCTTATTTAAGTATACAATAATGATTATTTTTTTTAAGCTGTTTACTGGATAATAATGCTGACCCGTTTTGGTGTAATATAAGAGTCACCTTCCAAAACAAGATAATACACGCCTGAAGGGAATTTGTTTTTCACAAGATCGACTTCTATCTCTTTTGATCGATCTACCTTATAAGAACCCGAATCGACCAATTTTCCACTGCTGCTGTAAATAATGAATTTGATTTCTCCTTCTTTCCATGTGGGGTCTGAAAGGTAAAGTTTATTTTCTTTTACAGGATTGGGATAGACTTTCAATGAGGGTGTTCCTTTTTCTAAATCAGTTGTCGCACTTGGCTTGTTGTTCAATCCTTCTTTCATGATTTCCGAATTGGACAATCCCATTCCTGAATTAAGATCAGCATCATTTACTATTCGGGTGTTTGTACTTGAAATCTGAAAGTTAATGGTAGAAGTGGAGCCAATTGTACCAGTTCTGTTTGCGCCGGAATAAGCAGTGGCAGAAAGGACATAATTTCCATTAGGAAGAATTCTACCCGCAAAATCCCCATTAGTATCACCAAATAGGGCATAAGGAGCCCCGTTTTCTGTCCTAGATGCATTGACCGGGCCACTTAGCGAAAGGAATACACTTCCAACAAGGGTTGGGTTGGTATTGGCTTTGATGTTTAAGCTTACACTTCCAACCTGACTTGAAAGAAGCAGGGTCCCATTGACCAAAGTTTGTATATCATTATCTGTGGATGCATTGACCAAAACAAAACTGGATATACCCAAAGGCGGTGTAATTGGGGTGACAGTGATGGCAGAGGTGGCAGTAAAACTTCCGTCCTGCGATCTTGCTGTAATGGTTGCATCACCCACCGCCAAACCTGAGACTAATCCATTTGTATCGACTGTGGCAACATTGGAATTGGAAGAGGTCCAAATGATGGTTTTATTACTCGCAGTAGAAGGAGATATTGTTCCGGTGAGTTGGGATGTTTCTCCTACTTGAATTGAAGCTGTGGTTGGACTCACTGAAACACCTGTTACAGCTATGCTAGAAACAATAGAAAATTGGATACTTGTGGTGGTACCAACAGTTCCTGACCTATTTGTACCTGAATATGGGGTAGCCAAAAGGGTATAAGTTCCAACCGGAAGTGTCGTTCCACTGTAATTTCCATTTGTATCACCAAATAGCGCATAGGGAGCTCCATTTTCCGTTCTCGTAGTATTTACAGGTCCACTCAAAGAAATAAAAACACTTCCTACTGTGGATGGATTGGTATTGACCTTGATATTTAAACTCAAACTTCCAACTTGGCTTGAAAGGAGTTGGGATCCGTTCACCAAATTTTGGATTTCGGTGTCATTTTCCGCATTGATCAAAACAAAACTTGAAATCCCAATGGTAGAATTGCTTTGTGTAACAGTAATGGCTGTAGTCGCTGTAAAATTCCCTTCTTGAGTTCTTGCGGTTATCGTAGCACTACCAACTGCAACGCCGGAAACCAATCCATTTGAACTGACAGTGGCAACATTGGCATTAGAAGTAGACCAGAGAACGCTCTTGTTGGTGGCATTGGTAGGAGACACGGTAGCGCTTAATTGCCTGGTACTGCCGGTCTGAATAGAGGCAGATGTAGGACTTACAGCAATGGAAGTTACCGGAACATTGGTCACTTGATCAGAACACTTGGTTTCCTGATTCGTCAAACTGAGTGGGTTGGAAGCATTTTTATGAAGAACTATTCTGTCTATCAGATGAAATGCTGACCTTGCAGACAGTTCCATAGTATACACGCCAGAGGTATTAAACTGAACATAAATATCATGGGGGTCATTGTCACTGGTGGATGTATTCCATGTCCAGTTCAATGAATTAAAATAAACTTTGAAATATCCGCCTGCTCCCGCCCCGTCAGGTGTTGGAGTCTTACCGCTACCTTTTGGGTATATTTTGCTTGTTCCGCTCAAAGCAAAATAATCACTGGCGTCAGGAAATCGTACCCAAGTATCATTGTGTTCTGTATTAATGGTTCCTCTTCCCACCCTACTTCTCATTTGGAACCTGTAGACTCCGGGGGAATTAATAAAAATTTTTGTAGAAATCAAGCCATTCCCTACTGATGTAAAATATTCAGTACCGGTCCAGGTAATGTATCCCGTTCCCGTGTAACCCGAAAATGAACTTTGTTTCGCCCAACCGGAAGGAACAGAAAGGTTTTCTGCTTCCATCACGACAAGGCCATTGATGTCTTGGTATGGCTGAGTACAAGCAAAAAAATCTTCGGTGGAAGAATATCTGATGATATTTTCTAACAAAAGATCAGGATTTTCAACAGAAAATTTAATGGACTCTGGATTTCCACTATTGGTTACAGGAATTCCAGTTGCAATAGAACTTGTTAAAAAGAAAAGTATTGCTGAAATGGGGGTAAGTAATTGTTTTTTCATACATTCTAGGGCTTTGATGAAGAGTTACTAGGAAATTGAATTGGACTTTAGAAAAAGATTTTGCAAGTATTTTTAATGACCTGATTGTAAAGGTAATTTTTTTTTTTGATAAGCAATTTATGAAGAAATAGATTTGGATAAGAAAAATTAATGGTAAGTATTTAAATCAATGAGGGTTATAGCCCATAAAAGGTAAATGATAAAGGAATTTACAATGCTTTTCAACCAAATGGCGTAATAAAATCCATTATAGGATAAGCTGAAATTAATTTGGAATTCTTCAAAACAGAATCCGGTTGACAATCAAATCCTTTTTCTTTGCCTTTTTATTTCAACCTATATTTTTTTTGGTGTTAGAATAACCATTGGCCCAAAATACAGAATTAAACTCTTGAATTGAAATGATTTATTTTGATTAGACAATTAAAGATGACATTAGCAGACAATACCATGCATTAGTTGGGTAAGAAACAAAGCATCTCGGAGCAAAAGAATCAAACTTAATCTAATCTGTCCGATCGGAAAAGTTGATTATTGCCTTTAATTGATTCACCATGTACTGAATGGTGGACTAGCGTTCCCCTATAAAAAAACGATTCAGAAACACAAAAAAATCAGACTTTCTTGTTTTGTCGGACTGGCCACTCCCTTATGCTGCCAACAAACCGGTTACTCCCTATACTTCTTGGAAGTAGGCATTCAGCCCGGTAAATAGGCCTTACGCCTTTCTTTTATTGTCTGGAAGTCAGTCCTGTTTTATCCAAAAAAATGAGGCTAGGGATAAGAAAGGATACCACCATATTTGTTTTAACCCCTTTCTCAGTTTTCCCCAATTTTGCCAAAAAAGAAAAACGAAATTTTACAATTTTGGATTTAATTAATCAATTTAATATGTTTGGCTTCATTTACATTTTAATTTTACTTTTGTAATACATTTAACATGAAAAGAATTCTGGTAACCGGAGGAGCAGGATTTTTGGGCTCCCATTTATGTGAAAGGCTTTTGGACGAAGGAAATGAGGTAATATGCGTGGATAACTTTTTTACCGGACGAAAAGTCAATATCCATCACTTGTTGGGCAATAAAAACTTTGAGTTTTTGAGACATGACGTGACTTTTCCAATTTTTGTGGAGGTTGATCAGATTTACAATTTAGCATGTCCAGCCAGCCCGGTACATTATCAATTCGATCCGGTACAAACAACCAAAACAAGCGTAATTGGAGCGATCAATATGCTCGGTCTTGCCAAAAGATTGAAAATAAGGATACTCCAGGCAAGCACCTCAGAAGTCTATGGAGATCCTGAAATCCATCCCCAGCCCGAATCTTACAAAGGTTCGGTGAGCACAATTGGGATTCGGGCATGCTACGATGAAGGCAAGCGTTGTGCGGAAACCTTGTTTTTTGATTACCACCGGCAACACAAAGTAGACATCAAAGTCATGCGTATCTTTAATACTTATGGCCCACACATGCACCCAAATGACGGGAGAGTGGTTAGTAATTTCATTGTACAGGCTTTAAAAGGGGAGGATATTACCATTTTTGGGGATGGTATGCAAACCCGAAGTTTTTGCTATGTGGATGATCTGATTGAGGGCATGTACAGATTGATGAATTCCCGGGATGGCTTCACAGGTCCGGTCAATATTGGAAACCCCGGGGAATTTACCATGTTGGAATTGGCCCAAAAGGTCCTTGAACTCACAGCAAGTAAAAGTAAATTGAAGTTTTTACCCCTTCCACAAGATGACCCCATGCAGCGTAAACCTGTAATTGATTTGGCTAAAAAAGAGCTTGCTTGGGAGCCTAAAGTGCAATTGGAAGAAGGCTTGAAAAAAACTATAGCATATTTTGAAAAGGAGGTTTAAGAAATAAAACGTCTTTTCGTTTACTTGTGACGTTTCCTAAATTTCTGGCCATGAATTCAATTCATATCCTGAAATTTTGGAAGCTTTCTCCCCAACCTATTGATATAGAATGTTGAAATTGGGCTGTTATCCGCTTTTGAAAAGTTTAAAGAAAATTGCTCTTTATGCATTTACGATAATGGGTATTACCTGCCAAAACCATTCAAGGGTAGATTTTATGAGGATACCCCTCGCAGTTTAAGTCTTAATGAATTTATAATCAGCCAACAGAAAAAGTCTTCAACAGGTAGCTGATTGCGTTTAAATTGATGGATGATTTGTTTTGTAGTAGAATGGCGTTTCGAACTTTATGTTTTATATAAATTTCAAAAAACGATTAAAATAAATCCAGGATAAATGGAGATTTAGAATTCACTTTAAACTTTTAAAAACTATAAATATAGAAACATGAAAACAGTAATATTGTGCGGAGGATATGGCACAAGAATTCGTGATGTAGCTGAAGATATTCCTAAACCGATGATCCCAATCGGTGGAAAGCCAATTATTTGGCATATAATGAAAACCTATGCGACATTTGGTTATTCAGATTTCGTATTGTGTATGGGATACAAGAGCGAAGTGATCAAAGATTATTTTTTAAACTATGAACTGCGAAATGCTGATTTAACTATTAAAATAGGAAAAAAATCAGAACAGATTATTTCAAAAATAAGCCATGAAGAAGATGGCTGGGAAATAACCCTTGCTGAAACGGGAATTAAAGCAATGACAGGTGCAAGAGTGAAAAGGATCCAAAAATATATTGGGGATGATCCTCTTTTTATGCTAACTTATGGAGATGGGGTTGGGGATATTGACATTGAGGCATTGGTTGCTTTTCACAAATCACATGGTAAAATGGTAACATTGACAGGGGTTAGACCTCCGGGTCGATTTGGAGAACTGAGTTTAGCGGAAGACGGGTCTACAGTCATTGGTTTTAATGAAAAGCCACAAGCAAGTGGAGGTCGTATAAACGGAGGCTATTTCGTTTGTAACAGGGATTTTTTAGACATCCTGAGCGAGGCAGAAGATTTGGTGTTGGAACAGGAACCAATGAAAAAATTGGTCGAATTGGGAGAACTAAAAGTTTTTGAACACGATGGCTTTTGGCAACCAATGGATACTTCAAGGGAATTTTCCCTGCTAAATGAACTTTATAATAACAATCAAGCACCTTGGGTAAAATGGTAAGCAAAGTGGTTTTTGGAAACGTTTATAGTAACAAAAAGGTATTAGTTACAGGAGACACCGGATTTAAAGGTTCTTGGCTTTGTACTTGGCTGATTTCTTTGGGAGCTGAAGTTTATGGAATTTCAAAAGACATCCCTACTAATCCTTCCATGTTTGTTGAGCTTGGTTTAGCGGAAAAGATGAAGCATTTTTTTGCAGATGTTCGGGATTTGGAAGCAATACGGAAATTAATCAACGAAATAGAGCCGGATTTCCTATTTCATTTAGCTGCCCAACCCATTGTTTCTTTATCATACCGTGATCCTATAGATACCATTTCTTCCAATGTAATGGGAACTGCCAACGTGCTTGAAGTATTGCGATCTTACACAAAACCTTGTACGGCAATTATTATTACAAGTGATAAATGCTACGACAATGTAGAATGGATTTACGGATACAAAGAAACCGATGCTCTTGGAGGAAAAGATATATACAGCGGAAGTAAGGGTGCTGCCGAATTGATTTTCAAATCATATTATCATTCTTTCTTCAAAAAGGAAAAAGGATTGGTACAAATAGCATCTGCCCGTGCCGGAAACGTCATAGGAGGAGGAGACTGGGCACTCGATAGAATTATTCCCGATTGTATGCGATCATGGAGTGAAGGGAAAGTAGTTGAGATTAGGAGTCCGAAAGCAACAAGGCCTTGGCAACACGTATTGGAGCCTCTAAGTGGTTACTTGCAATTGGGTGAACGATTATACAAAGACCATAATTTGAATGGCGATAGCTTTAATTTCGGCCCAAAACCGGAATACAACCACACGGTTCAGGAAATATTAGAAGACATGAGTGTTCGTTGGCACTTTAAAAATTCAAAAGAAGCATTTGAAGTAACAGGAAATATTAAGTTTTATGAAGCGGGTTTATTAAAACTAAACTGTGATAAGGCTTTGTTCCATTTTCAATGGAAAGCTACTTTGGACTATCAGACTTTAATTGAATATACGAGCGATTGGTATTATGAATTCTATAAAAATAAAGGCGATATGTTTGAATTTACAAAATCTCAGATCGAAGGGTATGAGAATTTAGCAGAAACAAAAAACATCTCATGGATAATTTGAATGTAGAAGGAGTGTTTTTGACACCTCTGAAAAAGATACAGAACCCTAAAGGAGATGTGTTTCATGCGATGAAAAAATCAGATGTTGGATTTTGTGGGTTTGGAGAAGCTTACTTTTCAACGATCAACTTTGAAGATACTAAACCTTGGAAAAGACACCTCAAAATGACTTTGAACTTAGTGGTGCCGATAGGGTTGATCCGATTTGTTATTTTTGATGATAGAAAGGGAAGTCTAACACAAAATAATTTTTTTGACATTACTTTAGGTGAAAATAATTACCAGAGAATCACAATCCCGCCTGGAGTATGGGTAGCATTCAGAGGAATCGGGTCAAAATACAACTTGTTATTGAATTTGGCTGATTTGGAACATGATCCTGCCGAAGTGGAACGAAAAGAGGAACTCGCAGATATAACATACCAATGGTAAAGGAAAAGGTACTGGTTACAGGAGGCAGTGGCTATTTGGGAGCACGACTTTGTCTTCATCTTGCCGATCAGGGCTATGCGGTCACCCCACTTTGTCATTCTAAAGTGCCAGAAAATATAGATTGGGTTTCAAAAATGGAAGAAGTGATTGTTGGAGATGTAAGGGATGAAAAACTTCTTGGTGAATTGGCTTTAAATAAATATGACATTATGATTCATTTGGTATCCCTGGATCACCACCAGTCTAATGGATTACCTTCTTATGTAAGTTCTGTAAATATTGCGCCGGTTTGGTCATTGCTTGAAATTTTTTCAAGCCGGGGACTGAAAAAGTTTGTGTATTTTTCAACTGCTCAGGTGTATGGAGTGCTAAAGAATGAACAAGTTACAGAAATACAAAATCTGAATACCCATAATGCTTATGCGCTGACACATCAAATAGGGGAGGCAATATGTGACCATTTCAACCGAAATACTTTGGTTGAATGTTGTGTCATCAGGCTTTCTAACAGTTATGGACCACCGATTTTTGAAGAAAATAACTGTTGGTGGTTAGCAATCAATAATTTGTGTAAATCTGCTTATACCCAAAAGGAAATAGTATTACAATCAGATGGAACTCCGTTACGTGATTTTATACATAGCTCCGATGTTTGCTGCGGTGTTCAATTGGCAATTGAAACCCGGGAGAAGCATGGTATTTACAATTTAAGTTCAGGCACCACACTTTCGATCATGGAAATTGCCGAAAATATTAGGAAAGTATTTGCCCTTCGTTATGGTTTAGATATACCTATAAAAACAAAGGAACCAAAAAAGCCTGCTCAAGCAGAACGTTATGAATTGGATAATAGGCGGTTGCGGAGCATCGGATTTGAACCAAAAAAAACGATCGAAGAAGGAATTAATGACCTCTTTGATTATTTTGAGAAATAAAGTTTTTTTTGGCAATTTCAGAATAGCAGGTAATTATTTATTTTGATCAAATTCTTCTCTAAGGCTGATAAATCTATTGGGTTTTGAGCACGATTATGAAATACGGATTAAATCGGTAATCTATTTTTCTCCGGATGGATATTGGGGTTCTGTACTTTAAAAGAATTTTGAGATACTGCAGAGAAAGTGCATTTCCAAATCAATATAAATTTCTTAGCATCTAAAAAGTTCCGTGTTTAACATAGCATTGAAAAAATATAGTCATACCTCCTTCACCAATACCGAATTAAATAATGAGAATTACTGTCCTTTTCAATCCCAAAAAAATTACGATTTCATATACGATGTATCCTTTTTGGATGTCCAAGTTTAAAAAGGAGTTCCTTTTCACTACGGACCTAGAATGGGTAAAAAAATCAGATAAGAACAAAAAACTTTTGTTGATTGGATGGTTTTCAGGGCAGGACCATGAAGGATTGCATAAACAATTGTTGGAATTTTTATCAAATAAGTATGAAGTCATTTCTTTTATGGATGACAATGATGGAACAGAATCCCATTACTTGGATTTATTGGGGTATTTTAAGGTTTATTACAAAAAGCAGGTTTTTCTAAATAAGGACAATTACCTTTTAGACTTTTATGGAAATAGAATATTTACCGATTATTACCGCCAAAAATTTGGCATCAATGAAGAACCTCTGCCTAAGAAACTTCCAAAAGTAATTAATTCTGATTATTTGAAGAAAATAAAAGTATCTTGGAACTTGGCATTTGGTCAATACCCTGTTTTAAAACACAGACATTATATCGCTAAATTTTTATTTAAAATGACCAAAGGTGAATGGATGGATAATTGTTTTTCAAGGAATCCTATTTTTGGTCAAATACCTTCACCCGGACTTTTAAAATGTCAGGCAAGGTTTGGATATAAAGGTTACAGAGAATCGATCGGCTATCAGCGAAAATTATTTTTGGAGAAAGTTTCTGGAAACCCGCAATTTCTAAGTGGTCGAATTCCATTTAGGGAGTATAATAAGGAAATTAAAGAAGTAGGAGCAATTTTAAGTCCTTTTGGATGGGGAGAAATCTGTTACAGAGATTTTGAAGCAATCCTCAATGGTGCAATATTGGTTAAGCCAAATATGGACCATGTGGAAACTTGGCCAAATGTGTATTTAACTAACCAAACTTACCTTCCTGTCGAATGGGATGGGAGTAATATTGGAAATCAGGTAGAGACCCTTTTTGATAACAGTAGTTTTATGAATGAATTGAGGGTAAATGCATGGGAAACATTAAAGAATAGTTATTTTAAAATGGATGAAAAAATTATGGTGATTTTAGAAGATTTCAAACAATAAAATAAAATTGTATAATCGTTGTTTAGCCTGTAAAATCCAACCTCAATAAAAAATATTTCCATAAGCTAGTAACCTCGGACTTCCTACTGATTGTATTTCAGTTTAGTAATTGACCGAATTTTCTTCTTAAAACCACTAAATTCGTTTACAATAGACAACTTGAATAAGTAATACCGCCTTTGCCAATATAGAAGTAATGGATATGCGCAATTCTGGTGCTAAGCAAGCAACTTGGAAAAATTATCATTAGAATATTGAATTGGCAGTTAAATTGAATTCCGTATTTGACCCGAAATTCGTTTATAGCGGTTTTGGATTTTAATCTTAAGTTAGAGGGTATATTTAGTAGATTAATTTTAATTAAAGGTACGATGAAAAAAATCGTTGTTCTTAATGAACGGATTATTGATAGGGGGGCGCCCAAAAATTTTAAGCCACAGGATGATCATCTTTTTAAACGATACTGGAAAACTGTTGCCCCTGAATGCCATTTATGGATTATTGAAAAGCCTTTGGTGATAAGAGACAGTATATTTTATCCAAAAAATTTTAAGTTTTTCGATAGGTACACACATTATAATGGTATTTCATTTTTGGGGAAACTCATGCGTGTTTTTTTCTGGGTCACAAAAAAAAAGGTGAGTTTAGGAAAGTCTGTTTGGATCCATGATAATTTCAGTGGCAATTATTTCCATTGGTTTGCAGAATGTTTGCCGAGATTGCTTTTTTCAGAGTCTTTTCAGAATGGGCATATAGTAATTCTTCCCAAGAACCTGAGCAAATTTACCTTTGTGAAGGAATCGCTAGATTTGATGGGAGCCAAATACGAATTCTTTGACAAAAACCAGAATTATGAAATTTCCGAATTGATCCTAACAAATAGAATAGGAAGGATTTCTGAATTTCGAAAAGAGCTTTTGTTTAAAGTTAAAGCTAAATTTGATTTTTTGGGATCAAATATAGCTCCTAAACGGAAGATTTATATCCGAAGAAAGCCTGCAAAAGCAAGAAATATTTTGAATGAAGAAGCTGTATTGAAAGTTTTGTCTGACCATCATGTTGAGTCACTTTATCTTGACGATTTCAATTTGATGGATGAAATAAGACTATTGGATGAAACTTGTTTGCTGATAAGTATTCATGGGGCGGGCTTGACGAATATGTTGTTTATGCAAGGTTCAGGTAATGTTTTGGAATTTCGTAATGAGGAGGATGGAGGCGCTTCTACAAATAGTTTTTTCAATCTTGCCTCCGAACTTGGGATAAACTATTACTATTTAACCAATAAAACCACTTCGCACAAAACTAATCATGCTGATTTTGAAATTAACGTTGAAAAGCTAAATGATATATTAACCACGTTTGACTTAACTCTAAAAAAAGCTTAAAAAAAGGTTCTCTGTCTATTTAAAATTTATTTTAGGCATTTAAAAAATAAGTTAAGTATATAAAAATAAAATATTAATTAGAAGAAACTGTTTCCTTCAAAATATTTTCTAGTCTTTTGGATACTTTATCGATGTAAAAATTTTTTTTAGCAAATTGAAAATTAAAGTTACTGATTTCGTTAATAGATTCATGATCAAGTACTAAATTTTTTACTTTGCGAATTGTTTCAAGGGATAGAATCTCAGAAGGTTTTATGGAAAAACCCATTTTATCCTCAATAAAAAAATCTTTCACGCCTCCTACGGTAGAGGTAATTAGGGGCAACCCAAAAGCCATTGCCTCTAAAATGGAAATAGGCATTCCTTCTCCATGCATGCTTGGGAAAATGAAAATATTTGACGATGCAAATGCTTCTTTTTTCTCGTGTCCCGAAATGTAACCTAGGAATTCAATATTCGGGATTGCTTGTAACTCAACATATTTCTTTAATGAGTCTAAAGCCGAACCGCTTCCCGCTATTTTAAATTGGAACTTTTTGTCAGGAAGTTGAAATTGTAGTTCCCTGTACAAATCCACAGCTTCAAAAACCCCTTTTTCTTTTTCAATTCTTGCCATGAATAAAAAAACTAAAGGTAGATCATTAATTTCATTTGACCTTTTCTTTAGGGAAAGACCATCTGTAAGCGAAGAGTCAACTACTGTCGTCTCAAGATGGATTTTTTGATTAAACCCCCATGAAACCAATTTATCCCTAAACTCTGACGCAAGAACAACCAATGAATCAGCTTTTTTGAAGGCTTTTAATGGATAGGTGTTTGATTGGTTGTTTAAGTCTGTTGTTAGTTCATAATTTTTATCCCAACCATGAAAAAAAACTACTATTTTTTTGTTTAAAAGTTTCAAAATTTGTATGTAAACTTGGTCTCTTTTACACCCGGTCGCCGCAAAAGAAGTATTGATCAAGTATATATCATATTGTTTATTAGTTAAATGAATCAAAAATCGAAAATAATCAATAAAATATTGAAAAATTACCTTTGGACTTCTGATTGTACTTTTGTTTCCTCTAAAAAAAAATTCATAGTTGTTTCCCATTACTTTTTTAAGTGAAGAAAAATATACAGCCACCCCTCCAGGTTTTTCAAAATAAGGGGTAAATATTAAAACTTTCATATAATTACTGTGTGAAAAAGAATACTGGGCAAAGCAAATTTATAAAATTGAATTTGGAAAGGTTTATTCTATTAGATTAATACATCAAATGATGTGCCTGATAAATTATTGAAGAGGTTTTGTAATATAATTAAAATATTTTTGAATATTTCTAAGATAAGTTGACTTTTCTTAAGTCTGGATTTTCCTACTTTTTTGGGTTAGTGTTTATTATTTCAACAGGCAACAAATTCTTAAAGGTTAACTTAGAGATATATAAAGTTTAGAAGATATACAGTAATTTTACTGTGTTCAAAGAACAATGCTCATATTTGGAAAATTTTCCTTTTTTATAACCATTTTTCAATTTGACTATAAAATCTTGTATTGTAGTGTGGACTAAGAAACTACTGTTTTTGATATTAAGCTGGAAATAATATTTGAATTTATCCAACAATTATTTAACTCCCCGATATTGATTTAACGAATTTTATAAATGGTTTTTCACGGAATAAGTTCCCTCAATCAATGAAAATATCTCTTGTAATTCCTATTATAGCTAAGGTGATCAATTTTCCTGTTCCTTATTTTTTTTGCTGGATTTCCGCCATAAATAGACCAAGGTTCCGTATCTTTTGTAATAACGGAGTCTAGTGCCACAGCAGTACCCTCCGCCACTCTTCTTCCTGGAAGAACGGAAACTCCTAAGAATAAACTAGCGTTATCTTCAATAATAACGGGAGCACCTACTGTTTTATAATCAGGGTCATCTAAATCGTGTCCTAAAGTCATAATTTTGATATACCCTGCTAAATCCACATTATTGCCAATTCGAATCCCCCTCCTCCCGTCTAACAAGGAATCATGACCTATCGAACAATTTGACCCAATGACAATATTCCAAGGAGAATATACCCTTAAGCCCATTTGAATATTTGTATTCTTTCCAATTTTCATTCCATAAAAGTACTTATAGATCATTTTTCTTATAAAATAGCTAGGAATTTTTGAAACAAGATGGTTGGCAAAACTTAAATAGAAAAAATGAAAATACTTAATTATTTCACCTTTTAATCCATCTTTTTTCAATTTATTTGTTTCCATGTCCAATGCTCTTATTTTGATAAAGGAAATAACTAAGCCCAGCAAACATCCAGGCATTATTCCAACGCATAAATATGTTTTTGTCTTTGTAATGTTTGTGAATTCTAAAATAAAAGCCTCCGTTCTTATCCTGCATATTTTTCCCCATCCATAACGCCACATTTTTTGCTAAATCTAAATACCCAAATCTACTGAGTGACAAGAGTGATTGTGCTGCGGCCGTACTATCAATTGGATAAGTTTTATTGTCGTAAAATTTCGGGATTCCTTCCTTTTCAAAAAAATGATTAACATAAAAGTGTAGCCCCTTTTCGAATTCAGGATTATATTCATTGTCTTGGCAAAGAGTCATATAAGCATCTATACAATCCAAGTTGTACCCGGTATGGTAGTTGTCAGCCCATGTTCGAGCATCATGCATGGCATAAGGCCAAGATCCGTTCTCTCTTTGGACTTGTGTAACGTATTGTACTGCAATTTTTGCAGTTTTTTTAAGTTCCGGATCCAAATTAAAGTAATATGCTTGCGATAGTAACCTAGCTGCTTTTAAAGAAGCGTTCAACACAAATTGATTGTCAACAGGGGAATACGAAAAACAAAACAGTTCGCCTTCATAAGAACGATTGAGATCTTTTAACACAAAATTGCTTGCATCTAGAATAATTTCTTTAATCTTTTCATTAGGAAAAATCAAATAGCTTTCAAATAATGAATTAGTTATTATTCCAGTTGCAACGCTTGTTGGCACATAAGCGTTGATTTTGGTATATCGGGCCTCCCAATCAAAATCATAACCCCAGCAAAAACCACTATAACCGGTTGACTTGTTTTGGACCAAAAGATCAAGTAGAAAATCAATTTCTTTTTTGTAAAATTCCTCGTCTGATGGAATTGCCTTCCCCAAATAAGAATATGCTTGAATACAAAGGCCTATCGTAACAGGATTTAATCCCTTTTTTACTAATAGAATCCTTCTTAAATTAATGGGTATCCTTTTACAAACTTGTTGAGCTCCAAACCTAATTATCCGGGACCTTAGAATGGGCAGTTTAAAATAGGGAGACAAAAGAGTGTCATAAGGATCGTACCCTTTGTACCCATTTGTTCTAATATGCTCCTGCAATTTTAATGTAGAAGAAAGAATAGCATCCATTTGAGAAAATATCTTTTATAAGTAAACTAAATTCAATCTAATTACCAGCACAAACCATGATAATTTGGTAGGTTCTCCAAATCCTCGATCCGGACAAGATCAATTACAGCAGTTTTTTTGGAAAGTGAGGATTTATATTTGTAGCCATCAAAGTTTTTGTGATTTATCAAAATAATATCCGCACTTTCAATCGCCTCAATAGGGTCATTGGTGATAAGATCGGATAAATGTGGCAAATGCTCATCGATAAATTGTTTATTGGCACCCACGAGTTTTGAAAGGTGCACATTTTTATCATATATCGATAGGTTATATCCTTTACCAATCATTTTTTCAGCCAAATCGACAGAAGGACTGTACCTCAAATCATCTGTACCCTCCTTAAAGCTTAGACCCATCAAGGCGATTTTTTTCTTTCCTGTTCTTTGGATTATCTCGAATGCAAGTCTTTTTTGATTTTCGTTGGAATCGTGGATTGAATTTAGAACAGGAGAAAGTAGATAATGATCATGTGCCAAGGTAACCATACCTTTAAGATCTTTGGGAAGGCAAGAACCGCCATATGCAAAGCCCGGCTTGAAATAGGCTGGAGAAATATTGAGGTGGGTATCTTTACAAAATATTTGCATTACCTGATGGGAATCTATCTCCAGCGCCTTGCAAATATTACCAATTTCATTGGCGAATGTGATTTTGAGAGCATGAAATGAATTATTAACATATTTTATTATTTCTGCAACTTCAATCCCCGTTATCTCAATGGGTGCTTCAAGTTCTTCATAAATAGACGCAACTATTTTTAAGGCTCCTTCATGATCTCCACCAATCACGGTTATTGCGGGGTTATAGTAGTCTTTGACTGCTGAACCTTCCCTGAGGAATTCGGGATTTGAAACAACAGAAAAAGCAAATCCTCTTTTTTTACCCGAACTGTTTTCGATGATTTCACCAATTTTTTTATTTGTACCCGGCATTACAGTACTTCTGATGACCACAACATGAAAATCATCTTTTTTTCGAAGAGCTTCACCAATTTGTTCCGCAGTCTTATAAATATAACTCAAATTTAAATGACCTTGGGGGGAAGAGGGAGTACCCACACAGAGTATGCTTACTTCAGAATTTAAGACAGCATCTTCTGCAGATACTGTAGCAGTAATTTTTCCTTTTTGAAATTCTTCTGAAATAATAGTGTCTATATCCTTTTCGACGATCGTAGGTAAGCCTTGATTAATAAGGTCTACTTTAAATTGATTTACATCCACCCCAATGACTCGGTGTCCGTTTTTTGCAAGACATCCTAGGCTTACACATCCGACGTATCCTAACCCAAAAATTGAAATTTCCATTTTATTAAAGTTTAATATATTGTTTGATTTTATTTTCCATAAATGTGTTCATATCATCCCATTCGTCCAATAAATTCCTCCGGATTTTTTCTTGGTTGACCAAATTAGATTCGGTTTTTAGTAATGAATTAATTGGTTCAATCGCATTTTCCAAAGGGAAATGTTTTAAAATCCCCCTATCAATGAGAAGCTGATTGGCTTTCATTTTTCTGATCCCACAATAAATACTAGGTACCCCGAGCATTGCGCCTTCTCGGGCCATACTGTCCCCTGAAGAAACTGTGAGTTTTGAATAGAATATGAGAGAATGTATATCCTCAATAGGTTCTTCCAAAAGGATCCAATTTAAAGGGAATTTATCTTTGATGGTTTTGTCTTCAAGTGAAAGTAAAAAAGGAAAGTTCTGATCGAGTTGGCTTGAAATACTGCAAACAATGGCATCCATCTGATTATAATAATTAAATGATTTATTGCTTACCTCCCTGACAAATACATAAGTGTAAGGTTTTAAGCCAAATTTATCCAAAACAGATAGGTTTGGCTTAAAATAAGAAGGACTTAAGTAACTCCATTCCTTTAAACAGTTGAACCATTCAATTTTGGATGATTTGTCTATAATTGGTGGAAAAAATAATTTAGTGGAAAGAAATTCGTTGATTTTATTGATTCCTTTTCTTTCAGGGTCATCATAAAATTGCAACAAGGGTATCCTGCATAGTTTACATGCTAACGCCATTGGGGCACTGCTTGCTGCAAGGCAAAGCCGGATTTTTTTATCCCTAATAATTTTGATAAAATCAACGGTTCTGACAACATTTCCGTTCCAAAAGATTGACCATTTTGTTCCTCTACTACTTCCAACTTTAATGCATTCAAAACCAGGATATTCTTTTTGTATTATTTTCGGGAGTTTACCCCTATCTAGGTAACAAATTATCACATTCCAACCTTGTTTTTGAAGCTTCTTGGAGATGTTTTTAAAAAGATTTAATTGGGCGGGATGCTTTATGTCGATTAAAATATTTTTCATATTAATAAAAAGCTAATTAAGGTGGCGCAATGATGATCGGATAAAAATTATCAGGAAACAAGATTAGGATTTTCCTTTTCAAGTTTTTCAAAGACCTGTTTTATTTTTTGAGATTCATTTTTGTTTAAAATTAACATCGCATCATCAGTATAAATTAATATGGTATCCCGTAAACCCACAAATTCTGTGTGGATATTGAGACCTATTGCCATGTTTCCATGTTGGTCGGTAGGATGTCCCGTGGATTTGAGGAAATCATAAATTGATTCAAATGAACCCATATCAGACCATTCAAATTCTGATTGGATTACTTTTATTTTTTTTGTTTTTTCCATTACGGCATAATCGACTGAAATAGAAGGAATCTCCATCGTTTCTTTTTCCGGTAAAAAAATATTTTCCTTTTTGCGAAAAGCAGAAAGGGAAGTTTCAAACACTTTTGGAGCATGAATTTTCAATTCTTCTAAAAATACAGATGCTTTAAAACAAAACATACCGGAATTCCATAGAAAGTTTCCCGACTTTATAAAATTGGATGCGGTATCAAAATCAGGCTTTTCACGAAAACTGACTACATTTTCACCTTGAAATTCAATATAACCATATCCGGTTTCAATCTTAGAAGGAGAAATTCCAAAAGTTACTAAATGCCCTTCTTTTGCTAGTTTTATGGCTCTTTTGACATTTTTTAAATATTCTGTTTTATTTTCTATCAAGTGATCTGAAGGCGTAACAAATAAAATATTTTCCGGTTCGGTCGAAAAAGCAGCAAATGCTATAGCAGCTGCTGTGTTTCTGGGATAAGCTTCAACCACCTCATTATAAGCATGAATACCTAATGACAACAGATCTGTTTTTGACAATGTATGGTTAGCTTTATTTCCAACAATGGTGACTTGATCACAAAACCCAATATTTCTAAAAACAGTCTTTTGGAATAGGCTTTGCTCACCAAAAATTGGAATGTATTGTTTCGGCCTTGATTTCCTCGAAAGCGGCCAGAGTCTACTTCCTACTCCGCCTGATAGAATTACATTTACTACTTTCATGAGATAGATAATTTATAACCAAATTGAATATATGAGTACAAAAATAACACAAAAAACAAAAATTATAATACAAAATACAAAAATATATATTTAAATAGATTTTTATTTAATTTTTTTATCCAAAATTATAGTTTGAATTGGGATAATAATCCAAAAATAAAATATTTCTTTGAAAATGTATCTTACTTTTGATTCTAATTATTTGAATATAGGGTTTGCAATGTGAAACAATTTTCAGAATATTTACTTCTGATTCTTTAATTGCCGCATATTTTGGGAAAAGTTAAAAGCAGGAAATATCAGACTTAATAATAAATTCGAATAATTTTATATGAATTCTAAAAAAATTACAATACTATTTTTTATAGGTTCTTTAACCTCAGGAGGTAAGGAAAGGAGATTGCTTGAGCTCATCACTTATATGGGTAAAAATGACATCTATAGGTTGGTTTTGGTGACAAAAAAAACTGAAATATATTTCGAAAATTTTAAATCCCTAAATATAGAATGGTTACAAATGGAAAGTGAAAGAATTGGGTTAAGGACTTTTTGGGATTTTTTCGAAATTGCAAAAAGAATAAAACCGGATATTATACATACGTGGGGTAATATTCAGACTTTTATAACTTTACCTTATGTAATTAAATTCCGCAAGGTCAAATTGGTTAATAGCCAAATCACTTCTGCACCTCCGAAAATTTTTTTAAAAGAAAAAATTGTTTCAAATATTAATTTTTTGTTTTCTGATATCATTTTATCCAATTCATTTGCCGGTCTGGAGGCTTACGGTCCACCAAAAACAAAGAGTAAGGTGATATTCAATGGGGTAAATCTTAACCGTTTTCAAAATTTGGTTTCAGTTGAGGAAACTAGAAAAAGATACGGTTTAGATAAGAAATTTACCCTAGTCATGGTTGCCTCTTTTTCGGCTAATAAAGATTATCTACGGTTTTTTAAAATTGGCATTGCACTTGGAAATCTAAGAAATGATGTAAAATTGATAGGGATAGGATTCTTCAAGGGTGGGGGAGAAGGTTTATTTGAAGAATGTGAAAAATTGACGAAAGGTTTTCCACATCTTGTACCAATGGCAGGAACTACTCATGTGGAGTCTCTAATAAATGTATCGGATATAGGGATGTTATTTTCTCCAAATGGGGAAGGTTTATCCAATTCGATATTGGAATATATGGCTCTAGGGAAGCCGGTGATTGCGAATGATGCCGGTGGAACAAAGGAAATTGTTCAAAACGGAATAAACGGGTACTTGGTAAATGAGGAATCAGAGGAGGAAATTGCACAATTGATCGACGGTCTTTTGAATGACCCTAAGAAAATGGAAGCTATGGGTAAAATGTCTAAAGAGCGAATATTTAAAGATTTCTCATTAGACCAAATGGGAATAGGTTTTGAAGAAGTTTATCATGGATTGCTCTGATCATTTAATAACTTGACATATTTTATTTTCGGAATTGAAAGATTTAGAAAGTTTCTTTTTGGAGCAGATTCAACAAATCTTTAAACAATTATAATATTTAAATTACATTAAAATAGTAGCACTTTGTAATCGTAAATTATCATTTCAAATTGAAAAGATTTTGTTTGTATCTATAAGGTGAAAAATGTGGTGCTGTTTATTTGCTCTAAAAATCCCTAATTGCCAAAGAAATAGTTTGTTCATCATCTCGCTAAACACCTAAATATTTTTCTTTAATTTACTGTTGAAATGACAAATGTTGAAATCCACAATAATCATAAAGTGATGTTCTTAGAGGGAGATGCCTGCTTTGAATATTTAAGTAGTTCTGATTTGGTTAAAGAATGGAAAGAACTGATGGATAAATCACCTGACTCCTCCGTTTTTCAGTCTCCCGAATTTGTCGTACCATGGTTTAAAGAAAATAAAAATGAATTTTCCCCATTGATATTATTATTGTATTCAAGGGGCACTTTGGTAGGTCTGTTGTCACTAGCTAGAAAAATCAATGTTTCTACAGGTAAGCTGTCTAAACATTTGGTTGGTGCAGGACATTTCTATGCATTATATCAAACATGGTTGGTGGTAGATGGTTATGAAACCACTTTTTGGGAAAAAGGGGTATTAGGATTGATGAAACATATCCCAGGATGCGAAATCAATCTAAAATCCTTAACAAATTTAAAATCTTACAAAGCAATAGCCCCTAATGATAAAGTTTCGAAATACAGTGTAATTGAAAAATACCATAATCCAATATTAGGGTTTAACTTCGATGATTTTCAAAAAATAATTAATAAACGACATTTCAAAGCTAAGTTCAACAGAGTCAAAAAATCTGGAGACCTTAAATTTGAACTTTTAAATTCTGTGGACAGGTTACAATTTGCCTTGGACCAAATTGAAGTATTTCACAACATAAGGCAAGGAGCAGCATTTAATAAAACCCCATTTCCTTTGGATAAAGAGGAAAGAAAAATTTTTATAGAATGGTTTAAAAATGGACTCCTTCATGCCACAGTACTCTATTTGGATGAAAAGTTGATTGGTGCGGTCATAATGATCAAAGATGGGAAGCACACAGTTCATTTGGCAGGCCTGATCACATATTCCCCTTTCCACGGGAAGTTTTCACCTGGATTGGTTCATTTGTATTTACTTGTTTTAAGTTTAAAAGAGGAAGGTTTTCAATTCCTAAAGCTATCTCCCGGATATGATTCTTATAAAGAAAGATTTTCGAATGAGAATGAAGAATTGTTTGAATTGTTAATTTCCAAAAATAAAATCTCCCTACTCAAAAGGAAATTCAGGATTATTATTAGAAATGTTTTACTTACTAAAGGCATTAGGCCAATGGATGTAAGTGTTTGGATAGATAAAAAACAAGCATCATTGAAAAACAAATGGTATAGGATTAAAAAAGGTAACGCTTATAAAGATGTTGATTGGAAGGTCATTTTGGAGAAGATCGATCCGGCCAATGAAATAAAAATAAAAAATAACCTAGACTTTAGAGTATTAGACATTTCTCAGTTGTTATTGGTGGATGACTGTACGTTCGAGATAAGCAGATGGGAATTCTTGCAGGATGCTTTGAAGCGTTTGGAGGAGAATCAATTGTTTTATACAATGACAGATAAGAATAGGTTAATCTTGTGTATTTGGATGGAGAATTCAGAAAGCTTTTCCAAAGTAATAGATACTTTTGAATTACCTTTCTATCCTAAAAAAGTTTTTGCAGCATTAGATCTTGATTTTAATAAAATTCAATTTTGGAAATAGAATTTAGCTTTGCATTTAGGTTTGCAAAAAATTATACTTTTTCTCAATCAAAAGAAACTTTATTTGATTTTTATAAATATTTTTGAACAGATTTACCCAATTTACTTATTGTGATTATTTTTATTATTTTAATAGAAATACGTTCTGTTTCAGATTGAACAATTTAAAAATACAATTTCCTAAGTTTTAATTATGAAATTTAAAAACACTGTCATAAACTTCCATGTAATTAAAAATTCAGATTGGATGGAACGTATTTTTATTTTACTCAAAAAACATTATAATTTCGTTTCACTTTCTCAACTCGAGAATTTCTACTTTAGAGGTTTAGAACTTAAGAATGCCTGCCATATTACAGTAGATGATGGCGATTTAAGTGTTTATACCCATTTATTTCCGATAATAAAAAAATATAAGATTCCCATTTCAATTTATGTTTCACCCCTGTGTGTCAAAACAGATAGCAATTTTTGGTTTCAAGAAATAGTTGGTTATGATTTTCAAAAGTTATTTGAGCATTATTCAAAAATTTATGGCAGCACATTACAATTCGAAGGAAAGCACCATCTTTATGCAGTTTTGAAACAATTGCCTATAAAAGAATTGATAAATCTTATTGATTCTTTTAGGTTGTCACAAGGTATTGAACCAAAACCTCGAATGGGGCTAAATTTAGAACAGTTATTAGAATTGAAAGCATCAGGTCTTGTGGAAATAGGTGCCCATACTTACAATCACCCAATTTTGGCTAATGAAGATATGAATACAGTTGTGTTTGAAATAAAGGATTGTATTTTGGAGTTAGAGGATATGATTGGTGAAAAAGTAAAATGGTTTGCATATCCTAATGGTGTACCTATCCTGGACTTTTCCAAACGCGAAATGGAATTACTAAAAGAATGTGGAATTAGTTTGGCCTTTTCAACAGAAAACAAAAGGTTTTCGATGGAAGATAATCCCTTAAGTGTTCCTAGAACAGGAATTTCAAAAGGAAACCTTTCTTTTATTTATCTAAAATTGCTTTTTGGAAGCGGTTGGGATATATTGAAAGAATTATTTAATTCAAATAAAGAAATTAAGATTAGAAAAAAAAATTTTCAGAAAGGAAAAAGGCTTAATCTTTCATAATGAATTCAAATGGACTTAAAGTACTTGTTTTCGTTCCCCATTTTTTCAAACAGGGGGGGGTTGCCTTGTTTTATAAATCATTACGGCCATTTTTCGGATCAAACTTCAAATATTTTTTCAGGGGGAATAGATCCTCTAACAATGAAAATTGGGCAATTTTCAATTATTTCATTGATTATATAAAGTTTTTAATTCATTTATTATTTCACAAAACTGATTTTATTTTGATCAATACTTCCTTGGCCAAATCCGGCTGTAGTAGAGATGCAGTTTTTATTTACATACTTAAGCTATTTCATAAAGATTTTATGGTTTTTTTTCATGGTTGGAATAAGGACTATGAGCAAAGGATTGAAACAAACAAAGGGTTTAATAAATTTCCTTTAAACCAGTTTAAAAAAGCCTCATCGGTGATTGTATTGGCAAAAGATTTTAAATCAAAATTGGAGTCTTGGGGATTTGATCAAAAAATATACTTGGAGAAAACAGTTGTGGAAAATAACTTGATAGAAGGCTATGTTAATCCTACAAAAAAATTTCTGGATGAATCTATTTTCACTTTTATTTTTTTAGCGAGAGTAGAAAAGGCAAAAGGTATTATTGAAGCACTTAAGATTTTTAGGCAAATTCAACTTATTAACCCAAGCAAAAAAATGCAATTTAAGATAGGGGGAGAAGGTAGTTTTCTCAAACTTGCTAAGGATTTCGTGGCGATGAATAATATTCATAATGTTCATTTTTTAGGTCATGTAGAGGGTCTTGAAAAGAGGCTTCTTTTGGAGGAAGGTCACTTTCTCCTTTTTCCATCCTATTCTGAGGGAATGCCATTGTCAGTTTTAGAGGCAATGGCATTTGGGATTCCCTGCATGGTTACAGCTGTTGGAGGCTTAAAAGATTTTTTTGTTGACAAAGAAATGGGTGTATTACTTGAAGATCTGGATATAACAAAGGCCGTCGATAATGTGAATGCGATCATTAACGACCAAAATTGGTTAATCGAAATTTCAAATAAGAATTACCATTTTGCCCAGGAAAATTTTCTTGCCTCCCATGTCGCAGAATCATTAAAGGAACTTATTGTTGACGTTTACAAAATGAAAAGTAATGCTCCGAAATTTTAATGGGCGATCTTTTGTTAAACCAATTATTTTAAAAAGATTCTATTGAGTAAACTGGCATAAACTCAAAATTTCAGCTGAAATTAATCTTGGTGAAAAGACCTGAATTTTAAATAAAAATAAATAATCACACTAAGCACGCCTTTTTTTTAGGTCAAGGTAGTATGCCAGTTTTGAAATTTAAAATGCCAATTATTTTTTTACCTTAATTTTGGGAATCCATGTTTGTGGAAATATAGATTAAAATTAACCATCAAAACCTGATGAACAATTACAGTTTACATTTGCCTTTGCAATCTCGCACTTTAATTCTAAATGAGGATTTCTTGAAGGCATGGGATGAATTACATTCTTTCTGCCCTTGGGCTACAATTTTTCAATCAAAAGATTTTGTTTTGACATGGTTTCAATGTTTTACAGGCCACGAACCTACCATAATTTGTGATTGGGATGGTAAATCCATAACAGGACTATGGGTTTTGACTGAATCAAATGGAAGATTTACTGGTCCTGGATTGGATTTAGCAGAGTACCAAGTGTGGTTATCCACTCCTCAAAGGCATAATGATTTCGTGGAATCCGCTTTGAAAGAATTTCAAAAGACTTTTCCATCTAAATCCATTTACATGAAATATGTCCCTGGAACTACACCTCTTGATGCCTTCAAAACAAGCAGCTTTCTTAAGCATCATTCATTTTTTAGACATTACATTCATCCCATCATGCAAACGGATAAAGTAAGCCTTCAACTTGAACTTAAAAAGAAAAATAGAAAAGAGAAAATTAATCGTTTAAATAGGATAGGAGATTTGCGTTTTTCAAGAATAACTGATTTTAAGCAATTTGAATTATTGATTGATGAAATGGCATTGCAAAGTGATTTTCGGAAGGGTGCCCTTTACAACAAAACTTTCTTTTTTAATGAACCTAATAGAAAGGACTTTTTACTTCGATTATTTGATTTGGGGCATGTTCATGTAACTTCCCTGTCAGTTGACAACATACTTATCGCATCCAATGTTGGGATTATGGGTACAGATATCGTTCACCTTCAAGGAATAAACTGCCATTCTCCTTTCTATTCTAAATATTCACCTGGAATCTTACATTTTTTAATGTTAGGGATAGAATTAAGTGATGCAAACATCCCCTATTTCGACTTGACCCCCGGAGGGGCAGATGGTTATAAATCGATTTTAGCTAACAAACAAGGAGATGCGTTTGAATCGTGGTTTGGCCCCAAAACCTTTGTTTGGGAGGTGAAACTCAAGGAAAGTTTTAAGCAAAAAGTAAAAAAAGGATTGGAGAAACAATCTAAAACGGGCTTGAATTGGAAAAAAATATTAGATGCTTATCTTGATTGGAAAAATTATTTCCTGGGTTTTAAAAATAAAATATTGAATATCCAAAAACCATTTACCACCTATTTCTTAGGTTCAACATCCGCCTGTATAAGACTTAAAGGATTAGATATTTTAAGGCCATATCTCGATGAAAGCTTAACTGAAAATGAGACATTGAGGAATCCTATACTCCGCAACAACAAAATTTTGGACCTTTTCTCTTGGGACGAAAAAGTAACCGGAATACCTAGATCATCTTTGTTTTTGGATTGTCTTAGCAGAATTGAATTTGGGCAACAAATGTATACATTAACACAAGACAATGAACTATTTGGAGTTGTTTGGATAATCCCCATTGAAGCCAAAAGAAATGCTGATGAAGAAAGGAACATAACAGGTGAAAAACAATACGTTTTATTATGTTCTTGTTATGAATTAGGCAGAGAAGAGGAATTATTAAAAATGTTATCCAATGTTTATAGAAAATCAATTCCACAAGAATACCAATCAAACTGTATTTTCGAATTAGCAGATAATCAAAAAAAACTATTGAATTATATTAAAAATAAAAAAACTCGTTTTTCTAAGGTATAAAGTAGAAATACATGTTGAGGTAGTTTTATACCGGCTTTCTGTCAAAAAACCAAGATCATAGGTTTTAAGATTAATTTAAAGTTTTGAAGCCAGCAGAAAGTGATTGATTGTCCACTTTAATTTCCTCCGTATTTTTATATACAAAATAGGAAGGGATGATGTATATCATCTTAAGAATTGTACATTTTAGAATATATAAATAAAAAAGATTCAAATTTTTTGTTTTTCTCATTTGGAGACTAATATTCGAATTAAATAATAAGTAAAATTATTTCAAACATAACAATCACATTCTATTGTTCAACTCCAAATAGTATCTGAATGGGATATCTAACAAAAAATAATATAATGGTGATGTATAACTACTTCAAGTACCCTATTTTTTTGAAGATAATAATTTTTTCAACTTTTAATATGATTTTTCATAGCTGTTAAAAGGAAAAACAAAAAGCAGGTATAAAACCAATTACAACCTTTTCAAATCTCATTTTTACTGTAGGTAGCCAGATTTTCAGGTATAAATATTATTATCTTATACATAAGTTTACAGTTATGTACTAAAGCCTTTAATTAACTATCATGATAAGAGCAACGCCACCATAATAATGGAAAAGGGGATAGGAACCTGCTTCGGATGATCTGAAACCGGGATTTCTACAAATATCTTGGCCGTTTCCTTTTTCAAATGGACCAAAACAAGTTGAAAAAAAAGTCATTTTTTAATAACCACTTTATGGAATCATATAAAGTAGGGAAGGGAGCCATCATCTCTAATGTATCCTTTCCGATTGAAGAGTACATTGACCTAATGCCATTTTTTTAATGTCAAGAGCTGCCGTAAAACTGAAAAGCTCAAAGGATTCGATCAAATTAAAACCCAAAGAATATACCTCTTCTTATGTACTTAAGGAAAGTTCCAAAAATAGCAGGAAGAGGGTGTTTGCAGGAGATTATTCAGAGCAAATTCTTCTCCGTTTTCTTTTATAGTCAAAATTTAATAAATTAAACATTGACACAGTTAATTGAACACTCCCAACCAGACAACCTGAAAACCCGACAACCATTACAACAATTATAACCAGTACAAATCCCAATCTTCCACCCTTCTAAACACTCGTCCCCCGTCTTTCAACCTTTGTTCTTCCCATCCCCATTTTTCCATTCTGAATTCATCAATCTTCATTTTCACAATAAAATTTCCCTTCTTCCCTTCCGAAAACCTGAGAACCCGAAAACCCAACAACCACTACAACAATTACAACCTTTCCCACCTTCCACCTTGAAAACTCGAAAACATGACAACCCGAACCAGACATTTTCTATCCTAAAACCCATCCCTTTTTTCCTTACTTTCCTTTTTTTTTCGTATAGTACACTTTCGTTATGATTTGAGCAGGCTTAGTTTCAGTTTTGAGTATGTTTCACATAAACCATAACACAAAATGGCAAGACAATCCAGTTTCTTAAAATTAGAAGGTACCATAGGAGATGTTACCTTTTACAAAGGTGCAAACGGTTCCTTTGCAAGACAAAAAGGAGGAATCAGCAAATCTAGGATCCTCAATGATCCCAATTTCCAAAGGACCCGTGAAAACCTCGCTGAATTTGCAAAGGCTGCGGCAGCCTCACAGCTTTTGAAAATTGCCTTCAGGGAAATCACCCTCAGGTCAAGGGACCTCAGAACCCACAACAGGCTCTATGCCCTTGCAATGAAAGTGATCAAATCCGACCTCGTAAGCCCGAGAGGGGAGAGAGAATTCGCTTTGGGTGACCTTAACCTGATCAATGGCTTCCACTTCAACGTCAACTCTCTTTGGGGTACAGCGGTGTTTGTCCAGCATATCCAGGTGACTACACCGACTGACCTTAGCGTGGCATTTTCTGAGTTTATTCCGGGTACTAAACAGGCGAAACCCATGGGAGCTTCACATGCCAGGATGTTTTTGGTAGGTACTGCGATGAATCTGGCAGAGGGTACCTTATGAGACCAACTTGGTTTCATCTGTGGATATTGAAATCAACCAGCAGCCTTTGGCCGGGTTTCAGGTTTCCATCCCGAAGATTATCATTGCCGGGACCACACAGGTCTATGCGATTGGTGTGGAGTATATGCAGGAGGTCAATGGAGGGATTTATCCGTTGAATGACAAGACCCACAATTCGGCAAAAATCATCTTTATCGAATAGGACCATGCTGCTACACCTCGAACGCGAATATTGGCCAGGTGGAACCAATGGAACCATCAGGATCGATGGATTCAAAATTTGCCATACCGTTGAATCTGCATGGCGGAGAAACAACCCTGATTCATGCTTTCCCGAAGGGGCTTACCCTTTGGAAAGGGAATATTCTGAAGAACACGGTTGGCACCTTGTAATAAGGGAGGTTTCAGGCAGGGGATTGGTCAGAATCCTGCCGCAGGCTCCGAAAGTTGGCGCTGCTACCACAATCACCCCGGTTTCTAAAACCCTCGGAGAAGGAAGGGGTTCACAGTCCCGCTATGCTTTTGAAAAGTTCAAAGAGTTGGTTTACTCCATCATGGACCAGAAAGAGGTTGTTATCCTTGAAATCAGAAGCTTTCCCGATGCAGCTTTAAACCTTGTCCAGTTTGAACTCTCATGGATGGATTAGAGATGCAGCCGATGATGGAAGGGGTCATCTCCCTTTTACTCACCATCATCACCTACCACCTGAGTTCCATTTCCCAAGAAATGAAGCAGTTCAAGAAGGATTACAGCGAACTGAGAAACACCTGCAACGGGCTGATTTCTGAGCAGGTATCCATCCGGACCAAATTGGATGGGTTGATGAAAAAAACCAAAAGGAAACCGGAATTACCGGATTGAATTACTTCATTTAAAATTAATCAGGGGTCAAAGTGATCCCTGATTTTTTAGACAGTCAACTATAGATGTCTAAAATATTTTGAAAAACATTTGTGTTAAAATAAAATTAAACTTATGTTAACATTAGTTTACGTAAATAACAACGTGGAATGACCTAATCACCCACAGATTTTTGGGTCACTAACCTTATGCTACCGGACGGGCCTATCAGACTTCCCTTCCCCGGTTTTTGTAACTTATGTCTGAACCAACATGAGTATGGCAAAAAGAGAACGCAGTTTCATTTATGCAAAGGATATCATGAAAATTACAGGAAGAAGCAAAACATACGCTTATAGTTTGCTCAAGAAGATTAAGGCTTTTTTCAGTAAAGATGACCACCAGTTGGTCACTATAGATGAATACGCCCGCTTCCATGGTATACCAGTAGAAAAAGTGATGGAATACCTGTAAGCAAAAAAGGTAGGCGATTTGTCTCCACACTTTTGGTTTAGGTTTCTTTCACCCTGCCGGATAGCAAACCTGTTTTCTTCTGGCCATTAGCCTTTTTAGGTTTTCAGTGTTTCTTTATTCAGGTCTACTTAATTCCCGATCTAGGAACGTTAATAAATATGAGGGTTCCGACTTCCCGCAGTAAAAAGTTAGTGATGGTAAGGACAGCATTCACTAAGGATTCTGATGGAAGATTTGCTTCTAGACTGCACAATCTTTAGGATTCCATGAATCGGTTTCATTTGAAAATTGTCTGGAATTCTAATCACTTTCTATTTCATTTTTTTAGGAAAATTCATGAAACAAACAGAATTTAAAAAGAAAAAAAATGTCCAATACGGAAGGAGGAGGGATCAACACAGGAATCATTAAGGCAATTCTGAGAAAACCAACGTCTCACCTTTTGTTTTGGGGCACTTTGTTGCTCCTAGATTTCCTGCTGGTTTCTTTGATGTCACTGCCTAAGCACGGATTGCTTCGAAATATAACAAACCTTTCAGTCTGGGTTATTTTCTTCTACGCATCCATTGAGCTCCTGTTTTAGTGGCAAACTTTTGCTGTTAATTTTACCAATCATCGATGTCTAAATAAGAGAGGGATGATTTTTCTATGGTAGAACAAGACAATGCTTCAATTTCTTTTTTTCTTTACTATTTTATCCAATTTATTGCATACACACATTTTTTTATAAAAATTTCTGAATGAAAGTGAAACGGATAATTTAAAAACCCGGTAGAAGGACGATAATTCCAAACATAGGGAAAGCAGGATAGAGTTTTTTGTAAAGTTAAGGAATTAAAAATTGGATTTTATTTTACAAAAAGAAAAATGGGTCTTCAAGAAAGGAGATATCTCCTGCCTTTCAAAAGATAGGTTTTTTTCGAATCCAGTCCAATGTTGATAAGGGAAAAGTAATTAGCTAATTTTTTCCTAGAGATCTCTCGCACTTAAATTTTGGAATTGATACTCAACTTGTGCCTTTAATAATTAAAACCAAAAAGGTTACCCCTAACTTGGGTAACCTTTTGGATTATATTATTAAATAATGTAGGGCTTAAAATGCTTCCTCGTGCGTCTTCTTACCAAAAACTGTCAACCAAATGATCTTTATATCCAACCACAAGGTCCATTTTTTTAGGTATTCCAAATCATGGGAAGTTCTTTGTTTCTTTTGTTCTTCTGTTTCCATGGGACCTCTCCATCCGTTAACTTGTGCCCATCCTGTGATTCCAGGCTTATAATAATGCCTTACCATGTATTTGTCTTCAGTCTCCTGCAAGACTTGGTTAAGGAAGGTCCTGTGCGGACGTGGTCCTACAACACTCATTTCTCCTGTCAATACATTGATAAACTGAGGTAATTCGTCAAGGCTATATTTTCTAAGAATCTTACCAATTTTGGTTATTCTTGGATCATCCTTCACGGTAGATTGGGTTCCACCGACAACACTGTCATTGCTGTTCATAGACCTGAACTTGTATACTTTGAAAGGTTTACCGCCTTTTCCTATTCGCACAGGAGTGTAGAATACAGGTCCCGGAGAATCAAGCTTGATCAATAATCCGATTACAAAGAATACAGGAGAAAGGAACAATAGTACTGCAGATGCAAAGATGATATCGAATATGTTTTTCAAAAGGTTAGGGAACCAGTTATCCAAAGGTAGTTGGCGTATGTTGACCAATTGAAGGTCTCCAAATTGATAGGTTTTGAAATTTTCTCCAAAAATACCTTGATAGTCAGGAACGAACCTGATCCTCGTACCATGGTAATCAGCTATTTCAACAATGGATTTTATTTTATCCAGTTCATTGTAGGGCAATGCAATGATAATTTCATCAGCAAAGTTGTATTTTAGATAGTCTTTCAATCCATCCAAAGTCGAAACCACCCGCTCATTTTTTGATGTTAACTTTGCTTCCGGATTGCAATCAATGAAGCCCTGAACTGCAAACTTTGCGTAGGAATTTGATTCCAAAAATCCAGCAACTTTATTTGCCAATTGGCCTGAACCTGCAATTAAGGTAGTGCTCATCTTGGAACGTCTTTCTTTTATTGGCGCTGAAAGTCTAATCACTAGCGAATTTGTGATAATTCCCAAAGAAGGAATCCCTGCTAAGATTGCCATCAATAAATTCCGGACATCTTTAGGAAAAGAAAATACAAGATAAAGAATGCCTATTATGCCGGCGAGTATGAAGTAAGTCTTAAAATATTTACTCATACGGGACTTGTAAAAACTGCTCCCAGTCCAATCTACATATAGTTTATTGGAATAACCGATCACAAGCCATAGGGAGATCAATGCAATTAAAAACACAACTTCCATCCTTTGGAAATTGAGGTCATTGATTCTGTAAAAGTACAAAGAAATAAAGAATGCAATACTTAAGCTGATCACGTCCCAGAAAACAAGGATAGGAACGTTTGATTTTTGGTGATTTGTCATAGCCTTTAAAAATTTAATAATAAAGAAGAATAATAGTGTTTTACTAATTGAGTAAGTGACTAATTTGTCGTTAAGTTATTTTAGGCTTTTTAATCGGCATCAAATATACATAAAATTGTATTTCAATTCCATTAATTTCCTTTTAAATAAATTTTTCCTTTTGGTTAACTTTTATTTGATTGATGATTCAAATATAGAACCGTAAATTTAAAAAAAAAAATAAAATGCATAAAAAATTATTTGAAAAGCAAAAAAATACATTGGAAAAGATTTAGTTTCTGTTGTTAATTCAATTTTTTTTAAAAAATAATTGATGAAAAACAATCAATAACACAAAAAAATAGCCTTAAAATCAATTAAAAATAAATAATGCAGTAAAAAATATGATTAAAATTATACATAAATTTTGATTTTCATTCTTGTTTAATTTTTTTCATTTTCTATTTTTTTTCTGGTCTCATTACCCAATTATTAAAATTTTGCCTTCAAAAATTCAAATGACCAATCTTACATAATTATAGAAAGACTGTTTATCTTCACCACTAACGCTCCTGTCCAGCTTAAAAAGTCAAATAATGTCATTATTTATTTTGAGTTTAAAATCTCTCCGGATTGGATATTTGGGTTAATAGAGTACATTCTATATAAAAAATCAAGTGATTTTAAAGGTGTTCGTTTTTCCAAAATTCGAAATTTTGGGAATTAAGAAGATTTTATTTAAAACCAATGATCAACATCCACTATTTTGAAAATTTACATTTACTTCATTGTTTATTCCTTGCTACTTTTTCTTTTGGGATATTGGATTCCTAGAGAAGAGTTTTTTCTGACTTTCCTATTTTTTGGACTTTGCTTCTTGTTATACCTATTTATTTGCCTTGATTTTGAATTCAGACAGTTTTCTTTAAAATGGGGCTTATTGCTCGCATTGCTTTTGAGACTAGTATTGATTGTATCCATACCCGTACTTTCAGACGATTTTTATAGATACTTTTTTGATGGCCAATTATTAAAGTTTGGTTTGAACCCATTTTTATCAACTCCGCATGAGATATCGAACAGTTTGGATTTAGGACCAAAACCCTATTGGGATTACCTATATGAAAAAATGAATTCTCCCCATTATTACTCCATCTATCCTCCGTTACACCAGTTTTTCTTTTTTATGGCTTCGGTGACAGGGGAAAACTTGCTGATAAACATTGTTTTCCTTCGGAGTTTCATTATTGGGTTTGATTTTTTAAATATCTATCTGCTATACAGAATCCTAATTCTTGTAAACCAACCAATTTCGAAAATTTGGATTTATGCATTCAATCCGCTATTAATTCTCGAGCTAACCGGCAATCTTCATTTCGAAGGAATTGTTTTAACCGGGATTTTGGCTTCAATATTTTTTTGGATCAAAAAGAAGCCTCTACAGTCTGCATTTGGTTGGTCTTGGGCAATTGGTATCAAACTGACGCCTTTGATGTTGGGCCCGTTGTTCATTCTTTCATGGAAAAAGGATAAATGGATGGCATACCTTTTTTTTTCTGCCCTAATGATAGGTCTTATATTTTCACCTCTTATGATTTCGGATGGAATTCAAAATTTTTGGCAAAGTGCCAGGTTGTTTCAAAGCAGCTTTGAATTCAATGGATCTATATATAATGTCGTAAAATGGGTTTCAGGTTTTTTTGTGGGCTACAATCCCATAGCCTACGTAGGACCATCGCTCAATTTGCTTGCCTTTTTTGCTATAGTTTTTTACAGTTCAAAAATTGAAATCCAGAATTATGAAAAGTTATTGATGGGAATTGTACATATATACCTTATATACCTGTTATCACAGAATGTTGTCCATCCTTGGTATATTATTCCTGCATTTGGGATAAGTGTCTTGACAAAAAGCAAGATTTTTTTGGTTTGGACAGGTTTAGTATTCCTATCATACAATGCCTATTCGGACCCTGAGGTAAAAGAAAGCGTCATTCTTTTATTTGTAGAATACGGGACATTGTTAATTTTTATTTTGAAAGAAATCACAACAAATCCTTTTGGCCGAAAAGTAAGATAACCTTTACAGAGTTTTTCCGTCATGCCATTTTTTGTTTATCTCTGATTTACAGACTATTAATCCGAAGTTTTTTGTTTGGAAAACACTTTAGAATATTTAGAAATTTTCTTTCCCCAAATACTCGGTTTAATAAATCGATTTTCATTATTGGCCTTTGGTAAATGTTAATTTATTTTTGTTATTTGCTTGAATATAAGTGATTAAGTATTATTGATATTTTAATTTACTTTAAGTGAAATCCATCAAAAAGCAAAGTGCCGACTTTTGCTTTTTGGCCATAAGATTAAAAAAATCACCTTCTTCGTTTTAATTACCCAAACAATTGTCAATCTCCCTTGATTCCCTTGATTGGACAAAAATTGGTCAGGGAAAATTGAAGAAATAAATGAATTTATGAGCAAATCAGCCATCACAAGTAGATATTTAAAGACTTTAAGATCTAGAATTGAGTTTTGGTTTGGGATTATTTTTTTACTTTCCATTAGTTCTTGTTCGGAAAATGTATTTGACGATGAGGATTTCAACGACGACATCAGCTTAATGCATCAAAAACTTTCTTCAAAATATGGAAAAATCGGTGTGCATGACGCGGCGAATGAAGGCTTAGATGAATTTTATTTCCTTTTTCCAACAGTAGAGAAACAACCAAAATTCCGAGGCAATTTCAATGGTAATTTATCCCCTGTGATTGAAATCAGTGATGATTTTGATTTCAATTCGGTTCATCAAGAGTTTTCAACAGAAGAGATTGGGGAAAACAGGATAAAAGTCAGTAGGGAAGGAGAGTTTTACTCGGCACATTGGGATACGTCTAAGTCCAAACCAAGACTAGGTAAAATCTATAGAATCAGGATCCGGATTAATGAAAAAATATTAGGTTATGTGGATATTGCCATCGGGACAAATAAGACAAGAATACAAGGAGCAGAAATTCAGGTACTTAACCTAAATGAAACCTTGCAGATTGCGTTCAGAATTGAAGAGAAAATATGCCCGGCAAAAATTGAAATTACACCAAAAGAGGCCACTGTCATGGTGTCCGGTACGCAGCAATATGATGCTGTTGTTTTTAATTATTATGGTGAAATCCTCGAAGACCAAAAAGTGGAATGGTCGATTTCAGACGAAAAAATTGGCTCTATAGACAATAAAGGGCTTGCGACCGGGATTAAATATGGGTTTTCGGAGGTAATAGCCAAATCAAATGATGTGTCGGCCTCTGCATATATATTTGTTCAGGAAAAGCAGGATTCACCAAGGCCGGGTAGAGATATCGTTGTTTTTAATGATGTCAATCCATTTTTTGGGGAGGGAATAGAAAACCCAAACAACCAATTGATGGTCAAAAATCTCATTAATTTTTCAAGCCCGGGAGTCCGAAACAATGGCTCAAAAATCTGGTTTGACTGCGGAAGGTCCTCCGCCCACGAAAAAGAAAATCCCACACCTTGTGGGGATTCGGAGCGATATAACCCAATGCGTAACTTGATTACAAACGAAGGGTATATTTTAGAGGACATTTCCTCTTCGGCGGGTACTTTGATTGAAATCCCTCAAGAAGTCAAAGTCATTTTCCTATGGCTTCCAACAGTTCATTTTAAACTTTCAGAAATCAATGCACTTAAGAAATTTGCAGAAGAAGGGGGGAGGATAGTTTTCATTGGAGAGTGGGATGCTTTTTATGGTAATGATGGGTTGGAAGTTGAAAATCAATTATTGATCAATTTGGGTGCATTTATGAGGAACGTTGGGAAGGCTGTAAACTGTGGATACAATACGCTGCCCGCATCCTCCTTGCGGGTCCATCCAATCATGAGGGATGTTACCGATCTCACAATAGCCTGCGCGTCTGTAATCGAGCTCGGGTCAAACGATTATCCGCTGTTTTATGACAAATCAAATCAATTTGTACTTGCAGGAGTAGCACAGATCAATACCCAACCAATTTCAGAATTGGTTACAGGAAGGAGTCATGATTATTTCAATTCTAGAATCAAATTGTCTTTGAATCCCAATAATTCAAGTGGATTTTGAATTAAGGGTGTATTGTTGGTTGAATTGGATGAATGTTGAAGCCAAAAAATTGTGAAATGATAAAGACTTCCGGTCCGCTTGATAATGAATAGATTATCTCAAAAAGGAACTTTTAACTGATTTGGCTATTCTAAAAGAAGGCCAAAATGGTGAAACCTAGAGAATATGATTTTCATTTAAATTTTTGGTACATAATCAAAGATTTCATGCAATACGGTTTCCTTATTTTGAGTAATCCTTATTTTAATTCCATCCACCATTTCAATCATACCACCTTCAGATTTCAAGACTTTTTTGATATATAAGGGATTGATCAAATGAGAATGGTGAATCCTTATAAATCCCTTTTTTGAAAGATTATCACATATTTCCTTGAGGTTTCTGGACACAACACGTATTTCGGGTTGTCGGATATCATTGCCATTGGGAGAAATTATTTTGCAATAATTGCCATCTGCTTCACATCTGATGATTTCCTGAATATTCAGAATTTCAAAACCATTCAATATGGGAATGGCAATTTTTGAGGTCATTTTGGTTTTGATGGCATCCATGGTTTCTATAGGATAAATTTTCTCTAACTTTTTTGGGTCTACCTTAATAATATAAAACGCATTAATTCTCCTTCGGAAGTGAAGGTTGCTGAAGTTGAGATTTCAGAATTGTGAAAACAGAAATTATCAAAGCAGGCATCTTCACTATTTGGGTAATGACTTGCATGACACTCGATTTTAATAAAAAGAATTTATGATAACCATAAACCTTAATAAATATATTATAATTAAAATGCTAAAAAAACTATTTGTAGAACATTTTTTTGTGGTCAAACAACTATTAATGGTTTAAAAATAAATGTTTTGACATGTTTTCTACACACCAGAATGGTGCAATGGCATTGGAAAAGTATGTAACTGTACATTGAACTCCTTACCTAATTGTTGTTCAGAATTTCAATGCATTGAAATTTCTAATTTTATCAAAATGGAATGGCTAAAAGCCGATAAAGCTAGTGTCAAGAAAATCCCAGTCAAACTTTAACCTTTAATTTTAAACCCAATGGAATCCTATTTCAAAAATTCAAATTTGTTGCAAAGGATCAAAACCTTTAAGTCGCAACTTCTGGTATTTCTTGCTGTCATTATGGTGGCAGGTTCATGTTCTGAAAGTATGTTGAACGATGATGATATCAATGATGATATTGCATTATTGTCCCAAACATTGTCTTCTAATTTCGGCAAAATCGGTATATCGGACGCCGCTAATGGAGGAGATGTTGACGAATTTTATTTCCTAGCACCCACAATAGGCAAGGATCCCAAATTCCATGGTAAGTTCAATCCCAATCTTTCTCCGATAGTTGAAATCAGTGATGATTTTGAATTTAAAACTGTCCTTCAATCATTTAAGCGGGAGGGAACAGGAACCGACAAAGTGACCTTAAATGCTTCTGAAGAAAATTACACTGTGATTTGGGACACAGCAAAGTCCAAAGCTGTCAAAGGCAAAATTTACAGGGTTAGGGTCAGGATTGGTGAAAAAGTTTTGGGATTTGTTGATGTGGCGATTGTTTCAAAAGAAACCACAAAACTTGACAATGGTATTGTTCCATTAATGGAAAATCAATCATTAAGAGTTGTATATAGATTGGAGGACAAAACTTGCCCTGCCAGGATTGAGATTTCACCAAAAGAAGCAACGATTTTGGTGGATGGAGAGCAAAAATTTGAAGCAAAAGTTTATAATTTCTATGGAGAATTGCTCGAAAATTTGAAAGTTGAATGGTTTGTTTCAGAAGATGATGTAGCCTCCGTAGACCAGAATGGTTTGGCAAAGGGAAAGAAATTTGGTTTGACCAAAGTCAGTGCAAAATCTTTTGATGTTGTTGGTTCTGCTGATTTGTTTGTACAGGAATCTGTAGCCCCTCGTCCGGGAAGAGATGTTGTTGTGTTCAATGATGTCAACCATATCGATAATAATTCTTTGAACAATCCCAATAATATTCTTCTCGTAAGAAACCTCATTAATTACACCACTATTGGAGAAAGGGCAAATGGTACCAGGGTACTTTTTGATTGTGGCAGAAATTCTGGCTATCCGGAGTCATGCCAAACTTCAGGTACCCATTCCAGGCTTCATGACGAAATCAGGAGTTATGGATTTGATCTTGACTTTATCAACTCTTCCAATACGCCACTTACCGATATTCCTTCAGATGTTAAAATTCTATTCTTATGGCTTCCTAAAGTTCAATTCTCAGTTGATGAAATTAACTCCATGAAAGCTTTTGCTGAGGGAGGTGGAAGAATAATATTTATTGGAGAGTGGGACGGTTTCTATACCCCCGTAGGCTTGGCGGTTGAAAATCAATTCTTGATTAATATGGGTGCATTTATGAGAAATGTCGGCAATGCTGTTGACTGTGGATACAACATCCTTCCCGAATCTTCATTAAGACCTCATCCAATTACAAGAGATATGACAAACGTGACGATTGCTTGTGCCTCAGTAATTGAACTCGGTCCCAATGATTTTGCCTTATACTATAATAGAGCAAATAACCTGGTTTTGGCAGGAGTTGCACAGATTGATACTACGCCGATAACTGAACTCAAATCAAGTAGAATAGTTGATTTGTCTAACCTAAGAACACTTTCTGACCTTGATCCTAAAAAATCAACGGGTTATTAAAATCTCTAAGTGAAATCAATTATAGGAGGGGACATTGTTCCCCTCTTTTTTTATTTCAGGTAGTTTAATTTCCTTTCCTCAGTGGTTAATTTTTACCTTTGGAGAAATTGAACAAAAAGTCCCATGAAGATCCGCCTTTCGATTTCTATTATTTATACCTCGATCTTGTTGGTTTTTTGCACTTCTTGTATTGAGAATAGGGCGGTCAGGATAATTAAAAAATCAATTGCCGCACATGGAGGGGAGGAAGCTTGGAATAATTTGGAATCATTTTCTTTGGAAAAAGAAACCAAGCTTTATCTTGAAAATGGAGAAGTAGAAAATCATATCCTTCAAGAAATTGAATTTCGGCAAAAGCCATTTTTTGAGGCAAAAATGTCATGGGAAAAAGATTCTATTTTCCATAAGGTTGTTTTCGACGGGTCTCGTACCAAGTATTGGATGGGGGAAAATGAGATCCAAAACGAGGGCTTTTTAGCGAATAAAAAGAAGGATATTGATGCCGCTTATTATGTTTTGACAAAACCTTTTGACTTATTGGATAAAAGTAAAATTCTAAAATATCAAGGGATTACCAAATTGGCAGACGGACGGGAGGTAGAGACCGTTCAGGTCATTGACGGTGATCCCGAAAACCCTGCTGTGGATATATGGTGGTATTTTTTTGATACTGAGTCTTTTCAGATTGTAGGGTACAGAGTCAAGACAAGCGGTCATTTCAGCATGGTGTACAATCAGGAATGGGACAACTCCACCGGGATTCTTTTTCCTGCTAAAAGAGAAAGTTATCGGGTAGATAGCTTGGGCAATCATTTGTACTTGAGGGCAAAATATCATTTCAAGAACTTTGCAGTCAATTGATTGAAAGATAATTGTCGAGAAAGAAAATTTTTAATAACTTACAAGTGCGATTCAAATAAAGAAAATTGTTTTTTAGGTCTTTTTTTGATGATTTATGTTTTTCCTTTTGCGGGATAGGTTTGGAATAATATTTGCCAACTTGTTTTTATCGTGTTTTCCAAGAAATTTCTAAGTGTCAAAGAATGAAAAACTTCCCTGCTTTCGTAAAGTCTTTTTTAATTGTTTGTTGTTTAGGGCTTTTGTTTTCGTGTCAGCCTGAAGATGAACCTGTAAATAAAATTCTGTCAAGTGATTTCATAGATGGCGTTCTTTTTTTGAACCACAGTGATGAGGGTTTTGCTATCCAAATCCCTACAAGCACTTCGGCAAAGTTTTTTCCATCACCTTCCAAAAACACTTTTGAAATTGACGAATCTGGGGAGGATTTTTTGGAATTGGCTCCGGGTTTATATTGGATTGATGTAGTGTGGGAAAATGGGATTCCCGTCCGTGAAACTATCCCTGTGTATATCACAAAAAACAAAGAAGAAGCAATCCAAACAGTATCTGCTTTAAAGAAAATGAAGACCGAAAATGCCGGTTATGCCATTGTTTTGAGGCATACTAATGCTACTGTTGGGGAGGATATCGTCACTTCTCCTATTCCCCAATGGTGGAAATCATGTGATTCCAATGTTGCAAGGCAGTTGAATGAGTCGGGTAAAAACAATGCCAAGAAAATAGGAGATGCCATCAGGAAACTTTCAATCCCTGTTTCTGCGTCGATAAGCAGCGAATTTTGCAGGGCTGTTCAGACCTTCGAGAATATGGCTTTGGGAGTAAACATTGTACAAGACAGAAGACTAAACCACGAAAATGAAAGTAAAAAGCTTGTGATGTGGGAAGATGCTTTTCAGGTCATCAAAGACAATCCAAAAAACGATGGGATCGTAGTCTTGGTCGGTCATTATAATATGTATGCTGAAAATCCTTACAGAACTTCCATCCGGCCATTTAACCAATCTGATGGGTTCCTGATGAGAAGACTGCCAACAGGTGAATTGGATTTTATAGGTTCCATCCCGATCTATATGTGGGATATTTTCCTTTGACCGTCAAACTGAGAGGATTTTAAATCTTAGCCCTACTCAATGGCATGGTCATACACCTTGGTCCACCCAGGCCACGGGAAAGTTCCGAGGAGGGAATTTCCAATACCTCAACACCCATATTCCTTAAAGCCCGGTTAGTATGGATATTTCTATTGTAAGAAATAACCCTTCTTGGACCTATTGCAAACACATTTGCTCCGTCAAACCACTGTTCTCTCATCGAATAATCAGGCTTTCCCGCTGCCGTGGACAAAATTTCGAGATGAGGGATTTCCTTTTCCAAGACCGTCAAAAGAGATTCATTCAATACCTGTCTTTTGATATTAATTTTGTCGTCTTTGATTTCTTTCAAGGTATAGAGAGAGGTTTGGAGGACGGAGTTGAGGGCATCAGGGTAAGTTAAAACGAGGTTTTCATCTAATATGGTAAAGACAGTATCCAAGTGCATGTACTGTCGTTTTTTGGGCAAGTGTACCTCATAAACCCTTTCTACATTCCCTTCAGCCAGCAATGCTTTGGCTACATGATAGATAGCCTTTTCATCTGTCCTTTCAGAATTACCAATGGCAACTGCATGTTTTGACAAAACAATCACATCTCCACCTTCAATACTCGGCGGGGAATCATGTCCGTTTATCGGATAAAGACGGTTGACATGGTCTTTGAAATCCACGTGGTTTTCGAATATTGCCCGGAGGATATTGGCTTCCCTTTGTCTTCCTTCTTTTTTCATACTCGAAAAAATAATTCCACCCGGTGTTATTGCCATAGGATCCCTTTGGAAATACAGGTTTGGACTTGGAGGAATCACAAAAGCATAATCCAACAATTCACCGGAGGATAAATTGGGTATCTTTCGTTTTAATTCATGGACTTTTACCCCTGCCGTTAGTGCTGTCGCACATTCTGCAGTGGATAGCCTTTCAAGAATATGGTCTTTCAGGTGTGTCAGACCGGATTTTGTCAGCGCATCCAGCATCAATTTCTCCAGAATTTCCCGATTAGAAAGAACCTGTATCAGCAACTCATGAAGCCTGTAGACCTGTGCACCTGTAGTCTGTTTGATCAGATCGGTAAAGAAATCGTGTTCCTTTTGCATTGCTTCCAGATAAGGAACATCTTCAAAAAGGAGCAATTCCTTATTGTAAGGAGTAAGCCGGTCAATTTCCTTTCCCGGCCGGTGCATCAGAACTGCTTTCAATGTTCCAAATTCAGAGTTGAGGCGTAAATTCATATCCTTTAATGAAAAGTATTTATTTTTGATTAATAATTAACAATAATATTTAAACGTTACAAATAAATCAAAGAAAGTGTAATAAAATTAAAAAGACAAAAAATAAAATTTTCTGTTTTATCCTAAAGATCAATGCGTAAAATAGAAAGAATCCATAAAAAAAACCGGACTGATGATCCGGTTTTTCGATTTTATTTTTTGTCACTTCTTAAATCATGAAACCCATTTTTCCACATCTTCTTTTGTTGGATTTGGAACCTCAAGTTTCAGTTTTTTTCTTCTGCCACAAACATCATTGAAAAGCTTGTTTGCATCCATTTCCTTTAACTGATCAATAGTCTGGATATTCATATCCCTTATCACCGGAATCAATCCTGCAGGAATGCCCAATTCTATGAAATCCTCATCCGATGCGATATTCATTTTCTTTTCAGGTCTCATTTGTGGGAAGAAAAGGACTTCCTGAATGGTTGTTTTATTGGTCAAAAGCATTGTCAATCTGTCAATTCCAATTCCGAGTCCCGAAGTAGGAGGCATCCCATATTCCAATGCCCGGAGAAAATCCTCATCCATGGCCATAGCTTCATCATCACCCCTTGCCGCCAATTTCAACTGATCCTCAAACCTTTCTCTCTGTATTATCGGATCATTCAATTCAGAATATGCATTGGCGATTTCTTTCCCATTGACAAAAAGCTCAAAACGCTCTACCAAACCTTTTTTGGACCTGTGATTTTTGGCCAAAGGGGTCATTTCTACAGGATAGTCTGTGATATAGGTAGGTTGGATTAAATTGGCTTCCACCTTCTCACCGAAAATTTCGTCGATCAGCTTACCTTTGCCCATGCTGTTCTCCACTTGGATGCCAAGGTCAGCACATACTTTCCTCAACCCGACTTCATCCATTTCGCTCACATCAATTCCTGCATATTCCTTGATGGAATCAAACATCGTCAATCTTCTGTATGGTCCTGCAAAGTCAATTTCCTTATCAGCTACCTTCAGGATGGTTTTCCCATGGACAGTGAAGGTTATTTTTTCGATCAGGTCCTCGACCATTTCCATCATCCAGATATAATCTTTGTATGCCACATAGATTTCCATACCGGTAAACTCAGGATTATGGGTACGGTCCATTCCTTCGTTTCTAAACATTTTTCCTATCTCATATACACCTTCAAATCCGCCTACAATCAACCTTTTTAAATAAAGTTCATTGGCGATCCTTAGGAAGAGGGGCATATCCAAGGTATTATGATGCGTATTAAAGGGACGTGCAGCAGCACCGCCATGGACCTGTTGCAGGATTGGGGTTTCGACTTCCAGCCATCCGTGGTCATCAAAATAGCGGCGCATATTGGTGATGATCTTGGACCTTGTCACGAAGACATCCTTCACGTCCGGGTTTACAGTAAGGTCAACATAACGTTGCCTGTACCTCATTTCCGGATCGGTAAATCCATCGTAAATATTCCCTTCTTCGTCTCTTTTTACCACTGGGAGTGGTTTGATTGATTTAGAAAGTATCTTCAGGTCAGTGACATGAAGGGATATTTCACCTGTTTGGGTGGTGAAAATATATCCTTTAAGGCCGATAAAATCACCTATCCCCAAAAGCTTTTTAAATACAGTATTGTAGAAAGTCTTGTCTTCGTCCGGACATAAATCATCCCTTCTGAGGTAGATTTGAAGTCTTCCTGTGGAATCCTGGATTTCTGCAAAAGAAGCAGAACCCATAATTCTTTTTGTCATCAACCTGCCGGCGATGGAAATGTCTTTATAATCTGTTTTTCTGTTTTCGTAGTTTTTATGGATATCATCCGCCGTCACATTGACAAAGAATGATTCAGCAGGATAGGGGTTGATGCCCAATTTTATCAATTCCTCCCGGTCTTTTCTTCTTTCTAATTCCTGTTCGCTTAATAACTGCATTTCTCTATTTGTTCAGTTCAAATAATTTTTAACCAATAACCATCCCGATAGCTATCAGGACTAATAACCTTTATTTCTTAGCCGCTTTGCGTCTTGCCATTTCCCTTTTGACCAGGTCAAATTCCCTGCTGCTTTGTCCGGCTACAGAGGTGTTTTCTTCAGCCCTTCGCGAAAGATAAGGCATTACTTTTTCCACCGGGCCATAAGGGACATATTTCACTACATTATAACCGGCTTTTGCCAGGTTGAAAGAAATGTTATCACTCATTCCGTATAGTTGGGCAAAGTAAATACTTTCATCAGAAGGATTGATGCCGTATTTTGATATCAATTCCGTCAAAAGCAGGTTGCTTGTTTCATTATGCGAACCGGATACCAATCCCATGGTTCTGATGTTTTCGACACAGAATTCCAAGGCAGCATTGTAGTCCCTGTCGGAGGATTCCTTGGTTGGCTGTATAGGGCTTGGATATCCTTTCTCCGCCGCGCGGTCTCTTTCTTTTTCCATGTAAGCGCCCCGCACCAATTTGGCACCGTGTAGGTATCCTTTCTCCATTGCGACATCATGGGCTTTTTTAAGTCTTGCAAGTGTATCATGGCGATACATTTGGTAGGTGTTGTACACAATGCAGGATTTCTTGTTGTATTTTTCCATCGCTTCGTAGGCCATTTCATCGATCACATCCTGAAACCAAGACTCCTCCGCATCGATCAGTATTTTTGTATTCGCTTCGTATGCAGCCCTGCAAAGGTCATCAATCCTTTTTTGGAGATTTTCAAAAGAGGTTTTTTCAGTTTCCTCCAAGGATTTGCCATCTTGGATTTTTGTCATAATTGCCAAATCTCCTAATCCCGTTACCTTAAATACCGCGAATGGGATATTCTCATCACCTGCTGACCGTTCAATTGTTCTTAAAATTTCGTTTTTGGTGGCATTATAGCTGATTTCATCTCCTTCTCCTTCTACAGAATAATCAAGGATGGTCCGGATATGGTATTTGGCCAGGTTGTCTACGGCATGCTGACAGTCATTGATATCTTCTCCGCCACAAAAATGCCCAAACATGGTTTTTTTCATGATTCCTTTAATTGGCAGACCAAGGGCAAAAGACCAATTTGCGAGTTTGGTACCGACGCTGACTGCAAGATTGTTGTTGACGGTAGCAAAAATGAGATACATTTTTTTCAACTCGGCATTTGACTTGGAGGCAAAAGCAACTTCAAGATTTTCGAAAGAAATATTGGGTTTGACAGGCATAGGACTCAAATTACGGCGCAAATATATTAAAAAAACCTCATCGGGGAGGGGATTGTTTGGTTATTTGGTAGCATATATCTTGCGAAAAAAGATATTTGAAGCCATTTAGAAAATGATGGATAGATAAACTCAAAAACTTGACAACAGACCGCTAATTATATTTTTGGCATTTACTAAAGCAAAATTATATTTTGAATTTTTAGAATTCGCTAAAGGTAATTATTGAATTTTTAATGGTTAGTCCGATTTTTGAACAGAAAGCAAGAAATTATTCATTAATTAATTTGTTTTTAAAAAAGAGCCACTTACTTTTGGAACATGTTAATCGCAGCATTCGCCTTCTTTAGCTTTTATTACTTTTACTTTCGCCTTCAAAGTCGAATCGGAGCTGCTTATTGTCTAGAAAAAATCTAAAAATTCATAAAGCAAAAAAAGCCCGGTTCGAAAGAGTCGGGCTTTTTTTATTAAACCTATCAAATCATGAAAGACCATTTACAAATCAAAGACTGGGGATTCGGAATAGAAGGCCATGTCATCATTGCAGGACCATGTAGTGCAGAGACACCTGAGCAGATCGAAAAAGTCTGTTTAGACATGAAAAAAGAAAACATGATTCCTGATATGTTCCGTGCAGGAATCTGGAAACCGAGAACCAGGCCGGGAAGCTTTGAAGGAATTGGTGAAGAAGGTTTGAAATGGATGGAAATAGTAAGACATCACCTCAACATCCCTATCACTACTGAGGTCGGAAATGCCGCCCATGTGGAGCTGGCTTTGAAACACAATGTAGATGTACTTTGGGTGGGTGCCAGGACTACGGTCAACCCCTTTGCTGTACAGGAAATCGCCGATGCACTCAAAGGAGTGGACATCCCTGTGATGATCAAAAACCCGATGAACCCGGATTTGCAGCTTTGGATCGGCGCTTTGGAAAGAATGCATTCAGTAGGGATCAACAAATTGGCCGCAATCCACCGTGGATTTTCTGATTCTTATGACAAAAGATTCAGAAACAAGCCTAATTGGTCCATGCCGATTCACTTGAAAAGAGAGTGGAAAGGAATGGAAGTGATCAACGACCCGAGTCATATTGTTGGTAATAGGGAAGGAATACTTGAAACAGCACAGAGAGCTATCAATTTTGGACTGGACGGCTTGATGATTGAGACGCACCACGATCCGGATAACGCCTGGTCTGATGCCAAGCAACAGGTCACACCAAAAAGATTGAAAGAAATTATTTCCTTGATAGATTTCAAAGATACCCTTGGAAGTGAAAATCCGGGAGAAAAATTGAATGATCTCAGAACTGCAATTGACCATTTGGATGACCAATTGTTGGATATTCTTCAGGAGAGATTTTCCCTGATCGATCAAATCGGTGCCTATAAAAGAGAACATCACCTTACTGTTTTCCAATCAGACAGATGGAAATTCGTCATGGAATCCCGTACCCAAAAGGGTGTTCAGAAGAACCTTTCGGAAAAATTCATGAAGGAATTACTTTATTGTATCCACGAAGAATCCGTAAAAAGACAGGAAAAGCAATTGAGAGAAGCTGATCCCGTGAAAAAATGAAGGTAAGAAGTAAAAGGTAAGAGGTATCTGTCCTCACCTCTTACCTCTCACTTCTTACCTCCCAAAATAGATTTTCTATTTATACCTTAAATCCCCAATATTTTGGAGTCAGTAATATTTTCAAATAATATCTCTTTTGATTTGAGTAAATACCTGAACCAATTGGGCTATTCCCAATTGGGAGTGATCTCAGATTCAAATACTTCAAAATTCTGTTATCCGATTATCGAGAAGCTTTTGCCGGAAGGCCATAAACATTTTTCTTTTCCTGCCGGCGAAGCCAATAAAAACCTCAACACCTGTACCCAAATATGGCAATGGATGACTGATGAAGGCTTTGACAGAAAAGCATTGATCATCAATCTTGGTGGAGGCGTGACCGGGGACATGGGAGGTTTTTGTGCGGCAACTTACAAAAGAGGAATCCGATTCATCAATATTCCGACAACTTTGCTCTCTCAGGTGGATGCCAGTGTGGGTGGAAAATTGGGGATTGATTTCAATGGTTTCAAAAACCACATAGGCGTATTTACCCAACCAGAACTCGTTTTGATTTCTGAAATTTTTCTCCAAACCCTTCCTCATGAAGAACTCCGGTCGGGTTACGCTGAGGTTTTGAAGCACGGCTTGATCCAAAATGCCAATTACTTTTCTTGCCTCAAAATCGCAGATTGGGAAAAGCAAAATTGGAGGGAGATCATTGAAAAGTCTGTTCAGATCAAAAGGGAAGTGGTAGAAAAAGACCCTAAAGAAGCTGGATTGCGGAAAATTTTGAATTTTGGACATACTATCGGCCATGCTTTCGAGTCTTTTTACCTCAATACCGATAAGCATTTGCTGCATGGTGAAGCCATTGCGGTAGGGATGGTTTGCGAAGCTTTTCTTTCCCATAAAAAATCAGGATTGCCAAAAGAAGATCTCCAAAACATTACTGATGCCTTGACTGAAATTTACGGGGTTTTTCAGTTTTCCGAAGCTGATATCGATGATATTATCAAATTGTGCAGTCAGGATAAAAAGAATGAAGGATCAACGGTAAACTTTTCACTTTTGAGAAGAATCGGCAATTGTGATTACAACATCAAAGGAACAGCCGAAGAAATCAAAGAAGCCATCTCATTTTACCAATCATTAACTTCACAAGTTCCATTAAACCAATGAATCCAACCTTGGAAACTTTATTTCTAAGCCAGATTAGTGCTTTTCAACCTACAGTCATCCCGCTTCCATCTTCCAAAAGTGAAAGCAACAGGGCATTGGTCATCGATGCGCTTACAGAAGGTGAGAACAAACTGAGCAACCTTGCCGAAGCGCGTGATACCCAGACCATGATCAGGTTGCTTGGAGAAAATCCTGCAATCTTTGATGTTTTGGATGCCGGTACGACCATGCGGTTTTTGACTGCTTTTGCTGCTGCAACCAATCAAAATAAGGTCATGACCGGAACGCCCCGTATGTGTGAAAGGCCGATAGGGATATTAGTGGATGCGCTGAGAGAAATAGGTGCTGAAATCCATTACATGAATAAGGAAGGTTTTCCACCCTTGGCCATTCATGGCCTGAAAGAACAAAAAACAAATAAAATCACAATCCGGGGAGACGTCAGTTCCCAATACATTTCAGCACTGTTGATGATTGCGCCGGTGCTTCCTATGGGACTCGAATTGGAACTGACAGGAAAAATCGGATCGAGGACATATATCGAAATGACCCTTGAACTCATGGCTGCTTTTGGTATAAAGTATACTTGGGAAGGAAATTTCATCAAAGTTTCCCATCAAGCTTATCAACCTACCCAATTCAATGTCGAAAGTGATTGGTCGGGAGCAAGTTATTGGTTCAGTTTATTGGCTTGTGCCGATGAAGGGGAGCTCTTTTTGGAAGGCCTGAAAGAAAACAGCCTTCAGGGAGATTCCAAAATCGTGGACATCATGGACAGGCTAGGTGTCAAAAGTGAATTTCAAAATGGTGGGGTCAAACTCACCAAACAACCTGTCAAAGGACTTGATTCCTGGGATTTTACACATTGCCCGGATCTTGCACAGACAGTAGCTGTGACTTGTGCGATCATTGGTCAAAAGACAAAATTTACAGGATTGGAAAGTTTGAGGATCAAGGAAACTGACAGGATTTATGCTTTGCAGCAAGAATTGGGGAAGTTCAATGCCCAACTCAAAGAAGGAGAAAATGAAGTGTTTACCTTGATTCCTTCCGTGACAATGCCCCATGAGGTCCATATCCACACCTATGATGACCACAGGATGGCCATGGCATTTATGCCGCTGATGACCAAAACGAAGGTGATTATCGAAGATCCTTCAGTGGTCAATAAATCGTATCCGAGTTTTTGGAAACACGTTTCTTTGATAGATGCAAGACACAAGGCACAAGACACAAGACTTTGATCTTCCATCTCCAATCACACGTCTCACGTCTCAAATCTCCTGTCTAAATAATGAAAGGCACCTATACCATCCTTCTTTTGATCCTTTCCAATACCTTTATGACCATGGCCTGGTATGGACACCTGAAGTTCAAAGACTTGAAGTGGTTTGAAAATCTTGGGTTGATCTCGATCGTTTTGATCAGTTGGGGAATCGCTTTCTTTGAATACATATTTCAGGTTCCTGCCAATAGGATAGGGTTCAAAGAAAACGGAGGGCCTTTTTCTTTGGTAGAATTGAAAGTGCTTCAGGAAGTTATCACTTTGGTGGTATTTATGATTTTCACTTTGGTATTTTTCAAGAATGAAACCATCAAACTAAATCATCTTATCGGATTTGGGTTTTTAGTGCTTGCGGTTTATTTTATTTTCAAAAAATAGCTTATGAAAGTCGCCATTCAAGGTATTCCCGGTTCTTTTCACCATCAGGTTGCGCTCAATTATTTTGGGGCGGATACTGAAATCGAGGGTTTCAGGACTTTTGAGGAAGTGGCCAAGGCGGTGCAAAGAGGAGATGTTCCTTACGGTGTCATGGCGATCGAGAACTCCATTGCAGGTGCAATTCTCCCAAATTATGACCTGATCGACAGGCATGAATTACATATTTTTGAAGAATACTACCTGCCGATTTCCCACAACCTCATGGTTTTGCCGGGGCAAAAAATTACTGATATCAAGGAGGTAAAATCCCATCCTATGGCTTTACTTCAGTGCAAGCGCTTTTTTGAGTATTATCCTGACATCAAATTGATCGATGATGTGGATACGGCTACTGTTGCAAAGCGGATTTCGGATGAAAAAATAAAAGGCTTGGGTGCAATTGCAAGCTCGACAGCCGCAGAAATCTATGGTTTGGAAATCCTAGCCGATGACATTCAGACGATCAAAAACAATTTTACCCGTTTCATACTCCTGCAAAAAGACAAACCGCAGCAAACTGAAAAACCCAATAAAGCCTCATTCAAAATCACAATCAGAAATGAAAAGGGAAGTCTTGCCAAGCTCCTGACTTTGCTCAGTGAAAATGACCTTGACTTGAGTAAAATCCAATCCATTCCGGTTATAGAAAATCCCTGGCACTATGCGTTTTTCATTGATGCACAATTTGACGACTACGCCAAATACCTGAAGGCCATCGACGCAGTCAATCAAAATGGGGGAGAAGTGAAGATTTTTGGTGAATATGTAAGCAGGAAATAAGATGAAGGGATTTTCCAAACGGACAGATAGCATTCAGGAATATTATTTTTCCCAAAAACTCAAAGAGGTCAACCGACTGCGGGAGGAAGGAAAGCCAATCATCAACATGGGAATTGGAAGTCCGGACCTGCCGCCTCATCCTTCTGTCGTAGAGGCTCTGCACCAGTCTTCTTTGTTGCCAACGAGCCACGGCTACCAAGGCTATCAGGGAATTCCAGCTTTGAGAATCGCCTACGCTGATTTTTACCAAAGTCATTATGGGGTAAACTTATTAGCCGATACGGAAATATTGCCCCTATTGGGTTCAAAGGAAGGAATCATGCACATTTCCATGACTTTTTTGGACGAGGGAGATCAGGTTTTGGTACCAAATCCCGGTTACCCAACTTACACTTCTGTGACCAAATTGCTTTTGGCGGAACCGGTTTATTATGACTTAAAATCAGAAAATGGTTGGTATCCTGATTTTGATGAACTTGAAAAAATGGACTTAGGCAAAGTCAAACTCATGTGGGTCAATTATCCGCATATGCCTACAGGCGCAAAGGCTGATTTGAAGGTTTTTGAAAAGCTGATTGCATTTGGGAGAAAGCATCACATCATCATCGTCAATGACAATCCCTACAGCTTTGTTTTGGAGGATAATCCAAAAAGTATTTTCCAGATTGGAGGAGCCAAAGAAGTAGCTTTGGAACTCAATTCCCTAAGCAAGACCTCCAATATGGCCGGTTGGCGGGTTGGTTTTGTAGCAGGTAAACCAGAATGGATCTCTGCCATCACCAAAGTCAAAAGCAATATGGATTCAGGAATGTTTCTCGGAATCCAACAAGGTGCCATTGCAGCCATGTCATTGGGAAAGGATTGGTATGGAGGACTGAATGAAATTTATTCCAAAAGAAGAAAACTGATTTGGGAATTGGCAGAAAAATTGGGTTTGGAATTTGAAAAGGACACAGCAGGCATGTTTGTATGGGCTAAATTGCCTCAGGGAAAAACATCTGATGAATTGGTAGATAACCTACTTTACAACAAATCTATTTTTCTTACACCCGGACATATTTTCGGAACACAAGGGGAAGGTTTCATAAGATTTTCACTTTGTGTCAAAGAGGAATCCATCAAAGAAGCAATAAATCGATTATCATAAACACATCACCCACATACATTATCAACAATGAAAAAAATTCACATCATCGGTTTGGGTCTTTTGGGAGGGTCATTTTCCCTGGCATTGAAGCAGGTAAAGCCGGAAATCCATTTTACAGGATTTGATTCCAATCCACAAAACCTCCAGGATGCCCTGACTTTGGGGATCATTGATGAGGTCAAAGAAAAGGCCGATGCGGACACAGATATCATCGTTTTGGCAACTCCTGCAAATACCTTATCTGAATTGCTGGTCAAAACTCTTGATGAGATCTCTCACGAAACTTTGGTGATGGATTTTGGATCAACCAAAGAATTGCTTTGCCAGGCGGTATCAGAACATCCCAAAAGAGATCATTACCTGGCAGGCCACCCGATCGCAGGAACAGAATATTCAGGTCCAAAAGCCGCCAAAGCAGATTTGTTGGATAGGAAAGTTTTTATCATTTGCGAAATGGAAAAGACAGACATCCACTTGAAAGCCAAAGCCTATGAGGTATTGGAAGCGCTGAATATGAAGCTGCGCTTCATGGATCCTGAAGAGCATGACAAACATCTCGCTTTCGTTTCCCACCTGTCGCACATCACTTCGTTTATGTTGGGCAAGACCGTCTTGGATAAAATGGAAGATGAAAAAAACATTTTTGACATGGCGGGAAGTGGTTTTGCGTCGACGGTCAGGTTGGCCAAAAGTTCGCCGGGAATGTGGGCACCCATCATGCAGGAAAACAAGAAAAACATCCTTGAGGCGATGAGCTTGTACATATCCAACCTTTCCAAATTTCGTGATAAAATCATTGCAGATGACTACGAAGGATTGTACCACGAAATGGAAAAAACCAACAAAATCAAGGATATCCTGGATTTGGGAAAATAATTAAGTTTGCAGTATTCAGTCTCAGTTTGCAGTCTCCACTGCCAACCGTTTTTTCTGATTATTGATTACAGGAAAAAACTGGCCGAAATTTTGAACCCTCCGTACAAGACTTAAAAACCAATATTATGAAAAAACTACTATTTGCATTGCCGTTTTTATTCCTGTTTGGATCTGCCTTTGCGCAGGAAAACATTCCACTCATTCAGGTCGAAGGAACAAGCGAACTCAGCATTATGCCGGATGAAGCGTTGATGTTTATCAACCTCTCAGAAAAAGCACTGAAAGTTTCAGATGCTACCAATGCACTGAACAAGAAGACAAAATCAATTGAGGATGCCCTCAAAAAAACCAGGGTAAGCGGATACACTTTTACCGTGGACAATTATTTTGTCAATGTCAACAGGGTTTATTCCAACAACTCTTCCAAAGACAGTGGCTACGTTGCTGCCCAAACAATCAAAGTCAGGGTGAAAATCGCAGAACAGAATTTGGTAAAAATCACCGAAGCATTGCATCAAACGACAGATATGACCTACACAGTGCAATTTCAGGTTTCGGACGCGTTGAGGAAATCATCTGCTTCCAAATTGCTCGAACTCGCCATTGCTGATGCCACATCCAAGGCAGAGGTAATTGCAAAAGCGATGGGGCTATCAAAACTCCAAGTCCATAATGTCACCTATACCTCGGGGAATAACAACTACATGCCTGTCATGCGCAATGCCAAAGCCATGATGGCCATGGACATTAGTGAATCATACCAAGAACCTACTTTCAGTCTTGAGGAGCAAAAGCTCAATGACAGGGTGATGGTTTCTTTTTCTTTTTCAAAGTAGAAATAAGAAAAAGTAAGAATATCAAAAAGTGAAAGCCACCGCTGAAAAGTATCAATCCTTTTTGGCGGTGGCTTTTATGTTGATGATTTTATAGCAGTTTCTTAACAGCCCCTTCATCTCTTTTATTTTTCTTCTGTTTAGTATTGGTAAACAAAAATTCCTGTTCCAATGCTGACTTTTCTGATCCTTTTTTCATTGCTCTTTCCAAAGGCTTCACTTCATTCTTCTGATTCAATCCCAAAACCTGCCCAAGAATTCTGGTTTTGGAATCAGTATGACCTACCAAGAAATGCATCTACAAAGTCTACTGATGAAACCGTTTATTTGAAAGATTTTCAAAAGTTTAGTGCAGGTTTTTCTGACTCACCAAACAGCCTGAATCAACCGGTTTCGTCCATTTTTCAGCTATTTGAAAGCCATACTGTCGATTTTTCTAAGCCATTTGCTTTAGAGTTTTTGTTACTCATCCATGTCAATAATCCGGTTGGGATTTCCTGGGAATTTTGGAATGAGAAGGAATTGGGATTGGCTATTTCGGTATTTGATAAAAAAGTGACTACCGGCATGATGGAAAATGGGATTTGGGAGGAATCAGGATCCAATTCCAAACCCTGGAAAAAATACTGGAATCATTACTTGCTAAACTTTGATGGGAAAAACATTACACTTTTTGAACAAGGAGAAATGGTTTGGCAAAAGGAATTGGACAAAACTTTGGAAGGAAGTCAGTTGATCTTAAAATCTTTTTTGGATATGGAGTCTTACATGGAAGCCCATGATATTCTTAAGAAAGCGGTGAAATTCAACCAAGACCTCACAGAACAGGAAATAGCCGGTCTTTTTTCGAAAATAGGAAACCAAATCAGTGCTGGAAAGCTCTATTCTGACAAGTTCCATCTCATGGCAGGCCCATATCTCAATGACATCAGTGAGAATTCTGCCAAATTGGTTTGGGAAACAGATCGGGCCTCCAAAGCCATCTTGACCTATGGAGAAAAACATCCCTTGGAAATGTCTAAGAATTTTGACTCAGGAAATGACTTCATTAGAACCATTACTTTAGAAAATTTGAAATCCGGGACGACCTATTTTTACAAGCTGGACTTGGAATCTGAAAGCGGAGAGAAATTATCCACTCCTGTTCTATCTTTCCAAACCGCGAAGCCAAAAGGCAATCCTTTTCTTTTTGGAATCATCAGTGATACAGAAAGCAGACCGCAGGTCAACAACCAAGTTGCCCAACGACTTTGGGAAGAAAGGCCGGATTTTTTGGTCCATTTGGGGGATCTGACGGATGGTGGATGGAAAGATTCCAAGTTTGAGTGGACAATGGAATATTTTCAAGGAGTTGGTGCCTTAACTGCGAGGATTCCTATTGCAACTGTTCCGGGAAATGGGGACGGAGACCTTCATTGGTACAAACATTACCATCCGCATACAGGTGAAAAGGGCTTTTACCGTTTCGATTACGGAGACGCTTCCTTTTTTATGCTCAACAGCAATCCCCGAAAAGACCTTCAGAAAGGAGGAGAACAATATGTTTGGCTGGAAAATGAACTTACCAAAAGTGGATCTAAGTGGAAATTTGTCGTACTGCACCATGCACCCTATTCTGCAGATGAGGATGATTATGGCAATACCTGGAAGGAACCCGGAAATCAGGGTGATTCACAACTGAAAGACTTGATTTCACTGGTTGAAGCCAATGAAGTTGATATGGTTTTCTTCGGACATCTGCATACTTATATGCGGTCGCATCCTTTGAAAGGGGACAAAGTCGATTCTGAAAAAGGGACAGTCTATGTGCAGGCAGGAGGAGCGGGAGGTAACTTGGAGGACAATGCCCCAACCCGTGCTTGGTTTACTGCCAAGAACTTCCGAGGCCATCATTATTGTACCGTTCAGGTGATTGGGGATTCTCTGGAACTAAGGACGTACAATCTTGAGGGAGAGATTATTGATGTCTTTAAAGTCAACAAATGAAAAGTTTATAATTGCAATTGAGCCAGAAAAACTGAAATCACGGTACTTCGGTCTTCCGACTTCCGTCCTGACAGTAGTGGGATTTTGGTTAACGGGCAAAGAAAGGGATAACCATAAAAATGAATTTGGATTTCACCCTTAATCCATATTTTCAAAGAAATACACCACAAGCATCCTCACAGTTTCCTTTCCTTCATTGACAGGATTGTGCTCCAATCGTCCATCAAAAAGCATGGAATCTCCTTCAAAAAGCTCGACGGTCTGATCGCGGAAAATGTATTTGACGGTGCCCTGAAGGATATATTTGAATTCAAACGCATCAGTTGTCACAAAATTCCTTACCGATCCCGGCTTGATTTCCAGCAACACAAAATCAACTGCTCCTGATTTGATTTTTCTTGTGAAGATGCGTTCATACTGATAGCCTGAAGCAGGTTCTTTTTCGAATTTGCTGTATTCTTCTTTCCTCAGGACCAAAACCGGAGCTTCCCTGCCGTCGAGGCTGAGGTCATTGAAAAAGAAATTCAGGTCCACCTCAAGCGCTTTGATAATCTGCATCAGCACAAGCAGCGAAGGGAGCGTCCTCGAGTTTTCAATCTGTGAGATCAAACCCTTCGTGACGCCCGCCCTTTCGGCGATTTCCTGTATGGTAAGGTTTTTGTCTTTTCTGATGCTTTTGATTTTTTGGCTGATCTGAACCAAGATTTCGTTTTCCATGATGAAAAATAGCAGGATATCTAAATATACCCTAGTCCTTAGCTGATTTTATCCACCACCTCTTCGCCAAGGCCAAATGAAAGCGTCATTCCGGCTCCTCCCATTCCATTGACTATCCAGACTTGAGGACTGACTTGATGGATAAATTCAGTTGCTCCATTGGTCATTTTGGGATAAATCCCATGCCAGGAAGATTCCAAAGTCCAGTCCCTGAATGCCGCAAAAGTCTTCAAAAAATCAGTGATTTTTTTGTTGATATCCTCCCTGTCAAACGGATCCAAATGCCTGCCATACTCGTGGCTATCACCGATGGTCAGTTGGCCATTTCCATTTTGGGAAACCATCACATGGATACCCAGATCCAATAAATCAGGATATTGTTCCTCATAAACCTCCTTGAGCTTGGCCAATGAAGGAGCTACATGAAAGCCCTTGTAATGGATAAAGCTCAGGCCAGCACAAAGCGGCGGTCCGATACGCCAATTTTCGGGTTGCTTTGCAAGGCGCATCATCTGAAGTTTACATTTGGTGATGGGAGTGGCATCAAAAATTTCAGGATATAACGTTTCAAAATCTGCTCCGCTGCAGACAAAAATCTGATCAGCTTCCCAGGTTTGGTTTCCTGACCTGACTTTGTTTCCGTTGATTTCAGTGACTGCCTTATTCCATTCGAAGGTTACATTTTCTAAAGATTCCAAGTAAGCAGCAGTTTGCCAGATAGCTTCCCGGGGATCTACGATCACTTCCTCTTCTGTCCAAAGTGCACCTTTGAGCCCATTTACGATTGCCGCCTGACTTTTCTCTGCGGTCTGTGCGGGATTTAAATGAAAGGCTGATTTGATGCCCTGCATCGCAGCCACATATTCTTCGACCACCTGATTTTCCAAGTCAGTATATGCTAGGTGTAATGATCCGGTTTCTTCTGCCCAGAATTTTGCCTTTTTGCTCATTTCCAACCAAATTGCCCTTGACCGCATTGCCCTGTTAAAAGTCGCACCCTGTGCCTGTCCGACCGGCCATACCATTCCAAAATTCCGGATGGATGCACCAACCGGTTTGGGATTTCTTTCGATGACGTTGACTTTCCAACCTTTGTTTGTAAGTGCTCTTGTGACTGCCAATCCGACGATTCCTGAGCCAATGACGATTGCTGATGGTTGCATGGTTTATATTTTTGAAGCCAGAGAAATGTTTTCAACGATTCCCGACTTGTAGGTTTTTGTTTTTCTTTTAAAATACCATAATGTAAAAAGCATCATTCCTGTCCCGATACTCAGCATTACCAAGATGCCTTGGGTGTAGAAAAGGTGCCAACTCATGTCCTGCAAAATACCAAATTGCTTGATGGTGACTATCCCTACCGAACCCAAATATCCGAAGCTGTCTGCGAGGTACATCAGGAATCCCACATTTCCTGCAGACTTGAATGAGGCAATCAGCCTGTCAAACAACAGACAGTTGAATGGAATATATCCCATATAAATCCCTGTGCCGGTCAAGACAACCCAAAGAAAGGGTGGAATGACGCCCATCTGTAACAGAATAGTAGCACCGACGGCCAAAACAAGTCCGGAAATGATGATCCAATGATACAGAAACAGCGCCTTTTGGTTGTTTTTGACCAAAACCAAAAGCGCCATCATGACCAAAAGAATTAGGGTAATAGGAATTTCTGTTTGTGTAAGTAGCACATGATTGACATTGATTCCCATTGTCTCCCATATTTCCACTGCAAAATTGTCTCTGATATCACGGAGCGCGGTAAGCACCACATAGACCAAAACAAGAATGATGATTCCCGGCTTGAACGCATTGAAGAAATCAACTCTTTCTTTTTTGGACATAGGCGTGCGGACAGAGCGCAAAGCCACGTCTTCATGATTGGGTGGAGGAGTCTGATTGAGCAAAATAACAGAAATCACAAGCAAAGGCATGAAAATTCCTCCCGTCCAAAATGGCATCCAAAGTTCGGAAACATGCCATTCGTCCATGAGGTACTTGCCTATTGTTTTGACCAAACCTGAGGAGAATACAAAACTGACAGCCAGAATACTGCCCATCATTTCAGTGAATTTTCTCCCTTCCAGGTAATTGAAAACCAATCCCCAAATCAATCCCAAAGGAAACCCATTGACCAAAAAACAAAGGATATTGAATGGTTCAGGTAGTACCGCAAAACCTAACAATCCCATCCATGAAATGCCGATCAAAGTTAAAATCAAAACCGCCCTTCTTTCAGGTTTGAGTTCTGAGATCATCTTTATGCCATAGAATTTACTCGCCATGTAGCCGAAAGTCTGCGCCAATATCAACCAGACTTTCAGGTCCATTCCCATAAATAACTCCCCCTCAAAAGTCGCTGAAGCAAATGGCTTTCGGAAAGCATACATGCTGCTGTAAGTCAAAAAGGCCATTACTGCCGCAAACAAACTCATGCTGAAGTTGCTGCTTTGGGCAAGTTTTTTGGAGACAAAAGGGAACTGCAGCATGGGAGAAAAATTGGTTTTAGTGAACTCTCCAAGGGTACGGAACTCTTGGAGGGTTTTTGTCTAGATTATTGATCGATAAAGTCCAGGATTTCTGTCAATGAATTCACGATGTGGGAAGGGTGATGCTTCAAAAGTTCTTCTTCAGAAAAAGCGCCTGTTGTGACAGCAATACTCATCAGGCAACCTGCGTTGTGTCCCTCATTGACATCAACTTCGGTATCGCCGATTTTGATGACTTCTTTGGGGTCAGTAATCCCGAATCTATTCATCATCACTCGGATCATGTCGGGGTATGGTCTGCCTTTTTCCACCTCATCGCTACAAACGGTAACGTCAATCAACGGGGAGTTTTTCCAACCGACCCTTTCCAAAATCACATCGGTAATGTCCCTGCTAAAACCTGTATCCAATCCGATTTTTATCCCCAAGTCCTGAAGTGATTCGAAAACAGCCTCCGCATCATCCATCGGTGCAATTCCGGGAGCGGTGAGATAATAGGCTATCATATTTTGGACGAAATCTTCGTGGATATCATCGATGAGGTCCGCAGTAATGGTGGCTTTATCGCTTACATGATTGGAAAGAATTGCCTGTATTGCCAATGGTTTTGGATAGCCCATTTTTTCATTCGCTTCCGCAAGAGTGACATTTTCAAATCCATGATTCAGAAAAGCATGCTGGAAAGATCCGGCAACATTGCTATTGTCCTTGATCGTGGTTCCGGCAATGTCAAAAACTGCGAGTTTGATGGCTTTTTTCATTTGCTGTATTTTTAGATTCTTTTCTTGGGTAATGAAAAAGAAGGATTTGTTGACTTTTTATGGCTTAGATTTTTAAACATAAGTTTAGCAAAAATAAACTTTACGATTTTATATTTCAAATATAATGCAATTACTATTGTGTTATCATTCAAATTCCTGTTGGTGATTTAGCCTTAATCAATCATTTAATTTTGTTTTTTCGCTTTCATGCCACTCTCCAAATAAAACTTGGGCTGAAGTCTTTTTGTAGCAGCCTTGGACTGTCCTCTATCGACTGTGGTCGATTATTTGCACCTCTTTGCCCTTTTGGAATATATTAGCCTAATAGCGGATTATCATTTATTTTTTAACATAATCTTTTCTTAATTCGAATTTTGTATGGAATCCAAAAGGATGAATTAATTTAGTATTTATAAACATTAAACAAAATGAAGGATACCCTTTCCAAGGAAGAAAGAGTCAATTTGGTTTTTGACTTGTATGAAAAATTTGGTCATGCAGATTATATAGGTGAACCCGTTTCCCAGATTGAACATATGTGCCAATCCGCCCAACTTGCCCAAAAAGAAGGATATGACGACGAAGTGATTTTGGCAGCTTTTTTCCATGATTTGGGTCATTTGTTTGCCATGGACCGACAGCTTGAAAATATGGGGGGGTTTGGAGTAAAGCGCCACGAGCAAATCGGAGCGGATTTTTTGAGAGAATTAGGTTTCCCTGACAAAGTAGCCAAACTTGTCGAAAACCATGTGCAGGCAAAGCGCTACCTGACTTTCAAATACACTGAATATCTTCAAAAGCTGTCCGAGGCGAGTCTGATGACTTTGGGTTACCAAGGTGGCGTCATGTCTTCGGAAGAAGCTGAGGCTTTTGAAAAAGATCCCTTATTTGACCTTTCCCTCAAAATGAGAACATGGGATGAATTGGCCAAAGAGGAACAAATTCCTGTTCCAGATTTGGGATATTTGAAAGAAATGGCGCTGTCGGTTATTGAATGAAATATGATTCGAAAATAAAAAAGCCGGATTCGATACCGGCTTTTTCATAAAATCATCTCTCAATGCACTCACCTAAACAGAGAATGTGTCACTCTCTATTGACAAATTCCCTATCTGTGGGTCGGTTTTAGAAGGTAATCCTGTTTCTATTCTTCCTGCAAGTCTTCTTTCAAATAGTTCGTTTCCTTTGATTCTCAAAGCATAATCGTACCAACCAAAACTTTTCTCGGTTTCCAATGTGATCGTTTTCTCTGAGTTTGGATTCAACGATATTTCCGTCTGGGCTTTTCCATAGGCTTGATCTTCCAAGATCAAGTCCAAATTTTTGACTTTGTCGTGGTTATTGATAGTGAGAATCAACTTGGGATTTTTTGGATCTTTGAGGTCGTAAGTTGCACTGACTTCTACCAAAGGTTCGTTTCTAATTCCTTTGAAACTTCTGTAGAATCCATTAGGGCCATAAGCATCCAAGTGGTAATGTCCGTTTTCAAAATTGACCAATGGCCATTGGTAATCAAGGTCTGTTCCAGGTTCCAAAGCAAAAGACCAGACTTTCATCGGCATCCATTTTCCATTTTCTAAATATTTGGTAGGAGCATAAACCTGAAAAGGAACACCTGCTGTCTTTTTCCCAAACACCTTATCCGAATTTTGAAAAACTATCCGGAATGACTGCTGAAAGTAATCCATTGCTCCATCTAGGTATAATTCGTAAGGAAGCGCATTGGAATTCCTTGTGCCGGCTTCTTGTTTGGGCAGGACTTTGGATTTTCTCCCGGTTTTTTTGACTGCTTGGATTTCTTCTGATTTCAAAGGGCCGAAGTTGTCAGGCAGGTTTTTGAAACTCGCTTGGTGGATCATTTTCATAAATTCTTGCTGTACTACGGGTTTTGGAAAATCTATTTTCTCGCCATCATAAGGTCTGAAAGCGGATGTCAGGTCACCACAAACGGTCCTTCGCCAACTGCTGATATTGTCTTCTGTGATGTCTTTTCCGGTTTTGTGTTTGAGAAATTTCTCCAAAAACATCAGGGGAGAAGTCAAGTCACAGACTTCTGAGTTGACCCAACCGCCGCGCGTCCAAGGGGAGGCGATGATCAGCGGGACCCTATAACCCAAACCAATGGGACTTTGGCGGGCATTTTCAGGCTTCATTCCGGGTTTGGAAAGTTCCTCTTCCAAGGTTACAAATTCATCTTTGGTCTGAATGCCTCCGGTTACTTTTCCGGAATTTGGATCTGAAGGATGCGGGGCGACAAAAGGAGGGATATGGTCAAAATATCCGTCGTTCTCGTCGTAATTGAGGATAAAAATTGTCTTCTTCCAGACTTCAGGATTTTCGGTCAGGATGTTCATTGCCTCGGAGACATACCATGCGCCGTACCAAGGGGCAGATGGATGGTCGGAGAATTTTTGCGGAGCGACTAGCCAAGATACGGTCGGAAGTTTTCCTTCTTTGACATCTTTGCGGAATTCGTGGAGGATGTCGCCCTTAGGGATTCTTGTTTTGAAGGTTTCCCCGTCTTTTTCATATTCCATCCATTCTGTCTGGTGAAAATCAGGATCTTCAGAATTGATTGTAAATGCTTTATTGTGGAGGTTTTTCTCTGTTTCGGAAAGGTTGTCAAAGTTGTCCGGATGATACTTGACCAAGGTCGCTTGGATATAGGCCAATTTGGTTTTGTTTTCTTCCAATGCTATTTCCATGCCATCGACTGGATTGGATTTCATCGAATTTTCCAAATCAGCGATGGATTTCAGCAGATCTTTTTCTCCTTTCTGTAAAAATGGGTAGTGGCTTTTGGCAAAGCGCACGTGGTATTGCTTGAACCACTCCAGGTTATTGTCTGTGAAGTTTGCTAAAAGTGATTCGTCTTCGTCCTCTAAACCTGAAGATAAGCTGATTTCATTTTGGTAAACCCTCCATGAAACTCCGTTTTCTTCCAGTCTTTCAGGATAAGTTTTCCAATCCACTTCTTTGGAATAAGTGGCTTCGGAGTTACGTACAACCGAAAACCCGTCTTTGGGATCCCTGCTTTTTCCTGTCCAAAAATACATTCTGTTGGTCGTGGTGCCGGTCAGTGCCGAACAAAAATGCTGGTCGCAGACCGTAAATGCATCAGCCAATGCATAATAAAAAGGGATGTCCTCTCTTTTGTAATATCCCATGCTCAAGGGTATATGGCTGAATTCTTTGTTCCCGGGTCTTTTGGATTCTACCCATCCATCATATTTTCCTTCATTCCGTGCATCAACCTGATCTTCCCAAGAGTGGGGAACTCCACCCATCCAAGTAGATTTTGTATTTAGGATATCTAGGTGAAATGGTTTGTAGATTTTGCCGTCTTTGTCAGGCTGTAGCCAAACGGGCAAATCATTGGAAAGCTTGATAGCCCTTGGGTCATTGAATCCCCGGACTCCCTGAAGAGAACCCAATGCATGGTCAAAAGACCTGTTTTCCTGCATCAGGAATACAATATGCTCCGCATCAAGAAATGTCGTGCCGGCTTCCGGACTGATGGCCATGGCTTTTTGGATAGCCTGTGGGATTCCTCCCCAAAGTGCCATACTTCCTGAAAAAATTGCTGCCTGTTTAAGAAATTCTCTTCTGTTATTTTTCATGGGTATTGTTTAAAAATCCTGCCTGTACCGATGTCCGGAACAGGCAGGAATCTATCATTTTTCAATTAAATTATCTAGCTAAATCCCACCAAACACGGGTAGAGATCCTGTCCACTCCCTGTCTTGCAAGCGCGGCCTTATAGTTATCTTCGTTCAAAGCCTGAACAGACGAGGGATACATAAACCTCCTCGGAACGTTTGGTTCAAATGCTGCCGGTCCAGGTACAATTGTTGGGATACCTGTTCTTCTCCAATCATACCAGTTTTCAAGACCTGAGAAATATAAAGCTACCCATTTTTGAATTCCGATTTTTTTAAGTTTTTCGGCCTGTGTACCGGTATAGGCAACATTTGGTTGGGAAAGATACTCATCTCCAATGTTTAGCCTGTCTGCAATCTGGGGAAGGTTGACTACCCTGTATCTTGCTTCATAGTAATCAAAAGAAGCATTGATGCCATTGAGGTAATATTGATCCGCAGTACCTGATGTGATATAACCCCTTTCCCATGCCTCAGCAAGTAAGAATTGCAATTCTGAGTAATTCATCAAGATCGTTTGATAGCCTATTGGGTTTGCCCGAGGAGAACATGCAGCACATGTCCAAAGGAAACCTACCCTTGAGATGAAGTTGGAACCACCTTTGGCCGGGTCACCTGATGGGGAATACTGTAAAGCTTCTTCATCAGAAAGACCGTTTGGTACGCCACTGTAATCAGCTGGATTTCCAACAACACCTGCTGCAGAAGCATTGGTAGGTTGGGCATAAGCAAAAAGTCTTGGGTCATTTAGCCCTTTGAGCGTTATCTCCATGTTTTTACTTAGCCTAAATTCGTCAAACGAACCCGATCGTGTGGTATAGAGATCATGCTGATTGGGAACATCCGGCAGATGCTGTAACACCGCGTGATCACTGTTTCCGGTGAAAACCGGGAACTGAGCAGGGTTAGCGAGGATTTGCTCCAATTCTGTGGATGGATTCTTTCTCAATGAAATCCTCATCAAAACCCTGATCCGAAGGGAATTGGCAAACTTTTTCCAAGTGGTTATGTTTCCCCCGAAAAGGATATCTCCACGCACGGGCTCGCTGCTTGAACCAAGCAGTTCATTGGCTTCTCTCAAATCTTTCAAGATCCCTTCATAAATGGCTTCTTGAGAATCAAATACAGGATAGTTTATCCCTTCTTTTGCCTGAATTGCCTCTGAATAAGGCAATTCCCCATAAGCGTCTGTCATAAAGGAATACTGTAATGCACGGACAATTTTGGCAATTCCGATATAGTTATTTTGGCCAAGAGGTTCAGAGATTTTGATGATGTTCGCAATGTCTCTCTGGGCATTGAAAAAGCTTCCATATGGATCACCAAAAGGACCCCAATTGTATCGGTCTTCATTGGTAAACTGGATTTTCGCAGTGTATTGCATGACCACATTGCCGATTCCCCAAGCTTGACCGGCATGCTGGCCTGCTGTTGTTCTAAGGATAGTCGGCAGTAATAGGGAAGAAGGGACAGTTTCCGGTGAATTGGGATTGCTGTTGATTTCCTCAAAATCACTTGTACAGGCTGCGAACCAACCCAATTGAAGGGCTAGTAAGGCAGTGAATAGTTTTTTGATATTGGTTTTCATAACAAATGTATGTTCGGAAATTTTACTGGTTAAAACTTAAGATTGATATTAAACCCAAGACTTCTGGTAGATGGGAACGCCATATTTTCGACTCCAGGCTGCAAAGTTCCTCCTGACATAGACAATGTCTCAGGATCAAAGTGTGGGTTTTCGGTCCACAGCGCCAGGTTTCTGGCTACAAATGAGACTTTGATATCCTGAAAAGGAGTCCTGCTGATAAATTCCCTTGGGAAGTTGTATCCAAGTGTAACTTCTCTCAATTTCACATAAGAGGCATCATATTTGGCCGCTTCCACATTGTTTCTTTCGAAGTACCTGTTGTGCCAGTTTCGGGAAGTGATTTTGATGGTGTTTGGAGTAAAAGAACCGTCAGCATTTTGGATGACACCTGGGCTGATGATGCCGTTGCCTTCTACAGTCAGGTCATAGCCATTTTCTCTTCCAAAAAGTGTTTCTTCCAATTGGCCTGAAGTACTTCCGATCGTTTTGGTCCTCGATACCACAATGCCTCCATATCGGATATCAAATAAGAACCCGAGGTTGAAGTTTTTGTAGGTAAAGTTGTTTTGGATACCAAGCATCCAATCAGGATTGTAGTTTCCTTGAAGTTTTAATTCAGAATCCCTGAGTGGAGTTCCCGTGCTGTTATGGATGATTTGGCCAAAATACGGGCTGTTCGCATCTTCAACCCTTGCAAATCCTACTCCGTAAATATTCCCCATTCTTTCACCGATCCTAGCCTGAACAAATGCACCGTTTCTTTCAGTAAGGGTGTATGTGTCCAATCCTTCTGTCAGTTCAAGTACCCTTCCTCTGTTCCTTGTAAAGTTGGCAATGACGTCCCAACGGAAGCCGCTTTGTCTTTTGATCGGGTTGGCCAAAGCGACGATTTCTATACCACGGTTTTGGATTTTTCCGGCGTTGATGATCCGGCTGTTGTAACCTGTAGCAATATCCAAAGTGATAGGGATGATCTGGTCACGGGTGACATTGTCATAATAGGTAACATCCAATCCGAGTCTTCCTTCAAAGAACCTGAGGTCAAGACCAAATTCGGTGGAGGCTGTTCTTTCAGGTCTCAAGTCTGCATTGGATAGGGTAGAGGATTCAGTCTTGGCCTGGTTTGAACCCCATGCGATCTGGTTGTTGAACACATTGGTCAAGCTATATGGACTTGTGTCATTTCCCACTTCTGCATAGGCAGCCCTCAATTTTACCAAACTGACGCTTCTTGGCATTTGGATCATATCCGAAAGGATAGCGCTCAATGTTGCTGAAGGGTAGAAGTAGGAATTGTTGTTGACCGGCAAAGTGGAAGACCAGTCATTTCGGCCTGTGATGTCCAAAAACAGGATGTTTTTATATCCGATCTGCCCAAATCCATAGAGCGAATTGATCTTCTTTTTTGAATTGAATTGGTCAACCTGCAATGCAACTGCCGTATTGGTTAAATTGTAAATTCCTGGAATCAACAATTCAGGTGCAACTACTTGTTGGAACCTGTTTTCCTGTGACATCAGGTTACCGCCTAGGGCTACATTATATGTCCAGGTTCCTCTGCCGGCTTCTGTGTAGGAAAGCAAGAAATCAGAATTCCTTTCACTGAAAAAGATATTATCCTCTCTGTAATGTCCTCTAGGGAAACGCTGTGTAGAAAATGCCCTTTTTCTGTCCCTAAATTCATTGTAAGTATCCAGACCCGTCCTGACCATCAGGTTGAGTTTGTCTGTGATTTTGTAATTCAAAGACACATTACCGAAGACCCTGCCTTTTTGCTGCCCGTTGGTATTTTCATAGACAGTGAAGTAGGGGTTGTCATGGTAGTTATAATTGTAATTGAACTGCTGAACATCTTCCAGACCTGGCATCCAATAGTCCCTCAAGTTATTGGTATTGACTTGTCTTCCATACCAGATCCAGAGGTACATCAAGCTTTCTGTACCGTAGCTGATGTTTGGTCTGTTTCCTGAAGTGGTATTTTGGTAATTGACCGTGGTGTTCAAGGTCAATTTTTCAGGAATAATGTTGATGCCTGAATTCAGCGCCAAGGTATTTCTCTTCAAATCTGTGTTGGGCACGATTCCTTTTTGGTCCAGATTGGTCCATGAGAAGCGCACATTGGCTTTTTCATTGTCACCTGCAATAGACACGTTGTTTGCCAAAGTGACGCCGGTTTGGAAAAAGTTATTGATGTTGTCCCTATCGGAAACCCAAGGGGTTGCATTGATGGTACTTCCTGCAGGTGCATTCAAATCACCTCCCCTGAATCCAGGAATGTTTCTAGGAGAATCAAATTGAGGGATGTTCAGTCCTTTGTCCATTTCTGGACCCCAGCTTTCATCGACCCCATCTGCAATACCGGCACCAGCACCATTAACAAAAGAAAATTGCCCGTTGTTGCCTTGTCCATATTTGTCCTGCCACTGCGGCATGACGAGCGGACTGTCAAAAGTTGTGTTGGAATTGATGGTCACTCCCAATCCTTTTTTGCCTTTTCCGGATTTGGTTGTAATCAGAATCGCACCGTTGGCAGCTCTTGAACCGTAAAGTGCTGCTGCGGCAGGACCTTTCAAAACCGTCATTGAAGCAATGTCGTCGGGATTGATCTCGCCGGCAGAATTGCCATAATCCACCTCTAGGCCGCCCCGTCCCGATGAACCGACGATATTGTTACTGATAGGAATACCGTCCACCACGAATAGCGGTTGGTTGGCATTGATGTTCAAAGAAGATTCTCCCCGGATTGTCACCCTTGTGGAACCACCCAAAGTACTTGATCCATTGGTGATTTGCACCCCGGCAACACGTCCGCTCAGGGAATTCAAGACGTTGGTCTCTCTAGCTTCGGTAAACCTGTCGCCTCCTACAGTCTGAACTGCGTAGCCCAAAGCTTTTGCGTCACGTTCCATTCCGAGTGCCGTCACGACCACTTCGCCCATATCTAAACCTTCCATCAACGTGATATTCATGATAGAAGAATTCCCTACAATCCTGTCCATTTTCTGAAATCCGATGAAGGAGAAAACCAAAGTATCTGAAGGATTTGCCATGATGTTGTACAAACCATCCAGATCTGCTACAGTGCCTCTGTTGGTGCCTTTGACCAGTACACTTGTTCCTGGTAGCGGTTGCCCTGTCGGGTCAGTAATTTTTCCCTCGACCCTTTTTTCTTGGGCGATGGCTGATAGCGTCAATCCAAAAAAGAGGACCAACATCCATCCGACGTGCTGTAATCTTGCCGTTTTCATGTGTTTTTGGTAGAAATGTTTGATAGCTTTAAGTTTAAAAGTTTTACCAAAGCTAAACTTTTGAGAATTTTTGGCAGTTAAGAAAAAGTTAACTTAAAGTGAATTAATTTTATGTTAAATGATAAAAAAATGGCTTTTTTAAATCAAAAATCAACATTATTGAGATAATATTGATAGTTAAAAAAGGTGTAGTGTTTAGAAATAGTTAGGTTTATGTTAAGTAAAAAAGTATATAAATAGTAAACAAGAGGGTGGAAAGGATTTAGTACCTGAAAGTACTAAGTACAATGTACCAAGTACGAAGTAGCTAGACAGTGAGAAGTAAAAGGTAAGAGGAGCAGGAGGTTTAAAAAATTGGAAGGTTCCTGGGTTGGGAAAGACTGTGGTTTGGAGGTCGCAAAAGAATTGAGTGGATATATGTGAAATTGGAGATAATTAGGAATACCTCATTGCTATTCTATCGTTCCGTTTTAAGGTTATAATCTCGCACGTTTCGGGATGAGATAAACTAGATTAAGGATATTCAATTAACCAAATAATCAATTAACCAATTAAACCCAAATCAGTTAACCAATTAAACCCAAATCAGTTAAACAAATAACCCTTTAACCAAATAACCAAAATTCCAGACAACCATTACAACAACTATAACAATTACAACCGATTAAAGTGAGACCCTTCGTTCCTCAGGGTGCAGGCACTTTATCTCGCCACCTCAATTTTCACCTTGCTCTTTTTCAGTTTCTCATTCCTGATTTTGTCAAGGGTTTTTGCGACTTTGGATCTTTTGACAGCCACATAAGATGAAAAATCCAAAACTGTAATCAGCCCGATATCTGAAGTTGTCAGGCCTCCCTTTTGTGTCAGCAAACCCACAATGTCGCCTTTGGAGATTTTGTCCTTTTTGCCGGCACTGAAATACAGGCATTCAAAGGATGAAGGCTGCACCGGCTGAAGTTCTTCGGTAACGGTGATTTCCTCGACAGATTTGTCTATATAATCGGGCAAAACCTCATCGTTGGCCAAGACCAGGTAGCTGTTTCCCTCGGCATGCATCCTTGCGGTTCTACCATTTCGGTGGATGAAGGCATCTTTCCTGATCGGCAATTGGTAGTGTACCACGTGCATGATTTCGGGGATATCAAGACCTCTCGAAGCCAAGTCCGTTGCAATCAGGAGATTGTAAACTCCGCTGCGAAATTTGATCAGGTTTTTTTCTCTGTCAATTTGTTCCATTCCGCCATGCAGGACGCCATGTTCAAATCCATTTCCTGTTAGCAGCATACTGATCCGGTCCACCGCATCCCGGTGATTGCAAAAAACAAGGCAGGGTTCATTCTGAAATCCTGCTACCAAGCGCATCAAGACCTGGACTTTTTCCTTACTCGAAGTATGGATAAGCTTAAGCTCTAGCTTGGAATCGTCCACTTCTTCGAGGTAGTTGACAGTATAGGGTTTTTGGAAAGGAATAAAATCAGGCAAGCGCTCCAATACGGTGGCCGATGTAAGGATGTGCCGTTGGGTCTGTGCCTTCAGTCCTCGGAATATCACCTGCAACTGTTCGTGGAAACCCATTTGCAGGGATTTATCGAACTCATCCAAGATGATCATTTTGATTCCCTGGGTGTCGAAAGATTCTTTTTGGACATGGTCAGAAAGTCTTCCCGGCGTTCCTATCACCACTGCAGGCGCTTCGCTGAGGCTGTTTTGCTCGACCTTCATGGCATGACCGCCATAGACAGTACTTACTTTGAAAGGAGTTTTCATCCCTTTTAAAACCTGCTCGATCTGTATCGCCAACTCCCGTGATGGGACTATGATCAGCGCCTGTACTTCCTTTAGGTCTTCCTGAAGGGAATCTACCAAAGGAATCAGGTAAGCCAATGTCTTCCCCGAACCGGTAGGTGCCAAGAGCATGATATTGTCGGTCTTGGCAGCGGATTCTATAAAGTCCGATTGCATTTCATTGAATGCATCGATAGAAAGGTTCTTTAAATATCTGGCGTGGGAGGAAGCGGTATTTTCTGACATGGGGCAAAGGTACGGAAATAAAATTTGGAGATTTATCAATAGTCACCAGTCCATAGTCCACAGATGCTGCATATGAACTTCAGTCCGAGTTTTACTTGGTTGGTGACGTGAAAGTGTAAATACAAATTGGTAAAATGGAAAAATGAGAATCTGTATGAATGTATATTCTAAATTTGAAATTGATGAAGTTTTAATTCCATCAGTTAATCCGAACCTTATTTTTTTCTCCCCGCATAAAAAATATTAGGTTCAGTTTTAGATATAAAAATTCCGAATTTGTTGTGAAGAATGAAAATTCCCATCTTGTATTCTATTCTCCAACCCAAACCAAACCATGAAAAATCTCCTCCTTTTTCTTTTCATTTGTTCCTCTTTTTTTCAATACTCATTTGCACAGCAAAGCAATCAACCTGTCCGCATGGCGATGATGGGACTTTCTCATGGGCATTCGCCCTGGATTTTCAATAGAAAAGACAAGACTGATGTGGACTTGGTGGGGATTTACGAACCGGATGCAGCCCTTGCAGCAAGCTATGCCAAGCGCTACAACTTGGATCAAAAACTGTTTTTTACCGATGCCAAAGCGATGCTTGATGCTACAAAGCCGGAAGCTGTATTGGCCTTTGGTTCCATTTATGCCCATTTGGAAGCCGTGGAACTTGCCGCTCCGCGTGGAATTCATGTCATGGTGGAAAAGCCGTTGACATTTTCTCTCGACCAAGCCAAAAAAATGGAAGCTTTGGCCAAAAAACACGGGATCCATCTCCTGACCAACTTTGAGACTTCTTGGTATGCAAGTACCGAAAAGACCTATCAATTGCTTCAGGACAAGGAAGCTTTTGGGCCGATCCGCAAAGCTGTATTTCATCATGGACACAGAGGTCCCAAAGAAATCGGGGTGGGGAAGGAGTTTCTGGATTGGCTGACGGATCCGGTTCAAAATGGGGGTGGCGCGTTGGTTGATTTTGGTTGCTATGGAGCCAATATCATGACTTACCTGATGGAAGGGCGAAAGCCGATTTCCGTCACAGCCGTCACGAATACCTACAAACCGGACATCTATCCCAAAGTGGATGATGAGGCGACGATCATTTTGGTTTATGGAGATGCTCAGGCGATTATCCAAGCTTCTTGGAATTGGCCTTTTGACAGAAAGGACATGGAATTTTATGGAAAGACCGGTCAGGTAATCAGCGAAAACAGGTCAAAGATGCGGACACGAACTTGGGACAATCCTGAGGAAAAAACCTTCGAAGTTCGGCCGGATGAAGTTGGGGTGTATGTAGATCCTTTTTCCTATTTCGCAGAGGTGATCAGGGGCAAAATCAAAGTGGAAGACTATAGTCTTTATTCTCTGAACAACAACATGATCGTCGCCGAAATCCTCGATGCCGCCAGAAAGTCAGCGGAGAAAAAGGAGACGGTATTTTTGGGGAGATAGGGCGATGGGATAGATTAGGTTTAAAAAATTCTTTTAGTTTTATAGGGAATTATTTCCAAATTTTTGGAGGAAGTAAGCTATTTGAACTCTTTTCTTATTATAAAGGACTTGAGGATGTTACCGGCAAGTTAAAAAAACCACATATGAAGAAAATTATTTCCCTTTTGATATTTGTAGCAATTGTGCCCTGCGCCCAAGGTCAGCAAGTCGTATTTAAGTCAAGGTTTTTACCTGATAAAGAGTATTTCACATCAAGCTCAACTGATTCCAAAAATACCCTTGATGTGTCAGGACCTGAAGAAAGAATATTGAAAATAAAGGAAAATGGGTTTGATTTCCCTATAGAAATTTTAAGTCAAACCCAAATACAAACTGAAATGAAAAATGGGGAGAAACAAGAAGATGAGAGTTTCTTTTATACAATGCTTTATAAGTCCATAAATACAACAACCACACAAAACGGAAAAAAAGAAGAAAAGGAAAACCCAATGACAGGTTTGGTTATAGAAGGAAAATATAAACCCGATGGACAAGTTGAAGTTCTGAATATAATCAGTGATAAAGTAAATGATGCTACAAAAAACGTAATTAAATCATCTCTAGAAAAGGTCACGCAAAGTATTCCTTTTCCTGAAGAGCCGATGAAAATTGGCGATTCATTCTATCAAGTCATCCCTATGACAATTCCTGTGGCAGATTTAGCAAGCGTCTATATAAAAATTTCTACCACCTATACTTTAGATGAAATTAAAGACGCTTTTGCCTATTTTAATTTAAATCAAAAGATTGAATTAAATATGGACCAGGATTCAGCCACAATAAAAGCAGAGGGAATAGGAATAGGAAAAGCCATTTATGACATGAAAGCCAATTTTGTAAAAGATTATGGCACTGACTTAAAAATGAAAATATCTGTAGGATTTGAAGAATTAATATTCACAAATGAAATGGTAACAAAGACAAGTCAAAAAGTTGAAATGAGATAAAACCCTCTGGTAACAGCACCTAAGGAAACATGGAACAGTCAGTGGCATTCGCAAAGTTTGTTCCCCGAACTAACTTTAGTTATTGCAGAAAGGAAATCGCTCCGAAATGCCCCCATGTTTCTTAGCTACGGACCCTTAGTCAAAAGCGTAAAGACAAAAATCATGGACAAACAGACTATAAAAAATAAACTCTACGAAAGTCATAATTCATTTATTTCCTATTTGGAAAGTTTGTCTGAAGATGAATTTCTAAGTAGGAAAAATGATAAATGGACAGCAGGACAACAACTTGAACACATATTTCTTGGAGTTAAACCTGTTAGCCAAATATTGAGTTTTCCTAATTTCATTCTGAAACTTATTTGGGGACAAGCCAACAGGAAAAGTAAGAGTTACGAAGATTTGGTGAAAAAATATTTATTGAAATTAGAAAACGGAGGAAGAGCAATTGGAAGATTTATCCCAAAAGCAGTAAGTATCGAAAAAGGTTTAAGACTGAAAGGTGACTTGAAAAATGAGGTAGATAAATTAGCTGGTAAACTTGACAAATTAACTGAAGATGACCTTGATAAATATATTTTACCTCATCCATTATTGGGCAAATTGACAATCCGAGAAATGCTGTATTTTACAATTTATCACGTTAGACATCACGAAGAATTAACTAAACGCAATTTAAAATAAAATTGTTAGCTACTTCACTGGTCTTGCGCCATGCGGGGTGAAGTGCTTAAAATGAGGTGCAGTTTTACAATTTAACTTTGCTTTTTCCCTATAAAATTTACAGATTAGGCAGATCTTGCTGCCACCCGAATAGCTGCAAACAGTTAGGGCTAACCATAAAAACTGATTTAGCTTCTAAAAATCGTGCATATTAAAAAAGATAAAAAAATGAGGATACTAATAATTCTGTTTTCTTGTGCATTGTTTTTTTCGGGATGTACAGTGTTGAATATTTTACCATCAAAAAAGATAAATAAAATATCATTTGACACAGAATCAATAAATCCGGAGTATCAATTTTATTTTCCTGACCCAAACAAAGACTCTATCATATTTAAGATTAGAGAGAATTATCCCATTGAGGATTTGATCAGGGATGAAAAAGATGAACAGACCAAAATACTTTTAGCGCTGAATTGGGTAAGAAATCAATGGGAACATAATAGCTGGAATAATGCAGGTACAAAAGATGCCTATGTCATTTTAAAAAGGGCTGGGCAAGGAGAGAAATTCAGATGTGTAGAATATGGAATAGTCCTAAAAAGTGTCTTAGCTACAATCGGTATGAAATCGAGGACTTTGGGCCTAATGACCCAGGATGTAGAAAAAGTTAAGTTTGGTGCAGGTCACGTTCTGACAGAGGTATGGTTGAATGACCATAAGAAATGGGCGATGGTCGATGCCCAGTTTGATGTTATGCCCACATTGGATAATATCCCTTTAAGTGCCGTAGAGTTTCAATCGGCAATTATTGAAAAAAAGGATTTTTCCCTGATCAACCTTAAGGGTGAGCTCAATCCCGAAGAGTATAAGAAGTTTATGGATTTTATCCCTCATTACCTTTATTACTTTACAATCTCTTTCGACGAATCAACCATTGATCCTGATAAGATGGTTAGATTTAATGGGAATTCTAGTTTGATGCTAGTTCCTCTAGGAAGTAAACAACCTAGTGTCTTTCAAAGGAAATATCCTATTGATGACAAAGACTATACAAATTCTCTGAAGGATTTTTATAAAGAACCAATAAAATAAAGAACATATACCCTTTTGGACTCTAACTTAAGAAAAAGGCAAGCAGTAACATCACCCTGGATACAGCGGGCGGTTCCGATTAATTATGAAATTCAGTTTTTTTTAGAAGTTGGGATTGAGTTTGAATAGTGATTCTCTGAATGAAAAACACCTCCAAATAGAATACAAAAATAGTTTAAAATGAAGGGTTAAGGTTGAGAATTTGGATTTAAATTGTCAACAGTCCACGGTCGACTGTCCACCGAGATGGAATAACCTCCATGGCCATTACATCGGTCATCGGTCTTTTTCAAAAATTTCCGTCTTCCGTCTTCTGTCTTCCCTAAAATAATTTCCCAAACCAACGTGAATTTCTCCTATACCCTGTTTCTTTTATTTATTTTTGAAGCATGACTTTGACCAAACCTAACCTGTTGCCTTTATTGGAGAATTTGGCTACCCAATTAGAAGGGGAACTCAGATTTGACGCACTTACCAAAACTCTTTATGCCACAGATGCTTCCGTATATCGGGAGATTCCTTTGGCTGTCGCCTTTCCAAAATCAGAGTCCGACATCCAAAAACTGATCCTTTTCGCAGGTAAAAACAAAACTTCCCTGATCCCAAGGACAGCGGGAACCTCACTCGCAGGACAGTGTGTCGGTAACGGTATCGTGGTGGATGTGGCAAGAAACTTTACCAAAATCCTGGAATTCAACAAAGAAGAAAAATGGGTTCGTGTGCAGCCGGGCGTAGTCCGGGACGAACTCAACCAATTTTTGAAACCTCACGGTTTGTTCTTTAGTCCCATTACTTCCACCGCTAACCGGGCCATGATCGGTGGGATGGTGGGGAACAATTCCTGCGGGACGACTTCGATCGTCTATGGGACGACAAGGGATAAGGTTTTGGAGTTAAAAGTTTTTTTGAGTGATGGCTCGCAAGTGGTTTTTGGCGAATTATCCCAAGCTGAATTTGAAGCCAAGTGCCATTTTGAAACTTTGGAAGGGCAGCTTTACCGTCAGGTAAGACAGGAACTTTCCAATCCGGAAAACAAAAAAAACATTGAAGAACAATTTCCAAAGAAAACCATTCACCGCCGCAATACAGGCTATGCAGTAGATGTTCTTTTGGAGTCCGAAATATTTACACAAGGTGGAGGCAAGTTCAATTTCTGTAAGCTGTTGGCCGGTTCGGAGGGAACATTGGCCTTTACCACAGAGATCAAAATCCTCTTGGATCCTGTTCCTGATCCATTGGAAATCGTGGTGGCTGCGCATTTTGAATCAATACACCAAAGCATGAAAGCCGCCCAGGTGGCGATGAAGCATCCTGCGACTGCCGTGGAGCTGATGGACAAAATCATTTTGGATTGTACCAAAGAAAGCCTTGAATACAGCAAAAACCGCTATTTCGTCGAGGGTGATCCGATGGCATTGTTGATGATTGAGTTTACCGGCAAGACCGAATCTGAAGCAAGGGAAAAAGGAGACAAACTTATTGCTGACCTGAAAGCAGCCGGATTGGGTTATGCCTATCCGGTAATCGGACCTGACCTGACCAAATCCGCTTGGGCTTTACGAAGTGCAGGTTTGGGACTTTTGGCGAATATTCCCGGCGACCCAAAAGCCGTGGCATGTATTGAAGATACCGCCGTGGATATCGATGATTTGGCGGATTATATTGATGAATTGGATGAAATCCTGAAGGGATTCAACCAAAATCCTGTGCATTATGCCCACGCCGGCGCAGGCGAAATCCACATGCGCCCGATTTTGGATTTGAAGAAAAAAGCAGATCAGGAGGAGTTTTACAGGATCTCGGAGGCTTCCGCCAAGTTGGTCAAAAAATACAATGGCTCACTCAGCGGCGAACATGGAGACGGTCGGGTCCGTGCGCCATTTATCCCGATGATGGTGGGAGAGGACAATTACCAACTTCTCCGCCGCGTCAAATACACCTGGGATCCTGACAATATCTTCAATCCCGGCAAGATTGTGGACACTGCACCGATGAATACTTCTTTGAGGTATGAAGCCGAAATGGTGACTCCGGAGCAAGACACCCTGATGGATTTCAGTGCTGCAGGAGGCATATTGAGGTTGGCGGAGAAGTGCAACGGTTCAGGAGACTGCCGCAAATTGCCGGCATCAGGCGGGACGATGTGTCCAAGTTACCAGGCTACAAGAAATGAAAAAGATACTACTCGCGGCCGTGCCAATACTTTACGTGAGTTTTTGACTTTGGACAAAAAAGAAAATGCCTTTGACCATCCGGAGATCAAGGAGGCCTTGGACCTGTGTCTTTCCTGCAAAGGATGTACTGCCGAATGTCCATCCAATGTCGATATGGCTTCGATGAAAGCGGAATTTCTCTACCAATATCAAAAGACCCACGGGGTTCCGCTACGGTCCAAAGCCTTTGCCCATATCAATGAACTGAATGGACTGGCGGCAATTGTTCCCGGTATAGCCAACTTTACTTTGGCAAATGGGATTACGGGAGGATTGATGAAATCGGTTTTGGGAGTCGCTCCAAAAAGGAACCTGCCGGAAATCAGCAAAACAAGTTTGAGGAAGTGGTACAAAAGCAATTACAGCAAACTTCCCGGGAAAACTCCTTTGATCAAATCGCTGTACTTGTTCATAGATGAATTTACCAACCATAACGATACCCAAATTGGAATCACGGCGATCAAATTGCTCAAGAAGTTGGGATATGAGGTGAAGGTAGCGGACCACGAGGAAAGCGGTCGTTCTGCTTTGTCCAAGGGTTTGCTCGAAAAAGCCAAAAAACACGCGGAAGCTAATGTGAGGATATTTCAGGACCTAATTGATGGAAACACACCTTTGGTGGGAATCGAACCTTCTGCTATTTTGAGTTTCAGGGATGAATATCCAAGGTTGGTGGGAAAGGAATTGGTTGAGGGAGCAAAGAAACTGAAATTTCATACCCAAACCATAGAGGAATTTATAGGGAAGGAAATTGCAGCAGGAAACATCAAATCAGATTCCTTTACTGAGGAAACCAAGAAAATCAAGCTTCACGGGCACTGTCATCAAAAAGCGTTGTCTTCCATGACCTGGACGCAGAAGATGCTTTCCTTACCAAAGAATTTCAGTGTCGAAACCATTCCTTCAGGTTGCTGTGGCATGGCAGGGTCATTTGGCTATGAGGAGGAGCATTACGATATCAGCATGAAGATTGGGGAGATGGTTTTGTTTCCGGCTGTACGCAAGGCGGAAGAGACAACACTAATTGCAGCACCGGGAACTTCCTGCCGGCATCAGATCGAAGATGGAACAGGAAAGAAAGCCAAGCATCCTGTTGAGATATTGTGGGATGCTCTAAAGTGACATGAAAAATCAAAGAAAAAGCGCAAGGGTGAAAAATTTCCTTGCGCTTTTTTTTGTAAAAAACTGAATCTGAGGTCGGAATAATCAAAAGCAATACTTTCCAAAGAAAAGCTTCAATCTGATTATTTGATGGATTTCAATACTTCCTGCATGTCTTTTTCAGGAAATGCACTTGATTCATTTCTGTTTTGGATTGCAATAAGGTAGACGTTCTTTTGTCTGATACAGAAATAGATCTGGACATTTGGTTTTTCTCTACTTTGTCTTCCCATTGAACGGAAAGAAAGTTTTGTTTTAAAAAACTGATTGCCAAGAGGAGTTCCCGTATCCGGGTTTTCTTCTAACTTGTCCAATAGTAATTTGAAGTCGTGGCTGAAGGAGGGATGTTCTTTAACCAACTTTTTGAGTTCTTTTGTAAAGACATCCGTGCAGATAATGTTAAAGTTCATTTAATAAGGTTTTAGCGGATTTGAGTTCGATTTTACCTTCTTGGGACTGTCGGATCTGTTCGACGGCTTCCGAATAAGGTTTAGGCAAATTGATGACTTTCGGTTGTTTGGCAGGAACTGGTTCTTTTAATTGACGGACCCTTTCATATCGGTATAGTCTACGGTCACCGTCGTGGTCAATTTGTGTGGCTGGGATTCTTACTGGACCATCTTTTGGATTCAAGACTTTTACATACTTGAAGTGGCTTAAAACCTCAAGTACAAAATCAACTTTATCGTCTTTTATACTGATTTCAATTTTCATAGTATTATATCGTGACTTATGTTTTCTTAATTTTGGACTTAAGGTTAATAAAAATAATAATGTTTATAAAGTAAATATTATTATTTATTTCAATTTACTAAGCTAATTCAACCTAAAGTGAGTGGATTTGGAATATTTTATTAGAAATTAGCAAAATTATATGCCGTCACCCAAAGTAAATTTTGTTTTTTATTAATCTGACAGTCTCCGTCAATCGTTTTTTTATCCTCTGTATTTCTACTTGTTTTGTCTATCTTGATTTTTGAAAATGGAAGACAGAAACTTTATCATTTACAAATCCTCTGCAGGGTCGGGCAAGACTTACACCCTGACTATGGAATACCTTAAATTAGCCTTAAAATTTCCTGATAATTTCAAATCCATCCTGGCGGTGACTTTTACCAATAAAGCCACTGCCGAAATGAAGGAGAGAATCATCAAGGAATTGAAAAGGCTTAAACATACCGTACAATCTGACCAGAAAATGGATCGGGAATTATTGGACGGTTTGAATATCGGTGAAGACGAACTGAAATCCCGTGCTGCCAAAGTACTGACTTCCATACTGCATGATTATGGGAGGTTTTCTGTCAGTACGATAGATAGTTTTTTCCAGAAAGTCGTCCGGTCCTTTGCCAGGGAAATGGATCTCAATGCAAAGTTTGAGGTCGAAATGGATCAGGATGCGGTTCTTGACCGCGTTGTAGATCGGGTGGTGGCAAAGGTGATGGACGATGAATTTTTGCACAAATGGCTCGTGGATTATGCTGTCGAGCAAATCCAAAACGGCAAATCCTGGGATATCCGAAAAAACATAAAAGAACTTGGAAAGCAGATTTTTCAGGAAGATTTCAAGAAATATGGGAATGAGATCAGGGAGTTTTTGAAGGAAAAAGAAAACATCAAAAACCTGAATGCTTTTGTTCGCGAAAGGAAAGCAGAACTCATCAAGGTCACACGTCAACTCAAGGAAGAAGCCAATCAGATCCGAATCAACAATGGTTTGGAATGGACTGATTTTTCCGGAGCGACCCTTTCTTTTGCTAAAAAGTTTGATCTTTTGGGCGACCGATACAATCCTGTCCCCGAACTCAGCCCGACGCAGGTAGACAAAATCGGCAATCCTGATAAGTGGTATAAGAAAAAAGACCCGAATATGGAGCGGATCGAAAGTGCTTATCATCATGGCTTGAACCTGATCCTTTCTCAGTTTGATACCCTATTGACCAAATGGAATACCTTAGAGGCAATATCCAAGAATATTTTTGTTTTTGGGATTTTTAGAAACCTCCTTGAAGAACTGACCCTGCTCAAAGACGAGGAAAGCATCCTGTTGATTTCCGATGCCAATGAGTTTCTGAAAGAAATCACCAAAGAAAACGATGCTCCTTTTATCTATGAAAAAGTGGGCAACCAATACAGGAACTACCTGATTGACGAATTTCAGGACACCTCAGGGTTTCAATGGGCAAGTTTCAAACCATTGCTTGAAAACTCCCTTTCCCAAGGAAATACCAACCTGCTTGTAGGAGATGTCAAGCAGTCGATTTACCGTTGGAGAGGAGGGGAGATGAAGCTTTTACTTGAGCAAGTCGAATCTGAAATCGGCGCCCAAAGGGTCAGAAACGAAAACTTGGACACCAATTTTAGGAGCCTTCCCAATATTATCAACTTCAACAATGCACTTTTCAAGCAGCTTCCCAAGGTTTTTGAAGAGGTAGTGGAAAGAGTCTATAGTGCAAGCGATGCAGGGATTATTTCCCGGGCATACCATGATGTGCACCAAAAGGTCTCTGACCGAAAAGCCAATCTGGAATCGAAAGGAAAAGTTCGATTTGAATTTATCGATGTCAAGGAAAGTGAGGAAGAGGGAAAATTTGACGCACAGGCACTTTCCCGACTTCCAAGAATCGTGATGGAGTTACAGGACAAGGGGTATCAGCTTCGTGATATTGCTTTTTTGGTCAGAACGAAAGATCAGGGAGTGGCGATCGCAGATACTTTGATGGCCTTTGGAGCAGACAATCCCGAACTTCCTTACAGCTTTGATGTACTCTCGGATGAGTCCATGTACCTACAGAAGTCGGCTTCAGTCAAAGCCTTGGTTGCGGGATTGAATTACCTGCATGAACCTGAAGACAAGGTTCAGTTCAAGACGATGTGGTACTATTATTCTGTTCTGAAAAACGAACCGGTCAACCATGACTTGTTTGCTTTGGAGAAAACCCCCGAGTACTTGGTCAAAAAGGAAAAGTCATTCAAAGACAAGGAGACAATTCTTCTGCAGTTGCCTTTGATGGAGGCAGTGGAGGAGTTGATAGATGAATTGGAGCTTCAAGAAAATGGCTTGGAGAAGGCTTATATATCGGGTTTCAAAGAAGCGGTTTATGATTTTACTGCCAACAACAGAGCCGATTTATCAGGATTTTTGGAGTGGTGGGAAGAAAACAAGGTAAAGCGGACTGTCAAAATTCCCGAAGGGCATAATGCCATGAGGATCCTTACCATTCACAAATCCAAAGGGTTGCAGTTCAAAGTAGTGCTGATGCCATTTTTGAAATGGGAAATTTTTGAAACCAGAAAAGGCAATGTGGTTTGGTCACCTTTTCAGGATTCTGAAAGGAATTTATCTGCCATCATTCCTCTGACTTTGAATGGCAAATTGGCCAAATCAGATTTCAATGAAACTTATTCTGAGGAGGCTACTTTGGCGTATCTGGACAGTCTGAACATGATTTATGTGGCTTTGACAAGGGCAGAGGAAGTGATTTGGGGTTTGGTGCCTTTTAAAGAAATCAACAGTAAATCTTCAGAAAATAACCTTGAAATCCATCTGCAACAAATACTTAGCGGATCTTCGGATCACATCGGAGAATTGAGTCTTTCCGAATATTTCGATCCTGAAACCAAGGTCTTTGATTATGGATCTTGGCCAATAACAGAAACCAAGATAAAGGAGGAGACACATATGCCTCAACTCCGGTGGGCTTACCAAAATTGGTCAGAACTCCTGAAGGTGAAACAGTATGCCGTTGATTTTTCTGCAGAAGGGATGGCACAGCGGAAAAAGCAGAATTTCGGATTGTTGGTTCATGAGATTTTGGAGAAATCCGGGACATTGGCTGAATGCCAATCCATTTTACAAGCTTTTTACTTTGAAGGAAGAATTTCAGAAGAGGAGCGTCTTCAGGTAGAAACCCAACTTCATGGATTGTTTGCTAATCCGCTTTTTGCTTCTTGGTTTGATACAGAAGGCGTTTTATTGGCCGAACAGGGAATCCTCCTTCCGGGAGGAAAACAAAAGCGGCCGGACAGGATTATTCTCAAAGATAACGAGGCTCTCATCGTGGATTTTAAGACAGGGGAAGCCTATGAAAAGTATGAAAAGCAGGTTCGCGATTACATGGACTTGGTAGGTAAACTGGCCGCAAAGCCGGTCAGAGGATTTATATGTTATTTGGAATCAGGAAAAGTGGTAGAGGTAGTTTGAAATTATTCCCTAGGTCCAATCAGAAAATCAGATAGAAGTTTTGGAATGCCATTTATTTGGATCTTGAGCTGGGTGAATAATGGCCTCAACCCTGACAATTCTATTTTCTTCATCTACTCTGAAATGTGCAAGATGTGGAAAAGGAACAATTTCCAAAAATCGCATGTCTCTATATCTAATTTGATAATTCAGCGGGTTTTTGTTTAGTTTTTTGATGTTTGTCTTTATAGCTTTAAGAAATCTTTGGCCTAGAATTTCACTTTTTGTTTCTTTTCTGTAATGGGCTAGTGAATCTTTGATATCGTCGTAAACCTGTGGGTTGAATATTACTGTGTAAGATTTGATCATAAACCATTTTCTAACTGGTTTTCGATTTCTTCCCAAGTCAAATATTCTTCAGAAGAGGTTGACTCCATCCTGTGTATAACTTCTCTTTTTTGCCAATCAGGGATATCTACAATTTCATTTTCCACTTTTTCAAGTCCAAGTTTTTGGATCAATTCCATAAAAAATCCATACATATTCTCCGGGATATTAATGGTTACTTGTTTCATTTCACACTTTTTTAGATATACCTGTGATAAAGATATAAATCTTGACTGAAAATTTCCGCAATAATGCAGGAGGAATTAATTCTTGACATCTACTGTCATTGATTTTTTACCTTCCTTTAAATCCGTTTCTTTTGTAGGAGTACTTAACTTACTTTCATGCATAGTTTTTTAAGAAATACAGCAGATTCCATTCTTCAAGAATATCAGGAACTCCAAAATCTGGTGATCGTTTTGCCCAATCGACGGGCTGGATTGTTCTTTACACAACATTTGGGGGCATTGATAGAGAAGCCGACCTGGATGCCGGAGGTAAAGACGATTGAGGATGTTTTTTACCAATATGCCGGGCAGCGGCCTTCAGACGATTTGACGTTGATATTTGAGCTTTATAAAGTTTACCAAAGGCTTCATCCCGAACCGGAGACTTTTGACAGGTTTTATTTTTGGGGAGAAATGATCCTCAAAGACTTCAATGACTTGGATCAGTTTATGGCTGATGCCAAAAAACTCTATCTCCATTTGTCAGAAATCAAGGAATTGGAATCTGACCTTAGCTTTTTGAGCAACAGTCAGATTGAATTGATCCGTCAATTCTGGAATTCATTTGAAAGACAGGACAGAAGCCATCAGGAAAAATTTCTGAAGTTTTGGCAAATGCTCAGTCCAATATACCAAGCTTATCAGGTATCTCTGGAAGTTTCAGGATTGGCTTATTCCGGAAAGTTATACCGGAAAGTAGCACAGTCATTGGGAGAGATTTCAAAGCCCGAAAAGCAATTCATCTTCATCGGGTTCAATGCATTTACAGGTACGGAAGAGAAATTGATCAAGTATTTCATTTCTGAGTTTGATGCCAGGATTTTTTGGGATATCGATGGATATTACTTGGATGATGCCAATCAGGAAGCGGGACTTTTCTTTAGGGAATATCAAAAAGACAAATTTTTTGGACCGACCTTTCCAAAGGAAATTCCCACCCATATCCAAAACCCAAAAGCCAAAATCCATACCTATGCCACTCCGCTCAAAACCAATCAGGCGAATTTGGTTGGGTCTATTTTAGAAAAAGGAGGACTGGATGAAAATTGGGAGGAGACAGTGGTGATTTTGCCGGATGAGCAGATGCTGTTTCCTATCCTACATACCTTACCGGGTCAAATCGATAAAGTCAACGTAACGATGGGCTATCCCGTCAAAAACGCCCCTGTCTATGCTTTTCTGGAGGCTGTTTTGGAAATGCAGCGCTTTATCAAAGTCGAGGAAGGGAAGGTTTTATTTTACCATCAGCCTGTCAAAAACCTGCTGTCTTCGATTTACCTCAAAGCTGAAAATGAGTCTTTTGTAGCAAAGACTTTGGCAGACATGCAGGAGAAAAATCAAATATATATTCCTGAGTCTACGCTCCATCAAGGTGGCGCTTTGTTCCAGCTTATCTTTCAGCAACTCAAGAGTGAAACCCTATTTCCTTATCTCTCTGTCCTGATGGAACAACTTGCGGAGAGATTGACCGATGAACCATTGCAGCGCTCGTACCTGTACCAATGCTTCAAGCAGTTGAACAGGTTAAGGGAAATTTTTGAAAAACAGGAATCAACGACTGTAGACCGCGAGTTTTTTATCCGATTGTTCAGACAGGTATTCCGTGAGGTGAAATTGCCATTTGAAGGGGAACCGTTGCAGGGATTGCAGGTCATGGGTGTGTTGGAATCGAGGAACCTGGATTTTCGACGTGTGATCATTTGTAATATGAATGAGGACAGTTTTCCTCCTTCTGCCGGGCTTAATTCCATGATTCCTTTTAATATCCGAAAGGCGTTTGGTCTTCCTGTTCAGGAGCAGAATGATGCCATTTATGCCTATACTTTTTACAGACTTTTGCACAGTGCGGAGGAAGTACATATGATCTATACCACTGCTTCCGATCAGGGCAAGGCCGGTGAAAAGAGCCGGTATATCCAGCAGATGATGGTCGAGTTGGGAATTGAGATGAAGGAAGAAATCATCTATGTACCCATTGACTTGAAAAATACAGATGCCATTTCCATTTCTAAAACTCCCGAAGTGCTCAATTTGCTGGAAAGGTATGTGGTTACTGACGAAGGTTTTTCCCAGACTTCATTTTCACCTTCTGCCTTGAGTGTGTATCTGGATTGCAGACTTAAGTTTTACCTGCAATACCTCGCCAACATTCAGGAAAAAGATGAGGTAAAAGAAGAGATTGACGCAGCAGTTTTTGGAAATATTGCCCATTACAGCATGGAATTTCTCTATGATGGATTTAGGAAAAGGAAAAACCGGGATGTTCTAGAAAAAGGAGATTTCGAGGATTTGAGGAAAAATTGGGTCTTTCCATCGATAGAATTGGGGGTGAGGAAGTTTTACCATCTGGAAGAAAATGCCGATACCAAACTCAGTGGACAAATGGCCATTGTCCGGGATGTGATGCAAAAATACATGGTTCGCTTGCTTGAGATCGATGAAGAAGATGCGCCTTTTCGCTTATTATCCATGGAAAAAGCCCACAAGTCCCAATTTGAAATCAACACTGGAACCGGCATCAAAAAGATCAGTCTCAAAGGTTTTATTGACAGGGTGGATGAGAAAGACGGTACTATAAGATTGATTGATTACAAATCGGGTGGTGACAAAAAGGATTTTTCCAATGTGGCTAGTCTTTTTGATCGGGAGGATAAAAACCGGAACAAAGCAGCCATGCAGACCATGTATTATGGATTGCTTTATCAGGCCATGCATCCTGAAAATTCTAAACCTTTGAAACCCGCGCTATTTAATTTTAAGGAGATTTTCAAAGAGGATTTCAATCCGTACCTTAAGAACAAAGAACAAAAATCTGAAGTACAGGACTACATAGAATATGCAGTCGAATATGAATCAGGTTTGAGGAAAATGCTTGAAGAAATGTACGATCCTGAAGTTTCTTTTTCACAGACAGATAATCTGGAAAAATGTAAATATTGCCCGTATTCAGAAATTTGCGGAAGGTAAGTATTGAATTAATGAAACTTTTCTGCCGCCAATGTCCGTGTCTCCACGGACATTCAGATCCTTGAAAGATTGACAGTGGAGACACTGCCATTGGCGAAAACCTTGCCTTCCTTCACGGACATTCTTTAAGTAAATTTGGCAGTGGAGACACTGCCAAAGGCGATAGGCTTTTTTGATTACCAAATTGACTTGAGGTAATGCATGGATCCAGGATTTTCAAAGCCTGTAAGTTTTAATCTACTGTAAGGCTCAGTCGGAAAAACCAATTCCGTCATGACCATTTCGCCATCATTGACAAAAATCTCAACAGACGAGCGGTCGATGTATATTTTGAGGGATTTTACTTCCAAACCATTAAGCGGAGCGGTATGGATTTTAGCAAACCTTGCTTCGAAATCTACCAAACCAGAAGCTGTCCTGTCAAAAATCAAAGAATCTCCTGACTTTTTGAAGGTGAGTTTTTCTCCTTTTTCGTTCGAAAGTTCAATTTCAAAATTACTTCCGACGGTCGTTGTAAGACCTAATTCCACCAATTCCTCTTCCAAAACAATAGATTCCCCTGAGATTTCATGTGTGGATTTTCGTAAGGCACGTAATTCTGCTACAGGTCTTGAAGCCACTATATAGCCGTCTCCGGACGTAACCAATTCTAGACTTCTAGGCAAAGTTGTCGCCGATCGCCAGGGGTGGGATGGTACGACTTGGGCATAATCCCAATTACTCATCCAACCAATAAAAAGCCTTCTTCCGTCTTGCTCAGGCACATTTGACCAAGTGACCCCGGCGTAATTGTCCGCACCATAATCAAGCCATTTGACATCGTCATGTTCTGCTGTGAAATTTTTTCCATCAAAGTCTCCAATAAAATATTGGGTTGCGGAGCCGCCGTTTGGACCTCCGGGATTGATGCTGACAAACAGAACCCACTTTTCAGTTCCGTCTGCTGCTTTCAATTGGAACAAATCAGGGCATTCCCAAACGCCTCCATAAGCCGCCCAATCCGGGTTGAAGTCACTTTCCAAAGTCCAGTCCAACAGGTTTGGAGAAGAATAAAAACTGATCCTGTCCAATACTGCCAAGGCCATGACCCATTTGCCGGAACCATCATCTCCTTTTATCCAAGACACTTTTGGATCTCTGAAGTCTTTTATTCCCGGATTTTTCAACACGGGATTCCCGGTATATTTTGTCCAGGTTCTGCCTTTATCCGTGCTGTATGCTATCCCTTGAGTCTGGAAATCCATTCTTTTTTCTTTTTCTCCCACAGAATCATGGTAGGTATAAATGGCTACCATGGCAGGATTCTCTTTGGTTCCCAATCCGCTCGTGTTGTCGTGGTCGATCACTGCCGAACCTGAGAAAATATATCCCAAAGAATCGGGTTCGATGGCTACAGGAAGGTGCTCCCAATGAACCAAATCAGTGGAAATCGCATGTCCCCAATGCATCGGCCCCCATATGGTACTGTCCGGATAATATTGGTAAAACAGATGGTATTCCCCATCGAGATACACCATGCCATTTGGATCATTCATCCAATTGGCGGCAGGCGTAAAGTGGTATTGAGGCCGGTGAGGTTCGTTAAATTCTTTGGTTGATTCTTGTACCTCAGGTACTTTCTGATCACACGAAATCGTCAAAATTGGAAATAATAAGAAGGGTAAAAGATTAATTTTTTTCATGGTTTTGGAAATATCTCCTCTCAAAATAACTCTATGATTTACAATTTTTTCAGCCCCTTTATTTCCTCTTTACTTGCTTCCTTGAGGCTGATAGCATAGCCACCGCCGGGAGCGCTCATTTGGGATAATTTGGATTTGGAAGTAACGACCACTTTTCTGATGTTGTAGGCTTGGGGATTGTTTCGGTAGTGAGCATCTTTTGCATCTGAATAAATGGTCGCAATGTAGGTTTTGCCTGCATCCAAGAAGTCAAAATTGATGTTGGAAACCCTCTCACTCGTTCCGTTCACGTTTCCTACAAACCAGTTCGAAGCCCCTTTTTCTTTCCTTGCAATTGTAAGGTAATATCCGGGTTCTGCTTCTAAGTACCTGCTTTCATCCCAATCCAAAGCTACATCTTTGATAAACTGGAATGCATCGGGAAACCTGTCGTAATTTTCCGGTAAGTCAGCAGCCATCTGAAGCGGGCTGTACATGGTCACATAGAGCGCAAGTTGGTTGGCCAAAGTACTGTTGACCCAAGAGTTATTCTGTGGATTGATCTTGCTGATATCCATTTCAAAAACCCCTGGAGTATAGTCCATCGGCCCTCCGATCAATCGGGTAAATGGAAGGACGGTGACGTGGTTTGGTTTTGAACCGCCAAATGCCTGGTATTCTGTTCCCCTTGCTGATTCATTTCCGATCAGGTTGGGGTAGGTTCGGCCGATCCCCGTCGGACGAACAGCCTCGTGGGCATTGACCATAATTTTGTATTCAGCTGCTTTTTCCAAAGCATATTGGTAGTGGTTGACAATCCACTGACTGTAGTGATTCTCTCCTCGGGGAAGTATAAAACCAACATATCCGCTTTTCACGGCGTTGTAGCCATTGTCCTTCATGAATTTGTAGGCCTCATCCATAAACCTTTCGTAGTTCCTGACAGAAGAAGACGTTTCGTGGTGCATGACCATTTCTACGCCTTTGCTCTTGGCATAATCGCGGATTCCAACCAGGTCAAAATCAGGATAAGGTGTCAGGAAATCAAATACAAAATCTTTGGAATTGCCAAACCAATCTTCCCAGCCAACATTCCATCCTTCCACCAAAACGCCATCAAAACCATGCTCAGCTGCGAAATCGATGTATTTTTTGACATTAGCAGTCGTCGCACCATGCTTGCCGTTTGGCTTCGCTTTGGAGAAATCAGTTTCTCCGATTCTCACGGCAGGAAACTCGTCTGTATATGCCCAAGAACTTTTTCCGGTGATCATTTCCCACCAAACACCAACATATTTCATGGGTTTGATCCATGAAGTGTCCTCGATTTTGGATGGTTCGTTGAGGTTGTAGGTCATCCTTGATGCGAGGATTTTTCTTGCATCGTCGCTTACGATGATGGTTCTCCATGGCGAATGACTTGGGGTCTGCAAATAGCCTTTGTCCCCCAATACATCGGGTGTCAGCCAGGATTCGAAAACCATATTTTTATCATCGAGGTTGAGGTGCATGGTCGAGTAATCGATCAACGCCGCCTCGTGAAGGTTGATATAAAGACCATCATCCGTTTTCATCATCAGCGATGTCTGTATTCCTGTAGGAGAAAATGGCTTTTGCGCTAAATTGGCTGTGACAGCAGAAGCCATCAAAGGACGGATTTCAGAAAGTTTGGATTCGGTGTAGTCGTATTCTTGTGTGTCATAATCTCCAGCAATCCAAAAAGCAGTATGGTCACCTGCCATTGCAAACTGGGTTTTTTCTTCCTTGATCGCGAAATGCGCAAGATTAGGCTGGGAAGGGAATTCATACCGGAATCCCAGACCATCATCAAACAGACGGAACCTGATGACCAAGGTCCTGCTTGTTTCTGGCTGTGTTAGGGTGACAGCCAACTCATTGTAATGGTTACGGATCTCTTTTTCCTCTCCCCAGACCGGTGTCCAGGTTTCATTCTTGGAGTCAAGCTTGGAGTCTTTCAGGCTGAATCCATCTGTAAGTGAAGGCTTGTTTTTGAGCTCCAAACCCAATTTGCTTGGCTTGATGACTTCTTTTCCTTTGAAAGTCAGTTGGTATGTAGGATGGCCTTCGATCAGTTCGAAGTTTAATTTTAGGTTACCATCTGGGGATTGCAAAGTCTGAGCCCAAAGTAGGATAGTCCAAAAACTCAATAGAAGGGATAGAAAGATTGATTTTCTCATGGGATTGATTTCAATGATTGTTAATGTAGCTGAGATTGGTCACACAAATTAGGGCTAGTTTTTATTTGAACCTAAAATATTTGAAAACTTCGGTGATCCAAAACACCAGAGAAGTAATGCCCGCCCAAAAGATGAATTCCCAGAATGTGATCGGAATAAATTTAAATAAAGTAGCCATAGAGGGAATCTCAATAATTATGATCTGAAGTAAAATAGATATCAAGAGTGAATAATTCACCCATTTATTGCTGAAAAGCCCGATTTTGAAAGTTGATCCTTCCAGGTTCCGCATATTGAGCACATTGAAAAGCTGACTAAAGGCCATGGTTATAAATACTATGGTTCTGGCTTTTTCCAGGCTTTCCGGGAGGTAATAGAGATAAGCTGTCAAAGAAATTCCGGTCATTAGTAAGGTATTGATGATCAAAAAAGGGTAGACCGATTTGTTCAGAATATTCTCTTTGGGATCAATGGGAGGAGATTGGAGCTCGTTTCCTTTTCCCTGTTCGGCAGCCAAAGCTTTGTCGCAAAAGCCGTCTGTCACCAGATTGATCCAAAGAATCTGAGTAGCAGTCAGTGGCATGGGCAGTCCAAATGAAACTGCCAATATCAAGATCAATATTTCGGCAAAATTGGTAGAAATCAAAAAGAATGAGGTTCTTCTGGCATTATTGAAGACAATTCTCCCTTGCTCAATAGCCTTGACGATGGTAGCAAAATTATCATCAGCCAAGACCATCATTGAGGCATCTTTGGCCACATCAGTGCCCAAAATCCCCATGGATATTCCGATGTTGGCCTGCTTTAATGCGGGGGCGTCATTTACCCCGTCACCTGTCATGGCAATCAGTTCGCCTTGTTTTTGAAGGGATTTTGCGATGTTGAGTTTCATCACAGGGGTAAGCCTGCAGAATACATCGGATTCTTGGACAGCAAGGTCAAACGCTTCCTGTGACATTTTTGAGAGATCGGAGTCGGTGTAGACTTTTTCTCGTCCTTCCTTCACAATACCAACAGATTTGGCGATTGCCAAAGCGGTATCAGCATGGTCTCCAGTGGCCATGATTACCCTGATACCTGCCAAATGGCAGGATTTGACGGCTTCATATACTCCCGGGCGTGGAGGGTCCATCATCCCTGCCAACCCAATGAATTCCAGGTTTTGGTCTGATTGCGAACCGGTGTGTTCTTCCTTTATGGCAAGCGCCAATACCCGCAGGCTTTCCTTGGACCAAGAAGAAATTTTTTCATTTATGATGGATTTTTCTGCGTCATCAAGGGTTTTTGTTTCCCCGTCACTGAGTTTAATAGAGGAGCAGATCTCCGATATGGATTCAGGCGCACCGATATAAAACCGGATTTTTTTTTCTCCTTTTTCCACCAAAGTCGAGCGGTATTTGATGTCTGAGTTAAAGGCCACATCCTCAAGGATGGTATGGTCTTTGGATTTACCGGCTTTGTTTCCCAATACCAAAAAGGCCGCCTCTGTCGGGTCACCTGTCACGACCAACATGCCTTTGTCATCTTCCTGAATGGCCGAATTGTGACAATGGGAGGCTATTTCCAGCAACAAATCGATAGCTTCGATATCCTCTTTTTGCCCTGATAATTCCCCCTCACTTTCCCATCCTTCCCCTAGTACGTCCACCTCTTTGGCATTGGGAACCCATACTTTTTTGATGGTCATGGTGTTTTGGGTGAGTGTCCCTGTCTTATCTGTGACGATCGTGCTGACAGATCCGAGGCTTTCTGTTGCTGTGATTTCCCGGATGATCGCATTGTTTTTTGACATCCGGTGTGACCCCACTGCCATGACGATAGAAAGTACAGCTGGTAGTCCTTCGGGAATGGCAGATACAAGTGACGCGATGGAAATCAACAAAATCTCGTTGATCTCAAAATCATTAAAAAAGTAGGCTACCACAAATAGCACTACCGCACTCGCAATGGCAATGAGGGCCATCTGACGGGCGAGCTTATCAGTTTTGTTTTGGAAATTGGTCTTTTTGGGTTCAATCTGCAGGATGCTGGTGGCGATTTCACCAATTTGGGTCTTTAAACCTGTGCCTGTTACCACGGCTTTGATTGATCCTCCTGCCAAAAAAGTGCCTTTCCATACCATATTTGATTTTTCGGCCAAAGGAATTTCACCAAATAGGGTATCTGAGGTTTTGGTGACAGGTACCGATTCGCCTGTCAGAGAAGCTTCAGAAGTCCTTGCATTTTTGGCATAAATAACCCGCGCATCTGCAGGGATATTATCTCCCTCTTCCAAAGCAATGATGTCTCCGGGTACCAATTCCCTGGAATTTACGGTCTGCAACCCTCCGTTTCGGATAACTTTGCATTGTGGAACAAGCAGGTTCTTGAGCGCAATCAGCGCCCCTTCCGCTTTGTATTCCTGAACAAATCCAATAATGGCATTGATGATGATGATCGCAAGGATGACGTAAACATCTACATAATGCTTTGTGAAAAATGAGATTAAAGCTGCAGCCAAAAGGATGTAAACCATCAGGTTGTTGAACTGCTTCAGTACAATCTTCCAAATGGGTTTTCTACCCGCATCAGGAATTTCATTGGGCCCAAACTCCTGTAATCTTTTTTGCGATTCTTCACCTGAAATCCCGTCCTCCCTGCTTCCCAGCTGACGTAGGAGCTCTTTGGCTTCAATGCTGTGGGGATTTGCAGGCAATGAAATCATTTGCTGATGGCTGTCTTCACCATGACAAATTCACTGATATTTTCTTGGTCCAATATCCCGAGAAAATGACCGTTTTCTATTACAAAAGCAACTTTCCTACTTTCTGTGAGCATCCTTTTCCAAGCCTCATCCAAGTCTTCTTCTGTTTCTACTTTCATAGGATTCAAATCAGCGACTTTTTCAATCAACAGGTTTTCTCCACCCTCCTGCAATCCCTTGATGATTTCATTTCTGCTCAAAGTTCCTACTGCGACATCGTCCTTGACGACCACAAAATGAGTAGCCTGGGAATTGAGTAACTTTTCAACTGCCTTCGAAAGCGGTGCGTCTATACCAAGAATCTGGAATTTCATCATTAAGGCATCTTTTACCTTAAACCCTTTGAGCAAACTTTCCTGTTGAGTATGGCTGACTTCAGCTGCTGCTCCAAGAAAAATAAATACCCCGATCAGAACCAATATGGGGTTATTGAAAAGGCCAAAGAAAATAAAGAAAATAGCCAAAAATTGACCGATGCTTCCTGCGATTTTGGTAGCCTTTGCTCTTGGCATACGGATCGCCAAAAATGCCCTCAAAATCCTTCCTCCATCCATAGGAAATGCAGGAATGAGATTGAAAAGTGCCAAGATCAAATTAGCAGAAGCAAGGTAGAGGACTATGGTGCTGGGACCGATTTTGATACTTTCGAGCTGTTCCAGATTGCTCATGTCAAATCCTGTAAAATTCAGGACAAGCGATAAAATCAAGAATATCCCAATATTCACCAAAGGACCTGCTATGGCAACCCAAAGTTCCTGCTTGGGTTCTTCGGGTAATTTTTCCAGCCTGGCAACACCACCGATAGGATACAAGACGATGTCCTTGGTCTGAATCCCATATTTCTGGGCGGCCAAAGCATGTCCAAATTCATGAAAAACAACACAGGCAAAAAGTGCCAAAACAAAGATGATGATCCACAGAATATCCATTCCCGGCATCCCTTGTCGGAAATTGGAAATAATGATCCATAAAAGTAAGAGTGAAAAAGTCCAATGGATAAAAACCTTTACATTTTTGTAACTTCCCAATGACAAGGATAATTTCATAAGAATCAAGTTAAGTGGATGGCTGAATCCGAATTTAAGCCATTTTATCGGTGTACCCTACAAAGAAAAGAGTCAAAAGTCTCAAAAACGCTGATATTGGTCAGGAATAAAAATGATTCTCTTTTTGTAAAAGAGTTGTGAATTCCCCTGTATTTTGGAGAGAAATCCAAAGTCTGTTTGGTGATAAGTATTATGGAGATATAATTCCAAATAATGTTTGGGAAAGACTGGTTTTTTAACCTTTCGACTTTTTTATTTTTCTTATATTCGCATTCGATTATTTATGAATTAATTTATTCCATTTATCATCCCAAACACTGATGATCTTCGGCTGTTTGTAGGACATATTAACCCAAATAAAATGTCAATTACGCAAGAGATTTATAAACCCAAAAACCACATCAGACTTGTTACCGCTGCCTCTCTTTTTGATGGGCATGACGCTGCGATCAACATTATGAGGAGGATCATCCAGGCGACAGGCTGTGAGGTGATCCACCTCGGCCACAACAGGTCGGTTCAAGAAATTGTCGATTGTGCCATTCAGGAGGATGTTCAGGCGATTGCAATCACCTCCTACCAAGGTGGCCATGTGGAATTTTTCAAATACATGTTTGATTTGCTTCAGGAGCAAGGCGCAGGTCATATCAAGATTTTTGGCGGTGGAGGAGGCACGATTTTGCCCGAGGAGATCAAAGAACTGCATGAATATGGGATCACCCGGATTTATTCACCCGACGACGGACGTGCGATGGGTTTGCAGGGCATGATCAATGACCTTGTCAGTACCTCTGATTTCCCGGTTGGAGATGATTTCCAAAACATCAAATTGGACAAATCGAATCAATCAAGCATTGCGCGGATTATTTCTGCTGCGGAGAATTTTCCTGAGGAAAGTAAATCCCTTTTGGAAGAAATCAGGAAATCGGCAAGCAACAGCAAAGCTCCAGTTTTGGGAATCACCGGTACGGGAGGAGCGGGCAAATCTTCCCTTGTGGATGAATTGGTCAGGAGGTTTTTGATTGATTTTACTGATAAAAACATTGCCATAATCTCGGTAGATCCTTCCAAAAGGAAGACCGGAGGTGCGCTTTTGGGCGACAGAATCCGAATGAATGCCATCAATCATTCCCATGTCTACATGCGGTCGTTGGCCACAAGGCAATCCAATCTTGCCCTTTCCAAATATGTGCAGGATGCGGTAGATATTGTCAAAGCAGCCGATTTCGACTTGATTATTTTGGAAACTTCAGGAATCGGTCAGTCGGACACCGAGATCATCGAGCACTCAGACATGTCATTGTATGTGATGACGCCCGAATATGGTGCCGCCACCCAATTGGAGAAAATCGACATGCTTGATTTTGCGGATATCATTGCTCTAAACAAGTTTGACAAAAGAGGTGCGCAGGATGCACTCCGAGATGTCAAAAAACAATACAAACGCAACCATTATCTTTGGGATATAGCCGACGAGGATATTCCCGTTTTCGGTACCATTGCTTCACAATTCAATGATCCGGGGATGAATAACCTTTACAAAGGGATTATCCATAAAATGGTAGAAAAAACAGGCGTTGACCTGCAGACTTCCTTTAAGCTCAGTAAGGAAATGTCTGAAAAGATATATATCATTCCTCCAGCACGAACCAGGTACCTGTCAGAAATCTCCGAAAATAACCGGGGTTATGACAAATGGGTGGCTGCCCAAAAGGAAGTAGCCCAAAAGCTTTATAGCATCCAAAAATCAATAAAGGCAGTCAAATCCACGAAAGTGGCTGATGTTGATAGATTGGTCAAAGAACTTCAGGAAGTCTATGCGCAAGTAGAATTGGAGCTTGATCCCAAAAACAAAAAATGGCTTGAACAATGGCCTGAAAAAGCGCAAAAGTATGTAGATGATTTTTATGTGTTCAAAGTCAGGGATAAGGAAATCAAGATTCAGACTTATTACACTTCCCTTTCCCAATCCAAAATCCCGAAGATTTCCCTTCCAAAATATGAAGCTTGGGGAGATTTGTTGAAATGGGGACTGACAGAAAACGTACCCGGGGAATTTCCCTACACCTCAGGCGTTTTCCCTTTCAAGCGGGAAGGAGAAGATCCCACGAGGATGTTTGCAGGAGAAGGAGGGCCCGAGAGGACCAATAAGCGCTTCCATTATGTATCTAAAGGATTGCCTGCCAAAAGACTTTCTACAGCATTTGATTCAGTGACCTTGTACGGTGAGGATCCGGATTACAGACCTGATATCTATGGCAAAATCGGAAATTCCGGAGTCAACATTTGTTGCTTGGATGATGCCAAGAAGCTGTATTCAGGGTTTAACCTTACCAACCCGATGACCTCGGTATCCATGACGATAAACGGTCCTGCTGCAGCCATGACGGCATTTTTTATGAATGCGGCCATTGACCAGCAATGTGAGATTTATATCAAAGAAAATGGATTGGAAGAAGAGGTCAATTCCAAAATAGAAGCCATCTACAAAGAGAAGGGTGCTATACGGCCTACTTACAATGCTCCTATTCCTGAAGGAAATGACGGCCTTGGCCTGATGCTTTTGGGCGTGACAGGCGATCAGGTTTTGCCGAAGGAAGCCTATGAAAAAATCAAGGCTTTTACTTTGGCCAATGTAAGAGGAACCGTACAGGCTGACATTCTCAAAGAAGATCAGGCTCAGAATACCTGCATTTTCTCCACTGAATTTTCCCTGAGATTGATGGGGGATATGCAGCAGTATTTTATTGACCAAAATGTCAGAAATTTTTATTCTGTTTCTATTTCGGGTTACCATATCGCTGAGGCCGGAGCAAATCCGATTACCCAATTGGCTTTGACACTTTCCAATGGTTTTACCTATGTGGAATATTATGTATCAAGGGGAATGGACATCAACCAATTTGCGCCGAACCTTTCCTTCTTCTTTTCCAATGGGATTGATCCGGAATATGCAGTAATCGGCAGGGTTGCAAGAAGGATCTGGGCAAAGGCAATGAAATTGAAATATGGTGCGAATGAGCGTTCGCAAATGCTCAAGTACCATATCCAGACTTCAGGGCGCTCGCTACATGCACAGGAGATTGACTTCAATGATATCCGTACGACGCTTCAGGCACTGTATGCGATCTATGACAATTGCAATTCCCTTCACACGAATGCTTATGACGAAGCCATCACTACTCCGACAGAAGCTTCCGTTAGGCGGGCTATGGCCATTCAACTGATCATCAACAAGGAATTGGGATTGGCAAAAAATGAAAACCCGATTCAGGGGGCTTTTATCATCGAAGAACTTACAGATTTGGTAGAGGAAGCGGTATATAAAGAATTTGACAGAATTACCGAAAGGGGAGGAGTCCTAGGTGCTATGGAGACGATGTACCAAAGGGGTAAAATCCAGGAAGAAAGCCTCTATTACGAGACTTTGAAACATACCGGAGAATATCCGATTATCGGAGTCAATACATTCCTGTCATCTGAAGGTTCACCGACTGTCATTCCAGGCGAGGTCATCCGTGCGACCCAAGAAGAAAAAGAAGCCCAGATTCAGACGCTTCTCCAACTTCATGAAAAAAACGCCGACCTGACGTCAAGCCAGTTGAACGAACTACAACATGTCGCTGTTCGGAATGAAAACATATTTGAAAGACTGATGGAAGCTGCCAAAACCTGTTCTTTGGGACAGATTACAAGGTCACTTTATGAAGTAGGCGGCCAGTACAGAAGGAATATGTAGGGGAAGTAGGATGTGGGAAGTAAGAAGTATGAAGTGGGAAGTTAGGATGTAAGGAAGTTGGAAGTCAGAAGTAAGAGGTGATGAAAACTTAACAACCAGACAACGCAAAGCAGACAACAATTACAACCACTATAACAATTACAACACCTAGAACCCGATAACCAATAACCCAATAACCAAATACCATTAACCTAATAAACCAACCGCAATGAGCAAAAAACACGTCACCGTCAGAATGAAGGCGGATATGGAATATGAATCTACCAATCACTTTGGCAACAAAGTGGATATCGATATGTACGACAGCGAGCACAAGAAAGCCCAATCTCCCATGGAATTGCTTTTATCGGCTTTAGGGGGTTGCTCAGCTGTGGATGCCGTCCTGATGATGAAAAAGAAGAGAAGGACCATCACTGATTTTTTTATTGAAATAATAGGCAATAGGCACGAAGGAATCCCAAAATATTATACCCAGATTGATATGAAATTTGTATTGGTTTCCCCTGATGCTACTGAGGAAGAATTCGCCAAAGTTGTAACCTTGGCAGTAGAAAAATACTGTTCGGTAGCCTCATCCTTAAAGTCAGAAATCAGACATATCTCTGAAGTCAGGAGACCGGAATGAGGGTAGTCAGCGAGTTTTCAAAGGACGGAATCAGGGTTTCGGTGTTTTCTTGGAACAATAAATACCTGTTAAAATATGAATTGGGCCCTATGGAACAAACCTTCAAGATTCCTGAAACGGACATCTTGGAGGAATCTGACCTGGATTCATTTTATCAGGGAGAATTTTTTGATAAGGTTGTTTCAAGATTTAAAGAAATGGGAGAAAGCTTTCAAAAACAGCTTGAAAATCTTTAGATTTAAGGAATTACTTAAAGCATAAAAATGAAAGTGTCAACCCTTATCGCGGTTTTTGTTTTTTTTAGCTTTGTTTCATGTCAGCCTTCCAGTGATAATGGAGCCCAAGCTGATTTTTTTGAAATCAACACCTTTGTTTCATTACTTGAATATGACCTTGGTCTTCTGGAGGAAGAAATAATCAAATTGGGTGCAACGAGCCAAAATCTGTTGGAAAACCCTTCGGGGGGCATAGCAGATAGTGATTTCAAATTGGAAGGTATTTCTTCCAATTCCGAACCGGGGGCAAATCCCGAATACAGTTCTCTCTTTTTTTCAAATTTCGGCAAGGATAGAGAAGCTATTCGTCAAATGATACTTTTGACCAATCCTTTGGATGAGGAGTTTAAAAAAATCACAGAAAAATACCCGACTGTATCCCAGGTCTATTTCAATTCCAAAGTCCAACTCAATAGACTTTATCCTCCCTTTAACGTCGAGGAGATGTTGGAACCGGATCTTGATTTGACCAAATTCAATTTCTATTACGAAGGGGATGAACAGCATAACCCCTCCAAGGGACCTGTTTGGGTAGATGAAATGTACATAGATCCTGTCGGAAGAGGGTGGATGGTAACCTTAGCACATCCTGTGTACGTCGATGGAGATTTGAAAATGGTTTTGGGCTTCGACATCACTTTGAATGATATCATTGAAAATTATATCAACAAATCGACTCAGGAACTGATTATTGTGGATGGAAACGGGACAGTGGTAGCAGGAAAAGCAAAGGCCATCGAAGCCCTTGCGCTTCCGTCTCTTAAAAACTATGCCTATACCCAAACTATCACCTCGGATAGTTACAGGAAGGAAGATTTCAATTTATTTAAAAGCAAGGATAAAAATGTCCGTATTATTGCCGACAAAATCATCAATGCCAACGAGGAGACCCTGTCTCTATCTGAGAATAATGCGAAACTCAAAATATTAGCAAAAAAAATGAGCAAACTCAATTGGTATGTTCTTGAAATCCAATTTTAGATGGTTCCTAAAGATTATTCATTGCCCAAATCTGAAACAGGCTTATACCGCATTTTAGTGGTTTTGGGGATTTTTGTTGTTTTTTTAATCACTTTTTTGGGAATGGCGTTTTTCCAGGTCCTCAATGAAAACCAAATTAATTCAAGTAAAGCCACCCTCAATAAACAGGCTGAACTTGCCTCCAAACAGATTGAAAAAAGGTTTACGGCTTTTTATGATGACATGTCTTTTTTTGTCAATAACCTCGAGCCTGAAACTTACCGCAATAGTGATAGCGAAATACTTGCATTTGAAAAAAGGGCAAGGAGAATTTTCAACAACCACCGGGATCTTTTGGATACGATCAAAGTCTTGTTTCCAGATCAGGCGGTAATTTTTCATTTTGACAACCGCAACAATTTTATTAAATCCAAACTTGACATTCAGCAAATAAACCCTGCTTTGGGCAAGAATGAGATTGTTGTGAATAACAAAAAGAATCAAGTCACTATCCGCGCTTTTGTAGATCTCGAGCGTTTTTTTATTGATGAAATGACCAATTATTACCTTGGGATTTCGGGTGAAAAATTGATTTTTTGTGACGGAAAGCTCAGGGGAACTCACCAACAGAAGTTAAAAGATGGGTTTATAATTGAGGAGGATATTTTGAATCAATTGGCCGTCCAAGTTGATGAAGGATTGAAAGGGGACTTCCGTGGAAAATTCATCAATGAAAATGAAAAGATTGAATTTGAATCCCTGATCCAACATTACCCATTTTCCCTCTATCCATTAGAAAGCAAATTTACCACAGTCTTTGTGGTCGACCGTAATGTGGTGACGACGGGTATTTTCAGTACCTATTTCTACCTTATTTTGGCATTGTTGGCATTGTTGGCTCTTGTGATTTTGATTTTATTTAAGTCAATCAAAAATTCCCAGATTACCAATAGCGTATTGTCAAAGAATGCAGACGAGATTTCGGAGTTGTTTAGGAGGCAGGCTTTGCTTTTGCATGAAACAAAGGGCTTTATTTATTTCCAGGATCAAAATGGAAAAATGACAAGCGTAGGAAGTGAAGTCAAAAAAATTCTGGGGTTTGAAAAAGAAGATTTTGCTGAAAATTTCAAAAAGTACATTTCAAAAAGTGATATACACAGACTTGGGAAAATTCTATCCGAAGCCATTTCACACAAAAAAGACAATATTTCCTTTGAGGTTGATTTCAAAACCAAATCTGGAAAATTGTTGAGGACCAAGATTTTTGAAACCTTGGAATTTGATGCGGATGGAAATTTTTTGGGAAATGTTGGGATTTGCACCGACATACAAGAGAAGTATGAGCGGGAACAGGAAATTGTCAACAGTGAAAACAGGTTGAGGGCCGTTTTGAACAGTTTGCCGGATCTTATTTTTATTTATGACAATGAAGGCCGGTACCTTGATTTTCATGTCAAAGACAAAAGCCTTCTCGTAGCCCCGCTTGAAGGTGCCATCGGTAAGAAAATGACCGAAATATTACCTGAGAAGCTTGCAAAACCGATCCAACAGGTTTTTAACAATACCATCAAAAGCGGGAACATGCAGACAGCGGAATATGAAGTGGATATTCCTTCGGGTAAAAGACTCTTTGAGGCACGATTTTTTAGACTTGACAATAGCAAAGTGATGTCCATCGCGCGTGACATCACTGGTCAAAAGCTTTGGGAAAGAGGTTTGATGGAGGCAAAGAAGGCTGCCGAACAAGCTAATTTGGCCAAATCAGAATTCCTTGCAAACATGAGTCACGAGATTAGGACGCCGATGAATGGCCTTTTGGGAATCATTCCTTTGATGGAAACAACCTCTTTGGACTCGAGTCAAAAGGAATATTTACAAATCATCAAGGATTCCGGTGAATCCCTGCTCAATATCATCAAGGATATTCTCGATTATTCCAAGATTGAATCGGGAGAAATGACGCTTTATAAATCAGTATTTAATTTCAAGAATGAAATTGAAAAAACAATTAAAATATTTTCAGGGCTGATAAAAGAGAAAAACCTCCAATTTTCTTACCGATTTGGAGAAATGGTGCCTGATTTTGTGGAGTTGGATAAAGAAAAACTCAGGCAGATTTTGATCAATATCATAGGCAATGCCATAAAATTCACTCCTGACGGAGGGACAATTTCGGTGGATATTTCCGCAGAATCCTTTTTTGAAAAAAATGTCATTCTAAACTTTGAAGTAAAGGATAACGGCATCGGTATCCCTTCCGATAAAATTGAAATGTTGACAAAACCTTTCTTCCAGTTGGATAGCAGTAATACCAAAAAACACCAGGGAACAGGATTGGGATTGGCGATTTCACAAAAAATCATCGAACTCATGGGCGGTGAACTGACCATCAAAAGTGATTTTGGTGTGGGGTCGGTGTTCTCCTTCAGCATATTTGGGAAAATATGGATCAAGGAGGATAACACAGAGGAAAATATACCTGAGGAAGAAGAAGAGGGTTTTATCTGGAAAAATATGGCACAGGAATATCCTTTGAGAATCTTATTGGCAGAGGATAACTCCACCAATTTGCTCTTTATGGATATGCTGATGGCCCAGTTGGGCTATGGATATGATGTTGCAAGAAATGGTTCAGAGGCTGTCAGAAAGGTAAAAGAATCCGACTATGACCTGGTATTGATGGACATCCAGATGCCGGTGATGAATGGTCTGGAAGCCACAAAAATTATCAGAAAATCAAAGGGCAGGAAAATCACCATTGTCGGATTATCTGCAAATGCTTTTCAGGAAGATGTAGATTTGGCCATGGAGATCGGGATGGATTCGTACATCACCAAGCCATTGAAAATAAATGAAATCACAAATATTATCAGGACCTGTGCGGAAAAATTAGCCATAAAAAAAGAGGTCGATTGACCTCTTTTTATAATTCCGTATCCAAATCAAATGCCTCGAGATAATCGGCTACTTTTCTCACAAACATTCCCCCTAAAGATCCATCTACCACGCGGTGGTCATAAGAATGGGAAAGGAACATTTTATGTCTTATGGCGATCACATCCCCGGTAGGGGTTTCTACCACAGCAGGTTTTTTCTGGATTGCTCCGATGGCAAGGATAGCGACCTGAGGCTGCATGATGATGGGAGTTCCCATTACATTGCCAAATGAACCGACGTTTGATACAGTATATGTTCCTCCGCTCAATTCGTCCGGGGATAATTTATTGATCCGTGCACGGTTGGCAATATCGTTGATCTTTTTGGAAAGACCCATGAGGTTGAGCTGATCGGCATTCCGCACTACAGGTACTATCAGGTTACCTGAAGGCAATGCAACAGCCACACCAATGTTGATGTCTTTTCTTTTGATGATTTTATCCCCATCGACAGAAATATTGATCATCGGGAAATCCTTAATGGCTTTGGCCACAGCTTCAATAAAGAATGGGGTAAAGGTCAATGCCTCCCCTTCTTTTTTCTTGTAAGCGTCTTTCACCTTGTTTCTCCACAAAACTATATTCGTCACATCAGCCTCAACAAAAGAAGTTACGTGAGCAGATATACGTTTGGAATCCACCATTCTCTGTGCGATCATTTTACGCATCCTGTCCATTTCCATGATCTCATCTTGCGCTGAGATACTCATTTCGACCCTTGGAGCAGACATTGTGGAGGCAGCGGCTGTTGAGGAAAAATCAGGTTTTCCAATAGTGCTTGCTTCACGGTTTTTCAGGTAGGAGAGCATGTCTTGCTTTGTAACCCGACCGTCTTTTCCCGAACCCAATATGGTAGACAATTCAGATTTACTGATTTTTTCTTCTTTTGCAATGCTCAGTACCAAAGGAGAATAGAACCTGTCATCTTCTCCCGGTTTTTCTACTTCCGGAAAAGTTGAAATAATCGTTGCTGTCTGTGCAGGTGAGAGACTTAATAATTCTTCTTTGGAAGAGGAATATTCAGGTTCAATTATTGGTTTTTCGGAAATCGGCGTTGAATCAGAAACCGATTCAATGATTGCAATAGGCGCACCCACAGCGACGACTTCTCCTACTTTAACCAAAATTTTCTTTAAAATTCCCGCATGGGTTGCAGGTACTTCGGTGTCGACTTTATCTGTGGCAACTTCCAAGACTGATTCATCTTGCTCAATAAAATCCCCTTCTTTTTTTAGCCAAGTGAGTATAGTTCCTTCAATTATACTTTCACCCATCTTGGGCATCAGCATTTCTACATTTGCCATTCTTTTATTATTTAATTGGGTTTATTTCCAAGTTTTAAAATTAAATTTTATTTTAACCAATGCAAAATCAGTGAATATAATTTTTATTCTGTTTTCCCTAAAATGCATATTCTCAACAAATTCAAAACTGCCACTGCAGTAAGTTGGATATTGAGCATTCTGTCTTGGGTGAGCTGGAGTTTTTTGGTCACTGTCTTTCCTTCAAATGCGCAAGCAATCCAAACTGTCCCAACTGGTTTTTCGGCCCAACCTCCACCGGGTCCCGCTATCCCGCTACTTGCCAATCCAAAATCAGCATTAAATTGTTTTCTGATATTTTCTGCCATTTGGATGACTGTTGGTTCGCTCACCGCACCATAAGTTTCCAAGATTTTATTTTCAACGCCAAGCAATCTGTTTTTGAAATGATTGTGGTATGGAATCATGCTTCCCTGAAAATAATCACTGCTCCCCGCAATACTGGTGACCAAATGAGAAATATAACCTCCTGTACAACTTTCTGCCAATGCGACTTTTTGACCTTTTTGTTTCAGGAGTGCCCCCACAGCCTCCTCGAGAGTTTCTGTGTTGTAGCCGTAGATATACTTTTCGATTATTGGCTTTACCTTTTCGATTTCAATTTCCACGTCATTTTTGAGGCTAAAAAGATCCTCACCGAAAGCGGTCAGTCTGAGTTTGACCTGGCCCAAAGAGGGCAGGTAAGCGAGTTTGATATGAGAAGGGAGATTTTTTTCCCAATCTTTTATCAAGTCAGCTAGCCAGCTTTCACCAATCCCGACTGTTTTTATGACTTTGTGGTAAATATTTGGAAGGGTAAACTGAGATTTGATTTTTGGAATGACATGTTGCAACATGAGGTTTTTCATTTCATGTGGCACTCCCGGCATCGACATCCATTTTTTTCCGTTCTCTTCAAACCACATTCCAGGTGCAGTTCCCAATTCATTGGGCACATAAACACATTTGGTGGGCAAATGAGCCTGCATTCTATTCAAGTCGGTCAATTCTCTTCCTCTTTTTTCAAAAAAAGTCCTTACAGCTTCCAAAGCTTCCGGCACCAATTCTATCCCACATCCAAAATATTCTGCCAAAAGCGGTTTGGTAAGGTCATCATTGGTAGGTCCCAGACCTCCTGTCATCAAAATGATATCTGCTCTTTTTTCGGCGGCTTCAAAGCTTGCCAGAATGGATTCCCGGCTGTCTCCAATGGTACTTCTATGGACGACGCGCACCCCGATTTTGTCTAGCTCCTGACTGATCCATTGACTGTTGGTGTCAGTAATCTGACCATAAAGTAGCTCATCACCAATGGAAATAATTTCGGCACTGACTTCTTTATATTTTGTCATTTTGAGTTTCTTTTATACACTACAAAATCAAAGTCGAATTGGTTTTTCTCATCTTTTTTATAAGAATGGGAAGAAATTACAGTCCATTCATTCTTATCGATTTCGGGGAAAAACACATCACCTTCCAGAATGGCATTAACTTCAGTCACCAATAATTCATCGGCAATGGCAATAGCCTGACTGTAAATTTCAGCCCCCCCAATGATAAATACCTGATCTAATTTTTTCCCTATGCAGATTTGGATGGCCTCTTCCAAAGAATGAGAAATAAAATGGCCTTCAGGTACGCTGAAATTAGGGTTTCTGCTGATCACAATAGATGTGCGGTTGGGAAGTGGTTTCCCTATTGATTCAAAAGTTTTTCGGCCCATGATAATGTGGTGGCCTGAAGTATGGGTTTTGAAAAGCTGTAAATCAGCTGACAGACGCCATATCAATTGGTTGTCTTTGCCTATGACATTATTCAATGACTTGGCAACGATGATGGATATTTTCAATGTTTTTTAAGATTTGGGCTAAGTTACCAAGGTTTATCCATTCAGGAAATCTTGTGTGAAAAGAATGGGTAGTCTAGTCCCACTTTTCTTTGTTTATAGAATCATATCAAAAAATTGTAACGTGTATTTCAGGGTTTATTTCGTCGATTTGGCAATACTTGGATAATCTGTCATCAAAAATACCTGTTTGCTGTTTTCCTGTAGTTCAATAGTGACCATGTCCATAGTGCTTTTGTCAATTTTGCTGACCACATGGGCTTCCAGCAGGTTCCCTGCAGGGAGATTATTAAAAAGATCAGGATTTTGGTCTTTCATCCGGGCTGTCAAAAATGGGTTGTTTTGGCTCCAGAATGGGGTTTGTCCTGTGATAGAAGTTTTTGTCACCCAATAGAGGGTTTTGTTTTCCGAGGTTTCCAAAAAATACTCCTCACATTCATGGCCTGAGATTATTTTCGAATTCCCGGTTTTTTTGAATGTCACTTCCTCATTTTCTGAACTTTCGGCTCCGTCCGGCGAGTCTGTTTGACTCATAGCTGCGTAGTCGTATTCAAAAGTCATTCTCATTTTTTCTCCCTCATTTTCAAGCAAAGTGATTCCGACATTTCTGTTAAAGTCATAAATAAGGACATAAGTACCGTCTTCTTTTTTTTCCGAGTCGGTAAATTTCATTGCTGTGATTTTAGGATCTTTGGAGTAAAAAGACGTCAGGTGAATGGGTTCATTTTGCTTTCCTTTGGCATCTTCGCCGGTGATTTCTAAAATTGCAAATCCCTCAAAACCATAAGACTCATCTACTTCTAAGTCATTATATATCGACGACATCATTTTTTCGATGTCCACCCCGGGAAGGGAATCAGGATTATCGGTTCCATACACATCCTTAAACATTTTGTCCAGCTTCCGTCTTGCCACTTTTTCCATTTCACTTTCGACTTTCTTTTCGATAGCTTTACTCACGCCCCTTTCAGCAGCATTTTTAATCCGGTTTATAAATTGGGCATTGACCGAAAAAGTTGTCAATAAGAATGCAAGCGCGGAGAAAAACAGGATATTTCTTTTCATCTTTTTGAAGGATTATGGAAATACAATTTATTTCTTTTGTGGCAGAAAGACAAGGTTAGAACCGTATTCCTGCGGGTAGATTCGCTAAGTGGAGATTCTTATGGAATTTCACTTATTGGATTGGCTAGAGAAGCTTATAACCTCTCAAAAATTCTTCAATAACAAGCTTCTTCTTACCTTCCATCTGAAGTTCCAGAATTTTCAACGTTCCATTTCCTGTCTGGAAGAGAAGCTCTTTTTTACCATCTGATCTGTATTCTCCGGGAAGCAATCCTTCTGGATTTTTATCGGAAATTTCACTCTTGTATATTTTACAGGTCTTTCCATCCAAAATTGTCCAAGCTCCGGGATAAGGAGAAAGCCCTCTGATGAGGTTGTGTATGTCGGTAACGGGTTTTTTCCAGTCAATTTCGCAGGTTTCCTTAAAGATTTTTGGAGCATGGTGGATTGCAAGTGCTTCATTTTGGGGCAAGGTTACAACATTGTTGTTTTCGATTGCCTCTGTCGTTTTCAAAACCAGCTGGGCTCCTTTATTCATAAGTCTTTCGTACAAAGTCCCAATATTGTCCTCAGCATTTATGGGCTCCTTTTCCTGAAAAATGATGCTTCCTGTATCAATTTCATGTTTAAGGAAAAAAGTGGTCAAACCTGTCTCTTTTTCTCCTTTGATAATAGCCCAGTTTATGGGGGCTGCTCCTCTATAGTTTGGAAGCAAAGACGCATGGAGGTTGAATGTCCCTCGGGGCGGCATATTCCATACCACTTCGGGCAGCATTCTGAATGCCACCACTATTTGCAGATCCGCTTTTAAATTTCTCAACTCTTCAATAAAATTTTCCGATTTGAGATTGGTTGGCTGCAAGACAGGAATATTACAGCCCAAAGCAGCCACCTTCACCGGTGAAGGGATTAATTTTTGCCCTCGTCCTTGGGGTCTGTCAGGCGCAGTCACTACCGCCACCACATTCCAACCATTTTTCACCAAAATTTCCAAAGAAGGAACCGCAAATTCTGGGGTTCCCATGAAAACAATCCTTAATTTTTTATCCATTTTTCTTTTCTATTGGATTTTAAAGTTCGGGATTTATTTTTTTGCCTGGGGTATTTTTAAGTTTTAAAAAAATTTTTTGGATGAAGTTAAAAGAAATTTAATTTTGAAAAAGTTATTAAAATAAGTATAATATTTCAATTTTATACAGATATATAAATTTAAACACATTTAATTATTCCAAATGTTGATATTTTATTAATCGCAATCATCTTGTAATTCTGTTGATTATTTATCAAAAAAATAAGGAATAATTGATCCAGTTGAAAAAAAAGGCTAGGAATAATAAAAAATTATTTAATTTTGCAGAATGAAATCAAGGTTAAAATATGGTTTATCTAATGGCATCAGACTTTTTGTCTGCTCCATGGCTGTATTTTTTTCTTTTTTAGCCATAGTTGACAGTTTCCAAAACAAAGCTGATATAATCTATGCAGGGGAATTTGTTTCTGAAGCCGATTTTAAATTCATCGAACTTCCAAACATTCTCCAATACCCATCGGGTAATAAAATTTCCAAAATCGAAAAAATTGAATTAATTCAACCTTTTAAAAGGGCACTATATTCTGTTTTGGAGATTCCTTCAATTGAAATTAAGTCTGTCGCAGGCACAATAAATATATTTTTCCCAATCACTTCAATATTCAAACATACATTGAATACGAATGCACCCTGATTGGACTTGATTACACCCAACGATTAAAGCAATTTAAAAAGTAAATTGAATTGCGCTAACCCCAAAATAATACAGGCATTTGAAATATTCTTCTTGAAGTTGCAAAATAGTGTTTTGCATTTAAAGGATTAATTACGTTCCTAGGATTAATTTAAACTTAGGGGATATCAAATACTAGCTAAAGGATCAATTAAAAAATTAAAATAAAAATCAAACAAACCGTCTCAAAAGGACATTAAACAAACAAACACTATGAAAAAGACAATCTTTGCAATGATGATCGCTGCTTCTGCTTTTATGGCTTCTTGCGGCAACAAAACAACTGAAGAAGTAGAAGTAGTTGAAACTCCAGTTGAAGAAGTTGCTCCTGAAGTTGTTGAAGAAGCTCCTGTAGATACTACAGCTGTTGATTCTACTGCAACAAACTAATCCATTTTAAATATCTGGATAAAAAAAATCCCCGGTAAAACCGGGGATTTTTGTTTTGGGTTAAACCCTTTTTTGAACTTAAACACTTATCAGAGAACCTCCAATAGATATTCAAACTTAGAAAATTAAAAACCTTAAAAAAATAACCAATACTGGGTATTTTTTTGATCAATAAATTGAAATTTCAATATTCAATATAAGTATAATGTAATTTTTTCTCCATCTGTCATTTTTTTATTTTTTATAAAACATTTCTTTTGATGAAAATCAAGACTAATATTTTAATGTTTTTTTATTTGAACTTCCAATTTCCTTCAACTTCATTCTGATTTGAATTTTGGTATTTGAAAGCTTAACCTTTAATGATATTCCTGAGGTGATCATTTTACTGTTTCAAAATTCAATATCGATTATTCATTGCCGGGACAACTGAGTTAAGACTGGATTTAAGAAAATTTTAATTTGAACAATTTGGTTGATTTTGTTATTAAATTGATTAAACTTCGACTTATAAATGGATTAATTTAATCCCCGGTTACCCAAGCAGAAGCTATCATTTCAAATTGAGCTGGCATTCTATCCCTGATTCATGAGTGTAGTCAAAAAATTAGATATTTTAGGTTTTTTTAATCAAATACAGGAGCCTGTTGTTGTTTTTTCTGAAGGAAATGACATTTTTTTGAATGATTACTTCAAGAAAAACTTCTTTGTGCCTACTTCAAGTTGGGAAGAAATTTTTTGTACTGAAGAAATAAAAAATCTTGTCCATGGTTTTTTTTCAAAAGGCGAATTAGCCGATGGAGTCTATTTTTCTCCTCTGATAAGTGTGGAAGGAATCGCTTTGGATTACAATTGGGAATTCAGAAAGATATTCGGGGATCATAATCAGCGGTTTTGTGCTGCTATTGGAAAGAAACCAGAGAATAGATTGGAGGGATTTCCTGGCGAAGGATCATATTTGGAGCAAAATACGATCATCAATGACCTTAATTTTGTTTCCAGTGTCTTGCGACATAGCCATGATATGGTTGCGATTTTGGATGGGGAGGGAAAGTATAAGTTTATAAGTGCAGCTGTTATCGATAAATTGGGTGTTGACCCATCAAGAATTATCGGAAAATCTTTCAGAGATTTTATTTCGGAAGGAATTATAAAAATAGATGAGGGAGAATTGGATCAGATTTTTACCTCAAAATCTGAAATAAACATCAATTTTTGGATCAATATCCCTGATGGAAAGAAGGTTTATATTGAAAGCTACAGTAGAAATTTACTGGATGATCCCAATATCAACGGAATCCTTTTCAGTGCAAGAGATATAACGGCTTATTGGAAAGCCAAAAAATCACTTCAAAAAAGATATGAGCTTGAGAATCTGATCAATAGAATTTCAGCTAAGTTTGTCAATGCAGGTTATAATCAGGTTGACCAGGTTTTCAAATTGTCTTTGAAAATGTTGGGTGAATTTGAAAAAGCTGACAGGGCATATATTTTTATTGTCCATGATGACCTCCAGGAAATTGAAAATGTCTACGAGTGGACTGCTGTGGGAATTGAACCCCAGATTCAATACCTAAAAAATCTGCCGATCACAGCCGAGAATCTTACTATCGAATCTCTTAGAAAAGGGGAGATTTTGGTGGTACCGGATGTAGATCTTATGCCCGAAAAATTTGAAGCAGAAAAAGAAATATACCAGCAACAGGGTATAAAATCTTTTGTCCTGATTCCGATTTTTTCTGAAAACAAACTGATTGGATTTTTTGGATTGGATGCCGTCCATGAGAAAAGGGCATGGCACGAAAAAGATGAATATGTCCTCAGGCAGCTTGGAGACGTCTATGCGGGAAGTTTTATCAATAGAGCGATCAAAAAGAGACTGGAAAGAAATGAAAAGCTTCTAGCCTCTACAGAGATATTGGCAAAATCCGGCTCTTGGAGATTCAGCAATACCAAGAGGAGAATATTTTATTCTTCAGGGTTGAAAAGAATATTCGAATTGGATGAGAATATTTATTCCTCCGATTTAGCAGGATTTTTGAAAAAAATTAAAAAAGGGGATCGGAGAGAATTTCTTGAAAGATTGAAATTAGCTGTCAATACCAAAAGCACCACATACGGAGAGTTCAGCATATTCACAACTGAGGGAAAAGAGAAATTTATAAGTTTCACCATCCAGGTAAGGGAAATAGAGAATAGTGAAGACGTTGAGGTTTTTGGGTATTGTTCTGACATTACCCACAAAAAAGATGCGGAAAACTATCTGAAACTTCAGTCCCAGATTCTGACCCAAGTGGATGACCCTATTGTAGTGACAGACGGTTCACTCAAAATTATTTACATCAACAAAGCGGGCTTAAAAGAGTGTAAAATCGGAGAAAATGAAAACTTCCAAGGGAAAATAACTGACCTTTTTGAGTTTATTTTCGAGGACTCCAATACCTTGGAGAGGTTTTTAAATAGCCTGAAATCCAATGAGGGTATAACCAAACAGATGCAGCTCCGACTTAGGACCGGAGTTGTAGATCCTTATGAAGTCTCTGTCCAACATTTTTTAAATGATGAAAAAGAGAAAATCGGATATTCATTTGTGATCCGGAACTTATCTCTTCAGGTCAGACAGGAAGCCATTGCCAGAAAGGCCCAGATGATCGTTGAAAACAGTCCTGCCGTATTGTTTACAGTGGACCCAAATGAAAATTTCAGAATCCTCTATATAACTGAAAACATCAGGCAATTCGGTTATAATTCTTCAAAGCTGGTCAACTCAAAAACCAGCATTCTGGATTTGATACACCCCGATGATGTCATCCGGCTTTTGGATTACCATTATGCCAAAGAGAATGAAAACGGTATACCTGCTTACTCGGGAGAATACAGAATCAGAAAAGGTGATGGATCTTACCGTTGGGTGGAGGACAGAACGAGAGAAGTTTATGATTCCGAAGGAAGGATTTTTGTCCATGAAGGTATCCTTCAGGATATCACGGAAAGGAAAAACAACCGTGAAGAGATCCTTCGCAGTCAGGAAAGATACCGGGTTTTGGCTTCCAATATTCCTGGGACAAGCATCTTTTTGATTGATAGGGATCTCAGATACATAGTTGCACAGGGAACTAATTTTGCCGACTGGGGTATGACTGCCTCTGATTTTGAGGGAAAAACACTCGCAGAAGTCCATCCCGGCAATCTCAACGAAATCCAGCCCATTGTCACCAGGGCATTGCTCAAAAATGAGATTATTCAAAAGCATTTAGTATTCCGTCGCCGTGTATATGAGATCACCGTCCGACCGATCATGTACGGAGGAGAGATCGAGTATGCCCTTGGGATTTTGAGGGATATCAATGAGGAGCATCAAGCCAAAGAAAACCTCAGAAAAAATGAAGAAAAATACAGGAAACTTGTAGAAGAGTCCACTGAGATAATTTTCTCACTCGATTTGGAAATGACCCTGACTTACATCTCTCCAAATGTAAAGCAATTTTTAGGCTATCCTTCCGAAGAGGTAATGCGGAAAAGACTGACGGATTTTTTACATCCGGATGACCTTTTTGTATTCGCTGAAAGAAGCAAATCAGAGCCGAATTTTTTTAGGGAAAACCAATATCTCGAGTTCCGGCTTAGACACCAGGCCGGAGATTACAGGGTATTCAGTTCCAATGGTAAGTTGGTGACTGATGAGGAAGGGAAAAAAATGTATTATACTGGAATTGCAAGGGATATTACAAAGCTCAAAGAAGCCCAAAAAGAGCTTTTCCATGCCAAAGAAAAAGCAGAACAGGCTTCCACCATTAAGTCTCAATTCCTGTCCATCATGAGCCATGAGATCAGGACACCGATGAATGCGGTGATCGGAATGGCACACCTTCTGATCGAAGATGACCCGCGCCCTGACCAGCTTGAGAATTTGAAAACATTGCAGTTTTCAGCAGAAAACTTGTTGGGATTGATCAATGATATTTTGGATTACAGCAAAATTGACTCAGGGAAAGTAGAACTTGAAAAAGTCAATTTTGAACTGAACAATGTTTTTAACAGAATCCTTCATTCCTATTCTTATCAGGCAAGGGAAAAAGCACTCAATGTGGTATTTGAAGCGGACCCTTCCCTCCCTCAAAACCTTATTGGAGACCCTGTAAGGTTGGGTCAAATAGTGAATAATCTGGTTTCCAATGCTGTAAAATTCACCGAAAAGGGGTTTATCAAAATAAAGCTTACCAATGAAAATGAAGACGACCGAAAAATTGCGATTCGGTTTGACTTCGAAGATTCGGGTATCGGCATTCCAAAAGACAAGCTTGACTTGGTTTTTGAGGCATTTACCCAGGCAAGTGCCGCCACAACAAGAAAATATGGTGGAACAGGTCTTGGACTTGCCATTGTCAAAAGATTGGTTCAGCTATTTGGAGCGGAGATCAAAGCCTACCAAAGAGAAGAAGGAGGAACAAGATTTACTTTTACTGCAATATTTGAAAAACCCCAAACGAAGGCAATCCTATCACAGAATGACCATTCGGATGGATTAAAGTTCATGGAGGATGCAAGTATTTTGGTAGCAGAGGATAACCTGGTAAACCAGATCATGATCAAAAAATTTCTCCATAAATGGGGGGTAAAAAATGTAGTGATTTCAAACGACGGAAATGAAGCCATTGAGGCATACCTCAAACAGGATTTTAACCTTATTTTGCTTGACTTGCAGATGCCTGAAAAGGATGGTTTCCAAGTTGCTGAATTTATCCGAACCATGGACGATCAAAAAAAGAAGAGCGTTCCCATAATTGCATTGACTGCTTCATCGTTGATCGAAGTGAAAGAACAATTGGATAAAGTGGGAATGGATGATTACATCAGCAAGCCGTTTAACCCTGATAATCTTTATACCAAAATACTCAAATACCTTAAACCATAAAATTGAAAAAGGGAGTTAGCGATTACCGCTTTCATTTTAATTTTGGAGGCAAACTAATTAGTATGAGGTTTTTCTTGGTACTGCTGCTTTCGCTATCTTTTGTATTTTCTGCTTTTTCCCAGTCCCCGAAGTCCAATAGGACTACCATGTATATGACCTATGGCAAAACAGGGGCAAACCTAAGGGAGTTTAACCAAATGCTCGCCAACAAAGGTCTTTCCCAGATGAGAAACAGCTATTCCAACCTGAGTTTTGGATATCTGACTAGGTTCAATGACTTTATCCTGGGATTGGAGCTTTTTCAAAACAGTGGGCCAAGATCCAATTTTGATGGATATGTTATTGATTACCATAGTACCAGATTTTATTTGAATGTCGGATTTGCCTTTACTGAAGAAGGAAATTTTCAATTGATTCATTACATGTCTGTGGGGACAGGATTTCTCAATTTCCAGATGTTGAAGGAAAATCCCGCTCAAAATCTCGAAACCTTTTTTGAAAATCCTGAGCATGGTTTTATCCTTAGAGATGGCAACCTTCACAAAGGATCTTTGAATATGACAGGGTTCTTGACTGAAATCGGGTTTCAGATGAGTTATGATGTGCCGATCCCCGGAAGAGAAGAAGCGATTGAGCTCATGGCAAGATTTGGATATTCCTTTAGCCCTTTTGAAGATTCCTGGAAACTGAATGGTATCAGATTTAACAGCGCCCAAAGTGGGGCATTTATCAGAATGGGAGCGGGTATTACCATTCCTGACCATAACTTTTTTTATAAAGATGCCGCTATCGGTGGCCATTTTGTTTATGGGTTTCATTTTACCAAACCAGATGGATTCAATGAAGTTCTTGTTGCAAATGGGCTTGCCCCATTCAAAGGAAGACCAAACAACATCGGTTTGAAGGTATTGGGAGAAAGCCGGGGACTTCTTTATGGACTTGATTTTTACAATCTTGGACTTTCGGGTGAGGCAGATGAATCTAGAAGCCATACCTTAAATAGCCTGCGTATTTATGGAAATGTAGGCCTGAAATTTTTTGAAAGAAAAAATCTTGAATTGGGCGGAACAGGGGGACTCGGTTATGGCAATATCCGTTACAGTCTCATCAGTAATGATAAGCCGGATTTTCCAAGATTATTTGAAGAGCCTCTTCATGATGCATTTTTGCGCAAGGGTGGCTTGATGGCCAAACCGGAAGTTTTTATTGCTTACGGGGTTCCTTTTTCACAAAACCACTCCTCCAAAATTATGTTTGGAATAAATGGGGGTTATGAAATTCCGTTGGCCAATTACAAACTGCTTGACCTGCCTATGGCAAGCTACATGTCCAATCCCTACTTTCAGTTGAGTGTAGGGATCAAACATTAATTGTCTTCAATCTCCACTATCAATTCCACTTCTACAGCAATGTTCATTGGCAAGGCATTCATGCCGACAGCGGATCTTGCATGTTTTCCTTTTTCGCCAAAAACTTCCACCATCAAGTCGGAAAATCCATTGATGACCTGTGGCTGATGGGTAAAATCGGAATTGCAATTCACCATACCCAAAACTTTTACGATCCTTTTGACTTTGTTTAAATCTCCCAATTCAGCTTTTAGAACAGCGAGTTGGTTGATTGCCACCATACGGGCGGCTTCTTTTCCCTCCTCTATAGTCAGGTCTTGGCCTACTTTTCCTGTTATAAAAGTGCCATCCGGTAAGCCCGGACCTTTTCCGGCAAGAAAAAGAAGGTTGCCGCTTCTAACCGCATTGACATAATTGGCCACAGGAGAACTTGCCTCCGGCAAGATTATGCCCAAGTCTTTGAGTTTTTGCTCAGCATCCCAAATTACTTCGGATTGTTGCTGAGGTTGAACTTCCGGGGAATTGCATGAAACAGCAAAAAACAGCATAAAAAGAAGCATTAGGAAAGAAACAGATCTGGGGTGAATGGCTTTGAATTCCATAAGATAGTAGGAAAGGAGGTTAAGGTTTTGTGATTAATTCTTGAAATGTAATCTGGTCTGAATTTTGGAATGTGAGAAATATACCTATTCCATTAAAGAATCTCCATAAAAAAATACAAAATCCAAGAATTGCTTTTAAATTTGAACAGCTTATCGAGAAAGACCGAGGGAAAGGCCCCATGACGTCTTGGCAACCTGAATAAACAAGGTGCTAATTCCTATTCCGGAGAAGCCGGAAGAAGATGAGCGGAAAAAATAAAGTCTTTTTTCCGGTTCTTGCTCGCATAAGTTTTTGATACTCCATATTCATGAACAGAACCGCGTTATTACTCTCCTTAGCCAAGAAAAAAATCCTTATCCTTGATGGTGCCATGGGCACGATGATTCAGCGTTTTAAGCTGAATGAGGAGGATTTTAGAACACCCGAACTTGCAAATCACCCCAAACCATTGAAGGGTAACAATGACCTGCTCTCACTTTCGAGACCGGATGTTATCAAATCTATCCATGCTGCTTACTTGGAAGTTGGGGCCGACATCATTGAAACCAACACATTTAGCGGGACATCCATAGCACAGGAAGATTATGGTTTGCAGCACTTAGCCTATGAGATCAATTTCCAATCTGCAAAAATTGCCCGCGAAGTGGCTGATGAATTCACCGCCAAAAACCCGGACAAACCACGTTTTGTGGCAGGTGCATTGGGGCCGACCAATAAAACAGCATCTCTTTCTCCTGATGTCAATGATCCGGGATACCGGGCAATCACGTTTGACCAGTTGTCTGAAGCTTACAAAGAACAGGTAAGGGGATTGCTGGATGGTGGATCAGACATTCTTTTGGTAGAAACTATTTTTGATACCCTCAATGCAAAAGCCGCTCTTTTCGCCATTCAGGAAGTCTTTGAAGAAAGAAATATCCCGTTGAATCCTGAGGAAGGTGGCATTCCCATCATGATCTCAGGAACCATAACTGATGCCTCAGGAAGGACGCTTTCAGGACAGACGACGGAAGCATTTTTGATTTCAGTTTCCCATGTTCCGCTTTTCAGTGTAGGATTGAATTGTGCACTTGGAGCCAAGGAGCTCAGACCTTACCTCAAAGTTATGGCTGACAATGCGCCATTTCTGGTTTCTGCCTATCCCAATGCCGGTTTGCCAAATGAATTTGGTCAATACGATCAAGGGGCAAGTGAAATGGCAGGGCAGATCGAGGAGTTTTTGAAAGAAGGGTACGTCAATATTTTGGGAGGTTGTTGCGGAACGACACCCGAACATATTGCTGCCATAGCCAAAGCGGCTGAAAAATACGCCCCACGTAAGGTTGAAATTGTCACAGCAGAAAATGAGTAAAATTCAAAAATATAATGCCATGAAATTGTCAGGTCTGGAACCGTTGGTTTTCACTCCTGAAATCAATTTTGTCAATGTCGGTGAAAGAACAAATATCACCGGGTCAAAGAAATTTGCCAGACTGATTCTCAATGGCCAATACGATGAAGCGCTTGGAATTGCATTGGATCAAGTCAGAGGCGGCGCACAGGTATTGGACGTCTGCATGGATGAAGGCATGCTTGACGGTGTGGTGGCTATGAAAAAGTTTCTTAACCTTATTGCTTCCGAACCGGAAATCAGCAGGATTCCGATCATGATCGACAGTTCACGTTGGGAGATAATTCTTGCCGGACTCAAATGCATTCAAGGAAAAGGAATTGTCAATTCGATCAGTTTAAAGAATGGCGAAACCGAATTTATCAATCAGGCCAAGACCATCAAAAAATTTGGTGCGGCGGTGGTGGTCATGGCTTTTGATGAAAAAGGTCAGGCCGATACTTATCAGCGCCGGATAGATATTTGCAAGAGGAGCTATGATATTTTGGTCAATATTGTCAGATTCAACCCTCAGGACATCATTTTTGATCCGAATATCTTTCCTGTTGCAACCGGAATGGACGAGCATAGGAAAAACGCCCTTGACTTTTTTCATGCCACCCAATGGATCAAACAAAATCTTCCGGGAGCCAAAGTCAGTGGCGGTGTAAGCAATGTGAGTTTTTCTTTCAGAGGCAATGATCCTGTGAGGGAAGCCATGCACGCCGCTTTCCTCTACCACGCCATTCGTCACGGGATGGATATGGGAATTGTGAATCCAACCATGCTTGAGGTCTATGACGATATTCCAAAAGATTTGCTTCAAAGAGTCGAAGATGTCCTTTTTGATAGGTCTGAAGATGCTACCGAGCAATTGCTTGCTTTTGCAGAAACTGTAAAAGCTTCCGGAAAGAAAGAAATTGTCAATGAAGCCTGGAGGGAATTTCCTGTTGAAAAAAGGATAGAGCATGCATTGGTCAAAGGTATTATTGACTTTGTCATTGAAGATACGGAAGAGGCTAGGTTGAAATACCAAAACCCACTCAAAGTCATCGAAGGGCCTCTGATGGACGGGATGAATGTGGTCGGGGATTTATTTGGTGAGGGCAAAATGTTCCTTCCCCAAGTAGTGAAATCTGCAAGGGTGATGAAAAAAGCCGTTGCTTATTTGGAGCCATTTATGCCCAAAATCGGGGATTTGGATTACAATGCCGAGCAAAGCAGCATCAAAAAAATCCTCTTGGCTACTGTCAAAGGGGACGTTCACGATATCGGAAAAAACATTGTCGGGGTGGTTTTGGCTTGCAACAGCTATCAGATTATCGACCTTGGTGTGATGGTAGACGCACAGAAAATCATCGATGAGGCCATTAAAAATAAAGTTGATATTATTGGATTGAGCGGTCTGATCACGCCTTCCCTGGACGAAATGGTCTATGTGGCCTCCGAAATGGAGCGTCAGGGAATGCAGATTCCATTGTTGATCGGAGGTGCTACGACTTCAAGAATCCACACTGCGGTGAAAATTGATCCAGTCTACAGCGGGATCGTCATCCATGTGACTGACGCTTCCAAGTCGGTTCCGATTGCAGGAGAATCCATCAATGAAGAGACCAAGACAGCTTATCACAAACAGATCAAGGAAACCTATAGGCAGTTGCGGGTTGAGCATGAGGCAAAGCAACAGGTGAAACAGCTTGTTACTTATGAGGAAGCCAAAGCCAATCCGGTTTATATCGATTGGGAGCATTATGAACCTGAGGTTCCGGCTAAATTGGGAGAAACGGTTTTCCATGATCTTGATTTGTCGGTTTTGAGAAAATACATTGATTGGACGCCGTTTTTCAGCACTTGGATGCTGACAGGAAGGTATCCCAAAATCTTTGATGATGAGGTAGTGGGAAATGAGGCGAAAAAACTATTTGATGAAGCCAACAAGATGCTCGATCAGGTGATTGCTGAAAAATGGCTGCAGGCCAAAGCAATAGTGAATTTGTTTCCTGTCAAAAGAAATGGGGAAGATGTAGCTGTCCTTTCCAAAGGAATTGAGACCGGCTTCAACTTCCATTTCCTTCGTCAGCAGGGCAAAAAGGGGAAAGGTGTTCCCAACAGGTCTTTGGTGGATTATATCCATCCTTCCAAAACAGATTATATGGGCGGATTTGCGGTGACTGCCGGTTGGGGAATTGAATCCAAACTGGAGGAATTCCAAAAAAACCACGATGATTACCATGACATCATGCTCAAGGCGTTGGCAGACCGGCTTGCAGAAGCAGGTGCTGAGTATCTGCATGAACTCGTCCGAAAAGAGCTTTGGGGCTATGCCAAGTCAGAAATATTGGAAAACGAAGCATTGATCAAGGAAGAATATCAAGGAATCCGACCGGCACCGGGATATCCTGCTTGTCCTGAACATTCCGAGAAAAAGACGCTTTTTGATTTGATGCAGGTGGAGAAAAGTATCGGAATTACCCTAACCGATAGTTATGCGATGTATCCGACATCCTCAGTAAGTGGTTTTTACTTTGGTCATCCTGAAAGCAAGTATTTTGGTCTGGGCAAAATAGGGGAAGATCAGGTGGAAGATTATGGCAAACGAAAAGGAGTCAGTAAGGGGCAGGCTGAAAGATGGTTATCACCAAACTTAGCTTACTCACCATTGTTACAAGTTCAAGAAAAAACTACATGAAAATCACTGAACATATAGAACAGGCGAAAAAAACCCTGTTTTCTTTTGAAATTTTACCCCCATTGAAGGGACAGAGTTTAAATGAACTTTGTATAGGGATAGAGCCATTGATGGAATTCAAGCCACCTTTTGTGGATGTGACTTATCATAGGGAAGAGTTTATTTATAAAAAGCATCCCAACGGGCTTTTGGAAAAAGTAAGTACCAAAAAGCGTCCGGGTACCGTCGGGATTTGTGCAGCCTTGATGAATAGATTCAAAGTAGATGCCGTACCCCATTTGCTTTGTGGAGGGTTTACCAAAGAGGAAACTGAAAACGCCCTCATTGATCTCAATTTTATTGGTGTTCAGAATGTGTTGGCTCTGAGAGGTGATGCCCCAAAAAACGAGGGAACATTCAGGCCTGAGCCCAATGGACATGAATTTACCAAGGATCTGGTCAAGCAGATCGTGGGGATGAACCATGGACGGTATTTGCATGAAGAGACAGAAACCGGTTTCCATACTGATTTTTGTGTAGGGGTAGGAGGGTATCCTGAAAAGCACTTTGAGGCTCCCAATATGAAATTTGACTTGAAGCATCTGAAGGAAAAAATAGATGCCGGTGCCGAATATATAGTTACCCAAATGTTTTTTGACAACCAAAAATATTTTGATTTTGTGAAGAATGTGAGGGCCTTGGGAATCACCGTTCCTATCATTCCGGGGTTAAAGCCGATCACCACTTTGGGGCAGATCGGAATGTTGCCAAGGACTTTTTTCCTTGATATGCCTGATGCCCTGATGGATGAACTGGATAAGTGTAAAACAAATACCGAAGTCAAAGAAGTAGGCATAGCATGGGCTATTCAGCAAAGCAAAGAACTGGTAGCAAACGGCGTGGAAGTATTGCATTATTACACCATGAGTAAAGCTGACGCCACTTATAAAATAGCCAAAGAAGTCTTTTGAGGGATTTTGCTACATTCGTGGCATGATCAAATTAGTAGAATGTCCCCGTGATGCCATGCAGGGCCGGGCGGAGTTCATAGATACTTCTATTAAAGCTGCTTATATCAACCAACTGCTACAGGTGGGGTTTGATACCATTGACTTTGGAAGCTTTGTCAGCCCTAAAGCTATACCCCAAATGAGAGATACGGCAGATGTTTTGGAGCAGCTTGACCTATTTGGAACCAAATCCAAACTTCTTGCCATCGTTGCAAACGTTAGGGGAGCGGAAGACGCTTCCCATTTTGAAGAAATCGATTACCTGGGTTTTCCCCTTTCCCTTTCAGAGACTTTCCAACAGCGCAATATCAACAAGTCAATTTCTGAAGCTTTGGAAGCGGTAGAAGAAATCCAAAATCTCTGTGAAACCAAAGGCAAAACCTTGGTCACCTACCTCAGTATGGGTTTTGGAAATCCTTACGGCGATGCTTACTCCCCTGATTTGGTAGCAGAATTTGTCAGGAATTTGGATCAAATGGGTATCAAAATCATCTCTTTTGCCGATACCGTCGGTACTGCGGAGCCGACACTGATCTCAGAACTGTATGCGATCAGTTCTCATTCCTATCCTAAAATTGAGTTTGGGATGCATTTACATACCCATCCCGAACAGCTTTCATCCAAAATCACAGCGGCATTGAAAGCCGGATGTTTGCGGTTTGACAGTGCGGTATTGGGATTTGGAGGCTGCCCCATGGCCAAAGATGACCTTGTGGGCAATGTGGCCACGGAATCTCTGATAAGGATTTTGGAACAGGAAGGGTATGAACTGGACCTCAACAGGATGGAATTTGCGGTAGCGATGAAACTTGCCAAGGTTGTGTTTCATTGAATTGGGAGATTATAGGCCTTGTTCTTTTATTCAAAAGAACAAGTTTTTTAAAAAACCCAACCAACTCTAAAATCCATATAGTCAGCTATATGCCCATGGGCCTTAAGTCCGGCTCCAATTCGGATATTTTTTCCCGTCATGTAATTCAATGTATACCGCTGGTAAAACTCCCTATCCTCTTGATAACCCATTGGTTTGGACATGTACTTGACCATGCGTTGACTGAAATCAAATTTTCCAAATAGGAAATGATTCTCCAAAAAGATTCCTGGAATCACAGCCTCTATTCCGCTTTCTTGGATTGGCAGTGAAAAGTCCTTAGCGATCTCAATTCCTCCTCCCAAGCCTATTATTCCAGTAAATTTACGGTAAGTACCTCCAGCAAGGGTAAAGTTTGGTTGACGGTTTCCATTGTCAGAGTCCCGTGTGTTGAATCCTAAGTCTGCATAAATAGACCATTTGTTCGAGAGAGGGCTTTTTTCATAGCTCGGTAAATCGGCTTTTCGGGTGTAATGAACAACTCCCAATCCCAGCATCGGATAGTTCATCCCCCGATTTGGCTGACTTTGTCCCCCATTGGAAATGTGGTTATATGAAAATGAGGCCTGCAATTCCCAATGATGGCTAAGTTCAAAGGAAAGTTTTGGCGCAATAAAAAGTAAAAAACTGATCGGAGCACTAAAGAAGGTATTCCTTGGATTTTCGATAGGGTCATAAATCCGGGTAAGGTAGCTTACCCCCATTCCCGTAGAAAGACTCGCCGACCACCTGTCAGTTCGGAAAAGGTATGGTTCAAAATTACCTGAAAGATTCCAGGCTTGCCCTAACTCTTCGGGATTTTGAAAATCTACGACTGATAGATTCAGCCCCAAATAATGAAAGCAATTGCAGGCTTCCCAGTTTTTACGGGTTGTTCTCATCCATTGGGAAGATAGATTTAGAGAAATGGGTCGGCTGGAAGCCAGGTCCTGGAGTTCAGGATTATGGGCAATTATCCATCCGTATTGACTTTCCAGCCCTATCTTGTGAGAGCTGACCTGCGCTTCTGCATTTACAGTCAAAAAACTGAGAATAAGAAAAATAAAGACTGCCTTTTTCAAAATTTGCTTTTTTTGATTTCTACGAAAATGAAACAAAGAGGTATAGGCCCTGAATAGTTTTTTTATTCTTGTCGCCCATAAACTTTTCTGATTAAATATTAACCAAAAGGATTTTACAGGGTGAATTTTCTAACAAAATGAGTTCCTTTTAATGTTCTGAAATTAATAATATCGGAAGAATAATCGCAGAATTTTGAGGTCTTGCTGGTATTCAAATTCCAATAATTTTCTGGAAACTGTGTTTCGTCTTTCCTTCAAGAAACCGCTTGAAAAAAATAAGACTCACCTGTCTTGATTTTAATTATTTTCGCCGAAAATAAATGTAAATGAGTAAAATTTCCCAAGTAGCCGGAAAAGCGAGAATCTACAGGCGAATACACAAATGGATAAGTATAGTCCTTGTGTTTTTCCTTGTTGTCATTGGCATTACGGCTATTCTTTTGGCTTGGAAAAAAGAATTTGGCCTGATACCCAAAACCCAAACTTCGAAAGTTGAGAGTCCTTCAAATTGGATTCCCTTGGAGAGAATGATGGAGATCGGGCAAACATTCGCAAGAGACAGCCTGGGCAAAAGTGACCTGATCGACAGGGTGGATGTCAGACCAGATAAGGGGATTGCCAAGATTGTCTTCAAAAGGCATTTTACAGAGATCCAGGTAGATGGCTATTCGGGAGAGATACTTTCAGTCAGCCAAAGAAACTCGGACTTGATTGAAAAAATCCATGACGGAAGCATTTTTGATTTTTTGATGGTATCTGATGCCGAAATTTCCAAAATCACCTACAGTACCCTGACTTCTACCGGGCTATTACTGCTATGTTTTACAGGCTTTTTTCTTTGGTATTTACCTAGAATCATCAAAAAATTTAAAAAACGGCCTGGGTCATAAATCATTCTTATTGTCAATCTTGCTTTCTATATTTGTTTAAGGCTGTAAGGTTATGGATCATGTTGACTTTGACTTTTGGAAATTTTTTGCGGGGATAGGGATTTTCCTTTGGGGGATTTTTCAACTTGAAAATGCGATCAAGGCACTTGGCGGAAATTCATTCAGGCAGATGCTTCACCGCTTCACGAATGCACCATGGAAAGGAATTTTGATTGGGACAATTGTTACGGCTTTGTTGCAAAGCAGTTCTTTGGTGACTTTGATGGTTTTGGCATTTTTGGGTGCGGGTGTGTTAAATCTGAAAAATGCAATTGGAGTCGTCTTGGGGGCCAACTTAGGTACTACAGCCACAGCCTGGATTGTGGCTACATTGGGTTTCAAATTCAGTGTAGAATCATTTTCACTTCCTTTTTTGGGAATAGGAAGCTTCCTGTTTCTTATTTTCGAAAACCGGCCAAACCTTAAGAATATAGGAGCCTTTTCAATCGGTTTTGGATTGATGTTCTTAGGGCTGGATTTTATGAAATCCTCTATTGAAGCTATTGCCCAAGGGATGGATTTGGATATTTTTAAAGGTTATGGCGCCTGGATTTTCCTAATTGTAGGGTTGGTCCTTACAGCCGTGATCCAATCAAGTTCTGCGGCTATAGTAATTGTTCTTAGTACCATGAATGCCGGCATGATAGGACTTACCGAAGGCGCTGCCATGGTAATTGGGGCCAATATCGGTACCACCATAACCCTTGGCATAGGATCTTTTGGCGGGACAGCGGACAAGAAAAGGCTTGCACTTTCCCATTTTCTATTCAATTTGGTGACTGGTACTTTGGTGTTTATTTTCTTAGACTGGATACTCCAGTTTACCATGAAGGTATTTTCTATCAGGGATCCATTGATGGAACTGGTCCTTTTCAATACCTTCCTCAATGCGGTGGGAATAGTCTTGTTTTATCCTTTCATCAGCCATTTGGAAAGATTGCTCAAAAAGCTTTTCAAGAAAGATGAACCATTGGGATTATCCAAATTCATCAAAAACGTGAGCCCAAAACTCCCCTCTGTGGCATTGGAGGCATTGGAGAAAGAAATATTGCTGGCCTATGATTCTACGGTGAATTTCATTTTGAACGTCCTGGAAAACGGGGATTTGGAGGAAAACAACAACTCCATCTGGAGAAAAATTCTGTACCAGCCATTGGATTTGCTCGAAGAGTATGACCGCATCAAAAAACTCGAAGACGAGATTACCAAATACCATATCCTGCTCCAGGAAGAATTTCTCAGTGAAAGGGAAGCCCAAAAACTTACCTCCCTGATGTTGTCCCTTAGGACAATGGTTTTTGCCGCCAAAGATATCAAGGATGTCATGCACAACATCCGTGATATGGAAGACGAGGAGGACCGCGTGGTCGTGTCGCTACATGGCAAAATCAAATCTTACATCATGGAATACCTTGAAAAACTGAACTCCTATAAGAAATTGGAAAAAACCCCCGAATCAGAACCAAACTGGATCACGGAAAACTCAAAACAATATAAAACATGGATTTCTGATTTGTATGCCGAGCTCAAATCCAGTGATTTGGAATTTCCTGTTTCTACCCTTAACAATGTCATCAAACAGGTAATTTCCTGCTTGGACAATTTGGGGAGTTCGGTTATCCATTGGAAGCACCAAAAGAAAGAAGTCATTGATGTCATGCCCTGATTAAATAAAAACAAACCTTTGAAAGGTTGTTTCAAAGGTTTGAGGCAAGGAAGCAAAAGGTGGTGGTCCGGTATTGTTATTCGATTTTGACGCTCAATACCGCAATGTCAGTTTTGTAAAGAACGGTATCGGTCACTCCTACCTGATAAGTTGCCATTCCTTTCCGGTTTCCGGAGGCAATGCCGATAAAACCGATGTTCCTGCTTTTTGCAAATTCCACAATCCCGTTTTCCGGTTCGTGGTGACAATACATATGCTTATGGATGACAAGGTCTTCAAATCCCTTGGCGTAAGCATCCATCCTCGATTCTGCAACCTCAGAATTGACAAAATGGCTTGGGGTATTTACAAAAAGGAAATGAACTGAGGTCTGAAAATCTTTCAAAACCGCTTTCATTTTGGTGAACGCAGGCCTGGAATCTTCATTGAACATGGAGGCAAAAACCATTTTCCTAAGGTCGTTTCCATTGAGTGTTTTTTTGACGGCCATTACCGGGCATTCCGCATTTCTCAATACATGCTGGATTGTTGACCCTATAAATTTTCCTTCCTGAAACCCGGCGCCATAAGTGCCAATTACAATCAGGTTTGCCTTGTGTTTTTTGGCTACTTCCAAAATGACATGTTGGGGAACGCCGATTTCTACTACAGATTCGACAGGAACTCCATGCAGTTTGTGTTCCAATACAAATGCTTTCAATTTATCTTTTGCCTCTGCCTCCAGATCCAGGACTTCCGTGTTCTTTGCTTTCTGTTCGTTGGAAAGATTGGGCCAATCTAATAATGAACTGACTATGTTGACACAGGTGATGCTGCTGTTGGCCTTTTGAGCAATTTTTAAAGCACTCGAAAAGGCAAAATCAGAGTATGAGGAAAAGTCGATGGGAACGATTATTCTTTTCATGGTTATCGGATTTTTGTTTGCTTATGGGATAAAGTTGGACATTAAATAGAAAAAAATCTATGATCAAAATCATGTAGAAGTCTGATTATATTCCTATTTAAGTAATTGTCTATGAGATAGATTTGGTAAAACAATACCAAAAATCATGAAACCATTGCATAATAAATCCATCATAATTACAGGAGGAGCCGGGGGTATAGGAATGGCTACAGCACGGATGTTTCTTGATGAGGGAGGCAAAGACGTGCTATTGGTAGATAAAAACAAAAATGCCTTGGATGAGGCAAAGAAAGAACTTAACAATCCGGGAGTTCATTGTTTTGTAGCCGACATCACCGTGGCGGATGAGGTAAAGGCCTACACAGACAAAGCGGTAGAGCTATTCGGAAAACTGGATGTTGTATTTCTAAATGCCGGGTATGAAGGGGTGGTGAAGCCACTTACTGAATATCCTGAGGATATCTTTGATAAAGTATTGGATATCAATGTCAAAGGAGTTTGGCTTGGTTTGAAATATGCATTTCCCCATATGCAAAAGTCAGGGGGCTCGATTATCATCACTTCCTCTGTAGCCGGACTCACAGGCACGGCGCAGATGATGGCTTACACGACGAGCAAGCATGCCGTAATCGGTACCATGAGGGTCGCTGCTTTGGAAGGAGCACCTTATAAAATCCGGGTCAATTCTGTCCATCCCGGACCTGTGGATAATAGAATGATGCGGTCCTTGGAAGAAGGGTTTGCGCCTGGGGCAGGCGGAGAGGTCAAAAAAGGTTTTGAAAGTCAGATTCCGTTAGGAAGGTATGCTACCAATGAAGACATTGCCTCCATGGTCACTTTCCTTGCCTCTGATAAAAGCAAATATATCACAGGATCAATCCATGTGGTAGATGGCGGATTTGTTATTTAGCATAAAAAGAAAAATTATTCATGTTCAATAATAATTTTCCCTGCTGTGTATCAAGCGCCAAGTAGGGGGAGTATTTCAAAGAGATCATTGTTCATAATCAGATAAAAATTAAAAATTGAAGTCATCCAATTGGATGGTAATAATTAAATTCATAGGGTTAAAAAGGTTAAAAAGGCTGAAGTGTTTCTTCAGCCTTTTTTTTTGTGGCAGATGTCACTAAATTGCCTAATAGACAAGGATATTTTTGACCAAATTTTGATTATGGAATTAGAAGATTTAAAACAAAAACTACCCAATATAACCGATCCTTCACTTCTAAAAGCACTTTTGGATTATGGTAAAGAGCTGGTTTTTCAGCCCGGGAAAGTAATTACCGAGCCTGGACAGTTTGTTAAAATGGTTCCGATTGTATTGGAAGGTTCTATTAAAATCATGAGGATGGATGAAGATGGCAAGGAATTGTTTTTGTATTATCTCGAACCGGGCGAAACCTGTGCACTCTCCCTGACCTGCTGCACCTCCTCCCGTCCAAGTGAGATTAAGGCGGTTACAGAAGAGAGAACAGTGATTTTGGCTGTGCCTGTTGAAAAACACGAAGAGTGGTCAGACCATTTCAAACAGTGGAAAGATTTTGTTGCAATGACTTACCAATCGAGATTTCATGAAATGCTCGTTGCCCTGGATGCGGTGGCTTTCAAAAGAATGGACGAAAGATTGATGCGGTATATCCTTACCAAAATGAAACAACATAAATCCAATGAATTGCATACCACCCATCAGGAAATCGCAAATGAACTTGGGACATCAAGAGAAGTGATTTCAAGATTATTGAAGCAACTCGAGAAGAAAAAATGGATCGAACTCGGTAGAAATATTATCTATGTGAGGGACGATTTTGAGGAATTGATTAGTTGATTTAAAAAAAAGAAAATATAAAACCGGGTTCCCCCGGTTTTTTGATTTAGTTAACGCTTGGTATGATATTGTATTTCTTTTTGAGGTCATGAACCAGCCCGGTGTTGAAATCAAACACCCATGCATACAGCTTTAATTTGATCCCCGATTCAATCGTTTGCTTGTAGACCGAAGTCTGTTTGATGTTTTCAATCTGTTCCAAGACGTTCAATTCTACCAGCCTGTTTAGTTTTTCATCTTTGTCTTCAATTTTGTTAAGTTCAGACTTATGATGACGGATGACATCTTTGATATTTGCCAGCCAATTGTCTATCAATCCATTGGACTTGTTTTCAAAGGCGGCTTTTACCCCACCACAGCCATAATGTCCATAAACAATAATGTCTCTAACTCCGAGATTTTCTACTGCAAACTGCATAACCGAAAGAAAATTAAGGTCTGTATGCGACACCACATTGGCTATATTCCGGTGGATGAACAGTTCGCCAAGTTCTGAACCCAAAACCATTGACGGTGAAACCCGGCTATCCGAACAACCCAAGAGAAGCGCTTTGGGCTGTTGGCCTTCTTTCAGGTCGTCAAAATATTCCTTGTTTTGGGACAATACCGACTTGACCCAATTTTGGTTATTTTCCAAATAATGATTGATATCTGTTGCGCACATTACTTTGTATTGGTTTGAGTGGCGTAGGATGAATATTTTTCCAAAGTTTCCTCCGTGATGGCATGGTCAAAAGCAGACAGGGCCGTATTGTCATCCAAGAAAATATGGTCTGTACCGACACTTTCCAATAATGCCCATCTGTTCAATACATCCCTTACAGGTCCTTTGATACTGGTCATGGAAATATCCATTCCTGATTTTCGCCAGGTATTGATCCACTCATTGAGTTCGTGCGCGCCGGTACTGTCTATATTGCTGACACTTTCCATGTTGAAAACAAGCATTTTCACTTTCTTTCCTTTTTCGGAAATCCATAGATCCAATTTGTCCTTGATAAATTCCACATTGGCAAAATAAATGGGACCATCAATCCTCACCATCAATAGGTCATCCCTTACCTCAAGGTTTTTGAATCTTGTAATGTTTCTGAAGGTATTTGTTCCCGGTACCCTGCCAAGTTGTGCAATATGAGGTCTTGAAGCCCGGTAAATGATTACCAACAAGGATAGGACCATTCCTGAGATAATCCCTGTTTCGATCCCCAAGGTCAGGGTGATGACAAATGTAGCAACCAACATGGCGAAGTCTGCCTTGTCCTTGTGCCACAAATGCACAGGTTCCTTGAAATCAATCAGTCCAGAAACTGCCACCAAGACCACAGCGGCAAGGATGGCACTTGGAAGGTTGTAGAATAGTCCTGTGAAAAACAATAAGGTAAGCACGATCAAAATGGCACTGAAGATGGAAGAAAGCGTTGTTTTGGCACCTGCATCATTGTTTACTGCTGTTCTTGAAAACCCACCAGTAACAGGATATCCCTGAAAAAAGGCAGCACCAAAATTCGCAAGTCCCAATGCGGTCAATTCCTGATTGGCATTTAGTCTATAGTTTTTATGTTTTGCCTGAATGGTTTTTGCTACTGCAAAAGATTCTGCAAAACCCACAAGAGAGATGGTCAAGGCTATTGGAAGCAATGTTTTCCATGTAGCAAGGTCAAAAGAAGGAGAGGAAAGCGATGGCAATCCGCTTGGAACATCGCCGACGATTTTGACACCTTGGCTTGTGAGGTCAAAGCCTGTAACCAAAGCAATCCCCACAACTACTGCCACCAAAGGTGCAGGAAAGCTTTTATGTATTTTCTTTCCGTATTTGATAATGATAATTCCTACTACGCCAATTCCAAAAGTTATCCAATGGATGTCCCCGATATTTTGAAAGATGGCAACAATCATTTCTTGGATGTGTTCTGAATTGGGAAGGTTGATCCTAAACAAATGCTTGATCTGACTCAATCCAATGATAATGGCCGCTGCAGAGGTAAATCCGCTGATGACAGGGTGGGAGAGGAAGTTGACCACAAAACCCAATTTGAAAAGCCCCATTCCAAACTGGATCAAACCCACCAAAAATGCCAAAGAAAGGGCATAGAGGAGGTATTGCTCCGGTGAGGTGGCGTTCAGTGTAGCAATCCCGGCAGCAGTCAGCAGGGAGACCATCGCCACCGGACCTACTGCCAATTGCCTGGAAGTTCCGAAAATGGCATATAAGATCAGGGGAACAGTGACCGCATATAATCCATGGATAGGTTCTAATCCGGCAAGCATGGCATAGGCCATCCCTTGAGGGATCAACATAATACCCACCGTCAGACCCGCGGAGAGGTCACCCTGAAGGTCTGTTTTTTGGTATTTGGGCAACCATTCCAAGATAGGGATGTACCCTTTTACGCTTTGGAGAAAATTATTTTTCATAGCTGGAATTCTATTCTCAAGTTAGCAAAATTCAAGGACTTGTTTGTTTAGCCCTGAAATCATCCCCAAAATTCCAAAAAAATGCCATTGTAATTTGTGATGATTGTTACGCAATAAAAAAAGCCATCCTTGGGGGATGGCTTTTTATCTCGGTTATTAAAGTTAGATTAATTCAAGAATTCGTCAAATGTGATGGATACAAAGTACATGGATCCAACTGTTGGGTTACCCCAAGCCTGACGATAGCCACTGTTCAATAAGTTGGTACCGCCTATTTTGATGATGGATTTGATGGATTGAACTTTGTAGCTGACCTGCGCATCGAAGATACTGAATGCAGGCATGACAGATAGTCCTTGTGTGGAAACAACGTTTGAAACAAAAGAAGACTGCCATACAAATTCATCTTGCCATCTCCAGGAGATACCAAAACCTAGGTTTTTGATGACTTCTCTATTGGCAAAGGTAAACACAGTTCTGTATTCCGGCGTGTTGAATGAAGGCTGGAAGCCATCCAAATCATCGATATTGTCCAACTTGTTGAAAGAGACGTTACCGCCAACTGTGTACCCTTTAGGCAACTGATAATCCAATCCCAAAGCCCAACCATAAGACTTGATAATTTCTTGCCTGTTGACAGGCATGGAATACACGTTTCTTGTATTGGCGCTCAAAAGATTCAAACCTAATTGGGAAGCTGGACCTGGTCCCGGATTTCTGTCCTGAACCAATACCTGACCACCGATAAAGTTTTCAAATCTGTTATAGTAATAATAACCATCAATCAATAATTTGTTTTTGATCAAAGATTTATATCCAAATTCATAAGACTTAACAATTTCAGGTTTGAATGTCGTAGGCTCATAGGCTATTTTTTTATCTTGATTTGCCTCTGCAGCACGCACAGGTAACAATTGTGCAAATGCGGCCCTAACAGCTGGATCATTTGGAGATGTTCCCGGAGGGAAGAGTCTAAGCACTTCGGCGAATACCGCCGCTTGGTTAGCAGGAGTGCCTGCCCATTGTTGTACTGCACCTCCGAATTGTGTTACTGTCTGTAGGGTATATACAGGGTTGGTATTGAAATTATACCTCTCTCTGAACAATGGCAATCCACCGATCAATCTTGCCTGTGGTGTCACCAAGTCAATGAATTGATCTTGTGTAGTAGGTAACCTGAAGCCTGTCTGGTAAGAAGCCCTGAAGTTATGTTGACCAGCGGTGTATACTGCTGACACCCTAGGAGACCACTGACCTTCAAAATTCTCATTTTTGTCATATCGGATAGATGCAGTCAATTTCAATTTGTCATTGATCATTCTTTTAGATCCCTGAGCATATCCACCATATTCTTGGATAGTGAATTCATTGCCATCATCATCTACTGCAAAAAGCGTTTTTTCGGAGTTCAATTGGTATGTCCTGAAATTGGCACCCACGATAAAGTCAGCAAATTTGATGTCTTTGAAGCTATATGAACCTTCGTAGTGGTAAAGGTTTGTCTTATCGACAAATTTTGCCCCAACCCCATTTTGATTACCTGGGATAGGTCTGGAAGTTACGTCTGCCAAAGCTTGGTTGAATTCAGGTGTTCCTGGCAAGTATCTTCCGGTATCGGCAGCACCTCTAGCAGCACCATGTGCTACCTCAGGGGAAGCTCCCTGGCTAATTGCGCCCACGTAAGTTCCCACATATTGACCAAACCAAGTTTGACTGGATTTCCAAGCCTCGTTGACACCTTGCGCAGCAATACCTGCAGCAAATGCATCTCCTGATCTTTCTTGTGTGGTATATGCCCTTACAAACCAATTAGATCCTCTTAATTCTGCTTTGTATTGGCTCAACATAAAGTTAGTAATGGAATACCTGTCAGCACCAGTATAGACTGTGGTTCCGCTTCCCACATTTCCTTGAAAAATCGCTTCCACTTTGTCATTGATTCTCCAATGTAAAGCAGCATTCAGTTTCAACGACTTGGTATCATAATCAGCCACATCTCTTTCTTCATATCCTGTTCTGGATACAAAGGTATTTTGTGGAATCAATCCCAGCGCTGCTGAGGGAAGCAATCCTGCAGCAACCAAGGAATTACCAACACTTAGCATATTTACATTGGTCTCATCTCCATAGATATTGACACCGTTGAATCCTGGGTTATTTGTTCTTGATCCACCTTCAATGGTTGAACCGTTCAAAAGAGATTGGTCCCTGAAGTCATTGGCCTCCCAATCGTCCGCATTCAGGTAACTGACATTGACTTTGATCGCCACTTTGTCACTGAGTGCTGTGGCATACCTTGCTGCAAAGTCATAGAAACCTGTGCTTGCAGTATTTCTGTTATTCGCACTCATAATTCCACCTTTCATCTGTACAGAAAGTCCTTGGTACTGAAATGGATTCTTGCTGTTGAGCAACAAGATTCCGTTAATGGCATTTGGTCCATAAAGGGCTGAAGCAGCTCCTGGAAGCAATTCAAGGCTTTCAAGATCCAATTCAGAAATACCTGCAATGTTACCTACAGAGAAGTTCAATCCCGGTGCTTGGTTGTCCATTCCATCCACCATTTGAACAGTTCGGACGTTTCCGTTTGCATTGAAACCTCTGGTATTGAAGGATTTGAAAGTGAGTGATTGGGTACTCATTTCTACACCTTTCAGGTTATTCAAGCCATCATAGAAATTCGCCTGTGGAGCCTCTCTGATGGATATGATATCCATTCTCTCTACTGTTACAGGAGATTGAAGCACGCTTTCTTCCACTCTTGAAGCGGAAACGACAATTTCCTGACCCAAGATAGAAGCCTCAGAAAGACTTACCTCAAGGTTTGAAACATTGTCTTGAGTGATTTCAACTTCCTTACTGGAAAAACCAACCATCGAAAAAATCAAAGTAAGTGGAGGTGCTTGGTTTACCCTTAGGGTGAAGTTACCATCAAGGTCAGAGATGGTACCGACTACTTTTCCTTTGACCACTATGTTGACGCCAACAAGGGTTTCTTTTGTTCCTTCTTCCAATACTTTTCCCGAAATCGTAGTCGTTTGGGCGAAAACCTCGGGGGTAGTGAAGGAGACCATCATGAGCAGCAATAGTATAACTTGCCACCTGTTTTTAGTAAATTTTTGCATAGGGTATATTGGGTTTGTTTTTTGATTATTTTGAGGGTAGACTATTTGTTTGAAATTTAGATGAAATTACCAATTATCAATATAATTTGCCGAAAAAAATTTTAATCAATATTCCATTTTATTGCAAATAATATGAGGAATTGAATTCCTCAGGTCTGAAAATTGCAAAAAATATAATAAGGATTAGTAAAAATTAATTTTCATTCAGGTATTACCCACAGAGATTTTTTCTTTAGGGAGTAAAAAAAGAAAAACCCTGCCGACAGGCAGGGTTTGGATCATTTCAAAGTTTTTTTGTTCTCTTCGTTGACGTGGGCAACCAACCTGTCACAAAGGGCTTTGATTTCTTCAGATATGTATTCATCTCCGGTACTGTTTAGGATGGTCTGTCCCATTCCTCCCAAGATATCGATATAAAATCTTTTCATTTCGACTACAGACATGTCATCAGTCCAAAGGTCAATCCTCAGGGTACTTTGGTTCAGGTTGTCCCAAACATTCAGGCTGATGCTCTTTGTGGTTTCGAATCCTTCTTCTTCCTTGTCAGAAGCATCCCATTGAATAGATTTGGGAAGGTTTTTATCGTCAAGATTTATGGAGAATTTTATTTCTGAATTTTTCATCGTGGTTTGATAATTTCTATGCAAAACTAGCAAAGGCCTTTGCAAGTTCCTGTTTGCTCATTTAAATTTTGTCTCAACAATTTTCCTTTTCAATCAAAAACCATTTCAGGGATTTCTCCCTCGACCAAAAGTTTGCCTTCAGTTTTGCTGACGATTTCTTCCACAGTTACTCCAGGTGCTCTTTCCAGTAATTTGAATCCTCCTTCAGGGAGAACATCCAAAACTGCCAGGTCGGTCACGATTTTTTTGACACATTTGATTCCGGTGATCGGAAGGCTGCATTCTTTCAATAGTTTGGACTGTCCGTCTTTGCTGCAATGCTGCATGGCCACGATGATGTTTTCGGCAGAAGCCACCAAGTCCATCGCCCCACCCATTCCTTTGACCATTTTTCCGGGAATTTTCCAGTTGGCAATGTCTCCGTTTTCAGAAACTTCCATCGCCCCAAGGATAGTCAAATGGACATGACCGCCACGGATCATGGCAAATGAATCTGAGGAATTGAACAAGGCTGAACCCTTTACCATGGTAATGGTCTGCTTGCCGGCGTTAATCAGGTCCGGATCTATTTTGTCCTCGGTCGGAAAAGGGCCGATTCCCAACAATCCGTTTTCGGACTGAAGGACGACTTCAAGATTTTCAGGAATATAATTCGCAACCAAAGTCGGAATACCGATTCCAAGATTGATGTATTGTCCGTTTTTGACTTCTCGGGCTATTCTTTTGGCTATTTGGGTTTTGTCTAGCATGGGGATGGTGTAATGGTTGTAGTTGTTGTAATGGTTTTAGCTGTTGTAATTGTTGTCAAGTTATCAGGTTGTCAAGTTTACCTTCTGATTGCACACACAGACTGCCTACTGAAAACTGCCTACTGAGACTGATTACTGATAACTGCCTACTGCGACTGCGCACTGAAAACTGCCTACTGCGACCATCTACCCTTTACTCACTGTCCTCTGCTCGATTCTCTTTTCGTAATCGACACCTTGAAAGATCCTTTGGACATAAATGCCCGGAGTATGGATATGGTTTGGATCGAGTTGGCCGGCAGGGACCAATTCTTCTACTTCGGCGATGGTAATTTTCCCGGCTGTCGCCATCATGGGGTTAAAGTTTCTTGCGGTTCCTTTGAAAATCAGATTCCCCGCAGTATCACCTTTCCATGCTTTGACAAATGCAAAATCCGCTTTCAGGCCTTTTTCCATCAGGTACATTTTTCCATCAAATTCCCTCATCTCTTTTCCCTCAGCCACTTCGGTTCCCACTCCTGCGGGAGTAAAAAAAGCAGGAATACCTGCGCCGCCGGCACGGATTCTTTCGGCTAGCGTTCCCTGTGGGATCAAGTCCACTTCCAGTTCTCCGCTCAGCAACTGCCTTTCAAACTCCGCATTTTCGCCGACATAGCTTGAAATCATCTTTTTGACCATGCGTTTCTTGAGCATCAGTCCAATGCCAAAATCATCCACGCCGGCATTGTTTGAAATGCAGGTGAGTCCCGTAAGGTCTTTTTGTAATAAAGCTTGGATACAATTTTCGGGGATTCCGCAGAGGCCAAAGCCTCCAAACATCAGCACCGAATCAGAGACAACGTCCCTCACGGCTTCTGCAGCATTCGTAACGGTTTTTGTGATCATACAAAAATTTATTTTGGGTTTATACTTGGGTCAAAATCTGTCGGGCCATTTCCTTGTCTTTGGCTAATTGCTCTTGGAGAGACTCCAAACCTGAAAATTTGATCTCAGGTCTCAGGTAGGATTTCAGATGGACACAGACTCTTTTGTCATATAAGTCTCCATTGAAATCAAACAAGTGCGCTTCGATTGTCCTGCTACTTCCGTTTACGGTAGGTCGGTTGCCGATGTTGAGCATGCCAAGGAAAGACTCTCCTTCGATGTCAATGGTCACCGCATAAGCTCCGTCACAAGGGATAAGCTTGTAATCGTGAGGAATATGGATATTAGCCGTCGGAAATCCAATAGAGCGGCCAAGTTGCTGTCCTTTGATGATGATGCCATTGAGTTCATAAGGTCTGCCAAGAAATTCATTGGCGATATGCACTTCACCTACTTCAAGTGCCTGTCGGATTTTGGTACTTGAGACGCCCACATCATCCACGTCCTCGCGTGATATTTCCTCCAACTCAAAGTGGTAGCGGCCGATATTTTCCTTCAGGAACTCAAAACTACCTTCCCTGTTTTTACCGAAGCGGTGGTCGTAGCCGATTACCAATTTACGTGTTTGGATTTTATCAATAAGGATGTTTTGGATAAATTCTTCCGAAGTCAATTCTGAAAAATCTTTGGTAAAAGGGATTGTCAACAAATGGTCAATTCCAAATTCCCGGAGCAGTTTTGCCTTTTCTTCGAATGTCGTCAGAAGCCTGAGATTATGCTCTTCCGGATAAAGAATCAGCCTGGGATGTGGCCAAAAAGTAATCATGACGGTCTCTCCTCCGATTTCGTCTGCGATGGCCCTGATGCGATTGAGGATTTTTTGATGACCAAGATGGACTCCGTCAAAAGTCCCAATCGTCACGACGGGATTTGGCACTTGCCTGAAGTCTTCTATTCCTTCATAGATTCTCATCCTGTCTGGCTTTAATTTTTTCGATCAAGGCAGTCAATTCTTCTGCATCTTTTAAACTGAACTCACCTATCCTTGTTCGTGTCAAGGCGGACATATAGGCGCCAACTCCCAAAATTTCACCCAAATCTCTTGCAAGGCTCCGGATATAAGTTCCTTTGGAGCAGACAATTCTGAAATGGACTTCAGGATTTTCAAATGCTGTTATTTCAAATTCTGAAACCGTCACCGGTCGAGCTTCCATTTTTACTTCAATGCCTTTTCGCGCAGATTCATATACCCTTTTTCCATCAACTTTGATGGCAGAGTGCATGGGTGGGATTTGAAGGATATCTCCTGTCAGTTGAGCGACTGCTGATTTGACTTGGTCAAAAGTGACGGCAGAGGGATCTGCGACATCAGTGACTTCTTTTTCCAGGTCAAAGCTCTCCGTGGTTTTTCCCAAAACAAAGGTGCCGGTATACTCTTTTTCCTGCGCCATAAAGGAATCTATGGACTTGGTCTTCTTTCCTGCGCAGACGATCAAAAGTCCTGTAGCAAGAGGATCCAAGGTCCCAGCGTGCCCTACTTTTTTGATTTTCAACGCATTCCTTACCTTTTTGACCACATCAAAAGAAGTCCATTGATAAGGTTTGTTGATCAGGAAAACTTCTCCGTAGGGTTCCTCTTGCATGTTAGAATTATACATCTGTGAATTTCCCGGTCAGGCCGCCCAGGAGCAATAAAATGCTAAGTAGATTAATTTGTCTTTGGTGAAGGCAATATCTGACCTTTCAAAAAGAAACCTTATGTTGCTTCAGTCATCATGGAATTACCGAAAATTAAATTCCATGATACTCTAAATTATTTCTTTTCAGAATGGGCGAAGATCGCATAAAATTGAAAAATGAATCCCGCCAAAGTGACTATCGGACCCAAAGTAAGGCCAAGAAAACCAAAGCCGTGTGGCTCAGAATCCATACCCATGATGACAAAACCCAAAATGATGATCCCGATTCCAATCAGCATCAATCGGTAATTCTTTTTGGAAAAAGGAAATTGTGATTGCTCCATATTAATATAGTTCGTCCAAAGACATGTTTAAATACTTGTTTACTGCCTGTAAGGTACTCAAAACGGAAAGCAAAATGCCAGAAAGAATCAGACCTCCAAAAAGAGCATATAATAGATTGTAGTCCTGCAGCAGCGCAAATCCATCAATATTGGCTTTGGTATATTCGATGATCCCAAACAGGATAGCCGAGGCAATGACGCCCGCAAGCATTCCAAAAACAAAAGCCCTTCCCAAAAAGGGTTTGCGGATAAAACCTCTTGTGGCACCGACCAACTGCATGCTTCTGATCAGAAATCTTTGTGAAAATAGCGCCAGTCTGATCGTATTGTTGATCAGCATCACTACCGTAAAAACCAAAATCAGAATAAATCCTCCCATGACAAGGGCCACTTTGAAGAGGTTTTTGTTTATCGATTCAACTAAATCTTCCATGTAAGTCACTTCAAAAACCCCGTCCATGGCTTCGATTTCTTTGACTATTTCTTCGATTTGAGCTGCGGTTTGGTATTCTTCCGCGATCGCAATCGTGTAGCTGTCCCTCAAAGGATTGTCATCCAAAAACTGTGTAAAATCCTCGCCGGTATCTTCAAGGAAAGATTTCGCAGCTTCATCTTGGGAGATAAAGGTGATGGCAAGCGAATCACCTGTCTGCAGGACATAAGGTTTGGATTGAAAGGATTTTCCAATTGCCTTCAGTTCGGCTTCAGATGCATTTTTATTGAGAAAAACCTGGATTTCGATATTCTCCCGGATGATCTTGGTCAAGGTTTTTGCTTGAATGATGATCACCCCAAAAAGTCCCAAAATAAACAAGGATAGGGTAGTGCTAAAAAGAACTGATGCAAATTTGAATTTTCCCAGTTTTGCTTTTTTCCTTGGATATGTACTCATGTTTTTTTTCTAATGGGTTCAAAATTAAACAGCTTGGCCAATTAAACCAACCTATTGCATGAAATTGACAGGAATTACTTTTTTGTCCGTCACGGCAAAGGCTTGATCGCTTTTTTCACATTTCATCCCAAACAGTCCGGTAAACCTTCCAAATGCTGGGAGTATCATCTGGTTTCCGGAGAGGAAATAGCAGGGAAGTGTCAATCTCTGCTTGCCTGCTCCAAATAAAGAAATTCCCGGATGGATATGTCCACAGAAGTTAAACAATCCCTCAGGGACACTTTCCATGGGTTCGTGGGTAAGGATATAATTTTCCAAAACCAGAGATTCGGCATGGACCTTCCAAACTTCTGAACGGTAAAATGCTTCAGGAAGTATGTCGTGATTGCCTTTGATCAAGTGAAACTGACATCCCGGGAAATATCCCGCAAATGCTTCAAGGTCATTCCAAGACTCATTCCAATCGCTGTGAAAAAGGTCTCCCAAAAAATAGATATCCGTCGGTTGGAGGCTTTCGATCAGTTTTTGGATTATGAGAAAATCATGGATGTGTACTTTTTCAGTAACAGGTATTCCCGATTTTCTGAAATGTGCGGCCTTGCCAAAATGCGGATCAGCAATAAGGAAGGAATGGCTTCCGGGGAGGAAAACAGCTTTTTCTGGCAAAAGGCAAACTTCCTTGTCTTGGATTTGGATGGTTTGGGTTCCTTTAGGATAGGTTTGCATTCCTTGATTTTGGATCAAATTTTGGGATTTCAAATGAAATGATTAAGAAAATAACATAGCCACTTGAATTGGCGTAGTAAAAGTATTATTATTCGACGGAGATTGAAAAATTACATGACCATGACTGAAAGAAAAGCAATTTTGACATTTATCGTTTTATTGATGATAGGGTTTGGAATCAACGTCCAAGCACAATCAGCCGATGCCATTGTCGGCAAATGGTACAACACCGAGAAAGATGCCCAAGTAGAAATCTTCAAAGAAGGTGGAAAATATTCCGGAAAAATCGTTTGGCTAAAAGACCCGACCGAAAACGGAAAACCCAAAACAGACAAAAACAACACCGACCAAGCCAAGCGGACAAGACCAATCATGGGGATGAAGCTGCTTAGTAATTTCGAGCATACCGGCGATACTTGGGAAAACGGGACTATTTACGATCCTAAAAACGGAAAAACCTACTCCTGCATCATCAAGAAGAAAAATGCCAAAACGCTTGAAGTCCGGGGCTTTGTTGGGTTTTCCATGATCGGAAGGACGGTAGAGTGGACGAAGGCGGAGTAGGGGATAGAAAATTTCTTCTATTGAAAACATGGGTTCATTTAAATTTGCCTATAGTCTGAGACAAAAAACTCCAATGCTTTTAAAGTCAAACAAATACATGAAACAGGTTGCTGTCTTTTTTATTGCTCTTATTTTTTGTTTTTCCAATAATGGAGAAGCGCAAGAGCTAAAAAACGGTTATGTCGTTCTTTCAAAAAGCGATACGATCGCCTGTAAAATTGTTTTTGGTGGTCCAAATGGAACCGACAAAACCCAAATCTCTACCATAACAGCGGATGGCAAGGGGAAAATTTATAAAACAAAGGATAAACAAGTTCTTGCTTATGGTTTCGATCAGATGGGAGTGCCATTTGATTATTTGTTCGTTGACCTTGGTCGGAAAGTAGAAACCGGATTTTTCCGGCTAATTGAAAACGGGAATCCCTACAAGCTGTATATTCAAAATAACAGCGAAATTGTCAACGGAGTGACTATCACCACACCGTATTATGTGTTATTCAATGCTAGAGGAGATTCTATAGATTTTTTGGTGAGTGGAGTCAGTGGATGGAAAAAAAAGCTGGAGGAATTTTTAGAAGATGACCCGGAGGCAATAGAAAACCTGAAAAGTGTCAACCGGCAAGATGTATTGAAATTCGTCAAAAGCCTGAATGAAAATTGATTACAGGGAGAATCAAGTATTTTTTTTAATGAAAGAATTGACTATCCATTTTTTGTATTTCAAACATCTGATTAAGTCTACTTACTTTTTTAAAGAAACTTTTGCCTTTGCGCCAAAAAAAACAAAAAACCAATGAAACTTAGATATACCAATCATTCCCAAATCCCGACAGGCACAATCTCCAATACATTTCCAAAAGGATCGTCAAAATAAAAACTTTTCAGGCCGTGGTTCCATTCCTGCTCATGGGTGAGGGTGATTCCTTTTTCGAGTAGGTTGGATTTGGCCTTCAGGTAATCTCTCTTACTTACCTCAAAAGCGATATGCTGCTTCCCATAAGCATAATGTGGAGGCAATGTCTTTTCAAATTTTGTTACCTCCGGAACGAAACACAGCAACACAGAACTGCCGCAACGAAAAAAAATATGTCTATCTGCCACTTTGGATATGATGGGCATTTCAAGGATTTGGCCGTAAAAGTTTTCTGCCAGATCCAAATCTGTGACATACAGGCAGGTTTCCTTGATTTGAGTATATTTCATCATAGAAGCTAAGACATTCTGACCAATGACTCAACAGAATTGTTAGGAGTTGTCATATACTTCTCTAATGTTCGATTTTGAATTCATAATTGGCAGAAAGAAAAAAAGCTGTACTTCATCACTAAGTCCAGCTTTTTTCATCTTTTTTTTAATTATTGCTAAAACCAATTACCCATTATTCTCCAAGTAAAATCCCTTCAAAATATACTGTAACTGCCCATATTCGATGAGAAAAGCATCGTGACCATATGGTGATTGGATTTCTCTGTACGTTCCTTTGGGAACATGCCGTGATATGAATTGGGACTCTTCTTTGAGGAACAATAAATCCCTGTCCACTCCGATTGCCAATACTTTGGAGGGAATTTGTTGGAGTACTTTTTCCGTTCCTCTGCGCCCACGTCCAAGGTCATGACTGTCCATGGCTTTGCTCAGCACCCAATATGAAAATGCGTTAAACCTATTCCCGAGTTTTTGGCCCTGATACCTGAGGTAAGAGGAAATGCGGAAGTTGTCGAGTTTTTCTTCTGAGTCGGTTTGCTTGAGTGCGAAGTCCTCAGGATGTCGGTAGGAAAGCATGGCAATTGCCCTTGCCGCTTCCATCCCTTTTTTGCCGGCATCCGCATGGTTTTCTCCCCAGGTACAATCGGACTCGATCGCCATTCTTTGGGTTTCATTGAAGCCTATGGTCCAGGGGGAAGTCTTCGCATTTGATGCAAGGATGATGGTGTTTTTGACCTGATGTTGAAGAAGGTAAGCCCACTCTATAGCTACCTGTCCACCTAGCGAACCTCCAATGACGGTATTGATGGTATTGATACCAAGATATTCTCTGAGATAATCCAATGACCTTGCCATGTCCCTTGTGCTGAGATTTGGAAAATCATAGTAGTAAGGTTTGCCTGTCAGGGGATTTTCTGAAAGGGGACTGCTCGATCCGTAGCAAGAACCCAGCAAGTTGGCGCAAACGATAAAATACTTGCCCGGGTCATAAAATTTATCTTCTCCGACCATACCGTTCCACCATTCTTGGACTTTGGCATCTCCGGTGAGCGCATGGATGACCCAGATGACATTGTCTTTTGCTGTGGTCAGACGTCCTTGGGTGGTAAAAGCCAGTTGGAATCCGGGAAGAGACTCTCCGGACTCCAGGTCAAATACGCCCTCATGCGTGTAGGTTTCTTGCGCCATATCAATAATCAGGTAGTTGCTTGCTACATTCATTACTTTACTATTGGAATTCTTCTCAGGTTTTCCTGAATTTTTTTAACTGTTGAAAGCGTGTTCTAAATCGGCTTTGATATCTTCAATATGCTCAATACCCAATGAAATCCTCAAAAGGGTAGGGGTGACACCCGCAGCGGCTTGTTCAGTTTCACTCAACTGCTGATGCGTCGTCGCAGCAGGTTGGATGATCAATGTTTTGGCATCACCGACATTGGCAAGGTGGGAGATCAATTTGAGGTTGTTGATAAAGTTGGAGGTGCTTTCTTTGTCACCTTTCAGTTCAAAACTCAAAACCCCACCGAAACCATTTCTCAGGTATTTCTTGGCAAGTTCATGGTAAGGAGAAGATTTCAAACCCGGATAATTCACCTTTTGCACTTTAGGATGGGCCTCTAGCCATTGCGCGATGGCGAGTGCATTGTCTACTGTCCTTTGGACCCTCAGGGATAAAGTCTCTAATCCCTGAATTAATAAGAAAGAGTTGAAAGGGCTCAATGCCGGTCCAAAATCTCTCAGACCTTCAGTCCTTGCACGGATGATAAAGGCCATGTTTGGAAGTCCCAATGGGTTGTTTTCTCCGAATACTTCCCAAAATTTCATTCCGTGATAACCTTCGGATGGTTCTGTGAATTGAGGATATTTTCCGTTGCCCCAATTGTAATTTCCCCCGTCGACGATTACTCCTCCAATAGAAGTACCATGTCCGCCGATCCATTTGGTGGCGGAAGCGGTGACGATATTGGCACCATGCTTCAATGGCTGAAACAAGTAGCCGCCGGCGCCAAAGGTATTGTCCACGATGACAGGCAGGTCATGTTTTTTTGCCATGGCGGCAATAGCTTCAAAATCCGGGATGTTGAATTCAGGATTACCGATAGTCTCCAGATAGATGGCTTTTGTCTTCTCATCAATCAGTTTTTCAAATTCCTTCGGGTCATTGCCTTTGGCAAATCGTGCTTCAATGCCGATTCTTTTGAATGCTACTTTAAATTGGTTGTAAGTACCTCCGTAGAGGAAAGAAGTGGAAACGAAATTTTCTCCCGCCTGAAGGATATTGTTGAGCGCAAGGAATTGTGCGGCCTGTCCGGATGCGGTTGCCAAAGCGGCTACGCCACCTTCCAATGCAGCAATGCGTTGCTCAAACACATCCGTGGTAGGATTCATGATCCTTGTATAGATGTTTCCGAATTCTTTTAGGGCAAAAAGGTTGGCCCCGTGTTCAGCGGAATTGAACACATATGATGTTGTCTGGTAAATGGGCACCGCGCGGGAATTGGTGGTAGGATCTGGAACCTGTCCGGCGTGCAATTGCAATGTTTCGAAACGATAATTTGACATGGTATCTCTGGTTTATGGTGTTGTTAAAAATTATAGATCTTGAAAGGATTAAATTTAAACCTTTTGGTTTGGTAAAAGAAAAAAATTAGTTCCGAATACGGAAAGGTGCACAAAATTTCACCCAAAACTGATGGCGTGTATCTTAAAACGAAGGGATGTTTGAAAAGGAATTGATCCATGATGTTAAGAATTTATATTTCCAGGAAATAAATTTTACCTGGCAGGATTTGGCACCTTGGATTTTCCTGGTTGCCAGAGGGTCACAGAGCCTGTCTCTTACCTCTTCTTTATAAATCCCCACACAAAAAGTGAAAGGACAATGCAAATAAATAAGTGAATTGCCGGATATGCAAGAACGATGAGAAATATTTTCCGGTGTAGTCTAGAATATGTTTATGGTCGACTAGATAAGGCAATGAGGTAAACAGACTTATCCATTTAGCCTTTCGAAAGAATTTTTGAGAGGGCTGCTTTTTTATTTGGTCTAAAATCTGATTGTCAAAAAGTAAAGGCTTTAAGAAAAGCTACCTTGTCATCCGGTCAGTTGTTTGCTAAAGCAACAGGATTGAATGCGGAAACTTCTCTTAAAGCCTCTTCTGGAAATACTTATATCCCACCTTGGGCTTTTGCGAAGTGAGTTCAGGGAAAATTGAAATAGTGAATTAAAAGATTTTCTCAATTTTGACCGCTGTGCCTGCTACGGTCACCATCAGCATTCCTTCCCTGATGGTCTCATAATCCAAGTCGATCCCCACTATTCCGGTTGCGCCAAAAGCCCTTGCCTGCATTTCCATTTCGGACATGGCAGTGGCTTTTGCCTCCCGTAATACCTGCTCATATGCACCTGACCTGCCGCCTACGATATCGGTGATGCTGGCAAAGAAATCTTTAAAAACATTGGCGCCGATAATGGTTTCGCCTGAAACAATGCCGAGGTAGGCAGTAATTTTATATCCCTCCAGACTTGGTGTAGTACTTACTATCATTTTTTTATGGTTTATGATTCAACATTCTTACGGATACCAGGACAATTGGATATCTCTATTTTCAACAAGTTATAAAAAAAATAAACCGCAGCTTTTTGGGCTGCGGTTTGATTTTGGATCAAATCAATTTTCGACAAGTCCAGGTGATCTCTGTAAAAATTCCTGATACAGTTTGATATGTCTGTTGCTCATCGGTACCCTGTATCCATCTATGAATACATGGCGGATTTGGGTTTTGGTTTCAAAAGGATCTCCCGTGGAGACAAACAGCGTTGCATCTTTTCCCTGCTCAATGGAACCCATTCGATCAGCAACACCGAATACTTCGGCAGCATTGATCGTGACGGCTTTCAAGGCTTCTTCTTTGCCCATACCATAAGCCGCAGCAAAACCCGCATTGAAAGGAAGGTTTCTTGTGTTTTCTGCATCATTGGAGCGAATGACCACTTTAACACCTGCTTTGGCCATTTTGCCGGGATTGGTATAGGCTGCATCAAAACGGTCAGAATTCCTTGTAGGGATAGAAAGCATCGGTCCAGTGATAACAGGGATCTTGGAGGCAGCGATTTTGTCAGCCACTCTCCAACCTTCAGCCACTCCGGTAAGGATAGCCTTTACATTTTTGGATTGGATCCACTCTATTGCTAAAGTGATATCTGATGCGGCATTTACTTCTACCAAGAGAGGTAATTCTCCCGCAACAACTTTTGCCAATTGTTCCATCTCAGGATAATAATCCAGGGCGGCATCGGCTTTTTTCAATTGATTAAAAGTAACCGCCCTCTCCCAGATTTCATTGAGGGTTTTTTCAGCTTTTTCAGCTTCTTTTTTGATGTCCTCATCACTTCTTCTGTCCCAAGTACTGCGACGGGCGGAGGAAGGAAAATTCAGGACAACACCCTTAAAACCTGCATACATTTGGTCTGCAGTATAGCCGTTGAGGTTGATCAAGGCCGCTGTTCCGGGAAATAGACCTCCAGAAGGAGTGGCCAAAGTAGTAGTGACTCCGCTTACCCGTGTTACGGGAATCGCTACAGAGTTGGGGTTGACGGCCACAAGCGCCTGCATGTTTGGTGTTACCTGACCGATTTCTGCGTAATCCTGTGTTTCAGGTACAGAATTGACTTCGACCAATCCAAGTCGGCTTCCTCCATCAAACAATCCCGGATAGATAAAATATCCGGTACAATCTATCACCTCAGCATCTCCAGCAGGAATGTTTTTTCCTACAGCTTCGATTTTTCCATTTGATATGAGCACGCTTCCATTTTCGATATTGCCTTTGGTAACAGTGACAATGGTTGCGTTTTGCAGTAAAAATCTGCCGTTTCTAGGCTTGATAAATTCTCCGTCAAATTGGGCATTGGCCAAAAAGGGGAGAACCAATAAAGCGACTGTAAATATGATCTGATTTATCTTCTTCATCTTCAGTATGTTTTGATCTTCCATTTAGATTTTAGTGTTCGTGGTCAAATAAGCTTCTACCAAAATTGGTAAAGAAGAAATCTACCCCATGCATACACTTGTGATCATGTTCTTTAAGGAATATGGGTTCAATGGATTCTGTTGCTGCTACCCTCAATCTCATGTCATTAGGATCCTCATTGATGTCAAAATATTTGACACCATCCACAAAAGTCATCTGAGGGATAGCATAAACTGAAAGTGGATGATCGTTGAAAATGACCAGATCAGCCTGTTTGCCTTCTTCGATGGAACCTACCTTGTCCGCAATTCCAAGTTGTTTGGCAGGATTGATGGTGATCAGGGCCAAGGTTTGCTCGTCTGTCAATTCGCCGTAGCGTTGTGCTTTTCCGGCTTCGTGGTACAGGTGACGGATCAATTCTCCTGAATCTGAATTGATAGAAGTGATGACTCCGTTTTGGGTCAATATAGCGGCATTGAATGCCGTGGAATAATACACCTCAAATTTGTACGCCCACCAATCTGCAAAAACCGAAGCACCCATTGTATAAGCCGCCAATTCAGGGGCTACTTTAAATCCTTCATTGACATGGGAAAACACGATGTTGGTGATACCAAATTCTCTACAGACATTGATGAGCATGTAGATTTCATCTGCCCTGTAGGAATGACAATGGATGATGATTTTCCCGTCCAAAATATCCACTAAGGTTTGGAGACGTTCACTGTATTTTGGGGGAACAGGCGTTGCTCCTTTTACTTTCAGTGCATTGTTGTAGGTTTCCCAGGTTTTTTTGTATTGAATCGCATCGTTGAAACCGTTTCTGATTACAGCCTCGACACCCATTCTTGATCTTGGTTGAATCCCATTTCCTCTTCCATGAACTCTTGTTGGATTTTCACCTAAGGCGAATTTGATGGTTCTAGCGGCATCTTTCATGATCAAGTCATCGGGATTGCCTGAACCATACCGGTGTTTGAGTGTGATGTTTTGTCCTCCAATGGCATTGGCCGAACCATGCATCGCGTGCGAAACAGTCACCCCACCGGCGAGTGCCCGGTACAAACCGATATCGTAAGGGTCAATCACATCCGCCATCCTTACTTCTGAGGTAATCGGTGCAGTACCTTCATTGACAGCATCTAAGGCTACATGAGAATGGGCATCAATGATTCCGGGCATTACATATTTTCCTTTTGCATCAATGGTAGTGACATTCGAAGCAGTAAGTCCTTTTCCTATTTTTTTGATGATGCCGTTTTCAACAAGGACATCAGTGTCTTCCAAGATGCCTTTGGTAACTGTCAAAACAGTAGCATTTTTGATTAATACAGACCCTTTTTGGGTTTGGGAATTTGCTGAATTCCAGCCCATCACCAATATAGCTGCTATTATATAGATTATCTTTTTCATGATTTTCGGTGATTAGCGATTAAAATGATTTTGGTTTCTTGGTAGCATTCATCGGAAAGCTTCCGTATTCTGCCAGAGAGAGGTTTCCGGAAATTTGATCTCCGCTTACTTCTCCGCTCACATTCACTACCAAAGACATTCCACCTGCAGCCACATCAAATGAAAAAGTCAAATTAGAACCCGAAAGGTTGATGTTTTTCATTTCAGAACTTGCTTGGCCTCCTCCTGCAGGGTTGTCATAGGTGATGGTTCCTTTGTAGGAATCTCCTTCTTTTTTGATTTCTAAAGTTCCGGACGAACTTCCGGCCGGCGTATCAGATGTATATTCCCAAAAACCATCAATAGCGACTGCCCCATTGGTACCGTTCTTTTCGCCGTTACCGTTTTTCTTTTCTTTGATTTCGTAATCAAACATAAACCCATCAGCTACTACATGTTTGACCTGAGTTTCTTCATCCAACAATGGAGCGGTTAAAATAACCATATTGGCAGATTTTCCCTTTTCCAATGTGCCGGCAAACTTTTGGATACCCAAAATATTGGCGTTGTTTATGGTAAGCGCAGCCAAAGCTCCATTTTCCGTTAGTCCATTTTCAACCATGAGGCGAAGATTCTTGAAAGTATCCCCGCTTTTGGCACCCATAGAAGTAAAGCCGAATGGGATTCCAGCCGCCTCCAAAAATGCCGCTTGCTTCAATGTACTTTGATAAGCTTCTTGTACCCTTTTGGTTCTTGCCTGCATTTCTTCAGACAATTCTTCCATTTTGGCTTTGGTCACTTTATCATCAGGCAATTTCATGGAAAGCAATACTTGGGCATTTGCAGCCTTGATTTCGTTAGTGACTTTCTCCACACTTGAGACACCTGATAAAATCAACCTGAACCCATTTTCTTTTTGAAGCGAAAGCGCTCTTCTGATTTCGATGTCATCGTTTGCTTCAAACAGTACCGGGATATTTTTATCAACCACGGGATACATGGCTTCGTAGGTCTTGTTTATTTCAGGTCTGTTGAGACCGTTGTTGGAGGCAAAAAGTTTACCGTGGCGGGAGGCCAATTCGGCATTTTTATATACATCCCTGAATTTAGCCATGATTCCTAGCGGAGTTCCCGGATAGATTCTTCCACCTCCTCTAGCAGCTTGGAATTTTACAACTAGCGCTGAGTTTTGGGATAAAATATTGGTGGAGGAAGGATTTCCAAAAAGGACTATTGCGGTTTTTCCCGGCATCATTCCACCTTCGGGGATCAATTGGGCGATGGTAAATCCACTTTTCCTCCAATCATTGATTTGGTTGTTTTTATTGTCATAGATATCGATTACATTCCTCCAAGGCGTAATCCCGGCAATATCGTCGGGAGGGTTGGCAGGATTGTAATCAGAGGGCTTTTCAGGTTCAGGAGCTTTGCCTACCCCTGCAGTACTTGCTCCGTCGATAAATCCCGGATAGATAAATAAGGAATCAGCAGAGATAACCTGGGCCTCTTTGGGAATGGTGATATTGGTCCCGACCGCCTCTATCAGGCCGTTTTTAATCAGAATCGTACCGTTTTGAATGGTTTTTCCAGGTGCTGTGGTGATGGTGGCATTCTTGATGGCAATTGTACCAGTCACCCTCTTTTCCCCACTTGGATCGCTTTGCGCCTTTGTATATTGAAAAGAAAGAAAAAAAACCAATACCAATATACTTTTGAATACCTGAATCTTAGGGCTCATAATCATATGGTTTGCTTGAAATGTTGGATTTAATCAGTTTGTAAGCTAACAAAAGAAATTTTTTCAAAAAAAATTTATTTTTTTTGAAACCCATAAACGGTTAGGAACGGCAAATATTTTTTTATGTAATACATTTTAATCCCATTGTATTTTTTCCTAAAATAATTTCAATTTTTCGGGTGTTTGGAGCCTTGTTTTTTTGTTTTTTTTACTTCTATATTTAAATCTCTTATCACCCAAAAGATTGAATAAAATGAAGAATATCCTAATCATCGAGGATGATAGACTGATATCCAGTCTATTGAACTTTAGACTTAAAAAGGATGGCTACCATGTCACCACTGCCGAAGATGGCTTGACAGGAATGGATGCGATCGATGCCTCTGAGCCAGACCTGATCATTACTGATGTCATGATTCCTTTCAAAACCGGCATCGAAATCATCAACCACGCTAAGAAGGTTTATCCGAAAGTGCCAATTATTGTTTTGAGTTCTCTAGGAGAAGAAGAAGCTACTGTCATGGAAGCTTTTAATCTCGGCGTATCTGATTTTGTCCCAAAACCATTTAATCCAAATGAGCTCGCAGTGCGTGTTCGGAGATTAATTCAATAATTCAAATGGATGGATGAATCACATAGAAGGCGTTTTTTTAAGGTCGGTTCATTATTTTTGTTTCTGATTTTTCAGCTTGGCAACCTTCGCGCTCAGGATTCCCTTAGTTTGCAGGTAGAGTCCAAACTATTTGAGGTCTCCGGCGAAATTCCCGGTCTTTCCTTTATATTGGAAGTCAAAGAAAATGAGAAGGATCTCAGCATTTTTTCATTGACCCAGCCGGATCATAACGGTTTGTGGGTTTCGGATACGCTTGTGGATTTTAGAAGTGCTGCCCACCTTAGGGACACCATTTTTTCAGCTTCGGGAAAGAAAGCGGATCTTGCATTTTTGCTTTTCGACCAAAAGTCCGAGAAAGAGGCCATCCATGAATTTTTGGATAACCTCAGCCGTAATGAACTTTTGCCTTCCGATGTTTCCTCCACATCCAATGGTTTTGAGGAAGGGGAGCTTCATATTTTGGCTTCCAATGTTAATTTTTCTCCTTATTATGAATTACAAACCAAAATACTGAGTGACACCAAGATGTTGCTGCTTGTTGCGACCTTGGTTTTGTTTTTGGTGGCTTCGATCATCTTGGTCACCATCATGTATGTGGTCAAAAAACGAAAAAAGAAAAGAGACTCCCTCACCGTGAAATTTAAGGAACTGAGTTTAGAACCTGTTTCCAATTTACTTTTTGAGCATTCTTTAGAGGAACTGCAATCTTTTGACAGAAAGAAGTTTGAAAGCTTTTTTCCGGTCGACCATCTTAAAAACAACCTTTTCAAAGACGTGATGATCATGGAAATCATCAGTCTCAACAAAAATATGAAGGGGGAATTCAAAACCAAGCTCAAGACTATCTACCGAAAACTCGGTTTGGACGCCCATTCCATCCAAAAGCTTTCCTCAAAAAAATGGGATGTGATCACCTCCGGGATTGTCGAAATCAATGAAATGGATGTCGTGGAAGCAGTAGAGAAGGTGGAGAAATTTGCCAAATCAGAAAACTTTTATGTGCGGTCCAATGCCGTCGCTACCCTTTTGAATATTTCCAACGATCCCGAACTGAAAGTCCTTGTCGACCAGGATTTTCCTTTGTCGAGATGGCAGCAAATGGTCTATTTCAGAATCATCAAATTTATCAACAACAGCCAGGAAAAAGTGAGGGTTGATTTATTGTTTGAATCCAAAAATGAATCTGTGAGGGTTTTTGGATACAAACTCGTCAGGTATCTTGGGCTTTTTGAACTGCTAGAAATATTGATAAATAAATACAAAAATGCCACCATCCCGGAAAAATTGGAGATGATCAAATGCTTTGATGTGTTCAGCTACCAAGATTGCCTCAACCATCTCCACCGCGATTTGTCCACCGCCGACAAGGGTTTGTTTCTAGGAATTGTGGGGGTATTGCAGAATATCGGAAACCCTATTTCAGAAGTGATTTTGCTGGAAAAACTAAAAAACGGTCTGGACTTTGAATCCAAAAAAGCCGTGATGCAGGCATTGAATGTCCTCAATCCCGATGTCTTGGGAGAGTGGACGCGTCAAGCGGATGACATGGAAGTATACCAGATTTTCAACCACCTTACGGATCCTGTTTTGAGCCATGTATAATTTACTTTTGGACATATTGATCGAGGTTTTTGGGATACTGTTCTTGGTATACAGTTTTTCAATCATTTCTTTTTACCTGATCATGACTGTCCTTTCCACATTGGAAATGCGCGATCACCTGAAAAAAAACAAGTTTGCGGATTACAAAGATGTCATCACAAGCCCGGTCACGCCAAGTATATCGGTCATTGCGCCGGCATACAATGAAGGGCAAAATATAGTCCAAAACGCCAAAAGTCTCCTGACCCTACATTACGGAAAATTCGAAGTGATTATTGTCAATGATGGTTCCAAAGACGATACTCTTGATAAGATGATTGAAAGTTTTGGCTTGGTCAAGACCAATTATGCTTACCATAAATATGTAGAGACCGGAAAAATCCGTGGGGTTTACAAATCAACAAACCCTTCTTATGCCAAGCTGACTTTGGTAGACAAAGAAAACGGAGGCAAAGCCGATGCCCTCAACGCTGGTATCAACTTGGCAGCCAATGAAATTTTGGCCTGTATCGATGTGGATTGTATCCTGTCCAGTGATTCTTTGACGAGAATGGTGAGGCCATTTATGGAAGAAACCAACCGCAAAGTAATCGCGGTAGGAGGTGTGATCGGTGTGGCCAATAATTGTCAGGTAAAAGACGGGACAGTGACAGAATACAGAGTTCCGGAAACCCTCTTGGGGAGATTTCAGGTAATTGAATATTTCCGCGCTTTTTTGATGGGAAGAATGGCTTGGACCAGGATCAATGGGTTGATGCTTATTTCGGGCGCTTTTGGTTTTTTCAACAAAGAATTGGTTTTGAAAGTGGGGGGATATTTCCCAAAGACCGTGGGTGAGGACATGGAACTTGTCGTCAGGATGCGGAGATATATGGAAGAAACAGGTCAAAAGTACAAAGTTGGCTTTGTGCCTGATCCATTATGCTGGACAGAAGTGCCGGAGTCCGAAAATATCCTTTCCAAGCAGCGCAACAGGTGGATGCGCGGGACAATCGAAACGCTTCAGCTCCACCAAAAAGTTAAATTGAATCCCAAATATGGGGTTTTGGGTTTGGTTTCGTATCCCTATTGGTCTGTGTTTGAAAAAGGTGGGCCAATCATAGAGATGATGGGATTCCTGTATACACTTTTGATGATTATCACGGGTGACATCAGTGCTTTGTATTTTGTGGGACTTTTTGGGTTGATGTACGTTTTTTCTGTCATGATTTCATCCTTCAGTATTTTATTTGAAGGCGTGGCTTACAATAATTACAAAGACAGGTCTGACCTCAACAAATTGATGAAAACAGTCTTGTTGGAGCCATTTCTGATCCATCCCAAAATCGTGCTTTGGGGTCTGAAAGGACATTGGCACTTTATCAAAGGCAAAGGAGGATGGGGAGAAATGATCCGCACAGGTTTCAAAAAAGCCGAGGATAAGAAAAAAATCGAATCACCTATTCCGCTTAATTGACACGGATATGAGGAAATATGCAACGCTGTTTTTTTATGGTTTTTTGTTTTTGGCAATAGTCCTGCCCAAAACCGGATGGGCGCAGGAAACTTTTGACCCGGACGTGCTTTATCAAGATGCCCGAAAGCTGATTTTGGAAGGTAAAAGACAAGAAGGAAGGGTTATCCTTTCCAAAGTTTTGGGAAAATATCCGGAATATGGGGATGTTTTGATTTTGATGGGAAGGTCCTATGCCTGGGATGGAAAATACGATTCTGCCGCCATCTATTTTGAAAAGGCTTTGATAGCCAGTCCTACTTACGAAGATGCCTATATTGCTTATATCGATGATTTGTTTTGGAGCGAAAATTACGAAAGGGCAGAAGCTGTGATCAAAATGGGACTTGAAAAAATCGGGCCCCAATCCATGCCTTTGAAATATCGGTCATCCAGGCTCTATTATTACAAGGAAGACTATAAATCAGCGATGAAAATCGCAAACGAGGTTTTCGCGAAAGCACCCAAAACAGAAGGATTACTGGGATACATTGAAACCCTCCGAAGAAAGACGCGAACCAATGCCGTAGGTGCTACTTATGATTACGATTACTTTTACGGCGACCTCAGTCCGTGGAATACTTATTCGGTCTATGGCCGGACGCACACCGATTTAACAGGATCGTTGATTGCGAGGGTCACCCATTCTGAGAGATTTGACGGAAGAGGAACCCAAGCGGAGCTGGATGCTTTTCCTTCATTGGGCAAGAACAAATATGGCTATTTCAATGTGGGTTATTCCCAAGCTTCATTTTTTCCAAAGTTCAGATTTGGAACAAGTGTTTTTTGGAACTTACCCAAAGCCTATGAATTAGAGGCAGGATATAGATTTTTGCAATTTTCTGACGCCACACACATCATCACAGGTTCTGCCGGAAAATACATCAGCAACTGGTGGCTCAACCTCCGACTCAACTTTATCCCGGGAAAAGACGGATCTTCGACAAGTGCCAATTTTCAGACCAGATATTATTTCAATGGACCTGAAGACTTTTTCAGTATCCAGCTATCAACAGGAGTTTCCCCGGATGAAGAAACCCGCGATTTCCAATCCCAATTGCTCAATTCCTACAGAGCAAGGATCGGCTATCAGCATCTCTGGACATCCAGGTGGATGGGTTTTGGATTTGTAGGATACTCAAGGGATGAAATCTCCGAACAACAATTCCGAAACAACCTCAACATTTCTATCGGTACTGAATTCAGATTCTAATGGCAAATATTCTTGGTAAATATCTTCCAATCGAATTCCGGATTTTCTTCCGTGGATTTTTGGTGGTTGCCTTTATTTTTATTGTCATTCCTTTGATTAGTATGTTGATATGGTATTTGTTGCCTGCAGTTAGTTTGGGAGTGGTGGTGATTGACAAAACTGTCCCTAACCAAAATTACCAGGAACACCAATCCATCCATTGGTTGCTTAATCATTTTAAGTTTACCAAAAATGAAGGGTCTATCTATAATGCATCGAAAGATTACTTTGGGTTTTTTCCCGGTGAGAAAATAGAAGACTACAAAATCAACGATTTGTCTGGCCAGTCCGAAATTCAAACCCAAAAGACCCTTGATGAGTCTCAATTGGTTTATTTTGCGGATACGTATGGCGTCTATGAAAATGACCTGAAAGAAAAACCTATCCAAACCCATTCCAAGAAGATTTATGGCGGAATGGACAAGGACGACATAGCTTTTTTGGAAAAAGCCTACAAGAAGGAAATTGACATCATCAGCGAATTCAACACCATAGCCAGCCCTACAAAAAAAGAAGTCCGAAAGGATTTTGAGAATTTGGCAGGGATCAAATGGACCGGTTGGATAGCGCGGTATTTTGACGAATTGGATACCATGCTGAATAATGATTTGCCTCCATGGCTGGTATCGGGCTATAAGCGCCAACATCAACAAGCATGGGACTTTTCAGGTCCTGCAATGGTTTTTTTGCATGAAAATGGTCAGATCGAAATCCTAAAAGAAGAAATCGAAATTAAGAAAGTTGTTCCTGAAATCGTTTCCAGTCTAAAAAGCCAACAGACTTATGGTGTCCCCGAGATTGTGAAATACCCCTATTGGATTGATATCATTTTTGTAAGCAGGGATTATGAAGTGGTCTCTTATTATGATCTTGCCCCAACAGAAGACGGGATCAAAAAATTGGGTGAAATGGGACTTCCCAGGTATTTTCCGGCGGTAGTGGTAAAGAAAAACGGCCAGGGAAAGTTCTATTACTTTTGTGGAGATTTTGCCGACAACCCTGTGTCAGGAAGTTCTTATGACTTTTATGGGATTGAAAAACTCTGGAGGATGTTTTTACACGCTGAGGATTATTCCCAGAGGAACAGTTTCTTTTGGAATTTCTATTATCCAATGATGGGTAATATTCTGAAGGATACCTATCAGCGAAATGAAACCAGAAAAGTAGAAAATTAGTTTTTTGGAATATATACTGCCAATGAATCGGGTAGAATTCGGTTGTTTTCGGTCGCAAATCGATTGGAATTTTTATAAGTAGCGAGCTCGGTCAGCAGTTTTTCTTTCATTGCTACATCGGTGACCGGTTCCATTCCCATATTGTCATATAGTTGGTAAAGCTGGTTGTCTGCCAAAACATATTCCCCACTGATATAATCGACCAACTGATTTTTATTCCTCATCAAAGGATTGGAGATTTTGGATTGAAAAGTCGATGAAGTATCCATCACATATCCTTTCCATGCCACTTTGGATGGCAAGTCCAGGTCAAACCTGTTTTCCAACAGACTCAGGATAGTCGGGGTAATTTCAAAATGGCTGGTGACGCCATGCATTCTTTTGGGACGGTTGAGTTTGGGCGAAAAAATCATGATGGGCACATGAAACCTGTCAATGGTGGTGGCAAGGGGAATTTCGGGAAGCCTGTGGTCTCCTGTGATGATGAAAACCGTGTTTTCATAATTAGGCAGTTTTTGATAGGCTTGGAAAAACTCCTTGATCGCCTCGTCCACATAGAGGATGCTGGCGTACATGTTTTTATATTTTCTATACTCCCCTGTTGTCAAAGGCAGAGACATAAGGTCATTTTGGATGTATTTTTCAAACATCGCCAGGTATTTTTCCTCATCAGGAATAAGGAAAGGATCGTGCGAAGTCTGGGTCTGAAAAATGCTGACTTGGGGCTGCCCGGAGTTCACAGGTAGTTTTCTCATTCCGTTTTCAAACATGGCTTTGTCCGGGTAACCCCAAGAAAAGCCTGATTTGGAAGGTGTTTCCTCAAAATCCGAATCGAAGGAAGTCATATCCAAAATCCTGTCTACCTGTTGGTATTGAAGGAAATAATTGACGTTGTCAAAGTTCTTGTCTGCACCGATATGGAAATTGGTAAAATACCCGTTGGTTTTCAGCAAAGAAAGTAGCGTGTGGTGCAAGGGCAGATTGGGTGCCTGGTCCATAAACCCTTTTTGGGCAAAAGGCAAAGAACCAAACATTCCTGTCAATACACCAAATGTTCTTCCCGTCGTCGAGAGGCCATTTTTCCAATACAGCGAATGCTCGCTCAAAGAATCCAAAAACGGCGTAAAGCTTCCTAAATAAGCATCTTCGCCTGAATACGCTTTACCAAGACCTTCCACAATCACAAATACGATATCAGGCAAAGTGTCAAATTCATCAAAATATGGACCCAATACATCCGGATAATCATTGGAATGCAAAAAAGGATAATTGGTTTCGGTAAGATCTTTGCTGACAAGTCTATCTCCTGAATTGGCAGAAGCAAGGAAAAAGTCAAAATATAGGTATTCGTTGGAAGTGAAGTAATTGTAAGATTGGTCATAAAAATAAGAAGACTTATTGGCCATCAGATTTCTTTCAAGTTCAGCAGCCTGCTCCTTTTGGGTATTTTTGGCAATGCCTATTCCGATCAGGTAACCGTAGCAGACCACTGTCAAAAAGACGGCTGAATGATATTTTAAGGGAATCCATTTTCCCAATCCGAGCAAAACATAAACAAAAACCAATACAAACAGGATGGCCAAAATATTGAATAGATTCAGTTCTCCGGAAGCTTTGACAGTCAGGAAAATATCATTGAGCGAATAAGCATACAAATCGGTCCCAAGTGGCAGCAGCATTTTGGTAAAATAGAAAAGAAGTCCGCCTTGTAGAATAATTAGCAAAGTGAGCGTGATTTTTACCAGGACCTTCGCCGTCGAAGGATAAATCATCCCCAAAATAGTATTCAAAATCAAGAGAAAACCTAAAATATAAAATACCCATTCGAGGTCGTAAACCCATCCCATGAGCGTAACCTGGGTTTTGGAATACTCCAAACTGTGGATGCTGAAAACTGCCCATACTTCTATCAGCCTCAAGATCAAGAAGAAAAGTAAAAACGGAACTGCCAACTTCCAAAAATTGATAAAATTGAGTTTGAGATTCAATAAAAAGGTCGATCTGATCTGGGTCTGCGAGGAAGACATACTTTCTTTTGCGAAACTTATTTATTAGGGTGCGATTACAAATATAAATTTTCTAAAATTCATATCTTGCGCAATTAAACAAAATCTATGAACAATAAGGGAGCTTTGCTCAAAGAGCTTTTTACAAATCTTTCAACTACAGGTGCTGTTACTTTTAGTTCTAAATCATTGGTAAATAAAATGTTATCCTACGCCGACTTCAAAGGCGCCAAGCTGATCGTTGAGCTTGGAGGAGGAGATGGAAGTATCACACACGGTATCGTAGAAAGAATGGATGCGGATGCAGTCTTGTTGGTTTTTGAAATCAACAAGCCGTTTTGTAACAATCTTGAAAAAATATTTCCGCAAAAAAATGTAAAAATAATCTGTGATTCTGCAGAAAATATAGACCAATACCTGGGTGGCAAAAAGGCGGATTTGATCCTTTCCTCACTTCCATTGACGTTGATCCCTAAACCTTCCCGCGAACAGATCTATAAAAAGTGTAAAGAAAACATCGTGGAAAACGGAAAGCTGATCCAGATCTGCTATTCCTACCTGCTCAAATTTCAGTTTGGAAGATACTTTGAGGAAATCAAAAGCCACCTGATGTTTAAGAATTTTCCCCCGACCTTTATTTTGGTCTGCGAGCAATAGATTTTGCTTCTCGGGAATTCATTTTAAGGCCTATTCCTTTTTTGACGGCAAATAAGGAATAGGCTTTTGCTTTTTTATCATTCTTGTGGGACTATCGCATTGTTTTTTTAGCAGGATTGAACAATATTTAATTTCCGCTAGGCTGTAAATAAATATAAAATTCCGCCTCCAATCTTTGACCATGGCTAATTTCACCAAACCTGATAACTCCAATATTCTGGCAGTTGCCATCTTAGAGATGTGCAGGATTAAAAAAGAGGAAAGTTTTTGCCCTTCGGAAGTGGTCAAATGGATCTATCCTCAATCTTGGGAACATTTTATGGATGAGGTCTTGGAAGAAATGATGATTCTTTATAAAACAGGAAAAATTGAAGTGACCCAAAACCAACTCCCCATTTCTACAGAAGGAATTCCAAAAGGAGAAGTGAGAATCAAAGCTAAATTTTAAACTTCACCGGCCCGGATGGTGTTAAAGAATCAAAATCGAAAAAAATGAAATTAGTATCTTTTATTTTCTGCTTCAGCATTTTGGCGACGATGGCCTGTGCGCAAGCGCCAAACAAAAACGAAAAATCCATGCAAAATTTACCAAAGACAACCATAAAAGTAGAAGAGGGACTTGAAGTAGCCATTTTGGGAGGGGGTTGCTTTTGGTGTACAGAGGCAATTTATCAGGATCTGATAGGTGTCAAAAAAGTGCTTTCAGGATACAGTGGAGGCCATGTGGACAATCCTACTTACAGACAGGTAACTTCCGGCACGACGGGCCATGCGGAAGTCATCCAGGTGGTTTTTGATCCAAAGGAGATTTCCTTTGAGGAAGTTTTGGAGATCTTTTGGGCCACACACGATCCGACTACATTGAATAGACAAGGCGCTGATGTCGGACCACAATACCGCTCTGCGGTATTTTATCAGTCCGAAGACCAAAAGCAAAAAGCAGAGTTTTTCAAAAAGAAATTGGATGAATCCGGGGCTTTCAGCAGACCGATAGTAACAGAAATCACCGCATTCAGTAACTTCTACGTGGCGGAGGATTACCATCAGAATTATTTCAAAGAAAATGGAGGCCAACCTTATTGCCAGTTTGTCATCCGTCCAAAAATGGAGAAGTTCAAAAAAGCTTTTGCTGAAAAATTGAAGTAATTGATTGAAATTAAGTATTGGATTAGATTTCACTCCTATTTAGTTTTGGGAAAACAATACTCACTATGAAAAAGACATTCATTTATACTTTGATGATCGTATTGGCGGGTTTTTCTTGCCAGCAGAAAGGAACAGAAGTCGCTGTGCCTGCCGCTGAGGAAGCTAAATCAGAAACTGCCGCAGGAAAATTTGGTGCAGATATCAATGACACAGGTGTGGTGACTTTGGTAGAATTGGTAACGGAACTTGAATCTAAGGACGAATTCCAAGGCAAAGTTGTCGGTCAAATCAAAGAAGTCTGTTCCAAAAAAGGATGTTGGATGACAATTGATTTGCCTAACGGTCAAACCATGCGTGTCACTTTCAAAGATTATGGATTTTTCGTCCCATTGAATTCTAGCGGATATCAGGTCGTCATCGAAGGCATTGCTACCAAAAAAGTAACTGATGTGGAGACTTTGAGGCACTATGCACAGGATGCAGGCAAATCCAAAGAAGAAATCGAAAAGATTACTGAGTCAAGACAAGAATATGCTTTTGAGGCTGTCGGCGTCATTATCAAGGAGAATGCTTAAAAAGTGTTGTTACTTCATTCTTTTAGTGGTTTCTCTTTTTTCCTGTAAGGAAAAGGCGAAAGAACAAGTAAAAACTGTTCCTGTTACACAACCCAAACAGGATGCACCTTTGGCGTTATTGATGCGGGAAATGTACCTTGATATGGAGGAGATGAAGATTTCTTTGGAAAAAAAGGAGACTATCAAATCTTACCTTGAAAAGCATCAGGCCATATTGACGGCAACAGCGACTGATCCAAAAGTAAAGGATGCCATATTTGACCAAATGGCGATCGGATACCTTGAATCACTCCGGCAATTGGGCCTTGGACCGTATGAACTGAAAGTCTCCAAGTACAAAATCGTGTACAATTACTGTATAGCCTGCCATGAAAAATACTGTCCCGGTCCGATCAAAAAAATCACTAACCTTCAAATAGAGTAAGCATCATGGCCATTGCATTGGATAATCTTAGGGTAGGAAGGGTGTATTCTTTTTCGAATATGGGAGAAAAAAGAAAATTGGAGATTTTGGCCCGCTTGTCAGGGGATAATTTCAAAGTCAAGGACATGGATACCACCGAGGTTTATACCATTGAGGAATTGCTGAGATGGGGTAAAGGCAAGGATTATGAGCTTGACGAATGGATGGAGGAATAAGAAAATCAGACCACAGTCGACAGTCCATAGCCTCTACAATTGTACCTCACTCCGGATTTTTATTGTTAGTGGCATGAAATCGTAAATTCTCAATATATATAAAGAGCCTTTGGGATTTCCCAAAGGCTCTTTTTGATTAGTGGGTTTTAGTGCGGTTCATAGATGATCCTCACAAAAGAGCTCAAGCCTTGGGTTTCTCTATTGATCGGGATTCCTGAGACGATGCCTATCAGAAAATTTTCGGCAAATCCGACCCGCATCTGTGGCCTGAGGACGGCAGTCATTTGACCGTTTTGGATTTCTTTATTGATTTCTATTCCTACAAAATTCCTTGTTCCGGATAACATATAATGGAAATTTGTATTGATGTCAAATCTAGCTTCAGTCGTTCCTTCAAACACCTGTGTTATTTTTGGTCCGGTATAAATCAACGTGTGGAAGTTCCTTCCCCACCGCTTCGCAGCTACAAAAAACGGATTGAAAACATTTCCCTTATACAGATTCTCTTCTCCCCATTGATTGAGATCCGCTAGCTTGAATTCATGGAGGTATCCTAGTGCAAGGGTGGTTTTTGCTTTTTCTGAAACAAGAAATGACCATTGGGTGGCTAATTTCAAAGATTCCAACCTATTGGAGGGTTTTTCTACATTGGGAGGAAGTGAAGATCTGCCGGAATAAAAAGTAGCAGGCAATTCAATTTCCAACCCTAACCTGTCAATGACTGCCCATTCGTATTCGATCAAAGCCTCAAATTCGTCAAAGCCTCTTTTGTCCGTCATTCCCATCCCGATATTCCATTCTTTTTCGCCTTTTCTTGCGCCAAGATCTCGGATCAAGTCAATATACAAAGGTTCGGCGTGAAGGACTTTTGGTTTTTCGGTGGATTGGACTTCCTCAGTTTCTGCCAAAAACAAACTGTCAAGGATTGATTTTTCCTGCTTTACACTGTCTTTGTTTATTTCTTGAGCAAGGGAGTGATTGGCCAGGCAAAACAGGAAAGGCACAATGAAGTATATTTTTTTCATGGTAGAAAGTATTTGAATTTAATAAACCTTTAAAAATCAGATTGACAAAATTTATCTGCAAAGCTAAAATGATTTCTTTTTTGGTTTATCTGACTGACTTAACACAAATTTAAGGCAAAATCAATACCTGTTCCCTTTTTAAGGATTATTCAAAGTCAATGAGTGATTTTGATCACCGGACTTACCCCGTTTTTGGCTATCTTTACACCGGTTAAGCAAATTGATTATGAAAGAAAAAAGTCTCGGATCAGCTATTCTTCAGGGAAAATGTCCAAGATGCAGGGAAGGGAATATTTTTCCGACGTCGATTTTCAGTTACAACAGGTTAACTGATGTGCACCATAAATGTCCACATTGTGAAGCGGTATTGACACCGGAGCCTGATTTTTTTTATGGCGCTATGTACATCAGTTATGCTTTCTCGGTCGCCTTGGTCATCAACGTGCTAATCGTATTGAATTATGTTTTCAATGATCCTGAAATGTGGGTTTATGGAGTTACAGTTGTGGTTACCAATTTACTTCTGCTTCCGGTGATGTTGAGGTATTCAAAAGTACTTTACCTATACGGAGTAGGGAAGCTGAAATTTGATCCAAAGTATTCTAGAGTATAGTCAAAGATTTTATAAGACCAAGCCATCCCGAAGTCCACGAATCGGGATGGCTTTGTTGTTTTATACCAAAAGTGATTTGTCGGCACCGCAGGCCTGCAACATAAAATTGTGGAGTTCATGGTTTTTGACAAATCCTCCCAAATTCTCCGAACCCGGCCCAAACATGGCCAATTCAACATAGTCAGCGGAGTGGTTGCTGCCGGCCCACTGTATCGAAGTGTGTGGCGCCTGCATGGACGCCAAGGGCATAAATGGAAGGTTCCGTGGATTGTACATGCCATCTTCCCCTCTTTGGTAACTTTTTAAGATAGTTTCAGCTTCCTCTGTTTTTAAGGTGATTTTCTGATGGCTGACGATCAGGTCGATTACCTGGGCGGAAGTGTACTCTGGTGTGATCTGATTCAAAATCCACTGGTTGGAGGCTTTGGTGTCAAATAGTCTTTCGAAGTTTTTATTGGCCTGATTGCTGTAGAAAAGTCCCGGATTGCTGTTGGCGTGGTCGGTGGTGATGACCACGAGCGTTTCTGCGTCTTTTGTCGCAAAGTCCATGGCGACGGCCACAGCATTATCAAAATCAACCTGATCGTAGAGTAGGGCGGCAGCGTCATTGCCGTGGGCAGCCCAATCGACTTTGCCGGCTTCTACCTGCATGACAAAACCCTTTTTGTTTTTGCTCAAAACCTCTATGGCTTTCTTTGTCATTTCTGCAAGAGTGGGAATTTCATTTTTTAGCTTTTCATTGTTTTCTCTATCGACTGCGTATGGTAATCCGTCATCGGTAAAAACCGCCATGATCGGTTTGCTTCCGTCAGCTTGCAACATCTCACTTTTGTTCCGTGCTACGTCAAAGCCTGTCTGTTTGTAGGCATCAAACAGGTCTCTTTTGTCCTGTCTTCCTTCTGCAGAAAAAAACTCAGTACCACCGCCCATCATCACGTCAAACCTTAGCTTGAGGTATTCTTCGGCGATTTCAGGCATGGCATTTCGGCTGTCGTTGTTGACACAAAAAGAGGCAGGTGTCGCATGGGTAATCTGTACTGTGGTCACACAGCCTACTGATTTTCCCATAGATTTGAATTTCTGAAGAATCGGAATGGGCCTTTCTCCATTTGGTCCGATATTGAGTGCGCCGTTTTTGACGCGCATGCCGCCACCCCAGGCAGAACCGGCGGCAGCCGAATCAGTGATGAATGAATTGGCAGATGCAGTATCCATCAAGGCTCTTTTGACCATGTTTTTCTCATAGAGATTTATCCAATGAGAAGAGCGGCCTTCTTTATTTTTCAAAAGTATGTCTGCCATATTGAGTGTACCTGCACTCATGCCGTCGCTGACCAAAAAAATGATGTTTTTTGCCTGTCCCAATTTTGGTTTTGGAGAAGACGCTATAGTAGGGAACGAGGTGAGCGCCCCCAGACCGATGGTTGTAAAAATGCCGTTTTTGAAGAAATCGCGTCTTTTCATGTTGTTTTATGGGTTTTGTTTGATTGGGAGCTCATTGTTTATCCAGCTAAAATTAAACCGATTTAAATTCCAAAAAGTAAATTAAGGATTAGCTTTTTGTTATCTACCAACTTTTTAACCAAAGGCTTTATTTTTGGTTAATCAGGGTATTAGATAAATCAGCATTTTGATTTCAATAGAAATTTCAACTTTAAAATCATGTTAAAAATATTGTTAAGGTACTTGTTGGGCTTGTTCTTTGTAATAGCCGGTTTCAACCACTTTTTGAATCCTGAGTTTTATTTTCCTTTGATTCCGGACTATTTGCCTGATCCAAAATGGATAAATGCAATTTCTGGGATATTGGAAATACTTTTGGGTATGGGAATTTTTTGGAAAAAATTTTCCAAAATGGCCGCTTGGGGAATTGTGATTTTGTTGATTTTATTCACCCCTTCGCATATTTATTTTATTCAAATCGGCAGTTGCGTAGATGACGGACTTTGTGTTCCGGAATGGGTAGCTTGGATAAGACTCCTGGTTATTCACCCGATATTGGTTTTTTGGGCTTATATTTTCACAAAAAATAAGAGTTATGGCATATAACGTTTTCGGAGAATCTTTGGCATTTTGTAGCAATGAACCCAAGACGGGATATTATCGGAACGGCTGCTGTGAAACCGGGCCGGATGACCTTGGTACGCATACAGTTTGCGCAGTGATGACGGAAGAATTTTTGGTTTTCAGCTATAAAAGAGGAAATGATCTCATAACCCCAAGACCTGAATATGCTTTTCCCGGCCTCAAGCCTGGCGACAAGTGGTGTCTATGTGCCAGCCGATGGATGGAGGCATACAAAGCAGGTGCCGCACCATACGTGATTTTGGAGGCAACCCACGAAAAAACCTTGGATTATATTCCTTTGGAAGAGTTGTTAAAGTTTGCTTTGGTTTAATCCGCTCCAATAAATTGGTAACTTTGAGTAGATCATTTGCATAACCTATGTTTTTCCTTAGATTACAATGCCATGAGAAAATTCCTGACTGTCGCAATTATTTCTTTATCCATGGTTTATTCCCGGATTTCTTTTGGACAGGAAGAAAAGGATGGAAGTAATCATGGGGTTTTTGTGGAGTTTTTGGGAAACGGTCTCTTCTACTCTGTGAATTATGACACTCGTTTCTCAAAGAAAGTAGATGGATTGGGAGGAAAAGTCGGATTCGGGTACATTGGTTTAGATGGGGACCATTATTCCTCTTTCCCCTTTTTGGTCAATTATTTAAAAGGCAAAGAAGGACATTATTTTGAAATGGGAGTGGGGGCAAATTATTTGGTTGCCGATTACAAAAATGGGGGAGGTGTAACTGATAGTCCCGAAATAGCCAAATGGGAAGGTTGGTCAGGTAACATGAGCTTGGGATATCGGTATCAGCCTATTGATGGAGGTTTTTTGTTCAGAGCCGGCATCACACCTATGTTTAGAAAAGACGAATTCAGACCCTTTTGGCCCCAGATCTCGGTCGGTTATGCTTTTTGAAAGCGGCTTGTGGAGCTAATATCACCGTATTATTCCCGTATTTGTCCATCACCTTTGATTACCCACTTGTAGCTGCACAGTTCATTGAGGGCCATTGGTCCTCTGGCGTGAAGTTTTTGTGTGCTGATCCCAATCTCCGCTCCGAGTCCAAACTGGTTTCCATCTGTAAATGCGGTGGAGGCATTGGCATAGACAGCCGCAGCATCAACGGATTTGAGAAATAAGTCAATATTGGTTGGGTTTTCGGAAATAATGGCTTCACTGTGTTTGGAGCTGTATTGTGCGATGTGGTCCAAGGCTTCTTCCAGATTTGAGACTGTTTTGATGGACATTTTCAGGGATAAAAACTCTGTTCCAAAATGCTCTTCACGCGCCTTGTCTACCAAAGTTTGGTTGGATATCCATGGAAATGATGCCTCATCTGCAAAAATGGTTACTCCTGCCGATAGAAGTTTTTCAACCAATTCAGGCAAATCAGTTAGCCTGTCTCGGTGGATAATCAGACAATCCAAACTGTTGCATACACTTGGCCGTCGTGTTTTGGAATTGAAGATGATGGCCTTTCCTTTTTCCAGATCTGCCGATTCATCAAAATAAGTGTGGACGATCCCTGCGCCTGTTTCTATGACTGGAACTTTTGAATTTTGTCTCACAAAATCAATCAATCCCTGACTACCTCTTGGGATAATCACATCTACAAAATCTACCGCTTCAAGCAACGCTTTAGTGGCCTCCCGGTCCGGAGGAAGGAGTTGAAAAGCCTCTGTTGGCAATCCGTTTTCTTCCAAGGCGCGATGGATAAGGGACATGATTGCCCGATTGGAATGGTCAGCATCTGAGCCCCCTTTGAGGATTAGGCCGTTTCCGGATTTGAGTGCAAGTGCAAAAACATCGAAAGTCACATTGGGCCTTGCTTCATAGATTACCCCCAAAACTCCGAGCGGGACGCTGATTTTTTTGAGGCTCAACCTGTTGGGAAGGATTTTTTCCTCAATTATTTTGTCAAGAGGGGACGGAAGATTTTTGACCTGAATCAATTCTTCGCAAATGGCATTTATCCTTTCTTCAGTGAGTTTTAATCTGTCGTATTTGGGATCATTGGGGTCCATCAGTGCCAAGTCTTTGGCGTTTTCCGCCAAAATGAATGGGGTTTCAGCAAGGCTTATCTGAACCAAAGAAGACAATGCATTTTGAATGGCAGCATCATCTGCAGCCATCAGCTTTCTGGATGCCGATTTGACTTTTTTGAAAAGGAGGTTATAATCACCCATTTTGAAACAGATAGAGGTAATCGTAATGGATAAATGGTTTTTGGTTTTTCTGACCGATTTTTTCCTGAACAAGAGGGGAGGGGTATTCTGCTTTGCCAAGTCCGATTTTGGCGCCTTTTTCATCGGTAATCCGGATGATATCTCCCTTGGAGAAATCCCCTTTGACAGAAATAATTCCTACCGGCAAAAGGCTGCTGATCTTATTCGAAGTCAAGGCAATGCTTGCTCCTTCATTGATTACCACCTCGCCTTTGAAATATTGGTCTCCATGTGCCAGCCATTTTTTAGGGCTATGTTTTCTCGGATTGGGTTCGAAGTAGGTGGAGGGTGCTTTTTGGTTGAAAATATCCAATAGAATGTTTTCCTTTTTTCCATTTGCAATCCAAACCTGAATCCCCAATTCTGCAGCCTTCTTGGCCATACTAGTCTTGGTGAGCATTCCTCCGCGCCCAAAAGAGGATTTGACAGGGCTTATAACCTCACCAAGGTCTGGTAATTTGTTTCCAATCAAATGGATCAGTTTGGACTCCGGAAGGGATGGGTTTCCGTCAAAAATACCATCTACATTGGTAAGCAGGACCATACTGTCGGCATTGACCATGGCAGCGGTCAGTGAGGCCAATTCATCATTGTCGGTAAACATCAACTCTGTGATGGCTACTGTATCATTTTCATTGATCACCGGAACTATCCCTTGGGAAATAAGGCCAAGGAGGCAATTTCTCATGTTCAGATAATGCTTCCGGTCCCTAAAATCCTCCTTGGTCACCAAGATCTGGGAGATGGTGATGTCGTGCTTTTTAAATAATCCTTTGTAGGTATTGATCAGTTCAATCTGCCCGTTTGATGCCCAAATCTGTTTTTTCAATATGGGGTCTGTTTTTTCAGATAAGGTGATTTCCCCTCTTCCAAAAGCCACGGCGCCTGAGGACACCAAAAGCACTTTGATCCCTTCAGATTTTAAGGTGGCAATCTGCGTCACCAAAGCATCCATCCTTTCCCTATCAGGATGACCGCCATCTTTTGTCAGGACGTTGGATCCGATTTTGATTACCAGGATTTTGGGTTTTTGTAACATAACCTATGTGCTGTTGCCATTATGTTACAATATTAGCCTTTATGTTGACTGTTTTCAAAAGAAAGTATATGAATATCGCCAAAACAAAAAATCCTGCCTTAGTGGGCAGGATTTAATAAATAAACATGAAAGAAAGATTTTTTAATTTATTACCACCTTTTTGGTTTCCCAATGATAGTTATTCTTGATTTTGATTAGGTACAATCCTTTTGGAAGTGAAGATAAATCCATTTCCACAAGCCTTCCGGAAATGCCTTTTACAGTTCTTACTATTTGACCCTGATTATCCAGCACCATGATTTCGGCTTCCTCCATGTTTGTGTTTTGGGAAAGGACTTTAACAATGCCGGAAGAAGGGTTTGGATATACTTTATATTCTATAGTTTCCTTGTTTGACTGAAGTGTAACGCCCACGACTTTGAATGTTTCGCTTGTGCCATCATAATCCGTCTGTGTCAATCTATAATACTGTCTTCCAAAAACCGGACTCTCGTCGATGAAATCATAGAACAAGATTATATCAGAATCTCCCGCACCCGGAATTATACCGATCGGTGACCAAGTACTTCCATCCAAGGACTTCTCCAAGGTGAAAAACGCGTTGTTTTTTTCCATCGCTGTAGACCATGAAACTTTGATTTTTTCATCTTCGGAGATTGCCGCAGTAAAGGAAAGCAACTCAATTGGAAGGATTCTAAATGACTGGGACAGCGTAAATATACCCGGGGAGAAATTCGGAGTTGGAGTCAGGTTTCGGACAGTACCAGAAGTAGCATTTCCGCTGAGTGCGTCTTGCCCTAAATCTGTCCATTGGGTTCCATCCCATTTGGTGACCATAAATTCATTATAATCATCAATCGGGCAAGTCCTATCGGATGACCATGACATGGTTAATGTTGGGATAGCTGTAGAGTTGGTGTTTGCCAATTCCCAATATTCGCATCCATTGACGATGCCGATAGAAGGTTCCTTACTATCCCTGTCATAAAGTGGGTCTGGGTTGACATGGAAATATCTTCCTGTAAAATGCTGGGTGGCAGCGCCTGTAATAGCCGATGTGGTCATTGGTGCATAAAATCCATCATTACCAAAAGGATAAGTGAAGGCGGTAATCCCAACTTTTCTTATTCTTCCATTGACATGAGAGGCATTAGAGCCTCCTGTCACAAAAGAACCTGATGGAAAAGTCAGAAGGTCCTCATTGTTATTGATGATTCCACCGATAAGTTCAAGTGATATTGGTATGGATATGGGGTCAGACAATTCCAGAGTACCTGTTCCGTTCATTCTTACCCTTCTTAAAACCGGGATTAATGTTCCATCTGTCAGAAGATTCTGTGCAGTACTACCGTTGATTTCCACCGTACCTGTACCAAGACCAAATGTCAATACAGTATTGGAAAGGGCTGTTGAAATATTCCCGGCAAAGGTACTGATGTCATTGAAGGCAGGTTCCATGGCTCCGGTAGAATTTTTGTCAAAAGTCACATCTCCTAGAAATGTGTCTCCTCCAGCTGAGTTTGCAGTTCTTATCCTACCTGTTCCATTGTTGACTAAGGTAAAATCACCAAAGGTATTTCCTCCCTGCCAATCATTGGTTGTCGCTCCATTTTTGATCATGGTGGTCAATGTTCCTGCATTGGTACTAAAGCTGTTTCCTCCATTATTAAGCTGAATACCTGTGGCAGCAGTAAAGGTATTGTTGTCGGGGAAGGCATTGTCATTATCTATGGTAATTCCACCGGTTCCTGTTGAGAAAGTGTTATTTCCAGCTACCGTATTGTTATTGGCAATCAGCATGGTGGTACCTGCTGTGAAGGCATTTGTTCCCGAGAAGGTATTGTTGTTAGAAATAGCGATGGAAGTAGCAGCTGTAAATGTGTCATTTCCGGGAAATGAACTGTTGTTCAGAATTGAAATCAAACCTGCTGAGTTGAAGGTATCATCTCCGGCAAATACGCTTGAATTTTGTAATGTGATGGCACCTGTAAGGGTTGTTATCCCAATATCTCCATTGAAAGTACTAGCGGAAGCAGAAAATGTATTCATCGAAAAATCCCCGTTCGGAACAGAAGCTAGCTGCGAGAAATTATTTACAGTCAAAGTATTTCCCACAGAATAGTTTGACGTAAGAAGACCTCCGTTTGTCAATGTACTTGTTCCTCCGTTGATGCCAAAATTCATGGTACCACCTGCATTGAGGTTATTGATCGTAACATTGTCCCCAAATAAATTGGTGCCAGCTCTTGCGATTTCGAAGGTATTTGTCCCATTGTTGATAAATGTACTGGTGCCTGCAAAAGTATCTCCCTGGGTATTTGCTAGTCTGACAAGTTTGTTTCCATTGTTGATAATGGTAGCGGGTCCAAAGGTATTTCCTCCCTGCATGGTGAGACTCTGTGCGGAATTATCAGTGAGCACCAATGTCCCAAATGTATTGCCTGGACCCCAAGTCACGCCCGCAGCACCGCCATTTCTAGTCAATATGGTGGTATTGCCTGGATTGCTAAACAGGTTCCCTCCGGTGGCCATGTTCATCTGACCTGAGGAAATGAAAGAGTTGTTTCTTGCAAATGTATTTGCCCCAAGGAAAGTGATGGTAGTCGCATTGACTGTAAAATCTCCCTGAAAGCTACTGTTTTGTGATTCAAAAGTTACCGGGTTAAAAACGCTGTTTGGAACCGGGGTAGTTTGGGTAAACCTCCTGACATTTAAGGTGCCCGAATTGAAGTTGGTGGTGGTCAGAGCGCCATTTGTCTGCACCGAAGTTCCGTTTTGGGCTGTGGTACCGCCAAATCTCATCGTGCCACCACCATTGTTATCTATTGTAATTTGATCTGCAAATGTTGAATTGCCATTGTATGCGATATCAAAAGTATTCGTTCCATTAGCGACAAAATTACTCGTGCCCAAAAAATTGTCACCAAGTGTATTTGCAAGCCTTAAAACTGAATTTGAATTATTAGTAATCAAGGTGTTGCCACTGAAAGTATTTCCACCTTGCATTGTCAAATTGTTGATGGAATTATTGGTTAATGTAAGGTTGCCAAAATTATTGCCTTGTCCCCATGTTATTCCCGCTCCTCCATTTCTTATAATGGTTGTTGCATTAATAGGTGAGCTAAAAGTATTTCCCCCTGCAGTCATGGTAATTTGACCTGCGGAAATAAATGAATTGTTTCCTTCAAAGCTATTGGCATTGGTAAATGTCATGTTACCCGAGGTTGTCACTGAAAAGTCACCCAAAAAGTTATTGTCTGCCGAAGTAAAAGTCACAGCATTGAAATTTCCGTTTGGTGCATTGGTCAATTGTGTGAAATTGTTGATTTCAAGAATATTACAAACAATAAAATCAGTAGTGACTAATCCCCCGTTTCGCAATTCACTTGTACCAGCAAATTCACCAATCCTGATTTCACCGGTTGCATCTGTGTTGTTGATCGTGACTTGGTCCTCGAATATATTGGTACCTCTCCTTGAAATATCGAAAAAGGCAGTTCCATTGTTTTGAAATATAACAGGGCCATTAAAGGTGTCTCCCACAACTTCAGCTAACCTGATATTGTTATTGGACTCATTGACCATCAAGGTATTCCCATTGAAAATATTGCCACCATTCATTACCAACTGGCCACCGTTGTTTGTCAAAGTCAAATTCCCAAAAGTATTTCCAGGACCCCAGGTAATTCCACCTCCGCCATTTCTGGTTATTGTGGTTGCATTAGAAGGTAAGCTAAAAGTATTGCCCCCTGCGGCCATTGTAATTTGACCTCCGGAAATAAAAGTATTGTTCCCTTGAAAGGTATTCGCACCTGTGAAAGTCATATTACCTGAGGTGGTGACTTGAAAATTTCCTAAAAATGTACTGTTTGCGACAGTGAAAGTCGTAATGTTGAATGGGCTGTTAGCAACATTCAATGTTTGGGTCATATTGTTGATTACCAAAGTTCCGACAAATCCTGTAGTTATTAGCCCACCTATCACCAAGGAAGAGGTACCTCCTCCGACACCGAAATTCATTTGTCCGCCGGTATTTGTATTATTGATAATGATGCTGTTGATACTGTTCGTACCGTTATAAGCCATTTCAATATTTCCGGTATTGTTTTTATTTACCGTCAATAAAGCGTTAAATGTATCACCATTTGTCTGGGCAAACCTTAGTCGATTGCCATCAGAATTGGTAATGGTTGTTGGTCCATTAAATATGTTACCCCCTTGTAGATCATCGTCGTTTCCTGCACTTTTTGTCAAAGTCATGGTGCCATTAAAGACCATGTTGGATAAATTGTTAAAATCGTTTATAACTAGATTCCCATTGTTAATGCTTCCTCCTGTAAAAACCCCATTTCTTGAAGAAGTCAAAGTAAATCCTGCTAAACCCAAAGAACCGCCTGTTACGCTAATATCTCTAATGGAAATATTAGAGGTCATCACCGGTTGAAAAGTTCCTGCACCATTAATAAGGGCATCTTCATTATTGGCATTTGGAACATTCGCCGGAGTCCAGTTGGCAGCGGTGTTCCAATCAGAACTTACGCTTCCATTCCAAGTGGTTTGGGCAAAACTCAAGGAAAAGGTCGCCACAAAAAGAATTGAAAACAGTAAAATTTTTTTCATTTTATTTCAATTGAGATAATCAAAAACGGGTGTTTGGCAAATCGCTTATCAGGCGGGAAATTTTGGGTGAAATTTCGTGGCCTAATATTCGTATTTTATTAGTTAAGGAATGTTTCTTGTGTTTTTTGGGTGATTCCTACTGAAAAATAAATAAAAAATATTAAAATAAAAGGAATATTTATGTAAATAAAAGGTGAATCATCAGAACCATTTTTTTCTTTTGAAATAGTACACCATCGCCAATGTTGATCCCAAAAAGAAAATCCAGATCAATAAATAGCCATATTTCCAGCCTAATTCCGGCATAAACTCGAAGTTCATACCATACACTCCGGCGATAAAAGTCAAGGGAATAAAAATCGTTGCAATGATGGTCAGGGTTTTCATGACCTCATTTTGTTTGAGACTTAAGTTGGACATAAACAATTCTACCAAGGCAGAAATGGATTCCCTCTGGATTTCCAGATTTTCGATAATTTCAATGACATGTTCATAGACATCATTGATAAAAGGAATGGTTTTCTTTTTGACCAAAGGGTTTTCCGATTTTTTCCAGGCTGACAATAGTTCCCTTGTCGGCCATACCGTCCTTTTGATCTGTTGGATGGTTTTTCTTTGGAGAAAGATTTCAGGCAGTTTGGTTTTCTTGGACTGACTGATGATGCTGTCCTCCATGTCTTCGATTTTTTCAACAGCAAGCTCCAAGCAATCAAAATACTTGTCTACGATGGCATCGAGCAAGGTATAGGCAAAATAATCAGTACCCATTTTTCGCATTTTGCCTGTTGGGTTTTCTAGCCTGGTCCTAATAGGGTCAAAAATATCAAAAGGATTTTCTTGGATAGAGATGATGTAGTTTTTCCCAAATAGTATGCTTACCTGTTCAGTGATAGGTTCACGTGATTTGTTTTTGGAATAAATCATTTTGCACACCACAAAGATGTTTTCTTCAAACTCCTCGAATTTTGGCCTTTGGGAGGTGTTTTTGATATCCTCGAGAGTCAAGGGGTGAATTTCAAAAATTTCGCTTATTTCTTTTAGCAAAGATTCATTGTCCAGGCCATAGAGGTTTAGCCAAAATTTATGGTTCACTTCTAAAAATGGTTTTATCTGCTCTGAAGTGGTAATGTGGTGCTTCTTGAAAACACCATCTCCAAATTCATAAATCTCCATATTGATTTCATTTGATCGGGTTTTGACCGCACTCATCATAAAATATTTTTGATTTTTTCGGGAGAAAGTGGCTTTTCAATGAATCCTTCGACGCAGGCATACTCCTTGGCTTTCTGTCGGTCCTGAAAATCTATTGAACTCGACAGAACGATGATTTTATCTTTCCTCAGTTTAAATTCCTTCATGTATTGGTTTAAAAAATCCCACCCATTCATGACTGGCATGTTAATATCCAGGAAAATCAGAATATTCTCTGTGACTTCCATCTTCCGTATTCTTTCAATCGCCTGTTCGGCTTCTAAAAATTCCTCAATTTGGCTAGTCAGTTTTAATTTTGAAATCAACCTTCTGTTTATCAAGTTGTTGATAGGATCGTCATCTACTAAAATTATGGAATGAAACCTTTGCATAGATGCTTCTTGGAAATACGAAAGTTGTTTAAGTTCTTTCAAATATACTTCTCTAAATTAAAATAAACCGGATTTATTTGAAATTGATTTTTTTATAATTTCAATAAATAGGCTGAGGTTTTAGAAAAAAAAAGAGGAACCTTTTGAGTTCCTCTTTCTATTTTGACCGGAGATTTGATTACATCATACCGCCCATCCCGCCGCCGCCCATTGGAGGCATTGCAGGAGATTCTTCTTTCACATCTGCCACTACACATTCGGTAGTCAACAACAATGCTGCAATAGAAGCGGCATTTTCCAATGCCAATCTAGTCACTTTGGTAGGATCGATAACGCCTGCTTCGAATAGATCTTCATATACATCTGTTCTGGCATTGTAACCGAAATTACCTTTATTTTCTTTGATTTTGTTGATCACAACTGATCCTTCACCACCGGCATTTGCCACGATTGTCCTCAACGGAGATTCGATTGCAAACCTAATGATATTGATACCTGTGTCCTGATCTTCGTTTTCACCTTTAAGGTTGTCAAGTGCTGACACTGCTCTTACCAAAGCAACACCGCCACCTACTACAACACCTTCCTGCACAGCAGCTCTTGTTGCATGTAAAGCATCGTCGACCCTGTCTTTCTTTTCTTTCATTTCCACTTCAGTAGCAGCACCGATATACAGGATGGCTACACCACCTGACAGTTTTGCCAATCTTTCCTGAAGTTTTTCTCTGTCATAGTCAGACGTTGTTTTTTCGATCTGAGCTTTGATTTCATTGATTCTGGCAGTAATTCCTGCTTTTTCACCTGCACCGTTTACAATAGTAGTATTGTCTTTGTCGATGTTGATTTTTTCGGCAGTTCCAAGGTAATCGATGGTAGCATTCTCCAATTTGTATCCTCTTTCTTCAGAGATGACAGTACCACCTGTCAGGATTGCGATGTCTTCCAACATTGCTTTTCTTCTGTCACCGAATCCCGGAGCTTTTACAGCAGCGACTTTCAAAGCACCCCTGATTTTGTTTACTACCAATGTTGCCAAAGCTTCACCGTCCACATCTTCAGAGATGATCAATAATGGTCTTCCTGATTGTGCTACCGGCTCAAGTACTGGAAGTAATTCCTTCATTGAGGAAATCTTCTTGTCGTAAATCAAAATAAATGGTCTGTCTAATTCGACTTCCATTTTTTCGGTATTGGTCACAAAATATGGAGAAAGGTATCCTCTGTCAAACTGCATACCTTCTACAGTGCGCACTTCGGTTTCGGTTCCTTTTGCTTCTTCAACGGTAATGACGCCGTCTTTGCCCACTTTGTCCATTGCGTCAGCAATCATTTTACCGATTTCGTCGTCATTGTTGGCAGAAACTGTAGCTACTTGCTGGATTTCTTTGCTGGTAGAAATTGCTTTTGAGTTGGCTTTCAATTGAGCAACGACAGCAGAAACTGCTTTGTCGATACCTCTTTTGAGGTCCATTGGATTGGCACCTGCAGCCACGTTTTTGATTCCAAGACCAAAAATCGCCTGGGTCAATACCGTTGCTGTGGTAGTTCCGTCACCTGCATTGTCAGCAGTTTTGGAAGCTACTTCTTTCACCAACTGGGCCCCCATGTTTTCAATCGGCTCAGACAATTCGATTTCTTTGGCCACTGTCACACCATCTTTGGTGATCGCAGGTGCACCGAATTTTTTGTCAATGATGACATTTCTTCCCTTTGGTCCGAGCGTTACTTTTACTGCATCAGCAAGAGCATCCACTCCTTTTTTCAATCTGTCTCTAGCGTTGGTATTGAAAAATAGTTCTTTAGCCATTTTTTTGTTGTTTTAGGTTCTTTTAAATGTTTGAATAAGTTGATTAAAGAATCGCAAAAATGTCTGATTCTCTCATGATAAGGTAATCATGTCCTTCAACTGCAAGCTCTGTACCTGCGTATTTGCCATAAAGCACTTGGTCACCTACTTTTACAGTCATTGGTTCGTCTTTTTTACCGCCACCTACTGCGATCACTGTGCCTTTTTGAGGTTTTTCTTTGGCAGTATCAGGGATGTAAAGTCCGGAAGCGGTTTTTTCTTCTGCTGCAGCAGGCTCCACCAGAACTCTGTCTGCAAGAGGTTTGATGTTTACTTTTGACATAATTATTGGATTTTTAAAGGTTAGAAACAAAATCTTGTAAACCTCAATTATCACTTCTTGTGCCAAAGAAGTTATTCTACAGCCAACTGACATATAGTCCGTCAATTTGACTTTATTGCTGTCAGAAGTTTGATGTTCCTGTAATATTTCCTGTCAAATTTTCCCATGTATTTTTAAATGATGTCAGATTTTTTTAAATTTTCACAAACTGAACGTTATGAAAAGCTTATCTGAAAATTGGATTACTGAAGGTTGGATTGATTTTGAATACAAAAAATACCTTCTATTGGCATATCTGCAGCATGTCGGCGGGCAGTTCAAAGAGGTGAAACTTTACCCTCCGCTTGCCGAACTGATACAGCATTACAGCCGGCTCAAAAGTTTTGAGCAAAACAGGGATCAGATCAAATCCGCATTCCCCAAAATGCTGCAGGGACCTGATTCCAAAGAGTTGAAATTTACCTACAGGCCTTTGGTCATCGATGATGATATGATGAAACAGTTGGAGGAGATTGTAGCATTTTCACTTCCCCAACTCAAAAACCATATCGAGGACGGAAAAAATATCTATGATTTTCTGGAAGGAGAAATGAAAATAGAACCTATCGGAATTTCTCCTTTATATCAGAAGGAGGGGTATGTTTTTCTTTCTTTTGACAAGTCCAGGGATGTATTTGTCTACAGGTACAAGGTGAACCTGTTTCAAAACAGCATTGATACCTTCAAAGGAATCATGATGCAACTCATCCAAAAGGTGAGGCGGTCCATCCTCAATACCTATGAAAACATCAAACTTGACCTGATAAAAACCAACAAAGAACTGCCAAACCCTGCTACATTCAGTATTTGCAGCCGTCAGCAGATTCCATTGGAAGAGAGTTTCGTTCCGATCAGCAAAAGACTGATCCTAAAAATGGTGGAATAAAAAAGCCCGCATGGTGCGGGCTGTTATTTTTTAATTTTCGTTTTCCGTGGTATCTACCGGAACAGTTTCAGTTCCCTCTGTAGGCAAAATACTTTCCGTATCACCAAAAGAAGGACTTACCACTTGTTTCCTTGCATTTTCAATATTCGGAGAAGTGGATTGACCGGGCTGAATGGTTGAAAAGAAAGCTGAGGAGGATAGGGAAAGGGCCAAGATGGCAATTGCCAACACCCAAGTAGATTTTTCAAGTATATTTCCGGTCTTTGTCACACCCATAATCTGGGATGCTCCTGCACCAAAAGCTGCTCCAACGCCCCCTTTTGAATCCTGTGCCAAAATGACAAGAACCAATAAAACCGCTAGAATGATGATTAATGTAATGAGAAATGTGAACATATGAGTGATATTATAAATCCAAGTCTTTAATTAAGTCCGCAAAGTAAATGTTTTTATCTGGAAATTTCACCATTAATTTTTGATAAATTTCTTTAGCTTTTTGTTTTTTACCCTGCTTTACCAACAGTTTTGCATATGATTCCGATAGCAATGTCGGATGGAGATGGGTGCTGTTTTCGGAGAGATCGGCTTGTTTTTGGAAATCTTCCATTTCCTTGAGTGTTGCCAATTTGAATTCCCTTTTGCTGAAAGCTTTGATCAGATCTATCTGTTCTTTTTTCTTCTCATCTACAATTTCCTTCTTCTCCCTTTTCCTGATGTTTTCAATCAAATCATCATTTACCCTTCTTTTTTTGGATTTTGGCTGTGCTTCAGTTTCTTCTACATTTTGGGTTACCTGTTGGTCTTTCCTGCTATTGAGATTTTCTTCCAGTTTTTTGAGGATTTTAGCCCTGATCTCCGGATCGGTTTCTTTGGTGGGTTCAGGGATGAGGGATTTTTCAAATCCTTCCAACACTATTGATTTTTGAATGGTCGGTTTGAAATTGGAAAATTTCTCTATGTTTTCGGCAATCTTGTTTTCCAAAAACCGGAACGGGATATCGGATTCGATCATCAATTTGAGCCACGACCGGTCAGGGCTTGTAATTGACGCCCAATTCAAAAATTCTTTTGCTTTTCCACCCGATTTTTCAAATTCATATTTGGCGAGCAACACCTTCGGGATCTGAAAAAACGGAAAACTCTCATGCAATTTGATCAGGTGGGCGATATCTTCTTTTTGAAGGGTATTGCCCACTTTCAGAATTGAGATTAGTTGATGGCTGTTCACGGTTTTGATTATTGAATAGATTCCAATTTACTCATTTTTACCAATTGGCAACGGTAGCAGTAAAGATGTCCTGAATAATATTATTGAAAATTTCCTCAATCAGCTGACTTTCGACCTGAAGAATGGAAGTTGTCCTCGGGTCATAATCTTTGAAGAAAGAGAATGTTTGCTTGAGGTTTTCCTCCTCATTGACAGTATTCAGGTACTCTACTTCAATAGAAATAGTCAATCTCATCTGACCCGCCCTGTCAGGAAGATTCGGGTCTGTGCTCGTTACAGTTGCCTGTGGGGTGATCGCATAGCGTTTGATGGCGCCGAGAAACTGTAAATCTCCATTTGTTCTGACCAATTCAAGTTGGGTATTTCTTTGATAAAACTCTTTAAGTGATTCCGTAAAGAGCTGCTCCATATTGGCAGGACCACCTCCGGAATCGTTGAAAAAATTCTCCACCGAAAATGTCTTGGTCAATTCATAATTAATGTTGGTTCCGGTAAAGCTGTATTTGATCGCACATCCCTGAAGCAGCAATATCGGAAATAACAATGTCAAGAAATGGCGTTTTGATTTCCTATTCAATGTCATATTGTTTTATTTTTCTATATAACGTCCTTTCGGATATACCAAGGTCACCTGCGGCGTATTTTCTTTTGTTGTTATGCTTACGAAGTGCTTTCAGAATCATTTCTTTTTCTTTTTTCTCCAAAGAAAGTGAATTATCGTCTTCCTCATGGATAATGTCCTCGATAGTATCGTCATCATAGTCTTCCGTTTCCTCGTTTTGGTTTTGGTGGTCGATTACCAAAGGGACATTGGATGGAACACTCGAAGCCTTTTTCTCCTCGAATGAAGGGGAAGAGGGCTCTAAATCATCAAAAAGATTTTGATGCTTGCTCATGATATTGGAATTAAGGCCTCCAGATTGAAATGCCTCAAGTACCAGTTTTTTGAGTTCATTCATGTCCTTTTTCATATCAAAAAGGACTTTGTACAGGATTTCTCTTTCCGAAAAATCCGAGAATTCATTTGAGCCTCCTGAGCTTCCGGTCAGGGCAGGAAGCCGGCTTTGGTCAGTCGGGAGATATTTTGACAAAGTTGCAGCGTCCACCTCTCTGTTTTCTTCCAATAGTGAGATTTGTTCTGCGATGTTTTTTAGCTGACGGATATTTCCGGGAAATGGGAATTTTACCAATAACTTCTTTGCAGCTTCATCAAGCGAAATGGGCTTTACTTTGTACCGTTCAGAAAAATCAGTCGTAAATTTTCTGAACAACATGACAACATCATCGCCCCTTTCCCGCAGTGGTGGTACGTAGATCGGAACAGTATTCAACCTGTAATAAAGGTCTTCTCTGAATTCGCCTTTGTCTACGGCTTTGATCAGGTTTACATTGGTGGCAGCGATGACTCGGACGTTTGTTTTGAGCACTTTGGAGGAGCCAACTTTTATAAATTCCCCGTTTTCCAAAATCCTGAGGAGCCTTGCCTGTGTTCCAAGCGGCATTTCGCCGATTTCATCGAGGAAAATCGACCCGCCATCAGTCACTTCAAAATAGCCTTTCCTCGCTTCATGTGCACCGGTAAATGACCCTTTTTCATGGCCAAACAATTCTGAATCAATCGTGCCTTCAGGAATTGCCCCGCAGTTGATGGCAATAAATTTGCCATGTTTGCGGAGGCTAAGCGAGTGGATGATTTTTGAAAATGATTCTTTCCCGCTACCGCTTTCTCCTGTAATCAGCACTGTCATGTCGGTAGGAGAGGCCTGCATGGCCACCTGTATGGCATGGTTGAGCAAAGGGCTGTTGCCGATTATGCCAAACCGCTGCTTGATACTTTGAATCTCTGAGTTTGTGATCATTATAGCGTCTTAGATATCAGGATACAACTTCCCCAAAAAGTGTTGCCGGTGAGCAGTCGGTAATTTTTACCATGACATAGTCCCCTTTTTGGTAAGGCCCATCGGGAATAATCACAACTTTATTGGCAGAATTTTTTCCCTTAAGCTGTTCTTTTGACCTTTTTGAAGTTCCTTCTATCAAGATTTCCTGGATTTTCCCCAAGTCAAGTTTATTTCTCTCAAATGACAGTTGGCTTTGTTTTTCTATGATTTCTGCCAACCTTCTTTTTTTCACTTCCAATGGGATATCATCTTCAAATTTCTTTGCGGCCAAGGTTCCCGGACGCTCGGAATAGAAAAACATGTATGAAAAATCATACTTCACGATATCCATCAAGGTAAGTGTATCTTGGTGCTCCTCTTCCGTCTCACTGCAAAAACCCGTGATCATATCAGATGAGATGCCACATTCCTCCCCAAGGATTTCTCTGATTTTGCTGACCCTTTCCAAATACCAATCCCTGTCATAGGTTCTGTTCATCAGTTCGAGGATTCTCGAATTACCACTTTGGACGGGAAGGTGGATGTATTTGCAGATGTTGTCGTATTTTTTGATGGTGTACAATACCTCATCGGTGATGTCTTTGGGATGGGAAGTCGAAAACCGGATTCTAAGCAAGGGACTGACCTCAGCGACCATTTCCAACAAATGATGGAAATGTACCACTTCAGACACTTCATCTTCTTTTTTACTGAGTCTCGCTTTGTTGTTTTCTTCCGGAGACCATTTGTAGCTGTCTACATTTTGGCCCAAAAGCATTACTTCTCTATAACCTTGCGCAAAAAGGTCTTTTGCTTCACTCACAATGGAATGCGGATCACGGCTTCTTTCCCGGCCCCTTGTGAATGGTACAACACAAAAGGAACACATGTTGTCACAGCCTCTCATGATCGAAATCATGGCATTCACGCCATTGGAGTTGAGTCTGACTGGTGCAATGTCTGCATAAGTTTCTTCCCTTGAAAGGAAAGTGTTGACTCCTTTGTTACCGAATTCTGCTCCTGTCACCAGGTTGGGAAGGTCCCTGTAGGCATCCGGTCCGACGACTACATCCACGATTTTTTCTTCGTCAAGTAGTTTTTCTTTCAACCTCTCTGCCATGCAGCCAAGAACACCGACCATCAGTTCAGGTTTGTTTCTTTTGAGCGTATTGAATTGGCTTAGTCTTTTTCTGACCGTTTGTTCAGCTTTGTCCCTGATAGAGCAGGTATTCAAAAAAATCACATCCGCCTGCTCAAAATCTGAAGTGGTATCATACCCGTTTTCTTTCATGATGGAAGCCACTATTTCCGAGTCGGAGAAGTTCATCTGGCAGCCATAGGACTCAATGTAGAGTTTTTTTTGCTTGCCTGTATTGACTTCTTCGGTTGTTTTGTAATCAGTTGCTTGCGCCTCCTCAGGACTGAGGATATCTATATCTCTGATGATATTTTCCATGGATAATTTACTTTGGACTGCGAAATTAAAAAAATACCGACAATTTGACAGGTTTTATTCCATCATTTCTACTAAAGGAATGGAAAGGGCAAAAAAAACTCCTTCCCATGGGGAAGGAGCTTGATTTTTGTTTTTAGTGCTTCAATTTAAATTTCGTCTGGTCATCAATCAATTTTCCAAACCTTGTCTGGTTTTCTATAGAGCTGCCAAGATCTATTCTGTCAATAAGCTTAAGCCTATCGGAAGATGGAGTTCCTGTGATCTGCTCCAATGTCAGTTTCAATAGGAACTCATTGGTGTCTCCAAGTGGTAACAAGGTTGGCTGGGAAAGCTCATTTCCTTGGATATTCGGCTGAAAGCCGTTAGAATAATCAGATTGGTCATTCTTATTGAACGATTTGAAAATTATCGGCAAAAGTCCATATTTATTCTCTATGTTTTCTTCATCTTCTATCGGAGCAGACCCCACGTTTTTTCCAAAAGTTAATCCTCCAACCAAAAATACATCCATGTATGGTTTTAGCCCGTTGATGATCAATTCACTTGCGGAAGCGGTTCTGGATGAGGTGATGATAAATACCCGATTTCCAGTCAATATTTGTCCAAGGTTTTCTGGTTTGCTTTCAAATTTTATGGTTACATTTTTGAATTCATTAAATCCAGAAAGAAATGAATTAAACTTATTTTTAGATAAAATATCATTTGTAGTCACCCCCGGCGCAATCAAACTGGCAAGATTGACAGCACTGGATTGAATGCCTCCACCGTTGTATCTGAAATCTAAGATCAGGTGATTGATGCCTTCTGCCTTGAATTTGGCAAAAATAGCATCCATTTCATCATCATATCTGGTTGACTGCCCTTCAATCCCAGGAGCAAAGAAATGATAGACCACATATCCGATTTTTTGATTTCCAATAGTGTAAATAGAGTCTAGGAAATTAGGGTCTTCCGATAAAACGGAAGTAGTCAGGTCCACAGGAGTCTGCGCTACATATGAGGAAGAACCTGCATTATACCTGAGGTAAGAAATAGAATGAGCCTCAGATCTTTGTCCCAGTATTTCCCGGTAATTGTCCAGTGTCATCCTGACCCCGTTGATATGGGTGATCAGATCGCCACGTTTTAGACCCTTACTTTCTGCAGGGCTTCCCTTTTTGGTATAAGTAATGAATGCAATTACATTGTTGTTGGTACTGCTTTCGCGGGCAAGTGTAACTTCATATCCCGCTTCTTTGCTCACTCCTGATAGGCTGTTGATGAGTTCCTGATAATCCGGATAGATGACCGAGAATCTATCTGTTGGTCTAAAGAGAAGGGATTCAAAATAATCTTCAGGGTCAGATTCTAAAGCAATCGGATTTTTCATATCATCTAACCAGAAATAATAAGTATCCATCATTTCCTGAATCCATGTATTGACTTTTGCATTGGCAGACAATTCCGGTACGGGATCTTCAGTTTTGTCTTTGCAGCCGTTTAAGAAAATCAAGGAGCCAAATAACAGGGAAAGTCCTGTTTTTTTACTGAATAAATATTTCATATACAATTACTTTAAGGAATAGAACATCAGGAATGAACATAGATCAAAACGCAGATTCCACCCCAAATGATTGAAAATTTATTAAGAATTTTCAAATATTCCGGATTTAATAAGAAGTGTTGATGGTGATGTCAGATGTTTTGCTGTCAAGCAGTTTCCCTTTCTCGCATTTCAATACACGATAGGGATATTTTCTCAATAAATCATGGTTGTGGGTCGCCATCAGGATGGCAGTACCTTCATTGTTGATTTCCTGAAATAGTTTGAAAATCCCGTCTGCTACATCGGGGTCAAGGTTCCCCGTAGGTTCGTCGGCTAAAAGAATAGAAGGTTGGTTGATCAGTGCCCTGGCGATCACCACACGTTGCTGTTCTCCACCTGATAGCTGATGTGGCATTTTTGTGGCTGCATCGGCAAGACCAACTTTGAGGAGGACTTCAATCATCCTGTTTTTCATTTTCTCTTTGTCTTTCCAGCCGGTGGCCCGCATGACAAAGAAGAGATTTTCAGCTATAGATCTATCCGGAAAAAGCTGGAAGTCCTGGAATACTATCCCAAGTTTCCTTCTGAGGTAGGGGACTTCATTCTTTTTGATCTTGGCTAGTTGGAAGCCTACGATTTCAGCTTGTCCCATTTTAAGCGCCAAATCCGCATAAAGGGTCTTTAAGAGGGAGCTTTTTCCACTTCCTGTTCTTCCAATCAAAAAAACGAATTCATCTTTTCCGATCGAAAAACTGACATCCTGCAGGACTGCATCCAAGCCCTGAAAAATACAGGCATCTTTAACCTCAATGATCGCTTGCTTTCCAAATTCCATTAAATCTCAATTTTTTGGGTTTTTCCAAATGGGAGGTCTCTGATGAGTGTCTCGAGTTCTGTTTCTTTTCCCTCCAAACCGAATTTCTCAATATTCTTCAAGGGTCTATCAGCCCTGAAATAGGCCACCAAAACAAAATTATCATCTCTGATTTGGACATAATCAGGGATTTTAGCTTTTCCTTTTACTTTTAAGATATACATGATTTTTGGAGGTTCCGGTGTCAAGTGGCTAAACAACCGTTTTTTTGATTGTGTTTCAATCTTTTGCAGGAAAAACAATGTATCCCTTTGAAAAGAAATGAAGGGATCGGAAATCGTAGTCAATTCACCGATCCCATTTTTTCACTTATTTTCCTGCAGCCTTGGCGTGGTCGGCAAGGAAAGTTGCCAATCCCGAGTCTGTAAGTGGGTGGTTTAACAATCCCAAAATAACTTTCAAAGGACATGTCACTACATCTGCACCGAGTTCGGCACATTTGATCAAGTGCATGGTATGTCTTACTGATGCCGCCAAAACTTGGGTGGCATAGCCATAATTTTCATAAATATTGACAATCTGATCGATCAGCTCTAAGCCATCGTAGGAGATGTCATCCAGTCTTCCGATAAATGGTGAAACGTAGGTTGCGCCGGCTTTTGCGGCAAGAAGTGCCTGGCCTGCTGAAAAAATCAAAGTACAGTTGGTTCTGATGCCTTCATTTGAAAAATACTTGATGGCTTTGATACCGTCTTTGATCATGGGGATTTTTACGACGATTTTGTCATCGATTTTTGCAAGTTCCTTGCCTTCCCTGATCATTCCTTCAAAATCCGTGGCAATGACTTCGGCACTTACATTGTCGTCTACGATGTCGCAGATGGCTTTGTAATGGGCACGGACTCTTTCTTCCCCGCTGATTCCCTCTTTTGCCATCAAGGATGGATTGGTAGTGACGCCGTCCAATACGCCAAGATCGTAGGCTTCCTTGATATCATTCAGGTTGGCGGTATCAATAAAGAATTTCATATGTTGTTTGTTTATGTTGAAGTGTACAAAGTTAATTGATAAATCAGGAAATGGAAGGGGAAAAAGAATGTAAAATGATGAATGGGTAATTGAAATGTCGTGTATTCCAAAATTCAAAAAGTGGAAAAAAAATAAAAAAAAGAAGCGGCATCGCACCGCTACGACTGCTTACCCTTGCTCCCTTCCGGACCTGGGGGATTCAGCAGGAGCTGGTCGTGCCGCTAGGACGCAAATGTAAGGCAAAAATCTCCGGTTTCAAACAAGCTAAATAAAAACCAAAGCTTTTATTCTTAAGTCTCTCAATATCAGTGATAAATTTCGTGGCAAAGTATTTGCAATATTTTAACTTGAAAAAACAATAAAAAATATGAAGCAATTACTGATTTTGATCCTTTCTATTGTCTTGTTGGGTTCGTGCAGTGTTTTCGGTCCTAACCAGGAATATTATCAGGGAATGACTGAAAAGAAATTTTTGAGGCAAAATGAAAATGCGGTTTTGAGTAACCTAGACGGGATTCAAAAAACCTATCGGGTCAATCGGGATGATAAATTCTATGTTTTGGCCACTTTTGAAGACGGCTATCTTGTCAAACTTGAGGAAAAAGAATACGTGCCTTCCTTATTTGAAGAAAAGAAAACAGACGGGTAATTCCCCCTATGCATTATTTCATTTTCAAATTGAAAAAAAAATAATGGATGCAAGCTGTTATGACAGTAGATTTGATATCCATTTAAATTCTTGTCTGCAGATTGAAATGCCCGGTACATCGGTCTTCCGTCTTCCGTCCCCGCTGAAAAAGAATATAAGGTTCCTGGCAAAGAAGCTCATGTCTATGAAAGAATTCCATTTGATCTTCTCTTCTGAATCTCTGATTGGATTCTTTTATTTTATGGCCAAAAATATAATAAACGATTTCTGTTCTTTGCTTTTTTTCGTAATTAGCCAAAAGCTTCCGGTCAAATTTCCACCGGGGCTGATTTTTGTCCAATGTTAAATTATTTGATTAAGTTTACACAATACATTTCCCATGAAAATTTCTTTTGATCCGGCCATGAGAAAGGTTGTTTGGAGTCTTTTGGTAATGGTTTTTATGCTCTCTTTCACCTCTTGTGTATCCAACAAGAAGATTATGTATTACCAAAACCTTGAAGGAAATCAGGTCATTCAGGATGGAGAATTGATCAGCTATGAATTGCCTGAATACAGGCTTCAGTACAACGACATCATCGATATCCAGATTCAGACCATAGAACAGATTCTTGAAAAAGGCCTTACCTCCAAAATCCAGAATGAAGCCAATAATGCTGTTTTTGGTCAGATTGCCCAATCCGGCGGGGACATTTACTATATGACCGGCTATACCATTGATAAAAATGGCTTTATCCGAATGCCTCTCTTAGGGGAAATTCAGGTCAATGACATGACTTTGGATGAAATCAGGATTTTGGTGGAAAAAGAGTTGAAAAAATATGTGACTTCCGAGATTTTTGTAAGGGTTAAGTTGGGTGGAATCCGGTTTTCGACCCTTGGTGAATTCAGGAGACCAGGCAAATATGTCGTCCTTCAGGACAGGCTAACCATATTTGAAGCCATTGCTCAAGCGGGAGATATGACCACTGTGGCAAAAAGGGACCAAATCTTACTTGTAAGGCAATATCCTGATGGGACAAGGCTTCACAGGATCAACCTAAATGACAGACAGATTATACAGACTCCTTTTTATTTTATACAACCCAATGACCAGATTTACGCTGAACCTCTGAAAACAAGGGAGATCGGTACCGGTGAAAACACCGCACAGACGGTGGCACTGATACTTTCTTCCGTTACGGCTGTTGCTTTGATTTTGAATATTATCCTCCAAAATTGATGAGTGCTAACAACTCCTACCCATTTATGCCTGATCCTTTTATGCCGCCGCATGAGGATGATATAGAGTTGAAGGTGATCTTATTCAATTACCTCAAGTACTGGCCATTTATTGCCATTTGTACTTTGGTCTGTGTGTTGGCAGCATTCCTTTTCAATAAGTATGCAACACCAGTATACATGGTCCAATCTTCGGTAATTGTGACCGAAGAACCGCAGGCCTTGGGTTCCGAAATTTTTGATGCCGTTGGCATGATGCCAATTAAAAACAACGTCGAAAACGAAATCGGCATCCTCAAATCCTATACCCTTGCCGAGGAGGCAATTACTGAACTCGGTTTGGATGTTTTTTATTTTACAGACGACCTGTTGATGAGCTCACAGGTTCATGCAGGAGTTCCTGTTGACGTAGACGTGGATTGGACCCACAAGCAGCTGGTCAATGGAAAATTTCTGATTGAGGTATTGGATAGTCAGACATTCAGCTTCATGCCTGAAGGAGATGATTTTGAATTGTTCAATCCTTCCGATCCATTCTACAAAACTGAAATCAAAGATATCCCTGAACACAATCCTACTTATTCATTTGGTGAAACCATTGAATCGGAATATTTAAATATTAAAGTTGAAAGCAACAATGCCCAACCCGGTGACAGAATTCTCATCCAATTGGTAGACACGCCTTCATTGGCGCTTTTTCTAAAAGATAAAATTTCGGTCACCCCTACCAACAAACAGGCTTCCATACTGAATATTTCCTTTGAAACGCCTGTGAGAAGGATGGGGGAGCAATACCTCAACAAACTGATGGAAGTATACCTGCAGCGGGAATTGGATGAAAAAAACAAAGCAGCGGAGAATACCATCCGGTTTATTGAAGACCAATTGAGCGGAATCACAGATTCACTTGCTTTTTTTGAAGGGAGTCTGGAAAAATACCGATCCGAAAACAAGATTTTCAATTTAAGTGAAGAAGGTTCGCAGATTTTTTTGAGGCTCCAAGAACTTGAAAAAGACAAATCTCAGGCTGAGATTAACCTGAGGTATTTTCAGACCCTGCAAAATTACGTCAATAAAGACAATGCCAGTGACATCGTGGCTCCGGCAATTATCGGCAATACCGACCCACTGTTACAATCTTTGGTAGTGAAAATCAGTGAACTTCAGGTTGAAAAAATGAGGCTTTCCAATAACTTTTCAGAGGAAGCACCACCCATCAGGGAAATCAACAGCCAGATCCGGAATACCAAAAATGCCCTGCAAGAAAATGTGCAGTCTTCTATCCGCAATACAAATACCTACTTGCAGGAAATCAATTCTCAGATAAAAAGAGTAGAAAAAGAAATCAATTCTCTCCCCGAAACAGAAAGAAGGCTTTTGGGAATCCAAAGGAAATTTACCGTAAACGAAAACATTTACGTCTACCTCCTCCAAAAAAGGGCAGAATCTGAAATCACAAGGGCGTCGAACATGCCTAAAAATTCCATTCTGGACTTGGCCCGAGCAGGACAAGAGCCTGTATTTCCAAAGAAAATCACCAACCTGATCATCGGTTTGGCGATTGGTTTGATTTTTTCCATTGGCTACATTTCCATAAGGGATTTTCTAAACACCAAAATTGAAGATCCCAAGGAACTCGAAAAGCAGATCAAAACCCCACTGATCGGTATGATCGGGAGAAACCAAGGCAGTGACCCCAAACCCGTTTTGCACAATCCAAGGTCTTCCGTAACCGAATCCTTCAGAAACATCAGGGCGGATATGTCCTACCTGAGTCCCAATAAAGAGCAGCTTACCATCTTGTTTACGTCCAGTATTTCCGGTGAAGGAAAGACATTTGCATCTATCAATATGGCTTCTGTGTACTCACTTTTGGGCAAAAAGACCTTGCTGATTGGGTTGGATCTAAGGAAACCCAAAATAGCGGAAGAGTTTGGACTGGTCAATTACCAAGGCATGAGTAGCTGCCTGAGTAAAGACGTCCCTTGGAGGGAGGTGGTGAAAAAAACAAAGTATGAAAACCTTGACATTATCCTCTCAGGCCCTATTCCTCCCAATCCTGCCGAGTTGCTCCTTCAGAATAAGTTCTCCAAAATCATGGCGGAAATCAAAGAGGAGTACGATGTGATTGTATTGGATTGTCCTCCCGCAGGCTTGGTTTCTGAGACCAAAGAACTCTTCAAGCATTCGGATGTCAACTTTTTTATTTTCAGGCAGGGATTTTCCAACAAGAGCAATATCCAGATATTGAACAATTTGATTGAAAAAGGCGGAGTTTCAAAAATTTACTCCATCCTCAATGATGTCCACATTGATAAAGGTTATGGGTTCGGTTACGGCTATGGGTATGGCTACGGCTATTCAAGCCACTACGGTTACCATGATGAGGTTCAGTTGCCATGGTGGAAGCGGGCGATGAGAAGGGGGTAGAAGGGAAGAAGTTTGAAGTTAGGAAGAATGGATGGGAAAAGTGGAAGGTAAGAGGGAGGAATCAGGGGAGTTGGAGGAGGGTTAGAATGAATAATCAAGTTAAACTTTCATTATGTCAACTTAAATAACCCCTCGGCCTCGGGAAAAGTACTATTGTTTTTACAAAACTCCCCAGACCTTGGAATTATGAATTTAAAGTTTGATTTAATTCCCAAATCCCGATAATTACTGTGACCCAGGTGGCGAAGCTATGCCATTGCCTTTGGAAAGCATAATGAACAAATGAAAAAAATCCAGATGGTGGACCTAAGGTCCCAATATGAAAAAATAAAAGATGAAATCGATGCTGCCATGCAGGAAGTCATTGATCAGACTGCTTTTATCAACGGACCCCATGTCAGGCTGTTTGCTGATGAGTTGAAGCAATACCTCAATTGTAAGTACGTCATTCCCTGCGGCAACGGCACTGACGGCTTGCAGATAGCGATGATGGCGCTTGATTTCAAACCCGGGGATGAAGTGATAGTTCCGGCATTTACCTATGTCGCAGCGGTGGAAGTGATTGCACTTTTGGGACTGAAACCTGTTTTTGTGGATGTAGATCCAGATACTTTTCAAATTGATGTGGCAAAGATTGCGCCTGTGATTTCAGAAAGAACTGTGGCAATTGTTCCTGTGCATCTTTTTGGACAATGTTCTGACATGGAATCCATTTTGGAAATAGCAAAGCAACATAGGTTAAAAGTGATAGAAGATGCCGCCCAATCCATCGGGTCGGTTTATAGGTTTCGGGATTGGACTGTGGCCCAATCGGGTACCATGGGAGACATTGGGGTAACTTCATTTTTTCCTTCCAAAAACCTGGGTTGTTTTGGCGACGGCGGTGCATTGTTTACCAATGACCATGACCTCGCCGAAAAAATGCGGATGATCTCCACCCACGGACAAAAAAAGAAATACCATCACCACACCATAGGGGTTAATTCCCGCCTGGATACCATTCAGGCTGCCATGCTTCGGGTAAAACTCAGGTATTTGGACGGATATATCAAAGCAAGAAATGAGGTAGCAGCCGCTTATGACAAAGCCTTTGACAAGCATCCACATATTTCCATTCCAAAAAGGGTGCTGGAATCTTCCCATGTTTTCCATCAATATACAATCAAATTGAAGGGAGTTGACAGGGAAGCATTTGTCAAATCCCTGGCATTTAACGGAATTCCTACCATGGTATATTATCCTGTTCCGGTTCACCTTCAGGTAGCATATCAAAGCTATGGCTGCAAACAGGGTGATTTTCCTATTGCTGAAAAACTCTGTCAGGAAGTCATCTCACTTCCCATGCATACAGAAATGGAACCTGAACAATTAGAATTGATCATTGATTCTATCCAAAGCTATTTCCTATGAAACCATATTTTGCACACGAATCAGCCTATATCGATCAAGGCTGCGAAATAGGAGAGGGGACCAAAATCTGGCATTTTTCCCATATTATGGCCAATTGCAAAATCGGAAAAAACTGTAACATTGGTCAAAATGTGGTAGTATCTCCTCAAGTTATCCTTGGAAATAATGTCAAAGTCCAAAACAATGTTTCTATCTATACTGGAGTTACCTGCGAAGACGATGTTTTCCTGGGACCCTCTATGGTATTTACCAATGTCATCAATCCCCGTTCTGCCATCAGCAGGAAGAATGAATATTTATCCACCAAAGTTGGAAAAGGTGCTACAATAGGTGCCAATGCGACAATTGTTTGCGGCAATGCAATTGGGGCTTATTCTTTTGTCGGGGCCGGGGCAGTAGTGACCAAAGACGTTCCTGATTATGCTTTAGTGATCGGTAATCCTTCCCGACAGACAGGATGGATGTCGGAATTTGGCCATAAGCTTGATTTTGACAAAGAAGGAAAAGCAATATGTCCAGAAAGCGGCGAAGTGTATGTATTGGAAAATAAGAAAGTCCGTAAATCTGAAGTTCCAAAATGAAGAATTTTGCGCTGATCGGGGCCGCAGGGTATATCGCCCCAAAACATATGAAGGCAATCAAAGAGACAGGAAACCAAATGGTGGCTGCTTTTGATAAGTTTGATTCGGTAGGGGTGATGGACAGCTATTTTCCCAAAGCATCATTCTTTTCTGAATTTGAAAGATTTGACAGACATCTGGAAAAGTTGAAAAGAGAAGGGAAAGGGGTGGATTTCGTCAGTGTATGTTCGCCTAATTACCTTCATGATTCACATATCAGGTTTGGACTGCGGCTAGGTGCCGATGTGATCTGCGAAAAGCCATTGGTACTCAATCCATGGAATATGGACGGACTTGAATTGGTAGAAAAAGAAACCGGTTCGAGGGTTTTCAACATCCTTCAGCTGCGCCTTCATCCTGCGATTTTGGCCCTCAGGCAAAAAGTCATTTCCGAACCTGCCAATAAAATCCATGACATTGACCTCACCTATATTTCCTCCCGGGGGAATTGGTATTACACCTCATGGAAAGGGGATGAAAGCAAATCCGGAGGCATTGCCACCAATATCGGGATTCATTTTTTTGACATGTTGGTATGGATTTTTGGGAAAGTAAAAAGCAATATCGTCCACCTGCAGACCCATGACAGGGCTTCAGGATACCTTGAGTTGGAAAGGGCGCGGGTCAGGTGGTTTTTGAGTATCAATCAGGAAACATTGCCCGAATCCATCTTGGCAAAAGGGAAAACTATCTATCGGTCTTTGGCTTTGGAAGGACAGGAAATTGAGTTTAGCGATGGATTTGTGGATTTGCATACCGAAAGTTATGCCGGGATTTTGATGGGAAAAGGGTTTGGTTTGCAGGAAGCTAGAAGTTCGGTCGAACTCGTCCATGACATCAGGCAGCAGAAAGGCATAGGATTGATTGGTGATTACCATCCTTTTTCTAAAAAACCATTGGCCGACCATCCGTTTCTTTGAAAGATCAATAAAATTTTTAACCACAGAGGACGCAGAGAAAGGATGAAGGTAGAGGAATGAAGGATTGTAAAAGGTGAGAGGTAAGAGGAGGCGTCGCTATCCTACTTGTCCTGAAGCTGGATTTATAAATTGAGGGTACAGCCGATAGCGACAACTGGCCACGTAGTGCCCGCCCGGCTGAAGCCATTCGGACTGGCCCGCCCGGCTGAAGCCATTCGGACTGGCCCGCCCGGCTGAAGCCATTCGGACTGGCCCGCCCGGCTGAAGCCATTCGGACTGGCCCGCCCGGCTGAAGCCATTCGGACGGGCCCGCCTGGCTGGAGCCATTCGGACTGAGTCAAATCTTGGTAGAAAAGGAAATGCAATCCGGTTTTTGGCCGAAAATATCCCAAGTCAAAAAAAAGACTTTTGACAAAAACAATGAAATTCAATTCTTCAATTTAGATAAAAAATCATCCCCTTAAATTAAAATGACACAACAAAATAAAATCTTCATCATCGGCTATTCAGGCCACGCTTATGTGGTTTTGGACAGTATCCTGGAGCAGGGTCTTCATGTTGGGGGGTATTTTGCAAAGGATTTTAATGTGGAGGATCCCTACAACCTGGAGTTTTTTGGCGATGAAAGGGCTGATGATGTGGGTCCGATCCTAGATGAAAATTTGATATTTCCCTGCATCGGTGACAATTCCATCAGGGAGAAAATTGTCAGTTTTATCAAGAGTAAAAGTTTTAATCAATTGGCTGTGATAGATAAAACTGCTTTGGTTTCATCAAAGGCAACAATCGGTCTTTCCACCTTTGTAGGAAAAAACACAGTCATCAATTCACTTGCAAAGATCGGCGAGGGAGTCATCATCAACACCGGGGCGATTATCGAGCATGAATGCGTCATCGGAGATTTTTCCCATGTTGCACCCAATGCCACTTTGGCGGGAAATGTCACCTTGGGAAGCAAAGTTTTTTTTGGAGTGGGGGCAGTAGCCAAGCAGGGAATCAGCATCGGAGACAACAGCATCGTCGGGGCGGGTTCGGTGGTCATCTCCGACATTCCTGCCAATGAAGTCTGGGCAGGGAATCCGGCTAGGAAGATTAGGGGTTTGGGCTAATGAAGTTGGGAACCGTATTCTCCGGCTTTTTGAAGAATAAAAATTCACAGACAATTGAAATAGGTTTTTTTGATTTAATATAGAATTTTGAAAAATTTCAATAAAAATCTTTTTGTTTATGGACTAATTCCCCTTATAACTAAGGCGTCTGGCTTCATACTTTTACCAGTTTATGTCCTTTTTCTAGATAGCAACGACTTTGGTTATATGGAGTTGTTTTTGACTCTCTTTAGTTTTGCTACATTATTGATTAATTCAGAAATATATACAGCGATTGGAAGGTTTTTTTATGAGACCAAGGAATTTGAAGAGAAAAGAAAATTAATAAGTAGTGGCTTAATTATAACACTTTTTTTAGCTATAGTGGTTGTTGTAATTTTGCATTTTTTTTCTGACTATATTTTAAAGTATTACATAAGAGATATTAGCCAATTCAATTTTTACTTTATTGGAATATTTTATGTTTTCTTTAATGCAATAAGTACTTATTTGAGTGTAATTCCAAGATATGATAATAAAGCAAAGATTTTCACAATTATTAACATATTGGCTGTTTTAGTTAAAATATTTACTATCTTATTTTTTCTTTTTTATCTGGATTTTGGACTAATTTCTGTTATTTTAGGTCATTTATTTCAGGTCATTTTCTCAACTATTTGCTTTATTTTTATCAACAAAAACTATATAAAATTTTCAATTGAACTTAACTATATCACAAAAATTATAAAATACTCAGGACGTCTAATTCCTTACATTTTTCTTATCGGTTTTTGGGAACCATTTTCTAGATTTCTTTTGGTTGATTACTTTTCCAATAGCCAAATTGGCTTACTCAATTTCACTCTTAGACTTGCTTCGTTATTGGAATTGATTAATACTGCAATTCACATGACATGGATGCCATTGCTATTTGAGAATAAAGATAACGAGAATTTTAAAAGTGATACTGTTAAAATTTCCCATAGTATATCTGTATTAATTTTGTCGATCATCATTATATTTTCTTTAGCTTCTCCTGAAATTATTTCTTTGATTAATGCTAATGAATTTAAAGATTCTATGTTCATACTGAATCTCATACTTTTATTAAATTATTTTAAGATTATGGTAAGGATGAGAGGTTATTTGCCTTATACAAATAATAAAGTTTATATTTTATCACTTGCTCAGTTATTAAGTTATATAATTTCAGGTTTGTTTCTTCTTTATTTTAAAAATGAATTTGGGATTTTAGGTATGGCATTTTTCATTATGCTTCCTTCTGCTATAAACTATCTTTTTCTAACTTTATATACAAGTTTTCAAGGCCAAATTTCTTTTTTAAGTTCTAAAGAAAACATCCTACTATTTTTTTGTTTTTGTTTATCTTTTATTTTTTTCCTTTCCGAAAATTTTTTCATAAGGTATTTCCTTATCGGAATTGTATTTCTATTTTTAATTGTAGAAAATAAATTTTTTAAGATGACCTTTAAACTGATAGCGGAAAGCAAAAAAAAATAAAAAAATCACCTAAGCTAATTTCAACTTTTTTTTAATTCCTATTTTCTCTGTTATATGGTTGAAGCGAGGCTGAAAAATTTGAAACTTGAAATTGATAATTTTTCTGGATAAAATCCTTCTTTTTAGATATAATCATTCTGTTTCAAATCTATCAAGGTTTCGATATTTTCTATTATTAAAGAATCTATTGATAAAGAACTGTACATGGAAACAAGTGATTAAAATCCATTAAAAAAGATGATAAGCATTGGCTTGTGTTTTTTCTCCTTAAATTAAGAATCCACCTTATCAAAATATATATTATTGATTGAATTGCAGCGGACATTTACATCTTAATCAACTAATCAAAATATTTTGTAGATTTTTAGTATTTAAATTTTAAGTAAATGAAAAAATTTAAATTAATCTATATTAATAAAAATCAATTTGGATATCATACTGATGCTTACATGCACTGTAAGTATTCAAAAAATTTATTTGAAATTTTATTTATATGTTTTGATAGTGGATACACCAAAGTTGTAGAATGTGGAATAGATGTTGTCTACATAAAGGATAGAAATAATAAAATTATTAATGGGTTATTATTTTCGATGAGTTGTTTTTTTTACCTTCTAATTAACCGTTCTTTTATTTTCATCCAATATTTCCCTGGTTGTTCTTGGATAAAAAGGTTGTTTTTTTGGAAAAATATGATCTTAGATATTAGAAGTGTTTCTATTTCTAATGATGAAGGTTTGAACTTTAAACTTGATCAAAAAATTACAAAAGAGGCAACTTTTTTTAACAAAGTAACAGTAATTACAGAAAAAGTAAGAGGTCATTTAAATCTCCCTCAAAACAAAACTTCAATTTTACCAATTGGTACAAATACTATTTCAAGTATTAATAAAAATTTTAGTGAAGGGTTAAATTTGTTATATGTCGGAACATTAAATAATAGGAACATAAATCAAACCATTGAAGGACTTGTACTATTTAGAAGTAAAAATCCCGATCAATTAATTAAGTATTATGTAGTTGGAGATGGTACAAAACAAGAAATATTTAACATTAAAAATTGTATTTTGGAGAATAATCTAAACGAAACAGTGTTTTTTTTAGGACGCAAGAGACATATCGATATTCAATACCTTTGGGATTGTTGTCAAATTGGAATTTCATATGTACCGATTTCTAAAGCATATAACCTTCAACCCCCTACCAAAACCTTTGAATATTTAAGTGCTGGTATGGCCGTAATTGCTACTAAAACTCAAGAAAATTTGAAGGTTATTAATAATAAATATGGTGTATTAATTGAAGATACTCCATTGAGCTTCTGTCAAGGTTTAGGGAAACTTATTTCTAATCGTGATAATTATAACTCTGATTTGATTAGGGGGTCGGTTGTTAATAACAACTGGGCATTAATAGTTGAAAAGTGTTTTATAAGTTTATTTAGTGTCAATCATTAGTTTTTTAAGTTGATAATTTTTTTGTTTTTCTATTATGGCTACCTCTTGTTTGGGTCGTCTTCATCCCTCTAAAAAAAAAATGTCCTTTTTGTTGATTAACTTTTTTATTAAATGATATTTGGATTCAAACCCTTCTTCGGCAATGAAATTGAATCTTTTGTAACCCTATCAATTGTCAAAAATTTATCTTAATAATTTATAAATAATACCTTTTATTTTTTAAAACAAAATTAATTAAACTTCAAAAAATAAATTTTATGGAGGAAAGTTCTCTAGCAGAGGGTGTGGAAATGTATTTAGGCAATGGTCTATTACCTTTTTATTATTTGCTAGTTGCGCTGAGTATGTTGGCTATTTACATCAAATTTAAACTTGATAAACTAGTTTTATTTTTTATTTTCATTTATTGTGAAGGGCTATTTTCATACATAGGATATGAGTATACATCATTTACCCGAATATATAAATTGGGTTTTTTATTTTTTTCGCTTTACTTGTTTTTAGGTCCTATAATTCAATATAAGTTTAGCCGATATAAATTATCCTATATAATTTTGCTATTATTTTTGGGAGTATTGTTTTCCTTAAATTTCTACATTAATGATCAAGACTTTTTAATTATTTTTAGCCAATTTCAAAAAAAATTAGTTCCCATTATTTTTATCCTTGGTTTCGTCCATTATCCTAAAATCAAATATGAATTTTATATAGATGCCTTGTTATGGATTATAGGTGTCCAATTTATTTTCGCGTTGTTCAAGTTTTTTATTTGGGGATTTGGAGAATCTTTGGTGGGGAGTATTTCTTTTAATGGTGGTGGAGCTAGTAATATTTTACCCATTATAGCCTTCTTTTTAATTTGGGTTAAAAAAGATGGTTTTCTTAGCTATAAAGATTGGTTGTATCTATTAATAGTTTTTAGTGTTTCAATTATTGGGGATAAAAGATCAATAATTTTCATATTTCCAATTTTTGTTATTTTGACTTATGTTTTTTCTCGAAGAATCAATCCGGTTGATTTTCTTAAGGTTTCTATTATTTGCTTTATTTGTGTGTTTGTTGCAGTTAAAATTAACCCAAGTTTAAATCCTGAAAATTCAAGATGGGGGAGTTTTGACCCTAGTTTTTTTTCTGAGTACTTAATGGAATATTCTTTTGGTGATAGTAAAAAAGTTTATCAAACAGATTTGATTCAAGGTCGTGGAGGTGGAAGTTTGGAATTACTAAGTAAATTTCTGCATAATATTAATTTAAAGGATAGCTCTTTTTATATAGGAGACGGTTTTTCTAAAATTGATGTAGATTATGAGAATTTTGATTCTGGTAAATATGGTTTAAAATCCAAAGGAAGTAGCAGCGGTTTTTTTCAAACTTTTATTGCCTATGGTTTTTTTGGAGTTATACTTTTTTTAAGTTTTGGTTTTATGTTGATTAGGTTTAATACCAATAAGATTTTAAAATGGATATTATTTCTGTTTATTTTATGGGACTTCTTTTTCTTTTACTACGTCTCAGTTAACTCTTATTCATTTTCAATTACCATGATTTTTTTAAGCTTATATTCTAATTTGTCAAAAACAAAATATTATATAAGTCTGAGGCATGAGGAGTGGAGGAAAAATTTTGTCTTAACAGCAGGTGTCCATAAATAACAAAGATTTTATTATCTGAAGAATCTTATCAAAATAATCGGTTTGACCCTTAAATTTTTCAATTTCATCAATATATCACAAGAATTATCCTACAAAGTTGAATTCATTTACAACATAATAGTTTAAGTATAGAGTTATCTTTAAGGAATATCTTTTTTACAGCAGGTAAATAGCTTTGAAGAATTTTTAAATTAATCGATTATTTTACCACGCATGTGTAGAAAATCAGACCTTGGCAAAAACGTAAACTTGTGAATTCAAATAATATTTTTGCTGTTGAATTCAAATCTCAAAAAAAAAAGCATGCGTATTTTAATAGTCTGCAAAGCAAATTTTGAGCCCTCTGAATTAAACTTTCAGAAAAATAGAGCTTATATATATGATCAGTTTGTAGGCTTAAAAAAACACATCCACACAGTTGATGTGTTTTTTTTGAGGGGAACAGGAATTTTAAGCTATGTCAAAGGAGCGTTTGAACTCAGGAAATTTTTAAAAAATAGGGAATATGATATTGTTCATGCCCATTATGGATACTGTGGTTTTATAGCGGGTTTAGTGTCAAGATTTCCTGTTGTTGTGACGTATCACGGGACAGACATTAATGAAAAAGTTTCAAATTTAATTTCCTCATTTTCTATTCTTTTTGCAAGTTGGAACATTTTCGTTTCTGAGGAACTTTATCAAAAAGCGTTTAGGAGACCAAAAACAAACTTCTCCATTATTCCCTGCGGAGTCGATTTAGATATTTTCAAACCGATTGATATAGAAAATAAGGAACTGAAAAAGGACTTGGGTAGGAAGAAAATAGAGATTTTATTTTCCTCCGCTTTTTCGAATAAGATTAAAAATTTCCCTCTGGCCAATGAATCATTTTTAATGTTGAATGATTTTGATGCCACCTTGATTGAATTGTCAAATAAAACCCGCAAGGAGGTTGCAGAGATGTTGAACAGATGTGACATCCTACTTCTTACCTCATTCTCGGAAGGCTCGCCTCAAATAATAAAAGAAGCAATGGCTTGTAACTGTCCAATTGTTTCTACCGATGTCGGTGATGTGAAAAAAATCATTGGTCAGACAAAAGGCTGCTTTGTTACAAAGTTTGACAAATATGAAATAGTGGAAAAAATGAGAATTATTTTAGAAAAAGGAGAGCGCTCTGATGGAAGGAAATTTGTGGGAGAGTTTAGCAACCAATTAATCGTTCAAAAAATTTTGGACGTTTACCGACAAGTTCTCTTTATCCCTAGAAGCTAATTCTATTTAATGAAATCCATCCACATCGACATCATTCATCCGGCCAACGTGCATTATTTCAAGCATGCCATAGCAAACTGGAAGGCGATGGGTTTTGAGATTATTATTACTTGCCGAAACAAAGAGATTACTTACGAATTGTTGGGATTGGAGGGTTTGGACTATATCCCAATGGGCAAAAATCCAAAGTCTTCGATTGGTAAGTTCTTGTTTCTTCTGAAATGTGAATGGAATATTTTCAAGCTATACCTTAAGAAAAAACCTGATATAGCTTTAAGCTTTGCGGCTTCCTATGTTGCCCATATGGCTTCTATTTTTGGTTTGCCTCATATTTCTTTCGATGATACAGAGCATGCCAAACTCAATAGGAGGTTGTACTTTCCTTTTACCGACCTCGTACTCAATCCCGAAAGTTACTTACTTGATTTTGGGCAAAAGCAGTATAAATTCAAAGGCCACATGGAGCTTTTTTATCTCAATGAGAAGTACTTTCAACCCGATATGGGGATTTTCAATGAGTTGGGAATTACGGAAAGCGCCCCGTTTATTTTTTTAAGATTTGTCTCTTGGGGAGCCTTTCATGATCAGGGACAAATGGGTTTCTCGGATGACTATAAAATCACTTTGGTCAAAAAGCTCAGTGAGAAATACAAGGTATTTATCTCCTCAGAGGGAGTTTTGCCCTACAAACTTCAACCTTTTTTAATCAAAATAAAGCCAAATAGGATCCACCATGTTTTGTATTTTGCTGACCTTTTTATAGGAGAAGGTGCGACCATGGCATCCGAATGCGCTGCTTTGGGAACCCCTGCCATTTATGTCAATTCACTTGATGCCGGCACTTTGCAAAGGCAGGCTGAGGATGGCTTGATTATCAACAAGCGTTATCAGGAAGGGACTTTGGAAGAAGCCTTTGAAATTTTAAAGGATCCTAGGTTTAAAATCCGATTGAAGGAAAAGATCAAAACCTTAAACAGAGAAAGGTACAATCTCACTGATTTTTTAACTTGGTTGGTCGCTGAATATCCCGATTCCAAGCAAAAACTTCTTTCAGGCGAAATAGATCCAAAATCCTTATTTTAGAGAGTATGTGCGGCATATTTGGACTTTTTGTTAAACCTGAATCCGGAATTTCGGATAAGGATATCAGGAAACTGACTTCAAAACTTGCATTGATGAGTGAGTCGCGCGGAAAGGATTCTTCAGGAATGGCTTTTGTGGACCACTTGGATAAGAAAGTGAAGGTGACAAAAGGAGACATAAGAATTAGAAAACTGCTAGCCACCACCCAGGTCAAATCCTCAATCTCAGATTCTTTGGAGCGGTATAAGAGCAATAAATGCTCTTTTTCGGTTTTTGGGCATGCGAGACTGGTAACCAATGGCTCGCAGTTGCAAACTGAAAACAACCAACCTGTGATCAAAAACGGTAATTTTTTGATCCACAATGGCATCGTTGTCAATGCTGATTCACTTTGGGAAAAATTTCCCGACATGAAACGGGAATTCAAAATAGACTCAGAAGTCATCCTAAGTCTTTTGGATAGTACCATTTCCCAAAACCCGGTTGATTTGGGAAAGGCAATAAAAGAATCCTTATCACAATTGGAAGGGACTTATTCCATCATGGCATTTTTTCCTGGAATTGATACATTCCTTTTTGCCACCAATAATGGCTCCTTATATTTCCTGAGTGACAATAGAAATTATCTGTTTTTTGGATCGGAAATACATTATATGCAAGAACTGTTGGCATTATTCCAAAAAGGAAAATTGGATGATACGGTTTTGATTTCAAAAGTGAATCCAAATCAAGCGTTTTGGTTTGATCCTTTTACAATGGAATTAAAGGAAATTGGAGTGGAGCGAAGTGAGCAAATTGAAGCGAAATCAGAAAACAACCCATCGTATTCAGTTCAGATTTCTTCTATCCAAAACCCTGGGCCTGGAAGTGAAATCGTCATTGAGCCTGAGATAAATTTTAACCGAAATAAAGAAAAGGATCTTTTTGATCTTTTGGAAAATCAGTCGGAAAGGATTGAAAACCTGAAAAGATGTACGAAATGTATTCTGCCAGAAACCTTCCCATTTATCTCATTTGACCATGAAGGGGTATGTAACTATTGTAGGAATTACAAACCAAAATCCCGGCCAAAGAACCTTGATGGTTTGAGGCAACTTATTGAACCTTATCGCAAAAATTCGTCAAAACCTGATTGTATTGTGCCTTTCAGTGGAGGAAGAGACAGTACGTTTGCACTGCACTTTGTCAAGAAGGAGCTTGGTCTAAACCCAATTGCCTTCACCTATGATTGGGGAATGGTCACCGATTTGGCTAGAAGGAATATCTCAAGAGTTTGTTGTAAACTCGGAGTGGAGAATGTGGTCGTCGCTGCGGATATCCAATGGAAGCGTCGAAATATCAGGAAAAATGTAGAGGCTTGGTTGCGAAAACCGGCTTTGGGCATGATTCCACTTTTTATGGCAGGGGACAAATATTTTTTCTATTATACCGACAGGCTCAAAAAACAAACAGGCATCAACTTGAATATTTGGGGAGTCAACCACCTGGAAAACACTGATTTCAAAACAGGTTTTGCAGGATTGAAACCTGAATTCGAAAAAGAGAGGATTTTTTCTCTTTCTATCGCCAACCAATTAAAACTCTTTGGGTTTATCGGAAAAGAAATGCTGTCAAACCCTGCTTACTTTAACCAATCTGTGTTGGATAGCTTGGGTTCATTTGCAGTCAGGTATGTTGCCCCCAAAAGGGATTATTTTCAGCTATTTGATTATTATCCTTGGAATGAAGACGAGGTCAATAATTTGATTTTATCTGAATACAATTGGGAAAAATCCCCGGACACCGATTCAACTTGGAGGATAGGGGATGGGACGGCAGGATTTTATAATTATATCTACTATACGGTTGCAGGGTTTTCTGAGGTTGACACTTTTCGCAGCAACCAAATCAGAGAAGGAATGATCAGCAGGGAAATGGGCTTAAATTTAGTAAAGGCAGAGAACGTCCCCCGTTTTGAAACCATCCGTTGGTACCTAGAAATCATAGGTATAGATTTTCAGGAAGCCATAAAAAAAATCAATGCCATTCCTAAATTGTATTAATGTAATTATCGATAAATTGGGAAGGTGATTTCCATTTTTAAATAATTGGACGTTAGCAGGTTCCATTTCTTTCAAGTAAAATGAGATCAGTCAGTTTAGTAGGAGTAGATTTGTTTCAGAATTCCGGGCATTATTCGGAGGAAAAAATCCCGCATGGCATTCCTGCGGAGGTTTACTTTTTTTTGAAAAATCACTTTCAAAATGATTCACAAAATGCTGAAAATATGGTGAAGGTATTTTTAGAAAAGCAGTATAAATTAAATGACCTACCAAATTCTAACCTCTTTCTTTCTGATGCTAACCAGATACTTTCCTTTGGGGGTTTGTTGATTGGTTTTGTGGAGACGTATGAAAACAGGAAGAATAGGATTTTTCAAAAACATTCCGGCCTTGTTGGCAAAATCCGCTATGCTTGGGATTCTTTGATCTATAGAGTCATCCCCAAGATACCCTTTACCGAAAAAATCTACCATAAAATCACAAACGGAAAGGGAAAACTGATGTCGGGTGTGGAGGCAATCGGTAGGCTGTACGCAGCTGGTTTTGAGTTGATTGAGGAGAAGGAAATTGGGGGATTTATGTATTTCGCTGCGCGGAAAGTAGGTAAGCCCGTCAAAAATACAAATGCCACTTACTGGCCGATAGTCAAATTACCCAGAGTCGGTAAGGGTGGCATTATGTTCAATGTCTACAAGTTACGCACGATGTATCCCTATTCTGAGTTTCTTCAGGATATTGTGTATCAAAAAAACAACCTGACAGAAGGAGGTAAATTCAAGGATGATTTTAGGGTGTCCCGTTTCGGAAAATTGCTCCGGAAAGTCTGGTTGGATGAGGTTCCTATGATTTGGAATCTCCTTCGTGGAGATATCAAGTTGGTGGGAGTCAGACCCCTAAGCAAGCAATATTTTAACCTTTATCATGCCGAACTCAAAGAAAAAAGAATCCAATTCAAGCCGGGATTGATTCCGCCTTATTATGCGGACATGCCAAGTACTTTGGAAGAAATCATGGAATCCGAAATGCGGTATTTGGATGCTTATACCCATTCACCCATTGCCACTGATTTTAGGTATTTTCTCAAAATCCTTAAGAATATTGTTTTTAAAGGAGCTAGGAGCAGGTAGGCAGTTTTCAGTAGACAGTTTTCAGTAGGCAGTCGCAGTATTCAGTAAGCAGTCGCGGTGGTCAGTAATCATTGAAATCAGTCTCTGTAAGCAAGTTGGCAGAAGGTAGTTTTAGGGGAAGTGATCAGTGTTAGTAGCCAATTCGGTACCAATCTTTCAATTTTGAGATCTTCCAATATTCCAATCTGCCCTTAACCTTTAAACTTTTTAACTTCCCCAACTTACTAATTTTTCAATTTTTCAATCTTGCAATTTACAATCCTCCAACCTTTCAATTTTCAAATTCTCCCACTACAACTTCGCCAGCGATTCTTCTAAAGCTTTGATTTTAGATTCAGCATCTGCGAGTTTTTTCCTTTCCACCTCGATCACTTGGGGAGGAGCGCCGGTCACAAATCGCTCATTGCTGAGTTTTTTGAGGACAGTATTCAAAAACCCTTTGGTATATTCCAGCTCTTTTTGAAGCGTTTCTTTTTCTTTTTCAACATCCAGTTTGTCACCCATCGGGATAAAACATTCATCCGACTTCACCACAAAACTCATTGCATTGTCAACTTTTTCGCCAAAAGAAAGCTCAGATAAGTTTGCCAATTTTTTCAAAACGGCTTCGAAATTCCTGTAAAGTTCTTCCTGTTTCGTATTTACAGTTAGGGAAAATGATTCTTTGGGAGATATTCCTTTGGAAGCCCTTGTATTTCTTACCTGCGATACCACTTCAAAAATCTGTGAGGCATCCGCTATCAGTTTTGAATCAAAGCTTTTTGGCTTGGGCCAGGCCGCGATGATCAGTGCTTCTTCTGTTTTCCGATCTTTAATCTGATGCCAAAGTTCCTCGGTCAGGAATGGCATGAATGGATGAAGGATTTTTAGAATATCTTCAAAGAAAGCGATAGTCTTGTCGAAGGTTTTTTGGTCAATCGGCTGCTGAAAGGCAGGTTTGATCATCTCGAGGTACCAAGAGCAGAAGTCGTCCCAAACAAGCTTATAAGTTGCCATCAGTGCATCTGAGATCCTGAACTTCTTGAAGTGTTCCTCGATTTCGGTCAAAGCTTCATTGAACCTGTTTTCAAACCAAATTATAGCTGCCTCATTTTCTTTTCCATCAAGTTTGGGATCTATTTCCCATCCCTGTACCAATCGGTAAGCATTCCATATTTTGTTTGAAAAATTCCTTCCCTGTTCCACCAGTTTTTCATCAAAAGGAAGGTCATTTCCTGCAGGAGAGCTAAACAGCATTCCTGTCCGTACTCCATCAGCGCCAAAGGTTTTGATCAGTTCAAGTGGATCCGGCGAATTACCAAGAGACTTTGACATTTTCCTACCGAGTTTGTCCCGAACGATTCCTGTCAGGTAGACATTACTAAAAGGTTTTTCTCCCGTGTATTCATATCCTGCAATAATCATTCGTGCTACCCAAAAGAAAAGAATTTCGGGCGCTGTAACCAGGTCATTGGTAGGGTAGTAGTATTTCAGGTCTTCATTTTTCTCACCTGTGGTAAATATGTCGGTATCGAAAACCGATATCGGCCAAAGCCAGGAAGAAAACCACGTATCCAGGACATCCTCATCCTGCGTCAATTCATCCAAAGAATAGGAAGTATTGAATTTTTCATTTGCCAATTTCAGGGCTTCCTCTTTTGTTTTGGCAACCACATATTCGCCATTTGGAAGGTAAAATGCAGGTATTTGATGTCCCCACCAGAGTTGGCGTGAGATACACCAATCACGGACATTTTCCATCCAGGAGCGGTACATATTTTTGAATTTGGGAGGATGGAGTTGGATAATGTCATCCATCACCGAGCTAAGGGCAGGTTTGGTAATTTCTTCCATTCTCAAAAACCACTGCAAAGAAAGCTTCGGCTCAATCACCGCGTCAGTCCTCTCAGAGTGACCGACGTTGGATTTGTAATCCTCAATTTTTTCAAGTTGGCCGGCTTCATCCAAAAGCTTGGCAATTTTCTTTCTTGCTATAAATCGGTCTTCACCGATCAGAATCTGGGCTTTTTCATTCAGTGTCCCGTCGTCATTCAGGATATCTATGACAGGTAGTTTGTGTTTGATCCCCAATTCATAATCATTGATGTCATGGGCCGGAGTGACTTTCAGGCAGCCTGTACCAAATTCCATATCAACATAGTCATCCTCGATGATTGGGATAGTTCGGTTGATAAGTGGGATGATGGCTTTTTTTCCTTTTAAGTGTGAGAACCGTGCATCATTGGGATTGATGCAGATAGCCACATCGGCCATGATGGTTTCGGGTCGGGTAGTGGCGATGGTCAGGAATTGATCTTCGGTTCCTTCTATTTTGTATTTGATGTAATACAGCTTTGAGGCAATTTCTTTCATGATCACCTCATCGTCCGAAAGGGCAGTTTTGCCCTGCGGATCCCAATTGACCATGCGGATGCCACGGTAGATTTTTCCTTTTTTGTGCAAATCCACAAAAACCGAAATCACCGCATCACTCAGGTCGGCATCCATGGTGAATTTTGTTCGGTCCCAATCGCAGGAAGCTCCCAATTTCTTCAGTTGTTCTAGGATGATACCGCCATATTTTTCTTTCCACTCCATGGCATACCTGAGGAATTCCTCCCGGGAAATGTTTTTTTTGTCAATGCCTCTTTCCTTTAGCATGGCTACGACTTTGGCTTCCGTTGCGATGGAAGCATGGTCAGTGCCGGGAACCCAACATGCGTTTTTGCCTTCCATTCGGGCCTTTCGGATCAATACATCCTGAATCGTATTGTTGAGCATGTGTCCCATGTGCAGCACTCCGGTTACGTTTGGCGGAGGGATGACAATGGTATATGGCTCTTTGCTGTGGTCTACTTTGGAGGAGAAAAATTTGTTTTCCATCCAATAGGTATACCATTTTGATTCGGTTGCTTCAGGACTGTATTTGGTAGCTAATGACATAATTGATTTTGAGCTTTGTAAAACTTCAAGGCGCAAAATTAACAGAAAAACTTTAGCCATGAGGGATTGATTCCCAATTTGCCGGATAAATGACTCAGTGAATCGTTGAAAATGAATGCAACTTGTAGAAAATAAAAAAACCGAAGGATTACCTCCGGTTTTAATACAAATATGAAAGCTATGAATTATTATTTTTTGATCACTGAAAAATCGAATGTCTCGAGAAACTTGGTGGTATAATTACCATTTCTGAACTCAAAATCATCCAACAAGGCAATATGGAATGGGATGGTGGTCTTGATGCCATCGATTACAAATTCCTCTAAAGCCCTTTTCATCCTTACGATAACTTCATCTCGGGACTGACCGCTGACGATTAGTTTGGCGATCATGGAGTCGTAGTTTGGTGGGATGACATATCCTGCATAGACATGGCTGTCTACCCTGACACCTCTTCCACCCGGCATGTGTAGATTCAAAATTTTGCCTGGGCTCGGTCTGAAACCATTTGCCGGATCTTCGGCATTGATCCTGCATTCCATGGCATAAAGTTTTGGGAAGTAGTTTCTGCCTGAGATTTTTTCACCCGCAGCGACTTTGATCTGTTCTTTGATCAGGTCAAAATCTGTCACTTCCTCCGTAATCGGATGCTCTACCTGGATTCGGGTATTCATTTCCATAAAGTAGAAGTTGCGGTGCTTGTCCACCAAAAACTCCACTGTTCCGGCACCTTCATAGGAAATGGCTTCAGCACCTTTGACGGCTGCTTTTCCCATGGCCTCTCTAAGCTCATCAGTCATGAAAGGAGAAGGTGTTTCTTCCAGCAGTTTCTGATGTCTTCTTTGGATGGAACAGTCTCTTTCGGATAAGTGACATGCCCTTCCCGTACTGTCTCCGACAATCTGGATTTCAATGTGCCTCGGTTCCTCTACGTATTTTTCAAGGTAAAGCGCATCATTTCCAAATGCTGCACCTGATTCTTGGCGGGCATCATCCCATGATTTTTTGAACTCACCTTCATTCCGCACTATCCTCATTCCCCGACCGCCGCCACCGGCAGTAGCCTTCAGGATTACAGGATAGCCCATTTCATTGGCGACTTTGATTCCTTGTTCTATCGAATCCAGCAAACCGTCAGATCCAGGAATAGTCGGTACGCCGGCTTCTCTCATGGTAGCTTTGGCAGTGGCCTTGTCTCCCATTTTATTGATCATTTCAGGGCTGGCACCGATAAACTTGATTCCATACTCCTCACAGATTCTTGAGAATTCAGCATTTTCTGAAAGGAATCCATATCCGGGATGGATGGCATCTGCATTGGTGATTTCTGCAGCTGCGATGATCCTCGGGATATTCAGGTATGACTCCCTGCTTGGGGCAGGTCCGATGCATACTGCTTCATCAGCAAAGCGTACATGAAGGCTGTCCTTGTCTGCTGTGGAATATACAGCGACGGTTTTGATGCCCATCTCCTTACAGGTTCTGATTACCCTAAGGGCGATCTCTCCTCTGTTGGCGATTAATATTTTTTTAAACACAGTCATTCAGGGTTAGTGAAACAAAATCATCCTGCAGGATCAACTAGGAAAAGTGGCTGGTCATATTCCACTGGCGTGGCATTCTCCACCAAAACTTTGACGATCTTACCCGAAATTTCGGATTCGATTTCGTTAAATAGCTTCATGGCTTCGATGATACAAACAGTTTGACCAGCAGATACTGAATCTCCGACAGACACAAAAGGATCTGAATCGGGATTGGAAGTTCTGTAGAATGTTCCGATCATCGGGGACTTTATTTCAACAAGACGGGAAGTATCTTCCTTGGCAGGTGCAGGCGGTGCAGCTACGGCAGCAGGCGCAGCTTGGGGTGCAGGCGCACTTGCAAAAGTAGGAGCAGGTGCAGCTTCAAATTTGACAGCAGGAGCTTCAGAATATTTTTTGATAGAAAGTTTGAACTCTTCTGTTTCTATTTTTACCTCGGCCAAGCCGGAATTTGAGATGAAATCTATTAATTCCTGGATTTCTTTTGCTTTCATGATGTGTCTGTTTTATGAAAACCCTTCTAGATATTTGGGTTCAGGTTTGATATTGTATTAAAACAAATAAGCTATGTAATTTATGCAAATCACATAGCTTATTAAAATTATTTTACTCTTTCTGAATAAGAACCGTCTCTTGTATCCACCTTGATCATAATGTCCTGCTCCACAAACAAGGGCACCATTACGACAGCACCTGTTTCCAGAGTAGCTGGCTTGGAAGCATTGGTTGCGGTATCACCTTTGATGCCTGGTTCGGTGTAAGTTATCATCAACTCCACAAAAGGAGGAAGCTCCACAGAGATAGGTGTTTCCGTTTCGGCATGCACCAAAATATCCACTGTTTGGCCTTCTTTCAGTAGCTTTGGTCTTTCGATAAGTTTTTCTTGGATAGAGATTTGTTCGAAGTTTTCCGTATCCATGAAATTGTAACCCAAATCATCCTGATAAATGAACTGATGAGGTCTCTTTTCCACTCTAGCAGTGGTTACTTTTTCTCCTGCTGTATAAGTTTTGTCCAAAACTTTTCCTGAGGTAAGGCTTTTCAATTTGGTTCTTACAAAAGCGCCACCTTTTCCCGGTTTGACGTGTTGAAAATCCACAATCGTAAAGATGTCGTTATTCATTTCCAGACACAGTCCGGTTTTGAAATCTGCAGTACTTGCCATTATTATATTTTGGTTTTTTGTTATTGGTTATTTGGGGTCGTAGCCCCACTTCAGGTAAATCGAACCCCATGTAAATCCCCCTCCAAAAGCAGCCAAGATGATATTGTCTCCTTTTTTAAGTCTTGATTCATAATCCCACAGACACAAAGGGAGAGTTCCTGCGGTAGTATTTCCGTATTTTTCAATATTTAGCATGACTTTGTCAGGACCGATTCCCATCCTGTTGGCTGTGGCATCGATGATGCGTTTATTTGCCTGATGGGGAACCAACCAAGAAACATCCTCTGCGGTGAGGTTATTTCGCTCCATGATTTCAGCACTGACTTCTGCCATGTTTGTGACTGCAAACTTGAAAACAGAAGCCCCTTCTTGAAATGCATAATGCTCCCGGGCTGCTATGGTTTCCATGGTTGCAGGCTTTCGGCTACCACCGGCTTTCATATGAAGATATGGTGCTCCCGAACCATCAGAATGAAGGAGAGAGTCAATGACTCCCACGTCCTCAGTTGTAGGTTCCAATAAGACAGCGCCGCCACCATCACCAAAGATGATACAGGTAGCCCGGTCTTGGTAATCTATGATTGATGACATTTTATCCGCCCCGATGATGATCACTTTTTTGTGCATGCCGGTTTCGATAAACTGACTACCGATAGTCAGGGCGTACAAAAATCCTGAACAGGCTGCAGAGATGTCAAAACTATAACTGTTGATTGCTCCGACACCGTCAGCAATAATGTTGGCAGTAGCAGGGAAGGGCATGTCAGGGGTTACAGTGGCACAGATGATCAGGTCGATGTCCTCAGGATTGGTATTGGTTTTTTTCAAAAGTCCTTTGACAGCGTTGATACCGATCACAGAAGTCCCTTTGTCCTCACCTTTAAGAATCCTTCTTTCCTTAATCCCTGTCCTTGTGACAATCCACTCGTCATTGGTATCCACCATGGTTTCCAGCTCACGGTTGGTCAAAATATAATCAGGTACCCAACCTTGGACTCCCGTAATGACTGCTCTGGTTTTTTTCATTCAAATTTTGTTTGAAGCCCTAAGGTAGGTTGAATTATCCTAATTCATCAGGCTTTGTTGTGGTATTGGAATTTGTCCTTGAGGAGACTTTCGAATTTCCTTTCAAGGCGACAAAATTATCTAAAATGTGCTTTTCCACCAAAGGTTTTTGGTTTTAGAATAGCGGTAATGACAAATAGACCATTCTGGGCATTTCCGGACAGATTTTACTGCAAATAAAAATCCATCCCGAAACGAATCAGGATGGATTTTATGAAATGGATTTCTCGTATTGCTTATGCAAGAACTTCTTTCTCCATGATCACCTGTCCTTTGTAGTACAGTTTGCCATCAAGCCAAAATGCTCTGTGAGGTAAATGAAATTCGCCTGTGGTAGGGCATTGTGCAAGACCAGGAGCTGTCAACTTATAGTGAGTTCTTCTTTTGTCTCTTCTGGTTTTCGAAATTTTTCGTTTAGGATGTGCCATCTCTATACTATTTTAGATTATTCTTTTTTCTTTAATTTATTTAATATATCCCATCTGGGATCTGCCGGTTTTTCCTGATGACTTTCCTCATCTGAATCATCCGATTCTATTTCTTCTTCTTCATCAGAAAGATAAATGAAGCTTCCTTCCTCTTCAAAATCATCCTCATCTGTCTCATCCAAATAATCCGGATGTATTTTTTTGGCCGGTATAGCCAAAAGGATAAATTCATAAATCAGCTGGGCAACATTGACACTTGGGGTATCTTTGGTTATCATGAAGACGTCTTCACTGATTTCCTGTACCATTGGACCATATTTGTAAATGACCTTCTCAGTCAGTTCCAATGGATGGTCAAATTCCTCCAAACTCCTGTCACAGGTCAATCCCACTGTCCCTCTGATATCAAAATCCACTTCCAAAACAGAAACGGTTTTGTTTACATTGACAGTAACTGTGATATCGGCTCCGTTGACCCAATCCTCAGCTTCGTAATATTTGAAGAACTCATTACCGACTTCAAACGTGATAGAATGCCTTCCATCCTTTAATTTGATAACGTCAATATCGTAGTTTCTTAAGAATTTCACGTACCTCCTGCTATTTCAAGACCGCAAATTTAGGGAAATGCTTTAGAAAAATAAAATTTGGCGGAAAATTATTTTCGAAAGGATGAATGATGAAGGCTAAAGCACGAATTTTCTCATTTTCCCAACAATAATTAATCACCAAATTATTCATTCTCAATTCATTAGCCTTCGCCTTCTTCTTCCCAATTTCCTTTGTGACGAATGATGTCATAGGCTTGCATGATAGCAGCCCTCATCGAACCGTCATCTGCCACGTTTTTGCCTGCGATATTGTAGGCAGTGCCGTGGTCGGGAGAGGTACGGATGACAGGTAGTCCTGCAGTATAGTTGACACCTGATTCAAATGCCTGCGACTTGAATGGTATTAGGCCTTGGTCATGGTACATGGCCAAGATTCCGTCAAATTTCTTTTGATGCATCATCCCAAAAAAACCATCTGCCGAATAGGGACCAAAAACCAAATGGCCTTTGTCTTTGTATTCTTTGATCAAAGGTTTGATGATATTCTCTTCTTCATCTCCCAAAAGACCTTCCTCACCTGCATGGGGATTCAGGCCCAAGACTGCTATTTTTGGCTTGGAAATACCGAAGTCGTCTTTAAGAGACTTCAGCATGATATTGAGCTTGGATTTGATTTTTTCAGTAGTGACGTTTTTGGATACGTCCTTCAGGGGTACATGTCCCGTAACCAATCCAACCCTGATGCCATCGGCTACCAAAAACATCAGACTGTCTTTGCTTCCAAATGCCTCGGTCAGGTATTCGGTGTGTCCCACAAATTTCTTTTCAGGGCTGTTGATGTTGTTTTTGTTCAATGGTGCCGTGACCAGAGCCTCAATTTTGTTGTCTTTGAGGTCTTTGATCGCATGGTCAAGAGCGGCAAGAGCCAATTTGCCGGCTTCATGGGTTTCCATTCCGGGGATTACCTCCGGGCTTTCCTCCAATACGTTGATGACATTTATCTTTTTGTGGTGGACTTCTTCGATGCTTTTTATCTGCATAAAGTTAAAGTCCTCAATGCCGAGGTGTTTTCTATAAAAAGTGAGGGCTTTGCCATGTGCATAGATCACAGGAGTTACCAGTTTGATCAGTCTATTGTCCAAAAGTGCTTTGATGGTAACTTCAGCACCAATGCCATTGATGTCTCCAATACTGATGCCAATGACCGGTTTGTTTTTTCTTTGGTTCATTAAAATTTATCGAATACTGTTGGTTATTGATTTAGATTTATTGTCTTCAAAACTTTGAAATCCTTCTTTTTTTGGGGAAAAGAAATATTGCCAAAGTCATAAAAAACGTCACTCTGCCATTTTAAATAATAGTAGGGCTTTGTGATAATTCTCTTATTTTTGACACGCAATTTAGATAAAATAATTAGAGTATACCGCATGGAAAAGGTCAAACCCAAAAAACACCTTGGACAGCATTTCCTGATAGATTTGGGGATTGCCGAGAATATTGCCAAGGCCATCACGGGCCATGGAGGCATTACCAAAGTCCTCGAAATAGGACCCGGAATGGGGGTGTTGACCGATTTTCTTTTAAAGGAAAAATGGGACCTTTACCTTGTCGATATCGACAGAGAATCGATCAAATATCTCAGGGAGAAATATCCTGATCTTGGAGAAAAAATCATTGAGGCGGATTTTTTGAGAAAGGATTTCGCTACTCTCATGCAGGAACAATATGCCATCATCGGGAATTTTCCTTACAACATTTCTTCGCAAATTCTCTTTAATGTATTGGAGCAAAGAAGTCAAGTGACAGAAGTGGTATGTATGTTGCAAAAGGAAGTGGCACAGCGGATTGCTTCGCCCAAAGGAAACAAAGATTATGGGATACTGTCGGTTTTGTTGCAGGCCTTTTATGACATTGAATACCTTTTTTCTGTACCTCCGGGCGTATTCAATCCCCCTCCAAGGGTCAATTCAGGAGTGATCAGACTCAAAAGAAATACAGTAGAAAAGTTAGCATGCGACGAAAAACTGTTTTTTCGTGTGGTGAAGCAGGGTTTTGGAACAAGAAGGAAGACTTTGAGAAATTGTCTAAAATCATTTGGGCTTTCTGAAGAACTGGCCAAAGATCCTATCATGGACAAAAGAGCTGAGCAGTTGGATGTGCAGGAATTTATCGGATTAACTCAAAAAATACAGGAATCTTGGAACCAATAAAATCATTTGAACTTTCCAAAGAATATCTGGAGAGCCTTCAGGACAGCATTGAAATCCAGAACAATGATTTCATCATAGAGTCATTTGAAGGTGCCAACGTGGCAGATATTGCCTCCCTATTGGACGAACTCAATATGGACGAGGCGATCTATGTTTTGAGGTTGCTACCCTCCACTACAGCAGCTGATATTTTGATTGAATTGGATGAAGATTCTTTGATTCAGGTGATCCGCGAATTGGAACCAACTGAATTGGCGGGACTTATCGATCAGATGGAATCTGATGATGCTGCGGATATCCTCATCCTGATGCCTACCAAAGATAGAGAAGACGTCATCAGCCACCTTCAGGAAAGAGAAAAATCGGCCAATATCCTTGATCTATTACGCTACGACGAAGATTCAGCAGGCGGTTTGATGGCCAAAGAATTTATCAGGGCAAATAAAAACTGGAATGTCGTCCAGACTATTGAGGAAATCAGGCGGCAGGCAGAAAAAGTGGAGAAAATCTATTCCATCTATGTGGTGGACAACAGACAGCACCTGCTTGGTAGGGTCTCTCTCAAAAAAATCATCCTTGCTTCGGCAGATACTAAAATTTCAGACATCTATGAACCTGAGCTCATTTCCATTTCCACACATATGGACGGTGAAGAAGTCGCTGAAATCATGAGAAAGTATGACCTCGAATCCGTTCCCGTGGTCAATGCCAAAAACCGTCTTGTAGGAAGGATCACAGTCGATGATATTTTGGATTTGATCAGAGAACAATCGGATGAGGACATCCAGGCGATGACAGGTATCTCGGCTGATGTGGAAGAATCAGATTCTATTTTCAGGATTTCCAAAGCCCGTTTGCCATGGTTGCTGATCGGGGTTATCGGAGGATTGATGGGAGCCAAAATCATCGGTTTCTTTGAGGTTGGATTGAGCAAATACATTGCTTTGGCTTCCTTTATCCCTTTGGTAGCGGCCACAGGCGGTAATGTCGGGATTCAGTCTTCTTCATTGGTGGTACAGTCTTTGGCTTCCAAATCTGTCTTCGATGACACCCCTTGGCAGCGGTTTGTCAAAGGTCTGCTGATTGCATTGGTCAATGGGGTGGTCTTGGCAGCTTTTGTTTTTTTGGTAGTGGTATTTATCTACCGTTTCGATTCCATTTTTGGCCTTACGATTGGATTGGCGATGTTTTGCGTGGTGCTTTTGTCTTCTTTTATGGGTACAATCACCCCTTTGGTTTTGGACAGGTTTGGCATCAATCCCGCCATTGCCTCCGGGCCTTTTATCACCACTGCCAATGACCTGTTGGGTTTATCGGTTTACTTTGGTGTGGCGATGCTTTTGTTAAAACTGTGATGAAAATTGGTGATTTGAACCAAGGTTTTTCCCAAATTTTCTTGACACAGTTTCTCTGATTAAATAATTTCGTCCGTTCCCAAAAAACCTATTTCTATGTTAAAATCAATTTTCAAAGCCTCGCTCATCATGTTGGCCGTGACTGCATTTTCCTGCCAATCCAATCAACCTCTCAGTGAAGTTTTTATGCCCAAGTTTTTTGGGGACCATATGGTTTTCCAAAGAAACCAGCCTATCAGGGTTTGGGGTGATGGAACACCTGGCCAAAGAGTTGTTGCCAAATTCAACAATCAGGAAAAGGAAACAGAGATCGATGACAATGGTAATTGGATGGTAGAATTTGAGCCAATGCCTGCTTCAGGTCCATTTGTGTTGGATGTCAACGGAAAAATAATCCGGGATATCCAGATCGGTGATGTGTGGGTTGCCGGAGGTCAATCCAATATGGAATGGGTCATGAGTGCCCAGGTGGAAGGTCTTCAGGAAGAAATCGCAGACAGTGATTATCCCCTGATCCGATTTTTCAAAATCCCCCACGATTATGATGCAAAAGAAAAAAGTGACGTCAGGGGAGGAGAGTGGAAATCGGCCAATGCGGACAACCTCATGAATTTCTCTGCCGTAGCATGGTTTTTTGCCAAAAGAAACCACTTAGAAAAGGGTGTTCCCATAGGCATCATTGAAAGCAATTGGGGTGGGACACCTGCCGAAGGTTGGACTGCATCAGAAAAATTGATTGACTTTCCGCCTTATCAGGAGAAAGCAAAAGATGTCCTAGATAGAAATGACTATTGGATCCAAGAAATCATTGACAACAAAGTCAGAGAACTCAAAAGAAATGATTTGGTAGCGGCACCACAAAACGGCGAAATTAAGGGTGTGGTCAATACTAACTTTGATGACAGTGACTGGCAGACCGTGAATCTTCCGGGAGATAATCCTTTCTCGGATATTGCTTGGTTCCGCAAAAAATTTACTGTAACCAATATTGACAATGTCTCTTTGAACCTTGGCGATATCCAACAGATGGCCTATATCTACCTCAATGGAGGAAGGCTTTTACTTAAAGATTATGGTGATGCGGTGAAGGAGTTTACGCTTCCTGCAGGAATGATTGTCAAAGGAGAAAATTTGTTGGCCGTAAGGATAGTCAATACATGGAACAACTCTCCGGTATTGGGAAAAAGCGGTGAGTTTTTTGTCAAATCTGGCGGAAAGAAAATTTCCCTCGAAGGAGAATGGAAATACAATAATAGGATAGAGGAGGAAATTCCAAAAGTGGAATGGTACAATTGGCTTCCCGGAATGATGTACAATGCCATGATTGCACCCATCGTGAAATACCCCATCAAAGGTGTAATATGGTATCAGGGAGAGAGTAATACCGGTGAACATCAACATTACAAGCGGCTATTTAGCACCATGATCCAAAACTGGAGGGAAGCATGGGGTATCGGCGATTTTCCTTTCCTTTTTGTTCAATTGGCCAATTATATGGAAAGGAAAGATGTACAGCCTGGCTCTGATTGGGCATTTTTGAGAGAAGCGCAGACACAGACTTTGGAACTTCCCAATACCGGAATGGCAGTTACCATAGACGTAGGAAATGCGGGGGATATCCATCCAAGAAACAAAAAAGATGTAGGTCTCAGGCTTTGGCAGGCAGCAAAAAAAGTCGCCTACGGGGAAGATGTCATCCATACAGGTCCCATATTTTCTTCTGCAGAAAAGCAAGGTGAAAAAATTATAGTCACGTTTGATTTTGTGGGGGAAGGATTGCAATTGTCCTCCGGAACTGAGGTTAAGGGTTTTATTCTTGCCGGGGAAGATGGACAGTTTGAAGCAGCCAAAGGGAAAATAACTGGAACCAATCAGATAGAGGTAATTAGCTCCAAAGTAAAAAATCCGGTGGAAGTCAGGTATGCATGGGCTGACAATCCTGAAGTGAATTTATACAACAGTCTCAGCCTACCTGCTGTATCCTTTAGACAAAAGATCAATTAATAAATCCTGATCCGATTGGGGAAATCAGGATATTAGAAGTTTTCCGTTATTTTCTTACCAAATCCCCAACTCAAGCCGACCTGTAGGTCGGCTTTTTTTGCATCTGCCACCAAGGCTGTTATAATCGATTGAGAACCAATGAAAAATCCGCCATAACGGAATCCAATGCCGCCGTTAAAACCGGTTATATCATAGTATCCCCATGAGGAATAAACTTCAAAATTTCCAAATATCGCACTTGGAGTCACAGCGATGAGACTGATGGCAGGAATCTGGAGGTTGTTCTTTTCGCTTTGAATGAATTTCTGTCCGTAGACGCTTACAAAAAACTTTTCCGTCAATTTCAGATCCGCATTTGCAGCCCATACAGTCGGAAGTCCAACTTCAAAGCCATCTGTGTTGGATTCCCTGGAGAAAAAGCCGCTTTCCAAAAAATCCATTTCAATGGACCTGAAATCAGGCTCTAGGAGGTCTATCCTGTAGGATTCTCCCTCGGGAATGTTCATCTCGAAGGTTTGGTTGTTTTGGCCGCCACCAAAGCTCAATTTTCCGATATTTCTAAAAGCCATGCCTGTATTCAGCCATACACCATCCTTATTTTTCAATTGGTAATTGAAACCAAAGTCAAATCCAACCCCTGACAGTCCTCCAAGACTTATATTGTTATAATCTATATTAAAATTTCTGGTGTCGACCACCGATTCATTATAGGAAAAATTAACTATACCCTGGGCATTTGTCAAGGTGACGGCAGTTTGGTCCACCACCAAAGTTCCGCTGAGATTGCCTATTCCAAAATTGGTATATCCGGTAGGGAAAAGCAATTTGAAATTGGTACCTACCGAAAACTTGCTTTTTGGGCTATTCCAGATTTCTCTTCCGATGACAATACCTGATTCAAACCACGTAGCAAAATTTGCTCTTTGGTTGTTTGGGTTGTTTATACTGAAGAGTAAAAAATTACTGTAGTTATCATTTCCGGTTAGGTATCTTCCTATTTCAGGGTTGACATTTAGGATAGTTGCCCTGCTTTGGATTTGGGAAATAAGCCCAAAAGCCCATTTTCCTTTTTTCATCCCAAAAGAAGGAAGGATTGCCGACCCGTCAGTATTTCCATCGACAGGCTGGTCTGCCTTCTCCATCATTTTATCCCAAAGATCATTTCGATATTTTATGGTTTCTGAAAAAGTCAAAGTATTGTTACCGATAGCCGCATTTGCAGCAAAAAACTGTACCTCGACCGTTCTGGATAAGTTGTTCATTTCAGCAGGATTCATCATCGCACTTATGATTCCCTTTCTTTGGCTATTTTGGATGCCGACATAAGTGAACTGAGCCATGACGGCCACAGGAATCAAAAAAGAAACAAATAGCAGAAGCAGAATTTTGTTCATCGGGTAGGGATTAAAACTTCGCAAATTACAGATTTAAATGAGAAGGGTTAAAATTTCACACAATAGAAAATCAGTAACCCGATTTCTTTGGATTGAAATTACATGCCACTATTTCGAACTTTGCCCATGTCCAATCACCCGAATCCAGCTTCCAGGTAACCTCACCGGATGCAGGGACCTTGATACCGTCAAATTCTTTTGTGGAGGTCACATTTACGGTCCACTCTGATCTTTTGGCCTCGGGACCGCTTCCCTGATAACGCAAGGCCGAAAAAATCCGGACATGTCCATCTTTGCCAAAAGAAAATATACCTGATCCTGAAAGTCCTCCTAATGTCAAAGTGGCCTTTGCAGAATGGTCGCCAAGTTCTTTCCAAGTAATATCATCATGCAGTGCGGCGGTAGGATACCAAACAATCTCACCCAAAAAACGCTGCAAGGCAGCTTCGTTGATCTGTGGATTGGGTCCGTCATTTGCCACCGAAAAAACCGAAAATAACTTAAAAACCATTTCTCCCTCTCCCCCTATAAATTTGTCTCTACCAAAAGCACTGATTGCCGGCATCATTTCAATTTCAGCTTTCCAAACAAAAGCCGGAGGGGATATTGTCGAATATTGTTCCGCAACTGTTGTATACCAATCTTTCTGTTCAGGTTTTAATTTGATCTGGTAATTTTGTTTCATAAATACACTTTGGATTCGAGGTTTACCTATCACTCCTGCTGCATTCAGCCAAGTCTGTACCGATTCTGGAAGTTGGGAGATTTCCTGCTTGGTAATGGGAGAAGACAGTTCTTCTTTTGAATTTTCCAAAATATAAGTGACCTCTTTTCTGATTTTTTTCTCAAAACCGTAATGGGCAAAGGCAGCTAGGGCAACAGTCAGGATCAGGATATTGGGTATTGTTCCATAAAGAGAATCCTTCCAAAAAACGATAATCAGGACTTGGGAAATCAGGACACCGATTATTGCAAACAACCACCAAAGAGGGTTTTTAAAAAACATCAATGCCGCGGCCAACACCAAAATCAGGGCTGCCAATAACCAAAGCAAGCCCATAGGCTTGGAAACGGGGTTGGTTATTTCGTTTAATTCGGCCAGAAGGAAGGCTTTTAAGAATCCCAACAAGTGGATAAGGCCGTGAATCAGTAGAATGATCATGAATATAACTTTCATGGCTTCCTTGTTTATTGACACTCCAAATTACCCATAAACCCTATTCAAATCCCTGACAGCAATCAGTTTATAAATTGATTTTGCTTAGGAGAATTGAATGGTCTTGCATGAATTGAAACTATATAAACCTTGATTTATATTTCCTCCCCTGGTCGGAATCGGATCTTTTGTGGATAAGAAAATGCATGGATTCCCTGACCTGAAAGGATTTTTGACTGGATTTCTTTCCAATTGTCGGGATTGAAAAGCTCGGTATGGAAATCGAAAAAATGGTTTTTGACATCATTCCTGCCAATCATAAACCGTTTGAAATCCTGCGGAAAAACGTCGTTTTGGGCAATGTCATACCAAGGAGATGACGCATAGATCTGCTCATAAGTTTCCGGTATTGGTTTCTCCCGGAAATTCATATCTGTCAAAAACTCAATTTCATCATAGTCATAGAAAATCACCCGTTTTTGTCTCGTTACGCCAAAGTTTTTGGTCATCATGTCACCGGGAAAAATATTGGCTTTTGCCATTTCCAAAATTGAATCCCCGTATTCTTCCACAGCTTGCCGGGCTTCTTCGGTAGTACAATTTTCGAGGTAAATATTGAGAGGAACCATCTTTCTTTCGATGTACACATGTTTTAGGATTAGTTCATCAGAGGTTGTGTATAAGAGGGAATTTACCGTGCTGAGGAGTTCTTCCAACAACGTTGGGTCAATCCGGTCGAGTGGCAAGTGAAATTCTTCAAACTCATGCGTATCTGCCATCCTGCCTACCCGGTCATGAAGTCCGACCATCTTGTATTTTTCACGTACTTCCTGTCGGGTCATGGTTTTGGGTGGATCAAAGTAATCCTTGATCATCTTGAATACTACATTGTACGAGGGGAGTGTAAACACTGTCATGACCATCCCTTTGACCCCTTCGGCCAAGACAAAATTATCGTGGCTCTGACTGAGATGACTTAAAAAATCGCGATAAAATTCTGTTTTCCCATGTTTGTTAAACCCGATCGCATTGTAAAGTTCATGGATTTTTTTGTTGGGAATCACCGCATTGAGGAATGATATCATCTGCGAAGGAATGTCGGCTTTGACCATAAAATAAGACCTGGAAAAGCTAAACAATCCGGACATCAGGTTGGGGTCAAAGATCATGGTATCTGCAAATACCCCTTTAGGGCCATTGAGAAAAGGAATAATGAATGGCATCCATTTGTTGCCTATTTTGATTCGGCCGATGACATAGGCGCCTTTGTTTCTATAAAAAACGGACTTCAATACCTGCGTGGTACTTTCAGCAGAAGGGATATACCTGGTCAATATCACGTCTTTGACAGATTTGATCAAAAATTCTATGTCCTCTTCCTTGTTCATATAAGGAACCCCAAAATCAAAATCTTCCAGGATTTTTTGGATAATCTTCTTTAATCCCCAATCAGAGGGATAGCTGTGGTAAAGATTGTCATTTGGATAAATGACGCAGGAATTATAACCTTCATGGACAAACATCAGGTCTTCATTGATGGCAAGACCAGAATAAGATTTGCGGATAACAGAGTTGAAAAATGTCTCAGCCAGTTCTTTGTCTTTCTTGTTGGATATCAGCAGTGAATAATGCGATTTAGCAGTTTTCCAAAAATCAAAACTGTTGGCATTTTCCAAAAGCATTTCACTCAGAAGTTGACAGGTAGTACGCACCTGATCTTTGTATAAGCGAAGTCTTTTACGGTGATTTTGCTGCATGGCTTTCCAGTCTCTTGCTTTAAAAAAAGCCGGAGTCAGGTCCGTCAACTCATTGAATTCTCTTACATAAGTATCAAATCCCGAAATAAGAACAAGGGCTGTCTCGTCGGTCAATTTCTCTCTCATGAAAATGTTGTTTGGACCGGTTAAGGTCAATAAATTATACTTAGAAAGAATAAAATACAGTTTTTTTAATTGACGGGAAAAATATTTTCATTTATGAAATTTTTTTTTCAAAAAGCCGACAATTAAAATAACATAAAAAATTCTGTAGGATGAGCTTATTTTTAAGTATTTCAACAGGTTATAACAGCGGATTTTTGGGGATAGAAATGGCTTCAAAAACCCGTAGTTAAGATTTTGGAACACACAAAATATAATTTTCGCAATCGATTGTTTGGACAATAAAAAAACATTATTTACCTTTCGAGCGTGCTATTCATACATTGAATATCTACAATAGGTTTAATAGGTTTGAGAGATAAAAAAGGTTGGGACAATGTTCTGACCTTTTTTGATTTTTGGGGTTTTTATATTTCATTCGTATTCTTTATGTCTCCAAAAATGTCCCTATCAGCCAAAATATTTTCTTCCAGGTTTTTATTTGCATGCTTGGTATTCTTGGGTTCCTGTACATTTCAAAAAGAAAAAACAGAAGAAACAGTAGAGAAAACATCAATTTCCGAAGAGGAGGAACTTAATCAGCTTCTTGCTTCAGGGCTTCAGCAATTAAGTAATTGGACCGGATATTGGAAATCGCAGGAATCCACATTTGACGTGGCGGGATTCGAGATGAGTAAGGAAATCCCCTTTGAAGCATTGGAATGGCCGGAGGAGAATTTTATACAGCAAGACCACCCACTTCATAAGTACCTTGTCCCAAATCCTGACGGTCATGGTGTAGTGGACATTTACAGTTACAAAGTCGTAATGCCGGAGGAAGCCCAGGTTTCTTTTAACCCCGATTCGGAAGTGATTTATTTCAAATCCAATGGCATGCGTGAAAGGTTGATGTTTATTGGACCTTCAGGGGGTTTTGAGGAAGCCATTTGGGTCAGCCCGGAGCACCTGATGGTGACGGGATTTTTTGAGGAGGAAGGTGGAATTACTCCGAAGATATGGATTATCATGCCTGATGAGCACAAATACATCACCTTCAAGCATCCTCTCCATATCAGTAATTATCCCAAAGCAGGGTACCTTATCAAGAAGCTCCAAAACATCGATTTTTCAAATGGAGCTGAATAAGGTAGTCAGAAGATTAGAAAGACTATTGCAGGACCCGCTGCCGGGGAGGCTTGGTCATATTTCGATGTTGCCCCAGCCGATTGACGAAAAAAGATTTTCTGTCAGGGACGACCATAGAAAGGGAGCCGTATTGATGCTATTTTACCCTGAAGGCAACGGCAGTTTTGTTCCCTTTATCAAAAGACCCGAATATCCCGGGGTGCATAGTGGTCAGATAGCCTTTCCGGGAGGGAAGTGGGAACCGGAGGATGCAGACCTAAGTGTGACCGCGCTCAGGGAAGCCGAAGAAGAGATCGGTGTCTATGCCGAAAAAGTCACGTTGTTGGGCAAGTTGAGTGATGTCTATATTCCGCCGAGTAATTTTTTGGTGTCTCCTTATATCGGATTTATCGCAGAAAAGCCGGATTTTAATCCCCAAGCCACCGAAGTGGAGAGGATTATCAGCTGCCCTCTTCCTGTACTTTTAGATAAAGAAAACAGAAAACTGACTCAGATTAAAGGAAGTTCAGGTTTGAGTTTTGAAGCACCCTATTTTGACATTGAAAATGAGGTAGTTTGGGGAGCTACGGCCATGATGCTTGGCGAATTCACTTATTTGTGGGAGAATTCCAGGTTTTGAAGTTTCTCCTAATTGTAGTATTGTTGCAGGACTAACCTTTATCAAGCATGCAAGAAAGCAGTCCTTTGATCAGTAATGATGCCGTCGTTTTTGGGTTATTGATGACCATATTGGCTTTGGTTTTTTCTACCTCCTCAAGCAAATCACCATTTTGGGTAAAGTTTTACAGTATAGTGCCTTCAGTTCTGTTATGCTATTTTATCCCGGCACTTCTCAATTCATTCAATATCATCTCCGGTGAATCCTCAGGATTGTATAAAGTGGCATCAAGGTATCTGCTGCCTGCATCTTTGGTGTTGATGACTCTGAGTGTGGATTTCAAGGGTATAATGAAATTAGGACCCAAGGCATTGGTGGTTTTTTTGGCAGGAACGGTTGGCGTCATATTGGGAGGCCCATTTGCATTGTTTGTGGTTTCCTCATTTTTCCCCGAGATATTAAATGGTGTGGGTCCTGACGAGGTTTGGCGGGGACTTTCTACCATTGCAGGAAGTTGGATCGGGGGAGGTGCCAATCAGACTGCGATGTTGGAGGTATTTGGAGCAAGTCCTTCATTGTTTAGCCAGATGATTGCGGTAGATGTATTGGTTGCAAATTTATGGTTGGCAGTGTTATTGTATTGGGGGGCAAAGCCTGAAAAAATTGATAAGTTTTTAAAATCAGACACCTCTGCCATTCAGGAACTCCAGAAAAAAGTGGAGACTTATCGAGAGGGCATCCTAAGGATCCCAAGCTTATCTGATACCATGGTGATATTGGGAATCGGATTCGCAATTACAGGTTTTTCCCATTATGTTGCAGATATTGTAGCACCGTATATCGGCACAAATTATCCTACGCTAAGTCAATACTCTTTGGATTCCACATTTTTTTGGATTGTGGTTTTGGCCACAACAGGAGGTTTACTGATGTCATTTACCAAGGCAAGAGAGCTCGAAGGTGCGGGAGCTTCCAGAATGGGCTCGATATTACTTTATATTCTTGTGGCGACTATAGGGATGCAAATGGACCTGATGGCTATATTTGACAATCCACTATTGTTTCTGATTGGTATTATCTGGATTTTGTTCCACATCTTTTTGCTGCTTTCAGTGGCATACCTGATCAAAGCTCCTTTCTTTTATGTAGCAGTGGGTTCCCAGGCCAATATCGGAGGCGCAGCTTCTGCACCTATAGTTGCTTCTGCATTCAATCCTTCTCTGGCACCGGTAGGGGTTTTATTGGCTGTTTTGGGTTATGCCCTAGGAACATATGGGGGTTATTTGAGTGGACTTCTGATGCAATGGGTTCACGGTTAATTGTGCCAAAATAAAATCATCAAACCCAAAAGCGTGTAACTTTACTGTCAAATTAAACCAAACTACATGGCAACCTACCGTAAATTTATTTTTATATGCAATGGACCTGACTGTAAAAAAGAAGGTTGCAAAAAGCTGCAGCAGGAGATTAAAGAGCTTGTGAAGTCTGACGACCACAAAGGAAAGTACAAAATCGTCAAAACGAAGTGTATGGATTTTTGTAAATCAGCTCCGATTGTTGTGGTCAATAATGAGGTAGTCAAGAAATCGGATATTTCTTCACTTAGGAAAAAAATGTCATAAGGACTTCGGGGAATTGAAAGAAGTACTCATAAAAAAAGCCGGGATATGAATCCCGGCTTTTTTTAATCGATTCCGTTTAGGAACCTGCTCCAACGTATCTTATTGAACATCGACTTATGCTTGTCAAGGGATAGCCATAAGAACCAAGCCTTTCCTACAATATGGTCTTCGGGTACAAATCCCCAATACCTTGAATCGAGAGAATCGTGCCTGTTGTCGCCCATCATAAAGTAATAATTTTGCTTGAAAGTATATGAAGTGACCTTTTGGCCATCTATATACAATTCATTATCCTGGACTTTTACATCTTCATGGCCTTCAAACTTTTCAATGGTGAAGGCATATTTGGCGATATTGTCTTTTGTCATTTCTATTGTCCAACCTTCTCCCGGGATTTCCAATGGTCCCCAATTGTCCTTGTTCCAACCAAAATAAGCGCCATCAGGGAAGATTCTAGGGTCTCCAAAATCCTCACGGTCCTGTCTCATGGTGATAGATCCTACAGCAGGTGAACTTTTCAATCTTTCGATAGATTCAGCTGTAGCCATGACCATGTAGCCGGAGCCGTTGGAAAAAGGCATAAAACTGTCTTGGTTGATGCCATATTCATCAAAAAAATCAGGGGTAAGATTTCTGTCCGACATCACGTCATAAGAAAACTGCATTTCTTCAGGATTGGATGAAGCCTCACCATTGACGAAAATCTGGGTTTTCCTGATTTCAAGGACATCGCCGGGAACGGCTACAGCCCTTTTGATGTAATTCGTTTTGAGATCTACCGGAAATTCAAATTCAGAAGGGTAATTGAAAACGACCACATCGTTTCTTTCCACATCAGAAAATCCCGGAAGCCTGTAATAAGGCAATTGGATCCAATCTACGTACGATTTGGCATCTGTTCCCCATATTTTTTGGTGGGTCAAAGGTACCTGAAGGGGTGTCCTCGGAATCCTTGTTCCATAATGCATTTTGCTCACAAAAAGAAAATCGCCTACGAGCAGGGATTTCTCCATTGATGCGGTGGGAATAGTAAATGGCTCAAGGAGGAGCCAACGGATCAAGCTTGCAGCAATTACTGCAAATACCAGTGCATCTGCCCATTCACGTGCTGCAGATTTTTTCTTTTTTACTTCAGTCATTATAGTTTAAAATTTCAGAAAGATAGGAATTCGTCCATTGATAATACGCCTTTTTTATTTTTTATCCATTCCGCCACCAAAACCGCACCAAGAGCAAAACCTTTGCGGCTATGGGCTGTATGGACGATTTCAATATCGTCAATATCAGACTGATATCTTACAACATGGGTCCCCGGCGCGGGGTCTATGCGCTTTGAGGTAATGGATAAAGATTGTTCGTTTTCGTTCAATTCACCTGCAGGTGTCCAGTTTTCAATCCGGGGAATTTCCTTGATTATCCCTTCGGCAAGAGTGATCGCGGTACCACTCGGCGCATCTTTTTTTTCAGTATGGTGGATTTCTTCCAAACTGACCTTATATTCTGGCTGGTCTTTCATCAGAGAGGCCAAAAATCGGTTGACTTTGAAGAAAACATTGACGCCAATACTGAAATTGGAGGCATAAAAAAAAGCCGAATTGTACTGTAGGGTCAATTGCTCGACCATGGGTTTATTGGCTAGCCATCCCGTAGTGCCTGAGACAACAGGAATCCCACGCTCGATTGCCCAACTGATATTTTCTACTGCAGATTCTGGAGTGCTAAATTCAATAGCCACGTCGATTTGGGATATGTCCAATAAATCCAAGTCCTGTCGGTTGTCAATATTTATTTTTCCGGCAATATGGTGGCCTCGGGATTCGGCAATATCGCCGATGATCTTTCCCATTTTCCCGTAACCAAGTAGAAGAATATTCATTTTAATCAGAAGTTTATTTTTAAAGAAAGTCCCATGATATTGCCTCCTCCGGCACTCAGGGATTCATAACTCGGTTCAAACCGGAAAGTCAGGTCATCACTCACGTCAAATGCCGATAAATGTGCATCCACGTTGGCATCGATGATATTGAGTGCATAAATACCAATAAACAGGAAGTAATTCAAATCCCGGTTTCTTTTCCAATAATTGACATTCCTGACCAATCCGTCACGGTTCAGACTTGGAAATGGCTGTTCGGGGTCTTTAGGGTCTTCGTCAAAGATGGCAAGTGCTTCTTTGAAGAGTTCATACCGCCTGTTATTGTATTCTATGAAATAGATGTTAGCAGCAAATCCGGCATAAATGATCGGCACTTTCCATGGTTTTCCATTATAAACCTGACCCGCACCGGGTAAGATTGCTGATAAAATGGTCGCTTTTTTAGGATTTTTGATGGCAGGATCCGTGTAGTCCACCTTGACAGTATCCGTACCGGTGATCATTGTTTGGGCGGTCAAGTCACAATAGGGCAATAAAACAAAAACAGCAATGATAAATGGGCTTATCATTGCTTTGGGTGTTACACTCAAAAGCCAGTTTTTTGTTTTCTTTTCCAAGACTTAGATGATCTCCAAAATTTCCAGGATTCTGTTCAGGTCTTCGGAAGAATGAAAGGGGATTTTGATTTCTCCCTTGTTTTTGGCATCCGATTTAAGGTTCACTTTTGTCCCAAAATGACTGGCAAGCCTCTGTTGGATCTTGGTGATTTCGTATTTCCTGACAGGATCAAATGGGGAATTTTTTTTGTTTTCCTTTTCTTCCCGCTCTCCGTTGATGGATTTCACCAAGGCCTCGACCTGACGGACGCTAAGTTCGTCCTGAATGGCTTTTTTGAAGATGGCTAGTTGCTTGTCGATGCTCTCTACGTTGATCAAAGCCCTCGCATGTCCCATGGAGATTTTGTTGTCTCTTAATCCGGCTTGAATATCAGGAGGAAGTTTAAGCAGCCTCAGGTAATTGTTTACTGTGGTTCTGTTTTTTCCCACACGCTCGCCGAGTTCTTCCTGCTTGAGGTTACATTCGGCCAAAAGTCTTTGATAGGAATGGGCAATTTCCAGGGAATTGAGATTTTCCCTCTGGATATTTTCAATTAAAGCCATTTCCAGCATTTGCTGGTCATTTGCTGTTCTGATGTATGCAGGGATTTTATTCAGTCCTGCCATCTTTGAAGCCTGAAATCTTCTTTCCCCCGAGATAAGTTGGTATTCATTGTCATCCAGCTTCCTGACCGTAATCGGTTGGATGATACCTTGAGTCAAAATGGAATCTGCAAGTTCCTTCAGGGCATCCTTATCAAAGTGCGTCCTAGGTTGGTAAGGATTTACCTGGATTTCACTAAGGGAAATCTCAAAAATCCCTGCCGTCGGATAAGAAGGCATGAGGGATTCACTTTTGTTTTTTTGAGGGGAATCCTGCAGCAAAGCTCCCAATCCTTTTCCAAGCGCGCTTTTCTTTGGTGTAGGTTTTTTATCAGTCATAGTATGTATTCGGTCAGTTAACTTTCTCCTTGCCGTTTTTAACAGCTATTTCATGGGCAAGGTTGAGGTAAGCAACGGCTCCTTTTCCTTCTGCATCAAAGGCAATCACAGGAAGACCGAAGCTTGGGGATTCACTCAAGCGTACGTTTCTGGGGATGATGGTTTCAAATACCAGGTTTTTGAAATGCATTCTTACCTCATCGACGACCTGATTGGAAAGTCTCAGCCTCACATCGTACATGGTGAGGAGGATTCCTTCGATTTCTAGATCAGGATTAAGCCTGGTCTGAATGATTTTTATGGTATTGAGCAATTTACCCAAACCTTCCAAGGCGAAGTATTCGCACTGAACAGGGATAATTACAGAATTGGCGGCTGTCAATGCATTGATGGTAATTAAACCCAAAGAAGGCGAACAGTCAATGATCACGAAGTCATACTTGTCTTTGACGAGATGGATGACTGATTTCATTTTCTCTTCCCTGTTTTCGAGATTGATCATCTCTACTTCCGCACCTACCAAGTCGATGTGGGAGGGGACCAGCTCAAGATTTTCTATTTCTGTTTTGAGGATGATGGTGTGGATGTCAATGCCGTCCACCATACACTCATATATACTGGTATCTATTTCTTTTGGGTCGTGGCCAAGACCGGAGGTGGTATTTGCCTGCGGATCTGCATCTATTACCAAGGTTTTGAATTCCAAAACTGCGAGACTTGCCGCCAGATTCATGGCAGTAGTAGTTTTTCCTACGCCTCCTTTTTGGTTAGCAATTGCGATAACTTTTCCCATAAATAGTTTAGAGCGTAATACTGTCACCAATATTAATCAAAATCAATTCTTTTCCTGCTTCTGAAACTGCTTTTTTTGCAGCTTCCAAATCTATTTCAATGTAAGGGAAGGTGTTGTAATGCATCCCCACAATTTTTTTTGTTCCTACAAAATCGGCTGCCTTGATGGCGTCTTGGATATCCATTGTGAAATTATCCCCGATGGGAAGGATGGCAAAGTCTATTTTAAATTCCTCCGCGATCAACTTCATATCGTAGGTTAGAGCCGTATCTCCTGCATAATAAAAGCATCCTGAATCATGTTTGATGACAAATCCGCCGGGATAGCCTCCTGATGCGCCATCAGGTAACGTGCTGCTGTGAACAGCGTTCACATATTTTACCCTTCCAAAATCAAAAACCTTGCTTCCCCCAATATTCATAGGGTGGTATTTTTCGACACCTTTTTGGGCAAACCAAACCGCTATCTCATAATTGGAGACCAACATAGCATTATTGGCTTTGGTGATGGATTCAGCATCTGCCACATGGTCTTCGTGACCATGACTGAGCAATACATAATCTGCTTTGATAGAAGAGACATCTATTTTTGATGCTTTGGAATTGGGGCTGATAAATGGGTCAAAAAGGATTTTGGTATCGTTGATTTCCACAAGATAGGACGAATGTCCAAAATAGGTCAGTTTGATCATGGTTGCGAGAATGATTTTTTTGCTCTATTTACAAATATATCATTTAAATATTTCCTTGAAATGAATTGTTATCCACAGTACCTATCTGAAAATGTTAATAGTCTGAGGTTTAAAGGAAAAGACATAAAAACAAAAGAGACCCGTTTGGGTCCCTTTTGTTATTTGGTTTTCTTATTAGCGTCTGCCGCTTTCATGGCATCTTCAAGCTTTTGCTGAAATTTTGACTTTTTCTTGTCCACGTTTTTCACTTTGTTCTGCTCAATTTTCTCTCTGATTTTGGCATCATCCACAAACAATTTGATCAGTGCCTGTTGTCCGAAAGTTACCATGTTGGAAACAAAATAATAGAAACTTAACGCCGCAGGGAAGGAGTTCAAGACAAACATGAACACCACCGGCATGATATAGCCGAGGTTCTTCATCGGTCCTGTCTGAGCTGTAAGTTGGTTATTGAAGTGCGTATAGGCTATCTGCGATACCGTCATCAATATTGTGAACAAACTCACGTGTGACCCATAGAAAGGAATCGTAAACGGTAACCTCAAAATGGAATCATAAGTAGATAGGTCATGTGCCCAAAGGAACGATTGCTGACGGAGTTCAATAGCATTTGGGAAGAAAAAGAACATCGCAAACAGGAACGGCATCTGGAATAGCAAAGGAAGACATCCCGATATGGGGCTTACGCCCAATTGCCCGAAGAGCTTCATCTGTTCCTGCTGCATCTTGGTAGGGTCGTCAGGATACTTTGCCTTGAGCTCGTCGATTTCAGGTTTGATCACCCTCATTTTTGCCATCCCGATATAAGACTTGTAGGTCAGCGGTGTCAAGGCAACCTTGATGATCAATACAATAATGATAATGATGATACCGTAGTTGGTAAAATACTTTTCAAGGAACTGGAAAAGGTTTACTATGATGTATTTATTGACCCAACTGACAAAGAAATAACCCATGTCCACGTTTTTCTCAAAACCCGGAGTGATTTTTTTCAGGGTATTGTACCTGTTTGGACCAAAATAATAGCTCAAATCCACCTTGTTGTTGTCCAAAGGCAAGACCATGGCAGCCTGCACATTTTTGATCGAAAGGGTGTCTTGCGGGGTCTGTTGGTTGAACTTGGCTGAACTGAAGTTATTGGATGCAATGATACCTGTGGTGAAAAACCTTTGGCTGAAACTTACCCATTTCAACGGTTCCTGAACATCCGCATCATCTGTCTCTGAGGTTGTACTCAAATAATCATAGCTTTCTTCCGCAGTAAAGAAATTGATATTGGTCTTTCTCCTTGACTCCTCTATGTCCTGTTCCTGACGGATCAGCTTGGCATCCCAATTGACCAAAATGGTCGTGTCTTTCAGACTGTTGGAAAGTCCGGCAAACTCCAGGGATTTGTCCAAAACATAGCCACCTTCTGCCAAAGAATAGGTGCGTGTGATCGAACCGGTTCCTGCTTTTGCGATAAAGGTGATTATAGAAACCGGATTTCCTTCCACATCCACAGTGGATGCTGTAGGGTTGAAGTAAAAATCATTTAAGCTCAAAGGACCTTTTTCAGTCTGTATGGAGAAGCTCAAGTCGGAGCTTTCATTGTCCAATAATACCAATGGTCTCTGATCCCAGGTTTTGAATTCCTTCAGTTCCACTTTGGTGATTTCGGCACCTTTGGTGGAGAAAGTGACTGAAATTTTATCGTTTTCAAGGACAATTTCTTCTGCTGTACCTTTTGTCATCGGGGCAAAAACCCCAAACTGGCGCTGTGCAATCAGGTCCTGTATGCTATCAGGTTGGATAATTTCTTGGGCAAGGGTATCGACATCAGAGGATTCCTGAGGGATTGTCTGAGTGACTGTGTTTGATTCTTCCGGGAGTGGTTCGGGGGTGGTAGCAAAGAAAATCGAATAAATCAGCAATACTGCCGCAAATAAGATTAAGCCTGCCGCTTGGTTTCTGTCCATATTGTTACTTTATATGCCTTTTGAAAAGTAAAGGTAACAGAAAGTATCAAGGAGATTCCCTTTTTACCTCGTGTTACCTGTTTCTTAATTTAGGCTGGTATTCAAATATTTGATTTTTTGTTGTCAATAGTAGCTGTTACGAATTTCACAAACAACGGATGGGGATTCATAACAGTACTTTTATATTCAGGATGAAACTGTGTTCCCAAAAACCAGGGATGGTTTTTAAGTTCTATTATTTCAACCAATTGGCTTTCAGGATTGATCCCTGAAGGAATCATTCCTTTTTCCTCTATTTGTTTCAGGTACTTGTTATTGAATTCATACCTGTGTCTGTGTCTTTCCTTGACTTTAGCTTTGCCGTAAGCTTGGGCAGCCTTGCTTCCTTTTCGGAGTTCGCAAGGGTAAGAACCCAATCTCATGGTGCCTCCCTTCATTTCAATATTCTTTTGGTCAGCCATCAGATCAATAACCGGATGTGGGGTATTTGGGTCCATTTCGGTACTGTTGGCGCCTTTGAGGCCGAGCACATTTCTGGCAAATTCGATCACTGCAACCTGCATCCCAAGACAAATTCCAAAAAAGGGTAATTTGTTTTCGCGGGCAAATTTAACAGTTTCTATCTTTCCTTCAAGTCCTCTTTCGCCAAATCCGGGAGCCACCAGAATCCCGTCAAGGTGTTCCAGTTTTTTGGCTACGTTTTCGGGAAGTAATTCTTCAGAAGAAATCAAAGTCAGGTGGACCTTGCATTCGCAGGCCGCTCCGGCATGGACAAAAGCCTCAATGATTGATTTATAAGCATCGGGAAGGGAAACATATTTTCCGATCAGGCCGATATTCACTTCCTGCGTAGGGTTTTTTAACCTTCCCAAAAAGTCTTTCCACTGTTCCAAATCAGTATTCACTTTGGAAGTCAGCTTGAGTTTGCTCATGACCCTTTCGTCGAGCTTTTCCTTTTTCATGAGCAGAGGAACATCATAGATGGTTTCCGCATCCATGGCCTCAATGACACAGTTCAATTGCACGTTGCAAAACAGCGCCAATTTCTTTTTCACTTCCAAAGGAAGGTGGTGTTCTGTCCTGCAAACCAAAATGTCAGGCTGAATACCTGCTTCCAAAAGTTGTTTTACTGAATGTTGGGTGGGTTTGGTTTTAAGTTCTTTGGCAGCTGCCAAGTAGGGGATCAATGTGAGATGGACAACAAGGATATTGTTTGGACCGATATCCCATTTGGCCTGTCTTACGGCTTCGATGAAGGGAAGTGATTCGATGTCACCGACGCAGCCTCCTATTTCGGTGATGACAACATCGTATTTGCCTTCTTCACCAAGTTTGAAGAAATTCCTTTTGATCTCATCCGTGATGTGGGGGATAACCTGAACAGTTTTTCCCAAATATTCTCCTTTTCTCTCTTTGGTGATGACGTTGTTGTAGATTCTTCCCGTCGTGATGTTGTTGGCCTGTGAGGTCGGTGTGTTCAGAAACCGCTCATAATGACCCAAATCAAGGTCCGTTTCTGCCCCGTCTTCGGTGACATAACATTCGCCGTGTTCATAGGGGTTGAGTGTTCCCGGATCGATATTGAGGTAAGGGTCGAATTTTTGGATGGTAGCGCTAAAGCCCCTAGCCTGCAAGAGTTTGGCCAAAGAAGCGGCGATAATGCCTTTCCCGAGGGAGGAGGTAACGCCTCCGGTGATAAAGATATATTTGGTGGTTGAGCCCATAAGAAGGGTAGGATGGAGAATATTGTTTGGATTCTTATGGGATTCAAAGGTAGGAGAAAAATTTGATTTGGAGGTGAGGTGTCTAAAGGAAAAAAATAAAGAAGTGTTTTGGGGGTGGGATTTTAGGATGGGAAAAAGGTTTGGTTGGTGTTTTTCATTACGTCTCAAAGTCTTTGCAGGATTCATTAAATCCAACCGAGTATAGTAATGTACCTTTCCTCACAGAGCCTCACTTACAAAAAACTTACTTTCCCATCATGAAACTACTCGGACTGATTGGAGGGACTTCCTGGCACTCCACCATCGAATACTACAAATTGATCAATGAACTTGCCGGTGAAAGGATGGGTCACGACCAAAACCCGCTTATGTTGATTTACAGTCAAAATATCCAACTGATGCGGGAACAGGACAAAGACTTGATCAACAAAACTTACCTCAAAATTGCTCAGAAGCTTGAGGCAGGTGGAGCAGAAGGAATCATCATCTGTGCGAATACCCCACACATGGTTTATGATTTTGTACAGCCAAAGATCAATATCCCTATTCTCCACATCGCAGATGCGATCGGCAAAAGCGCCCAAAAACAAGGTTTGAAAACCCTGGGTCTGTTGGGGAACAAACCGACGATGACGGGTGATTTCATTCCAAAGTACCTCAAAACCCATTTTGACATTGATACTATCATTCCTGACGCCGTATACTTGGACAAATCGCATTATTACGTCTCCAAGGAGTTGACACTTGGAAAGTTTACCGATGAAGCAAAGGCTTTCTATTGGGAACAAATGAGACTTCTCCAAGAAAAAGGAGCAGAAGGAATGATCATGGGATGTACCGAATTGCCGCTGTTGATCAATCAGGAGGAAACGGATTTTCCCTTGATTTCCACTACCCAGCTGCATGCTGAGTTGGCTGTGGATTTTATTTTTAGCTGAATAAAATGGCTTCTGAAAATTAGAAATTTTCTTGATAAAGCTTCTAGAGAAGCAGGATAACTATGCTTCTGGAGATGAGGGATAGCGGAGAGTATTTATCTTTTTCTCTTTGGCGTCTTTGCGAGAGAATTAAATCCAGCTTCTGGAAAAGCAGGATAGCAGGAAAATCAAAGATTCTTCCTCCTTTTTTTTTGCGCTTTAGCGTTTTTGCGTGAGATCAAAACCAGAATATGGTCAGAATTCGCCACCAATTATAAACTTTGTAATCCTCTTTAGCATTCCTTCCAATAATCTGCCTTATTTTTGAAGCAAAAGAATCGGAATGGAAATCAAAGATGCAGTCAATATCCTCAAAGAAAAGGGAAGAATCAAGATCAAAGACGGTCATGGTACCGTTTTGGAATTGGTTGCCCCTCAGCGATGGGATGCAGCAAAAGACGATCAGGAAGGCATTTTTCTATTTTTTGATGTATTTCAGATCAGAAATGTCGCGGAGCAGTTTTCGGAGGTGTCTTTGGATATCATTGAGTATGCCACTAAGCCGACGATTTACCATACTCCTGTCAACAGGATTTTAAAAAACGGACCCATTATTGATGGAAAAGTCAAATTCTCTGTCATCAGGAAGGAATTTTGGAACAAGCTGATATTTGCTTTTTCCCAGCCTTTGATTCTTCAGTTTAGTAAATCCAAAGAATGCGATATGGTGACAGAGGACTTTTTTCCACTTTTGAGTGCAGGTACCAAAGAAATGTTTTTGAGCCCTGATGGGGACGTCAAAATTATTAGAGCATGAATTTCAAAGCCCATTTAGACCAGTTAGAAATATTCAGCCGTGTTGGGCGTATAGCCGATGAACTTGGCTTGGAAACCTACGTGGTCGGTGGGTACGTCCGTGACCTGATATTGAAAAGACCTAGCAAGGACATTGATTTTGTCTGCGTTGGCAGTGGCATTTCCTTGGCAAAAGCTGTTGCTGACAGTTTTGAGGAGCATGTTCCGCTTTCTGTTTTCAAGAATTTTGGCACTGCAAATATCCGTTTGGAAGATTGGGAAGTTGAATTTGTAGGAGCAAGGCGAGAATCTTACCGGCACGATTCCAGAAAACCTATTGTGGAGGATGGAACCCTTCAGGAAGATCAGGAGCGTCGAGACTTTACCATCAATGCCATGGCGATATCTGTCAATTCCCATAATTATGGAGAATTGATTGATCCATTTGATGGAATGGGGGATATCAAAAGGAAAACAATCAGAACGCCAACAGATCCGATTATCACTTTTTCGGATGACCCGCTCAGGATGATGCGGGCGATTCGTTTTGCCACACAACTGAAGTTTGACATCGAACCGGATACTTTTCTTGGGATAGTCCACGATGCGCACAGGATTCAGATTGTTTCCGCCGAGCGGATCATTGATGAACTCAACAAAATTATTTTGACAGAAAAGCCTTCTTACGGTTTCAAGTTGCTGTTTGTGAGCAAACTCCTTCAGGAAATTTTCCCAGAAATGGTAGAGCTGCAGGGCGTAGACTCGGTAGGCGATAAATCACACAAGGACAACTTTTACCATACCCTTCAGGTCTTGGATAATGTATCCCAAATGTCGGAAGACCTTTGGTTGAGATGGGCAGCCATCATGCACGACATTGCGAAGCCTGCCACCAAGCGGTTCAATGAGAAAGTCGGATGGACCTTTCATGGCCATGAAGACAAAGGTTCAAGGATGGTTCCGGGGATTTTCCGCAGGATGAAACTTCCGATGGATGACCGCATGAAGTATGTCCAAAAGCTAGTGAGGTTGCATCTCAGACCTATTTCCTTGGTTTCTGAGAAAGTCACTGACTCTGCGGTAAGGAGACTGCTTTTCGATGCAGGTAATGATATTGAAGACTTGATGAAACTCTGCCGCGCAGATATAACTTCCAAAAACAACAGCAAAGTGCAGCGGTTTTTGGCCAATTTTGATAAGGTGGAAGAAAAAATGAAGGAAGTTGAGGAAAATGACCAAGTCCGGAATTTTCAACCGCCTGTATCAGGAGAAGAAATCATGGCTTTATTTGACCTGCGGCCTTCAAAAGTAGTGGGTGAACTGAAAGAGGAAATCAAGGAGGCGATTTTGGAGGGACAAATTCAAAACAATAAAGCTGAAGCTATGGACTTATTATATAAATTAGCCGCCACTAAAGGATTAACAACGATTTAACAATAGAAAGAATGAATAAAATAATGATGACGGTGGCCTTCATGCTTGTAATGGTCACTTCGGTCTTAGCCCAAGACAAACCTGTAGAAACAGAAACAAACCAAAAAAGAAACGAAATTGACAAGAAGATTTACCAATTGGCTTTGCGATACAATGACCTGGCGGTCGCCAGAACAAAACTTTTTGAATTGATTGAAAGAAATCCGACCAACATCACTTATCCGGAAACTTTGACTTCGCTTTATTTTGAGGCAGGACAATATACATCGGCAGCCGTATCTGCTTTGGATATCCTGGAAATGAACGACAAAAGCCTTGTTGCCCTTGAAGTTGCTGCCAATTCATTGGAGCAGTTGGGAGCTTTGGATAAGGCACTTCCAAATTTTGAAAGACATTACCTGCTGACCAATAATCTCTTCAGTCTGTACAAAACCGCTTACATGCAATATTCACTGAACAGACAGGATGAGGCATTGAATTCCATCAATATGTTGGTCAAGGCGCCAAAAGCTTCTGAAGAAAAGGTTGGCTTTCCAAAAGCCGACAACACCACTCAGGAAGTAACCCTCAAGGCAGCAGCGCTTAACCTAAAAGGAATGGTCTATATGTACCAAAAAAATAAAGCAGAAGCTATTGCGGCTTTAAATCAGGCTTTGGAAGTCCAACCGGATTTTGAGCTTGCCATCGAAAACCTAAAAGAAGCCAATAAATTATAAGGGCGCTTCATTGACATTACCAAAAACAACAAAGCCAAATAGTGATATTTGGCTTTGTTGTTTTTCCCATATTCATTGCTTGATTAGATTTTTTCGATGGAGTTGAAAAGGATTTGCATCATTTCTTCCTTATTCTTGGAGATCCGGATCTTGGTTCCATCTTCCATTTCTACCTGTCCTCCATCGGTTTTCAGGATTTTTTTTATAAAAAAGGGATTGATCAAATGGGAATGATGGATTCTTAGAAAACCGTTTTTGGATAGTACAGATTCAAGACATTTAAGTTGTCTGGAGACTATGATGGGGAAGTCATTTTCAGCATAGATGATTTTGGAGTAGTTTCCGTCAGCTTCACACCTGATGATTTTGGAAACAAAGAAAATCTCATGACCTTCCAACGTCGGGATGGCAATTCGTTCTTGGAGGTAATCTCCGGATTTGCGTAGAGTAGGTTTTTTAACAGACTCCTCGATTTTGAAGGCATTTAGTCTGATGACTTTGTGATTGAATAAAAGGTTATTTTCATGTTCCAATGAAAATTGTAAATCGGTTGCCATAATGGAAAGGGTTTAAAAAACCTGTAGTTTTTTATGATTTAAAACTCCAGAAAATAATTCCCGAAACCCATACCCCAAAAGGTGTATTTTTTAGCATTTCGAAGCGTTCTTGATAGTCATAATGTGAATGAAATGTTATTTGTTTTTTACCATTATTTTTCGGTCAATTTTCTCTTAATATTAGTTAAAACATTATAAATCAGTAATTTATAAAATTTTTTTTTATCCTTTAATATTTTGGAATTAACATTTTGTTCTTCAAATGTTACTTTTTTGATAATACAATTTTATGGGTAAGTCCTTGATCGCTCCTTAGTTTTGGCATCAAAAAAGACCGCAATATGATTCAGAGATTTACCCCTTTTTTACTTCTTATTATAACTCTCTTGATTTCCTCTTGCCAAAGAGCTTCTGACTCAAATGAAGGCCATACTGTGGAGTTAACAGAAATCGTAAAACCGGTATTTGTGACAGATTCCGTTATCCATGATACCGATGACCCGGCCATTTGGATACATCCTACAGATCCTTCCAAAAGTCTTATCCTCGGAACAGACAAAGATGCCGAAGGTGCGCTTTATGTATTCGATCTCTTTGGTAAAAAAATAGATTCTCTGATTGTCAGAGGACTACAAAGGCCCAACAATGTTGATGTCGCTTATGGATTGAAAATGGGAGACAAAACTGTGGATTTTGCCGTGACTGGTGAAAGGATGACTTCGAAATTGAGGTTTTATTCTTTGCCCGATATGAAAGAAATCCAAGTCGGAGGAATCGAAGTCTATCAGGGAGAGACGGCTGAAATGTATCGGGATCTCATGGGTGTGGCCGTCTATCATGACAAGACAAATGGTAAGCACTATGTAATCGCAGGAAGGAAAACAGGGCCAACCGATGGGACCTATTTGTGGCAATATGAAATCAAAGGATCTGAGACAGGAATCACATTGGAGCTGGTCCGAAAATTTGGAAACTACAGTGGCAAAAAAGAAATCGAAGCCATTGCTGTAGACAATGAATTGGGCTTCATCTACTATTCAGATGAGGGAGTAGGTGTAAGAAAATACCATGCCGACCCGGCCAAGGGAAATGACGAATTGGCACTTTTTGCGACAGAGGGATTCAACCAAGATCATGAAGGAATCTCCATCTACAAATTGGATGATACTACAGGTTACATCTTGGTATCAGATCAGGAAGTCAACCAATTCCATGTTTTCCCAAGAGAGGGCGCCCCATCCGATCCTCATCAACATGACCTGATCACCATCATCAAAACTTCTACAGTATCAAGCGATGGCTCCGAAGTCACCAGTCTGCCCCTGAACAGCACTTTCATAAAAGGTCTCTTTGTGGCCATGTCAGACGATAAAACATTTCAGATATACCGCTGGGAAGACCTTGCGGGTGATATCCTTCAATTCAGAAAATAATAAAACAACCTAAAAATCATATGAAAAAACGTTTACAATATATTTTGATGCTGGGCTTTCTCCTGTTTTCAGGTGAATTATTAGCCCAGGCAACATTCAGGGGAAAGGTCATCGATGACCAAAACCTCTCATTACCGGGTGCCAATATCATCTTGGAAGGAACCAATAAAGGTTCAGTGACAAATCAACTTGGGGACTTTATTATTCAGGGCGTTCCGGCAGGAAATTACACGGTAATTGTGTCCTATTTGGGTTACATCACATTGACAAAAGAAATCACAATTCAAAACGGGCAAACGCTTGATATGCGATTCCAGATGATGCCGGGCGCTTTGGAAGGTGGTGAGGTTATCGTGTTTGGAGATAGGCTTAAGGGCCAAGCCAGGGCTTTGAACCAACAAAAGACAAATTCAAACATCACCAACATCGTCGCTGCAGATCAGATCGGTAGATTCCCTGATGCCAATATCGGGGATGCTATAAAAAGGATTCCCGGTATCACCATGCAAAATGACCAGGGGGAAGCCAGGAACATCATCATCCGTGGGATGGCACCTGAGTTGAATTCTGTTATGATCAATGGAGAAAGAGTTCCTTCAGCTGAAGGTGATAACAGAAGAATTCAGATGGATTTGATTCCTTCTGATATGATTCAGACGATAGAGGTCAATAAAAGTGTACTTCCGGATATGGATGCAGATGCTATCGGCGGTGCAGTAAATCTTGTGACAAGAAAAGCTCCTAACGGACTCAGGGTTTCGGGTACAGCAGCATCAGGCATCAATTTATTGACAAATAAACCTATCTGGACAGGTGGTCTGATAATCGGGGACAGGATTGCAAATGACAAATTGGGAGTGATTTTTTCAGGGTCCTACAATAACCATAATTTCGGATCTGACAATTATGAAGCTCAATGGGCGGAGACTGATGATCCCAATAATCCTGTTGTTGTAAATAATTTCGATATCCGAAAATATAATGTACAAAGGGTAAGAAGGTCAGCATCATTGGCTTTGGATTATGATTTCAATAAGAACCATTCTATTGTATTGAATACCATGTACAATTGGAGGGATGATTGGGAAAACAGATACAGATTTAGAGTTGACCGTACTGACAGGCCTTTTGAATCAGGAGATTTTACCACGTTGGCTCCAAATCTTTTTCAGATGCGTGGAAGAACTGCCATTCAGACAAAAGGTGGGATTGATAATGACAGGGTTAAGAATGCACGTCTGGAAGACCAAAGGGTAATCAACACCACGCTTTCAGGTAGCCATGTTTTTAACAAATTGAAAATGACCTGGAACGGAACTTATGCCAAAGCTTCAGAAGACAGACCAAACGAGCGGTACATCACTCACAGGGGAAATGCAGATGTTATTTTGGACATCAGGGATCCTTTTAAAGTTTTGACTACACTAGTCAACGAAGATGATGCATTGGGACTTGGTCTCAATGAAATCTATGAATCCAATAACAATACTTTCGAAGAAGACCTCAACGGCAGGGTGGATTTTACCATGCCGTATGCAGCTAACAAAGGAATTTTGAAATTTGGCGGAAGGGTAAGATCAAAATACAAGGAAAGAACAGACTCATACGATGTCTATGATCCGATTGTGGATTTGGGTGCGGGTGGAAATAATCTGGGTTCTTTGCCTTATAGCTTTCAAAATGACAGGGTGTTTCTAAATGGACCCCAATATGTTCCTGGCAGATTCGTAGATAAAGAATTTTTGGGCGGATTAGATCTAAAGAATGAATCTTTGTTTGATTATGAAGATGCTGTTGCAGAATATATTACAGGCAACTATCAAGCCTCTGAGACCATCACGGCAGGTTATGTAATGACAGATTACCAGTTCAACTCCAAGCTTTCAGGTATTTTTGGATTGAGATTGGAAAACACCAACCTGGAATACAGAGGTTATGAGTTTGATGAAGATGAGGAGACTTTCACCCAGTCAGCTTCCGTTACTCAAAATTATTCCAATTTTATGCCGGGAGCCCACTTCAAATATGATATCAATGAAAACAGGATTTTGAGACTTGCTTGGGCCAATACCATCGCCAGACCAAATTATTTTGACTTGGTTCCTTTTGCCATATTCAGTCCTGAAAACCAGTCTTTACAAAGAGGAAACCCAAACCTAGTACCGACTACATCAATGAATTTTGATTTGATGTTTGAAAATTATTATAAGTCAGTTGGTGTATTTACGGCAGGTGGTTTCTACAAAGACGTTGATAATTTCATCTACCAAAGCACCCAATTGAACGTTAACGATCCTCAGTTTGGTCAGTTAATTGAACTCACGCAGCCTGAAAACGGCGGAACAGCTAATGTCTATGGTTTTGAAACAAGCATCCAAAGACAGTTTGATTTTCTTCCGGGTATCTGGAAAGGACTAGGGATTTTTGCCAACTATACCTTTACTGATTCAAGAACATCAGGAATAGAAGGAAGAGAAGATGATGAACTTAAACTACCGGGAACAGCAAGAAACATGTTCAATGCTTCCTTGTCATTTGAAACTGAAAAAATTGTTTTAAGGGTATCTGTCAACCATGCAAGTGGCTATATAGACGAGGTCGGTGGTTCCAATTTTGAAGATTTGTATTACGACCGTCAGACATTCCTTGATGTCAATGCATCGTATGCCATCACCAAAAACTGGAGGGTATTTGCAGAGGCAAACAACCTGACCAATCAGCCTTTGAGGTACTATCAGGGAATCAGAGAAAGAACTGCCCAAGAAGAATATTACAATGCCCGTATCAATTTCGGGGTGAAGTTTGATCTATTCGATTAAACATTGTTCTTGATATAAAACAGAAAAACCTCCGATTTCCGGAGGTTTTTCTGTTTTATAAAATTTCTATTTAAAATAAGCCTAAAGACTTTCTCAAATAACCAATAACCATTAACCAAACAACCCATTTTAAGGCTTCAAAAAGAACCGCATTTTTTGCTTTCCGGTACTTCCAAGCCCAACATAAAACTTGATTGCCCGGACATTGAATTCAGGTGTCTGCCATTGGATATTGACGCATTTGTTTTCTTTGGCTACTTCCCGGATCCTGCGCATGATTTCTGCGCCTATTCCTGTGCTTCTGCATTTTTCATTCAGAAAGAGACAGTCCATGTACAAAAATGGAGCGGCATCCCAAGTAGAAAAATCAATCGTGAAGGTGGTAAATCCCTCTGCTTTTCCATCGATTTCTACAATCCAACAGTTCAGTTTTTTGTTTTTTCCTAAGATGGCTTCCCTGAGTCCTTCGATTTTTCCTTCAGGTGAATAGTCTGATTTTTCATGCTCGGCATGTGCAGCACATAATTTTACCAAGTCGGTTAAATCTTTTTCTTCGCAAGGTCTGATAATATAGTCCATGGATTTTTTTTGGATTAGAATGAAAGAATTTTCGATGCGTTAAAATGGGTAAAAAAATTGATATCTCTAAAAAAGGAACGATAAAATCATTTTTAATACTGGTAGCTGGGGTAAATGAAAAAGTAAAAGAACATTCCTGAAAATACCGAAGCTATGATGAAGCTGATCCCCAAAATTTTTGCGTAGTTGATGATTTGGTGGGTTTTGCCGTTTTTCTCTTTTACTGTTTTATACCCTCCCGGTATGTAACCCTGAACCACACCGAGTGTAGTCATAAAATAGGTCACCAATAAAAAAAGAATGCTAAAAAAAATTTCCATAAAGTGGTTGTTTTACATTCAATGTAAGAAATCAAAAAAGGAAAAACACGCCATTTTAAAAACTTAACATTCCCTTAACATGTAACTGGCATCAACTTGGCATGGGGGATTTAACGGCTAATACAATTGGTAGAAAAATTCGTGTAAAAAACCGTTTAAAACGTATATTTGAATTAGCCATTACATTTAAATTTAAAGTTCATCAAAAAGTTTATCAGGATATTTTTAAAGACTTTAGGCATCACATCAGCGGTTTTATTGCTTTTGCTGGTTGGTCTTTTCTTTTTTATCAGAAGCCCCTGGGGACAAAACATCATCATCCAAAAAGCGACTTCATTTGTCTCCAAAAAAACAGGAACCCAGGTCAGTATAGAAAAACTCTTTATCACTTTCGGAGGTAATATTTATTTGAATGGGCTTTACCTTGAAGATTTAGAGGGAGATACCTTGGTTTATTCCCATCATCTGGAAACCGGCCTGGCTATTATGCCTTTGATCAGGGACGGAGAAATCAAGGTTTCAAAAATCTGGTGGGATGGATTGGAGGCCAATGTCACTAGGGATTCGTTGACTGAGAATTTTAATTTTGATTTTTTGATCGATGCTTTCGTAACTCCGGTTGATTCTACAGAACTTGTTCAGCAACCGGACAGTGTTGCCGCTTTTCCAAACCTTACTTTTGGTTTGGTAGAATTGAAAAATTTCAAATTGAAATATTTAGACCAAACATTGGGGATCAACCTCAGGGCCCAATGGAAAGAAATCACGATCGATTCTGATAAATTCGATCTGAACAAGATGGACTTTGGCATCCAAAATATCCTCATTGACAATGCCGACATCAACTACCTTCAGACCCACGCTTTTCCTCCTTCTGAAAATCCGGATACGCTTTCTAGTTCTCCGTTGCCATTGTTGGCGCTGGACAAAGTAAGAATCCAAAACAGCAAAATTGAATACGGATCCATTCCGGATGGTCTTTCGGCAAAGATGGACATCGGGGATTTTTACCTATCCCTTCCCGAAGCCAACTTAGAAGAAAACAAGATTTTGGTTAAATCCCTGTCCTTGTCCGATTCTAAAATCGACCTCAGGTTAACCCCTACGAGCAATACGCCAAGTGTAACGGTCAGCCAAGAACAGGTTCCGTTTTCTTGGCCCGATTGGTGGGTGGAAGTGGGTTCCATCAAATTTGAAAATAATGAACTCAGTTATTTTTCGGGGGAATCTGAAATTAAAAAGAGGATTTTCAATCCTGATGCCATCACCCTCACCGGACTCAACTTTGAAACCCACAGTATTTTCTTGAAAGACCAAGAGGCAAAAGCTGTCATAGATTTATTGTCATTCCAAGAAGGCAGCGGATTGGCTATAGAAAGGCTCCAAGCCAAATTGGAGGCAGATGACAAAAATATTAAGATTGGAAAATTTGATACCAAAACAGCCAAATCTGTCTTCAGAGGGGATTTTTTGGTTTCTTACAAAAGCATGGATGCTTTTATCAATAATCCTGAAAACTCAGGTTTTGATATCCGCTTGCAGCAACTGGAAACTGATGTATCAGAAGCCCTTTACTTTGTACCGGAATTGGCAAGTGACATTTATTTCAAGGAATTAAGAAAAAATGGGATCAGGGCCTCGGGCAATGTTTCCGGCACAATGACCAATTTGAAAATCCCAAGTTTTGACCTTGCTTATGGCAAGAATACCAGCATGAGAATCAGGTCTGCACGGATCAGAAATGCCACTGACTTGGATAGGCTGAATGTCGATATTCCTGAAATGGTGTTCAAAACCAAAGGGAAAGTCCTTGAACCTTTTTTTGATTCGGAATCTTACTCTCTGCCCGAAAATATTCAATTGACTGCGATGGCGGATGGGAGTATGGCAGATTTCATGACGGATTTGTTACTGGAAACAAGCGATGGAACAGTTGCCTTAAATGGAACAATCTTAGAACAAGGAAGGTATTTTGTAAAATCGAATTTGGAAATAGTGGAGTTAGATCTTGGAAAAATACTTGAATTGCCTGATCTGAAGCCTATCAGCCTGGTGTCTAGCCTTGATGGCAAAGGAACAGGATTATATGACATGGAAGGTCTGATGAAAGTGGATTTTAGCCAATTAGCCTGGGCCGACGTCGATCTTTCAGCAACTGAGTTGGCACTTTCTGCCAAGGATACCGTGGCTACTTTGCAAATGGGATTTGCCAAAGAATACCTTGATTTCACTTTGAATTCCACAGTGAAAATTGACACAGTCTATCCGGAGTTAAATTTCCTGATGGAAGTCAAAAGACTCAATACCAAATCGATCGGGGCTACTAAACAAGATATCGATACTAAATTCCAAATTTCAGGAAACCTTAGCGGAAACCCGGAAGGAATTTCTGCTGCAATAGAGCTTTCTGATGGGACTTTTCACTTGGAAAACAGGGATTTCCCGATTGGGTTGATAAAAATGGACGCCACACTTTCAGATATATTGTCGGATCTAAAGGTCCAATCGGACTTTTTGGACGGATTTTTTACTGTCAACAGTTCTTTGTCAAATCTCACTTTGGCATTGGAAGATTATTTTAATCAGGTCATTGTCGGCAGGTCGGACTCTCTTTTTGTCGGTGAACTCGTGGCTGAGTCATTGTTCAAATTTCATCCCACACCATTTATTGACCAGCTTTTGTTGGCAGATATAGACGAAATGGATACCCTTTTGTTTGAGTTTGGGTTCAACTCCTCAGAACAAAGCATCCATTCACGGGTACGGATGCCTCATTTGCTGTACTTAAATGCCAATCTGGATACCTTCCTGCTTGACCTTAACGGAAATGCTAAGACCCTTAATTTTGATTTGGGATTTAACAGCCTTTTTTATGAACCGTTTAATGTGGGAAAAACGAGGATGCATGCTGATTTCAAAGACCAAATAGTAAATTTTGGATTTAATTCCCAGTATAAGGAAGATACGGTGATCAACCTTATGTCGGAGGTTACGAATCTGGGAGATACCATCCAAGTACGGTTTTTGACCGAGGACCTTATTTTCAACAAAGAAAACTGGGATATCCCTGAGGACAATTTGGTCACTTATTCCCCTAAGTCTTTACAATTCCAAAATTTTGTATTCTCCAACGGTGACCAATCTTTGGGCTTGAAAAATAATCTTATTGAGGAAGGTGAAGACCAACTCAGTATTGAATTCAAAAACTTTATCCTGCACTCCATTCTCGGTTTTCTGAATCCCGAAAATCCCCTTGCCGAAGGTATTGTGAATGGAAACCTAACCGCAGTCAACCCTTTTGGTGCCATTGGTTTTTTGGCCGATCTGTCTATCAGGGACTTTGAACTGGTTAACATTCCCCTTGGTAAATTGGATCTGAAAGCTTCGGCATTAAGCATCAAGGAATATGATTTTAATCTGGCTTTGAAGGAAGGCAAAGTCGACCTTGATATTTTCGGGACCATATTGGCAGATTCAGCACGGACAGACTTGGACCTTAAAGTCGATCTAAATGCACTGCAAATGTCAATTTTGGAAATTGTTTCGGATAGTGCTTTGAAGCAACCAAAAGGATTTATCAAAGGGGAATTTGAGGTAAAAGGGTCTGTTGCAGAACCGGTCTATAAAGGGGAAGTTGCATTCAAAGAGGCGGGATTTTTGGTCAGTCTGTTGAATACAAGTTTCACTTTTCCTGATGAGTTGATTGAATTGGATAATAGTGGGGTTTATTTCAAAAATTTTACAATCAAAGATGCATTGGGAGATGCCTTTGTGATCAATGGCAAAGTCCTTACTGAAAATCTTGCTGATGTCGGCTTGGACCTGAAACTTCAGACCAAAGGGTTTCAGGTCATGAATTCCACCCGGGCAGACAGTGACCTTTTCTTTGGCAAAGCATCGGTGGATCTTGATCTGCAGATTGGAGGAAGTGCCTCTTTGCCGGTAGTGAACATGCAGCTCAAAGTCAATGAGGGCACGGAAGTGAGTTTTATCGTACCGGAAGACCGCATTGACCTCGTGGAGCGGACGGGAGTTGTGATTTTTGTAAACCATCAGGATCCTTACGATATTATTTATAGAAGGGAAGGAGAATCGTTGACACAGGGGATCAAAGGCTATGATGTCAAAGCAAATCTCAAGATTGACCCAAAGACAATTTTCAATCTAATTGTAGATGAAAGGACCAATGACAACCTGCGAATCCAGGGTGAGGCTGACCTCAATATGTTGATGGACCCAAATGGAGACATATCCCTTTCGGGAAGGTATGAGGTGAAAAGCGGACATTATGAAATGAACCTGTTTAATTTGGTCAACAGGAGATTTGAACTTGCACCAGGCAGTACGGTGATTTGGAAAGGTGATCCCATGGATGCAACTCTCGACCTCACCGCCATCTACAATATCAGGACTTCTGCAGCGGAACTGATGCAGGCGCAGCTCAGTGGTACGGACAAAAGCACTGCAAGCCAATTCAGGCAGGTGCTACCGTTTATGGTTTATTTGAACATTGATGGGGAATTGATGAAGCCTGAAATTTCATTCGAACTGGATCTCGCAGAGCAGGAAAGGGGAGCTTTTGGGGGAAGTGTGTATGGCATGATCCAGCAGATCAACGAGCAGGAGGATGAGCTGACCAAGCAAGTCTTTTCTTTGTTGGTTCTCAACCAGTTTTTCCCGGTAGTGGGTAATGATGGTTCTTCCGGAGGTTCTGTCAATCTTGCCCGCTCGTCTGTCAGCCAGGTCCTTTCCAGTCAGCTCAATGCACTTTCGGGAAAACTCTTTGGTGATTCCGGATTCTCTTTGGATTTTGACCTGGATTCTTACACGGATTTCCAGACTGGGGCGGCCCAGGACAGGACGCAACTCAATGTCGCTGCCAAACAATCCCTTATGAATGACCGATTGGTAATTTCTGTCGGAGGACAGGTAGATGTAGAAGGTGGAAATCAGGAAATAAACCAGGGTGATGCGCTGTTTGGAGATGTGGGTGTGGAATACCTGCTCGATCAGAGAGGACAGTGGCGGGCAAAAGCATACCGCAAAAACCAGTTTGAATCCGTCATAGATGGTCAGTTGGTGGTGACCGGAGTATCTTTTATTTTTAATAGGGAATTTAATGCTTTTAAGGAACTTTGGAGAAAAAGTATCAAGGAAGCTGTAAAGAAAGAGGAGAGTAATGAGGTGGAGGAATCTGAAGAAAAGTTGGAAAGTGAAAAAAAGACAGGGAATGATTAGACAATTGGGAAACATATTGGTGTTTTTTCTCCTCCTGAATTTTTCATGTGGCGTCAAAAAGTTTATTCCAGAAGGTCAGAAACTGTACACTGGACATGAGCTTATTCTTGAGGCCCCTCTCTCCAAATCCGAAAGATCTTCGCTCCAAAGTGACCTCAATTCTCTTATCAAACCTGATCCCAACGGCAAAATATTGGGAGTTAGATTTGGACTCTGGGCACATTACAAAAGCAGCAAAGAGAAACCGGGATTTATAAATAAGTTTTTGGGCAAAAGATTTGGAGAAAAACCCGTCTACCTCAGTGATGTCCAGCTTGAGCGAACCACCAATATTCTGTTTAATAGACTGGAAAATTTGGGGTACTTTTTTGGAAATGAAAAATACGAAATCTTTGAAAAGGGGAAATTCGCCCATGTTGAATATACCTTGGAATTTGGTGAACCCTATCGACTCGAGACTTACCAGCTGCTCGGTGATTCTTTGGAAATCATTCAGGAGATCAAAAAAACCCTGGACAAAACAGAATTGGTCAAAGGAAGCAAGCTTGACTTGGAGGCTATGAAGAAGGAAAGGGAAAGGGTGGATCTGGACCTTAAATCAAAAGGCTATTATAATTTCAATGCGGATTTGTTGGTGTTCGAAGCTGATACAAATCAATATGAAGACCGGAGATTTGATCTTTATCTGAGACTCAAAACCAATACACCTGTTAAATCAAAATATCCCTATACGATCCGGGACATCAAGGTTTTTCCAAATTATTCCATCAGTGAAGATGTAGCCCATGAAGATACAGTCACGATCAACGGCATCGATATCATCCAGGCAGAGGAGGTTTTCAAACCACATTTACTTGAAAATTATATCCTTTTTAGAGAAGGAGCTAAATTCGACCCGCAAATTTCGAGACAAACTTCAAACAGGCTTTCTTCAATAGGTAGTTTTAGGTTTGTCAATATTTCTTTTGAAGAAACAGATAGCGTCAGGAATGAGGACGGAACCTATCCCCTTAATGCCAGGATTCTCTTGTCACCGCTCAATACAAGGGCAGTGCGGGCGGAAATCCAGGGTGTCACCAAGTCCAACAGTTTTGTGGGTCCGGCTCTGATTCTGAATTTCCAAAACAGGAACATTTTTAACGGTGGAGAGACATTCAACCTGACAGCGAAAGTGGGATATGAAGTACAGTTGCAATCAGGCGATAGAGAGGCCCAGCAATCCATCGAGCTTGGACTTCAAGGATCTTTGGTTTTTCCAAGGGTACTTTTTCCTGTTCCGGTGATGAACCGTTTCAAATTGTCCATTCCAAAAACCAGGATTACGGCGGGTATAGAATATCAAAACAGGACAGATTTGTACCTTATCAACTCCTATAATTCTTCGTTTGGTTATTTTTGGAACATCAACAAATACGTCTACCACGAATTCAATCCCATCAGTGTCAGTATAGTCAATTTGAGAAGTACTACTCCGGAATTTGATGAGATTTTGGAATCTAATCCTTTTTTGAGAAGGAGTTTTGAACAACAGTTTATTTTAGGAATGAATTACACTTTTAATTATAACCAGCTGGTAGATGCGCATAGGAAGAATGCCATTTTCTTTTCGACCACAATTGATCTTGCCGGTAATCTTTTGAAAGGAATAAATACCTTATTTGATACAGAAAATCCCGGTTTTGCATTTGGATTGGAATATGCCCAATACATCAAAAATGATATGGATCTGAGGTTTTACCACAAATTCACCAAAGAAACTATGCTTGTCACCCGGCTTTATGGCGGTGTCGGTGTTCCTCTAGGCAATTCGGTTTCACTGCCATTCGTAAAGCAATTTTTCGCTGGAGGTCCAAGGAGTGTGAGGGCATTTAGAATCAGGTCCTTGGGTCCAGGTACTTTTTTACCCGAAGGGGGAAGTACAAGCGGATTCTTTGACCAAGCAGGTGATATCAGGTTGGAGGGTAATGTGGAAATGAGATTTCCCTTTAACAAATACCTGAAAGGAGCCTTCTTTGTCGATGCAGGTAACATCTGGTTGTTCAATGAAAACGAAGCGCTTCCCGGTGGAAAATTTTCCAAAGATTGGGCCAAAGAGCTTGGTGTAGGTTCAGGGTTTGGTCTGAGGGTTGACATCAGCCTTTTTGTGTTGCGTTTCGACTTGGCTTTTCCGGTACGTAAACCTTGGCTTCCGGAAGATGACAGATGGCTGGATACTTTTTACATATTTGATCCGGCTTGGAGAAGAGAAAATATGGTCATCAACTTTGCGATAGGGTATCCGTTCTAAAATATGGATATATGCTGTGCGATATAAATGGATATATGCTGTGCGATATATGTTGATATAATGCCTTCGGCGATATAAGATTTTCCACCCTCAAACATTTCCTTTTACTTTCAAAGCTTGTCTCAGCCTAAGCCTAAGTCAGTGTCTTCACTGACTTTTTTCTTAACTATCAACAATGGTAGTTTGGTTACCCAAGTTTAATAAAGGGATTGGCCTTTGTTTTTGAAGCAATATCAATGAATATCAAGTATCCATAAATATCATTTTTTGGAAGACTTTCAACAATCAAGATAAAGATCACCTGGTTATCGGCTGAGGAAATACAGCCATGCTTTCATGGCCATTTTCACCGACTGATTGGACAGCAAAGAAATAATTGTCTTTGGAATAAGGAATGGTCAGGATAGTTGCTTCAGTGTAAAATTTCTTTTCCCAATTGGAAGAATCCGTTTCACGCATCAGCACATAATATCCTTTGGCTTTTCCTTTGGCGGGAGCTTCCCACCTGAGTGTGGAGGTGTTGCTCAGTTTTCTGACATCTATGCCGACGGATTGTGGTTCGGAAGGTGCTGAAGCCATCGAATACAATGAAGCCAAGTTGATTCCTGTTACTTTTCTCATGTATTCGAAATCGACGAACTCCGGTAAATCGCCGTATTGGATGCCGTTTTCTACCCTGACATTTTCATGCTGGTGGTAGTAATTTTCGTTCATTTCGCAAACCCTGATGGCTGTAAATCCTTCCCTTGCAAAAGGTGTGTGGTCGCCGCCTCTGAGGAAACGGTCGTTTCTATATACCAATTTCACTTCAAGCTGATCGACATATCTCTCGCCTACTTCTTTCATGTATCGGGCTAGCTGACGGGATTTGCTGTCATTTTCTCCGTTGGTGTATCTTCTGATGGCAGCCATTTGCTCCGTCTCCGCAGCAGGAACCCCCTCGGAAAAGATCCTGACCCGGGTATTGTCATTGATATTGGTTTCTGAGGAATTGCTGTTGCCGATCATGTCATTGTTGAGCATGGCGACGAGGTTCCAATTTTCTTTTTTGGCTTTCTCTGCAAGGTATGCAGCACCTTTCAGCCCTTGCTCTTCACCTGATACTGCGACAAAAATAATGGTTGAAGGGAAGGATTTTTGGGACATGATCCTAGCCAATTCGATGACTGCAGCCACACCTGAACCGTCATCATTGGCTCCCGGTGCATCGATTTCAGTGTTCATCACATCCAAAGCCCTGCTATCGACATGGGCAGAAATAATAAAAACCCGGTCATCGTTTGGATCCGTCCCTTTGAGCGTGGCCATGACATTTCCGGATTGACTGTCTGTAGGGATCCTTCTGCTGTCCGCAGGGATGGTATAGGTGTCGATAAAAGAAGTCAGCCTGCCACCTGAGGCAGCTTCAAAAGATTTGAAATGGTTTAAGACATATTGTTGGGAAGCTGAGATTCCTTCTTTTGGATTGTTTGGACTTAGGGTATGCCGTGTTCTGAATCCGGCAAGGTCCCGGACATATTTCTCCAGGTTGGTGGCCGAAATTTCCTTTACCATCTTTTCGATCTCAGCATTGCGGTGGATAATCTGAGTCTGGGCAAAAGCAAAATTGAAAGTGAAACAAGCAAAGAGGAGTAAAATTTTTTTCATAATCTGAAATGCTCAAGGTGAATGGGCTAAATTTACCCGTAGAAATCTCAATTATAAACCAGAATTACATGAACGAATTATTAGTGCCCCGCGAAGGAGAATACGAATCCTATTACACCGGCTATGTCAATTGGGTCATAGGAAAGGATATTCCCTCCCTGCTCTCTGAACAAGTGAATGAGATCAGGAAATTTTATGAGCAAATGGGAGAAGAAAAAAGCCTGCTCGCCTATGAAACGGGAAAATGGACAGGCAAGGAAGTTTTGGGACATATCATCGATACCGATAGGATCATGACATTTAGGGCTTTGTGCTTTGCACGGGGAGAAAAAGCTGCCCTTCCTGGATTTGATCAGGACCAATATGTGGTAAATGCAGATTTTAACCATATCCCGCTTTCAGCTTTATTGGAAGAATTTGAATTTTCCAGGAAGGCATTGGTTTCGCTTGTAAAGAACCTACCGGAATCCTCCTACACCAATATCGGAAATGCCAATGGTTTCCGGGTTTCTGTCAGGGCACTGATCCATATCATTGCAGGACATGCGGAGCATCATATAAATGTATTGAAGCAGAAATACGTCTGAACTAGGATAGGGCAGGAAGGGTAATGAAAATTTAACCTGATCAATTGGGTAAAATTGATTAAGTTTGTCGAATTTATCCAATCAAAATATTTTAAAAATGATGCAAAGAACACGCGCACAAGAATCACGGGCCGCCATTGAAAAACTCTACATTACAATGAGACACCTTTTTATGAGAGGGTCTTATAAGCCGATGGGAGTTTCAGGTGAATCGCTTGTAGATTCACTTTTGGTGCTGAGTCCGGAGATCTACGGGCTATTGGGCAATGAGGAAAAAATTGAATTAGACGGATTGTTGTACGTCATGGAGCGGCTTCCAAGGGGTATCGAACAATGCCGCTATATCAGGCTGATCAGTAGGGAAGGATATGAGAATTCAACTTTTTCAGCGATTATTCCTGCCAAGCGAAAAAGAAACTGCTACCGGGTAGATCAGGATCAGATGTATGTGGAGATGACCAGGGGTAGATCTGACATCTACGATATTTTGACCCACATTACTTTTCTGTACATAGAGTCAGAAAAAATCAAAACCAACAGCACAGACCACAAAGGCAGGTTTGACCTGAACTGGGAGATGTTGGAAAAAACCGTTGAAAAAGAAGTCAATGGGGAGGAATTTGATAAGGAAGTCGCCTGTTCCTATCTCAGTCATGTCATCGGAAGGACTTTTGATGAAACACATGAGGCAGTTCAAAAATTTGAAACTTCTCCGCACACAAGCAGTCTTTTTTCAATAGTCTATCATTTGGGGAAGCTGGCCATGGATGAGTTTTTCAATGGCAAAGACCGCGAAATCTCCTTTTCCTCCACCTTGAGACAGCGGGTAGGACACCATGTATATGGGGAACTTTGGGCCAATACCATCAAATCCGTGCTGTTTGAACAAGGATTGATAGAAAGACCTATCCACATCATCTCGGCCAATCTCCACAGCGTGACCAATACCATCTACGGTCATCAGGCATTGGGATTGAATTCATTTGAGGAAATAGAAAATGTGGCGATGGATATCAGTACCGGTTCCAAAACCAACAAAGGAAAGGAAATATGGAGCTTTGCCCTGAATAATGGACTCATAGAAGTCCATGATGCTTCGGGCACCAATATTAATGTGCAGGTCATCGATACCTCCAAAATGTCCAACGATTCCCTCATCCCTGGGGTCAAAATCAACAAGGACGACAAGAAAAAGCCGGTAATTCTGATTATGGATTATGCTTTTGGTGAACAGGCATACGAGTGCTTTGATGAATTGCTCAAGCCTTACGACCATATCAATGGCAAATCCTATCCATTGAATGTTCTCTCCGCTTCCATCATGGGCAAAGCAGGGATTCTTACCGGAAAAAAGGGAGACATCATGATTCCAACGAGCCATGTTTTTGAAGGTACAGCGGACAATTACCCCATCAAAAACGAGCTGAAGAGGCAGGACTTTGAAGGATTTGGGTTGGGAGTCTATGAAGGAACCATGTTTACGGTTTTGGGGACATCGCTCCAAAACAAAGATGTCCTGAGTTACCTTATGGAGTCAAGCTGGCAGGCCATAGGATTGGAAATGGAAGGGGCACATTATCAAAAGGCCATACAGTCCCAAAGTAAGATCAGACAAAACATCACCAAAAATGTAAAAGTACTCTATGCCTATTATGCTTCGGACAATCCTTTGGAGACCGGAAGCACGCTGGCATCCGGCGCATTGGGCATGGAAGGGGTGCGACCGACTTACTTAATAACATACAAAATTTTGGAAAAATTATTTAAGTAAATTATAGTATTTATTTTATTACGCTTTTTTCTTCTTAGACAGAATTTTCTCTTGGTTTTTTGAGGAAGTTCTGTTTTTTTATTTTGACTTAATCCATAAAATATCGTTGTGCTTTAAATCATACTATTAAATGATTTTGATCATGTTTTAATGAGATGCATATCCTCAATTTAGCATCATCAAACAAACACAACTGATTATGAAAAACAGAATGAAGAAGATATCAGCGATAATGATTTTTATCCTGGTATCAGCAATTTCGGCACTTCAGGCACAAACCAAGTACACACTTTCTCCTTCTCCCACTTTAAAGATTGACGGGGGTTCCTCACTTCACGATTGGACCATGACCACAAATACTGCGAAAGGCGAAGCTCTTTTGGTAGTAGAGGGAAACCAATTGAAAAGCGTGAAAAGTGCATCGGTATCAGCCCAAGCAGAAAGTCTCAAAAGCGGAACGAAGGGTTTGGACAACAATGCTTACAAGGCGCTTGACACTGGTAAGAACAAAGAAATCAGGTTCACATTAAGAGAAATCACAGGCAGCGGAAGCAGCTTTCAGGCAAAAGGCGATTTTACAATCGCAGGCGTGACCAAGCCGGCATCTTTTCCGCTGAAGGTGACCCAAAGCGGAAACAAATTCACTTTTGAAGGAAGCTTTGATACAAAACTTACAACGTTTTCCATCACCCCGCCAACTGCTCTGATGGGAACAGTAAAAACCAGAGACGAAGTAAAAATTTCATTTAAAACAACATTTCAACCTATCAATTAAAACCTTTACATCATGAAAAAGTATTTTATTGCTGCGATCGCTTTTGTGGGATTATCTTTATCCACACTTGCCCAAGGACTACAGAGAGACTTACAATTCTGGAGACCTTATGACCAAAGAGGTATCAATATTTTCGAAACCGGAAAAGCTGATACTGTAGACTATGAAGGAATGAAAGTCCGTATAGGTGGACATTTCACTCAACAGTGGCAAAATTTGAGCCATTCAAATACTGCAAACCCTGTATTGAATGCAAACAATGTGAATTTGAACCAATTAATTGATATTGGTGCAGGAACCAACCTCGCCACCGCCAACCTTAACATTGACGTGGCCTTGGCAGATGGTTTGAGATTGAACTTGATTGCTTACCTGTCTTCAAGACACCACCCGGAAACATGGGTAAAAGGTGGCTACTTGCAGGTTGACAAACTGACCTTCCTGAACGTGGGTAATACCGACTGGTTTGATAAATACCTGACTTTACGTGTAGGTCACATGCAAATCAACTATGGTGATGCCCAATTCAGAAGAACTGACAACGGTAATGCTATGTACAATGCCTTCGTTGGAAACTACATCATGGATGCCTTTACCACGGAAGTTGGTGGTGAGTTGTTCTTCCAATCCAACGGTATCCTGGCAATGGCTGCTGTCACAGGTGGTGAAATCCAGGGTGGTGTAACCAATCCGGCCGCAAGAAAGCCTTCATTTATCGGTAAATTGGGTTACGACAAACAACTTTCTGACGATTTGAGAGTGAGATTGACAGGTTCTATCTACACCACTTCAGGTTCAGCAAGAAACACTTTGTGGGGTGGTGACCGTGCAGGTTCAAGATACTACTTGGTTATGGAAAACACCTTGGCATCTACTTCTGCTAACTTCACCTCAGGACGTATCAACCCCGGTCAAACAAATAACATCACTGCCTTTGTGATCAACCCCTTCATCAAATTCCACGGATTGGAACTCTTTGGTAACTTCGAGCAATCAACAGGTAGGGCTGCCAACGAAACAGTGGACAGAACTTGGAAACAAACAGGTCTTGACTTAGTCTACAGATTTGGAAGAAGTGAAAAATTCTACGTAGCCGGAAGGTATAACGAAGTTAACGGTAAATTGGCAGGCTCAGGATTGGATGTAAGCCTAGACAGAATCCAGATCGGTGGTGGCTGGTTTGTAACCAAAAACGTCCTTGCCAAATTGGAATACGTTCAACAGAATTACAATGACTTCGCTGCCACTGATATCAGAAACGGCGGTAAATTCAATGGTCTGATGATCGAAGGTGTGATTGGATTCTAATTCTAAAACAGCATGATGCGTATCCTTCTAGCCCTAATTTTGATTCTTCTGAATCCTGAAAAAAAAGAGAGAGAGGTAATAGTCACCAAAAAAATGATCACGGTAAGTGGTCAGACCTCGATCGGTGGATTCAGTTGCGATTATTCAAAAGAAGGCTTGAAGGATACGTTATTTATTGACTTTGTGGGACCAACAAAAGAAATGGTTTTTGACATCCCGGTTCAGGATTTTTCATGTGGTAATTTTTTACTGAATAGAGATTTCAGAAATACCGTCAAATCAGATAAGTATCCTTCTGCCAAGGTCAAAGTACAAAACCTCAAGTCCAATTATGGACATTATACCTGCGACCTTTCAGTTACTTTGGTAGGTAAAAGACTTGATTTTCCTTCTCTGGTTTTGAAAAGGGTACCTGAAGGACTCCATGCCAATCTGGTGCTGAGTTTTGATGACCTGGATTTGGAAGCACCCAAAAAAATGGGTGGAATGATTAAAGTAGAAGAGAAGCTTACCTTGGATTTTACCTTGGGTTTTTGATTTATCCCACCTCTTTACTCGCTTTTTGATTTGAATTATTGGTAGTAAAAAGAGGTTTTCCTTCATCAATTTTCTCAAGAGAAAGCTGAAAGTAAAATCTCCTCATTTGGGTTATTTAGATTTCGGCTTTCAATATTCCACATCAATTATGAAAAAAATCAAACCTTTGGTGCTTTTTCCAATAGTCATTATTTGGATGGCATCATTTATATATCCTGCCCAAGGCCAGACAGATTACACCTTGACTTCAAGCGAACTAAAAATCATCGGAAAGTCCACTATCAGGGTCTGGACCATGACATCCCCGAAGGCTTCAGGTCAGGGAAAATTCACCATGGAAAGAGACCAATTACAAGGAATCCAAAGTCTCACAGTAGAAATGCCTGCTGAAAGCTTGAAAAGCGGCACCAAAGGATTGGATAAGCACGCCTATGAAGCTTTGAAAACAAGTCAGTACCAAATTGTAAAATTCACCCTTCGGGAAGTCACAGGCAGTGGCAGCAGTTTGGAAGCAAATGGGGACTTAACGATTGCCGGGGTTACAAAAAAGACTAGTTTTCCGGTCAAAGTCAGTCAAAGCGGTAATCAGATTAATTTTCAGGGTGAGATTCCCATTAAATTCTCCGACTTCAATATTGTTACACCCACAAATTTCATGGGGCTGATTAAGACCCACGATGACGCACGCATTGTTTTCAATACCGGTTTTCAGCCAAGCAATTGATTTCATTGTTTAAGCCATTTTTCGCTTCCAATGGGCCTTGTTTTGAGAGTTGTTTGTATTTCTTAGTACAAATGGATTTTATTAAAATATGCCATGTTGAAAAATCCCAAAAAAATAACTCCCGATACCTACGGGAAGGGAATTCTTGCTTATGAAAAATTCATCGATTGGATGATTGGAAGAATGGACTGAACAGATTTATAAAGATTGGCAGAAATGGATTAGATTTAGATTCCCAAAACCGGTAAGTATGAATGTGACGTTTTTCTTTTTGCTTTTTAATCTATTTGTTGCTTCTGAGGTTTCCGAAACTTATGTGATAAAGGAGAAGAGGATTTCTGTTAAAGGAAAAACTTCTTTGGGCGGATTTAATTGCCGGTATGTAGAAAAAGGATTGAACCAATCATTAATAATGCATCCCCAAAATGGAATGCCTGACCTTGACCTTAATGTAATCGTGGAAAATTTCGGTTGCGGAAATTTTATACTTAACAAGGATTTTCGCAAGACCATCAAAGCAAAAGAATACCCGACCGCCAAAGTCAGGGTCACCAATTGGGTAAGGAAAAGCGGGAAATTTTATTGCAACATGTTTGTGACTTTGGCAGGCAAGCAGCTTACATTTAGAGACCTTGAATTGGTAAGGGTCAAAGAAGGTGTCAAAGCAAATGTCGATATCCAATTTTCCCAATTGGGATTATCCCCGCCTAGCAAGATGGGTGGAATGGTCAAAGTTGATGAAAACCTTGACCTTGAAATAGTTTTGGCTTACTCAGTTCTTTAGATTTCTGCCTAATTTATATCGACAAAAGCTGAATTAGAGCATTGTCTACTTTTTCAAAATCAAATTTACTGATTGACTTTTCCATTTTTGTTTTGATTTCGGCAGTACATAGGTTCCCGATACTTCCTTCATGGGTATGGGCTACTTTGTTTTGGTCCGGATGAAAATCTCCTTTTTCAATGTCCAATCCGACTTTTTTGTAAGCATCCCGGAAAGGCATTCCATTCAAAACCAAATCGTTGACTACTTCCACGCTGAAGGCATGCTTGAAAAATGGATCCGCGAGGATGTTTTCTTTTACTTTGATTTCATTGAGCATAAAAGTGGTCATTCTGATACAATCCAATAAGGTTTCAATTCCTGGGAATATTGCTTCCTTCAACAATTGGAGATCCCGGTGATAGCCCGTCGTCGTATTGGTCAGCATCAAAGTGATGGTGTTTGGGATTCCCTGAAGTTGGTTGGTTTTGGCCCGGATCAATTCAAATACATCCGGATTCTTTTTATGTGGCATGATGCTGCTTCCGGTAGTCAGGTCATCAGGAAATGAGATGAACCCAAAGTGCTGGTTCATAAAAATACAGACATCCGCTGCCAGTTTGTTCAATGTTCCGGATATGCCGGCAATGGCAAAAGCAATTGTTTTTTCTGTTTTTCCACGGCTGTTCTGTGCATTGATGACATTGTGGTGAAGGTCTTCGAAACCCAGTAATTTGGTCGTCAATGTCCTGTCCAAGGGAAATGAAGAACCATAGCCGGCAGCCGAGCCAAGAGGATTTTTATTAGAAAGTTTGTATGCTGCCTGCAACAAATCCAAGTCTTCTGTGAGGCCTTCGGCAAAAGAACCAAACCAAAGCCCGAAGGAAGATGGCATCGCTAATTGGGTATGTGTATACCCCGGCATCAGGTCATTCTTGTGTTTTTCAGATAGATGGATCAATAAGCCAAAAAGTTCTTCAGTGGCTTCGACGATTTCTCTGATCGCGGCCCTGTAATACAGCTTCAGGTCTACCAAGACCTGATCATTTCTGGAACGGCCGCTGTGTAGTTTTTTCCCCACATCACCATACCGGTGAGTCAAAAGAAATTCCACTTGTGAGTGGACATCCTCCACGCCTTTCTCGATTTTGAATTGGCCTTTTTCTATTTCCAAGTAAATTTCTTTCAGACCTGTTTTTAGCAAGATCAGGTCATCAGCATCCAAAAGACCGATTTTTTCCAACATGATGGCATGTGCCATCGATCCCAAAACATCAAATGGGGCCAAGATTGCATCAAATTCAGGATCTCTGCCGATGGTAAATTTTTCAACTTCAATTTTTGATCCTGTATTTTTTTGCCAGAGTTTCATGGTTGGATATTGAGTTAATGGTTATTGAGTTATTGGTTATTGAAATATGAGTCCGGTCGAAGATAATTGGTCCACAGTCCATAGTCGATAGTCCACTGCTGCTTCATTGGATATTCAAACCTTGTCTTATTCGGTGAATGGTAATTTGGGTTATGGTTATTGAATTACAGTAGAAATAGAATTGAAATAAGGTAGAAATAGTACTCGAGTAATTTTAGGGTAATTGAAAGTATTTTTCAAGTAAAGCAATGTATCCTTGGATCCCTTCTTGGATTTCTTTTAGGTAAATAAATTCATCAGCAGTATGGGAACGGGCAGAGTCGCCGGGTCCGATTTTGACTGAGGGATAGGGAATCAGTGCTTGATCAGAAAGTGTAGGACTGCCGTAGGTTTCCAAACCCAAAGTTTTTGCGACTTCAAGGATTTTATGTCCTTCAGGTACTTTTGAGGAATTCAGCCTAAGTGATCGCGGGGTCAATTCTGCCTGAAGAATATTTTTCAGTTCAGCAAATACCTCCTCCAAAGTATAACTATCCGTGACCCGTACGTCGAGGGTGTAGGTACAGACATCCGGAATGACATTGTGTTGAGAACCTGCCTGAATGATGGTGGCGGTCACCTTGGTATTCCCCAAATAGGGAGAGATTTTTTCGAATTGGTAATCCCGGATTTTATTCAAATCATCCAAGGCTTTGTAAATCGCATTTTCTCCTTCTTCCCTTGCTGCGTGCCCTGCTTTTCCTTTTACAATAGCGTCAATGACGAGCAGTCCTTTTTCTGCCACCGCCATTTGCATCAAAGTCGGTTCTCCGACGATGGCGAGTTCCAATTCCGAAAGTTCGTTCAATATACTTTCTATACCGTTTTTTCCTGATATTTCTTCTTCAGCTGTGGCCGCCAAGATTAGGTTATAGGGAATTTCTTTTTCATAGAAATAACAAAAAGCCCCAATCAAACTTACCAAACATCCGCCTGCATCATTACTTCCCAATCCGTAAATCCGGCCATCTTCTAAGATTGCTTTGAAAGGATTTTTGGTATAACCTGCGTTTGGCTTGACAGTATCGTGATGGGAATTGAGAAGGATGCTGGGCTTTTTAGAATCAAAATGCCTGTTATAAGCCCAAATGTTATTTCCTTTTCTATGTGTTTTGATGTTTTTCTTTTCAAAAAAAGCGGCAATAAGGTCTCCGGTTTTTTCCTCCTCCTTACTCATAGAAGGTGTCTCTATCAATGAAGCCAACAAAGCGGTGGTTTCCTCATAAAGGGATTGAAACAGTGGATCGGAGTAATTCATTTCGAATTTAAAATTCACTTGACCAAGGGTCAGTATAAGTCGTACCGATGTTTTTCAATGGTGGTGCCGGATAGTTTTCCTTTTGAAGCCAAAAGCAGGTTTTCTGCTTTTCCGATCCAAACAAAGTTGACTCCCTTGTTCAAGGCGGCGAAGGCATTGTCCAATTTTGGGATCATGCCGGAGTGGATCACATTTTCCTTTTTGAGCTCAGCGTAGATTTCCTCATTGATCATAGGGATGATCGAGTTGTCATTTTGTTCATCGATCAAGACACCTGATTTATTGAAGCAATAATAGAGGTTGACTTTATGGTTTTTGGACAGGTTAGTGGCGAGTTCTGAAGCTATGCTGTCAGCGTTGGTATTGAGCAATTGACCTTTCTTGTCATGGGTAATGGCACAAACCACCGGAATGATATCTTTTTCAAGGAGCATTTGGATCAAGTCTACATTGACTTCCTTGATATCCCCTACAAATCCGTAATCGATCGTTTTGACTGGTCTTTTATCTGATCTGATCAGGTTGCCGTCAGCCCCTGTCATCCCTAGTGCGTTTTGTTTCAGTCCTTGGAGTTTGGAGACAATCTGTTTGTTGATAAGACCTGCATATACCATGGTCACGATATCCAAGGTCTCTTTGTCAGTGATGCGTCTTCCATCGACCATTTCAGGCATGACACCCATGCTTTCCCCAAACTTGGTTGCCATGATACCTCCTCCATGTACAAGTATTTTCTTTCCCGGAAACCTTGAAAAAAGGAAAAGGAATTCTTCCAGTTTTGCCGGGAAGTCAATGACATTTCCTCCGATTTTGATGACGCTGATATTCATGGTTCAATAGGTTTGGAATTTAGGAATTTCCCGCAAAAGGAAGGGTCAAAATCACTTTTGATCCAAAATATGGCTGATGACAGATTGTGCCGCGAAAATTCTGTTGTGGGCCTGCTGCATGACGAGGCTTCTTGGTCCGTCCAGTATTTCATCAGACAATTCAAGGTTTCTCCTTACAGGAAGACAATGCATGACTTTGGCGTTTTTGGCATGTTTGAGGTGCTTCTCAGTCAGCATCCAAGAACTGTCGGTACTTAGGATTTTCCCATAGTCATTGAAGCCTGACCAATTTTTGACATACACAAAATCTGCGCCTTCCAGAGCTTCTTTTTGATTCAAGACTATTTTGGCACCTTCCGTAAACTTTTCGTCCAAGTCATAGCCCAGTGGGTGGGTAATGGTCAGGTCATGCCCGCATCCTATGGCCCATTCTGCAAATGAATTGGCGACAGCATGTGGTATGGCTTTGATATGTGGTGCCCATGTAAGGACAACCTTTGGTTTTTTTTCCTGATTCCGGTTTTCATGAATGGTCACCATATCCGCCAGACTCTGCAATGGATGCCTGATAGCGGATTCTAAGCTGATTACAGGAATGCCCGAATATTTGATAAATTGGTTAAAGACAAAGTCTTCCAAATCCTCCTGCTTGTTGGTCAGGGAAGGAAAAGCCCTAATCGCAAGAATATCAAAGTAGGATCCCAATACGCCGGCAGCATCCCTGATGTGCTCCACAGTTCCTTTGTTCATAGTGGCACCTTCTCTCATTTCTAACGCCCAACCTTCTTTGTCCATGTTCATCACGATGGCCTCCATTCCCAATTGCTGTGCCGCGATCTGCGTACTCGCTCTGGTTCTGAGAGATGGGTTTAAAAAAATGCAACCGATTCGTTTTCTTTGACCTTTGGCCTGATCGATCCAAGGATTGGTTTTGTAATGAAGGGCCTTTTGGATCAATTTTTCTGCGGTGGCTTTGTCGTCAAATTTGGTGAAGTGCATCATTTCGTTAGGGTTAAGTCCCAAATTCATGGAGGATAAGGGACTTTATTATGAAATTAATCCAATATTTTTTTCAGACTATCGATAAACGAAGATAGCTCATTGATTCCAATATTTAAAGGTGGAAGCAAGCGAATGGTCTGTTTTCCTGCTGAACTGCCTGTGAAAATTTTGTATTTGGTGACCAATTCAGAACGAACAGGTGCAGCGTCTCTATCTAGGTCAACGCCGATCATCAAGCCTTTGCCTCTGACTTCGGTGACCCGCGGGATTTTATTCAGTTCAGCGATCAGGTATTCCCCCATTTTTTCGGCATGTGACATCAGTTTTTCTGATTCAATCACTTCCAATACGGCCAATCCTGCGGCACAGGCAAGGTGATTTCCACCAAAAGTGGTTCCTAAAAGTCCATAGGAGGCTTTGAAATCAGGATGGATCAATACTCCCCCGATCGGATAACCATTACCCATTCCTTTGGCCATGGTAATCAGGTCGGGGACTAATCCTTCTACCCACTGGTGGGCAAAGAATTTCCCCGTCCTTCCATAACCTGACTGCACTTCATCTAGAATTAATTTAGCACCGTATTCTTTCGCGAGTTTGGATAAGGCCCACAAAAATTCCGGTGAAGGAACCTGAATTCCACCCACGCCTTGGATGCCTTCGATGATGATACCGGCAATGTTTCCTGCTTTAAGTTGGGTTTCCACTGCATCAATATTTCCCCAAGGAAGGATATAAGCATCGCTTCTTTGGTTGGAAGGGGCTACGATTTTTGGATTGTCAGTCAATACCACAGCGCCGGAAGTCCTGCCGTGGAATGCACCTGAGAATGAAATAAAGCCGGATTTTCCAGTTGAGAAGGAGGCTAATTTCAAAGCATTTTCGTTGGCTTCTGCTCCTGAATTGCACAGGAAAAGATTGAAATCAGGGTAACCTGACATTTCCCCTAATTTTTTGGCAAGCTGCTGTTGAATAGGAATGTGGACAGAATTGGAATAAAAAGTAATCTTGTCCAATTGGTCTTTTATTCTTTGGTTGAAATGGGGATGGCTGTGTCCGATTGATATTACAGCGTGGCCGCCATAGAGATCAGTGTATTCATCTCCTTTTTCATCCCAAAGTTTGGACCCCAAGGCTTTGACAGGGGTGACATTGATTAAAGGATATACGTCAAATAGGTTCATGGTCGGTAGGTTAGAAAGCGATACTTTTTAAATTCAGTCCGGTAGTCTCTTCAAGTCCAAATGCAATGTTGAAATTTTGGACTGCCTGACCGGATGCACCTTTCAGAAGGTTGTCAATCGCCGAATAGATGACCAATTGGCCATTTTCTTTTTGTAAATGAATGATGCATTTGTTGGTATTGACCGCTTGCTTCATGTCGATGTCCTGATCCGAAACATGCGTGAATGGAGCATCTTGATAGAAATCTTCGTACACCTTTATAGCATCATCCAAATCTCCTTCGAAAGGAAAGTAAGCTGTAATCCAGATTCCACGGGAGAAATTGCCTCTATAAGGCACGAACAATAACTCCTGCTTGAACACAGGATTCAATTGTCCGAAAGTCTGTTTGATTTCTTTGAGGTGCTGATGGGTGAACAATTTGTAAACAGACATATTACCTGTTCTATAGCTGAAATGGCTTGTTTCAGCCAATTTTTTACCTGCACCTGTACTGCCTGTTATTCCTGATACCTGTATGGTGTCTTTTACCCAACCTTTTGCGATAGCAGGAGCCAAGGCCAACTGGATGCCCGTCGCAAAGCAGCCCGGGTTGGCGATTTTCTTGGCGGTCTTGATTTTTGCCTTATTGACTTCAGGTAAGCCATATACAAATCCATTGCTTTCGTTCCTGAAATCCGTGCTCAGGTCAATGATCACGGTGTTCGGTGAAAATGGATGGTTTTCCAAAAATCCTTTGGTTTCCCCGTGGGGAAGTCCCAAAAAAACAGCTTCTATACCTTCTGTTTCAACTTTATCGGTGAAAACCAATTCGGTGTCACCGATCAGGTCAGGATGGACTTCGGTTACTTTTTTGCCTTTTTGGCTGTTGCTGTGGACATAAACCAATTCGCAGGCAGGATGGTAGACCAAAAGACGAAGCAATTCCCCTCCGGTATATCCTGCTGCGCCGATGATTGCTGTTTTAATCTTCTTCATGGTGGTTGACTTGATGGAAGATGGCGGTTTGGTTTCCAAGGATTCTGGTAAATCCTTTGACATCTTCTCCGGTGTAGCCTTTGTTCATTTCTCCATAGCTGCCAAACTCGGAAGCCATCAGGTCATGGGATGATTCAATTCCGACCAATTGGAAGCGATAGGGGTGAAGGATCACTTTTACGGTTCCGGAGACAAATTCCTGGGTACTTTCCAAAAATGCTTCCATGTTTCTCATCACAGGATCGAGGTAGTGGCCTTCATGGAGATGGTTGCCATAGAATTCAGAAAGCTGGTTTTTCCAGAATGTCTGCCATTTGGTCAAGGTATGTTTTTCAAGAAGCTGATGGCTTTTGATGATGATGATTGGGGCAGCAGCCTCAAAACCCACCCTTCCTTTGATGCCAATGATCGTATCACCTACATGGATATCTCTTCCTATGCCATATGGTGCAGCCAATTCCTGTACTTTCAGGATGGCATCCACAGGATTTGAATAAGCCTGCCCATTTACTGATTTGATTTCCCCTTTTTCAAAACCGATGACGACTTCTTCTGAACCGGATTTACTGACCTGGGTAGGCCAAGCTTCTTCCGGCAATGTTTGGTTGGAGGTCAAGGTTTCTTTGCCCCCGACGGATGTTCCCCAAATTCCCTTGTTGATGGAATATTTGGCTTTTTCAAAATTCATCGAAACGCCATGTTTTTTGAGGTAGGTGATTTCCTCCTCCCTGCTGAGTTTGAGGTCACGTATTGGGGTAATGATTTCGATATCAGGAACGATGGTCTGGAAGATCATGTCAAAACGTACCTGATCATTTCCTGCGCCGGTACTTCCATGAGAAACGGATTTTGCCCCGATTTTTTTGGCGTATTCCGCAAGTGTTTTTGCTTGGAGAATTCGCTCTGCACTTACCGATAGGGGATAAGTTGCATTTTTCAACACATTCCCAAATACCAAATATTTCAGTACTTCCTCATAGTAGGTTTTGGTCACATCCAATACCGTGAAGGACGCTACACCGAGTCCGTTTGCACGGGCCTCAATTTCCTGAAGTTCCGAACCTGAAAATCCGCCCGTATTGATCAATACGGCATGCACTTCATAACCCAAATCCTTGGTAAGGTGAAGGGCACAAAAAGTAGTGTCCAATCCTCCGCTGTACGCTAAAACTGTTTTTTTCATTGCTGATGTCTTTTGTTCAAGCCAATGCAATCAGGCTTAATAGGTTTAAAATATATTGAAGGTTTTGTCCTTGGTTTTTTTGAGGTTGAGCATGACGTATTTCTTGAGTCTTGTCCATCGCTCAAACAACTTCAGATTTTTCTTAAAATCGGTTCGTAATGCCACCTCTTCCACCTTTGATTTTTTGGATGGGTCATAAAGCATGGCTGTACACAGGCAGTTTTGTCTGTTTTTGCTTTTGAGTATTTCTACATTGACGCAGCTGTTGCAGCCTTTCCAAAATTCTTCGTCATCTGTGAGGTCGGAATAGGAAACAGGAATGTATCCAAGGCTGGAGTTGATTTTCATGACCGCGGCACCTGTAGTCAATCCGAAGATTTTTGAATCCGGGAATTTGGTACGGCTGAGTTTGAATATTTCATTTTTGATTTGGGTAGCCAAACCATATTTCCTGAACTGCGGAGAAACAATCAGACCGGAGTTGGCGACAAATTTGCCATGTCCCCATGCCTCGATATAGCAAAATCCCGCCCAAATGCCTTCTTTGGTCAAAGCGATGACTGCTTTGCCTTCCTGCATTTTGGTTTTGATGTATTCAGGAGATCGTTTTGCAATACCTGTGCCACGCGCTTTGGCTGATTCCTCCATTTCAGTGGTAATGGTCTCAGCATAAAGGGTGTCCTTTTCAGTTGCAGGTCTGATGATAAATGAAGGTATGTTTTCCATTTTGTCCAATTGGGAATAAATGAATATTTGGCTATTTGAGCCGGATGAGAAAATAGGAGGAAATTAAACGTGCTGTTGTAGGTCGTCCCCGTAGGACACCAAATGTTAGGTCAGGGATGTCACCCTGAAGCTGTTCCTAAACCTCCTCAAAGGAGTGAAAAATGGCATAGCAACACCAGACAAAAACAGAGTCTTTGTTTCGGTTAAGTTAAATGCTATGAGATTTAGGTTTGACATGCTTTTGAAAACGTGTGCAAATGTTAAAAGGTTTGAAACAAGATGCAAGTAATAATTTCAGTTATTTCAATTTACCTCCATAAACTTACACCGATGGTTATAAACCAAGGGAATATTTGGTGTATTGGTAAAAAATAGGTCAATTATTTATCATAATCCAACTTCAGTTTAGTTGACATTGGTACTGCTTTTTGGAAAATTAGAAATGTGATGATCTCGCCAAAAAAGGCATTCATGTTAAAACTAAATAAAGTAAATAAAATTAATAATACTTGGTTAGTTTTTAACTTTTTTCCTTACAATTGTAAACTTGATGTACCCATCATACAAAAGTTGTTACATAGAATTTCTTACATACCAATCCACTCCGAATTGAATGAAAAATTATTTCTCAAAATTTATTTTTATCAGTGTAACACTGGTGTTTGTTGGTATTCAAGCCAAGTCACAGGGCCATATAGATTTTATTTCAAAGGAAGTTTGCACCTGTATTACTGATCTTTATCAAATTAATCCTCAGGGAATTGCGAAGGAAGATTTAGGCAAGTGTTTTGAATCTGTTGTGGTAGATAACTTAGAGGCACTTGAAACCCTTTATGGAGAGGGAATAATTGGAGATGATTATGAAGCGGGACAAAAGCTAGGGGAAGAAATTGGTAAAAAACTAGCTAAGGAATGTGATGTTTTTGTTGACTTATTTGTCAAACCTGCAAAGGAACAAAATGCGAAGGAGATTGAATTCTATAACCAAGGGGAAAACCATTTAAATAAAGGTGAATTCAAAATGGCCGTTTCTTCATTTAACGAAGCAATTGCCACCAACCCCAAGAATGCCACATATTATAACCTAAGGGGTGTGGCTTATTTTAAAATGGAGGATTATTATAGGGCTATTTCAGATTTTTACAGAGCTATAGATATCAATCCTGAATTTCATTTGCCTATTCACAATTTGGCTTACTCAAAATACTTATTGGGAGACCTCAAGTTGGCATTGACTGACGTTGATTCAGCAATAAGGGTTAATCCCAACTATGCAGATTCTTACAACTTGAAGGGATTGATTTTGAATGATCTTGGAAATCCTGAAGAAGCAAGAATTTCGTTTATTCAAGCAAATCAATTGGATGAAAAAAATCCCGATTACACTTTTAATGTTGCCTACACCTATTATGATGAAGATAACTATGAAAAGGCTTTAGAGTGGTTTTTAAAGACTTCAAATCTTATGGAAAATACTGTCCCAGTCCTGAGTAAAATAGGGACCTGTTATGATATTTTGGGCAACCATCCTAAAGCTGTGGAGTACCATAACCAATGTATTGAAATAAGCCCAAATGATTATGGTGTTTATTTTAACAGAGGCTTGGCATATTTAAGTTTGGATTCTTTTGAGGAGGCTAAAAATGATTTTCAAAAGGCGATGGATCTGAATGGGGAAGATGTAGATGTTATTTACCAATTGGGAAATGCAAATTTTGAACTTGGGAATTTAGAAAAGGCGAAAGAGCTTGTCCAAAAATCTTTGGAAATTGACCCAAGAAACGCTGCTTATTATGATCTAAGGGCCTCTATTTACGAAGCTCAAGGTCATTTTGATTTGGCAATAGAGGATTATACCGTTTCTATCAGTCTCTATCCTGACGATTGTGAAATCCATATGGCGTTGGGTCAGCTTTTCAAGAAAATACAAAATCCATTGCGTGCAAAAGAGTATTTTCAAAATGCTTTGGATAAAGGTTGTGATTTGGCAATGGACTACCTAAGTGATTACAAGAAGTAAGACTATTGAGCCAATTCCTTCAAAGCATTGACAAAGACATCTAATTCTTCTGTCGAAGTGTAGACGTTTGGAGTGATTCTGCATCCCACGACGCCGGCGTAATTGATGCCTACGGTGTAGATTTTGTATTTGTCCATCAGGGTTTTTGCCATTTCATTTGGATCCATACCTTCAATACCTACATTGGCTATTCCACAGGAACGCGATGGATCTGCCGGGGTGTTAACATTGATTTTTGGAATGTCCCTGATTTTGTCACTCCAATATAGCTGTAGGAAGCGCAATCTTGCCTCTTTTCGCTCCGGGCCAATTTTTTCGAAGTAATCCAAGGCGTTATTGACGGCCAGGTCGGTGGCAACAGGATGTGTTCCGATGTGGTTGAGGTTTTTGATATTGGCATGGTCGAGTTCGTAAGGTGCCAAAAGGGGCCAAATGTTGTTGATTCTATCTTTTTTGACATAAAGCAATCCTGCGCCTAAAGGTACACTAAGCCATTTGTGGAGGCTGCAGGCGTAATAATCACAGTGGAGGTCGGGGATTTTGAAATCAAAATGGGCGATGCAATGTGCACCGTCCAACATGACTTCCACTCCGTGACGGTGTGCCATGTCACAGATTTTTTTTACAGGTAGGATCTGTCCGGTGATGTTGATCATGTGGCTGACCATCATCAGTTTGGTGTTTGGGGTGATGGCGTCTTCGTAGATTTTGACTATTTCTTCGTCGGATTTTGGGTGGTTTGGGATGGAGACGATTTTATTGGTGATGCCATGCCTTCGGGAAGCAAGGATAAACATGTTTTGGATGCTTCCATAATCCTGTTCGGCAAATAAGGCTTCATCGCCTTTTTGCCAAGGATATCCTGAGATGATGATGTCAAGGGATTCTGTGGCATTGCGTGTGATGGCCACCTCATCCGGACTTCCTCCAAAAGCCGCTGCCAACCTTGCTGCTGCTTTGTCTTTATTTTCCCATTGTACAGTGCGGAAATACCAAGAACCTTGGTAGTTTATTTCTCTGATGTGGTTGATGTAATTTTCGAGGGTTTCTGTGGGTATAAAGCAGTAATAACCGTTTTCGAGGTTGATATATTCCGGCTTGAGCTTGTATCCGTCCCTGATCTTTTTCCAAAAATCTTCATCCTTGGCCAAGTCTATAGGAGCGATATGGGCATAGGCGTCAATGGTCTTGGAGAAGGCTTGAAACGAGGCAGAGGATGCTATGCCGGTCAAAGCCATGTTTTTTAGGAAATTCCGCTTGTTCATAGTGGTTAAATTTAGAACAAAATGAGAAAAAATTTTTAAACCAACAAAATGTTGAATATATTTGTCAACAAAATAAAAGTCAACAAGATGAGTACATTGGCACAAGTCCTTTTGGAAAAAAGAAATGAAAAGGGAATTGTAGTGAGGAATCTGGCTTTTCAGACAGGGATTGATCCGGCATTAATCTCTAAATATGAAAAAGGGAACAGGTTGCCTACTGAAGATAATTTAAAAGCGCTCGCTGAAGCGCTTCAGCTTCCTTTTGATGAAGTCAGGAAAATGTGGCTTGCTGAGAAAGTTTATAATTTGTTGGCGATGGAAGAAAATGCCGGAGAAATACTGGCATTGGCAGAATCGAGGGTGGCTTATCTTTCAGGACAGCAGGCTCTGACCATGCAGGAATTGAGTACTTCCATACAGGAAAAGTTGAAGCAGATCGATGATTTGAAAGCCAAATGGCAATCGAGAAGGCCTTTGAATCATACCCAATTGCAAAAGATGCAGGAATTTTTCAATGTGGCCTATACCTTCGAAAGCAATAGGATCGAAGGAAACACACTCACCTTGCAAGAAACACACCTTGTGGTCAATGAGGGGATTACCATCGGGGGGAAGTCCATGAGAGAGCATCTCGAGGCGATCAATCATGCAGAGGCGATTTCCTATATGGAGCAATTGGTGCAGGACCAAATGGAATTCAGTCCACGGGTTTTAATGGAATTGCATTATCTGATTTTGAAGGGGATTGATAGGAATAATGCCGGGAAATACCGGTCGGTGCCGGTGAGGATCTCCGGGAGTGCCCATGTGCCGCCTCAGCCTTTTTTGTTGGAAAAGATGATGGAAGAATATTTCATTCATTATGACAAGCAGAAGAAGCGGTTGCATCCGGTGATTTTGGCTGCAGAAATGCATGAAAGGCTGGTCAGTATCCATCCATTTATTGATGGGAACGGAAGGAGCAGCAGGCTGGTGATGAACCTTGTTTTGCTCAGGCGGGGATATACCATCGCCAATCTCAAGGGAGATATTACTTCAAGGCTTGCGTATTATAAGGCTTTGGAGGCTGTTCAGGTAGATAATAATCCCGAGGTTTTTTACCATATGGTTGCGGATGCTGTCAAGGATTCTCTTGAAAGGCATTTGGAGCTGGTTTAAGGAATGAAGAATTGGAAATTAAGAATGAAAAATGAGGGATGTTTAAATAAACAGTAGCAAAAGCATCAGGACTGCCAACAGGATTGCGATCCATTGGTAAAGGGTACTCTTTTTAGGGAAATGATAGTCACAGATGGGGCAGAACTCCGCTTTGGAATCTATGTCCATGGCACAGGAAGGACATTCTTTTGTCTTTGGTTTTGGAACCATATCATTTTTAAATGGATTTATGAAAGAAGTAAAATTATCTGAATTATGAAAATAGAAATCTGGTCGGACATCATGTGTCCATTTTGTTATATAGGAAAAAGAAGGTTAGAATCTGCCTTGGCGGATTTTGAATATGCAGACCAAGTCCAAATCGAGTGGAAAAGCTTTCTCCTCAATCCTGATATGGTGACGGATCCTTCGAAAAGTACGCTGGACTATTTGTCAGAAACCAAAGGTTGGAGCAAGGCACAAACCCTCCAAGTTACCCAACAGGTGGTGGAAATGGCCAAAGGAGAAGGATTGACTTATCATATGGATAAAACTGTAGTGGCAAATGCGATGAAGGCGCAACGTCTCTTACAGCTTGCCAAGACTATGGGTAAAGGTGGTGAAATGAAAGAAAGGCTGTTGAAGGCATATTTCACCGAAGGTGCCAATATTGATGACAAAGCCACTTTAATTAGATTGGCTAAGGAAGTAGGCTTGAAAGAGGAGAGAGTTGGTCAATGTCTGGATTCCAATGAGTTTGCCGAAAAGGTGGAGCAGGATATTTATGAATCAAGACAGATTGGTGTAAGAGGGGTTCCTTTTTTTGTTTTGGACCGGAAATATGGGATTTCAGGCGCCCAACCAAAGGAAGCTTTTGATCAAACTATAAACAAGGCTTGGGAGGATTTTGTGAAGACCAATCCTGTCCTTCAGGTGGTAGAAAGCAAGGATGGAAGTATCTGTGATGTGGAGGGGAATTGTGATTGATGGTATTAGTTATCTCCTTGCTTGCCATCTAGGTTTTTACTTTTTTTTAGGTGACGGAAGACGGAAGTCAGAAGACCGAAGTAGCGGACCTTTTTGATTCAAGGCTTGGGATTCATTAGGATTGATTATAAATGGCTATCGTAAATAGACCACACCTGTCCGCCGTGGCGGAGCCTCATGAATTTTGACCTCAAGCCATATATTCTTAAGAGAACTTTGAAGGCCTTCTCTATTGATTTTTTCAAATGTTTTTGAACGATTAGTGTTGATGAAAAGGGAATCAATCTGATTCCCTTTATTTTTTTTAATATTTTTTATTGATCGGGTTTTGATACCAAATTCATTTATTTCAGGCTGAATTTCATTTTTTATTTCATTTAACTATTCATTTATAAAATATTATTTATCAGTGACTTATGATGGTTTGATAAATCTTTTGCTGGCACTTGTTTTTTTATTTTCCCCGAGTAATTTTGTTACTCATGAGTAAAATATTTACTCGGTTTTGCAGGGTCTTTTGCTGGGACTGAAAGGGCGAAGCTGGGTTTTTATCGCTCATTGACCATAGGAAAAGGTCCATTTTGGACTGACACTTTTCGGAATTTTTTTATTCAGGACTTTCACCCGGTCCTTATTCCTCACCCACTGTTTCCCCAAAATGCTTGACTCACTCGTCACCTCCAAAACACGTGTCAAACTTCTCCTGAAGTTTTTTTCACACAACAATTCAAGTTACCTGCGTTCTCTTGCCAAGGAGTTTGATGAATCCACCAATGCTGTCCGCGTGGAACTTAACCGGCTGACAGATGCCGGATTGCTGACTTCGGGAGATGAGGGAAAAACCAAAATGTACCGGGCCAACAATGCGCATCCTTTCTCACAGGAAATCAGGAACATGGTGTCGAAATTCCTGGGATTAGACCAACTGCTGGAACAGGTTGTCCAAAGGCTGGGCAATGTGGAGAAAGCGTATATCATCGGTGATTATGCGAAGGGGATTGATTCGGGAACCATTGAAATGGTCTTGATCGGCAGAGAAATTGACCTGGTTTATCTGGATTTCCTTGTCAATAAGACCTATGAGAAAGTCAAGAGGAGGATTAAGGTTTCTGTCTTGGAAGAGGAAATGGAAGAGGTGGGGGGATTGCTGGTGTTTGGATAAATAAATCTGATATGGCCACAGACCATGGTCGACAGTCCATAGCCACTACAATTGCAATCTATCCGAGTTTTTTATAGTTAGCGTCAAGTAATCTAATGTTTATATTAGATATTTATTGATACTGGATATTTATTGATATTAATTTGAAATTGGATATTGAGGGATATTAATTGAGAAGTGCGACTGTCGAGTGAATTGAAAAAATAACTGGATTTGAATTTCAGACCTATATTGGTCAACAAAATAAAGCCAAAAGTCATAGATTAGGATCAAAATAACCCAAGTATAACTTGATAAGATTTACGCTGATTGCAGTTCTGGCCACGATTGTCGTGTTTCAGATTACCGGAGAAAAAGTACCTGTCAACGAAGGAGCGATGGGAGACGGGGTGTTTTTCAGGGAAGTGGCAGGAAACTTTCTGGAGGACGTAGAAACAGGTGGCTACAATGTTTTTCAGATGCAGAGGGTGATGCCTTTTGCTTTTGTCAATGTCTTGTTTGGTGCCTTGGAAATCCTCAAAAGCAATGATAACCTCATGCGTGGCATGTTGGTGCTGCATTTTCTGTTTTTAGGTTTTGGGGTATATTGGTATTTCTCCTTGGCCACCAAACTCCGGCTGGGGGATGGTCTTACTATCCTGGGGTTTGTGTTGGTTTTTGCAAGTTTTGCCGTGCTTAAGGATCCTTGGTACAACCCTTTTTCCACTGATTTGGCGACATTGGTACTTGGTATAGCCCAAGCCAATTATTTCATCAAGTTTAATAGACAAAAACTCTTTTTGGTATCCATCATCGCCGGATTTGTGTGGCCTACCATGATGCTGACAGGCTTGTTGCTGATCTTTTTACCAAGTGATCCACTGGTGGTTTTCATTAAGGAAAGGCCAAAGTCTTTCTTTCCTGTGCTTGCATCGCTCGTCATGCTGGTGTTTTTGGTGGTTGTCAGCGTGATAACAGGGAGGTTTGATTGGGAGAATATTTGGGTTACACTCTTGCATGTTGCTTCGATATTTACCTTGGTGTTTTTTGTTTTTGCCATTATGGTTAGGAATCCGGTTGACTGGTCTATGAGTTATTCTTTGTTTTTGAAGAAAAACAAGCCTCAAAAGATGTTGCGGTTTGCCGGGATACTTTTTATCTATTTGCTCGTGGTTTTTCTATTGTCGGGGAGCAATGGTTCCTTGGATATGGTGGCGCTGGTACAGTCCCTGGTCAAGGACACGTTGCGGTTTCCGGGGGATTTTCTGTTTGGCCATATGATGTTCTATGGGTTTTTGATTCCTCTGTCTCTCGCTTTTTTTCCGAGGATGATAAAGGAATCAGCGAAGTTGGGGATGGGGATGATGGCGGTGAGTATCCTGATGTTGGTATTCTTTGTTCATCCGGAGTCGAGGCTTTTGCTGGCTTTTTTACCTTTTATGGTGGTCTTGTTATTGAAGTCGGTCAGACGTTACAAGATTGTAAACAAGGATGTGGTGGTCATCAGTGCGGTCAATATTTTGATGTCGGCTTTTTGGCTGCCGCTGAATGTGGCCGGAATGGAGGAAGCTTTGGGGCTTGGCCACCAAGAAATGTATGATTTTCCCGCCCAAAGGTATTGGATGCATTTTGGGAATATGATGTCTTTTGAAGTGTATTTAGTGGCAGGGTTGGTTTTTGTGGGGCTGCTGATATTGGCTTATAGGGGCAAAGTCAGGTATAAGCGAGAGGAATATGTGAGGGGAAGGTCGGTTGCTGCCAAAATTTAAAGCTACAAAGGGTAATTTCTCGTAAAGACGCAAAGGCGCAAAAAGTATCTCACAAAGACACAAAGGCACAAAGTGTAATGAATTGAACCACAAAGGAACAAGAGTAAACAAAGTTTTTGGATAAATTTCCCGCAAAGGCACAAAGACGCAAAAAGTAATTTCCCGCAAAGACGCAAAAAGTATCTCACAAAGACACAAAGGCACAGAGAGTAATTTCCCGCAAAGACACAAAGGCGCAAAGGGTAATTTCCCGCAAAGGCACAAAGGTGCACAAGGAAATGAATATTATATTATCCTGTTTAAACCAATTTCATCATATTGGATATTGATGGATATTGGATAATAAATGGATATTGAAATGAACCAAAGCGGTTTTGTTTCTGATTTTTTTAGCTGAACCACTTGAATTTAATCATCATCTCGCAATCGCAGCAACCGGACTTCACCTGTCCTGAATGCTGATTTTCATTGAACACCCTTATGCAAAGCCATTTTCATTCTTAATCCCCCATTACATTGTTAGAAATTAAATCCTATACCCCATCAGATTTTGATGCCTGGAATGAGCTGGTTGAAAACAGTTCCAATGGGGTATTCCTTCATTCCAGAAACTTTATGGATTACCATAAAGACCGATTCACGGATGTTTCTCTTATGGTCTACCAAGGAGGGGAACTTCGCGCTGTACTTCCCGGCAATCGCCATGAAAAGAATTTCTTGTCCCATCAGGGGCTGACATTCGGCGGTTGGATATTCCAAAGAGGAATTGGTCCCACTATCCAAGAGGAGATCATCCAAAGGTCCTTAAATTACCTGTTTGAGCAGGGATTTTCCCGGGTTCGGGTCAAGCCTGTCCCCGAATTTTACCATGCCGAAAAGCTTGACAACGATGCCCTGATGCTCTCCGCCGGCGGGGTCTTGGTTGATGAGGATCCAAACTATGCCATCGAATTGCCCAAGGTTATCTCTGACCGGGGCAAAAGATGGGGAGTCCAAAAGGCCATGAACAAAGGCATCCACATCGAGGAGGATGACGGATTTGTGACTTTTTGGGATGAAATCCTGATGCCTTACCACAGGCAGGTTTTGGGTTATGAACCTGTCCATACTTTGGCTGAAATTGAATATCTGGCTACGAATAATCCCACCAAGATCCGGCAGTTCAATGCTTATCACAAAGGCGAGATACTTGCCGGTGTAACCGTTTTTGTCCATCCTGAGGTGGCACGGACCCAATACATAGCCTCTACGGATGAAGGCCGGAAAAACAGGGCTGTTGATCTGCTGATAGGGTATCTGATGCGCAATATCGGTGAAAAATACATTGATCTCGGTGGCGTGACCGACCCAAAAACAGGCTTACCAAAAGAAAGCCTCGTACAATGGAAAGAAAGTTTTGGCGGGGAGTTGTATATAGGGAAGGTTTGGGAATGGGAGAATAGGGTGTAAATGGTGGATTCTCTTTCGGTTGTATTTGTTCTAATTGTTGTAATGGTTTTAGTTGTTGTCAAGTTGTCTGCTTCGCGTTGTCAAGTTGTTTGCTTCGCGTTGTCCAATTTAGGAATCGCCAAGGCTACAGATCTGATACTATACCATTGATAAGGCCAAGGGGCAGTGTTTACTAACAACGCAAACTGCGACCGCACCAGTCTCGTTTCTTGCTTCTCATTCAAATGTTTTCCCACCCAAGATCATTATTCCCTCAATTCTACATATATCTCATCCCCCTTATGAATTTCGGCGGCGAGTTTGAAGTAGAGGTGGCGGTTGCTTTTGTCATTGATGAGGATACTGTCTCCCACTTTTTGGGCATTTTCCAAGTCGTCAATGGACAGGGTATCGAGCCATTTGGAGGCATTGATTTCAAAAATGATGGAGGGATTGATGGTCCTGTCGGAGGTGAAGGAAAGCATAGGCGAATTGTCAGTGTTCATTTCCAAGTCGAATCTTGGCTTAGCTCCGAAAAGTTCGATCGTCACAGGAATCAGTTCACAGGCGCTGCTGTAGTAAGAGGCGGTGATGTAGACTGAAGGGTTGTCAAGATGGTCTGACAAGTGGATGCCAAATCCCAACCTGTCATAATTGCCTTCGGGGATGTTGAGAAAAAAATCCTCTGTTTCATCGGATTTATCGAAATACACTTTTTTGACTTCATTGAATTCTATCTCCAGGTTCTTCTTGAATTTACTGGTTTCATTCTCCCCGCCCACATTGAGTTCTAATTTTTTGATGCAGATAAACCCTTCATGGATGATAATCTTGGGTTTGTGTGGTGGAAAAACATCCATTTCTCCTTCATATTTGTCTGTCAAGACAAAGGCTAGGCCTATAAAGCTTTCGTCAAGCTGGTGCTGAAAGTAATCATGGGCACGGTACTGGATTATGAGCATGTCGGGGGAATTAGGGTGGAAGGATGAAGGATGAAGGATGAAGGATGAAGTCAGAAGTAGGAAGTCAGAAGTAGGAAGTAAAAGGTGAGAGGTTGGGTGACCGATGACCGATGACCGATGCAACAGAGGTCTTAAAATCGAGGATGTCGGAAAAGGAATGCTTGTGTGAAGTTGGAAGTGCGGTCATAGTCTTGCGAGATGAGGGTAATGGATTCATAATTATCTTCCTGCGAATACAACTCCATAATAACGAAGGGAAAACATTATTCGCATAAAACTTTGAATTTAAAAGTTCAATTTTGGTGCCAAGAAATAGTAATTATCTCACATTTAATAATTGGAATTGGCCTGTTGGCAATTCTGAAATGCATTTTTGGGAATGGGGTTTTTGGACAAAAAAATATTCAATAAAAGTCTGAAAAATAATTGATTATATAATTTTTGATAAAAATCTATTTAATGGTGTGAAATACATTTTAGAAATATCCACTCGCATTTTATTTAGGACAAAGATTTTATCAAAAAAATGGGCCTGATGGCAGGTATTTTTTCAGCGGCGAAAATGTTTTTTGAGGGTTTGCAAATCCCGATTGCCCGAGTAATTTTGTTACTCATGAGTAATTTTTGTACTCAGTAGGATGTCCTTGGATGGGATTGAAGGGGCGAAGCTGTGTCTGGGGAATCTCGTGATGAAGGAGGATTTGTAGGGGAGTTGTAGTGGTTGTAATTGTTCTAGTTGTTGTCGGGTTGTCTGCTTCGCGTTGTCGGGCGTCACCCTGAGGAACGAAGGGTCTCTTGGAGGTGGTTGTAATTGTTATAGTGGTTGTAATTGTTGTCGGGCTGTCAAGTTGTCTGCTTCGCGTTGTCAGGTTTTCAGGTTGTCCGTAAGGGGATTGGTACATATTACTTGGTACTCAATTAACTGAGACTTACACCTCGAATTCTAGCTTCTTGAAAAAGTGATACGTTTTCTTGGAAATTGGTCGAAAGGTAACGAATGGGTAACGAGGGTGTAACGGAAGGGTAGGGGAAGGGTAGGAGAAGGGTAACGGAACATTCCCGAAAAAGGCCAGATTTGGTGAAAAAAAATATGGTTATTTATAAAAAAGTATGATTTTTTGAATTTAAAGAATTTTGAAAATCACCAAAAAAATCATAAAAATCATTGTTTTTAGGAGTAAACAGGATGCTCAATCAAGTCTTAAAAATTACTAAGAAGCCAAATAAATGACCAAGATATCTCTTTGTAAATACATACCCTTTAAAGCTTCCCAACTTGATTCTAGTCGCCTTGTAGTCGCCAACCAAGGAATAGAAATCCAATTTCCAATTCAAAGGATTTATTATTTAACCGGTGTGAAACCCTGCGAGACACGTGGGAATCATGCCAACCTGAAAAACCGACAGGTAATGATCGCAATCTCAGGATCATTTTCAGTCACGGTTGATGATGGTGTTGATAAAAAGACATTTCTCGTTAATTCCTCCTCTGAAGGTCTCTATATCCCTGAAAAGACCTGGAGGATTGTTCATGATTTCTCTCCGGAAGCAATATGCCTGGTTATTTGCTCCGAAAAGTATGATGCATCAGATTATATCAAAGATTATGACCAATATATAAGACTAAAATCTTAAATTTCATTTGAAAATTCCTGGATTTTTGTTCCCTTACCTCTACGGCTCAGCATACAATAGGGCTTGGTTTACTTTGTTTGGGGTAGTGATCAAAGAGGTGCAATTTTCCTTTTTTCAGTTTTTTACATGGAGATCACCCTTTTACTCCTTTTTCCATACTATTTCTGTGATTTTATCTTCCCTCAATAGATTACTTTTAGGAAGAAGCTTAAAATATTCATTTGCCTTCACAGGGGAGGACAGAATCATAGAAAGTTTTATAAAGAAAAATGTTTCGGAAATTGGATATTATGTGGAAGTTGGGTCTAACCATCCTAAATTTTTATCCAATACATATTCGTTATATAGAAAAGGGTGGAAAGGTATTTGCATAGATGCCAATCCAAAGTTTAAAAGACTTCATCAAAAAATAAGGCCAAGGGATATAGCAATCACTGCCTTGATTTCAAATAAGGAAGGAGAAAGCGTTTTCTACCTTGTCCAAAATGATGTGCTATCCTCCATCGATAAAAAAGTCGTGGCACAGTATCAAACTGAAGGTTTGAAAGTAAATGAAATTAATCTTCCCACCATCACATTGGCAAAACTTTTAAAAGAAAATAATGTTCCTAAGGAATTTGATCTTCTTATCATAGATGCTGAGGAACATGACAGAGAAGTACTTTATGGGATGGATTGGAAGCTATTTCAGCCACAATGGGTAATCATCGAAGAGGAAAACTGGGAAATAGGTAATAGTGATGGGGTTTCGCTTCTACACTATATGGATCAAATCGGTTATAGGTTGGAGGGTTGGATTTTGAAGAACCTATATTTCAAAAAAATTCCATTGATCATTTCCTGACCAATGCAGATTAGGATTTTACCCTATATTCAAGAATTGCAAAAAGATTGGGATAATTTAATTGAAAACAGCATCAATGCTTCCCTCATTCATTTTAGAAATTATATGCAATACCATCAAGATAGATTTGTGGATTGCTCGGCATGTATATTTCTTGAGGACAACCTTGTGGCGGTCTTCCCTGCAGAAATCCAAAATGGTAAGATTTTTAGTCATAGAGGATTGACATTTGGTGGACCAATATTTTTAAAAGCTTTGAAGCCTACGATAATTCAGGAAATTATCACTGAGTTAAAATTATATTTCAAAGCATTAAATTCCACATCCATTCAAATCCATTTAGCACCCGTATTTTATTGGAAAAACAGTCTAGCCTACTACGAAATGCAAGGTGTTTTAGCCTCCTGTAATTTTTTACCCATTCAAGAAAAAGTCTATCAAACAGTTTCATTACCAATAAGCATAAAAGACAGGGGGAAAATTTGGGGTAAAAAAAAAGCAGAAAAGCATCATCTCAGGGTCAATTATTCCTCCGATTTGGCATTCTTTTGGGAGAATATCCTCATTCCAAACCTTCGATCAAGATTCAATGCCAACCCCACACATACTTTAGAAGAAATTTCATTTTTACATAAAAGCTTTCCTGGGAAAATTCAATTATGGGCTGTCTTTAAAGATGACAATATGCTTGGTGGATGCCTTACTTTTTCACACGGAGATGTATTACATGTACAGTATATAGGGGCAACCGAAGACGGAAAATCCCATAGTGCGCTTGACTTGCTTTTTTATATAATTATTGAAAAGTCAGCGCCAAATTACAAATACTTGTCAATGGGTGTTTCCACAAACCCAATCAATGGTCTACCAAATCAGGGATTGGTTAAATGGAAAAAAAGTTGGGGAGCATCGGAATATTCCACACCTTCTTGGGAAAGCGAATTGTGAATTGGTGTTTTATAAATTAGTGTATAAAAATTATTAGGCTTGACAGTTCGTTACTCTTTATTAGAATTTTTCATGCGATGTTCTCCTTTCTTTTGATGAAATTATTTTTAAGGATGATTCTTACATTCTTAAGTGAACAAAATCTTTTTGATTTCGAAAGTCCTTTGGAGGGATTTAATGGGATTATAGGATTTAATGGAAGTTGTGGACCTAAACCAATTATTTTACAAGAATAGAAGTATATAAGCTGCCATTTCTGATCAAGGGGGTTAAAAACATCAGAGCGAGGTTTATTTAGGCAATGAAACGATGAGAAATGGATTGAAACTTTTTTAAAATGACCAAAACTCACTTTATCCACCTTTCCATACTGACAGGGATTTTTGTTTTGGTGAATGGGTTGTGGTTTTGGAAAATGGGGATTATGACGGATGATGATACTTGGGGATATCTGCAATACGCTGATGAAATCAAGGAAAACGGCATGTTCTTCAAACCTCATCTGTTTTGGTATATTGGTTACGTGCTGTTTATCCTTGGGGCAAACAGCATCATACCGGGATTTGAAGGCATTGTGGTTTTCCAATACGTATTCGCTTACGCTGCTTTGATTGCCATGTATTTTGCTTCTATCAACCTTTATCAAAATCCCAAAGCTGCGCTGCTGACCTGTATCTGGTTTTTGGGATTCATCATGATCTCTTTTTGGAATCTTTTCTTGTATGCGGAATCATTGATGATCAGTCTGTATTGTATCAGTTTTTTCTTTCTTTCCCAAGCTTATCGGGGTAAGCTGGATACTTTTCAGGGGATTTTGGCAATCCTTGTCATGATTTGGGCGATCATGGTCAAACCAACTGGGGTGGCTTTATTGGCGGGCTTGGTGGCTGTAGCCATCGCATTCGCATGGAAAAGGATTTCTACTTTGGGTTGGAAACTCGCATTTTCTACTACGCTGATTGTGGGCTTGCTGGTCTTGGTGAATCAAATGTTAGGGACTTTTGGGATTGTAGAAGCTTACCAAAATGGGGAAGTGGTCTATAATATCCATAAGATGGCCCATATGGATTATGCTTCCTCACTGATGCTTACAGTGCCGAACGATTTATCCTTACCTGCGGTAGATTGGAGTCCTTTGGGTAAGATGATTTATCTCTGGATTTTCAATCCCCTGTATTCGCTTCAGCTATTTGGGACAAAGTTATTTTATTACCTGATGTATGTGCGGCCCTATTATTCTTGGGTACATAATATTATTGCCCTTTGCGCTTTAATTCCCATGTATTTTGCTTTTTTTCAAGCGATAAGGGGAAATTCCTTGGGAAGGTTTCCCAAGATTTTTTCCCTGACTCTGATTGGATGTTCTGCACTGAGTGTGGCACTTCTATCTGATAACTGGAATTCCCGATTTTTGATGCCGGTATTGCCTTTGGTGTTTTTGGTAGGAGGGAATGTAATAAGTAGGAAAGTCGGACAAAATAAAAATATGGTAGATAAACTTGTACTTTGATATTTATAGATATTTAGATATTGATGGATATTTTGGGCACTAGTAAAACTTACAGATTAAATATCTCAATCTATTTTAAATGAAGGAGGTTTTAATTAAAGTTTTAAACTCAACCAGATGGAGTTTATTGGTTTTTGTAATTCTTTTTACCATTCTTAATTCTTTGTTGTTTTTAAAGCTTGGAATTAAAGTAGTCGATGACTCTCCAAGATATTTGGGATATGCAGATCGAATAATGGAAATGGGATTTTTTTTTGATCCTCATGAGTTCTGGTACATAAGCTACCCCTTGTTTATGATTTTGGTGAGGATGGTTCACGATTCAATGGAAATGGTCATCATCTCCCAGGTTTTGTTAAGTTTGGGGGCATTGGTTGCGATTTACTTAACCTCCTTAAAGCTATTTAAGAATCCTGTAGCAGCCTTTCTTACGGGCTTTCTTTATATGTTGTTTTTTGAGATCAGTATCTACAATTATTACATCCTCTGTGAGTCCTTCTTTGTCAGCATGACTTGTATTTCCCTCTATTTCCTTGTCAAATGGTACAAAAATGAAATTACCCCCGCCAATATCATTCTCGGGACCCTTGTTTTGGTTTTGACCCTATTTGCAAAACCAACCGGAATCGTGTTGTTAGCAGCGATCATTTCCTATTGGATTTATAGAATTTTTGCAAGCATCCATCGACCCGTCCTCAAGATCTGCTTGGGCTTGGGTTTATTGATTCCACTTTTTTTGTTGGGAAATAAAATGCTGACCACATTTAGTTTTATGAATGAGTATATCAGAGGGGATGTTATTTTTGGGATGTTTCAGTATAAGAACAGTCCCCATTATGAATTACTTACTGTGGCAAGGCCTGATACTTTATACATTCCGGATGCCCAACATTCTCCTTTGGTCCGCCTATTTCTTTTTGTTCTGTTTAACCCGATTTATTGGGGCACGTTATTCCTCTCCAAAATTTTCCTTTTCCTTTTCCATATCCGTCCATTTTGGTCTACATGGCACAACTTGTTTTCTTTAATTTACCTGATCCCGGTTTATTATTTTGCTATGAAGGCGATCCGCAAAAAAACAGTGACAGGAGAAGAATCAGTGTTTGTGATGGTGTATATCCTCTTTCACGCCATGATAGTAGGGATCATGACGGAAGACTGGGATGGCCGGTTTTTGATTCCGGTACTGCCTGTGATATTGATTCCGGCAGGTCTTGGTATAAGCCATTTATTTGCCGAAAATGAAAAAAAGCCAAAACTGCATTTTGTAACCGATAATTTAGAAAATTCCTTTTTACCCAAGTTTTAAAACATTTTCAATTTGATACCTGTAACCAAACCTTTTCTGCCTCCTAAGGAGGAATACAACCGCTACCTGGACGGAATTTGGGAGCGTAATTGGCTCACCAACAACGGTCCGTTGGTCAATGAACTGGAGCTTAAGCTGAAGAGCCACCTGGATGTAAATCACCTGCTTTTCACCAATAATGGCACGATCGCCATTCAGATCGCTATCAAAGCTCTTGGCTTAACCGGTGAAATCATCACCACACCTTTCTCCTATGTCGCCACTACGAGTAGCATTGTTTGGGAAGGCTGTACGCCTGTGTTTGTAGACATTGATCCCAAGACGCTGAATATTGATCCTTCCAAAATAGAGGAAGCCATCACCCCATTGACCTCTGCGATCTTGGCTACCCATGTGTACGGAACTCCCTGTGATGTGGAAGCCATTGAGAAAATCGCAAAAAAGCACCACCTCAAAGTGATCTATGATGGGGCACATGCTTTTGGGGTGAAAATCAAAGGACGCTCCATTTTTGAATATGGAGACATCAGTACCTGCAGTTTTCATGCCACCAAAGTATTCCATAGCATAGAAGGGGGAGGTGTATTCACCAAGGATCCTGAGTTGCTCAAGCGGATGTCCTACCTCAGGAACTTTGGTCATGATGGTTTTTTAAAATTCAATGGTGTCGGCATCAACGGAAAAAACTCTGAATTCCATGCTGCCATGGGATTGGTAAACCTTGACTATCTGTCTGAGATCCTTGCCGCTAGGAAGTTTCAGTTTCACCATTACCTTGACATCCTCAAAGGAATGAAGGTGAAGTTTTTGGATATAGCAGGTATCGAATCCTATAACTATGCCTATTTCCCCATCATTTTTGAAAATGAAGTTCAGCTAGAGAAAAGCATGGCAATGCTTTCAGATCATGAGATCGGGGCAAGGAGGTATTTCTTCCCGGGATTGAATCACTTGGATTATACCTCGGGTGAGACGCCTGTGTCTGACAGTATCAGCAGTAGGGTGTTGTGTCTTCCCTTGTATCATGGCCTTAGCAAAGAGGAACAGAAAATGATTGCCAGGATTTTGCTCCGTGTCCAAAATAATTAAGATATGTTGGTAGCAGGCGCAGGCGGACATGCCTTAGAATGTTTTGATATCCTTGCCCAAAAAGCTCTTCCGGATCTATTAGAATTTTTTGATGATATCACTACTGAGCAAATGGTACTTCAGAAGTATGCCATCATCAGGGAATTCAACAGGGTTGAAAGCCATTTTGCCAAAGACCCAAGGTTTATCCTGGCGGTAGGCAATCCAAGGTATAGGGTGCTGTTTTATGAAAAGTTTATCAGGGCAGGAGGAAGCATGGTCAACCTCTTGGGATTCCAAAATACGATCAGCCCTTTTGCGCAATTTGAAGGGGCGGATATTTTCAACCATTGCTTTATAGGGTCTCAAGTACTAGTCGGAAAAGGTACCTTGGTCAATACCGGTGCGCAGGTACACCACGAGGTGCAGGTCGGGGAGTTTTGTGAAATCAGTCCAAGGGCGGTTATTCTGGGAGCTGCCAAAATAGGGAACCAAACCAGGATAGGGGCCAATGCCACCATCCTACCTAAAATCAAGATCGGAAACCTTGTCATTATCGGGGCAGGGTCTGTAATTACCAAAGATGTCCCGGACAATGTCACCATGGTAGGTGTTCCGGGCAGAATAATAAAAAATAAAAATTAATTGAAACTGATTCACTCACCAAAAGAAAATAACAATGAATAAAAAATTAAATCGAATTAAAAGGTGGATAAGTAAAATGTTTTTATTTAAAAACTCGAATGAATATTGGAAAAAAAGATACCAAAAGGGAGGCAATTCAGGTCCCGGTTCTTATAATCATTTGGCAGAATTTAAAGCAGATGTAATTAACGGTTTTATTGATAAGGAGAATATCAATTCAGTTATTGAATTTGGATGTGGTGATGGTAACCAATTAAAATTGATGAATTACCTAAAATATACCGGATTTGATGTTTCTACCACAGCCTTAGGGATTTGTAAATCAATTTTTCATGGGGATCAAACAAAAGAATTCAAATTGACAGATGACTATGCAAATGAAAAAGCGGATTTGACCTTGTCTTTAGATGTGATTTTCCATTTGGTTGAGGATAGGATTTTCCATGAGTATATGACTCGATTATTTGATTCTTCTTTAAATTTTGTCATCATATATTCTTCCAATACCAATCAAAATCCAAAAAATCATTCTCCACATGTTAAGCATCGCAAGTTTACTGACTGGACTGAGAAGAATGCTAAGGATTTCAAATTGATCAATACGATTAAGAATAGGTATCCTTTTGATGGAACAGACAATACTTCTTTTTCCGACTTTTATATTTATCAAAGGATTCAAAACTTATAATGGAATTTTTAAAAAAACAGTTTAAACAATCCTTTAAGTACTTTTTATATTTCTATTCCATTTTAGGTTTTAGAATATTTATTTCTTTTGGGTTGAGTATCGGGGTTGCCGTTTTGGACGGATTGGGCTTGGCGATGTTTCTACCCTTATTGGAAATGATGGGGGGTGGAGAAAAATCTTCAGAGGCCCTAGGTAATTTAAGTTTTTTATTGGATGGATTAGATGCTTTGGATATTTCATTGACCATCACCTCCGTATTGTTGGTAATGCTGGTATTTTTTATCTTAAAAGGGATCGTGAAGTTTATTGAAGGGTATTATAAGGTAATTCTCCAACGTTATTTTATACAGAAAATCAGGTTTTCCCAAATTGACCTTTTGACAGATTATAATTACAAATCTTTTGTCATGGCTGATTCCGGGCGAATCCAAAATACGGTTTCCGGTGAAGTCAACAAGGTATTGGGAGCCTACAACGGGTATTTTTTTGCAATGCAAGGATTTATTATGGTGATGGTGTACACCGGTTTGGCTTTTACTGTCAATCCGCAGTTTACGCTATTGGTAATTCTTGGAGGTAGTTTGAGTAATTTGTTATATTCTTGGATATTTAAAAAAACAAAGTCTATTTCCAGAGAACTAACAGACAGTAACCACGAATTTCAGGGTTTGCTTATCCAAAAGGTTGCTTTTTTTAAATACCTAAAGGCCACAGGTCAATTGAAAGACTTCAGCGGTAAGCTTAAAGAAAAGGTTTTAGAAATAGAGGGTTATCTCAAAAGGATTGGTATCCTGAGTTCTTTTATTAATGGGGTTAGAGAGCCTTTGGTGATTATGGTAGTGGTGGGTGTCATTATTTTGGAAATCAATGTATTTGGGGGAAGTATCAATTTGATATTATTGAGTCTCTTGTTTTTTTATCGTGCATTGACTTACCTGATGAATTTACAGAATTACTGGAATGCATTTTTGGCCAATCACGGTTCATTGGAAAATATGCAGGAGTTTTTGATAGAATTGGAATCCGGCAAAGAAAATAATGGGCAGGAAGTTTTCAAGGGTTTTGAAAATGAAATTGTTTTAAAAGGAGTTGGGTTTCATTATCGGGAAGCGGTGATTTTGAATGATATTTCCTTCTCTATCAAAAAAAACCAAACTGTTGCCTTGGTAGGGGAGAGCGGTTCAGGCAAAACTACCTTGATGAATCTTCTTTCAGGTTTGGTATTGCCTGATCGTGGAATTATCACAATTGATGGGAAGTCAATTGTTGATCTTGACAGAACCACCTACCAAAAGAAAATCGGCTATATCACCCAAGACCCGGTTATTTTTGACGACACGGTTTTTAACAATGTGACTTTTTGGGCTGAACCAAACGAAGCCAATCAACGAAAATTTTGGAAAGCTTTGGAACAGGCCTCCATTGTGGATTTTGTAAAAGGATTGCCAAATGTGGAAAATACCCGATTGGGGAATAATGGGATTATGGTGTCAGGGGGACAAAAACAAAGGTTCTCCATTGCCAGAGAATTGTATAAGGAGGTTGACTTTTTAATGATGGATGAAGCCACTTCTGCTTTGGATTCAGAAACCGAACAGCTGATCAAACAAAATATGGAATTCCTGAAAGGTAAGATAACTATCATTATGATTGCACACAGGCTTTCAACTGTAAAGCATGCTGATAAAATAATCCTATTGAATAAAGGGGAAATTTTGCAGATGGATAATTTTGAAGGATTGGCTTCCAGTTCCGAGAGTTTTAAAAGAATGGTGGAGGCACAGGAGTTTTAGTTGTGAAAATTGCTGTTTATACATCCATCTTTGGGAGTAAAGACATCCTAAATGATCCGATAAATTTTTCATTAAACTCTGGAATTGAATATTTCTGTTTTACAGATCAAAATGAGTTAAAAAGCTCAATCTATAATGTCATTAAAGCTTTACCAATTGGAAAAGATTTCTCAAAAACCTCAAAGCATTATAAAATTTTAGGATATACGTATTTGCCAGATTTTGAATATTTAGTATACCATGATGGAAATCTTCAAATGGATCATTCGAAAATTTTGGACTTAGTCAAATCTTCAAACTACAACTTCTTATCAAGTTTTGAACATCCCCATAGAAATTGTTTTTATGAGGAAGCTAAAATTTGTATAAAAAGAAATAAAGATTTGAACAGGGAAATTTTGAAGCAGGTTATAGTTTACAGTGTTTTTGGAATGCCAAAGAGAAATGGATTAAATGAAAATTCCATTTTAGTTATAAATAAGAAGAACTTAAAAAACTCTTCTTTTTTAATGAAATGGTGGAAAGAAGTTGAGAAATTTTCAAGAAGAGACCAGTTGTCTTTGCCTTACCTAATCTGGAAAGAAAAAATTCAAATCGGCCTTTTAGAAGGAAATAGAAAATCAAATAAATATTCACTTTTCCATGAACACATAAGGGAACATTACTTAAAAAGTCCAAAAAAAATAAAACTTATTGATAAAGCTAAAAAAAAGCTTTCAATTATACTGATAAATTTTATTCTATTACTTAAATAATAATGTTCTTATTTATAAGAATAATCAGCTCACCATAAGAATATGGAAAATAAATTTTTTCTAGATATGCCAAAATAGCTCCATAATGTGTTCTAAGAAAAAAAATTTACATATTGTCAGAGATGAAAAGTTTTTTGATTCTGCTTACAGAGTGTTTGAAGAAGTAGAACCTGGTTATAATGATTTTATAATCTTTGGAAAAAAGAGCAAACTATTTTATATAAAATCTGCAAAAGTCCGTTTCTTAAAGCCAACATATCTTTATTATTTTTGGCCGTTTTTGAAGTGGAAGTATAAATCAATTATCATTCATGGTTTGAATAGTGAATTTTTAAAATACTTTATTATAAAAAATAGAAAAAGTGTACCTGTAATATGGATTGGATGGGGATTTGACTATTCTAAATATTACGATGGAAGACTTTTTAAGGAAAAAACAAATAAATTGTTAGTCGAATTTGAAAATTCAGATTTAGAAATAATCAGAAATAGGTTATTGCCTTTTTTGAATAAAAAAGTAGATGATGATTTAGTTATGAATAATATAAATTTTTTTGCGCCAGTATTAGAGAACGAATTTGAGTTTGTATCAAATTATTTCCCTAACCATCCCATCTCCTTTTTGGATTGGAATTATTTGACAATTGAGGATGATATTATTAAGGGTTTTGAAAATTCCATAATACTTGGAAATAACTTACTATTTGGAAATAGTGCCAATCCACTAAACAACCATTTGGACGGTTTTGATGACATCAAAGATTTCAAAATTAAATTTGATAATATTATTTGCCCTTTAAATTACGGGGATAGAAATAATAAGGAAAAGGTAATTAACTTAGGTTCAGATTTATATGGCAATCGATTTATTCCCATAAATGGTTTTTTAGAGTATTCTGAATATGTTAATAATTTACTTTCATGTAAATATGTATTTGTAAATAGTTTGAGGCAATTGGCAATGGGTAACATTGTATTAATGTTGTATTTAGGAGCTTATGTAATTCTTGATCGGAGGAATCCAGTTTACATGTATTTTAAAAATCAAAATATACCAATCTTTTGTATCGAAGATGTCAAAAATGGAGAATTACCTGAATTAAATGTTGAGTTTATAAGAAATAAGTTGGTAAAAATATGGGGTCGTGAAACTATGTTCAAAAAAACCAGAACAATGTTACAATCTTTAGGTAATTAGATTCATCAGTATTTTTTTGATTAAGTGAAGCTTGTTAAGTAATTTTTAATTATTAATCGACTTTTTACAATAAATGGTTTATATCATTATTTATTATAATTTTTATTAAATGGATCAAAGTTCAATTACGTTAAGCGTTTGTATGATTACCTATAAGCATTCCGAATTTTTGGCGACGGCTATTGAAGGTGTATTGATTCAAGAAACCAATTTTAAAGTAGAGCTTATTATTTCCGATGATGCTTCACCAGATCGAACTGAAGAGGTTGTTCAAAAATATTTGAACAAATCAAACGGATCAATAGAAATTGTCTACCACAAGCATTCGATAAATATGGGAGCAATTCCAAATTTTGAATGGACCTTGAAGCAATGTTCAGGCAAATATATTGCTATTTGTGAAGGTGATGATTATTGGACAGACCCGGATAAATTACAGCGACAAGTTGATTTTTTGGAGAACAATAGTAAGTATGTTTTGAGTTTTCATGACAGATCGGTTGTGAATACTAAAGGTGAACTATTACGGAAGAGCAGTTTGCCAACTTCAATTAAAAGAGATCTGAATTTTAGTGATTTGGCTCAAGGAGTATTTACAGTTCCAACACAAACGGTGGTTTTTAGAAACTGCATCCGAAATTTCCCCAAAGATTTTTCTTCTGTTTTAAATGGAGATACATTTTTATTTCTTCTTTTAGCTGAAAAAGGTAGTTTTTATTATGAAAAAGAAATATCAGGGACATCCTATCGCGTTCATAATGGAGGTGTTTGGTCATCAATTAATTATGAAAAAAGTCTGAAAGAGGCATTCAAGACATATAATTTTATTTACAATCATTTTAACAAAAACCCTTTACTAAGTCGACCCTTATTAAACAGGAGATTTGGATTACTTTCTTATTATTGGAAGAAAAATAAAATAAAAAATTTTACAGCAGAGTTTAAAGGTATTGTAGAACTTATCATTGTAAATCCAAAATTGAGCAATTATTTTTTAACAAAAAGTTTTAAGTACTTATTAAGCCCTTTAAGGTCGAAAAGGAATAATTTACCTGTTGATTAAAAAGATGACTTTCTTGAATTAAATAGTGAAAGAGAATTTCAAAATTGCTATTGTGGTGAATGAATTCCCGACTTTGTCGGAAACATTTATCATAAACCAAATCACCTTTTTAATTGACCGGGGGCATGAGGTCACCATTTATTCCCGGTCAAAAGGGAATTTGGATCGCGTTCATCCACAGATCCTGGAGTACCGACTTTTAGAAAGCACAATTTTTATACCTCCGATACCAAGAAAATTCACGAAAAGACTTTATATCATCTTGAAGTCATTGGCTACCAATTTTAATTGGTCCTATTTTATCGAAATATTGAAGTGCCTTAATTTTTTCAAGCTTGGAAAACACGGTCTTTCACTTTATGTAGCTTACAACTTTATTTTTCTAGGTAGATTAAAAGAACAGGATATCATCCATGCCCATTTTGGAACATCGGGATTATGGATGTCCTTTTATAAAAAAATCGGTGTATTAAAAAATATTCCCTTAATAGTGTCTTTTCATGGTTTTGATTTAAGCCCAAATGAGGAAAAATTGAATAGGAATAGGTACAAAAATTTATTCCAATTTGCATCTCAATTAACAGTTAACTCACCTTATGGGAAAAAACTTTTGAATGACATTGGATTTCAAGATAATAACAAAATATTCCATCTTCCTGTAGGGCTTGATCTCGATAAGTTTTCCAAAAAGCCAAATATTCCCAAGAAATCGATTAATATTTTGTTTTGTGGCAGGTTAATTCCTTTGAAAGGAGCAAACTTGGCAATTGAAATTATGCATGTTCTGGTTAAAGAACACCAGTTTAACGGCACCCTGACCATTATCGGAGATGGGCCACAATATCCAGATTTGATCGAATTAACCAAAAAATATAACTTGGGAGACCGGGTCCGATTTACGAAAGGCCTTTTGCAAGAGAAGATAATTCAGGAGTTTAACCAAGCTGATATATTTCTTTTTCCCGGAATTAATGACCCTGACACAGGCAGGTGTGAAACACAGGGCCTTGTGGTTCAAGAAGCCCAAGCTATTAATCTTCCGGTAGTTGTTTCTGATGTTGGAGGTATAAAATATGGAATGGTACAAGGCGAGACAGGTTTTGTTGTCCCTAAGGGTGATGTGAAAGAATTTGTAAAAGCTTTAAAGAAATTGATTGAGGATGATCAACTTAGGGAAGTTATGGGCAAGGCAGGTAGGGAGTTTGTAGAAAGCAATTATTCCCATTTGAAATTGGGAGAAAGTTTAGAGCAATTATACAGAATAAATATTGAGAATTAATGAATCTTAAGTTTAACCATTTTCTTATCACAAGAATTAATCTTGGGTACAAAGAAAGAATTTTGAATAAAAACATTGATGAACAAAAATGGCTGAATTATCGGTTTGATTTATTCTTTAAAACTTGCTTCCCCTCAGTAGTCAATCAAAATTGCCAAAATTTTACATGGTTAATTTATCTGGATTTTCGGACTCCTGATTTTTTTGTTAATCAGCTTCAGACTAAGATTTCTAGCAACCAAAATTTTAAAATCCTTTTAAGAAATGGAGGATTTGAATCTCTCACAACACATGCACCAGAGGATATCAAAAATCTCATCGATAAAGATTGCCCATATATAATTACAAGTAGAATAGATAGTGATGATCTAATCCATAGGGAATATATCGATGAGGTCCAGTCTAAATTTGATTTTCAGAAATATTTGTCAATCAATTTCACTTTCGGCTTAGTACATGATTTAAGAACCGGGTTACTTGGAAAATCAAAAAACCGATCGAATCCTTTTATTTCATTAATAGAAAAAATTGAGAGTAATATTCCTATTAAAACAGTATGTTTTCAATCTCATACTGATTTTTTATTTGAAGAAAAGAGGCTTGAAATCACATCCAAAAAAAGACTTTGGTGTATGAATATGCATGCTGTCAATGATAGTACAAAGTTTGCAGGTTTGCCCGTTTTCTTTTTTCCACCTGGATTGGTTTCTGATTTCAGCTTTAAGTTTATAAATAAAGCATCCCTTTCAGAAAAAATATCCTATTCAATTAAGTATTTCAAAAGACAATCAAAGAAAATCCCTAAGCTCATTTTAAAGAAAATCAAATCCAATGGATAGTTTTTATTTTTCAGTAATCATACCGGCCTATAAAGACAACGTTAGGTTAAATCTATGTTTAAAAGCATTGATTGCCCAAACGCTTCATTCAGATGAGTTTGAAGTCATCGTGGTTAATAATGATCCAAATGAGTCTGCAGAAATAGATGCTATTTATTTCAAAAAGTTGAGCTTAAAAGTGTCCGATGAAAAAACTCCCGGTTCTTATGCTGCAAGGAATCTAGGGATAAAACTTGCATCTGCAAAAATTTTAGCTTTGACCGACTCAGATTGTATACCCGACCCAGATTGGCTTCTAAATGCTAAAAGATATTTTGAAGCAGACAAGGATTTTTCCCTTGGAATTTTGGCTGGAGACGTACCGCTTTTTTTTCTGAATGACAAAAAATTAACTTATGCTGAGATATATGAAAAATATACAGGATTTGATTTTAAATCATATGTTGCAGAGGGTACATGTGGGGCTGGAAATTGGTTTTCTTATAAAAAGACCATGGAAGAGTTTGGAGGTTTTGACCATCAGTTAAAATCAAATGGGGATACAGACCTTTCAGGAAGGATATCAAAGAAGTATAGAATTGTTTTTGCTCCTGAAGTCATTGTGAGACATCCTTCTAGGTACCATGTAAATGAATTGGTTTACAAGTATCGTAGACTTTTAGGAGGAACATACAAGAGGAAGTTTGAACATAAACCACTTCCATTTTTGAAACATCTAATTAATTTCTCTTTTCGAAGGGTGAAATTTTCCGCCAAAAAATTCTTTACGGTTCCACCTAAAGAGTCGTGGGCGATTTTTGCGGTTTGTGTGGCCATTACTATAGGCGCTTGGAAGGAGTATTTTTTTTTGATACGAGGCCATGAAACCAAAAGGTAATCCATGGTAGCAAGAATCTATTGTGTCATTGTGACCTATAATGGCATGAAATGGTTGCCAAAAACTTTGTCTTCCATCAAGGCATCACATTATCCATTAAAAACCATTATTGTTGATAATGGATCCACGGATGTAACTTGTGCTTTTATCTCTGAAGCTTTTCCTGAAATGCACCTGATCCAAAGCAAAACAAACCTCGGTTTTGGAAAGGCCAATAATTTGGGTGCTAAATTAGCGATGGAAGAGGGGGCTGAATATATATTTTTACTCAACCAAGATGCCTATTTAGATGAAAACACGATTTCGCGTTGTCTTGCAGGTTTTGGCTTCGGTTCAAAAATAGGTTTGGTTTCGCCTGTTCATCTCAATGGCAAAGGGGAAGGATTAGATTTTGGGTTTCAAAGTTGTCTGACAGAAGGCCTTTGCCCGGGATTTGTTTCTGACATGACCTTAAAAAGGGCAAAACCTTTTTATCCGATTTATTCGGTGAATGCCGCGGCATGGCTATTAGATGCGTCGATAATTAAAGAGATCGGTCTTTTTTCAGAATCGTTTTTCCATTATGGTGAGGATATTAATTTCCAACAGCGGTTGCGTTTTTTCGGATTTCAGGCCATTTTGATCTCAGGTGCATTTATCCGTCACGATAGAGATCAGCGAAAGGGTGAAAAAACAAAAATCGGGAAAGCCCATGAGGTTAAGACCAATCAAATGACCATTTTACTCAATGTTAATGAGCCTTTTAATATGGCATTAAAGAAGGTATTTAAATATGCCGGATTATTGTTTTTTGAGGGAAGGTTTATTCCGTCGGCCAATATTTTTCTTGATTCTATATGGAATCACAATAAATACAAAAGATTAAGGCATGAACTTATGAAAGGTATTCCTTTATGAAAGTTTGCAGGATAATTCCGGCTTTGGATTTTGGAGGAGTAGAACAAAGAATCAAATTGACAGCACTTGGATTCAAAGACCATCCCGAAATCCAATTACAAATTGTTGTTTTGGGAAAAGGGGGTAGAATCTCTAAGGAATTAGAGGGATTGGGTTTTGAAATTCATATTTTAGGCGAAAACTTCAGGATTCCCAATGTAGGTCTGTTTTTTAGACTCATTGATTTTTTGAAAAATCATAAACCTGATGTAGTCCATACCTCGGGAAGCGAAGCCAATTTTCACGGGTTGTTGGCTGCCAAAATAGCAAGAATACCTGTCAGGATTGGTGAGGAAATTGGTTTTCCAAATCATGGAAAGCTTTGGAAAATGATTTTTAATTTGACTTATAGAACTTCACATGTTGTCATTGGTATTTCAAAGGCAGTTGCGGACCAACTTATTTCCCTTGGGGAAATCCCTTCCTATAAAGCTATTGTAATATATAACCCCGTAGCTTTACCTGAATATTCAGAGATTCCTTCTTTTACGGAACTTAATAAAGAGGATAAATTTGTTTTCGTGGTTACTTGTAGATTGGTTCCCATTAAAAACATTGCCTTGCTGCTAAGGGAATTCAGTGAATTGATCAATGAAATCAAAAATACCAAGATCATGCTTTGGATAATTGGATCCGGACCTGAACAAAATAATCTAGAGAAGCTATCCAAAATCCTTGAAATAGAAAAATATATCCATTTTTTTGGGTTCCAAAAGGATGTATTTCCTTTTCTCAAGCAAGCTGATGCCTTTGTCTTGCCCTCTTTATCAGAAGGTTTTTCAATTTCATTGGTCGAAGCTATGCTGATGGGTTTACCTACAATAGCCACCAAAGTTGGAGGACCTTCCGAAATCATTGAGGATGGTAAAAGCGGCTTTTTGATTGATCCGGGTGACAAGGGGGATTTGAAAAGTAGGATGAAGACCACTTTATCAATGAATTCAATTGAAAGAAATAAAATGAAAGAAAATGCTGTCAAAAGAGGACAGTTTTTTTCGTTAAATAGCTATGTAGGCAACTTGACCAAACTGTATACTGGGTTGATAAATGACAAATGATTTGGAAAGAAATAGCCTTTCAAAAATTAGGGTCCTGCATTGCATAGAAACAATTTCTTCGGGTGGCGTGGAGAAAGTGAGATTGGGGTTTGCCCAGTATCTTGACAAAGAAAAATTTGAATTAAGGATAATTTGTACCAACTCTAAAGGCCCGATCAAATTGGCATTGGAACAAGAAGGGGTTCGTATTTATGATGTTGGGGCTTTCAAAAGCCCCTTCGAGTGGGATAAATATCGGATAGTCCTATCTATTATCAGGTCTTATAAGCCTCAAATCATTCATGGAGCTGTATTTGAGGGGATGAGTATGGCTGCTGTGGGGGGCTTTTTAGGAAGAGTTCCTATTGTTATTTTGGAAGAAACTTCTGATCCACAAAACAGGTCCAAAAAAGCAATTTGGCTTCAAAGGCAACTAAGTAAAGTAGCGACTAAAGTTATTGGGATTTCCCCATCTGTTGTTGATTTCTTGGAGGGAAAAGCAAGAATTCCAAAAGAAAAAGTTTTGTTGGTTAATAATGGTGTGCCATTACCTTTATTGACGGATAATGTGGAATGTGACCTATTAAGGAGAGAATTGGGAATAGAAAATGGAGATATTGTAATTGGTTCGGTTGGAAGAGTTTATGATCCCGTAAAGAGATTTTCTGATCTTTTGGAAGCAATTAAAGAAATCAGGAATCCGAGAGTAAAATTTCTATTGGTTGGTCAAGGACCGGATTTGGAAATATTAAAATCAAAGGCTTCTGAACTTGGATTAGAGGGACAGTTCATACCTGTTGGTTATCAAGAAAATACTTCTCCTTTTTATTCTATCATGGATATATTTTCCCTCCCTTCGGCCAATGAGGGGTTTGGTCTGGTTGCAGCAGAAGCAATGTTACATTACCTACCGGTTGTTGCAACAGCTGTTGGAGGGTTGAAAGATGTGGTTATTGACAACAAAACCGGTTTTTTGGTACCTCCTTTTTCGCCTCCTGAAATTGGAAAAAAGCTCCAACTTTTAATTGATAATCCTAAACTTAGGATTCAAATGGGACGTGCAGGTTACGAAAGGGCGGTTGCTAATTATACCTCAGAAAGATATTGCCAACAAATTGAGAAATTGTACAATAACTTGTTGGAAAGCAATTTGGAAAAATAGTAGATTTCTAAAGTAGGCTTACCTTAGCAGAAAATTGGGCGTAAGGAATGATAGTAGGTGTTTTTGGTTTTGTAATAAAGTTTAAAAGGAGAAAAATTGTTAGATATAATCATTGTGGTCGGTTGCCTTATAGCCTTGGCTAATACTAATAGAAGTATTTCTAAGAGATTTGGTTTGCCTGCCAAATATGAGCTCCACCTTCAATATTTATTAATTTACCATTTTCTTTTTAGCCTATTCTTCACTTATTATATTTTAAATTTTGGTGGTGATTCTCAGGGATATTGGAAGTTTACCATGCAACAAGTCATTGTTCGAGGAGACATTTCCTGGTTCTCTTATTTTGGTGATGGAACGACTTTTATCCTATGGTTGTGTTATATCCCAAGTCAATTGTTGGGATTGTCTTATTTGACTGGCAATATCTTATTTGGTTTTTTGGGCTTTATTGGGATCAGGTATATTTTTGTGATGGTGGCGGATTTGTTTCCTGCAAATCATTCTGTATTGAATATCCCCTTGTTTCCAACAGTCTTTTATTTTCTCAATCTCCATTTTTGGTCAGCAGGGGTAGGGAAAGACAGTATTTGTTTTTGGGGTATTGCTTGGTTTCTGTTTGCCCTCCAGCAATACAAAGACCGTTGGTGGCAGGCAGTCTTTGCTTTGTTTTTTGTCTATATGGCGAGACCACATGTTGGTTTTGCCTTATTGGCAGGTTCGGGTATTGCCATATTATTGGGTTCTGATATCAAACCAACAGCAAAGATTATATTGAGTTCAATAACTCTAATTGGGGTTGTTTATTTGAGTTCCACTACTTTAGAAGCACTTAGGATTGAAGATTTTTCTTTGGAGACCCTAGGAGATTTGGCAGGTCAAAAAGTTGGGTATCTCAATAACTCAAACGTTGGTTCAGGAGTGAATCTTTCATCGTATTCTTGGCCGATGAAGTTATTCACTTATATGTTCCGACCCCTGTTCTTTGATGCACATAATATAGTATCCTTTTTCAGTAGTTTTGAAAATGTACTTTATCTGTGGTTGAGTTTGTTTATTTATAGGAATTGGACTCCCGAGGCGATCAGGGATATGCCTTTGTTTATCAAGGCCGGGATGATCACTTTTATTCCTGTCACATTGGCTTTTATGAACTCGTTGAGTAACCTTGGAATTGTCATGCGGATGAAGAACATGACGATGATTTATTTTTTGTTGTTTTGTTTCTTTTTGATCGCATACAACAAGCACTTGCGGTTGTTGAAAGTGCAGGAAAAGATGCGGTATTATCAGAAGAGGGAGGAGATTATCAGGAAGAAGGCGGAGACTTCACCCCCTGTATCCCCCTGAAGACTTTACCCCCTGTATCCCCCTGAAGGGGGAATATGTTGACAAGATTGAAATACAGGGAAAGTATTGGAATTGAATCCTCTAAGTTTCGGATTTGCCATATTGGTTTGGTTTCTCCCTCCCTTTTTGGGGAGGGTCGGGGTGGGGTTTTACCTCCTTCCAATGGAAAGTCTGATCTTGGACATTTTTTCTTGGATTTTGAATGATACTGCATCCATATCAACCCTTAGTTCATCGTTTGTAATTCTTATCAATCAATTCCAATTTGGTTGAGATCGAAGTTCCTGCCTAGGTCATATTCTGCCTGATCCCGATTGAGGTGGATGCCTCCGTCAAGTTCAATAATCAGTCGGAGTTTATGGCAATTGAGGATTCTTAGACAGATACAAACCTTTATGATGTTTTATTGGCTAAGAGAAATAGATATGTCATTTTCTTCTGTCACTTTTTTGCTTAACCAAAAAAGTAACCAATCCCGATTGCTATCGGGACAAGAAATTTTAATCCTTCTGCCCGCTAGGCCGACGCCGGCCCGGAAAAATTTCCTCCTCCCCACAGCGTTATTGTATAAGTTTGCTTTAAGAACAAGATTCTCAGAATATCTATCCCAGGCTAAGTTATTACAATTGTAACCTTCGCCTTCATTGCCCTGCGCCATAAACAAATAGCTTTAGTTTAATAGCGAATCTTTAGTAAAACCAGTTTTTAGGCTTTATGCAAAAAACTTATTCTAAATTACTTAGTGTCTAAAAAAATCCTTTTTCTTCCCAAGTACCCCAGGATGGGGGCGAGTAGCCGGCTGCGGACTTATCAATTTTTACCTTCTTGGATAAAGGCAGGTTATGAGGTCAAAGTTTCTCCTTTTTTCAATGAATTTTACCTTAAAGAAAAATACAAAGGTCAAGGGGTTACCAAAAGCAATGTGTTGTCTAGCTACCTGAACAGGCTTTGGATATTGATGGGTTTTTGGAAATATGATTTGATTTGGGTTGAAAAAGAGTTGTTTCCCTTTTTTCCTGCATGGGCAGAGTGGGTATTGTCAAAGTTGGGCAAAGGTTATGTGGTGGATTATGATGATGCGGTGTTTCACCGTTATGACATGGCAAGGCGTCCGGTAGTGAGGAAATGGTTGGGAAAAAAAATAGATGGGGTGATGCGCCATGCCAATATAGTTTGGGCAGGGAATTCTTATTTGGGAAATTGGGCGACAAAGGCAGGGGCAAAAAGAGTAGTGATTTTACCTACTGTCATAAATCCTTTACGATATTCCTTTAAGGAATACACTTCTTCATATCCAGTTGTGGTAGGATGGATTGGTTCGCCTACCACCCTGAAGTATCTCAATGAGATCAGGCCTGTCTTGGAGAAATTAAGCAAAGAATTGGATGTGGTGATTCATGTGGTGGGTGGAAACAGGGGTTGGCGGTTTGACGGGAGTCTAAAATTGATCCAATGGACAGAAGATGGGGAGGTATTTGCTATCCAAGGGATGGATATCGGTGTGATGCCATTACCCGATGATCCATGGGAAAAAGGGAAATGTGCTTATAAGCTGATCCAATATATGGCTTGTGGCTTGCCTGTTGTGGCATCTCCTGTTGGGATGAATGTGGATGTAGTTGTTCATGGCGAAAATGGATTTTTGGCCAAGACACAGGAGGAGTGGTATGGCTATCTCAAAATGTTAATTTTGGATGGGGAGTTGAGAAGGGAAATGGGAGGGAAGGGGTTTGCGTTGGTTAAGGAGCATTATACCATAGAGCGGAATTTTGAAGTAATTAAGAGGGAATTAAGTGGGAAGTAGGAAGAGACGAGAGGCGAGAAACGAGAATAGGTCGGCAGTCTCAGTTTTCAGTCAACAGCTCCGACAACAATTACAACCACCAGAACAATTACAACCACTTGAAAGAGACCCTTCGTTCCTCAGGGTGACGTTCGACAACCTGATAACGCGAAGCAGGCAACCGGACAACAATTACAACCACTAGAACAATTACAACCACTAGAACAATTACAACAATCACAACCAATACTACCCCTGAATAAGACAAAGAACCTTCTTTTTGTAACCTGGGATTCGGAAAGTACGAATTACCTGGAATCTCTGTTTTTTCCGATTTTTAAGGGATTACAAGAACATGGGGGTATCCGTGTGCATGTGGTGCAATTTTCCTGGGCAAGTCAAATTGAAGTTCAGCGGCTGACTGACTTGGCCGCTTCCCTTGATATCACTTATATCCAACACCCGATCCACCGCAAACCGGTGGCTTCCATCGGGGCGCTTTGGTCTATTTATCAAGGTACTTTTTATATCAAGCGGTATATTCAAGAGCATCATATCGAGATATTGATGCCCCGGTCGACGATGCCTGCGATGATGGTCAATAGACTTTGGGCTTGGCTTCGCAAACAGCCCGTTTCTTTGGTTTTTGATGCAGACGGTTTTCCTTTAGAGGAGCGGGTGGACTATGTAGGATTGGATCCCAAGGGAAATCAGTACCGGTTTTTAAAAAATGAAGAGAAGAAGATTCTTCATCGTTCACATAAAGTATTGACAAGATCAAAAAGGGCAATGGAAATCCATGTGGCAAACATTGGTATTTCACAGCGTTATAAATTTTATGTAGTAGGAAATGGACGTGACAGCAAGATTTTTCAACCCGACCTTGAAAGCCGGTTGAAGATCCGTCAGGAGTTGGGGATTATGGATAAGGACTTGTTGTGGGTTTATACCGGAACTGTTGGTCCCCAATATATGGTAGATGAGATGTTGGGGTTGTTTGAAAAGCACCATTTGGCTCATCCACACTCAAAATTTCTGATTTTGACACGGAATCCCGGTTATGTGGAAGAAAGGATCCCCGACAACCTCCAAAAATCCATAGTCATCAAAAATGGGGCGTATTCAGAAATTCCATTTTACCTGTCTGCAGCTGACTTGGGTCTGAGTTTAAGGAAATCTGCACCTAGTCTTGCAGGGATTGCTCCTATCAAGCTTGGAGAATATTTTTTGTGTGGTTTGCCTGTCATTGCCTCATCAGGAGTGGGCGACACGGAGGAAATGCTAAAGGATAAGGATTTTTGTTTTCTTATGGATTCCTCCGACGGTGAGTTGTTTACGGTTCGGCTTCAGGAATGGCTTGGGGGATTGGGCAAGTTGGATAAAGGGAAAATCAGGGATTTTGGGATGGAGAAGTTTAGTCTCGAGAAGAGTGTGGAAAGTTATTTGGGAGTGTTGAATGCATAAAAAGGAATGTAGAATTCTGAATTCATAATGCAGAATAATAGGATTTGAGGTGATAGGGGTGGAAATGGTATTGATCTTTGGGCTACTGGTATTGTTACTTTGGTTGAATGTGAGGCTGGGTATAAAGATCGGTTTGTCCAAAATTCAGACGAATTTTCTGCAGGTCCTTTGCATTTATCATTTCCTGTTTTCCTTTGTTTTTAACTATTACCTTCAGAAAAACGGGGGTGATGCCATACGTTATTGGGAACTGACTGCTGACATATCCCAAAACCCTGTTTCTTGGATGGACTATTGGGGAAGCAGGACTTTTTTTATCCAATGGCTCAATTATATCCCTTCCAAGGTTTTTGGTCTGGGATTTTTGTTTGGCAATGTCCTGTATGCTTTTTTTTCCTTTTTGGGGATTAGGGAGATCTATTTGGTAGCGGTAAAATATTGTCCTGAAACCTCTTCCAAATGGATACAGATTGGTTGGTTGGGTTTGTTTTTCCTTCCCAATCTCCATTTTTGGTCAGCAGGAGTTGGCAAGGAAGCTCTCTTGGTATTGGGGATGGGTTGGGCTGTGAAAGGCATGGGGGATTTGCCGAGGCATTGGGTATTTTTGGTGTTGGGGGTATTGCTTTCATTTTGGGTACGTCCTATAGCAGGAGTGGTCTTGGGTGGCGTGGCGTGGGTTTATTTATTGTTTCAACCAGGGATTTCCCTTCCTGCAAAGTTAGCTGTCAGTATTTTGGTAGTGGCGGTTGGGATTTTGGCATTGAACAGGGTATTTGTCTCCATGCATTTGGAAGAATATTCTTTAGAGGCGGTTTTGCAATTTATTTCCGGGCAACAGGAGTTTTTGAGGGGATTTGGGGCAGGATCGGAGGTTCCCATGGAGGAATATGGCTGGGGCCAAAAGTTGTGGACCTTTTTTTTCAGGCCTTTCTGGCATGAAGTCAGGGATTTTTGGGATTTGGTAGCGGTGGTTGAAAACACCTTTGCCTTTGTTTTATTGATTGGGTTGGTTTTGGGTCAGGTGTATGCTTGGTATAAGAAAATAAGGTTATCTATTCCGGGGGTGTTTTATGCCGGGTTGGCCGTGATGGTGTTGATGGGGGTGGTGTATGCCTTGACGCTGAATAATCTGGGGATAATGGTGAGGATGAAGAGTACGTATATGGTTTTTTTGTATATGATAGGGGGATATGGTTGGGGTCTTTTGCATGATTCCACATCAAAGGCAATATGAGGATCAATCGGACCACAGTCCATGGTCGACAGTCCATAGCCGCGACAATAGAACTTCAATCCGAGTTTTTTATGGGTAGTGACAAGAAAGCAAACATATCCATCCGATATTGATGTAATATTCATAGATATTGATTTCGAAATAATGTAGAAATAAGGTTCAAATAAATTGAAATAACTGATATAAGTTGATATTGGATATTGATGGATATTTATTGAAATAAGGTAGAAATATGGTTGAAATACTGTAAATATAAAGTTGAAATACGGTAGATATAAGATTGAAATTATAGATATTAGTTGATATTGGATATTGGTGGATATTTAGTGAAATAAGGTAGAAATAAGGTAGAAATATTTTTGAAATAAAGTTGAAATAGATCAAACCTCAATTCTGTAAATCAGTTTTGATGCTAAAAATTATATCGCCGCAGGCATATATCAAAGTATATCGCGAAGCATATATCATTTTAGTTGCAGAGATCAAACCTCAACTCTGTAAATCAGTTTTGATGCTAAAAATTATATCGCCGCAGGCATATATCAAAGTATATCGCGAAGCATATATCATTTTTATATTGAAATAAGGTAGAAATATGGTTGATATAAGGTTGAAATATTTTTGGATAACTCATTAATGCATGATCCTGAGTAATTTCGAAATTCCCTTTTCAAATTAACCTCATTTGTTCGAGGTGGGCTGGATGATCCCGAAACTTCGGGAGGCCGGCACTGGCCTTGTGCGTGGATAAGGGATTAAAACGGGAGTTTTAATAGCCAGATTGTGCGGTAAACCGTCTTGACTTTTTGGGCTACTTTTTTTGTCAAGAAAAAAAGTAGCTAAAAAAATGATATTTATTTTTCTTTTTAGCATTGAGAATTCTTTGAAGGTTAGGATTTACTGCAGTCAGGCTACAATATGTTAGAATTTTAAGGAGGTAAAAACAATTGTATTGTAAGTAAAAATTTAATGATTTAATCATATCATTGTATTCTTTGAAATAATTTGGAAAGAGTTTAACTATTCTTGGATTTGATAGGGCCTATTTTAACAATTTCGTTGGATTTTGAACTCCACTGGGGAAGGTTTGATAAATATCCTGTGGAGAAGTGCCTTTCCTATTATTCGGAGACTAGAAAAGTTATTCCCAAAATCCTTGAACTGTTTGATAATCATGGAGTGCATGCCACTTGGGCGGCGGTAGGTGGGTTGATGGCTGAAAATGTAGAAGAATGGAGGCATTATTCGCCTAAGGTTTTGCCTTCTTATGAGGAGAAAGGGTATTCGGCCTACTCCTGGTTGGATTCCCAAAAAGAGATTTTTCCTGAAACACTGTTTGCACCCCAATTGGTCAAGGAAATTTTGCTAACCAAAGGACAGGAATTGGGTTGCCATACCTATGCCCATTATTATACCTGCGAAAAGGGTCAAGAATTGGCACAGTTTAGGGCGGATTTGAAGGCTGCCCAAAATCTGGCCGAACAAAAATTCAATACGAAGCTAGAGAGTCTTGTTTTTCCAAGAAACCAATATGACCCTCAGGTGCTGCAGGTGGCTTGGGAAGAGGGATTTAGAACCTTGCGCTCCAATCCGGCAGACTGGTTTTGGAAACATACTGAGGTAAGGAGTTTTGTGAAAAGGTTGTTCCGGACAGGCGATACGTTGATCCCGTTGGGAAAGGATAGTTTTTATCCTTTGCCTGAGGTAAATGCTGTTGAAGGGCCTGTTTTGCTTCCTACCTCAAGGTTGCTACGTCCTTATGTAGGCAACAGGATTAGTCACCTGCAACGGTTTTCACGGATCAAATCGGAGATGCAAAGAACTGCTGAAAAGGGTATGGTATATCACTTGTGGTGGCATCCGCACAATTTTGGTCACTTCCCCAAACAAAATCTTCAGTACCTGGAGGAATTGTTGGTTTTCTTTGATGGGCTTAGAGAAGAGTATGGGATGAAATCATTGAACATGAAGGAAACGGCGGAATTGGTGAGGGGGAATTAGAGAAGGGTAGTTGGGAAGAAAGGAAGTTGGAAGTACGATGACGTTATAATTCTGTTGAAAATGGGTTGTTAGGTAGAATGGGTAAATAAATAAAATTTAATTTCATATTAAAAAAACCATATTAATAGAAATATAAGTCTGAAATAAAGAAATATATTAATGGAATTTAAAAAAATACCCTGATTAGGGTATTTTTTTTTGTTTAGTCTTTTTTTACTTTTGGTTCGGGTGATTAAGCGATTTTTAGCATTGATTTTTTATCGAAAGATTTCTAAACTAGGTAGGGATTGTCAAAAGAAGATTTTTTAGCCCTACTTTATTTTTCTTTTTTTCTCCGCAATGGGCGTGATGGTTTAGCAAAGGGGAGCAATTAACTTACCACAGAGGGCGCAGAGTTCATTCATTCTGAATTTATCCTTCTTCATTCCTTTTCTCTGCGGCTCTGCGTGATATGATTGTTTTTTACCGCAATGGGCTCTAAGGTTTCGCAAGGGACGCAAAGTGAGGTCATGGATTTATCACCACTGAGGGCACAGAGGGCGCAGAGTTCATTCATTCTGAATTTATTCTTCTTCATTCCTTTTCTCTGCGGCTTTGCGTGATATGATTGTTTTTTACCGCAATGGATGCTAAGGTTTCGCAAGGGACGCAAAGCGAGGTCAATGATATTACCACGGAGGGCAGAGAGGGATCAGAGTTTTTGTTATTTGTTGGTTAGAGCCCTGAAGGGGCGGGATATCCAAGGGATGGGTGAAGCCCATCCATAGAAGTGTTATGGATTCTCGCGAGCCCTGAAGGGGTGGTATAATTTCTTTGTTAAGTTTCGCCCTTTCAGGGCTTTTGTGATTCATTCGTTATTGTTTATCGATGGGCTGCACCCATCGTTGGGATATTTCGCCCTTTCAGGGCTGAATGTAACTTACCGCAATGGGCGCTATGGTATCGCAATGGACATCAAAAAGTTATTCTTTCACCACAGAGGGCGCAGGAGACGCAGAGTTTTTGTTATTTATTGTGGTTAGAGCCCTGAAGGGGCGGGATTTCCAAGGGATGGGTGACATAAAAAGTTATTCTTTCACCACAGAGGGCACAGAGAGCACAGAGTATTGCAATATCTTGCTTAGAGAAAGGGCGGAACAATTTTTTCGTCAAGTTTCGCCCTTTCAGGGCTTTTGTGATTCATTTGTTATTGTTTATCGATGGGCTGCACCCATCGTTGGGATATTTCGCCCTTTCAGGGCTGAATTGAACTTACTGCAATGGGCGCTAAGGTTTCGCAAGGGACGCAAAGTGAGGTCAATGATATTACCACAGAGGGCACAGAGGGCACGGAGTTTTTGTTATTTGTTGGTTAGAGCCCTGAAGGGGAGGGATATCCAAGGGATGGGTGACATAAAAAGTTATTCTTTCACCACAGAGGGCACAGAGTATTGCAATATCTTGCTTAGAGAAAGGGCGGGATAATTTCTTGTTTAAGTTTCGCCCTTTCAGGGCTTTTGTGATTGATTCGTTATGGTTTATCGATGGGCTACACCCATCGTTGAGGTATTTCGCCCTTTCAGGGCTGAGTGGAACTTACCGCAATGGGCGCTATGGTATCGCAATGGACATCAAAAAGTTATTCTTTCACCACAGAGGACACAGGGAGCGCAGAGTTTTTGTAATTTGTTGGTTAGAGCCCTGAAGGGGCGGGATATCCAAGGGATGGGTGAAGCCCATCCATAGAAGTGTGGTGGATTCTCGCGAGCCCTGAAGGGGCGGAATAATTTCTTCGTCATGTTTCGCCCTTTCAGGGCTTTTGTGATTGATTCGTTATGGTTTATCGATGGGCTACACCCATCGTTGGGATATTTCGCCCTTTCAGGGCTGAATGGAACTTACCGCAATGGGCGCTATGGTATCGCAAAGTGGAGCAATTAACTAACCACAGAGGGCAGAGAGGGCACGGAGAAAAGATCCGAAGGCCAACCTATCCTTCTCAAGAAGCTGGATCTAATTTTTTTACCACCGAGCTCACCGAGGGCACAGAGAAAAGATTCATCATCCTTCATCCTTTTTCCTTCATCCTTTTTTGTTTCTCCTTTTTCTCAGCGCTCTCTGTGGTGATTAATTTTTTCGTTTGATTACCACCTAGGTCACACAGGGATCGACACTCCTTCATCCCTTTTCCTTCATCCTTCTGAATTCATCATTTTTCATTCCTTTTCTCTGCGGCTTTGCGTGAGGTAGTTTTTTCCTTTCCGTGGAAGAATTTCAAAATGGGGAATTTATTACCATATTTACTTTATTTATTTATATTTGAAGCCTTATCGACCCCGCTTAGTATTTATGAAGCAACTTACCCTCTGGATTGTTTTTTTACTTTTAGCAGTTTCCTGTATCAGCAACAAAAGGATCACCTACCTCCAAAATCTTCCTGAAAATGAACCCATTGAATTGGATGAGTTTATCCCCTTTGCAGAAGTGGAATATAGGTATATCCTACAGCCATTTGACATTGTAGACATTGATTTTGCTTCTTCCAATGAGGAGTTGACCAAGGCATTTGAATTTCAGGGCTCAAGAAGCATGAGAGGCGGAGTTGGCGGTGGAGCCGGAGGGGCAGGGGATATATTTTACTTTACGGGGTATTCTCTCGATCAGGAAGGGTTTATCCTTTTGCCAAAGATCGGGAGATTGAAAATCGCAGGGTTGAGTGAAGAAGAGGCAAGGGTCAAGGTTCAGGAAGAAATCAGGGCCTATTTCAAAGAAGAGGTGTTTGTGAAGCTCAGGATAGGAGGCATCCGTTTTACGGCTATGGGTGAGTTCAATGCTGGGGGACCTATGGTGATTATGAAAAACAGGGCGACCATTTTTGACGCCATATCCATGGCCGGTGAATCCAATATCCTGGCGAGAAAAAACAAACTGTTTTTGATCAGGCAATATGATGGGGGAACCAAAATCCATCAAATCAATCTGAATGACCGGGCATTGTTGGCATCGCCCTATTATTTTATACAACCCAATGATATCCTTTATTTGGAGCCTATGAAAATCAGGCAGATAGGCAATGCAGATAATTTTTCTGCTTCTTTGGGTTTGATCATTTCTGTAACGACTTCCTTGTTGTTGATTTTCGCATTAATCAGTGGTAATTTATGATTGACGGCAAAATAGATATTTCGAAGTTTGAGCAAGAAGCTAAGCCAATTGACATCAAGTATTACCTGATCAAATACTCAAGGTATTGGCCGTTGTATGCCACCTGTATATTTATTGCGATGGTATTGGTATTCCTTTTTCACAGGTACTCTTTAGAAGAATATCAGGTGCAGGGCAGTGTTTTGATCAAACCCAAAAATTCTCCTGAAGTACGGATATTGGACAGGTCCAACATTTTTTCCGGAGGAAATAACCTTGAAAACGATATCCTGCTTTTTAGCTCCAAAAATCTGGCTGAGGAAGCTTTGAAAAAAGTGCATTTTGAGGTAAGCTATTATGCTTCCACCAATATCAAGGAGGTAGAGTTGTATGATAAATCACCCATTAAGGTTTTGGTAGACTGGTCTGTCCATCAGGCCGAAGGGGGTACTGTCCATCTCACCAAGGTTTCAGATACAGAGTTTACCCTGACACAGGAGGACAAAACTTTTTTTGATTTTTTCAATTCCAAAAACAACCGGCCATTGGATGAGGCCATTTTGAACAAGACCTTTAAATTCGGGGAAGTCATTCTGTCTGACAGGTCCAAGTTTGTCGTCCAACAAGTAAAGGATATGGCAGTAGATGATAAACTCTATTTTATCATCCATAGTCCTGTGGATGTTTTGGATCGTTACTCTAGGGCAGTCACCGTGAGGCCTATCAATAACCTGGGAACGGTATTGCAGGTGACGATGGTGTCGCAGGTGGTGGAGAAAGGAAGGGATTATGTCAATGCCCTGATGGATTCCTACATTGAGTTTGACTTGCGCGAAAAGAACCGGATTACTGAAAACACCCTGAGGTTTATTGACGACCAAATGCATATCCTGGAAGATACCCTGAAGATGGTGGAAAGCTCCATGCTCAATTTTAAGGTAGATAATAAACTGATGGATGTCAATTCGGAATTTGGAGGTGTTTTGGGCAATATCCAAGAATTGGAAGGAATGATCCAAAACATAGATTTTGAGCTGAGTTATTATGAATCTCTTCAGACCTACCTCAGTACTAAAACCATGGATTATGGGGATATTATTGCGCCTTCAATTGTAGGCTTGAGTGACGGGTTTTTGAACGGCTTGATCCAAAGTTTGGTACAAGTGTCCATGGAAAGGCGAAAACTTTTGGCAGTAGTCAATGATAACCATCCCAATGTGGTGGTGTTGGATGAACAGATCAGCAAGCTGCGGGAAAACATTTTTGAAAATATCAACAACCTTGTTTCCAATACAAAAAGGAGAAAGGCCGAAGCCCAGAAAAAACTTTCGCAATTGGATGACAAATTTGCGCAGTTGCCTCAAACTGAATCTGATTATACCAAAATCCTGAGGCAGTTTAAACTCAGGGAAAACTTATATAATTACCTTTTGGAAAAACGGGCGGAGGCAGGCATTGCCAAAGCTTCCAACGTTTCAGACAATGCCGTCCTTGATTATGCCCGGAGGGGAAGTCTGATTTTTCCCAAGAAAACACAGAATTATGGATTGGCATTTGGGTTGGGTTTTTTCATTCCTTTATTGGTATTGTTTGCTTACCACTATCTCAATAACAGGATTATGGATCAGATCCAACTTAAGAATTCACTTCGGATTCCTTTGTTGGGAACCATTGGTTTGAGTAATAAGGAAACCAATATGATCGTGGCCGAGCATCCCAAGGCGATGGTATCTGAATCTTTCAGGTCCTTGAGGTCAGCACTTTTTTACATTGCCAGTGAGAAAAAGTGTAAAAAGATTTTGGTCACTTCGTCAGTTTCGGGAGAGGGCAAGACTTTTGTCAGTCTCAACCTTGCTGCTGCCATGGCTTTGAGTGGTAAGAGGACTGTGTTGATCGGATTGGATCTAAGAAAGCCTCGGATCGCGGATTATGTGGGCGTTGGGAACAAGGTAGGTTTGTCCTCCTATTTGGTGGATAGGTCGACCCAAGAGGAAATCGTAATCCAAACCAAATACGACAACCTGTTTATTGTCCCTTCAGGACCTATCCCTCCAAACCCTGCAGAATTGTTGCTGAAGGATAAGATGGCCGAGTTTCTCATTTATTTGGAAGGGCACTTTGATGTCATCGTCATGGATACACCACCTATTGGGTTGGTATCCGAGACCACTGACTTATTGCGTTTTTCGGACATCAATCTATATATCATCCGTCAGGATTATACCCACAAAAAGTACCTTTTGATGATCAATGACCTGTATGCCAACGATCAGGTGAGGGATTTCTATGCGGTATTTAACGGTATCCGTGCCGGGGGAGATGTGTATGATTTTGGAGGCTATAATTATGGGTATGGCTACAATTATTCTTACATGAAGAAAAACAATGTCACCGGAAACTATTACGAAGATGCTGAAGGGGAGAAGAAACCTACATTTTGGATAGATAAGTTTTTTGCGAAGTTTAGGGTGTAACGGAGCGTCATTCTGAGTGTAGCGAAGAATCTCAGGGGAGGTTGTAGTGGTTGTCTGCTTCGCGTTGTCAAGTTGTCCAGTTATCAGGTTGTTGTGGTTGTCAGCTTCGCGTTGTCAAGTTATCCAGTTGTCAGGTTGTATTTGTTGTAGTGGTTGTAATTGTTGTCTGCTTCGCGTTGTCAGGTTGTCGGGCGTCATCCTGAGGAACGAAGGGTCTCTGGTTGTAGTAGTTGTAATTGTTCTAGTTGTTGTAATTGTTCTAGTTGTTGTAATTGTTCTAGTTGTTGTAATTGTTCTAGTTGTTGTAATTGTTGTCGGGTTGTCAGCTTCGCGTTGTCAAGTTGTCGGGTTTGGTTCAGGCTTGATACTTGATACTTCGTACTTGATTCTTGATACTTCGTACTTGGTACATGATACTTCTTACTTGATACTAATTTCTGTTTACTTTCTCTTGTTGTGGAAAAATTGAAAAAAGTTGCTTTGATTCCTGCGCGGTATGCGTCTACTAGGTTTCCTGCCAAGTTGGTACAGGATCTATGTGGCATGTCGGTCATCCAGAGGACATATTTGAGTACAGTCCAAACCGGGGTTTTTGATCAGGTGGTGGTGGTGACAGACCATCAGGCAATAGCCGACCAAATTGTTGCTGTAGGAGGGGATGTGTTTTTCAGTACCAGGGAATTTGAAAGCGGTTCTGATAGGATTGCTGAAGCTGCACAGGCAATGGATGCTGGGATTTTTGTGAATGTGCAGGGGGATGAGCCTTTTCAGGATACCCAGTCGCTTTTGGACCTGACGGCTGTTTTTTCTGACCCTGAGGTAAAGGTGGCTTCTATGATGTTTTCCATTTCTGCTGCTGAAGCCCAAAATCCAAATGCTGTCAAAGTGGTTTTGGATAAGGATAATTTTGCGCTTTACTTTAGCAGAAGCCCCATTCCATATGTGAGGGAGAAAGCGGTGGAGATTTCCTATTGGAAGCATGTGGGGATCTATGCCTACCGCAAGGAATCCCTTTTGGCTTTTACAGGATTGCACAAGTCGTTTTTGGAAACCACAGAGATGTTGGAGCAGTTGAGGTTGTTGGAAAATGGGGTTCGGATCAAGATGGTACCGACCACCCATCAGGCTATTGCGGTTGATACCAAGGAGGATCTGGAAAGGGCAGTGGCGTGGTATATGGGGAGAATAAAATTTTAGAAGTATCATTATTTCTCAATAAAACCTTGCTTTTGAATCAAATAGCTCCTTTTCTTTTGTCACTTTTTGTCTTACCACAAAAAGTAACCAAAAAAGGCAAGAAATTTTAATCCTCCTCCACACTTGGCCTTCGCCGGCCCGGAAAAATTTCGTCCTCCCCGCTAGTGTTCCAAATTGAAATATTTTGAAAGAGTAAGATTTCTATATTCCAAACCATTATCAAGTAATCTTTGGTAAGAAAGCAAGAATGTATCTATGGTTCTTTTGGTCTAACGATTTATTGGCAGCTTTTTGGATGTAAAAAGAAAAAGCCCTTAGAACCTGGTTCCAAGGGCTTTTCTATGGCCTGTTGTATTGACTTCTTTCGAAAATCAATCATTTTTCTTACCGTCTTTTTTGGCTTTCTTTTCAGCTCTTTTTTCTTTGAGGTTTTTACCAGGCTTCTTTTTCTCTTCCTTTTTTACTGTTTTTTCTTTTGACATGGCTAGTAAATTTTATAAAAGTTAGGTTTAAATCCTCAAATCTCCAATGGGGTCATCAAGGATTATTTTTGCTTTTATCCTCCCACAAAGTTGCATCCACCTTTAATCACTTGAAGGTCTTTAAACTATCTTTTGGATTACCTTTTCGAGTTTTTGCTGTACATCACGGGCTAGGGGTTTGATTTTCTCATTTCCCATACCTCCCATGGCAGCCACAGGGTCAACGGCAGATACTTCTATTTCGCCAGATTCCAATTCACGCAGGGTCACATTACAGGGCAGGAGGGCACTCATGTGGGGATCAATGGTCAGCACTTTGTCAGCATAGACTGGATTGCAGGCACCCAAAATCAGGAAAGGCTTGTAGTCCTTGTCCAGTTTCTTTTTCATAGTGGCCTGTACATCGATTTCTGTCAGGACTCCAAAGCCTTCAGATTTCAAGGCTTCGGTGATTTTTTCCTTGACAGCAAGAAAATCTTGTTTTGGGAGGGTTTTTGAGATATGGAAGTTCATGGATATGTTGCGTTATTTTTATAAAAGTAAAGGATCAGGATTTTGTAAAACGTGATAATTGTTACGTTTTGGATTTCTTTTCAAAGTTTGCTCCTATTCAACAGGCTAAAAGAATTTCCAAAAATCGAAAGGTGTTGTTCAAAAAGTGAGATGGCTTCTATCCAAAGAAATTTTTTATTGCTCATTTTGGGGGTGAGTGCTGTTTTGGATCATCTGACCCAATAATTCCACCAATCTATTTTTGACTACCATGGGTTCGATCACCCTGACGAAATCCGCCAACATGACAATCCACCTTACAAAGCCCTCGAGGGAAGAGGTCATAAATGTCATTTCCACAGATCTTTCTTTGTATTTTTCAAATATAAATCCGTGATTATACCGCTGTACTTTCAGGTATTTTACGTCGGTTTTGGGGATTTCCAATACTACTTTAAGGAGGTTTTCGTTTTTGGCTTCCTTTTCCAAATACTCATTGAGAGAGGGGTGGATGGCCTGGAATCTTTCACTCAGTATTTTGAGGTTGATAACTCTATCCAGTCTGAAAGTACGGTAATCTTCTCTCAACCTGCACCATGCAATGAGGTACCACTGTTCAAAAGCATGGTAAAGCCCGACGGGCTCCACGATCCGTGAGGTAGTTTCTTCTTTTTCGAAGGTGGTGTAATCCAAATGGATCAGGAAATTTTTACCCAAACTGTCGAGGATAAGTTGGAGAATATTGCCTTTTTGGTGAAGTGTATTCCTGTTCCTGAACACACCGATCAAAGGTGAGATACTTTCCAAAGTATCTTTTTCAGAATTCCTTAGAACCGACTTGATTTTGGTGATGGCGGAATTGAAATGTTGGGCACTGCTTGTATCAGCTACCTTTTCATAGATTTTTTCAGCTACCAAAAAAGACATGGCCTCTTCTTTTGTAAACATAACCGGCGGAAGACGGTAACCTTCCAACAAAGAATAGCCCATTCCTGCCTCGCCAATAACCGGAATGCCCGCTTCCTCCAATGCCCTTACATCCCGGTAGACAGTCCTGAGACTGATACCAAAGCGGTCTGCAATCTCCTGCGCCTTGATGGTACGCTTGGATTGAAGATGTGTAAGGATAGCAGTAAGTCTGTCAAGACGGTTCATTATTAAAAAAAAGATGGTTCCTAAAGGTACTTTATTTCTGAAAAAATGTTTCCCGAAAATATTCCAATTTTTTTCAGACCCTACTGACATAGGGCTGTCACTGGGCTACTGTTTTTTTGAAGTATTAAAACAATGTTAAACATCACAACAAAAAGCATTATGGAAATCAAAGAAAAAGAATTGCCTATCATTTCCTCGGACCAACTTCTGGCTCATTGGCAGGGACACAGACAACTCACCAGAAGAGTTATCGAAGCATTTCCTGAGGATCAATTATTTTCATTCAGTGTAGGTGGAATGAGGCCATTTTCTGATTTGGCCAAAGAACTCTTGGGTATCGCCGTTCCGGGTATCAAAGGCATGGCCACAGATGTTTGGGAACCATTAGATGAAAACATGGAATTGAATGGAAGCAAATCCAAACTGCTTGAGGAATGGGACAAAGCAACCGGGGAATTGGATGAATGGTGGTCAAAAATCCCCTTGGACCACTTTCAGGATACCGTCGTGGCTTTTGGCCAATATGAAGACAAGGTGTATTGCAGTATCCTTTATTTTATAGACAACGAAATCCATCACCGTGCACAAGGTTATGTTTATTTGAGGGCATTGGGAATTGCACCACCGAATTTTTGGGAAAGATAAGAGAGAAGCGAGATGCGAGAGACTAGATGCGAGATTTGGAGTAGACAGTTTCAGTTGGTAGTTTTCCGATTTAATGTATAAGAGACAAGAAATTTGAAGCGAGAAACGAGAGACGAGAAGCTAGAAAAATGAGTTTTGTAAAATGGGAAAAGCCCGGAGACTTGCTCCGGGCTTTTTTCATGTATATGTAAATTTATAATACTAAACTTGGCGAACTACTCCGGGATCTGGATTTAACTTGTGAAAATAGATGTACGAAACCATGAGAACAGCCAGTATAAATATTGGGAAAAATGTCAGTGCATTTAGTCCATCTACCGCCCAATGGCTGATAAACGCAGCTACTAATTCAAAAGTAAGGCCGGCATAGGCCCATTCTTTCACTCTTTTTGGGATTGCTGGAATTATCAAAGCCAAAGATCCCATCACCTTAGCCACTGTCAGCATCACTCCGAAGTATTCCGGATAACCCAAATTCCTGATACCTTCCTTGGCTAATTCTGTGTGGCCTGTCAAGGCCGGCATCACACCTTCAAACAAGAATACGAAAGTGGTCGCTGTCCAGTAAATGATTTTGTCTTTTTTCATTTTGATTATAATGGTTGGCCAAAATTTATTCTTCAAAATTACCTGGTAGATTAAATTATTCCACTAGACGATTACGACATTGTTATAGGTCATTTGCGTCAATTTTTTTTCAATTAATCTCAATTATTTGTTTTGAAAATTCACCATCCAATTAATCCCAGACCTATCAGTAAAACTACCAAAGTAAGCATCCCAAAACGTATCCTGAAGCGGCACTTTTTTTCCTCCGTCGGAAAGTGCATAGAAGATTCGGTCTGATAGATAGAGACTCTTGCCTGATTGTTAGGCTTATTCTGTTTTCTCAGAAAAATGGGCATTGATGTATTGGTCGAGATTTTCCAGTCCTGCAGTAAATCCTTCCTTAAAGCCCATTTGGATGATGGTCTCAAGATCTTTTAATGTTTCAAAATTCAGGTGGATATTTACCAAAGTACTGTCTGAATCCGCTGAGAATTCATTCCTCCATTTGACCCTAGGTTTTGTATCGTTGATCTTTCCATTTTCATCACAAAAAGCGTCGATTCCTGCAAAAGATTTCTCCTTATCAATTGATTCATAATCAAACAGACTCCAATAGATATCACCTTCCGGGCCAAACATGTTGTACAGCCAGCTTCCCCCAACCCGAAAATCCATGGATTTTGTTACAGATTTATACGGTTTTGGTGCCCACCATTGGTCTAGGATATCGGGTTCAGTCCAAGCAGCCCAGACCAGGTTAATGGGTGCATTGAAGGAACGCTTTACGTGGATGGAATTTGATTCCTTGTCCACTTCAAAATTGAAAAGAATTGCTGGGTTCATTTTTTGTTTTGTTTTAGTTGTTGTAATACTTCATCTAATTGGTCAAATCTTTTTGCTAATAACAGTCGAAATTGCTCCAGCCATTTTTCGATATCTTTCATTTTATCTGCATTTAGATGGTAGATAATCTCCCTTCCCTGCTGTTGCTGAGTCAGAATTTCACATTCAGTCAATACCTTGATATGCTTAGAAACTGCTTGACGGCTTGTTTGAAAATGATCAGCTAACCCATTTGGAGTCATCGAACCAATTGCCAATAGCAGTATAATTGCCCGTCTTGTCGGATCCGCTATTGCCTGAAACACATCTCTTCTGATATCCATAATTGTTATTTGCTACTATATGGTTGCAAATATATATGCAATTATTTGGTTGCGCAAAAGATTTTTCATTTTTTTACCACAAGAGAACCCTGAGAGCATTGAGAAATAACCTTTCGTGTTTCCCGCTTACATCTAAGCGTTTCTGTGAAAGTTGATCTTATTACAGTTTTGGAATTCTATGTTTCGGAAAGAGATTAAAGAAATTCAAAGAATAGGGATTTCCGTTTGCTGAAAAAATGTCAATACTAATCAATCCTTCGGAGCAGCATCTTCTTCAATCACATCCTGCTCGACAGTGAATACGATGTCGTCTTTGGATTTGGTTTCACCCGTGTAAAAATTATGGACGCCCAACATAAAAGCCACAATCAACGCCCAAGCGAGGTTGCGGATAGATTTCCAAACTGGTTTGAAGAGTTTAGCCACTAGGTTCATCTGGTTCGAATTTAGATAATTTCCGATGCTAACCATCATTTCAAAAAAAATACCAGCATTTTTTTTCTGCCAAATCGGCTGAAAATCAGTCCTCTTCAATCTTGAAATAAAACCTGTCTGTATGGAAATCCAGATCCTTGATCTCGGTTAAACCCAACTCCAGTTTTTGCCAATCTGAGTTTGGACTTATCCATTTCTTTTCCTCCGATGCAGTCTGATAGGAAATCGGCATTGCGAATCCTTCGGCATTGGCTTTCCATCTGTATTGGAGGATATTGCCTGACGGTTTTTCTTTCACGTTAAGTTCAAGCACTGGAATCTCTGTCAATCTCAGGTATTGGTCGAATATTGGCCTAAACTGCATTCCGGTTTTTTGGTTGAAGTATTCCAAAATCTGATCGGTGTTGATGCTTTGGTATTTAAAATCTTGGGGGATTCCTTTAACTATTCCAAACCACAGGCTGTCATTGTCTATGACATGTCTTAGCGTATTGAGGAAAAGGGCTCCTTTAGAATACATGTCCCCGATATTATAATGAACATGATTGACACCAAAATGGCCTATGACGGAATTTTGATTGGAAACACTTGGCTGCATTGAATTCAGAAAATCCAAAGCATCTTCATAGCTGTACTGTTCTTCGATAAAAATCGATTCTGCGTATGTCGCAAATGCCTCATGGATCCAAAGTTCAGCGTTATCCGTGCAACTCACACTGTTTCCCCACCACTCGTGGGCAAACTCATGCAAAAGAATCTGGTCAGGAAGTTCGCCTGCTGCAAAGTCGGGTTTGGTTCCCGTATCTTCATTTTCGCCATTTTGGAAATATTCAAAACCCAAAGCCACCGCACTCTGATGTTCCAAGGCATGTGGTGTTTCTAAGAATTTGATCCCGTCGCGTGGAAAAGGATAGGGTCCAAAGTACTTCTCAAAGGTATTCAGGGCTTTTTCAGTAGTTGCAAACTTCGAAGGCACATTTTCCAAATGATAATCCATCACATGGTATTCGACATCCAATTCACCTTCCTGTGAGGGGAAAATCTTTGCGATCTGCCCATATTTCCCGATATTCAGGGTGATGTTGTAGTTGTTGATCGGGTAGGAGACCTGCCATGTTGTTCTTGTTTTTCCATTTTCCAGTTCCACTTTTTCTACCCTTCTCCCGTTGGACACCGCTACCAAATCCGAAGGATTGGTGATACTGATGGAGACCGAATCAGGTTCATCAGAAAGGTGGTCTTTGTTTGGCCACCAACCGCTTGCGCCATACCCCTGGCAAATGGCTTGTATCCAGGGATTTCTATTGTCATCTGTAAACCATAGGAAGGAGGCAAACATGGGAGTCAAAGGATCAAAATCCAAGGGCCTTCCCCCAAAAAACACCTTGATTTCTTCGATATCACCTTTTTGTAATTTCTCTCCAAAGGAAACATATACCGCATCGTATTCCCTTTCAAAATCCAATGGCTTGGACCGGTACACAATGCTGTCAATCTTCATCCCTGAGTATAGGTCGATCTGGATTTTATCGGTCGGTTCCATTACTTGGAATCTGATCAGGCTACTTCCTTTGATCTCTTCCAATGCTGGAAATACTTCCACATCCAAATGGTAAAAGCCCACATCAAAAGCCGTTCTCAAGGGAGTCAGGGTTCCTTTCAGGGTATCCAATCTCGAAAATTGATAAGGCTTGTATTCGGGAAAATTATTCTTCATTCCATAATTTCTGTCATCTGTTTCTATCCCTTTGGACTTGTCAAACTCCCTCCAAAATTCAGGGCGGTAATTGGCTTCAAACAGTTTCCAGGCTCTGCCTTGGTCATGGGAAAGAAATCCTGAATCCGGCATGACCGGATTTTTGGAAAAAGCAGAGGTTTTATAATGGAGTTTTTGTACCAATGGGAGCATATCCATATCCCGTTTTTTGCTGTTGACGATGAAGTTTTTTTCCGAATTGACTTCATCCAGGTACCATCTGCCATCTTGCATTTTGTGTTGGATCATTTCCCGCCATTCACCTTCCTTGTAGTGGAATTTGTACAAATTGGTCACCATGATATAGCCCGCATTAGAAGTGAGCCTTCTGAATACTTTTTCGTCAGACCAGATATCCCATTTTGCAAAAGCTTTTGTCTCTTCGTCAAGGTAAATGTATCCTTGCCAGATCCCGTATTTCTTGAAATTTTTGGGGTGGAGCTTGATTTTGTAGGTTGGTCTTCCTTCAAAGTTTACCAGATCTTCCAATTCAAAACGGTAACTCTTCAGCCAATCTTCAGACATGACCGTAGAAGTAAAATCTCTTGCCACATCCCTGCCTTGCAGCAAATGGATACCCACTTCCCATGGCGTCAGCATCATGATTTTCCAATCATCAATCTCTGATGGTTTGGTCCTGACTTCTCTGACGATAATCGAATCTCCTGTTATGTTTTTTTTGTTGTCGTGGAAAACAAAGGGAGGTTTGTAGATATCGATAAAAGCTTCTGTATACCGTAGGTTTTTGTCCCCCAACAAAGTGTAATTTTTATAATATCCGCTCAGGGCGGTGGTATCAATGCCATAATTTTCAGGGATTCTTTGCAAGGCTTCACGCATCAATGATTGCGGATCAAGCGGCTTGACATCTACAGTCTGCAATGTGATCAGGTCCTGTTCCATTTCTATGGTCAAAGCTGAACTTCCCTGGGTTACAGTAACCAATACAGGCTTATAACCCATGCATGAAAAACGGATGTCATGGGTTCCTTTTGGAATGGAAAGAGTAAAATTTCCGTTCAGGTCTGCTACGGTACTGGTATTGGATTGGCTATTTCCCACATTGACAAAAGGAATGGCCTCTTTGCTGGTCTTGTCAATGATTTTGCCCCGTACGGATAGGTTTTGAGAATAGGAGGAAACGGGAGAAAAAAATAAAGCAATCAGGCTGCACCTAAGGAGAAAATTCAATAGTTGGGTCATTGGTATAGTTTCGACAGACTTTTACAAAAATACGGAATGCAGGCTTTTTAAGGTCTTAAAAAATTAGCCCATTTCTTCTCAAATCCTGATTTGAGCAATAATTTCAAGCTTTTACTTGTGTCTTGGGCTCTGTCATTCCGGCCAAATAAGCTTTTGGACTCATGTTTTTGGCTTTTTTAAATGCCCTTTGAAAAGTAGCCTGAGAATTGAAACCGCATTCCTGGGCAATCCCAAACATGGTCAAGTTTGGTTTGGTTTCAGTGGACATTCTATGGCAAAAAGCTTCCACCCTTTTGTTGTTGACAAAATCATTGAAATTGGTCTTGCCGGCTTGGTTGAGGGCATATGAAATATCTTTTGAAGGAATACCCAAATAGTCAGCAAATGTCTGGAGGCTGAGGTTGGGATTGAGAAAATGGTTGTCATTTTCCATTGCTGCCTGCACAAGTTCCAGAGTCCCAAAAGCTTCAGGATTGGTTTCTTTCAATTGGGGTGAATCCTCCGTTTGGATGGATTTGACTTTCCAATAGCCTGCCATGGCAGACCAATATAAAAAAAGCACCAAGAAAAGTTCAATAGGATAGTAGCGGGATCCATATTGTCCCTCGTACCACATCGGCGACAGCAAAGTCAGCGCCCATCCAATTGCCAAAATAATCTGGAACACCAAGATACTTTTGACCCAAAGTAAACTCTTATTTTGGCGCGGGTTGGCATTTTGACCAACGCTGTTTCTCTTTACCATAATCACTGAAATGACTGTGAAAAAGAGAAAAACCAGTAGGCTCCAAACTTCGCTGTAGGCATCAAAAATCTTAAACATCCATGTCAATGTAATCTCCAATTGCTTCCAACCAAGTCTGAAATAGGCAAAATACCCTAGGGCATTGGTACCGGCAAAAGTCAATTGGAAAAGAAATGGAGAGAAAAAAAGCAGGATTACTTTTCTTTTTGGGACAAATCCAGGTTGCAGTAAAGATTTGAAATAGAAATAGAACCCGGGTCCGATGAGGAAAATGGTCACAAAAGGAAAGAAGTCAAAGAAGTTGGTGTACTTGTCTAGTCCAGCACTCCAGTTGAAAGTCTCAAGTGCATTGTAAACAAAAGCCACCATGACCAAAGCCAGAAATATCCGCCCTGGATGCTTCCTGTGAAAGATCAAAATGCAGGTGAAAACCATTCCTTGGATGGCTCCAAAAAGTATTAAAATATTGACCCAATGAAGATCCAGCTGCATAAATGGAAAACTAGTATTTCAAAGGGAAATTACAAAGTTCCTTTTGATTTCAGTGAGAATCGGACTCCAATAATCAGGAGAAAATTGGAATTGGATCTTGCCTTTGACTTTCAATTTGCCAATCCCAATTAAGTATTAACATTCTTTCACACTTAATAATTTTTCTCTAGGCAACGTCTGGGTAAATTTTCAGGTTCCCATTTTTGAAAACCACACATATCTTTTGGAAGAACCGGAAATAATTGCAGGATGCATCAGAAATGACCCTCAAGCGCAGAGGTGCCTATTTGACAGGCATTATAAGCGTAGCTTCCGCGTAGCCATGAGATACCTAGCCAACTACCATGATACTGAAGATGTCCTGTCGGTTTCTTACACGAGGATTTTCAAAAATATAAGTCATTTTGAAAATAGGGGAGAAGGGAGTTTTCAAAAATGGATCAACACCATCGTCATCAATGAAGCGATCAGGTTTTTGAAAAGCAAAAAAGCACTTCTTTTTCAGGAAGATGAAGACCTGCTGACTTTGAACCTCAGCTTTCCGGATAGCAGCGATTTGCTCGATGCAGAGGAAGTATCCCAAGTATTGGAATCGATGCCCAAAGGTTACAGGACTGTTTTCAATCTATTTGCCATCGAAGGATATTCCCACAAAGAAATTGCTGAAATGCTGCAAATCAATGAAAACACGTCCAAATCCCAACTCAGCAAAGCAAGAAATTATATCATTCTCAAATTAAAAAAATCAAGCCATGCACTTAAATGAAATTGATGAAATCATCAAAAGAAGTTTGCAGGATTCTGAAAGGAAGTCTGACGATTTTGCAATGGAAGCCAAACTCAGGATATGGGAATCCATCGAAAAGCCCAAGAAAAAATCCGGTTTGTATTGGGGACTTGTACTGGCAATGGCGGCAGCGGTGTCCTTTTTTCTTATCTCTACTTTCCTGTTTTTCAAATTACAATCAAAACAGGAAGAGCTTTTTGCCTTAAAGCAAATTGGACATCAACAGCCTGCAATGGCCAATTTGCCAATAGAAAGTATCATTCGCGATGAAAACCTTCAAGAAGAAAAGATTCCCGAGTTCATGGGTAAACAATTCAATGAAGTCCAAAAAGGACAACTGATTGCCGATGAAAATCGCAAAAATTTGAATCAAGTTATGGTAGAAAAAGCATTGGAACCTCTACCTGAAATTTCACTCCATTCTCAAATGGTGGTGGAAAACCCTGAACCTGAGATTGTATTTCCAGAAATGGAAACTACTGAATCAGCAGCAAAATTGATTTCTCCCCAAGAAATAGAAGCCGAAAACCCGGTTGAGTCAAATCCCAAATCCCAAAAGAAACTCAGGTTAAGGTTTGGAAACAAAAACCAGAATTTCAATTCCGGCAATTCCCTTGCCTTAAAAATCAAACTCTAAAAACTAAACCAACTTAAATATGAAACCTACGATTACATCATTCTTCTTATTGCTTGGCGTTTTTTGTTTTGGAAATGCGTTTGGCCAAAATGAAGGTGCGCCCCGAGATACAATCCATTTCAATGGATCAGACCGCTTTGCCATGTATATCCTGTCAGCAGACTACCACAAGCTGACTGGAGAAGACCAGGTCGAGATCATGTTGGTTGATTTCCAAAACAGGTTAAAGGAAATTCAAGGAAAAATACCTGCTAGTTCTGCCTATACGATTGATTACCAATACCAAAGCAAAATTGAAATCCTCAAGAGTAACAAGATTGCAAATTTTTCTATTTCAAATGAAAAGGGAATTACTGAAGACTTCCTAAATGAAGCCATCATCACTGACCCCAATAGCAGGTATCAGGTAAATATTCTTTTCAATGAATTGGAAGCATTGTTAAATGTTGATTTCAAATCCCTGATGGCAGAAATCATCTCAGAACTCCCTGAAAAAGACAGGTATTTGAGGTATTTCGAATACCAACTGGACAATCAAAGTAACAAAGCCAAATTGATCCAAAACCGACCATCCGGATATCTTGACATGCTGAGTTTGCAGGCAGGAGTAGGTGCGAATGTTTATAGAAGCAAATTTTTGACGGATTTTACAGGAGAACTCAGTTTGCAACTTAACCAAAAAGGCATTTTGAGAAATCAGTTCTATGTTTCCAATAACCTGATGTTTTCCTTTGCTGAAGATAATTCAGCGGTTATCAATAATTTTACCAATATCGGATATAGGAGAAATTTGTCCAACCAAAGGGACAAACCAAATTGGCTTGGTATTGAATTAGGAACAATAACCAAAAGAAGCGGAGATATTTTTCAATCCAACACCATGAGATTGGGAATGAACTGGCAGGCTGGAAAGCACATCACCTTGTCACCACAAATGTATTTCAATGGATTTTTCAAACAGGTCAGCCCTGGATTTAGAATTGGAATTGGATTGTAATTCGACTTATTGAAAAAAGAAAAGCTGAATCTTTGGTTTGAATATTCAAGTAGTAAATAAAACAAATTTGGCAAATAGAGGAGAAGACCCGGTTTTCTCCTTTATTTTTTATATTACTGTGATAAATTTCTGATTCCTGCGTCTAATACTTTTAAAACAACAAATCCACCATGGAGTCTGATCCCAAAAAATTGTTTGTTGCATTGATCCGTCAAAACCAAGGGATTGTAAACAGCCTTTGTAGGCTATACGCAACTTCCAATGAAGAAATGAAAGACTTCAGACAGGATGTTTTGCTTTCACTTTGGAAAGGATTTCCGCAGTACAAAGAGGAATCAAAAGTCAGTACCTGGATGTACAGGGTTACCCTGAATACGCTGATTTCCATTTACCGCAAAAAGAAGCGGGTTTTATTGACCGAGCCATTTTCAGAATCCGTTGAATCCCTTCATTTTCAGAATTCCGGGTCGGATGATGACCTTTTGGTGCTCCAGCAGGCAATTGGATTTCTCAAGCCATTGGAAAAGGCATTGGTGATTCTTTATCTGGAAGGATACGACAATAAGGAGATTGGAACGATGCTTTCCCTATCGGAAACCAATGTCAGCACAAAATTGAACAGGATAAAAACCCAACTTAGAAAAACTGTAAAAACCTTACAAAATGAATCTAGATAAGCTAAAACCAACCTGGGAACAATTTAAAGTCATCAATGCCATGGATGAAATGGATGAGTCCGACATTCTTTCCTGCATTGAACCCAAAAAACAAGAATATTATTTCAAGATTCCCAAAAGGATAGCTCAGAATGCATTGATTTTTTCATTCTTAATAATGACACTCAGTGGAGGTTGTTCCATCTAAAATAAGCTTGATGCTCCACAGCATTAATTGGAACCATGATGGCATTATTGTGGATCTTGGCTTCTACGAATTAAGGGTTTACTCTTTGCTTTTTGCATTGGGTTTCGTTTTAGGGTTTATCCTCTTGCAAAAGCAATTCAAAGAGGCATCCTTAGCCCAGGAAAAGCTGGATAAATTGTTTGTTTTTGCTATTCTCGGGACTGTTATCGGTGCTAGGCTCGGTCATTGTCTTTTTTATGAATTTGGCTATTATTCCAAAAATCCATTAGAAATATTCCTACCCGTCCGTTTTTATCCGGAATTTGAATTAACTGGTTTTTATGGGCTTGCGAGCCATGGTGGCGCTATTGGGATTTTGATCGCTGTTTTGATTTACAGCAGAAAAGAAGAAATTAGCAATTATTGGATATTGGATAAAATGGCGCTTGTAATTCCATTGGCCTGCGGTTTTATCAGGTTAGGAAACCTATTCAACTCCGAGATGATCGGCAATCCTTCAAATGTTCCATGGGCTTTTGTATTCCATAGAATTGATTCCATACCAAGACATCCCGGGCAGCTGTATGAATCATTGGCTTACTTTTCCATATTTTTATTTTTGAATTTCTTTTTCCGAAAAGTCAAAAAAGAAGAGGGGTACCTGTTTGGCCTTTGTATTGTTCTTTTATTCTCGGCCAGGTTTTTCCTGGAGTTCTTTAAGATCAATCAGGTTGAATTCGAATCAGGGATGGTCCTTAATATGGGTCAGCTCTTAAGTTTGCCTTTTATTTTTGGAGGGCTATTTTTGATGCGAAAGAAGAATAGTAAAAAGGAAAACTACCGGCTTTAAATTTTCTCTAGTAGTCATTCTTTTCCAAAAAACCTCTTTTGAAAATATCCATCGATTATTTTGTGAATAGGAAATCATAATCCTTTCTTCTATTTTCACATTTTGAGACAATAGAAAAACAACTATGAAAAAACACAACCTGATTAACCTCTTATTTCTGTTCCTGTTGGCATTTTCGGTACAGGCACAGGAAGCACTCTTTCGTGCGCAACAGATCGTTTCTCCCGAAATCCACGAGGACCAATCCGTCACGTTCAGGCTTTTTGCTCCGGACGCAAAATCTGTTCAGATCACAGGGGACTTTTTGCCAACGGTAAAAATGGAAACCCAATTTGGACAAATGGACGGGCCGGGGAAAGCCGACCTTATTAAAGTTGAAAATGGGGTTTGGGAGTATAAAACTTCTCCCCTTAATCCTGAATTGTACGGATATTCATTTATCATAGATGGCTTTACTACCACCGATCCCAATAATCCTTTCTTAATCCGAGATGTAGCTTCAGTGACCAATATCCTAATAGTGGGAGCAGGTCAGGCGGATTATTACAGGGTGAAGGATGTTCCCCACGGTACGGTTGCCCGCAGATGGTACGATTCTCCGGGGCTTGGTATGGATAGAAGGCTAACGATTTACACTCCCCCGGGATATGAAACATCGTCTGAGAAGTATCCTGTTCTTTATCTGCTTCATGGTGCCGGAGGAGACGAGGAAGCCTGGATAGCTTTGGGAAGGACAGCCCAGATTTTGGACAATCTGATTGCCCAAGGCAAAGCCAAGCCGATGATTGTGGTGATGCCAAATGGCAATGTGTCTCAGGATGCTGCTCCCGGTGAAGGAAGTGCAGGTTTTTATAAACCTCAGTTTATGGCGCCTAGAACGATGGACGGCAGTTATGAAGGTTCATTTATGGATATTATCAAATTTGTTGAAAGCAGCTATAGGGTCAAAGCTGACAAATCCAATAGGGCGATTGCAGGTTTGTCCATGGGAGGATTCCACACCTTGCATATTTCGAGGTTTTTCCCCAATACTTTTGATTACATGGGTTTGTTTTCTGCGGCCATTATGCCGCGTGAAGATGCCACCGGAAAAGTCTATAGTGATTTTGACAACACCTTGACAACCCAAATGAAAAACGGATATAAGTTGTATTGGATTGCCATTGGCAAAACCGATTTTCTCTATAAAGCCAATGTGGAATACCGTGAAAAATTGGATAAGATGGGCATGAAATATGATTACGTCGAATCCGAAGGTGGACATACCTGGAGAAACTGGAGGGTTTACCTGACCCAATTTGCTCCGCTGCTGTTTAAATGAATGATCGTTGATTTTTGATTGAAAAAACGCAGTCTGGAAAGGCTGCGTTTTTTTATTGTGTTTGAAGGTAACGATCCAAGTTCAGGAAATTGAATTTTTTTGATTTCGCCCTTTCAGGGCTTCCCAGGATTGTTCGTTTTTCTACGGATGGGCTTCACCCATCCCTAAGTTATCAAGCCCTTTCAGGGCTGTTAATTCTAAATTATGATGATCACAAATATTTTTATTTTTCATGGTTTTAGGAAAAACCTGAATTATATAGGATGGGCTTTAACCCATCCCTGAATTATCACGCCCCTTCAGGGCTTACCCAAAAACACCTTTTTCTATGGATGGGCTGCACCCATCGCTGAGCTATTTTGCCCTTTCAGGGCTTTCGATGAGAATTCTGGTTTTTTATCAATGGCCTCATCCATTGCTGAGGTATTTCGCCTTTTGAGGAGGGAAATGGTAAAAGAATTAATTTAATGAAAACAGGAGGATGGAATGATTGAAAGAAATATTCTCTTTCAAAAAAATACCGCTTTAAGCAACTTCCAACCATTTTAGGATGACTTCCCGCAATTTGGTTTCGTTTTCCAGGATTTCCTGCATGGAGGTAAATCTGATCACAGCACGGTCATTTGTAGCCCATTTCAGTAATCCGGAATCGTCATTGATCAGTTTTTCTTCTGGCAATTCTTTTTTCTTGACTCCTCGGTGAAAGACCAATTGGATGCTGTCTTTTTTTGGCGGAAGGTTGAAGGTGATTTTGTCTTCTCCGTTCAAACAAAAACTAGGCGCATTCCATTTGATCTGTTCGGTAAGATTTGGATTTGTTTTAAAAATCAAATCCCTGATTTTAAGGATTTCAGATTTAAGTTGGTGATCTAAATTTTCTAAGTAAATCCGGACAAGATTCTCAGGGTTAGCTTTCATGGATTTTTGGGTTTGGAGACTTCGATGCAATAAGAGGCAATGGACCTGATTTTATTTTCGAAATCAAATTGATAGACATCGCAGGCGGAGATTTTGGAGATTATAATTCCTTCTCGGGTAAATTCTCCCAAACCGATGATTGCCACTTTCCCATCAGCCTGAACAGTTTGGTGAATATTGAAATCCGTAGTCACCGATCGGAAATAAGCTGCGATATTTTGGCAATGGGCCTTAACATTTTCTTTTCCCTCGAGAGTTTGTTGGCCTACAATCTCCCATCGGATGTTGTCTGCCATGTCATCATAAACTTCAGCAAACTTTCCGAGTGAAAAATTTGAAGCTATTGTTAATTGGTTAGAATTCATGGTTGATACATTTTTCTTGTTTTTCAATCCGGTAACGGCGAACATTGATACCCCATTTTCATGAATAAAATTGGAACCTGCAAGATTATTTCCTTACAGGCTTCCACTCTCAAGATCCTGTCACAATCATCCAAATCGAAATTTGCCTTCACTTCCATGAAAGAGATGTGGATCATAGCAATCAAATCAGCGGCCTCTTTTTCGGTTTGAATGTTGGTTTTGAATACTTCTATTTCTTTCAATTTTTATCAAATTTTAAAGAGGTACTTTTTCCTTTACAAACCCCGCTAAATAAAGGGTTGGTTTAGGAAAACGGATTTTTGATTAAAAAAGAGAATTTGAAAATCAAGGTTTAGGCTTTGAATTTTGGTTGTTTAAGGTTCTGAAATTCAAGCCTTCTTCCAAAAGCGATTCCTTAAGAACAGGAATTGCTGTAGGCCCGATTCCATGGAGTTTGAGAATATCCCTTTCTGAATATTGGGCTAAAATTGACAGGTCCGTGATACCATGAGTTTCAAGAGCCCTTCTTGCAGGTGCGCTTAACCTTGACTGCCAACCAATCCGCGGTTTCCTTTCGTTTTCACATTCCTGACATACGGGGCAATTACCGGTATTATTGAATTGGTGGCCTTTTGGACAGGTTTTGAGCATGGGAGAGTCTAATGCGATGACTTATGGTTTTTCAGTGCAGGCAAACATCCAATTCACCCCAAATTTGTCCACGCAACTGCCAAAATAATCTCCCCAAAAAGCATCTTGAAGTTCCATCGTGACCACACCTCCTACCGAAAGTGCTTTAAACAGTCTCTCTGTCTCTGACCTTGTGTCTGGTTGTAGGTTGATATGGACATTGTTGCCCATATTGACTTTGAAACCCATCGAGACAGGTGCGTCTGTTCCCATCAACAGATGACCTCCTGTAATCTCTAAGGCAACATGCATGACCAGGTTTTTGTCTGCTTCAGGTAACGGAGGCATGCCTTCCATAGGCGGCATATCTCCAAACCGTGAGATTCCCCCTATAAATTCACCTCCAAAAATGGATTGATAAAAATTGAATGCTTCCTCGGTATTGTCGGGAAAGTTGAGATAAGTGCCTACGCTTGCCATAGTTTTTGTGGTTTAGGGAATGTTTGATTTATGATTCGCAGATTGATTTTAGTTTTTCTAAAGCCTTCGGGTAGGTTTCTTCGAAATATGATTTGAACTCCTCATTGGAATCCAAGTCCACAGAAAGCAATGTATTTCCGTTTTTTTCCTCATAAGAATAATTTTCCAAAGCTCCTGCCCAGATTTCAACTTCAGGTCCGGAAGTGATTTCCTTTCCGTTATTCAGGACTCCGAGATGTTCGATAGAGACAAATTTGTTTTGGATGTTTTCTTTGATCCTGCTTACCATGCCGCCTTCATTTCCATCCTGATCGCTTCCGATAAACAAAATTTTTGAACCTTTGTCCCATGAACCCACGAATCGGGATGTCGGGTTAAAAACCGAGGTCCATTCAGAATAGGTTTTGCTTTCAAGCATGGTTTGAAAGACTTTTGAAACCGGTGCATGAATCTCTACTTGAAAATGAAGCTTATTGGGTTGGGTTAGAGACTCCACATGTTTTTTGAAGTTGTCAAGGATGGCTTGCCAACCTCCTTTTTGAAGTTCTATTGGATTGGTTTCTTCGGCTTCAAAGTCTTCTTTGACAATTGTTCCCTCGTCGGTGGATTCGAAAGTGACGGTCATTTTCCTCCCATCTCCAAATTCGGAAGAAATCTTTGAAAATTCTGTAAGGTGGGTATGAATTCCCCAAAAGTCAAAGCCGAAACTGCCGTCTTTGGCTTCCATACGCGAAGAAAATTTACCACCTACCCGAAGGTCATTTTCGGCGCTCGGGCATTGCCAATCATCTGATGCAAAATTCCAGTGGATAATATGATCAGGTTCTGTCCAGCATTTCCATACTTTTTCAATTGGGGCTTTAACAAGAGCGGCTATCGAAATAACTGTTTTTGGTGTTGTATTCATAGTTTCTGGTTTATGGTGTTTTTGTATTGGGTTAAAGTTATATGGAATTCAAACAGAATCTGATGTGTAAAAACGACAATCAGGGGGTGATTTGCGACTGGTTTTATATAATTTTATATTATGATCAAAGTTTCAATTCTTGTACCCGAAAATTCTGTCATGCAGGCCATAGCGGACCCGCAGTATTGTTTCAATGCTGTCAATCAGTTTTTGTCCATGTCCGGACAAGAAGCTTTGTTTGATGTCAGGCTGGTTGGGGCAAAAAGTGAAATAAAACTCAACAAAGGCCAATATGCCATCTATCCTGACTTCCTGATCGAAGAAGTTGAAAGCACCGATCTGGTCATTATTCCGGCGTTGTTTGGGGATATGAAAACGGCCATTGAAGCTAACCGTTCTTTGATTCCTTGGGTGAAGACCCAATATAAAAATGGGGCTGAAGTAGCATCGCTGTGTGTGGGGGCATTTTTGTTGGCATCCACCGGATTGTTGGATGGTAAAAAATGTTCCACCCATTGGGGTTTTACCAATGAGTTCCATGAAATGTTTCCTTCAATAACCATTCAGGATGGCAGCATTGTCAGTGAAGAAAGTGGGATTTACTCCAGTGGCGGTGCCAATTCCTATTGGAACCTCCTGTTGCATCTGGTAGAAAAATATACCAACCGTGAAACGGCGATCATGGCTGCCAAGTACTTTGCCATTGACATTGACAGGGACAATCAATCCGCATTTTCGATGTTTAAAGGGCAAAAGGAACACAAGGATGAATTGATCATGAAAGCCCAGGAATATATCGAATCCCTTATCGAAGAACGGATCAGCGTGGATGATTTGGCCGCAAGAGTGGCTTTGGGAAGAAGGAGTTTTGAGCGGAGGTTTAAGCAGGCGACCCGGAACTCCGTGCTGGAATATATCCAAAGGGTAAAGATCGAAGCTGCAAAACGCAGTTTTGAAGGAAGCAGGAAAAATATCACCGAAGTCATGTTTGATGTAGGATATACCGATACCAAGGCTTTCCGGTCAACATTTAAAAAAATCACCGGACTTACTCCTTTGGAATACAGGAATAAATACAACAAGCTTTCTTTGGCTTAATTTGAATTTCATGGATATAAGCTTCCTTGCCAGTAACCCAGTTTTTTTTCAAGCGTGACAGAAGACCGAAGTCGGAAGACCGAAGTAACGGGCATTTCAGTTTGGAGACAGGATTTTAAATAGATATCCAATCTACTGGATCATTGCCTAAATGCATGGAGTTTTTTTTGATTTGATAAAAGAAAAAATCCCGATCAAATACGTTGACCGGGATCCATTTTCCAAAGCATATACCTACGCTGCTATTCCAACAAAATAGTTGTTCTATAAAATTCTTATCGGCATGTTGAATTTTCTTTCACATCCGTCTTCGGACTTCCCTGCCTACCGGCAGGCAGGCGTCTCGACTGAATTAGAATATTGGTCTACTTGCAAAGAATCTGATAACCACCTAGGCTTAACTCAAGGATTGGTTTTCTCTACCTGACAATTCCAGTATTTTATCAAATTCTTCCGGAGTAAGGTCTTTGAAGAAATAGTTCACAGGATTGACAAACTTCCCGTCTTTCAATATTTCATAATGAACATGTGGAGCGGTGGAGGAACCTGTGTTGCCGACTGTCCCGATCAGGTCACCTCTTTTGATTTTCTGACCTCTTCTGACTTTGAATTCATTCATGTGGGCATATCGTGTGACAAAGCCGAACCCATGATCTATTTCAATATGTTTTCCATATCCCCCAAAAACAGTTTTGACAGATAACACTACACCATCACCTGTGGCATAAATTGGCGTTCCTTTTGGTGCGGCAAAATCCACGCCTTTGTGCATTTTCCGCACTTTCAGGATAGGATGGATCCGCATGCCATACCCTGAGGCGAGCATATTCAGGCTCTCATTCAGGATAGGTTGGATGGCAGGGACAGAGGCCCAATATTCTTCTTTTTTTTGTGCCATGTCAGTCACTTCGTCGTAACTGACAGATTGCACGTACATTTGACGTTTTAGGGCATCCACTTTTTGGGAAAGTGAGACGACGAGATCTTCCTGTTTCAGGCCTTTTTCTTTGATTTCTTTGTACCTGTCAGAGCCTCCGACCCCGGCATTCCGCATTTCCCCCGGGATAGGTTCGGTTTCAAAGATGATCCGGTAAAGGTTGTCATCCCGCTGCTGCAGGTCTCCCATCATGTGGTTGAGCTTGGTGACTTCCTCTTCGAGGAGTTGGTAATACAGGGTGAGTTCTTTGTTCTCTTTTTTAAGCATCAGCTCTTTTGGGCTTTCAAAAAAATAGTTGAATGAAAGCAGCATGATGACTGCAATAACCGAGGCAAGGGAGAAGAAACCCAGGGAATTGAGGGCAAAATCCCAATTGCTTCGCTTGTAGCGCTCGTACTTGCAGGTTTTAGGGTCGTAGTAATATTTTATTCTACTCATTACGGATTGCGAGGTAAATATTCTAATTTTGTGCCCCTGTGGATGATGGGTGATTGCGGAAGGGGGACCACAAATGTATGAAATAAAATAGATAATCCGAAAATAGTCAATAGGTTAGATGAAAGCCAAAGAAATCAGAAATTTATTTATTGAATTTTTTGAGTCCAAAAAACACCAGTATGTCCCTTCCTCGCCGATAGTGGTCAAAAACGATCCCACCCTGATGTTTACCAATGCCGGTATGAATCAGTTCAAGGATTATTTTTTGGGAAATGAAGATCCCAAATTCTTGAGGGTGGCCAACAGCCAAAAATGTCTGCGGGTTTCGGGTAAGCACAATGACCTCGAAGAAGTGGGAGTGGATACCTACCACCATACCATGTTTGAGATGTTGGGCAACTGGTCATTTGGTGACTATTTCAAAAAAGAAGCGATCGAATGGGCCTGGGAATTGTTGACTGTAGTGTATCAATTGCCAAAAGACAGGCTCTATGTTTCGGTTTTTGGAGGTGATGCCGGAGACAAACTCGAAAAAGACATGGAGGCTTTCCAAATCTGGAGTGGAATCCTTCCTGAGAGCAGGATTATTTTTGGCAGCAAGAAAGATAATTTTTGGGAAATGGGGGATACAGGTCCCTGTGGTCCATGTTCTGAAATCCATGTTGACCTCAGGTCAGAGGAAGAAAGACAAAAAGTAAACGGTTACGAACTTGTCAACAATGACCATCCTCAGGTCATTGAAATCTGGAACTTGGTTTTCATGCAGTTCAACAGGGTTTCGGACGGAAGTCTGAAAGAACTCCCTGCCAAGCATGTGGACACGGGAATGGGTTTTGAAAGACTTGTGAGAGCCATTCAAAATAAATCTTCCAATTACGATACGGACGTCTTTACGCCATTTATTCAGGCGGTAGCTACCAAATCCGGAAAGGAATATGGGAAGGATGAAAAGATCGACATTGCCATGCGGGTGATTGTGGACCATATCCGGGCCATATCGTTTACCATTGCAGATGGTCAGTTGCCATCGAATAACAAGGCAGGATATGTCATCCGGAGGATTTTGAGAAGGGCAGTAAGGTATGGGTATACTTTCCTTGGCTTCCAGAAACCGTTTTTATATGAATTACTTCCTTTGCTAGCAGAGACTTTTGGGGATATTTTCCCTGAAGTAGCCGCACAGCAGGATTTTATAGCCAAGGTCATCATGGAAGAGGAAAACTCTTTCCTCAGGACTTTGGACAATGGATTGAAGAAACTGGATCAGATCAAAGAAGAAATGGCGGCCTCAGGTCAAAAAACCATTGACGGAAAAGTCGCTTTTGAATTGTATGATACTTTTGGATTTCCGCTTGACCTAACTTCTTTGATTGCGCGGGAAAATGGCCTCTCGGTAGATGAGAAAGGTTTTGCGGTCGAGATGGAAAAGCAAAAAACCAGGTCAAGGGCTGCTGCAGAGCAGGAAACCGGCGATTGGGTTATGGTTGGAGAAGATGAGGGTGTGGAATTTATAGGTTATGATTATCTGGAATCCCAAAGCAGGATTGTCAAATACAGGCAGATCAAGGATAAAAAAGGAGACAGGTTCCAACTGGTCTTGGACAGGACGCCATTCTATGCCGAAAGCGGTGGACAGGTAGGAGATCAGGGTTTCTTGCAATCTGACATCGAAAGCATCCAAGTCCTTGATACTAAAAAAGAAAATGACCTGATCGTCCATTTTGTGGACAGGCTTCCTGCCAAACCTGAGGCGGTTTTCTCTTCTAGAGTCAATGGAGAAAAGCGGAAATTGAGTATGAACAACCACACTGCCACCCATTTGTTGCATGCAGCCCTCAAGCAAGTCTTGGGAGACCATGTGCAGCAAAAAGGATCATTGGTCAATGAGGAAATCCTCCGTTTCGACTTTTCCCATTTTGCGAAGCTCACAGAGGAAGAAATATCCCAAGTGGAAAGCATTGTGAATACAAAAATCAGGGAAAATATTGCGCTCAACGAGCAGAGAAATGTGCCTATTGCAGAGGCAAAAAACCAAGGGGCAACAGCCTTATTTGGAGAGAAATATGGAGAATTTGTAAGGGTAATTACTTTTGACAGGAATTTTTCTGTGGAACTCTGCGGCGGTACACACGTATCATCCACAGGTGTGATCGGTTTGTTCAAAATCATTTCAGAAGGGTCCATTTCGGCCGGTGTGAGAAGGATAGAAGCGATTACTGCTGAAGCTGCGGAGGCTTATGTCAACGATCAGTTCCAATTGGTAAAGGAAATTCAGGAATTGCTGAAGAATCCCCGGGATGTCAAAAAGTCCATTGAGGCACTTATTCAGGAACGCAATGACTTGAGAAAAGAACTGGAAGCACTTCATACCCAACAGGCGGGAGCACTAAAGGGAGATTTGATCAGAGCAATTGAGCAGGTAGGAGGAACGAATCAGATCATTGCACAGATATCCATGCCTTCGGCAGATGCTTTGAAGAAACTGGCTTTTGAGCTTAAAAATGAGGTTGACAATGTCATCGCAATTTTGGCGGCTGAAATCGACGGTAAACCTCAAGTAGCTGTTTTGATCTCTGACAATCTCATCACTGAAAAGTCACTGAATGCAGGATTATTGGTGAGGGAACTGGCAAAAGAAATCGATGGAGGAGGAGGGGGACAACTTTTCTTTGCTACTGCGGGTGGTAAAAATCTTGCAGGATTGCCGTCGGTTTTGGTCAAAGCCAAGTTGCTTCTGGGTAAGATATAATAGAATATGAGGCTCCAAATTTGGTTTTAGGCTATTTTGAATCCAATTTTAGGGCGATTGTAATACAGAATAAAAAAGAAAAGATGCTTTCTGCAGAAGTAAAAAACAAATATGAATTGGTCATTGGACTGGAAGTACATGCCCAGTTGCTGACACAGAGTAAGATGTACACTTCTGATTCCACAGAATATGGAAATCTACCCAATACACATATTTCAGTCATTACCCTTGGTCATCCGGGAACCCTTCCCAAGGTGAACAGAAAGGCTGTGGAATTTGCCATCAAGATGGGTTTGGCCTGTGATTGCGAAATCACGAGGCATAATATTTTTGCAAGGAAAAATTATTTCTATCCTGACCTACCAAAAGGATATCAGATCACTCAGGATAAAAACCCCATCTGTGTTGGAGGAATTGTTCCCATCACTATGCCTGATGGCAGCAAAAAAACAGTTGCTCTTACCAGAATCCACATGGAGGAAGATGCCGGAAAGTCCATGCACCTTGCAGGTGAAGTGGATACATTGGTGGATTTCAACAGAGCCGGAGTTCCGTTGATTGAAATCGTATCAGAGCCGGATATGCGCTCCTCGGATGAGGCTTATGCCTATCTGGTAGAGATCAAAAAGCTCGTCAGGTACCTTGATATATGCGATGGGAATATGGAAGAAGGTTCTTTGCGCTGCGATGCCAACGTATCTGTAATGCTAAAAGGCTCCACTGAATATGGCAAAAAGGTGGAGGTCAAAAACATGAATTCCTTCAGAAATGTCGTTCGGGCGATTGAGCACGAGTTTGAGCGTCAGGTGGAAATGGCAGAGGCCAATATTGAAATCATTTCAGAGACAAGGACTTTCGATGCGGCGACAGGCCTGACTGCCAGTATGCGGACCAAGGAAGACCTTAATGATTACCGGTATTTTCCTGAGCCTGACCTTAGTCCTGTTATCGTATCAGAAGAATGGCTTGAAAGTGTCAAGGCTTCCATGCCGGCACTCCCCCGTGAATTGCACCATAAGTTTATCAACCAATACGGTCTTTCGGAATATGATGCCGGAGTGTTGACTGACAGCAAAGAAATAGCACTCTATTACGAGGAGGTTTGCCTATTTACCAAAAATTATAAAGGTGCCGCCAATTGGGTAATGGGACCTGTGAAATCCTACCTGAATGAGCTTACCCTTCATATTTCTGATTTCCCCATTTCAGCCAAAAGTCTTGCTGAACTCATCGGTATCATTGACGAAGGAAAGATTAGTTTTTCAGTCGCCTCACAGAAAGTATATCCTGAAATGTTGCTTAGCAAAACCAAACGTCCTATTGAAATCGCGCAGGATCTAAATCTCATCCAAGAAAGTGATGAAGGCTCCTTGATGCCGATCATAGAGACAGTTTTGTCAGAAAATGCAGCCAAGGTAGTTGAATACCGTTCCGGGAAAAAAGGCTTGATGGCCATGTTTATGGGTCAGGTGATGAAAAAATCCCAAGGCAAAGCGGATCCAAAAGTTGCCACAAAATTATTGACTGAAATACTTGAAAATTAATATGAAGAAGCTATTCATAAATTTCTTTGCCCTGTTGACGGTTCTTGTAGTCGTATCCTGCAGCAAAATTGGGAAGCAGGAATTTGACGGTACCGTGAAAGTGTCAGGAGAAGTTAAAAACGCTCCTGAAGGAAAAATAGAGATATATAAATTTGTAGACCAAAGCACCGAGATCATTAGCGAAATTCCAATGGGTTCGGGGGGCGATTTTGAGTATGACCTCAGTCTTGAAGGTCCGGGATTTTTTGAATTACATTTTATGAATCAAAAAATTGTCAAGCTCGCGCTTTACGCTGAGGATGTGCAGGTATCCTATGATTTCAATGATGAAGCAAGCCTCAAGGTAGAAGGGTCGGAAGATTCTCAAAACCTCCAAAAAATAGAAGCGCTACTCACTGATTATCAAAAAACCGTCAATGATCTGAATACAGCTTACTTTGAAGCCATGAGCAAAAGAGATCAGGAGGCTATCAAGTCTATTCAGACCACAGCCATGAATCTCGAAGATACCCAAAGCCAAAAAGTGAAAGTTGTCATAGAGGGTATGAAGGATAGTTTTGCTTCCATGGCCGGAATAGCCATGCTGAACATCAAAAATGATTTCCAGTTTATTGATGAATTGGTGAAAGGTTTGGATGAAAAATACCCCAACACCAAGATGATTACCTCTCTTTTGAATCAGCTTGATGATATGCGGGCGCTGTCTATAGGACAAGTTGCTCCCGAGATCTCACTTCCCAATCCCAATGGAGAGCTGATCAAACTTTCAGATCTGAAAGGAAAGTATGTCCTGATAGATTTTTGGGCAGCTTGGTGCAGGCCCTGCAGGGAGGAAAACCCAAATGTGGTCCGCCTTTACAACCAATACAAAGAACAGGGATTTGAAGTTTTCGGCGTGTCTTTGGACAGGACCAAAGAAGCTTGGGTCAAAGCAATTGCAGATGATAATTTGACGTGGACACATGTCTCAGATTTGAAATATTTCAATTCAGAAGCAGCTGCAACATATCAGATCAATGCCATCCCCGCAACATACCTTCTCGATCCTGAAGGCAAGATTGTCGGAAAAGACCTTCGTGGGGCTAGTCTGGAAAACAAACTGAAAGAAATATTTGAGTAAAACAGGTAATTTTTCCGCAGGATAGTTATTGTACATGAGGGTCAGTCGGCTTATTTAAGATTTTTTACCGACTATACTATCTATCTTGATAAAAAAAGGAATTTTCAATTAGATTTGTACGCGGTTAAAAAATGTCGTTTTTTGCAAGAAGACTACAAAATTTATCGTGTAAAATCAAAAAATCTGCTTTCAAGATTGTTTGAAAAAGCAAAGCTAATTTCCCAAATCATTTAAATTTATTAAACTAATCAATTAACTAAACATGAAAAAAAGAACCGCCAAATCAACGCTAAGCAGGGTACTTACCATTGCCTTGTTTGGTTTGCTTGCCCTTGGAGCTTGCAAAGGAAAAAAGAAAGTAGTCGCTGCGCCTGAACCGGCTCCGGTTGAGGAAGTGAAGCCAACACCTCCACCACCGCCACCCGCAGGTCCTTCAGCAGAAGAAGTTGCGGTCAGCAAACTTGAAAATTATTTCAATAGCATTGCAGGTTCTTCCAACCTAGACGCTGCTAACAGTTCTATCCAAGATGCAAAAGGAATGTTTTCCAATCCTTCCACTCCGGTATTGATTGTAATCCATGAGGCAAACGGTATCAAAGATTACGATGAGCCAACCACGATAGAAAAATACCTTAACTATCTGAAGGACACCAAGAAAAACCTGAACTTCATTTCTGATATCAGACTTGATGGTAACGGAAAAGTTTCTGAATTGGAATTGCGTCGTAAAAAATAATATTCACCGAAAAATCATTCAATAATGAAAAAATATATCCCTCTTTTCCTGATGCTCTTTTTTGCTTCAGCGACCGTTACGTTGGCTCAAACTGACAACATCAGCCCTGCAAGAAAGCAGGCAATAGATTCCCTGGCTTTGGAAAAAGTGAAGGATCTTAGTAAATATATCAGCATCATTGGCAGCAAGGAAACACAATTCTCAGAGGCCAACCGCGTTATGGACAGGGCTGAAGAGCTATTTGCTCCTGAAGCTGAGATGGGCGTATCCTCATTGAACCGCAAAGAGATCGCCTACTACAAAGTCAGAAACTATTTCGAAAGATTGATGGCTTTGAATTACGACCGTGTCAATATCACCTGGTATGATATTCACTATATCAGTGATCTTGAAAGACAGCCTGATGGACGTTATGTAGGTGTTATCACTGTTTACCAAAGATTTGAAGGTACTTCTATCGAAACAGGCCTGAACTACAGAGACACGACCAAAAAAGATATCACGATCTATGTTGAGAAAAAGCAAACACAGATCGCAGGTAGGACAATCGAGTTTTGGGATGTGATGCTTGGAGATATCCGCGTGACTGAAACCGCTGCATGAGAAAAATAATTATTGTAATAACATTATTGATTACTTCCTTTGGAATGGCACCGGGGCAGGGCTTGTTCAGCCCCGGTTCCCCCAAGGATGATGGCAGATTTGCCGCTTCGACCAAGCAGGTCAATCAATTTTTAAGAAGATTCAACGCCGAAGAAAGCCAAGATGGCAGCAAAAGATATTATTCGGGCGATGCCTTGTTCAGAGACAGGGAATTAAGAGGAAAATTTATCAGTATTCTTTTTGACAATGAAACCTCGGGGATTTCAGGCCAGATGAAAACCGAGTTTATGAAAGATGTACTTTCAGAATCACAGCCCCAATTTTTGAGTTTTCATGAAGGCGAGTGGTTTGCGGAAGTATTGGCAGTTTTCCAATACAAGGGCAGAAGTGAAAATGTGACCCTGTTTCTAAAGATCCAGCCTGAAGGATTGGGATATGAATGGGTTATAGATAAAGTAACCTTCCAGCCTTTCAAAGATATTTTCAATAAGCCAAGCGGGACGGACAAAAGTTTTATCCACCCTTTGAGCCATGAGCTTGGTTTTATGAACCTTCGCAAAGCATTTGAAAACTCTGACACACCGGAATCATATACCCCCAAGGAGTATGTTCCTGATTACCTTACCTTGTTTTTATATGAACTAAAAAAAGGTAGCATCAAATTTGAAACCATCTCTGATGTAAAGTTTCATTTCTTCCAGATTGACAATTGGTATTTTGAATTGGACCAGTTCAACAGGCCCGGATTCAATACAGGATGGCTGATAGGAGATTTGGTAAAATTGAAACCCGGCGACAAAGAGACTATATTAGACTTTATTTATGACCAGAAATAGACAACTTATTCTTTTTATTCTGCTTTTTTTGGGAAATTCCCTTTCAGGGTTTTCACAAGATTTGGGAGGTTATTCTAAAGCAGATTTAAAAGATCTTACCCAAAAAGTGGAGGATCAGGTACAGTTTTTGGAGTTTTTTTTGAATACACTTGGAAGCAAGGATACTCCTGCCCGTGATAAGGATGTAATCATCAGGGAGAGTTATAAAAAGATATTCAGGGACGGCAAAGTCCAGGTAGAGGATGACCTACTGCTTGACAGGAAAGTAATTACCAACAAAGATGTTACCGCCTACCTCAAAGACATTGAGTTTTTTTTCAATGAAGCGAGTTTTAAATTTAAGATCCGTGAGACCAAACCGTTTTTGAGAGAAAATGGCGAGTTGTCATTTTTAGTTTCCATGGACAGAACCTTGACTGCAACAGGCCTCAACAAAGAAAAAATCACCAATACCAAACCCAGGTTTATAGAAGTCAATGTAGACAAAAAGTCTAATGAATTGAAGATTGCGAGCGTCTACACCACCAAATTAAGCCGGGATGAGGAACTGAAAGAATGGTGGGCTACATTATCCTACACTTGGGAATCCTATTTCAGAAGTAAAATCGGCATAGCGGATGAGGATTCAATCACAGTTGACCAACTTTACAAAATCAGTGCGATTGACTCCATTGATTTTTCAGGCAATGAATACCTCACAGAGCTTTCACCGATCGAGGCGCTCAGAGACCTGAAGTATATAGACATCAGCAATACAAAGGTAGAAGTGCTGAATCCGATCAGCAATGTCACTTTCCTGAGTCACCTTAATATTTCAAATACACCTACAAAGGACATCCAGTTTATCAAATACTCTGACAAACTGGAATTTCTTGACATTTCCAATACGCTTATCGAAGATATCAGTGAACTCGGTAACCTGAAGAACCTTCATACCCTGAAGGCTGTCAATACGCCGGTTATTTCCTACAGCGTTTTGAATTCGATGCAGGCTCTTACCAGACTTGAACTGAACAACAGCAGTTTCTCAAGTATGGAGGATATTCAGGAACTTAAAAGCCTGAAATACCTCAATGTGAGTGGGAACAATCTTTCTAATCTTGACCTGATGGCAGGGCTTTCAGGCTTGGAGGTGGTCAATTTAAGTCAAACCAACATTGTAGATTTGACTCCTTTGGCCGGTATTCCTTCCCTCAGGATGGTCAATATCAACAGCACGGCCGTTTCGAACATTGCTCCTTTGGATAATAGGCCCAACCTGAAATTGCTTTATGCTGACCTTACTGAAATCTCGGTAGAAAGTGCAGAAGAGTTTGCCAGAAACAACAGGAATGTATTGCTGATACACCATGTCGAAACCTTGCAGTCGTGGTGGTCCGGGTTGTCGCAGGAATGGAAAGAGGCTTTGATAGCTGTAAACCCTAGTCTTGGCATTCCTTCACCTACGATAGAAGACCTTATAAGTACTTTGGGAAATGATTCTTTGAATGTGTCCGGTACCGGCATCACCACGCTGAATCCTGTTTTGAAATTTAAGAATATCAATTATTTGGCTTTTGATGACAATGAGGTTACTGACTTGCTTCCTTTGGCAGAAGTGAAAACCCTAGAAATCATTTCGGGTAAAAACACAAAAGTAAAAGACCTTCAGCCTTTGACCGGATTGGACAATCTCACAAGCATTGATCTCAGGGATAGCCCGGTGACGGGTTTTGGGATGTTGAAAAATCTCCCAAAACTGACCTACCTGAACCTTGACAATTCAGAAATAGACGCTGCCGAAATTCCTGATTTTCTAGCAACCAATCCTAAAATCAATATTATCTATAGGTCTGCCCTTCTTGAGCAATGGTGGGATTCTATAGATGATGCCTGGAAGTCAGCATTGAAAAAAGCTTATGGAAAAGACAATTCAGATCCTGCCCCTGAAACTTTGCATCGCTGGACCGCACAACCCGAATTGAATGTAGATAACTTTCAAATCTCAAGTTTGCAGGCACTTTCCGTTTTTGTCAATTTAAGAAAACTGTCTATTTCAAATGTTCCGATGACGGACATCTCAGGTTTGAGTGAACTGAAATTATTGGAAGAATTGAAAATCTCTCATGCTCCCGTTGCCGATTTATTGGTTCTTCCTGTTTTGACAAACCTCACATCGCTTGATTTGTCTTATACCGCAATCGAGGACCTGAGGCCATTGGGTCAGCTGACCGGGCTTAAAACCCTGGTGCTTACAGGAACCAATATCACTGTTTTGAGGGGCTTGGAGACACTTTCCAATCTGGAAAAATTGGATATCGGTGGTACCAATGTAAAATCCTTAAAGCCTGTACAAGGGATTAATCTTAAAGAATTGAACTGTTTCAATACCCGTCTCAACCAAAGGGCAGTTGATGCCTTCAAAAAACTGAACCCGGAATGTGCGGTTAAGTTCTATTGAGAGGAGATTAGTGAGAGGTGAAAAGTATCAAGTATCAAGTGAAAAAGGTAAGAAGTGAGAGGTAAGAGGTGAAAAGTATCAAGTACTAAGTATTATGATAAGGCGCTCAAATCATTTTTTCACTACCTGATCCAGGCTAAGTCGGAGGATGTTTCCCATGTTTTTACATTCCAAAAATCTTGGATTTTTATAGTGTTTTGCCAGTTCCTGTTTCAGTGACTCGGTATTTTCAGGAGTCGAAATGGTGTCTGACTCCATAGTGTCCAACAAATCCTCCATTTCTTTTTGGGAGCTTTTCAGCCTGTTTGCAATAAGGGCACGCTCCTCTCTTTGGTATTGCGCCATTGATTCAGGAGTGATGTGCTTGATTCCCATCTGGATCAGGCTATTGTTTTGTTTGAAATATTGAGGCAAATAGATTGATTTTTTGCCTTCATAGGATTGTTGGTCAAAGTCAATTGCGCGGATCCTATAATGTGTTTCCTCAAAATCAGGGGTGATATCTACCACAAAATTTGAGGAATGCATGTCTCCAAGAAGCCTTACAAAACACCTTTCATTGAATTTCACAAATTCCTTTGCCAACCGGATTGGATTCTGAATACTTTCATTGATATACTGTTTCATAAACTGCTCCCCGGGAATTCCGGCAATATGTTCTTCTATCAGGGTGTTCTGATGTACCAGATAATTGATGCGGTTAGGGGAGAGGAGGTGTTCCAGCTCCAATCCATAAATCCTTGAAGCGTCCGCATTTTTTACATAAAAGTAATCGAAGTTATCATTGATCCTGTTGACGATCCGAACCCTAAAAGGCTTGGTATTGCCATAAACGCAAAGGTCTACCCTGTCCACATACAAGTGCTCCATGACAGACATGTCACCTTGAGCCTTGAGAATGGAATATATTTTTTTGACATTGTAATGGATTTCTGCCCTGTCAGATTCGGCAAAAAAAACCGTTTCCCACAAGGTGTCTTTTCCCTTGGAATCATAAAGCGCTATGGAAGTGCTATACCTCAAAAGGTCATTGTACTGGATCGGGAAATCCACCTCCCGCCCGTAGGTTTGGAGGAAAACCCTCAATTTGGCAGAAATGGGATAGATGATTTTCTTTTTGCTGATCAGGGCCATAAGGCGGGATGTCAAGATTGGACCATTTCTTTTTCTTCCTTGGTTAGGTTTTTGTCAAAAATGAAGGGTCCAAAAGGGAGAATAGAAACAACCAGTGCGAAAAATGTTTTACCAAAATTCCATTCCAGTTTGTGTGCAGTCGGAAATACAACATAGATATATACGACAAATAGCAACCCATGCACCCAACCGACATAAGTCACTGCCAAAGGAATGTCCATCATATACTTTAATGGCATGGCAATAAACAGCAAAATCAGAAAAGACAAGCCTTCGAGGATACTGATCAACCTAAACCGCTTCAGCCATTTGGCTTTTTCTTCTATCGTTTTCATTTCTATTTTTTTGTGATGTTGAACAAGACCTGCAGCTCTTTCCAAAGGGCTTTGCGGAGGTCGAGGCTTTCAGAGATCTGCTTTAAATCATCTGCAAAGAGGTATTCGATTTCATCCTCTTGGTGTACTTCATACGTTTTTTTGACGGACATCATGATTTCATGTCTGACTTTTCCAAATACGATGATCTTATTGGGATTCAGGGCAGTGATGGAGGACATGGTGGTCAATTCGGTATCTTCAGAATTCGCCAAAGCAATGTCTTTCAGGGAACAAGATACAGCTCCCAAAATCTTGAACAAATAATCAGAAAGGCTGCTTTCCAGGGATTTGCCTTCATAGATCACTAAAATCCCTTTTTCGAAGCCTCCTTCATATTCCAAATGCACAGGTTCCTCCCCAAATTCCTCTTCTTGATACAAGGAGTTTTCTTCCAATTTTGGAGGTGTCACAAAAGTAAGGAGTTGGTTTTTTTCTTCCGGAAGGACATAAATTTCATTATCCAAAATCATTCCCAATTCGTGGATAGTCATATTTTCCATGTGCCTAAATTGATTAAAAAAAGGGGGATTGCAAAACGGAATTTGAAAGATAGGGATGTAAAAAGCGGAAATTTAAGGGGATAACTGGAAAGAAGTAAGTGAATGGATGTTAGGACCGGATATGGAGAACAAAACGACCGAAAGGATGGTCGTAAAAAGACTTTCTGACACCAAAACGGTTAAACCAATTGTAGCAAATACAACTTTTTCAACTTGCCCTTACTCCTAGATATTCCTACTCACTGCCTTTATTCTCCTCAAAGCCAAATATCGATTTGAGTTCAACGGCATCTTTTGGGTCCATTCTTTTTGCGAGTACCAACCTCAGCTGCCTTCTTCTCAATGCTCCTTCATACAATTCTTTTTCCTCGGGTGTCTCAGGGATGGCTTCAGGCACTTCTATTGGACGGCCGTTTTGGTCTACTGCCACAAAGGTGAAAAATGCCCTGTGCGTCAGGATCTTTTTGTTGGCAGGAATATCTTCTGCCCAAACCTCGATGAATACTTCAATGGAAGAATTGAAAGCCCTCGTTACGCGTGACTTTAGGGTCACTACATTGCCTAGCGGGATGGGGTGCTTAAAAGAAATGCTGTCTGCAGAAGCTGTAACTACGATTCTGTTGGAATGCTTTTGCGCAGCAATTGCCGCTACAATATCCATCCAATGCATCAATTTTCCGCCCATGAGGTTGTGAAGGGTATTGGTATCGTTTGGCAATACCATTTCCGTCATAATCACTTCAGACAGCTTAACAGGTTTCTGTTTTGGCATAAAAGTTAATTTTTTTGTAAAAATACAAAACGTTTTTCTTTCAATGAAAAATTAAGGGGTTGAATTCAGTATAAAATTTGGTTATTTCCATCCTTCCATTCCCAAGAGAGGTACAAATGCAAAGTTGTCAAATTCCTCCTGTTCGATTTTTGTTTCGGTGATTTTGGTGAGTTTCATCATTTTCTGTGACTTGCGGTCACCTACCGGGATCACCAAAATCCCACCCACTTTCAATTGCTTCAATAAGGAATTTGGGACAACAGGTGCGCCGGCTGTCACCAGAATTTTGTCGTAAGGGGCTTGTTCAGGAATGCCTTTGGAGCCATCCCCAAAGTAAAAATGCAAGTGGATTCCCAATTTGGCCATAAACTTTTTGGTCCGGTCAAAAAGCTTCTTCTGGTATTCTATGGTATGCACCTCCGCTCCCAACAAATGCAGGATAGCACCCTGATACCCTGACCCTGTGCCGATTTCCAACACTTTGTCACCCGGTTTGATTTTGAGCAATTCGGTTTGGAAGGCGACAGTGTATGGTTGGGATATCGTCTGACCTTCCCCGATAGGGAATGCCTTGTCTTCGTAGGCGTGGGAGTCTAATGCTGAATCAAAGAAAAAATGCCTTGGAAGGGTGTTGATGGCATTCAAAACAGCCTCGTCTTTGATTCCTTTTTGTCGGATGATTTTTACCAATTCTTTTCGCTGACCTTTATGGCGGTAGCTATCCTCTAATTTTAACATGGGTGGATGGTAATGGGAAACTTTTGTAAACGATGCGAAGTTAAGGGATAAATTGGCTTAATTTGAACCGATTTCATTGCTTTGAAGCTTATTGTCTGAAATATTGACCACTTGAATTTAAAATATGTTTACAGGAATTATTGAGACATTGGGAACAGTCACCGGACTCACCAAAGAAGGAACCAATGTCAGGTTTGATATTTCATCACCGATTACCGCTCAACTCAAAGTAGATCAGTCTGTTTCCCATAATGGCGTCTGTCTGACTGTGGTTGCGGTAGAAGGAAATACCTACAGTGTAACTGCGATAGATGAGACCCTGAAAAAAACCAACCTTAAATCTTGGGCCATTGGTAAAAAAATAAACTTGGAACGCTGCATGCCTTCCAACGGCAGGTTTGATGGACATATAGTCCAGGGTCATGTCGATCAGGTCGGAAAAGTAGGTGGGATTGCCGAACAGGATGGTTCGTGGATTTTTGATTTCTCTTTTGATCCCCACACCGGAAATGTAACAGTTGAGAAGGGTTCCATTACGGTAAATGGTACTAGCCTGACCTGCTTCAATTCTAAAAACGGGAAATTTTCTGTGGCCATTATCCCCTATACCTATGAGCATACCAACTTCCATGAACTGAAAGTTGGAGATGAGGTAAACCTTGAGTTTGATATAATTGGCAAATACATCCAAAGAATCATCAGAGGTTACGCAGACTGATTCAGTCAGTTTTGATTTTTTCTATTTTCCATTTTGTCTTCACAAAATGGTAGATGTATTGAAAAAGGTGATATCCTGTAATGCCACTGACAACCCCCACCAAGCCTCCGACAGCTACATCTCCCGGATAGTGTACACCAAGGTAAATCCTTGTGTACGAAAAAAACACCGCCCAAAGGAATAGCCATTTTATGGCAGGAAATTTAAAGGAAAGCCCAAAATACATGGCAGTCGCTATGGCAAAACTATTGGCTGCATGGGAGGAAGCAAAGCCGTACATGCCCCCGCATTTGCCATAATTGTGGATCATGCCATTCAACAAAACTTCATGGCATGGCCTTAGTCTTTCGAAAAAAGGTTTCATCAATGCTGATGTGATTTGGTCTGCAAGCATGACCGCAAGCAACACGCCCAAGATTACCCACCAACCCTGTTTGCCGTGGGCCTTAGCGACCAAAAAAATCAAGAAAATATACAGCGGAATCCAAGGATAAGTTTGGGTCAAAAAGTACATGACAGGATCCAGAAAATCCGAGTGGTATTGGTTTAACCACAAAAAAAGAGCCTGATCCCATTCACTGATTTTTTCTAGCATGTTTCAATAACCCAATAACCATTAACCAATTTTTATATACTGACCCAATCAATCTCTTTTTTCAGATGGTCGAGGGTGAACGCTTCTTTTGAGCCCGTAGAGGGCTGATGCATGTATTCCCAATTGGCCATGGGAGGCATACTCATCAGGATGCTTTCCGTTCTCCCATTGGTATCGAGTCCGAATTTGGTGCCTGCATCCCACACCAGGTTAAATTCAACATACCTTCCGCGACGGAGTGCCTGCCATTTTTTCTCATTTTCTCCGTAGGGCAAAGATTTGTTTTTGGCCATCAAGTGGCGGTAGACTTTTGGAAAAAGGTACCCGACAGATTTCACAAACCCAAACACTGAATCCATCTCTTTGGCATCATGGCTGGTCAGTCTGTCGAAGAAAATGCCGCCGATTCCTCTTGTTTCATTCCTGTGTTTGATAAAAAAATAATCATCTGCCCACTTTTTGAATTTTGGGTAGTAGTCTAGATTAGATTGATCGCAGGTGGCCTTTACCTCTTGGTGAAAGTACCTTGCGTCTTCGATGTCCACATAATGAGGGGTAAGGTCAATTCCTCCCCCAAACCATCTCACGCCATTGCTCATTTCAAAATACCGGATGTTCATATGGATGATCGGCACCATTGGGCTTTCGGGATGAATGACAATAGATACGCCTGTGGCATAAAAATCCGCCTTTTCCAGATTGAGCTTTTGAAGGATTTTGTCCGGTGTGGGACCTTCTACAGCGGAGAATGCCACCCCGCCTTTTTCTATGACATTGCCATTTTGGAAGATACGAGTCCTACCTCCTCCGCCTTCTGCCCTTGTCCACTTGTCTTCCTGGAATTTCCCTTTGCCGTCCTCTATTTCCAGTTCCTTACAGATGTGGTCCTGAATGTCCATGAAGTCACTGGTGATTTTCTCTTTCTCTAGCATTTTTCTATTCCAATTCTATTTATTCTTCGATCTCAAGAACTTCCAATATCTCCGCCAACTGGTCAAAATCCTTAAGGCCCGGTTTGATTTCTTCCCCACCTTCAAGGGCAATTCCTTTGATGCCTGTATCTTCTATTATTTCCCCAATTGTGTCAGGTTCAATCCCAAAACCAAGCAATACATCCACCGAAGAAGCTAAAGTTTTCAGTTTTTCAATGATAGAACTATCCAAATCCAAACTATTGGACACGAGGTGCAAGACCACACCAAAATCCTTGAAAAATTGTGCTTTGGCAATCAGGTCATCCAAGTCCTCTTCTGTAGATAGTTCCTTTTTGAGTATGATTCCAAAAGAAGAATTGACCAACATCCTCAAATAGATTTCCTCTTTTGTTTCTATAAAATTGATCCCATTGTATTCCTGGACAAGTGTCAGGATTTTCTCAGGATGGGTGCTTTCAAATTCAGCTACAAAATCAACCCCTGATAGCCAACCGGTGATTTCATTGAATTTTTGGGAAGAAGTAAAGTTTTTGCTTTTTTCTTCCAGATCAAATCCGATCAGATTGACATACATTCCTGCACAATACCTGGCATCTGATAGGTTGGTAACTGCACTTATTTTTACAAAGGAACGGAGAGCCATGTTGGTGTTTTGATGATTTTTGGATGCTAAGGTAGAAATTTCAGGTTAAAATTGTATTTTTGCAGACGTCTAGAACTCGCTTATGCTTAAGATTCACCCACTTTACTTTCTTAGCCTAATTGCTTTTTTATTTTCATGTACAGAGACTGAGGAGCCCGATTCTGATTTTGGATTGGATTATCAGCCTTTGGAAGTTGGTCTTTTCTGGGAATACGAGGTCAATGAAACGATCGTATTTGGGGAAAGTGACGAAGAAAGCAGTACCTATTTTTTGAGAGACAGGATCATTTACACCTATCTCAATGTCGAAAATGACCTCGTCTATGTCCTGGCTAGAGAGAAATCTTCCGATGGGACGGAATGGGCCATCATCGGAAATTATCTGATGCAATACCGCAACTTGGCATTATTAAGGACTTTCGAGAACAAAAAGACCGTCAACTTGGTTTTTCCTCCAGAATTGGAGAAAACATGGGATGCCCAAATCTTCAATTCCGGTAATCCCGATGAGTATGAAATTTCCTTTTTGGGAAAGGTCGAAGTTGGCCAACAGTCATTTTCCAAATCACTGAAAGTACTTCAGGAGGAAGATGATGATGAAATCACCTTCAGGGATAACCGTTATGAGGTTTTCGCCAAGGGTGTTGGCTTGGTGGAACAATATTATGAAGTATTTACCTATTGCTCCAGGAATGACTGCCTCGGACAAAAGATCGTAGACTCGGGGAGGTTGACCCATTTAAAAATCAAATCGTATGGCAAACTTTAACCGCCTCATTTTTTCTCTTTTCTGTTTTTTTATTGTTTCCATTTCCTATGGGCAAAACAGGTACGCCGTTCATTTTAAGTTTAAGCCTCAGGATACATTTTCCCTCAGCCGCCCTTCTGAGTTTTTGTCTGCAGCATCTCTTGCGAGAAGGGCAAAGTTTCAGATACCTGTTGACAGCCTTGATTTGCCTGTTTCTTCCAAATATGTATCCGGATTATCTTCCAAATCAGCCAAAATCCTTTACCCGATCAATTGGCTGAATGCGACTGTGGTGGAGGCTACTGCCGAAAACATCAATGCCATCGCCGCACTTCCCTACGTTGAAAAAGTGGTCTTGGCAGCTCCTGGCCAAAGTTCCAATGGGAGATCCGGTTTTGGATTCGATGCAAAAGTCGGTGCTAGTTCTCCCAATAAGACAAATGCCAAAACTGCGGCCACACCCTATGATTTTCAGAATGAACTGATCGGTATTCCGGCCATGCACAGTGAAGGATACAAGGGCAAGGGGATTACCATTGCGGTATTTGATGCAGGCTTTCCCGGTGTCAATACCATTTCTGCTTTCGCACATTTGTTTACCAACAACCAAATTGTCGCTACCAGGGATTTTGTCCATTTAGCAAACGGAAATGTTTATAATTTTAACCAGCATGGTACAAATGCCCTTTCTTTGATCGCTGCCAAGCAGGAAAACCTATTGGTTTCGGGTGCACCTGATGCCAAATATATCCTTGGAATTACTGAAGACGTTCCCACAGAATACAGGATTGAAGAATACAATTGGGTCAGGGCAGCAGCTTGGGCAGACAGTCTTGGCGTGGATATCATCAGCAGCTCTTTGGGTTATTGGGATTTTGATGATCCCAGCATGGATTACACCAAAGCCAGTTTGGATGGCAAAACCTCTACCATTACCAAAGGAGCCGATATCGCTTCTAAGAAAGGTATTTTGGTCGTTACTAGCGCCGGGAATTACGGTTCAAGGGGTGTAACTTCTATTATTGCTCCGGCAGATGCAGAAGGAATTTTATCAGTCGGTGCAGTCAATGCCGACCTTGCTCGGGCAGGATTCAGTTCACAGGGACCAACTGCGGACGGCAGGATCAAGCCTGAAGTTTCTGCGTTTGGCAACAGTGCCCAAGTGATCCGTTCCAACGGAACATTGGGGCCGTCCAATGGTACTTCCTTTTCTGCTCCCCAGATTGCGGCTTTGGCGGCAGGATTGTGGGAGGCGCGTCCCGAGTGGTCCAAAGAAGATCTGATCAATTATATTCTGAGAAGTTCCAGTCAATTTGACAAACCGGATAACCTTTTGGGATATGGAATTCCTGATTTTTCCAAAGCCTATTTTGGTGAGATTTTGAGCATTTTGACTTTGGAAAAAGAGAGTGATTTTAAGGTTTATCCCAATCCGTTGAATGGAGGAGATCTTTTTGTTCAGTTTGGAAAAAGCCTCTCGGGAGAATTTTCTCTTTATGACATCAATGGCAAAGAAATCCAAAGAATTGATATCCAAAGAGCTTCTCTCAATCAACCCTTTGAGATCAGTTTGCCGATGATTCCAAAAGGCATGTTTTTGGTTCAAATGCAGTCCGGCAGAGAAGTCAAAAGGACAAAATTGTTGAAAAGGTAAGGGGCGAAGTTATTTTTTTATTTCCTTTGCAGGCGATTCCAAAACCAAATCCATCCATGCCTGTCCAAATTGCACCTTCCGTACTTGCGGCTGATTTTGCCAATCTCCAGAAAGAAGTAGAAATGCTCAATGCCTCTAAGGCAGACTATATCCATGTGGACATCATGGACGGTGTTTTTGTACCCAATATTTCGTTTGGAATTCCTGTTACCGAAGCGATTCATAAGCATGCCACAAAACCTTTGGATGTGCATCTGATGATAGTGGATCCTGATAGGTATCTGGAAGCTTTCCAAAAAGCCGGAGCACACATCATTTCGGTGCATTTGGAGGCCTGCAACCACCTTCATCGGACTTTACAGGCCATCAAAGCCCTCGGTTGCAAGGCAGGTGTCGCGATCAATCCACATACTCCTGTCAGCATGTTGGAGGAAATCATTCAGGACATAGACCTTGTCTGTGTGATGTCAGTCAATCCGGGTTTTGGGGCCCAAAAATTTATCGAACATACCTACCAAAAGGTGTCACAGCTGAAATCATTGATCTATAAAAGAGGAACTTCCACCCTGATAGAAATCGACGGGGGAGTAAACCTGAAAAACGCCCCATTGCTGATCGCAGAAGGAGCGGATGTGTTGGTTGCAGGAAATTTTGTGTTTTCGGCGACGGATCCGATTCAGACCATTCATGAACTCAAAAGTCTTTGAATGAGGCAAATGTCCAATTTCCTTTTATAAAAGATATATTCCACTTAACATTTTTTATAGCATTTTTAGGACTGTTATTGTTGTAATCAAGGTGGTTAGCACGTTTATTGGAATATCATTCACAATAAATACTAACCAAAACCATTTAAAGATGAAAAGATTATTCGTATTGGCATTCCTGATTACCGGATTGATAAATTTTAATTCCTTCGCACAAGAGGCGACAGAAGAGGTGACTGAAGAGGAAATTTTGAAATTTGCTACGATGGAAGAATCTGTATCCAACTTTTTGGCTGAAAAGCAGAAAGAATTGGTGGAGATGATTAAAAGCGATTCGACCCTCGGCGGAGCAGGAAGGTACAATGAGATCAAGGCTGCTTGGGGTAATGAAGAAAAATTGGCAGAGGTAAAGATTACAGAAGAGGAGAAAGCTGCTTTTCAGAAAATCCAGGATTTTATGGATTCCTTGGGGGAGTCTGTGAAAAATTACAAAGTCGAATTCATCAAAGATCCCGAGAAATTGGGGGCAGCGACCTATAACAAAATCATGAAAGCAAAGAGCGCAGATCCAAGTTTGAATGAAAAAATCAATGCCCTGATTACCGAACTCAAAGAAAAACGGGCATCAGGAGTAGGGAAAGTGTAATATTTAGAGTCAGCAAAACCGAAAGGCTTCCAATATTGGAGGCCTTTTTTGTTTTAATCAAGGTATTGTTTTTAATTTCGGTTTCGTTATTATCCGTATGAAGAAATTAATTGCGCTGTTTGGAATATTGTTGTTGGGCTTCCAATTTGCCCAGGCACAGGATGAAGATATTTTTGGTATAGATTCCAAAGCCAAATCCAAAACAAGAAAGAGCCAAAGCAATATTGGGAATGTCGTCAGAAATGCCATGGGAAATTTCAGTTTTGAAATTTTTACCGGAGGGGCTTTCCATATGAATGAAATGGTTTTTACCTCCCTGTCACCATCCCTGTACCCCATCTCCCAATTTCAGAACATTGAAGTTCCCCAGCAAGTCACAGCCGATGATACCCTTACTTTTTCGAGAAATAACTTTGCCGTACCGATCAATGCAGCTGTAAAAATCAACCTTTTCAATACCCTGACCCTCGGTGCGGGTTATGGAAGGGAATTTGGGCAGATGGATAACCTCCGGTCCGGAGATTTTGAGTTTCAGTTTCAGCAGCAAAGTTATACGTTGGACCGGGCTTTTGGGTCCATAGGATTGGTGTTATACGATGCCAACAAGAGGGCTAAGTTTTTGCAATGGAAATACAGGGCATTTGATTCGAACAATATCATGATGCAGTCGGAAAAAAACCAGAGGATCCGGCAGATTTATCCTTGGAGGTTTATCGCTGAAAGTGAATTTGGAAATGTCTACATGAGAAAAAACTTTGATCCTTTGATTAATACAGACAACCAGTCTTTTTTCAATATTGCGTTAAGGGTGGAAAAAGAATTTTCGGAATACACCAAGTTTTTTGTTAAAACCGGTGCCGAATTCCGAAACTACAATTATCAGACAGAAATTCCGGAAGAATTTCAAACCATCGGTCAAAATCTTTTTTTTGCACAGTTTGGACTTTCGATCAGCCTGCCAAGTACAAAGAGGTGCAAAGTACCCGGTTGCGGGGTAGTAATGAAGCACTTACACGGCGGAGTGGAGTATAGGGGAAGCTCGATTTTCCACCAACAAAACCGTAGGGTAGGACAGTGGTATTGAGGCCAAATCAAAAGCTTCCCCAAGATTGGTTTACCTTTTTAAAACCGTATTCTTTTTATTAACTTGCAGGCTTATTGATCACCTTTTAAAATATGGCGCAAGGAGAAAACGAGAATATAATCCCCATTAATATTGAGGATGAAATGAGAGGAGCGTACATCGATTATTCGATGTCAGTCATTGTTTCAAGAGCTTTACCTGATGTAAGAGATGGCCTTAAGCCTGTTCACAGAAGGATACTTTTTGGTATGCAGGAATTGGGTGTGATGCATAACAAACCCTACAAAAAATCTGCAAGAATAGTTGGAGAAGTATTGGGTAAGTACCACCCGCATGGTGACTCTGCTGTATACGAGACCATGGTCAGAATGGCCCAGCCTTGGTCCCTCAGATACCCTTTGGTGGACGGCCAGGGCAACTTCGGTTCCGTCGATGGAGATAATCCTGCTGCGATGCGATATACCGAAGCCAGGCTCAAAAGAATTGCGGAAGAGTTGCTGATTGATATCAATAAGGAAACGGTTGATTTTCAGTTCAATTTTGATGATTCCTTGAAGGAACCGGTTGTATTGCCTGCTAAAATCCCGGCACTTCTATTGAACGGTACATCCGGGATTGCAGTGGGTATGGCCACCAATATGGCCCCCCATAACTTAGGTGAAGTTGTCAGCGGTATCATCGCTTTTATCGACAACAGGGACATCACCATTGCTGAACTCATGGAATTTATCATTGCCCCTGATTTTCCTACAGGAGGCATAATTTATGGTTATAACGGGGTAAAAGCAGCTTTTGAAACAGGACGTGGCCGTGTAGTCGTAAGAGGCAAAGCAGAAATCGAAACCAAAGACAACGGCAGGGAAGCCATCATCATCTCTGAGATCCCCTATTTGGTCAATAAGGCCAATATGATCGAGAAGACTGCCGCTTTGATCAATGAAAAGAAAATAGACGGCATCTCAGCCATCAGGGACGAATCTGACCGTCAGGGAATGAGGATTGTGTATGAGTTGAAGAGAGACGCGATATCAAGTGTGGTATTGAACAACCTCTACAAGCAGACGCAGTTGATGACTTCTTTTTCGGTCAACAACGTGGCCCTTGTCAAAGGACGTCCACAGACCCTGAACCTGAAGGATATGATTTTCCACTATGTCAATCACAGGCATGAAGTGGTCATCAGAAGGACAGAATACGAACTGAGGGAAGCAGAAAAGAGAGCCCACATCTTGGAAGGTTATCTGATTGCATTGGACCACTTGGATGAAGTGATTTCTCTGATCAGGAGTTCAAGGGACCCTGAAACAGCCAGGAATGGCTTGATGGAAAGATTCAGCCTGAGCGAGATTCAGGCACGCGCCATTTTGGACATGCGTTTGCAGCGTCTTACCGGCATGGAAAGAGAGAAAATCCAGGATGAGTACAATGAGATCATGACTTTGATTATTGACCTTAAAGACATTTTGGGAAGTGAAGAGCGTAGGATGCAGATCATTAAGGACGAACTCAATGAAATCAAAGACCGGTACAATGATGCCAGGAGGACGACCATCGAGCACAACGCCGAAGATTTCAGCTATGAAGACATGATTCCAAATGAGGAGGTAATCATTACCGTTTCCCACCAGGGTTATATCAAAAGGACAGCATTGACGGAATACAGGTCACAGGGTAGAGGAGGAGTTGGTTCAAGGGGTGCCATTACCAAGGAAGACGATTGGACAGAATACCTGTTTACAGCTTCCACCCATAATTACCTGTTGATTTTTACCGATCTAGGTAAATTATTCTGGCTTAAAACCTATGCGATTCCTGAAGGTGCCAAAGCAACCAAGGGAAGACCGATACAGAATTTGATCAATATAACACCAGAAGATAAAATAAGGTCAATCATTCAGGTAGGGGATTTGAACGATATAGATTATATCACCAACAACTACCTTGTGATGGTCACCAAGAATGGGATTATCAAAAAAACGACTTTGGAACAGTATTCACGCCCAAGGACAAATGGAATTATCGCCCTGAATATCAGGGATGAAGACCAGTTGCTCAGGGTAGAAATGACCACAGGCGATTCCCATATCATCATTGCGGCCAAATCAGGCAGGGCGGTCCATTTCCATGAGTCTACAGTACGGCCTATGGGTAGGACGGCTACCGGGGTTAAGGCAATAACGTTAACGGATGTTAACGACGAAGTGGTTGGCATGGTATGTGCTGCGAGGGAAGATGCGACGCTTTTGGTAGTTTCACAAAAAGGCTATGGAAAGCGGTCCCTGATAGAAGAATACAGGATTACCAACCGTGGAGGAAAGGGTGTAAAAGCCATGAACATCACAGACAAAACGGGATATCTTGTCGCTATCAAGGAAGTGGTAGACAGTGATGACCTGATGATCATCAATAAATCAGGAATTACAATCAGGACTCCTGTGTCGGAATTGAGAGTGATGGGAAGGGCTACACAAGGGGTGAGGTTGATCAAATTAAGCGAAAGTGATGAGATTTCGTCAGTCGAAAAAATCACTAGGGAAGAAGACGAGGAGGTTGAAATTGCACCAGAATCATAATCCAAAACTTATAATTGAACCAATACAGAACCAAATAATTAGCAAAAAAGAAAACAAATGAAAAAGGTAATCTTATCATTGGCATTGGTCGCAATTGCGTCAGGTGCTTTTGCCCAGAAGAAAGTCGTCAGCTCAGCCGAAAAGAACTTCAAAAAAGGAGATCTTGAAGTCGCCCTAACGGAGATTGATGCAGCGCTAGAAAATCCGGAAACCAAGGATAACCCGGAAACTCCACTACTCAAAGCCAGAATTTTGACAAAAAAATTCGGTCAGGATTCTTCCAATGTAGCCTCTACTGTAGAGACAGGTAGGGCGGCACTTGCACAGTTTACCAAGGCCATGGAAATGTCAGGAAACGATAAAGAAAGTAAAATTGGCAAGGAAGTATACAAGGAAGAAATTCCTGATCTTCCTGAGAACTTTAAGCCTTACTCTATCAGAACCTTAAAAAATGCCGCATTTGAGAAAGCCCTTACGACTTACGAAAATGAGGACATGGAAATGGCTTATGAGTTCTTCAACCTGATGTCTGACATTGATCCGACAGATACGACCTCTTCATTCAATGCAGGCTATATTGCCAACGACCTTGGTAAATATGAAGATGCAAAGAAGCAATTCAAAAAACTGATTGAGATCAAAGAATATAACAAGCTAAGCTCCTATTATCTATTGATCCAAATTATCAGTTCAGAAGACAAGAATCCTGAAGAGGCTTACAAATATGTAACCCGCGCCAGGGCTGATTATCCGGATGACAAAACCCTTTCTGAGTTTGAAGTACAGTTGTTGCTTCAAATGAACAAAATGGATGAGGCAATGGCTTCTGTAAAAACAGCTTTGGCTGCTGATCCAAACAATCCTGGTTTGTTGTTGAGATACGGTTACCTCTTGGAGCAATCAGGAGATATGGACGGTGCTTTGGTAGAATACAAAAAATCTGTAGTCGCTGATCCAAACTTCTTTGAAGGCAATTACTATACAGGTGCAATCTACTTGGAACAGGCCAAAGCAATTTTGTCTAAAATCAATGATTTGTCTGATGCGGAATGGGAGAAAAATGCTCCTACGATGACCAAACAAGCGGAAGGTCTTTATGCCGAAGCAGTTCCTTATTTCGAAAAAGGATTGTCTCTGAAGCCTGACAATGTGGAGATCATGGAAATTTTGTACAATGTCCATGTGAGATTGAAAAACACCGCAGAGGTTGAAAAATACAACAAAATGCTGGTTGCCAAATTAGGTGCCGATTGGATGGAAAAGTAATTTTCCCCCTCTAAAAATAAGAAAGGAAACCGCCAGAAATGGCGGTTTTTTTTGTTGGTGCCAATCCATTTTGTTTACTCCGATTAAATAGTCATTTTTGAACACCCAAACAAAAACTTCTTTCTAAAAATGCCTTCAAATCGATTGGTCAGCGGATTGATTTTCCTGATGATTTTTCCTGTCTGGTTTGCCAATGCATCGTCATCTTTAGATTCTACTGCCCGTAATCCAAAATTCCAGAAAAATCTTAGCCTGTTGTTTGAGACAGGTCCGATGATTCCCAAAAACACCGATTGGGGGGAATTCATCAACAACGGGTTGAACTATACCGCTCTGGATCTCCGTCTTGGCTTTAAGAATACCAGAAAGAATCTTTATAATCGGATTTACAAGTATCCGACTTATGGTTTTGGACTTTATACCGCCACGTTCAAAAATGACTATATCGGCAAACCGAACGCTGTTTATGCCTATGCGGATCTTCCGTTTACCAAAACCTTCCTGAAAGGCAGGTTGAGCTACAGTTATTTTGCAGCTTTCGGGTTGGCATTTAACTTCAAACCCTATGACCCTGATTCTAATCCGATTAACCAATTTATCGGTTCTTATAGAAACGGTTATGTCCACGTAGGTTTTACTATGCGGTATGCCCTTTCTCCTTGGCTGGATTTGGAAACAGCTTTTGGACTGAAACATTTTTCCAACGGGTCAATCAAAAAGCCCAATTCCGGACTTAATTTCATTCCATTTTCCATCGGACTCAGGTCAACCCTCAACCGTGCATATTTTGATCAATCCAGTCTGTCTGATATTCCAAAATTCATTCCAAACAGCCATGTGAATCTATGGGTTTCTGCAGGAGCCAAAAATTATGAAATCGGTGGTGATGTCTACATGAAGTGGGGCTTCAGCGTCAATTACCTCAAGCAGAGGGGATATAAACTCAGGTATGGACTCGGTATGGATATGTTTTATGCCGCCAATGGAACTTTGCCCGGCAATTGGGAAAAGAGCGGGTTTATGGACAAAGCCTCTTTTGCCATTGTCGCGTCCGGAGAATGGGTACTGAAAAAGAATTTCTCCATTCCGTTGGGAATTGGGGTTTACATGCACCGGAATTATTTCAACGACGAACCAAGTGCCTATTATGAAAGGGTGGGGATCAGGTACAGATTTTCCAGGCAAATGTTTACCGGAATCACCCTCAAAGCACACGGCTTTAAGGCAGACTTCTTTGAATGGACCGTAGGGTATGCTATTTTCAAGGATAAGAATTCGTATTGAGTTTATAGCGCTCGGTCGATAGTCCATAGTCAACACCCTCAACAGAAAATGAATCTTAATCAAAATTCTTAGACAACAAGTGAAATAGTTAATAAATATTATGTATGTCCGCCTTCATTCCCAGTAAGTGATTTCTCACTTCAAATCATATCAAGAAACCGAAATATACGACCCATCCCGTCCCTCCGAGAGACTTCCGACTTCTGACTTCCGTCTTCCGTCTCGATTGGTGTAGAAAATTAGGTTACTAGCAAAGAAGCAGGTAACCAAAATAATTATTAAGATACTTTAACAATCACCAAAACCCACTGATATAAAAAACAGTTTTTTTTGCTAATTGCTTACCTTACATTTTACCCAAATTTTGAAAAACATGAAGAATCAAAAGTGGTGGCTATTTTGCTTATGTTACCTTTTCATAGTTCCGATTTTTGCACAGTCAAATCCTTCTTCTAAACTTTACCATAAACTGCTCAGATTTCAGGAGACCAAGCGCATATTGTTTGTCGCAGCCCATCCCGATGATGAGAATACGAGATTGATTGCTTACCTGGCCAATGCCGAGCATGCTGAAGTCGCTTACCTTTCCCTGACAAGGGGAGATGGCGGGCAAAATCTGATAGGAAGCGAATTGGGTATAGAACTTGGCTTGATCCGGACTCAGGAACTTCTGAGAGCAAGGGAAACTGACGGTGGCAGACAATTTTTTACCAGAGCTTTGGACTTTGGATTCAGTAAAAACCCCGACGAGACTTTCAACAATTGGGACAAAAAGAAACTCCTTTCAGATGTGGTTTGGATTATCCGGAAGTACCAGCCTGATGTAATTCTCAATAGGTTCAACACCATTCCCGGTACCACGCACGGTCACCATACCAGTTCAGCCATGCTTTCTGTGGAGGCATTTGAACTGGCTGCAGACAAGAATGCATTTCCCGAGCAACTCAAATACGTCTCTGTGTGGCAGCCCAAAAGTGTCTTTTGGAATGCATACAATTGGGGAGGACAATACGAACCGGAAGAAGGAAAGACCTACCATAAGTTTTTGGTGGGAGAATACAATCCTTTGTTGGGGACAACCTATTCCAAAATTGCCGCTGACAGTAGGACGATGCACAAATCCCAAGGCTTCGGTTCTACCTCCCAGATTGGACAAGGCAATGACTTTATTGAGTTAATCAAAGGTTTCCCATTTAAATCCCACCCTTTTGAAGGAATAGAAAGCCGATGGAAAGAACTTCCAAACGGGGCAGAAATCACAAAGTCCATTGAAGCCGTGCTTTCTTCCTTTGACTTTATCCAACCTGAAAATAACCTGGAAGGCTTGCTGAAAATCAAGGCTTTGCTAGATACCCAAAATTCCTCGGCCCTTTGGCTAACAGAAAAAAAAGGACAGCTTGACGGGTTGATTTTGGAAGTGCTTGGAATCAAGGCGGAATTCAACATCAAGAAAGAAATCGGCTATCCCGGAGAAAAGATAAATGCTGAATTTGTCTTCAACAACCCAGCCCAAAGTGTCGTGAAAGTACAATCCTTTGACGGTGCACTTTTCAAAACCCAAATCGGCAAAGAGCTAAACGGCAATATTCCGCTAACCCTTCCTGTTGAAATCCAGATCCCACAAGACTACCCTGTTTCACAGCCATTTTGGTTAGAAAAACCTTTAGATGGGGCGTTGTTTAACATCACAGAACCTGAGAAGATCGGAAAACCCAACAACAGCCCCGGTATCCATGGGGTAGTAACACTGGAAATCGGATCACAAAAAATCAAGATGGAGCTTCCTCTCCAATACAAATACAATGATCAGGTAGACGGCGAGATCAAGCAACCATTTACTTTGGTACCTGAGGTCAATGTTCATCTGGACAAAGCCAATCTCTTTTTGGTGGATGGCGCAGAACACAATCTCCATGTGGAAGTAAGTTTTAGGAATAAAATACTGGATGGTGACCTGATGCTGAAGGGCTTGGCATCAAACCAATACCGTATCGTCAGTGCAGACAAGGATGATAGGAGAAAAAGGACACTCTATACGATTGATATCATAGATTCTGACCAAGAGAAAAAGCAGGTTTTGGTCACCTTCCGAAGCAAAGACGGCAGGGAATTCAACTTGGACACCAAGCGGATCTCCTACAAACATATTCCTAACCTCACGTATTTTACAAGTACTTCCTTTGGGCTTGTCAAAACCGATATAAAAGTATCCGGTCAAAAGATCGGTTATATCAACGGTGCCGGTGATGATGTGGCTGAAGTACTGAAAAATCTTGGCTATCAGGTGAGCATTTTGGAGGATTCTGATATTCAAAAAGACAGGCTAAAGGCATTTTCCACAGTTATCGTTGGCATCAGGGCATTCAACGTCAATCAGGCACTCGCTTCCAATGTCGATCAGTTGATGGAATATGTGAAAGAAGGAGGAAATGTAATCGTCCAATACAATACCGGTTCTCCTTTGCTGACCAAAGACCTTGGTCCCTATCCTTTTGCGATATCGAGAGAAAGGGTCACGGTGGAAAATTCACCGATTCAGGTAGATTATTCCCATCCGATTTTGGCAGGGCCTAATAAAATCACCGCTAAGGATTTTGAAGGATGGGTGCAGGAAAGAGGACTCTACTTCACCGCCAATTGGGATCCAAATTACAGTGCGCCGATTGCTTTTCAGGATCCGGGAGAGGAGTTCTTCCATGGTTCCCTGATCCACACCAAATACGGGGCGGGGACTTACACCTATTCAGGGATTTCCTGGTTCCGTCAGCTTCCGGCAGGCGTGCCCGGTGCAGTCAAACTATTCGTCAACTTGATCGAGCAGGGCAAATGAAAGATAATATCAACTGGAATAATTGGTACTTGGGTCTGATGCTGACATTGGGCGGATTGATCCTGTTTTTTTACTGGCTAACCCATCACTTCGCATGAGTGCTTTAGACTGGATTGTACTATTCGGTACCCTTATTACCATCGCCGCTTATGGCGTGTACAAAACCTACAAGGTCAATGACATGGATGGCTATATCCGTGGCAGCGGTGACATGAACTGGTGGACCATCGGTCTTTCCATCATGGCGACGCAGGCTTCTGCGATTACTTTTCTCAGCACACCCGGACAGGCCTATGAGGACGGGATGCGGTTTATCCAGTTTTACTTCGGATTGCCATTGGCGATGATCATCCTTTCGGTCACTTTCCTTCCGATTTATTACAAACTGAAAGTTTATACCGCCTATGAGTTTTTGGAGACAAGGTTTGACCTGAAGACAAGGACCTTGGCAGCTTTTCTTTTCTTGGTTCAAAGAGGTTTGGCGGCAGGGATTACGATCTATGCCCCGGCGATTATCCTTTCCACATTATTGAATTGGAACCTTACTTTTACAAATATTTTTATCGGGCTGATTGTAATTGTCTATACCGTATCAGGCGGTACCAAGGCTGTGGCGATTACCCAAAAACAACAAATGGCGGTGATGATGGGAGGGATGCTATTGGCAGGAATCCTGGTGATCTACATGCTTCCGGTGAAGTTTACCGACGCCCTTCATGTGGCAGGCAAAATGGAAAAACTCAATGTGGTCAATTTTGAGTTTGACTGGGCTGACCGCTATAACTTCTGGTCAGGGATGACTGCGGCGCTGTTTCTCTTTCTCTCCTACTTTGGGACAGACCAATCTCAGGTGCAGCGCTACCTTTCTGGCAGTTCGCTGACGCAAAGCAGGATGGGCCTGATGATGAATGGCCTGCTGAAAGTACCGATGCAGTTTATCATCCTCTTTATCGGCGTAATGGTGTTTGTGTTTTACCAATTCTTCCAACCTCCCGTTGTGTTTAACAAACAGCAGACAGAGCAATTGGAAAACAGTGCCCTGAAGGAAGATTACAGGTTTTTGCAGGATGAGTTTACGGAGGTTTTTCAGGAGAAAAATAAGGACATCCAAGACCTTCTGAAAGCCGTGGAGGCAGAAGACGAAGCCGGTATCGCCATGGCGAAGGACGGCATCCAAAAGAAAAGCCAATACCAGGAAACCATCCGAAATGAAGTAAAAGACCTGATTGTCAGGAACGACGCGGCTGCTGTAACGCGGGACACCGATTATATCTTTATGCGGTTTGTGATGGATTACCTGCCTAAGGGCATTATCGGGTTGCTTTTTGCGGTGATCTTCAGTGCGGCGATGTCCTCGTCTGCTTCGGAGTTCAACTCCCTAGGTACCACCACGACCATCGACATGTACAAGCGCTCTATTGTGAAGAATGCGAGTCAATACCATTATATGGTTTCTTCCAAGTGGTTTACGGCGATTTGGGGCGGGTTTGCGATCCTATTTGCGATTTATGCTTCCCTGTTTGAAAACCTGATTCAAGCCGTCAACCTGCTCGGTTCGCTCTTTTACGGGACGATTTTGGGGATCTTCCTTGTCGGTTTTTATATGAAATGGGTCAAGGGTCACGCGGTATTTATTGCTGCTTTTATTTCACAGGCCTTGATCCTCTTGATCCACTGGAAAAACGGTGACTCGCTTTTTGGTATCCCGATCGACATCGGATTTCTTTGGTACAATGCGATAGGCTGCTTTTTTGTGATGGGATTTGCGGCGGTACTGCAGGTGTTTTTAGGGAGAAAATAGTATGAGGTAAATGGTAAGTGGCAGAGGGTGATAGGTGAAAAGTATTAAGTGTCAAGAGCCAAGTATCAAGAAATTTGTAATGGATGAAATCAGGTAAGGGTTTAGAGGAATCCTTCCTTTGTCAGAGAATATTCACCATTTTTAACTGAACTTCATGGTAATCGGGGAAGCTAAAATTGAAGACATCAAACAAATCCAGATAGTCAGAAATTCTGTCAATGAAAATAAGCTATCACCCCCTTCAAAAGTGACAGATAAAGACTGTGCGGAGTATTTGCAGGAAAGAGGGAAGGGTTGGGTTTCTGTAATTGGCCATCAGATTGTGGGTTTTTTCAATCGTAGATTTAAAGGAAAACAATATTTGGGCTTTGTTTTTACATCCTGATTTTGAAAAGAGGGGAATTGGAAAACAATTACATGACATTATGCTTGACTGGTACTTTACCCAAACCAAACATAAAGTATGGTTGGGGACTTCACCCAAAACAAGGGCAGAAACTTTTTATCGAAAATCAGGGTGGTCAGAGGTTGGAATTCACGGGAATGATGAAATCAAATTCGAAATGACTTTTGAGTCTTGGGAGAAATTGCAGGTAAAACCAAAAGAACCGGAAATCCAGGCCGAAGTGGTGGGCTGCAAGATTAGCTCACAAAAAGAAAAGAGTATATAGGTAAATGGGGTAAGATGGTGAAGGAAATAGAAAATCAATAAACTGAAATCCAATGAAAACAACTCCCGAACACGATGAGCGAGTGGCAAAGATGACCTTTGCTTCGGTATTTCCTCACTATATCACAAAAGTGGAGCGCAAAGGCAGGACAATGGAAGAACTGTTTCAGGTTATCGAGTGGCTGACGGGTTTTGATGAAGGTCAACTCCAGAAACTGATTACCGAGAAAGTAAGCTTTGAAACGTTCTTTGAGAAGGCCACTTTGAACCCCAATGCAGCACTTATCACCGGCGTAATCTGCGGTTACCGGATTGAAGAAATTGAAAATCCCGTCACCCGACAGGTCAGGTATATGGATAAGTTGGTCGATGAATTGGCCAATGGGAAAAAGATGGAAAAGATTTTGCGGGTTGGGTGAGGAGTTCCAATTCCACATTTACTTAAACCAGCCTTTTACTTTTTCTATCCACATGGAGGTTTTTGCAGCTTTTTTTTCATCCCCTGAAATATCGTTGCTGATCAGCATGGCGATGGGTTTCAGCTGTTCAAACTCCTCGCAGATTACTTTGAGGATGGAAGCAAATGGCATAAATAGAATCATGCCTGCCACTCCCCATACCGCAGCTCCGACCAACAAACTCATAATGGCAACTAAAGCGTTGACATTGAGGCTACTGCCGACAATCTTTGGATTGAGAAAGTTGCTTTCAATCACCTGGATTGCCCAAAACCAAATGACCACCGCCACGGGAACCCAAAGAGAATCCGAAGACATAAAAGCGTAAAGTGCCGGGATAACTGCGCCAATGGTGGTGCCGACAAAAGGTACTATGGATAACAATGCTGCTAAAAATCCAAATAGAAAGGGGTTATCAATCCCTATGAGAAGCAACCCGATACTGTTGGCAAAACCCAAAATCAAAATCAAGATAAACATGCCGGAAAGGTATTGTTTTCCCACGCGTTGTATTTTTTGGAGCATCCTAAAGATTCTATCCTGATTTTCTTCCTCCCCAAAAGAGACAAATGCCTTGGTTAAACCATCCCGATAAATCAGAATCAAAAAAGTAAAGATGACGGTGGTAAATATGCCTGTAAATAATGTGGCCGTAGTACTGAAAGTACTTTGTAATAATGTACCGGATGATGATTGAAGCCAACTTTTGCCCTCCTCAATCAATTCTTCCCTGTTCAAATCCTCGATAAAATTGACATTTCCATTTACATAGACAATTACCTCGGATAAGGTGTCCATTATTTTTTCTGTGAATCCTGCTATCTGATCCGAGAAATTCATGACCTGGGTCGAAAATAAAGTTAAAAACCCTCCCAAAATCAGAAACAACATCAGTAAGGAAAGAAAAGCAGCAAACAGCCTATTGACGCCCCAAGCTTCTAATTTTTGAACTACCGGAAATAAAATAAAGGAAACAAGCAAGGCCATACTGAGCGGAATCAAGACGGACCTGCCGATTATCATTACGGCAAAGAGACCGAAAATAAAGGCCAGGATGAAGAATAATTTGGAGAAGGATAGATTCATAGGTTTGTCAATTACATGTCTTTAGCATTAAAAAAATGGCATGGAATTTTTTCCGCCCTTTTAAGCTTGGCCTATTTTGGGAAGCCAATCGAAACAGAAGATCTAAAGGCAAAGGTCGGGATCATTTTGGGCGAAAGAGCAATACAATATCAGTTGTGTTTTACATAATTCGCAGAATAGGGTTATTGGACCCTTCATTTTTGACATGTCATTCACATCTACCTTGTCAGAAATTTTATTGGAGGGAAGGCAATCAAGGAAAAACAGAAAGTTGGTTAAGATTACGCCTACTTGAGTTAACTTGATGCATGGGAACGACAGGACAGAAAGAAGACAAAGAACTTGAAGCCATCAAAAAAGATGAGAAAGTGCAAAGGGCCCTGAGCGAAACCCCCGTTGTTGCACAAAAAGAAGGCCCTGATGTGGTACAAAAAGAAGTGCCCTTTCTAGGAATCACAGCCATTGTTTTTTTGTCCTGTGGGGCCCTTTATTTTCTTTTAGGATGGAAACGGCTGCCTATTTTAGGCTCTTATATTCCGCTTTTGCAAAAATTTTTGTTTGCTGTAATGTTGGTTTCTTTGGTATTGTTTGCGATTAGGCTTTTGAAAAATATTGTTAACCGCAAAATAAAAGATAAATCCAAGGAATTTAATTTCAACCGGATTGCAGACTTGTTTGCAGCTCTCCTCATTCTTGTCATTATTCTTTCCCTTCTTTTTGCAAATTGGTATGCGGCGGCGGTTTCATTTGGAATTATATCCTTGATTCTGGGTTTTGCCTTACAAAATTTGATCACAAGTTTTTTTGGATGGCTTTATATTCTGATCCGAAAACCGTTTGAAGTCGGTGACCGAATTAGGATTGGCAATGTCTTTGGCGATGTTATCAATGTCGGCTATCTGGACACTACTCTTTGGGAATTTCATGGTGATTATTTGTCAGCAGACCATCCAAGCGGACGTATTATCAGATTTGCCAACTCCAAAGTATTCGTTGAATATGTCTACAACTATTCATGGCCTTTGTTTCCTTTTATCTGGAATGAAATGAGCTTCTTCATATCTTATGACAGCGATTTTAAATTTACCAGCGAAACCATCAAGCGTGTGGTTGAAGTTAAGATTGGCGAAGCAATGGTCAGGAGGGTGAAGCGCTTCAAAAAGATTTTGTCAGAAACTCCCGTAGATGAATTGGATGTCAATGAATACCCTACGGTGATTTTGAAGGCACATGTCAATACCTGGATAGAGGTGACAGTGCGGTACCTGGTCGAACCAAAAAATTCCGGCCGTGTGAAAAGGGAACTTTTTGAGGTTGTAATTGAAGAATTAAAGAAAAACCCTGACAAGGTGATTTTCCCTAATTCCAAATTGGCTTGACACTGAAGTGTGTTTTATTGCAATTGAATTCAAATGAGAGTAATTGAAGGGGCAAAGTGGGAAGACCATATTTTTAGTTAAAATAGGGAAACTCTTTCTGTGAAACAGGTAACGGCCTTACATCTTCTCATTTATCTCCTCCATCACTTCCGCAAATAGCGTCGCAGACTTTATCCTGTCTTCAATGGCATACATGGTCGAGGTGGCGATGATTTCATCGACTTGGGTTTGCGCCAAAAATTCCTTTGCCTGTTTCTTTACGGTTTCCTTACTGCCTACAAAGGAATATTTCAGCATCTGTTGCAGTGAAGGATGCTGCACCATTTCTTTCAAATCCCTTGTCATTGCTGTCGGTGCCTGTAAGCCGTCTCTCGATCCGGTCAAAATACTGAAAAACATCCTGATCAGGGTAGTATATAATCTTTCAGCCTCTTCGTCCGTATCAGCCACAAATACATTGACACCCGCCAAGGTGTATGGTTGGGATAAAAACTCCGAAGGTTGAAATTCCTGATGGTAGATACCCAAAGCCTGCAACAGATAGGTGGATGCGAAGTGGCTGGCAAAGGCATAGGGCAATCCTTTTTTTGCTGACAAATGGGCACTGTCTGTACTCGATCCCAAGATATACAGCGGCACATCAGTACCTTCCGCTATGGTCGCCCTTACTTTGGCGCTTTTGTTTTGGGCCGAAAAGTAATTCTGGATCTTTTCTACTTCATTTGGAAAGGACTGTGCAGCCTGCATGAAATCCGACCGGATGGCTTGTGCCGTCAGAGAATCCGTACCGGGAGCCCTGCCAAGACCCAAGTCGATGCGGTTAGGATAGAGATGGGCGAGGGTTCCAAACTGCTCTGCGATAATCAAGGGAGAGTGATTGGGCAGCATGATGCCTCCCGAACCAACCCTGATGGTCTTGGTGTTTTCGGCCACGTAACCGATCAGGAGGGAAGTAGCGCTGCTGCCGATATGCTCGGAATTATGGTGCTCGGCAAACCAATACCGCTTGTAACCCAAAGATTCTGCGGCTTGGGCTAAAGCTAGGGAGTTGTGGAGGGTTTGTTTTATGGTACCACCCTGCGGCACAATGGCAAGTTCTAAGATGGAGTAGGATATATTTTTATTGGACATGATTCGATTCGGTAATTAAGCGTTATTCTTGACTTGGATGAATTTTCTAGCCAATTAGATATTAATAGATACTAGATATTCATTGATATTACTTAAAAATCAACCCTTATCTAAGCGATTGACTTCTGCTGACATCAACAGTTAAGCTCTTCAAATAGGTTCGTATGGTGGCCATTATGGGAAAAGAATTTAGGGAAGAACCGAAAAGTAATTTGGTCAAATTGGATATTTAGGGAATTAGTTTTATGTTTAGATAATGAGAAAATAGGCGCCCCAGTAGCGTAAAGCAAACCGTTAGGGAATACGCAAAAAAACAAGGAGACTTTTCTAGAGGTAGCTAAATTCAGAAAAAGGTAAACAAGCAAATGATTGAAAAAAGTAATTCAAAGCCAGAATCAGCTTTGTTTAATGAAATAAGTAATCTTATTGAGCAAAGCCATTCCAGGGCAATATCTCAAGTAAACAGTGCAATGACCTTACTTTATTGGCAAGTAGGAAAGCGGATTAATGATTTCATTTTGGAGCATAAACGTGCCGAATATGGAAGGATAATTGTCGTTACACTGTCACGACAATTAGAAGAGCGTTTCGGTCGGAATTTTGAAGAAAAGAATTTACGGAGAATGCTTTAATTTTCAGATGTTTTTCCAGACCCTGAAATAGTCGTTACGCTGTCACGACATTTAAGCTGGTCGCATTTTTTAGTTTTAATACCATTAAAATCAAATGAAAAAATAAACTTTTATTCCCATCGGGCAATAGAAGAACAATTGGGGGTTAGAGGTCTTTGAAAGCAAATTGAACAAAAAACATACGAAAGAAAAGAAATAGCTAATATACAACTGCCAGATAAGGGGCACCATCTTTCTGATAAGTTTAAAGATCCTTATCTACTTGACTTTTTAAATCTACCTTATGGTTATCTAGAAAATGACCTAGAAACTGCCATATTGAAAGAACTTGAAAAATTCATTCTAGAGATTGGGAAAGGATTTGCATTTATAGAGCGACAAAAAAGAATGATAGTTGATGGGGAAGATTATTATTTGGATCTTCTGTTTTATCATCGAAAGTTGAAAAGATTGGTAGCTATTGAGTTAAAAATCGGGAAATTTCAAGCTAAGCATAAAGGACAGATGGAATTGTACCTGAAATGGTTAAATAAAAATGAAAGACAGGAAGGTGAAAATTCTCCAGTCGGATTAATTCTCTGTGCAGAGACAAGTAAAGAACAGGTGGAACTTCTGGAAATGCATAAAGATGGAATTATGGTTGCCGAATATTTAACTGAATTGCCCTCTAAAAATGAATTAGAAAAAAAATTACATAAAGCATACATAGAAGCAAAGGAAGTTTTAGAGAAACGCAAACTTCTTTGATACAAAAAAAGAATGTACAAAGCCCTAAGATCACTTTGAATCCATTGGGCAGTTCCGAATAATTATGAAAATTAGTATATTTTTAAGAAGTTAGGAATAGGCTTGAAGAATACGTGTCTGAATGCTCGCAGTCTCGAAGCTGAATCAGGTTAGTGCCAAGCATATTAACGACCCTGCAAACAAAACGCAAATGAATATTTTACAGAAATTAGTAAGACAAATAATTAAGAAATCATTCAATTTTTCAGTTTGGACAATCGAACAATTTCACGACAAAAATTATTATGCCGACCAAGTAGAAAATTTAAGAAAATATCCGATAGGTACATTAGGACACGACATTGCTAAATGCCTTGACGACAATAAACTTGGACTTGTTCCTCAATATGAAAGTCACGACCTAAAACACGTTTTGCTCGACTATAAAATGACACCTGTCGACGAAATTAGAATGCAAGCGTTTATGTTAGGAAATGGAAATTATACAATTCCTTGTTTCGCTATTCTGACGTTTGGAGCAATCCTGTTGCCAGACGAGTGGTCGACATTTTACAATGATTTTAAAAGGGGACAAAAATCCAAACCTATTTCAAGTTGGACAATTGAAAAATATGCTGACTTTCAAACACAAACTTTAAGAAGACAAGTAATTGAAACGAGAATTGAAAAACATAAAAAATTTACAATGAAAACAATTACTAAATATGGAGCATTGACTTCAATTTTTGCGGGAATATCTGGAATGCTGTTTTGCTTACCATTTCTTTTTTCCTCAAACATTTCGGACTTAGTTGGAGCAGGGTTTCCTTTTGTTGCTGGAGCAATATTGACAGTAGGCGGACTATTTACACTTTCAAATTTAACAAGCCAATCACCTAAATATGCTTAGTGATCAACAGAAAATGCTGGCCACTAACAGGCGTTTGAAAAAAAAGCGGATTTGTCTCGTCTAATAAAGTTTAGAGCTGAAAAACACCACCTTCGCAAAGCTGCAAAACTATATAGCCAATAATTGAGAACCGACAATGAAACAAATAATCCTTTTTTTATCGACAGTTTTGCTTTTGTCCTGCAATTCAGAAAGAACTCAAAAAAATGAGACGACAGACAAGGAAATAGGCAATGTTGAAATGAAAACCGCAGAAATCAAAAGCGACACTTCATTCTTGGACTTTTTTGAAAAATTTATGTGGGACAAAGAATTTTAACAATCCAGAGTTATTTTTCCAATTCAACTAAAAGACAATGATATTAAGACTTCTGAAGAATGGAGACATTTAACATTCTATACTCAAAATGAATTTATTCCAACTTTGACTTCAGACACGCTCAGCATTTTTGACAAAGAAGTAAAACTTGAATATACAAAAATGTTTATAGTAGATTTCAAAAAGGAAATTGCAGAATCATTTGCATTTGAAAAAGTAAATAAGAATTGGTATTTGAAAAATTCTATGAAAACGACTTTTGCAAATTTGCCAGACCTTGACTTTATTAATTTCTTGACGAAATTTTCTAAAGATTCAATTTTTCAAATTAACAGCATTTCTTTCCCAATAACAGTATTATTTGCTGACTCAGACAACGACTATGAAACAGCAACAAAAACAATTAAACTAGAAGACTGGAAACATTGGAAATTAACAAACTACATAAATCAACTTTTGCTATTAACAGACATTCAAAAAGACAACAAATATAGAAACATATTTTTTCAAGGAGTTGAAAACGGAATTTGGTTGAAATATACATTTGAAAGAATAAACGGAAATTGGAAATTAATTAAACTTGAAGACTACTCTACATAGAAAAATTTCTGGCTATAACAGGAGTTTGGCAAAAAAGCGAGTTCAGTGCTTATCTGAAGCTTTGTGCTTCGAATCAAGTTCAGTGTTGGCAGAAAGTTTAGAGCTTCGAAATCGCCAACTTCTTGTAGCTGCCAAACGATAAATGAAGAAATTGACCTTCAGGACCTGGTCAAAAGATCAAAGCAACTTTTGTATTTAATGGATGGCCTCGGTTTCAGTAATTTGGCCTTCCGGTGTGCAGAATCGTGAAAATTGAGTATTTTGGTATTTGTGAAAATTGCGTGCTGGGCGACAAAGTTTTTGAAGTCCTGTGCGTCAAACCCTAAATGCAAGAACGAGTGAGGACCGGATACTCAGTAGAATTCTGTCACCTCATTTTTTCAACCAATGCCAATTGATTTCTTCAAATTTTACCTCCAACAAACTCCCCTTTATGAAAAAGTTTTTTATGCTTTCGATGTTAATTTCCGCAATATGTTTTGGTTCCAATGCCCAAGAAGATCCCTACAAGTGGTTGGAGGAGGTGGAGGGTGACCGGGCTCTTGAATTTGTAAAAAAGCAAAACATGATCACGGAAGGCAGGCTTGCCAACCAAAAAGCGTATCAGGAAATTTATGCCAAAAGTCTCGAGATCTATAATTCCCCTGATAAAATAGCCTATCCCACCGTCAACGGGGATTTTATCTATAACTTCTGGCAGGACAAAGAGCATGTAAGGGGGATTTGGAGAAGGGCCTCCAAGCAAAACTATGAATCAGGCAGCCCCGATTGGGAGGTTCTGTTGGATTTGGATGAAATGTCCAAAAAGGATAATGCCCAATGGGTTTTTAAAGGAGCATCAGGCCTGCACCCAACCTATGATTTGTTCCTCGTCAATCTGTCAAAAGGAGGCGGAGACGCGGTTGAGATTAGAGAATTTGATGTTAACAGAAAGGCCTTTGTCGAAGGCGGGTTTTTAATCGAAGAGTCCAAGGGTGGTGCCAGTTTTCTTGATAGAAATACGGTGATTGTGTCTACAGATTTTGGAGACAACACCATGACGACTTCCGGGTATCCGAGACAGGCTAGGATTTGGAAAAGAGGAACTCCGGTTCAGGCGGCCAAATTGGTCTATGAGGCCGAAAAAACAGACATGGGTTCTTGGGGCGGGCAGCTGAGGGACGGTGCGGAGAGTTATACCCTGATCACAAAATACATTACGATTTTTACATCCCATACCAATATTTGGATAAATGACCGTCTTGTCAAGTTGGATATCCCTGTGGATGCTGCAGTTTCAGGTTTGTTAAACAACCAACTGGTGTTGAATCTGAAATCAGATTGGAAAGTCAATGGCATGAATTACCCTCAGGGGACTTTGGTCAGTCTGGATTTCAAAGAATTGATCAAAGGGCAAAAAGAGATTCAAGTGATTCTGCAACCGGATGCGCTTACAAGTGTGCAGGAGGTGAGTTCAACGAAATCCAAACTGTTGGTGAATCTACTGACCAACGTCAAGAGCGAATTGTACATCTATTCTTTTGACAACGGGAAATGGGCAAGTGAAAAAGTCGATGCTCCTGATTTTGGGACGATTGGCCTTGCCGCCACTGACGAACTTTCGGATGAGTACTATTTTACCTTTACCAATTTCCTCACGCCTACCACCTTGTTTATCGCCAATGCCGGAGACAATACCTTTGAGGCCTTTAAATCTTTGCCTGCCTATTTTGACGGAAGTAAATACCAAGTGCAACAATTCCAAGCAAAGTCAAAAGATGGAACTATGGTCCCTTATTTTGTGGTATCATCAAAATCAACCAAGCTTGATGGCAAAAACCCGACTTTGCTTTATGCTTACGGGGGATTTGAGGTGTCTGAAGTTCCCAATTATTCAGCTACCACTGGAACAGCGTGGTTGGAAAATGGGGGCGTGTATGTCCTTGCCAACATCCGTGGAGGAGGGGAATTTGGTCCAAAATGGCATCAGGCAGGATTAAAGGAAAAAAGACAAAATGTTTATGATGACTTTCACGCTGTAGCTGAAGACCTTATTTCAAGGAAAATCACCTCCAATAAAAACCTGGGAATATTTGGTGGGAGCAATGGCGGCTTGCTTGTCGGGGTTGCCTTTACGCAGCGCCCGGACTTGTATCAAGCCGTCGTCTGTGCGGTCCCTTTGTTGGACATGCAGCGTTACAACCAATTGCTGGCAGGAGCAAGTTGGATGGGAGAATATGGAGACCCTGACAAGCCCGAAGAATGGGCATTTATCAAAAAATACTCCCCTTATCATAACCTGAAGGAAGGTGTCGCCTATCCTGAAGTTTACTTTTTCACTTCCACCAAGGATGACCGTGTCCATCCTGGACATGCCCGAAAGATGGCTGCAAAAATGATGGACATGGGCTATCCGGTTTTGTATTATGAAAATATGGAAGGCGGTCATGCAGGTTCTTCCACCAATGAACAGCGGGCAAAATCCACAGCATTGATGTTTTCTTATTTGTTGATGAAGTTGCGGTAAGATGGAAATATGGGAGGTGGTTGGATTTGAAAATTGAGGACCACTTCGAAGGAAGTGCAGTAATCCATTTCATAGAAAATGAAAAGTAAAATTTTGAATTTGCTTTTGGTGATCACTTCCCTTTTCGGCTATTTGGAATGGGGAAAGGATAACCATACTTTCCTGTTTCAAGCCGAAGGAGAGGTATTCAGCCAATTCTTTACCAATCCAGGTTCCGTCATTCATCCTTTTGTATTATTGCCGATACTTGGTCAGGTGATACTTGTATCGACCCTATTTCAGACCAAGCCAAACAAAATCCTGACGTATATCGGAATAGCTTGTCTTGGTTTGTTATTGGGATTGATGTTTTTTATAGGTATTTGGGATTTGCATTGGAAGATCCTGTTTTCCACTCTGCCGTTTTTTGTGACCGTATTTTTGGTGATCAGGAATTTTAGGAAAGGAGAGGGATTTAAATGAAAAAATGATGAAGCCAAAATCAGAAATGCCATGAAACTCATTGCCATTAGTGAAAATCCTGAGGAAAATGACTCCTTTTTAGATAACCCCTCAGCCAAAGGAGCGGTGGAAATGACCATAGAATTTTATAAATCTGTGGGCTATGAACCGCCTTGGATTGGATATCTGGTGGAGGAAGAAGGCAATTTGGTGGGCTTTGCCGGATTTAAAGGTCCACCAAAAGATGGCACCATAGAGATTGCCTATGCCACCGAGGAGATTTTTAGAAATCAGGGTAAGGGTACAGGGATTTGCAGGCTTTTGGTGAAGATGGCCCAAACGACAGATCCAAATGTCAAAATCACTGCGAGGACACTTCCTGAAAGTAATTTTTCCACCAAAATCCTGGGCAAGAATGGATTTGTTTTCTCCGGAGCCATCACAGACCCGGAGGACGGGGAGGTATGGGAATGGGTTTATAAGGGGACATAGCTGAATTAAGTCGCCCCTTATTTTTTAACCATAAACTTCAGGTTCTGGATTCCATGGAGAGAAGTCAATCTCACGAGGTAAACCCCGTTGGCAAACTCATTGACATCTATAGAAATCATGTTTCCGCTGGTTGGAATATCATTCAGAGTCCGAAGGACGGTTCCCTTTGAGTCCAAAATCTCTATATACTTAAGCTCAGGATCAATCATTTTAGGAAAGGCAATATGGATTATCCCTTGGCTTGGGTTGGGGTAGATGGTAATGGCTTCCTTATTTTCTGGGCTAGATAAAATGATGTCCACCCGGACCGTTGCCGTTCCGGTGCATTCGTTTCCATGCATATCTATCACAGTCAGTGTGACTTCATTATCGCCATTGTCTTCTCTGCCAAAAGTGGACTTTGAAAGACTCATGCTTTCGATTTTGCAATTGTCAAAAGAACCATCATCAATGTCTTCCGGTTTGAGCGTCCCGTTACCCTCTTCGTCGAGCATGAGGATAAAGTTTTTGGTTTTGACTGTGGGTAAAATCTTTTCCCTTACGGTAATGGTGACTTTTTCAGTGGATTCGTTACCATTGATGTCAATTGCTTTGAAGGTGATTTGATTTGCGCCTACGTCGTTACAGTTAAATTCAGATTTTGACAAACTCAATTCGCCGATACCCTTATTGTCAGTCGTCCCGGTGTTTACATCTTCCACAGAGATTTTAGCTAAACCTGACTCATCTAGATTCACAGTCAGGTTTTTTACCCTAATTACAGGAGGTTCGGTATCACTGCTGTTTACCTTAATATATTCGGTTCTGATGGTAGTGGAAGTTCCTACAGCATTGGTGACGGTCAGGGAAACCTGATAAAGGCCTCTGGTGGGAAATGTGATGGTGGGATTTTGAAGGTTGCTGGTTTGGGGATTTCCTCCTTCAAATGTCCAAGCCCATTCGGTCGGAGATTCGTTGCTGAAGTCAAAAAACCTCACCTGCTGACCATCCATTATTTCAAGTTTATCTGCCCCAAAAAATGCAACAGGCCTTTGCAAAGGTGCGGAAGCTGTCAGGCTTTCTATTTTATTGTTGAGTTCATTGGTACAAACGGTGCAAAAATTCCTTCCCAGAAACCTCATTTTACAATTTTGATGTGGTCTAAACCAAGTAGGGGATTCTTCATGGGGGTATATTCCGATACCATTTTGATTCAAGAAATTTTTCCATCTATTGGATACTGGATTACTGTCTTTGGTCATATTTGATGTTTCCCTTGCAAATTGACTTCCAGCCCAATATTCATCTGCCAACCTCGTAAAGGAATGCCCGAGTTCATGGATCATGATTTCGACAGAGGATGGATGTGTAGAAAAAGTAGCAAAAGTACCTCCACCTCCGCCATATCGGTCATCATTGACGATGATTAATCCGATATCAAAGAAGGGGGCATTGCTGTTCAGAACTCCATAAATACGATTCAGTTTCGTTGGATACAGCAACCTTTCGATGTTGTTGGTATTGAATGAACTTCCAAAGTAATTGTCTATGGGTGCGCTTGGAGTGTTGGCCGCACCTGAAACATTGGAGACGACTTTGATGGCATAGACATTGATTTTGGTAGTGTAGTTTCTCCAAGGACTTTGGAGAAGCATGCCTGCGATATTTTTTTTGACATCTTCGATGAATTTTTCCTGCTGCGACAAGGTATACCCATCTCCCATAACGACCAAATTGACCATTTGGTCAGGAGAACCATTGTAGCGGATGGTTTCCATCCCAAAGTTTTGGGCAAAAACTCCTTGTCCAATGAGGATAAGGGTAAAAAAAGTCGCGGTCAGTTTAAAGATGTTCATCATTGGATTGATGGTTTGGTGTAGTAAAAAAGTTTCAACAATTTCCATTTTTCATCCTCCAACCTTTCTACCTTGATTTGTTGAAGGCACTTATTCCATTGAAGCCTGACAAAAAAATCAGCTTCCTCCAAATCCACTGCTTCTGCAGTCATTTTTCCCGAGTCATCATCGCTCACGTATTCCACTTTTTTTAGCAATGGGTTGGCGACAATAATTTCCTGACAGATAGACCCATCCTGATCCAAAAAAGTCAGCTTCAAGTCCCTGTCATAAGCCGTAGTGGACCGTTCCTCGCTGCCTTTGTACACACCAACATTGGAATAGGATTCTGATATCGCCACGGAATCTTTCTGGTTGATATAAAACACCATCAACAGGATTTCAGGATTGGTATTGGGGTCCTCCATGACTTCACTTTGAGATTCATTGCTATTGGTAGGTTGGGTACTTTTGCACGCAAGGTGAAAAAGCAAAAATAAAAAGAGGTATAAGATTGAAAACCTACGCATATTTTTACCTTAAAAAACAATAACAATATCCTAATAAAGTCTTAATAATTCAACTGAATATTAAAAAATAATTTATTGATTAGCTGATTTGTTTCTAACCAAAGAATTTAGGCTTAAAGTTTCTGTTTTATTTGACTGTGTCACTTCCCTACTTTCGAATATTCCTTTATCAAAATCTTAAAAAAGAAACCTTTCACATCGCAAATGCTCACATCATAAAATTAAAGCATTTCAAGACCCTACTGCGTTGGTTACGGGATTTGGGATCGCCCATCAGGAATTGGTAGCGGAAGGATACTTCATGGGCTCCTTGGGTTTGGAAGCCGATTTTGGAGATCATAAAATCATAGCTATACCCGATTACCATGCCGTTGTCAAGGTTGATGCCAAACAACAGAATGATCGAATCCTGGTTTGGAAGGTCACGTACACCGGGAATTCCCCTGAAACTCAGTCCCCCAATTACATTGCCGTAGAGCATCTGCACGCCGAGGTCCAATTGCTGAAACGGGTTTTGGTTTTTGTAATTGGCGAGGATAGAGATTTGGTTGTCAAACTTGGATCCAAAATAATTGCTTGTGCCTAAAGGGAAGTTGACCCCTCCATGGAAGCTCCATTTGATGGGGAGGAAGCCGGCTTCATTGTCAGGGAAGAAGCTCAGGGAAGGTCTGTTGACATGGTGTGCGGAGCCACCAAGCCAAAAGTATTCATTGTTGACCAATGCTCCGAAAGAAAGGTCCAAGTACCCGTTTGGTTCAAACTCAGGAATCTGGTCGATCGTATTTTGGTTTACGGTTCGGTTGAAGAGGTCTACCTGATCTCCAAAAACCAGGTTGTCGAGTCGGGCGCTCCGTCTGACCCAAGCGCCCTGACCTCCAAAACGGAAGTTCCATGTATCTGCCACCTGCAGGTTATAGCTGTACAGCAGAGAGACATCGGAGGTATTGATCTGCATGTTGGATTCCTGAAAGCTGTTGACCATGATGCCAAAGCCACTGTTCAGGTCGTAGCTATAATGGTCAAAATAGGCCGAATAGGCATTGAAATCATAATTCAGCCCCGGCCATTGTTTCCTGTAATTGACACCGACACGGCTCAGTTCGGTAGAACCTGTCAGAGCAGGGTTGAGGTTGAGCGGGGAGGCATAAAACTGTGAAAAATGGAAATCCTGTGCCGACCCCTGAAGGAAGGCAAAGAACAAGCAAAGTCCGGTAAGGAATCTTTTTCCCATCATTTCAGCAAGAGGAAGACCTCCGTTTTGGTTTCAATACGTCCATCGACAGTTTCATATTTCAGCCTGTATACATAATTGCCTGGCATCGCAAAATCCCCGGATACTTTCCCGTCCCAACCTTGGGAGTTGATGTCTTCTGTGTAGAAGATGGTTTCGCCCCATTTGTTGAGTATCCAGAATTCAAGTTTGGTGACATTGACAAATTTTGGAAAGAAATAATCGTTGATGCCGTCTCCATTGGGTGAAAATACATTTGGTACCACCAAGAAGTAATCCGTGATTTCGATAGTCTTTTCTATTTCCTGAATACAGCCATATTCATCAATGGCTTGTAGCTTGATGGTATATTTCCCGGGTTTAAGATAGGTGTGGGTGGGGCTGATTTCTGAAGAGCTGTTGCCGTCACCAAAATCCCAGAAGTAGGAGATGATATTGCCTACGGATCTGTTTTGGAAAGTAATTGGAATACCGACGAGGAATGAGCCGTTTTGGTCAATTCCTGAAGATTGGATAGTGGCATCTATCACCACATTGGTATTGTCTACTTCATAGGATTCTCTGTATTCGCAACCGGCACCGTCTCTGATGGTGAGGATGTAAAGTCCCGGTTGTTGGGTAATCATTTTTAATCCATTGTTGGATACTTCACCGCCGGACCATTGGATTGTATATGGAGGCACACCACCGGTAACAGATAAATTGAATTCATCTTTGATTGCCCTTGGTTCACAGACTGTACTGGTATTTCTTACAGTCACTACTTCTATCGGCTCAGGCCTTTTGATAATATAACTGCCTTGCGTCACACAGCCATTTGCATCCCGGACTTCCAAAGAATAGGGACCCGAAGAAAGGTTTGTCAAATTCTGTTGGGTACTTCCATTGCTCCATCTGAAAGTAAATGGCGGTGTTCCGCCGGCGACATTGACCTGAATGCTTCCGCTCTGAGGGTTCTCACAGAGGAGTGCATCCGTCACGGTAGGTTCCAATACCAAAGGATCAGGTTGGATAATCGTAAACTCCCTTCTGATGGGACATATACCAAATTTGGTCAATGTAACCCCGTAGGTACCCGGACTCAGGTTAAATAGGCTTGGCAATTCCTGTCCGTTGTCCCATTTGATATTGAGGCCTTCATTTCCACCTTCGATATTTAAAGTGATGGCTCCATCATTTTTTGCGAAGCAAGTGATTTGTTTGACTTCTGCATTGATTTTGAAAACAGGGGCATCTTCTATGGTGACTGATTCGGTTAGGATACATCCCGCTTGATCCGCCACAGTGACGATATAAATCCCCGGCCCGACATTTTCGAAGGAAGTGCTATTGGATCCAAAATCCCAATCTATCTTGTAAGGGGCCACGCCTCCAATTACGTTCAGGTTGATAGACCCATCGTTTGCTTCATAGCAGGAGATGTCTTCCTTAGTGATTTGTAACTGAAGCCTGACATCAGGTTCAGAGATAATGATGGGACCGGTAGATACCGCGCAATTGTTGTTGTCTACCAAAGTGAGTTCATAGGTTCCGGCAAGAATGTTCTCGAGAATTGGTTGATTGGCAGGGAATGGTTGCCCGTCTTTGGTCCATTTGAATTGATATGCTTCGGATTCTACACCTCCGGAGAAAGCCGTTTCGATCCGTCCGGTATTGTCTCCTGTACAGAAGACATCTGTTTTTTCTACCAGTGATACCTGCAATACTTCCGGTTCTGTGAGGGTATACTCACTGAAAATACTACATCCAAATTCATCCTCGATCAATAATTCATAGGTGCCTGGAATCAGATTTTCGATCGTCTGCGTATCTGCGGTAAAACCTCCGGGACCTGTCCAAGTGAAAGTGAAATTACCGTTTCCTCCTCTCGGAATGATAGAAATCCTTCCGTCATTGGCTCCAAAACAACTGATCCCAAATCCAGAAAAATCCGATACTTCCTCTATCAAGCTGATGGAAGGATTGACGGTGATCTTATAAATCTGAGGGATTCCGGAGCATGAATTCTGGGAACCGGTAAATGCGGTAACCCTGTACTCGACAGTTATCGGGTTCGCTGTCGGATTGGTCAGATTTTGGACCGGAATTTTGTTTCCACTGCCTGAAAGCGTCACTCCTTGTACGCCATTTGCAATTGCGGTCCACGAGAAAGTCGCCGCTGCCACATCACTGGAAATCAAAATTTCTTCACTCGATGTTCCTGTACAGAGCACCTGATCAGGAATTGAAAAAGAGATTCCTGCCGAGGGAAGTACTGTAACTTTCAATGAGAATGGATCTCCGGGGCATTCCCCGAGGAAAGGTGTGATTTGGTAGACCAGATCGAGTGGTCCGTTGGTGGTGTTGGTAAGGGTATTCAGGATGGAGGGACTTGGTTGAGATGAATCAGCTGCACCGTTTATTCCGGGAACCTGATTTACTGTCCAGGTAAAAGTTGACCCCGGTATCAATCCTTTGGGGGTAAAATTTAAAACCGATCCACTACACGTTTCTTTAGATTCATCTTGGTAAACGGGCTCAGGATTGACTTTGATTTTGTAGGCAAGGATCACTTCTTCACAAGCGCCGAGGTCTTCCGCGACGATTTTTGAAAGGAAAACCACCTCAATCGGGGCGTTTGTGGTATTGGTTAGAGTCTGGGAGGGAATCTCGTTTAGCCCGCTTGCTATGACACCTCCGACGCCATTGGACCCAGCGGTCCATTCGACGTCAAAGCCCAAAGGATCAGAAAAGACCGTTACCGGAAGGGAGGTTTCTCCTGAACAGATTTCCTGGTCGGGAATGGAAAATCCAATCACCGGTGCCGGGATGACGGTAACGAGAATTTCATCCGATTCTACACAACCTGTTTCTGTATTTCTGACTGTAACCGTATAATTTGTAGTTTGGTCAGGTTTGATGATGGGGTTTTTTGTATTTGCATTTTGGATAGGTCCTACAGGATCTGCCGTCCATGTATACGAATAGGTTCCCTCCGGACCGGCCTCAACATTCAATGGTATGCTTTCCCCTTTACAGATTTCCCTATCCTCTCCGGCATCCACAGTCGGTAAAGGATTAAGGTCAAATTGGATCGATTGCTGAACCGTTCCGCAGGAATTGGTGACTTCTAAGGTGATGATTTTTACTCCCGGTGTATCATAAGTTATTGTTCCCGGATCCAAAGTATTGGCAGTGGCAGGAATACCTCCTTCAAATGTCCAATTGAAAACTGTAGCTTCTGAGCCACAAAATTTGACATCTGCAATAGGGTTAAGGATCAGTTCACCGCAGGCATCAGGGACATTGGCGATAGATACGACAGGAGGGGCAGCGACTGAAATCACTTCTGAAGCGGTAAATACCCCGCAATTGGTCGTCAGTGTCTGGGTGATCAGGTAATTGCCTGGGCCTGAAAAATTGAATACTGGATTGATGGAATTTGCTGTACTTCCCTCTGCAAACCCCCATGCTCCGACGTTATTGCATTCACCTCCCTGAAAGGCTACAGACCAATTCAAGTAATTTTCAGGTGCCACACATGAACCAAGAATATTCGATGTGTTGGTGGTTTGTACCTGAATCGGACCACATCCTTCCAATTTATCTAACTCAAAGGAAGGAACGGGTTCCGGAATGATACAAATCGTCCTTGTGGTTTCTTCTATCCCGCAGCGGTTGCCGGAAATCAACTTGATGGTATAGATTCCCGGTTCGGTAAACTTTGGCGTCAACACCATCGATCCATTTAACCAGGAATTTGGAACATTGGGATTGGTCAAGGTGCCCAAGGTATTTCCCGGGCTTAGTTCCCAACCGGTAGAAGGGCTTATTTCCCAAACAAATTTGCCGATGTTGGTACATTGCCCGCTATTGCTCGCTTCATTTCCATAGAGGGTCAGGTTTTCAATTTTAAAGAAAGTGTTTTCACAAAACACCGAATCCGTGATACCAATAATGGGTTCGGGTTTTTCTGTCACATAGATGGGGACCACTTGGGCGGACGATTTTGAGCAGGGATTTTCTGCCAAAATGGTAGCAGAAAAAGAATTCGGGAAACCCTGACCTCCTGATTTCCCACAGGATGTTTCCGTAAAAATATGGCTGACGGATGGAGGAGGAGGATGGTTGAAGATCTGTGAAGGAGATCCATCGGAAAAGGTTACTGTATATACAGTACCTTCCGGATTGTTTTCCGTGCCGGTGATAGGGAAAGTCAATGCCTCTCCCGAACAGATGTTGGTATTGCCGGGATTTCCAAAACCAACGGCAGGGTTGGATCCAATAAAAACCCCGATTCTTTTGGTGACGGAGCATCCGTTGTTGCCCACAACTGTGTAGTCTAGGTAGAATACGCCTATCGGATAATCATGTGACACTTCGTCCCATTCTTCTGCCTCAAATGGAGCTGTTCCATCCCCCCATTCGATGGTATAGGATACATTTGTTGCCTTGGTCGAAGAATTGTTGAAAAAAGTAAAGGAGGATTGTTCATTGTCACAAACAATAAAAAACGGCAAGCTGTCAAAATCAGAATCAAACCGGTCGCTGACAACGTTGGTTGAGGGAACCTGATTGAATGTAATGGTTTCGGTTTTTGTGTCGGTGACACCCAAAGAATCGGTCACTGTGAGTTCAACCACGAATGATTGGGTTCCATTTCCCACCGCTTTCTCAAAAAGATGTTCGGGGGATTCCAATGTAGAGCTTTGACCATCACCAAATTTCCAGAGGTAAGTCAATGAAGAACCTGTGGAAAGGTTGGTAAATTGAACAGGGGAAGAAGCGCAGAGATCGTTTTGAACAAAAGTAAAATCTGCCACAGGCTCCGCAAAAGAACTTTTGGAGGCCGTGCTTTTTGGGTAGATAAAATCCAATCCACCCGAAAGTACCAGCATCGCACTTACGCCACTGACCAGAAAAAACAAGGCTAGATAAACGAGGGCGAAGAGCTTTTTAAAGGAAATCATTTATCCAGCAATAAATAAAAATGTACTACGTATACATACTTTTGCGGAATATAATCAATCAAATGCAAAAAATAAATCAACGCCATTGAAATCACCTGAAAATTTATCCAAAGAATCTTTTTCTAAGGGGAAAAACAGGGGAATGGGTTCGGTAAATTTTGAAAGAATTACAAAAACGAAGTATCTGAAGAAGCTTCTTGGGTCATTTTTTCAGCAACATCTTTTCCCAGATACCGGTCGATCAAATAATGGCCCAAATAGAGTAGGGGAGTAAGCAGGATGGCCACGCTGAATTTATAAACATAATTGATGATGGCCACTGAGGCTACCTGTGCCCAGCTCCAGTTACCGAAAACATAAAAAGCGATTCCCAAAACCACAAAGGAATCAATCAGTTGCGATACCAAGGTAGAACCTGTCGCCCTCAGCCAAATCATTTTAGAGCCAGTTATTTTTCGCAGCTTTTGGAAAACGTACACATCTATCAACTGACCCAATAGAAAAGCTGTCAAGGATCCAATGATAATTCCCAAACCTTGTCTGAAGATCATATTGAAGGCATTGTTGATATTGAAGGGATTGCCTTCCGCATCGGGAGTGTTGACTTCCAGCCAAAATGCTGCAGGAGGAAGAACCGTGACTACGGATATCACCAAGAAAATATAGGCTATAAAAAATGCGGTAATGAAGCTGATTTTCCTGACTCCTTTTTTGCCAAAATATTCATTGATGATATCGGTCGTGATGAAAACCACAGGCCAGATGACCGCTCCTGCTGTCAGGTTGAAGTCAAGGATATAGTCTCCGAAGATTTTCCATCCCGCCGGCTCGATTCCCAAGGTCATTTCTCCGGAGAAAATTTTGACGCCTATGATTTCGGCTAAAATGGCATTGGTAAGAAATAAACCGCTCAGGATGATGAACAGGTTGGTTTTTTTTGATTGAAAAGTTTTCTGTTCAATTGCGGTTCCCATAGTGTTGTGGTGAATTTATGGAGCTGAAATGATTAAATCGAGTAAGTGACCCCTTCTTCGCTGAGGTAAGTGTTTTCAAAGACTTCCTTGGCTTGGTCTAAGATCGGGGTGAGGTCTTTGTACCGGGAGGAGTAATGTCCAAGGAGTAATTTACCCACATTGGCTTTCATGGCGATAATTCCAGCCTGTCTGGAAGTACTATGAAAAGTAGTACCAGCCCTTTCAGTTTCATCGTCTCCGAAAGTGGCCTCGTGGTACAGCAAATCGACCCCATTGATAAAGTTGACTAAAGTCGGGTCAAAGACAGTATCGGAACAATAACCGTATTTTTTTGATTGTTTTGGGGGATAAGTATATTCTTCAACGCGGTATAGGACTTTGCCATCGGGGTCGACCACATCTTTTCCTTCACGCAGTGAGACAATGGCCTCAACAGGCATTTTTGTTTTCACCAATTTTTCTTTGACCATGTTTCGCAAGCCGGGCTTTTCTTCTATCAAAAAACCGGTACACGGAATTCTATGTTGCAAAGGAAAAGTAAATACCCTGAACATGGGTTCTTCCAAAATCAGGTTTTTTCCTTCCGCTTGTGTAGGCACAAAACGTAAGGGAAAGCTCAGTTTGGTATTGGTGTATTTGAGTTGCGTGGTGATGATTTCATCGAGTCCACTTGGTCCAAAGATGGTCAAAAGGCGCTCCCTTTTTACCAAATGGAAGCTTGAGATCAATCCCATCAGGCCATAAAAATGGTCTCCGTGGAGGTGGGAAATAAGGATAAAATCTATTCTTCCAAATTTTAGCTTGAATTTGCGGAGCTGAATCTGAGTTCCTTCCCCACAATCGATCAATAAAAAAGAATTGCCCACGGATACCAGTTGGGATGTCTGGTTTCTTCCGTGGGCAGGAATGGCGGAGTTGGATCCTAGGATGGTGACTTCAAATTCCAAAATTAATCTTCCTCTTCTTCTTGTTCTTTACCTTCTATTTCATGGATAAAGATAGCTTCAGCAGCTTCTTCGATAGTGTCCACAATGATAAAAACCTTATCGAGCATGGAAAGTTTAATCAATTTCATGACATGGTCTTGAGGTGAAGCGATGATGAAAATCCCACCGTTGCGGCCAAACTCCCTGTTGCCTACCAAAAGCGCACTTAATCCGCTTGAATCAGCATATTTCACACTACTCATATCAATAACCAAATTGTTATAGCCTTCCGCCTGTACGGTCAGAAGTTCTGACTTGAGTTTTGGAGAAAGGGCTGAATCAAGCTTCTCTTCCAAAGGGGTGAAAATTACATACTGTTCTTTTTTATCTACTGAATACTTCATAGCAATTGTTTTTGAATATTGCCCCTCAAAAAAGGGCGGTCTTTTAAATAAATTATTGTGTATTAACTCTTTATTGTCACTAACTATATGAAAATCAGATTGGAGGGCAATTGCACTGGCTATGGACTATCGACCGTGGTCTGTGGACTGAATTATCCGCAACTTTTACATTAATTTTAGCTAATGGCAACAGTAGCGGATAATCATATTAAATATTTTCCAATATGGCTTTTTCTATACTTCCTTCCAAATCTGTATATGCAGATTTTACAAATGGCTCGCCGATAATATTTTCATAGAGTTCGATGTACCTATTTGAAATTTCCGAGATGAATTCATCCTTCATTTCCGGTACCGATTGACCTTCTTTGCCCTGAAAACCATTGGCTATCAGCCACTGCCTTACAAATTCCTTGGATAATTGTTTTTGGGCCAAGCCTGCTTTTTGGTATTCGTCATACTTGTCCGCATAGAAATACCTTGAAGAATCGGGAGTATGGATTTCATCTATCAGAAGGATCTGGTCTCCGTATTTTCCAAACTCATACTTGGTATCCACCAAGATCAATCCCATTTCCTTAGCCATTTCACTTCCTTTTGCATAGAGGGCATGGGTGTATTTTTCCAACACTTCGTAATCTTCACGGCTTACAATCCCCTGTGCAAGGATTGCTTCTTTGGAAATATCCTCATCATGACCTTCTGATGCTTTGGTGGTAGGGGTGATGATAGGAGAGGGAAGTTTGTCGTTTTCTTTCAAACCTTCAGGAAGGGAGACGCCACAGATACTTCTTTTACCGGCTTTATATTCCCTTGCTGCATGTCCGGCGAGATATCCTCTTATGACCATTTCCACTTTGAAAGGCTCGCATTTTTTTCCGATCGTCACATAAGGATGTGGCGTGGAAGTCACCCAATTGGGAACCAAATCTGCCGTAGCTTTCAGAAAACGGGCTGCAATCTGATTCAAAACCTGCCCTTTGAAAGGGATGGGTTTTGGCAAAACGACATCAAAAGCAGAAATCCTGTCAGTGGCCACCACCGCCAATTGGTCTTCAAAAATATATACATCTCTAACTTTTCCCTTGTAGAATCCCACTTGTTCGGGGAAATTGAAATGGGTTTCTTTAATACCTGCTTCCATTTTTTTTGTCTATTCTGCAAAATTAGAAAAAGATGGGTTTAATGGGGATTTGCCCCTGATTAATTATCATCTTTTCCCCTTTTTATTTTTCGGTGGGTTCCACAGGCTTGCCTTCTTTGAAAACCCGCTCTGAAATCAGATTTCCGTTTTCATCAAATACCTTTTGTATCCCGTGTGGTTTGCCTAACCTGTAGAAAATGGATTCTTTTAGCTTTCCATTGGAATGGTAAATGAGTACTTCTCCTTCTTCCAGTCCATTTCTGAAATTGATGATCCGTTCCTTTTGGCCGTTTTCATAGAATCCTAGAATTTGGACAATTTGTCCATAGGAATTGAAGTTGGTAATCTCGGAAGTTTCCCCATTTTCAAAGTAACTGATGGCTTTTCCGTTGATGTTTCCGTTTTTATAGCTGACTGTTTTTTCTGTTTTTCCACTTTCATAAAAACTTTTGAATGTACCGACAGGAATCCCTTTTTTGTAGCTTCCTTGTTTGGCAATCTGACCGTTTTCAAAGTAAAAAGTTGCCTCACCTTCCTGAACACCATCTTTATAATTTATCTGGGAGGAAATTTTCTCTCCTGGATAATAGGTGAATTGGGGACCGTTTAATTTCCCGTCTTTATAAGCAGACCTGTTGGTGATTTGATCTTCAAAAAAATTCTCCCGGACCTCTATCACCCCATCATTGAAAAAGATCTTTTCTATAATGGAATTGGCCATTTCTTCACTGTACACCAAAGTCCAATCGTTGGGCTTGTCATTTTTGAAAAAAGATTTTTGTTTTACTCCGCCTGATTCAAAATAGGAAATGATTTCGCCCTCGATTTTATTGTCAACATAGGACAATTCCTGCGAAACTTTTCCTGAAGGAAAGTAATTGATGGATTTCCCCTGTTTTTGATTGTTGATATAATTCACTTTGCGCAGCGTATCTCCGGTTTCGGGATACCAATCAATAAACAATCCCTCTTTCTTCCCATCTTTAAGTTGGCCCGTCTGCGCCAGTTCACCGCTGGCGAGATAGAGTTTGAATTCCCCTTGTGGTACCCCGTTGACGGTAAAGTATTCCTCTTTCAGCAGCTTTTTTTCTTCATCATAGTAGACTTTTACCTGTTCCTGTGAAAACCCATACCCGAAAATCCCCAGAAAGAAGGTTAGGAAAATGGCAATTTTTACCAAGGTTGAAGGGTTTTGAACGTTTTTTGAGAAAGGGAAGGGTGAATTCATCAGAAATTTAAGGCTAGGTGATTTATGAAAAAATTGAAATAGAATAAGGGATGAAGTTTTTGATCCTTCATCCCCAATCATGATTTATAGTTTTTCGATGACGATTGCCGAAGCTCCGCCGCCGCCATTACAGATTCCTGCCACACCGACTTTGCCTTTCTTTTGGTCCAACACTGAACAAAGCGTCGTAATGATCCTGGCACCGGATGCGCCTAGTGGGTGTCCCAAGGAAACCGCTCCGCCAAAGACATTCAGTTTATCGTTGTCTAGGTGAAGTTCACGTTGGTTTGCGATGGCTACTGCGGCAAAGGCTTCATTGATTTCATAGAAATCAATATCATCAGCTTTCAACCCTGCGTTTTTGATTGCTTTTGGAATGGCAATAGCTGGCGCGGTGGTAAACCAAAGCGGATCTTGTGCTGCATCTGCAAAGCCCCGGATCTTGGCGATGGGTTTGAGTCCCAACTCTTCGACTTTTTCTTTGCTTGCCAAAACCAAAGCCGATGCACCGTCATTCATGGTGGAGGCATTGGCGGCGGTCACTGTTCCGTCTTTTTCGAAAACAGGTCTGAGTGAAGGGATTTTGTCGAACATGACATTTTTGAATTCCTCATCTTCCTCTATGATGATGGTTTCTCCTTTTCTACCGGCGATTTCTACAGGGATGATTTCGTCTTTGAATGCACCGGATTTCCATGCTTCAGCGGAGCGAGTGTATGATTGGATGGCATAAGTGTCCTGTTCTTCCCGGGTGATTTTCATTTCTCTGGCCGTATTGTCTGCACAGTTGCCCATCGGGAATTTATAATAAGCCTCAAACAAGCCATCTTTTACCAATCCGTCAACGAGTTCGGCATTGCCATATTTGTAGCCAAACCTTCCTTTTGGAATATAGTAGGGAACATTGGACATGCTTTCCGTACCGCCTGCTACTACCAGGTCATTTTGTCCTGTCATGATGGATTGGGCTGCCAACATCACCGCTTTCATACCGGAAGCACAGACTTTATTTATGGTGGTGCAAGGCACATTGTACCCCAATCCTGCTCCGATGGCTGCCTGGCGGGCTGGTGCCTGACCGAGATTGGCGGAGATGACATTTCCCATCATCACTTCCTCAACTTCACTTGGGTCAACGCCTGCTTTTTGAAGCGCACCTTTGATGGCTATGCTTCCGAGTTCAACAGCGGTCAAACTGGATAGCTTTCCTCCAAAACTCCCCAAAGGAGTTCTCACTGCGGATACGATAAAGACTTCTTTCATTTGGGTTTATATTTTTAGATATGAGACGTGAGATATGAGATGTGAGACTGGAGACTTTAGACGTGAGACAAAAGACACAAGACCTTTAACTTTGTTCAGAAAACCGAGGATTACTATTCAGAATGGAAAGGGGAAGGTTCTAGAATTAGTTTCGCGATTTTCACCTTTTACTTCTTACCTTTTACTTCTTACCTCTTACTTGTTACTTCCCACTTCCAAACTTCCCACCTTCCCAACCTCCAACTACCACTCAGGCAAACCTCTCTTTTGTTTTTTGGTTGGTTTTTTCTTGTTCTGCTGGATATATCGGAGCTCGGCAGCATTCATGGCCTCGAGGATTTGGGCAGCTTGTTCGGGAGAAAGGTTCATTTCCTGGAGTTTCTCCTTCACTTTTTCGAGCGCTTTTTCTCTGTCGCTTAGGTCACTTTCTATGTCACTGGCTTCTTCGGAATCTTTTTCTTCCTGAGATTTTTCACCTTCTTTGTCGTCCTTTTTCTGTGATTCGGTGGCTTCATCTTCTTCAGATTTTTCTTCCCCTTCGCCGTCCTTTTTTTCCTCAGATTTTTTGTCCTGTTCTTGCTTTTCCTGCTCCTCTTGTTTTTCCTGTTCTTCCTTGTCCTGCTGCTCCTGTTTTTGTTGTTCCTGCTGTTCAGGATTTTGTTTCATCCACCTGCTCAGCAGTTCATAATTGTATCTGGCGGATTCATTGAGGGGATTATTGATCAAAGCCATTTTGAATGCTTCAAGCGCTTCCTCATATTTCTTTTGCTCACCGAGGAGGATTCCGTTTTGGTTATATGCAAAAGAAGCAATGTTTTTGTCAGGAGATTGGTAGAGACTTTGATAAGTGAGACCCGCCTGTTCTAATTGACCTCCATAATGTTGGCTTAGGGCGAGGTCATAGCTGACATTGGGTGAACTTAGATTGAATTCACTGACCAACCGCATGTGGTTGGTGATCGAAGCTTCATAGTCAGTTTCTTCATAGCTTTTTGTGGCGGCTTTGATAGCAGCATTTCTTTTACCTACCTCGTTCCATGAGGAAGTAATCATCAAAATCGTTAGAAAGAAAACCCTTACTGAAGTCACCATGGTGGTTACACGTTATTACAATTTGATGGTTTTGAATGGCAGCATCAGGTCCAACAATGCCAAACCCAATGCAATTAACAGAAAATAAAAGTACTTGTTGGCAGAAGCCTCGACCATTCTTGATCCGGTGACGGTGGCTTCCTGTCTTTCCAAGGCAGCGATGAGGTCAGGGATTTCCTGCAATTCATCACTCAATTCAAAATAAGACCCATTTGTCTGGGAGGCTATCAGCTTGAGATTGCCTGATTCGAGTCTGCTGATTACCGGCAAGTTGGTGTCCGGATCGATGATTTTCCCGCTTCCTTTGGGGATATTGCTTCCCTGACTTGTTCCCACTCCGAGTGAAAATACCTTGATTCCTTTGTCGCTCAATTGAGAGGTGATGTCCTGAAAATCTTCTCCAAAATCCTCCCCATCCGAAATCAGGACGATGGATTTGGAATTGGCTTCGGCTGATTCTTCAAGGTCAAATTTATTCAGCGCCATATTCAACGGAGCACTGATATCTGTCCCCTGATTGGGTACCAATGCGGTATTCAAACCATCAAGGTGCAGCTGTAGGACATTTTGGTCAAAAGTCAAAGGGCATTGGATAAAGGCCTCCGAACTGAATATGATCAGGCCGATCCTGTCTCCGGTAAAATTTTTGACAAGGTTTTTGAGTTCATATTTGATCCTTTGAATCCTGCTTGGCCCGATATCGGTGGCATTCATGGATTGGGAAAGGTCAATGGCAATGAAGATGTCTTTGCCTTCTTCTTTGATTTCCTTCATCGAAGTACCGATGGAAGGTCCTGCCATTGCAACCAAAAAAAGTAAGAAATAGGAAAGCCTGAGCAAAAGTTTTAGAAACAACCTGTGTTTTTGAACCACAAGTTTTTTGTTGATGATATAAAAACGGTATAGGTATACCAAATACAGAAAGCCAAAAACAATGGCCAATATATAAATCAATCTCGCGTCAGGGTATGCCCAAATCATGCCCTGAAATTATAAAATATTGATGAAAACAAAAGGAAAAGAAATTATTGACATAAATTTCAACACCCAAAGGCCAAATTCCGTTATCCTTTCAAACCAAATTTTCTTCATGAAGTTTTTGCCCTTAACAGTCTTTGTTTTTCTATTTTTGGGATCAACCCTACTTTATTCTCAACAGCCCACATTCATCTCAGGAACTGTCCTTGAGGTAGAAGGAAATACTCCCTTGCCCGGTGCCAACATTTATTGGGAATCAGAACCTCAGAAAGGTGTCGTTTCGGATATCAACGGTGAATTCACTTTGGCTTCTGTTCCTCTCCCTGCCAAACTGGTCATTTCTTTTATAGGATATTCTCCCTCCATCAGGGTATTGACTGTCAGGGATTTGGATAAACCACTGAAGTTTTTCCTCAAACCTGAAGAACTTTCCCTGGAGGAAATCATCATCAGGGAAACCAACCCTGAACAAAATGTCAAAGGAATTGAAATGGGGAAATCGGTGGTACCGATTGAGACTATCAAAAACATTCCGGCATTGTTTGGTGAAGTGGATATTTTAAGGAGTTTGCAGCTTTTGCCTGGGGTTAAATCTGCAGGCGAAGGAACTACTGGTCTGTTTGTGCGGGGAGGTTCGGCTGACCAAAACCTGATCAACCTTGACGGTGCACCGGTCTATAATCCTTCACACTTTTTTGGGTTTTTCTCGGTATTCAACCCGGATGCTTTGTCAGACATTGAGTTTTATAAAGGAAATATTCCTGCTGAATTGGGCGGTAGGGTATCCTCTGTCATAGATGTTTCGATGAGGGAAGGGAATTTTCAGAAAATCCGGGGTGAAGGAGGAATTGGTACCATCAGTTCAAGGCTGACGTTAGATGGACCGCTGTTTTCTGACAAATCATCTTTTGTTGTATCAGGGAGGAGGACTTATGCCGACCTGTTTCTGAGGCTTTCAAACAATGAGAATATCAAAAATAATCAGCTCTATTTTTATGACCTGAGTGCAAAATTTACTTTCAAGCTCGGTGAAAAGGATAAAATTTCATTTTCCTCCTACTATGGTTCGGACTTCCTGGGACTTTCCGGACAGTTTGGATTAGGCTGGAACAATTTCATTACCTCATTCAATTGGAACAGAAATATCAGTTCCACCAAATTCTTTGACTTGAGTGCCTACCATAGCAGGTATCAATATCAGGTTCTTTTCGACGATCCACAGGATGGGTTTAATTGGACCAATTCCCTTTCAGAATCCGGAGTAAATCTTGGGTGGACCTGGCTGCTTGGAAATAACTCGGTGATCAAAGCCGGCTATCATGGGCAATTGTACCATTTTGCTCCGATCAATCTGGAGTTGGCTCCCGAGTCCAACCTGACTGACATCAATACCAACCAAAAAAACGGATTGCTCAACAACCTCTACGTTTCGGGTACCACCGAGTTGGGAAGTAAATTACTTGTAGAGGCAGGATTGAGGTTGAGCCATTATCAGGAAGTAGGTAAAGGTGTTCTTTACGAATATGAAGGAGGCATACCCAGTCCTGATGCTGAGGTGACAGATACATTGACTTTTGGAAGACTGGAAAGAATGAAAGCTTTTCAAAGGTTGGAGCCGAGGATTTCACTCAGGTACCTGATTGCAGAAGACCTTTCTTTCAAAGCAGCCTTTAACCGTAACCACCAATATGTGCAGGTGGCTTCCAACAGTTCGGCAGGGCTTCCAATAGACCGTTGGGTGCCTTCCGGAACTTACATCGAGCCATTGAGAGGAGATCAGGTTTCGGTGGGATTATTTAAAAATTTTGCAGGAGGAACTTGGGAAGTTTCGGTGGAGACTTATTACAAAGATTTTAGAAATGTGATCGACCTCCGTCAGGGGGCAAGTGTGCTTTTTACAGACAATGTGGAAACCGAATTGCTTTCCGGAGTGGGATATGCTTACGGAACAGAGTTTTTGATCCGAAAAAATGTTGGAAAAACAACAGGTTGGCTTGGATATACTTATTCCAGAACATGGAGAAAAATTGAAGGCATCAGCAGTGATACTTGGTACAATCCCAGGTTTGACAGACCGCATGATGTAAGTCTTGTATTGAACCATGAGTTTTCGGACAGGTGGAGTGCAGGGCTTACATTTGTGTATACTTCCGGTCAGGCAGTTACCTTTCCTGTCGGGACTTACGTCGTCGATACCCAACGCGTACCAGTATATGGTGACCAAAGAAATGCTGACCGCTTTCCTGATTACCATCGTGTAGATGCCTCCATCACCTGGAAAAATCAGGACAAAGGGAGGAAATGGAGGGGAAGCTGGAACTTCAGTGTATATAACCTTTATGGTAGAAAGAATCCTTTTACCTTCCAGTTTACAGACATTTACAATGATGACATCACTTTTGATCCTGAGGATGGGGGAGAAGTAGTATCCCAAAGACCGGGGGTGATCATGACTTATTTGTTTACTTTTTTGCCTGCCTTGACTTATAATTTCAAATTCTGATGAGAAACCTGACCTATATTTTATTCCTGATTTTATTTGCTTCCTGTCAGGAAGAAGTGGTGTTGGACTTGGGGACACTCGAACCCATTCCGGTCATCGAAGCTATCTGGACCGACAACAATGCCATCAACCAAGTGAAAATCACCCTTTCAAAAGATTATTACCAAGAAGGTGACAATGAAGTGGTAGTAGATGCCCAGGTGAGTATCATCAATTTGGGTACAGGTGCCAAGGTAAATTTCTTTTATTCCCCCGCTACTAAAAAATACCTTGCCCAAAATGGCATAACCGGTAAAGTGGGCCAACAATATGAGTTGAATGTTAAAATGGGAGATAAGGAATTTGTTTCCCAAGGGACAATCTTGGAACCTCCGGTATTGGATAGTGTGGTGGTGCAATTTCAAGAGGAGAGGCTTTTTAGAGAAGAAGGGTATTACCTGACTGTTTATGGAAAAATTCCATTTACCGAAGACAACAATTACAGGATCAGAATCATTGAAAATGATACCTTGAAGAACAGCAGGTTCGATTATTTGTTGTTCGATGATTCCTTTGGGACTTCCATTTTGGATAATGGATTTGAACTTTCGGGTTTTCCTTTCAAGGCAAATGACAAAATCCGGCTGGAACTGTTCCGGTTGAATCAGGGCGCTTTTGATTATTTGAATCAGCTTGTCAGTCTGCTGTTCAATGACGGGGGGCTTTTTTCGCCACCACCGCAAAATCCCCAATCCAACATCAGGCTGAGAAGCGGTCAGGGAATGGTTTTAGGCTATTTTATGACCAGTCCATTACTCAGTGAGACGGTGCAGGTCCCGGAAGAAAATCCCTGATTTTTTGCTTTTCGGTTCTTTAAGGATAATATTTTTACCTTTGTGCCTATGGTAGATTTTGGATTGAAAGGAAAGGTAGTCGTCACCTGCAAGGACAGGTTTTCATCTTACCTTGAAAAAGAACTTATAGAATTGGGTTATAGGCCTGTAAAAACCGAAAGGACTTCCATTGAATTGGAGGCTTCTCTTTCAGATTGTATTTTTTTGAACCTTCATCTGCGGACTGCCAGCCATGTCTTGTTTGAGATCAGGTCTTTTTATCTCCACCATGCGGATGATATTTATAGAAGGATCAAAGCATTGCCTTGGGAAGATTATATTTCTGAATCTTCTTATTTTTCAGTCATTTCGCATGTGGACAATGAGAGCGTGGACAATCCGCTTTTTGTCAATGTCAGGATCAAGGATGCTATCGTAGACAGGTTCAGGGAAAAATCCGGGATCAGGCCTGACTCAGGATCGGCATTAGAAGGAGCTGTTTTTCAGCTTTTTTGGAAAGAAACCCAGGCCAATCTGTATATCAATACTACCGGAGATACTTTGGCCAAACACGGATATCGAAAGATTCCCGGAAAGGCACCCATGTTGGAAGCCTTGGCTTCGGCGACAATCATTGCCACCGATTGGGATAGGCAGAGCCCTTTTGTCAATCCCATGTGCGGATCGGGGACTTTGGCAATCGAAGCCGCGATGATGGCTACCAACCGATTCCCCGGGCTTTTGAGAGACCATTATGCATTTATGCATATCAAAGGTTATGACGAGGATTTTTACCAGGAAGAAAAGGAAAAACTCAAGGCAGAAATAATTGAACGACCCGGTCTGCGAATCATAGCAAGCGATATCAGTGAGCAGGCGATTTTATTTAGCAGAGAAAACGCAAGCATGGCAGGTGTTGAGGACTTGGTCGAATTTGAAGTATGTGATTTTGAAGAAACGACAGTACCAGAATCTGATTCGGGAGTGGTGTTTTTCAATCCCGAATATGGAGAAAGGTTGGGAGAAGAGGAGGATTTGGCTATCACTTATAAAAGAATGGGTGACTTTATGAAGCAAAGATGTCCGGGCTATACAGGATTTATCTTTACAGGCAATGTTTCCTTGGGTAAAAAAGTAGGACTTCGCGCTGCCCGCAAAATCGAATTCTATAACGGGACGATTGATTGCCGGTTATTGAAATTTGAATTGTATAGGGGAACGAGGGAGAAGGTTGATTAGTTATCAGTCCACAGACCACGGTCCACAGTGGGTGTTTCCCGGCATCAGGCCATATTTTAAATAGATATGTCTGGTGAGGTGCAAAAATGTATAAAAACAAAAAAACCGGCGTCCGCCGGTTTTTTTGTTGGATTGTTTATAGGCTTTTCAGAAGTGAATCCATCTTTGATTTGAGGTCTAGGATGGCTTTGCTGTATCGGTCATCCCATTCTGTCAACCTTGCGGAGGATTTCATTTCAGTTTCATATTGGATTCCAGGAAGCATCCAAGAAGCATAACCGCTGAAGGGATCCGATGAAGCAAATAGGGACCTGTACCAATTCCCAAAATACATTCCTTTAGGATCAATGAAGCTTTTTTCCAATGCGATCAGGTCTTTGTTGATGGCCTTGATCTTTTTGGAATCAAGTTGACTGCCTGCCAAAACGGAGGCAATTTTGCTATCCAAAGCTTCAGCACTTGATTTCATAGCTGTGACGGCCTCTTTTGATTTTTCAAACCCTTTGAAATTTTTGTCATAGGCTTTGACGCTTTTCTCTGCATTCTCAAAATGGGTAGCCAGGTCTTTAGAATACCTCGATGCCTCATAAGGAATGATCTCAGCATTTGCCAATCTCAATGCCATAATTCCGATCACCTGCTCTACAGTTCCGCCCATTTTGAAAGTTGGGTCAGCAAACTTTTTGTAGAAATGAAGGTCATCGTAATTGGTGTGGTACAGGGAAGGACCACCCGAACCGCCACTGATAGAAGGGACGCCTACGTGCATGTAAAATGCGATATGGTCAGAACCACCGCCGAGATTACCGATGCTTGGTTCCGGTTTGCCCGCTGCCCAAACGTCGTAAACCGTTTTGGCGGAATCGGGATAAGCCACTTGTTTGGCTGACTCCATGATTACTTTTTTCAGAGTAGGAGAGGAAGCTGATCCAAAATACTTTCCGGAAACCGCAGCATCCAAATTGATATAGGCGACGGCTTTTGCCCCCAACTCATCACGGAACTGCTCAACCCACTCCGTAGAACCGATTACGCCGTGTTCCTCTGCATCCCAATGCGCTATCAAAATTGATCGGGCCGGTCTTTTGCCTTCTTTCACCAATTTGCCCATAGTCTCGGCCATGCTTAGCAACATCGCAGTTCCTGAATTTGGATCGGTGGAGCCAAATCCCCATGCATCATAGTGACAGCCAAGAATGATCCATTCGTCAGGATACAATTCACCTTTCAATGTACCGACCACATTGTTTGCTCTGGTCATGCCTTTTTCCTGCTGCACTTTGAGCCTGACGGTCAACTCTTTGCCGCCTTCCAATCTGTAGGTAAAAGGCAAGCCTCCCTGCCAACCTGCAGGAACGGCTTTTCCTTTCATTTTACCGATGATCTCTTTGGCAGCACCATAACCAATTGGAGTAACCGGTATGGTATGTAATCCTTCTACCTCAGCAGGATCCAATCTTTTGATTTTGGTTTTCCCATCAAGGGGAAGTGCAGGTTCAAAAGGAGTCAAGGGATCTCCTGTCCAATCGACTGTGAGCAAAGATCCTCTTTGGATAGAGCTTTCATCATAATAAGTACCTTCAGGATAGACTGGACCTTTCATATACCCTGCATCTGCAGGATCGGTGAAAATAATCAAGCCGGCTGCACCATATTGTTCTGCAAATTTCGCTTTGTAGCCACGGAAATTACCTCCATATCTTGCCAAGACAATTTTGCCTTTGACATCAACACCCAATTCCTTTAATTTTTCGAAATCTGCTTTGGTACCGTAGTTGGCATAAACGACTTCGGCGGTGACATCGCCATTACCTGAAAATGCATTCCAACCTTTCCAAAGATTGGGATTGGAAGAATAAGGATCTTCGGTCAGGATGTTTTCCTGTTGGTTGAGTGGTTGCCTGATGGGGGTGACGATTTCTATAAGGGATTCTCCGGGGCCTTTGGAAAGGTACAGATCGTAGGGGTAGACGTTTACTTCCCATCCTGATTTTTTCATGGATTCCGCCATGTAGTCTTTTACTTTTTCATTGGCGGCGGTACCTGCCACGTGAGGTTCGGAAGTAATGGCTTCCAAATGGATCCTGAACCGGCTGAAATCAACGGTTTCTTTGAATTGTTTTTCAAAGTCCATTTGTTTCGAGCCTGAATTTTTTGAGAACCCATCTATTGTTTGGGACTGAAGCTGCAAAGCCATCAGCCCAACAAAAATAAATGTCAGTAAATAATGTTTTTTCATAGAATTAATTTTTTGGAAATCACCTGTCCGCAAATATATCCAAACCCCAAATTGAAATTGCTTATAAATGTTGAAAGGTTGAAAATTGGTTTTATTGCTGGGAAGTAGGGAAGTAGGGAAGTAGGGAGGTATGGAGGTTGGGAAGTAGGGAGCTTGGAATATGGCAGTACCTGCCGGAAACAGGAAAAGGTAAAAAAACAAAAATCCTCCCAACGAATCATCGGGAGGATTTTACTAGGTTTAAGTTCAATTTGGCTTAATTATCTTAAAATCTATAGTCGTAATGGCGTTTGTCTTATACTAAGGAATGAATTTTTCGATGTAGTCCAAGTTAAAATTCAGATCGGAAATTCATTTGATCTCAAATGTAATACTTGGTTTTCAAATATAGAAAAATAAATCAAATCAATGTGTAAATTGTACATGATGAATAAAATAATGGTATGGCAAAATTAAGAGCAAGCAACCGGGACTTTGAAAACATGGAAGTTTTTCCCCAACTGTCTTTGGATTGTGTCATTTTTGGATTTCATGATGGAACTTTGAAGGTGCTTTTATTGAAGTGGAAAGGGACCGAATATTGGAGTCTTCCGGGGGGATTGATTCGGCAAAGTGAGGATATCGATGATGCTGCCATTCGGATTTTGCAGGAAAGGACGGGTTTGGACCACATTTTTTTGAGGCAGTTTTACACCTTTGGGAAAACCGAACGGTACGATAGCCAAAAGGTTTCTGACCGGCTTTCCCATGTTATTGATCCAAAATCATGGTATGAAAGGGCCATTTCCATTGGGTATTATGCTTTGGTGGATTATGCCGCGGTTTTTCCCAATCCCGATGAGTTTACAGAAGAATGCAAATGGTGGGATTTGGAAGTTGTTCCCGAATTGTTGTTTGACCACAATGAGATTTTGAAAAAGGCATTGCATTCTTTGAGGTTGGAGCTCAGCTACCAGCCTGTGGGCTATAACCTGCTCCCCGAGAAATTCACCATGCCGGCCATGATGAGGATGTATGAGGCCATTTTGGGAAGAAAAATTGATCCCCGAAATTTTCAGAAGAAAATCCTCCATTCGGGGATTGTCATCAAACTCAATGAGGTGAAGAAAGGAACGGCCCATAAATCACCTTATCTATATAAGTTTAATCAGGATAAATACCAGGAAGTCCTGGAAGACGGAGGTCTGTTTATTATTTGATGGCAGTTGATATTATTGAGTTGTAAAATTTTTAACTTGAATCAAAATCCCCAAAAATGGCAGCTTCATTGGCCCGAATCCAGAAAACAGCTTATATCCTGATCATCATTGTGATTGTGTTTTGGATAATGAAAGTAGGATCATTTATCATCGTCCCGATCGTATGGGGCATTTTCTTTGCTTTTTCCCTTTATCCTATCTCAAATTGGTTTGAAAAGAAAAGACTGCCCCGTGGACTTGCTATTGCCCTGACCCTCATTCTGTTATCAGCCATTGCGCTCTTTGTTTTTTACACATTGATCAATCAGGTGCTGAGTCTGATTTTGGATATTCCTCAAATCAGCGAATCTTTCCATAAAAAAATCTCCGCCTATTTTATAGACTTGGGTGGAATGGTTGGTTTGGATGGTACCGCAATGCCGGAAATCAGTAGTTTTATTACTCCCGAAAACCTGAATGCCACGCTTTTGGGAGCCGGAAAATCGCTGACTTTGGCAGGAATTGTTCCTTTATTCATTTTTTTGATGCTGTATTACACTGATTTTTTTAGGGAGTTTCTCAATAAAATCTCTGGGGACGACAACAATTCCATTTTGGTCTGGATTGATGATTCGGGAAAAGTCATACAGTCCTATCTGGTAGGGATGACGATTGTGACCGGAATTGTATCAGTGATGTCAGGTGTGTTTTTTTACTTTATCGGGATCAAATACTATGTGCTGTTTGCTGTATTGATCGCAGTGATGAACCTGATTCCTTATGTCGGGGTGATTATCAGTTCTTTCTTGGTCGTGGTTTATGTGTTGTTGACGACAGACAGCCTCTTTTATCCGTTTTTCACCATGTTTATACTTTGGATTATCCAGCTGACTGAAAACAATCTGATCACGCCCTTGATAGTGGGGTCCAAAGTCAATGTCAACACCATGGTAGTGATTTTGGCCATTTTGATCGGGGGGAGTTTATGGGGGGTCTCCGGGATGATTTTGTTTATTCCTTTGATGGGAGTTTTAAAAATCACTTTCGACAGGATTCCTTCTTTGGCGCCATATGGCTATCTGTTGGGGGATAAATTTCCGGTGAATGAAAAAAATGAAAATTTTTGGAAGATTTTCTTAAGAAAGATAAAAAGCAAAAAAGAGGCTTGAGGGCCTCTTTTTTGCTTTTGTGCGCACGAGAAGACTCGAACTTCCACACCCAAGGGCGCTGCCACCTGAAAGCAGTGCGTCTACCAATTTCGCCACGTGCGCATCAATACTAATAAGTCGGGGTGGCAGGATTCGAACCTACGACCTCCACATCCCAAATGTGGCGCGATACCGGGCTACGCTACACCCCGATCTAATTTCTGCCTTTGTTTCAATTGTCTGATTAAGAAATGATTTTCAAAATCTAACACATTGAATCATAGAGCTTTGTATTTTCAAAATATTCCCTTAATCACTTATGACTTTGGATTCCGAACCTGCTTTTGGTTCGAAGGCTCAAAAGTAATCATTAAATTGATTTTAAAAACAGAAATGATGGGTATTTCAAAATAAAAATTATCGGCTTATGATTGGATGATAATGTAGGTCAAACTAAGAGAGTATTAAGGATCTCTGCCCTCAATAAAACACACACTTTGGTGAAAAGCTAATTTCTTTTAAATGTTGAAGGCCGTTTTGGTGTAAAAATGGAATTGGGAGAAAAAATCATCCCCATCTCAACAAGACAGGGATGATTGGCCAAAGGGTTACTTAGGCCTTTCCTAGACCGGAGGAGCTTTCTTCTGCAGCTGCAGCCTGAGGGCACTCAGTTCTTTGGACATGGCCTGCATGGCCACTTCCATCAACTGGTACCTGGTCTGCACCTCATGGAGGTTTTGCTGCAGTGCCCTGAAGTCCTGCAGGAGGAACTTCAACAGGTAGGCGATGATCGAAAGCATCAATGAAATTACGCCTCCTGCCCCTGCAAGGTATTCTGCGGATTCAATTTCCATCGTCTTTTGTTTGAGGGTTTGAACTCACTGTAGATATCCAGCCATACCTCGTCCCCTTCTTGCATGCATTGCAGCAGCTTGTCTTTCAGCTTTCTACATGCAAGTTGGGTGAACATGGGTATGCCTTTTTTGAAACAGGTGACCGGGATAATAATGTCCGTGGTATCTGTTACCGATTTAGCCCTGATCTCAATGCGTCTTCCATCCGCTTCAAGATATAGGTACCAACCTCTGTCATCGTCGTAATCGTAAGCCAATCTGTACAGACCTTCTGCACATGGATTGGGCATTGACATCGTCGACGGTTCAAGGGTTTTGCAAAGCAGCTTTCCTTCTAAGGACAGTGATCCTTTGGTAAGGTGCTTGCTATACTCCCTTTTCAAAAGCAGCTTCATGACCTTAAACTTTTTCTACTGTGATGAATGCCGCGGCATTGTGTGCCCCGTTGTTCATGGCGTATTGCTGTCCATTGACGATCTGAAGGAATTCAATCCCGAAGATGAACAGCTTGTTTGCCTCCGGCAATCCTGCTTTAGGGATTGTGAATGTAATTGGAGCGGTTACCTGTTCGATCGGATTGTCCGTACCGGCTTCAAGGATAAAGTTCTTAGTCCCTGTGGTCAGGTCGAAAGATGCCCCGGCAGCCATCAGCCTGAAATGGGTCGCACCCTATGGGATCACGAGGTAGTCAGCCGGAAGAAAGGACGGAACAGAACAGGTCCAATCGGTGGGTGTATCTGTTACCGTGAATTCAGTCCTCAAGGTGCCGGACAAAATTGCATTCCCATTGAGTTCAAAACCTTTGAGCAGGTTCCAATCCCCTTCTGCGACAATCCTTAAACCTCTTCCATTGACCGGGTCGGTTCTGAGCACTTTCATCATCTGCCTGACCAACCTTTGGTAAAGTTGGGGATCTGCAATCCTGATGATGGCCGGTCTGATGGTATCCTGGACCAATTTGACAGTCCTGATATTCTCTGTGAATTCCTTCAGGTTTTCCCTGGTCCGTGCGTATTTGGGATCGTTCATGATCCTGTCTTTGGAGACGCCTCCTTTTTCTCTGGCCATGTGGCCGTCCTTGGTTTTGTAGAAGGACAATCCGCCTACGTTACCGTTGAGTGTGATGATACTTGTCTGCTTTGCCATTTTTCATGCGGTTTAAGTGAAACATGGTCAAATGTGGGGAGGCCGGTGGTGGAATAAAAAACAATCTGCGGATCCTGCGGATATTGCGGATATTGCGGAAAAGTACCGTTTCTGCGGATTCTGCGGATTCTGCGGATTCTGCGGGTTTTGTATAAATATGTCCACAGTCCCTGGTTTTTGGTCAAAAAGTCCACAGTCCATGGTCGATAGTCCACAGCGGTTTCCGTGTATGTATTGAATTAGTCTTTAGCAGTAGGCAGTAGCAGTGGGCTGTCGCAGTAAACAGTGGGCAGTTTTCAGCAGGCAGTGAATAGTTTTCAGTAAACAGGCGCAGTAAACTGTAGAAGTTTATACTTTCAGTGATCAGAGATCATAAGACAGTCATAGTGATGTGTGTTAAATCAATTAAGATTGGGGATTTTTAATCATCATGAGCCAATATTTTGTTCTTGGAAAAGTACAAGTCTAAAAAATATTGGAATAATTATATGGTTTCTTGGAAATTGGTCAAAAGTTAACGAATGGTGGGGGAGGGTATAACGGGTCCCCAGGAGAGGGTTAGGGGAAGTATAGGGGAAAGTAGGGGTAAATAGGGGTTTTTTAGAAAATAAATATGATTATTTTTAAAAAAATAGATTTATTCTAAGGTAGCGGGTGTTGAATTTTTTATAGAATTTGGATGGGAGGGAGGAGGGAGGAGGAGAAAGTTGCAATTGTTGTAGTGGTTGTAATGGTTGTCTGGTTGTCTGCTGCGCGTTGTCAGGTTGTCAGGTTGGAGACCGTCATCCTGAACCGTAGCCTGCGGAGGTGAAGGATCTCTCTTTTTTTGTTGTAATTGTTGTCGGGTTGAATAACCCCGAAGGGGTGGCATGTTTATAGAAAAATGTGAAATGAGTTTGGTTTGGTTTTGGCTAATTTAATGGGTGATTGGGATGATAGGTTTCCGCCAAAACAGGGTTGGAGAATTTAACCACAGATGAACAAGATTTTCACAGATTTTTTACCATATAGAAACATAGAAAACATAGAGGGGGAAGGTTGTTAAGTTTGGTTGTAATTGTTGTTTGGGAATCAAGTTTTATGTCTTGCGTCTTGAATCTTGTGTCTTTTTCGAATCAAGTCTTGGATCTTTTGTCTTGCATCTTGAGTCTTTTTTGGTTGTCTGCTACGCGTTTTCAAGTTCTCAAAGTTGTCGTGGAGTCAGGTCTTGGGTATAAAGACTTTTTAAATTCAAAGGTAATTCTCGATATCCCGGAGAGGGATACCGGAGAAGGCACAGAACTCCTCGATGGTAATGAACTGATGGGGCTGTTTGTTATAATGTTCCCTGATTTTGGTCAAAAGCTCCTGCCCATAACGTTCACTTTTGCCGGTGATGAGTTGGACATCTTTTGGGTATATGACACATCGTTTTTTTAACATGGTGGTTTTTGGTTACTTCGACTTCGCTCAGTACGAGTATTTGGTTAATGGGTTAATGGTTAGAGGTAAAAGGTTAGAGGTAAAAGGGTAATGGTTATTTCGTTATTGGGTTAATGGTTACTTCGACTTCGCTCAGTACGGGTACTTCGACTGCGCTCAGTACGGGTACTTCGACTGCGCTCAGAACGGGTACTTCGACTTCGCTCAGTACAAGTATTTGGTTAGTGGGAATTTTTTAAAAAGGCATGGGGGTATCGGGCCATTTGGAGATGGAAAGGGAAATTGGATTTTAATGAAGAAGGTTGGGGGAGTTAGCTTTTTCCTCTTAGGCGATGAAGGGTTCTTTCGGGTAGGTTAAGGATGCCGCAGATATCTTTGATTTTGATCAATGCAAAGTCGGGACAGATTTGGTGTAATCTCCTGTACCTTGCTTTGGGGGACAACCACAGTATGCTTGTCCATTCCAAATTCTGCACTACCACCTGATGGCTTAATCTCAAAATCAATTTGATGATTGTGGGTGGTGATTCCAAAATTGCTGCATCAAGTTCTTTGGGGATTTCGCAGACCAAACAGTCTGTATAAGCCATTATGGAAAAGTCTGTCAGACGCTCATTTGCATAAGATTCGAAATCGCAAACCAAACAAGATTTGCTGTATATTCTCCTGCAAATCCTTGTTTCCTGTTGCTTCTCGAACATGGCCAAGGTACCTGAGATGAGGTATCTTCTATGGATTTCGACCTCATGGTATCCTTTTAAAATTTCATTTTTGCGGTAGCTTTTGACATTGAAATAAGGCAATAGCTCCATGTACTCTTCGATCGGAATGGGTGCCTGCGAGATGATGGTCCCTTTCCCCATTTTCTGTGATTCCATAAAGTTGTGTTAAAAAATTACTTTACCGCTGATTACATTGGACCGTTGCAAGAATGAAACGTCCAAGATTTTTACAGAAATCTGCCTATTGGGTTATCTGAAGGTTGTTTCTGTCCCATTTTCCATTTTCATGGAGTTAGTACTCTTATTATGATAGTTAATTTAATCAGATCTTTATGATAACTGCAAGTTTATTTACGAAAAATTAACACGTATACCTAAAAAACTGCCTACAGGCAGGAAAAATTTCCATATTTTGAGTATGCTGGGTTTTATTGAGTTGAAAAAGTTGTAATTGTTGTCTGCTTCGCGTTGTCGAGTTCTCAATGTTGATGGGGAATCAAGTCTTGCATCTTGTGTCTTTTTTTGTTGTCTGCTGCGCGTTGTCAGGTTGTCGGGTTGGGAAGGTTGCAATTGTTGTAATTGTTCTAGTTGTTGTAATTGTTCTAGTGGTTTTAATTGTTGTTGGGAAATCAAGTCTTGTGTCTTTTTTGAATCAAGTCTTGGATCTTGTATCTAATATCTTGAGTCTATTTTTGTCTTGAATCTTGCATCTTTTTTTGAAATCCTGATTGTGGGACAATATATGTCGGAGGCCCTCAGAAAATATATCTCTTAAATAGGAATTTCCTAATTTGATGAAAAATTGAGGATATGGTAATTTTTGAAATCGACAGCAAACAGGCCAAGAAGGTTTTTTTGGAAATAAAAAATCTGATGCGTGTCTCCAAAACATGGAAATTGACTTCTTCGATTGAAATCACTGTCCTGGATGGGAAAATCCAATTGGTAGGGCAAGGATTTGTCAAGGAAATGGATGCTTTGACTACCGGTTCGTGCAAGATGGTGGTCAGCGCACTTTATTGGTTTGACTTGGTAGATATGACCCAAGACAAAATCTTCAAAGTCGTGGTCACAGATGGAGAAGCCATGGTGAGGACGGTGACTGTTCCGGTGCAGACCACTTTTTTTGAAACAGACAGGATTCTAAGAAGCATTCCGCTCCCGGCCAATCCTGAGTCCATTGATTATTGGAAGCTGGAATACCAAGGGTACACCCTGGACGAACTTCAGTTTAACAATGTGGCTACCAAAATCCCAAAGGCCAAGAAAGAATTTGAGGCATGCATCCGAAAAGCCGCCCTTCTTCTTCGTCCCTTTAGAATTTCAAATACCGAGTTGAGGGAAATTGTCCTGCAAAAATTGAGAGATAGAGAAAAAATTGATTTTGAAATCTGATCTGCTCCCCTATTTCCCAAAGCTTATAGGGATATATTTTAGTAAAAATACCCTGATCACGGGATAGTAATAAATGGGATTAATCAACTAAATTAGCAGAATCCTTTTTTATGAAGCCCTTTTATTGAAATGACCAACCAAAATCCAGAGCAAATCTCCCGAGACAATATCGACAGGCAATTGAAAGCTTGCGGTTGGATTGTTCAGGGTATGAAGGAAATGAACCTGAGAGCTGGTGTCGGTATTGCCTTAAAGGAGTATTTGACTGATGTGGGGCCGGCTGACTATGTATTGTTTGTAGAAGGGAAACCCTGCGGCATCATTGAAGCAAAAAGAGAGGAAGAAGCCCATAGGATGCAGGTCCACGAGGAACAATCTGAAGGATATGCCAAAGCCAAATTAAAGCACCTGAACAATGAACCTTTACCTTTTGTCTATATCAGTACAGGTGAAATCACCAGGTTCACTGATTTTTCGGACCCAAAGCCTAGAGCCAGAGAGATATTCAGCTTCCACAGACCTGCAACATTAAAGGAGTGGTTGAAAAGTCCCAAATCACTGAGGTCGAGGTTTTTCGATTTACCGGGTTTGCAGCCCAATGGTCTGAGAGATTGTCAAATCAATGCGATTACCAAATTAGAAGCATCATTCAAAGAAAACCGTCCGCGTTCTTTGATTCAGATGGCCACCGGGTCAGGCAAAACCTTTACTGCCATTACTGCCATTTACCGTTTGTTGAAATATGTCAAAGCCAAGCGGGTGCTGTTTCTGGTAGATACCAAAAACCTTGGTGAGCAGGCCGAGCAGGAATTTATGTCTTTTGTACCCAACGATGATAACAGGAAATTTACTGAATTGTATAGCGTACAACGTCTTAAATCAAGTTATATCGCTTCAGACAGTCAAGTCTGCATCAGTACCATTCAGCGGTTATATTCGATATTGAAAGGCACGGAACTGGACGAAACTGAGGAAGAACAAAACCCCAACGAATCCAAATGGCTTCCAAAAGTGATTCCTCCTATCGAGTACGATCCCAAAATGCCGATTGAGTTTTTTGACTTTATTGTCATTGACGAATGCCATCGGAGTATCTATAACCTATGGAAACAGGTTTTAGAATATTATGATGCCTTCGAAATTGGCCTGACAGCAACTCCCGATAAAAGAACCATTGGCTATTTTGATCAGAACTTGGTCAGTGAATATTCCCATGAAATGGCCGTGGCTGATGGGGTGAATGTGGGATATGAAGTGTTTATCATTGACACCAAGATAACGCAGCAAGGCGGGACCATATGGAAAGGTGAATACGTAGAACACCGGGAGCGCTTAAGCCGAAAGAAGCGGATGGAACTACAGGATGAGGACGAGGTCTATTCCAAACAGCAATTGGATAAAGATGTGGTCAATCCCAATCAAATCCGCACCATCATCAGATCGTTCAAAGAAAACCTGCCCCATATCTTTAGAGACCGTTATGATGCCAAAGGGGCTTTTGAAGTTCCCAAGACCTTGATTTTTGCAAAGACTGATAGCCATGCCAATGATATCATCGACATTGTCAGGGCCGAATTTGCCGAAGAAAATAAATTCTGCAAAAAGATCACTTACAAAGCAAGCGAAGACCCGAAAACGGTTTTATCACAGTTCCGAAATGATTACCACCCCCGAATTGCTGTGACCGTGGATATGGTGGCCACCGGCACAGATATTAAACCCTTGGAATGCCTTCTTTTTATGCGGGATGTAAAAAGTAAAAACTACTTTGAGCAGATGAAAGGCCGTGGCACACGAACCATTGATATCGAGAAACTGAAAATGGTAACCCCTACAGCAAAGTTTGCAAAGGACCATTTTGTAATCGTAGATGCCATCGGGGTGACTAAAGGTCTGAAGACAGAAAGCAGGCCCTTGGAAAAAAAGCCTGGGATTCCTCTCAAAGATTTGCTTCAAGCAGTTGGGGTTGGTGCAAGAGATGAAGAACTGTTCACTTCTTTAGCCAATCGCCTGACCCGATTAGACAAACAGATTACCGAAAAAGAGAAAAAGATTTTTGCCGAAAAAGCCGATGGCAAAAGTGTTTCACAAGTGGTGAAGGAACTGCTGAATGCTTTTAACCCTGATGTGATAGAAAGCGTAGAAGCTAGAATTCAAAATGAAAAGTTGGGGGCTCCACCCATGGAAATTGAAGAGGCTATAAAAACTGAATTGGAAAAAATTCAAAATGAAGCTGCAAAGGTTTTTACAGGGGAACTGAACGAGTATATCGAAAATGTCCGTAAAGCCCATGAACAAAAAATTGATTTGGCCAATCCTGATGAAGTGACAGGTGTGGGATGGAACAAGGACAACCTCAAAAAAGCAAATGAAATCATTGTCAACTTTTCGGAATGGATGCTTGCAAACAAAGATGAATTGATGGCTTTGCAGATTTTTTACAACCAACCTTATCGCAGGCGAGAACTCACTTATAGCATGATCAAAGACGTTTTGGAAAAACTTCAAAGCGATAAACCTACCCTAGCCCCGTTGGTGGTCTGGAGGGCTTATGAGGCCCTGAGACAGTGCAATGGCTCTCCAAGAAATGAATTGACAGCGATCGTTTCCCTTATCCGAAAAGTCAGTGGAGTGGATTCCACTTTGACCGCGTACGACAAGACTGTGGATCGGAACTTTCAGGAGTGGATCTTTAAGAAAAATGCCGGTCAGCACAATGCCTTCAGTGAGGAACAAATGCAATGGTTACGGATGATCAAGGAGCATGTCATCAGCAGTTTCCATATCGACAGGGATGATTTTGATTTAAATCCGTTTAATGCCCAAGGCGGATTGGGTAAGATGTGGCAGCTGTTTGGGGACAATACAGATGAAATAATTAATGAATTAAACGAAGCGCTAGCTGCTTAAATTTTTAACTTTACAACAATATAAAAATGGAGGCTATTTTTGAAAATAAACTTACAGTAGGTGATGGTATTTATACTGTCCCTGACATGGCTAAAATACTGCGATTACCTTATTCAAAAGTAAACCGGTGGCTTAACAAATATTGGGATGACCGTTTAGGAAAAGAATTTCAAGGTCAATATTCTTGGAGAGTAGAAAGTACCAGAGCCGTTGGTTTCCATACTTTAGTAGAATTTTATGTAATGGTACAGTTTGCGGAAGCTGGTGTAAAACCAAATGCGGTATTAAGAGCACATATAGAGCTTGGCAAAAATTTCAATACCATTTATCCCTTTGCTAAGAGGGAGATTATTGAAAATATTAAAACTGACGGCAAGAAAATTTTTTTTGAGTATGATGGTCAAAGTATTACTCTAGACGGCAGCAAACAGCTAAATCTGGATTTTATTAAATTATTTTTCAAAAAGTTAGAATTCGACGACGAACTTTTAGCCTCAAAGCTTTGGCCTGTAGGAAAAGAAAAGCCTATAGTTTGTGATCCCCATCATAAATTCGGACAACCAACTATTGTAGGGACAAACATTCAAACTGAAGTTCTGTATAGATTATTTAAGTCCAATGAGCCTGTAGATTTTATTGCGGGATTATATGATTTAACTGAAGAAGAAGTTCAGGAAGCAATCAATTTCCATAATCCAATCGCTGCATAATGAGGTCATTTCGGATTTACATTGATGAGAACCTTCCTGTACAACTTGCAAAAGGGCTTAACATCCTTCAAGAACCTCAAAATAAAAAAGATGATTTTACCATTGAGGTTGTTTCCATCACGGAGAAATTTGGAAAGGGTGCAAAAGATGAAGATTGGATTCCTGAGGTAGGAAAAGAGGGCGGCATCGTTATCACTCAAGATTACAGAATTCAGACTCAAAAACATCAACGAGAACTATACAGGCAGCACGGTGTCGGAATTTTGTTTATAAATCCACCTAGTAAAAGTGGGTTTTCTTATTGGGAAATGGTAAAAAAAGTAGTGAATGAGTGGGAAGATGTAAAGGTGATTTTAAGAAAAGAAAAAACTCCTTTTGCTTTTCGGTGCACTGCCAAAACAAAGTTTGCAAAGTTTGAATGATACTTTTTTAGAGGTTTGTTCAAATTCAACATGTGGGATATTATCAAAACTTTCTGGAGCCCAATTCAGGAATTTTGTTTGACAGGAAAAACTCTAGAATCAAATCAAAAAACATATTATATTGAATATCAATGATTTGTTTGTTTGATGGGTATTTGACTGATTTAACAATTTATCCACGATTTGTCTTATCAGGTTTATTTGATTGCACAAAATGAAATTCAAAAAACACTTGAAATTGAATGTGTATCAATTGATTACTTATTTGACTGCTAATTTACTGAACCAAAATAAATGACAGAGAATAATAACATACCAAAGAATTGGCAAATCAAAAAGTTGGGGGAAGTATGTGAAATAAAAAACGGCAAAAACCAAAAAATGGTGACCAACCCAAATGGTAAATATCCAATATATGGAAGTGCTGGTATTATGGGTTTTGCTGATGAATACCTTTGCGAAGAAGGAACCACAGTAATTGGAAGAAAGGGGACAATTAATAGACCTATTTATGTAAATACAAAGTTTTGGAATGTGGATACAGCATTTGGATTTTCTCCAAAGAAAGAATTCCTCGACAATAAATTTTTATTTTTCTTTTGCCAAAGTTTCAATTTCCATAAACTGGACAAGAGTACCACTATACCAAGTCTTGCAAAATCTGACCTACAAAAAATTGATATAATTCTTCCCCCATTCCCCGAACAACTAGCTATAGTAGCCAAAATTGAAGAGCTGCTCAGCGAATTAGACAATGGCAAACACCAGCTGCTCACCGCCCAACAGCAATTGAAAGTCTATAGGCAAAGTTTGTTGAACTTACTTGCGAATGGTAAGAATCTGAAAACGATTGATTTTGTTATTGAAAAACTTGACCAAGGATGGAGTCCAAAATGTTTGAATGAATACTCTAAAGACGAAAACGAATGGGCAGTAATTAAAACAAGTGCAGTGCAACACGGTCATTTTGTCGCCTATGAAAATAAGATTCTACCAAAAGATTTAAAACCTAGAGTACAACATGAATTAAAGGCAGGTGATATTTTGATTACGCGAGCAGGACCAAGAATAAGGGTTGGCGTTTGTTGTTTGGTGAGAAAGACTAGACATAGATTGATTAATTGTGATAAAGTTTATCGCATTAAAGTAAATACTAAAATCATTATGCCTGAGTATTTTGAGTTAATCCTAAACACTCCATTTTATCAAAGGGAAATTGAAAAAATGAAATCAGGAATAAGTGACAGTGGTTTGAATTTAACTCAATCTAAATTTTTGAAAATTGAAATTCCTATTCCCTCTTTAGAAGAACAACAACTTATCGTCTCCGAATTAGAAAGCAAACTCACGATTTGCGATAAAATAGAAGAAACGATCAGCCAAAGTCTGCTTCAGGCAGAAACGTTGAGACAGAGTATATTGAAGAAGGCTTTTGAGGGGAGGTTAGTAGACTTTAGTAATTAATAAAAATCATTATTTAAATTATTTGGCCATGCAAAAAGCTCCCTCTCTTTACATATCCTATAGCAACAAGGATAAAGAATTAGCATATCGTTTAGCTTCTAAATTGGCAGATGCTGGTATTGATGTATTATATGATGACGTTCTTACCGAGGCCGGAGAAGATTGGAGAAGAGCTTTAACTATTGGGTTAGAAAATGCTGACTGTGTCCTTGCTCTTATAACTCCAAATTCATTTTCGTCTGAGTACCATATGGGTGAAATAGGGATGGCCAAAGCAAATGTTATGAATTCCAATGGAAGTAAGCTGTTGATTCCTGTAGTTTATGATAATGCAAAATTACCCAATATTATCAGTGATATTCAAGCTATTTATCTACGCAATAATTTTGATGAATCAATTGAATCTCTTGTCAATGCGGTTTTTAATTTTGTGGATAAGCGCGATTCTAAATATAGTAACGAAAAAGGTCCTATGATGGAAATGCCATTTTCAGCAGAAGCAGACATATCACAAAACATTGGAAATAGAAGAAAAGCAAGGGGAAAATCAAACTTGGAGGAAAAAGTTATTATTGTTGAAAGTGAAAAAGAAACCATAAAACCTATTGAAAGTCTTGATAGGAATTTCTGGATATTAAAAATAAATCCCCAAACATGGAATATTGAAGAATTAAATGTGGGTGATAGAACTTTTTTTAATACTTACTATTTAGGTCAAAAAAGACCTGAATATGAAATATTTAGATCAATAAAAAAAGGGGATTTCGTGCTTGGATATGCTTCCGGTGATTATCAAGGCATAGTTTGCGAAATGGAAGTTGTTGAACCTGTTGGACCTAACAACGAGCAAGGAGAAAGTTTTTTAATGGATGTAAAAAGGATAGTTAAACCATCAATTCCTTTTAGTTCGTTCACAAGTGTAATTTCTGAATTTAGAGACCGCCTACTTGAAAGTGGACGTCCTCCAGAATTGTTTTTCTCCCTATCTGAAACTACATATTATGAAATCCTTAAATATGAATTAGAAGCAGAGTTCACACATAATTTTCAACCTTATTTTCTTACTGAAGGAAATCACACTGAGACAAGTGATCAACTTGATTTTGAAAATGACTACAACTCCTTTGCCTCAGTAATTGCCCTAAAGCGTGTAAATCCACCCCTTGCTATTGGCTTGTTTGGGAATTGGGGTTCGGGAAAAAGTTTCTTTATGGAGAAACTTCAAAATAAAATTGAAGAGCTATCTGCTTCAAAAGACGATAACTATTTAGAACATATAGTTCCTGTAAAATTCAATTCTTGGCATTATTCTGACACCAACCTTTGGGCAAGCCTTACCACCCATATATTCGAAAGCTTAAATGACTATGCCCGAAAAAAGGAATTTGGTGCTGATGCCATTAATGCTATTTACAAAGATTTGAATATTACGGCTCAGCAAATAGAAGAAACTGAGAAAAAACTTGCTGTAAATGCGGTTAGGGAAAAAGCTTTAAGACAACAGGTTCTAGATAAGGAAGAATTAATTGACAAGAAAAAAGAAGAACTTGATTTATGGAAAGGAAGAGACTTTGTTAAGTTAGTTTTCTCTGATCCTTTTATCCAAAAGGACTTTGAAAATATTAAGGCTCAATTTCAGGAAGAAAATCTTATCAATAACATATCTGAGATTGAAAAGAAACTGGCTGAAGTTGATTCGTACTTCGACAAGATAGTAAAAGTTTATTCCCTTTTAAAAACCAGTAGAAAAGGAAAATGGTGGATAATTTGGATACTATTTGGAGTTTTTGGAATCATCACTTTGCTATTTCTTACACTTAACCTTGAACCTTTCAAAGTGTATTTAGAGCAGATTAGAAATTATTCTTTATTTATTTCGTCTACGACTTTACTTTGGGTTACTACCTTGGTGGTAAAATTGTCCCCCTATTTTAATAAAATCAACCAGTTTTACAAAAGACTCAAAAGCCTAAAGGAAACTGTTGAAAAAGAAAAGGAAATAGTAAGACTAAAGGAACATGATGAAATAGAACTATTGCAGGCAGATATTTCAAGGTTAGAACTTGAAAAAAGTTCTATTGAAATTGAACAGACAGAAATAGGAAAGAAGAAGGAAAAGCTTAAAAAAGAAATTGAAGAAATAGGAAGTGGGAAGTTACTTGCTAATTTTTTGGAAGGTAAATCTGCAGATGATGCCTATATTAAACAACTCGGAATAATTTCATGGATTCGTAAAGATTTTTCCACCCTAAATGAGTTGTTTGAAAAGCAAAGAGTAGTTCGACAGAAAGAAACGGGTATTGTAAATCAGGTTCAAATTGATCGAATTGTATTGTATATAGATGACTTGGACAGGTGCAATGAGGATGTGGTAGTAAAAGTGCTAGAGGCTATTCACCTACTTCTTGCTTTTCCCCTTTTTGTAGTTGTCGTAGGGGTAGATCCCCGTTGGTTGAATAATGCACTGACAGAAAAATATAAAACATTATTTGGAGGTAATAAGCAAGTTGAAAACAATGAATTCAACTATTCTTCAGTATCCATGGAAGCGGATTCGCTTTTTAGTAAGGCAGCTACTTCATATGATTATTTAGAGAAGATTTTCCAGATACCATTTGCACTTAAGCCTATTAATAAACCCGGCAGAGAAAAGCTTATAAAATACCTGCTTAAAGATGAAATGGTAAATGAAGTGTCAAAAGTCCCAAAAGATCTAAGTTTAACTAATGTAAGAAAAAAGACTGGAGGAGAAATTTTACCAAAATCAAAACAGGAAATAGAAAAACAAGATATTTTACAAGCAGATGCCATTAAAGAAAAAGAGATAATTGAAAAGAAGATAAAGGAAAGGTTAGTCTTTACTGATGAGGAATTGGCTTACATGCAGAAAATTTCACCTCTATTTGGGCATAGTCCAAGAACTATCAATAGGTATGTCAACATTTATAGGATCATAAAAGCTCATGGAAACTTAAAGGTAGAAAACAGTTTCTCTAAAGATGAATTTATGCCAATTATGTTTATTTTAGGTATAGTTATAGGTCATACCACTTTTGCTGAGGAGTTTATTGCTAAGATTTCTAATGCCCATGAATCCAAATCCTTTAAAGTTATTATCACGGAAAGTAATATTGATGCTGGTATAAAAACGATAATCGAATCAATAGCTTTTGATATTGAGTCCATGACAATGAAGACTTTTAAAAGAAACATCGATCTGATCTCACGTTTTTCATTCAGGACATTGTTAAAATAGCGTCCACAAAAGTAAGTACAGTTTACCTCTTAAAATGATTCCGCATAGTACTTTATAATTATTGCCAATATTTTTAAAAGTTACAAAAATGAACATAACACCCAACAAACTTACCATTGCTCAGCTATTTGCTACACCTAATGAGCAGTTTATAGTACCATCCTATCAACGCCGCTATGCATGGGGATATAATCAGTATACAGCCTTATACGAGGATCTTGATATGCTTAAAGATGGTGATGGTCATCTTTTTGGAACAATTATTCTGCATACTTTATTGCATACAGGGGGAATCAACAAACCTGAACTGGTTGATGGTCAGCAGCGAATGACGACTCTTGTCATTCTTTTAAAAGCCTTTGAAAATGTTTATCGGTTAAAAGAAAAAAGTCAAAAGGCAGACGAAATAAAAAAAATGTGTATTTGCCGAGGTTTGGATGAAGTTGAAAGACCAAAGCTTATTTTGGGAGATTTAGACAATAAAGATATTTCCAACCTCATTCTAGCCAACCAAATTGACACTGCTTCAAACAAGAAAATTATAGCCGCTTATGAAAGTTATTTTAGGTGGTTAAGCGACTTAGAATTAGACCAACTCAATAGATTTTTTTATAAGCTGACAAATGTGGCTGTGGTAATCAGGTTAGATGTTGGAATGGCTCAGGATGCCTACAAGCTTTTTGAAACTATTAATAATCGGGGGTTAAAGCTTTCGCCTACTGACATCATCAAAAATTTCCTTCTTGGTCATGCTGCAAAAATAAACCAAGATCAAACACTTGAAAAAGTTAAAGAACTATGGTCGAACATTATCATGGATTTGGATGAAATTGATACTGACGATTTTTTGAGGCAATTAATTTGCTCCCTGCTTCATCGAAAAGTAACCATGACAATGCTAGTTCCGGAATTCAAAAAGTTTTATTTAAAGAATATTGAAAAAGCTGAGTTATTAGGAGAATTCGATTACTTCAGTGACGATTCTGGAATTGAAGATGATTTAGATGAAGTAGAATTAAATGAGAGGGAAAGCACCGAAGAAGATTCTAATATAAGAACCCGAATTTCTATAATCGAACTCCTTCAAATAATTAGAACCTTAGCCCTTTCTTACAGGAAAATTACTTTTGAGGAATTTCCTAGGGTAAAACTAAATAGAAGAATAGGAAACCTTAATAAGATATTATCAAAACCAACCTATATTTTCCTGATGCATTTTTTAAAGAATGATGATTATACAGAAAAGACCAAGCTTGAAGTTTTAAAATTCCTAGAAACATTGATGCTCAGGAGGCATATTTGTGAAAGGAGAACAAGTGAAAACGATGACATTTTTTCAAAATTAGTTCCTTTGATCGGGGATGAAAACATTTTGGATAAAGTCAAAAGCCATATTATCGAACAAGAATATATGCCCAGTGACAGTGAATTTGAGGAAAGCTTTTCAAAGCATCAATTCAAAGGAAAGCTTACTGATCGTGCAAAATATGTTTTGGAGACAATCGAATATTTCAAAAGGGGAAATACCGAAGAACTTGTTGTTGCATCTGCTCATGAAGTTCACCTCGAACACATAATCCCCCAAACAATCGATACTAAAAAATCAAAGGAAGAGTTTGGTGATTGGGTTACCTATCTAGGAGATAAAAGTGTTATTAAACATAAAAAATACGTTAACTATATTGGAAATATGACACTTCTCGGCGAAGCTCTGAATATTCAGGCCTATAATAACCCATTTGCAAAAAAGAAAGCAAGCTATAAAAAGTCAAATCTTCTCATAACCTCAGAATTGGGAAATCAAAGTGACTTTAAATTTACCCACATTGACAAAAGAGGCCAGCAGTTAACCGAAATTGCTTTAAAAATATGGACAACATAACAGAATATTTATCAGCGTTTCAATTTTAAATTCGAAGCTCACCCATTTCTACCCCCCCCCCCTAAATTCATCTTTTGAAATGGAAACATTTGCTGATAAGATTATATCTTTTAATTATTTACTTGAATTCAATGGTGACTTACCCAAAGATATTGGGATAATGAACCCGTTCAGGGAAAATCCATCAATTATGTCAACTTCTTCTGCATTTTACAAGAAGTACTATAATGATAATTATACAAGACATATGATCCTAGGGATAAATCCCGGAAGATTTGGTGCAGGGTTAACAGGAATTCCATTTACCGACCCCAAAAGATTAATATCCAATTGCGGAATTGATTATGTTGGCAATTTAGCCCATGAACCTTCTTCGGTTTATGTGTATGAAGTCATAAATGAGTTCGGTGGTGAAGAAGAATTTTATAGAAAATTTTATATCAACTCTGTTTGCCCTTTAGGATTTACATCTGGAAAAAAAGGTAAGGAGGTTAATTATAATTATTATGACAGTAAAGAACTAACCGATTCGGTTTTCACCTTTATTCTGGAGAGCATTAAAAATCAAATTGCATTTGGGATAAATACAGAGATATGCTATTGCTTGGGAACTGGAAAAAATGAAAAGTTTTTAATAGATATAAACAATCAATTCGGATTCTTTAAAAAAATAATAGGATTGGAACATCCAAGATATATAATGCAGTATAAATCGAAAAATAAAGAAACATACATTTCAAAATATTTAAACGCATTCAGCCTAGCAAAATGAGCAACAATACATCTTCAATAGTCAGTAAAGTTTGGAGTTTCTGTAATCCACTACGGGATGTGGGCGTTGGATATGGGGATTATCTAGAACAGCTGACTTATTTGCTTTTCTTGAAAATGGCTGATGAATATGCCAAGCCGCCGCATAATAGGGTATTGCCTATCCCATCTGACTACAATTGGGAAAGTCTAACGAATAAAAAAGGGGCAGAACTTGAAGTCCACTATGCCACCCTGCTTCGGGAGTTGAGCACAGCCAAAGGGATTTTGGGTCAGATATTTACCAAAAGCCAAAACAAAATCCAAGACCCTGCCATGTTGGCTAAAATCATCGATATGATTGACAGTGAACAATGGCTTGTCATGGGTGCTGATGTCAAGGGAGATATTTATGAAAAACTCCTGGAACAAAATGCGCAGGATGTCAAAAGCGGCGCCGGGCAATATTTTACCCCAAGGCCGTTAATCCGGGCAATGGTAGAATGTGTGCAGCCCAAGCCGATGAAGACAATCGCTGACCCAAGTTGCGGTACAGGTGGGTTCTTCTTGGCAGCCTATGATTATATCGTCGAACACAACAAACTTGACAAAGAGCAAAACAAGTTTCTGAAGTTGCAGACCTTTTATGGGAATGAAATTGTAGCCGGCACGAGGAGGTTGGCTTTGATGAATTTGTTTTTACATAATATCGGGGATATCGAAAGCGATAATTTTATTTCTCCCGCAGATGCATTGATTGCGGCATCACCGATGACTTATGATTATGTCTTGGCTAATCCGCCTTTTGGCAAGAAGAGTTCACAGACTTTCACCAATGATGCGGGAGAACAAGAGAAGGACGATCTGACCTATAACCGTCAGGACTTTTGGGCCACCACAAGTAACAAGCAACTGAATTTTGTACAGCACATCCGGTCCATGCTCAAAACGACCGGAATGGCCGCGGTGGTGCTTCCCGATAATGTGTTATTTGAAGGTGGTGCCGGAGAGACAGTCCGTAAAAAACTGTTGGAGACTACTGATTTGCATACCATTCTCAGGTTACCGACAGGGATATTTTATGCACAGGGCGTTAAGGCAAATGTGGTGTTTTTTGATAACAAACCTGCTAGTAAAGATCCATGGACAAGGGAAATCTGGGTATATGACTATAGGACCAATATCCACCATACTTTAAAGAAAAATCCATTGAACATTGAGGTTTTAAGGGATTTTATTGATTGCTATAAGCCAGAAAACAGAAACAAGAGAAAAGAGACATTTGATGTAGCATCCAATCCTGAAGGTCGATGGAGGAAATTTACTTATGAAGAGATCATAGCAAGGGATAAAACCAGTTTGGATATCACTTGGCTCAAAGACAAATCATTGGCAGACCTTGACAACCTTCCCGATCCTGATGTTTTGGCAAATGACATCATTGAAAATCTTGAGGCGGGATTGGAGAGTTTTAGGACGATTTTAGCGGCATTGAATAAATAGAGGTTGAGAAAAAAATATTGCCTTATCCAAGTCAAATCGTTCTTCACCAAAATGGTCTTTATCATTGGGTGGAACATAAGAGGACTTTCCAACCATTTCGGTGTTGAGGATTATCATTCTTAGGGGATTCGTGACCGAAATATCTTGGATCCCACCATTTTATCCCCGAGCGGCGGTGCATGGAAATTAGTATAAGTATGAGAATTGGAGAAACACCTTGCACGGGGTTAATAGTATTCAGCCCGCTTCGGGGCTGTTGGTGTACCTATCCGAGGATTTTTGGTGAGTTTAGGGTGGTGGGAGTGAGGGAGGATTGAGGGAAGTTTTAAATGAGCTACATTGAATCAAGTTTTGCTTTAATTTTGGTCTTGACCATTAAAACCTCCTTGGAGATGCTTTCGGAAAGTTTGGTGGCTTTTTCAGCTTCATTTTTTAATTCTGTAATATTCCAATTTCCAGAATTGATCATTGAATCGATATTAATCATTATTTGGGCCTTTTGATCTGAAAGATTTTTCCGGATTAGTTGTATGACTTCATCAATTTGGGACTGATCCGTTTGTGAAAGATCAGCCTTTATATAAGATAATCTTCCTGAAAGTGCATTTAAATCTGATGTAATATCAGTAGACAATTTTCTTAACTCTAGGATTGATTTATCACTAACAGGAGAATCTAGACGAGATATTGTATTTACAAACTGTCCCTTTTCTAAGGCAATGTTGTCGATGTCTTCTGATACATATCCAATTTGTCTGTATATCCTTTTCATTTTTTCTTTGTCTGAGATATTGGTTAAAACCTTGTCGATATCTGAAAACCAAGACAATAGCTTAGTTACACTCTCAGTGAAATCATCATTTTCTGCTTGTACTTTGGGCAGGAATAAGAAAATAAATACCGGAATAAAAATCAATAATTTAGCTTTCATGGTTTTTGGATTTGAAAGGGTTTAGATATATAAATAGAAAAAAAAACCCTAGCAGCAAAATCAAAATGGGTTTTATAAGGTCGGACATGTTTGTTTTTGCAAATCCCCGAATTGCCAAATCACTAAAAATATCCCTTGATTCATAAAAAAAATAAATTGAGAATAGAATACAAATAGTTCCTAACAAAAGATAAATATTCTTCATTTTCTACCAATTTAAAGTTAAATATACTTTGAATTCCTGAAAGTTCTAGAACCAAAATAGATTGCCCCCGCTGGGTGGGATTTGTAATTCCACCCTTTTATATTTTGGGATTTGAAATCCGCCCCACTCCCAAAAAAACAGAACCAATTCGCGATTATCTCCCTCCTCATTGGAAGTAGAATGTCGTATCCGCTAAGCGTTTGTAACTACGCTTTATTATCATATTGTTCCCTTACAGCTGTCGGGATGTAATTCGAATCACCGAGAATTATCTTAAAGGTTCGAATTGTCTAGTTATTTCCAATAGCATCCCGATATATCGTGGATGTTAAGGATAAAAGGGTAGGATAAGGCGTTTGGAAATGAACCCTTTGGTTCCGATATCGGAATTAACCTTAGGCAAGGTGCAGGGTAGGCAAATCCCACCCAGTCGCAGCATCAGGTCCTAAACTTCACCCAAATGTCGTATCCACAAAAAAAAAGCGCAAGAAATCATCTTGCGCTTCAAATACTGGTAAGCTAAGGTCATTAACTCGACGGAATTACATAAATTTTGCGACCGTTGTACTCCATCAAAAACACCGCCTCTTTAAAGGTCGTCTCAAATCTTATCTTTATATCCTTAGAATCGCCATAGAATTTTGCTATTGTATTCAAATTTTTATCTACTAAGGTCAAAGAAGGCAACTCGGGTAGGTCTTTAAAATCAAGGCCTTTCCCCAAGGGAACTTCTTCAGCTGGAATGGCGATGGAGTCAGATGTAGGCAGCGTATTCCCCTCTGTCATAGCTAGAGTGCCCAAACTTAAGGTAAGTACTAAGATGGTCTTTCGTACAGGCGAACCGATTTTGTTTCTCCATTTCGACAAAAATTTTTGTGGTGACATGTGTTGTTTAAAGTTAGTTTTCAAGGAGGTGTAACGCTGCTGTTCAGAAGGAGGTTGTGCGCCTGACCAAATTCAACCTATTAAATATTTTTCTTGAAAGTGCTAAAAAAATTCATGTATCCATTCGCTGATCGCTTTCCGCACCTGATTCTCTCCCAAATCTTTGGAATTGTCGGCATGGTCTCATTTGTCCAAAAACTCAACTGCATCAGCTGTGGATTTGAAATTCCCCTTTTATTTTTTGTGAATTGAAAGCGGGCTCAACGACAACATAAATGCCGAGATGAGAGTATTATCGAAAGAGGAAATTAGAATAGAGGAGGATGGACAAAAATTAAAGTAATTGAAGACCTACTAATATCGAAATGATTAAAAGAAAAGAATTTGGTGTTTTTTAGATCCCACCACCCAACTGGTTTTTTATCTGGTTGTAAAACAAGAAAATTACACTTTAATATTTAATAGATTTAATAAAATAGGTATATTGTATACACCTTAATCAAGTTTAATAAAATAGCAATAGACATAACCCAATCTATATGCAAATCGACGAAATTTTAGAACTGGTGCCTCATCAGGATGAAACGGGCTTCAAAATCGGTTTAATTGATAATTTAAATATGCTGTTTCCTTGTATTGAAAAATATAAGGAAAGTAAGGTTGCTCTTTTGATAAGTTTAAGCTGCGGGGACTATTTGGGGTTTCTTGAACATTTAGTGGAGATGATGATGAAGGAACTGCGGTCAAGGATCTTGCACTTGGGACTGGACGTGTTCAATGCTGAAAATGGAGCCGGCCATAACTTCCGTTCGGAAAGTGAGCTTGAAAATCTCGGTGACGATATGGAACTGATCGTCATAGCCTTGAATATGGGGGCAATCTCTCCAACCCAGGAAAGATGTCTTTATCACGTCCTTGATGAGGTGGCAAGACTGGACGATAAAATCCACATCAAGCCAACCAAAAAACAAATGAAAAGAATCAAAGGTCTGATTACCGGAGTACATATATTTCTGGTTACTCCGAGACTAGAAAAATGGGATGTAGCGGAAAGGTATTTCTTTATGGTAAGAAATTCAGAACCAGATGACCTTACCTCTTTTCTGAATTCCTTTGTAAAAAAATTAACAGAGGAGGAGAAGGAGAAAACAGCTGAAAAGTTGTTTTTGGAATATATAGAAGAAAAATCTCCCACCATATTCACCGATTCGATTGAATTTGGATTTAGAAGTCTTTGGTTTGGTATGCAGGAGGACAGCAAAGATCGGCTGAAGATTAAATTCTATGAGAGGCTAATTGAAGCTTCAGAGGAGGGCTTGGAGATGGCTTCCATCATATTGGGTAACAGTGATGCATTTAGGCATATGCCTGATGAAATTCTGAGTCGGTATATCAATTCAAGATTTGGCGCCAAAAATGAATTATTAGAAGAACCAATCATGATCAATTCACTTTTGGTCGAGTTATTTGAGATGGGCATAAATTTGGTGGACAAAGAAAATTACCAATCTGCATCGGAGGTATTTTTGAATTTTTATTTTGAGTACGGAGATGAGTCTACTTATGAATTATACAATTATAAATTGTCTGCATCCATGTTTATTCCCGGTTTCCTTGGTGAATGCAGTCTTGGATTTGTGAATTGTTTTGTAAAAGAACTTGAGGACTTTGTTAGGGTCAAAATGAAGGATCCAGAAAGCAGAAGTGGCTTGGTGGTCCTTAACGATCTGATTGATGCAATCAATGATAGGGAGGATATAAAGGAAAGGAAAAATGGAGCATGATTGAGGTTTGATTGATGTGGACATATCTCCCTCCTATAAAGTGATGTTGTTTAAGGTAAAAAATGACAGTTTTTTCATCTAGTTGGAGAAAATTTCCTGAGTTAGAGGATTTGGTTCTCTTGGGAAGGTTTATGATCAAGGTGCATTTTTTCCAAATTGATCTGAAAATATTTTTACCTCCTAAAAACTTCACAGAATTATTAATTTTTTTTCGAGATGTTCACATAATTTAATTTGGCAATTTTTTTAAGGTACAGCGAATCGGTTTGTACTGAAAAATCAAAATGATCCCAGGGTGTTTTGAAATACAAAATCAGATATACGAAAAAATATGAAGACTCCGGTCATTTCTGGTGACAATAACCTATCAATATAAGCATCTCATTTTGTACTAAAAATACCCAATACTGGGTATTTTTTAGTTCCACTATTTTTCAAATATTTGCCAAATACCTCATTATGAAAAATGATATTTGGTTATTGTGAAATTTTCAATATCAATATGATTTTAATTTATTTAACTGTTTTTCTATGAAAATGTTTTTTTCTTGTTTTATCACTCAAACTTCACCCACAATATGAGGGTATTTGTTGTCATAAGGCCGGGAAGAATAATAACCTTGAACAGGTTGTTTTTATTGTTTTTTGTTTCATTTTTTTTCCAGGTTCATAATCTGTATTCCCAAATCAAACAAATGCCCTCATTACCAAAGGCCAATGTCGGTATGATTCCTTCTTTGGAGCAAACTGAAGGGGCCATGTCTTCTGTGAAAGAAGTAAAGGAAGTTTTTTCCAAAATCCAGTCTTATAAAGAGGATTTGGAGGAATTGAAGAAGGAGAAAGAGCGAATCAAAGAGTTCAAAGCCGATTCCATCCAATATGATTCCCTTGTACAGATATTGAAATCAAAGGTATTGGAGAAATCAAGTGCCCAATCAGAAATGCTTACTGAAGTGTCCTCTATGGTTGATGATGAAGGTTTAAAAAATTCTATCTCCTATGTGCAATCTAATCTTGAGACTTCCACGAAATCCCTCACCGGAAAAGTCAGCATGGAGCAGATTGAAGGTTTTATGAATCAAAGTGAAGAAAACATGAAGGCTTTGGTGGACGAACACCTGGTCAAATTGTCCTCAGATCCTTTGGAGGAATATCTGTCTTCTGTGGATATCAAAGAAAAGGTAAAAAATGTACAAAGTTTTTATAATCTAGGGATCGATGAATATTTATCAAAATTCAAATCAGGTGCAGCAGGCGTAAAAGACCTGAACAAAGAAGAAGTCCAATGGAAAATAATTGAATCAGGAAAAGAAAAACTGACAAACGAATTGGAAGGAAAGATACCCAATGGGGGAGTAGCTTCTTTAAACAAGATTAAAGAGAAGGGTAAAGGATTGAAATTATTTGGAAAGCCCAATCCCTATAAAGGCCAACCGTTTTTTTCAAGAATGAATTATGGGCTGTATTATGATGCACTCCAGAGTTTTTCGCAAGGAACCCATATACAAGGGCATATAGGATGGAGAGTCAGCCAATATGTTATGCCATATGCAGGCATGATTTTCAAGAAGCCATGGAAACCCGATACTGACTATACCCGACAAGGGTATGGTTATCAGGGAGGTGTTAGGATCAATTCTGGAAACTGGTTTGGTCAGGTAGGAATGGAGGCAACTAATTCTCACAACAGATTTAAGGGAGCTGTAGGAACCGAAGAGTTTGACGGCTGGACGGTGTATCCGATTCTGTCCGGTGGACGGCAGGTTACTGTTTTAAAATCACTTAAGACAGTTTTTCTTGGGTATGTTGATCCCCTTTATAACAAAAACAAAACTGCCCGTCTCCATAGCCACATGTTTGGGCTGAAGATTGGGATTGAGCTTCATTAACGGTATGTATCAAAAACAATTTAATAAAATGAAAACGAAGATTCTGTTTATTCTTTTGCTTTTTTCCTTTTCAGTAAAGGGCTTTGGCCAGCATCCTACAGCTGTGGCTGACCAGATCAATAAAATGATGCCAAAGCCTGTTCACAAGGCGCCTAATGTAGCCGGAATAGAAAAATATGGAAATTATGACGTAAACCTTTACAACGGACTTCCTTCCATTTCTATTCCCATTTTTGAAGTACAAAGCGGAAATCTAAAAATCCCTATAACATTGTCATACCATGCTGGTGGTTTTAAATACACGGATCAGGCTAGTTGGGTAGGAATGGGTTGGTCCTTGATTGCTGGTGGCCAAATTTCAAGAACTATGGAAGGCAAACCTGATGAAGGAAATGGTAATTTTTTGTCTCAAACTAACAATTATAATATTCAGATTACTCCGCAATGTTCAGATGTTTTGTATAAAAAAGATTCTTATATAAGTAATATCGATAGAGAGGCGGATTTATTTAGCTATTCTATTCCTGGTAAATCCGGAAGCTTCTACCTTAGGCAAGGAGGCCAAAGTCCTTACATTTTTCCTGAAGCGGCCATAAAAATAACATATCAAACCGCTCTTCAGTTTTTTGATATTACTGATGAGGATGGAGTAAGGTATAGATTTGGGAAAAACACCCAAAACCAAGACGCATTGGATTATACCTCTTCATCATTTAACCATACCACAGCATGGCACCTAATGGAAATCCATTCCCCTGACTCCGATGATTTAATTTCTATCTCCTATCAACCAATCGGAACGGCTGTCACTTCCGATATAGCACATAATTTGACCGTGGTTGATGATTGTTTCACTGAAGATCCTCAATATCAGCCATGCCCCACGTTGAATTTAATGATTACACAGGCAAACACTTCGTCTTCTACAACACAGATGGGAATCAATGAAATCACATTTGAAACTGGCAAAGTTAAGTTTGTGAAAGGCCCCCTGAGGACAGATTTGGCAAATACTTTTTCATTAGATAGGGTGGAAATTTACAGAAAGGAAGGAGTGTCATTTGTTCTGGTAAAAACATTCAAAATGGTCAATAACGATTATTTTGGAGGGGGAGGTTCCCGGCTAAAGTTAAACGCCATGGAGGTTTATGATGGATCGGGTACTTTTATAAACAAGTATCAATTCTCATACCACACAAACACTTTTTCATGGGATCTCCCTAATTCAAGTTACAGAAGGGATTGGTTTGGTTTTTATAATAACGGCAAATACACAAATGACATAAATCAGCTAGTTCATAATGTAAATTTGATTCCCAGAACAACAATTCCTTACAGACCTGTACCAACAGGACCAATAGAGTATTTAACTGTAGGTGGGGCAGGAAGGGAACCTGATACCACTTATTTGAAAGAAGCTGTTTTGAGGAGAATTACTTTTCCAACTGGGGGATACACAGAATTTGATTTTGAACCTCACCAGTATCAAGAAAGCGGAACAACTAAATATGGTGGTGGTCTAAGGGTGAAAAGAATAAAATCTGTAACAGGTACTCAAACTAATTTTAAGGAATACAAGTATGGGACAAATGAGTCGGGAAATGGTTGGAAAAATTTTGATATTAGATCATTCGCATTTGTTAATGATAATATTTTTAGGCAGGAAAATATTGTAGGACCACCCCTTAACCAATATTTTGCTTTTAAGCAGTTTAGATCTAGGATGTTCTTTTCAAGTTCAGCAATAGGCCAATTTTTTCAAGATTCCCCTGTAGTGTATACCCTTGTTGCAGAATATCAAAATGGTTCTGCTGCGAATGGAAAGACAGTCTATGAATTTGATAACAATTTCCATATCGGTGATGGAACTTTTTCAGTTCCATATTCCAATAAAACATTTTGGAACTCCATGTCTTGGGCCAGGGGAAAACTGACCAAAAAAAGTATTTTTAATAGTTCAAACCAAATTGTTTCTCAAACTGATATTGGATACACCCTCCTAAAATCTCAAAATGATCATGTCAGCCAAGGGATTATCGAATACATAGTCGGAGATTGTTATAATTGTTCAGCATTTATAATGATGGCATGTTCGATAGGGCCTGACTTCTACGATGGGTTTAAATGGCATGCCTGGAATTTTCAAAAAACAACAGGTTTATACAAAGAATCCAGTCGAACCGAAACATTATTCAGTACAGGTCTCTCAAATCATGTCACCACATCTCTAAAAACCTACAATCCTTCTTTTTTACAATTGACTCAGGAAGAAAACCGGGTCAGTACCAATCCTGAATCTGTGGTCACAAGGTATAGGTATCCTTTTGATCTGGTAAATACTACTACTACCTATACAAATCAGCCTCAAATATTAAAGCAGCTTTTGGTGAATAACCAGGTTTCTCAACCTATCGAACAATATAACCTGACTCAAAATGTGGATGGATCAAATCAGAAAATTCTTTCCGGCCAAATAATCCAATTTTCCACATTGCCCGGAAATACATCTAAAATTAAGCCATCAGAAGCCTATTTTCTTGAAACCTCCTCGCCTTTGGCGACAACTTTATATTCTTTATACGCTTTGAGTGGAACTTCTGCCACAACTATGGATTCGAGGTATAAACTTAGACTTAGTTTTAACAGCTACGATGCAGGGGGCAATCTATTGCAGGTAACCAAAGCTAACGACAGTCCTGAATCCTACATTTGGGGATATGGAGGAGTCTACCCGGTAGCTCAGGCAAAAAATGCCACTCCATCTCAGCTTGCTTATACTTCTTTTGAATCAACAGAAAAAGGGGGATGGGTATATTCAGGAACAGGATTTTTAGTTGCAGCTGGAGCTGCCAAGACAGGTAGATTTGTCTATAATCTCACTTCAGGTGCCGTCTCAAGGACAACTGATGCCTCTACTACAAACAAATACAAGTTGAGTTTTTGGGCAAAGACTGAAATAGGGTCACAGTCCTGGACTGTAGGCGGATTACCTGAGTCGCTAACCACTTCGTGGAAGCTTGTAGAGCGGGAAGTTACCAGCCCAAATGTTTCTTTAAGTGGGAGTAATATCCTGATTGATGAACTCAGGATTCATCCCATAAATTCACAAATGACCACAACAACATTTTTTCCAATGTTGGGTATTGCGACACAAATGGATGCCAAAAATCATGGTACTTATTATTTCTATGATCCTTTCGGAAGGCTGGAGACTATCAAGAATGAAAACGGGCATGTTGTTGAGCATTATGAATACAGTTATAAAAAGTAAGAGGATATATGAAAAATTTAATGGGTTTACTAATAATCGCTTTTGGACTTTTCAATACCGCTTATGGTCAAGAAAGGGATTCAGAAGCACTCATCAATGGACTTTGGCGCATTGATATGGAAAAGCAAAAGGAAAGTCTTTCGATAGATACGAATAATAGATATCAAATACTTGAAGAAAATCAAAAAGAAAGTCTCTTGATGACATTAGCCTCGAGAATCTATTTTTTTGACAAAGATGGTAGCTTCGAATCCAGCTGGGCATCTGAAGGGGGGCCTTCAAGAATACAGGGGCTATGGGAGTTTGATGGTAAGGAAATCCTGACATTGGATATTAAGTCAGTCAAGCCTTTACAATACAGGGTGGAGTTTTTAAAAAAGGGGTTTGCTCTCCATCCAACCTGGGCATCAGAAAGCGTTGTTGAAACTATTTATCTAATCCAAATCGACTAATGAAAAAATGGCTTTTTGTAATCGTATGGCTTGTATGTACGAGCTTTGCCGGTGCCCAAGTCACCAGTATCCAGATGTCGGGACCAAGCTCGGTCAACCAAGGGCAGTCAGCTCAATTCACTATTCAATTTTTTAGCGAAGGAAGCTCAGTTGCTCCGCCCTTCGGTGCTACATACTATTGGGATCATCTAGGTAATGCGGGAGCATCGGATATTTCCCAGCTTTCCGTTACTTTTCCTGCTCCTGGAACTTATACTATTAATTATGTATTGAATGATTTCATGGGCACTTTTAATGCTTCAAGGAACATCAATGTAAACAGTACAGTCAATGCATGTTTTCCTGTAAACCCCTCAGCTCCAGAGGTAACTTTGTATTCAAGTGCGACAGCTACCTTAACAGCAAATCCCGCCCCGACAGGGTTTACCTTTGAATGGTATGATTCGAACCAGACATCATGGATTTCAAGTAACCAAAGTTTTACTACTCCTATACTTTCTTCAAGTAAAACCTATTATTTGGCTTACCGACACACTGCAACTGGCTGTTTTACTGCCAAAGTTCCAATCAGGGTTAACGTCTATCCTGAGAACCTTAACTGGACCCGAAAATATGCTGTCAGGGACTCAGTTACTTTGGAGCAAAATGTAAGGGGAGGCGCACAAAAAGTAGCATTTAAAGAAACAACTTATTATGATGGTCTTGGTAGACCCGAACAGATGGTACAACACCTCGCTACTAATAGTGGGCTCGATCATGTAACGCCGATTGTTTATGATATTTTGGGAAGGCAGTTTCAAGAATTTCTTCCATTTGCTGATGGAGGAGAATATTTAGGGCGGTATCGTCAAAATGTAACCACCAGGCACAGCAGTTTCTATACATCTCAATTTGGAGATAGCTATGGCTATTCTGAGACCCAATATGAACCGTCTCCATTAAACAGAGTCATCAAACAATCCAATCCCGGAAATGCCTGGAGAATGGGTTCGCTAAGGGAACTTGATTTCAATGAGAAAACAAACCACCTTGAAGATTCTGTTCAGGTATGGAATGTAAATTCCAGTGGCCGGCCTATTTCAGCAGGAAAATACCCAGGTGGGGCTCTTTGGAGAAAAGAATCAGAGGATGAAAATAACCAAAAAGTGGTAGAATATTTTGATAAACTCAACAGGCTAATCCTTAAAAAAGTACAGGTAATATCAAGTCCCAGCACTCACCATGACGGTTGGCTGTGTACTTACCAAGTTTACGATGACTTTGGTAGGCTAAGAGTTGTAATACAACCAAGGGCTGTGGATTACATTAAATCCCAGTTTTGGGTCCAGGCTGCTTCGACCTCCTCTACTTTAGCAAATGCCCAATATTTCAGGTACACCTACGATTCACGGGGCCGTATGATTGCTAAACAATTGCCTGGAAAAGCATTGGAAGAAATGGTATATGATCTCAATGATCGGCTAGTTGCCTATCAAGACGGAAATTTGAAAGCACAAGGAAAGTGGCAGTATACCAAATATGATGCTCTTAATAGGGTAGTAATGACAGGATTGGTAACCAATTCAAGTACAAGGTCAACTTTACAATCGACTGTCAACAGTTTAGGCAATAATGTTGCTATCATTAATGCCACTAGTGGAAAAGCCGGAACTCTCAATGCTTTGGGATTCCCGACGGCTACCCATGGTGGAGAAGGTGAAGTTTTGACCGTCATTTACTATGATAATTATGCCTTTGCCAGCGCTTCACTCACCTATGTCAAACCCACAGGATACCATGACAGCAGTACCAAAACCCATGGCTTGGTAACAGGAAAACTCGTTCGGAATCTTGTGACAGGGACCAGGTACGAAACTGCCAACTACTATGACAGCCAGGGAAGGGTTATCCAGACTGTATCTGACCACCATCTAGGCGGAACAGTAAGGGTTTCGACAAAGTATGATTTCGAAAACAAACCTATTGAAACTTTTACCCAATACTCCTCCCCAAGTAACCATACTATAACCAGGACTTATGCTTATAACAATGCCGGCCAGCTAACCAGTACCTCCCACAAAATTGGTTCAGGTAATGCGGTCACCCTTGCTACCCATTCCTATAACGATCTCGGCCAACTCAATTCAAAGGTTTTTTCGGCTGCTTCCAACGCAACTTTTACATACAATTATAATATCCGGGGCTGGCTCAAAAAAATAAATGACCCGACAGCCGCTGTAGCCGGTACAAAGCTTTTTGCCCAGGAATTATTTTATGAAACCGGTGGAACTATCAACAACTGGAACGGAAATATTTCTAGGGCAGACTGGAGAGGTCAAGATGAGGTAAAGCGGGAATACCGATATTCCTATGATCTCGCCAACAGGATAACAGCTGCTGCCTATACGGTTCCCACGGCTTCTGCAGAAAATGGGCGCTACAATCTCACGGGTATTAAATATGACCTTAATGGTAATATCACTGAGATGAATAGAAGAAATCAAATTACACCCACAACCTATGGAATAGTAGATAGCCTCAGGTATACATATCAAACCCGGTCCAACACTCTCCTTCAAGTAGGTGATAGGATAGGGTCAATAACTAATACCTCCAAAGACTTCAAGGAACGTAGCATCACCAATTATACCTATGATGTCAACGGCAACCTGATCACCAATGCTGATAAAGAAATCACCTCTATTACCTATAACCACCTCAATCTTCCTGCTGTCATTACCCTATCGGGAACCAACAGGAGGATAGAATACAGCTACGATGCAGAAGGTACCAAAGTCAGAGAGACACTTTATGACGGCGGTTCTGTTACAACCAGAGATTACATAGGTGAGTTTGTCTTTGCCAACAATACCCTTGACTACCTGATCCATGAGGAAGGCAGGGTAGCCCATGAAGCGGGAAATTACCGGTACGAGTTTTTTGTCAAAGACCACCTAGGCAATATCCGTCAGGTACTCCAAGGTCCGCAGTCCACTACGGGAGCTTTTAGGATTGCTACCATGGAGCCGGAGAATGCCGAGGAGGAGAAGAAATATTTCGAAAATATTGACGAATCACGACAGGGTGCCGGTGAGCACAATCTTACTCCGGGAGGCTATGCCACCGCCTGGCTGAATGCGGACCGGGGCAGGATCTTGGGTCCTGCAAGTACACAGGAAGTAGCCAAAGGCGACAGTGTGGAAATACAAGTATTTGGTAAATACGTAGATGCCAATAAGGTAAGGCTGCTGCCTGCTTCCCTCTTGCCTACAAAAGATATCAACAATGTGGCACAACAGCTTGCCGAACTCGGTCAGCAGGCAAAGGCTGCGGCAGGCAGTAAACTGATGGTGGCCAATGTCATCGCCCTGCTGCTGTCCGACCTGGAGGAGAAAAGGGCGCCGGAGGCATTTATGGGCTATGCCTTATACGATGCTGATTCCAATCTTTATGAGAAAGGAAAGATTATCCTCAGCAAAAAAGCCCGAAACGAGCATGAAGAACTGAAAACCCGTATCTTCGTACCACAGGACGGGTTTATGAGGACCTTCCTTGTAAACGAAACATCAGAAAACGTCTGGTTCGATCAGTTCAGTATCCTGACTACCACTCCGGTCATCCTTCAGGAGACGCACTATGACCCTTGGGGAGTAGAGCTGCAGGGTTTGGGGTATCAGCAGGCAGGGATCAAGGCCAATAAGTACCTGTATAACGGCAAGGAATTCAATGACCACCTCGGTATCAACCTCTCCGACTATGGGGCAAGGATGTACGATGCGAGTATAGGAAGGTGGTTTGTGGTGGATCCGAAGGCGGAGAAGTTCGTAGGCCTTTCTCCTTACAACTACGCACTAAATAGTCCTCTAAATGTCATAGACCCTGATGGGATGGAGGCTATACCCTTGGATGGACAGGTGACATTCGGTGGATATGTTGGGGATGATGGAAATGGAAATTATTCAGGTACAACTCAGGGTACTGATCCTAAGAAAAAAAGTGAATCCCAAATCGATAGAGGAAAAAATGGAAAGTCAGATTCCAATATTAAAAACTCAAATGAAAATTTAAAATACGAAGCAAACATAGGAATAGGTCTTCTTCGATTAGCTCCTATTGTTGCAGAGTCTTTGGTTGAGCTTGGGATAATTACAGGAGCGGCTGCAATTTTTCTTCATCCAAACAATAAGGAAAGCGATAAGCCAAATATCGTTTATGAAATCTATTCATTTGATGTAATTTCAGGAGAATTTGAAACTCAAAAATATGGTGTGTCAAGTAGGAAAGATTTTGTCACTAAAAGCGGAAATCCAAGACCTGAATACCAAGTAGTAGTTTTAAATGCAACTGAATTTTCAGTTGGAAATGGTACAAAAATCTATGGATATAAGATTCTATACAAAACAGAGAATAGACAACAGGCCTTAGATTTAGAGAAAGGTTTAGTAAGATCTCATAGAATGGCATATGGTCCCGAATCATTACCACTTAATAAAAATCCTAAATGAAAAAACTACACTTTTCCCTATCATTTAACCTAACCAAATCTAAAATTCCAATCAATTTAATTGAAGATGCTAACCTTGAAGCCGCATTCATATCAAGGTTATTTACCGAATATTTTGAGGGTTTGAATATTCTAAACTTAAACCGGATTTCAATTGAATTGGTTGATGATATTGCAAGTTCAATTCATGTTGTTCCAAATCGAATTGTTAAGGTTTTTCATTTGTCTTGGAAAATAAATTCATCGGAATACCAATCTCAAAACTCAAAATTGGAAAAATATACTTTTTTACTTAATTCATTAACTGAGGCACTTCTATTTGCAGCTAAATATTCTAATTGGTCAATAGAAGAATTTATAGAAACAAAAGCCAGAATTATTGCGTCAAAATTTAAAAAAACAAAAATAATTTCGAAAGAAAAGACTTCTCCAAATAAAAAAATGAGGGCAAAATTGCTTCTTGAAATGAACGAAAAAGAAAATCATATATCGATAATAATTAAAGACAAAATAAATTCTAAAAATGTTAACCTTTTTAATTTGTCAATTTTTGAATCAAATTATAAAAGTCTAGCAAATTCACTAAAATGGCTATCTAATAATGAAATTGAAGTAAAGAACGAGGATAGTCAAATTTTTTTTATTTATAATTTATTAAATAACAATTTGAATATTTCATTATGTCCTTTAACTCATACCAAGGAATATTTATTGGAAGAAATTAAGTTAATGGATTCTGCCACACCTAAAGAAGAAATTCAAGATATCCTTAAAAAGAGAATGGAAGTTTATTCTCAATACAAAGTTGATTGAGTAATAATTTACAAGTTCTTTAGCCCCCACTGGAGTTAGATGTGCCGTGAAGTCTTTGATGTAAATCAAAGACATGTTATATAAAAGATGGTAGTAGGCCTACCGCAATCGCCAAGTAAGCGGAGGTTGCAAACCACCTCTCGGTGCTGTTTTTGTCACGAAAAGGTAGGATACACAATGGATATGGTGAAGGAATATTTCCTTTCATAGGAGGAAAGAAATTGAAAATGAATTGACTTTTCCACCTTCCTTGTTTTTGGTGGAAACTCCATTCCTATCTTTACTTTTTCACTCCCAAAAACCTAATTACCCGCATTTTCATTACCCCGGGCGGCGGTTCATGTGGATTTGAGAGAGTATAGAAATCAGGGATGAAGCGTGCCCGGGGCTAAAGATATTTCGCCCACTTCGGGGCTGTATGTTTATAAAGAGTCGGGGATAGAAATTGGAGTGGATAACAAATTCTGTAATCTTAAACTTTTGAAAAATTTTATTTTGGAACACCTGTGGGTAGGAAGAAATTTTACTGGGCCGGCGAGGCACTTCGCGAGGGAGGATTAAAATTTCTTGCCTTTTTTGGTTACTTTTTGTGGTAAGACAAAAAGTGACACAAGGAAGAGACGAAAAGAATTTATCAAATAATTGAAACAGGAAAACGGTAAGATTCTCCTCCCATTTCGGTATTGAGGATTCTCTTTCTTAGAAGATCCGTGACCGAAATGTCCATATAACTACCGTTCTATCCATGGGCTGCGGTGCATATAGATTGGATAAATTATTTAATTAGGTTTTAGCACCTTACCCATGGCTACAAATATTTCGCCCCGATGGGGCGGACTGTTGCTCGAAGGGAGTTGGATTGTAGCCAGGGAGGAGGTGCATGGAATTCAATGGAAATTATTTTGATTGGAAAAGCACCTTACCTAGGGCTACTTATATTTCGCTACGCCGCGGTGGACTGTTGGTTGAAGGGGTAGAAATAGGAGGAGTTTCCAACCATTTCGGTATTGAGGATTCTCTTTCTTAGAAGATCCGTGACCGAAATGTCCATATAACTACCGTTCTATCCATGGGCTGCGGTGCATAAAGATTAGATAAATTATTTAATTAGGTTTTAGCACCTTACCCATGGCTACAAATATTTCGCCCCGATGGGGCGGACTGTTGCTCGAAGGGAGTTGGATTGTAGCCCGGGAGGAGGTGCATGGAATTCAATGGAAATTATTTTGATTGGAAAAGCACCTTACCCAGGGCTACTGATATTTCGCTCCGCCGCGGCGGACTGTTGGTCTAAGGGGCCAACATTAGGATATTTCTCTTAAGATTTCGGTAATGGAAACTCTCCTACTAACGAGATCCGCGACCGAAATACCGAACACAACCCAATTAAAACCATGGGCTGCGTGCACGGAGATTAGAGAAAGTATAGAATTTGGTTTAGCACCTTACCCATCGCTATTCATATTTCGCTCCGATGGAGCTTTTGGTCGAAGGGGGTTGCATTGTATCCCGGTCTACGGTGCATGAAATTCAATGAAAATTATTTTGATTGGAAAAGCACCTTACCCAGGGCTACTGATATTTCGCCACGCCGCGGCGGACTGTTTGTCGAAGTTGGATTAAGTTGGAAACTTATACTTCAAAAAGATTCTCTAATGGAACACTAGCGGGGAGGAAGAAATTTTACCGGGCCGGCGCGGCACCGCGCGTGGGAGGATTAAAATTTCTTGCCTTTTTTGGTTACTTTTTGTGGTAAGACAAAAAGTGACACGAGGAGAAAAGGTAAAGAAAATACTTGAGGAAAGAATAGAAATGAATCGATCAATCAACCTTCCCTGTTTTTGGTTGAAACTCCATTCCTTGCTTTAACTTTTTGCTACCAAAAACCTAATAACCCGCATTTTCATTACCCCGGGCGGCGGTGCATGAGGATTTGAGAGAATATAGAAATCAGAGAAGCACCTTGCCCGGGGCTACTGATATTTCGCTCCCATGGAGCTTTTGGCCGAAGGAGGTTGGATTGTATTCCGAGCTACGGTGCATGAAATTCAATGGAAATTATTTTGATTGGAAAAGCACCTTACCTAGGGCTACTGATATTTCGCTATGCCGCGGCGGACTGTTTGTCGGAGGATCAAAAATCCAAAGATTCCTTCTGGTTCGATAATCCATCCATTTGCTTAGCAAGCTTGGCTCGTAAAAACCAAAAAAGCCCGGCGCGATGCGCCAGGCTTTTCCTTTGCAGAGAGTGGGGGATTCGAACCCCCGGTACGGAATTACCCGTACGACAGTTTAGCAAACTGCTGGTTTAAGCCACTCACCCAACTCTCTGTTTGTTTTAAAGATGTTTAGCAAACTGCTGTCCCGATAGCTATCGGGATAAGCCACTCACCCAACTCTCTGTTTTGCTTTTTTTAAGAGTTTGATTTAAACTCTATGGTTGTTTATTCTTAAACCTAGGCTTTATTTTCGACTTAAGAGATGCAAATATAAATGATAATTCATTAGATAAACAAAACTGGAAATGCATTATATGTTCTCGCCGGGTTATGAATTGGAGTTATCATGTTTAAGCCACTGACATTCAATCAGAAAAATTCATTGGGTAAAATATATCCTTCTCTATTCACCGGTAGAAAATGGAAATACGGGACTTTATTTCTCCGATCACAAAAAATCGGGGCTGATTTTTTATGGAAATGGTGGATTTGGAAGGAATTGTCCTCTATTACCATTTTTTGTTGATGAAATCTTTCCAAGGTAAAGTGTTGATTCATTTCATCTTGGTCAAAAATCCAAAAAATAATTTCTAGGTGAATTTTTGTCCTTTCTATTCAAAAATATGCTTTTTGTTATGCATTTCTCAAATTTTTGTCCTGAGAAGTAAAGTATTGATATTCAGATTTATATGGATGACATAAAAAGTTTTTATGGGAATGATTATATTGCAGGCCCTTATCTATCCTAAGGAATCATATCTCGCAGTTTCACAGCCTAATCGCCTCTTAATCCCCATTACAGATGGTCCAAATCAAAGAAATCAAGGAATTATTGCCTTCGTTCCTCAAGGATTCAAAAAACCTTTTGGTCAGTGTATTGGATTTGGAAGGAGAGGTCATCCATTCCAATTCCAAATTCAGGGAATTTTTCAGTTTGGGAAGCCTGGCCCGTCCTTTCTTTTTTGAGTTATTCAATGAATACCAAAGGGAAGAAATTGAGCCATTGATTTCGGAATTGATCGGAAGGCCAAATGATATGGTCCGTTATTCCCAAAGTCATTTCAACAGTCTTTTGTCTTGGGAATTCTCGGTCATGAAAAACACGGAAGGTGATTTTTTGGGGATCTTGGGTGTAGGTTCGGTCAAAGATGAATCAGAATACCTTTCCAATGAATTGGGGTATAAGGTGAGTGTGGATTCTGATATCTATTTTCAGATGAACAATGATTGGGAGATCCAATTTGCCAATACCCATGCGGAATTGTTTTTTGGGACCTCAGCAACCGGTTTTATCAATAAAAAGATCTGGCAGGTTTTCCCTGACCCAAAGATCTATGAATATGCCTTGCATTTCAAAAAGGCGAAAGAAACTGATGCGATCACCGTTATTGATGGGTTTTTATCCGAAAGTGGCAGGTGGTATAAGATCATCATTCACCCAAGGATATGCTGGATGGATATTTATTTTAAGGATGTGTCTGAAGTTCAATTGCTGGGAAATGAACTCGGCCGCCTTGACCTGACTTTGGATTCGATTTTGAATAATTCAGATCAGTCTTATATCCTAATGAGTCAGGATCTAAGAATAATGAGGTTCAATGACCTTGCCTCCGAACAGTTGAGAAAGTACGCAGGAAAAGACTTAAAAGAAGGCCAAAAATTCCTTCAATTTTTGCTTCCCGGACTGGAAGAAAAGGTTTTGGCTAACCTTGAAGAAATTATCGGCGGAAAGAAGCTTTCATTTGAGCAATCCATTTATTTGGTAGATTCCGGAGAAGAAAGATTCTTCAGACACGATTTTTATCCGATTACAAATCTCAATAAAAAGGTTATCGGTTTTGTTTACAGCAACAAAGACATCCATGACAGTTATTCGGCATTTGCCAAAATGACCGAGCAAAACGACATGCTCAAGGAAATCCTGTATTCCCAATCGACTGTTCTCCGTTCGCCCCTGTCCTCGATATTGGGATTGCTTGAGTTGGTGGACAAAAAGCAACTGGACAGAGAAAACCAAAAATACCTCTCTTACCTCAAAGTTTTGGCAGAAGACCTAGATCAGATCATCCGCAAAAACACCAAAACCGTCAACGAATCAGATTCATTTTGATTTCTGTGTCATTCAAAACAATTCCTGAAACAATATGTTATTCGACTAGAAGACCAAATAACACAGGTAATGAAGGAAGTACTGAAAGAAAACAAAAGTGACAAAGATTGGCAGGTCGATAGTGTAAATCAAAATGGAAATGTTGAAAGTTTTCTGATCAAAGACGGAGTTTTCATCCGAAACAAAGGGAATCTGGTCAAGGTCAAATGGACTGATATTCTTTGGCTCAAGGGAGATGGCAATTACACCACTTTGGTCACCAGAACACAGGTTTTTTCACTCCGGAATATCCTAAAGGAATTTGAATCTGTACTTCCAAATGAAGAATTTTTCAGGATTCACAAAAGCTATATTGTCCGATTGGATGAGATCAAAAGTATCAACCCAAGAGAAGTGGTCATCGGAAATGATTCCGTTCCTGTAGGAAGAACCTACTTCCAAGACCTCATCAACGGGATCAAAAAACTTGGTTCAGGAGGGACAGATTAAGTTTATTCGTTCCAGATCAAACTGCTGTCCCCATAACTCAAAAACCTGTACTCGTTTTCCAAAGCCTCATTGTATATTTTTCTCCAGTTACCCTTGGTAAATGCCGCTACCAATAGAATCAAAGTAGAGGAAGGCTGATGGAAATTGGTCACCAATGCATCACAGACTTTGAAATCATATCCGGGCATGATCATTATTTCGGTAGAACCGGTTATTTCATTCAGGCCTTTTTTCTTCATAAATTCTAAAATCGCTCCAAAACTCTCCCTTCTGTCGGGCAAAGTTTCAAATGCTGAGTAGGGGTAGAGTTTTTGGATATCAAACAGGTTTTTTCCATCCTGCATCAACATCACCCCATACCAATACAAGCTTTCCAGGGACCTCATCGAGGTGGTTCCTACGGCAATGATTTTCTCCTTTTGGTTTGCAAGATTTTGGATCGTTTCCAAATCAAAGACCATTTGTTCGCTGTGCATGGGATGCGCGGAGACTTGTTCTTCTTTGATGGGCTGAAATGTTCCTGCACTGACATGAAGGGTCAAAAATTCTTTTTTTACTCCTTTTTCTTCCAGGTTTTGCAGGACTGCATCTGTAAAATGTAATCCCGCAGTAGGTGCTGCGACAGCGCCTTCTTTTTTGGAATATACAGTTTGGTATCGGGTTCGGTCTTCGATTGTGGCTTTCCTGTTGAGATAGGGCGGTATTGGAACTTCTCCTGCTGCTTCGACAATAGCCACAAATGGGATATTATTTCCTGTCCAGGTGAATTCCACCTGTTTTTCCATTCTGTCCACCATGCGGGCATTGATGATTTCTGTTTTTCCCTGAATGGTGATTTGCCCTTGCAGGATTTCGTTTTCTCTCCATTTTTTCAGGTTTCCTATAAAAGTTTCCCAAATTACAGAAGTGGTATTGACCATGACCTCGCTGATGACCGTGCTTGGATGCATGGGTTTCAAAAGAAAGATTTCGATTTTTGCACCTGACTCCCGTTGAAAAATCAACCTGGCAGGAATGACTTTGGTGTTGTTGAAAACCATCATGCTTCCCGAAGGTATAAAATCGGAAATTTCAAAAAAGCGGTGATGGGAAATGTTACCGGCCTGATATTGGATCAATTTGGAATCTGCCCTGTTTTCAAGTGGGAATTTTGCGATTTTTTCCTCCGGAAGGGTATATTCGTAATCGGATAATTTAATATCCTCAAGAGCTTTGTGCTTTGTCATGGGGGATTAGAAGAACCAAAGCGCAAATATATACCTAATGGAAGGAGTTTTAAAAGATATTCATTTTTCATATCGGCCGCATTTACTCAAGTTCAGGTTTGATGCCGGAACTTCCCGGGGCGTATTGAAAGACAAAACTACTTACCTCATCAGTGCTGTTTCTGTTCAAAATATCGGGATTATAGGATGGGGAGAAGCTGCTCCTTTGCCAAAATTAAGCATCGATGATGTCCCGGATTTTGAGGAAGTGTTGTCGGAGATTTGTGGGAAACTTTCAGGATATAACATTATTGGAAGTGAACAGGCAATACTGGAATGGGCAAAGAGCCATATTTCTGAAATTTATCCAAGCATTCGCTTTGCTTTTGAAACAGCTTTACTAGACCTCTTACATGGCGGCAGGAAAATGATTTTTGATACCCCTTTTTACAATGCGGGCCAACCACTTCCCATCAATGGCCTGATATGGATGGGGGAGAAGGGATTTATGCTGGATCAGATTGATAAGAAATTGGCTGAAGGATATTCTTGCATCAAAATGAAAATCGGGGCCATTGATTTTGGACAGGAGTGTGAGTTGCTTGCCTATATCAGAAAACAATACAGCGCTCAACAGGTCATCCTGAGAGTAGATGCGAATGGTGCATTTTCCCCTGAAGAGGCTTTGGACAAGCTGAAAGTTCTGAATGAATTTGACCTGCACAGCATCGAGCAGCCTATCAGGCAAAGTCAGGTGAAGGAAATGCAGAGCCTTTGTAGCCTGACTCCATTGCCGATTGCTTTGGATGAGGAGTTGATAGGCATTCATGAGTATGGGGATAAAAGGAAACTGCTTGAAACCATACAGCCTCAGTACATCATCCTTAAGCCCACTTTGGTCGGTGGAATTGAATCTTGTAGGGAATGGATCGCCTTGGCTTCCTCCATGGGAATCGGTTGGTGGATGACATCAGCTTTGGAGAGCAATGTTGGGTTGAATGCGATCGCCCAGTTTACCTCAACTTTTGATATTGTCCTTCCTCAAGGATTGGGAACAGGTCAGTTGTATCATAACAATTTTGATTCTCCTTTGAGGATAGAGAGAGGGGAAATTAAATATAGTGCGGATAAGTGGGAAGTACCATTTTAGAAAGATGAAAAGGTAATCGCTTCTTTAGATACTCTCCTAAAAGATTGAAGGTAAGCTAGAATTTTACTTGTTATTATTTCAAGCCTAGTGGAGTTATTCTTTACCATATTTTCCTCGTGTCACTTTTTGTCTTGAAACAAAAAGTAACCAATCCCGATAATTATCGGGACAAGAAATTTTTATCCTCCCACACCAGTGGCCTACGCCGGCCCGGAAAAATTTCTTCCTTCCCGCAGGTTTTCCATTATCCAAATTCTGATAAAGTGAAGATTCAAATCTAAATTGTTTCTATTTCTCTGATAAAAAAAATGGCCAAAAGGAAATCAAATTGCCAACCAAACTAGGTGAATCTGAAAATTTATCAAAAAAAAACCCCGATTGCTCGGGGTTAATTTCACTAGATGTCAATGTGTTGTATATAGATTAAACTACCTTTACATTCACTGCATTTAGGCCTTTTCTACCTTCTTTAAGGTCGAAAGTAACTTCGTCATCTTCTCTGATTTCGTCGATCAAACCAGTGATGTGAACGAAATACTCTTTAGAAGACTCATTGTCAACGATAAAACCGAATCCTTTGGACTCATTAAAAAACTTAACTTTTCCTGTGTTCATGATAAATTGTATTGAATTAATATTTCGTCAAATTTAAGGATACTTTTTACATATAAAACGAATGAGTTAAATTATTTTAAAAGTTTTTTAAAATAATTGTGTGGAAATTTAAAAATTTAGTAAGAAAAGTTCCGCTTTTGAGCCCTCTATCGGTTTTAATCCAGTCCATAGAAATATACAGGTTTATGAAATTTCGTTTCAGCACCTGTTTTCCTTAGCCTTCCTGTTTTGAGGTTTCTTTCAAAAACAACGATTGTTCCTGAACTTTGATTGCCTGCCAGGAGGTATTTTCCGTCACTTGTGATTACAAAATTTCTGGGGTTTTCCCCGCCGGTTTTGACCCTTTCTACAAAAGTCAATTCACCCGTTTTTTCGATTTCAAAGACTGTAATCTCATTCGCATCCCCTCTGTTGGAGGCGTAGACAAATTTAGCATCCGGAGATATCCTTACCTCTGCCGCGCCGACATTGCCTATAAAATCTTTTCCGGTCAATGGAAAAACCTGAATTTTAGACATTTTTCCCTCAACATATTGATAGACCCCAAGTTCGGCGGTCATTTCATGTATCAGGTACACAGGACTGCCACTTGGGTGGACAGCAAGATGTCTGGGTCCGGAACCTGCTGCAATTTCAAAATCTCCGTTCTCGGCATTATTGAAAGGTACAGCAAATGTCGGGTTGAAATCATAGAGATGGATTTTATCCGTTCCCAAGTCACCGACTAGCAACTGTTTTCCATTTGGATGAAATACGGTACTGTGCACATGCGCTTTTTCCTGCCTGTTGGGATCAATGCTTTGTCCTTCGTGTTGGTAGGTCTGGACATGGGTCAGGTATCCGTCCTTCACTTTGTAGGCTGAAAAATTTCCTCCTGAATAATTCCCTACGACCAATACCTCTTCATTGGCATCAAGGCTCAAATAGCAGGGATGGTCTCCGTAGGTATCCTTGGTATCCAATAATTCCAATGTATTGGTTTGTCTGTCAAACTTGAACGACTTGACTTTACCTCCATTTTCCCCACCGTTTTCTTCCACCGCAAAGACCAAAGTCTGCGCCCTGTTACTGACTACAAAGGAGGGATTGGAAACTCCCGCAGCCAATATTTGGGTTTGAAGGATATTTTTTTCGGGATCGAAAGTGAGTAAACCTATACCTTGATCCTCAGAATCTGTGTAGGCGCCTATCAAAAAGGAATAGACGGGCTCAATTTTTTCTTCATCGGGAGATTCGTCGCAAGAATAAACCATGAATAGGGAAATTAGAAGGAGGAGGAAGATTGATTTTCTCATTGTCAGATGTTGTCTGTTGGGTCAGGCTTGATGGAAGAATGGTGTTTTTCGCTATACAACTCATGGGTAACATCATCATACTGACCGGCAAGGTCATCTATCTTGGTTCCTTTCCAAATAGGAGTCTTGATAATATAGGCTGCCCTTGCCAGTAAATGCCCACCGATGGAAATGGTGATGAATAAGAACAAGATGATCGCAACCACCCTGGTAGTAACAGAATAATTATTGAAAAAAAGCGCTGTGGAGACCAAAATAAGACCTATTCCTAAGGTCGAAGCCTTGCCTGTTACCGATATCCTTAGGAAAATATCCGGCTTTCTGAGCAAGCCTATTGACGATGAAAGGATAAACAGCGCGCCAAAGGTGGACAATATCATGATTAGAATGTCTTTCATTTTCTTTCTCTTTGTTCTAAATAAAATGAATACGCCGCAGTACTCAGGAAGGCTATCAAGGCAAAAAGCAGCGCAATGTCAAGAAATGTACTTTGGTTGGTTTGGATGCTGTAAATGGCGATGATACAGATTGAAATCAATATCAGCATGTCTAAGGCAATTATACGGTCAGGAAGGCTTGGTCCTTTCAGGAACCTGATAAATACCAAAATCACTGATAAACCGAGAATGGGGATAATTACCCAATTGAGATAGTCTTGTAGGCTCATCGCATTAATTCCAGTAAGGGTTTTTCAAACTTCTGTTTTGTTTCTTTGATAAATTCCTCTTTGTCCAAAAGATGCATGACATGGACGTAGATTACCTTTTTGTCGTCAGACACATCCATAATAAGAGTTCCGGGGGTTAGGGAGATAAGATTGGCCAAGAAACTTATTTCAAGATCAGTCTTGGCATCCAGCGGGACTTTAACAATGGCAGGTTCCAATCTGGATTTGGAGTAAAATGATTCTCTCGCAGATTGAAAATTGGCTTTGGTGATTTCCCAAAGAACAAATGCTATAAAGGCAAAGAATTTTGGAATCACCGTGAAGTATTTCCTTTCTTCTTTTTTATAGGTGATGATTCCTAAAATCGCAAATCCGATGATCAACCCGAAAATGAAATTCTCTTCAGTAAGGGTTCCGGTAGCCATTACCCAAATGATGGCTAAAATCAGGTTACTCAAAAACAAAGATTTTGTCATGGCGTCATGGTTTTAAGGCCCAATACAGCTTCAATATATCCCGAAGGATCCATTAATTCGGTGGAGATTCTTTGGGAAAGTATGATGATGTTTTCAGCTCCAAATCCAATATAAAGCGAAATTCCTGATAACAGAACAATGGGAAATACCATCAGCCATTGATCCGTTTTAGTCATTTGACTGAAATAAAGCCCATTTGCTTTTTTGGGCAGGTCAATACCGTTTTTCCAAAAAACCTCAGACCACAACCTCGCAATTACCCATAAGGTAAGAAAACTTCCCAAGACAATGAATCCAATCAAAACATAATCTTGTGTTTGTAAACCTGCCTGAATCAGGAAAATTTTTGCCCAAAAACCTGAAAGCGGCGGAATACCAACCAGAGAAAATAGGGGAATTGCCAACAACAGGGAAATAATGGGAAAGTTTTTATACATCCCGCCAAGCTCCCTGATGTCTTGGGTTCCGTTGATTTTGAGAATCAGACCTGAGACCATAAACAGGTTTGTTTTGACGATAATGTCATGGATCAGGTAAAAAACTGTACCCATGATGGCCAACTCCGTGTACATTCCCAAACCGGCGATCAGAAAACCGATATGGCATACTATCAGGTATCCAAAAATCTTTCCCATGTTTTGCTGCAGCAATGCTCCCAATCCACCTGAAAAGATGGTAAGTGCTGCAAGAATGACCATGATATCTCCCATGAATTCATCTCCGCCAAACATCAGCGTGAATGTCCTCAGCATGGCATAGATTCCCAATTTGGTAAGTAACCCTGCGAAAATCGCAGAAACAGCAGGAGGTGGTGTATGGTAAGAGGCAGGCAACCAAAAGTACATCGGGAAGATAGCAGACTTGATTCCGAAGGCTACCAAAAAAATCCCGGATGTGACGCTTACCAATCCACGGTTTTGAAGGTTATCCAGTTTGATGGCGACATCGGCCATATTGAGCGAACCTGTAAGGCCATAGATAAAACCGATTCCGATCAAAAACAAAGAGGAGGCGAGGAGATTTAGCGAAACATATTTGAGAGCCCCTTCAAGCTGTTGTTTTTTTCCGCCCAAAGTCAAAAGGACGAAAGAGGAGATGATCACTACCTCAAACCATACATAAAGATTGAAAATATCTCCTGTAAGAAAAGCGCCCTGAAGTCCCATGATGAGAAAGTGTAGAATGGGGAAAAACCCAAACTCAAGTCTTTCTTTCCGCATACTTCCTGCTGAGAAAATGGAAACAGCCAAACCAGAAATAGAAGACAACAATACCATGGTCACTCCGAAAGTGTCAGCGACAAAGCTGATTCCAAACGGTGCCTTCCAATCTCCTGATTGGGTGATCATGATTCCGTTTTCCCAGACAAGTAAGAAGAGCCAGATACTTATCCCCAGACCAATGATGGAAAATAAAATGCTGAGAAACTTTTGTAAAGTGGTTTTTTGCCAGAAAAACAACAAAATCGTCCCAGCGACAAATTGAAATATGATGGGCAATACTATCATCGAATTACTCATATTTCTTCATCTGTTGAGTTAAGCTCATCCAGATCATCTGTATGGAGCACATTGTACACCCTTTTTATCAAAATGATTGCAAAGGACTGAAGTCCAAAACCGATTACAATCGCTGTCAATACCAAAGCCTGTGGGACAGGATCGGCATAGATATCGGCAAATACTTTCATACCGTCTTCAATGACGGGAGGATGACCTTTGACCAATCTTCCCAAAAGAAAAATCAGCAGGTTGGCGCCGTTTCCCAATAAAATCAATCCAATGATCATTTTGAACATACTCCTGCGCAACAGCATGTACAGACCGCCTGCGTGAAGTAAACCGATAATGATGACAAGTAATATCTCCATATCAAACAGTGTCAGTAAGTGAAAACATGATGGTGAGTGTCGCCCCGATGACCACCATATACACGCCAATGTCAAAGAAAAGAGCTGATCCAACCATCCCGATGAATCTGAAAGGCTCTTCAAACCACAGGCCCTTGAGTATTGGGGCACCGATAAAATAGGGAGCGATAGCTGCACCAACAGCAAAAACAAGCCCTATCGGCATCAGGTATCCTGGATTTATTTTGATGATGTTTTGTGTTTCTTTCATTCCAAAAGCAAATGAGTGGATCAAAAAGGCGATGGCTGCCATCAATCCTCCCACAAATCCTCCTCCCGGAAGATAATGGCCCCGCAACAGAATGAAAATGGAAAACAGCAGCAGAAGCGGAAGCAGATAGGTCGATGCGGTTTTGAATATCAATGATTTCATAAGTCTTTTTTAGAGGGATTGAGATTAAGTTTCATCAAGCTGTAGACTCCTACTGCGGCAATCACCAGGACTACAGTCTCAATCATGGTGTCAAAACCTCGGTAATCAACCAAAATAATGTTGACAACATTTCGGCCTTTGGCAAGGATGTAGGCATTTTCAGCGAAGTATTTGGAGACCTCGGAGGAAGATGGTTCCTCGAATACCTCCAGTGTCAGTATGGCTATCAATGTTCCAAACAAAAGCGAAAGCAAAGCATCCCGCATTTTGATCCCTTTAGAAGAATATTGTTTGTTTTTTGGCAGCTTCACAAGAACAAGCATAAACAACAATACCGTCAGCGTGTCTATTGAAAACTGAGTCATGGCCAGATCCGGTGCTGAATAAAATAAGAAGAAAAGACAATTTGCAAAGCCAACCACGCCAAGAGCAACAATGGAAACAGACCGCGAATTGGTCGAAATGGCAAAAAGGATAGAGATAATCATCAGCACAACTACAATGATCTCGTAGTGTGAGACAGCAGAAATCTGATTCCAATCAATATAAATATTGACTTCGCCAAATAAGCGGTATGCCATCAGCAAAGTCAGAAAGGCCAATATGGTAATCACATAGTTTCTCAGATAGCCATTTTGGAAAAACCTTGTCCAGATTCCTGCAAAAGACCCAAATAATTTACCGCCACCTTCGATGATGTTTTGGGGAGAAATAGCCTCGAATCTCACTGTTTTTTGGAACAGGTCATTGGAAGGTTTCAAAAACCAATATAATGCGCCGCCGGAAACCAACGTGAGAATGCTCAACACCAAAACCAAGTTGAAACCATGCCAAAGCTTGAGTTGGATAATGGTGTCACTTCCTGAAATGCTGCTGAAAACCGGTTGGATCAAAGATTCCGTGATCAATGAAGGAAATGTCCCAAAACCCAAACTCAAAACGCCGAGTAAGAACGGCGGAATCCAAAGCAGGGGAGAGGGCAATTTGGCTTTTCCAAATTCTGCAGGAAGCGTTCCTGTAAATGGTTTGATTCCTGCCCAGAATCCTGCAACCAAAAGGAGAATTTTAGTCAAAACAGCCAGTGCGGTCAGAATTATAGCCCAATCACCAAACTGTAAAGTCGCCTCATACATCACTTCTTTGCTGATGAATCCAAGTAAAAGCGGAACCCCGGCACTAGAAAGTGCTGCTATAAACCCTGCAACAGCGACAGGCATCATCACTTGCTGCAATCCCGCAAGTTTGGTGACATCCCTGGAGCCTGTTTCATGGTCGATTATGCCGGTAATGAGGAAGAGTGCAGCCTTGTATAAGGCATGGGCAAGGATAAAAATCCCTGCAGCCAAAAGTGCTTTTTCTGATCCTATTCCAATCAAGAAAACCAAAATCCCCAAGGCAGAAATGGTGGAATAGGCCAAAATGCTTTTCAAATCCACTCTCAAAACAGAATGGATTGCCGCAAAGACCATAGTAACCGCGCCAACGGTAATTAGGGTGCTGTTCCACCAAAAGGTATCCCCCAATAGCGGGGTAAATCTTGCCAAAAGATAAATACCTGCTTTTACCATCGTAGCGGAGTGGAGGTAGGTACTTACCGGAGTCGGGGCTTTCATTGCTCCAGGAAGCCAAAAATGAAATGGAAACTGCGCAGACTTGGTAAAAGCCCCGACAAAAAACAGGGCAATTATCCAACCATAGGTAGTGCTGTTTTTTATTATTTCCGAGGAATTGAGTAATTCAGTGAAAGAATAACTTCCCCCAACTGCTTGCAAAAGGATAATTCCGGAGAGCATTACCAGACCGCCAAATCCGGTGATACTCAGTGCGGTCAGTGCAGATTTCCTTGAAGCCGGGTCTTCATTATTGAATCCGATCAAGAAATAGGAACTGATACTTGTCAATTCCCAAAAAATAAACATACTCATCAGGTTGTCTGAAAGGACGACTCCAAGCATTGAAGCCATAAACATCGACAGGTATCCATAAAATCTGTCCAGATATTTGTGTCCTTTGAGGTAGTAAGTAGTATAAATGAACACCAAAGCACCGATGCCGGTGATCATCAGGGCAAAAAGAAGGGACAATCCGTCCAACCTGAAAGATAGGTCAATACCTAAACTCGGTACCCATTGATAATGGAATAAGATATGCCCTTTGGATTTTATTTCTCCCAAAAACTGGAGGAAGAATATAAATAAGGAAAGAGGAAGGAGCGAATAGCCAAATGGAATTGCTTTTTTGACAAACTTGCTGAAAAATGGAACCAAAATGGCGAAAATAAACCCTAAAATGACAGCTATGAGCATAGAAGCTTGATTATCAATTCATAAATTGTTTGGTTCCAAAATACGAAATATTTCCTGAATAGAATTTTCGTTCTTAATTTTCCAATCGATCAAGTTAAAAGATTTATTGATATTTTTTGAAAAAAATATGCCTATTCTTTGAAAAATAGTCAATAAAAATTCCTTTTTTTTATCGATTGAATCGAAAATTGTCCATAATTATTATTTTTTGTTAAATTCACACCTATTAAACCTATTGATCCGAATATGTCAAAAAACAACTATCAAACCGAAGTATCCAAAAGATTTACGATTTACAACAGTCTTTTTTTGGATTTGCCCTTCAGTGATATCCACAGAACAGGGACATTGCTGCCGATATTATCCAGCAAATGTCAGGAAGGATTTGAGAAAGATAAAACCCCAAAAGAAATCATAGGTGGATTTTTTAATGAAATGATGTCAAATAATTCTAATCAGGAACGTCATGATTTACTTTTTAGAATGGTCCAATATGTGGAAAGGCAAGTGGTTTTGTTTGATTCCATTGAAGACGCGGCCTTCGAAAAAATCCATGATATAAAAGGTAAGGGTAGTGTTGCAGCATTGATTACCCGTGTCGACAATGACAGGAAGCGGGAAGCATTGGTAGAGAAATTGAAAAATTTTTCCGTAAGGTTGACGCTGACTGCCCATCCTACACAGTTTTATCCGGGCAATGTCCTTGGGATCATCACTGATCTTGAGACTGCTATTCGAGAAAATGACCTTGGTAATATCAACCTGCTTTTGCAGCAGTTAGGCAAAACCGGTTTTATCAATAAGGACAAACCCACGCCGCTTGATGAAGCAGTCAGTTTGGTATGGTTTCTTGTAAATGTTTTTTACCACAGTATGCCGGATATTTTGACCAGGTTATTGAATAGTCTGGATATTCCGGTCAATGAGTGGGACAATCCGGGATTGTTGAAAGTGGGATTTTGGCCGGGAGGGGACAGAGACGGCAATCCTTTTGTCACCCATGACACAACCGTCAAAGTGGCCGAGAAACTCCAAAAATGGATAGTAAGGTGTTATTACCGTGATGTCAGAAAACTCAAGCGAAGGTTGACCTTCAAGAATGTCGAGCCAATAATGCTTAAAATTGAAAACGGTCTTTTTGATTCCCTTTTCGACAACCAAAACTTTTACCACACCAAAGAGGAATTGATTGCTGATCTGATGGAAGCCCGAAAAGGCCTGATTGAATTCCATGACGGCTTGTTTTTGGAGCAGTTGGATGAGTTTATATTGAAAGTAAAAATATTCGGCTTCCATTTTGCCAATATGGATGTGCGTCAGGACAGCCGTAAGCATGATGGGCTTTGGGATGAAATCATCGAAAACCAAATCGGGAACGAAGCACTTCAGGCATATCTGAAACTGAGCGAAGGCGAGAAAATCACATTTATTCAAGAGGTAGATTCCCTTCCGGAAATCGGCACCTTAAAGGACGAGTTTCATCAGGATATGTTGAGGAGTTTTGATGCAATCAAAACTGTCCAAAAAAACAATGGGGAAGATGGGCTTCACAGGTATATTATATCCAATTGCCAGTCGGCCTTACATGTTTTGGAAGTATTCAGATTGGCGCAATTGACACTTGGAAAGGACGCTGAAACGCTTCCTTTGGATATTGTTCCGCTTTTCGAAACCATAGACGACCTTGCCCAAGCGCCCATCATTATGGAGCAACTGTACCAAAACGAGGCCTACCGCAAGCATTTGGAAAGCAGAAAATCAAAGCAGACGATCATGTTGGGCTTTTCTGATGGTACCAAAGACGGGGGATATATCCGGGCAAACTGGTCTATCCTTCTTGCCAAAGAGGAACTGACAAAAGTTTCAAGGTTGAATGATGTCAGCGTTGTTTTCTTTGACGGTCGGGGAGGACCTCCGGCAAGAGGTGGAGGAAACATGCATAATTTCTATGCATCACTCGGGCAACAGGTTGAAAACGAGGAGATTCAGGTCACTATCCAAGGACAGACCATTTCTGCAAATTATGGCAAGCCCGTTTCTTGTACTTACAATTTGGAGCAGTTGCTCTGTGCAGGTATTGAAAATGAATTGTATCCTTCCTCAGAGAAAACCCTTAATGCAGGTCAGCGGGCTTTGATTGATCAGATGGCCGATTTCTCTTACCAGTTTTACAGAGATTTCAAAAGCCATCCTCAGTTCTTGCCTTATCTCGAGCATGTGACCCCATTGAAATATTTTGGACAGGTCAATATCGGTTCCCGCCCCCTGAAAAGAGGAAAAGATTCCGGATTAAAATTTGAAGATTTAAGGGCTATTCCTTTTGTAGGTTCCTGGGCACAGATGAAGCAGAATATTCCCGGTTTTTTTGGAGTAGGCGCTTCACTTGAGGAACTTAAAAATTCAGGCAAATTTCCTGAGGCCATACAATTATACAATGACTCCCTTTTCTTCAGGTCATTACTTGGGAATTCCATGCAGTCTTTGGCAAAGTCGTTTTACAAGTCCACAGCTTATCTCAAGGATAATCCCAAATACAGTGATTTATGGAACCTGATGTTTGAAGAATACCAAAGATCCATCAAGCTTCTTTGTGAAGTTTCCGGGATGGATACTTTGCTTCAGGATAATCCAACTTCCAAGGAATCAATCGCTATCCGAGAAAAGATCGTTCTTCCTGTTATCACCATTCAGCAGTATGCCATACAGACCATGCTTGACAAAGGAGAAGATGATCCGGTCTTGCAAAAACTGATTTTGCGGACGATGTTTGGCATCATCAACGCAGCAAGAAACGCAGCATAATTCAAGAATCCCGGTCGAAAGTCCGGGATTTTTTTTGGAAAGTATTTGTGGCAAATCACTTTTGTTATTGAAAAAAATATCTGCTACATTTTGCCTGAAATCCAATTTGAAACCAAAAGCAATGGGTGGAATTATACAAAAATCCAAAAAATATTGGGAGTCAGACGCATCCTTCATCACCCTTCTTGTGATGCTTTTATTTACGGTGTTTTTTCTTCCGATTTTGATCGACCAAAAGGATAATTCAACCTATTTTCTGAATACCATGTTTATCATGCTTTTCTTAATTGGGATGTTTTCTGCCAGAGAAAAGTTTTTTTTTATTATGGCTGCTGTTTTGGTTGTAATCCATATTGTGTTGAGATTGATCCGATTCAGTGAGATTCCCTATGAGTTTTACTTTGAAGAAAGAGTTGTCATTTTACTTAACCTGATGGTTTTTACGGTCATCAATTTCAGGTTATTGTTCAGAGACAGTGAAGTCAATCTTTACAGAGTCATCGGCGCCATCAATGTTTACCTACTTGTTGCCCTCATGGGTTCGTTTGGATTTGAATTGATGCAATTGTTAAGTGGAAATGCTATTTCAGGTAGTTTGGAGTTTAAAGGCAACGACCGTGATTTTGGAAATTATATTTATTTCAGCTTGGTTACGGTGACAACGGTTGGTTTTGGTGACATGCTGCCTGGAAATATATCCTCAAAAATGTTATCTGTTTTTTTATCGACTTTTGGTATTTTGTATCCTGCAATAGTGATAGCCAAATTGGTATCCACCGCCCCGACAAGAGCTAGAAAATAAAAATCCCGCATTTCTCTCAGATTTCAGGAATAGGTAAATCCGGAATAGAGAAAAATGCGGGATTTGGTTTTTTTTACCCTTTCTTAATTGAGGGTATATTCTACTACGATTTCTGTGTTGAGCAATTTGGAAATCGGACAGTTTTTCTCAGCGTCTTTGACCAGCTCTGCAAATTTTTCTTCGGAAATTCCGTCAACAGTAGCTTTGAGTATCAATTTGGATTGTTTGATTGTACCTTCTTCTAGGGTAATGATGCCATCCACATGGAGTTCTTTTGGTGGAAATTCCGCTCCGGTAAGGTTAAAACTCAGTTTCATCGCAAAGCATCCTGCATGGGCAGCTGCCACCAATTCCTCAGGATTGGTTCCGATACCTTCCTCAAATCTGGATGAAAATGAATATTGGGTTTTGTTCAAAACACCTGATTGGGAGGTAAGATGGCCTTTGCCTTCTTTGCCTGTTCCTTGCCATACGGCGGTTGATTTTCTTTTCATGTTAGTTCGGTTTAAAGTATTTTAAATTTTAAAAGTAGAAAATTATTTAAGTCTTAACACCAAAAAGCGCACTTAAGGTTTATGTTTTTGGATAAAATTTCAAAAAAAACCTAGGAAACCAGATTCTCATTTGATTCCCTTGGCTTAATTTTCAGGATTGTTAAAGAAGAGTTTTTCCCTATTTGGTCAATGCTTTTTCTCTTTGCACTTCAAGCATATCTACCGGTGGAGGGGTGTTGTCTCCAAGAAGATGCTGTACAAAATAGTCGCCCATTCTCCAGAAGAAATATTCGGTCATATCTCCAAAACCATGGCGCTGACCCGGAAGGATGATAAAGTCAAACCTCTTATTCGCTTTGATCAATGCATTAGCCATCCGGATGGTATTGGCAGGATGGACGTTGTTGTCCACGTCGCCGGTCACGAGTAGCAGTCTTCCTTTTAGGTTTTTGGCCAGGTCGGGATTTTTTTCGATCTGGTAGACGAAAGTGGTGTCTCCCTTTGGTGAAATCTGTTCTTTGACACCATGGTGCTTTTCAGACCACCAACGGTTGTAAATGTTGTTTTCATGGTTTCCGGCGCTCGAAACTGCCACTTTGAAGAAATCAGGATATACCAACATTGCAGCTGTAGACATAAATCCGCCTCCGGAATGTCCATGGATGCCGACTTTGGATTTGTCAATGAAAGCATGTCTATCAGCCAACTGCTCGATAGTTGCCTTTTTGTCAGCCAATCCATAATCTCTCAGGTTGCCATAGCCATAGTTGTGGTACCACTTGGACCTGCCGGGATGTCCTCCGCGGTTGCCGACTGTGACCACCACAAAACCAAACTGTGCCAATCGGTCTGTTCTGTCCAATCCTCTTCCAAAGGATTTGTTGACAGCTTCAGTCTGGGGACCCGGATACACATATTCGATAATGGGATAGGTTTTTGTACTGTCAAAGTCAAAAGGCTTGTACATCACGCCATATAAATCTGTGATACCGTCATCAGCCTTGACTTTGAAAGGCTCGGGAAATTGATAACCTGCTGCAAAAAGGGAACTCAAATCTGCTGTTTCCAGGTCCATTACTTTTTTGCCAAGGGCATCATATAGCCCCGACGCGGGAGTCGTATTTACCCTCGAATAATTGTTGACAAAGAAAGTAGCCTTGTCATTCATCGAGGTATTGTGGTTGAAATCACCCGGATTCAACAGAGAAATCGCACCACCGTTGAGACTGACTTTATAGAAGTGCTCATAATAAGGGTCTTCTCCTTTTTCTTTGCCATTGGCCATGAAGAAAAGGAGTCGGCCTTTTTCATCCACACGGACGATATTTTCTGAGTGGAAAGGGCCCGAGGTCAGTTGTCTCTTCAGGTTTCCTTTCATGTCATAGAGATAAAAATGTCCCCAACCGTCACGCTCCGACCAATGGATGATTTCAGTGCCGTTTGCTATAATTTCCGGTTTGGCGATGTCGATATAGGTATTGCTTCGCTCCTCGATGAGGACCTCTTTCTTCCCTTCTTTGATGTTCCACCTGCAGATATCTATTTTTTTCAAATCCCTAGAAGTAATTGAAAAATAGAAGAAGTTCTCATCACCCAGCCATTTGACAGGCTTGAAATCATCATCCCTTGCGGAGGCAGGGAAGCTTTCTGACCATATCCCCAAAGTCTGGTCTTTGAAGGTGGCTGTTTCCAGATTGGACATTTTCTGTGTGCCAAAAGAATAATGCAGCAGGTAGGAGATAGGCTGCTCTTTTTCTCCCGGCATGGAATATTTGTAAGTTTCCAAGGTCGGTCTCGGGTCACGGGTATTGTGGATTACCCAAAGGTCTTTTATTTTCCTTTGGTCTGTTTTGATCAGGATAAATTCCCCGGAATTTGCTGACCAAAGGATATTTGCCCGCTTTCTGTCATTTTTCTTCTTTTCTTCCTCGACATTGTCATCACCCCGTCCAAAGCTATTTCCGTAGCTGAAATCCTTTTCACCGTCTGTTGTAAGTTGGGTTTCGACGATGGTACTGTCCTTTTCATCTTTGATGGCTTTTTTGAAGTTGGCTTTGTCCGTCCAATAAAGGTTTTCATTTTTTACGAAAACGATTTTGGAGGAATCAGGAGCGATATTGGCCCAAGCCAATCTTTTGGCTTCTTCTTCAGGATCTTTGATTTCAGTCAGTTGTTGGCTATTCAGGTCATAGCGGAATACAAATGTTTTCTTTTCAAGAGAATCCTTGGCGCTTTTGTTTTTTGCCTTTATTTCAGCCCAATCTTTTTTTAGCACATCCTGTGTGCTTTTGATTTTGAATTGGATGGTGTTTTCGTCTTCTAGAAATTTGAGGTTGCTGATATCGAGATGCTGACCGTCAAAAGGGTCTCTGACGATTTTGGTTATTTCTGCGGCGAGTTTGTCTTTATCAAAAAGCTGGGTTTTGCTTTTGGTGGCAGGATTGACGAGGTACCAGTTTTTGCCGGAGGTGGTTTCATATTCATACCAAAACCTGTCGGACTTCTTGAGCCAATGTGCATCCACTTCAATGGTGAAGATCATTCTTTTGAGTTTTTCAGGCGAAAATCTTGCCGCAAGCTCATAGTTGCCTTTTGTGGGAAGTTCCTGTCCAATGGCGGAACCCACCATAATGATAAGGGAACAAATCAGGTAAATTTTTCTCATTAGTCCATTTGGTTTATGAATTCGAAACTAATTGAAAGTGCGATTTTGTAGGTAACCGTCGGTGGAAAAATGGGAGCTGATTTTTTGAAAATAGTTGGCTTGAAGGTGTCCAAACACAATTTTTTACCTGATTCATGGCAATGACTTACCATGCTAAAAGATTGGTTAACAGGTTTTTGAAAAGTGAATTCTATAATATAATCATAATACTGTGTAAATATTCTAAGGTTTAAAACCTCATTTTTGTACTGTTTAAATTTCAAAAATATAAAAAACAAGACTATGAAAAAGACCCAAAAAAACATAGAAAGCAATAATAAGGGTGTGTTGTCAAAAATGAATGACAATCCCGACCAAAAAAAGAAAATAGATGACTCCGGCAAGAATAAGGGAATAATAGGCGAGATGAATGATGAGCCTGAGATAAAAAAGAAATAACGCGAATGATTGTTTCGGGATTTTTAGGATTTTAACCAAATACACTCATTATAACTAAAACACAAAGATATGTTTCACCATGTAAAAGAACTACAATTCAATGCGAGGGTTTCCAAGCCCGATGTTCGGTTTGCAAAATTATTGCTCGAGCAGTTTGGAGGTCCAAACGGGGAATTGAAAGCAGCCATGCAATATTTTGTGCAGGCATTTGGTTGCAGGAAAGCGGCTCCCGACAAGTATGATATGCTGATGGATATCGCCACTGAGGAATTCAGTCACTTGGAGATTGTCGGTGCAACGATCCAAATGTTGCTTACCGGAGTCAATGGAGAATTGAAAAATGCTGCAGATGAATCTGATTTGACCAAAGTACTTGACGGCTCAGCGGCCAAGGAAGATTACATCCATCAAGCCATGGTCAATCCACATTTTTTCATTGTGAGTGGCGGGACGCCTACCCTGACTGACAGTGTCGGCAATCCTTGGAGTGCTACTTATATCATGGGAATGGGCGATCTGACCGCAGATTTGCGCCTGAATATCGGCGCAGAGACAAGCGCCAAAATGGTGTATGAAAATCTGATGAAGTTCACAGATGATGTTTATGTCAAAGAGTCGCTTCGTTATTTGATGACGAGGGAAGTGGCCCATCTCCAAATGTTCCAAGCAGCCTTGGACAGCATCCAACCAAACTTTCCTCCCGGGATTTTGGAAAGCGATCCAAAATTCAGCAATAAATACTTCAACATGTCCAAAGGAGAGGACTTCAAAGGTCCCTGGAACGAAGGAAAAAGCCCTTTGATGGGCGAAGAATGGCAAACCATTGAGGACCCGCTCCAACATGTCAGAGATACCAATGGGCTATTGGATGAAAAAGCCAAAGGAACTGAGCGTACAGAAAAATCTGTCCAATCTGCAAATAAAAAATTGAGTGCAGAAAGGAAGCAAACAGTTGACAATGCTACTGCCCCTAAGAATGGCATCATGAGTTGGTCTGTGTATCAGGATACAGAAAAATCAAAGCATCAGGAAAGCAGCATTTCTTCAAAATAGAAAAAGCATATCCAGCTGCATTTAAAATCAAATTATAGTCAAAAACCAAAAAACCACAGAAAAATGGAAAACAAGAAAAACACATCACCAAAGTCCGCCTCAAGATCAGAAAGTTCCGGATCAGGAAAAAAATCAGCCATGCAATCATCCCAATTGATGAAGTTGTTTGAAGATCAATTGAAAGATATCTATTGGGCGGAAAACGCTTTGGTAAAAGCAATGCCAAAGATGATCAAAAATGCCACTTCAGAGGATTTGACAAAGGCATTGACATCTCACCTTGAAGAGACCAAGGGCCATTTGAGCAGGTTGGTGGAGGTTTTTTCTTTGATCAAAGTAAAAGCTGAAGGAAAAAAATGTGACGCAATGGAAGGGCTGATTGAAGAGGCTTCCAGTATCATGGAAGAATGTGAGGAAGGTTCAATGCGTGATGCAGGGATCATTTCCGCAGCGCAGAAAGTGGAGCATTATGAAATAGCGACTTATGGCACGCTGAGACAGTTTGCAGAAACTATGGGATTGGATAAAGTCGCCGAACTGTTGGAAACGATACTTCAGGAAGAAAAAGAAGCCGACCTCAAATTATCCGATGTCGCAATGGACGCAGTCAACATCGAAGCAGCTGAGGAAACTGCTTAACCTGAAAATAGCATGAACAATATTTTCAAAGGCCTGATTGCCGGCTACGGCGCAAAAAAAATGGGTGGGGGATGCCTTGGGACAATCGTTGTTTTTGTCATCATCTACTTTCTTTTGGGCCAATGCAGCTGATCAAATAAAAAAATAGAATTACAATCCAAATCATATAAAACTAAACCAATTAAAAATGGAAAATCAACGCTATGAAAATGAAGTCCTACATGATACGACTTCTGAAAAAAGAGTCCTGACAGGAATGTTTAGGGACCGTGAAAGTACAGAAAATGCCTACAATGCCCTTCACGAAAGAGGCTATTCCAAAGACGACATCAATTTGATCATGTCTGACGAAACCCGAAAAACACATTATGCAGATGACGTAGCCGAAGAAACTGAAATCGGAACCAAAGCAGCAGAGCATGCCGGTAAAGGTTCCGCCATTGGAGGAACAATCGGAGCTATTGTAGGTGTCATCGCGGCAATCGGTACGAGTGTTGTCATTCCAGGACTTGGGATTTTGATAGCAGGACCGATAGCTGCAGGACTGGCAGGAGCCGGTGCAGGCGGACTTGCAGGTGGTATGATCGGGGCTTTGGTGGGTTCCGGTATACCTGAAGCCAGGGCAAAATTGTATGAATCAGGAATCGAAGAAGGCAATGTGGTCATCTCTGTGACTCCAAGAAATGCTGAAGATGCCAAGTACCTGGAAGAAAACTGGAGAACCAACCGTGGTGAAGAAATTCACTGGTAAAATACCACAATACCTTTTGCAAGGGGTTTTAACCGATCCCTTGCATCTTTTATAAAACTAAACCAACTATATATGAAAACTCAAATCAATATTAAATCTATCCTGGTGCATACGATCTGTGTCGCAGGCACCATGTTTTTTGCATCATCTTGTTCAGAAAACAAAACCACCGATTCAATGGAAGTGGCCGAGGAAGAAAATGTCTCTAGACTTACCAATGACGACGAAACCATTGTTGTTATCGACAATGACAATGGAGTGAAGTTTTTGATGGCAGCAGCCGAAATGCAATTGGAAGAGATCAGCTTGGGAAAATTGGCCCAACAAAAAGGGACTACTCCACATGTCAAAGAACTCGGTAAAATGATGGAAGTAGATCACACCAAAACTCTTGCTGAGTTGAATACTTTAGCCCAATCAAAATCAGTAGCCATCCCTGCTACTGCTACTGAAGATTCGATGGAAACTCAAAAAGACCTTATGGAAAAAGAAGGCAATGATTTTGGCAAAGCTTACAGTGACATGATGGTTGAGCACCATGAGGATGCCATTGAATTATTTGAAAAAGCAGCCACGGATTCAGAAGATGCAGAAATCAAAGCTTGGGCAGCTGAGAAGCTTCCAACCATGAGAACCCACCTTGAACACGCCAAAGCATGTAAAGCGGAATGTGATAAATTGTAATCTTAAATTTTTAAACCAGAAAAAAATGAGTGGAATTAAAAACATGGGAAACGAGGAGGCAATACTCAAATTAAGAGAACTCGCCGAAGCCATAGATATCTGTATGTTTTGTACCAATCTGAAAACAGATGATGGCGCATCTTGCAGACCTATGAGCACTCAAAAAGTTTGTGATGAAGGTAATATCTGGTTTTTCAGCAACGCGGATAGCGATAAAAACAAGGAAATAGAACAGGATAAAAATGTTCAGCTTTTCTATTCACATCCCGGAAAAGACAGCTTTCTCATCGTAAACGGTGTGGCCGAGTTGATCTATGACAGGGAAAAAATCGAAGAGCTTTGGTCTCCTGTTCTCAATGCCTGGTTTACTGGCGGAAAAGAAGATCCTAATATTTCAATCGTAAAAGTCATTCCTACGACCGCTTATTATTGGGATACTGATGGAAATAAAATGATCAATTTCTTAAAAATGGTGGCCTCAGCTGCGACAGGGAAAAACCTTGTAGAAGGCAATGAAGGCACTTTGATATTAAATAGTTTGTAATCCTTTAGAAAGTATTTTTTGATTCCTATGCATTAGACAATAGTGCAAAAACCCACATTTGGATCGGGGAATAAGGGTGAATCCAGAAATCTAAGGATTGCTGGATTCACCCTTTTTTTGTTTTTGGATAGGATGGGGGAAAATAAAAAAAGTCCCCCAGAAGGAGACTCTTTTTCTTTCGAATAACTCTTCAATTAAAGCTTAAAAAATAAGGACTTATAATATTTATTTGAGATGGAGTTCTGTTCTTCTGTTCATCTGATGCATGTCCTCAGTACATGGCACTGCACCACAATCATGAACAGGTTTTGTTTTTCCTAACCATTCGCTGCTCATTCTGTCCAATTCAACACCTCTTTTGACAAGGTAATCCATGACAGCTTTTGCCCTGCGTTCGGAAAGTTTCATGTTATATTCCTCATTTCCACGCTGGTCAGTATGTCCTTCAATCTGAAGGTTCATGCCGCCCATTCTTTGGAGAAATAGGGCAAGCCGCTCCAATTCTGTTTTGTGAACCGGCCTGAGGTTCGCTTTGTCAAAGTCAAAATAAATGGTTGGGACATCATGATTCAGTGCTTCAAAAAGTGCTGCCGGATCACAGATGTCTTTGCCCATCAATTCTGCAGGCGAGTCATAATCGACGTTTTTATCAGGAAAAGCTTCCAATACCAATTCACTTCTTCTGTTGAGCTGGTGTTCCGGTTCAGGACACGGCACGCCATCGCCACAGTCATTGGTGCGCTTCTCTTCCCCATACCAGTCCAGTTTCACCCTGCTTTCAGGAATGTTGAATTTTGCCAGGTATTCTCTGACCGCATCAGCCCTCCTTTCGGATAGAGCCTGATTATATTCTTTGCTTGCCCTTGCGTCGGTGTGCGATCCGACTTTGAGGTCGATGAAGCCATACTTTTTCATCAGCTCTGCGATTTTGTCAAGCGTTGGTTGCGCATTGGTTCTGATTTGGAATTTGTCGAGGTCGTAATAGACGATATCAACAAATACAGGCATATTGTAAGGAATTGGAGCAAGTCTGTATTCCCTTTTCAAAGTGTCTCCCTGCAATCCTTTTGTGGTGATGTCATTGTCATGGATTCTGAAATAACCCTTTTTGCTGATCGTCAAAGAATAATCTGTTTCGGGAAGAAGGTCTCCAAATAGCTCAGATTTAGTTCCTCTTCTAGTAGGCAGGTTTTCATTTTGATTTTTGATTGTCAAGGTTGTTTCAAACTCTTCAGAAATAACATTGCCATTACAGTCAATCACCCTTGCCAAAAGGAATTTGTTGAGGTCTTCAATCAGGTAAATGTCATCCAAACCCATTCCTCCCTTTCTGTCAGAGGATAGGTAGCGCTTTCCTTTTGGTGTGATATAATAGCCAAAATCATCTCTGGGTGAATTGAACGGAACACCCATATTTTCCACGTTGCTGAATGATCCGCCCGAGTATGTTGCCTGGAAAATATCCATGCCACCCAAGCCAGGATGTCCTTTGGATGAAAAATGGAATTTTTCCCCCAAAATAAAAGGATGGCTTTCATCTTCCCTGGTATTGACAGTTGAGCCAAGGTTGACAGGACTGCCAAAATTCATAGCCTCGTCATAAGTCACATAATAGAGATCAAACCCTCCCAAACCGCCCGGCATATCAGAAGCGAAAAAGATTTTTTTCCCTTTCTCATCAATGAAAGGATGCATAACACCATGTTTGGTAGCATCATTGATTGGGAAAGCCTTCGTTTCTGAAAGAGATCCATCTGCAGCTATTTTGCTGAAATAGATTTCCGGATGAACTTCAAATTCCCTCGTTTTCTTCACTTTCCTGATATTCCTAAAAGTGGTATAGAAAAGAAGATTCTTACTTTCCATTAGAGTAGGATCTGAATAGACAAGACCTCCCGGTACATCAAAGGTCATTTTCTCCAGATCATCACTGTTGGAGTAGCGGTATATCCCAAAAAACTCCCTGTCGTTCAGGTCACTTTTTTCCTCACTGAATACATTGCTTTTGGCATCCAACCTCACGGCTGGTTTCTCGGTAGGGATTTCCGGTCCTCTGTCACTTGTGAAATATTTATTACCGGTGGCATCTTCTGCTAACCTAAAATCAGACCCATCGCTGTTGATTCCTTTTGGTTGGACCAGTTTGACATTTGCCTTTTTATTGTTCAGTTCTCTGATTTTGTCGAAATCAATTTCAGGAAATGCTGATTCTTTGAAGGGACTTCCCGCAAGGAGTTCTTCCGAAGAAATACCGTTTTCGGCTTTCATAGCCGCTTCCAGATAATTCAAAAAATCCTCCCTAGATGCCTCTTCGTAGCTGATGGTTTTTTTCCACCATTCAAAGCTCTTATCATATTCTTGGATTTTTTGGTAGGACAAAGCGGCCTTTTGGGCATTTCCGTAATTTGGGTTTCGGTCATGGGCCTGCTCGTAAAGCGCCGCCGCATGGTTGAAGTTTTCCAGTTCAAACTGTTTGTCTGCATACCTTAGCAAATTATTCTGCGCCTGCAGGGGAATTGCGGAAAAGCCCGTCAGCAAAGCAAAAACTGCTATTATCAAAATTTTTCTCATAATCAGGTTCATTTCGATTGTTGAATATTTTATCAATAAATGAATTACTAGGGCTTATTTTTTTATTACCTGGATCCAACCTTGGAACTCATGGAGTTTACCTTGGCGGTCAGTGGATTTCATTACGAAGAAGTAGGTACCCGCGACAAGACCTTCGGCAGACCAATCGTTTTTATAGTCTTTCCTTTCAAAAACATGGTCTCCATTTCTGTTGAAGATAACGATTTCATTGGTTTCGAATTTTCCGAGACCCTTGATTTCAAACCTGTCGTTGAGACCGTCACCGTTTGGAGTGATGACAGTCGGGATAAAGAACGGATGGATTTGGTTGACATCAGAATCATTGTTGTCATCCATGTTGGTATCTTCCTCATCGGAGGATACACTTACGATATTGGTGATCTGAAGCGCTTTATCGCTGTTGATTTCATTGGCACGCACTTTTACTTTGAGTAAAATTGAATGGCCCGCAGGGAAAAAGGCAATGGTGTAAGTGATCTTGGAACCATTGACTGCGATGTCAATTTCAGTTCCCGGATTACTTTCCGCAATGGTAGTTCTGATATAGGACAGTCCATTCGGAAGGTCATCGACAATGACCACATTCTCCGCATCTGTTTCTCCTAGGTTGCTGACTTGGATGTCGTATTCAAATTCATCGCCTTCATAGATTTCGATCCCATTCGAAGTCTTGGTCACGTTTAGGTCAACCTCATTTTCCAATATTTTGAAGACCACAAATGCTTCATCACTATTGGTTGGATTCAACGCCTCTCTGAGGGTGTACTTCAGCCTGTATTCTCCGGGTTCGTTCAGACCCGGGATAAGGCTGAGTTCTCCGTTTTCGGCGATCAATAGACCTACTATGCCAGCCAACTCGGTGAATTCGAAGTTGACGTCAGTATATACAACAGGCTTATTGTCCAAAAGATCATTGGTCAGTAAGTTGCCCAATACGCCGCCAAAATCTACAGGATATTCTCCCATGTCATCATCGATGGCATCTATTGGGGTAGAAGATGCTCCGATAGTCACAGAATCATCTCCTTCAACATCTTTTCCGTCTTTAGATTTGCCTGTTACGGACACATTGTTTGTAATCGAGCCGGCAGTCAAGTCTTTTAGTTGAACAATATATTCAGTGTTGATGGCGATAGTTTGACCTGGTGCAATACTTGGGATTACCTGAGTCAGACCGGTCAATGGATCATTTACCACAAGATTGGTCAGGGTGATATTTCCTGTGTTTTTAACCGTGATGGTATAAGTAATGACTTGACCGATTTCTGAGAAAGTGGTTGTATCTGAGGTTTTGATTACTTCAATACCCGGGTTTGCCGAAGCTTGGACAGTCACCTCATCATTTTCTTCGATAGGTTCATCGCTGGTGGATACACCTGAAACAGTTGCTTTGTTGGTTACAAAACCTTTATCCAAATCAGCCTGTGTTACAGTGTAAGAAGTCGGGATTGACTGAGAAGCTGCAGGAGCCAAAGAAGCAATTGTTGTATTCAATCCGGTCAATGGATCAGTTACAGCAACATTGTTCAAAGTCACGTTCCCCGAATTGGTCACGACAATGGTGTAGTTCAATACATCCCCGACAGCAGCAAAGCTTGACTCAGTTGCAGTCTTGGTGATTGAAAGCGCAGGGCTTTGTGTTGCAGAAACTGATTCCGAAGCGGAAACATTCACTGCACCGACAGCAGCCGAAGCGGTATTGTCCACTTTTCCCGCATCGATATCCGCCTGTGTTACAGTATAAGAAGTCGGTATCGACTGCGAAGCAGCAGGAGCCAAAGCAGCAATTGTTGTATTCAGACCTGTCAAAGGATCGCTTGCGGCAATATTGCTCAAAGTCACGTTACCTGTATTGGCCACGACAATGGTGTAATTCAATACATCCCCGACAGAGGCAAAGGTTGACTCAGTTGCTGTTTTGGTGATGGATAGGGCAGGACTTTGCGTTGCCGAAACCGACTCGGAAGCTGTAACATTCACAGAACCGACAACAGCGGAAGCGGTATTGTCCACTTTTCCAGCATCGATATCCGACTGCGTGATTGTATAAGAAGTCGGAAGGGATTCACTTGATCCCGGCGCAAGACTTGGAATAGAAGTGTTCAAACCTGTCAAAGGATCGCTTACAGTAACATTGTTCAGAGTAATATTTCCTGTATTGGTCACGACAATGGTGTAATTCAATACATCTCCTACAGCGTCAAAGGTTGACTCGGTAGCTGTTTTGGTAATGGAAAGTGCGGGGCTTTGGGTTGCAGTTACCGACTCGGAAGCTGTAACATTCACAGAACCGACAACAGCGGAAGCGGTATTGTCCACTTTTCCAGCATCGATATCCGACTGCGTGATTGTATAAGAAGTCGGAAGGGATTCACTTGATCCAGGCGCAAGACTTGGAATAGAAGTGTTTAATCCCGTCAGAGGATCGCTTACAGCAATATTGCTCAAAGTCACGTTGCCTGTATTGGTCACGACAATGGTGTAATTCAATACATCCCCGACAGCAGCAAAGGTTGATTCGGTTGCTGTTTTGGTGATAGAAAGTGCCGGGCTCTGTGTTGCAGAAACAGACTCCGAAGCTGATACATTGACAGCGCCGACAACAGCCGAAGCGGTATTGTCAACCTTGCCTGCATCAATATCACTTTGAGTGATAGTATAAGAAGTCGGGATTGACTGCGAAGCCAAAGGCGCCAAAGAAGCAATTGTTGTAGTCAGACCTGTAAGCGGATCAGAAACTGAGATGTTATTCAGGGTGACGTTACCCGTGTTGGTCACTACAATGGTATAGTTCAATACATCGCCCACAGCGGCAAAGTTTGACTCGGTTGCCGTCTTGGTAATAGAAAGCGCCGGGCTTTGAGTTGCATTCACCGATTCTGAAGCCGATACATTGACAGAACCGACAACAGCGGAGGCGGTATTGTCCACTTTTCCTGCATCAATATCACTTTGAGTAATTGTATAAGAAGTCGGTATTGATTGCGAAGCTGAAGGCGTCAAAGAAGCAATTGTTGTATTCAGACCTGTAAGCGGATCAGAAACCGATATGTTATTCAGGGTGACGTTACCCGTATTGGTCACGACAATGGTGTAATTCAGTACATCTCCTACAGCATCAAAGCTTGACTCGGTTGCAGTCTTTGTTATGGAAAGGGCAGGGCTTTGTGTTGCGGAAACCGACTCGGAAGCGGAAACATTGACTGAACCTACAGCAGCAGAAGCGGTGTTGTCCACTTTTCCCGCATCAATATCAGCCTGTGTTACAGAATAAGAAGTCGGGATTGACTGCGAAGCCAATGGGGACAAAGTAGCAATTGTTGTAGTCAGACCTGTCAAAGGATCGTTTACAGCAACATTGCTCAAAGTCACGTTACCTGTATTGGTCACCACAATGGTATAGTTCAATACATCTCCTACAGCGTCAAAGGTTGACTCGGTTGCTGTTTTGGTGATGGAAAGCGCAGGGCTCTGAGTTGCAGTTACCGACTCCGAAGCGGATACATTCACAGCACCAACAGCAGCAGAAGCCGTGTTGTCCACCTTGCCTGCATCGATATCAGCCTGTGTCACAGTATAAGAAGTAGGAATTGATTGCGAGGCTGAAGGAGCCAAAGAAGCGATTGCCGTATTCAATCCTGTCAATGGATCGCTTACAGCAACATTGCTCAAAGTCACGTTACCCGTGTTGGTCACGACAATGGTGTAATTCAATACATCGCCGACAGCGTCAAAGGTTGACTCGGTTGCTGTTTTGGTGATGGAAAGCGCAGGGCTCTGAGTTGCAGTTACCGACTCCGAAGCGGATACATTCACAGCACCAACAGCAGCAGAAGCCGTGTTGTCCACCTTGCCTGCATCGATATCAGCCTGTGTCACAGTATAAGAAGTAGGAATTGATTGCGAGGCTGAAGGAGCCAAAGAAGCGATTGTCGTATTCAATCCTGTCAATGGATCGCTTACAGCAACATTGCTCAAAGTCACGTTCCCGGTATTGGTCACCACAATGGTGTAGTTCAATACATCCCCGACAGCGGCAAAGGTTGGTTCGGTTGCTGTTTTGGTGATGGAAAGCGCAGGGCTCTGAGTTGCAGTTACCGACTCCGAAGCTGATACATTGACAGCACCGACAGCAGCGGAAGCTGTGTTGTCTACTTTGCCTGCATCAATATCACTTTGAGTGACGGTATAAGAAGTCGGGATTGACTGCGAAGCCAAAGGAGCCAAGGAAGCAATTGTTGTATTCAGACCTGTCAAAGGATCGCTTACAGCAACATTGCTCAAAGTCACGTTACCCGTATTGGTCACGACAATGGTGTAGTTCAATACATCCCCGACAGCAGCAAAGGTTGATTCGGTTGCTGTTTTGGTTATGGAAAGCGCAGGGCTTTGGGTTGCAGTTACCGACTCGGAAGCGGAAACATTCACAGAACCGACAACAGCGGAAGCGGTGTTGTCCACTTTTCCTGCATCGATGTCACTTTGAGTGATTGTATAAGAAGTCGAAATAGACTGCGAAGCTGCAGGAGCCAAAGAAGCAATTGTTGTATTCAGACCTGTCAAAGGATCGCTTACAGCAACATTGCTCAAAGTCACGTTACCTGTATTGGTCACCACAATGGTGTAATTCAATATATCTCCGATAGCAGCAAAGGTTGACTCGGTTGCTGTTTTGGTGATGGAAAGTGCAGGGCTTTGTGTTGCTGAAACCGACTCCGAAGCTGATACATTGACAGCACCTACAGAAGCGGAAGCGGTATTGTCTACTTTTCCTGCATCAATTTCACTTTGAGTGATTGTATAAGAAGTCGGGATTGACTGCGAAGCCAATGGGGACAAAGAAGCGATTGTTGTATTCAATCCGGTCAAAGGATCGCTCACAGAAACATTGCTCAAAGTTACGTTCCCGGTATTGGTCACGACAATGGTATAGTTCAATACATCTCCGACAGCGGCAAAGCTTGCCTCGATTGCTGTTTTGGTGATGGAAAGGGCAGGGCTCTGAGTTGCAGTTACCGACTCGGAAGCCGATACATTAACAGTACCGACAGCAGCGGAAGCTATGTTGTCCACCTTGCCTGCATCGATATCAGCCTGCGTTACTGTATAAGAAGTTGGTATTGACTCAGAAGCCAATGGGGCTAATGAAGCAATGACCGTATTGAGACCTGTCAATGGATCGCTTACAGCAACATTGCTCAAAGTCACGTTACCGGTATTAGTCACCACAATGGTGTAGTTCAGCACGTCACCTACAGCATCAAAGCTTGACTCGGTTGCTGTTTTGGTAATGGAAAGGGCAGGGCTTTGCGTTGCAGTTACCGACTCGGAAGCAGAGACATTCACTGAACCAACGGCAGCGGAAGCGGTATTGTCCACTTTTCCTGCATCGATGTCAGCCTGCGTCACAGTATAAGAAGTCGGGATTGACTCAGAAGCCAAAGGCGACAAAGAAGCAATTGTTGTATTCAAACCTGTCAAAGGATCGCTTACAGCAATGTTTTCCAAAGTCACGTTACCCGTGTTGGTCACAACAATGGTATAGTTCAATACATCTCCCACAGCAACAAAGGTTGACTCGGTTGCTGTTTTGGTGATGGAAAGTGCAGGGCTCTGTGTAGCAGAAACCGATTCCGAAGCAGAGACTTTGACAGCGCCTACAGCAGAGGAAGCGGTGTTGTCCACCTTGCCTGCATCGATGTCAGCCTGCGTGATTGTATAAGAAGTCGGGATTGACTCAGAAGCCAAAGGAGCCAAAGAAGCGATTGTTGTATTCAAACCTGTCAAAGGATCGGAAACCGAGATGTTATTCAGGGAGACGTTACCTGTATTGGTCACCACAATGGTATAGTTCAATACATCGCCCACAGCGGCAAAGCTTGACTCGGTTGCTGTTTTCGTAATGGAAAGCGCAGGGCTCTGTGTTGCAGAAACAGACTCCGAAGCTGATACATTGACAGCGCCGACAACAGCCGAAGCGGTATTGTCCACTTTTCCTGCATCGATATCCGCCTGCGTGATTGTATAAGAAGTAGCTATTGACTCAGAAGCCAAAGGCGCCAAAGAAGCAATTGTTGTATTCAATCCGGTCAAAGGATCAGTTACAGAAACATTGCTCAAAGTCACGTTACCTGTATTGGTCACGACAATGGCGTAGTTCAATATATCACCGACAGCGGCAAAGGTTGACTCGGTTGATGTTTTGGTGATGGAAAGCGCAGGGCTTTGTGTCGCAGAAACGGACTCCGAAGCAGAGACATTGACAGCTCCGACAGCAGCCGAAGCGGTATTGTCCACCTTGCCTGCATCGATATCAGCCTGCGTTACTGTAAAAGAAGTAGCTATTGACTCAGAAGCCAAAGGCGCCAAGGAAGCAATTGTTGTATTCAGACCTGTCAGAGGATCAGAAACCGAGATGTTATTCAGGGTGACGTTACCCGTATTGGTCACGACAATGGTGTAATTCAATCCATCTCCGACAGCTGCAAAGGTTGATTCGGTTGCTGTTTTGGTGATGGAAAGTACAGGGCTTTGTGTTGCAGAAACTGATTCCGAAGCTGAGACATTGACAGCACCGGCAGCAGCGGAAGCGGTATTGTCCACCTTGCTCGCATCGATATCCGTCTGTGTTACAGTGTAGGAAGTTGGAATGGATTCACTTGATCCAGGCGCAAGATTTGGAACAGAAGTATTCAAACCTGTCAATGGATCGCTTACAGCAACATTGCTCAAAGTCACGTTTCCTGTATTGGTCACGACTATGGTGTAATTCAATATATCTCCGACAGCGGCAAAGGTTGACTCGGTTGCTGTTTTGGTGATGGAAAGGGCAGGAGTTTGGGTTGCAGAAACTGATTCCGAAGCGGAAACATTCACTGTACCGACAGCAGCGGAAGCCGTGTTGTCTACTTTTCCTGCATCGATGTCAGCCTGTGTTACAGTGTAGGAAGTCAAAACAGATTCACTTGATCCAGGCGCAAGACTTGGAACAGAAGTGTTCAATCCGGTCAAAGGATCAGAAACCAAGATGTTACTCAAAGTCACGTTTCCTGTATTGGTCACGACAATGGTATAGTTCAATAAATCGCCCACAGCGGCAAAGGTTGACTCGGTTGCTGTTTTGGTGATGGAAAGCGCAGGGCTCTGTGTTGCTGAAACTGATTCCGAAGCAGAGACATTGACAGTTCCGACAGCAGCCGAAGCGGTATTGTCCACCTTGCCTGCATCGATATCCGCCTGTGTTACAGTATAAGAAGTCGGTATTGATTGCGAAGCTGCAGGAGCCAAAGAAGCAATTGTTGTATTCAGACCTGTCAATGGATCGGAAACCGAGATGTTATTCAGGGTGACGTTCCCTGTATTGGTCACTACGACGGTATAATTCAGTACATCCCCGACAGCGGCAAATGTTGATTCAGTTGCTGTTTTGGTGATGGAAAGCGCAGGGCTTTGTGTTGCAGTTACCGACTCGGAAGCAGAGACATTTACAGTCCCTACAGCTGCGGAAGCGGTATTGTCCACTTTTCCTGCATCGATATCCGTTTGCGTGATTGTATAAGAAGTCGGAATGGATTCACTTGATCCAGGTGCAAGACTTGGAATAGAAGTGTTCAAACCTGTCAATGGATCGGTTACAGCAACATTGCTCAAAGTCACGTTCCCGGTATTGGTCACGACAATGGTGTAGTTCAATACATCTCCAACAGCTGCAAAGGTTGATTCGGTAGCTGTTTTGGTGATGGAAAGTGCCGGGCTTTGGGTTGCAATTACAGACTCGGAAGCAGAGACATTCACTGAACCGACAAAAGCGGAAGCGGTATTGTCTACTTTACCTGCATCAATATCACTTTGAGTGATTGTATAAGAAGTCGGAATGGATTCACTTGATCCAGGCGCAAGGCTTGGAATTGAAATATTCAAACCTGTCAAAGGATCTGTTACAGCAACATTGCTCAAAGTCACGTTACCCGTGTTGGTCACCACAATGGTATAGTTCAATACATCACCGACAGCGGCATAGGTTGACTCGGTTGCTGTTTTGGTGATGGAAAGCGCAGGGCTCTGTGTTGCCGAAACAGATTCAGAAGCTGAGACATTCACTGCGCCGACAGCAGCCGAAGCCGTGTTGTCCACTTTTCCTGCATCGATATCCGCCTGTGTTACAGTATAAGAAGTCGGGATTGACTGCGAAGCAGCAGGAGCCAAAGAAGCAATAGTTGTATTGAGACCTGTCAGAGGATCGCTTACAGCAACATTGCTCAAAGTCACATTACCTGTATTGGTCACGACAATGGTAAAGTTCAATACATCTCCGACAGCGGTAAAGGTTGATTCGGTTGCTGTCTTGGTGATGGAAAGAGCAGGGCTTTGTGTAGCGGAAACAGACTCCGAAGCTGATACATTGACAGCACCGACAGCTGCGGAAGCGGTATTGTCCACCTTGCCTGCATCGATGTCACTTTGAGTGATTGTATAAGTAGTCGGGATTGACTGCGAAGCCAAAGGCATCAAAGAAGCAATTGTTGTATTCAGACCTGTAAGCGGATCAGAAACCGAGATGTTATTCAGGGTGACGTTACCCGTGTTGGTCACGACAATGGTGTAATTCAGTACATCGCCGACAGCGTCAAAGGTTGACTCGGTAGCTGTTTTGGTGATGGAAAGCGCCGGGCTTTGTGTAGCAGAAACTGATTCAGAAGCAGAGACATTGACAGCACCTACAGCAGCAGAAGCGGTGTTGTCCACCTTTCCTGCATCGATATCCGCCTGTGTTAAAATGTAAGAAGTAGGAACAGATTCACTTGATCCAGGCGCAAGACTTGGAAAAGAAGTGTTCAATCCTGTCAAAGGATCGCTCACAGAAACATTGCTCAGAGTAATGTTTCCTGTATTTGTCACGACAATAGTGTAATTCAATACATCGCCCACAGAAGCAAAGGTTGACTCGGTTGCTGTTTTGGTGATGGAAAGCGCCGGGCTTTGGATTGCAGAAACAGACTCCAAAGCGGAGACATTCACTGCACCGACAACAGCAGAGGCGGAATTGTCGACATTTCCTGCATCGATATCCGCCTGTGTTACAGTATAAGAAGTCGGGATAGACTGCGAAGCAGCAGGAGCCAATGAAGCAATTGTTGTATTCAATCCGGTCAATGGATCGCTTACAGCAACATTGCTCAAAGTAACGTTACCCGTGTTGGTCACGACAATGTTATAGTTCAATACATCCCCGACAGCGGCAAAGGTTGACTCAGTCGCTGTTTTGGTGATGGAAAGGGCAGGGCTTTGCGTTGCAGTTACAGACTCGGAAGCTGTAACATTCACAGAACCGACAGCAGCGGAAGCGGTGTTGTCCACTTTTCCTGAATCGATATCAGACTGCGTCACGGTATAAGAAGTCGGTATTGACTCAGAAGCCAAAGGCGCCAAAGAAGCAATTGTTGTATTCAATCCTGTCAGCGGATCAGAAACCGAGATATTATTCAGGGTGACGTTACCTGTATTGGTTACCACAATGGTATAGTTCAATACATCTCCTACAGCGGCAAAGGTTGATTCGGTTGCTGTTTTGGTAATGGAAAGGGCAGGGCTTTGGGTTGCTGAAACCGACTCGGAAGCGGAAACATTCACAGAACCGACAACAGCCGAAGCGGTATTGTCCACTTTTCCTGCATCGATGTCAGCCTGCGTGATTGTATAAGAAGTCGGGATTGACTGCGAAGCCAAAGGAGCCAAGGAAGCAATTGTTGTATTCAGACCTGTCAAAGGATCGCTCACCGCAACATTTTCCAAAGTCACGTTACCCGTATTGGTCACGACAATGGTGTAATTCAATACATCACCGACAGCTGCAAAGGTTGATTCGGTAGCTGTTTTGGTGATTGAAAGCGCAGGGTTTTGGGTAGCGGAAACAGACTCGGAAGCGGATACATTGACAGCGCCGACAGCTGCAGAAGCCGTATTGTCCACCTTGCCTGCATCGATGTCTGACTGTTTTACAGTGTAAGAAGTCGGGATTGACTGCGAAGCTGCAGGAGCCAAAGAAGCAATAGTTGTATTCAAACCTGTCAGCGGATCAGAAACCGAGATGTTATTCAAAGTCAGGTTACCTGTATTGGTCACCACGATGGTGTAGTTCAATATATCTCCTACAGCAGCAAAGGTTGACTCGGTTGCTGTTTTAGTGATGGAAAGCGCAGGGCTTTGCGTTGCAGTTACCGACTCGGAAGCTGTAACATTCACAGAACCGACAACAGCGGAAGCGGTATTGTCTACTTTTCCGGCATCAATATCACTTTGAGTGACGGTATAAGAAGTCGGGATTGACTGCGAAGCCAAAGGCGCCAAGGAAGCAATTGATGTATTCAATCCGGTCAAAGGATCGCTTACAGCAATATTGCTCAAAGTCACGTTACCCGTGTTGGTCACAACAATGGTATAATTCAATACATCTCCGACAGCGTCAAAGGTTGATTCGGTAGCTGTCTTGGTGATGGAAAGCGCAGGGCTTTGGAGTAAAGTCTGCAGGTCACTGTCGGATGCGGTTAAAATAGTACCGAGCGCTGTTCCGCTTACCACCGCAATATTGGTGAATGAGCCAAAATCAAAATCTGCTTGGGTCAAAACATGTTCCGCGGTGAAAGAAGTGTTATCAGTTGAACCTGCGCTCAAGCTTGAAATTGGTCCACCGCTTACATTTACTTTCGGATCGGAAAGAGAAATGTTTGTTATTGGCGTGTTTCCTAAATTGGAAATGGCAAAAGTGTAAATGATTTTGTCACCCACATTGATTGATCCATTGCCATCAAAATCCAGAATACTTCCTGATTTTTCAATTGTAATACTGCAATTAAAGAGAGATAAGTTCACAGGTGTTCTTTGCACTCCGGCACATCCTGTGACAGGATTAAAGGATTCAGCAAAGTAAGTAACACTTCCAGGTGTGTTAAGGACAGGGTTAAGAATTAGGTTTCCACCTACTTCCTGATCAAACCATCTGACTTCTAACCCATTGTCCACAGTTGCGGATGCAACAAGAGATACTCCTTCTCCGAAACATTGAAATAAGTTGATGCCAACAGGAGCGGAAGGTAGGGGACTGATAGTAACACTAACAGGAACCCTAGGGCCCAAACAGTTTGCAGAATACCCTTCTGCTACCCATAGTTGAATAACCCCGGCATTGCTGGAATTGACTTGAAATCCGGTTTGTGCTACGCCACCTACTTCACTAGTGAAAAAATAAACATTATACTCATCAGGACTTCCCAAATTGCTTGGTGATATCAATGAAACTAGATCTGGAATTTGTTCCCCAATACAAAAAGTTAGTTCCTCTGCGTCAGGTAAAGAAGGGTTTGAAACAACAATGGTTACTATGATTCGGAACTGGAAAATACAATCGCTTGAATTTGGCGGGATTGCATAATAAATGCCATCCGTTGCCGGGAAAGGATTTGTTAAAGTAAATTCTGTTGCTGAATTCGGGTCAGGACCATTAAAAAAGCGTGTTCCGATCGGAAATGAATTTTTGATTGAATTGACAGAAACTCCTTGGTTTAAATCAACATTGCAAAAGAAAAATTCTTTAAAAATATCTGCTTCTGAGCAATTTTGATTTACGAATTCAGCGGCACCCACAATTGGGATTATCAAGGCTGACTGAATTGGTTCTCCTTCACAATCCCCATCCAAAAACCCATGAGTTAATTGAACAGTATTGAATTCGCTTTGGGAAATCATACCTTTCCCTGAAATCGTACCCAAAACGGCTACGTAGGCTTCGCAATCCGCATTTGCCAATAAGAAACAATCTTCTGTAGTTTTTAGCGTATAGCTGAGCCTTGCAAGAATATCCATGATATTCACTGATACAGGAATCTCTCCCAATTCCCAAACAATTGATCCTGTCGCACCTAATGCAGGGTCAAAATACGGTTGGGAAATAGTATTTGGGGTGAAAAAGGATTGTGAACTTGCGCTCAAAAAAGATGCAGTGTAGGGAATTGGGATAACTATTTTGGTGTTTTCTATTCCTTCTGATCCAAGGTTTCTAATATCCAATGAATATTCAATTTCCTGACCGGGTTGTGTGGTAGGATTTGAGGTAGGAGCAACCCCATTGATTGCAACAATGCTGTTTAGTCCCTGTACATCAGGAATATATGCGTCAACGGCAAAGGCAACTGCATAGATGTTAAATAAATCCTGGTTAGTACCATATCGAAATGTCGTAGCTGTCTGACTGTTTGCAATTATGGAATTGTTGGTATTTGGAACATTCCACATTGCAATGTCAATACCTGTATTGTTCAAAAGATTAGGGTTTCTTGGATTGGCTACCAAGGTTCCGGTATTTGTCAGAGTGGGTGTGTAGATGGAAGAATTGAAAAAATTTCCTGTGGAATTTAAGGGATGTGACAATCTCACCCATTCTGTATTAGCTGCATTTCTGATTTCAAGGAAATCTCCTGAAATCCCTCGATCACCTTCACCTGCCATTACACCTAGCTTCAGATTTACATCACCATTTTGAACAGCATTGAATCCATCAATCAAAAGATCCCCTGTTGCTTGGGTTGAATTTCCGGGTGATTGGACAAATGAAAAACCGTCAAAAACAGTTACATCTCTCCAGGTCATTTTGGAGTTTTCATAAACCACCACAATTCCCCAATGCCCATAATAGCCGGTATTTCCTCCGTTGCCTTCGGTAAGTGCCATATCAGCAACAGTATATTCTCCCAAACCATTGGCTTTTACATATTGGGTGACGTCGACAAAGCCAACGTACATATCCCCAAGTTCGCCTGATGGATAAAGTATATTGTTTGAATTTGCTGTAAGTTCAGTGTATCCTCCTGAGGCAGGACCTTTAATTTTGACCTTTCTTTTATCAAGTGTTTTTAGAATTTCAATTTCTTCTGCAAAGGTTCCATTCGCAGTAATTCTTAACCAGTTATTGCTGTTCTGGTAAGAGGCTGTGTTTCCGTTGCTTGCTGAGTTCCTTTGGATTCTATCAATTGTGAAAGTCATGTTGCCTTCCACAATTGAAATTGGACTAAACGTCAGCACACTGTTATTTCCGGAGACATTTACGGATTGGTTAGATAAATCCGTCCAATCCCCGCTTGTACCAATTCGGTATCTTCCCGGATTTGATCCAGAATTGGTAAATTCAAATTGGTAGGTATTTGATCCAGATGAGGAGGATAAAGTATATCTTGGATACCTTGCATTCTGATCACCTTGTCTGGAAATGGAAAGAGAGTATGTTGAATAATCCACCTCTTGGTTGTGGTTCAATTCTTGGACATTGTCAGTAACATTTTGGGAAGGACCGGTTTGGTATCCGATCACAACATCAAATGTTTCTCCAAAATTGGGATTGGCTCTTCCTGACCAATATAAACCGGCATATACTATCTCTGAACAATTAGGATCGGCATTGTTTTCTGATGAAAAGACCAGAGTGGACGAGGATGAGTTGAGGGTGTTACCATCACTATCCACATCCACATATTTCATTTGACTATTCGAATTGTTTGTGCTTTCCGAATAATTTGTTAAAGTGAGGTTGGTGTTTCCAATGATTGTAAAATCTCCTCGAAGCCTAAAAATATTGTTATCCGGTGCAGGGTTTCCTACTCTATGTCTAAAAGGAACCCTGTTGTCGTTTTGAGCAAAAGAGGAAAAAGCAGATAAAAAAATCAGAAATATCGATAAGCAAAACCGGAATGGGATATTTTCTGTAAATTGTTTAGGTGAATTTTTCATCTCCAAAAAAATCAAGGTTTAAAAATTAGAATTGACCTGATACAAAAGAACCACATCCCCGTTTTCAAAGCCTGAAATCATTTGGTTGACCTCTTCTTTGCTTAATGAAACAGTAGACTTTATAAAAATGTGGGTAAGGTTTTTGAATCCTTCTAAATTGGATTGGTTTAACCTGACTAAGTTTTTTTCTTGAATTTGATTGATATTGACCTGGAGGAGTTTTATGGTGCGGGTTTTATTCCCATTATCTGATAAGACTCCAAGAGAACTTACATCTGAAATCAATCTCTGTGGAAAACTCTCCTCGCTATCCTGGACATTCCGATTAACAATATATATCGTAGGGATATTGTCAAATATGAGTGATTTTAATTGTACCAAATCAAGTTCATCATCATCTGTGGGATGCTGAAGGTCAATCGAGGTTTCCGAAAGAGCTGAATTTCCGTTTCCCTGATTAACCTGCTTTAATATGAAATCATTTTGAGATGAAGAAGTGTTTTGTGCCAAAACGAAAGTGGGAATGGCGCAAAAAAGAAAAATGAAAAGTTTGGCCAAAATGGCCAAAGAGGAGTAGATTTTTTTCATAACAACTACTATTAATTGAAGAGTGTGGTGATCGCTCACCTTTTACAATTACCAAAAATCAAATCCTAAAAATTGGTTTGACCTTTTGGTTTCAATAGCATGCAGGATGCTTTTGACGTTTTTTAGGCAAATGCCTTTTGAAAAGATTAAAGTTTTACTGATGGGTGTTTCTGTAAAACAATAATTTGAATCTGTAATCCTTTAAAATTTAATGAATGTCAAAAAGCCAAAGAAGTGGGTGATTTATGGATTTTAACTTCCCTTCAAAAGTTCCAATTTTATTGTACAAAAGGAAACATTTGTTTTACAAAGCAAAAATGTGGGCTTTATTTACTTTTTTTTTCAGATTTCCGTAAAACAATACTTGTAGTTTAAAAATGTGATTTTTCAAGATCAAACATACTTTGGCTCCTCCAAGACATATAAATTCTGTTTTGATTCCAAAAAGATGGATTATTTGAATTTCCAGAATTTAGATTTTTCTCCTTTTCGGATAATCTGTCCATATCCAAATTCCGTCAAACCAGAAAAAAAAGCTGCCTGTAAGTCAGGCAGCCTTTTGAATAAATAGACTCTAAACATTAAAAAATGCAACAAAATTTAATTTTTTGTGAGAGGGTGACCTCTCTTTTTATCAGTGATTAAAACCACCTAGGGTTTTTCATAGTCGCTTTTCTTGCAAACAAGTAGTAGCCTACTGAGATTTCGTGTGAATTGGCTCTCATATCCTGCAATACGTTCAGGTTTTGGTCGTAAGCGTAACCGATTCTAAGGTTTGGGGTAGCGAATATTTCTCCAATGAATGCGACTGCATTTCTTTTGCTCAGTGAACCTGCCTCAGGATTTTCATTCATGATGTTGAGGTTTGACCTGTAAGAAGCTCCTAACCAAAGTTTATCCATAAAAAGTACCATTCCGTTTAGATCATATGTTGTTGGAGAACCTTTCACCTGCTTCACAAGGAATGATGGTTTGAATTTTACATTTTGAGACACTTCCATCAACATACCTGCAGTGAGGTAGAAGTGGATGTCATGGTATGCCAATGCTATATCTTCATTTTCCAAAGTCCCTTTTCCGATAAGGTTAAAAGCACTAAGGCCTGCATAAAACTTGCTGTTATTATAAAACAATCCCAAATTCATATTTGGAGTCATCATGTTGATGGTTCCTGTTGGTATTTCAGGATCATTTTCATGAAGGGCTTTAAGCATATCGCCATTGATGCTGTATTGACCCACGCCTGCACTTGCTCCTAATCCTAAGTAAGAATCTCTTCCTGTTTGGATTCTATAGGCATAAGTCAACATGGCAGAAGTGGTTTTGGTTGGGCCGATTCTATCTGCCAGGACTGTTGCTCCAAAACCCATCATTCCTTCATTTGCACTAAAATCAGCAGTAACTGTGAAAGTTTCCGGTGCACCTTCGAAGCCAACCCACTGACTTCTATAAGTACTTTGAACATAACCCTCATTCTTATAGCCGGCATAAGCAGGGTTGATATGTAATCCATTAAAAATGTACTGGCTAAACTGTGGTAATTGTTGTGCTTTTGATTCTGAAAAAATGAAAGAAGAAACCAATAAAGCGATTGCGAGTAATCTGAATGTTGTTTTCATAACTTTTAAAATTTGAGGTCGGGTGACCAGATTGCGAGAAGATTATTTGTTTAGAGTTTTTAAAAATGATCCAAATCGTTATGAAATGATTTAAATACATTATTATGATGTAAATATAGAGTAAAATGTATTTCATATCCAAATAATATTAAAAAATATTTTTACGAAATGCATTTAATAATATTCAAAAGATGTTTTTTTGAGTGTTTGATGTTTTTCTAAATAAATACAGAAACAGACGGAATGAGGATAGTAAAACCTAAAATACATTTGAAAAAGTGCTTTTTTATTCAAATTTGAAGGATTTTGCAGATTCAACGCTGGATAAAATCAGTGTATGGAATTTGAAAAAATGGTTAAAATGTCTTTTTTGACCAAAAAATAAGGGTGAAAAAAAATTTTAAAAAAAAAGCAAAAAAAAATGGCTACCTGTTTTTCGGGTAGCCATTTTTAAAAAAAGAAATATGGGATCTGGAATACTGCCTTAATCTTTCCCGTACAATTCTTTGCTTATTGCTTCGTATTTATCACCGGACTTCCAAGTCGGCTTTTCAGTCCAATTGGCTATGTTCTGTGCTGCCAAAATGTAGGATTTCCAATACAACAGGGCATAATCAAGATCGAAGGTCTCAACGTGGTCAGAGGGCTGATGATAATATTTGGTGATTTCATCATCAAAAGCAGTGAATCCCAAACTGAAGGTCGGCGCAGGGATTCCTTTTCTTGCAAAGTTGACGTTGTCCGATCGGTCATATAAGCCTTGTTCAGGGGAAGGATCAGAGATCGCCTTCAATCCAAAATCCGCAACTGCTTTTTCAATCAATGGGTCAGCAGAAGTTCTTCCCAATCCAATAACAGTCACAATAGAGGTATCGTTATATCCGCCATTGTCAATATTGAGGTTAAAAATTATCTGGTGAAGTGGGACCAAAGGGTTTTCGGAAAAATAGCCTGATCCCAAAAGTCCCTTTTCTTCTGCAGTCCAGGCACAAAGAAGGATGGATCTTTTTGGCGGGTTTTTAGCAAAATACTTTGCCGCATTGATGACAGCAACAGTTCCTACAGCATTGTCCCTTGCACCATTATAAATGGAATCACCCTCTGCATTTGGCTTGCCGACTCCGACATGGTCATAGTGGGCCGAAAGCATGATATATTCATTTTTAAGCTTTGGGTCTGTACCCTCTACAATTGCCACTACATTCTTTCCAACAATTTTTTTATTGACCTTGCCCTGAATCTGAACATCAGCTGAAGAAAAAGTACCTTTTCCAATGGCATTGATCTGCTCATTGTTTAAGTCCTTTAACCATATATAAGGAATGGATTCTTCCCCGTTTGTATTGTCGACTGTCAATTGAGGCCTGTTCAGGTAATTTGCCACGAGATTCCAAGGAACAGAAGGTACATTGTACATTTCAATCAGGGCGACAGCTCCTTTTGTTTTTGCCAAAGAAATTTTGTCTCTGCCAGCGCTAAACAAATCAGCAGGGCTCAATCGGTTTGGTGCGCCGACATTGGTTACCACGATTTTTCCCTTAACATCTTTTCCTGAATAGTCAGACTCCTGCCCATAGCCCACAACGACCAATTCGAATTTACCTGTCAATGAAGGCCCATCCAATACCAAGAGTCCATCACCTTGTTCAAAGGCGGTGTTGCCAAGGGAAACCGTACCTTTAGATGGGGGAGAAGACAGCCTGAAGGGTATATTTTGATAATAACTGTTAGTGCCATTGATTTGCACGGCACCATATCTCCAAAACTGCTCCGATATATACCGCGACGCGGCATCCATTTCAGGTCTTATCGGGTCTCGTCCCATCAACTCATCTGAGGCTAGGTACCTAAAATGGGAAATAGCCTCCTTTTCATTAAAGGCTGACTCGATACTGCTTTTTTGGGCCTGCACCTGAAATGCCCAAACTGACAGTGCTATTATTAAGGTTTTTCTTTTTGACATTGATGTAAAGCTGTTTAGGGTTTAATTTATGAGGATATATTCTGAGTTCAAAGAAATCAATCTATCCAAGAAATCTTTTGATTGCTCAATGCTCAAAAAAAAACAGTCATTAGACTGTTTTTTTGATTGAATGCTCTGGTTTATTTCTGAAAAGGATGATCTGAAATTTAGAAATTTTAATCATTTTCTTCCATTTCCCGATAGGCAATGATCCCGCCGAGTAGGTTCCTTACTTTGGTAAATCCCTGGGTTTCAAGGAACCTTTTGGCATTTCCGCTTCTGGCCCCTGACCTACACTGCATCACAATTTCTTTATTTTTGAAATCTTTTATCTCATCAAGCTGATGTGCTAATTGCCCCATAGGGATATTGAGTGCACCAAGGTTATCTTCTTCGTACTCCCATTCCTCCCTAACATCTATAAAAACAAAGTCTTCTTTGTCTTCCAATTTTTTTTTAAGTTCTGTTACTGTAATGTCTTCCATGATTATATTATTTGACCAATATTCTAAATGACTTTTGCTCCTCACCAATGGTGGTTTTAAGGACATATATTCCTCTTTGCATTCCCTCAAAATTAACACTTTTCCCATTCTCATTTTCTGAAATGGGCAGGTTAATATTTCTTCCCATTGGATCATAGATGTTGACTATGCCCACCTGCCCTTCAATAAATAGTATATCCAATACCGGATTGGGAAAAACTTTTAATGTTAGTGATGCTTCTGATTCACTTTCGAAAGGAGGACTTTCCAAAAGATGTGCGCGCATCATCAAGGATCCTTCCACAGTTTCATTTTGAACCCACGAACCGGTTGCGTTGAAGAAAATCTCCCCTCCGTTATCATAGGTTTTGTCCAGTCCAACATAAAGGAAATCATTGGTAAACTGGGTAAAACCTATGTAAAAGGTTCCGTTGAGCTCTATGTTTTGGTCAATTTCGAAATAGCCAAATTCATTCAGAGATTCTTTGGTCGGGATAAAGACCTCTTTTTTATAGATAGGTTCCTCATCTAACTCTTTCCATACCATGAGGTCGATGACACCTCCCAGTTGGGTGAAATTTGTAAAATTGATGCTTAACCCCTTCAAATACACTGTACTGTTAACTTCATACCTGACAGCCAGCATTCCAGATCTTTGGTTGATCCCGGCAGAATAATCCACGCTTCCATCATCATATGCCAAAAAATCCCTTATTGGTAAAGTTGTCCTCACTGTATCGTTTATCCTAAAATCCACCTCGGGGTAGGTTACAGCAACTCCATTTTCCACCCCAGCCAATAACCCATCTCCTGTAACAAGGTAGCTGACAATTTCATAATCCATTTCTTCTTCGGGCAGGGGAACTTCAAGAATTGGGTTAGAAGTAAAAGTCCTCCTTTCCTGGGCAATTGGCACCGGGTTAAAAGGTGTATTGCTATTGATCGATTTGACTAGGTTTTGATTTTCCTTTTCTCTGATTTCAAAAGAATATTCCATTGCCCTAAAACCTCTGTCCAGGTTCTTAAATTCATTGGAAGTGGATTCCCATGTTAAATCAGCGTCTTTTTTTAAAAGGAAAAGAGGAATTGCAGCGTATTTTTCAAAAGGTCTTGAATTGGAAAGGGTCAATGCCCTGTCGGGAAAAGATAAATCCGCCTGGTTCCTGTTTTTATGCAGAAAGACATAATCCAAAATCCAGCTGTCAAATGGACCTGAACGTCTTCCTTTGACCTGAAACCTGAACTGAAATCCCTCGTGAAGAAATTGCGGAAATACCTTGACTATTTCTTGGGTAAAGAAAAACTCCTCAGCGGTTAGTCCTCCGGTTTGTTCCCACACATTTACCCAAAGGCTGTCACGGTCCAAAAATTGAAGTAATATGAAATCATTCTGGTCCGGGATTTCCGCTTTTCCCCCAGATTGCCAAAAGAAACTCAAAAAAACGGAATTTGCTTCTACGGGATTCAATCCGGATAAGTTGATCGGCTTTGAGGTGATTCTGTCTGTAAATCCCTGTTCAAATTGGACAGTAGAGTAGGGGCGTCCCGCTTCATCTATTCCGTCAAGAATCAGAGTACCTATGGAAGGTGCTGCGTTTGCCACAGTTGTTGAAATGGTGACGCCTTCACTTGACCATTTACTTGTGTCAAGTCGGGATTCAGAAAAGTCATCCCAGAAAGGCAAAGTCAATGGTTCTGCCTGGATTCTTAAATCAGCTGATTTTGTATCTGGTTTTTGTGGTTGGTGAGGTGTTGGAAGCTGGATAAATTGGGCCACGGCATAAACCGGACTTAAAAAAAGTACTAAGGCAATTACTGAAAATGATATCGTTTTCAATAAACTCATTTAAAAGTTGTTTCCACTTTTCTTGTTCTCAGAAATCCAAACATGGATTTGTTCACCGGTCTTAACCGAAGCCCCTGCCGGAGGCATTTGCTTGATGATGATCCCTGACGCAACACTGTCAGTTTGGACATAGTCAATATTTCCCATTCTCAATCCTGAACCAATGATCAGAAATTCCGCATCTATTTCATCCAATCCTGTCAAAGAAGGAACTTCAAGTGTTTGGTTTCCTAAGCCATCGCCCACCACAAGGTCGACCTGAGACCCTTTTGGGATTTCAAATCCTTCAGAGATATTTCTTCCTCTGTATTTTTGTTCCAAAACCACGTTGTCTCCGATATCCGGAACGTAGATAATCTCACCTCGGACCAATCCTATATTTCCCAATATTTCCTGAGCATTTTTTAAAGGACTGTTTACAAGGTTAGGCATTTTAATCAAAGGTGCAGTTCGGGCATTCAGAGTGACATAGATTTTTCTTCCCCTTTTTACTTTACTGTCAGGTTTTGGATTTTGCTTGAGTACTGCAAATGGTTTGGCTTCAGCATTGAATCCGCTGTCAATATTTACTTCATATGAAAGATCTCTTTCTGAAAGAAAATCTTCAAGCTCTTCTACGCCATAACCTTCAAGATTTGGAACAGTCACTGTCTGACCATGGTTGGTATAAGATGGAAGATAAATCTTAAGAAAAATGAAAGAAAGCACGGTAACGGTTAGAAACACCAAACCGAGGTGGATGGCTATTTTTTTTATCGATTCTTTTGTATTCCCCATGGGTGCGCTGTATTCTGAAAGCTAACGTATAAAGGTAAAATTATATTTGTTTTCCAAAGAACAAATATCATCAAATTGACATTTTATCGAAAATCAAATCCCAAGAAAAAAGTCGAACTCCTAAAAACAGGATTTTCGACTTCTTACCTTCCGATCTCTTTTTATGAAACAATTTTTTCCAATGTTATAAAAATTGGGTTTTCGTTTTAAGTTTTTGGATTACCCTTCCCAAATTATCTTATTCCTTTGATAGTCATATTATTGGATGAATAATTTTCTCGTTTCGCTTACAGATTTGCTGGTGATTTTGAGGATAAACAAACCTTTTGAAAATTGTTCAGATGCGAAAGTATAAGTCTGGTTAAGGGTATTTGGATAATCAACATTGTGTATCAAGGCTCCTGTTGAAGAATAAATCTGGATATTGACTGCTTCATAGGACTGGAAATTGAAAGCAACATTGAAATATTCTACTGCAGGATTTGGATATAAAGAAATCTCCCCAACATTCGGAATCACCGGTTCTGGGTTTGCCGAAATGAAGAGTTCAATATTGTCAAGGTAAACAGAACTGTTTTCCTCATCACTGTTTTCAAGTACAAATGCAATCCTTGAATTTTTCTTATTTGTACCCGCAAATGCAGTCAGATCCACAAAATCCCTTACAAACTCAGAGGCATTGTTAGGATTGGCATTTGCAGCCTGCACGGTGGTGATTTCTGCCCCGGTTTTCCTGTAAACTTCCGTATAGGTATCGCCGCCATTGTCGCTTGCCAATACTTTAAATACGGTATTGGGGTTAAGTATCCCGGCGGCACGGTCAAAGAAAACACTTGCTTGGGGACTGATGGAGAGATCCAAAATAGGAGAACCTAACCAAAAACTGTTTTCCGTAGGCGTGATTTGAACTTTGCTTACATTACTTCCAATAGTCCCTGATTGTAAAGGAATGATATTCCATGCAGGAAGCTGATTTTCAGGATTGATGGTAATCCATGGTCCTAATGTGGAAGTTCCGTTAAAATTTTGTCTAAACGGAGCCCTTGTTTTTTCAGTGTCCATGTAGACAAACCTTCTCAAATCAATGATTTCCCTTTCGTTTTGGTCAAAGTTTGGAAATGAGATGGTGTATCCCAATGTGTTAATGCCCAATGAAGTTGATTTTGGAAGATTGATATTGGCAGATTCACCCGCAGCGAGTGGGTCTGCTCTGGCTATGAAAGCCTGATTGGAACTACCTGAAGTCCTCCTAAAAATAAAACCTGAAATAGGCAGATTTCCTGTATTGGATACGGAGATTACTTCATTTTCATGGTTGTTTGCACCAATGGCTGACGGTGTGATCAATTCAGTGAGCTTCAGGTCGTATTTATAGGTTTCCGCTGTTAGGATTTCGATGTCTTTGATATAAAGGTTGTTTCCAAATCCGTTGCGGGCAATAAATGCTATGCGGACATTTTCCATTCCTGAATATTGGCTCAGGTTGACTATCTCTCTTCTGAACTGAGAAGCACTGGTTGGGATAAATTCATCAAGTGTCGGTGTGGAAGTACGGAGAAAAACATAATCTTTCTCGTAAGGAGCTTCAATAATATCAAATGTATTGCCGCAATCTGTAGAAATAGCCACCAATAAATAATCCCCAAATGAATTATTATTAAATGGCCCATATGCCATATTGAATGTCAACTGGGCATTTTGGTAAGTGCTTAGGTCTAACCGTGGAGAGATAAAATAATCCAATTCCCCAAATGCTTCATATTCATAGTTTCTGATAAACAGGGCATCTTGGCTTTGTCCGTCAAGAACGACTTGTGTTTTTTCCCATGTAGTCAGGTTATCAGGATTGTTGATTACCCAATTTGTCCCGATTTCATTGAACTGGAAAGCATAAGGCAAAGGAATGACAGGTTGTAAGCTTGGGTTTGAGCTTAGGGAATTGTTAGATGGGTTTTGGTCAGTAGCTCCGTTTACCTGGGTGATGGTTGCTACAAAATTATTTGTGGTCGGGTTTAAATTGAATGGGTCAAAACTTACAGTAGTCTCTTCACCTGTCTTTAAGTTTAGGCTGAAAGTTTTGGTTTGTATCAGAGAACCGTTGTTTCTGATTTCGATTCTTGCTGCGGTGACCACATTTATTCCCCGGTTCAGAATAGCGAGTGAAGGTGTGATATTCAATTCACAAACCAGGTTTTGTGGTTCATTAATTCTTAGCATGGCAAGGTCAACAGAAAAAAGCTCTGGTGCTATGGTTCCTTTTCCATTGACCAAAGAAGCCCTTCTTGGACTTTGTGCCAATACCACATCCATCCTTTCTACTTGTCCAAACGTGAAATTGTTCATACAAGCATCAGGGGTATAGTCCATATAATTTTCAACAAGATCTCTTGTATTGCATGAAATTCTTGGACTATCCGTTCTACAGGCATTATTTGAGCCACTTTGGAGGGGTGTATCTAACACAAAGTCATCCACAGAACAATCTCCATCTCCCCAAATATGTCGCAATCCAAGGAAGTGTCCCACCTCATGGGTTGTGGTCCGTCCTTTTGAACCGGACACAGCATTGTCACCTTGACCGAAATACCTGTAGTCTATGGTAACCCCGTCTGTTTCTCTTGAATTTGGAGGAAAGTTGAGTCCCGGTAAATCGGAAACAGGAAAGGATGCATAGCCGATAAAGGGCGATACCAGAGTTACGACCCATATATTGAGGTAATCCTCCGGTGCCCAAAGGGAGGTTTGGCCGATCAATTCTACATCACTTGGGCTATTGGGATTGTAAATAGTCTTAGGACCTTGTACCCTCACTACGCCGTTTGTTGGCAGTCCATTTGGATCTTGCTTTGCCAATACAAATTCCACGTTTGCATCTGCTACGACTCCAAGGAATTCTGCAGGAGTCAATGTAGTATCCGCATTTAGTCTTCTAAAATCCTCGTTCAATATCCGGATTTGAGATTGAATCTGGGAAAACGGGATATTGGCACCGATGCCTTCCGGGGTTCCGTTGTGGAGAACGTGCACTACAACGGGAATTACCCTTCGTTCTGCCTGCGTCCTTTGTTGGGGATTAAAATTCTTTTTCTTTTGGCTTATTTCTTTTGTAATCCAAGATTCAAAAAACTCTTTGCTGCCATAAACACCCATCTTATCCTCCTGCATTTTTTCCATCAGGACGTGGGCGCATTTTTCGTTATGAACATGCTGATAGGGTTGTCCAAAAAAATTCTGTGCTCCAATTTCGAAGCTTGTAAAGGATAATAAAAAGAATAAAGCAGACCCTATTCTTTTGCCAAAGGACTTTATTTTCATCCGAGTTAAATTAAGCAACTAAAACATTGACAGCTTCTACTTTGATGATTTCTGGAACTGCTCTTTTGATTGCTTCTTCCACACCGGCTTTGAGGGTCATTGTTGACATCGGGCAGGAACTGCAGGTTCCTGTTAATTCTAATCTTAATATAAAATCATCGGTAACTTCCACTACTCTGACATTTCCTCCATCAGCCTCCAAATAGGGCCTGATGCTGTCCAATGCTGCTTCAATTCTTTCACTTAAGGGGAAACTCATTTATTTTTTCAATTTACTTGTACAACTTCAGTTTTATTTTTTTCCGCGTTACGGATGGCAATCTGTCTGGCTACTGCCTCTGCCAATGCTGAGAACGCTTTTTCGGTAATTCCTGATTTCAATACGGCAGGAAATCCCGAATCGCCGCTTTCTCTTATACTTTGGACTATGGGAATTTCCCCAAGAAGTGGAACGTCAAATCTCTCTGCAAGTCTCTTTCCACCTTCTTTTCCAAACAGATAGTACTTGTTTTCCGGCAACTCCTCTGGCGAAAAATAAGCCATATTTTCCACAACACCTAAGATGGGTACATTTATTTGGGGCTGTCTGAACATGGTCAATCCTTTGGTTGCGTCGCCCAAAGCCACTTTTTGTGGAGTAGTCACGATCACAACACCTGTCACAGGTACAGTCTGTACCATGGTCAAGTGGATGTCAGAAGTACCGGGAGGAAGGTCGATGAGTAGATAATCCAACTCTCCCCATTCCACATCTCCGATAAATTGCTTCAAGGCAGAACTTGCCATCGGGCCTCTCCATACCACTGCTGAATCAGCCGGTGTCAAGAATCCTATGGACATCAATTTCACACCATATTGTTCTATCGGCATGATGATATTCTTTCCATCCACTTGTTTTACAGAAGGTTGTTCGGCTTCCACATTGAACATGATCGGGATGGAAGGACCGGATATGTCAGCATCTATCAATCCGACCTTGGCTCCCATTTTGGCAAGTGCCACGGCGAGATTTGAGGCCGTGGTGGATTTACCGACACCGCCTTTTCCTGAGGCAATGGCGATAATGTTTTTGACTTGGGGAAGCAAAGGAGCATTGGTTCGACTGCTTGTCACATTGGATGTCATGTGAATATCCAGATCAATCTCTCTTCCAAATGTCTCCTCTAAGACTTCTATGCAATTATTTTTGATGACTTCTTTGAGTGGGCAGGCCGGTGTGGTGAGGACAACCTTAAAACTGATTTTCTTTCCCTCTACAACCAGGTTTTGAATCATTCCCAATGTGACCAAATCCTTTTTCAAATCTGGATCTTGGACTTTGGAAAGTGCTTTTAAAATTTCGCTTTTTTCTATGTTCATTGTTGATTAGGTAAACCCGTCTGCAAAATAGGCTATAATTATAGGAATTGAAAAACCTATGTGGTGTTGAAAACATTAAATGTTTCAATTTGCTTAACTTTCTTCCACCTCAATAAGTTTCGTATTGGATCCTTCCTATTTATTGATGGAATACTTTTTATCTTTGGATCCCAAAAATTTAGAAAAAAGTGATCAGCAGAAATACCACAGACAAGGTCAGAGAAAGGGTGGACATCGAGGAGGTGGTCAATGATTATGTGCCTTTGAAAAAGAAAGGGCAGAACCTTTGGGCTTGCTGTCCTTTTCACAATGAAAGTACTCCATCATTTTCTGTTTCCCCCGCCAAGCAGATATATAAATGTTTTGGCTGCGGCAAAGCCGGTGATCCCATCCAGTTTGTGATGGATATCGAAGGCATCGGTTTCAATGAGGCCATCAGACAATTGGCACAGAAGTATGGGATCGAAATAGAAGAAGACAAGCAAGCCACACCTGAGGCTGTTCAGGCATATAATGAAAAAGAAAGTCTTTATATAGTTCTGAATTTTGCCAAGGATTTTTTTGTACAAAACCTCCAAACGGAAGAAGGCAAAGCGATCGGATTGAGTTATTTCAAAGAAAGGGGATTTAACCCCTCGATCATCGAAAAGTTTGATTTGGGCTATGCGCTGGATGGTTGGGACCATCTTCTCAAAGCCGCAAAGCAAGCCGGACATTCTGAAGAAATTTTATTGAAGGCAGGTTTGATTCTTCAAAAAGAAGGTGAAGCAGAAAGGCTTTATGACAGGTTTAGAGGAAGAGTCACTTTCACTATCCATAATCTGGGTGGAAAACCCATTGGATTTGGCGCCAGAATTCTGACCCAGGAAAAAAAACAACCCAAATACATTAATTCCCCTGAAACAGAGGTTTACCACAAAAGTGATATCCTCTATGGTATTTTTCAGGCAAAAAAGTCAATCAGGGAAAAAGCAAACTGCTACCTCGTCGAAGGATATACTGATGTGGTTTCCATGCATCTCGCCGGTATAGAAAACGTTGTTGCCTCTTCAGGAACTTCCCTCACCGAAAATCAGATCCAACTCATCAAACGCTTCACGGACAACATCACCGTTTTGTACGATGGTGATGCTGCCGGAATCAAAGCATCTCTTAGGGGAATTGATATGATCCTGGAAGGAGGGCTTAATGTAAAAGCGGTTGTATTTCCACCAGGTGAAGACCCCGACAGTTATTCCAGGAAAGTCGGTTCACTTGCCTTCAAGGAATACTTAGAAGAAAAAGCGCAGGATTTTATCGCTTTTAAAATCGGCCTTTATGCTGAAGAAGCTGCCAAAGATCCGATCAAGCAGGCCGACCTCATCCGTCAGGTGGTAAGCAGCTTGGGGAAAATTCCCGACCCCATCATCAGGTCAGTCTATATCAAACAGTCTGCAAATCTTCTCGACATCGATGAAGATATCATACAGACAGAGCTGAACAAGATTTATTTAAAGACTGAGAAAGAAAAATACTTTCGCGAACAAAGGGAAGCGGAGACTGAAACCAATTTTGAAGACCTTCTCCCTACCAAGGAAACTCCTGCTTCTTCCTCTTCACTTATCTATATCCAGGAAAGAGAGATGATGCGGCTTCTGGTCAGTTATGGATTTGAGATGGTTTCCGAGGAGACAAGGGTTTGTGAATATTTATTACAGGAAACTTCAGAACTTACCTTTGAGACTGCTGTTTTCAATAAAATTTTATCTATTTATAAAAATGCATTGGCTGAAGGTGTTCTTCCCCAACCCGAATATTTTTTGAATTTTGGGGACCATGAGGTCAAAAATGAAGTCATCCATTTGATCACAAGAAAGTATGAACTTTCTACCCTTTGGGAAACAAGATTTCAGATTTTTACCCATCATGAAGCGGATGATTTGGCCAAGACCGTATATGACAATGTTTTGCATTTAAAGAAAAAAGTGATCAAAAAATTGCTGGAAGAGGCAAAACATAAAATCAAAGAGGCTGATGAGGAGAAATTGGACGTTGGAGTGATCAGTCAAAGGATCGAAGTCTACATGGAACTTAAAAAATTTCAGGTAGAAATAGACAGGCAATTAGGTATCGTTGTCAGTTATTAGCCAAACTTTAATTGGTGAAATCCTGTTTCGTAAAGCAAAGGGTACTAATTTTGCCATCAAATTTTATAGAATTCAAAAATCAACCATGTCAAATTCAATTCAACTCGATCCAATAGAGGAGGCGGTAAAAGCAATAAAAAATGGGGAGGTTATCATTGTTGTAGATGATGAAGACAGGGAAAATGAAGGGGATTTTATTTGCGCAGCAGAAAAAGTAACTCCCGAAATCATCAATTTTATGGCTACACACGGAAGGGGTCTGATTTGTGCGCCATTGATAGAAGACAGGTGTGACCAATTGGGGTTGCAACTTATGGTAGGCAATAATACAGCTGCATTTGAAACTCCCTTTACCGTATCTGTTGACCTGATTGGTCATGGCTGCACCACCGGGATTTCGGCAAGCGACCGTGCCAAAACCATCCGTGCCTTGATTGATGACAGCATTCATCCAGATGAATTGGGCAAGCCCGGACATATTTTTCCTTTGAAAGCCAAAAGGGGAGGTGTCCTCAGAAGGTCAGGTCATACTGAGGCTGCAATTGATTTTGCAAGACTTGCAGGTTTGTCCCCTGCGGGAGTTCTCGTCGAAATCATGAATGAGGATGGAACCATGGCAAGATTGCCCGACCTCGTTGAAGTAGCCAAGAGATTCAGCCTCAAACTGGTTTCAATCAAAGATCTGATTGCATACAGATTGAAAAATGAAAGCCTCATCAAAAGGGAAATAGGTGTAGACCTGCCGACCAAATGGGGAGATTTTGACCTGATAGCATTTAGACAAACCAATACAGATGACATGCACCTTGCTTTGATCAAAGGTTCATGGACAATCGATGAACCCATCATGGTCAGGGTACATTCCTCCTGCATTACAGGGGATATTTTTGGAAGCTGCAGGTGTGACTGCGGTCCTCAGCTTCAAAAAGCCATGGAGATGGTCGAAAAAGAAGGGAAAGGAGTCGTGTTATATATGAATCAGGAAGGGCGAGGCATTGGATTGTTGAATAAACTCAAAGCTTATAAACTTCAGGAACAAGGTATGGACACTGTCCAGGCCAATCTTGCACTCGGTTTGCCGATGGATAAAAGAGATTATGGAGTAGGTGCACAGATTCTACGGGATTTGGGAGTGAGCAAAATCAGGCTGATCTCCAATAACCCTACAAAAAGAGTAGGTCTCTTGGGATATGGGCTTCAGATAGTGGAGCAAATACCCATTGAAATAGCGCCCAATCCACACAACGAAAAATACCTGACCACCAAGCGAGATAAGATGGGGCATACCATTCTTAAGAATGTCAAATAATGAATCTATTTGTTGGTCTGAAATTCGATATTCTGCCGAACAAAATTTAAATTGTATCAACCAATTCAATTTAGGATTCGTTATTCACTTGAACCCAACAACTGAATGAGATGAGGTACTTACAACTGACATTGATTTTCCTTTTTCTTAATATCCTGGCAGGACTTGCCCAAAATGGTCAATTCCCTTCACAGATGTGGCATAAAGGACAAATCACTACTACAAACGGACAGGTTTTTCAGGGGACTTTGAAATATGATCTGGAAAACAACCTTGTTCAGCTCCAAAATAACGGAATCGAAACCTTTGGTGCTTCCGGTGTGGTCCAATTTGAAATCTTCGATGAACAATATGGTGGAGTCAGGACTTTCTACTCTCTGCCTTATTCCCTTACCGGTGAATATGAGACCCCCATTTTCTTTGAGGTTTTGACCGAGGGCAATAACATCGTCTTACTGTGCAGGGAATATATCACTACCGACAACAGGGGAATGGGAATGTATTCCCCGATGGTCATGAATCCTATTTGGGGACCGCCGATGTCAGGTGCTTATAAACTTGCCTTTAATTTTTATTTTCTCAAGGATGAAAAAATCCAGAAGTACTCCCAAAAGAAAAAAGAACTGTTGGACATCCTATATGACAGGTCAGATGAGGTGGAATTGTTCATGAGAAAAAACAGACTAACCCACGATCAGAGAGGTGATCTGCTTCGAATCACAGCTTACTACAATCAAATTAGATAATTTTTATGTCAAAAAAACCATTGATTTTGGTTTCCAATGATGATGGAATCACTTCCAAAGGCATCAGGGTATTGGTAAATGTAATGAAAAAACTAGGGGATGTAGTCGTGGTGGCACCTGACAGTCCCCAATCCGGAATGGGCCACGCCATCACCATCGGTGAAACTTTGAGACTTTACGAAGAAGATATTTTCGAGGATGTAATTGCATACAAATCCTCCGGTACTCCTGCGGATTGCGTCAAGCTGGCAAAACACCACGTGATGAAAGACCGGCAGCCGGATCTCGTAGTCAGCGGGATCAACCACGGCAGCAATACTTCTATTTCTGTTCTGTATTCAGGGACAATGTCAGCTGCGATAGAAGGAGCTTTGGAAGGGTTGCCATCCATTGGCTTCAGTCTGTGCGATTATTCCTCCAAAGCAGATTTTAGCCATGTAGAAGATTATGTTTATAAAATCGCAAAACAGGTATTGGAAAACGGCATTCCTAAGGGAGTTGCCCTGAATGTGAACTTCCCACCCAAAAGAAATGAACCGATCCGCGGAGTCAAAGTCTGCCGGCAGGCACATGCCAAATGGCAGGAAGAATTTTCTGAAAGATTTGACCCCAATGGAAGAAAATACTATTGGATGGCAGGCAATTTTGTAAACTTCGACAAAGGTGAAGACAATGATGAATGGGCTATCGCCAATAACTTCGTTTCCATCGTTCCTTGTCAATATGACCTGACCGCACACCACGCTATCAGCCAGATTAATGAAGAATGGAACTGGGATGAATTGTAAACAAAAAGGAGGATATTTATCCTCCTTTTTGTTTACCTGCTTGCTTATATTATAGCCATTTTTTCAACAAAATTTCACTTTCCTTCCAAAGTCTGTCTCTCATTTTCTTTGAATTTGCTTCAGAGGAGGGTTTTACCGGTCTACTTTTTTTGAAATAATAACCGTTTTTCAAAGAATCGATTTTGGTCTTGGCCAAGTAGATGGTGGTCTTTGCACCTTCCTCAGCAGTAATCATAAATGGAGCTGACAATTTCCAAAAAAAACCAAATAACCCTGAAGTTTCATTTCCGAAATTGGTTTTGACCACACCGGGGTGCAGTGCAAATGCCCGCAATCCTTTTTCCCCGAATTTTTCTGAAAGGGATTTGGTAAACAAAATATTGAAAAGCTTCACATTGGCATAGGATAGGAATGAACTGAACTTTTTGTGTTCATAATTCAAGTCATTGAAGTCCACTTTTGCAGCACGGTGTGCTTCTGAACTTACATTGATGACCTTTGGACTTGGGGAGGCCAAGAGCAAAGGCAGGAGATGATGGGTCAAAAGGAAATGACCCAAATGGTTGGCGGCAAGGCTCATTTCAAATCCATCTTTGGTAATCTCTTTGTTTTGAAAAATCCCGCCTGCATTATTGATCAATACATCCAAAATGGCCGTTTTTTCTTTGATGCTTTTGGCTGCCGACACTACTGTATCCATATCTGTCAAGTCACAATAGATGAATGTCACCTTTTTTTGATCATTGGGTGAGAGGGATTGGATCAGCTTATTGGCTTTGGATTCATTTCGGGCGACCAAAAAAATCTCATCGAAATATGGGGTAAGCTGGGAGAAAGCTACAGCTCCGATTCCTGAAGTGGGTCCTGTGATGGCGAGTTTCATTTGTCTGTGTTTTGTCAATTAACATTTTGCACCTCATTTGGTTCAAGAAAACTAATTTTCAAAGCCTTTAATTTATGCATGTCCAATTTAAAAAATTTGTATTTTTAGGCTTGTGCTTTTTTCAAAACCACAAAAAAGAAACTTGCAATACCGATGGTTTTCGATTCACATTGGTATCTAGCAAGTTATAGGAAACCTGCTTTATCATCGATTGACCTCACCTTTTACCAAGTGGAAAACCAAAAGCCTTTTATTGACATTGACCAAGTATTCAAAAGCAAAAACCCCGGGCTGCATAGGTGGCTACCAAGTTTTGTGATCAATTATGTCAAAAAAGTTGTCCATGAAAATGAGATAAATAAAGTGATGGCCAATATTGGTCATCTTCAGGGAATGGAGTTTGTCAATGCCCTGATTGGTGAATTCGGTGTGGAAGTGACGCTTACCGGTGCCGAAAATATCCCCCTTGACAGACCTGTTATTTTTGCTTCCAACCACCCCTTGGGCGGAATGGACGGAATAGCCTTTATGTATGCTTTGGGCAAATACAGAACTGACCTTAGGTTTTTGGTCAATGATATTCTGACCAATATCAAAAATTTTGAGCCCTTATTTGTCCCTGTAAATAAGTTGGGAACCAACAGTCGGGATGTCTCAAAATTGATAGAAGAGACCTATGCAGGAAACTACGCTGTCTTGGTTTTTCCTGCAGGTTTGGTGTCGCGAAAGCAGCCAGTCGGAATTAAAGACCTGGAATGGAAGAAAAGTTTTATAAGCAAATCCAAAAAGTACCAAAAGGACATCGTGCCGGTTTATATTGAAGGAAGAAATTCAAATTTCTTCTATAACTTCGCCAATCTCAGGAAGCGAATCGGCATCAAAACAAACATTGAAATGTTTTATTTGCCGGATGAAATGTTTTCACAAAGAGGTAAAAAAGTCATCATCCATATAGGAAAACCAATTCCTTACAGTTATTTTGATAAGTCAAAAAATGAAAGCGAATGGGCCGAGGAAGTAAAGCAGATTGTGTATAAAATGGCCTAAATGATAGATTTATGCAACCGGTAATCCCTGCAGTAGACAGAGAATCAATTAAAAAGGAACTTACTCCCGAGAGGTTTTTGCGTTATTCCAACAACGGAAACAACCTGATCTATTTGGTCAATCACCACAATGCCCCAAATACCATGAGGGAAATCGGGAGGTTAAGGGAATTGACATTTAGGTACGCCGGCGGAGGGACAGGTCTATCTGTGGATATTGATGACAATGACATTCTTCCGAATTGTTACCAACAGCTTATCACCTGGAACCCTGAGGACGAGGAAATTGTGGCAGGCTATAGGTTGATCAAATGCAAAGAGGCCGGCACAGATAAAGACGGAAATATCAACCTTTCTACAGCCCATCTATTTACATTTTCTGACAAATTTCTACAAGAATATATACCCTATACCATTGAGCTGGGAAGGTCATTTGTCCAGCCGCAATACCAACCTAGCCTTGACAACAGGAAAGGGATTTTTTCATTGGACAACCTTTGGGACGGACTCGGTGCCGTGGTAAAACTCAATCCTGATATCAAATACCTTTTTGGAAAAGTCACGATGTATCCGCATTATAACAGGGAAGCAAGGGATTTTTTGCTGTATTTTATGCAGTATTATTTTCCTGACAATGAAAAGCTGGTGGCGCCACATCCTGAATTGCTTCTTACCTATGAAACTGATATCTCAGAATTTTCCGAGCAACTCAACGGCCTGGATTATAAAGAAGGATACAAGGTTCTCAACAGTAGAGTGCGTGCCTTGGGGGAAAATATCCCTCCTCTGATCAATACCTATATGAACCTGTCGCCTACCATGAAGTCATTTGGTACTGCGATGAATGATGAGTTTGGTGCGGTGGAAGAAACCGGCATTTTGATCACCTTGGAAGATATATTTGAAAGTAAAAAGCAGAGGCATATCGAGACTTTTGAGCGTGATAGGGTATTTGGAAGCAGAGGATAGAAATTATGAAAAAAACAGTAATCATTGGAGCATCTACCAACCCTTCCCGGTATGCCTATCTGGCAGCGGAGATGTTTTCTGAACGTAAAATACCGGTTGTTCCTGTAGGAATCAAAACCGGCGTGTTGTTTGGCAATGAAATTTTGAACATCAAAGAAAAACCGGAAATTAAAGATGTTGATACTGTAACCCTCTACCTAGGTCCACAAAACCAGCCGGAGTGGTATGATTACATCATTTCATTGAAGCCAAAAAGAATTATTTTCAATCCGGGCACTGAGAATCCTGAGTTTGAGAAATTGGCAAAGGAAAAAGGGATAGACACGTGGGAAGCCTGTACTTTGGTGTTGATGAGTACCGGTCAGTATTGATTTTTTCTTGCATCCAAAAATAAATTCATATACCAAATATGTGGTGCAGAAATCAGTGACACCAAGATAAAGAAAAGCAAGGTGAGTTTATCAGATTCCATTATGTTGTAGAAAAACATCAGAATCAGGGACATTCCCATCAAACTCATCAGTGTAAAGGGCAAGAGTTTTTTAATAAAATTTTTAATTTTTTTTGTTTCAAGGTAATCTTTCAATGCTTCAAATTCTTCGGTCATGCTTGGTAATGAATGCCAAAAACCAAAGTAAATGATGAAACCCAAAAGAAGTGGAAGCTGGTATAAAAACAAACCAAGAAGGCTGATTTCAAGCAATAGCCAAATCCCTTTTTTGCCCAAATTGGCGGTAATAAGAATAGCTGATAATCCAAAAGTAAACAAAATGACGGCTGTGCCATAAGGTCCCAAGAAACCCACATCAGTGATGTTAGTCAAAATGGAGGTGGTGTAGTGGAAGTCGCCCCAAAGTATAGTACTCAGGAAAAAGGACCCTAATATCAGGTAGGTCAATCTTTCAAGTTTTTTTAGGGGTAGCTTTATAAAATGACTTTGTCCAAAGTGGTAAGCAGACATAATAAGAAACGCTGCCAAAGCCAAAATAGGGAAAATAAGCCAAATTGCGAGATAGACTGCGATGATTGACAGATATTTAAAGATGAATCTGATCAGATTTTTTCTGCCTACAACAGGGTTAAGCAAAAGATGGTCAATCGCACCGTGGGGAATCCCGATTGTAATCAGTATTGCTCCAAAACAAATCCATTGAAACATTTCATTTCCTTCGAAAAACAAAAGGTAGCTGATTCCCAAAGCTGCCCCAATAATTTTCCCCGCAGTCTCAATGCCTCTCATAGTTCAGAAGTGATTTAAGAAAAATTGAAAACTTCAATCTGGAAAGAAGCCCTATTTCTTCCCAAATGCTTGTTTCTTCATGAAGGAATTTCAGGGCTAGATTGGCTTGGTTGTTAGAAAACATCTGTCTGAAAATATCAGGCAATGCACCGGGCCACTTGACAGCAATATTCAAAATGATATTGTCATAAAATCTAAACCTTGGATTTCTATTCCACCTTCTCGAGTTTACTTTTCCGGTTTTCTGCAATTCTGCTACAATGGACAGGCAGTGTTTTTGGATATCATAGAAAGTATATCCTGTAGATGGTTTTGAACAGCCGGCCAATGTGCCAAGGTGGATGATCTTTGGGTCTTGGTGAGGCGGGATTTCAAGAGTAGTCATCGGAATGCTACCGGATTCTTTGAAAGTGATGTCATATTCGGATACTCCAAGTTCTTGTTCCAAATACCCAGAAAGCTTTTTCTCCATTTCTGACATTTCTACCCCACTTTTGGTATAGAGGGTGTATTCAATGAGCGCTTCTTTCTTATTGTAGGGAAGGATATAAAAGAAATCAGTTTTGCTTTGTTGATCGGTGACAAAATGCATCATGGATACAGCACTTGGATCAAAATAATCATTTTTGCATGAAACTTTCCAGCCGACAAATGATTGCTTTAAAATTTGAGTTTCGCTCCTTTGTGAAGGAAAAGGAATGCTGTTAAATAAAAAATTAGACTTGAAAACACCGGATTTGGAAGTCAAAACTTGTACTGGACCTCCGACAATGCTTTCAATTTTTTCCACGCTGTCTTTTAAAATTGAGACATTGGGAAATTGCTTTATTTTTTCGATTATCTCCTTATAAAAATCTAAAGATTTGACATGAAAGTATTTCAGGTTCTGAAGATCAGCTGAAACCGATTTTTTGGATTCAGTAATTCTGATTGAATCCCAATAAACCAAAGGAGTATTTTTTGGATGTATCCCAAGTGGTTTTTCTGCCCAATAGCACCACGTTCTGTCATTTTCAGTTTTGGATGAGTTGTCGATAAGTAAGATTTTTTTATCCTTGAGTGGGCTGTCAAGTAAATAGTAAACCAAACTTAAACCTGCACATCCAAGTCCTGTGATAATGTAATCGTAGGTTACCATGGGTCTCTTGGGTTGATAAAGAAAAAGGCCTCTCTTGTCCAAGAGAAGCCTTTTCTAATTTAATTAAGCGTGTTGTACTTTTTTGTTTTTGTTGGTTTCAGAGATGGCAACCGAATAAATTACCAAGCCGAAACCGATTTTGTTGATGGCATCAGCCAAATTGTAGAACAAGTCTATGCTGCTTACTTCAAATGCACCTGATAGTAGGTTTCCTGGCAACACCATGTAACCCAAAGGATAGATAGACCAACCTAATGTGATGAATATTTTCAACAAGAACATTGCTCTACCTAGAGCCGGACTGTCAGAGCTCTTAGCCAATTTGGCAACATCACCTGCAAATACTTCATACACAATGTAGAGATACCCAATTGTTGAAATAATTCCCCACATTACGTTATTCTCAATTCCTGAGGTTTCACCGATGTAACCGGTAATAAGCATCAGCAAGGAAGCAAGAATCAATTTGGTTAGAGTACTTGTTTTGGCACCAAATGGCTTGGTCAACAAATAGAACTCTACGCACATCAAAGGAACAGTCAAAGTCCAATCGACATACCTGAAGGCAGTTGGGCTCTGACCTGTTTGCAAATAGAAATCTCTCATGTAATAATAATGTACTGCGGCAATACCGGTTATCAGACCGGATACCAATAGGGAAGTTTTCCACTTGTCGCTTACAGAACTTCTTTCAACGAAAAAGAAAACTGCCGAAGCAAACATTGCCATATAACCAATAAAGAAGGTTATGGCTACCGGATCACTGTTGATGATCTTATCAAGACCAATCAAATCTGCTGTCAATAGGGTGTTCATAGATTAATGATTTTAGTTAAAATGGATTTTTGAAATATTGTTTGGGTGAGACCTCAATCACATAAGATAAACAGAATAAGATTTGTTTAATGTAAATGGCTAAATGCTAAACAATTGTATATAAAGTCCTTAAAAACAGATATAAACAGTCGAAAAATGTGCGATCTTAATTTTTATGATATTTGGCATTTTAGATTGGATCCAGTAAAAAATTCCGAACTTCTGTATATTTAAAAAATAGATAATTTTTGAAGGGAAAGGTCCATTAATAGGTTAAAATTAGGGTAGGCGCTCTCAATTTTTTTGTGTATAATTACGGGTTAATTAAAGAATGAAAAAATCTCTTTTTTTTCATAAAAAAGGCGTTTTAAACAAGTTATGAGCGAACAAAAAGAAGGAAATCATCAGGATTATTCAGCAGATAATATCCAGGTTTTAGAAGGTTTAGAAGCGGTTAGAAAAAGACCTGCTATGTACATCGGTGACATTGGGATCAAAGGACTCCATCACCTTATTTGGGAAGTGGTTGATAACTCCATTGACGAAGCCCTCGCAGGTCATTGCGATACCATACATGTTGTTGTCAATGAGGACAATTCTGTAACTGTCGAAGATAATGGAAGGGGTATACCGACAGACATGCACCTCAAGGAAAAAAAGTCTGCATTGGAAGTGGTCATGACGGTGCTTCACGCGGGTGGTAAATTTGATAAGGATACTTACAAAGTTTCCGGCGGTCTTCACGGTGTAGGTGTATCCTGTGTGAATGCCCTTTCTACAGATTTAAAGGCCACTGTTCATAGAAACGGAAAAGTTTATGAACAGGAATACAAAATAGGTGTCCCCCAATATCCTGTAAGAGAAATCGGAGTTACGGAAAAAAGAGGGACCATCATCCATTTCAAGCCGGACGCTTCCATCTTTACCCATACTGAGTTCAAATATGAAACCATAGCAACAAGGTTGAGGGAAATGTCATTCCTGAATGCCGGCATCAGGTTATTTTTGAAGGATTTCAGAGAATTAGAGGATGACGGTTCACCAAGGTCAGACGAATTTTATTCTGAAGGCGGGTTGGTCGAATTTGTCCAATACCTCGATGCATCCAAAGAAAAAATCATTGAATATCCCATTTATATAGAGTCCGAAAAAGGAAATGTACCTGTCCAAGTGGCCATGAGTTACAACTCTTCCTATTCTGAAAATGTCGTTTCTTACGTCAATACCATCAATACTTACGAAGGAGGAACACACGTTTCCGGTTTCAGAATGGCCTTGACAAGAACGCTCAAAAGCTACGCAGATAAATCCGGGATGCTCGAAAAACTGAAGCTTGAAGTTTCAGGCGATGACTTTAGAGAAGGACTCACGGCGGTGATTTCGGTTAAAGTCCAAGAACCGCAGTTTGAGGGACAGACAAAAACCAAACTGGGAAATTCCGATGTTCAGGGTGCTGTGAACAGTGCTGTATCTGAAACTTTACAGTCATGGCTTGAAGAACATCCTAGAGAAGCCAAGATCATAGTTGGAAAAGTGGTGCTAGCTGCCCAGGCAAGACACGCGGCACGCAAAGCGCGTGAAATGGTGCAGCGTAAAAACGTACTTGGCGGTGGAGGCCTTCCGGGAAAACTCGCGGATTGTGCCAATTCCGACCCTACTGTATGCGAACTTTATCTCGTCGAAGGAGACTCGGCAGGTGGATCTGCCAAGCAAGGCCGTGACAGGGATTTTCAGGCGATCCTTCCTCTAAAAGGAAAGATCCTCAACGTGGAAAAAGCCCACGAGCACAAGATATACGACAATGAAGAAATCAAAAACATCCTGACTGCGCTGGGTGTTAGATTTGGGACACTCACTAACGACAAGGAACTCGACATGTCATCCCTTCGATACCACAAGATCGTCATCATGACGGATGCTGATATTGACGGTTCTCATATTCGAACTTTGATATTGACGCTCTTCTTCAGGTATATGCGCCCATTGATCGAAAATGGATATGTCTATATCGCACAGCCACCGCTTTATTTATTGAAAAAAGGCAAGGATGAAAGATACTGTTGGAATGAGGAGGAAAGGAAAAGACTGACAAGAGAGATGGCAGGGGAAGGCAAAGAGGATAGTGTCAACATACAACGGTACAAAGGTCTTGGTGAAATGAACCCTGAGCAACTCTGGAGTACGACGATGGACCCTAATACAAGGACTTTGAAGCAAGTTACCATCGAATCAGCAGCTGAGGCAGACCATTTGTTCTCCATGTTGATGGGGGATGAAGTGGCGCCAAGAAGGGAGTTTATTGAAAAAAATGCCAAATACGCAAAAATCGACACCTGATATCCGAAATTTCAAATCAAAAAGGGGCCAAAAGCCCTTTTTTTTTGTTAATTAATGATTAATTAACCCCTTCGGGCAAATTGATTTGGATAGATTATTAGATTTGTAACATACACCACATTGTCATGAGAGTAACTTCTAGAGATAAATTTGAAAGCATCATAGAGAGCAGTGATCTGGTCAGCAGGGACCTGAGTTGGATGAAATTCAATGACCGCGTACTTGACCAATCCAAGAAAAAGAGCAGGTGTATTTTTGAGAAATTGAAATTTTTGGCCATCACAGCTTCCAATTTGGATGAGTTTTTTATGATCCGTGTAGGGTCACTTTACAATTACCTGGATTATGACAAAGAAAGGGTAGATTATTCCGGTTTGCGGGAGGAACCCTTCAAAATGAAGCTGATGCTGGAATGTCAGGAATTCCATAAGCGCCAACAGGAACATTTTCTGAAAGAACTCCTCCCCAAAATGTCTGAGGATGGTTTTATTCTCAGCAATGTCCGAAACCTTGAGCCCGACGAGCAGGAATTTATCAAGTCTTATTTCAATAAGGCGGTTTATCCTATGTTGACTCCGATGGTTTTCGATGGTTATCGGACTTTTCCGATATTGATGAATAAGCTTCTGATTTTTGGTGTTGTCACTTTGGCTCCGGGAGATAAAAAAGAAAACAGAAAACTCTCTTTCGTACAGATTCCGGCAAACATCCCTAGGTTTTTTGAGATCGAAAGGGAAGATATGGTTGTCTACATTCCTATCGAAGAAGTCATAAGGGAAAATATAGTTTCGTTGTTTCGAAATGTAAATATTGAATCCATCAACCTTTTCAGGATTACGAGAAACGGTGATTTTACTTTGGAAGAAAGTGAAGATATGGATGCCAATTTCCTCGAAGAGGTAAAAAGAAAACTGAACGAGCGCAAGACAGGAAGGGTAGTCCGGATTGAAATTGAAGAAGGGTACAGCAAATGGATGGTGGCTTTGCTCAAAGAGCGCTGGAATATAGGTGATGACAGTATCTTTAAAGTGGAGCGCGCCAGCATGTTGGATTTTACCGGGCTATGGCAGGTGATAGGCAACAGACGTTTCAAAGACAAGCTACCGCAGATTCCTGCGCCGGTTCCACCTTTGTCTTATCCGGAAGAGGGATCGGAAGATATTTTTCAGGTTCTGAAGGAAAGGGATATCCTCCTTCACCATCCTTATAACAATATTGATCCGATACTTGAACTGATCGAAAAAGCAGTGGATGACCCTTCTGTGATGGCCATCAAAATGACAATTTATAGGTTGGCAAAAGAAAGCCGAATCACCAAAGCCTTGCTGAGGGCTGCTGAAAACGGCAAGCACGTCTCGGTTCTCTTTGAGGTGAAAGCGAGGTTTGATGAAGAGAACAATATCAGGGAGGCGAAAAAGCTTCAAAAAGCCGGTTGCTTTGTGATTTATGGTATCAGCAACCTGAAAACCCATACCAAATTATTGCTCATAGTCAAAAAAGAGGAGGACATGGTGATGCGTTTTGTGCACCTTGGTTCAGGCAATTACAATGAGGACACTGCCCGGCTATATACTGACATCGGATTATTAACTACCAATGAGACATTGGCAAATGACGTGTCAGAGTTTTTCAATGTAATCACAGGCCATTCTGTGCCGTCCACCTATCAAAATCTGATCACGGCGCCAAGGGACATGAGGAATCAGTTGATAGAATTTATAGAGCAAGAGGCTTATAATGCACGGGCAGGCCTTCCTTCCGGCGTGTTTATCAAAGTCAATTCACTTGAAGATTCTGAGATCATTTATGCTTTGTATAGGGCTTCCCAATCCGGCGTCCCTGTCAAATTGATCATCAGAGGTATTTGTTGTCTCCGTCCCGGAAGATTGGGGCTGAGTGAAAATATAGAAGTCTTATCCTTGGTGGGTGATTTTCTTGAACATTCCCGAATCTATCATTTCCATAACAACGGGCAGACAAGAACCTATGCCGGAAGTGCAGATATGATGGTCAGAAGTTTTGATAAGAGATTGGAATCGCTATTTAGGATCCAAGATCCTTTTCTCGAAAAGCAGTTGATGAATATTATTTCTTTCAATTTAAAGGACAATGTAAACTCCTACATCATGCAGGAGGATGGGAATTATTCTCCGAAAATCGCCAAAGAAGGAGAGGAAGAATTCAATGTCCACAAAGAATTTTTCAATCTCAATGCGGTAGATATCCAAAAAGTCAAATTGATAGGGTAAATCCTTTGTGGTATATGCAATACAAAAGGCTGTGGATTTTCACAGCCTTTTGTTTTTGTTTTTCCGGTATAATACCTGCATCATACCGTCTTTGAGTCCCACATCTGGAACCATCATTTTTTTGGAGGCTGCTGCAGACATGGCCGCAAGGTAGATTTTGGAGGCCGGAATAATCACATCCGCCCTGTCAGGATTTAGATTCAGTTTGTTGATCCGGTCTTCGTAGGAAAATGATTCCAAAAATGCCTGCACTTCTTTGATTTTTTCTATTCCGATGAGCCTTATGTTTTTTCTTGGATTGGAGAGTTCCAATATTTTACTGATGTTGCCTCCTGTCCCGATGCAGGTGATGTGGTCTTGTTTGGTGACATGGTCAGTGATGAATTTGTTCATACTTTTCCATACTGATATGGGGATATTATCATCCAAAGCCCGTACAGAGCCGATTTTGAAGGATTTGGTAGCGATTTTTTCTTGGTTGTTATAGATATTCAGTTCAGTGCTTCCGCCGCCGACGTCAATGTGCAGGTATGATTTTTCGTCGATATAGCCACCGAGTGCCATATTGATCAATTCCGCTTCATGATTACCGTCTATGATGTTGATTTTCAATCCAATATCCTCTCTTACTTCTTCACAAATCTCCCTTCCGTTTACAGATTCTCTCATGGCAGAAGTAGCGCAGACCATGTAATCATCCACTTCATAAAGGTCAATGAGAAGCTTGAAAGCTTTCATCAATTTGACAAATTTCCTTCTGTTTTTGTCGGAGATTTTTTGGGAATGAAAGACATCAAGACCCAGTCGCAAAGGAAACCTGAGGTATTCTAGTTTTTTGAAATTGGTTTTTCCTTCAAAATGCGTGACGTTGGTAATTTGCAACCTGATTGCATTCGAACCTATATCAACTGCGGCTAATTTCAATATCCGGGAGGTTTTAATTCAAAAATCTGATTCTTGGAAACACTAAATTACCCAAAAAACATTTACTAAATATTAACCCTTAAAACCATTTTCCTTCCGAAATAGAATTCAATCCTTTTATAGATGATGTGGAGGGGGAAGGTCGGTATTTTTGATATTTAATGGGAAGTTCGGCTACCTTAAACCGATCACATCTTTTGGTAGTAGTGTTTTTTGAGTCGTTTTTTTACTTTGAAAAAACTATAAATCCCCAAAATCAGTGTACCCAAACTCAAGGCAAATGCTATCCAACCCAAGTTTCTGACATGTGCTAAGGCATTTACTTCCATCAGGGCAGTGCCGCTGACCAAAAAATACAATGATGTTCTGATAAAGGAAAGCAATGTTCTGTCATTGGCGAGGTAGGTTCTCTGTCTGGCCAAATAGTCCCTGACAATGAGATCCTGTTCTGATAAATTCTCTTTTTCCATAGGTGTTTAAGTAAATCCAAGTACAAAGAAAACCTATTTCTAGTTTATTAATCCGTGATTTTACGCACAAATCCAGTATTTTGTGAATTTAACGGAAATGTTTCGCTGATTTTTTACTTTTGGATTTTGAAGAAAATTGACAAGAAAGGGCATAAATTGCCAGGGTAACAAGATTTAGATGAAGAATCCAAACAGGCCTCATTTTGATGATATTTACATGGAGTTGGCGGTCAACTTGGCCAAAAGATCGCATTGCATCAAAAAACACGTTGGGGCAGTTTTGACCAAAGATACTCGGATCATTTCCATCGGATATAACGGGCCTCCTGCCGGGACACACAATTGTGACGAGGAGTTTCCAGACACGGGATGCGCCAGAGACAGTAAAGGGAGCTGCACTCTAGCTTTGCATGCCGAGCAAAATGCGATTTTATATGCCGTCAAAAACAGCACTTCAGTGGAAGGATCGACGCTTTATGTGACTTTGGCACCCTGTCTTGCCTGCGCGAGGATCATCTTTTCAATGGGAATTGTCAAAGTAGTATACATGTACTCCTATGCAGCTTATAAAGGATTACCTTTCGATGAGGGACTTGAATTTTTGAAAAAATTTGGCGTGGAGGTTTTCAAATATGAAAAGGAAGTCATCTTTGAAGATCCTTTGATCTAAAGAAAATTCACCTCTGGATGAAGTAGGATTTCAAATTGTGCCAACACAGATTCTTGGATCTTTTTGCTCAATTCTTTGATTTCATATCCATCTCCGCCACCATAATTGACCAATACCAAAGGTTGAAACTGGTGCACACCGATGTTTCCGAAACGCTTTCCTTTCCAACCGGTTTGTTCGATAAGCCATGCAGCGGGTATTTTGACACCATCTTCATTGGGAAAGCCAGGGACATTGGGGTAATCTGATTTTATTTTTTCGAATGTTGAAACCGGAACTGTAGGGTTTTTGAAAAAGCTTCCTGCATTTCCAATGAGAGCCGGATCAGGCAATTTGCTCCTTCTGATCTCGATGACAGCGTCACTGATGTCTTTGATGGTTGGGGAGTCAATTCCCTTTTCTTTCAAAATCTGGTTAATTGCACCATAGTCAGTATTGATCCGTGGTGATTTCAAAAGCCTAAACACCACATGTGTGATGACAAATTGCTCTTTCAGGTCATTTTTAAAGACACTCTCCCTGTACCCAAATTTACATTCCTCGGTTGAAAAACTTCTGATTTCTAGGGTATCCCTATCCACAGCCTCCAAATGGTCAAATACCTCTTTGATCTCCACTCCATAGGCGCCGATATTTTGCATGGGTGAGGCTCCGACCGTGCCCGGAATCAAAGAAAGATTTTCGACCCCGGCCCAGTTGTTTTGGATGCAAAACTTGACCAAATCGTGCCAGCTTTCTCCCGCACCGACTTTTAAAAAAACCTCATTTTCATTTTCTCTGATCAATTCGAATCCTTTGATTTCCATTTTTATCACCAGAGCCTCGAGATTCTTTGTCAATAGAATATTGCTTCCCCCTCCCAAAATGAAGAGCGGAACATTCATTTCTTTTGATTTTTGGAGGAGTTGTTTTACTTCTTCGGTGGAGGTGGCAACAGCAAAAAATCTTGCATTTTTATCAATTCCAAAAGTGTTGAAAGGCAATAGAGAAATGTTTTCTTGTATATTCATGGCATTGATCCGATGCTGCGAATTAAACAAGAATTTGGTCAATTAGAAAGAATTCGATGCTTTTAGAATAATCACCTATGAAAGAAATGGTCATCAATGGGGTCAAGGTCCGACCCGGCCAATCGATGAATATCGACATTGCAATCGCAAGGTTGCCTACCCATACGCTCATTGACCTGCCGGTTTTTATCAACCGTGCAGAGGCTGAAGGGCCTGTTGTTTTGATTTCAGGAGGAGTTCACGGTGATGAGATAAACGGAATCGTGGCCGTGAGAAGAATGTTAGAAGAGAAACTCATTAAACTTGTCAAAGGCACTGTCATTTTCATGCCCCTTGTGAATGTGTATGGTTTTTTGAGTAATTCAAGAACATTTCCGGACGGGAGGGACCTGAACAGAAGTTTTCCGGGAAGTAAAAAAGGCTCTTTGGCCTCGCAGATAGCTTTTATCCTATCAAATGAAATCATTCCGCTCATAGATTACGGTATTGATTTCCATACCGGTGGAAGGATGCTATCCAATTATCCCCAGATCAGGGTAGATTATAAGGATAAAAAAGGGGTGGAGCTTGCCACCGCTTTTGGGACCCATTACATTCTGAATTCTTCCCATATTGACAAATCTTTCAGGAAGGAAGCTTATAAAAGGCGAAAGCATATTTTGGTCTATGAAGGCGGGGAATCGATGAGGTTGGATGATTATGCGGTGGAAGAAGCGCTTTTGGGAACGCAGCGCATGCTGATCCATTTGGGGATGATGGAAGGCAATGTTTCATCGAAGCAGACTATTATGATCTCTGAAAGTTCTTGGGTAAGGGCGAAAGTTTCAGGAATATTCTCCTCTAGGGTAAAATTGGGAGAGGAAGTGAAAAAAGGACAGATATTGGCCACTATTACTGATCCATACGGCCAGGTAAAAGTGGTGGTCAAAGGAACCCACAATGGCCATGTTGTCGGATTGAACAATAATCCTGTCGTCAATTCAGGGGATGCTTTGGTACACGTGGGAAGAGCGTAACCAAAGCATTCTTGGCAAAAAAAAAGACGGCGCATCACTGATGCGCCGGCTTTTTCTATTTTCATTTATAAGGTTGAAATGAAATTGGGTAGGAAAAATTTACCTTCTGTGATCAAAACAGGAGTTCTATTTGCTTTAGGTCCCGAATCGGAAAGGTCAAAAACCACACCTTCAAATTCCCCGACAGATCCTTCCGTCGTGAATTCAGTGATTTTAAAAGAACAATCATCCAAAGCGCCGGGATTTGAGCTCTGCAATAAGGTGGCGCCATACTCTTTACCGTTTTCATCAAAATAGATCAGTACCAAAGAAGGAGATACAGTTCCATTGACCACAATTGGGTTTTGCATGATATACCTGAGACCCAATTCAATCTGTTCGGTATTTCTGAAAGACATGATCATGGCGTTTTTGCTTAAAACATCTCCGGTAACCATGTTAAACAGCGTAAACCTATTTGGTCCATCTTCCAGGAAAGTAATGCCCGCATCTTTGTTGATCTTAAATTCTTTCTGGACGCCATTTACTTTGAAGCTGTAGTAATAATCGGGTTTTGGATCTTCTTTTTCACAGGAGGAAAATGAAAATACCGCGAATAGCAATAGAATGGATAAGCCAATATTTTTCATGATATGTTGGAATTTTTTTGGAATAACGGAAATTCTTGACGGGAGGATGTTTTGCAAGGCACAAAAATAGGGTAAAAATTAAATTTATGTTACCTATTTAATTTTGGGTTGGATTTTTTAACATTCATCAAACCCTTTTCAAAAAATAAGCCACTTCAAATTGCTGAAGTGGCCTATTTACTTTTTTCTTGTCTGTATTTTTAGCTGAAGAATTTTTTAAGGCCTTCTATTTTTCTTTCAAGAGAAGCTTCTACAGCTTTGTAAGCTTCCTTGTTTGGAAGTGGTTCATTCACAGAGAAGTAATATTTGATCTTTGGTTCTGTTCCGGAAGGTCTTGCTGAAATCTTACTTCCATCAGCCAAATAGAATTGGATGACATTTGATTTATCCATTTTTAGAGCAGATTCGGTGCCGTTGACAATGTCATACACTTTACTCTCCTTTACATCCACTACTTTCACTACTTTGACGCCATTCATTTCTGTAGGTCTGTTGGTTCTGAAACCTGCCATCAACTGTTGGATTTGTTCCGCCCCATCCTTGCCTTTTTTGGTCACAGAGATCAGGGATTCCTTGTAGAAGCCAAACTGGGTATATATCTCGGCCAATACATTTTGGACAGTTTTACCTTGGGATTTATAGTAGGCCACTATCTCAGAAACCATCGCACAGGCGGAAACTCCGTCTTTGTCCCTCACAAAATCGCCGACGAGATAGCCATAGCTTTCTTCGCCACCACCGATAAATTGTTTTTTGCCCTCCAGATTTCGGATGATTTCAGCGATGTTCTTGAATCCTGTCAGTACTGAAAAGCAGGTGACGCCAAAACCTTTACAGATCTCATCGATGAGTTCTGTGGTCACGATGGTATTTACCATAAATTGGTTTCCGTCAAGCTTTCCGAGTTCTTTCCATTTGCTCAAAAGATAGTAGGTCAATAGGGTACCTGTTTGGTTTCCATTCAACAAATCATAATCTCCTCTGCCATCAGGTACGCAAGCCGCATAGCGGTCGCCGTCAGGGTCACAGGCCAAGACCAGTTCTGCGGCTGTTTTTTTACCGAGTTCGATCGCCATTGTCAGCGCTTCGGCTTCTTCCGGATTTGGGTAAATAACTGTAGGGAAAGTTCCGTCAGGATGTTCCTGTTCTTTGACGACATGGACATTTTCAAATCCAAAAGCCTTCAATGCCGCAGGCACCATTTTGCCGGAGGCACCATGGATAGGGGAGAAGACGATTGGCATGTTTTTCTGAGCTTGGATTTCACTTTTGGAGAGGCTCAGTTTCTTGACAAGATCCAAATAGATTTTATCGAAGTCCTCCTCAATGTATTCAAGGAGACTATCGTTTTTATTCCAGTTGACAGCATCCATGGAGGTAATCTTCATGACCTCATCGATGATGTTTTTGTCATGCGGGGCGACTACCTGTCCGCCATCATCCCAATAGGCTTTGTAGCCGTTGTACTCTTTGGGATTGTGTGATGCAGTGACCATGACACCGCTTTTGCATCCAAAATGCCGGATAGCAAAGGAAAGCATCGGGGTAGGCCGCATTTCTCTGAAATATTTGACTTTGATGCCATTGGCTGTAAATACATTGGCTGTCGTTTCGGCAAAAAGCGTGTTGTTAATCCTGCAGTCGTGGGTTATCGCAACACTTACCTCCTCACCGGGAAAGCATTTCAATAAATAATTTGCCAATCCCTGAGTAGCCATGGCAACGGTGTAGACATTCATCCTGTTGGATCCTACCCCCATCAGCCCTCTCAGACCTCCTGTCCCAAATTCAAGATCCCTGTAAAAGGAGTCGATCAGTTCTGTTTTGTCAGGTGCATCGAGCAGGGACTGTATTTCTTTTTTACTCTTTTGGTCAATGTTACTGTTTAGCCAGCTGTTTGCTTTGGCCAAAATCATTGGATCTACTGTTGTCATCTTGGAAAAATTTTAATTGGATTTCTAATTTAAATATTTCAATAAAATAACCTGCATTCCTCATGGAAAATGTAGAAATAATGTAGGATTGGGTTTCATAATTCCATTTTCTTCACCACCTTCTACCTCTAACTTTCCACCTCTCACTAAACTTTGATCACCTTCCTACTTCCCAACTTCCCTCTCCTCCTACAAATTTCCCCTCAATTCCTGTTCTCTTTCAATCGCTTCAAACAAAGCCTTAAAATTTCCCTTTCCAAATGATTTGGCTCCTTTTCTTTGGATGATTTCGAAGAACAAGGTAGGACGGTCCTGAACGGGCTTGGTAAAAATCTGAAGAAGATATCCTTCCTCATCGCGATCAACCAAAACATTAAGGTCTTTCAAAGGCTGTAGGTCTTCTTCAATTTTCCCGACTCTATCCAATAAATCATCATAATAAGAAGCAGGAACTTCTAAAAACTCAACGCCTCTTTTTCGCAATTCGGAGACGGTATGGATAATGTCATCCGTGGCAATAGCCATGTGTTGCACTCCTGGTCCATTGTAGAAGTCGAGGTATTCTTCAATCTGGGATTTCTTTTTGCCTTCGGCAGGTTCATTGATGGGGAATTTGATGAATCCGTTGCCGTTGGAGACTACTTTTGACATCAATGCTGAATACTCAGTGGAAATGTCCTTGTCATCGAAGGTGATCAGAAGCTTGAAACCCATCACATTTTCGTAGAAATCCACCCACTTGTTCATTTCACCCCAACCGACATTACCCACACAATGGTCAATGTATTTCAATCCAATCGGTTTTGCTTGATATTCACTTTTCCTCGGCTTAAAACCCGGTAAAAAGACACCTCTATAATTTTTCCTTTCTACAAAAGTGTGGATTGTCTCACCGTAGGTTTTGATGGAGGCGGTGACAACTTCTCCAAACTCGTCTTTGCTGACTTTGGGTTCTTCGTGAGGAATAGCTCCCCGCTTTACGGTTTCGATGAAGGATTGTGCAGCATCATCCACCCATAGTGCCAATACTTTGACTCCGTCTCCGTGTTTCTTGATATGATCTGCAATGGGGTGGGTTTCCTTCAAAGGCGTGGTAAGAACTAGCCTGATTTTGTCCTGCTTCAAGACATAAGACGCACGGTCTCTGATGCCTGTCTCCGGCCCTGCATAGGCAATGAGTTCATAGCCAAAAGCATACTGGTAAAAAAGGGAAGATTGCTTTGCATTGCCGACGTACAGTTCCACATAATCCGTCCCGTTGAGGGGAAGAAAATCCTGTTTCATAATCTAATTGTTTTTGGGTTTATTATTTCTTGGTTCAAATATAGGGAAATGGGGAGGAATTAGGGCAGGATTCAGTGGTCAGTTTTCAGTTTTCAGATGGCAGTGATCAGTTTGCAGTGTTTGTCTCAGAATTCAGTTAACAGGATTCAGTTGTGGTTGAAGAGTCTAAAATTAATTAGGATATCCAAGATTGACCGTCGACCCTTTACGAATTTGTTTTCCAATCTTTCAATCTTTCAATTTTTTAATCTTCCAATCTTCCCAACTTCCTACTTCTGCCCGTTTCTATTTGCCAATAGGTAAACGACTCCTAAAAATGCCCAAGAAAAAGACCATTCTTCAAGGCCTAATTTGGGGAGTCCAAAGACCAAAAACCCATACCATAATGGAATCATCACCAAGCCGATCACAAACTTGAAGGTGGCATAAAAGACCAAATCCTGGATTTTTGGCCTGATCCAAAGCCAAATCCAATAAATGGGAAAATGAAGTACTTTCATGACTTTGTTTGAAAAATATGGTTTGGAATAGGGCTTTTCAGTTGTTTTCGGATTTTTATTGGACAAGAATTCTTTGACATCATCGGGTTTGGTGAGGTCAATTCTGCTTTGTATCAGGGCATCAAGGTTTTTTTGATAGTCAGTTTCTGGGATGGTGCTGACCAAAGGTTCCAAAGAATTGAATGTATCCACCATCAAAGGTTCAAAAAGCGGAAAGTAATCTTTGGGTTGGATGGTTTTTCCAAAAACCAGGCTGACTTTGCTGCCGGAGAAGCGGTGATTGCTGTAATTGATGCCTACAGGAAGGATGACCAAGTCCAAATCCGGATGTTTTTCCAAAGTTTGGAATGCAATGCGGGCGAATCCTTTTTTCAGAGGCCTCAGGTTTCTTTGGTTGCTGTGGTTGCCTTCCGCAAAAATCACAATGCTTCCCTTTTCCAAAAGTATATTGACGCTTTTGTCAAAGGTTTCATTGTTTTTTTCCATGTTATTGATTCCGTCCCTCACCCTGTAAATGGGAATCATCCTGATAAAATTAAGTAAGGTGGCCACAAATGATTTTTTGAATACAGAAGCCCTGGTCAAAAAATGGGGTTTAAGATTGGTATGGGTAGCAATTAAAATTGGGTCAATCAAAGCATTTTGGTGGTTGGATACGATCAACACAGCCTTGCCTTTTGGGATGTTTGCCTTTCCATAGACTTTGATTTGGGAAAAATAAACATGGAGGGCAATTTTGACAGCAAGCCTTAGAATGGCGTTGAAAAGGTTTTTCATGAATCTGATTTTTCGTGGCTATCCTTTTTGGGTGACCCATCGCGGATTTGTTTCTTTTATTCTTTTCCAGTAAAGTGAAAGACTCATTCCCGAAATGATGTGCCAAATGCCCCACCAAGCTGCAATGATAGCCATTCCTCCCAAACCATCGAAATAAGTAAATATCAGTACCAATGCCAAACCGGAATTTTGGATCCCTGTTTCAATTGTAAGTGTTTTGGTATCAGCCAAACTCAGTTTTCCGAGTTTTGAAATAAAGAATCCTGAAAAAAGGGCGACGAAATTATGTCCCAATACCCAAAGGAAAATCAACCCGATGAATTTCAAAAAAAGGTTGTAATTGCCGACAAAAGCAATCACCACAAATGCCGCAAAAATGAGGATACTCACAGGTTTGAGGATCTTGGTGGCTTTAGCAGCCCAATTGGGAAACCTGTGGTTGACAATCATTCCCAATAGCAAAGGAATACCCAAAATCAGCGCCACAGTCTGAAAAACATCGGTGTAAGAAAGGAAAATTTCCTGAAGCAAATCCGCAGTCGGCCCATAAAAACCCGACCAAAGGGCAAAGTTGAACGGGGTGATAAATATTGAAAATCCTGTGGAAAAAGCTGTCAATGATACTGACAAAGCGGTATTTCCTTTTGCCAGGTGCGTCAGAAAATTGGAAACATTTCCTCCCGGACAGGCCGCTACCAGAAACATTCCCAAAGCCACAGAAGGCGGGGGACTGATCAGATAAACCAAAATAAAAGTCAAAAAGGGCAAGACGAAAAATTGTGCAAAAATCCCCAGCCAAAATGCTTTCGGGTTTTTGGCGATGTACTTGAAATCGGTAATTCTCAGGTCCAATGCAACACCAAACATGATGATCGCCAGTGAAATATTGAGGAGGAAGAGAGAATCCTGATTAAAGTTTAATGTGCTGCTGTCTAAGGCTTCGATCATTTGAAAGAGGAGAATAGAAAGTTAAATACAATTACTTTGATCCTGAGGTAATCTTAGAAATGATCTTTTCTGCATGTCCCGCTTCCTTGAGGTTGATGGTTCCTTTAGGGTCTTTCATCATGTCCTCATAGGTGAGCTTGTCTATTTCGGCAAATAATTTCTCATCAATTCTAAAATCCCTTTCCTTCATTGCGGATTTTGGCATCACAAATCCCAATCCATAATCCGTATTGATGACACCCACTTCGAGCGTATCGGGATACTTTCTGATCAGGTATACTACAGATTTCCATACATCTCCGCACCATTCATCTGCCCATCCTTCAATGTTTTTTATTTCCTCATCAGAAGGAAAAAACTCAGATGGGTAAGCGGCTGCAGCATTCGGCGGATAGCAGTCATGCATCAGAATCAGCCCTTTTGGATTGAGGTAATTCAGTGAATTGAGCACATCATTGAGTGATGTCCGGAAATTATGCAGCCCATCCACCAAGACAATATCCAAATGGCCGAGTTGACGTAAGTACTCCTTTCTCTTGGCAAAAAAGTTATCGCTCTCTTCCTGAAAATACCTGTTTTTTCTGTTGCTAGGCCATTTAATCAGCCATTTTAATCTTCTTCTGATAGGAATCTTAAACAAAGGATCTACGGCTGTCTTGTTTTTTGCCTTTATAGGGAGGAAGGATTTTCCTTTTTGACACCCAATTTCAAGGTAATTTGTAAAGTCAGTTTTACTAAATATTTCCTGTATGAGTTGAATACGATTCATAAGATTCTGTTTTGGGTTTTGTCAATAGCCTAAATTCAAACTTAGTAAAATAAAGTCAAATATTAAGTTTAAGACCTCGACTCCAATTCTTCCTTAAAGACCTGCTGCTCCCCATTTCATTCATTTATACCAAATATATATCAATAGCTTCAATGACATTTCTCATGTTTTCGGGTATTGATTTTCGCTAGTTTCACATTCTCTTGAAACAGAAATATGGGGTCTAAGAATGTTAGGAAATTAACGGGGAAAAAACAGAGAGCCATATACCTGCACCATTTGGTCCGGGACATGGAAGCCCTCGAACTGATGATACAGCGCGACATGTTTGAGAAATCTCCGATTCGCATCGGTGCCGAGCAGGAGTTCTGTATTGTGGATGGGGAGTTTTTGCCCCATAGTAATTCACTTCAAGTCCTTGGTGAAATAAATGACAGGCATTTCACTACCGAAATCGGAAATTATAACCTCGAAATCAATACAGACCCCATTGTTCTAGGCAAGGATTGTTTTTCCATCCTCCATCAGGATTTAGATTCACTGTTGGACAAAGGCAAAGCCGCTGCCCAAAAATCCGGATCCAGAATTATCATCACAGGAATATTGCCCACGATCGCGCACAAGCATACGACTTTGGAAAGCATGACGGCTGTAGACCGGTACTATGCATTGAATGAAGCTGCCAAGGATTATCGGGGACAGGACTTCAGTATCCATATCAAAGGAGTGGATGAGGTGACAATGCTCCACGATTCTGTGATGTTGGAGGGGTGCAATACGAGTTTTCAGATGCACCTGCAGTTGGATCCTGAGGAGTTTGTAGAGATGTTTAATTGGTCTCAGGCCATCACAGGGCCTGTGTTGGCGGCCTGCTGTAATTCTCCACTGCTTTTTGGAAAAGAGCTTTGGAGTGAAACAAGGATTGCCCTTTTTACCCAAAGTGTGGATGTCAGGACCAATTCCTTTTTGCTCAATGAAAACCAACCGAGGGTAAGTTTTGAAAGCAAATGGCAGACAGGTTCCATTTCGGATGTATTCAAAGATAATATTGCAAGATTTAGAAGTATCCTGACAGCAGACTTTGAAGATGACAGCGTGGACCTCCTCGAAAGGGGAGAAATTCCTAAGTTAAAAGCCCTTTGCCTTCACAACGGAACGGTGTATAGGTGGAACCGCGCCTGCTTCGGAGTGGGAGATGGAAAGCCTCACCTCAGGATCGAATGCCGGTATATTCCTTCGGGTCCTACGGTCATTGATCAGATTGCCAATATGGCTTTTTGGGTTGGACTGATGAAAGGAAGACCTGAGAAATACAAGGAGATCCACAGGACTATGGATTTTAAAGATGTAAAATCCAATTTTTTGGCAGCAGCAAGGTACGGCATGGCAGTGCAGTTTCATTGGGAAGGGAAATTGTATTCCGCCCAAAAATTGTTGTCAGAAGTGTTTTTACCTATGGCGAAGGAAGGTTTGAGAAAAGTCAGAATTTCTGAAGGCGATATAGATAAGTACCTTACTGTCATCCAAAACCGTATCAATGCCCACAACGGATCTGAATGGATCAGCAAAAGCTACAGGAATCTCCTTACTACCAAAAAACCCGATGCTGCCGTTCAGGTGTTGACGGCCAACTTATACCTCAACCAAGAAAGTAAAAAGCCGGTGTCTGAATGGGAAATCCTTCCGCCTGAAGCAATGTCGCAGTTTAACATCACCAAAAAAGTTCACCATGTCATGAGTACGGACATATTTTCGGTAGAGGAAAAAGATTCGATCGAATTGGTCGCCCATATGATGAAATGGAAAAATATCCACCACATGCCCGTCATCAAAGGCGACAAGGAACTCCTCGGGATTTTGTCTTGGGTTGATGTCCAGCTTCTTTTTGAAAAAGGCAATGCTACCCAAGCAACAGTCAAATCCCTGATGAAAACCGAATTGATCACCATCGGACAGGACAGTACTGTGGATGAAGCCAAAGAATTGATGGACCGGCACAAGATACATGCATTGCCTGTGGTGCGAGAAAACAAACTAATTGGGATTTTGACTTCAAATGACCTATGATTGATACCCAAACGTCACACTCCAAAATTGATATGCCTGTCAGTAGGGTTATCCGTAAATTGAAAGGGGCAAAGCCCGGGCCTACTATCCTGTTTTTTGCCGGTATTCATGGCAACGAACCTGCCGGACTCGTGGCAATGAAAAAGGTATTTGAAGACCTTTCCACAAAGGAGGATAACCTCAGAGGAACGATCTATGGGATAGTGGGAAATCTCAAAGCGCTATCCCAAGGCAAAAGGTTTTTGGATATTGACCTCAACAGACTTTGGACCAAGTCAAATATCAAAATGGTCGCAAACAAAAAAATTCTTTTGGAAGAAGAAAAAGAACTTCTAGAACTTTTGGATTTGCTGAAAAAAATCATCCAAACAGAAAAAGGTCCCTTTTATTTTATCGATTACCATACCACATCGAGCAAGACTCTTCCTTTCATCACCATCAATGACTCAATGATCAACAGGAAGTTTGCCTTGCAATTTCCCGTTCCCGTAGTCCTCGGTATTGAAGAATTTCTCGAAGGACCTCTGCTAAGCTATATCAATCAGTTGGGATATGTTGCCATTGGTTTTGAATCCGGACAACATCAGGATCCTGAAGCAGTGAGCAACAGTGTAGCATTTACCTACATGACTTTGGTGTCGGCAAGGTCCCTCGGCAAACTCGATGTTGAGAAATATTCCAGCCATGTGAAACAATTGGAGAAATCAGCTGCCGCAGTAAGGGATATATTTGAAGTGGTACACCTTCACAGGATCATCGGAATGGATGTGTTTAAAATGCTGCCGGGATTTGAGAGTTTTCAAAAAATCAATAAAGGAACCCATTTGGCAACCAACAATGCTCAGCCGGTCTATGCGGCATTTGGGGGTAGGCTGTTTATGCCCCTTTACCAAAATCAAGGAAGTGATGGATTTTTTATCATCCGCAAGATTCCGATCTGGGTGTTGAGGCTATCCGCTTTTCTAAGGAAAATCAAAATCGACAACATCTTTACTTTACTCCCCGGAGTGAAGTGGGAACATAGGGACAAGGAAATTCTGCTTGTTGACCTCAAAATAGCCAAATATATGACCAAGCCGCTGTTTCATTTGCTTGGATACCGTGTCCGGCATTTGGATGCCCAATACCTCAGGCTCTATAACCGTGAGAAAGCCTCCAAAAAGAAAATGTATAAAAATGAAGGCTGGTGGTAGTTTTTTTTTGATATTGATTGATATTGAGGATTCGTTGAAATTTAGAGGTTCATTGTTAGTTGATATTTATTGATATTGGATATTCATTGATATTGGCTAAGAGGTCGTGGTTTAATGGATTTTAATTCAGGTCTCGAATGACAATTAACCAACCCTTCGACAAGCTCAGGGACCTAAAACCAAATAACCATTAACCAATATCCACATGTTTGAATTTAATCCAGAAAAGCACTATCCAAAGGAAACCGAAAGCCGTGTGGTCATCAGGTTTCAGGATTGCGACCCGCTCCAGCACCTTAACAACGCCAAATACTTTGATTATTTTTTCAATGCACGGGAAGATCAGGTTCCGAAGCTCTACGGTGTCGAAGTGATCGATTTTATCCGGAAGTATAAATCAGCTTGGGTGGTTTATAACCACAACATCTCCTATGTCCGACCGGCCAAAGTAGGAGAGTGGGTCCGAATCATGAGCCGTCTGCTTTGGTACAACCACAACACCATCGTCGTCGAATACTACATGACCGATGACACACAGAAGGAGCTCAAAACTGTCCTTTGGACCACGATGCGCTATGTGACTGTCAAAGAAGGCGCATCGACCGACCACGAGGGAGCAGTTTTGGAATTTCTCAAAGCCACTTCCGAAAACCTCGATATAAGCAACATGACCATTTCCGAAAGGGTCAAAATCATCAAATCAGAATTGTAATCGCTTGTATGTACGCTTTTCTTGACCGATGTAGAACGGAACCTGTACAAAACCGTACAGGTTTTTTTATTTGATTTTTGCTAAAAGAATTTTCTAAAAATTTTTCAAAATTAAATTAGGTTAATATTTCCAGCCTCATGCAACCTTTGGCAAAGTGGTAAACTTAGTTTTTTGCCAAAATCTGTTTCGAAACAGGACACTTTCTTGGTCAATTGTATCAGGACAATACAGTTTTTAGCTTTCATCGCCTTATTCGCAACCGATTGAATGTTAAATTTTTAACGTTTGGGTTAAAATTATTTAACCTGAAAACCGGCACGGTCACTACCAAAATAAAATTGGAACAGAAGATGGATAAGGGATCATACCAACTTATAAACAACCACACAAAATGAAAAAATTACTCACACTCGCATTAGCCGCCACACTAGGTGTAGCCAGCATTGTAAAAGCATCAAATGAAGGAATCGAAGAGTTGTCTTCTGTACGTTCCAAAGACAAAAAAGTAGCCATCTCCCTAAAAGAAGGTTTGGGCAAAGTCAAACTCGAAGTCCTAGACTGTGAAGGCCACAAGCTTCACCAGCAATATGTGAAGGTAAAAGAAGACATGCAGGTTCCATATGATCTTTCGCAACTGCCGGCCGGAGAATATCAAATCTCGATCGAAAGCAATATCAAAGAGCCAAGTGCTGAGAAGATGATCTACACAGTAGAAACCAAAGAGGCACCTGCACCGCTTCCTTTGATGGCCTACGGCAAAAGCATAGACGAAAATTCTTTCAGATTGGCAGTGATCGGATTGGAAGAACCCGGAACAAAAGTTGAAATTTTAGACCAAAACGGAAGATCCATTTTTTCTGAAAAAATCGACCAAGCCGAAGCTTTTTCCAAAGTCTATCACTTAAAAAACCTGAATACCAATGAAGTGTCATTGAAAGTCACTGACGCGACCGGAAGAACAAAAACCCTTTTCTTGTAAACTTAACCACTATTGTAAACCGAAGCCCTGGAGTTAATTCTTCAGGGCTTTTTTTTATCAAAACATGATATTTGGCTATCAGGATGGATTCTGTTTGGTCAATTGATTTTTATGGGATTTGGTTTGAACAGGGATTTTTCAATAGGGAGAAAGAAGGGCTTTTCCATTTCTCTATTCTTTATCCAATAATTCTCGGTATAATGATTCAATTAGACTCAAATCTGGTTCTAATCTCATCCAACGGGTTCTTTCCTGCTGCACAGGCATCCACCTGTAGAACCAAGAAACTCCCCATTTTTGGTAATACTGATTTTCTTGGAGATAAACAGTGTCTTGCAAAGCGGTTTCCAGACTGATGAAATTGTAGTTTTCCTCTTTTAACTTCCGGACGATTTCACCAAGGTATTTAGAGTTCAAAGCATTATCATGACAAAGAAAGATTTGGTTTACTTTCCTTCCATATTTTTCTAAAGAAAGGGAATCAAAAAAATGGAAATAATCTATGGTTTTGGAAACATATAAATCACCGATTTCCTTTGCCTTTTCTGGTTCAGAATGTGAAAGATAATACTCATAGATATAATTGAACATCCAATCAGAACTTTCCACTGTGAAAGGAGTGCTGATGTACTTTTTTTCCCTGAGAAAGCTGTGAATCAAAATTTGTTGGACGGAATCTTTCCCTAAATCATTGAATGGGAAGCGAAAATATTGAAGTGGTTTATTGTATTTGCCTGCGAGCTCCCGGCTGATGAATTCACCTTTTTCAACATCTGCCTTGAATGGTTCAAACCCCACATCTGAATACCTAGGATGGCTAAACGTGTGGTTACCAAGAGTAACAAAATCCTTTTTTGCCCAATCAATCAAGAGTTCAAAATTTCTGGTAATTGAATCAGTTTTATAGAGCAATCCTTCATTGATAAAAACAGCAACCGGAATACTGAATGAATCCAGTTTATCGAGTAATTGAGATTGAAAATTATCCGTTTTAAACTGCCGGGTGTTTGGTACATCATCTATCGTTATTGCCACATTCGTTTGACTATTGGCAGAAAGCGCTCCAAAGACAAGGTAGGTCAGTAAGCAGAGAAGCCATTTGAATGTAGGTTTTCTTTTCATTTTTTTAAAGAAACATTAGAGCCCCAAAGAGACTTATGATTTCAAATTGACCTTTCTATTTGGCTGATTTCAGATAAGAATCCGGGGTCATTATGGATAAAGTGCTCGATTTATAATCTTTAATATTTCTGGTAATGATGACTTTGATTTCTTTTTCATTTATGGCAGAGAAATTCTGAAGTGCATCCTCAAAATCTTTGAATTCAGAGTTAAGTGCCTGAATGACAGTATTTTTGTTTGTTGTGGTGACATCAATGATGTTCATCAGCATTTTTAGATTTTCAATCACCTTTTCATGATTTGCTGTTTTCCGCAATAAATAATAGACATTGCTCAACATGATAGAAGTAACAAAACCTTTGACTTCTCCTTTTTCACATAAACTCAAAAGTCTCGATGCTTCTTCTGAAAATGGTTTTCTGTCAAAAAAGAAATCCAGGATAACATCTGTATCTATTAAAACCGTATCCATTACAAATATTTTTCAGATAGGCGGTCTGTTAATTCTTTCTTATAATCGAAATTTTCCGGCATTTTAAATGATCCTTTCAAAGATTTGACAATCGGAGTCAATTCATTTTCAGGCAAAGGTTCTTCATTGGTCAAGGCCTTCAGGTAGTTTTCAATCAAATCCGAGAGACTCCTTTCCTTTATTCGGGCGTACTTTTTGGCGTTTTCAATGACTGATTTCTCAATAGTTAGCGTCAGTTTCGTATTCATAGCTTTGAATTTAAATACCAATTTAGCAATAAAATTTACACGTGTCAATACTAAATTTTTTACACGTGTATTTTATTTAAAATGTTTCTTTAAACAAGGCTTCAGATAACCAATTAACCATTAACCAATTAACCAATTAACCAAATAACCCTTAACCCACTCACTTATACCTCCTCAATAAATTCTCAGTCATATTCTCCGACAATTCCACCAAGTCGATGTCGAGTTCTCTTTTATTGACCTCGAGAACTTGGTTTTTCATCTGTTCGGGAAGTCGGTCGAAACCATAATATGCTCCCAAAATTCCTCCGGCGATGGCTGCTGTGGTGTCGTTGTCCCTGCCATAGTTGACAAGGAAGATGAGTGTTTTCTCAAAATCAAAATCCGCAAAAATCAAGGCTGTGAGGACCTGAAGGTGTATTTCTCCTGCATGGAAAGGCATGTCTTGAAGGTGTTGGTCGAGTTTTTCGAAGGCAGGCTGAAGGTACTCGGGGGTCCATTTTTGGACGTTTGCGATCCTTTCCTCTTCGGTGGTGACCTTGGCTTCGTTGATGGCTTTGGCTTCCTGCACGATCTGCAGGGCAGTCTGCAGGATCCTGTAAGAACTTCTTCCTACCAACCTTGCCCCATAATATTGCTCCGGATCGACTGACCTCAGCACGTCGAGGACGTCGGCTTGGGTTGCCTCTTTTTTCATTGCGGCTGAGGTCATTGCTGCGGAAAGTGCCGTGATATCTTTCGCATAGCCGATATCAAACAATGCCAATTTGAAGGCTTCAGAATAGGCTTTTTCGGGGTTTTCAGGAAAAAACGCCCCGATCGCAGGCGCATAGAGCAATCCTGCACAGACCATTTCCCCGCCATAGAAAGTACTGAGTCCGATCTGATAGCCGTTGAGGTCATTTTTGACATAGGGGCGAGCGGCTTTTGCCCATTCCTGCAGCCAACCGACTTTGAGGGAATTTGCTTCAAAGGGTTCGGCATTTTCGCTTTCGATGGTTTTGTATTCAGCGAGATACCCGTCAAATTGAGCCAGGATATGAGAGGCGAACTGTTTTGGATCGAGTGATTTTGGATTTTCTCCTGCAAGGTATTCGAAGGCGAGTTTCTTCCATCTTGTATCGTCAGTGGTACCGCCGGCTGGTAGGTTTGCCTTCCATATTCCCTCAGGTGATACTTCCCTCACCATGGAGTCCAAGTCCTGTACAAAACCATATTCTGCGCTGATCTTTTCCCGTGACCACATTTCTGTTGGTGCGCCCATGGCATCTCCGATCGCCGAACCCACGAGCATTCCCAATACTTTGTCTTGGAGTTCTTCGTCTGTAAGTGTCAGCGGCTTGATCTCCTCTTCCGGGATGTCGGTGTTGGTTTCAGGGCTTTTGCAGGAAATGGCAAGACCCAATAAGGCGAGCATTAGGACTGTACATATATTTTTTTTCATGGTTTTAGAATCAATTTTGAGGCTTCATCAGCCAAAGCGGATTTTTCTTTCAAGGTCAGTGCCAAGGGGAGTTGTGCCAAACCGATAAGCCTTCGGAGGATTTCTGTTCCGGTATATTGGTGGAGCAGTTTTTCATCTATAGGTGATTTAGAAGTATAACGGCCAAGGATGTTTTGGATGGTTTCCGGGTTGGTTTTGGCCATTTTGAGATGAGCGATCAAAACTCCAAGGTCAAATTCGACATCTCCCATAAATGCAAATTCTGGATCGATTACCTTCAGTCCCGAATTTACCCTGATCCAACTTCCGGGATAAAAATCCCCGTGGAGGAGGTGTTTTCCTTTCTGAAGGTACCTTTTACCCAATGCTTTGACAGCATTTTTAAGGGCAAGGTCAGTTTTGAATTTCATGGACATTGACTGCAATCCGGGCTGTATGCTGTCGAGGTCAAAACCATTGAACTCCATAAAAGGGTAGAAAAAAATATGCTCATGGTTGAGCTTTTTCATGTCCATGTTGTCCGGAAAATTTCGGATTTCTAGTTTATGGAGAGAAAGAAGATATTCTGGGAGGGTGGCTATTTCATCCGGTGAAAGGTTGATTTTCTTACTGTAAATACCTATAAAGTCTGCACCGATACCGAGGTCATCCATGGCAACGAGGTGGTTTTTTTTGTCCCGAAGGATGATTTTTGGGGAAAATCCGGAAAGAAATTCATGTAAATTGATGATCCGATAGTAATCGTCTTCGATAAAAATCCTGCCCAAGGGAGCGGGAATTGTTGGGTATTTGTTGACAAAAGGCCGGGATTGCTTGAGGATGAGGCTGCGGTCTTCAGTTTTAAGCCTGACGACCACATTCATATTTCCTTCACCTGCTTTGCTGTATTCGAGGATTTGTTCATCGGGAAAGAGGAGGCCGGACTTTCTAAGGTATTTTTCTTGAAGGGGATTTAAAGGAATCTGTAAAATCATGAAAATGTATTTGAGACGAATTTAGAATATTACATTGATGGCAAGTACCATTTTGGATTTTTTTACATTTTTGGTTTCTGAATTAAAGAAACAACCGTTACACCGGTCATCGGACATCCAACTTAACAACCAAACTTAAAATTCAATCTCTTAAATTATGAATCCAAAATACAGACTTACCATTTTATCCCTCGCTTTTTTACTGTTCATTGGCCAAATATGGGCGCAGGAGCAAGTTGACCTCGAGATGATGCACCGCATCAAAACTGAAGGCATCAACAAATCCCAAATTCAGGACATTTCCTTCCACCTGACGGATTACCTAGGACCAAGGCTTTCAGGATCCTCCAACTTACGAAATGCAAGGGCTTGGACTTCAGAGAAATTCCAAGAGTGGGGACTTTCCAATGTCAAAATCGATTCCTATGGGGAATTTGGCAGGGGATGGAATGTGAAGAAATCCTACATCGCGATGAAGTTGCCTTATTATGCCCAAGTGATCGGCTATCCAAAGGCCTGGACAGATGGGACCAAAGGATTGGTGGAATCTGAGGTAACCTTACTTGAAATCAATTCCGATGCTGATTTTGACAAATACAAAGGCAAGCTCAAAGGTAAAGTAGTCATGGCACCTGCGACACTGACGTTCAATCCTGCTTTCGAAGCAGAAGCCAAAAGATGGACTGACCAAGAATTGGAAGACAGAAAGACCATCAATATCGGTGGCAATAATGCCCGCTATACACCCGAAGTGTTGGCCCAGATGCGTGCCCAGCGTGACCTTGACCAAAAGCTAACAGCATTCCTTTTGGAAGAAGAGGTTGGGTTGAGGCTTACCGGGACAAGGGGAAGCTTCGGTACAGTATTCCATACAAGAGCAGGATCATACAGCACAGATAAGAAACCCACCGTTCCAGAAATGGAAATTGCAGCAGAGCATTATGGCAGGATTTACAGGTTGTTAAAAAACGGAAAATCGGTCAGCATTGAAGCCGAAATCGAAGTGGAATGGTTGGACGATGATTACAAAGGCTACAATGTATTGGCTGAAATCCCCGGAACTGACAAGAACCTCAAAGCCGAAATCGTAATGCTTGGTGCGCATATTGACAGTTGGCATGCCGGAACAGGCGCCAATGACAATGCCGCCGGAGTGGCTGTGATGATGGAGGCGATCAGAATTTTGAAAGCGCTGAATGTACAACCGAAGCGTACCATCCGCATTGCGATTTGGGGAGAGGAAGAACAGGGATTATTCGGCTCAAGAGGATATGTCCAAAAGTATGTAGCCGACAGAACATCCAAAGAGAAAAAGGCTGAATGGGATAAAATCTCCGCTTACTACAATTTAGATAACGGTTCAGGGAAAATCCGTGGCATCTACGTGGAGGGAAATGACATGGTGGTTCCGATTTTCGAGAAGTGGTTTGAGCCTTTCCATGAACTTGGTGCCAATACGATCACGAGGAGAAATACAGGTTCAACAGACCACGTTGCTTTTGAGGCGGTGGGAGTACCTGGATTCCAGTTTATTCAAGATCCAATTGATTACGGCAAGGGGTACCATACCAATATGGATTTGTATGAAAGAATGCAGTTTGCGGACATGACGCAGGCGGCGGTCATCATTGCGGCAATGGTCTATAACACCGCTCAACGGGACGAAAAACTGCCAAGAAAACCTTGGAATTGATTCTTTTTTACCACAGAGGGCGCAGAGGGCACAGAGAAAAAATATGAGAATTCTTCTCTGTGGACTTTGGGTCTTCTGAGGTAAAATTAATTTCTTTAATGTTTTAAGGTTTTCGCTAAGGGCACAATGGAGTTTAAGCAATCTTCACAGATGGCGCAGAGAGCACTGAGATAAAAATATATTTGTTTTTCCTGGTTTAAGCCCTGAAAGGGCGGTATAACAAACGGATGGGTGCAGCCCATCCTCATAAGGGTGGATTGAATTTGGTTAGCCCTGACGGGGCGGAACAATCTCTTGGCATCTTTCGCCCTTTCAGGGCCGATTGGCTGCAATAAACCATAGAGAGATTCACTAGGACACAGAGAAAAAATATGAGAATTCTTCTCTGTGGACTCTGGGCTCTCGGTGGTAGATCTATACCGCAATGGACGCAAAGGTTTACCACATAGACAGATAGATCACATTGATGATATTATGGTAATCATTTTTTCTCTTTTTCTTTGGGTCTCTGCGTGAGATTTAACCTTCCTATAAACCCCCTCCCAAAAAATTCCGTTTCAAGGTAAATTTTTGATTAATTTTAAACTTTGTTATATCCTTCTCATTTAAATTGTTGGATATATTTAAAAATTTTATCCTAAATAATCCAAGTAGTCAAAAAAGTTTTGCCCGGAAGTCGACTATGGACTGTGGACCATGGACAATTATCCGCAATCCTCGAGGCTATAAATTTATCTTACTTGTCTATTGCGGATAATCAAATCGTATAAACCCAAATTCTCATGTATTCAGTACCCCGAACAATTTTTACAGAAGAGCATGACATGTTCCGTCACTCGCTCCGAGATTTTATTGCCAAAGAAATTACACCCAACAATGCCCAATGGGAAAAAGACAAGCAGGTGACCCGCGAGTCCTGGAAGAAATTGGGTGAAAACGGTTTTCTCTGTCTCCAAGCTCCGGAGCAATATGGAGGTTTGGAAATCCAGGATTTCAGATACAATGCCGTTTTCATCGAAGAATTGGGACTTTCGGGTTGCTCAGGTCCTGCGATAGGCTATCCGCTCCACAGCGATATCGTCTTTCCTTACATCCACCATTACGGAACCGAAGCCGCAAAATCCAAATACATCCCAGGAATGATCAGCGGAGATTTAATATCTGCGATTGCCATGACCGAGCCGGGTGCCGGTTCGGACCTGCAGTCGATCCGGGCAACGGCGGAAGATAGGGGAGACCATTACCTGATCAACGGTTCCAAGACTTTCATCACCAATGGTTTTCTCTGTGATGTGGTGGTCGTGGCCGCCAAAACAGATCCGAGCAAAGGAGCAAAGGGAATCAGTCTTTTCATCATGGATAGGGACATGGCCGGATTTTCCAAAGGTGTTCCTTTTGACAAAGTGGGTTTGCATGCTCAGGATACCTGCGAACTGTTTTTTGAAGATGTGAAAGTTCCAAAAGAAAACCTCCTCGGCAATGTCGGCGAAGGATTCAAATACCTGATGACGGAGTTGGCGCAGGAGCGTTTGATCGTGGGGTTGGCGGCAATAGCTTTGGCAGAATCGACTTTTATCTCCACAGTGGACTATGTCAAAAACCGACCTGCATTTGGCAAAATGGTTTCTGATTTTCAGAACACCAGGTTCAAACTCGCTGAAATGGGAGCTAAACTCGAGCAGGGAAGGATCTATGCCGATCAGTTGGTGATGCTGCACAACCAAAAGAAAGTCGATGGAGCAATGGCTTCCTCAGCCAAATTTCTTCTGACCGAGCTTCAATGTACTGTCTCAGATGAATGCGTACAACTGCATGGGGGATATGGATATATGTGGGATTATTCGGTGGCAAGGGCTTTTGCTGACGCAAGGGTGCAGCGGATTTATGCCGGAACCAATGAGATTATGAAGGAGCTGATTGCAAGGAAAATTTTGCAATGAAAACAAAAAAGTTTTGAGTTGGAGCCAATTTCAGTCAAAGGAAATTGGCTTTATTTTTTTCCAAAAATTAATATTTTATATTTAGTACTGTATATTTCCCAAACTCAAATTCAACCCAAAATAGATACCCTACTATGCATAATTTCCCATGGTATAAGTTTTATCCAAAGAATGTCAAAACCGACATCGATGTTCAGGAATACAGTTCTGTTGTCAACCTTTTTGAAGAAAGTGTCAAAAAATTCGGTTCCTCCGTGGCCTACGAATGTATGGGCAAGACCATCACTTTCAATGAAGTGGACAAGCTGTCCAAAGACTTCGCGTCTTATCTGCAAAATCACCTGAAGCTGAAAAAAGGAGACAGGATCGCGATTCAGATGCCCAACTGTCTGCAATATCCTGTGGCGATGTTTGGGATTTTGAGAGCAGGAATGGTGGTAGTCAATACCAATCCCTTGTACACGCCGACCGAAATGAAGCATCAGTTTAATGACTCCGGCGCTTCAGCGATAGTGATTTTGGCGAATTTCGCCTGTAATCTTGAAAAAATCTACGAAGAAATTGAAACCAAACATGTCATTGTCACCGAACTCGGAGACATGCTTGGGGGACTCAAAGGAACCATCGTAAACCTTGTGGTCAAATATGTCAAAAAAATGGTGCCTGCTTACAATCTTCCAAAAGCCATAAGCTGGAAAAAGGTAATGTCTCTTGGCGCGGGAAGCAGCTACAAAAGGGAAGAGATGACCTTGAAAGATGCTGCTTTTCTGCAATATACCGGAGGAACCACAGGCGTGTCCAAAGGTGCTGAACTTACCCATGGAAATATCTGCGCGAACATGCAGCAGATATCAGAGTGGATGAAACCAAAATTGAAGGAAAGGGAGGAAATCGTTATTACCGCGCTTCCCCTTTACCATATTTTTGCGCTGACAGTCAACTGCCTCGCGATGATGAAGATCGGTGCCCACAATGTCCTCATCACCAATCCAAGGGATATGCCGGGATTCATGAAGGAACTCGGAAAAGTGAAATTCACTGTAATCACCGGTGTCAACACCTTGTTTAATGGGATGATGAATGCGGAGGGTTTTGCAAATCTCGACTTCTCAACACTCAAAGTGGCAGTCGGTGGCGGCATGGCGGTTCAGGAAGCCACAGCCAAAAAGTGGGAAAAAATCACCGGAGTACCATTGGCTGAAGGGTATGGATTGACAGAAACTTCACCGGTAGCGACCTGTAATCCGATAGATGGAACAGAGAGAATCGGGACAATCGGGATTCCTTTGCCCAATACTGATGTCAAGATTATCGATGATGAAGGCAAAGATGTAGGAATCGGCCACCGTGGTGAAATCTGCATCAAAGGACCGCAGGTCATGAAAGGCTATTGGAACAGGCCTGAAGAAACAGCCAAAGTCATGGACGGCGAATGGTTCAAAACCGGAGATATCGGCATTTTGGATGAAGATGGATATGTAAAGATAGTAGACAGGAAAAAAGAAATGATCCTTGTATCAGGATTCAATGTCTATCCAAACGAAGTTGAAAATGCCATCGCCTTGCACCCAAAAGTAATTGAAGTTGGAGTCATCGGTATGCCTGATCCCAAGTCCAATGAAAAAGTGGTGGCTTATGTCGTGGCAAAAGACAAATCGGTCACTGCTGACGAAATCATTGCCCTTTCCAAAGAAAGTCTGACCAATTACAAAGTTCCGAGGGAAGTGTACTTCGCCGATGAACTTCCAAAATCCAATGTGGGTAAAATCCTCCGTAGGAAAATTAAGGAAATGCATGAAAAAACAATTTCGGCCTGATATGTAAATCCGAAGAACAAAAAGGATGCGGTGCTTTGAGGAGTTCGCATCCTTTTTCATTTTAATCCAATAAACCCAAATTTTACCCAAATGCTATTCGACTATATCATTATCGGCGCAGGTTCGGCAGGATGTGTTTTGGCCAACAGGCTATCTGAAGACCCAAAAAACACGGTTCTGCTCATTGAGGCAGGAAAAAAGGACACCAAGCCCGAGATTCATATTCCCGGTGGATATACCAAACTGCACCGGTCAGAAGTGGATTGGGCTTTTTGGACAGAACCACAGGACCATGTGGATGGAAAGAGACTTTTTGTGCCTAGGGGAAAAGTACTCGGAGGAAGCAGCAGCACCAATGCGATGGCTTATGTCAGGGGAAACAGACTTGATTTTGATGAATGGGAAGCCTTGGGAAATAAAGGATGGGCTTATCAGGATGTGTTGCCCTACTTCAAAAAATCGGAACATAACGAAGATTTTACCGGGGAATATTATGGGAAAAATGGTCCGTTAAATATTGCTTACTCAAGACAGCCGCATGACCTTGGGCATAGTTTTATCGAAGCTTGTGAAAAAGTAGGCATTCCCCATAATGAAGAATACAACGGTACCGAGCAAATTGGGGCATCTATGCTTCAGTTCAACATCAAAAATAACCAAAGGCAAAGCACAGCAACAGCCTTCCTCAAACCTGTTTTACACAGAAAAAACCTGATGGTCAAAACAGGTTGCAATGTCACCAAAATCCTGATCCAAAATCTAAAAGCGACAGGCGTGGAGGTCATCAATGCAAAAGGAGAGAAAGAACAAATCGGAGCAGCCAAAGAAGTTGTCCTAAGTGCCGGTGCCATAAAGTCACCGCAGATTTTGATGCTGTCGGGGATCGGAGACAAGGATTACCTCACCAAATTTGGCATCGCTTCCACGCTCCATCTTCCCGGTGTAGGTCAAAACCTGATTGACCATGTTTGGTCGGGAGTGAGTTCATTTTCAAAGGTTCTTACCGACAACCACACCTTGAAGCCTATCCAGATGGGAAAGGCACTTTTGAAATACCTGCTTTTCAAAAAAGGGCCTTTAGGAAATGGACCTTTGACAGCCAATGCTTTTTTAACATCAAAAGAGGATTTGGACAGGCCTGACCTGCAGTTTCACCTTGCGGTATCTGCAGTGGCAGAAGATTACAGTACGGACATTTACGATTATAAGACCTTCCCCTACAAAAGCGGCTTTAGTATCATGGTGATCCTAATCCGACCCGAAAGCCGTGGGTTTATAGGTTTGAAATCATCAGACCCAATGAAAGCACCTTTGATTCAGCCTAATTTTCTTTCGGATAAAAGGGATTTGGATGTTTTGCTCAAAGGTATGTTGAAAGCCAAGGCGGTAATGGAACATTCACCCTTGAAGGATTTTAGTGAGTCAGGGGTTTATTTGCCAAACAAATTTGATGAAAAGAGCCTGATCTTACATATCAAAAAAAATATGGAAACGCTCTACCATCCCGTTGGCACCTGCAAGATGGGTCAGGATGAAACGGCGGTAGTGGATGAAAACCTGAAGGTAAGGGGGATTTCCGGACTTAGGATTGCGGATGCATCCATCATGCCCACCATCATCTCCGGCAATACAAACGCTGCCTGTATCATGATCGGGGAGAAGGCCTCAGATATGATTTTGGATAAGGGAATTCCTAAACCTTAATCAATTGGGTTCGAAAATATAATCGAATCTTCCAAAATGGACTACGTATTTTTTTCCGGAAGGGTCATGAGCCGTAAACCCAAAAGTACCGGCAAAGGCTTTTGCGCCGGGGATATATTTTACTGTAATCTGACCTGAGGTGGCTTTGTTTTCAATATTCCCATTATTTGAACTTGTGGTAATTGTGCCTTTCACGTTTGGATTTTCAAACCGGAATTTTTTACCAAAATCCTTTTCCATTTCCTTCCAATCTTCCGGAGTAAGTTTTTCCAAGAAAAAAGTAATTGTAAATGAAGTATTGGCCTTATTTTGATTTACCAGATTGAAAGAAATATTAAGAGAAGTATCGGCTAGGGTCCAGATGTAACCTGAATAGAGTTTACCAAAAAGTCCAGATTTCGGGAAGTCAGTAAACGGTTCATTGTTGATCATTGCTCCGGCTTGGTTTTTTCCGGATTCTGAGTAGACTGGTAACCTTGGATCTATTGGATCAGGAATAAAACTGTCACAGGAAGAAATAAGAAAAGCCAAAGCAAAGGCGACACTCAAATTAAAACCTGATTTTTTCATGGTGGATGTTTAATTGGATGCCAAGCATAATAGTGGTGGTGTATAGGTCGGAAATCCTGCCTTGGATCCCCTCTATCGGGTCAATGTCATAATAATCAAGGACAGGAGTGAGTCCGAAAGAAGCTCTTGTATAGAATGAAAGTCTCTTGGAGTTGAACAGATCCACGCCAAAAAACACAGCTTTTTCGTTTTTTCTAAAAGTAATTTCGTCGCCTACATTTGAATCCATAAGCCTGTTGAATTCCACACCGGAATGGATTGAGAAATCTTCTCCGATGGCATATTTGACCATCGGTGCAAAACTTCCGTAATCCAGATTGACGCGATATCTGCTTCCGTCAAGTCTTGGGGTATAGCCTTTTTGGACCAATATTAAATCTGTTCTCAGACTTAAGTTTGGGATTCCTCTGATCGGAACCACTTCGATATTGGCACCAAGATGAAGGCTCATTTGTCCCTGGGTTTTTCCAAGAAGGCCATCATGCCTGACATTGGAATAATTGGTACCCACCATCATCCCGACCTGGGCAAAACCTTCCGGGATCTGGATGAAAAAAACGAAAAAAGTAACCACTATAAACTTGTATCTCATCAAGGAAAACAATTTATGGTTTGACAAAAAGGACAGCCGAAAAGCTGTCCTTTTTACTTGACGGAATGCCACAAGATTTTGTCCTGATTTCATAAAAAATTAATCCAGAATTACCCTCTCTTTTTTCGGGTACTTCACTTCGTATCGGAATTCAATTTGTTTTTGGGTGGTCGGCGCCAATTCAAATTTCCAGGTGATTATCCCGGTTTGGTCTTCTTTGATTCCCTGAGAAAGCTCCCCAACGCTGACAATGACATCTCCGACTATGGATACCGGCACCTGATCAAATACAGTCAGGTTGATTTTTTGGGACTTGTTGTTTTTGATGGTGATCCGATACCCTCTTGATTCATTGATGTTGGTGCCTACGGTTTTTTTCTGAGAGAATTGATCAACTTTCTCCCTGCTGATGGCGATGCTTTTGTCCCTTCCCAAAGAAATACTCAAAGTATCCTGCAATCCACCTGCTTCCAAAATGGACTTTCCGATAAAGGTCTCTTCGAAATATAGGTTTGCTTCACCTTGAAGGAAACTGTATTTCTCCCAATCCGTGATTTTGGCCATCAGAAATGCGTCTTTTTCAATCTTGGGAATGGCGTAGTACTCGTAGATCGCATCCAAATCATACTTCTTCAAATCGACCAAAAGCTTTTCTCCGTTGGATGTTATGCTGTATGGTTTTTCGACTTCAATCTCGACAGTGGTTTGGTTTTCTTTGATGACGGTGGCAATTATTTGAGATTCTTCTGGTTGGGTATGGATATTTGTTTCAACTGAAGAAACAGCCCCTCTTATTGTTTTCTTATTTTCAGTCTTATATCCTGTAACCACTACCTCACTCAACTGATTGAAATCAGGATCCAAAGTGACATTCATAATTGAGCCGGATATAGTCCTTTCCTGAATTGTCATTCCTACAAAACTAAATACGATTTGCCTGGAATTGTTGGGGATCGTCAGTTCATACCTGCCATTGATGTCTGTGGTAGTTCCGATGGTAGAACCCTTGATGAGAACTGAAACCCCGGGCAATGGCTGTCCGTCTTCACTGCTTCTCACAATACCACTTACAGAACCCACCGGAACAAAAGCTGCAATGCGGTCGAATACTGTATTGCGTGCATAAGTCAATTCCCATTTTTGTAATTCAGGCATGATTCCGCTTCGGTTGGGTTCACCGTTGGAAAACCGGAGTTTGACATTCTTCCAATCGTTTCCAGTGTTTTGCCATACTTCCGCTTTATAGCTAAGATTGAGCGGTTTGGTGATATCCTGTACCCGGATGTCATATTTTGGAAACCATCCTGCATTGCCGACGAGATAGGAAATCGAGAAACTGGCAGTTGTCGGTCTTTCGGCACTCACCTTGATATAGATCTCACTGATGGGGGTGATGGGTTGATTTTGGGATTCATCCAAGGTTTTTTCGAGCCGCTCGATCCTGTTTTTGGTGGCCGAGGTGTTCATCCTGTTTTGGATTTCCCGGGTTTTGATATCTGACATTTCCTTTTCAAAAAAGTCCACGGCTTGTTTGAGTTGGGCCATTGTGAGCCCGTTATTCTGTCCGCCCAGATTCTTATTGTTGTTCAGGACAGAATACTTTTCCTTAAGGACATCTGCCTCTGCGGCTAATTTTTCAAGCTTCAGCCTTTCATCTGACAACACCTCTTGAAGACTGTCATTTTTTGAAATGATTTTGTTTTCCAGGAAGTTTGGCCTCCGGTTGACGGAGAGGATGGTAAATGCTCCCGTGGCTTTGACCTGAAGGCTTTTTTCATCCAAATAAGGGGAACGGTTTGCAATTTTGAGGACGGTTTCTCCGGCAGACAGTTGGACCGTACCGGTTTCAAAAACCTGCGCACCATTGAGGAAAACTGTTACTTCTTTGATTTCAGTTTTGAGTTCTTTGTCATTTGCCAAAATCATATTTTGGAAACCTAAACAAAGGAAAAGCAGAATCGCAAAATTTTTCATGTGTTGGGATTTTCGAGTTTTCAATTAAACCTGATTTCGTTTTTAAGATAGTAGTTTTAAGAACAAAAAAAGTATTCAACAAAAAAGATTTTGTGTTATTTTTAAGATTGCCTAAAACAACCAACCTATGAAACTGAAAATCAGCCTCTTTTTTCTTTCCCTTGTTTTTCTTGCTTCCTGCCAAAAAACCGAAAAATCAGAAATCGAAGAGAATAAATACAAGCTCTTAGCCGATGAAATGGAGATTTCTCTTCGGGAAAATCTTTTAGAAACCTGGTATCCCAAAGCGATTGACTTGGATTCGGGAGGCTACTTCAGCAATTTCACTTATGACTTTCAGCTCAAAGACGACAGTCAGGAAAAGATGATTGTGACGCAGGCAAGACACCTTTGGTCCAATTCCAAAGCCACCAAAAAGTATCCTGCTCAAACTCATTACGCAGACGGCGCTAAGCATGGTTTTGAATTTCTGAGGGACAAAATGTGGGATTCAGAAAAAGGAGGTTTTTACCAATTGGTCAGCCGGTCAGGAAAGCCGCTTTTGGACAAATCCCCTCATAAAACCGCTTATGGGAACAGCTTCGGCATTTATGCTTTGGCAGCCTATTTCGGTGCAACAGGCGATTCTGCAGGTTTGGATATGGCGATCAAGGCTTTCAGATGGTTGGATCAACATAGCCACGATCCGGTGCATAAGGGATATTTCCAGCATTTGGATCAGGAGGGAACTCCGGTAGTGCGTCCTGCAGATACGCCTTCCACTTCAGAACTTGGCTTTAAAGACCAAAACAGTTCGATCCATTTGTTGGAAGCATTTACGGAATTATATATGGTCTGGAAAGACCCGATATTGAAAGAAAGGCTGGAGGAAATGCTGCTTCTCGTCAGGGATACCATTACCAATGAGAATGGTTCTCTCGTCCTTTTTTTCCAACCGGATTGGACGCCTGTCTCTTTTCAGGATCAATCCGAGGAAGTCATCATGCAGCACAAAGGTTTGGACCATGTTTCCTACGGACATGACGTGGAGACAGCTTATTTGATCTTGGAAAGTTCGCATGTGTTGGGATGGGAAAATGATCAGGTGACATTGACCAAAGCCAAAAAGATGGTAGACCATGCTTTGCTTTATGGTTGGGACAATGACCTTGCGGGATTTTTTGATGAAGGCTATTATTTCTTGGGGGAAGAAAAACCAAGGGTTATCAAGGATACCAAAAACTGGTGGGCACAGTCGGAGGGGATGAATACCCTGCTTTTGATGTCAGAATATTTTCCCAATGATGAACGGGATTACTTTGGGAAGTTTGAGCAGCTGTGGCAATACAATCAGGATTACCTCATCGACCATGAGCACGGAGATTGGTATTCAGGAGGATTGGAAAAGCAGCCCGAACTCAAAACCGCAGATAAGGGACACATCTGGAAAGCCAATTACCATCAGTTCAGGGCGATGCAGGGGTGTATTGAAAGATTGGAGAAATTTTAAAATTGAAAAATTACAAAATTGGAAGATTGATGAGAAAAGGTTAAAAGGTTTCAAGGTTGGGGAAGTTGGAAGGTTAAAAGAGTCCACGGTCGCAGGACTACCGGCTTGAATTGGGAAAGCAATTATGAAGGAGCCTTAACTGCTAATTGGAACTTACCACTTCACCCGGAAACTGACTGTTGCCCATTGTATTTCTGTGTGAATACTGCAAACTACCAACGTTATTCAGCTTGGAGACTGAGGCATTCGGGCCACTTCTCTTCCTACCTACGCCCAAATTCTTAAATTCCCTGATTATCTTATTTACTCTAAACCTCCCGCTGTATCCAAGGTGGTGTTGTAAAACGTATTATTTTCTTCCAATATTATGAATTCTACCTTTCAGTCTAATTCGGTTGAATGAGTTCACTCTTGTCTGGTCTTGTTTTTTTATTATTCCGTACACAATAACAGGAATGAGTAGAAATCCGCCGACAACATATATCACATAATGATTTCGGCTACCAATCAATATCGGATTTACAAAAAAGAACATTAATGGTGTTCCAATTAAAAAAACTAGTCCTGCTCCAATTTGAGCTATTTTTGATTCTTTCTTGTATAATTCGTCAATGTGAAATTCCGTTTTCATTCCGCAATTTTTGCAATTCAGAATTTTCTTTTCTCCAATTTGTATTGCAAACTCAACTCTCGTATTTGCACTTGTCGAGTAACTGATTTCAGTTTTGCAATTTTTGCATTTCCCGTATACTTTCATTTGTTATTGTGGTCGGCTTAATATGCTTTACAACTGCCTATTGACTATTGCGACTTCTCACTTCTACTGTCTACTGGTAACTGCGACTGGTAACTGCGACTGGTAACTGTTCACTGAAAACTGATCACTGAAAACTGAATACTGACCACTGAAAACTATCTATTGGATAAAATACACCTCGGCAATTTTTCCGTCTATGATTTTATAAATGGCGATGGCATTCATAGGAGGGTCTTTTTTGGAAATGGTGACTTCTTCCTGATCGATCACGGTATTGCCCATGACGATGCGGTTGACCAAGCGACAATGCAGGTCGGGAGTCCGTGCAAACATCCGCCCATACGTGTCGTACATGGTCGTTTTGCCTTCATATAACAGCTCATTGGGGAATTTATACACTTTTACATTATCGGCATAAGGTGCTACAAAAGCATCAATGTCCCTTTTATTATAGGCATCAAGTTGCTCCTGTGCCAATTTTTCTGCTACCTGTTCCACGGTCTGTTGGGCGAAAACGGTTGCTGTTACCAATAACAGGAATACCGTCAATGAATATTTATACACGTCTGTTGTCCTCCTGCCAATTGGTGATTGCCATTTTGATCTCTTTTGCTTTCATATCTTCTTTGATGGCTTTTTCCATCAGGGGAAGAAATTCCTCATCACCTGCAAACCTCAAGGCAATGATTTGGGATAGTCTCAACTTGCTTTCTTTTTCTTTAAATGATTTACCTGTCAATTCAAAATAACGGAACCTCATCTCCAACCGGATAATCCTGTCCTGATTTTTGAGTCCGTAATATCTCGCTACAAAAGGCAACAGCAGCAGCACTGTGGCCGCGATCAGGTGGTAAAATGAATAAAGAAGATCAGTACCGCCCATCATGGAATGGATAAGATCCGCGACTGTCCAAATGAAAAATGCCAGTGCCAATGGAATTAAAACATAATTATGGACTGCGAAACTGCGGGTGTGGTTCTTGTAATTTTGCATAAAAATGGTTTTTGATTTTTTTGAAATTTAACCCCATTCTTACCAATTATCAAAAATATGATCTGGCAGCAAAGTTATTTTTTAATTTTAAATGCTATGATTCTCAAAAACAAAACATTAAGCCCAAGATTACTTTCATTGATCATCTTGGTGTTCCAATTCCAGTCAGTATTCGGTCAGGAAGAGGCTTTCAAAACCGAAATCCTAAAATGGCCAGATGGTAAAAAAGCAGCCATTTCCCTGACCTATGATGACGGTACTTACAACCAATTCCATGTTGCCCTTCCGATCATGGAAGAACTTGGGATGAAGGGGACTTTTTATATCAACACTGGAGAAATCCCATCATCTCAAACCCGGGCTCAGTTTTTTGGAAGGGATCCAAAAGTGATAATCGCCGAATCTGCCTCTATTCCTACCAATGAAGAAAATATTTTTGAAAGAGCCTCTTTGATCCGTTTTTTGGATATGCCGGGCGCCGTGTCTTACCATGACCGATCCGGTTCCACCTATGAACAAGGAAGGGTGGAGCAAGCCTGCAAAATTCTCGATGAAGGTTTTGCCAAGGCTAGGGAATTGAAAGTCACAGAGCTTGTTTATCCTAAAATTATTGATGGTGAGATGATCGATTGGGAGGAGATCCGAAAGTATGCTGATAACGGCCATGAGTTTGGGGTACACACGATTTCACATCCAAGGCTAGCAGTGTTGGATGAAAAGAATCTGTTGTTTGAATTGGAAGCCTGTCGGGATGAGATTGAAAGAGAATTGGGAAAAGAGCAGCTTTTTTCAGCCGAATGCCCTTTTGGAACTGAAAATGAAAGGGTTATGGAATATGCTTTGGAGATGTTTCCTGCGTTGAGAAACAGGATGCCTGAAGCATATTTAGAGGAAATCAACAGATCCGGGAAGTTTGACGCGTCCCAGGATTATGGTAAGGAATACATCCAATGGCAGCGTGGGCCGCTTTCTAAAACAACTCCTGAGCTTATGAATTCATGGGTAGATGACATCCTGACAAGGGAAGATACCTGGTTGGTTTTGGTATTTCACGGCATCGAAGGTATCGGTTGGGAAGCCATTCCTGAAGACAGAATCAGGGCTTACTTTGAATATATCGCCGGCAAATCCAAAGATGTTTGGGTGGCACCTTTCAGGGATGTGACACAATATATGAGGCAAAGGATGAATACCAACATGACAAAGACAGTCAATAAAGATATGATTTCCTTAAAGTTGGAGTCGGATTTGGATCCGTATTGGTACCGGCAATTATTAACGATGAAGACCTACATCCCTACTTATTGGAAGTCAGTCACTTTCATTCAGGGTGGGAAAACCGAAACTCTTGAGGTCCAAAAGGATGCAGGTGGATCATTTGTCCAATACAATGCCGATCCAAACGGAGGGGAATTGGCTTTGAAAAATGTTGGCCGATAAGATTTTTGAAAACCTTATCTTAATTTTTACCTTCGTGCTTTTAAAAATAAAAACGCCATGGATTTCAGAAAATTGGATCAGGATCTTTCAGTCCTTGTAGAGAAAAAAATCGCTTTGAGTAAAATCTCCTATGCCGATGCGGCTTATGATGACATCGAAGAAGAACTCCATGACTTGGAGGATGACTTCAATGAAGAATTCGGTGATGAGCTCGAGTCGATTTTAGAAAAAATCTACAACCAGTTGAAATCAGACAACGACGTGCTCTTGCCTTCCGCTTATTTGGCCAATAACTATTCACCTTTGGCTGCGGATTCTTTTGGCAAAGTGACGTATGAAGTCAAAGGAAAAGAAGGCGTACCGGTCGAATCAGAGCAGTTTGACAAAATGGATGTGAGGGTTGTCCTCGTTCCAAATCCTGCTAGATTTATTTTGCAGATCAACGGCAAATCCATGAAAGACCTTTGGGTGGGGAGGTGATCAGTAGGTACGAGGTTTGAAGTACGAGGTACGAAGAATTTGGTAGGAGGTAAGAAGTAAATGGTGAGTGTTCCAGTTGTTAAAGAAAGTGGGAAGTTTGGAGGTCGGGAAGTAGGGAAGTAGGGAAGTTTGAAGTGTTCAGTTGGCAGTATTCAGTCGCAGTGGGCAGTCGCAATGCGCAGTTTACAGTGGTCAGTATTCAGTCGCAGTGGTCAGTATTCAGCCACATTAATATCAGAATCAGTTTTCATTACCCAATTATAATTCAGCAGCCAAACAAACCAATTCAACTTGGTGGACTGTCGACAGTGGACCGTTGTCAATTAATCAGTTAATCAAATAACCAAATAACCAACCCTTCGACAAGCTCAGGGACCTAAAACCAAATAACCACTAACCATCCAGATAGCTATCGGGACCATTAACCAACCACCCCAAATCCCAACTTTTCTCTCACTTTGTTCAAATATCCTCTTGCGATGATTTTTGCTTTGGCTTCCCCTTCGGAAAGTCTTGCTTCCAATTCAGAAGTGTGGTTCATAAAGTAATCGAACAGTTTTCTTTCTTCGGCGTATTTTTCCAAAATCAAAGTCATAAACTCCTGCTTGGCGTGACCATACCCAAAATTTCCCGCAAGGTACTTTGATCTCAGCGCGGCGGTTTGGTCTGCATTGGCTACCAAAGAATACAACTTAAATACGTTGCAGGTATCCGGGTTCTTGGGTTCTTCCAAAGGCGTACTGTCGGTGATGATGGAGTTGATGTTCTTTTTCAGTTCCTTTTCAGGAAGGAAAATGTCGATGTAATTGTTGTAGGACTTGCTCATCTTCTGTCCATCAGTTCCGGGAATGATCATCACATCTTCACTGATGCGGGCCTCAGGAACGACTAGGATTTCCTCATCCACGCGATTATTGAAAGTTGTTGCGATGTCCCTTGCAATTTCCAGATGCTGTAGTTGGTCTTTTCCGACAGGGACAATATTCGCCCCATAAAGTAAGATATCTGCAGCCATCAACACTGGATAGGTAAAAAGACCTGCATTCACGTCTGCCAACCTGTCCGACTTGTCTTTGAAGCTATGTGCATTGGCAAGCATAGGGTAGGGCGTAAAGCAACTCAGATACCAAGTCAGTTCAGTCACTTCAGGGATCATCGATTGTCTGTAAAAAACCGTCTTGCTGATATCCAAGCCGAAAGCCAACCAAGCTGCTGCCACTGCCAAAGTATTCTCTTTCCTGAGGTTTCCGTCCTTGATAGAGGTCAGGGAATGCAGGTCTGCAATGAATATATAAGAATCATTATTGTCTCTTTTGGTCAGCTCTATAGCAGGGACGATTGCACCCAATATGTTTCCAAGATGGGGCTTGCCCGAACTCTGTATGCCTGTCAGTACTCTTGCCATTGTTTTAAAATTTGGCGCAAAATAAATAAATCAGGGTACAATTCGCTGGTTTTTTATCGTTATTTGCCCGTATGAAAAAAAGAGTGTTGTATCTATCGGGTCTAATCCTGCTGACAATCAGCAGCCTTCCTCTCGTCGGCCAGACAATTGAAAGAAAGACGCTGACTTGGGAAAAGAGAAAAATTGATATCGGTGCGGTATTGCAGGAAAAAGGAGCGGTAGAAGCGGAGTTTTTTGCACTGAATGAAAACCAAGACAGCATCTATATCACAGATATTTTTACAGATTGTGGCTGTACCACCGTCCAATATACCAAGGATACCCTGGCCAATGGGCAAATAGCTTCTCTCATAGTAAAGTTCGACCCTGACCAAAAAGGAGGGGAATTTTCCAAAGGCATTATCGTCAGGACCAATTTGGATATCTATGGAGACACTTTGTTTTTGGAAGGAATCAACATGCCGATTCCGGAAAATTACGAAATGGCTTTTCCTCACCGGGTGGGAACTTTGGGATTTAGACTGACAGCGGTCAATATGGGCTATATTTTTACCAATGAACCGAAAGTCAAATACGTGGAGGTCTATAATTTTGGAAACAGTCCTATCGGTTTCAAAGAGGTTCAGGATAAAATCCCCAATTATATGGCTGTTTCTTTGGAACCTTCCCAATTGGAACCTTCGCAGCGGGGACTTTTGGTATTGACATATGATGGTGCCGCCAAAAATGACCTTGGCTTTTTTGACGAAGTCATCAGCATCGGGCTAGATCGGGATGACTTGAATCTTGGTATCAGGGTGATGTCGGTGGTCTATGAATACTTTCAACCTGTGCCAAAAAGCCTGGAAAACAGGGTTCCCAAGTTGGGGATAGCCAATGCGGAAATAGACTTGAGAGAAATATCAGCCAATAACAAAGTCACGCGGTCCATTACATTGACCAATATGGGCCAAGAAGCTCTAAATATCAGGAAGGTATCGGTCAACTGTGAGTGTGTGGAACTTGAATTGGGTAAAAAAGATCTCCAATCCGGTGAAACGACAGAACTCAAGTTTACATTTGATCCAAAGGGGAGGAGGGGAATAGACCACAAGCACATCTCCATTTTCAGCAATGATCCTTTGAATCCTGTGAGGACAATTGTGGTCAGAAGCAGTGTGAGGTAATACTTCAAGGCCTAAAACCGAAAGAATGGTTAGCGGATTTCCAACCCAAATTAGGCCTCAAGATTAAGTGTTTTGATGTATTGCTCTTTGAAAATTGATTGTTAGATTTGTATAAAAGCGGGTGTAGCTCAGTTGGTAGAGCGTCAGCTTCCCAAGCTGAAGGCCGTCGGTTCGAGACCGATTACCCGCTCATTTTTTTAGTTTTAGAATAATTGCTTTGTCTCAAAAATTGTTTGAACAAGTTTTAAAAAATTGAACGTAATCGTTTATTTATCGTATTTTAATTAGGCATTTCAAATACTTTGGTATGATAAATGTTTAAATTTATGTGCTCAGTAAAACTGGACATTCATATTTTCAACTTAAATAAAACATAGCTATGAGTTCAACAAAATTTATTTTAGGAGCATTGGTAGGCGCAGTGATCGGAGTTCAGATCGGAATATTGATAGCGCCCGACAAAGGTGAAAATACAAGAAAGAAAATCACCAAGAAAAGCGGGGAATACCTAGACGAGGCCACCGGCAAAATCAATTCGTTTTTTGAAGGATTGACCAAAAAGGTAAGTGAAGTCAGTGGTGAAGTAGACAAGCTCGCTAGAAAAGCCAAGGGAGAAGTAGATAAGGTTACCAAGTAATCTTAGCAAGACAACGGAAGGGAGACGAAAGTCTCCCTTTTTTTATCTTTTATTTGTTACACAGGTTACATTTAAGAAAATTTATAGAGTAATTTATTCCGTTGACGCATCCAAATGGATTTGTTTCAAAATCCAAAAGTGTTTGATTATTAGGCTCATGTTTGTATTTTGGATCCCAATAAATTATTCAAACCCACACATCATTATTGCTTATACCCAAAACCCATGAGTAAAAGAGTAATCATTGCAGATGATCATGAGTTGTTCGCTTCAGGTCTGGATAATTTGGTCAGCAGTGACAAGAATTTAAAAGTCATTGCCCATTGCCGAAACGGAAAGGAAGTTCTTTCATTTTTGGAAAATGGGAATACAGCGGATATTTTGATTCTTGACCTGAATATGCCTGTAATGGACGGGATCCAATTACTTGGACACCTGCACCGCGACTATCCCCAAATCAAGAAACTTGTAATCAGCATGCATCATACCGAGTCCTCTATTGCTCTTTGCAAAACGCTGGGTGCAGATGGATTTATTGGAAAGGATTCATCGCTCAATGAGCTTTTGGATGCTGTGCATGTGATTTTGGATGGAGGTAAGTTCTTTAAAGAATCTTCCCAAGAAGCCTTTGATACTGAAGGAAAGGGGTTTTATGAAAAACTGATCTACCACTATAAGCTTTCCAAAAGGGAAGTGGACATTATCCAACTTATCATCAACCAATATGAAAGCACAGAGATAGCTGACAAACTGAACCTTAGTCCATTGACCGTCAAAACACACCGCAAGAATATTTTCCGGAAACTAGGTGTCAGAAACCTGGCAGGATTGGTGGCTTTGGTCAAGGATTATCCGAGGTTGTGAGAATAGAATTTTTTTCGTTTTAAATTTTTTCGTAAATGAACAAAATATACTCCTTTTGGGGTATTTTTTGCCGACTTTGATAGCCCGATATTTACCTGAGTTACAATAGAAAAAGACTTATTTGAAATCAATCCCATTATAGATTTACCCTTTATTGAACATTTTTTATCGACCAACGCTGTTGCTGATTTATTCGGCAGCAGCTTTTTTTTATTGAAGGTTTCTCAATTCCCTCAAATGGCCGATTCAGTTTTCCATTGGAAGTATCGGTTTTTTGTCTCTTAAGCGCAGTCAATTCGATTATCATTTAGCTGCCTCGTGATCCTCAGATTCATTCGGGTAAAAAAACCATCAGTTGGGACAATAATTGGAGTCGTTCGTCCGCAGTTACGCTATTTTTTAGTTTACTATCCCTATTTTCCATTTCAATTACAGAAAAATGTAACTGGAATGTAATTTCTATTAATAATCCTCTTTAGAAAAATATGGAATGTAGTAGACGAAATGTACCACTCATTCTTCATTAAACCTGAAAATCAAATTCCATTGAAAATAATAAGCTTTTGAAAAATTTAATTTTCCAAATACCCAAACCGCAAACTTTATCCCTTTATGAAAAAAAACTACTCTGATTTTTGCTTGATCCGGACATTCCGGAATATCCCATTTTGGATTGGAATTTTCTTGATCACCTTCTTCAGCATCGGGAGTGTTGGGGCACAAGATCTCTACTTTTATAGCGGGGGCGGAAAAATTCCTTTGATCGAAGACAGATCTTCCACGATTATCCAGTTTAATGAAAATGCGAATGTTCAGCGAACAATGGCCGGCATGCGGTCCTCGCAATCTTTGGAAAAAATCGAAGTTCAGCCAAACAAGAAGAGAGCAATTCTGAAGTTTGACGCCAGTCAAAATGTAACTTCAAGACAGTTAAACACCAATTATTTCTCTAATACCGGTGAGATAGAAAGCTCCGCTTTTGCATTTCAGGTGGAAGGTGGAATGCAGTTGTGGCCGACCAACAAAGTTTTGTTAAAATTGAAGCCTGGGAAATCTATTTCAGACCTGCAACAACTGATGAAGCAGTACCGGGCTGCTTATCTGAAGACCGACCATGAGATGGTGATCTTAAAGGTGGCAGATATGCAAAATACCCTGACCCTGTCCAACCTCATCTATGAAAGCGGCTTGGCAGCATGGTCACACCCTGATTTTTATGCTGAAATCGAGCATACAGACGAAAAAGATTTAGACAAAAAAGCAAATGGTTCTTCTGATAACCCACTTTTCGGTATTGAGGGCAATCCGCTCTTTCGCGAAACTTTTGTAGCCGATACTTACTTTTCTGACCAGTTTCAGATGCACAATACTGGGCAGTTGATCAATGGAGTTCCAGGACTGAATGATGCCGACTCCAATGCACTCGAGGCATGGGGTATCACTACAGGTTCTGCTGACATTATCGTAGCTGTGGTGGATACAGGGGTAGAGGAACACGAGGATTTAGGAAATGTGATCAATGGCTTTACACCTGCAAGGCCTTTGGAGAACGGAAGGCCTGGGAATAACCCTGCAGGATTAAATGAACACGGACAAGCTTGCGCAGGTATTGTTGCCGCCTCGCATAACGGTATAGGGGTCATGGGCGTCGCTCCCAATGTTAAAATCCAGCCCATCAACATATTCACAAGAGAAGAAGATGCTTCTGATTATGCTGCGGCTTACACTTGGGCTGCAGACAACGGTGCACATATTATCAGCAGTTCTTGGGGTTATAATGGTCAGCCTTGTAATTTTAAAATTGATGCCATTGACGCTGCTATTGAATATGCGGTCACCACAGGAAGGGGTGGAAAGGGATCTATATTGGTGTTTTGTTCAATGAATGAGGGAAGAAGCGATTGTGCTGCCTATCCATCTCGTAACCCTAATGTTATTGCAGTTGGTGCCTTTGGAAATAATGGCGTGATTGCGGCTTATAGCAATAAAGGTACAGCACTCGACTTGGCAGCGCCCTCCAGTGGCAATGGAAATGCAAGGGTAACCACCATAGACCTGACCGGTACTCCTGGATATAACAATGGGTTAAATCCAAATAACTACCCCAACGACAAATATACCAATTCATTTTCGGGTACCTCTGCAGCCTGCCCGGTAGTGAGCGGTGTGGCAGCCCTTGTACTTTCCGTTAATCCCGACCTGACAGACGCTGAAGTAAAAAACATATTGTATTCCTCTGCCATTGATATGGGAACTCTTGGGAGGGACAATAGCTTTGGTCATGGAAGAGTCAATGCATACGGGGCAGTCTTGTTGGCAGCTGACCCGAATAATACACCTCCGGTTGCCGTTTTTCAGGCCGACCCCATTTCAGGTGAATCCCCTCTTACAGTGAACTTTGATGCTTCAGGCTCAAGTGATGCAGAAAATGAAGAGCTGACTTACACCTGGGATTTTGGTGATGGGAGTGTTGGAACTGGTCAGAATACAAGCCATATTTACTTGGATCCTGGATTATTTAAACCAGTTTTGACAGTAAGTGATGGGATACGAATAGGCCAGGCGGCAGGGGAAATCAATGTAGCATGCCCCGGCGGTAGCATTTTGATAGAATTAGAGCTTATTCTTGATGATTATCCTAGTGAGGTAAGCTGGGAACTTAAGAATAAAGACGGTTCTGTTATCAGATCCGGAGGCGGGTATACCGGTTTTTTGGGTTCTATTAGAAAGGAGGAATTTTGCCTGCCCGCAGGATGTTATGATTTTGTTATTAGAGATAGCTTTGGGGACGGTGGAGGATCTTACAAACTCACCCAGGGAGGCCTTGTATTGGCGAGCAGTAATGGACAATATGGGTTCGGTGAAACAAAGGAAATTTGCCTTGATGGTGTCGCACCTGTGATCGCTGACTGCCCGACAGACATCACCGTTTCCAATGACGCGGACAGTTGTGAAGCCGCAGTTACCTGGACTGCACCAACAGCCTCGGATGACAAAGGTACAGTAAGCCTTACCAGCAACTTTGAGCCGGGTGCGGTATTCCCTGTGGGCACGACAGAAGTTACCTACACCGCTACCGATGCGGCAGGCAATCAGGCTACCTGTAGCTTTACCGTAACCGTTGAGGATACCCAAGATCCCATAATCTCCTGTCCTGCCAATGTCAGCGAAACAGTGGTTTTTGGAGTACCCGGCAAAATAATAACTTATACAACACCGACTTTCAGCGATAACTGTACAGGAGCAAAAATGGAATTGACAGCAGGTTTGGCAAGCGGAACAACTTTTCCTTTAGGGGAGACTACTGTTACCTACCTGGCAACAGATGCAGCAGGCAATACTGCCGAATGCAGCTTTACAGTGACAATCACAGAAGATCCTGATGCAGTAGACCCGGAAATCAGCGACTGTCCGACAGACATCACCGTATCCAACGATGCGGGTGACTGCAGTGCCGCAGTCAGTTGGACTGCTCCGACGGCGACCGACAACAGCGGTTCTATAGACTTCGTCAGCAACTTTGAGCCCGGTGCGGTATTCCCCGTGGGCACAACAGAAGTGACCTACACCGCTACCGATGCAGAAGGGAATCAGGTGACCTGTAGCTTTAAGGTAACGGTTGAGGATACCGAAGACCCTATAATCTCCTGTCCTGCCAATGTCAGCGAAACAGTGGTTTTTGGAGAAACAGGCAAAGTTATTACTTATGCCACGCCGACTTTCAGCGACAACTGTACAGGAGCAAGTATCGAACTGAAATCAGGTCTGGCAAGCGGAGCAACTTTCCCTATAGGGGCAACTACCGTTACCTACGTGGCAACAGATGCAGCAGGCAATACCGCCGAATGCAGCTTTACAGTGACAATCACGGAAGATGCTGATGCGGTAGACCCAATAATCAGCAACTGTCCGACAGACATCACCGTGTCCAACGATCCGGGGGACTGCAGTGCGGCAGTTACTTGGACTGCTCCGACTGCGACCGACAACAGCGGCTCTGTAGACTTAGTCAGTAACTTTGAGTCAGGTGCAGTATTCCCCGTGGGTACAACAAAAGTAACCTACACAGCTACCGACGCAGCAGGCAATCAGGTGACCTGTAGCTTTGATGTAACTGTAGCAGATGATGAATTGCCGGTGATAGGATCAGTATCTGATATCAGTGTAACCGTACCGTCAGGTCAGACAGTCACCAGTGTGTCGGTTCCTCTGCCTTCGGTATCTGACAACTGTTCTGCCACCGTCACAGGAGTAAGGAGTGACGGCAAGCCTCTGACTGATCCCTATCCGGTCGGGCAGACCACCATCACATGGTCAGCGGAGGATCCTTCCGGAAATGATGCTGCGGTAGTGATCCAGAAAGTGACGGTCACCCAAAGTGCACCTTCATTAGCCATTACCAGCTTTACTTTGATCAATTCCCGAACGGATGTTGATATGTTTACTCTGACAAACGGGATGCAGATCAACCAGAATCAGGTACAGGGGTTGAACCTTAACATCAGGGCTAATACCAATCCATCAGTGGTGGGAAGTGTTTTCATCACGATCTCCGGACCTTTAAATCGTACCATCACGGAAAATGTTGCACCATATGCATTGTTCGGTGATACCAACGGCAATTACTCGGGAAGGTCATTGCCTGCAGGGACCTATACGGTTACGGCGAGGGCATTTTCTATGACAAAAAGAAGAGGGACGGCCGGTACGGTAAGTACCATTACTTTCACGATTCTGAAAAATAATTTATTCAGAATGGCAAATGAGGAGGGCAACGTGGAAAATGAAGTCACGGAGAAGGAAAGACCAACCATGGAAGTCATGAGTGAACCTTCTCTGAAAGCTTTCCCTAACCCTGTGAAAGATGGAAGGGTGAGTATTGTGGACAGCAGGTTCCAGGAGGGAATGGTGAAATATGTCCTATACAGCATCAACGGTGCGAAGCTTACCGAAGGTCAGGCAGAAATCGGTGCAGGAAAAACCATCAGTCTGGATTTCTCAGGGTCTGCCAAACAGGCAGGGATGTATATCCTGATCCTGGATTATAACAATTACCTTGCTCCGCAGCGTTTGCAGTTGATATTTGAATAATGCTGAATGCCGGTGAAAACCGGTGAACTGAGAATACAAATTGAATAAGAACCTGGATAAATTTTACCGGCCAACCGTCGGTAAGGTTTGTTCAGGTTCTTTTTTTTCTTCCTAAAGCATCATGTCAGATAAAGTATTCGGAAGGGAATGAATTCTCAAGAGCTGAAGTAAAGGTGTTTTATGATTTTTGTTTTGGAATGACAGCTAGATCTTCGTTTAGGGACAAATTGAATTATTAAAAATCACCAAAATCATTTTTTGAGTTTTCATTTTTTGCCAAACAAAGACCTTTGTTTAGTCTTTGGGATGTCAAAGGTTGGGTAACTTTATTGTACAAAATCAAATTCTTTATTTGAGTTTGATGATTTGTGGCTTTTCCCTTTGTATTCCCCAAAACTGAATACCGATGAAAACTTCTTTTGGGAATTTATTTCCGTTTTCCGAGTTTTTTAGTGTTTCATGCATCTCCTTTAATTTCCTCTTTAAGTCTTATATTAGTTAATTTTCCTCCATTTGATTTAACCATTTTCTCCCCATTCCCTACCAGTTTCTAATCCAAAGCAGCATTTTGCAAAACGTGACTGGCTAAAGAATGGGATTTGAAATAGCTTTTACGAACAAAGAGAAGCGGAATGTTCTCTAGGTTTAAATTCAACTCCAATACTGTTCTGCCGGGTACTTGGAAAAAAACTAACGGTAGCTTTTTTATAAAAACTATAAGAACCCCTTTCGGAGATATCCGGAAGGGGATTTTTTTGTATCTCCAAATTAGTCGATAAAATTACTCACTACAGAGGGCTCAGAGACTTCAGAGGGTAAATTGAGATTTTTGGACTTAAAAAAGGGAGGGTTTTTTCTCTGTGAGCTCAGTGCCCTCAGTGGTAATATTTCTTTTGCGCCTATGCGTCTTTGCGTGAACCAATTTCCCCAATCTTTGAACCTTTTCCTTTGCGCCTCCGTGACTTGGTGGGAAACCATTTCAGGAAACCTTTTCTTTGCGTTTCAGCACCTGTGCGGGAAACAATTTTTACAAACCTTGAAAAACCTTTTCCTTTGTGCCTTCGTGACTTCGTGGGAAACAATATCCGGAAACCTATTTCTTTGCGTTTTAGCGCCTTTGCGGGAAATAAACCCTATTTAAACGCCGCTATCCCCGTAATCTCATGCCCCAAGATCAGCAAATGAATATCGTGTGTCCCTTCGTAAGTGACCACCGACTCAAGATTCATCATGTGGCGCATGATCGGGTATTCTCCGGTGATGCCCATGCCGCCGTGGATCTGACGGGCTTCGCGTGCGATCTCCAATGCCATGGCAACATTGTTTCTTTTTGCCAATGAAATATGTGCGGTCGTGGCTTTGCCCTCATTCATCATTTTGCCGAGTTTCCAGACCAATAACTGCGCCTTGGTGATTTCGGTCAACATCTCTGCAAGTTTCTTTTGGATCAATTGGAAGGAAGCAATCGGCTTGTCAAACTGTATCCTTTCCATCGCATACCTTCTAGCCGAATCGTAGCAATCCATCGCTGCACCCAATGCTCCCCAAGCGATGCCATACCTTGCCGAATCCAGGCACATCAATGGCGCACCCAATCCGGATTTGTTTGGCAGGATATTTTCTTTCGGAACTTTCACATTGTCAAAAACCAATTCTCCGGTGCAGGAAGCCCGCAATGACCATTTGTTATGGGTCTCCGGTGTAGTGAATCCTTCCATCCCTCTTTCTACAATCAGGCCGTGGATTCTTCCGGATTCATCTTTTGCCCAAACGACCGCGATGTCTGCTTTTGGTGAATTGGAAATCCACATTTTGGCACCGTTGAGGAGGTAATGGTCTCCCATATCCTTGAAGTTGGTCTTCATTCCACTCGGGTTAGAACCGTGATCTGGCTCTGTCAGTCCAAAACAGCCAAGCATCTCGCCTGAAGCAAGTTTGGGAAGATATTTCATTCTTTGGGCTTCAGAACCGAATTTATAGATCGGGTACATCACCAAAGAACCCTGAACAGAAGCCGTAGACCGCATGCCTGAGTCACCTCTCTCGATCTCCTGCATGATGATGCCGTAAGAGATATAATCAAGCCCGCCGCCGCCGTATGCCTCGGGAATCTGTGGGCCAAAAGCACCCACATCTCCGAATTTCCTGACGATTTCATAAGGAAAATGGGCTCTTTGTGCCCAATCTTCTATATATGGACTGATTTCTTTTTTGACAAAATCCCTGATGGATGAACGGATGAGAAGATGCTCTTCGGTCAACAAGTCATCGACCTGATAAAAATCAGCACCTTCATAAAGGTCCTGTTTCAAAGATTTGTGTGCGGTGGCGGTATGCTCCATGACTCTTTTGGTTTATTGCTATTTAAAACGGATTTTTGCAGCGTATTGCTCAAATCCTGCCTGAAATAAATAAGAAGGCCGATAAAAAACTACCTAATTGAACAAAAAATTAGCACATGAGCCCAGCCCAGACCCAAAAAGACATTTTAGATAAAATAGAGCTGCTTCAGCAAAAATTCAAAGCTTCGGGTCAGGACCTGTCCCACTACCTTGAGGGCTTGTTGTACGCGGATTATTTGACATATTGGGATTACATTAATCTTGATATTCTGTTGTCTCTGCAGCAACCCAGAACTTCCTTCAAGGATGAGAAAATCTTCATTATGTACCATCAGATCACGGAGCTTTATTTCAAGCTGATCATTTGGGAACTTGAACAGATTGCCGAAAAAGAACCTTTGGAGGGGAAGTTTTTCAAAGAGAGATTGGAGCGGGTCAATATGTATTTTGACCAGTTGATTTCTTCTTTTGCGGTGATGTGGAAAGGGATGGAAAAGGAGCAGTTTCTCAAGTTCAGGATGTCTTTGTTGCCTTCCAGCGGTTTTCAAAGTGCACAATATCGGGTGATTGAAATCCTGGCCTGTGATGCCCAACAATTGCTGTTTGTGGATATTAGGGAAAAGATGCAGGTCGAGCAAAATGCCGATGTTTTGTTCGAAAATCTCTATTGGCAACATGGTGCTGTGGAGTTGGCCACGGGCGAAAAAACATTGACCTTAAAAACCTTTGAAGCCAAATACGGAAAAAGGTTGAAGGAATTCATTGCAAATTACAAGAACAATAATATCTGGAGAAAATACCTTGCCTGTACAGACAAAGACGAGGAATTGACCAAGCTGATGAAAGATTTTGACCTGAAGGCAAATTTCTTTTGGCCATTGGCGCATTACAAATCGGCGGTGAGATACCTCCATCGCGACCCTGTCGATATCGCCGCTACAGGTGGTACCAATTGGCAGAAATACTTACCGCCACGCTTTCAGAAAGTCATTTTCTACCCGGAGCTTTGGACAGAAAAAGAAAAAGAGGAGTGGGGCAAAGGATGGGTGGTCAAGGAGGTTTTTGGAGAAGAATAAAACGAAGTACGAAGTACGAGGGTGGAAGTTTGGAAGTTGGACGGTTTGGTAAGAGGTGAAAGGTAAGAGGTAAATCTCCCACCCGATTCTTGTTTCTCGAATTTTGGCTCTGGCTTCTTGATTCTTTTGGACCATGAGCGAAGTCGAAGGACTCGTCTCAAGTCTCGCATCTCACGTCTCAAATCTCAAATCCCAAATCTCATATCTCACGTCTCATATCTCATATCTATTTAAGGATAAATACCTTACAAAATGAAAAAAGAAATTTTACTTCAATTGTCCCCACAGGAAGCTTATGACGAGGAGGTTTTTAGGGAAACGGCGCTAAAGAGAGCGGGAATTTCTGCAGAACAGCCTAATGCTTATGCCCGTCAGGTCAAGCGCTCCATAGATGCACGGGGAAGGCAAGTCAGGGTGAATGTGACAGCCGAGGTATTTGTCAATGAAGCCCCAACGCCACTCCTAACAACTCCCAAAGCTTACCAAAATGTGAGCAATGCAAAACCTGTTATCATAGTCGGGGCAGGACCGGCAGGACTTTTTGCAGCTTTGAGAGCAATTGAATTGGGTGTGAAACCTATCCTCATCGAACGGGGCAAGGATGTCAGAGCCCGGAGAAGGGATATCGCCGCCATCAACAAAGACCATATCGTCAACCCTGAATCCAATTATTGTTTTGGAGAAGGTGGGGCAGGCACTTACTCTGACGGCAAGCTTTACACCCGTTCCAAAAAGCGAGGGGACATCCGAAGGATCATGGAAATATTGGTTGCCCATGGTGCCACGGAAGATATCCTGGTCGATGCACATCCCCATATCGGTACCAATAAATTACCCATTTTAGTGGCCGAACTGCGAAAGAGCATCCTTGACGCAGGAGGGGAGATTCTGTTCGAAACGAAAGTGACTGACCTGATTTTGGACAGCAATGAAATCAAGGGAATCACCACACATACCGGAGAAAGGATTTTAGGAAAAGGGGTAATTCTTGCCACGGGACATTCTGCCAGGGATATTTTTCATTTGCTCCATTCCAAAAAAATTTTGATCGAGGCCAAGCCATTTGCCTTAGGGGTCAGGGTCGAGCACAGCCAAAACCTGATCGACCGTATCCAATACCACTGTGAAGTTGACCGCGGTCCATACCTGCCCGCATCATCCTACGCTTTGGTCAATCAGACCATTTTCAAAGGAAGGCAGCGGGGCGTTTTTTCTTTTTGTATGTGTCCGGGTGGATTTATCGTGCCTGCGGCCACTTCTCCTGGCGAGATAGTCGTCAACGGCATGAGTCCGAGTAGGAGGGACAGCAAGTTTGCCAATTCAGGAATAGTCGTGGCCGTCGAATTGGAGGATTTGCCCCAATACCAGAAGTACGGACCATTGGCTGCGATGATGTTTCAGGCCGAAGTGGAGCAAAAAGCCTGGAAAGCATGCGGTGAAACGCAAACGGCTCCTGCACAACGATTGGTTGATTTTACGGAGAAAAAGGTCAGCAAAAGTTTATTGGCCACTTCCTACCAGCCGGGTTTGGAATCTGCGGATATGTATGAAGTTTTACCGGATTTTATTTCAGAAAGATTGAGACAGGGATTTATTGATTTTGGTAAAAAAATGAAAGGTTACCTGACCAACGACGCGCAGATTATTGGGGTGGAAAGCCGTACTTCCTCGCCTGTACGTATTCCGAGGGACAAAGAGAGTTTTGAGCATCCAATCATCAAAGGATTGTTTCCCTGTGGGGAGGGCGCAGGATATGCCGGAGGAATCGTATCCGCGGCTATGGATGGAGAGCGATGCGCTGAAAAATTGGTGGAAATGTATGTTTTGAAATAGTTCACAGACCAAAGTCCATAGTACATAGTTTTCAAGACCAAAATATCAGTCCTCAGTGGTCAGCCTAGTGCCAACTGACCACTGAATACTGTTTACTGAAAACTGCCTACTGAAAACTGCCCACTGAATACTGTTACTGAAAACTGCCCACTGAATACTGGGTACTGAATACTGTTTACTGAAAACTGCCCACTGGATACTGATTACTGATCAACCCAACCAGCTTGACCAAGGGATTCTTGACAGAATCAAAACCAATCCGATCGCATACATCATGTAAATGGAGCGGAAGCGGGCACGGCTTTCAGTCATTTTCTTGGCACGGATATATCCAACGGAGATGATGATAATCGCAAGGATATTGATTACCGGATGTTCCAAGGCAGTCAGTCTTGCAACTTTATCGGCCATGGCATTACCACTTGTCAACAATGAAAATCCAAGAGGACTTACAAAGTAGAGGATCAAGCCAACCAATAATTGGATATGGGCCAAGATGAAGCCGATCATGGCAATTTTTCTGTCCTTTTCGGTAAATTCCCTGCCGCCCAATGAGCCGATTAATGCGTAAATCATCACGATGACCAAAGCAGCCAAGGCCAGGTAAGCCAGACCGGAATGTAGATGTTGTAATCCTGTGTACATATTTCGTTTTTTATTTTTGTTTCAAATTAAGCCTAATTCCTATAATCCGGCAAATGCAGGGAATAAATAAGGATACTTTCTAAAATATTTACACGATTCAAAAGACTTCTCCCTATGGTCGAAGTGACAAGGATAGTTTTTTATATGCTTATGTTATCACAATCGGAATGTCTTTTTATCCATAACTTCCATTCTTCCATTCTTCCAACTTCCATACTTCCCAAAGACTTCTCCCTCTGGTCGAATTGACAAGGATAGGTTTTCTTTATTCTTGATATTTTTACAAGCTATACATTCAAATATCAACGAATTCTTTTTCTTTCTCTCATCCAAAACATCCGTCATCCGTCATCGGTCTTTTATTCCAACTTCCAACTTCCAAACTTCCTACTTCCTAAAGACTTCTCCCTCTGGTCGAAGTGACAAGGATAAGATTTCTTTATTCTTGACATTTTTACAAGCGATACATTCAAATATCAAAGAATTCTTTTTCTTTCTCTCATCCAAAACATCCGTCATTCGTCATCGGTCTTTTTTTACTTCGTACTTCCTACTTCGTACTTCCCCCTCAATCCACATAAACCACCAACCCCTTCAAATACTCCGTTTCCATATGGAAAATATTGATCGGGTGGTCGGCAGGTTGGGAAAGGTAATGGAGGATTTTGACATTCCTACCTGCTTCCATGGCTGCTGCTGTAATGGTATTGGCGAAAAGCTGTTTGTCCACTACCTGCGAACAGGAAAATGTAAAAAGGATTCCTCCCTTTTTGATATGCTTGAGCGCTTCGAGATTCAGCCTTTTGTAAGCCTGTACGGCATTGTGTTTGGCTTTTAGGTTTTTGGCAAAAGCAGGAGGATCAAGGACGATGATGTCAAAGTCGGGTTCGATTTCGCGGATGTACTTCACCACATCAGCGACGATGGATTGGTGTTTTCCTTCAAATCCTGCGTTCAAGGCCACATTTCGGTCTGTCAGTTCTATGGCTTTGGCCGAAATGTCCACCGAATGGACTTCCGATGCTCCGGCTTTCAGGGCCGAAACCGAGAACCCACCGGAATAACAAAAGGTGTTGAGTACTTTCTTCCCTTTGCTGTATTTGCCAAGCAAGAACCTGTTTTCTCTTTGGTCAACAAAAAAGCCTGTTTTCTGTCCTTTTTCCCAATCGATTTCATACTGACAGCCATATTCCACCACCATATTGGTATCGGGTTGACCAAAGACCACCCTGTTTTCAACCCCCAAATCCCTTGGTAAAGTCTCCGCGCTTTTGTCATAGACACATTGCAGTTTTGATCCCAATACAACCTGAAGAGCCTGACTGATTTCCTTCACGTGCCTATACATGCCGATATGATGGGTTTGGATGACAGCGGTGCCGTTGTAAAAATCAATGATCAACCCTGGCAGCCCGTCACTTTCACCATGAACCAACCGATAGACATTGGTTTCCGGATTGTCTGTCAGCCCGATCGCTTCACGCAGACGATAGGATTGGGCAAGTCTCTTTTTCCAAAACTCCAGGTCGATTATTTCCTCCTCGAAACTCACCATCCTGACCATGATCGAGCCGTATTGGAAATGGCCTACACCGAGAAGTTGGTCCTTATGGCTGTGAACCTGTACCAATTCTCCGTTTTTTAGGGCCTCATCTTTGGCTGCAATCGCCCCCGAAAAAATCCAATGGTGTTTCCTGAGACTTGAAATCTCTTTTCCTTTAAGGAGTTTGATGATGGGATAGGGGAGCATGGTATTTGTTTTTAGGGAAAATCAAAGTTCCCACAATCATGGCGACAGCGCTGACGCCCAAAGCCGGAATGTGGGTATAAATCGGTGATTCGAACATTTCCAACACAAGGTAAGCAATCATCCCAAAGACAATTGACATCAAAGCGCCCATTTCTGAGGCTTTTTTCCAATATAATCCTGCAGTAAGTGGTACAAACAAGGAGACCAACAACAGGATCGATGCTCCTGCCACAAGCTCATAAATATTGGTTTTCCATTGTGCCATGACAGTTGCGATCAGGGCAACGGCCACAATATTGCCCCGCAGGATCCAAAGAAAATATTTCTCTTTTAACCTTGATCCAAAATAGGGTTTGATGATGTTTTCTGATAAAATGGCGGAAGGGGCCAACAATCCCGAACTCGTCGTACTCATAATCGCAGAGATCAATGCTCCAAAAAACAGGATCTGAACATGCATCCCACTGTGCCGGAGGACCATTTCAGGGAGGAGAAGCTGTTTGTTTTCGAGGTAGATTTCGGGATAAAGAAATTTGGCACCAAGCGCAATGAATAAGGGCAAAAGACCAATCGTTACATAAAATCCCCCGGCAAGGTAGGTGGATTGGACGGCGACTTTTTCAGATTTGGAAGACATGACCCTTTGGTAAATGTCTTGACTCGGAATACTTCCCAAACCCAAAACCATCCAGGCGCCTAGATAATTGAGCCATGAAATCGGGTCGGGATTCGGTAAAAACTGGAAACTTCCATTAGGAGCAGATTCTAAAATCGGCATCACCCCTCCGGCTTTTTGGGCTACCAAAACAGCTACCCAAACCAAGCCCACCACGATCAGCGTCGTCTGAATGAAATCAGTAATCGATATCGCCCACATTCCTCCAAGGAAAGTATAAAAGACCACGACTACCGCACTGATGATAATTCCCTGCTGAATGGTCAAGTCGGTAACAGTTGTAAAAATCAAGGCCATAGCTACCAATTGTGCAGCCACGTACCCGAAGTAAACCGGGACCATAAAGACGGAGGCGAAAAACTCGACCCTTTTACCAAAGATTTTTTTATAAACATCACCCAAAGTCAGGACATTCATCCTGTACATCGGTCTCAAAAAGAAAGCTCCAAACAAAATCAGACAAAGTGCCCCTCCAAAAGGATCTTCAATTACGCCCTGCAAACCGGATTCGAGGTATTCGGAAGAAGCACCAAAGATGGTCTCCGATCCAAACCATGTCGCAAACAAAGCCGAGGCCGACAAAAAAAGAGGCAACTGCCTCCCTGCCAACACAAAGTCATTTGAGTTTTTGACCAGCTTCGATGACCAGGCACCTATCGCTACAGTGGCTAAGAGGTAGATGATGATAGCAATTACTAGCAACTTTGGCTATAAATTAATGGTGGTTTACTAAATTAGGATATAAATGGATACTGATTGATATAGGATATTGGGATTAGCCAGAACAAAATATCAATTAATATCCAATATCCATCAAATATCTTACTTTAGAAATACTCCTGTAATTTGGACCATCAAAGTCTCTCGTCTCACGTCTTGCGTCTCAAATCTATTTATACATCTTCGCCTGAAGCGCCTTTATTTCCTCTGATTCAAGGTAATCATCATAAGGCATCCTTCTGTCGATAGTACCTTTTGGGGTAAACTCGATGATCCTGTTGGCAGTGGACTGCACAAAGGCGTGGTCATAGGAGGTCATCAACACCGTTCCGTTGTAATCAATAATAGCGTTGTTGAATGCCGTGATGGATTCCAAGTCCAAGTGGTTGGTAGGTTCGTCCATGACGAGGAGATTTGGATTTTGGAGCATCATCCTGGAGATCATGCAGCGCACTTTTTCCCCACCGGAAAGCACTGCACATTTCTTGAGGGATTCTTCCCCTGTGAACAACATCCTTCCCAAGAAAGTCCTCACATACGCCTCCTCCTGATTGGCCGAATATTGCTTGAGCCAATCGATCAGGTTGAGGTCTGTCTGAAAAAACTTGGAGTTGTCATTTGGCAAATAGGCTTTGTTGATCGTCACGCCCCATTTGAAGCTTCCCTTTTGGGTAGGAATTTCTTCCATGATGGTCTGGAAAAACTTGGTGACGGCCTGCTTGGTCTTGGAGATAAACGCGATTTTGTCTCCTTTGTCAATCATCAGGTTCACATCCGTGAAATAGATTGCGTTGGCATCTCTCAATTCCAGACTTTCGGTCATAAAAATCTGATCTCCTGCTTCTCTTTCTGGTTTGAAGATGATGCCCGGATATTTCCTTGTTGAAGGCTGAATGTCGTCCACATTGAGTTTTTCGAGCATTTTCTTCCTGGAAGTTGCCTGCTTGGATTTGGAAACGTTGGCAGAGAAACGCAAGATAAACTCCTGCAATTCTTTTCTCTTTTCTTCGACCTTCTTGTTTTGATCCGACTTCTGCTTGGCGGCCAATTGGGAAGATTCGTACCAGAAGGTATAGTTACCGGAATAAATTCTGATTTTGCTGAAGTCGATGTCCACGATATGCGTAGAAACCGCATCGAGGAAGTGACGGTCGTGGGAAACGACGATCACGAGGTTTTTGAAATTCACCAAGAAATCCTCCAGCCAATTGATGGTCTGGGCATCAAGGTCGTTGGTAGGTTCATCGAGGATCAGGATATCAGGATTGCCAAAAAGCGCCTGTGCCAAGAGGACCCTTACCTTTTGGTTACCGGCAAGTTCCTTCATCTTCATGTAATGCAAGTCTTCACTGATGCCAAGACCTGAAAGTAGGGAAGCGGCATCGGATTCGGCATTCCAACCGTCCATTTCCGCAAACTCCGACTCAAGTTCGGAAGCTTTGATCCCGTCAGCCTCAGAAAAATCCTCCTTCAGGTAGATGGCGTCCTTTTCGGCCATGATGGCATAGAGTTTTTTGTGGCCCATGATGACAGCTTTCAGCACTTCTACCTCATCAAATTCAAAGTGGTTTTGCTTCAAAACGGCCATCCTTTGGCCCGGGGTGATATGTACCGAACCGGAAGTGCTGTCCTGATCTCCGGAGAGGATTTTCAAAAAAGTGGATTTTCCGGCACCGTTGGCACCGATGACACCGTAGCAGTTGCCGGGTGTGAATTTAAGGCTTACTTCATCAAATAAGGTTCTCTTGCCGAACTTGAGGGAGAGGTTATCTACAGTAATCATTTTTGGCTAAATTATTTCGAGGTGCAAAGATAGGTATTTCCCACAAAGGGTCTAAGGGAGAGGGGAGAATTGGTGGGAAATTAAAAAGTGGGGATTCTATCAATAATAAATTCAAAGTATAATGTGATTTCTGGTGAGAAGGAAAAAAAAGATAGATCATTACCGTCAATATCACAGTATAATGTGATTTATTATGTATTTTCTTTTAAAATTTCCAATAGTTTTTTCGGGTCTTGTCTGTTGTCCCAAAATGCGGTGATGATAATTTGATCGTCAGAAACTTTGTAAAAAATGCTGAAGTTACCCAAAGTTGCTACTCTTATGTCCTTAAAATCTGTTGACTTATAAATGAAAGGCGATGTGGCAATTTCTTTGGTTTTTTTATCAACCAATGTCAGTAGTTTCTTTGAATATGAATTTGATTTATTTCTTTTCACCCAATATTCTAGAACCCCAACAAATTGAACATCTGCTGTTCTCGTCCAGATTACAATTCGTTTAGCCATTCAAGATTTCGTTTGACCATTGCCTCCTGTGAAATCAATCTTCCATTTTCAATATCTCCTTCACTCATTTGTAGCATTTCCTTTTGATCTTTAGTTAATGAAACAATTTCCGATTGTGAGGTACTTGAAGAAATCAATTTGTCAAGAGCTTCAAGAAAGTCTTTGTCATTGATGGAAAGGATCTTATCAATCAATCCATTCCTGATTTTATCAACTGTTGCCATTTGTTTATTTTTTTATTTTCTAATATCCGAATTTAAATCCAGACGTTCGAATCATCAATAGGTTAATGAATGGAAAATTTAATTTCCTAATCTTTATCCCAATTCGAAACCCCATCCCCCAACCAAATCAATCCAAGGAAATATCCGATAATCGGAGAAATTCCATAACCCATCACCATCACTGGGAAGTTTCCAAAAAGGGTAGCCAACAGAATCATGGAGAAATACAAACCTAAACTGTAAGCCATTGTTCTGTTTTCTTTGCTGGCCAATACAAAAAACGGAAGGGGTAACAACACTAAAGAAAGCACTGAACAAATGCCAAAAACCCCGCTGATTTTCCAGGCTAGTGATAAGATATCTTCCACGTAACTGACAGCAGGCAAACTTTCCAATCTGTACCAAGCCATGGCGGAAGAACCAATAGCGGCGATCAAAATCAAGCCTTTGGTGATGTTGGAGCTATTTTTCCTGATTAGTAACATAACTGCAGCTGCTGAAAAAGCGGTTACCAATGAAGCATCGGGTTGAAAAAGGAAAATCAAAACTGAAAGTAAGGAAACCAAAAGGGCCATGATTTGATTTTCCATTTTATGAATCTGGATCAGAATCAAGGGACTTACGATCAAACCAATATTGACCTTAAAGTTCCCAATTATGACCCATCTGTGGACATCCTGGTAGCCATCATCCCAAAAAGTCAGCAGCAATAATAGTATCGATATCAGGATAATGGGGTAGGGGTTCACCTTTTTGAAAACCGGTCTAATCCTGAAGAACACCCATTGCAAAGCGATGCCCATAATGCCGAAACCAAAATTCATCATCCAAAAAGTTCTCGGAACCTCAGAAAAAGCCATGGTGTAGGTTCCAAGAAAGAGTGCCGGAAGAATTGCAAGAAATAGGAGATAGGAAGGGTAGATGGGTTTGGGCATTTTTTAAGTATCAATACATACAAAAACAATTTAACAGGATGTAATGGAAAACCCATTGGGGATTACGGTAGAATTCCATTAATCATTCTCGCAGCCTTTTCTTTTACCAAATCTTTCAATCCATTAGGAGCATCCACCCGCACTTCGTCTCCATGGGAAAGGATTTCTGCTACTAATTCGTACTCAATTTTGACTTTTAGACGGATGGTTAGAATATTGCCGTTATCAACGAGGATTTCCTGACTGTGATGCAAAGGGAGGGATTTGATATAACGGCCTTTGAATTCAGTAAAAGTTAAAATGACCTCCTCAACTTGTTTGATTTGTGTATTGATTATACCAAAAACATCCCTAAAATGACCTTCAAAATCCACTGACATGGCTTTAAAGTAGTTGGGCATTGCTTCAAAACTTTTTATTCGATCCAATCCAAAAACTTTAAAAATATCTTTTTCATCCGCTGCCAGCAGATACCACCGGTTTTTGAATTCCTTAAGGGCAAGTGGCTTAAGGACTCTCATTTCTTCTTCCCAAAGCCAGAATTTAGCATATTGGATTCTGATCAATTGCTTGTTTTCTATGGCCTTGGCTAATGGAAGTAGATTGTCGATTCCTTTTGCTACTCTATTTTCAAAGATTAGGTAAGGTGGAACTTTTCCCTTCTTACCAAAAATCTGTAGCCAATCAAAGGTCTCCAAAAGAGGAAGGTTCTGGGCAAAGCTTTCTTCATTATTGATTCCATATTGGCCTGTCTTCTGATTAAACTCGATACAAATCCCAAAGAACCTCTCAATTTCTTTTAGGTCTCTGGTTAGTGTCCGTTTGGAGATACATAGCTTATATTCCATGTCTTCTTCCTTTCGCTTCAGGTGTTGATCCAAATGCTCCCAACCAAAATTCCCTTTTTGGGCAATTTTGATGATTTCAGTTTGACGAAAAAGAGATTCCAGTTTGCTCATTGGTTAAAGTTAGAATTAGCTTAAGACAAATTATGGCTGAGGATGAATTTAGATAAATTTTTTATGAAAAGACATGTTTTGGCTGAGGCTAGGAAGAATATTGGGGCATGAACAAACAAGATCATTTTGAAATCATTTCTTTGGCCATTCGGAAATTACATCCCAAGTGGAGTTGCTTTTTAGATGAGATTTTAGGAAAACTCAAGCCAGTTTGGCTTGGCACTCATTCTAAAGACAAAGCAAGTTTCATCCAGCTTATTGGGTATGGAAAGGAACAGAAAGCGAAAGCTATCCTGATTGATTTGATGGAATTATTGGGTTGGGAGAGCGAGTTGGTTATTCTATGGGAAAACAGGGATATCAATGCACTATCACGGGAAAGCCAAATTTTGGGCTTTCAAACATCTTATCATGTGTTTCCAAAAATTGTCCTCACAAATTTTCTCTATGATTTTTTCTTAGAGGTAGATTGCCAATATGATAAGTGTAAAGGTTTTGAAAGAATTGAGGAATTTTTAAGAGATCGGAAAAGTCTTGATATTTCTTTGTTTGAATTTGCTCCCTCGGATGCAAGGGGTAGTTTGGTGATCAGTTTTTTGGATGTTTTCAGTGACTGCGATTTTAATAGGACACGCTTGGTTCTTAAATATTTGTGGTTTAATCAGATTGGGGATATTGAAGCTTTGAAGAAAAAATTTATTCCCGAAGAACTCATCCCAATTCTCCAATTGAAATATATTTTAAAGAAGGAGCTTATTTTCTTTTCAAAAGATAAACCTTATCATATTACATTGGCCTTTGATCTAATTCGGGCAAAAACCAGTTTAGAAGAATTTGCTTTACTTCAAACCGGAGTTCTGTTGTCAATAAATTTTAGGGCAATAGATTACTTTGCCTGCTACATTTTTAACAAGAAAAGCAATTTTTCAAATCTCATTCAGGAGATGAAAGATTTTTTTCGGCCAATAATCAACAACATTCCAAGAATAGCTAAAAAAAACAAAACTAATCCTACACCAATTGAAGTTGATTTCAAAGGAGGATGGAAGTATAATTTCCTGATTGATTAACCTAATTAATTATGAAAAGAAGAGACTTTGTCAAAGCGTTGCCGATTTTGGTAGCAACTCCTGCCATCCTAATTCCTATTCAAAAAGAACCTGAAAAGCGCCATTTAGTTGCTTTGGGGAGTTCAGCAACAAATTTAATCTTAAAGCATGGAAGTAAACTGGACTTTGAAAGCTTTACTATTGTCAATGACTTGAGACCGATGGAATGTGCCTTTAATTATGATTATTTTCATTTTTCTCCTCCCAATTCCACATTTATGAATATTGGGGATTTGAGGGTACAAAAACCGGATATCCTACCTGATTTTAAAATTAGTCCGGATTTAAAATCAGCATTAGAACAAAAAACCGGAATTGTAACTGTTGTTGCATGTTTGGGTAATATTTCTGGTACAATGCTTTATGAGGCAATTGGAAACCAATTGGAAAGAAATCAAGGGGGCCTTCAAATGCTGGTCACCGTTCCATTTAGGTTTGAAGGAAAAAGAAGGAAAAATAATGCTTTCAAGGCCATTCGAAATGTAGAAGGAAAGACTTTTCAAAAAATTCTTAATTTGGACAGACTCAGATATATTCATGGGAATTTATCCATCAGGAGTGCTTTTGCTAAAGCAGATGAATGGATTTTGGAAACTCTGGCTAAAGATCCGGGATTGGGGTAGATTTTTACATCTCTTGCATTCTTAATTTAAATTCCACAAATTCCTAAAAATTATTTGATATGGATAATGTCCGAAATTTAATAACCCAAGCAGGTTTGATTGTTAAAAACCATGAAAAATCATATGCTTCTACAGGACAGGCATTTAGCTTTATTCATGCTTGCAATCTACTTTATTATGAAACTGTTTTGCACAATAAATTTATTGGGTATCTATTAAATCCCAAGGCAGGCCATTTCCAAAAAGATAAATTTCTAAAGCTTTTTTTGAAAGAATTGGATCTTGAGAGTGAATCAACATCTGATTTTCAGGTTACTGTTGAAAAATCAATTGGCAAAGTAGATTGGGATCAGGTTGAGGGCGGAAGAATTGATATTTTAATTGAAAGTAGTAAAGTAGCTTATGCTATTGAGGTAAAGATTTTTGCTGGAGAACAGATTCAACAACTTGAGCGCTATAAGAATTATTTACGAAAAATATCCGGTAGTGAGAATAGCAAAGTAATTTTCCTAACTCTTGAAGGGAATAATAGTGGTGTTCATGGAAAATTTAAAGATTATGTTCCAATTTCATTTTCCAACCACATTCTCTCTTGGATTGAAAAATGCAGGTTGGGCTGTATCGATCAACCTGTAATTCGTGAAACCCTAACCCAGTATTTAGCAGGAATAAAAACATTGACTAACCAAAACCCCGACAATCAAATGAGCGAAGAAATAATAGACATCATCACTAGAGACGAATTTAGCTTCAAAGCTTTTAATGCGATCAATTCGGCACATAATAAATTATTCCAAAAATTTGGTGAGAATCTTATCAAGGCGATTAAAATGTATACAGATTTAGAAACCAAATTTAACATTGAATTGTCAAAAAAAATAATACCAAATTCGGATGCAGAGGTTAGTTTTTATCTTAAAGAAAGCACTACACAAAAAGTGATGCTTTATTGGTTGGGAAATGGAGTAGTGGCAATAGGAATGCATCTTGGACATGATCATCCCGATGAAAAAATCAGAAAGGCAATGAAAATTAAACTTTCTAATTTGAAGTCGGTAACTTATACTAACCGTCTCAATTGGGCTTGGTTTTCGGAAATTGAAGAATTGAAAAACCAACCACAACTTACATTTGATTCTTGGGAAAAATTTAAAAGCAAAGATTTAGCTGATAAGATTGCTGGATGGGTAAAAGAGATATCAGCGGCCTATAAAGAAGCGATCAGTGAGGAATAGGGTATCCGATGACATTCAATTACCAAATAGCGTTTTTGACAAAATTTCATTGAAATCATTCTGATCTTTAGCTTGTTATGATTTAAAAAATTAGGTTCTTCTATCGTCGAAAAGCAAAACGGAAAAATGAAAGCGGTTAGATTTGTAACAAAAGTATCTGAAACAGGAACAATCCAGATCCCAAATAGCCCAACTCTTTTTGACCAAGAAGTTGAAGTAATTGTTTTTCCGAAGGCTACTAAAGGTAAAAAATCAATGAAGGCCACTGAATTTGTAAATAAATGGGCTGGTTTTTTCAATGACAGTGACACTAAAAAGCAGAAATTTGATTATTTGTCTGAAAAATATAAATAATGGAAAAAATACTTTTTGACACTAACGTAATCCTTGATATTGCATTAAAGCGTAGTCCATTTTTTTAACCGATTTCAGCACTTTTAAAACCCTAATGTTAAAACCATAAATTCAAATTACAGATTGGAATTTGAAACCTTAGCATTCATTGGTTTAAGGGTTCAAATCCCAAATCAAAGATTTCCATGCTAGGTAAATAACCATCCAGATAGATGATTTCAAATTAAATTGAATCAATTTATCCTTGCACATACTCAAAACTCCACCCTATAACTCAATATGGGAATCAGGGGTGTCTGATAGGCTGTTTTGATAACACCTTCCATGGGTTCAAAGTAACTGCCAAAGACATTGGCCCGATTGGTTACATTTTGGATGTCTAGGGCGAGGGTCCTTGTGGATTTTGGTCTGTTTCGCTTGAGGCTGAGCCTGATGTCTGTTCGGAAATACGCCGGGTTTTGTTCAGTAAAAGCATATTGCTCCTTCAATATGGTCTCTCCGCTTGAAATAGAAGCATCCAAGTCAATCGGGGTATTCCACAATCCGCCTCCATATATGGTCCGTAGGTTCATGCCAAAAACCCGGTTCTTTTTCCAGTTGTATTCTTTTCCGGCGGTGATGGCGAGGTTTGCTTTGCCGTTGAATCTGGTATTTCTCCATTTATTTTCCTCAGTTTTATAAAGAGAGTTATACACGGAACCTGAGACCAAGAAGTACAGGCCTTTGTGTGTAAACTGCTCCAGCGTGAATTCTGCCCCATAGTTTTTACCAAATCCGCTATTTACCAATGGATCAGTCATAAATGACCACTGTTGGTTGATGATGGAATAGGTCTGATCTTCGCCCGGTTTGACAGGAATATCAAACAAATGCTGGTAATAGGTTTCGATTTTCATGCGGAGGTATGGATTCAGAGACCGGTCATAGCCCAAAACCAGATGATGGGATTTGCTCAGGCCAAGATTTTTATTGGGAAGTGTCATGATCCCGTTTTCTTCCTGTTTGGCAAAGTACGTTCCCAAAGGCTGAACCTGACTGTGGAGACCGTAGCCCAAGCTGATCCGTTGCTTTTCATCGATTTCATAAGATGCGCTCAGCCTCGGTTCAAGGGAATTGGAATTGTTGAGCAAGAGTTGGAGGTAATGGACGCCGACATTGAAGCTAAGCCGCTCGGTAGCCCTGAGATTAAGCTGGGAAAATGCCTGAATACTTTGGGTACTCCCTTGGGCATCAATATTTGTGACCAATTGCCCCTGGCTTTCATCATAGCCTTTTTCGAAGAGGTTATATTGGAGGTGGTTGAGAAAAAAGCCGCTTCGCAGGTTGCTTTTCGGCGATAGTTTGGTGTTCAACACCGAGCTGAAAGTGATTTTGGACTGGGAGAAATTCTCATAATATCTTTCTTCGGTCTGGTATTCTCCATTAAGCCGTTCAGCTTTGTCCCCAATTCCATTTCCAGATGCGAGGACCGTGGTTTGCAGGAAATTTGATTTATTGATCATGTAGGCGTGCTTGATCCCTACCGCGCCTGTGTTGGAAAAAAAAGTAGAATTCATCCTGTCAAATTCTCCCGTCCAAGTCAGGGAATCCTTTTCGGCTTCACTTTTTTGATTACTCAATCCCCCAAAACCAAATATTGAAATTGCACTTTTTTCTCCTGTCGGAAGATAAAAGTTGAAAGACAGATCCTGAAAGTCAGTCACAAAGTCTCCCAACGGAACCCCGATTTTGGAAAGTAAGGAAAGGGTAGAGTAGCGGTAATTGATCAGGTAAGATCCTTTGTAATCTTTGGCAATGGGTCCTTCAGCCGAAATGTCGGTTCCCAAAAAGCCAGCCTGAATGGTGAATTCCCGTTTTTCATTGTTTCCTTTCCGGAGGTTCAGGTCAAATGCTCCTGAAAGTGCATTTCCATATTCCGCAGGAAATGCTCCTGTGATGAAATCAGAGTTGGCCAATAACTGTGCACTTAAAATGGACACACCGCCTCCTGCAGTTCCTGGATTGACGAAGTGGTTTGGGTTTGGAATGTCGATTCCTTCCATTCTCCAGAGCAAGCCATTTGGGCTGTTGCCCCGGATGGAGATGTTGTTGTTGCCATCATCAGCACTCACAACTCCGGAAAAAGAAGCCGCCATCCTTGCAGGGTCATTGACCGCTGCCGCAAATTTCCTAGTTTCCTCTACCGAAAATGTCCTGCCACTCACTGCAATCATGTCATTGATGGTCCTGTCTTTTTCATTGGCAAGGACTACCACTTCCTCAATCTGATTGAATTCTTCTTCCAGATTCAGATCAAGGACAACCTCTTTTCCGGAATTTACGGCCACCTGAGGCAAAATCAAATCCTGGTATCCAACGAAACTGACCCTTAGGGAATGTGTTCCAACTGGAATCTGTGTCATTTTGAAATAGCCATCAGAATCCGTCACTGTACCGATCAAAGGGTCAGTCCCCAAAATCATGACTGTTGCGCCGGGCATGGGAAACTTAGTTACTTGGTCCACGACTTTTCCTCGGATGGTTTGGGTCAAAGTCTGTGCTTGCAGCGAATGGAGCCCAAGTAAAAAAATCAGGGCAAATATTTTGGTAAATGATTTCATAACGTTGGTTTAGTTTACTGGTAGCTGTCCTGATTCCGAAGAAGCAGGTTAAATGGATACATTGAGTTCTGCTATTGGAGATGCCGAAGATCGAGGATATCAAGCAGGAGAAATCAGAACCCTGCTTCTGGAGAAGAAGCTGAACTGATTCAGATTACCTTCCCCATTTTCCACCACCGACGAAGTAGCCAATCGTAAACCCGAAGTATTCATTGGTGGCTTGACCGATTACTTCTCCGTTGATGTTTTGGAGATCACTTTTAGGGACAAAGTTATATTCAGCGCCTATTCTGAATTTTCCCAGTTCCACGCCCGCCCTCAACATTGGTGCCCAGGCAAAGTTTGCTTTTAAATCTCCTAGATCATCTTCATCGATATCGGTGCTCTCAATGTTGACATTACTCATGGTATAGTAGCCAAAACCGCCACCGATATAGGGTGCCGCTTTTCCTTTTTCGTAGTTGAAATAGTAATTTGCAGTTCCGGTTATAGAGGCATTTGCGCCTAATTCTCCGGTGTAATCATCCGGGATTTCATAATAGACAATGTCTTTGGCAAGTCCTGCAACGCCCATTCTCAGACCTAAAGCAAGGTTTCTTCTGACAAGTACCTGTGGTTCCAAATTGACCAAAGCACCGATTCCACCTCCTTTTGGAGCAGCGGCACCTAGGTCCATTTGAAATCTAAATCTATCAGCTTCTTGGCTAAAGGCTGTTTGTACGGCTAGCAATACGGCAATAATTGTGAGTAGCTTTTTCATTTTTTTAAGTGTTTTTGATTTTTTGGCAGATACCCTGCCCAAGCTCATTTTGAGCCGGGCAGGATCTGCTGTTGGTTTAGCTTCTATAGTAATGACAATTCAAGAGGATTTTACCCCTATTAGATTTTTGCTTTTTATGGAAAAAAATTTAAAACCTGTTTAGAAAATATGTATAGAATGATGCCATTAGATAAGTCATCTATTCAAATTATGCTCTGAGGACTTAATTGCACGGTACATCCCTGCCCGGCGACAGGCGGGGGTCTTCCGACTTCGTCCCGATAGCTATCGGGATCCGTCCCGCTTGAAGAATAATTTAGGGTTACTAGCAAAGAAGCTGATAACCTTATTAGAAGAATCTAAATCCGGCTCTGAATCCCCACCACCATTGACTGGAGATGTTTTCAGGATGGGCCCTTTCATTTCGGACCTGTGTTTTGGTATAGGTAAAAAGTTCAGGATGGCCATCAAAGGAATCGTCAAATACCCTGAAATTAATCGTCGGTCCGGCAAATAAGGCCAACTTCTTCGCAACCTGATAATCCCCGCCGACATAGAGTTTGTTGATCAGATTGAGTGCTTGGACTTCACCTTTGTTCAGTTGTTCGGAACTGACTTCAACGTTGAGAAAAGTCTTTTTTCCCAATCTTGGAGAAGTTCCTACGCCGTAGCCAAATGACCAAGTGACATCTTCGTTGATTTCAGGTCTGGTTCCTGCAAAAAGGATGTTATAGAATTCCCTCTTTCCGGTTCGCAAGGCAATATTGAAAGGAAGGACTTCATTGACTCCGAACTCGACCGTATGATAACCTGATCGCACGAAGCTGATCAGACCAACCGGAACCCCGCTCATGCTGTCGGCATAGTTGATCACACCAAGCTGAAAGCCATTGACTTTACCTCCATAATTAAATGTTCCTACCTGAGAGCCTTTGACTTCATGGGGAGTGAAATTCGCCAAACCTGCAATTTGGGATCCTTCGGTGTTTTTTCCGGAGAAATTGGCTAGGCCTGCGATTTGAACTCCTTTGACTGATTTGGGGGTAAAGTTTGCCAATCCGGCGAGCTGCACACCTTCTACTTCACCTGTGGTAAAATTGGTCAATCCTGCCAATTGAACACCTTTGACAGATTGTAGATTGGAGTTGAACAGACCGGCCAACTGTACCCCGTCGACTTTTCCACCTACCTGATTGAATAGGCCTGCCAACTGCACGCCTGTCATGTCGCCACGGTTGATATTGAAAAGTCCTGCCATTTCAAAAGCACGGGTTCCCGCAGAATATCCTCCGAGCAGGTTGAAGGAAACATCATTGATCATGTTTCCGGATTGGGTGCCATTCGTCCCGACAAAAGGAACAAATGCAAACTGTACAGATACGATGGTGGTATCCTCAGGATTTACGCTAAAAGGCTGGAATTTTAATGTGCCGATTTTTTCACCGAAGCGGTGAAATGAAAACTTCGATTCAACCTTTTCGAGGCTATCGGTCGGGTTTTCTTCATGGCCGGAAAGGGCTTTGGTTTCTACGGGAGAAAGGGAGAAGAAAGCCGCTGTTGCTAAGATTTTGCTTATGGTATTCATTTGTTTGGATTAGTTTCAATCCTATGACAAGCGAAACCAAAGACACCCCTATGCGAAATGAAAAAATTTTTAAAAGAAGACAGAAGACGGAAGACGGGAAAAAATTTTGAAAATTCGATCGGGAAAATTAAATATATCTGTTTAAAAATTTCAGCCCTGAAAGGGCGGAATATTCGTAGAAGAGAAAATAATCTCTCCCTTTCAGTGCTTTTATTTCTTGGATTTATTGGCAGTGAAGACAAGCCAATGGCGTGAATTTCGATACAATAAATATTATTTAGAAATGGAAGCACTGAAGGTGCGGAAAATACAAGCGATGGGTGCAGCCCATCGTAGTTATCGGAATCCCCTGGCACAAGCCCTGCAAGGGCGAAATATTCGTAAATGAGAAAATGGTCTCGCCCTTTCAGGGCTTTGGGAAATTATGGAATGAATTATGGATGGGCTTCACCCATCCCTTTGTTATCTCGCCCTTTCAGGGCTTTTCTCTCATGAATAAATTGGCAGTGGAGACAAGCCAATGGCGTGAATTTCGATCCAATAAAAACCCTTTAGAAATTGTAGCCCTGAAAGGGCGGAATATACTAGCGATGGGTGGAGCCCATCGCAATTATCGGAATCTTTTGGCACAAGCCCTGAAAGGGCGAAATATTTGTAAATGAGAAAATGGTCTCGCCCTTTCAGGGCTTTGGGAAATTATGGAATGAATTTTGGATGGGCTTAACCCATCCCTTTGTTATCTCGCCCTTTCAGGGCTTTTTTCTCATGGATAAATTGGCAGTGGAGACAAGCCAATGGCTTCTGTAACCCATTAAAAAAACCTGAATCCCCCTCTTCCGCCAAACCAAAGCTGGGTGGCTATGTTTTCTGTCGGATAGGAGCTTTCAGAAATGATTCTTGGATTGGTGTAAGTAAAAAGTGGAGGATGGTCAGCATAAGTACTGTCGTAAACCCGTAGATTCAGACTTGGTCCGGCAAAGAAGTGGATTTTATTTGCCAGGCGAATTTCCATTCCGATGTAGAGTCTGTTGACAAGGTTCAAAGCGGAGACATAGCCTTTGTTCATTTGTTGGGAACTCAGTTCGATATTCAGATGGGTTTTCTTACCCAAAGCAGGGGAGGTGCCGATCCCATAGCCAAAGGCCCATGTCGTAGAGTCCGCATTGTCAGTCCTGATTCCTGCAAAAAGCATGTTGTAAAATGCCCTTGTTCCTGATCGGAGAGACATATTCAAGGGAAGCATTTCATCCGCCCCGATCTCGACCTGATGGTATCCTTTTCTCACGAAACTGATCAGTCCGATTTGCGCACCCCGTAAGCTGTCTGCATAATTGAAAAGCCCGATTTGGGTTCCTTTGACATTGCGTCCCACATTCAATAAACCTGCCATCTGCACACCATCAACATCCCTGTTGGCATAATTGGCTAGCCCGGCCAATTGAAATCCCTGAAAGTTTGAGGTCCCCACGTTCATCAGTCCTGCCAACTGAAAGCCCTTGACATTTCCGGTACTGAAATTGACCAATCCCGAAATTTGTGCAGCATTCACTGAATCCAAAACCGCATTTACTAATCCTGCCAATTGGACACCTTTCACAGTTCCACTGACCTGATTCAATAGCCCCGCAACCTGTACTGACTTGACATTTCCCCGGTTGAGGTTAAACAAACCCCCAAATTCTACCTTGTTTGTTCCTCCCGAAAAACCGCCCAAAATATTGAAGGAAAAATCATTGACTACACTTCCCGCCAACTTCCTGTTGGTGCTGACAAAAGGCACCAAGGAAAGCTGAAATCCCCGGTGCAGAGTATCGCTCATGTTGTCCATATTGGTAAAAGCCACAGATTTTTTGGTCCAAACCCAAAAGTCCTTCATCGGTTCTGCGATGCTTTTACCTACTTCTTCAAAGTCAATTTCCTTTGATTTGAGGAGAATCTTTTGGAAAGTGGATTGTTTTTCGTCTATCAAAAGTGTGTCGGTGTAGGACTGACTATTGATTACCAATTTGAGATCCTCGGCGGGGTTTTTTACCGAAAGCTGAAAATACCCGAATTCGTCCGTCAAGGAAGATTTCAGCGTGATCGGGTCATAGACAGTCGCATCACGGACTGGCTTTCCGGTGCCTTCATCGACCACATAGCCACTGATGACCAAGTCCTTAGGGGAATCTGGTTTTGGAGTCAATATGACATAAACACCTTTTTGTTTGATATCCACTTTCCCTTCCAACACTGTTTCCAAAACTTCCCGCAAAGGTTTGTTTGAAAAATCGGCAGTCACATTTCTGTTTACATTGATTGCAGAAGAACTGTAGGAAAAGACCGTTCCTGACTCATGGGATAAGCGACGGAGGAAAGTTTCCAGGGGTTCGTTTTTGGCCGAAATGGAAACCTTTTTTTCTAAAACAGGAATCTGCTGTCCAAAAGATGTAGGGGAAATGAATAGAAGGAAAAGCAAGAAAAGTACAAAACGGAAGTCCTTTTCTTTGGGGAAAAGAGGAAATTTAAAAGCAGCCATCCCCGGAAATTTTGATTTGGGAACCTTCATCGATGACTTTAAGACCGAGTGTCTCTCCGATTATTTCAAGAATGGTATTCAGGTCTTCATTTTCAAAATTAACTGTCAACCTACAACCGGAAATATCGCCATCCATTACAATTTTCCTTCCATATACTTGAGAAAGACTGGCCAAAACCTGACCGAGTTCTTCTTCCTGAAAATCAAAAGATTTGGTTACAAATGCAGCTACATTCGGATCTGCCTCCAACTTGGCAAAAGTATTCAGGTCTTTGTCATAGATTCCTTTTTCCCCGGCTGAGAGAGTAATTCCTTCTACATCATCCTTGTAAAACCTGACCATTCCTTCCTGAACAGTAACTTCCACAATGGCACTGTCAGGGAAAGCTTTGACATGAAATACAGTACCGATATCATCAATATGCAGTTCTCCTGCCTGAACAGTCCAATTGACTTTTTTGGAATCAGGGATATTGATCAAAGCTTCACCGGACAAATGGATGGTTCCGGTTTTTTTTCTTTCATTGTAATCGACCCTGACATCCGAATTTTTGTTCAGCGAAATTTCGGTAAGGTCAGGCATCTTTTGAGAAACCACCGTTAAGTCAGCAGTGAATTGGAATTCCTGAGTTTGGGAAGATTGTCGGATGGAATAAAAAATGAAAGTCAAAGCAAATATCAGAATCAACCCGGCGGCAATTCCCCATGTCGGAAAAATGAACCATGGTTTCTTGTCTTTCCCATGAATCTGATTTTGAACCTTTTCCCAAGCAGCATCTGCATCAAATTCCTCCTTGCCCGGCAACTGTGCTTTTTCATAAATCAGCTTGGCATCATCGAGGTATTTTTGGTTTTCAGCCGATAGAGCACACCATTCCCCCAGCTCCCGGATTTCAGCCTCGGAAGCTTCACCGACAATGATTTTGCCGATCAGGTCTTCGATATGTTCTATATTCTCGTTCATGGTTCTAACAGCCTTCCTATCAAGATGGTGATCAATGGAATATAGTCTTTCAATTGGACGCGCATAAGCTTCAATGCTTTGCCCATTTGATTTTCAACTGTTTTGACTGACAATTGCAATTGGTCGGCGATTTCATGGTATTTGAGTTCTTCAAACCTGCTCATCTTGAAGATCAACCTGCATTGCTCGGGTAGGGTTTCCAAAGCTTCATGGATTTTGGTCTCTAACTCTTTTCGGATTGCCAAATGGTCAGAAGGCTGACTCTGCGGTTCACCTTCAGCTTGAAGTGAATCAGCGTGCAATTTTCGGACTTTCTGTCTTTTGATCTCATTGAGACAGGCATTTCGGACACTTCTGTATAAGTAAGATTTCAGCGAAGTATCTACCTGAATGGTTTTTTTCTTTTCCCAAAAGCCAATAAAAACAGCCTGCACTGTTTCTTCAGCATCATCCGGATCCTTGAGAAAGGACAATGCAAAGCGGCAAAGGGAGTTATAATGGGTTTTGAACAGCATCTCAAATGAGGCAGTATCTCCGGATTGAATGTTAGAAAAAACCTGTTGGTCTGTCGCCTGCATGAAAAATCCAATGCTTTCGTGCAAGTTAAGATATTGGGTCTTTATATAAAAAGAAACCTGAAAACCTGTTTACCCCTATGCATAATAAAAATATATATCGCTTGATTATCTGTTTGCTTCGCTGATCCAATGGAATTGCCTTTCTGTCAATGGAAAATGGCGATTGAGTTTTTGCAAAACCACATAAAGTGAATCGTCTTTCTTTGCACCGGTCAAAATCATTTTGCCCTCAGAAGGTAAATCCATTTTAAAAGTTGCAACTGGCAAACTGTCCCAACTTGACAACCTCCATTCCAATTGAGTTCCTAAACTGTCCGGCAAATAGCTGAAATAAGCCCTTCCATATCTCATCCTCAGACTGGAATCCTGAGCAGAAAGACTGCCTGAACCATTGTAATCAAAGATAATATCCCGCCATCTCAGTGAATCAGCGAGACTTTCGGGAATGGTATCGCCGTTTTTTACAAACAACTCAACATGGTACATACCGGGCTGGATAGGTTCAAGGATTTTGGTATTTTCTTCGTGGAATTGGACATAATATTGATAATAATTGTAGGTGCCTAAACCAAAACTCAAAACAATAAAGACTGATTTTAAAACAATCCGGCCAATGCGTTGCCATTTTTTGGACCAATGCATTTCATAAAGAGTGGAGGGTGCCACCGTTTGGTTTTGGAGAAAAAATCCCAAGAGCCTGGACCTTTCTTGCCAAACCAAAAATATAGAAGCTACCAAAAGATTCAGGGAATAAATCTTGACAGGAATGTCATAGGCTAGGTTTAGCATGGCTACATTGGCAAATACTCCGATAGCCAACAAAGCCCCCAAAAGCGCTGTCCTTCTCCACACCAAAAGCAATGCAACCATTACTTCAGCGAAGCCTGAAAACATCTGATAAGGCGTACTGTAACCAATAAACAGCCATGAAAACCGCATCGGCAGATAATCTCCTAATGGTGTTGCCAATTGACTCATGTTTGGAAAATACATCTGCATGGCAAAGACTTTCAAAATCCCATAAGTAAATGCAATTCCCGCAAGACTGTAACGAAGCAATATGCATAGCCAATAGTGGAGCTTGGGGTAGGCTGTTTTTTTATAATCCAGAATTGACCAGATCAATGCACCTACGGCAGCCAAAAAGAAATAGGAAAACAACTGTGCCCAACCATAGCTTGTATCACCGCTTCCACCCATTGGAACCAATTCTTTTCTGATATGGAGGAAATTGTCATTAAACCAATGGATAAAAATATCGAAGGGGTAATTGATCGCTTCGGTCAAATAATACATTCCCGGAATTCCACTTATTAATCCGAGGGGATTGAAATAGATCAGGTAATAAATGAAAGCGAAACGGAAGGATATTCTTCCAAAGAGGGACCAAGTTGTGGTTGTTTCTTGCATGAGCATGAAATTAATTGCTCAAAATATTGAAAAAAATGAGAAAAAGGAAAACCATAATCTTTGACACCGGTAGTCAAGTCACAGCTTTCTATTTTATTTCGTAGTAGAGGGTTATTATGTCAGAATAAGCATGTTTAGGCAACAGTTCGCCACGCATTTCATACTTCCCTGTTTTTGGAGAAAAGCATCTTTCTCAGTCGACTTTGTTTCGGCCAAAAACCAAAGATTATTAGTTTCTTTTTTCGCTGTGTTACATTCCTTACCCGGGGTTATTAATATTTGACCACTTCATGGTCTTTCAGTGCCAAAGATTGTGTTTTTGGATATTTCCTCAATTTTTTTCTTTGTGTCTTCGTGCCTTCGTGGGATATTCCTTTTTCTCTTCTTTTGCGTTTTGGCGTCTTTGCGTGGGACAAATTCTCCTCTTGGAGAAGCAGGATAGCATAAATCCTCCTTTGTGTCTTCGTGAGATATTCCTTTTCCTCTTCCTTTGCGCCTTCGCGTCTTTGCGTGAGACTTTACTTTTACTTTCTCCTAAATCCAAAAACCCCAACCACCACAAAACATAGCAAAGGCAGTACAAAAGAGAAATTAACTTCCGTTACTCCCATGATCAGGATGTCATCATAGGCAGGGCCTCCAAAATCAAGAATAACTCCCTGAAGTGTCGGCATGATCGCGCCTCCCACAATCGCCATTACCAGAAAGGCTGCGCCGTACTTCCCATCTTCTCCCAACCCTTCCAATGCAATTCCATAAATTGTTGGAAACATCAGCGACATGGCAAAGGAGATTCCCACCAAAGAATAAAGCCCATAAATCCCCTCAATAAACATGGCACCAAGTGTGAAAGCTCCCGCCAAAACGGAGAAATAGAACAGCAATTTGGCAGGAGGGAAGTACCTGAACAAAAATGTACAGATCCACCTTCCCACCAAAAACAGGATCAAAGCCGCATACGCATAATTCACGGCGGAAGCATTGTCAATACCGATGGCTTCGGCATATTGATAGATGTACGTCCAGACCATAATCTGTGCCCCGACATAAAACATCTGTGCCAAGACCCCTTCCACGAATTGCTTTTGCTTGGAAAGCCGTTTCATGGAAGGCCAAAAGTCAAGTTTGCCGTTGTTGGTTTTGTTTTCAGGCATTTTGGCAAAGGCAATGACCAATCCCAAAACGATGACCACCAATCCCAACATCACATAAGGGTTTCGGATTACCATCAGGTCATTGGTACGGACAATGGCTTTGGCAGATTCATCCAAAGTTTCATAGATAATATTTCCCGCAGCATCTTTATTGTTGGATTGAAGGGCATTGAGGATAAATTCTTTGGCAACAAAAAGACCTGCCAAAGCGCCCATTGGGTTAAAAGCCTGCGCAAGGTTCAGTCTTTGGGTTGCAGTTTCCTCTGAACCCATGGACAGCACATAAGGGTTGGCGGTAGTTTCCAAAAAAGCCAATCCGAAAGTCAGTACATAAAGAGCAATTAGAAAGAAGAAATAGCTTTCCCAAGCAGCGGCAGGGTAGAAAAGCAAAGCACCAAATGCGTACAATCCCATCCCGATCAAAACCCCTGTTTTGTAACTGTATTTCTTGATAAAAAGCGCCGCAGGAAGTGCCATAGTAAAGTAGCCTCCATAAAAAGCCATCTGCACCAAGGACGCTTGAACGTTATTCAACTCCAAAACCCGCTTAAATGCCGCCACCATAGGATTGGTAATGTCGTTGGCAAATCCCCACAACGCAAACAATGAAGTAATCAAGATAAAGGGGAGGAGGAGGGCTTTTGGGAGAAGGGAGGTTCTGGGCATTTTGTGGTTAAAGGTTAATTGGTTATTTGGTTAATGGGTTATTTGTTAGTGGGTTAAAGGTTATCTGGTCAAAGGTTATTTGGTTAAAGGTTAATTGGTTAACTGATTTTCAATACATTGCTTGGATAGGAATTTAGGCCTTTTTCTTGAAATGAAATCTTGATCATTGTTACTTTATAACTCGATACTTCATACTTCATACTTCCCACTTCTTACTTCCCACTTACAATGCCCTATCCAAATGCGTATACCCACCATCTACATAAATCAACTGTCCGGTGGTATGGGAAGAGCGGTCCGATAATAAGAAAACCACCATATCAGCGATTTCACGGGGTGTGGTCATTCTTTTTTCTAAAGGAATTCTCTTTTGAATCTCGTTCAATTTACCTTCCGGATTGTCAAATGTCTTCAGCCAACTTTCATACAATGGTGTTATGACTTCAGCAGGAATTACCGCATTGACCCGGATGCCGTATTTGAGCAGTTCTACTGCCCATTCTCTTGTCAGGGACAATTGGCCGCCTTTTGCCGCTGTATAACCACTGGTATTTCCCTGTCCGGTGACTGCGGTTTTGCTGCTGATATTGACAATACTTCCTTTTGATGCTTTGAGGTGCGGAAGTGCATAGTGCACCAAATCGTAATAATGGCCCAAGTTTTTTTCAACAGATGCCCTGAAAGCTTCGGGAGAGCCATTTTCCAGTCCGATACCGTCATTGACACCGGCATTATTGACCACGCCATCTATTCTTCCAAACTTCTGAAAAGCCATTTCTACTGCTTCTTTTGCCGCATTGGAGTCTGTCAGCCTTCTTGGTATGTGAAGGGCTCTTCCTCCATTTGACTCAAATTCAAAAACAAGGTTTTGGCCTTCTTTCACAGACGGATCGATGATGACAGGATATGCACCTTCCTCAGCCAAAACTTTGCTGATGGCACCGCCAATTCCTTTTGCCCCACCGGAAACGAGATATACTTTTTGGTTGATGTTGAGGTTCATTGAATACTAAATTTAGAGGATATCAGCTTCTTTGACAGTAACCCAATTTTCACTTCAAATGGGACAGAAGACGGAAGTCGGAAGACCGATGTATCGGACAACTATATCATTTAACCAGATTTATGGTGAATTACCATTCTATTTGCACCAAAATTTAAGGATGGGAGTTAATTCAGAATTCTGAATTATTTAAGCTTGCTTCGCAACCTGCCTCGCCGTTCCCAATCCATCAATTCCCAATTCGACCACATCTCCCGGATTGAGGTAGCGTGGTGGTTTCAATCCCAAACCTACGCCTGAAGGTGTTCCAGTCGAAATCACATCTCCAGGTAACAATGTCATGTATTGGCTGATGTATGAAACCAATGTCGGAATGCCAAAAACCAAGTCTGAGGTATTGCTGTCCTGCATGGTTTCGCCGTTGACTTTAAGCCAAAGTCGCAGGTTGTGTGGATCGGAGATTTCATCTTTGGTAACCAAATATGGTCCAAGAGGAGCAAAGTGGTCTGCACTTTTTCCTTTGACCCACTGACCACCGTGGTGCAATTGAAAATCCCTTTCGCTGACATCGTTGTGAAGTACATAACCGGCCACATAATCCATCGCTTCTTCTTTGGATACATAGGTTGCTTTCTTGCCGATTACCACCGCCAACTCCACTTCCCAATCGGTTTTGGTGGAATTTATCGGAATCAAAATCGGATCAAAAGGACCGCAAAGTGACGAGGTTGCTTTCATAAAAAGTATAGGAACTTCGGGAACAGGCATGCCGCTTTCTTTGGCATGCAGGGAATAATTCAATCCCACGCAGAGTATTTTAGATGGTCTTTTGATGGGTGAACCAAGGCGTGTTTTATCACTGATTTCCTGAATGTTATGAATGTTTGAGTCAAGCCATGATTTCAGTCTTTCCAGACCATTTTTTTCTAAAAATTCTTCTGACCAATCTTCACCAAAACCGCTGCAGTCCAGCCATTTTCCATCAGGTGCGACGATTCCCGGTTTTTCTTTTCCTGTTTCTCCAAAGCGAATAAGTTTCATGTATTTGAGGTTATTAGGTTGTTAAGGTTACAAAGTTTTAAAGTTAGCAGGTTTTGGGTTTTTCCTACAACCAAAAATAAAAGATTGGAAAATAGCTGTGATACCCGATAATGACCAATATCAATCATATGTTGGCATATGAAAAAAAATTTTGCTTCTCATCTGTGATTTTTTTGAAACTTGACATACTAATGCAGTGAAGATTGATTCTTGATGGATATAAAAGAGCATTTTACCAAAGTTATTAAAGCCAATGAAGGTCTGATATACAAAATCACGACACTTTATACGGATGAAAAGCAGGACAGAAAAGACCTTTATCAGGAGATCGTTTACCAGCTTTGGAAATCCTTTGGCAGCTTTCATGAACAATCAAAAGTAAGCACCTGGATGTACAGGGTAGCGCTCAATACTGCCATCTTTCATCTCAAGCAATCCAAAAAAAGGCCTGTCACAATTCCTTTTGAATTGGAAATGGACAGGCTGACAGACGAAAGCGACAAGGCGGAGGAAGATAGAATCAAGCTTCTTTACGAACATATCCAACAATTGAATCTGCTAGAAAAAGGAATTATCCTGCTTTTCCTAGAAGGTAAATCCCACGAGGAGATAGCGGAAATTGTAGGAATCTCAATAAGTAATGTGGGAACGAAAATCTCCCGAATCAAAGAAAAACTTAAATCTCAAATCAAAAAAAACGCTGATTATGGAACTTGAAGAAATGAAGCTCGCCTGGAATGACCTGAGCAAAAGAGTAGAAAAACAAGAAATACTAAACCAACAAATGATAGAAAAAATGACAAAAGACCAATACCATAACAACTTGAAAAAAATAGCCCTTCCGGAATATATCGGAACCTTCATCTGCTATTTGGGAGCAGCGTATCTTTCAGTAAATGTCCCAAAATTGGAAGAGCCTCTGATTCAGTTTTTTGGGGTGATTTCGATCGCTTTGCTCCTGATTCTTCCTATCATTTCCCTTCAATCGGTCAGGGCTATGCGAAAAGTAAATCTTGCAGCTCAAACCTATTTGGAGACAATTCAGGTCTTTGGAGAACAAAAACTCAGATTTCAGAAACTTCAAAAGCTGAATGTTTCCTTAGGATTGTTTCTGATGGTGATCGGTGTTCCGGTGTTATTGTCCATACAGGGTGTAAGTTTGAACCCGACTCCACTTTTTTGGATGTTGTACTTTCCATTGGGTGTAATGTTCTTTTTGGGCTTTTCTTATTGGGTTTTCAAATATTACAACAGAAAATTGAAGGCAACTGAAAGGATATTGGCAGAGGCAAATGAATAGATATTCATACCATTAATAATTCTGAGGAAAAAAAAGCTCTCGTTTTAAAGCTTGGGCTTTATTTATTCCTTTTCAGCCATTCATTTATTCCATGGATAACCTGTTCCGGTTCCTCTTCCTGAGGGAAATGGCCTGCTGAGGCGATTTTGACTGTTTGGTGATTGGGAAATCCGCTTTCAAATTTCTTCAAATAGTGGGCTTTGATCACCGGATCTTTCATTCCCCAAATAAACAATACCGGTTTATCTTGAATAATGGACCGCTTTTGCCAAAGTTCCTCAAACCAATCTTGGTCATCTCTCAGAGAATGTGCAAAAGCCAATGCACCGTATCTTTCGCTACTGTTGGCAAAAGGTTTAGTGTATTGGGTTTTGAGTTTGCTGTTTAGTTTCTTTTCTCCAAATGAGCCGGGCAAAATGAATTTGGGAGAGAAATTTAATTGCCTGTATAAAAATGGCAGCAAAGGACTGTTAAGGATTTTCTTCAATTTGATGTAATCAGGCTCGATTTCACTACTCCAAAGCCATGAGTTGAGAATGACAAATCCCTTGAACCTCTCCGGATGCCGGATCGCCACATCCAATCCAATCGGACCTCCAAAATCGTGGACAAACATGGTAATGTTTGAAAGATCCATTTCGAGGATAAATTTCTCCAAAGTTTTGCTGTGGGTTTGGGTGCTATAATCATAGACTTTAGGTTTATCTGATAATCCAAAACCGATATGGTCAATGGCGATACATCGGTGGGTTTTGCACATGGACTTGATGACATTCCTGAAATCAAAACTCCATGAAGGGGTACCGTGAACAAACAGCAAAATTTCTCCTTTTCCTTCATCGATGTAATGAAGTTTATGAGGACCCACCTCAAAGTATTTTGATGAAAATGGGTATTCATATTTGTCAAGCCAGAATGGTTGAGGTCTGACAATGGAATTTGTCATTGTTAAAGGTGAATTGGAGATCATTTGATAGAAATTTTGAAATGAAACATGCTCCAAATTTCCACCATAAAGAGGAATTGAATCTTGGTCTATACCAAGATCAATTAGAAGAATCAAATTTTCACCGAGTTGAAAAGTTTTGAGAAGTTGGTCGGATCGATGCCAAGATATGAAGCTATGTACTTGTGTGGAACAAGCTGGAAAAGTTGTGAACTTCTTGCTCCAAAAGCACGAAACCTCTCTTCAATTGACAAAGTATGCAATTCAAGGTGCCGATTGATAATTCCTGCTAGAACGGATTCGGTGGCTTTTCGAAAGAACCTTTCCAAAGAATTGGATTCGTCAAAAAGTGCATTCAGCTCGGAAAAAGAAATTGCCTTCATCTCAGAATCTGAAAGGCATTGAATGGCATATTTGGAAGGTTTTTGAAAAAAGAAAGACTCCGGAACAGCACACATATCACCGGCAAAAGTAAAAGCCACAACATGCATTTTCTTTTCATTTTCAAAAAATGACATTTGGATACCGGATTGAATCAAATAAAGATTTTCCTGCACTTGCCCAGGTAGGGTTATGTATTCTCCTTTTTTGAAGACAACAGGCTTTAACCTCGAGTAAAGAAGTTCTTTGTCAGAAGCCGATAAATGATTTAGCAAAGTAAAGGAAGTTTTTTGGAGACTTTAATTTAGACATAATTTGAGAAATTGGTTTTGAAAGAATCAATAGTTGGACAAAATAGAAATTCAAAATATACCTCCAATTTGGATGATTAAATGAAATGAGAGATCCATTGCTTCTCACCATCCCTCTAAAATTCATTTATTTTTTAAAGTATTTTTTTTAACTTAATGATTTCCAATCGGTTTAATAAATGTTTCCAGCAAATCCCTGTTTTCAATAACCAACCCTTCGACAAGCTCAGGGACCTAAAACCAATAACCAATCCCTTAAACCTCTTACCTTTTACCTTCAACCTCTTACCTCTTACCTTTTACCCCTAACCATTAACCAAATAATCAATAACCAAACCGCGCCATGCAATACTCATTTATACTCAATGGAAAACCTGTTCAAGTCACCGCCGAGGAGGATGCCAACCTGCTTTGGACTTTAAGGGAAAGGTTGAAACTGACCGGAACCAAGTTCGGTTGTGGGGTTTCCCTCTGCGGATCCTGCACAGTTCATATAGATGGCAAACCTGTTAAATCCTGTATCACGTCGCTTTCCCAAGCCGAAGGTAAGAAAGTCACCACCATTGAAGGACTTTCAGATGACAGGAGCCATCCGCTTCAAGTGGCTTGGATAGAGGAACAGGTTCCCCAATGTGGGTATTGCCAGTCGGGACAGATCATGCAAGCTGCAGCTTTACTCGCAGAGAACCCCAATCCAAACCGGGAAGAAATCATCAAGCACATGAACGGAGTGCTTTGCCGCTGTGGTACTTACTTGAGAATCCTGAAAGCAATCGAAAAATCCACCCAAAAAGTCTAACCATGGAAAAGCAAATTGAATCACAGGGATTGAGTAGGAGAAAATTCCTAAAAGTGGGGGGAGGCATTACCTTTTTGGTGACCGCTGTCGGATTGCCGGCATTGGTTTTTAAGAGGGGAGAATTAGCTGAGAGCAAGCAGATTTCCGCTTGGGTTCATTTATCATCCGATGGTACAGTGACCATCTATAATCCCGCTTCGGAAATGGGGCAAGGGACAATGACTGCATTGGCAGCCATTTTTGCAGAAGAAATGGACGCAGATTGGTCCAAAGTGAAAATCGAAGACGCACCGGTGGAGCCTGATATTTACGGGATTGGTTGGGGCGGTGAACGAGGTGGAAGCATGTTGACTGTGGGAAGCCGCTCGGTAAGTGGTCATTATAATAATCTCCGTCAATCGGGGGCACAAGCAAGATATGTCCTGCTCTCTGCCGTAGCAGAAAAATGGGGAGTGGACAGAAAGGAATTGAAAACCGACTCAGGTGTGGTTTTTCATCCAAAAAGCAACAAAAAAATCACCTATGGAGAAATAGTTGAGTTCGTAAAAATTCCTGAATCAGTTCCTGAAATTCCGGATTCTGATCTGAAAAACCCGAAAGATTTCAAATTAATCGGCAGGGATTATCAACGGTATGATGTGCCATTCAAAGTGGACGGTTCGGCTATTTACTCCGGTGATATCCATTTACCGGGAATGGTTTACGCGGCCATCGTCCGATCGCCGGTGAATGGAACCCAACCTGAACTCAAAAATGAATCATCGATCAGAGGTATAAAAGGAGTTTTGAATTTAGTCAGTTTGAAGCATGGCATTGGGGTAGTTGCCGGCAATATGGAAACCGCCTTGAAAGCCAAAGCCATTATGGAAATCACCTGGAATGGTGACCCAAAAGCCAAATCCCACAACAGCCAAGACGCTTATGAAGAGTATGAGGCACTTTCCAAATCATCCAAAACAGGCAGCATTGTAGCCCAATCGGGTGATTTGAACAGAGAACTTCCGAAGGCACAAAAGACAATTCGGGCAGATTACAAAAACGATTATATCTACCATGCCCAGATGGAACCACTTAATGCGGTCGCCCATGTGAAAGCCGATTCGGCAGAAGTTTGGGTCGGTACGCAGGCAACCGATGGAACCCGAAATGATGTAGCCAACCATTTGGGATTGGATTTCAAATCTGTCAACCTGCACACCTGCTATTTGGGTGGAGGATTTGGGCGAAGGTCCATGACAGATTTTGTGATAGAGGCTGTGGACATTTCCAAGGCAGTAAACTTGCCTGTCAAATTACAATGGACACGGGAGGATGATCTCCAATACGGCGCTTTCAGACCGATTTCTTTGCAAAAATTGGAGGCAGGAATTGACCAAAACGGAAACATCAATTCCTGGAAACATGTGGTAATTGGGACAGGAGGCGGACTGTTGGGTTCGGGTGCTGACATTCCTTTTTATGACATCCCAAACAAATTGATCGAAGTCAGAAACATTGACCACGGAGTCCGGACCAAACATTGGCGGGCGGTGGGACATGGACCGAATAAGTTTGCGATTGAGACTTTTGTAGATGAAATAGCTTTGGAACAAAAGAAAGACCCATACCAACTACGAAGGGAACTGATGAAAAACCATCCACGGGAACTTGCAGTTTTGGATAAAGTGGCTGACATGGCTCAATGGGGTTCTCCGGTACCGGAAGGACGTGCCAGGGGAATTGCCTTTGCGGAGCGAAGCGGTTCATTGGCTGCCGGAATCTGCGAAATCTCCGTGGACAGATCCACCGGAAAAATCAAGGTGCACAAAATTTGGGGTTCATTGGACGGCGGAGTGGTCGTGCATCCTGCAAATGCCAAATACCAAATGGAAGGTTCATTGGTAATGGGTCTAAGCAGCGTACTTTTTGAGAGCATTACTTTCAAAGAGGGGCAGGTGGAGCAATCCAATTTCTACGATTATCCGATCTTAAGGATGGAAGATGCTCCTGAAGAAATCATGTTGGAAATCATTTCTTCTACCGAAAAACCAACCGGAATCGGAGAAGCAGGTTTGCCGTTTATGGGTGCAATCATTTCCAATGCATTCGCGGCCTTGACAGGGAAGCGGTTGAGACATATGCCATTTACTCCTGAGAAGGTTTTGGAAGTTTTATCTAGTTAAATTTTCAAAAAGAGATTAATTGAAATAAGGTAGAAATACGATAGAAATAAGGTAGAAATACGATAGAAATAAGGTAGAAATAGGATTGATATAAAGTTGAAATAAGATGGAATAATAGGGGAGAGGCTACACTAAAAAGTTTATTCCCCTTTCAAAATGAAATGTTTGTACGCTTTAGCAGAATTCGAAACTTTGCCCAATTAATCAATGATTGTTTAATCCTTTAAGTCAAACTTGGACTTACCGATCCATGAACGTTGCCATCCAAAGGAAAAGGTTGTAAAATCCTGACCAACCCGGACGATCGCTCCTGTACTCATGGCCAATTTGATCGAATTGGCTTTCCCAACTGGCATGACAGCGGTAAGCCCAATCCGGGTATTGTTCACCCTGTCGTCATTGTATTTGCCATTCAATGAAGATGTTCCTCCTACATAATATGTCCAATTAATTGCCACCCAAAACCTGGGTGTGATGTTATAGCTGAAATGTGTCTGAAAAGCGCCCATCGGTTCTTGGGTGCGCAAAGATGAACCGGGGAAAAACGTGTTATTTGCTGTAAAAAACCAACAGCCCGAATAGATATCCATAAGCCATCGCTTACCGAGAGGTTTGGATATGGCCAATTCGGGCCTGAATGACCAACGGTTAGTACCAAGGTTGATCAGTTTATCCGAAAAGAATTGTCCTGTTGGCGCAATAAGGTTCATGCTCACACCGATCACAGTCCTTCGTGGCGCTTTCATTACTTCAGCCAAACCAGATGATGGCCCCCCTTTGACAAGAACGGTGAGACGCATCCTGGAATCGGCTAATCCCGAGCGGTATTCTTGTCGAGGTTGGCCGGAAACCTTCCCCGATACTTGAGCCCAGGAATAAGGCAATGCAACCATTGCCTGAGAGGTGAGTCCGAAAAGATTAAAATTGTGAACAATTCCAAAAGATGCAGACTGTACAGTTGCATCCAAGTCCGTGATGGGCAATGTGGGATCAGTCAATACTGCTCCTGTGGAATAAGCGTAACCGGTAACAATTGTGGTGGTTTTGATTGGTAGCCAAAGATAGGCGCGGGGATCGAGATCCTGTGCCAGGAGAGGAAGTAGTGTCAACCATTGGAATAGCCCAATCAAACTTAACCTATGGTAATTCAGATAAATTTTCATGGTCTGTTGCTTTTAAATCCGAATTGACTCAAATCAAAATAAACTACCTAATCCATTTCATGCCTTGCTCTTTATCCAAGTATTCTCTTATGCCAAAGTAAAGAACAATACTATGTTCCCCATCACAAACTCCAAAGTAAACCTTAAATCCCACTTTACTCTACTTAAAAGTCTAAATATTATACCATTTTTTTAACATCGAAGTCGGCAATTATTGACTTGAAAAATAATTGTTCATCCTTTCAAACTTAAAATCTTTTGGCTCCAATTGTTAGACGGATACGTTTACAGTCGAATCCTATGGGATAATGTTTTTTTTTCTTTTTGATTAAGCGAAGATCATTGGCAATTCATCTAATATTCTTTAATTTAAAGTGGAGAAAGATGAATTGACTACCTACATTTAGCAATATTCCCCCGACAATTGGTTTAAAAATACAATACCATAGACCACCATGAGTAAAATAAATTCCATACATACCTGGATTGAAGCGGGGTATTCCCAATTTGCTGCCGAAGGCTTAGAGGGATTGCAAGTGGAGCGCCTTGCCCGAATAACAGGTCTAAATAAATCCGGGTATTATCATTATTTTGGAGATAAGGAAACCTTCCTTGAAAAATTAATGGACTACCATCTATTGGAAGTATCGAGCATGCCGGAGGATTTCCGGAAAATCCAAAAATTTGATCCTGAGTTTATGGAGGTGCTTATCAAGCACACCCCAAAATTGATGTTTCATAATCAATTGGTCAGAAACCGTCACGAAGAATTCCTGGAAATAATATATCAGGAAGTAAATAAAATGATTGATCCGATTGTCTCAGAAGTATTTGGTGAATTTATAGGTTTAAAAGACAACTATGAATTTTCTTCCCGATATTATCACCAAGTCCGGGATACTTTTTATAGTCAGATTACACTCAAACGGATGAACTATCCTTTTTTACGCAATTTTATATATGAGGCCAAGGATATGATCCAGCGTGCCCTTGAACTTGGTTCAGAAAAGAAAAAAGTGTAATCTCTCTTTTTCGTTTTTTGGTTCTCATTCACCTTTCCTTTTGCTGAAAGAGGAGACGCTACTTTGCAAAATTTCTACATTCAATTTTAGACGGTTAAGTCTAGATTATATTCTGATTTAAGCATTAATTTGATCGTCGTATTATGAAATTTGATATACAGCATGATAATTATCATGTTTTTACCATTAAATATTTCCCACATTTATTCTTCCAATCAAGCTCCCCTTTTCTATGAAGAAAAATTTAATCAAAGTTTTTGTCCTCCTGGGATTTATGGTTTTCATGTCTTGTAAAACCGATAATCAAGAAACTTCTACCGACATTTCTACAGTTGCAGAATCAGGTGAAATAGACCGTACCGTCCTTCCCATCAAAGCACCGACCCGTCCTACCCTTACGGAATTGGACGTACGCAATGCTACCCTGCCGGAGCGCTTTGAGGTAAAAGCCCCGGAAGGAGCTCCAAATGTGATCTTGGTGCTGGTCGACGATCTCGGTTTTGCAGGTACCAGTGCATTTGGTGGTCCGGTTGCAACGCCTACTTTTGACAGGCTGGCAAGTGAGGGAATTTACTTTAATAATTTTCACACCACTGCAGTATGTTCACCCACACGAGCAGCCATCAAAAGCGGGCGCAATCACCACGTGAATAATATGGCTTTCATTACCGAAATGGCAACAGGATTTCCGGGAGCCACAGGTGAAATCCCACAAAACGTGACCCCGGTGGCAGAGATGCTTCGGCTAAACGGTTATAGTACCAGTGCATTTGGCAAATGGCACGAAACAGCCACTTGGGAAACAAGTGTTTCCGGTCCTTTTGACCGTTGGCCTCACCGTCAGGGATTTGACAAATTCTATGGTTTTTTTGGTGGGGAAACAAACCAATGGGCTCCATTTGTATATGACGGAACCCATCCTGTAGAACTGCCTGAAGATCCCGACTACCATTTCATGAATGACATGACCAACCAGGCAGTGGCATGGATTAAATATCAAAAGGCACTCACCCCCGATAAACCTTACTTTATGTACTTTGCTCCTGGAGCAACACACGCACCTCACCATGTACCGGAAAGCTATATCAAAAAGTGGAAAGGCAAATTTGATGAAGGTTGGGATGTGATGAGAGAACAGATTCTTGCCCGTCAGATAGAAATTGGTATTGTACCAAAAGGAACTAAACTTGCTCCAAAACCTGAGGCAATTCCAGCTTGGGAGAGTTTGACTGCTGACCAGAAAAAATTATTTACCAAGCAAGCCGAAGTATTTGCGGGATTTCTGGATATGACTGACCATGAAATTGGCCGCTTACTCGATGCGGTTGATGCAACCGGGCAGGCTGACAACACTATGATCATTTTTGTATATGGCGATAATGGCACCAGTGCTGAAGGCGGTGCGAATGGCATGTTCAGTGAAATGACCTATTTCAACGGGGTACAGGAAACGGTGGAAGACATGCTGAAAAAATACGATAAATGGGGTGGACCTGAGACTTATCCGCACATGGCAGCAGGTTGGGCAGTTATGTTGGATGCTCCTTATCAATGGACCAAACAGGTGGGTTCAGATTTCGGTGGAACCAAAGTGGGAATGTCCATCCGCTGGCCAAAAGGAATAAAAGCCAACGGTGGATTGCGCACTCAGTTTAGTCATGTGATTGATGTAGCACCCACTATTCTTGAAGCTGCAGGCTTACCCGAGCCTAAAATCGTAAACGGTGTGGAACAACGTCCTATGGATGGAATCAGCTTGACGTATGCCTTCAATGATGCCAAAGCAAAGGAAAGACATACTACGCAGTATTTTGAGATTGCCGGTAACCGTGCCATTTATCATGAAGGTTGGTATGCTCGGACTATCCATAGAGCACCATGGGAAAGGACAGTAAGAAGACCTTTGGCCGAAGACATTTGGGAGCTTTACGATGTTGCCAATGATTTCAGCTTAACAAATGACCTGGCCGCACAAAACCCTGATAAACTGAAAGAAATGCAGGCATTGTTTATGAAAGAAGCTGAAAAGAATCATGCGCTGCCTATTGATGACCGTCTTTTTGAGAGAATGATTGCTGCCAATGTGGGTCGACCGGACGTCATGGGAGACCGTAAGTCGCTTTCTCTAGCCGAAGGCATGGTAGGAATGTCTGAAAACGTATTCATCAATATAAAGAATAGGTCAAAAACCCTTACTGCTGATGTGGAAATACCATCAGGCAAAGTTGCCAATGGTATTCTCATAGCACAAGGCGGGAGATTTGGGGGCTGGGCATTGTATGTTAAAGACGGTATTGTGGCTTATGATTATAATTTCCTTGGAATGCAACGCTTTACTGTCAAGGCCACTCAAAAGCTGACACCCGGAACCCATACCATCAAGTTTGATTTTGTCTACGATGGCGGAGGTATTGGAAAAGGAGGTTTGGCAACACTATATATAGATGATAAAAAAGTGGGAGAAGGACGCATTGAACGAACTCAATCTGCTATATTCTCAGCCGATGAAACAGCAGATGTGGGCATTGATTTGGCTACTCCTGTGGTAGAAACGATTGGTGCTGAAGCCAAGTCTAAATTCAATGGACGTATCTCCAAACTGATCGTGGAAGTGAAATAGATTGGTATACGATTTCTAAAAAAAAAGAAATACCCAAAAAGAACAGAGCTAGGTGATAGCAATCATGATTCTAGTTGGGTATTTTTTTTAAAACTTGGGCTGAAACGGAAAAGAAAAAAGATGAAGAAAACCCTTTGGTTGCTTGAATATCTATTCCACAGCCAAAGGATTATGATGATTTCATGAATTTAAATTGACCTAAAAAACTAAAAAAATGAAAAAGAGCAATAAGTTGAAATCATTTGTAGGGACCGTATTCCTGATGGTTTTGCTTTCTTATAGTCAAAACCTGTATGCGCAGGTTCCCATGACTCAATCGGTTCCCGATACGACCAAGATGACCTATAATCAGATTTCGCAGGGCTTGGGTCTGTTTATTTATCCATCCAAAGGACAAAGTCAGAATAAGCAAAAGCAAGATGAATATGAATGCTACCAATGGGCCATGGAGCAATCGGGTGTAGATCCATTGAACCTTCCAAAAGTAGAAGCCCAACAATCATCAGGTCCGACAGGAGGAGCTGTGGTGGGAGCGGCCAAAGGCGCAGCGGCAGGTGCTGCCATAGGTGCCATTGCAGGAGATACGGGTAAGGGAGCTGCTATTGGTGCCGCGGCTGGTGCTATGAGGGGAAGGCAGCAAGGGCAAAAGGCTCAAGCTCAACAAAATCAACAGGCACAGGCTAATGCATCTGCAACAGAACAAGCAGCAAAAGATAAATTTAAGAAGGCTTTTTCGGTCTGCATTGAAGGTAGAGGATACACTGTCAAATAATTAAATCGAGAAAAATGAAAAATCTAATCATACTCACAGCATTGACAATTGGTTTGTTTTCTTGTTCACCCAACAATGAAAAACAGCATCAGGAAAATATAGAATTGGTTAAAAATTATATCCATGCAGTTGAATCCCTCAATTTTGAATCTATGGGAAACTATCTGGATACGAACTATCTCGGTATTGGACCCTCTTTTGGAGATTCTATTGGAAAAATGGAAGCCATCGAAAACTGGAAATACAATGTTGAAAACCTATATGAAACCATCAAATACAACCGATCAAGGTTTGCCTCTGTGACCATCCCGGATGGTGACGGCAAAGGTGATTGGGTAGCCAACTGGGCCGAACTGGAAATTGTGTATAAAGACAGCATAGGGTCAGCCACCATTTGGGCGAATACAAATTACCTGATAGAAAACGGCAAGATTAAAAAAAGCATTACGTTTTATAATGAAGCGGATGTCTTGAGGCAATTGGGATATGTAGTGGTCCCTGAGGATTGGCTGGAGTAAAATTCATCCGGCCGTGAGAATACTTTACTCATACTTAAAGTGTTGTCAAGCCACAATTGGAGATGGGAAAATCAGCTTTTTTTGATTTATAATTTTGGATATTATCCAAATAAACCTTGCAAACTGAGCTATCCAAATAAGGCATAATCTAATGCCTTATTTGGGTAGCTCATGTTTTTTTTAATACAATTTGAAAGAACCGATGATATTTAGGTAAGGTAATTTTGTTGTGACTTTGGACAAATGAAAAATTATTCGGCATTAATGCTTCAATTGAAAACCCATTGAAGCCATATCTATTTGTATTTCCCAAAAAATGCTTTTAATATGCCCGTTCATTTATACCACAACACATGGGAGATTTTATAATTGACTTCAGTAACTGGATTTGGGATATACCGATGCTCGCTTTGCTGATGGGAGGAGGCTTGATTCTCTTCATTTATTCCGGGTTTTTGCCATTCAGGTATTTTGGCCATGCTTTGAAGGTCGTCAGAGGGAAATATGATACAGAGAACGTTCCCGGACAGATTTCGTCCCAACAGGCACTTTCAGCAGCAATTGCTGCTACAGTCGGGATGGGAAATATCAGCGGTGTCGCCATTGCAATCAATATGGGTGGTCCGGGTGCCATTTTTTGGATGTGGATGTCAGCATTTGTTGGTATGGCGACCAAGTATTTTACATGTAGTCTCGCCCTCATGTACCGTGGCACCGATACTGCCGGGGTAGTTCAGGGTGGTCCCATGTATGTGATCGAACATGGAATGGGCAAAAAATGGAAGCCTTTGGCAATTTTGTTTTCCGTTGCTGGGGTTTTGGGACTACTATCAATTTTTCAGGCCAATCAATTGACTGAAGTATTTCGGTCAGTAATGCTCCAACCGTACGGACTTGACAATGGAGAGCCTACCAAATGGATTATTGGAATAGCCATGATGGTTCTTGTTGCCATTGTGATTTTGGGCGGTATCCAAAGAATAGCTGCTGTCGCGTCTAAGTTGGTGCCGTTTATGGTGCTTCTTTATTTTGGCACGGTAATGTTGATTGTGATCAAATACTTTGGTCGGATTCCTGAAATGTTATGGTTGATCGTAGAGGATGCATTTACAGGTAATGCGGTAATGGGTGGAGCAGTTGGTGCTGTTATGGTGATTGGGGCAAGAAGGGCAGCATTTTCCAATGAGGCTGGAATCGGTACCGCACCAATGGTTCACGGTGCTTCCAAAAACAATGAGCCTGTACGGGAAGGAATGATTGCAATGCTCGGACCTTTTATCGACACCATTGTGGTATGTACGCTGACTGCTTTGGTGATTATGCTTACGGGTGTATGGGAAAATGCAGAAAATGATGGGGTCAAACTTACCCTTGAGGCTTTTGAAATGGGACTTCCCGGAATTGGAAAATACCTGCTCATGTTGGCTGTTCTTATTTTTGCACTTTCGACGATGTTCACCTACTCTTTTTATGGACATAAATGCTTCAATTACCTTTTTGGAGCGGATAAAGCCGATTATTACAATTACTTCTACCTCATCACCATCGTAGCTGGTGCGGTAGTATCTCTGAATGTTGTGGTGAGTTTTATTGATGCGATGTATGCCATTATGGCGATTCCGACAATGATATCGACCCTTTATTTGGCCCCAAAAGTTAAAGCCGCCACCAAGGATTATTTTGCCAGGATGAAGGGGAAGTAGTCTTATTACAGGGTTGTCGAGTTGTCCGCTAAAGCTGTTGTCAGGTTATCTAAAAATGGTTGTAATTGTTGTAACCTTCGTGTTGTAATTGTTGAGAGGATATAGGGTTGTCAGGTTGTCCGTAAAAGTTGATTTCAGGTTGTCTGTAAAAGCTGATGTCGAGATGAAATGGGATCAACAAAAACTTGACAACTTGACAACTTGAAAACCCGACAACAACTACAACAACTACAACAATTACAACCACTAAAACCACTACAACCATTACAACCACTACAACCCTTCCACCCCCTCCAAATGAACCTCCTCATCGCCCCAAATGCTTTCAAAGGAACGATTGATGCTGATGAAGCGGCGGAGATTATCGGGAGTGCGATATTGGAAAAAATGCCGGATGCGATTCTGACGGTTTGCCCGATCGCGGATGGTGGGGATGGAACCTGCTTTTTGCTTGGAAAGGCATTGAAATTAGAGCAGGTTTTTGAAATTGCCTTAGATCCTTTGGGAAGGCCGATACAGGGATTTTACTTTTTGGATCCTGGGCAAAAGACAGCTTACCTGGATGTATCCACAGTTTCCGGAATCAAGTCATTGATGCCTTACGAAAAGAATCCTTGGATTACAAGCACATTTGGAACTGGGGAACTGATCAAAAAGGCTGCTGACGCCGGAACCGAACATATTATTTTGGGATTGGGAGGAAGTGCAACAGTGGATCTAGGGATCGGGATTTTGAGAGGTTTGGGATTTTTGTTTTTGGATGAAAAAGGAAGGGAAATTCCGGTTTTTTCAGAAGGTTTTATTTCCAAAATCCGATTTATACAAAGCCCGATACCAAAACCAAACTTAAAATTCACATGCCTCTGCGATGTGAACAATTATTTTTTTGGTCCCTCCGGAGCCATTCCCGTTTTTGGTCCCCAAAAGGGATTGAAAAAGGAGGATCTGGAAAAGTTTGAAAATGATTGTTCCAAAGCATTGGAATTAATGGCCAATAAATCAGGAAAGCAGTTAGCAGACAGAGAAAGTTTCGGTGCTGCGGGAGGAATTGCCTTTGGGCTAACTTTCTTTTTTCCGGTGGAAATAGAGATGGGTGCAAAATGGTTTTTTGAAAAAATCAGTATAGAATCCAAGATCAAGTCATCAGATATCATCATCACAGGAGAAGGCAAGTATGACTCCCAATCAGCGTCAGGAAAAGGAAGTTTTGAACTGTTGCAGTTGGCAAGAAAACACGGAAAAAAAACAACTCTGATCACCTCGGGAGATGTAGGAAAAGAGTCAGATTTTGATCAGGTAATCCTATTGCCGGAATTGGATTTTGGAGAAAGCGGATTTGAAATAAAAGCCCGAAAAAATCTAAAAAAAGCTATTTTTAGTAGCTTTTGAGATTCTTAGTGTATTATTTTTGAGATAAAAAGGAGTGTATATTTTTTGATTTTTTTATTCTTTTTTAGGTGTTTAAGAGCCCCCTGAAGCTTGTACATAACACATCAATTTTAACTCTAGAATTTGCTATAGACTGGGAGTGTTGATAGACGGTTCCGTGCAACAACGCTAATACAGTTATTGTTATATTTGTACATTATTTTAACCAAAATTTTAAACCCAACCTGTCATGAAAAAATTACTACTTAGTTTAATGTTTTTGTTGCCTATTTCATTGTATGCACAAGTAAATAGTCTTACTGTTGGAGGTGGATATGTATTTACCAATATCGAAGAAGCGGATGCAGATGCATCAGGATACAGGATCAACCTCCAGTATGACTACCAGCCTATCGGAAGTGCCGTTTCTTATGGTCTTCACTTTGGATACATCAATGTAACCGGATCGACCAGCCAAACGGATTATACCATTTCTACTTTGCCTATTGCCTTTGTACCAAAATTCTATTTTGGAGATGGAAATTTGCAGCCTTTTCTCAAAGGGGTAATTGGTGTCCAGTTCTCAGACATTGAAAGAGCGGGCTCAGCTACTACCCTGACTGCAAAGGATTCAGGTATCATTGCAGGTCTCGGTGCCGGTGCCCGATATGTGGTGAGTGAGAAAATATCTTTGAATCTTGATTATGAGTTTGCCTACCTCGCCAACAGTTTTTATCGAGATGGCTATATGAACTCAGTTTCACTTGGTTTAGGATTTAATTTCTAAGAAATCCCAACCTGTTTGAAATTGCTTCTAGTAAAGAATTCCAGGTATTTAATTCAAATTTTAGCCATGAAGGATTTCTAACTTCCTTCATGGCTTTTTTGTTAAAGTACCCAGATTGTATATTGGATAATTTTTAGAACCATTCCCCTTTCATCTCCACTGTCACCATATCATCTGAAACAAGTCTTTTGCCAAGACCATCCATTTTGACAAGTTCGTATTCGAAGAAATAGCGCATGGCCATCAGTTTTCCCTTGTAGAAATCATTTTCAGAGCTTCCTCCATCCAAAGCTTCTTGGACAGAGATTCCCTGCCTCAGCCATTGCCAAGAAATAGTCAGGATGCCGATGTATTCCAGGTAAAGCGAGGCATCTGCAAGAAATTCTTCCGGATTTTGGGAAGCTTTGCCAAATAAATGGAAACTTGTCTGTTGGGCTCGCTGGAGGTATTTTTCTAGTTTTTCAGCAAATGGGATCAGGTGGGTGAGTTTTTTTGCTGAGCTTATGGTTTTCATGATTTCACCAGCAAAAAGCTGAAGGGCTTTTCCTTCCTGCATCAATACTTTTCTTCCCAAAAGATCCAATCCATGAATCCCCGTCGTCCCTTCATGGATGGGATGAATGCGTGCCTCGCGGTAATATTGCTCTACCGGAAAGTCCGTCGTATAACCAGCTCCTCCTAAAATCTGTACCGCGGCAGATGTTGTCAAACAGCACATTTCTGAAGGGTAGGACTTTGCAATAGGTGTAAGCAGGTCAAGCAATAATGATGCTTCTTCTTTTTCTTTTCCATCAGCTACATGGACCATGTCCCCCAGTTTTGCACAAAAAAATAAAAGGGAAAGTGCACCTTCCGTCACTGATTTTTGGAACAGTAGCATGCGTTTCACATCTGCATGTCCGATGATCGGAATTTGGGGTTTTGAGGGGTCTTTTTCGGTGATTTTACGTCCCTGAGGTCTCTCCTTGGCATAAGCAAGGGAAGATTGGAAAGCGGCAGTGCCAATGGCAGCAGCATTCATCCCGACTCCGACCCGAGCTTCATTCATCATCTGAAACATGTAGGACAATCCCTTATTGGCCTCCCCGACAAGGTAGCCTTCGGTACCGTCATTTGATCCGATCATCAGGTGGGCTATCGGTGCTCCTTTGTAGCCCATCTTGTGGTAAATTCCTTCGGTAAGCACATCATTGGGTTCATTGTCCGGAACTCGTTTTTGGGGAACAACAAACAAAGAAATTCCTTTCACTCCTGCCGGGGCGCCTTTTATACGGGCGAGCATGAGGTGAATGACATTTTCACAGGCATCATGGTCTCCACAGGAAATGTATATTTTTTGGCCTTGTATTTTATAAACCCCTTCCTTCTCAGTTGGAATTGCAATTGTACTGAGGTCAGTGAGCGAAGAACCTGCATCTGGTTCGGTTAGTGCCATGGTTCCCTGCCATTTTCCATTGTACATGTTTGGGGTGAATGTGTCGATCAGTTGCTGACTGCCAAAAGTCCTGATCAGTTTGGCAGCACCTGTAGTCAAAAAAGGATAAACGGAACTGGAATAGTTCGCCGCCTGAAAAATAAAACCTGCTGCAAGATGGATGGTATTCGGCAATTGTTGTCCACCTTCTTCATAGCTAAAAGTGGCATTGATCCAACCGTCTTGCCCAAACTTCCGGACAATCTTTTTCATGCCTTCATGCACTTGGATTTTCCCTCCGATAAGCTGAGGTTCATTCCTGTCCATGTCGGTCAGCAACGGAAAAAGTGAAGTCACCGCAATTTGATCGGCTGCCTCCAGAACCATTAGGAAGGTTTCCTGACTGTGGTCTTCGAAGTATTTGAACCGGGTCAGGTCTAGTACCTTTAGGTTTTCGAAAAGCTGGAATTGAAGGTCACGTTTGGAGTAGAAGGGCATGGTTAGAAGGGTTGGTGTTGTTATAATGGTTGAAAATGTTGTCGGGTTGTCATTGTTGTAGGGTTGTCAAGTTTTCGAGTTGTCATTGTTGTCGGCTTCCCCGTCATTCTGAACCGCAGCCTGCGAAGATGAAGAATCTCTCATTGCTGAGATACTTCTCCGCCGCGGCGGAGAAGTGTGACGATCCAGTTTGTCAGGTTTTCAAGTTTTTGAAAATCCCTTTAAATCTTGACATCAGCTTTAGGGAAGGACTTGACAACAGCTTTAGCCGACAACAGCTTTTTAGGATAACTTGACAACACGAAGTAAATAACTTTTTAAACCAAACTCCGGATCACTTTGCAGGGATTTCCTGCGGCGATAACATCATCTGGGATATCTTTGGTGACTACAGATCCTGCGCCTATGATTGACCTCGATCCGATGCTGACTCCCGGACAAATTATAGTAGAACCACCGATCCAGACATCATCTCCGATCGTGATGGGTTTGCCAAATTCGGCCAGACTTCCCCTGACTTTATAATCCGTAGGATGGGTAGCAGCATAAAATTGGACATTTGGAGCGATAAGCACCCTGCTTCCAAGAGTTACCGGCGTCACATCCAAAACCACACAGTTGAAATTGAAAAACACGTCATCGCCTGCCGTGATATTATAGCCGTAGTCACAAAAGAAGGGAGGTTCAATCCAAAAATTCTTGCCTTTCTTACCGATCAGTTTGGCGAGGATACTTTCCCGCAATTCCGTTTCGTCAGGATTCGAATCGTTGAGTTGCTTGGTCAATTGCCTTGCTTGTAGTCTTTCCGCAACCAATTTCGGATCTGAAGCAAAATACAATTCGCCGGCAAGCATTTTTTCTTTTTCGGATTTCATAAATTAGACTTGAGATATGAGAAGTGAGATTAGAGATGAAATAAGGTAGATATAAAGTGGAAATAGATTGAAATATATTCTGGTTTGACCTTAGAATTGAGCGATTGAATCTGTTAAATTATATCGCTGAAAGCGTATTTCGCAAAGCATATTTCAACTATATATCTATCTTTTTAATAAGCTGAAAGCGTATTTCGCAAAGCCTATTTCTACCATATATCCCTCCTTATATTAAATTTTTTGCCTGATCAAGATGCCTATGTTCATGGGCCACGATGATGTCAATTGCCTTTTCGAGCGAATAGACTATTAATTTGTTGGCAGGAGAATGGATGATAGTCTTTTTTTCAAAAAACGGTTCCAATTCAATTATCCATTTTTTGAGTTCTTCTTGGTGGTTTTGAAACCTTTCCAATACGGTGGCATCGCCCTCTGTCACTTTTGGTTCCCAAAGCGGGAAAGTTTTGGCTTTTTTCTTTCCTCCGTCAGAAACTGATTTAAAAATCAAGTTGCCAAAGAGATTAGAAAAATAGGGAAATTTTGAAATGAAAGCGCCTTGAAAACTCCCGTGTTTAAGTTTTTCAAAAATTGGAAAATAGGTTCGATTAATGGTAATGAGGTGTTCAAAGTTTTCGGCTATGCTCCAGGTTTCTGCATTGGGTTTGAGGTGCATTTTCTCTACCGAAAGTGTAATGAAGACTTCAATTGCCTCGCGGGTTATGTTATCTATTGAATCAATCCATTTATCAATCTGCGTTGTCATGTCAATTGGTTAGTTGGGTGTTGTTATTTTGCTTGGAAAGTTTGGTAAGTTCTTCCATCAATACATTACCTGTTTCCTTTCCTAAAGACATTCTTGTCAAATAGGGGGCATGCGGAAGGTTTGGATTTTCAAAATAGCTTGGTTTGACGATATATCCCAAAGCATCCTGACTTAATCCAAGGATAAATTTTGGGCCCTCAGGCATAAGTTCTTTGGTTTTCATCCCATAGATCGGAGCGGTTTCTCCCGGATGACTTGCAAAAGTGGCCTCTCCAATAGAAAACCAAACAACTTCGGATTCGATCACATCAGTGACTTTTCTATCGACGATGATTCCTGCTGCAGAAAGTTGCTGCCAAGCTTCATTCAAAACAGGAAAAAACACGGTTTTTCTTTGGAAATTGAGTTTGGATTTGGATAAAGTTTTTGGTTTCAATAGGGAAGCAGTCGCTGATAATGCCAATTCTTGCCCTCTTTGCAAGGCTTTTTGATAACCACCATCTTTGTCAGTAGGCTGTATCCATCCTCCGATCGCACCTTGGAGAAAAAGATGTTCTCCACCCCATTCTTTTTCCATTTCTTTGTAAAATCCTGCTAAGTAATCAGCCGAAACCTCTGAATAAACAGCGTCCATATAAGTTGGGTGACAGGCAAAATTGGTCAGGGTGACTATGTTCTTTTGGTTCTTGTCCAGAAACTGTAACACCGTGACTGACCTGTCGATTTCCTCCTGACAGATATTAGCAACCCAATCTTCTCCTGATTCATTTTTGCCATACCTGATGGTGCTTTCCTGTAGGTTTTTGGAAGCTTTTTGAATCTGTTCGGCAACTGTCTGTACCAAAAAATCCATGTATTGCTTGTTTACACCGCTTTCTGAGAAATCTTTTCCCCAAAGCCCGACGACATCAGGCCCTGAATGTGTATGTGTGGAACTGATGACAATATTTTCAGGAGAAAAAGGAATGTCGAATTCCATTTGGGCAGTTCGTTCTCTGATTTTTTGTAAGTCCTGATACAGCAACCCGATGCAATCCAAGGTGACCAATGCCATTGATTTTTCACCGTCATGAAGCACAACAGCTTTGGCATAAAGGCTATCCAAAACGCCGGTAAAGGTTCTGTTTTGTTTGTCTCCGGCAATGAAGGAACCAATAGGAGGGTTGATGACTGCCTTTGATACCCCTATCTTAAGTTGATGAAATGGTTGAAGCTTCGGTGATGAACAAGAAAAGGTCAACCATGATATCAATATAAGGATGATAATTTTATTCATTAATTGTTGGGTTTCGTAAATTTTCTCTTTTCTTCAATTTCAAATTTATTGACTTAAGGTATTGAAAACTCAAACCATTTTGGAATTAAAATCAATAATTCATAAAAAAATAAGCGTGACCATTGACACCAAAGATCTTTTTTAAGGTCCATCCTCCAATGAAAACAAATATACTGAATTGAGAATAAATTCGATTCTACCAAAAAAAGAACTAATCAAGGTATTATGGTTGTTGTAACCAGTTTTTAACCCTTTGCTATGACTAAAACCAAACCAAAAGAAAACAGGGTAACCATGGCCCATGTGTTCAAAACCATCATTTGGCCCCGCAAGAATCAACTTTTCCTAGGGCTTTTTCTGATCATTATCAGCAGGCTTTCCGGATTGATTTTACCGGGTGCGAGCAAATACCTGATTGATGATGTCATCCCGTCCAATGACCTTGATATGCTGAAATGGCTGGTTTTGATTGTCGTCGGAGCAATAACAATTCAGGCAGTTACCTCTTATGCCCTCACCCAAATTCTGAGCGTGGAAGCGCAGCACTTGATTTCACAACTGAGATCCAAAGTTCAAAGACACATCATCCAACTGCCGATCCGCTTTTTTGACAATACAAAAACAGGAGAGTTGGTATCGAGGATTATGACAGATGTGGAAGGGGTACGAAACCTTGTGGGTACAGGGTTTGCACAGATGATCGGAGGGGTTTTGACCGCTGCGATTTCTTTGGGATTGTTGATTTATATCAGTCCTTTGATGACTTTATATGTCTTGGTTCCGGTGATTATTTTCGGGTTTATTTCACTGAAAGCCTTCAGTAAAATCAGACCGATTTTCAGAGAACGGGGAAAAATCAACGCTGAAGTCACCGGAAGGTTGACCGAAACCTTGGGAGGAATCCGGGTAATCAAAGGTTTCAATGCAGAAGCCCAAGAAATCAGAAGTTTTGAAGCAGGAGTAGAGCGCTTGTTTTTGAATGTGAAGGCGAGTTTGACTGCAACAAGTTTTGTAACCTCTGCAGCTACTTTTTTGCTTGGTTTGGCCTCTGCTGGTATAATGGGGATAGGTGGTTATATGATCATGGATGGACAGATGACCTTTGGTGATTTCTTGGCCTTCACCTTGTATTTGGGTTTTATGATAGCCCCGATTGTGCAGATGAGCAATATTGGAAGTCAGTTTACTGAGGCCTTTGCTGGATTGGATAGAACGGAAGAAATCATGAACAGGCCATTGGAAAGTGCAGGCGGTCAAAGAATCATTGCGATTCCACATATCAAGGGAGATATCAGGTTTGAGGATGTTTCATTTGCTTACGATGAGGGGAAAGAAGTTTTGAAAGGCATTTCATTCAATGCACCCGCCGGCTCAGTTACGGCTCTGGTGGGAACTTCAGGTTCTGGAAAAACCACCATAGCAGGCTTGGCGGCATCATTTCTCAATCCGGAATCTGGGTTGATTACTGTGGATGGCGTCGATATGCAAAAAATCACTTTGGAAAGTTTCAGGTCTCAGTTGGGTGTTGTTTTACAGGATGATTTTCTTTTTGAAGGAACCATCAAGGAAAATATTCTTTTCCCAAGACCAGATGCAACAGTAGAAAAATTAATGCAGGCAGTCAAGGCTGCCCATGTGCACGAGTTTACTGACAGGTTTGAAGATGGTTTGGACACTTTGATAGGAGAGCGGGGTGTCAAACTTTCCGGCGGACAAAGGCAGAGAATCGCTATCGCCAGGGCGATTTTGGCGGATCCACGGGTATTGATTTTGGATGAAGCCACTTCCAACCTGGATACCGAAAGTGAATCACTGATACAGGCGAGTTTGAAGGAATTGATGCAAGGCAGGACAACTTTTGTCATTGCCCATAGGCTGAGCACCATCCGGCAGGCAGATCAGATTTTAGTGATTGAGCAGGGAAAAATCGTAGAAAGGGGTCAACACGAGGAGTTGATTGCCAAGCAAGGAAGGTATTACCAGCTATATACCTATCAGGCTAGGATATAAGTCGTTAAATGGATTTTTGGGGCATTTGGAAGATGGTTTAATAATCAGCTTTCAAATGCTTTTTTTATGGTTTGGCCTAGGTCTTGATCTAAAAAGCCATCATTTATTTTTTTCATAAATGAAGAGTATTTTTTAGATATCAAAAATTTTAATAGAGAGAGAAAAATCTTTTTGGGTCCACCAAATTTAGAAATAACCGATTAAATAATTCCTTCAAAATGAGACCTGTGTCAGGATTGATTCCGAATGGATAATCATTTACTTTAGGATTATGAAAAAACAGATCTTACTTTATTTCTTTCTACTTCTCCTTGGTGCAAGGATGGAAGTATTCGCACAATCTTCTGAGGAACAGAATGTTTCCAAAGCCATTGACAGATTGGTTGTGGCCATGATCGCAGCTGATAAAGATATGCTTAATTCCCTTCTTTCGGATGCCCTTCATTATGGGCATTCCAGCGGCCTGATCCAGGATAAAGCCGGATTTGTCAATGAAGTTGTAAATAAAGCACCACTCGTGTATCAGTCCATTGAGAGGGAAAAAGAGGTGGTTCATCTTTCAAAAAAGACCGCTACAGTCAGCCATATATTGGTGATCAAGGGCAAGAATCCCGCCGGAGATCCAGTAAATCTCAAAATCGGCAATATGATGGTTTGGGAAAAGGAAAAATCAGGGTGGAAACTTTTGGCGAGACAAGCTTATAAATTATAAGCCAAGACAAGTGCTTTTAAATCAAAAATCCTTGACCACAACCGCCTAGGCAGTGATCAAGGATTTTCATTTTTGGAGGCTATTTATTAGAAAAATGGTAAGATTGATTTGGTGTTTTTATCCGTAAATCAGTTTTTTCATGTGGTCAACTGAAATCGGTTTAATGATATATTCTTGAATTTCAGGTATTTTTGTAATCGGATCAATATCGTCAGGGTGGATTGAGCTGCTGATCATAACAATCCTGAATTTGTTTTTGGTTCGCTTATCAAACTTCATGAATTGCTGAAGGAAATTCCAACCATTGGTCTTGGGCATGTGAAGGTCAAGCAAAACGAGTTCTTTTTCTCCTCGTTTTCTTGGTTGAGGCTTTTCTATACTAGAACTGATATAGTTCATTGCCTGACTTCCGTCGGGCAAGGATACAACCTCACCTTCAAAACCTAGATGGTTAATAAGTTTTTTGTGAACATGATTTGTGACAACATCATCATCGACCAAAATGATTTTGTTCCATTTGTTTGTGTAATTCATAGTAGGGTGAACTATTGAAATGCGGGTGACCTGTTTTGCATTTATTATTTTGATTTTTAAATCTAATAAAATACTTTTTAAAAAATGAAATTTTGCTTTGACATTTATATGATAAAAGTACAATTTTTTTATAAGTGGTTGATTTCTAATAAAATAAAATAATGGATTTAAACTCGTGCCAACATTTTTTTTTGCTTTTCATGATAATAAAAACGTTTATCAAATTTTGTTCGCACTTTTTGGACCACCTTTCTTCTATTATTCCAAGAAAAATTGAAAATTTTCAAGTTAAAACAAGAATTTTAGAAAAAGAGAGAATTATCTAAAGACGATTTTTGTCTTTGGAAAACTTTCTCTCTCAAATTTTTTATTTTCCAGTCATATTTTTTGCCGAAAGAAATATGTTTTGGCTGAACACAGATTTACTTTCAAAGATTTAAATTTTGGAAGATTTCAATTTAAGTATTTCTATTTCAGATACTTTGAGTTAAATAATAAATTGCCTTAGTTTTATTAAGCAATTATTTCTTGTTAGACTTTTGACTGCAAAGATCAATAGGCTGATTGTGAATCAAATGATTTTTGATTTTAGGCATTGGCTCTTTTTTTATATAAATACATCAAGTTAGAGGTCAAAAAGTATAATTATTCGAAGAATTTGATATAATTAAATAGCCTTTAAGAAATTTGGGAGAGAGAATAGGGTGAATTTTTTTAAATAACACCATACCTTTGGCTATTAAAATCTTTCTTCCAGAATTTTTTGTGCCATGATGATTTTTGTTTCCCCGAATTTATTTTTTGATCTGCTGTTAGGAATCCAACTTATTTTTCTCGGACAAGTGGAGTTATTCGTTTTGAGCAGTGATATTTCAGACTCCGATTTTGATTTCAGGTTGTTATGGGTATTGGGATTATTGGCCGCAGCTATAGTGATGTTTGTGAAGAACAAGCCTAGAATGGATGCAGTGGGAGTGGTTATGATTGCCGCTTTACCCTTTACCGGAATAATTTCTGTGGAGGAAACATTGATAGGGTTTAGTGACCCAAATATTGTGCTCATTGCGGTACTTTTTGTGATGGGAGAAGGATTGGTACGGACCGGGGTGGCGAGAAATGTAGGAGATTGGATAAATGAAAAAGCGGGGGGAAATGAAACCAAGCTTCTTGTTTTGTTGATGCTGTCAGTGGCAGGATTGGGTTCGGTGATGAGTTCTACGGCCATTGTTGCCATATTTATTCCGGTGGTTTTTAGGATCTGCAGTAATACCGGCATACCTCCCAGTCATCTGATGATGCCGATGAGTTTTGCTGCACTGATCAGCGGGATGCTTACATTGATATCCACAGCTCCCAACTTGGTAGTGAATTCGGAACTTATCCGGCAAGGAGAAAAGGGACTTGGTTTTTTTACAATCACTCCCTTTGGGCTTGCCATTTTGTCTTTGGGTGTGATTTATATGCTATTTGCCAGAAAATGGCTTCCCAGTAATTCAGACAAGTCGGTGAGGAAGAAAAGAAAGCCGACTTTTAAGGATTGGATTAAAAAATATGAACTTACGGGCAGAGAGTATCGGGTAAAAATTTTGCAGGATTCCAGCTTACTTGGTCTAAAGATCAACGAGCTGGATCTCAAATATGATGGTTTAAAATTATTGGCAGTAGAAAGGAAAGACGGCAATAAACAGGTTTTTATAAGGCCTTCCAAAATCATGGATTTTCAGGTGGATGACATTTTGTTTTTGGATGTCCGGGAACATGAAATTGATCTCAAAAGTCTATCTGAAAAATACGGTGTCGAAAAAATCAGTCTTTCCGGGGGCAAAGGCTACCTTACCTCACTTTCCCAAGAATTAGGAATGGTAGAGGCCATCATTCCTGCTGAATCAGGTTTGGTTGGAAGAACAATAAAAGACGCCAGGCTGAGGTCTGAATCCGGGCTTACGGTTATCGGGCTTTGGAGAGGAAACAAGGTTATTTTGGAAGATTTTTTAAATAAGCAATTCAAAGTCGGAGATACAATTTTGATAGCAGGTTTTTGGGAAGATATCAAAAGAATGGGTAAGGTTACCGATGAATTGGTCTTATTGAACCTTCCAGTAGAATTCGAGGAAGTCTTGCCTGCCGCTGACAAAGCAAGACAAGCCATTGTGATTTTAGGTTTGGTCGTGTTGACGATGGTTACAGGGGTTTTGCCCAATGTCCATGCTGTAATCCTGGGTTGCCTTGCCATGGGATTTTTCAGGATTATTGATATGAACAGTGCCTACAATTCCATTTCTTGGAAAAGCCTTGTTTTGATCGTGGGAATGATGCCATTTTCGATTGCGCTTCAACGTACCGGAGGTGTTGAATTGGCCGCTGATGGCCTGATTAACTTGGTCGGGGAGAGTGCTCCATGGGTAGCTGTTGCTTCCCTGTTTTTCATTACAGCTGTGTTGGGTTTATTCATATCCAATACCGCCACCGCTGTCCTTATGGCACCTATTGCGATTGCCATGGCCTATGATTTGGAACTTTCCCCTTATCCCTTTGCGATGGCGGTTATTTTGGCTGCTTCTTCTGCTTTTATGACGCCCGTATCCTCTCCGGTCAATACATTAGTCGTAGGCCCGGGGAATTATAAGTTTGGTGATTTCGTCAAAATCGGCGTCCCATTCACTATCATCGTGATGATTATTGCTGTTTTTCTTATCCCATTAATTTTACCTTTTTAGTCGTTAAAAATAAAGAAACCCAATCCACCCGGATCTCTGATGATGATATTGTCAACGATACCTTCTTTGTTAAAATAGGTGATTTCTTCTGCCATTTGAATTTCTAAAGATCGGATTTTGGCAATGACCTCTAGGTTGTTTTTGCCATTGAAAAAGGTAAGGGAGGGGTTGAAAAATAAATGCGGACATGAATTGGGCTTCATGATTGAAATTGAAAAGCCATTAGCAGTCAAGGCGAAAAAGCCACTGTCTATGGAACCGAAAGCAAGTTGAAATCCCAGGATTTGGTAGATTTCAAAGGACTTTTTTGCATCGGTGGATTCTAGGCTGATTCCCATATAATTGCCCAAAGTACTGAAAGAAAGTTCTTCTTCCTTTAGATCAAAACCAGGTTTTCCATCCACCAAATAAATCCATACTCCGCTTGGATCTGCTAGGAGGTGGCCATCTTTTGTGGGATGGATCTCTGCTATTGCTTTCAATTTGGAGATTTCAACAGACCAAGAGTCCTTAAAGAATCTCAAACCTGCCCTTGCATACCTATTTGGATTGATTTCAATGTTGGCTTTTCCATCTGAGAAAATGATAGGGTTTTCTGAAATCTGTTTGAATCCAAGTTTGGAATAAAAATCTATACTTGCATCTAAATATGGGGTAGGAGTTTGGATCAATGCTTGCATTTAAATAATGATTTTTTTAAAAATTCAACCTGCGTTTTGATATGCTTTGTGAATCCAATCCATGACTTCCTGGTCGATATCCCCGATGGCCGTCAAATTGATTTTGTGGGTACACATGGCATTGCCGCTTGGCAGCAACTTTCCGCTTGGTTCTTGTCCTTTGAGGTTGATGCCGATTTCAAAACGGGTTTTTGTAACCGGGGAAAGCAATGCGAATTGTTTTTTTCTTCTCAAGCTGACGTTGGCCATTTTTGGTGCTATTTCGATGTCATTTCCGAATTTTGAGATATCGGCAATCAATTGGTCATAAATGGGTCTAAAGTGCTCTTTCCCTTTGTATTGGCTGTCGATCAGTTCATCTTTATTTTCAAAAGAACCCGCATCAGTAGCAAGGGTTTTCAGTGCAATGAAATTGGCGAAGCCATGGGTAAGCCCTTTTTCTTCCTTCAGGAATTTCATGATCTGACCATGTTTTTCAAATTTCAAAACTTTCACTGCTTCAGTCCACTCCGATAGACTTTTTCCTGTGTTTTTCAACAAGTTGTCCTGCATGGTTTGTTCTGCTTTGTCCATGATTTTTGGTTTTATGTTTTAATTTTTCCTGGTGAAAATTGCTACCAAAGCTGTCGTAATCAGACCCATGAATGGTGCTCCGATCAAACCCTGAATGATATAATTTTCAAGGTTAAAATAATCCTCAGCGGCTTCCGGTGTGATTTTTCCTATCGAAACACCATAGGCAATGGCGTTTTCAAAGTAATCCGGGGTTATAATAGTTGAGGTGATATACTGTGTCAAAGGGCTCAGAACGGTCACGAATAAAGTGATTATCAAACCACAAATAAATCCTTGTAAGTAGGTCATTTTGCCATGGTAAAAGCTTTTTCTCTTGTCCAATAATGCAAAAACGTAGACGGAAATGGCCGGTATCGCAATGAAATTGGTGTATACTGCGTGTTTGTCAATATGGGTATCATGTAGCCCGACGGATCTTTCAAGTACCATCCACAGCAATGTCATCAAGGCAAATATTATTGCCCATTTGATTTCAATTTTGATGTTTTTCATAATTTTTTGAGGCAGAGTATTGGATCAATGTTCGGTTTTAAAACACTTCCTTCAAAAATTTACAATATTTAATTTTGCAATAAAAAATATAAGGCAGATTATTTTGTTAAAAAATGAAGAACTCCTTAAAATTATTTGGCTTTCATTTTATTTCCTTTTGGTTCGTGGGTAACTTCGGCCAAGCCGAGTTCTTCCATCAATGGTGGAACATACATCCCAAACCTTCCCCTGAGTCCTTTTTTTAATCCATACCAACCGCCAATCGGATTGGATTCAGATCGGCCCCAGGCTTCAACAGTTCCCTCTTTTGCAGGTTTTTGCTCATCCGCACTTCCCAGTTCCATCCAGTCGCCATGGTTTTTCAACATTTGATGAAGGTCATTCAAGCATCGGTAATCATAAAGCAGGATTGTTTTTCCCACGACACAAACAATAACTTCTTTGCCCTCTTTGGTATCCCTGTACATCTCGTAGTCTGAGGTTAGTGGCGGGGTTTTCAATTTCCAAGGATTCTCTTTTGTTCCTTCTTTCATGGTTTTTTGGCTAGATGAAAAATTCAATCCTTTAATTTAAAGGATTAACCATAGGAATTCCACGGTTTTGATTGCTTTTTTTTAAAATCCTATTTGGAATCCTGCTTGTTAAAAAATCAGGAGATTCTTTCCTATCACCGGTTCTACCAAATTTCCCTTTATGATTCCTTTGTTTTCAACCAAGATATCCCAAGGTTCCATCCGCGGTTCGTCCGAAAGGTTAAAAGTTCCGAAATGCATTGGGATAAAATATTTTCCTTCCAAAGTATTGAATGCATCAATGGCATCCTTGGGACTGATGTGGGCTTGGTGCATAAACCATTCAGGTTTGTAGGCGCCAACTCCCATCAGGCAATAATCCGGTGTTCCGAGTGTGTTTTTGATGTCTGCGAAATGTTCACCTTTTCCGCTGTCTCCCATGAAATAGATGGATTGATCACCATTTTGAATGAAAAAACCACCCCAAAGGCTTTTATTATCATCAGTTAGCCAACGTTTTGACCAATGTCTGCTTGGAACATAGGTGATGGTAATTCCACTATCCAAAAGCGAATATTGCTGATACCAACCTGCTTCTTGGATGGTATGTCCATTTGTCCACTTCTTGATGACACTTTCCAATCCCAACCCGGTTAGGATTTTCATATTGGGATGGGCTTTGGATAGGTATTTCAGTGAATTCTCATCGCAATGGTCCCTGTGGTTGTGGGACAAAAGGAGGAAGTCCAGTTTAGGCATTTTTTCCAGAGGAAAAGGCAATGGACTTTCTCTTTTCAGAAATGTATTGTCTATCAGCAGCGGATCAGTCAAGAATACTGTTCCTTGGATCCTCATGAGATAAGTGGCATGCCCGAGCCATATCAGGTAATCATCCTGTCCATGAAAAACCGTAGAATCGAAATCAACAGTAAGATATCTCGTTTCAGATTTCTTTTCCTCTGCCTGTGGGTTTTTGCTGGTTTGCCATTTGATCAAATCCCCAAAACTTGACTCGAAAGGGTGGTACAAGTTGACGAATCTGCCTTTTTCATCCACAGGATTGCCTTTCCAATTTTCATTGGGAAGGATGGTAGTAAGTTGTGGATTGGAAGTGAACTTTGATTTCATGGGATCAACCTTTTCATTTTGGAATAAAATGAAAAGAAGGGGTACTAACAAAACAAGGAAATAGGGTTTCTTTCTCATTTTTACCTAATCCTAACCACCATTCAGAAAGAAAGTTTATGCAGCCAGTAATTCCTGAAGAAGTTCTGAAGGGGTTTCCAGTAAGGCGATTTTTTCTTCTTCAAGAATTTTGTTGAGCTCAAGTTCAAGTTCAAAGATAAGACCATCCACATACACTTTGTCCATGTGAAGTTCTTTGTAAAAATTGGCGGATTTTTGCTTTCCTGATAAAGGAATGCCATAGCTACGGAATACGCCGATTGCTTTTTTCATATTTGTAATTCTGTTCATAACAAGTAGTAGGTTTAAATAATAATTGGTTTAATTTTTTAAATTTTAATCAATTGAAAGTCTCCTAAATTGTTCAAGGTTTTGAATGTGAATACTATTTGATTCATCGAACCTTAATCCCTCTTTACTGAAAACTTTTCACTGAAATACTGCTTACTGAATCCTAGGCGGCAATAACTTATAAACGACCGGAGTGACGATTCTTGACAGGATGGTCGAGCTGATCAAACCTCCGATCAACACAATCGCAAGGGGTGATATCAATGGGTTTGTTGACCAAGCGATTGGCATCAGGCCTCCGATGGCTGTCAGCGTAGTCAATACAATGGGTAAGAACCTGATTTCTCCTGCTTCCCTTATGGCTGCGTCGAGTGGCTTTCCTTCAGCCCTGAGTTGGTTGGTGAAGTCCACGAGCAAGATTGAATTTTTAACTTCGATTCCGGCCAAAGCGATCAACCCAATAATAGCAACGAAGGACAACGAGTTACCTGTAATCCATAAAGCTGCCAAGGCACCTACCATTCCCAATGGAATCACGGATAATACGATGATTGTACTCTTAAAGGTTTTAAATAACAAAATTAAAACAGCTATAAAGAGGAAAACGGTTACGATTATGACGGTTTGAAATCCACCAAAGGATTCTTCCCGAGTCTCTGCCTCACCGGCCATCTTGAAATCATATCCCTCAGGCAATGCGAGGTTTTCAACTTTCGAGCCAACTTCATTGATAATCCTGTCTGCCAAAAATCCCTCCTGTACAAAAGCCGTGACCGATACTGTTCGCGTTTTGTTGAAGTGGTCTATATATAAGGGCGAACTTTCCAATTCCAAATCCGCGATCTGCTCAATGGGAATGGCTGCGCCTTGATTGTTGTTTACAAAAAGTTTGTTAAAACTTATTAAAGAGGCTCTTTCCTCTTTGGGACTTGTGACGATAATCTCTTTTTGCTCTCCATTGGCATCCGAATATGAACCCATTTTCAATCCTGCAACTGCCAGTCTCACTGTCCTGTCTACCTCGAGGATATTGATGCCCAATGACCTGGATTTCTCCTTGTGAATGGCGACTTTGATGTCAGTTTTTAGGTTGCTGACGGGATTGTTGGTATAAATCGTTCCGGGCGTTTCCTTTATCAATTTTTCAACTTTGGCAGCAATGGACCTTAGACTGTCCAGGTTTTCTCCGGATAGCCTTACCTCAACAGGTGCGGTAACAGGAGGACCCTGTTCAAAATTTTTAACTTCGATTTTTGCTCCGACAAAATTTTGGAAGTGGTTTCTAAGTTCCTCTGTGATTCGGATTTTTTCTTTTGCTGAAGAGTTTGGATCTAGCTGGACAAAAATCTGTGCAAAATCCGTCCTTTCATTTTCAGGGATGACATTGTAATAAATCCGTGGGTTTCCTTTGCCCACATTGGTAGAAAAAAACTGAATCTCAGGTATCCCTCTCAAAACAGCTTCCACTTTTTTGGTGACAGCGTCAGTTTCTCCAATGTTGGTTTGGATTGGAGTGATGATGTTGACAAGGAATTGAGGTTTTTCTGATGGAGGAAAAAGGCTGAAGCCAATGACGGGAAACAATGCCATGGAGGAACCGAATACTACTAGGGCGATGACCAAGGTTTGCACCGGTTTTCTCAGTGATCTTTCCAATAACGGTGCATAACTGACAGAAATGGCTTTTTGTAATGACCTCAAGGATAAATTTCCTTGGTGTCCTTCAACATGTTCTTTCAATAACCTGCTTGACAGAAAAGGAATGATAGTCAGAGAGACAAGCATGGATGCCAGAACGCTCGTGATGACAGCCATAGGAAGACTTCTGATAAAATCCCCCGATCCTTCCGGAAGGAATACCAATGGCATAAATGCGATAATCAGAGTTACAGTACAGCCGACGACTGAAAGACCGATTTGTTTGGTACCCAATAATGTTGCCTCCATTCTCGAATGCCCTTCTCTGATCCATCTTTCGATATTCTCTACCACCACAATGCTGTCATCCACCAATAATCCTAGCGCTACTACAAGTCCCACAATACTCAGCTGGTTGAGACTGTAACCAAGCGCATTGAGCATCACCAATCCAATGGCAAGTGAAAGCGGAATTGAAATCATGACTATGGCAGCAGCCCGGCTTCCCAATGGAAGTAAGGTAATGGAAACCAAAAGGATGGCAATCACAAAATCGAAGCCCAGTCCCCCCAATCTTTGATTCACAAATTCTGCTTGGTCAAAGGCCAAAACCATGTCAATATTTGCAGGTAATTCTGTCTTGAATTTTTCCAAAATCGGTAAATATTGTTCCTGAACCTTGGAAATATTGCCGCCTTCTTTCAAAGCAGCAGTTACGAAAACCGTCCTGTACCCGTTTAGTCTGGTGATGTGTTTGTTTTCTTCGTAGTCATAATGGACATTGGCGATATCTTTCAGGGCAATACTTTTTCCCTGAAAGGAAAATACCTGGGTATTGGCGATTTCTTCCAGGTCCATATAATCACCGGAAGTTTTTACATTGAATGCTTTGTTGCCGGCTTCTACAGTTCCTCCGGGAATATTGCTGATTTCACTCTGGATACTTCCCAAAACGGCTTGCAAAGGGATATGCATTCCGGACATTTTATCCAAATGAAGATCCACACGCACGATCTCTTGGGGAAGTCCAAAAATCTCTACTTCTTTCAGGGCATTGACTTTTTCAAGTTCTTCCTGAAGTCTTTCGGCATATTTTTTAAGGTTTTCGCGTGAACTGTTTTCACTTACGAGGCCTATCTGGAGGATGTTGACTCCTGAAGGTGTGACTTTATTGATGTCAATACTGTAGATGTCCTCAGGCAATTCGTCTCGCATGCTGTTGATTTCGCGGACGAGTTCCTGGTACTTGTCATTGACATTGGATTCATACTTATATTCCACATTCAGGACCGCCACTCCGTCCGAAATTTTGGTTTTGATCCGCTTGATGTCTTCCAGAGCATAAATTCTTTTTTCTAGAGGATCTACTACCAACTCCTCCATGTCCGCAGGACTTGTGCCTGGATAGACGATGACTACCGGAAATTGGGGAGCATTGGTAGCCGGATCTTCACTTCGAGGCATGTTCAGAAAAGTGGTCAATCCCAAGACGATGGTCATCAGAAAAATCACCAAAGTGAACTGGTAGTTTTTTACAGCAAAATTTGAAATTCTCATGTCAGTTCTGGATTGAAATGGGAGATTGGTCTGTCAAGTAAGCGCTTCCGGATACGATCAGCTTGGAATATCCTTCCAATCCTTCCGTTACCTGAACTTTGTCAGGATAGATTTTTCCTATTTTGATGGAGACCTTTTGGGCGGTTGCACCATCCTTTGTTACAAAAACAAATCCCTGTCCGGCATTTGCATCCAAAATGGCTTCGTAGGGTATAAACCATGTTTTCTGTGCCGACGAAGCAAGGATTTTTGCAGAGCCAAACATTCCTGAAGCGAGATTATCCGGTGTTTTTTCTGTGAATTCCACTTCTACTTGGTAGGTTCCGGTCATCGGGTCAGCGACTTTTGATTTTCTTTTGATTTTTGCCTCAAAAGTTTTCTCTGGTTCAACAGGCGTGATGATAGCCACTTTGTCGCCCTCTTTTACCAAAGCCCATTCCCTGTCACTGAGGTATACTTTCAGTTTCCAACTGCCCTGCCCGGAACCGTTGGTCTGAAACACCGGAGATCCTGGAGCAATCTGTTGTCCTGCATTGATGAATTTTTTCAAAACATTACCGTCTCTCACTGCTCTGATCTGGGAATAGTCTTTGTTGAATTTGGCGGCTTCAAGACTCTGGGCCGAGATGTCCAAAGCTGTTTTACTGTTTTGGGCCTGCTCGACCGTGGCTACCGAATCCGCCAAAAGTCTTTGGACCCTATCATAATCTCTTTTGGCTTTTTCATAACCCAATTGGGCCTGATTCACTGAGGTGTTGATTTCGGTCAGATCCAAAGTGGCCAAGAGTTGTCCTTTTTTGATAAAATCACCTTCGGAAACCAAAACCTGCGCCACAATGCCGCCTGTTTTGAAAGAAAGTATGGTCTCATCATCAGTTGTAAATTGGCCTGTGGCTTCAATATCCTGATTTCCGTCAGACTGGAGTATTTCCTGGACTTTGACAGGGATCTGACCTTTTGGGATTTCGGTATTCATGGAATTTCCCTTAGTGCCGCAGCTTTGGAGGAAGGTGATCCCAAGGACGGGGAGGAGTAGGTAGAAGAATGTGGATTTCATGGTAGTATCAGTTCAATGTTTGTAGTTCTCTTTCTAAATCTGCCACAGCTGCCAATAGGCCATAATTGGATATGGTCAGCTTCAATTCTGACATCGTGTACTGGTTGCGTGCATCAATGAATTCGATGAGCGAGTTGGTACCTTCTTTGTACCCCCGGTCTATCAGCCTCAAGTAAGCCGAAGCGGACCTAAGGTTATGTTCTGCGGAGTATTTTGCGGCTTTTGCAGCCTTGATGTTGTTTTTTGCAGCCCTGATGGCCATTTCAATGGAATCATCCAAAAGTTCAGTCTGGTAGGAGAGGGAATTGATTTCGTTTTTGGTTCGGGTGATTGCATTTTTGTTTCTACCTCCCTGGAATATCGGAAAGGACATATTGACCCCAAGCATAAAATACCTGCTTTGGTCACTGACATCAAATTCAAAGCCCTGCATCCCAAAGTCTGCAAAGGTGTTGATCCTTGGAACCGCATATTTTTGGTTCATTTTCAATGCAGTTTCCTGGATATTTTTGGCAGTGTTGATTTTGTGTATTTCTGCACGGTCTGAAAAATCTTCCTCCTGCATCAGTTGTTCTATTTCCCCATCAAGAATGGCCTGGTTTTCAAAAATCACTTCACTTTCAATGGGTCTATTGATGAGGAAATTGACATAATAGGCCGCATTTTTCATCCTGTTTTCGGCTTCAATCAGTTGGGAATTGATGTTTTCGACCTCACTTTCCGCCCTCAAAACCTGGGCAGGTAGACCTTTTCCATTGGCAAGGAGTGATTTGTTGTCTTTGAGATTTTGTTCTACCAGGATTTTTGATTCATCTAGAATCTGTTTTGCTGTAAAAGCAAGACAAAATTTGTAATAAGCCTGTTTGATGTTCCGGCTAAGTTCAGCCTTGTAAATCTCTATTTCATACTCCTCCAATTTTACGCCTTGATCACGAATCTGCTTGTTGTATTGCAGGTCCGGATTGAGGATAGGGTAAGAGACCCTCATTCTTGCGTCATAGAAGTTGTTGGCAAGAAACTGTTCTTCTACATTTTCAATCTGTGGAAACGTCTGTCTGTCCATCAGGGTATTGAGGGAAGAATAAACACCATTCAAAAGATCTCCAATAGGCAATACGATAGCCCGTCCACCATCTGCCAAAGTATAAGTGGCACCAAAATCAACCGAGGGTAGAAAAAAACTTTTGGCATCCCTCAAAGCCAAAATGCTCTGATCCAAGGATATATTTTTTTCCTTCAAGACCAAATTGTTTTTCATCCCTTCTTCAAGGTAACCGGTAAGTACTGATTGGGACTGGGCTTCCCCCAAGACTCCAAAGAAAAGGAGTAACCCGATAAAGAATTTTTTGTGGCAATTTTCCATTTTTATTTTGATGTTAATATTATGAACACTGTTTAATGATAAGATAAAAAAATATCAGGCCCTGTCTAAAATCAATAAAAAAGAATGATAACTGTTTTCAATGATCTGATCCACCGCAGCAACATCAAGTACATTGACCCTTTTTCTGATTTTTAAGGAAACCATACCATGCACTGTTGACCAGATCAAAAATGACAATGGTTCAAGATGATGTCCCTCAAAATGACCTTTCTGCATACATTCGTGAACCGTGGATCTCAACAAATTGAATGTGGAGTCTCCCTCAATCCAACACAAATCGTCCCTGTTTTCGACGTGGTCTATCGGGGCTTCAATGATGAACATCAGGTCATACATGTCTGTATTTTCCAATGCAAATTGGATATATATCTTCCCCATTGCTTTTAATCGGCTCATCGGGTCCTCTACTGCGCCAAGGATTTCCATTCTTTTCCGCAGTTCTTGGAAACCTTCCTGATGCAAGGAATGGAAGATTTCATTTTTGTCCTGAAAATAATGATAGATAATACCGGGGCTGTATTCAATTTCATCAGCGATATTGCGGATAGAAGTTTTTTCAAATCCCCTTTCAATAAAGAGCCTCTTTGCTGCTTTGAGGATTTGCTCCTTGAGCTCTTCTTTCTCGCGTATTTTTCTTTCGGCTATGCCCATGATGAAATTATCTACATACAAATGTAATTGAACAGTGTTTAATAATCCAAATTTATTTGAAAAAAATTGAGGTTAATTGGAAATGTAATTCTCAATCATTGACTATCCCTGCTATTTTTTTGGAGGGGTAACACCATGTTTGCCCAAATTTGATGGATTTGACCTTTTCCTTTTAAAATACCTTGTGATTTTCAATTTACTGTTTTTTACTCTAAATTGAAATTGATAGAAAAGGTATAGTCAGTGGTTTTTACTGAAGTATATTAATTTTCCGATGATTCCTCATTCGTACTCACAAACCAAAAAACTTAAATAACCATGAAATCAAGAAGAGACTTTTTACAAAAATTGACCGTAGGCGCGGGGATGTTGCCTCTCGCTTTTAGTTTCACACCCAAATTTGAACCACAAAATTTCTTGGACGAGGTACAAGATGGACCTGTACTCAAAGTGGCGATAATGGGACTTGGAAGCTACGGTAACCGTGTTGCCGAAGCGATGAAGGACTGCAAGCGCGCCAAAATCACAGGAGTCATCAGCGGGACACCTTCCAAAATAAAGGAGTGGCAATCCAAGTACAACATTCCTGACAAGAATTGTTACAATTACGAAAACTTCGATGCGATCAAGAATAACCCCGACATTGATGCCGTTTATATCATTACTCCAAATGGCCTCCATCATGGACAGTGCCTTCGTGTAGCTGCGGCAGGCAAGCATGTTATCTGTGAAAAACCCATGGCCATCAATGCCAAAGATGGTCAGGAAATGGTCGATGCCTGCAAGAAAGCAGGGGTAAAACTTTTGATTGGTTATAGGATGCATTTTGAAGCCAACACGCTTGAAGTTGTCAAGTTGCGGGGTGAAGGTGAGTTTGGTACCATCAAATTTTTTCAGGGATTGAGTGGATTCAAAATAGGTGACCCGACACAATGGAGGCTTAACAAAGCTTTAGCAGGAGGCGGTGCTATGATGGATATCGGTATTTATGCTATCAATGGTTCTAGGTATATGATTGGGGAGGAACCTGTCTGGGTAACAGCCCAAGAAGAGAAAACAGATCCGGTCAAATTTAAGGAAGGGGTAGATGAGACAATTACTTTTCAAATGGGTTTCCCAAGCGGAGCATTGGCCTCCTGCCTGTCCACTTATGCAGTAAGCTATCTGGATAAATTCTTCCTAGTGGGAGAAAAAGGATTTGCCGAAATGCAGCCCTCCACCGGATATGGACCTATCAAAAGCTGGACCAACAAGGGTCGCCTTGATTTGCCCCATGTCACCCATCAAACCACACAGATGGATCAGATGGCTATGATTATTTTCGATGGAAAGAAACCGATTATACCTGTAGATGGCGAGGAAGGAGTCAAAGACATGAAGATTATTGATGCGATCTTTGAAGCAGCCAAGACAGGTAAAAAGGTGGCTTTGAAGCTTTGAGAAAAAATTAGAATGAATAAAAAAAAGCACCCTAATCTTGAAATTGGGGTGCTTTTTTTATGTTAAAAATTCTTTAGACTAAGTCCTTGAATAAATCTAAAATCTTTGGAATTGTAGGTAAATAATTCTAAACCTGATTCAATGGCTGTTGCAGCAATAAAACAATCGGGAATCTTTAATCCATGACTTAAACGATATTTTTCAAACAATTCTAGGGCTGTTCTTGAAATTGCTTCGTTAATCAAAATTAAACCAAAGCTGTTAAGATTCTTCAATACTTTACTTTCCATTTCCTTATTCAAAGTTCCTGCCACCAATTCCATTTTAGATATTATTGATATTGCGATAAAATCTAATTCCACTTGGTTTTCTAAAATTGATTTTGTGGAAGAATGTCTGGGTTTATTTGCATCAAAAAAATCAATCAAAACGTCAGAATCGCAAATCACAAATTCCTTTGCCATACATTCTCTCGGAGTTTGACTGGATCTAAATCTAATTTTGAGAAAACCTCTACCATTTCTTGAAAATCAAGTTTTCCTTTACCCTCTATGATTTCAACGTTGTTACTGTTTTCAGAAGATTTTATTTGAGACTCTGAAAAATCATAGGATATCCCAAGTGTATCTAACATTTTAAGCAAAACCTCAAGACTTTTTTGGTCTTTATATTTTATTCTTAATTCTTTCATATTTCTTAAGATTTACCATCAATTTAAGATAATTATTTCAATTCCTGAAAAACACCTTTATGTTTTAATTCAATTCCACAATCTCAACTTCTCCCTTTTTTTTCACCCTTGCCACCTCTTCCAAAAATTTCTTTGTTTCTCTCAGCACCCCTTCCCAATCTTTGGATGTAATGCTTGAAGCAATGACATGGTCACCGGTTTCGGGAAAAGCCATCTTTACCTTTTTATTTTCCGGCGTCTGAACCTGACCGTACATTTCCAGCATTTTTGGAACGGAGACAACTTTGTCCTGCTCGTCTTCATTTTTGTAATAATATCCCAAAAACAAAGGCTGTTGGATTCTTTGGAAAGTCTCCGCATTCATTTTGCTTCTGATCAAAATTCCAAGGCTGCGATAGCTGTTCAGGTGGTATTCTCTGGACCAATATTTCGCTTTTTCACCCTCTCTGTTATTGATGACAGTTCCGTTTTCATATTGGAATTTCTCAGCCAGATAAGAAAGCCATGGTTTGAAAAAAATATCCAAGGCCTCCCCATATTCCCTTACTGCGGGACTATAAAGTACCAATGCCTTCATGTCAGGCCTTTCGGAAGCAAGCACCAAAGAAAGTGCCCCACCCATGGATGTTCCGACAATAATGACCGAATCACCGAGGCTTTTTCCAATCATATATGCCTCTCTCGCTTCATCCACCAATTTTTGGGCAGTCAAATGCCTGAACCCATCTGGACGGCTGATTCCATGTTCGGGAAGTCGGACGAGGTATAAATTGGCACCAAAGTAAGCTGCAAGTTCCCTGTGAACAGGATTCCCTTCCATATTGCTTGCCCCGAATCCATGGATATAGACGATGGAATAGGGAGTTTTGCTTTTGTTGGTGCTGTCTGCCCAAACTATTTTTGCTTCATTTCCTGGTTTCAATCCAACCACAGTATCACTTTTGGCTTTGATAAAAGCTTGAAGTTCGCCCATCCTTGTGGGAACTTCAGGGTAGGTTCCTGATAAGTCTTCTACTTTGGATTTTGGACCCAGGATGTAGACGATAGCTAGGATCATCGCAAATCCGAGTAAAAACTGTAATGCTTTTTTCATGGGCCGAGGTAGTTGAATACTTCATAAATCTATAACCTTGCTCTCATTTAACCAATCGCTTTGTAGGAATTCAGATACATTTGGTATTGATTTTTACTTCCTATGCAGGTTTGGGGTATTTTTGTTAATTTTGGCTAAGACCAATTTAATATGAAAAAAACAGATCTGCTTTTTATTCCCTTCTTAATTTCATTTGTAGCTACTTCATGCCAATCCCCAGAAGTAAAGCCCTACCAAATCCCCAAAGAAGATGTCGAGCCCCACATCATCCAATTAGCTTCGGATGATTTTATGGGAAGATTACCATTTACCGAAGGGGAAACAAAAACTGTCCAATACCTGGCACAAGCATACCAAACACTCGATATTGAGCCCGGGAATGGTGAAAGTTACTTTCAGGATGTTCCTTTAGTATCTATATTGTCCCAACCGGCTCCTTCAATGACTTTCAAATCCAAAGACAATGCCATTGAATTGAAGGGATTAGAGGATTATGTCATCTGGACCAAACGTACCGATTCTTTATTGACTATTAATGATGCTGAATTGGTTTTTGCAGGATACGGAATCGTCGCTCCGGAGTACGGATGGAATGATTACAAAAACATTGATGTCAAAGGAAAAATCGTCGTTTTAATAGTCAACGACCCGGGTTATGGAACTGAGGATGTTTCCTTTTTTCGTGGAAATACCATGACCTACTATGGGAGATGGACCTACAAAATGGAGCAAGCCGCAAAGCAAGGTGCCTTGGGAACTTTGATCATCCACAATACTGGCCCTGCGGGGTACGGCTTCAATGTCATCCAAAACAATTGGAATACCTCAAGACTTTCTCTTGACATCAGAAATAATCCCATCTATCAGTCCATGTTTGAAGGTTGGATCACGCAACCAGTTGCAAGTCAGTTATTTACTTTGGCGGGATTAAATGAAACTGAGCTTTTGGAAAAAGCTAAAAAATCAGATTTTCAAGCTATACCCATGAACCTGACAGCAAGTACCTCCATGACTGTAGCGGCTAAATATGATGTGTCCAAAAACGTAATCGCAAAAATCACAGGAAGCAAGTACCCCGATGAATATATCATCTATACTGCCCATTGGGACCATTTGGGAATCGGAGCCCCTGATGAAAAAGGAGACAGTATCTACAATGGCGCTTGGGACAATGCAAGCGGAACCGCCGCGCTCCTTGGTATGGCGAAGGCTTTTAAAGAAGATGCAAAACCGGAAAGATCCGTAGTGTTTTTGACGGTGACAGCCGAGGAACAGGGATTGTTGGGATCCGCCTATTATTCCCAAAACCCAGTTTATCCGAAGGAAAAAACTGTTGCCAATATCAACCTTGACGGAATGAATCCTTATGGAAAAATGAAAGACGTGGCCCTTATCGGAATGGGGCAGTCAGAATTGGAAGATATCCTCAATGTCGAATTAGAAAAGGTAGGAAGATATAGCAGTCCCGAATCTACTCCGTCAGCCGGATCTTACTACAGGTCTGACCATTTCAATTTTGCAAAAATCGGAATTCCAGCACTTTATATTGGTACCGGTATCGATCATGTGGAAAAAGGCAAGGAATATGGAAAACAGCTTGAATCAACCTATAATTCTCAGATTTACCACAAACCTGGAGACAATTATGATCCGGCAAAATGGGATTATGAAGCCATGTTGGGTGATGTTCAGTTGCTTTATGAAGTCGGTAAAAAATTATCCAACAGCACAGCTTGGCCCGGATGGAAGGAAGGCTCTGAGTTTAAGGCTGTAAGGGATTCCTACATGAAGAGATAAAAAGAAGACCTGCTTTTTTGAAGCAGGTCTTCTTTTTGTTAGTAATACAAACTTTTTTTTAGTGTTTTAAACCATTTGTGAGAATTACACGTTTTCTGATTGTTCAACAAGGAAAAATGGAAAACATTCTCAAAAAAATACGAGTTGAAATCAATCCTGATATTTTCCTAAAGGATCCTTTCAGCTCGGAACTCGGAAAAGACATTATTTTAAAGAGTGTCTTGATGATGCAGGAATTAGGGTTTGAGCAATTTACCTTCAAGAAACTTTCAGTGGGTATTGATTGCACAGAGTCGGCTATTTACCGTTATTTCGAAAACAAGCATAAGTTGCTTTTGTTTTTGAATTCTTGGTATTGGGGATATCTGGAACAAAATTTTGTCTTTGGGACAGCCAACCTGACAAACCCCTATCAGAAACTTGAAATTGCCATCAGGATTTTGGTAAATGGTCCTATTTTTACCCAAAACGATTTTATTGACCCTGTTTCCTTGAGAAATTTGCTAACAGACGAAGCTAATAAAGCTTTTATGACCAAAGAAGTGGATGAAGAATACCAAAAGGGATTTTTCAACCATTTCAATAAATTGAGTGAAAGAATTGCCGATATTATTTTGGAAATCAATCCCGATTTTGAATTTCCAAAAACATTAGTGTCCACCGTAATGGAATCAAGCCTGATTCAGTCTTATTACTCAAAGCATTTGCCGGGATTGACCGAGCAAGTGCCCGGAGATGAAAGGAGGATTGATTTTTTCAATAACTTAGTTTTCAAAACCATCCAAAATGAAAATTGAATACGCAATAACTCCTTTAAAAAGGTTCTTTAAACTACTCAATGAAGAGAAGAAAGAAGTCTATTCGATCTACTTTTATTCGGTATTGAACGGTGCTGTTTCTTTGATTTATCCTTTGGGGATTCAGGCCATCGTCAATTTCGTTTTGGGAGGAAGGGTCAGTACAGCGTGGCTGATTATGGTTTTGGTAGTGGCTTTGGGGATTGCATTTGGAGGATTTCTCCAGATTTCCCAACTGTATCTGACAGAAAAACTGGAACAGCGGATTTTTACCAAAACAGGATTCGGGTTTGCCTACAGGTTGCCGAGGCTCAAGATGGACGAACTTCACGGTCAATATCCTCCAGAGTTGGTCAATAGGTTTTTTGATGCAGTAAACCTGCAGAAGGGCATGTCCAAGATCCTGATAGACTTTTCATTCTCCATGGTACAGATTTTCTTTGGGATGATTCTTTTGGCTTTGTATAACGTGTTCTTCCTGATTTTCAGTTTGATTTTGATCGCTTTGGTGGTTTTGATTTTCTATTTCACCAGTCCAAAAGGGATGGAAACCAACCTGAAAGTATCAACACTCAAGTACAAAACAGCCTATTGGTTGGAAGAAATAGGTCGGACTATGGCAACTTTCAAATTGGCCGGCAGTTCCAAACTTCCTTTTTACACAATTGATAAATTGTTGACGGCTTACGTCGAATTCCGTAACAAACACTTTGCCGTATTGGTGTTTCAATACAAAGTCATGATTGCATTCAAAGCTTTGATCGTGACGACATTGTTGATCGTGGGAAGTTTGTTGTTGATTGATAATCAGATAAGTATCGGTCAGTTTGTGGCAGCGGAAGTGATCATCATATTGATTGTGAGTTCGGTTGAAAAGCTGATTTTATCATTGGATGTGGTATATGACACCCTGACTGCTACCGAAAAAATCGGTCAGATCATGGATATGCCCATCGAACGTCAAGAGGGTACCGAGAAGTCTTTGACTACAAACGGTGCTAGTTTGGAGTTTCAGGTGAGAAACCTTAGCTACAAGTCAAAAGATACCTCTTTCGAAGTTATCGACAACCTGACTTTCGATTTGAATGCAGGAGAAAAAGTTATCCTTACAGGAAGGAGCGGAAGTGGGAAGAGTACATTGATGTACCTTATTTCCGGATTGTTTAGCGATTACCGGGGGCGGATTATCATCAATGGACTTCCTATAGACACGATGAATCTTGAAAGACTCAGGGGTTACATCGGAGATAGTCTTTCACACCAGTCTATTTTCCATGGTTCAATTTATGAAAATGTAACCCTCAAAAAGGAAGTGGATGAAGCCCATGTCAAGGAAATCTTAAGAATTGTAGGCCTTAAAGATTATATCTACAAACTTCCTGAAGATTGGGATACAGTCCTGATGCCGGAAGGGCAGGGTCTGAGTAAGTCAACTATCAGCAAGATAGTGCTGGCTAGGTGTCTGGTCAACAATCCAAAAGCGATGCTATTAGAGGATATGATTATACACTTTGAACCGGAGGAAAAACAAAGGATTGTCGATTACATCTTGAATGGTCCATGGACGGTCTTGATGATTTCTGAGAATGCCGAGACCATCAAGAAATTTCCGAGAGTGATACAACTTGACCACGGCAAACTGGTTTTTGACGGAAGTACTGAGGTATTTGCAAAATCCAATGACCTTTAATCTATAAATCGATGCTAGGAATTTCAAAAAATAAGATTTCAGAAAATGTGTCTTTCGAGGATTTCAAAAGTCTCGGAATGACCATCCCAAAAGACGAAAGCAGAAAAAGAATCCAGATTCTTCTTTGGACTTTGATCGGGATGTTTCTTTTTCTGTTTTTGCCATGGACTCAGAATATCAGTACCAAAGGATTTGTAACAGCCCTGAGGCCTGACCAAAGGCCGCAGACGGTTCATTCTATCATTGCAGGTAGGATTGAGAAATGGTATGTGGCAGAAGGGGATTATGTCAAAAAAGGCGACACAGTACTTTGGATATCAGAGATCAAGGATGATTATTTTGACCCCAAGCTCTTGGAGAGAACACAGATGCAGGTAGATGCAAAGACGCTTTCTGCCAAATCGTATTCCGAGAAAGTAAGATCATTGGAGATCCAAATTCAAGCCTTGAAGGAAAACAATGTGCTGAGAAAAGAACAGGCCGAAAACAGACTTAGAATGGCTGAGCTCAATGTTATCTCTGACAGTATCAGATTTGAGCAGTCTAAGGTGAATTTTAAAGTTGGAACCGAACAACTCAAGCGAACAGACAAACTCTACCAGGAAGGCCTCAGGTCGCTGACAGATTTTGAACAGAGAGAACTCCGCTTTCAGGAAGTCCAGGCAGGATTAGTCGCTGCAGAAAATAACCTGCTCAAAAGTAAAAATGCTTTGATAGCAGCCCAGATTGAGTTGAATGCCATTGACAATGACTTCAGGGACAAGATGGCCAAAGCCTCCGCCGATATGTATGAGGCGATGTCTTCCCAGTTTGACGCTGAGGGAACTGCTACAAAACTTGAAAATCAATACGCAAATTACGAAGTGCGAACAGGTTACCGGCATGTTTTGGCCCCTCAGGACGGTTATATCACGGAAGCTATACAAGTAGGTATCGGTGAAACCATCAAGGAAGGTGCAGAAATCATAAGTATCCTGCCCGGAAATGCGCAGCTTGCCGTGGAGATGTTTGTAGATCCTGTAGATTTTCCTTTGCTGAGATTGGGAAATAAGGTTAGGTTTATTTTTGACGGTTGGCCCGCGATCGTATTCTCCGGATGGCCACAGATTACCAATGGTACTTTTGGCGGTGTAGTCAAAGCCATTGATAACTTTGCCGGGCCTGATGGAAAATATAGGGTTTTGGTAGTGGAAGATTTGGAAGAAAAACCTTGGCCGACCCAGTTGAGGATCGGTTCGGGAGCGGATGGCATCGCCCTACTCAATGATGTTCCGCTTTGGTATGAAATATGGCGTCAGCTTAACGGCTTCCCTGCCGATTACTATACAGCAAGAGAAAAAGCCGAAAACAGAAAAAGCAAATAACCATGCGGAGGATTTTTCTATTGTTGACATTTGGACTTACAAATCTTGCCTTAGGGCAGGAAATGCTTTCCTATGACAATTACATGACTTGGGTAAGGGGATTTCATCCTGTAGCCAAGCAGGCTGATATCACTGTTGAATTTGGAGAAATGGAACTTAGGGCTTCGAGAGGAGGATTTGATCCTAGACTTTATGGTAATTATGAAGCTAAGAGATTTAAAAACGCAAACTATTTTGATAAAAGGGAAGCTGGTTTAGTAATTCCAACCATGGCCGGGGTAGAATTGAAAGGAATGGTGGAATACAATACCGGTACATTGCTAAACCCGGAATTAGAAGTACCGGAGGATGGTTTGGCTGCATTGGGCGCCTCTGTCAATCTGGCCCAGGGTCTTTTGATAGACAAAAGAAGGGCCGCTTTAAGGCAGGCTCAAGTCTATGTCGAATCCACCAAAGCTGAGAGAGTACAGATTCTCAACGACCTTTATATGGAATCCACGGAGGCATATTGGGCTTGGGCTGCTGATTATCAAAATGTAAAGGTTTTGGAAGGAGGAGTTAAACTTGCCGAAGAGCGGTTTGATATGGTTAAGGAAAGCTATATTCAGGGAGATTTTCCTGCCATTGATACGGTTGAAGCATATACCCAAGTGATGGACAGAATTTACAGACTTCAGTCTGCACAGATCCAATTCTTCAAATCCACCCAGTTTTTGAATACGTACCTTTGGGATGAAAACAATGAACCGGTAGACCTCTTGGAATCGGTTTATCCAGAAAATGTCCTAGACCAAACAGTCTTTGATTTTAATAAGGAATCCATGCGGGAGTATATCTTCATGCATCCCGAATTGCTTTTGACAGATTATGACATCGAATCTCTCGAGATTGACCGAAGGTACAAATCCAACATGTTGCTTCCGGTAGTTAAAGTGAACTATAATTTTTTGGTTGAAAAGCTCAATGATTTTGAATTATCTCCTTTTTTGGAAAATAATTACAAAATTGGTGCGACGTTTTCCATGCCTTTATTTTTGAGAGGAGAGCGGGGAGACCTTGGTTTGGCAAAAGCAAAAATCAACTTCAAAACCTATGAAAGGGATCTGAAGCTGCTCAAACTGACCACCAAGCTGGAAAGTGAGATATATAATTTCGAGACAGTCGAACAACAATTGGGGATTTACACCAACAATGTCAATGGCCTTCAAAAGCTTTTGAGAGGGGAAATGATGAGGTTTGAAGTCGGAGAAAGCTCCCTTTTCCTGGTCAATGCGCGTGAAGTCAGTCTTATCAGTGCGCAGACGACACTCAATGACCTTGCTGCCAAAAGAAAATCTGCCTACGCCAAAATGTTGAACGCAGCAGGCTTAGGGTTTGATGATTGAGGATAAAGTCATTCAGTCCATAGACCACCGACCACGGCTGCATATATTGAATTTCAACCCATTTTATGGATAGGAAATGTAAACCATGGATCAGTAAAAAGGAAAATCCCGCAAATCTGTAGACTTGCGGGATTTTCTTTTGTGAGGATTGGATACTGAGACTGAAAACTGCCAACTGAGAATGTTTACTGTTTTCACCCAAGCTTCCAGCCTTCTCTGTATTCTCTTTTCACAAATTGATTGGCAGGTTCAAAGTTGGTGACTTTCATATTGGGTCCGTCCCAGACAAGCTTGATACCTCTTCCGGGATAATTGAATCCAGTCCCGGATTCTCTCGGCACTCTGAAGTCATAGCTTCTGATCGCAAGATTTCCCATCAAAACTGATTCTGTCAATGGTCCGGCTATAGAGAACGGAGAACTCAACTGCTTGTATTCCTGACTTCCAAATCCACCGATACATGCTTCCACCCAGTTGTTGTAATGGCCTCTATCCCCAAGAGGAACCCGATATTCTGATTGGGGAACACTGATTTCAGCCGTTTTTGAGGTAGGCAGCAACTGTGGGTTTGCACCATAGGTGCCGCACATCATCTTGCCTTTGGTCCCTTCGATGATGACTCCATTGCCTCCGTCACCCATGACTTCATTTGGTCCGAGTTCTTCAGGCCGCGCAGGTTGGATCCCGCCATCCATCCAATGGAACTGAAGGTCGCTTTTTCCTTCTCTTTTGAAACGGAGTGTGATATGGGAGGAAGGAGGGCAACTTTCAGGGAAATATCCTCGGCTGAATTCTCCGACATAAACAGACCCTACGCTGCATTCTGCTGACTCAGGATATCCCAATCCCAATACCCGGAATGGTGGCTCCATGATATGACAGGCCATGTCTCCCAAGGCGCCGGTTCCATAATCCCACCATCCTCTCCAATTGAACGGGAGCAGGTTACTGACATAATCTTTGTAAGGAGCTGTCCCCAACCATAAGTCCCAATCCAAATCTGCCGGCGGGGTGGCTGCGGCAGTAGGCCAGGGAATTCCTTGAGGCCACACAGGCCTGTCGGTCCAGCAATATACCCTTGTCGCTTCTCCGATAAGTCCGGCATTATACCATTCTACCATTTTCCTAACGCCTTCACCTGAGGAACCCTGATTGCCCATTTGGGTTACCACTTTGTATTTTTGGGCGGCTTCGGTCAGCATCCTTGCTTCATAGATATCATGGGATAGCGGCTTCTGTACATAGACATGTTTCCCCAATTGCATCGCGGCCATCGCCTGTACAGCATGCATGTGGTCAGGCGTAGATACAGTAATCGCATCAATGTTCTTGTGCTCTTTGTCTAGCAGGACCCTATAATCTCTGTAGTATTTGGCCTTTGGATGGGCTTGTACACTTCCTTTTGCTCTTGTATCATCGACATCGCACAAAGCGATAAAATCAGCCTTCCCGCTGTTAAAAACGCCCCTTACATCTCCACTGCCCATGCCGCCAACACCGATACCTGCCACTCGCAATCTATCCGAAGGAGCCACAAAGCCCGGACCGCCTAGTACATGTCTCGGTACAAAATAAAAACCTGCCAACGCTGTGGCTGAGGCTTTGACAAAATTTCTTCTTGAGTTATTTTCCTTTGGTAATTCTTCCTTTTTCATGCGGTTTATGGTTTAATTGGTCAGATATCGGTTTTTTTCCTTCAATTTATTAAAAATGAGGTTTGCAATGAGAATATTTTTTTGATTTTGGAAAAAAGGATAAATGAGTTGATAAATGGAGAAACGAAAGAATTTGCTAAATGGTAAAATCTTAAATAAAAAATTTAATTAAGTTTGCTTGGTTGAAAACCCAAAAAGCTACCTTATTCTATGAAAATCACTAAAATCATCTCTAACCTGATCCTCCTCACCATTTTTGGATTGGGAATCATCTCTTGTGCAGACAAAGCCACTCCGCTGAGTGAAAACAACATTATTCCAAAGCCACTTTCAGTAATTGAAGCAGGGGGTTCATTTACATTAACAAATGAAACCAAATTGGTTGGCTTAGGAAATGCTTCAGAAATCAATCCTGTCATTGAAATTTTCCAAAGTCTGATCAAGCCTTCCACAGGCTTTGATTTACAAAAAGCCGAATCCGGTGAGTCCAACGTAATTGTTTTTGAAATTGAATCAGCTTCCCAAAAATCACCCGGAGAATATGCCATCTCTATCGATGAAAATAGCATCAAAATCACCGCTTCCAATGGAGAAGGGCTTTTCAACGGCCTTCAGACCTTGAGACAACTCATGCCTGCATCTTTGGAGGGAAAAGATTTGGCTACAGAAAAAATCAAAATCGGTGCCGGACAAATCCAGGATAAACCCGAATATGCATACAGAGGATTTATGCTTGATGTGGCAAGACATTTCTTTTCTGTGGAAGATGTCAAGCATGTGATTGACCTGGTTTCAAAATACAAAATCAATTTTCTCCATTTGCACCTTTCGGACGATCAGGGTTGGAGAATCGAAATCAAATCCTGGCCATTGCTGACCGAGATCGGAAGTAAAACCGAAGTCGGCGGGGGAGAAGGAGGTTTTTACACCCAAGAGCAATACAAAGACATCGTCGCTTATGCCCAATCAAAATTCATTACCGTAGTGCCTGAAATCGACATGCCTGGCCACACCAATTCTGCTTTGGCTGCTTATGGACAATTGAATCCAGGAATTACAGTACCTGAAAAAGGAGCGGTTCCTTTTGACCGTACCGAGTTGGGAGTAGATGGAATGGCTACACCACTCTATACCGGCATCGAAGTTGGCTTCAGTACTTTGGATACGGACAAAGACATCACATATCAGTTTGTGGACGATGTCATCCGTGAATTGGTTGAAATGACCCCAGGCCCATACATCCATATTGGCGGAGATGAATCCCTTGTAACAGAACTGGAGGATTATATTCCTTTTATGGAAAAAGCGCAGGCCATCGTAACCAAATACGGCAAAAAATCATTGGGTTGGGATGAAATAGCACATGCAAAACTTGAACCCGGAGCTGTGGCACAATATTGGGCAAAGGCTGAAAATGCTGTTTTGGCTATCAATCAAGGAAATCAGGTCTTGATTTCACCAGCCACAAGGACTTATCTCGATATGCAGTATGATTCGACAACACAGCTTGGATTGCATTGGGCAGCATACATCGAATTGGACGATGCCTACAATTGGGATCCGACAGAATTGGATTCAGCCGTCAAAAGAGAAAATATCCTTGGTGTGGAAGCGCCACTTTGGTCAGAAACCATCACCAACAGAGAAGAGATTGAATTCATGTTGTTTCCAAGATTGGCGGCAATCGCTGAAGTTGCCTGGACCAAAAAAGACTTGAGAAACTGGGATTCATTTTCAGAAAGATTGAAAAAACATACAGCTCGTTGGGATGCCATGGGATTGAATTATTACAAGTCGCCAAAGTTGGTTTGGGAGGAGAAAAAGTGATCGGTCCACAGACCACAGTCCATAGTTGCGGCTATTGAACCTCACTCCGAGTTATATTTGGTTAGCAGCAAGAAATCGAACATACCCAAAAAGTATAATATTGAAATCAGAAAATCCGGAAATCATTCAATGGTTTTCGGATTTTTTTTACCTTTTACTTTTCCTGCCTCAAACTATCCAAATCACCTTCTCATTTCAATTTGCCTTTTGAACTGTTTGATTTCTTAATTCCTTCCTCAAGATCAAAGGCTATCATCCTTCATACTTTTCGGAGGGTCAGGAGAAGTCAATATTGAAAATCTGTTTGCTGGTTCTTTGTTTTTGATAAATGGCTCAATCTATTTTTATAAATATATTATATTTCAGAAAAGCGCCTTTTTACAAAAGATAGTTTTGTTTACCAAAATTTAAATAATTCCAAACACTGGAGCGATTTTATGAGAATTGAGATGCACCCAATGACTTCTGCCGTCAAGACATTCTTTTTCTGTGTAGGGTTATGGATGTTTTTTTCCTGCGAACCAAAAGTTAAACTTCCATTAGGAGACGATGACAATGGTGGACTTTTTTTACCTGATGATTTTGAAGCGTTGGTGGTGGTTGACAGTATAGGAAGGGCCAGACATTTGGCCGTCAGTGAATTGGGGGATATTTACGTCAAACTTCGCGCACCTGATAAAGCTGGAAGAGGTATAGTAGGAATAAGGGATACCAATCAGGATGGCAAAGCTGATATTGTGGAATACTTTGGAGACTATCCTGATAAGGGAAACTATGGTACAGGAATGCGCATACATAACGGTTACTTGTATTTCAGCACCGCTGGTGAGGTTTATAGATACAAAATGGATCCAGATGGTTTATTGCCAACTGGAGAACCTGAACTGATTTTGGTTGATGATTACAAAAATGCAAAATATGGCTATGAACATATCGCCAAACCTATTGCTTTTGACAATGATGGTCATATGTATGTAGCATTTGGTTCGCCGGGGGACGTTTGTCAGGAATTCAACAGGAAACCCGGAAGTCCGGGAATGTATCCATGTCCTCAGCTTGAATGGCATGGCGGCATCTGGCAATTTGATGCCAACAAATTAAACCAAACCCAAAAAGACGGAAAAAGGTATGCCACAGGTATCCGGTCTGTCGTAGCCATGGATTGGAATCAGGAGGAGAATGAATTGTACGTAGTCCAACATGGAAGGGATGATTTTACCAAGTCATGGCCTGATCTTTTTGGTCCATGGGAAAGTGCTGTTTTACCTTCAGAAGAGTTTTTTAGGGTTGAAGAAGGTACTGATGGAGGTTGGCCATATTATTACTTTGATCATATAGAAGGAAAGAAGAAACTGAATCCTGAATATGGAGGAGATGGTTTATTGCAAGGTGATTCCCATTTAGTTGCCCAACCTTTGATGGGCTTTCCAGGGCATTTTGCACCAAATGACCTTCACTTTTATAAAGGCGATCAATTTCCTGAAAGGTATAAAAATGGCGCTTTTGTCGCATTTCATGGATCTACTATCCGGGGACCTTATCCTCAGGGAGGTTATTTTGTGGCATTTGTCCCTTTTGAAAAGGGAATTCCCTCAGGTCCTTGGGAAGTTTTCGCAGATGGATTTGCCGGAATGGACACCATCGTGAATACCGGTGATGCTTTGGCACGTCCAATGGGAATCGCCATGGGGCCGGATGGGTCACTTTATATTTCGGAAAGTGTAAAAGGTAAAATCTGGCGAATCATGTACAAAGGAAAGAAATCAGACTTTGGTGAAGCTTCATTAGCCAAACTTGAACAGCGGAAAAACCAAAGAACGAATATTAAAGATCCTGATAGGGAATTGGACAATTTGGAAACCGGAATGATAGAAACAGGATCTCAGGTCTATAACCTGCATTGCGGGACCTGCCATCAAAGAGACGGAGAGGGTGACGGAAGCAGGTTTCCACCAATCAAAAATTCCCGTGTAGTGAATGGAAAAAATCAACCTTTAATTGAATTGATTTTAAAAGGTCTTGAAGGTGCCATAACTGTCAATGGTGTTGCCTACAATGGCGTCATGCCTTCGCATTCATTTCTTTCTGATGCTGAAATTTCCTCAGTATTGACCTATATCAGGAGAAACTTCGGAAATGATTCACCGAGTATTTCAGCCATTGAAGTTGGTAATGTGAGGAAACAGCTAGAAAACCAATGAAATGACGGGTAAAATAAGGATTGATCTGATTTTTGCGATTTGCATAAGCTTGATTGCTATCACCACTAATGCCCAGCAAATAAAGGAATCAAATAACATGAAGAGAAATATGGAAGAATCGGTTTATCACGTCAACCGTCTTAAGGGTAAAATTAAGATTGACGGAGATTGGGAAAAGGAAGTTTGGAAAAATGTGCCTGCTCTAGAAATAACAAATTATATGGGAGACAAGCCCAAATTCCTTCCAACCACATTTGCTAAGCTTTTGTATGATGAGAAAAATATATATGGGATTTTTCAGGTACAAGATCGGTATGTACAGTGTTTGATTCAGGAGACCAATGGACATGTTTCCGGAGATTCCTGTGTGGAATTCTTTTTTTCTCCAGACAATTCCAACCCGCTTTTTTACTTCAACCTAGAGATCAATTGCGGTGGAGTGCCCTTGCTGCAATTTGTCACAGTTCCGAGGAAGGAATACCTTTTCCTCAAGGAAAGAGAAATAAGCAAAGTTGAAATTGCCCATTCTTTGCCAAAAAAGGTATTTCCTGAAATTGAAGAAGATACTGTCTGGACCATTGAATTCAAATTACCCCTAAAAATTCTTGAAAAATATGCAGCCATCACCCATCCCAAACCAGGGGTAAAATGGAATGCTAATTTTTATAAAACGGCAAGTACAACCAGCAATCCACATTATTTGACTTGGTCAAAGGTGAATAATTCAATACCGGACTTTCACCTTCCGCAGTTTTTTGGGACTTTGGTTTTTAAGTAAAATCATGGGTGGAATTATATGTTTATCCGCTTTTTGGACAATAAACCAATATCTATTACAAACAGGACGGAAGACCGAAGTCGGAAGACCGATGCACCGGGCCTTTCAGTCTCTTGCCAAGGATTATATTGAATTATCATTTTACCTGCATCATTGCGAACATACTTACAGAATCATTAATTATTTTGTTTTTATAAAATATAGCAGAATAAAAATTAAGCTGAATAATTATTTATTGTATAAATGGATGGATAGTAATGGCAAAGGTTTGCGGTACGTTTTTTAAAAAATTAGATTTAGATAATATAATTCAGCTCTCAATTACCTCTTTGATTGATTTTGACAACCGAACAAAAAATGATATGATCAACAGAAGAACATTACTGAAAAGACTTTCTGCACTTCCGTTGGTGGGAACAATTGTGGGAAGCAGCATTCCTGTCCAATCAGTATTTGCCGATTCCCCATCAGTTCCAAAAAGGGACCTGATCAAGGAATTGGGCTTGAGAACATTTATCAATGCGGCCGGAACCTATACAGCCATGACGGCCTCTCTGATGCCTGAAGAAGTGATGGAAACAATTGAAGCTTCTTCCAAGGAATTTATCATGTTGGATGAAGTTCAGGACAAAGTGGGAGAAAAAATTGCTGAAATCTGCCGTGCAGAAGCAGCAACGGTAACTTCAGGTTGTTGGTCAGCTATGGTGCTGGGGCTTGCCGGAGTACTGACCGGAACAGACAAGGAAAAGATTGCACAGATTCCAAACCTGAAAGGAATGAAATCTGAGGTGATTGTCCAAAAAAGCCACAACGTGGCTTATGTTCATTCCCTGACCAATACTGGGGTGAAATTGGTAGAAGTGGAAACAGCTGCTGATCTGGAAAAAGCGATCAATGACCAAACTGCCATGTTATGGTTTTTGAATTATCAGGCTCCTGATGGAAAAATCCAACATGAAGAGTGGGTGGCATTGGGAAAAAAACACAACATTCCTACCATGATTGACATAGCAGCTGATGTGCCGCCGGTTGAAAACCTATGGAAATTCAATGATATGGGATTTGATCTGGTATGTATATCAGGGGGAAAAGCCATGAAAGGGCCGCAAAGTGCCGGCATCCTGATGGGTAGAAAACACATCATTGAAGCAGCAAGACTGAGTGCACCGCCCCGAGGCAATACCATCGGGAGAGGAATGAAGGTCAATAAGGAGGAAATCCTTGGGATGTATGTGGCCTTGGAACTGTATGTAAAAAAAGACCATGTAAAAGAGTGGAAATCTTGGGAAGAAAAAATAGGCTACATTGAAGAAATGGCTAAGAAAGTCAATGGTGTGACTACTTCTGTTTCCGTTCCTCCAATTGCCAATCATACACCTTTTCTAAAAATTTCCTGGGAACCTGCTGTGATAAATCTCAACCGCACCCAAATGCAGGAAAAACTCAGGAAGGGAAATCCATCCATTGAGGTTATTGGATTTGGAGATCATGAAATCAGTTGTACTGTTTGGATGCTAAGGCCGAACGAAGAAAAGATTGTAGCCAAAAGAATTCAGGAAGAATTGAGTAGAGCCAAAGTTTAACCTAATCATTCCAAAGAGATGAAGAAAATAGGATTCATATTACTCTGTTTTTTATTCATTAGTCCAATAAGTCTGTCTGCTCAAAATTACCAAATGGTGATCAAAGGAGGTCATGTAATTGATCCAAAGAACAACATTGATGAATTGATGGATGTGGCCATTCACGATGGAAGGATAGCCAAAATCGCAAAAAATATAGATACAACAGGTGCCTCCCAAATAGTGGATGCGAAGGGTTTATTGGTTGTTCCCGGTTTGATAGATATGCATGGCCATGTTTTTTATGGTACCCGACCCAATAGTTACCTAAGTGATGGACTCGTGGCTGTTGATCCTGACAGTTTTACCTTTAGGGTTGGAGTAACTACTATTGTGGATTGTGGTGGACCTGGTTGGAAAAACTTCCATGTATTCAAAGAAAACATCATCGACCATTCAAAAACAAGGGTTTTGGCATTCCTGAACATTGTTGGAGAAGGCATGCGCGGTGGGGCTTACGAACAGGATACTTCTGATATGAATGCCCAACTCACCGGGCAGGCTGCTCTGAAATACAAAGAACACGTTGTCGGATTTAAGGTGGCCCACTATGCCAAAAGGGATTGGATTCCGGTGGATAGGGCAGTAGAAGCGGGGAATATTGCCAATATGCCTGTCATTATTGATTTTGGCGGATCTATGGCCTTTGCCCCTTTGAGATTGAGGGAATTGTTTTTTGACCACCTGCGTCCCGGAGATATCTATACGCACGTTTTTGCTGAATTGGGAGGTGCCAGAGAGCCTGTTGTTGACTATGAAACCAGGAAATTCAAACCATTTGTCAGGGAAGCCCAGGAAAGAGGAATTATTTTCGATGTGGGATATGGTGGTGCGAGTTTTGATTTCAGGCAGGCAATTCCGTCTTTGGAAGCGGGATTTTTTCCGAATACCATCAGTACAGACCTTCACAAAGGGAGCATGAATGCGGCCATGAAAGACATGCTCAATGTCATGAGTACATTTATGGCCATGGGAATGGAAATCCCCCACATCATCAAGGCCAGTACTTGGAATCCTGCCAAAACAATCAAAAGAGAAGAACTTGGTCACCTTTCAGAAGGTGCAATAGCCGATTTGGCTTTGATAGAGGTGAGACAAGGCCAATTCGGAATTTGGGATAAAAACGGTTACAAATTGGAAACCGATAAAAGGTTCGAATGTGAAATGACCATCAAAGACGGTGTAATTGTCTACAGTGTCAATGGTCGAAGCGAACCGGTAGTGTTGAGATAATCAGTTGGATGGGTTAGATATAAGCAATACAATCCATTTCCACCAAAGAATCTCCGGGCACTCCTGCATATGTTGCTACTGTGGTGCGTACGGGAGGTTTTTTTCCAAATCGCCCTTTGTAAACCTCATTCATTCCCTTGTAATCATTCAGGTCATGGAGGTACACATTTACTTTCAACACTTTTTCCATGGAAGAACCTGCTTTGACCAATTCTTTTTCCAATTCTTTGAGAACGTGATCGGTATGTGCTTTGATATCCCCCTCAAAATGGGCTCCTTTTCCCGCCACAAAAATCATATTTCCCAGTTTGGTTGAGCCTGAAAACAAGGGTACATCTTGTTCTTGAACGACATTGAATACTTCTTTTTCTGGCGTGTTGTCCGTTTCAGCTTTTGCTACCATTCCTATTCCCACAATACCTGCTAGGGATGCGATCATTTTTTTTAAGGTGGACCTTCTTTCTATTTTTTCCATGATTTTAGGTTGATTATTTGTTTCGTGTTGAATCATTCAATATATAGCTTTGGTAGAATTACTGCAAATTATCGTCAGGCCTATATCCGGTTTTAAAGATGGTTTGCGCATATTTTCCACGGCAGTAATACTTCCAACATTCCGAATAGGGTGAACGGATTTTGAAACCCTCTGGTAGTGTCAGAGAAATCCATTATTTATTCAAGACATTTTTTCAATCCTTCCTCAATACTGATTGCCTTCAACCCATAAGCCTTTTCAATTTTGGTAGAATCGAAGCAATAATCCTGATCCAATTGATACCTCAGCTCCTTGACTTCTTTCAAAACCGGGATGAAAAGAGATACCAGATTGAGCATAAAGGGTCCGAGAATCTGGAGTTTGGGTTCTACACCCAGATGCTTGGCCAGGATTTTAACTGTTTCCTGTCCGGTAGGATAAACTTTTGAAGTAGGTAAATGCCAGACCTGGTTCCAAGCATTTTCCTGTTGGGCTAGAAATGCCGTGGCATAAGCTGCATCAAGGATATATGTAAATGAATGTTTCTTGTCGCCTGCATAGAGCCATTGTGCTGTTTTTCCGGCTTTCATTCGGTTGATAACTGATTCATTGAGAAAACTCAATTTCGCTCCTGGTCCATAAAAGTCTGCTGCTCGGACAATCATTGCTGTGAGTTTACCACTCTTGATTTCATCCAAAACCATCTGTGCGATTTTGGCACGGACTTTCCCTTTTTGACTTTGGGGATTGACCGGGCTGTTTTCGGTGAGATTTCCGACATGATTGGGATCGTAGCAATACATGTTGTCAAAGAAAACCAGCTTGGCCCCATGTTTTTTGCAGGCGACAATGGTATTCTTCATGATAACCGGCCACTGTTCCTGCCAAAGTTTTGTTTTGTAAGTAATTCCTACTACCAGATAGACGGTATCAGATCCGGCTATTGCAGCATCGACCTCCTCAGAATTCAAAAGATCAGCTTTCATGGGTTGGTCTTTGGGATTGATTTTAGAAGGATTTCGGCTGACAAGGCGGATATTGTCAGTGTAGTGAAGTAGGTCTTTGGCAAGAGCGGTTCCGATATTTCCGGTGGACCCAAGGATAGTGTGGAGTGGGGAGGTTGGCATAGAATTTTTTCTTTGAATTTAACCCAAAATCGATTAGGGTAAAAATGGAATAGAGTTAAGAAATTGCCAATATTTGAATGTTTTGAAGATTTACCCAATTTAGTATTTCCATTTCATTACTTCAATTTTGGAAAAAGCCTGACAATAAAAAAATAATTTCTAACCCATGTCCCATATTTGAAAAACCATTTGTCTTCCATTAAAATCTTTTATTCCATCAATTTTAAAAACACATTTATGAAAGAATTTATTTTGATTTTCAGACATGAAAATGCCACCGGCAAAGTTTCTCCCGAACAAATGCAGGCTTGGATGAAGCAACAAATGGATTGGGTGGGAGGCATCGCTGCTCAAAACAAATTTGTAGGCGGTACAGGACTTTTGTTTGACGGGGCGAAAGTTGTGGACCACCAAAAGATGGTAACCAATGGTCCATTTGGTGATATCAAAGAGACTATCGGTGGCTACGTCATCGTCAAGGCGGAAAACGCCGAAGAAGCAGCCGAATTTGCAAAAGGTACTCCCATTCTGCAGGGAGAAGGCAATACCGTAGAAGTTCGAGAGATTGCCAAACATTGATTTCCAAACAATCCTATCAATCTTCATCTATATGTTGATTGATAGGGTTTTGATACAATATGCAAAGCCAAGATTTAATCCCCCATTTGTTCAGGACGGAGTATAGCAAGTTGGTTGCCGTGCTATCCAAATTCTTTGGCTTGGATCATATTGAAGTGGCAGAGGACATCGTAAGTGAGACTTTTTTGGCTGCCATGGAAACCTGGCCTTATCAAGGAATTCCTGACCTTCCAAATGCCTGGCTTTACCGGGTTGCAAAAAACAAGACACTTAATCATTTGAAAAAGCACCAGCTTTTTAACAAGAAAATTTCTGATGGTTTCAAAAAATCCAATAGCTGGATTGAGGAATTAGAGGTTGACTTATCTGAACAAAATATCCGTGACAGCCAACTTCAGATGCTTTTTGCCATCTGTCATCCATCTATCTCTACTGAGTCCCAAATCAGCCTTGCTTTGCGGGTTCTCTGTGGCTTTGGGATTGATGAAATCGCAGATGCTTTTTTGACCAATAATGAAACAGTAAACAAGCGGCTTTTTAGGGCAAAGGAAAAATTGCGGACAGAAAAAATCCAGTTGATTTTGCCTTCAGATGAAGAGATCAACAACCGGATGGAAGCTGTTTTGAAAACAATTTACCTGCTATTTAATGAAGGTTATTACTCTGAAAGGTCAGAGACTTTAATCCGTAAAGAGCTTTGCCTGGAAGCCATGCGGCTTAACTTTCTTTTGCTTGAAAATCCACTCACCAACCAGCATTTGACCAATGCCTTGATGGCGCTGATGTGTTTTCAGGCATCCAGGTTGGAAGCGCGGGTAGGGGGAAGCGGCGAAATTGTGCTTTATCAGGATCAAGATGCCTCACTTTGGAATAATGAATTGATCTCCCGGGGAAACTATTACCTGACCAAAGCGGCTGCTTGGCCTGTGATTTCGGTGTATTTTTTAGAAGCAAGTATTGCATACTGGCATACAATTCAGGAAGACTCCGGAGAAAAGTGGGAAAATATACTTCATCTATACAACCAATTGCTGACCATTGCCTATTCGCCGATTGCAGCGCTCAACCGCACTTATGCCCTTGCAAAAGTGAGGGGAAAGGAAACATCCATTCAGGAAGCTGAGAAACTCGGTCTTTCAAATAACCATTTTTTTCACATGTTGCTCGCAGAACTTTACAGGGATCAAAACCCAGCAAAAGTCAAATCCCACCTTCAAAAAGCTTTGGAACTTTGCAAAACGGACTCAGAAAAGAAATTGATTGAGAAGAAACTTTCACAGGTCTAATTTTGGAAGTCCCAAAAAGAAAACGATCTCATTTTCGGATAAAACATGTAGAGCATGGACAACAGAATAAAAAGGACACATAAACATCAAGGAAGCATTTTCTTTATGCTATTAAATCCTTGTTTTCCTTACAATGCAGAGCGGAGTTGCCTATGTGGATGGTTCACTGATTTTTGAGGCTATTTGGATGAGTGTAAATGTGGCTTGAAAAAAGAAGACCTATTTTCAACCTTTTCTCTATTTAATAAACCTTGGAGGTCTAAAAAAACCCCAAAGGTTCCAATTCATTCTACACATTTCAATAATATTTCTCCGTCAAATACTTTTTCACATTGAAATAGGATGGTATGAAGTGGGGAGGTAGACATGGCAATTTTTAAATTAGGTTTAAGGTTTCAACAAGTTATAGGCTTTTATTTACGCTATTCAATATTTCGACCAAAATGATTTCCCCATTCTTGGTTCTGACAGTGAGCGTTACTTTTTGGGATGTTTCCATAGGTGAGTTTAGAAGAATATCACAGATATCGCTGTTCTCGGTATCCATTTCATCGATTTTGATGATCTGATCTCCAAGATCGATTTTCTTTTCCAATTCTTTTGACCATATGTATCCAATTACAAACTTGTTGTCTTTGAAAGTTGGACTTACATCCCAAAAGGAATCCTCGAAATTTTGATCCTTTTCAAACAATTCAAAGTAACTGTTTTTGTTTTTATAATCAAGTGTAAACAAGCCGTACCTAAGTAAACCCGAACCGATTCTGGAATTGTCCTCGTTTTTAGTATCTGTCCATACCTTGTGGATAGTAACTCCATTGACATATAAATCCGGAATCAACAATCTTTTGGACTTGTTTTCATCTTCCTGACCAAAGAGTCCAAAAGTGTCAGAACCAAAACTTTCCGCTAGGACTTCAAAGCCTTTTGCTTTTCTGAATTGCTTGAAATTCCTTTCAGACATCGTATAAAATTCATCTGCACCTGAATCAAAAATCAAAGCTTCTTTGATGTTTTTTCCGATTTGGATTGTAAGAATCGGTGAGCTTTGTCGGTCTAATTCTATGGCCGCTTTGTTTGACAATCCTTCCGAAAATGAATCAATATCACTTCCAATCCTCATGATTTTATTTTTGGAATCTAACTGAATGATGCTGTTTCTCAGAAGATTGCTTCCTATAAATCCGTCGATTTCAAAGCAATCCAAAAGGAGGTTTTCATTAAGGACGATCGCAGGGATATCCGTGTATGCTGTTTGTCCTAATTCGATTTGGTCTAAAGTGACAAAAAGTAAGGAATCACTTTTACCTCCGATATCAGTGACAGGAATTTTGGTGGTGATGGAGGGGGAAAGCTCATCAAACAAATTTCGGCTGATGGCAGTGGGGGCTCCTGTATCCAACAGAAATTTCCTTGATTTGCCGCCAATCTCTACGGATAGGATAATTTTCCCTTTGATAAATTCGTAGGGGATTTCTTCAAAATAATTTTCAACAGATGGGCCTCCCAGGTTAAAGTCTAAAGCCTGACAATATACTTTGGAAGGTATAAAAAGAGCTAAGAAAATAGCTGAAAAGATGGATAAAAGTTTCATTTCAAAATTTTGAATAGGTTTCAATGGTTTTGGTTTTAGATCTTTAAGAATTTAAGGAACCTCCGAGGTCCAAAAGACCTCAAAGGTTCCCATTCATTCAAAATTCATCATTTTTCAATCTTTATCCCTTCTCCTTCTTCCTTCCTCCCTTTACATTACTTCTCCGTTACCTTCTTCACATTATCCTCAGGCATCCTGTCGACAAGGTAGTTGTAAGGGTCTATGCCGGCATTCTGCGGCTTTTCTTTGACTTTGAAGGTGAAGGTGTTTTCTGGTTTGGTGATTTTGAGTCTTTTATATACCAATGGTTTGCCATAGGTTTGTTTTGACTCAGTCTCCCCAAAAATCCCGATATCAATAAAGTCCACCAAAGGCACAGCCGTTTGCTTTCCGAGTGAATCTGCCCTGAATTTCTCCGAGAAAGTCGTCAAGGTGACTTCATATTCCTCTCCGGATTTGACATAATTGACATCTGTGACCCGGTTTGAAAATACAGTGATATTCTCAAACATATCATCGATCAGGTACTGCAATGAATCCGGAGTGACCTCACGGAAAGCATTCACAGCAGAAATCGAAGTGGGGTAGGGAGGTTCCTGATAACCATGATCCTTAATCAGCTTCTGGAGTGCAAGGTTTACTTTGTCTTCACCGATCATTTCTTTCAGGTAATACATCACCACAGATCCTTTGTTGTAATGGATATAGCCCTGGTTTTCGGTTTCCATAATCGGCCTTTCTGCTTCAAATTCACCACTTCTTCCACGCAGGTAGCTGTTCATTTCATACTTCAGAAACTTATTCATTTTGTCCCGGCCATATTCTTTTTCCATCACCATCAAGGCAGCATATTGGGAAAAGCTCTCACTCATCATCTCTGTGCCACGCATATTGGCGCCGATCAGTTGGTGTGCCCAATATTGGTGTGCCATCTCATGTGCGACTACATAATAGACCAAATCAATGTCATCTTCAGTTACATTTCTCAGGTCGGTGATAAAGCCAATTCCTTCACTGTAAGGCATCGTGCCTGGAAATGCCTGTGCAAAAGAACTGTACCTCGGGAATTCTATGATCCTACACTGCTTGTGGAAATAAGGGCCAAAGTTTGCGGTATAATAGTCGAGGGATTTTTCCAGACTTTGGAGCATGTTGGGCACATTGTATTCATGGCCCTTGATGTAATACACTTCCAGGTCGACACCTTTCCATTCCTTTCTTGCGACTTCATATTTTGCAGAAATGAAAGAATAGAAGTTCAGAGATTTGTGATCCAATTGATATTCATAATATTTCCTTCCATTCTCTTCCCATTCCTTGACAAGCCTTCCCGGTGCGACAGCAATCTGATCTGGGGCAGTGCTGATCACGGTATGCATATTGACCCAATCTGCATCTTGGTTGATGTAGGAATTCTCCCTTGCTTTCAGATCAGACTCATCCAAGGCAGGCATCCTTTTCCTTACAGGAAGTTCAAGTTTTACCCGCTTGTTTTTGTCGGAGATCTCGTATCTGTTGGAATAGCCAATGATCGGCAGGATATCAAAATTGTTGAAGAAGGTACCGTTTTGGGTCAATTCGGTAAAGCTGACCTCATTTTCAAATCCTTTGGTAACTTTGGAAACCACCAATTTGATCGGTAAGGTATCTCCGGGTTGCATAGGTTGGGACAGGCTGTAAATCCTGTAATTGAGTCTTTTGTCGTCCAACTTAAGACTTGCTCCCGGGATGTCAATGCCCAAAGTATCAGGCATCATCGGAATGCTAAAATGGACTTCAGGAATAGCCACCTTCGATTTATTCATCAGCAAAGCCTCCACAGTCACAAACAAATCCCGGTCATAAGGATGTATGTCAATCTGATAATCCAAATCTATCCACCTTGGCTGCGCAATTCCTTCAAATTTCTTGTAAGTCAGTTCGTATTCTTTTTGTCTCGTTTCCTGTTCTTTTGGATTGAGATAGGTATTGAGGATTTCTGTATTGTAAAACACAAATGCTCCACAAACCAGAAATGCTATCCCAATAATGGCTAGGAATCCTGATTTGGTTTTCAACCGCTGCAGGGCATATTTCCTTCTGATCGAGAAATCACTTTCTTTTCCCCTCACATAGAAGGAATAAATAACAATACATAAAATCAGACAGAACAAAGTCCAATACATATTGAACCAAACCAATCCCGGGATAAAAGGACCAAATCCATTCATGTCAGAGTAGGTGACTCTTGGAGTAGCCGAGAAACTCAGCATGTTGGAATTGAGCTCGAGAACCGACCAAATGAACTCATTCAGGATGATAAATGCCACAAAAGCAAAGTAGGCGATGTACCGGTTGTTGATCAGGTAATGAAATAGCAAAGCGATCACAACCATGTATCCAAACTGAAACATATCCAAAACCAGAAGAGATTGGGCATAAACGCCGAGCTCGTACCTCGTATAGCTAAAGGCCGTCTGAGCGATGACTCCGACCAAGATGGTACTGCACAATACAATAAAGATACTGATCATCATGGCGATCAATTTGGACGAAAAGAGCATTCCGGTTCGGACAGGCGTCGCATCTTCTATTTCTGATATTTTGGCATCCCGCTCTTTCCATACCAAAACACCGGAATAGAAAGTGATGATACCGATTAGAAAGAGATAAAAAGCACCTCTGATCGTATCGATGACATCATAAGTCACAGGATAGCGGTCTGTCCCGTACCCACCGGTAAAGCTTGTGAGACTAGCGATCAGGTTGATCAAGCCGATAATGACAATGATGATAAAGGTTTGGTTTTTTGTTATAGCTTTCGTTTCAAACACAATCATATGCCAAAAGGCCTGCCATGAAAATCCTTTGTTTTGAGGAATTTCAAAGGTTTTGATTTCGGAAAGATCAAAGAGTGTAGGTTCTACTTCTATTTTGGCTTTGGATTTTTTGACCTTTTCTTTTTTGGTATTGAAAGAAAACTTGGAATACATAAACATCAAGAGCACCAGACTCAATCCGATCCAAATTATCCTGTTAACCAAAAACTGACCTTCCAATGGGGTAGGGAAGAGGTTCTTTTCCTCAATGGTTTTGTATTTGGAAAGGGTGCTCAAAGGCTGAAATCCGAATGGATCGAGGATATTGGCCAACCATTCTTTTTCAAGATCTGCTGTAAATCCTTGTGAAACCACATAAAAAACCAAGATCAACATGGCGCCGACAAAAGAGATGATGTTGTTTCTGAAAACAACAGCAAGGCTATAGAGTAGCGCTCCTGCAATGATGGTATTTGGGATGGCAAATGCCAAAATCCCCTGGATATGCCCACTCCAAATTATGGGGCCATAGCGCTCGGGCTGTGCCCACGGCATCAGTGGTCCGATCAAAGCCCCGATAGAAACCCCAAAAAGTGGGATAATAGAGATCAGCAAAGCTCCGATAAACTTTCCGAAGAAATAGTCACTTTTCCTGATGGGTGAACTGAACACAAACTGGTACATGCCTGTACTGAAGTCCCGGTTGGCAGAGGCGTTCATAAATGCTGTCGTCATCAGCAGACATATCAGCGACATCACCCCATAATAAGTCTGAATGACGGAAGGCGCATTTTTATAGACACTTCCTACTCCACCTCCGATTTGAATCTGGTCTGAGGACACCGCCCCAAATACCATCAAGGACACGATTAGTAAGAAAATCCAAAGCATCGGAGACCTAAACCAATACTGCCATTCATGTTTGATAAATTTCCACATAATGAGAATGTTATAGGTTTAGATCAAGGAATTCAATTTGGCAAAAAATACATCTTCCAAGGTTTCTTCTGCCTTTTCAAAACCGGAGTTCAAAGCTGTTTCGGAGAAGACATGGATTTGGGGTTTTCCACCGACAAGCTTGTTGCTGATGATTTTGTAGGCATTCTGATACTCCTGAAGTTCGGCTTTATCTACCCTTTTTTCATAGACTTTATCTTTGATTTGGGCGAGTGCATCGTCTGTGGTTCCACTGTAAAGCAGCATGCCTTTGTCCATGATGGCCATATTGGTGCAGAGTTCGCGTACATCTTGCACGATGTGCGTGGAAAGAATGACAATGGTCTGCTCACCGATTTCACTCAGGATATTATAGAATCTGTTTCTTTCTCCGGGATCCAAACCCGCTGTCGGTTCATCGACGATTACCAGTTTTGGACTTCCGATCAGGCATTGGGCGATGCCAAACCGCTGCCGCATACCGCCTGAGTAGCTGCTGACGGCTTTTTTGCGGTGCTCGAATAGATTGACTTTTTGGAGGAGATAGTCCACCATTTCGGTTCTTTCTTTTTTATTGTCAAAACCCTTCAAAATCGCAAGGTGGTGCAATAAGTCTGTGGCAGAAGTCCTTGGGTAAACTCCGAATTCCTGTGGCAGGTAACCGAGTACTTTTCTGACTTTGTCCTTTTCTGCCAACACATCGATGTCACCCAATGAAACAGAACCGCTGTCCGCTTCCTGCAGGGTAGCGAGGGTTCTCATCAGAGATGATTTGCCGGCGCCATTCGGGCCAAGGAGGCCAAACATGCCTCTTTCGATAGAGAAACTGACATCCTTCAGCGCATGCACACCGTTGGCGTATTGTTTGTTGAGGTTCGTAATGGTAAGTATCATAAAAGGGGGATGGGAGATTTTATTGGGACGTGAGATTGGGATTACTTTATTTTTGTATCCGAGAATGATGCCAAAACCAATTTAATGGGTTTTGGGGACTTTTGATGAGTTGATATAAAATCAAATGTCCGATTCTGTTCAGAAATCGGACATTTACCTGATCGGTTATTTGATGGCTTCAACTGTATAACCGGCTTTCCTTAGGAGCGCGATGACTCCCGTCTCCGATCCTAGATGACCTGAACCGACCGCGATAAAAGTCGTTTGTTCTTTTACCATTTCTTCGATTTTTGGAATCCAGTTTTTGTTTCTGTCTTCCAAAAGCAAATTTCCATACTCCCGAAACATGTCATTTTCAGTGATGAGGTCATAAAGCCTGTCAAGGTCCTGGTCGAGGTAAGCTCCGACAAGTTTGTCGAATTCCTCCATCCCTTCAGGATTCGTCACCATTTTACCAAGTTCATCAATCTGGAGTTTTTGAGGAATCTGGTCAAAAACCCCCATCTGAAAAGCAACCGTTTCCAAGCCTTTTACAGTTTTGGATTTCTCTTTGGCTTTTTCTGTGAGAAAAAGCTCATAGCTGCTTTGCTCGGTACAGGGGAGCATTTTGACGAGAACCATGGAGGAAAGTACAAATGGCTTCAAAATGCCCAATTGATCAAGTCCGGCACCATAAGATGTTGTCAAAAATTTGTCTAATGCACTTGCCTGCTCGGCAGAAAACTCTCCTTTGATATTAGCAAAACCCGGATTGACAGATAGCTTCTGCATTTCTGCCATCAGGTTTGGGTCAGCCATATTCAGTTCCATTGCTAAGACTTTTGAAGAAGCTAGTGCGTTTTCGATTCTTTCGTCCATATAGAATTGATCCTTGCAGATCATGTGGATGGTACCAAAGAGGTAAGAATTTTCTTTCAGTCCGTTTCCGCTGATTTTCCAAAGGAGGGATTTTTCTTCTTTTTCACCGGCAAATGCCTGAAATACAAACATGACCAACATCAAGGTGGTCAAAACATTTTTGAGGCTGATTTTTAGCATAGTATTCTTAATGTGGTCTTAGGTTAATTTTTAATCGAAAATAGATTCTAAATTAAAGGAATTATCCCAAAAATACAGCGATGCAGATTTGGAGGGATAGTTGCAGTCGATTGGTTGTAATAAAAGTCACAGATTTACTTTTTAAAAAAAATCATATTTGGAGTATCAAATCTAGCTTGGGAAAATCTATCCCTTTCCCAATAAATCCAAATAGACTTCAACGGATCCAAAATTCGCGTCATTTGTTTACCGAAGATCTTCCTTAACCAAAACCCGAAATGAAGCAATCAAAAAGAGACTTTCTCAAAAAACTAGGAGCCATGAGCGCAGGAACAGGTTTATTGTCTGTCAACCCACTTTTGGCGGGAGAACTTTCAAACGAGCAAAAATCACATAAAGCCAAAGAAAATTTCAAAGTAACTATTTTTCAAACTACTGACGTACACTGTCAGATCCATGAACATGACGAACTTTTTTGGGAAAATGGACAAACCGTTTTTAGAAAAACCGGGGGTTATGCCAACTTGGATACCTTTATCAAGAAGCAAAGAGCAAAATGTGAACATTCATTTTTGGTCGATACAGGGGACATGTTCCAGGGATCTATGCTTTCAATCAATACTACAGGCCAAGCCATGATTCCATTGCTCAATGAACTGGAATACGACTTATACCTTCCGGGTAATTGGGAGGTGATTTATGGCAAAGCTCAGATGCAAAACCTGCTTGGTTCCCTCTATGCACCCAAAGTCTGCGCCAATATGTACCATGATCTTGGTGATGGCAAAAAGGGTGAATTGATTTTTCCTCCGTATTATATCTGGAATATTGATGGGGTAAAAATCGGCTTTCTTGGTTACAATGATCCCATGATCCCGATGCGCCAATCGCCCAATTACAGCAAGGGAATCTATTTTTCCAAGCCTGAAGATAACCTGAAGCATTATGTCGATGTATTGAAAAACCAAGAGAAATGCGCTTTTGTGATTATACTTTCCCATATCGGCCTCTCGCAAGAAATCCATCTTGCAAACCTTCCCGAATGTGAGGGAGTGGATTACATTTTTGGAGCCGACACCCACGAAAGGGTAAGGGTTCCGATCCAAGGTAAATATGCAAAAGTCGTTGAACCCGGGGCATTTGGGTCATTTGTCGGTAAACTGGAACTGAGTATTGAAAACGGGAAAGTGGTGGCAGATGATTATGAATTGCTGGAGGTCAGTCCTCAGAAATCCAAAAGCCAATCCAAAATGGCCAATCTGGTAACCGAGGTGGAAGCCCCATTCAAATCCGAAATAGAAAAAATCGTAGGCTATAGCACCATACCGCTTTACAGGTATTTTGTGATCGAGAATCCCATAGACAAAATGGTCTTGGATGCTTTGGATTACCAATTGCCGGAAATTGACATCAAACTTTCCAACGGCTTCAGATTTTGTCCCCCAAGGGCAACAAGAGACCATACCGGGAATATTCCGATCACAAGAGGCTTTATTTCTGATATGTTGCCGGTGGACAGCAAGGTAAGAACAGGTCAGGTGACGGGGCAGCAACTTTACACCTGGATGGAAAGGGAGTTGAACAACGTGTTTGCGGAAGATGCATCCAAGAGGTTTGGAGGTTGGGTGACCAAGTTCAAAGGTATGGAATTGACCTTCAATGCATTTGGGGAAGAAGGGAAACGAATTCAGTCCTTTACTGTAAAAGGTCAGCCTCTTGACCTAGCAAAAACCTATAGCGTCAGCGCTTGTGAAAGAGATGGCGATCCATTGGATATGGTCTGTAGGATCAGGAATGTCAAAAACACTAAGGATCTGGATATTACCCTTCATCAGGTGATGCTCAATTACCTGGCTGCCCACTCTCCGGTAACCCCGACTCCAAGCGGAGCAGCCAAAGCTTTGGACGCACCTGCCACATTGCTCACACAAGTACATGGTGTGGATTATGAGTTTAGGTAGTTTTTTAAAAAGTCCATAGACCATAGTCAATGGTCTCTTGTAACCGAAAACAAACAAAGGCAACGGTGCGATCCGTTGCCTTTTTGATTTTGGTGATATGTCAGTTATAATTCTTTCGATTTCAAATTAGCTTGGATTGAATTGTCCTCACTCTGAACGTAGTGAAGAGTCTTATAATTTTTAGAGATTCTTCACCTCCGCAAGCTCCGGTTCAGAATGACGTAATTGTCGATATCGTCACCCTGAGTGAAGCGAAGGGTCTTACAAATTTAAAATATGAGATGCTTCACCTCCGCAAGCTCCAGTTCAGCATGACCCTAAACTATTTCAATTTATTTCTATCGTATTTCTACAATATTTCAATCTTATCTGAGTAATTCAAGTATCCAAAAATATCAACTAATATCCATTAATATCAATTTTTAATACCTTCTCCTCTGCCCTTGCTTCGGTTTTTTCTTAGCCAATTCCCCTGCTTTTTCGGATAGGATACCTTTGAAGGGATATGGATGGTCTTCTACGACCGGGATTTTTTTACCGATTAGTTTTTCGATGTCCTTGAGTTCCTTGACAGTTTCTTCATCACAAAATGAGATCGCAATCCCCGAATTTCCTGCCCTGCCTGTTCTACCGATCCGGTGAACATAAGTTTCAGGGATATTGGGCATGTCATAATTGAAAACATTTGCAAGCTCATCGATATCGATACCACGCGCTGCGATATCTGTTGCGATCAAGACTTGGATTTTGCCGTTTTTAAAATCACTCAATGCATTCTGACGTGCATTTTGGCTTTTGTTTCCGTGGATGGCTGCAGTTTTTACATTTTCCTTTTGGAGTTGTTTTACCACTTTATCCGCGCCATGTTTGGTTTTGGTAAATACCAAAGCAGAACCGATTTTCTTCTTTTGCAACAGGTGAAGTAAAAGCTCAGGTTTGTTGCCTTTGTTGACATAGTACAAGTGTTGGTCGATCTTGTCAACAGTAGATGAAGGTGGAGTCACTTCCACAAAAGCCGGTTTGGTCAGGAGTGAATCTGCCAATTTTTGGATTTCGGGAGGCATGGTAGCCGAGAAAAACAAAGTCTGTCTTTTGGCCGGAATGATCGATATGAGTTTTTTGACATCATGAATAAAACCCATGTCAAGCATCCTGTCCGCTTCATCAAGGACAAAAACTTCCAATTGTCTCAGATCAACAAAGCGCTGATTGATTAGGTCGAGTAACCTTCCCGGAGTTGCGACTAGCACGTCCACGCCTCTTTTGAGGGCATTGACCTGATGGAGTTGTGATACACCTCCAAAGATGACGGTATGTTTGATATTGGTGAATTTGCCGTAAGCGGCAAAACTCTCGTCAATCTGAATGGCGAGTTCACGTGTTGGCGTCAGGATCAAAGTCTTGATTCCTGAGCGGATCTGCTTTTTCTCAGCAATGTGTTGGATAATTGGAATGGCAAAAGCTGCTGTCTTGCCTGTTCCTGTTTGGGCACATCCGAGCAGATCTCTTCCCTGGAGAACCAATGGAATCGCTTGTTGCTGAATGGGAGTGGGGGTAGTGTATCCTTCATTGGCGAGCGCCTTGAGGATAGGATCAATAATTCCTAAATTTTTGAATGCCATGTTGGCTGAGTGTAATTGGGCCGATGGAGATGTTGTATGTTCTGTATCAGCGGGGAGATTTATTAAAAGCGGCTTACAACTTGCCGTGCTTTTTTACAAAGTGGGACAAAGGTAGGCTTTTTTTGGGAGGAAAGCACTATGACCTTAACTCACGCAAAGACGCGAAGACGCCAACAAAGTCAGAAGGCTTCAAGCCGTTAGACTTTTTAAGTTAACCTGCTTCTCCAAAAGCTGCATTTACTTGTTTCTCGAGAAGACGCCAAGTTACGCAAGCCAGATGGCTTCCATCTGTTAGACTTTTTCAAATAAATAGCTTCATGCTAAACGGAGAAAACTTAAAGAAAATATTGAATTTCCTGCTAAAATAAATTGGAGGTGAACCAAAGTTGATAAAATATCTGTCCTTATGTTTTTCGATTATCATGCTTCTCCAAAAGCAGGGTTTAATAGTTTCCCGCAAGGAAGCCAAGGCGCAAAGAAATCCAAATTTCTATTTTTCTGATTTTTAATTCAGCGAAGAGGGTATTTCAATGGAATACTTGTCCGTAACAAAAGTTCTTAGAGGCGATTGGATAATTAACTAAAAGACCCTATGTTTAGGTTTATGGAAAAATATCAACAAGTATTGTTGATATACAATTGTTAGCAGCAATATTAAACATCAAAACCATGCTCCGAAATAAAGGACTTGCGACATTTATTCTACTTATACTTTCATTTAATGCACTCGCTCAGACATTTGAAGGTAAAGTGAGTTACAAAACCGAAATAAAAAATACCGACCCGAATCTTCCGGACAGTGTTTTCAATATGATGTACGCTGGGGGACTTGAATTGAAACAAGTATATTACTACAAAGATAATAAGTACAAATCAGTGACAGAAGGACAAGAAGTTAGGTCAATTCAAATTTATGACCCGGTGACAAATAGAATGTATGTCTATACTGACGGTGCAGATATGGCATTTTGGAGCGAAGGAAATAACATTGTTACAATAATGAAATTAGATTTAAAAGAGGACATAATGGGAATACCTTGTAGCGCAGTTTTAATAGAATCAAGTAATAGTCAGATGACACTTTATTATAGTACAAGATTTAAGGTAGACGTGAAAAGAATTAAGGAAGATAATTTCTGGGAAAAATATTTGCGGGAAACAGAAGCAATACCTCTGAAATATATTATTAAAGGAGGGCCCGCTAAGCACTATGTGGTAATGACCGCAACTGAAGTAAAGGAAGAAAAACTAGCAGACGACTTCTTTAAACTTCCAAAATCAATGCAACTTATGAAGAGTTTGTTTTAATACTGCTGCCACCAAAAAGTTTATGCCTGCTGCAGGTGAAGTGAAGTTATAAATTTTAATTTTTTTAATTTCGTTTGTTGTTGTGGGACAGTGAAGCACTTCAAAGACCGACAACTGCTTATAAAACCGTAAATCTTCCCTTCCCCTTCCCTCAACCCACCTGCAAAATATACCCTCTTCCCCGGATGTTTTTGAGTTGGATATTCGGATCGAGGAGCAGTTTCTTCCTGAGTTTGGAGACAAACATGTCTAGACTTCTGCCGACAAATACACCCTCATCTTCCCATATTTCCTTGAGTAAGCGGTCCCGCTCCAGGATTTCGTTTTGGTGGGAAGCAAAAAGTTTGAGTAGCTTGTTTTCTTTTTGGGAAAGTTCGATTTCTTCTTTTCCGATTCTCAAAAGGTAGCTGCCGTAATTGAATTCAAATTTTCCGATAACCATAGATTGGCTTTCGTCAACTTCCTTTTGTGTTTGTCGTTTTGGTGGATTCTTTTTGAAAAGGAACAAAAACCCAAAGGCCAAAATCCCTATGATGATCGGAACCGAAAAGTTTGAAGCTGTTACTTGGTTTGAATCAAACTTGATTTTGATTCTATAGCAATCTTTCGGTTGGATGCGTCCCCGGCACGGAACAAGGGTTTCGTCTTTTTGACCGGACATTTGGTAGCCATATACAATCTGATTGCCTATGCATTGCAGCACATTCACCTGATAGCTGTCTTCAGGATTTTTGGTGACCAATCCTTCCCTCAAACCTGCATGAATCACCTTGACCAAAGTGTCGGGCTCAAATTGGAAGGGACTTTCAAATAAGATAATGAATTCACTGGCACTGATTTTATCGATAGGAAAAACCCGGGAAGTGGTATCCCCTGAAGCAAGCAGGATTTGATGCCCGACATTCCTTAGCCGGATTTCCCGGTTTTCGGCAAATTCATCTGTCTGCCATGGCCAAAGTATGACCATCATCAAAATCATGGAAAGGATTCCGATTCCCGCAGGTTGGAGCAGTTTTTTCATTGTTCAAATTTAAGGTTTAATGTGAGCCAAAAATCAATTTTACCCTGATTTACATTCTTTTTACAAACCATTTACTGTCTCCACTTTGGATAGCCATATGTTTGGGCATTCTAAACCAATAAAAATGAAAAAACACTTCAGATTATTCGTAGGGTTCATTATGGTTGTATGTTGCACTTCCTGTAACCCACAAAATAGGACCGAGTTAGCAACAAACGACAAGACCGAATCCAAATATTTTATTAATTCGGATTCGCCTTCCAGTATCGTCCGAAATATTGAGCAGGATAGAAATGGCAGCATTTGGATCGCTTCTTGGGAGGGAATTTTTCGAACTGATGGAAAGTCATTTACAAACTTCACCAATAAAGTTAGCTCTGCCCGCTTTTTCTCTGTTTTGGAAGATAGCAAGGGGAATATGTGGTTCGGTTCTATCGGTTCGGGAGTTTTTCACTATGATGGAAAAAGATTTAGAAACTTTACTACCGAGGAGGGACTTCTGGATAATAATGTTGTTAGTATTTATGAAGATAAAGCGGGAAATATCTGGTTTGGTGTCTTTGGAGGGGCTAGTAGGTATGATGGAAAATCTTTTCGGAATTTTATCATCCATGAAAATGAGATGGACGAAGACCTAAAGGGCAAAACATTTTCGGAAAGACCCGAATTTGAAGTCAATTCCATTATTGAGGACAAAACAGGCAGACTTTGGTTTGCAACAAGGGGAAATACCTTTGTTTTTGACGGAAAGGCCTTTACCTCAGTATCACATTTAGGCAAACCATTTACAAATGTCCGTTCAGTCATCGAAGATCAAAAAGGCAATATTTGGCTGGGTGGCAATGATGGTTTGTGGCGATATGATGGGAATGTATTCACCAATATTGCAAAGGGGTTTGTTGGGTTTATCTACGAAGATAAAAAAGGAAACATCCTGACAAGTTCAGAAACTTCCGAAGGTTGGGCGCTTTCCCGATACAATGAAAAATCTCTGACAAATAAAATTGCTGTTGTACCTGAAATAATTAAAGCAAATGAAGGGATGGTTTTTGGAATTCTTGAGGCCAACGATGGCAGTATTTGGTTTGGAACATTGGATGGGGTCAAGAGATTTGATGGAAAGACCGTCAATAGTTTTAATGCCATGTCAAGTCAGGAATATTTCTCTAGACTTGTGGCTACAAGAGATAATTGTTAGAGATTTATAGTCTATCCGGTTTCTCCCAAAAGTGGATTTTTATTTCCCGCAAAGGCGCCAAGGCGCAAAGCAAGAAAGAATATAGCCCACAAAGACACGAAGCCACTAAGAAAAGTTTTTATACAACATGAAATTTAACGTCCGGTCAACGATCATCATTTCAATTTTCATCGCGATATCTGCCTGTGGTATGAATACAAATGGCGCTGTGAATACTGAGCTCTCGGACACCAATATTAATCAAAATGAAAAGTTGTCCATTGTTCAAGTATTTAAAGAAAATGAAGACCTGCCAATGAACGAAAGAATTGAACTGTTCTATAAACTTAAAAAAGAAACCCCGACTGCTTATGACTTTGAAAATGAAGAGGCATTAAATTTTTATGGCTATCAATTGCTTTGGAATAATGAAGATAAAGATGCCTTTTTGATCTTTAAAATGTTGGTTTCGGAATTCCCTAATTCATCAAATGTTTATGATAGTTATGGCGAAATTCATCTTAAAATGGGAGATAAAAATCAGGCTTTGATCAATTATAAAAAATCACTCGAACTAAACCCCGATAACTTCAATGCCCAAGATCAAATTGCATTAATACTTGATCCGTCCAAAACACCAGAAAATCCTGCAGATAAGTTTTTAAGGGTGTATGAAGTGGGAGAATATCAGAAGGACTTAGATGAACTAGGCCATAAAATAATCACGACGCATCCAAATGTGTTTAAATTTATTTCTGAAAAAGACTTTAGAAAACTTATTGACGAAAAGAAAAGTCTAATCACACCTACAACAACTTTCGCTGAATTCATATGGCATTGTGATGAAATTATCGCCAGCGTTAATTGTTCGCATACATCGATAAGTGGATTCTATGAGGAACTGGAAATGTTACCTGTAGAATTGAGTTTTCCAATGCAGACTCGTTGGATCAACGACCAATTATTTGTCATAGATCCCATGAACAATGGAAGTCAAGTGAAAATTAAAGAGGAAATCACTAGCATAAATGGATTACCGGTGAGTGATTTAGTAAAAGAAATTTATAAGCATTTACCATCACAAGGAAATATCGAAACAACAAAAAGACATTTATTCAATGTGTGGTCAACTTGCTTAATTCCTTATGCAATGAATTTTCCTGATTCTTACAAGATTATTCTAAAAGGAAGTGAAAAGCCAATAGTTCTGAACAAAGCAGAGGAAAAAAGAATACTCCATACTGACCAATCAATTCAGAACTGTAAAAAGGACTTATGTTTGGAATTCTTGCACAATGACAAAACCGCCTTGTTAACTATTGGATCTTTCGATTATTATAAATTCAGAAATAGTTATCAGTATTTTAAAGATTTTATTGACAGCTGCTTTCTGGAAATCAATTCGAAAAAATCTAAAAACCTTATAATTGATGTTCGACATAATGGAGGCGGCTCATCATCTGCAAGCATTCATTTGTTAAGGTATTTGGTTGATAAGCCTTTCACATATTCTTCTGATGTTCAAATTAAAGGAAAAAATGAAGTAGTTGAAGGTGAGGAATCTGTTGATCCGTATGAAAATCGTTTTGACGGAAACCTCTATTTTTTAATTGATGGTGTTGGCAATTCTACAACCGGACATTTCATGTCGATAGTGAAGGTGCTTAAACTTGGAACTATAATAGGCGAAGAATTGGGATCTAACCAATTTTGTACAGGAGGTGGAAAAACGCTTAGGCTTTCATATACCAAGTTGGTATACACAGTTGCTGAAGATACATACGAATCAATGGCAACCTCACTTCCTGACGAAACAGGAATTCTACCTGATATTTATGTTACACAAAGTGCTGACGAATATTTAAACAAAATTGATGCAGTGAAAGAAAGTGCATTAAAACTTATTGAGAAAAATGAAAAATAATTCCTTACCGCAAAGACTTGCCTGCGTATATTTTCATTTATGTGTTCTTTCTGGTTTTGATTGATTCAAAAGATTGGAAGACATTTTGGTGGATGTTTTTCTAAAGTAAAAACGTCCGATTTTTACCAGCACCATGATCTTGGTTCAGGGTATTTTTGTCCATAACCTTTAACCACAATAATTATGGAACGGAGAAAATTTATTGTCACTACTGCTGCGCTTGCTGCCTTCGGGTCCGATCTGATGGCATTCCCTTTTTCAAAAAATGAAGTAAAAAACGGATTTTTGGTCAAATCCGGTGAGGCGAGATTCGGGAAGCATACACCTTTCAGGGGTGTCAATCCCAACGACCTCAAAATTTCCTCCAAAGACACAGGTGGACAAATGTCAGCATTTGAGTATATTGGAGTGGAAAAAACCGGACCCTCGCTTCATGTTCACTTAGAGCAGGATGAGGTTTTTTATGTAGTAGAAGGAGAATACCTCTTCCAGTTGGGAGACAGTCAGCATCAACTCAAAGCAGGAGACACCATTTTTCTGCCAAGGAATATTCCACATACATGGATTCAGACTTCGGATAAGGGCAAGTTGTTCTATATCCTGCAGCCTGCTTTCAAAATGGAGGAATTTTTCCAAACCATGACGGATCTTGGGCGACCTCCAACAGAGGAGGAAGCGCAGAAGATTTCGCTCACACATGGAATCAAAAATGTAGGGCCGCCACTAACGTTAAAATAGATACAAATGATACTCAGGGATTTTTTGCCCGGTCCTTCTTTGAGAGATTATGTCAGGAAGCATCAGGTCATCAGGTTTGAATTCGGGGCAGGGGCGATAATTCCCGCAAAGGTATATTGTCCCCGCCCTGAAATCTGCTTGATATTTTCCCTTAGAAATACCCAACAAGTCAAATATCCTGGTTGCATGGATTATTCGATCCACTACAGGTGCACAATCAGCGGTTTGCACACAGTAGTCACCAACCGATTTACAGGAAGTGACTTTTGGGTTTTGCAGATCGTACTGCAACCGAGTGCGCTATATTTGCTGACAGGGATTCCGGCCCAAGAGCTTACCAATACTTTTATAGATGCCGAGGATGTTTGGGGAAAAGAAATCAGGATGGTGCATGAACAGATGTGCAACACTGATGGTGTGGAAGAAGTAATCCGAATTGCTGAATTGTTTTTGGAAAGACTTATCAGACGGCCAAAATACAGTTTGCAGGGAATAGATAAGGTGAGTGCTGTGATTTTGAACCAAAACCGGTCGCTTTCTATGGACAAACTTGCTGCCGATTCCTTTCTGAGCAACAGGCAGTTTCAGCGGAGATTTACCGAAAGAACCGGGATCGGCCCAAAGCTTTTCGATAAGGTTGTCCGTTTTGAAAAAGCATTTTTTATGAAAAACGCCAATCCACATTTGGATTGGCTGAGTATTGCTTTGGCCTGTGGGTACTACGATTACCAGCATTTGGCTAAGGATTACAAGTACTTTACCAATCTGACCCCAACCGGGTTTTATGAATTGGATACCAAAGCACCCGAAAGGACTTTTGGGGTCGTGGAGGTCAAGCAGGAGTTATTGGTTTGAGCCATTTATTCAAAATCTATCTCAAAGTATTTCAGAAGGTTTTTATACTGATCTTGGGCTGTGAGACAGGTGTCCAACAAATATTCCCTTACCTGATTCCATTCCTGTAAACCTCTGTAATAAAAAAGTTTCAATTCGTCGGATATGATAAAAGGTACAATGCCATTGGCTAGACATTCTTTAAACATGATTAATCTTCCTACCCGTCCATTTCCATCCTGAAAGGGATGAATCACCTCAAACCTATGGTGAAAATTTAAGATGTCTTCTAGGGATTTTCTTTCTAATTGATGGTAGTCATGGAGTAATTTCTTCATTTCATTTCCTACCTCTTTTGGGTGGCAGGTCTCATTGCCCCCAACCTCATTAGGTAGGAGTTTGTATTTGCCAACATTAAACCAATCTTTACCACTGTCGGAAGTTCCCGATTTTATCAAAAAATGCAATTCCTTAATCATTGATTCAGTGAGTTTGGACTTTGCCTTTTCGATGATGAAATCAATGCTTCGAAAATGGTTAGTAGTCTCTATGATGTCATCAACATTGATGTTTTGATCAGAAACTCCTATTGTATTCGTATCAAAAATAAATCGTGTCTGATCATGCGATAGTTTGCTGCCTTCAATTCTATTGGAATTGTACGTCAAGTCAATTTGAGTTCGATGGTAAATCCCACCCTTTAATTTCATTGATTTTTCAGCCTTTAAGCGATCAAGCAATGGGTTTCCGGTAATTGTTTTGAAATTTATTTTTTTAGAAAACACCGCATCTTCAGGGATATTCCATGTTTTACCTGTAAGAAAAGCTCCTTTAATTTTACCTGAAGTACAATAATGCCTGACAGTCCTCTCAGGAATATTCCATTTTTTGGCAAATTCGTTGACTGAAATGTATCGCATGTAAGTGTTGATCTAAACAATTATCGGCAAAGAAATATTTTATTTTTGTAAAATAGATCATTTTTTGCCGATATCGGCAAGAATTTCTGTTTTACATTGTCCTGCTCCTCCAGAAGCTGGATTATTCAGCTCACGCAAAGTCGCCAAGTCGCAAGACAAGATAGAGTATAGCCTACAAAGACACGAAGCCACTAAGAAAAGTTTTCCTGTTATCCTGCTTCTCCAGAAGCTGGATTATTCGGCACACGCAAAGTCGCCAAGTCGCAAAACAAGAAAGAATATAGCCCACAAAGACAAGAAGCCACTAAGAAAAGTTTTCCTGTTATCCTGCTTCTCCAGAAGCAGGATTTTTCTTGTTTCCCGCCAATCCGCAAAGAGAAAAGTCTTTTTTAAAAATTGATCGAATTCGAAGTCTTTTTCCAAATAAATATCAAAGGATATTTACAGGGATTGGATATCTAACTAAAAGAGATTAGGTTTAAATAATTGAAAAATATCCGCAACTGTTGCATTTTGTATCCCTTAGGGCGTGCAGGAGCAAGAAATTAGTAGAGGAAATCGTTACCAGCAATGCTAAAACAGACAACTCAATGAAAAAAATTGACGATGTAAATCAAGGGGACTTGTTGACATTTAGGACTGCAGATAAGAATTATAAAGTTTTGCTTTGCACGAGTACATATAAGGAAAAAAGTCCTAAAAATTTTACTTTTGCCGCTTTGACTTATGACGATACTGAAAAACCAACTATTGAAAATATTTTAAATTGTGAGTTTTGGGGGATTGCAAATACAAAAAATGAATATTTTAAATATTCTGACAATGAGCTTAATCAAATGTGGACTTTCCATCCCGAGAACAAGCCATACTTTTTAGGTTCATATGGACTTGTCATTTGGAGAAAGGACTTTATGAAATTTAGAGACAACATTGATTATATTGGAAATTTGAAAATTGTTGACAATCTCGACAAAAATGGAAATGGCGGAATGAATGCAAGTGATTGGGATTATATTAAAGACTTTTTTGCCAGCCAAATTTACTCTGCTATGATTGAAAGGGGACAGAAAACATTTAAAGTAAAAGCAGTAACAAAGCCCTAGCATTGGACCTAACAACGAAAAGCATACCCTGTAAAATCTCATTATACCCTTATCCTTCCGCCCTTTTCCTTTTCCCTTTTACCTCTCACCTTCTACCATTTACTTTCCACCCCCTTATCTTTCATCCCTCATCCTTTAAAACATTCCTTTAATCTTTTGACCCAATTGTTTACCTTTGTGGCTTCTTAAAAAAGGCTCCAAAAAACGCTCATGATCCTCTTTTTCCAATCTCCCAAAGCCCTGATTTATGCTGTTCAGGCCAAAAACCCTCTCCCTCAACAAGATATTGACAAACTGAATTGGCTCTTTGGTGAAGCCAATCAAATCCAGGCTGACAAAGTCTCCGGGAAGTTTGCAGGACCGAGAAAGGAAATGATCACGCCTTGGTCTACCAATGCGGTAGAAATCACGGTCAATATGGGGATTTTGGGAATCCAAAGAATGGAAGAATACTTCCTGATTACTGAAAATGACAGCATCGACCCGATGCTTCAAAAAGTATATGAGGGATTGGATCAGGATATTTTTGATATCCATTTGCAACCTGAAAAAATCATTCCGGTCACAGACATCAAAGCCTACAACCAAAAAGAAGGGTTGGCTCTCAGTCAGGAAGAGGTGGATTACCTGGAAGGAGTAAGCAAATCATTGGGCAGGCCTCTGACGGATTCTGAGGTATTCGGATTCAGTCAGGTCAATTCAGAGCATTGTCGCCACAAGATTTTCAACGGCACTTTTGTGATTGATGGGGTTGAAAAAGACAAGACGCTTTTTCAATTGATCAAAGAAACTTCCAAAAGACATCCCAATAAAATAGTATCCGCTTACAATGACAATGTTGCCTTTGTGGACGGACCCAAGGCACAGCAATTTGCGCCAAAAACACAGGATAAAGCGGATTTTTTTGAGACTGAAACCATCCAAACTGTCATCTCCCTCAAGGCAGAAACCCATAATTTTCCGACTACAGTCGAGCCTTTTAACGGTGCAGCTACCGGCGCCGGGGGAGAAATCAGGGACAGGTTGGCAGGTGGAACAGCCTCCATTCCTTTGGCGGGAACGGCTGTTTACATGACTTCTTATCCAAGGTCGGAGGCCGGAAGAAGTTGGGAAAAAGACTTAACCGAAAGGAAATGGCTTTACCAGACTCCGATGGATATCCTGATCAAGGCTTCCAACGGAGCGTCAGATTTTGGAAATAAATTTGGTCAGCCCTTGATCTGTGGATCGGTTTTGACCTTTGAGCATGAGGAAGATGGTAAATCGCACGGGTTTGACAAAGTCATCATGCTGGCAGGTGGAGTGGGATTTACAAGGAAAGAATACGCCAAGAAAAACGAACCTAGCAAGGGCGACAAAATCATCGTCATGGGCGGTGACAACTACCGCATCGGGATGGGAGGAGGAGCGGTTTCTTCCGTGAATACAGGGGAATTCAGCAATGCCATAGAGTTGAACGCCATCCAACGTTCCAATCCGGAGATGCAAAAGCGGGTTTCCAATGTGATCCGCGCGATGGCTGAGTCTCATGAGAATCCGATCATTTCCATCCATGACCACGGAGCCGGTGGCCATTTGAACTGCCTTTCGGAATTGGTGGAAAGCACCGGAGGAACGATCCATTTGGACAAATTGCCGGTTGGCGACCCCACACTTTCTGCGAAAGAAATCATCGGAAACGAATCTCAGGAACGAATGGGATTGGTGGTGCATGAAAAGGATGTGGCTACACTTCAGCGGATTGCAGAGAGAGAAAGAGCCCCTTTTTATGTCGTTGGAGAAACGACAGGAGACATGCATTTCAAATTCGAAAATTTTGAAACAGGTGAGAAGCCTGTCGATTGGGATTTGGCCTATATGTTTGGAAGTTCACCAAAAACCATTTTGGAGGATACTCCGGCAACGACAGATTACGAAGAACCAAAATACTCAGCCAAGGAGCTGAAAACATATATTGAGCAGGTTTTGCAATTGGAAGCTGTGGCTTGCAAGGATTGGTTGACCAATAAAGTTGACCGTTCTGTCACAGGACGAGTGGCCAAGCAGCAGACCACGGGAGAAATCCAATTGCCCTTGAATAATGTGGCCGTGATGGCTTTGGACTTTACAGGAGAAAAAGGAATTGCAACTTCCATCGGTCATGCACCGGTTGCGGCCTTGGCAAATCCTGAAGCAGGATCTAGGTTGGCGATCGCCGAATCTTTGACCAACTTGGTTTGGGCACCGATTACAGACGGTTTGGCTGGGGTTTCACTCAGTGCAAACTGGATGTGGCCTGCCAAGAATCCCGGAGAGAATGACAGGCTTTACCGAGCTGTTGAAGCTATTTCAGACTTTTCCATAGCTTTGGGAATCAATGTGCCGACAGGAAAAGACTCCCTTTCCATGACACAGAAGTATCCCGGAGGCAAGACGGTTTATTCGCCTGGAACAGTTATTATCTCCACAGTAGGGGAATGTTCAGTTCCGAAAATGACTGTTTCTCCGGATTTGAAGCCTATTGCAGGAAGCAAGGTTTATTACATTGATTTTTCAAAAGACACTGCCAAATTGGGTGGTTCCAGTTTTTCACAGGTGTTGAATACCATCGGAAACGATACACCGGATGTGAAGGACAACCAATATTTTGCGAAAGCATTTACGGTGATCCAAAAGCTGATCGAAAAGGGCGAAATTCTTGCCGGTCATGATATTTCCTCAGGAGGGATGATTACTGCTTTGTTGGAAATGTGCTTCCCATCGACTCAAGTTGGTCTGAAAGTGAAAACCGAAAGATTGGCTGAAAAGGACATTGTCAAAGCTTTGTTTTCCGAAAATCCGGGTGTGCTGATTCAAGTGGCAAATCCGGAAAGAACACGGGCCGTTTTGGAAAACCATGGTGTGGAATTTATTTCATTGGCGGAAGTGACCTTGGACGGAAAAGTGGAGTTGTCAGGAATTGATCTGACATTGGAAGTTGCCGGCATGAGAGATACATGGTTTAAGTCATCTTACTTGCTTGACAAAAAGCAAAGCGGAGATAAACTCGCTTTGGAGCGGTTTACCAACTATAAAAAACAACCATTGGCATACAACTTTGGAGAGAACTGGAAAGGAACCTTAGATGCCTTTGGTTTAAACCCATATAGAAAAGAAGCCTCAGGAAAGCGTGCCGCCATCATCCGTGAAAAGGGGGTCAACGGTGACCGGGAGATGGCTTATTCACTGTGGTTGGCAGGTTTTGACGTGAAGGATGTTCACATGACAGACCTGATTGCAGGACGTGAAAACCTTGAAGATATACAGATGATTGTTTTTGTGGGTGGATTTTCTAATTCCGATGTATTGGGTTCTGCCAAAGGTTGGGCCGGCGCATTCCTGTATAATGAAAAAGCGAAACAAGCCTTGGACAATTTCTATGCAAGAAAAGATACCCTGAGTTTGGGTGTTTGCAACGGTTGTCAACTGATGGTGGTGCTTGGGCTCGTTACGCCTGACCATGATGTCAAGCCAAAGATGCTGCACAATGCAAGCCATAAGTTTGAATCGATCTTTGTCAATGTGAATGTTCCTGAGAATGAATCTGTGATGTTCAAATCCCTTTCCGGTAAAAGATTGGGTGTTTGGGTAGCACATGGAGAAGGAAAATTCCAATTGCCAAAACCCAAAGACGCTTACCAAATCGGCATGACGTACAGCTATGAAGGCTATCCAGGCAATCCAAACGGTTCGGATCACGCAGTAGCGGGAATTGTATCCGAAGACGGCAGGCACTTGGCGATTATGCCGCACATCGAAAGATCACTGAAACCCTGGAATTGGCCATATTATCCTTCCGACAAATCAAGCGACGAAGTCAGTCCATGGATAGAGGCTTTTGTGAATGCTTATCAATGGGTGGGAAAACATTAAGTGTCCCGCAAAGGCGCAAAAACGCAAAGGAAAAGTAAGAATTATATAAACAACCAGATTTTTGCGAAGGCACTAAAACGCCAAGAAAAAGTAAAGAAGACATGCCTATTTAGTTTTGGCATGTCTTTTTTATATTTTAGGTGGTATTTTAAACCACTTTGAATATGTCAGAGAATGAACTTGCAAAAGAAGCTGTCGACATTGCTTACCAAATTCATACACATTTGGGACCGGGACTTTTGGAAAGTGTTTACGAGGAAGCTTTTGCTTATGAATTGACAAAAAGAGGAATTCTTTTTACCAGACAGGAGAAAGTAAAAATTTACTACAAAGAAATTGTTTTGGACAAGGGTTTTAGGGCGGATTTAATATTAGAAGACAAACTTTTGATCGAATTGAAATCCTGCGAAAAAATTGAAAGTGTTTTTCATAAAGTCATTCTGACCTATATGAGGTTAAAGAATATCAAACTTGGGTTACTGATCAATTTCAATGTAAACCTGATTAAAGATGGGATTTACAGAAAAGTGAATGGACTCGAGGAGTAGTTGTTTTTTCCTTTGCGTTTTTGCGCCTTTGCGGGATATAGATTTTAGCAACTAATTTGTGAATTACTTTTTCTTTGCGCCTTTGTGCCTTTGCGGGAAACTCAAAAAATTTTTGCGCCTTTTCCCTAAGGATTTGTGGGCTTTCTTTCTAATTTTATCCCATGCTTTGGACTACTTCTTTTGATATCCCTGAGGGGGAAAGTAAGATTAATCACCACAAACCAATCTTTTCTATCGGTTCTTGTTTTTCGACCATGATCGGGGAGAAATTGGCCGAAAGAAAGTTTCCCATTCTCAATAATCCCTTCGGAACGCTTTTCAACCCCTTCTCCATCGCTCAAGTAATGGAAGATGCCGCATTGGAAATGCCGATCAATACGGACATGATTTTGGTCAGGGATGGATTGTACCTGCATTTTGGGATGCATTCTGATGTTGTGGCTTACAGTCAGGATTCTTTAGAAAGGTTGATCCATAAAAAGCAACAGCACACCAAACAGGTTTTGGAAAATGCATCTCATATCCTGATCACTTTTGGTACCGCCTGGATTTATGAATATGGAAATGATGGTCAGATTGTGGCCAACTGTCACAAGCAGCCTGCAGATCTATTTGAAAAGAGATTGCTTCACCCTGATGAAATCCAAAAAGCGTTTAGTGGTTTTTTCAATATTCTGAGGCAAATCAATCCCGATGTACAGGTATTGTTGACCGTCAGTCCTGTCAGACATATCAAAGACGGCATTCCTGAAGACAGGTTGAGTAAATCCATCCTGCGATTAGCAGCCCATGACCTCACCGAAACCTATGATTTTGTGCAGTATTTTCCTGCCTATGAGATCATGATGGATGATTTGCGGGACTATCGTTTTTATAAGGAAGACATGATCCATCCCAATGCGCAGGCTGAAGAATATATTTGGGAAAGATTCAAAACCGCTTGGGTTGATCCAAAGACTTTCCCTTTGATTTTGGAATTTGAAGGGATCAAAAGAGACCTTGCCCACCGTCCATTCAATCCGGACAGCCCGGCCCATATCAAATTTTTAGACAATCTTCAGAAGAAATTGGAACGATACAGCCGGGATTTTGATTTTTCAAAGGAAATGGACTTGTTGAGAAAACAGGTGCATTCGAGGGGGAAGTGAGGGGAGGTTGGAAGTTTGAAGTAGGAAGGAAGGAAGTTTGAATCAGAGTAAATACTGGTGTTTTTGACCGATGACGGATGACCGATGTTGGGATTTGGGTAGGGTAGAGGCTCTTTTTTTTGTTTGTAATCTTAGAGAAACAAACTCAAGGAGATTCTTCGTTTCACTTTAATTGACCTTCATTCGTCACCCTGAGTGTAGCGAAGGGTCTCCTTATTCTGAGATCTTTCATCCTCGTACCTCGGATTCAAGATGACGTAACACCAATCGTCCTTCCTTTTCTGAACATTTTAAAATATTAAATACTCAGAATGACGAATCTGAAAACCCGACAACCCGACAACAATGACAACCTGACAACATTTTAAACCATTACAACAACTATAACCATTACAACAACTACAACCATTCCAACTACCACAACCATTCCAACTACCACAACCCTTACAACCAAATAATGTCCAACCGCCTCATCCACTCCCAATCACCTTATCTCCTCCAACATGCCCACAATCCTGTGGATTGGTATCCTTGGGGAGAAGAAGCGTTAGCGAAGGCTAAAATTGAAAACAAACCGATCATAGTCAGCATCGGCTATTCGGCTTGTCATTGGTGCCACGTGATGGAAAAGGAAAGTTTTGAAGACGATGCCACGGCTGCCATCATGAATGCCCACTTTGTCTGTATCAAAATCGACCGTGAGGAGCGGCCTGATCTAGACAATATTTATATGGAATCGGTGCAGGTCATGGGCGTCAATGGCGGTTGGCCGCTCAATGTTTTCCTGATGCCGGACCAAAAGCCTTTTTATGGCGGAACTTACTTTCCCAACAAGCAATGGAAAGCATTACTCACCAATATTGCGGATGCGTATGAAAAGCATTTTGACCAACTCGCTGAAAGTGCAGAAGGATTTGGTAGGAGCCTCAACAGGTCGGAGTTGGAGAAATATGGATTGGAGTCTGTCAAGACTGAATTGTCAAGTGAGGAGTTGGCTTATACCATCAAAAAATTAGAGGATCAGTTCGACTTGGAATGGGGTGGAATGAACAGAAAACCCAAATTTCCCATGCCGGCCATTTGGTCTTTTGTGTTGGAATATGCAATCCTGAAGAAAGATGAAGCCTTGGCGGAGAAAGTACTTTTTACACTTCGCAAGATCGGAATGGGTGGGATTTATGATCATTTGCGTGGAGGATTTGCCAGGTATTCGGTGGATGGGGAATGGTTTGCACCGCACTTCGAGAAGATGTTATATGACAACGGGCAGTTGATGAAGCTTTATGCCAAAGCCTATCAGGTAAGTGGCGAAGAACTTTTCAAGGAGAAAGTGACCGAAACCATTGCTTGGTTGGAAGCTGAGATGCTTCAGCAAGATGGAGGTTTCTATGCAGCTCAAGATGCGGATTCTGAAGGAGTGGAAGGAAAATTTTACACTTGGACGTCAGACGAATTGGAAAGCTTGCTTGGCGAGGATATGCGCTGGTTTGTGAAATTGTACAACATCAAATTCAAAGGAAATTGGGAAGATGAAGTCAATATCCTTTTCCAGACAAAATCATATGAAGAACTTTCCAAGGAAGAAGGTCTTTCAGTTTCAGCTTATGTAAACAGGCTTAACCGAATCAAAATCAAGCTGTTGGAGGTGAGGAATAAAAGGATTTATCCGGGTTTGGATGACAAGGTTTTGAGTGGTTGGAACGGACTCATGGTGGAGGGACTCGTGCAGGCTTATCTATCCTTAGGAGAGGAGAAAGCATTGAAGTTGGCCCTTGCCAATGGAAATTTTATTTTGGACAAAATGTACCAAGACGGGATTTTGTATCGGTCGTACAAAAACGGGAAAGCATATACTCCTGGATTTTTGGAAGATTACGCAGCGGCGACCAGAGGATTTATCTCCTTGTACAAAGCTACTTTTGACCAGAAATGGCTACACACAGCCAAGGAATTGACAGAGATTGTTTTGGAGCAATTTTATGATGAGACTGACGGTTTTTTCTTTTTCAACAATCCTACAGCTGAAAAACTGATAGCCAACAAAAAAGAATTGTTTGACAATGTCATTCCGGCTTCCAATTCCATGATGGCGAGAAATCTTCAGGATTTGGGTTTGTATTTTTATGAAGACAGGTATCTTGAGATTTCTGAAAAAATGCTTGGAGCCATGAAGAAGCTGATCGTCACCGAACCGGGTTTTCTTTGCAATTGGGCATCGCTGTATCTGAGTACTTTGGTGCCAAAGGCAGAAATCGCCATTGTGGGCAAAGGGGCACTAGCGAAAGCCAAGGAGATGCAAGCCTCAAATTCATCCAATTTTGTCATTGCTGCGTCTGAAACTGTCGCAGAAAATATCCCATTATTGGAATACAAAACGGCGGATTCTGAAGGAAATGCCTTAATTTACGTTTGCTTCAATAAGGCTTGTCAAAAGCCTGTTTCTGAAGTTGCCGATGCTTTGGCACAGTTTCCATCTTTAGCCTGACCCACCTTTTGGAGAGTTTATTTGGTGATTTATACCCGCAGGAAGACAGCAAATCCAACTTATTTGCGGACATCATATTGCCGGTACCCATCCCCAAGATGTTTACCTACAAAATTCCGCGGAGTATGGCCGAACAGATCGGCATCGGTTTTCGGGTGATTGTTCAGTTTGGAAAAAAGAAGGTACTTACGGGTATTATCGGCAAAGTCCACCAAAAGCCGCCTTCAGCTTACGAAGCTAAACCCATCCTTGATATTCTTGACAACCACGCTACGGTCAATCCTTTGCAGATCCGTTTTTGGGCGTGGATGGCGGAGTATTATTGCTGCCATATCGGAGAAGTGATGAATGCGGCCTTGCCTTCAGGACTGAAACTCAGCAGCGAAAGCAAAATCCAACTCAATCCTACCTTTGATTCAGACACATCAACCTATCCGCTTGATGATAGGGAGGAAATTTTGCTTCAGGCATTGGCTTCCAAGGATGATATGACCTATGAGGAATGTGAAAATGTCCTTGGTCTCAAATCAATCCACAGCATCATCAAAAGCTTGGTCATCAAGGAAGCCATTTTGGTTTTTGAGCAATTAAAAGAGAAATATACGCCCAAAGTTGAATCAAGAATCAGGCTTTCTAAAGAGTATGCTTCAGACAAGAAAGCCTTGGAAGCCCTTTTCAACGATATCGCCAACAAACCAAAGCAAGAGGAAATCTTACTCAAATACCTGCAGGAAATCCCGGTGTACAAGCAACCTGATCTCAACCAGAAAGGACTTGACAAAAAAGTAATAACCGAAGCAAACCTATCGGTATCATCTCTCAAGACCCTGATCAAAAACGGTGTGCTTGAAGAGTTCAAAATTATCATCAGTCGTTTTGAGGAGGAAGAAGGAAATGGAGAAGAAATTGTCCTTTCAGACCTACAGAGCAAAACTCTTGGAGAAATAAAAAGCCAATTTGAAGAAAAAAAAGCAGTCCTTTTTCATGGAATAACCGGTAGCGGCAAGACAGAAATATATATTACCCTGATCAAGGAGGTCTTGGCCGGTGGTTCCCAAGTATTGTTGCTATTGCCTGAGATTGCCCTTACCACCCACATGGTCGGCAGGCTTAGGAAAGTTTTTGGGAGTAGCATGGGGGTTTACCATTCCAAATATTCAGACAATGAAAGGGTAGAGGTTTGGAATGGGGTTTTGAGCGGAAAAATCTCTTTTGTGATCGGGGCAAGGTCTTCGATTTTCTTGCCATTTGACAGTTTGGGAATGGTGATAGTAGACGAGGAACATGAGTCATCCTACAAACAGTTTGATCCGGCACCGAGATTTCAGGCTAGGGATGCGGCGATCATGCTTTCCTGGATTCACCAAGCCAAAACTTTACTCGGTTCGGCGACGCCTTCCTTTGAGTCTTTTTACAATGCAAGGACCAAAAAGTATGGTTATGTGGCTTTGGACAAAAGATATGGAGAGGCACAACTTCCCGAGTATCAGTTGGCGGATATGCTGGTGGACAAAAAGAAAAACCTGCTGAAGCTTGATTTTACGCGGCTTCTTAGGGAGAAAATACAGGAGGCTTTGTCCAATCAGGAGCAGGTTTTGATTTTCCAGAACAGGCGCGGTTATGCGCCTTATATTGCCTGCGAAGATTGCGGATGGATTCCTGAATGTGAACATTGCGATGTCAGCCTGACTTATCATCAGTTTGGGGAGGAAATGCGCTGCCATTATTGTGGGTTCAAGGAGAAAGTTCCGCATGCATGTCCTGCCTGTGGAAGCAATAAATTGGGAGCGGTAGGATTGGGAACGGAGCGGATTGAAGAAAGTCTTTCCTTACTTTTCCCTGAAGCCAGAATCGCAAGGATGGATTTGGATACTACCCGAAGCAAATACGGATACCAGCAATTATTGGAAGAATTTGGAAGTGGGAACATTGATATTTTGGTCGGTACACAGATGATTACCAAGGGCCTGGACTTTGACAGGGTCACAGTCGTAGGGATCATGGATGCAGACAGGATTTTGTATTTTCCGGACTTTAGGGCCGGGGAGCGTGCTTTTCAGCAAATCACCCAAGTGGCAGGCCGGGCTGGACGGCGGGACAAAAAAGGTGCCGTCATCATCCAAACACGAAAACCTGAGGAAGCCATTTTTGGACAAGTGATTTCCGGGGATTACAAGAATTTTTATATCCAAGAGATGGGGGATCGACAACGGTTTTTCTACCCTCCTTTTGTCAAAATCATCAAAATCACGACCCGGCATAAGGATTATAAAATCGCAGAAAAGGCCGCAAGACATCTCCATAACCTGATGGGCGAAATCGATGTCAAGAAGATCATGTTGGGGCCGGAGAAAGGATTGGTCGGAAAAATCAAGAACCAATACATTTTCGAATCTATCGCGAAGTTGGATAAATCAGGAAATGCCCAAGCGCAATTTAAACATGATTTGCTCCAACTTTTGGAAGAAATGCAGGTGCATAAGGACTTTAGAGGAGTGAGGTTTGTGGTGGATGTGGATCCGTATTGAGATGCAAGAGCCGAGAAGCGAGAGTGTAGTACCAAGTATCAAGTACTAAGTACCAAGCTAAGAGAAAGTCCTAAATACCAAGTCCACGCCATGAATTCAAATTCAGTTAACCTTTTAAGTTCTAAACAATTAACCAAATAACAATTAACCAAATAACCAAATAACAATTAACCAAATAACCATTTAACCAAAAACCAAATGGAAATAGAATCATTAAAATTCCCCGTAGGCCGATTTTCAGCACCAAAAGAAATCTCTGCCCAACAACTTGAAGAATGGGTTGGAATCATAGAAGAATTCCCCTCATTGCTCAAAACTGAAACCTATAAACTTTCCGAAGAACAATTGGACACACCTTATCGGCCTGAAGGATGGACCGTGAGGCAAGTGGTGCATCACTGCGCCGACAGCCATATGAATAGTTTTATCCGGTTCAAGTTGGCGCTTACTGAGGATAACCCAACCATCAAACCTTATCATGAAGATTTGTGGGCGGAATTGGCTGATGCCAAAGACATGCCTATTGGACCAAGTTTGAAGATTTTGGAAGGATTGCATTATCGCTGGGTAGGTTTGATTAAATCTTTATCGGCTTATGACCTGCAGAAAACCTTTTACCATCCTGCCAACCAAAAAACAATGTCACTCGCCACCACCATTGCACTGTACGCATGGCACTCTAGACACCATTTGGGTCATGTGAAATTGGTGAGTGAGAGATTTAGACAGGAGACTTGAGATATGAGACAAAAAAAGCAAGAGACAAGAAGCGAGAAAATTTTGAATTTAGAATATTGAATTCAGGATTAATAAAAAATGTAAACATGACTTTAGGAAGCTGAGAAGGAAATAACAATTACAACCATTAGAACAACTACAACAATTACAACATAATAACCATTTACCAAATAACCTTTAACTCTCTATTGCCTTTTTCCATTTATTTTTTTAACTTTTACCTTGATTTTTAGGGTGTTATATATTTTTTAAAAGAGTGTATTCATTTTAAACTTTGGACTCAAATGAACAAGTCATTTCAATTCAGGCGTTTTTCCTTCCTCATTCTTTTCAGTCTAATCTTCTATTTGGCTTCATGTGCCAATCTGAGGATTGTATCCAAGTATGATTCCGATAATCCCGCGCCGGTTCAGGTAAACAGAACCACTTATTTTTGGGGTTTGAGGCAGCCTGTAGATGTCAAAACCGATGCAAGCTGTAAATCCATTTGCCAAGTTACGGTCAAGACCAATGTTGGTCATATCCTGATTTCTGTCATCACATTGGGAATTGTTGTCCCCCAATCTGTCGAATATTTTTGTTGCCCGGAGGTACCGATTCCGGGAGAAATTTAAACCCATTTTGCCATGACCTATCCTGCAGGAGTTATTCCTTGGAAAATCAAGGAATTCACCAATGTCCACCAAAACTATACCCAGCCTTTAGATGAAGACCTTTCCTTTGATATGGTCTTGGATGATCCATCTTTCCAAAGCCTTGACCAGTTTTCCCAATACAAAAAATGTACGGCCAATTTCCAATGGATCATCAAGTATGCCTTGGAAAACCAGCTCAATATCCGCGCAATGGGGAGTGGATGGTCATTTAGCAAAGTGGCAGTAAGCGAAGATGCGATTATCAATACCAAGAGGCTGAGACATAAATTTGCGTTAGGAAAAGAAAATTTCCATCCCGATTTTTTGAATGCAGGCAATAAGCCTGAAAATTTTAAGTTTTTGCAGTGTGGAAATACCATCATCCAAATCAATGAATACCTCGAAAAGCAATCACAACCTTCCAAAAGTCTGATGGTGAGTGGCGGAAGCAATGGCCAAACCATTGCGGGTGCCTTTTCCACGGGAACCCATGGGGCAGCTGTATTTAAGGGTGCTTTGCCCGAAATGGTTGTTGGCATGCACGTCATTACCGGTCCTGACAGGCATATTTACGTAGAGAGGGCTTCGAGACGGATTACTTCCGATGCTTTTCATATGAAATTAGGAGCAGAGACGATCATAGAAGATGAACTTTTCAATGCTATTTTGGTGAGTTTTGGGAGTTTTGGGATTATTCATGGAGTCTTGGTGGAGGTGGAGGACAAATTCCTTTTGGAGCAAAAAATGCAGAGAGTGCCATTTGACAATGCCATGACCGAAGCTGTCACCAAGATGGATTTTTCAAAAATACAGCACCACCTCAAATACACATGGAACGATCCGCAAAGGCACCTTTATCATTTTGAGTTGGCAGTCAATCCCCATGATTTCGCATTTAACGATCCTGAAAAAGGGGTGTACATGAGGTCCATGTTCAAAGTTGCCTACAGGGAAGATTATAAGAGAATTGAACATGCGACCTCGGGATTTACCTATGGGGATGATACGCTTGGGTTGATTCAAACGGTTTTGGATCAAGTTCAGGCCAAGGTTGGATTTTTGAATAGAATCTTGGTACCCCAAATCGTGAATTCACTTTTTGGATTAGCCTATAGCAGACCCGAGGATCTGACAGGAACAATCTCTGAGACATTTACTAATACAAGGTTCCGGGGAAAAGTATTCAGTGCAGCTATTTGTCTAGATGTAAAAGATGTGGTCAAAGCAATCCAAATTTGCCTAAAAATCAATGAAAATGTTAAACTCGCAGGTGTTTTAGCTTTTCGGTTTGTAAAAGGAAATGCCGCAACCCTTGCCTTTACCCGGTTCAAACATTCTGTAGTGATGGAACTTGACGGTGCTGATGCTGCGGTCAACCATCAGTTTTATCAAGCGGTTTTGGAATCTTTGGAAGCCGCTGCGATTCCCTATACCATCCATTGGGGAAAGCTAAACCGCATCGTAGACAAGAACCGCTTGAATTATATCTATGGAAATGAAAAGATACAACAATGGAAAAAGCAACGGTCCAAGGTGATGACCCAAGAAGTACAGCAACTATTCAACAATGAATTTATGCAGCAGTGTGGGTTGGATGGGTATGTCCCATAATTGAGAAATGTCCAAATACTAACCTAAAACCAAATTTAAATTAGCCCTGAAAGGGCAAAATAATAAAGGGATGGGTGAAGCCCATCCATAATTCATCCGATAATTCCCTTAAGCCCTGAAAGGGCGGGATCATTTTCTTTCTTGTCCTTAGAGATATTTCGCCCCTTCAGGGCTTTCTTCAAACATTTCCTACAATTACGATGGGCTGCACCCATCTCTAGGGTATTTCGCACCTTCAGTGCTGTAACTTTTTTACCAACATTCTAATATCCTGCCTCCGATCCAATGATGTATTCAAAAAGACAACCAAGACCCATAATATTGGCATTTCTAAATACCAAGCCTATCTAGATAGTTTTTGATAAAATTGCTAATTGCCCGTTACATCCGTCTTCTGTCTTCGGTCTTCCATCCCAAAACCAAGGATTTTCCCTTCAAGAAATGTAGAGGTTGCGTATATACTCATTTACCTATACCCCGCATTGATCTCATTCAAAGCCTCCGTTCCCGGACATAGCTCAGCTTCTTTCAATTTATTCAAAGGTGTGCTGCAGGTGCTTAATGTGCCATGAAGGTCTTTCCATTCGGTATTGACATAGAGTAAGCCAGTCAGGATTTCATTTTTTGTTCTTGCATGCTGAAGGGCATTGGCTACAGAAACTCTGTCCTCGGGATTCCAATCTGTTGCCAATTTATTCAGTTGGATCAAGGTGCCATCGTGCATCGCAACCCTGGTGGATTTCCCTTTTTCGTAATTGGTTTTGATTTCGGGCATTTCCGGAACAAAGTCCAAAGTCGAAGTGGCTTCAATATGTTCCCTCACATAGTCGTAAGATTTGGTAGAACCTGGATTGTTGTTGAAAGTCACACAAGGAGAAATCACATTGAGAAAGGCAAAACCTTTATGGTGCATGGCGGCCTTGATGAGCGGAACCAATTGCTGCTTGTCCCCGCTAAAACTCTGAGCCACAAAGGTTGCTCCCAATTCTATAGCCAAACTCGCTAGATCGATGGCTTGAAATGGATTGACGGAACCGGCTTTGCTCCGCGAACCTTGGTCTGCGGTGGCAGAATCCTGTCCTTTGGTCAGGCCATAGCAGCCGTTGTTCATCACGATATAGACCATATTCAGATTTCGCCGGATGACATGGACAAACTGCCCCATGCCGATAGATGCTGAATCCCCGTCCCCTGAAACCCCAAAATACACCATGTCCTTATTCGCCATACTCGCACCGGTAGCGACTGAAGGCATCCTGCCGTGTACGGAATTGAAACCATGTGAATTACCCAAAAAGTAGGTAGGTGTTTTGGATGAACATCCGATTCCGGAAATTTTGGCTACTTTATGGGGTTCTACGGACATTTCAAAGCAAGCCTGCACGATAGCCGCGCTGATGCTGTCGTGTCCACATCCTGCACAGAGTGTGGAGAGTGAGCCCTCATATTCCTTTTGGGTGTAGCCAAGTTTGTTTTTCGGAAGTTTCGGATGTCTAAAGAGCGGTTTTAGATAACTCATGGTGTTGGGTATTTTCTAGGTTTAAATGCTTTAAAATTTGGTTTTTGATGGCGTCAGCCGTGATCGGCATACCATCATAATTCAAAACGGGGATCAATTTGGTCGGATTGGTTTCAAGTTCCATGATCATCATACTGCGCAGCTGTGCATCCCTGTTTTGTTCGATGACAAAAACAGTCGAATGGGAATGGATAAATTGAACCACCTCTTCCCCAAAAGGAAAGGCTCTGATTCTGATCGCATCTACTATGATTCCATTTTCTTCCAAAATGTCTTTAGCTTCCTCTGCCGAAAAAGTGGATGTTCCATAAAATAAAATCCCGATTTCTGACTTGTTTTCCTTTTGGTACAAATGGGCTTTCGGAACGACTTTCTTCGCCGTTTCCCATTTGACCATCAATCGGTCCATGTTTCTTTTGTATGCAGCACCATCTTCGGTATAGGCAGCGTATTCATCCCGTGAAGTTCCTCTGGTAAAGAAGGAGCCTTTGGTAGGATGCGTGCCCGGATAGGTCCTGTAAGGAATGCCGTCACCATCCACATCCAGATATCTTCCAAATCGGCCAATATGCTCCAATTCCTCCGCATTGAGTACTTTTCCCCTGTCGTACTTTCTTTTTTGATCCCAATGAAACGGTTCACTGATGTGGTCATTCATGCCAAGGTCCAGATCTGTCATTACCATGATCGGTGTCTGCAGGCGCTCGGCGAGGTCAAAACTTTCTGCTGTCAACTCAAAACATTCATGCGGAGTAGCGGGGAAAACCAAGACATGTTTGGTATCCCCATGGGAAGCATAGGCAGCAAGTAGAATGTCCGATTGTTGTGTTCTAGTGGGCATGCCTGTACTGGGTCCGGTTCTTTGGACATCTATGAGGACAGCAGGTACCTCGGCAAAGTAAGCCAAACCCAGGAACTCATTCATCAAGGAGACTCCCGGACCGCTGGTAGCAGTAAATCCCCGGGCACCGTTCCAATTGGCACCGATAACCATCCCCATGGCAGCGAGTTCATCCTCGGCTTGGATGATGGCAAATCTTTTTTCGCCTGAGTCAGGATCGGTCCTGTATTCTTCACAATAATGTTCAAACGCCTCCGCCACCGAAGTGGAAGGCGTGATCGGATACCAAGCCATGACGGTGGCACCTCCGTAGACCGCTCCAAGGCCACACGCGGTGTTGCCATCTACCAGGATTTTGTCCTTAATCAGGTTTCTTCTTTCCAGCCTAAACATCAAGGGGTAATCAAAATTGACCTTCACATAGTCCATTCCTAATTTTAAGGCTTGGAGGTTGGCTTCTATCAATTGTGGCTTGCCTTCAAACTGCTCGCCGATGAGTTTTTCTAGTTCTTGGAAATCCATATCCAATAGCTGGGCCAGCGCGCCAACATAAATGATGTTTTTCAAGAGTTGCCTTTTTCTCGGGTCAGAAAAGGCCTCATTGGACATTTCCATCATCGGCACCCCAAGGTAATGGATGTCTTCCCTGATGTAGGGAGGAGTAAGTCTTTTGGTACTGTCGTACATAAAGAATCCTCCTGGTTTGACACTTTTTACATCTTGTGCCATACTTTGGGGATTGACAGAGACCAAAATGTCAATGCCTTCTCTTCTCCCTAAATACCCCTTTTCACTCACACGGACTTCATACCAGGTAGGAAGTCCCTGAATATTGGAAGGGAATATATTTTTTGGAGTGACAGGTATTCCCATCCTAAAAATTGCTTTGGCAAAAAGGAAATTGGCACTAGCAGATCCGGTACCATTCACGTTGGCAAACCGGACTATGAAATCATTGATGGCGTGGATCATTTTTCTATTGATGGAAAAGGGGTGATCATTTGATTGGCTTTGGTCGTGGAGTATAGGAATTTTTGCATATCCCATGCGGAGGTTGGGCACCTTTCTGCACAAAGTCCACAGTGTAGGCATACATCTTCATCCTTGACCATAACACGTCCTGTTTTCAGCTCTTTGGAAACCAATAAATCCTGTGTAAGATTTTCTGCAGGAACCAGGAGATTCTGCCTAAGGTCGGATTCTTCTGCATTGACAGTGAAAGTAATACAGGAAGTTGGACATACGTCCATACAGGCATCACATTCTATGCACCTGTCCTCTGTAAAAACGGTCTGCACGTCACAGTTGAGGCATCTTTGGGTTTCTTTATATGCGGTTGCGATGTCAAACCCCAATTCGACTTCTTTTTTTCTGTCTTTGAGGGTTTGGGATTTCTTGGCTTGGGGTACAATATGCCTTTGGTCAATTGCTACACTGCTGTCATAAATCCACTCATGGATTCCCATCTTTTGGCTGACAAGGTTAGTGTAGGGAGAAGGTCTGTCATGCACATCCAATCCTTCACAAAAAAGGTGGATCGATACTGCGGCATGATGGCCATGGGCAACGGCTGTGATGACATTTTTTGGTCCGAAGGCGGAGTCACCGCCAAAGAATACTTTGGGGTTGGTGGATTGAAATGTGCGCTCGTCCACTACAGGCATTCCCCATTGGTCAAATTCCAGTCCTATGTTTCTTTCTATCCAAGGGAAACTGTTTTCCTGGCCTATTGCGATCAGCACTTCATCGGCTTCAATGAAAACATCGTCTTCTTCCGTTGGAAGAAGTTGTCTTTTGCCGTTTTCATCATAGACAGGTTTTACCTTCTGGAATTTCATCCCGATGAGTTTACCGTCTTTGACTTCAAAACTCAGCGGAACATGGTTATCAATAATATTGATGTCCTCATGGAGGGCATCTTCTTTTTCCCAAGGGGAGGCCTTCATTTCATCAAATGGGCTTCGGACGACTACTTTCACCTCTTTACCTCCCAACCTTCTGGAGGTTCTGCAGCAGTCCATTGCGGTATTGCCACCTCCAAGAACGATGACTTTTTGGGAAATGGATTTGATATGTTCAAATGCCACTCCAGCCAACCATTCGATCCCTATATGGATATTTTTATCAGCTTCTTTTCTTCCGGGCAATTTTGGTAAGTCTCTGCCTTTTGGTGCACCTGTCCCAACAAAAACCGCATCATATCCTCCTCCGAGTACTTCTTTGAGGCTTTTGACATAGGTCATAAATTGGGTATGGATCCCAAGATCAAGGATAAAATTGACTTCTTCATTGAGCACTTCTTCGGGAAGCCTGAAAGACGGAATCTGACTGCGCATCATTCCTCCGCCTGCTTTCTGCTCATCAAAAAGGTGGATTTCATAGCCCAATGGAGCCAGATCCCTCGCCACCGTAAGCGATGCAGGACCGCCGCCGATCAGGGCGATTTTTTTTCCATTGGATGGAAATGGACCTTGCGGCATGTGCTGTTTGACATCGCCTTTGTTGTCTGCAGCGACTCTTTTGAGTCTGCAGATGGCAACAGGTTCCTCTTCGACCCTTACCCTCCGGCAAGCCGGTTCGCAGGGTCGGTCACAGGTTCTTCCGAGTACACCCGGAAAAACATTGGATTCCCAGTTGACCATGTAGGCTTCAGTGAATTTTTCGGCAGCGATAAGCCGGATATATTCCGGAACCGGGGTATGGGCGGGGCAGGCGTATTGGCAATCTACTACTTTATGGTAGTATTCAGGGTCTTTGGTATTGGTAGGCTTCATGGTTAAAATGGGTTTGAATTCACCTTTTCTTTTTTCTCCAAAAAAGTCAAAGCTTTTTAAAGCTAAGAAATTTCAGAATTTAATACAGATACTATGGATATAAAATTATAATTTATTTTGGTGGTTGATAAAGAAGCAAAATCCCGCATATTTTTGATTTAGTTTTTCAAACATCAGACAAAGGAATTAAGCCATGAAATTCCACCAAAAAACATTTATCATCACAGGGGCTACAAGCGGAATGGGCAGGGCCCTTGCTTTGGATTTTGCAAAAGAAGGTGCAAACCTGGTCCTGAGTGGGAGGGATGAATCCAAAGGAAAGATTTTATCAGAAGGAATAGAGGAAAATGGTGGAAAGGCTGAATTTTTAGCCGGGGATGTCGGTGAAAAGGATTACAATAAGCAGTTGGTCGAATTGGCAATAAAGTCATTTGGACAATTGGATGGCTTGGTGGCCAATGCCGGAATGCTTGGTTTGGGTTCCGTGACGGAATTGGAGCCCTCAGATTGGGACATCACATTCAGAACCAATGTGGATTCGGTCTTTTATCTTTTGAAATTTGCCTTGCCTGAAATGCTCAAAAGGCCATCTGCCACTGTGGTGGTCAATTCTTCGATTGCCGCCTATAAATCTTTCCCAAACCATCCCGCCTACTGTGCTTCCAAAGCAGCTTTATTGGCATTGGCCAGACAGGTTGCAGTGGATTATGGTCCCACAGTCCGTGTCAATACCATGTGCCCCGGTCCTGTAGATACGCCTTTTATCCATGCTTCTGCTATTGCATTTCCTGACCCCGCCCAAGCAGTTGCCAATGCAGGAAAAGCTACTTTGCTCAAAAGATTAGGCTTGCCGGCAGACGTTTCTAAACTTGCTCTTTTTCTCGCGAGTGACGACTCATCCTGGATTACTGGAAGTGCTTTTACTATAGACGGGGGGATTTTGGCAGCAGGATAAAAAGTGATTTTCTTAAACCTTATTCAATAATCGGTGCAGGTCTTCTTTAAACTGTTTTCCCACAGGAATCAATTTACCCTGAATTTCCACATGTGAATCAGCGACTGCATCAAGTTTTGAGAAATTGACTACGTAGGACCTGTGGATTCTGATGAAATTTTTTTGGTCCATTTTTTCACAAAGTTTGTTTAATGGACTGACAATCAAATAAGTGAGGTTAGTAAGATATATATTACAATAGTTCCTTTCGGCCTCGATGTAAAGGATTTCATCCAACAAGACTTTGACTAGTTTATTTTGGTTTCGGATAAAAATCCTGTCCCCCTGGTATTCGAATGAATTTTCAGTGGAAAGGATCTCCTGATTTTTCTCTTTGATTTTTTCCTCTACCAAGGCGATGGTTCTTTCAAGATCGAGTTTCTTGAATGGTTTTGAGATAAATGCAAAAGGATGTGTTTCTTTTGCCTTGGTGAAACTCGCATCATCCACATTGGCTGTCAGGTAAATCACGGGAATGTCGATTAACTTTTTGATGGCTTTAGCGGCATCAATGCCACTCATTTTGCCCTTTAACTGTATGTCCATCAAAATGATGTCCGGTTTGTTTTCCAAAGCATGGTGCACTGCTTCTTCTCCTCTTGATTCCAGTCCGGTCACTTCATATCCCAGATTGCTGAGTTGCAAGCCAATGTTGGCTGCTATAATCATGTCATCTTCTACAATTAAAATTCGGGTGGTATGGCTCATGCTGCTTTTTGGGTTTGGAATTCAAAGAAGATTTCTGTTCCTGAATTGGTAAATAAAGTCATTTTTCCATCAAGCTGCTGGGTCAGCAGATTGATCAATTGGGTGCCGAATCCCGATCCACGGATTTCCGGTTTTTCTCCAATACCTATTCCGTTGTCGGAAAAATGAAGAATGAGGTGAGAATTTTTTTCAGATAAAGCGATGTTGATCCTTCCATGGTTTCCATTTGGAAAAGCATACTTGAGGGAGTTTGATAGCAATTCATTGACAATCAATCCGATAGGAATTGCCCGATCTATATCCAAACCCAAGGGTTCCATTTCGCAATAAAGCTCAATTCGGTTTGAGGCATTGAAGGTATCAATGATGTACTCACCCAAAGTCAGGAAAAAATCCCTCATTTCTATTGATTTGATGTCTTTGCCCTGATACAGTTTCTGATGGATCAATCCTATGCTGTGAACCCTGTTTTGGGTTTGTTCCATGATACTTAGAAATTCTTTATTTTCTATCTTGGCGGTCTGTAGGGCCAAGAGGCTGGAAATTGTCTCTAGGTTGTTTTTTACCCGATGGTGGATTTCTTTCAATAAATACTCCTTCTCAAGATTCTGTTTTTCCAAAAGCAGGTTATAATTTTTGCGTCGCCTCATTACGATAAAAAGAATGGCTAAGATGACAACCAAAAGTCCGGAAAGTATCAGGATGAAGGTCTGAAGGATTTTATGTTTTTCTAACCTTGCCTGCTGCAGGTTGATGGTGTGCTCTTTTTGGGAGACATCCATTTCGGTCTGCAATTGGGAAATCCTCTGATCCGCCTCGGTGGTGAAAACACTTTGTTTGAGTTCATCATACTTTCTGTTGGCTTCCAAGGCTTTGGCAAACTTTTTATCCCCTTCATAGGCCTTGCTCAGTTCATTGTATACAAGCCCGAGGTAATATTTGTCTCCGAAGTCATTCGAAGCGACAAGAATGCTTTTTTCCAAAAACTCAATGGCATGGGGAAAATGGCCGATGCTGTTGTTGGATTTTCCCAAAGAAAGCAAGGACCGCATGATCATAAAATCATTTTCCAATAATTCGGCATATTTCAAAGCTTCCAATCCTGATTTTTCAGCTTCAAGATAATCTCCGGACTTATTGTATAGATCCGATAGCGCAATGTAGGTATCGCTCAGGTTGTTGTAAAATCCATATTTCTCTCCTATAGCGATTGATTTCATAAAATATCCGCGGGCTTCATCATACCTCTGGAGCTCAATCAGATTGTTGCCCACCACATGAAGTGTAAAATCATAATCAAGGTCTTTCAGGTTTCTTTTTTCAAAAATCTCCAAAGACTTCAATCCATATTCCAGGCCGATTTCATATTTTTTCTGTTTCCAAAAAAGATTGCTCATATCTGAATAAGCCATGGCAATCGCCTTTTCATCCCTGTATTTTTCTCCTATTTTCAATGTTTTGGCGGCATATTCAAAAGCTTCCCCAAGGTTTCCCCTTCTTTCAAAAACATAACCCAAGTTGGTGTAAAGCAGCCAACTTTCTTCTTCAGGGATTTTATCGATCGCACTTTTGAGTACAATCTCTGCCCAATCCAACTCATCCTGTCTCAATAAAATGGCCCCTTGGGAAACCTGAAGTTTTCCTTCCCAATATTTGTCACTCATCCGCCTTGCCTCCTCAAGTCCCTGATTGATGATTGACAATGATTTCTTAAGATTTCTTGTGTGGTAAAAATACCCCAAGTCATTTATGACTTTGATTTTAAGCGTATCCACTTTGATTTCTTTGAGACCGGCTTCAAGGCGGTCTAGGTAATCAGCCCCAAAATCATCCGTATCGACAAAAACCTGTAGATACTCTATTTTCCCGTTTTTATAATATAGCTGAGCCTCTACATGGAGAGTGATCAAAAAAAACAAAAGGGAAAATATTTTTTTCATCTCTGAAATATAATATTTTAAATAGGTCAATTCAGCCAAAATCCCCGAATATTATTTCCCTGTTTTTCATTCGGAAATTTTTAGATGGCATTCGGACAATATAAACGGTCGTTCGTCCTAGGTCATTTCTTTTTTTTCAGTATCACGCTTTAATTGGTTGCGTCTTAGAATAAAGAGAGAATTAATTCTTGATATGGCAGGTAAGCTTAAGAAAATGAATAACCACCAATACCTAAATACCCCCTTAGGGAAAATAAACCAACTCAGGTTGGAATACATGAGATGTCAGGACGAAGCTGATTGCTAGCCAAAGTCCCCTTCAGAAAAGTAAAGCGTCTGATTCCAATTTATAAGCCATGATTAATTTATATTTTTTGTTGAGAGTGACCCTTTTTTGAACGATCGAGGTAGATTCAGACATAAGGTCTGAATCCCTTAAATGGGATAATCGGGGGGATGCAATGAATCGACCAATAGTTGCATATACCCCGGTTGTCCTTTTTTTATTTTAAATACTTACGGAACCGAATTTTATGAAAGATATAAACATTGATGGAGGCCTAGCGCCCATTGAATTGTCGGAGCGCGTCACTTCCTTGGATGTCATGCGCGGCATTGTCCTTTGCGGAATCCTATTGATGAATATCAATGGATTTGGCCTTTCCGGGGCATACAATGACCCCACTGTTTCAGGTGGGGCAGAAGGTTGGAATCTTGGCGCCTGGATAGCCTCAAACCTATTTTTTGAAGGTACGATGCGTGCCTTGTTTTCTCTTCTATTTGGTGTTGGGATGTATATTCTTTTGGATAGGTTTGAGAAAAAAAATGCAGGTATCAAGGCAGCGGATATCTATTTCCGAAGACTGCTTTGGCTGTTGTTTTTTGGTTTGGTCCATGGATATTTATTGTTATGGAGAGGTGAGATTCTTTACGAATATGCCCTAATGGGTTTTTTTGTATATTCTTTTAGAAAAATCAGTTCCAGATACCTTGTCCTGATTGCTGTCTTTTTATTTTCCATTGGCTCTCTCTGGAGTTATGTTGATTATCGTAAGGATGTGGCCATGATAGAGCAAGTGGCTTTGGCTGAAACATATAAAGACCAAGGAACACCGCTCACCAAACCAATGAAAGATGCGGTAAGCCGGTGGGAGCAAAAGCAGTATGAGCGTTCTCAGGAATTTATCGATTTTGAACATGAAAGTATGCGGAAAGGATATGTCGATGTGGTCATTTATTTGGCACCGATCAATACTTTTTTCAATACTTTTTTCCCCTACAGATATGATCTTTGGGACATCTTGCCCATGATGCTGTTGGGAATGGCGCTGTTTAAATGGAGGGTCCTTTCGGGTGAAAAACCCTATGGATTTTATAGTCTTATGGTTTTGTTTGGATATGGAGTTGGGTTCTTGGTCAACTTCTATGAAATCAGCTCAATCATTGAAAGTGACTTTTCTTATCTCGGATTTTCAAAAACCAATATGACCTACGATCTCGGACGTGTTCCTGTGGCTATGGGTCATATCGGAATGATCATGATGTTTTCCAAGATTCCGATACTGGGATGGCTAAAGCACAGTTTGGCCGCTGTCGGCAAAATGGCGCTCACAAATTACCTGATGCATTCTGTCATTTGCATGTTTGTTTTTACAGGAGTTGGATTCGGCTTGTTTGGAAAACTTGAGCGTTTCGAATTGCTATATGTGGTTTTTTCCATCTGGATATTTCAAATGATACTAAGTCCGATATGGCTCAAATATTTCCATTTTGGGCCGATGGAATGGGTGTGGAGACGGTTAAGTTATCTGCAAAAACCGCCATTTAAAAAAGAATTGGGTAGTCATGCTTAGACTATTTGCCACGATAAATGAGCGTTATGGCTAATTGATCTTAAGGATTCAAAAAACAAAAAACGGGAAAGCCGAAAACCGACCAAAGTAGGCACTAAACAACAACCAAAATAACCATGAAAAACTATTTTCGCACAGCAATAGCCTGTGTCGCCCTCGCTCTATTTAGTGTTGCCTGTAGCTCACCCGCTCCTGAAGAAGCGGCTGCTCCGGAAGAAATGGCACCGACAGTTGCCGCTGAGCCCGATATGGCTGCCATCAAAGCTGAAATCCAAGCATTGGAAACTGCTTGGGCTGCCGCTGATAATGCAGGTGATGTTTCTGCTTTGCTTGCTTTCTACAGTGACGATGCAGTAAGTATGGGAACTGGTAGCCCCGTAGCGGTAGGTAAAGCTGCCATTCAAAAAGAACTTGAGTCAGGCATGGCTAAAAGACCTGCAGGCCATACGGTTACTTACGAAGTCCTAGATGTTTTTGGGGATGAAAACACAATCACTGAAGTGGGCCAAACCACCCGTAAAGACGCTTCAGGTAAAGTTGTTTCCTCAGGTAACTATATGGCGATCTGGGAAAAGCGCGATGGAAAGTATATCTGCGTAAGGGATATCAGTAATAACGGTCCGGCACAAAATTAATTTCAGTCAGTAATTTCTCCATTAATTCTTAAAACTGAGCGGGTATGTTGCAATATCCGCTCAGTTTTTTTTTAACTCTTTCCCTTCATTTCTAAACCAAAGTGGCTCCAAAAAAACCAAAAGGCCAATATGGTATTCGAAGGAAAGTATTCAGGTTATTTTTTCATTGCGGGAAAATGAATCAATGTATTGGGACAATTTTGGGATATGTTCGTCCTAAACGCTTCTGAAAAGAGATAAAATTAATTGACATTGAATCATGATTTTTAATCAATTAAAAAATAGTTAAAACCACCTTAACCAAAATATCCATGAAAAAAAGAATGAATTATGTAATCATCCTGTCAATGGGAATAGTCCTTAACTGGGCATTCTTGTCTGCCTCAATCGCCCAAACCGAACCGCTCGGTCCCTTAATGAATGTAACTGAATTTACCATCAAGCCTGGGCATGAAATGCAGTTTAGGGAAGGCATCAAGGCATGGAAAGCCTGTTATTTGCAAAACAAAGGGGACTGGACTTGGAGGATGTGGCAAAGACAGCAGGGAGAAGGAAGTGTCTTTGTACTTGCTTCAGATATGGCCAACTGGGCTGAAATGGACAAAACCGATGAGTCAGGAAAAAGTTGCCAAGACCTTGCCCGGACGCTGATCAATCCCCATGTGGAGAAAGCAACTTCGCACGTGACCCGTTTCCAGCTCGGAATCAGCAGAGAAACCCCACTTACAGAAGATATGATCAGGGTGAGTTTCTATGACCTGGATCCCCAAAACGGACACAAGCTGATGGAAGTAGTAAAAGAAGTGGAAGCAATTCGTAAAAGTGCAGGACTAGCCACTCGCGGTTATTGGTATCAATGGCAGACTGGGGGACCAGAAAGTCCAAGTTTTCACCATGTGATGCCATATAAAGATTATGCTGCCATGGACATAATTCAGGAGGCAGTTTGGCAAACGGTTGAAAAAAGCGCAGGAAAGGCCAAAAGGGATGAACTTCAGGCAGCCTTTCGGTCCTCACTTCAAAATACCTGGAACTATATCTACACGCTTGATAAAGACATCAGTAGACCGAGTAAATAAAAAAAGTCAGAAAGTATTCCAAATTGGAAATTGGGAAACCATCTGAGTTATTCACAAAATAGTTGATAAAAATTGGGCAGAGGCATTGAGGGATTTCCTTTTTGCCGAAGCCCTTTTTTTTTATTGGGGAAATAAATCCATCGATTGGGACAGAATTAGTAATGCTTCGTCCTTGATGGTTTTTACATCCAAATATCAAAAGGTAGATTCTAAGCTAAAACCAAAACAATATCCATGTCATCAGAAAAGCCCGAGTATTTCTGCCTCCGACCTGAGGTAGAAAAAGCCTACGGATATTCCCATGCCGTAAAGATTGGAAACAGCATCAAAGTATCCGGCGCAGTCAGCATGGATGATGAAGGTGGGCCGACGGCAGTGGGTGATTTTCTCCAACAGATGAAAAATTGCTACTCCGATTTGGACAAAGTCCTGAAGCACTATGGATGTACATTCGAGGATGTGGTAGTTGAAAATGTTTTTACCACAGATATGCCGGCCTTCTTGGAGCATGCAGGTTACCGGAATTCAATCTATACTAAGCAGTTTCCGACAGGTTCTTGGCTAGAAATTAAAGGCTTGGCCTTATCCGAATTTTTGATTGAAATTGAATTGGAAGTGCATAAATGATGCAATTTATAAAACAAAAAACTCAATAGTTAACCCTTAAAAACAATATAAAAATGGCAAATACGAACATGTCTATCATAGATGGACTTTACAAAGCATTTGCTGTCGGTGATATCCCGACAGTTCTCGGTAGTATGGATTCCAAAATAGTTTGGAACGAAGCAGAAAGTAATTCCTACGCAGAGGGGAATCCTTACATAGGACCTGAGGCGGTCCTGAATGGCGTTTTTGGCCGGATAATGCAGGAGCATGAATATTTCAACTTGAAGGATATTGAACTTCACGGGATGCTCAATGACAAGGTATTGGCCACTTTACGCTATGATGCCAAAGGCAAGAATGGAAATTACTACAATGCCCAAGTGGCGCATTTCTGGACTTTGAAAGACGGGAAAGTGGTGGCTTTTCAACAGTATGTGGATACAAAAAAATTACATGATGCTTTAAAATAGAACCTTTCAGGTTTCTGACTTTACCCCGTTAATCAACCTAAGTGAACCCACGATTCCATTCCATCTTTTAAATCCAAAAACAATAAAATCAACAAGTAGGGAATTATATCCTAAACTGCCCAAGTCTTTTTGGGAGAATACCAAATCGCAAAAATCATATGGCCAAAACCCTCACCCTCGTCCCCAATAAACCTAAAGCCTGGCTGATGCTGTTGGCTTGGGGTTTTCTTATCATTTTCGCCGGAAAATTTGTTTTAAATGACGCCTTACCCTATTTCGGATTGGATGAGAAAGTCTATGGCAGATTTTGGGGAATGAAGTGGCCTTTGGTCGGACATATCACAGGCGGTTTGCTAGCTCTGGTATTGGGACCCTTTCAGTTCTGGGCAGGGTTTAGGAACAGGTACCTGAAGGTTCACAGATGGATGGGAAAGTTGTATTTGACAGCAATTCTGATCGGAACCATCAGTTCCACTTCTCTAGCCTGGACCACAGCCTTGGCTATTCACTGGACCTGGGCCTTTGCACTTCAAATGCTGGCTTTTGCATGGTTTTGTACCGCTGCAATGGCATTTATTTCCATCAAAAGAAAGAGAATCCAGCAGCATAAGGAATGGATGATCCGGAGCTATGTGGTGACTTTTGCTTTTGTGATATTCAGATGGCTGGCCGCCATGCCTTCTATTATCGAGTTGGGAACTTTCGTGGAAAGGGGTCCGACTTTGGGCTGGGTTTCTTGGGTCATTCCGCTATTGATTACAGAAGTCATTTTGCAGTGGAATAAGAAATAATCCGGCACCACTTTGTTGCCAAAAATCCAAAATTCACCTGTCTTTTGATGTCACTTACAATCCCCGATGACCACAATTTCCAACCCCAACCAAAGAATTTCCTCTATTGATCTTGTCAAAGGTTTGGCGATGCTCATCATGGCATTGGACCATGTGCGGGATTATGTCCATGCCTCCGCTTTCCTATTTGACCCGGCGGATCCTGAACAAACAACTTTGGCCATTTTCTTCACCAGATGGGTCACGCATTTCTGTGCGCCTGCTTTCAGTTTTCTCGCAGGACTTTCTGCATTTATGATCGGCAAGAGAAAACCAAAAAACGAATTGTCGGGATTTCTCCTCAAAAGGGGACTTTGGCTTGTATTTATTGAGCTTACCGTGATCAATTTTGGGTGGCTTTTTGATCTAAGTTTTGGAATCATTCTTTTACAGGTCATCTGGTCATTGGGAATCAGCATGATCGTCTTGGCGGGTTTGGTTTACTTACCCCGCAAAGTCATTTTGATTTTTAGCCTTATCCTCATTTTTGGACATAACCTTCTTGATCCTATCAGTTTGGACAACTCAATTGCTTGGGCATTATTTCACAAACTCAATATTTTCATGCTTTCAGAAAACCTAATGTTTGTGGTGGGATATCCGATCATACCTTGGATTGCAGTGATGTCGCTTGGGTTTTGCTTCGGTGACTTTTACGACAAGTCAGTGGACAGTTCAAAAAGGAGACAGACATTTAATTTGATCGGGATAAGTGCCATTATTCTTTTTGTAGTGCTGAGGTGGACCAATGTATATGGAGATCCTGTCCTGTTTCAGCAGTATGATAGACCCAGTCAGGATCTGGTTTCATTCCTGAATCCCACCAAATACCCTCCTTCACTATTGTTTCTCTTGATGACTTTGGGAGGGACACTACTCCTTTTGGCCAATTCGGAAAAGTGGAAAGGAAAGCTTGTGGATTTTATCTGCACCTTCGGTAGGGTTCCGTTTTTTTTCTATATCATCCACATTTATCTGATTCATCTGATTGCTATCGGATTGGCGATGCTTACGGGTTTTGAATGGGAGATCAACATGGTTTTGGCGGCATGGGGAGCAATCGAAAATCCGATTCCCGGCTACGGGTTTCCGCTTTGGGTAGTATATGTTGTCTGGATTTCAGTGATTCTGGTGTTATTTCCTCTTTGCAAAAAGTTTGACAGCTATAAGCAGAGCAATAAGGATAAATGGTGGTTGAGCTACTTTTGAGTTTGTCCTGTAGAAATTCTTACCATTTGAAGGATTAAAAATGATCTTCGGTTTAACCAAAGAATGATATCTAAATATAGGATACGGTTCTTACTTTTAATTCAAATTCAGGTATATTCAATCCTTTGACCCAGATCAAATTAAAATTCTCATGTGTTCGAATTTATAAAATGAAAGTATCAAAAATGAATAGTTTTAAACATTTTCTCATTTGTTTTCTCCTTTTACCTACTCTTGGTATTGCGCAGCAGACCAATCATGCCGAGTATTTAAATCAGCTTGATTTCAGATTTATAGGACCTGATGGTAACCGTACCATTGCTGCTGTCGGCGAACCAAACAACCTCATGGTCATGTATGTCGGTATGGCTTCAGGGGGTCTTTTCAAAACAGAAGATGGGGGGACAACATGGCGGTCTATTTTTGATGACCAGGATATATCTTCTGTTTCAGCATTGGCATTGGCACCTTCGGATCCCAATCAGGTATGGGCAGGAACAGGGGAAACTTTCCTCATCCGTCCGGCCCATGCGATGGGAAATGGGATCTATAAATCCACTGATGCCGGCAAAAGTTTCCAACACATGGGTCTGAAAGAAACATCACGTATCGGACAGATTGTGGTACATCCCAGAAATCCGGATATCGTCTATGTAGCAGCTTTGGGCCATACCTATGGTCCACAAAAGGACAGGGGAGTTTATAAAACCACAGATGGTGGAAAGACTTGGGAAAATGTACTTTTTGTCGATGAGCATACCGGTGCTGTAGATTTGGCATTAAACCCACAGAATCCTGAGATTATATTTGCGGCTTTTTGGTCAATAGATATCAAAACATGGGGGTTAAACAGCGGAGGTACAGGAGGCGGAATCTACAGGAGTAAAGATGGAGGAGCTACCTGGGAGGCCTTGAAAGAAAAGGGATTGCCCGGTGGAAAAGACAATCCTGTCGGCAAAACCTCAGTCGCCTTAGCATACAGCAATCCTAATGTGGTCTATGCCTTATTTGAAATGGACAGTCCCCAACTTTGGAAATCGATTGATGGCGGAGATACTTGGGAACTGACCATGATCAATCATGACATCAATGAGCGTGCCCCTTACTACACAAAATTGAGGGTTTCCACAGATGATCCTGATGAAATTTACTTTGCTTCTGTAAAATTCAGTACCTCTAAGGACGGAGGCAAAAGTCTCGCTGTCGCAGGCTATAGGGCAGGAGGGGACAACCATGATATCTGGGTTGATCCTTTAAATCCTGACCGAATCCTGGTCGCACATGACGGAGGACTTGGAGTGACATGGAACAAACAGAAAACTTACAAACAGCATGTTTTTCCCAATGCCCAAATGTACCATGTATGGACTGATAATCAGATTCCTTACAATGTCTATGGAAACCGGCAGGATGGCTATTCTTACCGTGGCCCAAGCAATAGCCGTCAAGGAAGTATTCCGCTTGGACTCTGGCAGGCTGTCGGAGGTTGTGAGAGTGGGTGGGCCATCCCTGACCCTGTAGACAACCATATAGTTTGGTCGGGATGCTATGATGGTGGACTGCAGGTATACGACATGCGTACAGGACATGCCCGGGACGTTCGCGTTTGGCCGGAAGCAGGATATGGTTGGGCTCCAAAGGACATGCGCTACAGATGGCATTGGTCCTTTCCGATTTTTATCAGTCCTCATAACCACAAACGTGTCTATGTTGGAAGTCAGTTTGTACATATGACAGAAGATTATGGGCAAAGCTGGAAAATCATCAGCCCGGACCTCACCCGAAACGACAAATCCCATCAGCAGTCTTCAGGAGGAATTGCGACAGATAACCTCATGACTTTTGATGCCTCGGTTCTTTTTGCCATTGCCGAATCAAAAATTGAAGACGGACTCATTTGGACCGGAAGCAATGATGGTTTGGTTCAGTTGACCAGAGACGGCGGCAAAACCTGGACAGATGTCACAGAAAACATAATAGGAAAACCTGAGCTTGGGACAATTTCCAGCATTGAGCCATCCCGGCATGAGACCGGTACGGCCTATGTAACAGTCGATGCACATCAGTTGGGAGACTTTGATCCCTATATTTTTAAAACATCTGATTACGGAAAGACTTGGGAAAAAATCAGTGGGGGAATAGAACGCTCAGAATCAAGTTTTGTACATGTCACCCGAGAAGACCCAAAAGTCAAAGGTCTGTTATATGCAGGTACAGACAAAGGTCTCTACATTTCAAAGGACGATGGCAAATCCTGGTTCAGACTTAGGAATAACCTACCACCGGTACCGATTTATTGGTTGACAATCCAAGAGGAATTCAATGACATGGTCATTGGTACCTATGGAAGAGGATTCTATATTTTGGATAACATTGGGTCAATCCAAGAATTGAATCAGGAGGTTTTGGCAAAGGAGGTACATCTCTTCGATCAGCGGCCTGCTTACAGGTTTCAGGAAGTTCAAGGTATCAAAACGGAAGGCCGAACCATGACCACGGGATCAAATCCCCCATATGGCATGGATATCAATTATTATTTGAAAAATCCGGCAAAAGACGTCAAAGTGGAAATTTTTGATAAAGACGGAAATCAAGTCAGAACCATCAATGGTAGAAAAGATTCAGGCGTAAACAGGGTTTGGTGGGATTTGCGTCATGAACCTACGCTCCAACCAAAATTATTGGTTGCGCCACAGGATAAACCTTGGGTAAAATTGGAAGGCAGGGAATTCAGGCCACTTGTTACTTGGGATTTGGATCTTTATCGCGGACAGTTTGGGCCACGGGTTATTCCCGGAGAATATGAAATCAGGATAACTGTTGACGGACAAACTTTCAGTCAGATGGGAAAGGTCATCAAGGACCCAAATACTGCAGGAACAATGGAAGACATTCAAAAACAAGTTGAATTCTCTTTGAAACTGAATGCGGCAATGAATGAAGTGGTAACAGCAATCAATGAGATTGAAATCATCCGCAATGAGCTTGCCCAATTGACATTGATGAATGACGATAAACAAATAGCTTCTAAGGCAAAAGAACTTGAAGATAAAATCCTGGAAGTGGAAGGAATGTTGTTTGATGTAAACTTGACCGGTGCAAGAGAAGATGCCTTCCGTAATCCGATGAAACTTTATGGAAGGATAAGCGCATTGGCAAGTGATGTTGGAGGTTTTGGGGCAGATTTTAGGCCGACTAATCAACAGATGGAAGTCTATGGCCAATTCAGGAAACAGCTTGATGATATTCAGGTACAATATAAAAGATTGATGGACCAAGAGATCCCGAAGTTCAATCAATACCTATTGTCAAGAGATATCCAAACGATTCTGAAAAGGTGATTTTCAATTGAAACTACAAAAAAGCAAAAGGGGAAAATGAAAAATTCTTTATGTATGAAATCAATATTACTGACAATCATTTTGGTCTTGTTTGCTTTTTCAATATTTGCTCAAGTCAAGGTCAATGAGAAACGTATTGAACAAAGAATTTTTGAATTGGCCAAGTTTGGGAAAAATGAAAAAGGTGAAAACTATCGTGTAGCCTACAGCCAAGGGGATATTGAAGGAAGGGCCTATTTTATGGACCTGATGCGAAAAGCGGGGTTAGAAGTGCGCATTGATTTTGCAGGCAATATCATTGGCAAAAGAGCCGGGAAAGATCCTTCCAAAAAACCCATTGCCTTTGGTTCCCATATCGACATGGTGCCCAATGGGGGAAACTATGACGGCGCGTACGGTTCAATTACAGCGCTGGAAATCATCGAAGTTCTCAATGAAAATAAGATTATTACTGACCATCCTTTGGAAGTGATTATTTTCCAAAATGAAGAAGGCGGATTGGTTGGCAGCAGGGCATTGACCGGTAATTTGAAAAAGGAATCTTTGTCCCAAAAGTCTTCCAGTGGATTGACACTGGAGGAAGGAATCAGGGCCATCGGAGGCAATCCGGATAGGTTGGGGGAGGTAGTCCGGAAGCCTGGCGATTTGGCAGCGTTTATTGAAATCCATATCGAGCAGAGCAAAGTATTGGAAAGCCGCGGGGTCGAAGTGGCCATTGTCGAAGGCATTGTTGGTATCGAAGAATGGGACATCACTGTCACCGGGATGGCCAACCATGCAGGAAGTACGCCCATGAATGACCGCCAGGATGCACTGATAGCGGCCTCCAAACTTGTGCTTGCTGTCAATGAAGTGGTCAATAGCTATGAAGGATCCCAAGTAGGTAGTGTGGGCAAAATCTCCGTGCCTTCAGGCGCACCCAATATCATTCCGGGAAAGGTCGAAATGAGCCTGCAGATGCGGGACCTTTCTTCAGAAAAGATCATGAAAATGTTTGCGGATATTGAAAAAAGAGCGGCACAGATCGCCAAAGAAACCAAAACCGAAATCAAATTTGAATACCTTAGTCCAGGTGCAACACCCACTATCGCCAGCAAGGAAATCCAGGATAAAATGCTGCAGGCAGCACAATCTCTAGGCATATCCTATATCAAAATGCAAAGCGGTGCCGGTCATGACGTGCAGGAAATGGGTAAATTGGGGCCGATCGGCCTTGTCTTTATCCCAAGCAAAGACGGCATCAGCCACAATCCCAAAGAATATTCCTCACCTGAAGAAATGGCATACGGAGCCAATGTAATGTTGCAAACGGTACTGTTGTTGGACAAAGTACAATAGGTTAATAACTGTGAGGAATTTTTAAATTTTTTATATATTTTTGACAAAATTAGTCAAAATAATTTTTGTCAAATATTAAGGAAAAAATGCTAAGCCTCGGAGAAACCATCAGAAAATTGAGAGAGGAAAAGGAATTACCTCTTCGCACTGTGGCGGCTTATCTCGATATTGATCAGGCCATTGTGAGTAAAATCGAGCGCGGATTAAGGAAGCCAAGCAGGGATTTAGTGATCAAACTTGCTGCCTATTTCAATGTTCCTGAAAAGGATTTGATGTTGGCATGGTTGGCTGACAAGGTATTGTATGAGGTGGCAGATGAGGAGATAGGTTTGGAAGCTTTGAAGGTGGCGGAGGAGCGGGCTGCATATTCGGCATTTCAAAAAATCGACCGCAATGAAATATTGAAGAAGATCCAAGATGGTATCAGCAAATTTCAAAAAATAGAAAAGGCATGGATTTATGGATCCTTTGCCCGGAAAGACGATGGACCCAAAAGCGATGTGGACATTGCTGTACAGGCAGATCAGTCTTTTTCCTATTTTGATTTAGTGGAAATACAACATGAATTAGAAAAAATCATCAACCGAAAAGTTGACGTCGGATTTATCGATTCTTTCAAGCCTTATATTTTCGAACATGTAAAAGAGGATCTAAAGCTGATATATGAAAGATAGGCATTTGGATAGTCAAAAGAGGTTGGAACAAATCCTTAAAGCCATTTTAGAAATTGAGAAATATGTTGAAGGGGAGAACCTGACAACTTTTTGCGATAACGGACTGGTGCAAGACGCGGTATTGATGCAATTTATTGTAATCGGAGAGTCAATCGATTATGTTGAATCCAAAAAACTGGAAAAGTATGACTATCCATGGTATAAGGTCAAATCTTTCAGAAATATGATTGCTCATGAATATTTTAATATCAAAATGACTGCTGTTTGGGAAATCATCCAAAGTGACTTACCCAAATTGAAATCAATGGTTACAATTATCCTTGAAACTGAGTTTTAACTGTAGCGCAAGAAAATTCTAAATAGCCTTTCCCAAATATGAAAAACTTCAAATCCATTATACTCCCAATCCTCTGTTTAGCCTCCCTCTTTTTTACTCCATTCTACCTCCATGCCCAGACCTATGGCAAAAACGGCATGGTCGTTTCAGACAATGTCCTTGCTTCGGAAGTGGGAATCGACATTTTGAAAAAGGGGGGGAATGCCATCGATGCGAGTATTGCGACAGCTTTTGCTTTGGCGGTGACCCATCCTGAGGCTGGCAACATCGGTGGGGGAGGTTTTATTGTTTTTATGAGGTCAGACGGCGATGTCACCACATTTGACTTTAGGGAAAAAGCGCCCCTCAAAGCCACTCCTGACATGTTTCAGGATGCCGCAGGTAACCTTATCGAAAATGCAAACCACAATGGCTTAAAAGCAGCAGGCGTGCCGGGCACTGTCGCAGGACTTTACCTTGCCCACCAAAAATACGGAAAATTGCCTTGGGCAGAATTGGTGCAGCCTGCTGTCGACCTTGCCAAAAATGGTTTCCCCATGACTTGGGGATTGTACAAAGTGGCTTTGGATATGGAAGATTGGGATGATTCCTATGATATCATGACCAATTATTTCCGCAATGGGGCAGGGGAGATCATCCAACCGGGGGAAATATGGACGCAACCTGCTTTGGCCAATACCCTAGCTTTGATCCGGGACAAAGGTCAGGATGGATTCTATAAGGGTGAAGTTGCCGAAGAAATAGAAGCCTACATGAAAGCAAAAGGAGGGATCATCACCAAGGAAGATTTGGCAAGATATACCGCCATTGAGCGCAAACCTGTCAAAGGAACCTACAAAAGCTACGAGATTTATTCCATGCCACCTCCAAGTTCGGGTGGAGTTGCCCTGATCGAGATGATGAACCTGATGGAACAGGCAGACCTCCAAAAAATAGAATTCAATTCAACGGCTTATGTGCATTTGGTAGCTGAAGCGATGCGAAGGGCTTTTGCCGATCGGGCAGAGCATCTTGGTGATCCTGATTTCAATCCTGAGATCCCTTTGGATCGGTTGATGTCCAAGGAATTTGCCAAAAAACGGTTTGAGAATATTGACATGAATAAGGCTTCATTGAGCGATTCATCCAAGTTTGGGCAACTCTATGACGGCAGCAGTACAACTCACTTTTCGGTGGTGGACAAAGAGGGCAATGCCGTTTCCCTGACCTATACCCTCGAAAATTCCTATGGGGTAGGGATGGGTTCCTCCAAACTCGGTTTCATCTTCAACAATGAAATGGGGGATTTCAACCCCGTAGCCGGAGTGACCAACAGCCGTGGACAGATCGGATCCAATCCCAATCTTATCGCCCCGGAAAAACGGATGTTGTCAAGCATGACGCCAACCATCGTTTCCAAAGACGGCAAACCCTACCTGATCATCGGAAGTCCGGGAGGAAGGACGATCATCAATACGGTTTTTCAAACAGTGCTCAATGTCTTGGAATACAACATGCGGATCGACAAAGCCATCGAAGCCATGAAAATCAACCACCAATGGCTTCCCGATATGTTGGTCTATGAAAGACACCTTCTTTCCCCCGATACCCGGAATGCTTTGGAGCAGATGGGACACAAACTCCGTGGCGTCAATAACCTAGGTGTATTGATGGGAATCACTTACGATCCCAAGCTAAAAGTATATATCGGTGCCGCCGATTCGTCGAGTGAGGATGGGTCAGCGGTGGGGTATTGAGACGGGTATTTGGGCAAATCATTCCAATTCATACCATGGGCTGCGGTGCAAATAGATTTTCCAAAGTACAGGATTCAGTGAAGCACCTTGCCTATAGCTATTGTTATTGCGCCCGCTTCGGGGCTGTAATCCAAAAGTCCTTGTTTTGTAAATTAATCCTAACCATTTCGGTAATGAAATTACCCTACTTAGAAGATTCGTGACCGAAATACCAATCGCCCTTAAAACTTACCATGGGCTACGGTGCATTTAGACATTCCAAAGTAAAAAATTCAGTAAAGCACCTTGCCCATGGCTATTGTTATTGCGCCCGCTTCGGGGCTGTAACTATCTTTAGAAATAGTTTCCAGAAACCTACACTTTGGAAAAAATCCCATAATGAAACACTAGCGGGGAGGAAGCGCAATTCCGGGCCGGCGGGGGTTTGTGTAGGGGGAGGATTATTGCGCTAGATTTTTTTGGTTACTTTTTGTATCATGACAAAAAGTGACACAAGAAATAGACATGTATCATTTATTCATATTGATTGAGGAAATAGAACGATAAGATTTTTCTACCATTTCGGTATTGTAAATTACCCTAATTAGAAGATTCGTGACCGAAATTCCTTAATCGTTCCCATTCTTTACCATGGGCCGCGGTGCATGAAAATTTGAGTAAGTATGAAGTTCAGAGAAGCACCTTGCCCATGGCTACCGTTATTGCGCCCGCTTCGGGGCTCTAATCCAAAAGTCCTTGCTTTGTAAATTAATCCCAGTCATTTCGGTATTGGAGATTCTCCTTTTTAGAAGATTCGTGACCGAAATTCCTTAATAGTTCCCATTCTTAACCATGGGCTGCGGTGCATGAAAATTTGAGTGAGTATGAAGTTCAGAGAAGCACCTTGCCCATGGCTATTGTTATTTCGCCCGCTTCGGGGTTGTAATCCAATTGGCCTTACTTGGTAAATTAATCCCAGCCATTTCGGTATTGAGAATTCTCCTTTTTAGAAGATTCTTGACCGAAATACCAATCGCCCTTAAAATTTACCATGGGCTGCGGTGCAAATAGACTTTCCAAAGTAAAGGATTCAATGAAGCACCTTGCCCATGGCTATTGTTATTGCGCCCGCTTCGGGGCTGTAATCCAAAAGTCCTTACTTTGTAAATTAATCCCAGCCATTTCGGTATTGAGAGTTCTCCTTTTTAGAAGATTCGTGACCGAAATCCCTTAATCGTTCCCATTCTTTACCATGGGCCACAGTGCATGAAAATTTGGGTATGTATGAAGTTCAGAGAAGCACCTTGCCCATGGCTATTGTTATTTCGCCCACTTCGGGGCTTAAATAGATTCAAAAAAAAACCTACACTTTTTCAAATACCAACCGGTAATGATCCATGACCTCCTTTTCAAAACAAACCTTATTTGGACTTATTTTGAAAACTTCAACCAAGTGCCTGAATTCTTTATCCGTAAAATACCTCGGGAGTAGCGAGAGATAGAGCCAATATTTTTTGGGATGAAACTTTCTGAATTTTTTGCGCCATTGGGTAATGGTTTCAATATAATCCAGTCTTCCGCTGCTTTTGGAAATCAATTTAAATCCAGGCAGGGCACAATTGATCACCATTTCGGGACCGTAGGGAAGCCATGAACCGGGAAATTGTTTTACCATCAAGGCCATAACATGGGCCGGAGAACCTTTTTCTGCATTCACATCCATTTCTTCAAAATCGACCATATTCTTGCTGAATACCATTGTCTGCATGTAATACCTTCCCCCAACAGGCAGCAAATCATACACCGTTTTGAAAAAGTCACGATATACCTGTTCCTGCTTGCCCGCTTTCCAATCTTCCACCGAACAGAAATGTTCCAGTCCACCGATACAGGTGATGGCGTCAAAAACCCCAAAGTCCTCCGGCTTCACATAACGGCAATCTTTCACCAAAACATTATATCCATTCTTTTGACATGCATTTGCCTGACCCTGTGAGAGCGTCAAACCGATGCTTACCGCACCTATTTCATCTGTGATATACCTAGTAAAAGGCGCCCAACCACAGGCCATGTCGAGGACTTTGCTGCCCTTTTTGATATGCAGACTGTCGGCGATAAATTTGTGCTTTGCTTTTTGGGCCTCTTCCAAGGTCATCGAAAAATCACCATCGTATTTGGCGCCACTGTAATCTCCTGTTTCTCCCATGCTGAGGCGGAAGATTTCATCGATAGTGGTATAGGTATAATCTAAATCTTTTTGGTCAGCCATGATATCTTTTTAAAATCGTGAGGAAACAATGTGTGAAACAAAAAAATATCGATATCCACTCAAAATGAATCGATATCAATAAGAATGCTGATGTTTTTCTTTATTTAAAGATAAATTTTTTGGCGGTATTTCCAATTCTATCCCTGCACTATTTATCAAGCCGAAGCTGAAAACTTTTGCAATTGGATAGCTTTAAAAAAATCTGAAATGAATAAGTGGAATTGACAGTCTAGCTGTTAGAGACTTCCACTTTTTCTCTTAATTGCCGTCGCAACATGGAGTTCGATATACACAAGAACACCCACTATCATTATTTCCCCCAAAAAGTACACAATCCCAAACGGTGTAAGCTGCGGAAAATAAACTAGGACAAGCCCCAAAGTCAAGACACAATAGAGCAAATTGGCAATCCCAATTATCCGGATAAACGGCACCCAATTCTGTTTTAAGAAGAGAAAGCAGGAAGCCGAATAAATACAAAAACAGGCAGATAGGATCGAAAGATAAGGCAACACCGACAGGGGCATTCCGATCAATTCATGGAAAGTTCTTAAGACCACAATCAAGGAAAGCGTGGTGAGCAATGCCCCCACGCTATCCACCAAAAACAAAATCCTTGGCTTGCTTGCCAGTTGAATGATGATATTTTTAATGATTCTTTTCATTTCAATTTAGTATTTATCGAAACGATGATAAATTCTCTTTTGATTTGCTGTCGTCACATTTTATTTGTCTTCCACAAATTCCAGAATATCTCCCGGTTGGCAGTCCAAAGCATGGCAGATTGCTTCCAAAGTACTGAAACGTATGGCTTTCGCTTTCCCGGTTTTTAAGATCGAGAGATTGGAAAGTGTCAGGTCCACTTTTTCTGACAATTCATTGAGCGACATTTTCCGCTTTGCCATCATTACATCCAAATTCACAATGATCGGCATGGTTTATACGGTTAAGTCTTGGTCGTTTTGTAATTCAATTCCCTTTTTGAATATCGTCGCAATGACGTAGATGACCGCTGCCATCAAAATAAAAGCCTGACTGTCTACCCAAAACCTATCGAGTTGGTCGATTTCATATCCCCGATGCAGCAGGTTTTTAGCCGTTTGCCGGGCTATATAACTCAATATTCCTATGGAAAAAGTAAAGTAGCTGATCAGTGTAATCTGTTCTGAAACAAAACTGCTGAATGGCTTTGAGAGATCAAGCTTCATAAGCAATCTGATCACGATATAGAACATGATAGCCTTCAAAACCGAGATGACCATGATAAAAGAATACATTCCGAAATAAGCCCATTTGCTGCGGGCATACATGTCACTTAAGTCCAGTTTCTCATACAGGTAAGCGATAATTTCAGGCTTGAAGAGACTGTAAACAAAATTTACAATCAATGCGCCGGCCTCTATACACAGGCCAACGAAAATCATCCAAGCTACTATATGGAGGACGATGAATACGAAGTTGCTGTTTTTTGACATTTTGGTTAAAGTTTAAATTGATGTCACAAACATAATAAATATTTATTGAAAAACAATAAATATATATCTTTAAACAAAATATTTTTATTGAACCTGAAAAATATTGAAGATAAGATGCGTTCGGAATCCAATTAAATTCTACACCATAATCACCTTTCGACCAGTTAGCTGCCCCCCTTTGGAATTTCCCACCAACGATTTGTTGGGCTAAGGCCGGGTATGACTTTTTCACCCATAAGGGGCGTCACCAACTGGAGGTTTTTAGCTGCCGCCATTTCAGCTACCATTTTGATGGATTCATCCCAAGGGTGCATGGCTAGATCAAAGACGCCCCAATGTATGGGAAACATAACTTGGGTGTTGATATCCTGACATAACTGAACTGCCTGATCAGGAAAAAGGTGGGTCAAAGGCCATCCTTTGTTCCAGCCATCTATTTCCACAAAAGCCAGGTCGAAAGGACCGTATTTTTCTCCTAAGTCTTTCAGGTGCGTGCCGTAGCCGGTATCGCCACTTACAAAAAGGTTTTTCTCATCACCCTTAATGGCAAAAGAAGCCCAAAGGGTTTTATTCCTATCATCAAAACTCCTGCTCGTGTAGTGGATTCCCGGAAGGGCAGTGATTTGCAAAGAACCAACAGTCTTGGCCTCATGCCAACCCAACTCGCTGATGTTGTTTTTCTGAATACCCCAGCCTTCCAACCTGCTTCCTACACCCAAGGGCACGATAAATTCTGTGTTTATAGATGCCAGGTATCTGATGGTAGCCGCCTCCAAATGATCGTAATGGTCATGGGTGATGACCACGATATCAATCTCAGGCAGTTCCTCTCTTTTGATGGGAGAGGAATCAAACCTTCTCAAAATAAACGGTAGGGGACCTCCATTTTCGAAAACCGGATCGAATAAGATCCGCTTCCCGTCAAGTTCCAGGATAAATGTCGAGTGCCCCAACCAATAGGCAGCAAAATCCGAAGGGGTTTCTGAAAAATCAGATTTGGTAACCGTCTTTTTGGGTAGCGTAAACTCAGGGGCATTTGGGGATCTTTTAAAAAACCGCGCAGGACCTGAATCGCCTCCGGTGGTCTGTTCCGGATAATAAGGCAATGTCTCCGGACTTATAAATGCATCGGCATCTGCATCATAATACGACAGCCCGGAGAACCTTGCCTTGCGGTCTTCTAAGGAATCCAAACTGCCCATCTGTCTGCTTACATAATATGCCAAGCTCCCCGTTACCACCAGAAGTAGGACCAAGGTCCAAAGCACTATTTTCAATATTCTCTTCATTCCTATAAAGGGTTAATGGCTTTTTGGTGATATAGTTTGGAGAATGGTATTCGGAGCTGCATCCTTCAAATTTACTCCGGATTTTTAAAGATATAGATTTTCAAGATTAGCGGCATGGTAAGAACTGCTAAACTTAGACAGAGGTTCAAGTCAATTCTTCTTTCAAAATTTACCGGTTTCATTGATTTATTTCTACAGCTACGTGTAGGTACTATCTACACCTTTTTATTTTTTCTGAATTTGTAATTCAAATTTTCCGAAATCTCTTTTATGTTCGGGTTACAGGATAAAAAATCCAATTTTTAATTGGAAGTATAAGAGGGGGATTGAATTTGGTAATTCCAATTGCATCCCGATGGCTCTTGGATGGAAGAAAAAAAGTTAGGACAAGGCTTTTTGAAATGATCCCTTTGGTTCCGATAGCTATCGGAATTAGCCTTGGGCCAGGTGCCGGGTAGGCAAATTCCACCCAACCGTAAAATCAGGCCTTCTTCACGACCAGGTGGGTACTTTCTGATAACCCCGACTTTATTTATTAATTATAAATAATTGCGAATCGCTGAAATCTGAATTAGCTATACTATTTATTAACAAGCGTAATTTTATAGTGTAAATTTAATTGGTAATTGACACCAAACATTAACATGTTTACCATCTTGTATTCCGGGCTTCCATTTTGGCATTTTTTTAACTACCCTTAAAGCTTCATTGTCAAGCAATTGATCAACACTTTTAAAAATGGATTCATTAATAATTTCGCCATTTTTATCAACAACGAATTTAATAATTACCTGTCCTTGGATTCCCTTTTTTCTCGATTTTTCCGGATAAATAAGATTTTTTGAGAGAAACTTCACTAATTCTTCATATCCTCCGGGGAACTCAGGTGCAGATTCGATTAATTTTATTTCATAAATTGGCTCTCCATCAACATATTCGACTGTTTTCACCATTGTTTTGTTTTCTTCATCACGAATTACTTCACCTTTTGAATTCCATTCAATAATTCTAAAAAGTTTATCCTCAACATATCTATGTTTAATTTTTTTATCCGGATAGTACCAAGTGAAAGTACCATCCATAACCTTAGGCGACAGCGAGATATAACTACCATGCATTTGTAAATCACCGTTTTTGTAGTAATCTTTTACAATAAACCTTTCGCTTAATGAGTCAAATTTTGTAATTCTATAATAATTTGCACTATCTCTTATTGATTCTTTCCACTTTTTATCTAACCAAATAGTATCATTTGTTTGAGCTTGAATATTGAAACTCAAAAAGAACAAGGTTAAAGAAATGCCAATATTTTTCATCAGTCTCATTTTTTGTTTATTAATGTTTTGCAGCTTGGGGAAGTATGAATTAGTCGCCTAATCTGTAAACTTTTTCAGTACGAGACACACCCGTCTGACGCAAATACATTGTATACAGTTGTTTTTTCTTTATGGTATGTCATTCTCTATAATTTGTCCTACTAATTTATTGTCTTTAAAGTAAGCTGTAACAATATGCCCAAAACTGTCTTTGGCTACCATTTTTTTCTTCAAATCATTTGGTGTTGTCGAAGCGAAATCACCGGTCAGATTGTAGTCACCGGTAAAACTCCATTTTAGAACTTCAAAATCTTGTTCTGTTAAAGTCGAGTCGGGCTTGTCATACAGTTTTATAAGCTCTTCTTTGTCTGAACCTAATTTTATACCTTTTTGTGTCCGAAAATAATTTTCGTCAATCTTCTCACTTAATTTTATAAATCCATCAAATGAATTTATCTTTTGTTCGCTTGTCGCTGAATTAAACATATTTTTAAACTTGCCTTCAGCAATGCTTAATTCCATTTTCTCAACAATGCTTCTTGGTATGTCAGTGTTCATAAAATGGTAAGTTTCCATTCTGTGATAGTCTGTGTAAAGCTGAAATACTAAAGTTTGTTTCAGTCTGTCATTTGTAAACCAAGCTTTTTCTAACGAATAAACTTCTCCAACTTGTTTTAAGTAAGTCGAATTGTTAAAGGTCTTGTCCTTTAACATCTCATCTGTAACTGGATAGTCGTCTACTAAGAAATAAACTAAACTGTCATTGGGTGTTTGAATTTTAGTGTCTTTATGGCTTGTTGTCTCATCAAATGCTTTTTGTCTCTTCTCTACATAATTGCAAGAGAAAAGTCCTAAAGTCAAGATGATTATTATTGACTGTTTCACTGTGTCGTCATTTACAATTGCTACCTACTTCAGACTCTGAAAAAGTCCCTGCTGTTTTTTTAGAATATCTTTTTTTCAGTCCTTCTAAAAGTAATAAATTTAGTTGTATTTGGTTTCAGACTATCATCATATTTCTATAAACCGCATTTATGGGTTTGAAATAAAAGCTGGAAATTGAATTGAAAAGTTGTAGGCAAGAAGCTGGAACAATAAGAAAGAATTCCAATTGCATCCCGATTGCTATCGTGGAAGGAAGGATAGAAGGGTGGGATTACATACCGATAGCTATCGGCATCCTCCCAATCCAGACCAAAAGTAATACTACACCCAGCAGGGGAGATGGGACCCATCCTTATTTCATTTTAAACCTTCTCACTATACCAATGGCAATGGTTACAACTAATATAATTGCCCATCCTATGGTAATCATCCAAACCATCCCGTCTATTAACATCGGAAAAAGGAACGTATCTACTTTTCCGGTTTTCCAGAATACCCACTCACTGGCAAGTTTTGTAGCCACTATAGGATTTCCGGTTTCAAGAATGATGATCCCGTCTCCTGTTTCCGGATTTAATCGTATCGCTGTATTTATGGGTGGATTACTTTTTCCATCATGGCCTATGATGAAATCGTTATCTTCAGTGGTTGCGTAAAGCACTGTTCCCAGACCCCAAATGTCCACTCCCATTGATTGTCCATGAGGTTCTCTCATTTTTTCTATGGTCTCCGGCTTAACCACATTTCTCCCGGGCGGCTCGCTATTTTTACCTTTAAGGTGCGCCTGAAAGAATAATTCCATATCAGATAATGAAGTATACAATGAGGTAGCGGCAAGAGAAGTATAGCGGTAATGCCCCGCTTTGCTTCCATCACTGTTATAAAACTCTGCCAATTTATAGTCTGATGAGTCTTCCCAAGTATAGGAAGATTGCAGCATATTTAAAGGATCAAATATTGCTTCCTTCATATAAGAAGCAAATGATTGTCCGGTCACTTCTTCTACCACTAGTTGGAGGATTGTATAGCCACCACCCGAATATTTAAACTCGCTGCCCGGCTGAATCCCAACACGTACTTCTCCACTGATTCCCTTATCGGCATCGGCTGCTTTGGTCAATGATTGTTCAATGGATTGTACCGGTCTGCCTGCTTCAAAACCGGAATAGCCGAGTCCGTCGGTAAGTCCCGCCGTATGACTTAACAGTCTTCGTACAGTCACTTCTTCGTTATTGAAACTACCCGGTGGTAATTGCCATCTTGTAAGGAATTTGTTTACGGGTGCATCTAAATCAAGCCTACCATCTTCTACCAGCTTCATGATTCCAAAAGCAGATACCCACTTGCTTAATGACGAAACCTGAAAAACCGAATTTCTGTCAACGGATTTTCCCACTGAATGAAATTTCTCTTGTTCAACGGTTCCACGGCTCATAATCGCCATTGCAAAATTCCCTACGAATTGTTTATCAAGTTCATTATCAACGGCTTCAAGAAAGGATTGAGATGTATTTGATTTGGCGATGGGTTGATGAAACCAACCGTCAATAGTGCCAAAAATTACAATACCGGCCCATAGGAGCATGAGCAGCACGGTAATTAAAACAGGAAGGAGTATTTTTTTCATAGTCTGATATTCATCTACTTTATCTTATCCAGAAACGCATATACCTTATCAAAGTGATTGAGTGGCTCGATGTGCCCACCCTTTACTATAATATGCTCAAATGGGTGTCCAAAGTTTTTTCGCCCCAATCGCTCCACAAGCTGTTCAGACATTTTTGTCGCAGGCCATTGCTCATCCTGATCAGCAGAAATAATCAGAATCGGTCCGTTGATTTTCTCGACTTCAATTTCAGCTTGGGAAACTGCCTCTGTGTCTTCTAACATCATTGAAAAAGCGCCATGCAAATCTCCCTTTAAAGCAGGCCATATTGTTTTGAACTGAGCAGGTACATAATTTACTTCCTTGTCATTGTACATCCACGAGGACGTATTTGCAGATACAGTATGGGCGGGAAAACTTACATTGGAAGTTGAAAGTGCAATCACGCCTTTGAAGCGAGGGTACCGACTGGCAAGATTCAACACCAATTCGCCTCCTTTGGAAGCACCCATCAGTATGATGCGGCCCGTGTCAAGTTGTGCGGTACGTCCGGCAATACTCATAATCGTATCTGCAATAGCGTTGAGTGAAATGCGATCCAATGATCCGGGGGAGTTTTCTGTATTAAAATATCCAATTGCCAGCACAGCAAAACCTTGTGAAACTAAAGAATCACGTTTACCCTTTAAATAATTTCGTTCCCAGTCGTTTCCTCCTGAGCCTCCACCAAAGGCAACGATCAGAGGTTGGTTGGCACCGTCACCCAAAAATAGGCGGGTATCCATTTTCCCGTGATTGACAGATAAGCTGGGTGTGCGTGAACCCAAAAAGAGTAGAGCTGCTATTATAAGCAATATGATTACACCTGCTATTTTCATTTTCATAAATCAGAATTTATTTAAAAGGATACAATTGAGAGAATTTGATGATGCGATGGAAATGGCTCCTGCCGGCAAGGCTGTCAATAGGTTGTTTCTGGTGGAATGTTGTCAGTCGTCGACCATTTTCCGGAAGTTGCAAACCAATTTGTTCTCATCGCAATGTTACACGTTTAACGAGCGGTATGAAATCAAATGACGCCGCTTTTACCCGTCATTTACCCGTCATTTGCAGGGAATGGACAATAACTGTTACTATTTTGAGGCTTCTGTTGGAAATTTTGAGGGAGTTGAGGAATGGAAAAAGTAAAATGAGAAGGGTGGAATTACTTCCGACTGCTGTACGGAATTTACCCGGTCGTAACATCAAAAGTTTGACTACACCCAACTCTGGGTATGCAAATTCCACCCAGTCGTAGCATAAGACGCTATACTACACTCAGATGGGGGTTGAAATATTTAAAATTACTTAAATATGGTCCTCCTAAAAAACATCCTAGTAATTTATATCCCGCTCCCATCATTTTCTCCAGCATGGCAAGTGCTGTTATGCCCTCGTTCTTTCTTTATCAAATTACACCTAATTGTCTTCCAATATCCTGTGCTAATTTTGACATAGGTCGTTTATGAATTTCTTTTGGATTATCATAGTTACCTAAAATAAAACGATTGAAATTTGATGTATTTGGAAATAGTTTTGTGAAGGAACCAGAAAGACTATCCTTATAGCTCTTGTTATATATTCTAGATTTCCAGATTATTTCTTCAACAATATCTTTGTGTTGACTGTATAATTCTGTGATATGAAAAAAATCTTCGTGGTTTTCCTTTAGATTCAAGTCTATGCTATTAAATATGATAACCAATTCTGCTTCGTTCTGCGTAAGTAAATAACGCAAAATAGACCTTTTATCTAGTGAGAAAGAGAATGGCTCAATTAAATTATATTCGGTAACGTACAGATTAAATAATGCGGTCCGATCAGATTTACTTTTATTGCAATGTGAACAGCACAGTAATAGGTTAAAAAACGAGGTTGACAAAAAAGGATATTTTGATTTTGGGAAAAAATGATCTAGTTCATACTTACCTGAAAGCCGACCATTGGTTGCTTCTGTAGTGATTGAAAATTGGGCATTGCAATATATGCAGGATTTAATTCCAATTTTTTTAATGTATGACAGATACTCTTTGTCGCGTACTGCATCATAACGCATCGCGTCCAAAATCAAATCATATAATTGCTTTCTCTCAAATCTTGTATTTCCGGCTGGTGGAGTAACTGTGGTGGCTAAATTTTCTTGAGTTAAGTTGAAATTATCATTGTTGTATTTTTGAAAATCATTTGGCTGAAGCGTAATTATCTCAGAATAATTATCAATTATTGTTTGCACATAATCCGCATACAATGGAAGAACACAATCAAACCTAAGAAAATGTTCCAATTCAATTAAATTGCCAGAAATCCCATCGCTGTTAATAGGTTTATTAAAGTTAGCGTTTCTCTTTTTAAAAAGATTATTTTTATAATCTTCTGCTAATTGTAAAATATTAGAACTTATAAAGATTCTTCTCATTATCTTTTTTGTAATTGTTCAATTTCTTTTCTTAATTTCTCAATAACAATATCTTTTTCATCTTGCTCATTAAATTTCTCATTGTATAAGCTTTGTAATTGTTTTTGAATAAGTGGTTCACCAACGAATGAAATTGTTTCTTTTATATTTTCCTTTTCATTAATTATTGATTGAAGGGGTTTATTTAGTTGTTCAATAACCTTTAATATTTTTTTTCGCGCATATTCACCAATAAATCCGTTTTCTAAAAAGAAACTTTGATAAAGAATATCATTAATGTTTGCGCCAAATGGATTCTTGAATTGTTCTTTACTTTGTACAATACCATTTTTGAGGTGCAATATATTACACATTGGGATATCTGATAAAACAAAAGGCGAATGAGTTGCAATTATAATATTAAATGAACAATGTGTATTTAGTTTTAGACGTTGTATCGTCCTTATCAAATTATCAACAAACAACCTTTGGTATTCGGGATGAAAGCATAATTCAACTTCATCAAGTATTAAGTTTATACTTCGATATCTAACACGGTTACTTTGTTGAATTGATAAAATGTTTTTGATGTGGTAAACAAAAGTACTCATTGTATAAATGAACTGCCTTTCGCCAGAGCTCATTCTTTGGAATAAAATAGGTACATTAGGTTTGCCATCTTCTAGGTTAGTCTTTTCTAATTTTATATTGAAGCTAAAAAAAGGTGGCGGTAAATGTTCAGTTATTTCATCAAGTCCTTTTAGTGGCTTATTTAAAACCAATCTCTCAACATACTCATTATAGGTAAAATCAAAATCTGGTTGAAGTGGTGTGCTGAGATTTTGATGCGACCAATCAAGATATTTTAAGGTTTGTCTAATTTTTAAAGTAATATGAGACTTATATTTTTTTATTTCTTTTACTAGTGCAATTAAATCTCTTTCATCATTATCATCAGCAATATCTTCAAATTTACTAATATTATCAAATCTATTAAAACTACTAAAACTAGGATATTTAGACGCAATGCTAAGTGTTTTGTACACCAAATAGATCTTAGAAACAATATGCGGTTCAACTTCTGATGGGTTTGATTTCAAACCATATTCTCTTAATATTATAGATGTAAAACTTCTCTTATCTAGGTTTAAAAATTTTAAAATAAGGTCCTCCAAATTTATATTCTTATTTTTTTCGTAGTTAAACTTTGATAAAATAATTAAAGGCTCATATTTATATTCAATACTGTTTAATTGATAGCCTTCAATAAATTCTCTTTTATTTCGTTTAGATTCTATTAGAATTGACGATAAACGGGAGTTAGTAAGTTGGTATTCTTTTCTTAAATCAATAGTACCATTATGCCTGTAAGGATTAAGTACTATTGGAGTTAAGTAACCATCGTTCTTATGAAATAAACTATTAATCCAAATTGCACTAGAGTCAATTCCACTTTTCTCATTTGATTGAAATCTAGTAGATCGTTCCGTTTTATAATCAAAATCTATAAATGATTGCAAGGAATAGTTAGTTACTATTGAATAGAAAAACATTTTGCCTATTTCAATTAGCTCTTCATTTTTAATATTCTCATGAAATGTAAAATCTGAAAAATCAGATCTTTTACTCCCGAATGAAATTTTATAATCGCCAAAACAAAATCCAATAAAATCACCTTTGCAAATTATTGAGCCTAGTGTGTTTCCTTTAACAAAATATAAATCTGCATTTAATCCTTCAATATGATATAAAACTTCTGCTGCTCGTCTTTTCTGTTTTTTTACAAGATGAAACGTAAGATTATTGATTATTCTGTACATTAATTCAAGTATAGAACTCTTTCCACTTCCATTTTTGCCAACTATAGCTTGAATACTAATATTGCTAACAAAAAAATTCTCTTCGGGACGTCTAATTTCTGAAAGACTTACTTTTCCGTCTTTTAACTCACACCATTCATTAAAAAAATAGTATCCAGGTTCCACGTTTTTTCTTAAATGCGTGTCACATTCCCCATCAACATATAAACACGCAATTGAAAAATGCATGTTTGTATCTTTAATTGATTGTTTTATAGATTCTTTCATTTTAGCTTTCTTGTTCTTTTAGAATTGAGCATAATGGATCGGGATGTTAACGCAGTGCAGGTGAAGGAATTCAATAAAATGTTCAAGATAGGTAAAAAGCGGAAGATCTGTGTTGGGTTTTAACGTTAAAAAATTGATGGCAGCCAGTTTTTGGATTACGGGAACCCTTAAGCTATCAAATAAACAGAGAAGGGGACAATCATTGAGTTTCCACGCAGGCTGGGGGCTATTGAAAAAGAAATTTGGAATCCTTAAAAAGTCTGAATGTGATCTTGGATTTGGAAATTCACGAATCCTTCATCAAATGATCTATCCACCGTGGATGTTTATTTTTTATCAATTATACTTAAAAGAATCTTTGTATAAGGGCTGATACCCAGGTCACTTCTACCATCAAAATTTACCCCATCTGATTCTAAAGTAAGCATAAATCCGGATAGATATAGTTCTTCTTGCTTCTCAAAATCAACTTCAGAACCTTCATTAATTTTCCTCAAATAATTTAAATCAGGAATAAAGAGTTTTTGCACTAGGTAAGATAACCGTAAGAACATTTGGTAATCAATTTCACCTTTTACACTAGCTGCAAACAACTTTCCAATAATTTCAGGCTTTTCAAGGTCTTCCAACTTATCGAGTATTAACAAGATAGCTAATCCCACCTTTTTATTATATATCTCATTTCTTTCAACCTTTGAAATAAAATCTGACCTTTCTTTTTTTGTAGTTGAATCTAATTGAGTAAAAAATTTTAGTATTTTTTTTAAAAATAGCCATTCTTGGGTTTTTATCCCCATTTAAACAAAACCCATTATTGAGCTAACAATAGGTAAATCTTTTAAAACACCATCATTCAAAAATAAATCTAATGTTACTTCAGCTAGATCGATATTTATTTCTGATAAATCAGAAGTCTCTAGTGTATTTTCAATTGATTGCTCTAATTCGATCATAAAATCTGAGGATTAATTATCAATATTTCAATTTAAAAAGCAACGGGAATTAGGATGGTTCTGAGCATAAGAATTTGCATTTCAATTAACCAAAAATTATTTTTCGATTATAGCTTTCTTTTTTGAATCCAATTACAAATTGGAAGGATAAAAGGGTGGAATTACAAATCCCACCCAGTCGTAGCATCAAACGTTAAATTACACCTAGGCGGGGCCTGCTTTTTCATCCAACCAAACGATGGCACCTTTAGGGTGGAATTACATGCCGATAGCTATAGACATCCACCAAGTGGTAGCACAAGAAGCTATGTTAGCCCTAGCAGAGGTCATCTTTTTTTTCCCAATTATCAATGCTCTGAATTGCATTTTGACCTTTATTTGAGGGGAACTTGGTTACAGGTTCACCAATTATTTTTGATATGGAGGTTAAAAGTGAATAGAGAATTAAAGTCTCTGATTTTAAAGGTACATATCCATCATGGACAACTTTATTCCTAATATTGATAGCCTGAATTGACGTTTCGATTTCTGAAGATTCCAAACTTTTTAGCTCTAAAGCAAAGATTCCAAACTGACTTTTTAGAGGTAACGATTTAAAGCTTTGGATACTTTCTAAAACTATTTTACTGAGATTCGGATTTTTTTTAATTTTCTGCTCAAGTGCAATCTCAAGAGCTGTCACGGCTCCGATGAAAGCATTTTTAAGATCTCCATTTTGGCAGGTTTCGTGGGCTTTAGAAATAAAAACAGAAGCTATCGAGGTTTCATAGCCTGCTAGAAAAAGTTTTTTAATTAAAAGCCAATCACTCTTTGAAATAAAACCTGAATAATTAAATGATATCTGAGAATCAAATTTTAAAATATGTTTTTCAGCATCTGGGATAAATTCTGACCAAGTTCTACCATTGTTTAATGAAAATTTCAAAGACAAATTCCATTTACAGTAAGCTCCTAATGATTTTGATTGAGAATCCCAAACTTCTAATTCGCTAATCCAATATTGTTTGAAAACATTTCTTAGTATGTTTATGAAAAGAATTGAATGTTCAGTAATTTCATTTACCACCTTTTTTCCTAAAGATATATAGTCATGATTTCCAAAACTATTATTTGATAGTGCTGCATATACATTTTCCGAAAGATTGAGCAATTCTAATTCGCCAAAAAGTTCCCCACCATCGAGAATCCCTTGTCTAGATATAACTTGCTTTTCTTTAAGTTTTTTTTCTGGATCATACCTAATGAAATTTTCATACAAAACACCTCGCTGTTCAAACCAAAATGATATTTTGCCATTGAGTTTTGATAATTTACACTCAATTCTATCATACCTACCATTGGGTAAAAATCGATGAAACCCTGGTCCCTTAATTTGGTTGGGGGTTTCATTTTCATGATTATGTAATTGTATTTTAAACTTCAATTTCAAAGGCTTCATCTCTTATTATTAATTTTCCAAATAAGCACAAAAATCCAAAGGATGTAGAAGTGAGTTTATAAATAATCGTTTCGCTTTAACAACGAACAGTTAATTTAAAGTAGACTGATTTCTATTGTTGAGAATATTTATCTTATTCTTTGGTTTCAATGCTTAAATGATTCCAGAGTGGGGTGGAATTACAAATCCCACCCAGTCCAAACAAACCAAACGTTATTCTATACCTAGGGGTGTGGAATTACAAACCACCACCCAGTCCCACCATTAATCGCTATAATACACCGATTAGGGGGTATTTATCTAATCACTGACCTAAATTATGAACAGGCCATAATTTTTCAATATTCGTGTAAATTTCCATTATTATAAATTTTTCACGTCCAATTGCATCTTTTAGGTTTTGTGGAAATTTAGCCATGTCTTCATAGTTTTTCACAACTATAAATTCAATCTGGTTATATTCAAAGACGAGGTCGTGAGGAACTCTCCATTCACGTTCGTGGGTATAGTCAACCGTAGAAAATTTAATATTATCTTTTTGCTTTTTTGTCCTATAGATAGGCCAAAATGGAGTAACAAAAGTTTGTATATGGTTATCCCATTCTTGTTTGTCCCAATGGTCTTTTCGAACGTAATAGGCAGGCCCACCTCCGGTACCAAAAATGAAAGGTTTACTGAAACCAATTCCATAAGGCGAATATGCTTTGGAATGATCAATAAGGCTCGACCAAGGACATTCTGTAAAACATACTGCTTGCCTACCTGTCCAAGGTAAATTTGAGGCAACAATTTTTTTTTGATCTAAAATAGATATAAGTCTTTGATAAGCATCCTTTCCTTTTGAAACTGAAACTGCTGGATTTCCTTTATCAGCAGCAACAGGCTTTCTTGCGGTTGTGAAATGTGCCAAATACTTGGAAAAGTCTGGTCTGTTATCTGCCATTTATTTAGTTTAAGCGTTTTTAAATTTTAATAAACCTATTTAATCCAAATCATACAGGGTTTTAACCTCCCTAAACATATAACTAAAAACCTATAAAACCAATCCATTGACCTAAATTTGGATTGAAAAAATTCGTTGGGAAAAATAAGGATTTATAAAATTTCCAGTTTGGATCGGGCCTAAATTCCCAATTGGCTAAAGCTTTATTTTGATAGTATGTTACCAAAATATAATACACTTGGAGCCTCTGACCGTGCAGCAGCGATGTCCGGCATTCCGTCTTCATTAAAATCACCGACTGCCAATCCATATACTGTACCCATTGAATCACCAAAGGGAATGGATGTAAATTTTCGAGCTGTCCCATCATTAAAAAACACTATAGATGGCGCTCCTACATGTCCCACGATGATATCAATTTTTCCATCATTATTCATATCCGAAACCGCTAATGCGTAGGGAATGACTTTTGAATCAGCTATAGAAACACCTGCAGAAAAAGTTTGACCTCTTTGACCAAGATAGAGCGTTACTCCTTTGTTTTCGTCTATAGCTACGATATCTAGTATACCATCACCATCAAAATCTTCAGCAGCAGCTACACGGATGGTTGCATCCGATGTTCCAAATGGAATGCGTTGGTTGTCCGAATAAGTCATATCCGAACTTCCAAGATATACATAACTCTGACCACCGTTTCGATGAGGGACGATCAAATCAATATATCCATCATGATTCAGATCAAAAGGAGTTATGGTGGTGGAAGGATAAGGAGCAAATGAGATACAATCTGCATCAAACTGTCCTTTTCCTTTGTTTAGGCAGATGTAATTTGAGCTTGAAGAATTACCTCTGTTTGCCAAAATAATATCAGGCAATCCATCTTTGTTGATATCGGCGATGGATAAATTCCGTGTTGGCCATTTAGGAAGACCAAATTCAGATCCTATTGTAAAATTACCTTTCCCATCATTGAAGTAAACCAATTTTCGATTTGGGGAATCATTGCTTACAGCAATATCCTGAAATCCATCCCCATTGAAATCAGCCACACCACCGGTATATGACCGGTCTGCTATATCACTAAGATCATAAGCGTTTTTTATTTCACCCCGCCCGTTTCCAAGAAGAACCTTGTCAATTATGGGCCAATGCCTTCCTTTTACCAAAAGAATATCAAGATGACCGTCGCCATCAAAGTCGGCAAAGTTAACATTGGCTGTTGTATCAACTTTTGACTCCAATAGTAAAGATTTAGTATAATCGGGGAATTTGATGTGATGCTGTGCCTGGATCTTTGGCATTGTCACTACGATACATAAAATAAAAAAGATGGTTTTCAACAAGTACATATCTTTAAAGTTAGACTTTAATTCTGGATAAAATTGAGGACTTTAAAATTTCCAGTTTGAATTGAGCCTAAATTCCCCTAATTTCAGCTTGCCCTTACGGATGCTTTTTTTGGCTTATTGGACCTGCTTTTTCATCCAGCCATAAGATGGCACCGGTAGGGGAGAATAAGAATCATTCAAGCCCACCCAACGACTCTCCCCATCTATAGCAACGTTATCCTTCCCCTATACTTAAGTATACCTTCCGTAACCCTTCCCTTACCGATACTCCGTGTCCTAGCTAGGGATACTCCGTGTCTGAGGTAGGGATACTCCGTGTCTGAGTTACCCTTGAGTTACTTCTGGGGCCACGCTGATGAGCCCTTGAGGTTAGGGAGAATTTATAACCGTATGATTTTTTGGCTATGGGACCTGCTTTTTCATCCTTCTCAAGGACAAGTGAATTAAAAAATAAAATGCGCTATTTTTAGCCGTTAATCCCACCATTACGCTTATATAATACTGTTGGCATTATTTCATTTGGGTCAACGGCTACAATTTTACCATTCCTAACCACAATCATCGGACTGTTCTTTTGCTTTTTAAATTCGATAAGCCTTCTATAGGTTTCTTCTAGGCCTTTTACTATTCTATCCCGCTCGTCTTTCAGCTGTTCTTTAGTTTCCATAATAATTCCTTTTTAATTCTTCCCATTGTTTTAAATTATTATGGGTATCCGTTTCGTTGCACGTACCGACTAATTTCGGAATTTTCTTATTAAAACTGAACCTCATTTGTTCAATTCGGGGAGGAATGACGGCGGACCGGGCCGGCCCCGGCCTTGTGCGTGGATAGGATTCCGCCGTCTTGGCTTTTTTGGCTACTTTTTTTGCTAAGAAAAAAAGTAGCTGTAAAATTTTGGGATCGATTTCCTATGCCCACAAAAAAATCTAATTGAACTTATGCAGAAGCAGGACAAGTTGTGCTAAAATATACAGTGATCTCAGTATGGCATAAAAATGGTCAGTGACGACACTGACCATGGCGAATTGACAAATTCGAATCTACCATGAAATAACTCAACTTTCCCCCATTCTCAATTTCCCCTTCCGTATAATCTTTTTGGCTTCGGGGCCTTTGATGGGACCTGCTTTTTCATCCAACCATACGATGGCACCGGTAGGGCAGCGTTGGATGGGAAGCTGTGTCTGATGTCTTCCGGAATAGTTGATTACCGGAAGGTTGTACTTCATGGTAATGAGATCGGGTGCATCCATGGCGCATTTGCCGCAGGCGGTACAGCCGACTTCGCAGTCTTCGAGAACGCCGTCGCCTGCTTCCTGACTTTTGCAGGCCACCCAAAGCCTTTGGCTGATGGGATGGAGTGAAAAAAGGTCCTTGGGACACACTTCCACACAGTCTCCGCAGGCGGTACACTTGGCTTCGTCGACCACGGGAAGCCCAAATTCATTCATCGATATCGCATCAAAATCGCAGACCGTCTCGCAGTCTCCATGTCCGAGACAACCCCAGGAACATCCCTTGCCACCGCCCGAAATCAGGGCTGCACCCCGGCAACTTGACAGACCTTCATATTTGGCACGGTTGACGGCGACATTGATACCGCCCGCACAAGCCAATCTTGCCACCCGTTTTTCTTCCGCACCTGCATCTACGCCGAGGTAGGAAGCAATGGCTTTTCGGCCATCTTCACTGCTGACGGTACATTTTCCTGGTAGCATATCTCCTTTGACCAAGGCTTCCGCAAAAGGCCGGCATCCAGGATACCCGCAGGCACCGCAGTTGGCGTGGGGAAGCATGCTTTCGACCTCATCTACCCTTGGATCCTCATAGACATAGAGTTTGGTATTGGCCACGATCAGCATCAGTGCCAAGAGAAGCGTCAGTCCGCCGAGTGCGAGTAAGGCTGTTATGATGGTCATTTGGTGTGTGGTTATTTGTTAATGGTTATTGGGAAAAGGTCCACGGTCCATAGTCCACGGTCCATGGCCGCATCATTTGGACTTCAATTCTTGTTCTTAATATCAAGCGTCAGAAGCATAGAATAGGGGATATCAGATGAAAGTTTCGCTTATCAAGCATCCATCAATATCCAATATCCATTAATATCTAATTCAGAATAAGGAATTTGGGATGATGCCCCATTTATTTAATATCCATAAATATCCAATATCCATTAGTATCTATTATATACTTTTGGCCAATCCAGCCGTGGACTATTGACTGTTGACCGTGGACTAAATACCACCAAACTTCCGTCTTCCGTCTCCTGTCTTCCTGTAGAATATCCCTTAATATCCAATATCAATTAATATCTATTATCTACTTTCAACTAATCCACTGTGGTCTGTCGACCGTGGACCGTGGACTCATTTTCAGATTCACCTCATTAGTAGATCACCTCCGCCCACTTCTTCCCTGCGATCAGCTCTGCTTTTCTGTTTTCCCACTTTTCCTTTGAACCCATGATATTGATAAAAGCCTTGTTGAGGTTTTCTTTGACTTTTTCATATCCTGCGATGTAGATGTAGGTATTGCTGTAGGAGAGCATTTCCAAAACCTCTTCAGCCCTTTCCTCGATCGCTGCATCCAAGGAGATAGGATCTTCCCAATGTGGCCTTGGGCTCAAAGCACTGAAGGCTTCGAAAGTGGCTTCATCATAGTAGCTCGTCAGGTCGCCATCTTTGTCATTGAGGTACAGGAGTTCCAAACCGCTTTTTGCGCCGTAGAACAATCGGATCTTTCCTTTCCAGTCTTTCACATCTGCATAAATATGCTTCACAAAAGCCCTGAACGGTGCAATGCCGGTTCCCATTCCGATCAGGATCAGGTTGGCATTTTTGTCTGCAGGGATTTTGAATGGCAGTTCAAAAGGCCCTGTCACGGTGATGAAATCGCCAACTTCCCTATCACAGAGGTAGCTAGAGCCTACGCCTTGGTACAGTTCGCCGTTGAAGTCATCCACATAGGAGCATCTTTTGACCAACATGGTGAGTTGTGTTTTACCATCTTTTTTGGAAGGAATATCGGCCACAGAGTAGAGGCGGTGGTGGTATTCATTTCCAAATTCGCTGGCATGCTTCACGAGCACGCCAAAGCTTTGGTCAACCTGACATTGGAATTCAGGATCCTCCACCTCAAGCATGATTTCACGGATTTCCTCTGTATTGGCAGGAGTCAGGCGCTTGGTTTTCCTGACTTTGGCTTTGTATTGCGTTTTTGTATTGAGATCTGATAAGTAGGTCATTGTTGTGCTATTTAGAAGTTTGGTTTTTACTATTTAGTTTGCTCTTATTGAATGAAAGTCCACGGTCCATAGTCCATAGTCCACAGCCCGTTATTATGGTTTATTGACGTTAGTCCATAGTCCACAGACCAAAGTCATTTATTTTTTGGTTAATGGTTATTTGTCAACGGTCGACAGTCCATTGTCCACTGCCCGTTTTCTTCAATTCTTATTCTTTTTATCTACTTTCAATTATTCTCTGTCGACTGTCCCCTGAATACTGACCACTGTAAACTGACCGCAGTAAACTGACCACTGAACACTACACTACCGTCGACCGTCGACCATGGACCGTGGACTGAAAACTGCCCACTGAATACTACCCACTGCCTACTGAAAACTGCTTACTGATCACCGTGGACTGTCGACTGTCGACCGAGGACTGAGAAATTGCAAACTGCCTACTGATCACTGTTTACTCTTCCTCTCACACACCTTCACACAGCCACAATTGCCGCAGCTTCTTCTTTCTGCGAGGACATCTTCATCTGAGATGTTTTCAGAGAAGGTTTTTCGCCAATGGGATTGGACCAACACCCAAAGCAGCATCATCCCCACCAATCCCAAAATCCCGATCACAAAACTCCAAACTGTTTCCATTTTTGTATTTGCTTACTGTCCTTTTTACTGTCTACTTCTTACCTTCATCGGTCATCTGACATCGGTCAAACTTCCCACTTCTTACTTCCCACTTTTTACCTTTTACTTCTTACCATTTACTGACCACTCGTTACTTCCCACTTCCCCCTTTTTACCTTTTACTTTTTACCTTCTACTTCTTACCATTTACTGACCACTACTAACTGAATACAGCTAACTGAACCCTAAGATCCCAATCCCGAAAATCCCATAAATGTCAATGACAAGATCCCCGCGATCAGCAAAGTGATCACGGTACCTCTGACGACTTTTGGCACATCGGCAAAATCAAGTTGCTCCCTGATTCCCGCCATTAGGATCAGAGCAAGGGTAAAACCAATTCCCCCTCCAAATGCGAAGGCTAGACTGCCGAAGAAACTATATCCTTTGGCTGTCTGAAACAGCGCTACGGCCAATATGGCGCAGTTGGTCGTGATCAAAGGGAGGAAAATCCCCAAGGAACGAAAGAGCGCCGGACTCATTTTTTTGATGACCATTTCCACCAGCTGAACAGTGGCGGCAATGACGACGATGTAGCTGATGAGCAATAGAAAAGGCGCATTGATGGCTGTCAATAACTTATTGATACCAAAAGCACAGATTGAACTGATGATCATCACGAAGGTCACGGCAGCGCCCATTTTTGTGGCAGTTTCCATTTTTCCCGAAACTCCGAGAAAGGGACAGATTCCGAGAAAATAGGCGAGCACAAAGTTGTTGATCAGACTCGCATTGATGAAAATGTACCAAAGGGATTCAGATTTCATGCTTTTGCTTTTTTAAGTTTAAAATAATTGAAAAGGAAAAGCCAAAAGGCCAAAGTGAAAAAGCCACCTGCCGGAAGGATCATGATGATCCATTCCTGAAAGGATTCCGGTAAAACCGTGATCCCGAAGATGCTGGCATTTCCCAAAATTTCCCGGACAGCTCCAAGGCAGGACAAGGCAAGTACAAATCCCAATCCCATTCCCAAGCCATCTATGGCCGATTTCCAGATGGTATTTTTGGAGGCAAAGGCTTCAGCCCTGCTCAGGATGATACAGTTGACGACGATCAGAGAAATGAATGCCCCAAGATTCTTGTGTAATTCCACGCTGATGGCCTGAATGCCATATTCTACTATCGTGACGAAAGTGGCGATAATCAGGATATAAGAGGCCATTCGGACTTGCTTCGGGATAAAATTGCGGAGCGAGGAGATCAGGATGTTTGACATCACCAATACAAAAGCCGTGGCCAATCCCATCGCAAGTGCGTTGATGGCGGAGTTGGAAACTGCCAATGTCGGACACATCCCCAAAACCTGCACAAAGACAGGATTTTCACGCCACAGCCCTTTGATGAATTCATCGGTGGTGCTGGGAACAGCTTTCAAGTCTGCGATTTTTGTTGGTGTCATTTGGATTCGGGGTTTGGTGCCGATTTGAAAGTCTCTTTTTGGCTATAAATCAGTGGGATCATCTTTACTGAACTCTCGCCGATGATATTGCCGATGGCACGGGACGAAATGGTGGCACCCGTGATGCCTTCCACTTCCCATGGGTTTTTCTTCATGCCTGATTTCACAGGCACGACAGGGTTTTGAATTTTACTCAAATCTTCTGCTAGTGCCAATGTCAGTGCTTTGAAATTGGCGAGGAAGGTTTCATCCTTTTCGATTTTGTCTCCCAATCCCGGCGTTTCTTTACTTTCCAAAACATAAAATCCTACCACAGTTTGCGTCTCCGGGTCATAGCCATACAGGATACGGAGGATGTCTGCATAGCCCTGTCCGCTTGCTTCGATGGCGATACCTTTGAAGACATCCGAATCGTCATAACCTGCATAGACAAGGGTCTTGCTCCTGTCTTTTCCATCTGAGGGCACGAATGTTCCTTCTGCCGTCAATTCAAAAATTCTTGTCTTTGAGATCCCCGGCACAACTTTGAATACTGCTTTTTCGAGTGCTTCTGCCTTGAGGATTTCGATCCTTTCTTTGGTGCCTTCATAACTCAAGACAATGAGCAAAGCACAGATAACCCCGATGCCTACCATCGCGATCAGCATTTTCTTGCTGCCTTCGGTGGGGTTGGGTTGGGTCGATATGGTTTTGTTTGCGCTCATGATTTGGTCTTTTTGGTACCGTAAACCCTTGGCCTGATCAGGTTGTCAATGTGTGGGGTAAGTGCATTTCCCAGTAGGATGGCATACATCACACCTTCGGGAAGTCCGCCCCAAATCCGTATGACGACGACTATCAGTCCGATAAAAGCGCCATAAATAACCACACCTCTTGAAGTGATCGGCGAACCGACCATATCCGTTGCCATAAAGACCGCACCCAACATCAATCCACCGGAAAAGAGCATGAATTGAGGTGAAGGATAGGTCTGGTTATCAATGAGATAAAGTATTCCGCTTAAGACAAATACTGTAGTAAGAATGGCGACGGGAATTCTCCAGTTCATCATTTTCCTTACTGCCAAATAGATTCCTCCGAGAATGATCAGGACAGCAGAAGTTTCTCCCGAGGATCCGCTGATGAATCCAAAAGCAAGGTCTGCTGTATCCGCTGTGACTTTGTCAAACTTGAAAGCCGATAGGGGAGTAGCTCCCGAAATCCCATCTACCACAGGGGTAGAAAACGGGAAAGCGGCTACTGACTTTGAAATGCTGTAGAATCTTCCTTCCAAAAAGGAGGGATGCCAAGTTGTGATGGCGACCGGAAATGCGGCTTGTAAAAAAGCCCTTCCGACCAAAGCCGGATTGAAGGCATTGCTGCCCAATCCTCCAAATACAAACTTTCCTATTGCGATCGAAACGACCCCTCCGAGGAATGTCATCCAAAGCGGAAAGATCGGGGGCAATGTCAGTCCCAGCAAAATGCCTGTGATGACTGCCGACCAATCCGAAACAGTAGAGGATTTTCCTGACCAACGGCAAAGGGCATGTTCTGTCAAGACGCTCGAAGCGACTGCGGTGATGATGACCAAAAGTGCATTCAAACCAAATGAAACTACTGCAAATATGACAAGTGGCATCATGGCATAGACCACATTCCGCATGATCATATCCGTACTCATTCCTTGTCGGATGTGCGGAGAAGTGCTGATATGTAGGGTTTTGCTAAACATTGGCTTTGGCAGTTTTTTCGGCGTTGCGTTTTCTGATGATCCCTTTGGACAGCCTGAAATACTGTACAAGCGGGATATTGGACGGGCAGACAAAGGAACAGGAGCCGCATTCGAAGCAATCCATCAAATGGAATTCCTCGGCCATGGTATCATACCCTTCTGACTTTGCCAAAATGCCCAATTTCGATGGATTCAAAGAAATGGGACAGGCATCCACACAGGCCCCACACTTGATGCAGGGAAATATTTTTTCTGTTTTCGGGATATTGTCCTCCCCAAAAACCACAATACCTGATGTTCCTTTGACAATGGAAATATCCAGGTTGGAAACAGCAACGCCCATCATCGGACCGCCCATATAGACTTCACTGATGTTTTCGGCTGCGCCGACCTGCTCGAGAACATACCGCAAAGGTGTTCCGACGGGGATCAGGTAATTGCCTTTTTTCTTCACTCCCGGACCGGTGATCGTAATCACCCGCTCTTGGATTCCCTGACCATGCGGCAGCAGCCTGCCAATCTCAGCAGTGGTGGCCACGTTGACCACGACAGCTTTCACATCTATCGGTAGGCCTCCTGAAGGAACTTCCTTGCCGAGCAAAGAAGTGATCAGCATTTTTTCGGCCCCTTGGGGATATTTGACAGGAACTACCTGTACCCTCACAGGAAGGTCTGCAGGAATGAGTTTGGACAAATGGTCTGCAGCATCCTGCTTGTTTCCTTCAATGCCAATGATGACCTCTTTGGCCCCTGTGGCTTTGATCAGATAGCGGATACCTGTGTAGATATCATTGGCCTGCTCGAGCATGACACGGTGGTCAGTGGTCAGGTAAGGCTCGCATTCGATGCCGTTGATGATCAGATGGTCGCAGACCTTTCCTTCCGGGATTTTGAGTTTGACATGGGTGGGAAATGCCGCACCTCCCAAACCCACAATCCCGGCGTCTTGGATGCCTTTGAGGATTTGTTCGGGGTTTGCTTTGTCAAAGGCTATCGGAGCGCCTTCAATGACTTCCTGTCCCGAAAAGTGGAAAGTCTCGATGTATATGCCTTCTGTCATCTGTCCGGATATGACAGGGACTTTGGCTATTTTTCTGATTTTTCCTGAAACAGGAGCATGAACCGGCACGGACATATAGCCATTGGCTTCTGCCAAAAGTTGCCCCCTCACCACTTCCTGGCCTTCCTTCACAATGATGCGCGAAGGAGCTCCGATATGCTGCTGCATGGGAAGGATGATCAGAGGAGAGAAAGGAAACTGCCGGATGGGCAATTTATTTGTCTCCTCTTTGTTTTCCGGGGGATGAACCCCGTGTCGGAAGGTATGTGATTGAAGATTCAGCACGGTATCAGTTGAATTTTTCTCCCCTTTTGACCCATTTTTCAGCATCGGCAAAATTCCTGTCAGCAGGCAATCCCGGATGGATTACACCTGCAGTGCATTTTTCAGCAGCTTTGACCAGGTCCATGTAGCTTCCGCCTTCTGGATTTTTGATAAAGGCTTTCTTGTCGTTGTTGTAGGCGAATATGTTTGGATTGAGCTTGGTGCATTCATCGCAGGAAGTGCAAAGTTCAGTTTCGATCCAAGGTGCCATAGCGTCACCTGTGGCAGCAGCTTTTGGAGCGCCATTGACATTTGCCTTTGGTTCTTCCTGTACCAAGTCCATGATACCTGCGCCGTCATCTCCGGCCATTTTCATCAAGCCTCTTGCAATCCTGCTGACTACTTCAGCGCGGACTTTGCTTTCCACATCTTCTTTAGGAAGTTCTTTGGTATCGGAAACTCCGGCAATGGCCCTAAGCATGATCCAAAAATCACGGCGCTCTTCGCAGGATTCTACCATCGGTTTGGCTACCAAAACTCGGCTGAGCAGTTGCTTTTGGTCAACAGCCCAGATATAAGGGAATTTTCCTTCTCGGGCACTCTTGTCCATTTCGAGGAATTCGGACAAGACGATCATGTTTTCATTCCAAGTGTCTCTTGGGGCTTTTCGGAAATGCTTCCTGAACCTTGCCTCGGTGATCGCAAAATCTGCAAAAGTCATGGCCACGGTCATGGTTTTTGGCCTGCCACCTTCGATGTATTTCAACTCATAGGTTGGCCACAATTGATCCATGGCAGGGTTTCCATCCAAGTCGAATGCTTCCTGAGGTGTTTTTCCTTTGTCAGGATTGTATCTGAAAATCGGGTAGGCCCTTGATTCCATCGCCAACTTCGCCTGATGTGCACCGAGGTCATCGGCCACGCCATGTTCGGGTTGGCAGGTAGTGTAGAGGTTGAACAGTGCCGGACGCTTGGTCAGCAAACCTTCGATAAATCCTTCGATCATGTGGCTTGTATTGGCCAAAGTTCCCTGCATCACATAGGTATTTCTATGCGCCATGGCGATGAGGCCGATTTCTTTTCTCGGTTCGGACTTGCCTTTCCAGACTTTACCATATTGCGCCATGTCAGAAACCTGCCCGATAAATCCTGAGGTACAGGCCTGTCCACCGGTATTGGAGTACACTTGGGTATCGACCACGATGACTTTGATAGGTTTGCCGGAAGCCATCATCCTGGATAGGTTTTGGAATCCGATATCATACATCGCACCGTCACCGCCCAAGGCTACTACCGGAGGACACAATTTCCATTCTTCGTCTGTGAATTGCTCCCAATTGAAGTAGGTGAAGAAATCTCTTTGTTCTTTGGGATTGTAATTTCCTTTGAGCTCCATTTCGGCTTTTCGGATCAGTTTGAAGCCATCTGACATCTTTGCCATATGGCCTTCAAAGATCCCCATCGCCAAGGAGGTACTGTCTTGGAACAAGTGGTTTGCCCAAGGGAATGGATATGGATTGTAGGGATAAGTACTTCCCCATACCGAGGTACAGCCTGTCGAATTGGTCATACCCATGCTGGATCGGCCTTTTCCGGTGGTTCCTCCAGTGTATCTCCAGAGAAGGCTTTTCAGTCCTGAAAGGATATTGGTAGTGTTTGTCAACCAATCCGGATCGATAGGGTCTGTTCCCCTTTCTGATTCCATCCTGCTTGCAATGCCTGAGATGGTCAGGTCAGTGCCATGGGTTTCTGAGACGATTTTGGACATCAGGTCAGTATCCATGAGGTTCATGGATTTCATTAGCCTGCTTTGGATATGCTTTTCCAGTTTGTCTATCAAGCCTTCAAGATAAGACACATGTTTTTCAACACGGGGAAGCATCAGGGATTCGACAGTAGCCATAAAGAGGTGGACGACTGATTTCTCCGAGCAACCCAAACATGCCCCGTCACCACTCGCAAAACTCTGGTAAGCATTTTTGTCAAGGAGGATGGTTTCAAGTGGACCGATTTTCTCTTCGAGATCGTCGATGCGGTTATATTTCTTTGGCGTATTGGGAAGGTCGGACCATACGCTCCATTCTTCTCTCAATCTTGCAATGGAATCGTCTGTTTGCTTGACCACTTTGAGAGCATCGTCGTTACAGACTTTCACGCATTCCATACAGCCTTTGCAGGTGTTGGGATTGATGGTGATGCTGAACAAACCGCCGCTGTTTGGTTGCTTTTTTTCGTGGAGGTCATAATAAGGTCGGGTTAGGGCAAATTGAAAATCTCCCAATTCTTCCCTGAACCATCCTAGTTCAACTCTCAGAAGAGAATCCTTTTTCTCAGTTTCCAAAACCTGGTCTATGGCTTCGTTGATGAGCATGTTGACAGTGACGCCTTTGTGGTCTTCATTGAAAAGTGCCCTGATTTTTGGTTCAATCTGCTTCACAGTTTTGGGTAGAAACTCCAGTTTGTCATGGTTTCTTTTTACCCTTTTCAAAACAGTATCTAGCACATCTGAGAGTTCACTGACCAATCCTGGAATGGCAGTATCGGGACATATGGTGTAGCAATTGCCACAGGCAGTACAGTTGTCGGCGATCCATTCGGGATGTTCGAACCGGATACCTGTCATGTCTCTGAATACAGATGTGGCAGCCGGGATGACACTAAGACCGATAAATGGATCTGTGAGGTTGTCATTTCCTCGACCGCTTTGGTAGAAACTTCCGGTCTGTTCCCAAAACCGGTGGATATCGGTAAGGTTGGATTGGCTTTTTGGCGCGTCTTTGAGCATAGTCGGGATGACAGGAATAAGTTGACCGTTGGATTTTTCGGTCTGCACTCCTAGCACCTTGTTTTTGATCTCATGGACTTCGTCAAATCCTCTTCTGACGACGCGCATGTTGTCATCTACCACACGCTGACCTTTGCCACCGAATTTGTGTTGCAGTTGGTCTTCGATGGCTTTGAGCAGGGCGACATCTGTCAGCCCTGATTTTTTCATCAGCGGAGATGCTGCAAAGAAAGCCCCTTGGAAAGCAATCCCCTGCATCCTGAGTTGGAGTTCGGGGTCGGTGGCTTCTTCCCTTGCAATCTTGAATCCATCTACATAGAATACATGGATATCATTGTCTATGATGGTTTTTTGGTAATGTTTAGGAACGTCCGCCCACACTTCATCAGCAGTCTTTCTTTCGCTTTGGATGATAAATGCACCTCCGTTTTTCAATCCTGCCAAGGCATTGGTATGCTTGAACACATTGGGATCAGGAGAAAGCACCACATCGACAAAGTAATATTCGCAGTTGATGGTGATCGGCTCAGGAGCTGCCGCCAAGTAGTAGGTGGTCGGCTGCCCTTTCTTTTCAGAGCCATATTTTGGATTGGCTTTGATGTCATAGCCAAGCAGGTCAAAAAGCGTCATGGCCAGGTTTTTACCTGTCGTGATCGCACCCCAACCGCCGACAGAGTGGAACCTGACGGTGATCGCGTCCTTGGGCATCAGGTTTGGATTCTCAGAACCATGGACAGCGAGTTCCTTGACATGGGGATAGGCTTCCTGTATATTTTCCTGATGTTCCCTTTGTTTTGGGGTAAAGGCATTTTCCCTGATAAAGTCAATGGAGAGGTAAAACCTCTTTTTGTGTTTGCCATCCGGCAACATATTCTCTATTGCGCCGATGATGCCTTCAGGCTGAAGGTCACGGCTGCCCATACCAAAAGAGCCTGTGTACAAAGCGGGCATTTCGCCGGCAGTGTAAGAGGGAAGTTCAGGATAGGGAAGGTCTTTTTTGTGGTTGCCGTTTTCGATGCATTTGGTGATGACGGAGCGGACTTCCCGCATGATCGGGGAATCCTCAGAAAGCGGTTGGTCCAATCTTTCCAAAATCGTCACGCCTTTTTTTCCTTTCAGGACTTTTCCCAAAAGATCCGCCGGGAAAGGCCTGAACATCACCAAGTCAACGACCCCGACTCTCAGTCCCCGTGTTCTTCTCAAATAATCCACCACTGCTTCGGCACTCGAGACGACACTGCCTTGTCCGAGGATCAGGTATTCGGCATCTTCTGCCCTGTACGTCATGACCCTTTCATACTTTCTGCCGGTGAGGGCATAATAATCTTCAAAAGCCTGATCGGTAATATCCTTGATATGGTCAAAGAAAAATGGCCTCTGTGCCGCGACACTCTGCATGTAGGAATCCTGATTTTGGACGATGCCTGCCATCATGGGATTGTCCACATCCCATACTTCGGGGATTCTACGACGCGTATCGCCATAAATCATCCTTTGGGCCGGAGTGGGAGTGGGGATGATGTCATCAGGCCGTCCGAGGAATTCTTTGATCAGTTCCCTTTCAGGAAGCATCAGAGACTCGATAAGGTGGGTGGTAAGAAATCCATCTTGAGCAATAACCCCGGGGTTCAGGGCAAGCTCAGCGATTTTGTGCGAAATGATATTAAGGTCAGCGACGTGCTGTGCTTTTTTGGCAAACAGTTGAAAAAACCCTGTATCGTCGATGGCATGGTAATCATCATGGCCTGCGTGGACGTTGAGGGTGGATTTGGTCATTGCACGGGCACCGATATTGAGCACGTAGGTGAGTCTTTTGCCGACAGCGGCATAGAGTGATTCGTGCATGTAGGCGATACCCTGTCCGGAAGAGAAATTGGCCGAACGCAAACCAGTCATGGAAAGGCCGGCGGTAACAGCCGCAGCGGCATGTTCGCCTTCAGGCTCTATAAAAATCAGAGGCCTATCCGATATGTTCAGATGGCCTTTTGCAGCCTCTTCTGCCCAATATTCACCCATCTGGGTAGAAGGTGTGATGGGGTAGGCTCCTGCGGCATCGGAAGATTCCCTTTCACACATGATGGCAACGGTGTTTCCATCCATCGCTACCCTGGTTCCTGGGTATTTGAAGTTGTTTTTTTTATTTTCCATGACAGTAGATGGTTTTTTCAACAGATTGAAATGCATAAGGATATTGGTTTGAGGAGGAAAAAAAATCAAATCAGGAGGAGACCACAAGGATGAATCATCCTTAAAGGAATATTCCCGATTTTTTCTGATCAGCCGAAGCCGACCATGTTTCTTGTTTTGGAAGCAAGTTCAATGAACTCCTTTGCGGTATGGGTATTCATCCACAAGTCCTCAGGGTTGCCTTGGCGCAAAAGCGGGTCAAGGTTGAGTTTCTGAAAAGTAGGGTTGATATTGCGGCATTTGTCCAATAAGTCAGAGATCGAACTTGAATGGGAGACAGCCTGTCCTTGGCTGATGAGATATCCTGCCATAAATTTTGTGATTGCCTTATAGGCATGCTTACATACCATATAGTGTACTACATCTTCTTCGGGTCTGCAGAGTTCCTCTTTGGCAGTTTGGAGCATTTCGTCAGCTTCCTCGAGGATGGTTTGGGATTTCAGGTTGTTCATGACAGGGTATTTTTGGTGGGCATTTGATCCTAGTAATGTGTTAAAAGTATCTAGTTAAACTAGATAAAAACCTGACATAAATCAGCCAAAACCATGATTTGCATCAAGGGAGAAAAAGGGAAGGTTTGAAGTGGCAATTAGGTGGTTTTGATGGATTTACCATAAAGGTCACGGAGGGTGCAGAGGAATTGGTGAAGGTGAGGGGTAGGGGGATTAAAAATGGTTTCCAATCCAAATTCGCAGTTCATTCAATTAAAAAAGGTAACCAATGGATTCTCTCCAAACATTTCGGTATTTGAAATTCTCTATCTAAAGGGATTCGTGACCGAAATACCCAACTAATCCGAATCTATACCATGGGCTCCGGTGCATGAAGATTTGATTGACAATTAAATTTAGTTTATAACCTTACCCATGGCTACTCATATTTCGCCCACTACGGGGCTTTAATCCATTCAGTGTTCAGGTTGTAGAATCTTATACTTTTGATAAACTCAATAATGAAACACCAGTGGGGAGGAAGCGAAATTCCGGGCCGGCGGGGGTCCGTGTGGAGGAGGATTATTTCGCTAGTCCCGATAATTATCGGGATTGGTTACTTTTTGTATCATGACAAAAAGTGACACAAGAAATAAACGCGAGTCAATTAATCACAAGGATTGTAGAAAAAAAACAATAAGATTTTCCCAACCATTTCGGTATTTGAAATTCTCCATCTAAAGGGATTCGTGACCGAAATGCCTAACTCATCCGAATCTATACCATGGGCTGCGGTACATCAAGATAAGAGTGAGTATGAAATTTTGTGCAGTACCTTACCCATGGCTACTTCTATTTCGCCCACTTCGGGGCTATTTCTCTGAGCGTGAAATGCCTAATTTTTCCAATTCAAATATGAGTTACAGTGCATGAGGATTAGAGAAAGAATGAAATGCAGTAAGCACCTTACCCATGGCTATGGTTGTTTCGCCCGCTTCGGGGCTATACTAAAAATATTTGATCAAGTTGAAGGAATTCCTGAATTCCAATAATGAACCATCCAACAATTTAAACCTTGGCCGTTACCTGCCTCTCAAAATTGATCAAAATCATGGTTCCGTTACTGACATCCTGTATCAATTTCCCATCTATCTGTCGGGTAAGCAAATCCACCAACTGTGTCCCAAAGCCGGTGCCGATAGCTTTTGCATCCAAAGGTTTACCCACTCCGTCATCACTGATTTTTAGCTGGAAATTGTCTTTTGTCAAATTTTTCAAACTCAACTCAATGTTTCCTTTTTTACCTTTAGGAAAAGCATATTTCAAGGAATTGGTGAGAAGCTCATTGACTATCAGTCCCAAAGGCACTGCAGTATCCACGTCCAGTTCAAGCTCACTCATTTCGATATTTACTTTGATCCTGTCGGTTTCATTGTAGGAGTCCAAAATATTCTCGCAGAGGTTTTCAAAGTAATTTTTCATTTCAATAAATGCCAAATGCTCACTTTGATAAAGCTTCTGATGCAAAATACCCATGGACTTTACCCTGTTTTGACTTGACAACATGACTTCCTGCATGTTGGGGTCCTCGATTTTGGCAAACTGTAATGCCAACAGACCTGATACGACTTCGAGGTTATTTTTGACACGGTGATGGATTTCCTTCAGCAACAGGACATTTTCATCATTTTTTGAAGAAAGCTCCTTTTGGGTTTGGGTCAGGTTGGCAATCATGGCATTGAGTTGGTGGGTCCGATCTTGCACTTCCTGCTCCATCGCAAGAAAAAGCCTGCCATATTGATTGGTGATGTAAATGTAAATGCCCAATGGGTAACTGATATACAGCAATATCAGGTCAAGATAATAAAGTGAAGTGCTCAGCGAAATGATATCAGCGACAATCATCCTATTGACCAATAAGAAAACAGAAGTGCCTATGGCCCCAAACGTGACATATATTGCCCCTTTATTTTTTTCTTTGATGGCTATCCTCATGATAACCACCATCAGGATAATGACTGCAAGGATAATGGTAGCATCAAAAAGAATAAAATTGAATACATGGACAAAGTAATTGACGGTTCTAAATAGCGCCAACCAAACCAAATGCTTGGTCCATTTGAATTTTTGTATTCTAAATAGGGTACTTAGGGAATATGGCAATAGGCTATATCCCAAACCAAAAGAGGTGGAATTTAAAATACTGCTGAAAATCGGATTGGAGAAGCCGTTTAGATCGACAAACAGAAGAATATGGGCGCAAATGGCTGCACATAAAAAGAAAAAAGTGATGAGTGTAATCACCAGGTAAGGTTCCTCTCTTCTGAATTTGACATACAGCAGCACATGCAAAAGCAATAAGATGGACAGCACCACTACGATAACCGAGAGCGTGGCAAAGCTATTTGCATAGCGAAAGTCAGAATATTGTGCGCGGACTTCAGCCGAAAAACCGATGTTAAAACCTAAGTTTTCTGAAAAAAACCGATAGATCTGATGGTTTCTTTTTGCCTGATGGTTTGAAAATCTGACGGCCAAGGTGTGGAATTCCTGTGGTGTGATTTTCAATGACCTGTCACCTGCGTAGTCGGGAGTATAGGTTTTTTCCTGTTGGGGGTCTTTCGAGAAATTCCCGTAAGTCCCCACAAGCTCCCCGTCAAGATAGATTTCCGCTGCTCCCCAAGAATAAAAATAGAGCCTTTCGATGGCTTCGATGGTTTTTGGGTCTGAAGTAAAAGTGATCCTCCACCATCCATACCCGGACCACAGGCTGTCCGGCATTTGGTAAGCTTTTAAGTCCAGAGGATCTATCTTGTACCAATTGCTGTCATCAAAATCAGGATTGGCCCATTCGGGATTGTCTCCGGGTTGGTACCGCCAACCGTCTTTGAATTTTAATTCTAGCAAACCTTCCTTAAACATGCCTGCATCTACATGTGGTATTTGGGCATAGGAATCTAAAGTGCTGAAATAGAAGATTATGAAGACATATACCGGAAAGTATAGATATTTTGATATAGATGGTTTCAAATGAATTTGGGGACAATTCAGCATACTCCAAACATAAATTTATTTTTTGAAATAAGGTGAGAAAAGTACAGCTTTTGGTAAAGATAAATTAAAATAAGGAGGGAGATGGAATGAAAAATTATCATAAATGTAAAGTCAAAGCGACCTCAGAAAAATATTCAATTAAGGTAATCACAAGAATAACCTCCTTGGAAATACAGAAGTCAGGTGGTTTTGCAAAAAAAATGACCAAAACGAGAAGTCGGTCCAAATATATCAGTGAGGACAAACTAGTGGTCAGATTCCCGCTTACTCCTATAAGTCAAGACAAATTTACCTTGTAAAGCAGAAGGAATTTGCCAGATAGATCAAGGTATTGGGAGAATTCTCGTCAATTTTCAAAACCAGATCCTTCCTTTTATTCTTGTCAATGCGGGAGTATTTCAATTCCGAATCAGCATATTTCCATGCTAGATCAAATTGTCTCTTGATGTCCTCGGCTTCCTCAAGTTTGTTTTGCCCTTTCAGGCTTTCATAGAGGCCATTGAGTGCGAAACCATTTTTCCGCCAATAGCGCAAATCTTCCCTGCAAACTTCCTCAGCGGCTACATAATCCTTGTTGTTCATGAGGGCATCTCCCAAAAGATGTCTCACAGAAAAAAACCAATCAGGAGGTTCATTATAATTTAAGCCATCTTCCAATTCAACAGCTTGTTTCAAAAGGGGAATTGCTGCTACATACTCACCGGAGTTGGTGAGTATTTCTGCTTCCAAAACCTTCGAGCCTATCATACAAACCTGTTCTGCAGGATTAATTGCCCAAATGATGATTCTTTTGACATCTTCAGATGCAGTCAATTGATTCAGAGCATCAAGTTCGGACCGGGCTTCATTTGGTTTGCCTAAGTTGGCATAGGCCATTCCCCTTGCATAGTGCCAAATGGCTTTGGGATATGCTAGGTCTTCATTAGGTTTTGGACTCACAAGTATTTTTTCCCATTGTTCAAACTTCACAAGTACATGCAAGGGAATGGTTAGGTAGTGCAAAACCGTTTCAAATCCTGATTCATGAAAATACTTTTCATCCAGAATCGCTGCTGTCTTGAAAGCCGCCTCGATGGATTTCGATCCTCTCCCTTCAAATGTCGCCGTTGCTGCCAGGAAATGGTAATTGTGTGGGTAATACAATTGGGGATAAACGCCTTGCGATTGACATTCTGCTATGTAGATACTGTCGGCAATGACCGCTTGTTCATTGGCTATAGAACCTTCATGATAATCTCCGGTATTGATATAAATGTGAGAAGGCATATGTACCAAATGCCCTGCTGATGGTACCAAAGTCTTCAATCTTTCGGCACTTGCCAAAGCTTTATCAACATCGGGTCCTGCTTCAGTTGCATGGATATAAAGGTGGTTGGCTAAAGGATTGTTTGGATTGAGGGTAATGGCTTTCTCCAATACTTCAAGCAATTCGGGAGTCCAAGGGCGGGGTTCTTTTCCTTTTCTATCATAAAAATCCCATGCATGTAGGTTCATGATGGATTCAGCATACAAGGTTGCCACAAAATCGTCCTCCTTAAATTCGTTGAACGCAGCTTTCATCGAAACAGCGTATCCTTCGTCATCAGTGACCAAGGAATCCGATGGGAATTTTATCTTCAGTGCTTTGATCACAGCTTGCTCCCAAGGGGAAGCATCGGCGCTAAATTTTACGGCATTTTCAACAGCAGTCCTGATGTCATTGATGGTGCCCATGTTTTGCCCTCCGGAATTGTAATTGGGGCCAAGCACATAAGCAATACCCCAATAACCCATAGCAAATGTGGAATCCTGCCTGATTGATTCCCGAAATGAGCGCTCCGCTTCGGCATGATTAAAGCCATTGGCCATGATTACTCCCTGATTAAAAAAAAGTTGGGCATACTCAGAATTCGTGGTCACTTTGACCTGATAGTCTCCGATGTTATTAAGAATCGGAGCCTCAAAAGTCGGTTTTCTGTCGATACAATTTGTAAAAACAAGAACCAAAACAAGGATTAAAGCCGATCTTTTCATATCAAGGCAATTTGGGTTAGTGCATGTGGTGGATCTTCAAAAAATCTTTAAAGCATACCATATAAAAATAAACAGAATTTGCGGGTTTAACATGGGCTGATATACATAAAGATTGGATTAAGGATGAGTTGAAATATAGCACCTTGCCTAGGGTAAATATTACTTCTCCCACTTCGGAGCTATCTTTTTAATTTTCATTTGCTTCTAGCAGTGCACTTTGTTCCAATTCTTCAGAAATCCTGAAATTTGTTTCTCTCATTTTATCCAAGATTGGCTTAATAGAGGGAATTAATCCCGAATTCTTGGCTTTAACTATCACACCGAGAGTTCCAGTTACTGATAGACCCAATCGTTCTGCCACCTTTCTCCCTTTCCAATCATCAAGAATCAGGATTGAATCAGCCATTTCCAATGCCAATGCAATAGCACTAGCTTCTCCTGCGTCAACCTGCAGTTCAAGCAATTGCTGTCGATAATTGTCACTTGCATTTTCAATTTCAATCCAATGCGGCAATTCATCACCGAATTCCAAAAAAATGGTTTGTGTGATGGTTACTATTTTGTAGAGTTGGCGCAATAAATCAAGTTCTCCTATTTTTGTGAGAATAATCAAACAGCTTGTATCTGAAATAATTACTTTATGCATTTTTGACGTCTCTTGTCAAATCAGTAGGTGGGTAATTGAAAATTGAGACATCGTGTTTACCTAAGAGTTCTGCAAATGTCCGCTTAGTAAGACCTGCCAATTCCGCAGCTTGTCCCAAAGAAAGTTTTCCTTTTTCATAAAGTGAAGAAGCGACGATCATTGCTATTTCTTTATCGTCCAGATCAACGGTGTCCGGTACTCTAAAATTTACTGTTCTCATACTATCAAAGATAGTTAATATCTAATGGTTTTGCCTTCAATATAGCAGTTTTTTCAAAGACAGTAATTTAGAGCAATTCGGAATTTAAACAAGAATTAAAAAAGTATAAAATTTGATCAAGCCTATTTCTAGACTGGGTCAAAATTTTTAAATGCACAAAATACAATCTTTGGATTTAAAGATATTCCAAGACCTCCCAGAATTTGAGGGATACCGAATTATCTTTCCAAATTTCAAAGTGAGAGGATCTACCAACCCATACCCTTTACTTTCCTGCTAGGAACTTATTGACATCAAGCCAATGGATAAAGGCATCAAACCAACGGTTACTCGTCCGGTTTGGATTGCCGAGACCGAAACCGTGTCCGCCATTTTGGTAGAGGTGGAATTCCACAGGAATACCTGCCTTGTGCCAGGATTCGATCACCCCAAACTGCCCCTGAAACAGAAAATCATCCGTCGCGATCACATTGAACATCGGCGGAGCATTCTTAGGAACTTCCACAGGTCCCATCCCGCCATAAATCGGTCCGATAAAGGCAAGCTTCATGGTCTTGGAATGCAGGGTAGAATGCATCGTCAGCCCGGCACCTGCCGAGAAACCGATCATTCCAATCCTATCGGTATCGACGCCCCATTCCTTAGCACGCGCCACAATCATGGCGTAAGCAGCCTCGGCATCTTCAAGTTGGTTGGATAAGTCTCTCTGTGGTGGACGGGGGGGTGTGGCAGGTTGAGTAGAACCTGAAGCAGGGGCAGGTGGTGCTGTCCTGGGGCGGTTCATCCACGCCGAAAAATCCTCCAAAGACTCCGGAGTGGGATTGAGGCGGTACTTGAGAACGAAAGCCGCGATTCCCTGCTTCGCAAGTGCCTCTGCGACTTCCCAACCTTCATTGCCCATCGACAGCCAACTGAAACCTCCTCCCGGCGCAACGATTACTGCAGCACCGTTTGCTTTTCCCGGTTCAGGGAGGAAAGGTGTGAGGGTGGCTGTGGAGATATTCCGCGCCATGGGATCGCCCCACTGTCGGAACCATGTCTCAGGTGCGGGTTGGTTTTCGACACCACCTGTGCCAAGTAGGATGGCCCGCGGTTCTGCGGGTGCTTCGAGCGGGTAGATCGTCCCGTCCTGTGCCAAGGCAGCAGAAGCAAAGACAAGGAAACAGACCATAAAGGCCTGAAGGGTAAAGAATTTAGGGACGTAGGTCATGGTGGAGAATATGGTTAATAGGTTATTTGTCATGGATTAATAAATCCTAGAGGGCAAAAGGCTACTAGGGGTTTTTCTGTTCTTAGAGAAAGATACAAAAAACTGTCAATTTTACACTTATTTATTTCTGATCTGCTTTGCACTTACAAGAGTGGTTAGAAACCATGTTTGGCTTGCAGAAAAAAGCCTTGATTATATTCCAAAATGCCCTCAAGATTTGCTAAAAACATAATCTCTCGGAACTTATATGTCAGAAGGTTAGGTAATAATCAGTGCAAGTATCAAATGGATTACTACCCAAACAGGCAAATTTTGACATGTCTATTTATCTAATTTGTAGTCCAGAGGCATGAGTTCACCTATTTTTTCCCAGCCCATATATCCTTCCAAAAACACCCCTGACCTGTTTCCATAAGTCCCGTTTTTGAAAATCTCCACTTCCATGTTGTTCAGTAAAAGAATTGATTGTTGGTTCCCTGGTTTTTTTGTGGAGAATTGTTGTAAATATTCTATGGACTCTAATTCCTTGGTGTAGGTAACATGGAGCAGGTTGTCAAAAACAAGGTACTTACGACCTTTTTCATCTACACGTACCAGGTCGCTATCCGGAACAATTTCATCGATAAGCCTGTCAAGGTGTGGGTTTAGGCGCTCCTTTCGAATAAAATTTTTATTGAGCGAATCCTGTTCTGAGGAATTTGCGCTCAAGGCATTCAAATCCTTGGCAGCATCGATTTGGCTTTGCGATGGCCTTCCGGGGTTATCGGTTCGGACCACTGTCCTAAACTCAAATCCTTCCTCAGCTGTAGTCCCCTCGTACAAACTCCGGATCAGGTGCTGAAGGGAACCTAAATAGGCTTTTCTTCTATTGGTTGCGATCCGTTTGGCTTTGGATTTTGTCAACGTAGTGTCGGCAATAAACTGTGGATACCCACTGAAGTAGAATGATTTGCTTCTTTGTGAATAGGTAAACTCTTCAAGTAGGTATTCTACCCTGTAGCCCAAATTCAAGTTTTTGATCTGAAGGAAGTCAGGGGCAGAGACTTTAAGCGTTTGAGGTTCCGAATCAGAATCCAGGCGCAGGATGATTTGATTTAATATCTTTGATGCTTTGGCATTTTTGGATGTTCCCAGAAAGTATTGTTTGAAAATTGCCAGGTTTTTATACCAAATAGGGTCCCTTTCCTCTTCTATTTTGAGAGAGCCTAATTCTACATATGACGGAGTAAGAAAAATCTCATAGGGGTCCTTTTGCATGTCGGGTGTGGAAAGCTTGATGATGTTGGGCTGATAACCCAACACATTAAACAATACTTCATAGCTGCCTTCTGGAATCTCCATGGAAAAGTAGCCTTGCTCATCTGTACTGGCCCCTAAAGTTGTCCCGGTCAGAAATACTGAAGCAGAAGGAACTCCCTTCTTACTCGCAATGTCCAATACTCTTCCTCTGAATTCTACCTGGGCCGTGATAGCCAATGGGAGAAGAAAGAGCACTATTGAAAAAAGGTATCTCATAGGTTTATTTATTTTGACAGCTACAAGAAAATAGATAAGTTCTTAAAAATCAGAAGTTTAACTTCAATTTGGAAAGGAATGATTCACGGTTTTTTTCAGTCGTATAAGACAATTTCGTATTCCCTTTCTTCTTTTTGATGCCATACAATTTTCGGAATGTAATTCCTTATTTCAAAATGAAAGAATGCGAGACAGGCTTGGAATCCTATTGCATCCCTGTTGCTATTTGGATAGAAAAAATAAAAGGGCGGAATTTCAAATCCCACTCCCCGACTTGAAATCCAGAATCCTCTTCCTCAGAATACTCCTCCTATAAAACAGCTGTGGTAAGGAGAATATGGTTAAAATTGGAGTTTGCGCTAGGCGTAATTTTTAATTACGCCTTCCTATCATTTTAAATTTGTAATTCTTTTTTTGATGGAACAAAGAACAGTAGGTTTGATATCCAATTACAAATTGGGAAAAATAAAAGGGTGGAATTACAAATTCCACCCAGTCTAGCATCAAATGTTTAACTAAACCCAGAGGGGAGCACCTTTCTTATTGAGGATGGTAGCCAATTACAAATTGGAAAAAAATAAAAGGGGCGAAATTATAAATTCAACCCCTTTAATTCAGTCATTTTGCTCCTTTTTAATTTCAATTCTCAACTTTATGATTTCCAACTTTTTTTCTAAAACCTCAATTTCCTTTTGCAATTCATTAATTTTTTTTAAAAAAGAATTTCCGAATTTTTTATTGTAGATATATATTAAGTATAAATAAAACAAATACAATCCTATTATAATAAAACCTGCAAATACTTCAAGTCTGCTTAAATTCCACATCGAACCTGCAAATATTTGGTCTTGAATAAAGTATAAGCCAAGGACAGAGGTTATTACTATGATTATTTTAAGAATTTTCATTTGTTCTTAGTTTACGAATTTTAGAAACAAGAATTTTTTTCCTAAGCATTAGTTCAAGAATTTGTTTTTCATTACTTAGGCTTGCTACAGTCATTTTTTCTTTATGAACCACATTTAAATAGCCTATTTTTGAATTATTAAGAATAATAAACAGAATTACAGATGTTGAATTAATTATACCTAAAAATATTAAAAAAATAGCATTGGTTTCCCACCTTGATTTTGAAAAATGATGAATTATATAAGGTATATCAAAAGATCTTTTTAATGACCAAAAAAGAATTATCAAACACATAACAAGTAAAAATATTTCAATTGATTTTTTCATTTGTTTGCATTTTTTACCTTGTCAATTTGCTAATTATATTTGGCAGTGGATGTTTTTAGAGCTTAGGGATTAAAGTAAGTTTAAATTACACCTAAAATTTTTCTAAATTCTTGCTCAAGTTCGTAAGATAATTTTTCTAAATCTCTTATTAAGTAAATATTTACTTTGTCTCTTAATCCACTAAATCTTTTGTCTTTTGATTTAATTGCTATTATTTGTTCTTCTAATAGTTTAAATGAACCCAAAAAAGTTTGAGTTTCTTTATTTATAACATCTAATTGATTAATTAAATTGTCAATAATTTCACAAAGTTCTTTACTAAAATAGATTCTATTTTTGTGGAAGTATGTACTGAATTCAGGAGCTGTGATTGTCCATTCATTAATTCGGATTTCTAAATCTAGTTTTTCATTTTTTGGGTCTAAGTTCATATTGAAAAATTGAATAACTACTAATTTGTAGTCAAAAAGTTTTTGGTAGAGTTCACGAATAACAATGGCTCTTTCTTTGTGAAGAGAAGCAAATTGAATTTGATGGGAGATGTTTATTTTCTCAAGGTTACTTTTATGATTTTCAATACTTTTTTGTAAATAATCCTCAAATAATTTTTTTGAAAAATATTTAATAAAACCAAATGCAAAAAAAACCGCAATTGAAAATCCTCCAATAAGTTCTAAAATTTCCGTATCCATAATTAACTATGCTAATTTTCATTAAGAGATAAATGCTCATTTTTTAATCATCTTTTTCATTTCATCAATTGAAAATGGTGGTTCTTTTTTATGTAAAATGGCATGACAGTTTGGACATATTGGTTTCAAATCTTTGATTGGATCCACTTTATATGTTTCTCCAATTTGAGAAATTGGTATTAAATGGTGTACATGTATGAATCCTTTCCCAATTTCCCCATACTTCTTTTCAAAATCAAATTCACATACTGAACAAATTGCTTTCCAATGTTTAATACATGTTTTTCTAGCCATTAAGTTTCTTTCAAATGAATTGACTAGAACGATTTTTTTCAAGCCTTCAAAAAATTCAGTTTCAATGTCTGGAGGTAGCTCTCCTCCATAAGAAATGCCTGTGAGGTTTGTTTGCTCTAAGGCGATTTTAAGTTCAGATTTTAATTGCCAAATATTTTTTGTTCCTTCCTCCCAGACATTAAAAAACAAGAACCAAAATTTATATTGATTCTCATTAAGTTCAGTGAATGCTATATTATATTTAATAGCAATTTTTTGGGCATATTTTTTTATATCAAGATTGAGAGGTCGGAGCGTTGTTCCTAAATATCTGGCAATTTGGCTAGCATAGGCCTTGTGGTCTTGAAATGTATATAGTTCCTGAAAGATTGATAATTCAGTTTCTTTTGCAAGTTCCTTGTCCAAAAGAATTTTGCACCAGTCATCAACATTCAATTCTTTGGATTTACTAAGATTTATTTTTAATTCTTCAAAACTTTCTTCTTTGATTTCAGAATTTATTCCTGCTTTCATAGGTTGCACAATTCTTGGCATTTTGCTTCACTTTTTCTTCTTTTCTAAACATAAAACTATTCCTCTAATTATCCAATACATATACAGACTTTAAATAATTCCCCGAAAAATATTTCCCCCGTTTCGGACAGATTATTGGCCTGTTGGTACTTGATTCATTGGGCAAAAGCGGATTTGACCAAATATTTTTTTAGATTGGTGAGGGTGCATCGTGCTCCATCCAAAAGAACCAAAACAGCAAGGGAAATGAAACGGAGAAACTTCATCAAAACATCAGCCCTCTGCGCCACAGCGGTGAGTGCATTCGGGTTTATACGCTTTGACGGGACAAGGTATGTGGGAGATTGCGCCACGACTTCCGATATTTTGGGGCCATTTTACAGACCCGGCAGTCCCGAGCGGCACAACTTGGTTGTAGCCGGTTCGAAGGGCCGCAAGGTACAACTCCTCGGTAAAATCCTCCATCAGGACTGCACCACTCCTTACAAAAACGCCAAGGTCGAGTTATGGCACTGCGACGAGGAGGGGGTCTATGACAATTCCACTGCTGCCTTCCGCTACCGGGGTACGGTCCATACCGATGCCGATGGCAATTATTCCTTTGAGACCATCCTTCCCGTGCCCTATGATGCGGGGGGAGGCTTGATCCGTCCGGCACATTTTCACATGATGGTGACCGCGGAAGGCTATCAGCCTTTGGTGACCCAGCTGTATTTTACGGGGGATAAAAACATCCCCAAAGACCCTTGGGCCAAAGCTGCCAAAGACCGTCAGTTGAAAGTGGAGGACGATCCAAAGGGTGTCAGCAAAGTAGTATTCAATGTGGGCATGGCAAGGACCTTGGCCGTCGAACCTGCTTCCATCGACAAGCTGACAGGAACTTATGTCCATGAAAATGATCCCAAGAAAACCCTCAGCCTGTTTAATAACCATAATTCCCTTTGGCTCAAAAATGAGGTATTTGGAGAAGAATATGTGTATGCAGGTAACAACCTCTTTGTCTATCCAAGCAATCCTGAGGGGAGTTTTGAAAAGCTTGAGTTTGACATCAGTCCCTCCGGGGCCATCAAGCTGACGCGGTCTTTCCAATATGTTGATCTGGGTAAAGGTACCGAAGTGTATGTCAAGAAGGGCTGAGGATTCAGTATTCAGTAAACAGTCGACAGTCCACGGAGGATGCTGGTGAGTAGACAGTTTACAGAGGGCAGTTATCAGTAATCATTATGCAGTGTTCAGTTTTCGGTTTTTTGTCACGTCTTCCGTCTTCCGTCTTCTGTCTTCCAACTTTTGTCTTCCCGCTTCCAACAATCCAGAAAACCTGATATCAAATCATAAAACCGTAAACCACTTATAAATATGCGATTAAGAACAAATAAACTTTTCCTTTTTTCACTGCTAGTAGTATTGGCATGTGGTTCACCTGCTTCCAATGAGGGAACTTCTGCCGAAAATCCGATTGTAAATGAAGCCCCCAAGAGAGAACTCAGGCAGGTCACTTTTTCGGGTTCAGGCTATGAGTTGGGATTGCAGCATGGAAAATATTTCAAAGAAGAAATCGGTGAAATCGTCCAAAAATGGAGAGAAAGTGTAAATGCCCAATTGGATAAAGAAGCCGAGGAAGTCCTGAAAGAATTTTTTGCTTATGCAGATTTTGATAGCAGCATCAAGAAGTGGACTCCTGAACTTTACGAAGAAATAAGAGGGATTGCGGATGGTTCAGGGCAGGATTTTGATCAGATCATGGTATTTAGTCTGCTGGATGAATTTTGGGTTTATCTTAATTCCCTGGAAAACCACCACTGCAGCAATATCGGTGTTCCTTCGGTAGACGGCGGCGTTTCCTACATTGCCCAAAACATGGATATAGAGTCATTTACCGATGGTTACCAAACTCTGATCAGAATTGAAGCTACTGCCGATAGACCTGAACAGTTGGTACTTTCCCATCCCGGTTTGATAGCATTGAACGGGATGAACAGCTCAGGAGTAGGTATGGTTATGAACACCCTTATGCAGCTCAATGCCTCCAATTCGGGTTTGCCGGTAGCCTTTGTGGTCAGAAAAGTGCTCTCAATGACGGATAAGGATGAGATCATGGAATTTATCACTTCCGTCAATCATGCCTCGGGCCAAAATTACATCCTTGGGGTGAGGGGAGAGGTTTTCAATTTTGAAGCTTCGGCCAATAAGGTGGTGAGGTTTGATCCTGGAAACAAAAACCAAACAGTGTACCATACCAACCATCCGATAGTCAATGATGATGTCAAGCCTTGGTTTGCTCAGTATGATCCCAAAGAAATTCCAGATACAATTCCTGCCACATCCAACAGCTATATCCGGTTGGCGGCTTTGACCACAAGGGTTGCAGATGCTGAAGCTGTCACAGATGATCATATCAAAGACGCTTTGCGCTCAAAAGATGATGCCAAAAATCCCGTATGCAGAACAATTGATCCAAAAAAGAATGGCTTCACCTTTGCCTCCGTGGTCATGACCCTGACGGGAGAGCCCTATCTTGAGATTACAGCAGGTCCTCCTTTGGAAAGCGATTATTTGAAGGTTGTATTTTCGAATTAGAATAAGGATATTATTGTGCTGAAAAAAATATAAGAGAATGTTCAAGAATTGCCTGAGGCCCTGGACAAAACAAATTCTCTTTTTATAACAGTTAGCGTATTTCCCATCCATAACCACCGATTTCCCAATGAAAAAAACCATTTTCCTTCTTGTCTTCATTTTAACTTTTTCGACCGGACTCTTTGCCCAATCCAAAACCGACATGGTCAAAGTCACTGTGGATTTTATGGAAACCCTCTCTGCCAACCAAAAAGACAGCGTGCTCTTCTCGATGGATGACAGCCTCCGCACCAAATGGACCAACCTTCCGATAGGATTGGCGCCAAGAAAAGGACTGCGGTATGGGGACCTTTCTGAAGTGAGCAAAGAAAAATTTCACAAAATCCTCAGTACCATCTTCAGTTCGCAGGGATACCTCAAGACATTCGCCATCATGCAGGTGGATGATATCCTGCACGAAATCTTTGAGATCGCCCATCAGCGGGAGCAGATTGATGACCGGACGATAGGTTTTATAAGGAAACTGGATTGGGATTATGGCAATTATTACCTCGCCATCCTCGGCAATCCCGGCATGGACACAGCTTGGGGATTTAAGTTTGAGGGACACCACATCTCCATCAACCTGACGGTGACCAAGGACTCGTTTACGATGACGCCGCTGTTTCTCGGTTCGGACCCGGCCGTGGTGGAAGTCACCCAATATGCAGGTTTGAGGCCGCTGAGCAAGGAGGAGGATTATGGTTTTTGGTTTGTCAATATCTTGGATGATGCCCAGAAAGCCAAAGCCACGCTGAGTCGGGATGTTCCCAAGGATATCCTGACCAATCCCGACCGGCCTCAGTGGTATGAAGAATTTATGGGGATCAAAGGTTCGGAGCTTCGGCCTGAGCAGCAGAAAGTACTCCATTACCTGATCGAAGAGTATATGAACAATATGGAAAAGGAAAAGGCGGAAGAATACCTTGCCATCCTGCATGCAAGGGGAATGGATGAAGTGTATTTTGCCTGGATCGGGAGCTACGAACCTATGAAAGCGCATTACTATATGATCCATAGTCCCGACTTCATCATCGAGTATGACAATGTCGGTTTCCTAGACAATGCCAACCACATCCACTCCATCTTCCGCGAGAAGGGAAATGATTTTGGGGAGGATATCTTAAGGAAGCATTTGATGGAACATAAGCATTGAGGGGGAATGTTTTTGAATTCAACCCCTTTCGGGGTTGGCAATTCTTGGAGACGTAGGTTGTGGTTCAACCACCGGATTTTATCCGGGGTAAATACCCCAAAAGGGGATTCAATCCCTTCGGGATTTTTAGTTAGCGTTTCCGTTTGATTTCAACCCCTCTGGGGTTGGTTTTTCCGGGAAGTATTGGATTTTTGCTAAACCACCGGATTTTATCCGGGGTAAATACCCCAAATGGGATTTAATCCCTTTGGGATTTTTAGGTAGCGTTTCCGTTTGATTTCAACCCCTATGGGGTTGGTATTTCGGGTACTTATAAGTTTTCCACCATGCCACCGGATTCTATCCGGGGAAAATACCCCAAAAGGGGATTTAATCCCTTCGGGATTTTTAGAAAGTAGTACACTCAAATTAGGTTTTGCCTATAGTTTGAATATGAATTTTACTTCACCACCCGATAACAATCCCGAATGGGATTGAAAACCGTCAGGTTATTTGCCCCGGATGAAATCCGGAGGGAAAGAATGAAGAATCAAAACAACCACCCCAACCCCGACTGGGGTTGAATTTAACCCGAAATCAATACTTAATATTTAAAAAACTTAAACGTTTAAAAACGCAATGTGCCCAAATCGATTTTGTAAATTCATCGAAATGATTTTTCGTAAACCTAACCAAATCTATGAGCACCCACACATCGATTTTTTACCACATTATTTGGACTCCATATAAAAGAAAGCCTATTATGTCAAAAGATACCCGACCGGATATGTTCAATTATATTTATGGGATCCTCCAAAACAAAAACTGTCACGCATACCGAATCAATGGAGTAGAGGATCACCTGCATATCGCAACTTCCATCCATCCTTCAATCTCATTGTCAGCCTTGGTTAAGGATATTAAACTTGCCACAAGTCAAATGATTAAATCATCGGATCTATTTCCTGGTTTTGAAGGATGGCAAGAGGGGTATGCAGCCTTTACACGCAGTTATTCTTCGTTGGACGACCTTGTCAAATACATCAAAAACCAAGAGGAGCACCATAAAAAAATAAGTTTTATGGATGAGTACCTACAGCTTCTTAAGGAACACGGGGTGGCCTTTGATCCAAAATACCTGCTTTGAATTCAACACCTTGCGGGGTTGTGGTTTCTCTTTAGTATGGGTTTCCCCTCTAGCCACCGGATTTTATCCGGGGTAAATACCCAAAAAGGGGATTAAATCCCTTCGGGATTTTTAGAAAGTAGTAAGTTTTGGATTCGTTTTTACCACAGGACTTACAAGGGATTTACAATCAAAGACCACTCCTTTTGGGATAAATAGTTTTGAATTCAACCCCATTCGGGGTTGTTATTTCAGGTAGGTGAAAGTTTCTTGCTAAACCACCGGATTTTATCCGGGGTAAATACCCCAAAAGGGGATTCAATCCCTTCGGGATTTTAAATAGTGGTAGGCTCAAATGAAGTTTTGCTTATAGTTTGAATATGAATTTTATTTCAACACCCGATAACAATCCCGAATGGGATTGAAAACCGTCAGGTTATTTGCCCCGGATGAAATCCGGAGGGAAAGAATAAGGAATCAAAAGCATTTGCTATTTCGAATTTATGGTACAGTGTCTTGGGGAAAGGAAAAATCAAATTGGTAAAAAAAATTATCTTGAGAAGTATTGTCTGAAAAAGCATAAATTGGTACATAAACAATTTCGAAATGAGAGGTAAATCAATTCTGATTCTTATCACCTGCCTTATTTTTGGATGTGGGACTCAAAACGAAAAAAAGAGCCAATCTCCACTACCAAACATCGTTTTCATCTTTGCTGATGATCTTGGATATGGGGATTTGGGCTGTTTTGGTGCCACGGATATTGCCACACCAAATATTGACAGAATAGCAGCAGAGGGGATAAAATTCACTTCTTTTTTGTCCGCGTCACCCGTTTGTAGTCCATCCCGTGCAGGACTTTTGACAGGACGGATGCCCCAACGCATGGGTATAAATTCAGTGTTTTTCCCTGAAAGCTTTACAGGTATGGATCCTGAGGAAATCACCATCGCTGAAATCTTAAAAGAAAATGGTTACCGCACTTCGGTAGTAGGAAAATGGCACTTGGGCCATATGGAGAAGTTTCTTCCCCTCAATCAGGGTTTTGATGAATACTTTGGAATCCCGTACTCCAATGACATGGAATCTGTCGTTTACCTGAGGGGAAATGATGTCGCAGAATACGAAGTGGACCAGACTTTCACCACCAAGACCTATACCGAGGAGTCTTTAAAATTCATTGATTCTGCCGGAGAAAATCCCTTTTTCCTTTATTTAGCACACAATATGCCCCATGTCCCGATTTATGCCTCTCCGGATTTTCAGGGAACTTCCAACAGGGGACTTTATGGAGATGTTATTCAGGAATTGGATTGGAGTGTGGGAGAAGTTCTGCGAAAATTGGAGGAAAAGGGAATTCTTGAAAATACACTGATTGTATTTTCATCAGACAATGGGCCGTGGCTGGTGATGGAAGACCATGGAGGATCCGCAGGTCCACTCAGAGAAGGCAAGCAATTTACCTTCGAAGGGGGAGTAAGAGTCCCGACAGTGGCTATGTGGAAAGGAAAAATCGAACCGGGGCAAGTCTATGAGGATTTGGCAACCCAAATGGATTGGTTTCCTACTTTTTGTAAACTGGTCGGTGCAGAGATACCTCAAGACCGTGAGATCGATGGAAAGGACCTCAGTGCAGTGCTTTTTGAAAATGGCAGTAGGGAAGGGGATTCTTTCCTGTACTACATGCTTTCGAGTCAGGAGGGATATCGGGAGGGGGATTGGAAGATCAAGCGTCCCTATGAGGGATTTGAAGGTACCAGAGGAATGAAAAAAGTGGATGCGCATGATACGCTTTTATTTAATCTTAAAACCGACCCGGGAGAAACCACCAATCTATTGAAGGAAAATCCGGAGAAAACCGCCCAAATGATGGGGGCTATGGAATTGGCAGTAAAGCAATTGGGTCCTTTGCCGGATAGTAAAGTGATCAGGACCCCTGCGGATAACAGTCATTATGATTATTTGGAATCAAAGAAAAAATCGAAAAATTGAAGTAGTTCGCTCATTGATTCTTTTCAAAACTTTTTGCCGATAACCTTTATCCGGAAAGAAATTCTGCACTTTGGGGAAGAAATAAACAGGTTTCGTCCTAGGTTGGCGTTACGGGAGATTTTAGTTTTTTAAATTGTAAGATTGGGAATTTACAGGTCTTGAATCCCTTCACACCCTAATGCTATTGATCGGTTGGCTTTTACCATTTCTAATATCCTTTTTCCAAAACACTCATGATAACATCCAAATTGCTTAAAGTTTTCCTTTGCCTTTTTTTGGTTTTGCAAACCGGAATTGAATCTACTGCACAGACCGCAGTCCTTTACGACATTGTTTTGGAAGGAGGAAGGGTCATCGATCCCGAAACCAAACTCGATGCCATCCGCAATGTCGGCATCCTCCATGGCCGCATTGCAATGGTCAGTTCTGAAGCTTTGAACGGAAAGGAAACAGTCAATGTGAGCGGTAAGGTGGTTGCCCCGGGATTTATCGACCTGCATGTGCATGGCATGACCAATATAGAGCAGGAATACCAATTACATGATGGAGTCACGACGGCTTTGGAACTCGAATTGGGAATCGGACACACCGGTGCTTGGTATGCCTCTCGGGAGGGAAATGCCCTGATCCATTATGGAGCGAGTGTGTGTTGGCCATTTGAGCGGATGAAAGCCTTGGGCCGATACCAAAGCAGTGTAGATGAATTTTTGGATTTGGTACAAAAAAAGGAGGTTGCTCCGCTTTCCTTCTTTCATATAGTAGGACCTTCTTTTCTCGAAGAACAAACTTCTGGAGAAATGGCCCAAACACTTGTCAATATCAAATCAGCTTTGGAAGAAGGGGGCATCGGGATTGGGGTTCCGATCGGATACCTTCCTGATACCAAGCCGGCAGAAATGTACAGCGTTTTTGAATTGGCAGGACAACTGAATGCCTTGGTATATACGCATAACCGCCAACCCAATATTGGTGCATCCCAAGAGGTAATAGCCAACGCCGTCCTGACCGGTGTGCCTCTGCACATTGTCCATATCAACAGCATGACACTTGGTCAGATTGATTTTGCCTTGAACATGGTCAGCGCAGCAGCCAAAAAAGGGTTTGACATCACGACTGAACTATATCCCTACACTGCCGCATCGACGGGTTTGATGACTGCGATGTTCAATGAAGGCTGGCAAGAAAGATTGGGCATTGACTATGGTGATTTGCAATTGGTCTCCACAGGGGAACGACTCAATGAAGGGAATTTTGCAAGAAACAGAAGGATTAATCAATCGGTGATCATACATTTGATGAAACCCGAATGGATCCAAAAAGGCATAGCTGCTCCCGGAGTTATAATTGCCTCCGATGGGTCCCCCTATAACAAGTTGGCCCATCCCCGTACCGCAGGGACTTTTTCGAGGGTATTGGGCAAATATGTCAGAGAAGATCGGGTGCTCGACTTGAATACCGCCATTGAAAAAATGACCCTTCTTCCGGCTAAGCGTCTTGAAAATATTGCTCCCATGATGCGGTTCAAAGGAAGGATTCAGGTGGGCGCAGATGCGGACATTACGGTTTTCGATCCCAATACGATCATTGACAAAGCCACCTTTGAAAAAGGATTGGAATTTTCATCCGGAATAGAGTATGTCCTGGTAAACGGGACTTTTGTCTTGAAAAATGGGGTGACTGTTGCCAATGTTTTTCCTGGGCAAGGGGTGTATGTGAAGTTTAAGAAGTAAAATTATATGAGTATCCGCAATGTTGCAGGTCGGGCTTGAGGTTACTTTATCGGATGCGGATACTAGTCCACAGACGACAGTCCACTGTCCACGGAGCCCGATAACCGTTCTCCAACCAATCATTCCATTTTCATTCAATCTATAAGAACAAAGCTTAAAGAATCGAAAAAATTCTCTTCTGGAGGGAAGTAAAAAAAATAATTTTAAACAACATGAAAAAGATAATTATGATCTCTTTATTGGCCACCCTTTTTTTGAATGGGCTGATTTGCGCTGCACAAGTTATGACTCCGGAGACACGGGTCAAAATGCTTGAGCGTGCCTCTGAACTTGAGCTTAAAACAGTCTATAAAGCCCCGCCGGGCGATGCGCTTTCTCACCATACAGCAGGTTATGCCAAAATTATGTGTTCGGCTGTATTCATTACCGGTCTATCACCCGAGTTTGCTGCCGAGAATGTGGGATATTTTACTGCACCATATGCAGAGCGGGCAAAAGTTGGAAAACCAATGATAGATTACGATAACAAATCTGTCTCGATCAAACTCCCAAATGGAATAACCCGAACAGCAATTTATACCGGAGACCAAGGTTGTGTATGTTTACCGGAAGGGAGTGATGCTTTGAATTTCAAACCTGTAAATGTACCCCGCGATTTGCCGGACGCTGCTGCCACATTGTGGCCTATGGGAGATGTGCTGCCAAAGGAAGCCTTGCCTTCCAATATTGACATGAATAAAGTAAAGCAGGCAGTTGATGCTGCATTTGCTCCGGATGAAGCACTAACAGCAGCTTTTGTAGTCACCTACAAAGGGAGAATAATAGGCGAAAGGTATGCTGAAGGAATTGATAAAAACACCCCTTTAGAAAGTTGGTCTATGGGAAAAAGCCTTTCCGCCACTATAATGGGGATCCTGATTCACCAAGGGGTCTATACTTTGGAGCAGCCTGCACCAATACCACAATGGCAAGGCAAGGACGACGGACGATCCAAAATCCGAATTATGGACATTATGCATATGTCAAGTGGCATTTATTGCAGAGCTCCGCAAGACCCAGACTTCGACTCTTCTTTGGGTTATCCTGACCATTTGTACCTGTACACCGGTGGAGTCAATTCATTTGAATATGCAGCCAATTTACCTCAACAGTGGCTGCCCAATTGTGTTGGTCGTTACCGAAACAGCGACCCAGTACTTATCAATTATCTAAATCGTCTAGGAATAGAAGGTCAAGGTGAAAACTACCATACTTTCCCTCAAAGAATGTTGTTTGATAAAATCGGAATTCGAACAATGGTGATGGAGACAGACCCTTATGGAAATTTTTTGACTCAGGGTTACGAGTTTGCCTCAGCCAGAGATTGGTCGAGGTTGGGCAATCTGTATCTACAAGATGGCATCTGGAATGGTGAGCGGATTTTGCCTGAAGGTTTCACAAAATTTGTAAGCACCCTTGCCGAGCCTTGGCTTGCTGACGGAAGACCGATCTATGGTGGCTTATTTTGGATAAATGGAGATGGCGGTTTTCCCATTCCAACCGATGCCTATATGATGCTGGGTGCGGGAGGGCAATCAGTGACAATCATTCCTTCTCATGATTTGGTAATCGTCCGGCTTGGACATTACAAAGGAATGCAAGCAGGCAGCAAATCTTTGGACAAAGCCTATACTTTATTATTGGAAGCAATTCCGGAAAAAAGGGATTGATCGTCTATTGATAAAAGAATCCAGAGAATTCTTGCCTAGAGAGGAAAAGAAAAAGCAGAAAATACTCACTCTCCTTTATGATGAAATCCTTCCCACGGAAAGAAATACCATCCATTGGGGAAGAATTTTACCCATTTCGTCCTCAGCCGGGGGATCGGAAACTTTGGATTCTTTAATTTATCAGATGATGGTCAAGGTTTGACGATTTTGCAAAAAACAGATGCATGTGTTTTCTTATCTGATTCAGCTCCAACTATAAAAAGTCAATTCCATGAGTTGATTTTGCTTTTGAATAAAGAATACAACCTAGAATAAATCATGGTAGAAAACCAAAACAAGCCCGAAATACTAGCTGCCGAAAATTCACAGCCTGTATTGCTTACTTCAACTCCGAAGAGAAAGTGGACATCTTATTTCAAGGAATTCCTCATGTTGTTTCTTGCTGTTTTTGCCGGTTTTATGGCAGAAAACTATAGAGATAAGCTCACTGAAGAAGCATGGGCAAAAGAGCTTGCTATCAACCTTTACGAAGAGTTAAAGGCTGATTCTGCCATCGTGGAAATAAAAACTGAGAACAGAATAAAGCAGGAAAAGGCCCTTCAAGAATTGATGCAGTACTTTGAAGACAGTAGTCTTACCGATGTGTCCAAAACATTTGTAATTAACTTTTCATATGGGATTAGTTTCAGAACGCCTTCTCTTTTTGAACCCAGGACAGTCATCCTTGATCAGTTAAAAAACTCGGGTTCTCTTAGATATTTTAAGAACCGGGAATTGCAAAAGCTGATCGGCGACCTATCAGTTGCCATTTACAATATCAATGACAGGCAAAGGCTGGAGACGGATGTCAGAAAGGAGTATATAAACCGACTCATTGTCCTTCATTACGATTATGATTTTCATAGGATGCTAATAAAAGATAGCGGCGTGACAAACGTAAATGCTGTGGCAGCATATGAAGCTTCCGATGAAATCATACCTTTTGAGTTTAAATCTTTGGAAAAATTTGACAAACAAGGAACCATCAACGCACTTGGTATTTATGGCATGAATGCCCTAAGTTCCACTCGCTCTGTTCATTTCCAAGCCTATAAGGAGCTGAACTCAGAAATATTAAAACTTTTGCGCAAAGAATACAACATAGTCGACTGATGGAAGAAAATAAAAACATCCCTGAAGTACCGCCCACCGAAAACCAACAAACTGTGTCTCCTTCCACAGCCGAAAAGAGAAACTTGATTTCCTATTTCAAGGAATTTTTGATGCTATTCCTGGCGGTGTTTTGCGGGTTTCTGGCGGAAAATTATCGGGACAACCAAAGTGAGATTGCCTACGCAAAGGAATATGCAAAGTCCCTGATCAAGGATCTTGAAAACGATACGGTCATGATTAATGGAACAATTGAACAGAAACTTATAATCCTAAAGAGCATAGACAGTATCAGTGAACTAGTACATCAAGGTATAGCGGGAAATATGGTAAAAGGATCATTTTACTACCATTCTCAGATAGTTTCTTTTTCACCCATAACAATTTGGAATGACGCAACACTCATTCAGATTACCCAATCCGGAAACTTGAGGTATTTTAAAAATGCTGAATTGGTCAATAAAATCAGTGCGTATTATTCCAGGGAGGGTTACATCAGCGGATTGGTTGAGTCGGACAGAACAAAGCGAAACACGACTTTGGAAATCAAAAGCAGGATTCTGAATAATTATCATTATAAGCCCTTTTCATCGCTACTTCCCAGGAAAGAATATGAGATCATTGATTCGTTGATGAATGTGTTGATGCCGCTTCAAAACAGCGATAAAGATTTGTTAAATGAATTTGCAAACAGTCTGGAAAACAGAAAATTCTATTTCACGCTCGTCATATCTGAAACTTATCCAATGATGAAAAGTCAGGCCAAGGAGTTGATTTTGCTTTTGAAGAAAGAATATAACATCAAATAAAACATTTAAAAATCTCTTGAAAATACAACCCAATGAAAAACAACAATCCATCTACCCGCAGAGATTTCATGAAATCTGCCGCAGTCATCACTTCAGGCACACTAGGCCTGTCTATGGTTTCCAACCCAATCTATGCATCAGGATTTCCAACCGAGGACAGACTCAATGTGATCGGACCTAGAGAAGGTTTTTCACCGCATATCGGAACCTTGCTATCCATGATGACCTGGATGCGGGATGTGATACTGTGGCCAGTCAAAGGAATGAACGTGGAACAGCTGGATTTTTTATTGGATAAAAACTCCAACTCCATAGGTGCAATGTTGCTCCATTTGGCTGCAACGGAGCGGTATTACCAGATCCATACTTTCGAAGGAAAGAAATGGGGAGATTGGAGTAAAGAAGATATCAAACGATTTGATGTGGCTATGAACCTTGGCGAGGAGGCCAGGAAAACCATCAAGGGCAATAACTTTAACTATTACCTTGAAATCATGACGGAAGTAAGGGAAAACACCATCAAGGAATTTAAGAAAAGAGACGATAATTGGTTGATGAAGGTGGATGAGGAATGGCCTTGGGGCCCGACCAATAACTACTGCAAGTGGTTCCATGTCTGCGAACATGAATCCAACCACAACGGTCAATTCAAATACCTCAGAAGCCGGGTGCCCGGAGCCAAATAGCAGCAACTTATTTTAATTACTATAGTATTGAGCCTGTTGCATCCATAGTGCCGAATTTATTATCAGTCAAATTAAAAGCAAGAAAATGGAACCATCAAAGCAAATATCTTCTGAATACCTTGGTCATTCTACCTCTGTCCCAAAAAAACTGAAACAGGGTATGTCAAATGTAACCAACCGCATTTTCTTTCCCAATACCGTTTGGTTTCTGTTCCTTTTGGTTCCCTTCATTGCGATAGGGTTTTGGCCGGGATATTGGTCCACGCTTTTTGGAGACACCAACTCCTCTTCTATCATTCATATCCATACTGTTTTGATCATGGCCTGGGTGGCGATGAGCCTTGCGCAACCACTTTTGATAGTAAAAAAGAAATTAAAGTGGCATCGTTTATTGGGAAAAACAAGTTATGTACTGATGCCCCTTGTTCTGGTTAGCCTCTATTTTTTGATTCAGGAACGGTATCTGCGCCGACTTTCACGAATGAGTGAAAGAGTAGCTTCCGGAGAAATACAAATGACTTCTGAACAGATTTACAGTTCTGCTGCCGCTTCTCTTGATTTGGGTCTTGTTTATTTTTTACTGTTAGCGGGGCTATATACTTTAGCAATCATCTATCGAAAGCGCATCCTGCATCATGCCACCTTCATGTTTGGTGCTATTTTGACCGCCCTTGGACCATCTGCAGACCGCGTTATATTTCAGTTTTATAGCCCCGAGGGGGTAGTGATGAATTACATTGCCTCATATGCAACCTTAACTTTCACCATTCTTCTTTTTGGAGCATTGGCATGGTATCAAAAACGCAAAGGCTACAGTTCAATACCCGCGTTGGTTACGATGGGAGCTTATATTGGAGGAGTATTATTGATTGAATTTGGTTCTAAAACAGGGGCCTGGCAGGTAGTGGTGGAAAGTTTATTTTGAACCCTGTTCACAATATTTTAATTTCTGACATCGAAAAAATGCACAGTTTAGATTCATACCAACATACTGACATTCAGCGGCGCAAGTTTCTTGAGTGGATCGGATTATCCAGTTTGGCTTTGGCATTACCGGCGATATCGCTTTCGGGATGCACATCAAGTCCGGACAAAGCCGATGAAATTCCGGACTTTAAAAATGTCTTTGACTTGGAAGCCTTATCCCGAAAAGTGATGGGCGAAGATGCTATTGAATACCTGAATGGAGGTGCCGATGACCTGAAAACAGTGAAGGCCAACCTTGAGGGATATGATAAAATCCAAATCAGAGCCAGGGCTTTAATTGATGTCAGCAATATCTCCACAAAAGTTGAACTGTTTGGGCAAAGCCTTGAAACTCCCATTATTTTAAGTCCGGTCGGATTTCAAAAATTTTTCCATCAAGAGGGAGAGGTGGCAACAGCAAAAGCAGCAGCTTCCCGGAAGCATCAGATGATCGTGTCTACCGTGTCTAACTATTCGGTATCGGAAGTAGCTGCTGCTTATGGTCCCAATCTTTGGTTTCAATTGTATCCGACTCCGGATAGAAAGATCACCAAAATACTCCTTGAGAAAGCAGAACAGGCGGGATGTCCGGTATGTGTATTGACAGTAGATACGCCTGTGGTTGGTAATCGTGAGACAAGCGCAGTAACGCTTTTTAAGCTGATCGACGCCGGCGAACTCAAAATGAGTAACCTTGACGGAATCCTTCCTGAAGGCATGAAATTTACAGACATGACAGTCACATGGGAGATCATTGATTGGCTTCGGGCCAACTGCAGCATGAAAATAGTCATTAAAGGAATTGTCACTCGGGAAGATGCTGCTTTGGCAATCCTCCATGGCGTAGACGGAATCATTGTCTCCAATCATGGCGGAAGGCAACTGGAAAGCAACAGAGGAACCATCGAATGCTTACCTGAAATAATAGACGAAATCAAAGGCAGGATACCGGTTTTAATCGACGGAGGAATCAGAAGAGGAACCGATATTTTCAAAGCATTGGCAATGGGAGCGAATGCAGTCTGCATCGGAAGGCCGTTTTGCTGGGGACTCGGTGCCTTGGGTCAAGAAGGAGTGGAAATCGCGCTGGACATTCTTAAGGGAGAGTTAATCCGGGACATGCAACTTGCCGGCGCGGCCTCAATTGAAAAAATTACGAGGGACTTTATAATTGGATACTAAAAAGGATACAACCATCATGAAAACAACAAAATTTACAAATATGCTACTCTTGACATTATTAATGTCTTCACTATTCATGGTAAGCTGTAACCAAAAATCCGACGAAACAATTTTGGAAATGGAACAGGTGGATCTAGCTGTACTTGAAAAGGAAATTGAATTGCGGCTGCGCGAATATGAAAATTATTTACAGAATGAAGATTCAATAGCCTTGGGCAATATATATACAGTGGATGCCGAAGTTATTCCTTCCACTGTGGGCAGGGAAAATATAACTAAGGTTTTTGGACGGATGATCCGGGATGGTATCACCGGATCGAGTTTCAAAACAATACACTTATGGGGCAATGACCAATTGCTCGTGGAAGAAGGAAGAGGTACTTGGTCTCATAAAAACGGGGAAATAGTAGGGACAGGAAGGTATCTGTTGGTTTGGCAAAAAGAGGAGGGAGAATGGAAAATTCTCAGAGACACTTGGTTTGCCGATAAAAAGAAATAAATCAAAGAGTTTTTAAAATGAATTGGGAACACATTATTCAATCCTGCATGCAAAAAACATCCCTTTGCCTCCTCCTTATTTTATCAATAATTCTGTCCTCCAGTTACAAAAAACTGACATCCACAGTGGACTTGGCGGCTGCAGAAAAGGAAACGGTCTACAATGTATTGAAAGACGTTTCCTACGGTTCGGACCCGGAGCAAACCATGGATATTTATCTTTCCCAAAAAGCAAAATCCTTTGGTAAACGAAACTACACGGTTGTGTTTCTGCACGGAGGAGGTTATTACTTCAGTGACAAAAGTCAGGAGGAAAGGTACATCGAACCCTACCTGGAGAAAGGTCTGAATGTCGTCAATCTGAATTACAGATTGAAACGTGGGATTCCCCTTGCCACGAGTGACTTGACACATGCTTTGAATTTCCTCAAAACCAACAATGCTGACTATGATTTGAATTTGGACAATGTGATTGTGACGGGGTTTTCGGCAGGGGCGCATATTGCCACAAATGTGGGATTGACCCAAAATAATCTGGGGTATCCCAATAAACTTGATGAAGGTATTGTGATCGTAGGTATCATCAACTTTTCCGGTCCTGTGGATGGATTGGATGTGGTGGAGAGGGTTTTTACGGAGCATGAGAATGAACAGTACCAAGCAGTGGGTCGGGCACTTTTTCCTGCGGAAGGTTATGAATCAAAAGAAAACCTAGCCATCTATGAGCCGATTACCTATTTTGATCCAAAAGACCCACCTATTTTTCTGTGGCATGGGGGCTTGGATGATCAGATTCCTGCTAAGACTTTTGAAAGGTTTGTTCCCATGCTCAGGAAGGATATGGATATCAGGATATTTATACCCGACGGAAAGCACAGCCCAAATCAGAAGGAGTTTGAAAATGCTTACATTGAAATATTTAAGTTTTTGGATGGTTTATAAGAAAATATGAAATTAAGATCTACGCTAATGATTCCGGCTGTTATACTCCTCCTCCTTGGAAGTTGTCAGGAGAAATTGGAAACCTTCACTATTCCTGAAGGCCACGTGGCCATGTTTGGCTATGGTTCCTTGATGTCCAAAAATTTGATTGAAACCGGTCTTTTGGATAAGGCTTATAATGGACCGTTTTTACCCGCGCACCTCAAGGGTTACAAGAGGTCATGGACTTTTGCATGGCCGACAGACCTTCCTCTATACAATGTGGACAGTACTTTTACCAAGGATTATATTTTGATAGAAGGAGATACGGTCTATCCCAAATACCTTCATTACCTCAACATCCGTGAAGACCCGAATACTATCATCAATGGCGTATTGTATATTGTGCCCGAGGCTGATTTGCCCAATTATGATGCTTGGGAGTTGGGGTATGAGCGATTTGAGGTCACAGATTTGATCCAAGGATATACCATTGAGGGAAGTCCGGTATTCGCTTATAAGGCGCTTCCTGATTTTACATTGGTGCCCAATAATGACCACACCCAAAACGTCATTGAACGCAGTTATGTGAAAATCCTTGAGGACGCTTTTGGATATTGGGGAAAAGAGTTTGAAGCTGAATATCATAAAACCACAGAACCATTTGATCCTGCTATTCTGCATGAAACCCACAAGATCTTATTGACAGATCCTGCAATGGAGAAAGTGGAAGAATTAAAGTCGGGTTTTAAGTATTAAAGCCTAACGATCTAAAGATCAATTGGCAAACCGGATATTTTTTTGACTTTGATATCTCTATAGTAAATCTCAGCTCCTTCGGACTGGATTTGGATTTTGCCGCTTTTGAGAGGCAATTCCCCTTTTTCAAATAAGTAACGTGAGTTGTAGAGCACCATCACAACCTTGTTGTTCACCAGGTGCACGGCTGTATCGCCAAAGCAATAGAGTTCTAGGGTATTCCATTCACCGGTCGGATTTTCTGCATCGGGGTATTTTATACAGCGCCTTCCCACCTCACTCGAGTCACTGAAAACCAATTTTTCTGCTTCAGGATCATAGACATAGAATTCATCGGTCTTCTTTGCCGGAATGTCCATGATTCCGCCAGCCACGCCCCAATAATCGCCACAATCACCTTCCTGCACCTGTAATTCCTGTGAACGCATCCAAAAGCCACCGTCTGCACCATGTGGTCCCCCGGCATGGTATAGTAGCCCACTGTCTCTCTTGTTTTTGTCTCGGGGTTTGTGTTTTGCTTCACCCCATTTAAATTGAAGGCTAAGGTGGTAATTGCTATATTCTTGGCTAGTTGACAAGCCTCCCCACTGTTCGCCGGAAATGCGGATTGCAGGCTTTCCATCCACTTCCACCACACTGAATACACTTTGCGGATCGATGTTTAATCCAATGGGATTGTCAGACCTTCCAACAGTAGAGTCGGACGTGGCCACCCATACCGGCCCTATATAGGTATCCCAACCTGTGAGGTCTTTTTCGTTGAAAAGTACTTCCCATTTCTCCTCAGGCTTACAGGATAGCAAAACTAGGAGTGATAATGCGAGAAGAAAGATTTTGGCTTTGGACATTTATTTTGGGTTTGGTTAAAGGTAGGCATTCTTCAAGAAAAGAAAAGAGCAAAAGTTTAGCACCAATCGGAAAGAATTTGAAAATATGTATATTGAATGGTTAAGCTTTTAGATAAATTAAAAAAACTATGAAGAGGTCAATTGTTTTCATCCTACTTATCCTCAACCTAACTGTCGTCTATGCCCAAAAACCCAGGGCAAGAGATTTAGGCGTACCATTTAACGGCACAACAGGTCAATTCAATGCCATCACCGATGTCAAAGGTGTGGAAGTGGGGTATAGCACCATTATCTCAGGAAGCGGTAAAAATATCGTCGGCAAAGGTCCTGTCAGAACCGGGGTCACCGCCATATTCCCGCGAGGAAAAGCAAATAAATTCAGCCCTGTATTTGCCAATTGGTACAGTTTGAATGGAAACGGGGAAATGACAGGAACCACTTGGCTGACCGAATCCGGCTTCCTGGAAACCCCGATTATGATTACCAATACCAACAGCGTAGGTGTAGTCCGGGATGCGGTATTGAAATGGTACGTGGATACAGATTGGTACAAAGGAGAAGAATGGTGGTACACTTATCCTGTGGTAGCGGAAACTTACGATGGATTTTTAAATGATATCTATGGTTTTCATGTCAAGGAAGAACATGTGCTAGAAGCGATTGAAAACGCATCAACTGGCAAAATCGCAGAAGGAAATGTAGGTGGAGGCACCGGAATGATGTGTTTGGGTTTCAAAGGAGGGACAGGGACATCCTCTAGAATCGTCAAGATCAAAGGTTCTTCTTATACAGTTGGGGCTTTGGTTCAGGCTAATTTTGGAAGTAAATCCTCTTTGACCATTGCCGGAGTTCCGGTAGGAAAAGAGCTCATGGACACTTTGAACAACGAACTGAAATTGCCGCCACAGTCCTATCGCCAAGAAGGGGACGGTTCCATCATCGTGGTGGTGGCGACCGACGCACCTTTGCTTCCCCATCAGTTGAAGCGGATTGCAAATCGGGTTCCGATCGGAATCGGCAATACCGGAGGAATAGGAACAAATGGATCGGGCGATATTTTTATCGCATTTTCCACCGCCAATCCTGACGCTTTTCAGCGTTTTGATTTCACAAAAGTAGACATGTTGCCCAATGATCTGATCGACCCCTTATTGGAAGCGACAGTTCAGGCAGTCGAAGAAGCCATCATCAATGCCATGATCGCGGCTGAAACCATGGAAGGAATCAATGGAAACAAGTCTTATGCATTGCCTCATGGATTGCTGGTAGAAGTGCTCAAAAAATACAATCGGCTGAAGGAATAAAATGGGATGGTTATGCTTATTCTCCAGAAGCAGCTTTTGGAAAAATATTTTGATCCAGCTTCAGGAGAAACAGGACAGCCAGGAATGGAAAAAAACAACCACTTAAATGCATTAAAAAGTATTGACACTTAAACCCCCTACTATGAAAAACCAAAAAACCTTCTCTCTCCCTTTGATTGTGCTACTTGTTTCACTCCTTATTACAAGCTGCGGCCCTGACAATAAAGATTCTTCTGAGCCTGAAACACCAGTACCCTCCCTCAGCAAAACAGAACTGGAAGATGAAGCCTGGCATATGGAAGAACTTTATTGGGAATATGTTCAGAATATTGACACCGTGCCCTATAAAACACTCTGGCACGATGACTTTATTGGCTATCCGGGTTTTGGGGATGGAGTGTCTGACGCAAGCAAAATTGCCAGTTGGATACCTGATTTGCATAAAGACCCCGATCTGAAATACAGCTATACCCTTCACAAAAAGGCATCAAACGCCATTGAGGATGTGGTGATGGTATTTTACGACACAGATTATTTTTGGACAGCCAAAGACAATAAAGTAGTCAGAAAGGAGACCTATAAGTTTACCCATACCTGGAAAAAAGTGAATGGCAAGTGGCTGATTCTTGGTGGAATGGCTGCCCTCAAAAACAGGGATGATCTTGGTAATTAATCAATTATATAAGACCACCATGATCAAATTCTTTCGAAAAATCCGCCAAAAACTGCTTCAAGAAAACCGGGTCACCCGCTACTTAGCCTATGCAGTGGGTGAGATCGCTTTGGTAATGGTTGGGATCTTGTTGGCCTTGCAGGTAAACACCTGGAACGAAAACCGAAAGGCCAGGGTGTTTGAGAAAGAAATACTTTCCTTAATCGATCAAAACCTTCAGCGGGATTCTGCACTCTTGTCTGAAGAACTCTTTAAAGCCAAACAGGCAAATGAATTGACCGATCAGCTGCTGGAGCAAATAACCCTTAAAAACTACAGTGACAGCCTGAATTTCTGGATGGGGAAAATCATTTCCTTCGAACGATTTAAATCCCAATCCAGTGCCTTTGAAGTATTAAAGGCAAAAGGGATAGAAAACATCACGGATAAAGAACTCCAGCTGGCCTTAATTTCCTACTATGATGTGAGTTTGTTTGAGGTCTATCAAAGTCTGGATGACGTGGAATTTTCTTTTAGTACCGATTGGATTCCGCTAGTCAAAGCAGAGTTTTCGGATTTTAACTGGTTGGATTATTGTCAGCCGGTAAACTCCAAAACATTTTTTGAAAAACCTTCCAACATTGTGCTTTTCAGAATCCATCAGGATAACCGGGAAGGAACCGTGACAAATCTTGAAATTGCCCTTCAAAAAATTGAAGAAATCAGGTCCCAAATAGCCGTACAGTTGAGATGATCTCCCTTTTCCGCAAAATCCGCCAACAGCTGCTCTCCCAAAACCGAGTCACCCGGTATTTGGCCTATGCAGTAGGAGAAATACTGCTTGTAGTAATCGGGATTTTGATTGCCTTGCAGGTGAATACCTGGAATGAAGGCCGAAAATTCGAAGCGGAAAGTAATAAACTCACTCAAGACATAAATGCTGAATTCCAAGACAACAGAATAGTTTTGAAAGAGCGCATAGCTGACTTAGAGATAGCTACTGATCATGTCAGAAGAGTATTGAGTTTAATGAATGCCGATCACGATGAAATTCAAAAAGCGGAACCTGCCGGGATTCTTAGCAAATCATTGAAATATGGTAATTATAATCCTGCCAACAGCTCAATCAATGAGTTGATCAGTTCGGGAAAACTTAATCTTGTTAGAAACCCTGCACTTAAAAAGAACCTGTTCACATGGTTACAATTACTGGAGGATGCTGATGAAGATTTTAAAAATCAGGATATGCAAGCAACGACGCTATTGATTCCCTATTTGTATAAACATATTTCCATGCAAAATCTGAATACATACAATAGCATGGAAGTCGATAGCAAATCAGAGCTTTTCAATGGAGATTATTATGAAGTTTTTCACGATTTGGAATTTGAAAATTTATACCAAGGGAAATTATTTTGGAACACAGAAATGCTTAATCACTATAAAAAATTAGACACTTTGGCTTTGGAAATCATCCAACAAACCCAAAAAAAATAATACCATAACCATTGAGATCTGTCCTGGTTCTTTAGATCAATCCGCCAAAAACTCCTCTCCCAAAAACGGAGAATCAGACTTTGGCCTGATTTCCTAAAAATACCGATTTTTTATCCCGACACTAAATACCATAAAAGAGTAATTGAAAGGCTGACTGCTATGGAGAAAGAAATTGTAACGCGTGCTAACACTGAGTGATGTTACCCTATTTATCGGAAGGTCAATGCCCGCTTGCGGGGTAAGAGAAAAACTTGTAATCGTTCTTTGATCTTCAAAAAAACCAACCTGCATCACCTGATTGGAATGAGCGAGTCCAATGCCCAGGCCTACCCATGGCATGATATCCGCATCTTCGACAATGGTATAATGTACAGTTCCCTGAATCGGAAATGTGTTGATTGTTCTAAATTGATTGCCATTGATTGCTGCATTGCCATTGTTCAATTCTTGGGTGTAGTTATCGAACCGCTGCGCAAAAACCTGCCAACCGAGCAAATAACCAATAGAAATCTTAGGCTTGATACCCCAGCGGTTTTCGATACTTACCCCGCGCCAGGACATTTGGCTGATAAATTCATTTGACATTTTTCCAAGTGGAACGGCCACATCGTAGTTGATGCGGAAGTTGTTCACCCGAAAGTTCGGGATTCGATTGCTTTTTGATTGTGCATTTGCAGAAATGCTTATTGTGATGATGGCGATAAAAACCAATACTTTTTTCATCGTTTAGCGCTTTAGGTAGGGTGATTGGATAAACATCTGATCGATCGCTCTCAGCGTGCGGTTATTCAGGTTGGCATTGTTGCCTTGAAACAAACCTGAACCCACGCCATACCATACCTCAGGAATGGTTTGGTTTCTTTGGGAAAGGGTCTTTCCGTCCAGCAATTCTACGATTATGGAACCCGTGCGGATATTGGAGGTAGTGACTACGGGTGGAAAGAAGCAACAGCCTCCCCAACCCCAGCCTCCCCAACCGCCCCATCCACCCCAACCACCCCACCAGGTGTTGAAGTAGTTGTCGGAGCGGTTTACGCTTACCAAAACAAGATAATCTGCTTGGGTTGCTAAATTTCTATCTGAAATTTCGGTGTAACCGGCTTGGTCCATATTGGTGCGCACCCGATTTAAGACCAGGTCCAAATCCACTTCAAGATTTGTATCAGATACGCCTGGATCTGTTAATACCATGACCGTATCTGCCAAATAGTAAGTTCTGATGGCTGGATTGCCAAAATCAAAATCCGGATCTGATTTTTCTGTAAATACAGAATCAAAGTCCGATACAAATTCCGGTTCGATGGGGTAGCAACTGCTGAAAATCAGAATGATAAAAAAAATGAGCCCCTTTAATAAATTTGATGGTTTGTTCATTGAAGGATAATTTGATGTCAAATTTAGGCATAATCTCCAAAACTAATTCTGTTTTTTTATTTTTTCCAGTTGGATAAATCAAAATACCAGTCGGGATGCTTCTTCTGAAGCCGCTTTTGGAATAGCATAATCCAGCTTATGGAGAAGCAGGATGGTCTGGAGCTTCCGGAAAAACAGAAATAACTTAAAGAATTTTGGTACAAATCAGATAAAAAAATTCCCCCTTTTCGGATAGAAAAGGGGGAGTTGGTCGCCTGAAATGGTTAAAAAATGAAAATCGTTGAATTATGGTTTTTATTTGGAAAATAAACCTCAATTTTTGGAGATGCGGTAAATCACATTCTTGCCTCCACCCGAAACATAGATATCACCGGTTTGGCCGACTGCTACACCGTCAAATAACCAAGTTGGAGGGAAACCAGCCAGACCAAATGCAGGTGCACTCAGTTTGAGACCATCTGCAATTTTGCTGACAGTTCCTGTTATCAGATCAATTCGTGATAGCTTGGAAGCTCCTGATTCAACAACAAACAAACCGCCTTCTTTATCCCAAGCCAAACCTTCCGGATTCATTAATCCAGTTGCTATTGGAAAAGGTGTGCTTGGCGTATTGCCGTTAAATCCTACCTGCCAAACAATGCCTGTACCCCAGTCAGCTACCCATAACGTGTTGCCGTCAGTTGCCATACCACTTGGCGCAAATACATTGACGTTGTCTATCGGAAGTATCTTCAACTTGTCACTTATCCGGACGACACCGCCTAGTCCAAGATCAGATGCTACGATATCATTTTTAAACCGGATGGCGTCAATCGGAGCACCCATGGGAAAGGATTCAATGACCTTATTGGTTTGTGGATTCCATATCTGGACCACAGCACCAAACCAGGAAGATACGATCAGATTCTCTCCATCTGCGGAAAGTGTAAATGGCGTTGTCAGATTACCGGCACCATTGAGTAAATCACCTTTAAATACATTGGTTTCTTTGCCGGTAAGGCCATCCAATTGATGCAGGCGATAAACGCCCGGAACATATAATGCATCTTTTTTATTTGCCCCAGGTAATACCGCTAAGCCCATTGGGGAGGTCATTCCCCCACGACTGATAGTGCGGGGTTGTCCACTGGGAAGAATTTCTACTATTGTACCAAAGTCATTATTGGAAATAAATAGACTTCCATTTGAGTCAAAGGCCAGGTTGTCAAGTCCTGATTGAATTTTTATGAAAAGTGTTTTTTCGCCAGTTGATGGGTTTACTTTGAATACTTCACCTGTTTGATCCACTACATGCAGGATTCCTTTGGAATCAAACTTTGCAGCAGCAGGAACTGTAAAGCCTCCTGCCACGAATTCTGCGGTACCATCAGCAAAAGGATTGGTTGAGGGAGGGGTTCCTGGCCCACCTACATTTACCCTGATCACTGCACCTCCTGCAAAGAGAGGTCCGTACAATTTCCCATCGGGACCGAAATCGAATCCATTCAAAAAACCAAGTGGGAATGGATTCAATGGCGGTGATGTAACAATAATCGGTCTAGGTGGTGCTTTAAGTTCGGGATCCACCTCATAAAGTCCATCACCTAGAAAGCAAAGTCCTACAAACATACGCCCATCATCTGAGAAGGTAATGGGATTTACCCCCGGGGCTACAAACTGCTTGGTCAAAGTTCCATCAGGAGCGATTCGGCCAACCTCTCCGATAAAAAGATCAGTCCAATAAAGCGATCCGTCAGGGCCAAATACCAAATCATCGGGAACAATCACCCCGTCCTCATGACAAATCCTTTTGATGATCTTGCCGTTTTGTTTGTTCATCACGATTATTTCCTGACCAAGAAACGAAGCAACATAAAGATTGCCATCCGGTCCAAAGTTGATGCCGTTGGAGCCTTTTAAGGCCGCACCTTTAGCAATCTCCTTAACCAGGTATTGGTTATCAACTTTCTTTGCATTGACACTTACTTCTTCCTGTAAATCGTAACAGGCAGTAAATGTTAAAAATGTGGCCACCAAAGCCACAAGGGAATACATTTTTGATTTCATTTTTTTAGGGTTAAATGGTTAGAATTTTGAAAAGCAGATTTCATGTTTACTCTATACTTCGGTTTTTATAAAGGCCTTTACTCCTTCTCTAATTGAGTCAACGAAAGCGCTTAATAAACATGAAACTAAGGTACGTTTGAGGAGATGAGCGAACCGTAGTTATTGTTCCAAATGCTTTATATTTTGTTCCAAATCCATAAAAATGCCTGTTTTGTCTATTTTTTAAGCAAAAAGAAATAATTTCATGAAAAGTTGAATCCCCATCAGGTTTAAGAACCAGCCGTTAGGCTTGGAAGAAGAATCACCCTTTTTTAAAAGCCTTGGATCAAATTGAGAATAAAAAAACCATTGCCGATTTCACGCCAATGGATTTTTGTACTACCCGATCTATGTTTTTATGGAATCCAAGGTAAATACTTGCCTAAAATATTGGTTTAGCTATTGATTCATAGGCTTTAGCCTTTGTTCCAATTCATGCTTAAAGCTGAATTTGCCTTTTTCTTTAGCCAGAAAGAAATCCGTTAAAAGTTGTATCCGGAGAACAGCTTTGAAAAATCGGTTCTTTGGCTTAAAAAGAATATGGATGTACGCAATTATGCCTTTAAGATAAAAATTCGAAATAATTCTTGGTCAAACACTGAAATGCCCGTTACTTCCGACTTCGTTCTGATAGCTATCGGAATTCCGTCAAGCTTGAAATACATTAAAGGCTTACTGGCAAAGAAGCGAATAACCACTTAAAAGTATCACCCCTTTCTAAAAAAGCTTGGAGCTTCCCCAAATTCCTTGGTAAACTCTTGGGTAAAATGGCTGGGATTGCCATAGCCTACTGCATAGCCGATTTCCGAAATATTCAAATCAGGGTTGAGCAAAAGTTTCTTTGCTTCCTGCATTCGAATCGCCCGGATAACTTGGGATGTGGACTTATTGGTCAGGGCCTTAAGCTTACGATGAAGCTGGGTCCGGCTTACAGCCAGTTCTTTGCATAACTCGCCAATGCCAAACTCCTCGCTTTCCAAATTCGCTTCCACGAGGGAGCGAAGCTTTTTTAGAAATGCATCCTCTTGTATTTCTGCAGGAGTTTCGGGTGTCCCCACAGGGTCCAGTGTTACATAGCGCGCTGTCAGCTTTTGTCGTACCTCAATCAATTTCCTCAATCGGACTTCCAGCTCTTTCTTTTCAAAGGGCTTGGAAAGGTACGCATCTGCGCCTCTTTCCAATCCTTCCAATCGTGATTCCATATCTGCTTTGGCAGTAAGCAGGATGATGGGAATATGACTGGTCCGTTCATCTTTTTTTAGCCTTTCGACGACTTCGTAGCCGTCCTTTTCAGGCATCATCACGTCACTGACGATGATGTCTGGAATCATTTCTATAGCGAATTGGATTCCCTGGAGGCCATTTCTGGCTTTTTGGATTCTGTATTTGCCTTGGAGACAGATTTCCAGGTAGCTGAGTACATCTTCATTGTCTTCTACCAGCAAGGCCAGCGGGAGTGTTTCATTATAATCTTCTTCTGTTCCAAAAGCAGAAGCCTCCACAATGTCGGAGACAGTTGGCCTTGATTGTTGCTCCAGTTCGCCGGCATTACCTTTTGGAGCTTCTTTTTGAATGGGAAGTCTCAGTGTAAATTCCGAACCCTTTCCTATCTGGCTGCTGACCTCTATAGTTCCCAACATCAATTGGACCAGTTCTTTGGTGAGTGCCAAGCCGATTCCGGTTCCCTCATCTGATCGGGTAGCCGAATCATCCACCTGATAAAACCGATCAAAAATGTAAGGTAAATGCTCCGAAGGAATTCCTTTGCCGGTATCCTTCACTTTGATTTCCAAAAAATCCCCCATTTCTCCGGAAGTGATCTTTTCCATTTTTATATAAATATTGCCTCCCGGGGGCGTAAATTTTACAGCATTCCATACCAGATTGGAAAAAATGGCCTGAATTTTCTCAGGATCAAAGTCCATGTACAACTCGTCAAAACCCGGGAGTAGATGCAGACGAATATCTTTGGAATCGGCCAGGGAATGAAAAGACTCGGTAAGGTATTTCAGGTAACCCAAGATATTGTCATGGATCATTTTTGCGGACAATTTACCTGACTGAAGTTTGGATAGATCCAGCATCTGATTGATCAGTCTGAGCAATTGAGCACTATTCCGTTTGATCATGGGCAGCCCGTCTTTCAAATTCTCTATTGAAGGTTGGGACAATATATGGTCCGCAATACCCGATATCACTGTCAAAGGGGTGCGAAATTCGTGGGTCAAATTGGTGTAAATTCTGGTTTTGACCTGATCGAGGTCTTGGAGCCGGATGACTTCTGCTTGGGCAAGTTTTCTACGGAGTAAGAATCCATATACCCAATACAGCATTAAAAACAGCAGTAAAGCATACGATAGCCATGCCCACCATTGGGTAAACCATGGCGGCATCACAGTAATGGAAACAGAGCGAATCCCAACGTTCCCATATCGGTTAGTGGCTTGGACATGAAAAATGTATTCTCCCGGGGGTATGGAATAGTAATCGGCACTGAGCGCCGCTCCGCTTTTCCAGTTTGGATCATAGTTTTCCAGCTTATAGCGTAGATTTTTTTCGGACTCCATCGTCACAAAATCAATACTTCCGAATTCGAGCGTGAAGGTGTTTTGATTGTGAGGCAACCGTATCTCACTGGTTTCATTGAGAGGTTTTGGTAGGATTTTTTTATCTGTTTGGAATGAAACACTACGATCTCTCAGAAAAAAAGCTGATAAATAAGGTGCAGGTTGTGTAGGATATTGATTTTCCAATTCTGCCGGCCTGAAAGAAAAATAACCGGTACCATTCCCGACAAAAATCTCTTTGTTTTTGGAAATAAATGCGTTTAAAGAGTAAAATCCCGTATCGCTCGATTTTTTCCAGCTGTTACCAAATAAGGCTGCGTTTTTAGTTTCAGGATCCAGCCGAATGAAGCCAATATCCGTGTACAACCAAAGATATTTTGATTCATCCTCCACTAGCCCTGTTATGAGGAGCATATCAGTGATCAGACCGGTATTGTCGTAGTACCGATTGAAGCTTCCTGTTTCAGGATCAAACAAATAAAAACCCGATCTGTAGGTACTGGCCCAAATCCGCTTTTTGCTGTCTTCATAAATTTCGATAACAGCCACACCAGACTTCTCCAAAAACCTTTCAAAATTGGCTGATTCACTCCGATAAAGGTTAATCCCATTTACAGTAGTAACCCAGATTCTTCCGTTGGAATCTTCCAAAAGACCGTAAACAGCATTTGCACTTAGACTGCTGGGGTCGGAGGGATCGTGGGTAAAATGAGTGATTTTTCCACTTTTTGAATTGAATAAATCAAGCCCACCTGTTGTTCCGATCCAAGTATTGCCATCGGGAATCGTCAATACCACTTGGGGCATCAAAGAGGAAAGTCCGTTTTTACCCTTTTCCTCTTGTCCAAATCGCATGTAGGACATTTTCCGCCGATCAAAATAGTAGACTCCGCCCCATAGCGTGGCGACCCATAAATTGTCCGCTTGATCGAACTTCAGGTCCCAGATAATTACTTTTCCCAAGGTTTTTCTTACAAAAGTGAAAAAACCATCCTTCGATTGGTTCACGTTGTGGCCAAACAGGCCTATGTCGGTTCCAATCCAAACGCCCGGTTCTTGGTTTTGGGCGAATACCAAGGCCCGTGTTCCGATGGTGGTGTGCTCAAAATGATTTTGAAAGGTGGAGATTTGAAAAAGTACCTGATTTTCTGTCGCTGGCTCCCATCCGGAAACCCAAAGGATGTTGTCTTTGGTTTTCAGTAAAGTCCAGAAGTCATTCTTCTCTAAAAAATGAGACCCCACTCCGGTTTTGCCAAAAAACTCCATGGTCTTTGATTTCGGATTGTAGCGGTTGATTCCACCTGCATAGGTTCCAATCCAAATAGCCCCTTGGGAATCCTCATTGATAAATGTGATGTGGTCCACTGCGTAAGCAGCATTTGGATTGACGGGAGGGCGAGAGAGTGCATTTGGGTTGTCAGGGACGTTGGGCAATCGTTGAAATGTACCTTGTTCCCGATCCATGAAATGGAGTCCGTCGCCATCGGAACCGACATAAAAATTTCCTTGACTGTCCTCAAACAACGCCCGGATTCGGTTTCCAGCGAGCGAGGTCGGGTCATCCGGATCATGCCTGTAATGCGTGATCAAACCGGATTCTTTTTCAAATTGGTACAAGCCTGATGCAGGATTATCACTGGGATCGAAAGCGTTTCCTGTACCAATCCAAATCCGTCCGGCACGGTCCTCGTAAATAGTTCTTACCATTATTTCGTCCAAAAGGCGACCAGCAGGTGTATCGTCTCGGATATGAACAAAATGCCCCGTCTTCCTGTCCAGCGTATCCATTCCTTTGCCCGTCCCAATCCATAAAGTTCCGGAGCGATCTTCCAGTAGCGCTTGGATTTGATTGTCACGAAGACTGTGCGGATCGGCAGGATCATTTTGAAAATGTGTGAAAGTCTCCGTAGATGGATCAAGTCTATCCAAGCCCTCATGATTGCTTCCGATCCAAATAATCCCACCCTTTCCCGCATATAGACACTCCAGCATGTTGGTATGGAGCGAGTTGCTGTCATATGGATTGGACTTAAAATACTTTTTATTCGTCCCATCGTATTTTACCAAACCATTGTAGTTGTCAGCCATCCAGATAAAGCCCTTATCGTCCTGGCACATTCCCACAATATTGGTAAGGGATGGATCAAAAGTAAATGGAATGGGCGTGATCCTAACTTCCTGACCTCTACATAAAAATGAAATATGAAAAAGAATAAAAAAGAAGAAAAATTTTGGGTTAGGCATTGGTTTTCAGGTGATTTCTATTCACCAACTTAAATCATATTTACTTAAATTCCAATATCCAATTTTTACAATTTCAAAATACCGATAGATGAATATTTCCTGCTTTGAAGTTTTATGGTGGACAATTCTCGTTTGGAAAGAATTTCTACCCATTGGGGAAAAAATACATGCAGTTCGTCCTGGTTTGGACGACTGAAAAAAGTTTAATTTTTTACCTTTTCCACCCTTGGGTTTAAAATACATATTTTATTTCACACGCAATAATGCCCTTAAATGCGTTAACTCAAAATAATTCAAGGTTGGAGACTGACATGTCCGGTACATCCCTGCCCGACGACAGGCGGGGGTCTTCGGTCTTCCGTCCGGACTGAAGTAGATTACCGGGTTTCTTGCAAAAAAGCATTAATCCCTTAAAAATTTTTCCAAAATCCCCAAAACCCATTCTTTTCTCAGCCAAATTGCATCTATTGGATTTCTGATTAAATTGAAAAGTTGAAAATCGATATAAACTAAATTCTAGAAATTTTTATGAAAATCACCCAAGAGGGATTAAAAAGAGAAGTTGGGGTGTGGGGGCTTTCGGCCAATATTGTCAACATCATCGTCGGGGCAGGGATCTTTGTTTTGCCGGCAATTGTTGCCGAGATCATGGGAACCCAAGCGGTGATTGCCTACCTGTTTTGCGGGTTTTTGATTGCTTTGGTCATGTTGTGCTTTGCCGAGGCGGGGAGTAAGGTGACCCACTCAGGCGGGGGATATGCTTATATAGAGACAGCCTTTGGGCCATATCCCGGTTTCTTGGCAGCCATATTTATGTTGATGGGCAGCATATTCTCGGATGCAGCCGTGTCTAATGCCCTTGTTGAAATTTTGGGATTGGTATTTCCTGTCTTCAAAAACCAGTATGTCAGGGTCTTGACCCTGTTTGTGATTTTTGCAGGCTTGGCTACCCTCAATGTCATCGGAGTCAAACAGGGAATCGGTTTGGTCAAAATCAATACCGTCGCCAAATTGATCCCGCTGCTGTTGTTGGTGACGATTGGCTGGAAAGACGTCCAATTGACCAATTTATATTGGGAATCAGCCCCGACCATCCAACAGTTTGGCGAGGCTTCATTGATTTTGTTTTTTGCTTTTCAGGGAGGGGATGCCGGACTGACGATAGGAGGGGAAATCAAAAATCCCCAAAAGACCGTTCCAAGAGCGATTTTCATAGGGATATCATTTGTGCTTTTGCTTTATATCCTGATCCAAACTGTTTCTCAGGGCGTATTGGGAAGTGAACTCACGGAATTCAAAAAAGCTCCTTTGGCAGAAACTGCCCGGATTGTTTTTGGTCCTGTAGGATATACCCTTCTTTTTATTGGGGCTGGTATATCGATGTTTGGGATGCTAAGCGGTCAGATTCTGAATTTGCCGAGGGTGTTTTTCAGGTTGGCTGTGGATGGGGTGATCCCGATTGCAAAATTGGCTTCTATCCACCATAAATTCAAAACCCCTTATGTTTCGATTTTGCTCTATGCAGGACTTGGTTTTACCATAGCTTCCTTGGGAGGATTTAGGCAATTGGCCGTCATCGCCTCCGCGAGTATGTTGTTGGTGTATTTTGGGGTGTCCCTTTCTGTGATTCAGCTTCGCAAAACAAAAGCAAGCGGTCCCGGGGAATTCAAAATCCCATTTGGATATACCGTTCCGATTATCTCTGCAGGCATTATTCTATATTTTCTTTCCAATATGTCAAAAACCCAGATCCAGGGGACATTCATATTGATAGGCATATTGACTTTGGTTTATTTTCTGGGTAAAGCGTACCGGATGTGGAAAAAGAATAAAGGTTAGATGGATAAATAAAACCAATCGAAAAATACTTATCTTATTTATTATTAACCGGATAATAATCATGATTTGTCACATTTAAAAGAATTTAAACCTTTCAGATTTGGAACCTCAAACATTTAATTTATAAAGAAGGGTTTACCTAATCAGCACTACCTATTCTACTCTTTTGAAAACATGAACTATCAAATCAGACCAATTATCTTCAATGCTTTTTTTGGATTCTTACTTTTCTCTTGCCAACAAGAAATATCGCCCCCTAAGCCTCCCAATATCCTCTTGATCGTTGCCGATGATTTGGGTTATGCGGATTTGGGTTCCTTTGGAGGAGATATTTCCACTCCTAATCTAGACAAATTGGCCAAAACAGGGATCCGCTTTAGTCGATTTCACGCCTCCCCTTTTTGTGCTACGAGCCGAGCCATGTTCCTCACGGGAAATGATAATCATATCGCAGGGATGGGGGTTCAAGGCTTGAATTCAGCTGTTGCCGGCTATGAAGGCCACCTTTCGGATCGAATCGTCCCCTTTCCGGCGGTATTGCAAAAAGCGGGTTATTCGACGTTCATGTCTGGGAAATGGCACCTTGGCTTGAGACCTGAGGACAACCCACATCAAAAAGGATTCGAACACTCCTATGTGTTATTGGAAAGCAGTGGCAATCATTATAGTTCAAAGGGAATTTGGGAGAAAAACCCTGTTTCGCCCTACACGGAAAACGGAATTGAAACTATCTGGAAGGAAGGGGAATATTCCACGGATGTTTACACCGACAAATTGATCTCCTATATCAGCCAAAGCCAAAAAGAGAATCGCCCATTTTTCGGATTTGCTGCTTATACTTCTCCCCATTGGCCCCTCCAAGTGGATGAAAAATACAGGAAAAAGTACGAAGGCCGCTATGATGAGGGTTACGAGGTATTGAAGGAAAAGCGATTTGCAAGCCTCAAAAAGGCAGGAATAATCCCCGGAAATGCTGTTTTGCCTCCTTCGCATCCCGCTATCAAAGCTTGGGATTCCCTCACTCCTGAGGAGCAAAAAAAGGAAGCGCGCAAGATGGAACTCTACGCCGGGATGGTGGACAACTTGGATTACAACATCGGGCGATTGATCAATCATCTAAAAGAAACTGGACAATACGAGAATACCTTGATTGTCTTTATGTCAGACAATGGCGCCGCTGGAGAGGATTTCTATTACAACAAGAATTACGGACCTTTCTTGAAAGAAAATTACTCGGATGAATATGTGGACATGGGAAAAGTTAATTCCTATATCTCTTATGGACCCCAATGGGCAGAGGCTGGATCTGCACCTTTTAAATATTACAAAGGCTTCACCACCGAGGGAGGAATGAATGTGCCGCTAATCATCTCTGGTCCTGGGGTTGCAAATAAAGAAAGCATCAATGATTCCTTTTTCACGTTGCTGGATCTGGCGCCTACTTTTTATGAACTCGCAGATGCTGATTATCCTGAAAAATGGAATGGTAAAGTGGTGAAACCTCTGCTTGGAGCTTCACTTTTACCGGTTTTGACAGGTGAAAAACAAGCAATTCATGCAGAAGATTATGTTTTTGGGATGGAGCATAATGGCTACGCCATGCTCAGAAAGGGGAATTGGAAACTTCTTAATACTATAAGACCTTTTGAGTTGAAAAACTTCGAGCTCTATAATTTGCAAACTGACCTATCCGAACAGCAAGATCTGAAAGAAACAAAGCCTGAAAAATACCAAGAGCTTCTGCTGGAATGGGATAAATTTTCTAAACGGGTTGGAATAGTTTCCCCCACTCCGATACAAGGGGAAGGAATCAAATAATAAATTCAGATAACTATGAAAAGAACACTTCTTTCTCTGATAGGACTTTTGTTAGTCACTTTCTCTTTTGCACAGGATGATGAAGTAGCCCAGATTCTCGCAAAACGGAAAGCTTCCAATCAGGCTATCCGGAGTTTTGATCATGAGTTGAATGCGACCTTCTCAACAGAGGATGCTTTTATTACCACCGGACTGGGAGTTTTGATTTCGGGTAAAGAAGAACAGGAAATCTACCTCAAATCCCTCAAAGGTCCGAGAATGTACTGGATCCGAACCCCTGATGAGGTTATTGTCAATCACAAAACCCAACTGGCCTGGGAGACGGGCACCTGGAAGGGATATTATGAAGACTCGGATAAACCAGAAGTAGGAGGGAAGTACTCCGCCCAATGGACCAAAGCCTCGGGGACTTGGCTGATTCATTCGCAGTTGTTTGTCACTTTGGAACAGTAGAAACCTCATGGAAGAAAAACAACTCCCCGAAACCCCTCAGGATGTTTCCAACAAAGAAGTAATCAGGTCCCTGAAAAAGAGGAACTGGAAATCCTATTTCAAAGAATTCTTTATGCTTTTTCTTGCTGTATTCTGTGGGTTTCTGGCAGAGAATTATCGGGGAAATATGGTAGAAAAGCAACAGGAAAAGCAGTTCATTCAATCTTTTATCGAAGATTTGAAATCTGATACTGCCACTATCCGGGTAGCCTTGGATTTCAGAAAATTGAAGATGATGCAAATGGACTCATTGATGCATTTGCTAAGAAATCAAACCATCAAAGGCCATGAAAATGAGCTGTATTTTTTTGGAAGAAGCCTGGTAAGAAGTGTCTGGTTTCAAAACAATGACCGAACCTTTGCCCAATTAAAAAATTCTGGTTCTCTGCGATTGATCCGAAATGAACAGGCAACAGATAGCATCATGTCATATCAAAAATTAATAGAGAAATTAATCACTAACCATGAAGATGAACGCACAGAACGGTACAATGCCTTCCCTGTACTCTCTCAAATATTTAACCCGTTTGTTTTTGATCAAATGGTGACCGCCAGTGGAATTCAAAGGCCAACTGACAATCCACCTCTTAGGTCCTATGACCCAGCCCTTCAACAAGGCCTTGCCTTTTGTATCCACCAACTTAAAGGAAGCACTTTCCTTATTGAAGTCAGGCTGGCACAATTAAATAATAAAGCAATCCAGCTGATCGCTTTGCTTACCAAAGAATATGATTTAGAGTAGGATATGGAAGAAAATCAATCAACCGAAATCGAGAAAGACCTCTCCAACAAGGATGTTATTAACTCTTTGAAAAAGAAGAACTGGAAGTCCTATTTCAAAGAATTCTTTATGCTTTTTTTGGCGGTATTCTGTGGATTCCTTGCGGAGAACTATCGGGAATCTCTAAGTGCACGAAATATTGAAAAGGAATATATCCTCTCTTTGATTGAAGACTTGAAAACGGACACGACAAATCTCAGTCTGTACATCTCTTTCCGAAAAGAAAAAAGTGTACTCATGGATTCCCTGGCGGAAATGATGCTTTCAGAAGAGCGAAGTTTAATGGGGAATCAGATTTACTTTCTTGCACGGCAGGTCTTTAATGAACAGGCATTTATCTATTCCGATGGAACCATACAGCAACTCAAAAATGCCGGAAATCTTCGGCTTTTGAGAAATAGAAAAGTTGTAAATGAATTACTTAAATATGAGAAAAAAGTAAAAGTATTGGAGGATTGGGATGAAAACGACAACAGAACCAAATCCACTTTCCGCGAAATGGGCGGGAAAGTCTTTAATTCAACGGAATTGAATAAGACCATGGATGCAAATATGAAATTCGTCATGCCTACCACCAATCCACAATTGATTACAGATGATTTTAGGATCATCAATGAGATTGCTTTCCAAATCCACTTTTTGTCCAAAATGACCAAAGGCAATAGCTTGAGGGCGGAATCCCTAAGATCTGACGCTATTGGATTATTGGAACTGATTCAAAAAGAATACAAATTAAACTGACCATGGAACAAATCCTCGGAAACGGTGATTTGAATTCCGTCAGCCCCATGTTTTTGCCACGTGCAACCAAGTAATGAAATATTTATAAAATATTATAAACCAATAATATATATACCTTCAAATCCTTGTATTTGTTAATTCATATGATAAAATTGGTATAGTGTTTTAGTGTCCGAAAATTCTTTAATTAATGAGGATAGGTCTATTTTCTGAAAGCGATTTGTTTGCATGCGGACTTCAATGTCTTCTTAAGTCCAACCTCCATTTTGAGTCCGTCAGCAGGTTTGCAAAAATCGAGGAATTGACGCAGGCACTTGAAAATGGAAGGAATTATAACCTGCTGATTTTGGATTTGGACAATATCTCCTTTGATGGTTTGGCATTTACCAGACATATTCTGATTAATCTACCTACTCAAAAAATTTTGGTATTGAGTTCAAAGTTGGATGACTCAGCCATTGAAATGTACAGAATCAATGGAGTCAAGGGATTTATTGATAAAAATTTAAGTTTTGAAGAATTACATCAGGCAGTGGATGAGTGTTTGGAAGGGAAAGTCCATTTCCCAAAGTCCAAATCATATCAGCTAAAACATTTTTTCAACAATTTTTTTAAAAGCCTGCGCGAGGACTACCTGCTTTCAGACCGTGAAATGGAAATCATGCAGTTGATTTTCAGCCAGTTTGAAACCAACGACATTGCCGAAAAACTCAATCTCAGCCCACATACCGTCCGAACCCACAGGAAAAATATTTTTAAGAAGCTCAAGATCCACAGCCTTTCAGGATTGCTTCATCTGATGCCCTAAACCAAGTCCTTTTTACTAATTAATAAGTTTCAAATACCACGTTTAGGGTATTTGATGCTGAAATTTCTTTGCTGAAATTTCCTTACCCGCAGCTAATCCGACGCACTCCCAGATTTTTTCTCCTTTCAAATTTAAAGGCCAAACCCAATCTTGCCATGAAAAAGCTATACGGATTACTCGCACTCCTTTTCTTATTGTTCCCACCATTACTCCAAGCCCAAAACCCGGGAGAGTTGGATACGAGTTTTAATCCCGGTTCGGGGATAACTAGTGGTTCTGTTTACAGCACCTACATCCAAAGTGATGGTAAAATTCTTATTGGTGGAAGTTTCACTTTTTATAATGGTTTTGATGGGACGTTTATAAGTAACATTTCAAGGCTAGATACTGATGGTAGGGCTGACCAATCCTTTAATCCTGGAACAGGAACAAATGGTCCAATCAGAACTATTGTTGTTCAATCAGATGGAAAAATCCTTATTGGGGGAGCTTTTTCGACTTTTAATGGGGTCTCAAGAAATAATATAGCCAGACTTCATCCTAATGGAAGTTTAGATACTTCCTTTAACCCGGGTATTGGTCCAAATTATGAATTAAGAAAGATCGTAGTTCAACCTGATGGAAAGATATTAATCGGTGGTTTTTTCTCATTCTACAATGGAACTCCCAGAAATTATATTGCGAGAATTAATTCTGATGGTTCTTTGGATACCTCTTATGATCCGGGTTCAGGAACAGACGGTCCTGTCTTAGCAATTTCTGTCCAAGATGATGGAAAAGTTGTGTTAGGCGGAAACTTTACTACATACAATGGATACAGCAGATCAAGGATTGCTCGTGCTAACCAAGATGGAAGCATAGATCAATCGTTTAATAATTTAGGAACAGGTTTCAATAATACTGTTTGGGTAGTTGTTATTCAAACTAATGGAAAAATATTAGTTGGTGGAGATTTTACATGGTACGATCCTGGGTATCCAATAACTATTGATGATGCTCGGGTAAATATTGCAAGACTAAATTCAGATGGAAGTCTTGACACAGACTTTCATTTTGGAAATCAGATTGAGCCAAAATCATCCGTTTTTTCTATATCAATTCAAGATGATGAAAAGGTAATTATCGGAGGTTCATTTTTTAGCAAAGAGTTTAGCAGAATCATCCGTTTAAATTCTGATGGGAGTCTAGACTCTTCCTTTTTAAATGGCGGAACTGATGGAATTGTTTGGACTACAGCATTACAAACGGACAGTAATATTATAATTGCAGGTGAATTTAATTATTGTAATTCTGTAGTTAGACGAAAAATCGCAAGGTTATTTGGAGTTTCGGATACTATACCACCGATTCCAGACTTAGAGCCTTTGGCAGATATCAATACCCAATTCCAAATAAATTTTGAAGATCTCACAATCCCCACAGCCACCGATAATGTAGACGGCGTAATTTATGGCACTACGAATGAAAAGTTTTTTCCTATCCTAAATCAAGGTACAACCACAATCACTTGGACATACACAGATAGAGCAGGGAATACCAGTTCCCAAACTCAAAATATCATCATTCATGATACCGAGATTCCGGTAATTGGGACGGTTGAAGATATTAACAAGATACTTGATGTCGGTGTATGCGAAGCAAACCTGAATTTTCAGGGAGGTGATCTTATCCTTTGGAATAAATTAGGTTCCCAAGAGGAGGTTACAAACAGTGCCTATGGTCCGGATTTATTACCGGGTTCAGGGATGCTGTTTGAAGAAGGGGAATATGGTAATGGATTATATGTTCCTATGGTTCAGGGTGTAAGGTCTGTCCATTCTCCGTATACTCCTAGAAATATTGTCCCATTGGGATCTTTTTCGATTGAATTCTGGTATAAACGAACCCATGACGATGAGCATGATGGACATTCATTTGTGTCAGGGGGCTATGAAGATAATGAAAAAGGAACTGTGGATTTTACCGCCTTAAGTGGATATGTAGGTTGGTGGTGGCTGTATGGCATTGTAAGAGGCAATGATGGGCAATTAGTTGGAAGGTATAAGTATGACTTGATTACCCAAGAAAACTGGGAGGCATTTTTTCCTAAAAATGAATGGATTCATCTGGCGTTTTCTCATGATGCAACATGGCCCGTCGGCAATAGAATAAAGATTTTTAGGAACGGAGTAGAATTAGAGGGTGTAGATGGGGAGTTTGATACCGGATACATGGGTCACGTGGGACAATATGGCGATGCTGGGTTTAGAATTGGGAACTTTGTTGCTTGGGATACTTGGGGAGCTGGTGGTGTAATGGATAATATCAAGTTGTGGAATTATCCTAAAACTGACTTTTCTGACAGGTTTGAGGAATTTTCCTCTACAGGAGATTATATAAAAACACCTGCAGTGACTGATAATGGCAGCCAAATTTCTGCAATAGGAATCAGAAGCGATGGACTGCCTTTGGATTCTCCTTATCCTGTTGGCGTTACCACCATCACATGGACAGCAGCAGATGAGGCCGGAAATGAAGCTGTTCCGGTGGTTCAGACCATTACCATCCGTGACCAAGGTATCCCTGTAATAGGAGAAGCTGGCCCAATCACCCAAGCCTCCGATGTTGGATTGTGCACCGCCATCCTCACTATAATTCCTCCTACTGTTTCGGATGATTGCGGGACTATTGTTGCACTCGGCACCCGAAGTGATGGTCTCGAATTGACTGCGCCATATCCTATTGGGACCACCACGATCACATGGACCGCAACGGATGTCTCCGGCAATATTGCCGAACCTGTCCTACAAACCATTACCGTCAATGATGAAGAAAAACCGGTAATCGGTGGAATAGAATCCGTAATTCAAGCCGCTGATCCCGGATTATGTGAAGCTCAAATCTCTATTAATCTGCCAACAGTGAGTGACAATTGCATTGCAGAGATTCCAACCGGGGTGAGGGATGATGGTCTCGAATTGACTGCGCCATATCCTGTTGGGACCACCACGATTACTTGGACCGCAATGGATATCTCCGGGAATAATGCCGAACCTGTCCTACAAACCATTACCGTCAATGATGAAGAAAAACCGGTAATCGGAGAGCAGGCCACCATTAACCAATCGAATGATATTGGTATGTGTATTGCGCTTGTTACCATTATACCTCCTTCGGCAGCAGACAATTGCAGTGTTATTGAACCTCAGGGAACCAGGAATGATGGATTGTCCCTTACCTCAGAATATCCGGTAGGCATTACAACCATTACCTGGACAGCCTCTGATGAGGCCGGAAATATAGCAGTTGAAGTCATGCAGGATGTTGTCATTACTGACACTGAGGCACCGGTTGTTCTTACCAAAAATCTTGAATTTACTATAGAGGTAGGGCAAAGCGTCACCATCACACCGCAGGATGTGGATAACGGATCCACCGATAACTGTGGCATCAATTCCCTCAGCCTGAGCAAAACAATCTTTACAGACTTGGATGAAGGGATAAATGATGTTGTCTTGACGGCGACAGATGCTGCAGCAAATACCAATTCCGCCACAGCAATAGTGACCATTGTCGTGGACAGAAGCTGTAAGGTGAGGGCAATTGCTCAGGATGTAACCCTGATTTTGGACAAGAATGGATTGGCCACATTGACTACAAGTGCTGTAAACAATGGTTCTTATTCGGAATGTATAGGTTCTAGCCTCACCATGACTTTGAGCCAATCTGTATATTCCTGTTCTGATTTGGGTCAAAAAGAAGCTGTTTTGACAGTGAGGGATAAAGATGGTAATCAGGGTACAGATTCCTTTATTGTTACAGTCATTGACAATTTGCCTCCTTCCTTTGGAAGCGTCCCTAAAACACTGAAAGTCTCAATAAATCCAAATAGCAGCTATGTGCTTCCGGATTTTACATCCCAGTATCCTGCTACTGATAATTGTATAGGGGTTTTATACACCCAAGTACCGGGTCAGGGAACAGCCTTGTCGACTGTGGGAACACATCCTGTAGTACTTACCGCTAGTGACCTAAGTGGTAATACTGTTTCCTCAACTATTAATATTGATATCAGCATCTCAAAACCAAAAGGAGGAACCAAACCTAAGTCCGCTGTCTCTGGCAGTAGAACCTTAGGTCTTGAGGAAGCAACCGAAAACTCGATATTTGTTTATCCCAATCCGGCGATATCAGAAGCAAATCTTGAGGTGAGGATTTTGAATCCTGATGACGTGATCATCAAGATGAAAGATGCCAATGGACGCGAAGTATTCACCACAAGCAGGTTCAAAGAGTCCAGTTTCACTCAGCCTTTAGATTTGAAGGGATTAAGTAAAGGGCTGTACATTATCCAGGTGCAGATCGGGTTTGAACTGATATCTAAACGTTTGGTAATTAGGTAATTCACTATAATAAAGCCACTTCCTCTGACACCGAGAGGGAGTGGTTTTTTTGTTTTTATAATCGGAAAATTTAGTTTAAAATACCACGTTTAGGGTATTGGATTTTGTTTCGTAAGGTTTGAAATTTGATCATACCAATAATTTTATTCTAGCCACGATCTGATTTTATCTTCCTAGTATCGAATACGCTTTCTTTTTCAACTCTCCATTAGCCACAGCTGATACCTTTCAAATTTTCTTAACAACCAAACTTAACCGTTATGAAAAATCTATGGATAGCAGTTGTAATGCTGCTTTTTTTTACCACCTGTACCCAGCTTGAGCCAGAGCTCACAGGAATCGGAGAGGTAAAATTTCAATCCGTTTTAGTTGATTCTTTTTCAGGGAATCTTCCCAATGGAAAAATAGCTGGGCCTTCTACCTGGAAGCATATTTTCAAAAACCCGGCGGTCATGGAAATCAAAAATAAGGTCACGGGCCAAGAATATAAATTTGACTACAACCCAAACCAATTCGGTGATGGGATCAAGTTTCCGCTCCCTTATGGTTCCTACACCTACAAGACCGGCGTTTCGGGTGGCGCTTATGAAAAATACCTTCCCTTCAAGGCAGAGGGGGAATTCAATTTGGGAGTAGCCAATTTGGAAGTCAAGATTCAGGCCACCACAGATTATGGACTGATTACGGTCAAAAATGAATATGTGAAATCGCTAGGTATAAGGAATGGCTCCGAATTGTGTGATTTCAAACTTCTTCCTGACGAGAGTTTCTATTTCATTTATGCCAAAAAAGGCCAAACAGCCAAACTGGAAATCATCGAGTCCCTTACCGATAAGCTGATCAAACGGGATATTCCCATTGCAGCCTACAACCACTACAACTTCTTCCTCAAAAAAGCCGAATTGAATGGTATGGTGAATTTTATAGAGTTGGCTTTGACAGTATTTGATTATGTGGAAGAGGGGATTGAGATAGGGGAAGGAACAGGAAATTCTGGTTTGATTTTTTGGAACAAACTAGGGTCAATTGAGGAAGTCACCAATAGTGAAGTTGGACCGGATTTGTTTCCGGGGTCTGCCATGGAATTCCAGCTAGGGAAATATGGAAAGGGAATCCACATCCCTCAAGCCAATGGAAAAAGAACTGTTCATTCTCCTTACAGCCCAAGAAACGTGATTCCATTGTGGTCTTTCGCCATCGAGTTTTGGTTTAAAAGGACTCACGATGATGAATGGGACGGGCATACTTTTTTTCATGGAGCATATGAGAATAATGGGAAAGGACAGGTGGATTTGACGGGACATAGTGGTTATGTTGGTATGTGGGCATTGTATGCCTCGGTGAGTGATAATGAAGGAAATAAAGTTGGCACGGTCACCTATAATTTACAAAACCAAGCAAATTGGGAGGCATTTTATCCTAAAAATGAATGGGTCCATCTAGCCATTTCCCATGATGCCAACTGGTCACTTGGGCAAAGGATTAAAATTTTTAGAAATGGGGTAGAATTGACAGGTTTGAAAGTAACATTTGAAACAGGGGTAATGTCCCATGTCGGCCAATTTGGGGTAGGTGGAATCAGGCTTGGCAATTTCATAGCTTGGGATAAATGGGGAGCCGGAGGTGTTATTGACAATATCAAAATTTGGGACTATCCCAAAACCGATTTCTCAGATAGAAATAATGAAGGAAATTGATAAGAGAAACCCTGTTGGTAATTATCTCATGATTTTATAAGACTACCTCCTTTGGTTTGATCCATCGGAGGTAGTTTTTCCCAATGCTAATTCTGTTTACGATTTAGTTTCAAATACCGCGTTTAGGGTATTGGATTTGGTTTTGTAAGGTTTGAAATTTGATCATACCAAAAATTTTATTCTAACCACGATCTGATTTTATCCTCCTAGTTTTGAATACGCTTTCTTTTTCAACTCTCCATTAGCCACAGCTGATACCTTTCAAATTTTCTTAGTAACCAAATGTGACCGTTATGAAAAATCTATGGATAGCAGTTGTAATGCTGCTTTTGTTGACCACCTGTACACAGCTCGAGCCAGATCTCTCCGGAATCGGAGAGGTAAAGTTCCAATCCGTTTTAGTTGATTCCTTTTCTGGAAATCTTCCCAATGGAAGGTTAGCCGGACCTTCTACTTGGAAGCATATATTCAAAAACCCGGCGGTCATGGAAATCAAAAATAAAGTCACGGGTGAGGAATTCAAGTTTGACTATAATCCCAATGAATTTGGTGAAGGAATCAAGTTTCCGCTTCCTTATGGTTCGTACACCTACAAGACCAGTGTTTCGGGAGGCGCTTTTGAAAAGTATCTGCCGTTCAAAGCGGAGGGAGAATTCAATTTGGGAGTGGCCAGTTTGGAAGTCAAGATCCAGGCGACCACAGATTACGGGTTGATTACCGTCAAGAACGAATATGTCAAATCCATTTCAATAAGGTACGGTTCGGAAACCTGTGAATTCAAGCTCCTCCCAGACAAGAGCTTTTATTTCATCTATGCCAAAAAAGGCCAAACAGCCAAACTAGAGATCATCGAATCCCTTTCCGATAAGCTGATCAAACGGGATGTTCCCATTTCGGCTTATAACCACTACAACTTCTTTCTCAAAAAAGCCGAATTGAATGGAAGCGTGAATTTTATTGAGTTGGCTTTGGGGGTGTTTGAATATGTAGACGAGGGGATTGAGATCGGGGAAAGTGATTCTGAAACCTTCTCTGATCCTAGGGATGGGCAGGTATATAAGATTGTAAAAATAGGAGATCAGGTATGGTTTGCAGAGAATTTAAATTATAATGCTGAGGGGAGTTGGTGCTATGATAGTGATTCTGAAAACTGTGAAATTTATGGTAGATTATATAGTTGGGAGGTGGGTTTAACTGCTTGTCCTGAAGGTTGGCATTTACCAAGTGAAGATGAATGGAATAATTTAATCGAATTTTTAGGTGGATATGAAATTGCTGGAGGAAAAATGAAGGCTATTTCTGGGTGGGATGAACCAAATATTGGTGCAACAAACGAAAGCGGTTTCTCTGCACTACCAGGTGGCGGCAGTAATGTCTTAACCGGAGGGGCAGGACTTTGGTGGAGTTCAACTGGGTTTGGTGTTCTTGATGCCGAGTGGTATGAAGTACCAACCTTAAGCCTATATTCTGGAACCCAAGGAGCTTATCTAAACTTAGAACGATCCCTTTATAATAGGTTTTCCTGCCGCTGTGTTAAAAATTAATCAACAATCAAATCCAAAAATAATGGAAACTCAAAAACGGTTCAGCATCCTAAACTACCTGGTAGGTTTGTTTGCATTTGGTTTGCTTTTTTCCTGCGAGCAGTTAGCTCCTGTGGAAGAGCCTGTAGCTCTATTGGAGGAATTTCAAGACCTCTCCGGATTAGCAATTGAACCGGAAGATAATCCGATGAATGCCCGCTTGATTTACACTTCGGATTGCGAGACCGATTGCATAGAACCAGGAAGTGGAAATTATTTTGCCATGAAGGATTCCAAAAGCCAAAGCTCAGGAATCAACACAAAAAAGGTTTCCTACAAGGCCTACAATACAGAAGATAAATTTGTGGTAAAGGTTAAATATGAAGTTACCTCAGGTCCGTCACAGGCAAAAGCCTCCATTGCGATCCAGATCAATGGAAAGAAAAAGGAGTTTAAAGCTGTCCCTTCTGGCTATACAGCAACATTTTCCATACCCTTGGATAAAGGATGGGAGAAATGTGATCAGGTTACTTTTTCCATTACACAAAAAGGACTTGGAACGCCTATATCATTTTCAGAAGATTACAATCTGATACCTGTTTGCAATAATTATGAAACCTTCACTGACCCAAGAGACGGGCAGGTATACAAAATTGTTAAAATAGGAGATCAAACATGGTTCGCAGAGAATTTGAATTATGATGCTGAGGGGAGTTGGTGCTACGATAATGATCCTGAAAACTGTGAAATTTATGGCAGATTATATACTTGGGAAGCGGGCTTAACTGCCTGTCCTGAAGGTTGGCATCTTCCAAGTGAAGATGAATGGGGTAAATTAGTGGATTTTTTAGGTGGATATGAAATTGCTGGAGGTAAAATGAAATCGATTTCTGGATGGGAAGAGCCGAATATTGGTGCAACGAACGAAAGCGGATTCTCTGCACTACCAGGTGGCGGCAGAAATGTTTTATTGGGAGGGGGGGGATTTTGGTGGAGTTCAACTAGGTCCCCGGTTCTTGATGCGGATTGGTATGAAGTCCCAACATTAAGTTTATATTCTGGGGCTGAGAGTGCTTTTATTATATTCGAAGAATCCCATGACTTTACAATGTTTTCCTGTCGTTGTATTAAAGATTAATTTATAAAAAAAAACAATGGAAACTCTAAAATTGAAAAGCATCCTAAACTACTTGGTGGTTTTGTTTGCATTTGGTTTGCTTTTTTCCTGCGAGCAATTAGCTCCTGTGGAAGAACCTTTAGCTGTATTGGAAGAATTTCAAGACCTCTCCGGATTCGCACTTGAAGAGGATGATGATCCAATCAATGGTAGGTTAGTATACACTTCAGATTGTGAATCTGATTGCATAGAACCTGGAAGTGGAAATTACTATGCTATAAAGGATTCCAAAAGCCAAAGCTCAGGAAACAACACAAAAAAGGTTTCCTACAAGGCCTACAATACAGAAGATAAGTTTGTGGTAAAGGTTAAATATGAGGTTACCTCGGGACCCTCTAATGCCAAAGCCTCCCTTTCGATCCAGATCAATGGAAAGAAAAAGGAGTTTAAAGCTGTTCCTTCAGGCTATACAGCAACATTTTCAATTCCTCTTGCAAAAGGATGGGATAAATGTGATCAGGTTACATTTTCCATTGTCCAAAAAGGTCTCGGGACGCCGATATCATTTTCAGAGGATTACGATTTGATACCTTTTTGTGAGGATTTTGAAACATTTACCGACCCACGTGATGGGCAGGTATACAAAATTGTAAAAATAGGTGACCAGACATGGTTTGCAGAGAATTTGAAATATGCTTCGGGCGATTGTTATGATAATCAAACCGAAAATTGCGAGAAGTATGGATATCTCTATGAGGGTGTTCCAGATTGCCCGCTTGGTTGGCATGTCCCTTACAAACAGGAATGGGAAATCCTGATTAATCACCTTGGGGGAAGCGAAGTCGCAGGAGGCAAATTGAAATCTGTAAAAGGCTGGAATGAACCAAATGTAGGCGCGACTAATGAGAGTGGGTTTTCTGGATTGCCCGGAGGTCAGAGTATGTGGGTAGTATGTTGTGAGGATGAAACTGAATTTTTTAACATTGGAAGTCGCGGAGTATGGTGGAGTTCAACAGGGTTTGTAGATGAAGAAAACCCAGAACGTTTCGGTCCTTACCTGATGTTCTTGTCAAATGGGGAGAATGCCGCGAGAATATATGGAGTCAATATTAATGAAACTATCCAGGCCTTCTCCTGCCGTTGCATCAAAGATTAATCTTAATCAAAAACTAAAAAAAATGGAAACTCAAAAACGGTTCAGCATCCTAAACTACCTGGTAGTTTTGTTTGCATTTGGTTCGCTGTTTTCCTGCGAGCAATTAGCTCCTGTGGAAGAGCCTGTAACTGTATTGGAAGAATTTCAGGACCTCTCGGGGATAGCACTTGAACCGGAAGAGGATCCAATCAATGGCAGGTTAATTTATTCTTCAGATTGTGAAACTGATTGCATAGAACCTGGCAGTGGAAATTACTTTGCCATAAGGGATTCCAAAAGCCAAAGTTCCGGAATCAACACAAAAAAGGTTTCCTACAAGGCCTACAATACAGAAGATAAGTTTGTGGTAAAGGTTAAATACGAGATTACTTCAGGACCCTCTAATGCAAAAGCCTCTATTACGATTCAGATCAAAGGAAAGAAAAAGGAATTCAAATCCGTCCCCTCGGGCTACACAGCAACATTTTCAATTCCTCTTGAGAAAGGATGGGAAAAATGTGATGAAATGACATTTTCTATTGTCCAAAAAGGGCTTGGGTCACCGATATCATTTTCAGAAGATTATGGTTTGATACCTGTTTGTGAGGATGAATATACATTCACCGATCACCGTGATGGGCAGGTTTACAAAATTGTTAGGATAGGGAATCAGGTTTGGTTTGCAGAGAATCTGAATTACGTAATGGAGGAAAGTTGGTGTTGGGGCGATATTCCTGACTACTGTGAGCGTTATGGACGATTGTACAGATGGGAATCAGCGAATAATGCGTGTCCCCAAGGCTGGCGTTTGCCAACCGTGTATGACTGGTATCAATTAAGAGATTTTCTTGGAGGCGAAGATTTGGCAGGTGGCAAATTAAAATCAGTTAACGGCTGGTATCCCCCAAATATCGGCGCAACCAATGAGACGGGGTTTTCTGCATTACCTGCCGGATTGAGAGACAACAGGGATGGTGGATTCTATAATATTTACTCATATTCGGATTTCTGGTCTTCGACCCTAGATGGGGTTTCTGATGAAGGCGATAGACTCAACAATTATGCAGGGCTTTCTTTTGACAATTCAAAGTTATTTATCAATAGTATTCCTACAGATTTTTTGTCTCTACCGTGCCGATGTATAAAAGAGTAATCGATCAAATAAAATCAAAAACATTAAAACTCCCTTTTAAGCGTAGACTTCCTCTACGCTTTTTTTTTCTGGAATTGTAATTCTGATTCCATACTGGAATTTTTATTATTGGAAGGTTGTCCGTAACTTTTTGTTGGACGCCTACTTCAGGCTAAGTCATTGCACTTTTACTTCATTAGAAACCAAAAAAACATAAAGCTCACCTTTCCTTTTGCAGAAATTATCCTCTAGGAACAGGAAGACCTTTGATTTCTAATAAAATTCCGATATTGATAAAAAATCAAAACCCTGAATCATGACCAGTTTGACGATTAATGGAAAGGAATACAAAGTAAATGCTTCTGAAGGGATACCTTTACTTTGGGTGATCCGCGAACAGTGCGGATTGACCGGTACAAAGTTCGGATGCGGCATTGCCCAATGTGGTGCATGTACGGTTCACTTGGATGGCCAACCTGTTCGTTCTTGCGTCACACCGGCGGTTTCGGCAGAAGGGAAAAACATCACTACCATTGAAGGGATTGCTCCTGATAAAAACACACTTCATGTCGTGCAGCAAGCTTGGATTGAAGAACAGACGCCACAATGCGGCTATTGCCAATCCGGGCAAATCATGTCAGCGGTAGCCCTATTGAATGAAAATCCCTCTCCAAGCGATGAGGAAATCGATGCCGCCATGTCCGGGAACATTTGCCGCTGCGGCATGTATGGACGCATAAAGTCTGCCATTAAGCGCGCTTCAGCAACTCTTCAATCCTCCTCCGCACTCTAAAAAATATAGCTATGAAAAAATGGACTAGACGAGCATTTATAGGAGCTGGAGTATTGGCAGGCGGGACCTTGGTGATTGGAATAGCCATCCGACCTGGAAACCGTTCCTCAAAAGTAGCAGGATTGATAGCTTCAGAAGGAGAAACTGTCATGAATGTTTGGCTTAAAATCGCTCCGGATAATACGGTCACGGCAATCATTCCACATGCCGAAATGGGGCAGGGCGTGCATACCGCCTTGGCGATGATGCTCGCTGATGAAATGGATGCTGATTGGTCAAAAGTAAAGTTTCAGGAAGCTCCCGCTGATAAAGAATATGCGAATTTCACCTTGTTAAAAGGTTTTGTTGCAGGTAACGCAACTTTCCCAAAGTTTATGGAAGGAACGATCGATGGGGTTTTCCTCACTGCCGTCAAATCCCTGAATTTCCAGATTACAGGTGGAAGTGCTTCGGTGAGATTTACCGGTCAGCAAGCCATGCGGATCGCAGGCGCTGCAGCCAAATCCATGCTGATGCAGGCCGCTGCAGATACATGGAAAGTGCCGATGGAGGAACTTACCGCCAAAAATAGCATCATCAATCATCCGAGTAGCCAGCGCAGTTCCACTTTTGCGGAGCTCGCGCCTGCAGCAGTCAAGGTCAATATACCCACTCAACCAAAGCTAAAATCACCCGAAGAATTTACCCTCATGGGGACTTCCCAGCCACGATTTGATATCCCGGCCAAGGTGACCGGGGAAGCCAAGTTTGGAATGGATGTGCAGGTACCAGGAATGAAATATGCCACGATCAAGGCAGCCCCGGTTTTTGGAAGTAAAGTGAAATCGGTGAATACCACGGTTTCCTCTGGTCAACAGGGAGTAAAGAAGATTTTAAACTTAGGCGATGCTGTGGCTGTCATTGCGGATGGTTTTTGGCAGGCAAAAATTACATTAGATGCACTTCCCATAGAATTTGAAACCACAGAAAATAGTGGCCTGAATCAGGAAGAAATCATGGACCGCTACCGCAAGGCCATGGATATTGATTTGGCAGAGGGAAATCTGGATACACATTTCAAAGACGGAGACGCAATAACCGCATTGGAACAGGCTGCTATCCTTGTCGAGGCAGAATACCAACTTCCGTTTTTGGCCCACGCCACCATGGAACCCATGAACTGCACAGCATGGGTGCACGATGGAAAATGTGAGCTCTGGTGTGGAAGCCAAAACCCCCTTGGAGTCAGGGCGGCCGCTGCAGAACTCCTTGAAATAGATATCGATCAGGTGACAGTCCACAATCAACTCTTGGGCGGAGGATTTGGAAGACGCTCCGAGACTGATGTGATGAAGCAGGCGATCCTGATCGCCAAGGAAGTTGACTACCCGGTCAAATTAATCTGGTCCAGAGAAGAAGATACACAGCACGATGTCTATCGGGAGGCGACCATCAGTCGGATGAAGGCAGGCTTGGATCAATCGGGACTTCCCATTGCTTATGCCCATCAGTTTATCTTCAAGCATCATCCTCCGGAGGCTGCGGATATTCCATATTCTATTCCCAATCAGTTGATTCAGTATTCCAGCCCTGGTTCCCATGTGCCTTGGGGAAACTGGCGAAGTGTGGACCATTCGACGCATGGTTTTTTGACAGAATCCTTCATAGATGAAATAGCCCATGCGGCAAAGCAGGATCCTTTTGCCTACAGAAAGAGCCTGACAAAGGACAATTCAAGGTTTCAACGTGTCCTGGACTTGGTTTACGAAAAGTCCAATTGGGGAACACCCCTTCCTGCCAATTGGGGCAGAGGCATAGCAATTGCCCAATCTTTTGGTTCCATTGTGGCTGAAGTTGCAGAAGTGGAAGTCGGCATTGACGGAAAGGTGAAAGTGCACCGGGTGGTTTGTGCAGTTGATCCGGGTTTTGCCATTCACCCGAATGGATTCATTGCCCAAATGGAAAGTGGAATAATCTACGGATTGGCCGCTGCCATGACCGGAGAAATTACCATCGAAAACGGTGCAGTGGCACAAGGTAACTTCCATAATTATCCCGTCACCCGAATGAATGAGGCGCCAAAGATTGAAACCCATATCATCAATTCCGGAAATCCTCCCGGAGGAGGGGGAGAACCAAGCACTCCGGTCATCGCGCCGGCCGTGACCAATGCCATCTTTGATGCTACCGGAATCCGCATCCGACAATTTCCAATTTCCAAAAACGATCTGCGGGCATCGATCCGTCCGACGACTTGATACAAACTCTTTGCATCAATAGGGTCAGTTTATTTTATAAAACCATAAAAATTAAAAGCATGGGACTATTTTGGAATCTTATCCAACAAAGCCAAATCTCTGATCAAAAAGGCAGGGCCGAAACTTTAGAAGCGAGGGTCGCTTTCTTAGAATATGAACTTCAGAGGACAAAATCTCTTTTGATCAACACCTTAAAGATTCTCGAGGAGCAAAGTGGAAAAGACATCGATGGAGATGGAAAGCTGGGATGAGCGTGGTTCTATTTTATCGTTAAAAAAAAACTCGCTATGATCTCTTTCTTCCGCAAAATTCGCCAAAAACTTCATTCCCAAAATCGGTTCACCCAATATCTCGTCTATGCCATGGGAGAAATTTTATTGGTTACCATCGGGATTTTGAAGGACTTTCAGATCATCAGCCGAAATGAAGGGCGGAAAAGATTCTTTCATTTCAATTTCCCCAAAAAAATCAGAATTTGGATAATTGTACTATTTTCCTTCTTTGGATGTGATACCCAAAATAGGGAATACATTGACCCTAAAGAACTTACCATCTCTGATATCCATGCGGCATACCAAAGTGGGAAATTCAATAGCCAAGAATTGGTACAGGCATATTTGGATAGGATAGGAGAGATGGACAAGGATATCAACTCTATCAGCATGATCAACCCAAATGCTTTGGTGTTGGCCAAGGCATTGGATGAGGAATTTCAACAAACAAAAACTTTGCGTCCGCTTCACGGCATCCCACTTATTGTCAAGGATAATATCAATACCAAAGGTTTGCCTACCACAGCTGGTTCCCTGGCTTTGCAGGATTTTTATCCGGAGGAAGATGCCTTTATCATCAACAAACTGGTGGCAGCAGGAGCAATTGTCATCGCCAAATCCAACATGGCCGAATGGGCATTCAGTCCCATGCATTCTGAAAGTTCCACAGTGGGGATTACCAGAAATCCTTATAATCTCGACCATGTTCCGGCTGGTTCAAGTGGCGGTACAGGTGCCTCCATTGCTTCCAATTTTGGGACTATTGGCTTGGGAACAGATACCGGCAATTCTATCAGGGGACCTTCCTCCCACAATGCATTGGTTGGTTTCCGGACAACCTTGGGATTGGTAAGCAGAGAAGGAATAGTGCCGCTCTTCCTCAGAAATGACGTGGTAGGCCCCATGTGCAGAACAGTGGAAGATGCAGTGAAGGTATTGGAAGTCATTGCCGGTTACGATCCAAAAGACTCCTTAACACTGTATTCGGAAGGAAAAATCCCCTCCAATTACATCCAATATTTAGACAAGGAAGGACTGACAGGCGCAAGAATAGGGGTATTGAGAAACCTGGTTGATGACAATCCTGATGATGAAGTTTATGCTCTTTTCGAAAAAGCATTATCCGATATGGAAGAACAAGGGGCTGAAATCATTGAAAATGTGGAAATAGCCGATTTCGAAAAGCTCAGTGAGGATCAATGGTGTCCGACCTTTCGCATGGACTTGGTGGATTTTTTCAAAACTTATGTAAAAAGAGATACCCTTCATTCTTTAGAGGATATCATTCGCATCGGCACAAAATCAGGCTTTTCAAGATCAAGTATGGAGTACATGGCGACCAACTCCCTCCGCGAAGGAAATCCTGCCATTCCATGTGGAGATGCCTATACAGATATCCGGAGAATGGCATTTAGGGAAGCCATCGAGAAGAAAATGGATGAACTGCAATTGGATGCTTTGGTATATCCATCATGGAACAACAAACCTGCCAGGATAGCCTTTTTTGAAGAAGAATATAAAGGCGATAACAATCAGATTATATCTCCCCATACCGGGCAACCAGCCTTCACTGTTCCCATGGGATTTACTTCCGAAAATCTTCCGGCAGGAATACAGTTTTTGGGAAGGATGTTTGATGAAGGAGTATTGATCAAACTGAGCTATTCCTATGAACAGGCAACCAAACACCGCAAAAGTCCCAATTAATTCCATGGCTAATCCAAAGCCAATGGAAAAATGACTTTACCCTACTAAAACCCTGATTTGACTACTTCATTCCTTATTTAGAATTGCCTGCTGTAGGCAATTTAACCGGGGGCATTCCTAAAACCGGGTTTTTTGACATAAAGCCAAAGGGCATTAAAGTAATCGAAACCGTATGCTGATTCATGATTGGCCATTCCTCAGGCCGCACGATGTGATTGACTCCGGAAACATACCATACGACCACATCGGTATTATCAATATTTCTGTTTTGCTGTGTCCATTTGGGCAATCCTTCATTTTTCTGGTTGCTGACAGGAAAATCCCCCGTAGGATACATTTCATCTGACTTATAGGGAGTTGTCCAAAAATGATGGTAAAGCGCCCCGGCACGGTTGTAAAGCGAAGAACCAACTTCCGCCAAAGGCACAACACCGGGACTTGGCATGAGCATGTAGGAAGACATGTGGTTGAATTTATTCTTTACATGATGGTTCATGACCATCCACATCCTGCTGCTCGCAGCGTTTGCCATCCGTTTGGCCTCAAGCTCCTTCTTAAACATATCCATTTTCCCAATAATGGAATTTCCATAGGGATTGTCGGGTCCTTTAGGAACTGCAACCATGTTCATTTCCCCTACGGAATTGTGCTGTCCGTCAATATCGAGATCTAGCCTAAAAATGAAAAAGTGCTGGTGGTTGTTCGCTTCCACGTGCGGTTCGACGATTGTTCCAAAATAATGTCCCTGATAAGTCTCGTCAGCACTTCCCGGATCATCAGTTACACGCTCCACAACACGGATATGCGCAATGCCATTGAGTTCGGTAACGATTACTATGGTACCGTCTTCTTTGAATGTCCATTTAAATCCATAATCATAATTCCCTGCAGTGATGTAATACTTGATAGCGAGATCAGTCGCGCGCCTGGCATGGTTTTGATGCCTCCATAAAACTCCTCCAAATTCTTCAAAAACAGCAATAGCACTATCAGAAAGGATGGGCGTAGCAAAATCATTATGCAATACAGCAGGTAGATAGGTGGCGTTTTCCGGGGCATCAGCACCATAAGTGAGTGGCCTGGCTTTGGTCTGAAACAACCTGAATTCTCCCACATCAAAATAATTGTTGGAGGCATTCAACAAGTCCGGAGAACCATAATTCACGATCATTTCGGCAAGTCCGCCCCGATACATAATATAACGCCACTTCTTTTGCTCTTGGTCAAAGTAGTGCAGGTCATGGATTACCAAACCTTCCCTACTGTGAACGCTGAATCTGAATTTCCAAAGGGGAGAAATGACCTGATTTCCTTCAATTCGATAATTGACCCCTTCAGGCTGGGTTATCAGCACCTGTTTAGGAGCAGTCATGTCAATTTTGATGGAATCTCCCTCGAAATAGCCCACTTTTACAGGCTCTGACCAACCCCCTCCGGTATCCACTACCTTTAAGATTTTTTTGTCGGTAATATCCACATAGGCGTAGATTCCTCCAATCGGCATTTTATTGAACTGTTTATTTTTGTAAACAGGAGAAATTATAAGTTCCCGATTTCCAATCGGTGCCAATCCAAGATCAGCGGCAAAATTTCCAAAACTAGCTTTTACCGAATCGGGATTTACACCCCTTTTGGTAAGGGCAGCTATCCATTCTGAATTATTTTTTACAATCTCGGAAGCGACAGAATCTGCCTTAAAAGCACCTGTAGGTTGTTTTCCTTCTATCTTTTCGAAGGAAAGCAATTTTTGTTGCTTCAAGTCAATAATAGCTTTTCCCAAGGCATTTGCAGGATAATCATACACATAAGCAAATGCTTCACGCCTGAAATCATCTCCGGGTTTGTGGGCTAATACCTCACTTTTGGGTGGTTCCAGTAAGTTGATGATACTGTATAAGCTACTGCTGTCATTTCTGACCTTATTTTCTTTCAACAATACTTGTTTGACAATCTTGATCTCATTGGTGTCAAGCGGGTCTAAGGGATGCCTAAACTGCATGACGGTAGACTGAGAAAATAATTTCCCACTGATGAGAAGGAAAAGGCAAAATGTAAGATAAATGGAGGATTTATTTCTCATTTGATTGATGTTTTCGATTGGATTGGCTTTGTCTAATGAAAGTTAAATTAGTGACTTTATTTTAATTAATTCAAAATGGAAAAATATAATTTGTCGAATCAGTGAATTATCTACCTTATATTTTTAATTTGAATATTCGCTGGGAAACTTTTTAATGAGTTTGGGACAATAAATGCATTCATTCGTCCCTGTTTGAGTTACTTTGGACACAATTCAGGATGTGAATTTGCCTGTCAAATTTTCAACAAATGAAATGAGTAGGATTGGGTATTACTTTGGATTATCAATACCATACGGATAAAAAAAATAGGCAATACAAATAGTGATTCTCTATCCTAATATTTTGAAAAAAGTGTGGGGTAAGAGCACTCATATGATCTAGGAGTACGGGATGATGAATATTCGGAAGAAAAAGGATTTGAATATATACTGCCTTACAAGTAGACTTACTTAAATTGGAGAAGCGCAATCTCCGAAAGGGTTTTGAACTTATTATTTATCAAATGTTCTAATTTTCTACCACTCTTTAAAAGCCTCCACAGCACTTTCTACCAATTCGCTGTTGGCTTCATGGTAATTGTTATTCAACAGAATCAGGGTTTTGTTTTGGTCAATAAACCTCATGATCAGGGTTTTGTATCCCGGATTGTCGCCTGTGTGTGAAACGATCTTTCCAAAATACTCATCCTGACTCAGGTCCCATCCATAGCCATATTGACTCAAAGTACAATCATTCAATGCTTGTGGAGAAAAGGCTGATTTCAAGGTTTTGTCACTGACCAAAGTGCCGTTGTATAATGCCTGATCCCAAAGCAACAGATCCTGCGCAGTGCTGCTGATTCTTCCCGGACCTTTTCTGTTTCCCAGCCAAACAGTGTAGTCTGAGTCATGGAATTTGTTGGCATTCACATAATCCCCGTTTTTGTCTTTGAGATGGCCTGCGGCAAAGTTGTTGACGTTGGCTTTTTCTTCCAATGTTCTGATATCTGTGTTTTTCATTCCCAAAGGCTCGAAAATCCATTCTCTAGAAAGTTCGATAAAATCCCGTCCTGTTACTTTTTCCACTATGCTTGCGAGGAAAACGTATGCCGTATTGCTGTATTCATATTTTTCACTTGGCATGGAGAGCATTGGAGGGTGGTATTTGCGCAGGTATTCCAATATATCTTCATTATCGGCTACTTTACTTTTGTCCCAATGCTTGTCCATGACCGCCTGATAATCCGGCAAGCCATTGGTATGGGAAAGCAGTTCCTTTATGGTGATTCCTTTGTAAGGGATATCGAGGTACTTATCAGCATAATCGAAATAATCCAAAAGCCCTTTTTCAGCACACATCATCACCAACATGGCGGTGAATTGCTTGGAAACAGAGGCCAATTCAAATACATCTGTTGGCAAAAGAGGGATTTTTTGCTCGTAATACCGAAACCCGGATACTTTTTCAAATACCACTTTCCCATCTACTGCCATCAACAAGACTCCTGAAAAACCTTTGGATTCGGCGACTGTGAAGGCTTTTTCGACCTCTGAAACCTGGGCCAATACAGCCGTAGAAAACCAGGTGACATTTCCGCATAAAAACAATAAAAGAAAAAGCTTGATAGATTTAAAGTTCATGGTTTAAAGTCTTTGAATTGAACAAATTGAAAGAAGTTTGAAGCATTCAAAATAAGCATAAAACATTTAAATCAAACTAAGTCTCGGTGAAGAGTAATTTTTTTGATAGGAAAGCCATTTTTTGTTGTTACTTTAAAAATCCGAGAAAAATTTTCACGCATGACCATTCAAAAAACCTACCTTCAAGTATTGACCGAATTGGCAAAAACTGCCTCAAAGAAAGCAGGGGAGAAGATTTTGGGGATTTACCAATCAGAGGAAATAGGATTGACTTTTAAGGGGGACCAATCTCCCCTGACTTTGGCGGATCAGGCTGCCCACGATGAGATCGTTATCCATTTGGCCCAAACTGGTTTGCCTATATTGTCTGAAGAGGGAAGTTCAGTGCCTTATGAAATCAGAAAAGAATGGGAATATTTTTGGTTGGTGGACCCATTGGATGGTACCAAGGAATTTGTCAAAAGGAATGGAGAATTTACAGTCAATATCGCTTTGATCTATCAAGGGTCTCCGGTTATGGGTGTGGTTTATGCTCCGGTTTTGGATTGGATGTATTGGGGAAACGGCGAAATCGGTGCCTGGAAACAGGAAGGAAAAGAAGAACCAAAAAAATTAAATGAAGTGACCGATGCTACCGTCAAAACCATTGTTGCAAGCCGGTCACATATGAATCCGGAAACGGCCGATTTTATCGCAAAATACCCTCAGGTGGAAGTCGTCAGCATGGGATCCTCGATCAAGTTTATGCTTGTGGCAGAAAATAAGGCGCAACTTTATCCAAGGTTTGGACCTACCATGGAGTGGGATACAGCAGCGGCACATGCTATTGTAAAATCAATGGGGGGGAAGGTTTTAACGATGAAGGGAAAGGCTTCCCTGACATACAATAAACCAGATTTGCTGAATCCGGATTTCTTGGTTAAGTGTTTTAGTGGATGATGATTTGCTATATTTTTTTGATTTGCCTTAATTCTATTTTTTGATTGGGTGAAAACTTCCAATGCCCGTTAAATCGCTCCTCAGGCCCATTTGACCTATGATAATACATTATTGGCAAAAAAGCAGATAATGAATTCAGATGAGCTCTGAAAACTAATTCCGTACGTTGGGACAATAGAACGGTTCATTCGTCCTAATTCATTTTTAGTATCCTTTAATTATCAGTTAATTAGAGAAAGGAATTAAAGGTGATTCCAAATAACCAATCTAACCAATATTTTTATGAAAAATTTAAAAGCAAGTATGGCTTTGGCATTAATGATGCTGATGCCGTTGATATCAAACGCACAGGGACCAGTTACGACCCTAGAATTTCCCAATGCAGCAAAAGCCCTAGATGTGGTACAGAAATATACCAAAGCACTTCAGGCCGGGGATGTAGCAACCATGAATGCCCAATTGGCACCGGGTGCGATGATACATGGCTTGGGAGGTGGCATGGACTCTCTCACAGTGGCACAGCACAGGGAGTATTATACCAATAGCACCAACCAATACAAACACACGCTATCAAACGAACTATATCTGCCTGTCAAAGTCACCAACAATTGGAATGAAGGTGAATGGGTTTTGTCATGGGGCGTCAATACAATCCAAGACAAAAAAACAGGAAAAACCATTCCGGTTCCTTACCATACTGCTGGAAGGGTAGAGAATGGAAAGATTGTATCCTTGCGCTATTGGTATGACATGTGGAATATTATGGAATCTCAGGGTTTTGAGGTAAAGCCTCCTTCCAAATAATTTTAACCTGATTAGATTTTTTTTGAACTTAAGGCATTTGGAATATATATTCCAAATGCCATTTTTTTGACCCTTCATCCCATATTGCATTAAAGTGAATCAATGTTTTGGTTTTTTCCCGGGGAAATTTTTGGATGCTTTGGGACAATAAAACCTGCTGTTCGTCCTGATTTTGATTTCATTTCACCTAAATTTTTTAATTTGAGATATTCCGGATTTGAGTGGCCGGAAATCAGGCTTTTTCCAAGTGGAAAAAATCAAAAAAACGGTATTTATCAATTGAATATTCTCTATACCTAATAATAATTTAGTAATAAAAAGGGTGTTATGCGGGTACTTGATTATTAGGAATTTTTACCTAGAATAGTGAAATTCAGAAGGGAATTAAAAAAATAAAAATTTGCATTAAAATCGAAAGTAAAATTTAATATAACCAATTATGCCAATGAAATTTTTAATTGTAGATGATGAAAAAGATGTGGAGATATTGTTCCGCCAAAAACTCCGCAAAGAAGTCCGTGAGGGATTGTTTGAGCTTGAATTCGCCTTTTCGGGAAAGCAGGCACTGGAAGTTTTGAGAAGCCATCAGCCTCCGGAGGTAATGTATATTTTCTCGGATATCAATATGCCCGGCATGACAGGGTTGGAGCTTTTGGATTGTGTCAAAAAGGAATTTCCACAAATTCAAGTCAGCATGATATCCGCCTACGGTGACAGCGAAAACCATGACCGCGCCATGAATTCAGGGGCTAAGGAATTTTTTACCAAACCCGTAGATTTTGATTCACTTAAAGCTGAATTGATGGATATTTTGGCAGGACCCAAATAAAAGAGGAAATACTAAGAAAAGTTTCCCATCTTTTATTGAAAGTCAGTATACTAATCGACAAATGGTAAATAATGGACCGTTGTCGAGGCTTGGAATTACCCAAAAAACCCAAAATGAAGAAAAAAAACAAAGACCGGGAATCTGATGCTCTGCTAGTATATCACCGATATTGGGACAGTTATAGCAATGGGGATTTGGAGGCTTTCACTTCCACTTTAGATGAAGGATTTGAAATGGTCGGAACTTCCGAATCCGAAGTCTGTCATTCTAAGGATGATGGAATAGCATTTTTTAAATCCCAGATGCATGAAATCGTCGGAAGGACCGAAATGAGAAACAGAAATATTGTTGCCAAAGAGGTGAATGGCATGTTTCTGATCAATGAAATCTGTGACGTCTATATTTTTGGAGAGCCAGAATGGACTTTTTACTCCAGATTAAGACTATCCACACTGCTTCATGAAACCGAATCCGGTTGGAAAGTAATCCAGCAACACGGTTCACTTCCCGACATGCGTGTCCAGGAAGGGGAGACCATTGCTTTTGACAAAATCAGCAAAGAAAACTTAGAACTCCGAGATGCTGTCCGCCGTCGAACTGCCGAGTTGGAAAACAAAAACCGGGAATTAGCCATCGAAGCGGCCTTGGAAAAAGTGCGGGCGGTGGCCATGGGTATGAAAAACCCGAATGCTATGCTCGATGTCTGCCGTGTGATAGCGGAGCAATTGGAGGAATTTGGGGTTACAAAAATCCGGAACGTACAGACAGCCATCATCGATGAGCATATTGGTCAATACCTCTGCTACCAATATTTTCCGGCTTATGGGCAAACCACCATTGAAGATACCGAATACCACAAAAGCCCTGTAGAACATGAAATGGTCAGGCAAATGCTGGCTTCCCGAGATGGTCACTTTACAGGAAGCCTTTCAGGAAAAGAGTTAGAGGAGTTTGGACTGCACCGAAAGGAAGAAAACCATTTCCCGGATCCACTTTTGGATGCTGCCTCAGAAGTAAGTTATTGCTTTTTGTCCATTGGGGAAGGGGGGCTTGGATTGTCACTTTACAAGGAAATGGAAGCAGCCGTTTTGGAATTGTTCAAGCGTTTTCACCAGGTTTTTTCGCTTGCTTACCAACGGTTCCGGGATATCCAAAAGGCAGAAGAACAGACAAGGGAAGCCCAGATTGAAGTGGCGGTGGAACGGGTTCGTGCCCAATCTATGGCGATGCACCATCCCGACGAACTGGATAAAGTAAATAAAGAAATACTGACCCAACTTAACTGGCTTCAGATTCAAGGACTCTCGGGTGTCACCTTTTACCTGGTAGATCTGGACGGATGGGTGAAAGCATATGATTTCTCAAGTCCGGGAAATATAGGAAACCAGAACAGTTATACCCTTCAATTCGACTTCAAAAAGTATGAAATGTTGGGATACCCTTTTAAAATCTTCGAGCAAACTGACCTGAATTACTTCGTTGCTGATTACCCCCTTGAAAAACTGGAGAAGGCTGTTTTCGAGATAGAAGAAATAAATCCTGAAGTTGCCACCGTCATCAAAGAAGCTTTAGCAAAGGGGATACTAACCCATCAATGGACTGCCTGCGCCAGAATTACGGATGGATTGCTAGGTATTGATCTGGTCAACCCTCCTTCGGAGGACACCAAAACCATCGTATTGAAAATCGCCGGGGCGTTTAACCAAGCGTATCAGCGCTTCCTGGATCTCCAAAAAGCAGAAGCACAGGCAAGGGAAGCACAGATTGAGGCGGCATTGGAGCGGATCAGGTCGAGGGCCCTGGCGATGCACACCTCCAATGAAATTTTTGAAGTTGCTTTTGTTTTGAGGGAGCAGATGGGGTTGCTTGGTCAACCAGAGCTAGAAGCTTCTGTGGTGCACCTTTATGACACAACAAATGGCATTGGTGAATCTTGGCATGCTTTCCGGCCAGCAAATGAGAACTTGGGGGAAATTACTCAAGGCCAGTTTCAGTTCCAAAAAGACGAATGTGCTTTGACAAGGGAGTTTTTTGAACTTTATGAATCCGGGCAAAAGGAATATACAATCCCCGCACAAGGGGAGCAACTCAGGGATTGGGTGCTATTGTTGATTGAAAAATCTCCCGATATCAAAAAATCCTGGGGTGGTGTAATACCCGCAATCGGATACCACCATTTTTCTACCTTCTCAGGGGGAGCCTTGTTGTCAGTCACCCGAGAGGAAGTGTCTGATGAAGGCCGCTACCTCCAAAGACGTGCTGCTTCAGTATTTGACTTGGCTTATAAAAGATACCTCGACCTTCAAAAAGCAGAAGCACAGGCCAAGGAAGCGCAGATTGAAGCGGCTTTGGAAAGAGTACGAAGCAGAAGCATGGCAATGCATAAAAGCGATGAGTTGCTTGAAGCTGGTGAAATTCTTTTTTCAGAAATGCAAAAGCTGGGTATTGAAAGCCTAACTGCAGGTTTTGTGTTAATGGATAAGGAAGAAAAAAACGGGTTGAATTATACACCTGATCCATCTACAAAAAAAATAATGTCGCTTCCGGTTATCATTCCGCATAATGAAACCAGCCACATGCAACAAGTGGTGGAGAACTGGAAAACAGGCAATCCTTTTTTCATCATTGAAATGGATGAAGAAGAAACTATCAAACACCAGACTTTTATTGCCGAACGCAGTACCAACTTTACACTGAATGCTGAACAACTGATTGCCATTTCACCGGCAAGATTGTTCCTTCATAATTTTTATTTTAAAGAAGGTTATTTATTGATTGTAGGCGGCACCAGATTATCTGCAGAACAAATTGACATTATGCTGCGGTTTGTAAAAGTATTTCAGCAAACCTACACCCGCTTTCTCGATCTCCAAAAAGCAGAAGCACAGGCAAGAGAAGCACAGATTGAGGCGGCATTGGAGAGGGTTCGTTCGCGATCGTTGGCAATGCATAACAGTGAAGACCTGGAAAATGTCATTTTAGTAGTTTCCGAGCAGCTACAATTGCTTCAATTCAGATTTGAAAATGTAAGTTTTGGATTTGATACCTCCCAAATGGGCCTCAATTTTTGGTTGGCTTCTCCTTCATTATCGAGGCCGATTTTGATGAAAGTTCCCTACATAAATAATCCGGCCTTTAATAATCCTTTCCAAGCGAGAAGAGCGGGGAAAGACTTTAATGTGGATATACTTTCCCGCGAAGAAAATCAGGAGTTCTTACAGCATATGTTTGATCATTCTGAATTGGGTAATCTACCTGAAGAGAATAAAAAATTCTTATTGAGCACATCTGGGTTTGCACGTTCCCAATCGCTGATGAAGCATACCATTCTCACGGTTGGAAATTATGCACTTGCTCCTTACAGCAATGATCAAAATGCAACCTTAAAAAGGTTTGGAATTGTATTCGAACAAGCTTATGTCCGTTTTCTCGATCTCCAAAAAGCCGAAGCACAGGCAAGGGAAGCGCAGATAGAAGCGGCATTGGAAAGAGTTCGTAGCCGCTCTTTGGCCATGCATAATAGTGAGGAATTGCGCGAAGTGGTTTCCGTGCTATATGATCAAATGGAATCGTTTGGATTTGCCAGAGGTGGCTGCGAACTAATTTTATGTAACGAAAAGTCAGGCTATTTAGAGTACTGGCATACCAACCCGGTGCAATCATCAGTTCCCGAGTGCCTTAATGTTTCACCCAGCATACATGATTTTTTTGATCGCGTCTGGAAAGCCTGGAAGGCACAGGAGCCTCTGTTGGTTATTGAAATGAGAGATGAGGAGAAGCACAAAATGGATCGGGCTCTCTTCGAGAAAACTGATTTCAAAAAGACTGACGAAAAAACTAAAAATTGGATTCTCAATGAGAATGTTGGCGTTTTCTCTCATGCTACTATGAAGTATGGACTGTTGGAAGCGGTTGACTATTTACCACTTTCAGAAAATCAATTTTCTATACTTCAACGCTTCGCCAAAGTTTTTGAACAAACCTACTCCCGCTTCCTAGATCTCCAAAAAGCAGAGGCACAGGCAAGAGAAGCGCAGATCGAAGCTGCGCTGGAAAGAGTGCGAGCCAAAACCATGGCCATGCACAACAGTGAGCAGTTGCCCGAAACAGCCCAAGTGCTATTCGAACAATTTGCTGAATTGGGAAAAATTCCCGACCGAATTGCCATTGGCATCATCAAAGAAGAATTGCAGGTCATTGATTGGTGGGTGACCGACCAAATGGGTAGCCAATTAGCCCGTCAATTTAATTCCTCCATTCTACAACCCACCATCGCACAATTTTTTACCGCGTGGAAGGAAGGCAAAGACAGCATTATGGTTGACCTCTCGGGCGAGGCCTTGAAAGAATGGGTTTCCTTTGTAAGGGATGAAGTGAAGATGCCCATAGATGACTCAAACATGAATGGGCGAAGAGTGCACCACGGTGCCTTTTTTTCTCATGGATTGTTGCTCATCAGTGCACATGAGATGATGCCCAGTGAAACCATGCAGCTGCTGGTCCGCTTTGCCAAAGTATTTAGCCAAACCTACACCCGCTTTCTCGATTTGCAAAAAGCAGAAGCCCAGGCGAGAGAAGCACAGATCGAAGCTGCGCTGGAAAGAGTGCGAGCCAAAACCATGGCCATGCACAACAGTGAGGATGTAAGTAGTGCCATTGCTACTTTGTTCAGTGAACTGGACAGACAAAGCATAGAAAATGTTCGCTGCGGCATAGCCATAATCGATACCAACAAAACGATGGATGTGTGGTCGGTAACCAACGTGGAAGAGACCCATCCGGATAAATCGCTAGGTAAAATGGTGAAAGCATCTGGCACATTAGATATGAATGCGCATAAGCTATGGCAGTTAATGTATGATGCATGGCGAAACAAGACTGGATATTTATACTACCACCTTTCCGGAAAAGACAAGCAAAAATATATTGACCTAATAAACACCGCCCCCGGCTATTTGTCGCAGCCCCTGCGGGAATTGCCCGACATGCATTGTCAGTTTTATTTTTTTAATGAAGGAGCTATTTGGGCCTACTCGCTCCAGCCCCATACGGAACCACAGCAGCCGGTGATGAAACGATTTACTTCGGTGTTTTCACAAACTTACCTTCGCTACCGAGATCTGCAAAAAGCAGAAGCACAGGCACGGGAGGCACAGATAGAAGCAGCACTGGAAAGAGTTAGATCAAGATCGATGGCCATGCACAAGAGTGAAGAACTCAAAGAAGTTATTCAGTTATTGTTTGAGCAATTTCGCTTATTAAATTTCAAAATTGACTCAGCGCAATTTGACCCTAATTATAAGGAGAACGATGACCTCAACCTTTGGACAGCAGCACCCGGTCAGCCCTACTCCATATTGCTGAATATTCCCTACGTTGACAGTCCTTTATTTAATTCAATTAAGGAAGCAAAGAAAAGAGGGCTATCATTTATTACACAGCAGTTATCCTACGAGGATAAAAATCAATTTTTCCGGCACTTCTTCCAGCATATCAAAAATATTCCTGCAGAAAGACAAAAATTAATTTTTGAAAGTCCGGGTATGTACCGGGCTGTAGTCTTCATGGAAAATGTTTCGCTGGCCATCCAAAACTACTCAAACACTCCTTATACAGAGGAAGAAAATGAAGTGCTCAAACGATTTGGTAAAACCTTTGAACAAGTTTACACCCGCTTCCTCGATCTGCAAAAAGCCGAAGCACAGGCAAGAGAAGCGCAGATCGAAGCGGCTTTGGAGCGGGTTCGGTCCAGAAGTTTGGCCATGCACCATTCCTCCGAACTATCTGCGGTGGTAGACACGCTGCTGAGAGAGTTCACCAGTCTTGAATTTACCCTTACGTTCTGTATCATCAATCTTATCGATGAACAGGACATGAGCAATACCGTATGGGCAGCAAACCCTGAAACGGGGAAAGATCCGGAATCCTATTACATGAAGTTTGAAGATTATCCCTTTCATCACGCCATGTGGGATGCCTGGAAAGCTCAAAAAAAGCGATTTGTCTACACCATAGAGGGAAAAGAGAAAAAAATCTACGATGAGTACCTCTACTCAGAAACTGAATTCCGAAGATTCCCAAAGCACGTCCAGGAAGCGAATAAAGCCCTTGACCGATATGTAGTTGGCTTTACATTCTTTAAATATAGCGGATTACAGACGGTGAGTCTAAATCCCATATCTGAGGACGAACTAGAAATCCTCGAACGTTTTGGCAGAGTCTTCGAGCAAGCATACACCCGCTTCCTCGATCTCCAAAAAGCGGAAGCACAAGGCCGTGAAGCCCAGATTCAATTGGCATTGGAAAGAGTGAGGGCAAGAACCATGTCCATGCAGAAAAGTCAGGAGCTTCCCGAAGCGGCCAACTTGCTTTTCCAACAGATTCAGTCATTGGGCATGCCTGCATGGAGTGCAGGATATTGTACCTGGAAGGAGGACCTGCCCACTGAAAAGGAAGGAAAGTCGGCAGTTACTTTATGGATGAGTAGTGAAGGGGTTTTGCAACCGCCTTTCACTGCCCCTACTACTGAAGATAAATTGTTTATCCAAATGAGGGAAGGTGCAGAAAAAGGCAAGGATCTGCATGTGGTCGAACTGGGAGGTAAAGAATTGGAGCAACATTACCGGTATATGCGGGAACTGCCTGTCGTGGGTGAGATTTTGGATTCCATTATTGAAGCAGGACATCCATTACCCTCCTTCCAGATTATGCATCAGGCCTATTTCTCCAAAGGGTTTTTATTGTTTATTACGTATGAGCCCGTTCCTGAATCCCATGATATTTTCAAACGCTTTGCCAAAGTCTTCGACCAAACCTATACGCGCTTCCTCGATCTCCAAAAAGCAGAAGCCCAAGCTAGAGAAGCAAAGATAGAGGCAGCATTAGAAAGAGTGCGCAGCCGCACCATGGCAATGTTTAAAAGTGAGGAGCTATCCGAAGTTGCCGAGGTATTATTTACACAAGTCAGTCAATTGGGAGGGATGCCAGACCGAATCAGTATTTGTGTGATTGATGAACCAAACCAAAGCTATCAGGTTTGGGCAACTGATCAGGCCGGAACGCAATTGACAGTGAAGCCCGTGGCAAACCTAAAAGAGAAAACCACCATCCGGCATCTTTATGCAGACTGGAAATCCGGAAAGAAATCTAGCCTTATTGAATTGCAGGGCCCTGAATTGAAAGAATGGATTGCTTATCTGCTGCAAGAATTGGGAATGCCAATTTCTACGAATCATCTTCAAGGGCGAAGATTTCATAACGTAGCATACTTCTCCCATGGATGGCTAAATCTTTCCACTTCAGAGCCAGTAGCGGATGAAGTAAGTGACTTGTTACAACGCTTTGCTTCTGTATTCAGCCTTACCTACACCCGCTTTCTTGATCTCCAAAAAGCAGAAGCCCAGGCAAGAGAAGCGCAGATCGAAGCATCGTTGGAACGAGTCAGATCAACCTCCTTGGCTATGCATACCTCTCAGGATTTGAGCAAAGTGGTCTATGTGGTATTTACAGAGTTGATCAAACTCGATGCGCAACTTGATCGATGCCTGATCCAGACCGTCAATCCCGAGACCTTAGGCATCACTTGGTACCTCACTGGCAAAGAGGGCTTGCTTTCCAATAATGGATTTTTGGTGGAGAATAACCCCCATCCTTCCCATCAAGCCTATTTGGAAGGTTGGCGGACCAAACGTAAAAAGTGGCATTACCTGCTGGAGGGGGAAGAAAAAAAGAGTTGTGATGAATACCTTTTTTCACAAACTGAACTCGCCCAATTGCCGGATTTTATCAAAGCTGACATGGCTGCTGTAGAATCCATTCATCTGACCATTTCATCGGATGATTTTGGTTGTCTGATAGCTAGCAGCATTTCTCCTTTACCGGAAGCCCATGCCGGAATCGTGGATCGGTTTACCTCGGTTTTTAACCAAACCTACACCCGCTTTCTCGACCTTCAAAAAGCCGAAGCGCAGGCAAGAGAAGCGCAGATCGAAGCGGCTTTGGAAAGGGTTAGAAGCAGGGCTATGGCCATGCACAACTCACAGGAATTAAAAGAAGTTGCCTTGGAGTTGAGAAAACAAATGGGATTGCTTGGTCAAAAAGACCTGGAAGTTTGCGCCATTCATTTGTATGGCTATGGTGAAGATTCTTTTGAATCCTGGAGCGCTATGAAGGCGCCAGGTTCGGAGGCCAAAATAGTTCAGTCACAGGCACACTTTCCAAAAAGGGGAATTCGCATCACAGATGAAATGATGCACCACTATACCATCGGAACCAAAGACTATGTCCTGGTAAATGAAGGAGAAAAAATGGCGGAATGGTTTAAGGTGTTGAAGAAACATGCACCAGAACTACACGCATCCATTTTGGATTCTCTTGGAAAAAAGCCGTTGAAGCAATTAAAGGGCAACTGGGCGGTTGCCGATTTTTCTGGCGGAGCACTAGTGATGGTAACCTATGGTGAACCAGATGAGGTGTCAAGAAATTTACTCCGCCGCTCAGCCAATGTATTTGAGCAGGCCTACGTGCGCTTCCTCGATCTCCAAAAAGCCGAAGCACAGGCAAGAGAGGCGCAAGTAGAAGCGGCGCTGGAACGGCTTCGTAGCAAAACCATGGCTATGCACAACAGCAGAGATGTAGGTGAAAGTGTGGCCACGCTTTTTGATGAACTTTCCGCTCTCGGGGTTTTAAGTTCCCATGACCGCTGCGGCATAGGCATTATGCAACCCCATGAAATGATGGAAGTGTGGACCGCCGAAAAGTCAACAGGCAAAACCGAGTTGACCATCGGCTATCTGGATATGCGACCGCATGCGCTACTCAGGAATGTCTACCAAAGTTGGCTTGATCGAAAGGAAACGTTTCACTACACCCTCGAAGGCGAGGATAAACAGCTTTACGCCGAATCCATCGTCAACCAGCCCAGGTACAAAATCAGAAAAGACTATTTCTCTTCCCTTGAAGTAATAGAACATACCGATTTCTTTTTCGAAGAAGGCTGCTTGTATATATTCTCAGTCCAGCCGATTTCTAATGAATCCGCTGCAGTCTTCTCACGGTTTGTGAAAGTTTTTGGACAAACATACCGTAGGTACCTAGATCTGCAAAAAGCGGAAAAACAAGCTAGGGAAGCCCAAATTGAAGCCGCATTGGAAAAAGTCCGCTCGCGCTCTCTGGCTATGCAAAGTCCCGATGAGTTGATTGAAGTGGCCCGACTGCTCAGGGAAGAAATGGGGGCATTGGGCGTGGAGGAATTGGAAACCAGTTCCATCTACATTCAGGATGAAAGCAGCGGGTTGACCCAATGTTGGTTTACCATAAAAAATCCGGATAACCCTGATAAAGCAATTACCGACCAAATGGTTATTGACCTTCAGGATACCTGGGTGGGCCAAAAGATGGATGAATTTTACCGCTCCAAAGCAAAACAAACCTCCATTCTGATGCAGGGTGAGGAAAGGATAGAATGGATCCGGTATTGTGAAGAAAAATCCGACCTGTTTGGGACCAGCAATTTTTATGGAGAGACAATTCCAGATCGAACTTATCATTTGTACAAATTTTCCAATGGCTACATCGGTGCCGCTGCTCCGGGGGAGATTTCCAAAGAAAGCTGGGACCTTTTGAAAAGGGCCACGACGGTATTTTCTTTCGCCTACACCCGTTTCAGGGATATTCAAATGGCCCAATCCAGTGCCCGCGCTGCCATGCGACAGGCATCTTTGGACCGTGTTCGCGCCGACATTTCATCCATGCGCAACGCGGAAGACCTCGACAGAATAACTCCGCTGATCTTTAAAGAACTGACCGTACTGGGGGTTCCATTTATCCGTTGCGGTGTTTTTATTATCCAAGAAAAACAAAAAATCGTTGAAGCCTATCTTTCCTCACCGGAGGGCAATTCGCTTGGGGTTTTGAGGCTTCCCTATCAGGCAAGCGAACTTACTTATCAGACAGTGGAGGCCTGGCGAAAAGGAGAGGTGTTTAAGCAGCATTGGAACAAAGAGGACTTTATCCAATGGATCAACCAATTGATGGAACTGGATCAGATTCAGGACAGCAATACCTACCAGGGGTCAGCAGCACCTCCGGAATCCCTAGACCTCCATTTTGTTCCATTTACTCAAGGGATGATCTATGTAGGTGCAGTATATCCTCTGGATGATAAGGATTTGGAATTGGTTCAGGTACTGGCCAAGGCCTTTTCTATTGCCTATGCCCGCTTTGAGGATTTTGTGAAGCTCGAGCAGGCCAAAGCGGAAATAGAATCCGCCATGAGCGAACTCAAAGCCACCCAATCCCAACTTGTACAGCAAGAAAAACTTGCTTCCCTCGGTCAACTCACCGCCGGTATCGCCCACGAGATCAAGAATCCGCTGAATTTTGTCAACAACTTCTCTGAGGTTTCAATTGAAATAATTGAGGAAACATTGGAAGAGATGGAGAAGCGGGAAGCGAGAGACGAGACGCTGATCAGGGAAAATCTGGAAGATATCAAGTCCAACCTAAAAAAAGTCCACGAACATGGATCGAGAGCCAATGGCATCGTGACTTCTATGCTGCAGCATTCAAGAGGAGGAACGGGCAAAAAAGAAGCTACCGACCTCAATGCCCTGATCCAAGAGTATGTCAACCTGAGTTTTCATGGAATGCGGGCTGGAAAAAATCCGATCAATGTCGATATAATCCTGGACTTGGACCCGGAGATAAAGGAAGTATCCCTGATCAAAGAGGACTTTTCCAGAGTAATCATCAACCTGTGTAACAATGCTTTTGATGCGATGAAGTCCGTAAAGACGCTGCATGCTGCGTCTCTAAGAGTAAGCACCAAAAAGCAGGGAGATAAAATAACCATCGAAGTCTCCGACAACGGTCCCGGCATCCCCGACGACATCAAAGACAAAATCCTGCAGCCTTTCTTTACCACTAAAAAAGGAACCGAAGGCACAGGGCTTGGGCTGAGTATCACCCATGATATTATCAAGGCGCATGGAGGGGAATTGGAAATCGAAACTTCTGTGAATAAGGGTACAAAATTTATCATAAAACTGACCAAATGAAGGCAAAATCAATCAAAGGAAATTCTACCGCCGAGATTAAGATCGGTTTAGAGAAAAGTATGGAAGATGGATTCAGGCCAACTTTGGCGATTGTGTTTGTTTCCATAAAACAAGAAATCGATGCGATATGCAATCTTCTTGACCTACAGGATATAAAGATTTTTGGAGCCACCAGTTGCGGTGAGTTCATTGACGGTGAAATAGGAAGCGGAACAATAGCCATCCTGTTGTTGGATATGGATCCTTCAAATTTTATGATTCTCCTTGAAGATTATAGAGAAAAAGATCCGGAGGTAGTTGCCGAAGAGATGGCCAAAAAAGCGAAAGAACACTTTAAAAATCCATCTTTTATAATCTCCAGCAGCATAGATGTGCTGAACTCATCCATCATAGGCGAGCCAATGCTTAGGGCGATTGAAGCGGTCACTGGAAAAGATGTTGTGATATGGGGAGGCAGAGCGGGTGATGATTTTATTTTTGATGAAACTGTGGTATTTACGAATGGAATATCCACAAAAAGAGGAATAATTCTCCTTGCATTAAACGGAGATAAAATTCTAGTGAAAGGCCAGTCGGCTTCCGGCCTGATACAAGTAGGCACTGTAAAAACTGTTACAAAAGTAGTCGGGGACTGGATGATGGAGATAGACAATCAGCCGGCTGCAGATATAGTCTTAAAATACCTTGGGCTTAATTTAACCCAAGCGGAAGCTGAATCCTACAACCCCGGGATCATAGTGTTCAGTCTGTTAAGAGATCAGGGTGAACCCGTGATGCGGTCAACGGGTGTTTTCAATTGGAAGGAAAAATCTATTTTGATAAGCAGTGGGATCAAAGCAGGTGATAAAATCAGATTTACCCTTCCTCCGGATTTTGAAATCATTGAAGAGGTAAGCAGAAACGCCGAAAAGATCAAAAAGAAAGAGATGCCTGAAGCAGATGCATTACTCATGTTTTCGTGCGCAGGTAGGCTTGGACTATTGGGTCCCATGATGGGTGAAGAAATCGATGGGATCAGAGAGGTCTTTAAGGTTCCGATGGCAGGTTTCTTTGCCTACGGCGAATTTGGAAGGACTGATAACGGGAACAATGAATTCCATAACCACACCTGCTGCTGGGTGGCATTGAAAGAAAAATAGTTTTATTCAAAAAACACTGAACCCATGATAGCAAAATCAATCAAAGGCGCATCACCTGAAGAAATTAAAACTGAATTGGAGGCCAGTATGGCGGATGGTTTCAAACCCACCCTAGCCATTGCTTTTGTTTCCGTCAAACAAGACCGCCATGCTATCTGCGAGATATTGGACGAAGCAGGTCTGGCCATTTTTGGGGCTACTACAAACGGAGGTTTTATGGATGAAGAAGTAGTATTAGGAGAAGCAGCGATCATGCTTTTGGACATGAATCCGGCATATTTCCAAATCTATTTTGAAGAATACCCTCAAAAGAATTACCGAGAAGTGGCAGCAGGCATTGCAAATAAGGCTTTGAAGGATTTTTCCAATCCTGCATTTCTAATGGCAGGCAGCCATATGGAAACCGATGCTGAGCAATTGCTTTTTGGCTTTGAAGATGTCATAGGCAAGCAAGTGAATATTTACGGTGGCATGGCAGGCGATGATTTCTCTTTTACCAATCAATTTGTTTTCACAAACAATCAAGAATCTAAAAGAGGTATTATCGTCTTAGCGATTGATGAGAATAAAATAAAAATAAAGGGTAGGGCTACCTGTGGTTGGAAAGCAGTGGGAACGGAACGAACTGTAACCAAGAGTGAAGGCAATCATGTTTTTACTGTGGATGATGTTCCGGTCCTCGACCTGACCGCCAAATATGGTGGCCTAGAAAATATAACACCCGATAATGGTGGATTTTCCATCGAGGTGGCGGCTCAATTTCCGTTGCAGTTGCAACGGGAAGTCGGGGACCCGGTCATGAGACCCGGTCTTTTGGTAGACTGGAGTGACCATTCCTTTTATTGCAGCGGAGCAGTGCCGCAAGGTTCCAAAGTACGCTTTTCTCTGCCTCCGGATTTTGATGTGATCGATAAGGTTATTAAAGCTTGCGAAGAGTTGAAGGCAACAGAAATGCAGGAAGCAGATGCATTGGTTATTTTCAGTTGCGCAGGAAGATTCATTACGCTGGGTCCTTTGATTGGGGATGAAATTGAAGGCATGCGCAACGTGTGGGATGTGCCTATGGTCGGCATGTTTAGCAATGCAGAACTGGCACGGGCAACCGGGGGAAATCTGGAGATGCATAATCTTACCACCTGTTGTGTGCTGCTTAAAGAAAAATAAATGAACAGACACCTCCAGCATATTCTCGACACACTACTTCAGATTGAAGCCATCTCTGATGAGCAAAAATCTACTCTCAATAAATCCCTCAAGGATGTGGATAAAGAGTTGACTATTTTGGAATTCAAACTGGACCGCACCGAAAAAGTAAAACGCACCACTGCCATTTTACTCGAAGAAACAATTGAGGAGCTTGAACTGAAAAGGAAAGCCATTGAAGAAACCAATTCGGCACTTCAACGATCATTGGGAGAACTCAAAGCCACCCAAGCCCAACTGATCCAGCAGGAAAAGCTCGCTTCGCTTGGTCAACTCACTGCCGGCATTGCCCACGAGATCAAGAACCCGCTGAATTTTGTGAATAACTTCTCGGAAGTTTCCATTGAGATAATTGGAGAAACTTTGGAAGAGATGGAGAAGCGAGAGGGGAGAGACGAGACGCTCATACAGGAAAACCTAGAGGATATCCAGTCCAACTTGCAGAAAATCCATGAACATGGCTCTCGTGCCAATAGCATCGTGACTTCCATGCTGCAGCATTCCAGAGAAGGAACCGGCAAAAAGGAACCGACTGACTTAAATGCCCTGATCCAAGAATATGTCAACCTGAGTTTTCACGGGATGCGTGCCGGAAAGAATCCGATCAATGTAGAGATAGTCTTGGATTTGGACCCTGATGTAAAGGAAGTATCCCTAGTCAAAGAGGACTTTACAAGAGTTATCATCAACCTGTGTAATAACGCTTTTGATGCGATGAAGTCTGTAAAGACCCTACATGCTGCGTCTCTAAGAGTAAGCACCAAAAAGCAGGGAGATAAAATAACCATCGAAGTCTCCGACAACGGCCCAGGCATCCCCGACGAGATCAAAGACAAAATCCTGCAGCCTTTCTTTACCACTAAAAAAGGAACCGAGGGAACGGGACTTGGGCTGAGTATCACCCATGATATTGTGAAAGCGCATGGGGGGGAGTTAAAAGTGGAGAGTAAGAAGGGAGAAGAAACAACATTTTTAATTTATTTATAAAATGAAAGATTATTCATGAAGCATACATTAACCTTTATCATTTTAATCTTTCTGGTGAGTTTTGGAAAAGCTCAGCAGTCTACTACTATTGGCCAGCTAACTCAGGCAGATCTTGATTTATTTCAAAAAATCGAAAAAGAAACGAACCCTGACAGGATTATTGAACTGGCTTTTAATCTGGTGTTCTTATCTGATGATAAAGCCCCTCTTCCTTTACTGGAAGAGGCTAAAATGTTATATGATCTTTCACAAAAAAAGAGAAGTACTTTTTTGGAATGTGTAGCTATGTCTTTGTATGCTCAGGGCTATCGGATAACAGGTGACTTTACAAAATCTCAGGAGTACCATTATAAAGCTATTGACATCGCAAAAAAGATAGGTGACTATTCATTGCTCGGATATTCACTTAACCAGTCGGCTCATATGTATAAAGACCGGGAGGAAAATGATAGAGCCATAGCAATTTATAAAGAAGCGAGTGAGACAGCCAATAAAGGAAGCGAACCTGTCTTTAAGTTTTACCCAATCATGAACCTCGGATTTGTTTATATGCAAGAGAATAAGGCAGATTCAGCGATGTTTTATTCAACTAAAGCAGTAAGCATGATAAAAGACCTGTTGTTAAACATGGAAGACGCTAATCAGAAGATAATTGTAGAGCGAAGTTTACTGGTTTATTGCTTATCCAATTTGGCCGGATCATACAGCATCTTGAATGATAAAATTAATGCCGACAAGTATTATGGAGAAGCACTTGAAATTATAGAGAAATATAAGGGATTAAAAAGTCGCTATTTCCAATTCGTTTATTACAGTCTTGCAAATCACTACTATCGATATAAGGATGAAGATTCAGCCATTATCGCTGCAAAATTGGCAATAGAATCTGTAAGCAACAGCCCTCTTGAGTATTTATCTGCCAGGCCCGCAAAAATGATCAGCGATTATTATGAATCCAAAAATGCCGACAGCACTGTAAAGTATTTAAAAATTTACCTGAAAGGAAACGAGGTAATGAATAGCACCCGGGTTACACAGCAACTGCAAATGAAGTCAGTTGAAGAAGAACAAAAGGCACTGGAATTTCAAAGAGCGGAAGAAGCATACAGGAACAAGATTGCATTTTATATACTTGGCGTAGGATTGGTAGTTTTGTTATTTGTGGCGTTGATTATCTACCGTTCGTCTCAACAGCGCAAACGCATTAATGCTCAATTACAGATACAAAAGGAACAGGTTGAAAAAACTTTGATTGAACTCAAATCCACCCAATCCCAACTCATCCAATCCGAAAAGATGGCCTCGTTGGGTGAACTCACTGCAGGCATTGCCCATGAGATCCAGAATCCTTTGAACTTTGTGAATAATTTTTCGGAGGTAAGCGCGGAGTTGATGGAAGAATTAAAGGGTGAGAGGTTAAAGGTAAAAAGTGAGAGGAACGAATCCGTGGAAGATGAAATAATCGGTGATGTAATCCAAAACCTCGAAAAGATCAACCACCACGGCAAGCGGGCAGATGCGATAGTGAAGGGGATGCTCGAGCATAGCAGAACCGGCTCTGGTGTAAAAGAACTGACCGATCTCAATGCCTTGGCTGATGAATTTTTTAGGCTGAGCTACCAATCATTTTTGGCAAAAGATCCCGATTTCAAAGTTGAGTTACAGACAAACCTGGATCTTGGTCTTCCAAAGATTTCCGTCATCCCACAGGATATCGGTAAGATTCTGCTCAACCTGTATAGCAATGCTTTCTACGCCTGTGCTGAGCGAAGTCGAAGTACAGTGAATGAAAGGTCCAAAACAGATCCAGAATTCAAGCCTTTGGTGCAATTGACTACTCGAAATCTTGGAGGGAAAATCGAAGTGGGTGTAAAAGACAACGGTCCCGGTATCCCCGACGCCATCAAATCAAAAATCTTCCAACCCTTCTTCACCACTAAACCAACCGGCCAGGGCACAGGATTGGGATTATCACTATCTTATGATATTGTGAAAGCGCATGGTGGGGAGTTGAGGGTGGAGACGAAGGAAGGGGAAGGGAGTGAGTTTATTATCCAATTACCAAAACAGGTATTGATATGATCAGATTATGTTACGCGCTAAGATTATCCATCTTAGTTACAATAGGTATGTGGTTGCTCTTTCCAAGTACTGGGCAGGCCCAGCAGAATACTTATGCCGACTCGATTCTAACTTCGCTCAAAAGAATCGAAAAAAGCGAGGGACAAAACAGCGCTAACTACAGAGAGGCAATCGATCTGATGAATCGAAACAAAAAGGAGATCTTGTTGGATCACCGCCCACTTAGTCAAGAGTTGGATCGCATCAAACCCATCCTTACCGAGAAGGAGTATTATGGCTTAATCCTCGTTTTTTATAGAAGTCATTTTAATCTGGACAGCATTCCGAATGAAAGTTTGATCAGATTTGGTAAGGATTTCATCGAAGCTAACAAGGATGTTTCTTCTCCTGCCGGTAAGAGTACCTTGCATCAAATCATCAGGGGAACCCGGTTGCCTTTTAGGAACCTGGGATTAATGTACGAAGGCATTACATACTACACTTCTCTAGGTAACTATTTCGTGGAAAAAAATGATAAGGCCGCTGCATCTATAGTTTACAGTTCAATAACCGGATTTTATTCTCGGATGGGAATACCCTCAAAAGCGGAGTATTATGTTCAAAAATCCCTCAGTTATCTTGATGATAACCCTGCCAACGACACCTTAATTCCCATGTTAGGTACCAGCGGGAAAGCGAATCGTTATTTGCAATTGGCAGGTATCTATTTGGATCAAAATTTAATCGAACAAGCTGAAAAGAATCAAATTCTTGCTATAAAACAATACGAAAAATTGCGAGCTCCTGAGCTTGTCTATGACGCACCCTACTACTTTTTGCAAATGGCGAGAGTAAAAACGTTATTGAATAGTGATAGCAGTCTATATTATTTCGACAAAGCTTCTGATCTTTTAGAGTCTAGAAAGAAAGAAAAGGTGAATTATTCTGATGTTCAATTTGACACAGAGACTTTATATGCATGGTACTATCTGGAAAAAGGCAAATATTTTTTAACTAAGAATCAAAATGATTCTGCCGCCCATTATTTTGTCTTAACAAAAAATCTGAAAGAAAATCGAAAGCTACCCATCACAAGCCCTTTTGGGGAGTTGAGGCCAAATTATTATGCTGCCACATTGGCGCTACAGGAAAATAGACCATTGCAGGCGATTCAACTGTTAGGTTCCGAGATTCAGGAACTCAAGGCTATCAACGGAAGGTCATCATTGATTGAGGAATTGGAGTTGTTGGCTAAAGCATATGCCTCTGCAGGATTGCACAAAGAGGGTTTTGCTACGCAGCAGGAACTCCTGAGTTTGCTTCAGGTAATTAAGGAGGAATCAGATGAGGCACAATCACTGAGTTTTGAAATCGAAAAGAAAATGCAGGAGGATGCAAACAACATATCCCTCCTGAAATCCAAGGAAGAAACCAATGAAAAAATTAAATACTATTTCTATGGCATAACAGCCTTGTTGGGATTGTTTGCCCTCACCTTAGGCTTTGCCATTGTAAATAAGCAAAAATCAAATTCCCGGCTGACAATAAAAAATCAAGAGGTGACAAATACCTTGGATAAACTTCGACAAACCCAAGCCCAACTCATCCAATCCGAAAAAATGGCAAGCCTTGGTGAACTCACCGCAGGCATCGCCCATGAGATCCAGAATCCGTTGAATTTTGTGAACAATTTTTCGGAGGTTAGTGCGGAGTTGGTTGATGAGATTCAAGACATAAGACGCAAGACACAAGACAAGGCAACATCGAGTGAAGAGGATGAGATTCTGGAGGATATTAAGCAAAACTTAGAAAAGATCAACCACCACGGCAAGCGGGCTGATGCGATCGTCAAGGGGATGCTTGAGCATAGCAGAACAAGTTCGGGGGAGAAGGTGTTGACGGATCTCAATGCTTTGGCAGATGAATATTTGAGGTTGAGTTACCACGGAATGAAAGCCAAGGATAATTCTTTCAATGCTGACTTCGTAACTGACTTCGATCCAAATCTTCCCAAAATCAATGTAGTGCCACAGGAAATCGGCAGGGTTTTATTGAATATCATCAACAATGCTTTTCAGGCTACTAACGATCTCTCCAAGGGTTTGGAACCTTTGGAGAGTTTCCAACCTATGGTCACCATCACTTCAAAAAACCTCGGAGACAAAATAGAAATAAAGGTTTCCGATAACGGCCCCGGTATCCTCTCCTCCATCAAAGACAAAATCTTCCAACCTTTCTTTACTACCAAACCCACCGGGCAGGGGACAGGATTAGGCTTGTCACTGAGTTATGATATTGTAAAAGCGCATGGGGGCGAATTGAAGGTGGAGACGAAGGAAGGAGAAGGAAGTGAATTTATTATTCAGTTGCCATTGGTTTAAATAATCAATATGAAAACAGTTTTAAAAATAGCACTCTTACTTTTCCTCCCGCTCATTGCAAATGCGCAGAAAAGTAAGCCCGACAGCCTTAGAATGGTCTTGGAAAATGCAACCAATGACAAGGAACGGCATAATGCATCGACAGGGTTATATTTTTATTATTTTGAAGGAAACAGAGACTCCGCATTGTTTTATGCTGAAAAGCGGTTCGAACTTGCAAGAAAAAACAACCAAAAATTAGCCGAGGCAGGTGCTTTAATTAGTATTGGTTATCAATTTAGCTCTACCGGAAAATATTCAAAATCATTCCAAAGCCTATTACAGGCACTTAAAATCACTGAAGACCCAAAAAATAAGGAAGTACCTGGGTGGACAGTAACCCAGTATCCATTTTCAGGTGACCAAAGGCTTTGGCTTAATTCTGTTGCCCATACTATTTTAGGTGGATTGATGACTAGTACAGGGAATAATGAACAGGGAATAGTTGCGCATAAAAAGTCACTGAGCATTGCAGAACAAATTAATTCTCTAGACAGGCAGGTAATAGGAAATGCGAACTTAGGAATCATTTATTTCAACGAGAATAAACTTGACTCCGCAATGTATTTTGCAAAAGCCGCTTATTTGATTTTGGAAAATTATGATGGACAACAATTTAGAGGGAATACTTTACTTACGCTTGGTAATATTTATCTAGCAAAAGGAGATAGGGTACAGGCCAGAAGGTATTATTATGAAGGGCTACTTTCAGCTTCAGTTGAAAATAGTCAAAGTATTGTAGCCAATATAAATCATACCCTTGTTGATTTTTTTGTAGGAGAAAATAAAAAAGACTCTGCGTTAATCTATGCTATACAGAATTTAAAAGCAATTGAGTCCTCAGGTGGTATAGCAAACCAAAGTAGTAATATGGGAACTGCCTATGAAGACCTTTATCGAGCTTACAAATTGAGCAATCAAAAAGATAGTGCATACAAATACCTCGAGCTGGCATCTGTAATTTTAGACAGTTTAAATGAAATCAGAATTAAAAATCTGGCTGATTTTCAAAAGCTATCACTTAGTGAGGCGATGCGGTTGGAACAATTGGAAAACGAGAGAATCCAAACTCAGGCAAAAATAAGAACTTATGGAATGCTTGCAGGATTAGCCATTCTTTCGATAATTGGTTTTATCCTTTATCGAAATAATCGTCAAAAACAAAAAGCTAATAAAGTATTAGAGTCAGCTCTGACCAATCTAAAATCCACCCAAGCCCAACTCATCCAAGCGGAGAAAATGGCCTCGCTGGGTGAACTCACTGCCGGCATTGCCCATGAAATTCAGAATCCGCTGAATTTTGTGAATAATTTTTCGGAAGTCAGCACGGAACTGTTGGATGAAATGAATGAAGAACTCGATAAAGGAGATATTGAAGAGGCTAAGTTTATTTCAAAGGATATCAAGGAAAATCTATTTAAGATCAACCACCACGGCAAGCGGGCAGATGCCATTGTCAAAGGAATGCTCGAGCATAGCAAAAAAGGTTCTGGCCAGAAGGAACCTACTGATCTCAATGCCCTTGCTGAGGAATTTCTAAGGCTTAGCTACCAATCCTTTTTAGCGAAAGATCCAGAATTCAAAGTTGAGTTAAAGACAAACCTGGATCCTGATCTTCCGAAGATTTCGGTCATTCCACAGGATATCGGCAAGGTCCTACTCAACCTGTACAGCAATGCTTTCTACGCGGTAAATGAAAAGGCCAAAACAGATCCAAATTTCCAGCCTTTGGTGGAATTGACGACTCGTAATCTTGGTGGCAAAATCGAAGTAGTTGTAAAAGACAACGGCTCCGGCATCCCCGATTCAATCAAAGAAAAAATCTTCCAACCCTTTTTCACCACCAAACCTACCGGGCAGGGCACAGGATTGGGATTATCCTTATCTTATGATATTGTGAAAGCGCATGGGGGGGAGATTAAGGTCGAATCCGAAATAGGGAAAGGCACAACGTTTACAATATTATTGAATCACAACCCATCACCCCAAAGCATATGAAACCCAAGACCGGATTTTCGCACCCTATTTTTTATCTGTTGTTTATTCCATTGATAGTGGCCATCTCCTGTACCAACAAAACCGACACCCCTTTTCCGGAAAATGGGTCAGGGTATGAGATCCCAAAAGCTGTTCCCTTCCAAATGCCGGAAGGAAAACCCATCCAATGGAAAACCTATCCGGAGGACAGTATCCCCAAGGCTGTCAAAATCACTTTTGATGTAGAAAAGCTCCCCTCAAAGCCCTTTACCATAAATGAGTTTAAACCGCTCAAAAATCCCATCACTTCTACTTCATTTGATTGGGATAAACTTGAATCCATTCCTTTCAAAGCCGATTCTATTGATAAGTTTCCTGTCAAAGTCCGGAAATTTATCCTACCCAATCCAATTGTGACTCCCGCTAGCTTGCCTTCGGTTTGGACAGGAGGAACTTCTGCCATAGTGAGATTGGGCCAAGCTGAAGGTTTGTTGGGAAACAAAGTTTACTCTCTATTGACGGATAATTTTGGGAGTGTCTGGATTGGAACAGAACGGGGACTGCACAAATACAATGGCTCTGAGTTTTTGACTTATAATTTCTTTGGAAAAAATGAAAACGGCTCTATTGAAATTATCTCCGATCTGATATTGGATAAAGAAGGTAGGTTGGTTATTTCAGGTTTGGTTACAGGTGTTTATCGATTGGATATTACGTTGGGTATCGTAGAGCATTTCGCTTACGAAAAAGGATTTGTACGGATGGATTTTGACCATGAAGGAGTTTTGTGGGGGACAAATAATGGCTTGTTCTTCCTCGATATGGAAAACAGGCTGATTTCTGAAGTCGACCTTGACCGGGCTAATTCTAATTTGAATGTAGCCATTGGAGTCAAAGAGGACAGTCAAAAAAATATTTGGATAGGTTTTGGGGAAAAAATCGGAATCCTTGACCCCGAAAGAAAAGCCATCCGATTTATCGGAGAACTCGAAGGTCTTGTTGTTAGGACTGCTTATAACTTTACAGAAGACAAGTCCGGAAATGTCTGGATCACCGCGTTTTCAACTGATGCTTTCAGTGTTTCCCTGCAAAACAGCAAGATCATGCATTTGGGAGCTGCTCAGGGATATTTTGGACGGACCACAGATGTATTCGAGGACAGTATGGATAGACTTTGGCTGGTATCTAATGATACATTGACGGTGTATGACCAAGCTTCTTCCAAAATGAAGAAAATACTGACAGGATCGCCGATCCGGGTTGCGGGTTTTCCATCTTCCTCGATGAAAGGAAATGGCGATGTGATCTGGGTAGGAACCGACAAACATGGCATTTTATTGGTTGATCCCAATGGAATGCTTGCAGAGAATTTTTCGGCGAATAATGGCTTGGAAAGCAATGATGTCTGGGGAATAGATGAAGATTCCCAAGGAAGAATCTGGATGGCAACCTACAGAGGGATCAATATTTATGACCCGGCTAAGGAAAAACTTTCACTGCTGAAACTTCCGAGTGAATTGAGCGGCAATGATTTCCGTCAATTGATTGCGACCGGGGAGGATAAATTTTTTGCAGGAATTATTGGAGGATTTGCCATCATAGATGTCAAAGGGAAATCCATCACCTATTACAATACTGTTCAAAAAGGACTTGCAAACGCTGTATTTAATGGCGTCCAATCTTCAGATGGTAAATTTTGGATGGGAACAGGAAACGGATTGTTGGTCTTTGATCCTACTTCAAATTCCTTTCAAAAATTGGACAAATCCAATGGACTAATTTCCAACACCTCCTTTGTCGTCATCAAAGACCGGAAAGGAAAGATCTGGGTTTGTTCAGATGCAGGGATCAACATCATCGATCCAAAAACCAATACCAATGTGACCTTGCAAAAAAAGGAGGGATTGCTGAGTAATTATAACTCCATGGTTTTTGAGTCAGAATCCGGAGAAGTTATTGTCGGAGGGGATGAGGGTTTCTCGATCTTTGGTTTGGATGAAACTTCCATCACCCACGTTTCGGCCAAAAACGGTCTGATGCCGCCGGCACTATATGACTTAACTGAAGTAAACGGAAAGATCCATGTCGGTTCCGAAAACGGAATCATTATCGTGAATAGACCTACACCCGCCAATCCCGATCAGGCATGGCATTTTTCCAATTTTGGAAAATCATCAGGGATTCCATACAATGATTACAACCAATCAACGGCATTCCAAACCAAGAAAGGGCCGGTTTTTTGGGGAGCTGCACCGATCATGACAGTGGTGCATCAGGATCCAATAATTGATAAAAATCCTCCGATAGTGGAGATCAAAGGAATGAATATCATGGACCAAAACCCGATATTCATGAATACTTCCTTTCTGAAAAACAGTCTTTCTGAGGGAGATACGCTGTGGAACAGTGATTTTACCATCGGATATACAAAGGATAATTTCCCTGCAGATTCTAGTTACCTCTCACAAAACAATATCCAATGGGACAGCATCAGCCCCGGTTTTCAGATGCCTAATCAGCTCAAACTTCCATATGACCAAAACTCCTTCAATTTCAGTTTTGTCAACCAATCTGTTTTGGGAAGGGATAAAATTGTGTACAGGTACATTTTAGAAGGGGCAGACCAAGCTTGGTCAGACGCCAGTCCCAAAGCAAACTCCAGGATTTACTACAACCTTACCCCGGGAGATTACACATTCAAGGTGGCCACACGGGGATTCAATGGCATTTGGAGTGAACCCGCAACGTTGGATTTTGAAATCCTTCCTCCTTGGTGGCAGACTTGGTGGGCATATTTGCTTTTTGCTTCGCTGTTTGGCGGGCTGACTTACGGTATTGTCCATGTCAGGTCACAATACCTGAAAAAGGAAAACAGGATTTTGGAGGAGAAAGTATTGCACCGTACTTCCCAACTCAAAAAATCCATCGATGACCTCAAAGCCACCCAATCTCAGTTGATCCAATCCGAGAAAATGGCTTCTCTCGGAGAACTTACCGCAGGCATCGCCCATGAGATCCAGAATCCGCTGAACTTTGTCAACAACTTCTCAGAGTTGAGTGTAGAGTTGGCCGATGAGTTGAAACTGGAATTGTCCAAAATCGATATCGACTCCGGCCAAAGGGATGAATTGGAGGCCATAGCAAATGATATCATCCAAAACCAGCAAAAAATCCATCACCATGGCAAGCGGGCAGATTCCATCGTTAAGGGCATGCTTCAGCACAGTAGGGCAAGTTCTGGGCAAAAGGAATTAACGGACATCAACGCTTTGGCAGATGAATATTTGCGCTTGTCCTACCATGGATTAAGGGCAAAGGACAAAAGCTTCAATGCTGAATTCAAGACAGACTTGGACCCGAACCTGCCAAAAGTCAGCGTAGTGGCACAGGACCTGGGCCGTGTGTTATTGAACCTGGTCAACAATGCTTTTTATGCATGCGGCAATTCAGAATTCAGAGCGCAGAATGCAGCAGTAAAACCACTGGTAACTGTCTCCACATCCACCCTTGAAGATGGAGGAGGGGTAAAAATATCCGTCAAGGACAATGGTCCGGGTATTCCGGACCATGTAAAGGAAAAAATCTTCCAGCCCTTCTTCACCACCAAACCTACGGGGCAGGGGACGGGACTTGGACTCTCTTTGAGTTATGATATTGTCAAAGCGCATGGAGGGCAGTTGAGGTTGGAGACAAAAGTGGGACTAGGTACTGAATTTATGATAATTCTCCCAATTCAAAACCAAATCTGATTTATGAAAATGAAATCAATTAGTCTGGTCAGTATATGCTTTTTTGCTATCATTTTGGTACTGATTTCTTCTTGTGATGGGGGCAATAAAGCCATTCCTTTTCCTTCAGAGGAAAAAGAATTTGAAATTCCAAAAAGCACCAAGCTGCAATTTAGTGAACCTAAAAAATTCGATTGGAAGGTAAGTGTATCGCAGGAATTAAAGTCAGCGCCAGTCAGAAAAGTGAATTTTGAAAAACTTCCATCCAAACCATTTTATCCGGACGGTTTTCTTCCACTTTTGTCGACTCCATCAGAAGTCAAGTTTGATTTCATTCAATTACCGGATACTGTAATCGACTTTAAAAACCTTGAAACCAAACCTTTGAAATTCCAAACCTCTTTAATCGAACCACCAAAGATCGTAAAGACTGGTTTGCCAAAATTGAAAAGGAATGCCTCTCTTGGAGTTTTTGAGTTTGGGGAAGATCAGGGTTTTCCCGGATACCTTGTTACTTCGATGATGCAGGATAGCAAAGGAATGATATGGATCGCTACCGATAAAGGACTCTGCCGGTTCAATGGGGAATATCTTGAAATCTATTCTTTCATTGATGAGATTTTCACAGGGGCGCTAGCTTCTGTAAATGACATGGCTGAAGATAAAAAAGGCAGAATTTGGATATACACAGCACAAAACGGAATCTATGTTCTTGATCATGCAATAGGTGTCGTCAGAGAAGTGAAATTATCATTGGGAGCCTTTAATTTTAATGCTGGCTGTGACATGCTCATTGACAGCAAGGGTTTCATTTGGCTGGGTACCAGGCGTGATGGCTTGTTCATCATCGATCCGGAAAAAGAAACCTTCCGTCAGGTGTCCAAATTAAAAGAAGGAGATAAAGGAGATGCCCGACAGTTAGCCGAGGATGCCGAAGGTAATATTTGGACGGGAAGTCAAGTTGGCTTGAGTGTAATAAATCAGGAAACAGGACGTGTCCGATTTTTAGACAATACAAATGGACTACCCTCTAATCAGGTTTTGGACTTGTATATGGATACCAAAAACCAGATTTGGACGAGCACCTTGGGAGCGGGAATTTCCATCATTCAACCCAAACAGGGAAGTATATTAAATGAAGGTTCTCAAACTGGTATCATACATGATGTCTTCCAGATCATCCAGGACAATGACCAAAAAATGTGGATGGCCACTAACTCGGGTGTTTACATTCTTGACGTTTCCAAAAACACCTTCAAGTACCTGAACGCTTCAAAAGGATTGAACGATGATGTAGTTATCAATTTGATGAACGACAAGCAAGGTCAGATTTGGATAGCCACCAATCAGGGTTTAAACCTCATTGACACCGAAGGTATTATGCCCAATTATCTTACTGAAGTTGACGGACTGAGTGGGCCTGATGTCTGGAGTTTTTTTGAAGACAGACAGGACCGAATTTGGATTGGATCTCGTCAGGGAATAGATGTTTATTATCCGGAGAAGAACATTGTTAAAAAAGTAAATCTGGAACTTCAATTAGGGAAGGGTTCGGGCATTGCTTTCAATTTCCATAAGCTAAATAACGGGAATTATCTGATTTTGGCAGCCAGTCTAGGATTTGGCATTTTTGATCCGGAAAGAGAAACTATAACTACTGTAACCAAAGAGCAGGGTTTGACAAATACATTTCCAAATTGCAGTATGGTTGACAACCAAGGGCGGTTGTGGACAGGTTCTTTTCGCAACCAAGGAATCGAAATCATTGATTTGGAAAAAGGAACTTTCACCCTTCTTACCAATGCTGATGGATTAATCGGAGATATTGTTTGGGGAATCAACCAGGACCGACGTGGGATGATTTGGGTTTCCACGGATAAAGGAATAAATATTATCAATCCGGAGGAAAACACCATTTCTTATTTGATCGAGAATGGAAAAATAAGTGAAAGAAACGGATCAGGCTCTATTAACGATAAGGATGGAAGGGTTTGGATTACAACACGATCGGGGATTCTAATAGCAGATCCTGAACAAGGTCTCCTTACCTCAATTTCTACTGAAAATGGGCTTATCAATCCTGCAGTCTATACTTTATACGAACACCAAGAAAGAATTTATGCAGGCACGGGAAATGGATTGACTGTTTTTATTCCAAAGCCTAAAAACAATGAAACATCAACTAGTGATTGGAATTATGATCTGAAATCCTACGGGAAACAGCAAGGATTTATCTACACCGATTTTAATGCAGGTTCAGCTTTTTCCTATTTGAACAAATTATGGTTCGGGATTGAGGGGCAGGCAATGACTGTCATCGATATTCCAAAGGAAGAAAGGGTGCAAAATACTACCCTGATATCAGGTATTTCCATATCTGATCAACTTCTTAACTTTTATACTAACAGATCGATCCAAAAGAAATACCCTTCACTTGACACGTTGTTTACTGCTAAAAAGGATACTTTTTTCATGACGGATAATCTTCCAGAGGAGACAGGATGGTTGATGGAAAACAACATCCAATGGGACAGTGCGAGCGGTTATTTTAACCTTCCGGTGAATCTTAAAATACCCTATGAGCAAAATTATGTAAGTTTTCAATTTACAGGCAATCAATCGACAAACCGGGACATGGTCAGATATCGATACGTACTGGAAGGGTTTGACAAAGAATGGAGTGAAATATCAGATAAGCCATTCAGCGAAAATTACCGGAATCTTCCGGCTGGCAAATATACTTTCAAGGTAAGAAGTAGAGGATTTGATGGTGATTGGAGTGAACCTGCTCAATTCACCTTCACCGTTTTGCCACATTGGACCAATACCTGGTGGGCTTGGCTTTTGTATTTGATTGGTTTTGTCACAGTGGTAGGAATCATTGTGCAATACCGTTCTAAAATGCTTAAAAGAGAAAATCTGATCCTAGAGGAAAAAGTAAAGCACCGGACTTTTCAGTTGAATCGGTCTATAGAAGATTTGAAATCAACGCAAAGCCAACTTATCCAATCCGAAAAAATGGCCAGTCTTGGTGAACTTACTGCAGGCATTGCCCATGAGATACAGAACCCTTTGAACTTCGTGAATAATTTTTCGGAGGTAAGCAACGAGTTGATAGCCGAAATAGAAGAAGAAAGAGCCAAAAACCAAGAGGCGAGAGACGAGACTTTGGTTTCAGAGATCCTTCAGGATGTCAAATCAAATCTCGAAAAAATCAACCACCACGGCAAGCGGGCAGATGCGATAGTAAAAGGAATGCTGGAGCATAGCCGAGCAGGGAAGGGGGAAAAAGCACCCACGGATATCAATGCATTGGCTGATGAATATTTGCGATTGGCTTATCATGGATTAAGGGCGAAGGACAAAAGCTTCACCGCGGACTTCTCCATTGACCTAGATCCCAACCTGCCAAAGGTAAACGTGGTAGCATCTGACCTTGGGCGGGTTTTATTGAACCTGATCAACAATGCTTTTTATGCCTGTGCTGAGCGTAGTCGAAGTACTGTGAATGAGCGAAGTAAAAAAGCCGAAGCAGGTTATGCTCCCAAAGTCTTGGTAAGTTCCCGTCAGGAAAACGGGAAAGTATTGATTTCAGTGCAGGATAACGGCAACGGTATTCCGCAAAAAATACTTGATAAAATCTTCCAGCCCTTTTTCACCACCAAACCTACGGGGCAGGGGACGGGACTTGGACTCTCTTTGAGTTATGATATTGTCAAAGCGCATGGGGGAGAATTGAAGGTGGAGACTAATTCTGGAGAAGGTCTATCAGCAGGAAAAACATTTACAGAATTCACCATCATATTGCCTTTGTGACGGAGTTTGGGTTGATAAATCAAAAAGAAGTTGAAAATCAAGGATGGATTTCGGATGTAAAAAAATAAACCCTGATCGAGGTAGCAATTGAATACCAAGATCAGGGTCAGTAAAATTCATTAAAGGAAGAAAATATGGAATTACCGTCTGGTTCGAGCCGGATCTACTCTAGTTCTGGCCGGATCTACCGCTTGGGTTCTTGCGGGGTCCACGATCCCTTTGATCAAATCTTCATTTCCCTGATTTATATTATCAGAAGTGTTTTGACCATTTCCATCTTCGTCACCTGATGGTACAAGATTATCCTGATCGTCAGATGGGGAAGCATCCATTTTCACAATTGAATCCATTTCAAAAGTGAAAAATAATAAACAAGTATTTTCATTCGCAAAGGAGATTCTTTTCATGATTTTGAGATTAAAGTGCAAATTATATGTATTAAAGGTAGTTTTTAAAGTTAAAATTCCAAATTTTATTACATTGAAATCCAATTCGACCCTTATTCATTTGTCAATCAAAAACTATGATCTATTCATGAAAGCCCTATTAAGACCACATGAAAGTAAACTTGGGCGGATTGCATTTTGTATTATAGGCTTTTTTATCCTATCCATAGGACTGGTTCAGGCACAAACCATCGAAGAACTGAAAGCTGACCTTGAGAAACTTTCCCAAAAACCGGGATATTCCAAAGATACCGTTTACCTCAACAAAGCCAATGACCTTGGTTTTATGCTTGCAGAAAGTAATCCCGACAGTGCTTTCCTCTTCCTTGACAAACAGATTGAGATGTGTCAAAAAGCCAATTACAAAAAGGGCGAATCGGAAGCCTTAAAAATATTTGGAAATGCACTTCAGAATAAAGGTGATTTTGCAGCTTCCATTGAATATTACAAAAAATCTCTCGCTATTGCCCAAAGTATGCCTGACGACAGGTTGCTCCCGGGAATATTGAACAATATCGGATTGGTTTATTTTAATCTCGGCAATTATGCTGAGGCATTGGGTAACTTTTTTGAGGCGATAAAAGGGGCTGAACAAACGGGGAATTTAAATGTAGAGGGTGCGGCATTGAACAACATTGCCATGATCTATTTTGAACAGGGTAAGCTGGAGGAAGCCAAAACCAAATATCAGGAGATGCTCGTTATTTACCAGAAAATGGGAAATCAGGGGAGAATGATTCTCGCTTATAACAATCTCGGCGATGTAGAACTCAAGCAAAACAAACCCTTTGAGGCCCTTGAACATCTCAAAATAGGACACGCTTCAGCCTTGGCTTTGCAAAGTCCCGAATTTATTGAAATGACTGCACGGACTTTGGCGGACATATATGTGGCCTTGGACAGTGCCGATAAGGCTGAAAACCTGTACCGTCAATCCATTGCCATCGCCAAAGAAAAGGGGTATGGCGTTCCTTATTCCCATTCTTTGGTAGGATTGGCAGAATTGTATTATGTCAAAGGAAACTACCAAGAAGCCCTCCTGTATGCAAATGAAGGATTGGAGCAGGCCAATAAAATGAAGCAGGCCATGCAACAGCGAAATGCCCATGAACTATTGGCCAAAATCAATGAAAAGAAAGGCGACTTCCAAGGAGCATTGGCTGATTATAAGCTATTCAAACAATATAATGACAGCATCAATAATGCCCGCGGACAGCGCTTAGCTGCCACTTTGGAAGCGGAATATGAATTTTCGAAAAAGACTCTGGAATTTGAAAAAGCAAGTCTGCGACAGTGGTGGCTGATTTTTTCAGCTTTTATAGGGTTGTTTACTTTTTTGATCATTCTTTTTATTGTTTATAGAAATAGAAATAAACTGAACAAAGCTTTTCTGATCCTGAAGGAAAAAAACGTTGAAATTGAAAGTAAAAACGAAAAACTTGAAAACGCACTTGACCAGTTGAGGTCAACACAACTGCAACTTATCCAATCCGAAAAAATGGCCAGTCTAGGAGAACTCACCGCCGGCATAGCCCATGAAATTCAGAACCCGCTCAATTTCGTGAACAATTTCTCTGAGGTAAGTGCGGAACTGATGCAGGAATTAAAAGTTGAGAGGTTAAAGGTGGAAGGTAAGAGGAGTGAAACAGTGGAGGAAGAAATTATTGGTGATGTTATCCAAAACCTTGAAAAAATCCACCAACATGGAAAGCGGGCGGATGCGATAGTCAAAGGTATGCTGGAACACAGCAAGACAGGAAAAGGGGAGAAAATTCTGACAGACATCAATAGCTTGACAAGTGAATGTCTGCGTCTATCATACCACGGATTTTTGGCAAAAGATAAAAATTTTAAGGTTGACTTTCGGACAGAGTTTGATCCTGGTTTACCGAAAATCAATGTGGTTCCCCAAGACTTGTCCAGGGTTTTCATCAATATCATCAACAATGCTTTTCAGGCGTTTAGCACCCCTCAGCCCCCTGAAGGGGGAGGAAATATTCCAACCGTTAAGGTTAAAACAAAGGTGGTTAAGTCCCCTTCAGGGGATTTAGGGGTAGAAATAAGAGTTTCCGACAACGGACCCGGCATCCCTGACGCCATCAAAGACAAAATCTTCCAACCTTTCTTCACCACCAAGCCGCCGGGAGAAGGAACAGGCCTGGGACTGAGTTTGAGTTATGACATTGTAAAGGCTCATGGGGGAGAGATTAAAGTCAATTCTAAATTTGGAGAAGGGACAGAATTTTTAATCAATCTTCCTTATATTTAAGATAATCAACACATTAGGTGTGGGTTGATTCATATTTTTTTTACCAATTTAAATACGGCATATGAATGCATTCAAACTAGTTTTTGCAATTTGTTTGGGATTTTTGTCTTCATGTAATACTAAACAGGAATTAAATGCAATTGATAAAAGTATCCCAAAAGATTCTCTTGTTCCATTACAAAGAACCGTATTAGCCGACCTCCCCGACAGCCTTCAGCCCAAAACCTATTTTTTGAAAGACATGCCAAAACCTGTGGTCAGAGCTGTTCCCAAGGGGGGTGGTGAAACCATTATGCTGCCTATCTTAAAAAACGAAAAAGGTGAACCCATTTTGGATCAGGAAGGCAAAACGATTCTCATGGGAGATGGTGGAATATCAGATTTTACCAATTTCACTACTGAGGATGGATTGGCTTTGGATGGAGTTCGATGTTCGATGATGGATAAATTCGGGAATCTTTGGTTTGGTACTGAACGAGGTGTGAGCCGATTTGACGGAAAATCCTTTACCAATTATACCACAGCCCATGGGTTAACAAATAGTACTATTTTGACAATATTTCAGGATAAATTCGGGAATCTTTGGTTTGGAACTCAACAAGGTGTAAGCCGATATGACGGAAAATCCTTTACCAATTTCGCCACAGCCGACAGCCTTAACCTTGATTTTGTTGTTACGATCATCGAGGATAAAGCTGGGAATATTTGGTTTGGAACTATTGGCAATGGGGCAATGAAATTTGATGGCCAAAATTTTACGAGTTTTACTACAAAAGAAGGCTTAGCAAGTAATAATACTAATTGCATTTTAGTGGACAAGGCAGGAAATGTTTGGTTTGGTGGTGGTGGTTTGAGCCGTTATAACGGTGAATCCTTCGCCACTTACACCGCAACTGACGGTTTTCCACGAAATTATATTTTTAGCATGCATGAGGATAAAAAAGGAAACATTTGGTTTGGTACAAATGCTGGGATTATATGTCAATCTAACAGCAAATTCTCCAAACCTTTTAAAGGAGAAAATATGCAATCTATAAACAAAATATTAGAGGATAATCAGGGAAACCTGTGGTTTACATCTTTTTCTGAGGGAGTAAAGTCTTATGATGGCAAATCTCTAAAACACTTTACCACAACTCAAGGATTGACAAATCCATCAGTTTTGAGTATCACTGAGGATAAAGTTGGTAGCATTTGGTTCGGTACTTTTGGTGGGGGAGTCAGTCGGTATAATGGGAAAGCATTTACTTTTTTTTCCAAGATTTATGGTTTGCCAGGTTCTCTTGTTTATAGCTTAACTGAAGATAAAACCGGAAACCTTTGGCTTGGTACTTTTGGAGGTGGTGTGAGCCGCTTCGACGGCAAGTCATTTACTACTTTTTTAAGAGCTCAAGGTTTGTCTGATGCACTTGTGACTAGTACAATTGAGGATAAATTCGGAAATTTTTGGTTCGGCACATCAGGAAATGGTGTCTATCGTTTTGATGGCAAATTATTCACCAATTTTTCCACAGTTCAGGGATTGACTAGTAATAATGTCTCTTCTATGTTACTGGATAAAATAGGAAATCTATGGATTGGTACATTTGATGCGGGGGTCAGTAGATATGATGGTGAATCATTTACCAATTATACTACAGCTCAAGGGCTTGCTCAAATTGAAATAAATACAATATTCCAAGATAACTTCGGAAAAATTTGGCTCGGAACCAATGGTGGTGGAGTCAGTCTATATGACGGTAAATCGCTTACTAATTTTACCACTGATCATGGACTGGCGAATAATATGGTTATCTCGATTTTTGAGGATCTATCGGGGAATTTATGGTTCGGAACTGAGGAAGGGTTAAGTTTTTTGGATTCAGAAACCTACAAAGAATTATTTCAAGTACAAACATCAAATGAAATTTCTGATTCCATTCAAGTTCCGAGCTGGGATCGCATAAATTCTACTGTATTTAGAAGTTTTAGAATTGCAGATGGTTTGTCGGATGATATTGTAATCCAAATTCTTCAAATGCCAAATGGGAAAATGGCCATTGGGACCTATTTAGGGATCAATATTTTCAATATTTCCGAAGATGGTACTCTGCTCACTGATTTTGAAAAATTCGAATCATCTACAGGCTATCCTGTGAAGGATGTGAATTTTGGGAAAAATGCATTGCTATTGGACAGCAAAGGCATCATCTGGGCAGGGACAGGTTCTGAAAAAACAGGATTGGTAAGGTTTGATTATGAGGCATTAAACAAAAATGTGGAAGCACCTGTCTTAGTCATTCAATCAATTAAAGTGAAAGATGAAAAGGTTAGCTGGCATACTTTAAAAGATACCTTCGATAACGTTGAGAATGAGAAATCAAACTTGGAAGATGATACCCCGACAGTAAAGGGTATCATTATACCTCCTAATGTTACAGAAGAAGTAAGCCTTTTCGGCAGGGAATTAAGGTTGGCTGAAAGGGATAGTATGAGACAGCGCTTCGGCAAAATAGAGTTTGATAGTATAACGCCATTTTATCCTTTGCCCCAAAATCTTTTATTGCCTTATAACCTCAATCAGGTTTCTTTTGAATTTGTTGCCATCGAGACTTCCCGTCCCCAAATGGTCAAATATCAATACCAATTGGAAGGATATGACGAGGATTGGAGCCCTCTTACAAACAGATCCAATGCTTCTTTTGGAAATATTCAAGAAGGTTCCTACACATTTAAGGTTAAAGCACAGGGAGCCAATGGAATGTGGACTGCGCCTGTTTCTTACTCTTTTACAGTATTGCCACCTTGGTACCGATCTTGGTGGGCTTATGGTATTTATGCTTTATTCTTAGTTGGGCTAGTCTGGAGAATCCACTTGATCCAAAAAGCGAGAACTCTCAGGATTGAACGTGAAAAAACCAAAGACAAAGAATTGGCTCAGGCAAAAGAAATTGAAAAGGCATATGGTGAACTTGGCAAAGCCCATCAAACTTTAAAATCCACCCAGGCACAACTGATCCAATCAGAAAAGATGGCTTCATTGGGTGAACTCACCGCTGGCATCGCCCATGAGATTCAGAATCCATTGAATTTTGTGAATAATTTTTCAGAAGTCAGCAGCGAACTTTTAGACGAAATGAATGAAGAGCTTGAAAAAGGAGACATTGATGAGGCTAAATTCATCGCAAATGATATCAAGCAAAATCTCGATAAAATCAACCACCATGGAAAGCGGGCAGATGCGATTGTGAAGGGAATGCTCGAGCACAGCAGAATAAGTTCGGGAGAAAAAGTGTCCACCGATATCAATGCTTTGGCTGATGAGTATCTGAGACTGTCCTACCATGGCATGAGGGCGAAGGATAAGTCTTTCAACGCGGACTTTGTAACCGACTTCGATCCAACTCTTCCCAAAATCAACTTGGTCCCACAAGAAATCGGAAGAGTGCTTTTGAATATCATCAACAATGCTTTTCAAGCGTTTACCAATTCAGAATTCAGTCAAGATAGCTATCGGGATCATAATTCTGAATTAAAGCCCCTAGTAACTGTCTCGACGATGAAGAATGGAGACAATCTAGAAATAAGAGTTTCTGATAACGGTCCCGGAATTCCCGATTCCATAAAAACCAAAATATTCCAACCCTTCTTCACCACCAAGCCAACCGGACTGGGAACGGGTTTGGGATTATCCTTATCTTATGATATTGTGAAAGCTCATGGTGGAGAGATTAAAGTGGATTCTCAACCCGGCTTGGGAACTACTTTTATTATTCTTTTACCCACTTACTAATCTTTGCTAAAGAAATCCCCAAAATATTTCCTTGGGTTTTTTGTTGCTTGTTTTTTGGGATGGAACCTCTTCAATTCTTCATACCTATGCCCCCAAACATGCCTACAACCTGGTCCAGCTTGTAAGCCTAGCCATAGCTCCGTTATATTAAAGTTTACCTTCCTTTCCCGCTCCCTACACTTCCTCTTATATTTTGACCGTGTTTATACCGTGTTTTCACCGTGTTTGAGGTGATGGGTAGCTATAGGTTCTCTGTGATCCATTCAGGTTAGCTTCCATTTTAAATGCAAGCATAGCCACCGGTATTCCATTTCAAATAGGTAGGTAAGTGCTAATACTCAGTTATATAGAATATCCATTATTGTCTCCATTTTTGCTTTATTGGCTAAGAACGCTGTTCATTCCAAATTGAACACACATCTTAATTAAGAGCATTAGGTATGATGCCGGGAAAGTTTTTAATTGTACTAAAATCCAATCCCTATGGATATCTATCCCTTTTACCAGGTTGCTTTCTTGCTCGCTGCAGCCTTTACATGTGGAGTGCTCGCCAAGCGTATCGGACTTCCGCCTTTGGTAGGGTTCTTAATCGCAGGTTTTCTGATCAATTTTTCGGGTCTTCAGGAAGGAAATATCAATAGCAGCATCGAGGTGCTGGCAGATATCGGAGTGATGGTTTTACTTTTTACCATCGGTCTAAAGCTGAAGCTCAAAGAGCTCTTCAGGCCGGAAATCTGGATCTCGGCTTCTTTGCACATGATCCTCATCATATTGGCTATGTCCGGAGTTCTTACGCTATTGATGTACTTCGGGATCAGCATATTCTCAGACCTTAGTTTGGAAAGTACGCTGATGTTGAGTTTTGCCTTGAGCTTTTCAAGTACAGTCTTTGTGGTAAAAACCCTCGAAGCCCGGGGGGAGATGGCTTCTTACCATGGTAGGATTGCTATTGGAATTCTGGTAATACAGGATATTTTCGCCGTTCTCTTCATTGCTTTCTCTGATAAGAAAATCCCATCACTTTGGATTTTTGCCCTGCCGATTGTGTTATGGCTTCTGCAAAAAATACTGAGTCGGCTCCTTCATCAAATGGAACATGGAGAATTATTTTCATTCTTTGGGTTCTTCGCAATTTTTGTAGCAGGGGCATTGAGTTTTAACTTTGTTGGCTTGAAGGCTGATCTGGGTGCTTTGGTAATAGGAATGCTGCTTGTCAACCATCCCAGGGTTGATGAACTGTATATCCGTATGACTGAGTACAAGGATTTTTTTCTTATTGCTTTTTTTATAAATGTAGGAATGGTGGGTTTGCCTAGTTTTTCCACATTAGGTGTGGCCATGATTCTTTTGCCTTTTGCATTAGTCAAAGGGGTGCTTTTTTTGTTTATTCTATCCAGGTTTTCACTTCAACCGCGTACCGCATTTCTCAGTGCTTTGGGCCTAAGTAATTTCAGTGAATTTGGACTAATTGTGGGCATTGTAGGTCTCCAGATTGGTTTACTCACCAATGAATGGATCGTGGCAATGGCGATATTAATGTCTTTGTCATTTGTTTTGGCAGCGCCTCTCAATGTTTACTCTCACGCTATCTTTGACCGGTTTAAGGGTGTTATTTTGAAGCTCAACAGGAAAAAGCAAAGTGTAGATTGCGAACCACTTAGCTTCGGGAAAGCAGAAATTCTGGTGGTTGGACTCGGAAGTGTCGGAATGCCTACCTTCCATTCACTGCAGCAGATTCACGGGGATAAGGTATTGGGTCTTGATTTTAATCCTGATTTGGTTGCAGCAGTTCAGCAATCCGGTCAGAACGTTCTGTGGGCTGATGTTACAGACAGCGAGCTATGGGATAATGTGGATTGTAAAAACATCAAAGCTGTATTCATGACAGTGGCCGATTTCAATGCAAACATTCAAACCCTTTCTGAAATAGGCCGAATTAAAGAACGGCCCTTCAAAATTTTTGCAATGAGCAGGTATTCAGACCACGCACAAAAGTACAGGTCGATTGGTGTAGACTACGTTTTTGAATACAAGGAAAACCTGGGGTATGATTTTGTGGCTAACGTACTTAAGAGGCAAGACGTTTAGTTCATAAGAAGATTACGGAAATGGCTCGCACAATAGATTTGGAATACAATCTTCCGAGCTTTCTCCACTACCACGCCACAGGTGAAGGAATAATGGGACTGAGTTTGAGTATTCGTGAAGGCCCTTCGTGGGGAATTGAAAGCAAGGACAGAAAAAGGGAAGGGCAGTGAGTTTATTAAAGAATTTCCCTCAAAATCATAATCCCAAAGGAAACTTTAAGGGTTTCATTTGTTCTAATTGGGTTTTTCAATATTCGCCTGCCCGGATGCTGATTTTGAAAAAACTTATGGAGCTAAAAATATTTTCAAATACTTTTTTGAGTTGATTCCCAGATTCTTTGGAGAAATTTCCCGATTTCATCTCACTTCCAAAGGCCTTTGTTTCTTCTCAGAGTTTTTAAGTGAGAAATAAAACTTCTTCTCTAATGGGAGCTAATTGTTTAGATAGATCCCATTCATTTTTTTCCATATTTAAATAGTTGTCAACGAAATTTGGAGAAAGTAAAGACCACATTCTTTCAGAATTAAGCCTGAGAAAAAAACTGCTGTGGAAATCTTAGTGTCAAAACTTAGTCTTTCAATGTGTTGATTCAATTGCAACCGTTTTTGATAATCAAAAAAAACATGACATCAGTCAGGATAATGGCTTGATTTAAGTCAAAAAAAAATGACCGATGGATAGGTTATTAAATTTAGAAATTTGGTAAAAAAACTTAAAAATAAATGTATTTTTTATTGTGTAAGTAATAAATAAATAAAATAGTTAAAATTTTTAACCGTTTTATTTTATTTTTTTTTCCGTTTGAATAACAATATAATTTTTCAATAGAACCTATAAATTTTATTTAAGATTATTTTCAAAATTTATTTCATATATTGGAAAGTCCTTTTTGTTAAAAGTAAATTGCAGTTTGTATCAAAAAAAGGACATTTTCAGGAATAGAGAAATTGAATGTTAATTTCATCTAAATCTTTCATATTAAAAAGAATTTTAACTCTTCAAACTTAAAAAAAACTTTCTAATGCGTAAACTTTACACATTCCGAAACTTACTGATGCTACTATTGCTTTTTGTGGCAAATTTTTCTTTCGCCACTGAAATTAGACTAGAGCAAGGTCAAAATGGTGGGATTGGTTTAAATCCTGTCAGCCCTATTAATTGGGCAACAGGAAATTCTAATGCTACCAACAGTAACTTCCTTGAAGGGCAATCTATTCCTTATCGCTTGACCATTGGGAAATTATGGCCCGGTCAGCACACTGTAGAGATAGAATGGGATACCAAATCAAACGGAAAAAACGCTATTGACTACATCACGAGTTTTGATAGAATCTGTGAAAATGTAGTTCCGAGGGCAGGAAGCCCAAATTTTGGAACAATTCCCGCCCCAAGCGGAATGCCTCAACCTTCTTCATCTTTCAATCAATTGCCTGATGCGCAAAAAAGGATTGCCATATATGGTGGTACGATAACTGATATTAGATATGTTCGACAGGACAATGTTTCTGGGGCTTCTGCTGTCACCAGATTAAGAATTTCTTTTTCCGTATCGGGAAGTTTTGGTTTTACAAATACGGTTGTTCTTGCTTGGGGAGGACACATTGCCAGTACTGAAGATTGGGGGGAAGGCAATACCGCTTCAAGAACTACTGGGGCAAACTTCAATACTAGGTTAAGGTCATTGAATGGAAAATCCCTCTTTGTCGCACGCTCCGTTCGTGCAGTTTCTGACCTCATTGCAAATGCCCCAAAATGTAATTTAATTGGTGAAAGTGAAGTTTGTGTAGGCGAACCAGTTACCTATCAAGTACCTGCAGGAGCATCTTCCTACAATTGGTCAATTACCGGACAAGGAGAAATAATTTCAGGCCAAGGTACAAATGCAATTTCTGTCAACTGGACAAGTTCTGGTAAAGTTTCTGTTGAAGTAAACAAAGGCCTTGCCTGCGGAAAAACTTCCTGCAGCTTAGATGTAACCCTCAATACTCCTCCGGTTTTGTCAGTTGTGGATGCGGTACTCTGCAGTACAGATAATGGTGGTACTACTGCTATTGCAAATTTATCCGATTATGTCACTTCGGAATTTGAAAACCTTGTTTTCTCCCATGGTGGTGAACAGATAGAGAATACTGAAGGATTATTGGTTACCAATGGCGATGTGATAGAAGTTACGGCGGTTGATGCTTGTAGTACTACAAAAACATTTACAGTTACTGTCAACGACCGACAGGTTTTTGGTATTTGCTCGCAAGGAAAAGTCTACGAATCAGTAGGTTCTGAATTAGCAGGCCTAAGTGAAATTTTCAAGAGGGGCCAAACCGTTGAAACCAATGAGATTTTCTATATAGTCGAAAATCAGGTTTTGGTAGAAGTCATCTATTTCAAAAACAAGTTTAATGAAGCCAAGGCAATTTTAGAAGCCGCTGGATTTGTGACTCCTAATGACGGAGAATTAAAGCAAGATCCCAATTCATTGATTATTTCAGGGTTTCTTCCAATCGAAAGACTTACAGAACTCAACCAGCCTTCGGATGCTATCAACTACATTCGTCCTGCTATCCCCCCTGTGCCAAATAAAGGTGCAACCACAACGCAAGGTGATCGTGTCATGCGGTCAAATTTAGTAAGGGCAGGATATACCCATTTTGATGGTGACCAGCCAATAGATGGGTCTGGGATAAAAATCGGGGTATTGTCTGATAGTTATGCAACCCGAAACGATGCCGGAGTCAATACTTTGGAGGCAGATATTTCCAATGGAGACTTACCAGAAAACCTTTATTTCTTCAGAGACTTACCAAGCAGATTTGGAAAAGGAACAGATGAGGGTCGCGCCATGCTGCAGATTATACATGATGTTGCCCCAGGAGCACAACTTGGTTTCCGTACAGGTGTGGTTACAGCAGGAGATTTTGCCCAAGGGATCCGCGACCTAGCGGCTGCAGGAAGTGATATAATTGTAGATGATATTACTTATGTCACCGAACCATTCTTTAGGGATGGAAAAGTGGCGAAGGCGGTTAATGAGGTTACCGCAAATGGGGTTTCATATTTCACCTCGGCAGGTAACTTTGGATCCAAATCTTTTGAAGGGGTATTCAATCCCTTTGATGACCAGACAAGTGAACTGCCTTTAAATAGTGGCAAGTGGACCGAAAGTGGACGTGTCCATCAATTTAGCGATGGAAAAACCACACAATCCATTAAAGTCTTTCCCGGACAAAATGGACCGGCGGTCTACATGATTGCCCTTCAATGGGATGATCCTCTCTATTCAATAGACCAAACAGGTAGTATTTATGACTTAGATATTTATCTTAAAAACTTTGGTGCTCCTCTTTTCGGATTTAACCGAAACAATGTGAACGGTGACCCTATTGAAATCCTTTCTTTTACAATTACCGAAGAAACCACTGTGGAACTATTGATAGCCAGAGAGTGTGAAAGTTGTACAGATTTGGATTCAAAAAGAGATATTAAATTCAAGTATGTGGTATTTAGAGGCGAATTAGACCCAAATGACCCGAATGGAATCAATGCTTCTACCATAGTAGGTCATGCAAATTCGGAAGGTGCAATGACCGTTGGTGCAGTACTTTATGCTAATACCTCTGTTTTTGGATTTGACCCCTCACTTGTGCCAAGTGGAACACAACCTTTTACTGTAGCCAATTTCTCCTCAAGAGGAGGGACAACCACCAATGATGAAGTAAGGGTTAAGCCTGATTTCACAGGTCCAAATGGAGGGAATACCACTGTAAATCTTGGTGCACCTGACCTGGAAGGTGATAATTTTTCAAACTTCTTTGGTACATCCGCTGCAGCACCTCACGTGGCTGCCATTGCTGCCCTGGTCAAGCAAGCCCGCCTTAAGTATTATCCGTCCTCAAATCCTACAAATTGGTTGGGTGGTCCCGGCATCAGTTTGCCGGCTGATATTAAGAGAGTATTGAAAACTACCGCGCAGGACATGCATGAACAAGGTGATGACTTTAAGTCAGGTTCAGGATTGGTACGGGCAGACAGGGCGTTGCTTTCATTGGCAGCACCAAATCCAGAAAATATAGAACTCGTTTATGAAGAGGGTGTTATTCTTGGGGAGGTTGAATTTAAATTGAAGATTAAAGGGACTAATTTATATGAGGGTTCAAATGTTTACCTGCGAGAGGAACTTTTGAATTCAACCTTCCAAGTAGATGATCAGGGTGCAGGCTTCCTTGAGGTGACTATACCACCTTTTGTGGGCAATCCGAATATCACCGTAATTAATAATTCGATTTCAGATAGCGGATTGGATGGAGGATCTTCAGAACCTGTATTTTTCTTGGATGTCGTTAAAAAAACCATTGCCATCCGTGCAGATAACCAAACCAAAAAATATGCACAAGTATTGGAGCCATTTACTGCAAGTGTATATGAAAGGGTGAATAACAATTGGGTGAATAGTTCACTGACTCTTGAAGAAGTCGGGCTAACCTTAAACCCTGACAATCAAAACAATTCTCTTTCTCCGCTGACACTTACAAGTCCAATCAGTGGTGATTTGGCTGAAGTGGGTACTTATATTATCACTGCTTCACATCCTCAGACAGGTTTTGCTTTCTCAGATTTTTACAATTACGTAGGTGTGGTACAAGAGGACGGGGATCTTTTCTATGACGGAACAAGCAATGCCTTTGGAAATTATGGTCCTGGGATAATTACTGTTGAAGCCTTACCAATTACCATCAAACCATTAGACCTGACCGGTGAATCTTCCTTAATATATGGTGAATCTATAAGTGATGCCTTAAAATTCGAAGTTATCATACCTGAGGAGTTGATTGAATTTGAGGGAAAAGTAAAAATAGCTGATGTCCAAAGTCTCAAAGATGCCATTCTGGCTCAATATTTAGAGGACCTCGCATTGGCAAAACAACAAGATGATAATAGTCTTCCTTTGGGGATTTTTAATGGTAGGACAATACTCAATAAAGCAAGTTTTGTCAACAAAAGCTTTATGGTAAGTGCCCGTACAATCGTAAATGGAAGGACTATAATCAATGCTCGCACCATAATCAATGGTAGACCGATTATCAATTCCGCTATTGATGTCCCTGTGGATTCTTTCCTTGATTTCCTTGAAGATTCTGAAAACCAAGAACTCAAGCCGGTAACTATCAATGCCAGAACGATGATAAATGCAAGGACAATAGTCAACGCTCGTACCTTGGTCAACGGAAGATCCATTATCAATGGCCGTACCATTATCAATGCACGGACTCTTCTCAACGGAAGGACCATTGTCAATTCCCGAACAATCGTCAATAGCGATGGAAGTGAGGAAAATGATGAGGAAGAAAACACGCTGGTCATTTTTGGTGAAAAAGACCTTGAACTAGCTGAAGAAGGAGAAAATCCGATCATTGGAAAGTTTTATGACTTCGGTGAAGAAAGTGAGGAAAACGATGATGATGATTTCAACCTTGAATTCTTCTCTGTCAATATGGTAACTGGTACAGATGTGGGTCAGCATTTTGTTATTCCTGGAACCTTTGAATCTCGAAACTTTATTGTTTCCTACTTACCGGCAGACCTTACAATTACACCCGCAACACTATCCGCTACGACGAGTGCCAATCCAAATGTTATCGGGTTTGGTGACACAGCACCGGATTTTGCTACAGAATTCCAAGGTTTTGATGTGAGTACTAAATTCCGTGATTCTGATGGCAATGAAGTGACATTGATGGATGACCAAGAATCGGTTATTGATTTTATCGGATATTCTTTACTGAAAGAAAACACAACTTTCCCAAGTAGCGGGTTAATCGGGGCAGGTATTTACCTGATTGAACCGGTAATTAGTCTCGTACAACCTTCCAACTACATCCTCGGAACAATCACCAGGGGTAGCCTCACTGTAAATAAATCAACTCCAACAGTATTTGTAACAGGAGGTGTGTTTGAGTTTGACGGAAAACCTATCAAAGCCTCAGCATTTGCCAATGGGATAGGAGGAATAGAGGATATACTTGATCCCAACCTGATCACTATAAAATATGAAGGAACAGGAAGTACAAAATATGGACCGACCAATTCAGCTCCTACACAACCGGGTACTTACATTGTTACTGCGAATTTTGCAGGGGATGCCAATTACAATTCTGCAAGTTCAGAATCCGAATCCTTGATAATTATTGGTTGTATAAATCAAGCACCAAAAATGGGTGAATTTAATACAGCAAAAGGTAGTGGCAGTACCAGTAATTCAGCTATTGTTAGGAGACCTGCCAATACCAAAATTGGAGATTTGTTGATAGTAGGATTGATGTTTGAAAAAGGAACTTCCCCTTCAATTACTCCACCTGATAGAAATTGGATCCTTATCCAAAGGGTAAATCAATCAAACCAAGTTGGAATGGCCACTTATTATAAAGTGATCAGAAGTAATAATGAGCCTCAATCTTACTGCTTCCGTATCAGTCAGAGTCCAAAATGGACCATGGGGATTTCAAGGATAAGCGGGGCAGATATCAACCATCCTCATGGTCCAATAGCTGCAGCCACAAGGGCATCAGGTTCTCCTTCATTCAATGCTACTGCTCCTTCATTGACTACAACAGATTGCAATACCATGGTGATGATGTTCTATTCGAATAAGAAAAACGCTACCTGGACACCTCCAACAGGAACCATCGAGGTTTATGATGATCCGAATAACCAACAGGGTTTAACTTCCAATATGATGTCTTATTTCATTCAAAGTGAACCTGGGAGAACGGGGGATTTAAGAGCGGTTGCCTCACAAAGTGAAAATTGGGTGGCTCAGGCAATTGCCATCAGACCTCTCGTTACTGGCTTGCAATCTGCAAGAACAGAACCATCTACTATCGAAACCATCACAGAAATGTCAATTTCTGAAGAAGAATCGACTCTGATGGAGGATGAAACTTCCGGAGTGTTGAAAGCATATCCTAATCCAGTGCGAGACAGAATAAACCTTAGTCTGCGTGGTCTAGTACAAGAAGAACCTAATCCGTCTTCTTTGGTGATATTGGATGCCATGGGAAGAAGTCATCAATTACCAAGTATTTGGTATGAAAATGAAAGCCGATTGGAGTTAGACTTCTCTCAGATGCATGTTGGTTTTTATATCATCAATATCAGAACCATAGAGGGAGTCAAATCAATACGGGTTGTCAAAAATCAACAATAGAATCAAGAATTATTGAGTTGCAAAGAAGAATGGAAGCTCCTTCCATTCTTCTTTGTTTTTTACAATCCGACCCTCCGAATAAAGAAACCAGTCAATCTATTTGCAGTTTATTTTTCTTTGGACGGATCAAAACCTCTCCCTAAAAAAATCTTAAGAAGAATAAATCCAAGACCCCTTCTTGAAAGCCACAAAATTTTGAGATCAAGTAGCTTTCATCTTTCGATTTGAAATAGATAGATTGTTAAAAAAAAGCGGCTTTGGTTTGACCTTGAAATCAGGTTTCGACCGTTGCCTTTCAATACGAAATATTTATCAGGAAATTGAGTGCATTTTATTAAATTTGGTCAAAATGACCTTAACCTTTGCAGCTGACGAGGAAAGTTTCGGGTTGAAAGTAAAAATCTTAGGAATAGTAATTAATTTCAGGACTTCAATTTAGATAAGACAAGTTTGGTTTTTTGGCCAATTATCTACAATTTTTAAAGGCAAGAGTATGATTAAAGAGTTTCCACAGTCTTACAAAGAAATAGCAAACAGCTTTCTCATAAGTATATGAATCGATTTATGGCTATTTTTAAATACTTACTCCTTTTACTTCTCTTTTCCTTTGTTTTTTTATTCGAAGTTTTAGCCCAAACCTCCAAGGCTGATAGTTTGTTGAATGCAATTGAAAAACTTGAGGATGACAGTATAAAAGTCTCCCATTATTTGGATTTGGGTCTTGAATATTTTGGTTCAGATTTGAATAAAGCCATTTTTTACCTTGATGAGGCTATCCTATTAGGAACTAAAATAAATTTCAAAAAAGGTCTCGCAAATGCACATAATGCAAAAGGCAGGGCATATGCCCAACAAGGGGATTTTCAGAATGCGATAATTAACTTTCAGGAAGCATTGGATGATTTCCGTGAAATTAATGATAAGACGGGGGAGGCAAATATCCTTAGCAACCTTGGTTCTATTTATTACATGTTAGGAAACAGTAGCAGAGCTTTGGAATTGCATTTCGAATCCCTTAAAATTTCCGAAGAACTCGATAACAAATTAAGAATCGGTACTTCCTTAAATAACATTGGAACAGTTTACCTCAAAAACCAAAGCACAATAGGTGAAGCTTTGACTTTTTTCAAAAAATCACTTGAAGTATTTCAAGGCATAGATCAAAAACCCGGGATAGCCACTGCCGCCATGAATATTGGCGAAGTGTATTACTTAGAATCCAAGTATGATTCTGCCATTTATTTTCATCAATTGGCGTTGGAACTTTGTGATGGCACCCTTGATGCGACTTTCCCCCTTACACAATTAGGTGAGATTTATGGTGAATTGGGTAACTTCCAAAAAGCATTTGGTTTTCACAGACGTGGTTTGGACATTTCAGAGAGATTGGATGCCAAATTTGAGCTGACTCAGGGTCTTCTTGGTTTGGCAAAAACTCAGAGACAAAAAGGAGATTTTGAGGATGCTATAAGTACCTTGGAAAGAGCCAAACTACTTGCAATAGAAATCGATGCGAAAAATGAATTGGTTGATGTGCATTTGAATTTGGCTGAAATACATGCTTCTATAGGAGATTATAAAGCCGCATATGAAAATGAAATAAACGCTAAAACTGTAAGGGAAGAAATTGCGAAATCAAGTACAGAGAAAATGATCCAACAACTTCGATTTGAATCTGAACTTGACAAAAAAGAAGCTCAAATAGAACTCCTCCAAAAAAATACCGAATTAAAAAATGCCGCAGTTTTCAACCAAAGGATTATCATTTTTGCTTCTTTGGGAGGATTGTTGATGTTTGTTATCATCAGTATCTCTTTATTCAAAAATAACCTCAGCAAGCAAAAAGCCAATCACTTACTTCAGGTTCAGAAGGAAGAAATCCATGCCCAGAGGGAAAAAGTGGAATCCGCTTATGACCAATTGAAATCTGCCCAAGCCCAACTTATCCAATCCGAGAAAATGGCTTCACTTGGGGAACTTACTGCCGGTGTCGCCCATGAAATACAAAACCCGTTGAATTTTGTAAATAATTTTTCCGAGGTAAGTGGTGAATTAGTAGAAGAAATCGAACATGAAATAGCCAAAAGCCCAGAAAAAAGAAACGACTCCTTGGTAAGCGAAATTTTGAAAGATGTCAAATCGAATCTTGATAAAATCGCCCACCATGGCAAGCGGGCAGATGCCATTGTAAAAGGCATGCTTGCCCACAGCCGTCCAAGTACAGGAGAAAAGGAACCTACAGATATCAATGCATTGTGTGAGGAATATCTGAGACTTTCTTACCATGGCATTCAGGCAAAAGACAAATCATTCAATGAAGAATCATTCCCGATAGCGATGGCCACTGAATTCGATTCCGGCTTACCAAAAGTCAATATCATTCCTCAAAATATCGGTAGGGTACTGTTAAATATGATGAATAACGCTTTCCAGGCTTTTGGCAATACTGATTCAAAAAGCTACATGGATAAAATTCGGAATTCCGAAATAAAACCAACAGTAACTGTTTCTACAAAAAACCTGGGTAATAAAATAGAGATAACCATAAAAGACAATGGTCCCGGTATCCCCGATGCCATCAAAGATAAAATCTTCCAACCGTTTTTTACCACCAAGCCGACAGGTCAGGGGACGGGTTTGGGTTTGAGTTTGAGTTATGATATAGTGAAGGCTCATGGAGGAGAGATTAGGGTAGAATCAAAAAGTGGTGAAGGCCTTACAGGAACTGCATTTACCATCACCTTGCCTGCATAAAAGGGTAGGGCCTTTCATAAAAAGGATGATAATTTGACCCTGCTTTTTTTATCAGAATATTTATCCTAAAAATTGAAGAAGACTTGACAGAAGTGCTTTTTTCAAATACCAACTTTTTATTTATATTTCAGAATATCAAAATCACCAAGCAAAAATTCGTCACTGTATGAAAAAAGTCTTTTTATGTTTCGTACTTATTGCCTTTTCCATTTTTTGTCAGGCTCAGTCATTGGAAATTGAAAAACTAAGAAAACAGATCCAAGAGTACACCAAACAGGATACTGTTAGGGTAAACATGCTGAATAGAATTTGCATAACCCCTCCATTAGTTTCCGAAGATGATATGGAGCAATTTGCTTTAGAAGCACTCAACCTTTCAAAGGATTTGGATTATCTATCAGGTCAAGGCTATGCCCACGTAATATTATCAAGAGTTAACCTACTCAAGGGCAAAAATGAAGCAGCGCTAAAATATTTCCAACTAGCTGATTCCTTGGCAAAATTTACCGAAGATCAATCACTGCAGTGGCAGGTATTTATATTAAAAGGGAATACTAATGAATCAAGTGGGGATTTAAGGGAGGCACTTTCCTGGGGAATTAAAAGTGAAAACCTGGCAATAGAAATCAATAATAAAGAATACATACTTCGTTCACAATATTTTCTATCTAGTGTATATGCAAGTCTTGGAGACTTGGGGAAAGCAATGGACTATGGTATGCAGTCTTTAAAATGGGTCCAAGAACAAGCTAATGAGTATTTTTTATATTCCTCATATTTAAATTTAGGTAACCTGTATGCACAGATAGGGGATCATGATAAATCAAATGAATATTTTCAAAAACTACCTGATCTGATCAAAAAACTTGGATTAGGAAACAACCAACTCAGTACTCTTTATAATGGTTTAGGGGAAAATTACAGGCTTACACAAAAATACCCTGAAGCCCTTGGTTACTATAAGCGGGCCCTTTCCAGTACAACCATTCCCCTTAACAAGTTGCTTTTTAAAGGAAACATGGCTGACGTGTACATCCACTTGGACAGTTTGCAGCTTGCATTTGATAATGCCTATCAGGCATTGCCTATTGCCAAAGAATTGGGTGCGACTGATTTGGAATCATGGATCTATGGCATTCTTTCCCGTGCACATTTTAAGGAAAACAGGGCTGACAGTGCTTTATATTATGCTGAAATGGGCTATGGTTTGGCAGTCAAAACAAGGTATATGGAAGATTTGAGGGAAAATGCTAAAGCATTATCAGAAGCATTTTTGCTTAACAATGACTATAAAAACGCATACACCTACAGGAACCTATACATCAGTTACAGGGACAGCATGCAAAGTGATGAAATCAGAAACAGATCAACTTTGCTGGAGCATAATTACGAAATGCAACTGAAAGAAGATGAAATTGCCTTGCTCAATGAGCAAAGGAAATTGCAGCAAAATTTCTTGATCAGTGCCTTGATTGTATTGGGACTAATTTTGATTACTGCTTTTCTTCTCGTAAGAAATATCCGTCAAAAACAAAAAGCTAACCGCCTCCTACAGCGGCAAAAACTGGAAATAGATGAAAAGGCAAGGCAGCTTGCCATTCAAAAAGACAGTCTCGAAAAATCATATAACAATGTCGAGTTACTCGGTGAGATAGGTAGACAGATCACTGCTTCATTATCAGTAGACAAGATCATTGGTACCGTTTACAACAATGTAAATGGGCTAATGGATGCTTCCATATTTGGCATAGGGATTTACCATGAAGAAACCAAAACCTTGGATTTTCCCTCTACCTATGAAAACGGGGAACCATTGCCTCCGTATTCCAACTCCATCCAAGACCCCAATAGACTCGCTGCACTTTGCTTTAACAGCGGAAATGAAATCGTCATCAACGATCTGAACGAAGAGTACAGCAATTACCTTCAAAAAATGCCTACGCCTTCCGAGGGGGAAGTGCCTGTTTCTCTCATTTATATTCCATTGAAAGTAAAAGGAAAAATGTTTGGTGTAATCACGGTGCAAAGTTTCAAGAAAAATGCATTTACCGATTACCACCTCTACATGCTGCGCACGATTGCTTTGTACTCAGCCATAGCACTTGACAATGCAGAATCTTTTCTTAAACTGAGTACGACGATAAATACGCTCCAGGAAACACAAAAGCAACTCATCCAATCAGAAAAGATGGCATCGCTGGGTGAGCTTACTGCCGGCATTGCCCATGAGATCCAAAACCCCCTGAATTTTGTGAACAATTTTTCTGAAGTGAGCAATGAACTGATTGAAGAGATTGAAGAAGAAAGAGCAAAAAGCCCTGAATCAAGAGACGAAACATTGGTCAGCGAAATCCTTGGTGACATCAAGCAAAACCTCATCAAGATCAAGCACCATGGCAAAAGGGCTGATTCCATTGTGAAAGGAATGCTCCAGCACAGCAGAACGAGCTCAGGAGAGGCTATTCTTACCGATATCAATACACTTGCAGATGAATTTCTTAGACTCTCCTATCATGGTTTAAGGGCAAAGGACAAAACATTCAACGCAGATTTCAAAATGGATTTTGATCCTGATTTGCCAAAAATCCATGTCGTACCACAGGACATGGGAAGGGTATTTCTCAATATCATCAATAATGCATTTTATGCGGTCGACAAAAAATCAAAATCAGGAATTCCTGATTATAAACCTGCGGTGGTAGTACAGACCAAAAAACTTGACAAAGTGGTCGAAATAACCATCTCTGACAATGGTTCAGGTATCCCTACAGACATCAAAGACAAAATCTTCCAGCCTTTCTTCACCACCAAGCCTACGGGACAGGGGACAGGATTGGGGTTGTCTTTGAGTTATGACATAGTAAAAGCTCATGGCGGAGAAATAATCGTGGAATCCAAAGTTGGAGAAGACCAATCTGAAGAACAGGGAGGCACATCATTTATTATCACCTTGCCTCTAGCCTAAATTGATCATCCAATATTGAATTCCTTTTAAGCGTTGCTTATCAACCCATTAATTTGACAAGGAAAGTTCATTTTCCTATCAATTAGAGATTCATTTTTGAAATATGTAAGACAAAGAGCATCGGGAAATACCCTAGTCCTGACTTAAGTTTATGGATCTTGTTTTAATATTTATTCAAAAAAAATCGATTCATGGATAAACATTAAAAACCAACCACTTAAAAAATAAGCTTTTGGTGCTTTCCTATTTACATATATTTTAAACAGCCTTATACTAAGCAAATTTTAAACAGCCTTATACTAAGCAAATTTTAAACTTTAACATATTGAACCCAAATTTAAGCCACAATCCACACAACCGTGCCATTCTCCTTCGCCTATTTGGTGAACTGGATGACGAATTATTGACTCAAATTCTCGAAAAAGGCAAAGTCCTTGAACTGGACACCGGATCTTTTCTTTTCCATCAAAGGGATAATGACAACTCGCTTTACATAGTATTGTCCGGTAGATTCCGGGCACTTGCCGAGCAGAGTGACGGGACTTTGCATGCACTTGGGGATATAGGAGAGGGGGAACCGATAGGTGAATTTGCGCTTTTTATGGCAGAACCCAGATCTGCCTCAGTAGTTGCCATCCGAAAGTCCATAGTGTTGGAGTTGAAGGAAAAGGAATACCATCAAATAGTCGCAAGCCATCCTGCTTTCTCAACCAAGTTAACCCGATTTGTGGTCAATAGGCTCCGGAGAAACAGCCTGCAGCAACACCTGGAAACTTCTGCCAAAAATATTGCCGTCATCAATCTCCAATCAGGTAATGACATAACAGAATATACAGAAGCTATCAAAGCACAGTTTGAATCCCTGAATGTGAGTATTCAGATTTTGGACCATGATTCACATGCCAATCTGGAATTGCAAACCATGTATGATACCCTGGAGCAACATGATGGATTGAATTTTTTAGTAAGCAGTGATGAGGACTTGGCTTGGTCCCGTCAATGCATCATTTATGCGGATTTGGTTGTGATGGCAGCTGACTTTTATGCAGACAGCAGTCTTCAGGAAATTGAAAAACAATTGGATCTATATTCAAATAATATACTTAATAAGAAAATCTATCTTTTACTGCTTCATCCCGAAGATGCTAAATTTCCCCAAAATACCAGAAGATGGTTTGAAAACAGAAAAATAAACCTTCACATCCATTACCGCAAAAATTACGGGCCGGACATCCGACGCTTTGCCAGGATTCTTGCCAATAAAGCCATTGGACTGGTTCTTGGAGGCGGTGGGGCAAAAGGATTTGCGCATTTAGGTGCTATTCTCGCACTCTATGAAGAAGGATTGGAAATCGATTTTTTGGGTGGGACAAGTGCCGGAGCCCTCTATGGACTCACCGCTTCATTTTCCGATTTTGACAAGGACAGGATTCATCATTATAGCAGGGAATCTGCCGAAAGCAAACTTACCTCCAATGATTTTACCATTCCTTTATTATCCATCATGTCAGGAAAAAAAATGAGCAACTACGTGAAAAAAATGATGGGTGACACTTATTTAGAGGATTTTTGGGTGGGGAGTTATTGCGTTTCTACAAATTATTCCAATTCCACTATTAAAATTCATGAAAGAGGGCTTGCCAGAAAGCAAATCGAAGCAAGTATTGCAATTCCGGGGATTTATCCACCTGTGGTCATTGACAATCAGCTCCATGTAGACGGTGGTGTTGTAGACAATCTCCCTATCGAGACCATGTACAAATATCCTGTCCGGCATATCATTGCCATTTCCCTAAGTCAATTGAGGACCCAAGAGGTGGATTTTGATGAAACACCCACAGCTTCAAAGCTCATTTGGAATAAAATCGCCGGAAAGAAAAAATACAGAATTCCGGGCATCAGCTCTATTTTGGTTAATTCCTTAACTTTAAATAGCAGACAAAAACAGGAAATGACAAAATCCGGCGTGGCAATTTATCTCGAAATGGAACTCAAAGGAATTGGGATGCTGGACGATACCAAGTGGAAGGAGATTGTCAAAAAGGGACATGATCAGATGAAAAATGCTCTGGAAAATTTTCCCAAGGAAAAGAGATTTTGGTAAGCAAAAATTGGTGATATTGTTTTTCTAATACCTAAAAAAAAGCATTCAATAGCCTGATTTGATGCAAATTGATCTCACCTTACCCTTTTGAGTTCGTTGCAAAGAAACCAAATTAGGACAGATAATAAATCATTTTGATTTTGTATATGAATTCTTTGGTGTAAATGGAAAGACATACAGATTTCAAGGTTTACCTTTCTTTTACAATTTACTTCACTTGCTTATGGACATGTTTACCACATCTCCTCAAACAAAAAAAAGATTCATCTCCAGATTCTGTCAAAAAGCCTTCTTAAATATGGCAAAACAGAGAAAACACACAATATGTGAAACAGTTTTTCCAATTAATTTACTTTTTTAGGAAAAATCCACATAAATTAAAAAAAATAAAATCGATGGCAATGAAAAATAAATTTGATGATCATTACCGAGAGCTCCTTAGCAATCTTTTTGGGGAAATGGAAGAAAGTAGCCTTAGGCAGATTTTTGAAGGAGGCATAAAAACAGAACTTGACGCAGGCAAGTATTTGTTCCGACAAGGCGATAGCGAAAATGATCTATATGTTGTTTTATCGGGCAGATTAAGGGCAATCAACGAGGAAAAATCCGGTATTACGATTTTAGGTGATATTGCTGAAGGTGAACCTGTGGGTGAACTTGCTCTTTTTACAGATGAGCCTAGAATGGCAGCAGTACTGGCGATCCGAAAATCTGTGGTATTGAAAATCAGCAAAGCAGAATATCATGCCATAGTTGCCAAAAACCCTCACTTTGCTTCTGCATTGACAAAATTTGTAATCAACAGAATGCGCAGAAATGTACTTGAACAAAAGGTTGAAGCCATTCCAAAAAATATTGTTTTCATTCAGCTCCAGGAAGATTACGATCTTGGCCCATGGATAGATGAAATTAAAATTAACTTGGAAGCTCTTTCTATTCAGACACAGGTACTGGATAGGGCTTTTAATAAAAATGATGGTTCCACACCTGCCTTGGAGCTTATGGAATCCCATAATGGAGTCAATCTATTGGTATGTAGCGGTAAAGATTCAGAATGGACGAAACAATGCCTGCTATATGCGGATTTGATCATTCTGGCCTCGGATTTTCATGCAGATTCCAAAATCTACGATATAGAAAAGAATCATAAGCTTTATGAAAATAACATACTAAACAGAAAAAAATACTTGTTGCTATTGCATCCTGAAAATAGCCCTGTTCCTGAAAATACTGCCCGCTGGTTCAAAAACAGGAATATCCATTTACATATCCATGCCAGGAAAAACAACAATACGGATATGAGGAGGATTTGCCGGATAATCACGAATCAGGCTGTAGGTTTGGTCCTAGGGGGTAGCGGCTCAAAAGGTTACGCCCATACCGGGGCAGTGAAGGCCCTATTAAAAGCAGGTGTTGAAATTGATTTTCTCGGAGGTTCAAGTGCCGGTGCACTTTATGGAATCGGAATGACCTATTCTGAATTTGATTTTGATAAAATCAATGAAATCTGTGAAAAATCAACTTCTGATGAATTTGGAATAAATGACTTTTTCCTAACCTTCCTTTCAAAAAGCAGCGGAAAGAAAATCGGTGAATTTTCACGCAAAATTTTCAAAGAGACAAATTTGGAAGACCTTTGGATCACTTCATACTGTGTTTCTACCGATATGTCAAAAAATGAAGTCAAAATCCATAATACCGGATTGGTCTGGCAACAGATTCAGGAAAGTTTTTCATCTCCCGGAATCTTCCCTCCTGTAGTGGTCGAAAATCAGGTGTATGTGGATGGTGGATTATCTGAAAATATCCCAATAGACCCCATGTATCGCTATCCTATAAAACATATCATTGCTGTTTCTCTGACAGGTTCAGAACCGGAAAAAATTGATTTAAACAATCTTCCTTCTGTATGGGACCAAATCAAAGGAAAGTTCAAAAAGAAAACACAGCAAGACAACCCTGTTGCTACAACTGTCATGCTAAACTCAATGACCTTCAATCCAAGACAGCGTGAGGAAATCAACAAATCAAAGGTGTCTCTCTATTTTGAAATCAACCTCAGGGCGGTAAGCTTGTTGAATGATGCCAATTGGAAAAGAGTGGTCAAAAAAGGAAATGATCAAACGAAATCCTATCTGGAAGAACTGCCTGTAGAGGAGAAATTCTGGATAAAAAATTCCTAATGACTACTGATTAAGAAATAAAATAGGATTATGATTTTAGAAAATATCATTTCGATTTTCATCATAAACTATCTCCGCAAAAACAGAGAATTAACTGTTGATTTTTCTAAATGGGAGAAGTTGCTCAAAATAGGAATAGGAGTAGGAGCGGGGCTTATATTTTTTGAGGTGACCCACTTATTACCAAATTCTTTGCTGGTAATTTTAACAATCATTTTGTTTGGTGGGGTCACTTACCTTTCCTACAGGGTACCGGGTTTTTCTAAAGGAAAATCTTTGGTCTATGCCATTCTTCCATACATGATCATTTCTTTTGCTGGTCAATTGATTGAAATTGTAGGTACTGATTTTTTTGAAAAGATCGAAAATTACTTTGAAGCAGCTGAATTCTTTGCCATACTTTGGGCCTTATCCATATGGTGGAGCGGCAGAAAACAGAAAAAAGCACTGGAGATAGAACGGCTCAAAGCCTTAGAAAAGGAAAAGGAGTATGAGATTTCTCAAAAACTTAAGGCCGAATTGGAAATTCAAGTAACCGCACGTACTGCCGAACTTACCCGGCAAAAAGAAGAACTTGAAAAAACTTTAACTGAACTGAAGTCCACCCAAAGTCAGCTGATCCACGCTGAGAAAATGGCTTCATTGGGAGAACTGACTGCCGGAATCGCTCATGAAATTCAGAATCCACTCAATTTTGTCAACAACTTTTCTGAAGTAAGTGAAGAACTGCTTCAGGAACTTCAGGAGGAGCTGGACAAAGGGGATCTTGAAGAAGCCAAAGCCATTTCGCTGGATGTCATCGAAAACCTCAAAAAAATCCATCACCACGGCAAGCGCGCTGACGGCATTGTCAAAGGGATGCTGCAGCACAGCAGGACAGGATCCGGGCAAAAGGAACCGACTGATATCAATGAATTGGCAGATGAATTCTTAAGGTTGTCCTACCATGGATTGCGGGCCAAAGACAAAACCTTCAATGCTGATTTCAAAATGGATTTTGATCCGAATTTGCCGAAAGTAGATATCGTTCCTCAGGATATTGGTAGGGTTTTATTGAACCTGATCAACAATGCTTTTTACGCCTGCGGAAATTCTGAATACAGAAAAAACCATTCAGATTTAAAACCCACGGTAACTGTTTCTACCAAAAACCTTGGAAAAGAAATACAAATCAATGTCTCTGACAACGGACCCGGCATTCCCGAGGACATCAAGGAAAAAATATTCCAACCATTCTTTACCACCAAACCTACAGGTCAAGGAACCGGATTGGGACTTTCATTGAGCTATGATATCATCAAAGCCCATGGAGGTGAAATCAAGGTATTTAACAACCCTAAAGCAAATGCAGGGGAAATGTCAAAAGGGACAACATTTTCTATATTATTACCGGTCTGAGGAAAGGCACTTTTAATCAAACATTGATTTTCCGCACCAATTATTTTTGACCAAAAAACAAAAAAGTCTAACAAAGAGAAGCAATTAAAAACTTATTTGTATTGAAAAATCAAATTCAAGAAGAAAATACTGATTTGACAAGCCATGTAATTGACTTGCGAAATTCCATATATCAATTAGATTATGTATTTTTCTATCTTGAATGATAGCGCCACCCATATGGAAATAACCATACGCCCAAACCAATATTTAACCAAAAGCAAAAGCTTTTTTATAATCACCCTGTTTTTTTTCATTTTTCATCAGACCAAAGTATTTAGCCAATCCAATCCGGAACTCGGATATCCTTTGATTACCAATTATTCTCCCAAAGACTACAAGGGGCATGGTCAGGTATGGGGGGTGATCCAAAGTGACAATGGGGTGATGTATTTTGGTACTTCTGCCGGGATTACGGAATATGATGGAGTGAATTGGAGGCAGATAAGCATTTCAGATTCAGTTATTTTTCAAACTGTTCGGGGATTTGAAAAAGGTAAAGACGGAAAGATATTTTTTGGCGGAGGGCAGAATTTCGGATATATTGAATTCGATGATTATGGAATTGCCAAGGCATTTTCATTATTAGAATTGGTAAAACCTGAATTTAGAAATTTCTCAGATATTCGATCTATCAATCTTAAAGGCGATTTCCTTTTTGTACAATCAAAAGAGTACTTCTTTAGGATCAACCTAACAAAGCTTTCAGAAGGGGGAGAATTTAAGGCTTGGAAGGCTGATTCTTTTTTTGTTTACAGTATGATTTTTGAAAATGAATTATACATCTTCCAGCTGGAAAAAGGGCTTTATCAACTTAAGGGCGAAAACTTAGAAATTGTACCCGGTTCAGAAATTTTTAAAAATACACGCGTTTATATTATGCTCCCTATTCCTGACAAAGAAATAGGAGATTTCAAATATTTGGTTGGGACTGCAAGCGAAGGTTTTTTTGGGTTTACCGGAAAATCATTTGTCCCTTTCAAAACAGAATTAGATCCATTATTAAAGGACCAATTTTTATATAGAAGTATCACCCTTCCGAATGGAAATTTTGTGGTTTCCTTAATTGGAAAGGGTATTTTCATAATGAATCCCGAAGGAAAGGTCCTAAGGAATATTAATTATGAAGCAGGACTCCAGGATGAATCAGTTTATTGGTCCTATTTAGATTCGTCAGATATGCTGTGGTTGGGATTGGACAATGGTATTTCCAAAGTGGAGTTAAGTCCTTCGATTACCACTTTTTCCAAACAATCAGGTCTAAAGACAGGGATTTTATCCATTCAAAGGGTTCAAGAAAGGTTGGTGATAGGAACGCCAATTGGAATTTCCACCTTAAATAATAATTCCGGAAAATTCGAACAGATTGATTTCGGTGGGGGAACTCAAGTTTTTGACATGTTGCCTATTGGTGAGGATTTGATTTTTCGAACTATAAATGGGATTGGGGTATTAAAAGGAGATTTGCAAATTGGATACGAGTTAGCTGACAGTTGGCTTAGTGGATCAGTATTTTTGAACTCAAAGCATTTGGACCAAAGAGTCATTGTGGGCAGTGGCCTTGGTGTAGCAGTAATCAGAAAAAAAGCAGGCAGCACTAATTGGGAAAAGGAAGGTCATTTTCCCGGAAACTTTCATGGTGTTTGGACCTTGGCTGAAACCAAAGAGGGGGATATTTGGGCTGGAACCCAATCTGGTTATGCTTATAAAATAACTCCGGTGTTAGATCAAGAAGGAAACCTTGATTTTGCAAAATCAAAAATTGTGACATATGGGGGAGAAAATCAAGAAAAGGCAGGAGATGGAGTGATTTATGGTGTAGCCGGCAAAATTTTTTCCCTGTCTGAGAATGGGTTTTTTTCTTACAATCCTGAATCTGAAAAATTTGAATTGGATGATACTTTTGGAAAAATTGAGATTGATTATTCCTCTACAGATAATTTTAACTTGAAGGAAGATGAATTAGGGCGTGTTTGGGTTACCATCAAGAATAAAATTCGTTTGGCAACACCATTACCCAATGGGGGATATAAACTGGAAGATGATCTATTTAATGGGTATCCTTGGGAGGACATAACCACAATTTTTCCCGAAAGAAATGGCATTGTTTGGATCGGTAGTGGCGATGGTTTGGTCAGAATGGAGATCCAAAAAGAAAAATCAGTGCAAAGGCCTTTTTCTATTCTTTTGCGTCAAGCAATCACAAAAACAGACACCCTCAGTTTGGATGCAGCCGATGGTATTTCTCTCCAACAATCCAACAATTCCTTACGGTTTATGTATGCTGCCCCATTTTTTGAGCAGGAAGACAGGACTGTATATCAAACTTATCTTGAGGGCTTTGATCCTGATTGGACAGATTGGGGCACCAATTCTTATAAGGAATACACGAATCTGGCCACAGGTACTTACACTTTCCGGGTTCGCGCCAAAAACCTCTACAATGTCATCAGCGAGGAAGCCACCTATACTTTTACCATTCTTCCCCCTTGGTATGCCACTTGGTGGGCTTATTTGATTTATTTGTTTTGTGTAGTGGGGATAGGTTATCTCATTTACATATCGCAAAAGAAAAGACTATTAGCCAAAGAGAGGGAAAAGTCCCGGGAGAGAGAATTGGCTCAGGCCAAAGAAATTGAAAAAGCTTATGAAAACCTCAAAGCCACACAGGAACAATTGATCCAACAGGAAAAGCTGGCGAGTTTGGGACAGTTGACCGCCGGCATAGCCCACGAGATCAAAAATCCACTGAATTTCGTAAACAATTTTTCGGAGCTAAGCATGGAGTATGTCGACGAGATCAGTGAATCAGTTGAAAAGCTGGACCAAAATGAAACCACCGAAGATATCAAATCCCTTCTTGGTGATGTCAAAGGAAACCTGGCAAAAATCTTCCAACATGGTTCTAGGGCTGACGGCATAGTCAGGTCGATGTTGATGCATTCCCGTGGTGGTAAGGGCATCAAAGAACCCACCGATTTGAATGAGTTGATCAAGGAATATGTCAATCTTGCTTTTCATGGAATGCGTGCGAGCAAGAATCCAATTAATGTAGATATCAAAGTCCAGTTAGAGGAAAACCTTCCCAAAGTCATGCTCAATCCTGAGGATTTCAGCAGGGTGATTTTGAATCTCTGCAAAAACGCCTTTGATGCCATGCGTGACAAAACAGAACTGCATGGAAAAGATTATCTCCCCAAACTTTCTGTAAGTACCAAAAACCTGGAGGACAGTGTAATGGTTGTCGTAGAGGACAATGGTCCCGGAGTACCGGAAGACATCAGGGACAAATTGCTGATGCCTTTTTTCACCACCAAAAAAGGGACGGAGGGAACCGGACTAGGACTCAGTATTACGCATGATATTATCAAAGACCACGAAGGAGTTTTGGAAATAGACTCTATAGTGGGAGAATACACCAGATTTATAATTTTAATCCCCAAGACCCAATAAATTTTGTTTTATGAAAATTTTGATTGTTGATGATGAAAAAGATGTTGAAATGCTTTTTCGCCAAAAATTTAGGAAAGAAACCAAGTCGGGCAACCTTGAATTGATTTTTGCCTTTTCAGGTGCTGAGGCTTTAAGTATATTGGGAGAATCTGATCCGCCAAGTGTGGTCTATGTTTTTTCGGATATCAATATGCCGGGCATGACAGGATTGGAGCTTCTTGATCAGGTGAAAAAGAAATTTCCCCAGATTAGCGTGAGTATGATTTCCGCTTATGGTGACAGTGACAACTATAACAAGGCTATCAAATCAGGAGCAAAGGAATTTTTCACAAAACCGATTGATTTTGAATCCCTTCGAAAAGAGATTTTGGATTTGATTAACACGTAACATTTTGATTGAGTGATTATGGCAAAGATATTAGTAGTAGATGATGAGGCCGATTTGGAGATACTTATAAGGCAGAAGTTCAGGCAAAAAATCCGTGAAAATGAATACGAATTTGTGTTTGCCATGAATGGAAGGCATGCACTCGAGCAACTTGTGGAGCACAAGGATGTGGACATGGTCCTGAGTGATATCAACATGCCTGAAATGGACGGTTTGACTTTGCTTACCCGGCTGAATGAAAACAACTCCCTTTTGAAGTCAGTGATAGTGTCCGCCTATGGTGATATGGACAATATCAGGATTGCCATGAACCGTGGTGCTTTTGATTTTGTGACAAAACCGGTGAATTTTGCCGATCTAGAAATCACCATAGACAAGACCATCAAACACGTCAAAGGCATCAAAGAAACCCTAAAGGCAATCAAAGAAAACAACATTCTCAAAATGTATGTAGACGAAACTGTCCTTAATTTTATGGTGGGAAAAGACATGGAGTCGTCCTTCTTTGACAATGAAATCATTGATGGAACAGTAGCGTTTATAGATATTTGCGGATTTACAGCGATCAGTGAAAACGAACCCGCCGACTTGGTTGTCAACATGCTGAATGCCTATTTTGACATCATGGTGCAGGAAATCATCAATGAGAACGGCGCTGTTGACAAATTTATGGGAGATGCAGTTTTGGCGACTTTTAAAGGCGAAAAACATCTTGAAAGGGCTCTACGCGCATGTTCATCGATCAGGGCAAAAATACATGAAGCCAAAATTGGAATAGAGTCCGGAACCTATAAGCCTGATGTTTCCATTGGAATCAATACCGGAGATATGGTTTGGGGAAATATTGGTTCGGCCACACTCAAAAGACTGGATTATACTGTTATAGGTGATACGGTAAACGTGGCAGCTAGACTTCAGGCAGCAGCAAACAGGGGACAGATTCTAGTCAGTGAATCCTGTTATGAAGCAGCAAAAAATTCTTTTCACTTTGAAAAAGTCGGTTCGTTCGATTTGAAAAACAGGGAAAAGTCGGTATTGACCTATGAAGTCTTACCATAGAATAATTTTACTTCGAAGATTATGCGCATAACTTCCTTTTCTGTCAAAAATGGGTTTAGAGGAAGTGAAAGGGCTGAGGCAGTTATTTTCTCGGCAATAGAAAATTCTACCTCCTCTAGATAAGGAATCATTTTGGGAATTATGGTTGGGTAATGAATGGAAGTTCCTATCCCTTTTTCTTGAAGGAATTGCTTCAACTCATTTCTAAGCGTTGTTTGTATCACAAACAGATGGGCGTTGTGATCTGAATTTAAAATAGTATCGGGCAGGATCAAATCACCCGTTCCGGAAAGATGGTCTAGGTAGAGGGCAGCAAGATTTTTTCTCTTTTCTTGCCAATTTTTGAAATAATCCAGCTTGACATTCAAAAAACCGGCCTGAATGGAATCCATCCGAGCATTTCTTCCCACCATTTCATGTCGGTCCCGGATAGGCTGACCATGATTAATCAGCATTTGGATTTTTTTTGCAAGATTTTTATCTGAAGTTGTCACTGCACCGGCTTCTCCCAAGGCGCCAAAATTTTTGGAAGGATAAAAACTGAAACAACCAATGTCGCCCCAAACACCTGCACTTTTTCCATTTTGATGAGCTCCAAAACCCTGGGCATTGTCCTCAATTATTTTGATCCCTTTGTTTTTGGCCCATGAAGTTAACTTTTTCATATCGACCATTTTCCCATATAAGTGAACAGGAATGATAGCTTTTGTTTTTTGCGTTGCCAATTGATCCAAAAGATCCAAATCCATTAATCCTGAACGGTCTGTATCTATAAAAACAGGCTTAGCACCAACCAATTTTACCACTTCCGCAGTCGAAACCCAAGTCAGGGCAGGTACAATCACTTCGTCACCAATGCTTATTTCTAAGGCCCGAAGAGCGATTTCCAAAGCATCGGTCCCATTAGAGCAAGGGATAATGGTGCACTTCGTATCCAAAAAATCCGCAATCCTTAAAGCAAGCAATTCCACTTCTTCACCACCGGAAAAAATTCCCTTGGAAAGCATTTCGGAAAACTTCCGCTCCAATGCAGTCTTTAAATCTTGATCAAACAAGCTGAGGTCAAGAAACGGGATCGGTACATTCATCTAAGAGATTGGAAAGTTGAAGAGTGAGGTTTTTTCTTGAATATTTTTCGATGGAATCAGACGGACTAAAGTCTGATTTGGGATTAAAATCTTGAAGGAACTTTTTGATTCCCTTGAGATCGGTATGTGAAAATACCTTACCCGAACCCGAATTATCCAGGATTTTTGAGCTGTCCCCCTGAGGATCTCCTAAGGCAATGATGGGTCTTCCCGTGGCTATATATTCAAACAGTTTTCCGGGAATATTGCCCTGCGCATTTTTGGTGTCCGTCAATATCAGTAAGAGCAAATGTGCTTTTTGGTAAAACGAAAATACTGCTTCATGCGGAACATATCCCTCCAGTTTTACATGACTTTGAAACCAGGAATCTGAGTCAATGAGGGTTTTCACATTTTCAGATACCTTGCCGACAAAACGTAGAGTAACTTTTTTAGAATCGTTTTCAAATACTTCTTTTAACGCATTCAAAAAAGGAATAGGATTTCGGATTGCATCAATGACACCGGTGTATAGGATTTCTAAACCTTCCTCCGAGGGCTCGAGAGCTGACCAATTTCCCGGCAAATCAGCCGTGTCAAAACCGTTTGTCAACAAGTGGATTTTTCTACCTGAAAGGACTTTAAAGTCTTTTTGAAAAGTGGGACTGATGGTGATGATGGCATCAGCCTCATGGAGTACATTTTTTTCCAATGATTCGTGCTGTCGACGCACCCAATCAAGCATGGGAAGTGTGTCTAAAAACTCCCATTTGGACCAAGGGTCCCTGAAGTCGGCCAACCAAGTGATTCCGGTTTTTCTTTTGAGTTTTAATCCTATCAAATGCAAACTATGAGGTGGGCCTGTGGTAATGATGGCTTCAAACTGGCCTTTTTCAATCAAATCAGCCAAAAATTCAACAGACGGTTTTACCCAGAATTTTCTTGGATCAGGGATCAAAGCATTTGCCCTGAGCCAGATTCCGGCTTTGTCAGTGATGGACTTTTTCTTTTTTTCAAGGACTTTGGCGGTATCTGTGAGGGTTTCTTTTTTTATTTTTCTAAAAAGCCCATAGGGTTCCCAAATCGGGAATTTCAACACCTCAAGAGACGGGTTGATTTCTTTTACAAGACTTTCATCCTTGAGTTCAAAATCCGGATTTTCGGGAGTGAAGATGACAGGTTCCCAATCAAATTCAGGTAAATATTTTGCAAACTTCAACCACCGCTGTACGCCCGAACCCGCAGAGGGAGGCCAATAATAAGTGATGATAAGTACCCGCTTGGACATTTTGACAGTTGACAGTGTTCAGTTTACAGTAAACAGTTTGATAAATTTAGATATTTGGGTTCCTCGTTTTCGATTTTGGAAGCAGCCCCTTCAACCCTTACCATAAATGATGTATATCTGCCTTGAAATATTTGTCATAAATATTTTTGACAGCTTCCATTTCCTTGGCTGAAATCTCTGGAAGATTTGAAGCTTTTACGTTGGAATGAACCTGATCAATCTTGGAAGCTCCGGGAATAACGGTGCTCACCAAAGGAAACATCAACACCCACCTGATGGCCCAAGCTGCTAAAGGTTCTTTGCCTTGGAATATCTCCTTCAATTCTTCCACGGCTCTAAGTCCCTTTTGGTAATCTACACCTGAAAAAGTTTCCCCTTTGTCAAAAGCTTCTCCTTGTCTGTTGAACTGCCTGTGATCTTCCTTTGAAAATACAGTATCTGAAGTCAGTTTTCCTGTAAGCAGACCACTTGCCAAAGGGACTCTAGCGATTATCCCAAACCTGTCAATGTCTGGATGGGCGAATAATGTTTCGGAAGGTTTTAACCTGAACATATTAAAAATGACCTGTATGGAAGAAACGATTTCATATTTCATTGCGGCCAAGGCCTCATCAACGGTTTCCACGCTGACACCCATGGCACTGATTTTACCCTCTTCCTTCAATTTTTCAAAAAGCCCAAAAATCTCATCCCGACCATAAACAGGAGTAGGAGGACAGTGAAGCTGGATCAGGTCGATTGTATCTAAGCCTGTATTTTTTAAGGAGGCTTCTACAAATGCTCTCAGTTTATCCGTGGTATATCCTTCACTGACATGCGGTTGGATTTGTCTTCCGCATTTTGTGGCTACATATATTCTTTCAGGACTTTCCTTTACTGCTTTTCCAACTGCAGATTCACTAAGTCCACCGCCGTATACATCTGCAGTGTCTATAAAGTTGATTCCCCGGTCGATCGCGGCGTGGATGATTCTGTTGGCAAGTTTGGCATCAAAGGGTTTTCCCCAGCCTCCTCCGACTTGCCAAGTGCCCAATGAAATTTCAGATACGGACCAACCGGTTTTCCCGAATTTTCTATATTTCATGTGATTTCGATTATTTTGGATGTCAATTTCAGGAAGCAATTTAAATTTTTATCTTTAAACCTTTAAATTACCCTTATGAAATCCCGAAGAAAATTTCTCCAAACCTTAACCGTTGCCGGTGCGGCAGCAACTTTACCAATTTCACTTATGGCAGAACAAGCAGCAAAACAAAAAATGATCCACCAGGTATTTTTCTGGTTGAAAGATGGTGTCGATACAAAGGATTTTATGAAAGAGGCCTCAGTACTTGGCAAATGTAAGACCGTGGATAACTTCTATATGGGTGTTCCTGCACCAACAGAAGCCCGATCCGTAGTGGACCATAGTTATTCAGTAGCTTGTACATTGTTTTTCAAGAGCATAGAAGACCAGGATTATTACCAAATAGATCCCATGCATTTGGCTTTTATAGAGAAAAACTCAAACAAGTGGGCAAGCGTAAAGGTTTATGACTTTGTGATTTAAACCATTTTGGTCCTGAATTACGTATACCGAAGAAATCACCTTAAGAAAGCTTATGTTCAAAGTAAGATTATCCGTTTTGGGAATGCTGATGACCTCAGCCATTTTGTTTCTTTCCTGTAACCCAGAGGAGGAACAAGTCCCCGTTGTAGTGGAAGATGTTGTTAAAAAAGCAATTTTCGATTCCATGAAGGAATGGTATTATTGGGAAGGCGAACTGCCGCAGACATTGGATGTCACAAAATTTGCTTCCAATCAAGCTGTTTTGGATGAGTTGATGTTCAAACCTTTGGACAGGTGGTCTTATCTGACAACGAAGGCGGAGTTTGATGCAGCATTTACAGGCCAGGCTTCAGGTGCCCACGGTTTTAGCTTTGCCTTTGATAAGGATGAAAAGTTGTTTGTTGCTTTTGTTTTTGACGAAGGCCCGGCAGGAAAAGACGGATGGAAAAGAGGTTGGCAGATAGTTGAAATCAACAACAAACCCATTTCTGATTACAAAACCAGTACAGGAAGTTATTCATTTAATCTTGGTGCAAATCAGGTAGGGGTGACGAATACTTTCAAGTTCAAGTTGCCGGATGGTACAGAAACTACCCGCACAATCCAAAAAGGGGCATTTCAAACCAATTCAGTACTGTATAAAAATGTCTATGAAGTAGGTGCAAAAAAAGTTGGTCATTGGGTATATCAAAGTTTCAAGGCAACAGCAGGACTTAGTCCGACCAGAAGTCAGGAAGTGGAGGATTTATTCAATTACTTTATTGCTGAAGGTATCAATGAACTGATTATTGACTTGAGGTACAATGGCGGAGGATCCGTAGCTGTGACTGAGCAGATTTTGAATTATATCGCTCCGGCCTTAGTCAATGGAAGAGTGATGTATACCAACAAACACAACGGAAACAAATTTTCAAATAACAGAACTGTCAATTTCTCCAAAAAAGGGAACCTCAACCTTGACAGGGTGATTTTTATCACCTCAAGAGGGTCAGCCTCTGCTTCCGAGTTATTGGTCAATTGTCTTGAACCATACATGGACTTGGTTTTGATAGGGGACAATACCTATGGTAAGCCTGTCGGCTCATTCCCATTATCAAGTTTCAACAGGAACCTAAGCAGCAACAATGTGGAATTGGTGCCGATTACCTTTGCCATAGCCAATTCAGAGGGCAGGGCAGAATATTTTGATGGTTTCCCTGTCAATTTTGCGGTAGGAGATGATCCGGCGAAAAATTGGGATGACAAAGAAGAAAAGAGATTAAAGGCCGCATTGGAATTTATTGAAAGCGGCGCTGTAAATGCAAGAATGAGAGACACTTCTTTCAAACCAAAGTGGGAAATGATAGATGCATTTGAGGGGTTGATGAAGGAGTTTCCAATGTATTGATATCTTGAATTTATTTTGTAGGTATAAAAGACAAAAGCGGCGATCTCGCCGCTTTTGTTGTTTTTGGAAGTTTTTCTTAAAATCCCTATCCTTAAAATTTTTTTCAACGATTATAAAATCCTAAGTGTGTTCCGTTGGTTGCGAGAAAAATGGAAGTTTCTACAATCAAGGAATTATGACCTGAATTCAGTTCATGTAGGGATATATGGGGGATTTTTGAACTGAATCTGCTTAGATTTTCAGAAGTGATCATTTTGTCATAAGCTCCTGTAAAGAGGAATATTGGAGTTTGGTTCAACCGAATCATCTTTATGATTTGACCCAAATCGGGCTTGAGGGGTTTGAAAACATTCCAGGTAAAATATACCTGCGCTCTCATTGTTCGGGTGCCCATTTGGGATTTTACAAATTTGATGAGGCTGTTTTGGAGCAGTCCGAGTCCATGGAAAAAATCCATTGTCCTGAAAAACCTTTCAGGATGGAAAACCACATGTTTGAAGAGCTTGTTGAGAAATCCCGGGAAAGTGGCCATGTTGTACCAAAAGCCTGTTTTGATCCCATCAGGCGCCATCAGAAGCAGTGACTTTACAAAGTTTGGAAAGAGTTCATATGTGATGAGGCAAAATTTGCCACCCATGCTGTAACCGACGAGATGGAATTTTTCGAAATTTTCTTTTTCCATCAACAGAACCATGATTTCTCTCCAGATCTCTTTAGTCAATTTTTGATTTACCGATTTCCAGCTGCTTTGCCCATGGTAGAACATGTCAAATACAATATAACAGTCCGATTCCTTTCTTAAGGTTAAAAATGAATCATAAGCTTTCATGTTTTGGCCAAATCCATGAAAAAGCAGGTGGATATTCTTACCGCTCCCATGTTTTTTGTATGCCAAATGACCAAAACTGGTCTCAAGAAATTCCATTTTTTGATTTAAAATAAAATATAAACAAAGGTAACTTTTGTGAATTATTAATTTTCAAAATTAAGCTTTTTTGACATAATATATTGATAATAGTAGAAAATCAAAATTAAATATATTATTAAGTTAATATTAATCTATTTATCAAAATAATATTTTATAAAAAACTTTAGAAACTTTGAACTTTCAAATAGTTTCCTGAGTTTTGTCATCTAATTATGGAAAATTTGGAGACAAGAAATAAGATAATTGAAACAGCTGCCGAACAGTTTATGCGATTTGGCATTAGGTCAGTGACAATGGACGACATCGCACGTCAGGCTGGAATGTCCAAGAAAACCATTTATCAGGAATTTACCGATAAAAACCACTTGGTGTTTGAGACTTTCGCCGCCTCATTGGAGCATGACAAATGCATGATGGAGACATTTCCCAAACTCACCGATGGTACTATTGAGCATCTTGTGGGACTTTCCACTTATATGAGAAAGCGATTTGCAGATATCAATCCTTTGGTCATGAATGAACTTCAGCGTTATTTTCCACAATGTTGGCAGTTGTTTGAAGATTTTAAGCACAGTCACATTGTAAAGGAAGTAGAAGCTGTTTTGGTGAAAGGAAAAGAAGAGGGTTTTTTTAGACCCGAGATCAACAATGAAATTATCGCTTTGCTAAGAATGGAACAGATGATGATCACTTTTGACCCCATCAAATTTCCTCCATCAAAATACAATATGGTCGATTTGCAGATAGAAATTTTCGAACACTTTCTATATGGAATTTTTACAGAAAAAGGAAGAGAAGCATACTTAAAACAGAAAAACGAAAACCAATGAAAACCACAGCCAAAAAGCTCTTGGGAGTAGGGATATTCCTTTTTGCTATGTTGATTGAGGGACATGCCCAATCGGAAAAGGTCCTGCAGTTGACACTTGAAGAAAGCTTGCGGTACGCCCTGGAAAACAACGTCGATGCCAAAAACGCACAGTTGGAAACCATGATTGCCAAAGCTCAGATTGTAGAACGCCGGTCAGCGGGCTTACCCCAGGTAACTGGTAGCTACGACATCACGCACAATGCCGCCATTCCAATTGTTTTCGTGCCAAACGAAGGAGGATTTCAACAGCCGGATATTGATTCGGATGTACTTCCATTAAGATTTGGTGTGAATTATAGCTCGGCATTGGTCGTACAACTCAACCAGATGATTTTTGACGGATCTTATTTTGTGGGTCTAAAAGCCGCCCGTACTTATAAGATGTTGACAGAATTTGACAAGGAGAAAAGTGAAATCGATGTCAAGGAAACGATCAAAAAGGCCTATTTCTCAGTCTTGGTCAATGAACAGAGAAGTATTTTGATCGGAGCCAATCTTGGAAGATTAGACACATTGTTAAAAGAAACACAGGCATTGTTTGAAGCTGGTTTTTCTGAAAAAATTGATGTTTCCAGGATTAAAGTTCAGCGAAATAATTTGATAACAGAAATGGATAGGGTCAAAGCTGCACGCGATATCAGCATCCAGCTTTTGAAACTCCAAATGGGTCTACCTATGGAGTTTGACATTATTTTGAGTGAGAGTCTTGCAGACCTTAATAGCCCTCAGGAAATCAATGAATTGTTTGCATTTGAAGGTACCCGCCGGGTAGAAATGGATCAGATCAATACCAACATTGATTTAGTTGGGTTGGATATCAAATACACCACCTCACAGTATATTCCAAATCTTGATTTTTTTGGCCAATACCAGAGGAATGCCGCCGCGCAGTCCACAGGTTTGATTTGGGAAAGCGACAGGTGGTTTACGGGTGCGTTCATCGGGTTTAGACTGAGCATCCCGATTTTTGACGGTTTGTTGAAAAGCTCACAGATCCAGCAAAAACGGGCACAGATGAGCCAATTGGAAAACCAAAAACTGTTTCTTGAAAGCAATATTGAGGTAGAAAAATTCCAGGCAAGAACAAACCTTGAGAATAACTTACAGGCATTTAAGGTACAGCAAGAAAACAGGGAACTTGCTTTGGAGGTTTTCAGGATGGCAAAAATCAAGTACGATGAAGGTGTTGGTTCAAACCTTGAAGTAGTAGAAGCGGATTCAGCCCTGAAGGATGCCGAAACAAACTATTTCTCAGCGCTTTATGATGCTTTGATAGCCAAAGTGGATCTGGAAAAAGCATTGGGTTTATTATAATTTATCAAAAGAAAAAACATACAGAAAATATGAAAACGAATTTTCCCTTTTTAATCATCACCATTTTGGTTTTGGCTGCTTCATGTGGCCCCAAAGATGAGATCAGTATCAAAAAAGAAGAATTGGCTAAAATGAAGGCTGATGCTGCCAGTCTCAGGACATCGATAGAAACCTTGGAAAAAGAAATTGCGGTTTTGGATCCTGAGTTTGCTAAAGAAAACAGGAAATCCATTCTGATTTCGACAACCAAAGTTGAAAAAAAGCATTTTGAGCATTTCGTCGAAGTCACAGGATCGGTTTTATCCAAGAAAAATGTCAGTATATCAGGTGAGGTTTTGGGTAGAATCCAAGAAATCACAGCTGTAGAAGGAATGAGGGTAAGTAAAGGTCAGATTTTGGCCAAAATAGATGCAGAGACTATCCTTAGAAATATTGACGAAGTTGAAAAACAGCTTGAGTTGGCGAAAATTCTTTTTGATAAGCAGGACAGGTTATGGAAGCAACAGATTGGTACTGAAATCCAATATTTGGAATCAAAAAACAGGAAAGAAACGCTAGAAGCCAATCTCGCTTCGCTGAAGACCCAACAATCAAAAACTTTGGTGAGAGCGCCATTCAACGGTACGGTAGAAACTGTTCAGGTAAGATTGGGTGAATTGGTTCAGCCGGGTGTGCCTATGTTTCAGTTTGTAGGTGACAGTGACCTGTTTATTGAGGCTGATATTTCTGAAAAGTATGTAGGGTTGATTCAAAGAGGTGATTCGGTTGAGGTTAGTTTTCCTTCAGTGGAAAAAGACCTCAGGGCAAAGATTAGCTCAGTAGGAGCTATCATCAATCCTAATAACAGGACATTTAAGGTTGAAATCGCTGTTCCTTCTTTGGAATTTTTGAAGCCAAACATGATCTCAGTAATCAAAATCATGGATTATGAAAACAAAACTGCTGTAACTGTACCCAATTACCTGATCCTTCAGGACAACAAAGGTGATTATGTTTTTACGGTGGATGAAAGCCTGAGTAAGAAAAGGTATATCAAAAGAGGAAAAACCTACAAAGAGGTGACTGAAGTATTGGAAGGTTTGACAGGTACAGAAGTCCTGATAGACAAAGGGTTCAGAGAAGTGGGTGATAATTTTGTTGTAAACATTGCCAAGTAATTTTGTTATGGCAGAGATAGAAGAAAAGAAAAAAGGAGTTATCAGGGAATTTGGAATCAGTTCCTTTTCCGTTGACAATCAGATCTCCGTGCTCATTCTTGTGATCATCATCACAATATTGGGATTTGGGGCTTATAGAACGATGCCTAAGGAGAGTTTTCCTGAAATCATCATTCCTACAGTATATGTCGGTACAACCTATCCGGGAAACTCTCCCGTAGATATGGAAAACCTGATTACTAGACCGATTGAAAAGGAGCTTAAATCGCTCAATAACGTCAAAAACATCACTTCCACTTCTGTTCAGGATTTTTCATCTATAGTGGTGGAATTCAATCCGGGAGTGGAGATTGCCAAAGCAATCCAAGATGTAAAAGATGCTGTAGACAAATCCAAGGGCGGACTTCCAACAGATCTTGACCAAGAGCCTGATGTTTTGGAAATAAACACTTCCGATTTTCCGATTATGAACGTCAATATTTCAGGAGATTATTCTGAAGAGGAATTGAAAAAATATGGGGAATATCTGGAAGATGAGATTGAAAAATTAGGGGAAATTTCTAAGGCAGAACTAAGGGGAACAATTGAAAGGGAAATCCGTGTAGATGCGGATATTTACAAGATGGAAGCTTTAGGAGTATCATTCAGTGATATTTCCGATGCGATTTCTCAAGAAAACGTTACCATTTCCGGAGGAAATATTCTTTCAGGGGATTTTAGAAGATCTTTGAGGGTGACCGGAGAATTCAAATCTCCCGATGAATTGAATGACATCATCATCAAAACCGAGGAAAACAAGATTGTTTACCTCCGTGATGTGGCCACTGTCACAGATACCTACAAGGAAAGAACCAGTTATGCAAGAAGTAACAAACTGCCTGTTCTGACTGTCAACGTAATCAAAAGAAGTGGTGAAAACCTCCTGGATGCATCTGATAAAATCAAAGAGATTATCCAAGATGCAAAGGCCTCTAGATTTCCTTCTGATTTACAGATCAGCATTACTAATGACCAATCCAAGACCACAAGAGCTCAGGTAGCCGATCTGGAAAACAGTATCATCTTTGGGGTAATCCTGGTGGTATTGATCCTGATGTTTTTCCTTGGGTTTAGAAATGCTCTTTTTGTGGGTATTGCCATTCCATTGTCAATGTTTATTTCCTTCCTCATTTTAAACTGGCTTGGAATATCCCTGAATCTGATGGTTCTGTTTGCCCTGATTCTTGCATTGGGAATGTTGGTGGATAATGGGATAGTTGTTGTCGAAAACGTCTATCGTTTGATGTCTGAAGGATTATCACCAATGCGGGCTACTAAAGAAGGTGTGGGCGAAGTGGCATGGCCAATCATAACTTCCACTTTAACGACCTTGGCAGCATTCCTTCCTTTGGCATTTTGGGATGATCTTATCGGTGAGTTCATGAAGTACCTCCCGATAACCTTGATTATCGTATTGTCGGCTTCGTTGTTTGTCGCTTTGGTGGTTAACCCTGCGTTGGTTTTCGTTTATATGAAAGTCGAAAATGCGGACATTGTTAAGTCAAAGAAAAAGCCTTTGAGAGTGGCGCTAATCCTAGCCTTAATTGCTATAGGGGGATATACAGCAGGTTGGATAGCCTTTGCAAACCTGCTTATGCTTGCGGCAATTTTAACAGTGTTTAATGTTTTTGTCTTGCGGGGTGCCATCAGGTGGTTCCAGAATGAGTTTTTGGTTTGGTTGGAAAACACGTATGAATCCACTCTTGCTTTTGCCTTGAAGGGAAAAAATCCTTACTTCTTCTTTTTCGGCACAATCCTCCTTTTGGTATTCTCTGTTGTTCTCCTTGGAATCAGGGCTCCAAAAATTCTATTCTTTCCTGATAATCAACCTGCATTGGTCAATATCTTTATTGAAAATCCCATAGGAACCGATACGGAAGCTACCAATTCATTTATGGTGAATAAAATGGAAGGAGATTTATTGAAACTGCTTGAACCGTATGGTGCCATCATCGAGTCTGTAATCACCCAGGTAGGTGAAGGAACGGGTGATGAATCCATGGGTCCGAGCATTGCCAATACTCCCCATAAAGCAAAAATTACTATCAGCTTTCTGGAATACCAGTACCGCCAAGGCATCAATACCAATAAAATCATGGAAGAAATTCGTGAGTTGGTGGAAATTTACCCCGGCGTTTTGGTGACTGTCAATAAACAGACAGCTGGCCCGCCGGTTGGAAAACCGGTAAATATTGAGGTGAGTGGTGAGGATTTCGACCAATTGATAAGCTTTGCAGGGCAGTTTAGGGAAGACCTTGCATCTGCTAACATTGCCGGAGTTGAAGAATTGAAATCCGATCTTGAAATGGGAAGTCCTGAGGTGATTCTCAATATTGACAGAGAAAATGCCAGAAGGTTCGGGCTTTCTACAGCCACAATCGCCAATGAATTGCGGACTGCCTTATTTGGCCTTGAGGTATCACGATTTAAAGAAGGAGAAGAGGATTTTCCTATCCAACTCAGATTGAGTGACGAATACCGTTATGATATTTCTTCTTTGCTCAATAAGAAAATCAGCTTTAGGGACAAGTTTGGAAACAAAAAAGAAGTTCCGATTTCGGCTGTAGCTGATTTGCAATATGGTTCGACTTATGGTTCTGTGAAAAGAAAAGACCTAAACAAAGTAATCACCATCTTTTCAAACGTAACCGACGGCTATAACCCTACCGAGATCAATAACCAATTTAAAGAGTTGGTCGCCCAATATGAAATTCCGGAAGGTGTGACGGTGAAATTTACAGGAGAGCAGGAAGAGCAGGCTAAATCTACTGCATTCTTGCTGAATGCCTTGTTCATTGCCATTGCTATGATATTCCTGATCATCGTAGCCCAATTCAATTCAGTGACCACGCCATTGATCATTATGGCCTCTGTAGTGCTGAGTACCATCGGTGTTTTCTTGGGCTTGGTTATCTTCAATATGGACTTTGTCGTCATCATGACGGGGATCGGTATCATTTCCCTTGCAGGGGTTGTGGTCAACAATGCCATTGTACTGATTGATTATACCAACTTGGTTAGACAAAGAAGGAGAGAAGAGTTGGGTACTCCAGATGGGGAATTCCTTCCATTGAATGAACTGCTTGGAAGTATAATCCTTGCAGGAAAAACAAGATTAAGGCCGGTATTGCTTACAGCGATTACTACGGTTCTGGGTTTGGTTCCATTGGCGATAGGTATGAATATCAATTTTGCTACATTATTCAGTTCATTCGATCCTCAGTTTTATGTTGGAGGAGATAATGCAGCGTTTTGGGGACCGATGGCTTGGACAGTAATATTTGGTCTAACCTTTGCGACCTTCTTGACGTTAGTAGTCGTACCTGTCATGTATTTATTGGCAGATAAATTAAACATGTTGATTCGTAGAATGAAATCGCATGATTAAATAAAGGTTGGTGGTTTTTAAATGTTAAAACCCTCGGAGTAATATTCCGGGGGTTTTTATTTTTTTAAGGAACAAGTTATGGCTGCCAAGACCTGAAATTCCTTATTTTTGCAGGCGTAAATTCAATTTTTATATGTCAGAATTAAAGTGGTTTGTGCTTTACACTACCTCGAGGTCAGAGAAAAAAGTAGCCAAAAGACTGGATGAAATGGGTATTGAGGTCTATTTGCCAATCATTGAGGAATTAAGACAATGGAGCGACAGGAAGAAGAAAGTTCAAAAAGCGCTTTTCAACGGGTATGTTTTTGTTAAAACCAACCGTGCAAAATTATGGGAATCACTTCAGGTACCGGGAGCAGTTAAGTTTGTTAATTTTTCGGGTGAACACGCTACTGTCAGGGATGAAGAAATTGCGACCATCAAGAGGATTCTAGAGACCGGAGTAGCTGTCGAAACCGATGGCTCCGATATCGAAGCCGGGGAGCAAGTGGAGATTTTGGGAGGGCCGCTCCAAAATATGAAAGGGGAATGCGTCAACAAAGGCAATAAAGATTACTTTATCATCAGAATTCCCGGAATCAACCAAAATCTTTTGGTCAATATTGAAAGGAAATACCTTAAAGTTGTCGGAACATAAACCTGATTCCCTGAAAAATTCTCAATTCTCTTCCATATCATCTTCCAAAGCTTTTGCTATTTCCGATTCTGTTGATTTCAGCTTTTTTTTACAGTTTTTGACCAGAGCTGCTGCTTCTTTCACAAGTTCAGACAATTCGTCCATTCCTTTTTCTCCGCTTTCGAGGATCAAAACGATTTCCTCGACTCTTTGGATGGCTTGATCATAACTTATTGCTTTATTTTCCATAGTCTTTGATTTCGTTGATTGTGCTTGATAATATCCTGTTTTTTGAAAATGTCTTTAATTCCTGACCCTTCTTGGGCACTGTCTTGTGAATCGGGATTCCATCGATTTCTGACCGGGTATACCCTTTTTCAAAAAAAGTATTGGGGTCAGATTTAATCAGATCCTTTTCCAAAAATTCGAGTTTTTGGTTTTCTTTTTCAAGATAAATCTTCCATGACTTACTTAAATTTTGGCTTAAATTAACCAGGGATAAAGTGCTGATTTTGATTTTGTTTTGGTAGGAGGATTGGATTCTCTTTTGAAAAAAAACCAGCTTTTCTCCATTTTTACCAAGATTGAATCTGACAAGGTTCTTCAACCTGTTTTCGATATCCATTACTCTCCTGTCTTCTTGTATCAACATCTGTCCCGCAAACCTGCTCAGGTTTTTTGTCCAAAGGTTGAGCCTGTCCTCAAAATCCCTAAATCCTGAAAGGATAAATTCAGCAACTGCAGTAGGGGTTTTCATTTTGGTGTGGGAAACAAGATCCGCGATGGTTTCATCCCGTTCGTGGCCTATACCTGTCAACACCGGAAGCGATGATTTTGCAATAGAAAGGGCAAGTCCATAATCGTCAAAGCAATCCAAATCCAATTGGGCCCCACCGCCACGGATCAGGACAATAATGTCATACTTTTCTTTACTTTGATCAGCTTCAATTTTTTGAAAAGCGGCAATTATTGTTGCCGCTGCATCTGTTCCCTGTAGAGTGGCTTGGTATAAACTGTGTGATACTTTGTATCCAAACCTATTTTGCTCTATTTGGTTGACAAAATCCCCATATCCGGCTGCAGAAGCAGAACTGATGACAGCGATTTTTTGGGGAACCGTCGGAAGCGAAAAGCGTTTATTCAGCTCCATCATTCCTTCTCTGGAAAGCCGGTCAATGATTTCCTGACGGATTCTTGCCCTTTCACCCAAAGTGAAATTGGGATCAATGTCCTTGATATTGAGGCTGATTCCATACAATTCATGGAAAGTCACTGTAACCTGAGCCAATATTTTCATTCCGGCACGGAGTGATTGACCGGTAGTAGCTTGAAATCTTCCTGCAATAGTCCTATAGGAATAAGCCCAGATATTTGCCCGCATTTTGGCCGCAATCTGATTCCCTTGCTTTTCTACGAGATCGAGGTAAGCATGACCTTGTCCTGCCTGTTTGAGTTCCCCGATTTCAGCTACAATCCAATAAGATGGTTCAAGATGAACCTCTAATGTTTCACGGATCAGTTGGTTAAGCGCTAAAAGGGAAATGGCCTGCTGCATGTCGGAAATTAGTCAAAAAATAGGGTAGGGGCAATATTTGTTCAGAATTGCCCCCAATTATTAGTTTACCAGATTCTTCAAAATCCTTTCTTTCAGACTTTCTGTAGCCTTTACCAAAGGAAGACGAACTGTTTCTCCGCAGATTCCCAAATGGCTCATCAGAAACTTCAATCCGACCGGATTGGCTTCTTCATACATCATCGGGTTGATATCCAAAAGCTTGAAGGCTGCCTCTTTTGCTTCGTCAAGATTGCCGTGGCAGATGGTTTTGAAAATAGCAGGATAAGCATTCGCCAACACTGAAATTACGCCCTGACCACCGATTACCCTCATGGAGGGAGTCAGAATGTCATCTCCCGAAATAAGAAGAAAATCCTTAGGCATCCTTGCTGCAATCCTCATGCATTGGGAAAGATCACCACTTGCCTCCTTCATTCCAATAATGTTGGGATGTTGGGAAAGGTGAACAGTCGTCTGAAAAGCCACATTGGACATGGTCCGACCAGGTACATTGTACAAAATCACCGGAACAGGGCAAGCATCAGCTATGGCTGTATAATGGGCAATTATTCCTGCCTGCGTCGGCTTGTTATAATATGGACTGACAGAAAGAATAGCGTCAATCCCTGAAAAATCTGTTTCTTGGATTTCTTCCAATACTCCGGAGGTGTTATTTCCACCGATACCATACACGACAGGAATCCTGCCGGCATTGTATTCCAAAGCCGCTTTTAGAACCTGTTTTTTTTCTGATTTGGATAAAGTTGCACTTTCGCCTGTAGTGCCACATACTACCAAATAATCTACACCTCCGTCAATGACGTGGTTGATTACATTTCTCAATCCTGCAAAATCAATTGATCCGTCTTCAGAAAATGGGGTGATTAAGGCCACTCCCGTACCGTGTAACTTCAACATGTCTCTTTTATTTTTTTGAAATAAGCCATCAGCTTTTCAAGGTTTGGCATCAGGTTATCACCTTCCATTTTTATCATAAAGTCCAACAAGGGGCTGTTTTCACCCGAATGGAAACCCATCTTGAACCTGCAGTTATTAGCGAGCAGCAAATAACGCAAATATGGGCTAAGGTGTAAAGTCGGTACCAAAATAAAATCGAGTTTTTCCTCCATAAACTCATTGAAGTAATCGGTGGGCAAACCCCAAATGGAAAAATAAATCGGGCAAATGGCTTCCGCATCTGTATTTTCTTCGGAAAAATATCCACCAATAATCCTGATATTGAATCCCCATATTTTTCTTAGCATCTCTTTTGACTCCAGAAATTCCTCCTTGTTAGATGCCAAAATCGCTACCCGCCTAGGATTGGTAGGAAAAGCAACTTCGTTTTTTTTCTTGTTTTTGAGGGCTTTCTCCAATTGATAGGTGATCATCCTGTCTTTGATCCACTTCATGGTGTTATTGGTTTTTCTACCATTTTGAGGAATTCTTCTTCAGAGATCAATTTGATCCCCAATTTCTCTGCTTTTTCTTTTTTGCTTGGTCCCATTTCTTCTCCCTCTATGATAAAATCGAGTCCTTTGGAGACGGCCTTAAGATATTGGCCTCCGTTGGCTTCAATAAAATCAATGATTTCGTCCCTTTTGAAATGGATGAGTCGGCCAGAAGCAAGGATTTTCATTCCCTCCAATTTATTGCTTTGCAAAACAGAGGTACTTTCCTCAACCTCAAACCTCAATCCCTTTTCTTTCAACCTTTGGATCAAAAGCAGGTTTTCTGTATCTCGGAAATAGTCCTGCAAACTGATGACAAGCGTTTCTCCTACGCCATTTATTTGCAAAAGCTGTTCGGAATCGGCATTTTGCAATGCATCAATATTCCTGAAATACCTCGCAAGAATCTGGGCGGTATTTTCCCCGATATTCCGGATTCCCAAAGCAAACAAAACCCTTTCAAAAGATTGGTTCTTTGAGGCTTCAATCCCTTCGATCATATTGCTGATAACCCCTTCCTGAAAGGTGTTGGCTTTAAGCTTTTTGATCCGGTCTTCCTGTTCATGTGTAAGTTCAAGCTTCATCTTTAACAGAATTCCATGGACAGTGTTTTCATGGTAAGCGGCCTTTGAGATTTCCGCTAAGCTAGATCTGTTTCCAATCAAAAGACTCAAAACCAAGGCAACAGGCACATAATCCTCCAAAACCGGAAATTCGGAAGTCATCAGGAGATTTTCTAGGAGCTGGACAGTGCCTACATTCTGTGCAGTTTTCTTTTTGCTGTTTCGAATAAATGCCTGAAAATTCTGAAGCACATTCAGCAGTGGTTTTTCGGATTGACTTTCACAGAAACTTTGGATTGCTGTCAATGAAATTCCTTCGGTTAAGGCGAAGAATGCCTTTGGCAAAGAGATATATAGCAAGCCATCATCGGTTTTTTGATATTGGTCTTGGCTCATTTCGAGTCCGAGGAGGTTTTCCTGAACAGATTCCAATTCGTATATATCTGCAGGATTTCTGATAAATCCCTGATCGATCAAAGTCCTGATCCGCTCAGTACCCAAAGAGTCGATGTCCATTGCCCTTTTATGGACAAAATGCTCAATTCGCCCGAGAATCTGCGGCGCACAACCTTTGGCATTGGGACAAAAATGCTTTGCTTCGCTTTCTTTTCTTTCAAGTTTGGTTCCACATTCCGGGCAATGGTCAATATATTGATTGGGTTTTGATCCGGGAATTCTTTTGTCCAAAACGACCTCGGTGATCTTGGGGATGATTTCGCCGCCTTTTTCTACCTGCACCATGTCGCCTTCATGCAATCCAAGTCGGAGGATTTCATTGGCATTGTGAAGAGAAGCTCTTTTGACGGTTGTTCCGGCAAGGTGCACAGGGGCAAGGTTGGCTACGGGAGTAATGGCACCGGTTCTGCCTACTTGGTAAGAAATGGAGAGTAATCTTGTTGCTGCGCTTTCGGCCTGATATTTATATGCAATTGCCCATCGTGGAATCTTTGCGGTGAACCCCAATTCTTCTCTTTGGTCATAGTCGTTGATTTTCAACACAACGCCATCGGTATCCAAAGGGAGTGAAAAGCGTTTTTCCTTCCAGTCTTCAATGAATGTAAGCACTCCTTGAATATCCTTGTATTTGGAATGGGTAGGGGAGACATTGAACCCCCATTTTTCGATCAATGCAATGGCTTCGTCGTGTTTGGTAACTCCGATATCCTCGCCCAATAATTGGTAAAAGTAGCAGTTAAGCCTTCTTTTGGCGACTACAGCGCTGTCTTGCATTTTGACTGTGCCAGAAGCTGCATTTCTAGGGTTGGCCAAAGTCGCTTCACCCGATGCTTCCTTTTCAGCATTTATTTTTTCAAATTCTTTTTTTGGCAAAAACACTTCTCCCCGTACCTCAAACCGGTCCGGAATATTGTCCCCATGGATTTTCAAGGGGATATTTCTTATCGTTTTGATGTTTTCGGTGACCACATCTCCACGTGTTCCATCTCCGCGTGTTACAGCACGGACGAGCTGACCGTTTTCATAGACCAAACTGATGGCCACACCGTCAAATTTCAATTCACAGAAATACTCATAATCACGGTGTCCCAATCCTTTGGCTACTCTTTCGTCAAAAGCCAAAAGGTATTCTTCAGAATAGGTATTCCCTAAAGAAAGCATTCTGTAGCCATGCTCGGCTGTTTCAAATTCCTTGGTAATCGTTCCGCCAACCCTTTGACTTGGGCTATCAGACTCAAGGAATTCAGGGTATGCCTTTTCCAGTTTGACCAACTCTTCCAATAACCTGTCAAACTCAAAATCGGTGATTTCCGTCCTATCCTCCTGATAATAAAGATGGTTGTGGTAATTGATTTGCTTGGTGAGTTCAGCAATCCGAGCTTTGGCCTCAGTTGGGTTCATGACGGTATTGGGATGAAAATTAAAAGGTAAGATTCCAAAATTAACTTTTGTCAGAAGAAAGACCAAGGAATCTTTTTGGGTAATTGACATTTTACACCATAGGGCAAAAATAAAGCGGAATGCCTATATTTGCCCCTCTATTCCAATCGATGAGCAAGAAATCAGATATCGAAACCAAAATCCTCGAAGTGGCCTACCAATATTTTATCAGGCAAGGCTACAAGAATACCACCATGGATGAAATTGCCCAGGAATTAGGGATGAGTAAGAAGACACTTTACAAGTATTTTCCGGGAAAACTCGAACTTCTTGCCGCTACGTTTGACATCCTTAAGACAAGACTTTCTATCAAGGTAAGCGCATTGTTGGACAATAAATTAATCCCTTATACGGTCAAGCTCAAGTCTCTTTTGAGCACTGTTGCTTCTGATGTTTCGACCATCAATCCCAAGATATTGGATGAACTCAGGGATCATGCCCCTTCGATTTGGGCAGATTTATTGGCTTATATCAGAGAATCGGGGTATTTGAGATTCCAAAAGTTGATACAGGAAGGCATCGAAAGAGGATATGTCCTTCCCACAGTCAATGTTTCCTTTATTGTATTTATCTATACCTCTGCGATCCAAAACCTGATCGACCACAAATTTTTAAGCCAGTTTCCTGAAGAAATGCGGGCGAGCTTTAAACTTAGCCCCGCCGAAATCTACGATCAGGCTATTCAGATTATCTACACCGGGATACTTACAGATGATGCCCGAAAAGAGTTGGGCCAAATTTGAAATCAATTACCCATTCCCCCTTTCCATTCTAATTTCTATCTTTGCGGCTTATGAAAAAAAGCGAATTCAAAAGATATACCGTTACGGCGGCATTGCCTTATGCCAACGGTCCTTTACACATCGGTCACTTGGCAGGATGCTATATCCCTGCTGATATCTATGTGAGGTATCTTCGGTCACAGGGCCGGGATGTTGCTTTTGTCGGAGGTTCTGATGAACACGGTGTAGCCATCACCATCAAAGCCCGAAAAGAGGGGATAAGCCCTCAGGAAGTTGTAGACAGGTACCACGAGCTGATGAAAAAAAGCTTTGAGGAGTTTGGGATAAGTTTTGACCATTATTCAAGGACTTCTGCCAAAATCCATCATGAAACTGCTTCAGGGTTTTTTCGAGACCTTTATGACAAAGGAGAATTTCTTGAACAGACCACCGAACAGTATTTTGATGAGGAGGCCGGGCAGTTTTTGGCTGACAGGTATATAGAAGGGACTTGTCCGAAGTGTGGCAATGAACACGCATATGGCGACCAATGTGAAAGATGTGGATCTTCACTTAGTCCAACGGAACTCATCAATCCGAAATCCAAGCTTTCTGGAAATACCCCCGTTTTGAAAGAAACCAAGCATTGGTTTCTCGATTTGGCCAAATACACCGATTTTCTCAAAAACTGGATTTTGGTCGAGCACGCAAATGACTGGAAAAACAATGTACTTGGACAGTGTCGCTCTTGGTTGGAAGCCGGAGACGGATTGCAGGCGAGGTCGATGACAAGAGATATGGATTGGGGAATTCCTGTACCCGTCGAAGGAGCGGAAGGAAAGGTCCTCTATGTATGGTTTGATGCACCGATAGGCTATATCTCAAGTACCAAAGAGTGGGCTGCCGAAAAGGGATTTGATTGGGAGCCTTATTGGAAATCAGAAGACACCAAATTGGTCCATTTCATCGGCAAGGACAATATCGTTTTCCATTGTATTGTTTTCCCTGCTATTCTCAAAACCCACGGAGGATATGTCCTTCCTGACAATGTGCCCGCAAATGAATTCCTGAATCTCGAAGGTGACAAAATATCTACTTCACGAAATTGGGCGGTTTGGCTGCACGAATACCTGGAACAGTTTCCGGAAAAACAGGATGTGTTACGCTATGTCTTGACTGCAAATGCACCCGAAACCAAGGACAACGATTTTACCTGGAAGGATTTTCAATCCCGAAATAACTCAGAGCTTGTGGCCATTTATGGCAATTTTGTGAACAGGGCGGTGGTTTTGACACATAAATTTTTTGATGGGAATGTTCCCGGTTTGGGGACATTGTATGACTTGGACAAAGATGCTTTGGAAGCATTGAAATCCTTCCCTGAAAAAATTGCAGCTTCTATCGAAAGGTACCGATTTAGAGAAGCACTTTCATTTGTGATGGATTTCGCACGTACAGGAAACAAATACCTTGCAGAAACAGAACCTTGGAAAACCATCAAAGAGGACAAGGAAAGAACAGGGACAATCCTCAATATTGCACTCAATTTTGCTGCAAACCTTGCCATTGTTGCAGAACCGTTTTTGCCTTTCACTTCTGCTAAAATCTTTGGGATGTTTGGTCTACAGGGATTGAAATGGGAAGATGCCGGAAGCCACGAATTGTTGCAGACCGGTCAACAGATCTTTGAGGCGGCTCTATTATTTGACAAAATCGAGGATGCCACGGTTGAAGCCCAAATCCAAAAACTCATGGACACCAAAAAACAGAATGAAATCGCAAATGCTGTGGCAGAACCTATGAAGGACATTATATCTTATGAAGATTTTGCCAAACTCGACATGAGGGTGGTAAAAGTCCTGACTGCTGAACCAATGCCAAAATCCAAAAAGCTGCTCAGATTGACGGTGGATACGGGTTTGGGAGTGAAAACAGTATTGAGTGGCGTGGCAGAACATTTCAAACCTGGGGATCTGATTGGAAAGCAGGTTACGATGCTGATCAACCTTGCGCCAAGAAAGATGATGGGAATAGACTCTGAAGGGATGATCTTGATGGCCGAAGACCGGGACGGCAGCCTGAGGCTTCTTCAACCAAATTCATCTACTGCAGAAGGATCGACGATTTCCTGATATTAAATACACTGATTGGAAGGCCTTGAATTGAAAGTCAGTTCAAGGCTTTTTTATTTTTAATAATTTCTTAATGATCAGATATTATTTTTATCAATTTAATGAATCGGAGTCCAAGTTTTTGTTTGTTTTTCAAAATCCGCTATATTCAAGCCATATCATTTTTAAATCCAAAAAACAGGCCATATGGAGACGAATCAATACCAAGTTGGGGATAATTTTGATGAAATGTTTGCCAAAGAGGGTCAGGTGAGGCCCCATTATCAGGAATTTCTCAAACTTTTGGGAAAAACCACTTCAAAAAGAATGTCCCATCTTCAATACTCTGCCAATAAGACACAGGTAGCTATGGGGATGACTTTTAATGTCTACCATGATAATCAGGGGATGGAAAAAATCCTTCATCTTGATATTATTCCAAGGATCATTGCGCATCAGGAATGGAAGAAAATAGAAGCAGGACTGAAGCAGCGGATCCACACACTTAACCTTTTTTTGCAGGATATATATAATGACAGAAAAGTACTGAAGGACAAAATTGTACCGGAAGACCTGATTCTTGGCAGCAAGGATTACCTCAAACCCTGTGAGGGACTTACACCTCCCAAAGGAATTTGGTGCCACATCACGGGAACAGACTTGGTCCGGAACAATGACGGAAACTATTATATCCTAGAGGATAATCTCCGCTGCCCGTCGGGTGTGTCTTACATGCTCGAGAGCCGTGAAATCATCAAGCGCGCTTACCCCGACCTATTCAATAAACTTGGTGTGATGCCTGTTTCGGATTATCCGGTCAAGCTTTTGAAAATGCTTCAATTCATTTCCAATAAAGAAAAGCCTGTAGTTGGGGTTTTGACACCAGGGATTTATAATTCTGCGTATTTTGAGCATTCCTATCTTGCTTTGCAGATGGGAGTGGAGTTGGTTTCGGGTGTGGATTTGATCACCAAAGGCAAGAAAGTTTTTATGCAGACTACCAAGGGATTGGAGCAGATTGATGTTTTATACAGAAGGATCGATGACACTTTCTTGGATCCATTGACTTTCAATCCCCATTCCATGTTGGGCATACCGGGGATATTTGAAGCCTATAAGGCTGGAAATATTGCGCTCGCCAATGCGCCTGGAACAGGGGTGGCGGATGATAAGGCTGTATATGCTTATGTTCCGAGATTGATCAAATATTACCTTGGTGAAGATCCGATTTTGGAAAATGTGCCTACTTATCTCTGCAGAGAAGAACAGGATAGAAAATATGTTTTGGACAATATTGAAGACCTTGTCGTAAAAGAAACCAATGCGGCAGGAGGTTACGGCATGCTGATAGGTCCCAAAGCCACCAAAGAAGAACATGCCAAATTCAGGAACCTTGTCAAAAACAATCCGACCAATTATATCGCGCAGCCAACTTTATCCTTGTCCACAGTACCGACTTTGACTGACAATGGGTTGGAGGGAAGGCATGTGGATTTGAGGCCGTATATTCTGTACGGACAAGAAATCGAAGTGATACCCGGAGCGCTGACTAGGGTGGCATTAAAAAAAGGGTCATTGGTCGTCAACAGCTCCCAAGGCGGGGGAAGTAAAGATACTTGGGTTTTATATAATTAAAATACTATGCTAAGTAGAGTTGCAAGTTCGATATATTGGCTGGGGAGATACCTCGAAAGGGCCGAAAATTATTCCAGGTTTATTGATGTGAATTTCAACCTGATGCTGGACCTTCCTCCTGACTTGAAAGAGCAGTGGGAACCCTTGGTCATCACCACAGGCGACAATGAAATTTATAAAACCAAACATAAAAATTTTGAAAGAAAGGATGTCATCCATTTTTTGACTTTTGATACAGATAATCCAAATTCGATCATTTCTTCCATCTCTTTTGCCAGGGAAAACGCCAGGGTAATCCGAGAAAACCTGACCAAGGAAACTTGGGAAAACCTGAATGAATTGTATCATTTTGTTTTGAAAAGGGCAGATAAAAAAGATTGGAACAAAGAAGACCCCAGGGCTTTTTTTGAAAGTGTAAAAAATCAGGTGCTCTTACTTTATGGACTTGCAGACAGTACTGTGGCAAGGACAGAAGGCTGGTATTTTAGACAGTTGGGGCTGTTTTTGGAACGGGCAGACAAGACCAGCCGGATTGTGGATGTCAAATACCACATCCTGCTTCCGGCCCCGAGTTTGGTGGGAAGTCCTTTGGATTTTTTGCACTGGACGGCGCTGTTGAAGTCAGTTACTGCCTTCAACACCTACAGGAGACTGTATGGGAATATTGAACCTGCAAAAGTGGTGGAGTTTTTGATCCTGAATAAATACTTCCCGAGGTCTGTATTTTACTGCATCAGAGAAGCTGAAAGTTGTCTTCACAAAATCTCCGGTCTGGCGGATAGCGGTTACAAGAATTCTGCAGAAAAAGCCATCGGGGAATTGAGATCAAACCTGGAATTTACCGATGTGGAAGAAATCATCAACATGGGTCTTCACGAATACCTTGACCAACTTCAGATTAAAATTAATGATGTGTCGAATAAAATAAATACCAACTTTTTCCAAATTAAGGATAACTTTATCAATCAAACTCAGATTCAGGAATGACCTTTTGCCTCGGAATAAAAACAAAAAACGGCCTAATTGGCCTTTCTGACACCCGCATCACCTCAGGAAATGAGACTACTACTTCTAAAAAAGTATTTACGGTCAATAGGGAAAAGCATTCTTTTTTTATCATGACTTCAGGTTTGCGGTCCGTCAGGGACAAGGCAATAACCTATTTTACAGAAGTCATTGAGGACCAAGATGCAAATTTCACTAAACTCTACAAAGCAGTCAATGAATTTGGCAATCAGGTAAAAATTGTTGCAAGAGAAGATAAAGAGTACCTAGAAGAATCAGGACTCAAATTCAATTTATTTTCAATTATTGGAGGCCAATTGGAGCATGATAAAGTGCCAAAGCTGTATCTGCTTTATCCACAGGGAAATTGGATAGAAATCAGAAGAGGCACGCCTTTTGTCATCATTGGAAATACGGGTGCAGGTAACCCGGTTCTGAGGCGTTCATTGAGTTACGAGGAATCTCTAGACTATGCTTTGAAATGTGCTTTCCTGGCATTTGATGCCACAAGGATTTCTGCCAATGATGTAGATTACCCGATTGATACTGTGATTTTGGAAAATGACACCTATCATACTATTGAAAAAAGGTTTGAGCAAAAAGAACTTGAACATATTTCTGCTTTTTGGAATAACCGGTTAAAGGAAGCGATAAAGGTATTACCGGCGGAAGTTTTGCAAAAAGCTTTTCGGGAGTTTGAAATAGTATGAATTTAAAAAAATGAAATTAAGAATCAGACATTCAACGAGATATACTTACGATAAGAAAGTACAGCTTAATATCCATGAATTTTATCTGATTCCATTACAGCGTTTTTACTTCAAGGTTTTAAAATCAAACTGGACCGTTTTTCCAACCCCTTTAGGATTTCACGAAAGGATCAATTTTGAGAACAACCCGTACTTTCAAGCTTGGTTTACAGGTGAATCGGATTTCTTGGAAATCAAAAGTGATTTTGAAATAGAAGTGGGGGAGTTTAATCCCTACGGATTTATCATCCAACCGCAGCCGGTTTTTCCTTTTGAGACCTTTTCCTATCCCGAAGAAGTCAAAGATTATCTGAGGATTTACATCGAGGGAGAAAAACTGCCCGGATTGGATGATTTCGTCAAAAGTGTGATGAAAGAATCAGATGGTCTTGTAGGTTTTTTAGTTTTGCTTTTGGCCAAAATCCATTCCAATTGGGAACATATCATCCGTCATGAGGAGGGTATTATGCCTTTGGGGGAGGTTTTTGAAAGTAAAATTGGTTCTTGCCGTGATTTATCATGGATGCTGATGGCTATGCTGAGAAGTATCGGATTGGCCTGCAGGTTTGTAAGTGGCTATGCTTTCAACCCTGAATTGGACGCAGGACATGAGCTTCATGCTTGGGTTGAAGTATTTCTCCCCGGAGCATCTTGGATCGGTTTGGATCCAAGCTTGGGATTATTGGCAGATAGCCGGTATATTCCTTTGGCAATCAGCTATGACCCAAAGTTTGCATCACCGGTTGTAGGGAATTACGGCGGCGCCTCTCAGTCTCATTTGACCACTGATGTGGTGATTGAGGTTGTTTGATTTTTTCTGAATTTAGATTGGTAGGTAATTTTGTTTTTTTTGAGCTTTATGAGTTTTATTTTTTCTTAACTCTTGTATTATCAGGATGCAATCCGAAAACTCCATAACCATTCCTACATTTCCTTTATTTTTAGCAAAATGAACAAAAACGGATCGGAATATGTATAACCCATTGTAAATCATCACAACAATGAATCAATCCGGTCCAATTATATTTCTCTCCATCCTTTTTTTATTTATTCTGTTTTTGAGTTGGTATGTATTTCAGGCGATCAGAACCGTCAGCATGGGAATCGACCTTATTCGTATCCAACAAATGATTAGATGGTCCTATTGGGCATTTATGTTGAGCTTATTGACTTGGTTGGTGTATAAATCTGCCCAGGTTTTTGCAACGGGAGAGTTTGCATCTTCAGCACAGACCTTATCAAGTGTATTTCTTACTTTAATTGTGACGCAGTTGGTCATTGTTTTTGTTCTTTTAGGAGAAGATATCATCAGGAATATCCAAGCAATTTCAGTCTTTGCGATGAATGGTGCCAAAGGATATTCCTTTCCATCCAGAACAGTTTGGGTGAGTGTTTTAGCCTTGACAGTCGCTTCTGTGCCCCTGTTCAGCTTTGTTTATGGGATCAAGTATGGAAAATACAATTTCAAGGTTCACAGGGAAGTCTTATACTTTGAGGATTTGCCTGAGGCCTTCGATGGCTTTACCATTACGCAGATTTCGGATATCCATTCTGGAAGCTTAAAGGACCACAAAGCCGTGGCAAGTGGGGTTCAAATGGTATTGGACCAAAAATCCGATCTTTTTGTTTTTACAGGTGATCTTGTCAACCATAGGGCAGATGAAATTGAACCGTTGATTAAAGAATTTTCAAAAATAAAGGCAAAATATGGTCAGTTTTCAATTTTGGGAAACCACGACTACGGGGATTATTCCTCATGGCCAAGCCCTGAAGCAAAAAAAGAAAACTTTGAAAAATTGAAGGGACAGCATGCAAAGCTAGGTTTTGATTTGCTCTTGGATGAAAATATCAGGATAGAAAAAGACGGGCAATCTATCGTAATTGCAGGGGTTGAAAATTGGGGAGTTGGATTCAAAGAAAAAGGCGATTTGCAAAAAGCATTGAAAGGAACTGAAAACGGGGATTTCAAAATTTTGCTTTCCCACGATCCATCCCATTGGGATGCCCAAGTCAAAAACAATCCTAATCCTGTTCATCTGACACTTTCAGGACATACCCATGGTATGCAGTTTGGTATTGAAACCCAATTGGTCAAATGGAGCCCTGTCCAATACCGATATCCAAATTGGGCCGGATTGGCAGAAGAAGCCGGAAGTTTTTTGTATGTCAATAGAGGTTTTGGTTTCCATGCATTTGCTGGAAGAGTAGGTATTTGGCCGGAAATCACTGTCATTGAACTAAAAAAAGGTAAAAAACCCGCTCCAATCCATCTGGCATCAGCCAAAAATTAGGAAAGTGAATTCTGAACAAAGGTTTCAATTCTTGGTTTTAAATTGATGATTTGGCTTATTTTAGTTTTGATGGTTTTCACTTTGGAAGGAAAAGATACTGTGACTCTCGAAGAGCTGAGGTGGAAAAACCGAGTAGTGCTCTATTTTCCTGAGAAGTATGAAAATCCTCAATTTGATTTAAAACCGTTGAAGGATAAACTGGATGATCGAAAAATCATTTTTTTATCAATAGGAGAACAATTCAGTACCAACTCTAAAGCTTCATTTGACCAGAACTATCTCAAAGGACTTCAGGAAAAGTTTTCTTCGGAAAAAGGAAAAAGCAACTGGGTTTTAATAGGTTTAGATGGAGGGGTTAAGTTAAATGGGGAAGGAACACCTGATTGGGATTTTATATTCAAGACAATCGATTCTATGCCGATGAGGCAGTCAGAAATTAAAAAGGGTGGTTAGCAATACTTTTTTCGCAAGATTTTTTTTTTAGAAACAGAGACAACTTTCTCCAAAATCACTTTAAAAATACCCTGTTCAGGTTATTTTTTGAGATGGAACAAGTGTTTAGATTTGGATGAAATTAAAAACTAAGTGATGAAGTTCTATTATTTGTCTACAGAGCCAAACGTTGAAGGTGAATTTGAAATCCATCACCGGGAATGTTCTAAAATCCCCTCTTTACATAAGCGGTTTTATTTGGGACCGTTCAATAACGGGCAGGAGGCGCTGAATCAGGCCAGGGTTTCTGAATCAAAATCAACCATCTGTTCGACATGCCAAAATGTGGCTATGGTGCCAAAATTTTCACATTTCAGCGATACTGAATCAATCCATCCCAATCCTTAATATTGGTCCAAAAGGTATTTGATTACATCTGTTGTGGTCACAATTCCTTTAAGTTCCCCATTTGCAACAACAGGCAAAGCATGAAATTCTTCAGTTGCAAAAATTTCCGCTATTTCTTTAATGGAATCCTCTTCAGAAACCACTTTTGGTTTTGAGGTCATTACCTGATTAAGAGAAAGTATTTCTAATACAGCCTCGTCAGCACCATCTTGATTTTCGAACAATGCACAAAAAGTCAGCCTGTTGATATCAGTACGGCTGATGATTCCGGTGATTTTTTTTCCTTCTAAAACTGGAATATGCCTGATTTTGTGTCTTCTGAACATTTCCACCACTGTAGATAGTTTTTCATTTTCCTGTACAGTGAATACCTCTTTGGTCATTATTTCCTTAACTGGTTCCCGCTTTTTCATGGTCAATTGGATTAATATTTATTATGACTCTAAGCTACAATCAAGGAAAAAACCAAAACCTGATGAAAGTCATGTTCAAAATTGATTTTGGTTGCTACTGAATAAAAAATGGCCTTTTGATGCATGTTTCGATAAATGTTCCTCATTGGAATAACAAATTCTGAAGTATTTTTACAATTATTAAGGAAAATAGTATTTTCGAACCCGAATCGGGGTGTGGCGCAGTCCGGTAGCGTACACGTCTGGGGGGCGTGTGGTCGCAGGTTCAAATCCTGTCACCCCGACAGCGATAAGTTTCAAAGTCTCAATCTCATCGGTTGAGACTTTTTTTTCACCCAAACTTCATCGTAAAAACAGTCCTCTGTCCAGGAATTGACTCTACTTCCAGATTTCCTTTGTGCAGGTTCATGATCTGACGGGAAATTGCTAGTCCTATGCCGCTTCCGGATTTTTTTGTGGTGAAAAAAGGAACAAAAATTCTTTCAATGGCCTCAGGTACTATACCTTCTCCATGGTCTATCACTTGAATGTAGGGAAAGGACTGACTGTTGATCCCTGATTTTAGGAGGATGGTTCGTATGGTGGCTTTTTCCATCGCTTCTTTGGCATTTTTGATCAGGTTAATCAGGATCATTTGGATGAGGTCCTGGTCAGCTACCAATTCAAGTTCTTTTGGGTTCAATTCCGTTTGGAGTTGGATTCCGGATTTTGCCAATTCCTCCTTCAGGAGAACACAGATATTTTCAAATAACTGCTGAACTGCAAAACGCTTCAATATTGGTTGAGGAATGTTTGTGTAATCCCGATAAGCATTTACAAAATCCACAAGACCGGTACTGCGCTTGGAGATGGTTTCCAAACCCTCACAGAGATCAACGTAGGAGTCTTTTTCGAGGACCAATTCTCCTGTATCTTCCTCGTGGATATCTTCCTCCAAGATAGTTCCCAACGAATTTGCCAAACTTGCTATAGGCGTCATGGAGTTCATAATCTCATGGCGGAGAACTTTCGTCAGATTTTGCCAAGCCTGCAGTTCATTTTTCTGTAATTCAGAACGGATATTCTGAAAAGAAAGAAGGGTCCAACTGTTTCCCTCCATTTTGAAGGAAGCGGATTGTACGTTGAGATGGATCTCGTTATTGATTTTGATGGAAAATGAACCACCAGGTTTGAGAGAAAGGACATTTTTCAATAAATCTACTGACAACTTTCCTAAGTCATTGATGTCTTTGAACTGAGGGATTTGAAGCAATTGTTTTGCTTCTCCGTTGATCACTCCGATGCGGCCTTGGCTATCAAAAGACAAAATCCCGGTATTGATATGCTGGATCATGATCTGGAGAAAAAGCATCTGCTCCTCTTTTTCAGCTCTTGTCTTTTTAAAAGCTTCGATTACTTCATTGAAAGACATATTCATTTCCCTGAAAGAATTTCCAAGTTTACTGTCTTTGGTAAATGAAGATGAAAAATCGGAATACCGAATGGACTCCAAAAATCTGGTAATTTTCTTATTTGTTGTATTTCCAAATGAAATCAGGTTGAGGGCCAAAAACAAAACAATCACTGCAAATAGGATTGCCTGAACCATAGACTGGTCTTTGAAAAAAAAGAAAAGGCTCAGATAGGCAAATCCTACTATGAGCAAAACCCTGACCAATATGCCAATTGCAAATGATTTAAAGCCCATATCTTTCCAGTCTTCTGTACAGTGATGACCTGGTCAGCCCCAACTCCTCTGCCGCTCTGGTAATATGGCCATTGTGTTTTTGGAGGGCTTTTCTGATCAGGATTTTTTCAACATCCTCAATGTTCAAATGATCAAGGCTTACTAATTCCTCTTGCTTCTCCGGAGAAAGCTGTTTTTGCATAAATAAATCTTCAGGCTGCAGAACCCCGTGGGATGTCATAATCACCGCCCGCTCGATGCTGTGCTGAAGCTCCCGGATATTTCCGGGCCAATGGTATTTTTGCATGCGTTTGATCAGGGCTTCACCGGCTTTGCGGATTTCTTTGTTGTATTTTTTGGAATAAACTTCGATGAAATGATTGGCCAAATGTGGGATGTCTTCCAATCTCTCACGCAATGGAGGTAAGGTGATTTCGATGGTATTGATCCTATAGAGTAGATCCTGTCGGAAGGTATTTTCATACACCATGCTGTGGATCGGCATATTGGTAGCGGATATCAGCCTGATATTGACAGGCGTTGCTTTATTGGCACCTACCCTTGTCACTTCTCTGTTTTGCAAAGCCGCCAAAAGCTTGGATTGGAGAGGGAGGGGAAGGTTTCCGATTTCATCCAAAAACAAAGTCCCTTTGTTAGCCTGCTCAAATCTGCCGGCCCTGTCTTCTTTGGCGTCTGTAAAGGAGCCTCGTTTGTGCCCGAAAAGCTCACTTTCAAATAATGTGGAAGTGATCGAGCCCAAGTCCACGCCTACAAATGCTTCCCTGTATCTTTTGGAATGCCGGTGGATGGCACGGGCAATCAATTCCTTTCCTGTTCCGTTTTCTCCCAAAATTAACACATTCGCGTCTGTACCGGCAACCCTTTCGATGGTTTCAAATACCTTCACCATTGAAGCGCTCTGACCGATGATATCTTTGAATTTGCTGTCAATATCCTGGTAAAGCTGTTGTTGTTGGTTTTTGAGCTGGGAAATCTCCAGTTTTGATTGGCGTAGTTGAAGGGCAGAATTCAGCGTCGCCAGTAGTTTTTCGTTCTCCCAAGGTTTCAATACAAAGTCAGTAGCTCCTTCCTTGATGGCTTTGACAGCTGTATTGACATCTCCATATGCAGTAATCAATACCACAACCGCAGAAGAATCCAACTCCAAAATCCTGTCCAACCAATAGAAACCTTCCTGTCCGCTGCTCACATCTTTGGTAAAATTCATGTCCAACAGGATCACATCATATTGTTCATTGATGATAAGGACAGGAAGCAGGCCTGGATTTGTTTCTGTATCTACTTGTCCAAAATGCCTCTTCAAAAATATTTTGGCTGCTTTTAAAAGGTCCTCGTTGTCATCGACGATGAGGATTTTTCCTGGTTTGTTTTCTTTCATAAAATAGACATGAGACGTGAGACGTGAGACATGAGATGTGAGACTTGAGATTTGAGAAAGGCGGAAGTCAGAAGAATTAAATTCCAAAGTCCATTTCTAATTAATACAGCCAGAATCTATAGCATTTGACATTCATTTTAGCCAGCTGCTCGTAATTCCACCTTCGTACTTCCTACTTCAGAATGCCAAAACTTGTACCGAAATGATACAAACGGACAAAGTGATTTCAAAATCGGTCAATGCATGGAATTTAAGCAGTTTTTATCAAAAGAAGTAAGGATAATTTTTTAAAAATTCTGCTCTGGTTATTTCATTTTTTGGTCGCATACGGACGTTTTTGTTCGAAAAACCTCCCGGTCAAAAACCGATATGCCCATTTTGAATGTTTTTGAGGGGTTTTGTTGATGGCATGTTAATTGGCAAATACATACCAAAAGAATAACAGAAAATTTACAATGGATAGGAAGATTGAGAAAAAGACCTGGACGCCTAAGTTTATCGCAATAATCGCAGGAGGAACTTTACTAGTGGGATTTGTTCTGTACCAATTAATATTTGCTGATTCCAGGTCTTCGATGAATGTCAATAAGGATAGGATCACTATTGCCACTGTCATTGAAGGGGAATATACAGATTACATTCCTGTCAGTGGTACCATTGAACCGGGAGAAGTGTTTTTTCTTGATGCTATCGAAAGAGGCAATATCCAACAGATTGTAAGGGAATCAGGCGCCTTGGTGGATGTAGGCGATACCATTCTCATCCTTACAAATTCCAATCTGCAATTAGATGTCATGCAACGTGAAACTGACCTTTATTTTCAGATCAACAATCTCCGACAGACAAGATTGCTCCTTGACCAAAACGACCTCAGCCAACAGGGTCAGTTGGCAGAAATTGACTATCAGATCAACCTGCTCAAACCACAATATGAAAGGTTCAAGGAATTGCATAGTAAGAAATTGATTTCCGATAGGGAATTGGAGGAGGTAAAAGAGCAGTATGAATACAATGTCAAAAGGAAAAGATTGACATATGAATCCTACAGGAACGATTCAGTTGCCAGATCTATCCAAAAAAGACAATTGAGGGATTCCGAATCAAGAATGATGCAGTCTCTCAATGGAGTTGGCCATATTTTAGATAACCTCGTCGTCAGAGCTCCTATCAAAGGGCAACTTACCACACAACAGATCGAAGTCGGGCAATCCATCAATGCAGGTGAGCGGTATGGACAGATCGATATCTTGGATAAATTCAAAGTAAAAGTCCAGATAGATGAATTGTACCTGCCAAGAATCAGCACCGGACTGAAGGGAACATTTACATTTTCGGGAACCAGTTATGAAATCGAAATCGATAAAATTTATCCCAATGTGACTGGAGGCCGATTTGAAGTGGATATGGTATTTACCGGTGAAGCGCCAACCGGTATCCGAAGGGGACAGACTGTCAGGATTGGATTAGAACTGGGCGAAAGCAAGCAGGCCATCCTTCTGCCAACAGGCGGTTTCTATAAGGATACAGGAGGAAATTGGGTCTTTGTTGTGGACGAAGCTACTGGCCGGGCAGAGAAAAGAAACATCCGACTCAACCGCAAAAATCCTGAGCACTATGAAGTCATCGAAGGCCTCAAACCAGGCGATCGCGTCATAGTCAGCGGGTATGAGAATTTTGGAAAGAATGAGGTGTTGAATTTGAAGTAGGGGGAAGAATGGAAGTGGGAAGGATGGAAGTTGGAATAAATGTCCGATGACCGATGACCGATGAAAGTTGGTCCCAATGAAGGGTTTTAGGCAAGAAATAGAGAAAAATTGAGGGTTGAACAAAGTTAAACGTTTAAGTTAAATGTGTTAGTTAAAACGGAAGGAGGATAATAGTAAATTGAAAACCTAACTCATTTCCTAATCTAGAAACTAGCACTTATGAAATTCAAATTTGAAAAGTTAATCATTTGGCAAAACGCCATGGATTTTGGAGAAGATATCTTCAATATGAGTTCAGGATTTCCTAAAGAAGAAATCTATAATCTTTCGTCCCAAATCAAAAGGGCAACTGATTCGATTGCCCTCAATATTGCAGAAGGATCAATTGGTCAATCAAATCCTGAGTTTAAAAAATTCTTGGGATATTCAATCAGATCCCTTGCTGAGGTAGTAACATGTTTGGAAAAAGCTAAAAGAAGAAAATACATCAATGAAAAAGATTTTCAAGAATTATATGACAAGGCATTCTATTTAATGAATATGTTAAACTCATTTAAATCAAAAATTCAATAGAGAATAGAAAGCTTTAATGTCAAAATTGAGGCAGATCATCGGTCATCGGTCATCGGTCAAATTTCCACAACAAATTATTTAACAAAGAAGAAATACCCTACCCCCCCATGCAAAACATCATCAAAACCGTCAACCTCAGAAAACTCTACACCACAGAGGAAGTAGAAACCACCGCACTGGATGATATCCAGATCGAAATCAAAAAAGGCGAATTCGTCGCCATCATGGGTCCGTCAGGTTGTGGCAAATCCACTTTGCTCAACATCATCGGACTTCTGGACAATCCTGATTCGGGGCAATATTATTTCATCGAAAATGAAGTTGCCAAATTCTCTGAACGTCAGCGTTCCCAACTGAGAAAAGGGAATATAGGATTTGTATTCCAGAGCTTCAACCTCATCGATGAACTCACTGTATTCGAAAATGTGGAGCTTCCACTTCTTTACCTCAAAACCCCTGCGGACGAAAGAAAGCGAAGGGTTGAGGAAGTCCTCGGCCGGATGAACATCATGCACCGAAAAGACCATTTTCCGCAACAACTTTCCGGCGGTCAGCAGCAAAGGGTAGCCATTGCCCGGGCAATTGTAGCCAAACCTTCTGTAATCCTTGCCGATGAACCAACCGGTAATCTTGATTCAGCAAACGGCGAAGAAGTAATGCGGCTTTTGGAAGAATTGAATAACGAAGGTACTACCATCGTGATGGTTACTCACTCCCCACACGATGCGAACTATGCCCACCGTATTATCAACCTATTTGATGGGAAAGTGGTGACTGAAAATATCAGAGAGCAGTTTCATATTTGAAAAAATTGACGGATGTCTGATGACGGGTGACCGATGTTGGCATCCGTCATCGGTCATCGGTCTTTTTACAACTTAATTTTTTATTTAATTAACCATCCTCCAACCACCATGCTCACCAACTATCTCAAAATCGCATTAAGGAGCTTCAAAAAGCACAGATTGACATTTTTGATAAATCTGTTTGGGCTTACTTTGGGCTTGACTACGGTGATTTTGATCATGATGTGGGTCAAAGATGAAGTGAGTATCAACAGGTACCATGCGCTTGGAGATAGAATTTATACGGTATTTACCAATCATGACAATTCCACGGGTGTAAATACTATTGAAATTACTCCTGCAGAAATGGCCGAAGCCATGGGGGCTGAACTTTCTCAAGTGGAAATGGCGGCGGCGATTTCACCCTATATCACAGGAGTTTCTTTTGATGATGGAAAAGATGTGCAGGTCGCAGATGGGTTTTTTGTCGACCAGGAATACCTGGAAATGTTCAGTATCGATTTTTTGGAAGGAGATAAATCGAAGGCACTGTCAGACATAAATTCGGTGGTTTTGTCAGAATCAACAGCTATCAGAATTTTCGGATCGTCAAAAGATGCCATTGGAAAAAGTTTAAAATGGTCTGTGTTTGAGTTTGGAAACGATGTAATTGTAAGAGGAGTTTACAGGGATTTTGGTTCGTTGGATGTAAACAAACCTGAATTCTTGTTGTCTTTTCCTTACTTCAAAAAAATGCTTGGAGAGGGAGCCCATTGGGATAATTTCAATGCAGGAACATTTTTATTACTTAGAGAGGGAACAGACATAGATTCATTCAATTCCCAGATCAAAAACTTTATAAAGGATAAAGAAGCAGAGAGCAATGTGACCCCTTTTGTTCAGGCTTTTGAAGACAATTACCTCTATGGGTCATTTGAAGATGGAAAGGTAGTAGGAGGAAGGATCAATTATGTCTGGATTTTTTCGGCAATTGCATTTTTCATTCTCTTGATTGCCTGTATCAATTTTATGAACCTAACCACTGCCAGGTCCATGAATAGAATCAAAGAGATTGGAGTTAAAAAGTCGATGGGTGCTAGCCGTGGCGGTTTGTTCAGCCAATTTATGGTCGAATCGATGCTGCTTACCTTCTTTGCTATGGTTCTTGCCTTGGTTTTGGCTGCGGTTTCACAGCCGTTTTTCAATCAGGTTACTCTCAAAGAACTGAATCTCAATTTGGATTTATCTCAAATCCTCATACTTGTTTTGATTTGGGCTTTTACAGGTTTGCTTGCAGGGATTTACCCTTCGGTTTATTTATCAAAGTTCAAACCAATCCAAATCCTCAAAAGCAACCTCAAAGGAAGCTTTGGGGAGCTTTTGGCAAGAAAAGGATTGGTTGTTTTCCAGTTTTCCATTTCGCTGCTTTTGATCATCGGGATATCAGTGATTGGACGGCAAATGGCTTATATCCAAAACCAAAACCTTGGCTACAACCAATCCCACCTTCTTCAGATCAATTCCTCCTCCCTTTCAGATACCCAACTTGAATCGTTTTTGAATCAGGTTAAAGGAGTTCCGGGGGTCGAAAATGCCTCAAGCTTATCTCATCCCCTCGTAGGATTGATGAGCTCTACTATTGGGCTGAGTTGGGAAGGCAAAGATCCCAAGGAACAGGTCAAATTTGAAAACATTACGGTCAACATGGATTTGATCGAGACCATGGATTTTGAAATCTTGGAAGGAAGGCCTTTCTCGAGGGATTTTGGCGATGAAAGTTCCAAGATCATCCTCAATGAAGAAGCGGTGAAGGTAATCGGCCTGAACGAACCCGTCGGTGCCACGGTCAATCTTTGGGGGAATGACATGGAAGTAATTGGAGTTTTGAAAGATTTTCATTTTGAATCCCTCAAAGAAAAGGTGAAACCTGCCTTTCTAAAATATGACAAAGCCTTTGCCCAAAAAATCATCATCAGAATCAACCCTGAAAATCAACTGGAAACCATTGCCTCAGTTTCAGGATTGTTTGAAAATCTGAATGCCCAAAAGATGGATTACAGCTTTATGGATGAAGATTTTCAGTCCTTATACCTTCAGGAGCAGCGGATCTCCAAACTAGCTAGGTATTTTGGATTTGTTGCTATTTTTCTTTCTTGTTTGGGATTGTTTGGTCTAGCAGCTTTTACGGTAGAAAACCGCAAAAAAGAAATAGGGGTACGGAAAGTGTTAGGCGCATCCGTCAGTCAAATTCTAGGTATGATTGTCAAGGATTTCATGCTTTTGGTGGTGGTAGCCATATTGATTATGGTTCCTTTGGGTTGGTACCTATCCAATGCCTGGCTTGCAGGTTATGCTTACAAAACCAACCTGAGTTGGTGGATTTTTGGCGCATCGGCAATCGGACTCTTGGTCATTGCTATGGTTACGGTCAGTTTTCAGGCTTTCAAAGCAGCAGCTGCAAATCCGGTAAATTCTTTGTCATCCGAATGATATTGCCATGTTAAATAACCACTTTAAAATCGCTTGGAGGGTCCTGAATAAAAACAGGATGTATTCCATCTTGAATATTTCGGGATTGACTATCGGCATCTCAGGTTTTTTGATGATACTTTTTTATATCGTAGATGAGAAAAGCTATGACCGATTTTATTCCAATACTGAAAACATCTACCGGATCACATCCCATTGGGGAACGAATGATGGTTCCCAATATGCCACCGCACCGCCGCCGTTAGGCCAAAGTTTAAAAGATATTTCGGAAGTAGAAGCATTCACGAGGCTATTGAAATGGAATGATTTCACAGTTCAGCCAGAATCGGGCCCCAATGCTGATCAGATTTTTAGAGAGGCTTCTGTTTTTTATGCAGAGCCAAATTTCTTTGAAGTTTTTGACTTTGAAATCCTGGCAGGAAATTCCAATGCACTCGAAGGGGGCAAAAGTGTGATCATTACCGAAACCACAGCAAAAAGATATTTTGGAGAAATTCCGACAGCTGAAATTGTTGGAAAAAATTTACTGATCGGAAGTGGTTCCACTGACTTGATGATGGTCAGTGCAGTGATCAAAGATATTCCTTCCCAATCCCATTTTCATTTTGATATGCTGGTGCATAATATTGACATGCATCGAGAGATTTTTCTAATGGACAATTGGATGTGGTCTATTCTTCATACTTATGTCAAAATCAAAAAAGAAGATGTACCTGCAGTTGAAGGAAAACTCAAGCAAGTGGTGACAGATCAAATAGTCCCGAGACTATCAGGAGAACAATCTTCAATTAATTTCTTCTTTGGCCTTCAACCTGTCCAAGATATCCACCTCAATTCGCATTTACTTAGAGAACATGAAGCCAATAGCTACCAAAGCTATGTAAACATTTTTTCTGTAGTTGCTGTCATAGTCTTGCTTTTGGCAAGTATCAACTTTATGAATCTGTCTACTGCCAAAGGCGCCAAAAGATCCATGGAAGTGGGAGTGAGAAAAGTGATGGGATCAAAAAAATACCAGTTGGTTGGTCAATTTTTGACTGAAGCGTTTTTCCTTGTGGTGATCAGTACGGCCATGTCTTTGATTTTGGTCGAGTTATTAAATGGAACATTCAACCAGATTAGCGGTAAGCAAATCCAGTTTAATATTTTTCAATTATCATGGATTTGGGCAGTTGTTCCGATCCTTATCCTTTTGCTGACAATGATGGCCGGTTTTTACCCGGCATTTTACCTTTCCTCTTTCAAGCCGCTCAAGGTAATCAAGGGTGTTCAGACTCAGGGAAAAAATACTGTCGGGCTGAGGAGTGGTCTTGTGGTCTTCCAGTTCAGTATATCCCTGATTTTGATAATCTGTGCCTTGGTGGTACAGCGCCAGCTGCATTTTATCCAAAATTCCAATGTGGGATTTGACAGAGAGCAGCTGCTTATCATCCACAATGACGGCGAAATTAAAAATGAGGAAAGGGAAGATTTCAAAAGGAGGTTTGCTTCAAGTTCATCGGTCCAGTCACTCAGTTTTTCGACCGGTATTCCGCTACCCGGAAATTTCCAAATGAGAAATTTCAACCTTCCCGAAGTCATTTCTGACAATGGCATGAATTGGTATGAAGCGGATCATGAATTCGTTTCTACGCTGAAGCTGGAAATCAGGGAAGGGAGAAACTTCACTGATATTTCTGGAGCTGATAAACATAAAGTTTTGATCAATGAGCGTGCGGCTAAGGAATTGGGAATCAGTGGAAAAGCAATTGGACAAAAGATCATCAAAAACCGTGGAGATGAAGATGAAGCGGAATTGGAGGTGGTCGGAATTTTGAAGGATTTTAATTTTGAATCACTCCGACAAGAGATCAAGCCATTGGTGATCGAATATATGGACGATTATTTTTTGCGGGATTATATCTCAGTCCGTTTAAATCCCGGGGATTTCGAAGCGGCGATTGCAGAACTGCAGACTACTTGGAAGCAGTTTGAGCCTAGGGTTCCGATGAATTATTCTTTCCTAGATGCGGACTTTCAGGCGATTTATCAGTCAGAAATGCAGATGGGCAAGCTGATGAATGCACTGACAATCATGTCCATTTTCATTGCATTCTTGGGATTGTTTGGGTTGACTGCTTATTCAGTACAGCAGCGCGCAAAGGAAATCGGGATCAGGAAAGTTTTTGGTGCAGGTGAATCTGAAATATTTCTGCTTTTGTCTTCAAACTACGTCAAGCTCATCGGGATTTCATGTCTCATCGCAGTGCCTTCAGCCTATTTCCTGGTATCCGGCTGGTTGGATGATTTTGCCTATAAGATTCCTTTCGAACTTTGGGTTTTTGCAATTGCCAGTTTGGGATGTTTTGTTTTGGCAATTGTGACTGTGGCTTTACAATCTTATAAAAGCATTGGGACCAATCCCATTAGAATATTGAAAAGTGAATAAAGTATCCTTCAGGTATACAGAATGAAACTCCATAAACTACAACCACTATGTTAAAAAACTATTTAAAAATCGCATTGAGGGGGTTTTCCAAGCACAAACTCACCTTTGCCATCAACCTTTTTGGATTGACTTTGGGTCTTTGGGCAGCCGTTTTGATTGGTCTTTGGGTTAAATCTGAATTGGAAATGAACCGGCAGTTTGCAGATATAGATCAGGTATACCGGATCATGGAGCATCAGAAGTATGGGCCTGACATTTTTACCACAACCTCCACACCTGGTATTTTGGCCAAAGAACTAAAAAATGTCTATCCTGAGATTGAAAAGGCCGCTACGTATTCCTGGAATGAAAGAAACCTGTTTGTCAGTGGGGATACCAAAATCAAATTGGATGGATTTTATGCCGGAGAAGATTATTTGCAAATCCTACAATACGGAATACTCCATGGGGACCGTGAAAGAGCACTTTCAGAAAAAAACCATATTGTTTTGACCAAAGATGCTGCGATCAAGCTTTTTGGAAAATCAGATGTCATCGGGGAAACAGTCGTGATGAAAGAATCAGGAAGCGAGGCTTCTTTTATTGTCCAAGGGGTTTTGGAAACACTGCCAAATTCCAGTTTGGCAGATTTTGAATATATTCTTCCTTTTCAGTTTATGTTTGAAAAACCCTACAATTCATGGTTAAGTGAGTGGGGCAACAACGGTCCAAGTACCATTGTCAAACTGAACAAAGAGTCCGATTGGAAAGCTTTTTCTGCCAATCTTGAAAATTTCATTTTGGAGAGAAACGAGGGAAGTAATGTGAAACTTTTTGCTTACCCACAAAAAGAACTTTATCTCCATGGAAATTTTGAAGACGGTATCCAACAAGGCGGAAGAATCGAATATGTAAAGTTGTTTGCTGTGATCGGACTGTTTGTGTTGCTTATTGCCTGCATCAATTTTATGAACCTTTCCACAGCAAAATCCCAAAAAAGAGCCAAGGAGGTTGGGGTGAGGAAAGTATCCGGTGCCGGAAAAAACGCATTAGTTTACCAGTTTTTGAGTGAATCTCTTTTGATTACATTGTTTGCTTCTGTCTTGGCATTGCTGCTCGTCCAGCTGACGCTTCCGGTTTTCAATAACCTGACGGGCAAAACAATGGAAATTCCTTATGCTGACCCCAATTTCTGGCTGCAGTTTCTCGGTGTGGTCCTTTTTACAGGATTAGTCGCGGGTAGCTATCCGGCATTTTATCTTTCGGCGACCAAAGTAGTGAATGTGTTTAGAAGCCATACAGCAGCGGGCAAGGGGATAGTGATAGCTAGAAAAGGACTTGTTCTTTTCCAGTTTACGCTTGCGACCATTTTGATTGTTTCTACAGTTGTGGTCTATCAGCAGATCGGTTTTGCCCTAAAACAAGATTTGGGTTATGAGAAAGAACAGCTTTTGGTTCTTCCTTTGGAAGGTAAATTGATTGAAAATTATGATGTCTTCAAAAACCGGTTGACTCAGAATCCGGACATTCTTTCCGTCTCCAGATCCAACCACAACTTGTTGGGAAGAAATTCCAATACAGGAAATGTGAGTTGGGAAGGAAAAGACCCTGATTTTACCGCCTTGTTTGAAATTATGAGGGTGGACTATGACTTCTTGGAGGCTACCGGAATAAAACTGATCAAAGGGGAAGATTTCAATCCTGCCAAAGGTGTGGATTCCGTTCAGGGAGCGATCATCAACAGGAGAGCTTATGAACTTATCACACAGGACAATCCTGATGCAGTTTCTTTCAATATGTGGGGAGAAGACCGAAACATCACAGGAGTTGTGGAGGATTTTCACTTTCAAAGTTTTCACCAAAACATGGAGCCTGTGGTTATCCTTTTGGATAAATCTTTTGCTACAAATGCATTCGTAAGGCTGGGTACAGGCGATATTCAGAATGCCATAGCTTCCATCAAATCCCTGTCAGAAGAGATAAACCCCGATTTTCCTTTTCAGTACACCTTCATGGATGAAAATTATGCCAAATTGTACAATGAGGATTTGAGAATTAGGGACTTGGCAAAGTACTTCAGCATCTTGACCATTTTGATTTCATGCTTGGGATTGTTTGGACTGTCTGCCCATGTAGCCGAACAAAAAACCAAGGAAATCGGCATCCGAAAGGTTTTGGGTGCATCCACGGCATCTATACTCAATGTGATCAACAGGGAGTTTATCACCATTGTGGCTGTAGCGATAGTGATCGGTTCAGGAGTGGGTTATTGGCTGATGCAGGATTGGCTTTCGGGCTATGCTTACAAGATCGATTTTGAATGGTGGTTTATTCCTTTGGCCGCAGGGGTGATCTTGAGTATAGCTTACCTCACTGTCACCATGCAAGCACTGAAAGCCGCCCAGGTGAATCCTGCTAGTACGCTTAAAAGTGAATAATTAAAAATGTACGAATGACATAAAAAAACTATGAATAGGGATAGTTAAAAAAAGTAGGGGAGACCCTACTTTTTTTCCTTTTTACCAAATGGCTTGAATACAAGGAGTTGCAATTGTTTTTCGATATAATTTGATTAACTTTTAACCAATTCAAAAACCATCAACTATAAAACTCACATTACTATGAAAAAAACACTTATTATTCTTGGATCTTGCGCCATGTTGTTTTCTTGTTCCCAAAAGCAGAATTACACCATGCAGTCCCCTGAAATTGACGCAGTGAAGGCCATTTTTGAGTTGTACAACAAAGGGGACGCCGAAGGACAAAGGCAATATTATGCAGATTCAGCCAAGATTTTTCAAAACGCACTTGAATCAAATCCAATTTCCGTTGATGAAATGATTGCCCGGCAAAAAGAAGAAGTGGGCACATTTACAGGTTCTACCCTCGAAATAGGCGAAGATGCCATTGAAATGGTCACCACTGACAAAGGAGAAACTTGGGTAAATGTGTGGGGTACTTGGAAAGGAACTATGGCCGTAACTGGTCAAAAATTCGAAACACCGGTTCACTCTACATTTAGATTTGTGGAAGGCAAAATCGTCAGTGAACATGGATATTGGGACAATTCTCCCTATGTCATCGCCTTTATGGAATACGAAGCTGCCCAAAAAGCAGCTGCTGATACATTACCTTAATGGTTGAGGATAGTTTCCTATTATAAAAATGAAAACCGGGATCGAAGGATTCCGGTTTTTGTGTTTTTGGGCAAATGATAATTCTTTCTAAAGATTTCCAGTCACAACCTTATTTACTGATTGATCCAAGACCGGAAAAGAGCAGTGGTACTTTGACTTGTGATAAGATGTTTTTGATAGCCTTTTAGTTTGATTGCCAAGGTATTTTTGGTATGGCGCTCCATTTTTTCTATGTGTATTTTATTGACGAGCTCGCTGCGGTTGAGCCTGAAAAAACCTGAAGGGTCAAGTTGTTCTTCTATTTCTTTTAGGGTGGTTTCAGTGAGTAAATGCTTTTTGCCGGTAGTGTCATATGCAAAAACAACACCTTCATTGGCTTCAAAAAAAAGAATGTTTTCCGTGTTCAAGAAACTGATGCCCCTGTTGCTATGGATAGTAAATTGCCTTCTTTTCGTTTTTTCGACTTGGTGTTGTCCGAGGATTTTTGAAAGGCTGCTGAGGATCGTATTGGCATCAGCCGGTGTATTCCTTATCATTAGGAATTTTTCCCAGGATTTCTGAAAACGCTCTCTGGAAAAGGGTTTGAGCAGATAAGCGATCCCATTTCCATCAAATGCTTCCATCCAATACTGGTCATAGGCAGTTGTGAATATGATTGGGCAGGAGACCGGAACTTGATTGTAAACCTCAAAGACGTTTCCGTCTAATAATTCTATATCCGAAAAAATTAAATCCGGCGAATTGCTTTTCAAAAATGAAAGGCTCGATTCCACGGTGTCTTTTTCTCCTATAATTTCAATGGAAAGATCTAGTTCTTCAATAAACCTTCTGAGCTTATTCCGGGCTGGTTTTTCGTCCTCGATGATGAGTATTTTTATCATGGCTCTTTGTGAATAAGTGGAATGTTCACCGAAAAAACCCCATTCTCTTGCTGTATTTCAATAGGCACAGGTGTCAATAACTTGTATTGTGCCTTCAAATTGCCCAACGCCAATCTTGAAGAAGGTTTGGCGTTTTTTTTCAGGTTGGTGTTATTTGAAATTCTGATGTTTTCGGATAAAATTACTGAAATTAAAATCGGGTTTTCCTCAGTTCCCACATTGTGCTGTACTGCATTTTCGATGAGCAACTGTAGTGTCAGCGGCACAATCAGCCCTGTTTTGCTTTCTGATTTAATAATCAATTGGTATGCATTTCCATACTTATGCTGTATGAGTCTAAAGTATTGTTCGGCAAAATCCAACTCTTCATTCAGATTGATAAGTTTCCTATCCGAGCTTTTCAATACATACCTGTAAATCTCGGCAAATTCATTTAGAAATTCGGAGGCTTTGTTCTTATCTTCTTCAATCAGCTGGTCCAAAACGTTTAAGTTATTGAACAAAAAATGAGGGTTAAGCTGTGTTTTGAGGGCGAAAATTTTGCTTTCAGAAAGTGCTTGGTGGTAATTTGCCAATTGCTGTTGATGGTTTTTGTTTTTTCTGTAATAATAATAGACAAGAAAAAAGCTACCATAGATCAGCCCATCCAAAAAGTCAGAAAACAAATTAATCGTCAACGTACCTCTGTTGAAATTCCGTTCGATGTTGTCAAATAGATAGGCTATCAAAAACCCACTTATCAGCATAATGAGTATGTACACAATTATAGACGAACAGGCTATTTTCAACATTTCTTTGGTGCTGAAAACATCGGATTTCTGCCATTTTTTAATGAAGAAAAAAATGATGGCAAATAATACCACAGCCTTAGGTAACCAAAAAATAGCTGCTTCCGGAGTAAATATATAGGCGTTGATTTCCTGTCTGACCAAAATCCGATTATAGACAGACTGTGCATAAGCAAAAAGCAAAATGAACAATAGAAAATATCGGTGAATGTGTAATTTATGAAGCCAGTTTTTCACAATAGTATTTTTTTGATTAATGTAAAAAAATAGACTCGCTTATTTCACAAGCCTATTTTTTTAACACTTTTTAATTACTTTCCATTATCAGGAAAAGAAGCAATGATAGTCCCTTTTTCATCAAAAAAGTCAAGCTTGGCATTGTTTTCCTTGTCAACATAAAACATGGCTCTTGGCATCCCTTTGTTATCAAAAAGAAACAGACCGTTGTTTTCACTCCTTGATTTGCCGAGCATCACACGGGGAGCTCCACCTACCAATCCTTGTTCTTCATAGATTTTGTACTTTGCTTCCGCTGCTTTGGGATCTTTTTTTCCGAGTTCATCCAACTCTTTCATAATCTCCGCTGTCCTACTCTGGGACTCATTTGATGGTCGGTCATTAAACATCAAACCACTGCTTACAAACCTCCTGTCACCTTCCTTATAATCCTGTGTGAGCAATTGCATGACCTGATCCCCATCAAATTGGTCATAAGTCAACGAAAGCCCGGAGCTATGGCCATTTTGTGTTTTCTGTCCGTCGTATATGAAACCGCCACACTCGATTCCGTCCTCATTGAAAAACAGCATGCCTGATCTTTTTTTCCTGTCTTCATTGGTGGGCTTCCCATTGATGGTGGTTTTGCCGTTGGGAAATTTATCGACGTTTGTGATGACCATTTTAACAGTTCCGTCTTTTTCCACAATATTGATCCTTTCCACATCAATTTCGGTGAATTTTTGGTTCGTATTATTTACGAAAGCAGAAGTGCCAATAAAGAAAATCCCGATGGCTGTAGCTGCTGCAAATGTTCTTAGAAAAACTAATTCCCTGTTCATATTCTAATCTTTTTGGTTTAACATGAGGTGAAACTATCCCCAAAATATTTCCTATCGAAATGCAAAAAAATGAATGCAGGAAAAAATCAGATAAATCAAGGAAAAGGATCTTTTAGCTATTTATTACCATCCACTTTTAATCAGGAGCCGAAAATCATTTTTTTCTCATCAGCTTTCCTTGCGAAAGATTTTCTTTCTCTTAAAAATTCAATTGTTTTTTCTTTTCAATCCAAAAACCAATCCTCCCAACCCGATTAAAGCACAGATTCCAAACCAGAATATGAGATCGTATCTGTCTGTAAAAAGCCTATAACCGGCTGTAAAAAGGAATAATAGCAATCCTGTGATCTCCCATGAATTTTGGTCTTCGAGCCTGTTTGGTCTGTCAGTAATTATGGGAAGATTAACCAAAGACCTTAATTCATTCCAATGCCAGATCAATAGAATGGTATTGGCAAATAACATCATACCTGTGATGACGGGGGTGTAATTGAAATCCATGGAAATTGTAATCACAAATACATTGAGGATAATCGGGAAATTGACCACGGCACCCAATTTGGAGTATCGCTGTGTCATCAGAAGCAGCCCGGCAATCAACTGCCCCCATCCGAGAAACTGCCAATAAATCCCTGTTCGGTACATGGTTTCAAAAAAATGAAATGCTGTTCCAAAAGCTTCATTTTCACCGCTTTCAGTGGTAAACCTTAATCCCTTGATTTTGATCAGACTGGCAAATACAAATCCACCTCCCAATAAATACCTGGTATAAATAATGACGAGTTGTGCCAATAAATTATTCTTGATTTTTTCCATTTTCGATTTATCGCAGACTTCGTAAGCCTTTCTAAATGATATTTGAATATGATACAAATCCTTGTGGAATGTTACAGGAATGACAATTTTTTTATACCCTATTTAATTTTTTTACCAAAGTGAATTGATTGGGCTACAGCTTGTTATTTGGCATTTGTCCGCCCACGAACAAACTTGTTCGGGATTGGCTGCAATTGTATTTGAAATTGGCTTTAATGCGTATTTTTTTAGGTTTTTGATTGGCATATCTATGGTTATGGATGTTGGCATAGATTTCTTGAAATGAAAATCTAAAGCCCTTTTTGGGAACTAAACCAACAAACCTTTACCACGACAAAAGCCATTAAAATATGTGGAAGAATTATCTGAAAATAGGTTTCCGTAACCTGTTAAAAAACAAAACCTATACTGCAATCAATTTATTGGGATTGACGATTGGAGTTGCCTCGACTGTCTTGTTGTTTTTTTACATCCAGCATCAGGTTAGCGTCGATAGTTTCCATCAGTCCAAAGATGCAGTCTACAGAGTCTTGTCAACCCATAAGAATGGAGAGGAGATAACCCAATCTTCCGGGATTCCTTTGGCCTTGAAAACAGTCATGGAGGAGAATTTTGGGTCAGAAATGATTTTCACCAATGTAGTCCCTAATAATTTTTTGGCAAAAACAGAAGGCGGAGAAGGATTTAACCAATCCGTGATGATGGTCAGTCCTGCCTTTTTTGAAATGTTTTCTTTTCAGATACTAAAGGGAAATTTTCCTAAATCTTCGGAAATGAGGTCCGATATCGTTGTCTCCGAAAGTACAGCCAAGAAATATTTTGGGGATGAAGATCCGGTTGGAAAGAGCCTTTTGATCCGATTGGCAAATGATTTTATCAGTTACAATGTTGCGGGAGTGATAGAAGATGCCCCTGCCAATTCCAGTTTGACTTACGAATTGCTCATGTTGGATGACAACGCTGACATATTGTACACCGCAGAACAAAGGGAACATTGGTATATGGTGTTTGGTGATGGCTATATCATGGTGAAGGAACCTTCTCAAGCCAAAGACTTTGAAGAATCCATGCAGGCTTATATCCTGGGCCTTTTTTCGGACAGAGAAGATCCTATTAATTATTCTTTTTCGCTTCAGCCGCTGATGGATATTTACCTAAATACCGACATACCGGGAGGAACAGCAGCCGTTCTGAATCCACGGATTCTATGGATTTTGGGAGCCATCGGCTTTTTGATCATTTTGATTGCCTGTATCAATTTTACAACCATGGCGATTGGAAGTTCTGCAGGCCGTGCCAAGGAAGTTGGTGTAAGAAAGTCTATGGGGGCAGGTAACGGGCAGTTGTTTGGTCAGTTTATGGCAGAATCCATCCTGATCACTTTTGTTTCCTTGGTCTTAGGAATCGTCGTTGCAATACTCTTCTTACCTACTTTCAACAAATTGATGGATACAGGCTTGGCCATTTCATTTTTGCCGGTTCAGGTCCTGATCATTTTAGGACTCGGGGTTTTCATCTCCTTGTTGGCAGGTTTTTATCCTGCGATTTTCCTTACATCATTCAAGCCGGTGGAGGTATTGAAATCGAGCATGAACCTCAAGTTCGGCAAACAAGGCCTCCGTTTGACACTTCTCGGTTTTCAGTTTTTCATTTCCATTTTTCTGATTACCTGTACACTCATCATGTACCGACAGATGAAAACAATCGAAAACCATGAGCTTGGAATCAACCATACAGCAATTCTTCAAGTCAATGTTCCCCCGCCTGCATCTCAGGGTTTGGGCGATTTTATCATTAAGGGATTTGAATATGGGCAAGTTTTCAAGAACGAAGTCCAAAAAATGTCCGAAGTAGAAAAAGTGTCCATGGCTACTTCTATGTATGGCGACAATACTTGGTTCAGTGCAGGATTTGATACACCCGAGGACAAAAATATTGAATTCAGGATCAATATTGTGGACGAGGATTTTGCGGATGTTTTCGGGCTGGATATTATCGAAGGAAGGAATTTCCTGGCAAGCATTCCATCTGACAGAACAGGTGGTTTTATCCTGAACGAATCCATGAGGACAGCTTTGGGATGGGATTCGGTTTTTGGTAATTCCTTGGAAAGCAAAAGGGGATTTCCTGAAAACAGGGCCATTGGCTTGGTCAGTGATTTTCATTTTGAAAGTTTGTATAGGGATATATCTCCGGCCATCTTGGTTATGGCCCATGAAAATTTTTTTCCCGGATTAAATATGCTGATGATGTCCGATAATATGGCGCCTAAGATTTTTGTCAAAATACAATCAAAAGACATACCTGCTACTGTTTCCAAAATAAATGTCATTTGGAAAGCGCTCTATGGTTCCGATCCGTTTAATTACAGTTTCTTGGACGACACCATAGCCAAGCAATATACCCAAGACCAAAGCTTAAGGACTTTGGTTTCTATAGCAGCTATTTTGGCCATCATCATTGCGGGATTGGGGTTATTTGCCATGGCATCATTGACTATCGCAAGCAGGATCAAAGAAATAGGAATCCGAAAAGTCCTAGGTGCCACAACCATGGAAATCTCCATGCTTTTCAACAAGCAATTCCTCAGCATTACAGTCATTGGGATCGTTTTGGCACTTCCTGTAAGCTATTACATGATGCAGCAGTGGCTCAATGATTTTGCTGTCAAAACGCAGATGAGTATTTGGATTTTCATAGTTGCGATTTTCATCGGAATTCTCTTCTCGGTCTTTATAGTAACTGCACAGACTATCAAGTCTTCATGGTCAAATCCTGTCAAGGCATTGAAATCAGAATAATTGAATGATATATGCTTCGCGATATAAATGGATATAATGCCTTCGGCGATATAGGTTTAATAAATCAAGGCTGTTTTGGATTTTAATATCCATCAATATCTATCCCGATAGGGGGATCCATGAATATCTTCCTGTAAGCCTAAAGGGTCAAATATTTCAACTTATCAATCTATTTCAACCTTATTTCAATCTCAGTTAACCAAATAACCAAATAACCAAATAACCATTAACCAATTAACCCCCTCCATCATGACCCACATCGCTATACCCATTCCTACAGGTTCTGGAAAGCAGGACATCAACATTGAGGTGACTATCAACAACCAAAAGCAATCCCTTCATTACAAGGTTGAATTGTTTTTTTGGGATGATTGTCAAAATCCGCAGGGCCACCGTGCAGATTGCATTTCAGAAATGCTCTCTAAACATGACCCCAATTGGATGCTGTATTACATCGGAGCTCCCACTGAACAGTTTGTCCCGATAACATTTGTGGAAAAGAGGCATTCAAGGTTGAAATAGAAGAAAATTGAAATATACTTCGCGAAATAAAGTAGATATACACTTTGCGAAATATGATTGAAATATGCTGCGCGATATAGATGGATATAATGCCTTCGGCGATATAATTTTCCTCAATCACGGCAATTCTGGAAATTAATATCTATGAATATTTACGTACGCTTCCTTGCAACAAACCAATAAAAAAAAACTCGGATTGAAAATCCATTGTAGCGGCTATGGACTGTCGACCGTGGTCTATGGACTGAATATCAAATATCCATTTCAAAATTATTTCCATTTATTTCTATCATATATCTACCTTATTTCAAAATCCATTAACCAAATAACCAATAACCATATTTCCATTAACCACAAACCAATCAATCATGATTAAAAACTACTTTATAACCGCCTGGAGAAATATCAAAAGGCAAAAATCTTTTTCTGTCATCAACATTTTTGGTTTGGCGATAGGTTTGGCTTGTTGTCTGATTTTATTGGCCTTTGTGAGGCAGGAATTGAGTTATGACCATTTTCATACCAATTCTGACAGGATATTCAGAGTCGCCCAAAAGGTGGAAGGAAACCAAAATTGGGCATGGACCGGTGGCGCAGTGGCTCCAATGATGGTGAAAGAATTTGACCAGGTTGAAAGTGCAGTCAGGATCCATCGTACCAGTACCTACCTCAGACCTGCCGATGGGCCAAATCAGGGAGAGAGTTTTAGGGAAGAAAAATTCACTTTTGCGGATGAAGGTTTTTTTGAGGTTTTTGATTTTCCATTGCTGAGTGGAACCACAACAGGAGTTTTGGATGATCCATTTCAGATTTTGTTGACTGAATCCATGGCCAAAAAATACTTTGGTAAGGAGGATCCGATTGGTAAAAGTTTGATCTCGACAGGTGATTTTGAATTTGTTGTCAAAGGCGTTTTGAAAGATTTACCCTCAAATACACACCTGGACTTTGATTTTATCACTTCTCTTAATTCTTTCAAAGCCACAGAAAGCTATCCGCTGACTGCTGAATTCGGGAGTTTTTGGTGGCCGTATTGTTACACCTATGTAAAATTGAAAGACCCTTCCGATGTCCATTTTGTCAACAGTGGCACCTTGGAAGCTTCCAAAAAAGCAAGGTCAGAGGAGGAAGCCAAAAAGTACATACCATTTTTACAGCCTATCACAGACATCCATTTGGACAATTCCTATCAAAGTGAACTGAGTCCAAGTACACCCAAGTCCACTGTTTACATTTTCTTAAGCATTGGAATTTTTATTTTGATTTTGGCCTGCATCAACTTCATCAACCTTTCCACGGCCCGTGCCATCAAGCGGATGAAGGAAATCGGAATCAGGAAAGTGACAGGCGCCAAAAAATCACAATTGGTCCTGCAGTTCTTTACGGAATCATTTCTCGTCAATGTGTTCGCAATGGTTTTGGCACTGGTTCTGGTTGAGATATTGTTGCCGGTGTTCTCCGGATTGCTGCAACAGGAGATTCCTTTCAACCTTTTTGCGGACCGTCAAGTTTGGATGTTTCTTTTGATCACTTTGGCGGTTTCGACCTTTTTGTCGGGATTTTTTCCGGCATTGTACCTTTCTGGATTGAAGCCAAATCTGATTTTGAAGGGAACTACTTTTCAGTCCAATAAGAGTGCCTTGAGACAGAGCTTGGTTGTGCTGCAGTTTGTGATGTCGGGAATCTTGGTGTTTTGCGCCACGGTGGCCTATTTCCAACAATCTTATATGCGCAAAGCTGATTTGGGTTTTGATAGGGAAAACATCATTGCAATATCAATGGGGGAAGTATCACGATCAAATAGGGAAAGTCTCACCAACGCTTACAAGCAGTTTTCATTTGTCGAAAATGTCCTTGGATCAAGTGCCCGGCCGGGAGTAGATGCAGGTTGGGGTCCCCAAATTTCCTATGAAGGTCAAAATCCGAATGACCAGAATTGGATCAACCAACAGTATGTTGACTTCAATTATTTTGAGACCATAGGTGTGGAGATGGTTGCGGGAAGGGAATTTTCTTCTGAATTCAACGACAAAGGGGATGCTTTCAAAATGAGGGAAATTTTTCCTGCGATCCGAAATGGTGGATTTATCATCAATGAATCACTTGCCAAAATGATGGGGCTTTCTCCTGAACAAACCCTGGGAAAACCGATAGAAGTATTTACAGAAGAAAACGGAGAACGTTTTATGGATTTTCGTGGAAATGTGGTCGGTGTGGTCAAAGATTATCAAACCTCTGACTTGCGGTTTGCGATACAGCCAACCATTTACGCGCCTGTTCAAAACGGGATTTCCGATAACAGTTCGCACCTTTTGGTCAAAATCAACAGCGAAGATATTCCACAAGCCACAGCAGCCTTGTCTTCCAAATGGAAAGAAATCAATCCGTCAATTCCCTTTGAGTATTCGCTTTTGGAAGATAGTCTTGTCAGGCAATATGACAGGGAAACAAGACTGAGCAACTTGTTGGGACTTTTCGCATTGTTGACATTGCTGATTTCAAGTTTGGGTTTGCTTGGCTTGTCCATCTTTATGGCAGAGGGAAGGAGAAAGGAAATCGGAATCCGAAAAGTGATGGGCGCAAGTCCTCTTTCCATTGTCCATCAATTGACCAAGGATTTCCTAAAGCCGGTAATTGTCGCTATTGTTTTGGCTTTGCCGATTGGGTATTATATCATGGGTACTTGGCTGGAACAGTTTGCAAATAAGGTACAGATGCAGGTTGGGTTTTTTGTACTCACGGCTGCTGTTGCAATTCTGATTGCCTGGCTGACTATCGCTATCCAATCTTGGAGAGCTGCTTCTGATAACCCCGCGGATTCACTTAAGGCGGAGTAGTTAAATGATATATACTTTGTGAAATATGATTGAAATATGCTGCGCGATATAAATGGAAATAATGCCTTCGGCGATAGAATTTTCCATAATCACAGCAATTTTGGAAATTAATATCCATGAATATTTACGTACGCTTTCTTGCAACAAACCCATAAAAAAAACTCGGATTGAAAATCCATTGTAGTGGCTATGGACTGTCGACTGTGGTCTATGGACTGAATATCAAATATCCATTTTAAAAATATTTCAATCTATTTCTGCCATGTATCTACCATATTTCAATCTCCATTTACCTACTAACCAATAACCAAATAACCAAAAAGCCATGCTCAAGAACAACGTCAAAATCGCAGTCCGAAGTCTTTTGAAGCAGAAAGTGTACACTTTCATCAATATTTTGGGACTGGCAGTTGGGGTGGCAAGTTGTGTGCTGATCGTACTTTTTATCCAAAATGAATTTTCTTACGACAGGTTTTTTAAAGACCATGACCGGATTTACAGGATGTCTTTGGAGAGGATTTATCCAAACCATTCTACGTACTATTCTATCATTCCACATTCATTTGCCGGTGTGGCAAAGCAAACCTTTGAAGATATAGAAGAAGCCACCATCGCTTCGAGATTTCCTGATGTCGAATTGACTTACAAAAACCAAAGGGAGGAAGAGGTGCGCTTTGATGAAGAAATGATTTTGGCAGGAGACAGTGCTTTTTTCAAAGTCTTTGATTTTCCAATTCTCAAAGGAAAAACCGAAAACTTGCTTTCAATTGGAAGTGAGATGGCGGTGACGGAGGAATTTGCCAAAAGGTATTTTGGTGAGGAAGATCCCATCGGAAAGTTGATCAGGGTAGGGGAAAATCAGGAATTTACGGTGGTCTCTCTTTTGAAGGATTTGCCAACCAATTCCCATTTCAAATTCAGTGCAATAGTCTCCAACGTGGCTTTTCCTTTTCTCCAACAAGAGAATTTTACAGGTTTTTCTGCCTACACATACTTTAAACTCCGTGACGGTGCCGATCCAAAATCTTTGGAAGCAAACATTCCCCAATTGGTCGACAAGTATGCAGCAGGTCAGATCGAACGTGAATTGGGCAAATCATGGGAAGAATATAGAAAAGGAGGAAACGGATACCGGTATTTTTTACAGCCTTTGAATGACATCCACCTTTTTCCCACCTACCTAGAGGGACAGATGAAGCCTTCGGGCAATATCAATTCGGTTTATATTTTGATCGCAGTGGCATTTTTGATTCTTGGTATTGCCTGTGTGAACTTTATGAACCTCGCTACTGCCCGGTCCGCAGAAAGGGCCAAGGAAGTTGGCATCAGAAAAGTGATGGGTTCACTAAGGACGCAGCTGATGAGGCAGTTTTTGACTGAAGCCGTCATCTTGAGTGCTGTCGGGGTTTTTCTGGCTTTGGTCATTGTGCAGTTTGCGATCCCATCCTTCAATGGATTGACCGAAAGGAACCTCCATTTTCCCTTCGATATTACTTCCATACTTGCTATTATCGGCATTGTTCTTTTTGTAGGTCTTTTGGCAGGACTGTATCCGGCGATGGTACTTTCTTCTTTCAAACCTGTCGATGTCATGAAAGGACAGTTTACCGGTAGCCAAAAAGGAAAGTGGATCAGAAACGGTCTGGTGGTTTTTCAATTTTGGATTTCAATCATTTTGATCATCGGGACATTGGTGATCCGTGATCAGATGAAATACATGCAGCAGGTTCCGTTGGGATTTGATAAGGAACATGTCCTGGTAGTAGAGAGGGGATTTAGCTTTGGACCTCAAAATCTCCAAACCTTTGTCGAAGAACTCAGAAATATGCCCGAGGTTGAAAGTGCAGCCATCTCTTTTGCCTCACCGGGGCAGGAATCCACCTTCTTTGGGATACAGTTCCAACCCGAAGGTTCCGCCGAGATCCTAACCACCAAATCCATGGTCGTCGCAGATGGCGCTTCAGAAACTTTGGGTTTGGAAGTTGTGGCGGGAAAAGGTTTCTCGGAAGCAACCAATGATTCGCTTTATGTTTTGCTGAATGAAACAGCAGTCAAAGTCATGGGGATGGATGATCCGATTGGTGCCAAACTCCTGGAAACCCAAAATACTCCTGATGGCAATATCACCATTGCACGGACCATCATTGGCATCGTAAGGGATTTTAACTTTATCTCGCTGAGGGATGAAATCACTCCATTGGTGCTGCAGAATACAGAGAGTTTTGGGGCGAACATCGGCGGACAGTATGTTTTTGCAAGGATCAAAGCCAATGAAACCCAAGCCGCCATTGCCTCCATCGAATCCAAATGGAAAGAAATAGCACCTGAACAGTCTTTCAAGTTTTCTTTTTTGGATGAAAGTCTCAACAACCAATACCGTCAGGAACAGCAGACAGGCAGGATTTTTTCGATCTTCTCTGTTTTGGCGATTTTCGTTTCCTGTATCGGATTGTTTGCGTTGTCGGCATATATCACAAGCCTCCGTACCAAGGAAATAGGAGTGAGGAAGGTTTTGGGGGCTTCTGTTGGTGGAGTGGTGATGATGCTCTCCAAGGACTTTACCAAGATGATTTTGATCGCCTTTGTATTGGCTGTTCCGGTGGCTTGGTGGGTGATGGAAAAATGGTGGTTACAGAATTTCGCTTTCAGGATCAATGTCAACCTGTGGATCATCCTGATTTCCGGCATCTCGGTCTTGGCAATTGCTTGGCTGACCGTCAGTTTCCAATCCGTCAAAGCTGCTTTGGCCAATCCGGTGGATTCTTTGAAGTCAAATTAAATTAACCCCGGAGCTCACAGAGTACACAGAGGATGCATGGGTGAGAATTGTAGAATCAAAAACATGAATTAATTTGATCTAAAACCTTCCCCTTGTCATTTCGAGCGCAGAGAGAAATCTATCCAATTTAATTACCTCAGAGTTCTCAGAGTGCTCTGGGAAATATAGAAAGAGAAATGAGGAGGATAGTTTCCAAAGTAAGGTCTGAATCGTGACTAAAGCCTTCCCCTTGTCATTTCGAACGCAGAGAGAAATCTAAATCTATAGCCCATGTTTGTGCCTGAACAAACAATCAAATTCTATATCCTGAATCTTCGGAAGCCCTATATTTCTTCAACCGCAATGGCCGCCAAGGTTTCGCAAATGGTCGCCAAGTCTTATTCCCCAAAAATAAATTTCTTCCATTAGTAAAAATACCCCGATCACGGGGTGTTTTGTTGGTACAGAAAAAAAAGAAACCGTAATTCTCTTTGATTATTTGAATTTTTAAAACTTGTAGTATATATCAAAAGTATATACCTTTAAATAAATATTTTAACTATGAAAAACCTTTCATTGAAGCTTGAAGACGATATTTTTCAGGAGACTGAACTTATCATTTCAAAAGGCAACAAGAACAGAAACAGGTATATCAACGATGCGATTGAATTTTACAACAGACTTCATAAACGGAGACTATTGTCAGAACAGTTAAGCAAGGAATCAAAAATCGTAGCACAGGACTCTTTGGAAGTTTTAGCTGAATTCGAAAAACTGTTCGATGAAGGTCAGGCAATTTGAAATTTGGATTGCTGACCTGAACCCAAGAAGGGGAACAGAGGCAGGTAAAGTCAGACCTGTCATTGTCATTCAGACCGATTTGCTCAATAAGGAACATCCCTCTACTATCATTTGTCCGATTACAACCAATGTAAAGCCCGAGGCAGAGATTTTAAGGGTTCACCTCAAGAAAGCAAAATTTGGCCTCATAGAAGATTGTGATGTCATGATTGATCAAGTCAGGGCAATAGATAACAATAGACTTTTGGAAAAGATAGGAGAGGTGGACAGGGCTACCGCGGAAAAGGTCAAAGAAAACTTAAGGATTTTGATGGATTTGGGTTGAAGATAGATTTTGATTCTTGATGCCCATTTTTGTGTCTGCACAAACATTCAAATTCTTTATCCTTCTTATCCTCAAGCCCGATATTTTTTAACCGCAATGGTCGCCAAGGTTTCGCCAAGGTTCGCAAATGGGGATTAATGATTTTACCACGGAGCTCGCGGAGAACACAGAGGACGGTATCATGTTGAGCAATGTTTGATTGAAGTAAAAACCTTCCCCTTGTCATTTCGAACGCAGAGAGAAATCTAAATCTATAGCCCATGTTTGTGTCTGCACAAACATTCAAATTTTATATCCTAAATCTTCGGAAGCCCTATATTTCTTTAACCGCAATGGTCGCGAAGGTTTCGCAAATGGTCGCCAAGTCTTATTCCCCAAAAATAAATTTCTTCCTTTTGTAAAAATACCCCGATCACGGGGTGTTTTGTTTGTTAAAGAAAAGGTAAGTTTGATATTGGGATTATTTCCACAATATTTTGGAAGGCAAGTTAAAAAGGAATGCTTTCCCATATTATTGAAGAAAGGAAAACCTTATCTAACATTTGTAAAATAATGAGAAATGAAATAAGATACATAGAACTAAAAAGTTGATTCTCAGACAATGGACCTGCTTGGATTGGATTATTATCTTTCTCGAAAAGCGGAAAGACAATCTATTTTGATGGAAAAGCATTTCAGAGTTTGAATGGAAAAGGAATAAATGGAAATTACTTTGACTTGGAAAGTGGAGATGAATATTGGATTTCGGGAATAAAAAAAGATATGTCTGACAGACATAAATTTGGTGGCGGGAAAATCTTAGTAGAAAAAAGGATTTTAAACGACTACTTGAAAATTATTAACAAATCTGAATTATCTATATCTGACTATGAAATTACCGAAGTTGAAACCGAGAATCCAATTGAACGGATTAATGAATTGGAAAATAGAAAAGCCTAACAGATTGAATTTGATTCGACTTACATTTCAAACAACCGAATGAAATAACTGAAAAATAAAAGGATTTTTTATTCTCAACGTGCTTTATCCTGCTTCTCCATAAGCAGGATCTATTGTTCTTTCTTGTTTCAAAATTCTCCCGCAGATGCCGCAGATTGACGCAGAAAAAACGGCCGTCACTCTGGTCCGCCGGGGAGGATCAGATTCTTCTTCGCTTCCTAAAGTCTGATATTTTTTCACCGCAATGGCCGCCAAATTTTTGAAAAAATCGCAATGGTCAAAGTTTACTTTATTTATTCTCTGTGCACTCTGTGAACTCTGTGGTGTTTTTTTTTAACCGCAAATGGCCGCCAAGGTTTCGCAAGGATCGCAATGGTCCAAGCTTACTCTATTTTTTCTCTGTGCACACTGTGGTGTTTTATTTTTCACGGCAATGGTCGCCAAGGTTTCGCAGGGATCGCAATGGTCCAAGTTTACTCTTTTTTTCTCTGTGTACACTGTGAACTCTGTGGTGTTTTTTTTTCACACCAATGGCCGCCAAGGTTATTCCAAGGTTACAATGAATTATCCCTGAGAGACTCTTCCTGATTTTAGTAAATCCATAATCAACAAGCTATTTTTCCTTTTGGGAAGGAAAGGATTCTTTTTAAATTGAAATAGTAAGCAATCAGGAGAGATTGTTTGGTGTTTTGAGGTTAATTCAATTTTTTTCTAAGTAAAATTTATTTCCAATTCATCAAATTATTTGGATAAATGATAACTTTAGAAAACATCCCAAACAGTTTAAATAATCGACAAACCTAAATTTGGAAAAAATGAAAAAAACCACAATTTATTTTTTTGCAATAGCCTTATTTACAGCGGTTGCTTGTAATCCACCAACCCAAGAGAATGAAATAATATCACAGGATTCTGGGGTTTTGGACCGTTCTATTCTTCCGATCCAAGAACCGATTTATCCGGCAATCAACGAGCTCGATGCACGCAATGCAACTGCACCAAAAAGGTTTCAGGTAAATGCACCCGAAAATGCACCCAACGTAGTCGTAGTGTTGATTGATGATATCGGCTTCGGACACTCCAGTGCTTTCGGCGGTCCCATCCACATGCCTACTTTGGAAAAACTGGCAGCAAACGGATTGAAGTACAACCGTTTTCACACGACAGCTTTGTGTTCACCTACACGAACAGCCATACTCACAGGGTATAACCACCACTCCAATAATGCAGGTGCCATCATGGAAGTCGCTACGGCTTTCCCGGGCAATACCGGGATCCGTCCACAGACCATCACTCCTGTAGCTGAAGTTCTGAGGCTGAATGGCTACAGCACTGCGGCATTTGGAAAATACCACGAAACGCCACCTTGGGAAGGTTCTGTGTCCGGTCCTTACGATCGTTGGCCTTCGCATTCCGGTTTTGATAAGTTTTATGGCTTTATCGGAGGAGAAACCAACCAATGGCATCCAATGGTTTACGATGGGACGACCCGTGTCTATCCAAATGTAAAAGACGAAAATTACCATTTTACAAATGACATGACCGACCAGGCCATCGCATGGATGAACACGCAGCAATCTCTTACTCCTGATAAACCATTTTATGTCTATTTTGCTACAGGAGCTACCCACGCACCACACCATGCGCCAAAGGAATACATTGAAAAATACAAAGGAAAATTTTCCCAAGGTTGGGACAAGGTCCGCGAAGAAACATTGGCAAGACAAAAAGCATTGGGCGTAGTTCCTGAAAATACAGTACTCGCCCCAAAGCCTGAGGCCATTAAGGATTGGGACAAACTAACTGCAGATGAAAAGAAGCTGTTTGAAAAGCAGATGGAAGTGTTTGCGGGGTTTGCAGAGCATACTGACAGCCAGGTTGGCCGATTGGTAGAAGCCCTTGAGGAACGCGGTGAGTTGGAAAACACGATTTTCTTTTATGTAGTCGGTGACAACGGCTCAAGCGCTGAAGGCGGAATGATCGGAATGTTCAATGAGAATACCTACTTCAACGGTGTCCAAGAAACTCTCGATATGCAAATGAAAGTAATTGACAAGCTAGGTTCAGAGCATGCTTACAACCATTTTGCTGCAGGATGGGCCGTGGCTGGAAATACGCCATTTACCTGGACAAAGCAGGTTGCTTCAAATTTTGGAGGTACACGAAATGGCATGGTACTTCATTGGCCGGCCGGTATCAAATCAAAGGGAGAAGTTCGTTCCCAGTTTCATCATGTTATAGATGTGGCCCCGACCATTTATGAGGCAGTGGGAGTCCCTTCGCCTAAAATTGTCAATGGCATAGCCCAAAGACCGATTGAAGGTGTCAGCATGAATTATTCCTTTGACAATGGCGCAGCGGCAGACACCCGCAAAACCCAATACTTTGAAATGATCGGCAACAGGGCCATTTACCATGAAGGATGGTATGCAGGTACCATCCATAAAGCACCGTGGGAAGGCCAACCAAGGCGTCCACTTCAGGAAGATATCTGGGAATTATATAATGTGGATGAAGATTTCAGCCAGGCCAATAACCTTGCGGAACAAAATCCCGAGAAACTCGAAGAGCTGAAAAAGAAGTTTATGGAAGAAGCATTGAAATATAATGTGTTGCCTATAGACGACCGCAGCATCGAGCGCTTCGATCCGGTGATTGCCGGTAGACCTGACCTCATGAACGGCCGTACCAAACTCGTACTTTATGAAGGGGCAAAGGGTATTCCTGAAAATGCTTTCATCAATGTAAAAAACACTTCCCTGTCCATTACAGCTGAAGTGGATGTTCCTGCCAATGCCAACGGCGTTATCATCTGTCAGGGCGGGGACTTTGGCGGATGGTCATTCTACATGGAAAATGGAAAACTAACCTATTTCTATAATTGGGTGGGACTTGAAAAGTATTCGGTCACCTCCAAACAAAAAGTGGAAGCTGGCAAACATACCATCAAACTTGATTTTGCCTATGACGGTGGTCGTGGAGGCGGTGGTATCGTCACCATTTCAATGAATGGGGAGAAAATCGGTGAAGGAAGAATTGAAAAGACCAACAGCAATACCTTTGGAATAGATGAGTCAGCCGATGTCGGAACTGATGAAAACACCCCGGTAAATCCGGCTTATGCGGATAAAGAAAAGTTCACCGGCAAAATTAAATCGGTGACGATCGAGACAAAACCTGGAGCCAAATGATCCGCCAAACAGGAGACCATGGGTTTCTTGGTTTATACTCTGATCAGCAATGAATAAAGGGCGTTTTTACGCCCTTTATTCATTTTATATCCCTTTTTACCGCAGAGGACTATGAGAGCACGGAGGAAATGGTCAGGAGGAGGAGGGATCGTTATCCTGCTTCCGTCGCCAATGTTTGTGTCTCCACAAACATTCCAAATCTTTAACCGCAATGGCCGCCAAGGTTTCGCGAAGGGGTGCAAAGGGTATTGATTTTTAACCGCAGAGGACACTGAGAGCACGGAGGAAATGGTCAGGAGGAAGGAGGGATTGTTATCCTGCTTCCGTCGCCAATGTTTGTGTCTCCACAAACATTCCAAATCTTTAACCGCAATGGCCGCCAAGGTTTCGCAAAGGGGGGGCAAAGGGTATTGATTTTTAACCGCAGAGGACACTGAGAGCACGGAGGAAATGGTCAAGAGGAGGAGGGATTGTTATCTTGCTTCTCCAGAAGCTGGATATTTTTTTAACCGCAATGACCTTCAAGGTTTGGCAAAGGGCGCAAAGTCTTATGCCAAATAAATCTATTTCTGCCTTTAGTAAAAATACCCTGATCAAGGGGTTTTTGATTGTCAAAGAAAAGGTAATTTTGATATTGGAGTTATTTCCACAATATTAGAGAGAGCATGCTATTTGGATGCATTCACCAATTATAGAATAAAGCAAAACATTGCCTGCCATAGGTTGACGACTAGCAAACGAGCGACAAATTTTAATTCATATAAAGCAAAACTATAATACAATGAAGACTAACATTCTTTCAACCGTTAGACAGGTGACACTTTATCTACTAATTGTAATGACGGGACTATATGCAGGAATCCATTTTGCTGGAGTCATGGCACCAGTTGTGAGTAAGATGACTGTGGCAGAGTACACGAGCTATTGGCAAATCCTAGACGGATTCATGGGACAGCGAATGCCAATTTTCGGTCAGATTTTTCTAGGATTGTATGCTCTTAACATATTACTTTTTATAAAGGAGTGGAAGACGACAACTTTTTGGATTATCTTGGTTTGTCTTGCTCTCTTGCTTTCGGACATGGTGCTAACAGTTATTCAGCAAATTCCAATAAATCAGTACATTCAAAGCGTTAACTCAAAAAATTTAACAAGCGACCAGTTGACGACTTTGGAAGAAATGAAAAGTCAGGCTGAAAAGAACTTTTTGACACGAGACATGTTATCAATTGCTTCTTTTGTTTTACTTAGCATGACACCTTTTTTACAATGGCGCCAAAGTAAAAAAGATTAATAGTTAGGACGATTGAAAAAGGAGACCTACGGCTGGCAACAAAATGTTTCTGCAATGGTGCCGTTACAAGTTGGCTTTAAGTTTTACCTTGTTCAACGTTTTAGTTTCGTGGGACAGCACATGGCCCCCTTTGGGGGAAGTATTTCAGATTAAAACTGAACTGTGTGGTGCCGTAGCTATCGGCATTTAATTCCATCCTTATATTTTTGGGATTTGAAATCCCGATATCTTCTCAACTGTTTCTGAAATGACCTGTACTTTTTTCAGGATTTTTCTCTATCTGCTCTTTTCCCATTCTTAGCGCAAACCTTACTCCAATGCTATCCGTTGTGTTTTTAACAAAAAGCTTGATAGGATAGCCAAATATCTTTTCAGATTTAAATGGCTTTAGTACGACTCATCTTTTCTTTAGAAAATATTCCAAAAACCATAATCAGATAACTTATGAAATGTCCAAATTGTAATGTTGCGCTAGTAATGACCGACCGGAGTGGTGTGGAGATCGACTATTGTCCTGAATGTCGTGGCGTATGGCTTGATAGGGGAGAACTTGATAAAATAATTGAACGTTCTTCGCAGCCCGTTGTGGCTGTCCGTCAGGTCATTTCTCCTGAAAAACAATACTATACCAAAGATCAAGATTACCGTTACAAAAAGAAGAAAAGCTTTATGAGTGATTTGTTTGATTTTTAAAATCACTTGGACTGGGTTGGTGCCGATAGCTATCGGCATGCAATTCTACCCTTTTATTTTTGGAAACCCATTTTTTTTCTTTCATTATTAAAAATACCCCAATCACAGGATTTTTTGTTTGTAAAAGAAAAGGTAAGTTTGACAAATGGGTTATTTCCACAATATTAGGAAAAGCATGCTATATGGATGCTTTTCCATATAATAGAATAAAGCCAAACGTTGTGTGCCAGAATGACAAGAATACGCATTACCAAACATCAATAAATATGAAAACAAAGATTATTTTACTCGGATTGTTAATTGGGATTGGAATTTTATATTCTTGCTCAGAAGAATTTGATAACTCGATTAATAAATATTCGATTTCCGGAGTTGCCCAAAAAGGACCTTATGTTAAAGGTAGTCAGATTGAAATTTCTGAATTGACAGAATCATTAACTCAAACTGGAAGAAATTTTAATTTAGAACTCAAAAATGATCTTGGTGAGTTTGATGTTGCAGATATAGAATTAAAATCAACAAAAATTGAGATAACAGCTGACGGGTTCTATTTCAATGAGGTTCTTGGTAGCCTGTCCCAGTCAAGGTTGATGTTGAAGTCCTTATCTGATATTTCAGTTAAAAGAAGTGTTAATGTAAATATTATGACCCACCTCATAATTGATAGGTTAAAAACACTTATCAAAAAAGGAGAAAACTACGATACCGCTAAAATACTTGCCCAAAATGAACTATTAGCAATATTCCAAATAAGAACCGATACCGTAAGAGATTTTGAAAACCTAAATCTAAGCAGTCAAGATAGTGAAAACGGGATTCTTATAGCACTATCTTGTATAATTCAAGGGAGAAATACCGTTGCCGAGTTGAGTAAATTATTGGCTGACTTTAAAGAAGACTTTGGAGATAATGGAAAAATAGATAACGCAAATATTCAATCGGAATTAATTAATAATGCAAAGTTATTAGATACTTCATCTGTAAGGATTAACATGGAGAAATATTACAATACCTTAGGACTAAGTATTAAAATTCCTGCTTTTGAAAAGCACATTACAACATTCATCGATAGTTTTGATTTCGAAACGACATTAGATATTTCATATCCCATAAAAGGAGATTTTGGTGATAACCTATTAGCAAAGGAATCAAATACTGAAATTAATAAGGCACAGACATATAGTTTCTCTGCAATTTTTCCATCCGAAATAGAATTGTTGATAAAGTTAAAAATGAATAAAATTGACGGAAATGTAACTTGGGCAACTGAAGAAACAAAACAGACAAATTGGTTTGGAGTGCCTACTAATGGTAACGAAATCAAGGGAATGGCTGTAGGTAAGAATGCTGACATGCCTATAACATTTACTGGAACTGGGATAATTGAGGTACAAGTTGAAACATTTAAGATGGGAGTAGTTGATGAATATTTAGAAACAAAGAAAATAGTGTTGACAATAAAATAATTACGGCACACAACACGCAGTATAGCAAATAAAGATTTTAGTGATAATCGAAGGTTTGTGGTACGCTCGAACTTTCGTGCAACTTGCAAGTGAATCGCCCGAAATCCCTTACTTGCCATACTGCAAACGTTATGTGACATTTTAACCAAATTCGCTAATATATGGCAAGTGATATTTTTAATAAAATCTTAAACAGAAAACTTGATACTTTCAGGTCAGTATTCATGGAAGATAGCGAATCAATATTTAAAATTGAAGACAAACTATTTCACCCACAAGAATTTGGCGTATATAGAGAAAGAGTATTATCAGATTTGTTAAAAACGATTATTAATGAAAGTATAGATATAAAAGATGGTTTCATCATCACGTCTAAAAACAAAGTGAGCACTCAAAGTGATTTAATACTTTTTAACAAAAACAACACACCAGTAATCAATGACGGAATATTAAGATTTTTCCCTATTGAATCTGTTTACGCAATTGGAGAAGTGAAGTCTATAATTCGTTCAAAAAGTGAGTTAAAGGAAGTACTTATAAAGCTATCTAATCAAAAAAAGTTAGACAATGATTTGATTAGTCAAATTAAAGGAGAAGATTCTCAATTAATTACATTTCTTGTTTGTAAAAAAATTGATTATAACTTCACCGAAAACTTCAATGATATTTATGAAAATATTGAAAACGAATATAGGCATAATTTTATTTTAAGTTTAGAAGATGGTTTAATAGCATATTCATTTGATAGAGAATATTTGAGCGAAGAAAATAAGTTAATTTATGATAAAAGTTTTACCGAAAATGAAAATCCATTGTATTGGAATCCTGTATCGAAAGGAGATTTATTAAAAACCGTAATTTCAAGAAAAACTGTAGAAGATGAATATTTACATATAAAAATATTTCTGAATGGAATATCGAGCGCGCTTAATCATATTAAAAGACCAAGAGTTGAACTCCAAGAATATTATCTTTAATGGAAAAACGTCACATAACAACCAAAGTTTCGTGTGCCTTGTAAAGCCAAGCGTGAAACCGCTGTTGCACTAAACCGGTGAAGTTCCTATGGGGATTGAGTCGAAGTTTTAGGGATATTTGCACTTTCGAAAATCTCGAAAAATCTTTTCAAATTCGTTTTCACGTTCAAAAAGTCATATTGTAATTGGTTTTTCAGCCCTTCCTGACTCGTTTTAGAAGGTTTTTTTTGGCTGGAACATAGCCCTGGCTGGGAGTAGTATATACGGCTGTCCTTGGACCGGGTGGATGCCGGTAGTTATCGGCATACAATTCCACCCTTTTATTTTAGGAATTTGTAATTCGAAATCATTTTCACAAATCCTTCCGACTCACCATTCTCCAATCAAAAGTTGAATTCAATTTTTTTCACTAACCTATTGCCCGAATTCGGACGAAGTTGATCGGGTAGAGATTGTGCGTAGGCGGACAAATCGCTTAATTCTTTCAATTTAGGCCTCTTTCTGTGGCATAGAACTGGCAAAGCCAACAATATCAACTGATGCTTGTTTCTATTTTGTCCCTTTTCCCAAATCCTCATTTTATACTCCCATGATCCACAGTTACCTTCGCATTGCCTGGAGAAGTCTATCCAAAAGAAAACTTTTTACTTTTATCAACCTCACCGGTTTGGTCTTGGGCCTAAGTTCTTTCCTTTTGCTGTTTTCTTTTGTAGCATCTGAATGGACCTACAATGATTTCCATGCCAACAAGGATAATATTTACAGGCTTGTGGTGACGGATGGGGTCAATGAACCTGAAGTCTATCTTCCTCCGGGATATGCTGCGGTCTTGGAATCCCAATTTACCGACATCAAAGCCGCCAATATTCTTGCCAATCAGATTGCAGGTGGTTTGGTCATCATCCCCGAGACCAAGGAATCTTTCAAGGAAGATTGGGTGATGTATGCGGATGGGGATTTTTTCAGGTCCTTTTCCTTTCCGATCTCTAGCGGCAATGCTGACCTCACCCAGCCAAATACGGCGGTGATTTCATCCAAACTGGCTAAGAAGTTCTTTGGCAATGAAAACGGGATAGGCAAAACAGTTCAGGTCAGCAACCAATTTGGGAAATCAGACTATACCGTCACCGGAATTTTGGAGGACATTACCGTCCGATCGGATATCAAAGGGGAAATGTTCCTTTCCATCCATACTTTGGAGAATGCTGCCAACCGCAATGGAAACGATTGGGCGGATCCCAATGGAATGGAATCCGGTTTTGTCAACCTCTTCGTCACCCTCAAAGATGGTTCAGACAATAAAGGTGTTGCCGATCAGATTACCCAATTTATCAGACAAAACCCCGATGCAAAAGACGAGACTGTCATCTTGCAGCCGCTTTCTGAGATCCATTTGGGCAATTCCCTGTCGGACCCTTTGCCAACGCAAGGCAGTATGGGTACTGTGTTGGTTTTCGCAGCCATTGCTTTGATGATCGTAGGGATCGCTTATGTGAATTACCTAAACCTATCCGCGGCAAACATCCTGACCCGCATCAAGGAAATCCGGATGAGAAAAGTGTTAGGCGCCGACAGTTGGCAGCTTGCACAGCAATTTATGATGGAGACTTTGATGTTGATGCTAGTTGCTTTTGGTTTGTCCTTTTTGATCGTCAAGCTCGTCGAAGGACCCTATGAAAGTCTCTTCGGCCAACCGCTTTGGTTTGGTGCCTTTGCCCAACCTGCTTTTTGGTTGGTAATTACCACTATCTTATTGCTTTGCACACTCCTTTCAGGATTTTATGTGGTGGCTCTTTCCGGGAAGTTTGGACATCAGTTTCAGATCAACTTCCAACCCAAAAGCAGCCAAAACCTCAAGAAAACCTTGGTTATCCTACAATTTGCGATTTCGGTGACCATCATCATCGGGACCATCGCCATCCGTGACCAACTCAGCTTTATGCAAAACCAAAACCTGGGAATGGACCTCACGCAGAAGCTTGTGATAGATGGGCCAAGTGACTTGGGAGAAAACGGTGCTTCCAAAGTTTCCGCATTCAAGTCATCTCTCAAGTCTCAGGCTTTTGTGGAGAAATTGAGTACTTCCAATGCCTTGCCGGGAATCGGGTATAATTTCTTTGCAAGTGGAATAACTCCCATGGTACCGCGTCCGGAGGACAAAGACAAATCCTATGGCATGATGATCATGGATGATGAATTTATTGACACCTATGGCATGACCTTGGTGGCAGGAAGGAATTTTTCCCCGGAGGAAGCCAATCAGGGATGGGGACAATCCAAGAAACTCATGCTCAATGAAAATGCTGCTTTGGGATTTGGATTTGAATCCGCAGAGGCGGCAGTGGGACAAAGTATCATGTGGGGAGAGCCTTACGAAATTTTGGCTGTGGTCAAGGATTACCACCACATGTCGCTCAAAGAAGAGATCATGCCGATGATTTTTTTGCCTTCCCAAGCATCGGGATATTTCAGTATGGTGGTCAGCAGCGATCAGATGGAAGGAAATCTTGAATCGATCAAAGCGATCTATGAAGAGATTTTTCCCGGAAATCCCTTCGCCTATTTCTTCATAGATGAGCGGTATGCCACCCAATACCAACAGGAACAGCAGTTGGGGCAGGCGTTTTTGGTAGGAGGGATCATCGCGATCCTGATATCCTGCATGGGATTATTTGCCTTGGCAGCATACACCGTGCAACAAAAATCCAAGGAAATCGGGATTCGCAAAGTACTTGGCGCAAGCAGCCAAAGCCTTATCCAACTTGTCAGCAAGGATTTTGTAATCTTGGTAGGGATTGCTTTGGTTTTGGCCTTTCCGTTTTCCTGGTGGGCCCTTGATGCATGGCAATCAGGATTTCCATACAAGGCAGGAATTTCGGTCTGGACTTTTACTTTGGCCGGAGGTCTGACAATGCTCATCGCTTTGATTACAGTAGGTTCGCAGGCACTCAGGGCAGCTTGGGCCAATCCGGTGGATTCCATCAAGGACGAATAAGGAGATTTACCACAGGAAATCACTTCCTCCATTTAACATTTGATTTCTCTGCTGCTCGGCGTGAGGTATTTTTTCTTTAACCGCAAAGGACCCAAAGGTATCGCAATGGTTCGCAAAGGGCGGATCGATAGGAATAAACTACCACAGGACACCGAGGGCACAGTGCTTGGTAATTTTAAGTTTGATTAATAAAATCTATACCTGCTAAATTATAATGAGGAGAAATACATGAACATTAAGAACCTTTCCTCCTAATTTTCAACCCAAATGGTTAAAATACTTATATTAGTAAAATTAAATTAAGGTAGCTGTGGATTTAGGAAACATTGTTTATATCATCGCCATCATCGCATATTTCATTTATACTGCGACAAGAAAAAAAGGTAACCCGGAAGAAATGGATCAGCCAGGTGCACCCGATAATCCGCAGGAACAAAGAAAACCTGTTTCATTTGAGGACCTTTTGAAAGAAATCCGCCAAGGTCAGGGTCAAAGAGAAAAAGACCTACAGGGCAGCGGGCAGGGGAAATCTGCCGAGCAATTTCCCAAAAGAAGTGAAACACGGACATTTGAGCAGCAGAAACCAAGACCTGTTCAGGAAGGCAGGACTTTTGAACAACCCAAACAGAAACCTGTTCAGGAAGAAAGAAAAATCAGGAGATACGAAAGTTATGAAGGTGAAATTGCTGAGCGGGCGCTTCCGGAAAGGTTCAAATTGGCAGATCAGGAGAGAATCCACAGCCATGTAACTGGTATCAAATCTTCCATTGCTGTAGAGTCATTGAATTCTATTGAGGAAGAAAACAAATACAAAACCTTATTTAGAAACCCTGAAAATGTCAGAGAGGCTATCATCATGAGCGAAATTTTGAAAAGAAAGTATTTTTAATCCGGGACTTTTGAATTTGCAATTGGATATCGGTGGAAGAGTAATGGTCAGCGGCAGATTTTTAGGCAAATAAATTTCGATTAGGCCGCAATGAGTGATTTATCTATCTTCTTTATGTGTTTTTTCCAAATTTTCCGAATCTCTTTTTTTAAATAACAATTGTTTGTGTTTGTCGTTTACTAAATGATTTAATACTAAAATCCAGTCCCAATTCCACAATTTTATGAAAACACTCATTGAAGTCAAAACAGGTGAATTGTCCTCTGCAAGAAGGGATTTCATCAAAAAATCCGGTGCAGTAGCTGCCATGTCTTTATTTGGCGTAGCTTTTTTTACAGGTTGTTCGTCTGACGATCCCAATCCCGGAGGCGGAAACAACAATCCTCCCGCGTCAGGAAACGGAATAACAGTAACCAGCAGTACGGTGACAGTAAATTTGGACCTTGCCACCGCTTTGGCAACTACCGGAGGCTGGGCTTTGGTCATTGACGCCAAAGTATTGATTGTCAATTTGGGAAGTAACACTTTCAGTGCTTTGACTTCAGTATGTACCCACTCCCAATGTGACAGAAACTGGACTTTTGCAAGCAATGTATTTACCTGCACCTGTCATGGTTCGCGGTTCAATACCGAAGGGACTGTCCTCACGGGTCCTGCGATACAGCCTCTCAAAACTTACGCCACCAGCCTGAACAACAAAACACTCACAGTCAATCTCACTTGATGAAAGGGTTTTTGATTTTTCCTTTGGTCTTTTTTCTCCTGATAAAACCTGATGAAATCAAGGCCCAGGTTTTCAAGACAGAAACAGGAACAGTTGAATTTCTTTCCAAAGCCTCTTTGAATGAATTCACCGGAGAGTCTGCTTCATTGAACGGTTTGGTGGATCTGGAAAAAAACCTGCTCGATTTTTTTGTGGACCTCAATACTATCGACACAGGAATAGGGCTGAGAGACAGGCACATGAGGGAAAATTATTTGGAAACAAAAAAATACCCTTTTGCGGAATTTACCGGAAAAATAGAGTCTATCCCTGTTTTGACCAAAGGCCAAAGCCGTGATGTAACTGCCAAGGGAAAATTTAAAATCCACGGCGTGGAGCGAGAAATCAACGTTCCTGGCAAATTGACCATGGTCTCAGACAATGAGCTCAAGTTGGAAGCCCAGTTTAAGGTTTTGCTTTCGGATTATAAAATAGACATTCCTACAGTGGTGTTTTATGAGCTTTCGGAAGAACAGGTCGTAACCATCCAAGCCACTTTGAGAAAATAATTCCCCATCCCAACCCCACATCTTATGAAATTCAAAACATTGGCCCTTTTGATAGGGCTGTCATTCAGTTTGCCCGCATTTGCGCAGCTGGAGAGGAAATTGGCCACGGAAAACCAAGAAGTGGAATTGATTTTCCATGCACCTCGACACATCAATTTGCTGACCGTCGAACCCTTGGTCAAAAAAGACCTTCACTTTGCCATCATGCATACTTTTGGGACTTTGGATGGGGGGATTCAAGAATTATGGGGATTGGACAATGGTGCCAATATCCAATTCAGTTTTGAATATGCATTCAGCGATAAGTTTTCTCTTGGGGCGGCCCGTCAAAGCCTGGACAAGGTTTATAACGTGTATGGCAGGTATCATTTGCTGAAACAGACCCAAAACAACAGTATGCCGATTTCCCTTTCCCTGATGGGCGGTGCAGCCATCAATTCTTCCAATTATGATTTCCTGCTAAACGATGCGCCCACATTTGGAGAAAGAACTTCCTATGCATTTCAGGTGATGGGAGCAAGGAAATTTTCGGACAAATTGAGCGTGCAGGTGACGCCGATGATGGCGTATTTTGTAGATCCAAATCCCATCTTCTTTATTGAAGGTGACCAAAATCTGTATTTGGCTTTGGGATTCAGCGGCAAATACAAAGTAACGGGCAGGTCGTCTCTGACTTTACAGTGGATTCCAAACCTGAACAGCGACCTGAGAAATAACCTTGGTGTGGGAATTGATATAGAAGCAGGGGGACACGTGTTTCAGATGTACTTCGTCACTTCCCAATTCCTGAACGAGCAGTATTTATTGGCAGGCGGCAATGGAACCCCCGGAGATGAATTCAGGATAGGTTTCAATGTCAACAGGATCTTTGCCACAGGGAGAAAGAAGTGACTGAAATAATTCTTCTTTCGGGATTTTTCTGAATGTTTTGGTGTGGATCCAATCATCCTCAAACTCTTCCACGGTTTTATAGGGTGAGGTGCTAAGCCATAGATCAAAGGAAGAAATAAATTCCTGCTCATCGGGGTAGGCATGTCGGTAATATTTATAGATAAAAATCTTAAACATATCCGGGTTTTGATCCATTGTTTTATTCCAATCTTCAACCTGAAAGAGATTTTCGGGAGGTGAAGGTAATTCACTCAATAATACTTCCCTGCTTAAAAAGACAAAGTTGTTTGTCAATATAGGAACCTGACTTTCAGTGGATAGCACATACTCGTTAAAATGCTTTTTGAAATGGGGATAATTTTTTGTTTGAATCTGGAAATAGAAACTAGCAACAACCGGTAAAATCAGTAGTAAGACAAAAACAGGTTTGAAAAGTTTATAATCTGAAACAAAAACATATAACAGACCCATTCCCGTGAGGTAGGCACCCATTTTTGGATCTTCGAGTAAAAATGCCACAGATATACCTAGGGCAACAATTACCGCGGATATGGATTTCCAATTGGGTTTGTTTCTCCATTCTTTAGCCCCCATGGCTGCCAAAACAGAAAATGACCCGATGAGAGATATTAAATGTTCTTGGTTGAGAAAGATGGGATTGTATAATTCAAATGTTGAACTCATAAAACAATATCCAAGGATCAAACAAAGTGCAGTCATTTTGAATTCAAAACAATTTTTTCTTTCGTATTTATTCCAAAAACCATTCCAGAAATTTTGATGTGGGAGAAATTCAAAAATGGGAATCTAATTTACGGGCTATCAGCTTCTTTGCCGGTAACCAAATTTTTTTAACAATCTTGACGGAAGACCGGGGTACCGGACCATTCCAATCTCCAATCTAGAAATATTTTGAATTACCATTTTCAGGTACCATGCGTACATTTAAAATCATTTTATTCTCGAAAGCTTAATATTATTTTCTGACATTATGTGTCAATCAGAATTTGGTTAAATACTAAAAGTTGTATCTTTTGGCTATAAATTTAATCCCATGGCTCAAGCGAATACCATAGAACAACAAAAGATTCTTCGTGTCTTTAAACTCATCAACCTTCTGCGGGGAAATATCGGGAAAAATGTGCACCGGCTAGCGGAATCCCTCAATACCGACTCAAGGACGATTTACCGGTATTTCAAGTTATTGGAAGCATTGGGGTTTGAAATTGAGAAGAAGCATTCCAAATTCAGGATTGTGGACCGCGTGGAGATTCCGATAGAGCAGGTTTTCGGTACTTTCAATGAGGAAGAAATCGGGTTTATGAATGAACTGATCAACAAAAGCAGCCAGAAAAATCTACTTAAAGATTCTATCCTTCAAAAAATCAATATCCGATCAGATTTCAGGCAAAGCGTCAACCAGCTTTTCAATGCCAACTTGGGGATTTTTGTAGACCTGATTTCCCATGCGATCAAAGACCAAAACCAGGTAATCTTGAGGGATTATTATTCGATGAGTTCGGATTCCGTTACAGACAGGTTGGTCGAACCGGTGGCATTCAATAAAAATTTCGATTCCATCTATGCTTTGGAAGTGGAAACCAAAGAAATGAAAATGTTTAAAATCGAGCGGATAGGGGAGGTTTTATTGACTTCCAAAGTATTCAGATACCAATCCTTGCATCAGCCTTTGGAACAGGGATTGTTTGGTTTTTCAGGTAAAAGCCAGTTTACTGTCCACCTCAAACTCACCAAAAAAGCCTATCAGCTGATGATCGAAGAATTTCCCGATGCCAAACCATTTACCTACACCAAAAACCGGAATCAATATTTTTTTGAAGGAAAGGTGCCTCAGTTGCCGGGATTGGCTCGTTTTATCCTTGGCTTACCGGGAGAAATCAAGGTGGTAGAAGGAGAGGAGCTAAAAATGTATTTGGAGGAGCAGCTGGAGAAAGCTAAGTTTTTATAAGGAGATGTGAGATATGAGACTTGAGATATGAGACTTTAAAACCACGAAAATGGAATGGAGAAAGTTTCTCTTCCATCGGTGTGATTTCATTTCTGATTTTCTTTCAATGAGATTTCGATAAGTTCGTTACAGTATATTTTATGCATAATCAATTTAAACAAAAGAGCCACAATTTTCATCATGGCTCTTTCTTTCAATTCGCTTTAGGAATCTTTTTATTTTCTTAGAATCTATCTCAAATCTCCCATCTCAAATCTCCCATCTCCCATCTCAAGTCTTATTGATGCTCGTCTCTCAATAAATCATTGACAGTCTTCACTGGATTGAAGGTAATCAAGGGAACTTCCACGAATACGGTATTCCAACCTGCCATCGCACCGTTCCATAATCCCGGCAATTCCAAGGCCTTCAGGTCACGTCCGCTTTTTGATTTTTCGGTTATGAACCCTGTCCGCATATCCCTGAATTTCAACAAGTCAAATTTATTCCCCTTGTAATCCTTCGTGGCACATACCAAGTCCACAGGATTGAAGTGGGTAGAGGCAGAGAAAATCTCTTTGTGTTTTGGGTTGGAAAGGTCGATCTGCGCAGTCTCTGCGATCTGTAGGGAAAGCGAACCGTCATCCTCTTTCACCCAAAAAGGTCCACCTCCCGGTTCCCCAGTATTCTTGACCATCCCGCAGACGCGCAAAGGCCTGTTGAGTTTGTGGTGCAGGTATTTTCCTTTTTCAGCAATACTTTTTCCATGGTAGGAATCAGGTAAAATTCCTCCCAAAGACTCGGTAACCACCCTCTCGGCAAAAGACACTGCAGATTCATCTACCTTCTGATCCAACTTTTTCAAGGCTTCGAAGACCTTCTCCTGTATCTCAAGCAACAATCCCCCGATTGCAATCTTATATTCCTTGGTAGTCTGCTTCAACCTGTCGGGAACTTCATTGTCAATGTTTTTGATGAAAATCACATCTCCGTCGATGTCATTCAGGTTTTCGAGCAATGCACCGTGTCCTGCCGGTCTGAACAGTACGCTGCCATCTTCCTCTACAAAAGGCTCGTTGTCCATCGTTACCGCTATCGTATCGGTTGATTTCTTTTGTTGCGAATAGGTAATATCGAACTTGACCCCATATTCCTTTTCCAGATTTGGTTGAACTTCAGCAATCAAGGATTTAAACTTTGGCTCGTGGTCAGGAGAAACCGTAAAATGGAGCCTGATGGTATTGCCTTTTCCCAAACTGTACATCCACCCTTCGATCAGGTGTTCGTAAGCCGGAGTTCTGTTGTGGTCAGCATATTTATGGAATTTCAATAATCCTTTTGGGAGATTTCCGTAGCCTAATCCAGAATCATTGAGTAGGGCCGAAATGATTTTTTTGTATTCCTTATTTTCCAATGCCTCGCGGATGCTTGATCCTTCTTTTTTGAGGGTGTTGTCAAGGTCTTCATAGAATGCAAACTTTTCGATCTGACTGATAAATTTGTCTACAAACTTGTTTTTGGAAATATCTCCGTCACCTTCTACAAAGGAAAAAAGGTCTTTGAACATCCTCGTAGCGGCACCGCTGGCAGGTACAAATTTGACTACTTCTTTTTGCTTTGCTTTTTCTGGATAGGTTTTTTGGAAATGTGCCAATTCGGAATCGGTCAATAATTTGATCCCATCACCGATGGTAGCTGCCCTTTCGATTGGTAAAAATGGGAATCCTTCTTTGAAGTTTTTGAGCTGTTCTTTGGCATTTTCAAGGGACATACCCTGACTCAAAATCTGCTTTTCAAGCTGTACGTTCATGGTTGAATGGTTATTGGTTTAAAAACTTCAATATATGAATTGGAAATAAAGATTGGAAGTTTTTTCTATATGCTAAAGCTAATTTTATCACCCGGCCTTTTTTGTGAGAGGATGTTGAGGGAATTGTTTTCCACATGTAATATCCTAGGATATCCGCCTGTCACCTGCGCATCCCGCATGAGGATGATAATGTTACCGTTTGGCGTCATCTGAACTGTACCCGGATAGACCGGTGCAGTCAGAATGGGTTCCACCTCATTTTCTATGGTTTCTTCGAGTTGGTACGCCATCCTATTGACCAATGTGGAAATGGTAAAAGACTTTTTCATAATCCTGTTTTGCGTCAGCTTGGGCAATTGATCCCATTCAGGACCTTTGAATACTTTGATTTCTCCATGCTTGAACCAGTTGAGATTCATTTTGGCATGTGAACCCAAGGCAGGGTAGAAGCGCTCTTCAGAGAGGTAGCAGACAGAATCACTTTTTTCAATTCTCGATTGAGGCGTTATGCCGGGGTACCAACTTCTGCTTTCAGCCACGATTTCAGATTCAAAACCACCCTGTATTCCCATATATAGCCATTGGCCTTTTCGGAATTTGCGGACATGGATGGTATCATCTTCATTGATATCAAGGATTTTACCCGCTTTTACCTGTTTTTCATTGAGATAAATGTCCGCATCAGCCCCTGCGAAAACTACCCGGGTGGGCATCTCAAAAACCATCTTGGCACCCGGACCTCCCATTTCCAAAACCGAATCGTAAAATTGGTTTTGAAGTAAATAGTTGGCTTGGGTCATCGAGAACCTGTCCATCACTCCAGAATAAGGCACTCCATATACTGCCATACCAAATCTCCCAAGGTCCTGAATGGAGGACAATAACCCGGGTTGGACAAAATGGATGTATGCAGGCGTTTTAATCATGATGCCAGGTACAGAGACCTTGATTGGAGAGTTGTTTGATTTCTACGAAAACTTCTCTTGTGATGGGTTCAAATTTGATTTTGTCACCCACGGCCGGAATAACCGGAATTTCTTTGGAAATATCGAAAAGTCTGACCGGACATTGGCCTATGGCATGCCAACCTCCGGGACTTTCGGAAGGATAGATTCCGGTCTGTTTTCCCCCAATTGCTACGGTTCCTGAAGGCATTGACCTTTCAGGTGAACTTTTTCTAGGGGTAAATAATTTTTCATCCAATCCTCCGAGATACATGAAACCTGGCAAAAAGCCGTAAAAATGTAAGGTATAAATGGTTTCAGAATGAATTTTTATGATTTCATCAATACTGAGTTGGTGGATTTGTGCCAGTTTTTCTAAGTCTTTCCCAAATTCGGTGCAGTAGCAGACAGGGACTTTCCATATTTTGGAAGCAAAAGTCCCGTGGATTTTAGGCATTTGATTGATTTCCTCCAGGATATCTCTGCAATCTTCCTCGCTGATTTCGATCCTGAGTTTCAATGAAAGTGTGTTGAACCCCATCCTTATTTCACGGATGCCTTCAGCGTACTCCATCTCCAAAAACCGCCTTACCTGTTGCTGTTCATGAAGAATTTCATGGGAAATTTCTTTTGGCCAGACCAGTTCTATCAATTTGCTGTGAATCCTAAAAATCCTGATATCCATATCTTATTGGCCAAAATGTGCTCTGATACCTTTTAAAATTTCCAAGGCTGCAGGGTTATCTCCGTGGACACAGATGGTTTCTGCCTCGATGGGGATAAAATTTCCGGTAACGGTTTTGATTTTTTGTTCATGAACCATCCAGCCGACATGTTCTATCACTTCCTGAGGGTCAGTAAGCAATGCTTTTGGTTTACTTCTGTCTACCAAAGTCAGGTCGTCATTGTAGCTTCTGTCAGCGAAAACTTCTCTTTTGATCTTGATTCCGGATTCTATCGCCATAGCCGCCATCAGGGATTCTGCGGGACAATAGAGGATGGTATCGGGGAAATATTCTTCGACCAAATGGATCAGAATAAAAGCTGTAAGGTCATTTTTAGCTGCAAAATTATACAAAGCACCATGCGCCTTGATGTGATTCATGGACATCTCCTGGTGCTGACATATCTTTTCAAAAAATTGGATTTGCTTTAAAATAATCGTGCGGAGCAGCTTATGTTCTATTTCCATGAACTTTCTCCCAAAATTTTCCCTGTCTGGAAAGGAGGGATGGGCACCTACTTTTACCCCAAATTTTTTGGCAAGCTGTAAAGACCCTACAATGCTTTTTTCATCCCCGGTATGTCCGCCACAGGCGATATTGGCACTGTCAAGTAAAGGCATCAACTCCCCATCATTGTCCATTCCTTCCCCAAGGTCACAATTGATATCAAAAGGAAAAATGTTTTTTTTCATCAGGTTAAAAGTAACAAAATCCTTGTTGAATTGGGCCCTGAACTTGAATGGTTTTTATCTGATTCAATTTTTTTACCAATTCCATAAAACACAAACCTGCCAACAAATTTGATTTGATATCACCGTGAACGATAACCAAATGAATCTTTGGGTAAAAAAATGAAATTTTGAAAATCACATGTAATTTAACAAAGGAAATAACTTTAAAATAATAACAATGAATGGTTTAATGTTAGGTTGATTTAAAATTGCTAAGTTACAAAAGAGCATGAGGTTTTGGAAAGGAATCAGAAAAAACTAACCATAAATTCATCACTTTTCATTCTTAATTCTAATTTCTCCTCTGATTAAGGAAGTAAATCAATCACATCCGAAGCGAATTTATCCATGCTGAATTCTCCTTTGGGAGTGAATCCAAGCCGGACGATTACCAAATCTTTTGATGGAATGACCAAAATCCATTGTCCTTCAAATCCTCCTGCATAAAAAGCATCATTGGGTAGACTTGGAAATTTCTTTTCATCTGGACGGCTTGGATTGCCGGCATTGAGCCACCACTGTGCGCCATATTCTCCCATAGGTGCGGCAGTAGCAGGTGTAGTCGCAAATTTCACCCAATCTTCCGTAAGGACCTGTTCGCCAAGCCAATTACCTTTTTCCAACATCAGCAAACCCAATCTCGCAAAATCCCTCGCCGGAGCAAAGACAAAGGAAGAACCCACGAAGGTGCCGGAAGCATCTTTTTCCATGACAGTATTGTGCATGCCTATTTTGTAAAACAATCCTTCATAAGGCAAACGCTGGTAACTTTCTTCGCCAAGTTGGTTGCGGAGGATCTTAGAAACAATATTGGTAGTTCCACTGGAATAGTAAAAGTGGGTTCCGGGTTCATATTTAAGAGGTTTTGAGGCAGCGATGGCTGCGGCATCGGGATTGAGAAAGAGCATTTTGGTCGCATCTGACACTCCTCCATAATCTTCCACCCAATCCAATCCGTTGGTTGCCTGAAGCATGTTTGTCAAGTTTATCGTCTTGCGCTCATCTGTCCAATCGGGCAACAAATTGTTTTGATCCAAACTCAATACTCCTCGGTCAACCTGCAGTCCCACCAAGTTGCTGATGATACTCTTTCCCATGGACCAACTCGTATGTTTGGTATTGATATCATGGTCATTGCCATAGCCTTCGGCTACCAGTTGTCCTTTGTGCAAAACGACAATCATGTGGGTCAAATGGGTCTTCTTAACAGAATCTTCAAATTCAATATTGATCAAATCCTGGATCTTCCGGTAATGGGGCAAGTTCAAGATGGAATCGTTGAGCCTGTTGCCGTTTGGCCAACTCACGGTATCCTGACTCCAATTGGGTTTGGGCACTTCATAATAAACCTGATTTCTCACTTCTTCTTCCTCCATCCCGGACAACAAAGTACAGCCTTGTCCTTCGCGGTAGATGGCTACCCTTTGGGCCAGTCCAAATACACTTCCAGTAACTTTTTTCCCTTCCCTGTCCACTTCAAAATCACCCAAGCTGATCGGGAATGCCCTCAATTCCTGGCTCATCACCGAATTTTCGTCCCGTTCGGCAAGGAAAATACAGCTGCACATGATCTTTGACCCGTAGGAACTGACAAGTGGAAAGGATTTCCAGGCATAATTGATTCCGTATCCTAATCCTGCAAGGAGGATCAAAAGGAAGGCATAAAGGATTTTCTTTTTCATGGAGAGGGTGGTTAGGCTATGATGGGATTGAGATGGGAATTTAACTTTTTGGAATTCCTTAAATGTAATTTTTATTCAAATTGGCTGTTCATAATTAATAAAAAATGTTTAAAAATTTTAAGAGGGATTTTTCAAAGCCTAAAATCAGGTGAAATTGATGATTAAGTTTATTTCCTATCAATCCAGAATTCGACAAGGAAGAGTTTTCTTAAAGCTTTTTTTTGCTTCCTTTTCCCTAAACATAGATTCCTTTCTCCCTTTCACAAATAAATTCCTATTTTTGCCTCAAATAGAAAAGTAAGCATGTTTGATAATCTCAGTTCCAAGTTAGATAGAGCTTTTAAGACCCTCAAGGGTACCGGCAAAATTACCGAAATCAACGTTGCTACCACGGTAAAGGAAATCCGTAGGGCATTGATTGATGCTGATGTCAATTATAAGGTAGCAAAAGAAGTAACCGATACCATCAAGGAACAGGCGCTTGGCCGTGATGTATTGATAGCGGTTTCACCGGGCCAGCTTTTGGTAAAAATCACCCAGGAAGAACTTACCAAACTGATGGGTGGGTCCAAAGTGGATATCAATATCAAAGGAGACCCGGCAGTCATTTTGATTTCAGGTCTTCAGGGTTCGGGTAAGACAACCTTTTCAGGCAAATTTGCCAGTATGCTCAAAAGGCAAGGGAGACAGGTTTTGTTGGTGGCGTGCGATATCTATAGACCTGCGGCGATAGACCAGTTGAAGGTATTGGGAGAGCAGATTGGAGTTGAGGTCTTTGCTGAACCTGAGAATAAAAATGCCCTTGAGATTGCCAATCATGCCATTGAATACGCAAAAAAGCATGGTAAAAAAATAGTAATCGTCGATACAGCAGGTCGATTGGCTGTGGACGAAGTGATGATGAAAGAAATAGAGGCTTTGAAAAAGGCCCTCAATCCTTCAGAAACTTTGTTTGTCGTGGATTCCATGACAGGTCAGGATGCGGTGAATACTGCCAAGACTTTTGATGAAAGGTTGAATTTTGACGGAGTCGTACTGACCAAGTTGGACGGTGATACCCGAGGCGGTGCTGCCATTTCGATCAGACATGTAGTCAACAAACCGATTAAATTCATCTCCACAGGGGAGAAAATGGAGAACATTGATGTTTTCCACCCCGACCGTATGGCCCAAAGGATTTTGGGAATGGGGGATGTGATTTCCTTGGTGGAGCGTGCCCAGCAATCTTTTGACGAAGACGAAGCCAAGCGGATCAATGCCAAGATCAGGAAAAATCAATTTAACTTTGATGACTTCCTTTCCCAATTGGAGCAGATCAAAAAGATGGGAAACATCAAAGATTTAATGGGAATGATTCCCGGAATGGGCAAAGCCATGAAAGGAATGGATATTGATGATGATTCTTTCAAACCCATTGAAGCCATAATCCGGAGCATGACACCTAAAGAAAGGGAGGATCCGGATATCATTGATGGGAATAGAAGAAAAAGAATAGCGAATGGCAGTGGAAGAACCATCACGGAAGTCAATAACCTGATGAAGCAATTTGCTGATATGAGGAAAATGATGAAGCAGATGAATAAAATGGGTGGTGCCCAAAAAGCTCTCGGAGGATTGATGCCAAAGATGGGTAGGAGGTAAACCTATTTAAAACCTTGCAAGCAAAAATCCCCTTCTAAAATTTTTTAGAAGGGGATTTTTTAGGGCTTATTCTTATTCCAAAAAATTGGAAAGGTTAGAATTCTCCTTATCGCTTGGATGGTTTTAATTTCAAATGGACTATTGCGTCAGCTTGTATTTTTTACCCGGAAGGGACTTAATAAGCCCTTCAAATTCAAGGTTTAAAAGATTGGATGCTAAACTGGAAATGGAGACATTGAGTAGGATGGCAATTTGATCGATTTCCAATTCCTTCCTCTCCAACAAAATTTTTAAAATTTCCCTTTCCTCCTCATTGTATTTGGAAAGGTCAAGCATTTTCGTCTTCGTATTGGTGGCTGATGGGTTTTCTTTGGACCATGACAAGGCTTCCTCGAGGTCTTTCGGACCTGTATAAATTGTGGCTTTCATGGACTTGATCAGGTTATTGCATCCTTCGCTGTAAGTGGAAAGGAGGTTTCCCGGAACCGCAAAAACTTCTTTGTTGTAGCTGAAGGCAATTTCTGCGGTGATCAAGGCTCCGCCTTTTTGGGCAGCTTCCACGACAATGACAGCATCCGATATTCCTGAGATGATCCTGTTCCTTCTGGGGAAATTGCTTGGATGCATGACCGTTCCGGGAGGATATTCGCTGATCAGTCCGCCTCCGTTTTCCATCATCTGATCGGCGGTGCTTTTATGGAAAGCAGGATAAATCTGATCTACGGAAGAACCCAAAACCCCGATAGTAGGAAGGTTGGTAGCTAGAGCGGTTTTGTGGGCCTCGATATCCACTCCATATGCAAGGCCGCTGATGATTGTTGTTTGATAAGGGCTAAGATCCTCAATTATTTTTTTTGTGATGTTTTTACCGTATTCAGTGGCATTTCTTGTTCCAACGATCGCTACCGACCTGCTTGGATTGAGGTCTACAGGTCCTTTGGTGTATAATACCATCGGACAATCATCCATCACTTTCAATCTCGCTGGGAATTCTGGGGATGAAAAAGTAAGAATTTTGATTCCCTTTTTTTGGCAAGTGTTAATTATGTCCGAGGCTTCTTTAAAGTATTGGTCTTTATCTTTTCGGATTTCGGCAAACTTTTTATTGACCCTTGGGATTTTTGATATTTTCCCTACCGGAAGGTCAAAGAAATCTCTTGCCGAGCCGGTATAGGCCAGGATATTTCTATATAATGATGGACCGATTTTAGGGATAAGATTTAGCGCCAGCTCAAAAATCAAATCTTCACTATTTGGATTCGGCATGCATGGTGTCCCGGATTTCTATTAAAAAACGCTTGATCTGATGGAGTCTGTCCACCATGGCTGCTTTGTCAAAAACAGTTTGATGATCGCCTTTAATGACTTCCTGTGCACCTTGAAGGGTATATCCTTTGATCTTCACCAATTGATAGATATATCTGATTTTCTCAATATCGTCCTTGGTAAATCTACGGTTTCCCTTTTTGTCTTTTTTGGGTTTGATGATGTCAAACTCCCCCTCCCAATACCGAATAAGGGATGGGGCAACCTTGAACATACTAGCTACTTCTCCTATAGAGTAGTATTTTTTTTCGATTTCTTTTTCTTTGTACGGCACGGGCTTTAAAGCATTACTTTAACCAAAAATATGAAAAATAATTAATTTTCAAGTCTCAAATATTTTTTTCATCAATTGCCACTTTCCATTTCCAGTCGAACCGGGCAGCTGTTGTTGATATGTTGACATGAGGTTTTCCCACTCTTGTACAGTGGGGTTATTTGCATCCATTTTAGCTTTTCTTTCAAATGAAAAACTCTGATCCACTTCAATTATCATGCATAACCTACTTTCCCAACGGTATAATTCCATAGAAAGTATGCCGGCATCAGTGAAACTTTGAAGGATTTCAGGCTTTACTGATTTGTGATAACCTTCGTATTCCTCAATGAGTTGAGGGTCATTTTTTAAATCTAAGGTTAAGCAGTAGCGGCGGTTCATCTTAAAGATTTATTAATGGCTTCCGAAAACTATTTGAGGTAGTTTCCGGAAGAGTTGGTGAAATTATTTTTCAGAATCTGTTCCTTTTTTCTTTGGATCCTTTTCCTCTACCACCTCTTTGGCATCCTCGGCACCTTTGAGATAGCTTGGAAGATTCAAGCCTGCCATGTTGAATAAATCATTCAACGGTGGAACACTTTTCATCAGGCCGGAGACAAAATTTGCTGTCGAGCCGTTTCCTCCATCACCGTTTGCCCCGGAATCCCAAACTGTGACTTTGTCGATTTTAATATTCTTAACTGCATCTACCTGTGTTTTGACAAGTTCAGGGAGTTTTTCGATCAAAAGCAATTGGAATGCCTTGTTGGGATCTCCGCCGGCTGCTGCGACTACCTGTCTATATCCTTCCGCCTGTTTGGTCAATATTTCATAAAGACCTCTTGCTTCTGCATCCATCTTGGCAAAAATCGCATCGGCTTCACCCTTTGCCTGTTCCCTGATTCTCTCGGCTTCAGCTTGGGCTTCAATAATGGCTTTTTGTTTGGCTATTTCTGAAGGAATTACCACGTTGGCAATCTGTGTTGATCTCTCTCTTTCAGATCTGGCTGTCTCGGCTTTTTGCTCGGCTAGGTAGGATTCTTCCAAGGCGCGTGCTTGCTGTACTTTTTCGGCAGCAAGGGCTGTTCTTGATGCTTCGGCTTCTCTTTCTCTCCTGATAGCGTCGGATTGGGCAATGGAGATTTTCGCCTCGTTTTCCCCTTTCACTGCCAAAGCATTGGCTTCGGAAGTTTTCACCCTTGTATCTCTTTCGGCTTCTGCCTTACCGATGGATTCGTCTTTGAAAGCTTCAGCGATACTTACTTCTCGGGATTTGTGGGTGATCGCTATCTTGACATCGCGGTCTCTGTGGGTTTCGGCGATCTGCACATCCCGCTCTCTGTCTGCCATTGCTTTACCTGTTTCACCTATTTTTTCCTGTTCGGCGACAGAGATTTTGGCTTCATTTATCGCTTTTGCGGCAGCTTCCTTACCCAATGCTTCGATATATCCAGATTCATCCTTGATGTCAGTCACGTTGACGTTGATCAGTTTAAGTCCGATTTTCTTTAATTCCGTATCTACATTCTTTGAAATATTATCTAAAAACTTGTCTCGGTCTGAATTGATTTCTTCAATGGTCATCGTCGCAATTACCAATCTAAGCTGACCAAACAGGATATCCTTTGACAATTCCTGTATCTGTTCGGGGCTAAGGCCCAACAACCTTTCGGCCGCATTTCCCATACTGTCTGTTTCTGTGGATATGGCAATAGTAAACCGGCAGGGAACATCTACACGGATATTTTGGCGGCTAAGGGCATTGGTAAGGTTGGCTTCTATAGAAATCGGTTTGAGGTCAAGGTAGGCGAAATCCTGGATCACAGGCCAAATAAAGGCTCCACCTCCATGGATACACTTCGCTGATGTTCCTCCTGTGCGCCCATAGACCACCAGGATCTTGTCGGAGGGACACCTTTTGTACCTTGAAACCAAAGCGGTGATTGAGACAAAAAATACTGCGACTGCTGCAATGAGGATATAAATTGTTTCCATATGTGAATTGGGTGTTAAAGTTTTTCTACTACCAAAATATTATCCGAATCGATGGATTTGACTCTTACCAAGGTACCGGATTTGATTGTTTCAGATTCTGTGATGGCACGAAGTTCTTTGAATGAACCTTTGATGCTTATCTGAACTTTTCCTATTCCTGATTTTTTGGACGGTATAGTCAAATAAACTTCACCTGTTTTCCCCAAGGCATCTTTTATCTGAAAGGTGTTGTCCTCGGCAAGCTTTTTTATCTGCGAAATGATCAGGAAAAACACTCCCACAAATCCTAAACCTACCAAAAGGGAAATGCCAATCAACAAGGTTTTATTCTCAATGATGGAATAAAATGAAATTCCCGTCCAAGCGAAACCCAACAAAAAATGGATCAGGTTACGGAAGGAAAAGAATTGAAAAGGTCCTTGAGCTCCTTCGAGATTGCTGTCAAAATCAGCTTCAAGCCCATCCGTAGCATCCGCTCCTATAAATGTCATGATGGTCTGTACCAAAAAGACCAAGGTAGATGGAATGGCCAAATACCAGAAGACCTTGAGCAAAAACTCCATTTCGCTAAAATTTTCCATAGTGGTTTGTAGGTTTATTTTACCAAACTAATTAATTTATTAATTGGCACAAACAATCAAGGCGAAACTTGTTGGATTTTTTTTCTTCTATGGATTTGAACCACCTATAACAGGTTTTTTCAGGATCAAGTCAATATTTCAAACTCCTCAAGTCTTTTTAGAATTGAACGGGATTTTTTATTTAATCCTTACCTTATCAATTCATGGTTGACTCCTAAAATAAAAAAAATTGAGTTTTATTAAAGAATTTTGACATGTTATAAAAAGAAAATTGCATTTCATTCAAAATTTGTTTTAATCCCCGAAAGATTATTTTATATTTTGATCTGAATTTTCGAGTCATGCGAGTAAAAAAGTATTCAGTCTTTTTTTTGATGCTAGCAGTGATGCTGATGACTGGAATTTTTGATGCTCATTCTCAAGTCACTACCCTAGGCAAGGAATTTTGGTTTGGGTTTATGGAGAACAACGGAATTCCACCCGAAGCCCCGGATCAGGGTATTGTTGTGATTACCGCCAGTGAGCCTGCAGAGGGTGTTTTGGAATACGCAGGAAGATCATACCCATTTTCATTAACCACAGGTCAGCAGTTTTTTCATCGAATTAATGATTTTGATATCCTTCACAGGACTTCGGGAATGATTGAGTCAAAGGGTGTTTATATCCTTTCCACAGGAAATGTTTCTGTATATGCTTTTAATGAGAGATTTAGATCCGCAGATGGGACCGTGATTTTACCCATTACCACTTTGGGCAAAGATTACTATATCACTTCCCACTATGAAGTAATGACCACAATAGTCAATTACAACGCAAACATCAACAATGAAAGCACCCTTTTGGTGGTCGGTGTAGAAGAAAATACCAAAATCGAAATTACCCCCTCGGTGTTCACGCTTTCAGGAAATGCACCTTCGGTCCCATTTACCATTACACTTAACAGAGGTCAAAGCTATCAAATCAAAGCAAGAGGAGATCTCACTGGCACCCGGGTAAGGGTAATTGGGGAAAATGTAGAAGAATGTAAAAACTTGGCCGTCTTTGGAGGGAACAAATGGACAAGTGTGGGAGACTGTGGCCAAGCCAATGATCATTTGTTTCAGATGGCTTACCCTGTGAACACATGGGGAACGGAATTTTTTCACATTCCATTGGCAGGCAGGACTTCAGGGGAATTGGTTAAAGTTTTGGCCTCAGAAGACAATACTTCTGTCTTCATTGATGGGGTACTCAGAGGAAATATCAATGCAGGGAAGTTTATTACCCTTGATTTCAAAGCCAACCAATCGGCCAGCATCCGCACAGATAAACCTTCCTCAGTGACTGTATTTGCTAAAAGTCAGGGTTGTAATGATTCCACCTTGCCACTTTTCAATGACGGAGATCCATTTATGATCACCTACAGTCCCAATCAGCAATTGTTGAAAACCATTACTTTCAACGCCATTCAACTCCCATCTATCACCAGCCATTATGTCAATGTTATCGTAAAAACAGCCTCAAAAGACCTGACAAGATTAGATGGAAGCAATGTCGGAAATCAGTTTGCGCCGATTCCGGGAAGCAGCGAATATTCTTATGCCAGGATTTCAATTTTTCAAGGTGCACATTCTTTGAGTAATCCACAGGGACTTATCGGTTATGTTTATGGATTTGGATATATAGAATCCTATGGATTTGCAGTGGGGGCTAGTCTGGACAACCTTAATTTTGAAACAAAAAACAAATATGAATTTGAGGTATTGGGAGAAAAAGTAGCGTGCTACGACCATGAAAGTTTGTGGGAAATCAACCCTGAGAATGAACTTTTCACTTATTTCATCTGGGATTTTGGGGATGGTTCGGAGCCGGTAGTGGGTAAGGAGGTTCCACATACCTATACTGAGACCGGTGATTATGAGATTAAAATCATAGCCGCCATCAGTGAAAACTCCTGTGATGAGCAACAAGAGGTCAAATTCAATGTCTCGGTCATCAAAACTGAAGCTGAAATAAAAGGAATTACCAAAGCATGTCCATTGGTAGAGGAGATTACCTATGGTATCAAATCCGAAATGGATTTTTCCAAAGTAGATTGGAAGGTAGAAGGTGGGGAAATCATAAATATAGATGAAGAAAACCTCCAAGTCACAGTCCGTTGGGGTGTTGCAAATCCAAATGCCAAAATCATTGCCTTACCCTTTACCACAGAGGGTTGTCCGGGGGAAGAAATCGTTTTGGGTGTTGTTATCAATCCTTTGATAGATGCAGGCGCTCCGGAAGGCCCAATTGAAATCTGTTTTGGCCCCGATCGGGTGGATGAATATGAAGTGGAATCGCAGTTTTCGAATAGAGGGTATGAATGGTTTATTGAAGGAGGCGAATTTGTAAATGGAAATGAAGGGGGAAGGGTTCAGGTAAAGTGGGTGAATCCTGGAATAACCGGAAAAATCTGGTATAGAGAATATAGCCTCTTGGATGATTTTTGTGAGGGTACATCACCGAAGCTAGAGGTAGCGGTCAATCCTTTATTGGAGGCTGCAGCTCTTCAAAAAACCGATGTACTTTGTTTTGGAGAATCCAATGGTCAAATCCCTCTTGCGGTCAAGGGAGGAAAACCACCTTATACTTACCAATGGAGTCACTCCGCATCTTTAAATTCCCCAACGGCTATCAATCTACCTGCCGGAATCTATTCCGTGAAGGTCACAGACTCTTTTGGCTGTTCCATATTGATCGAAAATCTGGAAATCAGGCAACCTGAAATCCTTGAAATCCTAGAAATAACCACTGAAGGAACCTCATGTTATGGAAGGCCTGACGGAAAAGCCAACTTTCAAGTCCGTGGAGGTGTGGGTCCATATTCCATTGATTATCAGGCATCAATGATCAATGGAGGTGTAATTAGCCTTGATGGACTCGAAGGCCGGTCACATTCTTACTTAATCAAAGATGCCAATGGATGCACCATCCCTTTAACTTTTTCAATTGAATCTCCTATAGCTGCCGTAGCCGATGTAAGGATCCAAAAAGCAAGCTGCCCGGGGCAATCAAATGGGGAGCTATATGTCAGTGAGACCAAAGGCATCGGTCCATTTACATACACATGGGATTATGATAATTCCAGAGGATCAAGTTTGGAAGGAATTCCTAGAGGTATTTACGAGGTAAGCATTCGTGACAGCAATGGCTGCGTTAGCGAAGGAAAAGGCGAGGTGGTCGAGGAAATGCCTGTTTTCAGAATGCCAACCGGATTTATTCCAAGTGATGGACTCTATGGTCCGGTTTCAAATTGTGAGCTGCCGTTTCTATTAAAGGTATTCAACAGATGGGGCAGTTTGGTGTATACCGGCGACTCTGGATGGGACGGAAAAGTAAATGGAGAAGATGCCCCGATAGGGTCCTATTCTTACCAGGTGATCTTTGAAGTAAGTGTAAATGGCAAAATAACCATAGAGGAAAGTAAAGGGGTTTTTGCTTTATTGAGGTAATTCATTATCGATTTGGGACTGTTTTACAGCTGTACCGGATTTCAATATAGTTATTGAAAAGAATTATAGAAAGGCAAGAATTTTCATTTATTAGATGGTTGAAATATTTTTTGATCCTGTTTACAACAAATTACTTTAAAAAACACTTCCTTAAATAAGTTTTGTGACTGTACACAAAATAATATTGATAAATTCGAAATCATTAATGTATTCTAATTGAGAATGCGGTTCCTGGGTAAAGTTTCCATGTGTGTTTTGGGTTTGATGCTGTTTTTCAGCGGTTTCAATCCTGTATTTGGACAATTATCCACTATTGGAAGAGAGTTTTTTTTAGGTTTCATGGAGAACAATCGTATTGTTCCCAATAGGATAGACCAAGCTTCAATCATTATTTCTGCAAGTGAAGACGCAAGCGGAATCATCCAATATGTGAACAATTCTATTCCCTTTTCCATAAAATCCGGAGAACAGTTTGTGTATGATTTTCCTCAAGAAGGTTTGGACATCATCCACAGGAGCTCAGGAAAAATTGAAAACCTGGGCGTCTACATCAGTGCTACAGGAAATATCGCAGTTCATGCTTTCAATTTCCGGCAAAGAAGTGCGGACGGAACCGTGGTCTTGCCACTTTCTTCATTGGGAAAAGATTATTTGGTTACAGCCCATGCCGAAAAATTTGCCCCCGGAGTGTCCGGTGGTAGCAATATTAATTATGAAAGTACCCTTTTGGTTGTCGCGGTGGAAGACGACACCAATGTCGAAATAATTACCACCACAGCTACTGTAAATACGATTCCTGCAGATGCCCCCATCAATATCAAACTTAAAAAAGGAGAGAGTTACCAAATCAAAGCTATTGGAGATTTGACAGGTACCAGGGTGAGGGTCACTGGAAGTCAGGATGGAGATTGTAAAAATATCGCAGTCTTTGGTGGAAATAAAATGACTTCTGTAGGCACCGATTGTGAAGGGACTACGGGTGACCATTTGTACCAGCAGGCTTATCCTCTTTTTTCTTGGGGAAAAGAATATATCCATGTTCCCTTGAAGGGCAGAACCTCAGGCGAAATGGTCAAGGTATTGGCATCAGAAAACAACACCCAGATTTTTGTAAACGGTGTTTCTAAAGGGAATCTGAATTCCGGGAAGTTTTCCACTTTTGTTTTTGGACCGGAGGAATTGGCAAACATCACTGCTACAAAACCTATTGCCGTTACAGTTTTTGCGAAAAGTCAATGGTGCAATATCCAAAACGGGCCACTTGCCAGCAACGGAGACCCGACGATGATTACCCTTAGCCCCAATCCACAATTGATCAAAAGTGTGGCATTTTCAGCAGTGAAAGTGGTAGGTATCGTCAACCATTATGTGAACATCATTGCAAAAACCGGTACCCAAGGCGGGACGGTTTTGGATGGAGTCAATGTCGGAAATCAATTTTCTCCCGTACCGGTAAATGCAGGATATGTCTATGCCCAAGTAGAGATATCAGAAGGAGTGCACACCATGACCAATCCGGACGGGGTAATCGCTTATGTGTACGGCTCAGGATTTATAGAATCTTACGGCTATTCTGCAGGAGCAAGCCTTTCCAACCTGAATTTCGAAACTGAGGTTGCCTATGAATTCGAAGTGGAAGGAAACAAAGTGGCCTGTTTGGGTGAAACAGGTGCTTGGAAAATTATTCCTTCAAACCCAAAATTCGAGATTTTTGAATGGACTTTTGGAGACGGAACAGACATGCAGGAAGGGCAGGAAGTCGATCATTTGTTTGAAGAACCGGGTATTTATCAAATTAAAATCGTAGCCTTTACCGGTGACCGTGCCTGTGACCAGATTGAAGAGGCATTTTTTGATGTAGAAGTTGTCGAATCGTCCGGGGAAATATCAGGTGCCGACAACGTCTGTCCTTTGATCGATGAAGCGGTTTATGAATTTGTGAATTTCCAAAATGCCGGGAAAGTCATTTGGGAAGTTACAGGTGGTGAAATCATTGATTCGGATAATTATTCCGCAAAAATCCGATGGGGTGAATTTGATCCGGAGGCAAAGGTGATTGCCATTCCAGTGACAGATCAGGGATGTCTTGGCAAACCGGTAGAAATGAAGATTTTAATCAATCCTGCCATTGAACCGGAACTTCCTGAGGGAAAAAGTCAGATTTGTTTTGGTGAAAGCGAGAATTTCAGGTACAAAGTAAAAAACCTGATTCCTGACCGAAAATACCAGTGGTTTGTCACCGGTGGAACCATCATTTCGGGTGAAAATGCTACCGAAGTTACAGTAGAATGGCAGGGAGTTGGCTCGCAGGGAGAGATATGGTTTGAGGAATACAGCCAAATCAATACTTCCTGTGGCGGGGAATCCAAGAGACTCAAAGTCAAAGTCAATCCGCCGATGGAAGCCAATTTGATAGCTTTCACCGAAGAGATTTGTGCAGGTTCCAAGTTGGGCAGAATTGAAATCCTGGCAATTGGAGGAACAGGGGGCTTTACATTCGAATGGTCACATGACCCTTTACTGAAAGGAAATTTGGCAGAAGGGTTGGGAATAGGAACGTATTCGGTTTTGGTAAAAGACTCGGGAGGCTGCGAAATTTTCTTTGAGAACCTTGAAATTTCATCTTCCGAAGCATTTGAATTGATCGGAGCTCCTACAATCACAAATGCAAGTTGTTTTGACTTGGCAGATGGAAAAGTGGATTTTGAGCTTCGAGGCGGAACAAAGCCATACAGGGTAGAAGGATTTGATTTTGTAGCCAATGAAAATCAATTGAAGGTTTTTGGACTTCCAAGAGGGGAACACCTCTTGGTAATTAAAGATGTTATTGGATGTGAATTTATTTTGCAGGTGACCATCGATTCTCCTCCTGCTATTTCGGTTGACTTTCAGATTCAAAAGTTTGCTTGTTCAGGATTGGCAAACGGCTCTCTTTTGGCGATTCCCCAAGGTGGAGTTGCACCGTTTTTGTTTCTTTGGGATTGGGAAAACAGTACCGCTCCAAATATTATTGATATACCTTCTGGAGAATACGGGCTAACCGTAGAAGACGCCAACGGCTGCCAAAAGAAGGTTTTTGGAAAAATGGAGGAAGGTGTTCCCATTCTGAGGATGCCGACGGGTTTTATTCCAAAAGATGGTCTTTTTCAGGGTGTCAGCAATTGTGACCTCCAATTTAACCTGTGGGTATACGACAAATGGGGAAGTTTAGTATATGCAGGAGAAAAAGGATGGGATGGGAAAATCGGCGATCAGGACGCTGCAATTGGTACATATACCTATATGATAGAGTATTTTTTCAATATTGAAGGGGAAAAACAAACCCTGCAGCAGCGTGGGTCTTTCACTTTGTTGAAGTAGATTGAAAAAGGCTTTCGAAATTTTTGGTTGGCAGTTTCGTGGGTTTCATTAATTTTAACGCTTCAATAGATTTTTATATACCTTTTTAATTCAATCATGAAAAAAATTTTAATCACGGGCGGTGCCGGTTATATTGGTTCACACACAGCCGTTGCACTTGTCAACTCAGGATATGAACCTGTCATTGTTGACAATTTTTCCAACTCAGAAAAGTCGGCTTTGGAAGGAATCAAATCGATACTTGGCAGAGAAGTAAAGTCTTATGAAGTCGATTGCCTTGACAAGACCGACATGGAAAAAGTCTTTCAGGAAAATGATTTTTCAGGAGTCATCCATTTTGCCGCTTCCAAGGCAGTGGGAGAGAGCACAAGATTGCCTTTGAAATATTATTCCAACAACATCGATTCACTGATCATTCTTTTGGAATTGATGTCAAAATACAAGGTCAGGGACCTAGTTTTCTCCTCGTCGTGCACCGTTTACGGCCAACCAAAAGTATTGCCGGTCACAGAAGCCACGCCGAGACAGGATGCAGAGAGTCCCTATGGCAACACCAAAAAGATTTGCGAGGATATCCTAAGGGATTTCATATTGAGTGGGGCAGCGTCAAGGATTGTTGCTCTGCGTTATTTCAATCCGGTAGGAGCGCATCCAAGTTCGGCGATAGGGGAGTTGCCAATCGGTGTTCCTGCCAACCTGATTCCATTTGTCACCCAAACGGCCGCAGGCATCAGGGAGAAAATCACCGTCTTCGGCAATGATTATGATACTCCTGACGGTACCTGCGTCAGAGATTATATCCATGTGATGGACTTGGCGGATGCGCATGTCAAAGCTTTGAAATACCTGTCCGAACAAAAAGATAACTTTTACGACATCTTCAATGTCGGAACTGGTAACGGCAATACGGTTTTGGAAGTCATTCAGACTTTTGAAAAAGTAAGCGGTCTAAAATTGAATTATGAGATCGGCCCAAGACGAACCGGCGATATCGAAAAAGTATGGGCCAATACCGACAAAATCAACAAGATTTTGGGTTGGGAAGCCAAGTATTCTCTGGAAGATTCGATGAGAGACTCATGGAATTGGCAGGTGAAATTGGGGAAAAAGTAAAAATTCATGTCCATTTTAAAATTTATATGTTTGAAATAGAATCGAATAGGTATATTGAGGATGATTTTTCAAAATCATTTTTTGCAAAAAAGCTTCAAATAATTACCTTTGCCACACTCTAAACGAGGAGTAACAAACGGAGTGGTAGTTCAGCTGGTTAGAATGCCTGCCTGTCACGCAGGAGGTCGCGGGTTCGAGTCCCGTCCATTCCGCATAAAATCTTATTTAATCTAACTTGGAGTGGTAGTTCAGCTGGTTAGAATGCCTGCCTGTCACGCAGGAGGTCGCGGGTTCGAGTCCCGTCCATTCCGCAAAAGCCTCAGATGATATCTGGGGCTTTTTGTATTTATATCAAATCCTGTTAAAAGAAAATTTGCAATGGTTCTCCTTTGAATCTTGGGATCAAACCACAAACAATGATCTTCAAATACAAATAATTTTTCTTCGCAATAATCTTTTTATCTTTGCCTCAGTCAAAAAAACCAATTATGCTATTAGAATTCGAAAAACCGATTGCTGATTTGGAGTCCAAACTTCAGGAAATGAAGGATTTGGCCAAAGGAAGGAATATAAATTTGACTCCTGATATACAGTCATTGGAAGATAAAATTCAGACTTTGAAAAAAGAAACTTTCCAAAACCTGACCAGGTGGCAGCGGGTTCAGCTCTCCCGTCATGCTGACCGCCCCTATTCGTTGGATTATATCTATGAGATTACCAACGATTTTATAGAATTGCACGGCGACCGGACTGTGAAGGACGACAAAGCGATGATCGGAGGTTTGGGAGATATTGATGGCAGGACGGTGATGTTTATCGGTCAGCAAAAAGGCCGCAATACCAAGCAGCGTCAAGAACGTAATTTTGGTATGGCCAATCCGGAAGGGTACAGAAAAGCCCTCAGACTGATGAAAATAGCCGAAAAATTTGGAAAGCCTATCGTCACTTTGATTGACACTCCCGGAGCGTTTCCGGGCCTTGAAGCAGAAGAAAGAGGTCAGGGAGAAGCTATTGCACGAAACCTCAAAGAGATGTTTATGCTCAAAGTGCCCGTCATCTGTATCATCATCGGTGAAGGTGCCTCAGGTGGCGCATTGGGAATTGCGATAGGAGACAAAGTATATATGCTGGAAAATACCTGGTATTCGGTGATTTCTCCGGAATCCTGTTCCTCCATTCTGTGGAGAAGTTGGGATTACAAGGAACAAGCCGCGGAAGCATTAAAGCTGACAGCACCGGATATGAAAAACAATGGCCTGATCGATGGTATCATCGCCGAACCGCTAGGCGGCGCACACAAAGACATGCAAACCATGGCAAAAACCATCAAAGCGACGATTATCGAAGCCTTGAAGGAATTGGATAAAATTAAACATGAAAAGCGGATTGATCAGAGAATTGAAAAATTCTGCGCGATGGGGGTTGTTGAAGAATAGTACCTAATTTGAGTCCCACAAAAAAGCTGAGCTTCTCTTCCTAAGGATGACGGTTCTCTGTTTTTTGTGGGATTTTTTATATCCTGTAAGTTATGAAATTACATGTCATCAATACCGGATTTTTCAAACTTGACGGAGGGGCAATGTTTGGCGTTGTTCCAAAATCACTTTGGTCCAAAACCAATCCGGCAGATGAAAATAACCTTTGTTCTTGGGCGATGCGTTGTCTTTTGGTAGAGGCGGGAAATAGGCTTGTATTGATAGATAATGGCATAGGGAACAAGCAGGACGCTAGATTTTTCTCCCATTATTACCTCCATGGTACTGACAGCTTGGAGAAATCCATCCGTTATAAAGGTTTTGACTTTGCGGACATTACAGATAATTTCCTGACACATTTGCATTTTGACCATTGTGGAGGCGGGGTGAGGTATCATCAAGCTGATCCAAACCGTCGTGTTGAAATGACTTTTCCCAATGCGATCTATTGGACCAATGAAGACCATTGGAATTGGGCGATACATCCCAATGCCCGGGAAAAGGCTTCTTTTCTAAAAGAAAACCTGCTTCCCATGCAGGAAAGCGGGCAGTTGGAATTTCTTGATTTGGAAAAAAAGGAATTGTTTCAAGGATTTTCTTTTATGACCGCAGACGGCCATACTGACAAGCAGATGCTTCCCAATATCCAATACAAAGGCAGGACTGTTGTCTTTGTGGCAGACTTGCTTCCTTCTGTGGGCCATATTCCTTTGCCCTATGTCATGGGATATGATACAAGGCCTTTGTTGACTTTGGAAGAGAAAAGAGTTTTTTTGGAGGAGGCTTCCAAAAACGAATATGTCCTTTTCCTCGAGCATGACCCCGTTCATGAATGTTGTACTGTGAAAATGACTGAAAAAGGCGTAAAATTAGACCAAACATTCTCTCTCGATGAACTCTGAAAAAAAAATAGGAATTGCACTTTCCGGCGGAGGAGTCCGAGGAGTGGCGCATTTGGGCGTTTTGAAAGGGCTCAACGAACACAATATTTTCCCCAACAGGGTCAGTGGCAGTAGTGCAGGTGCGATTGCAGGGGCACTGTATTGTGCAGGGAACTCACCAGATGAGATTTTTGAAATCATTGTCAAAACAAATTATTTCAAATTTCTTAGACCTGCGATCAGCTGGACAGGGATTTTGAAAATGGATTCTGTGGAAGAATTGTATCTCAAATACCTTCCTGACAATGATTTTGCAAAGCTGAAAATACCTCTTACAGTGGCAGCGACAGATATAAAAAGGGCACGGGTTGTATATTTTTCCGAAGGACAACTTATCAAACCGCTGATGGCATCTTCCTGCATTCCCGGGATGTTTGATCCCATTGAAATTGGCAAAAACCATTTTGTGGATGGGGGTGTTTTGAATAACCTTCCTGTCGAGCCATTGGACGGTATTTGTGATGCGATTATCGGGGTCAATTGCAACTGTCTACAGGTAGAGCACAATATCAAGAATATCAAAGGTCTCATCGAAAGATCAGTCATTATGTCCATGAATTACAATGTATATAGCCGGAGAAGCAAATGCGATTATTTTATTGAACCCCCAGGATTAGCCCGATACGGAGTCTTTGAAATAAAAAAAGCAAAAGATATCTTCGATGCAGGTTACCAAACAGCCATTGAATTTATTGCTGAAAATGAAGGTATTTTGGAACTGAGTCAGAAAAAGAAAAAATCTGTAAAAGCATGATGAAGTTTTTGTCAAGAATAGTTTTTTGGATAAGTGGCTGGAAACTGAATATCGGTTGGCCTAAAGACCTGAAAAAGGCTGTGTTGATAGCAATACCACATACCAGTAACTGGGATCTGTTGTACGCCCGTGCCGCCTTTTTTCTCATGGATATTCCCGTGAAATTTACCATCAAAAAAGAGGTAATGGTCGGACCTTTGGGTTGGTTGATCAAAGCCTTGGGAGGAATTGCCATCGATAGGAAGCGGGTTCCGGGAGGAAGAAAACAGACCTACACCGAGGCGATGACCACGATGCTCAAAGAGTCTGGAGAACTCGTAATCATGGTCACTCCCGAAGGAACAAGAAGCTATGCACCAAAGTGGAAATCAGGTTTTTACCACATTGCATTGGGGGCCGATGTTCCGATTGTGATTGGTTATCTCGATTACAAGAAGAAAGTAGCCGGGATCGGTCCGATAATTTATCCAAATGGGAATATGGATGAACAAATTGAAGAAATGAAGGAATTTGGAAGAACTGTGACCCCAAAATACCCTGAAAAGGGAATCCAGTAGTTATTCTACTGTCAGGGTAATGTCATCAAAATATATTTTTCCTGTGGTCCTTGACCCCATCGAAAGGTATACCACAATATTATCAACCTCTTCAGGAGTACTTGGAAGTGTAAGCCTGAGTTCTGTCCAATCAAAAGTTCCGGAAACGCCTATTTGATTCAGTGTGGTCACATACCTGCCAAAGGTACTTCCATTACTGTCTTCCACAGGAAATGCCCTGATAGAAATGAATACATTGCTTTCAGGCCCTTTCAAGGCAATATCTTCACCTTTTAAAAATGCCCTTAAAACCAATTTTCTTCCCTTTTTGGGCATTGGGCCGTTGTAGGTTTGTCTCCAGGTAGCGGAGTTTGTATTAAGGCTGTCGCTGTTTTCTAAAAAAAGAGACTTGTTTGCAGACCTGAAAATTTCAGTACTTGTTCCAAGTGTAAATCCAGGTTCCGTTACCGGCATCCAAGGAGAAACCGATCCGTCAGGAGAAGCAAGATCAGTATTCTTTAAAAGTTGGGTATTACCGGGCAAGCCATCATCCTCCTTGCAGCTGATAAAAAGAGCAAAAATGGGTATGAGAAGGGATATTCTTTTCATGAGGAATTATGGTTTCCAAAATTAGGAACGAACTTTGAATCCTAATGTTTTGAAAGAGAATAATTTTGATTTTTTGTTTTATTTGAAAATTATCCAAAGTCTATTCCAACGGAAAAACCCTTAGAAATGGGATTTTTTGCATTGCGATTCCCCAAATTCATTTTAAATCCCTATATTTTTTACAAAAATCCCAAGCCTTCACCTTTAACCCAAAATCATCATGCAAGACAGTGTCATCACCGCCGTATTTTTACCTTTGGCTTTGGCCTTTATCATGCTTGGGATGGGATTATCCCTGACTTTAAAAGATTTTAAAAACATCTTTGTTTACCCAAAAGCCATGATTTTGGGGCTTACAAACCAACTGATACTATTACCCATTTTTGGTTATGCGCTGATTCAGCTTTTTGGGCTGACAGGTGCCATGGCTGTAGGTGTGATGATTTTGGCAGCATGCCCCGGCGGTGCCACCTCTAATTTGATTACCCATCTTTCCAAAGGCGATACAGCGCTTTCCATCAGCCTGACAGCTGTGAGTTCAATGGTTACGATAATAAGCATACCGCTCATTGTCAATTTTGCGATTTCCCATTTTGGGGAGGAGGGAAGCATCACTTTACCGGTAATGGAGACCATCATACAGATCGCCGGCGTCACAGTAGTGCCGGTTTCTATAGGAATGATTCTCCATAAAAAATTTCCCAAACTTTCCCAAAAAGCTGACAGACCTGTGCGCATTGCCTCAGCAGTTTTCTTTGCACTAATCCTGATTGCGGCCATATTGAAGGAAAGGGAGAATCTGGTAGATTTTTTTATTCAGTCTGGGCCAATTACTTTGATGCTCAACTTATTGACCTTGACAGTCGGGTTCTTTTTGGCCAGGGTTTTTCTTTTGTCCAAAAGACAAGCCATTACCATCGCCATCGAATCAGGTATTCAAAATGGGACCTTGGGAATCATGATAGCAGCAACTTTGCTCAAAAATTCTGAAATGACCATTCCTATAGCCATTTACAGTTTGATCATGTTTATGACTGCAGCAGTAATAATTATCCTCACCAATAGAAAACCAGCGTAAAGTCAAAAGGAGGATTTGGAATTATTTTCATTTGGTGGAACTGCAAGCCCCAATTTCTCACAGATGTCAGTGAAATAGTCCGGCAAATCAGCCTCTAGCTTAATCGTTTCTTTTGTCATTGGATGGACAAATTCAAACTGCCAGGCATGGAGGAGAAGGTTTTCCATTCCAAAAGTATCCCTGAAAAAATGGTTTTGCCTGTTGTCTCCGTGTGTGCTATCTCCGATTACATAGTGCCTGTCATGAGCCAAATGCCTCCTGATCTGATGCATTCGGCCGGTATGGGGATAAACCTTCAGGAGTGAATAACGGCTTGTAGGATATCTAGAAGTGGAAGCAAGGGGAATTTCGTTTTGTGAAAGGGTCCAATATTCTGTTTTGGCTTCCTGCAAATCACCAATAAGCTTTTTCTTCAAAGGATGTTCAATAATTCCATGATTTTCAGTCATATATCCCCTGACTACTGTCAGATAAAATTTCTTTACATCCTCAGTAGGAAACAGTGGCTGGACAAGTGAAGCAGATTCTGAAGACAATCCAAATACCAAAACTCCTGAAGTAGGCCGGTCAATTCTGTGAAGCGGATAAACCTTTTGACCGATCTGTTCTCGTAGTAGTCTTTCTGCAATCAATACATTTTCTTCAAAAGCAATATTGGTACGATGTACCAACATCCCCGCAGGTTTGTTGACAGCTACAAAAAATTCATCTTGATATAAGATTTCCAATTTTAGATTTTCCATTTGTTATGGTATTTGCCTTCGAAGGTAAAGGATTCAAAATTTTCCCCAAACTTTTCTTTCCCTGTCATTCCCACTTATCCTGTCCAAAAATCCCTTGATATAAATACCAAGGAAGGTTTTTTGATTTCGCTTATATTGGTGAAGATTATAGCCTAAAACCATCATGAAAAAACATTTACTCACAGCAGCGCTCGTGCTAATTACCTTTTCTTGGGTATTTGCGCAGGAAAACAGAGAAATAAAAGTCGAATCTTCCTCGGTCACCAATGGTGAAGTGACTATCAAAGGAAAGCGCGTTCCTTACAAAACTACCGCAGGTACGATGCCTGTATGGAATGAGGATGGCAAGCCAATTGCCACTCTTTTTTATACCTATTATGAAAGAACTGATATCACGGACAAAGCAACCCGCCCCCTGGTTTTTTCTTTCAACGGAGGTCCTGGTTCAGGATCACTTTGGATGCACCTTGCCTATACAGGGCCTTACAAATTGAATATTGATGATGAAGGCTATCCGCTTCAGCCGTATGGCGTCACCCAAAACCCACATTCAATCCTCGATGTAGCGGATATTGTATATATCGATCCGGTAAATACCGGTTATTCGAGAATTTTGGACAAGGAAGTTCCCCGTTCCACCTTCTTCGGAATCAATTCAGACATCAAATACCTTGCGGATTGGGTCAAAACATTTGTAACAAGACAAAACAGATGGCAATCACCAAAATACCTGATCGGTGAAAGTTATGGAACTACCCGGGTAGCAGGATTGGTGCATGAATTGCAGAATGCGCATTGGATGTATTTCAATGGGGTTGTTTTGGTTTCTCCGACTCCCATGGGATTGGATAGGAGTGGTCCTGTGGCCAAAGCAAACTACCTCCCTTACTTTGCCGCAACGGCTTGGTATCACAAAGCGCTTCCTGCTGATCTTCAAAGCAGGGATTTGGACAGTATCTTGGCAGAAGTTGAAAAATACACCTTGGATGTGGTGATTCCTGCGATTTCAAAAGGAGGTTCATTAGATCCTGCAGTGAGGGCAGAAGTAGCCAAGAAAATGGCCTACTATTCAGGATTAAGCGAGCAGGTGATTCTTCAACATGCCTTGGCTGTACCTACGAGCTATTTTTGGAAAGAATTACTGAGAGACAAGGGATTGACCGTGGGCAGATTGGACAGCCGGTACAGAGGTATAGATCAAACAGATGCCGGAGAGAGATTTGACTATGATCCTGCGCTTACTGCCTGGAACCATGCATTTTCACCGGCAATGAACTATTTCGCAAAGAATGTATTGAAATACAACACAGACCTGACTTACAATCTATTCGGACCGGTTCATCCTTGGGACAGAAGCAATGAAAATACCGGAAACCAATTGGCGCAGGCGATGTTGCAAAATCCCTATTTGCATGTCATGACCCAATCTGGATATTATGACGGCGGTACGGATTATTTCAATGCCAAATACAATATGTGGCAAATGGATCCTGCAGGAAAAATGCAGGAAAGACTGATCTTCAAAGGATACAGAAGTGGACACATGATGTACCTGAGAGCGGAAGACCTTGCGACTTCTAATGAAGACATCCGGCAGTTTATCCAAAAGTCATTGCCTGGAAAAGGAGTACCGGCGAAGTATTGATTACTGCTAAAAGATAAAATAAGCCATTTCAACCGAAATGGCTTATTTTTTTTACAATTTAATTTGAAAATCACTTTATCAAACCACCAAACTCCTCCAGGTTTTTTGGTCTTTGTTCCAGCCCGATTGCTTCAGCAATCATCCCGTAAATTTCTTCTTTTTTCTTGCCTGTTTTTCTAAGCAATTGAATGGAAGTCACATCTGAAGATTTTGAAAGCTTTTGGTTGTTTGGACCATGAAGGAGTGGATGATGGTGAAAAGTATTCTGTGCGAAAGTGTTTTCGGGCAGAAATTTGGACAGAAATACCTGTGCAATCGTGGAACCCCACAGATCCTTGCCCCGGACGATGAGGTTTACTCCAAAATGGATGTCATCGACGAGAGAAGTCAATTGGTAAGAAGGCATGGCATCTTTCTTTCTTACCACAAAATCCGTCAGGATACCCGGAAGTTTTCCATTTACGATTCCAAAGTTAAGCTCTTTGAATGGGACATCGATGTGCATTTTGGCTTTGATTCTCCAGGTGATCTCAGCCTGATCAAAAGGAAGATTTCTTCTCAAGCAAAACCCTGTATAATATCCCTTTGGGTTCATTTTTTCGATTTTCTTGCGGCTGCAGTCACAGGCAAAAAGTACTTTTTTATTCCTCAATTCCTCAAGAGCTTTGCTGTACAAAGGCAGGCGGTGGATTTGGGCGTGGTTCTGTTCAAAATCCGCCAGATCTCTCGGGCCTTGGTCGTATGGGATTTCCAAAAAATCAAGTGAATCAAAAATATCCTGAACAAACCTTGGCTTATACCTTTCACGGTCAAGGTCATCAATTCTCAGCAAAACCTTCGCCCCATTTTTTTTAGCTAAATGATGGGTAATGATAAATGAATAGATATTTCCGATATGGAGAAAGCCACTTGGCGTGGGAGCAAATCTTGTCAATTTGAATTCAGACATAGGTTGGTTTTGATTGAATAAGGTATTTTGAAATCTTTTTTGTAACTAGTTTGGGATTTTCCTGACAGCCTATTTTTGAAAATGAAGAACTTCCATCACCCCTCTTTATCCGTGGTATTTATCCTCGTTTTTTGTTTTGGATCATGTGACTCAAAACTAACAGGAAGTAAGTTAATTCAAAAATCCATCGAATACCATGATCCAAAAGGGCAATGGCAAGAATTGAACAGGGTTTTTTATTTTGCAGATTCCCGACCCGGCAAACCGTCCAGGCAATATACTGTTCAGATAGACCTTCCGGGCAATTATTTTAAGTATATCAATAGCGGTGAAAACCTTGTTTATGAGGTAGATGGTGAGAATTGCATTGGCTCGGAAAAGGGAGGTAAAGACTGCGAAAGGGCCATGATGCTCCGAAATTATTATGGATACCTTTGGGGATTGCCGATGAAGTTGAAAGACAAAGGAACTGAGATCGACAGAGAATATAAAGTGGAAGATTTGAAAGGGATAGAAGCTTTTGTAGTCCGTGTACCCTACGAAAAGGACATATGGTATTTTTACCTTCATCCGGAAACTTATGCGCTATTGGCATATATGTTTTATAAAGACGAAGAAAAAAAGATAGGGGAAATCATCTATCTCAAAGAGGAAGTCATCGTGGGGGAAATGAAAATTCCTGCAGAACGATCCTGGTACAGGACAGAAAACGATGAGTTTTTAGGAACGGATTTTCTTTTAAAAACCGAAGAACCCTTAAGAAAAACGCAGGATTAATATTTTTTAACCATTGGAATTTTTCAAACTCATGGGTCGGAGGTAAATTCGAACTGTGAAAAAATACTTGCTCGCTCTCTTTATTTTCTTTGCCCTAGCCCAGATGAAAGCTTTATCCCAGGTTCTTACTGGGAATGTGCTTGATGGGTTGGACAAAGGTTTTTTGGATAAAGTATGGGTCATTAACCTTCAAAACAAGGACAGCAGCCTTACCAATGAAAGGGGATATTTTAGGGTCAGAGCGACGGAAGGTGACTCCATCCTGATTTCAAAAAGTTATTACATCCCCAAAATCCTGATTGCTGGAAGAGAAAAACACATCCTGACCGACATTTATCTAGATGCCAGGACACTACCAAGATTTGATTTGTATGGTGAGAAATTTATCATCCCGTTTAAGGTAGGTAACCAATCTACGATGAGGGGGCTGACGGATGGACCGGCCGGCCCGGGAAAAATTTATACCGGATTGGCCAATAATCCGTCACTTCAGCCCGGACTGACTTTGGATGGCCCGATTTCTTATTTTATGAAAAGTGAAAGACAAAAAAGGCAATATGCCCGCAAACTGGCATTTTTGGCAAGCCAGGAGGATTATCTGAGACTGATACAGTCTGATTCGGTGATGGCTGCTTTGAAATACGAATATAACCTCACGGATGAAGATCTTGATGGATTGATCATTGAGTTTAACCTTCAAAATATCGACCATCAATTTGTAGGAATGGAATGGGAAAGAGTGGAAAAATTACTGATTGACTTTTTGGATAGCAGGTCAGGATATAAACGGAAAGAGGATTAATAAAAAAAAACCGCTCCCTAAGGATGCGGTCTTTCTGAACTTAAACTAGCAATTAGATAATCATTGTATTTTAATTATTTGCCAATAAACCGACTTTACAATTGGTGCCTGGATTCCTGAAAACCAATCATGAATTTAAGCTTAAGAGAGGTAACCGTTTTCCCTGAACCAGGACTTGTTTGTAAAGTTGAATCGATAGGCAATTTATTTCCTACATATACCATAAAAGTAAAAAATCAGTTGCTTTTATATGCACTTAAAAACATTGAATCTCTTTATGTTCGGACAAAGTATTTTTTATGATTTTCTTTTAATAGACCAAGTGACAAAAAATCTGGCAACCATTTCTCCATCTGGATTGGTTCCTGTCGATACCATGGTTATTGTATTGCTTTCTCCCGGTTTCAATTCATCCACCGTTTTCTCCAGTTCTTGTCCCTGGTTGCAGACAAATGTTATTTTTTGGTTTGCTTTTTTGTGGTATTCCGCCCTGAAATCCACGACTAGCATACTGAAGCTCCCTTTGCCTGCCATACCTACCTGGCAGAGTGCTCCGGTACTCAATTCTGCTGCACCGGCCATTGCAGCAAAATAAATAGACTTAAATGGGTTTTGGCTTCGCCAAAAATAAGGGATGGTTACCACACATTTTTCCAAAGACAAATCCTTGATTTTTAATCTCCAAAAGACTGCTGAGGGTAATTTGAACAACATTGCCCACCAAAAAATAAAAGGATTGCTCATCCTGCTGATATGTTTTTTTGCTTCAGGTGTCATCTTTCTTGAATTAATTTGGTTCAAATTAAGTAAAAAACTGAGATCCCGTTTTTGATGTGGCATCTTTTTTGGGCAATTTCGCATTAAAACCAGAATGTATGTTTAAGAAAATAATGTTTTTCATTGCACTGGGGATATTTGTTTATTCCTGTGCGCAGGTTCCTATGAGTGGAAGGAACCAACTTTCATTGGTTGACAATGCTGAATTGCTGCCTTTGGCTTTTGTAGAATACGAAAAGGTCCTCAAAGAAGGAAAGGTAATCACCAATACTGCAGATGGCCAAATGGTAGTTAAAGTAGGGAAGCGTATCGCTTCTGCGGTAGAAACATATATGAAGGCCAATGGTTTTGAAAAAGAACTTCAGGGATTTCAATGGGAATTTAACCTTTTACAGGAGGCAATTGTAAATGCCTGGTGTATGCCGGGAGGAAAAGTGGCCTTTTACACAGGAATAATCCCGGTTTGTCAGGATGAAGCAGGGATCGCCGTGGTCATGGGTCATGAAGTGGCACATGCTATCGCCAGCCATGGAAGGGAAAGGATGTCAAACGGGATGTTGATGAACGGACTTCTCGGGACAGCACAGGCTGCGATGGGACAAAATCCCACATTAACCCAAAACATCATGCTCCAGGCCTTTGGTGTCGGTGGAGAATTGGGAATGCTGTCCTTCAGTAGAAAACATGAATTGGAAGCAGATCAATTGGGATTGAATTTTATGGCTTTGGCAGGATATGACCCTAGAGTAGCTCCGGCATTTTGGCAAAGAATGGAAAAGGCAGGTTCAGGAGAAGCGCCTCCCGAGTTTCTTTCCACCCACCCAGGACCAAAAAGAAGAATCGATGAGCTGAATAAACAGATGCCGGTTGCTTTGGAGTATTATGAAAAAAGCAAAAAGTAATTAGTCTTTTGTTTAAAACAAGAAATGCAGCCTGATGAATTTCAGGCTGCATTTTTTATTTCTTTGGCAATTAACCAATTAACCAATCAACAAGTATTATCTCTGATTGAAACTTCTCAATTTAACTTGGGTAAATTTCCTTTTTGTGTCCAATGGAAAATCTCCTTTCATCATCCAATCATAGTAAGAAGGTTCTTCTTTGAGGACATTTTCAATGGTTTTTCCTTTGTGCTTGCCAAAATTGAAACATTCCTCTCCGTTTTCATTGAAAATAAACCTGCCTGCAAGGTCAACCATTTTTTCATTGAGCAGGTTATGGATTTTTTTCATGTCGTTTTGGAAGACCCCCAATTTGTTGCCTTGCAAATCTTCAGCCTCGTCACCGTCATATTTTTCCATTTGGGCTTTGAAAACTTCGTAAGAAGCAATAGTGTCAGCTTCTGCACTGTGGGCATTTTCAAGGGTTTTGCCGCAATAAAACTTATAGGCTGCAGAAAGATTTCTCTTTTCCATCATGTGGAAAATCTTCTGAGAATCAAGGATATTTCTTTTTTCAATGTCAAAATCAATCCCGGATCTAAGGAATTCTTCTACCAATAAAGGAATGTCAAACTTGAGTACATTGAAGCCCGCCAAATCTGCCCCTTCGAGAAACTGGTGCAACTCTCTGGAAAGAGACTTGAAGGTGGGGGAGTCCTTTACATCTTTATCAAAAATGCCGTGGATGGCTGAACTTTCTGCAGGTATTGGGATAGTAGGATTGATCAGTGAAGTTTTGGTTTCCTGACGGCCGTTAGGATGGACCTTCAGGATGGAGATCTCAACAATCCTATCGGTTGAAATATTGATGCCTGTGGACTCAAGGTCAAAAAATGCAATTGGTGTTTTTAGATTAAGATTCATTAGGATTGGATTTGATTTATTTTTGATTTGAGATTAGATAAGTCCATGTCATCATAATTGCCCGAACTCATCAATAAAAGATTGGTGGATAAGTATTCTTGTGATTCAAGAAAATTTTTGAGCTTTTCGATTTCCGTGAAAAGAATGAGGTCTTTTCTCTTGAAAGCGTGTTGGAGTCTTTCTTCATCCATCAATTCAAGCTTCTTCAAAGATACTGCTTTTGGGTTTAAATAAATAACCGCAATGTCCGCCAAGTCAAAGGTGTGGGCATAATTGTCCACAAACTCCTTATTCAAAGAACTATAGGTATGAAGTTCCTGGACCGCTATCAGCTTTCTCTCAGGAAACTGTTTTTTGACTGCATTTACCGTAGCTTTCAATTTGGACGGGGCGTGGGCAAAATCCCTAAAAAGAATTGCCGTTTCTGATTTTGCCAAAATTTCCTGTCTTTTTGCCGCTCCTTTGAATTCAGGAATGGCTTCATAAAACTGTTGTTTTGTAAGACCAAGAGATTCACATATATGAAGTGCGCCTTGTAGGTTTTGGAGGTTGTGCTCACCAAAAATGTTTATTTCCACTTCATTCCCTTCAGTTACAAGCAAAGTCTTTCCTTCTCGGATCTTATAAGGGTGTGCCTTGTAAGGAATCAAGTTGATCTTAGCAGGATCACATTTGATGCCCAAAGCATTGACATGATCATCTTCTTGGCAGTAGATAAAAGTGCCTCCGATTGGAGTCATATTGGCCAAAATCTCAAATTGTTCTTTGTAATTTTCGAAAGTCGGAAAAACATTAAAATGGTCCCAAGCAATGCCGCTCATGAGCAGAATGTCATGGTGGTAATGAAAAAACTTGGGCCTTCTGTCCAATGGCGAAGTCAGGTATTCATCTCCCTCGATGATGATAATTGGCGCATCCGATAGTTTGACCATCAGGTCAAAACCCTCAATCTGGGCTCCTACAAGGTAATCGAAATCCCATCCATGGTATTGAAGGACATGCAGGATCATTGAGGTAATGGTTGTCTTGCCATGACTTCCCGAGATGACCACTCTTTTTTTATCCTTACTTTGCTCGAATATAAATTCTGGAAAAGAAAATATCGGAATATTCAATTCTTTGGCTTTTTGAAGCTCAGGATTGTCAATCCGGGCATGCATGCCCAAGATAATTCCATCTAGGTCACCTGTGATTTTGTCAACAAACCACCCTTTTTCTTTTGGTAAGATCCCAGCTTTTTCCAATCTGGTCCTTGATGGTTCATAGATTTCATCATCCGACCCTGAGACCTCATATCCTTTGGCAACCATCGAAAGTGCCAAATTGTGCATGACTGCACCCCCTATAGCTATAAAATGATATTTCTTTGACATAGATTTTCTGCAAGTTCCAAAAGTAACAAATCATGTCATTTTGAATGGGCAGAAACAGGATTAATTTTTAAGATTGAAAGCGGTGTTTTTTTTAATCAGAATCAGGGCCTTGGAAAAAATAATTTACCAATAAACAAGCATCAGTCAGCTAATAAATTGATTATGTACGCGTTATAAAATGTGTTGATAACAAGTGTATAAATTGTTCAAAAAGATAAAGGCAAAGCATTTACTTTTGTTGTTATGGCAGACAATAAACCTACAGGAAAAGACAGGATCACAAACAGAAGAAAACCGGAGTTGGGACTTACCACAGGAATGGGAAAGTTACCGCCTCAGGCAACAGATCTTGAGGAGGCTGTTTTGGGTGCATTGATGCTAGAAAAGGATGCTTTGACGGCTGTGGTGGATATATTGAAGCCCGAAAGTTTCTACAAAGAATCGCATAAAGTTATTTTTTCTGCCATCCTCGATCTTTTTTCGGATAGCCAACCTATTGACCTGCTTACGGTCACCAACCAGCTTAGAAAAAAAGGCCAATTGGAATTGGCAGGCGGGGCATTTTTCATTACCGAACTTACTTCAAGGGTATCCTCAGCTGCCAATATTGAATACCATGCGAGGATTGTGACCGAGCAATCCATGAAAAGGGATATCATCAGCATCGCCTCTGAGGTCCAAAGGGAAGCATTCGAAGATACAACGGATGTTTTTGAGTTGTTGGATAAAATGGAACAGTCACTTTTTCAGATTTCTGAAAAAAATATCAGAAAAAATTATGCGGATATGCGGTCGATCCTGAAGGAAGCTATCATGGAACTGGAATCTAAAAAGGGCCAAAAAGATGGTTTGACAGGGGTTCCAAGTGGATTTACTGCTTTGGATAGGGTAACTTCAGGATGGCAAAAATCAGATTTGGTGATCATAGCAGCCAGGCCTGCGATGGGTAAAACCGCCTTTGTTCTTTCTGTGTTGAGAAATGCAGCAGTAGACCATAACCGGCCTGTGGCGATTTTCTCTTTGGAAATGTCATCGATACAATTGGTCAACCGTCTGATTTCAGCAGAAGCTGAACTTGATTCAGAAAAAATAAAGAAAGGGAATCTTGCGGAATACGAATGGGAGCAACTGGTACATAAAACAGGAAGGCTTTCCAAAGCACCTCTTTTTGTAGATGATACACCCGCACTTTCCATTTTGGAACTCAGGGCAAAATGTAGGAAACTAAAGGCCCAGCACGATATCCAGTTGATAGTAGTAGATTATCTTCAATTGATGTCGGGCGATAACAAAAATGGTGGTCAAGGAGGAAACAGGGAACAGGAGATAGCCAGTATTTCTCGGGCATTGAAGAAAATAGCCAAAGAACTGAGTGTGCCTGTGATAGCTTTGTCGCAGTTGTCCAGAGCAGTAGAAACCAGAGGAGGGGACAAGCGGCCACAGCTATCGGATTTGAGGGAATCGGGAGCGATCGAGCAAGATGCGGATATGGTAATGTTTTTATACAGACCAGAATATTATGGCATCACCGAGGATGAAGATGGGAATTCAACAGCCGGTGTCGGAGAAGTAATCATTGCCAAGCATAGGAATGGTTCTTTGGATACTGTGAAGCTTAGATTTATCGGAAAATACACCAAGTTTACAGATCTCGAAATGAACATTCCATACAAATCCCAAGATCCTCTCTATGGCCACAAGTTCCCTAGCGGTTCTTCTGGACAGGCTTTTGAATCAGGCAACACGATCCGGCTTTCAAGTAAAGCCAATGGCGGTGACCTGGATGATACTTTTCCTGGCGGTTTGGGAAGTGGTAAACCGGCACCATTTTAAATAGTGGAATTGATCTTGGATTTTTTTCATTTTCAAATAAAAATTCCTTAAACCATCGATCTTTGAAAGCCATAATTCTCAATAGAACACTCCCCGAAGGGATAGCGTCAGCCGATATTATATTACCTGCAATGGCTTCAGATGAGGTCAAAATACAGGTCAAATCTGCCGCACTCAACCATCGGGATGAGTGGTGCCGTCAAGGCAAATATGCCAATTTACAGGATGGTATTGTCTTGGGTTCAGATGCTGCGGGAATTGTGGTAGAAGTGGGCAATGAAGTTGACGCTGCTTGGTTGGGAAAGGAAGTGATCATTAATCCGGCTTCAGATTGGGGCGAAAATGCAAACGTCCAGTCAAAAAATCTCAAAATCATGGGCATGCCTGAGCATGGGACTTTGGCGGAATATGTTCAGGTTAAATCAGATAGAATCCATCCTAAACCCGATCATTTGAATTGGGATGAGGCCGCAGCGTTACCTTTGGGGGGAGTCACTGCTTATAGGGCATTGTTTCGTCAGGGTGGACTTCAAAAAACTGATATCATCTTGGTTACGGGTTTTGGAGGCGGTGTAGCCCAATTTGGGGTGCAGTTTGCATTAAGTCTAGGTGCAAAGGTGTATGTAAGCAGTAGCAGTGAAGAAAAAATCCAAAAAGCATTGGCATTGGGGTGCTCTGGAGGATTCGATTACAGAGAAGAAAACTGGGCTGAAAAGGCCGTTTCAGAAACAGGTGGCTTTGATTTGATTTTGGACAGCGCCATGGGCGATACGTTGAATAACCTTATCAAGGCGACAAAACCCGGGGGCAGGATTGTTTTTTATGGAGCTACACGGGGAAATGCCACGGGGTTTGAAAGTAGAAGAATATTTTGGAATCAGATCAAATTGATCGGCAGTACAATGGGTACCGACGAGGATTTTGGAAACATGCTGAATTTTGTCAGCGAAAATAAAATATCTCCTGTGATCGATCAGTTTTTTACCCTTGATGATACTGAAAAAGCCTTCGACAGGATGAAGGAAGGTAAGCAGATGGGGAAAATTGTAATCAGGATTTCTCAGTAAAGATCATTTTCAAATAAAAAATTCTGAAAACTATTTTTCAACTCTTTCAAGGCTTTTTCATCTTTCTGTGATTCTGACAATTGAATTCCCTTTTCGTATATTTTTTTAGAAAATTCGAGTTCTCCAAGATCAGTAAAAAAAGCTGCTGCATGGAAATAGGTGGGGAGGTAATCCGGGAATTCTTCCAAAAGTTTTTTGAAAAGAAAAGACGCAGAATCTTGATCAAATTCAATAAACTCCAAAGCAAGGGCATAGAAGTTGAAGGGATTTTCGGGTTCCACCTCAACAAATGATTTTAACATTTCTATACGGGACACTTTGGTCATGAATTCTTTTTTATATTATAGCCTAATTACTAAATTCACGCAATTTAAAAATAAATAACCTAAATATTTATAAATGAAAATTCTTGTTTGTATTACCCACGTACCGGATACGACATCCAAAATTCAATTTACCGAAAACAACACCAAGTTTGATAAAAACGGTGTTCAGTATATTATTGGTCCTTATGATGATTATGCTTTGGCAAGGGCGGTAGAGATTAAAGAACAATTGGGAGCAAGTCTGACAGTATTGAATGTTGGGGAAGCTGAGACCGAACCCACTTTAAGAAAAGCTTTGGCCATCGGAGCGGACGATGCGATCAGGGTGAATTCATTTCCAAAGGATTCTTTTTTTGTTGCAAAACAGATTGCAGCAATTGCCAAACAAAATGGTTATGATCTGATTTTAATGGGCAGGGAATCTATTGATTTCAATGGAGGAATGGTACATGGGATGGTAGGAGAATTGCTAGGAATGCCTTCCATTTCTCCGGTGATGAAGTTGGAGATTGAAGGTGACAAAGTGAAAATGGCAAGAGAAATTGAAGGGGGTAAGGAATATGTGGACGCCAAGCTTCCGTTGGTAGCCGGTTGTCAAGAGCCGATTGCAGAATGGAAAATCCCAAACATGAGAGGGATTATGTCAGCAAGAACAAAACCCCTTGTGGTTGTCGAGCCAACTGCAGATGCGGTGGTTACAGACGTCACTTCTTTTATTCTGCCTCCTGCAAAAGGTACTGTGAAATTAGTCGACAAAGACAATGTCGGAGAATTGGTAAGGTTGCTTAAAAACGAAGCCAAAGTACTTTAATTAATAATTGTTAAATAATTGAAAAACAAATTGATATGTCAGTTTTAGTATATATAGAACATGCGGAAGGTTCCGTCAAAAAAACAAGTTTAGAAGCTGTTTCTTATGCCCGTGCATTGTCAGATAAACTTTCTTCGGGAGATGTGATAGCAGTAGCATTGGGTTTAATTTCCACAGAGGAATTGGCAAAAGCAGGGACGGCAGGTGCCTCTAAGGTAATCCATGTTATTGACTCAAAGTTAAACGACGGTATCATCCAAGCCCATGCCGAGGCTGTTGCCCAAGTTTATAAAAAAATAAATGCCACCACTTTGGTTTTGGCAAAATCCTCCTTGGGTGATGCAGTTGCTTCAAGGCTTGCAATCAAATTGGGGGCAGGCTTGGTTTCAAATGTGGTAGAGCTTCCTGATACATCTTCAGGGTACAAAGTGAAAAGAAGCATTTATACCGGAAAAGCATTTGCTATATCCAAAGTAAATACAGACCACAAAATCCTTGCAGTAAAGAAAAATGCGGTTGACCTGAAAACCGATGGTCCATTGGCAACAGTAGAAGAAGTTAACCTTGACATTTCGGCTGAAAATTTTGCAACAAGTATTACCGCTACAGACAAGGCAACAGGTGAAATATTACTTCCTGAGGCCGATATTGTTGTTTCAGGAGGAAGAGGAATGAAAGGACCTGAAAATTGGGGATTGATAGAAAACCTGGCCAAGGAACTCGGTGCTGCTACGGGTTGCTCTAAGCCTGTATCTGACATAGGATGGAGGCCACACCACGAGCATGTGGGTCAGACCGGAGTAAAAGTTGCCCCAACTTTATATATTGCTGTTGGAATTTCGGGTGCTATTCAACATCTTGCGGGGGTGAATTCATCAAAATGCATCGTCGTTATCAATAAAGATCCTGAAGCTCCATTCTTCAAAGCTGCAGATTATGGCATTGTCGGAGATGCATTTGAAATTCTTCCAAAACTAACCGAAGCTGTCAAAGCCCAAAAATAAATACCTGTGGATCAGACTATTGAACTTGAAATTTTAGGATTGTCCTCCAATCATTCCCAGTCAGGATCCTTTACCTTGGTAATGGGTGAAGTCGGAGGGAGTAGGAGGCTACCTATAGTTATTGGAATGTTTGAGGCTCAGGCCATAGCTATTGAAATTGAGAAAATCATCCCAAACAGACCTATGACCCATGATCTGTTCAAGTCATTTTCTTCTAACTTCAATTTCTCAATCGATCAAATATTGATTTCAGATATGAGGGAAGGCGTATTTTATGCAAAGATTGTGTGTAAAAGCGTTTCTAAAACTGTTGAAATCGATGCAAGGCCTTCTGATGCCATAGCCATTGCCGTTAGGTTTGATGCCCCAATTTTTTGCGTTTCGAAAGTCATGTCTGAAGCAGCCATAGAATTCAATGAGGAAGATGAAAAGAAAGATTCCCAAAAGCAGGTAAAATCCGGAAAAGCAGCTACTCCAGCTCCGAGGAGTACAGATTCTTTAAAAGATTTTAGCCTTGATAAACTCAATCAAATGCTGGATAAAGCGATTAATAATGAAGATTATGAAAAAGCTGCCAGAATCAGAGATGAAATAAACAGGAGAAACTGATTTGTAAGCCTGGTAAACGCCAGGCTTACTTTTTTAGGAAAATTTGGGTTTCTATTTTGTCAATTTTTTAACCCGAAAAAATAAATTTGATAGAAAACATTTAATCTAAATTATTACATGGATTATTTTAGAGGTTTGATTGGAATATTGGTTTTGCTTGCTGTAGCCTTTATTTTTTCAAGTAACAAAAAAAATGTAGACTGGAGACTTGTCGGGATAGGAGTTGCTCTTCAGGCTTTGTTTGGATTCTTGATTACAAAAGTTGAAGCCGTGGCTCAATTATTCGCGTTGATCAGTAGGGCTTTTGTAAAGTTTTTGAGTTTTTCTGCGGACGGGGCGACCTTCATTTTTGGAGATTTAGCAACCAACACTTTTGGATTCATTTTTGCCTTTCAGGTTTTGCCTACGATTATCTTCTTTTCTACAGTTTCTGCTGGCCTATATTATCTGGGTATTTTACAAAAAGTTGTTTTTGGTATTGCATGGGTAATGGCAAGAACCATGAGGCTCTCAGGTCCGGAAAGTCTTTCAGCTGCAGGAAATATATTCCTTGGGCAAACAGAGGCACCTCTCTTGGTGAGACCATTTATACCCACCATGTCAAAATCAGAATTGATGTGCTTGATGACAGGGGGGATGGCTACAATTGCCGGTGGAGTATTGGCGGGATATGTGGCCTTCTTGGGAGGTGACGATCCTGCAGAGCAGACACGATTTGCCGCCTATCTGCTTGGAGCCAGTATTATGAATGCACCCGCAGCAATAGTAATGTCCAAAATCATGATTCCCGAAACAGACAGAGACGCAATCAATAGCAAGTTGGAAGTCAATCAGGAGAGTATGGGAGTCAATCTTATTGATGCCATGTCTATCGGGGCTTCAGAAGGGTTGAAACTTGCGCTGAATGTGGGAGGGATGCTCTTGGCTTTTATTGCTGTGATAGCTGCGTTGAATTATATCCTTTCAGGTTTGATAGGGAATTATACAGGATTAAATGAAGTCATTGTCTCTTCGACCAATGGCCAATTCTCAGGATTTTCACTGGAGTATATACTTGGTCAGATTTTCAGGGTTTTTGCTTGGATCATTGGAATTGAATGGAGCCAAACCTTGCAAGTAGGTTCTTTGCTAGGCCAAAAGACGGTTATCAATGAATTCGTAGCTTACTTGAGTCTGGCCGACATGAAAAATGCTGGAACACTTTCCTCAAAATCAATCGTCATTGCGACCTATGCGCTTTGTGGTTTTTCGAACTTCAGTTCAATTGCCATTCAGGTGGGAGGAATTGGAAGTATAGCTCCCAACCAACAAGGAAATATCTCAAAACTTGGTATGAAGGCTTTGATGGCTGCAACTTTGGCATGTCTGATGACAGCAACCATTGCCGGTGCATTATTTTAAAAAATGAGGGGCCTGAAATTTTTCAGGCCCAAAGTATTAATCTTCAATTATAGTGATTTTTTCGATTTTGTCCCCCGCGCGGATTAAATCAATGACTTCGAGTCCTTCCACCACTTTTCCAAAGCAGGTATGTTTTCTGTCAAGATGCGCGGTATTGTCCCTGCTGTGACAGATAAAAAACTGCGATCCACCTGTATTTTTTCCTGCATGTGCCATTGACAAAACTCCCCGGTCATGGTATTGATTTCCACCATCCAATTCACAATCTATTTTGTACCCAGGTCCGCCTGTTCCGTTTCCTTTTGGACAACCACCCTGAATCACGAAATTTGGAATTACCCTATGGAAGGTCAAACCATCGTAGAATCCTTTCTTAGACAGAGAGATAAAGTTGTCGACAGCTTTTGGAGCATCTTGGTCAAAAAACTCCACCTTCATCAGGCCTTTTTCGGTAAGTATTTCTGCTTTTTTCATAAATTACATTTTGTCAAAAGTAGCAAATAATATTTGGTGAAATTTCAATTTTCGAAAAATAAAAAAGGAGTGCTGAGCACTCCCTTGGGTTGGGTTTATTTTCTGAATGATATCAATTGACTAAAACGGCTTTTGACATCTCAAATAAAGTTGAGAATCATTTTTTTCTTATCAAATATAAAAATAAAATGAAAGACAGAATAATAAAAACCTTCATTTTTTGAGAAAACAATCGATTACGTCAATATTTATTTCAATTCAAAATAAGAAAAGGAACTTAGGAAAGAATAAGTTTTAGAAGAATGGATTTTCAGGACATCTTTTGGGAAAATTCTAAATTTGGTTTTCAATCAGGAATAGTACAATTTGGTAAATTCTTTTATCATTGTAATGTAAACATCTTATATCACCCTTTAAAAATCAGAAATATTGGAAAATAAATTTGAGAAAAATCCGGGTTCAAGTCCGGTGGATTTATATCCTGGCCCAACCATATTTGGCCATCCAAAAGGTTTAATGACTTTGTTCTTCACAGAGATGTGGGAACGGTTCAGTTTTTATGGCATGAGGGCCCTTTTAATTCTTTTCATGACGACTGCTATCGTAGATGGCGGTTTGGGTTTTGATGATAAAACTTCTGGGGCAATATATGGACTCTACACCATGGGGGTGTATTTGCTTGCCCTTCCTGGGGGATGGTTTGCAGATAGGCTGTTCGGATTAAAGAAATCTGTTTGGTACGGAGGGATAATTATCGCTTTGGGCCATTTTACCATGGCTTTGCCCGGATTATTCAATCTGATGGGGGAGGAAGGTTTTGTGAAGGAATCCCTTTCTCTAATGGATACAAATTCATTCTATATGGGATTGATTTTGATCGTTATGGGAACGGGGCTTTTGAAGCCAAATATCAGTTCTATTGTGGGGCAGCTGTATCCATCAGGTAGCTCGAAGAGAGATGCAGGTTTTTCGATCTTTTATATGGGGATCAATCTTGGAGCCTTCATTGCCCCGATAGCTTGCAGTACACTAGCAACCTATGATTGGCATTTGGGATTTGGTTTGGCTGGATTGGGGATGGTTTTTGGTTTGATTCAATATAAATTGACAAGTTCCAACTTGATAGGGTACGGTGATGAAATTGTGGTCTTGACCGAAAAGGATGCCTTGGAAAGAAAAAAATTAATCAAGATCCTATTTGGAATCGGTTCTGTTGTTTTGTTTGTTTTGGCACTTCTGTTTATGGGTTTTATTCCTATCAATGTTTTGGCGTTGGCGGGTGCTTCAGGGACAATTATTGCCGTAGTGGCTTTTGTGTACCTTGGGTATGTTATATTATTTGGAGGGTTGAGTCAGGAAGACAGGAATAAAGTGGGGGTTATCGCGATCCTCTTTTTATTTTCAGCCTTGTTTTGGTCGGGATTTGAGCAGGCAGGATCGACGTTGAATTTGTTTGCGGAACGTTTTACCAACAGAAATTTTCTGGGTTGGGAAATACCTTCAGGCTATTTTCAGTCTGTCAACTCCATGTTTATCATAATTTTCGCACCATTTTTTGGAGCACTTTGGGTGTGGTTGGGAAGAAGAAATCTAGAGCCAAGTTCACCTTTGAAATTTGCTATGGGTTTGCTACTTCTGGGAATGGGTTTTTTGGTGATGTATTTTGCAGCTAAAATCGCCGCTTCAGGAAACCTCGCAGCACCGACATGGTTGATTTTTACTTATTTGCTTCACACTTTTGGAGAGTTGAGCTTGAGCCCCGTTGGTTTAAGTTTAGTGACAAAATTGGCTCCTGCCAAATATGGAGGGCAAATGATGGGAATTTGGTTTCTTTCCGTATCGCTGGGGAATCTATTCGCAGGATTGATTGCCGGTGAGGCGAGTGGGGGTACCGAAGAAGCACTTGCTCAGATGCCCGGACAGTATATGATCATTGTATTTACGGCTTTGGGAGCAGGATTATTGTTACTGCTGATAAGCAGGCCGATTAAAAAATTGATGGGAAATGTCCATTAAAAAAAGAATAAGGGGAGAAATAAAAAAAAGGTCAATTGACCTTTTTTTTATTTCCTTTTAACTTCTTTCGGTGCTTTTGTACTTCTAAAATCAATGAAAGAAAGACCTGCGCCAAGTCCGATTAGGATACAAACAATCAATAGAAATAATTGTGCACCTGAGGCAATAGGGGAACTGAATATTTGGAATAGCATATATAGATTTGATTACTTTATGGCAATTTATTCGAAAGATAACATAGATTGGATTTTGGACAAAATTTGAAATAAAAAAAGCAGGAAGTTTAAATAATCTTCCTGCTTTTTTCCTAATTAATCAATTTCATCGTCAAAGTCTTCATCGAAATCATCTTCATCGAAATCATCGTCTTCCAAATCGTCGAAATCCTCATCAAGGAGCTCGCTGTCTTCATCAAGATCATAGACCTCGTCTTTAAATTCTTCGGCAAACTCATCGTCATCATCGAAATCTTCGATTTCTTCAAAATCGTCTTCAAAATCGTCCATAGTATGAATAAGGTTAATTGTTTAAATATCAAATGGATTGATGGGCGCTAATTAAATCAAAATAAATATTTAAGCAAATACCTTGTCAAGGTTATTTTTTTGCAACTTAATATCATCTGAATTGATGCTTGCCTCAATCCACTGATTTTCTAGCATTTCCAACCATGTTTCAAAATATAGAATCACATCCTGCAAGTTATTTTTTTCCAACTTGTTACTTTTGTGCGACGGGATTTTTCTGAGAATTTCCGGATCAGACAATTTTTCGAGATGCCTGAGATCATTTATTTTGAGGCCTTTTTCAAGCATTTTGCTGATCATCAAATCCATCGGATATCCGCTATCAGGACAATAATCAATCAATTGGTCATTCCAATCCCCTGATTTTTCCATAGCATGCCTGTGAATTTCCTCTTTGGAAAGATGGATAAGTTCTTGGGCCAGATTACCACAATTGCATGCACCCATATGGCCCCACTGGTATGGAGCACCTTTTTTTAATTTGATGATGGTCTTTCTGACTGCATCAATCAATTCAACGCAATTATTTGACATAGAAGGTAACTTTTATAAAAAGTAAACAATAAAAAACCTTCCTGGTTTGAATCAGGGAAAAAAAAATAAAAAAAACGGAATATTATTAACTAAAAATATTCTTGATATATTTTTTTACCAAAGGCTTAGACAAATATTTCTTGACAACAGCATAATTGGTGGCTTTTACAATATCCCTTTCATCCACAGAACTACTCAAAATATATATCTCAGGACTGATTTCTTTTGGCCTGAATTCTTCCAAGAAATCCCAACCTGTCATTTCTGGCATATTCAGGTCCAAAAACAGGTAATTGGGGTCAATTTGATAGATATCTTGAAGCGCTTTGGTAGCACTTTGGAATTTAAAAATCTTGTGAGGGACCTTTATATTTTTGCTGATCAACTTTTCAGTTACAAATGTGCTGATTGGATCATCGTCGATTAGAACTATTTTTACCATATAATACAAAATATTGATTTTGAAATACAATATATACAATACAAAATTACAGTATAACTTTGGATTTGCAACAGTTCATAAATAAATTATCAACTTTATTTTTGCTTTTTTGTCGGCTGAAACCGCTCTTTTCCGGTAGCAAGATCAAAAAACAGGATAAAATCTGAGGCAAGACTGTAAAAAGGATGTTTGAAAGTAGCCGGCTTATTCTTTTCAAAGAAAAAATGCCCAACCCATGCAAATCCATATCCGACTACAGGAATGGCAAACAACATGTAAAAATTGGAACTATAAATAGCTGCTCCAAGGATAAAGAACAACAAAGCTGTACCGGTAAAATGTAAGATCCGGCTAATTGGGTTTTGGTGCTCAGAAAGATAGTATGGATAAAATTCCTTCAGAGTGGCGAATGGTTTTTCTGGGTTTTTCATAAATTATTTATTTGTAGAATGGATATGGCTATTATAGGTCTGGGTAATTTTTTCTATTGACTTTATGGCTTTCTTCTTTTTGTCCTTTGTACCTGATACTTCCGAAACTGCGGTAAGCTGCATTAGTATCTTATCCTTATTGGGGTCAATAAAGTCGACCATAATTTGCATCAGCTGATAATTCTTGGTTGATACCATGTTTTGTTGGTTTAAGAATCTTGGATCGTACATCCAAGGATCCCAAACCCTTCCTCCCCACATGGGATACCTGTTGTTATACACTTCCTTTTGTCTCATGTCTTCATTTGAAGTATATCTGATAACCAGATCCGGGGAATCTCTTTCATATTTGAGACCTTGCTCCTCAAGAAGGTATTGCAGCTGTTCTGAAACAACTGCGTCTAAATAAGCATCATTAAAACCCCTGTGTCCTATCTCTTTATTGGTGATCACAAAGCTTTTATATTCTTTGTAGGGAGCAAACTCTGTTTTTTCCTTAAAAATCTCAATTGAGCTACACGAAGTAAAAATAATGAGAATAAGGAATGATATTTTGGTATTTCTAAATTCAATTATCATGGTTTTGCAACGCGGGTTGATCGTCAGACTTTATTTAACTCCAATATTTCAAAAAAGGATTAATGGAGGTGATTAATTTTTAAAAAAAAAATTCAAAATCGGTTAAAATCCAAATAGTTATATCCATAATCTTATTTATTTTATGATTTAATTTGCTTTTGTTTTACTTAAATCAATAATTATGAAGAAAATATTTACGATTTGTTTGATGTTCATTTTTGGACATTTTGGGTTTTCTCAGGAAGCCGATACAGTTGCAGACACTACGGCAAATGCATTAAAAGACACCACATATTGGAATTCTGAGTTGAGTATTGGTTTTAATTTAAATCAAGCCTCATTTTCAGGAAACTGGAAGGCCGGAGGTGTCAACTCATTTGCTTTGGGATCGATTTTCAGCGGAAAAGCCAATTATGCAAAAGATCGGTTGAGCTGGGACAATCAGGTGGAGCTTATTTATGGGATTGTAAAAAATGACGATTTAGGCCTTAGAAAATCCAATGATAGGATATTTTTTGATTCAAAAGTGGGATACAAGATCAATCAGAAATGGGGCTATTTTACTTCCTTAAACTTTATCACCCAATTCACAGACGGTTTTGATTATTCAGCAGATGATCCGGTTTTGATTTCAAGATTTTTCGCGCCGGCTTTTTTGACTACAGGATTTGGTTTTGAATACAAGCCCAATAAGGATTTTGCCTTGAGATTGGCTCCATTTTCACCAAGATTTACTTTCGTAACAGACCTGGATCTAATCAATACAGTGCCCGATAATTACGGTGTACCTGCTGGACAAAAATTAAGGACAGAATGGCTGGCTTTTCAGGTATTTATGACATACAACAAAAAATTCAATGATAACCTGACATTGAATTCCCGTTACCAGATATTTGCCAATTTGCAAACATTGGAATTCAGGACTATTGACCACAGATTGGATTTTACGCTGATAGCCAAAATCACAAGGTATGTGGATGTGACATTTACGAGTATCAATGTGTATGATATTGATATGGTGGAAGGAATTCAGTTTAGTCAGGCCCTTGCATTGGGTATTTTATACAAAGTCAGTAATAAAAAGTAGGTTTTTGCTGACCTTTTCTTTAAAAAATTTTGATTTTTACATTTATGTATTATTTTTGTTTCAATTGTGGTAGTTAAATAATAGTTGGTTTAGTTTTCATAAAAAGGGCAGGAGAAATTCTCCTGCTTTTTTACTTTTTAGCGGCTTTTATACTGATAATTGGTTTTTCCGTGAGGCCGACGAGATTTTCAGACACACTTGGAGAAAAGTATTGTTGAAGATCGGATTTTCCATGGGTGATTACTGCAATTCCATCCGAATTGGTTTTTTCCGCAAACTGAACTATTCCGCGTTCTTCTCTAAAGGAATCGATTATGTGGATTTCATGCTCATAACTTGCAAATTCATCGAGAAAAGTTTTGCCTATGCTCATGATGTCATTGGTTTCAAGAAAATAGGTGGGAGTGTTTACATACAACACAATGAGTTTTACCTGTAGGATTTCCATTAGATTTTCTACCATCCTGAATGTGATTCCTGTTTCCGCTTTAAAGTTGGTGGCAATTACCAATTTTTCGAGCTTAAGTTTTTCCGGAAGTTTTTTCACCACTATGACAGGTACTTTTGAATTTCTCATCATGCTATAGGTATTGGTTCCAAGGATATAATCTTTGAATCCATATACACCATGTGACCCCATCACCACCAAGTCAATTTGCTCATCCTCTACAAACCGATGGATTTTTTCATTGGTATTGTTGAAAATGAGGACCTTTCTTGATTTGATTTTATTGGATTCTGCATGTTTTACTAACTCATTCAGCCTTTTTTTCGAATGTGCGATGGCTTCCTTGGAATCAGGAAAAAGATCTTCCTGCTCTTTGGATAATTTGGACCAATCCACAGGGGTATTGATGACATGTAGGAAAACCAGCTCAGCATCTATTTTTTGGGCTAAGAAGAATGCGTATTTTTCAGCATTTTGAGCGCATTCTGAAAAATCAGTGGGCACAAGTATCTTTTTCATGGCATTTAGGGTTTAATTTTTCTGATTTATCCTAAAAATAGCCAAGCAAAAACAAAAATATACTATTCAATATCAGTGAGTTAAATGATAAAAATCAGCAAGAAAAACAAAAGCCCCAAGTGAAACTTGGGGCTTTGTGCGCGCGGAAGGATTCGAACCCTCAACCCTCGGAGCCGAAATCCGATATTCTATCCAATTGAACTACGCACGCTTTATTCGCAACAATTATTAAGAAATTGCCGCTTTAACTTTTTCAGCAGCATCTTTTAGCGTGATGGCTGAAGCTACTTTCAATCCTGATTCGTCAATTATTCTTGCACCTTCTTCTGCATTGGTACCCTGTAGCCTTACTATGATGGGTACGGGAATGTTTCCTATAGTTTTGTAGGCTTCCACAACTCCGTTAGCTATCCTGTCACACCTTACAATTCCTCCAAACACGTTGATAAGGATGGCTTTCACATTTGGATCCTGAAGGATAATCCTAAATCCGGCTTCTACGGTGACTGCATTTGCTCCTCCTCCCACATCAAGGAAATTGGCGGGTTCACCGCCTGAAAGTTTGATCATGTCCATGGTAGCCATGGCTAGACCGGCACCATTGACCATGCAGCCCACATTTCCATCCAACTTAACATAATTAAGACCTGATTTGCCTGCTTCCACTTCCAAAGGATCTTCCTCGGCAATATCTCTCAAATCGGCAAGAGCCTTTTGTCTGTATAACGCATTGTCATCTAAACCTACTTTTGCATCAACAGCCAAAATTTTATCATCTGATGTTTTTAATACAGGGTTGATTTCAAATTGAGCGGCATCAGATCCTATATATGCATTGTAAAGAGAAGTGATAAACTTCACCATTTCTTTAAAAGCATTGCCTTCAAGACCTAATTTGAATGCCACTTTTCTTGCCTGAAAGGCTTGTAACCCGACTTTTGGATCAATCCATTCTTTAATAATCTTTTCGGGATGCTTTTCTGCTACTTCTTCTATGTCCATTCCACCTTCGGTAGAGGCCATGATGACGTTGCTTCCGCGGCCTCTATCCAACAAAATCGACAAATAATATTCTTTAGGTTCAGAAGCTCCGGGATAGTAAACATCCTCCGCTACCAACACTTTATTTACTTTTTTTCCTTCGGCACCTGTTTGGATAGTGACCAGAGTCCCCCCAAGTATTCCTGCAGCTTTTACCGGAACATCTTCAAGGCTTTTGGCCAAAACAACTCCTCTCGAACCGGTTTCATTTACCAATCCTTTTCCTCTTCCACCTGCATGGATTTGGGCTTTGATTACATACCAGGAAGTTCCGGTTGCAGCATTCAGCTTTTTGGCAGCTTCCAATGCTCCTTCGGGGCTGTCTGCGACTATCCCTTCCTGAATCCTGACGCCATAGCTTTTCAAAAGTTCTTTAGCTTGATATTCGTGTATGTTCATCCTTATGAAAATTTTTGCCCGAAGTTAAGCGCTACATGTTTATTTATCAAATTAACATCCGGTCTTTTGGTAAATAAATCCCTTCAATGGTCAGATAGGAATCTGTAATTTTTATATTTGTTGACTAAAAACACAATATATGTTAGTTGCTAATGGGATCCACAAAAATTATGGGGACTTACATGTACTCAAAGGGGTGGATGTAAAAATTAATCCCGGTGAGGTGGTATCCATCGTGGGTTCTTCAGGTGCCGGTAAAAGTACTTTGCTGCATATTTTGGGCACTTTGGATCAGGCTGACAAAGGTGAAGTTCATATCGGCAATACCTTGATAACCGGTCTGAAAGGGGACAAGCTGGCTGAATTCAGAAATAAGGAAATCGGATTTATATTCCAGTTCCACAATCTGCTCCCTGAGTTTACGGCTGAAGAAAACATCATGATTCCCGGATTGATAGCCAACCGGCCAATGAGTGACCTTCGAAAAAGAGCAGGACAATTGGCTGAGAGATTGGGTATTAGCAGCAGGCTAGGGCATAAGCCTTCTGAGCTTTCCGGGGGGGAACAACAAAGGGTGGCTGTTGCAAGGGCTTTGGTCAATGACCCAAAAATAATTTTTGCAGATGAACCAAGCGGAAACCTCGATTCAAAAAGTGCCCAAGCCCTACACAATTTGTTTTTTGAATTGAGAAAAGAATTTGGGAAGTCTTTTGTCATCGTCACGCACAACCAAGAGCTCGCCCAGATGGCTGATAGGACATTGGTGATGCAGGACGGCAAGATAATTGGCCAATAACCGCAATTTTTTTGTTTAAGTTTGAATTTTTGCCCCAAAACCAGCGGATAATCAAATTAATTCGGGCCAATCAGTTTTGGCTTTTTATATTCCATTAGATTTGAAAAAGCCAAATTTCCTTGAATAAAAAAAGTGTTCAGCATATGTTATTGGCAGGGTTTCTTTTTTCCCTGATGAATGTTTCTGTGAAACTGATTCCACATATTCCTGCCATAGAAATCATCCTGTTCCGCTCCGTTTTTAGCCTGATTTTAACTTACATCCTTCTCAAGAGAGAGTCAGTACCGGTTTTTGGCAATAACAAAAAACTCTTGATACTCAGAGGAATCGCAGGTTCTATCGGTTTGATGACGTTTTTTTATACACTTCAAAGTATCCCCTTAGCCAGTGCCGTCACGATCAATTATCTGGCACCGATATTTACCACGATTTTGGGGATATTTATTGTAAAGGAAAAAGTCCGGGCCAGGCAGTTTTTGTATTTTGGGCTATCTTTTGCAGGGGTGCTGATTATCCAGGGATTTGATCCGAGAATCACTTTTTTGGATATGGCGATTGGTTTGATTTCGGCCTTGGCAATGGGAATTGCCTATAACATCATCAGGAAAATCAAAAACTCAGAACATCCCTTGGTCATCATGTTTTATTTTCCTTTCATTACCATACCGATAGCTGCTTTGATTAGCTACTTTGTATGGATAGTACCCGTCGGATGGGATTGGGGGATTTTGTTGGCGGTTGGTTTATTGACTCAGTTTGCCCAATATTTCATGACTTTGGCTTATCAAAATGCCAACCTCTCCAAAGTCGCTAGCCTCAGTTATATTGGAATTATTTATGCCTTGAGTTTTGGGTTTCTGATTTTTGGTGAAACTTATAGCCTTATGGTATTTTTCGGTATGGTTTTGGTTCTGATTGGTGTGGCAATGAACATTTTTAAATAAAATGGTTACATTATTGCATTCCGTTTCGACAAACAAAAAAACCTGTTTCATGGCAAGAATGCTTAGAATCTTGATAGTGGTTATTTCATTGGCCTCAGTGGCCTGCGAAACTTTATTGGTTCCCGGTGATGGTGATTTACCACCTTTTGATTGCTCCACCTTCACTTACAGTGATACTATTTTTTATATCAATGAGAGTTTGGAGAATAAAATCAAACCTGTAAAAACGCTGAACGGCACTTTTTCCGTCGTTCCGGAAGGATTGGTAATCAATGAGACTTCGGGTGAAATCGACATCAATAAAAGTGAAACTGGCTTGAAATACAGGATTTCATTTACGCCGACCGGTTCGGAGGTTTCTTGTACTTTTGAATTGACCATCGGGGGTATCAATTACTTGGATAAGGTATACATTCTTGACCAAAATGATTTTTTGGCCGCACCTATTTTCAATGCAAAACGGGATGCAATCAGCCCCTGCCCGGACGATGACGATGATGACGATGATGACGACGGTTCGGATGATAACAGCGTGTGTAAGTTTGGTGAATTAGGTCCTGACGATGAAGATATTTCCCTTTTAGGGATTGAGGTCAATAATTCAACCGGAATCATTGACCTTCAAAAAACTGTGGAAAACGGGGCTTTTGGATCAGATCCTGTCAGTGGATCCGAATTGGAAGCTAAGCTCTATTACAGGTTACAGGATCAAACATTGGGAGCCCTGAATGCCATAGATTTGAAAATCTTTTATTTTGCTACTTTAGCAGATGTTCCGCAGAGCCTTTTGGACGAAATCGACCAAAAAAATGAAGATTTGCTAGGAGGGGGAAATAACATGGGATTTACGAATGCAAGGGTAAATGCCGAAAACCCCAAAGCAAAACCAAGACCTCCCTATCTTTTGATTGTTGCCAGGTTAGAATAATTTGGGTATTATTACCCAAATTATTTTAAACCTTTGCTCTGTGCATACAAGGTGGTTCCTCCTAGTCTTAATATTCCTGTTTCAAAATCCCAAAGCAAAGGAGCAACCTGATATTGAAGGAAAATATCGGGATGCCTTGACATTTTTTCTGTCAGCAGAACCTACAGACCTCACCGATAGCCTTTCGATTTTCCTTTTTTCAGAAATTGTGTCGGCTGATGACGCAGAAAATATCGATACCAAGATCTTGGTAGATTCCTATGAAAAACTCGGAAGCCTATCTTTGATCAAAGGGAATTTAAATGACGCGGTGTCCTATTATCGAAGTGGACTTGAGTTTCAAAACGAGGCAAAAATCCCTGATTCATTGTTTTTTGGCTCAAATCTTTTTATCGGGGAAACTTATTATTTGTTGGGCAAAGCGGACAGCAGCATCTATTTTCTGGAAGAAGCTGAAAAGCTTATTTCACTAAAAAATTCCAAAGAAGAAGCTTCAAGATTATTCAATTCATTGGGTGTAATCTATTTTGAATCAGGTAATTATAGCCAATCCATCAACTACTTTACCAAATCAAAAAATCTGATTATTCCGGACGGAGCCTATCAAGAACTTGAGCCTTATTACAAATATGCTTTGTTTAGTTTTTTGAACAATATCGGGACTTCACTTTACCAGCTTGGCAAAACGGACAGTGCGCTACACATATACAGTCAATTACAGGATTTTGGAATCAACGAGAACGAGGTATATTCTCAGTTAGCCAAAGTTTACCTCAAAAAGGCAATGCCTGATTCTTCACTTTTTTACCTTCAAAAAATCGGTTTGCCGGAATTTGTAAACAGCCATTCTTACCAGAATCAATTGGCTGAAATTTATTTGTCACAAGGTTTATTGGACAAAGCCAAATCAGGATTGACAAAATTTTTGGAGGAAACAGAGAGTCCCGATCCAAAAATAACTGATTTTAAACTGGGCAAAACCTATCAGATTTTAGGGAAAATCGCCTTCGAGCAAAATGATTTCCAAAATGCTGCAAACTATTACCATCAATCCATTATCCAGACTGATGGGTTTTTTGCGGAGGAAGACATTTTCAAAAACCCGGTGGATTACAGTGTTGGATTTGCCACTTTTTCTCTTGTCGAAAGCCTTGTAGGGAAAGCTGAAAGTTTTATAAAATTATATGATAGTGGGAAAAACAACGCCCATTGGCAGGCAGGGATAGCGACCTATCAAACTGCATTTGACATTGCAGCACATATCGGAAGCTTTTATGACAACGATGAAGCACGTATATTTTTGGGTGATTTTGTGTTGGATGCCTATCAAGATGCGGTAGAAACTCTCATTACCCATTCGGATTCGCATGATAAACTGTCATTGCTTACCCAAGCTTTATCTTGGGTGGAAAGCAGCAAATCGACCAGTCTAAATATGGGGATGAGAGAAAATAAACTGAAGAAAATTTCCGGAATTCCCGCAGCGCTTCTACAAAAAGAAAGGGATTTGCAATTTTCCATCTCCAAAATACAGCAAAGTATCCTTGTGGAAAACCGTCAAAACGAATTGAAATTGCTCCAATCCCAACTCACCGACAGGCGGTTGGAATTATCAAGATTGCACAATGAATTCAATGATTTCCCTGAATATCTGTCGCAGAAGTCCATCAACCAATCCATTGACCTGAAACATATCCAAGAATCTGTTTTGGATAAAAACACACTTTTGCTTTCTTTTTTCGAATTGGACGACAGGTTCTTGCTTTTTACAATGGACCAAAATGAAATTAAAATGACTGAAATAGCTGACAAGTCACAACTCGCTTCTCTAGTCCAAGAATATCAAAAAGGAATCATCGGCTATTCGGCAGGGGAGAAGTATGTCAGCGGCGGTGCGGGATATAAGTTGTATCAAATGATATTGGGTCCAATAGCCGAAAAAATGGAACAATATGATCACCTGATGGTAATCCCTCACGGGATTTTGGTGGACTTGCCATTGGACTCATTCGAAAAATCAGCTTCAGAATTTTTGATTGCAGACCATGCCATTTCATACCAATATTCCGTCAAACTTCTGGAATCATTTGAATATCAAAGCTTCGGAGATTATTTGAAAGCAGGATTCGCGCCATTTTATAACAATGTTTGGAAAGACGAAAACATCAATCTTCCCCGGCTTCCCTATTCAAGGGAAGAAATCAATTCACTATTGGGGGAAAGTTTTGTCAGAGAAGAGGCGACCAAACAGGAGTTTTTGAATTCGGTATCTGAGGCAGATATCATCCAACTTTCAACTCATGCACTTCCCGATCCTGAGGACCCAAATCAGGCTTTCATTGTATTTTATCCGGGCGATATGGAAAGCAGGCTTTTCACCCATGAAATCTACAACCTTGATATGGCAGAGTCTTCCTTGATATTTTTGAGTGCCTGCGAGACCAACTTCGGAAGTTTAAGCAAAAGTGAAGGGATTTTGGGAATTTCACGGGCTTTCTCATTTGCAGGATGCCCAAATATCATTTCAACTTTATGGAAAGCCGAGGACAAGGCTACTGCTTATATCACTTCAAGGTTTTATGCACATGTAGAGGAAGGACTAACCTTTGGTGAGGCTTTAAGAAATGCCAAACTTGATCTTTTGAATGATCAAAAAATGGCACAGTTTCACCACCCTGTTTTTTGGGCACATTTGGTTTTGGTGGGTTCGGTACCTGCAACGACATATTTTGATTACCTGCCTGTATATCTTTGGATTTTCGCCTTGATTTTGTTGGGTTTTGGATTTTTATTTTTCAAAAGCAGGTTTGCTGTCAAAGATGTTTCCAAGTGAAAAATGAGCAAGGCAGGAGACAGTTTTGCTTTCTTTCAAAACAAAAACCACCATCATCGATGGTGGTTTTTGGAGTTTACCAGGGCCTAAAATTAAATTAACGTTTACTTCAGTCTAAATCAACTTCTATTTCGGAAGAAGCTTTAATATTATTTCTCACTTTTTCATAAAGTGATTTATTGCTGTTTTTGGAAATGACAACCACTCCGTCTGTTGATACTGCCTCTTCCAATTCAGAATCGGATACGTTCTTGAACCAGTTAAGCGCATTGATTTCAAAAAGAGCGAGCGGATTGTTGATCCTGTCCACCAAGAAGTAATTGTCGTCATCCTCAGCTTCGATTTCAACTTTGAAATCAATGTCATCTCCAAAAAACTCAAATTTGAATGGTTTGGAAGTGCCGTCTGCAGCATTGATTTTTCCTTCAAAATAAATGCTTGGCTCATTTTTATAATCAATCAGGTCCATTTCCAACTCGATTTCTTTGTATTCTCCTTCAGGAATGTTGATGAAAAAATCCGTTGATTTGTCCAAGGCGTCGAAAGTGATTTTTTGGATGTCTCTGAATTTGATTTCAATTTCATTGCTGTCATCTCCATCATTGTCATCTCCATCATTGTCATCGTCGCTATCGTCGTTACTGTCATCCTCATCTTCCGTACCGTTCCCTTTTCCTTCAAGTTCAAGTTCCAATTCTTTGATTTGGATAAAACCACTTTCGATACTCAAGTTGCTATTTATGGTTCTTGCGTTTTCTGCAGTGAGTTGGTTGGTCTTCAATACAAACGCGATTCCCATTTTTCCTTCTCCGATTCCGGGGACTTCTTCTTCAGGATTGCAGGAAGAAAACAAAATTGCAGTTAACAATGCTAGGGATGCTAAATAATTTTTGAAAGTTCTCATAGTTGAATGTTTTTTAGTTTCATTTATTGGTCGAAGCCGCTTTGAAAAATGTAACCATCCAACAATTTTTTTTTTTTATTTTTTTGAAGTTTCTGATTTTGGTTTGAAAACACCCATAGCACTGAGTTTGATCCGGTCTCCGAAGTCAAATGAATCGTGGTAAGTATGGTTTGGGTCAGCGCTGATCTTTTTCATGAGCAATTTGGCGTCTTGGTACTTTTCAGACCTTAGATAACTTAGGAAAAGGTAGTAGTCTGTTTCGTCTTCAAACAATTTTTCTGTTTCTGAACCATTGATGTCTATTATTTTGCTCAGGTATTTTTGCGCATTGGAATAATCCTCCAATTCAAAATAGGAGACTCCCGCAAGAAATAGGTTTTTCCTGTTTTGGTCCCCAAGACTTACTGACTTGCTAACTGAATCCCAATTTTTGTTTTTGAAATCATCCTCCAGTTTCTCTTCAGCTTGGCCTGCCGAACGCATCGTTGGGATTTCATAAGCCAGGTATTTCTCCTGATAAAGATTGTCGGGGAGATTTTGGACCCAATAATTACCCGCCACCAAAAGTAATGTCAAAGTGGCTGCAATTCCCATCCACCATCCAAGGGGTCTGAATTTGACGACTTTGGCAGCGGATTGCTGATTTGATTGCTCTCTTTCAAACTCCCGTTGTATTTCCTTGATGGATTCCCTGTGGCCTGACATTCTGATGCTGTCTCTTGTCAAAGCAAGAATACCGAGCAATTCTTTGAGTTCAGGATTGGAATCTACCTCTTCAAGTACCTTATCGGCTTCTTCCTGACTAAGATTACCATCAAGATAATCGTCCAATAGAGCAATGTATTTATCATCCAGCATATTGAAGTGCGTTTTTAATTGTGGAATATGTTTTTTCGTCAGACTGGATTTTTTCAATCAGACTTTTGAGGCATTTATGTTTTTTGTTTCTTAGGACCTGTTCGCTTGAAAAATCTTCCTTTTCCATTATTTCCTTCATGGGCAAATTTTCATAATAAAACAGGAGGAGGATATTCTTGCATTTTTGTCCTAGGGATTGAAACAGTTCCATGATCAATTTATGGCTCTCGTGCTTCACCAGACTGTGGCTGATATCTGGAGTCACCGATTCCTTGGCATTTTCAAACATTTCATTTCTGATACCCATGCTTTTCCTTTTTCTTAGTTCGGTGATCCATAGATTTTTAACAATAGAATAAAGGAAGGACTTGACACCTGATTCCTGTCTGTATTTATTTTCCTCCACCACTTTAATAAAGACCAAGAATGTTTCCTGAATCATGTCTGCAGCATCGTCTGTGCTCCCGCTGTTTTGCAGGACATAGTTTTCGAGATATCTGTAATAACCGTCATACATAAACCTGATGGCTTGGTTTACATTTTCCCTTTTTACGATGGCACTGATCAATTCCTGGTCAGAATATTTCTCGTTTTTTTTCATTCCCTTATACCTGTTTGTCGTAGCCGTATTGTGAATTGTAACCTTTATTTGCTCCCAATTTCAAAAAGAATTCTGAACTGAAACCATTTATTGTGTTGCTGTTTTTATCAAGTCATTATATTGCAAATTGAAAGAAAATAAATCTGTTTTTCCCAAAGAAATTTTTAGCATGAAAATCACAAAGGATTTATACCAAGGGTCATTGGCACTGCTGACCGATTTTTATCAATTGACGATGGCATACGGGTATTGGAAGTCAGGAAAGGCCGAACAGGAGGCTGTTTTCAATCTTTTCTTCCGAAAGCATCCTTTCCAAAGCGGTTTTACCCTTGCAGCTGGTTTGGAATATGTTATAGACTTTTGCCGCAATTTCCATTTTGATGAAGAAGACCTGACTTTTCTGTCCGAGATGAAAAACAGCGATGGTTCCTTAACTTTTGAGCCTGCCTTCATATCCTATCTGAAGCAGATGGAATTCAAATGTAGCATTGAGGCAGTAGAGGAAGGAACGGTTGTTTTTCCTCATATTCCGATGGTCAAGGTCACGGGACCGTTGATTCAGTGTCAATTATTGGAAACACCGCTTTTAAATATCATCAATTTTCAAACCTTGATAGCTACCAAAGCCGCAAGGATTTCTTTTGCTGCCCAAGGTGATCCTGTCATGGAGTTTGGATTAAGAAGGGCGCAGGGAATTGACGGTGCATTGGCGGCAAGCAGGGCATCCTACATCGGTGGATGTGCTTCGACCAGTAACGTTTTGGCAGGTAAGTTATTCGGAATCCCTGTTTCAGGGACACACGCCCACAGTTGGATCATGTCTTTTGATTCTGAATTGGAAGCATTTAAAGCTTATGCAGACGCTTTTCCGGACAAATGTGTGTTTTTGGTTGATACCTATGATACCATTAGCGGGATCAGAAATGCGATCGAAGTCGGTAAAATATTAAAGGAAAAAGGAAAAGAGTGGATAGGTGTCCGGATTGATTCAGGTGATTTGGCTTACTACAGCAATATAGCCCGCGAGATGATGGATGAGGCAGGTTTTCCCGACGCAAAGGTAGTAGCCTCGAATGACCTGGACGAGCATATCATTACTTCTCTAAAAATCCAGGAAGCTTCCATCGATATCTGGGGAGTGGGAACCAAACTGGTAACTGCCTTTGACCAGCCTGCACTTGGAGCAGTCTATAAATTGTCAGCCATCAAGACCCAAGAGGGGATTTGGGAGCCAAAAGTGAAAGTTTCCCAACAATCCATCAAAATCAATATCCCCGGCAACCATAATGTTGTGCGATTCAGCAAAAACGGAAAAGCCGTGGCGGATATGATTTATCTGGCATCCAAAGATTTGGGAGAAGAAGAGTTTGTTATCATTGACCCGATTGATCCTACCAAAAGAAAAAAAATCAAAGCGAAAGGACTTGACCAACAGGTTTTGCTCAAACCGATTTTTGAAATGGGAAAAAAAGTCTACACTATGCCTGATATTCACAAGATCAAGGAAAAGGCATCCCGTAACCTTGCCCAGTTTGACAAAGCCTTAAAGCGTCTGGTCAATCCACACATTTATCCCGTCGGATTGGAAGACAGCCTTTACAAGCTTCGAAACGACCTGGTATTCAAAATGAAAAATTACGATGGAGAAGAAAATAATATTTAGCATACCGGATTACAAATACCTTCAGGAAGAAGTCTTGCAGCTTGGAGATTATGAAAGAGGAATCATTGACGTCAAGTTGTTTCCTGATGGGGAGCGCTACCAGCGCATCATGACCCCGGTCAATGGCAGGGATGTTGTCCTGATCGGCGGTACGATTTCTGATTCGGATACACTTGAAATTTACGATTTGGCCTATGCCCTGATCAAATATGGAGCTAGGTCCATCCAGTTGTTTTTCCCCTATTTTGGATACAGCACCATGGAAAGGGCCGTAAAAATAGGGGAGGTAGTCACTGCCAAATCCCGAGCAGTGATGTTTTCTTCTTTGCCGAGGACAAGTCTTGGAAATCATTTTGTTTTCTTTGACCTGCACTCTGAAGGGATTCCGCATTATTTTGAAGGGCAGGCTTTGATCAACCATGTTTACTGCAAACCCATCATCATCAAGGCTGCATTGGAATTGGCTGAAGATGGATTTGTGATGGCCTGCACCGATGCGGGCAGGGCAAAATGGGTGGAATCTTTGGCCAATGAAATGGGTGTCAATGCTGCTTTTGTTTTCAAAAGAAGGATCTCCGGCGATAAAACTGAAGTGACAAGTATCTCGGCAGATGTTGAAGGCAGAGATGTGGTAATCTACGATGACATGGTCAGGACCGGCGGTTCCCTTATCAATGCTGCCAAAGCATATAAGTCAGCGGGCGCAAAGAAGATATTTACCATTACTACTCATGGATTATTTTCCAATGATGCTTTGAAAAAAATTCAGGAATCTGGGGTGATCGAAAAAGTCGTTTCTACCAATTCCCATCCGAACAGTTTCGCAAACCAATCTGACTTTTTACAAATCAAATCCATTGCACCTTTGATTATTGAGCAATTGATTTAACACTCAATTTCCTATCGGCCTTGCACTCTTTCTACTTACGCCCTTTTAATCAATAACCATTAACCAAATAACCATCAACCCAATAACCAATTAACCAACCACCAAAAACCACAATCAAATGAAAGCACTTATCATCGTAGACGTTCAAAATGATTTTATTCCCGGTGGAGCTTTGGCAGTGAAGGAAGGTGATCAGGTCGTACCGATTATCAACGAACTTCAGCAAAAGTTTGATTTTATCGTCGCTACGCAAGATTGGCACCCTGCAGACCATGGTAGTTTTGCTGCCAATCATTCAAATAAAAATATTGGAGAATTTATTGACCTGAATGGTGTCCAACAGATTTTGTGGCCTATGCATTGTGTTCAGGAAACCACAGGGGCAGAATTCCATCCCGATCTCAAGACAGAAAAATGGAAAGCTGTTTTCAAAAAAGGGACAAATCCAAAAGTCGATTCTTACAGTGGTTTTTTTGATAACAACAGAATGGGAGATACCGGACTGAGCTCGTTTTTGAAAGAAAATGGGATAGAGGAGGTTTTCGTCTGTGGTTTGGCAACAGACTATTGTGTGAAGTTCACGGTTTTGGATGCGATTTCGGAAGGGTTTAAAACAACCCTAATAGCTGATGCAACCCGTGCAGTAAACATCCAAGAAAATGATGACCTCAAGGCAATCAAGGAGATGTCAGCCTCGGGTGCAAAAGTTGTTCTGGCAGATGAGATTCTTTATTTCTCGTGACCAAAGGTACATTGGCTCGTCCTAGCCTAATATAATTTTGCATTTTACTGAAAACAAAAATTCAATTATGACACAGAGTATAAAATTGCTTTCACTTACCCTTTTGGTTTTTTTCTTGGTTTTGGGTAATGGTTTTAGTCAAAATAACAGGGAAACAGAATATAACAGCATCGGTTGGTATGCCTTTTTCGGCAATTATAAAATAGATGATAAATGGAGCCTTCATGGAGAATTCCAATGGCGGAGAGTGGATTGGATTACAAATCCTCAACAAAACTTATACAGGGTAGGGGTAAATTACAAAATCCATCCACAGGTGACATTCAGGGTAGGATACGCTTTTATCGACACATTTAATTATGGAGATCAGCCTCTTGCCGGAAATGGAATCAGATTTCCCGAACACAGGTTATATCAAATGGCATTGATCAATAATCCAATAGGAAAAGTACTCCTTTCGCACAGATTTATGCTCGAACAGAGATGGGTTGGAAGGAGCCTCGACCCCAATGCCACAAAAGCGGATGAGTCTGTATTTCTAAACAGGATCCGTTACATGTTCCGGGCCGACTTGCCTTTGAAAGGACCTACTCTTGAGGATAAAGAGCCTTATTTGGCTGTTTATGATGAAGTTTTTATTGGTTTTGGAAAAAATGTAAATCAAAATATTTTTGACCAAAACCGGTTAGGAATCCTAGCCGGATACCGGTTTTCAGGTTCTGTAAGAATTGAAGGTGGCTATTTTAATCAGATTCTACAGTTTGGAAGGCTGGTCAACGGGAAAAATTACTTTCAAAATAACCAAGGGCTTATCATAAATTCATTTTTCAACTTTTGATTCTTAGAACCTAAAGCAAGGAATGATGGTACTTCTTCTGTTTCGCTGATTAGGATCGCCGTAGAGGAAGGAATATCTGATGGAAATTTCGTGTGCGCCTCCAGAGCTGCTTAGGGCAAGTTTTGAAGTGGTAAAATCAAAACTGTAACCGATGTCCAATCCGCTTTCCAAAGTCATCCCAATGAGAGCGATAAAAGCTTCATTATTTGGCAGGGAGTATTTGACAGGAAATCCGCGGTACCAAACCCCAACCACCAATGGCTGTATAAAAAATTGGGCACCCACATCCAATTGGTTGAATGGATCCTGATGCTTGTAATTGAAAGCCAGAAAAGCGGAACGCTCCTGTCGTGAATTACTGAAATAATTATTGATAAACCCTTCACCCAAATCGATCTTCAATCCGCCATGTGCAGACAACTTCATGGGCAATTTGCTTACATTTCCATCTAGAAATGAAGTATTGGGTTGGGTTAGGTGATGTCCTGATATACCTACCCAAACGGTTTCGGTATTGAAAAGCATCCCAAAGTTGAAATCCACAAATTGATGCCTGTAGTCGTCTGAAAAAAGCTCTCCACTAAAATCATCCACAATACCCCTGTTGATATCCAATTGAGAACCGAACACCAAATCACCAAAATAAGCATCCCGAGAAATATAACTCGCCTGACCACCAAATCTCAAGAACGATTCAAAACCCAATTGTAAGCGGTAGGAATAGGTCAGACCGATTTCATTGGTGCTCAATTGAGCCATGCTCTCTCTGTTTCCATTGAAAATCAATCCAATCCCACTGTTGATATCAAACATGTAATGGTCGATATAGGCGGAATAGGAGTTAAAGGAATGGTCGAGTCCGGGCCATTGATTCCTGTAATTGGCGCCTACACGCGTCAGTTCCGATGCTCCCGTAAACGCAGGATTCAGGAATAGGGGTGCGGCATAAAACTGCGAAAACTGCACATCTTGAGCACTGGCTTCAAAAGTCAGGAAAAGGATCATGATTATGTAAAATATCTTTTTCATCTTGTTCAGTACCTCATTTTAGAAATTCCGGGGTTACTTTTGGGTTAAATTCTTTACAACAGATAGGGGCGAAATCTTCCGTCTGATTGATTTTTGTAGCATTCAGAAAAAACCTTGACATCCCTGATGATTGGGCAAGCCTTCCGTTGATCCGAACCAAAGCGGTCTGAAAAAACACAATCCATGAAAATGTAACAGAGTCAAGATTTACCATATAAGACCTACTTTGAATTCATCTCCATTTTGGGAATTGAGCGTTTCAATTAATTTTTATCAATCTCACCCAATTTGGTTTTTTCAAAGTGACTCATAGGAGTACTTTTTTGACTTAAGTGTCAATAGACCTGCGGATTTTAATCGCTGGTTTTTGCAGAATAAGTCATAAAAAAGGTATTTCGTTTTTTGATATAAAATTCTATGTATTTTATATATACATAAAGGAAATACTTTAAATCGGGTGATTTACAGTAATAAACAGAATAATATAAGAAAATCCAAGAAAAGACAATAAAAATAAAAATCGATTTTTGGGAATGAAAAATGATTATTCTGTCCAAATCAAAGTTGAAATTCAACCTTGGGAAACTCAAATTTGGAATCCAAAAAATAGATCAATTTATTGGTTAAAAGCGGGTATTCATTGGAAACAAAACCGCCGTCCCAAAAGCCGGACGGCGGTATAAATCATGGTTAAATATCCCAATTATAGCACTAGGGTAAATACTCCCGTTTGACTGCCTTTTTCACCATCGACAGCCTTGAATATGATCTTGTAGACATAGTTGCCGTTTGGACTCATTGTGCCATTGAGGGTACCGTCCCATCCTGCATCTTCTTTGCTGAAGGCTGAGTAAACCAACTCGCCCCACTTGTTGAAGATGTGGAATTCAAAATCTTCTATTCCTCTCATTTTCGGGATAAAGGTGTCATTGAGTCCATCACCGTTAGGGGTGAAGGCATTGGGTACCAAAATCCTGTAGGAGCCGAATACTTCAATTTCCATCTTGGTATCAGACACGCAACCCAATTCGTCGAAGGTTTTCAAAGAAATGGTGTACTTACCTGTTTTGGTATAGGTATGAAGTGGGTTTTGTTCATTACTCTTGGTTCCATCTCCAAAATCCCACTCCCAGGCGATTACCTGTCCGAGAGTAGCATCATTGAATTGTACAGGTTCGTTGACCAAAATTTCCCCTTGCATGCCGATAGAAATGACCGTGTAAGTGAATGCCGCATCTGTAAATGCGATAGGCATGGTCACTTCTTTGGAAACTTCCACCAAACAGCCATTTCTGTCTGTGACGATCGCGGTGATTTCACCATCTTCATAGAAGTTGGTTTCTTCCACATTTGCAGAACCGGTGTTCCACTCAATTCGGTAATCAGGAGTACCGCCTTTGATGACCACCCAAGCCACTCCTGTCAATTCCCTTGTCTCGCAATTGACATCAAACCTGGTGAAAAGTCTTACCTCGAGAGGGTCAGGTTGTTTGATTTCAAAAGTTTTGGTCGTGATACATCCGTTGTCATCGGTTACACTGACCGTATAGGTCCCTGCAGGAAGGTCTTTTCTGTTGAGGGTTTCAATTGGGGTGTCTGCCCATTTGATCCTGTATGGCTGTATACCTCCGACAATTTCCAAATCTATAAAGCCATTTTCATCACCATGGCAATCAAGCATTTCAGAATAGGTGCTCTCTATCACGATAGGATCTGGTTCGGATACTACAAATACTCCTCCTGTGGTACATCCGTTTCTATCCGTGATCAGAACCTCATAGGTATCTGGGGCGAGATTTCTTACTATCCTGCTGTTGGCTCCATGAGACCATTTGTAGGTATAAGGAGCAGCCCCACCGATGACATTGAGTGTAATAGAACCATTGTTACTTCCGGCGCATTTGCTGTCCTCTACGGTTTCCCTGAAGAAAAGCAATTCAGGCTCGCGGATATTATAGGTGCCGGTAACGATACAACCAAGTGAATCCTCTACTGTCACATTGTAAGTGCCTGCAGCCAGATTGGTAGCGGCCAATTGTCCTTCGAGTCCATTGCTCCAGGTGACTTTGTAAGGAGCCTTTCCTCCGGTAATTCCTATTTCAATGAGACCATCCATACCGCGGAAGCATGAAACAGCTTTAATTTTCAGGAGGCTGATCCTGAGGTTCAATGGTCTGGCAATTTCAGTAGTTTGAGAAACTGAACAACCTTTGGCATCGGTGACGATCAATGTATAAGTTCCGGGAAGCAAATCAGTGATAGTCGAAGAAGTAGCTCCGTTTGACCACAGATAACTGTAAGGTGCTTGTCCTCCTGTCACAGTTGATACAATTTCCCCTCTTTCGCCACTGGTACACACTGCAAATTTTCCATCGAGTTGGAGGTCCATTGGCAAGGAAGGAGGAGGTACCCTGAAATCCTCGGTCACGGTACATCCCTTGGCATCGGTCACTACCACAGAATAGTTTCCAGGTGTAATGCCAATTAGATTTTGGGTTTTTGCACCGTTTGACCAGGCATAAGTATAAGGCGCTGTTCCCCCCGTGACGGTCAGGTTCAATTCGATGAGCTGGTCAAATTTGCAGAGTTCTGTAGAACTTGATGCTGATAAGGCCAATTCTGCCGAAGGTTCCGTGATGGTATAGGTAGCGCTGACCAAACATGCACTGGCATCAATGATAAAGACAGTGTAAATTCCGGCGCGCAATCCTGTGAGGTCAGTTCCGGTCATGCCATTACTCCATTGGATGTTGTAGGCACCGGTTCCACCTGTAATATTGATCTTGATCCTTCCGTCGTTTCCAAACTTACAGGATACATCCTGCTTGGAGTCCAAGGAAACGGCTATCGGAAGTGGTTCCAATATGTCGAAGGTTTGACTGACTATACATCCTTTGCTGTCTCGGACATTGACAGTATATGATCCTCCTGATTTGCCATTGATTGCCCGGGTCGTTTCGCCGGAAGACCAACTGAAGGTATAAGGTGCAGTACCGCCGGTAACAATCAGATCAATGCTGCCATTGTTTTCCCCTGCACATCTTACGTTGGATAGGATAGGGGAAACAGCCAATGGCTCGGCAGGTTGGGTGATCGCATATTCTCTGGTGATGACACAGTTCAAAGGATCAAGGATAGTCGCCACATAAACGCCGATCGGTAGATTATTGACCACGTTTCCTGTTCCGACAGTTGCTCCTGTTACTTTGTTTCTCCAAGTGACGGTGAAACCTCCGTTTCCTCCGGTGATTGCCAGGGAAATGCTGCCATCACTGCCGCCAAAACAGCTGACAGGATTGATGGTTTCTATGGCCAATATGGGAGATGGCTGTGTAATGACCACATTGCTTCTGGCAATACAACCATTGGCATCTGTGATTACCACTTCATAGTTGCCCGGAGCGAGTGCAGTCCTCACAGCTTGTGTATTTCCGTCTGACCACCTGACTGTGTATGGCGCAGTGCCTCCTGAAAATATCGCTGTCGCAGTCCCGTTGTTTTGGTTGAAGCAGGTGACATTGGCTTTATTGACAGTTAAGGCAATAGGTGTTGGTTCGGTGATGGTGATTTGCTTCACAGGGGATACACAACCATTCGCATCCATGACGGAGACGTTGTAGACTCCCGGCCTTAATCCGTTTGCTGTAAGTCCCGGATATTGGATGCCGTTCATAACCAAGGTGTAACCGGGTTTTCCACCTGAACCCACCACGGAAATTGAACCGTTTTGTGATCCAAAACAAGTGATATTGGTTGATGTAGAATTGAAATCAACCGGAGTGGTATCTGCAATTACAAAATCCCTGGTGGCTACACAACTGTTTTCGTCCAAAACCTCCAAAGTATAAACCCCTGCTGGCACACCGGAAAGGTCCTGGTTAGTGCCTACGACCAAATTGGAGGAGTTCAACCACCTGTAAGTATAGCTTCCCGTTCCTCCTGTTATGGAAACTTTGATTTCCCCATCTGAAGAGCCAAAGCAGCTAACATCGATAATTTCATCTTGGATAATCTCAATAGGAGTAGTATCAAGGATGGTTACAGTTCTTATCCACTCGCAACCTTTGATATCAACTACGCGGAGATTGTAAGTACCGGGCGCCAAATCCGTAAAACCAATGGCTCCGCTTGGATCGACTGTATACTCAACCCCATTCAAATAGGCTAGGTAGCTGCCGTTTCCACCTGCAATTGTCAGGTTGATATCAGATAGATCTCCGAAGCAAAGTACCTCATCAAGATAATCTACAGTCACTGAAAGTGGCTGCGCTGGTTGTCCTATGACCACCTGGATGACATCTGACTTACAGGTGCCGTTCAATGTGAAGGCGTTGTAAATTCCTGCTGTTAGGCCGGTAACTGTATTTCCGGATATTTCCAATCCATTGAAGAAAATCCTGTAGGTAGAAAATGCACCGCCTGTTGGGGTGAAAACGACCGTGCCATCACTGCCTCCAAAGCAGGAAACATCAGTGGTAACTGCATCAAGGACGACTTTGGATGGTTCACGGATCTGAACGGTTTCCACCACATCGGCGCAGCCCCCATCCGACACGGTATAGGTATAATACCCTGCCACCAAACCTGTAAGGGTAGTGAGGTTATTTGAACCCGGAATCGGAGCGAAAGCGGTATTGTCAACGGAGTAAGTCCAGGATATAGCGTAAGGTTTGGTGCCCCCTGTAATCTGAAGACTGATTTCAGAAGTTCCACCAAAGCAAAGAATATCTGTATAGGTGGCTGCTGCCTGCAAGGAAAGCGGTTGGGTAAGTGTTCTAGGAGGTATCGTTACAGTACAACCGTTGGCATCCACAGCAGTAAAGGTATATGCCACCAAAGCGTCCAAATTATTGAATACCACAACCTGGTTTTCATTAGCCAGATAATCTACTCCTTGGAATGTAATCGTGTAAGGGGCAGTTCCTCCGGTCAGGGAGAGCGAAATGCTTCCATCACCTGATTCAAAGCAGCTCAAGTTGGTCGACGTGTAATCTAAGATGCTAAGGGGAGCGGAAGGCTCCACCATGTTGATATTGACATCAGCAGAAATACATCCTTTGACATTGTCTACAGCATATACTAAATAGTTGCCGGCTCTGGCCATGAAAGTATTTCCAAAAATCTGGCTTCCATTGACGAAATAGGTGAAATTGGTAGATGCTCCGGAGGCAGCCTGAAGGGTGACCAAGGCGGATTGTCCATAACACAATATATCAGCCGCCACATAAGTCAAGGTTACCGCACTTCCATCAGCAATGATCACTGTGTTTGAAACCACAGCACAACCATTTGCCTCCTGTACAGAGTACCTGTATTGCCCGGCTGTCGCATTGCTGAGTCTTTTGGTTGTAGCAGGCAATGTTTCCCATATGCTGGTCCCTGTATTGAATTTTTCCCATACATAGGTGTATGGTTCAAGGCCTCCCACCGAAGTCAATTCAATAAAGGTGGTGCCTCCTTGACAAAGAATAGTTCCTGAAGTTGAGCTGACCGTAAATGTTCCTGGCTGGGAAATGGTCAATAAAGTGCTTACCTGACAAACATTATTGTTGTCAAAAACCTCGAGGGTATAGTTTCCTGCTGCAAGGCCAGGGAATGAGTTAACAGTGTTTTCAGAAAGGCTGCTCAGCGTGAGAACAGGTCCTGCCACAGGGGTAAGAGTAGCGGTATATAGAGGGCGACCACCGGTGATTTCAAAAGAAACAATCCCTGTAGATGATCCAAAACAGTTGGCATCTGTTTTTACCAAATTGATGATTTCCAATGGTCTTGCCGGCTGCGTTATGACTACCAACTCAGGATCAGATTCACAACCAAGGTTATCGACAATTTTGATCAGATAATTTCCCGGAGCAAGTCCAAAGAATGAAGTCTGAACGCCCTGACTGACGCCATTGATGAAGACTGTAAATGTTCTTCCCCCTTGGACGACGGGGCTCAATAATTCTATGATTCCGTCATTGATTCCAAAGCAGGAAACATCTTGGGAATTTATCGTAAAATCAGGTTTTACAGGAGCAATAATGGTAAATGTACCCACATTGTCAGGACAGCCTGAATCATCAATGGTCCAAGTGTAATCACCGGCAGGTAGGTTTTCAAAGTCAAAGGTGCCTTCATCCTCATTGCTAAATGTTTTTGAATAGCCGTTGAGGGAGGTAAGAGTCAGGTTCTTTCCTGGAGAACCCCCTGTAAAGGTGATACTGAAGGAACCGAATTCACCATAACATACAGGTTGGACTATCGTTTCGGTGACTAGGATTTCATCAGGTTGGGTAATGACATAATCAGGAGACTCAATCATACAACCACCTGCATAGGTGATTTCCATGAAGTAGGTACCTTCAATCAATGATCCCAAACTCGCCTCTGTAATAGGGATTTTCCCCCCGATCAGGTTTCTTCTATACCACTGAACAGTGATACCTGTGGTATTTCCTGATACTGCAAATCTGATAACGCCATCATTTCCACCAAAGCAAGTCACATCTTTTTCAACTTCTGCATCAAATACAGGCGGATTAGGTTCATCGATGGTGATGGTTGAGGTTACTTCACAACCTGCCGCATCTGTCACCTTGACATCGTAAGTGCCAATAGGAAGACCGGATAAAATGGCATTGGTGATAACCTGCCATGTACCTCCGTAGAAAATGGAATAAGTATATGAAGGAACACCTCCAAATGCAGACAAGAATAGAATACCGGATTCTCCAGGACAGCTAGCGTCCTGTGGATTGGTAAAGAGCTGAAGCGGATTTTTTGGACCAGGGACACTGTAAGTTTGGGAAACCATACAAGCACCGCCCAAGCTATATTCAACCCTGTAGAAACCCGGAGTCAAACCGGAAACCGTGGTAGTGTTTTCAGCAATTTGTGTATTGGTATTCAGTTCAATCCACCTGCTATAGCTCAATCCTGGAATCCAGCCTACAAAAGCCACCTCAATCGAAGCGTCATTATATGCACAGGATGGGGCACTCAAATTGACAAGGTTGATCTCCAAAGGAGCCGGTTGGGTGATTTCAATATTTTCAAGTCTCACCTCACAGCCGTTTGCATCACGGACAGTTACTGAATAAAATCCTGCTGAAAGGTTATTTGGATTTTGGTTGATAAATCCATGGTCCCAGGCAAAGAAATAAACCCCCGTGCCACCGGTGACATTGATGGTAATCCTGCCGTCATTTCTTCCAAAACAAGAAACTTCATCTTTGCTCACCAGAGAAACCACCAATGGGTCTGGAGCATTGACATCCACTTCCAATTCTCTTGAACAGGAATTGGCATCTGTGACAATGACTTTGTAAGTACCTTCACCGATATTGGCTAATGTCTGGGAAGTGCCTGCGATAGGGGTGAATAATCCCGGAGAAGTTTCTTTTTGCCAAACAATCGTATAAGCAGGATTGCCGCCCCCAATCTGGATTTCAATTCTTCCGTCAGTGGAATCATGACATTTTGGTTCTACCACATTGAGCAGGTTGATGACAATACCACTCGGAGGCTGATTGACCAAGATATCCTTCAATTCTTTGAAACAGCCGTTGGCATCAGTGACGGTCACATTATAAAGGCCTGCCGGGATGGAACTGATGTCCTGAGTAGTTGCAGTATATCCCGATGGACCGGTCCAGGCATAAGTATATGCTCCCGTTCCACCTGTGGCTGTGATATTTATTCCGCCTGTACTTTCACCGAAACACAAAATGTTCAAAACCCCATCCAAGTTAAGTTCCAATTCAGGGGTAGGAGGGATGGTGAAAGTTTGTTGTACAAAACAAGCATTGTTGCCTAGGTCAAATACCTTGACTGTGTATTGTCCGGGAGCGACATTGGTGAGGTTTTGGGAAGTCGAGATGATGGTAGAAAAATTGCCTGCAACAAACCAGTTCACACCTAGATTTCCGGTGCCACCGGCTATGTCAATGGAAATGCTTCCGTTATTTTGTCCAAAGCAGACTTCAGGAGTAATGACAACATTGCTGATGGTGATTTGAGGAAGAGAGGTAACATCGAAATTGAGGTTTGGAACCACACAGCCATTGGCATCTCTGATCGCCACAAAATTATTGGTTGAAGCTCCTAATCCTCCGATGGTCACAGCCCCCACCGATGTGGTAGCAAAGGCCCCGCCATTGAGTGAATAAGAATAAGGTGCCGTGCCGCCTGAAATCGTAAAGCTTACTGTTCCGGACAACTCCCCAAAACAAGCCACATCCACCACTACCGGAGGACTTACCTGAAGTGGAAGCGGTTCATTCACGGTGTATTCTTTAGAAACAATACAACCATTTTGGTCAGTTACAATTAACTTATAGATACCACCAGTAAGGTTGATCAGGTTAAGGGATGTCTGACCTGGAATGTCAACAAATGTTCCCAATACTGCCTTTTGCCATTGATAAGTCAGAGTGCCTGTCCCACCGCTTGTGGTCAGGCCGGTAATGGATCCGTTGCCATCTCCGGCACACAGTAAATGTTTGATCACCAGATTGTTTTCGTTGATGGTAATCCCAGGAGGATTGACTACATCAACAAATTCTGTGATTTTGCAATTAAGACCATAAGAAACGACCACTTCATATTGCCCTGCAGGAAGATTATTGAAAGTTACATCATTGCCGCTTTTGGTTTCTCCATTGGCAGTAACTGTAAAGGGAGTCACGGTATCTGCAATCTGAACGCGGATGCTCCCGTCATTTCCTCCAAAACAAATTGGATTGACAGGGGTGTAGGTCACCACAGGGGCCGCCGGTACCGGAACCACGACACTATATACTACTTCACAACCTTTGGAATCCCTTACTCTTACAGTATTCGAACCTGCAGGAAGATTAAAAGCCGTAGCAGTAGTTTCTCCGTTGCTCCACAAATAAGTGAAGCCTCCCCAACCGCCAACCATATTGAAGACGCGGGCAGATCCATTGTTGGCGCCTGCGCAGGCCAGTCCGTTTAACAGTTCAATCTGGCCTGTTACAGGTGCAGGTGGACCGGTGATGGTTACACTAAGATCGACAAAACACCCTTCTTTGTCCGAAACCCGAACTGTATATGTTCCTGGGGCAAGGCCGGTAACTGTCCTGGTGGTTTGTCCGCCACTCCACAAAAATTTATAACTTCCCCATCCTCCGGATCTGTTGACTGTAGCAGTGCCGTTGTTTTGTCCAAAGCAGGTCAATGTCGTTGAGGAGATCGAGGCAGTCAAAGCACTTGGTGGGGCAGGTACATTGACAGTATAATCAAGGGTACACTCAGGATAATTGACACCTCCGTGTTTTATGGTAATGGTATGAACACCTGACCCAAAACCAGTGAATGTCCTTGTCCCCGATGTTGCACCTATTGCGATATTTTGACCGGTGACCGCTACTGTTCCATTTGGTCTTCTGATTTCAACAACCACATTGGCAGGTGGAAATGCGAATCCCATAAAAAGTCGGTTGACGTCTATTTTGATGGTTCCGTCTGTCCCACCAAAACAAGTAACGCCTTCAGCCGAAGGAATGGCTTCCAAAAGTGTTTGATTTCCAATATTGAATACCAACTCTTCAGGACAACTTGCCAACCTATATTGGTCGATGATTTCCAATACATAGTCTCCTTCGGGTAATTGGTTATACCTGATCTGTCCACCTGGTGCAGGAAGCCAACCGGTAACGTAAGTGCCGTTTGACCTTCTGATTCTAAATTGAACAGTTCCAACAAATCCCGAAGCATCAAAAGTAATCCCTCCATTGTCCACGCAGGTCTCAGGAAAAGTTCCCACCCCGGCACCAGGTGTCAATACAAGTGGATCAATTTCTTCAATTTCGATTTCGGTCAATTCCTTACAGCCTGTGGCATCGATGACCTCTACCAAATATTTACCTGCCGGAATGCCGCTCAGATCCAAATTTCTACCACTGATGACATTGGTTCTTACAAGGGTATTGGATTCGTCAAAAAAGTTAATGGTAAAAGGAGGGATACCATTTTGGATCGTACCATAGACCCTACCAAAACTTTCCCCTTGGCAGGCCTGGTTTTCCTCATATAATATATTGAGTATAAAATTTGTGCTTCCCTTAAAGTTGATCACCTCTGTGTAGGTGTTGCCGGCATTGTCTGTGACAAATAGTGTATAATCTCCTGCCTTCGCCTGGGTGATTGTACTGAATTGGCTTTCGCTGAGTCCCGCATTTGTTTGGATAACCTCTCCTCCATAACTCCAAACATATGTATAAGGCGCTACGCCGTTTCTGACCCGGATTTCTGCTTTCTTCTCACATTCTGAAAATACAAAGACGTCTTTGATGATCGGTGCTGCGGTACTTTCATTGATCTGAAAGAGTACTGCCAGAAAAAACACAAACCACAAATATGATATCGAGTAAAGTTTTCTCATATGCGTTCAACTTTAAAATGATCTTCCATTGAGAACTAGGGCATTTGTTTAATTTTTCAATCAATCTGTCCCAATTTTGGATTTCAAAGTGTCTCGGATGAGTACTTTTTTACCATTCGCCCATGAAACTAGTGAATTTGGTTCACTGGTTTTTGAAGAATGACTCTTAGAAAACGTATTTCGTTTTTTGATATAAAATTCTATGTATTTTATATATACATAAAAGAAATACTTTAAATCGGGTGATTCAGAGTAATAAATAGAATATTATTATAAAAACAAAGAAATGACAATAAAAAATAGAATCGACGTTTGGGTTCCGAAATTGATTATTCTGACCAATTTTAGGTTAAAAAACAAAGCTTAGACACTAATATCACTAAAGAATTAAAAAATAAAAATTCATTGAAAAAAAAGAAAAAAAAGAAAATAAAAACGCCGTTCAGATTCCCGAACGGCGGTATACACTTTGTGTTTTGTTGTTGAAAATATGTAATCGGGATTTTATACCAAATCCTTTACCTCAATCTGCTTTCCCCTGAAGTCTGCACTTTGACCTTTTTTCAAATCCCATAAGGCAGTAATCAAAGGTGAATCCCGTGAAACCAACTGGTAATCGACACCATCCAAAACCACTTTTCCCATTGGGATCGAAACCCAAATATTTCCCATCGCAACTTGAATCAAAGCACCTTCATCTACTTTTTGCAATTCTTTGACGGGCACGGCATTCAGTTGGGCCAACATCACCCTGGAAGAGGAGAGTCTTTTCTCTAATATATCCCTGGTCTGATGCAACATTTCCTGATGGGTTTCAAATTTGTCACCGGCGGAGCTTTTCTCCTCCACTTCGGAAGATTCCTGCAATTCGGTGAGTTGACGTTGGATGTCTTTAATCTGATCTCTCAGCATTTCTTGGGCTTTGGCCAATAATGCACTTTTGGTCGTAGAATTCATGGGTACAAAGTAAAATGAAAAAAGGGAGAAAATGGAATTTAGACCTCCTTAAGAATCTTTTTTTCTTGATTCCTTCAAGATTGAAGGCATTTTCTTCGACCCAATCCTGCTTTTCTAAAGTATTTCATCCTAATAACCATGGAGAAAAGTCTCAAATACAATATTTTGGACTCTTTATTTTCTTCCCGCTAAAGTAAATGGAAGCATAAAAAGGTTCCTGATCAGGTTGAAGGAAAGGTCTATGGTAAATCCCAATAACCTAAAGGGCAATAACAGCAACCATACCAAAGGGTAGAGAATCAACGCGATAATGGCAATAGGCCAACAAAGGATAAATAAAATGCACCAAAGCAGGAAGCTTACCATATAACTCGAGTTTTATTAAATCCTGCAATACCTGTACCAATCAGGAAAATGCTCCTTTCTGTCGCCCTATGCAGTTTTTATCAATTACCTTGTATTGAAATTGAACACTATCCCGTACATTTTTGCTAGACCTACGGTTTTCCAATTAAATCATAAATCATTCTTCTTATTTCTTTTCATCTTCCTTCATCCTTTATCCCTCATCCTTCTAAATCACTTCTGATGAAAAGTATCGGATACAAAACCCAATACCTCAGGAAGAGAAGTTCTCCAATAGGTCCAGGTATGGCCTCCGTCTCTGATGCGGAACTCGTGGGGAATTTCCTTCTTTTTCATCGCAATGTGGACAAGGCTGTTTCCTTCAAACAAGAAATCATCATCACCGCAATCAAAAAACCATTTGACGGATTTCATCTTTTCGATATCATTGAGAGCAATCTGCTGCAACGCATTGTGCCTGTCATAGTAAGGTTGGAGGGTAGATTCATTTTTCACCTCGACTTTGTTGGTCTGCAAGCCCTGTTTGAATTCTTCAAAGGTGGCATTTCTAAGAGAAGCACTCAGTGGACAGGCAGAGGAGAAGAGTTCCGGCCGGTGCATGGCATAAAAAAACGTGCCTCCGCCTCCCATGGAAAGTCCCGCAATGGCCCTGAATCTTTTTTCAGCCTTGATCCGGTATTTCTTTTCCACCGCAGGCATCAATTCCTCAAAAAAGAAATCTTCATACCTCCATTCATTGTTCACATCATTGAAATAGCCTCTTTTCCCTGTATTGGCATCCGGCATGACAATGATCATGGCTGTCGCTTTCCCTTCTTGAATGGCTTTGTCTGCGATATGCTGGACTTCCCCAAACTGTACCCATCCTGTCTGATCATCTCCGCCACCATGTAGTAAATAGAGCACAGGGTAGGAGCGTTGGGAAGTTTCATACCCTGGCGGGAGGTACACGGCATACTTCCTTTCCATATTTAAGATTTTACTTGTCAGGGTCAGTTCATCGAAAACTTTGCTTTCTTGGGCAAAAGAAGTAAGGCTGATAAACAATAAATTCAGGCAAAGGAGAATATATCTGCTCATGGGTTTTTGGGATTATTTTTTGGTAAAATTCAATGACTTTCAATGAAGCCAAGGTCAATGGACAGTTAAACTACCAAAATATATTTTTGCCACAAGGGCTTACAAGGTTTTCGGCAACAGAAGGAAACCTGTGGTCATTTTCTGCTTTCGAACTTTCACCAAATCGCTTATCTTGTTTCAAAAAAAAATCAGGTCATGCAAAGAAAAGAATTCATGTTTTCCACCGCCTTGGCTTCCGCAGCCCTTGTAAGCTCACCTTTCTCCTCGTTATGGGCACGGCAAGAGACTGCTAGAAAATTCAAGATTGCATTAAACCCTGGGATTATCGGAGTCAAAGCCAACTATGCACAGACCTTAGATTATGCCATCCAATATAAGTATGAGGCTATTAGCCCTTTTACGCAGGAAGTGATGGATAAATATTCCGATGGGCAGCTCAATGAGATCCTTGCCAAAATGAAGGAAAATGGAATCGGTTATGATTCCGCAAATGTTCCTGTGGAATTTCGCCGCGACAAATCAAAGTTCAACGAGGATTTCAAAGGTTTGAGAAAATTTTGTCAGACAATGGAAAGGCAAGGTGCCACACGCATCAACACGTGGATCATTTCTTCCCACAATGAATTGACTTACAATGAAAACATGAAGCAACATGCTTACCGATTGGGAGAATGTGCCAAAGTAATGAAAGACCATGGAATCCGTTTTGGACTTGAATATTTGGGTATGCGGACGATGATGACCCAAAACCGCTATCCCTTTATCGGCAGCATGAAAGAGGGGAAGGAATTGATAGGAGAAATAGGGGAAAGCAATGTGGGATTTGTTTTGGATACCTTTCATTGGTACTGCGCGAATGATACTTTAGAAGATTTAAGGACACTAAAACCCGAAGATGTTGTAGTCGTCGACCTGAACGATGCCCGATTGGGTTTTACCAGGGAAACCCAATTGGATGGAAAAAGAGAACTTCCGATGGCCACAGGGGTAATCAATACCAAGGATTTTTTGCAGGGAATCATCGATATTGGCTATGAAGGTCCGGTCAGGACGGAGCCGTTTAACCAGGAATTGAATGACATGGAAAATGAGGTCGCTTTGAAATTAAACATGGAAGCCATAAAGAAAGCTTTGGCTACGGTTGGTTATTAGGGAAGCAAAAAAAATAAAAAACTACCTATCCAAATAAAAAAAGAGACCCCAAGAAGAAATTTGGAACATTTTTTAATCCCTTCAAATGGAACGGTTAATTAGATAATGGGTTTATGATAGGAATCATTCACTTTATCAACTTCTCCAAATGTACTTTTCGGATATTCTAGACAAAATACAGAGCCGTTATCAGGATCAATCACCTGATTTGCTTTTGGAGATCGTTGCTCAGATTCGTCCCCCAAAAAACAACCCGGCGCAGGCCAAAGAAAACCTGAATCAGTTTAAAAACAGGCTCAAAGAAAATCCTGAGGTCATTATCCTTTTGAGGGCTTACCTGAAGGCTTTGTTTGACAAAAAGCAAAGTGTGCAGATTTTTACCGAATCGGGTATTCTGACCAACAGGGGATTTTTTCCTGAGGCTTTTGATCGGGTCAATACTTTTTTTCTCCCAAAAGTCTATGCTGAAAGGGATGTCATGACCATTTTTGTGGCTGTTTTTCACAAGAATTGGGATTACCTATGGGTCGATGAAATACCGGATCAAGATTGGGCCGACCTCTTCGAGTTGCTTGGATGGGTAGAGATTGAAAATCTATCCCAAGAAGAACCGGCGGTGGTGCAGACACTCAACAGCATTTTGGTTCTTTCCCAAAGAATAGCAGCCTTGGGACTCGAGCCCGAAATACTTTCCAAACTTCCCGAATTGGAATATTTTGATTCTCCGTTTATTGTTCAGAACAAATCCCTCTATGGATATGTGGACCAATACCAAACGGATCCTGACTTTGATAAAACAGATCAAAACACAGATTACAAGCACCTTATGGTGATGCTGACCCAATGTGAAGATTACATCCAATTGATCCGAAAAAACAAGCGGAAATTCGGTACTGACCTTCACTTCTCTTATCAACTCCTACAACTCAGCCAAAATATAGACAGGCTCAAGTCCCTGCTGAAACTTGTATCCAAGTCCGCAGACCAGGCATACTTTCAAGGTGAATCTCATTTGTTAAAAATTTTGGTAAGGGCCGTAAACAGGAAAAACAGCCTCAGTGAACACATCAAGGACAATGTCAACCTTCTTGCCTTTCAGATTACCGAGCATGCAGGCAAGACAGGGGAGCACTATATCGCCAATTCAGCAAAAGAATGGTGGAAAATGTTGGGTTCGTCTATGGGTGGAGGCCTGATTGTCGGTTTTCTATCGGTAATCAAGGTGCTGATTTATTACCTGAAGCTGCCGCTTTTTGGGGAGGCTTTTCTGTATAGTATGAATTATTCATTTGGATTTATCGGAATCCATCTGACCCATTCCACCTTGGCGACCAAGCAGCCTGCCATGACTGCATCCAAACTTGCAGCTGCTTTAGACGAAGTCGAAAAGCCAAAATCCGTTGCCCTTGGAAATTTATCTGAATTGATCGTCAAGATTTTCAGGTCCCAATTCATAGCATTTGTAGGCAATGTGACAATAGCCTTTCCCGTGGCTTTTTTGATTGCGTTTGGCTACCATTATTTTTCCGGAGGCCATATCGCCGGAAGTGAAAAGGCTTTCAAACTTATCGCTGAACTTGATCCTTTGCATAGTCTAGCGGTATTCCATGCAGGTATAGCGGGAGTTTTCCTTTTCTTTTCCGGGATGATTTCAGGCTATTATGACAATAAAAGTGTTTACAATAAAATCCCGCAGCGGATCAAAATCCATAAAGGTATGATCCGGATTTTTGGTCAAAAACGCACCGAAGGATTTAGCAATTATATTGACAATAATCTCGGAAGCCTCGCCGGCAACTTCTTTTTGGGGATTTTTCTCGGTACCATGGGCACTATTGGGATAATACTCGGCCTTCCCCTCGACATCCAGCATATCACTTTTGCCTGTGGGAATTTCGGATTGGCATTTGTATCGGTCGGGAGTCAGTTGAGCAACCACCAGATAGTGATGTCAGTTGCAGGTATATTCAGCATTGGTCTGATGAACTTTCTGGTGAGTTTTTCCCTGGCGATTTTTGTAGCCATTAAATCAAGAAAAGTCACCTTCAAACAAAGCAGGAGACTTTTTGGGATTTTATTTCTCCGGTTTTTAAAGAGACCCCACCACTTTTTTCTCCCCATCTATGAAAAAAATTCAGGAGAAAAACCGTTGTTCCAGGATGTAAAAGCCCTGAACCCTACAAAAAATGAGGACAACACCGAAACTCAGGAAAGAAAAGTTAGGCCGGTCAAAAATAAGGAACAATAATTTTCCTTCATTCCATCAAATCAAACTCCAAATGGCTTCAAAAAAAAGCTCATTATTTTCAGAAGGGAACCAATCCTAGCCGTGATGTTCGGGTATATATTCCCACATTCTAAATCCTCCCTGAAAAGCGAGGTTGTTGTTGCCAAACCTACAAAGTGGAGGCAGGTCGGTCAACATTTTGGAATTGCCTCCGCCGATCACGACATCGTCAGGGAGAAATGCGGCTGTAAACCTTGAAACAATGTTTCTGACATGGTTTTGCCACTTAATCTGCCCCATTCTTTCCAATCCCCGCAAGCCGACATAATCTTCAAAAGTTCCTTTTTTATACGGTTGGTGGGCAAGCTCCATTGGGATGACACAGCCATCGACGACGATTGCAGTTCCCAATCCTGTTCCCAATCCTAAAAAAAGCAAGACACCTTCCTGATAAGAACCCAAAGCCTGCATAGAAGCATCGTTCATGATTTTGACGGGTTTTCCAAAAGCAGACTCAAAGTCAAAACCGGACCACCCATGGCCCAGATTCTTGGGTTCTGTCATGATTACCCCTTTTTTGATGATGCCCGGAAATCCTATGGAGATGAAATCATATTCCCAATCTTTGGTAAATTCCAAAACCTCAGAGACCATTTTTTCGGGAGTCAACAAGCTTCCCGAAGGTATTTTCCTTCTTTCCTGATCGTTATTTACTTTGACCTTGACGTTTGTTCCTCCGATATCGATGACGAGTATTTTCAAATTTTGTGGGGTTTAACTGTCTGCAAGTTAAAAAATAGACTTGCTCTTTCAAATGAAGAATGAATTTAAGAATTGGGAAAAAACCCAAGTCTGAATCTAAAACCTTAAAATAGAGGCATAAATGATCACCTTAATTAGAAAAAAATCTTCCTCCTCCTGCCTGTCTCAAAGACTTTCAACTCAAAAAATGTTTGCAAAAGCTGCGCAATACTTCTAAACGGTAATGGATTTTCTGGCAATCGGAAGGATTTTGTCATGGAGCACAACGGCTTTTTCGCCCTTTTTATTAATAATAAACATGACAAACATCATGGAATTATTTGATTATCTGCGCTAATTTTTGGTTCGGATATCATCATCTTTGGTAAAGGGCATCCAAAATGAAGCTGAACTTCCCAAATATCGAAAAGAATCAATTTCTAAATGAAATCGGGGACATTTCCCGATTTACGGCCCGTTTTTTTAGGGAAGTGTCCAAACCAAAGCAGGAATACCGGGAATTCATCAACCAATGCTATTGGATAGGCTATAAGACACTGACGCTTGTGGGCATCACTGCATTTATCATGGGACTGGTTTTGACGATACAGTCCAGACCGACTTTGGTAGAATTTGGGGCAGAATCTTACCTGCCTTCTATGGTATCTGTTTCCCTGATCAGGGAAATTGCTCCGGTAATTACAGCGCTGATCTGTGCCGGAAAAATCGGTTCGGGGATGGGTGCTGAACTTGGGTCAATGCGCGTGACCGAACAAATCGATGCCATGGAGGTATCAGGAACCAATCCTTTCAAATACCTTGTGGTAACCCGGGTGATGGCCGCCACACTGATGGTGCCGGTGCTCTCAAGTTTGGCCAATGCCATTTCACTTTATGGTGGGTATTTGGGAGTGAATATCAGGGGTCAGGTCAGCTGGCATTTGTATTGGTTTCAGGTTTTTGGAGTGCTTGACTTCAGCGACATGTTGCCATCATTGGTCAAAACTTTCTTCTTTGGTTTTGCAATAGGAATCATCGGGACCTATAAGGGCTACAATTCTACCAAAGGAACTGAAGGAGTGGGCAGGTCTGCCACCACGGCAGTGATAGTGGCCTCTCTTCTGGTATTTATCATTGATTTGATAGCGGTTCAGATTACGGATATCCTAGGTTTGACATAGATGGAGAAAGATTTGAAACCGGTCATTCAGGTGAAAAACGTCAATAAATCATTTGGTGAAAACCATGTGCTGCGTGACTTTTCCATGGAGGTACTCCCCGGAGAAAACCTTGTAATCCTCGGAAAATCAGGCTCAGGCAAGTCGGTTTTGATCAAATGTATAATCAACCTGATCCAACCTGATTCAGGTCAGATCATTGTCCTTGACCATGATATCAATGAACTAGATCAGGATGAACTTGACCGGTTGCGGGCCAAAGTCGGGTTTCTCTTCCAAAGCAATGCGCTATATGATTCCATGACTGTCAGAGAAAATCTTGAATTTCCACTGCGTATACATTGGACCAAAGAAGAAAGGGCAAAAAATGCTGAAAATGCTGTCAAAGAAGCCTTGGAAGATGTAGGTCTTGCGCATACTGTAAATATGATGCCCTCCGAACTTTCCGGTGGCATGAGAAAAAGAATTGCGTTGGCCCGGGCGCTGATTTTAAACCCCAGCGTCATCCTTTATGACGAGCCTACTACAGGCTTGGACCCGATCACAGCAAGAGAAATCAGTGAACTGATGATGGAAGTGCAAAAAAAATACAATGCCACTTCTGTCATCATTTCCCACGATTTGAACTGTATCCGCATTACCTCCAACAGGGTCATCATGCTGATCGACGGCAGATGCTACGCGGATGATACCTTTGAAAATCTTCGTTTATCCAAAGATCCCAAAATCAGGGAGTTTTTCGACTGACTATGAAAGAGAAGAAAAAAATTGAAAATTCGAAATTAGGAATCATGGTCTTGGCAGGACTGATTTTCCTGGTCTTTACCTTGTACATGATCGGGAAAAACCAAAATATCTTCGGTTCATCGATCACCATCATCTCTGTAGTCGAAAATGTCAATGGCCTTGTTCCCGGCAACAATGTCCGTTTTCAGGGCATCAATGTAGGCACAGTCAAATCTGTGGAAATGGCAAATGATTCCACGATCCACCTCACGCTGTATATCCAAAAGAAAATGCAGCCCTTTATTAAAAAGAATGCCATCACCACCATCAATACAGATGGCTTGATGGGAAATAAAATCATCCATATCCTGCCTCAGACGGGCGAATCAGAACCTGTGGAGGAAGGCGACATCCTGTATTCCAAACCGCCCCTTGATACGGGAGAGATGTTGGAGAAATTAGGCGTCACAGGTGATTACCTGGAAACAACCCTTAAAAACCTCTCCGAGGTGTCCGAAAAATTGAATAAGAGTGAAAGTCTTTGGGCATTGCTTTCTGATGAAGAAATGCCCAATGATATCAAAAATGCAATCAGAGAGTTCAGAAAAGCAGGGTCCAATGCTGCAGAACTTGCCAAGACAGGGAAAGAATTAATGGAGAGTTTGGAGCAGGGAAACGGGATCGTTAAACAGGCTTTTACAGATTCAATCATGGCCGAGAATCTAAATGAATCCATCGAAAATATCCTAAAAACAAGCGCTGAAGCCGCATCAATGATGGAAGAAATCAAAAAAATGGTCACTGCTATCGAAGCCGGGGAAGGAACTGCCGGTTTGATCCTCAGTGATAGCCTGATGCGCCAATCATTGATGAAAAGTATGGAGAACATTGAACTCAGTACCTACAATTTCAACCAGAACATGGAAGCACTGAAGGGGAATTTTCTATTTCGGAAATACTATAAAAAGCAGGAAAAGGAGCTGAAAAAGGAGGAGAAACAGAATATTAATTAAATATTGGAGAATTAAATTTTATGTGGTGCAAAATTTGATTCAAACCAACGGTAAGTGAAAATTGGACGAAAGGGAAATGGAAAATCAATCAAAATCAGCATCAGTACTTGTCATGGTAATGGGACTACCGGGTTCAGGAAAAAGCTTTTTTGCCAAAGCCTTAGCCAAAGAAATCGGGGCCCAATACTTGGGAAGTGATGAGCTTAGAAAAGAGCTGGGTCTAATGGGGAATTATAGCTTGGATAACAAACTGGCTGTCTATCAGGAAATGTTCCTCAGGGCCAAGAAAATTCATAATTCAGGGAGAAGCGTTGTCTTGGACGGTACTTTTTTTCTCCAGCAAGTCAGGGATTTGGTGATTTTCTTAGCAAAGTCATTATCATGGAGATTAACAATCATCCATATCCAAGCAGAGGAAGAGCTGATTACCAAAAGGCTATCCAAACCAAGAGAGGACAGCGAAGCGGACTTAGATGTATACCAAAAGATCAAATCTGAGTTTGAACCGATCATCGAAAAACACCTTTTGATTCAATCCATTGATGGCTTTATCGAAGAAAGTGTGGAGAAAGCCATTAATTTCATTTATTCAAGCCATGAAAAGAGACGATGTCCGGCAATTGATGGCCAAAGGAAAGTATGAAGGTATTCCAATCAAAGGAGTTTTGGAAGAGACCAATATCTCATGGGTGATCCTCGCTGGAAGACATGCCTTTAAAATCAAGAAAAACATCAAATTGTCATTTTTAGATTATTCCACTCTTGAGCTAAGAAAGAAGTATTGCGAAAAGGAAATGGAATTGAATAGCCGCTTTTCTGACATCTATCTTTCCGTGCTGCCCATCATTAATTTTCAGGGAAATTGGAATATAGGTGAAGGTGAGGGTGAGGGTGAGGTTAAAGATTATGCCGTTTGCATGAAGCGGATGCAAGGCAAAAAAAGAATGGATGTGCTTCTCAAGCAAAACAAAGTAAATCCGTCCAGTATTTCTCTTTTGGCCAAACAGGTTGCAGAGTTTCATAAAAAAGCCGAAATCATTACCAAAGACCATAATCACGAACAGGCAAAGAGAATATTCAATGACTTGACTTCTGTTCAGGAAGTGGTTTCGAAGGAACTTGGGCAGGATTATTTGGAAATAATTCCCAAGCTTACTACATGGAGTGACCGATTCTTGGAAACACATGGCAAAAGGTTATTGCAACGGAGTAGGGAAGGATTCAAAAGAGATGTCCATGGAGACCTTCACAGTGGCAATATTTTTATCTATAAAAAACCGGTCCTGTTTGATGGTATTGAATTTGAAGATGCTTTCAGGCAGATTGATATCCTTTATGAAATCGCGTTTCTCTGTATGGATTTGGAGTTTTATGGCAGGAGAGACCTTTCTGATGTGTTTTTGGAAACATACAACAAAACTTTGACTTGCTTCCCCATGGAAGAAGACAAATCAATTTATCTGTATTACAAGTGCCTCCGTGCAAATATCAGGGCTAAGGTGTTCCTTTTAAACAGCTTATCAGAACCCGATCCTGAAAAAAAAGCACAAGATCTGGCAAAAGGAAAAAAGTACCTTGACCTTGCCACGGAATATCACAGTAATCTTCTACTGTAGGTTGGATTTTTTATCACCAATTCTGATCAATTGGAGTTCCTGTTTTGGACCTTCTTATTGTCATTCTGCCTCGTATCAACAAAAAACCATAATTATTGCTTCTTTGACGGATTAAAATTAAGTTTAATAGGATTTGATCCGCCAACCCAATTTGACCTGTTCGATGAAGCATTTCCATAAACCCATCCTTTTCCTAGCGCTTTTTTTTGTTTTGTTCCAAAGTTGCAGGCAACCATCACAGGAGCAAGCTGAATCGTCTCAAGCAGATGCCGATATCTATGCAGAACATGTACGGACCTCAGAGTTCCAAACTCCTGAGGAGGAACGTTTGGACTTTGTCCTTCCTGAAGGATTTGAGGTGACACTTTTTGCCTCAGAGCCTGATATCACCAAACCCATCAATATGGCTTTTGATGAGAAAGGAAGACTTTGGGTCACCCAATCCTCCGAATATCCCATCGCCGCAGGTCAGGGCGAAGGAAAAGATAGAATCACTGTTCTCGAGGATACTGATGGAGACGGCAAAGCTGACAAAATCCAGGACTTTGCCAATGACCTCAATATTCCTATTGGGATTGTCCCGATCAAAAACGGCGCTATTGCCTATTCCATCCCAAATGTTTACAAATTTTTAGACAGCGATAATGACGGCAAAGCGGACAAAAGAGAAGTTTTGCTTGGTCCGTTTGAGCACAAGGATACCCACGGGATGGTCAATAACCTGTTCCGCGGATTTGATGGATGGATCCACGCTTCCCATGGATTTTCCAATATTTCGGTGGTTTCGGGCAAAGACCATGATTCTATCAAAATGGTGTCGGGAAATACCTTCCGGTTCAGACCGGATGGCAGCCGGGCAGAGAAGACAACTGACGGTCGGATCAATCCTTTTGGCTCGGATTACGACGACATGGGCTACCACTATTCAGCAGACTGCCATACACTGCCCATCTACCAGTTGATATGGGGAGGCAATTATACCCAATGGGGAAAAAAAGAACCCAACATGGGATTTGCACCCACGATGATGGACTATGGCCTGAAGTCCACAGCGCTATCGGGTTTGGTTTACTACACAGATGACCAGTTTCCGGAAGAATACCGCAACAGTTTCTATTCCGGCGATGTGGTGACATGCAGGATCAGCCGAAACACCATGGAATTCAATGGCAGCACGCCAAAAGCCATAGCCCAAGAGGATTTTTTGGTCAGCAAAGACCCATGGTTTAGACCGGTAGACATCAAAATAGGTCCTGATGGGGCGATGTACATTGCTGATTTTTACAACAGGATTATCGGCCATTACGAAGTTCCCCTTGACCATCCCGGAAGAGACCGCGTAAGTGGCAGGATCTGGAAAATAACCTACAAGGGCAATAGCAGAAAAGTAACCGATTGGTCAAAAGCCAGTCAGGATGAACTGATTCAAGCAATGGGAAACAGCATCCTCCAACTCCGCATGGTAGCGACCGATGAATTGGTGGACAGGTATGGAAAGGATGCCATACCTTCTCTTTCCACAATGGTCAAGGACAAAAAAACAAGCCCTGAGCAGTTGATCCAAGGATTATGGGCTTTGTATAGACTAGAGGCAGTGCCGGATAATGTCCTCCAAAATGCCCTCCAACATCCTGACCGAAGGGTAAAAGTTCATGCTTACAAAATCCTTTCGAATTACGGTCAACTTTCTGAAGGCCAATATGCCAAAGCAATGGAAGACTTGACAGATAAAGATCCACATGTCCAAAGGGCGGCTGCGGAATTATTGAGCAGACATCCAAACCCCAAAGCCTATAAAAAGCTTGTGGAACTCCATTCAAAAATTCCCGGATACGATACGCATTTGGCATATACCATGCTGATGGCGCTTTCCAATCATTTGCAGGTAAAGGAAATTCTGCAAATGGCCCTGAAAGAAAGTTGGCCCGAACCACAGGCCAAGGTAGTGGCGCTTGTGGTTTCCGACCTCAATGTCCCTGAAACAGGAGATTATCTATTGGCCCACCTTGCCAAATTCAAAGAGTCGGATAAAAACACAATAGGATTTACAGAAGCAATCGCGAAAACCATTCACCCTTCCAAAATGGAAAAGCTGCTGGAATGGGTCAAACAAAAAGCGGTAGAAGAACCCGCTGAAGCCCATTTATTGGCCAATGCAACCTCGCAAGGAATGAACCAACGGACAATGTCAATTCCTGTTTCCTACCAATCTTGGTACAAGGCCTTGGCGGAAAGTATGTTAAAATCCATCCCTGCGAAGGAAACCTACACCGATCTAGAAAAATCCCAATTGGTGTTTGCCTCCGAAACAGCAGGGAAATACAAGATGACTACAGTCACCGAAAATTTGAAAGTATTGCTGAACAAACCTACCTCTGATGAAGATATCCGTTCTACTGCTGCAAGGGCTTTGATGATGATTGACTCTAAGTCAAACTCCCTTATGGTATCTGAACGAGTGAATGACCCTGAGGAAGAAATCAGCATGAGAAGAAAAATGGCATCGGCCTTGGCATTGTGGGACGACCCATTAGGCAGGCAAATGATGGGCGAAGGACTTAAAAACGCACCTGTTGAACTTCAGGAAACCATCATTGTAGAAATGGTTAAAAATCCAGATGGCAAATCCAAACTGATGGCCTTTATCAAAAAAGGCCATGCGCCTGCCAGATTGTTGAAGCAAAGGACGGTGGAAGAGAATATGCTTGCCAACATCACACCGCAACAGCTGAAAGAGTTTCAGGAACTCACCGCCAACTTGGTTCCGATCTCCGAAGAACGACAGAAGCTGATTGCCGAAAGGTTGGCTGAATTCGTTCCCGATCATAATACCCTTGCCTCGGGTGCTACCGTTTTTGAGAAAAACTGCAGCAGTTGCCATCAGATTGCCAACAAGGGAGGTCTTATCGGGCCGCAGTTGGATGGTGTCGGCAATTGGGGTCAAACCGCCTTGGCTACCAAAATTCTTGATCCCAACAGAAACATTACGGAGAATTTCAGAACCTACAATATTTCCCTGAACAATGGTCAAACTGTCTCAGGGCTATTCAGAAGGGAAGAAGGGCAGACAGTGGTTTTGGCCGACCAAACAGGCAAGGAATTTTCTGTTTCCAAACCGGAAATCAAAGAAATGACCCCTTCTAAGTACACCCTCATGCCGGACAATTTCAATACCGCGCTTTCCAAAGAAGAATTCAATGCATTGCTCGTTTACCTCCTGAACACCAAATAAGAAACCATGAAACCTATCTATAAATTCTTTGCCCCAAACCTCAGGTCAACCCTTTCAACCTTGATAGTGTGTTTACTTCTTTTGGGATGTGTCCAGGCCGGATTTGCCCAAACCAAAACACAGGGTGAAAACAAAATCTCCTTCCAAAAACAGATCTTGACCTCAGAATTTTTGGCTGAGGGCGTGGGAGTAGGGGACGTCAACCAAGATGGAAAGGTGGATGTAATGGCAGGCGCCTATTGGTTTGAAGCGCCGGATTGGAAGAGACACGAAATCACCCAACCCCAAAAATTTGAATATGACAAAGGCTATAGCAATGCCTTCATTTGCCACGGCATGGATGTCAACAAAGACGGTTGGGTCGATTTTGTCAGGATCGGATTTCCCGGAAAGGAAGTATTTTGGTTTGAAAATCCCAAAAACCAAACAGGACATTGGAAGCGGCATGTCATCCATCCCACTTTGGGCAATGAATCTGCAGGATTTTATGACGTAGATGGAGATGGAGAATTGGAAATCTTAGGTGGAAACTCTGCCACAGGACAGATGATTTGGCTTAAACCACAAACCATGGCAGGAGTCACGGAGTGGAGGGAATATCCCATCAGCCAAAAGGAAAGCCAAGGTTCCGCACCTTTTTCACATGGATTGGGATTTGGTGACATGAATAAGGACGGAAGAAATGATGTGATCATCAAAGAAGGATGGTGGGAAGCACCCCTAGATCCGAGGACTCCCGATTGGAAGTTCCACCCTTCTAATTTGGGAGAGGCAGCTGCCCAAATGTATGCCTACGACTTCAATGGAGATGGAATGACGGATGTCTTGTCTTCCTCGGCACATGCTTTGGGGATTTGGTGGCACGAGCAGGGAAAAGACAAAGAAGGCAAACCAACTTGGACCACACGCCTAATTGATGATACCTATACACAGACACATGGAGTGGCATTTACAGACATCAATTCCAACGGATTGCCTGATTTTGTGACCGGCAAAAGGTATTTTGCCCATATGGGATCCGATCCTGGGGAGTTTGAAACTCCCTATTTGTATTGGTATGAATTTGTACCGGGTTCCAAGCCAACCTGGATTCCCCACCAAGTCGATGACAATTCAGGTGTGGGTGTGCATGTGTTGGCAGAAGACATCAGCGGAGATGGCCTCAAAGACATCATCGTGTCCAATAAAAAAGGGGTTTTTGTATTCTTTCAAAAAAGGAAATAGTTTAATATGATTATCCGCTACTTTGCTACCAGCTCAAAATTAAACATTTAAACCGCGGATAATCGTCTATTCACTATCGTCAATCGACTATCCTCCTAAATAAAAACACAATCTTCCGGCTTGATAACAAACGTGGCATTTTCAATCAAATCGGCCTCCTTGTCCCTCCTTAAATGAATTCCACGGCTTTCTGTGATTGCCCACAATCTTTTCATTTTTCTGATTTCTGAGGCGATGGATTTCAGGTTTCCAAAAGATATTAATGAAACTAGATTTCTCATCTCCAATCTACGGTCTTCCGGACCCAAACTAAAGCCTCTATTATAAACTAGAGAAATGATCGCTCCTTGGGCATCAGGTGGAAGTTTTTCTAATCCCGGATAGGTTTTTCTTGTATTCTTAGCCCAAACAGGCATGGATTTGGTATAAAAAACCTCAATTGCGGTATTCCAATCAATGGTAACTCTTTTTACTTGATCTGTCAAAGCGTTCTGGGCATTGAGTTTTGTTTTTCCCACAGTGCCTAAAAGAATACTGAAATCGGAATTGTTTAGTACATTTTTCCAATCGTTTGTGAATGTTGTTGCACTTACATGACCCAAATCATAGCCGATCCCGATGGTTATGCCGCTGCTTTCTCCCGGCAGAATCGGGCTTTTGTACTTCCTCTCATAAATGGCTTTGGAGGAAACCTCAAATTCCACGATGACATCCAATGACTTCTTGGAGGCAATCAAACTCGCACCCGAAGGGATAGGAGGGAGAGTTTGGCTGTAAAGCATTTCCAATCGTGAAAGGGTGTTGGTACCGACAATCCCGTCGACATCATTTCCCTTAAATCCCAAAAACCTTTGGACAGATTTTTTTCTTTCCGTAAAATCAGCTGTTTGGGGCACTTGGATGCCAAGGCTTTTCAAAATTGAATTGGTAGTGACCAAATCAAAAACACCTGTTTCCGCGGTGCCGAGGGTTTTTTGAAGATTCTGAATTCTCTTTTGAAATGGGTCCATAATTAGTGTTTTATTGGGTTTAAAAACTTTATTGAAAAGTGTAATCCTTGTTCCGAATGGATCTTGGTTTGAAAATTTTGCGTAAATCAAATTTTTTGAAATACAACAAACTAAGATACTGACCTTCAGTGATATATTGGAAAGAATTACAGAATTAAAAAATTTAAAAGAAATTCAGCTTTTTACGGAAATAGCCAAATTAAACATCGATTTTTTTTTCCGTCCATGCCTAGAGAATGGTAATCTAAAATGAAATGAAAATCACGAGTATGGAAATTTTAATCGAAAACGTGCAAACATGATTCTTGGAAACCTTATGCAAGGATATTTAAATTATAATTTTGAATATTGTATTTATTTGTAAGAGAAATGATTGAATCCTAAGATGAGTAGTTCCCAATTCAAAATAAATATTGTCGAAGATGACCCTTGGTATGGGCAGATTCTCCAGCATCACCTTAGCATGAATCCTGATTACTCTTTGGAGATTTTTACCAGTGCCAAAGACCTTCTCAATAATCTTTTTCGAAAGCCCGATTTGATCTGCATGGACTTTGGTCTGCCGGACATGAAAGGTGATAAACTTCTCAGGGAGATTCATGCCCGAAACAAACAGGTACCGGTTATCGTCATCAGTGCCCAAGAGGAAATCAGCGTGGCGGTGGAACTCTTAAAGGCAGGGGCCAAGGATTACATCATCAAAGATGACCATACCAAGGAACAACTTTGGAAGTCGATCCTTCATATCCGTGAAAACATCCACCTACGGCAGGAAGTGGAAGTACTGAAAGAGCAACTCGGACAGAAATTCAGCTTCGAAAACACCATTATTGGCCAGAGCGATGCTATAAAGAGAACCTTCAATCTCCTCCAAAAAGCTGTAAACACCAATATCAATGTGTCCCTTACCGGTGAGACTGGAACGGGAAAAGAAGTATATGCCAAGGCGATTCATTTCAACAGTGAAAGAAAAAAGAAACCATTTGTGGCTGTCAATATGGGAGCTATTCCAAAAGAATTAGCCGAAAGCGAACTCTTTGGCCATGAAAAAGGGGCATTTACCGGAGCTTCAGGAATCAAAACCGGAAAGTTTGAAGAGGCACAGGGAGGAACACTTTTCCTTGATGAAATCGGAGAACTGGACATTTCGCTCCAAAGCAAACTTCTAAGAGTCATCCAAGAGCGTGAAATCGTGCGGGTGGGGGGGAATAAACCCATAAAAGTAGATATTCGGCTGATCACTGCAACCCATAAAAATCTGGCTGAGGAGGTGAAACAGGGCCGTTTTCGGGAAGATTTGTTTTTCAGAATAGTGGGACTTCCGATCGAACTGCCTCCGCTTCGAAATAGAGACAACGATGTGATCATTTTGGCAAAGCATTTTATCGAAGAATTTGCAAAAGCCAACAAGATCAAAGCATTGCAGCTAAGCGATGCTGCCAAATCCAAATTGAGAAAATATGCATGGCCCGGCAATGTCAGGGAACTCAAGGCTGTCATGGACCTCGCATGTGTCATGGCAGATATTCCGGAGATCAAAGCAGAAGACCTGACCTTTTATGAAATAGGGGAAAACAAAGCCTATTCCTCTGAAGAAAAGACGCTAAAAGCCTTCGAAGTGGAAATTATTGCACATTTTCTAAAAAAGTATGAAGACAATGTTGTCCTAGTGGCTGACAAATTGGACATTGGCAAATCCAAAATCTACAACATGTTGAAAAATGGGGAAATCAAATTAAATTAATCATTTATGTACGGAATCGTAAATAAATCTATCGAAGAGCTGGTAGTTCAAAACTTTGGAGCAAAAAAATGGGAGGAGATCAAAACCCAAAGCAAAATAGATATTGAATACTTTATCAGCAATGAGAGCTATGATGACGATGTTACCTTTGTTTTGGCACAAACTATCTCCGATAATTTAGATATCCCTTTATCAGAAGTATTGAAATCCTTTGGTGAATGGTGGATATTGCATACCGGCAAAAACCACTATGGTTATTTATTGGAAAGTGGCGGGGAGAATTTTAAATCCTTTCTTCTTAACCTACCTGCTTTTCACAACAGGGTAATGATGGTGTATCCCAAATTGACCCCTCCGGAATTCCAAGTTTCACATGTAGAGGAAAAATCGGTTCATTTGCATTATTTCTCCAAAAGAAAAGGGCTCACAGACTTTGTTTACGGATTGATTTCCGGTCTGGGAAAATTCTTTTCTACAGAAGTCACCACCAAACATGTCGGTTCGGTTCCTGGAGAAAACACACACGAAATCATTAAGGTATCATGGGAATAACTCCGTCAGATGAATTGAATTTTTTTATGGAGACTTTCCCTTTCTCTGTTGCTGTGGATAAGTCTTTAATGGTGATCAAATCAGGAAAAAGTTTATCAAAAGTTACAGGTGAAATTATCTCTACCTCATTTTTATCCCATTTTATTATTCAAAGGCCTTATATCGAAACGGTGAGCTTCCATACAATTAGAAGCTTGAATAATGATATACTTTTTTTGAAACACATTCATACCGGGCTGATTTTTAGAGGTGATTACCGATTGACTTTGGATGAATCGTCATTGGTTTTTCTCATCAGCCTTTGGGTAATGGATATCGAACAACTGAAACCTTTCAAAATCACCTATTCTGATTTTGCCCCACACGACCCAACATTTGACTTCCTGCACAAAGCCAAACAAGCTGAAATCACCGAAAGGGAATTGAAAGAGTTGATCAGCAAAATTGACAAGCAATCTTTTGAAATAAAAAATTCAAATACCGAGTTGTTAGAAACCAAATCCCGGCTCCAAAGCATTTTAAATGAAATGACTGACGTAGTCTGGTCAGTAAGTTTTCCTGATTTCCAATCATTGTTTATTTCGCCCTCTGCGGAGTATTTGTATGAAATCCCTCTAGACGAATGGATAAAGGATAGTTCTTTGTGGAAAAAACTGATCCATCCCGATGACAAAGATGTAGTGCCTTGGATGGTTCAGGAATTGCAGGAGAAAGGAATCTACAAGGCAGAATACAGGATAATTACCCCTACGGGCAAAGTTAAATATATCCATAATAGAGGAAAGCTGATCTACGAAGGAAAAAATCATCCTGTCAGATTGGACGGGGTGGTGGTAGACCGTTCTAGCCAATACCAGGCCCAAGAGACCATTGAGCAAGAATTGAGGCTTCAGGAGACGCTTATTGACATTGCCTCTACGTATATCAACCTTGATACCAAGGATGTAGAAAACACCATCAACCGCTCACTTGAAAAGATGGGTCTATTTGTCTCGGCAGATAGGGCCTATATTTTTGATTACGATTTTGTAAAAGGAGTCACTACCAACACCTATGAGTGGTGCAATAAAGGAATCAGTCCTGAAATAGAAAATCTCAGTGAAACCCCACTGGAATTTATTCCTTATTGGGTCGAGCGCCACCAAAAAAACGAAGCATTTTACGTCCCTGACGTCCAGAAATTGGAAGATGATGGTAAGGGTGGATTGAGATCTATCCTGGAACCGCAGGGTATTAAAAGTCTTATTTCTATCCCAATGCTGGATGGAAATGAACTCGTTGGTTTTGTTGGATTTGATTCTGTCAATGACTACCATAACTATAGCGATAAAGAAAAGCGGTTGCTCTTTCTTTTTGGTCAAATGTTGATCAATATCAGAAACCGTCAAAAATGGGAATACCAACTCAGGCTTCAGGAAGAAAAGTTCCGAAATATCATTTCAAATATGAATCTTGGATTATTGGAGGTGGATATGGATGATTCTATCCTTTACGCCAACCAAGGTTTTTGCGAAATGTCCGGATATAAACTTGAGGAACTGAAGGGCAAAAAAGCAGGTGATTTGTTTTTGAAAGAAGAGGATAGACCAAAAATCGAAGAAAAGAATGACCAAAGGAAAAAATCCATTTCTGACAGTTATGAAATTGAGATTCTGGATAAATATGGAAAACCCCATTGGTGGTTTGTGAGTGGTGCACCCAATTACAATGACAAAGGCCAAATGATCGGCAGTATAGGAATCCATCTTGATATTTCAGAACAAAAAAGACTGGAACAGGAATTGGCAAAGGCCAAAAACTTTGCAGAATCAGCCGGCAAAGCGAAAGAACTGTTCTTGGCCAATATGAGCCACGAAATCCGGACTCCCTTGAATGTCATCATTGGGATGATCCGTCAGTTAAGCAAGGAAAAACTGAACAATGACCAACATTTTTATGTCAAACAATCCGAAAGTTCGGCCAAGCACCTTCTGACCATTCTCAACAATGTGCTCGATATTGCAAAAATCGAATCAGGCGATATGGAAATTGTCGAGCAACCTTTTAGCCCTTCGGCATTGGCATTTAATATTCATTCCATCATGCACTCCCAAGCCAGGGATAAAAACCTGGATTTTAAAATCAATGTAAGCCCTTACATCAAACCGGTTCTTTTGGGCGATGAAACCCGCCTAAGGCAGGTTCTCATCAACCTCATAGGCAATTCCATTAAATTTACCCAAAAAGGAAGTATTCAGCTTACTGTAGAATTGGTAGAGGAAAATCCGGAGCGTCAAAAACTGGAATTTGAAGTCAAAGACAGCGGAATCGGAATGTCAGAAGAATTTATCTCCAAGATATTTGACAAGTTTTCCCAAGAGCAAAATGATTTCAACCGAAAATATGAAGGAACGGGTCTTGGAATGGCCATTTCCCATGACCTGATTCAACTCATGGGAGGCAAGATGGAAGTCAAAAGTGTAAAAGACGCAGGAACTACCTGTAGCTTTACCTTTACACTTCCGATAGGAAAGCCTGAAAGTTTGGTAAACAAAAGCCATCTAATCTCGGCAGATCAATTTAAAGGATTAAAGGCTTTGTTGGTGGAAGACAACGAAATGAACAGATTCATTGCCATGCAAAGTCTCGATTATTTGGGATTTGAAACTGTGGAGGCTGAAAACGGGAAGAAAGCTGTGGAGATTGTAGAAAATGATTCTTTTGATATCATTCTGATGGATATCCAAATGCCGGTGATGGATGGCGTAGAGGCCACAGTCATCATCAGGGAAAAGCTTCATGTAATCACTCCGATCATTGCGCTTACCGCCAACGCATTCAGACATGACATTGACTTGTACCTTAGCAAAGGGATGAACGATTTTATCACCAAACCTTACGATGAACAAGACTTTTTCAGAAAAATTGAACATGTGTTGAGTTTGGCAAAACCTCCCTTGCCAAGAAAAAATGGGAATCAGGATGATAATTCCCCGGAAGAAATTGAAAACAGAATTCCCCTCTATGACTTGACTATGTTGAGACAATTCAGCAGGGACAATGAGGAATTTGTGAAAAAAATGATCAAAATCTTCATTACCCTCTCAAGGGAAAATTGCACCATTCTCCAGACTGGACTTGATTCCCGAAATCTCGACATCCTTCAAAAAACAGCCCATAAAATCAAACCAAGCATCGATCAGATGGGCATCATTTCTCTCAAAGAAACGGTGAGAAAAGTGGAAAAATATGACCTAGGCGAAGGAACCCAAAAGGAACTCCATTCACTAGTCCAACAGCTTATCACTACGCTTCTTATTGTCGCTGATACTTTGGAACAAAATGAGGATCTTTCCTAAATTCAGAATTTTTTTCCAAAATGTGGAAAAAAACAACTTCCAATCATTTTTCTAATCTATCTGAAAATCAGTCATTTGACTTCATTTTTTTCATAAGGAACGGCATTTGATCCGACGCAGGGAAAATCCTGTGTCATGAAAAAAATCTACCTCTTTTCGCTATTCATTTTACTTTCAGCCAAAGTCCTTGGCCAAAGTGAACCCTCTACTTTTTTTAATATCTATGTTCCACCAAACAATGAACCACTTCAGCGGAACGTGGCACTCATAGTGACAGCGGTGAGCGACAGTACTTCATTTTCCATTTTGGACGATGGAATGGATGGGGACAGTGATGATAATGTCAGCGGAATTTTGATGGCAGGGCAGTCCTATTTACTTTATATCAAAGACAATGGCATCAATGACGACGCACTCTATGCTTCAGGAGGAACTTTGGCCAGAGACGGGGATTTTTTTACCATCCAAAGTGACAAACTTGTATATGCTTCAATGTCCACAGACAGCGATTGGCAGCATGATTTTGTACCTTCAGTAAATAAAAAAGCGGTAGGTCAAAAGTTTTATGTTTATGCACCAAAAACCTCAATTTCACCAAGAGACTTAAACGTTTTTGCCTATGAGGCCAATTCAACTATTTCCATTTTTAAAATATCAACTGAACCGACAACGCAAACGGGCTATACCAATATCAATCTTGTTGAAAAGCAGCTAGTCGTCCAAAGAACATTAAACCCCGGTCAGGATATCATCAATTTTTATCCAAACGGAAGAGATGTGATGCAATCCGGAGGTACCTACCTGATCGAATCAAATAAAGATATCAGCGTACAATATGGAGCCCTTTGGGGAAATGCAAGGGATGGTGGGGGGTATGTCCCTTCTTCAAATGGCAGTGGTTCGGGTGACCTGTTTTATTTTTCTGTTCCCTACCAAACCAATGGAGAACAGGAAATCAGGATTGTTTCTTGGGACAACAGCAATCAAGTCCAACTGAGTCGATACTTAAATGGCAGCTGGGTTGCGATGAACAGCTGGTCGCTGAATAGCCTCCAACCTGCAGATTGGGTAGGCAAACAAAACAGCAATGCAACTTTTCCAACCGTATTCAGGGTGACTTGTTCTCCCGGCAAGCGTGTATCTGTGATGGAGGCCAACTGGATGGAAACAGGTTCTACCAATACCTCAGATATGGCTACCATGCTTTCTTCTGAGTCAGGTACCTCTTCAGGAAAAAAATTTCTTGCATACATGCTTCCCCCGAGCCGGCAAAATAATGTCATCAATCCCTTTACGAAGCAATTATTCCAGGGAAGTATCTCACATTTTTTCCTTTTTGCGGGAAACACCAATACCCAAGTGACGATTAAAGATGCCAAAACAAACGGTCAGAAATTGAACAAAACTTATCAGATAGAGGCAGGAAGGTATGCGGATGCGAGTTTTTCTATGGATGAATGGAAAAGCATTTACAACGGGACAGGACTACCTTCCGGACCTGAAAGACCTTATGTGGTCATCGAAGCCACAGAACATATTTCAGTACTTTCCACCAATTTCAATGACAATTGGATGAATTACTTTGGATCTTCTCTGCCCCAAAGTTTTTCACAATCAGGCTTGCTCAGCAGTTCTGTTGCTAATCCCGGACAAGAGGTTACCATGATTTCTACCTTAGAAATGGGCGGAAACCAAAAGGTGGAAAATGCAATCGTAGAGGTAAAAATTGCATCGGGATTGATTCCATTGGAAAGTAACCTGAAGAAAAATGATCAGAATCTAGAAAAAGGTAATATTGCCTCCACTGCAGAAGGAAGCACCGTTACATTTACCCCTTTACCCACAATTGCAGGAAACGACAATTATTCCATAGAAACCAAATTACTGGTTGCACCTACCTACAATAATGGTTCGGCGATATCAAATGAAACCGTCTTGAGTATCGAAACAGTGGTATCAGGAACTGTAGACGGGGAGTTCCAACAGTCGTATCTGACTCAAGGTATCCAAAACAATGCATCCAACACCAGCAACCTATTCTATTCAGCTTGTCAGATTGCCACCATAGCAAGCAGTGCTAACAATAGCTGGAATCCATCTTGGGCAGATTACAATAATGATGGTTTTGAGGACTTATTTATCGCCACCAAGGATGTTTCGGCCAACAATGAACTTTACCGAAACAACGGGAACGGCACATTTACCAAAATCACCAATCATCCGCTGGTGAATGAAAAAACCAATACTGTAGGCGCAGTCTGGGCAGATATTAACAATGACGGCCGAAAAGACGTCTTACTGGTCAATGCGACCCAACATAAGAGTAAGCTATTTCTCAACAATGGAAACGGCAACTTCTCAGAATTGAAAAACTCAGGAATAGATCCCGATCCACAATATTTTCATGGCGCCGCATTTGCTGATTTTGACAATGACGGATTTGTGGATTTGATCATGACCAACTTTTTCCCCACCCGGTTTCACCAGCTGTACCGCAATAAAGGAGACAACACATTCTCTCCTGTCACCAACACCCCGGTAACTTTAGAAAGTGAGCGTGCCATGGCACCGATTTTGGCCGACTATAACAATGATGGTTTGGTGGACATTTTCATTCCTAATGGCAATAACCGACCCAATTCCCTTTTCAAAAACTTAGGCAATTTTCAGTTTGAAAAAGTAAAGGATAAAGCAATAGAAGCCGATGCAAAAAACAGTGTCGGGGCGGCATGGGGCGATTTTAACAATGATGGCTTTGTAGATCTTCTCGTCACCAATGCTTCTGGTCAAAACAATGACCTGTACCAAAACAGAGGGGATGGCACATTTGAGAAAATGGAAAACAGTATTGTCGCACAGGACGGCGGTGACAGTCATGGTGCAGCGTGGTTTGACGTGAACAATGATGGATTCCTGGATATATTCATCACCAATGACAAAGGATCGTCTTATTTGTACATCAACAACGGACAAGGGGGTTTTACGAAAAAACTGGGAGAAATCATCTCAGGAAAATTGGGAAACTCCTATGGCTTGGCTGTCGGGGATTATAACAAAGATGGACAACTTGATATGGCTGTATCCACCCATACCGACGGAAATACCAAGTTTTTCTGCCATAATGGGAATCTGAACAAGTGGATAGGATTTCAATTACAAGGTGAATATTCCAACAAACAAGCTTTAGGCGCTAGAGTGGCCATCAAATCAAACGGACAGTGGCAATACCGCCAAAATCTGCCTCTCAGTGGATTTGGGAGCCAAGGCACCCAATATATCCATTTTGGAATTGGCGCAGGGGAGAGGGTGGACAGTGTTCAGGTGATTTGGCCGAGTGGAACAAAGCAGATCGTTTCCAAATTTGGAACAAACCAATACAACATGGTTCTGGAAGAAGGAGGAAAAAAAATCTCCGGCGCAGTATTCCATGATCAAAACAAGAACGGAATTCAGGACGAGGACGAACAGTTGGTCGGCAATATCCGGCTGAATTTCAACAACGGAAAAATCAACATGGCATCCAATGACAAAGGACAGTTCGAATTTTATACTAATGAGGGAAGCCTAAAAGCCACGCTCAACCAGTCGCAATGGACGATTAATCCAAAATTCGCTCAGTTCCTAATTCCAAACGGACCTGAATCTATGGAAATCAAACTTCCGGTAAATGCCGTTCAAATCGGCAATGACCTAAGCGTCCAAGTGGCTACAACCGCTTGGCGAAGAGGATTTACCAACGAAACCATCATCCAAATAAGCAATCAGGGTACTGAAAAAGCCGAAAAAGTATTGGCCTATCTCAAGCTACCGGAAGAAGCATACCTCAAATCTGCAGATCAGGAATTCACCTCACCATCACCCAAAACATACATCTGGGACTTGGGCACTTTGGATCCTGGATCGGTAAGGTCTCTTCAATTGACGGATAGTATTGGTTTAAAGGCTGAAACAGGAGAATTTTTGCTTCTTGAGGCTTATGTAGAGTCAGGCGGAAAAGATATCAACCAGGAAAACAATAAAATCTCAGAAGAGATTGAGGTTGTTGGAGCCATTGATCCAAACGACATTTTGGTCAGTCCAAAAGGAGATGGACCTGAAGGTTATATCCGCAAAAACCAATCGCTCATCTATACCATCAGGTTTGAAAATATGGGTACTTACAAAGCCACCTATGTCAGGATTGAAAATGAATTACCGGAATGGCTTGATCTCAATACCTTTGAATTGTCTTCTTCCAGCCACCCTTTTACCTATTCACTTTCTGCTGAAGGTAAACTGGATGTATCTTACCGAAACATCGACCTTCCTCCGGCCATGCTGGATTCCATAGGAGCCCATGGCTACTTTAAATATACCATAAGGCCAAAAGCCAACATTCCTGAAGGCACCCAATTGCCCAACGATGCCAAAATCTATTTTGACTTTGAAGATCCGATTGTGACCAATACGGTAATCAATACTATCAAATTCAGTGGAGAAACAGACGTCAAATCACTGAAAATATATCCCAATCCGGCAACAGACCGAGTCATGTTCAGTATAGAGGCAGATCCTTTTAAATTGATGGAACCTCAATTGATTTCTTATTGGGTAATTTTTGACCCTGACGGAAAGGCCATGATGAGTGGAAAAATAGACCTGGTCCCGGTCATGGAAGTCAATGTGAATCAGCTCCGCGAAGGCATTTACTTTATCCAGGCCTATACCAAATCCGGTAAAGCCTACGGAGGAAAATTACTCAAGCAATAAATTATTCTGCCATTCTACAAATTAAGCCACCAGTAAAGGTGGCTTTTTTTGTTTCCATATTTTGGAAATAATTCAATAATTGGAATAAAATTCTATCTCAAAAATTACATAATACATTAAAAAACAATGAATTATGAATTTTGGAATAATGTTGGCATAAGGTCATTCATCAAACAAAACAAAAAAATGACAACACTAAGTAAAAAAGTATTTGTAGTAGATGATGACCGATTTCATTTGGAAATCATGGAACAACTTCTAAAAAACAACGGGGTAGAGGAAGTGACTCTTTTCGAAACAGGCATGGACTGTCTCTCAGAAATTCATCAAAATCCCAACATCGTATTTTTGGACCACCAGATGGATGTGTACTCAGGATACGAGACTCTTCGCAAAATTAAAAGATACAACCCAAATATTTTTGTGGTGATGGTATCGGGTCAAAGCGACATTCAAACCGCTGTGGATACCCTTAAGCATGGGGCAATTGACTACCTACAGAAAGACGGTAACCTGGAAATGAATATTCTGGCAGTAATCCAAAGGATTGAAGTAATCAAGCAAAAGCTGAAAGACCGAAAGCCATCCGTCCTGAAATCCTTCCTGAACCTCGTTTAACTATGAAAAGGTTTTTAACCCTCGTATTTTTTGCTGCTTTGGGCTTGTCATCCTGCAAAACAACCAACCTGTTTGTAGACAAAGAGGCCGGGAATGCTGTTGCGGATCTGGACAGTATCTTTTTGCCCGAGGGCAATTATGAGTACCATATCAGAAAAGATGACAAGATCACCGTCAGCATCTGGGGAGAGGATGACCTGAGTGTGGGTTCCACATACGGCATTTACAATTCCAATGAAGTGTATGGCAAATGGCTGATGGTAGATGCACTAGGGAATATCGAAATCCCAAAAATCGGTTCGGTCAAAGTGGAAAACATGACTACCGGTCAACTCAAACAAGCCTTAGAAATCCGCTTTGGAGAATGGATCAAAAACCCTGTAGTGGACATCAAAATCCTAAACCGCGAAATCACGGTCTTAGGTGAAGTTCGCGATCCTCAGGTAATCAATGTCGACAAAGAACGCAATACCCTTTTGGAAATGATCACCCGCTGCAAAGGTTTGGAAACGTATGCCAATGCCAAAAACATCATGGTCATGAGACAGGTAGGAGAGGACGTCTTTGTGGCCAATATCGACCTGACTGAAAATGGAGATTACCTCAGGAAAAACATCAACCTCTACCCCGGAGATGTGGTTGTCGTTCCTTCCAAGAAAAATAAGGAATTTGATAGGAGGGTTTCCATCATCATCCCTTTTGCCACCGCAATTACCGCCGCAGCCATCCTTTTCGGTGCATTTTAATCCTTCAAAAACATGAACGATTCTTTGAATTTTATCAAACCCTACCTGCGTGGATGGCCTATCATCACCGGAGCAATGGTGCTCGCATTTTTGGTAGCAAGCAGATACCTGCAGTATGTAACTCTTATGTATGAAAGTACCGCTAAATTGCGCTTGGCGGATTTGACAGAAGGTGTTCCCAACAGTAACCTCTTCAAAGACCTGGATGTGTTTGCTACAACCCAAAAAATCAACGGGGAAATAGAATTGCTCAAGTCCCATGCACTTATCTCCAAGGCTTTGGAAAAGGTTCCTTTTGAAGTTCAGGTTTTCAGGTCAGGCAGTATCCGAAAGACAGAATTGTTTCAAGATAGCCCAATAATCATTTCTCCATTAGAATGGAATGAAAATCTCAAAGATGTCACCTTTAACCTGAGCATCAGTGAAAACAAAGATTTTACCATCCGTGATGGAAAAGAAAATGTTTATCAGGGCCATATTGGTGACACGGTATTGATCGAAAATTCATTGGCAATCGTCCGGCTGAATGAGCCATTGCTCCAAGAAAAGAAACACCTACAGATCGCAGATGACTATTTATTCACAGTCAACAGCCTTTCCAAACAAATCAGTCAGATCAATGCCGGTATCGATATCATCGCAGTGGACAAGGATATCCCTGTCATCAGGATCAGCTTCAAATCTTCCCATCCAGGCAAAGCAGCCTTGTTTCCAAATGCCTTGGCAGAAGCGTATATCGAAGATTACATTGAAAACAAATACGGGGCGGCAAATGTCACGGTACAATTCCTGAACGAACGGATCTCCGAAATCAGCGAAAAACTGGTGGAATCAGAGGAAATGATCCTCAATTACCGTGACAATAATAACATCACCAATATCAGGCAGGAAACGGAAACGGATCTCCGGCAGATTTCCCAACTCAAAATCCAACAAACCAATTTGAAGATGAGCCTTGAAGCGATTCGGGATCTGGAGAACTATGTCCAGTCGGGAAAAGAAAATTTCCTAGAATTGGCCCCGAATTTTGAGGCTTTTACCGACCTGCTCTCGACAGAAATCATCAAAAACATAAAGCAGCTTCAGGCAGAAAAAAAGGATTTGCTCCTACAGTACACCGAAAAAGATGAGAAGGTCATCGTCGTGGATGCCAAAATCCAGGATTTGACTTCCTACCTCGCCGAAAGCATCACCAATACCCGCAAAAATCTTCAGACCAAATATGACAAGTTGAGCTTTGACATCTCAGAATCGGAGAAAGCTTTTATCGAAGTGCCTGAAAAGGAAAGAATGATGACCATCCTGAACAGAGAGTTCGAGATTTTCCAACAGTCGTACAATTTCCTCAACCAAAAGAAAATCGAAGCAGAAATAGCCAAAGCAGCAAAGATAGCCTTTCACCGCATCATTACCCCCGCCACGGTAAGCAAAGAGCCTGTTTCCCCCAACCGCATCATCATCAAAGCCGTCTCCGCCATTCTTGGAATGTTGGGCGCCATGTCTTTGATATTCGTGGTGCACATGCTCAAAGGCAGGGTCAACGACCAGGCTTCTGTGGAATCCAACAGCATGATTCCGATAGCCGCAGCTGTTCCCAAACTTAAAAATGAAAATGAAAAGGAAGACTTTTTCTTAAAAACCATCGCCCAATGGGAAGTAAAAGGTCTTCTGAACAACAACCAAATCAGTTGTTTTACCGGCTTTGACCATAAGCATGGGGTAAGTTTTATCGCCAAAGAAATGGCCAATGCAGCATGGAGACAAAGTAGAAAAGTGCTTTTGATAGAAATCCGATGCAATAATTCCGAGACCGGAAATGGTTTTTACCAAGAAGAAAAAATCAGTACAAATGCCATTTATGGCTACGTGTCGGCTTCGCGGTTAAAGACTTTGACTACCAAGGATTGGCAAAAATTCCTTCATGGAAAGGCTGCACAATTTGATCAAACCATTGTGATGAATTCTGACTTTGGACAATCCTATACGCTTCCGACTATGGCCATCGCAGGATTGAATATTGTATGCTTGGACACAAGGCTTACCCCTGCCAAGTTGATAACCGAAGTGGATTTGATCAAAGAAGAGTACAAGTTGCCACAGGTTTTCCTTGCCATCAACAGGGCAGGGTACAACCCAAGCCTGATCAGGGAAAGTATTCAATTCATCCAAAAGGGAATGAAAACCCTAAAAAGAAAAGGATAATATGAAAGTTGCAAACAGTCCCAAGGTCATTGTCCTTCTCGATCAGGCGCTTTTTAGCGGCACGAGTTTTCTATCTACCATTATCATCGCAAGGATGTTGGACATGGAAACTTTCGGACAATACTCGGGGTATTTATTGGGAATCTACCTTGCTGTAAGTGGCATTGGGGCATTTGTGATCCAGCCTTTGCAGGTTTTGGTAGGACAAATTACAAACCTGAAGCAATATTTGACTTTTGCCTTTTGGCTTCAGGTTTTGGCCGTCTTGGTATTTGTGGCCTTGATTTTTGTAACGACCTTTATCATTCAGGCCAATTTCCCTTTTTCAGCTTTGGTATTTGCAGCAGGCTTTCTTTTGCATGACTTTGGCAGGAGGGTTTTATTGGCATTAAACCGTCCAAAATCAACACTTCTGCTGGATGCTATTTCCACTTTGGGATTGTCAGCAGGCCTTTTCTTCTTCTATTTGGATCATCAAAAAGACCTTTCTTCCTTATTCGGCTTTGTAGGAATACCCTACATTTTGTCCTCTCTACTTCTTTTTTGGCAGATCAAGCCAGTTTACTTTGAGAAGGCAGTTCTCCTAACATCTTTTCATTTACATGTCAAAGAAGGCAAATGGTTGTTTCTTACGGCCATCACCCAATGGTGGTCCAGCAATCTGTTTGTGGTGGCCTCGGGGATTTACCTTGGAGCGGCTGCTTTAGGTGCCTTGAGACTTGCCCAATCGCTGATGGGCGTATTGAATGTGTTGCTGCAGGCTTTTGAGAATTACATTCTTCCCCAGACTGCCATCATCATAAATACCGACATCCATCAAGGCTTGGCCTTCTTGACCGATGCAAGCCGCAAAGCAGGGATGTTGTTTTTGCCCGTGTTAGCGGTCACCCTCATCTTCTCGCAACAAATATTTGTATTGGCAGGAGGGAAGGAATATGCTTCGTATGCCTATCTCCTGCAAGCAATTACTTTGTTGTATGTATTGGTTTTCATCAGCCAACCCATCCGGTTATTGATCCGCGCATTGAGACTCAACAGGCATTTCTTTTACGGCTATTTGTTCAGCCTGACATTCGCATTGGTTTTTTCCCATTCGCTTCTTTCAAATTTTGGGTTGACCGGAGTCCTGATAGGATTGGCAGCTTCTCAGTTTCTCCTGATAGCGTACTGGGTTTACATTTTATTAAACAGAAATCTTCAATTATGGAAATCATTCACATCGTTTTAGGCAAAGCCAATCCTGACCGCCTAAATGGGGTAAATAAGGTGGTTTTTCACCTTGCCACAGAACAATCCAAAGCAGGAAAAAAGGTTCAGGTTTGGGGTGTCACGCCCAATCCAGTCCATGATTATCCGGAAAGAAATTTCAAAACTGTTCTATTTCGGGCGGAGAGTTTTCCTTTTGCAGTAAATGCCGCTTTGAAAAAGGCAATTCTTTCCAACCGAAACGCCGTTTTTCACCTGCATGGCGGATGGATCCCGCTTTTTAGCAGTCTGTCTGGTATTATGGCTAAAAACCACATCAAATATGTACTCACACCCCATGGCGCTTACAATGAAGTCGCCATGAAACGTAGTTCCTTTCAGAAGAAAAACTATTTCCATTTGTTCGAAAAATCTCTGCTCCAAAGGGTCCATAAAGTGCATGCCATCGGCAAAAGTGAGGTTGAGGGTCTGAATCATATTTTCCCAAATGCCCATTCATTTTTGTTGCCTTATGGATTTGATTTGAAGGTGGACAGTATCAAACCATTAAAAAATAAAGATTTCACCATAGGCTTTGTCGGTCGCTTGGACACGCATACCAAAGGCTTGGATTTGCTGATGGAGGCCTATTTTATTTTCCAGAAAAAATATCCCGGTTCCAAATTATGGATCATCGGGGAAGGGGAAGGACAGGCTTACCTGGAGAATTTCATCACCGAAAAACAACTCAAAAATGTGGTGCTTTGGGGTAAGAAATTTGGAGCAGAAAAGGATGCATTGATTGGTAAAATGCACGTTTTTGCCCATCCTTCAAGGAATGAAGGCCTGCCTACAGCTGTCTTGGAAGCAGCAGCATTGGGCACACCCACCATCGTCACACAGGCTACCAATGTGGCCGATTATGTCTCGGATTTTAAGGCTGGCATAGGCATTGAAAATGAAAGTATAAATGCCTTGGAAAAAAGTATGGAGGAGATCTATAATGCCTATCAATCCGGGCAAATGGAACCCTACATCCAAGGTGCCAAAGAAATGCTCGAAAACGTATTTGCTTGGCCTGTTTTGGTCGAGAAGTTTGATGAATTGTATCTATAAATGAAACTGGAATTTATACCCAAAGACCATAGTGCCTTTCTCAGGAAAATCAATTGGCAGTTGTTGCTGATCTTGCTCCTGATGATTGCCTGCTTTTTTACCTGGAGTGAAAATGTAGTCATCACCCGCATTATCAAAGTCATTGGGAGAATGGGAATGTTGGCAGCCTCTTGGTATGTGTACCAAAGCATCATTCAGTATGGTGCTGCTGACAATCTAAAAACCAATAACGTGCTCTCCATCAGTTTTTATGGACTGTATTTGCTTTTGGGTTTTGCTTCATTCATGTGGAGCACCAATGTCGGCTACAGTGCCTTACAGTGGTTTATGACTTCCCAAACCCTGGTTTTCTGCTTTTTCTTTGTCAAAAGCCTTTACTTGTTGGATCAATATTTCCCCAAGCATCCCATCAGACTTTATAACCTCTTGGGCAACAGTGCCTTTTTGCTTATCCTGGTGTTTGTCATCGGGATGTGGGTCAATCCGGATGTTTTTTACCGCCTTACCCATGGAGGCGAGGAGGCCCGTTTGGGCGGGTACATGATGAATCCAAACGAATTGGGCATGTTGGCAGGAGTAGGGGTTGCAGGGCTGATGTTTGACATCCGAAGAAACCACAACAAGTGGTGGACCATTGTCAAGCTGCTCATCTTGTTTTATGGATTGTTTGCCACAGGTTCTCGTTCATCCTTGATTGGGGCTTTGTTGATCATTGGGTTTCATCTGCTTCAATCCGAACAGAAAAAGTTCGCCATTGCCGCAATGGTGGTCATGATGATGGTGGCCCCGATTGCTATCTATAAAGTAGTCCTCAAAGACGGAGATCCCGAAAGGATGGAGGAAGTCCTCACCTTGACAGGAAGGCTTCCTTTTTGGCAGGCTTTGATCAATGAAGGTTTGCCAAGAGAACCTTTGCTTGGGTTCGGATTTATGCGGATCGATTACAAGGAGTATTTTCAAAGTGCCCATACCTACCCTGGCAAAATGACCCACAATACCTTTATGCAGGTATTGATGAACCTCGGTTTGATAGGAATGACTTTGGTGGTTTTTCAAATGATTTTTACTGCCCGAGGGATTTTACGGGAAGATGCAGAAAAGAAGCTGATGTTATTTTGCCTGCTGATACCCATCATCATCAATTCCTTTACTGAATTTGGGGTTTTCGGAGAATCCAATTATGGGATTCTATTCTACCAATTGGTCATTCTCTACATCTCCTTCCAAGGCGGAACTATCCTTACACCAAGACATCGCCTTCATTTGGTCAAAATGGGAAGGATAAATTGATAATTGTATTTTTAAATAGATATTAATTGATATTGGATTTTGATTGATATTGGATACAGATGGATATTGGATCCGCCGTCACGGATAAGTTATTGATGGATTCTTGGTTCCAAAGCAAACTCAGATTAGCAATTGAACCCATTATTTTTTACCGCCATGGTTTCCAATAATATACATTTTTCCAAAATATGGAAAATTTATTTTCCCAAAAATAGCCTTAAAATCCTGTTTTTCAATGATTTATGTTTCAGGCACTGCATTTGGCATAAGTCATAAAACAAGATTAAAAAATGGAACAATTTTTACAAGCTTTAGGATTTACCAAAACTTCAGGAACTGCAGGAAGTAGAAAACTTTATGTTTTGCACAATCCTGACGGAAGTCCAAGATGGATATGGAATGCCGAAAACCCAAACCCGGATTTTTTGAGGTTTTATGCGGTTTCCAACTTCAGATCAAATGTCTTCAGTGTTTTGATCAAAGCCGTCTTCTTCTTGAAATTGCAGCATCTATTCTTTAAGAAAAACAGCCTTTCAGTACTTCTCGAGGAGACACATATTCTGAATCCTTATCTAAAGAGCAATTTCGCATTGTTTACCGGTACTGCGGGTCCAAACAGAAAATTGGTTCTTTTTGCAAAACAGAAATTTGTAAAAATTGCCCTGAATGAAAATTCCACCAGGCTGATCGAACAGGAAAAAGCCATGCTTCATCTGGTGAACGGAGGACAATATCTCGAAATCCCTTCTAGCAAAAGCATCGGAAACGGCATCCTCGCACTTTCCGATTTGGGAAGCAAGGGAAAGCGGATTAATTCATTTACTCTACTTCATGTCAAAGCGCTTAAGGAGCTCACAAAAAACCAACCGAGAGAAGTCATTCTTTTTGGCGAAACAGAGATCTACCTAAACTGTCTCCGAAATCTTGCAATCGAGAAAGAAGTCTCCTTCGACTCATTGCCAAAGCAATTGGTAGAAAATCTGGGAACTTTGGCCATTTCACTCAGCAAGCAATCAATCCCCACCCATTTTGCCCACGGTGATTTTACGCCTTGGAACTGCTTCGTAGAAGGAGAAAAAATCAGCCTGTATGATTTTGAACTCGCTCATGAAAGCATGCCTTTTGGTTTTGATGCCTTCCACTTCGTGATGCAGCAGGGAATCTTGGTGGACCACCTCCCTTACAGAGACATCAAACCAAAACTGATTCCCGCATTTGAGTTACTTTCCAAAGAGGAGATAAGGTCCAATCTGGATTTTGGTACCTGCTTCAAAGCGTATTTATTGGTCAATACTTCTTATTACTTACGCATCTATAGCCAACAGGAAAAATGGCATACCCAAGTCAATTGGTTGCTCAATACCTGGAATGAAGCCATCAGCGATGTACTATCTTCCACAGAAAGCCCTCGTTCCCTGCTGATCGGGAATGTCTTTGACTTTGTGCAAAACCAACAATATGCGGCCGTCAAATTTCCCAATATCCATCCCACAAGTTTGTCCGAATACGCAGACATTGACCTGCTGACAGAAAAACCCACTGCCCAAAATCTGCTTCAATATATCAAGCAGCACATTCTGGTAAAGCGTGTCAACATTCAGCCGCAATCACACATGCTGAATATGGTTGTGGTTTTGCAGGATGGAAGCGTGCTTGCCTTGGACCTCATCTGGCAACTCAAAAGAAAATCCTTGGCCTTTATGAAGGTTTCAGAAGTGATCAACAGGTCGGAAAGAAATGACTTTGGGGTCAAAATACTGAACCCAAGCGATACGCAAACTTTCCTTCAATACTTCTATGGCCTTAATTTCAGTCCAATTCCTGATCGATATCTGAATTTTTTTGAGAAGGAAGAAAGTTCAAACATTGATCATGCGATGCTTAGTGCCCAAGTTGAATCAATGCCTGAAAACAGAGGCTTGTCAGGAATGATCAACAAAATGAATTATGCCTTGGATGTGCTGAGGAATATTTTCCATCAAAAGGGTATCATCATCACTTTCAGTGGGGTAGACGGGGCCGGAAAGTCCACCGTCATTGAGCATACCAAAAAAGAACTGGAGAAAAAGCTGCGCAAAAAAGTGGTGGTGATCAGACACCGTCCTTCGATTTTGCCCATCCTTAGCGCCATAACCCAAGGAAAAGAAAAAGCTGAACAAAAAGCTGCCAATACCCTTCCCCGTCAGGGTCAAAACAACAATTGGGTCAGTTCTTTGCTTCGCTTCGGATATTACTATGTAGACTATTTGTTTGGGCAGTTTTATGTCTATGTCAAGCATGTGATGCGCGGCGATGTGGTGCTGTATGACCGCTACTATTTCGATTTTATCAACGACAGTTTGCGCAGCAATATCCGCCTGCCCAAATGGCTGACAAAGGCAGGGTACAGACTATTGCTGCAACCCGACCTCAACTTCTTTTTGTACGCAGATACCGAAACCATCCTCAAACGGAAAAAAGAATTAGACGCGGAGGCGATTGCCACTTTGACCAAAGATTACCTGAGTCTTTTCAGTGATTTGGATAAGAAGGCGAAAGGGAAATACTTCCCAATCGAAAACCTGCACCTCCAAGAAACCATGGCAATCATCACTTCCAAAGCCCAAACACAACTTGTTTGATATGAAGAACCTGATACAAAAAGTCATCCGTAGGCGCAATCCTGATTTCTCCTTTGACCCGGCATTGGGTAATGCCGCGCTTTGTTCCTTTATCTGGACACAATGTTGGGGATTGTTGAGAGGTTTGAAGTTGCTGTTTCTCTTCAAAAATCCCAAAATGGCGATGTTTGGAAAGCGGGTAAGCTTTTTCAACTCTCCTAAAATCACATTTGGACGGTTTCTGAAAGTGAGCAATGATGTTCATATCAGTGCATTGGGAAAGCATGGCGTATGGATGGGTGACAATGTGAGCATCGGGGCATTCAGTAGGGTGGTGGTTTCTACTTCCTTCAACCATTTGGGTGAATTCATCAAAATAGGTAACAACGTGGGCATGGGTGAATATGCCTACCTGGGCGGTGCAGGAGGATTGGAGATAGGAGATGATTCCATCATCGGGCAGTACTTCAGTTGCCATCCTGAAAATCACATCGCATCCGATCTGTCAATAGGCATCCGCCATCAGGGTGTATCAAGGAAAGGCATCAAAATCGGCAAAAACTGTTGGATCGGCAGCAAGGTGACCATCTTGGATGGAGTGCAAATCGGCGATGGAAGCATCATTGCAGCCGGAGCGGTGGTAAACAAATCCTTTCCCGAAAATTCAATTATCGGAGGTGTCCCCGCAAAACTTTTAAAAACCAGAATATGAAAACAATTTTAGCTACTGCTTATGCCATCAACCCATTTAAAGGTTCTGAAGACGGGATGGGCTGGAATTTTGTGATGCAGATTGCGCGCTTCAACAAAGTTATCGCCATCACAAGAGAAAATAACCGTCCCCATATAGAAAAATACATTGCTGAAAATCCGGACAAACTGTATTACAATATCCAATTCCTATACTTCGATTTGCCTTATTGGATGCGGTTTTGGAAGAAGGGTGGACAGGGTGCCATGCTGTATTACCTCATGTGGCAGCGTGGAATCATGTCTTTTATCAAGAAGCAAAACCTGAAATTTGATATCGTCCATAACCTCAATTTTCACAACGACTGGACTCCCTCGTTTCTTTGGAAGTTGGATAAGCCGTTTGTTTGGGGACCTGTGGGACATCATCCTCTGATTCCTTCCCAATACCTCCAACCCTTTGCAAATAAATACCGCATCATTGACCGCCTGACTTGGATGGTCAAGCAATTTTTCTGGAAAATCTCTCCGGCCCTGCACAAGACTGTCAAAAATGCGGACCATATCCTCTGCATGAACAACAGTGTACCAAATATTTTAGGCATTCAATCCAATTATTCCATTGCACCTTCAGTAGCTACCCAGGATTTTGGATGGAATGAATTCGACACGATCGGTTATAAATTTACCCTTATTTCAGCGGGACGCTTTGTACCGCTCAAGGGATTTGATTTGACAATCCGTGCCTATTTTGAGTTTCTGAACGGTTTGGACACAAAAGACAAAGAGAACTGCGAGCTCCTTTTGATCGGTAGCGGACCGGAAGAAGGGTTTTTAAAATCCTTGGTAATTGATCTGAAATTGGCGGATCGGGTAACATTTATCTCCTGGATTGAAAGGGGGGAACTGATGGCAAAATTCAAAGAAGCATCCGCATTTCTCTTCCCTTCCCACGAAGGGGCGGGAATGGTGGTTGCAGAGGCTTTGTCTTTTGGGTTGCCGGTAATCTGTCTGGACAATGAAGGTCCGGGACAATTTATCACCAAGGAAAACGGTTTTGCGATCCCGATGGGAGATTATGGCCAAACAGTAAATGGCTTGGCGGCTGCTATCCAAGAGTTGCATGCATCCCCCGAAAAAAGGAAAAAAATGGGAAAGGCTGCAAGAAAGCAGTTTGAGAATTTCTTCCATTGGGATAGGAGAGGGGAACAACTTCAAAAAGTCTACGCTGACTTATGAAAGCACAATCTAGAATATTCGCTTTTCATTTATTGAATGACCGCAGCGGCAGTCCCAAAGTACTTGGTCAAATCATCAGAAGCTGGATTCATGAAGGGAAGGAAGTACATCTTTATACCATGGTTCACCAAGATGGCTTTCTTTCCAATTTGGAAGGAGTAAACTATCATCATGGATGGTATAAATTCAAAGCCAATCCCTGGTTGAGGCTGATATATTATTCCTTGAGTCAGCTCATCTTATTCTTCAAGATGATTGGCGAAGTAAAGAAATCCGATACCCTTTACATCAACACCGTTTTGCCTTTTGGAGCGGCGTTGATAGGGAAGTTAAAAGGTTGCCGTGTAATTTACCACATTCATGAAAGCACAGTCACCCCTGCAATTTTGAAATGGTTTTTGTTCAAAGTGGTGTCATGGACAGCTTCCGATATCATCAACGTTTCCCGATATGTGGCGCAGAGTCATGGAATCACCAATATTCCCAACCATTTGATCTACAATGCCATTGATGAAAGTTTTTTGTCCAATGTTTTACCCAAGGAGAAAAACGAAAAGCCTTCACATGTATTGATGGTTTGCTCCTTGAAAGCTTATAAGGGACTTTATGAATTTATCCAGCTTGCCGAAGACCATCAGGATTTTTTCTTCAAAATGGTTTTGAATGCCGGTCAAGGAGAAATTGATTCCTTTTTCTCAGGTCAGCATTTTCCTCAAAATCTAGAAATATATCCTTCCCAAAAAAACCTCCATCCCTTTTTCCAATGGGCAGATGTGATTGTAAACCTCTCCCGACCTGATGGGTGGATAGAGACATTTGGGCTGACCATCATCGAAGGAATGGCATACGGTTTACCTGCAATTGTGCCTCCGGTAGGAGGGATTTTGGAAGTCATTCAAGATGAAGTGACAGGATACAGTGTGGATCCAAGAGACAGGAAAGGGCTCAACAAGAAGTTTCTTGAACTGATCGGCAACCCGGTTAACTTCCAAAATTTCTCCCAAGCAGCTTTAAAAAGATTAGAGGTGTTCAAAGAAAAAACCATGCAAGAGCAAATCAACAGGATTGTTTGATGGATAATATGAAATACGGCTTTACGCTATTATGCCAGAAAAATGATAATTCAATCTTAATCATGGCAGAGGACCGAAATGGGCGCTACATCCGACTTCCGTCTTCCGTCTTCCGTCCCGCTTGAAAATAAATATCTGTTTACTGGCCAAAAAGAGGATAAAAAGAAAATACTAAACCATAAAATGATGGAAATACAAAAAACCAATATCAAAGACTGCTTCTTGATCCAACCAAGAGTGTTTAAAGACGAACGCGGTTACTTCTTTGAAAGCTTTAACAGCGAAAAATTCGAACAAATCACCGGAATTGAAACGGAGTTTGTTCAGGACAATGAGTCCATGTCAAACTACGGTGTCATCCGTGGACTCCACGCGCAGCGTGGAGAATCCGCCCAAGCCAAACTTATCCGGGTAATTCAGGGCAGGGTGATAGATGTAGTGGTGGATGCCCGATTTGACTCACCCACCTTCGGTGAAATTTTCACAGCAGAAATCAGCAGCACCCTCAAAAACCAATTGTTTATTCCAAAAGGATGTCTTCACGGATTTTCAGTTTTGGAAGACAAGACCATCTTTTCTTACAAGTGTGATGCTTTTTACAATCCTGAAATGGAAATCGGAGTTTATCCCCTTGACCGATACCTCGCTATTGATTGGAAAGTCGATACACCCAATGCACAGATCTCACTCAAAGACCAAAAAGCAATGTCATGGTTGGAATATGTGGCATCCTTTGAGCAAAAGAGATTTCTCAAAACCGTGCAGGTAGTGTAGCATATTTTCTAAAGGAAAAGAAGTGAAATTCCCTTGTTTCCCTTTTCAATCCTATTCCATTTTGCAATTCATTTCCAAAAAATGGAAAATTATATTCCTACAAATATTGTATAATCTATTGAATTCAAGCATTTTATTGTTTTGGCACTGCTTTCGTCTTGAAGCATTTAATTGAAAGAATCATGAACAAAAATTTAACACAAAAGAAGAAAATCGCCATCATCGGGACCGTGGGCGTTCCTGCCAATTATGGTGGCTTTGAAACCCTTGCCGAGCATCTCATCGAAGACCTCGGTCAGAAGCATGACATCACTGTCTATTGTTCAGGGAAAAAGTACAGCAAATCAGAAAGGGTGTCAAGCTATAAAGGAGCAAGACTCAAATACCTGCCTTTTGATGCCAACGGAATCCAAAGCATTCCCTACGATACCTTATCAATCATAAACGCACTTTTTTTTGCAGATGTGCTTTTGGTGCTTGGTGTTGCGGGTGCGTGGATTTTACCTTTCGTCCGGATCTTTACCAATAAGAAAATCATCATTTCCATAGATGGGATTGAGTGGAAAAGAGACAAGTGGAATTTATTAGCCAAGTGGTATTTGTTTTGGGCAGAAGGCAAGGCGGTCAAATACTCCCATATCGACATCTCAGACAATGAAGCCATTCAGGATTACACGGCAGCCCGATACGGTTCCTTGAGCAGAATCATCGAGTACGGGGCAGACCATACCATGAAAGTTGCGGTCACTGAAGAAGCAACGGAACAATATCCTTTTCTCAAAGAGCAATATGCCTTTAAGGTCTGCAGGATTGAGCCCGAAAACATGGTGCATGTCATTTTGGAAGCTTTTACCAAAACAAGTCGGATGCCTTTGGTCATCGTCGGCAATTGGGACAAAAGTGACTACGGAAAGTCCCTCAAAACCAAATACAGTCAGCATCCCAATATCCACATTTTGGATCCCATCTATAACCAGGAAAAGCTGGACGTACTCCGCGGAAATGCCTCTCTGTATGTTCACGGGCATTCGGCAGGAGGGACCAATCCCTCCTTGGTAGAAGCGATGTACTTAGGCTTGCCTATCCTGGCAAACGGTGTTTCCTACAACAGAGTCACCACCGAAAACAGGGCCCTGTACTTTTCTGATCAGGAAAGTTTGATTGCCGAAATCAACAAAATCTATACTGCCAAACTGAAACAGGTAGGGGAAGATATGCAGGCAGTCGCCAAGCGCAGGTACACCTGGTCCCATATTGCCTTCAAATATGAACTGTTGGTAGAAGAGGCCCTGAACACCTCAGAAAAAGCCGATGTGGAAGCTGAAACCAAAAATATCCCCTATGACCAACTCCTTGAATTGGGCCATGCCCACTTAAAAACCAATTTAAACTTCTAATTACCTTTTCTATGAATTCGATCCATATCATTGGCCCTTTGGCCGCCTTTTTAATGACACTTTTGGTGATACCTGTGTTGAGAAAAATTGCCTTCCGAATCAACATGGTGGACAAACCCAACTTCCGGAAAGTACATACTTTGCCCATTCCTTTGATTGGCGGTGTCGGGATATTCATCGCCACCACTTTGGCCTTAGGCTTGGCTTTGCCATTTGATTTGGACATTTTGGGTTTCAAAAACATTTACCTCGCCATGAGCATTTTATTGATGATGGGTGTGATTGATGATTTTTTTGAATTGAGAGCTACCATGAAACTGGCAATTCAGTTGATTTTGGCACATTTCATTTTTTCTCAAGGAATAAAAATCGAATCCCTACACGGTATTTTTGGTATTTATGAATTGGCAGATTGGATGCAATATGGGCTTACGGTGGTAGTGATTGCGGGGGCTGTAAATGCCTTCAACCTGATGGATGGCATAGACGGACTTGCGGCAGGACTTGCCATTGCCGGCTTTGCGGTTTTCACCGTACTGGCTGTTTTGACCAATCAGTTCCTGCTTGCATTGGTTTTTCTGACTTACATCGGTGGATTGTTTGGGTTTTTGAGATTTAATCTCAGCAAAAGCCAAAAAGTATTTATAGGAGATGCAGGTTCATTGATGATGGGCTTTATTTTGGTGGTGTCAGGAATCAGGCTGATCCAATCCGCACAGAATACAGCCAACGTCTCTTTGGTAATCCTTGGCGTGGTGGCGGTCATGCTTATTCCGGTTTTTGATGCTCTCCGTGTTTTCAGAAAAAGAATGAAATCAGGTAAAAGTCCTTTCAATCCCGACAAAACCCACCTTCACCATTTGGTCTTGACCACCGGTCTGAGGCACAAAGCAAGCAGCTTGGGGATTGTGGGACTGATGTCCGGGATAATCCTGATTGGCTTTATCAGTTACCAATTGGTAGGACTGACGGTTGCTTTTATAGCTATGCTGTTTCTGTTTTCCTTTGTTACATCCCTATTGCAATTCCACAATAGATTGATGTCGTGGAAAACCAAGATCAAAAGGATGGAGAATATAAACCATTAGACACAAGATCCAAGACACAAGATCAAAGACTTGATCCATCAACAACATAGAACCACTATAACAATTACATCACTTACACCTGTCCGCCGTGGCGGAACCTTTTCAACCTGAAAACCCGCGGCAGACAAAAAGTTTCTCCTTATTTGCTTTCTCATTACTCTAGGGCGAAGTAAAAAATATTTCCATCCAAAACGATAAATTAAAAGTCAATGGTAAAACAAAAAAACTCTCAGGTTTTCAAACCTGAGAGTCAAATTAGGAGCTTACATTTTAAGACTGTTATTTTTTCGCCGATTTCCCACTTGCTTCAAGTGCTGATTCCCTAAGTTCAGTTATCAATTTTTCCATTTTGGAGTGCCACTCCTCAAACTTTTCCAAAACAGAAGTTATTTGTATGGCACTTTTCTCTTCCTCCAAGGTAGATGATTCATCCTTGTCCTTAGATTTCTTGGATTTTTTCAATGCCTTTAATTTGTTAGGGTCAAAGGACTTCAGTTCTGAAAGCCAATTGTTTTTTTCCATTAGCCTACCGAGTTTTTTGCCTTCTTTGATGGGTTTTTTGGAACCAGATTTCGAAACTTTGAGGCTATCGATAGTTAGATGCTTTTTCTTAAGTCCCAGTCCATAGATTTCGTTGATTTCTACCAAAAATGCATCCACAACACCCTTTAAATGGAACAGAAAGGAATATTGATGGGCTTTCTCAATCTCAGAACCGGCAATAGTAGGATTTTTAAGTTCTTCTAGATAAAGTTTCGCATAGTTTAACCTTGATTCTGTTATTTCTTTCAAGGGAGTATAATTCTTCATTTTCATAATTTACCTGTGTTTAAAGCGAAATTACCTAAAATCAAAAAGCCGAAAGCCAATGTTAAGTGATATTTTAATATAGGAACAAGAAAGGGTTGATTTGGATTATTTTTTTGTGAAAACTGTCAGGGAAAAAGCACCAAAATGACAGCAATTTGGTAACCCTCGAATCCAATGTTGGATTGAAATGAAGCATACATTTGTGAAAGCTCTTCAAAGGTATTTTTTTTCATTTGTTCAGGAATAAGGCACTGCTTTTGGCAGTGTCATTTTTTTTTACCTTCTATGACTAAAAAATAGTTTGGTTGAAGCCCTTGGTTTTATTTTATTACTTTTTTCAGTATCCAAGAAACCAGGCTTTCTGCCATAAACAATTACCTGTCAAATCCACCCCGTCCCCTTGCGGAAATTTCCTTTCCGAAAAAGCACTAAGTGACGATTTGATGGACAATCCATCAAATAAAGCACTATGATTACAATTAGGATTTAGTCTTTTATTTTGGCTGATGGTATTGGTTGATCAAGGACATGATTTTGTGGAATACTTCTGAGTTTTCATACACTCCTCGGAATTCGCCTGAATGTGCCCCATAGGCAAATATCGGCACCATAATCCCGGTATGGTCATCGCTGTGAAAAGCCAACTCCACCTCATTTTCAGACACTTTCCCCTGAGGCAAACTCAGACCGGCAGTTTCATGGTCTGCAGTGATGATCAAAAGGGTATTGGGGTTTTGGTCGACATATTGGATCATCCAACCTACTGCCTTATCAAAATCCAACAATTCGGTGACAACGGCATTACCGCTATTTGCATGCCCGCCAGAATCAATCATGGCTGCTTCCACCATCAGAAAAAACGGCGATTTTTTGGATTCCAGAAAGCTTATTGAATTCTTACTACTTTGTAGAAGGTAATCTTCCCGGCCTTTAGCCATGGTCGGCATTCCGCTATTTGCTGCAAAATAGCCCACTTTGTCGGCAGGGGAATCTGCAATTTCTCCCATACTCTTCATCATGGTAAAACCGTTTTCTTCCAATTCCTTCAGCCTATCAGACCCAAATTGGGTGAAATCCCTTTTGCCTCCTCCGATAAAAAGATCGACTTTGCTGAGAGGCAGGAACCGGGCTATTTCATCTATGTCATCCCTTTCGGCATGATGGGCGTAAAAGGATGCGGGAGTTGCCCCAGTGAGGTTGTCTGTAGTGATGATTCCGGAATTAAAACCATAAGAGTCAAGCAATTCCGTTATATTTTGCAGCGCCATTCCGTCTGGATCCGTACCCAAAGCCCGGTTATTGGTTTTTTGTCCTGTAGCATAGGCTGTCGCTCCTGCTGCGGAATCGGTAGTAAAATCATCCGCTGCCTGGGTTTTGACAAAACCGATATTTTTAAGCTGCGTGAGGTTCAATTGGTTGCCATTGGCAAACATTCCTGCCGTAATCTGCGCCAATCCATTTCCGTCTCCGATCATCAAAATGACCCGATCAATTTTATTTTCCATTCCGTCATGGTCGAACTCAGGCTTATAAATCTCTTGGATTTTTATACCTACAATAATGTTATCATTCAGGTTTTTGAGGTATTGATTGGCCTCATAAGGTTGGTCGGTGTTGATGTAATCTATCCCAAGGTCCGCAAAAGCTTTCCATGCTGACTTGCTGTCAGGAGAAGCCCAAAACCTGACAGGCTTATCAAAAGAGTGTACTTTGGAAATAAATGACACCAATGAATCCCTTTCGGATTGGACAATCCTGCCTTTGCCATTCCAAACTGAAAATTGCCTGAAACTCAGACTGACCATACCAATTTTTTCCCAGGGAAGGTCAGGGGTGAGTACTTTGCTTTGGTAGTCAAAAAATACATAGGGAGGATAGTTTTTGTAATCTTCGGGTTTGGGTCGATTGCCTGATATGATGAGCTTGAGTCCTGTTGGATTTTGGGGAGAAAAGAGCAACTCCTCAAATTCAGAGGCATCTTTTACGATTTGATTCAAAGTGGCATAAGCCTCTGTTTTGCAATCAATCAACAAATGAAACTTAAAGTCAGCGATCATCCCAAGTGATTTTGCCTTTTGGATTGGCTCGAGATACAGCGACTTCAAAGTACGTTCAGGTCGGATACTTTCTGCTTCGTGTGCTGCCATCAAACCTCCATTTTGCAAAATCACATCCACCTCGATCGATGCACATCCGGCCCCAAAAGCATCCCAAAATGGCACTGTTCTCAGGTAATCATTGTGGGAGTGGAGTTTGTAGGTGGGAAGTTCCTGCCCAACCGCAAGCAATGCCAAGAATGCCGAGGAGAGGAGGAGGAAAAGTATTTTTTTCATCTTCAAAAGTAAGCAAGGCAATTGAGCCGATTGTCCTGATTTATCACCGGATTGGGTGATTTAACAAAAACATAAACCAAAGCACCTTTTTGGATAACAATACCTGAAGCCAGGATAACATTTTTAAAACTTTATATTTTTATGGATATCTGCATTGTTGCACGTACTCGAAAAATTCCCAAATTTTCTACCAAAAACTGAACCTAATATGTTCGAGGTGGGGAGGAATGATCCCGAAACTTCGGGAGGCCGGCAAGGGCCTTGTGCGCGGATAAGGGATTAAAACGGGAGTTTTAATAGCCAGAAAGTGCGGTTGGCCGTCTTGTCCCGATATTTATCGGGATTGGCTACTTTTTTTGCCAAGAAAAAAAGTAGCTGTAAAAATGTCGACTCGATTTCCTGTAGCCCAAAGAACACCTTTCTGGTTACTTTTGGTACTTGGTTTCATCCGGATACACATTTAATTTTTTTCTTCTTAATTATTCAAGCTGGGTTTGAGGTAAGAAAAAAACTTTTCACTTGGAAGCATTTTATTCATAGGAAAGTTAACAATAAGTTGACATGTAAAACCTCGTCCTGACTCCAAAAAGCGCCATCTTGTTTGTTCAAAACCTGTTTCACTGATGAAAAAATTAAGTTCGATTGCGCTTGTTCTATTCTTTTGGTCATTTGCTTTTTTTTCCAATGCCCAGACTCTGAGGTTGAATCAAACCCAGGTCATCGGAAGCCACAACTCGTACAAAAGTGCGATGCCTGCCCCGATTTTGGATTATTTACAAAAAATCAATCCCGCTGCTGCGAAAAGTTTGGAATACGAGCACCTGCCACTTTCCGAGCAATTGGATCTGGGACTTCGTAATCTTGAATTGGATGTATTTCATGATCCAATGGGAGGGAAATATGCCAACCCAAAGTCGCTTGCAATGCTTCCGCAAGGAACTGTTTTTGACTCCAAAAAGGAGCTTCAGGAACCTGGAATGAAGCTTTTTCACGTACAGGATCTGGATGTGCAATCTCATCACCTACTTTTCAAAAATGCACTTTTAGAACTTAAAAACTGGAGCGACCAAAATCCTGATCACCATCCTGTTTTTGTTCTGATCAACGCAAAAGACGGACAAGTTCCGATGACTGTCAGCCCGCTTTCATTTACAGGGACAGCTTTGGACAGCATCGATTTGGAAGTAAGGACTTACTTGGGAATGGACAAATTGATTACACCGGATCAAGTTCGTGGTGATTTCGGGTCGCTTGAAAAGGGAGTTTTGGCCGGAAACTGGCCGGAAATGGATGCTGCAAGAGGCAAGTTCCTTTTTGTGTTGGATGAAAGTGAGGAGAAAATCCGCCGCTACCTTACCCAAAAGCCTGAACTCAAAAACGCGGTTCTTTTCGTCAATCTGAAAGAAGGAAACCCTGAAGCCGGATTCAGAATCATCAACGATCCTGTTGCCAACGAAACCTACATTCAGGATTTGGTGAGAAAAGGATACATCATCCGAACCCGGGCAGACTCTGATACCAAAGAGGCACGATCAGGAGACTATACCAAATTTGAAAAAGCGAAAGCTTCAGGAGCGCAAGTGATTTCCACGGATTATTACATTCCTTCGACCCTCTTTCCATCTGACTATACAGTAAGTTTTGATGGCAAAACCTTTGAACGACCTAATTCTATTCTGAATTTAAAGTGAATTACTCCAAACTTATTCCCGTACTTCTGAGTGCGGGAATGATGTATTCTTGGCCTCAGGTGCCACTTTTGGCCCAATCTGGACTTGAGGCTAAAGTGGCTTTTTTGGCTGATATCCATCTTCACGATGTGGATGCAGACTTTGATTCCTCAGGTTTTCAGGGTGTGGCCCATCCGGTAACCGGCAAAATGGCGACCCTTAAAACTATGCTCAGCCAAATGAATTCCACGCGACTTTTTAATGAAAATTATTTTGCGTTTTTGGAGGCTTTGGAGGATTTAAGAAAGAAAGAGATCAAGTTCGTGGTTTTGCCGGGAGACTTTACTGATGACGGGCAACCGATGAATGTAAAATTGCTCAAAACCATATTGGATCAGTACGCAGAGGATTTTGGGATGCGGTTTTTTATCACGACCGGAAACCACGATCCCGTAACTCCTTTCGGAGGCGTCGGAAGTAAAGTGGACTATATTGGAGCACAAGGACGTCCTCAAACAATAGCTGGTTTTGAAGGCAAAAATCCTTTGGACAGCATCCCAAGGATAGAACAAATCAATTATTGGGGGTATTATGAGATTTGTAAAGAATTGGGATCATTTGGCTTCTTTCCTGACCAAAAGGATATTTTTTGGTCTCATCCTTTTTTGGGACTCGATTACGAAGGATATGAATTTGAAAAAGCATTGGCGCTTTCGGAAATAAAAAATCGGTTGTATGAAGTTGGCGACTCGGGTTATTTTTTGCCGGATGCAAGCTATGTGGTGGAACCGGTGGAAGGGATTTGGCTTTTGGCTATCGATGGCAATGTGTACAGTCCACGGTTTGGAGAAGACAATGAATTAAAGGGGTGGAGCGGTTCGAGTATAGGGTTTAACCTCGCAGCACAACATAAACAGCACCAACTCAATTGGATTAAAAATGTCACCGCCGAAGCAAAAAAGCGTGGAAAAACACTCCTCTCATTCAGTCATTATCCCTTGGCAGATTTCCATGACGGCACTTCAGAAAAGATGGCTTCAGTTTTTGGCATCAACAAGTTCCAGTTGGTAAGGGTACCTACCCATCAGGTTTCCGACCAATACGCTGAAGCAGGAATCAGGGTGCATCTTGCAGGTCACATGCACCTCAATGACACAGGAATCCATTGGACGCCAACAGGGAAATCCCTGATCAACATACAGGTTCCTTCACTTGCGGCATTTCCTCCGGCATATAAAATCATTTCCCAGAGACCTGACCATGCATTGGAAATCACTACTGTACCCTTGTACGAAGTGGCAAGGTTTGATGAGTTTTTTGGCATTTACGGGATGGAGCATGACTACCTTTCTAGATTGTATCCAGAAAAAATATGGGACAAATCCATTCTTTCCTCCAAATCATACCTTGGATATACCTTGGGCCATTTGGAGCAATTGATCCAACTGAGGTTTTTGTCCTCGGATTGGCCAATGGATTTGGCTTCTTTGGTGGAAGGATTGTCTGAAGAAGAAATCCTTTTTTGGGTGCAGTTGAATGATTTGGAAGGAAACACTTTTTTGGTAGCGGATGCTCTTGGCAGAAGAAAAGTCATGGCGAAAAGGGGAGGGGATAATAGTTTCCGGAATGACAGTTTGCAGGTTGACAAAGATGGAAACAACCTGATGATGGATTTTTACCTGATCAAAAACGGCGGACACTTGGGCAAAGACCTCATTCCTTTGCACCGACTGAAATTCTATCATATCCTGACAGAACTCACCTTCAAAACCAAAGCAGAAAGTAATTTCGCAGTCCAAAATCAGCTTATCGATTTCTTTTGGATTTTGGGTAAGATGATGAATTCATATCCTTCTGACCACTTTTTGATCTATCCGGAAGAAGGGAAGGTCTTAGATTTAGGGAAGTAAACAATCCCTGTATTTCGCATTGTTCATAGATAAAAAAATCCGACTGAAATTCAGCCGGATTTTTATCATATAGATGGACGCATTTAATTTTTTGTACAACGATGATTTTAGAATAATTTTTATTCAATATAGTTCTTAGCGGGGGTCTGAAACTTCCGACACACCGGTCTTTCGACTTCGTCCCCATAGCTATCGGGATCCGTCCCGTTGAAGTAGAATATTGGGTTATTGGCAAAGATTCTGATAAATTCAAAGTTTTAATACCCAGGATTTTGTTTAAGGAACCCGGGAATGTTAGAAGCTCCGTCGATCGCTCGTTGAGGAATCGGGAACAGTCTTTTGTTGACATCACTGTTAGTCTTTTCGGTCCAGCTATCCTCATATTTTCCAAATCTGATTTGGTTGGTTCTTCTCAGACCTTCCCAGTATAATTCAAATCCAGATTCACGGAAAAGAATATCCAAATCGATAGCATTCAGTGGAGCTGGGGTTTGGGCAGGACGTGCATTTCTAGAAGTTCTCAGCGTGTTGACATCTGCAAGAGCTCCGGCAGTATCGCCTTTTCTCAATTTAGCTTCAGCACGCATCAAATATACTTCACCTAATCTAAGCAGAACGATATCCACGCTACTGTTGCTGCAGCAGTTTGGAGCAGTTCTGCTAAATTGATATTTAGAAAATCGGTGTCCTGTATTGTGTAGACTTCCTTCATTGGTAAAATCTACTTGGAAGATATGATCGACATAGCGAATGTTTGCACCGCTGCTTCTTCTATTAATCACCGGGTAGATTCTCACTTTACCATCGGGACACTTCAATATGTTACCGCCCGCATCTTTTCTTGGTCCCCAAATAACTCCTCTGATTATTCCTCTGTCCATCTCAAATTTTAACGGATCTACGCAATAATAATGATCTGCGTCATTGGTAGGATTCAAACCGGTCAGATCTCTGAGGTTTTCAGGAACGATCGTGTTCTCTTGGAAAAAGCGGGCATCTGCATCGGCCGGATCCACCTCTCCATACGCATCATACCAAGTCTGGATGAAGTCAGGAGTGGCTGCAACTGCATCTGTTCCTCTCGTATTGGGAAATTCCGGTCTTGGGACTTGATCCCCGGAAATAGACCAATACTGCCATCTGCTGTGTTCGGTCTGAAGGACTCCGCGCTGATCAAGAGAAAAAATAATTTCCGGATTGGTTTTGTTGTTATCATTGAACAAGTCAAAATATTCAGGTGACAAGGTATAGCCTCCGTTGATGACTTTGCTGGTGTATTCGATTACCTTATCCATATCCTCAATCCTGAAGTTCGCAGTTCCGTATGGATCCCGATATACTGCAGCATTCAAATACAAACGTGCCAATAAGGCCTCCACAGCATGTTTATTCATTCTACCGGGCTCACCGGTGCTGATCAAATTGACTACTGACAGGAGCTCTGATTCAAGGTAATCCACAGCTTCTTGACCTCTGAGAATCTCTGATTGTTGATTGGAACGTTCTTTTCTGAAAACAAGTCCCCAGTTATCCAAAGCCAGCATGTTCAGGTAAGCTTTTATGGCTACCATTTCGTAAAGTGGATTTTGGGCACTTGAATTTCCATTTTGTACTTCTAATCCCAATTGCTCTTCCGCTGCCACTGCCCTTGACAAAGTCAGGGTAATAAAAGTCCAGGTATCTCCAACCAAGCTATTTCCAGGTGTCATCAAATGCTGGTGTACGGCAATAAATTTACCTCCATCAAACCAGTCCGTACCACCTCGATAGGGAAGGATACCCTCATCAGAGGCTACTTCCTGTAGTCCAAAGTTGACCGTATGAAGCCATACTTGACGCATCATGCCATATACCGGAGCAATGGATCCACTTACTATTTCCGCTTGTCCCGTTCCAGTAAGTGACTCATCGAGGATTTCCTCCTCTAATGTAGTACAGCTTAAGAAAGCGAGAAAAAAAGCGACAACTGGTATTAATTTGCTAAAACTGATAGTTTTCATATGATTATATTTTTTTGAGTCCACAAGGAATCTCATATGGGAAATGATTATCAACACGTTCTTTAAAAGGTTAAATTCAAATTGACCATAAATGTCCTAGCCATTGGATAGGTAAATCGATCAATACCAAAGGTTTGAATACCGCCAGATGTTGCTCCGGTATTTACTTCCGGATCAAATCCGGAATAGTTTGTAATCACAAACAAGTTTTGACCTGTAAGGGAAATACGGATATTTTGAAAGGTATTGCCCACTCCAAGCCGATCTGGTCTAAAACTGTATCCAATAGTAGCATTGTTCAATCTTAGGTAAGATCCACTCTCCAGGAATCGGGTAGAGACCGTATTGGCATTATTGAAAGATTCATTTGGGAATTGGACTGCAAAATCCGTGGTGTTGTTGGATCTGGAAAGTTGAGACTTGGTAAAGAGAGACATGGTTGTATGATTATAAATTTCATTTCCTGCTCCACCGTTGAAATTCATTCCAAAGTCAAAATTCTTATACCTTAGATTAGTTCTAAAACCATAAATCACCTTTGGGATTGCGCTGCCTACCACGCTTCTGTCATTATCAAGAATTGCTCCGTCTCCGTTGATATCCACAAACCTGTTGAGGCCATTTTCTCCTATTCCATCAAACTGAAGCATATAAAATGCTCCGATCGGATGACCGTTGATGTAACCGTTGATGGTCGCTCCTGTTTGACCTGCGCCTTGAGCTTGACCGGTAGTCAGGACTGCAAAAGGGGAGTCTCTTACTTCGTTTTGAATCAATGAAATATTGCCACCAATTTCATAGGAAAAAGATTGCTTCGGCTTGCTGTTGTAATTCAAAGCCAATTCGATTCCGCTGTTGTGAATCTCCATGCTTTCGATGTTATCCCAGAAAGTCGAAGTAGGCTGAACCGGATCTGCAGGAACTACTTCTAAGAGGATGTTGGAGGATACTTTGTTGAAATAATCCAAAGCACCGGTCAATCGATAGTTAAAGACAGCAAAGTCTATTCCTGCATTAAACTGGGTGGAAACCTCCCATTGTAAATCCGGGTTTGCCAAGCGGGTAAAAACAATTCCATACGGGTAGTCGTCCAAAGTTCTTCCTTGGGTATCGATAGGGTAAGTATTAAGACTGCCTGCACCTGTGGCTAATCGATCCTCAGAGAAACTTGCCTGGGTAATCTTGGATGGTATTTCCTGATTTCCGGTTTGTCCCCAGCTCGTTCGCACTTTCAAGTTGTTGAAAAACGAGTTGGCCATAAATTCTTCCTTTGTCACATTCCAACCCAAAGCAAAGGAGGGAAAGTAACCATACTTGTTATTGTCTCCGAACTTAGAAGACCCATCTGCACGGATTGTGGCTGTGAATAAATACTTTTCGTCGTAGACATAATTGAGTCTTCCGAAGAAGGATTGTAATTCATTTCTAACTCCTGAGGCGCTTATCGTGGTCGGAAATTCACTGGTACTGTTTTGATCCTGAAATCTAGGTTCGATATTGTTAGCTGCAAATCCTCTAGCGGAAGTACCTCTGAACTCGTCCAAAAATGACTGGTAAGAATGACCTGCAAGTACATTGAAATTGTGCTTGTAATTATTCCAACTATAGGTAAGGGTATTCTCTACCAAACTATTGGTGTTGGCAGAAATCAATTGATCCAAACTGCCATTTGCCACATTGGACTCATTTACAACTTCGGTAAACGGCTTATACTGGATGTATCTGTTGGTATTGGAGTAATCTACCCCAAGATTTAACTTATAAGTAAGGCCTTCAATGATTTCGAAAGATGGAGATATGGAACCCAAGATCCGGTTGTTTGCGGCATTATCACTGTAAAGCTGATTTCGCTTTAACGGATTCAATGCATTGGTATTGAGCAAGGTAGGTTCACCATCCGTTAAGGCAGGAATCGTGGGATTCAAGTTAAGCATATCACTGATGGTAGATTCGATGCTTGGTCGGAGATTTTCAGTATAGGAGGCTGTCAGATTGTAATCTATAATAAGTCTACCGTCGAAAGCTTTCTGATTCATGTTCAGTTTACCGGAATAGCGCTTTAAATTGCTGTTCTTCAAAATACCTTCCTTGTCTAAGTAGCCTAGGGAAGCGAAATAGGAAAATTTCTCACTGTTTGCTCCGCTCATAGATAAACTGTAATCCTGAGAGAACCCTACCTGTGTCAATTCATCTTGCCAACGGGTATTTCCGTCGAAATCCTCCAAATTGCCGCCTACTGCTACCACTTGGCGTCGAAACTCATCTGCCTCAAATACATCGATTTGATTGGCCATCGAAGACCATGCCGTAGATGCGGATAAATTTACCTGAGAAGTCCCGGCCTTACCTTTCTTAGTGGTGATTACGATGACACCATTGGATGCTCTGGAGCCGTAAAGGGCCGCGGCACTTGCGTCCTTTAACACATCTATGCTTTCGATATCATTAGGATTCAAAAAATTGAGCGGATTGGAGGCTATTCCGGTATCAGAATTATCCAACAGGAAGCCATCAAGCACATAAAGCGGCTGTGTTCCTGAGCGCAAACTTCCAATGCCCCGGATGATCACATTTTGATTTGCTCCAGGTTCTCCACTGACGGAGGTAACATTCACACCGGCAACTTGACCCTGTAATAGATCTACAGGATTTGCAATAATCCCCCGGTTGAAGTTTTCCCTTTTCAATGAACCAATAGCTCCGGTCACATCTGATCGCTTCTGAATACCATATCCTACCACAACAAACTCATTTAGCTGAGAATCTTCCGGCTGTAATTGGATCGTCAGCAATGATTGTCCGTTGATTGGAACTTCCGTAGTAATATACCCCAAATATGAAACCACAAGAGTTGCATCATTAGGCACATCGATTGAAAATTTCCCATCAAGATCTGTTATGGTTCCGCTTGTCGTTCCTTTGACAAGAAGTGCTACACCTGGCAACGGCGCTCCTGTCTCATCTTTAACAGTTCCTGTGACTACTGCAAAGTCTTTTATATCCGAAGATGCAGGTAAGGCTTTAGCCTGAATTCCTGACAATCCTCCCGAAAAAAAGATCACGGTGCAGATTACGCACATTCGAAGCGTTGCTCGTGTTTTTTTAGAAGTAAAATTTCCCATAATCAATAGGTTTAAATTGGATTAAGTACTTTCCAAAATTACCATGGGAGGGACGGTCGGAGGTCTAGTTTCTTTTTATATCCTTGTTATGTTTTAATAACCAAAAAATAATCCTGAAGGCCTCTTGTTAAGGACATGTTACATATGGTTGATAAAAAGCAGTGAATTCAAATCCAAGTTATTTAATGGTTAATTCTTCCTAAAAAGGCAAAGGGCTACCTTGCCAAAAATGAATTCCAAATATGATTTTTTCCTCTCATGAATAGAGTTGAGCCCCCAGCCAGATAACCCATTTTCTAGCTATGATTTTATTGAATTCCATTTTTTTTGGTATCATTTCGAACCTAAAAATTGATTCTTCACTCAGATTAAGTGTTCGGGAGGTGTCTTTCTTTACCGAAAAAGATCCTAAATCCGAAATCAAACTACCGGTTATTTCTGAGCGGTATCTGTCAGATTTTGTTTTGTAAAAAAAGGCTTTCAACAACCCCAACACACGAAAACCATTACACCTGTCCATCGTGGCGGAACCAATCCACTTCTATGTTCTTTATGACCCTATGTGGTAAAAAATCTGTGCAAATCATTTAAATCTGTGGTTAAAAATCACCATCCCTGCTTTGGCGGAAAGCTTTCCTCACAATTGCCCATCAAATTAGCCAAAACCAAACCCACCTCATTTCACATTTTTTCTATAAACATGCCACCCCTTCAGGGTGTTTTTACCAACCCGACAACCTGACAACGCGAAATAGACAACAATTACAACAATTACAACAAATCTAACCCGACAACGCGCAGCTGACAACCTGACAACGCGAAGCAGACAACAATTACAACCACTAGAACAATTACAACTTTTTCAACCCGACAACGCGAAGCCGACAACCCGACAACCTCTAACTCACTTCCCGATACAGAACTTCGAAAAGATATTGGTCAATAGGTCGTCTGTGGTAATCTCCCCTGTGATTTCACCAAGGTAATGCAGGGATCTGCGGATATCCATCGCCAAAAAATCATTGGTGATCTGCCTGTCCAAACCTTCCAAAACATCCAAAAGCGACTGCCTTGTTTTGACCAAGGAATCGTAATGCCGGATATTGGTGACAATGGTATTGCCCGTCCTGAACTTGTCCAGATTGACCAACTCCAAAATGCGGCTTTTCAACACCTCAAGGTTTTCCTTTTGCCCAGCGGAAATAAAAATGGTGTCAGGATACTTTGCTTTCAGTTCGCTGACAAACTCAGCAGAGGCTTTGTCTATTTTGTTGGCCACCTTGACAAAGGGTACGCCCTGATTTTCCAACCTATTGATATCCCGATTGATCTCAACCATATCGGTATCCGTCAGGTCAAAAAGATACAGAATCAGAGATGCCGTTTTCATTTTCTCCTGTGTGCGGCTGACACCGATTGCTTCTATCATATCTGTTGTTTCCCGCAGTCCAGCCGTATCGATAAAGCGGAAAATCACACCGCCGATATTGATTTCATCTTCAATAAAATCCCGGGTGGTGCCGGCAATTTCTGACACGATAGCTTTTTCTTCATTCAAAAGCGCATTGAGCAAGGTGGACTTTCCGGCATTGGGTTTTCCGGCGATGACCGTTGGTACACCGTTTTTGATCACATTGCCCAAATCAAAACTCGCAACCAGCAACTCAACGGCGAGAAGCAATTTTTCCACCAAGACTTTCAGGTCATTCCTGTTTGCAAACTCCACGTCTTCCTCCCCAAAATCAAGTTCAAGCTCGATCATCGAAGCAAAATGGATCAGCTCATTTCTGAGTTTTTGAATCTCACTGCTGAAGCCACCACGCATTTGATTCATGGCTGCTTGGTGGGAGGTCTCAGAATCTGAATGGATCAAGTCAGCTACTGCCTCAGCCTGTGCCAGGTCAAACTGCCCATGGAGAAAAGCCCTTTGGGTAAATTCTCCCGGTTTGGCCGGTCTTGCTCCATGACGGATCAATAATTTGATGACCTGATTGACAATGAAGGAAGACCCATGCGTGGAGATCTCCACGACGTTTTCTTTGGTAAAGGATTTCGGTGCGACAAAAACGGAGACCAAGACTTCATCGATGATTTTGTCTCCATCGCGGATAGTTCCAAAATGAATGGTGTGGGAAGCCTGCTTTTCCAGGTCTTTCCCTTTAAAAACACTGTTTGTGATTTTGATGGCATCTTTTCCCGAAAGTCGGATGACCGCAATGGCACCGACTCCCTGAGGGGTGGCCAATGCCACAATGGTATCTTCTTTTTCGTGCAGGGAAAATGACATACTTACTTGCCGAATTTATTGACTAGCTCATCCAATCCGGCGAGAAATGGAACAGGTTCTCTATATCCCGGGTATTGGGCGATGTTTTCCATCACGGCATCCATGATTACAAAGTTGGGGTAAGAACTTACCCGCATCGCCCTGGCCATGGTCGCTTCTGAATATTCTTTTCCTTTAAAACTAAATTTCCTATTTCCATTCTCAGCATTCATTTTGACAGCGTAGAAATTTTCATTGATAAAGCCAATGACTTCAGGATCGGTGAAAGTGTCCTTGTCCATTTTCTTGCACCATCCACACCAATCGGTGTAAACATCCACAAAGATCATTTTGGGATTTTCAGCAGTTTTGGCTGCGGCTTCCTCGAATGTCAGCCAGGTGATTTTATCCTGAGCCATGGTGATTTGGAAGCTGAATAGGGTGATCAGCAAAGCGCCAAATAACTTTTTCATATTTTGGTCAATCATATTTTACTCCAATTTAACGACTTGCTTTGGTTTGAAGTTCAATTTCGTGGAAAAGTCTTTTTTTCAGTATCAAGTATCAAGACATAAGACACAAGACATGAGACATGAGACACAAGACCCAACATTTTGGGAAATTCAGAATTAAGAATGATGAATTAATAATTCAGGATTGCGACAGAAACAGTTAACCAAATAACCAAATAACCTTTAACCCTAAACTTCCCCAACCCGACAAAAACGACAACGCGAAGCAGATAACAATTACAACAACTATAACCATTACAACAACTACAACATTCAACCCTCCTTTACACCATCACCAAAATATTCCCCGCCACATCTTTTGACATGAATATTGACTTTTTATTATCAACAAGGATTTCGACAGAACCGTCAAATTCTGTCTTGTCCATGACTTTGATCCTGGCACCGATATAAGCACCCACTTTGTCCAAGTATCGGAGGAAAGCAGGACTGCTGTCTTTGACAGCAACGATCTGACCTGTTGAACCAAGGTCAAGCTCATTAAGCAGTTGACGTGGTCTTGCCCGTACATCACCGTATTCATCCGGGATGGGATCGCCATGTGGATCGAACTTGGGGAAACCCAAATACTCATCGAGTCTTTGGATCAAAACTTTGCATTTGACATGGGACAATTCATCGGCTACTTCATTGACTTCATCCCAAGAGAATTTTAATTTCTCCACCAAGAACACTTCCCAAAGGCGGTGCTTGCGAATCGTTTGGAGGGCAAGTTTTTTTCCTTCTTCAGTAATGTGAAGGCCATAGTATTTGCGGTATTCGATCACTTCTTTTTCGCCCAACTTCCGAAGCATGTCCGAGACAGAGGCAGGCTTTGTTTTCATTTCAGCGGAGACATCATTGGTCGACACGCCCTTCTTTCCACCATCAGACAGGTGGTAGATGGCTTTCAAATAATTCTCTTCAGCAGAGGTGAGGGTAATCATGGTTCTCGTTGGTTTAGTCCCAAAGATAGAAATTTAGATTGACCTTAAAAATAGTTTTATAGTGTCTAAATCGCCTGTGGATAACTCAAACAATACTGTGGTTTATGATTTAGGGTAGGCTAAAAATAAAATTAGCTAAGTATAAATATAGAATTAAGACATTGAAAAACAATCATTTATGACACCATATTTTTTATATATTGGCTCAAACAACGGTACGCCGTTCAGTTTCCTGACATCCGAATGGAGTTTCCAAACAGGCAGGATAGTGGATAACTTTTTTGTGGTGAGTGGATAAAAAAGGAACAGTAGCTTGATTCCTATATCATGTCAGGTAAATAGTATGTGCTCAAAATGGACCAAAAGGAAGCTGTTACCTTAACACGAAAACGCCATTAGAAGCTCCTAAAAAGGAATTTGGCTTGTATTATAGAAGATAATAAGTGGGTATGGAAATGGTTAAACCTTCTCGGTCAACCGCGCAACAACCTCTAAAAATTTTGCTTCGTCACTTTTCCACAATACCTCATCCCCGGGTTTGAGGTCAAAATATGTTCCCTTTAAAAAGTCATTTAAATGTTGTTGAGAATGTGTCAAATCCCTAAAGTCAATTGCTTTTCCAGCAGGATAAACAGAACAGATATCTTCCCATTCTGCGTTGACCTGAAAGAGGCAAGGCTTTCCCAAGGCAATGCTCTCGTACATTTTACTCGGGATTTTGGGGCTGATACTTGGGATTTGATGGTAGGGAAGCAGGACAATATCCGACTCGGCATAAGCCTTTAAAATAGCCGAATAGGGAATGGGATTTTCTGATCCCTCGAACTGTATCGACCTTTGGTCAGCGGTTGCTTCGCAAAGTTTTTGATAATAACCCTGTATCGGGACATGTCCGATGACAGTCAAGGTAGCTTGTGGATAATTGGCAAGAACAGATATAAACCATTCAATTCCTTCCAAAATCCCATATACTTCCGTCAATGTTCCTGATATCAGAAACCGGAGGTTTTTACCTGAAGCAAAAGAAACAGGCTTGATATCCTGTGCAGGTCCATAATACTTGTTGGGGAGGAGGGTAGGGCTTTTAATTTTTGGGAATTCTTTCTGATACACTTTCTCCGCAAAGAAATAATGGTCTATAAAAGGCTTTGAACAGGATTCAATCAAAGAAACGAAAGCTTTGGATAAATCTTTTTTCCATCCTGACATGGTTTTGTTTTGACTGAGATTCAGGACGTGGTTTTCCTGTAGGTCATAAACCAAGGCAAATCCCAACATCCATTTGGCAAGAATTGCAGCCTGCAAAAGCTCAAAAGTGGTAACAATGACCAGTTTTGGCTTGATTTGGAATAATCTTTTAAAAAATCTCGCTCCTGCGAGTGCTCTTGAATTGTCATTTCTGTTTTTTGAGAAAATAGAATGGAATTTGATGTTTTCTTCCTCAGGTTCTTTTTTTAAGGAAAATCCTATGATGTTAATATTGTATTTATTTGTTTCACGCAATGAAAATGCAAACCTATAATACGCCCTTGGATCTTTGAGTGGTTTTAACACAGAAGCGATCACAATTGGGATTTGTTGCATTGATGGATAAAATTTAGAAGACCGAAACCAAAAATATGGAATTATTAAAGTCAATAATCGAAAAAGCCTGGGAAAACAGGGAATTGTTAAAAGAAAAGGAAGTAGAAATCGCCATCAAAACCGTGATTTCTGAATTGGATAGCGGCGGAATCCGGGTTGCTGAACCATTGGAAGACGGTTCTTGGCAGGTCAATGATTGGGTAAAAAAGGCGGTAATCCTTTATTTCCCCATCCAAAAAATGCACACCATCGAAGTGGGACCTTTTGAATTCCATGATAAAATGGCTTTGAAAACCAATTATGCCAAGCAGGGTGTCAGGGTAGTTCCCCACGCAGTAGCGAGGTATGGTGCTTTTTTGGCAAGTGGCGTAATAATGATGCCATCATACGTAAATATTGGGGCATATGTGGATAGTGGCACGATGGTTGATACTTGGGCAACTGTTGGTTCTTGTGCCCAAATAGGTAAAAATGTCCACCTCAGCGGCGGAGTGGGAATTGGAGGGGTTTTAGAACCCGTTCAGGCGGCCCCGGTTATCGTCGAAGATGGTGCTTTTATCGGCTCAAGGGCAATCATCGTAGAAGGAGTGAGGATCGGGAAAGAAGCAGTGATCGGCGCAGGGGTTACCCTCACCGCAAGCTCAAAAATCATTGATGTCACCGGTTCTGAACCAAAAGAATACAAAGGATTTGTTCCGGCAAGGTCCGTGGTTATTCCCGGATCTTTGACCAAGAAGTTTCCTGCAGGTGATTTTCAGGTACCATGTGCGCTCATCATCGGTCAGCGGAAACCTTCCACTGACTTGAAAACCTCCCTCAACGATGCATTAAGAGAAAATAATGTAGCCGTTTAAAGATTACCATTACCAAAATGAAAGTAAAGCATTGGGTTTTTGCCTCCCTTATCGGCATAATGTCTTTGTCAGCCTGTTCGGAAAATATTTCCAATAAAGGAGATAATTTATTTAGCGAAGAAAAATACGAGGAGGCAGTAAAGGAGTATGACAATGTATTGAAAAACAACCCCAAGTACTTAAAAGGCCTCTACAACAGAGGCCGATCCTATGAGGAATTGGGGGAATTCAAAAAAGCAGAAAAGGACTTCCTTGCTGCCTATGCTGTTGATTCCAAAAATACACAAGTCTTGATGAGTCTTTCCAACATCTACCAAAAGCAGAAAAACCATACCTCTGCATTGTTGTTTGCGGACTACGCAGTGCAGATTCCCGGAGCGCCCGCGATGGCTTTTTTCCTGAAAGGAAGGGCATTGCACCAAATTGGGAATACCGGCGAGGCGATGATAGAATACAGTACAGCCATCAAGATGGATAAGAATTTTGGGCAAGCGTATTATTATAGGGGCATGCTGAAGATTGCGACAGACAAGAAAAAATCAGGTTGTGAAGATATCCGTGCAGCCATCAAGCTTGGTCACGAAGAGGCACAAGTAGCGATGGATAAATATTGCAAGTAAAAAATCTTCCTGATACACTATACCACAAAAACCTGAGTCCCCTCAGGTTTTTTCTTTTTATACCCATTAACCCTTAACCAAATAACCATTAACCAATTAACCAACCCTTCGACAAGCTCAGGGACCTAAAACCAAATAACCAATAACCAATAACCAACCCTTCGACAAGCTCAGGGACCTAAAACCAATAACCAAATAACCAAATAACCATTAACCCTTAACCAAATAACCACCCCTCAATGGCTCATTTCTTTCAATTTTTCAAATCCGGTAGAAAAATGTCTCGGTTGGGTTCCCGGTTTATGGTCACAGATCTCCTCAGACAATAACCTGCCCTGACCTTTGCAGGTCCTGCAATCACTCATTTCCTTGAGACTTCCCATGCATTTGGGACAGGTATGTTTTCCGTCACCGGAGCATTTTTCACATTCGTAGTATTCCACAATATTGAATACATTTTTTTTGGTCACCAATCCCGAACCCCTGCACTTGGTACAGCCGACCATACCCCTTGTTTTGCAGTACATACATGCCTGTTCGATCTGCCTTTCACCTTCACAGGTAGGGCAATTCAAATAACGGTAGCCACGGTTATCACACAATTTACAGTTGTAAATGGCAGCCATGTTGGTTTTTAACTTGGCCTCAAGGGCTTTGGCTGCTTCATAATTGTCCCCTTTGAACCCGTTGATTTCAAGGTATTTGGTCAAAAAGTTAAGGCTGTTGTCATATTGTCCCAATTGAAAAAGTGTCTCTGCAAAAAAGTAAGGCATTTCAGGTGGAATTGACAGGTTATTCTCAATGATCTGTCTGAAATAAGCATTGGCCTTTTCATAATCCCCTTTCTCCATTTCTGCCAAAGCACTGTTCATCAACCTTGTCGATCCCCCCAAATTTGGTTTGACTTGCGCAAAAACAGGCGAAGCGAAGAAAAGGAAAATTACTCCTATTAAGAAAACCCTGAGAATAGAATCTGAACTGTAACCAAGCTTGATCAAAACCATTGGTAAATATTGGGATTTGGTAATTTAACTGAAGCAAAGTAAATACCTTTAATCAACAAAACAATGGTAAAAAAGTGTGGGACAGATCAAAAAATAAACCATTTCAGAAAACCACGAAAACAGATTATTGATTAATTTGTCTCAAAATAAGAACCATTTACACCATGCTTCAGGAAATAATAGGACAAGTATCCGCCCAACTTACGGCAGGATTGAAAGAAAAAGTAGGTCTTGACCCAGACCAGGCCAAGCAGGCCTTGGACTTGTCAAAAGACAGTTTGGTATCCTCCATCAGCCGGGAGGCCATTTCAGGAAACCTGGACGGGATATTGGATATGGTGAATATGGGAGCATCTGCGAATCAGTCACCGGTATTTCAAAATCTACTCGGTGGATTGGACAAGGACCTCATTTCTAAAATGGGTGTCTCCCCAGAGATTGCAGGTAAAATCAGTACAGTAATTCTCCCTGCTATTATTAAGGCCATTTCCGATTACAAAGAAGGCAACTTGGATATCTCTGACCTTACCAAAATGATCGGCGGCGGACTTGGGGATTCCTTTCTTGGAAAGGCAGGAGACCTTTTAAAAGGTGGATTAGGTAATTTCTTTAAATAATTTCTTTCACTTAAACAGTTAAATTTTATGGCAAAAACCATCACCATGATCGAAGGAATCGGTCCAGCAAACAAAGAAAAACTGGCAGCAGCCGGAATCAGTACAGTTGAAGGGCTCTTGGAAAAAGGAGCTTCCAAAAAAGGCCGCAAAGAAATAGCCGATGCAAGCGGAATCGGAGAAGGTGTAATCCTTGATTGGGTCAATATGGCTGACCTATTTAGAATCAACGGCATCGCAAGTCAGTTTGCCGAATTGCTCAAAGCTGCCGGAGTCGATACTGTCAAAGAACTGAGAACCCGAAATGCTGAAAATCTTCACAAAGCCTTGGTTGATACCAATGCAGAAAAAAACCTCACCAGGGCTGTTCCCGCACTGTCCCAAATCGAGGATTTTATCGGACAGGCCAAACTTTTGGAACCTGTCGTCACCCATTAATCCCAAATCATTCTACAAAAAACCTGAATACAGCTATTTGTATTCAGGTTTTTTTATTTTAGCTGAAAATTCACTCCTTTTCAATTTTTGCTATGGGTAAATCAGAAGATTTCAAACAACATTTAGAGCAAGGCTACACCTTCAAGGGGAATTCCATCATCCTCGGAACAGGGATTTTGGACCATGAACCAATTGCTAATGCGCAGGTAAAAATACCCCTCAAAACCCTAAACCGTCACGGACTGATTGCCGGTGCCACAGGTACAGGGAAAACAAAAACCCTTCAGGTGATCGCAGAACAGCTTTCACTCCATGGAGTTCCTTCGGTGTTGATGGACCTCAAAGGTGATTTGTCCGGCATTGCGCAGGCCGGAAGTTTGAATTCCCACATCGAAAAAAGAAGCAGCCTTATCGGGATTGATTTTGAGGCTACCGGTCTGCCGGTGGAACTGATGTCCATCAGTCATGAAAAAGGAGTGAAGCTCAAAGCCACCGTGTCTGAATTTGGTCCTGTACTCATTTCCCAGATTATGGAATTGAACGATACCCAAAGGGGCGTGGTAGCTTTGGTTTTCAGGTATTGTGACACGCATCACCTGCCTTTGCTTGACCTCAAAGACCTCAAGAAAGTACTTCAATTTGTGATCAATGAGGGCAAGGATGAAATTGCCAAAGAGTTTGGAGCTGTTTCCTCCGCCACGGTCAATACGATCATGCGGAAAATCATTGAGTTGGAGCAGCAGGGGGCAGAGAATTTCTTTGGAGAACCTTCCTTTGATGTGCAGGATTTTGTAAGAACAGTGGATGGCAAAGGAGTGGTTTCGATCATCCGCCTGACTGATATCCAAAACCAACCCAAGCTATTTTCGACCTTTATGTTGAGCTTGCTTTCGGAGATTTATGAGTCATTTCCCGAGCAGGGCGATGCCGACAAACCAAAATTATGTCTCTTTATTGACGAAGCCCATTTGGTTTTTTCTACCGCTTCCAAGGACTTGATTGAGAAGATTGAAGCCATAGTGAAGTTGATCAGGTCAAAAGGGGTAGGGGTATTTTTCTGCACCCAGACACCTACAGATGTTCCGGATAATGTATTGGGACAGTTGGGTTTAAAGATCCAGCATTCATTAAGGGCTTTTACTGCCAAGGACCGTAAAGCCATCTCAAAAACGGCAGAGAATTATCCCATTTCCACCTTTTATAAAACAGATGAGGTACTGACTTCTATGGGAATTGGGGAGGCTTTGGTGACGGTGTTGAATGAAAAGGGCATTCCTACGCCTTTGGCACATACCTTATTGCGGCCTCCGGTATCACGAATGGATATTTTGACAGAAGGTGAAATCGACAGTTTGGTCAGGTCATCTTCTCTTGTCAAAAAATACAATATTGAAATTGACAGGGAAAGTGCTTTTGAACTTTTGGATCAAAAGATCAGCAGGGCAGAAGCTGCGGCAGAAGCTTCCAAAAACCAACCTATTCCAAGTGCAAAATCAAAAGGAAAACCCGTTCAGGAAACCTCCATCATCGAAGAACTCAGCAAAAACACCATGGTAAGACAAATCGGAAGAAGTATCTTCAGAGAATTGACCAGGGGAATATTGGGTTCATTTTCGGGAAGCAAAAGAAGATAAGGGTGGGCAGGCTAAAAATCGGTGTCATTGGAGCCGGTGCGGCAGGGTATTTTGCTGCCATTCATGCCGCCCAAGGGGATGCTGAAGTGACTATCATCGAGAAGACTTCCAAGTCACTCGCTAAAGTGAAGATATCGGGAGGCGGTAGGTGCAATGTCACCCATGCTGCCTTTGAGATATCCCATCTTTCCAAAAACTACCCTCGGGGAGAAAAATTCCTCAAGAAAGTATTCCGCCATTTTGCAGTAAAAGACACCATCCAATGGTTTGAATCCCGGGGAGTGGCGTTGAAAACCGAGTCTGATGGCAGGATGTTTCCTGTTTCCGATGATTCCCAATCCATAATAGATGCTTTACAATCTGCAGCCAATCAATCAGTTATTAAGGTTATCTTCAACTTTTGGGTGAAGGAAATTTCAAAAGATCAATCCGGTTTCAAGGTTCATTCCGAAGATAAAGTTTTGGAATTTGACAGGTTGATCGTCTGTACCGGGGGGAACCCAAAAATTGACGGTTTTCATTTTCTCTCCAATTTCAAGCACCAGATTGAACCTCCCATTCCATCCCTGTTTACTTTCAATACTCCTCAGGAACCGATCAAAAAGCTGATGGGGATTTCTGTTCCCGATGCGTATGTAAGGCTTGAGGGAACGAAAATGGCCTACCGGGGACCTTTGTTGATAACCCATTGGGGCTTGAGTGGTCCTGCGGTGCTTAAACTTTCCGCTTTTGGAGCCAAATGGCTTTTTGACCAACAATATAAGGCCAAAGCCCATATCCGTTGGGGCAATGACTGGACGGAGGAAGGACTTGTCCGTCAGCTGCTTTCCTTCCAACATGAGCATCCCAAAAAGAAAATCAATACCAATGCATTGTTGGGAATTCCGGCAAGGCTATGGGAACACCTTTGTGAAAAATCAGAAATTGTAGCTGATAATCTTTGGCAAAATTTACCAAAAAAGCAATTCAATAAATTGGTTCAAAATCTTTTTTGTTATATTGTAAGTGTAGAGGGAAAGACCACATTCAAAGAGGAGTTCGTGACAGCAGGTGGGGTAGTGTTGGATGAAGTCAATCCGGAAACGACGGAAAGCAAGCTCGTAGAGGGTTTGTATTTTGCCGGAGAAGTTTTGAATATGGATGGAATTACCGGAGGATTCAATTTTCAGGCAGCTTGGAGTACCGGATATGTAGCAGGAGTAAGCGCAAGACAACCAAAATAATGATGCTCGAAAACCAATTGCCCGTCAATTTTGACAGGATCGAAGAAATGTCAGAAGGCGATGCCGAGTTCAAGGCTGAGCTGGTAAGCGCTTTGTATAAATCACTTTCTGAGCTCAAGGAAAAATACCTGGAAGGTTCGGAATTGCAGGATCTGGAAATCATTTCCCAAATCCGCCACAAGGTAAAACCCGCCTTGGCTTTGTTTGAGATCGACATGTTGAATGCGATTATTCAGGAAGGCAAAGAAATCATTTCCGAAAAAGGGTTCAATGAAGACTTTATGGTTCATTTAGGTCAGTTTTTGGACGCTGTGCAGGAAGCGATTGACCAGGTAGGTTCCCATTTGGATCAAGGAGAAAACAGTTAGAATCACCCGATTTTTTGAATCAGATCCACCAAGCGGTTGGAATAACCCGATTCATTGTCATACCATCCCACAATTTTCACAAGATTTCCCTTTGCCGAAGTCAGGGCGGAATCAAAAATACAGGAATGAGGATTACCGATGATGTCAATAGAGACGATCGGAGCAATTTCATATTCAATGATTCCTTTCATAGAACCTTCTGATGCTTTTTTGAAGACAGTATTCAATTCCTCTGTCGTGGTTTCTTTTTGCAACAACACCACTAAATCCGTCAGGGACCCATCCGGAACAGGTACACGCATTGCAGAAGCCTCAATTTTCCCTTTCAGTGCAGGCAATACGATCTCCATGGCTTTGGCAGCATTGGTCGTAGTTGGAATGATGGAGTAGGCGGCGGCACGGGCCCTTCTCAAGTCCCTATGCGGGGCATCGTGTAAATTTTGGTCATTGGTATAGGAATGCACGGTGGAAACAAATCCCTTTTCAATACCAAAGTTTTCCTCCAATACTTTGACCATTGGAGCAAGGCAATTGGTCGTGCAAGAGGCATTCGATATGATGGTTTCCTTTCCGGTTAAAATATGGTCATTGACTCCAAGGACAATTGTGGGGACATCTTTTGAGGGAGAGGGGGCAGTGATGATTACTTTTTTTGCGCCTGCTTTGAGGTGGCCTTCGGCAAGTGATTTTTCAGTGAATTTGCCCGTGGACTCCAACACAATATCGATGTCAAGATCGCCCCATGGAATATTTTCCGGATTTCTTTCGGCAAATATCCGGATGGTTTTTCCTTTCACAACAATATTTCCATCTACCGCTTTGACAGCAAAGGGGTATTTTCCGTGAACAGAATCATACTGAAGCAGGTGGGCAAGGGTAACAGGGTCCGTAAGGTCATTGACAGCGATGAGTTCGATGTCTTCTTTTTCAAGTAAAAGCTTGAAAGTCAACCTTCCGATACGGCCAAAGCCATTGATTGCCACTCTCGTTTTTTTCATGTCAGCTAATTGGGACTATAAATCAAAGGCGAAAGTAAGGATTTGCGGGGAAAGGCTTCCAATATTTTTTCAGGTTAGTTATCAATGTTTTGACTTCCAAAACCAAATATTTTTCTGTCTTGTTTTGCATTCTTGTTTTAACCCGCTATATTTGCAACACCTTTCAAAAAAGAGGTCAAAACCCACAAAAATGGTCGATTCGTCTAGGGGTTAGGACGTATCCCTTTCACGGATAAAACACGGGTTCGATTCCCGTATCGACTACCAAAACACTGGAAAAATCCAGTGTTTTCTTTTTGACTGCATGGTCGATTCGTCTAGGGGTTAGGACGTATCCCTTTCACGGATAAAACACGGGTTCGATTCCCGTATCGACTACAACAAATTGATGTTTTTCATCTTTCGGATTGCATATGAGAGTATGCATGAAGAATTTGTTTTATGGTTGTTAGTGGTTAAAGTGAATGAAAACCCGGTCTTCTAGGCCGGGTTTTTCTTTTTCTATCTTTTGTTTTCTTTTCCGTCATGGTGGGGTTAAATTGTTTATGACAAAAAGGAATAATTTTCCTAATTTAGTTTTAAATAAAAAGACATGGACATTAAAGCTGAACGTGAATTAATTATAAGGGAACTTCAGGAGGTTGAAGACATTTCATTGCTAAAAGCGATTAAAGCTGTCCTGCACTACGGGATGAAAAATGAAGGGCGAATTAGCATTGAGCAATACAATCATGAACTTCTTGAAGCCGAAAAGGAAATCGATTCGGGGGATTTTACCACTCATGAAGAACTTAAAAGCCAAATGAAACAGTGGTGAAAAACCTTACTCCAATAGTAGTTTGGAACAATAATGCTATCAAATACTTTAAGAAAGCAATTGACCGAATTAAAGAAGATTCCCTTCAAAACGCTGAAGAGGTAAAAACTGGAATAATGAAAGTTGTGGATAGTTTGATTGACCATCCTGAAAAGTTCCCTAAGGACGTATTTAAGATCAACAACGATGGTAGCTACAGGGCTTTTGAAAAATTTTCTTTACGAATAACTTACAAAGTCACACCCCTAGAAATCAATATTTTACGAGTTCGGCATGTAAAACGAGAACCTAAGAATTTTTAAATGCTTTTATTTCCAACAATTTTTTTGGTAGATATAAATAAAGGGAACTTGAAAAATTTAATCAAACCAACACCAATCCATATTCCAACAGCGATCTCCAAACCTTGGAACCTAAGAAGCGGTCAAAATCTCCCAAGTTTGCTGCCACGTATTTCTCTTCAAATTCGGCAAAGGTCATCTCTTTTTTCCCAAGTTTGGGTGTGATATCCCGAAGAATTGTTTCCAGCCATTCTCCTTCTTCCTGCCTAACCAAAATTTCATCGGTTCCATTCTTGTTTTCAATCACCAAAGGCCACAATTCTGTTTTCTTGCCTTTTTTCACAAAAGCAGTTCTTTCCAGTTCCGGTTCATTTCCCAACCAAATCAATTTGGCATTGGGCTTCAGGACATTGCCTGTCTCGATCTGAATGGCATTGAAGATGAAATTGGGAGAAACGGATGTTTTTGGGATTTTGAAATCAAACCACTCCTGAAGCGGAAAATCAAAACAAATCCCATGCATGTAATTGAAAAGGGCTTTTTTAAGGCCTTCGCTAAAAAGTTCATGGTCAGCACCATTGGGATCCTCATGACTCAGGTCGTTGTCGGCGAAAAGGCCTTTTTCAGGTCCGGTACGGACAACCTTAAATGCGCCCGGATCAATACCTATCGGTGCATGGGATGTCATCCCAAACAAATGCCAAAATCCGGATTGCAGGATATTGTTCATGAAGAGTTGTCTGACCATCTCCAGGCTGTCAATGGTTTCTTGGGCAGTCTGTGTCGGAAAACCGTACATCAGGTAAGCATGGACCATTACACCTGATTCTGTGAAATTCCTTGCCACACGTGCTACTTGGGATACAGTGACGCCTTTTTGCATCATCTGCAGCAACCTGTCTGACGCCACTTCCAAACCTCCAGATACGGCAATACAGCCCGATGCTTTCAGCAACCGGCAAAGGTCGTAAGTAAATCTTTCTTCAAAGCGGATATTGGTCCACCAGGTGATTTTGAGGTTTCTCTTCAGGATTTCGATCGCCAATTCCCGCATCAGGGCAGGAGGGGCTGCTTCATCCACAAAGTGAAAGCCCGTTTCTCCTGTCTGTGCAATCAATTCCTCAATCCGGTCACAGATGATGTTGGCACTGATCGGTTCGTAATTTTTGATATAATCCAAGGTCACATCACAGAAGGAGCATTTCTTCCAATAGCAGCCATGTGCCATCGTCAGCTTGTTCCACCGGCCATCCGACCAAAGGCGGTGCATCGGATTGGCAATTTCGATGACTGAAAGGTATTTGTTTAGAGGTAAACCCGAATAATCAGGCGTCCCTGTTTGGCTAAAAGGGATGTCAGTATTTTTAGCGCCATTGAGGTAGGTGACTTTTCCATCGACCAAGGCAAAGGTTCTTTTGAGTTGGTCAAGGCTTCTTTCTCCATCCAAATGCTCCAAAAGACAGGTGAGGGGCCTTTCTCCATCATCTAAAGTGATGAAGTCCACAAAGTTAAATACCCGAGGCTCATTGATTGACCGGAGTTCAGTATTGGGATAACCGCCTCCCATAGCAACTTTGATATGGGGATAATTGGTCTTGATGAATTTCCCACATCGCAAAGCGCCGTAAAGATTTCCGGGGAAAGGAACAGAAAGGCATACAAAATAAGGATCGGTTTCTTGGATCAGTTTTTCCAATTCCTCCATTAAAAACTGATCGGTAAAAGATTCGGGACCTTCCAATGCCTCATTCAAAGCATCAAATGAAGTCGCCGACCTTCCCAAGCGCTCAGCATACCGGCTGAAACCAAAGTGCGGATCCAAGGCTTCGCTGATCAAATCCCCAATATCTTCGAGGTACAAAGTGGCGAAATGCCTTGCTTTGTCTTGGATGCCCATAGTCCCAAATGCCCAATCCAAATCATCCAATTGGTCAAAGCGGGAGGCCTGTGGCAGGAAGTCGCCGTCACAGATGTTATAGGCCAATGTGGGATTGTCAAACTGCAGGAATCGGATGACAGGATCAATGGTATGCAGGTAGTCTTTCTGTAATTTGACTATCCTTTGGATGTTAGTGGAATAATTTTTAACTCCTTTATTTTCAATAGATTGAAATACTTTGGTTAAACCTTCTTTTGAAAAAATTTTCAGGATAACTTTGATGCCCAAATCACTTTGAAAAGATTTTTTCCCTATCGTATTCAGATACCCTTTGATATAAGCAGTCGCCGGGTAGGGGGTATTGAGTTGGGTAAAGGGAGGCGTAAGAAGGAGAATTGATTTGGACACTGAATTTGAATTTGATACAAATTTGGTGATTTTTTTATAGAGAAGAGGAAAAAATGAATGCAATAGTAAAAAGGCAAAAGTATAATTAATGAATTATTTTTTGCTGTAATAGTAAATCGGCAAATCCTTGAAACAACATGGGCCTGGATTGACCAAACTGTTGTTGGTGTAAAGGATCATTCTTTCTGTAGGACCCCAACCATAAAAATACGGTCCCAGGTTAACACAAGTCCAACAAGGAACCTCCTCGGCTAAATCTTGTGTTTGTGAATAGGTTAGAGGAAAATACAGATAGATATAAGTACGGATTTCGTCTACCTGATTTTCCCCCGGAGCTTTAAACTTAAAACTTCCTGAAAAAGTGACTCCCGTTTTGGAATTAAATTTCGTAAAAGTGCCATTCCTGAAAAATTCATATTCCTCACTGTACCCTATTTCATCTTTGGAAAGCTTTGTTCCAAGATGAGGGGTAACAATTTCGATTTTTTCCCAAGTACCATTAAGGATGTTATCTGGACTGTTGGGGTCTTCTTTTTCGCAAGAAGCCAATACCAAAATAGAAAGAAGTGAGTACAAAATATTTTTCATGGTCACCGTTCTTGCTCAAACAACGCTTAATTTAAGTATAAGTTGTATAACCATTACCTTATTTAAGGGCTTTTTTATTGAATAAAATTAATAATCCGCTGCTTTAAAGGCCATTGTAAGACAAAACCTTAAAATCACTAATATCAAAAACAGCCTAAATTATATCAGATTCACACCATGCGAAATGGGAATAAAAAAGGCAAAAGCAAGAAATAATCTCACTTTTGCCTTTATGCTTTTTCCTCCTCAATCCTAACAAGTATGTTATTTATCACGCCACCAAATAATACTCGGATTGAAGTTTAATTGAAGTGGCTGTGGACTATGGACTGATAGCCATGGACTTCCTAAATCTTATCCCCAAAGAAGATGGCATTGAAGAACAGCTTGTTTGTCCCAAACCATGTACCGCGGAAATTCGGGTTGTCGAAAAAGTGAATTACCCTTCCTTGTCCAACCGAAGAAACCAAGACACTGGAGCTCTGCTTGATTTTTTCAAGGTTTGTCGGAGAAACATATCCTCCCAATAATGGATTTGCAGTATACCTGACCGGTGTTTGGGACTTGTTTTTGGATGGTTTGAAGAAAAGAGTTGTATTTCTATAAACAGGAATTTCTGAGTTTTTGTACCCAAAACCCAAAGGATGGGTAATGTCCAATTTCCCCAAATAAATGCTTCCGCCGATTTCCTGCGCTCCGGATAAGTTCCTCGAATCTGCAAATGGAACGGATTCAGGTCCTTTTGCTTCTTCGGCTGCAACAAATTCTTCCTGAACAATTCCCTGACTTTGGAGCCATTGACTTGTTGTCCGCATGGAAATGATGGTTCCTCCTCTTGAAAGCCAATCTTTCAAATGTGCAACTTGCGGTGCTGAAAGACTAGCATATTTTCCTGAAGGAAGGATCAAAGTGTTGTAATCAAACAGATTCACCCTGCCAAACAATCCCAAATCCACTTTTGTAATTGGCATTCCAACTTTGGTATCCATCAGGTGCCATATTTCCCCAGCCTCATATTGGGATGTTCCCTGACCGACAAGCATGAGAACTTTTGGTTTTTGGATGGCTGAAATACTGCCGCTACCCAAGTCAATGCCTTTCAGACTGAATCCTGTCGTACTCGCAAACACATTTTGGCCTGCCAAGTCTGCTGCTTCTTTCAATGCTTTTCTCAATTCTTCCGGAGAAAGTTTTTGGAAAGCCGTTGGAATGACCAATGAACCTGAGGAGAATTCCTTTGAACCTTGATCTGTATTTGAAGTAAAAGTTTGTGCCGTGACTTCGACATGGACTCCTGCTGCCTGTATAAGGTGCAGGAATTTGGCAGCAAAATAATCAGACCAATCCACCAAGTAAGCAACGTACTTCCCATCGGCCGGGAAGGTCAAGTTTTGGCTTGGCAATTCTTTCATTTCTTTTCCGCTAACAACTGTTTGCGTGGCGTAAGGCATGCCATAGGCCAAGGCCATGGTCCAGGAGGAAGCGTCATAAAATACCGAATCTGAAAATGTCGTCACCTTTTCAAACATCGATCTTACCATCCTGTATTGTGGTTGGGATGTAGGAACAATCCAGGATTTTCCTTTCTTAAATGACTTTCCTTCTGAGCTTATATCTTTATCATTTTCAAGTACTTTGATTTTATGATCTAACAATAACTTTAAGAAAAGTCTATTTCGGGAATCGTCTGACTCATCTCCAAAAATATACCCTTTGGCTTTGTCTTTTCCTGCTTCAGTGATCGCAGTTTGGAAATATTCGCGCAAGTATTTGTGCATGTATTCCCTTTCCTTGACACCGGCTTCCATGGTGGCAATGGAAGTTTTGAGTTGGTTCCGTATCGTAAATTGAAAGGTAATATCGCCACGCTGAGAGCTTTGGATATGACCTCGCGAACTCGCTTGTTCAAATACCAACCCTAATCCTCCCTGAATATCCGGATAGGTAGATCCATATCCTGGATAGCTGTTGTCAAAAACTTCCTTGGTCCAATACAAACTACCGATATCATCCAAAGCCTTTGCAAAATAGGCCGCAAACTTGTTATTGATTTCATCATAATTCTTTCTTGGAATCACAGGATTTTCACTGCCAAAAGGTTTGGTAGGCTCGAAGAAGTAGGTGGCATTGGTTCCCATTTCGTGAAAATCCCCCACCACGTTTGGATACCAGGTATGGTACCAAGCGATTTTGGTTTGTAATTCCACCTGTGCCAAAGGCAACCAATCCCTATTCAAATCGAACCAATAATGGTTAACGCGTCCTGAAGGCCATATTTCATTATGTTCTCTGTCTAAAGGATCTGCAACAGGCGGCGAACCTTTGTGCATGTTTGCCCAATTGGTATGTCTGTCCCTTCCGTCAGGATTGATGGCGGGATCTATCATGACCACGGCATTGTTTCTGATTTCTTTGGCAAGGTCACTTTGCGAAGCCAAAAGCCAATAAGCTGTCAAGATGGAAGCTTCTCCACCAGAAGGTTCGTTTCCATGGACGCTGTAGGCAAGGTTGACGATGGCCGGCATGCCACTGACATCAGGCATGGGCAAGGTTGGGTCAACCAATTTGAGGTGGTTAGTCCGGATAGATTCCAAGTTTGAAATATTCTCTTTTTTGCTGATCACCAAGACGACCAATGGCCTCAGCTGATTGGTATAGCCGATGGTGACAAGCTCTGCCATATCCGATTTGTCAGCCAACAACTGAAAATATCCCACAAGGCGGTCGTATCGGGTATGCCATTCCCCAACGTGGTAACCCAAATAGGAGTATGGACTTGGAATATCATTGGAGAAAGTTTCTCCTGGAAAATAATATTCCTTTTGGGCTTTTGCAGAATATATATGGAGCAAGAGCAAAGTTATCAGTAGCAGTTTCTTTTGCATAGGTTTAAATTTGGAGGAAATTACCTGTAAGCTAGCACAAGCCAAACCAAAAATCCATCAACGGCTTTTGAAAGCTTGCGAATTGGCTTAATTTGGAACTTGAAAGAAATTCAAAATTGAATCCATTCTTGGATTCCTGAAATCAAAAACAACAATTAAACCAAATAACCTATGAAAAAGCTTTTCCAAGCCTCTCTGACAATGATTGCCCTGATGGCTTCAATGCCTCTTTTTGCCCAACAAAAAGACATCAAACTTCCACCAGAAGCCACTGAATTTTGGGAACCTGTTCCGAGAAAAGTGACGGCTGCTGCCCAAATGGGTCAAGCACCTTCTGATGCGATTGTCATTTTTGATGGCAAGAGCCTTGATAACTTTGTCAGTTCAAAGGATGGAAGTGTCCCACAATGGAAAGTCGAAAACGGTGCATTTATAGTAACTCCCAGAACAGGTGCAATTAAAACCAAGCAAGGTTTTGGTGACATGCAGCTTCATATCGAATGGTCGGCACCTACTGTAATCAAAGGTGAAGGTCAGGGTAGAGGAAATTCCGGAATCTTCTTGATGTCTTTGTATGAATTGCAGGTTTTGGATTCATATGAAAGCAGAACCTATTCCAACGGTCAGGCAGGAAGTATATACAAGCAACATCCTCCTTTGGTCAATGCGATGAAAGCGCCGGGAGAATGGAACAGTTATGATGTAATTTTTACCGCTCCAAAGTTTAATGCGGATGGCATGTTGGTCTCTCCTGCACGAGTGACTGTGCTTCACAACGGGATTTTGGTACAGAATAATGTAGAAATCAAAGGTCCAACAGAATATATCGGAATTCCTAATTACAAAGCCCATGCTACTGAAATGCCGCTTGAACTCCAGGATCATGGAGATTTGGTTAGCTACAGGAATATATGGGTGAGGAAGTTGTAAAAGTGTCGGATGACCGATGATCGATGACCGATGAAAATCCACAGCATCGGTCATCTGTCATCCGACTTTTTTTTACGACTTCATTACTCCTAATTCCAACTTCTCATATTTAAAAGACTTCTCCCTCTGGTCGAAGTGACAAGGATAGGTTTTCTGTTTTCTTGCCATTCTTCCAACAATACCTTCAAATATCAAATGCTTTTTATTCTTTCTCTCATCCCAAACATCGGTCATCGGTCATCGGTCTTTTTCTTCCCAACTTCCCATCTTCCCACCTACTTCAACCTATCCATCAATCCTTCTTGGTAACTGACACTGATAGGGACGAGCTTATCACCTACAGTCAATTGGTGCCTTTCGATTTTTTGAACATGTTGGATGTTCACCAAAAAAGAACGGTGGGATTTGACAAAATTGGAAGGCAGGATTTTTTCGACTTCTGCCAGGGTCATTCTACTGAGGATCTTATCTTTTGGGAGTTGGAAATTCACATAGTTGCCATTTGCTTCACAAAAGAGTAATTCGTCGAAATTGACCTTTATCTGCTCATATCCTGTTTTGACAAACATGGTCCCCGCGGCATTTCCTTTTTTCAGTTCATGCCATTCCTGTGCTTTTTGGCAGGCTTTTAAAAACCTCCCGAGGTTGAAAGGTTTGAGCAGGTAATCCTTCGCATCCAATTCGAAACTGATCACAGCGTGCTCTGAGTAAGCTGTAGTGAAAATGACCATGGTGTCTTTCGGAATCAAAGCGGCGAGTTCCAGCCCAGAGATATCCGGCATTTTGATATCAAGGAAAATCAGATCCACTTGCTCGCTTCTGATATAATCCAAGGCAAGGATTGCATCTGTGAATACCTTGCGCAAATCCAAGAAAGGCACTTTGGCTGCATGGGCTTTGATTACCTCGAGGGCCATCGGTTCATCGTCTATGGCTATAGCATGAAGCATATCAGGAGCGTTTTATGGTTAAATGTACAAAATATTCCACTTCGTTTTCCCGAATGACAAGTTCATGTTTCCCCGGATACAGGAGTTGGAGACGCTGTTTGACATTGTCTAAGCCTATACCGTTCGACTTGGATTCAGGGTCATCTTCATGGCTACGGTGGATACTGTTGTTGACGTCCAAATGGATGGTTCCATCCGTACAACGCAGGCTGATTTTGACCCATGATTTCTTTTGGAAACTGATTCCGTGCTTAAATGCATTTTCCACAAAAGGGATAAGTAACATCGGCGCGATATCCCCTGTACAGTTTTCAGGATTATGCCTAAAATCAATGTCCACATTGTCATGGGATTTGATGCGTAATACCTGCAAATCAACATAATTGATCAGGTATTCCTTTTCTTTTGCAAGCGGGATTTTGTCCAAGCTGTTTTCATGAAGCATAAAGCGCATCATGTCTCCGAGCTTTTGGATTCCCTCAGAAGTCCTTTCTGCGTTTTCCTGCAAGGCTGTTCCATAAAGTGTGTTCAGGATATTAAATAGGAAATGGGGATTGATCTGCATCCTGAGTAAGGAGAGTTTGGCTGAACCTTCGTCAACCCTGTAGCTAAGCGTATTTATCTGACCTAAAAGGTGGTCATATTTTTTGAAGAGCAGGTTGGAAAAGGGGATAAGCAGGCCGGCTACAAATATTACCACCGCAAGACCGATGATCAAAATGCCTATATTCCGGTTTTCAATCGCTAAGATGAAAAAGAATAATCCCAAGGCCAAAATCAACAAAACAAATAGAGAATTGGCAAGCTTGTTCCTTTCTTTCTTTCTGTTTCGGTATATGAAGAAGTAATTATAGAGCACAATGCCAAGCATCACAGGGATCGCAATGGTGTAGCTAAGCGGAATCCAGCCCTCGATGATTTCCTGCATGCCAAACAGAAACAACATCGCAAAAGCAAAAATCGTCACCATCCGCACAATGTTATAGGGCTTGAAGTCCTTCGTTTCTCCTGCAGGAAAAATCTGTTCAATCACGTCACACAGCAAAATGTATCCAATATATAGACCCACCGAACTGAAATAATAGGGTGCAGCGAAGTTTTGGGCAAGGTCGCCCATCATTGAAAATCCGCCCACAAAAAGGAAGGACATCAAAAGGATTAAGAAAGAGTAAAGGTAGTAGACCGATTTCCGTTTTCTGGTTTCTTTGCCCGGAATCAAGATCTGATGGTGCAGGAAGAAGGAAAGGAAAAGTATTACAGGTATCAGGATTTTGGCAAAATACCTTGTAAGTTCCGGTCCATTCGGTTCAAAATAGTAGAAGTTGGTTTGGAAAATGTTTGCTAAAATAATGGTGACAAACAATATTGTCATAACCCACCATTCTATTTGTCTAAAGGGTAGAGGTTTTTCTTTCATGGGATTAGTTTTCTTAATTATTTTGATTGGGTAGGTTTTTTTTCGGGACCGAAATCCCATTTGTGGCTTTGAGTTTTTGTTTTTCTTCTTCCGCTTTTCCAATCAGCCAAATGTTATATAATATGGCTGCTATCAATAAAATGAAATAGGGAGTTTTTGATTTCATGGTTTAGGTTGTCGATTCTTTGACAAGGATAAGCCTGAAAATAAAGCACCACAAAAAAATGTGATGAAGCCGTTTGAATTTGGGGTGGAAATGCAGTTGCCAGTCTAGGTTGGCAGTGGTCAGTCGCAGTTTTCAGTTAACAGTATCAGATTTTAGTAAAGAGTGACAGTTTGCAGGGGAAATTTTGCAATCTTCCAATCTTTCAATTTTCCAACCTTTCAACCTCCTAGCACCTTCCAAACACTCATACCACCCAGCAATAACGTGATCAGCCAGATTGCGAAGGCCAAAATATTCATCCATACTCCGTTGGTGTGAGTTCCCATTACAGATTTTTTATTGACCAACCAGAGGATGTATCCACTCAATAAGGGAAGCAAAACGCCATTTGCCAGTTGCGCAAAGAGAATCAGTTGGATCGGTTTGATCCCAAATGAAGAAAATACCAAACCCAAACCCAAAATCCCTACAATACTGATCCGCATAGGAAAACTTTTGAGGTCAGTGGATAAGCCAAAGCTTCCGGCAATAACCAAGGAACCTGCCAACGGTGCTGTGATCGCAGAGGTGATTCCTGCAGCAAACAATCCAAAAGCCATAAAGTATTTGGCCATTTTGCCCATCAAAGGTTCCAACCCAATGGCCAAATCAACTGCTGAATTGACTTCGGTAGCAGATCCGGCTTTGGCAGTAACAATAATCGCCATAGAAACCAATCCGCCCATAATGACAGCAATCAGGGTGTCAACCCTGATATATTTGAGATCTTGGATGGTTTTCCATTTTTGGGAAATCAGGGAAGAATGCAAAAAAAAGTTATAAGGCACGACAGTCGTTCCTATCAAGGCGACTATGGTAAAGATGTTTTCAGGATTTATTGCGGGTTGGAAGCCCGAAAGCAATTCCAGAAAGTTGGGCTTGGACCAAATTGCCGTTCCCAAAAACGCAATGCTCATCAAAATCACCAAACCGGTCAAATAATTGCTGATAGTACTATAACTGCCTGTCAGCAAAAGAATTAAAGCGAGTGACCCGATAAGCATGTTTAAAATGTTTACCTGAAAATTTCCCAAATTCAAGACCGGAGCTTGGACGAATAACTCGATACCTAACGCCCCACCACTGATATTTCCGGCTTCGTAAGCGGCATTCCCCAAAACAATGGCAGTCATCACAAGGAAAATGGAGAAGTAACGGAGGATTCCTTTTTGAAGGGTTTCTGAAATGACCGAAGCCAATCCTTTTTGGGTAACCAATCCTATCCTTGCTGCCATTTCCTGAAGAACAATTGTCGCGATCACAGACAAGGCCATGGCCCAAAGAAGGTCAAAACCAAAGTCGACTCCGGCGAGGGTGCAGACTGTAACCGTACCCGGCCCGATGAAAGCGGCTGCAACAACCGGCCCGGGACCTATGTATTTCCTCCAACTCATGGCGCCTGCTGCAAAGCATATATTGCATAACTGCCCAACCAATGCGTTCCTTCATAATTGTCATCGACAATAGAAGGAAGGGAATAATTGATGTGCATGTTGGCTACCTGCATCAGGTGGCCATATTCCTCAGGATAATCTTTGATCAAACCATACAGCACCCAAGCCCTGCTGAAGTTAAGTCCGTCAAGGTGAACCAATTTACCATCTGTTCGGTCACTGACTTTTCCTGGTTCCAAAGCAAAATCAGTATTCGACAATTGGGGTAAAAATTGTTTGACCCAAGGTCGAAAATCTTCTTTGGGCATCACTTTCCTCATGATATCCAATTCCTGAAAGCATGGAGACAAAAAGTCAAAACCGCTTGGTTCATATACCAAAGGGCAATTTTCATCTTTAGAAAACCAGTCCAAAGCCCTGGATTTAATCAATTCCTGCAGGCCAACGTGATTCAATGTTTTGGCATAATCATAAGCCAATGACGATCCAAAGGCAATATTGGTATGCTCACCAACTCTGATGGGATAAATGAGTTTTGGCAAAAACTCAAGGTACTTTTCCACCATGAGGTCTGTCAATGGCTGTAGGTTTTTTTCCAGTTCCCTTGCCAAAGGATCATCCCAAAGATGGATTTCCTCTGCGAGTTTCAGCATCCAAGCCCAACCGTAAGTCCTAGAAAAACCCGGATCAGAAGGGCCTTTAAAGTAGGCGACTTCTACAGCAATGTTTTCTGCGCTGATATTTTCCAATAATTTCCTTCTGATTTCTTCTCCATTTTCTAAGTCGGGGAATTGTCTCAGAAGACTCACCAACATCCAATGACCATGCATACTTGAATGCCAGTCAAAGCAGCCATAAAATGCGGGATGAAGTGCTTTTGGGCCTTTCAGTTCAGATTCATTTCCCAAAGTTTGATTGAGTTTATTGGGATATTCGGTTTGCATACAATGCAGCGGAAGTTTTGAAAGTCTGTTGGCTTCAGCTTCTGTCAGGCGTATGGGGTCGGGGATTTCGGGGGTTTCCTTTTTTGGCTGACAGGACAAAAGAAAGCCTGCCAGGAAAAGCAATAAGAACAAAGATCTGATCATGTCGATGGTTTTGGATTTTGAATATAATGGATAAAGGTGATTTTTTCAGATTGGCTCATTTATTTGGCTTTCTCGGGTTATAAATAGCTTGATTTTTGATATTTTGCCTGAAGATTATCCCAGCAAAAATTCATGAAAAGATTTATTCTCAAGTTGCTTAAGGTCATTTTATTCCTTGTTTTGGCTGTAATCCTTGTTTTATTGGCCTCCTACAGAGGTGACATTGCTCCCGAGGAACTGATAGGAAAATACAGCGATGAAAACTCCGTTTTCTTGATGGTGGATGGTGTAAACGTTCACGTGAAGGTCAGGGGAGAAGGAGAACCGATCTTTTTGATCCATGGGAGTTTTTCATCTCTCCATACTTGGGAGGCTTGGGAAAATGAGTTAAGCCCGTTTTTCATGACCATCTCCATGGACCTGCCGGGTCATGGTCTTACCGGTCCGGATATCCAAAAAAGATATAGTATTGAAGATTATTCCAACCTGGTTTTTGGCATTGCTGATCAATTGGGTTTGGATGAATTCCATGTAGCAGGCAACAGTATGGGCGGAGGAGTAGCGCTAAAAATGGCTTCAGACCAACCTGACAGGATTTTGACACTGAACTTGATCGATTCATCCGGTGCAAGGATCAAAACTAAAACTGACACCGCCCAAAGCAAATCCTACAACTCAGGAGCTATGATATTTAAAGTAGCCCAAAATCCTATTTTCAATAAACTTTTGCTCAAATGCACTCCAAAATTCATTTTTGGACTTAACCTCAAGCAGGTCTTTTATGACCATTCCAAAATCACAGATGAGATGTTGACCAGGTATTACGAACTTTTGAGAATGGAAGGAAACCGTCAGGCTACTTTGGACAGGTTGACCACAAGGAAACCTTACGACGTGGATTTTGAAAAGCTGACTATGCCTGTGCTGATTATGTGGGGAAAACATGACAATTGGATTCCCTTACAAAACGGAGAATTGCTCGCGGAAGCCATTCCCGGTTCCAAATTGAAGGTTTTTGAAAATGCAGGGCATGTTCCTATGGAAGAAATACCGACAGAGACTGTCTCGGAATACTTGTCTTTCTTGGGGATTCAGGTAGAAAGGCATTACTTTTCCACCCCAAAATTCTTAAGCCATGTCCATTGAAACCTTATTGATTTCTCTTTCTATAGGTCAGTTTTTACTGATTATTTTTTTAGTCATCAAAACCCAAACCCAAAATTCAGACAAGGATTCCAATCAATTGGCTTTGAATCAATTAAAGCAGGAATTCGCACAGCAGATGTCAGCCAATAGAACCGAAATACAAGAAGGATTGCTGCGTCAGTTTGGATTGGTGTTCGACTCTCTTCGGGCAAATTCGAAAGAACAATCTGAGGTTTTGAAGGATTTTGGAAGGATTTTCAGAGAGAATGTCAAAGAATTCAATGAACTGCAAAGAGAAAAATTCCAAGACCTGATCTTCAAACAGGAAAGGATGTTGGCATCTACTGAAGAGCGGCTTGACAAAATGAGGGAAACTGTCGATGAAAAATTGCAGAAGACCTTGGAGGCCAGATTGGGCCAATCATTCGAGTTGGTGACCAATCAACTATTGGCTGTGCAAAAAGGACTTGGGGAAATGCAGAACCTCGCAACCGGAGTGGGTGACCTCAAGCGGGTGCTGAGTAATGTCAAAAGCAGGGGAGTGTTGGGAGAATACCAATTGCATGGGATTTTGGAAAATATCCTTTCCCCCGAACAGTATGCAAGTAATGTTTCGGTCAAAAAGGGGAATCCGGAGCGCGTGGAGTTTGCCATCAAAATGCCCGGAAGCAAGGAAGACGGGCCGGTTTACCTTCCGATTGATGCCAAATTTCCGCAAGAGACTTTTTACAGGCTTCAGGATGCCTATGATACCGGAGACAAGCTTATCATAGATTTGGCAAGGGCCGAACTCTTCAAAGCCATCCGGAAAGCCGCCCAGGATATAAGCCAAAAGTATCTTCATCCACCCTTTACCACCGATTTTGCCATGCTTTTCCTTCCGATGGAAAGTCTGTATGCAGAAGTTCTCCGTGAACCCAATCTTGCCCAATCCCTGCAAAAAGACTTCAAAATCATCATCACCGGACCGACTACATTGGCTGCTATGCTGAACAGCCTTCAGATGGGTTTCAGGACTTTGGCAATTCAGGAAAGAAGCAGTGAAGTATGGAAAGTATTGGGTGCAGTCAAATCCGAATTTTCCAAATTTGGAGACCTGATCAGCAAAGCCCAAAAGAAAATTTTTGAAGCACATACTGATTTGGATGAATTGGTCGGGACAAGGACGAGGGTAATTCAGAGAAAGCTAAAGGATGTGGAAATAATACCCGAGGAGGAGGGAAGAAAACTATTGGAATGAATTGATTGTTAATTTCACGGATTTTATTGGATATACGCTTCTTTGCCTGTAACCCTATATTCTTCTTCAGTCTGGACGGAAGACCGAAGACCGAAGTTCCCGGCAAATAAGTCCGTTGACAAGAATTAAAATGGATATCCTATCTACAGGCATCATTGCGTACATACATTTTACCTTTGAATAAACACGATTAAAATGAAGTATTGGAGTTTGATAATTTTTCTATTTGTTACGCAGGTTTCATTTGCGCAGCAAATATTTGAGGTAGATGCGGAAGTCAGGGGAAATTCTATTGAAATCAACAATACTGCTGTAGACATGATTTCCAAGGGAAATTATGAAAGTGCAGCAAGGATTTTGGAGCAGGTCATTGTGAATGACCCTTCCTACCATGCGGCCTATTTAAACTTCTACAGAGCAGGAAGTCAATTGGAATCCAAAAAGGAAAAAGTAATCAAGACACTTCGTGAAGGGCTTTTGATATTTGAAGAGGACGATGAAATGGCGTATTATTTGGGCAATATTCTGCAGAAAGAAAACCGCTTTTCAGAGGCAATTCAGGCATATTCTGAAGCCATCAAATATAGCAAAATCAATGGTGAGGAATTTGAACTCGTTTGGGCCTACCATTTCAACAGGGGCAATTGCTACCTGAAAACCAACCAACATGCCAAAGCTATCCCTGATTACGATTATGCTTTGAAATTGAGCCCATTAAATGCAGACGTATTGACAAACAGGGGTTTCTCTCATTATAAGCTTGACAATACAAAAACAGCCTGTGAGGATTGGAATGAGGCCAAAAGACTTGGAAACAAACAAACCGATAAGTACCTCCAATCCTTTTGTAAATAAAAAAACTATTTCTTATTGCGCTTAGATACAAAACATCATACCTTTTGCCCGATTTGGACAGGAAAAGCTTTCACACCCCTGACTTTTATTGAAATTATCAAATGGGAATGAACATTGTCATTGCAGGAGCCGGAGATATGGGTTACCATCTAGCCGAGCAACTAAGTTATGAAAACAAGGATATTACCCTTATTGATGTTGATAAAGATGCATTGGACAATGCTGCTTCGCATCTCGACGTCATGACCATCATGGGAGATGCTACCTCCCTAGAAATTCTTAACAGCGCAAATCTGAAGGATACCCATATGTTTATGGCTGTGACGACCTCAGAGAAAACCAATATTGTAGCAGCTACCTTAGCAAAGCAATTGGGAGCAAAAAGAGTCATTGCCCGGGTTCGTAACCATGACTACCTAGAACCTGAGCATGAGATTTACTTTAAAAATATCGGGATTGACAATATCATTTCACCCACGATGCTTTGCAGCGGTGAAATATACCGGATGATCAAAAATTCGACTTTTACGGAGGTATTTGAATTTGAAGGCGGAAAACTTAACATTGTCGGGATATCTTTGGATCAATATAGCCCACTTTTTAATAAAAAGATTTCTGATATGAAGGACATCCCGTTGTTTGGGGATATTAGGATCGTGGCAATAGTGAGGGATCAGATCACGATAATCCCGAGAGGAAATACAGTTATCCGCAACAATGACCACGTATTTTTTATTTCTAACAAGAAAGCTGTTGAATCCATCATTGAGTTATTGGGAGAGAAAAAAGTCACTATCAAAAATATCATGATCATTGGCGGAGATGACATGGCGTATGCCACAGCATTGAAGTTAGAGGAAGAATTTAGAGTGACACTGGTTCATAGAGACAAAGAGCGCTGCAAATGGCTCTCTGAAAGATTGAATAACACCCTGATTATCAATGGAGACTACAAAAATATCGAACTTTTGATAGAAGAAGGTTTGGAACAGATGGAGGCATTTATTTCACTTACTGAATCTTCCGAAACCAATATCATCACCTCCCTAAGTGCTAAAAACCACGGGGTTTACAAGACCATTGCCCATGTGGATACAAGGGAGTATATCCACATTTCACACAGTATCGGCGTAGATTCATTGATCAATAAAAAACTGGTAGCTGCCAATCAGATTACCAGATTTTTGAAAAAAGGGAAAGTAGAGGCTGTTTCAGGGATTTACGGGGTAGATGCAGAGATTATCCAATATGTCATTACCAAGGGCAACCGACTTACAAAAAAACCCTTAAAAGAACTCCATTTTCCTAATACAGCGATTGTGGCCGGTGTTATCAGGGGAGAGGAAGTATTCATCCCTGATGGAGATTTTACTTTACAAGTAGACGACAAGGCAATCGTATTGGCATTGCCTGCGGCAAAATCATTGCTCGAAAAACTTCTTAACTGAGATGATTCATTACAAAGCCATTGGTAAAATCATGGGAGCATTGTTAATGCTTTTTTCCCTCTTGATGTTGCCGGGAGTTGGTTTTTCATTTTACTATGGAAGCGGTGACCATATTCCTTTGATAATCTCTGGTTCTGCTTCCTTTTTAATCGGAGTTATTTTGTTTTTTTCCTTTGCCAAGCAAGACAAGAATATCAGAAAAAGGGAAGGTTACCTCATTGTCACCACGAGCTGGCTTTTGATGTCATTTTTCGGAATGTTGCCTTACCTTCTAAGCGGAACGGCCACAAGCATCAGTGACGCAATATTTGAAACGGTATCAGGTCTGACGACAACCGGAGCGAGCATTTTTCCTGATGTGGAATCTTTGCCTAAGGGAATTCTTTTTTGGAGAAGCATGACACATTGGATAGGTGGCCTGGGAATAATAGTTTTGACAGTGGCTATTTTTCCTCTCTTGGGAATCGGTGGGATTGAATTGTTTGTCGCAGAATCTCCCGGTCCCACCTCTGACAAACTTCACCCAAGGATCAGGGAAACAGCTAAAAGACTTTGGTATATTTATCTGGGTCTTACGGTGGTTTGTACCATTCTGTTTGAATTGGGAGGAATGACATTTTTTGATGCCATCAACCATGCCATGGCTGCGATGGCTACAGGCGGATTTTCTACCAAAAACACAAGTTTAGCTTTTTACGATTCCGCATTCATTGATTATACTGCGATTTTGTTTATGTTTCTGGCAGGCACAAATTTTACAGTAATCTATTTTGGCCTCACTGGAAAATTTGACCGGGTGTGGAAATCTGATGAGTTTAAGGCATATACAGGTGCAATCCTAGCTTTTGCATTTTTCCTGACTGTTCCAATTTATTTTTATTCAGGGCATGACCTTGAAAAAGCTTTTAGAGACACATTGTTTCAGGTGGTGTCTTTGATCACCACGACGGGATTTATTACGGCCGATTACACTCAATACAGTTCGGGATTGACCTTGGTGTTTTTCATGCTGTTGTTTCTAGGAGCATGTGCAGGATCTACAGCAGGCGGGATCAAATTTGTCAGACACCTGGCTTTTTTTAAAAATAGCTGGCTTGAATTCAAAAGAATCGTCCACCCTCGTGCTGTCGTGCCTTTAAAAATTAACGGAGACAGGGTCACAGGAAAAATCATCACACATATCATGAACTTCCTGCTGATTTACCTGATGATCTTTGTGACCGGATCGGTTATTATCTCTTTGATGGGTTATGACATCCTGACTTCTTTTGGGGCTGTTGCCACTTGTTTAGGAAATGTCGGTCCAGGAATTGGCAAGGTTGGTCCTGTCGATAATTTCGCCTTTTTCGACCCTTTTTCAAAAGTATTTCTCAGCTTTCTAATGCTTCTTGGCAGGCTCGAGTTATTTACGATCCTGGTCCTGTTTACTCCATATTTTTGGCGAGCCAATTAGGATTTTGGAAGGGTAAAACAAAAAGTGGAACCGGAACCGATCTGGCTTTTTGCCCAGATTTCTCCCCTGTTTTTTTCTACAAGCTCCTTGGAGAGCAATAAACCCAATCCAGTACCTTTTTCATGATGGGTACCTGAAGTGGTGTAAAAATCATGCCCAAACAATTTACTCAACCCGGCTTCAGTCATGCCGATTCCCTGGTCTGATACCGATACTGTGTAGAATCTATCTTCTTCCTCTAAAGCAACGGTGATCTTGTCATGGGCACTAGTAAATTTCATTGCGTTGGTCAGAAGGTTGCGGATTACGATTTCAAGCATGGTTTTATCAGCTTCGATTTCAATAGATTTTGGTATGTAATTTTCGAGAATCTGATCTTTATAATATCCTGATCCTGAGAGGAATGATATATTTTGTTCAACCAATTGATAAAGATTGAATGTCGAAAATTGGGAATTCATACCCCTCATCTGACTCCTTGACCAAATCAGGATATTTTCCAGCAGCATGGAATTATTTCCGAGATTTTGGGATAGGATAGGGAGATAGGATTCAAATTCTTCCTGACTTAGATTATCCTCATTGATCAGTTTTACCATACCCCAAAGTGAATCCAAAGGGGCTTTTAAATCGTGGGCGAGAATAGAAAATATTTTATCCTTTTCAATATTCAGCCTATTTAATTCTGCTGCCTGACTTTCGATTTTTAATTGCTTTTCCTTAAGTCTCCTGATATTAAATATTTCTTTTTTATAGGATCTATAATAAATGGAAAGAGCTACAAATAATGAAAATGCCAACATCAGCAGGGCAAAAGTGATGTACATCTTGAACTTCTGATTGGACTGCATCAGTTCATTTTCTCTGCTTAAAGCAGCTATTTCATCTTTTTGCTTTTTGATCGTAAGACCTGCAAGGTAATTTTTGATCCTTTCGGCACTTAAAATCTCCTTTTCTTCTTCAAGAAGGGCAAGGTAATTTTTTGATTCAGCAGTGTTTCCCCTGTCAAAATACAACTCGTACATCATCTCATAAATCTCGATAATCGATTCTGAGTTGGGTCTTTGTCCGTGAAGGGCTTTTGCTTCCTCAGCGAATTGGACAGCTTGGGAAATTTTCCCTGTCGCCAGGTTCAATTCTACAAGTTTTTCCAAGGCATGGATGGCTCTTATTTTGTCATAGGTGATGCCATAATGGTAAAGGTTCAGAATGTCTTCTTCCACGTTGTTATATTCCCCCATGGACATCAAAAGAACTGACCTGTTGAATTTCGAAACAAGTAACTGCCTTTCATTCCCCTGTTCCTGACGGATGGCTATGGCCTTGTTGATGACCTCTAAGGCTTCCTTATTTTTCCCCAATGCTCCCAAAACCGGGCTCATACCTGTGTAGTTATAAGCCAGACCTTCTTTGTTGTCTACTTTTAGAAAGTTTGCCTCGGCTGTTTTGTAATACTCCAATGACTCCTCAAAAAGGTCCTTGTAAAAATAGATCTGCCCGATGTTATTCAGGGAGTGTCCAATCTGGACAGGGTTATTGTTTTTTTGACTGATCACCAAAGCCTCCTCATACAGCTTCAAGGCCTCTTCCTGAAGGTTCATGTTCCTGTAATAAACCCCCAATCTATTTAGATTTTGGGCTTCAAGTTCATGGTCCCCCAGCTTGTTTGCTAGTCTTATAGCCTCCGGATAATACTTTTGGGCAGAATCAGAATAATGGATGACTTTGACCAACTCTGAGAGTAAATCGAGTTTTTCCCTGTCTGAATCTGCGTTCTGATAGCGGTAAAGTAAACTGTCTGCTTTGGTGCCAAACTCCTCAAAATAACTCCCGAATGAAATGGTCGGCGTAAAAAACAGGATGAAAAGAAAAAAGGAAAGTGGGTAAGATTTCAACATGTAATATTTTTCTGCTCTAATAATAAAAATCGTTCGAAAATAGGCTTAAAACCTCTGATAACAAAATGTTTAATTTAGAAAATGCTAAAAAAAATTGACAAAAAAAATGACAGAACATCAATTTTCAATTTTTGCATATAAGAATAAATCATCGGTGCTGATTTATTCTAAATTTGGCTATTCTATCAAATAGGCTTTCATTTTTGCAACCCTGTCTTCCATAGATTCGGAAGAAATTGTAGACCTGGAGAGGCGGTCTACCATTATCGGGAAGGAAAAGGGAGTGAATTGTCCCGGAGTTTTTAAAACAATTTGATGGGAGTTGATTCGGCGTATTGCCTCGAGAACATTGTCTTTTTCCATCTGTATATCCAACACCTCGCGGTGTGCCTGCTTGAGGAGTAAATTGTCTTGATCATAATCTTCAAATACACCATACAGGATCCCGGAATTGGATTGGAGATGTTTGAATTTTATTGGCTTTCCCGGGAATCCTTGAAAAACCAGCCCTGAAATGGTCGCCACGTCTCTAAATTTCCTTTTCGCCATTTCACTTTCATTGATACATGACTTGATATCCTCTGCCAGATTATTTTCAGAAAAAACATCCTCTTCCAAAATATCTTCGATCGGAATCGGTATATCCGAAAGCATCTCAAAACCATAATCATTCATGGCAATACTCAAGCTTATCGGGTAGCTGACGCTGATTCTATATGCTATCAGTGCGCCGAGGATTTCATGGACCATCCTCCCTTCAAAAGGAAAGATGAAAATATGGTACCCTTCACGGGATATGATTTTTTCAATCAAAAGCGTCTTTTTATCCGGAACGAGAGATATTCTGTTTTGTAAATCCAACAGCGGTGCGACATAGGCAATTTCATCTGAGTCAAAAATCCCAAGGGTCGACTTTTCCAATATCTCACGGATTTTAAATGCAAGTTTGGAAGTGAGGGAAATCCTTCCACCCATATAGGAGGGTGTATTGGTACTTTTCCTGTTTGAAAGCTGGACTATGGCGCTCATTTCTTTGATTGCCACAAATTCCAGGTTTCTGCCTGCAAAGAAAAAACGGTCACCTAACCTGAGTTTTGAAAAGAAGTACTCCTCAATCATTCCCAGAAAAGTCCCGTTTTTGAACCTTACTTTCAGCATAGGTTCACTTACAATTGTTCCCATGGAAAGCCTGTGGACCATGGCAGCCCTTTTGTTTTTGATGCAGTATTTTCCGGTTTCATCTTTCTCCACTTTAGAGAATTCTTCATAACCCTGCAGCGATTCTCCACCTTGGGTAATAAAAGACATTGTCCATCGATACTCTTCCTCTGTCAGATTTTTGAATGAATAGGTGCTTTTGAGTATCGGATACAATTCTTCCTCAAAAAAGCCTTCACCGACAGCAAGTGTTACCAAAAACTGGATCAAAACATCAAAAGTCAAAGTGGGACAAATGATGTTTTCAGATTCATTGTTTTCCATTGCACTCCTCAAAGCGGCCGCTTCGACCAGCTCCAATGAATGGGTAGGTACAAAATAGATTAAACTTGGCAGACCCGGTTGGTGGCCCGATCGGCCGGCCCTTTGTATAAACCTTGCTACCCCTTTTGGACTACCTACTTGGATCACGGCATCCACGGGTCTGAAATCCACGCCAAGGTCCAAGCTCGAGGTACATACTACCAATTTGAGCTTGCCAAAATGGAGAGATTCTTCCACCCAAGTCCTTACTGCCTGATCCAAAGAACCGTGATGTATAGCCGCCAATCCTGCCCAATCAGGTCTCTTTTCCATAATCTGATGGTACCATATTTCTGTTTGTGCACGAGTATTGGTAAAAAGCAGAACGGAATTATGTTTCTCAATAATCGGAATGACCTTGTCAATAAGTCTTACCCCCATATGTCCTGACCAAGGGTATTTTTCAAGTTCATCAGGATAGACAGTTTGGAGTTTGATGGTTTTTTCAATTTTGGCTTTTACAATATGTACCGGATGTCTTTCACCCAAAAGAATCTGACAGGCTTCTTCCAAATTGCCGATAGTGGCCGAAATCGCCCAAAGCTTAATTGCTTGGGGACTCTGGTGCCGGATGTAAGCCAAGGCCAATTGGACCTGTACGCCTCTTTTATTTCCCATCAATTCATGCCACTCATCGATCACTATTGCCTGCATGTTTTGAAACAGAGCATGATTGTCTTTTTGGGCCAAAAGGATATGCAGGGTCTCCGGAGTGGTGATCAAAATCTCAGGAGGATTCTTTTTTTGGCTTAGCCTTTCTTTATTTTCCGTGTCTCCGTTGCGCACGGCAACTTTCCAAGGCAGTCCGATTGCTTCACACACTTCCTGCATGGCTTTTTGGATATCCTGAGCCAATGCCCTCAAAGGAGTAATCCAGATCAGCTGGATGCCGTTTTTTCTAGGTTTTTGCCAATCATCAGGGTGATTGCGGATGTATTCCAATATGACAGGGAAAAACAATGCAAATGTCTTCCCACTTCCTGTCGGGGCATTGAGCAAACCGGATTTGCCATCCAAAAAATCCTGCCAGGTTTCCACCTGAAATTCAAATGGAATCCAACCCTTTTTCTGGAAATATTGAAATGCAACCGAAAGGGGATTATTTGCCATAGACTGAAAGTAGTGATTTTAAATCTTCCAAAGTATTGGCTTCTTCGATTGGCTTGTCATTTCTCCATCTTTGGATTCTGGGAAAACGCAAGGCAATTCCTGATTTGTGTCTTGGGCTTTCCTGTATCCCCTCAAAGGCGATTTCAAATACCATAGCAGGCTTGACAGTCCGTACAGGACCAAATTTTTCAAGTGTATTTTGCTTTACATATTTATCTACCTCCCGGATTTCCTCATCCGTCAGTCCTGAATAAGCTTTTGCAAAAGGAATGAGTTTTTCTCCCTCCCAAACAGCCAAAGTATAATCGGTATATAAATCCGCCCGCCTTCCATGCCCTTTTTGGGCATAAAGAAGCACACCATCAATGGTAAGCGGTTCTATTTTCCATTTCCACCAAGAGCCTTTTTTGCGTCCAACCTCGTAAAATGAATCTGATTTTTTTAGCATAAAACCTTCTGCCATTCGGATTCTTGATTCGCCCTGTAGCGTAAGCAAATCATCCCAATTATTCGCTTCGACCAAAGGGGAAATAATTAACCTGTCATGATTGGTATTTTTGACAAGGTCATCAAGCGCCATCCTTCGCTCTTTGATAGGATTCTGCCTAAGATCAATTCCTGATTGTTCCAAAATGTCGTATGCAATAAAACTTACCGGAGCTTCCTGAAGGATTTTTTTGCTCAGGGTTTTTCTCCCGATTCTGGTTTGAAGCAATGAAAAGGGTAGGGGTTTACCTTCTGAAAAGGTGAGTATTTCTCCATCCAAGACAGTCCCTGATGGCAATTCCAAAGCCATAGAAGCAAGTTCGGGAAATTTTTCAGTGACCAATTCTTCTCCCCTTGACCAGATATATACCTGACCTTCCCTTTGTATGATTTGACCCCTGATTCCGTCCCATTTCCATTCAACCTGCCAATCTTTAATATCTCCGTAAGCAGGCAATTCCTTTTCCAATGGATAAGCCAGGAAAAATGGATAGGGTCTTGAAAGGTCATCACTTTGTTTTTTTGCCAGAATCAAGTCCTGAAATGATACACTTTGAGGATTCCAATCACCCATGATGCGATGGGCGACTTCAGTTTTTTCGAGTTCAAAAGCATCTGCGACAGCCTGTGTGACCAAATTTTGACTAACACCGATCCGAAATCCGCCTGTCATCAGTTTGATGAATATAAAGCGTTCTTCTTTAGACATCATTTGCCAAGCCTGCAGGATTTGATCTTTTTTTGCGCTTTCCTCAAGGTTTTCAAGATCCATCAAATAGCGTATCCAATAACTCAAAGAATAATCCTGCTGTCCGTCAGTGATGGGTAAAAGTAACGAAATGGTTTCGGCCAGGTCCCCAACGGTCTGATAGGATTCTTCAAAAAGCCAATCGGGAATTCCTGACCATTCGCAACACCATTGACGCAGCAACCTTGTGTTGACCTGACGCTTTGGCCTGCGATGTGTAAAAAGCGCAATTGTCCAAAGCCTGTCTTCGTCCGGCGCAGACAAAAAATACTCCTTCAGCGCCTCGATTTTATCCGTCGTTTTGTTACTTTGGTCAAGGCGCATGAACAAACCTGCAAAATGTCTCATGGAATGGTGTTTCTACTCCGTTCAAACTTCATATAATGTGACAAGGTTCACATCATAAAAAAGCTTAAAATTGTATCTTTGACCGTTTATGGAACTTAACCCCATATTCAGCGTAATTAGCAATAAAACCATACCGATATGAAAAAGTTGGCATTTATCTTTCTTTCAGCCCTTGTCTTGATTTCTTGTGAGCAAGAGAAAGAAACTATTTACACCACCAATGAACTGACTTACAACCTTTACCAAGGTTCCGACTTCAATTACTCAGGAAATGTTAAGATAAAAGAATTACTGAGCGGTGACTTAGAACTGACATTGGAACTCAATGGAAACAAGGATAATGATCCTTATTTTTTTCCAGCCCACTTACATTTTGGATCCTATGAAACCGCAGATTCTCCGATTGCATTCCAACTTGATCCTATAGATATCAGAACACTAAAAAGCGTAACAATCCTTGGTCAGCTTTCGGATGGTACCAAACTGAAATTTGCTGACATGGATACTTTTGATGGGCATATAAAAATACATTTGGCTGATTCAGGACCTGACTACCAGGTAATCTTGTCTGTCGGTAATATTGGTGCCAATGACAACAGCCCACAGGCATTTAAGAGGGAGGAAATGTCAATCTGCTCTCCATACCTCGAATAAAAAAAGGTCATCGTGAGATGACCTTTTTTGTTTGGGTTATTTTACCTCTTCCATTACTTTTGGAACGGTAAGCATTTTAAATTTTTCGTGGAGTTGGGAGATTTCTGCATGCATTACTTTTTGGTAATCGAGGTGCTCGCTGTCCTTGAAAGGTTTCATTGGATTATGTACATGGTATTCTCTTCCATGCTCATCATCATGTGAATGCTCAAATCCCGGAACTTCAATGATGTCCTTGTCCCAGATTTTGAGTTCTTCTTTCAAAGCAGTGTAGTCAATGTTTGATTCTTTGATCTGCTTCTCAAAACCGCTGATTTCTTCCCTTAGATCCAGTGATTTTTGAAGGTAGTCATTTGCCTCAGCATAGATCTTTGGGTCTCCTTCAACTTCCTTTTTTCCTGAACAGGAAATTGCCATGAATAGAACGAATCCAAAGATTAGAAGGTGGGAATATTTTTTCATAAGGTTGTTTTTTTATGCCAATATAAACAAAAAAGGCTGCTTCAATAAAAGCAGCCTTTCAGAATTTATCAATTTAAAACAACTGGAAAGGTAATATCAAGGTCTGTTTCGCCGCCTGCCTGTACAAAGTTCTCCCAGTTTGGATTATTTGCACCTGCAAAATTCTTGTTAAGGTCATGTCTTAGTACAACTCTCATCTGAGCGGCATTAAATCCAAGGGTCTGAACATTCCCTCTTAGTCCCACAGGATTGCCATCAATGTCTTCATCACCGTAGGTATAGCTCAGCAGTGGAGTTCCACTAAATGCTGAGCCCAAAAAGAAGAATTGATGATCCTCTTTTTCCTCGCGGATTTCTTCTGTGATGTCCTCATTTTCTATACCATTAAAAAGAAAAATTTCCATCAAATAGGTTTTTCCCCTGCTTAAAGCGATTGTTTGGATTGTGGGGCCATTGCCAAGCTCAAGACCGTCAGGATCGGTGGCTTTAAATTCAACAGGCGTTCCAACAGGCGCTCCCGCTGAATTAAGCTCGGTAAACTTTAGGGTAACTTCTGTGATAACTTCACCTTCGTTTTCCGGTTCTGGATCATCACTTTTGCAAGAAGAGAATAAAACCGAAATAGCGGAAAATGCTAATACAAGGTAATTGAATCTGTAATTTTTCATTTTAGTAATTGGTTTATAAAGTATTGATTAAAATTCATAGTTAAGCTTGACCATTACATTTCTTCCCAATTCATGGGAAAAATACCTGAACCGGTTCATATAATCTTTGTAGGCTTCATTAAAGAGATTGGTGATCTGCAAACCCACATTTAGCTTGTCTTTTCCCATTTTGAAAGATTTTTGAGCCCCAAGGTTCCAAAGCATGTAAGCAGGTGGTGCAGGAGCGAGGTCAAAATCCGGTTCACGGGTTTGTTTGGCTACGGCCATATTGCTGAAGGAAATCTTCGATTCGTTTTTTGACACACCTGTCAGAAATTGATAGCTCAATCCTGTTTCTAACCGGTCAGCCGGGATAAATGGCAGAAAGGAATTCTCTGTTGTGTTTTTTGCCCGCACAATTGACCCTCTTGAGAATAACTCCCAATGGGAAGACATGGTCCAAATGGCACTCAGGTCTGTACCAAAAAAGAAAGCATCCGTCTGGAGGTATTCAAAGACATTGAATGTTCCCCGCAAAGACACAAACCGTTCCTCAGTTGGATTGAGATAGATATAATTATTGATTCTATTGGCATAGCCCGTTAGTTCAATGTTGAGCTTGCTGTCAGAATAATTGAGGGTATTCATCCATTTGAAGGACTGCTCACTGACAAAATCAGGATTTCCGATTTCGATAGCCGCCAATCCGTGGTGCAATCCCTGACTGAACTGCTCATTGATACTCGGAGGTCTCCAAGCTGTGCCAAAATTGGTGTTGAAAGTCAGGTTGCGGGAAATTGGGTACATGGCGCCGATAAACGCTGAAAAATTATTAAAATCAAAGGAATCCTCCTGCAATACGCCGCCACGGTTGACCCTTGCAGCCTCCACATGTCTAAAATCATATCTCAGCCCTCCCTCAATTTCCAACGGCCCACTGGTGAATTTTTCAATGGCAAAGAATCCAACATTGAGCATGTCATAATTTGGTATCAAAGGCACAACACCTGTTCCTGGAATATTTGAGTTTGCCTGCTGAATGAGTTGCACGCCGACAGAACCGTTCCAGTTTTTTCTTGTTTGATGGTTATAACTGAGATCAAGTGTATTGGTAAAAAGCACCAAATCCAGAGAAGGCCTGCTGTTCAATTCGCCTCTTCTTCTGTCAAATTCCTGTCTGTGATTTCTCTGAAATGCATATTGAATATTCAATTTGGCCCCACCGGCCATGTGGTAATGTCCCTTCAGCTTCAATAACTGATGGTCTACATTTTGCCTTGGGTTTTGGATATCATAGGTGAAATCAGGACTTCGGAACGGGCGTCCGTTTTCAATGATACTTTCCAGATCTGAAAGATTACCGGTATGCGAATCTGTCAAAATACCGATTGAGGTCTGAAAATGACTGAAATAAACCTCTGTTCCCAACCTAGAGTTGCTGAATCCCAAAGCCCCGGAAAAATTCAACTCCCTAACGCCTGTATTGTCAAGCATATAGTCAGGAGTCTGAAGGTTTCCGGCGATTTTAGAAGATGCCTGGACCCAATAGCCCAAGCCTTTTATTTTGTTTGAACCCCCCAATAAACCAACTGAACCGTTGATTCCTCTTCCGTTAGAAAATCCTATCAAGTCTATTTCCCCACTTTGTCCACCTTTGACCGGGAGTGGTGCCGGATTTACCAAAATCACTCCCCCCATTGCATCAGGACCAAACCGGACTGTTTCTGCTCCTTTGACTACGGATATTTCCCTTGCAATAAACGGATCAATCTCGGGTGCATGGTCAGCTCCCCATTGTTGCCCCTCTAATCTGACACCGTTGTTGAGGATCAAAATCCTGTTGCTGTGCAGTCCGTGTATAACAGGTTTTTGAATACTTGATCCTGAAGAAAATGAGGTTACCCCCGGGATTCTTCTCAAAGTTTCTCCTAGGTTTTGACCTCTGGAAGTTCTCAATTCTTCCCCATAAATACCCGAAACAGTATTGGTAGTCAGAAGCGCTTCCTCGTGCCCATGGATTTCCACTCCTTCCAATTGGACATCTTCTGCCAACAACCTGATGGTTATGTTTAAATTGGACTTGATGTTGAGTTTTTCTAAATGCTCTTTGTGACCGAGATATTGAACCCTGAGAGTATGGTTTCCAGGGCAAATTTTTGAAATCCTGAAATTACCCTGCATGTCCGTCACCGCACCGATTTCTGATTCAATGAGCCAAATATAAGCCCCGACGATCGGTTCATTGTTTTCTTCATGAACCACCTTTCCACGGATAGTCAACTCACAGGATTCTTGCCCCAAAGCATTGAAAGCCATAATAAGGAAAGAAAGAAAAAGGGTAACTGACTTGGACATAAATGTAACTGTGTTGCAAAAATAGTCATCCAATCTAATTTGACCTAATGTTAATGCAACTTTGTTTCAATTTGTAACTGCAAAAAAATATTTGAGGGCTTTTTGCCAATAAAAAAAATTTTTCCGTCAATTACTTTTGATTTATACTTATTCGGAACCAATAGTATACCACAACCGACTTGAAATGTAATTTATCAAAGGTTTCTCATTTCTTTTATTTTTTGAAACTCTATTGAATCTAAATTATATTTTGACTTAATTTATCAAAGCCAAATGGTATTTGGTATTATCTATCACTCAAAAATTATTCTATCATGTTCAAAAAATTCTACCGATTTGTTGGAAAACCTGCCGGATTCGCAGCATTAGCACTTGTTTTGGTGACATTCTCCTGCCAGGAAAATGCAGAATCTCCAATCATGGATTCCCAAGACCAAGTTATGAGGTATCAAAATGGTGATATCATTCCAGGAAGCTATATTGTAGTTCTTAAGCCTCAATCTTTGGGATTTAGAAAAGATGGGAGCTACCAAGACAATCAGGCTTCTATGAGAAAAAGTGCTTCAAGTATCTTGGCTAAATACAGGATTTCAGACCAAAATATAGGAGCAGTCTATGCGGCAGCTTTGGATGGTTTTGGGGTGAAGTTGGATGAGAGCCAACTTGAACTGTTAAAAAATGACCCATCTGTAAGCTATATAGAGCCTGACAGGGTGATGTCTATCGCCCAAAAAGGCAAGCCAGGTGGAGGCGGAGGAAGTACAGCCCAAGAAACTCCGTGGGGAATCACCAGAGTCGGTGGTGCAGTTAATTACACCGGTACAAACGTTGCATGGGTAATTGATACAGGTATTGACTTGACTCACCCCGACTTAAATGTCAGTACAACAAATGGGTTTACTGCATTTACTTCCGGAAGAGATGCCAATCTTAGCGATGGAGATGGACACGGAACACACGTTGCAGGAACTATCGCGGCTATCAATAACTCGATTGGTGTGGTTGGTGTTGCAGCCGGTGCTACTGTGGTGCCTGTTAAAGTTTTGGATTCAAGAGGTTCAGGTTCCTATACCGGAGTAATTGCCGGAGTTGATTGGGTAGCTGCGAAAGGAAGACAGGGAGACGTGGCCAATATGAGTTTGGGCGGTCCGGTTTCTCAGGCATTGGATGATGCAATTGTAGCAGCAGCAGGTAAAGGCATCAAGTTTGTGATTGCGGCCGGAAACAGTGCTGCAAATGCAAACAACTATTCTCCTGCAAGGGTAAATGGTGCCAATATCTTTACCATTTCAGCTTCTGATATTAACAATAGGTTTGCTACTTTTTCCAATTTTGGAAATCCTCCAATCGACTATTGCGCTCCTGGAGTCAGCATTAAGTCAACTTGGCTTGCTGGCGGATACAATACCATAAGCGGAACTTCTATGGCATCCCCACATGCAGCGGGCGTATTGCTTTTGGGAGCAGCAAGAACATCAGGATTTGTGACCGGAGACAAAGACAGCACTGCTGACCCAATCATTTCAAGATAATTGTAGCTTAAAAATTTTAATCCTAAACCGCCTTCTTCACAGTTGGCGGTTTATTTTTTTCAATTCCCAAAGGATTTCTTCTAAACCATTGAGGCGGATTTCATATAGCGTATTCAGCCACATTCCAAGTTTACCTTCCGGGAAGCCTTTCCTATGCATCCAAATCAAATAGTCTTCCGGAACATCGCAGAGCAGCTTTCCTTTATACTTGCCAAAAGGCATGGTCTTCGTAACCAGATCAATCAATATTTGCCTGTCCATTGACCAAAAGTAGAAGATTAAGAATTAAATGTGGCTTTCAATCGGAATTTCCTGCTTCCAACTTTAATGGCAGTATTATTGAGAACCAAGTGAGGAATACTGATTCTTTTTCAAATCAATAAAATGAATTCCAAAACATCTATCAAAAAAATGAGGTTTTGATTCCGAATGCAGTATTTAGCTAATAACTTCGTGTAGTTCAAAAAACCAAATCAAAACCATGAAATCTATCACTTTTAGCAATGGCGACCAAATGCCAATTATTGGCCTTGGCACATGGAAATCCAAACCGGGAGAAGTATATCAGGCTGTCCTTTGGGCAATTGAAGCCGGATATCGGCATATTGATTGCGCCGCAATCTATGACAATGAGAAAGAGGTTGGCAACGCCCTCGACAAAGCATTTAAAGATGGTCTTGTCAAAAGAGAAGACCTTTTTATCACTTCCAAATTATGGAACAGCAATCACCGGCTTGATGATGTCGTCCCCGCTTTGAAAAAAACGCTGAAAGACCTTCAACTTGACTACCTTGACCTTTATCTTATCCATTGGCCTGTAAGTTTCAAAAAAGGTGTATCCTTTGCCCAGACAAGAGAAGAATTTTATACTTATGGTGATGTGCCTTTGGCCCAAACATGGGAAGGTATGGAAGAGGCTAAAAATCTGGGTCTGACAAAACATATAGGGGTTTCCAACTTCAATATCTCCAAACTTCAGGAGATAATCAATTCCGGTACAATAGCCCCCGAAATGCTTCAGGTTGAATTGCACCCTTTCCTTCCACAGAACAAATTGGTCAATTTCTGCAAAGAAAAGGGGATACTACTGACTGCTTATTCCCCATTGGGTTCGGGTGATCGGGCTGCATCTTCCAAAAAAGCAAATGAACCTAGTCTACTTGAAAATGAAACTGTAAAAGAACTGGCTTCGAAACATGGCGTCACAGCAGCGCAGGTTTTGGTGTCCTATTCTGTCCACAGGGATATTGCAGTCATCCCAAAATCTGTAAACCAAGATAGAATCAGTCAAAATCTAGCTTCTATTGAAGTGAATCTGGATGAGGCTGACATGGAAAAACTTGCCAACATTGGAACAGCATATCGGTTTATCGATGGTTCCTTTTTTACAGGAGCCCAAAGCCCTTATAAGTTGACTGATCTTTGGGAAAAAGAATAAATATAAACGGCCATTTTACCTGCTGAATGTCTCAGGTAAAATGGCTTTTTTTTCAGCTGTTTTTTAAAATCCTCAAGACCAATAATTCCCATTCTTGTTCCAAGCTGATGTCAGGTCGGGTTTCACCGGCTCGGCGGTACCAATAATCAGCATTCCAAATATCTCCTTCCTTCCGGTGGAGATAAGCATGAACCCTCGCAGAAAGCTTGTCAGCAGGACCGTCGGCCCTGTCATGGGCACTCTTCCAATCACCTTTTCCGTCATACCATAAGGCCTCCAATTGGGTGCTCAAACCTGCAGGAGGATTATTTTTCAGGAGAGAAGATTTGAATTCTGATATTGTCATTTCCTTTTAGTTTAATTATTAGAAAGGATAACCTATACCTATGTTGAAAACAGTCTGACCACGCTGACCGGGGAAACTTCTAAAGAAGCTGTCTAAAATATAGCGTTGACCAAGTGGCCGCGCAGGATCGAAGGCTTTAATACCCATATCCAACCTGACCACCAAAAAGTCAAAATCCATCCTCAAACCCACACCTGTACCCACCGCAATTTCTTTGTAAAATCTATTGAATTCGAAATTTGCACCCGGACGGGCAGGGTCAACATTGAATGTCCAGGTGTTACCCACGTCGATGAAAAAAGCTCCGTCAAAGTAACCATATATTTTGGACCGAAACTCAAACATGCCTTCAAACAATATTTCACCCGGCTGCTCAAACCTATAATCAAAAGAACCATCCTCCAAGGTATTCGGACTAAAAGATCCAGGCCCCAATCGTCTTGGTTGCCATGCACGAATCCCTGTACTTCCTCCTGCAAAAAAGTATTTTTCATAAGGAAGTACGCCATTGCTCACGCCGTAAGGCTTGGCTAATCCGAGATTTAAGCGATAGGCAAAAGTTTGGTCTTTGGTGATTGGGACATACTTTCTGTAATCTGACTGAAATTTCAAAAACTGAAAATAGGCCAATGTTCTTTCCTCTACAAAACTGCTGCTGACAAAATTCAGGGTCGTTCCGCCGCTTTCAAAGAAAAGCCTCCAAAGTGATGCTTTGTTTTTTTGAAATGCGCCGTATTGGTTGAAGTTGAAAATAACCTGTCCCGAAATACTGCTGACATAAGAAGGTAAAAATGAATTGATAAGGTTATTTCCCTGGTTTTGAAGGTCTTCCAATAATAACCTGAAATCATCACTCAAATTGGAACGGATAAAATTCGCATCCAACGCATTGACTGTGTATTGCTGCCTGAGATTCCGGGTATTCCAATTGTAGGCGATAATTCCATTGACGCTTTCACGGATGTATTCCGGCCGGTTGATATAATTATATCCGACCAGAGTCCTGGTTCTTGGATTATACCTGCCAAATTTTTCAAGGGAATTGACATTCAGCGGAAGTAAAAACTGGGGAAAAATAACCGAAGCTGAGGTATTCAACTCCCGGCTTCTGAAAACCCCACCTTCGCCTGTGGCGGATACGACCCCTTCCAAACCTGCCCTGAAGAAAAATTCAAAGATTTCAGCTCCCCTAAAAAGGTTTCTGTTTCTCAGTGAATGGCTAAAAAATGGACCGGGAACCTGTTCGGTAATGGTGGCGCCGAGTTGGTTGGTGATCAAATATTTTTGATTGGATTGGGTATAAATCCTCGGCCGCAGGACATTTCCCAAGGTATCAAAGGCAATGTTTACAAATCTGAACAGGTCAAGATTGGCGAGTTGTCGTTGGGTTTCGATGACATTTGTCCTGTTGTATAAATTTCCTTTCTCGAGAAAAATCCTTGAAGAAATGATTTTTTCAGAATACCTGTCTTCATAGACTTCAAAAACAATATCCCGGTAGGAGTTATGGAATTCGTAATCCACAAATGCTTCGGACGGTGGATCAATAAAAAAGAAAATAGAATCCAGAGTATAGACCTTATGACTTTCCGAAAAGGAAGGGTTTCTGATGACTTCCTCTATTCTGACTTTATGCTTGACGGTATCTTTGAAGACGTTGTATTCCAGATATGACCTTGAAAAAGTGTAATAACCGTTGTCTTTCAGCAAGTCTTCCACCCTTTGTCTTTCTCGCGAAATTGAATTTTGGTTGTAATTCTCGCCAACCTTGATCTGATTTTCTTTTTGATTTTGCTCCAAAAGAGCTAAAATCCCAACATCCTCCGATTTGATGAAAAAAGAATCTACCACATAAGGTTCGTGTTCTGTGATGAGATAGGATATCCGGGCTTTTTTCTTGTTAAAAGAAGTTTCAAAATGGGTTTCAGCGTCAAAAAAGCCATTGTTAATCAAATAGAACTTCATTTGCCGGCTTGTTTCCTCCGTCAAAGTACTGTCAAAAATGACCCTTGGATTTCCTGTGCGCATGAAAAAATTGCCGTATTCGAGCTTTTTTTCCAAGGAGGCGAGGTTATCATTGACCTTATTTATTCTTTTTACCTGTTTTTTTGTGAGCGGCTTTTCATCACTTAATTTTCTGAGTTCATCTCTTTCAGCAAGGAACTCGGCTTTCTTGTTGAGATGTCTAGAACTGTCATATATCCATTCTCCAAATCTGTAAATTGAAATCCCGACTGAGGTATTCAAAATCGGGATTCTGGTATTAGGCTCTTGTTGGATCAGGTCTGAAAGGTCCGATTTGGAGCTTTTTTTTGCTCCGGTCACTTTTACATCATATACCAAATATTGACCTTCCTTGAGTCCTTTGGTCAAAGAACAGGAAGAAATTAAAAAAAGCAGAAAAAGAAAGTTTATATATTTGGCTTTATTCACAATTAGGCAATTGACCGAATGTTGAGCAAAAATACGCTTAAGTTTATTAAATCCTTGCAACAGAAAAAATTCCGAAAAGAGGAGCAATCATTTTTTGTAGAAGGAAGTAAAAATGTAACGGAATTGCTTCTTTCAGATTATGAAGTGAGCCATGTTTTGTGCACCCAACAATTTGGAAATGAACATGCTAAACTTCTCAAAGGAATAAATGCAGCTGTTTTTGAAGTCAGCCAATCTACCCTCGAATCAGTAGGTTCATTCCAAAGCAATGATGCAGCACTTGCAGTGGCCAAAATCAAACCCAATACTCCGATCGGTTTGTCTTCAGAAGAATGGGCAATCGCCTTAGATGATGTCAAAGATCCGGGAAACCTCGGAACCATCATCAGGATAGCTGATTGGTATGGCATACAAAAACTCTTCTTAAGCGATGAATCTGCAGAATTTTATAATCCTAAAGTCCTACATGCAAGCATGGGGAGTTTTACAAGGGTCAAGATTTACTATACAGATTTGCACAGTGTTTTGAAAAAAATAGGACTTCCGGTTTATGGGGCATTTCTAAATGGAGATTCTATTTATGAAACCAAATTTGGTAGCGGGGGGATTATCCTCATGGGCAATGAATCCAATGGAATCTCCAAAGAACTTGAGCCCTTGGTAAGCCGCAAAATCACCATCCCGAGATTTGGCCATGCAGAATCATTGAATGTATCGGTGGCCACAGCCATTATTTGTGACAATATCAAAAGGAGCACCCAATAGCATCAAACTTATCATTCCAATGGCCAAACTTAGGGAAACCCTTAACCGTGTAGGACTGAATACTTTCTTTTTCTTACTTGTGGGTATGATTTTTCTGGCCAAAGCCTTTCCTGAATGGGGCTCTGAGGAAAGTCCTTTGCCTTTGAAAGCCATAACAGGAATCGGTATATCGGTCATCTTCTTTTTTTACGGAGTCAAGTTAAGTCCCGAGAAACTCAAACAAGGATTGTCCAACTGGAAGCTCCATATTCTCGTCCAATCAACGACGTTCCTGATCTTCCCAATGGTTGTGTTGTTACTTTATGCTGTCTGGGGTGACGAAGCAAACCTTTTCTGGATCGGGACATTCTACCTAGCTGCTTTACCTTCCACTGTTTCTTCCTCCGTTGTGATGGTATCGATTGCAGGTGGTAACCTTCCTGCAGCAATATTCAATGCGAGTATCTCAAGTATGGTGGGAATTTTTATCACGCCGCTTTGGATGGACCTGATGTTACCGGAAACTGCGGTGGATTTTGACCTGACGGATACCATCATAAAATTGAGTTTTCAGGTGTTGGTTCCTGTGATCCTGGGCTTATTTGTACACAAGTATCTGGTGAAGTATGTCAATAAGCACCAAACAGCTTTGAAGAATTTTGATCAGGCGATCATTCTACTTATCATCTTTACAGCTTTTGCGGAGTCATTTTCAGAAAATATGTTTGACGGTCATTCTGCGTCAGAATTGATTTTGCTTGGTGTTTTGATGTTGGTTTTTTTCCTTCTGATGATGGGATTGATGTACCTTTTGTCCAAAGCTTTGAAATTTTCAAGAGAAGATATGATTACCGTGATTTTCTGCGGAAGCAAAAAGTCATTGGTTCAGGGAGCCGTGATGGGAAGGGTGATGTTTCCTGACCCTGTGGTGTTTGGCGTGATGTTATTGCCGCTGATGGTCTACCACGCGCTGCAGCTGATGGTCGGTTCAGCTATAGCTCAAAAGTTGGGTGATGTCAAGAGCAGTAATCAGTCTCAGTAGGCAGTTTTCAGTCGCAGTGGTCAGTCTCAGTGGTCAGTTTTCAGTGATCAGTTTTCAGTGATCAGGCGCAGTAATCAGTTTTCAGTCGCAGTAATCAGTCTCAGTAATCTTTAAACCTTAAACCTAGACAACTTTGAAAACCTGACAACCCGACAACCAATACAACCCGACAACCAATACAACAACTACAACCCTTACAACCATTACAACAACCACAACCATTACAACAGCTTCAACCATTCTACCCCATGGAACTTATAATCTACCAAGTTGACGCATTTTCAGAAAAAGTTTTTGGAGGAAATCCCGCTGCAGTCGTTCCTTTGACCGGATGGTTGGAGGATGAAATCCTTCAAAAAATCGCTTTGGAAAATAACCTTTCGGAAACCGCTTTCTATGTCCGAGAGGAGAAAAATATTGTTTTGAGGTGGTTTACTCCGGGCACAGAAGTAGACCTCTGCGGTCACGCCACATTGGCTACAGCACATGTGCTTTTCGAACATGAGGGATTTGAGGGATCAGAAATCTCCTTTTTTTCTCCGAGGTCAGGGATTTTGAAGGTGAAAAAGGAGGGAAGCCAACTCGTGATGGACTTTCCTCTTGATCAGATCCAAGAGATTGAACTGACAGAGCAATTGAAAATACCCTTTAATCCAAAACCCATTCAGGCATTTAAGGGGAAAACGGATTACATCTTAATTTTTGAAAATGAAAGCCAAATCAGGAACCTAAATTTTGATCTTTCTCGTATTGCTGAATTGCCTGTCAGGGGTGTGATCGTCACGGCCAAAGGAAATGAGGTGGATTTTGTTTCCCGTTTTTTTGGGCCACAGGTTGGTGTTCCCGAAGATCCCGTCACAGGTTCTGCCCATACCAGTCTGACACCGATTTGGTCACAGAAGCTAGGAAAAGAGGAATTGACCGCCGTTCAGGTTTCGCCTAGACAAGGGAAAATCGGCTGTAGGTTGCTAGGAGAGAGGGTGATTCTGACAGGAAATGCAGTTACTTACCTGATCGGAAGGATATTCATCTGAGACCGAAAAAGGCTCATGGTTGGATGTAAACAAATGCGTTGACATTCATCCCTGCCCCCACAGAAGCAAAAACCATAATGTCGCCGGGATGGAATTGGTGTTCAGGCAGTTGATTTCTAACAATCATATCGTACAAGACCGGCACGGTTGCCACTGAATTGTTTCCCATTTTTGAAATGATCATGGGCATGATCTCCTCAGGCATTTCCTCTTTTCCAAATAGCTTAAAAGTCCTTTCCAGAATGGCGTGGTCCATTTTTGCATTGGCCTGATGGATCAAAACTTTGTCAATATTGTCAATTCCCAATCCTGCTTTTTCGATTACCTGTTTGACCAATACAGGAACTGTATTCAATGCATATTCATAAAGCTTTCGACCATTCATTTTAAGAAATAGTGTATCATCCTTAAAATCAGGATTGTATGACACATCCATCTTTAAGAAGTGAGCTTGTGTGAGGGTATCTGTTCTAGTCTTATGGGCAATGATTCCGACAGGTTTTTCACTTTCAATTCCCTCGATAACCACTGCGCCGGCACCATCTGAATAGATCATGGTATCGATGTCATGGGGATCTATAATCCTTGACAAATTCTCTGCCCCGATGATCAAAGCACGCTTGGCATCACCTGACTTGAAAAAATAATCCGCTTGGATCACGCCCTGTACCCATCCCGGACAACCAAAAGGCAAATCGTACGCCACGCAATCCGGGTTTTGAATCTGAAGCAAATGTTTGACCCTGGTCGCAATGGTCGGGACCATGTCTGTTTTTTTATTGTCGTGCCTGATTTCACCAAAATTTTGGGCAACGATGATGTAATCCAAAGTCTCAGGATCAATTCCTGCTGCTTCGATGGCCCTTTGAGAGGCGATAAAAGCCATGTCTGAAGTATTCATTTCAGGTGTCAGGTACCTTCTTTCCTCAATTTCGGTGATATCCTGAAACTTTTGGATGATGGCGGCATTGTCTTTAGGAATTTTCTTTCCTGAGGCATCCAGAAATTCATTTTTTAAAAAATCCTCGTTCTTTACAATGATTTCCGGCAGGTAAGAACCTGAACCAATAATGACAGTATAGATTGACATGGTGGCGATGTTTGGCTATTGGATTCAAGTTCCAATTAAGCAATAAAAAAATTAAATCAACCAAAATCGGACAAAGAAAAAGCTCCGTATCGACGGAGCTTTTTTTATCTGAGCTTAAATACTTGGTTGTGGAGTAGTTCTTAAATAAGATTTTATTCTTGTATGGCCTTTCGGAAATTTTGCCGGGATGTCTTCATCTTTGATAGCAGGTGCGATGACCACATCTTCGCCGTTTTTCCAGTTGGCCGGGGTGGCTACAGAATACTTGGCTGTCAATTGTAATGAATCAATTACCCTGAGCAATTCATCAAAATTTCTTCCCGTACTGGCCGGATAGGTGATGATCAGTTTTATTTTTTTGTCTGGTCCGACCACAAATACCGACCTTACTGTAAAATTTTCATTCGCATTGGGATGGATCATGTCATACAATTCGGATACATGTCTGTCTTTATCCGCGATCAAAGGAAAATTAACTGTCGTATGTTGGGTTTCATTGATGTCTTTGATCCATGCTGCATGGTCAACCAATCCATCCACACTGAGTGCCATTACTTTGACATTTCTTTTTTCAAATTCAGATTTTAACTTCGCAACAGCACCCAATTCTGTGGTACAGACAGGCGTGTAATCAGCCGGATGTGAGAATAAAACTCCCCATCCATCGCCTAAATATTCATAAAAATCAATTTTTCCTTCAGTCGTCTCGGCGACAAAATTCGGTGCTAAATCTCCTAATCTTAGTGACATGGTTATTTTTATTTAAAGTCTATAGAAATAATAGGTAAATAACTTTATACTTCCATTTAAAGTTCAAGGTTTGGAAAAAGTATTCTGTTTGTTTGAGCCCATCATGTAAAGCACTTCAGAAAAAAAAAAGGAAAGAAATTCGGTTTATCTTGATAGTTTGCCTCGAATTCAAAAAAGTATGAAAAATGAAAATGCCCTGATTGTTTTTCAAAAAAATGCAGTTCTGGGAAAAGTGAAATCAAGACTTGCCGCAACCATCGGAGAAAAAAAAGCCTTGGAAATATACCAGTCATTGCTTTTGCATACATACAGGCAAATCGAAAAACTGGAAGACGTAGATATTTCCATTTTGTATTCGGATTTTATTGAAGAAAATTCATTTGGCCAATTCAAGCCTGATTTTGAAGAAGTACAATTAGGCGTGGACTTGGGAGAAAGAATGTCAAATGCCTTCCTGTCTCTCTTTCAGAAAGGCTACAAAAAAGTAATTATCATAGGTACGGACTGTCCCGAAATCAAAACCGCTGATATAAAGGATGCTTTCCAGGCTTTGGAAAAGAAAGAAGTCTGTATTGGACCTGCTTTGGATGGAGGATATTATTTACTCGGAATGTGCCAATTTTATGGAGAACTTTTTCAGAATATCCCATGGAGTTCATCAGAAGTGTCAAAAAAGACCTTAGAAATACTAAACCGTGACCAAATAAGTTACGAATTGATGAAAATGCTCCGTGACATTGATACCGAAGAGGATCTGATTGCAATTTTCCCCAAATAAACCATTTCTAGATGTCGTTTTAATTTTGGAATTTGGCATGGTCAGAAGCTAAATGAAAATGAAAAACCTTTACAAAATATGCTTTTTGGTATTTTTTCTTCCCTTGGGTTTGCTTGCCCAAGACTTCCAAGAGTATGACATTTCAATTGCAGGAATTTCCATCGGAGAGATGACAGCTACCCGAAAAATCTCAGGAGAAAATTCCCAAATCGATATTAAAAGCAAAGTTGGATTCTGGTTTTTTGGGAAAATAGAACTTGATTTCCAAACCATTTCGGTTTTCAATGGAAACCATTTTATCAAAAGTGATACAAAGACAAAATCCAATAAAGGAGATTTCCGATCCCTCATCATATGGGAAAAGGACCACTACAACGTCAAATCGAGGAATTATAAATATGAATTGGATACAGAAGTCAAAAGGAAAGTGTTTTTCAGTTCTGCCTCCTTTTATTTTGAAGAACCTAAAAACGTGAAGGAATTTTTTGCTGAAGGATATGGATTGGTGTGTCCTGTGACAAAGCACAAAGACCACTATGAAGTCAATGTCAACGGCAACAAAAACAGATTTTACTATGTCAATGGGAAGCTTGACAAAGCGGTGATGGAGTTTCCGATCAAGAACTTTGTGGTGAAAAGGAAAACTCCATAATGCCCCTATGAAAATCAGTATCATCATTCCTGTTTTTAATGAAGCAGAAAATCTAAAAGAACTGTTGCCTTTGTTCCAAAATGGAAATCATACAAGCTTAATAGAGGTTATCATTGTCGATGGAGGAAGCACGGATGCGACCGAAGAAGTGGTAAAAGCTACCGGACTCATACTTACCGAAAGTGCTATCAAAAGTAGGGCTGTCCAAATGAATCTGGGAGCAAAGATGGCAACAGGGGATATTTTATACTTTGTCCATGCAGATGTGAGGGTCTTGCCATCCTTTTATGAAGATATCATGTCAAGTTTGAATGAGGGTTTTCAGGCAGGTTGTTTTGCTTATAATTTCGATTCATCTGACAAAATGCTTCGGATCAATTCCTGGTTTACCCAATTTGACGGTTTGCTCTCAGGGGGAGGAGATCAGACATTGTTCATTCGAAAAAATGTTTTTTGGGAATTGGGAGGGTTTGATGAGAAGTTTTGCCTGATGGAAGACTTCGAATTGGTGCGGCGGATCAAAAAGAAGTACGGGTTAAAGGTTATCCCAAAAAGGATTTTGGTCTCTGCACGCAAATACGAAAACAATTCATGGCTGAGGGTACAAATTGCCAATTTGATAGTTTTCGGGCTTTTTTTTCTCGATCATCCCCCAACAAAATTGAAAGCTCTCTATTCCAGACTATTGAAATAAAAAAACGGAACAGCAGTGCCGTTCCGTTTAAAATATCATCAATACCTATGAAGAGAACTTATCTTCACAAAGTTATGCCATCAAAAATTCAGCTTGGTTAAGGTAATATGAACTTATGGTATCTGTATGTTAACTTATTTCTTTAAAGCTCCTTTTACGCCATGGTTTGTGCCTTTACCAACCAAACTTAGCTCATTTGACGCCATGGTTTGTGTCTTCACAAACCAAACTTAGAATCAGCTTACTTTTTCTCCATCATCAGGTCCTGATTTTTCAGGATATCCATCGCAAACAAACTCATGGCTTTGATTCCGGTCTTGATGGTGGGTTCGGGTAGTGGTGCAAAATAGGGGCTGTGCAATCCCGGAATTTCCAATCCCTTTTCTTTTGCTTCCTCAAGGAATTTTGGATCACTTGCTCCCAAGTAAAACATGGTGATCGGAATGTTCCTTTCCTGCATACCAAACCTGCTGAAATCTTCACCGATCATTTGTGCTTTGACTTCTTTTACGTTGTCCTCACCGATATTCTTTTTGAAAACCTCCACCATTTGTTTGGTCAGATTTGCGTCATTGATTAGTGCCGGTGTATGTGGGTTTCTGATCCAATAAGTCGGCATTTTGTTTTCAGGCACTCCTGCAGCCCTTGCCAGGTTCTCACTGATTCTTTTCACACCCGAAATCATTTCTTCCCTGACATCCATGGAATATGACCTCAAGGTAAGTTGCATGATCACTTGGTCAGGAATAATGTTATGGACCGAACCGCCATGAATAGACCCTACTGTAACCACCGCAGGTTCCATCGGTGCGATTCTCCTGCTGACGATGGTTTGATAAGCCTGAATCATTTGCGCACTCAATACGATTGGATCAATTCCTGTATGGGGCGCAGCCCCATGTGCACCGACTCCGTTTACTGTCACATTCATCATGTCGACACCTGCCATCAGCGCACCTTCCTTATAGCCAAGTTTTCCAGCGGGAAGAAATGGGTCATCATGCAATGCGATGGCAAAATCGGGATGGGGAAATTTTTTGTAGAGCCCGTCATTCATCATATTCCAGGCACCCATTCCGTTTTCTTCTGAAGGTTGCCCGACCATCAGCAAGGTTCCTCTCCAGGAGTTTTTGTATTCCATCATCATCTTGGCTGTCCCGATAAATACCGTCATGTGGATATCGTGTCCACAGGAATGGGCGATGAAAGTATCCTTTCCGTCATTGCTGATCCCTTTTTTTACCGAGGCATAAGGCAGCCCGGTTTTTTCTTCCATAGGCAAAGCATCCATATCCGAACGGATAAGCAATACAGGTCCGGGACCGTTCTTGAACACCCCGACAACGCCATACCCGCCAATATTTTCGGTTACTTCATAGCCAATGGCTTTGAGTTCCTTTGCAATGCGTGCAGAAGTTTCTTTTTCCTGAAGGGAAAGTTCAGGGTTTTGGTGCAGGTGTTTATAAAGCCCATCGAGTTCGGGATAGATCCCGTCAATGTAAGCATCAACAGACTGTGCCGGCAAAATATCAGTAATGAAGAAGGACATAATCAGAAGGAATAAGGTATTTTTGATCAATTTCATTGTGATTGATTTATTTTTGTAAACCAAATAAAACAAATAATTCCCTGTTTTGTGGATATGTTTTTATTTTCGCCAAACTGATTTCTCCTTTTTTATGCCTTTGATTGGAAAGTCCACCTATGGTAAGCCTCCCAAATTCCTTTTCAACGGGCATTTGGAAACGATCATACCCAGTATTTTTAGAATAATTCAAGGGATCCAATATTCGAGGGAAAAGATCAATACTCCTGATGGGGATTTTTTAAACATTGATTGGTCCATAATCGGAAGCAAAAAACTACTCATCATTTCACATGGCCTCGAAGGAAGTTCGGACAGGCACTATGCCATGGGATTGGCCAAATTATTCAACCAACACGGTTTTGATGCTTTGGCCTGGAACAATAGGTCCTGTGGCGGAGAGATGAACAAGGGACCTATCTTGTACCATCATGGTGCATCTTACGATCTTAAAACTGTCATCGACCATGTCGAAAAATCCCATACTTACGAATCCTATTATCTGGCAGGAATCAGTATGGGAGGGGCACAGACTTTGAAATATTTGGGAGAAAATGGCCTTGACCTTAATTCAAAAATCAAAAGAGCCGCCGTTTATTCCACTCCCTGCAACCTGCCTGATTCGGCAGCAACATTGAGAGAAAAGAGAAATGCATTTTATAAAAACAGGTTTCTCAGCAAGCTGAAAGCTAAAATGCAGGTGAAAGGGGAACAGTTTCCTGGGTTGGTAGATTTGGATTTGCTCAAATCAGTCAAAGACTTTGACACATTCGATACCCACTTTACCGCCAAAGTTCATGGATTCAGGGATGCGCAGGATTTTTACCGAAGCGTCAGTGCCGACAATTGGATGGAACATATCCAGATCCCGACTCTGATCATCAATGCACTCAATGATCCGCTGATCATGGACCGCTGCTTTCCCGTCAAGCTTGCCGAAACACATCCCCATATTTTTCTTGAAATGCCAAATAGGGGAGGACACACCGGATTTTTGGTTCCCGGTCAGGAATTTACATGGGCGGAGTACAGGTTTTTGGAGTTTTTGAATTTGCCGGTTGGTTAATTGAAGAAAGTTTAAAACAATTCGGCCCTTTCGCCAGCTGATTGATTTGGTGTCGACAAATATCCAATGGATATGCTAGATCATTCTGTTTCAAGCATTTGTCATCCAGAGTCCTTAAAAATGTTATTTTCAGAAAGGTGATGACTATTAGGGTCGCGTCATCCTGAAGGAGGTACGACTGAAGGATCCCTTTATTTTAGGGGAGACTCTTCGCTACTCTACCAATGACGTGAATCTCTTGGTCGTCACCCTGAGTGAAGCGAAGGGTCTCATTTTTCTGAGATCTTTCATCCTCGGACCTCGTATTCAAGATGACGCAAGACCAACCGTCATTCCTATTCTCAACATTTTCTAAATGTTTGAGACTCAGAGTGACGTCCCCCGACAAATCGTCATTGGTAGCCGGAGAATTCGCAAAGAGTTCCGAGTTATAATAATTTTATTCATCTATAAGCACCCCAAATAAGCCGAATCGGAGAGTAGCATTTCTGCACTTTTGGTCTGCTCCTGGCTAAAAGCAAGATATACATGCCATTTGTCTTTTAGCCTGTTAACTGATAGCGGAAAAATTTCACTTTCAGATGACCTGTCATTGCCAAATATGACAAGTTCCGATATCATATTTTCAGGATTATGCAGGACTATAAAAGCCTTGTCCCAAGGTTTTGAATTGGATACATATGAATTGTTATCCCAGGTGACCAAAATACCATCGTTTGTTTTTTCTGCTTTTGGATTTTGGGGTGGTAAAAGATTCCCTCTGCTGATCTTAAGAAGTGAAGGGTCTAAGGCAAAGTATTTGCCATCTGCAATGAAGGAATTGTTTAAAGTGTAGGAAACACAGGCATGGAATGGCCTTCTGGCTCCAACTGCCTCATTCTGAAACCCAAAAGCTATGGCTCCTTTAAGCGATTTCAAATGTCTTTGGGTTAAAGTCATTTTACTCTGGTATAGCATTTTGAGCTCAGATGTCTTTTCCTTTTTTGCTTTTGTCTGCTTGGGTGGTGCTTGTCGGACATAGGTTTTTCCTCCAACCTGGTAATATACCAATCCGCCAACTTTACCATTGAATGTTCCTCCGGATGAATCATTTACACTTGCCATTTGGGTGGTGTTTAAAAGTTAAAACTTAATTTATAAATAATTAATTGAAACTACCAAATAAGGGGTAGTATTTTTACTTAAACACAACATGCTTTATGCTCCACTTACCAAAAATAAATTGCTTAGGGACTGGTGTTTGATTGGAGTTGGATTGGTCAATGATTGGTCAACAGGTAACTGATGGGCAGATGGGAGTCTACTATGGTTTAGGAGAGACTTAGGACTGGTATAACTTTGAATCAAGGGGAAATGGGGTTAAACTATATTAAATGTTCTTTATAATTAACTCAAATAACGCAAAGAAAACTACCGCTGATGACGAAGATGGAGGCAGAAAAAATGAAAAATCAGACGATGGGTTGTAAGAACAAGAAAAAAGCTGGTAGGGAACTCAATGGGCAAACATACTATGAGATGTCGGATGTGGAGTTGGAGAGATATATTTAATTTTACTAGATTTCATCCTTAGGTTGTATCATCGGTTCACATTTCGTTTTGTTGACGACTTTCGCTCGTAAATCTGCTTTACTTTTGAAGTGTCTTGCTATTGCATAACTTTTTTGCTCGTAATCGTCTTTACCACTATTGGAATAATAAAAGTTCTTTATTGAAATACAATTTTCATTTTCAAAAATTGTATTAAGTAATGTCCGATCTGATAAACCGCAAGAATGACCATATAGATGAACTTGAAAAGGTTTACTATTGATAAATTCTAAAAGACTCCTATAATGATCAAAATGTAAATATTTAAAAGATTTTATGTGCTCAAATAATAAGTCATTGTTCATATTTTCAAACTCTAAATAATCCTTATCTAATTCATCTCCATAACCAAATACTAAACCTTGCTTGTTTATATCGTCTCCTTCTAATTCTCCATGAATTGGAATATATGTGGTTGGAAAAGATTTCATATGCTCCAAATAGTCAAGTGCAAGGGACGTGTAATTAAAGTTTAAAACACATATTGAATTTGGCTGTTCGTCATGTTCAATTGTATTTGGAATAGTTTCATGTTTTGCTATTTCCATTAAAAATTGGCTTAGTAACTTTCTGGAAGGTTTAATCCTTTGTTTACTTACCTCTTCCTTTAAATACTCCTTTAATAGTTGTTTTAAGGAATTTAGATCATTGTTAATTTGCTCAATATTTTTTGAATCGTTATTCTTACTTGCGTCTTTCAATAGCTCGAAAAACACCAATTCAATATCAACCCATGATTTATTTTGAATTGACAATATAATGTTTTTTAAGAATTCTGATTGATGCTCAATTTCGATCCTCTGATTTCCTTTTAATAAGTAAATAAAGATTTTATACACCTCAGATTTATCAAGAGTATTCAAATTACTTCTTAATTCTTCAAAATTTGCTTTTGAGGTAATTGATAATAATCCGTCTTCAAAATGATAATTTCTTTTTAATTCATTCAAAATTTTAAGAGTGTAATCTTCTATAAAATCCTTAAAACTAGTCTTCAACCCATGGGCTAGGTCAAATCCATTTCCAATAATGATAAGCCTATTTACTTCTTTATACTTATCAAAAATTGAGTAATCAATTTGAGGTGTTTCCATATGCGTTAATCCACTTAAATCTGGAATTCTTAAATTATCAAGCATTAAAGACCTCCTTCTCAATAGATTTATCTTCCGAAGGAAAAAATCCTACCACCTCCCTCAAACAACTCTGCATCCATTGTTCTAGGGTGGTTTGATGGGTTTCTATTTCTTGTTCAAGATTATCGCATAAAGCCATTAATGAATTGACTTTTTCTACAATGGCTTTTTGCTCTTCTTTGGGCGGAATAGGCAATAATATTTTTTCAATATTGTCTTTACCAATATTTGGCTGCGCATTTTGATTGATTCTATCTCTTACCAATCCTTGGAAAAGCTCCGATTCAAGAATTACATTTAAAAAATCAAGACTTAATATTCGACTATCTGCATAGAAATTACCAACTCGATAGTTTTGAACTATTACACCATAATCTTTATCAACTCTTGTTACTTTTCCAAGCGTTCCACCGGTTAGCGCCATTAATAGATCACCTTTTTCAATTAATACATCTTTAAACTCGCTTTTTCTCGAAATATCAATATAATCAGCCTTAGATAAATCGAGTGTGCCATCAGGTTTACACTGACCGATTTTAACGACAGGTATGCCTTTTTCTACAAAATCAAACTGTCGAAATTGATGTCCATGCTTTAAAGCAGCGACCACATAAAACCTACTCCATTCCCAACTTTTGGGCAATTGATAAGGGATTTTATCAATTGAAATTTCTGTAATTGATTTTTCTTTTTTAATATTTTCAAGTAGGGTAGAAACAGGTTCTGTAGGGGTTCCTAGTGCTTGTCGGATCACTCGCCAATCCCTAGTCAACTTCCCCTGAACAGCCAATTGCAAAATGCCTTCCCGAAGTTTTTTGATGTTTTCTTTTTCGTTAAAGAAGGTGCCAAAATATTCCTGTAAAAATGCCCACTGACTAGCGGTATCCTGTTCTGCAGCTTGGGTCAACTGATTCAAGGCGGAAGTCACAAAATCTGACTTCAACTGAATCCGCTCCTGGGTCAAGGCTTCCAATTGCTCGACTTCGGCAAAGAGTTGGTTGACTACTTCTACTATGGCTTTTTGTTCTTCTAAGGGAGGGATTGAAACTAACAATGGAGCTATATCTTTATTATTTATTTGAGGAACACTAGTCCCATTGTTGAGAGTCCATAAATCAATAGAGTTAAACCAATGTTTCAAATACATGAAATTAAAATTCTCTAGGCAGGTAATTGCCATTGTATTAAGATCTACATGAATTGGTTGAAATACTAGGCGTTTTTTATTTGTAGCTATAGCACCCCCTCGCTTAGGGAAGATGATACTTCTAGTTGGAATCAATGCCTTGTTCAATTTTGGGTCTGAATTAATATACAAATTTGAGGTAGTTATTTCAATTTCATTTCCTGGTAGATTCATTGCTCCTACTTTTACATACATAAAATCTCCATTTGTTAATTCTAATGTACTATTAAATGAAGTACCACTTTTAAGTGTAACAATTTCCTCTAATCTAGACCAAATCCACCCCTCAGGTAATTTATAAGGAATATCTTCTTCAGAAATCTCAGGAAAAAGTTTTTCCTTTTTGATTTTCTTTTCCTTTATAAGTATTTCTTTTTCATCATTAATCCTTTCCAACAAAACCGAAGCAGGCTCCACACCAGGATTTTCCTCACGCCATTTCTTTGTCAGTTTCCCTTGTACTGCCAATTGCAAAATCAATCCTTTCAGCTCTTGGGCGTTTTTGGGATGAAGGGTCAGTTCCTTAAAATGTTCTAATAACTGCATCATCTATCGGAGTGCTTCTGTTAGTACTTTTATAATCTCGTCCTGAATCTCTGCGATCATCTTTTCGCTTGCCTGAAATTTCTTCAGCAGGATTTCCGGGCTAGCCAGATTATCGGCCTCCTGATGGGGATTTTTGATATCCAGGTTATATCCACGGTTTTTAATTTCCTCGGCAGAGACCTTCCAAGCAAATTGGCTGTAGGCTTCATTTTCCCTGTTATTCCACCAGGCTTTTTCCAGATCAAATTCCTTGATATGGATGGGTTTGCCTTTGTTGTAGCTTTTCACTCCATCCGGATAGGGATGCTCAAAATACCAGATGTCTTTGGTTGGCGTTCCTTTTTCGAAGAACAGCAAATTGGTCTTGATCCCTGTATAGGGATTGAATACGCCATTGGGAAGACGCACGATGGTGTGCAGGTTGCAGCGCTCCATCAGTTCTTCTTTGATCCGCGTTTTCACACCTTCACCAAAAAGCGTCCCATCAGGCAAGACCACTGCACTTCGACCGCCATCTTTCAGCAACCGGATAATCAAGGCCAAGAATAGATCGGCTGTTTCCTTGGTTCGGAACTTCTGAGGGAAATTGGTTTCAGTTCCGTCTTCTTCCACACCACCAAAAGGCGGGTTGGTGAGGATGATATCCACCTTGTCACCCGCTCCCCAGTCTGCATAGGGTTTACTGAGCAGATTGTCCCTCCGCACCGCAGGCACATCAAAGCCATGCAGCATCAGGTTGGTTGTACAAAGCAAATGGGGTAGAGGCTTTTTCTCGATTCCTCTGATAGTTGCCTGAAGGTCCCGCTCGTCTTGGTCGTTTTGGACCAGTTGTTTTTTATGGTCTATGGTACAGGTCAGGAATCCCCCCGTACCGGAAGCAGGGTCAAGAACGGTTTCTTTGAGTTGTGGATTGATGATGTCCACCATAAACTGTGTCACTGCCCGAGGAGTGTAATACTCTCCCGATGAACCCGCCGACTGCAATTCCTTCAGAATCGTTTCATAAAGGTCATTGAATAAGTGACGGTCTTTGGAACTGTTGAAGTCGATCCTGTTGATCTGATTGATGACCTGACGGAAGAGCGTTCCGTTTTTCATGTAATTGTAAGTATCCTCGAAGACCGAACGGATAATCTTGGCCTGAGGACTGATGGTGAAATCAAGTTCTTTCAAGGCAGGAAACAACTCATTGTTGATAAACTCCATCAGGGCATCTCCGGTCAGACCTTCTTCATTTCCGGCCCAATTTTGCCATTTGAATCGGTCTGGGATGGGACTTTTATAGTCTTCAATGGTGATTTCCCATTCTTCTTCCTTATCTGCAAAAATCTTCATAAAGAGCATCCAGACCATCTGCGAGATGCGCTGTGCATCTCCATCTACTCCTGTGTCTTTCCGCATGATATCGCGGATGCCTTTGATATTGGTTGTGATTGTTGTCATTTAGGTTTATTAATTTCTGGATTGGCTAATAATGCCTTTTCTACTTTTTCGATGGTGGGAATGCAATTCCCAATGAATTTTTTTAATTCTTCTTTTCTTTCCTCGTCGCCCAACTCGTCAAATTTTGCTCTTGAAATCTTTTTGTCCTGAATAAAATGGACGAGCCATAGTTTACCATAAGGTATGGAAGCGCCTTCTACCATGCTGATGCTCTTGGCAAATTCATCTCGGATAGGATTATCACCAGGAGAAATCACCGGTTTAAAGACAATCCTGACATCTTTATCAGTTGCATTAATGACTAATTCAAAAAGAAAAACTTCCCGATTAAGCCAACCATTAGATTGATTGTGTGATTGAATGACTTTACGAAGATCTTCTGTTAGAAAACGGACATAAGATTTACTTGTACTGCCAAGAACAAATGAAAAGTCCTTTAAAACCTCAATTAAAAGCTTCTGAATTTCTTTTTGAAGATCAGGTTTGTTTTCAAAAATAAAGTTCAATGCCCTTCTGTGGGTCTGATAAAGTTTGACAGCCAATTCATTCAGATGGTCTTCTTGCATGATGTTTCGTTTTAAAACTTTGAGGTAATCTTCCAAATACAAAAAGGTGCGGTTGTTGATTTGGGGCTTGTAAACTGCCATGATTCTTTCCAGAATCTGGGCAATTTGGATATAGTTGTATTCGATATAATAATTTTTGTCCTCTTCATTTTTAGCTTCAGTTCCTTCTTTTGTCAAAAGCACAAATGCCTTTTTGTGATTTGGAAAATGAGTTTCAATTACTTTTCTATACTTGGTTAATTGAAGAGAGTGTTCTGATGAATCCCATTTATTCTCCACAACGACGACAATCTTGTCGAGTACAATTAACAAATCAATATTTTGCCATTCCCGTCTTAGTTCCGCAGATCTAAAATCAAGGGTATCTGCTTCAGGACCGTATAATCCAACCACACGCTCACTAGAGAAAATATCTCTTAGAAATCTCAAGAGTACCATTTCTCCTAATCCATGATTGGCATTTGGGTCTAATATCCAAGCCAAAAAATTAGAGTGCCTTACCTCACTTTTGGTAGCATTTAATATATCAAAGAAGTTTGCTGATTGAAGTTCCAATTCAATCCGTTCAAAAGAAGCATCATTCAAAAGATTCAGGAAATCTTTTTCAGTCGGAGATTCATTCATGAAGCGCTAAAATATATTTCCTTTTCCAATTCCTTTATTGCATTCTCAAAATCCTTCCCTTTTCCAAATGCCCTTACCAATTCCACAGGGGATCCCAATTGATTGATAGGTTGTATTTTAAGGATTGAACCTTGTTCAATGGTCGTGATTCCTTCTTTTTCATATTTGTCTAAGAGCGCATTGAGTACCGCCTGTGCTTTTTCACTGTATTTGGCAAAGTAATTCCGTTTGCGCACTTGGTCGGCACGTTCTTTTCTGGTGAGTGCCGGTTGGTCAAAAGCAATATGACAGATCAGATCAAAATCATCCATTTCTTTACCCACTTCCTCTCGAAGAGCTTCCAATAAAATCCCTTGCTCCGCCAATTCTGCCAAAAGGACTTCTTTTTTATCAGCCTTGGTCCATCGCAGAATAAATGAATCCAGTGAACCGAAATTCTGATCTATATTTTTTCGGGTATAATCTTTCAAAGATTCCGTGATCAACCTGCCATCAGCTCCAAAGTATTGGATTCGTTGATTGATGACTTTGACTTCTACATCATTGACATAGTATTTTTTGGGCTCGAGATCAGGATCGGGTTCATGAATCAGGATATCATTTTGAGGAGTTTCATATTCAGGGGGATCAGATTCCCTGACCTGATTGTCATTTTCATCATCTCCCATTTCTGGATAAGTCGGAGGTACTGGAGATTCATCCAGTTCAGGTTCGTAGATCTGAACAGGTTCCCCATCAAAATCCGGATCCGCAAAGAGATTGGTGGCTTTTCGGAAATCCATAATAGTAAAATAAAGCTTTCCTTCGGCTTCCCGAATTCGCGTGCCTCTTCCTACAATCTGCTTGAATTCAGTCATCGAAGCAATGTTGGCTTCAAGTACAATCAGTTTGACCATTTTGGTGTCAATACCTGTAGTCAGCATTTTGGATGTGGTAGCAATGACGGGAAAGCGTTCTTCTACGTCTGTAAAGTTGTCTAACTCCCGTTTGCCTACTTCATCGTCACCGGTGATTTTGACAACATAGTAGGGGTGTTGGGAAACAAGATCTGCATTCGCATTGATCAGTGCCTGTCGCATTCGCTGGGCGTGTTCTATATCAATACAAAAGACAATTGTTTTGGCAAACCTATCGGTTGCTTTTAAAAACTCTGTGATTTTTTCAGCAATTAGCTGGGTTCGCTGGTCGATGACCATTTTGCGGTCATAATCTTTCAGGTTATAGATCCTGTCTTTGATTTCATTGCCAAATTTATCCAACATACCATAGGCAGGCCTCCAACCTTCGTCAAGATTGGTGGTGATTCTTACTACCTTGTAGGGAGCCAAAAAACCATCCATAATTCCCTGTTTGAGGGAATAAGTATAGACTGGTTCTCCATAATAGTCCATATTGGAGATGTCTTTGGTTTCCTTCGGAGTGGCAGTCATTCCGACTTGTGTGGCTCCCTGAAAATAGTCCAAAATTTCCCGCCAAGCTGAGGCTTCAGAGGCAGAACCTCGGTGACACTCATCCACTACAATCAAATCAAAAAAGTCCCTGCTGAATTCCTTGTAGGCATTTTTTTCCTCTTCATTGCTTGTCAACCCTTGGTACAGTGCAAAGTAGATTTGGTAAGATTTGTCAATTTTGCGGTTTTTGATGATATGCATGATATCATTTCCAAAAGGGGAGAAGTCTCCATTTTTCGTCTGGGTGAGAAGTGCATTTCTGTCTGCTAGAAAAAGAATCCGCTTTTTGATCCCTGTTTTCCAAAGTCTCCAGATCAGGTTAAAGGCAGTGTATGTTTTTCCTGTTCCTGTAGCCATGACCAACAGGATTCTATTTTGTCCTTTGGCGATGGCCTCAATCGTCCTATTCACTGCATTTGCCTGGTAATATCTCAGGTTCATGCCGGAGTCGTCAGTATAATAGTCTTGCGCTACAATTTCCCTCTCTTTTGGAGAGGTTATTTCTTTAAAATCAAGATACTTTTCCCAAAGAGTAATAGGAGAGGGGAACTCATCCATAGGAATTTCATTCTCCCTTATTTCATGATTGGTTTTGTCATGAAAGACAAATGAATCCCCATTTGAGGTAAAGACAAATGGAAGCTGAAGTATTTCGGAATATTCCAGGGCTTGTTGCATTCCGGATCCCACGCCTTTATTATTATCCTTCGCCTCTATGATGGCAATGGGAATGTTATTTTTATAGTAAAGGATGTAGTCGGCACGCTTTCTTTTTCCTCGGGTGTGGAGAGAGCCTTGAACGATGATTCTACCATCAGTAAAAAACACTTCTTCGCGGACCTGCTTTTGAATATCCCAACCTGCTTTAATAAGTGCAGGAGTGATAAATTTGGTACATATGTCGCGTTCAGTAAAGCTTTTTTTATGCATTGGGAAAAAAATAAATGAGTAAATGGATTCTTAAATATATTAGTTTGAAGTTGAAAAGAAAACTTAATTATTAAAATATGAAGAAAATCTGTTGTGGATTTATTAATAGATCAGTTTTTTATGATTCTTACTTCAGATTTGGAAAGTTCAACCACTAGATTCCTGACTGCCTCTTCAGGATAAGCTTGTTCTTGCAAATGCTTTGAGCGGTAGTAATACTAATTGCTTTTGGCTTTATTTTCGAATTCTATATAGAATGTGTTCAAAAAAGTTGAACCAAGAATTAACAAGCAATTAATCTATTTTACCCAAAAACAGATTTCAGATATGAATACTTTCAAAAAACTCTCGGCCCTAGGCCTGCTGCTGCTTTTTTCCCTATCCATTTCAGCACAGCAAATCCAGGGAACAAAGTTGATTGTGAGGGGAGATGACATGGGTTCGTCTCGATCGGCCAACCTGGCGAGTATTGAAACTTATGAAAATGGCATTGAGACTTCCATAGAGCTGATGGTTGTCACTCCATGGTTTCCGGAAGCTGCCCAAATGCTCAGAAAACATACCGGAATCGATGTGGGGCTTCATCTTGTCATCACCAGCGAATGGGACAATATCAAATGGAGACCGTTGACAAATTGTCCAAGTCTGGTGGACGATAACGGTTATTTTTTCCCGATGATGGGGCCAAACAAGAACTATCCAGGCTTGGCAATTACTGAAAACAAATGGAATCTGGAAGAAATTGAACGGGAATTCAGGGCACAGATTGATTTTGCTCTCAAGGAAGTTCCCCAAATCAGCCACCTTTCCGGACATATGGGTTCGACAGGTTTTGATCCCAAAGTAGTGGAAATGGTGAACCGATTGTCTGTGGAATATGACCTGCCGGTGATGGGAAGGTCAGTAATGCAAGGTTTGGGGATTTCGGGAGTTTCTTATGATGGGGCAAAAACAACCTCAGCAGAAAAAGAAGCCGCATTTCTCCGCATGCTGGACAAACTTGAGCCCGGCAAGAGTTATATGTTTGTGGACCATCCTGCCTACGACAATATTGAAATGCAAGGCGTGGGACATATTGGCTACGAAGAAGTTGGCGTGGACCGTCAGGGTGTAACTGATACATGGACAAGCGAAAAGGTCAAGAAAGCCATTTCCGAAAAGGGGATTGAACTTGTCAATTTTCCCTCATTGGTTAAAGCATTACCCAGAAGTACAGCAGAAGCAGAAAAAGTCAATCCAAAAAATATTGCCAATTACCTCGAAGCAGTAAAAGCAAGCGGACAGGATCTCCATAGTTTGATGATTGTTCGGCATGGCAAGGTTGTCGCGGAATATTGGTTTGGGGAGAATGCTTCCAACAAACCACATGTCCTTCATTCTGTAAGCAAAACTTTCACTTCAACGGCAATTGGTTTTGCTGTTCAAGAAGGAAAGCTGAAAGTCAGCGACAAAGTCATTTCATTTTTTCCTGAAAAACTCCCTGCCGAGGTAAGTGAAAATCTAAAAAATATGGAAATCAGGCATTTGCTGACGATGACTGCCGGACATGATACAGATCCTACCCGTGCTATCCGTGCCGATAAAGATAATGATTGGGTGACTGCTTTTTTGGCAACACCTGTAGAACATAAACCGGGAACCCAATATGTTTACAACAGTGTGGCGACGTACATGCTTTCGGCAATTTTGCAGCAGGTAACCGGAGAACGTGTTATAGATTATTTGCAACCAAGATTGTTCAGGCCGCTTGGAATAGTTGCTGCAAGGTGGGAGGAGAGTCCGCAGGGAATACCTGTCGGTGGTTGGGGACTTCATCTGAAAACTGAAGATCTGGCCAAGTTGGGACAGTTTTATCTCCAAAAAGGTAAATGGAACGGCAAACAGTTGCTTTCAGAAGCTTGGATAGAAGAGGCAAGTACTGCCCAAGTTGCTTCGCTACCTGCAGGAGTCAAAAGAGAAAACCTCAAAGTAAAGGCCAAAGACAGTGATTGGCTTCAGAGATATGGGTACCAATTATGGAGAAGCCGCCACAATTCCTACCGCGCAGATGGGGCCAATGGTCAATTCGTATTGGTTCTACCAGAAAAAGATGCTGTCATTGTCGCAACAGCAAACATTCAGGATATGCAGGGTGAAATTAATCTGATCTGGAAATATTTGTTGCCGGCTTTGAAGTAGGTAAATATTCTAAATATTTAAGATTTTCGATAACATTCAGAAGGGGAATGAAATTTTGGGTATTCGTCATCCTGAGGGAGGTACGACTGAAGGATCTCACAAAATTTAGGTGAGACTCTTCGCTTCACTCAGAGTGACGACCCTACTTCCCAAACCTCTTTAAAGCCAATTCACAGACAGTACCGCCAATCGATAAAGAACTCGTCGCAGCAGGAGAGGGGGCATTTAGGACATTGATCGCAAATTCATTTTCCCTGATACTGAAATCATCCAATAATCCACCTGTACGGTCGCAGGCTTGGGCACGCACACCGGCGCCACCATCGACTAGGTCAGATTCATTGATATCGGGAATCAGTTCCTGCAATGCCTTTGTGAAAGCGGCTTTGGAAAAAGAACGGTAAATTTCGCCCATTCCGGTCTTCCAGTATTTTGCCGCCACTTTTTGGAATCCCGGCCAAGACAAGGTTTCTGCAAGCTCTGAGAAGTTGATGTCAGTTCGCTTATATCCTTCCCTTTTGAATGCCAATACAGCATTTGGTCCGGCCTCGACACCACCTTTCATCATCCTTGTAAAGTGAACCCCTAAAAATGGGAAATTTGGGTCCGGAACAGGATAGATCAGGTTTTTGACCAGGTATTCCCTTTCTTTTTTGATTTTGTAATATTCTCCTCGGAATGGAATGATCTTGACATCAATCTCTTCTTCTTGATTCATTTGGGCCACTTTGTCGGAATAAAGTCCTGCGCAATTGATGACTAATTTACAGGAGAATTCATGATAGGCTGTCCTAACATAAGAGACACCATTTAAAGTCTTGATTTGATCCACTTTATGTTCCAAAAAAATCTCCCCACCCACAGATTCAAATTTTGCGGCATAAGCCATTGCAACCACTTTGTAATCAACAATTCCAGTTTGGGGCACATGGATGGCAGCCACTCCGGCACAGTAGGGTTCGTATGCCTTTAACTCATCCAAGGTAATGGACCTTGTCCCGGTAAGTCCGTTTTGAAGACCGCGCTCCAATAATCCGTTAAGAATCGGTATCTGCTCTTGTTTGGTAGCGACAACGACTTTTCCGGTCAGCTCAAAAGGAACATTTTCCTCTTCACAAAATTTGATCAGTTCATGGTAGCCGTTGATGCAGTTGATGGCTTTGAGTGATCCCGGTTTGTAATAAAGACCCGAATGGATCACTCCGCTATTATTGCCGGTCTGATGTTTGGCTACTTCGGATTCTTTTTCCAGAATGGCGATTTTCAGATCAGGTTTTTGTTGTTTGATTTTCAAACCTGTTGCCAAACCGACAATTCCTCCGCCTATGATGATGATATCGTATGTCATTTTCTATAATATTGCAGACAAATATAAGGATGCGATTTATTTTTGAACAGGATAATTTTGTAACAAGAAAGCTGGACAAATTCATATCCATTACAAAAAAAGAACGCTAATTAGAACTTTTCGACGATAACTGCGTGTTTTGAGCCGTACCTATAAACCATTATGAAAAGAGTATTTTTATTCGTGATTGTATTTTTTGGATTTTTGACATTGACGTTTTCACAGTCCATTATTAAAGGAAAAGTAACTGACTTTGAAACGGGAGATCCTATACCTTTTGCGAGTGTAATTTTGAAAGGAACTCAGGTCGGAATTACCACAGATTTTGAGGGCAATTATGTCATTACTACTTCCATCAAGGCGGACAGTATTCAGGTGAGTTATGTTGGCTTTGTTTCACAGACTAAGCCGATTGTATATTCCCAATCTATAGTCATCAATTTTCAATTGCTTCCTTCCACATTTAACCTTTCAGAATTTGTCTTCGAATCGGGGGAAAACCCGGCATTTGCCATCATCAGAAAAGCCGTGGAATCCAAAGAAAAATTTGATAAAAGAAATTTAACGGCTTACGAATCAGATAACTATACCAAAATAGAACTGGATCTGGATGAGGTGGAAGGGGCTTTTCAGGAAAGAAATCAGGTCAAAAAAGTGATCGCTGTCATGGACAGCATCAAGCAGCTGACCAATGATGAAGGTAAAAAAATCCTTCCTGTTTTCTTTTCAGAAACCTACTCTAAATTCTATTTCCGGACAGATCCGCTTTTGAAAAAAGAGATTATTGAAAATTCGAAACTGAGCGGCGTCGGGATTACAGACGGAACTACTGTTTCGCAGATCACGGGCTCGGCATTTCAAGAGTATAATTTTTACAGGAATTGGCTCACGATCGTGGAAAAGGAATTTGTCTCCCCGATAGCTGACGGTTGGAAGTCATTCTATGATTATGACCTGATGGATTCCGTGATGGTCGGAGAGGACTTTTGCTACATGTTAAAGGTATATCCGCTCCGGGAACAGGATTTGGCATTCACCGGCACCATTTGGATCAAAAAGGAAGATTATGCACTCAAGCAGGTCGATCTGACCATTCCCAAATCTGCTAACCTTAACTTCATTGAAAGAATCAAAATCCAACAGGAGTTAGTCGCGACCGACGCAGGTCCATTGCTTCCTTCCAAGACAAGGGTATTGATCAAGATATCCAAGATCACGGACAATACGGTTGGATTGCTGGCCAAATTTTATAATTCAGGCGCCAATTTCACAGTGAACAATCCATTGCCTCCAAGTTTTTATTTTCAAGCCATTCAGCTGAAAGAAGATTTTGACAAGGGAACAGAGGAATTTTGGCAGAAAGTGAGGCCCGAACCGCTCTCAGATCAAGAAATCGTCTCCCGTCAGATGGTAGATACACTCAGCAGGATTCCAATCATCAGGTTTTATTCTGAAGGACTCAAATTTTTGGGAACCGGTTTCTTGCCAGTCGGGAAAGTAGACTTGGGTCCCTGGACCGGACTTGTCAATTATAACAATATCGAAGGCTTAAGATTGGGTGCAGGATTGCGTACCAATCTCAAATTCAGCAACAAATACGTCCTGTCAGGATACTTTGCTTATGGCTTTGCAGATAATCAAGTGAAATATTTTATTTCAGGAACCAAAATTCTTGACCGAAAAAGATGGACGACCATTCAAGTCAATACCCAAAGGGAAATCGATCAGGTCGGATTGGAGATAGAAAACCTTTCGCTCAACAGCATTTTCCTTGCCGCCTCCAGATTTGGGACTTTAAATAAGGCCTACTACGCCAAGTATTATAGATTTATTACACAGCGTGAGGTTTTCAAAGGATTTAACCTGACTGCCGGATTTACGAGAAAAGAATTTGACCCGACTTTTGATTTCAATTATTTGGATGAATCGACCGGAACTTACCAAAGTAGATTTGACCTAGCCCAAATAAATCTGGGTTTGAGGTATGGAAGAGATGAGGTGAATATCACCAATGACAATTATAGGGTTTCTCTTGGGCCGGTCAAATGGCCGATTTTTGACTTTAGGTTTACCCAAGGACTCAATAGCCTCGGCGGAGATATCAAATATCAAAAATATGTCATGAGTATTTACCAAAAACTCAATCTTGGATTAGTCGGTGTTTCCCGATATGAACTCAGATCAGGTTTTGTCCGTGGCACAGTACCATATCCTTTACTTGAAAACCATATTGGTAACGAAACAATTTTCTATACCACTGTGGCATTTAACCTGATGAATTTCAATGAATTTGCAAGTGACCGGTTTGCAAGTTTGAGTTACAGACATTCTTTTGAGGGATTTGGATTGAATTGGATTCCGTTGATCAAGAAACTCAAATGGAGGGCAGTGGCCAATGCAAACGTACTTTGGGGAAGCGTAAGTGACAAGAATCTGACGAATTCCTCAGATCTGGACGAAGAGGGAAATCCGATTCCTGCTTTTGGAAGATTGGATCAGGATCTGCCTTACATTGAAGTGGGGTATGGCATTGAAAACATTTTCAAGTTTTTTAGGGTAGATTTTTTCCATAGATTAACCTATTTGGATAATCCGGGTGCAAATTCGTTTGGGGTTAAAGTAAGTGCGCAGATTATTCTGTAAAAAAGCCTGAACTAGAAATCGGAATTGAATAGGTTGAATTTCAAAAATAAATAGGAAAAATTTAAGTTTCCCGCAAAGGCACCAAGATGCAAAGAACCCTATTTTGAAATCCTAAGAATTCAATCCCTTGCGCTCTATGAGAAACATTAGAGGCCATTGCGATAAGAAATATCATTTTTTCTGACTTTGTTATTCTGATCCTAAAAAAAGCCAACAGCAATTCGCATATTTGCAATTCAAAAACACACCTGTTTGTAAAGGTGTGATGTTTCATCAAGTAAAAATTTTAAATGTCTAACCAACAGATCAACATTACACTTCCCGACGGTTCTGTCAGGGAGTATGAAAAAGGAGTTTCAGGGCTACAAATTGCACTTAGTATCAGCGAGGGTCTAGCCAGAAATGTACTTGCAGCAAAAGTAAACGGTGAGGTTTGGGATTCCAGCAGGCCCATTCACCAAGATTCCAAAGTCCAACTTTTGACTTGGAATGACACAGAAGGGAAAAACACTTTTTGGCACTCCTCCGCCCACCTTATGGCAGAAGCTTTGGAGGCGCTTTATCCCGGTACAAAATTCGGAATAGGTCCTCCTATCGAAAATGGATTCTACTACGATGTGGATTTTGGAGACAAATCTCTTGACGGCTCTGAGCTTGAAAAGATTGAAGCCAAAATGATGGAATTGGCCAAACTGAAAAGCGATTTTATCAGAAAGGAAGTTCCTAAGAAAGAAGCAATAGCCTATTTCACTGAAAAAAATGATCCCTACAAACTTGATTTGTTGGAAGGCCTTGAAGATGGTTCAATTACTTTCTACGAGCAGGGCAACTTCACAGACCTTTGCCGTGGTCCGCATATTCCAAACACGGGTTTTATCAAATCTGTAAAGCTTCTCAATATTGCAGGAGCTTATTGGAGAGGGGACGAAAAAAACAAAATGTTGACCCGTCTGTATGGCATCACTTTTCCAAAAGCCAAAGAACTTCAGGATTACCTTTTTATGCTTGAAGAAGCCAAAAAGCGTGACCACCGAAAGTTGGGGAGAGAATTGGAGTTGTTTACTTTCTCCGAAAAAGTCGGAATGGGATTACCGCTTTGGTTGCCAAAGGGAACACTGCTTCGTGAGCGGTTGGTAAACTTCATGAAGAAGGCCCAGGATAAATCAGGGTACCAACAAGTAGTTACACCGCATATTGGACATAAGGCACTTTATGAAACTTCCGGTCACTATGAGAAATACGGGAAGGATTCCTTTCAGCCAATCCATACCCCGAATGAGGGAGAGGAGTTTTTGTTGAAGCCAATGAATTGCCCGCATCACTGCGAAATTTACAAGCACAAGCCTAGGTCATATAAGGATCTTCCGATCAGGTATGCAGAGTTTGGAACCGTTTATCGATACGAACAAAGCGGGGAATTGCATGGATTGACCAGAGTTCGTGGATTTACCCAAGATGATGCGCATATTTTCTGCAGGCCTGATCAGGTCAAGGAGGAATTCATTAAAGTCATTGACTTGGTTTTATATGTATTCAAAGCCTTGGGATTTGATGATTATACAGCGCAGATTTCCTTGAGAGATCCTGAAAAGAGGGAAAAATATATCGGAACAGACGAAGCTTGGGAAAAAGCAGAATCTGCTATTGTAGAAGCAGCCGCTGAGAAAGGATTGGAAACTGTCACAGAACTGGGTGAAGCAGCCTTCTATGGACCGAAACTTGATTTTATGGTCAAAGATGCTTTGGGAAGAAAATGGCAGCTTGGAACCATTCAGGTTGACTATAACCTTCCGGAAAGATTCCAATTGGAATACATCGGTTCAGACAATCAAAAACACAGACCTGTCATGATTCACAGGGCACCATTTGGTTCCTTGGAAAGATTTGTGGCGGTATTGATCGAGCATTGTGCCGGAAATTTCCCGCTTTGGCTTTCTCCTGAGCAGATTACAATTTTGCCGATTTCGGAAAAATTCATTGAATATGCAGAGGAAATAAAAGGAATCCTTGAGGATGAGGATATCATCGGAATGATTGACAACCGGGATGAAAAAATCGGAAGGAAAATTCGGGATGCAGAAGTTAAGAAAATCCCTTTCATGCTTATCGTGGGAGAGAAAGAGCAACAGGAAGGTAAAATTTCTGTCAGGAAGCACGGAGAAGGAGATCTTGGAAGTCTTTCCCCTGCTGAATTTGTATCCTATTTCAAAAGAATAATAGGAGAGTCCCTAAAAAATTAAATTAATCGGTAATAATGAAGCAGATTTTTTAAATCTCAAATTAATTCCGATATTTGCACGCAATTTCATTAAATAACCATAAGAATTTGAAAGGAAAACCACCGTTCAGACAGAGACAAGAAGAACCTTATAAGGTTAACGACAGGATCAGAGCAAGAGAAGTCAGGGTCGTAGGAGACTACGTAGAAGGCGGAAACGCTGTTTTGACACTCGCTCAGGCCTTGAAAGTAGCCGAAGAGAATGAACTTGATCTCGTAGAAATTTCTCCAAATGCCACTCCACCTGTATGTAAGGTGATTGACTATGCGAAATTTAAATACGAACAGAAAAAGAAGCAGAAGGAGATCAAAGCCAATGCTGCTAAGACTGTTCTCAAAGAAATCCGATTCGGACCTAATACAGATGACCATGATTTCAATTTTAAATTGAAACATGCGATCAACTTCTTAAAGGAGGGGGCAAAAGTAAAAGCTTATGTCCATTTCGTGGGAAGGTCAATCGTATTTAAGGAAAGAGGAGAGATGCTGTTATTGAAATTTGCACAAGAGCTGGAGGAGTATGCTCAGGTAGAGCAACTTCCAAAACTGGAAGGGAAGCGTATGTTTCTATTCTTGGCTCCGAAGTCATCAAAGAAATAATTTCAACAAACAAACACAGTTATGCCTAAAGTAAAAACAAAATCAGGTGCAAAAAAGAGGTTTACCTTAACGGGAACCGGAAAAATCAAAAGGAAGCATGCTTACAAAAGCCACATTCTGACAAAAAAATCAACCAAAAGGAAGAGAAATCTTACTAAAATGGGAATGGTTCACGAGTCAGATGAAGGAAGAGTAAAAGCAATGTTGAGAATCGGTTGATCCGATCTCTAGTTTCAATTGAAAATTAGGTTTATTTATTCACCAGGCGCTTAGGTCTACAAGATCAACTGACAAAAAGGTTGGCACCAAGGGTCAAAAAATCAAAAAATTATGCCAAGATCAGTAAACGCGGTTGCTTCCAGAGCACGTAGAAAAAAAGTCCTAAAAGCAACTAGAGGCTACTTCGGAAGAGGTAAAAACGTTTGGACAGTAGCCAAAAACAAGTACGAAAAAGGACTTCAGTACGCTTACAGAGACAGAAAAGCAAAGAAAAGAGAATTCAGAGCTTTATGGATCCAGCGTATCAATGCAGGTGCCAGACAATTTGGCATTTCCTACTCCCAATTTATGGGTTTGTTGAAAAAAGCCGATATCGAATTGAACAGAAAAGTTCTTGCAGATTTGGCCATGAACCATCCCGAGGCATTCAAAGCTGTTGTTGAAAAAGTTAAATAAGAACGCACTTTCTTATTTAAATATAAAAAGCCCCTTTTTGGGGCTTTTTTTTATACCTATTTCTTAAATAATTGAGGTCTAATTGGGATTTTTTCCTATATTACAATTGTGCAAAATATAGTAAAACCATTTTATAAAAACTTGCATAAAAGGTTTTGAGAGATGGCTTTTATAGCAAAAAAGCCTCTCAAAAGAGAAGCTTTGTGAAGCGAGGAGGGGATCCCGATAGCTATCGGGAGAACCCAATTTGACACTCAGGATATGAATCCTCTGAAAGTTGTAATAAAATGGATGAAATAAAAAAAGCTTCTCAGTAGGAGAAGCTTTGTGTAGCGAGGAGGGGAGTTGAACCCCTGACCTCAGGGTTATGAATCCTGCGCTCTAACCAACTGAGCTACCTCGCCAAATCGGATTGCAAATATGAGGTCTTAAGTCTTGAATTGCAAACAAAATGCTCCAAAAAAAGTGACTTTTTGTTAACTAAAATAAAGTAATAATGGTAAAAAATAAATTTGTTGCTGATTATCAAATCAATACTTCCAGGAAAATATTATTCCCCTATTTAAGTACGGCAAGTGGTTTGGCCGAATGGTTTGCGGATGATGTAAATATCAATGAAGATAAAACATACAAATTTCATTTTGATGGCGAGGACCATCATGCAAGAATCACGGCATTAAGAACAAACATCCATGTGAAGTTCGAATTTTTTGATCCAAACGACCAAGAAGAAAAGGACCATTCATTTATTGAATTTAAAGTGGATGAAAATGAATTGACACAAACCATATTTCTGAAGGTCATTGATTACAGTGATTCCTATGACGATGATGAATTGGAATCAATTTGGGAAAGTCTTATCCACACACTTAAAGAAATTATTGGTGGTTAAATGACTGCATTTTCTTTTCTTTTGAAAATATTTCCAACCTTTGCCGTTACAATCCTTTGTAAAGGTTTTCATAATTAATGAAGAAAATAGATAAATTGATTTTGGGGTCTTTTATAGGCCCCTTCTTTTTGACTTTTGTTGTGGTGGATTTTATTCTACTCACTGTCAACATGCTCAAATATTTCGACGAAATCTTTGGTAAAGGTTTGAGCTTTTGGATTTACATGGAGCTGTTTTCCTATTTTGTAATCAGTATTTCCCCAATGGCATTACCATTGGCAGTGTTGCTTTCCGCATTGATGACCTTTGGAAATCTGGGAGAGCATTTTGAATTGACAGCTTTGAAAAGTGCCGGTATTTCTTTGATCAGGGCCTTAATGCCAATCGGGGTTTTTGTTTTGTTTCTGACCATTGCCGCCTTTCTCTCCAATAATTATCTGGTTCCAAAAGTAAATCTCAAGACATTTGGACTTCTATATGATATCAGGATGAAGTCGCCTGCACTTGATATCAAAGAAGGTGTTTTTTACAATGGAATTCCGAATTACAGTATCAAAGTCAACCGCAAGCTGGATGAGATAAGGTTGAATGATATCATTATTTACAACCATGCTGATGGACAGGGAAATATCAATGTGATATTGGCAGATTCTGGTAGGATGGAGCCATTTTTCAACAACAACTACATGAAGTTGACCTTGTATAATGGGGTGAGTTATAAAGAATCAAGGTCTCAAAGGGGAATTTCAGAAAAACCTGCCGATCTCAGCAGAACAATTTTTTCAGAAAATCAGATAGTTTTTGACCTTGCCTCGTTTCAGTTGAACCGAACCCCTGAGGATTTATGGTCCACTAACCGATCAATAAAAAACATTGCCCAACTCAAACTCGGGCTTGATTCCATGAATTCTGAAATCAACCAGATTATCTACTACAATTACCTCAATACAGAATCTTCCTTTCCTTATTTTACAAGGGATAGGAAATTATCTCCTCCTTCTGATATTGTAAGGAGAAAGGAAAGAGATGATTCCGTTAAGATTGCAAAAGCTGCCTTGCAAAAAAATGCGGAAAATAACGCTTTATCAGTTTCCCAATCTGTGGATTCATTAAACTTAATGGCTTTTCAAAAAGGCCCGGATTCCATTAATACCTTAGATAGGGAGTTGATTTTTCAAAAAGATTCTATTCCTGATTTGACCGGCAAAGATCCTGTTGTTAATAAAAAGGTCACCGTTGCGTCCAATGACTCCTCAATTAAAGTTGCTAAGAATATTCCAAATCGTAAAATCAACAGAAAGGTATTAAAAATGAATAGACCAACTGCTGCTGTTGATACTTTGAATTCCAAATCCAAAATAGACAGTATCGTTTCCCCTGGAGACTTATTGGACGTTAAAACGACCCAACAAAAGGAAGCAGTATTTACTGAAGCAAAAAAAGCAGCACTGGATTCTATAATTAAAAATGGAGATTACAATTCAAAAGCTGCAACTGTTGGAATGAATAATGCGCGAACTATAAAAAATAATTTTAGCACAAAATTGACACAGATTGATGCATTGGAGAGGGAATTCCGTCGGTTTGAAATCGCTTGGTATCAAAAATATACCACGGCTTTTGCGTGTATAGTCATGTTCATGATTGGAGCCCCATTAGGTGCTATCATAAAAAAAGGAGGCTTGGGAATGCCTGTTTTGATGTCTATTATTTTTTTCATATTATTCTACATGTTGACAATAACAGGTGAAAAATGGGCGAAAGAAGGAATAGCCAGTACCGTATTTGGAACCTGGTTTTCAAATCTTGTTTTGCTGCCATTTGGGTTCTTCTTCCTAAGGCAAGCAAGAAAGGACGCGAGGTTGTTTGAACCGGATACATACACAGAGTTTTTTAAGAAGATAAAGGCCAAATTATTGGTAAAACAAGCTAAATCTCAGGCCTAATTTTTGAAATTCAATTATAACCTTTACCTTTGTACCTGTTTTAAAAATTAAAATAATTAACTAGGCATGTATTTAACATCAGAGAAAAAAGCGGAGTTGTTTAAAAATCATGGCAGGTTAAAAGCTGAAACCGATACAGGTTCCCCGGAATCACAAATCGCACTGTTCACCTTCAGAATTCAGCATTTGACTGACCATTTGAAAACAAACAAGAAGGATCACTCTTCAAGATTGGGTCTTTTGAAATTAGTAGGTAAAAGAAGAAGCCTTCTCAATTACCTTGTTAAAAATGATATCGAAAGATACAGAGCTATTATCACCGAATTAGGAATTAGAAAATAACTCGATTCATTGTAAGGTTCTCATGGGAGAACCTTACTTTTTTATTTACCCCTGATATTAAGCCTTACTTTTATAACTATTCTACACCTATTACTATTTACAAAATTGTATGTTACCAAACGTAATTTCTAAAACTATTGTCCTCGAGGATGGTAGGGAGATCATCATTGAAACAGGGGCATTGGCAAAACAAGCCGATGGTGCAGTAGTTGTCCGCATGGGAAAAGCCATGTTGTTGGCCACTGTTGTTTCTAAAAAAGAAGTGGGAGAAGGAGTTGATTTTCTTCCTATGTCTGTGGATTACCAAGAAAAATTTGCAGCGTCGGGAAAAATTCCCGGAGGATTTTTGAAAAGGGAAGGAAGGCTTTCCGACTATGAAATATTGATCAGCCGCATTGTTGACAGGGCTATCAGACCTATTTTCCCTGATGATTACCATGCTGACACCCAAATTGGCATTACTTTGATGTCTGCTGACTCTGAGGTTCTTCCGGATTGTTTGGCGGGACTTGCAGCTTCAGCAGCTTTGGCAGTATCGGACATTCCTTTCAACGGACCGATTTCTGAAGTAAGGGTTGGGAAAATCAATGGAAAATTGATGATCAATCCAACACCGGCACAGTTGGAGACGGCTTCGTTGGAGTTTATCGTGGCTGGTTCCGAAGAGTATATTTTGATGGTAGAAGGCGAAGCCAATGAAATATCCGAAGATGAAATGGTGGAAGCGCTCCAGTTTGCACATGAAGAAATAAAGAAACACTGCAAAATTCAGAAAGAATTGACCATTGCAGTTGGAAAAGAAAAGAAGAGAGAATATAACCATGAAAAATCAGATACTGCATTGTATGAAAAAATGCATGCTGATTTGTATGGTAAGTGTTATGAGGTAGTGGCAAAGTTGATTGCCAATAAATCTGAAAGATATGACCTAATCAAAGCAGTTAAAGAAGAATTCGTTGCTTCTTTGGGCGCGGAACATGGTTTTGAGGCAAGTTTGATAAGTCCATATTTCTCAAAAATCCATAAAGAAGCTGCCAGAAACTTGACTTTGAATGAGAAAAAGAGATTGGATGGTAGGAAACTGGATGAGATCAGGCCTATTTGGTCTGTGATTGACTATTTGCCTTCGGCCCATGGCTCTGCGGTGTTTACAAGAGGTGAAACACAATCCATTACTACCTGTACCCTAGGTACCAAGATGGATGAGCAAATGATCGACGGAGCAATGATTTCAGGATATAACAAATTCTATCTTCATTACAACTTTCCGGGATTCTCTACAGGTGAAGTAAAACCAAACAGAGGAGTTGGTAGAAGAGAAGTAGGCCATGGCAACCTTGCCATGAGAGCTTTGAAAAAAGTCCTTCCTTCAGGTGATGAGAATCCATATACAATCCGAATTGTTTCTGATATCTTGGAATCAAACGGATCTTCTTCCATGGCTACTGTTTGCGCAGGTTCTTTGGCCTTAATGGATGCAGGAATTCAGATCAAAGCTCCGGTAACAGGAATAGCGATGGGAATGATATCCGATGCCAAGACAGGCAAGTATTCCATTCTTTCTGATATTTTGGGAGATGAAGATCACCTTGGCGATATGGATTTCAAGGTTACTGGTACCGAAAAAGGAATCACAGCCTGTCAAATGGACCTAAAAGTGGAAGGTCTTGATTATAGTGTTTTGAAGGAAGCTTTGTATCAAGCAAAAGAAGGCAGACTTCATATCATGAATGAAATCAAAAAGACCATTTCAGCACCTAAGCCAGACCTCAAGCCTCATACACCTAGGTCATTTATGATGAGTATACCTAAGGAGCTTATCGGAGCAGTGATCGGACCTGGTGGAAAAGTCATTCAGGAAATCCAAAAAGATACCGGTGCGACTATTATCATTGAAGAAAAAGATAATATGGGAAAAATCAATATTTTCTCAAACAATCAGGAATCAATGAACGCTGCTATTTCCAGAATAAGGGCTATCGTGGCACAACCGGAAATAGGAGAGACCTATACCGGCAAAGTGAAAAACATCATGCCATTTGGTGCTTTTGTGGAATTCATGCCTGGTAAAGATGGTTTGCTTCACATTTCCGAAATCAAGTGGGAAAGACTTGAAAATATGGAAGGGGTTCTCGAACCGGGTGAAGAAATAATGGTTAAACTGATCGATGTTGATAAAAAAACAGGAAAGTTTAAGCTTTCTAGAAAAGTATTATTGCCAAAACCGGAAAAATCTGATAAAAACGACTAAGTTCAATAGAGTATTTATTATTTTGAACTTTGTTTATTTGGATTCCTGTTATTAATTGAATCTTAACTGAAAATTTATTCTTGAATGAGGCAGCTAAAAATTAGCAAACAGATTACCAACAGGGAAAGTCAGTCCCTTGATAAATATCTACAGGAGATTGGAAAAGTAGATCTATTGACAGCCGATGAGGAAGTGGTTCTTGCCAAAAGAATCAGAGAAGGCGATCAATTGGCATTAGAAAAACTTACAAAAGCCAACCTCCGATTTGTTGTTTCTGTAGCCAAACAATATCAAAACCAAGGACTTTCGTTGGGAGATTTGATCAATGAGGGAAACCTTGGTTTGATCAAAGCAGCCCAAAGATTTGATGAAACCAGAGGTTTTAAGTTTATTTCTTATGCTGTATGGTGGATCAGACAATCGATTCTCCAGGCATTGGCAGAACAATCCAGAATTGTAAGACTTCCTTTGAACAGGGTTGGATCTTTGAACAAAATCAGCAAGACTTTCAGCGAGCTTGAGCAAAAATTTGAAAGAGAACCATCTCCTGAAGAATTGGCTGAAGTGCTTGAAGTGACAGCTGCAGAAGTAGTGGATACCATGAAAATTTCAGGAAGACACGTATCTATGGATGCTCCTTTTGTTCAGGGTGAAGAAAACAGTTTGTTGGATGTTCTTGAAAATGATGGTGATGAAAAGCCGGATGATGGCCTGATGACTGATTCTCTGAGAAAAGAAGTCCAAAGAGCACTATCTACCCTTACCCAAAGGGAAGCTGATGTAATCACACTTTATTTTGGTTTGAATGGCGAACACGCCATGACTTTGGAAGAAATAGGGGAGAAATTCAACTTGACAAGAGAAAGAGTAAGACAGATTAAAGAGAAGGCAATCAGAAGGTTAAGACATACTTCAAGAAGTAAAACTTTAAAACCATATCTTGGATAATTCCATTCTAAGATTTTCAATAATAATTAAAGGGGATTTATCCCCTTTTTTTGTTTAATTACCAATTGAAGACCATTTTGAAAATAAACTCCCTGAACCTCACTTCATATACCCCAATTAGGGAATTTTAACACCCATTAACTTTGTTGTGAAAGGTATTTTAACAAAATTTGCCAACTTCTAAAAATTCAATCAAATGACTTCCGAAATTGAAAAAATCAAGGTCTTGATAATAGGTTCGGGACCGGCAGGCTATACCGCTGCAATATATGCCTCGAGAGCAGGACTGAATCCAGTGCTCTATACAGGCGGCCAACCTGGAGGTCAGCTTACCATTACAACTGATGTCGAAAATTATCCCGGCTATCCTGAAGGTATTCAAGGACCTGAGATGATGGAGGATTTTAGAAAACAAGCCGAAAGATTTGGAACCTCAGTCAGATATGGGGTAGTGACTTCAGTAGATTTTGATTCATTTCCTCGAAAAGTAATCGTGGATGGCCAACATGAAGTTCACGCGGAAACTGTTATTATTTCCACAGGGGCATCAGCCAAATGGCTTGGAATCGAAAGTGAAACCCGGCTTAATGGAAGGGGAGTATCTGCCTGTGCAGTTTGTGATGGATTTTTCTTTAGAGGTCAGGATGTGGCTATTGTGGGTGCCGGTGATACAGCCTGTGAAGAAGCCTCTTACCTAGCAAATATTTGCAGCAAAGTTTACATGATCGTCAGAAAAGGCGAAATGAGGGCTTCGCAAATAATGCAAAGAAGGGTCTTAAACAATCCTAAAATTGAAGTCCTTTGGAATACCGAAACGGAAGAAATCCTTGGTGAAGACGAAGTAAAAGGGGTAAGGGTATTTAATAATGTCACTAAAGAATCAAAAGAACTGACAGTAACCGGTTTCTTTGTTGCTATTGGCCACCAACCCAACACTGATATTTTCAAAAACATCATTGATATGGACGGAAATGGTTACATTAAAACCATTCCTGGTAGCACAAGAACAAATGTGGAAGGTGTTTTTGCCTGTGGTGATGCCCAAGACCATGTGTATAGACAAGCAGTCACGGCGGCAGGTACAGGTTGTATGGCAGCTTTGGATGCAGAAAGATTTCTCGCTGCAAAAGAATCTGCGTAATTTGAAAAAATGAAAATAAAAGGTCTCTGGATATTGCTTTTTGTATTTTTGGGCTTGGGATCTATTCATTCCCATGCCCAAAATTTTCCAAAGATCATTAAGAAAAAATCTGCAGAAAAACCCAAATCCAATCCTTTGGCAAGGGATTTAAGACTTTTTGATCCTGATAAATACCTTCAAGATATCACCAAATCTACAGATTCTTTGCTGTTCAAAGATTATGTAGAATTAAAAAAGCGTCTGAGCATTGTTGCCGAAGATACAATTTCCATGGACTGGGCCCCTACAAATCAATTGGTTCAGGTTTCAGAACAGGTTCTTATTGACAGTATTTGGGTGACTGCCTTCGAGTATTATTCCTCTTGGGACAGTAAGAAAATCAATATTTATGATTTCAATCCAAAGGAATTTAAGGACACGGTTCAGATAAAGTTATTCGATCCATTTTTTGGAACAGATTGGAAGATGCCATTGGATGAAACCCATATTACTTCCGAGTTTGGGTTTAGGAGATACAGGTGGCACCACGGAACAGACCTCAAACTGAATGTTGGCGATCCTGTTTACAGTTCATTTGATGGAATCGTGAGGATCCGTTCATATGACAGAACAGGTTATGGTTATTACGTTGTGGTAAGGCATAAAAACGGTTTGGAAACATTGTATGGCCACTTATCAAAATTCCGGGTTGAAATAGGACAAGAAGTCAAAGCAGGTGAATTGATAGGTTTGGGAGGCAATACAGGAAGAAGCACCGGACCGCATCTGCATTTCGAAATCAGATATCAAGGTCTCTCCATTAATCCCACTGAAGTTTTTGATTTTAACCTTGGGATTATCAAAGGACAATACTATGATGTTACCTCTTCTAGCTTTGACCATGTGGTCAAAACCCAAGAGGCTGTATACCACAAAGTCAGAAGTGGGGAAACATTAAGTGCCATTGCAAGGAGATATGGAGTTAGAGTCAGCACCTTGACAAGACTGAATGGAATTTCCACGAATACAATTCTCAAGGTTGGAAGAAGGCTGAGAGTGAAATAGTGAAAAGGTGATTATCTTTCTCAAAATCCAAAATTTATGAAATTAGACATCTTAGTCATCGCTGCACATCCCGATGATGCTGAATTGGCCTGTTCCGGGACGATTGCGTCGCAAATTGCGAAAGGCTATAAAGTCGGTATACTCGACCTGACCAAAGGTGAGATGGGAACAAGGGGTACGCCTGAAATCAGGATGCAGGAATCTGAGGAATCTTCAAGAATTCTGGGCATTTCGGTGCGCGAGAATATCGGATTCAAAGACATATTTTTCAAAGATGATGACCCCCACAGGCTTGAAATAATTAAAATTATCAGAAAGTACCAACCGGAAATTGTGTTGGCAAATGCCGTCTCTGACAGGCATCCTGACCATGGAAAAGGAGGAGCAGTGGCTTCTAATGCGTGTTTTATGAGTGGATTAAGAAAAATTGAGACAACTTTAGATGGAATTGTCCAAGATCCATGGAGACCAAAATACGTTTACCATTACATTCAAAACAATTATATAAAACCTGATTTTGTGGTTGACATTACGGATTTTTGGGAGACCAAGATTGAAAGTATAAAAGCCTTCAAGTCGCAATTTTACGACCCAAACAACAAAGAGCCTGCAAGTTTTATTTCTTCAGCTGAATTTTTGGATTTCATTGAAGCAAGGGCAAGGGAATTCGGCCACAGCATCATGGTCAAATATGGTGAAGGGTTTACTGTGGAAAGGAATTTGGGAATCACGGATTTGTTTGACTTAAAATAAATCCATGTTCCTTCATTGATTTAAGGAGCAAGCCTTTCGATTTTCCACAAAGCTTCACCCTCTTTTTGATAATGAATCCTGTCATGAAGTCTGCTGGATCTACCTTGCCAAAACTCTACCTCTTCAGGCACTAACCGGTAGCCTCCCCAATGCTCAGGCCTCACAATTGATTTCTCATTTATTTCGCTTAACAATTTGGCTTCTTTTTCTTCCAAAAAAGTCCTGTCAGGAATTACTTCGCTTTGAGGAGAGGCCCAAGCACCAATTTGACTGGCAAATGGCCTCGAAAAGAAATATTCATCAGATTCTTCAGGAGTAATTTTTGAAACTTTTCCCATAAATCTCACCTGCCTTTCCAATACCGGCCAAAAAAACGTAATTGCTGCAAAGGGATTGGTCTCAAGTTCTTTTCCTTTGGCACTATTATAGTTAGTAAAAAAAACCAAACCGGTGTCCACATCTTTGAGAAGGACAATTCTTGAATTTGGTCTCCCATCCGCGCGGACTGTTGAAAGGTTCATGGCATTCCATTCATGAACTTTGGATTGGTGGGCTTCTTCGACCCATATCTTAAATTGATCAATGGGCGAAACATTTACATCTTTCTCATCGAGTGATTTTAATGTATAATCTATTCGGATATCTGCCAGTTTCATAAGAGATTTTAATTTTCTTCTAAAATTACCAGACTTATTGCATTTATAAAATTTAGATATAACTTAAGAAAATTATCAAACACTTTTTTTATGAGCCAAAGCTTCAAAAAAACGCCATTAGCAGGTCAATTGTTGATATCTGAACCTTTTTTGCAGGATGAAAATTTTGTACGATCTGTCATTCTTGTCTGTGAAAACAATGAAAAAGGCTCATTTGGGCTAGTCTTGAATAAGCTGTCGATTCTTAAAATCAGTGAATTGGTTGATGATTTGTTTTTTCTGGACCTTGATGTTTATGTCGGTGGTCCAGTGGAGCAAAACACCCTCCATTTTGTTTATTCAGGGGAGGAGTTACTCTCAGGAAGCATCAAGCTTGGGGAAGGCTTGTGGTGGGGCGGAGATTTTGAAACCCTGATCCAAAAACTCAAGAACGGGGAGTTGAACAAGGGAAATATCAGGTTTTTTATAGGGTATTCAGGATGGACAGAAGGCCAACTTGATGAAGAACTGGAAGAGAAAACATGGATCGTCTGTGAAAAAATTGAACCTCAAAATATTTTCAATGATTCTCCTGTGGAATTATGGAGAAATATTTTAAAAACCATGGGAGGAGAATTTCAGCTGTTGGCAAATTATCCCATTGATCCGAGGCTAAATTGATCCAATTTTATTACTTTTGTTCTAGACGTCCTGCAAAAAAGTATCAGTTTTATTATGAGCAATGAAAAAGAAGTGTCTGAAGAAGACAAGGTGACCCAAACCAATGAAGTAATTCAGGAAGTTGAGGGTAGTGAAATTACAAATGAAAAAATGCCTGAACCTGAAGCGGTGGAGCATGAACATGAAGAAGAAGTTGCGGAATCAGTAGATTACTCAAATTTCTCCAAAAACCAGCTTCTTACTTCTTTAAAGCAACTTTTAGAATCAGGTAAATACCTGAAAGTAGATGGTCAGGTGAATGAAATTAAATCCCATTTCGACGAGATATTTCATAAAGAAAAAGAAGCTGCATTGGAGGAATTCACAAAAAACGGTGGTTCCACTGATGATTTTGAATATAGGCCTTCCGAAGAGGACAGGTCATTGTTTGCAGCCTTCAACGAATTCAGAGAGAGAAAAACAGAATTTCTGAAAGAGCAGGAAAAAAACAAAGAAAAAAACCTGATAGCCAAAAACGCAATTCTCGATAGACTCAGAGAACTTGTAGATGGTGAAGAAACCACCCACAGCATCAATACCATCAAGCATATCCAAGATGATTGGAAGAAAATCGGTCCTGTACCGGCTGCCCAAAACAGAAATTTATGGGCTTCTTTCAATGCGCTGATGGACAGATTCTATGACAACAGAAGTATCTATTTTGAGTTAAAGGAACTTGACAGAAAGAAAAACCTGGAACAAAAAATGGATATTTGTGAAAAAGCAGAAGCTTTGGTAGCATTGACCGATTTGAAGGATGCCATCAAAATTTTGAATGAACTTCATGAAGAATTCAAGCATATTGGTCCGGTCCCAAGAGATGAGCAAGAAACTCTTTGGAACAGATTCAAGGCTGCATCTGATGCGGTCTATTCCCGTAGGAAGGAATTTTACGACGGACAAAAAGAAAGTTTAAAAGAAAACCTTCAAAAGAAAGAAGTACTGATTAAGAAACTTGAAGCTGACGCCGATTATAAAGGATCCAAAATCAAAGACTGGAACAGCAAAACAAAAGAAATTTTGGGGCTCCAAAAAGAATGGGAATCCATTGGACCTGTGCCTAGAGAAAATGGAAAAGAAATCAACAAGCAATTCTGGGGCTTATTCAAACATTTCTTCCAAAATAAAAACCATTTTTTCAAAGAGCTGGATGAAATCCGTCAGTTGAACAAGAAAAAAGCAGAAGAACTCATTGAAAAAGCCGAATCGCTAAAAGAAAATAAAGATTGGCAACAAACAGCCAACCAAATGATTTCTTTGCAACAGGACTGGAAACAAATAGGGCCGACTCCGGAGAAAGTCAGAGATGATTTGTATCAAAGGTTTAAAAATGCCTGTGATTCGTTTTTTGAAAATAGAAGGAATTCCAACAAACAGGTAAACAAGGAGTTTGAACAAAACCTCCAAGCCAAAGAAGAACTTATTAAAAAAATAAAAGAAGAGGCAGGAGGCGGTTCTACCAAGGAAAGTTCTTTAGAGGAATACATTGCCAAGTTTAATTCCTTGGGTTTTGTCCCCCGAAAGAACATGAAGGAGATCGTCCACAAATTCAATGAGGCAGTGGATGAATATGTCAAAAACCTAGGTTTTGCAGGCGGTGCAAAGGATGACTTCTTATTCAGATTGAATTTGAACAAGCTTCAATCAGATCCAAACAGCAACCGTGTTCTAAATAAAAAAGAACATGGTATCAGAAAACAGATCGCTGACCTTGAAAACAACGTGACACTTTGGAGAAACAATATTGAATTTTTTGCTTCATCAAAGACTGCTGATAAGCTCAAAAACCAATTTGATGAGAAAATCCAAAAGGCAGAAAGCGAAATCGATAAGCTGAAGAAAAAATTAACTATTCTAAAAGAATTTTAATACACTCATAAATAAGGAGATAACTTTTGTCTCCTTATTTTTTTTAAAATTCCTTTTGCACGATTGCACGATACGTCTATATTTGCACCACGATTTGAGACAACGGTCTAAAATTGAAGAATATTAATTGAAAATGCTTCCTTATCCCGATAGCTATCGGGATGGTAGAGCAAATAAAAATGCCTCCTTAGCTCAGCTGGTAGAGCAACTGACTTGTAATCAGTAGGTCGCTGGTTCGATCCCGGCAGGGGGCTCAAAAGGCAACAGAGATGTTGCCTTTTTCTTTTTTATTGAATTTAGATTATATGGGAAATTTTTGTGTTTACATCCTAAATTCTAAAATTATTGACCAATATTACATCGGTTCAACAGAGAACTTGGAGGTTAGACTTGACCAGCACAGAAGACATGTTTTTCAACGTGCGTTTAGCAAAAGGGCAGAAGATTGGGAGATTTTTCATGTAATTGAATGCCAATCCATAATACAAGCATTGAAAATTGAAAAACATATCAAAAGCAATAGGTCAAGGAAGTATTTATTGGATTTGGTTACGTATCCACAAATTTCTAAAAAGCTGGTTGAAAAATACGGTGCGCTGTTAGACTTGTAATCAGTAGGTCGCTGTCCGCGATAGCCTTCGGGACGATCCCGGCAGGGGGCTCAAAAGGCAACAGAGATGTTGCCTTTTTTTTTGTTCAAATTCTTAATCCAAAAAAATAGAATTTCCTTTTCTCTGTAACTTTTGAGTTTGCGTTGGATAGACTTCAAGAAAATGCATTTCCCAAAAATCAAATCTCATTATCTACTTTTAGCTATCTTCTTTGGTTTTATCTTTATTGCATTTAGATGGTTTCTTTTAAACAAATCTTTTCTAATTTGTTATTCAACACGAAAATTGCAGCGATGAGATATGGTCTAAGTAAAAATGAAATTCACCAAGATTCAGAATCAAAGTTGAACTCCATGTCTCTTGAAAAAGAACTGGAATGGTTCCATCAGGTCACTATTCTAAGGGGAAAGATCACATTTGAAGGTTCTTGTAATGAATCAGATATGGAACAAATTCAGATTCCTGATTTGTCTACAGATTCTTCCTTTTATGCTAGTTTGGTCAAAAAATATGAGATGGGATTTGAAGAGAGACTGGTGTTGATTCTTTCCCTCATCCCACATATTCGGCCTTCGCTTTTGGACTTACTGAATATAAAAAACCAAAGCTTTGACATCCCTTTTTCTGAATTTGGAGGCATCAAGGCCGAAAAACACAAAGGGTTTTTGCCCACTGGGGAGACAGCCATTTTTCTTTTAGCAGGAATAGATTTATCAAAGAGGTTTTCTTTGCTTCGACTTTTTCATAGGGATCACTATTTTGTCAAGGAAAAAATTTTGTACTTGGATAAATCAGTATCCGGTGAACCAAAACTGAGTGGTACTCTACAGATTAACCCGGAATACCTTTCGTTATTGACGACAGCTGAAATTTATAAACCCGATTTTGATATGGATTTTCCTGCCAAAAGAATTTCAAGCACCCAGGATTGGGATGATTTGGTCTTGACGACTACTTTGGAAGAAGGAGTGATGGAAATCAGAAATTGGCTACACTTTGGTAAGGAATTGAAAGAAAACTTCAAATTCGGAAAGAAAATCAAATCAGGCTTCAAGGTGCTATTTACAGGTCCTCCGGGAACCGGAAAGACCCTCACTGCAAGTCTGCTTGGGAAATCATGCAATATGGATGTTTACAGTGTTGATTTATCTCTTGTTGTGTCCAAATACATAGGTGAAACAGAGAAAAACCTGTCCAAGGTTTTTGATATGGCTGAAAACAAAAATTGGATATTGTTTTTTGATGAGGCTGATTCCCTTTTTGGAAAAAGAAGTCAAACCACTGATTCCCACGATAGGTATGCAAACCAAGAGGTTTCATACCTATTACAAAGAATTGAAGACTTTGATGGATTGGTTATCTTATGCTCCAACTTCAAAAATAACATTGATGAAGCCTTTTTTAGAAGATTTCAATTGGTCTTGGACTTTGATATTCCTGATTACCAACATCGTCTGATATTATGGAAAAACTCAATCACTGATGAATTTCAATTTCATAAAGATGTTCATTTGGAAGAACTTGCCGAAAAATTTGAACTTACAGGAGCTTCCATTATCAATGTGATGCATTTTTGTATTCTTAGAAGCATGGAGAGAGGAGAAAGGGAAATTCTGCTTTCTGATATCCTATCAGGTATAAAAATTGAAAAGACCAAACAGGGAAAAAGTTTTATCTATTGATTATTTTTCGTTTTAACAAAGTATTCAATAATGATGTCTTTTTCTTTTTTTCTAAATTCTAATTTTTTAATTTTTAATATTCTCTTATTCCGTGCCATAACTCCTTCATATTTCATTTTGAAGGAATTTGATTCTTTTATAAGTTCATAGTTTATTTTTTCTAATTCCTTAACTTCTTTACATTTTTCGCTGAAATTTAATTTCAGTAATTCAAATTTGTTTTCATAATATTCCATCCAATCTTCTAGTTTCTTATTCTTTTTTTTTAATGAAAATAAGTACATAGTACCAAAAGCAAAACCTGTAATACCAAATAGCACAAGAAAAATTAAAACCATAAACATCTTTTTTTAGCTGTGAGAAGAATAAAAAAACAAAGTACACATACAGTATTATCTATTACGTACTTATTTTTTTGTTAGGAATAAAGATAGAAATATTTTAAATTTAAGTAATTGTAATTTTTTATCTATTTGTTCCAGATAATAGCCAAATTTTATTTTAATAATGATAGATTTTACATTAGGTTATTTGCGAGACTTACTCAACCAACATCTGAAAGTTAAATTTTCATTGCCGGATAACAAGGTGGTACTTTCTAACCTGGTAGAAAATGATGGTTCAATTGGAGAAGATAAAGTGATAATATTTCTATTGCAGATTGATGAAGAATCTTCTTTGAAAAATATGGGAGCTAATAGAAACATGAATTCTTCCACTTTTTCAAAATCCAATCCACCTATTTTCCTTAATCTTCATGTATTTTTTTGCATGAATTTTAAAAACCAGAAATATTTTGAAGGTCTTACTTACCTCTCAGCGATTATAAGTTTTTTTCAAACAAATAAAATCATAAAGCCTGTTGGATATCCTGATTTTTCTAACAGGTTTGATAAAATCAGCATTGAACTATGTAAAACGACCTATGACCAGATGAGTAATATTTGGTCTGCAGTTGGGGCAAAATTATTGCCCTCCGCCCTCTACAAAATAAGACTGGTGGATATCCAAGATACAAATATAATTGGGGTTATTCCTTCAGTTATCAATCCCCAATCAAACGAAACCCATTGATGCAGGATAATTTTTTACATATTGGCACCATTCAGTTTTATCATGAATACTTCGTGAAAAATGAACCATATCTATTTGATATGAGGGTGCAAAACGAAACAAACAAAGACTTACTTAACCTAAATATTATCCTTAAGCCATTTGATTCAGGGTTTCATATTTTAGCTGGGGATATTGATTTGTTAGAAAATGAATGGAAACCTTTAAAGTTTCATTTTTTTATCCGTGATCCACTATTTCTGAGTTATACAGAATTGGGAGATTTTTCTCCACAAAAAAACCTGATTTTTTTAAGTAATAGGCTTGATTTTTCATCTATAAATGGTAATGTTTTAAAAACTCATGAGGAGGATTTTGTAGGAAAGAGTAACATTTCAATTATCCATTCTGGCAAACTATTAACTGAAGATGAAATAAGGGATCAAGATCCCAAAATAGCCGATGAGGCTGGCAATTCCATAACAGTTACCCAGATCGACAATCAGAATAACATCCTTAATGAAGGTAATTATTCAATTTCCCTAAATAGTAATAACAATAACCGGTATTTATTTCCCAAAGCTTTTTTCAAATTACCTAACCTCGTTTTTTCCCTATACCCTGATAAACTCTTTGAGCATTATCAATCAAATAAACCGGTATTATATCAAGTAAAATTCAAGAGTTTGTCCACAAAATGGCGCTATATCTTTACCGACCCCTCATTCAAGAAATTTGCAAGTCTTGGAATAAAAGATATCAAAAAGGATTCTTACCCATTTATTGAAAAAGACCTATTGCTGAACGGTTTAGGAACGGTCAGGCTCTTTGAATCCAAAGAAAGTATCAAGCTGAAAGACTCGTATTCAGGAGATTTCCAACTTATTGAGAATCCTGATTCAGAACCAAAAAAAAGAAACATAATCCTCAAGACTTTGCCAAGTGCATCTCCTGATTTGATTTATCATGAGGATTCATCCTCCAAGGACATCTATTCACATATTTTTATCTAACCAATAATTTCACCAAAACCAAAAAAACAATGGCACAACCACTAATGACTCCCGGCGTCTACATCGAAGAGAAAAACGCCTTCCCCGGTTCTGTTGTAGAAGTTGCTACGGCCATACCCGCATTTATCGGGTATACCGAAAAGGCTTCACGCAACGGTAAATCGCTTTTAAATATCCCCACAAGGATTACCTCCTTTGCGGAATATGTAGAACTGTTTGGTAAGGGATTTTCCCCAAAATTTAATGTAAATAAATTAGATGCAACAGATAAGCCCAAAGACAATTCTTTGTTTTCAGTAAAAGATCTGAGTGAAATAAATCAAGCAGGGACAGATGCAATCTCAGATTTAAGTGAGAACATTTCTGATGATGAAAAAAAGAAATTAGAAGAATTTGCTAAGGAATTGAAACGTTCAGAAATCCTCGGTCAAAGAAAAATTGGTGGGATTAAATTGAAGGATAAACTTGAGGCTATAATTAAAGTTAGAATTGTTTCTATTTTTCCTGAAAAGGTTATTCAGGATAAAGCCGATCCAGATAAGAACTTCGATATTTCCCTTGCAGTCTTTAATAATATCTTGGAACTTGTAGTAAAGGATTTGAAGGAAGATTCTGATGAAAATGCACAAGATGTAGCCATTAAAAATGCTATAATTAAAATTATTAATGGAGGAGGAAGTTCAACTGCCTCTAGTTCATCAGCAAGTTCAGATGCAGGAAGTACTTTTAAGATTGGGGCTGATAATTATAAAATTTTAATTGAAGAGGATCAAACACTATTATTCTTCAAAAGCATCAAATTATTCTTCTCCAATGGAGGAGGTACTTGTTATATTGTATCTGTAGGTACCTATGAAGGTTTGAGTGGTATAACTATAGATCAAAAAGCACTTCTTGGGGAAAAAGAAGAAAATAACAAAGTAGTCGAAGGAGGATTGAAAAAATTATTAAAAGAACAAGAACCTACCTTAGTGGTCATTCCTGAAGCTGTTTTATTAGGTGCAAATTGCTACGAAGTCTACAAGCAAGTCTTGATGCATTGTGGAAAAATGCAAAATAGGTTTGCAATTTTCGATCTACATGATGGTGACATAGAGAATGATGAAACCCAAAATAGTAATGTAAGTAGATTTAGGGAGGGTATTGGTTCTGATAACCTGAGCTATGGTGCAGTTTATTATCCTTGGCTAGATACGAATGTAATCCAAAAGGATGAAGTCACTTTCAAAAACCTAGATGATTTAGTCGATCTTTCGGAAATTTTGCCTGAACCAATTGCCAAGACCTTTGTAAAGGAAAATAAAGAAAAATCTTCAGCGGAAAACGATCCTTCTAAGAAGAAAAATTTAGAAGACAATTATCATTTGGGCCTGATTGCTACTAGCCCTACCTATTCAGCCTTATTGGATGAAATCAGGTACATGATGAACAAAATGCCGGCTGCACCTGCCATGGCTGGAAAATACACTGCAGTGGATAATAGCCGTGGCGTTTGGAAGGCTCCTGCAAATGTTTCCCTCAATTCGGTTGTCAAGCCCATGGTAAACATTACCCATGATAATCAGGAAAATCTCAATGTAGATGCTGTATCAGGTAAATCTATAAATGCCATACGCACATTCCCCGGTGTTGGTACTTTGGTTTGGGGTGGAAGAACCCTTAATGGCAACAGTCTCGATTGGCAATATATCAATGTCAGGAGAACTATCATCATGCTGGAGCAATCGATCAAGCTGGCACTTCGGTCTTATGTCTTTGAACCCAATGATGCCAATACCTGGATCACTGTAAAAAGTATGATAGTAAACTTTTTGACAGAAAAATGGAAGCAGGGTGCATTGGCAGGTTCATCTCCTGAAGATGCTTTTGATGTACAGATCGGCTTGGGTGCTACTATGACAGGGTTGGACATTTTGCAAGGAAAAATGCTGGTTTCAGTCAAATTGGCCATCGTTAGACCGGCAGAATTTATTGTGGTCACTTTCCAACAACAAATGCAAAAATCTTAATTTTTGGAAAGTTGACAGACTTCAATTTTTATTCAAAACGTAATTAAAAATTTAACCAAAACCTTAAAATACTAATATCATGGCAGGAGATAAACAAGACAGCAACTGGCCCTTACCCAAGTTTTACTTCAAAGTAGATTTGGGAAGCACCACAGACGTTCCTTTTCAAGAAGTAAGTGGCCTGGAAGTTACTGCACAGCCCATAGAATACAGGCATGGAAATAGCCCCGTATTCTCTACAATAAATATGCCCGGCATCGTCAAAAACAACAATGTGACAATGAAAAAAGGTGTATTTGTGAAGGACAATAAGTTCTTTGATTGGTACACCAAGATCAAAATGAACACGGTCGAACGTCAAAATATCGTCATCAAATTATGTGACGAAGGGGGCAACCCAACCATGACCTGGACATTAGCCAATGCATGGCCAACAAAAATCAGTTCTACAGATATGAAGTCTGATGCCAATGAGGTAGCCGTGGAGACCATCGAGATTTCACACGAGGGCCTTACTATTGCTAACGGTTAATCAGAATGGATACCTCAAGTTTCTTTACGCAAGGGTATGTTCCACCTACTGCTTTCTATTTTGAAGTAGTTTTTATAGGAAACGGAAACTCCAAGATGGACAGCAGTTTTCAGGAAGTATCCGGATTGAAAGTGACAATTGAAACGATGGAAAAGAAAGAAGGTGGGGACAATGTTTTTGTCCACCACCTTCCCAAATCCATCAAATATGATAATCTAGTTCTCAAAAGGTGCCTTATGAAAGGTTCAGAACTTGAAAAATGGTGTAAAGATGCTATTGAGAATTTTAAGTTTAAACCTTTGAATATCAGTTTACGGTTGCTTTCAGCCAAAGCTGTTAAAATAGGAACGACAGTAACAGTTACTCCTTTGGCAGTTTGGTCTATCGAGCAAGCCTATCCCATATCCTGGGAGTTAGGAAGTTTAGGGAGCACGAAGAATGAACTTGCAATTGAAACCTTGACTTTCAAGTATAAGAAGTTTACTAAAACCTTGTAGTATATGACATTGATCATCAAAGAACTAATTATTAGAGGAGAGGTAATCGATGATAGGTCTCCTTTTGAGGAAAGGAGGCTAGAAGAGGAGGTTATGAAGGAATATTTGAATCAAATGAAAAGAGAAATTGAGCAAGATTGCTTTGAGAAACTTTTGGATAAATTACAAAATCAAACCCATAGGTAATTTATGTCAGAAGGAAAAATTAATAAAGTTAAAGTGATTGCTTACAAAGACCCTGATTTCAAAGATAAATTAGGAGATTATGAAGTATTGATAAATCCTGATAAAACCACCAAAAAAGGGCAATTGAATTATTCTACAAATACTTCTCCAATAGGTAGCAGCGCTGACACCGTCAAGTTCAAAGGGGGAAGATCAGAAAAATATGAATTCAACTTCTTTTTTGACAGTACTGGGATTATTTCAACAAAGAAAGTGGATGACCAAGTTGATGAACTCAAAAATCTGATGTACACCTATAATGGGGATATTCATGAACCCAATTATATTAAGATTTTTTGGGGCACACAATTAGAATTTCAAGGTCGCTTGTATTCTTTTGAGCAGGTCAATACGATGATGGATACAGACGGCACTCCGCTTAGAACAGAGATCAAAGCTGTTTTTATTTATTCGATTTCTCCTGAAAAGAAGGCTTTGGAAGAGGGTAAAAATTCTTCGGATCTTACCCACATCAGAACAGTGCTTGCAGGAGACAATCTTCCATTGATGTGCTACAGAATATATGGGGACAGTAGTTTTTATATTAAAGTCGCAAAAGATAACAAACTGAAAGATTTTAGGGATATCAAACCCGGAGACCAAATTGTTTTTAAACCAGTAATCTAATCCAATGGCTGATATCCTCAAAGAGTCCTCTGACCCTATCTCACTTTCCATCAAGATCAATGGAAGTACAATAAAAGACACTGTTGAAATACTTTCCGTTACTATTTCAAAGGAAGTCAATAGGATTGCTACTGCTAAGTTTCGAGTGTTGGACGGAGGTGCATTTGGAGTTTCTAACGAGTCATTTTCAAATGCAGAAGGCTCTGATTTTGTTCCTGGCAATGCAGTCGAAATAGAGATGGGATATGGAAATAGTAGGGAACTAGTCTATGCCGGAATTATACTTTCCCAAAGAATGGTTGTAAAAAAAAACAAATCTTATCTGGAAATCACCTGTAAAGACAAAGCGGTCAAACTAACTAAAGGAAGGTTTACGAATGTTTATACTGATGCAACGGATAGCGATACATTTGGAAAAATCGCCTCAAAGTTTGGCTTGCAGAAAGACATTGACAGTACCACTGTGACATTTGGCCAATTGGTACAGCATTATTGTTCCTATTGGGATTTCATCCTCATGAGGTCCGAAATGAATAACCAAATTGTCATCACCGAAAATAATCAACTTAAAATAAAAGATATCGACCTAAGTTCTTCCCCTGTGATATCCATTCAGGCCGATATGGTTGTGCTAGAAGCAGATCTGGATATTGATGCTGAGGATATTGTGAAGGAGTTCAATGTTGTGTCATGGGATGAAAGTAATCAACAGATCACTTCTGCCTCTTCAAACGTAAGTGATTCGCTTAATCTCGGGAATATAACTTCCCAAAAACTTTCAGATGTTCTTTCAGGAATTACAAGTAACCGGTTAAGTTCTGCCTCCTTGACCAAAGAGGAACTGCAAAATATCGGTAAGAGTGCAGCAAACCGGGTCGTATTGAATAAAATCAAGGGAAGAATTCAAGTTTCAGGAACATCAAAAATATCTCAAGGGGATATCGTTGAATTAAAGGGATTCAACCAGAGATATAATGGAAATGCGTTTGTTTCTAAAGTAATCCAAGAAATGGAAGAAGGGGATTGGATCACTTCATTGTATATAGGAATGTCCTCAAGGTTCCATTCCTCTCTTCCGGATCTGGAGGAACACGACTCAGGAGGCAATTTACCTGCTGCAAAAGGTTTGCTTATTGGTAAGGTGGTCGCCATTCATGGGGATCCTGACGCTAATTATAGAGTCAAAATTACGATGCCTTCCTTTAAGGGGGAGGCTGAAGAATATGTATGGGCAAGAATGACGTTTGACTATGCTTCAAATCAATGTGGATTTTTCTTTTATCCTGAAATCGGGGATGAAGTATTGGTAGGTTTTGTCAATAACGATCCGCGTTTTCCTGTTATAATGGGTGGCCTTTACAGTAAAAAGAACAAGCCAAAAGAGGAGCCTGATGAAAAAAACCAATTTAAATCCATTGTTACCAAGTCAGGAATTTCTATAAAGTTTGATGATGAAGATAAAATTTTGACTATCCAAACACCCGGAGGCAACAAATTAGTGATGAATGACAAAGATAAATTGATTGAGGCAGAGGATATGAATGGGAACAAGTGGATGATGAATGACAGTGGAATATCATTGGATAGTCCCAAAGACATAAATATCTCAGCAAAAGGGAAAATCTCCCTAGATGCAATGGGGGAGATTGGGATTTCCTCCAAAGCTGATATTAAGTCGAAAGGAATGAATATCAATCACGAGGCTCAGGTAGGATTCAAAGCTAAGGGAAATGCCTCAGCTGAATTGTCAGCTTCAGGGCAGACCATCGTAAAAGGTGCCATGGTAATGATCAATTAAATAGAAAATAAATGCCTTTAGCAGCTAGATTAACAGATATGCATGTCTGCCCGATGCAGACTCCCGGTTTGCCACCAATTCCTCATGTGGGAGGACCAATCATTGGTCCCGGAGTTCCAAATGTTTTAATTGGCAAAATGCCGGCTGCCGTCTTAGGAGATTCCTTGGTTTGTGTGGGACCACCTGACTCCATTATCAAAGGCTCTGCCACTGTAATGATAGGAGGTAAACCGGCAGCAAGAATGGGGGATTCTACAGCCCACGGTGGAAGTATAATATTAGGATGTCCAACTGTTATGATAGGAGGGTAATATGGATCAATCAGAAAAGTCCTTTTTGGGTAAAGGATGGGCATTTCCTCCTGCTTTTGACATTGATAGTAAAACAGTTCTGTTAGTCTCAGAAGAAAAAGATATAGAGCAAAGCATCAGGATTATTTTGGGAACTATCCCAGGTGAAAGGATCATGAACCCAAAGTTTGGATGTGATTTAATTAAACATGTTTTTGAAACAACAAATGCCACAAGTATCACAATCCTAAAAGATCTGGTTTATGATGCCTTGTTATTTTATGAACCAAGAATCAAATCAGAAAAAATAAATATTATCACCGACAAAATAATGGAAGGAAAATTATTGATCCATATTTCGTACAGAGTCATCATTACAAACACAAGGAGCAATATTGTTTTTCCATATTATTTAACAGAAGGCACGAATCTTTAGATCATCAAATAATGGGAAAAGGATCAAAACAAACCGAAAGAAAGCCCAAAGCCTTAGAGGAAAGCTACTTTTCTGTGGATGAAAGATCTCTTATGGATTTGTTAAATTTCACGCTCCATTTTGCTGAAAAGGTAAATTATTTTGATTTCAGTAATAATTTACAGACATATTCTTGGAAGCCTTTTTTTGAAAATGATCCCCTTTTTATTATGGCTAAGATAGCCGGTACAGACCTTCGTCCTTACAAAAAAACACATGACATTTTGATTAATAACTACAGTGAGGTTAACAATCAGCTCAAAGATAAAGACGGAAAATCTCCTGCCAATATTTTAGAATTAACAAATCAACTCAAAGAAAAAGAGATAATTCTTTCGGCTAACATTTTCGAATTGACAGGTCATCTCAATGACTGGAAATCAAAATTGATGGAGTCCAACTACTCCGGACCATTTTCCAATGAAATTGAAAACAGTTGGGATACAATCGAAAGTGATGTAATCAATAAAATCAAAAACCTAAAAAATTTATACAATCCTTCAGATTCTGATAATAATTTTCTGAAAAATAGCATTGAAATACTTTTGTCAGAAGGCTTCAAAACAGTTTATAAAAGCATGACTTTTTTGAAAAAACTTGCATATGAAAAGTTTGAAAATGAATTTTGGGAATCAAAATACCATAAACCTCAAATAGGATTATTATTGGCTTTTTTCAAATTGTTTGAAGAAGTCAAGCGAGATTTAAATTTTTTTACCCAAAAGCACCTGGATTTTTATTACCAAAAAGTCCTTGAACAAAACCCTAGTGAAAATACACCTAATTCCGCAATTATTGGTGTGAAGCCCTCCTCTTCGAACCCAGATCAAATCATAATTGAAGCAGGTCAAAAAGTAAATTTAATTTATGGGGATAAAGTAGAACTGGAATTCGAAACGATATATAACGAAAACATAAGTCATTCCAAAATCTCAGAAATTGAAGTTTTGTTTAAAAGCTCTTATCCTCCTTTCAAAAAATCAAGGTTAGACGGAACTTACTTGAATATAGTTTATAGTGGAAAACCATTTGTTGGCACTCCTTCTTCCAAAGTTAGTTTTGGAAAAAAATTGAATGGAGAATTTCAGACTATATTAGGAGAAGATCAACATCTTTTGGGAAGTAAGGAGAGGACCTTATCAGAAACCAATCTTGGAATTGGCATTTCTTCGCCAGCATTGATGGTAGAGAAAGGAAACCTAAAAATCACGACCTCAATCCGCTTTTCTGAGAAGTCAATAGGTACTTTTCAATATGAAGTGGAAAAATTAAGGTTGCAAAAAGAAAACATTACAACAAATTCAGATTTTTCATGGATGCTGAAAACAATGAAGCATAAGGCTTTTGCCAAGGAGGTTTTATCGAATTCATTTTTAATATCCTATTCCTCAATTTCAGGATGGACGGATTTACCTGATTTCTTCATTTCTGAGGACTTCGATTACCGAACAATTGAAATTATTTTTGAAATAAACAAAAATCAACCCATGCCCTCTATTTATAATAAAGAAATACATGGGAGCACATTTGAAACAGAATGGCCAATAATAAAAGTACTTCTGAACAATGACACCAATCTACCACCTTATGGATTCATGAAAGGCCTTATGATGGAAGAAGTTTTTGTTAAAGTTGAGGTAACAGGTGTTGAAAAAATGGATATTTCTAACCAATTGGGAGAATTGGATATTGAAAACCCGTTCCAACCGTTTGGGCCTATACCGGAGTTGGGATCAAAACTTAAAATCAGCAATCCCTATTTTCTTTCCAAGTATCTTTCCAAACTTGTATTGAACTTCCAATGGAGTGGGCTGCCATTGATCAGAAATGGATTTACAGAATATTACAATAGTTATCCTTATGATTATAATAATGAGAGCTTTTGTGTGGAACTGTCAGTTCAAAGAGGTAAAACACCTATCAAGCATCGAAAATCGTATCAGGAGTTTCACCTCTTTGAAACAGAAATTAGAGATGATTGGAAATTCTTATTGCCCAACAATTCTGCGGAAGTTGACTTGAATAGTTTTGAGGTAGAAAAAGGTCCAGGATTGACTGCCGAGGAGAGAAGCAGAAACGATCTTGCAATTGTTTTGTCATTGAACAGCCCTGAAAAAGCTTTTGGGCACCAAGTCTACTCTGAACTTTTTGGTAGTATTTCAATGCAAAACAGCAGGTTAAGAAAAAAGAAACTTGAACTCCCGAATCAGCCCTACACACCTGTTTTAGAGCATTTATTGGTGGATTATACCAATTTTGCAAAAGAGAATCTCTCGAGGTCTAAAGACAAAGGAGATGTAAGTATCAAGCTTTTCCAAATATTTCCTTTTGGCCATGTGCAGGTTTATCCTGCTTCATTGGAAACTTCCCCTTATTTTTTGCCTCAGATTTCCCATAAAGGCAATTTAATTATTGGTTTAATAGATGTCAAACCCAACGAAATTATTACCCTCGGTTTTGAATTGGAGCCTGCAGTATTTCCAATCACAGCCTATAAATCTCCCGACTTGCTTTGGGAATTTCTAGATAATAATAAATGGCATGCCTTCGGCGACTTGATGTTGGAGGATAGTACCAATGATTTAATTAAGTCTGGAATTGTAAAAATAAAATTGCCAAATTCTATAAACCTGGAAAATACGATCCATTCAAAAGGTAAGTTTTGGATTAGAATTTCCTATGATGGTCAGACTGACCTTAATTCCAAAATCAAGCAAATCTTTGTCAATGCAGTTAGATTGGATGAAAATACTTCCAATAAAAAACCAAATCCTCCCATTGGAATCCCTATAAAAAAGGTGGAATTTTTGGGGGGAAATACAAATAATGAAATATTTGGAGTATTTGACTTGAAGGTTAATCAAAGACCTATAAGTAAAACTCTTGATTATTCTAAAATAAGTGAAACCCTTCGCCACAAAAATAGGGCTTCAAGCACTTCAGATTTTGAAAAAATCATCTTGGCCCAGTTTCCTCAAATCCAAGAAGTTTTTGTGTACGGAAGAAGTGACTTTCCCGGTAAATTGTTGAAAGGCAACAATATTCAAATAGTGGTGATTCCTATATCAGATCCCGCCTTAGGTACAGCAGGTAAAGTGGTCTCGTTCGAAATCCTGCAGAAAATAAAGGACTACCTGATTACAAAAACTTCTCCTCTTGCAAGGTTTGAGATTTCCAATGCGATATATGAACGGCTCAAAGTCAGGTGCAATGTCAAATTCCAAAAGTCATATACAGACCAATCCGGCTATTATAGAGATGTTTTGAACCGGGAATTGGTGATGTTTTTATCTTCCTCTACAAGCTACAATCGCAAAGGCTTAAATAATATGTATGTTATAAGCTTATTAGAAATATTGAATTTTATTGAGGCGCGTCCTTATGTCGATTTTGTTACCCAGTTCTCGGTTTTGCAAATCGTAAAAGTGAAAGATTACTACAATATCATTGATACCGCAAGAGATGGAAAAAAAATTGATTTGTTAAGGACTATAACTCCCTATGCAGCTCTTACTTCTGCTGAAAGTCATTCGATCAATATCATTAACGAAGAAAAGATAAAGGAACCGAAACCTGCTGGAATCGGAGATTTGTCAATTGATTCTGATCTTGTAATTCTTGAAATAAAATAAACCAAACCCAAACAACAGAAGAAGGATTTTATGGACAGCGAAAAGCCTCAAGAAAAAATAATCATCGATAGAGAACAACTGAAGGAGTATTTCAAAAACGGAAAGCTTCCTACTGAAATTCACTTTGGTATGTTGATTGATTCCATGTTACACAAAAAGGATGATGGCTTAAGCATCAACGATGTGGATGCATTGATGATTTTTCCTACCATTGATAAACAAAAATTTTTAAGCTTTTTTGAAAATAAAAATGACAAAAATGCCTCTTGGGTGATTGTCAATAGCCAAGGAGAAAGAAAAGGCCTTATTATTAAAGAAGAAAAAAACGAATTTCCTACAATTTTTTTTGAGAGGGGCGGAAACATAGGAATCGGTACTCCTACACCGCATCAAAAATTGGATGTGGAAGGTTTCATCGCTTCAAAGGGAAGGGTTGGGACTTTTCCGGGATCTGGGGAAGAAATATTGGCAGATGGAAAATGGCATACCTTGATCAAGGACCTTTCGGGCTGTGAAGCATTTGAAATTATGGCTTACGCAGGAGTTGAAGGAAAAGGAAAATATGCATTGTTACATGCTATAGCTATCAGCACTTTTGGAAATTCGCGCTCAAAAATATCCAAAACTTGTGCTCATTATGGCTTTTGGTGGAACAAAATAACTTTAAGATGGACCGGGGAGACCAAAAATTTCAGCCTGCAGATAAAAACAAAAAGCCATTTTGGTGAAGGGGTGAAGATCCATTTCAAAATATCCAAGTTGTGGGACAAATCCTTTATAAAATAGAATAAATAGCAATGGAATCAGGATCCAAAGGTTTTTCCAAAGACGAACAGCTCAAACCAAGCATGGATTTCAACTACCTTAAGAATGAAGGTTTGGAATATATCCAAAAGTTAAGTGGGGGAATTTGGACGGATTATAATGATCATGATCCGGGTGTCACGATCCTCGAACAGCTTTGTTACGCTTTGACGGACCTTGCCTATCGGACTGACTACGAGGTAGAAAAATTGCTGGTAGATGCTAAAACGGAGGAAATCGATGGAAAGAAAAATGCTTTTTATTCCCCAAGAATGATTTTTAGTAGGCATCCTGTCACCATAATTGATTTTCGGAAGTTGATTATTGATAGGTATAATGAGGTCCAGAATGTATGGATCTATCCCAAAAGAGTATACCAAAGGGAGGAATGCCTAAGTGGTATCTATGAAATGGTAATTATGCCAAGCTTAGAATTTGAAAAAAAACGAGGTGTAGCCAAAGAAAGGGAAGACGAATTTATTAAGGATCTTAATCTATTTCTTGCTGAAAATAGGAATATAGGGGAGGAATGTTCAAACGTGATTTTGCTAAAACCGAAAAACATTCAACTAAATGTCAATATCCAAATCAATGAAAATGCTGACCCTGAAGAGATAATGTCGGAAGTGCTTTTCAATTTGGAGGTTTTTTTATACCAACCGGTGGCAATTTCAAGTTTGAATGAAATGGTTGAAGAAAAGCTTTCTCTTGAAGAAATTTTTTCCGGGCCACGCCTCGAATTTGGGTTTATCAAAGATGAAAATTTGAAGGATAGGAATAACATAATCAATATAGATCAGATCAAAAGGTTATTATCCAAAATATTTGGAGTAGAACATGTAATGGAAATTGTTCTGAATTCAAATCCTGATCTAAAAGAATTAAAAGTAAACGATAAAGAATATTTTAAACTCAACTTTGATCCGCTAAAGGGGGTGTTTGAGACAATCAAGATATTTGTAAACAATAGCCCGATAAAACTTAATAGGACCAAAACGAGCAATAAGCTTTTTGATTTTTGGTCAAAAAGTTTCAGATCCTATAAAATGGGCAAATTTCTTGAAGAGAGTTACACAGACAAATTAAAAGGAGAATTTAGGAATCAAGGAAAATATACCTCTATCCAACACCATTTTCCTCTTATTTATGGATTGGGAAAAGATGGAGTATCTTCCAATGAATCAAATGAAAGAAAGGCTACCGTCAAACAACTCAGGGCGTACCTGTTGTTTTTTGAACAACATTTGGCCAATCATCTTGCTCAACTTTCAAATCTTGATTCACTTTTTGATGTCAATTATCCAAAAAAAGAAATCACCTATTATTCCCAACCCTTGACCAATAAGAATAATAAAAGTGATTTTGAGAAATTGAAGGAAGTCTTGGCAATTGATTTTGATGGAGACGAGGTGGATAAGGTACTTGGATTTGAAACTAAGGAGATTTTTTTAGATAGGAAAAACCGTTTGTTTGACCACCTCTTAGCTAGATTTGGTGAAAATATTGATGAATTACCTTTTTTGATTTCTTTGAATTTAAATTTGATTTCAGATCAAATCAAGTTTAAAGAAGAACTTCTGAAAAGAAAATCTGCCTTTTTAATTGCTTTGGAGTATATCAATTATTTTCAAAATAAAGGAGAGAATTTTAAGAAAGTCCAAGATGTTTCTGATTTATCAGGATTGGAACAAATATTATTGACAAAAACAGGCATTAGACAAATAAGCAAGCCCCTGAAATTTGAACATTATGGTATCAATAAAAAAATAAATTCCTCCGACTACTCGATTATTGAAGAAAAAGCCAATTTTCAAGATTTTGCTCAAAAATTCAGAAACTTGTCAGAGGATGAAAAATTGGTCATAGAGTTAGAACCTGCATTTGAGGAGGATTTTTTACCATATTTTGGGAAAATAGGCCTTAAATGGGTCTTAAGAAAAGGATTGGATTTCCAAAACTATAGGATTTCTAATACTCAAAATATAAATGAATCTGTCAAAGTGATTTTTCAAAAAAAAGAAAAAAAATGGATAACGCTAATTGAAGGTATAAATGAACAGGAGGGGATTAACTTCATTAATCGGCTCGTGTCCAAATTCAGAGAAATTAATGTCAATTCGGAAGGCCTTTATGTGGTTGACCATATATTATTGAGGTCCCTTCTGATTTCAAATAAGATTGGTTTTTTTATTCTAAATGAATTCGATCAAAAAATTTGGCAATCCAAATGGGTTGGAACTGAGGAAGAAAGAAAAGAATTGTTGAATGATTTTTATCAAAGTGCTAAGGATAGAAATAATTATAAATTTGAAAATGGGTTTCTAAAGTTAATCAGAAGTGATGGGAAAAAAGTGTTGGCCAATTATATTCAAGGAAATCAAGAAACACCACTTTCTGAAAATGAGGTTGATGAAATTTGGGAAAGCAACAGAAGTTTGGCACTTCTGATGTCGGGAACGGAGGAGGAGTTAGGAAGATTAGCTCTGGATGAAATAGAAGGCTTTAGGCTTAAAGGAACTCTTAGGGGAAAACCTTTAAACCAGAGAAGGGTCATTATGAATTCGAAAATCGCAGACTTGGATGATGCTGATGGGGATTTTGGTGAGGATTTTTTTGATCAAAAAGTCAGTATTGTTTTGCCGGATTGGCCTGCGAGATTTCAAGTAAAAAATTTTAGATCTTATATTGAAAATTTGGTAAGTGAAAGAATCCCGGTTCATATAGAAGCAAATGTGTATTGGCTTGACTTTGGGGAATTCAGAAATTTTGAAACCCTATACAAAGCCTGGAGGGATGCCAAGATCAATAACAACCATGATTTGAAAGTACATTCATTGGAATTGGCAAAGGAGCTTAAAACTTTAAAAAGTAGGAGGGAGGTTCTATGAGCGCAGGGCCAAATATAATCCAAAAATCTACGATTCAATTTCGGTATCCAAGCAGGCATCTCGCCATTCGCTGCAATGAATTGATTGAGAAGATTTTTGCCACCCATATTTTGCCGAAAATGGATGAAGCCTTTAGCCTTAAGTCTTTCCATGGAATTAATCTGGAATTGGCGAGCTTGGAAATTGACATTGGCAAAATTAAAGAACAAGACTTAGAAAGGTATTTGGGAGAAAAAATCAAGGAGGCTTTGGTATTAATACTTCCTCAGGCGCTGTCAAAAAAAATTAGCTTTTCAGGTACTTCCAATACTTCCCCAAACCCCAATGGATTGGTAGAAGAAGGGCTCTACTTTTTTCTAATAAAAGGATTCATGCCTGAATGGATAGCAGGAATGGACATGGCTAAACTGATGGAGTATATCTTCCAATCGAAGCCTTCCTATTTTAAAGAGCTGCTGAAGAAAATCTCAAGGAACAGAGATGCCAAAAAAAGATGGGTTTTTGAGATTTCTGACAAGCAATTTGACAGATTGATCCAAAATATTGAGCCTTCCAACAGTGCTTGGATCCTTTCTTTTCGGGCGTCTTTGATACCTACTTTGAAAAAAAGCAAAGATCTTCCGTCAGGAAAGCAAGGTTTGGACAAATCCATCAATTATTTTATCCTGGAATTTATCAGTGTCCAATCGGGAAGTGAATTTAATAGGTTGATGTTTTCAAAAAGTATTTTGAAACAAACTGCCTCAAGGTATAATGTAGGCTTTTTGGAACTTATACGTCTTATTTCGAAGACTCTTGCTCTTAATGAAAACCAAAGTCCACTATTCAAAAATCTTCAAAAGGTAATAGTCCAAATTGAAAAAGATGAATTAAGTGCTACTGAAAAGAAATCTACTCAGAGAGTAAATTGGACAGATATTTTCAACACACTTTCTTGGGAAGAGATAGTCCGGAAGTTTGACAGCAGTACCTTATCCATTATAAAAATTCATTTTACAGCTAATGATATCCAAAAAATAAAAGAACTGAATGTCAAAGGAATAATAAACTTGTTTCGATTATTTGATCCTGAAAAATTCCAAGAAATTTTAAAGGTTTTGAAAACCGAAATTCCATCCGTTGCAAGTAGTAAAATCAGTATCCAAGAAGAAAATAAGCTTAAGGAGATCTTCATTTCCTTTGTCAAATTGAAAGAAATGGAGCCATTTGAAGAAGATTCAAAAAGACTCTTATTGAAAGCAATTCTCAAGGAGAGCATTCTACTAGAGAGGGACCCTAACCAGCAGCAGTCTTTTCAGAGTCAGGAAAAATACAAGTTGAAAGTTTCTCAAATACAACAAGAGATTAGCTCTGAAAAACGTTTTGAGGAAATTTTAACAAACCCTAGAACCGAAAACTCAACCGAGAATGAACTTGGATTGAAGCGTAAAATTATCGCATATTACTTTCAAGAAAGAAAATTACCCCATGCCTTCAGAGATCTATCTCAATTTGAAGTCAAGGATATTTTCTTAGACTTGCTTCAAAACAAAGATGCCTTCTTAAAGGAAATTATAGCTCAAAATTTGAGTGAAAAAGCGCTTATATTATCGATCAAGACTCTTTTGGATAAGTCTTCCTTCTCATTTTTCTTAACCTATTTAAATCACCATTTCAGTGGGTTTGCCAAGCTATTTAGGCAATTTCCTTCTCCAATGGAAGGCTTCTCGGTCAGAGTTCTAGAAAATCAAAAATTTCAAAATGACCTACTCTTTGCCTTAGCCTATTCTAAAGGTGATATTGAATCCTTTTATTTTCAATGGTTTCGGGCCAAGGCCCATTGGGAGAATTCTGAGAGTATTAAAAACAGTTTTGAAGAGGAGGTAAGAGGCTTTATCAAATTTTCTGAACGTAAAATTCAATTTGATGAGAAATCAGCTCGCGCTTTGAATGAATTGTATTGGTATCAGAAAGTATCCAATTCTATTCTATTAAGTACAAACCCAATCTTTGTCAAAAGAACTTTGAGGACAGCAGAATCCAAATTTTCCATTCAAAAAGTCAAAACCCCGGCACTTTCCAAAGATGCAAGACTTATTTTGGAATCACTCCCACATCTGAATTCTGGCAATCCAAAACTCAAGAGTTTATTGGAAATGGCTAAACAAACGGGGAATAAACCACAGATCGACTCAGAGCAAATCTTTCAAATTCTTCTTTTTTGGCAGGAAAAGGGGTATTTGCCATGGTGGTCACCATTTCCAAGTATGGAAAAATTGTCCGATTCGATTTTGAAAAGGAATATCAAAATCAAGGATGAAAATTGGGAGTCCATTCTTGATATGTTAATGACTTGGCAAAGTGAAGGGAAGTCGAGAGGTATATCACTTGATCCGAAGGTTATTGAAATCAATTTATCCCATTTTCCAAAATTAACTCCTGCTTCTAAAAAGAAAATTTCTCCAAATTTCAAAACCACAAAACAGCATGAAAAATCTGCTTTAGAGGAATTTTTTGAACTTTATTCAATAGATAATAAAATTTTGGATCAGGCCATTTATAAGTACTCGGACAAGTATCTGCTACAAAAATTATATAATGGAAATTCGAAAATTCAGGGGCAAATCCAGCAATTGCTCGCCTTATCAAAGTTTCTGTACCATGGCAACTTTACCGGAGATAAGTGGAGGAGGATGGTTTTTGAATTTGCTTTGGCATTTTTTGAAACAATTAAGCCAAACTACTCAGCAAGGTTCGATTCGGAATTCTTGACCTTAATTCGAAGAAAGTACAGTATTTTTAATTGGACATTGATTTTCAATTCCGCCTATGTCCAAGCCAAAAAGGTAAATAGGGAAGGAGACTTTCCAAAAATATTCATAGAGACATTTGCACTTGAAACCCAAATCCCAGAAGAGAAAGAAGACTTGGAAGTAGGGGGACATATCAAAATTAATAATTCCGGCTTGGTCCTGACATGGCCATTTTTGACGATGTTATTTACAAGGTTGGGATTGATCGAAGGAAACAGATTCAAAGATGAAACATCCCAAAACCGGGCTGTATACCTACTGCAATATTTGGCATTTGGGGATGTTGATTTTCCGGAGTATGAACTGGTATTGAACAAACTTATTGTCGGGATGCCTTTGGCCATACATTTAGAACCTGGGATTGAGTTGACAGATGAAGAAAAGGACCTCTGCCAAAGCCTCCTTAAAGGAATGCTTCAAAATTGGGAAAAATTAAAAACGTCCACCCTTGAAGCGCTGCAGGTTACTTTCTTGCAAAGAGTGGGGGAGTTGGTCTTTGAGGATTCACAGGTGGCGCTTAATGTAGAAAAAAAAGGTGTTGATGCCCTAATGGAAAGTATCAGCTGGAACATCAAATTGTTTAAGTTACCATGGATGGAAAAGGCCATACAAATCACTTGGAAGTAGAAAAAAAACCAAACTTTAAACAATGAAAAGGTGAAAAATGAGATTAGGAATTTAGGTATCTTGATTTTCTTTATATGCCTACTGGGTATATTTTTTGTTTTGCCAAACGAACTGTATTCACAGGATACCGGAATAATCAATTCCAAAATAGATTCGATTCCTGAAATCAAAATTAAGCCGCTTAAAGTTCCAGATGTTCAAGCAAAGAAAAGATTAATCCATCCTTTCAGAAAGGAAAGACTCCAAAATGAGCAGAATAGAATCGTTAAATTGATAGAAGAACACCTTAAAATTAATCCAATTACGGTAAATGAAATATCAAAAGAGCTGATGCGGTTGACAATGAATCAGTCTTTTTTTAATGATTACAATACCCAAAATGATAAAAATCTAAAAGTATTAGAATCCGAAATTCAGAAAATTTTAAATGAACAACTTGAGGCAGGTTATAAAAGTGAGGCCCAAAAAGAGTCTATCGAATCGCTAAAAGAATCTATCGAATCGCTTACAGTTGAAATGGCTTCCTTGCTTCAAGGAATTGAGGATGGTCTCAATAAGGATAAAGAAACAAAAAAAGAAGAAATTCGAAAAAAGCTGGATCCAATAAGGAGTATGGATTTCAAATTCAATCCATCGCAACCTTCTTCAAGAGGTGAGTCTAAAATAAATGATAGCACAAAACTCCTCTTAAATCCTAAAATGAGGATTTTTGGTTGGCATGATTCCAATTTAAATCCTGATAAAGTAGACGATTATAATTTTTATTTCCTGACTGATATCATTTATTCCGGATATACCTTATCCTTCAATGCCATTGGAGATCTCATCCAATTTCCAAAAAGCCTTATAAAAGACCGCTATTTGATTTCTCAAAGCCGGAATAATGGTGTCAATTTATCATTTTCAGTTTTTAGCAATTCGTCGAAGAATATCAGTTCATTTTTGAACAACAAAGAATCTCAAACTGAATTAATACAAAACCTAAAGTCACTTGATAAATCGGACAGTATAGGTGGAGTCAATATTTATTTTCAAAATATGCCAATCAAAGATCGAAATAATTTTTCCGCCTTTGTTCAAGACCTGAGAAATGAATTTTCTAAGGATAAAAGTTTTTTGATTACAATCAGTTTGCCTGCTATCGCCAAACCAGAAGATAAAAACATTTCCAAAATTTTTGACTTTTCAAGTTTAATACCAAATGTTGATTACTTTTTGATTCATACTGAAAAACTAAAGCCTGTTAATCCTCAAATACCCGGTCCTCCAAGTCCGCTTTATAGTTCAGAAGGAAAGGATTATGGTTCCATAGCATCATCTCTTGATTTTTATAATACTGCCAAAATACTTCCAAAAAAATTGGTGTTGACGGTCACGTACTCCGGATTGATCTGGGATGAAGATGGTATAGAAGAAGTTGAAAAAATTGGTCTAATAAAAATCCGGGATTATTTTGAAGATTGGCAAAGTTCAGAAGCTGATATTTATCCTGGTTTTGACCCTATACAGCAAGCTCCCTATATAAATTATCAGGATAGAGGAAGAGGTAAACAACTCTGGTTTGAAGATGACATAAGTCTCTATATTAAATACCAGTATATGGTAGATCGTTCCCTTGGTGGCGTTGCGATCTGGGATATGGTGTCAGAAGAGAACAATCTATTGCTTTGGAATGCTTTAGGTGCTTCATTACTCAAAGTGGACTCTATTTCTATAAAAAAAGAGCCAATTGAAAAATCGACTTGGGTGGATTATTTAAGGTTATATGTCAGTGACCTGATGTGGGCTGCGCCAAATGATATAGAAATCGATACACTGGCAAACAGTCTGATAAGACAAAAAGAAATTGATAGAGAGAGGTATTGCATGTGGGATTTATTCAAGACCAACGATCGATTATATAGCAGTTTTTTAAAGGATTCTACCAAACTGACCTCAGATGATTTAGTTGATTTAGGAGTAAAGCGTAACACAATTCTTACTGCGGAAGATTCCTCAATACTAATAAGTGCAAGGACAGATATTATTGATTATTTGATTAAAATGAGGAAAGTGGATGGAAAAGATTTGTATAATATAAATAATCCAAATTTTGTCAAAGTCTATTCTCAAAGTAATAAAAACTATTTACCATGGGTTAAATATGAAACATTTGTTGATTCAGCGGATCATTGTACCTGTCTTGCAATCCGTTGGGAAAATTATGCCCAACTTCATTTAAAGATTTCTATTGGCTTCCTCTTTGCCTCGCTCTTGATATTTGCCTTTGTTTTTTATAAGACCATGAGAAGGGGAGAAGAAGGATTCCCAAATAAGGCCTTAATTCAAAATATAGCCATTGTTTTGTTCCTGGTTTCTGTTTTGGTGTTTTTGGGATACCTCTATTTTGATATCCATTTCACTTATTTTGGTGCAGCTAGTGATGACGTGCCAATTTGGGTGTTGGCTTTAATCCTTATTTTTGGTTTTGGTCTTGGTGCGGTTTATAGAAAGATAATAATGGAAAGAAAATATGCAAAAAGAGATTTGCCATGATTAGACTTTGGAATTGTTGGTAAATAATATGGGAAAGAGAATTAAATTTGATGAGACTTAAAAAAAGGTAATTAAGTTCGGTTACATAGGATGAAAAATTTCTTTATTAATCACCAATATCAATTTGATCTTCAAATTGTTAATTTCGAAATTGAAAAATAAAATTTGAATTAAAGCGATTTAGCAGATTTTTGCCATTGATCTTCTAAAGAAATCAAATTTGGATTTAGAATTGTAGGCTTCCAAATTCTTTTATCACCCAACAATGAACTCTTCCATCCACTCCAAGAACCTGCGGATGTAACCATTTTATTTGGCATTTCATCTTGTTCTAAATTAGGTGCTAAATTTTGAAATTCTTGCTTTTTTGCTTGAAATCCATTTCTCTCATTTTGAATATTCTTTCTCAGTTCATTATTAAATTGAGGATTTAGCATTCTGATCTTTTCAATAATATTCAATGCTTGCGGTCTGTAAATTTCTCTTAAATAATTTTGAAGTTTCTCGGGCTTTGTAAAATCCAAATCGTCATTAGGTTTATTTGAATCAACAATAAGATCCCACATTGTTGATGCATATTTCGGTTCTACTTCCCAAATTGGATTTACAGAATTTCTATAAAGTTCATTTGCATCTTGAAATTCGGACTCAATTAAGAACCATTGAATTCTGTGAGTCTGAACCCCATGGAGTTCGTCTACCCAGTCTTCAAATTTAATTCCCATAACAATTATTTTTTTGAATTCTTCTGTAGAAACACCTTCAATCAATTGAAAAGGTAATTGATAATCACCAGGTTCTTTACTTCTTAATACCTCAGATAAACTACTTTTAGGATCCTCTAGCATTTTGGAATTCAATTCATCTAAATATGGTTTGGTTCGGCTGATATCACTTAGAAATTTTTGAATTCCCCAATACCTCAATAAGACATGATTCTGATTTTTGAACTCCATATTATCTTCATTTCTGAATATGCCTTTATTTCTAACATCTTGAAATAATTGAATGGCCAAATTATTGACAATTGCTTTATCAGGTGTATTTTCATTAATTCGAAACGTGTTTTTTTCGTCAGATTTTTTGAAATTCAAAGCCCTTCCCCCCATCACTTCCGCCTCTTTCTCCAATCCTGCATCATCATTCACATTCACTCCGCCTTTCATTTGAAGTGTAGGCTTTACCCTGCCTTGCTTCTGCTGTACTACGTGCCAAGCTTCATGGGGGAGGTGTTTTTCCTGTCCTGAAGCAAGATGGATTTCAGTACCTTGGGCATGAGCATGCGCTTGAAGCGAGGCGGGTTTTGGGGAATTGTAATGCACTTTGACATCGTCCATGGCATAGCCGGAGAGGTTTTCTATACCTGATTTCAGATTATCTGGAAGACCAGTATTGTTTATTTGCTGTTGGACAGTTTCGAATTTTCCCTGAAGCAATTCCTCGTCCTCTATCCCCTCTCTTTGGGCGGTTTCAAATTTACCTTGCAAAGGTTCCTCTTCTTCAAGTGACATTTTTTGTGCGGTATCAAACTTTCCCTGAAGCAATTCCTCGTCCTCCATTCCCTCTCTTTGGGCGGTTTCGAATTTTCCTTGGAGTAATTCCTCGTCTTCTATTTCCTCTCTTTGGGCGGTTTCAAACTTGCCTTGCATCAGTTCTTCTTCCTCTAGTCCTTGCTTTTGGATAGTTTCAAATTTTCCCTGCAACAAATCTTCTTCCTCCATTCCTACAAGTTGGATTGTTTCAAACCTTCCCTTTAGCGGTTCCTCTTCTTCAATACTTATTTTTTGGATGGTCTTGAATTTCCCTTGGATCAGTTCTTCTTCCTCTTGTCCTTGCTTTTGGATGGGTTCAAACTTTCCTTGTAGAGGTTCTTCATCCTCTATTTCCTCTCTTTGGGCGGTTTCGAACTTTCCTTGCAAATTCTCTTCTTCTTCAAGTGCCATTTTTTGGACTGTCACATTTCCATTTAAAAGATAACCGAATGCTTTCAGTTGAACTGCAGTTTTACTGGTATTGGCCAGATGGATTAAGTGCTGTTGGTCCAGGGTGTTTTTCCGGTTATCCTGAAGTTGTGCAGTAGGGGAGAAACCTCTTTTTGATTTCCGGTCGGCACTTAATTTTTTTAAACTTTGCAAGAGAGAAGATTTCATTTCAAAATTTTTAAAATTGAAAAGCTTAAAAAATTTAATCATTATTAAGTTAATGAATTTCAATGGGTTTCAATAATATTTTAGAGCAATTCCATTTTTTACTTGCCTCTAAAATCTTTTTTTAGAAACTGTTGAATTGTGGAGGCCTCTTCTTTTGTTGATCACACTATTCCAGTCGGATGGAAAGCCTTTCATCCCATATACCATTTTTTATTAGGACTTCATCTTCTAAAATGTCCCGTTCAGGTTCGCCGATAAGGTCATCTACATCCTCCAGTACATAAGCTTCATTAGCAAGATTTGCAGCAATTCCCATTAAAATAACTAAAAAACGGGTTCTGTTTTGCCATTAGTATCAGAGCGGAATGAATCTAGAGGTTCACGTACGGTTCTGTGTGAGGTTTAGGGGTGGAATCCCCCTTTACCTTCTCGACTATAGGTTTTTCATAAGTTCTAATTTTCCTTGCTTTCCTGCATTTTAAATTCTTCTGGCTTCATCATAAAATAGTTCCAGACCCGCGCCTTATCAATCCCGATACCGAAATGTTCGGCCACTATTTCTGATATTATGTCATTTGATTCCATTTGTCTAAGCTTATCCATTCCCCATTTTTTAAAGTAGGGTAAGAAAGTGATCGGATTGTGAATATACCCCTTGAGAAAATGTGTTCGGTCCTCGATTAGCGCCAAGCCAATCACCCCTGTTGAAGGTTTGTCAAACAAAGTATGAGGTAGACAACCTATGGAGGCTAAAATCTTGTCGCCTTGGTTCGGTTCCTTAGCAACCAAGCGCTGTGCTGCGAGGTACATATTGTCCAGGCGATTCCATAATTCGGCTGTATAGGCCAGTGCATCTTTCGCTTTTTTCTTCTTTATGGCAATGGATTCGCTTTCGCCCGCTTTCTTTTTGCCTGAGCTAACCTCAGGGTCATAGTAACGGGCTGAATTCTTTACACTAGTGACTTCTAAGAAGCAATGCTCATAGGTGGCAGCGTTTTCAACTCGCTTCTTGGGACCAAGTTTAGCAATACTCGCTAGACCGTACGCATGGTCTTTTGTTCCTGCGGCTGAATGGGTGAACTCATGAACCAATAGCGCCTTTCCTATAGCCTTGCCTTCAGCAAGCGCCTTAGCACCACTTAAACCTAACTCCACTTGAGCAAGGCCCTCTGCCGTCATGCCTCCTGCTCCGATCCATTCGTTGTGATCTCGATTTCCCGCAATTACAATTGGACAGCTGTTCTCTTTAAAATGAAGATTAATAGCATTTTTGGCAAGATTAAAAACGTCGATTACATGGATGAGTTTGTCAGCCTCGATTCCAAAAATGCCGGTTAATACTTTAGTCTGCTGAATCGTCTCTTCAATCCCCGCAAGAATGGAAGGCAATTGCGACTGTATAGCCTTGACCATTTCTATGCCAGGTTCGGTACTTTCCGCAACTTCATTTACATACCGACGGTCATCGGTAATGTACTCCGACCATTCCTGGTACATGGTATAAAGCGTATTTGAGGTTGGTTCCATTTGACTCAGCCAGTAAGCGAGGACATCCGGATCTGTCGGGAGCCTGGAATGCTTGGCCATTTCAACCAGGGAAGCCAAGTCTATCGTACGGATTCGATGAAGGAGTATCTCTTTGGCGACTTCAGGTTGTGATTCGATCTGCTCTTTAGTCATCGGCGGAAACCGACATTGAACGACCTGAGCAATGGTTGAGTAAGACTTAATCGATGGAAGAAAATAATGTTCACTGCGTTTCATCTGCAAAGCTTTGGCCCCTATCACATCCGCCTCCTTTTCCAAACCCGCATCATCATTTAAATTTACTCCTTGTTTCATTTGAAGTGTAGGCTTTACCCTCCCTTGCTTCTGTTGCACTACATGCCAAGCTTCGTGGGGAAGGTGTTTTTCCTGACCGGATGCAATGTGGATATCAGTGCCTTGTGCATAGGCATGGGCCTGAAGGGTTGCAGGCTTGTCTGAATTGTAATGGACTTTGACATCGTCCATGGAGTAACCTGAGAAGTTCTCAATTCCTGATTTGAGGTTGTCCGGAAGACCTGTATTATTTTCTTGCTTTAGGATAGTTTCAAACTTTCCTTGAATGGGTTCCTCTTCTTCAAGTGACATTTTTTGTGCGGTTTCAAACCTGCCTTGCATCAGTTCTTCTTCCTCTAATCCCTGTTTTTGGAGGGTTTCAAGCTTTCCTTGCAAAGGTTCCTCTTCTTCGAGGTTCATTTTTTGTATGGTTTCGAATTTCCCTTGGAGCAATTCCTTGTCTTCTATTTCTTCTCTTTGGGCGGCTTCAAACTTTCCTTGCATCAGTTCTTCTTTTTCCAAACCTTGTTTTTGGATCGCTTGGGAGGAATTGAACAGGCTTTCAAGTGCTTTCAATTGAAGGGCATGTTTCCCTTGGTTTGCCATTTGGATCAAGCCGGAATGAGAAGATTTTCTATTGTCCAGAAGACTGACTTTGGATTGGGATTTTCTCTGAGGGCTACTTGCAGTCGAAGAAGAAGGCTTTTCCTTGGTGGGATAGGATTTCATGGTTTGCTAGTAAGGATTGAACTCATTTTGGCTTTCAAAACACACGATAAAAATTATTCGATAAGTTAATGAATTTCAATGGAATATTGAAAACCAAAAATCCAATTTGGATAGGGTAGGCCTAAAATTTCTTTGAAAACAATGGCTAAAAACTTTTTTTGACCAAGGTCACACTAAAAAGGATAAACCTTCAAATCAATCCCCCAAATCAGAGGTAGCAGATAATAGGTAAATAGAGTGATGATAATGATGGAAACAAAGTTCATCCACAATCCGGCTTTGACCATGTCGGGAATCCGGAGGTAACCCGAACCAAATACCACGGCATTGGGCGGTGTCGCTACAGGCAGCATAAACGCACAACTCGCTGACATTGTCGCGCCGACCATCAATCCAAAAGGATGAACGCCCATAGAGTAGGAGACAGCCGCCAAAATCGGTAATACCATCGAGGCAGTGGCGACATTGGAAGTAACCTCGGTAAGGAAGTTGACAGCTGCGATGATCACCATCAAAAACAACCCAAAAGCTATAAAATCCAGGAATACAAACTGATTTCCTACCCAAGTAGCCAATCCGGTAGATTTGAATCCTTCTGCCAAAGACAAACCGCCGCCAAAGAGCAACAATATTCCCCAAGGAATGCTTTCTGCAGTTTTCCAATCTAGCAGTTTAGTTTTCGGTTTAGAAGAGGGGAGCACAAAGAGCACCAAAACCCCCGCTATGGCTATAATCGTGTCATCCAAAACTGGAATCAAATCTTGAAGTAAAAATGTCCTGGTGATCCAGGCAAAACTCACCGTTCCGAATACCCAAGCCACCCGCTTTTCTTCTTTTGTCATCGGGCCCAAAAGGGAGAGTTGTCTTTGGATTTCTTCTTTACCACCTTCAATTTTAAAATCCTTATCAAAAGGATAGGCAACCTTCACCAAATAATACCAACAAAATGCCAAAAGCAACACAGCAACAGGAAAGCCGTAAAGCATCCATTGTGAAAAGCTAATTTCATAACCATACATGTCTTTGATGACTCCGGCCAAAATGATGTTGGTAGGCGTGCCAATTAAGGTAGCCATACCACCTATGGAGGCGCTGTAAGCAATTCCCAACATCAGCGCTTTACCAAGGTTGTTGGGCAAAACTTCTTTATTGGCTTCATTGGGAGTCAATTGGGTCACCACTGCTATAGCAATCGGTAACATCATCAACGCTGTGGCAGTATTGGAAATCCACATCGAAATAAATCCTGTGGCCACCATAAATCCCAAAATGATTTTTTGGATATCGGTGCCGATTAAAGAGATGATGCTCAAAGCAATCCGCTTGTGGAGATTCCATTTTTCAATCGCCATAGCGATCATGAATCCACCCATATACAGCAACACCATCGGATGGGAATAGGACGCCGCAGTTTCGGCAATCGGCAATACATTCAAGGTAGGTAGCAGCACTAAGGGCAACAAGGATGTAGCTGCAATCGGAATCGCTTCAGTAATCCACCAAGTGGCTATCCATACCGTCACAGCCATCATCGCCAAAGCTTCTGCAGACATGTCCACAGGTTTTACAAAAAATAGTATCAGCAGGAATAAAGCTGGTCCAAGAATGATTCCGATACGTGAGGTAAGGTTAGGGTTCATGTCAGCAATTGAATCCTATAATTACCAAAAAATTCAGGGAATTCAAACCCCAATCATTGGAGTGGTGGATTTGAGAAAATTATTGCTCAAAATCAGGATGTGAAGTATGTTCTTATTTTATTTAACATAATGTAAATTATATAACAAACATATAACACCTATATCCAAAGAACAATTACATAATATAATTTTGTCAACCATCACAGCGATCCATTAAGCACATGCCTTTTGAAGTTAGGGATTTTGAGCCCATACCCATCGTACAGTTATAAAATTTGAACTTCATGAACACACTTTAAAGAAAGTAGCATGGATATCATTTTCAGCATCCAGCTTTTCTCGCAACAGCGTACAACACATTTTTAGAAACATAAAGCTCAAACACCCGTCCAATATCCTCGGATGAAGAAGGAATCCATTTTACTGTTGACATCTTAACTTCATTATCAACACTTTCTTGAACAAGCTGCCACGATTTTCCCATATCTGGTGAACGGAATATACCATCAGGATGGCCTACAAATAAATCGCTCCCAACTTGCTTAATAGATGTAATATTCATCGATGGTTTAAGTCCCATATCAATGGCTTTCCAAGTTTTTCCCTCATCATTGGAAACCCTAATTCTCCTAGACTTGGTACTTGAACTGTATGAGATAGCCGCAAATCCACCATCGATACGTTCGATAGCTATGCCTACTCCACCTTCATTAATAACCAATTCCCAGTTTTCACCATTGTCAGTCGAACGCATGATGCCCTCCTGACAACTAGCTAATAAAACTCCTTTTGACTCCACAATACTCCCAACCCAACTTTTTTGTGAAGGCTCCCAGCTTTGTCCTTTGTCGTAAGATTTGTATAGGCCTTTACCCGAGCTAAGGAATATCGTCCCATTGGAGGCTTCAAAAATAGATTGAACCGAATGATTTTTGAGGTTGGTATATATCGGCAACCAGGTTTCGGAAGAGGGCTTTTTTTGATAAATGGATCCATCATAACTGTAGGCCATAACTCCTGATGGATTGAAAGAAATCGAAGTATTTTTTATAGCTGGTATGTTCACTTTTTCCCAAATAGGAGTTTTAAGATTACTTTCACTCCGATATGTGACACCATTTGTGCGTAAATAAACTTCGGATTCACCTGCAAAAAAACCTACAAACTGTTCAAGTTCAGGCAAATCTCTGCCGATTTCTAGCCATGTCTGTCCCCTATCATTTGATTGGAAAATGACGCTGTTTTTTTCTGGTTTATTAGTATTTATCGTGGTGGGATTGCCATTTAGGGTTTTGATTCCCAGTTCATCACCAACACCGATGAGAGCATTGTCTTCCCCTTTGGCAAGATCTGCATCTTTCACGTTACCAAATAAACTCCAGTCCGAAAAACCTGGAGCAAATGTCCATGAACCAATAATTACTGTTAATAGCGTCAGGAGCAGGATGACAGGCGATTTTTTCAAATTTTTCATAAAAGAAGTTACTTTGGTTTTACATTTCCCAAACATAAACATTCAAGGAATGGATAACTGTTAACAGTTTGTAAAAACAATGTAAAGGAATGTAAAATCTTTCACCACCTTGTTCAGGCCCCTCGGACTTAACCGCTGGACTGCAGCTGTTTTTTTGGATAGTAATTGGAAAGAGATGAAACGTGTGGATTGAGTAGTTTAATGTCCAAATAGAATCAAACCAAACAAACGCCGGTCATTCTTCCCCTGCTTGATAAACAGGACATAGGCGCCTTTGAATTATGTTGATTGCTTTTTGGGGTTCGATAGACATAACCGAAATACTGTGCTACTTTTTCTTGACTTTTCTGCGTCTCTGAGTAATTTTTTTTGACCATCAGGAAGGAGAAGCTTCACTAAGCAATTGGTCAAGGATACTTGTTTGGCCTAGCCTTTTGCTATTTCCAAAATACTTCTATCTTCGTATAAAGGCATAATTCTAAATTTTTCAGAATTATATTCCACTTGCCCATCATAAGTAATCATATCCCAATGCAAGAAATCACAGAAGACCTAAAAGTGCCAAAACTCAAGCAGGTTGCGATAGATAATCAACTTTTTTTCCAAATTCTGAATGTCGACCAAATGCGGCCATTCTTTATGAGCATTGTAAGCAGCTCAAATCATTGGATGTTTATAAGCAGTAACGGTGGTTTGAGTGCAGGTAGAAAAAACGCAGAATATGCGTTGTTTCCTTACTATACGGATGATAAAATTACAGAGTCTGCAGACATCACAGGATCGAAGTCCATTTTTTCAGTCTCCCGATCCGGCCAATCTGTAATCTGGGAACCGTTTTCGATCAGAAGTTCAGAAAAGTATAAAATCCAGCGGAACCTTTACAAGAATGTATACGGCAATACGATCCTGTTCGAAGAAATCAACTTCGATTTGAACCTGACATTCCAGTACCAATGGAATACAAGTCACCGATATGGTTTTGTCAAAAAAAGCAGGTTGATTAATAATAATTCAACACCGGTTGACATTTCTGTTCTTGATGGGATCCAAAATATTGTTCCTTACGGGGTGCCAAGTTCAACCCAAAATCAGGTAAGCAATCTGGTGGATGCTTATAAGCGGAACGAACTTGATAAAGAAAGCGGAATTGGAATTTTTGCTCTTAGTGTCATTATTGTGGATAAGCCTGAACCAAGCGAGGCATTAAAGGCAAACATTGCCTGGTCTCTTGGTTTAGAAAATCCCAATCACCTCCTTTCATCCCTGCAGCTCGAGAATTTTAGAAAAGGGATAGCAATCAGGGAAGAATCAGATATCAAAGCCGAAAAGGGAGCCTATTTTTTGAATGGCGATATTTCAATTTCTCCCGGAAAAGAAAAGGAATGGCTGATCGTCTCCAATGTGAACAACAGTGTCTCACAAGTTATTGAAATAGCCAATCAGATAAAAAATGATCCCCAATTGGCACAAAAGGTTATCGCAGATATTGAAGCCGGAACAAGACAGTTGATCCAACTGAATGCCGCCGCCGATGGGCTGCAATTGACCAAGGATACACTGAGGGATACCCGGCATTTTGCCAACTCTCTGTTTAACATAATGCGGGGAGGAATTTTTGATGACAACTACAGACTAGACAAAAAAGACATCACCGATTATTTTTCGAAGGCAAATAAACAGGTTTTGGCTTATTGGCAAAAACTCAGCGAAAACCTTCCACTACAGCTTTCACTCAGGAGTTTTAAAGAACTGATAATCAATTCAAAAGATTCTGATTTTAGAAGATTGTGCGTTGAATATTTACCCTTAAAGTTCAGCCGTCGCCATGGGGATCCAAGCCGACCTTGGAATAAATTCTCTATAAACACCTATAATGAAACTGACGGGTCAAAAATCCTTGATTATCAGGGAAATTGGAGAGATATATTTCAGAATTGGGAGGCATTGGTCCACTCCTACCCTGAGTTTATTGAAGGAATGATTTTCAAATTTCTGAATGCTTCCACTTTCGATGGATATAATCCTTATCGGGTGACCAAGGATGGCATTGATTGGGAAAGAATTGAACCGGACGATCCATGGTCATACATCGGTTATTGGGGCGATCACCAAATCATTTATTTGTTGAAGTTTCTTGAGTTTATTGAGAAATATTACCCTGGCAGGTTAGAAAGCTATTTTGACAGGCGGGATTTTGTCTATGCCAATGTACCCTATAAGATAAAGAGCCACGAGGACATATTAAAGAACCCAAAAGACACGATAGATTTCGATCATGGACTTGATACCAAGATCAAGGAACGTTGGTTGTGGCTTGGCGCCGACAGTGCCTTGCTTCAGGATAGACAAGGTTCGGTTTATCATGTCAATTTTGTGGAGAAGATTTTAGCGACACTGTTGGCAAAGATGTCTAATTTTTTACCCGAAGGTGGTATTTGGATGAATACCCAGCGTCCCGAATGGAACGACGCCAACAATGCCTTGGTCGGAAATGGATTATCCATGGTGACATTGTATTACCTCAGGAGGTTTCTTACTTTTTTTGATGGAATTCTTGAAAATACAAAATCGAAAGAAGTTGAGATTTCAGAGGAATTGATGACTTTCTTTAAGGGTGTGTCAGAAACGCTTAAGAAAAATGAACACCTTCTTGAGGTCTCTTTTACTGACAAGGATCGCAAGAAGGTTTTGGATGGTGTTGGATTGGCCGGAAGCAAATATAGAAATCATATCTATAAACAATCTTTTAGCGGCAATCAGGAGGCTATTCAAATCCAAGACCTCCGGGATTTCACCCAAATATGCCTTGCCTATTTGGAACACAGCATTCGCGCAAATAAAAGACATGACGGCCTTTATCATGGCTATAACCTGATGACAGTTGAAAATCAGGATGAAATTTCTGTTTCTTACCTGAGTGAAATGTTAGAGGGTCAGGTTGCGGTTTTAAGTTCAGGCTACTTGTCATCTTCCGAGGTGTTGGATTTATTAGATGCATTGAGAAGCAGTGCACTTTACAGAAAAGATCAGAATAGCTACATCCTTTATCCCAATAAGAATCTAAAAGGTTTTCTGGAAAAGAACAACATTTCTCAGGCTGCAATTTCAAGTTCTCCGCTGCTTATGATGCTTGTCAATGAAGGAAATAAGCAGATAGTAGAGAAAGATGTGAACGGAGGCTACCATTTTAATGGCAATTTTAAAAATGCAAAAGACCTTCGAAACGAATTGGAATTACTTTCCAAAACCAATTACAAACAGATCAATGAATCGGATATCAAGGAAGTCTTGGAGATATTCGAAGAAATTTTTGACCATAAATCCTTTACGGGACGATCTGGGACATTTTTTGGCTATGAAGGTTTGGGGTCAATTTATTGGCACATGGTTTCAAAATTGTCTTTGGCAGTACAGGAATGTTGTCTTGAAGCAATAAAAAGTAATGAAAAAGAAGACCTGATTCATGGCATTCAAAATCATTATTATGAAATCAATGAAGGTATCGGACTGCATAAATCCCCTACCCTTTACGGCGCTTTCCCGACTGACCCCTACTCCCATACCCCAATTGGGAAAGGTGTACAACAGCCGGGAATGACAGGTCAGGTAAAAGAAGATGTTTTAAGTCGATTTGGAGAGCTTGGAGTGTCTGTAATTGATGGAAAATTGGGATTTAATGCCTCTATGCTTAGAAAGGATGAGTTTCTTACTGAGGCAAAAATCTTTGAATATATTGACGTCAACTCAGAATGGTTGAAATTAAAGTTAGAACCGGGATCTTTAGGCTTTACTTATTGTCAGATCCCAATCGTATACAAACTTGCTGATCATTCTGGACTTGATGTAATAATGAAAAATGGCTATATTTCAAATAGTCCAAATCTTACACTTGAAATTGATTTTAGCCAAAGTATATTTGGAAGAACCGGAGAAATCAGTCAAATTATTGTTCATTTGGATAGAAAAGCATTTAAATGATACTTGATCGTCCTCCTTAACTTAAGAATTTTGGATTATACTTAATCAGTTTTTTACAGAACCAACCGAATGGGTAAAGAAGAAATGACTTTTCAAATCATTGAAAAAAAAATCGACTCAATGCTTGAAAGGATGACCATCGATGAAATGATAGGTCAGATGACGCAAGTAAGGCATTTTGATGATATCTCCGGAGATGATATTAAAACCAAGCTAATCGGTTCTGTCATCCATACCCAAGGTCCGCTTCCCGGCCTTACTGCCACAGAATGGCAAGCCAAAGTAACTGATCTGCAAAAACAAGCCCTTTCCACGCGCTTAGGAATTCCATTGTTATTTGGTGTAGATGCTGTGCATGGCCAAAATACATTTGAGGGCGCTACTATTTTTCCACATAATATTGGTTTGGGAGCTTCAGCAAATCCGGACCTTGTCCATCAAGCCGCTGAAATAACAGCCTTAGAAACGCAGGCAACAGGGTTTAACTGGGTTTTTTCGCCTTGTGTGGCCATTCCATACAACGAAAAATGGGGAAGAGTTTACGAAGCTTTTTCTGAAAACACGGATATAACCGTGGAATTGACTAGAGCTTCTGTCCGTGGACACCAAGGTGATCTCAGCCAAAGTGAAAATGTGCTGGCAACAGCAAAACACTTCATTGGCGATGGTTCTACGGATTTTGGTGTCGAAGGAGGAAACTCATCCTTATCCCTTGATGAGGTTAAAATAAGACTCCTTCCCCCCTATCAGGCTGCAGTGGATGAAGGCGTAGGCGCGGTTATGGCCTCTTTTAACAAAATGGACGGGATTTCGATGCATGCGCATAAAGCGTTGATTACTGATCTATTAAAGGGCGAATTGAAATTTGATGGAATCGTTGTTTCAGATTGGAAGGGGTATTCAAGGTTTGGGGAAAATGATATCATCAATGCGGGCATAGACATGGTAATGGCCGTAGATGGTGATTTGGAAGGTTTTCAAAATGGACTGAAAGAGGCGGTTTCAAGTGGAGTTGTTCCACTGACGAGGATTAAGGATGCCGTGCGTAGAATTTTGAGGCAAAAATTCAGACTTGGGTTATTTGACAAACCTTTCCCTGATAACAATCTCATCAATAAAATAGGCCTTAAAAAGCACAGAGAGGTAGCAAGACAAGCGGTGCGGGAGTCACTTGTTTTGTTAAAAAATGAAGACAATATATTACCTCTAAAAAGAGACGCTAAAATAGTGGTAGTGGGTGAATTTGGAGATAACTCAGGATTACAGTCAGGAGGATGGACGGTCAACTGGCAGGGAACCAATGAAAACTATCGTGGGGCAACAACCATCTTGGAAGGTTTTAAAAAAATCTCATCCGTTGAAGTCGCTTATGACAAAGATGGAATTGGAAATGATGATGCCGATATCGCGGTGATTGTCGTTGGGGAAACTCCCTATGCTGAGTTTTTTGGGGACATAGGCGGAGAAATCAATGCTTATCAACTTACACTTACTGAAATCCATCAGAATTATATCGATACCTATATTAAGTTAGGAAAAAAAACAGTAGTGGTACTTGTTTGCGGCAGGCCTTTGGTTGTAACCCCCCAAATTGACCAATCGGATGCATTTGTCGTGGCATGGTTGCCCGGGTCTGAAGGTAATGGCATTGCTGAGGTACTTTATGGTGAGTATGACTTTAAAGGAAAACTACCCCACTCATGGCCAAAATCTGTAGATGATTACAATGGGAAATACGGTCCTAATTTTTGGGATGATTCGATAAAACCACTGTTTCCACTCGGGTTTGGGTTAAATTATAAGTCTTGATCAAATAAAAAGTGAAATGGATATAACCATAAATAAAGGAATGTGTATGAAGTCATCGTCGAAAATAATTATTGCAGGTGCAATCTTAGCTTTTTGCTTTGCCTGTGCCAAAAAAGAAGAATCGAATCAACTAACCAAGAAAGAAGTGACGGCAAAAGAAATACTAGGAAATCCAGAATACGTTGCGATATCCTATGAGGGATATCGGCAAAAATCAAGAGAAACCCAGCCTACTGTTGAGGAACTAAAAGAAGATATCAGAATCTTATCTGCTATGGGAATTAGGATTTTGAGAACTTACAATGTTCAAATGCCTCATGCTTCAAATGTCCTTAAGGCTATCCGGGAGCTTAAAAATGAAAATCCGGATTTTGAGATGTATGTGATGCTTGGTGCTTGGATAGATTGTAAAAACGCATGGACAGACCAAACTCCCGATCATGAAGTAGAAAGCGAACAAAATGAAGGAGAGATTGGCCGAGCCGTGGCTCTGGCGAATCAATACCCTGAGATTGTTAAAATTCTTGCTGTTGGCAATGAGGCAATGGTTAGATGGGCCACTAGCTATTTTGTTCAGCCTTCAATAATCCTTAAGTGGGTTACTCACTTACAGTCTTTGAAAGCTTCCGGCAAGCTTCCTAAAGAATTATGGATTACCTGTTCAGATGATTTTTCCTCCTGGGGAGGCGCTGATTCGAGCTACCACACCGAAGACCTCGCAAAACTGGTCAAAGCTGTAGATTATATTTCCCTACACACCTATCCTTACCATAATACCCATTATAATCCTTCTTTTTGGTTTGTCCCTGAAGACCAAAGCCAAAATTCAGATATTGAAAAAATAGATGCAGCCATGTTAAGGGCAAAAGATTTTGCCAAAATGCAGTATGATTCTGTTGCTAATTATGTCAAAAGTCTTGGAGTTGAAAAACCGATCCATATCGGTGAGACCGGTTGGGCTTCAGAATCTGATGGTTTTTATGGATCAGAAGGATCTAGGGCAACGGACGAATACAAGCAAGGGCTATATTACAAACACATGCGTGAATGGACTTCTGCTTCCGGAATTTCCTGTTTTTATTTTGAAGCTTTCAATGAACAATGGAAGGACGCACAAAATCCCAACGGTTCGGAAAATCATTTCGGGCTTTTCACACTTAAAGGTGAAGCAAAATATGCACTTTGGGATTTGGTTGACAAAGGTATTTTTGAGGGTTTGGGTAGGGATGGTAATCCAATAGTAAAAACCTATGGTGGAGACAAGGAAGCCTTGCTAAAGGAAGTAATGGCACCACCTGCCAAGTAAAATTTAACCAAAATACACATTTTATTTTCGATCAAAAAGTCACTAATAAACCCTAATAACTATGTCAACCACCACGAATAAAGTCCCGATGGGCCAAAAAATTGCCTTCGGCGTTGGTATGTTAGCCAACCAAATGTTTCCTGCTTCCCTAGGGATATTTATGGTGGTGCTAGTGCAAAACCTGGGATTCCCAGGCTGGATGTGGGGAATCGTTTACTTCCTTCCACGTGTATTCGATGCTGTAACAGACCCTATTATGGGCTTTATCTCAGATAATACCAAATCCAGATGGGGAAGGCGAAGACAATATGTATTTATCGGCGCTATTTTAATGGGGATTACCTTTTCGGTAATGTGGCAGCTTTATGGGGATAACAGCGTGAATTATAACTTCACCTATTTTTTATTTGGCTCTTTTGCCTTTTACCTCGGGCTTACTATTTTCAGTGTGCCTTACGTAGCCATGGGCTATGAAATGAGTGAGGATTTCCATGAGCGTACCCAAATTATGGCCATAGCCCAATGGATTGGGCAGTGGGCTTGGGTGATTGCTCCATGGTTTTGGGTCATTATGTACGAGCCAAGTTGGTTCCCATCCCCGGAAGCCGCTACACGTGAATTATCGATTTGGGTCGGAGTGATTTTTGCTTTATGTGCGATGGTTCCTGCCATTTTCATTCCCAGTAAATCCACCAAAAATGAAAATTTCTCGCCACTTACATTCAATGCAATAGGTGATAGTATGTCTCAAATCATACGGGGGTTCAAAGAAGCCTTTTCCTCGACACCTTTCAGAAAGCTGTGTTTATCCACATTTTTTATTTTCAATGCATTTAATACCGTTGCAGGATTTGTCTTTTTTATAGTGGTTTGGCATTTGTTTAATGGAGATGCAGGTGCAGCCGGCTACTGGACGCCACTATTCGGAAGTATCGGTGCATTGGTCACTACCTTTATTGTCATTCCTGTGGTAGCTTGGTTGTCCAAAAAGATTGGTAAGAAGAATGCCTTCATGGTATCCCAAGGCATAGCCTTGGTCGGTTATCTTTCATTGTGGTTCCTTTTTGTACCCGGCAAGCCTTGGATGTTCATCTTTTCCCTCCCATTACACTCTTTTGGAATCGGTAGCCTTTTTGTCTTGATGATGTCCATGACTGCTGATGTGATCGACTTAGACGAACTGAATTACGGAAAACGAAGGGAAGGAGTATTCGGCGCCATTTATTGGTATATGGTGAAGTTCGGATTTGCCATAGCAGGTGGTTTGAGTGGATTGATTCTGACCGTAGTAGGTTTTGATGGAAATGCAGCGGTTCAGCCTGAAGGCGCAGTGGATGGTCTGAGAATTTTCTTTTCGGGGCTTCCGATGTTGGGAACCATAGCGGCCATGTACCTCATGCATGACTATGATGTGGATGAAAGAAGGGCCAACGAAATCCGTGAAGAATTAAAAAAGCGGGCAGAGGCCAAAAAAAACCTTGAAAACCCATATTCTCAGAATGAAAATTCAGCGGTACTGGCCAAAGTGCAAAATGCAACTTCTCCCAAAACAGACATTGATTTTTCAAATAAATCCAACACCGAAATAAAGCAACTCTTTTCCAAAACATTTGATTTAGGCATTCATGGCCTATGCTTTAGCCCCTATTTGGAAGGTCAGAATGTAGGTGATCAATTATCCGAGAATCAAATCCGGAGGAGAATGGACTTGGTTTCAAAACATGTCAATTGGGTTCGCTCTTTTTCATGTACAGACGGAAATGAATACATTCCCAAAGCAGCCCATGAAAAAGGACTTAAGACGATGGTGGGTGCTTGGATTGGAGTCGATAAAGCGAAAAATGAACAGGAGATTAAAAACCTGATCAGTCTGGCACAACAAGGATTTGTGGATATCGCTGTCGTTGGCAATGAGGTTTTACTTAGAAATGAATTGACGGAGCAGGAAATAATAGATTACATCAAGGAGGTGAAAGAATCCTTACCCAATACGCCTGTCAGCTACGTGGACACCTATTTTCAACACCAAAAGCATCCCTTACTTGTAGATGCCTGTGATATCATTTTAGCAAACTGTTATCCTTTTTGGGAAGGAAAAAGTATTGAAGAAGCATCTTCCCATTTACAGCAAATGTATACGTCTACAAAAGGCATTGCAAATGGTAAAAAAATCATCATTACAGAAACAGGTTGGCCGAATCAGGGAGATAAAGTCCAAGACGCCGAACCTTCTGAAGAGAACGCAATGAAGTACTTTATTAATGCTAACAATTGGTCCCAACAAGAGAAGGTGGACATGTTCTATTTTTCCTCATTCGATGAGTCTTGGAAAATACACCACGAAGGTGATGTCGGTCAACGTTGGGGAATTTGGGATAAGAATGAAAACTTAAAATACATCTAGGAATGTCTTCAAAAGCTGAAAAATTATTATCGTTGGCCGGTGTTTCATTTGAAGGTGCTTCTTTTGAAACCTTGAAGGAATTGTATAGAAAAGTCCTGGATTTTGGGATGCATGGGATTGGCTTCAGCCCATACATAGAAGGACAAAAACCCGGAGACATCATTTCAGAGCAACAGATAAGAAGGAGAATGGAAATCATCCGGCCTTATACATCTTGGGTTCGCTCTTTCTCCTGTACGGATGGGAATGAGCTGATTCCAAAAATCGCCAAGGAATATGGGATGAAAACTTTAGTGGGTGCATGGCTGGGTAAGGATGACAAAATCAATCAGCTGGAGATAGAAAATCTGATCAAGATCTCTAATGAAGGATATGTTGACATTGCAGCTGTTGGAAATGAAGTCATGTACCGCGAAGACCTCACCGAGGACGAGCTTTTAACCTTCATGCAAAAAGTAAAATCGGCAATTAAGGGGATTCCAGTTGGTTATGTAGATGCCTATTATGAATTTGAGGATTATCCAAAAATTGCTGAAGCCTGTGATATTATCTTGGCCAATTGCTATCCTTATTGGGAAGGATGTCACATAGACTATTCATTGTTATACATGAAGGAAATGTATAACAGGGCAAAACGCGCCTCCAAAGGAAAACCTGTTGTCATCAGCGAAACCGGTTGGCCGAGTCAGGGAACCAGCCTAGGAGCTGCCATGCCCTCTGATGAAAATTTTATCAAATATTTTATCAATACACAGAAGTGGTCAAAAGAAGATAATATTGAAATTTTCTATTTTTCATCATTTGATGAGTCATGGAAGGTTGGAGCGGAAGGAGATGTGGGCGCCTATTGGGGTCTTTGGGACAAAGATGAAAACCTTAAATATTAAACATATTAGGAGTTGAAAAAATCCCTGTAATTTTTAGGAAAGGTTTTATTACATAAAATATACTGTTAGGTGCTGTATTTACACATTTTGTGAATTCAGCACCGTTTTTTGTTTGTAAATGGATATCCTTCTTAATATGGCCGAGTAAAAAATCTCTTCAATGTCATACATTTCCTACAAATCAAGTCTGGTTTCCAGGTGGCAGAATAGAAAACAAATGATCAATGGCTTTTAGAATAAGCCGCTCTAAGCATCACTATTGATGTATAAAGTATAACTACTATCACAAGCCATCTAAGAATATCCAATGGCAACGACTTCACAATGAATGCAGCAATAAGGACGGCCACCACACCCGGAATTGCCATAGCCATGGCTGCTTTTCTATTGTAATCACCTTCACGAATAAATCTTATTGAGGCAGGCGGCATCAAAAATGCACATGAGCCCATCATGATTGGAAAGGCAACCTGAGGTGACATTCCAAGTGCAAAACCAAGGCCATACAAAGAGCATACAAACCTATCCCATCATTATATTATCTTGTGAAAATTTTCAAAGTAAGATCATTTATCATGAGGCGAAAAATCCCAGAGTCAACTCTACCAAAACTCAATCGCTCCCAATTTATTACTTCCGAAGGTTTACAAAAATTAAAGGAAGAACATGATCATTTATGGCGAGTTGAACGTCCAGACGTTACCGCAAAGGTTGCATGGGCCGCAAGTTTGGGAGATCGTTCAGAAAATGCCGATTACCATTACAACAAAAAACGTCTTCGAGAAATTGATAATCGCCTACGTTATTTGCGAAAGTGTATTGATGACTTTAAAGTTATTGATTATCACCCCAACCAAGAAGGAAAAGTGAATTTTGGTGCTTGGGTAGAAATTAAAAACGAAAAGAAAGGTCTTCAAAATCGTCTTCGAATTGTTGGTTACGAAGAGTTAATAGGTAACAAAAATTACATCTCTATGGACTCTCCCATGGCTAATTCGCTTCTTGGTAAAACTGTTGGAGATGAGGTGATAGTTAAAACCAAAATGGGTGATTTTGTATGGAAAATTCTTAAAATAGAGTACCAAAAGTAGTTTTGCTAATCATAGCTATAAGGAATTGCTTGGCATAAAGTAATTTATAATACACCTTTTTTTCTTCGTGTTGGTAAACTGCAGTTCTTCTATTTCATTTTTCCTGATTGTAATTTCAAAATAATTCCAAATCACTTTTTCTCCAAATCCATACTCAATTCCTTTTGAACCAATCCAGCTCTCAGCATCACTGTTGAGGTATAAAGTATAACCACTATCACAAGCCATCTGAGAATATCCAATGGCAACGACTTCACTATAAATGCAGCAATCAATACAGCTACAATACCCGGAATTGCCATGGCTACTGCAGCTTTTCTATTATAGGCTCCTTCACGGATAAAACGAATGGATGCGGGTGGCATCAAAAAAGCACATGATCCCATCATGATCGGAAAAGCCACCTGCGGCGACATCCCAAGCGCAAAAACCAAAGCCATACATGGGGCATACAAACCAATACCGGCAGTCATCAACGCACCCAGGAAAAAGTTGGCAACGATCGCAATCAGAAGTTTACCTCCTTCAAGGCCGATAGCCTCGCCACCTCCCTGAATCCAATCCAAGTTGCGGGCAAGCATAAAACCGGCTGTAATAAGCAAAGCAAATCCCATAGTCAGCCTGATTTTACGTTCGGAAAGTTTTGAAATTACACCTGCACCCACGATGGCCCCGATTGCAGCCGATACTAGCATTAGAATAAGGGTTTTTGGCTCGACTTCAATGATCGTGATAAAAATCAGAGCCTGTAACAATACAGGAAGAGTATTGGCAACATTCATCGTACCCGGGATGAGCTTGTCCTCGGTTTGTTTGGTGAATTTTAGCAACGCTGTTTGAGGAGCAAAGGCACCAATACCCAACACATCAAAAAAATTGACCACAAATCCGATCACGGAAGTTTTTCTCCAGCTGCTAGGTTCCAACCTGTTTTTATGTCTGAGAAAATCCCTCGTCAATACAAGGGTAAACCAAACCGTAAGGATGGCGAGTGAAATCCAAATAAATGCCACCATGGAGTCTAGTTTCTTATAAATAATTATATTGCTTATCGAGCGAATCCTTCATACCATTATCAAGAAAGAAATTTTCTATGAAATATATCAATAATTTGAAAAGAAATTCAGCTTTTGCAATAGCCATAGTGGCTTGTTTTATGCTATTTTTCTTTTCTTCCAATAAGCTTTTTGCACAACAGCCATTCTCTCCTTTGGAAGCTTCCTTTCAAGACTATAAAAAGATGAAGGAAGAAACCGGATTCAAATTGGAATGGATATCCTTGGGGCCTACCGTCAACTCTGCCCGTGCAGATATTGTACAGGTGGATCACACAAATCCAGGGACTATGTATGCGGGATTTGGGTCAGGTGGTCTATGGAAGACCACAAACCATGGACTAAATTGGAATTCAGTATTTGAAGAGCAGTCTTCCCTTGGGATCGGTGATGTTGAATTGGCACCTTCTGACCCCAATATTATATATCTAGGAACCGGAGAAAACCTAAAGAAGCCCAGAAACTTCACTTTGCCCGGAACAGGTATGTACCGATCTGACGACGCGGGGCTTACCTGGAACAAGATTGGTCTGGAGGATTCATGGTCAATCGCTGAGATTGAAATTCATCCTACTAATCCTGATATCGTTTTCGTGTGTGTTCTGGGACACCTTTGGTCCAAAAACCCAAACAGAGGATTATACAGAACGATGAACGGAGGAAAAACTTGGGAACATGTACTCTACAAAGACGAGATGACCGGGGCAAATGAAGTGGTCATCTCCCCTACCAATCCCCAAATCATGTATTCTTCTTTATGGGAAGTATATCCTGGAATTAGCGGAAAAAACAGCGGCATTTACAGAAGCATAGATGGAGGAACAACATGGACACAATGTACCAATGGATTACCTTCAGGTCCAAAAACAGGACGGATAGGTCTTGCCGTTTCCTCAACCAATCCTGACAAAGCTTACGCGCTGATAGACAATTTGAACAATGAAACTGAACATGCAGCAGAACTTTACAAAACTACCGATGGTGGGTTGAACTGGACCAAAACCCATTCTGAACCATTCAAAGTATTTTCCGTCATAGGGTGGTATTTTACCGATGTTTATGTCAACCCCAAAAATGACGAAGAAGTATTTTGTCTAGGAGTCAGACTTGCACATAGTCTCGATGGAGGCAAGTCTTTTTCCTTTATCGGGGGGCAGGTTACCCGCATGACACCAAGCTTAGCCCAAGGCCTTCATCTGGACCAATGCGAATTATGGATCAACCCAACGAATCCCAACCATTTGGCCTTGGGCAATGATGGAGGATACTATGTGAGCTATGACAAAGGATTATCTTGGATTCATTATAATAATATTCCAACAGGTGAATTTTATGATATCACCATTGACCAATCAGATTTTACCATCTATGGGGGAACCCAGGATGATGCTACTGTTTCTGGACCTGCAAAGGAATTGAATACCAGATTTCCTGATCCCTGGAAATATGTCTGGATCGATGCATGGGATGGTGGGGATGGCTGTGTTACTCAAATTGACCCTATTGACAAATCTATTATTTATTACAGCCGCCAACATGGAGATGCGATGAGGTTGGACAAATCCAATGATGTGGCAGTCTCCATCAGGCCAACACTTCCCAAGGAAATGAAGGATACACTGGTCTTTAACTACATGACCCCTTACTTTTTGTCTGCTTATGATAGTAAAACACTATACCATGGAGGAAATTTCATGTTAAAAAGCACTGACCGTGGTGATACATGGAAAGTAATCAGTCCCAATCTTAGTAATTCTTCAAAGAAAGAAAAGAAATCATTTGCCACCGGGGCAATCGTAGAATCCCCTTTACAAAAAGGATTGCTTTACGCAGGTACCGATCACGGGGCTTTTTGGGTTTCAAAAAACGATGGTGAGAGTTGGGAAGAGCATTCAACGAGTATAGCCAACAACTACATTCGTAGCATATCTCCCTCCAATCACAAAGTGCAACGTGTTTACATGGCTATGACCGGAATTAATTATGATGATTTGAAAAGTTATCTCTATGCTTCTGAAGACTTTGGAATGACCTGGAAAACCATTGCCGCAGGCCTACCCAACGAACCAATTAACGTGGTCAAGGAAGATCCTTCAAATGAAAACATCTTATATGCCGGCACTGTACGCGGTGTTTATATATCTATAGACAGGGGAAAAAACTGGTCCTACCTTGGAACCAATATGCCTGCCACGGCCGTAGCTGACTTGGAGATATATTTACCTACAATGGACTTGGTGGTAGGTACCCATGGACGGGGGATTTATAAAACAAGCCTTCTTCCCATTCAGAAAATGGTAAGCGAAAACCTTCCTGAAGACAAAGATTATTTTTTTGAAATCGGTAAAACAGCGAGACCCTGGTTTAATTCATCACACGGTGAACCTGATTATCGAACTGTTGAAAAAGCAACATTTTCTTTTTGGCTAAGCCAATCAAAACCAGTTACTATTTCAGTGGTTGATCAATCAAATACGGAAATATGGAAAACGAATCTAACTGGTTTTAAAGGTTTTAACCAACACCGATGGGATTTGATTGTGAAAAAGGAAACAAGTGACAACCCATATTTCATTCACTATGATCAATTTATAAAAGCGGGAGTTTACAAAGTGAAAATTATTTCGGGAGAAGATCATATGGAACAAAATTTTGAGGTTATAGATGGAAAATCACCTTATATCGTTGAGACGATTTCTGATTAGGCGGGATTTGAAACTCAATTTTCTCCATTAAATGTAAATAACCATTCCACATTGCTTTTCTTCCTTCATTCAAAATTTTAATCAAGGGCTTTATCTCAGCCGAAAACTTCCCACGTAATAATCCAAATCGACTTTGACATCGGTTTGCTTGGAAACTTTCAATTCACTCCATTTGGTACTAGGCACTACACGGACTTTGTTTTCTCCCAATTCCAAATCCACCGGCATGTCAAAGGACGCAATGCAATTGCTCCATCTGTATTGGAGTGTCTGCTCATCTGAGTAGTAGTATTCGAGCACGGGCAAAGAACTGTTTCTGAGGTATTGGTCAAAGAAGCTGGAAAGGTCAATACCCGTTTGCATGGAAAGGTAATCTTCCACCTGTGCCGTCGTGACTGTCTGATGGTAAAATTCACTGTTCAATCCCCGGAGGATCTTTCTCCATTTTTCATCGTCATTGACGATTTCACGGAGCGTATTCAGGATATTCCCGCCTTTGTAATACATATCTCCGGAACCCCGGCTATTGACGCTATACCTTCCTATGATAGGAAGTTTGTTATCTATTCGGGTTCTCGTACCCCGCACATATTCCTGTCCGGCTTCTTTGCCATAAAAATAATCGAGATACAGGCTCTCGGAGTAGTTGGTAAAGCTCTCGTGGATCCACATATCTGCGACATCCTTGTAAGTGATGTTGTTGGCAAACCACTCATGACCGGATTCATGGATGATAATAAAGTCAAATTTCATCCCCCAACCTGTTCCGCTAAGGTCCGTGCCGCGATAGCCGTTTTGGTAACCGTTGCCATAAGTAACCGAACTCTGATGTTCCATACCGAGATAAGGCGCTTCCACGAGTTTGTAGCTGTCTTCATAAAATGGATAAGGCCCAAACCAATGCTCAAAAGCCTCCATCATCCGTCCTCCATCCATGAATTGTTTTTTGGCTTTCTCGAGATTGTCCCGCATCACATAATATTCCATGTCGAGAACGCCTTTTTCGCCCTGATATTTCTCCGAAAAATGGACATAGTCGCCTATGTTGATATTCACCCCGTAGTCATTGATGGGGTTACTGACAAACCAATGGAAAGTTTTGGTTTGCCCCTTGGTTTCGGTTTTTCGCAACCGGCCATTGGAAATGTTCATCAGGTTTTTTGGAACAGTCACGCTGATCAGCATGCTGTCTACCTCATCTGCAGGATGGTCTTTGCTTGGCCACCATATGCTCGAACCGATTCCTTGATTGGATGAAGCGATGAAATGGTTTCCGTTTTCATCTTTTTGCCAGGTGATGCCGCCGTCCCAAGGCGGGCGTACAGCTTCTTTGGGTTGACCTTCATAAGAGATGACGACTTCTTCAAATGAACCCACAACCTGCTTTTTGGGAAGGCTAATGAAATGGGCGGCTCCCTCCTTTCGGATTTCAAGTTTTTGCCCGTCTTGCTTTGCATCGATAATCCGTAAAGGTTCTTGCAAGTCTATCTGCAAGACTTGATGTGCTTTCTTTACCTGATACCGGACAGTATTGGTTCCTTTGATGGATTTGGTTTCAGGAAATACTTCCACAGCAAGGTGATAGTAATTCAGGTCCCACCATTCCCTTTCCGGTGTGATGCTTCCCCGAAGCGTATCTGCCCGGGTAAATTTTTGCTCCTGGGAATAAGATGTTGTAACAATCAGAATAAGCACTATGGCGGGAAGTAGTTTTCGGTATAGGTTCATGAGGTTGCTATAAACAGTTCTTTTGATTGGGTTTTCGGTATGATTAAATTCTGCAGAAACTCTAAACAATCATGCTTAAATCGGGTACAATATCCAGTATCAATTAATATCTGGTTTTGGAGCTTAGACTTCAAAGATCAATTGAAACCCAACAATTAGGACTTGATAAATCTTGAAATTTCCTCCCCAATCTCTAACAAAGCCTCACTTTCATCTTTGGTAAAATCATAAGGCACAGGCTTTGCGATGCCCAAGGTTCCATACAATTCCCCATCAAGTAACATCGGTGCTGCAATGGAACCTTCGACTTTGGTTTCCTTTGCGGCAGGCCTTGCCACCCCGGATGAATCTGTCTGCAGGTTACACATTTCGACAGGCTGTTTTCTTTCTGCAGCGATTCCTGCCATTCCTTTGCCGATCGGAATCACCGACATCTTTGGCAACAAAAAATCAGGAATGCCTTTCTGGGATTTAAGCATCAGCAAATTGGTCGATTTGTCAAGGGTGTGGATAGTTCCTGTAGTACAATCAAAAGCTGAGATGATGTTTTCCAACAATTGCTGCCAATTGATTTCGCCTTTTGTTTCTTTTATGGATTCGATGATTGATTCTGTCTTGTTCATAATATTTTTTTTCTAATTATATCCTTAAATTCCTTCTACCTCTCAATTTCACCTTTTACCTCCAACTTCCGTCCCGTTCAGTCAACTTTCGCCTCAAAACTCACCTTCTTCCCTTCTCCCTCAAAGCTGTTCACAAATGTGATGTTAGCCTTTTCCCCTTCAAACCTGATTCGGATGATTTCTGTATGCGGGCTTTCGATATACCTAAGCTGAAGTTCAATAGTATTCTCATCTATCCAAGCATAACTTCCGGCGATTTTGAATGGAGCCAAGCCTACCTGTTGGTTTTGGGCAAGAGTGAATAGATTGGGCCCTACTCTGTGGGTTTCATCTTTGATCCATTTACCAGATCCAAAGATCAACCTGTAAGTATTTGGCCCATGACCATAATTCAAAAGACAGACTCCTTCTTGAAAATTCAGGGAAAAAGTATTGACTTTTTCATTATTGGACGTGATGCTGTAATTTTTCCCATTCAATCTTTTTTCCAATTCAGGATTGTTTTTGCTTTGCAAAGGAGCCAAAGAAAGCTTCTCCAATCTATCCTTCAACAATAAATCCAGGTCGGAAGTAGCATCAAATGCAGGTAGGAGGTTTTCCCAGACCAAGTCAAATAAACCTTGCAGGTCGTTGGTCTCTGAGGTAAGGACAATGACCGCATCCTTTTCAGGCAATATCAAAATATACTGTCCAAAAGCACCGTCAGCCCGATAGGAATTGTACCGGCTTCTCCACATTTGATAGGCATATCCTTGAATCCAATCATTGGAAGCCATTTTTTCAGGGGAAGCATTCGGTTCCTGAAGTATTTTCAAAGTGGTGGCTTCTTCTATCCATGACTCCGGCAGTATTTGTTTTCCGTTCCAATTCCCTTTTTGTAGAAACAATTGACCGAATTTGGCCATGTCCTCGGTTTTGACACGGATACCCCAACCACCGGTTTGGATACCTTGTAAGTCCTTCTCCCAGTCCAAGCCCGTAATTCCCAAAGGTTTCAATAATCTTGGTTCCAGATAGTCCAAGAGCGTTTGTCCAGTAACTTTTTGGATGATGGCAGACATCATGTAGCTCGCAGGGGTATTGTACAGGAATTTTGTGCCCGGTTCATTGGCAATCGGCATATTAAGAAAGGCTTCCACCCAATTTTCTGTAGTAAAAACTTCCTGGTTAAAGCTTTTGTCATGCCCTACGCTCATGGTGAGCAAATCCTTGATTTCTAAGTTGGCAAGATTTGGACTGATTGTTTTGGGCAAGGATTCAGGAAAAAACGAAATGACTTTATCAGTTACTTTGAGTTTTTTCTCGGCGACAGCAAAGCCAATGGCCGTGGCAGTAAAACTCTTGCTGACAGAATACATGGTATGCTTGAGTTCGGGCTTGTAAGGATCCCACCATCCTTCGGCGATTACTTTTCCATGTCTCAGCACCATCATGCTGTGTACTTCATGGTTACTTTTCTCCACAGATTCGATAAAATCCAATATCCCTCCGGAGGAAACTTGTTGGGCCTTTGGTGTACTTCTGGGAAGGGAACTTTGGGCAATTGCTGGCAGGTAAACCAGAAAAAGTATAAAAAAGATAGTGGTTATTTTCATTGTCAGGTCTGATTGGTTTGAAGTTGATTTTGAAGTATTGGAGAAAAAAAATTCTCTTATTTTCTTCAATGGGAATTCATAAGGTAGTCAAACCTGACCTCATCCACAACTTCGATATGATTTTTGAAATCAGGAAATTCGGGATTGATAAGAAGATTATGTTCCAAAGGATAAAAGGATAAATTCAATCTGGCAGAGGGTACTTTCAAAAAAGGAAATTCTTTTTCCTGCAACCATGCCCTCCCAAAATCCTGTGTGACCTTTGCATGAGGCAAGACATTCCAATTTTCAGGTAAACTATCTTTTTCCAAAGTCCCAATCAAATCCGGATCAAGAATCCCAAATTCAATCATATACCACGATTTTCCGGAAACAGCATTGCCCTTGATGCACAGGTATTCCAATAAAGAAATGGCCGGACCACTTCCGGCATATATCATACCGGTTCCTTTGGGATTCCACCTTCCGGCATTAAATGAACAACTGAAAGGGTTTTTGTAGTACGATTCTGACATGATTCTAAAATAGCGCATACAGACTACATCACATTTCCAAAATGAAGGGCATCAAGGGCCTCATCAACCAACTCCAGACCTATCATCGAGGTCAGGTTTTTGATTGGAGCTTCATTGCCAAGGGCCATATTTGGACTGTCAAGCCATTGCTTGAGATGGGTCGTATTGCCAAAAAGGTCAACTCCTTTTTTGATCACCTCATCGATTTTGAAAAACTGATAGGAACCCGGAGTACCTATTGGGCTTTTGCTTTCCCATCGGGAAACCGTACTCGGCGATACTGAAGCTGCCTTGGCAATGTCCTGTATCTTGAAGCCGAGAAACTCAATGATAGGCAAAATATCCTCCGAAAGGAGGTTTTTGTCCAATAACTCCCCTACCTCATCCATTCCTTTTGCTTTGGTAAATGACGGAACAAAAAATCCGTAACCGCTTGGGACCTCATAAGACTTAAACTTACCTGATCGGCTTACCTTGAAGGTAGGATGATTACCATAATCCGAACTTTGAAAATCGGAAACCAAATTCTCATTCTCCAAAGATGGCTCAGAGTAATTTTTTGAGGGTTTTGATGATTTTATTGTCATTTTATCTGAACTGCTAAAATAAAATAATTTTCATATGACACTTTAAAAATAGTCATTTGACGTCGATTTTCAAAACTTTCCCCTCATTTTTTTTCCCTTTTTCCAATTCTTTTTCAATTTCATCCATGTTTCCTTTCAAGGCCTGATCAATGAGGGTATTCCACCGGGATTGGGCATCCTTATCCAAGCCGTGTCTTGTCTTGGCATCATAGATTTCCTGGAGCCTGTTCATTTCTCTGTAGGAATCAAAATAAGCATCATTGACTGCTGCTTCATAATTTTCAGGTGTAACCTCCAATTCTTTTAACCTGTTGATCAGCCTGTTGCCTACCACCCGGGTAACATCAAAATGCCTCTGTTCGTGATTCAAAGCATAATCAGATTTCCCTTGGCTTTTGGCCCAAGAGGATTCGGGAAGCATATAAACTTTAATTTCTATCGGAAATACCAAAACACCATTTTCCATAAATGGAGAGCCTTCCATAGCCAAACTGGTAAAAATCGTGGCGTTATATCCACTTGTCCTGCTTGGTTTTTCCCGAAAATCACTCCAAGAAAGTGGTCTGTTGAAATCATAAAAAACTGTATCCTGATCGCTTTTTTTCTTTTTTTCAAGGATTTCCAACCTAACAGTTTTTGCCAATTTTCTATTGACAGAGGCATTGTCATTTATCCAATCATTAAAAAAGACAATGGAATTTACCAATCCCCTATTTAAAATCTGATCAATTAAATCCATTCGGTTGATGGACCTTTTGTAAGTTATTCCGGCTTCATAATCCACCAAATGGACAGGTTCAAATGATGTTTTAAGGAAATATCCGAATTTGATTTTCAACTCCCCTGAGGCGACCTTGCTGCTTTGCTGTTTCTCATTAATTGTAAATTCCAAAACTTTCAGTTGTATGGCTCTATCGGAATCAGTTTTTTTGATTGAGTTGCTATAAAAAGTTTTGATTCCATCGGACAATCCGTATTTAATTTTTGCTTTAATTAATTGATTGTTAATATTATATACTTTTCCAATTAAAGCCAAATCCTCTTGAGCATTCATTACCTCTGACAATTCAAAACCGACATCTTCCAATATGATTTTAGCAGTTCCATTCAAATCAAACAGGATATCCTGAGCAATGGAATTCCGGAAAGAGATTAGAAACAAGATAGCTAAGAGCAATGATTTTCTACGCATAACCACTTAACGCAAAGCCAAAAACAACAGTTCTGATGGAGAGTCAGGAATTATCCGATACCCATAATTGAAAAGTCACCCAAGCATCCAATTGAATGATTTCCATAAATTGGAATTTTTGATTGATCAAATCTCCGACAAGACATAAATATCAATCCAATCAAAAAGAATCACACTTTGTTCAGTTGATAAAATGAGGTTGCGTTACCTCCAAAAAATTGTTCCTGCTCGTTCTCAGAAAGTTTTGAAAAGAAGCCTTTGGCTATTCCAAAAGTATTTTGATAGGAAGATGATAAAGTACAAACCGGCCAATCCGATCCATACATCAGCCTTTCAACACCAAAAGCCTCCAATGCTGTTTCAATATAGGGTGCGAAATTTTCAGGTTTCCAATTGGACCAATCCGCCTCTGTCACCATGCCGGATATTTTACAATGGACATTTTCAAGAGATGCAATTTTTTTTAAGTCCCTGCTCCAATTCGCTATTTCCTGTTCTTTGATATTGGGTTTGGCAAGGTGGTCTATCACAAAAAGTTGGTTTGGAAACGATTTGGCCAAAGTATAGGCATTTGGGAGATGCTTGGGATAAATCAAGATATCGTAGGTAAATCCAAATTCATAAAGTTTGCTTATGCCTTTTAGAAATGATGACCGCAGCATAAAATCAATGTCAGGTTCATCCTGAATGATATGTCTAAATCCTTTAATTTTTGGATGACCTGCGTAAAACTCCAAACGGCCGGAAATATCTTTTGACTGTAAGTCAACCCATCCGACAATTCCTTCAATAAAATCATTTTGATGTGAAAGGGAAAGTAAAAAATCATTTTCTGCTTCCGTTTGGCTTGCTTGAACTGCAACACAGCCATGGATTCCTGCTATATCCAAGAGCGGTTTCAAGTCTTGGGGAAGAAAATCCCTTTGGATAATTTTCATATCCGCATTCATCCAAGAATGAACCTTTGGTTTGTATTTCCAAAAATGTTGGTGGCTGTCGATTTGGTTTTTGAGGTTCATTTCCACTTTATAAAAATGACAGGGCTATCTTAAGTTTTCTTTTAACGAGAAAACTTTTTCCTGATAATCATACTGCAAATCCTCATGTAAACCGTTGATCAATTTCTCAATCTTGCCCACCTGAACCCTGTAGAGATTGTCAATGACCGGATGCCGAAAATCCAAGAAACCGTAAAGTTTGAATTGCTCACAAAAGTAAGTAATCAATTCTATGAGGGTTTCTTTGTCTTTGGTGAGTTTGAGGCTTTTGTTCAGTTTTCTTCTGATACTTTGCCCAGATTTTTTTGCAAAGTGGTAATTGCGTGTATTGGATTTTTGGAATTCCAAATCGAGCTCCTCCTTTACCAATTCAACAAACAATCTTGGATTTTCCCTTTCAAAAAGTTTGAAATATAAAAGGGCTTTATTGTCCGTACTGAATTTGGCTAGATCCAACAACAGGACGGACAATTCTTTTGTATCAAGGAAGGTCAATTCTTTTTTTATCTCTGCAAGGCTGCCGACTTTCATGTCACTAACACTGTTTTTTGATCAGCCATTGACTCAAATCAAGGTGCTTTGAAAAGCTTTACATCCACTGCACTCAATCCTTTTGGAGATTTTTCAGTTTCAAAAATAACTTTGTCATTTTCCTGAATAGGATCTATGCATTTGTTGATGTGAACGAAAATACTGTCTTGGGAAACTTCATCTTTAATGAAACCGTAACCTTTTGAAGCATTGAAAAATGTCACTTTTCCTTTTCTGAGATTTTCACCCGGAAGTGGTTCTGCGTGCTTTGAAACACCGATCTCTATGGTGTCAGCATCGAATACTCTTTTTTTGGATGGATCAGGAGGGGTAGAAGTAATGTTTCCAAATTCATCCACGTAAGCAATCATATTTTCGAAGTCCGTAACTTTAACAGTATTGGATTTTCTGTCATCTTTTTTTTGCTGCTTCTCCTGTTTTTTCTTCTGTCTTAATTTTTCTTTTTCCTTCTTGTCGAAGGTATCTCTTGATTTTGCCATATGTTACAAAAATCCGGGAATTTTTGGGTATTTCCTATTTTATGGAAAAAGTATTTTAACAATTATTAACTCTCAATGAACCAGAGGCATATAAAATGATCAGGATCATACTTATGAATTTTTTTTTGAAAGAATTGTACTCTCTCAAACTTCTAATTGTTTGACATTCAAAAACAAACAGCCTAAACTGGGATAGACATTTGACAAAGTTTATTTGCCTTGAAAGTCCAAATGAAAGGTTATTATTCTATACCGCAAACAACCATTATTCCAATTGATTTTTTTCCATTTAAAAATTTCTACTCCTCTTTCTCAGAAATACATAGATTGAGGATTATTTTCCGGGTAAATTTTGTTCAAAAAATGAAAGTGGGAGTTTTCAAGGCAAAAAACCAATGAGATAATTATGTCGGTTTTAAATTCCAAAACCAATTCCAACATCAAACGATGAAAGACCTTCAACAAATCATTCAAGCATATCAAAACTGCAAGATCAGAAATCAAAAAGCAGCTTTGGCAACAGTCGTAAAAGTCGATGGATCTGCCTACAGAAGGCCCGGAGCAAGGATGCTTGTCACGGAAGATGGGGAATTGACCGGAGCTATCAGTGGCGGTTGTCTTGAAGGTGATGCACTCAGAAAAGCCCAAACGGTCATTTTTCAACAAAAATCAATGCTTGTGACCTATGATACTACAGATGAAGATGACCAAAAATTTGGTGTAGGTTTGGGGTGTAACGGTATCATTCAGGTCCTGATCGAGCCTCTTGATTTTGAAGATGAATCCAATCCTGCCGAATTGTTGAAAGTTGCACTGAGTGACAGGCTCCCAAGTATTTTGGTAACTGCTTTTTCTTTGAAAAATGCCCGCGGCGAGCAAATAGGCACCAGAGTGCTATCTAAAGGAGGAAACACATTCGGTAAAATCGAAACATTAGAATCCGGATTATTTGAGAAAATTCAACTTGAAATCAATAATAAAACTCAAATCCAAGCAAGTAAAATATTGCAATATCCCGACCCGGAAGAAATTTGGATGTTTTATGAAGCCATCAACCCTCCTATCCGGATTTTGTTGTTTGGTGCAGGAAATGACACCATTCCTGTTGCCAAATTGGCTTTTTTGATGGGATGGGAATTGACTTTGATTGACGGAAGAAAAAATCACGCGACACCGGAAAGATTCCCTATCGCTGCAAAGATCATCATCGAGCCGGCTGACAGGGCTGTTTCAGGTTTGAATCCTGACAAAAATACAGTTGCCTTACTGATGACTCATAATTTTGAATATGAGGCAGCTGTACTGAAGGACCTGATACCTTATGCACTTCCCTACATCGGGATTTTGGGGCCAAAAAAGAAAACCGACAAATTAATAGCAAGGTTGGAATCAGAAGGGACCAAAGTCCCCACCGAAAACATCTATGCCCCCATTGGTTTGGATATCGGGGCTGAAGGATCTGAAGAAATTGCATTATCAGCCTTGGCTGAAATCAAAGCCGTATTGGCTAAGAAAAATCCGGATTTTCTTAAAAACAAACTTGGCCCCATCCATGAAGAAAGATGAAAAAGGAAATTAGAACCGGTGTCATCATCCTTGCTGCCGGCAGTTCTTCCCGATTGGGACAACCGAAACAATTGCTCGAATTCAAAGGAAAAACTCTCCTTGAAATTGCGGTTGAAGCTGCACAAAATTCCCTTGCCGATTCCTGTGTAATTGTCTTGGGTGCAAATGCGGATTTAATTGTTGAAAAAATCCTCCATACCAAAGTAGATCGAGTCGTCAACGAAAATTGGGAAAATGGGATGGCCTCTTCCATGCAAAAAGGGCTGAAGTATTTAATGGAAAATTCAGACCCTGATCAGGTAATTTTGATGCTTTCAGACCAACCTTTTGTAGATTCAAAAATTCTTAACTTACTGATTGAAAATAAATTAAATACGAATAGTGAAATTATTGCGTGCAGTTATAATGGGACGTTTGGTGTTCCTGTTTTGTTCACCAAAAAGTATTTTCCGGAACTACTTTCCTTAACCGGAAATGAAGGTGCTAAAAAATTGTTAATGGCCCACCAAGATGATTTACACAACATTGATTTTCCTCAGGGATCAATTGACATCGACACCATCGAAGATTATCAAAGACTGAAAAGTAGCAGCTAGGTTTTCCTCAATGTTTCCACCACTTTTTTGATATACTCAGCCACAAAAATAATTTCAGACTCGGTAGTATTTAAACCCAAACTGAAGCGGATCGACGCCCTTCCCAAATCGGGATCAATTCCCATCGCCGCTAAAACATGGGATGGTTTAGGCGAAATACTCGTACATGCAGAACCTGAACTTACGGCAACTTCTTTGTTCACTCTTTGAAGAAGCTCCACTCCCTCCACCCCACCAAAGGAAATATTGGAAACATGAGACAACCTGTTTTGAAGATTCCCATTCACCCTTGTTCCTTCTATTTCTAAAATCTTGCTTTCTAATAGATTTCGAAGGTTTTCTAAGCGTCTAGCTTCTACAATTTGATTTTTTGACCGAAGTTCAGCTGCCATTCCAAAACCGACTATTCCGGGTACATTGAGCGTTCCGCTTCGGAAACCCTTTTCGTGTCCTCCCCCATCTATCAATGCAATAGGCTTTGGAAGTGGATGATTGTGTCTGATATACAATGCTCCGACGCCTTTTGGTCCATACATTTTATGCGCAGAAATCGCCATTAAATGAATTCCTTTTATGTCCAAAGGAATTTTCCCTGCCGCCTGTACAGCATCCGTAAAGAGAATGATATTTCGTTCTTCGGCAATTTCCTTGATCAGATCCATTTGATGAATAAGCCCGGTTTCATTGTTGGCCCACATCAAGGCAATCATTTTGGTATGTGGAAATATGCTTGAATTCAGGTGCTCAAGATCAATCTCACCAAGATGATTTACAGGAAGATAAGTAACTTCTGCTCCTTTGGATTGAAGGTGATCCAAAGTATCCAATACTGCTTTGTGCTCGGTTTTGCAACTGATATAGTGTTGCTTTTCACCGCTATAATGTTCAAAAATCCCTTTTAGGGCCAAATTGATGGCTTCCGTAGCTCCAGATGTAAAAATGATTTCTTTTGGTTTTGCACCTATCAAATTGGCGATTTGTTCCCGGGCGGTCTCCACAGCATCCTCGGCCATCCATCCATAGGGATGGCTTTTGCTTGCTGCATTGCCGAAGTGCAGCCCAAACCAAGGCAACATCGCTTCAATTACTTCGGGCGCACAGGGACTAGTGGCATTGTAATCCAAATAAATCGGGTATTTCATCGAATTGCAAAGTAAATTCCAATGTAAAACCTTTAGCCAAAAGCCACAAACCAAACCGGATTAATGGTAGAATTAATTAATTTTGGAGATGCAAGAAACCTGGAAATTTCCCCTAAACCCACAAGACCAATCAGTAAATCCTGCAATCCTTGTAGAAGAAGTTTTGGAAACAAATGAAAGAGATTTAGGAATTTTTCTTTCCTATTACTTCAAAAAAGAAGGGGCTGTAGCAGAAAAGGTGAAGTTGAAGGGGAAAATTGAATTTTTAAACGATTTGAAAGGTAAGTTGATGTTAGACTTTGATTTGGTCCATTTCAATGCCTGCCTCAATATCCATGAACAAAAGCGGGATAAAATGGACGTTCAATTTGAATTTGATCCATTATTCCAAAATCTTACCTTGATCGGACCTTATTGGCCGGATCGGGAAATGGATGAGATATAGGTATTAGTTCCAATTATGGGGAATCTTTCAAGTTTTAATTTAGATTCCTTGAATGTTTTTTAGACTATTGCCCAAATATCAATAATGTTTTGGTTCTTGTTTTACGTGTCTTACTCTCAAAATTCTGATATGCTTGTCCGTGATTAGGTAAGCAATTCTTAGGCTGTTACTTTCAAAAGACCTAAAATTACCATCATTATCGGTCTTGAATTTATCAGGAGGAAACTTCTTTGGGTTGGAAGGTAAAGTGTCAAGGATTCTAAAGATATCATCAAATACATTTTCAGCAGCTTGAATAGAGTCCTTTTTAATGTGATCAATTTGTTTTTTAAAGGAGTTTCGGGCTTTAGTATCCCAAATTATTTCAGCCATGATTTTGACTCCTTTTTAACATCTTCGTGAGTTACAAATTCTCCTGCATCTATTCGACTATTGGCCTCTTCTAATTCACGGTTATATTGATCAATACTTATCCGATAATGTGAATCTTTCCATTTAGTGAGTTCATTGATTAGATTTTGATCCTGGATATTTGCCAACCACTCAAGTAATTCCAGTTTTTGTAATTGCGTGTTGCTCATTTCAATACTTTTTATTAAAAATAACGAATTTAATGTTTCATGTAGTCCACCACTTTGTAAAATATTTCCTTCATAGGTAAGAATGAAGTAATAAGTTTAGAAGTAGGAAAATATTACATCCATCTAATTTGGTCATTAAAATGTCCGAAGTTGAAGTGTTTGGGATTTGTAAGTCCAACCCTTTTATATTTCAATTTGCAATTGGAGGAACCAAACAATCGTATTTATGGAATTTTGTTAGGCATAACTTGAATTACAAATTCAATTTCATAGAAAGGCGTAGTTGCAAACGCCTAGCGGTGGATTTAAAAAAAAGCCAACTTGGGTGTAGTTAAACGTCTGATGATACGGCTGGTTGGGATTTGTAATTCCAATCAACTAGGTGAGGAAGGCGAGTATCTTATTACCTTGATTCAAACTTCGGGAAATGGAAATCTATTAACAGTTTAAAATTAGTCGTGTCTTCTTCACTTTCCCATATTGAAGCACCATAAAAATAGTTATTTCTCGTATTCCTAACTGTAAAAACATCTCGCCCAGAATCATTTTTACTTTGGCATACTATTACACAATTATTACGATACCAAAAGTAATCTCCAACTGATGCACCATCAATAGGAAATTCTATCCACATATAAACAGGCTTACTTTTTACAGAAAAAACACTATCGTCAAATTGGTAAGCAACAGTTGTGTCACCATATTGTTTGACTAACATAGGAACATCAACTTCACCATAAGGAAACTTAAAGCCGTTTCCTTCAATATCTTTATAAGTGAGTTGAAAGTCAGGATTGAATATATCACCTATACTTTTCCTATTTTTAGCTGAACAAGAAAGGACAATTAGTATTAGAGAAAATACAATTGAATTTTTCATTATTTTTTCCTTCTCAGATTTTTAAGTCGTTGTAATTCGTTGGCCGACCATGTAGTTTTGACACCTGCTGCGTGGTTTTTACCCATCTAGGTGTTGTTTAGCGATTGATGCTACGACTGGGTGGAATTTACCTAACCCTGCAACCGGCACAATGATAATTCCTATAGCTATCGGAACCTAAGGGATCATTTCCAAACGCCTTGTCCTACCCTTTAATCTTCTCCAATTTGTAATTGGATTCAGCCAAACACCCAAACGAAAGGTAATTCTTGGTAAAATGAATTACAAATTCCAATAAGCAAAAAGGTTTGGATTCATTGGCAAAATGCGGTTTACACCTTTCGATTAAACCAGGCGCTGAATGGACGATACCAAAATAAAAAAAGCTCCCTATCTCATTTTTTTGTCTTTTCAGAACCAAAAGTCTTGATAGGCTCTCAAATCAGATTGCAAATGACTTTTTCAGACACTTCCCTTAATTTTCAATTTTTGAAAGAATTTTACTTATCACCATAATGGCCATAGGCTCCTAAAATAGTCACCACGATTTTAGTCCCATCAATCAAATAAACGAGCCTGTGCTTTTTATCTATCCTTCTTGACCAAGTATTCTGCTGAAAATGTTTGAGCCTTTCCGGTTTTCCTGTACCTGTTTCAGGATGTTCTTTTAATTCCTGAATTAAGGAGAAAAACTTCTTTAAAATCGCCTGATTTCCTGTTTTCTTCAGCTTCTGAATATCCTCCAAAGCCTCAACAGTAAATTCTATCTCAAAAGTCATATACCGAGGAGATCCTTCAATTGCTCATCAGACAACTTCACCGTTTTTCCCTCGGAATAAGACTGAATGCTTTTGGCCAATCGTTCCTGAACGACAGGGTTATCAAAGAATCGATCATTTTTTACTTCGTTTGAAATTTCATAGACCTTGCCTTTTCCTCTCTGAATGATCACTCGCTCATTCTTATCGATCAGATCTAGATATTTTTTGAGATTTTGTCGGAATTCTCTAGTGCTTATTACTAACATGATATTAAATTATGTGTACACATTATGGTACACTAAATTAGATAGAAAAGTTCAGAGTTCCATGCTAATGGTGACTTTTCGAGTTTTTGGCCTGCCTGTTTTCTATTTAACCGAAGATTTTTGGGAGAAAGGTAAATGATTAAAAAAAAATAGTTTAACAGTCAAAAAGGTTTATTTCCTAAGTTGTGGAAATGGATGAGATTTAAAAAAAAGCCCACCGGGAATATCCTTCCAACGGTGGGCCTGCACTATTACCTTGCTGTTTTAGGCTCTTTTAATCTGTAACTTGATATCTGAGAATTCTTTTTGCTCAATGAACGGCTGACTTCTCAGTCTCCTTCCGGTTGCTTTGAAGATCGCATTGGCCACTGCACCACCTGTTGGTGGCAAAGCAGGTTCCCCACTGGGCTTTTGGATCAAAGAAATTGACATATTTAATTCTAAATTAATTTAAAAAAACTTGTCACATTTCAAGAAATCCCAAAACATTTTAGATCTATTTTAACCCGTCAAACAGCTAACATCTTTTATAAGATATTTTGCCAAGCCATTTTTGCTATTTGTTTTTCTGTCGGAAATAAAGTTTTTTTATTTATTTTTTGTTTTTCTAACAACCTCATTGCATCTTTAAATAAAGATTTTTTAATATTAAAGCATTTGATTTTCGGGAATTTTTGAATTTTATCATTATCCCGGCTCTGAAAAAAATGTTCTAAAGGTTCAATTAACCTACTATTGGCAATGAATAAACCCTCTTGAGCAATAATATTTAAATTATTCTGATTAAAATAATAGCTAAAGGTTTTACCATTATTGCTAGGTTTTGAAGTGAAGGAATATCCTGATTCTCTATATTCAGGAATGAGAAAAACTTCATAGTTCTTAAAATATTTAAAACTTCTAGGATCTTCTTCCCAAGGTCCGATTAAATCCTTAATATCCCAATGAATAGCCAAGGCATTCATATTCTGATTGAGGAAATCAAGGTATTTTGGAATTTTTTCAATTGTTTCAATACAATATAAACTAACATAATTATTAATGTCTTTATCTGGTGAAGAACAAAAATAAAAACAAAAGAAAAGAGCTACATGTGGGTTTTTAGTCCAATCCAATAATGGAGTTGGCGCTTTATAATGCTGTAAAAAACTTAGGACCGCATCGTCAGTAATTAAATTTCGATGTGAGTCAAAGTGCTTTTTGAGTAAACTATTCATCGAAATTTTAGCATTTTGTACCATTTTATCGATAAATGCTTCATAATCCTGTTGATTAATTGAAAAATTTGATCTACTTAAAAATTCTCTTTGGGCTGAATTATACATTTTATATTCGGCATTATTCACTCCCCTAAAAATGCTTTCCATTTGTTCATTCAAGGTGGCCATTAGTTTTGATAGATCTTGCGAAGTTTCAATTTCATGGGAATCAAAAAAAGATCCCTTTTCGGTGATTGATTGGTAGGTTTCCATTTTTCAAATTTTTTAAAACTGTAAAAAAGCCCACCGGGAATATCCTTCCTACGGTGGGCCTGCACTATTACCTTGCTGTTTTTAAGCTCTTTTAATCTGTAACTTGATATCTGAGAATTCTTTTTGCTCAATGAACGGCTGACTTCTAAGTCTTCTCCCGGTTGCTTTGAAGATCGCATTGGCCACCGCACCACCAGTTGGCGGCAAAGCCGGTTCCCCAAGACCTGTTGGATCGATGCCGTTTTGGACATAGTGGACGTCGATTTCAGGAACTTCTTTCATCCTGATCAAACGGTAAGTGTCAAAGTTTTTCTGCTTCGGCAACCCGTTTTCAAAGGTCAGGTTTCCATACATGGCATGGCCCATGCCATCTACGATTCCGCCCCGTACCTGATGATTCGCACCTGTCGGATTCACGACGATACCACAATCTGTGGCTGCGACGATTTTCTTCAGAACAGGTTGGTTATTTTCCATTTCGATATTTGCCACCTGAGCAACATACGATCTATGAGAAAAATAAACGCTGAAGCCTTGCATGACATTGGCATCTTTGCCCCAATTGGATTTTTCAGCAGCCATCTTGATGACACCGATCATCCTGTCCACATCATATTGCAATTCACCCACAGGCGAAGCTTTGGCCTTGGCCAACAAATCCAATCTGAATTGGACAGGATCCTTTTTGGCGGCCAATGCTACTTCATCCAAGAATGACTGCTCTGCATAGGCCAAGAAATTGGTGATCGGTGCTCTCCATGCATTGGTAGTGATGGCGGATTTGTGTTCCACAGATTCGATCAGCACATTCTCTACTGCCCCTGAAGGGAAATTATTTTCTCTTGTAGAATTACCTGCATTGATCCCAACTCCTCTCAGCTTGTACCCAATCATGTTTCCGCTTTCATCCAAAGCAGCTTGGAATCTGTATCTGACAGCAGGACGATATGCTCCGCCTGTCATGTCATCTTCCCTGCTCCAGGTTAATTTGATAGGGGCATTCATCATTTTGGACAATTCAGCTGCTTCGGTTACGAAGTCGGCTCTCAGCCTTCTGCCAAAACCACCTCCTAATCTTGTGATTTGAACAGTGATATTCTCAGGCAGAATGCCCAACAACTGTGCGGTATCATTCCTTGCCCTGTCTGGCGTTTGTGTAGGACCTACCAATTCCACTTTGTCTCCCTGCACATGCGCAAAGAAGTTTTGTGGTTCCATGGGAGAATGCGAAAGAAAAGGACATTGGTATTCACTCGTGATGACTTGGGCGGCCTTTTTGAAAGCAGCATCCACATCACCATCTTTTCTTTTGACTTCTGCAGTTTTACCGTTTAGCAATTCTGCAAATAGCCTGTCATGGTCAAAGGTACTTTCTACGACACCATCAGGTTCATACTCTATTTTGAGTAATTTCTTGGCTTTCATCAGTGGCCAGGTGGACTTTCCTACTACGGCTACGTTGTTTTTGAACGTAACCACCTCTGTCACACCTGAGATTGCCCTTGCGGCGGCATCGTCCACTGATTTAATTTTCATGCCAAAAGGAGGCCTTTGGATCATGGCATGCAGCATGCCTTCCCTATAAAAATCAAGTCCATAAAGCGGCTTTCCTGTAAACATGTTTTTGTTTTCCACGTTTTTGACCGGAGTGCCAATGATTTTGAAGTCTTTGGGATCTTTTAAAGCGACTTCCTCGGGGGCAGTCAGTTTGGATGCATCGGTGACCAATTCACCATAACCCATTTTTTTACCGCTCTCCTTGTGGATTACTTCTCCATTGGAAGTCGAAAGCGTACTTGCATCGACATTCATTTTTGTGGCAGCGGCGGCTACCAAAAGATGTCTAGCGGTAGCACCTGCCTTTCGGAGTCTTTCCCAAGAATGCGGCATGGCACCGGATCCACCGGTCAGTTGTCTCTCATATTTTTCAACATCCAAATTGGCCTGAATGACCCTTACTTTCTGCCAATCTGCATCCAATTCTTCGGCTACTACCATTGGAAAAGAAGTCAGGATATTTTGTCCCAATTCCGGGTTAGGAGAATAAATCACCACATCACCTGTTGGAGAAATGGAAAGATAGCTGTTGAAATTATGTGCGTTGAGAAGTATCTCTTCATTGGTCAAAACCTTCATCTTGGGAGAATCGCATCCTGACCAATAGAAACCGATAAACAATCCCCCGGAAGCAGTGGCTGCTATTTTGAGGAAATCCCTTCTATTTGTTTTCGTTAGATTTGCCATGATTATTTAAGTTTTGCTGCTAAGGCTACTGCTTCTCGGATTTTGTGGTATGTGCCACATCGGCACAGGTTTCTGTTCATTGCATTTTCGATTTCTTCCATGCTTGGTTCTGGGTTTTTTCTCAAAAATGCCGCTGCGGTCATGATCTGACCGGCTTGACAATAACCGCACTGTGCAGTATCTACTTCATCCCATGCTTTTTGGACAGGATGGTCACCTTCTGATGAAAGTCCTTCAATGGTAGTGATTTCGTCAGAACCGATACTTGAAACCGGCAAGGTACAGGAAAAAGCTGCTTCCCCATTGACGTGGACTGTACAGGCGCCGCATTGGGCTATTCCGCAGGAATATTTTGTTCCTACCAAGCCGATATGGTCCCTCAACACCCACAATAGTGGTGTATCGTCTTCAACGTCAACGTTATAGTCGTTTCCATTAATTCGAAGGTTGTAGTTTGCCATTTGATTGATATTTGATTGATTAGATTGAAAATTTAAGCAAATCCAGCCATTTTCAGAGAGGATTTCTCCCCTTTTTTTGAGCTTTCTTGATAAAATGTATTTAAACGATTTGAATGGAGGAGAATTTAACAAGAATTTTCCGGTCAAAAGGTAAAAGATTCTTTGAAATTGGATTTTTTTCAGGTTCTTTTTTATATGGATTCCTCAACTGCCAAAAAAGGATAAAATGAAAAGTCGATATTTTCTTGATTTTCAGGAGGTAAATATTTAAATTTTAAAATTATTTATAGTCTTTTTTGAGTAACTAGATAAATTTTAGGTTTTCTTCTCAGAATTTTCATGAAAAATTTTGCAGCGCTTTTAGTCATTGCTTGCTTAGCCATCCTGGTTCTCCTCTTTGTGACCAATCCTGAATTGTTGGGTAAAATTTGGCTTTACATTATAGGTTTTATTGGCTATGTCGCTGTATTGGTTGAAAAGGGATATCAGAAATTAGCAGCAGTTTTTACCTCCAATAAAGAAAAACCAAAACCTCCTGTGGCTATTCAGCGCCTTGCTTCCGAACCGTCAGCTCCTGCTGTCACGGAAAAAACCGCTGAAATTTCAAAACTCGAACAAAAAATCAAAGATTTGGAAGTCAAATTACAGGGGGCCAAATCCGGTGGCGAGACCGCTTTGGGGAAATGTACTCTTACCGTATTGAGATACCTTGATGACGGCGAAACTACCCTTGGTTTGATTTTTTTGAGAAATAAATTTTTTGCCTATACCCTCGAAGATGCCCATAAAGAGGTGAAAGTCGAAAAGCATACACGGATTCCGTCGGGGGTTTACCCAATTGATTTCAATAAAAATGTAACCGAACTGACTGAAAAATACAGAAACCTATATGGCAATTGGTTTGATTTTCACCTTGAGATCAAGCAAATCCCAAATTTTCAAAATGTCTATATCCATGTTGGAAATACCCATGAAAACACGGATGGCTGCATCCTGATCGCAGATGGCGTTTCGGCAGGAACATCCAAATCCCTTCAAGATTCGCGAAATGCCTATGAAAGATTTTATAAATCAGTAAGTGCCCTGCTCAAATCAAATGAGCCGGTCAATATCCAGATACTCAATGAAGATTGGTTTGAGAAAAGTAAACTATCATCACTATGAAAAAACAAAGCGCCTTTTACCAGCTGATCATTAAGATTGCAGCTACCATCTTGATGGCAGTTGCCATAGGGTTTTTGATCAGGAATTTTTACACCGAAGAAAAAGATGTAGTCCTTGCATTGACTATTCCGGCGATCATTGCTGTGGGCCTGATCTATGGGATCTTGATTCGGTATTTTAAAACTGAGGACCAGATCAGCTCCTATTATGTCAATAAGTACCATGATGTATTTTTCAAAGGGACAATCATTTTTGCTATAACCCTGGTTTTGGTCACGATTTTTTACAGCATCCTCATGTACATTGAAAAGAAAAACCTCTTTTCCATCGTTGGATTGCTGATAATTGTGATTTGGATTGCCGTTTTTATGATCTATTTCGTATGGTCTGTATATCATTACAATATCAATTTTGGAATAACTGATGGGGAATGGCAGAAAATAGCTGAAGCCAAAAGAGATGCCCGGGAATTTGGTATAGACCTGCCTGCAAGTGGCGTTAGAGAACCATTATATAACCCCTATCGAAGTCAGACATTTGGTTTGCCTCCCGGTACAGTACGCGGGATGATTGCATTTACTTTGTTGTTTGGGGGTATTTCCTTGCTTATAAGCAGTATGGGTTCCGAAGAACTCAGCTCAGATCTTGTAGCGTTGAGAATTCAGCAATTTGAATTTTTTGAAACGGCGTTTTTGATGATGATTGCCTTCTATTTTGGTGACAAATCCTTGAAATACTTCAGGGAAAGATGGAGAAACCCGAATCAGCAAGCCGATGGCAGCCCTACTCCACCTCCTCCATCTACCCCGCCTTCCTCCCAACTTCCTGAAGGAATCATGCCAAGCGCAGGGACACCGCCGCCGAGTTTGGAACAGGACGATTCATTGGGTGATGATGACAGGGAATTTATGGAAGGCGAAGAGACTGTAGGAGACATGCAACAGCCTCCCACTTCAGGTTCGCCAATAACAAACCTTAAAAATGCACTTTTAGAATCAAGGGGAGAACAACTACCTGTGGCAAGTAATTTTGCATTTGTCCAGATCATGGACAATATCAACAGCAAAATCCTCAATGATGAAGAGATCCAGGAAATCCTTGAAAACCTAGCTGAAAAAGACGGCATTATCCTTTCTCTTCCGGTAGTGAAATCAGTAATCTCTGTTGAATCCTCCGGAAGAGGCCATCTCAGTGATGGACGGGCGAAGATTTTGTTTGAAGGCCATCTGATGTGGAAACTCCTCAGCAGTATGAGGAAAATGCCTGAAGAAGAAATCCTGAAGCTTCAAAAAAGCAATGAAGATATCTTATACAAAAGCTGGACAAGGCAATATTATAAAGGGGGAATTTCAGAATATGACCGTCTTGACCGCGCAAGAAAAATAGATCCTGAAATCGCCGTTTTTTCCGCTTCGTGGGGATTGTTCCAAATCCTAGGTGACAACATCAACCACAATATAAAAGGCCGAAAATACGCAGATTACAAGGAGTTTGAGGAAAAACAGCATGAGCATGAAAAATACCATTTCATGGATTTTCTGGAATTCATCAAAACCAAAAAACTCAAGGGAACTCCATTGATCAATTTCATTTCTGAAGAAAAATCAGGGAGTTATGATTGGGCTAGCTTTGCTTATGGCTATAATGGCAGTGGCTATAAAGTCAATAAATACGATACCAAGTTGCAGGCTGCCTATGAAAAATTTAAAAAGATGCAGTCATGATGGCGGGCTATTCTTTTCTGCTCAAGTTACCTTTTATGGCATTCATTGCAGTGGCAGTTGTTTTTTCCTCCTGCAAGAAAAATGAACGTGCCTTGGTGGTGGGAAAAATCCAAAATGCTTCGGATTTGGCCACTACTGAGTTTGTGATTGACAAAATTGTCTTTGGTACCAAAACCAAAAAACTGGCACTGTTAAAAATCAGTGAGGCAAGTTTCATGGCATACTCACAGGCCAAGGTAAAGGCAGGTATAGACCTAAGCAAAATCAGAGAGGCTGACATCAGGATAGAGGGTACCAAAATCCACTTGGAACTACCCCCTATCGAAGTGATCAACTTTTCATATCCTCCCGCAAGCTTCGTGGAAGATTCCTTGATTTCAGACCCTAAAGTGTTTTTGAATAAGATCGATATCAGGGATCAAGAGGAATTTTTCAGGCTTGCCGAACTAGATATCCGGGAGAACCTCCGCTATATAGGGATAGTCCGGACTACGCAAAATCATACCCGACAGTTGTTCCAAGTTTTACTTGGTTCTCTCGGTTATGAAGAAATATACATCACTTTCAAAAGCGACGACCTGATTATTTCGAAGGTCAATTTATTGGTAGATACAGAAACTGTTGTAGAACAATGATAGGCCTATTCCTGAAAAACTGGAAGTTTCTTTTGGACATCCTCATCGTTTTGGGGATAGTAATAGGGCTGTTTATCTGGAACCCATTTGGGATTTTTGGCGGTGGGCTAAAATTGAACGATACCTCCAACATGGTTACGGAAGTCAGACAGATTGGACAATTGGTAACTGCAGAATATTATGGAGAGGTGATTGCTTCCATAGATGAAGCAAGGCTGAACCTGATAGAGGATGAAAACATCAGAACAAGAGGTGGCATTTTGTATCAGGACATCAAGTCTGCCCTGAAGAACCTCAGGGATTTTCAGGCACTTTCAAAAAATGAAAAGGATGAGGAATACAAAAAAATGACTCCAATTAATAATTGGAGAAGAATCATCCGACATGAAGTTGACAGCAGAAATATCATGGACAAGCTTAATTATCATGGTTTTCTGAATGATGTTACAGCAGATCCACTTTATGAGGATATGTTGGAATACCTCTACAGGGATAAAACCAAAAAGAATAAAAATGAAAAGTGGAATCCAAGTGCCCGAAACAAAGAAGAAGCTTTGTTCTTGATGTATCAAGAAGCTCCTCCTGCCAGGGATTCTTTGGCCTCAGTGGATTTCATGAACTTCTATTATCAAAATAAACTGGCTGATTTCAGCAGAAAAGAAACCAGAAAAAAGCTTGCCATGGTAGGAAGAGGATGGGTGAAAGCTGGATTCGATTTTACCAATTTGGATCCCTCTTCCATCGTGATTTACGATGATGTATCAGAAGTGCACATTTTCGGCTTGGCGCCCACCATCCTCAATGCGGACATCAACCCGTGGTTTATTCCTGAAAAAGGGATTCCGGGTTTTGAAATCTTGGATTATAATGGCAGAGTGGATTTCAAAGATGCCAAAAGAGTAAAGGAATATTGCGTGGAAAAACTCATGTCATTTGCCCACCGAGCGGATATTCTTAAAAATGCCGAAATCCAAGGCGCAGAAACACTCAAAAACCTATTTTCACTGATCACCGGAAAAGATGTCAAAAAAGTCGTTTTTCATCATGACAGAATCTCCCAACTTGTTTCACAAATCGAATCAGATGAAGCCTTTAGCAGGTTTGAATTGGGATTGTTTGATTCCTTGTTGAGAATGGAACTAGTGGTTTTGGATTCATTGGAACAAGCCATGAAGCAGGACAGCAAACTCATCAGGACTGTGGAGCAAAGAAAGAAAAATATTGCATTCTCTATTTCAAGGCTTCAAAAATTGCAGATGCTTGGCACTACTACCAATTACGGGTACTTCTCCAAAACCATTTTGCAGGTATCGGGAGACGGGGTCCTAGATGAAAGTGAAAAACTAACCTTAGCATCCTTAAGAACAGATTGGGAATTGAAAGACCGGATTGATCAATTTTCAAAACAGGTGTCCTCTCCTATTTATTTTTGGTACGATGATCCTGTCGAATATATGACTGCTTTCAATTTGAGTATTGAAAGCCTCTTACGAAATGGCTTGGTAGAAGGAAATGTGGATACTGTAAAAATGAAGGTTTCCGAAGTTAATTCTGCCTTTTTGAGTACACATAAGGTATTGAATTATAATAAAATAAGTGATAAGGAAGTAATCTTGACTTTAGTGAAAAACCCGCAGGATGCAAACCTCTATTTAACTTCTATTTTGTATCCTTATACCTACAATAGTCTCCTAATTGCTGATTTCATTGAGAGTAGTGAAATCATTGATTTTGCAAATCCAAAAGCAAGAAATGTAGCTTTGAAAGATTCATTAACCTATTTGGACTTGTATCTTGGTGACAGTTTAAACCTAGTAATCCCTGATAAATACCTGGATCTATTGATTCCAAAAGCCAAAGAATCATTGCTGTCAAAAGGATACCTTAAAGTTGGAGCCAATTATTCGATTCTTAAGAAAGACAGAGGATTTGATAAAGGTCTATTGGATTCAGATTCTATGTTTTCGGAATTTCAAGCGAAGGAATTAGAGTCCTTTTTTAGCCTGTTGATCCAGGCAAGATCGGATTATCAAAACAAAGGCGCGTTAGAAAAAGCAAACAGGTGGGTGCAGGCCAAGTTAAAAGAAAGGAGGGCAACCCCTACCTGGTTGACCTCCTTGAGAGAATCTGTCGGAAGACCTTGACGTCCCCTATTTTCCCAAATTTTTGAAATAAGTTTCAAAGACATTTCCTGCAAAGAATTTTCCAAAGGTCCCTATGGCTTTCAATTCCTCCATTTTGTTGGTCGTATTCAAGGCCTTCATCGTAGTCAGTTGCTTTGCAAAATCAGCCGGCTCAATGATCAGCTTTCCTTTTCCGATCACTTTTCCTGAGCTTGAATCTCCTTCATGAAGTGTAATAAATAAAGTGGTAGTGTCTTTCCAAACGTCAAAACCTTTGTCATTGAATACCTCCTTGAATCCCATGAAATAGTATTTTTTACCTTCTTGGCTCAACAAAAGGGTATTGTAAATCATCTTTTTTCTATCAGGATCATGGCTGTGTTCAATAAATAAATTGAAAGTGCCATTGACAGCAGTCAGAGGAAATTTGGATAAAGCAGGCGCAAGCATGATTCCAAACATTCCCGCTTCATGGGTTGCAATTTCTACAAATGATTCTACATCATTTGATTTGATGGTCAACGTGAACTCAAAAGGAGAATCCGAAGCCTTCCCTTTTTCAAACCCCTTTGCATAATCATCGGTTTCATCCAATGAAAAATACCCTTTCATAGACTCAGTAAATTGAACTCCGGGCTTAAGGTTTGGAGAGGAATCCTTTTCAGAAATAGATTTCAAGCCATAATCCATCTTCAAACCGAGGTCTTCGGCGATGTGTTTACAACTCCTTTCAGCCAATGCGCTGATTGTCAATAAAGGATTCGTTCCTACAGGTCTCGGAATTACCGCCCCATCCATCACGTAAAGGCCTTTATGGAGTTCAGTTCCTGATTTGCCTGAAAAAACCTGTCCTTTGTGGTCCACCACTCCATTGGTTGCATCATCGGCCATGCCACAGCCACCCAAAGGGTGTACCGTCACAAGGTCATAATCCATCAATTTGTTCCATGTAGGGTTAGGTATCTGACTTCCGCCAAGGGCATCTGTTGCACTGTACAATTCCCCGGAAACTTTGTTGAATATCTCTTGTTTTCCGACTCCTTTCCATTTGATGTTGAGGTTATCTTTTTCCAATACCATTTCACCTTTACCATCATCGTGTGTCATGACCAGGTAAATTTGGGTATGGTTGACCGCGCCATAGAAGGGTCCCCTGATCAAACTGGTGATTTCCCTTACCTTTTCTTTGAAAAAATCACCCCATCCTCTATCCGTGTTTTTGCCAAACAGGCGGGAAGTAGTAACCAACATGCCGGCCATCAATCCCCTGATCGGGCCGGGAACCGTTCCCTCTTCCAAAGTCATCCCATCCTCCAACTTTGGTCTGTTTCGCATATCAATGACACTTGTGATACAAGGTCCTACGTCTGCAATTTTTTCAGTTGCCTTTTTTCCAAGTCCGATTCCATTGATCACGACATCGTTGTTATAACCAAAGCCCAAAACATCACCGTTTCCCGTAAATCTTTTTCCAAGGAAATCGGATACCGACAGTCCTTTTTGGGCTGACCGCAACAATATCTCTGTGGAACCTAGAGAACCTGCGCCAAGGATAACATTGTCCGTCTCTATGAACATCTCCGGCGCATCAAATACCTCTCTACCTGTAAGCATGGGATGGAAAAATACCCTCCATCCACCTGCTATTTTCTGGATGTGGCGGACATTGATTTCGGTAAAAATCTCCGCCCCATGGTTGAAGGCATCGGGCAGGTAATTCATCGCAGTGGTGTTTTTGGCGCCCACATTGCAACCGGTAACGCAGTCTCCACAGTTGGTACATTTGGGTTGGGAGATGCCTACATGATTGTCTTTCTTATTTTCAAAAGTAACATTGATATCCAAAAGTCTGAATTCTTCTGCCATCCTTTCGGCTGATTTCCTCATTCCTTTGGTCTTGTGTAAAACAGGGTATCCATTTTGATTTTCCGGATAAGGGTTAGGTTTTAGCATTTCCCAAGCCTTGTCCAATCCTTCATAAAAAGAGGGTAAATCTTTTCTAATCGCACTTGGCCACTCAGGCTGATCCATCACTCTGGGTTCCGGTTTGATGGAGACATTGGCATTGATGAGGGAAGTGCCGCCAAGTCCACAGCCTTTGAGTACAGAGATTCCTTGGCCTATGGTAAATTCATAGAGTCCATTCTTTTCCTTGGATTCTTTGCCAGTGTTTAAGGTCATCTCTTTGGTAGCTTCTGCAAGGGTATCAGGAAATTGACCAGGTAAAAACTCTTTTCCTTTTTCGAAAAGACACACGGATTTGCCCAAACGGGACATCCGTGAAGCAGCAATACTTCCTCCATATCCTGATCCGATTACGATAAAATCATAACGGCTTTTCAGGTCAGACAGTGGCTTCGATAGTTTTTTCATAGTTAATGTGGGATTTGGATGGGTTCTTCGATCAATTCATATTTTACTTCATCTCCTTCAAAACGGGGATTTTTTTCATCGCCTACATTTTTCCAATTTTTGACTGCTGTACGGATGCCGACAGGATAAATGGTCGTTCCTGTCGCGGAAATATGGATTCGGATAAAGTTCTTAAAATCTTCTCCCTTGAAAGAGGAAGAAGCTTCGGTAATGTGGTTATTGAGAAACCTTGAACTGAACCACAGGTATGTTCCAAAAATAAAACCGCTCAATAAGCCTCCTATGACCCACATTTCAATAAATAAAATCAATCCCTGAAACGGTACACCCGCAAGATTGACTGAATTAAAAAGAGGTAAATAAACCAAGCAAAGATAAAACACCAAAATGTGGGACAATCCATGGACCGCACCGGTGATTTTATTGGCTGTTTTATGGTTTCCGGATTTAAAATCGGTGAACATGTATATACCCAAACAAAAAGTCAGGTTCAATAGAATCACCGATGGTGTCAATATCGCAATGTCAAAAAGGTCAAGCGCCGATCCTGAGGGATTGGAATTGGTGATATAAAAATTCTCTGTCTGAATGCCTCCAATCAGGAGGAAATAAAAAGAAAGTGCATGTACCAATCCCAAAATCAGAACCATCCAAGGACCGTGGATAAAAAATAGGAGGTTTTTATTATTGAGACTCAGCGACTCACTTTTTGAAGGAAATGCTTTTTTGAAAGATGCATCAAAACCCTCACTTGGGTTTATCTTTTCTTTGAGGCTATGGGTCGAATGCATGAATGCACCTCCCCCTCCGGCAGTAATCAGCTGTCGTGTTTCCTTTGGCCCAACCTTTTCCTCATACCGGGAATAATGGTGAAGATCTCCTGTAAGAATCGTGGTGATTTCGATGTCTTTATTTTTTCCTTTATAATAGCATTCGGGATCGGTTTTATCCTCTGTTTCCCCTTTCAAAATCCTGTTAATAAAAAACTTAAGGCGTTTGTTTGAACTGTTGGATTCATCAAAAGATTCATATACCCAAGCAGGTTCGGCGGTGGCAAGAATGATTTTATCCTTTGCCTTCAATTCTTTTTCTGCCAGATTTTGAAAGTAATTGAGTTGGGGAACATCAATGTCAGCATTCAATTGGATATCTATTCCGATCAACCAATAGTTATTGGGTAGTTTGACTGCAAAATAACTCCTGCTTTGCTTGGTTCTCCAATTTCCAAGAGAACGGTTTTGGCAGAATACTTTCAAAAAATTGGTCAGCCCATCATACCAATCGTGGTTGCCGGGGATTACAAAAAGTCCCGGCGGATCGGGATCTGCATTGTTTTTTGGAAAAGCAGCATGATAAGGACCCTGTAGCCTGTTTCGATATTCCTCCATCTCGGGAGTGGGATAGACTTCATCGCCACCCATGATCAAAATATTCCCTCTTTTGGTTTGAATTCCTCCTAATTCCAATTGCTCTTTGGCCAACAAGTACGCGACAGTATAGGTAGCATTGAATCCATCTCCCAAATCAGAAATATAATCCAGCCAAATGTCTTTTCTGTCTGAATAATCATAGAACCCCCTTCCGGGATCCAAGGCAGCTTGCATTTCTCTCCTATCCGCAAAATTCCCAAATACTGTTGAAACAACGGTTTTGATTCCTGTAGCAGCAAGCTGCTTGGGATCATACCAGTCAACCATTGGTTTTTTTTCAAAATCCATAGTTTATAAAATTTTTTAAAGTGGAAAAACGCTTTCGAATCCCTGTTCTTTGGTTCAGGGTTGTTTTTAGGCTGCTGAAATAAACAGCCTTTAACCGATCAATGATCGATTGGTAAAGAATGGAATCAAGTATTAATTTACCATTTTCATCCCACATTTTCAGCTTAATCTGCTTGAAATTCAATCCAAGAAACATTTCAATTTGGTTGGTCAAAATGGTAGTAACCATGACTTTATAGGCTTTTCCATCCACCATGGCGGAAGACTGAATCTCCAATTGTTTACCTGATTTGGAATTGGAAAAAGCTGTGGTATGATCAAAGCCGGAAATCTCATAAGTACTTATCGGCAGTTTTAAACTTGAATAAACCTCGAGTTCATTTTTTTCACGAAACTCAGCGAATCTGAAATACAAGGAATATTTCATTTTTTCCGTTTTTGAGGGATTTCCTGATCTTCCTGAAAAGGTTGCTCGAAAACTGTATAAAAAATCCGGCTCTCTATTTTGAGTTGCCACCACATCCATTGATTCTCCTTGAGGAGGAATTGTAGAAAGGTATTTTTTTGCATGTGCATACCCCATGTTGATGAGTTCTCGGGCATTGACCTTGTTGAAGAAAAAATCGGGATCAAGAGGAAGCGGAATATCGGGTTTGATGACAAAAAGTTTGATGGGTTCAAATTCTGATTGCCCAATCGCTCCAATTTCATTGGTCAATTTTATCTGATTATAATCTTCCAAAAGTGCTCCATTTGCACTCATTTCGATCATATGCACATATTGGTTGAAAGCACCGCCAAGGTAAGTTGGGCTGTTTCCAATCGCCCAAACCAACCAAAGTTCCTTTGAGCCCTGCCTGACAGCTTCCATCAGGTTGGCATCTTTTATCCACACAGCGTCGGTATACCAAGTTCCTTCGATTTGAATGGCCGGCATAAATATGGGCAAGGAAACTCCCGCTATCAAATGGTCTTCCTTGACACCCTCTGAGGGAATGGCTTCAACTGATTTGGTAGAAAAATTGCAGACATTAAATGTGGCAGCAAATTTTTCTTGTTTGTTGATTTGAGAAACAGAAATCCCCAAATGGGGAAATACTTTTTTTCTGATGTTGTCAGCATCTGCAAATCCCTGTGTTTTGAAAGGTTTGAGATAACTTTTGGCACTTCCTGCAGACATAAAACCAGATAGGTTCAAGGTTCGCCATTTTTCAGCCATCTCTTTCGGATTTTTGCCGCTAGCGAGCATACCGGTATTAAAAATCCCGCCGGATGTACCATCTACATGGTCAAAGTGGATTCCGGCCTCTTCTAAAGCTACCAACACTCCTGCTTGGTAAGCCACCCTCATTCCCCCTCCTGCAAGAATCAGGGATTTTTTAGAGTTATTGCCGTTTTTATAAAGATTAACCATTTTTTGAAAGGGAAGACTTGGAAAACACGAAAATCATTACCCATCCTATCGCCTCATAAAAGAGGAAAAACTTGGTCAAAAGACCGGGATTGCCATCCACTAACCATGATACAATCCTTGCCATGATTCCCAATCCCATGATGATCAGAAAAACATTGTTGAATTTTGTCTCTGAAAAAATCTCCTTGAAAAATACCAGGGCAAAAATTCCAAAACCCAATTCCAAAGCTCTCAAGAATCTATATTGACTTAGGATATTTATCCTTTCATAGTCATTTAAATCATTGATCTGAATATGAAACAGAGTGGCAAAATCCCAAACAGGATTTATAAATGCACCCCAAAGCCCGGCAACAACCACCGTACCTATATAGGTATAGAAAAAGAAATAGCTAGCCATTTTCATTCTGATGGCAGGGTTTTGATATAATACAAAAACAACAAGCCTGAGAACAGGTCAAAAACAGCAACTCCCAAAGCCATCCCAGAAAACAGGCCATTCATGACCCCGAGGCTTACTGCAACAAAAGCACCTAATTTCTGCAAAGCACACCAAAACACCACTACTTTACTGGTATGGGTACTATAAATCGCATGGACCAACATTCCTCCAAAAAGGGCCATGAACATGCCCACAATCCCAAACAGATGCCGTGTGGACTCAGTAATGTCGGCTCCGATCACCTTCAGGACCGTTGCCGGCATAAATACCTGAGTCAAACCTGATATGATGGTAACCACTGAAATGGCAATGACTATTAAAGTGAGATATTTCTTCATGCTGCCTCTTGGTTAAATGGATAAACTGAAAATGAAATGGTACTGGGAATTATCTTCCTTTCGCCTTGGCAATAAAAAAATACATGGTAATGCACCACATTACAGTCAATATGATCCATCTTAAATCATTGAGATACATCCAGTCAGTAAGAAGGATCTGAAGTGTAGCTTCATCTGTTACCCCCGCAGAGAATTGGTCATTGATATCCTCTATGTATGCCTGTTGGATAATCACCGGAGCAAAAAGTCCCGGAATCCAGACTATGGGAACCCACATCAATTTTGACTTCCATTCCGAAACAAGCATGATCACCAAGCATACTGCCATGATGGGAATAGTGATGAAGAAAAACTTGGTAGCTAAGGTGGTTTGAGGGATAATTGCGTCGTAATAATTCTCCAGGTTAAGAGTAGAAGGGTAATTTGGGAACCAGAAGAAATGAAGGGACCAGAACATCCCCAAATAAATAGAGGCACAAAAAAAGACATAAGCATTGCTCAGGTCAACGATGGTTTGTTTTAGAGGGCTCATAGGGAAAATGGTTTTTGTGGAATATTAGATTTTGTACTTTTCGAAATCTGTTATCGAAGGGTCAGGAAGCCAATCTTCACTCAATCCCAGGTTATAAATGCTTTCAAGGCCTTCGGGCATTTTTTTCTGGGGCTCGTCATAAGTCATAAACCAACAATCGAAGTGATCATCAAGTATGCCATTGGCTTTTGGCATAAACAGAGTAAAATAAGGGTCAGGATTGATATCTATGTCCCGCAAAAATGAAACATTGGGATGGTCACCGATATAAAGCTTTCCTTTGGCCTTTCCAAAAAGATTGACACCTGCTTTGGTATCAAAGTAAATGTATGATGCCATGAGCATATTCCTGAACCTGCAATAGTTGGTTGCACCGATTTTAAGCTTTAGGGAAGCGCTTTTCGGTCTTTCAATTTCTATTCGGAATGCAAATTGTCCGTCTTTTTCATATTGACTTGTGACCTTATCATCCGTTACCTTAAAATCGAGATTGGCTTTGTGCTTGGGCATTCCCCAAATTCCCTTTCCCCCTTTCACAGAAACCTCACTGCTTACCGGAAGGTCGAGTATGTATTGGCCTGTTCCATAGGTTTTTAGCATCACAGCATTGAGCATTCGTGGAGCTGGTTTTGGTCCGTGTGTACATCCAATCGCGATGCTGTATTCGATGTATTTGCCAATACTTGTATCCAGGTAATTGATCACGGTAATGAGTAAGGTTGCTTTTCCGTTTGGAAGGAGAAGGGCGTGGATTTCATTTCCAGGAAGAAGGGCATTTGCTTTTTCCCAATCGCAGGTAAAACCAGCCATCAAAGCAGGTGAATTTTTTGCACTGACGGGCATCACGTAGGGAATTCCGTCCACCAACGCATGTCTGCCTTGGTAATTTTTGATTCTGTTAGGTGGCATGGGAATAAAAATTAAGGTTTGTTTAACTCAGCAATCATCAGGGGAAATACATCTTTATGGGAATTTTTGCCAAAGAAAACGTCGAGATGGCTATAATTTTCCAATAGGTACAATTGATGGACACCGGAATCCACCCTTTCCAAATACTCGAAAGTATGTTGTTGGCTATCAGGCAGGAAGCATAGGTTTTTCATACCTCCAAACAGTACAATCCTTGCTTCAGGTCTAAAATTTTTTGGTGCATAGCTTTGGCCGTTTTGACCATTAATAGGTATCAAAACCCCTTTTCTGATACATTTTTGGATATGCTTGAAAAATGTCAGTGGGACGTTCGCGAATTCCTGCTGAATCCAGTTCTTTGTTTCTTCATTGAGGTTTTCCAACAGCCAAAGGGCAGGAAAACCTGATCCATATGTGAAACTCACAAATTTACCCACCATAGTATCATTTTCAGGATGGGTAACTTTCACAAGTTTTCGAAGCATTTTGGTTTTGAAATCAGGAGCTTCAAGGCCCCACTGAGGATTGAGGTAATCAAACATCAAGCTGACGATAGGAACCAAAAAGTTGATTTTGAATATGGAGAAATTGGGGACAACTGGATGAAGCGAAACGGCGTTGCTGATAATTGTTTTCACCTCAGGAAGAAGCCCTTTGACATAAGAAATCATGAAACTGGTACTTCCCTGACAATGGATGATGGCTTTGATTTCTTTTTTACCAGTCATTTCGACTATTTTCCTGACTGCAGCAGGATGGTCATTCTCAGCCACTATATCAAGATTCCATTCATTTGGCTGAAGGTCAATGCTCGCACGCCAGTTTTCCAGCCACACATCGTATCCGGCCTCAGCCAAAGCTTGAATGATATTTGTATCTGTGGGTGCATTGAAAATATTGGCCCTCACCCCTGCCCCATGTACCAACAAAACCGGACCTTTAGAATCACCTGATTTTTTATAGTGCCAAAGATTGCATCGGAATCCATCTAGCGCTTTAAACTCGACAATGTCAAACTGATCTTCCATCTTATCTTAAAAAACAGCTTTAATTTAATATAAAAAATTGCTAAATCCTTATTTTCCAAAATAAATTATCAATTAATGAATTAAATATTAGGAATAATTTTAAGTTAAAATATTTCTATTTATAAATAATTGGATAGATTTCCACTTCTTTTGGTTTGCGGTAATTGGTTTTCAAACATTGATTACCAATTTTGATTCTGTCTTTGTTTTATAAAACAGATTGATTGTTTGGTTTTATTATTGGTGAAAACTGAATTGAAAAGCGGGAAAATTATCATCAAGCTGGTATTCTTTTCATTGTTTCAAACGAGTGTTGTAGTATTTAGAATATTTGATATCCAATAAAAAATATTTCATCCTATAAATTTTGTAATGTATATTTTTTTGATAATAAAATTTTGATGTTAATTTTTTTCTTACTTATTTTCAATCAGTTGAGTCACCCAAAAGCCCAACATTAATCACCCTAATACTCCATTTGAAATGAAAAAAGTCCTTATAAGCGCATTTGCTTTTTTGATGGTTTGCTTCACCCTCTTGTCCCATAACCTTTTGGCTAATGAAGATATTCTCCCAAAAAACGCTTCACTTTTAAATGAGGTGAAACAACAGGATGAATCAAAGGAATTTACAGAAGCAGGATTATTTCCTTTTTTTGGCGATAATTCAGGTTTCCCGATGGAAATCAGCAAATCACAACTTCTCTACATTTCCATAATCCTTTCGGTTACTTTATTGGTTTTTGCACACAAGAATAATTTTGAAACTGACATCTATGCTTTTTACCATACTGATAGAAATGGCTGTATCACATTTGGAAGTATTGAAGAACAGCGTGCCTATGAATTAAGAGGCTTTTTGGCAAAGACATTTCGGATTTTAGGTATTTTGACTGCCTTTGCATCTGTTATTATGATTATTATTTAAATAGACTCTGATTACCCATCCAAAACATTGACTTTGGCTAATTTTTTTATCTATTCATAATTGGTGAAGAGGTCCACTGCAGCTACTGCAGTGGCCTTTTTTCATTTTAGGCCCTTTTTCCCCTTATTTGGAATGACTTTTTGTTTTCTATTTTTTTAAAATATGAATCTTGCCCCTATCTTTAATTCCGATTTCAAACCAATTTAACCAATGAAAAAAATAAAAACAGCCATTGTTGGAACAGGATTTATTGGCCCTGCCCACTTGGAAGCTTTGAGAAGATTACCCAATATTGAAGTCACAGCACTCTGCGAGGTGAACATCGATTTGGCTAAAGAAAAAGCAACCCAACTCGGTATTCCTAATGCCTACACTTTTGAGGAAATGCTCAAGCAGCCGGAGATTGACGTAGTCCACATCTGTACGCCAAACTTCCTGCATTTTTCCCAATCAAAGGCTGCTTTATTGGCCGGTAAACATGTGGTATGCGAAAAACCTCTTGCAACCAAAATAGAAGAAGCGGAAGAATTGGTCGCTTTGGCCAAAGAAAAAGGCTTGGTAAATGCCGTACATTTCAACCTTCGTTACTATCCTATTGTCCGTCAGATGAAAACCATGCGTGAAAACGGAGATTTGGGCGAGGTATATAGTGTCATGGGTTCTTACCTTCAGGATTGGTTGTTTCTGCAGACTGATTACAATTGGAGATTGGAACCGGACAAATCAGGTGATTCCAGGGCAATCGCTGACATCGGTTCGCACCTTTTGGATATCACTGAGTATGTCACAGGCCTAAAAGTAACTGAAGTGATGGCGGATTTCAGTACAGTTCATAAAACAAGGCTGAAGCCATTGAAAGCCATTGAAACCTATTCAGGGAAAATGCTTGAACCCTCGGATTATGCGGAAGTGCCAATCAACACTGAAGACCACGCGAGTGTATTGTTGAGATTTGACAATGGAAACAAAGGCTCAGTCACGGTAAGCCAGGTAAATGCAGGCAGGAAAAACAGGTTGAATATTGAGATTTCAGGTTCAAAAGCCAACTTTGAATGGTGTTCAGAAAGGCCTAATGAACTTTGGATAGGCAAAAGAGAAACAGCAAACCATCATCTTATGAAAGACCCTTCCCTCCTTTCCCGTGAAGCTTCAGCTTTGGTGAGTTTTCCTGGTGGACATAATGAAGGTTTTCCGGATACCTCAAAACAGATGTTCAAAGAAGTATATGCCGCGGTAAGGGAAGGAAAGCAGCCTGAGAAACCTAGTTTCCCCACTTTTGCCGATGGGCTTAGAGAACTTTTGATCTGCGAAAGAATCATAGAAAGCCATAGGAAGCAGGCTTGGGTAAAAATTTAACCAAGTTTTTACAACCAAAATACGACTGTACAAGTTAAACCATCAAATATTTACTACATTTTAAACCATGAAAAAAATGAATTTAAAAAGATTTGGCTTTTTGACCTTGTTGCTTGCAATGATGTCAATTGTTGCGATTGCACAAGAAAAAGCAAGTCCTGCAAAAACTGCAGAAGGAACAATAAAAGGTTCTAAAATCACCATCAACTACAGTAGCCCTGCAGTAAAAGGAAGGGTAATCTGGGGAGATTTGGTACCACTTGGCCAAGTTTGGAGAGCAGGTGCTGACGATGCCACTACTTTTGAGACATCCAAAGACATCAAAATCCAGGGAAAGACACTTCCTGCGGGAAAGTATTCTTTCTTTCTCATCCCAGGTGAGACAAGTTCTACCTTTATTTTCAACAAAGAAGCCAAACAATGGGGAGCTTACAAATATGACCAAAGCAAAGATGCTTTAAGAGTTGAGGTTCCTTCTATCCAAACTTCTACCTTGGAAGAAAGATTGGTATATGAAGTGAAAGCTGACAGCTTTGAGATTCGTTGGGAATATGGAAAGGCATCTGCAAAAATTGAATAGAAAATAATTCCATTTGTAAAGCAATACCGCTGCTTTGGATAGGTAGATATTCAGTAAGCAGCGGTATTTTTTTTTTACCTTTGCATCAAATTTTAAACTTTGAACTTCGACTATCATTCAATTGACCTTCCTATAAAGGACATCATTCCTGAAGTAAAATCCCTACTTGCTGCCCATAACACCCTTATTGTAAATGCACCTCCCGGGGCCGGGAAAAGTACACTTTTGCCTTTGGTGTTATTGGAAGAGGGATTTTTGGAAGGGAAAAAGATATTGATGCTTGAACCAAGGAGACTTGCCGCCAAAACCATAGCATGGCGGATGTCAGATTTGATCGGTGAAAAAGTTGGGGAAACCATCGGTTTCAGGATCCGCTTTGAAAACCAAATATCCGCAAAAACCAAGATTGAGGTAGTCACCGAAGGGATTTTGACGAGGATGTTGCATTCCGACAGTACCTTGGAAGATGTCGGAATGGTGATATTTGATGAGTTTCATGAAAGGAACATTCATGCTGACGTAGCCATGGCACTATGCCGTGAAGTTCAGCAAATCCTCAGACCTGATTTAAGGATTCTGGTCATGTCGGCGACATTGGATATGCCGCAGTTGACGGCCCTGCTTCAAGCGCCCGCTATAAAAAGCGAGGGAAAATCCTTTCCTGTTTCCCAACATTATGTCGGTGATTTTGACCTTGGGATTTTACCCGAAATGGTTTCTAAATCAGTTATAGACGCTTCTTTGAAGCATACCGGAGACATTCTTGTTTTTTTACCCGGACAGGGAGAGATCAAAAAAACTGAGGCAATATTGAGGAGACAACTTCCGGGTTTTTCAATACACCCCTTGTATGGCCTGCTGAGTCCCCAAGCCCAGCATCAGGCTATTTTCCCCAATAAAAACGGAAAACGGAAAGTCGTTTTGGCTACTTCCATTGCAGAAACAAGCTTGACCATAGAAGGTATCGAAACAGTCGTGGATTCAGGTTATGGCAGAACTTCCAAATTTAACCCGAGAACAGGCCTTTCAAAGTTGGAAACGATCAGGATTTCCAAAGACTCCTCAGACCAGCGTTCTGGAAGGGCGGGCAGACTTGGTCCGGGGGTTTGCTATAGGATGTGGTCCAGGCATACTCATGCTCAAATGGCAGATTTCAGGACGCCGGAGATTTTGGAGGCAGATTTGGCTTTCCTCGTTCTTGACATGGTCCAATGGGGAATCAATGACATACAGCAACTGACTTGGCTGACTCCTCCCCCCTCGGGACATATTTCTCAGGCCTATGATTTGCTCCATGAGATCAATGCCTTAGAATCAGGAAAAATCACAGCACATGGACAAAAAATACACAACATTCCTGCGCACCCAAGGATAGCGCATATGTTGCTCATGGCGGAGCAAATCCAAAAAACGGGTTTGGCCACAGACATCGCCGCCTTGTTGGAGGAAAGAGATCCTTTGGATGCTGACTCCGGAGTGGATATCAACCTGAGGTTGGAATCACTACGAAGGGCCCGTAGGGAAGGACTATCTGTAAAGGGGATCAACAAAATAGAAAAAGTAGCCCGACAATATCGGAAAATGCTACACATTGAGGAAGAAAACGGATTTGTGGACCCTTTTGAAACTGGTTTGCTGATCGCCTATGCCTATCCTGAAAGGATTGCCTGCTCCAGACCTGGCAACAATGCCCAATTTCAGTTGGCAAATGGAAAGATAGTCATGATGGGTCACAAAGATGACCTTGCCCATGAATCGTGGCTTGCAGTTTCTCACGTGGATGCAAGGGATGGGGTTGGTAAAATATTCATGGCCTCTCCGCTTAATCCCAAAGACCTGATTTCGATGGTGAAAGAGAAAAAGATCATCAAATGGGACAAAAGAAACGGGGAATTGGTAGCCGTCAAAAACCTTTGTCTTGGTTCCATCATCTTGAAATCCAGCCCACTGACCAACCTCTCAGAAACAGACAGGGCAGCAGCAATCCTGGAAGCAATACGGTCAGAAGGGGAAAATTTACTTGATTTTGATGAAGATACCCTTCAGCTTCAAAACCGTGTCAACTCCCTGAGGAATTGGAATCCTGATCAAGTTTGGCCAGATTTTTCGATACCGACACTTCTTGAAAATGCAGATAAATGGCTCTCGCCATACCTCCTCGGGGTCAAACGAGAAGAAGACCTTCTCAGATTAAAACTGAAAGACATCCTGCTCAACAGCCTCGATTTTAATCAGCAAAAGGTTCTTCAGTCCTTGGCACCGGAAAAAATAGCAGTTCCCAGTGGAAGCATGATCCCGGTTAAGTATACTGCGCTTGGCGAATCCCCTGTGTTGGCTGTACGTCTTCAGGAAGTATTCGGGTGGCTCGACACACCCAAAATCAATGAAGGTAAAATTCCGCTTTTGTTGCATCTTTTGTCCCCCGGATTCAAGCCTGTGCAGGTGACTTCGGACCTGAGGAGTTTTTGGATGAACACCTATTTCGAAGTGAAAAAAGAAATGAAGAGGAGGTACCCTAAACATTCCTGGCCTGAGGAACCTTTACAGGCAGAAGCTGTACGTGGGGTAAAGCGAAAATAGCCTGCAAATTTCAGAACCTGATTTGTGAATTCGTCAGATTACTTTTTTATTCCAAACGCATTAATTGCAAATGCTTTGAGTAATTTTCTCAAAATACCCTTATCCTGTATGTTTATTCAAGTTAGTTGCGTCTAATTGCCCATCTTTCTGATATTTTTAGAGTTATTGGTTCAAATCCGTTTTCAAAGCGCATTAAAATCCCAAATCAATTTCGGTTATTATTCTATGTAGGGTAACTTGGTTTCAATATCGGAATTCTTAAAACCAATAGTATGAAATCTTTTATCACAGGAGCATCGGGATATTTGGGGCAGAGGTTGGCTATAAAGCTTGCAGAAAATGGTGAAAAAGTCCACGCCTTGATCCGAAACCCCAAGGCTGTAAAGACCTTGGAGCATCCCAATATCAAGTTTTTTTTTGGCGATGTTTTGGATAATATCAGCATCAAAACAGCCATGGAAGGCTGTGAGACTGTTTTTCATGTTGCTGCCTTGGCAAGAGTTTGGACCAAGAATTCGGATGATTTTTATAAGATAAATGTGGGTGGGACCTCCAATGTCATCCGTATCTCCCAAGAACTGAATGTTTCAAAATTTATCCTGACAAGTTCAACCGGGACCATCGGACCTTCGCTGAATCTTCCCAACAATGAGGAAACCCCAAGATGGAGCAGTTTCAACAACGACTATGAAATCAGCAAATCATTGGCAGACACGGAATTGTTGAAACATGCCGCTAACGGGTTTCCGGGCTTGATTGTCATGCCCTCAAGAATTTTTGGCCCGGGGATAGCTTCCCCAAGTTCGGGAGTCAACAGGATAATAATTGGTTTCATCAAAAAAGGATTTGCCGTCATTCCAAAGCAAAGCGGAGTGATCGGGAATTATGGATTTATTGAAGATATCATCAATGGACATATTTTGGCGAGAGATAAGGGAGCAATTGGAGAAAAATATATCCTTGGTGGGGAAAACAAGACATTGGGAGAACTGTTTGAGGCTATAAAAAATCGGGTAAACAAAAACGGTTTGGTTTTGAAAATTCCTGTTTGGCCTCTGTCCTATTATTCATTGTTTTCTCAGTTTTTGGCAGACCGATTTGGGATCGAGCCAAGAATCACTCCTGATTTGGTCAAGCGGTTAGGTCAAAACTCCGCTTTTGATTGCTCCAAGGCAATCTCACAACTCGGTTACCGCATTACACCTTTTGAGGAAACGATTGAAACCACCATCCGATTTTTATCCCAATCAGAAGACCGATGAAACACTTTGTTTTGATTACCGGAGCAAGTGAAGGATTGGGGAAATCCTTTGCAATAGAATCAGCCAAAATGGGAATGGACCTTTTTTTGGTAGCATTGCCCGATACAGGTTTGCCATCGTTATGTAGCCTTATCAATTCAAATTTCGGGGTTTTTGTTGATTATCTAGAGTTGGATCTAACCGATGACCAAAGTTGTATTCAATTACTTGATCATGTCAAATCAAAGAGTTATCCCATTTCATTCCTAATTAACAATGCCGGTGTAGGCGGGAATTATCTTTTTACAAATGAAAACTTTACCACCTTCAACCGAATGATACAGCTGAACATCAAGGCAACTACCATGATCACACATGGTTTGCTTGATGTCCTTCAAGCTCAAGATACGGCGTTTATCATTAATGTAAGTTCAATAATCGCCCACTTTGAAGGAGCTTACAAACAGGTATATGGAGCTACGAAATCATTTGTCTATTACTTTTCAAAAAGTCTTCAGCATGAACTGGAAAATACAAATGTACATGTCAGTGTGCTTTCTCCGGGAGGAATAAATTCCAATATCAGTCACTTCAGAAAATGTCAACAATTGAATACAATTTCTAAATTGAGTATCCTTGATCCTGAATTTGTTGCCTCCTATGCCATCCAAAAATGTCTTCAAAAAAAGAATCAAATCATACCCGGCCGATTGATGAGGTTCTATTTTTTATTTTCAAAAATCTTACCCGACTTCGTAAAGTATAGATTGGTAAAAAACACAAACGTAAGGATTTTCAAAGCCCAATCCACAATGCAAAGGACATAGGAATAAGACTAAGGCTGTTTGTAGGAATTTAGACTAATAAATTGGCAAGGTATTTAGATCAAAGGTTGTCCAAATACCCCAACAGATTTAGGAAACAAGCCACAGTAAAGGGCGTAACCTGCATTTCGTCCATTTTGGCCAGGTAAATATCCCTGACTTCTTTGTATTTGGAAGGGTTATAAAGCTTGGCCAAAGCAATTCCTCTCGATGACCTGTAGGTGAAATTTTGGGTAACTATGTTTTTGTCCGGATCTTCATTAAAGAACCTCTCCAATTTAATACCTTTTGAATATTGGTCCATCCAGGGAAATCCATCTTTTACCAAAAATTCCTCCACCTTTTCAATGACAGGATTTATTTCCATGTCATTTTCCAGAAAATACCTTTTAGGCATTTTTGGATCAATTTTATCCAAAGTCTCCACCAAGGTGATGCTTCTGTCTTTATAGTCTCCGAGTGTCGGCAAAAATTTATGGATGATGGATTCAACAAGATCGAATCTCACTCCCAGGTGATACTCTAGATAGGACGCATCGTTAAAATGAGTGTGGTGAAAAAATATGATCTGCTTTCCTTGATTGATCGATTTTGAATAGTGCAACTGTTTCTTTTCTAAGCTGAAACCAAAGTCAGCTAAGAATTCTTCATGCAGCAATATCATCTCTTTGATTTTCATGGATTATTCCAATTTTTTGTTATGAATAACGATTATTGTTTGGTCATAGTATAAACTTTTAAATAATTTTTATGTTAAGGAGATCTGTAAATATTTTATACGACAGGACACCAAAGGTTTTATTGGTATATTGGGCTGTTTGAAAACTTTACTTCCTTTCCTAGTTAATATTGATTTGAGGATTCATCAAAACAACTACCACATTCGACCAAAATGTAGTAATCGTATTTTTTATGTATGTAAGATACAAAAATTAGACCATTTCTATTCTCTTATAAAAGAAATATTATGTATTGGGCAAAAATAAGTGATGAAATAGTAAATAAACTACTTCATTTCTGTGGAAATGCAGGATTTAATTTTACTTATGATGCCAATAGAAAAATAATATTGGTTAAAAACTCCAATTTGTCGGAGGAATTTAAAATAAGACATTCCATACACAGCAGATTTTCCGCAGAGGGGAATTCTATTCAAAAACTGGATTTTCAGAATCAGGTCATCATCTCTGTCAAGTCAGGCATGGCCGTTACTGCTTTTTACGAAAATGGCCAATTGGCCGACCATAAGGTGTTTCGGGCCTATATGGTGCGTAAGAAACAAGGGAAAAGCCAAATCAAACATTTGAAGACCAAAGGAAAGTCAAGGGCTGGTTCTAGGGTTCGGCTTCAGGAAACTTTGGAGTTTTTTGAAAGCATAAATGAAAGGCTTCAATTCTATTTTGAAGAAAAACACGTGGACCTGATTGCATTGGGCTGTTCCTCCACTTTGATTCCTTATTTTTTCAACGGTAAAAAAGCTACTCCCTTTGAAAAAACAGACCCACGGATATTCAAAATCCCGATCCATGTCCCCACCGCCACATTTGAAAATATGGAAAAAACCTACCGGTCAATATCTCAAACCAAAATATGGGTAGATGCCGAAAATGAAGCCTTTGTCCGCCCCTATCTTGAACAAATATCTTCTAAACCTGACGAAAGCAAAGAAGAAGACTGGTAAGGACAACGATTCAATTTCTTGGAACAGTTATTGGAGCAATTCGGTCAAATTCACCTTTGATATGTATAAAACCGGTCTCGTTTTGTTTATCTGCATCCAATCTTTTTTTATTCAGGATATTTTTGCACAACGATATGGCAGTGCTTTGGGCCTAAGGATTGGCAACAATTCCAATGGCCGGACCATCGGTTTATCCGGACAGCAGCGTGTGTTTAAGCAAATCACTTTGGAAGGCATCGTCCAATCTGATTTTGATAGGAACACCACTTTTCACCTTTTGGTAGAGAGGCACAATCCCATCATCTCAAAGCGCTTCAATTATTATTTGGGGGCAGGAGTTTCTTCAGGATGGGAGGAAAGTTTTGTTAAAGTACCTGAATCAAACCAAATTATCCATACCTATGGCAATCCTACAACCGGAGTAGATCTTGTGGGTGGGATAGAAATGACTTTGGCCAACACCGTCATTTCACTGGATTATAAACCGAACTTCAACCTTTCGGGCAGAGAAGAATTTTACCGCAGTCAGGTGGGTATTTCCGCCAGGATTGTCTTGGTCAAAAGCAAAGAACAGGATAAAAAAAGAAGGAAGAGGGAGCGTGAAAAGCGGAAAAAAGGAAGAACCCCTATTTTTGAAACCTTTAAAAAGAAATAACTTTTGATTTTACGAATAAGAATTTCCCTTTTGAATAACTTTTTAAGTTCGGATCGACTTTTTGATTAATTTGAATTTTCAACAAGAAAAATTCAAATGACAATGAAAAGGACATATTTATTCTTTCTCTTGGTTTTCCTGCTGCTGGGAACAGACAGTTTTGCACAGGAAAAATCAATATTAGCCCAACTTGAAGAAATCGCCATTATCGACCAAAAGGTCATGATGCCCATGCGGGACGGGGTCAGGCTGGCCACGGATATCTACAGACCCAAGACGGCACAGCCTGTTCCGATAATCTTTTCAAGGACTCCTTATAACTTCAACGCTTACCGAGATGGAGAGCTGCAGGAACGCAGCCTTCAGACCGCTCTTGAAGCGGTAAAGCGTGGCTATGCCTATGTGGTCCAAAATGAGCGCGGCAGATTTTTCTCTGAGGGAGAATGGGATATTCTGGGCACTCCGCTGACTGATGGGTATGATGCATTTACCTGGATGGCGGCGCAGCCTTGGAGCAACCAAAAAATCGGGACTATCGGCTGTTCTTCCACAGCGGAGTGGCAAATGGCGGTAGCTTCACTCAACCATCCTGCCCATGTAGCCTTGGTGCCACAGGCATTTGGCGCAGGAGTCGGCAGGATCGGTAATTATTATGAGCAGGGAAACTGGTACCGAGGCGGTGCAGGTCAGATGCTGTTCACTGCTTGGCTCTATGGCACACAGCACGATCCCATGGCACCAAAATTACCGGAAGGAATTTCTCAGGAAGATTTGTTGAGGCTGCAGAAGTTCTATGACATGGCCCCTAGGTATCCAAAGGTGGATTGGAAAGTGGCCCTGAGTCACCTGCCAGTACAGGATATTATCAAAAATGTCAATGGCCCGCAGGGAATTTATGAGGAAATGATTACCCGGAAGCCCAACGATCCCAAATGGTATGAGGGTGGACTATACCATGACAACATGGAATTTGAAAAGCCAGCCTATTGGTTTGTCTCTTGGTATGATGTCTCTACGAGCCCAAACCTTGCGATGTACAACCATATTATAACCAATGCCAAAGACCCTAAGGTGCGGGACAACCAATATTTGGTCATTGCCCCTACCCTTCATTGTTCATTTACCCGAGCAACAGAAAATACCATTGTGGGTGAAAGAAGCATGGGTGATGCCCGCCTTCCTTACAATGAGATGACCTATGCTTGGTTTGATTATTGGCTCAAAGGTGATCCAAAAAAGGAAATGGCCAAAGTGACTTACTTTACCATGGGTTCCAACAAGTGGCAGACTTCCGACACTTGGCCGCCCAAAGAAGCGGAAATGACCACTTATTACCTGAACAGCGCCGGCAAGGCGAATAGCAGAAACGGTGATGGGATTTTGACCAATAAAAAACCGGGAAAAGACAATCCGGACACTTTCCAATACGATCCCATGAATCCTGTGACTTCCTATGGCGGCAATGTCTGCTGTACCGGCAATGCGGTGCAAGGCGGTTCCTATGACCAACAGGAAATGGAGCTTCGGGAAGATATATTGGTTTACACTTCTGAAGTTTTGGCTGAAGGAATGGAAGTCAGCGGTTTTATCGAATCTACCCTTTATTTGTCTACTGATGTGAAGGATACGGACCTAACCATCAAGCTGATCGATGTCTACCCCGATGGAAAGGCATACAATCTGGATGAAACCATCCAAAGGGTAAGGTACAGGGAAGGCTACGAAAAAGAGATGTTTATGGAATCTGGCAAAGTCTATGAAGTAAACCTCACACCCATGTCCACCTCCAATTACTTCGAAAAAGGACATAGGATCCGGATTGAGGTTTCCAGTTCCAACTTTCCAAGGTTTGACAGGAATATGAATACAGGAGGAAATAATTATGATGAAACAGAGGGTGTGGTTGCAACCAATAAGATCCACCATTCGAGTAAGTATCCGAGTTTTATCAGTTTGCCGATAATGAAAAAATAAAAAGAAAAGTGAGCCGAGAAGTACGATGTACGAAGTTCGATTTACGAAGGGAGAAATAAGAGGTGAGAAGTTAGGAGTGTAAGGTAGGTTAGAATTATGAATGAATAATTCTGAATGGGATGAATAAAAAAGGCACAAAAGATGTATTTTTTTTGTGCCTTATTTTTTTGAGATTATAAAAATTCAAATTCTTTAACACTCCTTTATTTTGGCAAGATTTTTTATCAAATTTCATTTAAAATCAACGTAAATACTTCATTAGAAGCAAATTATGAAATTTTTGAAGTAAATTTTAAAAAATATCACCTGAAGAAACCTGAATGTTGATTATTGAAACTCAGGTAATCATAGAAGCATACAATAAAGTATTTTCTCGATTTGGGATAACTTAATCTTTTTGAAATTTTATCTTTTTTCCTTCATCAAGGGAAGGCTTAAACCAATTATAATATCCGAAAACATTTTTCCGCACTATTAACATCAGGGATATATTAATTAAAAATAAGGCAATATATATCCATGACAGCATAATCAGCGCATCATAATCTACATCATCTTTCTCCACCGTACCCATATCTTTCAAGGTATTGAATACCCCAAGTATCATCCAAATAATGCCCGGTAAATAAGCATCACCATTGAATTTCCATATTTCGATTAAAAGGTAGGTAGTAGCTACCAATGTGATTAAAACTTTAAGATCAAAATTGATAAATATCCCAAAGGAACCAAGAAGTTCGATTATGAAAAAAAGGACCCAAATACAACATATTATTGAATGAATGAGTCTGAATTTTTTCTTTGTGTCCGGTGAGGGAATAGATGCTAAAACTCTCCTTAAATGATCATTATCCGTTGATTGGCAATACTCTTCATAAACTTCATTCTTTGATTTTCCACTTTTAAGGCTTTTTCTGATTTCAGATTTTATGTTCTCATTCTTCATACTTAAATTTTGAAGGTGATCACAGGTAAGGATTAATCGGGTCAAAACAAACCCAATTGATCTTTTCCGTTTTTGCAAGGTGGATTATGAATCAATAATTCTGACAGCGTTCGAGAAATGGGGATTAAAATAAGGCACAAAAGATAGATTTCTTTTGTGCCTTTTTGATGATATAGGGAGCTAAGGATCAGAACAAATCGAGTTGGTCTTTGTCGTCTTCTTCTTTTTTGATTTTGAATTCGATGGTGGTTCCAATCTCCAAATCCTCCTCCCCTGTTTCTGTATCTTCTGGAGTTTCATCGGGAATTTCGGTTTCCTCAGAGATTTTGGCGGTGCTTTCTATCAGAGAAACTTCCAAAACCGGATAGGAAGACAGTTTGTTTCCGATCGCTTTCCAACCTTTGACATCAATCAGGATATCGAGGTCAAACTCCTGTTCCTCTTTCTCTTTGCCTTTCTGAAGGACTGCTTTCACCTGAGGTTGCTTTTCAGTGGAGACGATTTTCAGGAATGACTGTTTGTGGTCAGAAATGAGGTTAAATTTCTTGTTGATGGTGGTGGTTTCGATCAGGAATCGCTTGACAAAGAAGGATTTGCTTACCCCATCGAAATAGACTGCTGAAATCACTTTTTCAGGATCAAATTTCTGGATCAAAACAACCTCATTGGCTTCATAGCGGTTGGTAAGTTCAAAGGTAGTCAGCTCATAATCCCCGTTTTTGTAGAATACGATGATCCTGTCTTCGCCTAAGAAATTGCCGATTTTGCGGCCTCTTTGGTCGGTATTGAGCCTGCCGATAGAGGCATCAAAATAGATATCAAGACCTCCTAAGGTGGATGTTCCTGCCATTTTCCATTGAATTTTGCGGACAGGATATTTGGTCAGGATATTTCCTCCTGCTGCACGTCCTTTGATCTCGATGGTGCTGAAATCAAAGTCAAATACTTTGATCTTGGCTTTGGCACCTTGGGTAAGGAAAATGGTAATGACTTCTGCTTCACCATTTGGATTTGCGGTCAGGTACATGACTTTGGAACCTTTTGTGCCTTTGGTCAGGTCATATTCACGGTCTCGGGTCACCCCAATTACCTGAAAACGCTTCACCATAGCCTTGCCTGATTCACCATCAAGGTAGACCATGTTGTAAACCATGCGTTCGTCTCCTTTGCGGAAGATGGCGACATGGAGGATATCTTTGCCCACAAATCCCTTTTCCTGGATTTTGGTCACAACGCAATTGCCATCCCTGCGGAATACGATCACATCGTCCAAATCAGAGCAATCACATACGAATTCATCCTTTTTCAATCCATAACCCACAAATCCATCAGCCCTGTTCACATAGAGCTTGGCATTGTTGGCGGCGACGACAGTGGCTTCGATGGTGTCAAAAGCCCTGATCTCGGTTTTTCTTTCTCGCCCTTTGCCATACTTGTCCAAGAGGTTTTGGTAGTATTGGATAGCATATTCAGTCAAATGCCTCAGGTGGTGATTAACCTCTTTGAGCTCTTCCTGAAGCCTTCTCATGAGTTCGTCAGCTTTGAAAGCATCAAACTTGGAGATACGCTTGATTTTGATTTCTGTCAGCCTGACTATGTCTTCGGTGGTAATTTCTCTATAGAAATCCGGCTTGAAAGGTTCCAAACCTTTGTCTATCGTCTGGATGACTGCATCCCAGGTTTCACATTCCTCTATATCTCTATAAATCCTGTTTTCGATGAATATTTTTTCGAGAGAGGAGAAAAGCAATTTCTCCATCAATTCTGCCTTCCGGATTTCCAGTTCCTTTTTGAGGAGAGCCTTGGTCTGCTTGGTATTGTATTCCAATATGTCATTGACAGAAAGGAAAACAGGCTTGTCGTTGATGATCACACAGGCATTTGGAGAGATGCTGACCTCGCAATCCGTAAAGGCATAAAGCGCATCAATAGTCATGTCAGGAGATTGCCCCGGTACCAATTGGATCTGGATTTCTACATCTTTGGCCGTATTGTCTACTACTTTTTTGATCTTGATTTTACCTTTGTCATTGGCCTTGATGATCGATTCTATCAAAGAATTGGTCGTGGTACCAAATGGTATGTCTTTGATCAATAGGGTTTTATTGTCTTCTTCTTCAATTCTTGCTCTGACTTTTACCCTTCCGCCTCTTACGCCTTCGTTATATTCTGAAAAGTCCGCCATTCCCCCTGTAGGGAAATCAGGCAGGATGTGTGTTCTTTCTCCTTTGAGGATTTGAATAGACCCCAAGATCAGTTCACAGAAGTTGTGTGGGAGTATTTTGGTTGAAAGTCCCACGGCGATACCTTCCACGCCCTGGGCCAATACCAAAGGGAATTTTACAGGAAGGGTGACAGGTTCTCTTTTTCTTCCATCATAAGAAAGTTGCCATTCAGTGGTTTGGGGATTGAAAACCACTTCCAAGGCAAACTTTGACAATCTCGCTTCAATGTATCTTGCCGCTGCTGCACCATCCCCTGTTCTGATGTCTCCCCAATTGCCTTGGGTTTCGATCAGGAGATCTTTTTGCCCCATGTTGACAATGGCGTCTCCAATAGAAGCGTCGCCATGTGGATGATACTGCATGGATTGGCCGATGATGTTGGCGACTTTGTTGAATCGACCATCATCCATTTCCTTCATGGCGTGCAGGATCCGGCGCTGCACAGGCTTGAGGCCATCTTCAATTGCCGGTACGGCACGCTCCAGAATTACGTAGGAGGCATAATCTAAAAACCAGTCTTTATACATTCCTGTTACGGGAATGGATTCATGCAGGCTTCCTTCTTTTCCTTCCGGAGTTTCGTTGATTATATCGCTCATGCTATATTTTGAATGGTTTGATGGCCATTAGACCATCTTTATTTGGGGATATGTTGATAGACTTTCCTTTTGGGAAGCGGGAATTGGATTTAAGCGGCTTCGTGCTCTTCTTCCTGCTTTTTGGAAGGATCATCAAAAACGATGTCTTTTTCTATTTTGAGGTTATCGATGATGAAAGTCTGCCTGTCAGGGGTGTTTTTGCCCATGTAGAAATTCAGTAATTCTACAATTTTGGTTTCCTTGCTTAGGATAATCGGTTCCAGGCGGATGTCATCTCCTATAAATTTTCCAAACTCTTCAGGAGAAATCTCTCCCAAACCTTTGAAGCGGGTGATTTCGGCGGTTTTCCCGATTTTGTGGATCGCCCTTTGTCTTTCTTCATCGGTATAGCAATAGATGGTTTCCTTCTTGTTTCTTACCCTAAAGAGCGGCGTATCCAGGATATAAAGGTGGCCGTTTTTGACCAAGTCGGGAAAAAACTGGAGGAAATAAGTCATGATGAGCAAGCGGATATGCATGCCGTCAACATCAGCATCTGTGGAGATGACTATTTTTCGGAAACGGAGGTTTTCAATTCCGTCCTCAATGTTCAAGGCATGTTGCAGCAGGTTGAATTCCTCATTTTCATATACCACTTTTTTGGTCATGCCATAGCAGTTCAAAGGCTTACCACGTAGTGAAAATACCGCCTGAGTCTGCACATCACGTGATTTTGTAATGGAACCTGACGCAGAATCCCCTTCAGTGATGAAGAGCATGGTTTTGTTTTTCTGCTCCTCGTCGCCTTTTGCATCGTCATAATGTACCCGGCAATCTCTCAGTTTTTTATTGTGGAGGTTGGCTTTTTTAGCCCTTTCGTTTGCCAGTTTTTTGATACCGGAGATTTCTTTTCTTTCCCTTTCGGACTGCAAAATCCTTTTGAGCAAGGCATCTGCTACAGCCGGGTTTTTGTGAAGGTAGTTGTCCAGAGCGGTTTTGACGAAGTCATTGACAAAAGTCCTAAGGGTAGGTCCATCCGGCCCAATGGTCTGGGAACCCAACTTGGTTTTGGTTTGAGACTCAAATACCGGTTCCATGACACGGACGGCTACAGCAGCCACCACGCTTCCTCTGATATCTGAGGCATCATATTCTTTCTTATAAAATTCCCTGATTGTCTTGACGATGGCCTCTCTGAATGCAGCAAGGTGGGTTCCGCCTTGAGTTGTATATTGGCCATTCACGAAGGAATAGTATTCCTCTCCATATTGGTTGGAGTGTGTGAGGGCTATTTCAATGTCATTTCCTTTGAGGTGGATAATGGGATACCTGATACTTTCCTCGTCCACCTTTCTCATCAGCAGGTCATAAAGTCCCTTTTCAGAGAAAAACTTTTTGCCATTATAATTGATGGTCAGACCGGCATTCAGGAAAGCATAATTCCATATCTGGTTTTCGAGGTATTCGGGGATGAAATGGTAATTTTTGAAAACCCCTGCATCCGGGGAGAAAACAACTTTGGTACCGTTCCTTTCAGTGGTTTTTTCAACAGGGCGGTCTTCGACCAAAATTCCTTTTTCAAATTGAGCTACTTTTGTTTCCCCGTCGCGGAAGGACTGTACTTTGAAAAAGTCGGAAAGTGCATTCACCGCTTTGGTACCGACACCGTTCAGTCCCACAGATTTTTGAAAAGCACCTGAATCGTACTTGCCGCCGGTATTGATTTTGGAAACACAGTCTATGACTTTGCCCAAGGGAATCCCTCGGCCGTAATCGCGGACTTCCACTTTGTGCTCGGATATTTTGATGTCGATGGTCCTGCCATAACCCATCATGTGTTCGTCGATACTGTTATCAAGGACTTCTTTGACCAAAACATATATCCCGTCATCTTGGGCACTTCCGTCTCCAAGTTTTCCGATGTACATACCTGGTCTTAGCCTGATATGTTCCCTCCAATCCAACGACTTGATGCTGTCTTCGTTGTATTTTACGTTTTCTGCCATGAAAATTTGCTACAGGTAATTTGGTTAAATGGTACTGTTATTTCTGATTGCATTGAATTTCTGCAACAATATCCAAAACAAAACGATAATCCAAACCAGAAAAAGAATAGGGATCAGATAAAAGAAAAAGGAATAACTGCCCGAACCTATTTCATTCTGGTTGTTGATGGCATGGATGAATAAACTCATGATCGCAAGGGAAATATTGATCACTCCAGTGAAACTGTAAATCCATGTAAGCATATAATCCCTGAAAACATCACCTGTGGGAAACAGCTGCCTGAATGTTTTGGTACTCTTGTTTTCAATCAGTTTTGCAGGTGTAATGAGGACAAAATTCAAAACCCCGAAAAGTATGATGCCAATGTAAAAGAATGTCCCTTTGGAAATTTCTTTTGTTGCATACCCGTTTTCATCGAGTTCGTAAGCGATAATATCGGGCATAGCCGAATAGAAATACAGGAAGGTGAATAAAAACAGGAGAATTGAAATGAAATGAAATACTTTTCCGAATCGGTAATACATAAAACTAGTTGATTTTGGTCGCTAATATAAAGATTAATGATGGTACAAATCCGAAACTGTTTTTTCCTTTTTGGGTTTTTATAAGTAGATTTCCAATCCAAAAACCCAAATAGCTGATAGAAAGATGAATCTGAGTCCTGTCGTAATCGCCATCCCGATGTACTTTATCCTGATGGGGATTGAGTTGCTCGTTTTGAGGTTTCAAAAAAACCCTACTTATAGGCTGAATGATGCCATTACCAACATTAACCTCGGAGTGGTCTCCCAAGTTTCTGGTGTTTTTCTCAAAGTGCTTTCTATCGGTATTTACACTTTCTTTTTTGAGAAATTCGGTTTGTTTCAGATTCCAAACAACGTATGGACTTTCTTTATCCTGTTTTTCCTTTATGATTTGTGTTATTATTGGGCGCATCGTCTGAGTCATGAAATCAACCTTTTTTGGGGCGGTCATGTTGTCCACCATTCTTCGGAGGAATACAATCTTTCTGTAGCTCTGAGACAAAGCTCCACGCAGACGATCTGGACATTCATGTTTTACCTGCCTTTGGCGGTAATCGGATTTGATCCGGTGATGTTGGTGTTGGTGTCCGGCATTAACTTGCTATACCAGTTTTGGATCCATACAGAAGCGATTGACAGGATGGGTTTTCTAGAAAAATTTATGAATACCCCTTCCCACCACCGTGTACATCATGGGCGCAATCCCAAATACATTGACAAAAACCACGGCGGTACCTTTATCATCTTTGACAAGTGGTTTGGTACTTTTCAGGAAGAGGAAGAAAGGCCAACTTATGGTATTACGACTCCTGTGCAAAGCTGGAATCCTGTTTGGGTAAATATTTCCCATTATGCGACGATGAAAAAGGAATTGGAAATGATTCCAAACCTAAAAGACAAAGCACGGTATCTGTTCAATAAACCCGGATGGCTTCCGGAATACCTTGGAGGCTACCGTCCCGTAAAAGATGTGGGTCCTGATTACAAAAAATTCGATACTACCGTGCCTTTGGCCCTCAATTATTATGTGTTTTTCCAGTACGTAGTGCTGATGGGTTTGACGGCCTTTTTCCTTTTCAATCTGGGCAAATTTGACTGGATGACCAAAGTTGGCCTATCCACGCTGATTGTTTGGAGTACTGTAAGTTTCTCCGGGATTTTTGAACAAAAGAGATGGTATCATGTTCAGGAGGTTCTAAGGGTGGCGGTATTTGTTTTGGCAAATTGGTTTATCCTAAAAGAACTGGCGCCCGAGAACATATCCATTGTTTTCCTTTCTATTTATGCAGCCCTCTCCTACTTTTGGCTTTGGTTTAATTATGGAACTGTTAAAAATTTCCAAAAATCAGTCAATCAAACCCCTCAAAATGCGTAATATTTTTATTGTTGTTTTTGGAATAATTTCATTTTCAGTCCTTTCCTCCGCCTGTTCCAGCAAAGTGGACCTCAAAAATGTGAATCTCGAAAACTGGAAAAATGACAGAGATGGTTGTATTGGATTACGAATGCAAGAATTAGAAGCTTTTAGGGTAGTTAAAAATGATTTGTTGGGAAAAGACAACCAATCAATTATCAAGACTTTTGGAAGGCCTGACAAAGTCGAGTTGACAGACAGGAGCCAATCTTTTTTCATCTATTTTATCAATCCGGCACCATCGTGTCCGGAGTTTGATGCCGCAGCCGAAATGCCTATGAAAGTGATGCTCAGGATGAATGCTTACAGTAGGGTAAGTGAGGTGGTAATCAGCAGGTTGGATCCGTGAGAAAATGGTTAAAGGTTAATTGGTTAGAGGTTAAAAGGTTGGAAAAGTTTAAGGGTTGGGAAAGAGTAAAAATTCTGAATTATTGATATTCATTGATATTTGATATTTATGGATATTGATTCAAAAATTAGGGTTAGCTTATATTTTACCCTCAATTGATTGGATAAATAAATTTGAAATTTAGAAATTATCCAAAAAAAAAGGTTTTAAGGAACCTTGTGAACCTTAAAACCTTCTAATATTTTAACCTTAAAACTCTTAATCTTCATCCATAAAGCACAAAGCTGCCGCCCCAAGGGTACCGGCATTGTTGGCCAAAGTCGCCCTGACCAACTGGAGGTCTTTTACATAGTAAGGAGTCAGATACTGTCTGACAGTCTTGTCCAAAGAAGGCATCATATATTCTAATCCTGCTGAAATTCCACCTCCAAAATAGACATGGGTCACGTCCAGAATTCGGATGGTAGACACGATGGCTTCACCCAAAATCCTCCCAACTTCCTCGAATACCATCAGAGAAACCTCATTTCCTGCTTTTGCGGTATCGACCAAGAGATGGGTACCAAGCTCTTGGTCTATCAGTTCACCCGCGAGTCTTGGATAACCTTGGATAAACCGTTCCATAATTTTGAGGATGCCGTTTCTTCCTACCAACTTCTCCAATCCTTCGTTTCCGCGGGAAAGCATGTGGCCCATTTCCATGGCATTGCCACGCGATCCTTTAAATATTTCCCCATCCAAAACCAATGCACTTCCGATTCCTGTTCCCATGGTGATGAAAAGGAAATTTTCAGGAGGATTGTTTTTGCCATACCTGTATTCACCGATAGCAGCGGCAGCGGCATCATTTTCCAGATAGAATGAAATACCGGGATATCTTTTTTTGAGTTCACCCTTGAGGTTATAGCCGTTCAGGTCAGGGATGGCAGGGATTTCAAGTGTGGTTGTTCTGTTTTTGGAGATCAAACCGGGCAAACCGATACCTACTTTTTTGACTTCAGGATATTTCTTCAGAATGTCAACCATGTTGTCTGCAAAGCAGACACTGAAACCTTTGGAGTCATCACGGTATGGTGCTGTGTCGATTTTATCAAACGAAACAATTTCCCCTTGTTTGTTGACAAGGCCAATTTTTAGATGGGTCCCTCCGACATCTATTCCCAAAAAATGTTCCTGTTCTTTGCTCATTGTTATTTTTCAATAGGTTTTAAACCCTAAAATAATAAACAGATTGTCTTACTTCCTACAATCTTTGATAAAGTCTTTAAATATTTCAAAGACAAGAATACAAATCAAAGTAGTTCTGAGGGTTAAGTCTGTGATAAAAAGGCGTTTTCAAAGTTGAAAAAATATGAGAGAATGAGTTGATTTTTTTAAGCAACCAAATTTCATTCTTTGCTTCCTTCCAAAAAAATATAGAAGCTCCTGTAGCTGCATTCAAACCTCAATTTCATTGGATGGCAGTTTTTCAGACTTTTTTGTAGAATTTCCGGACAGATAAAAATTCATTATTGTGAAATTTGAAGGCATATTCCTTGGTACTTCCTCTTAAAAAATGTATATTAAATGTCTGTAAACCAATAGACTATGAAAGGACATCCCAACGAATTGTTTTTCTACTTCAATCCAAGCCATCAAGTAGACAAGCAGATGAGGGCTTATGCAAAGTCCGTAGCCCGACATATCAATGAAATCAACATCGAGAAGGAATCCATTACGATGACAGGTTGGAGGACGATTTTGGATAAGTTAAACCTCAGGCCAAAGGACCTGATGAACAGGGCTCATCCCGATTACCAAAATCTGATTGCGGGAAAATCCTGGGATGATGAAGGATGGCTCAACATCCTAATCAGAAATCCACACTTATTGAAAGCACCTATAGCCATAAAAAAAGACAAAGCAGTACTTTGTCTTACGCCAAACCATATTCTGGAACTGGACTAGACGAGTCTGATTCCATCCTCATGGATAGTAATTTTTTTGGCTTTATACAGTTGACCTATTGACTGTTTGAAATGTTTTTTACTCATTCCCAATAACTCTTTGATAGACTCAGGGGATGATTTATCTTGAAGGGGCAAAAATTTCCGGACTTTTAAGGCTTCCAGGATTTTTTCAGCCCCTTCCTCGTATTTTTCCCTGCCTGATGGTAAAAGCTGCAAGTCAATTTTGCCGTCATCGCGGCGTTTTTTGACAAAAGCCTTGGTTTTGTCCCCTACTTTGATGGGTTGAAAGACCTCATTTTTATAAATCAATCCCTCATAACTTCCGTCAATAAGTGTTTTGAAACCCAAATCGGTTTCTTCAAAAATCAGCGCATCTATTTCCTGACCTGAAACATATGCCTGCGTGTCGCTCAGGATGAAATCCTCATATTTTGATACGCCGATCAAGCGGTTGGTCTTGTAATCCTGACAGACCATTACCAGGTATTTACCCCCGACTTCCATGGTTTTGCCCATTTCTGATTTAGGAACAAAAAGGTCTTTAGGAAGACCCCAATCCATGAAAGCACCAAAATCCGTGATTTCCTTGGCTTCCATGACGGCAAATTCATCCAATAATGCGGTTGGCCTGTTGGTGACTGCCACAGGTCGGTCTTCACTGTCTGTATAAACAAAAACTTCCAGTTCCTCTCCCTCTTTCTCCTCACCTTTGAGGTAGCTTTTTGGCAATAAAACTTCCCCGCCTTCACGCAGTGCAAGGTAAGCACCATTGGCAGTGAACCTGTTTATAAGGAGTGAACTGATTTTTCCTAATTCTTTCATGGCCCAAAGTTAGCCATTTTATATGATTGAGAATTGGATTTGCTTCCGAATCAAATTAGATTTGGTCAAAATTTGACGGGGAAAATCAAATCCTTTTCGGTACATTTTTCATTTCAATAGTTAACTACCTGAATACTAAACCCAAATCAAAATGAATACTATTTCTGTTATTGGTTCCGGAACAATGGGAAACGGAATCGCCCATGTTTTTGCCCAATATGGCTACCACGTCTGCCTCATAGATGTCAATCAGGCTGCCTTGGATAAGGCTTTGGTTACAATTTCCAAAAACTTAGACAGGCAAGTGACCAAAGGAACTTTGACTGAATATGACAAGCAGGACACCTTGAGCCGCATCCAATCTTTTAATTCCCTGAAAGAGGGTGTGAAGAATGCTGATTTGGTGATTGAGGCTGCAACAGAAAACCTTGGTGTAAAATTGGATCTCTTCCGCCAATTGGATGAATTGTGTCCCAAGAATACCATTTTGGCTACCAATACTTCTTCTATTTCAATAACAAAAATAGGTTCTGTTACAAAGCGGCCGGACAAGGTGATCGGCATGCATTTTATGAATCCGGTTCCCGTGATGAAGCTTGTGGAGGTGATCAAAGGATATGCTACTTCCAAGGAAACAACGCAATTGGTGATGGAAATCTCCTCCAATCTCGAAAAAACACCGGTAGAGGTGAATGATTATCCGGGTTTTGTGGCCAATAGGATTTTGATGCCGATGATCAATGAGGCTATCTATACATTATTTGAAGGGGTGGCGGGGATTGCAGAAATCGATACGGTAATGAAGTTGGGTATGGCCCATCCTATGGGGCCATTACAGTTGGCGGATTTTATAGGCCTTGATGTCTGTCTTTCCATTCTGAAGGTATTGCATGATGGTTTTGGAAATCCGAAATATGCGCCTTGTCCACTGTTAGTCAATATGGTGGAAGCAGGTTTTAAAGGTGTGAAAACAGGCGAAGGATTTTATGTATATACGCCGGGAAGCAAAGACCTCAAGGTGTCAGCAAGGTTTAAGTAAGGGCTTAGCATTTTGGGATTTGGATAAATAGGGCGAAGATTAAAGTAAAAACTACCATGCACATAGCGGTATCAGGAAATATAGGAAGTGGAAAAACTACTTTAGCCATCAAATTGGCCAAGCATTACGGTTGGCATGCAGAGTTGGAAGCGGTAGAAAATAATCCCTATCTAGCTGATTTTTATGAAGATATGAAGCGTTGGTCATTTCATCTTCAGGTATTTTTCCTCAACAGCAGGTTCAACCAAATCAAACGGATCAGGGAAGGCGGTTTGTCGGTGGTTCAGGACAGGACAATCTATGAAGATGCCTATATTTTTGCAGCCAATCTCTACAAATCAAAATTGTTTTCAGAAAGAGATTATGAAAATTACCTTTCCCTGTTCGACTCGATGATCAATTTTGTCAAACCACCCGACCTGCTGATTTATCTGAAGGCTGATATCCCCAAATTAGTGGGCCAGATTGAGAAAAGGGGCAGATCCTATGAAAATGCCATCCGGATTGATTACCTAAAAAACCTGAATTCCCATTACGAAGAATGGATCGGTGGCTATGATAAAGGTAAATTGTTGATTGTGGATGTCAACCAGATGGACTTTGTGGAGTATCCCGAAGATTTTTCATCGATTGTACAGCGGATAGACAGAGAGATTTTTGGCTTGTTTTCCTAAAGATGCTTGGACTTTCAAACCAATTTCCTTGAAAACCAATTCAAGATACCTTGTTGGTTTTCCTCTTTTGGGTGCAACAACAAATCATCTATTTTTTTCAGGCTTCCCCCAATCATGAGGTTTTCATAGAGCGGTATTCTGATGAGTTTATAGCCGTGAAGTCGGCTTACGAGATCATATTGGGTGTCGTTGTAGGCATTCAGTTTCCATCCGGAGGATCCATTTGCTGAAAGGTCCCCGGGAGGTTCGCTTTTCCCAAAAAGCTTTCCTGCAATTGGCGGCCCGTTCCAAACCCTTTCCTGTAACCCCGTCTTTAGGCATTCCTTTTCATAAGTCCTGCAAAGCCGGAGATATGCCTCTGCCCAAGGGAAAGAAAAAACTTCATACAAGGAGGTTTTGAGCGTTGCCAGCCTGTACCTGTTAAAATGCACCTCGTCGTCATAGAGAAATACATGTCTGTTGATCTTGAAGTCGAACCTCAGCTTTTCGAGAAGGGGAACATTTCCATTTCCTCCAAGACCCGAAAAGGCTTCATTCAAAAGGATCTCCCCCTTTCCTTTAAGAAAGCCGGGGTTGACATCCAACTGGTAGTTGTGTTCTACTTGGAGGTCAGAATCTTTGAGGATCCTGTAAATATTCTCCACTTTTAAATGGTGCATGGGCAAAATTAACCATCTTTTCGGATGATTTCCCAAGTGTGGTCCGCCAGGAGTTTAATTTCAGCGATGAACTTGGAATGCTTGCTTTTTCTGCCCCATTCTTCGGGTGCCACCAAACTTAGAAAATCAGATCCATCTTCCTTTTCATACAAAAAATAATGGTGGTTGATAAGCGGTTCAAAACCCATGGATGTTTTATAAATTCTCTCAGAGATCTCTACCCTTTTTTGGATCAGCTTGGCTTGGTCAGCCAAAAGCTGCATCTGTTGGTAGATTTGGGCCATCTGCATTTCGGTTTGGGAATGCATCGCAGCCACTGCCCTACCTGTTATTTTTCCTTTATCTTCCGGCTTGATGAGAGCACTTCCAGACTGATGGGCATAGGGTAAAAGACCCGGAATGTCAGTGGTCTTTTCTTTCATTTTATCCAGATCGATCAGGTTGACATCAATCTTTTGTTTCTTTGACATTTGCATCTAAGGTGTCTGAGGGGGCTATTCTTTCTTTTAAATTCCGTTTGGATCCCGGAAAGGTTGTCTTTCTTGACATATCAATTCCTATCCAAAGCATGCACAAAGCAAATAAGGCAGCGAGCACCAAGAATACGAGTTTGTTTTTTTTCATAGCAATAAAAAGTGAAACATGAATAACTTTAAGATGTTTTGAGAAGTTAAAATTAGGAGTTAATTTGTTGATATAAAATCTGAAACTATCGCAGAATGAACATCTTATAAATTTTATTGAAAGCGGTGAAATCGTGATTTTAAAAAAAAACAATAAAACCACTTTTATTTATTTTGAAATACATAAATTTGATTGTTATATACTCCTTACAGCTATTTGAATATTTTATGTATCAGCTTATTAGCCCGCAAACAATTTTTCAGTATTTCGGCGATGACGACAAAGAAATGTTGCAGGAAATGATCCAGATAATTCTGGATTCAAACCTGAAGGATTTAAAAAACATGGATGAATTGTATGCTACTCAAGATTGGGCCCAGATCAAGAGGAGATGCCACAAAGCAAAGCCAAGCTTAAGTTATATCGGTGCCATTCAGACCAGAAAAATATTGGAAGCAATCGAGGCAGATCTTGAAAATTCCCATCAGCATTTCAATGAATTGCTTCATGACATTGAGATTATTGAAAAAGAATTACACACTTTCCTTGATTCCCTGTAATCAAAACCATTTTTTTACCTCTTCCCATTTTTTTATTTTCAAATCAATACGGTTCTTAGAACTTTATTCCCATCATCAGTTTTACAAAACCCTTTCTTTATGAAGAAAAGCCTATTTCTGTTCGCTTTTTCCTGTATCTTATTTGGTCAATATTCCCTTGCCCAAAGCGAACTTTCCGTAGAAAAAATCATGAATGACCCAAAATGGATGGGGACTTTCCCATCTGATCTTCAATGGGATGACAAAGGTCAATCAATCTATTTTAAATATAATCCGGAACAGCACCCTGCTGATTCCCTTTATAAAATTGGACTTTCGTTAGGATCAAATCCGGTAAAAGTTGGACTACAGGAACAAAAAAACCTAATTCCCCGAAATGCCAAAAGCAACCTGGCCAAAACCAAGAAAATCTACGCAAAGGATGGAGAAATCTTACTTTATGACCTTGCCACAGGCAGTAAGACTTCCCTGATCAACTTTGGGGAAAGGTTGTCAAATCCTGTGTTTTTGTCCAATGAAAACAGGATTGCCTTTGAATCATCCGGCAATCTTTTTGTCTTAGATATCCCAAGCGGCAAACTTCAACGAATGACCCGGGTCCAAAACGGAAGCAGGCCAAAGGACAAAGAAGAAAAGAAGGCAGAAAGAGAGAAATGGCTTCAGGAAGACAACCTGAACCTTCTATCGGTGGTGAATGAGAGAAAAGAAAAAGAAGAAAAGTCTAAAAATTATTACAAGTCTATTGCTGAAAAAGAACCTTTCACCTTTTATACGGAAGGCAAGCAGGTGATCAATATCCAACTTTCGCCTGATGAAAAGTACGCCACACTCCTACTGCTAGGCCGCGCTGAAAACAAAAGGACAGAAGTGCCGGATTACACCGATGCTTCAGGTTATACGACCAACCTGAATACAAGGTCCAAAGTGGGAGATAATCCACAAACCATAGAGCTTGCAGTCTACAGTTTTGCAAAAGACACTGTGGTCTATGTGGCTACAGACAGTCTTCCCGGGATCAAAGATCTTCCTGACTATATCAAAGATTATCCCGATAAGACATGGGAAGAAAAATTAAGGAAAGTTGCCATTGCAGCTCCTGTATTTTCAAATGACGGAAAGCATGCCATTGTCAATATCCGTGCAAACGACAACAAAGACAGGTGGATTACACTTCTTGACCTTGAGTCAGCAACCTTGAAATCTGTTGACAGACAACGCGATGAAGCTTGGATCGCAGGTCCGGGGATCGGATGGGGTTTTGGTGGAGGAACTTTGGGATGGTTACCTGATAACAAGCACATTTACTTCCAATCTGAGGAAAGCGGCTATTCCCATCTTTACTTATTGGATGTAACCACAGGAAACAAAAAAGCATTGACATCAGGTAAATTTGAGGTCTTTGATCCCTTTATTTCCAAAAACGGGAAGTTTTGGTACCTCACCACTTCTGAAGTCCACCCGGGAGAAAGACATTTTTATATGATGCCAATCATGGGGGGCAAAATGGAAAAGCTGACCACACTCACCGGAAACAATGAAGTATCCCTTTCTCCGGATGAGAAAAACATGGCAATCCTCTATTCTTACAGCAATCAACCAACAGAATTATATATCCAACCCAACACACCCAAATCCCAACCAAGGCAATTGACTTTTGGTCAAAGCGAAGAATTCAAATCCTACTCTTGGCGTGATCCACAAATGGTAAACTTCAAAGCTGCTGACGGCCAATTGGTTCCTGCAAGGTTATATGTGCCTGAGGCCATCAAAAGCAATGGAGCTGCGGTGATTTTTGTACATGGGGCGGGTTATCTGCAAAATGCCCATAAATGGTGGTCAACCTATTTTAGAGAATACATGTTCCATAATCTTTTGACGGATTTGGGTTACACGGTTTTAGATATAGATTACAGGGGAAGTGCTGGATATGGCAGAGACTGGCGAACGGGAATTTACCGTCACATGGGCGGAAAAGACCTTTCTGACCAAGTGGATGGTGCCAAGTTTCTGATGGAAAATCAAGGCGTAAAACCCGGGAAGATCGGGATTTATGGTGGAAGTTATGGCGGGTTCATCACCCTGATGGCGCTGTTCAATGAATCTGGAACCTTTACCTCAGGCGCTGCTTTGAGGTCCGTGACAGATTGGGCACACTATAACCATGGCTATACAGCCAATATCCTGAATGAACCTTTCAATGACCCTATTTCTTACAAGAGGTCCTCTCCCATTTATTTTGCAGAAGGACTGAAAGGGAATTTATTGATAGCGCATGGCATGATCGATGTCAATGTACATTTTCAGGACGTGGTCAGGCTGGCGCAGCGTCTGATCGAACTGGGCAAAGACAATTGGGAAATGGCTGTTTATCCTGTGGAAGACCACGGCTTCGTGGAACCTAGCAGTTGGACGGATGAGTACAAAAGGGTATTAAAACTGTTTAATGAAACACTTCTCAAAGAAAATGAAAAATAAAAGGCATTCTGTCATTCTACTGTTTTCAGTTCTCCTGTTTGTTTTTTCATGCAGGCAAAATGACACGGTTTCTCTGGAAAACCGTGGATTAATCAATGAAAAAGCCATGGTCGTAACAGCAAGAGAAGAATCTTCCAAGATTGGACTGATGATCATGGAAAAAGGCGGGAATGCTTTTGATGCCATGATTGCTACAGAGCTTGCATTGGCCGTGGCTTATCCTTTTGCAGGAAATCTGGGAGGCGGTGGATTTATGGTTTTCAGGTTGGAAAACGGTGAAACAGGTTCTTTGGATTATCGGGAAAAAGCACCTTTAGCCGCCACAAGGGATATGTATTTGGATGAAAATGGAGAAGTTATCCCTGAATTGAGTACCATGGGAGCTTTGGCTGTGGGCGTTCCCGGAACGGTGGCAGGAATGTTTGAAGTTCACCATAGATTTGGAACACTTCCGATGGAAGAAATCCTCGCTCCTGTGATTGAATTGGCAGAAAAGGGTGTTGTCGTGACCTCAAACCAGGAAAAAAGGCTTGCCTCCAACAGAGATAATTTCATCAAGGTAAATGGAGAAAATACGTTTTTTGCAAGGGAGTTTAAAACCAATGACACGATCAAATACCCGATTCTTGCCGAAACCTTGAAAAGAATAGCCAAGAATGGCAAAGATGAATTTTACCTTGGGGAGACTGCCCAAAAGTTAGTGGATTTTATCCAATCAAAAGGAGGAATCATCACCATGGAGGATTTGGCGGGCTATGAAGCCAAATGGCGTGATCCTATTTCCTTTGATTATAAAGACATCAGGATCATTTCGATGGCACCACCTAGCAGTGGCGGGGTAACATTGGCTCAAATCCTGGGAATGTTGGAAGGTTTTGACCTGAAGTCAATGGGACACAATTCTGCCCAATACATCCAAACTTTGACAGAGGCAGAAAGACGGGCCTTTGCAGACAGAAATTTCTATTTGGGTGACCCTGATTTTGTGGCAGTTCCTGTGAATGAAATGATGGAAAAGGGGTATCTTAAAGATAGAATTTCAGATTTTAATCCGGGAAGATCCACACTTTCGAGCGCAGTATCTCAAGGAGTGATCCAATACGTAGAAAGTGATGAAACCACGCACTATTCCATTGTCGATCCCTTTGGCAATGCGGTGGCGATAACGACTACTTTGAATGGAGCCTATGGATCCAAATTGTACAGTGATGAACTTGGATTTTTTCTGAACAACGAAATGGATGACTTCAGTGCCAAAGCAGGAGTTCCCAATATGTTTGGACTTGTCGGGGCTGAAGCCAACAGCATTGCTCCCGGTAAAAGGATGCTCAGCTCCATGACCCCCACTATTGTGGAAAAAGATGGACAGCTTCTCATGGTGGTGGGAACACCGGGAGGTTCGACCATCATTACCTCGGTTTTGCAGACCATTCTGAATGTAGTGGAGTTTGATATGACCATGCAGCAGGCGGTTGATGCACCCCGTTTTCACCACCAATGGCTACCTGACCTGATCAATTTCGAACCGGAAGGATTTCCCAAAAAGATATTGGATGAATTAAAATCAAAAGGATATCTTATCAATGAAGGAAACACACCGATTTTGGGAAAAGTAGACGCCATCCTCAAACTTCCAAATGGACAGTTTGAAGGCGGAGCCGATAAAAGGGGTGATGACAAAGCGGCTGGATTTTGAACTCCTTTTTTTGATGTTTTAAATGTCCGAACGCATTGATGGCAGAAGATAGAATTTCCGTTTTAACTCTATTTCATGAGTACGATCTCATTAACATCCCTGCGGGGGTCTTCCGTCTTCCGTCCCGACTGAAAAAGAATACAGGGTTATGGGCAAAGAAGCGTATATCCATCGGAAATTAATTACCCTTGTACTTCTCTAGGTATTCTCTAAACCGGTTCATCACCCAAAGGTGGATTTTGGCTTGGGTATTGAGATAGACAAACCACGGAAGTCTGGGTACAAATTCATGTATAGCCGTGATCATGTATTTTCCGCCGAGTACTTCCCTGAATTCCAGCCATCCATAGTCAAATCTTTTGACCAACCATCCTCCTGTGATGTAAAACAGTTGTCTCTTGATGTCACTCCTATCAGGAATAAGGGTCAGTTGCAACATTGGTTTTGAGCCGTTCAAAAGGTAAAAACCGATATCTCCCCTATTGTTTTCTTTTGCATTAATCAAAAACCTAAAAAAAGTCGGTAACCATCTTTTATACCTGTTAGCAACCCACAAGGCACTTTTATGGCGCGTATTGGGCATCCTTTGGATACTTCTGACAGTGTTTTTTACATCCCTGTCATTTTTAAACTTCGGAAGTGCCGGGAGTTTATTGGCGGGATCAAGAGCTTCCTTTACGCTTTCCTCATAAGTCAGGTAATCGATTTCTTTTTCTCTGAATTTGAGCTCCTCAGATACTGTCAAAGTATGTTTCAGACTTTCGACCAAAGGAGAAACCAATTTTGCAGGAGTTTCTCCAAAATAGGAAACCCAAAGCTTTGAAAAACCCACGGAAAAAACCGGCACTGTGAAAATAAACCTTTTCTTTCCCATCACCCTTGCGGTCTCTTCCAGCATTCCTTTGTAGGATAAAATTTCAGGGCTTCCGATTTCAATGGCTTTTCCAAATACATTTTCATTTCCAATGCAGGAATCCATGATCGTCAATGTATCCCGGAGAGAAATGGATTGCGTTTGGGAAGTGGTCCATTTGGGACACATCAGAATGGGAAGTTTTCTGACCAGATTTCTAACCATCTCAAAGGAAGACCCTCCTGGGCCAACAATGACTCCGGCACGTAGGGCAGTTACCGGAACACCTCTTTCACCCAAGGTTTTTTCCACTTCCAGCCTGCTTCTGAGGTGAATAGACATTTTTTCTTCCGCAACTTCTTTGGGAAGAATTCCCCCGAGATAAAGGATCTGTTTGATATTATTTGCCTCAGCTGCCCGCGAAAAATTATCCGCCAACAAAAGGTCTGTATCTTCAAAACTTCCCTGATCCAGCCGAGTCAAAGCACTCATGGAATGTATCAGGTAGATGGCATAATCTACCCCATGCAACGCTTCGATGGTAGAAGTGATTGAAAACAGTTCCACTTTTCGCCATTCCACTTCAGGATCAGGATTTTGGATGGCCTCCCGCCTACTCAGTGCGACGATGTTGTATTTTCCTTTGTACTTGTTGATAAACCACCGTCCGATGTATCCTCCTGCTCCTGCAATTGCTATGGTCTTTTTCAATTTAGTGGGTGGGTTGAAGGCTTAACATAACCGCTTCCGCAGCCTTTCTCCCGGCTGTCATGGCTGCATTAATGGAACCGTTGAGTAAATAATCTCCTGCGAGATACACATTGTCTTGAATCTTGGTATTGGTCGGTGAAATGTCGTGTTGCATGTCATCAACCTGTGGAAGGGCATCAAGAATCTCGTATGTTTTGATATGTTGAAAAAAGTTGGCTTTGATGCCCGTGAGTGCTTCCAACTCCAAGGCAACCATTTTGATCAAAAGGTCATCAGGTTTGGAATCCTGAGTCACCGTGACCGAAAGCAAAGCTTTGCCCGAACTGCTGTAGGATTTCGATACATCGGTCATAAAAACAAAATTATTGATAAGGTATTTGGTATCAGGAACCAATCCGATCATGGGAAGGGCAATGAATGATTTCTCCAAAGAAAAATAAAGGTTGATAACTTTTCTATATTCTTTGACCTGACCTGCCATCTGTGGGAGTACTTTATCAGGCCTTGACGCAATTATGATTTTGTCAGCCTCCAATATGTTGCCATCCTTCAGGATTATTCTATTTCCTTCTACCCTTTCGACAGGAGAATTGAAACGGAAAACAGTCTTTTGGAGCTTGCTTTTCAACTGATTGGGAATTTCCTGCATGCCCTTTTCAGGTAAGGCAGCATAGCCGATTGAAAACATTTTGAAGACAAAATTGAACATCCTTGAAGAAGTCTGTAGACCATTTTCCAAAAATATCCCTTTGAAAAAAGGTTTAAAGAAATTGTCAAGGATGGTTTCTGAAAAGCCATAATTCCTCAAGAAATCAATGGTGGGAATGGATGGTTCGGCAAAAATCTCCTCTTCGGTTTTCTTTTTCAAAGAATTGGTTAGACTCAGAATTTTAAATTTATCCTTGAACGTTCCGACTTTCGAAAATGCCATCCCAAATAGCCTCATGGGATTTCTCAAAGGATCATGGATAGCAAAAAAGTCACCCGGTTTGAAAACCATTGCTCCCGGATCAAACATTTTGAGGCCTAACTTTTCATAATCAAGGTATCTTTTGGCTTCAGGATAAGCTGTCAACAATACCTGAAATCCCCTATCCAAGCGAAATCCATTTTCCATGTCTGTCCGGACCCGTCCTCCAACTCCGTCTGAAGCTTCCAGAATTTCGGGACTATATCCCGCCCTTTCAAGTTCATAGGCTGCTATCAGTCCGGAAATCCCGGCTCCGATTATATAAATTTTTTGATGATCCATTTCAGACAATTTTAAGTAAGACAAATATCTGTCACAATTGTTTTACGCTACAATTTAACGCATTATTACCAACCTTTTAAATGTTAAAAGGGCTAATCCTGTAATATGATTTCCATGAACACGCATTTGCCGATACATTCGAAAAAAAATATTATGAGAAAGATATCCAAGGTATGCTTTGCCCTGACCGTTTTTTTGATCCCTTTTACCTCCTTTGGACAGAAAGCTTATTTCCCTTCTCTTGGGGACTGGCAACAGAAAAAGCCTGCAGAAATGAAGGTGGATGCAGCCAAACTTCAGCAAGCAATAGACTTTGCCATTGCTACAGAAAGTGAGGCTGACCCCAACCTAAAGATGGCCCACTATCAAAGCGCCTTTGGAAGGGAGCCTTTTGGATTCCCTGTTGGACCAATGAAAGAACGGGGCGCTGCAAACGGCTTGATTATTTATAAAGGCTATATCATTGGGCAATGGGGAGAACCTGACAGGGTTGACCTGACTTTCAGTGTGGCCAAAAGTATCCTCTCTTCCACAGTGGGTATGGCGGTCGACAAAGGTCTGATCAAAAGTGAAAAGGACCTTGTTTATCCTTATGTAGGGCCAATCATTCCTTATGAACCATACAAATCTCTGATGAACAAAGCGGATCATCTAAATGAAGAGGACGTTTTTGATCTTTTTGAAGGACCGCATAACCGTAAGATTACATGGGAGCATTTGCTGCGTCAGACTTCCGATTGGGAAGGTTCACTATGGGGCAAACCAGATTGGGCGGACCGACCGCAGGGCAATTCATCTGAGTGGCTAAACAGGCCAAGAAATGAACCGGGGACAGTTTACAAATACAATGACACCAGAGTGAATGTCCTCGCATTGGCAATACTCAATGTGTGGAGAAAGCCACTTCCGGTGGTTTTGAAGGAAAATCTGATGGACAAAATCGGGGCAAGTCCGACTTGGAGATGGACGGGTTACGAGAATTCCTTTATCATCCTTGATGGGCAGATCATGCAGTCTGTCAGCGGCGGGTCGCATTGGGGCGGGGGCATGTTTATCAATGCCTATGATCAGGCAAGGTTTGGATACCTCACTTTAAGAAAGGGAAACTGGAACGGCGTTCAGGTGATTTCGGAGGATTGGATCAAAAAGTCCAGAACGCCAACTTCTGTCCAACCCAATTATGGTTTTATGAATTATTTCTTGAATACGGACCGAAAAGAGATTCCCGCAGCCCCTGAATCAGCTTTTTTCCATTTGGGTGCAGGTACCAACATGGTCTATGTGGACGAGGAAAATGACTTGGTGATCGTGGCGAGATGGATCAAAGACAAAGAAAAAGCAGAATTGGTAAGGATGGTTTTGGAGAGTTTGCCTAAATAAACTTTTTTGGTGATTCATTATTCCTTCAAAATATCTATCATGGTATGATGGCTTTCAACAAAATTGTATTCCTTTATTACTGACCTCAATATTATTAATAACTAATATTGTTTTATTTTATGATTAAAGATTGGTACGTTTTCAATTAAGTTTTTTAATTTTAATTAATTCTTTAATAACATCTAATTTAAACTTTATGAAAACACTTACCCCCCCAACCATTCAAGTAAAATGGAATTTTGTAAGAAGAGGGAAAAAACTTTTCCCTGTCCTCATTTCAGGATTGCTGCTTTTTTCATGCAGCGATTTTGAGTCAACTCCTGATAACCAAATAGCTTTGGAGGCTCAGGCTAAAAAATCCGGTTTGGATCCTAATGATCCCGGTTTGACTTTTGCAGCGGCTTTGTCTCAAGGATTAAAAAATGAGTCTTTGCGGAAATTCGTTTCTCAAAACATTCAAGACCAGTTTGATGGTGATTTGAATTTCCTGTATTTCACCACAAAAAGCCAATCCTTGGGAGGTCCGAACTCAAAGTCAGTTACTTTTGAAGAGGCACTCTTCGGTAGCCAATCCAACTTTCGGTCACAAGAATCCAATTTGGAGTTTGATCCACTGATGCAGGTTGCTTTAAGAGGAAATGATGAACAACTTATCGATTTCGATGAAATCGATGGGGACATTCCTATTTTGTATATTTCTCCAAGTCAGGATCTTGAGGATAATCCATTTGTTCCTATGATTTTGAGTGATGGCAATGTTTCGGAATGGGATATTAGAAATATTCCCGATCAGCCTGTTTTGGTAGTAAGCCAAAATGAGCGGTTGGTCAAAGTACCAAAAAATCCTTCCGCAAGAATAGCAACTTATGATGCATGTATTCAAAGTGCAACTCCGTACTTCAGCGATGGCACAAATGATTTTTATTTCTATACTGATTATTTCTGCGGTGGAGGGGGTTTAATTGGTAATCCTCCTGTTGGCGGGGGTGGTGGAACCACAGGTTGTGATCGAGATTTAAATAACAAGTCAGATCATGTGAATCAAGTTAGATTTGCAACGTTTGAAGAGTTACTTAGAGCCGAAAGATGGCAGGATGGAGAACCTGAAGTCTACTTTATAGTTTTTACAGGATCAAGTAATGCTAATCTCCAACAAATAAGGAAAAATGTCCCAATTGTTGCTCGAAACAGATGGAAGAATTGTAGCATTTTCCAGTGCCATGCTGCATGGGTTGAAACTGATATTGAATTGTTCCATTGGGAAAAATCTAATTATGGAGAGATTTTTACAATTCGTTGGTTTGAATTTGATGGAGGTGGAACAAGGACTGTAACGACAGGGATGAGTACCCCAAATGGCCTAGGCGGTACGAACAATTTTCAATTTTCATCAACAATTAATCTAAATGATGTTGATCTTGGGACTGCTGTTGTAGAATATTGTTCCAAAGCAGCATTAAATGATTTCAAGATTCATTCCTCTTCAAGTATTTTATTTGGACTCCGACTAGATGATTAAGCAACTATTAATAGGAATATTTCTAAGCATTCCGGTGGTATGCTATTCCCAGGAATTTAGAGTGGGAGTTGGTATTGTAAATGAGCAAATGTTAAGCAATTCTGAAATAACTACTCAGGATGGCCTAATTATTTCGGAAGAAAATAAATTCCCTACTTCAATTGAGTCATTTTACGTTGGCTATGCCTATTCTTTCTCACCAAAGTTCAAAGCGAATATAGGGCTACAAAACACTTATAATAATATTGCCTTGTTTGTTCAAGTTCCCTTACCTATTTCTACCAAAATACGGACCGTAAGAAATAACAATTTTGAATTTCCTATTGAAGTAAGTTACGTCCTTTTCAAAAAAGAAAAATTTAATTTTAAACTAAGAGGTGGTTTGGTACCGGTTTGGTCTGTGTCTAGGTCTCTTCAAATGACTGAGGTTCCAGAGGGCCCTGACTGGTCTCAGGAGGTAGTTGATGCTTTAAATGCAGCAGAGACTATCCCAAAATCCTTTTACATGAATTATCAATATGGATTAGCATTATCCTATGGAAGGTTGGAATTTAGTCTATTTCAAAGTGCCAATCTCAGCAGATCAATTAGCAATGGATATACACTTAATGGAACTACCTATCCGTTCGACAGGCGAATATCTTCTACGAGAATCGGTTTGTATTACTCTATTTGGCTAAAAAAAGAAAAGGAATAGATGGGTAAGTTAAAGCCCATTTGGATTGCCTGCCTTGTATTATTTGCCAGTCAAGCAGTTTTTTCACAAAGCCTGAAGGTGGGCTTCGGTCTTGTAGATGAGCGAAGGTGGAGTGCTTCTCAGATACAGATGGATACCCTTGTTGGGTATGAACAAACAAATTTTTCAACTGCTTATCCAATGCCTTTCGTCAGTGTCCAATATCCAATCTCAAATAAGTGGTTATTTAATTTGGGAGTTCAGTACTATGTATCTAGCATCGCATTCGCAGTCGAATATACTTCAGAGACCTGGCCGGACTATTTTCCATCGATGGGAAAAGGATGGGGCACTGTTATGCGGAACATTGAAGTTCCGATAGGATTAAGTTATCGGATAATTGGATTAGAGAAGTTAAAGGTTTATTTGGACTTAAATGCTTCACCGGTATTTGCCATTCAGGATTTCAGGAAGTTGGAACTTGAACCTCAGGGATTAGACTGGACGCAGGAAGTCATCGATGCACTGAATGCGGCGGAGACCATTCCTAAGTCCTTCTATATGAATTACCAATATGGCATATCGGTGGAGTACAAGCGGATTGGGCTGACATTCATCCGCAGTGCCAATATGAATCGCTCTATCAGCAATGGGTACACACTTTACGGTCAGGAGTATAACTATATGAGGAGAACTCAGACGAATAGGTTGGGGATTTATTATTCTTTTGGATTGAAAAAAGACAAGGAAAAATCAATTAATTAAAGATGGGGATAAAGATCCTGTTTGATTTTAGTGGCATTGAGGACTCGAAAACATTAGTAAAATCGACCTCCTGGCAAACCAAAGACTCATTACATTCTAATAAAAAAAATGGGCGGTAAAATTACCGCCCATTTTTTGTAAACCATAAGATCAAATCTTATTCAATCACATTGGTTCTTTTCCCAAATGGGGTATTCTTGTCTTTGTTAGCTTCTGCAGGCTTCTCTCTTGGAGGTCTTGGGGTTTGTACTGATTCTGCAGGTTTTGCCTGACCGGATTCTTTGACTGTAGCGTTTTGGTTGTCCCTTGGCTTGAAGTTTTTCTTCTTTTTAGAATTCTTGGAGAAACTTTTCTTTCCCTTGAAATCCCCCGTTCTTTCCGAATGATGGCTCTTGCTTTTATAATCAGGCCCTGACTGAAATCCTTCAGGAAGTGGAAACTTTTCAATTTCCATCCCAATCATCTGCTCGATTCTGGAGAGTTTGTATTGGTCCTTGTCACTTACAAAAGTGATGGCTTCCCCGTTGCTGTCGGCCCTTGCGGTACGTCCTACCCTGTGGACATAGTCTTCAGGATCATTTGGAGTATCGTAGTTGATGACCAACTCGATTCCCACCACATCAATCCCGCGGGAAATGATGTCGGTTCCGATCAGAATTTTAAGGGATTTATTTTTAAATCTTGACATGATGATTTCCCTTTCAACTTGTTCTAAATCAGAGTGAAAAGCCTCAATATCAAAATCTTTTTTCAACAACTTATACAGGTTTTTTACCTTTTCTTTGGTAGAAGCAAAAATGATCACTGCTTCATAATCCTTTTTGGAAAGGATATGTCTCACCAAAGCTTCCTTTTGGGTTTCATAGACCAAATATACGCCTTGCGTGACATTGGCTGCTGTCTTACCGATTGCAAGACTTATTTCCTCAGGGTTATTGAGAAGCTGTTTGGAAAACTGCCTGATCTTCGGAGGCATGGTTGCAGAAAAAAGAATCGTCTGCCTGTTTTTTGGAAGGTAATTGACGATTTTAAGAATATCTTCAGAAAAACCCATATCGAGCATCCTGTCCGCTTCATCCATGATGAGGTGCTCCAATTTGTCAAAATTGATTTTGCCGCCGGCCAATAAGGCTATCAGCCTTCCGGGAGTAGCCACGATGATTTCGGCGCCTACTTCCATGGCTTTTTTCTGCTGTTCCCATGCAATGCCGTCGCCACCGCCATAGACGGGTATTGAACTTATACCCAAGAAATAAGCAAATCCTTGGATCTGTTGGTCAATCTGTATTGCCAATTCCCTTGTAGGTGCCAGGATCAGGGTATTCAGTCCGGTCTGACCTTCTTTGGCCATTTTGTTAAGAATCGGAAGAATAAATGCGGCAGTTTTTCCGGTTCCGGTCTGGGCACAAGCGATCAGGTCCTTGCCTTGTTGGATTACCGGAATGGCAAATTCTTGTATTGGAGTGGGTTTATCAAAACCCATGGCATCAAGTCCTTCATTCAGGCTTGATTCAAAATTAAAATCACTAAAATTCAAAGTCAATCAGTTTAGACATATAAATAGGCCCAGGCGATAAGCGCAAATTGTAACGGTAGTCTCAGGAACAGGGCCCATTTTGGAATTCCTTTGGCACCTTTTTGATACATATAAATATTGGCGGGGAAAACGGCCAAAAGGAGCAGAATCACTCCAATTGCAGAAATTGTCCTTGTAGGTTCAAATAACAACCCCAAGCCAAAAATAATTTCAAACATTCCGGCCACTGCATTCAACACCTTTGGGTGAAGAAAGTAAGGAGGAATGATTTTGATGAACATTCTTGGTTTTACAAAATGCATGGTTCCTGCAAAAACAAAAAAACCTGCCATTAAGTAAAGAAAAAATAAGTACATGGTATTTTGTTCCTGTTATTCCAAATCAATAATTATATTCAAGTGTTAAATGTAGGATAACATAGTCAGATTACAAAACAAATGGTATTCCTAACTATTTACTATCAATACTTTAAACCGCAATAAAAAGCAAAATGAATAGATTCAGGAAGTTATTGCTAATGGTTTCGTTTTTGACTTTTTCAGCAAAGGAATTGATTGCCCAACGGTACGCACTGACGGGAATCTTAAGAAACGGGGCAACTGAAGAATTGATCTCAGGTGCTCAGGTGACTTTAAAAGATTTTGCTTTTTCTGCTGTTTCCAATGAATCAGGAAAGTTTACGATAGACAGTGTTTTTTCAAATACCTATGTCCTGAATGTGAAAATGGGCGGATTTCAGTCCTATCAGGCACAGATTCAGGTTAAAGATGATTTGAATTTGGGAGTAATCACCTTATTTCCGATGGGCTTTGAAGATGCGACCGGTGCCGCCTTGCAAAAAACTATCAGAGCAACCAACATTACCGAATTATTCAACAAAAGACCAAACTTCATCGGTGGAAATTCCATTTATGGAATTCCCCCTGAACCAAAAAAACTCCAGGGAAACTTTTATTTGGATACAAAATGGAACAAAGCTTCCATCCTACTCTATAAAGATGAACAATTGATAGAGGGATATTTCGTGAGGTATAACATAAACAGTAACAATTTTGAACTGAGGTCAGAAAATTCAGAAGATGCTACCACAGTCCCGGGATTAAGGGTGAGAAACATTGTTTGGATAGATTCAGAACATGGAGTCCCAAGGTATTTTATCAATGGCATGGATTTCAAAGATGAGGGTTCGCCCATAGCCGGATTTTTTGAAGTCTTGGTTGATGGAAAACTGCCCTTGGTCAGAAGAACAATCGCCTCCATCAGAGAATCAAATTACAACCAAGCCTTGATGGTGGGTGAACCTGATGACAGGGTGGTAAAAAGGTACGTTTATTACTATATCGAAGGCAAAAACGTCATCGAAATCCCTACAAACAAGAAAAAGATTTTTACGATTTTCGGAGAAAACCAAGCTGAAATGGAAGCATTTGCCGAAAGCAACAAACTCAATCTCAAAGAAGCTTCTTCCCTTTTCAGTTTATTCACCCAATTCAACAGCAAATTTGAGGGCTTTGACCCTTTACTACCCAAATTAATCGACAATCAGCCATGATCAAAAAACCGCTAATTCTCCTGTTCCTCAGTTTTTGTTTTGTAAGTGCATTTGCACAAACCCAAAAACCACCTTTACATGGAAAGCATTGGATGGCCATCACCGGAAAACCGCTCGGTGCTACAGCCGGCGCCATGATATTCAACCAAGGAGGAAACGCTATAGACGCTTCCTGCGCCATGCTAGCGGCAGTTTGTACCATGTGGGATGTGTTGAGTTGGGGTGGCGAAACACAGGCATTGATTTACAATCCCAAAACCGGAAAAGTCATCGCCATCAATGCCATGGGAATCGCGCCGACAGGTGCTACAGTGGATTTTTTCAAAGAAAAAGGAATGGCCTACCCACCAGAATTTGGTCCCTTGGCAGCAACTACTCCCGGAACACCGGGTGGATTGATGACCATGTTGGCCGAATATGGCACAATGAGTTTGGAACAGATACTCGCACCTGCAATGGAAATGGCAAAAGGATATCCTATCGAAGCCCAGACTGCAAACATGATCGAAAGGAATAAGGACAAAATCAAGGAATGGCCTTATTCAAAGAAGGTGTTTTTGCCCCATTTGGGAGAAGAAAGAGAAGCTCCCTATCCTGGAGAAGTCTTTGTGCAGGAAGACCTGTATCAGACTTTGAAGAAATTGGTGGACACAGAAAAAGCCGCACTTGCAGCCGGAAAATCGAGGAAAGAAGCCATTTATGCAGCCTATGAACGTTTTTACAAGGGAGATATTGCTGCGGAAATTGTAAGAGGCGCAAGAGAACAGGGCGGTCTTTTCACCATGGAAGATTTTGCCAAATGGAAAGTGAAAATCGAAGAACCGCTGAAAGTAAATTACAAAGGCATAGATGTCTACAAACTTCAGGAATGGACCCAAGGTCCGGCATTGCTCCAAAGTCTGAATATCCTGGAAAATTTTGACCTTAAGTCAATGGGATACAATTCAGCCAATTATATCAACACAGTCTATCAAAGCATGAGTTTGGCATTTTCAGACCGGGATTTCTATTACGGAGACCCTGATTTTAGTCCCAAAAGCCCGATGAAAGGCTTGCTTTCCAAAGAATATGCGAAAGACCGGGCAAAACTGATCAAAGAAAAGAACGATCCCGAAATCGGCCCGGGTGACCCCTACCCTTTTCAGGGAGAAACCAATCCTTTTAAACATCTCTTGGTAAACAGGAAAGAAGCCTTGGTCTACGACCGGCCTGAACTGCCGATCCAAGGCTTAGATGATCCTTTTCTGGACCATTTTCTTGCAGGCACGACATCCATACAGGCAGCTGATGCAGAAGGATGGGTTGTTTCTATCACGCCTTCAGGAGGTTGGATTCCGGCCACAATCGCAGGAAATACAGGAGTGGGTATGAGTCAGCGGATGCAGAGTTTCGTATTGGATGAAAGGCTCAATCCCTTCAATGTCCTTGAACCGGGAAAAAGACCAAGGGTTACCCTGACCCCAAGTATGGCACTGAAAGATGGTAAACCCTTCTTGTCCTTTGCGGTGCAGGGCGGAGATACCCAAGACCAGGACTTGTTGCAGTTATTTTTGAATATCGTCGAGTTTGGGATGACCGTACAGGAAGCTACAGAGGCAGCCAATATCCATAATTACCAGATCCAATCTTCCTTTGGGGCGCATGAGTCAAAACCCGGGTCTATCACGCTCAACAATCAGGTTCCTGCTTGGGTAAGAAAAGACTTGCAAAATAGAGGCTATAAGCCAAACATGCTTGAAAGGACTTCAGGCCCACTCAATGCCATTTGGTTTGATTGGAAGCATGGGACATTTTGGGGAGGTTCAAGCAACCACGGCGAAGATTATGGGATAGCCTGGTAGAAATAGTTCCTTTCTAAATGCCCTTGGTTTATTCATTTCTCAGGGAATCAACAGGATTGGACAAGGCAGCTTTCATGGATTGGTAGGTAACAGACAGAAGTGCAATCCCCAACAATGACATCGTGGTAAACAGGTATGCCCAAACGCTGAGTTGGGTATGGAAAGCAAATTCAGCCAAATACATTTTAGAGAAATACCATGCCAAAGGAAACCCTAAAAGCACACCGATAAAAACCAACCTGAAAAAATCCTTTCCCAACAATAAGATCAATTGACCGGAGGATGCGCCCATTACTTTTCTGATTCCCATTTCTTTGACTCTTTTAGAGGCTGAAAATGAGGACAGACCGAATAATCCCAAACAGGCTATAAGTACAGCTATACCCGTAAATCCCATGGAAAGCTTGCCTATCACCTGTTCCATTTGGTATTCTCTTTGGAATGCTTCATCCAAAAAAGTATACTCAAAAGGATAATCAGGGCTATATTTTTTCATCGTTGCTTCCATATGGCTCAAAATTTCCTCCATCCCATAATTGGGATTTGTCCTGACATAGTAGTGGAATCCGAGGTTTGGGCTGTACAAAAAAACCATCGGCTCGATGTTTTCCCTCAGGTTATTGTTGTGAAAATCTTCCGTAACACCGATCACCTGACCCAGACCATGCCAAGCCTCCAACTCAGACCCGATTATTTCATCTTGGGAGATTCCCATTACTTCCATGGCTTTTCGATTGATGATATATTTTGGGTTTTCAGGGTTTTGGTCCGGAGAAAAATTGGAGCCTGTGACAAATGGAATTCCCATCGTAGGCAGGAAATCTTCATCACAGCGGAGAATTTTGAAGGTGATGTTATCACTTTCAGACTTACCATTCCAGGAAATATCATTGGCAGTGATAGGGATTGACAGAATATCACTTCCCCCAAGGCCCACACTTTCTATCCCCACAAAATTTTGGAGATCATTTTTAAAAGCCCCGTGATTTTTCAAAATGGACTCTTGGGCAATAATTACTATAATTTGTTCCTTTTGGTATCCAAGGTTCTTGTTGCTGATAAACTCAATTTGCTTGTATACAGCCAAGCTGCATATGATCAAAATAGTGGACAAAGCCAATTGACCTACTACCAGGGATTTTCTTAAGGTTGTTCCTTTTAACTGTGAACCCGAATCCCCTTTTAAAACCGCCACAGGTCTGAAGGAAGAAAGAAAAAAAGCAGGATAAGACCCTGCCAAAAGGCCACAAGCCAAAGTCATTATAACTACTCCCAAGAGGATTATTGAATCGGTATTTTCCAAAGAAATATTTTTCTCTGTCAATTCATTGAAATAAGGCAAAATCAGACTGACCAAAGCTATGGCTACTAGGAGACCAAAAAATGATAGCAGCATGGATTCAAGGAGGAATTGCTTTACCAAACCTGTTTTTCCTGCACCGATCGCTTTCCTTATACCGATCTCTTTGCTACGTGTGGTGGATCTTGCAGTGGCTAGGTTCATAAAATTGATGCAGGCCATGACAAGAATCAAAATACCGATCACAGAAAACAGCCATACTTGGTCTATTCTTCCTCCGGCAATTTGTCCGTTTTCAAATTTGTTGTAAAGCCTGGATTTTGTAAACTGGAATAAAAAGGGCGTGCTGGTACATTCAGCACAGTTTTTCTTGATCAAGTTGGAAATTTTTTGATTTGTCGCATCCAGATCGGCCTCCTCGTGCAAGGCGACGTAAGTTCGTGATCCCCCACTCTGCCAATTTCTGGTCCAAGGGTTTTCTTCTTTGAATAGGTCAAATGGCAGGACAAAATCAAACTTGATACTTGAATTTGAAGGTACATCCAAGAAGACACTCCCGACTGTCAACTCATGCCTCCCATTCACCAGAATGAATTTCCCTATTGGATCAGCACTTCCAAATAATTTTTTGGAGAGGCTTTCTGAAATGGCGATGACTTTTCTGTTGGCAAGGGGATTCACCTTGTCTCCTTTTACAACGGGAAAACTGAAAATCTGAAACAACCCGGGATCACTGTAAATGCCATTTTGAAGGAATGCCTTATCTCCGGATTTTAAGAGAAGCTCGGCGTCCATGCTTGTCTGTGAAACAATCTCCACCTCCGGAATGTCACTTTTTATCACCTCAGCGAGATTCACCGGGGTAGCGCCATAAGAGGATATGGAACCGTCCGCATAGGTATTGTTAAGCATGACTGTAAAAATTCTATCGGAGTTGCTGTGGAATCGGTCAAATTTCCATTCGTCATGGATCCAAAGAAAAATAAGCAGGCAAGTTGCCAATCCAACTCCCAAACCGACAACATTGATGAGGGAATAGCTTTTGTGACGGATGATATTTCTCAGGGAAACCTTAAAGTAATTTGAAATCATTTTGGTTATAGTATGGAGTGGCTTTGGACAATAAATGCAGCACGACAAGGATCAAGCCAAAGAAAGGCTTGAAATTATTGAAAAAACGACATTTAATCACTCCCCTTTGTCCGAAGACGGTCTTTAATGTTCACTTACGGCCAAAATCAATCCCTCTGTGACAAGTATTTGGAAAGGGAATTCAATTTCAGGTTCAAGAATTCGCACTATTTCTCTGAATGAGGAATTCAAAAAACTATATTTGCACCTTCAAAAAATCAGAGTTTCCCATGAATAACTTTATTGAAGAGCTGCGCTGGAGAGGAATGCTTCAGGATATGACCCCGGAGATCGAAGAATACCTGAACAAAGGAATGGCATCTGCCTACCTTGGATTCGATCCGACAGCTGATTCACTGCATATCGGTCACCTTGTCGGGGTGATGACTTTGCTCCATTTCCAAAGGGCGGGCCACAAACCTTATGCGCTCGTGGGAGGGGCTACAGGGATGATCGGTGATCCGAGTTTCAAGTCAGCAGAAAGAAATCTTTTGGACAAAGCCACTTTGGACCACAACGTGTCATGCCTTCAGAAGCAATTGTCCCATTTTTTGGACTTCAGAGAAGGAACTTTGAATAAGGCCGAACTGGTGAATAATTACGATTGGATGTCCCAATTTTCATTTTTGGAGTTCATCCGGGATGTAGGCAAATACATTACCGTCAACTACATGATGGCCAAGGATTCGGTCAAAAGAAGGTTGGAAGACGGAAATGGCCTGTCATTTACAGAGTTTTCGTACCAACTGATCCAAGGATACGATTTCTATCATTTGTGGAAAAACAAGGATGTAGCCATCCAACTCGGGGGTTCTGACCAATGGGGAAATATCGTCACCGGGACAGAATTGATCCGCAAAATGGAAGGGGGAAGTGCCTATGCCTTGACGGTTCCTTTGATCACCAAAGCAGACGGTACTAAGTTTGGAAAGACTGAAAGCGGTTCCGTTTGGCTCGATCCTGAAAAGACCTCACCTTATGCGTTTTACCAGTTTTGGCTGAATGTCTCTGATGAGGATGCGTCTAAGTATATCAGGATTTTCACGGTTTTGGATCAGGAAACTGTTCTAAACTTGGAAAAAGAACAGACAGAAGCTCCTCACCTCAGGGTAATCCAAAAAGAAATCGCCAAGCAGGTTACCATCATGGTCCATGGCGAAAATGAATACAACATGGCGGTAAAAGCCTCAGAAATTCTTTTTGGGAAATCATCCACAGAGGACCTCGCCACACTCAATGAACGGACATTCCTACAGGTGTTTGATGGCGTACCACAGGCAGAGATTTCCAAATCTGAGTATGAGTCGGCTGCAAATGTGGTAGACCTTTTGTCAGAAAAAACCAATGGACTTATCTTTCCTTCCAAAGGTGAGGCAAGAAAAATGATCCAAGGTGGCGGGGTTTCGATCAACAAAGAGAAAGTAAGCGATCCAAATGCAGCTTTATCCCAAAATCTCCTTCAGGGAAAATACCTGTTGGTACAAAAAGGAAAGAAGAATTATTACATCATCAAAGTCGATTAAACCAATGTAGGCCCTGATTTTCAGGGCTTTTTTTTGGGGTTTATTTTTCTTATTACCTATTTTCAATGCCAATTCCATTCTTTTTAATGTGTACCCGCATTCGATACAATCTCCTATAGCCCAACGTGCAACATTGCGGATACTCATTTTTCTTTTTCAGGAATATCTCAAACAAGTATATTTTACTCATACCAATTTAAAAAAATTCAGGAGGGAATTATGACCAACGTTTAATATCTTTGACCCTAATTCGAATACTATTTAAATATGGGAGCTCAGGAAAGACAACAGAAAGAAAAATTGATTTTAGAGGCTTCAATTAAGCTTTTTACAGAGAAAGGTTATCATGCCACCAAAATGGAAGATGTGGCCAAAGCTTCCAAAATAAGCAAAGGACTCACCTATTTTTATTATAAAAACAAAGAAGACCTGTACATGGCGGTGACCAAAAAAGCCTTCGATGAACTGAAAGACGTATTCCGCGATATCATCAAAATCAAAGGCAGAAACGGGCTGGACATGCTGATAGAACTTTCAAACAATTACTTCAAGTTTGCCAAAAACAACCGCATGTTTTATGATGCCATTTTGAATTTCATGGGCTTGGTACAGCTTTACAATGATGAAAACCTGAAGTCAAATATCGATCCTTTGGTTTTGGCAAGTGAGCATTTTCAAAAGCTCCTTGAGGTCCACCATGATTGTGGCAAAATCGGCACCCAAATGGTCGTTCAGGGAATAAAAGACGGAAGCATCAGGCCTGAATTACAGCCCGAGGCTACTTTTTACACAATATGGGCCATGTTGGTAGGATATGAAAGGCTGTTGGGTCCGGTTGGATTCGAAGGAAAAGAGGCCAAAATCAACCTAGAAACCTGGAAACCCTCTTTCAACCGATTGCTCCAAGACATGCTCAAAGGAACGTTTCAGGCTCAAAAAGTACAACCTGTACAGGGAAGTTTGTTTTAGTGAAAGGGGTTATTCTTTTTTTTCGATTAAATTTCCTCCTGCTTTAGCTGGAGGGGAAATAAAACCACTGAGCTCCCCGGCTTTAGCCAAATCCTATCCACCTTCAAAAATCCAAACTCTTTGTTTTGTCTAAAGCCGATTTTTTACTCGGCATTTACTTGTGAATGGGCTAAAGCCACATTCCTATTGAACTACCAATGACATCACCTGAGCTTAGAATATCTTAATAATGATTTCAATAAGACTTATTTTTCCGATTAAATTTCCTCCTGCTTTAGCTGGAGGGGAAGTAAAACCACCTTGCTCCCCGGCTTTAGCCAAATGCTATCCATCTTCAAAAATCCAATCTCATCGTTTTGGCTAAAGCCAATTTTTTACTCGGAATTTACTTGTGAATGGGCTAAAGCCACATTCCTATTGAACTACCAATGACATCACCTGAGCTTAGAATATCTTAATAATGATTTCAATAAGACTTATTTTTCCTATTAAATTTCCTCCTGCTTTAGCTGGAGGGGAAATAAAACCACCCTGCTCCCCGGCTTTAGCCAAATCCTATCCACCTTCAAAAATCCAAACTCTTTGTTTTGGCTAAGGCCGATTTTTTACTCGGAATTTACTTTTGAATGGGCTTATTCCTATTGAATTTCCAATTACAGAATTTGTTTCACTCGGGATGTTCAACCCCTTTGGGGTTGGACTGAATTTCGCAATCGCTCTGAATCCCCGGGTTGCAACCCGGGGCTATTAATGGTTCAACCCCCGTTGGGGGTTTTTAGTATATGTCATTTCCTTTTCAGAACATTTTAAAATGTTGACCATTCAGGATGACGTGAATATCTTGGTCGTCACACTGAACGTAGTGAAGTGTCTCCTTATTCAGAGATCTTTCATCCTCGTACCTCGGATTCAAGATGACGCAACAACCGTCATTTCCTTTTCTGAACATTTCTAAAAATGTTGACCACTCAGGAAGACGTGAATATCTTGGTCGTCACACTGAACGTAGAGAAGTGTCTCATTAAAGAGATTCTTCACCTCCGCGGGCTGCGGTTCAGAATGACGAAGGAAAAAACGTCATCATAAAAAAGCATAAAGGAGAGAAAAATCTCTCCTTTTTTTTATTTGGAAACCAACAATACTTTTCCGTTTCTTCCACCTTTTTCGTAGGCTTCAAGGGCTTCTTTGAATTGCTCCAAAGGAAAGGAATCCTGCACATCTACCTTTACTTTATTGGAAAGAAGATAGGTAAACACAGTTTTGAATACCGTTTTTCTTTGTTCGGGACTCAGGTTTTCCATATAGGTTGTCAACCAAAAACCTTCAACTTTCAGATTTTTGAAGATCAACAAGCCGGAATTCAAAGGAATATTTTCCAGACTCAGCAATCCGAAAACCATCATTTTCCCGCCGGATTTTAAGCTTGCGATGGCTTTGGCACCGAGAACCCCTCCTACTGCATCAAATACAACAGAGACACCTTCTCCGGTTTGTTCGGCAATTACCTTTTGAAGTTTTTCCTTTTCAGTATTGATGACAAGGTCCGCACCGATGGATTGTAGCATTTCCTTTTGGTCGTCCCTACGTACGGTGCAGGCGACTTTGATGCCTTTATGGTGCGCCATTTGGATGGCCAATTTGCCAAAAGCAGAAGCCCCCGCAGTGATCAGAAGCCAATCCCCTTCTTTCAGTCCACTTGTTTCAATCATTCCAAATGCTGTCAAAGGATTGACAAAAGCCTGACAGGCTACCTCATCTGTCATTCCCTGCGGTGTAGGGATAACCAATGCAGCAGGAATGCAAACATATTCTTTCCAGGTTCCGATAGCGGTAAAAATCACTCTGGTACCTACGGGTATTGAGTTGCTTTCATCGGATGCATCTACGACTCCGGCAGCTTCGAATCCGGCGCTGCTTGGTAGTTTGGGTGTGATGCCATACATACCCCTAACAAACATGATGTCCGATGGATTGATGTTGCGTGCAGTTACTTTGATCCTGACTTCATGCGGTTTTGGCTGTGGCACGGGGGCTTCTTCAAGTTGCAACACTTCTGAAGGAAGGCCTGTTTGGTGAAAAATTACTTGTTTCATAATTCTGTTAAATTGAGTTTTTATGTTTGTGCGCAAAGATGTCACTAGATTGGATTTATATTAAATCTCGTCTGCAGAACGAAATGCCCAGTACTTCGGTCTTCCGTCTTCCTTCTAGTTTGAAGAAAAGCAAAGGGTTACTGGCAAAGAAGCGGATATCCATTTGAGTTTTTTATCTTAATTCAAAAATGAAGTTATAAAAAATACTCGGTATGCATAATATTTTTCTTATCCGAATAGCCATTAAATGCTTTAATTTTTATCTTGTAGCCTATCTAAAAACCCAAATAACAATTATGGATTTATCTGCATTATTTTCATTGGCAAACAAAGTGGCCATCATCACAGGTGCCAGCAAAGGTATAGGTTTCGGTATCGCAGAGATTTTTGCTGCTGCAGGAGCCAAAGTCGTAATCAGCAGCAGAAAGCAGGAAGCATTGGATGAAATGGCTTCCCAACTCAAGAGCAAGGGTTATGAAGTTTCCGCCATTGCCTGCAATGTGGGCCGCATGGAAGAGTTGGACAGCTTGGTCAAAAAGACCATCGAAAAATATGGACAAATCGATATTTTGGTCAACAATGCTGCAGTAAACCCTGTTTTTGGACCGGTTCACAATACAACTCCCGAAGCCTTTGACAAGATCATGGATGTCAATGTCAAAGCCCCTTTTCACCTGATGAATTTATGTTTTCCTTACCTCCGCGCTTCTTCGGGTGCGGCAGTGATCAACATCAGTTCGATCGGCGGCATATCGCCTGAACAAGGATTGGGAATCTACAGTGTCAGCAAGGCGGCCTTGATTTCCCTTTCAAAAGTATATGCCAAAGAATGGGGCGACCATAAAATCCGTGTCAACACCATCTGCCCGGGATTGATCCAAACCAAGTTTTCAGAGGCCCTTTGGAGCAATGATAAAATCATGGAGCACATGATGAAAGCCCTCCCCATCAAACGGGTGGGAACAAGCGAGGAAATCGGTGCCATGGCGCTCTTTTTAGCATCCAAAGCTTCTTCCTACACCACCGGAGCTACCTTGACAGCCGACGGAGGTTTTACCATTTAATTTTCAACCTTATGGAATTCAATAAAATATTTGCCTCGAAAGAGGTGCAGGACTTGGTATCTCGGTACGAGACATTTATCAAAACCCATGTCCATCCTTTGGAACAGGAAGCTGTTTATGGTTCTTTCAAGGCAGTTTTGCCGAAGTTGAAATCCTTGAGGGAACTGGCAAAAAAGGAAGGGCTCTTCGCCCCCCACCTTTCCAAGGAAGACGGAGGTTTGGGCCTCGACCTGACTGAGTTTGCGAGTATTTCTGAGGTGTTGGGAAAAAGCCCCATTGGACATTACATCTTCAATTGCAATGCACCCGATATCGGAAATATGGAACTGATGCACCGCTTTGCCAGCAAAGAGCTAAAGGATAAATTCCTTGTTCCGCTCCAAAGGGGTGAAATCCGGAGTTGCTTCGCCATGACCGAACCCAATAATCCCGGCAGCAACCCTGTTCACCTTTCGACCACTGCTGTCAAAGAAGGAAATGAATATATCATCAACGGTCATAAGTGGTTTACCACGGCTGCGGATGGGGCGGATTTTACCATCGTCATGGCATTGACAGATCCGACTAACCCCAATCCTTACCTGAGGGCAAGCATGATATTGGTTCCTTTGGATAATCCCGGATACAAATTGCTCCGAAATATCCCAATCATGGGTGATGTCGGCGAAGATTACCTATCTCATGGGGAAGTGATGTTTACCGATTGCAGGGTTCCGATTTCCAACCTGATTGGGGAAGAAGGACAAGGGTTTGCCTTGGCACAGGAAAGATTGGGACCGGGAAGAATCCACCACTGCATGCGATGGATTGGAATCTGTGAGCGGGCTTTGGAAATGATGTGCAGGCGTGCCTTGTCCAGACAATTGGATCCCGGCAAACCTCTAGCCAACCAACAAACCATCCAAAATTGGATTGCCGAGGCCGCTGCCGGCATCAAGGCTTCCCGACTGATGGTGATGATGACTGCACTCAAGATCGAGCAGGAAGGAGCGAAAGCCGCCAAAGAGGACATCTCTACGATCAAGTTTTTTGTCTCTGATGTCCTGATGACTACCTTGGACAAAGCCATTCAGGTACATGGGGCATTGGGAATAACCGATGACACTTTGCTTTCATTTTGGTACCGACATGAGCGCGGGGCAAGGATTTACGACGGGCCGGATGAGGTACATAAATCAGTTTTGGCAAAAAGAATCCTAAAAAACTATTCCCAAGAATGAACAAGGAACCTCAAGGTCTCGAAAACCTCTTTCCTTTTTTGGAAGCAAAACTGAATCTCGATCCTCAAAGTACGGTGATCTCCCAATTCAAGGGAGGGTATTCCAACCTTACTTTTTTGATCAATTCCCCTGATGGGCAATTTGTCCTGAGAAGGCCGCCTTTGGGAATGAAAATCAGCAAAGCCCATGACATGGTCCGGGAATTCCGGATTTTGGAGGCGCTGGAGAAAGCCGGATATGGCAAAATTCCTAAACCGATTTTATGCTGTGAGGACGAAACGGTCATCGGGGCACCTTTTTTCATCATGGAAAAAGTAGATGGTCTGATTCTCAGGAATAAAATCCCCGAGGGCATGGCTCTCGGAAAGGACTATTTCCAAAAACTGTCCAAAAACACAATAGATGGATTATTGGAACTCCATAACCTGGAGCTTGAACGATCGGGTTTGTCCCAATTGGGAAAACCCGAAGGCTATGTGGAAAGACAGGTTTTGGGTTGGTCAGAGCGGTATTTCAATGCAAAAACGGACGAACTGAAAGAATTGGAAGCAGTCAGTGCTTGGCTCAAATCAAATCTCCCCAAAAGCGAAAATATCGGATTCATCCATAATGATTACAAGTTTGACAACCTCGTCTTGGCCAGTCCTCAGGACCCTACCATTCAAGCTGTTTTGGATTGGGAGATGGCGACGGTCGGAGATCCTTTGATGGATTTTGGCACCTCTTTGGCTTATTGGGCGGAAGCAGGAGACTCGGATATCCTCAAAATGTTTAACCTGAGCTTCATGGAAGGCAATTTTACCAGGGCCGAAGCCATTGACTATTATGCCTCCAAAAGCCCCCTCAATTTGGAAAATATGATTTTTTATTATACCTATGGTTTATTCAAAGTAGCTGTGATTGCCCAGCAGATTTATAAAAGATTTACAATGGGCTTTGCCCAAGATCCAAGGTTTTCTGCATTGATCCATGTAGTAGATGCCTGTGGAAAAAAAGCGATGAACAGTATCCAAACCAATAAAATTTAAACTATGAAAATCAAAAAAGTTTGTGTTCTAGGTGCAGGTACATTGGGAACCCGTGTTGCCCTTCAGGCAGCCCTGTCAGGATATGAGGTTTCCCTTTATGACATCAATCTCAAATCCCTGAAAAGCGCAAAAGAAGTGATGGAAACGATAGTCACCAAACTTGCCAAAGCAAGTGGCTTGGAATCCGAATCCGGTTTGATGGCCATCGAAAAGATCACTTTTACCAAAGATCCAAAAGTCGCTGTCCATGAGGCAGATATTATCAATGAAAGTGTGTTGGAAGAAGTGAGCGTCAAGACGGAAGTATGGAAACTCTTTGGAGAAATCGCCCCTGAAAAAACCATTTTTACCACCAATACCTCCTACCTGCTGCCGTCTATGTTTGCGGACGTTTCAGGCCGCCCTTCCAAATTTTGTGCCCTGCATTTCCATGATGTATTTACCGCAAAAGTGGTCGACATCATGCCGCATCCGGGTACAGACCCCGCACTGATTGCGCTACTGATGGACTTTGGCAGGTCCTTGGAACAGGTTCCCGTTTTGGTCAAAAAGGAAAATAACGGCTATATTTTCAATACCATGCTGATGTCATTTATTGGCGCCGCAGGAAAGCTTTTGGTTAACGACATCGCCTCGATTGAGGACATTGACAAATCTTGGATGGTCAACTTCAACATGCCCAAAGGTCCCTTTGGAATCTTGGATACAATCGGATTGGAGACCGCTTGGCATGTGACCAAAAACCAACCTGACAAAGCCTCCCAAGCTTTTGCAGCCCTGCTAAAAACATACGTCGATGCAGGAAAACTCGGAGAAAAATCCGGAGAGGGATTCTACAAATACCCCAAACCAAAATACAAAAACCCTGATTTTTTGGTTTAAAGTAGAGATCAGTTTTGAATATTGATTTACAAAACGGGATGTAGGGGAATTAGCCTTGCATCTTTTTTTTTTAGGGGTGACGAGATAAATTACAGTGAAATTTGAGGGGTATTATGTCAAAATGACTCTTATCCATCTTTGGCCAATCATTGCCTACAATGCCATAAGCCTCCTGCATCAGTTTGAAAAATAGATTCTCTTTTTCTTCCTCAGGCAAGACATCATAATGTTTCTGAAGGTCAGCAGCTTCTTCAAAACTCTGAATAGTAAAGGCTTTTTTATCCATTTTCAAAAAGATCCGATTAAAATACTCTGCAATATATAAAATTAAAAAATCCATTATATTCTGTTATTTTCAAATCACCAAAGAAGCCATGCTCTAATTCTGGGTCCCGTACTATCGGGCAGTAAACGGGGCAAAAGACTGTTTGGAGATAAGAGGACTGGAAATATACCTTAAGCTCCTTTTTAATGAAAATTATATCTCCGTATTTTGCAAAATATTTAATTGTTACTTATAGTCTTTGATTTATAGTCAACAAATTAGAACTTTTGCGGTTGTGGATGTAAAACTAAAAGTCGGTCACAGAATAAAAGAACTAAGGGAACTTTCTAATATGTCTCAAAAGGACTTGTCGTTTGCAGCCGATTTGGATAGAAGTTACATTGCAAGTATTGAAAACGGTCAAAGGAATGTTTCAATTGTTAATGTTGAAAAGATTGCCAATGCACTAAATGTAACATTAAAAGAATTTTTTATAAGCAATGTCTTTGAGAACACTTCGAGAAATTAAACTAGATATTGAAAGAAGGATTGCCTTAACAGCCCAAAGTCCTTTGTCTCTTTTGGAATCCTTAGAAATCATAAAATTGGCAATTGAAGATGTTATTCGGTCAGGAGGCGCTGTGGCAAAGACTTCATTAATCACTTCACAGCAAATTGTCAATTTGTTACATGAAACTGTAAAATCTGCTTTTATTTTGGAGGGAGTGAATTCTACACTCATTAAGCCTAATATTGGGAGAGCGAACCCTGAAATAACTTTAGCTGGATTTTTAAAATTTAAAAAGCAAGATGTATGTATTTTCCCAAACAATTTAAATCCTCGTTTGGAATCATTGGATTTTAATGGATTATATAGTACAGGTGTAATTGAACCTTATGGAGAATTATTTACCGAACATATATTGTCAGTTAACGTTCGGACTCAGTTGAGTAGTTTAGGAAATAATGTTGATACTATGTTTGAAAGAACCTATGCAGAACCATTAAACCTTCATAGACGTGTACCGAAAATGGTATTGGGAGAAATGTATTTGATTTCAGTTAAAGAATTAAATTCTTCTCAAATTGCCCAAAATAATCCTATCTACAACAATTTTACCCCTGCAACTGCAAGGCAATTGGAAAAGTACATCAAAGGTTTTTCTGCATTAAATTTGAGAAAAGGTCAACGCGATGATGATTTCAAATATGAACGTGTGGCATTAATTATTGCAGATTTTTCACAAAACCCAATAAAAATTTATAGTTCAACTCAACAACTAATTCAAGATAATTTACTTCCTGCAAATTCCTCTGCTAGCATAGATAATTTACAATTCGATGGCTTTGCAAGAACATTACTTGATATTTACGAACAAAGATTTGGCCTTAATATATTAACTTGATATTTATTTATTAGAAAGTCATCAATTTCATCTATTTCTTTAAGCGAACGAAGTGTATCCATTTCAGAAATTGAAAAATGTGGAATTGAAAATTTTTCAATAAAGTTTTTTTGATAACAAGGAAAACCTCCTTCTATTGAAACACTCGTTTTGCTAACATAATAGTGCATTAAACAAGAATTAAGGATCTTTTGAACTACATCTATGTTTTCAATTCTTGAAATTGGGTTCGAGGTGTCACCAAACAATGAGTTTTTACTTTCTTGTTCTCGAAAATAAGTGCCGTAACCATTTGTGAAAAACGAATCTTCTTCTTTGATTAGCAAAAAACGGGGTTCTCGGCTAAATGTAGGGTTTAAAATTTTCTTACCTTTTTTTGTTAGGCCTTGTGTTCTACCCCAAACAAAAAATGGTTCAAATTTTACTTTTCCTTTGTCTCTATTTGATAAAGCTTCTTTTTCTGCGAGGAAATAAGCGTAACATTTTGGAAACTTCTTTTTAAATTCAGTTTCGGAGATTGGCGTTGCTACTCCTTTTTTGATATTGTAAGGACAAATAATTCTTCTTGTATTTTTTTCTACTTCTTCTTGGTTGCTGAAATCAGAAATTTTATAAACGGGTTTTGTGACTTCCTTTTCAATCTCAAAATTTCCTTTTTCAGTATTTTTTAAAAAATAACCATTTTTAAAGTCTCTTCCATCAATAAAAAACACATCATCTTTTAGGGTAGCAATACCTACACAAATATCAAAAAGTTTACTTATTGGAGTGCCAATAGTTTCAATTGTTCTGATATTTATTTGTTCGTCAGTTTTAAGAAGTCTCCACTTTTTTGGATTTAACTCATTTAAATAATTTAGTGAACCATTTGCGATTTCCAAAAAATCTTTTGGATTATATCCCTCTTTCAATCTGTCAAAACTGATAGCTTCATTTTTTTGCTTGTTCAAAAAAGTCAAAGCAGTATAGGTTTGTGCGTCGAAAACCTTTTTGTGTGTAAAATCAATAATTCTTGAAACACACTTTTTTTGTTGGAAATACCTACGAATTGCCTCCCCCGCCAATGATGTGAAATAATTGTTAGGTGTTATATACCCTAATTTTCCGGTTTGTGTCAATAGATTATAACCCAATTCGAAGAATGCGAAATAGAGATTAAATGTCCCCCCCTCTATTGTTGTCCAATTATTCACTAAATATTCTCTGTTTTCATCTGTAAGGTCTTGAAATTTTACGTATGGCGGATTGCCTACAATATTATCAAATTGCAGCCTCCAATTAGCTTTTAAGCTATCTTGATGGTATAAATTAAAATCTGAGTCATCTAAAATTTCTCCATTTTGTAATGCATAAACTGTCAAGATTAATTTAGTGCGATGAATGTTGTATTCTAGAATGTCTGATCCGTAAATATTTTCTTTTATAATGCTTTGAATCGGCTTTCCGAAAGTGTTTTTATAATATTCAGTCAATCCTATTAAAAATGCCCCACACCCACAACTTGGGTCAAGATTCTTATGGTTGCTTTCAGGTTTTAATTCGTTTATGATGAAATCCACAATATAATCAGGTGTAAAAAAAGCACCATTCAATTTACGGTCTCTTTGAGGAATTATAAGTTCTAAATGGTTTTCAAGGTCTTTAATGGTTCCAATTTCCAAAGGAGAAGTGTCAAAATATAGTTTCATATCTTGTTCAAAACCCTTAAAATAGTCTGTTAAGATAGGGCTTTTTGTAAAATCAAGTTTATTATTTGTTAAGTAGGAAAATATCAAATGCTGTTCAAGACTATTTAGGTCTTGTTTCTTAATTAATTCGTTTAGTATTGCTTTCTTTACCATTCTCTATAGTTGACTATAAGTAACAAAAGTATGCAATCTATATATTCTTTCAAATACATTATTAATATTTGGGCAGGAATTTCTAAGATTTCCGCTATTTGAAGTTTAGCATAATTATTTCATCCGAAACAAATTACAAAACATGAGAATTTTGATTGATGAATTAACTATTTTCATTCAGAATAGCAGGTGGCAGTAGCTTCACATTTAAGCTACTCATCTATGTTTAGCTTCATGGCAGGATTGGCAGATGGATACAAGCCATTCTATTGGTTCTTTACCGATGACCTTTTTTGCGTATTTTTTATGATGCACCTGGGTCGCTTTATTCCCACAATAGACACAGCGCCAATTATCCCGCTTGAGCACGACATACCTTTTTCGGCTCCAAGCATCCGATTTGAGATATTCGTTGTTATAATAGTCTCGTCGACGCTTTCTCTTTTCCTCAAACAGAAACCATTTAATTATCGGAATTACAATGATGATAATTAGAAAAATTAGAATCTGATAATCCATGTTACCGGTTATTGGATTAATATTGTATTGCTAATCTAGTTCAAAAATCCTTTTGTTCCCTATCCCGTAAACAGGGTATTCTTCAAAAAATGGATAGAAGTGTAATATTCCAAAGTAGAATCATGTCATGGTATTTGGGCATGTTCCACTACCCCTCCGGTATAGTCCCACCCACATTCCCTTACCCATCGTTAATCTTTTCTAAATCCTACTTTTTTGCGTTCCGTGAATGCCGGCCTTACTAGTTCTTCTATTATTTTGTAAATATTTCTGATATGTTCATTGTGCTCGCTTTGATTCTCCCTCAGGTCATCTATTTTTTTCAGCAAATCTTCGTAGTTGGCTGCCCACTGTCTCATTTTTACAAAAACTAGAATAATTGAAATGTTAACCTGAATCGCAATAGGGCTGTTAATGACTGACGAAAGCATGGCTACACCTTGTTCAGTGAACATAAAAGGAGGGGTCCTACGGCCTCCCCAACTTGAGGTCGCAAATTGCGACTTCAAGTTTTCCCATTCTTCTTCAGTCAGCTGGAACATGAAGTCTTCAGGGAACCGGTCAATATTTCTTTTGACTTGTTCATTAAGTCTTTTTGTTTTTACACCATACATTTCAGCCAATTCATTGTCGATCATCACCTTGTGGTCTCGAATCAAATAAATGGCTTTTGTGATTCGCTCATGTAAAAGGAGCTCATTTTAATTACTCATATAGATGAAATTTTTTTAATGAATTGATTCTTTATGCGTTCCACACTTTCTCCCTTGCAATGAATCAGTGGGTTATTATCGGCATTCGAATCTGATTTGCTAATCTACTCCTAAAATCTCTTTTTTCCCCATCCCGTGATCAGGGTATTTTTCAAAAAATTGATAGAAGTGCAATATTCCAAAGTAGAATCATCTCATGGTATTTGGGCATGTTCTCCTACCTCTCCGGTATAGTCCCACCCACCTTGTCCTACCGATACTAGAACTCCTTCTTTCATGGAAAAGCGTATCACAGTCTTCGGCTGTCAGTTTCACTTTCCTTGCTAGGCTGTTCAGACGTTATCCGTCTTTTTCTCCTTCTTTTAATTTTTGCAGGACTTCGTTGACAAACGAATCCATTCTCGAAAAGGCAAACCACTTTTTGCCTAGGTCCTTGAGCGATGCACCAATATGGTAAAGTTCTTTTCCATCTATAATCAAAAATCGGTCATGGGCTTCGCTAAATTCTACTGCTTTTATTTCAGGATATTGACTGTTATGTTTGGTGACGTCAAGCTGAAACTGCTTGCTTAAGGTTTTGGTATAAATTGTAGCCGTAACGTTTCTAGGACGCTTTACCATCAAGTTCAGCACAGTTTCGTCCACATAATTGTCTATCAGAATAATGTTTGTTTTTGCCTTTTTGATGAGGTCTGCCACAAATACATAGGCATCAAAAATCTGTCCTTCGAAGAAGATGCCCTTGTCGGGTTTGGGCTGTCCGGCTTCTAAGGCTTTAAAAATCTGTTCCAGCCTCTCATCTGTTTTCAGAAGTTTGAGTTCAACTTGGTCAAGTCGCTGAAAAACAGAAGCATTGTTTATCAGGAACTTCCGCATTGAAACAAAGGCTTGCATGATTTGGATGCTTACTTGAATGGCAAAATCAGTATTTAAAACAGCAGAAAGCATAGATACCCCTTGTTCTGAGAATACATATGGCATTGTTCTTCTGCCCCCATGTTCACTTGAGGTTCCAAAATGGTACTTCAAGTCAATCCATTCTCTTTCTGTTAATTGAAAAATAAAAGCATCAGGAAATCTAAGAGGATTTCTTTTTACTGCTCTGTTTATAAACTTAGTTTCTGTTCCGTAAAGAAGTGCCAAATCACTATCGAGCATTACCTGCATCCCTCTTACAGTGAAAATTTTGTTTTCTATATGGCTTATGGTGAACTCCATAGGATTACTATTTTTTAATTATTCACGCAAATCCGGAATTGGGTGCCTTGTTTGGACTTGACACGGTAACGAACTGAGATGATAACCTCCAGATTATAATTGACAACCGTTTTATCAGAAACAGGAATATGCATTTTTTGCACATTGCTTTTTTTATCTAATTCCCTTTCTTTAAAAACAATTGGCCGAGCGCCTCCGAGACTTTGTTTAGAAGGTATCGAATTTTGCGATACCATTAAATCAAATTCAATATCAGTTTGTGCAAGCCCTACTTGCACTAATCGTAAATCAGGATAGGCTTTCTTCATGGCATCTCTATTTTATTGAGGTTTTCTGCAATGATTTCATTGAGTTGGGCTTCCTCCTGCAACTGCGCTTCCAATTCTGATTTCAGGGAAATAAAGCGAACTGCAAAATCAAAATCATCCTCTGTTTGGCCATGTAGGTATTTCACTAGAGGATTTAATTTCTGATTTGCTAATCTAGTTCAAAAAATGTTTTGTTCCCTATCCCGTAAACAGGGTATTTTTCAAAAAACTGATAGTAGTGAAATATTCCAAAGTAGAATCATGTCATGGTATTTGGGCATGTTCCCCTACCCCTCAGGTATAGTCCCGCCCACCATTTCCTATACTCCCGCTACCCATACTCCGTGTCTGAGTTAGGGATACTCCGTGTCCTAGCTAGGGATACTCCGCCTCCGGGTTACCCTTGAGCTACATTCCATCTACACAATCCTTGAAGTAACTTACTAGAATACCCCTACCATTTCGGTAATCAGGATTCTACTATTTTACAAAATCCATGACCGAAATACCCCACTAATGCACTTCTTTTTTCCATGGGCTGCGGTGCAGGGAGATTTGTGATAGTATATGGTTAGTCCTAGCACCTTACCCATGGCTACTATTATTTCGCCCCGACGGGGCTTTTTTCTGGTAAATGGAAAAATACCTCACGCAGAGCCACAGAGAAAAAATATGTTTGTGGAGACACAAACATCGGCAGAGAGTAATCTTCCTCTTTCGAAAAAGTAATATTATGAAACACTGGTGGGCTGCCAGAAATTTTTCCGGGCCGGCGGTGGTATTGTGTGTGGATAGGATTAAAATTTCTTGCCTCCCGATAGCTATCGGGATGGTTACTTTTTGTGGTAAGACAAAAAGTGACAGAAAACAATCCATAAAGAATAGATTAAACAATTGTATTAGAAAAAACACCCCTACCATTTCGGTATTGGAGGTTCTCCTATTTATAAAATCCGTAACCGAAATAATAATAACGGAATTCCTATTTAACCATGGGCTGTGGTGCATGGGGATTTGTGAAGGAATGAAGATTGATTTAGCACCTTACCCATGGCTACCAATATTTCGCCCCGATGGGGCTAGAGCTCCTAGACCCTTTGCGACCATTGCGAAACCTTGCCGTCCTTTGCGGTTAAAAAATATTTCCTCAAGCAAATCCTCAGAGGATAAGAGAGCCGCATAGGATAAGGATAAGAGGAAAGAGGAAAGGACTAGGAAAGAAAAACAGCAGGATTGGTTGCTCTTGAATCCATTGTATGTTTTATTATATTTTTGAACTTTCGACTAAGTTTTAATTTGCCTAAAAAAGTTTATTTCACATTTATTTTAAATCAATTATCCCAAAAAGCTGATCTGTTGTAATAAATCTATTCCATCCTTTATTTTTGAGTCCTTTTTGCAATGCTTTGTCCCCACTCCAAAACTTACCCTTAATGTGTTCCGTCAAAGCTACAAATTCTGTGTCGTCGATATCGACATCTTCAGTTAGGACCAAAGTTTTTTCAAAAACATTTTTAGGAATTAATCTTAAATTTATAAACCTGATTTTACGGGTAAAAATAGCCAAAATCCTTTTAAACTCAGCTTCGGAGTATCCTGATAGCTTCATTAATTTTTCGGAGTGTTCCTCAATTTCATCTAATAACCTTTCGGTAGCGTAAAAATTAAATTTGCTTTTGGGATGGAGAAAAATCTTGGCAATTTTGCTGTTTGAATTTAACATTGCACTAAACACCACATTGGTATCAACTACAATTCTCATAATCCAAGTTTATCTTTGGATTTCTCCCATCTTCCTTTTTTTATTTCCTTCACAAGATCATCCACCTCTTTTTGTTTAGCTTTCGATTTACCGGATATTTCCTTAAACTCAAAAAGGTCAGTCAAATCTTGTAGATCGTCTATGTTGGTGTTGCCAGGCAACCTGAATATCACCTCATCTTTGCTTCTTTCTATGATCATGGCTTTTTTATCAATTATACGAATTTTGAAGCTAAGGTTAAAATTTTAAACTTATTTATAATTGTAGCATAACATAATTCTACTCACACTCAAATCCATAATTGTTGTTCCAATATACCGTTGGCTGCGGTGCATGGGGATTTGTGAAGGAATGAAGATTGATTTAGCACCTTACCCATGGCTACTATTATTTCGCTCCGCCGCGGCGGACTGATTGTTTGTAGACCTTCTGCGTCAATCTGCGATATCTGCGGGAGAAAATTAAACCTCCTATTCTCTGTGCTCCCTGTGCCCTCTGTGGTAAATCAATCAATCCCACCTCCGCACCTTGCGAAAACCTTAGCACTCATTGCGGTAAAATAAACTAAAATCACTGACCCTTGAGAGAGAGGATGAAAGTCACCATGGCTTCCGCATCCTCTTTCTTTACTTGGGGATGGGGACTCATGACAGGATATCCCCAAGAACCTCTGCTTCCCCGGATCACCTGCCGGGCCAAATGTTCAACATAAATTTGATTGGCAGGATATCTTTTGGCAATGTCCCTGAAAGCCGGTCCTTTGGCACGGTTATCCTCCTTATGGCAGTCGTAGCAATCCGAATACGCCACCAACACCTCTCCTTTTTTTACAAGTGCAACATCAAGTTCTTGGTTTTCGCCCGGAATGGCCTTGATATAATCCTTTTCATTGTGATTTGAGAGGATGGATTTTTCCTCCGGGGACTTTGTTTCATTGCAGGAAGAAACAGCCAGAAAAAGTAAGAAGTAAAAAACCAAATGCAGTATTTTTTCCATTTTTCCCTCTGTTGAAGATTCCCACTGTTCTGAAATTTGATTGGGATTCCAAATTTTGTAAGGATAAATAGAATATCATATATTTTTTGTTGACCGCAAACCTGATTATTGTCATGTTTGGTTTTTCTTTCTATTTTCGAACATAAATAATTGTCGCACAAACGAGGATATTTCCTTCTAATTGCAATTTTGGAATTCTAAATGTCTAATTTGGTTTAAATTTCTATCATGATTTTCCGGTTTTAAGTCCAATAATTCTGGAAACCAATTAGCACCCCACGAGATTTTCTCCACGCATTCAAATTTTAATTCCAAGAAAACTTAGCCTCATCAATAAACATTCAGCAATCAAAAAATCAGGAAATATTCATCCACTTGGGTTCTATCGAAAAAAATTTATACCATTTTATTTCCTCTAATTAAATTCAAAAAACTTCAGGTCTCCGACTTTCATTCCTTCAAGATTATGAGATTTTATCCAAACAATATCAGATCCCTGTATAAGCCAACATTGTTTTTTGTGACAGTCGGCCTGGTTATGGGATGTTCCAAAAAAGAGGAAATCGTCCTTCCTCCTGTAAAAGTAAATGTCGTAAAAGCCATTCAAAAGGATGTTCCGATTTATGAAGAGTTTGTAGCTCAGGTATTTGGGGAATCTGATGTTGACATCAGGGCGAGGGTGGAAGGTTGGGTCACTTCTGTTAATTTCGAAGAAGGTTCTTTTGTAAAAAAGGGTGATTTGCTGTACGTGATTGACGACATTCAGTATAAAAACAGGGTCGACCAAGTCAGAAGTCAATTGACCGCCACACAGACAGAAATGGTGCGTGCAGAAGGTGAACTCAGCCGTGTAAAGCCGTTGGCTGATATGAATGCTTTGAGCAAGCAGGACCTTGACAATGCAAAAGCCAAGTATGAAGCATCACAAGCCCAGGTTAGGGCTGCTGAAGCCTCTCTTGAAAACGCCAAAATAGAATTTGGATATACAAGGGTATATGCCCCATTTGATGGATTGGTGGGAATCTCCAATTTCAGAGTGGGTGATTATGTCACCAGGTCAGGTACCACTTCCGTTTTGACGACCATATCCAGTATCGGTGCAGTACGGGTAAGATTTCAGATCAGTGAAAGGGAATACCTCAGACTGACACAAATGACTACTGAAGAATTGGAAAGAGCCAAGAAAAATATCCAACTCATCATGGCGGATGGATCGCTTTATCCTGAGACGGGCGAAGTTGATTTTGCTGATAGAGAGGTAGACCCCAAAACGGGAACTTTGACCATAGAAGCAAGATTTCCAAATTCCAGAGGCGTATTGAGACCGGGGCTATTTGTAAAATCAAGGGTTTTGATCAAGACCTTTCCCGACGCCATTATGGTCCCCCAGCGGGCAGTCATGCAGTTACAGCATATTTCAAGGGTTTTTGTTGTGACGGATTCCAGTACAATCAAGGCAGTTCCTGTGGAAACGGGGCCAAAATATGAGGATGGATGGATCATTACCAAAGGGATTAAGGCAGGTGACAGGATAGCCATCGTAGGATCTGCAAGTTTGACACCGGATGCCAAAATAGAAGCAGTGGAGCAAAAATGGCCGGAGAACTCCCCCAATCAATAAAGTCAAAACCTTTAACTGAGACCAGTTTTTATGAGTGAATTTTTCATCCGAAGGCCAATAGTTGCAATGGTGATTTCGATCCTGATGATCATCATGGGATTGATTACCCTGCGGGGAATACCCGTTTCCAAATATCCTGAAATCACCCCGCCGATGGTTCAGGTTACCACCAATTATACAGGTGCCAATGCCGTCAACGTCGAACAGGCAGTTGCCACACCCATCGAACAGCAGGTGAACGGGGTGGAAAACATGCTCTATATGAAATCCATAAATGCCGCAGATGGTTCGCTGACGCTTCAGGTTTCTTTTGAGGTGGGCACTGATTTGGACAATGCCAACATGCTGACCCAAAACCGTGTATCCCAAGCCACGGCAAAAATGCCGACAGAGGTCAAGAATTTTGGGGTTACGACCAAGAAATCATTGGTTTTTCCTTTGATGCTCGTTTCTCTTACTTCTCCCAACAAAACTTATGACGGACTTTTCCTGAACAATTATGCCAATATCAATATCGTCGACCAACTGAAGCGACTCAAAGGCGTTGGTGACGTTTTCCTATTTGGTGGGGCTGATTATTCGATGAGGATATGGTTGAATCCCGACCAACTCACCAAACTCGATCTTACGGTAAATGATGTTTCCAATGCGGTGAGAAAGCAGAATGCCATATCTCCAGGCGGAAAATTCGGAGCAGCCCCGACCCCTCCGGGTGTCGATTACACCTACACGGTTGCGCTGCAGGAAAGATTGGTGACAGAAGAGGAATTCGGCAATATCATTGTCAAATCTGATGAAAAAGGATCTATAGTCAGGTTGAAAGACATCAGCAGAATTGAATTGGGAATGGACAATTACAGTTCTTCAAGTAGGTTGAATGCAAATTCTGCCTCAACCATAGTCGTTTTTCAAATCCCCGGTTCCAATGCACTGGAGGTGTCCGAGGATGTGCAAAACACCATGAATGATTTGGTAAACTATTTTCCCGAAGACCTCCAATATGAAGTATCATTGAATACTACCCGGGCAATTTCTGTCGGTATAGAAGAAATTATCCATACACTCTTTGAAGCGGTATTTTTGGTGATTTTGGTGGTGTTCTTATTCCTTCAGGATTGGAGGGCAACTTTGATTCCTTTGCTGACAGTGCCGGTTTCTTTGCTGGGCACCTTTATCATTTTCCCTCTTTTGGGATTTTCGGTCAATGTTTTGTCTTTGCTCGGTTTGGTTTTGGCTATCGGTCTGGTGGTGGATGATGCGATTGTGGTGGTAGAAGCCGTGATGCACAATATAGAACATGGCATGAAGCCGAAGGAAGCCACCCAAAAAGCCATGAAAGAAGTCGGTGGCCCTGTGGTTGCCATAGCCCTGATTCTTGCAGCAGTATTTGTGCCTGTAGCTTTTGCAGGAGGTATCACAGGTCGTTTGTATCAGCAATTCGCCATCACCATTGCCATTTCGGTTTTGTTTTCTGCATTCAATGCCTTGACCCTAAGCCCGGCGCTTTGTGCCATACTTTTAAAGCCAAAGAAAGAATCGAATGGAGGACTCCAAAAGTTCTTCAACGGTTTCAACAGAGTCTTTGACAAATTCACTTTGGGATATACAGGTGTTGCCGGGATCGTGGCTAGAAAATCAATCCGCTCGGCAATAATCATCGGGGTTGTCATGGTCTTTGTGGTTTTGTTGGGCAAAGGAATTCCTGGAGGATTTTTACCGGAGGAAGACGAAGGTTATTATTTGGTAAACATCCAATTGCCGGATGCCGCTTCCATTGAAAGAACTGATCAGGTAGCTAAAAAGGTTGAAAATATTCTTTCAGGATTTGAAGAAATCGAATATTCGACCATGGTACTGGGGTACAGTTTGATCACAGGTTCTTATTCTACCAACAATGCTTTTGTGTTTATTTCACTGAAACCATGGGATGAAAGAAGCCGAACAGCAAAAGAATTGGTAGCTGCAACCAATTTTGCCTTCCGGAATTTGGTGTCAGAGGCCTCGGCCATTGCTTTTGGACCGCCGCCGATCGAAGGTCTTGGAACCTCCGCCGGTTTTACCCTTCAGCTTCAGGATCGGTCAGGAAATACACCGCAGTTTTTGGATGAACAGGCGCAGCTGTTTATAGCTGAAGCGAAAAAGAGACCTGAAATCGGCAATATCTTTACCCTCTTTCGGTCCAATGTTCCCCAAAAGAAAATCAGAATCGATTACGATAAAGCCGAAAAATTAGGAATTGACCTGGCAGAGATCACAAGCACTGTTTCAACATATTTGGGAAGTGCGTATCTGAATGATTTCAACAGATTTGGCAGGCAATACAAGGTCTTTGTACAAGCCGAAGGAGAAGATCGTCTCGACCCCTCCGATTTGTCCAAATATTATGTGAGAAGTAAGAAAGGGGAAATTATTCCCTTGAGTACGGTAACCACTGTGGAAGATATTTCAGGACCCGCCACTACAAACAGATTTAACATGTACCGTTCGGCTGAAATCTCAGGAGCTCCGAAGGCAGGATTCAGCTCCTCGCAAGCCATCAAGGCCTTGGAAGAAGTGGCTGCCGGGCTGCCAAAAGAACTCAGCATCGCATGGAGCAACATGTCTTATCAGGAAAAAGCCGCTGAAGGCACCGGAAGTACCATGTTCTTGATGGCTTTGGTCTTTGTGTTTCTGATTCTCGCTGCGCAATATGAAAGCTGGAAACTGCCTTTCAGCGTATTGTTGGGGGTTCCTGCGGCTATCCTTGGGGCCTATCTCGGCTTGTGGTTGGGAGGTTTTTGGAGTTCGAGCTATGTCAACAATGTCTTTGCCCAAATCGGATTGGTGATGCTCATCGGTCTTACCGCCAAAAACGCCATCCTGATTGTGGAATTTGCCAAAATGGAATATGAAGGTGGAACGCCACTCTTGGAGGCTGCACTAAAAGCGGCAAAACTTCGATTGAGGCCGATCATAATGACATCCCTTGCTTTTATGCTAGGTGTTGTTCCTTTATTGACTGCCTCAGGCGCAGGCTCGGAAGCCCGAAAAGTCATGGGAATGGCGGTATTCAGCGGTACCTTAATCGCTACCATAATCGGGGTCATTGTGGTTCCGGGATTATATGTACTTATCGAAAGCATTGGAGGGAAAAAGAAAAAGTCAGATGCCCCCATTTCACCATCAGAACCGGCTCATTGATATGAAGAATATATATTTTCTCCTGTTTGTCCTGATTGCTTTATATGGCTGTGCTGTAGGACCAAGATATTCCAGACCTGAAACCCAAAAGCCTGTTGGCTATGTACAAGCTATATCCCAAACTAATTCTATCACAAATTTGAAGTGGTGGGAGGTTTATCAGGACAGTTTGTTGCAAAGTCTGATACAAACTTCGATTGATTCTAACCTCGACCTGATGACGGCTGTTTACCGGGTGGAAGAGGCAAAGGCTATTTTAGGATATAACAAAGCCAATCTCTATCCTTTCCTTGATTACAGTGCCATGGGAAGGACTACTGAATTCAGAAATTTATCCGAACAGGCAGGCGTGACTTTTTCACCCAATATGGTGGGATTGTTGGGCAATGTATCATGGGAAATCGACCTGTGGGGTAAGCTCCGTCACGCCAACCGGGCTGCCTATGCTGAATTGATGGCTACAGAGGAAACAAGAAAATCTTTGTACATCAGTTTGGTCGCCCAAGTGGCAGAATTGTATTTCAGACTTCGGGGATTGGATGAAAGACTGGAAATCGCCCAACGGGCCTATGAAACCCGCTTGGAATATTTGAAAATTATCACCGCCCGGTTTGAAAAGGGGAATGTGTCTGAATTGGATAAACTACAGGCAGAGCAAATAGCTGCTGTTGCAAAAGCACAGATATACAGTCTTGAGCGAAATATCATCCTCACTGAAAATGCCTTTAATGTCTTGTTGGGAAGAACCTATATTCCGATATCAAGAGGCTTGGAAAATAACCAACAGCAGTTTCCATTGGAAATTCCAAGTGGATTGCCTTCTGAATTGCTTGAAAGAAGACCCGATATCAAGATTGCTGAGCAGCAATTGATTGCACAGACAGAGCGAATAGGTGTTGCCGTTGCTTTGCGGTTTCCATCTCTCAGCTTGACAGGATTATTGGGTGTGGCAAGTCCCCAAATCTCAACATTGTTTGGAAGTCAGGCTGTTCTTGGTGTTGTTTCCGGTCAATTGGTCGGGCCGTTTTTCAGGTTTGGACAAAACAAAAGACGGGTAGAAGCTGAAAGGGCCAAAGCTTCTCAGTTGGGATTTCAATATGAGAAGACAGTACTGACGGCTTTTGCGGAAGTTGAAAATTCATTGGCAGAAATCAGAACTTATAGCAATGAATTTGAAGCAAGGAAAACCCAAGTTGCGGCCACTGAAAAATCCTTGATGCTCTCCAAGGCGCTATATGACAATGGCTATACCTCATTCCTACAGGTCCTTGATGCAGAAAGGGAGTTTTTCAATTCAGAATTTGAAAAATCTTTGGCTTTGGAAAATCAGCTTGTATCCACTGTCAGATTGTATAAGGCATTGGGAGGTGGTTGGTAGGATTTACCGATCATTTCCTTTTTGCTTTTTGTAATGACGATTGGTGTAGCGTCATCCTGAGGCCTTCACATTTTAAAACATTCAGAAAAAGAATGACGGTTATTGCGTCATTCTGAACCGCAGCTTGTGAAGGTGAAGAATCTCATTATTTTTTGAGACTCTTCGCTACACTCAGAGTGACGAAAAGGATTTTCACATCATTGGTAGTATTTAACATTTTTTTCAAAACATTCAGAAAAGGAATGACATGGAGGTCACTATAATTTGGCCTCGGCAAGCTCGGCCACCGAGGTTGTTCTAGGGATGGGGGGAGGAAAAAGCGGCTGCGCCGCTTTTTCCTCCCCCCCCCTCTCAACACAGAATCTCCGTTCCCTGAGCTTGCCGAAGGGGGAAACCCAATTTCTGGCATTGGCACCCGGCTTTGTTTGGTTTTGTCAAGCCATGACTGACACCATATCAAGGACTTTTCTTCCCAAAGTGAAATCTCCTGAAATATCCACTTGACCCAAAACTTCATCCGGCCGAAGGTTTTTGCAAAAAAGTTTCCAAGCTATTTTATCTTCTAATTGGACAATGGAAGTCGGCGTGTTACTTCCCTGCTTGAGTAACTTCCAATGATCTTGGTTTTTTTCAAGCCACCAGGATTTTGTAAACTCACCGGCAATCCTGACTTCTATCACGGTGCCATTTGCTGCATTTTCTTCAGCAAATGTAAAAGGCAAAGCCATCATAAATGTATCCATCAAAGGTTCAAAAAATCTCTTTTCAAAAAGTCCCTTTTTGCCAACCGCGTCCCTGATTTGCTGTTGGTGATGCCATTTTTCGGTGTATTCCCTTGCGAGATGCATCCAATTCAAGCTCTTCTCCTCCCCTGCCCACGCCACTGAAAATATCGCTTCTTCCATATCAGGAAGGCCCACATAATACTCAGAAACCTCTTTCCCAGTACTTTCCAAAAGTGAAATCATAACATTTGGACTTAGCCTCTTGGTGGCTTTGATCCAATCTGCATTCAATTGGTTGAGCCAAGTGACCAAATCATCATAGCCATTGATCTTTGGAGGCTTTTCTCCAACATGTCTATCTCTTTGGATGCTTAACGTGCGCAGGTTGGTATCCAATAAATGCGAGGCAATATCCTTCACATTCCAAAGTTTTGCTGAAGTAGGTTTATCCCAGTCGGATGCTTTTAGACTTTTGAGCAAGTCAATCAGAAGGATGTCCAATTCATGGAAAAGATGTTTTACTTCAATCATAATCGTATGTGCTACAATGGATTGGCAGCCACTCCTTCAAAAGAAATTTTAACAGGCTTGATAAAACCTTTTTCGTCAAATTCCATTTTGTCGATGCAGGTTACACGGTGGTTCCCGTCTGTCTCACCCAATGGCCTTCTATGGTAAACCATAAAGTATTGGTCGGACTTGGGTTCGAACAAAACCGAATGGTGTCCTGCCCCTGTTGCTACTTCAGGATCCTGCTCGAGCACCACTCCGATTCTTTCAAACGGTCCAAAAGGGCTGTCTGAAATCGCATAGGCTACTTTGTAATCAGGACCTGTCCAACCCCCTTCTGACCACATGAAGTAATATTTGTCATCGCGGACAAACATAAATGGTCCTTCGACATAACTTTCAGGAGTCACTTCTTTGTAATATTCTCCATTTTCAAAAGGAAGCAGACCTGTAAAATCATCATTTAATCTGACCACATTACACTTACCCCAACCTCCATAATACATCAAAAACCCTCCATCCTTGTCTTTGAAGATAAACTGATCAATAGGCTGTGCGCCGTTTACGATGTCATTGATCAAGGGCTTACCAAGCAAATCCTTAAATGGTCCTTGAGGTTGGTCGGCCACGGCCACGCCGATGCCTCCAACCTGACCTTCGTGGACATCGTTGGCCGCAAAGAAAAGGTAATACTTCCCTTTATTTTCAATGACGCCGGGTGCCCACATCGCTGAATCAGCCCATTGGACCGCCGCGGTGTCGATGATCCGCTCATGTTTGGTCCAATTAACCAGGTCTTTCGAAGAAAAACAATCCATAAAGACCTGTTTGGAAAACTTGTCAGAATAAGTTGGGTAAATCCAGTATGTATCACCGTAGATGATAGCCTCCGGATCGGCATACCATCCTTCAAAAATCGGATTGCCCGAGAGTTGGATTTCTGTGGATTTTTTTTCGGGAGAGCAAGATATAATTGCGACTATTATGAATATAAAAATTAAACAAAACCTAAAGAGATTATTTTTCATGATGTCCAATTCTCAATTTCTATATTTATTTTGAACTTTCTGTTGATTCCCAAGCTCCAAAAAGCTCCTTCCAAGAATCCTCAGTTTTACTTTTCTCGCCTGTAGATTGGTTATTTACATTAAATCTTGCCTCCAAACTGAAATGTCCGATACATCGGTCTTCCGACTTCCGTCTTCCGTCACGCTTGAAGAATAACAAAGAGTTACAGGCAAAGAAACAGATAACCATATAAAATTACCTATACAACTCCCCATGCAGCTTTTTCAAAACATCCACAGGCATCTTGATCACTTTCCGGTCGTAAGTCATGACTCCGTTGGTCTCAATTTCGACATCTGTCGTTTGGGTGTAGACAGCTGCAGCCAAGCCCTTTGGAATCAGGTCTTGCAGGTCTTTCATCAGGATTTTATACCTGTCCAACAGTTCTTCTTTGGACTTGAAACTTTGGTATCCCCAATTGTCTTTTTCCTGCCAGGTATGCCCTTCTACCGGTAATCCCAATCCGCCAAACTCTCCCAAAACAAGGATCTGGATCTTCCCAAACAACTCAGCAGAAGGCATCACCGGATCCGGATAGTTGTGAACGTCCAAGATATCACCAGCGATTTTTGCACCTTTCAGCTCAAAATTCCCTCCGCTGGCGCTGTTGATCAATCTTGTCGGATCATAGGATTTGGTCCAATCAGATATCTCATGGGTTTTGAACTGACCCCAAGCTTCATTGAAAGGAACCCAAACCACGATGGAAGGAAAGTTGTAATTGGCATCGATGATGGCTTTCCATTCCTTTTTGTAAATGGCTTCGGATTCCGAAGTCCTTTCCCGATCAGTCCCTTTTCCGATTACGCCTAGCTTTTGTTCCCATCTATTTCCCATATCCCCGCTCGGCATGTCCTGCCAAACCATAATCCCCATCTTGTCACAATGATAATACCAGCGGGCCGGCTCGACTTTGACATGTTTTCTGATCATGTTGAAGCCTAATTCTTTTGTCTTGATGATATCAAAAGCCAATGCTTCGTCAGTAGGCGCAGTATACAATCCATCCGGCCACCAACCCTGATCCAAAGGACCATAGTGGAATACCTGCTGGTCATTTAATGCAAAACGCTGCATTCCTTTGGAATCATAAACAATGGAAACCTTTCTCAAGGCGCCATAGGAAGTAACTTTGTCAAGGACCTTTTTACCTTTAAGCAAGCTGATTTCAAAGTCATATAGGTGTGGATTCTCCAATGACCAACTGATTGGGTTTGGGATTTTAAGGATTGATTCTTTTCCAAAACCCTCGGTACTTTCAGCGACTTTGACCCCTTTGTCCATCGCAGTAATTTTATAAGTCAAAGTCGGATCTGAAGTATTGGCATTTATGGAAAATTGAAAAGTCCCGTTGTCCCAATCTGGAGTAGTTTTGATGTGGCTGATGTAGGTAGTTGGAACAAATTCCAACCACACAGTCTGCCAAATGCCTGTTACAGGTGTATACCAAATCCCTCTGGGTTGGTTGACCTGCTTTCCGCGAGGCTGTGGGCCTTTGTCACTAGGATCCCAAACCCTTACCGTGATTTTTTGATCCACACCTTTGGCTAGAAAATCTGTGATGTCAAATGAAAAAGGATCGTATCCTCCCTGATGTTTGCCTACGGATTTTCCATTCACAAAAACCTCTGATTCCCAATCCACTGCTCCAAAGTGAAGCAAAACCTTCCCTTTTCTTTCAGTATTGGAAACCTGAATGACCTTATCGTACCACAATTCCTTTTCTGCACCAACCGCTTTGGTCACTCCCGAAAGGTAAGATTCGACAGGAAAAGGAACAGTGATCTTTCCATCAAAAGTTACCGGAGCTCCATTTCCTTTTTCCAAAATGGCGTAATCCCATTGGCCGTTGAGGTTTCTCCAACTTCCTCTGACCATCTGAGGCCTTGGATATTCAGGATGCGGCGCATTGGAATCCACATTTTCGGCCCATGGAGAGAGTATGGGTTTGGTATTGATCTGCTGTGCAAATGAGGGTGAATATGATCCTAATAGAAATATCAGGATGAAATTGAAAAAACTTAGAGATTTGGTTTTCATAGGTTTTATTTTGGGAGGATTGTTAACAAGAATTCTATGGATTGGATTTCAATATAACAGAAACCAAATCAAACTGAAAGAAAGAAATTCCCAAAAGGATGTAGTAGAATTTTGGAGGAGCATTTCTTCACTTGGGAGTATTGGCTCAAACACCTTATTTCCCTTTTGTCAATTCCGGGAATTTTATTCTTTTATAATTTTTTACCTTGTTAAAATAAAGTTTGACAATAGCCAACTCGAAATCGATTGCGTAATTTAGAACTTGATAACCTTGAAAATGACCTTGTTTTTAAGGACTTTGGTATCTGAAACAAAACCCAATTTTATGAATAGAATTTCAATTCAATTACTATCTCTAGTTTGTTTTATGGCAATTTTTTCCTGTCAACCCAAGGAAACAAAAACAGCGGATGGGTGGACCGAATTATTTAACGGTGAAGATCTTAAGGGATGGAAAATCTTGGGCGGAGAGGCTGGATTCAAAATTGAAAATGGAGAAGTTGTAGGATATGCAAAAGCGAATACGCCCAACACTTTTTTGGTCACAGAGCAGGAATTTGGTGATTTTATATTGGAATTGGATCTCAAAATCGAGGACCTTTCAAGCAATTCCGGTGTCATGGCAAGAGGGCAATATGATCCCGCAGGCAAAGACGGGCAAGGTTTGGTCTTTGGGTATCAGATCGAGGCAGATCCTACAGAAAGGGCTTGGTCAGGCGGATTGTACGATGAGGCAAGAAGGGGTTGGCTGTATCCTTTAGACATGAATCCGGCGGCAAAGTCAGCTTTTAAAATGGGGGAATGGAATTCCTACCGTATCGAGGCGATTGGAAAAGAAATAAAAACATGGGTCAATGGCCAAGAAGTCGCCTATGTGGTCGATGACATGGATGCAAAGGGATTTATAGGACTGCAGGTTCACAGTATCAACAAGCCTGAAGATGAAGGCAATAAAACCTATTTCAGAAATGTAAGGGTACAAACCGAGAACCTGAACCCTACTCCATTTACCGGAGATATTTTTGTGGTCAATACAGGCCTGAATGAATTGACTGAATTGGAAAAATCCAAAGGATGGAAATTGCTTTTCAACGGACAGAATTCTGAAGGCTGGAAAAGTGCCAATAAAGAGACATTTCCCGAAAAAGGATGGCATATCAAAGACGGCATCCTGATGGTCGAAAGTGCAGATGGGGGTGAATCCAGCAATTTCGGAGACATTGTCACAACAGACAAATACAGTGCATTTGACCTGGCCTTTGATTTCAAATTTACCGAAGGGGCAAATAGTGGCTTGAAATATTTTGTCACACTCAATGAACAGACCTCAGGTTCGGCTATTGGATTGGAATACCAGATATTGGATGACGAGAACCATCCTGATGCCAAAATGGGAATCGAAGGCAACAGGACTTTGGCTTCTCTCTACGATCTGATCAAGGCTGACAAGCAGCCACGTTTTGTAAAAGGCCCGGGAGAATGGAACAAGGGCCGTGTGGTGGTTTATCCTGACAACAAAGTAGAACATTACCTCAACGGGGTCAAAGTGGTAGCATATGTGAGGGGTTCGGAGGAATACAAAAAACTGGTTGCCATCAGTAAATATAAAATCTGGGAAAATTTTGGCGAAGCACCCGAAGGGCATATCCTGCTGCAGGATCACGGAAATGAAGTACATTTCAAAAACATAAAAATCAAGGAACTGAAGAAATTAACCCAATAACCATGGACAACAATAAAAAAAACCGAAGGGAATTTATCAAAAAAGCAGCTTTGGCCACAGCAGGGGTTTCCTATTTGGGAGCAGTTGGATTTTCAGCCAAAAGCTATGGAAATATCATCGGTGCCAATGACCGTCTCAATGTCGCCATAGCAGGATTGGGAAGAAGATTAGGCGCATTTTATGAGCCGATTGCATTGCCAAAAAGCAATGTCCGACTCGTAACCCTATGCGATGTGATGAAATCCCAAAGGGAGAAAGCTGCGGCGAGTTTTTCCAAGCATATAGATTATACACCAAAGCTTGAAAACAGCATCCTTAAAGTCATTGAAGACAAGGAAATAGATGTGCTTATCAATGCTACCCCTGACCATTGGCATGCGCCCGGGACATGGATGGCTGTGGAAGCCGGAAAACATGTCTATGTAGAAAAACCTTGCAGCCACAATCCTTGGGAAGGTGAATTATTGATTGCTTATAAAAATAAGTACAACAAGGTAATCCAAATGGGTAACCAACAGCGGTCCTCTGACCATACCATCGAAATCATCAATCAGATTCATAATGGTATTATTGGTAAAGCATTTAGGGCTACTGCTTTTTATATCAATGGCCGGGGCGAAGTTCCCTTGCAGACGGCAGCCAATCCACCTGAAGGATTGGATTGGGAGCTATTCCAGGGACCGGCACCAAGGAGAAGTTATACCCACAACACATGGGATTATAACTGGCATTGGTATGGTTGGGATTATGGGACAGCGGAAACAGGAAATAATGCCACCCATGAATTGGACGTGGCACGTTGGGCGCTTCAGGTGGAGTACCCCAAGCATGTGACCGTAGATTCAGGCAAGTACCATTTTGTCAATGACGGTTGGACGATGTCCGATACGATGCTTGCTACTTTCAAATTTGAGGGTGACAAGACCATCTTATGGGATGGAAAAAGCAGGAACAACTACGCCACTTATGGTTCTGACAGAGGAACTATCATCTATGGATCTGAAGGTTCTGTATTTGTGAATAGGGAATTGTACAGGCTCTTTGACCGTAATGGCAAGCTAATCAAAGAAGTCAAAACAGGAAATGTCGAAGGAAGCACCAATCTTGGCGGCGGAGGCGATATGACTACAGTCCACATTATGAACTTTTTTGAAGCCATCAGAGGAAAAGAAAAACAAAACTCCACCATCGATGAAGGTGCGGTCAGTACCTTGCTTTGTCATTTGGCAAATATCTCCCACCGAATCGGGGAAAATTTCGAATGTGATCCTACAAACGGTCACATCAAAAATAAAAAAGGAATGGAGCTTTGGTCAAGGCAATATGAAAAGGGCTGGGAACCTAAATTGAAAATCTAATTTCTCACATGAACCTATTAAACTGCCCTATCGGAAAATTCTGATAGGGTTTTTTTATTTATTTCTCAGTTTGATGATTCTCTAAAATCTATTTGTGAAGGCATTTGGATGACCTTGTTTTCAAAAGCAGGTTGATTGGGTTTGGTCAGTTTTTTCATGAGTAGCTTGGCCATTTCGGATCCAATCTCAAAGGCCGGCTGGGAAATGGTGGTTAAAGACGGTTTTAATAAACCTGCAATTTTCATATTGGAAAAACTTACCATTTTAAAATCCTTTGCCATTTCAAGTTTTGTTTCGCGAGCTGCATAGTAAGTCGCAATGGCTAACTTTTCCACAGAAGCCAAAATTCCATCCGGTCTGTCCAAGCCGTATAGAATCTTGGCTATCAGTTTGATATTGGCCTCCTCGGATTGACTGCATTGGACAATCCAATTTTCTTCATAGGGCAAGCCATATTTCTTGAGTGCATCCTGATATCCACGCAACCTTTCTCTCCCTATTGATATTTCTTTTGACAACATCAAAAAGAAAATCTTTTTGCAACCCTTTTCAATGAGGTGGACAGTAGCTTTAAACCCATTCTCATAATCGTTGCTGATAAATTTTGTCGTTGGGATTTCCTGACATATCCGGTCAAAAAATATCAGGGGTACTCCTTTTGAATAAACTGTCTCCAAATGGTCTATTTTCTTTGTCTGACTGGAAACAGACATCACGATCGCATCGACCCTTCCATTTAAAAGGTAAGAGACTATTTTTCTTTCCGTTTCCACATTTTCATGTGTACTGTAGACCAAAAGATGGTAGCCATATTCTTGGGTGATTTCTTCAATTCCATCTATCACCTGACTAAAAAAATTATTGATCCTTTCTGGGATAATGACTGCAATGGTTTTGCTTTTTTGTTCCCTTAGGCTTCTTGCAAATGGGTTTGGCTGGTAATTGAGCTCTTTGGCCATTGCAATGACTCTATCTTTGGTCGGTTGGCTGATTTCATAGCTGTCATTGAGCGCTCTGGAGACCGTTGACGGGGAGAGTTTCAGTTTTGCAGCGAGGTATTTGATGTTGACTTCTGTCATTTTTTCTTTGCAAACCAATAATTCGGATTTAATATAACCATCCTTTTGGCCAATCAGCAAAATAATCACAAATCTTTGATCTTCCTGTTAAAATTGAGCCTTTGGCCCGAAATCGTTTGCATCAAAATTTGAAGAATGGTTAATTGGAATTCTCTTTAATGGTTTAAATTGACCTTATCTTTGTAATCATTGAAACCTATGCCTGTGTCAATTTCAAGAGTAAACCCATCATTTATAACAGAAGATTTTTTGCTGGAAAATAAGTATGCAAAGACTCTATACCATGGATATGCTGCCAGCCAACCCATCATTGATTACCACAATCATTTGGCCCCGGATCAAATAGCAGAGAATAAAATTTTCGAAAATATCACCTCTATTTGGCTTGCAGGAGATCATTATAAATGGAGGGCAATGCGGGCTTTGGGTATTTCCGAAGAATACATAACAGGACAGGCAAGTGATTGGGAAAAATTTGAAAAATGGGCCTATGCCGTTCCCTATACCATGCGAAACCCGCTATACCATTGGACACATTTGGAACTGATGCGTTATTTTGGAATACATGATACACTGAATCAAAACAATGCAAGGGAAATATATGACCTGACCAACAGTCAACTTCAATCTCCCGAATTCAGTACCCAAGGATTGCTGTCAAAAATGAATGTGAAGGTGGTCTGCACCACGGACGATCCTACCGACAACCTGATCCATCATCAGAATTTTGCCAAACAAGGAACAGGTTTAAAAATGAAACCGGCTTTCAGGCCTGATAAAGCCTTTGCGGTTGAAAATCCCTTGACTTATCACAGCTATATCGAAAAGCTATCTGCAGCCTCTTCCATTTCCATCAATTCCTATGATGATCTTTTGGCAGCACTTCAAAACAGGATAGAATTTTTTCATCAGGTGGGTGGAAGGCTTTCTGACCATGGTTTGGAAAGCCTGTACTTTGAACCGGATTCAAAGCTTGATTTGGACACCATATTCAAGAAAGCAATTTCGGCACAGGTTCTCAGCAAAGAAGAAATCTCATTCTTCAAATACCGGACATTGATAGAATTGGGAAAAATGTACCATGCCAAAGGTTGGGTACAACAGTTCCATTTGGGTGCTTTGAGAAACAACAACACCAGAAGTCTTACCAAATTGGGACCCGACACCGGATTTGATTCCATTGGGGATTTCAGTCAGGCTTCTGCCCTATCGGGATTTCTAAATGAATTGGATAAATCAGACCAATTGGCCAAGACCGTCATCTACAACCTCAATCCTTCAGACAATGAAGTAATCGCTACCATGGCAGGCAATTTCAACGATGGAAGTGTCAAAGGAAAAATTCAGTTTGGGTCGGCTTGGTGGTTTTTGGATCAAAAAGACGGCATGGAAAAACAGATCAATTCACTGTCCAATATTGGCTTGATTTCCTGTTTTGTGGGGATGCTTACAGATTCCAGGAGTTTTCTTTCCTTTCCACGGCATGAATATTTCCGAAGGATTTTATGCAATTTATTCGGAAGGGATATCGCAAATGGAGAATTACCGAATGATGAGCAGTGGATTGGAAAGATCATCAGCGACATCTGTTATAACAATGCCAACGAATTCTTCGATTTTGGCAATTAACCCAAAAAAGCATGTTTGATATCACGGATAAAAAAATAATCATAACCGGTGCCACCGGAGTTTTAGGCGAAGCGATGGCTTTTCACCTTTCCAAAGAAGGAGCCAACGTACTGGTTATTGGCAGGACAGCATCAAAAGTTGAAAAATTGGTCAGCGAAATCAGGTCCAGAAACGGGAAAGCAGACGGGTTTTTAGCGGATGTGACCAAAGAACCTCAAGTTGAAGCTGCAGCAAGACAGATTCAGTCGAGGTATGGAACCGTTGATATTCTTATCAACCTTGCCGGAGGAAACTTGCCAGGTGCTGTGGTCAGGCCGGATCAGACGATAGGTGAATTGTCAGTTGAGGCTGTAAAAAATGTGATGGATTTGAATTATCAGGGGACTTTTATCCCCATCAAGCACTTCATTCCCTTGATGCTGCCAAATGGCAAAGGAAATATCATCAACATCTCTTCCATGGCGGCAAGCAGACCGATGACCCGTGTAGTGGGCTATGCTTCTGCCAAAGCTGCTATCGATAACCTGACCAAATGGATGGCAGTAGAGCTCAATACCAAGTATGGACCAGACTTCCGGGTCAATGCCATTGCTCCCGGATTCTTTTTGACAGAACAAAACAGGTCATTGCTCACCGAAGTAGACGGTAGCCTTACCCAAAGAGGAAACCAGATCATCAACCACACGCCAATGGCCCGATTTGGAAAACCCGAGGACCTCTTGGGAACACTCCAGTGGCTTTGTTCTGATGCTTCAAAGTTCGTGACCGGAACCATAGTAGCAGTCGATGGTGGATTCAGCGCTTATTCAGGTGTATAAATAGACGCAAGACCTAAGACAAAAGACTCAAGATGTGAGATTTGAGACATGAGATTTGAGACAAAAAAGAAGCAAGAAGCAATCTTTTTGAACAAAGAATTAAGTACCGAGTAATGACTTCTTAACCTGACAACTCGAGAACTTGACAACTTTATAACCTGATAACGCGAAGCAGAAAACTTGACAACCCGACAACGCGAAGCAGACAACTTGATAACGCGAAGCAGACAACAATTACAACAACTACAACATTTCCAACCATTATAACCATTACAACAATTACAACCCTTACAACAAAACACTATGGCCTATAAAATGGAGAAAACCATGCGTTGGTATGGTCCCAAAGATCCGGTAAGCTTGGCAGATATCCGTCAGGCAGGTGCAACAGGAATAGTTTCTGCCCTTCACCATGTCCCAAACGGAGAAATTTGGACCAAAGAGGAAATCAGGACACGAAAAAATACCATCGAATCAGCAGGCTTGAAATGGTCTGTCGTGGAATCTGTTCCCGTCCATGAAAATATCAAAACCAGGTCAGGAGATTTCCAAAGAAACATTGAAAATTACAAAACCACCTTAGAAAACCTTGCTTCAGAAGGCATCCATATCGTTTGCTATAATTTTATGCCGATTTTGGATTGGACGAGAACTGAATTGGCCTGGACACTTCCCAATGGTGCAAAAGCGCTTCGGTTTGAGAAAAAGGAAGTCGTGGCCTTCGATTTGTTTATGTTGAAAAGAAAAGGTGCCGAAAAGGAATATACCCCACAGGAAATCCAAAAAGCCAAAGAATTTTATGAAAACGCATCTGAAGAAACTCTCAAAAGGGTGAATGACAATATCCTCAAAGGTCTTCCAGGATCTGAAGAAGGCTATACCATGGAGCAGTTTCAGGCCGCTTTGGACTCTTACCAAGGAATCGGACATGCAGAGTTGGAGAGAAACCTGCAACTTTTTTTGGATGCCATACTTCCGATTGCTGAAAAAAACGGGGTCAAAATGGCCATACATCCCGATGACCCTCCTTTTGATGTTTTTGGATTACCAAGAGTGATGAGTACTGCAAAGGATATGAAAAGGCTCATTTCGGATAATAACAGCCCAAATAATGGATTTACTTTCTGCACAGGATCTTACGGTGTCAGAGCGGACAATGACCTTCCCGCAATGGTTGAAGAGTTTGGAGACCACATCCATTTTATCCACCTCAGAAGTACGAGAAGGGACGTCGATGGAAACTTCTATGAAGATGACCACTTGACCGGTGATGTACCCATGGAAGCAGTTATTCATCAAATTCTGAAAGTCCAGCAAAAACGTCATATATCCATTCCGATGCGCCCTGACCATGGTCATCAGATGTTGGATGATATCAAAAAACCGATTGTCAACCCAGGTTATACGGCAATAGGAAGGTTGAAAGGATTGGCGGAAATCCGGGGAGTGGAAGCAGGTCTGATCTATTCAGGGATTCTCAAGTGATTTTGAGCGTGAAATTACCAGAAATCACCGCCCGATCAGTTCATCGATGATTTCATTTCTTCTATTTCTGGACATGGGAACTTTTGTTTTTCCCATGTCTATTTCATTGCCTTCTATTCCCTTGACGTGGTTTTTGGAAATAATGTAGGTCTTGTGAATCCTCAGGAACCTGTCAGTAGGAAGGTTTTCCTCCATGCTTTTCATAGTCATGAGTGTAATCAGCCGACCTTCGCCGGTGTGGATCGCGACATAATTCTCCATTCCTTCGATGTAAATGATATCCTGGAGCAAAACCCTTTTCAGGATATTATCCACTTTGACAAAAATCGCTTCTTTTTGAATCGGGTTTTCTTTAGGATTTTGTCTCAGCTGGAATAAATCCTTGGCTTTGTTTACAGCTTTCAAAAACCTGTCAAAGGGATAAGGTTTGACCAAATAATCCACTACATCCAATTCAAATCCCTGTAGTGCGTAATTGGGATAAGCAGTGGTCAGGATCACCATCGGTGGCGTTTGGAGAGATTTGAGAAAGTCAATTCCTGTAATTTTGGGCATTTGGATATCCAAAAACATCATATCCGGCTTTTCAATTTTGAGCACCTCATTGGCTTCAAGGGCATTTTCGCAGGTAGCACAAAGCTCCAAGGAATCAATTTCCCTGACATAGCTTTTCAGTCCTTCCCTTGCCAACGGCTCATCCTCTACAATGATTGTCCGGATTTTCATATTACTTAATTCTGATTTTTAACTTGACTTCGTAACTTTCATTTTCCGCTTTGGTTTCAATCCAATGCGATTTTGGATAGAGCAGTTCTAGCCTCCTTTTGATATTTACAAGTCCAATTCCGCCTGTAATTCTTGCCTGGTTTTTTTCTTTGGGTTCGGTGGTGTTGTAAAAATAAGCCAAAAGAAAACCATCCTCCAACCAAATTTTAACCTTGACTATATTGGGTCGATCGGTATGGGTGGACAGATGTTTGAAGCAATTTTCAAGAAACGGAATCAAAATCAACGGGGCAATTGAAAAGTCTTCAAGATTATCGCCTTCTTCAAACGTCAGTTCGAGGCGTTCCCCTTTGCGGATTTTTTCCAGTTCAATATAATTCTTGAGATACTCGATTTCCTGCTGTATTTCAATCTTTTCGGCCGAAAAATCATAAAGTTGGGTACGAAGCAAGTTGGAAAGTTTGATCAAAGTATCCGATGCCAATTCGGGATTGATCCGGATCAAAACATACACACTGTTGATGGCATTGAAAAGGAAATGGGGATTGACTTGGGATTTCAGAAACTGCAATTCGCTTTCAAGTCTTTCTTTCTCTAACAGTTCATTTTTCCTATGCATTTTTCGGGTATCAAAATATCCCTTTATCGCCAACATGATTCCTGCGGCAAAGAAATTGGAGAAGAAAAAAACAGAGATGATTTGGAAAAAAGAAGCTTGAAAAAGGTCATCTGGAGAATTTCCCATAATCAAAGCTATCGCACCATACATCAATAACGACAGCAATACACAAAGACCCAAAAATGAAATCAGAAATAGAAATGAACGGTCTTTCTTCAGTAATTTGGGATTGAGGAAGTATTGGGAGGTATAATAAAGAGTCGCATGCGAAAACAGATACACCGAGGTTACCTTCATAAGCAGGCTGAAGTCCTTATACATACTCTTGTATGAAAATAGCCAAAACACATAATACAACATCCAAAACAGGATATGATGGACTTTATACCGGCCTATTTTTGATAGAACACCATAGGTCCAATTTCCGAGATTTACCATTTTAAAATTTGATTAGAAACACTCTTTGCCTTACAGAAGCCCTTTTCATCCGATCCATCCGTATCATGGTTATGCTTCAGACCAATCAAATCAAAACTCTGCTTATGTTTCAAGGCTAAATTAACCATACTCCTATTTTTATAATATTGGTATTGACCAAAAATAAGAATTACTTGACCAAAGGGATAATATGAAGGATGAAGCAAAATAAATCTCTATACCTGGATTATTTTCAACTTAAAAACGGTCTTTTTCAAAAATTTACCCAATTCAAACAGATGGTCAGGAAGTAATCTCTCTTCGTCAAATGATTTTTCTCAGTTGGTTTTCAACCTCCAATTTTGGACAAACAAAAACAAAAAACTATGAAAACCAACAAAATCAAATGGATGTTAGTGGCCTTTATATTGGTCATCTTCCAAATGTCAAGTGTTTCTGCCAACCAAGAATTGATTTCAACCACAGTTGTTGGAAAAGGAAAGCCTATAATTTTGATCCACGGTATGGCCTGTGCACCTGAAGTTTGGGATGAGTTTGTAGAAAAATACAAAACCAAAAATGAACTTCACTTGGTCAGAATCAAAGGATTTGGAAATGGAGAAAAAGGTGAAGCGAATCATTATCTGGAAGAAGTCAAAAATGAATTGATTGCTTATGTTAGGGAAAACAAACTGGATAAACCAACCCTTATTGGACACAGCATGGGTGGATTTTTGGGGCTTTGGGCTGCAGCTGAGGCACCGGATGTTTTTGGCAGAATCGTGTCAGTGGACGGTGTCCCCTATTTTCCTGTATTGGTAATGCCCGGAATCACCGCAGAGACAGCCAAAGCAGTATCTTCCCAAATGACCACGGCCATGTCAAAAATGTCTCCCGAGGCGGCAAAGGCAAATCAGGAAATGATGATCGCATCTATGATTGCCACTGAAGCGAAGCGTCCTAAGGTGGTCGAAATGGGAATAAAAAGCAATCCTGCCGTCATAGGGCAAGCTTATGGTGAAATGTACACCACGGACATCAGGCCATTAATGGATAAAATCAAAGTTCCTGTCTTGGTTTTTGGTTCTTGGGCTGCTTATGAACCTTATGGCTCAACAAAAGAATCTGTTGAAAAAAATATGGATGACCAATTGAAAACCATTCCTGAATACAAGCTATTGATAGCCGAAAGCGCATACCACTTTGTATTTTATGACGAACCGGATTGGTTTTATTCCGAGCTGGACAAGTTCTTGGATTGATTCCAAAAAAAAATTATTCGAACAAACTCCTGCTCATTTCTATATAGAACCATTTAAATACCTATGGTACCTATTAATTTATTTAATTCAACATTAGGGATTATAGTTCGTTTTAACCTTATGACAATGACCCAGAATACCTTTCTGCTCATACGGAGAGTAAGGCTTTTCTTGAAGTTTAGTTGATACCTGTCATTGGATACAAAAATAAGGGGGCCTTGAGCCCCTTTATGGTTTTTTGAAAATCAGACAAGTCCGATTGGGAAGGTAAATCTGGAGTTGCTGCTTTTTATCTGTAGAATAAACAGGATTCCCTTCAATTCTTGAAAATCCACCAAATTTTTTGTCGTCCGAGTTCAGGATGATTTTGTACTTTCCTTTTTCAGGAACTTTGAATTCAAAGCCAAAATAGGATTCGGAAACATGGAAGCAAAACGCAAAAATCAACCCAGCCCTTTCAAAAACGAGGATTTTTTTATCGGGATCCAAATGAAGCTGATTTGCGGGAGGTGAGGCCAAGACCTGATATTCAGTGACCAATTTGATCATGGCTTTATCCCAATCAAACAAATCATGGTACCGGAGGTGGTCGGTGTCCACCAAGGACCATTGCCTTCGGGCATATTGGTAGCTCCAATCATTGCCTTTTCTGGGAAAATCTATCCATTCGGGATGACCAAATTCATTGCCGATAAAGTTAAGATAACCTTCCCCGCCAAGTGAAATGGTGATCATCCTGATCATTTTATGCAAAGCTACTCCCCTATCTACTACTAGGCTGGTCTGGAGCTTTGACATACTGGAATACATTTCTTTGTCCATGAGCCAAAAAGCAATGGATTTGTCTCCAACCAATGCCTGGTCGTGGGATTCTGCATAGGCAATGGTTTTTTCTGTTGCGGGTCTGTTGGTCAGTTCATGCCACATATTGAAAAGATCCCAATGCTCATCAGGTTGATGTTTCAGTGTTTTTATCCAAAAATCCGGAATTCCCATTGCCAACCGGTAGTCAAAACCAATTCCACCATCCTCGATTTTCCGGCAGAGACCCGGCATTCCTGTCACTTCCTCCGCAATGGAAATGGCATTTTGTGAAAAATCATGAATCAACTGATTGGCCAACTGCAGGTAAATCACCGCATCCACATCCACACCTGCGTCGAAGTATTTTTCCAAATTGTCAAATGAAATGTTACCATGGTGAAGGTAGATAATGGAGGTAGCTCCATCCCATCTAAAGCCATCAAAGTGAAATTCCTCAAGCCAATAGCGCACATTGGAGAGTAAGAAATGTTTCACTTCCAATTTGCCATAATCAAACAGTTTGGAGTCCCATCCTTCATGGTATCCCCTTGGACCGGGATGAAAGTATTGGTGATCCGAACCATCAAACTCATTCAAACCTTCAAACACATTTTTGACAGCATGCGAGTGGACGAGGTCCATGACAACAGAAATTCCCATTTCATGGGCTTTGTTGATCAAAAACTTCAATTCTTCCGGAGTTCCAAACCTTGAGGTCGGACAAAAGTAATTGGAAACGTGATAGCCAAATGATCCATAATAGGGATGTTCCATGATTGCCATCATCTGGATAGTATTATATCCAGCAGCTTTGATTCTGGGAAGTATGTTTTCAGCGAATTCCATATAGGTACCCACTCCCAGTTTTTCTTGAGCCATCCCAACATGGCATTCATAGATTAGGGGTTGCTTGAGATTCTCCGTAGGGTCAAAACCCAGATCAGTCCATAAAAATTGCTTCTCCGGAAACCAAAGCTGACCTGTAAAATCATGCGTGGCTTCATCTTGAATCACTCTCCGAATATAGGCAGGAATCCTGTCCAAGGCTCCATTTTCACCTTCAATGTGTACCTTGACGCTACTTTGATGAACAAACGAATTTTTATATTCTTCATAGGGCAAAAATATCTCCCAATGGCCTCGGTGGTCTTTTTTCATCGGATGGCTATACCTGTTCCAATGATTGAAATCACCCATCAAAAATAAGTTAAATGCTTTTGGTGCCCATTCCCGATAAACCCAACCTCTTCTAAAACTGTCAAAATGAATACCATAGTACTCATGGGCCCGGGCAAACTCCAAAAGGTTTCCATAATCATGGTTTATAAACTTGATTGTGGCAAGGTATCTTTCATACCGTTCCTGGATATCTTTCGCATGTGCTTCTAGCCATGGAGAGTCCTTTAATATTTGTAAAACTTTAGGATTGTTCACGAAAAACCTATTAGTAAAATCTAATTTAAATAATATTCAAGCGGCAAACCAACTCTGAGTCTATTTAAAAATAAAAAGCATTGCCTTTGTCGCAATGCTTTGATTCCGGAAAATCACTTTTTTGAAAAGCCGAGTTTGATTTTCCTCGAAGCTTGGTTCCTTTTGGATTTTGGTCTGCTGGCCCCAAATGATCCTTTCCAGATTTTTCCTTTCCGGGATTTGATGTCTCCTTTACCCATGACTGTCAGTTTTTAAAGTTGGAAATAATCAAATTTAAAAATACTGATTGAATAACTCAAATGTAATTTTGATGGTTTTATACTTTTTTCCTATTGGATAAAAAGAAATACCATGGTTGCTGCCAATGAATATCCCAATAGAAATGAAAGAAATATCGGTGCGGAAAGTGAGAATTTGGTGTATTCTGGAAAATTCCTATGGCTGTAGATATGGCTGATTTTTTTCAGGTACTTTTCCGGATAAATGGATAAAAAAAACAATGTGTAGGTAACGGTCAAGAGGGCAAAAGAAAAGAAGGTTTCCATAAATCGCATTTTGAATACACAAATATAGCATTCAATTCATTTTTTGCCTTACAACATTAAAAATTCTTTACATTAATGTTAAGATAATGTTATGTTTTTCTGTTTTTTAAAGAAGACTCCCTTACAATTAATTTCGTTTTGATTTCAAATGTTTCGTGGTTTTCCAAATCATGGTTTTGTATCAATTCGAGAAGAAGTTTCATGGATTTAATCCCCATTTCATATCCGTGTTGGTCCACCGAACTTAATCCTGGACTTACCACTTCTGCGAGTTTCCAATTGCTGAATCCAATCACGCCAACCTGCTGGGGAATTTGATATCCTGCTTCATTCAAGTACTTGATTACACCCAATGCCACAAGGTCTGTAATGCAAAAAAATGCATCCGGCGGATTGCTTCCTTCCATCAGTTCTTTGGTAAAATCAAAGCCTTCCTGTTCAGTTATAGAAGTACAGGATTTCACCCAAGCATCAGAATACTCCAAATTTTGATCTGAAATAGCCTTTTTATAGCCTTCAAACCGCTCATTGGCATTTTTGACATTTTCTCTACCTCTAAGGTGTGCGATTTTGCGGTATCCTTGGTTTATCAAATGGCTTACAGCCTGATACGCACCTTCAAAATCGTCTACCGTCACCTTGGGAGTGTCGAGATGGTCTGTGATTTTATCAAATTGGATGACAGGTTTACCTTCGGAAATAAAATCCAATAAATGATCTCCTTCCAAAGTTTCATTGGAAATTGAAATTAACAATCCATCTACACTTGATGCCAACATGGTGCGGCAGGCAAATTTTTCGTCTTTAAGTAAGTCATTTGATTGACTAACCAATACATTATAGCCATGCTTTTTAGCCTCATCAATGGCACCGCTGATTACGGTAGAAAAAAAATGGTGTACCAACTCAGGCACAATAAGGCCAATATTGAAAGTCCTGCTTTTTCTGAAATTGACTGCCAAAAAATTAGGAACATAATGATGGGCTTCCGCATATTCCTTAACTGAACGAATCGTATCTTTGGCAATATCAGGGTGTTCTTTTAAAGCGCGTGAAGCTGTAGAAACCGATATCCCAAGTTCTTTTGCAATATCTTTCAAAGTTAATTTCTTCTTTTCTATCATCGGTTAATTTGGGTATGTACTAATATAAATGCCTTTAGCAAATATTTACTATTCCATACTTGAATTATTATTTTTTGTTTAGCCTTCAACAAAAAATGATGGCTGATTTGGTCGGGTGATTGGATCAGAAATATAAAAAACGACATGAGCGAATTAGAAATAGCTCTCTGTCAATAAGTTAAAAATAAAATAAAAAAAATGGTTATATACTATTGATTTTCAATAATATATAACCATTAATCTAAACTAGGAAGATCAATTTTCAATCAGCATTTCAACCCTTCTGTTGATGGTTCTTCCTTCCTCAGTATTGTTATCTGCAATTGGTCGAGTTCCACCCCATCCGGATGTTCTGATTCTTTCAAATTCAATTCCATTGATCGTGAGATAGGCCCTGATTTTTGAAGCCCTTTTCATTGACAAGTCTTTGTTCAGTGAAGGATCTCCTGAGTTATCTGTATGTCCTTCCAATCTTATTTTGATTTCAGGATTTTCTTTGAGAAACAATACAAAATCATCAAGGACCTGTATAGATCTGGAATCTGCAAAATCAGATGTCCCTCGGTTAAACTGGATATTTTCCAAAATTATGGCCGTTCCTGCAACGGCAGCTTTCATCAAGATTTCTTTTCCTTCCAATTCGATCCAGCTGTTTCTGTCTAAAAGTTTGGGAATGTATCCTTTAGAGCTGACAGTAAAATTGACCCATTGAGGATCTTCCAATTCATTCCAAAGCTGTTCCTGACTAGGAACAACTCTTTTTATACCCCTTTTATTACCTATCTCAATTTTGTGTTCAATAGGATTTTTGGTTTGTGCGTCCAGTATTTTTACTTCCTCCCTTCTTTGTGATGTTTTGGGGATTGAAGGATTGACAGGAATTATTTCAGGAATTGTTTCAGTAATTCTTGAAACCGTTTCAACCACCATGGTTGGTATAACCGGTTTAACTGACTCAGTTTTTATTTTCACAGAATCAGATTTTTCCAAAACCACCAAAGCTTCGGTTTTTGGAGCAACATCCTCTTGTGTAGTTGCTTTTGGCAGTTCGGGGATCGTGACTTCCTCAGCGGCTAGAGGTTCAATTGTCTGGAATTTTACTATAAAAAAGTCTCCAAAACCCTCACTGTTTTGTGTACTTGTAAAAATCGCAATACCATCTTTTCCCGTAGCTTTTGCATAACCCATTTCAGAGCCTTGGGTATTTGTGTGTTGAATCGGCAAAGGAACCGTCCAGCTATCCCAACTTTTACCGGTTCTTTGGGAATAATAAATATCCTTTCCCCTCCTTGTTTCTTTAGAATTGGATGAAAAATAAAGGGTTTGAAGATCCTCAGAAAGATAAGGGGTAAATTCTTGGGCATATGTATTGATCTGTGGCCCCAAATTGAAAGGTGAGGTCCAGACGGCTTCCGATTGTTTGAAACTGACATAGATATCTTCATTTCCAAAACTCCCAAAAGAAGCCATAGACATTACAATGATATTGCCATCCGAAGAAAGTCTGCCACTGAAATGTGAACCATTGTTTTTAAAATTCCCCATTTCCAGGGGACGGATGTAATTCCAGGAGTTACCAAATCGTGCGTATTGGTGAATCCCCTGTTTCTTTCCATTTTGACCACTTTGGTAAACCAAAGCTGTCAAAGGATCCAAGAATCCGACGAAAACATCATTGCCTTGTGTAGACAGGTCCGATATTCTTTGGGGTTTTTGCCAAACCCCGTTCCCATCCATTTTGCCAACCCAAATATCACCGAAGTCAGTTGGACCGCCGGTATTTTCGGGATGAAAGCCAATGGTAAAAAACAGTTCACCACTTATGGAGAAAACAGGATTTTGCTCATCGTAAGGTGAGTTCAATGGTTTTATCGGGGTTATTTCTTGGCCGAACAACCCAGAATAAAGGAAAAAAGCAAGTAGGGATAGCCCACTTGCTTTTATCGAAATACGGATACTGGTTAATTTCATTTTATTGGTCTAAGACAATTGCAAAAATCAGAGGTGCAACAATCGTTGCGTCTGATTCTATAATATATTTTGGTGTGTCAAGTCCAAGTTTTCCCCAGGTAATTTTTTCATTTGGCACTGCGCCGGAATAGGATCCATAAGAAGTCGTAGAATCTGAAATCTGACAGAAATAACCCCAAAGCGGCACATTGTCTCGCTGAAGATCCTGATGAAGCATCGGAACAACACAAATCGGAAAATCACCAGCAATTCCCCCGCCAATTTGAAAAAATCCGACAGTACTTTCTTCTTTTGCATTTTGGGTATACCATTCAGCAAGAAACATCATGTACTCAATCCCGGTCCTTACAGTATGGACATTCTTTACATCTCCGGAAATTACGTGACCGGCAAACATGTTGCCCAAAGTTGAATCTTCCCAACCAGGTACGATGATTGGCAGGTTCTTTTTGGCAGCTTCCAACAGCCAAGAATTTTTTGGATCAATCTGAAAGCTTGCATCCAACTTGCCAGATAAAAGGATTTTGTAGAAAAACTCATGTGGAAAATAACATTCTCCTGCCTGATCTGCTTTCACCCATTCTTCCAAAATCACATTTTCGATCCTTCTCATGGCTTCCATTTCAGGGATGCAAGTATCCGTTACCCTGTTCATGTGTCTGCTAAGCAAATCCTGTTCTTGAGCAGGAGACAATTCCCTGTAATTTGGGATTCTCTCATAATAATCATGTGCAACCAAATTGAAGACATCTTCCTCCAAGTTGGCGCCGGTACAGGATATGATTTGAATTTTATTTTGACGGATCATTTCGGCAAGCGAAATACCCATTTCAGCTGTAGACATTGCCCCTGCCAAGGTAACCATCATCTTTCCGTTGTTGTCCAGATGGGTCTTATAGCCCTCAGCCGCATCTATCAGGGCAGCAGCATTGAAATGTCTAAAATTATGTTTTAAAAATTCTGTGATTTTCATATAGCAGTTTTTGAAATTTCCGGTGCAAAAGTACCAATTTAATAGACATAAAAAAAGCCCGACATGTAATGACGGGCTTTTGGGAATAAACGGAATGCTTATTTGGCAGGAGCCGGAACTTTTGAAGCTTCATACTTTTTGTTGATTCCTTCTACTACGATATCGGTGATATCCAAAGCTTTATTGGAATACCAAATCGCTCCGCCTCGGGTATATGAAAGGACCATCTCTAGGTTATTTGCCTGGGCATATTCAGTCAGATATACTTGAATCTGGTCATAGACATCACTGTATAATTTGGCTTCATCACCGGACAATTCCTGCATGATGTTATCCCTATAGGTAACGAGATTTTGTTCTTTTTTCACCAATTCCTCTTGCTTGGCACGTGCTTGATTAGGTGTCATGGATTGGGCAGACTGTTGAAAATTAGCGACTTCTTGCTCAAATCCCTTTGCTCTTGAGCCTAATTCACTTTCAAAATTCTTTCCCTTTTGGGTGATGTCACCGGATTTCTCTTTGAAATAAGTATATCGGGCAATCACGCTGTCGGTCATCACATAAGCAACTTTCAGATCAGCCACACTTGCTGTTTCTTTTGTTTCGGTGGATGCCGCTCCTTCAGTGGTTTTACCAGCTTGGTCACACGAAGAAAATGTCAAAGCTAGAATACCTGACAAGATTAATAATTTTGCTGTTTTTTTCACGTTTGTATTTTTTCTAATTGGCGCAAATATAAACAAAGTATCTTTTTTGCAAATTTTATTTCAGGGGTCAATTGTTAATTTCCGTTAAAGACCGTTTTTATTTTGATCCAGAATGGATTTGTAAACAACGGCCTGACCAAAAACCGACAATCCTGCGAAAATCAAAGCCAAACCTGCCGTCCCTACCAAAAACCAATTCACAAAAGATTTGCCAGATGCTTTGGCTATCAGCGCCTCTCCCATGACACTAAACCCAAATCCCATGACCAAAATCCCGGTCAACGCATATAAAAGCCATTTTCTTTTTAGTTTTTTCATTTTTTTAGAAATATAGATCCTGAGCAAGCCTGAATGTATTGGCATGTGCCTCAATGATATGACTCAATTTTTCGGAATAACCTCCACCCATGCAGCACATTATGGGTATAGCGTTGATTTTTGCCAATTCTAAAACCATTTTATCTCTTTCTTTACAGCCGGAAATACTCATTGCCAATCTTCCTAGCTTATCCGAACCCAAAACATCCACGCCGCTTTGGTAAATGATAAAATCAGGCTCAAAGGAGTCGATCAATCCCGGTAAGGTTTCTTTCAAGATTTTGAGATAATGTACATCATCTGTTTGGTCAGGCAAACCTATATCGAGGTCTGAAGATTCCTTGTGCAAAGGATAATTAGAAGCTCCATGCATACTGAAAGTAAAGACAGATGAATTCCCATCAAAAATACTTGCTGTTCCGTTGCCTTGATGAACATCAAGGTCCACTACCAGGATTTTCTTTACCAAATTATTGTTCAAAAGAAAATTTGACGCAATCGCAATGTCGTTCAATAAACAGAAGCCTTCACCCCTATCCGAAAAAGCATGATGGGTACCACCGGCGATGTTCATTCCAATCCCAAATTCCAAAGCAAAAACCGATGCCTGAACTGAACCTTGCATAATTTGTATTTCTCTTTGGACCAATTCCTGGCTGAGAGGAAAACCTGTTTTCCTTATTTCGGATTTATTAAGATTAAGGGATTTTAGCCTTTCAAAATAACTCTGTTGGTGGGTATTTAAAATCCACTTTTCCTGAAGAAAAGAAGGGGAAAAAAAATTTGACTCCTTTATTGTTCCTTCATAGAGAAGCTGTTCAGGAAGCAGGTTATATTTTTCCATCGGGAATCGGTGTCCTTCGGGAAGAGGATGGCAATAAATCGGTGACCAGGCAATTTTAAGCATAACATGAAAAACGCTTGTCGTATAACAAGCGTTTCTAAAAATGGTTTGTCAAAACTTCCCTTCTAATCATCCACATCTTCCTCCTCAGATTGGAAGGCATACATTGTGTCGTCCAAAACCAAGGTGTCCTCGTTAAACTCCTTGACAAATTTCGTAATTACCCTTTCATCTATTTGGTCCACATTCAGTGCTGCATCTAACCCGATGCCATAGTCATGGTTCATGTCCACATCTACAAATTCCTGGACTTTCACAGATTCATCCTCTTCAATGTCCATGATGATTTCTGTCATAAACCATCCGATCTCCTCCTCCTCGCTGCTTAGCGGCTTAAGATTGCCATTTTCATCTTCTTCATAATGTATCCCCTTAAAATTGGAGAATTTCTTGGCCGCTTCATGTTCTGCAAGTTCATAGACCTCAGATGCATGATGGAGCCTTAATGTATAAAGTGCAGCATCATAAATTACTTCCTTGCCTTCGTGCATTCCTATAAAATAAAAATTTACAAATTCCTCGGAATTATCTTCACCGGCTACAATCTTGAAATTCTTCTTAGAAGCTTCAAGTTCTTTTTTTAAGGCTGCGATTGTTTCAGGAACAAAACCTTCATTTTGGTATTTCATATGATAAAAGTTGCTAAAATTGAAGACAACATACAACGGTTTCTGCTAACTTAAAAGCATATTGACCACTGATGCAAAATATTTTTCATTTAAGTAATTAAAATACAAGTATTTATATTATAAAAAAATGTTGTTACCAAAAAAAAATGAAGAATTATTAAAAAACCTCTTTAACAGAAAAGAAGGCAAGTCCATTGATTTTAAACAATCCATCACCTCGGCCCAAAAAATTGCCAAAACTTTGGTAGCGTTCGCAAATACCGAGGGAGGAATTATCGTCGTAGGAGTATCAGACAAGAAAAAAATTATCGGCATAGATCCCGAAGAAGAAATCTTTATGGTCGAAAAAGCTGTCTTTGAAAATTGTGAGCCCCAACCCAAATTTCATTTTGAGCTTTTAGAAACAATTGAATTATCTGAGAAAAATGTGGAAACAGAAAAGAACGTGTTATTGGTTTTTATTGAAAAATCAATTCAAAAGCATTACTTCAAAAACCAAAGTGGAGAAAAAATTTATTATAAAAGACTCTATGACCAAACCATTCCCGACACTACCGTGTCCTACCCAGATTCACCCCTAACAGAGAATTGATTAAGCTTAAAATAAGGCTAAATAATAAAGCCCACCAAAAGCCGTCCACCGAAAATCCCGGAATAATCTCAGCAGCCAATAAAATCAGAATGGCATTTATCGCAAGTAAAAACAAACCCAAAGTCAAAATTGTAATCGGGATTGTCAAAAAAATCAAAATTGGCTTGATAGTCATGTTTAACAATGTCAATAAAGCCGCAACCACCAAAGCTGTAAAAAAATCCTCAACAGCAACTCCGGGAAGGATATATTGGGCAATAAGTACAGAAATAGCACCTAGAATCAGCTGCAGAATAATATTCAATACTTCATTGGATTTGCTCATGATGTCTTTTTTATTTAAAAATAAGGATTGCATCTGAACCTTCAAACTTTTTGATGAACAACCAGGTTTTAGAGCCAAGGTTAATGCATATTTATAGCTTCTGCAAAAACCAGCAAATTGAAAGTAGGTATAATCTTTGCCATTTATTTCTCTGTTCAATGGACTTTGGATTAAATTATTGAATTTTGGACATATCTTTACACCCATATCTTAATCTCAATCCTTAAACTGTGATATTAATCGTTTTCTTCCTTTTGCATTGGTATTTCTCTTTGTTTTGCCAAAGTTTCTTCCTTCACAGGTATGCTGCACACCAGATGTTTTCCATGAATAAATATTGGGAAAAGTTTTTCTACTTTTTCACGTGGGCATGCCAAGGCAGTTCATATCTATCACCGAGGGCCTATGCCATTTTGCACCGAATGCACCACGCGTACAGTGATACTCCAAAAGATCCCCATAGTCCACACCACACTGAAAACCTTTTTACGATGATGTGGAAAACCAAAAATATCTACAATGATTACTTCAGCTTCAAGTTAAAGCCAGAAGAAAGGTTTTCAAAAGATGTTCCGGATTGGAATAAGTTTGATTTATTTGCCGACACCATGTTCGTTCGATTGGCTTGGGGCGTGTTTTATGTGATGGTTTACGTTTTGAGCATTTCGGTTTTTGAATTGCCGGGAACACATTGGTGGATGTACTTCTTACTGCCAATCCATTTTATGATGGGTCCTGTTCATGGTGCAATTGTAAACTGGAGCGGACATAAATATGGTTATGCCAACTTTGACAACAATGACAAATCAAAGAACAGCCTGTTGCTGGATCTTCTGATGCTTGGGGAATTATTTCAGAACAATCACCACAAACTTCCTAACCGTCCAAATTTTGCTGTAAAATGGTATGAGTTTGACCCTACTTATCCCATAGTGAAATTGCTACATGCTACAGGTATCATCAAACTCCGTTCAATTTGAACGGAAAAGTTATAAAACTTCTTAAAAAAACCTCCTTAGGGAGGTTTTTTTTTTGTATCCCAATGTTTTCTGGTAAAAGGTTAATATATGCATTTCATAACTTTTAAATGATTTTTTTTAATTAATCATATAGCGATGAACTAAATCAAGAGACTGATTATTTTTTTTTATTATTTCAATAAAAAGATTTGAATCCTTTGCTTGGAATTAAGAAACTAAATGGATAAGTTGGAAACGAATTTAAACTTAAACACATTATGAGAGAACTAACCCGCGCAGAAGAGCAGATCATGCAGATTCTGTGGGATATCGAGAAAGGTTTCGTCAAAGATATCCTTGAAAAAATGTCCGAACCCAAACCAGCCTACAACACTGTCTCCACGATAGTGAGGATTTTGGAAAGAAAAGGATTTGTCAATCACAAAGCCTATGGAAAATCACATGAGTATTTTCCTATAGTCTCTAAAGATGAATACAGAAGCTTTTCAATCAAAAACCTTCTTGCAGGTTACTTCAGTGGCTCGTTTGCAAAACTTGCCTCATTCCATGCAAAGGATAAAAACCTTGCCGTCAAAGACGTTGAGAAAATCATGGACGAAGTAAAGGGTGATTTGAAAAAATAAGCATGGGATTTAAGGTTTGAATTTATAGTGTTCTTGAATTTTAACCTTTCTTCTTAAAATTCAGATCCTTAAAATCATTCTAAAAACCAGTTCCAGAAGGCGCTTTCTAATAAGAAAGCGCTTTTTTTGTGCCAAAAAGGCTGAAAAAAATGAATAGTCCAGGACAAACTTTTCAGGGGTTATATTACTTCTTTTAGGATTCCGCTATCCTTCCCCATTTGCTTCCATTCATCCGAAACAATCTCAATTATCGCCATCATTCCGGGATTCAAACCGAGAGAACCAATACCCGTGAGGTAAGAGACCAATAAACTTAAGGAAGGATTGTGCCCTACTAATAGTAAATTCTGCACCCCAACTTCTACATCGTTTAAAATTTTCACCAGGTCATTTAACTCCGCATCATAGATTTCGTCTAAAACCAATATTTCTTTAGAAGAAACAGACTTTGAAAGAATTTTTGCGGTTTGTGAAGTCCTGACAGCGGGGCTTACCAAGATCAGGTCAAAAGTAATTTTTCTGCTTTCCAGGACCTTCGATAGCTGATTTATATGGAGTTCCCCTGCTTCAGAAAGTGGCCTTTTGAGGTCTCCGAGAGGCCCGATTCCCGGTTTGGCTTCACCATGTCGCAACAAGTACAATAATCTTGAAACAGCCATTTTTTTTGATTTTAAATCTATATAAATGTGATAAAAATCGAACCAATTAAAAAGATGAAGTTCAGCTTTATTTGGATTGGAATATATTGCAGTCTATTTTTAGGATTTTAAATGGATAGCTACAGCTGCAAGCCCATCTTTTAAAGCAAAATCAATTATGTCAAAAAATTTAGTGATAGTAGAGTCACCTGCCAAAGCAAAAACTATTGAAGGGTATCTCGGTAAGGATTTTAAAGTTGCATCAAGCTATGGTCATGTCCGCGATCTTCCGAAAGGGGACAACGCTATTGATGTAAAAAACAAGTTTAAGCCGACCTACGAAATCACACCGGATAAGAGGGAAGTGATCAAGCAATTGAAAAGCCTTGTAAAAGAAGCAGAGACCATCTACCTGGCAAGTGATGATGACCGTGAGGGGGAGGCCATTTCTTGGCATCTTAAAGAAGTATTGAATTTGAAAGATGAGCAGACCAAAAGGATCGTGTTTAGAGAAATCACAAAAAACGCAATTCTTAAGGCCATAGAAAATCCCAGAAAAATTGATATTGACCTAGTCAATGCACAACAGGCAAGAAGGATTTTAGACCGGTTGGTGGGATTTGAACTTTCTCCTATACTATGGAAAAAAATCAAAGCAGGATTATCGGCAGGCAGGGTTCAGTCTGTTGCCGTTCGGCTGATTGTAGAGAGAGAAAGAGAAATCGAAAAATTTAAATCGAAGTCTTCTTACAGGATTACTGCAATTTTTGATATCAAAGGAAAGAGGCTTTCATCCGAACTTCCAAAGAAATTTGAAAATCAGGCAGATGCAGAGGAGTTTTTGAAAAAATGTATCGGTGCCGATTTCCTAATTGAAAACCTGGAGAAAAAACCCGCCAAAAAAACACCAGCACCACCATTTACCACCTCTACGCTTCAACAGGAAGCCAGTAGAAAACTGAGTTTCTCAGTTGCTCAAACGATGTCTGTTGCCCAAAAACTGTATGAGGCCGGTAAAATTACTTACATGAGGACTGATAGTGTCAATCTCTCGGACGATGCTATTACTGCCGCAAAAAATGAAATCCATTCTTCTTTTGGACCTGAATTCCATCAGCCAAGGAAGTTCACCACAAAATCAGAAAGTGCACAAGAGGCCCACGAAGCCATCCGTCCTACAGATTTTGCAGCAAGTGAAGTGAACGGTGACCGGAACGAACAGCGATTGTATGAACTGATCTGGAAAAGAGCGATTGCTTCGCAGATGGCAGATGCCCAACTTGAAAGAACCATAGTTACCATAGGTATTTCTACCACACCCGAGAAATTGATTGCCTCAGGTGAAGTCATCAAGTTTGAGGGATTTTTGAAAGTCTATATTGAAGATACCGATGATGAGCCTGAAGATGAAGAGAATGGAAATAAGGGTCTTATCCCTCCTGTTAGCATAGGCCAAAATCTCGATCTGGAAGAAATGAAAGGAAGAGAAACTTTCTCCAGACCTGCACCGAGGTATACAGAAGCATCTCTTGTAAAGAAACTGGAAGAAATGGGAATCGGACGTCCCTCTACATATGCTCCAACCATCTCTACGATCCAAAAAAGAGATTATGTTACCAAAGAATCCAGGGAAGGTACGGACAGAAGTTATACAGAAATGAAACTGTCGAAGGGCCAGTTTTCAAAAGAAACCAAAAAAGAAGTAACCGGGGCAGATAAAAACAAGCTTTTCCCAACCAACATAGCCATGGTGGTCAATGACTTTCTGGTTGAGCATTTTCCCAATGTAATCGACTTTTCTTTTACAGCTAAAGTAGAAAAGGAGTTTGATGATATCGCAAGAGGTGGACAAAACTGGGAAGACATGATCGAGGGATTCTACAGTAAATTCCATTTGCGGGTAGAGGAAACGGCGAATGTGGCCAGGGCAGATGTCAACAGTGCGCGTGATTTGGGTAAAGATCCCAAAACGGGAAAATCTGTTTTCGCACGGCTTGGGAGGTTTGGACCTTTGGTACAAATTGGTGACCAAGAGGATGAACAGAAGCAGTTTGCAAGCATGAAAAAGGGGCAGTTTATCGAAAATATTACCTTGGAAGATGCCTTGGAATTATTCAAATTACCTAGGGAAGTGGGCTATTTTGAGGACAAAAAAATCGTAGCTGCTGTCGGAAAATTTGGACCTTACCTGAGACATGACGATAAATTTGTCTCCTTGGGAAAAGAACAGGACCCGATGACAATCAACGAAGCAGAGGCTATCAAACTCATTGAAGACAAAAGAGAAGCAGATGATAAGAAACATATCAAAACCTTTGAAGAAAATCCTGAAATTCAGATTTTAAACGGTAGATGGGGTCCTTACATCAAGTTTGGAAAAAATAATTTCAAAATTCCAAAAGGAAAGGAAGCTGAAAACCTTACTTACAGTGAAACATTAGGAATAATTGAAAATCAACCTGATATAAAAAAGAAAGGCAAGTTTGCCAAAAAGAAGGCATAAGAAGAAGGGGCTAATCGCCCCTTTTTTATTGCTTGAATGTGAATGTTCCTATGTTCTTTTTTTCATTTTTTTTCTTGAGATTGAAGGCTTGTAATCAATCCTTTCCATCAACCTGATTTATCGGAATGAAAAAATTGGTAATCCTTACCGGAGCGGGAATATCTGCCGAAAGCGGAATCAGCACTTTCCGTGACAGTGGTGGACTTTGGGAAGGGCATGATGTGATGGAAGTAGCTTCTCCTGTGGGATGGAGAAGAAATCCAGCACTCGTGCTCGATTTTTATAACCAAAGAAGGAAACAGGCCCTTTCTGTGCAACCCAATCAGGCGCATTTTGAATTGACAAGGTTGGAGCAGTTTTTTGATGTGACGATCATTACCCAAAACGTCGACAACCTCCATGAAAGGGCTGGTTCATCCAACATCCTTCATCTCCATGGGGAACTATTCAAATCCCAAAGTACCTTGGATCCAAGGTTAGTCTATGAGATGGCGGGCTGGGAGATCAACATCGGTGATAAATGTGAGAAAGGAAGCCAATTGAGGCCATTTATCGTTTGGTTCGGTGAAAATGTACCTATGATCGAGACCGCCATCAAAGCCACCTCAAAGGCAGATATCTTTGCTGTCATCGGTACATCTTTGGCCGTTTATCCGGCAGCAGGTTTGATTGCATACAGTCAAAAAAACGCTCCAAAGTACATCATCGATGTAAAGATTCCCGAAATATCCAATTTTGATAGGCTTCACAAAATTGAAGCTCCCGCATCGGTTGGAACCAAAATTATGTCTGAAGAAATCATTTCTAAATATGCCTAAAAAAGTCGCAGTCATTGGGGCTGGTCCTTCCGGAATTACTGCTTTGAAAAATCTCCTGGACCAAAGTATTGACGCAATATGCTTTGACCGGAATTCAGAAGTGGGTGGAAACTGGGTTTATTCTGAAAATGAAGGCCATTCAAGCGTTTTTGAGACGACGCATATCATCAGTTCCAAAACACTGTCCCAATATGCTGATTTTACTTTTGACGATTTCGATCCCTCAGTTTCGGATTATCCATCCCATGATGAATTGAGAAGGTATTTTCAAGCCTACGCCAATCATTTTGGGCTGATAGAACATATCCGGTTCAATACAATGGTCATTCATTGCGAATGGATCAGTCAGAACAAATGGCAAATCACCACTGAAACAGATGGAATAAGAAAAACCGAGGAGTTTTCTGACTTGGTTGTCTGCAACGGTCATCATTGGAATCCAAGGTGGCCTGCGTATCCTGGTAAATTTACAGGTGAATTTCTCCACTCCCATTCCTTTAAAAAAGCAGAGCCTTTCAAAGACAAAAAAGTATTGGTCATTGGCGGAGGAAACTCTGCCTGTGATGTTGCGGTGGAAACAAGCCGTGTAAGTAAGGTGACTGCCATCTCCTGGAGACGCGGATATCGCATTATTCCCAAATTCTTTTTTGGTCAGCCTTCAGACAAAATAGGTGAAAGAAGTGCCTGGATTCCACTTAAAATAAGGAGTTTCTTCTTTGATGTATTGCTCAAGATAATGGTTGGGGACAACCATCTTTATGGTTTGAGGAAAGTGGAGAACAAATTCGGAGAAACCCACCCTACCATCAATGACGAGTTGCTTTACAAAATCCGACACGGAAAAGTAAAGCCACGTCCCGATATCAAAAGATTGGAAGGGAAAAAAATCATTTTTGAAGACGGCAGTGAGGATGAATTTGATACCATTATTGCCTGCACCGGCTACTACCTCTCCCACCCTTTCTTCGACAAAAAATTTATTGACTACAGTTCAGGACCGGTTCCGCTTTACTTGAAAATGTTCCATCCTGAGTTCCGAAATCTCTATTTTGTGGGGATGTTTCAACCTTTGGGCTGTATTTGGCCAGGTTCAGAATTACAGGCAAAAATCATGGCAAGGGAAATCGCCGGAAAATGGAATAGGCCTTCCAATATCAAAGAACTTTGCGAAAAGGAAGTTACACATCCTCATTATAGACAAATTGACACCCCAAGGCATACAATTACTGTGGATTTCCACATCTTCAAAAAGCAATTGCTAAAATACTTGCCCAAGGATTATGTTTCAAAAAGGAAGGCTCAAGTTACTTCCGATTTGGTCTGAGATTATAAGAGTTCGAAAAATGTACTTCAATCCTATTGACTCCAAATAAAGCCCTGCCCCATGAAACTATCCTTTCCCCACCCACTGATCATCATGCTTGTCTTTATTGGTTTCGCTACCATGCTGACCTATATCGTCCCTGCAGGATCTTATGACCGGATTTTGGATGAAGCATCAGGCAGGGAAGTTGTAGTTCAGGGAAGCTATACACAACAGGAAAACAACCCTGTAAGCATAGGGAAAATGTTTCTCAGTATTCCTGAAGGATTTATTGAAGGAGCTGAGGTAGTGGTTTTGATTTTGATAATCGGAGGAGCATTTTATGTGGTTGAGAAAACCGGTGCATTCAGCCGTGGGTTGGAAGTTTTGATTTTCAGGTTCAACAATGCCAAATCATTTCTGACCGTAATTATCGGGGTACTCTTTGCTGCCATGGGCAACCTGAGCGGTTTCCAAGAGGAGGTGATTGCCATGGTACCTCTTCTGATGGTTTTATCTACCAAAATAGGCTATACCAAAACTGCTGTTATTGCCTTCAGCTTGGGTTCTGCTGTAATCGGTGGTTCATTTGGTCCAACGAACCCATTTGGTGTAATCATCGCCCAAAAAGTGGCTGAAGTACCTGTGTTTTCAGGAAGTCTGTTTCGGTTGGTTTTTCTGATCTTGGCTTTGGCTTTTTGGATTATCTATTTTATCAAAACCGGAAAAGACAATTCATTCCAATCGGATTTGGTTGGTAAAAAACCAATGAAACTGTCCAATTCCCATGTTATTATTTTACTTCTTGTTGCCCTTACTTTCGGAATAATGGTCTTTGGCTTGACCAATTGGGGTTGGAATTACAATGAAATGTCAGCCATTTTCTTTGTTTTGGGAATGACCGCAGGTATTTTGGGAAAGCTTGGAATCAACGGGACAGCAAGGGCCTATTCTGAGGGTTTTGGAGAACTTATCTTTGCCGGGGTGATTGTAGGGATGGCCCGGAGCATTTACCTCATCATGCAGGAAGGGCAGATTATTGACACGATTATCCTTGGTTTATTCAGCCCTTTGGAAGGTTTGCCGCTTGGGCTTTCGGCAGTTTCGATGTTGGTCGGACAATGTATTTTACATATCCCGGTGCCAAGTACTTCAGGTCAGGCTGTTTTGACGATGCCATTGTTGGCGCCCATTGCGGATTTGATAGGTATGTCCCGACAGGTTGTGGTTTTGGCATATCAATACGGCGCAGGCCTCATGGATTTGGTCACTCCGACAAACGGTGCTTTGATGGCTATTTTGGCAGCATCGGGAATTTCATACAAAGAATGGATGAGGGTGGCCTGGAAACCGATTCTGATTTTGCTGTTGATAGGAATGTCGGGTATTTTGTTGGGTATAATTGTTTTTTCTTAATTCCTTTTCAACGGAAGAAGTAAAAATATTAATTGGTGACTTGCAGTTTTTTGGAAATAATTAGGAACTGTTTTTTGATTCTACAGCGAAATGGATACCTCTAAAGTGTTAAATTTAGAAATAGAAATCCATTATGTCATTTCTGATGGCATGAGTTCATAGCAAAAGCAGAATTTCCGTTCTAAAAATTACCTATTGAATCCTATCAAAATACTTTCAATAAAAAAATCATTGAATAGCTTCGACCTGACAGTTAAATTATAGGCAGCAAAACTGCCGACTTACGTTCATTATTTTTAACAAGACCCAAATAACCATGAAAAAAGTAACCATCATCTCCATTGATGGAGGTGGAATCAGAGGAATCATCCCAGGAACAATTTTGGCACTGATTGAGCAACGCCTTCAGGACCGGTTATTCGATCCTGATGCGAGACTTGTCGACTATGTTGACTTTGTAGCAGGTACAAGTACCGGTGGGATATTGGGTTGCGGAATGTTGATTCCAAGTGAAAATGATCCCAAAAAACCAAAATATACGCTCGCTGAGGTTGTTGAATTGTATTTGAAAAACGGGGAAGAAATTTTCAGTAATCCTTTTTCCCAAAAAGTCAAAACATTCTATGGACTCAAAGACGAGAAGTATTCGAACACCAATTTAAAAAAATCCCTTAATGAATATTTTGGTGACACTCTCCTAAGCCAACTGATTCGTCCCTGCCTTTTTACCTCATATGACATCGAGGAAAGAAAAGCGAAGTTTTTCAAGCATTCTAAGGCCGTCGAAAGCGAAACCGAGGATTTTTATGTCCGGGACTTAAGTCAGGCTACCTCTGCCGCACCCACCTACTTCGAAACGGCATTGATCCAATCCAAAGCAGCGGAATCCTTTCCGTTAATAGATGGTGGTGTTTTCGCCAATAATCCGGCGATGTGTGCCTATGCAGAAGCTAGAAAATGTATATTTGGCGACATTGCCAATCCAACTTCTAAGGACATGATGATGATCTCCATCGGTACCGGATCGGTCAAAAAACCCATTCCTTACAAGGAAGCAAAAAACTTTGGAACGGTAGAATGGATCAAACCACTGATTGATATCATGATGTCAGGCAATTCGGAGACAGTTTCACATCAGTTGGAATGGCTTTTTGATGCAGGCAATAACAGACAAGGTTACATCAGGTTGGAACCGCCAATCGGAGATGCCAATTCTGACATGGCAAATGCCACCAAAAGGAATATGGCTGCTCTGAAAAGAGCAGGTGTCCAATTTGTCCAAAACAACCAGGAAAAGATTGATGAAATAATCAATAATTTAATTGATAATAAATCCTAAAACCTATTTAAATAAATACAATGCATATCAACGACCACCAGCCCCTACCCATGTACCATGCAAATGGAGAAAGGTACGACTCCATGGAATTTAGAAGATGCGGCAACAGCGGCATTATGTTGCCAATGATTTCCCTAGGATTATGGCATAACTTCGGACATAATGCTGATTTTAAAAATGCAAGGAATATCCTGCGCCAAGCCTTTGATTTTGGAATTACCCACTTTGACCTAGCCAATAATTACGGCCCTCCATATGGTTCTGCTGAAGAGACTTTTGGCAGAATTATGCAAAAGGACTTTCTTCCATACAGGGACGAACTGATCATATCTACCAAAGCAGGTTGGGACATGTGGCCGGGACCTTATGGCAATCACGGATCGAGAAAATACCTGATAGCTTCACTTGACCAAAGTTTGAAAAGAATGGGACTCGATTATGTGGATGTTTTTTACCATCACAGACCGGACCCAGGAACACCACTAGAGGAAACTATGGGGGCCTTGGATCAAATCGTCAGGCAGGGTAAAGCTTTGTACGCCGGAATATCACAATACAATGCAGAAGATACTGCCAAAGCCTACAAAATATTGAAGGAAATGGGGACACCACTGTTTATCCACCAACCGAGATATAGCATGTTTGACAGATGGGTGGAAGGTGGTTTATTGGAGGTCTTGGGAGAAAAAGGCGTCGGATCAATTGCATTTTCTCCACTTGAACAAGGAATCCTGACAGACAAATACCTCAAAGGAATCCCGGAAGACAGCAGAATTGCAAAGGATGGCCGATACCTCAAAAAGGATCAGGTTTCTGAGGCAGTGATAAATAAAGTAAGAGAACTCAATAAAATCGCTTTGGGCCGGGGTCAAAGTCTGGCACAAATGGCCATAGCCTGGTTATTGAAAGATCCAAGGATTACCACTGTTTTGGTCGGTGTGAGCAAACCGGAACAATTGGCGGAAAATGTGAACGCCGTCAAAAACCTGGTTTTCTCTTCCGAAGAATTGAATAAAATTGAAAAAATCCTCCAATCATAACAAAAAAATAACGGTGACAATCCTTTGGAGCTTGTCACCGTTATTACTTTTTTTGGCTTTACCTGACAGAATTCTCCAAAGTAGCTAGGTAAATGTATTTCTGTTCTCTGGCTTGGATTCCTTTTTCCATGGCAGCTCTCTGTTCCGCTGTGGATTCCATGTCTTCATATTCCTGCCCGTTAAAAAACTGCAGGTAATCTTTAAACATATTCATGGTCAAATGGGTGTATTTGGCCTCGCTCCCAAAGGGAAGCGCAGTTCTCAAGAGACTCCAACTCCCCATCAAACCCTTTTCGATTCTGCTTTGATGGATTTTTTGAAAGACTTCTTTTTCGGCTTTTTCATATTCCTGGAATCTTCCTTCCACTGCTTTCATCATATCAAAAGAAGCCAATGAGCCTTTTTTTAGGTTGAAGTTATCCTTTGTTGTGGCGATTTCCTGCATGTAGGCTCTCTGTGCCAGATCCCGGCTCTTTATCGCTTCGTTAAACTTTTCTACCACCTGTTTTTCAGTCAGATGCGGATAAGCGATCATGGCATATTTGACCATTTCCTCGTCTTGAAATCCATTCATCATCGTCACAGGATTGTCATAATAGGTAATGGTAATGTATTGGAATTCACTCGGGTCAGCACCGGATTGCAGAGCCCAAAAGTCCCAACCTTTGATCTTTTTGTCGTTAACCGCAGCCACATAGATTTTTTCCATAAAATCCTTGAACTCGATAAAATCATATGTCTGATTCGATTCTACTTTGATAAACTCAAATACCAGATAATTTGGCGCCTGGGCGTTTGCCATAGAAACGGCAAAAATACCCACAAACAAGAAAATGATTAATTTTTTCATGGCAGTATTATTTTGGGATAAAAGACTAATTGATAAGTATTTGATAAAATTTAAGTACTTTATTTTGAAAATGATAATAATTACCTAGTTTTTTTTCTTGCATTTATGAAAATGGTAAAAAATTTTCTGTTTCGGCGATATTTACCGATTTAGCGCAATCCTTGGGGTATGGATTAGGAATAAAAAACTGATATTATTACATTTTGACTCAAATCAGAATCATATGAAATTTTCCAGAAGAGATTGGTTAAGAAGTGCATCTTTGGCCGGCGGGGCGGCTTTACTTACCGGTACAGGTTCATTCAGCAAGCTATCAGCCGAGGAAATTGTTAAGTACAATCCAAGACCTTTGGATAATCCCATTAGGCTCGGCTCAAATGAAAACCCATATGGACCTTCGCAAAAAGTCCGAAAGGCCATGCAGGATGCTTTTGATATCAGTTGCAGGTATCCTTGGGGATACAATGCGCCTTTGGTAGAAATGATAGCCAAAAAAGAAGGCGTGACTCCAGACCATATTGTATTGGTTGCAGGATCTACCGAAGGGCTAAAGATCACAGGAATTACTTATGCAGGAAAAGGCGATGAGGTGATTTCTGGTTTGCCTACATTCCTGTCCTTGATGACCTATGCCGAAACCTGGGGTGCCACAATCAATTGGGTGCCTTTGGATAAAGACATGAATTATGATTTGAAAGAAATTGAAAAGCGCGTCTCCCCAAAGACCAAGCTTGTCTTCTTATGTAATCCCAACAACCCAACAGGGAAATTGCTACCCGCAAATGAGGTTTTGGATTTTTGTGAAACAGTAAGTAGAAAGACGATGGTTTTTAGCGACGAAGCTTATTGCGATTACATAGAAGATCCCAACTATCCCTCTATGGTCAAATTGGTAAAGGAGGGAAAAGACGTCATTGTGTCCAAAACCCTCTCCAAAGTCTATGGTCTAGCCGGTATCAGATTGGGATACCTTGTCGCAAGGCCTGATATCGCAAAAAAACTTTCCGAAAGGGTGGTTGCCAATACCAACATAATGGCGATTGAAGCCGGAAAAGCAGCGCTTCAGGAAAATGATTTTTACCAATTCAGTCTTCAAAAGAACCTAGAGGCCAGAAAAATGATCGAGGCGACCTTGGATGAACTGAAATTGACTTACCTGCCCTCTCAGGCAAATTTTGTTTTTTTCCATGCAAACCAAGATGTGAAAGAATTGGCGAAAACAATGTTAGCCAAGGGAGTTGTGGTCGGAAGGCCTTTTCCTCCTTTTGATGATTGGTGCAGGGTTAGTACAGGGACAATTGAGGAAGTTGCCTTTTTCAATAAAGTCTTAAAAGAAACTTTGGGTTGATAACTGGCCAATGATCGATTTTAACCTCAGATTGGAAAATGATAATGTTTTGTTAAGGCCATTAGCGGAAGATGACCTTTCTGCTTTGTTGCTTTTATCTTCCAATCCTGAGATGTGGCGCTTTTTTACCCATGACCTTTCTACCAGAGAAGGTTTAGCAACTTGGGCTTTACCGGCTTTCCAAAAACAGAGGCTGCAGTTTGTTATCATTGAAAAAACCACCAACACGATTGTAGGTTCGACAGCCTTTGGCAATATTTCCGAAAGAGACAGCAGGTTGGAAATCGGATGGACTTGGCTTGGTAAAAACTCCCAAGGTGTGGGTATCAATTCCCAGGTCAAAAAGCTGATGCTTACTTATTGCTTTGAGATATTAGGTTTGGAAAGGGTAGAATTCAAAACTGACGTATTGAATATTCAGGCAAGAAAAGCACTCAAAAACATTGGGGCAATTGAAGAAGGGGTGCTGAGAAGCCATACCTTGATGACAATGGGAAGGCGAAGGGATACCATATATTATAGTATCCTAAAACAGGAATGGAATTATGTAAAAAGAGAAAATGATTGGTGAGAATACTCCTATTTTTAAGGAACAGTTTTTGATCTTTAGTATCTTTGCCAATCTCTAAAACCTATGAAACCTGTAAAATTTGTGTCCCGGAATATTCTTGTTTCATTTTTTCTGATTTTTGGCATTTCTGCCTGTACCATCACCGATACCGGAGAAGATCCTTTTACAGAATTTAGCAACTTTTCTATAGGGGATGAACGTCTTGAATTCAAGTCAGCCAAACTCGCCATCACCGGTCCGGTCAATTATTCAAGTGAGGATTCCCACGTATGGGCCAGATTGGATCTTTCTACCGATGCTAATTTTTTGCAGCCTTATATTTCCAATTCTTCTGTTATGTCTATCAATTTTTATTCTGTTTCCAATGGAAAAAGCTTACCTGACTTCCCTCTTCAAAGCGGTGAATACATTGTCTATCCGTCTACGGGGCTTTCGGATCCAAAAATTATCCCAACATTAGAAGGTAAAAATTTTGCTTTTGGGCCTGCCATTGGCCAGAATTATTTTCCGGATGAATTGACTTTTGAAAAAACGCATGATGCAAAGGCGGGAAAAATTTCCATCCAATTTGACTTGGAAAAAAATATGGTAAAAATAACCCATGATTGGGTGACAAAAGATGGGGTGAAGGCTACCGGAATGAATAACCTTCCCCTCAATCTTTCATCTTTTAATCGCTGATCAAACGGTTGGAAGTTTCCAGCCGTTTTGATAATTGGCTTTCATCAATGCATTCGCCTCAGGATCGGTAAATTGACCTTTTGTAGCATCCCAATAGACTTTCTTGCCTGTTTTGTAAGCGATATTTCCCATTTGGGCATTGATGGCGGCAATACTTCCTGTTTCAATCCCGCAGGTCAATTTTGAAGCATCATTTTCAATAATAGAACTTACAAAGCCTTTGGCATGTATTTCCAGGGCATTTCCGTTTGGCTTGATCAATTGGATCTCTTCGACTTTATTTACTCTCTTTCCGTCTTTGGCTTCAGTTTCAGGAATAACCTTCCATCCTCCCCTATTTACTACCAATGTGGCATTGTTTCCTATAAATGCTATTCCTTCTGTGGTACCATAATTGCCGCCGTCAATACCGGTAGCGTGTTCCCAAAGCATATTGAATCCATCGTATTCATAGACAGTTTGTAATGTATCCGGTGTCTCGGAAGCATCATCCGGATAGGCAAACTTGCCTCCTGACGCCATTACAGATTTTGGGGCAGTGACGCCCATTGCATATAGGGCAATGTCAATCTCATGAACTCCCCAATCCGTCATCAGGCCACCGGCATAATCCCAGAACCACCTGAAATTGAAATGGAATCTATTTTCATTGAATGGACGCTTTGGTGCAGGTCCTAACCACATATCGTAATCTACTCCCTGAGGAACAGGTCCATTTGGCTTAACCGGAACAGGCTTCATCCAACCCTGATAAGCCCAAGTCTTTACCAATCTGATCTGACCCAATTTTCCTGACTTTACATATGCAATAGCCTCTGCATATTGGGAACCGCTTCGCTGCCATTGGCCTACCTGCACCATTTTTCCATACCGTTGCTTGGCTTTTACCATCAGGTTACATTCTTCAATGGTATTGGCTATTGGTTTTTCTACGTAAACATGTTTACCCGCTGAAAGACTGTCCACCATCGTCAAGCAATGCCAATGGTCAGGGGTACCGATGATCACTGCATCGATATCCTTATTTTCAAGCATTTTGCGATAGTCCTTGTATACTTGTGGTTTTTTTCCTCTCTGTTTATTGACATCCTCTGACCTTTGGTCAAGTACACTTTGGTCTATGTCCGCAATGGCCACACAATTGACGTTTGGCATTTTGAGATGGGCGTTCATGTTAGACCATCCCATACCCTTACATCCGATTACTGCAAAATTCAATTGGTCAGAAGGTGCAATTTTTTTGGTAAGGGCAGACAGAGAGTCAGCATGGATCATTCCCGGCATACTTAATCCTGCAGATAGCAAGAGGCCGTTTTGGATGAATTTTCTTCTTGAATTCATGTTTTTCTTTTGGTTATTTATTTGTGGGTAGATGGATTGACATTCAATTTATTATGTTGAATTCCCTTTGGAATTAAAACATATCAAATTAAATATAGAACATATGCCATAGACCAAAAAGCCGATGGTATAAATGTGTATAAATTTGCTTTGTGATGGTCAATTTCCTACGCTAAAGGAATCAGTTCAAAAGTATCTTTGGATAATTGAAATCGGTGTTTAGATTTTTACTTATACCAAATCTAAATTTCTCAAAATCTCGGCTTCCGATAACCATATCTTTCCAAATTAGTTAAGTTTGTATAAAATGTAATAGCCATGAAACCAAAAGAAATCGTAACGCTACAGCGTTCATTACTGCTCGATACAGAAAAATTGTTGAACCAGCAGATAGAAATGGAAGGCAAATCTTCCGCATATTACCTGTCTATGGCCTCTTGGTGCCACATGATGGGATATGAAAATGCATCCCAATACCTCTATGTCCATGCTGATGAAGAGAGAATGCACATGATGAAAATCTTTCATTATGTAAACGAAGCAGGAGGACACGCCATCCAACCGGAAATTACAGGTGTCAGACACCACTTCAATTCTTTGAGAGAGGTTTTTGAACTTATTCTTGAGCATGAAATCAAAGTGACCAAGTCGATCAATTCCATTGTAGACCATGCCTTTGGAATCAAGGATTTTGCGACTTTCAGCTTTATGCAATGGTATGTTACCGAGCAAAGGGAAGAAGAGACTTTGGCCAGAAGGGCTTTGGAATTGTTTGACATCATCGGCGAAGAAGGTATTGGCCTTTGGACCATCGATCAAGAACTCGGTAAACTTCACGGAAAAGCTGCTGCGGCATCTGCTTCAAAAGCACAATAACAACATCAAAAAGGGAAAAGCGCCACCGGTACTTTTCCCTTTTTTTTTAATTTAGAATTTCAATTTCTGCTTTTTGATTCTTTCATTTCTTTGTCAGGTTTGAAATAAAATCCCAACATTTTTTCCGAAATAACTTCCTCTTTTGGAGGTAAGGTGTCGAACATCCAATCCCAGATAATTGTACTGAATGAAAATCCTTTGTCAGGATATTTCCCATGGTGGTGAATGTGGGCCTTTTGGACTTTGGGAAAAATATAGCGTCCCCACTTTTTGTGTAGCATGATATGAAGCAGGCTATATAAGGTAAGGCCAACATAAAAGCCAAGAAACAAAGTGAAATAATTGTTCCAAATCAAGGCAAAGTAAAATATCCAAATCCCACCCACAAATAAGATGGATCTTTGAGTTCCGTCAATTTTGATTTCCTGAGGATGCTTGTGGTGGTTCATGTGCATGTCGTAGATTTTGCTATTGACATTCCTGAAGTGGTTATGCATCCAAAACCTATGCAAAAAATACTCGGTAAAAGTCCATCCGAGCCAACCCGTGACCAATAGAAACAAAAACTTGAATGTAGAGGAGGTGGTCAATCCTGCTCCCAAAACCAATACAGTGGCGATGATAGCAAAAACCATGATGCAACTGATGGCTGCTTGAAGTTCTTTTCTTTTTCCTAAGGAGATTTTTTGAGTTTCCATCTTTTTTTGGATTTATGTGAATGAAAAATTCAAGAAAGTCGGCTTGTCAAAGAAGTACCTGACAAACCGTGATTTCTTATCATGCCACCAAATTACCTGAGACTTTTACCATCGGCGAATTGAAAAAATACGTGCCGATGGCCTGATTTGTAATAATTCAGAAAACTAAGGGAAGGAAAAGACCACTTTATTAAAAATTGAAAAAACCACCGCAATTCGGCCTGACTTTGGATATTTCACACAAAAGTTTTATTCAAATTGGGATTTTGAATAAAAATCAAAAATCACATTTCATACCTGACTAAAAAAAATTTAAAAAAAATCAAAAGCTTGATCCATAAAATCAAATTTGAATAAATCTATTGAATCCAATTCGATCAGATAATGCATAAATTTTTCTTATAATAATCATACTTATTTTTTACGATCATTTTTGCTCCTAGTATTACACTTTTTTCTTTAGGAATATTCTGTGTCTTTCTTTAAATTAGTCAATAACCTATCATTTCATCAGCCACAACGAAATTTTATTCTGATTAATTTAAATCCAAAGTTTGGATTTATCTCAAAGAGATATTTAATGAGAAAGCATTCAATTCACCACTTTTAATTTTGTTATGGGCAATTCAGAAATTCAGGTTCAGTTTTTCCATTATGTAAGAAACCTCCTCCCTCCTTACAAATCCCTTGTAGATGAAGTCTCGGATTTATTGGAAATCAGCAATGATTCTGCCTACCGAAGGATCCGCGGTGAAAAGTTTATTGACTTAGAGGAAATCAAAAAAATCAGCCAACATTTTAATATTTCACTTGATCAGGTTTTTAATCTTCAGACCAATGCCATAGTCTTCCACGGCAAACTGAATTCATTTACCAAAGACAGTTTTGACGATTGGTTTGAGGACGTCCTGAAGCAGATACAGATGTTTCATATCCAAAAAAAGAAACACATGTATTACCTGGTAAAAGACCTGCCTCCCTTCTACCATTTATATTTTCCTGAATTGGCCTCGTTTAAATTCTTTTTCTGGATGAAATCCATCCTCCATAATGAAAGTCTGAAGAATGAGAAATTCTCTTTCAATAACCTGCTCTATTATAAGCTCAAAGACACGAGCACCAAAATGATCAATTTGTTCAATCAGATTCCGACAACGGAGATTTGGAATGAAGAAGGAATCAATGTCACCATCCGGCAGATTGAATTGTACAATGATATGGGTTTGATTCCTTCACAAAAGGAATTGAAAATCTTGTTTGAGCAATTATTGGAAGTAGTCAACCACATCGAAAAAATGGCGGAATTGGGTTTGAAATTTCCAATGGGAAAAGAACCCACAGCTGAGAGCGCGCCATATACCATGTATGTCAATGACTTTGTCATCGGTGACAATACCATCATTGCTGAGTTAGACAATGTACAGATTACTTACCTCAACCACAGCGTCATGTACTTTATTGGTTCTATGGATCCCAAATTCAATGAAGCCATGTTTTACAATCTCCATAACCTGATCAAAAAATCAACCATGGTCAGTACTGTCGGTGAAAAAGAAAGGATCAGATTTTTTAATAAATTGAGGAAAAAAATTGAAATCAAATTGGCAGCAATTGAGGAATGAGCGGGTGAATATTATTCATTTATCCTTTTATTTTAATTTTGGGCCTTTCATAAAAAGGAAGGGATAATCTACCTTTTTCCCAAGAATTTCTTGGTTAAATTAATTAGGCATTTTTTTAACAATCTTTTGATGTGATCAACCTTAAACTGAACTCAAATTTTCTTACATTTTGGATTCAATATTTTTAAAAACAAAAAATCTAAACAAAAGAAAAATGGAATCAGTACTTAAAAAAAGCAGATTTATGATCAAAAACTGGTGGCTTCCACTGTTGGTTGGTATTTTATTCATCCTAGTCGGCGCTTGGACCATTTCCACTCCTGTCAAAAGCTACATGAGTCTTGCTATCATTTTTGCTTCTTTTATGTTTGTTTCGGGGATATTTCAATTGATATTTTCCATCAATAATAGGAATGAAATCGACGATTGGGGATGGCATTTTGCCGGAGCGATGTTTGACTTTGTGGTAGGGTCTGTTTTGTTTTTCAATCCTGCGATCACCATGGTCGTCCTTCCTTTTATCATTGCCTTTTATTTTATGTTCAAAGGCTTTGCAACTTTCGGGTTTGCTTTTGATATGAAAAAATACGGTTCCGATGGATGGGGTTGGTTACTTGCAAGCGGGGCATTGTCGGTCATTTTCTCTTTGATGATCTTATTCAACCCGACTTTGGGAGGATTGACCATTGTGTTTTTTACCGCTTTGGCATTTTTCTCTTTGGGATTGTTTAACATCACCCTTGCTTTTGCGCTTAAGAAAATCAAAGAAAAAGGAGGAGATGCCAAAGAGCTTTTACAGAACTTGAAAAATAAAATTTCCTAAATCACTTCAAATCCAAATATTGGATTTCCTCAAAAAGTCATTCCCCACGGCTTGTAATAATTTTGAATGTAAAGTCAAAAAAATACAGCCGTGGGGATCTGATATATATGAGTAAGGGGATTGGAGACATATTTTTGGAACAATATCTCAGGTCAATCTTACCAATAATTCACAAACCCCATTAATGAATTCAACCGTCATTCATCCTCCTGATAAGAGCTTGTCGGTTCATTCCAAAAACAGCCTATCCGGGATTTGATTGGTTTACTTAACAGGCTTAAAATTTTTGCCATTATTGGGCATGGTCTTTGCCCCTTTGAGGAGTAGTTCGGTTATTGCCTCATATACTTTCTCGGTTGGGGGAGAATTTTCTGTTTTATTTTTAGAGAGAATCTTTCTAATTCCGTCTCCATGTGAAGCCGATTTCTTAGTAATCAGGATTTTATATTGGCTAATTGTCGATTATTCTAACGTCCGCATTTTTTATCCATCATGACTTTTTTTGATGATTTGAAAGATTGAGGAATCCTGTTGTTCAATAGGGTCAATTCAAGAATGATAATCATAAAGAAGCCAAGCAAATGTCATGTAATCTGTGGTTTTGTGTTTTTAAATTATGTTCAAGTTAAAATTGGTCAACAGACTGGTTTAAAGCATTCCAAAATGGCATCAAAATGAAAGAATGCCTAAAAATCAAAGTAGATGGAAAAACTTTGGAAGGTGATCTCAGTATCCCTGACAAAGCCAAAGGACTCATTGTCTTTTCGCACGGAAGTGGCAGCAGCAGGTTTAGTCCGAGAAATAACTTTGTGGCGCAGCATCTGAATAAAAGAGATTTTGCCACATTCTTATTTGATTTGCTAACAAAGGAAGAAGACATGGAAAATGAATTGAGGTTTGACATCAGTCTCCTTTCAGAAAGGTTAAGGGAAGTTACAGACATTCTGATGAGGCAGCCGATGCTTGGCAATCTGCCATTCGCCTATTTTGGTGCAAGTACAGGCGCAGCTTCGGCATTGATCGCAGCTTCATATTTTCAGAGTAAGATAAAGGCTGTAGTCTCAAGGGGTGGCAGACCTGACTTGGCCCTGCAACATCTTAAAAATGTAAATTCCCCGACTCTTCTCCTTGTCGGAGAATATGATTTTGAAGTCTTGGAACTTAATGAGAAAGCGCTCAAGGAAATAAAGGCTCCCAAAAAACTGCAAATTGTAGAAGGTGCAACTCATTTATTCGAAGAGCCTGGCGCTTTGGAAGTTGTGGCAGCACTATCGGGAGATTGGTTTGAGCAATATCTGACAGAAAAAATAAACTTATGAACCTCATATGATTTGGGGGATAGTCTGATTTAATCATTAAAATTAATTGAGACGTTATGTTTAGAGACAGAAAAGATGCCGCAGAACAATTAGGAATAGCGCTTGAGAAATACCGAAAATCCAATCCTTTGGTTTTGGGAATTCCAAGAGGGGGTGCTGAGACAGCCTTCTATGTAGCCAAGCATTTGAATGCTCAAATGTCTGTTGTAGTCACCCGGAAGTTGGGTTATCCTTCCGAACCGGAATTTGCCTTTGGGGCAGTTGCTGAAGATGGCAGTCTATACCTTTCGGACCATGCTTCAACAAACCTCTCCAAAGCTGAAATTGATGGCGTCATTGAATCCCAAAAAACTGAGATCAGGCGTAGAATCCAACTATTAAGAGGTGGGGCAGCACTTCCATATCTGAAGGGTAGAACAGTCATCGTTGTAGATGACGGGATTGCGACAGGATCGACGCTGTTTGCCACCATAAAACTTTGCAAAAATAAAGGCGCAGAGAAGATAATTGTTGCTGCCCCTATAGCCGGGGAAGACATGTTTGACCGTCTTTTCAGGTTGGTGGATGAGGTAATAATACTTGAGACTCCTCCATTTTATAGGGCTGTCTCACAGGGCTATGCCGATTTTAAAAATCTCACAGATGAGGAGGCATTGGGGTTTATGAAAAAATGGAAAATAGAACATCCGGATTCTTAATCAAGAAATGTTGATCAGGTTTAGGGATTTTGACTTTGAAGCAGATAAAAAATAGGAAAACAACAATAAAAAAAAAGAATATGGAAACCAGCGTATTAAATATCAACCATGCCGCTTTTAAAAAGGCACTATTGGATACAAGTATCAAGAAACATCAATCTGTCATTGATGATTTCAAAAACAGTATCAAAGAAATGATTGGCAGTGAAAACGAAGCCAACCAAGAGGAACCGGACATGTCCCAACAAGGATTCAATGCTGAGCAGATTCACCGGGCCAATGCCGTAGGTGATCAGGTCAGCTTTGCCAATAATGAAATGGAGATGCTTCAAAATATGCTTCCCAACATTGAGGATATCAATGATACTGTAAAAATGGGCAGTGTTGTGGTTACTGACAAAGACATTTTCTTTGTATCGGTGAGCATCGAAAGGATGAAAGTCAATGGATTTTCAGTTTTTGGATTGTCCTCCGAAAGCCCTTTGTTCCAAGCTATGAAAGGAAAAAAACAAGGCGACAGTTTTTCTTTCAAAGACACCCACTATAAAATAAAAGAGGTTTTTTGACTTCACTTGTAAATGGCAAAGATTTTCAGAGCCATTAAAACGAGAATCCAATAATTTCGAAATAAAAAAAGGGGGATAATCCCCCTTTTTTTATTTTTCTATGATTTTCACGGTGTCTATTTCCACAGGAACGGATTTCACTTTCCAGATTTCATCGCAATACTCTCTGATGCTTCTGTCACTAGAAAATTTGCCCATTCTCGCCGTATTCAAAATCGACATTTTAGCCCACATTTCTTTATGTTTAAATGCTTCAGATACTTTTTCCTGAACCTCTAAGTAAGACTGAAAATCAGCAAACAACAGGTATTGGTCGTCATACATCAATGAATCGGTCAATTCCCTGAAAGTATTCACATCCAAATGGGAAAAATAGCCTGCATTGATCTGGTCGATGGCCTCTTTTAAGATGGCATTGGATTCGTAGTATTTTTTCGGCTTGTATCCTTCATTTTTGGTTTTGGCTACTTCATCTGCATTCAAGCCAAAAAGGAAGAAGTTCTCCTCCCCTACGCATTCTCTGATTTCAACATTGGCACCATCCAAAGTTCCAATCGTCAACGCACCATTCATGGAAAGCTTCATATTTCCTGTTCCTGAAGCCTCTTTTCCGGCAGTGGAAATCTGCTCAGAAAGATCAGCAGCCGGATAAATCTTTTGGGCATTGGTTACATTGTAGTTTGGATAAAAAACCACTTTAAGCCTTCCCCTTACATCCGGGTCATTGTTTACCACCTCACCTACTGAATTGATCAACTTGATGATCAATTTGGCTTTGCGATATCCCGGAGCTGATTTTCCGGCAAAAATAAATGTGCGGGGAACCACCTCCATGTCCGGGTTCTTCTTGATTTGATTGTATAGCGCAATGACGTGAAGGACATTCAGGTGCTGACGTTTGTATTCGTGGATTCGCTTGACCTGAATATCAAACATGGATTCTGGATCGACCTTAATTCCCAACCTTTTTTGGATTTTCTTTGCAAGGGCTTTTTTCTGATCCAATTTCACTTTCATCCAAGCCTGTTGGAATTCAGGATCATCGGCGTATTTTTCCAGGCCCCTCAATTCCTCCAAATCTTTGATCCAACCTTCCCCGATTTTTTCGGTAATAAGCTTGGTCAATTTTGGATTACTCAATACCATCCATCTTCTAGGGGTGACTCCGTTGGTTTTGTTGCTGAATTTCTCAGGTGAAAGTTCAAACCAATCATGCAAAACAGTTTTTTTCAACAAATCAGAGTGCAAAGCAGCGACACCATTGATGGCATGGCTTCCAAGACAGGCAAGATTGGCCATTCTGACATGTTTCCTTTTTCCTTCACCGATCAGGGAAAGGTTGCTTATCTTTTGGTTGTCACCAAAAAACCTCACCGTCACAAAATCAAGAAACCTTCTGTTGATTTCATAAATCAGCTCAAGATGCCTAGGCAATACTGAACCGAATAACTCCAAATCCCAGGTTTCCAAAGCTTCAGGAAGCAAGGTGTGGTTGGTATAAGCAAATGTTTTGGTGGTAATATTCCAAGCGGTATCCCAATCCAACAGGTGCTCGTCCATCAGTAGACGCATCAACTCTACTACCCCGATTGCCGGATGTGTATCATTCAACTGGACGGCGAATTTTTTGTCAAAATCCTCAATTTTTTCTGCTTGATTCAAGTGGATATTGATCATATCCTGTAAGGAACAAGACACAAAAAAGTACTGCTGCTGCAGTCTCAGGATTTTACCTTCCCGCTGTTCATCATTGGGATAAAGGACTTTACTGATATTTTCGCAGATGATTTTTTGGTTCACTGCATTGTTGTATTCACCGGCGTTAAAAGACTGAAAATCAAAAGAGTGTGGCGCTTCAGATTTCCAAAGTCTTAAAGTATTTGCAGTATTGACTTTGTATCCCAAAATAGGTGTATCATAGGCTACTCCTTTTACCACCAATTCAGGAATCCAGTTGCTGCAGAATTTTCCGCTGCGGTCAATGTAATGCTGAATATGGCCTCCAAGCTTCACGTCATAGCTCAATTCCCGGCGTGCGATTTCCCAGGGATTTCCCCTTCTCAGCCAGTTGTCGGTATCTTCTACCTGCCATCCGTCTCTGATGTCCTGCTCAAAAATCCCAAATTGGTACCTGATCCCATATCCTATTGCAGGGACTTCCAGGGTAGCAAGGGAATCCATATAACAGGCAGCCAACCTTCCCAAACCACCGTTGCCTAGTCCAGGTTCCACTTCTTTTTCAATCAGCCAATCCAGATTAAGTCCAAGTTCCTCGCAAGCCTGCTCGACCTCATTATAAATCCCAAGATTGATCAGGTTATTGGCAAGATGTGGCCCCAAAAGGTATTCAGCTGAGAGATATGACACTATTCGTTCCTTTCCCTGAATATATTGCTTGACAGAAGCCACCCATCTTTGCAGCAACCTATCTCTGACGGCGTAAGCCAAAGCCATGTAATAATCATTTCTTGTGGCGATTTCAGGATACTTAGCCTGCACATAAAAAAGGTTGTTGGAAATCGCTTTTTTCAAAGTCTCCACAGCCAAACCTGTCCTGGAATCCTCTCTTTCAGCAGGAGGATTCAAATTGTAAGGTGTTGGTTGTTCTTCAGTACCGGATTTTAGCCCATTGTTTTTATTGTTCTTTTTCATTTAATTTTTCTATTGACTAAGCCATTGCAAGGCCGAAAGTTAAGCAAAACAAAAGTCAATCAAAATTTTCATTTCTAACTTGAACCATACGCATCTGCCTTGTTTTGTTAAAAATTGTAAGAAAACAATAAACTATAATTGTCCCAGTCTCAATTTGATTGTATCTTGCAGGAGCATTTATTGAATATATCCTAATGAAAATTGAACCTGAAAGAATACTGTTTGTTTCGCTCTTTTTAATATCTATTTGTTTTTCAGGTTGCGGAAAAAATGCAAAACAGGATGACCTGATCGTGGATGATGCCATGTTTGAAACTGAAGAATCAACCCAAACCGATGAACATAACGCCAGTAATTCTCTTGATTTTTTTGGGATTTATAAAGGAGTATTGCCATGTGCTGATTGTGAGGGAATTGAAACAAGCATAGAGCTGGGATCCGGCAATTCTTACATAAAGAAAATAACCTATCTTGGAAAAGAGAATCAAACTGTCATAGAATCATCCGGAACATTTATTTGGAATGAAGCCGGCAACACCATAACCCTTGAAGGTGAAGAAGTCCCAAACCAATATTTTGTCGGAGAGAATGTCCTTTTCCATCTTGATTTGGAAGGAAATAGAATCACCGGCGACCTTGAAAAAAATTATCAATTAATCAAACAATAAAAAATACAATCCATTTTCTCCCAACAAAACATCAATTATGAAAAAAGTTTTAGTATTTGCATTCCTAATCTTGGCTGCTGCCTGCTCTCCGGCTACAAAAATCACAAGGTCATGGACAAGTCCGGATAAATATCAAGGCGGATACAGTAACCTTTACGTTGCGGCCATCATCGGTGATGTGACCAAAAGACAGACAATAGAGGACGACGTAAGGTCAAAATTATCCAAATTGGGTATCAGATCCACCACGAGCAGTGCGACCATCCGTCCAAATTTTTGGATGAGTACAGATTTGGATAAAAATGCCATGATGAATGTGGTTAACCAAAACGGACAGGACGGCATCATGACCATGACATTGATAGATGTACAGGATGAGCAGCGTTATATTCCGGGTGCCATGATGATGGGCGGTCCGATGATGATGGGCCCAGGTTGGGGAATGGGTGGAAATTTCGGCGGATTTTGGGGAATGAACCACGGCATGATGATGACTCCTGGCCATATTGTCAATGACAGAAGGTATTTTATTGAAATCAACGTCTATGATGTCAAGTCAGAATTGTTGGTTTGGTCAGCCCAATCCAAGACCCTGAACCCAACATCCATGGAAAAATTCTCCTCCGAATTTGCCCAAGTGGTATTGGAAAGGATGCTCGAAGAAGGAGTAATCAGGAAACAATAGTTAGGGTCCTGACAAATTAAGTTATCTCCGTAAAAGTGATCATAGGCTAAGAATTCCAACAAAATTCATTTCTCCTTGATCTGGAATCCTGGCTATCAAAGTCATTTGAATATTGAGATGATTGACCGATTTTCGAAGGATTAAATCAAAACACCCTTAAATATTATCAAAAATAAAAACCTGTTCGGATTTCATCTGAACAGGTTTTTTTAATTTTATCTAATTTAATTATCTTGATTAATCTACGAAAGAGGGTAAGCCAGTTACTGGTGAGGCATCAGACAAAATGAAAAACAACGCATGGCCTGGTTCAGCTGTGGCATCACTCCGCATACCCGCAATTAACCCATTTACCGGACTGTTATATTCCGCCACAATTTCACCGAAAGCATTTCGCTGAATGGCTAACTTTTGTCCCGGTACTATCTTTTCTCCAATTTTAACAAACAATTCGATAAACCCGCCTTGAGTGACAAAAATTGGAACAGCATTTTTACCTATATAAGTTTTAGCATCCTTTGTAGTACGGCCCAAAACACCAGGAATAACGCGGTAATGCTTAAACACATTCATAGTTCCTTCTACAAAAATTGGAATCAAATCCAATTCCAGCCTTCTTGCAACACCAATTTCGGGAGTGAAACAAGGTATGCCTGCGTCCATATAGGCATTATGCAACAAGCCCGGGTAAGCAGCGTTATCCCAAATCATTTGAACAGGGTATAACATATTCATAGTTTTAACATCCTCATTGCTCATATCTCCAATGTTAAAAACCGCTGCATCTAAACCTGTGGCCCCGGTGTGGAAATCTATGGCTAAATCGGTATTTGGCAATAGCAGGCGGTTAAATACTAGCCCTGCGTGACGGCTAACCGGACTAAAGCCATTTTCATTACCAGGCCATTCGCGGTTCATGTCAGACAATTCAGTACCTCGTCCTGAACTAGGCCAGCGGCGCTGCATGCTCTCCAAGGCAGGTCGCGCAATGTCAGTTACAGCCATTACAGTACCGGACATTTCTGCAACGTTCAATTGATCCATTATTGCCAATACAGTGTGTATCGGACTCATTTCATCCCCGTGAACTCCGCTGGTGATGGTAAAACGCTTTCCGGGCTTGGCACCTTTGGCCACAATTACAGAGACATACCAATGTTGTCCTGTTGACATTTGAACTCCTTGGAAATACAGCAAATGCTTTTTTCCTGCTTCAAGGTCATCAGTATTCAATGAGCTTACCACTTTCTTTCCATTAATGATATCCCCTGTATAGACTGTGCTAATCCTAGGAGCAGTGGTTGGAATACTTTTTTGAGCACAACCTAAATTCACCACTGACAAAAACAAAACAGTGATTAATAAGGAATGGACGAATGCGAACCGATTTTGAGGGTTTCTCTTTTTCATTTCAGTTTATTTTAAATTGAATTTTATATGAAGGATTATTTAATTCACTATTGAATGCAGCTGTTGTTTTAGAAAATTTGGACTGATAAAATTTTTCAAATCCATATTGATCTAGTATTAATGGTCCTCAGGATTTTCGATAAAGTTGGTTTCCTTATTTTTCTTAAAGTTTAAATTCATCGTAATCCAAAAGACAAAGGTGTGGTTTATCCTAACCAAGCTTGGGTTTATGCCCAAGAACCTGAACATATATCCTGCTGAATAAACAAAGTTTCCATTTCTGTATTCCCCCATCAAATTAGTCCTGTGTTCAAAAAAAACTCCGTTTGGTCCGGGTCCTGTCGTAAATAGGGACTCATTTATCAGGACTGTATTTACCTGACGAGTAGAATTATTTTTGCTATTGTGGATATTATACCTAAGAGAGTTGTTGAATCTCCATCTATGGTTATATGAATAAGTCGCTGCCAGACTTTCACTATTTAAGTCCCTGATAAACCTTGTTTCATATTTAAATCTAAAACTTGTGGTCAATCGCCTGGTCGATGGAACTCTATAGACCAACTGCAACCATGACCTGTGTTCCGGTCTTATTAACTTTCCTTCCGAAAATGGTGCTGATAATTTGATGTTTGCATAACCTCCGGTGGTTATAAACTTATCATTTTTGGAATGGTATGAGAGTGCAGGTCTATAGGCCACAAATAAATACCTACCATAATGGAAGTCATTATAAATAGAAAACCTCTCAGATACGCGTATTGATGTCATTATCCCTGACCATGGCTGTTCAAAGCCGAAATCAATTTCTCTTTGGCAAAAGGCATTTATGGAAATAAGAGCAAATACTAATGAAACTATTCCCTTTTTGCAGAAGCGGTACATGCCAAATTAAATTTTATTGAAATTTTTCTTTCTATACCAAAATCAGCAATTCTAAAAAAGGAAAACTTCGAAAGCATCCGGGGTTCACTCCTATCTACTTTTCTAAAACTTTGTTTTTATAGAATTAAATAGGATGGAATGGAATTAAAACATTTCATTTAGATTGAGGAAGATTGCTGAAGCACCGTTTACCCCACGGCCATAATCAAGGGAAATATTTACCCTGTTCTTAGGACTTATCATATACCTAATACCGCCTCCATAGCCTGCCTGGAAATAATTGAAAAGGCTGACTTGTTCTGTCCTGCTGCTTGCAGTGGTCGAGTTCACAAAAAGGACCGCACCTAGCCTGTCTTTATTTTTTTGCAAAGGAAAACGCCATTCAACTTCAGTGTAGACTAAATCCTCACCTCTGAACCTACCCATTGTATGGGGTCTTGAGGATCTGCCAAACATATCCCATCCTGTCGCAGGCAGAAACATATAGGGAACTTTACCCCCGGTTACAAACCAACCAAAGGCCCAAAACGCAATCAGATTTCTTGGTCTCGTTTTGCTCAGATTAAAATAATCCCGGTATTCCAACCACAGTTGGCTGCTGCTTTCTGTACTTCCCAAAAAATCAGGATTTAGTCTCAATGATGCAAACGCCAATCTACCGTCATAAGGATTTGCAACATTGTCCCGGCTATCGAAAGAGGTATTCAAAGATATACCTGATTGGGTATAAGCCGTGAGGGGCATTCCCAGTTCAGTTTGATATTTATAATGATAGGTTAATCTAGGTGGGTCCGCTTCCAAGTCCAATAGCTTGTCCTCAATATTGTTCATGACATCAAGATGATAGCCCAAACCATAAAAAAACCTCGTGTCAGCATGTTTTTTCAAAGCAGTTTGATAAAACCTAAAATGATTAAAATACATCATCTCGTTTTCAGGTGGCCCATCTGCCAAATCATCTGATACCGGGGGATAATCTCCATCAATTACCTGATTTGAGAATCTCGGATCCGTGCCCAAACCATATGTTGGTTGGCTATTTAAGTTAAACCTGACATCAGTCAACAACATCCAACTGTCATCTTTCAAAAAAATACTTCCTCTAACCGAAGTAAATAACTGCCTTTTGGTCGTGTATAAAAACCCGGCTAAAACACTGCTCATACTTGTCGTTTCCTTGTCTCCGTTGACCCAGTTAAAACCAGGCGCCACCCCAAAAATAAAACCTGTAGTAGGATTGGCAGCAATCACCGGCATCGGTATAATTGTCACTTTTTTCTCCTTTTTTTCCTCAATATCCTGTCCCAAAATAAGGTTTGAGGATAAAATAAGAAGGAAGATAGTCGCGCTTATTGTTCTAAGGTTTTTCATTTAATGAGAATTAGATGTGGTTAAGTATTATTCAAAATTTCGATAATGAATTTTAAAATTGAAGATCATTAAAAATTGATTACAATGACTTCAAGCAATTTTTTGATAGGACCTGTAACAAAAATAGAGTTTATTAATCCCGAAAAATTCTATCATTGAGGCTCCTTTTGCATAAATTTTTAAAATTTTTGCAAATCCAAAAAGAATAAAAAATCATCTGACTCAGAATGTAAATGAAGTGTACCCAATTTCTTTGGGTTCAAAAAAAATATCAAGTGACCAACTTTATAAATTCTAGGACCTTTTAATTTTCTTTACCTTACTCCTATACACGGAAGGTGTTTCTCCCTGGAATTTGATAAATGCTTGTGTGAAGGTATTCCTATTACTAAAACCACATTCAGTGGCGACAGCCTCTAGTGTATATGTGTTCCAGGTTTCCTGGTCAAGTTTGTCAATGCAGTATTTGATTCGCTTTTGGTTGATGTAATCCACAAAGCCAATATTCAAAACTGTCCGTAAAATTTTTGATATCTGGTAAGGAGGAATTACGATATCTTGGGAAAAATCATGGACGGTGTACCCTTCATTCAAAAAGTTCTTTTTTTCTTCAAGAAATGCTTCCATTTTTAAATACATCTCTTCCATTTTTTGTTTCTCCTCTTCTTTAATTATTATCTGTGGCTGAATTTTGGGTGTTAACTGAGGCTTTTCTGACAAATAGGATCCATACAATATAGATGGATAAAAGAAGATGACAAGTGTTATTGACGTTCCCAAAGTAACAAACAAGCCACTTATGATGAGTAAATCAATGGTCGCAAATAGACTGAGATAGTGGACAATCACCATTGCCAGATGACAACCAAGAATAACAAGTATCCAGTTTCTCCTCTGCACCACTTGCCGGGTTAATGGACCTTGGATACGAAGCCATTTCACAAAAATTGCTACCTCAGCCAGCCAATACAAGCTGAATTGGGCTGTACGGAATTCCCAGTGAAAATGAGGACCAAAAAACCTGCTATCCCTAAATTCCCTCAGAAAATCCAAATCACTAAGCCCCTGCTGAATCAACAGTTTTTTCTCCTCTCCTGATAACATGAAAATACTCCAATAATCCACGATATATATCATCACCGGAATAAAATGAAGGAAGTCATACCATTTCCATGATCGATTTTGGGTAAAGAAAACAACATATAGAAAAGACATCGGAATGAACAGCATGGTGAAGATATTTGAAGTCCTGTACCAATGTGGCAAATAGATGATTAAACCTGAAGTAAAAATGAATGCTGACCAAATCGCTAACCCTAGACATAATTGTCCAAATCCCAATGGTTGGTTGGCAGGATTATACTTAAATCCAAAATAGAGAATGATTGCACCGGACAATATTCCGACTGCTGCAGAGGCTAAAAATAGAACTGTATCGAAGTTAAAAATTATTTCCATTGTAATTGAAGTGAAAATTAATTGCAAATAGATACCACTTTACTTTAGGAAACAAAACGCTACCGAAACCTTTTGGGACCAGTATTCCCAAAGCAGATTCAATATATTCCCATTCTCAATTAAACTTAAAAGTCAAAAACAACTCCTTAAATTAAGGTGAAGCATACTTTAATTTTTACCAAATAAAAGGTTTTTGGATTTACACCAAAAACCAATTTTTCTTACAGGTAATATTACTTCGTTTTTGGATATTATAAAAAAAGCAAACAGGTCGATTTTTAAAAACTTGGAAATAGAAAGACGATTACTATTTAATGGTCTTCGGGATTCTCCAAAAATGTGCGCTCTTTATTTTTCATTAAGTTAAGGTTTATGGTCAGCCAGAAAATTGGACCATGGGTCATCCTTGCAAAGTCGGGATTGAAAGCCAAATACCTCACCATGTAGCCCGCGGAAAAAATAAAGTTACCCTGACGCATTTCTCCAAGAAAATGAGTTCTGTGTTCATAAGGCGCACCGTTGGGCCCGGGGCCTGTGGTAATCAAAGCTTCATTGAGAATCACCCCAAAAAAATCGGAAAAATAATTCCCACTAGGCTTTAAATTATACCTTAGAGCATTATTAAACCTCCATCTGTGATTAAATGAATAGCTATTTTCCAAACTTTCAGTAGTCACATCCCTGATAAACCTTGCATCATACTTAAACCTAAAACTGGTAGAAATCCTCTTAGTTGAAGGAACCCTATAAACTACCTGCATCCAAGGTCGATGTTCAGACCGTACCAATTTACCCTCTGAAAAAGGTGCTGTCAACTTTAAGTAAGCATACGCAACAGTCGTGACGAAATTGTCCCCCTTGGGATGGTAGGTCAGTCCTGTTCTGTATGCAACAAATAGGTTTTTGGAATAATGAAAATCATTATACACAGATAACCTATTTGCCACTCTTGTTGATGTCATCAACCCCCACCAAGTTTCATAATTCCAAACTACTTCGCGTTGACCTTTCACAACACCCGACAAAAGGATCAAAAGCAGAAAAATGACTGAAATTTTTCCTTTTGACATACTTAAATTAGTTCAAATCTTATTATGTTCACCATTAAAGCAAAACTACTTTACTGTTTTTTGAATTTAAAAAAAGCATCCGAGAAGGCTTTTCTCAGGATGCTTTTTTTATTGGCTCCTTAATTTATAGCTTTTCAACCACTTAGATAGTAATTTATATTTTGATTCTTTCTATGAATAGCTATTTCAAAGGTGCTTATTTTTCCACCGGTGGATCATCATGATCGTACTCCGGGATCTCAGTGAATGTAATCAACCCACCGCGAAAAGTCGTCACAACTTTGATTTTCCTTATTTCATCCTGAGGGACCTTCATTGGATTGCGGTCAAGAACAACCATATCCGCAAATTTTCCTGCCTCAAGAGAACCTGCATCTTTTTCCATCCCAAACTGAAAAGCAGCGTTGATGGTGTATGCCTGAAGTGCCTGTTCAACAGTGATGGCTTGGTCAGGCCCTAAGATTCTCCCTGATTTGGATTTTCTTGATACTGCTATCCAAATATTGAGCATGGGGTCTATAGGAGTCACAGGAGGGTCATTGTGCATGGTCGGGGTGACATTGAGTTTAAATGCATCCCCCATAGCACTGAGCCTTTGGGCACGTTCAGGTCCCAAGGTTTTCTCATAATGGACATCCCCATAATAATACACGTGTGTGGTAAAGAAAGTCGGATATGCCTTTAAATCGGCCATTCGCTGAATTTGCTCAGGTCTCGTGTATTGTGCATGAATGATCTGGGGTCTGATTTCTGATTTTACCTTGTCCCCAACAGTCTTTTGAGCATGTTCAATCGCATTCAATGCCACATCTACTGCACCGTCCCCGTTGGCATGTATGGCTGGCCATAACCCAAGTTCATAAATTTTCACAACCTGGTTGTTAAAAAACTCCTGGTCACCTTGGGCACCATTGCCACCAAAGTCTTCGTGATGATACCCTTCGCTCAGATGGCCTGTTCCGCCTTGAACCGATCCATCTGTCCAAGTTTTGATAAAGGGAATTTTGAACAAATCATTTTCGTAATTCTTCAGCCTTGGAGCGAGTTCGTCAAAACCCGGTGAAGTGGAAAACAATCCTCCTACTACCCTTACCGGGAATTCAGGATTTGAGGTAGCTTTTTGAAGTCCTTCAAGTACAAATGAATTCATAATGGCAAACTCTGATGCCGTGGTAACTCCTTTCGCAGCCCTTTGCTGAGCAGCTATAAAAGCTGTCGCTGGTGTTGGGATCGGAAATGGCTTTACTGACAATACTGCTGGTTTACCCATCAGAAAACCCGTCAACTTACCTGTCTCGTCCTTTACATAGGTACCTCCTGTGGGTGCTTGGGATGATTCGTCCACTCCTGCCAACCGAAGTGCTTCACTGTTGACGAATCCCCCATGTCCGCTCAAATGGAACACAACTACGGGCGTATTTGGGAAAATCTTATCCAACAAGTCACGAGTGGGCCCTTTGCCTTCTTGGTATAGCAATGGCTCAGCACCAAAAGCCACTATCCATCCATCCTGATCAGGTTCGGTATGTGCAATTTTCTCAAGTGCACCTGCAAGGGTTGGTGTAGTAAAAGGAGAAACATCAGTGATAGTAACAGATGCACCTGAGATGAACATGTGATCGTGTGACTCAAAAAATCCGGGAAGAAGGGTCTTTCCCCCAAGATCGATGACTTTTTGGTAATTCCCAATGGCTGATTTGACTTCAGCTTCGGTTCCAACGGCAAGAATTTTACCATCGGAAAAGGCCAAAGCAGAAGCATTGGGCTTATTGGGATCCATGGTGACAATGTCGGCATTGATGATCAGGGTAATTGCTTCTCCTGAATTTTCGACAGAATTGGTTGACTTGTTTTGGCAGGAAATCAATGCCAGGAAAACAACAGACCAAACAAGGGTGGTTATGGAAATTTTCATAATTTATCTAAATATGCTTTTGATTAAAGTTAAAACATTTCGTTGAGATTCAAGAATATGGCTGAAGCACCATTGATCCCTCGACCATAATCCAAGGCAATATTTACCCTGTTTTTGGGGCTAAGCATATACCTTAGGCCACCACCATAACCGGTGCCAAAATGGCCAAATAACTTAACGTCTTGTGTGCGACTGCTTGCAGTAGCAGTATTGACAAACAACACCGCTCCTAGCCTATCTTTGTTTTGCTGAAGTGGAAATCTCCACTCAAGTTCTGCATAGGCCAAATCTTCTCCTCTAAAGCGGCCCATGGTATGCGGCCTGGAAGAACGTCCAAACATATCCCAACCTGTGGCAGGCAAAAACATATAGGGAACTTTGCCACCGGTTACAAACCACCCATAGGTCCAAAAGGCCAACAGGTTTCTAGGCCTTTCTTTATTGAGCGTGAAATAATCCCGGTATTCTAGCCACAATTGGCCAGAACTCGCCGTACTCCCCAAAAAACTCGGGTTAGTACGAAATTGGGCCAATGCATACCTGCCATCATAGGGGTTGGCCACATTGTCACGGCTATCAAAAGAGGCATTAAAAGAAATACCCGATTGTGTATAGCCATCTAGCGGCATTCCTATTTCAGTTTGATATTTGTAGTGCCATGTCTCCCTTGGTGGGTTGGCATCAAGGTCGAGTAACTTATCATCAATGTTCCACATAACATCTAAATGATAACCGAGCCCATAGAAGAAACGGGTGTCCTGATGTCTTTTCAAAAAGGTTTGGTAAACCCTGAAGAGATTAAAATACATCATCTCCTGTTCAGCAGGACCTTTGCCCAACTCATCCCCAACATTAGGATATGAGGGGTCGTCAATTACAGTATTGGAGTACTTTGGGTCTGTACCTAAGCCGTATGTGGGCTGACTGTTGATTTGGAAGCGGATATCGGTCATCATCAGCAATTTGTCCCCTTCGGTAAACTGGTTGCCCCTTAGACCTACAAGTAATTGATTTTTTGTGGTATACAGAATCTGGCCAAGATAACTTGTCATACTTGTATTGGCGGGGTCACCATTCACCCAATTGAATCCCGGGGCTACACCAAAAATAAGCCCCATGGTGGGGTTGGTTGCAATCACCGGCATAGGTATGATGCTGATTTTTCTTTCATTTTCTTCTCCCTTGGAAGAAACGGAATCAGCATCTTGCCCATATGAGGGATAAAATGCAAAAATGAACACAATAATTTTTAGACACCTGAACAATTTTTCCATCATCAAAGAGTTATAAGAATTTATATTTTTTAAGAAAAGAAAGGAATTGGAATTGCCATCCCTAATTCACAAGTTTAGTATCAAAATTAGGCAATGATTTCTCCCCATTAAATTTTCTCGTGCTCGATTTGGGTCAAATAAAGCAATTAACCGATTTGATTCTCCAAATCTTCCTTCGGCAAAAAAAGATTCCACAAAAAAATATAGAAAGAGGTTTGAAATTATACCTTAAGAATTAAGCTTTTTCTTAAATTCTGAAGGATAAATGCCTTGAAATTTTTTGAATGCTCTTGTAAAGGTGTTTCGGTTACTGAACCCACATTCTGCTGCAATTGCCTCTGATGTATACATGAGCCACTCTCCTTTTCCGAATTTTGAAACACAATAAAGTATCCGCTTTTGGTTGATGTAATCAACAAATCCCATACCCTTAAAAGTGTTGAGGGTCTTTGAGATCTGGTAGACAGGAATGTTTATATCCCTTGAAAAATCATTGATACTATAACCCATCGTCAAAAAAAGCTTCCTCTCATCCATCTGTTGCTCAATAGCCAATATAACATCATCCGATTTTTGGTCCTCACCTACTTTGGTTTCTATTTGCTTTTTAATTTTTGGGGTTTCTTTTTCAGGCTTAATGGTAAATCCATACAGAAGACTTGGAAAAAAGAAAAGGGAAACACTGGATAAAAGCAGCCATATGACAACAAAAGAATTTGTCATATGGTAAGAAGTAAGGCTATCCAATCCGAAGAAACTCAGGTAAAATGGAACAAACATGAAGAACTGGAAACTGAGAAAAAACATTGTCCAGTTCTTCCAGATTTTTGTTTGCTTTGCCATTGCCTTTTGGGCTTTTGACCATTTTAAAAAAAGGTAAAACTGGGCAATCCAATAAAAGGAAAACAAAAAAGAACGGAAATTCTCATGAAAATTGGGTCCTATATATTTACTCTGCGCAAACTTGCCCAATAAGTCCAAGTCATTTACCTCTTTTTGTAAAATCAGAATTTTCTCTGCATTGCTCATCAACAAAACATGGCCATAATCAATAAAAAAAACCAGAAGAGGTAAGGCATGAAGCAAGTCATACCATTTCCAAAGACGGTTTCTCGTATGGAATACAACAAACAAAAAAGGCATCGGTAGAAAAATAAGAATACATATATGGCCCATCCGGTACATAAAAGGCCAATAAAATATCAATTCTGAAATCAGTGAAAAATTTACAAAAATTGCGATGGAGGCTATGATTTGAAATATAGCCAATGGCTGGTTCTTTGGATTGGATTTGATTCCAAAATAAAGAATGATAAAACCTGAAAGAATACCCAAAATGGCTGCAGCCAAGTGGATCAGCGCATTAAAATCCAAAATTACTTCCATAGGTTTTGTGGGAATTAAAAATAAAATGATTACATGATAAACCAGATGCCAATGATATTGGTAATATCTGCTAAACATTTAATCAAAAACTATTCGAAATTGAGAAAATATTGATTTATGTCATGTTTTTTTACAAAAATGATTTTTTTGATTTACAAATAAAACAGGCGACAAAGAATTCCAAAAAAACATTTCTACAATGTTAGAACTGAATAAAAGCCAATTTTCCCGTCCTGACCTTTATTGGGAGGATATTTTTTACATTATTCCCAATCAAAAAATAGTGATTTAGTTTTTTTTCCAACCACCTTGAAGAAAAAGTGTGAAACAATGGCAACCAAATAGGAATAACCTTGAATTAGGCTTTTTTTAATGGAGTTTTTTTTCAAATGGCTCGATGAAAAATGAAATCTTCAAAACCTGGTTATTTGTTGGTTCAATTCATGTGGTCCTCGGGGAATTCAACAAATTCAGAAGGCTTTTTCTTTATGGCATTCAGATTTATGGTCAGCCAAAATACCATGCCATGATTGAGTCGGGCCCTTTCGGGACTGATATTGATATACCTTACAATATATCCTACCGAATAGGTAATTGGTCCCTTTGATAGCCCCATGATAAGGTGGGTTCGGTGTTCGTGCCTAACTCCATTGGGTCCCGAACCGGTTCTAAACAAGGCTTCATTCAGCAAACTTGTGCTCAGAACAGTGTTTGGACTGAGCACATTTCCCCAACGGTACCGCAATCCATTGTTGAATCTCCAACGGTGATTGAAAGAAAACCCCTCTGCCAACTGCCCTGATTCAAGATTTTGGATAAATCGGGCATCATAACGGAACCTGAAACTCGTGCTTAACTTTTTGGTAGATGGTACCCTATAGATGGTTTGCATCCAAGGCCGATGTTCTTTTCGGATCAGTCTCCCTTCCGAAAGAGGCGTGGTAAGCCGCAACCAACTGTACCCTGCCGTGGTGACAAGATTGTCCCGTCTGTTATGGTAAGTCATCCCTGTTCGGTATATGAAAAAAGTTTCATCCACAAAATGGGCATCGTTCCAGACAGACCATTTTTCAGAAACCCTCACAGAGGTCATCACTCCCCACCAAGTTTCATAATTATATTGAAATTGCTGCTGGGCTCTCGATTGGATCGAATAGGATAGAAAGGTAAAAATGAATAGAAAAACAACTTTTTTATAAAAACCCATGTCCACAAAAATAAGGAAAACCTCAACCCAAAATGGAAAATATCCAATAAGGTTGAGGTTTTTTATTCAGGATCAAGAATAAATTGGCAATAGGTTACTGCACCCGTACCAAAGGCTTAGGCTTCCAGGTACCGTTGAAGGCCTCCGGCTTTGGCCAATACAGGCGATTCACGAAAAAGAACGGACCATTGGGAGCGGGTAGCCAATTGGATTCCTTTTCCTTGCCTGGCGATTCGTATTGTAAATAAAGGGTAATGCTGTTGTCTGCGTTGCGCTTCAGGTTGGGCAACATAGGAGAATTGATCAAATATCGGTTAATCGGGTTTTCCAGCATCAGCCTAGAGGGCAATTCATACATGGTATAAGACCAAAAAGCATTCACCGGGGGCATTTCATTTTCTTGCATAGTTAGTGTGTACTTGTTGGTGGCGGCATTCAAAGGCTGTCCATCTGAATCGGTTTGGTAAATGGGGTAAAGGGCTTCTTCTTTTGAATTGCCATAAATGCCCAATACTGCACCGGCCATACGGAGGATATAATTATTATTTAAATGCTCCCTGGTTCCAAACGCCTCTGCACTCCCGACTTTTCCGGTCATTATTTCTGCTTCATTATAGGCTGCAAATTCCTTCCAAGCATCCTGCATTCCGGCCGCCAAAGCTTCCTTGAATTCGGGAGTAAATGATTCGGGATCAAAAGTCTGTCCCGGTACTATCCCTATTTTGGCGAAGCGTTCGAAAAGCTCTTTTTCAGACTCATGGATGGCCCAGAACTGTGACCAGAAGTTTAATAAATTAAAATACATCAGGTTGGATTTCTGTTCCTCACTGCTGAGTGGCTTCACCCAGGTAATGGCTGCCGGTTGCGCAGGGGCCGCCTGCTTCTGATAGGCAGACAATGGCATCAATTCATAACCAGACTGGATCTTGATGACATTATCAATATCATCCGGCTCAAACAACTGGGTGCGGATTAGCGCCATCACCATATTGGTTTCTGATCGGATAACCTCGTCGAAACCGACCGGGGCTTCCCCTTTCCAATCCGGCCCCGCAATCAGGTATTTGCCACCTTTATTACCTGTAGTCCGGCTGCCTATGTAAGCAAAATTGTGGGTAAATCCATCTATCAACTGCACAGAGAAGTAGCGGGTGTCTTCAATAGGGGGAATGATGATTACAATAGGCTCTCCCCTGAGGTCCAGTCCCGCCCAAGAATATGGGGTATCCGAATTGGCTGTTTGGACCGATCGGTCCTCATGGGTATAAACCTTTGGAATGTTCTTTAATTGGTTGAATGACACTTTAAATTCGGGATCATTTTGGTCCACGAAATAGGAATAGAAAATCCTGTAGTGATCCACCAATGGAAACCCATAAATGTAGGCCTCTTTGGCAATGGCCCGGGCTTCTTCGGGTGTGACTGATTTTTCCTTTGGCGCACACTGGACTAATATCCACAGAGCCAAGACTGCAAAGGGTAAATAATTGATTTTCATAATCTTTGTTTGGATAAATTCTACTCCAAATTTAATTCAAATGGGTGCATAACAGACACACACCTTGCATGTTTTTAGCAAAACCATGCAAAAAGAAATATCAACATAGGTTGATGGTAATTCTTCCTTTTACTAAAAAAATCCCTTGTTTATTTCTCTAAATATCCTTTTTAAAAAATATATCAGGGTCGAGCCATTTTTTCTAACTCAAACCTAAATTCCGAGGGAGAAACTCCGATCACTTTTTTGAATGCCTTGGTAAAAGAATTTCTGTTGCTGAACCCACACTCAGCGGCAACAGCTTCCAAAGTAAAGTTGAGCCATTCACCTTTTTCAAATTTGGATATACAGTATCGGATTCGTTTTTGGTTGATATAGTCTACAAAGCCAAGTCCTTTAGAGGTGTTTAGGCTTTTGGAAATTTGATAGGCAGGCAAATTGATATCTCTCGAGAAATCATGGATGCTGTAGCCTGGTTTCAGAAAATGCATGTTCCCCTCCATTTGAGATTCAATGGTCTGCATCATTTCCTCCATTTTCTTCCCTTCCCCTTCTGTCATCGGCGTTTTGATGATGACTTTAGAAGCTTTGGAGTTTCCGTCAAATGTCCTTCCATACAGCAAGGAGGGAAAAAAGAATAAAGAAATACTGGATATCAACAACCAAATGACCGCAAAGGAATTGGCAATGTGGTAGGTGGTCAATTGATCCAACCAAATGAGGCTAAGGTAGAAGGGAAACCACATAAAAAATTGACAAGCCAAAAATATCAACATCCAATTTTTCCACACCTTGTTTTCTGGAGTGAATGATACAGTATTTCGAAGCCACCGGACAAAAACCAGCACCTGCGCGACCCAATAGGCACTCAATAAAAATGTTCTGAATTCCAGATGAAAACCCGGACCCAAATATTTGCTTTGATTAAACTTTCCGTAAACAGCTAAATTATTGATTTCTTGAAGAATCAATTCTTTTTTTTGAGCTGAAGACAGCCACAAAACATCTCCTAAGTCAATCAGATAGATAACGAGTGGAACCGCATGAAATAAGTCGTACCATTTCCATTTGCGTTTGCGGGTATAAAAATCGGCATGTAGAAATGCCATTACGATAAAAACCATCACGAAAATATTTCCTGTTCTATAAAAAACAGGCCAATAAACAAGTAATTGGGAGATCAGGGAGAAACTGACCCAAATAGCCATGGAGACACTCAGTTGGGCAATTCCCAAAGGTAAGTTGGCAGGATTGGTCTTTATTCCGAAATAAAAAATTACCGCAGCAGACACGACCCCAACGCCTACCGCAACAAGATGAACAAGGGTGATAAAATCAAAACTGATTTCCATTTATAGAGGTAAGAAACCTATTATGTACCTACAATTAGTACAATACAAATAAAGGAATTTTGGGGAATTATTTTGGGGTGAATATAAAAAGTACCTACGATAATTATTTCTGGGAATAATGTCTGCTAATCATTCAAAAGCTGGAAAGAAAACAAATGAGAATCCCTTTTGCCCTCTTAGAAGTAGCTTCGGAGGTAAATTATCTAAATGAAACATTGGCACACGGATAAACAACAGTTATATACAAAACGCAGGTCAATTTCCTTGACGAATGATATTACTGTGCGGCAATCTTTTATTTCGAATTAGGAGCAAAGATAAAAATTAATAGAAAAACTACTTTTATAATTAAACCCCATTTCCATAGAAATAAAAAACCTCAACCCAAATTGGAAAGTACCATTTAAGGTTGAGGCTTTTTATTCAGAATCAAGAATAAATTGGCAATAGGTTACTGCACCCGTACCAAAGGCTTTGGCTTCCAAGTTCCGTCAAGTGCTTCCGGTTTTGGCAAATACAATCGGTTTACGAAAAAGAACGGACCATTGGGAGCAGGAAGCCAATTGGACTCCTTGTCCTTACCCGGAGATTCGTACTGTATGTAAAGCGTGATGCTATTGTCTGGATTCCGCTTAAGGTCAGGCAGCATTGGGGAATTTATCAAATACCGGTTGAGAGGATTTTCCGCCAACAGTCTGGAGGGCAGTTCATACATCGTATAGGACCAAAACGCATTTACCGGAGGCATTTCATTTTCCTTCATTGTCAGGGTGTACTTGTTGGTAGAGGCATTTAAAGGCTGCCCTTCGGAATCAGTCTGGTAAATAGGATAAATCGCTTCTTCTTTGGAAAGGCCATAAATACCCAAAACCGCACCGGCCATGCGTAGCATATAATTATTCTTTAAATGCTCCCGTGTGCCGAATGCTTCCGCGCTTCCTACCTTGCCGGTTTTGATTTCATTGTTGTTAAAGGTTTCAAATTCTTTCCATGCATCTTGAATGCCGGCATTTAGTGCTTCTTTGATTTCTGGTTTCAACGATTCGGGATCAAACGTTTGTCCAGCTATCAATCCGATTTTGGCGAATCGGTTCATGAGGTCCTTTTCGGTAGGATGCGTCGGAGAAAACTGTAAGTAGAAGTTCAACAAGGAGAAAAATTCGAGGGAGGTCTTTTGGGTGTCAGGAGTGAGTGGCTGGGGGAAGTCGATCTTCGGGGCTGATTGTGGAGCAGGTTGATTGAGGAATGCCGATAGTGGCTTTACGATATATTGCTCCTGGATCTTTTTGACATTTTCAAGATCTTCAGGATCGAAGAGCTGCGTACGGAATTGGGCGGAAGCGATCTCGGTCTCACAACGGATCACTCGCGTGATACCCTCGGGTTTTTCCCCTTTCCAGTTTGGTCCGGCGACAAGAAAACTGCCACCATCATTTCCATCTGTTCGGCTGCCTGGAATGTCGAAATTGTGCGTAAAAAGATCTATCAGCTGTAAGCTCCAGTATCGTTCTTTGTCAATAGGTGGAACGGTGAACACGATCGGTTCCGAGCGCAGATCCAAGCCTATCCATGAATAGGGTGTGTCAGAATTTGGAGTCTGGATCGCTTTGTCCTGGGACGTGAAAACGCGGGGAATGTTATAGAGAATGTTGTAAGGCGCTTTGTAGTCAGGATCGCTTGTGTTGGTAAAGTAAGAATGATGCACCCGCAAGTTATCTATTACAGGAAAGCCATAGATGTAGGCTTCTTTAGCAATGGCCCGGGCTTCTTCGGGTGTAACTTCAGTTTTCGGGCTTTGGCAGCTGATGGTCAGGGCAATAAGCCCTAATCCAAGCCATAATTTTGTTTTCATTGTCTTTAATTTATTGTGTGATTTTTAGTGCGGATTTCCCTATACAATTTAAGATATTATATAATTTCTATGTTACTAGGATTAACAATATTTAGGAGCGTTAAATGAAAAAGGATTACTGCCGAATTAAAAATCCGGCAATAATCCTTCTAGAAATGAAATACTGATAATTAATTCTTACGCTCAAAATTGGTCCTCCGCATTGGTAGTTGGAATGGTGTAATTTTTAGCCGGATCAAACTTGTCAAAGAAATCCATAACGGCCTTCAAATCTTCCATACTTCCTTTGGTCATTTTAACCCCGCCGCTTTTGGCAGCTTCATCCAAAGTGGTAGCGTTGAGATAAAGATCCGCCCAGGCTTTGGTATCCACTGTACACGTTAAATCTGCTGGCCTGTAATGGTTGGCAGGATTGGGAACAAATTCAGCTATGCCTCTACGAACGTGTAAGCCGGCCGTGGTACCATTAGAGAAATTGAATACCACCATCTTCTCGGTATTTTCTGATTTTTTTGGATCAATCCGCACCCTGTACATGTCCACAAAAAAAGTGGGTTTGGCAGCAATGATATCCTGCTTAGGTGGCACTACCCTAGGAATCTGCACTTCTCCTTCGAGTGCACGCGCTTCACTTAAGAAAAAGGAACGGCCTATTACACTCAAGGAAGTTTGGCCCATAGCCCTGTATACATCGGCCAATAATTTTCTGGCTTCGGTGTCTTTAGCGTCAATGGTAAACAGGTAATTTCCAAGTTGAGCTGCCCAAGCCAGTTCACGTTTGGCAAATGAAGCCTTGGCTGCCTGCAATACTTTTTTTCTTCCTCCCATCAATGCAACTGTCCGCTGTGCTTCTTCTACAGGAGGTAGTTTGTGCAGGGTGGAAAGATTTCTGTCAAACCAACCCATTTGGTGGTAAAATGCAGCAGGAGTAAACCAAGGGACTTCACCGTAAGCCTGTGCATTGTTGGGAAAAGATGCCAGGTGTTTGGGCTGATAGACAAAATACCTCAATTCATCAGGTCCCAAACCATGCAAAATCCCTCTGAGGGATTGGTCATACACCAGCGTAACCATATCCATGTAGTTGGAAATCGCATCAAAAACTTCTTTGCTTCCTTTTACAGTCTTCGCATGGGTATTCATCATCACTTCAGGTTTCAAATCCCTGATAACCTGAAGTCCATTTCTCCATTCCCTAGGATCTCTGTAAGAAGCGCCTCTGATACTGTAAAGGTTGGGTGTTCCCGGCCAATAGAAGTTGTTCATGACTACTTTTTGCTCTGGTAACCATACGGTAAGGTTAAAATCGTCAGACCTATATTCCGTAAAAAATTGAAAGGCTATTCCGCCAATTTCTACTATTTCACCATCATCAACTATTTTATTGGCAGGCAAATACGCATTTTCCTTGATGCGGTACCTTTGACCAAGAAGGCCATCAGCACCTGTATCAGGAAGAAAATTACTGAATTGGATCAACTGCCTTGCTGTCAAAACCGGTCCCAATTCAGGAATCTGTGCAATGGCACCTCCCGACATAAAATTATTTTGAACTGTTTCGTTAAGTCTTTTGTGACCAATAATGATGGCTGTTTTCGGATCATCTACCATCACGCCTGTGCCCATGCAGTAGTGCGAGTGGGTATAAATGGCTGCAATGATGGGTTTTTTACTGATGTTTTCCCGGATTACTTCTCTCAGTTTAATTCCCTCTTCTTTAGAATCACCCGTATCAATAACAATTAAACCCTCATCAGATTCAATCACTACCACATTGGTAATGGAATACCCACCTATCACCCAAATCCCATCGGCAGTCTTTTCAACGGTCGGTTGGGGGTAAATCAATTGCAGTGTTTGAGCAAAACCGGCATCGGCCACCGCTCCATTGGGAGCTGTTATTGTCTTCACATCCTCCCTGCCCATATAGCGACCGGGGTAATTGAGGGTTGATTGCGCCTGTAACTGGGTTAGTTGGAAGGCGGCCACTATCAATACTAAAAGAATCTGTTTTTTCATGGTGTATTTTGGAATGTAAATTTTGTTTAACTGCTATTACTAATTATTGGGCAGAAAAGTATGGTATGGTGAATTGACCCAACCTAACAAGAGGTTTCATGATGGCTACAACTCAAAAATAAGTCAAGTCATCTTGTAAGGCTAAATGTGCTGGCATGTATTCAATCAAGAATGGCGAATACTAACGACTTGGTATCTAAAAAAATCGGCTGATTTATTTCCCGAGCGTGGCCGTAGGCTGATTATTGAACTCTAGGACTTATGAAAATTTTCTCTGTATTCAGATGGGGAGGTCCCAAGAAATTTTTTGAAAGCATTGGTAAATGAATTGCGGTTATTAAAGCCACATTCATGGGCAACCGCCTCAATGGTAAAATTTGACCATTCACCTTTTTCCAATTTTTGCACGCAATATTGGACGCGTTTCTTATTTATAAAATCTATAAAACTCAGGTCTTGAAATGTATTCAGACTTTTTGAAATCTGATAGACGGGAATATGGATTTCCTTCGAAAAATCATTGATGGTGTACCCTGGTTTCAAAAATAGCCGATTGTCAGCCATAAGTGTTTCTATCGACCGCATGACTTCCTCTAATCTTTTTTCATCTCCCTCAGATATAGGAGTTTTCTTAAGGGCTTTGGTCAACTTGGAGATTCTATCACCTCCTTCAAAGGGCTTCCCATAGAGCAAAGAAGGGAAAAAGAAAAGGGAAAGACTTGAAAGCATCACCCATCCCACTGAGAAGGAGTTGACGATGTGGTAGGTGGTCAATTTGTCCAGCCAAAAAACAGTAAGGTAAAAAGGAAACCACATAAAAAATTGGCAACCAAGAAAAAGAATCATCCAATTTTTCCAAACCTTGTTTTCATGGGTCAAAAATGATTGACTTCTTACCCATCGGACTAAAATAATAACCTGTGCCACCCAATAAAGACTAAAAAGTACTGTCCGGAATTCTTGGTGAAAACCCGGACCGATAAACCTCCCTTGATTGAATTTTCCCAAAAGGTCCAAATCATTGATTTCTAAAAGGATGAGTTCAGTCTTTTGTGCAGAAGATAACGACAACACATCCCAATAATCCACCAAATAAATCAAAAGCGGGATCGCATGCAGCATGTCGTACCAACGCCAAAGCCTATTCTTGGTATGGAAAATTGTATATAAATAAGGCATCGGGATAAAAATCAGGACAAACACATTTCCTAACCTGTACAGAAAAGGCCAATAGACAATCAATTGTGAAACAAGGGAGAAACTCACAAAAATTCCCAGAGAAATGCTTAGCTGCCCTATACCCAAGGGTTGATTGACAGGATTGGTCTTGAATCCGAAATAAAGAATAACCGCAGAAGATACTATCCCCACTATGACAGCGGCCAAATGAGCAAAGGTGATAGCATCAAAACTTATTTCCATTTAGTTGAGAATTTCCTGCTTAAATTATTCGGATGAATAACTTTTCAATTAATGAATATTCAACCAAATTAAAAAGCCATGTATTTGAAAAAATGAAGGTCTTAATTGTACAGTAAACCTACAAAAATAATTCACCTGTCATTTACAAGTTGGAAAATCAAAAACTGTCAATCAATTACCGGGATTTCCTCCACCTTCATGGTCTTTATTTTTCTGAAATCGAGTTGGTGAAAAAGTGTGATCCTAAAGGAATTGATGGTACGGGTTTCTTTGAGAAAGGGCTGCTGCTGTAAGATAAGTTGGTAAAGTACCGCCAAACTGACGGTTTTGGAAGGCGAAATCAATACTCCTGCCAATGTCCTGTTCTGGTCAAAAAGCATATACCCTATTTCCTCCTTGTTATGGATAAAAAACTCATTGGCCACCTGCCAACGAAAAGAAGTCTGTCTATCAGGTCTTCTCGCTATCGGGCCATCCAATTGGATGAGGTAGCGGTACCGGTTTGTGAGAAATACTTCTGTTTCATCCAAAGCCGCATCGGTAAACAATTGTCTCCACCGGTGTTCGATCCGGATGCGGTGGGTGAAATTGACCTTACCGGAAGTGTGGCTGTACTGAACCTGTTCATAAAGCCTGTTTTCGTGCAGCCAGATACGTTCTTGTTGGGGCACAAAAGTCCCAAACCAGGCATACCCTGCAGTAATTCTGAATCCTGTTTTGGTATGGTAATTCATCCCCATCCTTGCTGCACTCAGACTGGAATTGAAAGGAATGATTCCGTTGGTACGGTGATTAAGGTCAAAGCCATAACTCCACCTGTCAGCAAATCTTCCGGTGTGGTTATAAGTGAACCAGTATTGGGGTTTATTGGATTGGGCTTGAACCTGAAGCCCTACAAATAGAAAAATAAAAAAGGGGAAAAACATCCTTTTGGCCGTTTTCACTTTGATACTTTTCCCGTCCAGGGGTTTCATTGCATCAACATGGTTATTGCCCAGCATTAACAAAGAAACCGACCCCAACTTTATGTACCCGGACCTTGGAATGTTTTTCACCCTTCTACCCTTAATCAAACAAATAATAAATCAATTATCTAGAAGCCACTGTTTTGTTAAAAGTATTCATTGAGGTTGAGGAACAATCCCTGTGCACCGTTTGTACCAAAACCATAATCAAGTCCCAGATTAACTCTTTTCTTCTCATTGATCATAAATCTCAAGCCTCCTCCATATCCAAATACAAAATTACTTGCCAGACTAATGTCTTCAGTTCTGCTACTTGCGGTAGAAGTATTCACAAATAGGACGCCCCCCCACTTATTCTTATCTCTTTGCAATGGAAACCTCCATTCAGTTTCTGCATACATCAGGTCCTCTCCTCTTATCCTTCCATGTGTAAATGGTCGTCCTGAACGGGCAAACATATCCCATCCGATGGCCGGCAATGCAAGGTAAGGTGAAGTGCCGCTTGTAACAAACCATCCATATGTCCAAAAAGCCAATATATTACGATCGCGGTTCTTATCCATGTTTACATAAGTACGGTATTCCATCCACAACTGTGAAGCACTGACTGTACTTCCAAGAAACTCAGGAAAAAGCCTTAAAGAAACAGCCGCCAATTGACCTTCATAGGGGTTTACAACATTATCCCGGCTATCAAAGGTAGTGTTCAGTGAAAGACCTGATTGTGAATATTTTTCGGTACTGATTCCTTTTAGGGTTTGATACCGGTAGTGGTGGGTAATTCTTTGTGGTTCGGCATCGAGGTCAAGCTGCTTGTCATCAATGTTCCAAAAGATATCCAAATGGTAACCGATCCCATAAAACAGATTGGTTTGCTTGTGCCTTTTCTGAACAGTCTGATACAACCTGAAATTATTGAATGCCATCTGTTCATTAGCGGGAATAGGTGGATAAGGATAATCGTTGACACCTCCCCCATCACCCACTATGGGGCTTCGAATCTCTGACCCAAGGCCATATGTTGGCTGGGAGTTGAGGTTAAATCTTATATCTGTCAATAGATTGAAGCCGTCGCCTTTTGTGAATGCGTTGGATCTAAATGAGGTGAACAGCTGATTCAGCGTAGTATAATAAATACCAATCAGAGCTGTAGAGTTTCTTGTATCTTCCGGAGTTCCCATATTCCAATTCAGACCCGGCAATACGCCAAACAAAACCCCGACAGTGGGGTTGGTCGCTATTACAGGCAAAATCGTAATATCAACTTTCTTTTCTTTTTTCTCTACTTTTTCGGGAGCCTTCTCTTCCTCTTGACCAAATGTAACTAGAGGGCTAAAAAACAGGAAACCAAATAACAATGCAACAGTAAGGGATTTTTTCATTTTTGATGGGAATATAATTTTGAACAATTAAATATAGGAGCAAAGGATTTGGGATTTCAAAAATTATTGCACCTATTAAACCAATCATTGCAAGAATTGAAGTGAAACTCTCCAATAGCGAAAGATTTCCTAAAATGAACCAGTGATTCATTTTAGGAAATCATTTTACCACCAAAGAAATATTCGGTTGGAGACGAAAATAAAAAATCAATCTTCAACAAAAGCAGGCTCATCAAATCCCCCGTCACCTTTGGCTGTTTGGAATTTGTCTTTCTTTGTACCGGGGAGGATTTCAAATCTCGGATCAAATTCATCCAACATGCCTACCAATTGGGCAAGAATCTGTGGATTCCCCTCTACTTTAGCCTTTCCTTCTTTCAATAAATCTTCAAAGGTTTTGACGCCCATCATTGCCAGGTTAAGGTCTGTGCGATTCAAGGTCAGCGTGAGGTCAGCATTTTTAGCGGTAAACCCTTTAAGGTTCGACAGTGTAGAGTTGCTAAGCTCGACTAAGAATTTTTCATTGTTGTCAGGGGTAATGATGTTCATCTTGAAGTTGATTCCTTCTGCCTTTTTGCTGTTGAGTTTGACACCAAGAAAATCCAGCCAGGTTTCAGTGCTCATGGCACGGATAATATCCGGAGTAACAGATTTAGGCATTTCGCCCCCAGGGATACCGTTTCGAAGCTCATAGGCACCTGCCAAGAAACTGTTCCTGACACTTGTACTTTCCTGTTGGTATCCTATCTGCTCATAACAATCCGCCAAAAGGTCCTTGGCTTCCTGGTTTTCCGGTTCTGCAAATACCAATTTATTTAAAAGCTCGGCAGCATGCTTATACTTTCCTTCTTCGAAAAGTTCCTTACCCTTTTCGATAATTGGTCCGGACCCGCCCATCATTTCAACAAATAACGGTGCAGATTCTCTTTCCGGCATCGGAATTAAAGTCAGTGGGTTGGCATCCCAATAGCCTAAATACCTGTTGATAATGGCCCGGCTGTTATGCTCCACAGAACCATGATAAGAACGTACGGACCATTGCTTCTGTAAGCTTGCGGGCACTTCGTATACATTGTGAACTTCGTTGACTGTCACCCCTTGGTTGGCCAGGTTCAAAACAGTATTGTGAATATGACCATAGGTATCACGCTGTGCACGTAGAACTTCCTGTACCCTTTCATTACCCCATCTTGGCCAATGGTGTGATGCAAACATGACGTCAGCTTCCTCTCCAAACATATAGAGCGCCTCAGATATTTTTTTGGACCAAGTCAATGCATCCCGTACCAAAGCCCCCCTTAAGGTATATATATTGTGAATTGTGGCAGTAACGTTCTCAGCCATCCACAATGCTTTTTTCTCAGGGATGTAAGTATTCATTTCAACAGGTGCCTCAGTGTTTGGGGTATTATGGAAGATCATCCTTAGCCCGTCAACTACGAGTTCTTCGACAGGTTTCCTGATTGAAATAGTAGGAGCTATTAAGCCCAGTGTTCCGGAAGAAACATTCTTGGCCAAAGCTTGGTCTACGTGCCCATAAGGGCTTACAGGCAATAGCACGCCATATTGATAAAACAACCTTCTATTCATCGCGTTACCTGCGATCACGTTCTCAGATACTGCAAAGTTCATGAATCCTTCTGGAGCAATGATTTTCACTTTACCGGCAATAACATCTTCCTCATTGACAACTCCCCTTATACCTCCGAAATGGTCAGCGTGAGTATGAGAATATATCACCGCCCTGACAGGCCTTTCTCCCAACTGCTCGTTAGCAAATTTTAAGGCTGCAGCCGATGTTTCTTTAGTAGTCAAGACATCAATTAGAATCCAACCTGTCTTTCCTTCAACCAAGGTCATATTGGATAAATCGAAGCCACGGACTTGGTAGATACCATCCGAAACTTTATACAAACCGTAACCCATATTAAGCGTGGCGATTCGTTGCAGAGACGGGTGTATTGTTTGGTAATCCTGTTCTTTCAAAAGGAAATCGTACCTGCCTATATCCCAAATAACCCTACCCTCGGCATTTTTTATCTGTCTGAAGTCCGGTGCGGCAATAAAGCCTTTTTGGGCTTCTTCAAAATCCCTTTTATCTTCAAATGGCAAAGTCTTTTTCCAATTCTCCCATATTGCCAAGGTGTGTTTGGATGGACCTTTCCCCTTTGCATCGAAGTGGTCACTCACCGCCAAATCGGATCCAGAAGTTTCGGCGTCTGTAGTTTCGGTACTCTGGTTATTACAACTGATTTGGGTTAACAATGCAACCATCAAAAACGGAATCAGTAGGATTTTATTTACTGGATTTGTGCCCATAAATTTTCTATATGTTATAAGTTTAAATTAACCCTTAAATTTACCGAGGCATTAGATGGAAAGGAAGGTTGAAAGGACTTAGATGCCAATCTTTGTACAAAATTGGCGAGATATATTCTATGTTTTTGCCTTTGCAGATTTGATAAAAGCCGAAGGGGAAACATTTTTGAACTTTTGAAAAGAAAGGGTAAATGAGTTTCTGTTATTGAACCCTGAGATTTCTGCGAGACCATGTATAGAAAGGTGTTCAAACTTCCCTGATTGAATCAGCTTACAGGATTCCTCGATTCTCTTTTGATTGATCAAATCTGAAAAATTTGTGTTGAGGTGGTGGTTGATATATAGCGTCAATAAATACACAGGAATATCAGTATCGGCCGCCAAAGAATGGATAGAGTATCCGTGTTGGAGAAATTTTTTATCTTTTGTTAGGACCAAATCAAGTTTTGATTCGATCTCTCTGGTCTTTTGTTCAGAAAGTGTTTCATTCTTTTCAGGCTTGCTCTTGATGGATTGCTCCACAAACAGGTTTTGGTCCATCCCGTAAAGGATTTTTGGGAAAAACACCAAAGAAAAACCTGTAACAATGGTTAAAATAACTATCGTCAGATGAACCATAAAAAAATTTGTCAAGGGATCTATCGCCCAAAATAAAAGAAGGAAAGGAAAAAAGACCAATAATTCCAATCCCAAAAAAATCTTAATCCATGCAAACCACTCTTTGGCAAAGCCTTTTATATCATGCTTTTTTGTATTGGCCCAAACGAGGGCAACAGAAAGTATCCAATAAAACGCCAAAGCCACTGACCTAAACGGTGTGTAGAAATCAAAAGAAAAAAATCGGCTTTGGGTATAGGTTGTAAACAAAACCGGATTGGAAATTTCTGAATGGATTAATACCTGTTTTTCTACATTGTCCAACATGAATAAAGGCCAAAAATCCAACAAAATGACCAGAAATGGCAGCAAGTGAATAAGATCTTTCCATGCCAGTGCCTTTCCAGTAAGAACCATTCGGATATACATATACATCAATGGCATAAACAGGAATCCTGCCAAATTACCCGTCCTGTAAATAAATGGCAAATGAAAATAATATCCGGAAGTAATAAGCCATACAATCAAAGACATGTAGGTAAGCAATAAAAAATTGATCCCAAGAAGGATATTATGGCGGTTTTTTTGGAACCCAAAATAAATCAAAACCAAACCCACCAAAGACCCAATAAACATCGTGAAAAGAAAAAATAAGTTTATTGCGGTGATTTCCATAAAATTAAGTCAACGGAAGGGTAAAATGAAACTATGAAACCTTAACTCTGTACGAAACTATCGAAATTTTGTAAAATATGACAAAATATTGGCTGTTCTTTTTTCAACTTTGAAATGACATCAATTAAGAGTATACAATCTCTTAAGTGAACTAATTTGGCGGAATTAGAAGATCTTGAGGATGTTAATAGTATTTCCAAAATCCCAACAGAAGGAAGTAGAAAGGATTTGTTGGTTACTTAATCGAATTGACTTTGTAGTAGGCAGAGGGAGACATATCCTTAAACTTCTTGAAAGCCAACGAAAATGAATTACGGTTGTTGAACCCACAAAGGGTAGCAAATCCTTCAATTGCCAAATGGGAGTATTTCCCTGAAGCCATCAGCAGACAGCATTCTTCTATCCTTTTTTTATTGATCAGGTCTGTAAAACTGGAATCCAAAACCTTATTGATGTACATGGTTAGCAGGTAGGTTGGAACCCCTGTATCCTCAGACAGGTCATGTATAGAATAGCCGTGCTGCAGGTACCTTTTGTTTTCTTCGAGCGCTGTTTTTATTTTTTTCTCAATTTCGGTGGATTTTTCCACTGAAATATTGTCCATGATTTCAGTTTTGGACTTTTGCTTCTTAAGCTGATTTACAAATAATTCTTTATCCAAACCGTAAAGGATTTTTGGGAAAAACAAAAGAGAAAACGCAGTGGACAAATTCAGAAGTACTATGGCAATATGGACCAAATGAAAGGTTGTGATGGGATCTACCGTCCAGAATAACAAGAAAAAGGGGAAAAAGACAAAAAATTCCAATACCAAAAAAACCTGAATCCATACAAACCATTCTTTTGCAAAACCTTCTTTGTCATTTTTCTTGGTTCCTTGCCAAACCAAATACACCGAAAGGAGCCAATAAATCGAAAGAACAAATGACCTAAACGGTGTGTAAAAATTGGCAGGAAAAAACCTTGATTGTTTGAAAGCGGTAAATAATGCAGGGTTGGATATTTCTGACCGGATAAGCGCCAATTTATCAGCACTATCCAAAACCAGAACAGGCCAATAATCCACTAAAAAAACCAAAGGAATAATCAGGTGCAGCGCATCCTTCCATTGAAGTTTTTTGCCTGTCACCACCATCCTGATGTACAGGTACATCATGGGCATAAACAAAAGACCCGTAAAATTACCTGTCCGATACAACTGTGGAAAGTACACAAAGTAAGAGGTAGTAATGAGCCAGATGATAAAAGAACTGTAGGTTAAAACTAAGAAATTAAAACCAAGAAGTATGTTTTGTCGGTTTTTTCGGAACCCAAAAAAAATCAAAACCAACCCCACCAAAAACCCGACAAACTGCGAAAATACGTAAAAAATGTTTTTCCAATCGAGGGCTACTTCCATACTAAAATCATTTTATGGTTACTTCACTATGAAGTTGCAAATTATAAATTAAATTTCCAATACCTCTAATCCTGCCAATATTCCTGAAATATTCTCACGAATGACCATCACAAATTCTGTTGTTTTGGATTTTCCAAAAAACTATTCATACATTTGATCCACTGTTTTTATTATATAAAATTCCCAACCAGTAATGAAGTTCAATTTCCCTTGCTTAGCTTTAGTCTTAGGGTTGATGGCATCTTTTGGATGCGCACCTGATCTCCCTGAAGACGTCACCACGCTTGATGTCGTCTACACCAATTTCAACCCTGACTTTGATTTTGCCCAAGGGACTACTTTCGCCATACCTGAAAATGTCCCAATTATCAGCGAAAACCCTCCTCCTCAAGGGCAACAGCCGCCTTTCATAGATTTTGTAGCCGGAAGAAGTATTCTTGGAGCTATCCGTGCAAATATGTTGTCTCGGGGATATACTCAGGTCAATCAATTTTCAGATCCTGATTTTATCATTCTTCCATATGTACCTGAAAGTAATTCTTTATTATTTGATTACAATTGGTGGTTTTGGGAATGGTGGATTCCAAATATTGGAACTGGATTTGGATGGCGTTATCCGGGATTCCAGCCTTTGGTTGTGACTTCAGTTTCTACAAATTCTTTGGTTGTTCAAATGGTCAATATGAGAGGAACCAGTTCGACCAATGAGCTTGAAGTAGATTGGGTGGTTATTGTCAACGGCGCATTGACAGGTTCTCAGACAAGCAATACAGATCGGGCTGTAGCAGGAATCAATCAAGCATTTATCCAATCCCCTTACATCCAAAAGTGATTTTATGAAATTCTACATATACCTCACCTTGTTATTGATCAGCCTGTCCTCAATCCAGGTTTTTGGACAGGGGACGATGATTCAACTTAATTTTGCACCTGCTTTGCCTTTGGGCACAACGGCAGATTTTACCGGTAATTTTACAGGCCGTGGAGCGAATTTTGAATTCTATAAAATGAATGAAAACAATTTTGGATACGGTGTTGAATTTGGTACGATGAATTTCTATGAGGAAGTTCCAGACCAAATTTTTGAACAGGGAACAGCCTCTCTGAGTGGAATGCAATACAGGTACCTCAAAATCACTCCAATAATGGCATCTGCCATCTACATTTTCAATGCCGATAAATCCTTTAAACCATTCATAGCCATGGGGGCCGGTTTTGGGATCAATACGCAGACAGTCAGTATGGGCATATTTGTGGAAAAAACCGAAGCCAGGCAATTTATCATCCGTCCTGAAATAGGTGCCATTTATCAACTGAGTGACTATGTCGGCATCAAATTGTCTTCAAAATATTATCAGACCTTCGAAAACACCGACATGCGGGCACATTCCATGATGGGATTTAACCTAGGTTTTGTAATGCTGAATTTTAACAAATAAAAAACACAATCTAATCTTTAATTTAAAAACCTCTTATGAAAACAAAATTATTTGCCCTATTGATTTTCTTTGCTCTTCCTCTGATCAGCAATGCACAGCAAATCAACGATGAGATCAAACTTATCCAATCTGCTTTTGGAATGGAAAAGCGTGCATTGGTAGAGCAGTATATGGCACTGCCTGCAGATTCCCCATTTTGGCCAGTCTATGAAGCTTATGAAGTAGAAAGAAGAGAGCTGATGAAGGAAAGAGTATTTATCATCAATGAATATCTTGAAAAGTTGCCGAAACTTACTGAAGCAGACGCGGATGCATTGGCGATGAAGGCCATGAAAAACAATGCAGGTCTCAACGGTCTCACTGCCAAGCATTATAAAAAAATAAAGAAATCTATCGGTGCGATCAACGCAGCGAAGTTTGTCCAGTTGGAAAACTACGTTCAGAATACCATTCTTCTAGCGATCACTGAAAGACTGCCTTTCATTGGGGAGCTTTAATTTGTTGAAATTCTGAAACTTGCAAAACCTGTTCCTTTATTCGGGAGCAGGTTTTTTTATTCCTTCTGGCAAAAACCAGATATTGCTAATATTCTTGGACTCCCCTACCTTTATGAAACAAAATTTAAACCCACCAATGAAAAAATCCCACTATTTTGCATTTCCAGTTTTGTTGACAGGATTTCTTTTTGCCCAATGTAATCCTAAGGAAAAAGAGGTAGAAGTCAAGGCAAATGAGATACAGCAAGCCTCGGATTTTTCGAAGGAAGGGATGGTATGGATTGAAGGAGGTACTTTTACCATGGGTACAAATGAGAAGGAATCCTATCATGTAGAACGACCTGCAGTACGGAAGGAAGTCAAAGGTTTTTATATGGATGTGACGGAGGTGACCAATGCCCAATATGCCAAATTTGTGGAAGAGACCGGTTATATAACCGTTGCAGAAAGGCCATTGGATTGGGAAGAAATGAAAGTTCAGCTTCCTCCCGGCACCCCTCGACCGGCTGATAAGGACATGCAACCCGGTTCCTTGGTTTTTTCTCCACCTGCCCAGGCTGTCTCGACACAATCAAATGACCTAGCGCTTTGGTGGAAATGGGTAGACGGTGCAAGCTGGAAACACCCCGAAGGTCCCGGAAGTAGTATCAAAGGAAAAGAAAACCATCCCGTCGTGCATATGGCGGATGAAGATGCTGAAGCCTACGCAAAATGGGCAGGAAAGCGGTTGCCTACAGAAGCAGAATGGGAATATGCCGCAAAGGGAGGAAAAGAAAGCCAACGCTATGCGTGGGGCGTAGATTTCCAGCCAAACGGGCAATTCATGGCGAATACTTTCCAAGGGGATTTTCCACATGCCAATGAAGGAAGGGATGGTTTTTTGGGCTCTGCACCTGTCAAAAGCTTTCCGCCAAACGATTTTGGACTTTATGACATCATAGGCAATGTTTGGGAAATGACAAGTGACTGGTTTGATGCGGCCACATTTCTCAGAATGTCAGGTGAAGCACCTGCACTCGACAGTGCAATCAGCAAATGTTATAATCCTGATAATCCTTATGCCATTGAAAAAGTCATCAAAGGGGGTTCTTTCCTCTGTGCGGATGATTACTGTATCAATTACCGGCCTTCAGCCAGACAGGGACACGCTTACGACAGCGGTACTTCCAATGTAGGATTCAGGTGCGTTGCTGACAAAAAATAACCTCCAAAGCCTAAAATTTATTTGATAGGCAACCCGCACCAGATTGCTGCTTATTTTCCTTTTTAGGAAATAATTCAGTACATTCAATAAAGCGGTACACGTTTATCCAAATCAATCAGCTTTTGATCATTTGCTAAGTATTGTTCTAGGTTCAAAGCTGTATTAAGTAATAATACCCAAAACATTTACCCTAACATCGCTTCCATGAAGGCACTTTCCTTGTTAATCATATTTTTGGGCATTTTTCAGGAATTGAAAGCCCAGGATTCTGTGGTTTATGCTCCCAACAAAATCCATGAATTCAGGTGGGTGCCTTTACCTGCCATTGGCTCCAATCCGGCAAATGGTTGGATGTTTGGTTTAGCCCCTTCAGCCACCTGGTATATGGGTAACCCTGCCGACACCAAAATGTCAAATTTCGTTGGCAATTTCCTTTATACGACCAAGAAACAGTGGATTTTTAGCTCAAGAAGCAACATTTTTTTGGACAAGAACAAATGGATCCTAGTCGGTGACTGGCGTTATTTCATCACCTCTCAGCCTACTTTTGGATTGGGAAGCAGTGCTCCCAATGAACCCGTAGAAGATCCCGCGAGACCCGGAGTTTGGCGGGGCGAACAACAAATGGATTTTAACCTGATCCGGTTTTATGAAACAGTATTAAGGCGGATTGGGGATTCAAAGTTTTATCTTGGAATGGGGTATCATTTTGACCTTCATTCTAAAATCAACAACTTTTCGGGTGAAGAAAATGCTCCTGAGCTCGAATTTTCACATGATGCTTATAACATTGCCCGTGGGATTTCGACGGATAAATATATTCTGTCGGGGATTACCTTCAATGCCGTCATGGAAAACAGGGACATCGCTGTTTCTCCTTACGAAAAAAACTTTGCACTCCTCTCCTACAAAGTCAATCCCACTTTCCTTGGTTCAGACAAATCCTCAAGTACCCTTCTAATGGACTACAGGCACTATTTCAACCTGAGCGAAAGAAGAAAAAGACACCTGATTGCAGTTTGGGGATTGGGCAATTTTCTTGTATCCGGTGATTTACCGTATATGAACCTGCCGTCCATAGGTTGGGATATGTTTGGAAGGTCAGGCAGGGCCTATGCACAGGGTAGATTTAGAGGTGAAAGTATGGTTTATACAGAAGCGGAATACCGCTTTCCACTTCAAAGAAACAAGGAAACCTTTGGTGGGACAGTATTTGTCAATGCGGGAAGTTTCAGCAGTCGTGACACCAACGAGAAACTTTTTGAGCAATTCAATCCGGGATATGGATTGGGTCTTCGTGTCATGATCAACAAACAGAACCGCACCACGATCACTGCAGACTATGGTTGGGGTCAAAAAGGCAATTCAGGTTTTTACCTGAATGTGAATGAGAGTTTTTAAAGAAGCGAGAAGCGAGAGCCGAGATGCGAGAATAAGGTCCTTGAAAAAAATAAAGCGTAATGTTTGTAGAGACACAAACATTGGCGGGGAAACTTTTTGAAATGAAAAATTCAGAATGTTGAATGATGATTGAAATTCAGTCGCATCGTGGACTTGGTTTTAATTGCCACCTGCTTTAGTGGGTGGCTGTAAAAATGAAAACAGGTAGTTGGGCATTAGCCAAAAGAAATGAATAATTCAGGATCAACAAAATTTATTATTCCACAAAAATTGGCATGAAGAGAAGTTGAGAAGATTTTTTAAATAAACAGCTATTGTCCTCTGCTATTTTATAAGTTTCAATGCATTGTCCAGCCTGTTAGCAGCATTGTCCCAGTTTATAATGTTGTACAGATTATCCACCACAAAGTCTGATTTTTCTAACAGCAATCGAAAGGCTAATCCCATCCTTGATTGACTGCCTGTAATCGCAATTCGGTTCTTTCCCATGCTGTTTCCTTTTTAGATTTTAGCCAAAATTCTTTCCTAGGTAAAACGATTTGATAGGAGTTCAGCCTAAAATTTACTCACCTGCCCTAAGGGAAGCTCCTTTTTGCCTGGGAGGAAATTGTTGAAGGCTGAGATAATGTTTTTGTAATACATCTTGGATCTGACCGCCCCAAGCTATTCCAAGCTTCATCGCTATCTCGCGCGACTTCCAACCATCTTGTCTTTCAAAGGGGTCAGACCGTAAGTTGAAGATCAGTGCACTTGGTTTATTGTAATCGAAAAACCCTTCCCGCTGGAGCATGTGTGACTTCCAAGGACCAATCCGAATAGCCGCCAAATCACTTTCATTATAATAAATTTCAAAGTTGCGTTTAGAAGGCGCTTGGGATGTCCAATGAGCGAGGTTGTTGACACCATCTATATAAACCTTATGGCTTTCTTTTAATTTTTCGGCGACATCATCAATTCCTGCAGCTGCTGCAAGTGTAGTAAACAGGTCTGTATGATCTTGTATGCCATTTGAAACAGAACCAGCTTTGATCTTTGCAGGCCATCTGATCAACATGGGGACCCTCACTCCTCCTTCCCATGTGGTGGCTTTTTCTCCTCTAAAGGGCGTGGTGCCTCCATCAGGATACCAATCCACCATCGCGCCATTATCGGCTGTGAATATCACGATTGTGTTTTCAGCCACTCCCAAGTCTTCTAATTTTTTCAGAAGAGTGCCAATCATCATGTCCAATTCCATCATACCACTACCAAACACATCAAATTCGGAAGAATAGGGTGTTGCAAGGTTTTGGTGGGCAGGTCTCAGATGGGTATAGATATGCATTCTTGTCGGATTGTGCCAGACAAAAAAAGGATCCCCGGCCTTCACTGACCGCTCCATAAAATCCATCGCTTTGTTGTTGAATTCATCATCTACAGTTTCCATTCTCTTGGGATCAAGCGGCCCCGTATCCCTGATGGTCTGCTTCCCTATTTTGCCAAACCGACCATCGATCGTTGGATTGTCTATCTCAGTGGCTTTGCAATCAAGGACACCCCGAGGTTTATAGCGCTGGTCAAATCCCGGATCTTTTGGCCAAGCTGCTAAATAGGGCTCTTCTTCTGTATTGAGGTGGTATAGGTTTCCATAAAATTCATCAAAACCATGTACCGTGGGCAGATGTTCATTTCTATCGCCCAAATGGTTTTTTCCAAATTGGCCAGTCCGGTAACCAAGGGGTTTGAGGACTTCTGCCAATGTAGGATCTTTTTCGCTGAGGCCGATGGGTGAACCGGCCATCCCAACTGTAGTCAGGCCAGTCCTGATAGGCAATTGACCGGTTACCAACATGGCCCTGCCGGGAGTGCAGGTCGGAGCAGCATAATGGTCTGTAAACAACATTCCTTCTCTGGCCAACCTGTCAATGTTTGGCGTCGGCACCATCATGCCATGGCTATATGCTCCCACATTCCATATTCCGACATCATCCGTACAAATGAGGAGGATATTTGGCTTGCCCGACTTAACCGTTTGACCCCTTTTTTGGGCTAGGGAAAACGTCCCGGTAAAAAGAAAAATGAGAACAATTAATTTTTTCATAATGGAGATTTTTTGAATTAATTGATAAGCAAATGCCGGAAATTATTAAAATGAAATTCCTCGATTCAATTCTTGGATCAAAACATTTGCATTCAAAGCATATAAGATCTGATAATCATTAAAATTTAAATGTTTAAGATCAAAAAAAAAATTTTGTTTTGAATTCAATGGGAAATTATCAGAAAGGCGTGGAAATGCGTCAGACTATAATCAGGGAAGCACGGAAAGTGTACAATTCATATGGGTTGAACTTGACTTTAAATCAGTTGGCTGCTATCTTAAATCTATCCAAAGGAAGAATTACCAACTACTTTCCAACAAAAGAAGATCTCTTTGTAGCTATTTCAAAAGATTATGATGAGCAATTTGCCAATCTATTTTTGAATTTTGACGAAACGGAAAGCCCTAGTTTTGAAAGGCTTTATAAAATCTGTTCGGTTGTTATGGATTTACAATATGAATATAGAAGTGCCATCATTTTTGTATCGACGACAAATAGCGGTCAGAAAGAAATCCATGAAAGGGTAACAGAAAGCTACAAATCAAATTTTGAACAGGTTCGATGGAGCGTTTTACCGCTCATCGATGCCGGATTGATAACTTCCGAAATCCTCCAACCGGAAAAATTTGAGGTATTTAGTTTTCAATATGTAAGCTTATTTACGACTTGGGTGATCAGCCTTGAAATCTACCATACTACAAAACCATATGCTGAAATGAAGCCTGTTTATTTGAAAGGGATTTTAGGATGTTTTTTCCCTTACTTGACCGAAAAAGGTCTTAAAGAATTTCAGGAAATCGCTTAAACTCTTTTAAGATTGGAAATTCCATTTGAGGATTAACATGGCTTTTCTTTCCTCCTGCTTTAGCTGGTCGTTGAATAAATGAGAAAAAGCATTTGGGCTTTAGCCGAAAGAATGAGGAAATGTTTGTAGAGACGCAAACTTTGGCGGACAGAGACACAAAAATTGGCGACGACTGACCACGAAGTGGTCAAATATTAATAACCCCGGGTTGCGTTCCTTACCTGGGGTAAGAAACGTAACCAGCGATTCCGGTTTTTGGCCGAAGCAAGGAAAAGAGAAAAAAAAGGATTCCGCCAAAAACAGGGAAAGTCAAGGCATGAAAATCAATTTCAAGCCAATTATCCAATGATTAATTCAACCCCTGCCTGTGGCAGGCAGGCCTTCTGGGTTGGCCTGACATCGCACCACGTTCTATCCCCGGTCCACGATAGCGTTAGGGAGAACCCATGGCTATTCAACGTTAGACCCCTCGGGGTCTCACCACTACTTTTTCGGTAAAGAAATGAATAAAGGAAAATTTTAGACCAAATTCCTTAAATTTCCCGGATGTTTTTAAAACTAGAACCTGCCAACCTCATTTATTTTATATCGGTAATTGTTGGCACCATCACCGGGGTTATTATTTTAATTTATTCCTTGAGAAGGAATAAATTTAATTTTCCACTGGCCTTATATTTTTTAAGTCTTTCCGCTGCCATTTTTATAGTACTGCTTATCAATTCGGGGTTAATGGTCCATTTTCCAAAATTGTACCGAACAGGAAATATTTTTGGTTGGATTTTTGTCCCCATGCCCTTCTTATATGTTCAGTGCATCACACAAAACCGGTCTCTGAAATGGTATGACGCACTTCATTTCATTCCCCTGTTGATTTACAGCATTGATTTTGCCCCTGTCCTATTTTTGGAAAATGAAGAAAAAATCAAACTGATTCTTGATGATATCAAAGACCCAAACCAATTCACAAGATTTAATCAAAGCCGGTTTTTTCCAAAAGGATTTCACCAATTCTTCAGAACTGCGCTTATCAATGTCTATTGGATAGTACAAATAGTGACTTTGGTCAGGTGGCAAAAAAGCCTGAAAAGAGATCAAACCAAGTTTGAAAAAGACTGGAAAGTATGGATTGCTTCTTTTATGGTGCTTCAGTTTTTTTTATTTTTCCCTTACTACCTTACCTTCTTTTGGTTGGACAGCAGTTTGGCTTTTACGCTTGTCCATTCATCGGCTGCCATCTTACTGTTTTTCAGTGCGGTTTTGCTCTATTTCTATCCCAAACTACTTTATGGTATCAACGAGGTGAAATACGTATCAGACCAAATACCGCGCTCCATTGAATCACAAAAAGAAGACAAGCCTGACCATTATCAAGAGGCAAAAATGCGGGAATTGGGAGGCCTTATCACCAAGTGGATAGATGAAAAGCAGGTATACCTCAACCATGGCTATTCCATACAGGATTTTGCAAGGGATACACAGGTCCCCTACTATCAGATTTCAGCCTGCATCACCCGGTCTTTGGATTCGACTTTTTCAGATCTGCTGAACAAAAAAAGAGTTGAATATTGCCTTGAGCTTATCCAAAAAGGTGAATATTCAAACTACACTTTAGAGGCTTTATCACATAAATGCGGCTTCAACAACAGGAATTCCTTCTCCTCTGCTTTCAAAAAATTTACAGGAATGACACCTTCTGAGTATACCCGAAGGTTAAAAATTTAATTTCTTCCTTTTTTCTACTTCCCCATTTTTCATTCTCCAATTCCATGTTTGGCGAAATTTTGATAATGTTTGCCAATATTCGATGAGTTTTTGCAAGAATTACTGATCCCAAATGCGTGCCCAAAGGAGTTAAACATAAATTTGGAGATTATTGGCAGTTCCCAAAACCTGCAAATAATATAAATCCATCCTTTCATTTTAGATTCAAAAAAACTTGAAGAACGCTGATTTTATAGGGATCAAAGTGCGCAAAAGCGATATCATTGATACGATAACAATTATGGAGACAACCGCTATGTCGGGAGTAGAGGTCGATCTGGGTTCCATTCTTGCAGAAAAAAATATGGCTCCTCGGACCTACTACTATGCCTTCAAAAAGGTGACAGGTGAAAGTCCTAAGCGGTATATTAAGAATTTCAAAATCAAGAAAGTACGAGACCTCCTGATTTCCTCCTCTCCCAAGGAAATAACCGTACAAGAAATTGCATCAAAATATGGATTCACCCATATGGGACAATTTGGAGTGGATTACAAAATGCTTTTCGGGGAATTACCCTCCGAAACATTACATAAAATTCAGTAGATTCAATTTTTACTAACCAAAATCCAAATATGAAAAAAACAACCTTCAGTGTGCTGTTACTGGCATTAAGCATCAGTATGGCATGGTCTCAACAAAAAAAGCCCAATATCCTTGTGATATGGGGAGATGATATCGGTCAGTTTAACATCTCAGCCTATAATCTTGGCATGATGGGATACAAAACTCCAAACATTGATCAGATCGCAAAAGATGGTGCCTTGTTCACAGACTGGTACGGACAGCAAAGCTGTACCGCTGGTAGGGCTGCATTCATTACCGGCCAATCTCCCATCCGGACCGGTCTGACCAAAGTCGGCCTTCCCGGTGCTCCCGAGGGGATGAAAAAGGAAGACCCTACCCTTGCCACCCTACTTCGCGCGCAGGGTTACATGACAGGTCAATTTGGAAAAAATCACTTGGGAGACCGGGATGAAATGCTGCCTACAGCCCATGGTTTTGACGAATTTTACGGAAACCTTTACCATTTGAACGCTGAGGAAGAACCTGAGCATCCTGATTATCCAAAAAATCCTGATTTCAAAAAGAATTTTGGACCTAGGGGAGTTATCCATAGTTTTTCTGATGGAAGAATCACCGATACAGGACCGCTGACAAAGAAAAGAATGGAGACCATTGACGAAGAAGTCAATGACAAAGCCATGGATTTTATGGAGCGTGCAGCCAAAGCAAATAAACCGTTTTTCTTATGGTGGAACAGCACCAAAATGCACATCTTTACCCATCTTTTGGATAGCCTCAATGGAAAGACAAAATTGGGCATCTATGCAGATGGCATGGTAGAGCATGACCGTCAGGTGGGTTTGATTTTGGCCAAATTGAAAGAACTTGGACTTGATGAAAACACCATTGTGATGTATTCCACTGACAATGGTGCAGAGGCATTTACCTGGCCTGATGGTGGCACCACGATGTTTAGAGGTGAGAAAAACACCCAATGGGAAGGAGGCTACAGAGTTCCTACTGCCATCAGATGGCCTGGAGTTATTAAACCTGGAACTGTTATCAATGAAATAGGCGCTCATGAAGACATGATGACCACCTTACTCGCAGCTGCAGGCTCTCCCAATATTAAAAATGAGTTACTAAAAGGTAAAAAAATTGGGACAATGACCTACAAGGTTCATCTTGATGGTTACAATCTCCTACCGGCCCTTAAAGGAGAAGAAGCATGGCCACGTCAGGAATTTATCTATTGGACAGATGATGGAAGCGTAGCTGCTTTGAGATACGGCAATTGGAAAGCAACATTCCTGCGTCAGGATGCCCACGGGTTGCACGTTTGGCTTGAACCGTTCACTGTGCTGAGAGCTCCATTATTGACTAACCTCCGAATGGATCCTTTTGAATTGGCACATGAAATAGGAATGGATTACGACAGATGGTTTTTGGAACATATGTTCATGATCGCCCCTGCGGGAGCTTATGTAGCAAAATGGCTCCAAAGTTTCAAAGATTACCCACCAAGACAAAAACCCGGATCGTTTAACCTAGAAGCCGTCATGGAATCTGTAACACAAGGCTCCAGAAAACAATAATTAGATTTCATTGAAGCCGGGATTATCCAAAAGGGTGATCCCGGCTTTTAATTTTTAAAGGCCATGAAATTCAAATCAATCTTGTCTATTGCGATTTTTGTATCATTCACAATTTTAGCTCTTAGCTGCAGCAGTCCAAAACCAAAAGAGGTTGTCGTAGCACCTGATCCTCTTCCCTCTTGGAATGAAACCAGTACAAAGCAGCAAATAATTGATTTTGTAACCACAACGACCACAACAGGAAGTCCTGATTTTATTCCTGAAGCAGACCGTATAGCAGTTTTTGACAATGACGGGACCCTTTGGAGTGAGCAGCCGATGTATTTTCAGATGGCTTACGGCATTGATTATATCAAAAAAGAAGCTCCCAACCATCCTGATTGGAAATCCAAAGAGCCTTTTAAAAGTGTTGTTTCCGGTGATTTGGAAGCCGTGATGAAAGGAGGGGAAAAAGCTTTGTTAGAAATGATTATGGTGTCACATGCTGGGATGACAACCACCGAATTTGAGAAATCTGTAACCGCTTGGCTTGAAACCGCTAAACATCCTAAAACCGGTCAGGCATTTGACCAAATGATTTATCAACCTATGGTAGAACTTTTGGAATACCTTCGTGCCAATGGCTATAAAACTTTTATAGTGTCAGGTGGAGGAATTGATTTTATGAGGGTATGGGCGGAGAAAGCCTATGGAATACCCCCTTATCAAGTCATTGGAAGTTCGATAAAAGCCAAATATGAATCAGTGGATGGTGTACCTGTCATCACCAAACTTCCTGAACTCAATTTCATTGATGACAAAGAAGGCAAGCCTTTGGGTATCCACCAACATATCGGTAAAAGGCCAGTCTTTGCGGCCGGTAATTCCGATGGGGATTACGCGATGTTGGAATATACTTCCAAAGGAGATGGACCAAGATTAGGAATGATCGTCCACCATACTGATTCGGTGAGGGAATATGCTTATGACAAAGATTCCCCTTTTGGCCATCTTTCCAAAGCTTTGGATGACGCCACCAAAAACAAATGGGTTGTTGTGAATATGAAAACAGATTGGAAGGTGATATTTCCTTTTGAGGTAAATTTGCCTTAAGGTAAATCACGGTGTTAATTTGCTTTTGGTATTCAAAAAAGACTTTCCTCTTTGATTTTTCCATGTGTTCATTTTTCTTATATTACTGAAGCTATAAATCGGCTTATAAATCTAGGCTTGAGCAAAATTCCAAAATGTCAGAAAACGGTTTTTTTTAAGAAATTAATAACAATCACTTACTCCAATTGAAAATGAAAAACAAAAGGAAAGTAGAACTGCTGATAACTTCTTTGTTTATTTTCGGATTTGCCACCATTTCTTTTTGCCAGGATTTGGTGGAGGAGGATATAGAAGCACCGCTCCGGCACAGGGTTTCCTTGATGATAGGACATACCCACATACCCTCAGGAGAATCAGAAGGTGAAAAAAAGCTTTTTTCAGTTCCCTCATGGGGATTGGATTACAATTATCAGATCAATAGAAAATGGGCTCTAGGGCTCCATTCTGATTTTATCACAGAAACCTTTACGGTCATCGATTTTGAAGGAAATCAGGAATTTGAAAGAGAAAGACCGCTTACCATGACCTTGGTGGGGATATACAAACCCCATGAGCGGTGGTCTTTCCTGGCGGGGGCTGGAAAAGAATTTGCTAGAGAAGAGAATTTGTCACTTCTCCGGTTAGGAATAGAAAGAGGCTGGGAAATAGAAAATGATTGGGAGGTTTTTGCCACTATCCAGTATGATCTAAAGTTCGGAGTTTATGATTCATGGATGATTGGAGTCGGATTCAGTAAGGGTTTTTGATAACAAAAAAATCTCAGGCCTAAACGTTTGTGCATAAGCAGTGGTGGGTGTTCGAAGCGAGTCACTGTCCCACGAAATCAAACGTTGTTTGAAAAACTAAACTACAAATTTATACTGAACCCCGCCATTGATTATGCACGTTGTGTGCCGTTTAATTTCCCCACTTTATAATTCGTGTGATTTCATAAATTTCTCCACCGAAAAGTCCCAAGTGTCCATTTCGATCTTTGTTAAACGTGCCTTCTATTAGTACGTAAACTTTATTCAGTTTATTTATTTCCTTCCTGTCCAACTTGGTGGAGAACGTGACCCAGAATCCATTCTTAGTTAGTCCATTTTCATAGTCCTCTTTGTGTAAATAGATTGCGTCACCTTCAAATTCTAAATTCATAAAACCCACAACTTGAACTTTTCTCTCATGATACCTCTCAGGTGTCGCGATTAGTCTAACGATTGAAACGTTAAAATCTTCACTTGAAATCACTCCTTCCTTCAAATGAAGGTTGTCGTCCTTTAGGCAACCAGCATCAACAGCTTGCTCAGGCTTTATTCCAATCGTCTTTACAGTCCAAGTCGTCAGCCCTAAGTTTGGGTAATGAATAATTGAGTCTTTAAGAAATACAGCATCATTTTCAAAAACGATTTTCTTGTCAACTACTTTCCAATTTCCCTTTACCTCTCCCTGACATCCGCCAAGTCCATATTTGTAAACAAACCTGTTATTCGCCTCAAGAGTCATTATTGAATATCTCTCAAACGAATTTCCATTGGATTTGTAAACACCAACTAGTCCACCTCTGCTTGTTTGTCCAAAAGATGTCGCTACACAAATCAGAGCCAATAATATTGTCAGTCGAATCTTTATAATTAAATGGCCCACAACACCTGAGAGCTTTGAGTTAAGTAAATAAAAGGATTCTATTATTTTTTGGGTGAATTGCCACTCGCGTGGAGGGCAGATTCCCTGAGTTCACTTACCAATTTTCTCATTTTTGACTGCCATTCTTCAAATTTGTCCATTATGGGGTTGGTTGGAATTTGGCTGATCTGTTCTACAAGATTGGAAGTTTCTTCCTTGGCTTTTCCTTTTGTTTTTTTGGATTTTTTGTCTGACAGAGGTAAGTGGGGATTGAAAGATTTTAACTCTGCAAGCCAGTTCTTTTTGCCATAGAGCTTTTTGATCTTCGATGCTTCCTTGATTGGCTTTTTGGAATCGGATTTGGCGTTTTTCAGTTTTTCCAGACTGAGGTTCTTTTCCTGAATGCCAAGGTTATAAATTTCGTTTAACTCCGCAAGAAAAGCGTCAACCACACCGTTCAAATGAAAAAGGAAAGATTGCTGATGGGCTTTCTCAGTGTCGGAACCTGCTATTTTTGGATTTTTGAGCTCATCAAGATAAAGCTGTGAATACCGCAATTTTGTGTCTGTGAGTTCCTTGAGGGGTAAATATTTTTTCTTTTTCATAAGTTGAATGGTCTATCCCAAAGTTAGCCAGAATCATCAAACCAAAATTTATTGTCAAGTAATTTTATTGAAATAATTTGAAGAATCTTCTTCAATTCAAAGTATCGGCGTTATGGTTTTGTTAAAAATCATGTGAGTCAAATTCCAAAAAGACCACTATTTGATAATGGTTAAAAAAGAGGATGGATTTAAATTTAAATTACTTTTGATCAACTTATTCAAAGGTACTTTTAGGCTTCACGGACAAGAGGCACTGCTTATGGCAGTGCTTTTTTTTTGGCTTCATTGAAGAATCCTTGGGACAACAACTAACCAAAAAGGGGCTTGAAAAGAAAAACCCAATCCAAATACGAAGGGAAATGTAATGGAAATCCCTTTTCCATCTGCTTATTTCAGTTGCCTTTAAATTGGTTGACCTTTCCGGGAGATTAACCATTGGTCTTTAAAAATCGAATTTCTCTTTCATCAAGAATATTCCGTTTTATTTTAGGAATCATTTGCTGTATCAAAGGAAGTGTTGATTGACTCTGTCAATTCTGCCGATATGCGAAATATCAAGTCCTTCAGCTCCTGCACCAAAGCGGGTATTCGGTAGTGCTTGGATTCTATATCAGAGAAGTTTTGGATATCCAAAGCGATTGCCGTGTACTCCGGATCAATACCCACAATAGAAAATGAAGGAATGATTTTATGTGCACTCTGGTAGACTCCCTTCCAGTCTTTGATTTTTAAATTATGAATGATCGCATCGAGGTATTTTGGAGTTTCGTCCAAATACATCATGATCACTTCCCGCATCAGGTCATGGTCAGAAGAAGTGATTCTTTCCAGATATTCAAAATGGGTCAGACGGCCATTCTTTTCATTCAATCTGAAAATCCGGCTTTTCCTACCCGTCAGTTGTTCCCTTTTTGGACTTGGGTCAGTCAGTTTTCTGATTTTATTGAACAAGTCCTTTTCGTCAAAAGGTTTGGCGAGGTAATCGTCCATCCCTAAAACCGCACATTTTCCCCTGTCCATCGTGGTGACATCTGCTGTCAGTGCGATTATCGGAATGGTTGAATTCATGACAGATCGGATATGCTTTGTCGCTTCATATCCATCCATCACGGGCATCTGCAGGTCCATCAAGATGATATCAAATGGTTGGGCTTCAAGTTTTTCAACGGCGATTTTCCCATTGCCTGCAATTTCCCATTCAAATCCGAATCCCTCTAGCAGCGTCCTGATCAATAGCTGGTTCAAAATAACATCTTCGGCTACCAACACCCTGATTTTTTTTGTATCCAAATCAATTTCCTGCAAATGTTCCTCTTTTTGGATAGCAAGGTCGGTTTTTGGAAATGTAAGTCTAAATGAAAAAGTGGATCCCTTTCCAAGTTTGCTTGTCACTTTTATACTTCCTCCCTGACCTTCTACGAGCTGTTTGGCAATGGTTAGCCCAAGGCCGGAGCCTCCATAAAGTTTGATGATGTCACTGGTAGCCTGCTGAAAACTTTCAAAAATATTTTTAACCCTGTCTTCTGATATGCCTATACCTGTGTCTTTGACTGCTATTTCAATACAGACTGAAGCATTGTTCTGCTTTATTGATTTTAAGGACAGTATGATTTTTCCTTTCTCTGTAAATTTGATCGCATTGCCCATCAGGTTTACAATAATCTGGATAAGCCTTAGGGAGTCTCCGAGTAAAATTTCGGGTATTTTTGGGTCAAAAATCAATTCAAAACGGAGGCCTTTTCCCTGGATCTTTTCTTCAAAGAGAAGAGAAACATCTCTCATCGTTTTGGCTAGGTTGAAAGGAGATTTATCAAATTTCATTTGACCTGCATTGACTTTGGCAAGGTCAAGAATATCATTGATCAAAAGCAGCAGGGTATTTCCACTTGTTTTGATGGCAGACATATATTTATCCTGCTTTTCAGAAAGGTCTGATTTAAGCATCAAGTCCGTAAATCCGATGATGGCATTCAAAGGCGTCCGGATTTCATGGCTCATGTTAGAGAGGAATTGCTCCTTGGATTTGACCGCTTCTTCTGCTTTTACTTTCGCAGCTTCTGCGGATTTTCTTTCTGACTCTGCCGTCTCTTTCGCTATGAGCAATTCATTTTGAATCCTTTTTTGCTCGGTGACCACCCTAGCCACTACTACAGCACCAAGGACTTTGCCTGCGGGATCTTTGTAAGTAGCACCGTTGAATAGGACATCCACCAATTCTCCGTCTATAAGGACGAGGGGGAAATTCTTGATGAAGCCTTTTTTAAAAACCTCTTGGTAAATCTGACGGGCTTTTTTGGGTTCTGTAAAATAATTTTCAAAATCAGTATTGTACAAAAACTCCCTACTTTTTCCTGTGATGGTAGTCAACGCCTCATTCATGTCTGTTATTTTTCCTTCAGTGCTGATGGTGATCAATGGATCAAGACTCGCTTCTATCAGACTCCTTGCATAATCGGACTCCAGTTTCTCTTTGGTGTCGGTCAATTCAAGGTTGATTGATTTCAATTCCTTGATGGTTTTGTCAAGCATTTTGGTCCTGCGCTTGACAACTCTCTCCAATTGCTCCTTTTCCTCTATCTGGTCTTGTATTATGGTGGTGATGCCAATCCATTGGATAATTTTACCATCTTTATCCGCAATAGGTCTTGCCCTGCTCATGTGCCAATAGTACTCCCCCATTTGGTCAAGGACACGAACTTCCATTTCAAATTTGTTTCCGGACCTGACGGCATCTAACCAGGATTTTTCAGTTTCTTCCTCATCCTCAGGATGAATCCACTTGGACCATCCTTCCCGCACCAGATCATCCTTACTTACTCCCGTAAAATCAACCCAACTTTGGTTAAAGTAAAATACCTTTCCGTCAGCATCAGCTTTGGTGACTTTTTCAGGCATTAAGTTAATCAGGTGCAGATATTGTTCTTGCTCTGTAGGCTGGTCAGGAAGTTGTTGAACTGATGTAGTATTCAATGGCATAATAATTCTTTGTTTTCTTTGACTTTTCCTGATTGGCATCAGATCTCATCGCTATGGAAGTTCTTTGACTGTTGGTCAAAACTGGGCTTTGATCGTATGGTTTTATCGGATTCTGAGATATTGAAATCAACTCAGAACTGAAGATGATTTAAAGAACTTTCCTAAATCCCTTTGGACTTCAATTAGCCGATGAGATACCGAAAGGAATCTCAAAATCTTGAGTTTACCCCAACCAAAGGTCTCCTGTATGGTAAGGGTTTCTCTTATACAATTGACTGTTTAAGTTGTATAAATCAGGTTTTTGGGAAATCTGAAGGGTGGATGGAAAACTATTTTATCCAATAAAAAATCTCTGTTCCGGCACCTTTAGCTTTTTTCAAGATATGGGGAGGATAGAAGGTAATGGTCTCCGGTTTTAACAAAAAAAGAAATGCCAGGTAAAACCTGACATTCTTTCCCATTTTTAGTCCCAATAAAAATTTTTGGATCAGGGTTTTTTCTTCCCTTTATCCCTAAAGTCTGCAATAGCAGTCTCCAAGGCATCCATTTCTTTGTTTAATTCGATTTTGACATTTTCCCAAGTATCACTTCTGATTGCCGATGTATCATTTGCAATCGTTAAGAGTTCCTTGTTTCTTTTATCCAAAACCGACAATTCCTGCTCAAGGATAGGCGTCAGAACAGCCCTGTCGGACTTTAACTCCCTCTTGATTTCCGCAAGGTTATTGGCATTTGCTTCCAGCCTTTGTTTGGAAACCAAAAGGAAATCTTCTACTTGATTGACCGAGTCAACGGCAACCTCCTGAAGATCTTCTTTGGCCTCCATTACATCAGATTGCTCTTCCTGAACTTTTGTTTCCGCATCATCGAGTTTCTCCTCAATTGGCTTGGTACAATAGCTGAGAGAAAGAACAAGGGCTGAACCCATCAGAACTTTGCTTAATACAGGTATAATTTTCATTTTTTTGTTATTTCGTCAATAGTGAATAAGGACATTCCCAGGTTTCGCCAGTTGGCTTAAACATTAGAAACATTATCCAAAACCTTCCTGGAAGATTCAAGCCTGTCCTTTGCTTTGTTCTTGAGGGATTTACCTTCTTCCTTCAACTTTTTCATGAAGAACTTACTTGCCTGTGAGGCTTTCTTTTGGTTGCTTTTTTTGGTAAAAAAACCAATGATAGCACCCGCGCCGATCACCATCAGTACACTGCTGACAATCAATCCTGTAGGATTTGACTTTGAAATTTTCATAGCTTATTTACGTTTTGATGGTTAGAAATTGAAATAGAAACTATCGGATTTTGAATTTTATCTTTGGACAAAATGCAATTCGAGTGTTCCGCCATCTTCTTTCAACCACATGTCATTGGTTTCTAACTTTAGGATTTCGTACACTCCATCTGCTTGGTCATTGGCAAAATCAAAAGAGATTTTCTTCTCATCGCTGACAAATACCCAAGTGCCATCAGTCACAAAATCATAAGCCATTCCTAACAATGTATATTGTGCGGTGAGGGTGGCGGTACCGCCTGGAGTTAGATCAAGTTCGTATCTGGAATAGTCGGCTGTCACATTGGTACCATTGTCCAAAGCCTCTCCCACTTTCCAATCGTTGCCTACCCTATCTGCTTTTGGGACCAAGCTCACAGATGGTCCCTCAGGGTAATCCTGGCAACCAAAAGCAAGCAATCCTGACACCATAATCAATGCGGTAATTGATGTAATTCTTCTCATAATCTTGTTGTTAAATATTTTGTTGGTTTATTAATCAAAGGTATGCGTATGTGATTTTTAAAAATTATAGAATATAACTTAAAGCTTGTAGATATTACATATCCGCATCAGTTAGGGCATTTTGATGACTTTCAAAAATCAGTAGAAAAAAGAAAGGCAGGTTTTACCTGCCGATTCTTGCCATTTATAAGCCCTAGTAAATTGTTATTTACTGTCACAAAGGTATGGCACGTGTTGGATTTGGAATTACAGAATACAACTTAAAGATTACAGAAATCACACTCAGAACTTGGGAGTATTTTTTCAAAATCAGTTAAAAAAAGAATGACAGGTGCATCCTGCCATTTCTTACCTTTTAAAAAGCCCTAGTAATTGTCATATTACAATTTCAAAGATACGGCGGGTTAAGTCTGTTCAATTATAGTTTAATACTTTAAAATTATAGATATCACTTATGGGCAAATGAGCACTTATTGTCAATGGGGCTTTAAACTTTTTATGTATATCCGCCTTCTTACCAGTATAGGATTACTTACAGAATGGTCTCGTCCACGATAATTATCGGGATCGACCACCGTAATTTATTGATATTGAAGGGGGTGGTAGAAATGCGGCTTTGCCGCATTTCTACCACCCCCCTCTGATCTCACGATATCCGTTCACCGAGCTTGCCGAGGTGGAGAAAAATGATATTTGGCTACTGATATGAAAGCGGATAATCATAAAACTTTTTTTCTGATTTCCTTATCCAATGATACTTGAAAACTTCAAGCGAGAGCGATATTTTGAATCTGCTTTCAAACAATCATAAATTTTGAAAAGTCAGGTTTTGATAACAGTCGTGTGGAAAATAAGAATGCTCAGAACCAAGAAGTCTAAAAAAAAGAAAGGCAGGTTTTACCTGCCGATTCTTGCCATTTATAAGCCCTACTAATTGTCATTTTATGATGTAAAGATATGGTGAGGTGTGGTTCTTATTTTATAAACTTCCTCAAAAAACTTATATATTTTACTTATTTTCCTGATTTTCAAACATCCTTTCAGAAGTTAAACAAAGAAAGAAAATGAGATTATCTATTTATTTGTCAGAATCGGTATCATTTAATTCACCCAAACAAATTTCAACCGGAGGAAAAATAGTGGCTTGACATGTTTTATTTTCAATAAATAAAGACTTGTCAAAGCTAAATCCGACATACAAATAGATAATCCTAAAAATCATTTAGTACTAATTAAAAAGTCAATCCTCATAACCACTTTTGATAATGGTCGACAGCATTTTAAACTGCTTGTTGGCGTTGAAAATATAACTTGAATTGGCCGGGATTATAATTCCCTGACCTTTGGTCAAGTTATACTTTTTGACGTCTATAGTGAGTTCGGCACTGCCGTCAATGATCTGGATATAGTTGTCAAAATGGGAATTTTTTTCTTCAATTTTTGTACCCACATCCATAGCGGAAGCGGTGATACTTCCTGTTACTTTACTCAGTATTTTTTTGCTGACCACCGAATCTGCCAGATAGGCAATGACTTCAGTAACAATATGTTCAGTTCCTTTGGAAAGTTCAATGTTACTACTTGCCTCCTTCATCAACATATTTTGGTGTTCTTGTTGATACAAATCTCCAACAAAAAGTGTGATTTCAATTTATAGAATCCCCCTTTAATCTTATATAAATCATACATTTTGAGACTTTATTTGCGGAATATTCTAATCTGCTTAAAAAACGAAGGAGTCAGCCCGGTGACTTTTTTAAATTGGTTTGAGAGGTGTGAGACACTGCTGTAATTCAGCCTATAGGATATCTCTGTCAGGTTGAGTTCGTCGTAGAGCAGCAGTTCTTTTACCCTTTCGATTTTATGGATAATGATAAACTGCTGGATGGTGATGCCTTTGACTTCAGAAAAAATATTAGACAGGTAAGTGTAATCGTAGCCAAGTTTCTCACTGATAAAAACAGAGTAATTGACCCTTGGCACTTCTTCATTGTAATGGATCATTTCGATGATCACATTTTTGATCTTATCGATGAGGATACTTCTCTTGTCATCCAAAAGCTCTAGCCCTACCTGCTCCAGGTTGGATTTAAGGTCATCATGCTGCTGTTCTGTGATGGGATCTTTTGTTTCAACCAAGCCAAGGTCTATGCTCAAAAAAGGGATGCCTAACTTTTCCAATTCCTGCTGGACAATCATTTTGCAGCGGAGGCTGACCATGTATTTGATGTATACCTTCAACTTGGAGAGATTTTGTTTGTTAAAAGAAAAATACAAAAAAAAATGAATTTTTTTAAAATAATTAAGGACCCTATTGTGTCCAATGCAATCCATTCACATTATCTCTACTTCAAGGTTTTCTCTTGTTTTTGGTTTCAAATTTTAAAGTCAAAAAAAAATGCACGGGAGTTTGGTTCCCATGCATTTTATTAAATCGGTTTTTACAGTTAAGTGTAAAGATTGCCAGGAAATCAGACAGACTGCAATTGGCCTTTTGTGATAATTTTCACCACCTCATCGTGATTTTTGTTCAGCCTGATCTCTAGCCTTCTGATAAGTTCATCTTCTCTTCCTTCTTCAAATTCCAGGTCGTCGTCTGTCAGTTCCGGATATTGTTCTTGCAGAAGGGAAGATTGCCTGCCCCAATCACCTGTCACTTTATAATATTCAGGTTTGGTGTTTTTTTTGGTTTGCATAGTGCAGTTGATTTAGATTTCTGTTTTACAAAAGTGAAGTTTTCAAGCCTAATCCCATTTTTCAAAGAGAAAAGCAGAAAATTTCACTTTTAAGTTTTTGCTGTTGGGGATCAAACGGCCCTTCCGCCTTGGATTACCCTGAGCAAAACCACCACGATGGCGATTACCAATAAGATATGAATGATGCCACCACTATTGTAGCCTAGAAAGCCCACCGCCCATATGATTACTAAAATCACTGCGATGACGTAAAGAAGATTTCCCATTGTTTTGATTGTTTTGGAGTGAAATGAAAATTTAATGTAATGCCAGGTTGTGTTGGAGTATTGTTTGTTCGAATTGGGTAATCCGATATAGGTCAATTGTATTGTAATTCCTTAGATCATAACAAAAGAATCAAAAGCACAATGACCAATAGAAGTGCGAACACCGAGAGATAAACCCCGCCCCCATCTCTTTTTATTTCTTCATTGATTTCCCGCACCTCAGTCCTCAGTTCTTTTTTTTCTGACCTGTCCATCATAGACCGATCCATGCTTTTTATTTCTTCAAGTCTATCAACGAGAATTTTCATTTCCGACTCAGGCATTTTAGGCTTTGCTTCTCCTTTGTTATTGCCTATTGCTTGGACAGAACCAATGGAGAAAAAAGCGAAAGTCATGACTGCCAATAGTGTTACGTTGATCTTTTTCATTTTTATTTTTATTTACATCGCAATTTTGCAGGATAATTTTCCTCAACCATTATAGATTACTTATCCAAATTGTCATAATTTACAGATTTCATGGATAGTCGATCAAACCCTGTCATTAATAGGTTTTTACTGCCTTTTCTTTCGACTTAAACATAATAGGACAATGGTTGAAAAAGATAAAAATCACCTTCAAATCCTACATAAAAAGGACAGAGAGAACGCTAGGGCAATCCCACGGACATAGAAGACTAATTGAATAAAATGTTGGAATATTTTAAAAAGTGAAAAAGAGTGGATTACCCTTTGTTGTTGCCTTTCACCGGTGTTGGTCCAATAAAATCAGGTTCCCATCCGGATCCCTGAGCATCAGACTGGCAGGTCCTGAAGAAGATTCATCAGCTTCGCTTAACAAAGGGATGCTTTTAGATTTCAATTGCTTTTGGATAGACCTGATATCTTCAAAAGAATCCAGTTCAGCTGCATTTTCGTCCCAACCTGGATTGAAAGTGAGGATATTTCCCTCAAACATCCCCTGAAACAACCCGATCAGTGTACTCTCATTTTTCATAATCAGGTAGTTTTGTTCCATTGACCCTCCAAACTGCTTAAACCCAAGATTCTCATAAAAAGCTTTGGAAGCCTGAAGGTCTTTCACATTCAGACTGACTGAAAATGCACCCAATTTCATGGTTTCCATTTTTGTATTGGATCCAGAAACAGCAGGGTCAGCAGCCCTAGGTGTTTTCACCAAAAAACCAAAACAGAATGCTGCAGCTAGTCCAAGAATAATTAAAGTGGCCTTTTTCATGGTAAATGAATAGAAAGTGAATAATTAAAGATAAGAAAAAAAAGAGATGCTGAAAAGCCTGTTTAAATGGTACGCAGGCCAGACAAAATACCCGCCCACCTTGGTCACCCCACATTTATCACCACATTACCGGTCTTTTCGCCGGTTTCGACGTATTTGGTAGCCTCAATAATCTCAGATAAGGGATAGCGTCGGTCGATTACTGCCCGGTATTTTCCCGATTCGATGAGTTTTTTAAAAAACAGGATGTCTCCCTTTTTGTCTGTAGCAATTGGGAATTTGACTCTTTTTCCTCCAAAAATCGGAGTCAACAAGGTCAGGAATAGATTTTGGGCGAGGAATCCAAATTCAGTGGAAACATATACTCCTTTGGGTTTGAGGAGTTTCCGGCATTTGAAAAAGGAGCTTTTTCCTACCGCATCAAATACATAATCAAAATCATTGCCTGCGAGGGTAAAATCATTGTTGGTGTAGTCAATGACTTCATCCGCTCCCAAAGACCGGACAAGCTCCACGTTTTTGGTATTACAGACAGCGGTTACCTTTGCCCCAAGGTATTTCGCATACTGCACTCCAGCTGTCCCTATTGATCCTGAGGCCCCGTATATAAGGATTTTCTGAGGTTTGGAATAATCGAGGTCTTTGAGGTATCCATTGGCAAGCATCAATCCATCACAGACTGCCGCGGCCTCCTCCAAAGAAAAATTGTCGGGTTTGATGGCAATAGAACCTGATTCCGAAACACAGATATATTCCGCATGTGCACCGAATTTGCCTGTACTTAACCCAAAGACCTCATCACTGACTTTGAAGGTGCTGACCTTTGAACCGACAGTTTCCACTGTTCCGGCAAATTCTGATCCGAGGATTTTTACTTTAGGTTCAAAAAAGCCATTGAACAGGCGGATTATAAAATAATCCGGCCTCCTAAATCCACAATCAGTCCTATTGAGAGTGGTGGCATGGACTTTTACCAGGACTTCATTGTCTTTGGGAATTGGTTTGGGAACTTCCATCTGTTGAAGGACATCCGGTGACCCATACTTGGAGTAAACAATCGCTTTCATTTCTAAAAAGGGAATAGTGAAGTGAATGAAAAAACGGCTATTTCAACAAAAGGTTGATGATGACATTTCCGGTTTTCTGACCTGTTTCGACATAGGCATAGGCTTTGGCTATGTCTGCCAATGAATATTCCCTGTCGATAAGAGGCTCAAATTTACCTTCCTCCATCATCTTCTTTATCAATGAAAGGCTTTCTTTGATATCATAAGGAAAAGGGAATTTGACCTGCTTTCCTCCTGTCAAAGGGGTAACAAGGGCGAGAAGAGGGTTTTGGTTTTTTGGTCCAAGTTCTGAAGAAATGTAGGTTCCGGTCGGTTTGAGCAAAACTTTACATTCTCCAAAAGTACTTTTTCCCACGGCATCAAATACATAATCAAATGTCTCCCCTATGGCTCTGAAGTCTTCTTTTTCATAATCGATGATGTGATCCACACCCAATGAAGCCACCAAACCCAGATTTTTGTGACTGCAGGTAGCAGTGACATGAAGCCCATGGTATTTTAGGAGTTGCACCATAGCCGACCCAATGGCGCCGCTTGCACCATGGACAAAAGCCCGCTGATCCTTTCCCAATTTGACTTTATTGATAAAATTGATGGCATAATGGGCACCCTCTGCACTTGCAGCAGCCTGCCGGAAACTTGCGCTTTTTGGCATGTGGCTGATGAATTTGAAATTTCCACAAACCATATATTCAGCCTGAGAACCCATGCCCTGATCATTGAGCCCAAAAACCTGATCCCCGATTCTGAATGCCGTCACCGAACGCCCAACTTCTTCCACTACTCCCGCGAAATCTGTACCTAATATCGGGTTACTTGGCCTGGTCAAACCTGTAAAAAAACGCATGATGAAAGGAACAGCGCGGAGTCTGGCACAATCCGTCCTGTTCACGGTCGTCGCGAGAACCCGTATCAGGATTTCATCGTCGGCGGGAACAGGCTTGGGCAAGTCTTCCACCTTGATGACATCCGGGTTACCATATTCGTAATAGACAGCTGCTTTCATGGCGCTTATTTTGGGAAAATCATTTCGTTTTTTTATAAGATTAAGCAGCAAGGTCGACATCAAGTTGGCGTCCTTCTTTGGCTGCTTTATTGTCCAAAGAGGTTCCAACCGCTACGCCTATTCCCATTCCAATAGGAAACCCTAATCCCAATAAACCCAAATTTCCTATGGAGATGCCAAAAGCAACTCCGATAGGAATCCCAAATGCTGACATCCCCAATACCAACCACAGGTTCCTGTAGTGGTTTTTCACTACAAGCTTGGATTCCTTTTCAATCACCTTTAAAATAGTGGCTTGGGATTTGGCCATTGTTTTCATGAAATCTTTTTCAGTACCGGTAGAGGCATTGATATTTTTGATTTCGTTGTTGATCGTTTCTACCTCCTTTTCAGAAAGCCGCCTTTTTCTCAATTCACTGATAAGGCTAGAAAAACAATTGCTTTTTTTGTTTTGCCTTTCATTCAAGGCATACTCAGGTCTTTCTTTAATTGTAATTAATTCCATGTGGTTTATGGCTAAGATATAAAATGTCAATATAAGGACTCAAAAAGGAAAATTTGAAGACAAATACAAAAAACAAATTTGGTATCTTTAGGAATATGAGATTTTCACCATTGTTTTTTTGATAATGAATTTATGCCGGTATTATACAGGGAAATTTCAGGATAAATTAGGCGGTCAATTTGCTCCAAAAACTGGTTTTTAATCTTTTTGAATGTCGATTGATATGATTATACGCAATGATACCTGTATATTCATTCCAAGTTTTGTTTATCACCGATAACTGTCAATAGATCGCAACCGACTACAGACAAACAGGTAAATTATACTTTGGACCATAAACTCACTGATGTGAGTTTTATTGGCGGGATTACACATTGAATGATATTAATTTTTAAGTCAGGGAAGAATTTTTCAGTATATTATTTTGAAATGAATCAGAAACTTTAAATCTTTTCCCAAACAATCTAAAAACAACTTTATACACAAAATATCTATCTCTATGCAAAAATCAATACTAATTATCGGAATGGGTCAAGGATTGAGCCTCGCCATCGCCGAAAAATTTGGAAAAGAAGGGTACCAAGTAGGAATGATCAGTCGTAGCGCCGATAAATTGGCGGGGTTTCAGCTGCATCTTGACAAAATGGGAATCGTTTCCAATTATGAAAAAGCAGACCTTTCTGATACAGAACAGATGATCGAAGCCATCGAAAAACTCAAGGTCAAGCTTCCTGTTTTTGGAATCCTTCACTATAACGCTGTCGATGCGCGGATGATCCCTCTGATGGAGGAAACTGCCGATTCTTTGACAACAGGATTTAGGATCAGTGTCGGAAATGTCCTTGAAGCGGTCAAAGCCCTCATGGATGACTTATTGGAAAGCAAAGGTTCTGTACTGCTTACAGGCGGTGGTTCTGCCAATTATCCCAATGCCAGCATAGCCTCGATTTCTTTGGGAAAAGCAGGGATTCAAAGCCTTGCTTATATGCTCAGTGATTGTCTGAAAGCCAAAGGTATCTATGTCGGAACCCTTACTGTATCAGGCTGGATCAATCCTGAAAGCAAAACCCACTCCCCTGCCATTCTCGCCGAAAAGTTTTGGAAAATGAACAAAGACCGCAAAGTAGTAGAGGTTACTTATTGATTGACTTTTGTTTTTTGGAAAAATTCAAAATAAAAAACCAAACTGCAAACTTGTTGGGGTTTTCCTTGTTTCAAGGTTGGAATAAGGTATTTTTATAAAAAGCCCTGAATACATAACCATGAATAAAAAACTTGCAGCCGGTTTCCTGATTGTCGTTTTTATGGGACTTATTCCGGTCTCTTGTGTCGAACAGTGCAATGGTCCGTGTGGTTGCAATCCCGTTTTTGAAGCAGAAGATTTTTCCATTACAACCTTTTCTGTGGAGACTTTATTTAGGGCAGATAGAAATTTTGCATTCGACCCAAATAGGTATTATTTCCATCAGACACTTTACAAGGCATTTTGGGTGTCTGGATTGAAACCTGTCAGCGAAATCAAAACCCAAGAGAAAGGTTCTTTCTTTATGAATACAGCGTATGCCTGCAGTCCTCCTGAATCTTTTTCCATAGAAACTCTGAGGACTATTCGGATCATCAACAAAAAAAATCTTGTCGTCAACGAAAATGAAACCTTGCAGGAAGGCGACGTGATCAATGAAAAGTTTGTCCTTACCCAGAATTTTCAGCAGGAATACAACCTGACCGATTTTATCAACAACAGGCACAGATTTCTTAAGAATGAGCGGCTTTACCTCAAATTTATCAGCCCACCTTCAGAGAATATCGAACTTATTTTTGACTTGGAAATAGAATTGGACAACGGCGTTGTTTACAGGTTTGACAATGAAAAAATGAGAGTCAACGGCGGCTGAGACCATTGAGCCACAGCCAAATCATAAGACTTGGCTGAATAATTTTTCTGAGGTCAAATTGGCTGCCCTAACCGCACCGTCCATATAGCCTCCGTAGTTTTTGGCGGCTTCCGCTCCGCACAAAAAGAGCTTTCCTTCCATAAAAGATCCATTGAAAATCGGATGGCCGTTGTTCTGATGGGGAAGCAAAAATCCATCTTGGGGAGACTTGATGTATTTGTCATCCCAGATTTTATCGGTGTAGCTCAGGAATTCTGCTGCTTCCGATCCGTAGTAATGTACAAGTTGTTGGATTACTCTTGTCTTTCTCTCTTCCAAACTAAAATGGGATGCGCTGCCGTTCAGGAATCCTTTTAGCGCAAATTTTGACTCCTCAAAATCAGTGTGGTCATACATTTCGGTCGCCAATCCAGATTGGCTGTAAACATTGCCTGAAAATCCCTTTGCCCTCCAAAAGGGAACGGCATATTCCACTGCAAATTTTACCGAGCCACTCATCCATGTCTGCACATTTTGAAGGATTTCGGATGCTTCCTTGGGCAATTCAGGACGGACCTTGATGCTGTGGGCAAAGATTTTCGGGGGCATCGCCACCACAAGATGATGACAAAGGTATTCACTGCCGTTTTGGTCCCGCAACCTGAGCTGGTCATTTTCTTGGCTTATTTCAAGAATCTGCGTCTTGAGCTTGATGTTTTCCTCCCTTACAAACTTTGACAAAGCGGAGATCAGAGAAGAAGTCCCACCCTGAACCCGGTAAGAAGAAGACTCAGAAGGTGGGATGTAATACCGATGCGGCGGTTCAAAAGACATGGTCTCAAACAAGGCAATGCCTTCTTCCTTTTGCTTGAAATAGCGGATTTCCAATTCCTGAAGCAGTTTCAAAAGATGTACATGGACATCTCCAAACCAAGTCGCCCCCATTTCCATGGGAGTGCCTGCCTTCCCGAATACGGTTTGAATCCTTCCCCCAATCCTATCCTGTGCTTCTAATACCTTACAAAAAACCCCACGTTTCCGAAGGTTATAAGCAACAGTAAGCCCACTCAATCCGGCTCCGATAACGATGATTTCACGCATTTTCTGATGTTTTCCCAAAGGTAATCCAATCCATAAAGAACAAACAGAGAAAAGGAATTAATGGTTTGGGAACCGGCAACTAGTATTTGGGGTCTTTTTTAAATAACCAAAGCTTAAAATCTTTTTCGTAAATCATTTCCTGAGCAGAAGTCCATTACCCCGATATCAGGATGCAAAAAAAACCAACAGTTACCCTGATCCTGTTTATATTTGAAGCTAAGACTTCCCGGAAAATCTTGAAAATGAGCAATAACGCAAATTTAACTTCATGTCAACCTCTGCTTGATTATTTCGGAAAACTCATTCCTTTAAAGCGGGAGGAGAAAGAATTGGTTGAAGCTAAATTCCATCCCCTCACTTTTGCCAAAAAGCAGTTTGCGCTGCAGCAGGGTAAAATATGTGACCATTTTGATTTTGTGGTTAAAGGATGTCTCAGGCTTTTTAAAGTTGATGAAAAAGGGGATTACCACGTTTTTCAGTTTGCAACGGAGAATTATTGGATTCTTGACCTCACAAGTTTCCATAAAAGAATCCCTTCAACTTTGAATATTGAAGCTTTGGAAGATACCCTAGTACTTCGCATCACACACCGGGATTTGCTTGACCTGTATATCAAGGCTCCAAAGTTTGACAGGATTTTTAGGGTGTTGTTGGAAAACCATTTTATGCAGCAGCAAGAGCGGATCGGACAGCTGTTCAGTTCTACGGCTGAGGAAAGGTATTTGAGTTTTTTGGAACAATATCCCCATCTTTTTAACAGGATTCCCAATACTCAAATTGCCTCCTATCTCGGGATTACCCCTGAATTTTTGAGCAAAATCCGGAAGAACCTCCAATCCAAGGGCTGATTTCTTAACCTAGTTTAAGGGTATAGGCCGTTGATTATGTTGACTTTTGTAGAATCTTCCACATCCTCAAAAAACATTATGGAAATGAATAAATTCCTTATAATTATACTTTTGGTATTGATCGCCTTTGGTGGCAATGCCCAAAATCTGAAACTCAAAAACCAGGAGTTTGAACTTCACAATGTCACCGGCGGGGTGGTGAAATTTCAAGGAAAAAAAGTCTTAAAAATCGAACGGGACTTAAATGCCCTCCCTTTTGATTCGACACGGATAGAGGCCACGGTGGATGAACCGCATTATGCCCGGCTTGTAGGGTTGGGTGACTTTGAAAACGGAACCATTGAAGTCAAAATGTACAGCCAATTACAAAATCCTGCCCCTTACTCAGGCATTGCAGGATTTATCGGTCTTTATTTCAGGATTCAGGAAGATGATTCGGGATTTGAGAGTATTTATGTAAGGCCAAAAGTAGGAAGGTCCGATAACCAACTTCGGAGAAACCATACCGTACAGTACTTCTCGTATCCCGACTTTAAATTTGACACTTTGCGGAAGATTGCCCCTTTCAGGTATGAAGGTTCGGCCCCTGTGGCCCTCAATGAGTGGATCACCATGAGAATAGAAGTAAATGGTGAATCTGCCGAAATGTATATCAATGACTTGAAGTATTCCTCCTTTATCGTGGATAAAATGTTGGGCAAAACCAAGAAGGGATTTGTAGGCCTTTATGTTGATATTGGTACGATCGGTTATTTCAGAGATTTGAAAGTTACCAAAAGGGCATTGAAGGTTAAAAAAGAAGGCGAAAAGGAAACGGACATTTAATGCTGCTTCGTATAAAATTACCGATTTTTTAAAAAACACGCTCTTATCACTTTCAGAATAATTGGAGAATCAGCAACCCTGACCGTAGTAAGCATCTTTTCCATGCTTCCGCTCAAAATGTTTTTTGATCAGGGCATCTTTAAGCCTTGGGGCATTGGGATTGATCTGTAAGGTCAGATAAGCCATTCTGGCGATTTCTTCCATCACTTTGCTGTTGTAAACTGCTTTAGCGGCATTTTTTCCCCAAGCAAATGGTCCATGATTTCCAATCAGCACCATTTCGACTTCATCGGGTCTTAACCCTTTGGAAGCAAAGCAATCCAAAATCTGCTGACCGGTATTGTGCTCATAATCTCCCTGAATCAAGCTGTTTGACATTGGAGGTGCACACGGAATATCCGCTGTAAGATGATCTGCATGTGTCGTCCCAAAAATCGGGATATCCATCTGCGCCTGTGCCCAAGCAACTGCATAGGTCGAATGAGTGTGACAGATTCCTCCAATATTTTCCCAATGTTTGTAAAGAAATGCATGTGTCTTGGTATCAGAGGAAGGCCGCATCTTTCCTTCAATGACGTTATTGTCAAAGTCCACAATCACAATATCCTCCACTTTCAGTTCTTCATAGGGAACTCCGCTTGGTTTGATGGCAAAAACACCTTTTTCCCTGTCCACAGCACTGACATTCCCAAAAGTATAGACCACCAAATCCAACTTTGGCAGTTGCATATTCGCAGCAAAGCATTCTTGTTTGAGGGCTTGGAATTTTGACATTGGTTTTGACGGATAAAGGATGAAGGTAGAGGGATGAGGGATGAAGGATGAGGGTAGAGGGTAGAGGGAAAGGAAGAATAGATTTTAAGAAACAATTAAACGGTTATTGGAACTTCTATTTTTTTGATTCTCTGCTTTTTACTTTCATTACAATAGAAACAAATATTGCAGTTAATTCATTGGATTCTTTGATAAGATTTGATACTTCCATCCATTTTTTTTCTCCTATCAATTCTAACCAAAATCCACTTTCGTCTGACTCTTCAACCACCACTCCAATTTTTGAAATAAACTCTCTATCACTTCTTGCTCTACTTGCAGCCCTGTAATTAGCAGCCACCGAAGTACCACTTCTTACAAGTTGGTTTCCAATAGCTCTGCCAGAAATAGTATTGGGAAGCTTTTCTACCAAATCAATAATTGAGATCGCAAACTTTTTTGTTCTTTCTTTCAGGTCATTTTGCATTTCACTTCGAGATTGATGTTAAAAAGGAAGTTATGATATTGAAATAATACCGTTTTTTGAAAATAACAACAAATCCGGGAATACCATAATGGATAGGATCAAACCTTTTTACTTTAAGTTTACCTAAACCTTCATCCTTTTTCCTTCATCCTTCAGCCTTCACTTATTTCCCTCGACAAACTCCCCAAACCCCCCATATTCCTTATAAAGCTTTTTATAATGGTTTACATTTTTGGGAATGGGATGGTAAACTTCATCAAATCCATTGCTCATGGCCTTGATTGCTGCTTGTGTATCTGAATGGATTCCTGCTGCAACTGCTGCATATATGGCTGCACCTAAAGCCGGTGCTTGGTCTGATGTGGCCACCTTTATGGGCATATTAAGCACATCTGCCAATGTCTGCATGACAAGTTTGGACTTTTTGGCCACACCTCCCATTCCGATTACTGTCTCGATTTTTACCCCTTCTTCCTCAAACCTGTCGACAATCTTTTTGGAACCAAAGCTGATGGCTTCCACCAAGGATTTGAAAACCCTCGCTGCATCCGAACCCATATTCAAACCCATAATCGCTCCTTTCAAAGCTTGATTGGCGTCAGGAGTCCTTCGCCCATTGATCCAATCAAGTGCAACTATTTTAGATTCATTCACGGGAATTTTAAGCGCCTCTTCAGAAAGTTGGGTTATGAGATTTTCTTCGACTTCTTCAATCAGTTTTGCTTTTTGGCTTTCATCCAAATGAATACTTTTTTGGATCAAATCGATACTTGGTTTGGTAATCAAATCCCTAAACCATGCCAATACATCCCCAAAACCTGATTGACCGGCTTCCAAACCGATCATGCCAGGGATAACCGATCCATCCACTTGCCCACAGATTCCCTGTATCAGGTTGTTTCCAAGATTCTCTTTAGAAGTAATCATGATGTCACAAGTGGAGGTTCCCATTACTTTGATCAGGGTATTTTCTGATATCTCACCACCGACAGCGCCTGCATGGGCATCAAATGTTCCCACAGCTACGACTGTGTCTATGGTCAAACCCAACCTTTCTGCCCAATTTCGGCTAAGGTTTCCTGCCTGATTGTCAGAAGTAAAGGTTTCGGAATATAGACGATCTCTTAATGAAGCTAAATTAGGATGGAACAATCCTAAAAACTCTTTGGGCGGCAATCCACCCCAGGTTTCATGCCAGAGTGCTTTATGTCCTGCCGCACACCTGCTTCGCTTTAGAGTCAAAGGATCTTCATTTCCAATCAATTGTGCAGTGATATAATCACAATGCTCCATCCAGGAAAACGCCGCATCAGCCACCTTTTGGTCCTCTCTTACGACATGTAATATTTTAGACCAAAACCACTCTGAAGAGTAAATTCCGCCTTCGTATTTGGTGTAATCCTCCCCTCCCCAAGTTCGGGCAATATGGTTGATTTCATCGGCTTCCTTGATGGCCGTATGGTCCTTCCATAGTACCATCATGGCATTTGGGTTTTCTGCAAATGTAGGATTCATGGCCAGGGATTGTCCTTTATCATCCACAGGCAAAGGGGAAGAACCTGTGGTATCCACACAAATGGCTTTGACTTGTGAAGCTGGGATTTTGGATTTTTCCATCACCCTTTTGACGCTCGCTTCCAATCCCTCCAAATGATCCAATGGATGTTGCCTGAATTGGTTTTCTACCGGATTGCAGTACTTACCGGCTTTCCATCTTGGGTATAAAACAACGTGGCTTGCCACGCAGTCACCGTTTTTGGTATTCACCAAAACCGCCCTGACAGAATCTGTCCCATAATCCAACCCGATTACATAATTATCCTCCATGGTATTTATATCAGTTTTTCCCCAAACCAAATTAATTCTTATTACAAAACATTACTTCACCCTTACCATCAAGACTGAATTGGCGGGAACAGCAATTTTCAGGTTGTCTTTATCCAATTTGAAATCTTTGAAAGCTGCTTTTTTGACTACCTCCTTTTTTTCAAAAGTATTGTAAGAATCGATGGACGGAGCCGTCACATATTCCGCTGTTACAGTCTTGGCTGAAATCCCTCTCAACACCACATCAAGGTCAATTTTCTTGTCAGGATGAATATTTGCAATGCTGATATTTACCGTTCCGTCGGGAGATTTGGAAGTAGATACATTCAAAGCTTCCAGTTTTTCTTTGCCATAAGACACAACTTCCGTCACAAGATGGTGGGAAAGCAAAGTGGCATCTTTATGAGGCTTATACAGATCAAAAACATGGTATGTCGGGGTAAGGATCATGTCTGTATCATTGGTAAGGATGATGGCCTGCAGCACGTTGACCGTTTGGGCCAAATTAGCCATATGGACACGGTCAGCATGTTTATTGAAAATATTCAGTGAAATAGCCGCCACGTGTGCATCTCGCATGGTATTTTGTTGGTAAAGGAATCCAGGGTTGGTTCCAGGTTCGACTTGATACCAAGTTCCCCATTCATCAACGATCATTCCTATTCTTTTTTCAGGATCATATTGGTCCATGATAGCACCATGGCGCTTTATCAATTCCTCAATACCCGCAGCTTTCCTCAAAGTCTCCAAGTAAGTTTCTTTGTCAAAAATAGTAGCCGATTTCTTGTCAGTCCAAGAACCAGTCATGGTATAATAATGTACCGAAAGCCCATCCATCATATTGAGGGGAATGTTTTTCATCAATACTTCAGTCCAGTTATAATCATTACTGTTAGCTCCACCTGCGATTTTATATAGTTTATTTGCCCCATAATCCCTCGCATAGGTTGCATATCTTCTGTATTCATTGGCATAATATTCGGCTGTCATATTGCCACCGCAGCCCCAGTTTTCATTTCCAACACCCCAATATTTGATATCCCAAGGTTCGTCCTGGCCGTTTTTCTTTCTCAGGTTTGACATCGGACTGACCCCGTCAAAATTGATATATTCGATCCATTTGGACATCTCATCGACCGAACCACTCCCAACATTACCCGTGATATAAGGTTCTGCACCGATTTTTTTGGCAAAATTCATGAATTCATGTGTTCCAAAGGAATTGTCTTCTACCACGCCACCCCAATGGGTGTTGATCATCGTAGGACGGTCTTTTGGATTGCCGATACCGTCTGTCCAATGGTATTCATCTGCAAAGCAACCTCCCGGCCAACGCAGGTTGGGAATCTCCAGCTTTTGGATAGCTTTCATGACATCCAATCGGTAACCTTCCTCATTGGGGATTTTGGAATCCGGCCCTACCCAGATTCCCCCATAGATATTTCTTCCAAGGTGCTCGGCAAAATGACCATATATATGTTTGTTGATAATGGCACTTCCCTGATCGGCATTCACGATCAGTCTGCTAGTCTGGGCGTTGGAAAGGAACGAAATCAGGATGAATGCCACCACTGTAAATCCTTTCAAGCAATTTGTTTTCATATGATTTTAATTTTGTTGTTTTGATTCAATTATTGCAGGTGAAGATGTAAATCATTTTTTGGATTTCACTTTGAAAGAAAGAGATTCATTTAATTACTTCCACTGTGATATACCATCTAATATTAGAAATTAAACCTTAATCGACAAAAATTAATTGTATTTTTTACACTAATAATCAAACAAGAACCATCAAATGAATCCCGTTGATTTGAACAACATAAAACTTTGCCTGCAAAATCACACATTGGAATTTAATCTAAGATTTTACATATCTTTTGCTAAAATAATCAGGGATAGATTTTAATAATTAATGAAATACTCAAACCAAACCCGGTTCCTTGTAGCAGTCGATTGCATTGTTTTTGGATTTGATGGAACCGAATACAAATTGCTTTTGATCCAACGTGGCTTTGCACCTGAAAAAGAAAAATGGTCTTTGATGGGGGGTTTTGTTCAGCCTGAGGAATCGCTCGATGAAGCAGCTTCCAGGATCTTGAAACAACTCACCGGACTTCAGGATATTTATCTTGAAGAAATGAAGTCATTCAGCAAGCCAAACAGAGATCCAATTGAAAGGGTAATTGCGGTGACTTATGTGGCATTGATTGACATTAAAAAATACCAACAACAAATCAATGATGATTTTCATGCGAGATGGTTTCCAATGAAGGAGCTTCCAAAACTTATTTTTGACCATCAGGAAATGGTAGAAATCGCATTGGATAAATTACGGTATAAAGCTGCTTTCCAACCCATTCTCTTTGAATTGCTTCCTGAAAAATTCACTTTGCCACAATTACAGACCATGTATGAGGGTCTTTACAATACAAAATTTGACAAAAGAAATTTCACCAGAAAGTTACTTTCCACCAATCTTTTGAAGAAAGAAAAAGACAAAGACAAACTGAGCTCAAAAAAAGGTGCATTTTACTATTCTTTGGATGTCAAACAATACAAAGAAACTGTTTTGACAATCCAAAAAATCATCCCGCTTCATGAAATCACCGCTGCAAGGGAATAATTCTGGTCTCTATTATAATTAAATTGTTTTCATTAGGTGTAATTATTACACTTAATTAATTTACTTTTATCTTCAGGAAAAATAGCAATCCCACTTGCCCGGATCTTGGGTTTTCGATTCAAAGGCTGATTTAACCAAGCTTGGCAAAAAAATACACTTAACATAACCTATTCTTTTTCAAAAAGGACACTAACATGAAAAAAATCCCCCAAAACGAAGTTTGGTTTATCACAGGAAGCCAACACCTTTATGGAGAGGAAACTTTGGCAAAAGTAGCTGAACATGAGCAAGTTATTGCTGAATATCTCAACCAGACCAATGACATTTCTGTCAAAATCCTTTTCAAACCCATCGTTAAAACCACTGAAGAAATATTTAAAATCTGTCAGGATGCTAACCAAGCATTGAATTGCATCGGAATCATTACCTGGATGCACACTTTTTCTCCTGCCAAAATGTGGATCAATGGTCTCAAAATCCTAAATAAACCCCTACTCCATCTGCATACCCAATTCAATCGGGATATTCCTTGGAATTCCATCGATATGGATTTTATGAACCTCAACCAAAGTGCCCATGGAGATCGGGAATTTGGTTTTTTGACAAGCCGTATGCGGATCAACAGAAAAGTGGTGGTGGGATTTTGGAAAGACAAAGAAGTGCATCTGGAAATCGACGGTTGGTGCCGCGCAGCTAGCGGATGGCATGACTGGCAGGGCATGAAAATCGCAAGGTTTGGAGACAACATGCGCAATGTAGCCGTCACAGAAGGTGATAAAGTCGAGGCTGAAATGCGATTTGGATTTGCTGTCAATACCTTTCCTGTAGGAGATTTGGTCCAAAAAATCAATGCTGTGACCGATTCAGAAATCAACAACCTGATCAAAGAATATGAGCGTACTTATGCTTTGGCAGAAAATCTAAAAAACGGTGGTGCAAAAAGAGACTCTTTGGTCGAAGCTGCGAGGATAGAAATCGGATTGGAGAGTTTTTTAACAGAAGGCGGATTCAAAGCTTTTTCCAACACATTTGAAGACCTGCATGGCATGCGCCAACTTCCGGGAATCGCTGTCCAAAGACTGATGAACAAAGGTTTTGGTTATGCCGGTGAGGGGGATTGGAAAACAGCCGCTCTAGTCAGGGCAATGAAAGTAATGGGTACGGGCTTGGAAGGCGGGAATGCCTTTATGGAGGATTACACCTATCATTTTTATCCTGAAAATACCCTTGTATTGGGTTCACATATGCTTGAGGTGGATGAATGTCTCGCTTCAGGCAAACCTTCCTGCGAGGTGCATCCATTGGGAATCGGAGGCAAAGAAGATCCTGTCAGGCTTGTTTTCAATGTAAAAGCCGGAAGAGGGCTCAATGCCTCCCTCGTGGATATGGGAAATAGATTCAGGATGATTGTCAATGAAGTGGAGGCTGTGGATGCTCCTCATGATTTGCCCAAATTACCGGTCGCAAGGGTTATGTGGAAGCCTTTGCCTGATATGAAAACCGGGTGCGGAGCCTGGATTTTGGCCGGAGGTTCACACCATACCTGCTTCAGCCAAAACCTATCTACGACAATTCTAAATGACTTTGCCAACATTGCAGGAATAGAATCAGTCAATATTGATGGTCAAACAACTATCAGAAATCTTCAGAATGAATTGAAATGGAGTGAGGTATATTATAAGGTTTTTGATAAGTAGAAGGAGTCGATAGTTGGCAGACAATAGTCCATAGATCGGGGTTTGAATTAATTTGAGCAGACATTCATGCTTCAATTGGATAGCCCTCTCTAAAAAAAACAGCCAATCATTTATTTAAAGAGTCATACATTTTTTTGGCTTTCAGATAAAAATAAAAATGGGCCTCGGCAAGCTCGGCCACCGCAGATTCGGCATTGGAGGGGGAGGGGAAATGCGGCTTCGCCG
>NZ_QMIK01000013.1 GCF_003316845.1 Cognataquiflexum aquatile | reverse complement strand
TCATATCTTTAAACTGAACCAAAAAACAGAATAAAGGTGTAGCCTGATTTGCAAATTAAGTACAGCAATGCTGATACTGCGGTGTAGGGATCACACCTTTATTTTTTCCTCTTCGAATCTGAATAGTACCCAGGCATGAAGAACTCCTTCAATGCTCCATAACGATGAGTTAAGAACAAGAGGGGATACTGTTTTTATAAACCTTCTATCCTATGTTAAAATATTCTGTCGGACTGGATGTTTCCAGTAAATCCATCAATGGCTGCTTATCTTCCATAGATAAAGGTCAAAAAGTAACGGTGAAATCTACCCAGACTTTCCCAAATTCAAAAACCGGTTTTAAATCGATGGATTCTTGGATCAAAAAAAACCGAAAGGATGAAAACGTCCCTTTGGTAATCTGTATGGAAGCTACGGGGAATTACCATGAAACCTGTGCTTTGTACCTGTTTGAAAAGGGCTATTCTGTATCTGTGGTTTTGCCTACCAAGGCGAAAAACTATCTTCGCTCACTTGGAAATAAATCTAAAAACGACACGATCGATGCCCGGGGATTGGCTCAGATGGGAGCCGAGCAATGCCTGTCTCCCTGGTCACCGTTTGGCAGGTTTTTCTATGAACTCCGTTCCCTGACCAGGCATCACCAGAGCCTGCAGGAACAAAAGACAGCTTCAAGAAATCAGCTCCATGCCATTAAAAACGGCATGTATTCTTCCAAGGCAGTTGAAAAGCAGTTGGAAAACATGATCAAACTGATCGATAAACAGCTCGAACAGCTTGAATCCACAATCAAAAACCACCTCCAATCCAAGGCAGAAGTATGGGGCAAGGTCGGGAATATCTGTTCGATCAAAGGAGTGGGTATCCTTACAGCGGCAATAGTTTTGGCCGAAACCAACGGCTTTGAACTTTTTGAAAACAACAAACAGCTGGTAAGCTATTGCGGATATGATGTCGTCGAAAACCAATCCGGAAAAACCAACGGAAAAACCAGGATCTCAAAAAAAGGAAACTCAAGGATAAGGCGCGCGATGTTCATGCCGGCATTCCAGACAATAACCTATCAGGTCAAACCTTTCTACAACTTATTCAACCGCACTTTCGAAAAGCATGGCTTGAAAATGAAAAGCTATGTGGCTGTCCAAAAGAAAATCCTAACTACCATCTATGCATTATGGAAAAACAACATGCCGTTTATAGAGGATTATCAACCCGAAATATCCAAAGAACAGGAGCTGGAGCTTCCCTCTCCGGTCAGCTTTGAAAAAGCTGAAAAAAATAGTGCCGATCAAGTCGGCACTACACAAGGTAAACATCCAAGTGAACGATCACTGTATGCTTCCTCTCCGGTATCGTAAAGGTAAAAAAAATTAAAATAATCTTGATTTTAAAGATAGTACCTACACC
>NZ_QMIK01000011.1 GCF_003316845.1 Cognataquiflexum aquatile | reverse complement strand
CATTGTATAGTTTTTTTTTCAGCATCACTGCTGATTCGTTTCCTAGCCCTGTCAATCTTCTGCCTTCAGGGTATCCCCTTCAGGCCTTTTTAATGTCGTTTCTCCAGTATTTCAATGAACTTTTACCCTAGATTTCTAAGGTATCGTAAGACCGTTGTCTTAGGTAATCCAAATTCGTATTTGATTTTCCCTCTTGCGGGATGCAAAGATAAGCCGAAATTTTATTCTTTCAATAACTGATATATAAAATTTTTTATCTTCTGAGGAAATTGATGCGGGATTTTTCAGAATGCTTTTGATTGAATTGAATCAGGCTGCCCGCGTTTGGGATTGCAAAAGTGCTAATCTTTTTTTCAAATGCAAAAGCCATCATGAAAAAAAAGATGGATTCGTACAGACCCTACTGAGAATCAGGGAGAAAAAATGTCTGAAAATAATTCATTTTTAATATTTGAACGTCGGTAAGCTCTTTCTTTGGCTTTTATCCCAAAGCTGATTCACAAAAGAATAGCGCAAGGAAACCTCATGTGCCCCCCCTGAATTGCGCCAACCCAATTGGGATAATGTGAAATCATAGCTGTAACCCAAATCAATCCCACTTTGAAGAGAAAAGCCTATCAAACCAATTAGGGCTTCATTGTTTGGCAAACCAATCCTGGTTGGAAACCCCCGGTACCAAACACCCAAAATGATGGGATCAAAAAAAAGCTCCATCCCAAAATCCAATTGGTCATAAAGTCCTTGCCTCTTGTAATTGAAGGCCAAAGATAATGTCCGCTCCTGTTGGGTATTGTTGAAGTAATCATTGATGGCACCGGGCTCCAAGTCAAACTTGACGCCCCCATGGGCAGAATACCTGATCGGCAAAATGTCTTTATCCAAATCCAAGTAAGAAATATTTGGCTGCGTGAGGTGGTGACCCGAAACTCCCAACCAAAACCTGTCATTATAGTAAAAAAGGCCTGTATGCAAATCAGCAAAGCTCCTTTGACTTGGGTCCGGAATCGCCCCTCCTGCACCAGGTAAGACTACGCCCTTGCTGATGTCTAGTTGTGTACTTAAGACCACTTCATCAAAACTTGCTGAGCGGGTGGCATAACTTCCCTGAATCCCCATGTGCAAAAAACTCGATTGCCCGAGCCTCAACCTGTAGGAATACAATAATCCGACTTCCGTGTTTTGGAGATTGGCAAGGCTCTCCCTGCTGCCGTTCACAATAATCCCTATCCCACTGTTTTTGCTATCAATAAAATGGTCAGCATAAGCAGAAAAAGCCACAAAAGACTGGTCCAAAGCCGGCCACTGATTCCTGAAATTGAATCCTACCCGTGTAATTTCGGAACTCCCGGCAAAGGCTGGATTGAGAAATAAGGGAGCAGCATAAAACTGCGAAAACTGGGTATCCTGCGCTTGGACATAACCAACAGTCAAGGCCATGAAAAGAAGGACAAAACTTTTTCCCATTACCTTATCAATAAAAATCTACCACTTTGCTCAACGGCTTCTCCATCAATAGAAACCATTTTGACCCTGTACACATAATTGCCACCGGGCATTAATTCCCCGTTGACTTTTCCATCCCAACCTTCAGTTTGCAAATCATCTGTTCTAAAAAGCATATTGCCCCAAAGGTTAAAAACCAGGATTTCCATCTGAGCGATTCCTCTGACTTTGGGCCTGAAAAAACGATTTTCAGCCAAAGTCGGGGTAAATCCTGTAGGAAACATTACCCTATAACTTTTGGTGATTGAAAGCTCCTTGGTAATCTCGGCAACACAGCCTAAGTTGTCGGTGATGGTCAAAACAATCTGAAATACACCTTTGACTCCATAGATATGGATAGGATTCTGTTCCGTTGAACTATTTCCATCACCAAAGTCCCATGACCAACTGACCACCTCTTCAGACGACAGGTCTGTAAATTTGATAGGATCATCCGGGAAAATACCACCCTCTTCATCCCCTTTCACTCCTGTGCCATCCACTTCGAAGTCAAAATTTGCTTTCAATACCTCTTCCACAATGATCACCTCAAAAGGCACAGGTTCGGACCAACAGGTCAAATCTTTGTGCTTTACCCTTATCAAATAATCCCCCGAAAGGGCAATTTGGGCCATTTGCTCATTGAGCAATATTTCTCCCGATGGTGTCTCCAATTGGTAATCATAAAGCGAATCATCATGGCCTGAAATGAATTCCCGGATGTCAAGGGTCATCCCCGGCTCACATCCAACAACCGGATTGGTAATCACCAATGACGGAAAGGCAGGATTGATCAAGGTAAAACCCTCGGATTCGGTGGGGCAACTTTTAGAGTTATAGGCGATAACTTTATACGTGCCCGGAAGGATGGCGCTGATTTGGGGAAGGTCAGAGTTGGGGATCAAAATATCATCTCTGTACCATTCAAACTTGACATAAACTTCCTCCCCGACAGCCTTTAATATAACCGGAGCCCCTGCACAAAGCCTAATTTCATTTGTATTCTCCTCCACTCCTACAGCCACAATGCTAACAGGTTCGGGGGATTCTTTGATCAAAAGCTTGATGTAATTTCCTGAGGATGTTTTGCCATAATTATCCGTGATGGTATAATATACCTGAACAGTCTGGTCTGTGAATCCAATATTTGGGAAAAAAGTAAATTCTCCTCCTGTATCTGCAGCACGGAATGTACCTTGAGGAAGTACCAAAACCCGGTTTTCCGGTCTGCATCTTGCCTGAGAACAGATGTCCCCTTCTTCGGCCTGAATGTCCTCAAGGGAGCCATAAAACTGCAAACACCTGATACTTGAATTCTCATTGGGGAGAGTAGCCTCAGCGGCAGTTATTTCATAGGTGTTTTCTTGGCCTTCGCAGGAGGCTTTGTCATCAATATTGATTCCCTCAGGATTGGCCAAGCCATCCTCGTTGGAAACCTCCACAATGAGATTCCTGATTTCGTGGATGTTATTTAGCCCACCTGTGGAAGCTGTGAATCCTATTTTAAGATTTGGGGGTGCAGGAAAGTCGTACGGCCTATCAAAAATGGTGACCATCCGCGGATTGTTTGCCTCGGTGGAAACGAGCATTCTTACCGTCAGAAAGTACCCATCTCCGTTTGGGTCAGGCTGTAGGTCCAAAAAGACTTTCCGATATCCGGGAAGATTAGGATCGGTTACCCGACTTGTCCCCAATCCTCCAGAGCTTATGGGAAATTGGTCAGAAGGTCTGAGACCATCATTTCCCGGCAACATTGTTTTTCTCCCTACAACAAAGGCATAACCTGAAAGTCCGCTACCGGGACCTCTAATGACAATGGAATTGGGAACCAAGGATTCTCCAATGCCCGGAAATCCACCAATCTTTCCTTCTTGAGTGGTCCCGAAGTTTCCATACTCGTCAAATCCGATTCCCAAATATGCTCTTGATAACCCGACTTGGTTACCGCGTTGCGCATAACCAAGAGATCCGCCAAAGCCACCGGTGTTGAATATGGGTGTATCGGCATCAAAAAGAAATGCCACTATACCATCTGCGCCATTGCCTCCATAGCTGAAATACTCAAATTCAGCTTTGATACCATAGGCAGAAGAGAAAGGGATGTCGATATAGATGTACCCATTTTGCTCATTGATAGCATCTGTAAGCCGGAGAGCACCATCCACGATTCTTGCGCTACCTCCAAAAACTGTGGCACTTTGGGTAGAATTATCTGTAAATCTCTCACAATACGGGAAACCAACCTGCGCCACGCTTCCATTAATGAACGAAAGCATACTAAATAGGAAACCTAAAAAAAATAATGCTTGTGGTTTTAATGGGACAGGATTTTTCAATTTCGTGAGAAATCTAAATTGATATTCATTTAAGAACCTGTAAAGTACAGAAACTCTTAAAAAATAAAAAGGCTTCCTTTGGGGAAGCCTTCAATTAGGAGGTTATCTGAGGATCGTCTGCTTTCGATCCGGTCCGACCGACACCATTTTGATCGGAACACCAAGCTCTTTTTCGAGCAGATCGACATAATTTCTCAGTTCTTTGGGAAATTTTTCATATTCATTCACTTCTGCTAATGAAGTAAACCATCCCGGTACTGTGAGGTAAACCGGCTTGACCTCGTCGTTATTCAATTCATAAGTCAACCTGTCTACCCGAGTCCCATCAGGGAGTTCGTAATGGGTACAGATTTTTATTTCTTCAAAAATATTGAGTACATCGGCCTTCATCATGAAAAGCTGTGTCACGCCATTGATCATAATGGAATACTTCAATGCCGGCAAATCAATCCAACCGCATCGTCTTGGGCGTCCGGTGGTAGACCCAAATTCGTTTCCTTCTTTTCGCATTGCTTCCCCTGTAGCATCATGGAGTTCGGTAGGAAAAGGTCCGCTACCTACTCTGGTGCAATAGGCTTTGAATATACCAAAGACATCGCCGATTTTGGATGGGGAAACACCCAGACCTGTACAGGCACCAGCTACCATTGTACTGCTTGAAGTGACAAAAGGATAACTTCCAAAGTCTATGTCCAACAAAGAACCCTGTGCACCTTCTGCCAATACTTTTTTGCCGGAGGCAAGGTAATCATTGACCTCGTATTCGCTGTCCACGAGATTGAGTGTCCTGAAAAATGCCACTGCATCAAAAAAGGTCTTTTCTAATTCTGCCAATTGGCTGATATCAAAATCGTAGAAATTGAGAATTGTCTTGTGCTTTTCTACCAATGCGCTGTATTTCTCTTCAAAATCCGCTGCCAAAATATCTCCTACCCGAAGGGCAACCCTTCCTATTTTATCCTGGTAGGTTGGTCCGATTCCTTTGAGCGTAGACCCGATTTTTTTGTCTCCTTTGGACTTTTCATATGCGGCATCCAACAGCTTGTGTGTAGGGATGATGATGGTTGCCTTTTTGGATATAAAGAGGTTTTTCTTAAAAGCAATATTGAATTTTTGAAGGCCTTCAATCTCCTTTCTCAAAACGACCGGATCCAAAACGACCCCGTTTCCAATGATATTGAGGATATTTTCCCTGAAAATACCGGAAGGTATCTGATGCAACACATGCTTGATCCCGTCAAATTCCAACGTATGACCTGCATTTGGACCTCCCTGAAACCTGGCTACCACGTCGTATTGAGGAGCCAATACATCTACTACTTTACCTTTTCCCTCGTCTCCCCATTGCAGGCCTAAAAGAACATCCATTTTCATTTTAATCTATGTGTGTAAAATTTTAAAATCAATTCGGCCGTGAAGTTTGTCATATCCACAAAAAATAACAAATAACTCTGTTTATTTTATATAGATGTCACCACATTGAACCTTATGCAATAGCGTTTTTTGCCTCTTTGATAGAGGGGTAAACGGTGAAAATATTATTCAATTTGGTGATAATGAGCAGCTTTTGAACATGTTCTGAAGGCGCTGTCAGGTAAACTTCCCCACCTGAATTTCTCATTTTGGTCAACATAGTGATCAAAAGCCCTATGCCGCTCGAACTGATGTACCTCACTTCAGAGAGATCCACCACAAAAAACCTGATCTTGTCATTCACTGCATCGGACACCATTTCTACCAATTTTGGTCCGACCTCGTCTCCGATCAAATCACCTGTCACAAACAGAAAGTGGGCTTTATCCTCTTTCTCAATTCTGTAATTTAATTTCATATTATGGCTCTATTTTCGCAGTTTTCTTTTAAGCATGTTCCGTACAGGATCAGAGAATGGTGAAGGACTTTAAAATTTAAAATCTCGCTGACTGTATTTTGGATGTTTTGTATCCTAGGATCGCAAAACTCAAGCACTTTGTTGCATTCGATGCAGATCAAGTGGTCGTGCTGCTTGTACCCATAGGATTTTTCGAATTGAGCGATGTTTTTGCCAAACTGATGCTTGGTCACCAGGTCACATTCTTCCAATAAGTCCAGGGTATTGTACACCGTGGCTCGACTCACCCGGTAGTTTTTGTTTTTCATGCTGATGTAAAGCGATTCTACATCAAAGTGTCCGCCACGTCCATAGATTTCTTCCAAAATGGCATATCTCTCGGGTGTCTTTCTAAGCTTTTTATTTTCCAGGTAGGCTGTAAATATTTTCTTTACCTCTTCGAAAAGGGTCTGATTTAAGGCCATGAATTTTAGGTTTTTGCAAATATAACTTATCTTATTTAGAAAAGATTCGAATAAGCAAGATAGAAATCGGTTATTGATTTAAAATCCTTGCAGTTTTTTGTGCTGAAAGTTTAAAATAATTACAACCGATGAAAACGGAAATCGGGAAGAATCGGGACAGATTTAAGGACAAAAGACTTGGTAGGGAATATTCAAAAAATGCAATTTTTGCTTTTATTGGAATAATGATATGATTTCTAGGAAATTGATCAAAAGTTAACGAATGGTGGGGGAGGGAATAACGGTTGGTTAGGAGAAGGTTAGGGGAAATATACCGGAACTATAGAGAAAAAGCGGGTTTTTGAAGATTTTTATTGTACTATTTCTTATAAACTTTGACTTAACCGGGATTGTTTAAATTTAAATATTTCCAGAAATGGATCTGAATTAGGAGTCGAGAAAAAAGTTTTAAGGTAGTAGATTCTGTATTATTTTTTGCCTTGAATATTAAACCACAGATTAAAAAGATGAACACAGATTAAATTACCACAAAAGAAACAATAGGAACCAAGCTTTGGCGGGGATACAATTCGGTCAAAGTTTTGGTTAGGAAAGTTCTTCGGCTCTTTGTCTGCGCATTTTTTCTTTTTCGATTTCTCTCTTTTGGTTATTGACAAATCCTTTGCCGTAGATTTTTTCCAATTCCTCCCATGATGCTAAAGGAATATGCTGGTCTTCTAATGGTATGAAAAGGTTGCGGATATCGCGGTCAAGTTCTTGATCTGTGATGTATGACATGCTTTGAAAATTTTAAATGGTTTAGAGTTCAAGAACCAAAAATCGAATAAAAGCCTTACTCAAAGGTCAAAAGGGACTTGGGGAAAACTCTCTCAATCAAACCTGGTCACTTTGAGGATGCCTTCTACTTTTGAAAGGTTTGACATTAATTTTTCGAGGTGTTGGGTACTGTGGACGTAGAGTTTGATCGATCCTTCAAAAATACCGCTGTCGGAATCTACAGTGATGGACCGCATATTGACTTTCAGTTCATTGGAGATTACCCTGGTGACATCATTGATCAGCCCCACCCTGTCGGTACCTACGATTCTCAATCCCGCCAAAAACGCGATCTGCTGTTGGCTTGTCCATCGCGCTTTGATTACCCTGTTTCCGTGGTTGGAAAGCAGTTCTAAGGCATTGGGACAGGAAGTCCTATGGATTTTGATGCCTTCGTTGATCGTCACAAAGCCAAAAACGTCATCTCCGGGAATGGGATTGCAGCATTTGGCAAGGATATAATCGACCAAATCCATGTCTTCGCCGATGAGCAGTTGGTCATGGTCAGGCCCTTTGAGGTTTTTGATCTCTTTGGTAAAGGATGTTTCGTCCTTCACTTTTTCAAAGGAAGCCTTGCCTTTTTGTTTTTTCTGCTCTTTAAACTCCTTAAAGCTTTTGATTGAAGTGGCATCGATGACACCTTTTCCTACTTTGTAATAAAACTCATTGGGAGTTTTGGTCTCAAAATATGCCCTGAGCTGCTCTACCACTTCTGAAGTGAATTCCATTTTCATCTGGCGGAGTTTCCTTTGGACGATTTCCTTTCCGTCCAAGATGGTGGATTTCTTTTCTTCCCGTAGAGCATCTTTGATTTTGGCTTTGGCCCGTGATGTGACTACGGAATTGAGCCAGTCTTCAGTGGGTTTTTGTTTGTTGGAGGTCAGGATTTCTACCTGATCGCCGTTTTTGAGTTTGTGGTTGATGGAGACCAATTTTTGGTTGACCTTGGCTCCTATACACTTGGCACCGACTTCTGAGTGAATCTCAAAGGCAAAATCCAAGGCAGTGGCACCATTAGGAAGGACCTTTAATTCTCCTTTTGGAGTAAAGACAAAAACCTCGTCATGGAAAAGATTGCCGCGGAAGTCGTCCATAAATTCAATGGCCGACCCGTCATTCGATTCGAGCAAGGTTCTGACTTGGGTAATCCATTCATCTAGGCCGGTTCCTTTCTGGGGGGTATCTTTTTCCTTGTATTTCCAGTGGGCAGCGTAGCCTCTTTCAGCGATGTCATCCATCCTGACGGTACGGATCTGGACTTCCACCCATTGGCCTGTCTGACTCATGACCGTGGTATGAAGGGATTCATAGCCGTTTGCCCTTGGCGTGCTGATCCAATCCCGAAGTCTGTCGGGATTGGGCCGGTAAAAGTCCGTCACCACGGAATATACCTGCCAACAGTCTGCTTTTTCATTTTCGAGCTCACTGTCAATGATAATCCTGATCGCAAAAAGGTCATACACCTCTTCAAAAGGTATATTCTGCGATTTCATTTTGTTGTAAATTGAAAAGACAGACTTTGGTCTTCCCTTGATGGTAAATTTGAAGCCCTGGGAAAGGAGTTCTTCTTCTATGGGCCCAATAAAACTTTTGATGAATTTATTTCTGGAGAGCCTGGTTTCATTGATTTTGTTGACAATGAAAAGGTAAGTCTCCGAATCAGTGAATTTAAGGTAAAGGTCTTCCAACTCAGATTTGATGGCATAGAGACCTAGGCGGTGGGCCAAAGGCGCATAGAGGTACATTGTCTCGGAGGCAATCTTCAGCTGCTTGTGCCTTGGCATGCTGTCAAGGGTACGCATGTTGTTGAGCCTGTCCGCCAATTTGATCAGAATCACCCGCACATCGTCAGAAAGGGTGAGGAGCATTTTTCTGAAGTTTTCTGCCTGTTGGGAAGAACCGTATTCAAATACTCCTGAGATTTTGGTCAAGCCATCTATGATCTGGGCGACTTTGGTACCGAATTCCCTTTCGATGTCTTCCAGTTCCCAATCGGTATCCTCGACCACATCATGCAGCAAAGCAGAGACGATACTGGTGGTGCCCAGTCCGATCTCCTCCACGCAGATCAAGGCAACCTCCAAAGGGTGGTAGATATAGGGTTCGCCGGATTTCCTGCGCATTTCCCTATGGGCATCATTGGAGACGTTAAAAGCCTTTTTGATGATCTTGGCATCACCGGGTTTGAGGACCGGTTTGGCCATTTTCAAAAGCTTCTTATATCTTTTTAAGATCTCCTTTCTTTCCTCTGCCAGGTCTATTTCTATCATATTATCGAAGCTAAAGCAATTCTTTTATCAAAACAACCCGTCCTGTAGGGTATTTAACAAATTTTGGGATGAATTTTATTCCAATTTTTGCAAGTTTAATTTTACTTATTACCTTTGCAACCACAAATCGCGGATGTGGCGAAATTGGTAGACGCACTAGACTTAGGATCTAGCGCCGCGAGGCATGGGGGTTCGAGTCCCTCTATCCGCACGCTTCTTAACCCTCAATCAACTTTCCGGCTTCGAGCCTAATACAGGCCATCGAAATAAGAAATGGGATTGGGGGTTTTTAAATTCAAATCACACCAAAATACAGCAAATTGGAAATCTCATTAGACAAGCACGCAGCAAATCAGGCTTCAGTTAAAATTAAACTAAATGAAGCAGATTATCAACCAAAGGTGGATGCGAAAATCAAGGACTACGCCAAAAAAGCCACAATAAGAGGTTTTAGACCAGGCAAAGCTCCCATCACCATGGTAAAAAAGATGTATGGAACCTCGGTACTCGTGGATGAAATCAATTCAATCCTTACTTCTTCCCTGAATGATTATCTGAAAGCCCAGACTTTTAAAATATTGGGAGATCCACTTCCGATGGTTGAAGATGCCGCAAATATCAATTGGGATAGCCAAAAAGAATTTGAGTTCAAGTACAAGATAGGTTTTGTAGAAGATATCTCCGTCAAAATTGATGGCATTGATGCTACCAGCTATAAGATGGAAATGGAAGAAAAGGAAGTAGATGACGCCATCCAAAACCTTCGAAGCCAATACGGAAAAATGACCAATCCTGAGGTCAGCCAAGAAAATGATTTTCTATATGGAGACCTGAAATCTGATGACGGTTCATTTGAAAAAACCTTCTCCATGCCACTTTCTGCTGTGGAAGCCGGTTCACTGAAGCAATTTATCGGATTGAAAAAAGGAGATGTAGTGACCTTTGATCCTTCCAAAGCCATCAAGGAAAACCTTGCTGCCACTGTAGGTGTCACTGAGGAAGAAGCTGCTGACCTTAAAGGTAAATGCACTTTCACTGTTCAAAACATCAACAGGACTGAATTGGCAGAACTGAACCAAGATTTTTTTGACAAACTGTTTGGTGAAGGTCAGGTCGATTCAGAGGAAGCGATGAGAAATAAAGTGAAAGAAATTCTTTCAGAAAACTACAACAAAGAGCTGAGGGTCTTTGGAGAAGAAAAAATAAAAGAAAAACTCGTTGCCAAAGCCAATATTGATTTGCCGGAAGACTTCCTTAAAGAGTGGTTGCTAAGGGCCAATGAAGGAAAGGTGACGATGGAACAAGTAGAGCAGGAATATCCAATCTACGCCAAGCAACTGACATGGACATTGATCTCTAACAAAATTGCGAAAGACAATGACATTCAGGCAGAACATGCAGATGTCATCGAAAAAACCAAAGAAATGATCCGCGAGCAATTTGCTTCTTCAGGACTTGGTTCACAGATGGAAGCTAGCATGGATATGTTCGTCGACAATTACCTTAAAGGCAATGAAGGCCAAAACTATATGCAGATGCTGACTTCTGTACAGAATGAAAAAGTCCTTGATTTTGTAAGAGAAAAAGGAAATCTGAAAGAAGAAGTCATCAAAATCGACAAATTCAAAGAACTGTTAGAAAACTAATTTTTGGATAAAATCGTTATCAAAAAGTCCTTCTTTAAGGGCTTTTTTTATTTTTGTACAAGACTAAAACAGAAATTATGATAAACAGAGACGAATTCAGAAAATACGCTGTTCACAGCAGGGGCATCAGTGGCAACGCTTTTGACCAATACAATACCTTTGTAGAAAACATGACCAGGTCAGTAATTGAAGAAAGACCTACCAATTTCCGTGAAATTGATGTGTTTTCAAGATTGATCATGGACAGAATCATCTTTTTAGGTACCCAGGTGGATGATTTTATTGCCAATATCATCACTGCACAGTTGTTGTTTTTGGAATCCACGGATCCCAAAAAAGACGTGCTTCTGTATGTCAACAGCCCCGGAGGTTCTGTGACCGCTGGACTTGGAATCTACGATACCATGCAGTATATCAATCCTGACGTGGCCACGATCTGTACCGGTATTGCAGCTTCCATGGGCGCGGTTTTACTTGCAGGTGGTGCCAAAGACAAGAGATCTGCGTTGCAACATTCCAGGGTGATGATTCATCAGCCTTCAGGAGGCATGCAGGGACAATCCAAGGACATGGAGATTTCACTGAAATTGATCTTATCAATGAAGCAGGAACTGTATCAGATCCTTGCGGACCATTCAGGTAAGACTTTTGACGAAATCGAAAGAGATTCTGATAGAGATTATTGGATGAAAGCACCGGAGGCCAAAGAATATGGCTTAATTGATGAAGTATTGATCAAAAAAACTAAATAATGGCACAAATTACCTGTTCATTTTGCGGAAGAAACAAGAAAGACGTAGACCTCATGGTCTCCGGGATTTCGGCACATATCTGCAATTTCTGTATTGATCAGGCCTACCAGATTCTTGGCGAGGAAGATAAAAACAAAAAGCCCGGCAAGAATGTCAAGGTCAAGCTCAAAAAGCCAAAGGAGCTTACTGAATTTCTAAACCAATATGTGATCGGTCAATATGAAGCTAAAAAAGTACTGACCGTAGCGGTGTACAACCACTTCAAAAGGTTGCTTCAGAAAGGGGAAGAAAATGACGATATCAGGATCGAAAAATCCAACATCATCATGGTCGGTGATACAGGAACAGGTAAGACCTATCTCGCCAAAACATTGGCCAAGATATTGGAAGTGCCATTTTGTATTGCTGATGCCACTGTACTTACCGAAGCAGGATATGTGGGTGAGGATGTGGAAAGTATCCTGACAAGGTTGCTTCAAGCAGCTGATTACAATGTAGAAGCGGCGGAAAAAGGCATCGTTTACATTGATGAAATCGATAAAATCGCAAGGAAATCTGATAATCCATCCATCACCCGTGATGTGAGTGGCGAAGGCGTGCAGCAGGCTTTGTTGAAGTTGTTGGAAGGAACTGTGGTAAATGTGCCGCCGCAAGGTGGCAGAAAGCATCCTGACCAGAAAATGATCGCCGTCAATACGGAGAACATCCTATTCATTTGCGGTGGGGCATTTGACGGAATCGGAAGACACATTGCCAAGAGGCTGAATACCCAACCCATGGGATTCAATAAATATGTGGAAGACAGACAAGTAGACAGGGCCAACCTGCTCCAATATGTCACCGCACAGGATTTAAAATCTTTTGGTCTGATCCCTGAGTTGATCGGTAGACTTCCTGTAGTAACCCACTTGGATCCTTTGGATAGAGATACCCTGAAAAGCATCCTGACCGAACCAAAAAACGCGCTAACCAAGCAGTATAAAAAGCTGATAGAAATGGAAGGTGTCAAATTGGTTTTTGAAGAAAGCGGTATCGATTATATTGTGGAGAAAGCAGTGGAATACAATCTTGGAGCGAGGGGATTGCGGTCTATCTGCGAAGCCATCATTACTGATGCGATGTATGAATTGCCTTCGGATGATTCGATCAAGGAATTGGTCATTGATGCCAAATATGCTCAGGAGCAGTTTGACAAGTCTAAGTTTAAAAAACTACAGGTAGCCTAATGGAGTGATCAGTTTTCAGTGATCAGTTTTAAAACCGCAGAAGAAACCAAAAGGACTTCTGCGGTTTTTTTAATTTCAATTATTCATCAATCAGGGTTTCAAAATATTCATTTACAAAAGTTTTTTGGCCATGATGGAAAATATTGGTCACGTTAAAATTTATGATGATGCCTTTTGGAGCTTTTAGCAGTTTCATATAAGCCAATGTTTGGGCATGAAAGAGGGGAATGACTTCTTGGACAGCTTTTATTTCAAGCACCAATGACTCTTCAATATAGAAATCAAAAGTTAGGTCTAAGTCCACAAACTCCCCTTTGTAGTCAAAAGGCATTTTAACTTGTTCTTTGAATTTAATCCCTCTTAATGTTAACTCCCTAGCCAGACATTTTTGATAAACTTTTTCTAACAAACCGGGGCCCAAAATCCTATGAACCTCAATAGCGGCCCCAATTACATTATAGCTTAACTTATCAAGTTGTTTTTTGGACATTTCCATTTGGACAGAGGTTAAATTAAAGAGTCATTTTTGAATAATCTCTTAATTTCTAAAATTCAAAACAAAAAACATAGTGGGAGAAAAAATAATTACCATATAGCGCACATAGACAACATAGGACTTATTTAAGTCTCAATGGGTTTTCAAAAATCTAATTGATAAAATAAACCCTTTTAAATCTCTCTTTATGTTATGTGCACTATGTGTCTATATGGTAAATTAAATAACCTTAAAATTAGATCGCTTTGATACCTCAAATTTTTTTGTCCACTGACAATTCCAATATTCCTAAAGAAAGATTAACCATATAGCTCATATAGAACACATAGTTCTTGTCCAAACTTTTTTTGATATCAAATTAAATCGGCGCTTTAAATCCTTTATTAATTCCCTTTAAAAATCTATGTGGACTATGTGTCTATATGGTAAATCTCAATGGCTAATCGCTAGACTGCTACAAATCATCTTTGCAGCAGTTTCTGAAGCTGAACCTGTCCCCAGCTTTTCTTTGATTTCAGTATAGCCATCCAAAATTTCAGCTTTGTGTAAAATATTGGACAGGATCAGGTTCAGTTCCTGACTAAGGTTCTCAACGTTGTAATCATCTTGGATCAATTCTGCAACGACTTTCCGGTCGGCGATCAAGTTGACAAGAGAAATAAACGGAACCCGGATCAATCTTTTGGCGATGGCATAGCTGATACCTGAGGTTTTGTAGACGACCACTTGGGGAACACGGAAAAGGGCTGTTTCCAAAGTGGCTGTTCCGGAGGTGACAATGGCTGCATTGGCATGGTGCAACAGGTCATAGGTCTGATTGTAGATGACTTTGATACCGGCTTTGATGGCAGGTTCATATAAGGTTGCGCCAAGATTGTCTACTCCTGCAATGAAAAACTGTGCATTTGGAAACTTCTTAACCACCTGCAGCATGACCTGCATCATGTTGGTGAGTTCCTGCTTTCGGCTTCCCGGTAGCAAAGCGATGATGGGACTATAGCTCAGGCTATTTTTTTGATGAAAAAAAGGATGGGGTTCAAATTTGGCGATTTCGTCGAGCAAGGGATTTCCAACATATTCAATATTAACTCCATACCGCTCAAAAAACGCTGGTTCAAATGGAAGAATTGAATATACCTGATCGGTAAACTCTTTAATTTTGATTGCTCTTTTTTGGTTCCAAGCCCAAACTTTGGGTGGAATATAATAGTGGACAGGGATGTTTTGCTTTTTCCCAAATGCTGCCATTTTCATATTGAAACCCCCATAATCCACCAAAATGAGGATATCAGGTCTGGCGTCTAAGATATCCTTTTTGACTAGAGAGAGGTATTTCAATACTTTCCTGAACCCAAAAAGTACTTCTACAAAACCCATCACCGCTACTTCATCATAATGGGCACAGAGAGAAAGTCCTTCATTTTTGGAATAATCTCCCCCCATACCTCGAAAGGTAGCTTTAGGATCCAAGGCTTTGATGGCCCGGATAAGGTTGGAGGCATGGAGGTCTCCTGATCTTTCACCTGATATGATGTAGTATTTCATTCTTTTGGTAAGAGGTTAAAGGTAAGAGGTTAAAGGTAAGAGGTAGAAGGTAAAAGGTGAGAGGTAAGAAGTTAAAGGTAACTGGTAAGAGGTAAGTTATGCTATTTGCAGAATTGGGATGATTTATTGATCATTGAATTTAGCATCCTATTTATCGAAGCACAATCGTTCAATACTTTTGCCAGTTCCTCTTCTGATATAAGTTGAAGGTCAAAGGCGATTTCAATCCAATGCTGGGTTTCCAAAATTTCTGCATCAGCATCGGTCAACTTACTGATAAAATGTTTTTCATATCTTCTTTTGGCCCATGATTCTGCTATCGGAGCACCTACTGACCTGGATGATCTTCGAATTTGATCGGTAAGTGAAAACATTTCCTCCTTCGGGAATTTTTTTGTCAATAAGAAAATATTTGAAGCCAAAGATCTTGACAACAAATAAACTTCCAGGTTTTTGTAGTTGTTTACAAAGGTCACGAGCAAATCTGTTAAATTAACTTATTAATTTAACAAAAAATGAAAGGATTCCAAATCAAAAAAAATCTCAAATTCATGGCTGACCCCACCTCTCACCTTTTACTTCTTACCACAAATAAAACTCGGCTTTTTCCCAACCAAATTACTACTCCCCAAAGTACTCCACAAAATTTCTTGGGGTTTCGTAGAGCGTGAGTTTGTACAATTTACCCTGAGGGACGATTTTGTTGACGGCAGGCTCGAGGATTTTCCAGAATTCCATGACAAGATTTTCGCAACTTGCCATTTTGCCCTTCATAAAATCCACGTCCACATTGAGGTTTTTGTGGTCCACTTTGTCAATGACCAAGGTTCTGATCAATGTGCTCAATTGCTTTAAGTCCACCACAAATCCTGTCTCGGGATCAGGGAGACCTTTTACTGTGACAATCAGCTCAAAATTATGCCCATGCCAATTGACATTGGCGCAGGGTCCAAATACAGCAGTGTTTTTCTCCTCTGACCAATTGGGATTCCAAAGCTTATGGGCGGCGTTGAAATGCTCTTTTCTACAAACGTGTACCATCCTCGAATTCTAATGAGGTGCAAAAGTACATAAAAAGGTTAAGGATAGAAAAATCGATGGAAATGAAAAAATCCTATAGTAAAAGGGTTGTCAGGTTATTTTATTTGCTGTTGATCATTTTTATAAGAATGGTGATCTCTGATTGGTTTTTGAAATCGATGCCATGGTTCTTGACGAATTTACTGACTTCCGCAGCATCCTGACCAAAAATCTCATTGATGCTTTTTGATTTGAGCAAAATTACTTTTCCATCTTTTACAATGTAGTATTGCTCTACATCTTGAAAAGATTTGGATTTCTGGGATCCATAATTAGCACTTACGACATCACCTATGATTTTGAAATGATGGCTGATGAAGGTATACTTCCCATCTACATGAACCTCAGCAAAGATGTTTTTACCGACTTTTGGAATATCATAACCCGACCTGAATTGTCTTAGCGAGTTTCCATCATTGAGAATGAATCCTTCTATTTTTGTAGACTCAAATGAAACAAACTTCCCATCCTCTTTTCGTTGTTCTAAGGTGTTTTCATAAGCATTGAAGGCAATCACCTGATTGGGTAAGGTATCTTTTTCAAAAAAAAGGATACTACCATATTGGAAATCCAATAAGTAGGGAGATCCTTCTACATCCGCAAAAGGGCTTATAATCACAGGCCTTCCACCGGAGGCATTGTCTTTTAATAATTTCAACTGTGCCATAGCAGGATGAATCAATCCTGTCAAAAGCAATACTGCAATAACTTTTAAACTAAACTTATTCATATCCAAAAATAAAAAAAAGGCTGGATATCCAGCCTTTTTATGTAATTAAATTTTAATTTATTATGGAGCAGGATTAGGTCTTGTAATCCTGATCTGTACTTGCTTGTGGTTTGCACTGGCAGGAATCTGCGCATTGCCTTCTAATTCAAGTAACACATCAACAGAACCTCCCAATGCACCTGTATTTGGAATGGTAACCACCGCATTTGCAGTACTTGAGTTGGCAGGAATTACCAAAGATCCAGTTACAGTGAAATCAGTTCCAGCGACACCTGTCGTTCCTGCAGGAACAACTTTGAAAGTTATTGTTTCGTCTGCAGTCCTTTGGGCAGCAACAAGATTTACCTGAAGGTTTACAGTGCCTACTGTGTTGGCAACAGTAATTCTTGGATATGTCACTCCCGGAGCAGGAGCCCTAACAACGGCATCCTGGAATTCTACAACAGCGCCTGACCAAGTTGGATAGTTTTGCTCAATACAAGAAGAGAAAGCCAAAACCAAGGCCAATGATAATAATGATAGTATCTTTTTCATATTCAATTCTTTTTAGTAGCCTCTATTTTGGTTCAAGTTAGGGTTACCATCAACTTCTCTTTGAGGGATTGGAGGAAGGATTTTGAAATCATCAAATGTCAAATTGACAACCGGTGTAGTTTTCACAACATTCCTACCATATCTTTTAAGATCAAACCATCTTTGACCTTCAAAGGCAAACTCTTTGAAACGCTCCAAAAGAATCTCATCCAAAAGGGCTTGACCTGAAAGTGAAACAGCAGGCAAACCTCTCAAAGCTTTGAAAGCATTCAGTTCAGTCAATGCTGAAGCTTCATTACCCGGTATATGGTAGTTGGCTTCTGCCCTGTTAAGGTGCATTTCGGATTTTCTGATCACTGGTACGTTGTCTCCGTAAGCAAATCCATTTTTTGAAGCAAATTTGATACACTCGATCTGACGGCCTGCACCTCTTACTGTATTTCCTGTAGTGTACAAGAATGCTCTGATGTCACTGTTTCTTGTCACATCCCAATTGTTGTTGTCAGAAGCAGGGTTACCGATTTGAAGTTGGGTCAAACCGAAGAAGCCTCTCACAGTTGCATTTGGGATAAAGTCACCCCAACCTCCTTGAGAATTTTTATTGGCAGTCAAGCTAAGAAGTGTAGTGTAAGAAGTCTGAAGAGACTCATTCACACCAATTGATTCGGCCGCAATGGCAAACCTTACCTCAAACATAGACTCAGGATTAATATCTGCTCTCCAACCGTTGACATAGGCTTGACCCGCCAAAACTGTTCCGACATTGCTGGCAAGTGCAGTAGTGGCTTCTGCTGCTGCTTTTGCCCAATCACCTTTGTACAAAGCGACCCTTGAAAGCAAAGCTGAAGCTGCAGCTGAAGATGCAAATTGAGTTCCTCTGGAAGTCAGCAAAGTTTTTGCGGATTCAAGATCAGTGTAAATCTGTGCGTAAACCTGGTCAACGGTAGACCTTGGAGATTGACGTGACAAAGCTGCATCCGAAGTTATCACTCCTTCCAATACCAAAGGAATACCACCTTCATCTGTGACACCTGGAGCGTAAACAGCAGTAGGGATATAAGAATAAACTTTAACCAAATCAAAGTAATACAAAGCCCTTAAGAACTTGGCTTCGCCTTCCCATCTTGCCAATTGAGCAGCAGAAGCCCCTTCAACTGTAGGCAACGCAGCGATAATCAGGTTAGCTTCGTTAATGGCAAAATAACTGTTTTGCCAAAAACCTGCCCCAAAATGTGCATTGGGTTGGTTGTTGTTTTCATTAATCAAACGACCGGAGTTAGAAGTAGTAACACCAACATCTGCCAAAGCATCTGAAAGCGCCAACAAATCCCTACCATAATTCGAAACTGGTCTCAATCTCGCATACACAGAGTTGAGGGCAGCATTTACCGCGTCAGGAGTATTCAATGCTCCATTAGCATCAATTGCTGTTCTTGGATCAACTTGTAGCAAGTCATCGCAGGAGGTAATCAAAAACGAACCTGCAAGGACAAAGGATAAGACAATTTTATTTATAAATTTCATATTTTTCATTTCCTTAAGATGTTTAGAATCCGATTTGAACACCTAGAGTATAGTTCCTAGTCAAAGGAATCTGACCTGTACCTGCACCGACGAACTCTGGGTCATATCCCGGATAGTCTGCGTAAGTCCATAGATTCAATCCCTGTGCATATATTCTTACTCTTGACAATCCAAGACTTCTTGCCAAAGTTGGGCTTAAGCTGTAGGCAAAAGTAACCTGCGCCAATCTGATAAAATCTGCTTTCAACAAAGACGCTGAACCTGTATTCCTTCCAAGACCTCTTGCTTCATTACCCGCATTGGTAGTAACGTCACGAGGTATATCTGTAATATCACCAGGGGCTAGCCATTTTCTATCATTGACAACAGATAGTCCATTCAGGGACAACCTTGTCCCATTTTCTCTCAAGAAGTTATACTGACCATCGGATACGATAGCACCGTATTCGTAAGTGAAGAAGGCGGTCAATTCAAATCCTTTGTAAGTAAAGGTGTTGTTCAAACCACCAAATGTTGTTGCCAAATTAGATCCATTGTACTGTCTGTCTGCTGCGAGAGGCTGGTAGGTAATGTTTCCATTGATATCATACCACATTGGACGGCCTGTGGCTGGATTGACACCGGCATATTCCGCCACGAACCAGGCACCCGGAGCAGGTGCTAGATCATTGGCAGGGTTACCTACCGGTTGACCAACTGCCAATCCTGGGTTAGCAGGAAGGAATTGTAAGCCGTCATATAGACTGATGATCTGATTTTTGATATACGTGAAGTTGAAGGAAGTATTCCATCTGAAACCACCCTTATCGATGTTGATGGTAGAAACTTCAAATTCAACACCCTTGTTCTGCAATTCCCCTACGTTGTTTGCGATTGTTCCAAAACCGTTTGTCCAAAGGATCGGCTGATCCAAAAGCAAGTCTTTGGTTCTTCTGTCAAACACATCCAATGAACCTGTAATCCTGTTGCTTAGGAAACCATAATCAATACCGAGGTTAAAGGTTACGTTTGATTCCCAACCCAGATTAAGGTTAGCAAGCGAAGTAGGTCTGATACCTGCCTGACCTGCGTAGTTACCTGCACCACCGTAAAGGCCTCTAGCAGCAAAGTTCCCAATCTGGTCATTACCGGTCTTTCCATAAGATGCTCTCAATTTCAAATCAGAAACAGCCTCACTGTTTTCTAGGAAACTTTCCTCTACGATATTCCATCCCAATCTGATGGAAGGGAACAAACCGTATCTGTTGTTCTCACCGAATCTTGAGGATCCATCATAACGGGCAGTAAAAGTTGCCAAATATTTTTTCTTGTAATCATAACTACCGGAAATGAATGCACCGGCTCTTTTGTAACCTGTCCAGAAACCTGTAATGGATTCAGGAGTTGCGGATGATTGGATGTTTCTGAACTGGAAGGTTGGGAAACCGATACCTGCACCTGAAAGGCCTTCTCTTGTCTCGGAAACGTATTCCAAACCGAAGATCCCTGACACATTGTGTACTGAATTGAAGGTTTTGTTCCAGTTCAAAGTCTGGGTAGTGATGAATCTTGTTCTCCAATCTGACTGGACAGAACTTCTACCGACAACACCAGCACCATCCGGAGTCCTAGGATCTCTGTATGAATCACCTTGGAGTAACCTGTAATCCAAACCAAATAGGGATCTGAAAACTAGGTTATCTAGAATTTTGTAGTTACCAGCAATGTTACCTACCACTGTATTGGTTCTTTGAAGACCGGAGTTGTAAGCATTGACTTGGACGACGTTTTGTCCCAATACCCCACCTATAGAAGTGTTGAAGGTACCGTCTTCATTGTAGATTGCGTTATGAGGAAGTACAGCAGAAGCAGAGAATGCGGGGTTACCCAAGAACGCACCGTCTACAGCGAATGGAACATTCTGTTGGAATGTAGAAAGGTTGATGCTTGTTTCAAGATTTAACCTTGCATTGGCCTGATGTGTCAACGCCACTCTAACTGTTCCTCTTTCAAAGTCAACAGGTTTGAAAGATGATTCTTGATAATTGTATGATCCTGAAAGGAAGAAGGTGGTTTTATCATCACCACCGGAAACTGATAGCTCATAGTTTTGAATTTTTCCTGTTCCCATAACCTCATCTTGCCAATCATAAGTTGGAAGGCTATTTCCAAAGGCATCCAATTGCTCCAAAGTCAAATTTGCAAAATCTGCAGGTCTTTGATTTGGGTGAAGCATGCTGTTCAATGCGTTAAATGATGCAGTTCTTTCAGGACTACCACTGTTTAGGTTGCCAAGTTTCCTTGATTGAAACCACTCAGGACCACTTAATACATCCAAGTATTTCATTGGCTGGGTAGCTCCACCAAAAGCATTGAATTCAAATCTTGCTTTTCCTTGCTTACCTCTTTTGGTAGTGATGATTACAACCCCGTTAGCGGCTTGAGAACCGTAGATGGCGGCAGATGCAGCATCTTTCAGGATTTCCATTGACTCAATGTCATTTGGGTTCAAGAAAGCAAGCGGGTTAGATTGTGTAAAAGAAGCGTTAGATTGGTTGTTCAATTGAACACCGTCGACAATGAACAAAGGCTCATTACCTGCGTTGATGGAACCGACACCTCTGATACGGATATTGACCGCACCACCTGGAAGACCGTTTGCAGACCTTACCTGCACACCTGCAGCCCTACCTTGCAATGCCCTGTCAAACGACTGCATCGGCAAGTTTTGGATCAATTCGCCTTTTACCGAGGATATTGCACCTGTGACTTCCCTTTTTTGCTGAGTTCCATAACCTGTTACGATTACTTCTTCCAAACTCGCAAGGTCCGGTTGCAATTCAACAACGATTTGGGATCTGTTACCAAGAGATACCTCTTGATTAACAAAACCTGTGAAACTGAATACCAGGACATTGCTGCCATCTGGTACATTGAGTGAAAACTTACCGTCCAAATCGGTGGCTGCACCGATTGTAGTACCTTTCACCACGACTGACGCACCTGGTAACGGAAGACGATCCTCACCGGATGTCACCGTTCCAGTCACCACACGACCTTGCGCAAATGCAGCTGCACCTACGAAAAGTAGCATTAGTCCTAGAAGTAAAACTTTCTTCATAATTAATTTTTTTGGTTTAACGATTGGCCAATTTTATCCAATAACCTCTGATAATCCAAAATCGTTTAAAAAAATTACATATGTGGAAGGGATACATCGATTGAAGAATATTTGGCCTGCAACGAAATATTAAAATTTTAAATCACCAAAATGAGATTTGACTTACATTGAAAAGAGTTAATGGTTTGTTATCTCAAGGTTAACCAAATAAAATATTTTTTAACTTTTGTTAACATTATTTTCAGAATGAAAAATAATGGAGAGTTTAGTTTCTTAAAAATCAAAATTGATTAAAACATATAAATTTTGATTTTATTATTTCGAGATATTTTTATTTATAGACAATAACCGATAAAAAATGTAATTATTCAAACTTGCCCAAATTGCCTAAAAAATGTTCTTTTTGCCATATTTTATATCGAATTAATGGCTGTTTAAGGTGTTTATTGCAGGTTTAGTTCTAAATATCAAAATTTTTATTGCGGATTGTATATTTTTAAAAAATAATGTATAGACATCAATTGGTGATGAAAGCGAGGAACTCTAACATTATTTAATGGAGATGGTCACCCGCCTGTTGAGTGCTTTGTTTTCGGCAGAGTCATTAGGACGGATGGGCTCCCGGTCTCCTTTGCCTTCCGTAGATACCCGATCCACAGGGATACCCTTATCCATCAAAAACCTCTTCACACTCTCTGCCCTTCTCAAACTCAAATTTTCATTGTATACCGGACTACCCTGGTTATCGGTATGCCCAATGATCGTGATGGACACTTTGCTGTTTTCGACCAAGAAATTGTAGAGGCGTTTGAGTGAACTTGAGGATTCGGGTTTTAATTCGTCCTTGTCCAAGTCAAAAAATATATTTTCAAAGACAAACTCCTCTCCCGGACCTATAGGGACCAATGAAACCATCAGATCCTTTTGATTTTTGAGGTTGTCGCGATCCACATTGTATATTTTTGGCAAATAACCTTCCTTCTCGACATACAGACCGGAAAAAGATTTGTCAGGATAAAGCATCAAAAATTCTCCTGTCTTTCCATCTGACCGAAACTCATATAGTGTACTGTCGTTGCTGAGACTGACGAGCGAAAGCCGCGCATCTACCGGATCGCCGGTTTTGCTGTTGAATACCTTGCCTTGGGTTACAATCAGGTTTTCGCCCAGAGAAATTTCTTTGGGAAATTTAAATTTATACAGGTAAGACCTCTCCTCCATGCTTTCATTGAAAGTGTTCTCTGTATAGTAGGCATAATCCCTTTGGGCTGTAATAAATAGGGAAAACTGATCCAAATGGTCATTGATAGGATATCCAAGATTTTCAGGGTTGGTAAAAAGCCCTTTTTCAACCCTTGAAACAAAAATATCCTGACCTCCAAAACCCCTGTGCCCATCCGAGGCAAAGAACAATATCTCATTGTTGAAATAAATAAAAGGAGACACTTCGTCTTTTGAGGTATTGACCAAGGACCCTAGGTTTTTGGCTTCTGACCAACTACTGTTTGGCATTCTAAGTGCATACCAAAGATCCCTTCCCCCAAAACCTCCTTTTCTGTTGGAGGAGAAAAACAAGATCCTGCCGTCAGCAGATAGGGATGGTTGGGAATCCCAAGACCGGGAATTCACGTTTTTTCCCATATTGGATGGCCTTTGCCAGGCATCGTTAATTTTGTAAGCAATATAGAGGTCACAGTCTCCAAACGAATCAGGGGTCTCGCAGGATGAAAAAATCAGAATCTTACCATCTGCTGAGATGGTGCAAGTTCCCTCATTATAATTGGTATTAATGACATTTGAAATACTCTCCGGTTCGGACCATAGACTGTCTTTTTCTGAAAAATTGCTGATAAATAAATCCTCATGTTCAAAGTTTTCGAGGCCATCTCTTTTTACAAAAATGATCTTTTTGCTGTCGGCAGTCAGGACAGGGAAATACTGCAGGGAAAACTTGTTTAACGGTTCTGGTAATTTTTGCTTGTCTATAGAAAGGGTCCTGTCAAGCTGCTGACGGATAAACCGCATCTGACTTTCCGTCTCCCGGTAGTCGAGACGTTGTTTGAAACTTGGCTCTAACAAGGCACTTGCTTTTCCATATTCTTCCAAGGCTTCCTGAAAATTGCCCATGGACAGATAGCAATGGAGTTTGAGCCATTTGAATTCCCCTTTGATCTGGTTTTTTGCCTGTTTTGCTCTTGCCTCGCCCCTTTCAGCCACTTCAATTGCTTCCTGAGGTTTTCCTTTGGTCAAAAGAATCCTTCCCCACTTGATATAAGATTCCAAAAAGCCCGCTTCCCTTTGGATGGAAGCCTTGTATTTTTCAATGGCCTCATCGTACATCCTTTTCTGCACCAATTCATCACCTTCCTGATGCATTTTGATCGCCTTGCTGTCAATGATAGAATAGCCCTGCCCAAATGAGAAAGAGATGAAAAAAAACAGGGCTAAACTGAGAAGGCTTATTTTCATGGGCTAAGGGATGTCCATAAATTTATGTGTTTGTAGCGATATTTTCCAATTTGGATTTGATTTTACGTAATCAATCACCTTTTTGGTCATAGTCTCTTTTTTGCTCCACTCGGGTTGGAGCAGTTTTTGACAGGTGGGTTTTACCTTGGATGCATGCTCCTCGGCAAATGCAAAATCCGAATTATGGTAAGCGATGACTTTCAATTCATCTGCTTTTTCGTAAATGCTGGGGTGGGGCTTTTTAAATTTTTTGGGTGAAAAGCAGACCCAATCAAATGTACCCGAAAAAGGATGGGCCCCGGAAGTCTCTATGTGGATCCTAAAACCATTTCCCTTCAAGGCCGCTGTCAATGGACCGAGATTGTACATCAGAGGTTCTCCTCCTGTGATGACCACCGTCCTGCTGGGAAAGTTCTTAGCCTCCTTCACCATGGAGTCAACGGACAAGATCGGCCATTTCTCAGCTTCCCAAGATTCTTTGACATCACACCATACACAGCCCACATCACAGCCTCCAAGTCTGATAAAATAGGTAGGGCTACCGGAGAAGGTTCCTTCTCCCTGAATCGTGTAAAAAGCTTCCATCACAGGAAGCATCGTTCCTTCCGAAACTTGTATTTTGATATTTTCCATAATTTTTGATGAAGCGGGTAATTGAACCGCTGGGTAAATCTTTGATTTTTGGTCTGCAAAGGTAGGGTAAAAAAGGTAGAATGCTAAAAATTGAGAGAATGGGGGATTGGAAAATTGAAAGGTAGAAATGTTGGAAGATTGGAAGCGGCTAAAGTCTATTCACTCAAAGAACCTTTTCCATCACAATCCTGTAGTCTTTAACTTCTCCTTTTTTGATCAAATCCACAATCATAAAACCTCTATTGAGTCCGAAATGGATCATTTTGGAAAGCCTGTTTCTGGTTTTGAAAGTCACTTTGACAAATCCATGGGTTTTTGCCCAAGTCTCCTGAGTGTCCGCTAACTTGGTTGCAATTCCTTTTCTCCTGTATTGGTCCAACACCCCACCCATCCATGAGTAAAATACATTATGCCCGTACCGACGGTATCCGACTTTAAATCCAACAGGTTTGCCATATACAGTTGCAATCAAAATTAAATGAGGTACGTCAGAAAGCCTTTCCTCATAGGTTTTTTGGGAGTATGGCTGAAAAAATTCAGTTACTTCCCGGCTTAGAGCCACCACTTCGGCAATCGTTCCTTTCCTGATTTGGATTTCCATTACAATTCAATTTCCATTTTGATATCACACCTTCCATATTTTCCGCATTCGGGCGGTGTTTCCTTGAATCCAAACTTCCTGTATAGGTTCAAGGCAGCCTCCAATTTGGTGTTAGAATAAAGGACAACCTTTTTGGCACCCATTGATTTCGCTTTTTCCAAAATCGAAGTCGCAAGTAGCTGACCTACTTTTTTACCTTGGGCCTTTGGGATGACCGCCATTTTTATCATTTCAAATGTATTCTCTCCCGATTTTGCCAAACCTACTGTTCCGATGATTTCTTCACCTTCTTTTGCAAAAAGGATCGCTCCTCCTTTATTTAAAATTATTTCTTGGGGATTTCCCAATTGTTCCAAATCAAATGGTTCCAAGGTGAAATATTTCTCCACCCATTCTTTATTGATCTTTTCGAATTGAGGCTGAAGTTCCGGTGAATAATCAATGATTTGGACCATAATTAAAAGAAAATAGGCTAGGAAGGTTTGAAAAACGCGGTCGGAAATAGTTGAGATAAAAATAAGAAAAGCCTGAGAGGTTTCCCAATCAGGCTTTTGTCATCGATAAATTATTTCAATTTTTTAAATACGGAAGCTTAGACTCCAATTTAGAAATTAAGCTGCACCTGTTTTCCGATCTTATCTTTTTGCTCCAATTCAAGTAATTTGGATTTCCTCCATAAGCCCCCGGCATATCCGGTAAGTTGTCCAAATTGTCCGACAATCCTGTGGCAGGGTAGCATAATCAATATAGGATTTGCTCCTATAGCCGTTCCCACTGCCCTGACCGCTTGGGGATTGCCAAGACTGTTGGCGATTTTTTGATAAGAAACAGTCTGACCAAAAGGTATTTTATTGACCTCCATCCATACTTTATGTTGGAAGTCAGTCCCTCCGAGTGCGACCGGAACATCAAACGTTTTGAGTTTTCCCTGAAAGTACAGCCCTAATTGGATCCAAACATCCATCAGTATCCCATCAAAAGAATCATCAGTGGGATCTTCTTCAGTAAATTTCAAACTAACCAGGTATCCATCCCAGACTTCTGCCCTGACATTTCCAAGTGGTGTCTCTAATACCGCAAATTCTCTCATATTTACTGATCGTTTAAGGTTATTATTCCATTTGTCAATAAACATTTCCGCAATCATAGACTTACAACGATTTAAAACCCAATTTGTCTTACAAAATCTTACTTTATTTAAAAATCAGTTTAAAATTTGGATCAATTCAATTTTAAATAAAAAAATAATATAAATAATCCGGTCGGCAAAATATTATCTCAAAACCTTTATACGATCATCAATCTGAACATCCATACTTCCCTTATCGACCTGATATCGACTTCAAAAGGTTTGAATATCGGATTGGACGAACAAAGCAACAGTTTTTCATTTTCCTTGACCGTGTTGTATGCAATTTTAAAAGTGATTCCTTCAGATTCCGTCAGGACAACATATTTTTCTCCATCCTTGATCCTTGTCCAATCATCCACGTACTCGCACACAATCCAGGCCCCGTCAGGAATGGGAAGCATAGAATCCCCATCAATCTGGAAAACACGGTATTTTTTATCCTGAGGTAAAAACGGGAGCGAGAAACGGGGAAGTTCCCCAATAAAATCAGGATCAGAAAATCCGGCGAGATAACTCGCTTTCACTTTTTGGGAAACCACCTCTATCAGTTCCTTTCCTTCAGCATCTACTGTTGTAGCCAAAATTCTGAGGTTTTTTCCTTTCAAAAAACGGTCCGTGTCCAATAATTCCCTCAGCTTAAATTCTGAAAGCTCCTCGAGGTTTTTTCTCAACAGCAAATCAATCGATACCCCAAGGTAATCGGCTATCAGCAGCAACGTCTCCAAAGGGGGATTGATGTTGAGCTCATAACCTGCGAGCTTGGACCTGCTGATGCCTATGGAAGCAGCCATCGTTTCTTGAGTGATAGATTTTCTTTTTCTAAGGATTTTAATGTTGGCGCTCAGGTACATCTTGCAGGATATTTGGAAACAAGCCCATAGAATTCATACCAAAAATAATACTATTGTTAAAATAACAGACAAATATTTGATGATATTTTAAACAAATGGAAAAAGTAAATAAAAAAAAGCCCCGCTAAAAAGCGAGGCTTGTACCAGGAGCGGGAATCGAACCCGCACGAGATTGCTCTCACAAGATTTTAAGTCTTGCGTGTCTACCTGTTCCACCATCCCGGCATTCTCTAACGTGATTAGAGATTCGAAATTACCGAAAACAACAAAGCCCTTCTTCAAGGGCCTTTTTGAGCGAGAGACGAGATTCGAACTCGCGACCCCGACCTTGGCAAGGTCGTGCTCTACCAACTGAGCTACTCTCGCAGTATATTCAACAATTTGAAGCAAAAACCTTACGCCTTTGTCTTTTGTGAGTGCAAATGTATAGCAGTTTTCCAAAATAGCAAAAGTACAACGTTAAAAAATTTTGCTTCTACTCCTTTCTGCCTCTCCAAAATTGATACTCAGGCATTTATTTAAAATTATTTGAGATAAGAATTTTCATTAAATCATTTGAATTCTTTGCTCCCAGTTTTTTCAGAATCCTTTTTCTGTGTGTGAAGACAGTGTTTATAGAAATAAATAAATTTTCTGCGATTTCCTGCGAATCCATTCCCTCTAATAAAAGTAAAGCGACTTCTTTTTCTTTTTTGGAAAGGGAAAGGTCCTGAATAGGGGGCTTTTCTTTTTGGTGGGTGATTTTGGAGCCATCGTCTTTGGTGTAAGAGTAACTCCAGTCATATTCTTTGAGATGCTCATTGTTGGTTATCTGAAGCCCGATATGGAGGTCATAAATGAAGTTCCCCTTTTCATCAATCAGATATGGTTTTGCTTTGGTAAAAAACCAGATTTCTTTTTTTGATTCTTTATGTATCCAACGCAGGGTGTAAGACAATTCAAAAGTCTTTTTTTCCCGAATACTCGCATTTTGAAATACTTCTAAAAAAATATTATTGAAGGCTACATGCTCCTTGGCATCCTCAGGATGCAATGCGGAAATAACGCCTACAAGACCATTTTCCCTTAAAAATTCAGCCGAATAGCCGCTTAGTTCCTCAATGTTTTCAGTAAAAAAAGGCAGGCTCATGTCCCTATAATCAAAGCATCCAATGATTATCCCGTCTTTCATCCCAAGGCTTAGGCTGATTTTCTCAAGATCTTTGATGAGCGAGTCCTCATCGGGGTGGGGAATAAATTCCCTGTCATTTTTGTACGAAAAAAATTCCGATAACTTATTCTGATTTCTTAATTCTTCCAACAACGAAATATCCATATACACAATCTAAAGCTATCACTTTATAATTTTATATTCAATTTACACAATTCCAATCATGTTTCAATTCCCTAATTTCTTCTTGATTTCATTCAGCTTGATCAATGCCTCGATTGGAGAAATGGTATTGATATCAATGGCCGAAAGCATTTCCTGTGCCTCTTTGAATTTGGGATCAGCATCAAAGAGACTCAATTGATAATTGCGCTTGGGCATGTCTTTGATCCTGTCCTTTGGTGCATTCATTTCTTTGTCTTTTTCCAAATGCACCATGATTTCGGAAGCCCTCAAAACCACAGGATTTGGCATTCCTGCCATCTGGGCTACGTGGATCCCAAAGCTATGCTCGCTCCCGCCTTCCTTCAATTTTCGCATAAAAATGACTTTGTTTCCTACCTCTTTTACAGAAACATTGAAATTTTTGATTTTGGGGAAATCGTCAGCTAACTGATTCAATTCATGGTAATGGGTTGCAAATAGGGTTTTTGCTCTGAATTTTGGGTGATTGTGCAAAAACTCCACTATCGACCAAGCGATAGATATGCCGTCATAGGTAGAGGTCCCGCGGCCTATTTCATCCATCAGTACGAGACTTCTGTCGGAAAGGTTATTTAATATACTTGCCGTTTCGGTCATTTCCACCATAAAGGTAGACTCTCCTTTGGACAAGTTATCGGAGGCGCCCACCCTTGTAAAAACTTTGTCAATGATGCCAATCCTTGCGTAAGTCGCAGGTACGAAGCTTCCCATTTGGGCCATCAGCACGATCAGGGCGGTCTGTCTCAGCAGGGCGGATTTACCTGCCATATTTGGACCTGTGATGATGATGATCTGTTGGCTTTCATTGTCTAGGTAGATGTCATTGGGGACATACTCTTCTCCTATCGGCAGCTGTCTTTCTATAACCGGATGCCTTCCATCTTTGATTTCCAGGGAATCAGTGTCTGAGATTTTAGGCTTGCAGTAATTGTTCTTTTTTGCCACCATGGAAAAAGAAAGCAAACAATCTACCGTGGCCAGTATCCTTGCATTTTGTTGGATCTGACTGACATACTCCGCAGCATCCATGACAAGTGCCAGAAAATACCTCTGCTCAATCGCGAGCATCCGGTCTTCGGCATTCAGGATTTTTTCTTCATACTCTTTCAGTTCCGGAGTGATGTACCGCTCAGCGTTGACCAATGTCTGTTTTCGGATCCAATCTTGGGGCACTTTGTCTTTGTGGGAATTAGTCACCTCCAGGTAATAGCCAAACACTTTATTAAAAGCTACCTTGAGTGATGAGATGCCAGTCCTTTGAGTTTCCCGTTGTTGAAGGGAAACAAGGTAATCCTTGCCAGTGTTGGCAAGATTCCTGTATTCATCCAACTCCTCGTCGACTCCTGGTTTGATAATTCCCCCTTGATGAATCAACATAGGGGCATCTTCGAGAAGCTCTTTTTCTATTTTGTCCAATAAAAATTCACAGGGACTGATCTGGTCGGAAAGTTTTTTGAGGGAACCGTTTTTGGAGTTTTTCAATACTTCTTTGATGGGCAGGGTATTTTTCAAAGCCCTTTTGAGTTGGTTCATTTCCCGGGGATTGATCCTACCCACAGCAACTTTTGAAATCAATCTTTCCAAATCCCCAATATGTTTCAGGTGGACCACAATTTCCTCGCACAATTCCGGCGATTCAAAAAAATACTCCACCACTTTAAGCCTTTCCTCAATCGGTTCTTTCTCTTTGAGGGGAAGGACCATCCATTTTTTCATCATTCTGGAGCCCATCGGAGTAATGGTCTGATCGAGAATATTGATCAAAGGAACGCCACCATCCTGTTGGGAATAGACGAGCTCGAGGTTGCGGATCGTAAACTTATCCAACCACACATACTTTTCTTCTGCAATCCTGGAAATCGAAGAAATATGCTTGACCTCTTTGTGCTCTGTTTCTTCGAGGTAATATAATATCGCTCCTGAGGAAATGATCCCATGTTCGAGATTTTCAATCCCGAAGCCTTTCAAGTTTGCAGTAGCGAAATGTCCTGTGAGCTTTTCATAGGTATAGTCGAGCTGGAACACCCAATCTTCACAATGAAAGGTCGTAAACTGGTCTTTGAGTATCTCCTGTGCCTTTGCCCTTGCAGCTTTGGAATAGATTACCTCTGAAGGGCTAAAACTCTGCAAAAGCTTTTCTATGTAAGATTGTGAGCCTTCCGAACACATAAATTCCCCCGTGGAAAGATCCAAAAACGCTATTCCCAATACTTCTTTCCCAAAATAAACCGATGCGAGGTAATTGTTTTTCCTTTTGTCAAGAACATTGTCATTGAATGAAAGACCCGGAGTCACAAGCTCAGTCACTCCTCTTTTGACGATTCCTTTGACATCTTTTGGGTCTTCGAGTTGGTCGCATATCGCCACCCTGTTGCCGGCCCGGACCAATTTGGGCAAATAGGTATCCAAAGAATGATGTGGAAAACCGGCCAATTCAATGTGGGAAGCGGAACCATTTGCTCTCTTGGTCAGGACAATGTCCAATACTTTACTGGCTTTGATGGCATCCTCCCCAAAAGTCTCATAAAAATCCCCCACCCTAAAAAGGAGCAAGGCGCCGGGGTGCTTTGCTTTGATGGCGTTGTATTGTTTCATCAAAGGGGTTTCCTTCACTTCATTTTCCTTCTCCTTGGCCATATGGTCCCTGATTTGATTCTTTGTGTTAATTTTGAATGTTATATATATAAGGCTGAAATTAAAAGATATCAAAAGGGAAACAAAACCGCATGCGAAAATTAAACATGGCCGAACTGAACCGCCTTACAGTGGAGGAATTTAAATCGGAAAGAAAATCTCCGATTGTCATTGTTTTGGACAATGTGAGAAGTCTCAACAATGTGGGTTCTGCCTTCAGGACCTCTGATGCTTTTCTAGTCGAAAAAATCTACCTCTGCGGCATCACAGGGACACCGCCACACAAAGACATCCAAAAAACCGCACTTGGGGCGACGGAATCCGTGGCTTGGGAATATGCAGACACTACCGTCGCTGCAATCCTGAAGTTAAAGCAGGAAGGATACACCGTCTGTCCATTGGAACAGGTTGAAAAAAGCATAAAGCTTCATGAATTCCTCCCTGATCCCGATCAAAAGTTTGCTTTGGTGTTTGGAAATGAGGTTTTTGGGGTGGAAGAAGATGTAATCAAAGCTTCGGATTTTGTTATCGAAATCCCACAACTCGGGACCAAGCATTCACTCAATATTTCTGTTTCTATGGGAATTGCATTGTGGGATTTTATTGTGAAAATGGGGATTTTGAATAAAAAGTGACAAAAAAAAGAGACTAACCTAGTCTCTTTTTTACTTTCTTAATTATGGTATTTGCATTAATCTTCTTTAAATCTGTCCACTATGTAAAGGAATAGGTTGAAGGACAGCGTTGATATTTCTTCTTTTTTAGTGTCTTTTTCACCTCCTTGCCGGTACAAAGTATTGTCTTTTTTCAGACCGGCTGCTGTAGAAGACTTAGGGTCTTTGATCGGGTTCAGATTGGTTTTTTGACCGTTATCCTGCTTAGAATCTGCCGATGAAGATTCATGGCTTTCGAATTGGGTAGCGGATTCGGAGTTTTTTGGTAAGTCTGGATAATTCCTTTCTCTTTCTGTCTGCGCAAAGGCAACAAAACTCATCATGAAACCCAGTAAAAAGGTAAGTTGAAGTTTTTTCATTCCCGAAGTAGAGATTTTTGACACTTGCAACATTTATAATGGAGGTTTGAGTAGATTTATAACTCCTCTTTGGAGGAGAAAGTTTTCAAATATATAAAAAATCTTAATCAATGCAAACGATTGACTTTATCGAATTTCAAAGAATAGACCTTCGGATCGGAACAATAGTCCGTGCCGAAATCTTTGCTAAAACGAAGAGGCCTGCTTATAAAATCTGGGTTGATTTAGGGGAGCTTGGTATAAAAAAGTCATCTGCCCAAATCACAGGCCATTACCAAACTGAACAACTGATTGGAAAGCAGGTGCTTTGTGTTTGCAATTTCGCCCCAAAACAAATAGCGGATTTCATGTCTGAGGTTTTGGTGACGGGATTTGACGATGGAAGTGGTCAGATTGTATTGGCCTCTGCCGACAAAGCAGTTCCCAATGGATCAAAACTGCATTGATGGACATCAGGTCATATCCATATTTCAAGTCCTTTTTCAGAAAGGCCGACTTTATACACTTTTAGATCCGGACATTGTCCCGATAGCACCTGGCCCGACCTGAGGTCAAACCTATATTGATGAAGGGGGCAAACAATTTCATCTCGGATGATGGTACCTTGCAGCAAAGAGGCCATACGGTGTGGACAAAATGGTTCGAAAGCAAAAAAAGCCTCCCCATTTCTGGAAATGCAGATTTTCTCACCTCCCAATTGGACAAGTTTGATCCGCTTTTCCGGAATCATCTGAAGCACCTGCTCTTTACTTTGTCCAAGGGTAAATGTTTTCATAAGCAAGTTTAAAATGGTAATTTAGAATCCTAAACCTAATATAATCATACCATGAAAAAAATAATATTGTTGCCCTTCCTGTTTCTTGCCGGGGCGATTTTTGCCCAAAATCTCGAAGGTGCCTGGAAAATGACCCACCAAAACGGCAAGGCGATGACAGAAAAAGAGTACATCAAAATATACCAGGATGGTTATTTTTCTTTTGGGGCAAAAGAAACAGCCACCAATGCGTTTGTAAGTGCAGGTGGCGGACCATACACCATCAAAGACAATCTTTATCAGGAAATACTGGATTTTTACACCGTCAATCCCGAGATGGTGGGACAAAGGACTGATTTCAGCTTGGATATGGTGGGAGGGAAAATGGTGATTTCTACAGAAATGGAAGGCAAAACATTGGTCGAAATATGGGAAAAAGTAAGTGATGCAAAAGATGACCTGACCCGAAACTGGGTAATTACGGGTAGAAAAAGAGACAATGAAATCGCAAGAAGTACTCCCGGGGCACGACGAACAATCAAAATCCTGAGCGGAGGACGCTTCCAATGGGTGGCTTTCAATTCCGAAACCAAAGAATTTAGCGGGACAGGCGGTGGAACTTACACTGCTGAAAACGGCACCTACATTGAAAAAATCGAGTTCTTCTCCAGAGACAATAGCAGAGTCGGTGCAAGTCTTGAATTCAAATACGAGGTTATTGATGGCGAATGGCACCATAGCGGCCTGAGCTCCACCGGAAATCCTATCTATGAAATCTGGTCTGCCTATAGCAAAGCATATAACCCTGTCAAATAGTTGGTAGATGAGGTTAAAGGTTGTGTGGACACCAACTTGGGCGAGTCTGTCCAACTCCATGAATAGGGGAAAAAAGTTAGATTAAATTCCGTTTTTTGTAAAAAAAATCAAAGCCAAGCAAAAAGGAATCTCCTTAGGCTTGGCTTTTTATATTCCCAAGGCTCTGACTTCTTCATACCTAAAGCAATCGACCAAGTGGTCATTGACCAGTCCTGTAGCCTGCATGTGGGCGTATAATGTGGTGCTTCCCAAAAATTTGAACCCCCGGGATTTCATGTCCTTGGCAAGTCTATCGGATATCGGGCTGGTCGCAAGAGCTTCGGACATGGATTTCAATTGGTTTTGAACAGGTTTTCCTCCTACAAAATCCCAGATGTAGTTTCTAAAGCTTCCATGTGAAGCTTGGATTTCCATAAACCTTTTGGCATTGTTGATGGCCGCCCGGATTTTCATTTCATTCCTGATGATGCCCGAATCCAACAATAATTCCTGTACATATCCATCCGGCAAATCTGCCACTACGCGGTAATCAAATTCTGCAAAAGCTTTCCGATAACCCTCCCTTTTTTTCAAAATCGTAGACCAGCTTAACCCAGCCTGTGCACTTTCCAAGACCAAAAATTCGAACTGTTTTTGGTCGTCGAAAACGGGAACTCCCCATTCTTCATCATGGTATTTGACATAATCTTCAAAACCCAGACACCATGGGCATCTAAATTTTCCGTTTTCCTGTTCTATTGCCATAATTTAATTGAGATACCAAATCCCGGCATTCAATGCCGTGGCAAAACTTACCCAAAGCAAATAAGGAACCATCAGGTACGACGCAATTTTATTGATCGGGAAAAACACCCGGATGCAGACGACGATCATGATCCAAAGCGGAACAATAACCAACAATCCAAGGATGGGAGATTCCATGCCAAAAAATGCAGGGGACCAGATACCATTGAGGAAAAGCTGGATCCCAAACAGCCAAAGAGCCTTTTTTTTCATGGGATGGTTTGATTTCCAGATTAAAAACAACGCAATCCCGATCAACAAATAAAGTGTTGTCCATGCCGGTCCAAAAACCCAAGAAGGAGGCGTGAAAAATGGCTTGTTAATCGTCTGATACCAGCTTTGCACTGAGGAAATAGTGGCCAAGGCTCCTAATCCTCCGACTATCTGAGGAATAATAATTGAAATGATCAATTTGAATATATTTTTCATGGCTTATTCTACGGTTTCAAGTAAAGTTCTGAATACCACAAACCTATCTCTAAATTTCTGATTTACATCTTCCTGAAGCTTTGCGGCAAAACTTTGTTGGTATTCCATAATCTTTTCCATGTTGTCAGTAAAATACTGCACAGAATAATTGGTCGATCCGTCCTCGTTGTCATGGAGTATCTTATAAAACCTGTTTTCCAAAAACATCCCTGTGGCCAATACGTCCGGGATATGTGTTTCTTTCATCCAAGCTACCCATTCCGCTTCGGATTCTTTCTCTATATTGACCGTTACATTATATAATATCATATTTCCTTACATTTATCTTTAATTTTGTGGCATTCATTTACCAACAAATATAAGTTCATGTTGTTAATCACCCGTGAATAATCCAAAATCATTTCGGCAATATGTCCTCCAGTCTTACCAAAAATAAAGAACATCAACCCGTTTTTGGAATCATTCAAGAAATCCAAAAAAACAAGATTCAGCTTTTCAGGGGAATAATTACTGCTTTTTACGTCTTTGGAATAATCGGATTGGCAATGCCTATGGTTCGCCCTTACTTTCAAATGATGACACCATTTACCTTGATCCTGAGTCTTGGTATCTTATTGTTATTTCATACCGGATGGAATAGGTCGTTTTGGATTTTTGCATTTTCGGCCATGGTTTTGGGATTTGGATCAGAAGTATTGGGCATCCATACGGGATTTCCATTTGGTAATTATCAATATGGCGAAACCTTAGGCTATAAACTTTTTGAGGTCCCTTTGGTCATCGGAGTAAACTGGCTGCTTTTGGTTTATTCAGTAGGAAATCTGTTTTCTTCGAAAATAAAAAACGATTGGTTGGCAGCAGGAATTGCTGCGGCCTTGATGGTTGCTATCGATTACTTGATTGAACCGGTGGCAGTAAATCTTGATTTCTGGACATGGGAAGGGAATGTGATTCCACTTTCCAATTATCTTGGTTGGTTTGGTGTGGCATTTATCCTCCAAATCAGCTACAGGAAATCAGTATTTATTAAAGAAAACGCAATTTCCACCTATCTATTAATCAATTTGGTTACATTCTTTGCCATTTTGAATTTTATTGCCTAAATCAAAATTCACCAATAAACAATCTAATTCACTTGGAGTTATGACAATAATGATTGCTGTACTATTTATATTGATCGGATTCGCAATAATGGAATTTTCAGGTTGGTTTATCCATAAGTATATCATGCATGGGCCACTCTGGAATATCCACAAAACACACCATGAGCCTTCCAAATCTTTCTTTGAGCTCAATGATTTGTTTTCACTTCTTTTCGGAAGTATCGCGATCGCATTGATCTTTCTGGGAGTGGACAATTTGGACTACCGGTTTTGGATAGGAATAGGGATCAGCTTGTATGGGGTATTGTATTTCATCATCCACGATGTATTGGTACACCGGAGAGCAAAATGGTTTGACAGGCCAAAAAACAGTTTCCTACTGGGAATCTTCAGAGCCCATCAAGCCCATCACGCCACAAATAAAAAACATGATGCCGTTTCTTTCGGCTTATTCATAGTACCCAAGAAATACTTTAAACGCTACTAATTGTGAGTACTTATTCAATCAAAGATCTGGAACAAATGTCGGGCATCAAGGCCCACACTTTACGTATTTGGGAACAGCGTTACAATTTGTTGCAGCCCATGAGGACAGACACCAACATCAGATTTTATGATGATGCCAGTCTCAAACTCATTTTAAATGTGGCTTTGTTGAATGACAACGGTTTCAAAATCAGCAAAATCGCCAATATGACTGAGGCTGAGATGAAGGAAGAAGTCGTCAAACTCACTGAAAAAACCCTCACTCATGACGATCAGATCCATGCATTGACCATCTGCATGATCGAGATGGATGAAGAGAGATTCGAAAAGGTGCTTTCAACCAATATCCTGAAAATAGGTTTTGAACAAACCATGCTCAATATCATCTATCCTTTTATGTCAAAAATAGGCGTATTGTGGCAGACAGGTGCGATCAATCCGGCACAGGAGCATTTTATCAGCAACCTGATCCGACAAAAACTGATCGTCGCGATCGATGGCCAAATCTACAAAGGGGGAGGTAAAAAGTTCTTGCTTTACTTACCTGAAGGGGAATTGCATGAAATATCCATTCTCTTTGCTGCTTACCTGATCAAACTCAAAGGTCACAAGTTGATCTATCTTGGACAAAACACGCCGGATGAAGACCTTCAGATTGTGTACAGACTCCATCAGCCTGAGTTTTTGATGACAGTGATCACAACTTCGCCAAACAGTGAACAAATCCAAGACTATATTTATAGCATCTCTGAAAGATTCGATAAATCAGAAATTATTCTGTCCGGCTACCAAATCGTGGGACAGGACCTGGATTTCCCTAAAAACGTCCGTGCTATGCATTATATCAAGCAATTGAAGGAATTTATTGAAGAAATGGACCAAGTCCTTGTAGAGAAATAGTTTTATAAATTGAACAAAAAATTAAACAAGGTGAGAAATACCATTCTCACCTTTTTTTTATCCCTTTAAATACAAAATAAGCCTCTGATAGTTAATTTAGATATTTTGAAAATCTCATGATTCATTTTGTTTAAGTTTTTTATTTTTTTATTAGACAAAATGTTTGGTTTTTGTTTAGAGTTATTTACCTTTGATTAAACAAAATCAAAAAGCCATGACGACTCTAGAATTCAGTTACTCGCTACAGAAGCTTTCAAGTTCTTTGAAACCTTTTGCACTAAAATTGACCAGGGATACAGATGATGCTAATGATCTTCTTCAGGATACCATGGTCAAAGCTTTTACCAATAAAGATAAGTTCACTGAGGGGACTAATTTGAAAGCGTGGCTTTATACCATCATGAAAAATACCTTTATCACCAACTACCAAAGGATGGTAAGAAGAGGTACCTTTGTAGACACGACGGATAACTTGCATTATCTGAACTCAGGGGATGTACTTGTCGAAAACGGCGCTTATGGCGATTTTGCGATGAACGATATCCAATTGGCAATCGAAAACCTTGAAGCCGTGTACAAGACTCCATTTATGATGCACTTCAGAGGTTTCAAATACCATGAGATTGCAGATAAATTAGAGATTCCCATTGGAACTGTAAAAAACAGAATACATATAGCGAGGAAGCTTTTGAAAGACGACCTGCATATGTACAAACATAGAAATTAATGTCAATATCAAAGAAAAATGTGGTTGTGATAGGTTCCGGCTTTGCAGGACTATCAGCAGCCACGCATCTGGCACATGCCGGATACCAAGTGACACTTTTAGAAAAAAATGATACCCCCGGGGGAAGAGCCAGACAGTTCGAATCCGAGGGTTTTGTTTTTGATATGGGTCCCAGTTGGTATTGGATGCCGGACGTGTTTGAAACCTATTTCGGATATTTTGGGAAAAAGGTCTCTGATTATTATGATCTGAAGCGCCTCAGCCCTTCATACACCGTGGTCTTCGGGGAAAACGATTTCATGGAAATCCCTGCAAATCTGGAAGAATTCAAAGGCTTATTAGAGTCATTGGAACCGGGTGTGGGACCAAAACTGGATGAATTCCTGAAGCAGGCGGCATACAAATACAAAGTGGGGATTGAGGATTTGGTCTATAAGCCAAGCAGGTCTTTGACGGAATTCACCAGCCCAAAATTACTGATCGACGTAGTCAGGATGGATGTGTTTCAGTCCATGTCCAAACATGTCAGGAAGTTTTTCAAACATGAGAAAATCATCAGACTGATGGAGTTTCCCGTTCTTTTTTTGGGAGGAACGGCTGACAATATTCCCGCACTCTACAGCTTGATGAATTATGCCGACATTGCTTTGGGCACATGGTATCCCATGGGAGGCATGTTCAAAATCGTGGAAGGCATGATCAGCCTAGCCGAAGAAAAAGGCGTGAAATTCAGGTTGGGCGCTGAAGTTGACCATATCAATGTCACCAATGGGATAGCCCGCAATGTGGTTTTGAAAAACGGTGAAAAAATCGAAACAGATATTTTGGTAGCCGGTGCGGATTACCATCATGTGGAAAGTGTTTTACTGGCTCCGGAATATAGAAACTACGATGCCAACTATTGGGATAAGCGTGTCATGGCACCATCAAGCTTACTCTTCTATCTTGGCGTGGACAAAAAAATCGAAAACGTAACCCATCACTGCCTCTTTTTTGACGAACAAATGGGCCCTCATGCGGATGCCATTTATACTCATCCAAGATGGCCGGAAAGACCTCTTTTCTACCTTTCCGCCGCCTCCAAAACAGATCCTAGCGTGGCTCCTGAAGGAATGGAAAACCTAGTTATCCTGATTCCACTTGCCCCTGATCTGGAAGATGGAGAGGAAGTCCGGGAAAAATATTACCATATGGTGATGGACAGACTGGAGAAACTCACCGGCCAAGAAATCCGAAGTCATGTGATTTACAAACGCTCGTATGCCCACAGCGACTTCAAGGCTGATTACCATGCTTTCAAAGGTAATGCTTATGGACTTGCCAATACTTTATTGCAGACAGCAATATTGAAACCCTCCCTAAAAAATAAAAAAGTCAAAAATCTGTACTATACCGGCCAACTGACTGTTCCGGGACCGGGTGTCCCGCCTAGTCTTATTTCAGGCCATGTAGTTGCCAGAGAAGTTGTCAAGGAAAACAAACTGTAAATAAATTGGTATATTAAAGGGATGAATGCAAGGAGCCTTTTTGACAATACAACTTTCGAATGCAGTAAATTGATCACCCAACGGTACAGCACTAGCTTTACGTTAGGAATCAAAACATTGGATAAAAAATTTCATTTGCCTATCTATGCCATATATGGTTTTGTAAGGTATGCCGATGAAATTGTAGACACATTTCACGACAAAGACAAAAAAGCCCTTCTCGACAGATTCAAAAGCGATGCCTACGAAGCCATTGATGACCAAATAAGCCTCAACCCGGTTCTGCATGCGTTTCAATTGATTGTCAACCAATACAAAATCGATAAAGATCTGATTGAGGCTTTTTTGCGGAGCATGGAAATGGATCTTGATTTCAAAACATACAATGATTCGCGGTACCACGAATACATTTATGGGTCAGCGGAGGTAGTGGGATTGATGTGTCTCAAGGTATTCTGTGAGGGAGATACGCAACAATACGAAAGCCTCAAATCACCGGCCTGCAAGTTGGGTGCTGCTTTCCAAAAAGTAAACTTCCTGAGGGATATCAAGAGTGATTTTGAGGAAAGAGGCAGGGTTTACTTTCCCGGAGTAGATTTCAATTCTTTTGACAAATCAACAAAACAACTTATTGAAGAAGATATTCAAAAGGATTTTGATGAAGCTTTGGACGGAATCCGAAGGCTGCCATCCGGTGCCAAAATGGGAGTTAAAGTGGCTTACCTCTATTACCAAAAACTGTTTGACAAAATCAAAAGCTTACCCCCGGAGACCATCACACATCAAAGAATCCGAATTCCAAACAGCAGAAAACTGTCACTCCTTCTAAGTACCTATTTCGAATCAAAATTGGGATTCAACTGATATTTCCAAAGAACCGAAGGTCAAGCCAAAACTTGACTCATATAACCTAAAAATAAAAGCTTAAAACAATTATCCAAGTCCAAAGTTTATCAACTATGATGAATTTGAATGTACAAATAGATCAGCATTCCGGTTTTTGTTTTGGGGTCGTCTATGCCATCGAAATGGCAGAAGAAGTACTTGAGGAACAAGGTTATCTATATTGCCTTGGAGATATTGTACACAATGATGAAGAAGTAACTAGATTGACCAAAAAAGGGCTGAAAATCATTGATCATGAGGAATTGAAAAACCTTTTCAATGAAAAAGTCCTGATCCGGGCACATGGCGAACCGCCCTCTACCTATCAGCTTGCCATCCAAAATAACCTGACTTTGATAGATGCAAGCTGTCCGGTTGTCCTGAAACTTCAAAACCGTATCAAAAATTCATTTGACAAAGATGAAACGATCTACATCTATGGCAAACACGGGCATGCTGAAGTGATCGGACTTCTCGGTCAGACCAACAATAAAGCCGTTGTTTTCCAAGACATCAAAGAACTCGATTTGCCATCGCTTCCCAAGAACCTGACCCTTTATAGCCAAACCACAAAAAGTACCGATAACTTCTACAAAATAAATGAAGCTTTCAAACAGAGCGGTATCGAGGTGAACACTAACGATACCATCTGTAGACAGGTATCCAATAGAGATAAGGAGTTGCGGATTTTTGCAGAGAAATTTGACAAGATCATTTTCGTCAGTGGTACAAAATCATCCAACGGGAAAGTCCTTTATAATGTCTGCAAAGAGAAAAACCCGAACACTTATTTTGTGTCCAATCCCGATCAGGTAGAAAAGGATTGGTTTGGCCAAAATGAAACAGTCGGGATATGTGGCGCTACCTCCACCCCAATGTGGCTGATGGAACAAGTAAAAGAAAGAATCGAAACTTTTTAGTCTTTCTTTGCTAAATTTGCAGCGTGTCTCTCGTTAAAAAATCTTCTCCTTCCATAGGAAAAACCGGTGTCCTCATCGCGGCGACCGTTATACTATTGTGGTTTGCATCCTTATATTTCCTTTTGAATCTGACTATTTCTTGGTCAAATCCGATAGTGTATTTGGGAATCCTAGTTCAGATGCATCTCTATACAGGTTTGTTTATCACCGCCCATGACGCCATGCACGGGATTGTGTCAGAAAACAAAAAACTGAACCATGCCATTGGCTGGTTTGCCGCAATCCTTTTTTCCTACAATTTTTATTGGAGACTGTTTCCAAAACACCATGAGCATCACCGGTTCGTAGCCACGGACAAAGACCCTGATTATCACCCTTCCGGTAAGTTTTTGATTTGGTATCTGAGTTTTATTAGACAATATGTTTCAGTCTGGCAAATTATCCTGATGGCAGTTACTTTTAATATCCTGAAACTTTTTTTACCAACAGAGAATCTGGTGGTTTTTTGGATGTTGCCGGCGGTACTTTCTACCCTTCAGCTGTTTCATTTTGGTACTTACCTTCCCCATATGGGAGAATCAGACAACAAACACCATTCAAAAAGTCAATCCAAAAACCACTTTTGGGCCTTTATTTCCTGTTATTTTTTTGGCTACCATTTCGAGCATCATGATTCTCCGGGGACACCCTGGTGGAGACTTTGGAAGGTAAAAGAAGATTTCGAAAAAGGGGGTTAATTTAACACTTGTCAATTTTTTAAAATTATTTGAACAATCTTGACTATAAACAGATTAGTACTTTGAAAACTAATACCAGCATATGAGACTATTATTTACAATTATCTTACTTTCATTTACGCTTTCAGATTTATTTGCCCAAGGAGCCGAAGTCCGGGGCAGGGTTTTCAATCCAGTCAACAACGAGGGAATTCCCTTTGCCAACGTGATCGTTTTGGGAACTGACTTTGGGACAGTGACAGATGAAAACGGAAATTACGTATTGTCAGACCTTCCTGCAGGCCTTTACAATATCAGGGCGAGTTTTATTGGCTACCGGGCCAAGACTTTCTTTGAAATCCAAGTGACCTTGGCAAGGGCAGTCAGGCTTGATTTTGACCTCCGGGAAGAGGCTTCAGAACTCACCGAAGTGACAGTAGATGCAGAATTCAGCAGGTCTGAGGAGACACCCATTTCCGTAAGGCGGCTCAATACCAATGAAATCGAGCGGTATCCGGGAGGAAACAGGGATATCAGCAGGGTAATCCAATCTTTGCCAGGTGTGGCGAGTACTGCAAGTTTTAGAAATGACATCATCATCAGAGGCGGAGCGCCAAATGAGAATAAATTCTTTATCGATGAAATCGAGGTACCTGTTATCAATCACTTTTCGACACAGGGTTCCTCAGGCGGTCCAGTCGGTATTCTCAACGTAAACCTGATCAAAAATGTCGATGTCATTACCGGTGGCTTCCCTGCAGACAGGATGAACTCGCTCAGTTCATTCTTTGAATTCCAGTTGAAGGAAGGAAGAAAAGACAAAATGTTTACCCAGATGACTTTGGGAGCGAGTGAACTGACACTATCCAATGAAGGTCCGATCGGTGAAAAAACGACTTATATCCTTTCTGCCAGAAGATCTTACCTTCAGTTTCTCTTCAGACAGCTTCAACTTCCATTCCTTCCGACTTTCAATGATTTTCAGTTAAAAACTACAACAAAACTCAATGCAAAAACCGAACTGACTTTTATCGGTGTGGGTGCGATTGATGACTTCGCTTTGAATTTTGATGTTCCGGAAGACGAAACAGAGGAAGAAAGAGAACAAAGGCTCTACACCCTAGAAAATCTCCCTGTTTCTACCCAATGGAATTATACCACAGGTTTGAAATTGAAAAGGTTTAGGGAAAATGGATTCTGGACTTTCATTTTGAGCAGGAATATGCTCAACAACAGGTCCTATAAATATGCAAAAAACGATAGCAGCAACCCAGATAACCTATTGTTTGACTACACTTCGCAGGAAAGCGAAAACAAGTTCCGTGCGGAGAATTCGATTTTTGCCAAAGGCTTTAACCTGAAGTACGGGGTAAATTACGAATATGCCAGGTACTTCATCAGCGACTTTGACAGAAGCACATTGGCTGCCGAAGGCGAGGTAATCACCACGGAAGCAGAGGCCTTTTTTAACAGTTATGGAGGTTTTGTTTCGGCGAGTAAATATTTCAACAATGAGCGCCTCTTACTGACGGCAGGTTTGAGAATGGACGGAAGTACCTTTGGTAAAACTGCCCAAAACCCGCTCAACCAGCTAAGTCCACGGGCCTCAGTGTCTTACCAGATTAAACCACAGCTTTTTTGGACTGCAAATGTCGGCATATACTACCAAAAGCCACCTTACACTGCCTTAGGCTATAGAAACAGTGAAGGAGAACTTGAAAACCAGATAAATGATATCCGATTTATCAGGTCCACGCATTTTATCACAGGGATTGAAAAAGTGATTCCTGAGAAAAGCAGAAGGTTCAGTGTGGAAGGATTTTATAAACTATACTCCAATTATCCCTCTTCGATCAGAAATGGTATTTCACTTGCCAATCTCGGGGCGGATTTCGGGGTTATCGGAAATGAACCGGTCATCTCCAATTCTGATGGTCGGGCTTATGGTCTTGAGTTCTTGGCCCAGCAACGCTTTTTCAACAATTTCTATGGAATCGCCGCGGTCACTTTGGTTAGAAGTGAGTTTACCAACCCCAATACTGAAGGATTTGTACCCTCTGCATGGGACAACAGGGTTATTGTCAGCTTGACAGCAGGAAGAAGATTCAAGAAAAACTGGGAAATCGGTGCCAGATGGAGGTATTTGGGAGGATTACCATTCACTCCTGTGGATGTAGAAACTTCTTCGCTGATAGAAGTTTGGGACTTGACCGGACGTGCAGTTTTGGATTTCAATCAGATCAACAGTCAAAGACTTTCAGCATTCAACCAACTTGATTTCAGGGTTGACAAGCGGTATTTCTTCAATAAATGGAACCTCAACTGGTATTTTGATGTGCAGAATGTTTTCAACTTTCAGGCCGAACAACCTCCGGTTTTGATTCCGGTAAGGGATACTGACGGAAATATCAAAATTGACCCAAATGACCCGACCAGGTACCAGATGAGATTTATAGACAATCCTGCGGGCACTATCCTTCCGACCATTGGGATTATTGTAGAATTCTAAAAATCTCCTTTGGAATAACATGAAAAAACCGTCCCCCAACTAGGCAGGGGACGGTTTTTTTAGTCAAATTGATTGGGTTTATTGTACGTTGATCAAGGATTCTCGTCTTCTCATTTTTCCGGCAGGCAAACCATACATCATCTTAAATCTTCTACAGAAGTAGGCTGTATCTTTGTAGCCTACATCTTTGCCGATATCGCGGATACTTTTCTTGGATGTTCTGAGCAGTTCCACTGCCGCCTCCATTCTTTGGTATTCAATATAATCCTGCGGATTGATTCCGGTCAACATTTTGAAATATTGACCCACATAATCCTCGGATACATTGGCAACTTTGGCCAAAACTTTATTGGACAAGTCTCCACCAATATTTTTCTTGATATAATTAAACAAATCAATCAGCCTAGGATCTTTAAAGTAAGTGCTGTTTGTAGAAAGTTCTTCGACAAACAACCTGTTCTTTAGGACGTGACGGACAATTTCAATCACCAAAAGCTCCGTATATAGCTTGATTACCCTTTCTTTTCCAGGGGTGTTTTGCTCCGATTCTTTGATGATATCTTCCACTATGGTCGCTATCCGGTCATTGAACCTGATGACGAATGGGGGAATTCCCAAAGAGTGGAAAAAGTTGACGACATCAAAGACTTTTGCTTCAAAATTAAGGATGGTGACACAATCCTCTTCGACACTTTTTATCTCCTTGAATGATATTGTCTGAAGGTATTTCCTTTTGTTGTCTAAAAATCCTTCAATATTGGTTTCGGTTTTTTTTCCCTGTTGGCCAAAAGAAATATTTGTCCTTCTTCCCGCAGGAATAAAAAGAATTTCTCCTTCGTTTACCAATTCCATTTCTTCAGAAAACTTGAGTGATCCCTGGTGAAGCAATAAAACGGTATTTTCAGTATCACTGTAATCCAATACTGTCACAGGTTTTTCAATTTTAAAATTGTTTCCCTTCAGAAACCTAACCCCGACAGATTCGATTACCTTATTGTAATATTCCATGAAAGCAGTTATTATAGGTTGTGGCGTAAAACTATCACAATTTTCTAAAAGCAAGGTGATTATTCAATATTTTTTTGATATAAAAAGAAAAAAGGCATAAAAAATAGATTTTATGCCCTTTTTACCAAATAAAAATTGATTATCTTATTATACTTCTTGATATGACTATTTTTTGAATTTCGCTTGTTCCTTCATAAATCTGTGTAATTTTTGCATCACGCATCAAACGCTCCACATGGTACTCTTTGACATAACCATAGCCACCGTGAACCTGAACTGCTTCAATGGTGACATTCATCGCAACCTCAGAAGCATAGAGTTTTGCCATCGCACTTGCAAAGGCATAATCCTTTCCTTCATCCTTCAGCCAAGCAGCTTTTAGGACAAGAAGCCTTGCCGCTTCAATCTGGGTAGCCATATCCGCCAATTTGAATTGGATGGCTTGGTGCTGATTGATAGGCTTTCCGAAAGCTTTCCGCTCCTTGGAGTAAGCAAGTGCCAATTCATAGGCTCCTGAAGCTATACCCAATGCTTGGGCTGCGATTCCGATTCTTCCGCCGTTGAGTGTTTCCATGGCGAAAGTAAAACCAAATCCTTCCTCTCCAATCCTATTGGCAACAGGAACTTTTACATCAGAAAACATCAAGGAATGGGTGTCAGAGCCTCGAATGCCCAATTTATCTTCTTTTTTTCCAATTACAAATCCTTCCTGACCTTTTTCTACAATAAATACAGAAATCCCTTTATGACCTTTCGAAGCATCTGTCTGGGCTATGACAAGATAGACAGAGGCCGAACTGCCATTTGTAATCCAGTTTTTTGTTCCATTGAGGACGTAGTGGTCACCTGCCAATTCAGCAGTAGTCTTTTGGGAAGTAGCATCCGAACCGGCTTCTGGTTCTGACAGACAAAAAGCACCGATGATTTCACCGGCCGCCAATCTCTTCAAATACTTCTCTTTTTGCGCTTCAGAACCATATTTTTCCAAACCCCAACAAACCAGGGAATTGTTAACCGACATACAGACCGAGGCTGAGGCATCGATCTTGGAAATTTCTTCCATCGCCAACACATACGAGATGGTGTCCATTCCTCCCCCGTTGTATTTGGGGTCTACCATCATGCCCATGAATCCAAGTTCACCCATTTTTTTGACCTGCTCCTTGGGAAACCTACCTTCTGTATCTCTGTCAATTACACCTGCCAATAGTTCGGAATGGGCAAACTCCCTTGCGGCGTCTCGGACGGCTATATGCTCTTCTGTATATTCAAAATTCATAAGAATATTTGGGTTAATAATTTCGGTCGGAAGATATAAGAAAAAAAAATAAGGGGCAATTTCTTGCCCCTTAAAGTAAACTCATTTGGTCAATTTAAGTTTCCTTAATCTCTGTTTCCAAAGAAAACGAAAATATAGTAAGCCAAAGTTGCCAATGAGGCAAGTGCTGCTACTACGTAAGTCATAGCTGCCCATTTCAAAGCATCTTTGGACATTTCAAACTCTGAAGGTGTGACAATGTTTCTTTCTTTTACCCAAGCCAAGGCACGATTACTTGCATCAAATTCTACAGGCAATGTCACCAAGGTGAATAAAGTCAAGATGCTGTATGACCCTACTACTATATACCCAATAAATTCTTTTGGAAGACCCAACATAAAGCCTCCAAATAAAGAAGCTATCAATACAATGTTCAATATTTTGCCGCTCGCGTTCTGTACGGGAACCATGGCAGATCGGAGATTGAGCCAAGCGTAAGAACGCGCATGCTGCACAGCGTGGCCACACTCGTGAGCGGACACAGCAGCAGCAGCTGCATTTCTGCCATAGAATACATCCGGGCTGAGGTTGACCGTTTTGTTCATAGGGTTATAGTGGTCAGTAAGCTGACCTTCCACAGACACTACCTTGACATCACGGATATTATTATCTGCCAACATCAATTCGGCAATTTCTTTACCTGAAAGATTTGCCATCAAAGGAGTCTGTGAATACTTTTTGAACTTGCTTTTCAGCTTTGAGCTAACCACAAATCCAAGTCCTGCGAAGACAACGACAATAAGAATTAGAATAATCATAGTTTTTATTTTTTGCTTAAGTGTTTACGAAATTAAGAAGATTTGGATACTTTTTTGCCAATTATTTTAAAGACAATTCCCAAGGAAACAAGCCCAAGGATAACAATCGTCAAAACCTGACTGCTATGAACGATCACAGCGAATATTTTCCCATCCGCCTCACTCAGACCATAAGCTATCAAAATAAAGGCCACCAATGCGTGAAAGGTCCCAATCCCCCCCTGAACCGGTGCAACCATGCCAATACTTCCCATTACCATCACCATCAGCAGTGAGCTCAGTGACAAGTTGGCAGTAGAAGGTATGGCCCAAGCTACCAAAACCAAGGTAACATAATAAATCATCCAGATTGCAAAAGAGCTTCCCCAAAACCCGGATTGGTTTCGGACTTGCCTGATGCTGATGATGCCTTTGACCAAATCGCGGGTAAAGTGCCTTAATTTTCTAAAAATATTACTTTCTCTGTATTTCAGAAAAGCAAAATAAAAGAAAATGGCCATTACCAATAAGCCTCCGATTAGAAGAGGAAGGTATTGGGTTACTTTTTCTACCAAAGTTTCCACAGAAACAAGTTCCGAAAAAAGCTCCAGAAACAGGTTTCTTTCAATGACAAATGCCAGGAAGATGGTGAAAACGAGAAATAGAAGGTCAACTGTTCTTTCGAGGATTACCGTCCCGAATAATTTGCCCATTTGTAAGCCATCGGTTTTTGCCAAAACCCCACAGCGAGCCAATTCTCCGGCTCTCGGCACAAGCATATTGGTCAAGTAACCAACCATGAGTGCCCAAAAAGTCCGTGAAGTCTGGGTTTTAATGGATTGATCAGCATCTATAAGGAGTGCCCATCGCCAGGCCCTAAGCCAAAATCCAAGAAGGGAAACCAAAACAGAAATCCCTATCAAAAGGAAGGAGGTTTCTGAAACTGCCTTCAAGAGACTATCTAGACTGATGTCTTTGTACAAAAACCAAAAAATCCAGACGGCAACTATCATAGACAATGCCACCTGGACCCATTGCTTGAGGTTTAATTTCACCTTTAAATCAGTTTATTGTGCTCATCAGGAAATACGATGACCGGTTTGTGTTTTTTAGCTTCTTCAAAATCCATAGAAGCATAGGAAATAATGATGACGATATCGCCGACCTGCGCTTTTCTTGCAGCGGGACCATTGAGACAAACCATGCCGCTTCCTCTTTCTCCTTTGATGATATAAGTTTCGAGTCTTTCGCCGTTGTTGATGTTGACGATGGCTACTTTTTCATTCTCTATCATATTGGCAGCGTCCAAGATGTCTTCATCTATGGTAATGCTACCGACATAATGTAATTCTGCCTGGGTAATTTTTACCCTGTGGATTTTAGATTTTAAAACCTGAATGTGCATGTGGGGAAATTTTGCGCGAATTTAATCAAATATGGAAATGTTGTCGATCAACCTGACATCGCCGAAGTAAGCCGCGGTACAGATTGAAACATTTTTCTCTTCTCCGATATCCTCTAATACGTAAAAGGAATCAGAAGTTACCAATTCGAAATATTCCAATTTCGCTTTTGGCTCGGATTCAAACATCTGGTTGATCTTTTTCCGGATGTTTAACCAAGGTCTGCCATCTAAAAGTTCTGATTTTGCTAAAAATAATGCCTTGGAAATAATCCTTGCCGATTGCCTGGATTCTGAATCCAACCTGAGGTTTCTGGAAGAAAGCGCCATCCCGTCTTCTTCACGGACAGTGGGGACGACATTTATTCTGACATCAAATGAAAGGTCAAGGACAAGCCTTTTGATGATCGCCACCTGCTGCAGATCCTTCTGTCCGAAGTAGGCATGATGGGGTTTAACAATATTTAACAGTTTGGAAACAACTATCCCCACGCCATTAAAATGGCCCGGCCGAAAGGAACCTTCCAAAATTTTATCCAAATGTCCAAAATCTATGGAGAGCATAGGCTTTGAGGGATAAATCTCCATGGTATCTGGCAGAAAAAGGTAATCCACCCCGGATTTATCCAACAGTTCCAAGTCTTTATCCAAAGTTTTTGGATATTTTTCAAAGTCCTCCTGGTTGTTGAATTGGGTTGGATTAATGAAAATAGACACTACCACAAGGTCAGAATATTGTTTTGCGATTTTGACTAATTCCAAATGACCTTGGTGTAAAGCGCCCATGGTGGGCACCAAACCAATGGTTTTATTGCGGTTTCGGAAAATTTGAAGGTTACTGTTTACCTCTTCTTTGGTCCCAAGGATATACACTATTGTTGTACTTTGCGAATGTAAAATAGAGGCAAAACTATGTTATTCCTTAGAAATACAATGGATTTACCGCTTTTTTTTGTATATTTGTGCGTTTATTATCACTCATCTAAACACAACAAGGTATGTCCAAACTCCGTATTCTCTACGTTGCAAGTGAAATCAATCCGTTTTTACAGACTTCTGAGGTGGCAAATTTCGTCAGGGCCCTGCCCCAGGCGATGCAGGAAATGGGGATGGAAATCCGTATTCTTGTGCCGAGATTTGGGCTCATCAATGAAAGGAAGAACAGATTGCATGAAGTAGTGAGGCTGTCAGGGATCAACATTGCCGTAGGAGAAGAAGAGAAACCTTTGATCATCAAGGTTGCCTCCATTCCAAATGCCAAGCTTCAGGTTTATTTCATCGACAATGAAGACTATTTCCAGAGAAAAAGTGTGTTTCATGACAAGCATGAAAAATTCTACGAAGACAATGACGAAAGGGCAATTTTCTTTTGCAAAGGAGTCATAGAAACAGTAAAAAAATTAGGCTGGGCTCCTGATGTGGTACATTGCAATGATTGGATGACAAGTCTGATCCCCATGTACCTCAAAACTACCTACAAAAACGAGCCTCTCTTTAAGGATACAAAATCGGTTTTTGCTATTTACAATACCGGATTTACCCATAAATTTGGCGACGATTTGTTTGAGAAAGTCAAAATGGTGGATATCGATGATGCCATTCTTGCACCACTCAAATCCAAAGATTACGAAGGCTTCCTAAAAATAGGAATGGAATATGCCGACGTAGTCATCAAAAGTGAAGACATATCCGAAAACCTCAGCAAACTCATCGAGGAGTGCTCTAAAGAAAAACAGTGTGAGATTAACAACGAAGAAGAGAAACTTTTTGAAAGTTATTACAACATCTATAATGACTTGGCCGGCTAAGCTGTCCGCGATATTATTCATTGTTCTTACCATTGCAACTTCCTGTGAGGATCCTTCCAATATAGGTTTGGAACTCGATCCGGAAAACAATCAGATAGGGGTATTCTACCAAGAAATATCCCTGTCTGCTACTGTAGTCCTACAAGATTCCCTGAGTACCACCAACAGCGGTGTACTCGTATACGGAAATGAAGAAAGTGATTTTTTTGGAAAGACAGAAAGCATAGGGTATACCCGACTCTTCTTCAACAGGGATATCGCTAGGCCCAAAGAAAATGCAGTCCTGGATTCGGTCAGGTTTCTGATTAACATGCGGGAGGTTCTGACGGCAGATACCATCAATCCCAAAACTATACACGTCCACCTACTCACAGAGCAGATCAGGGACGTAGATTATTTTAATTTCAGCAGTGTAGCCTACGAACCTACCCCTTCTTTTAGTGCCAAATTTGATTTTACCGACAGGCAGGATACTATCGTATCTACCAAAATCAATAATGCACTGACCCAAGAAATTTTCGCAGAATTAAAAAACGGCAGGTATTTTCAGGATATCTTTTCCTTTCGTGAGTTTTTGCCCGGCCTTGCTTTCAAAGCCGAAGAAGGTGAAAATGTAGGTTTCAGCACAATTGTGGGAAATAACACCGGATTTATTTTTTACTTCAAAAACGAAGGAGACACTGTCTCTCGGGCATATCCTATCGCGACAGGAATCAATTTCAATTTGGCGAGACATTTCAGTCAAGTGATCAACGATCCCACAGGTACACCAATTGAGGGTGTTACTGAACCCACTACCGCATATGATGTTGGCCAATTTGTAGGTGGCAAATCTACTTTTGGAATGTATGTGAAATTAGACATGAGCCCCTTAGATGAATTTTTGGATACATTGGTCAATGCGAATTTCAATCAAGTGACATTAGAAATGGGTCCCTTGGTCAACTATTCTAAAGATAGGTTACCTCCACAATTCCACATGATGTTTTTCACGAATGAAACCAATGAGGTACTCTTTAGGACCGATGGACTTCCTATGGCGGTACAGCCCGATGGAAGGACTCAGGTGGACCCCACCACTTCAGAACCAATATATTCTGACCAACCTGCTTTGCTAGCTTTCATCAAGGATGAAAAGAATTACAGACAGTTCATTACCTCGCATATGAATGCTATTTACAGAAAAAAACTGGTCAGAAAAGACTTCCTTTTATACCCTGGTTCCTCCACCCAGGACAGAAGTATCATTCAATCATTGAGAGATTATGTTTTTGACCAAAACACCATCAAACTGAAAATCTTTTATTCAAGAAGCAGATCTTTGTAGGCAAGTAATTTTAAAGAAGTCGGAGCAATCCACGAGAAATTTTGTAGAAGTATAATTTTTCACCTAGAATTTGCACTTGTAATTCGAAAAAGTTTAGATTTGGGCTTTTAAATTTTTATATATGTGTGGAATCGTAGCTTATGTGGGGCAACAAGAAGCCCTGCCAATCATCATCAAAGGACTTAAAAGACTGGAATACCGCGGCTATGATAGCGCCGGGGTAGCCCTTCTCAACAAAGACGGCCTGAGTATTTACAAAAAAAAGGGCAAGGTATCAGAATTGGAAAACCATCTTGGTTCTTTCCAAAACCTGAATTCAAAAATCGGCATAGGACATACACGTTGGGCCACCCACGGCGAACCCAATGATGTCAATGCCCATCCCCATTATTCTTCCAATGAAAAATTTGCAATGATCCATAACGGCATCATTGAAAATTATGATGTCTTGAAAACAGACCTGATCAACAAGGGGTACAAATTCCAAAGTGAAACAGACTCTGAGGTTTTTATCAAATTCATAGAAGACATCTATTTTAATAATTATTGCAGCCTAGAGGAAGCAGTAAGGTTGGCTTTGCACAAAGTAGTCGGTGCTTACGCCATCGTGATCATGAACATTGAAGAACCTGACACGCTGATTGCGGCAAGAAAGGGTTCACCGCTTGTGATCGGCGTTGGCGAGAATGAATACTTTTTGGCTTCAGATGCCACTCCCATCATTGAATACACCAATCAGGTGGTCTATTTGGATGATTATGAAATCGCGGTCATCCGTGACAACAAGCTCCAGATCAAAACCATTGAGAACGTCGAGACCAATCCATATATCAACCAATTGGAAATGGAACTCGAAGCCATCGAAAAAGGCGGTTATGAGCATTTCATGTTGAAAGAAATCAACGAGCAGCCAAGGTCTATTGCCGATTGTATGCGGGGGAGGTTGGATGCCAAAAACGGCAGGTTGGTACTTGGTGGCCTGAGGGATTATATGAACAAATTCCAAAATGCCGACAGGATCATCATCACTGCCTGCGGAACTTCATGGCACGCGGGTTTGGTAGCCGAATACCTCTTTGAGGAATTTGCAAGAATCCCTGTGGAAGTAGAATACGCTTCCGAATTCAGGTATAGAAACCCCGTCATATCAGAAAAAGACTTTGTCATCGCCATTTCCCAATCAGGTGAAACAGCCGATACTTTGGCCGCCATCGAGTTGGCCAAATCCAAAGGAGCGACCATCTTCGGAGTATGTAATGTCGTGGGATCTTCGATCCCGAGGGCAACGCACGCGGGTTCCTATACCCACGCAGGTCCTGAAATCGGAGTGGCCTCCACCAAAGCCTTCACGGCACAGATTTCTGTTTTGACCATGATGGCCTTGAAATTGGGATACCAAAGAGGCACTTTGTCTGAAACACGGTACATGCATTTGTTGAATGAATTGGCTACTATTCCATCCAAAGTCGAAAGGGCACTGAAACTTGATGCAAAAATCAAAGTCATTGCAGCCGAGTACAAAGATTCCCGCAACTTCCTGTATTTGGGAAGAGGGTATAACTTCCCTGTAGCTTTGGAAGGTGCTTTAAAACTGAAAGAAATTTCCTACATCCATGCTGAAGGTTATCCTGCGGCGGAGATGAAACATGGCCCTATTGCCTTGATTGATGCAGAAATGCCGGTGGTATTCATTGCGACCAAAGACAGTTCGTATGATAAGGTGGTGAGCAATATTCAGGAAGTGAAAGCTCGAAAAGGTAAAATCATCGCAGTAGTAACCGAAGGCGATACGACTGTAAGAGGCCTCGCTGACCACGTGATTGAAATCCCTGATACTGAAGAAGCCTTTGTACCTTTAATTGCAGTGGTTCCTTTGCAGCAACTCTCCTACCACATCGCAGTCATGAGAGGCTGTAATGTCGATCAACCAAGGAATCTGGCGAAGTCGGTGACGGTGGAATAAATAGGTTATTGGCTAAAGGGTAGAAAAAAAAGGTGACAGGTAAGAGGTGAAAGGTGGGTTTAAAATACCTATTTAGATTTTGGTAAAAAATTGATATAAACCATGAAACTGCCCTTAGGTAATTCCGAAGGGCAGTTTTGTTTTATAATATTACATCAGTATTTATTGAACCCAAAGAAACAAATAAAACAAAAGCCCGATCTTTTTCCCTTTTGTTCCTTTGTGTTTGACCTTTTTATACTGCGAAAGCATATTCAAACACCCGACTTTGGAAAATTTTGTATTCTTATTCTCTTTGTTCCCTTTTGTTCCTTGGTGGTTTAATCTTTTGCTTACGTTGCATCATGTGCTTTTTTCTTTATTTCTTCTGCGTACTTGCGTGGGGTATATTTTTTAACGCAAAGGATTTTGAGCTTCACTGTTTTTGGCGGAAACTCTAATAACTCTCTTCTCCTTGTTTCGGCCAAAAACCAAAATCGTATTTTTTGTCTTTATCCCCGAGTAATCCCGATAGCTATCGGGATTACTCGGGGTTATTATTATTTGATCCCTTCAGGATCATATCACCCGCCGATGATAGTACCTCCCAAACCATTATTCATTCAGCATTTTTAATTCCCTCCTTTTTTCCTTTTCCTCTGCGTCTCTGCGTGAATTATAAAATACAATGAAATCTTTCAATATAAGCTTTTACACGAGGGGTATTTGAACAAATAAGGAAGCATTGCATTTTGTGAACGAATTGGCAAAAAATAAATTTTCTTCCTTATTTTCCTTTCCGCCTTCAAAACCACCTTCCCATGAAAAAATTACAAAGTCTTTTCCTGTTTTTCCTTTTGTCCACCCTCTCTGTTTTTGGACAAAAAAGTCCTGCCGGAACCGCAGACATCTCCCTTCAATATTACCTTCCCCCAGGTTTTACTTACAATGAAAAAATCCCCAAGCCAAAAGACATTTTGGGGTTTGAAGTGGGCGAATGGAATGCAGGGTACGATCAGGTCATCCGCTATTTTGAAAAACTTGCAGACAGTTCTCCCCGGGTAAAGTTTGAAATCATCGGATATACCTATGAAAAGCGGCCCCAAATCATGCTGACGATCACCTCTCCCGAAAACCTCGCCAACATCGATAAAATCAAATCCGACAGACAGCAACTCCGTGACCCAAATGCCAAGATTGATTTTGATAAAATGCCCTTGGTCATGGCAGCGGGATATTCGGTCCATGGCAATGAGGCAAGTGCTATCAATTCCTCGATTTTGACCGCTTACCATTTTGCAGCTGCCAATGAAATCGAGGCAGATCTGAAAAATATCATCGTCCTGATAGATCCCGCACTGAATCCTGACGGAAGTAACCGCTACGCTTCTTGGGTCAATACCCACCGATCATACAACCTCAACGGCGATCCTGCAAACCGTGAACACAGCGAAGCTTGGCCGGGCGGAAGAGGAAACCATTATTGGTTTGACCTCAACAGGGATTGGCTGCTCGTGCAGCATCCGGAATCACAAAACAGGGTTGCTAAATTTCAGGAATGGCTTCCAAATATTTATCTGGATTACCATGAAATGGGAACCAATAACACATTCTTTTTTCAGCCGGGAATCCCAAGCCGGGACCATCCACTGACTCCAAAGAAAAATCTGGAACTGACTGAAAAAATCGCCCAATACCACGCCAAGGCCATGGATGAGATGGGTTCCCTTTACCATTCGAGGGAAAGTTTTGACGAGTATTATTTTGGCTATGGCTCCACTTATCCGGATATCCAGGGTTCGATAGGCATTTTGTTTGAGCAGGCTTCTTCAAGAGGGCATTTGCAGGAAAGTATCTACGGACCGCTGCCTTTTTCCTTTACAATCAGAAATCAGTTCCGCACCAGCGTGAGTTCCTTTGAGGCCGCCAAAAACATGCGGGGAGAAATCAACAAGTTTATGCAGGATTTCTATGCTGAATCCTTGAAAGAATCTGCCGTGGACACCAACAAGGCATATATCTTTGGTGATACCGCAGATGCCGCACGTGGTTTTCACCTGGCTGAAATGATTCAACAGCATCAGATCGATGTCTACTCCCTCAACCAAAATATCATTGTCAACGGTGTCTCTTTTGAGAAAGAAAAAGCCTATATCGTCCCCCTTGACCAGCCCCAATACAAGCTGATCAAAGCGATCTTTGAAACCCGAAACAACTTTCAAGACAGTCTTTTCTACGACGTCTCCGCATGGACATTGCCGATGTCCTTCAACCTTGACTACACCGCGCTGAGCAGCAAAATCATGAATCTTGCCGATGTCACACTTCTCGAGGAGGATTTTGGCAAAAAAGCCGGAGCCCTGATCGGTGAAAAAAACGCCTATGCCTACGCCTTTGAATGGGCAGATTATTATGCGCCAAAGGCTGCTTACAAATTGATGGATGAAGGATTTTTGGTTCGCCTGACCCATGAACCGATCACCCTTGCTGACGGAAAGGTCCTGAAAAGAGGAAGTATTCTAGTCAGTACACAAAGAGATGCTGAAGAAGATGCTGCCACCAAACTTCACTCTTCATTAACTTCCCTTGCTGCCGAAACGGGAATCACCGTCTATGGCATCAGCACGGGATATACTGCAGGTGTCAATATCGGTTCACCAAGCATAGATGTACTGAAAAAACCTGAAGTCGCCGTCTTGGTCGGGACAGGTGTAGCGAGTGGAGAAGCCGGTGAAATGTGGCATTTGCTAGACCAAAGATTTGACATGCCGATAACTTTGCTCCCTGTAGAAAGACTGGGAAATACAGACCTCAGCAGGTACAATGTCCTTATCATGCCGAATGGCAATTATTCAAGTTGGGGAAAATCCGAAGCCGAAGAAATCAAATCCTGGGCAAGTGCCGGAAATACTTTGATCGCCCGGGGAAATGCCATGACCTGGCTCAATAGCAATGAATTGGTTTCTTTTACCTTCAAAAAGGATACCCTTGAAGAAGAGAAAAAGCCTGACCTACCCTATGCAGACTATACAGAAAACACCGGAGCAAGGATGACAAGCGGTACGATTTTCCATGCAAAGCTAGATGTGACCCATCCGATTGGTTATGGATATGGCAAGTCGGAAATTTTCACTTTCAGAAACAGCAACCAAGTGCTCGAACCGGGAAAAAATCCTTACTCCAATCCCATGGTCTATACAGACAAGCCTTTGGCTAGTGGCTATGTCCATCCCGAAAACCTCGAAATGGTCAGAAACAGCAGCGCCATTCAGGTCAAGCGCCTCGGCCGGGGACGTGTCATCGGCATGGTAGACAACCCCAACTTCAGGGCGATATGGTACGGAACCAACAAGCTTTTCCTCAATGCCATATTCTTTGGTCAGGTGATCGAAGGCGGGACTGCGGATTGATCTATAAATATCCAACTCTCCAAGGGTTCAGAACCCTTGGAGGGTTTCTTCTACCCAAGTGTTTTCAAGAAATCCTTTTTGTAAACCAAAGGAGTCACGCCGATCCTTTCTTTGAACTGCCTGTTGAAATTGGAAAGGGTATTGAAACCGCTCTCATAACAGATTTCACTGATATTGGCGTCCATCTCATGGAGCAATTTGCAGGCATGCCCGATCCTGACATCGGTGAGAAACTCCGAAAAGGATTTGTTCATCCTCGAAGAAAAGTACCTGCTAAAAGCACTTTCCGTCATATTGGCCATGGAGGCCACCTCCTCAAGCAGGATTTTTTGGCGGAAATTTTCCATTACATACTCATATACCTTGCTCATCCGGTCTTTTTCGGATTCTTTGTTGGTGTTGATATAGCCGGCCTGAGTGATCGGATGGCAATCGGAGGATTCGGACAGGACTTTCAGGATTTCCAGCAATTTCAGGATGCTGTCAATTCCTTTTGATTCCGTCAATTTCTCAAATTGAGGGCGGAGCAATTCATTGGTCTTTCCGGTTATCTCCAATCCCCGCTCTGATTTTTGGAGCAGGGTCTTGATGCCTTCAAACTCCTCTTTATCATGAATGGCATTTCCCAAAAAGTCCTTGCCAAAGTACACCACAATCCCTTTGGTCCTCAGGCCGCTGTCTTTATCAAAGTACTGCGGGTCGTTCCGCCACAGATGCGGGAGATTTGGACCGGTAAAAACCATGTCAAATTCACGGAAAGGCTTCATCTGATCGCCGATAAACCTTGTCCCTTTTCCTTCCAAAACCAAGAACAATTGGTACTCATTGTGAAAGTGCCAATGTTTGTCAAAATTAGGGGCAACAAGCGCTTTGGCAACGAAAGCTTTGTCCTCAGGAATCCTTGATTTTTGAAGTGCCTGTTTCATGATTAGTCAATTATGCCATAATTATACATGAAAATTAAATTTTTGAACAAAATAAAGTCATAATCAGCAAAAAAAAAGGAAGATTGCCATTTGATAAATGTGGAATTTGAATCTTCCAATAAACCCTAAATTCCCCTAAATAAAACCATCCATGAGATATTCTCATTTACTCCTCCTCCTTCTCCTCTTCTCTGTCATCGGTTGTGGCAAAAAGTCCAATTTACCGGAGCTTCCCACAGGGCCAAGAAGAGCAGAAATCCTTTTCCTCGGACATGACAGCAAGCACCATGATTCGGAGAAACTGATGCCTTATCTGGCTCGACCACTTTTCCAAAAAGGCATAAACCTCACCTATACTTCTGATCCAAATGACCTGAACCTGGACAACCTGAATCAGTATGACGGGATCATGATCTATGCCAACCACGACAGTATTACTGTAGAACAGGAAGCTGCCCTCAAAGAGTATGTGGAAAGCGGCAAAGGTTTTATTCCCCTCCACAGTGCCTCTTTCTGTTTCCAGAATTCTGATTGGTATGTCGAAGCCGTAGGCGGACAGTTCCAATCGCATGGCACGGGTGATTTCAAGGTTGATATCATTGCCGCTGAGCATCCCGTAATGCAGGGCGTGGAAGTATTTGAAACATGGGATGAAACCTATATCCATACCCGGATCAATCCCGACATGACCGTCCTGATGGAAAGGGAAGAAAACGGACACCGCGAGCCTTGGACTTGGGTGAGAAATCAAGGAAAAGGACGTGTATTTTATACCGCTTATGGACACAATGAACGCACTTGGTCTCAGCCGAACTTCCATACCCTTGTCGCCAATGGCGTAATTTGGGCGATAGGAGATGATGTAGCCAAGCAGGTGGCCGATTTCAAAATCCCTCAACCGGTTTTTGAAGAGGCCGTCATTCCAAACTACGAAAACAAAGACCCGGCACCGAGATACCAACATCCGCTTTCTCCGGAAGAATCCATGAAATTGATTCAGATTCCTGTAGGATTTGAATTGCAGCTATTCGCTTCTGAGCCTCAGATCGTCAATCCAATGGCAATGTGTTGGGATGAAAAGGGAAGGTTGTATGTGATCGAAACAGAAGATTATCCTAACGAAGTCCGCACTGAAGGCGGAAATGACCGCATCAAAATCCTTGAAGATACCGACGGCGACGGCAAAGCTGACAAAGTAACTGTCTTTGCTGATGGACTCAACATCCCCACAAGCATCATGGCCATGAACAGAGGTATCCTCATCTCCATGGCTCCGGATTTTGTATTCTTAAAAGATACAGACGGTGACGACAAAGCCGATGTAAGAGAAGTATTGATCACAGGTTGGGGCAAAAGCGATACACACGCCGGACCTTCCAACCTGAAGTATGGCTATGACAATAACATTTGGGGTGTTTTGGGATATTCAGGTTTCAAAGGAACTGTTGGCGGGCAGGAATTCAATTTCTCCCAAGGTGTCTATAGATTCGCTCCTGATGCATCCAATTTTGAGTTTTTAGGTTCGACAAGTAACAATACCTGGGGACTTGGCTTCTCGGAAGATTTCAATGTCTTCATTTCCACTGCCAACGGTCAGCACTCTGCCTACTTGGCTATGACCAACAAAAACGTCAAAAGACCCATTGCAGGTGGGATGAACAATACCGTCTTTGGTATTGACAGCCACTACGACATGCCGCACCTGACGCAGTTTTTGAGACAGGTGGATTACCATGGCGGCTATACCGCTGCTGCAGGACATAACTTCTACACAGCAAGAACTTTCCCTAAATCCTATTGGAATAGGGTGGCTTTTGTGGCCGAACCAACAGGAAGGGTACTTCACAATGCCATCATCACCAAAGACGGATCAGGATTCAAAGAAAAGAACGGCTTCAATATCGTAGCAAGTTCAGACGAATGGTTCTCTCCAGTGCATGCTGAAGTCGGACCGGATGGTTCTCTTTGGATTGCGGATTGGTATGATTTTATCATCCAGCACAATCCTACTCCAAAAGGATTTGAAAACGGTGCCGGAAATGCCTACATCAACCCGATGCGAGATGCCAAGCACGGCAGGATTTACAGATTGGTATACAGAGGCGCGCCGGAATACAAAGGATTCTCCATTGATCCGACCAAAAACGCTGACCTGATCGCAGGCTTGAAAAGCGACAACATGTTTTGGAGAATGACTGCCCAAAGGCTCATTGTCGAAACCCAAAACAAAAGCATCATCGGTGACCTATACAAGCTGGTTGAAAATACGGATGTGGATGAAATCGGTCTCAATACCGCTGCCAACCATGCCCTTTGGGCATTGCATGGCCTCGGCGCACTGAGCGGTGATGATGCCAATGCCCTCAAAATAGTCGGCAAAGCACTCAGTCACCCTTCTGCAGGTGTCAGGAAAAACGCCATTGAAGTTCTTCCAAAAACACAGGAAACTTTTGCACTGATCCAATCCAACAAACTCCATCAGGACCAAGACCTCAATGTAAGGAAAGCTACTTTCCTTGCGTTGGCAGAAATCCCGACATCTCCTGAGATCAGCTCTTTGATCTATGAAGCAAGTCAGGACGAAGCCAACGGCAAAGACGCCTATCTTCCTCAGGTGATTTTTTCCGGGGTACTCGCCCATCCAAGTTATTTTGAACAAAACCTTGCCACGCTTTTCCCTGAAGAAAAAGTAGATTCTCTCTACACCCTGACAGAAAAGCTGACCAAGAGTCTTGTCGTCGAGCAATACAACCTCGACAGAAGGGCAGCGATCGTCTATCCTCCTGATGTCAGCAACAAAGAAATCCATATCGTCACCGAGTTGGCGGAAGGAAACGAACCGCTCGAAGGAGTCATCGCCGCGCAGGGAAACAAGATGAACGGGTATTCCCTTTTTGTAAAAAAATCTACCTTGAATTGGGTGGTAAAACAAAACGGCAAAACCTATAAAATCACCGCCGGCAACCTGCCAAAGGAACTGTTTAAGGTGGAAGCAAAGCTCCTTGAGGGCGGAGTGATGACATTGCAGGTCAATGACAATCCGGTTGCCAAAGCAAAAGCACCTTCCCTATTTACCGCTCCCTTGACTCCGGACAGAATCCGTGTCGGCAATGACATGGGTGAAGAAAATCAGGTCGGTGACTACGAAGGTTTCTCTTGGCTAAGGGGAAGAATGGGTAGAGACAGCTACCTCAGCCTCAAAGATCCCAACTTCAACCTGCAGGAATATTTGGCCAAAGGACCTGAAAAAGCCTCTCCGGTATCAAGGGAAAATGCCTTGGTAGTGAAGATCGGCGTCATTCCCCATGAAATGAAGTACAATGTGACAAGCTTCAAGGTGAAAGCCGGACAGCAAGTGATCATTGACTTCGAAAACAAAGATTTCATGCAGCACAACCTGATCGTTGCCAAGATTGGTTCGCTCGAAAAGGTAGGAAAAGCCGCTGACGAAATGGCAAGAGATCCAAAAGGAATCGAAAAAAACTATGTCCCCAATATCCCTGAGATCATTATCGCTTCCAAGCTTGTGGATCCTGAAGGGCTCGAATCCATCATTTTCACTGCACCTACCCAAAAAGGAGAATATCCTTTTGTATGTACTGTACCGGGTCATTGGCGCATCATGAACGGTAAAATGATCGTCGAGTAAAAACCGGGAAATTATGGCAATAAATGCAACTTTTGGTGTCAGCACCTGGCTTTGGACATCTCCTTTCCAAAAAGATACAATTGGATTATTCTCAAAAATCAAAGAAATGGGCTTCGACGCGGTAGAAATACCCGTCGAAAACCCGGATCTGATCGACATTCCTTCCGTCAAAAAAGCACTTGCAGAATTCAGCCTGCAGCCCATCATTTGTGGGGCTTTTGGGCCGACAAGGGACCTGACGCATGATGATCCGAGTTTTCACAAGACAAGCTTTGACTACCTGCAAAAATGCTTTGAGATCAGTTCTGCTCTCGGCGCCAAGTTCGTGGCCGGGCCGATGTACTCTGCGGTGGGAAAAGCAAGGCTCGTCTCTCCCGAGCAGCGAAAGATAGAGTGGGACCGCGCCGTCACCAACCTACACAAAGTCTGCCAGATGGCTGAGTCCATGGGACAGGAGATTGCTTTGGAAGCTTTGAACCGCTTCGAAACTGACCTGATCAATACCACGAAGGAACTCATGCAGCTCATCTCAGACATCAACCATCCCGCTGCCAAAGTGCTCTTGGATGGGTTTCATATGAGCATTGAAGAATCCAATCTGGAAGAAGCCGTCAGGCATGTCGGGGATAAATTGCTCCACGTGCAGGTTTCCGAAAACCACCGCGGCATCCCCGGAACTGGTCAGACAAGTTGGTTCTCCTTCAAAAGGGGATTGGCTGCCGTGAACTATACCGGAGTGATTTCGATTGAGAGCTTTACGCCAAATGTGCAGGAACTCGCCGGTGCTGTCTGCATCTGGAAACCCCTTGCACCAAGTCAGGATGAATTTGCTTCCCGCGGACTTCATTTCCTCAAGGACTGGCTTTCCGGCAAACAATTCACACACTAGGGAGGTCTTTCACCACAAAGCACACAGGGAGCACGGAGCTGGAGAGCCCCAAAATCTTCTTACCTCTTACCTTTTACCTCTTACCACTTACCCTTAACCAATAACCATTAACCCAATAACCATTTAACCTCTAACAAATAACCATAAAAGCCATATGCCAAAACAACTCAACATCGCCATCGTCGGACTTGGTTTTGGGGCGGAATTCATCCCCATCTACCAGAAGCATCCGCTAGCCAATATGTATGCCATCTGCCAAAGAAACGAAGACAAGCTCAATGAAATCGGAGATGCCTTTGGCGTAGCGAAACGCTACAGCGACTACGATGAGCTCCTCAAAGATCCAAACATAGACGCAGTCCATATCAACACCCCGATCCAATCCCATGCCGAGCAATCGCTCAAAGCACTCAGGGCCGGCAAGCATGTCGCCTGCACCGTGCCTATGGCCACGACTGTGGAAGAGTGCCGTCAGATCGTCGAAGCCTGTGAGAAAACAGGACTGACGTACATGATGATGGAGACGGTGATCTATTCCCGTGAATTCCTTTTTGTCAAGGAGATGTATGAGAAAGGGGAATTGGGTAAAATCCAGTTTCTGAGAGCAAGTCACCAACAGGAGATGGCCGGTTGGCCGGGATACTGGGAAGGGCTGCCGCCGATGCACTACGCGACACACTGCGTGGGACCGGTATTGGCACTGCCAAAAGCACAGGCCGAATACGTGTCATGCTTTGGGTCGGGAAGAATAGACGAAAACCTCATCCCAAAATACGGTTCTCCCTTTGCCATTGAAACCTGCCATATCAAACTCAAAGACTCCGACCTCTCTGCAGAAGTTACCCGCTCGCTCTTCAACACGGCGAGACAATACCGCGAAAGCTTTGATGTCTATGGTTCCAAAAAGTCATTTGAATGGACACTGATCGAGCATGAGGACTCCGTCATCCATACCGGGGAAGTCCCCGAGCGGGTCAAAATCCCTGATTATGCCCACCTGCTGCCAAAGGAAATCGCTTCCTTCACCACCGCAGGGGTGTATGATTCGGATGACAACCAACACCTTTCCTTTATCCAAGGGGCGGGACACGGCGGTTCGCATCCGCACCTTGTCAATGAATTTCTGTCAGCCCTGCACGAAGGAAGGGCTCCCTATCCTGATGCAAGACAGTCCGCCAATATCACCTGCGTAGGAATCCTTGCCCATGAGTCCGCGATGGCCGGTGGTCAGATCATGAAGCTGCCTTCCTTTACCCTCAGGTAAGCACATCACAATATTTACTACTAACACTAACACAATCAAACCTCAAATACCACTGCAATTGCGGTGGTTTTTTTGTGGGGTTTAGGGGATGGAAAACAGAGGATTTGAATAAACAGAATGTTTGAAGGAAGGATTGGATTAATGATAAACTAATCAGATATTTAAATATTCCCCATGAAAAAATACATAAAAATGAGCACACATCAAATCGATATTGTTTTACAATATCTTAAAATAGAGACAAATTATGCGGTGATTATTAACGGGCAATATGGGGTTGGTAAAACACATTTTTATAAAAATGAGCTTGCCCCAGAAATAAAAAAAACTACCTTGATAAAAGACGAATCTAAAAAATTTACTCCTATTCATATTTCCTTATTTGGTTTCAAGAGTTTAGAAGAAATACAAACAGCAATTTTCATAGAACTATTTCCTATTCTTAAAAGTAAGGGACTTAAACTTGCAGCAGGAATCGGGAAATCAATAATTCGAGGTATTGCACAACTTAATCAAGCAGGGGACATTGATAAATATATTGGAGATATAAACCAAGATGCTGATGATTGGCTTAAGTATGATGAATTAGTTATTTGTTTTGACGACTTAGACCGTAAAAGTGATTCACTGGACTTAAGAGACGTTTTTGGATTTATAAATTCTTTAGTAGAAAATCAAGGCGCCAAAATTCTTATTATTGCAAATGAGGAGCAACTAATTAAAGACACGAACTATTCATCTAACCTAAGGGAGAAAGTTATTGGAGTTTCTATTCAGTACAACCCAAATCCCAAAAAAATCTACAACCAAATAATCGACAGTCGATATTCATCTGCATTTAGTATTTATCATAAATTTCTTATTAATTCAGAAGATGAAATTGTAAGAACCATTGAAGTAAATAATAACAATTTCCGAAACTTAGTTTTCTTTATAGAGCATTTCAAACAAATTTTTGGCCCTATTGAAAGCATATTTCAAGCGGATGATAATTTTTCAGTTCTAAAAAATGAAAAACAAAAAGCCATTTTAGATTTCACTTTAGCTATTTCTATTGAGTATAAACTTGGTTTACTAAACTCTACAAACCTTGAAGATATAATTGATATAGACAAAGGTCGTTTTGAATTTGTTGATTCTAATAGCTTTTTAGATAAAATAAAAAAGAAAGGAGTTGAATCCGAAGAACTGGATTACATTGAAATTTTTAAGAAGAAGTATTATACAAATAAGAACTACTATTTTTTTAAATCCATTTTTGATTACATAACAGGTACTAGGGCATTCAAGATCGATGAATTGAAGGAAGAGCTTGAGGCATATTTCATAATCAAAGATGGATTAGTTCCTGATCAAGAAAAAATTTTAAATGATTTAGGTTATTTTAATTGTTTAAACCTAAGCGATAAAGAATACCGCGAAAAAACTTTTAAAATGTTATCATTCCTAGATGAAGGGAAATATCAGCTTCAACAATATGGAACAATTTTTCATTTCGCAACTCGATTTAATAACATTCTAAATTTAAATTTTATTAAACTAAAAAAGAGATTTAAAAAAGGCATTTTAAAAGGTAGACCAAATTATAAATACCTCTCAAATATAGATTTTTACATGTCAGTTAGCGAGGATTTAGAATTTAAAGATGATGTTATTGAAATAGTTAGGTTTTGTCTAGAAATAAATAATTCGCTCAGGGAAACAACTAATGACAATGAATTGGAAAATTTATTTAAACTTTTCCAAAACGACTATAGTGCTTTCATTGAAAAAGTTCAAGACCTAAACAAAGAATATCGCTTTTCTCCTTTTTGGATGGAGTTTAATTTAAATAAAACTATCAGGACAATTAACAAACTTGACAACGAACAGATTTGGAAGCTAGGACATTACTTTATCAACAGGTATAGAAAAAACATTTTTGAAAAGCTATTTCCCGAAAAAGCCTTCGTAATTAAACTTCGAGAACAATTAGATAATCCAACAAGAATTAGAAAGAGGAAAAATTTACATAATGCAAGTTTAGATTACCTTTCAAAATGTTTATTAGAAGGTGAACTTAATTTCCCAGTTTGAAATAATCCCCTCGGGGGTTTTTTAAAGCCTAACCTATTTCATCTTTACCCAAGGTTTTATTGGAGGCTATTGAGAAGTTTGACGGCTTTTCCGTCATGAACCCCTTTCTGAGTGTAGTTTGACTTTTGATGGTGAATCTAGGTGTAGGTACTATCTTTAAAATCAAGATTATTTTAATTTTTTTTACCTTTACGATACCGGAGAGGAAGCATACAGTGATCGTTCACTTGGATGTTTACCTTGTGTAGTGCCGACTTGATCGGCAC